>NZ_HG995459.1:967500-6200000 GCF_905336995.1 Pseudomonas sp. PP3 | reverse complement strand
CCGTAGGGGAACCTGCGGCTGGATCACCTCCTTAATCGACGACTCAGCTGCTCCATGAGCTCCCACACGAATTGCTTGATTCATTGAAGAAGACGATAAGAAGCAGCCCGAAATTGGGTCTGTAGCTCAGTTGGTTAGAGCGCACCCCTGATAAGGGTGAGGTCGGCAGTTCGAATCTGCCCAGACCCACCAATTTTGTGTGGGAAACGCCTGTAGAAATACGGGGCCATAGCTCAGCTGGGAGAGCGCCTGCCTTGCACGCAGGAGGTCAGCGGTTCGATCCCGCTTGGCTCCACCACTACTGCTTCTGACGTTTGAAAGCTTAGAAATGAGCATTCCATCAAGGTGATGGTGAATGTTGATTTCTAGTCTTTTGATTAGATCGTTCTTTAAAAATTTGGGTATGTGATAGAAAGATAGACTGAACGTTACTTTCACTGGTAACGGATCAGGCTAAGGTAAAATTTGTGAGTTCTCTTAGTTGAGAAATTCGAATTTTCGGCGAATGTCGTCTTCACAGTATAACCAGATTGCTTGGGGTTATATGGTCAAGTGAAGAAGCGCATACGGTGGATGCCTTGGCAGTCAGAGGCGATGAAAGACGTGGTAGCCTGCGAAAAGCTTCGGGGAGTCGGCAAACAGACTTTGATCCGGAGATGTCTGAATGGGGGAACCCAGCCATCATAAGATGGTTATCTTGTACTGAATACATAGGTGCAAGAGGCGAACCAGGGGAACTGAAACATCTAAGTACCCTGAGGAAAAGAAATCAACCGAGATTCCCTTAGTAGTGGCGAGCGAACGGGGACTAGCCCTTAAGTGGCTTTGAGATTAGCGGAACGCTCTGGAAAGTGCGGCCATAGTGGGTGATAGCCCTGTACGCGAAAATCTCTTGGTCATGAAATCGAGTAGGACGGAGCACGAGAAACTTTGTCTGAATATGGGGGGACCATCCTCCAAGGCTAAATACTACTGACTGACCGATAGTGAACTAGTACCGTGAGGGAAAGGCGAAAAGAACCCCGGAGAGGGGAGTGAAATAGATCCTGAAACCGTATGCGTACAAGCAGTGGGAGCAGACTTTGTTCTGTGACTGCGTACCTTTTGTATAATGGGTCAGCGACTTATTTTCAGTGGCGAGCTTAACCGAATAGGGGAGGCGTAGCGAAAGCGAGTCTTAATAGGGCGTCTAGTCGCTGGGAATAGACCCGAAACCGGGCGATCTATCCATGGGCAGGTTGAAGGTTAGGTAACACTGACTGGAGGACCGAACCGACTACCGTTGAAAAGTTAGCGGATGACCTGTGGATCGGAGTGAAAGGCTAATCAAGCTCGGAGATAGCTGGTTCTCCTCGAAAGCTATTTAGGTAGCGCCTCATGTATCACTGTAGGGGGTAGAGCACTGTTTCGGCTAGGGGGTCATCCCGACTTACCAAACCGATGCAAACTCCGAATACCTACAAGTGCCGAGCATGGGAGACACACGGCGGGTGCTAACGTCCGTCGTGAAAAGGGAAACAACCCAGACCGTCAGCTAAGGTCCCAAAGTTATGGTTAAGTGGGAAACGATGTGGGAAGGCTTAGACAGCTAGGAGGTTGGCTTAGAAGCAGCCACCCTTTAAAGAAAGCGTAATAGCTCACTAGTCGAGTCGGCCTGCGCGGAAGATGTAACGGGGCTCAAACCATACACCGAAGCTACGGGTATCATCTTAGGATGATGCGGTAGAGGAGCGTTCTGTAAGCCTGTGAAGGTGAGTTGAGAAGCTTGCTGGAGGTATCAGAAGTGCGAATGCTGACATGAGTAACGACAATGGGTGTGAAAAACACCCACGCCGAAAGACCAAGGTTTCCTGCGCAACGTTAATCGACGCAGGGTTAGTCGGTCCCTAAGGCGAGGCTGAAAAGCGTAGTCGATGGAAAACAGGTTAATATTCCTGTACTTCTGGTTATTGCGATGGAGGGACGGAGAAGGCTAGGCCAGCTTGGCGTTGGTTGTCCAAGTTTAAGGTGGTAGGCTGGAATCTTAGGTAAATCCGGGATTCTAAGGCCGAGAGCTGATGACGAGTGTTCTTTTAGAACACGAAGTGGTTGATGCCATGCTTCCAAGAAAAGCTTCTAAGCTTCAGGTAACCAGGAACCGTACCCCAAACCGACACAGGTGGTTGGGTAGAGAATACCAAGGCGCTTGAGAGAACTCGGGTGAAGGAACTAGGCAAAATGGCACCGTAACTTCGGGAGAAGGTGCGCCGGTGAGGGTGAAGGACTTGCTCCGTAAGCCCACGCCGGTCGAAGATACCAGGCCGCTGCGACTGTTTATTAAAAACACAGCACTCTGCAAACACGAAAGTGGACGTATAGGGTGTGACGCCTGCCCGGTGCCGGAAGGTTAATTGATGGGGTTAGCTAACGCGAAGCTCTTGATCGAAGCCCCGGTAAACGGCGGCCGTAACTATAACGGTCCTAAGGTAGCGAAATTCCTTGTCGGGTAAGTTCCGACCTGCACGAATGGCGTAACGATGGCGGCGCTGTCTCCACCCGAGACTCAGTGAAATTGAAATCGCTGTGAAGATGCAGTGTATCCGCGGCTAGACGGAAAGACCCCGTGAACCTTTACTATAGCTTTGCACTGGACTTTGAATTTGCTTGTGTAGGATAGGTGGGAGGCTTTGAAGCGTGGACGCCAGTTCGCGTGGAGCCATCCTTGAAATACCACCCTGGCAACTTTGAGGTTCTAACTCAGGTCCGTTATCCGGATCGAGGACAGTGTATGGTGGGTAGTTTGACTGGGGCGGTCTCCTCCTAAAGAGTAACGGAGGAGTACGAAGGTGCGCTCAGACCGGTCGGAAATCGGTCGTAGAGTATAAAGGCAAAAGCGCGCTTGACTGCGAGACAGACACGTCGAGCAGGTACGAAAGTAGGTCTTAGTGATCCGGTGGTTCTGTATGGAAGGGCCATCGCTCAACGGATAAAAGGTACTCCGGGGATAACAGGCTGATACCGCCCAAGAGTTCATATCGACGGCGGTGTTTGGCACCTCGATGTCGGCTCATCACATCCTGGGGCTGAAGCCGGTCCCAAGGGTATGGCTGTTCGCCATTTAAAGTGGTACGCGAGCTGGGTTTAGAACGTCGTGAGACAGTTCGGTCCCTATCTGCCGTGGACGTTTGAGATTTGAGAGGGGCTGCTCCTAGTACGAGAGGACCGGAGTGGACGAACCTCTGGTGTTCCGGTTGTCACGCCAGTGGCATTGCCGGGTAGCTATGTTCGGAATAGATAACCGCTGAAAGCATCTAAGCGGGAAACTAGCCTCAAGATGAGATCTCACTGGGACCTTGAGTCCCCTGAAGGGCCGTCGAAGACTACGACGTTGATAGGTTGGGTGTGTAAGCGCTGTGAGGCGTTGAGCTAACCAATACTAATTGCCCGTGAGGCTTGACCATATAACACCCAAGCAATTTGATTACTCGAAAGAGCATCAGATTGCGGTGTGTGAAGACGCAATGAACCGAAAGTTCGTATCGTTCACAAAACCGCAAGACTATCGCATACCCAATTTGCTGAAGCGTTGAAAGACGAGTCGGCACACCGAATTTCTTGACGACCATAGAGCATTGGAACCACCTGATCCCATCCCGAACTCAGCAGTGAAACGATGCATCGCCGATGGTAGTGTGGGGTTTCCCCATGTGAGAGTAGGTCATCGTCAAGATTAAATTCCGAAACCCCAATTGCGAAAGCAGTTGGGGTTTTGTCTTTATAGTAGAAGCATCAAGAATTCGCTGACACGTCTCTGAAGACGGGCCAGCACACCGAATTTCTTGACGACCATAGAGCATTGGAACCACCTGATCCCATCCCGAACTCAGCAGTGAAACGATGCATCGCCGATGGTAGTGTGGGGTTTCCCCATGTGAGAGTAGGTCATCGTCAAGATTAAATTCCAAGACCCCTGTCTGCTAACGCAGACAGGGGTTTTGTCATTCTGGGCCTGTCAAAAGTCGCAGACGTAAAAAAGCCAGCCCCTGGATTCAGGGGCTGGCTTTTTCATGCTCGCAAGAATGATTAGAACTGGTAGCTCACCGTCGCAGAGACATTGCGCTCTTCTCCCAGGTAGCAGAAGTTCAGGCTGGCACAGGACGCTACATAAGATTCATTGGTCAGGTTGTTCGCATTCAAACGCACATCCACACCCTTCAAGCCAACCTTGCCCAAGTCATAACCGACAGAGGCATCAAACAACGTATACGACGGCACCTTGATGGTGTTTTCCGCATCGGCCCAGCTGTAACCCACATACCGCACCCCGCCACCCAGCCGCAGGCCATTAAGGGCGCCATAGTCAAATGCATAATCAGCCCATACCGAAGCCATATGCCGTGGTGCCTGGGTTGGTGAGTTTCCTTTGTTCTCAATGAGGTCGGTATCTGTACTCAAGGTGCTGACCATGGACTTCGAGTATTCAATGTCGGTGAAGGTGTAGCTACCGAGTACTTTGAGGTTATTGGTCAGTTGCATGTGCGCTTCCAGTTCCAGACCTTGAGAACGGACAGCACCCACCGCTCGATAGAAGTTCTCCTGCGGCAGTTTGGTGGCCAGGTTTTCCTGATCGATGCGGAACAGCGATGCAGTGAACAGATTGTCGGTACCTGGCGGCTGATACTTCAAACCGACTTCCCACTGCGTACCATCGGTGGGCGCCAATGGATTACCCGCGCTGTCCGAGTAGGAGTTCGGGTTGAATGACTCGGAATAGCTGATGTACGGAGCGATGCCGTTATCGAACAGGTACAGCGCCCCGGCGCGTCCCGTCAGTTTGGTACGTTTGTCGTTGATCTCGGTGCCTTCAGGACGACCGCTTTCCGCCAGTCGGTTCTCGTCTGATGTCTCAACCCAATCCTGGCGAAGTCCGAGGGAAAAGCGCCATTTGTCCATCTCGATCAAGTCTTGCAAATACACGCCGGTTTGCTCCAGGCGTCGCAAGTAACTGGTGTCACCGTACATCTCGATCGCCGAGTTTCCGTACACCGGGTCGAATGCGTTGATCGGCGCCAGACCGCCACTGGTCCAGTCCACGACGGTCTTGCGTCGCTGGTAGTCCGCCCCCATCAGCACAGTGTGTTTGGTTGCGCCGGTGAAAAATTCCGCCTGCAACATGTTGTCCACGATGAACGCATGCAGCCTCTCGTCGCCGCCAGTGTAGTAGCGATTCAGTTCGTTGCTGGTGGGAGTCGTCCAGCCATAGGCATAGACTTGATCCATGTTCACTTTGGAGTCGAGATAACGGAAGTTCTGTCGGGCGGTGAAGGTGTCATTGAAGCGATGCTCAAACTGATAACCGAAAGACTGCTGATCACGCGAATAACCATCGATACTCGGCTCACCTTCGAAGAAATGTGGAGAGATCCGGTTGCCGTTGCGCTGGTGAAGAGTCCCATCGGCAGGAACGCCACCGTGATAGCCGCCATCGGGGTCATGCTGAAGGTACGCTTGCAAGGTCAGCGAAGTGTCTTCGGTGAAATCGATGCTCACCGTCGGTGCAAGGGCAAAGCGTTTTTCCTTGTTGTGATCGAATTGCGTGTCGGACTGTTCCGCCAGACCTGTCAGGCGATAGGCAACACGCTTGTCGTCATCCACAGGGCCGCTGAAGTCGAAACCCATGCCCCGTTGGCCTTGGTTGCCTATCGTGGCCTGGATCTGATGATAGGGCTCATACAGCGGTTTCTTGCTGGTCAACGCAACCAGGCCGCCGGGTGAACTGCGACCGTACAGCACCGATGACGGACCTTTGAGAATGTCGATGCGCTCAAGGAAGTACGGGTCGACCTGCATAGTGCTGTAGGTGCCGCTGTCACCCATGGACTTGAGTCCATCGAGATAGATGTTATCCACTGAGCCGTCGTTGAAGCCGCGCATGGCCACGTAGTCGTAGCGATGGGTCGCGCCATAAGGATTGGTCAGCACGCCGGGGGTATAGCGCATGGCTTGCGATACGGTTTGCGAACCCTGGTCGTCCATTTGCTCGCGGGTGACGACTGATACGCTTTGCGAGGTTTCCAGCAACGCGGTACTGGTCTTGGTGGCGATCTGGCTGTGGGTTGCGTTGTAGCCTTCCATGCTGCCCAAGGCATTGCCGAGTGCGAAGCCTCGGATATCGGTGGCCGGCAGCGCCAGCGCTTCGTTGTCGGCGGCGGGGCGCAATACATAGCTGCTGCCATCCTGGCTGACGGCGATGAGGCGCGAGCCACTGAGTAGATGGCTCAGGCCCTGATCCGCTGAATATTCGCCCTGTAAGCCCGGAGATTCATGCCCGCGGGTTTGCTCCGGCGTCATCGACAAGGTGATACCGGCCTGACGCGCAAACTGATTGAGTACATCGCTCAAAGAGCCGGCGGCGATGTTGAAGCGCTGGTGGAGGGCTTCACTGCCTTCCTGGGCATGACCCATGACGGGCACGAGGCCAACGCCTAACGCAGTCGAGAAAAGAGCAGCACGAATGGCGTGACGCAGTACGCCGGATTTCGCCGTGAAACGAAGAGCATTCTTACTGATGGAGCGGCCGGTCATTGTAGGTTTCCGTAGGAAGTCGCTGAGGCTGAGTTGAAGTGCTTACTGACTAAGCCGGACCTGATCGGAAAACCCGCCAAAAAAAGTTGTTCAGACTCGCCGTTCCAGCGTCACCCACCAACGCGTGCGGTAGCGTAATTGCACCGGCAGGGTTTGCGGCAGGATGGCCAGTAACTTGTCGGTGTCCTCCAGCCTGTACACCCCGGACAGTCGAAAGTCGGCAATGTCGGCCGCACACTTCAGGTAACCGTGGCGATAGCGTCCGACCTCCTGGAGGAAATCCCCCAGCCGCATGTTGCGGGTCACGATCACCCCGTCCACCCAGGCGCCAACATCCATGTCCAGCGGTGAGGCCAGCCGCGCCTGCTGATGATCGATCAGGTAACTGAGCCCCGCCTTGACTTGAGTTGGCTGGCCACCGGCAGCCAATGGCGAATGAATCAGCACATGGCCGTTGGTGACACTGAGCCGCGTGCAGTCGGCCTCATGGCGCAGAATGAAGCGCGCGCCCACGCCTTCGTACAGGCCGTGCCGGCTTTGAACGCGCAAGGGCCGATCGAATGCAGCGCCTTCATCGGCCCCGCCGCAGGTGACGATGATTTCGCCTCGGGTCAGTTTGATCAGGCGTTGTTGCGGCGTGTAATACAGGTCCACGGCGCTATCGGTGTTGAGCTCAAGCCGCGTGCCATCCGGTAATTGGAATGCGCGGCGCTCACCGGTGGCGGTGGCGAAATCGGCGCGCCATTGCTGCCAGCCGATGACGTCCTTGCCCAGCCACGCGGCCGAACCCATCAGCAAGACACCCGACAGCAACTTCATCGCCTGGCGCCGTCCCAATTGCTGGGCACTGTTTTCCAGCGTGTTGAAGGCCACTTGTGCGCCGGGCACTGCCCGCAGATTGTTGCTCAACTCCGAGTGCAGTGACTGCACGCGCTGCCAGGCCAGTTCGTGTTCATGGTGTGCTGCACGCCAGAGATCGCATTGCTGGCGAAGCTTCGAATTGGAGGCGTTGTTGCGCAAACGCAGCAGCCAGTTGATGGCTTGTTTGACCGCTTGTTGATGCGGTTCGCCACGGCGGTTCAACGACCAGTTATCCACAGGCGTCATGCTTGATAACGCAGCGTGTAGCAGTGGAAAAGCGCATCGGCGACATAGCGCTCCACCGAACGCAGGGACAGCCCCATGTGTTCGGCGATCTGTTTGTGGGTGAGGCCCTCGCACTGCGCCAAGAGAAACGCCTGACGTACTTTCGGCTTCAATCCTTCAAGCATGCGGGCGATGCTTTCGAGCAATTCGAGCACCAACGCACGGGATTCGGCGCTTGGCGTTTCGGCCTCGGGAAGATGTGCGATGGTTTCCAGATACGCGCGTTCGATTTCCTCGCGGCGCCAGTGATCGATCACCAGGCCTCGGGCAATGGTTCGCAGAAAGGCGCGAGGGGCTTTGAGCTCCAGGCGTTCGCTTCGTTGCAGCAACCGCACAAAAGTATCCTGGGCCAGGTCTGCGGCATCGGCGGCATTGCCCAATCGGGCACGCAGCCACCCGTTGAGCCATCCGTGATGGCTGCTGTAAAGCGCCTGTACTGCAAACTCGGGAGAGGGCATGAATGCGACTGCTCGGATGTCACAAATGATAATTAGTCGCATTGTCATCAAGGGGTGGGGATTTTGCAACTGCTGTGAAACTCAAGTCGCGCAGACCGCGTTTTCGTTAATCGCGAGCAAGGCTCACTCCCACAGAACTGCAGGTGTGAGCCTGCGCAACAACCACCGCTAAACGAAAGCCTTATCCAAACAGCTTCAACACATTGTTCATCGCATCATCGGCAAAACCCTGGATGAACGCCTGGAATCCCGGCGCGTCACCACCCTGCGCCGGTTCGGCGATGATGGTCCAGGTGGCGATGGATTTGCCTGAGCCCAAAGACTCCACCTGCATCGCCGCCCACAGATTCGCTACCCCTAGGGTGTTGTAGATCGTGGTCCATGTCATGTTCCGTGCCTGATCGTCGCGGGAGTTGAGTTGCTCGACGACGAGGTTGCCGTCCTTGAAGAATTTCTTGCGCAGCGAAGACACACCCTCTCCGGTCATTTCGATGTGCGACAGCGCCGGAATGAATCGGTCGAAACCGGCAAAGTTACCGACAACGGCCCAGACCTGTGCGGCCTCGGCCGGGACTTCCACCGAGGACACGACGTGACCGCCTTGTGGGTTTTTGATCAGGGTATCGGGTTGCAGAGTGCTCATGGTTTTGCTCCGTGCTGGTTTGGATGGATTAGATGAAATCGATTTCTTTGAGGTAGTCGCACCCGCGTCGCAGCAACGCCGGGGATTTTTCCGGATAGCGCGCACCCATCTGCCGCACACCGGCCTGGGCGTTGGCGTGACCTATCATTGAGATGTCGCCGATGTCTTCTTCGAAGCCGTTGAGGTAGAAGCCCAGCACGCCGAACAGCGCGTTATCGCTGTCGACCCGGCCCAGTTGCTGCTGCCAGTGGGCGACGCTGACCAGTGAAAATTCCCGCCCGGCATCACGAAACGACGCCACATAGCGGTTCCAGCTGAGGGGCTCGGGATTGTGCAGGTTGAACACCGCTTTTTCCGGCTGATAGCGGCTGGCATGGAAGGCGATGAAACGGGCGAGGAAGTCCACCGGCATCAGGTCGAAATTCAGCGCGAACTCCGGTACCTGGCCGAGCTGGATCGAGCCCTTGAGCATCAACATCAAACGATTCTTGTGTGGCTGACACACGCCGGTGAGGCTGTTGAAACTGATGTTGCCGGGGCGATAGAGATTGACCTGCACACCGCGTTCGCGCGCGCGTTCGAGGATCCGCTCGCCGACCCATTTGGACAGGTTGTAGCCGTTCTTGATGTAGATGGGCGGGGTTGGCGCTGCGGGTAGCTCGAGTACCTGGCCATCGGCGGTAATTGTGCTGGACGCCGAGAGTGTCGAAACGAAGTTGAAGATCTTTTTGCTCTGCCCTTCGCACAGTCGCAGGCATTCGAAAATCGGTTCGACGTTGTCCCGCGCCAGTGACGCGTAATCGAGTACGTGATTGACGTTGGCAGCGTTGTGCACCAACGCGCCGAACTCTCGATCAAGGCGCTGGTAGGTCTCATCGGCCAGCCCCAGGCAAGGCTGGGTGATGTCCGCCGCGTATACCCGCACCCGACTCAGGTCCAGATGCGCCAGTCGGTTCTCGCGCAATGCCTGAGCGAACCGCTCGACGGCCGATTGCCCGTTGCCGTCGCGGACCAGGCAGGCGACTTCGCTGGCGCCCCACGCCAACAAGGCTTCGACAATGTGCACGCCGACAAAACTGTTGGCGCCGGTGACGATGACCTTGTGTACATTGCCCACACGGCTGATGGGTAACGGCTGCACATGCAGTTCGCGTGAGGCATCGGCCAAGGCTTGCTCGCTCAATACTTCGTCGCTGCCTGAACCTCGCACCAGTGTCGCAAGCCTGGCGATGGTGGGCAGTTCGATGAAGCGGTTGATCGAAATGCTGCGGCCGAATTCTTCGCGCAAACGCAGGAGCATGCGCGACAACAGGATCGAATGACCGCCCAGATTGAAGAAGCTTTCATCGGTGGAAATATCGCTCGACGGCAACTCCAGCAACTCGGCCCAGATCTCCAGCAATAGCGCTTCATCGGCGTTGGCCGGCAGCCGTCGCAAGGCGTTTTCGCTGACACTGACCGGCAGCTCCAGCAGCGCCTTGCGATCGACCTTGCCGTTGCTGGCGTACGGCATGCTCGTCAGTTCGGTCCACGCGACGGGCTGCATGTAGTCCGGCAGACACTGCAGGGCATGAGCCTTCAGCGCATCGCGAGCTGTACCGGCCCGATGTTCCTGAGGCTGTGCAAGGAAGGCCAGGATTCGCCGATGGCTGTCGATCACCACCGCCACCTGACGGTACAGCTGGGTGTCGCGCAGGCAGCGTTCGATCTCCTCCGGCTCGACTCGAAAGCCGCGAATCTTCACCTGGTTGTCGCGCCGCCCGCACAGCTCGATTCCCTCGCTCGTCCACTTCGCCATGTCGCCGGTGCGATAGACGCGCAAGGCCTGGCCATCAGGCCGCGTCAGGGTCAGATAGCGTTCGGCAGTCTGCTGCGGGTTGTTCACATACCCAAGGCACACGCCGGGACCGGCGATGTACAACTCACCGACGGTCTGCTCAGTCACCGGCTGCAAGTCCTCATCGAGAATCAGCACCTGACTGTTGGCGATCGGGTCGCCGAGGGTTCGGTTGTTGTCGTCCGCCTGCAGCTGCCGCGCGGTAATCAGCACCGTGGCTTCGGTCGGGCCGTAGAGGTTGTAGAACTTGCCTTGGCGGGTCAGTTGCTGGATGACCCACGGCTCGCAGACATCACCGCCGGTCATCACGTGTTCGAGATTGCGCAGTTGCTCCAGCGGCAAAATGCTCAGCAGTGCCGGTGGCAAAAAGGCGTGGCTCAGTTGCTGATGACGGATCAGCTCCACCAGTTGCAGCGGATCGCGGCGCTGGTCATCGCCGGGCACCACCAGTTCGGCGCCTTGCAGCAGGGTCGGGAAAATATCGATCAGCGACGAGTCGAAGCTCAGTGAGGAAAACTGCAGCACCCGGCTCTGTCCGGTCAGTTGCACATAGTCGGCGTACCACGCGGTGAAATGTGCGAGGTTGGCCTGACTGAGCAAAACACCTTTGGGGTGGCCGGTGGTGCCCGATGTGTAAAGCGCCATGCACGGCGCATCGAGAGTGGGGCGCTGACGCATCAGCGGTTGCTCGAGATTCACTGCAGTGGCGTCGATAGCCGTGATATCGAATCCCGGCATTTCAGTTGCAAGCGGATGCTGCCCGTCATGCAGTAATAACGCCGCGCCGGCGTTCGACAGAATGTACTGCTGGCGTTGCAGCGGATGGCTCGGCTCCAGTGGCAAGTACACCGCGCCGCTGCCCAGAATCGCCAGAATCCCAGCGTATAACGCGCTGCATTTCGGCAGGCAGATCCCCACGACCACCGGGCCTTCATGCAGAGAGAGCAATGGCTGCAATCGTTGTTCGATCGCACGGCTCAGGTCATGCAGTTGGCGATAATCCAGAGCGATGCCGGCAACGTTCAACGCAGGCCTTTCGGCGCTCTGAATGAAGCGCTGTTCAAGTCGCTCGATCAGCGGCTGTTCAGCCAGTTTCAGCAGTCGCGGATGAGCCGTGGCATTGCGGTGATGGAGGTATGCGAGGCTGTCGAGAAACAGCAGGTTTTCGCGCTTTGCGACGTGAACGTCGGTGGCCGGTGCGGTGCGCAGGAAATACTCGGCGTCCCGGGAGTAGCGACTGACCAGCAGCGCCACGTGATCGACCAGTTCCGCCATCGCGCGCAAACGCAGCGCCTGGCCGTTGCCCGAGGTTTCATCGGCGATCGGCAGGCGAGTGAGCAACGTCGAGTCGACGGTGAATAACAGATCCAGCGCCGGTAGCCCCGAAGCGGCCGACAGGTCGATGCCCAGTTGCAGCGTCAGGCGCGGCGCAACACCGGGAATCTGAATGTTCAGGCTGGCATCATCGATCACCAGATCAAGGTGCTCCGGCACCGGTGCATCGAATGTCGTTATCCGCGTCAGTGCATGACCGTGTTGTTCGAGCTCCAGCGCCAGCTCGGTCAGGGCCTGGCTGTGTCCAGCGAGCAGAATGTCGAGACGTCTCATGACGGGGTCCTCGTCAAAGCAAATAATCGCTCAAGGCGCTTTGCACGCACGGCGAATCGAGCAGCGAACTGCTGCGGAAAAACCGCACGATGTTGGCGACCAGCGGATGGTGGCGATTGATCGGGAAGGCCAGGCCGGAGATCTCTTTCTTGAGGGACTGGCGTGTGGCGTCGTTGATCTGCAAAGCGTCGATCAGGTGGAAGTCGAAGGCTTTCTGAATGTCGTTTGTCAGGTAGTGGCCGATGAATACCGGCAGGATTTGCGCGATGCGCTGGCGGTCGTCTTCGCTCGCGGTATGCCAGTAGATGCGCACCATCCGCGACCAGAATCCGGAGTGCCGGCCTTCGTCGAGCAAGTGGTCGGCCATCATTCCCTTGATCGACTGCTTGACCGTACCGTCCTTGGCAAACGCCGCGACATCGCCGGTCACGGTGTTTTCGGCGATCGCCACGCAAATCAGCTCCACAGCGCTGCGCAGGTGTTCCGGCGCGAGGGCGATGGCGGCCGGGATCGCGCGGCTCAGCTCGATTTCGTCGGGCAACTCGATGGGCGTGATGCCGGTCATGGCGATGGTCTGTTGCATGAAATCCATGGCCACCAGCGCGTGGTAATCCTCGTCGACGACCACGGTCATGGCGTCGTAGCGACAGGCGAAAGGGAACGCCATGGCGAAGCGATTCTTGGCGATGCTGCGGGCGGTCTTGTCGACGATCTCGGTTTCGAAGATCACCACGTCGTTGATGAATTTGTAGAGCGTCTGCACCAGGGCGAAGTCGCGCTGCTCCGGGCATTCGCGCAGGAACGTCTCGCTGAGTACCAGCGGTTGCCGACTCAGCGGATAGATCAGCTTGTCGTCGTTCTCCAACAGGCGCCGCGGGCGGGTGCGGATGGTGGCGCGGCTCTCCCAGGCGTCGGCGAACGATAGATAGTCGGCGGCGTTCATGGATTCACCTCCGCCAGAGGCTCGCTCATGCTCAGGCGCAAGCCATCCCACAGGGCGATGCGGCTTTCCACGGCGGCGATGGCGCTGGCGTACACATCTGCCTGGCGTTGTGGATCGCTGTCGACCAGTCGGGCAAGGAGCCGTTCTGCGGCGGGGCCGTGGTCTTCAGAGTCGACTTCGATGTGCCGTTCGAGGTAGTAACGAAAGATCGGGGCCTGTTCGATGCCGACACCCCAGTCGTCAAGAATGCGCTGGAACATCTGCGGAATCACACTCTCGCGACCATGCAGAAATGCCGCCGCGACACAGTGGCCCGGGGCGTGCAACGCAGTGTGCAACGTATGGCGCACGAACCGCGCAGCCGCCGGGTCGACCTCGACACTTTGCAACGCTACGTCATAGCTCACGCCTTCCTGCTGCAGCGACACGAAGCGTTCGATGGCGGCGGTGCTCGCGCCGACTTCGCGCATGGCATCCAGGTACAACTCGAAATGGCTGTAGTGTCCTTGGGCCGGGCGGTCATCGGATTCCTCGCCGAGCACAATCTCGTTGATCAATCGTGCCGCCTGCGGGTCTCGTGGGGGGAGCCAGGGTAATTGCGTACACGTCAGTTCTTGCTGCAATCGCTTGGTCAGCGACATGAAGTCCCAAACTGCAAATACATGGCTTTCCATAAAGCGCTGTAGAACCGAGAGTGAATGTATCTCGGAGAAAATCGGGTGCGCACTCAGTTCGGTTTTCTTTTGCTCAAGATGCTCTCTAGTGGGTCTCATTGGCGAACCTTTAAGTTGTCAGTTGTGAAGGCGTGATCAAGTGTTGGTTGCGTGTTTTAAGTTTCTTCAGGCGAGCAGTTGCCTCAATTGAATTGATCTTTTTCAGTTGCTTTGGGGGCCATAGGTTGCGGCTTCTCAGCCAGTGCCCAATGTCGGCGTAGAAAAACTAGTACACAAATAAAGTGCTGGGCAAGTTATTTTTTCAATGTTTTGAAGTTTAACTTTCTCTCGCGCGACAAGTTCCAATAAGACTATTTATATAAGTTTTATTTGGATGTAGTTGCTCCTTCCGTCTTATATAAGTCAGAATTTTTATAAAGAGTGAATGCCTCACTCGAAGCAACTTTCTTGATGAAATCGTTGAGGTGATCTGAGGGGGGAAGTTCGCCGGGGATGACGTCGACTCTTCCGTTCCCGTGGCAAGGCTCCTTCCGTAGGTTCTTGGTGCGGGGGTACTGCTCCATTACTGCAGTGCGTCGCCCCGTTCATAGGTGGTCGGCACCCCAAGAGTGAGCGTAATTCAACGCAGCCGCTATCACCGAAGCCTGGGGATCGGAGAGGGCTGCAAAGGCGGGAGATTTGTAAGCGGATCGTTCGATTTCAAGCGGGCTGGCGGCTGTACAGCCGAGAGGGAGCGGGCTCCCTCATCACTGCTTTACTTCGAGTTGTTTCTGCTCTGGGCTTCAGGGCTGTTGAGGTATTGGGTGATGACCTCAACCCCACGATTGAGGTGATGGGTGAGCAACTTCACCGAACCTTCGACATCCCGCTCTTCGGCGGCACGCAACATGGCCCGGTGGTCTTCCTGGGACAGTTTGCCCAGGCCCATCGCTTCCAGATTGAAGCGCAGGAAGCGTTCTTCCTCGTTCAAGCCGTCCTCTACCAGTTTCAGTAGCCGTTTATTGGGCGCCTTGCCGTAAAGCGCCATGTGGAAGAGGCGGTTGAGCCGCCCGATTTCGGTGTAGTCGTGTTCGGTTTCCAACTCATCGATATACCGGGCGGCCTGTTCGAGGTCCGCAGGTTCAAGCAATGGCACCGACAGGCGCAGTGCTTCGGACTCCAACAGTATTCGCAGGGCATAGGTTTCCGCTGCGTCACCCTGGACCAGTGGGGCGACTACGGCACCTTTGTGGGCGACCACATTAAGCAGCGCCTGAGCTTCGAGCTGGCGCAAGGCTTCACGCACCGGCATGCGGCTGACACCGAAGAGGTCGGCGAGGTCTTGCTGGCGCAGGGCGATACCGCAAGGCAGGCGACCGTCGAGAATGGCCGAGCGCAGGGTTTCCTCGATGACTGAGCGTGCCAAGTGAGCGGGAATCGGCCCGTTGACCTTGATACTGCTAAGCGGGTTGGGCTTTTGTGACACTACTACGCACCCTGAATGGCTGATTTATTTTTGGATCCAACTGACACTAGTAACTGCCTGACGGCTTGTCAAACGCGCAACAGAGCGCCTTTCCATGAGTTTAGCGCGCCCTCGGTGATCTCACCGTGCCATTGTTTTTTTGCAAGCTAACCTACACCATCAACCGAATTCCACCTGCCTGACCTGGATGCCTCGCATTGGCGGTACGTTTCCCGATCTCACGGATATTTTGCTCGCTGTGCGGTGCGTTGCTGCTGGCTGGCGTGATGCTGGGCGATGTGCTGGGCGATTGGGACTTTTCCTCCATCAGCCGCCGGGCGCAGGCATTGTACGGACCTTTGGGCGAAGGTCAGCAGCGCATCGATGATTGGCAGCATCTGTTGGCCATCCAGAAGCAGACCGGCGAGCTGGAGCAGCTCAAGCAGGTCAACCAGTTCTTCAACCAGCGCATACGCTACGTCGAGGATGTCGATCTGTGGCATCAGGCCGATTACTGGGAGACGCCGATCGAGGCCCTGTGGAAAGGCGCCGGCGATTGCGAAGACTACGCTATCGCCAAGTATTTCAGCTTGCGTCACTTGGGCGTTGCCAGTGACAAGCTGCGCATTACCTACGTAAAGGCATTGCGCCTCAATCGCGCGCACATGGTGTTGACCTATTACTCGAGTCCGCAGGCCGTGCCGCTGGTGCTCGACAGCCTGATCGATGAAATCCGGCCCGCCAGCCAACGAACGGATCTGCTGCCGGTCTACTCTTTCAATGCAGAGGGGTTGTGGTTGCCCGGTGCCAAGGGCAATCAGAGGGTCGGTGATACCAAGCGCCTGTCTCGATGGCAGGACGTGCTGAAAAAAATGCAGGCCGAAGGATTCCCGGTCGAGTCGATTAACTAGGAGCAAGCCACAGATGTCATTGTTCAAACAACTGTTGATCGCAATCTGTCTGTTCCTGGTCATCGCCTTCACCGGCAGTTTCATGGTCAGCCTGGAGAGTTCGCGAACCCAGTACGTCAATCAGCTACGCTCCCACGCCCAAGACGCGGCAACGGCGCTGGCGCTGTCCCTGACACCGAACATCGATGACCCGGCCATGACCGAGTTGCTGGTCAGTTCGATTTTCGACAGCGGCTATTACGCCAGCATCCGTGTGGTTGATCTGTCCAACGACAAGACACTGGTAGAGCGCAGCGGTATCCCGGCGGATACCAACGTCCCGGCCTGGTTCGTCAAACTGATCGGCCTGGAGCCTGCCGGTGGCGATGCGATCGTCAGCCGTGGTTGGGAGCAGGCTGCGCGGGTCGAGGTGATCAGCCACCCGATGTTCGCCCTGGCCAAACTGTGGCAGAGCGCGTTGGGCAGTCTGGCGTGGCTGCTGATCTGTGGGGTGGTCAGCGCGATACTGGGTGCGCTGCTGCTGCGTCGGCAATTGAAACCGCTTGATTACATGGTTCAGCAGTCCCATGCCATCGCCCGTCGCGAGTTTCTCAGCTTGCCCGACCTGCCTAGCACGCCTGAATTGCGGCGCGTGGTGCAGGCCATGAACCAGATGGTCGAGAAGCTCAAGGCGCTGTTTCAGGAACAGGCCGAGCGCAGTGAAAAACTGCGGGCCGAGTCTTATCAGGACAACCTGACCGGGTTGGCCAACCGGCGTTATTTCGAAATGCAATTGCACGCGCGGGTGAGCAATCCCGAGCAAGCCAGTTCTGGCTATTTGTTGTTGTTGCGGGTTCAGGATCTGGCGGGGCTCAACCAGCGTTTGGGCGGTCAGCGTACAGACGAATTTTTAAAGGCTGTCGGCGAGCAACTGTCCCGAGAGTGCGCGCGATACCCGGAAACCCTGAACCTGGTCACACGGATTCGTGGCGGCGAGTTTGCCGTGCTGGCGCCAGGGCTGGTGCGCGAAGAAGCGTTGCAGTTGGCGCAGCACCTCGACAGCGCCATGGCCAGCCTGCATGCGACCGGTGCGACGGACGTGGCTATGGTGGCCGCGATCGGGCTGGCGCCATTTGTCTATGGCGACGCGCCGCAAGCCGTGCTCGGTCTGGCGGATCAGGCGCTGGCGCAGGCTGAAGGCCTGAGTGATTCGAACTGGGTCTGCCTGGATCACAGCGCTTTGGCCGGTGTCGGCGACGATCATCATGCCTGGCACGGCTTGCTGGATCAGGCGCTGAATCAGCGGCGATTCACTTTGTTTTTCCAGCCAGTAGTGGCCAGCCAGGACACGCAGTTGGTGCTGCATTACAAGGTCCTTTCACGGTTGATCGACGATCAGGGCCAGAGCATTCCGGCCGGGCGCTTCCTGCCATGGCTGGAACGCTTCGACTGGACCGCGCGTCTGGACCGACTGATGCTGGAGTTGGTGCTGGAACAGATGGCCGATCACGAATCGTCCCTGGCGCTGAACCTGTCTTCGGCAACCCTCGAAGACCCGCAGGCGCTCAATGGCCTCTTCGAACTGCTGCGTTCGCATTCCAATCTGGGATCGCGCCTGACCCTGGAAATCGGCGAAGAACAACTGCCGGACCAAGCAGTACTTGAAGACCTGACGCGGCATTTGCGCGAGCTCGGGTTCTCGCTGAGCCTGCAGCATTTTGGCGGGCGTTTCAGCATGATCGGCAACCTGGCGCGGCTCGGGCTGGCGTACTTGAAGATCGATGGCAGCTACATCCGCGCGATCGATCAGGAGAGTGACAAGCGCCTGTTCATCGAAGCGGTTCAGCGAGCGGCCCACAGCATTGATCTGCCGCTGATAGCCGAACGGGTCGAAACCGAGGCCGAACTGGCGGTGATTCGTGAGCTGGGGGTTTATGGGATTCAGGGGCGGCTGGTGGGTGAGCCGAAGCCTTGGGGGTAGGGCTCTGGATTTTCAGATCTCTGTGAGGGCGCCATCGCGGGCAAGCCCGCTCCCACAGTGATTGTCGGTGGACGCAAAATTTGTGCACCACACAAAAACCTGTGGGAGCGGGCTTGCCCGCGATGGCGTCAGTACAGGCGACGAAGAAAAAACTCAGATCAACCCGTCCTCATCATCACCCACCAAATGACTCAACCCGCCCAACGCCTCCCGCGCCTGGCTCCGGTCCATGAGTTTGGCCTGTGCCGGCGCTGGCAGGTCGGTGACGAGGATCACGCCTTTGCTGATCAACACTTCGATCAAATCGTCGAGTACCCGGATCATTTCCAGGTCGCTCTTGCGCAGTTGCTTGAGCTGTTTGATCTGCTTGAGCTGGGTGATGCTGGTGGCCATGAGTTCGTTGGCGAACCAGGCCTGGAGATCAGGGTGGTCGGCCGGCAGCGTTTCCGTGGATTCGGCGTAGGCTTCGGCTTCCACGCGCATCAGTTGTCCGTCTGTATTGCGTTGCACGTAGAACATGGAACATCCCTCGGAGAAGAACCGCGTCATGCTGTCAGCAGCATAGGCGAATTCGGCCATATGGTTATTCGCTAACGGTATTTAAAATACTGTTCTTATATCTATAAAGTTACTCACCTGCGTACTTGCCGACCAATCGGCGCGCCGCACGACACGAACCAACACGATATCCGTGAGTTTCTGATCGACGTGCGCGCCCCTGAGCGTGCCGTGCGTGGGAGTGATTTATGTCAGCCGTATCAGCATCGCCAGCCATCGCGCCACAACACTTTGAAATTCGCCCGTTCAGCGGCGCAGTGGGCGTCGAAATCATCGGCCTCGATGTGTCCCGTCCGATCAATGACCAGGACTTCGCCCGCATTCACCGCGCGCACCTGGACTATCACGTGGTGGTCTTTCGCGACCAGCGCATAACCCCTCAGCAACAGATCGATTTCAGCCGTCGTTTTGGCGTGCTGCAAATTCATGTGCTCAAGCAGTTTTTGCTGGCGAACCATCCGCAAATCCTCATCGTGTCCAACATTGTCGAGAACGGCCAAAACATCGGCCTCGGTGATGCCGGCAAGTTCTGGCATTCCGATCTCTCCTACAAAGAACTGCCGAGCCTGGGCTCGATGCTGCATGCCCAGGAGCTGCCATCCGAGGGCGGCGACACGCTCTTCGCCGATATGCACAAAGCCTGGGACAACCTGCCCGAGGCGCTGCGCAAAGCGGTGGAAGGTCGCTCGGCGGCGCACTCCTACACGGCGCGTTACAGCGAGACCAAATTCGAAGGTAACTGGCGCCCGACGTTGACCCCGGAGCAACTCGCCCAGGTCGCCGAAGTGGTGCACCCGGTGGTGCGTACTCACCCGGAAAACGGTCGCAAGGCGCTGTTCGTCAGCGAGGGTTTCACCACCCGCATCGTTGGCCTGCCGGAGGACGAGAGCCAACAACTGCTGGCCGAGCTCTACGCCCATAGCGTGCTGCCACAAAATATTTACCGCCATCAGTGGCAGCCCCATGACCTGGTGTTCTGGGACAACCGTTCGCTGATCCATCTTGCCGCCGGATGCCCAAGCCATCTGCGCCGCAAGCTGTATCGCACCACCATCCAGGGCGACGCGCCTTTCTGATTTGTCGGAGATTGATCATGTCCAAACGTCTTCCATTCGCGCCGCTGGCCGCCTCCATCGGCCTGGGTTTCAGCCTGATCGCCGGCAGCCTGGTGGCGCCGACTTTGGCTCACGCCGAAGGTGAAATCCGCATCGCCGAACAGTTCGGCATTGTTTACCTGTTGCTCAACGTGGTGCGCGATCAGAACCTGATCGAGAAGTACGGCAAGCAGGAAGGCATCGACATCAAGGTCGACTGGACCCAGCTCTCGGGCGGCGCGGCGGTCAACGATGCGTTGCTCTCCGGCTCGATCGACATTGCCGGTGCCGGCGTCGGCCCGCTACTGACCATCTGGGACCGCACCCACGGCAAGCAGAACGTCAAAGCCGTCGCTTCCCTGGGTAACTTCCCGTATTACCTGGTGAGCAATAATCCGAAGGTCAAAACCATCGCCGATTTCACCGAGAAGGACCGCATCGCAGTGCCGGCCGTGGGTGTTTCGGTGCAGTCGCGCTTCCTGCAATACGCCGCCGCCAAGCAGTGGGGCGACAAGGAATTCAATCGCCTCGACAAGTACACCATCGCCGTTCCCCACCCGGATGCCACGGCAGCGCTGGTGGCTGGCGGCACCGAACTGACCGGGCATTTCTCCAACCCGCCGTTCCAGGATCAGGCACTGGCCAACCCAAATGTGCACGTGGTGCTCAACACTTACGACCTGCTTGGCCCAAACTCGCCGACAGTGCTGTTCGCCACCGAGAAATTCCGCAACGACAACCCGAAAACCTACAAAGCCTTTATCGATGCTTTGACCGAAGCGGCCACGTTTGCCCAAAACGATAAAGGCGCGGCAGCCGACACCTACATCCGCGTCACCAAGGCAAAAATCGACCGCGCCGAGTTGCTGAAAATCATCGACAACCCGCAGTTCGAATTCAGCGTCACACCGAAAAATACCTATCCGCTGGCTGAGTTTCTTTACCGCGTAGGCGCGATCAAAAACAAACCGGATTCGTGGAGGGATTACTTCTTCCAGGACGCCAAACCGCTGCAAGGGAGCTGATTGAAATGAATGCTCCCTTGCAAGGCCACACGGTCAGCAAACCGGACGCAACAGCCCAGGCGCTGTTGTCGGTCGATAATGTCAGCCTCGAATACCGCACGCCGCAGCGTGTGGTTCGAGCCACCCACCAAGTCAGTTTTGAAATCGACCTGGCAGACCGTTTTGTGTTGTTGGGTCCGTCCGGTTGCGGCAAGTCGACACTGCTCAAAGCGGCTGCCGGATTCATCCAGCCCGTGGAAGGCGAGATCCGTCTGCAAGGTCAGCGCGTCGATGCACCGGGGCCGGACCGGATCGTGGTGTTCCAGGAGTTCGATCAACTGCCACCCTGGAAAACCGTCAAGCAAAACGTGATGTTCGCACTGCTTGCCTCGAAAACCCTCAAGCGCAAAGAGGCAGAAGAGCGGGCTCTGCACTACCTGGAGAAGGTCGGTCTGGCGGCGTTTGCCGATGCTTATCCGCATACCCTGTCGGGCGGCATGAAAGCGCGGGTTGCCATAGCCCGGGCGTTGGCGATGCAGCCGAAAATCCTCTTGATGGACGAACCCTTCGCGGCGCTCGATGCATTGACCCGACGCAAGATGCAGGAGGAGTTGCTGCTGCTCTGGGAGGAAGTGCGCTTCACGCTGCTGTTCGTTACACACTCCATCGAAGAAGCGCTGGTGGTGGGCAATCGCATCCTTTTGTTGTCACCGCACCCGGGGCGGGTGAGGGCAGAAGTCCACAGCCATCAATACGACTTGCACAGCCTCGGCGGGGTGGCGTTCCAGGCGTCGGCGCGGCGCATCCACCGGTTGTTGTTCGATGAAGGCCAGTCGCCGCAAACCGAGCGTGAACTCGACTTCGCCGATATCCGCATCGCTTATTGAGCCAGTTTGAGAGGAGGGCCCGATGAGCCATTTATCATCCCCGCGTGAAGCGTTTGAAACCGTACTGCAGCCACTGACCAGCGTGCCGCTGGAGCGTGAACTGCCCATCGGCCAACGTCTGTGGCAACAGGGCTGGATTCGTAAAAGCCTGATCCTGATGATGCTCGCCGTGCTGTGGGAAGCCGCTTCGCGCTATACAAACAACGACCTGCTGCTGCCGAGCTTCATGCAAACCGCAAACGCCTTGTACGACGGCCTGCTCAGTGGTGAATTGCTCGGCAAGGTGTGGATTTCTTTGGTGGTGTTGCTCAAGGGTTACCTGATCGGCATCGTCCTGGCATTTGCCCTGACGACACTGGCGGTGTCGACGCAATTCGGTCGCGATTTGCTCAGCACGCTGACCTCGATGTTCAATCCGCTACCGGCGATTGCCCTGTTGCCGCTGGCTCTACTGTGGTTCGGGCTGGGGCAGAACAGCCTGATTTTCGTGTTGGTGCATTCGGTGCTCTGGGCGCTGGCGCTGAACACCTACGCCGGGTTCCTCGGTGTCTCGGAAACCCTGCGCATGGCCGGGCGCAACTATGGCCTCAAGGGCATGCGCTTCGTACTGTTCATCCTGATCCCGGCGGCGCTGCCATCAATCCTCGCCGGGCTGAAAATCGGCTGGGCATTTGCCTGGCGCACGTTGATCGCGGCTGAGTTGGTGTTCGGCGCCACCAGCGGCAAAGGCGGGTTGGGCTGGTACATCTTTCAGAATCGAAATGAGTTGTACACGGACAAGGTGTTTGCCGGTTTGGCGGTGGTGATTCTGATCGGGTTGCTGGTGGAGAACCTGGTGTTTGATTCGTTGGAGCGGGTGACGGTTAGGCGGTGGGGGATGGTGCGGTGAGAAATACTCTCACTCAGAACTTAAGGTACAGCTCGCATTTATCACCAGGCATCTACCATAAACCTTCTACTGGCGAATGATTGCCGCACTAACTAATACGCTGCGATTGTTTTCATGAATTGGCTGAATCAATGGGCTCATATCTTGTTCAGAATAGGGCGGCAGCGGAGGTCGTGGCTGAACTGACGACTCAGGTGCGCTATGCGTATACCTAGGAGGGGGCGCGTCAAATTCTCTGACTGTATTTGGAATTAGTTTTCCGGTGAAAGAAGCTGGGTCATGACTGAAATATGAAGGCGGGCTTTCATAGGGTCTTTTATAGGGGGCGACACTGCCAAATCTTACTTCTGCTGTTGGTTGTAAGAGTGTGCGCAGTGAACGAACGCCCAGATAACTGGAAGCTGCGCCTGATGTCAGGCTTGTTGCGGAAAGGAGTTGAGTAGCTACAGGCGCAACATCCATCAGGACTGAAGCCCCGGCGGCCATCCCCGTGAGTCCCGAGATTATTCCCAGTCCGTTTGCCAGAGTAGTTTGGCCGCGACCTACTAGAACTCCAATATTCAGACTTGTTCCCAATACGGAGGTAACGTAGCCGATTGTCCCCAAGTCCCTGAAGCTGGAAAGTAGCGTCAATACTCCCAAATGCCCCGTCGGATCCACCCGATTCACCGGATCCCCCACGCAATACATATACGCATTCAACCCACCCCCACCAAACGGACTCCAGCTGTCCGGGCAGTGAAAGCGCATCAGTCGCGGGTTGTAGGCGCGGTAGCCGTTGCCCAGCAAATACCAACCAATGCTTGCTTCACGCAGCTGGCCATTGAACCCCAGTCGTGTCTCGACTTTCTGCTGCGCGGATTGCTCGCCGTAAGCGGAGTAACTGAGGGTGTTGGTTTGCCCATCGACGATTTCGCCAAGGATGGATTGGCTGCGGTCGGTGGCCAGCAGTACGACTCGTGACGCGCTGCCGTTGTCTTGATCAATGGATTGACTCATACCGGGATCTTCTCGGCCGAGGGGCAGGTCTTGAGTTTTACTCGCTTGAGCCAGGCTTGAGAACTATCAGAAGTGATAGTGGTATGAGTCTCTTTTCGGGCCGGTACGGATGCATGCGATGGGGCCGGTACCGCCGGCCCATCATTCTGAGGTAGTTTGCTAGCATTGCGTCTGAATCAACCCGGATCAGTCACGAGTGCTCGCCATGCAATTGCCAGACATGAACCTTTTGGTCGCCCTCGACGCCTTGCTCGACGAGGGCAGTGTGGTGGGCGCGGCGCGGCGGATGAACTTGAGTCCGGCGGCGATGAGCCGCACGTTGACGCGCATTCGCGAGGCCATCGGCGATCCGATCCTGGTACGCGCCGGTCGTGGTCTGGTGCCGACGCCCAAGGCGCTGGAGTTGCGCGAACAGGTGCGCGATGTGGTGGAGCAGGCCGCGCAGTTGTTCCACTCCGCGGGCGTGGTGGATCTGGGCAGTTTGCGGCGGCGCTTCAGTATTCGGGCCAACGATTTCTTCATTGGCATCTATGGCGGCAAGCTGTTCGACACCATGGAGCGTCAGGCCCCGCATTGCGAATTGCGTTTCGCCCCGGAGGGCGACGGCGATGACGAGGCCTTGCGCGAGGGCCGCATTGATCTGAGCGTCAGCAACAATCGGCCGGTGATGCCGGAAGTGAAGGTGCAGAACCTGTTTTCCACCCAGTTTGTCGGGCTGGTGCGCGAGGATCATCCCTTGCTCGACCAGGAAATCACCGCCGAACGTTTTGCCGGTTATTCGCACATCAGCATGTCTCGCCGTGGTATCGCACGCGGCCCGATCGATGCCGCACTCAATGCCTTGGGGCTGGAGCGGCGGGTGGCGGTGATCGCGCCGAGTTTCCATGCGGCGATGTTCGCTTTGCCTGATTCCGATCTGATTCTGCCGGTGCCCCGGGAGACGCTGCTGAGCGTGCGCCGGTTGGGACTCAAGTTGCGTTCGTTCACATTGCCTATTCCATTGCCGACCATCGTGCTCAGCCAGGCCTGGCACCCGCGCTTTGACAACGATCCCGCCCACCGCTGGCTGCGTGAAACGCTCAAAGCCTGTTGCGACGAGACGTGGCTGGCCGCTCAGCCCTGAGGTTCGCAAGGGGCCACTAACACCTATGGATGGTGGTTGAGCTGAAGCGGCGGTGATAGTTTTTTCCGTCATTTCTACGCGTGACAAGGGTTCGTTGTCGCGGTGATTAGCGGCGTTCGAATGCTGCGTCCAACGCACTTATAAATTGCCGATAAGTCAGTTTTCGTCAGCGATCAGCGTTCGTAGACTGCCACCTTATTTTTTCGGAGTTGTACACCGATGACCTCCCTGACGGCCACGGCGCCTTTGGCTGCCCCCACGGCGGCCCCTGCGCCGATGGTGTTTGGCCCACGGCTCATCATTGGCCTGGTGGGCGTGTTGTTGGCGGTGCTGGTTGCTGGCCTCAACGAGATGGTGACCAAGGTTGCCCTGGCGGATATCCGGGGTGCGTTGGCCATCGGCTATGACGAGGGCACCTGGCTGGTCGCCAGCTACGCTGCGACTTCGGTGGCCGCCGCGGCGTTTGCACCCTGGTGCGCTGTGACCCTTTCATTGCGGCGCTTCACGCTCTGGGCGATCAGTGCCTTCACCCTGTTGGGGGTGTTGTGCCCTTTTGCGCCGAACTACGAAAGCCTGTTGGTGCTGCGTACCTTGCAAGGCCTGGCCGGCGGTGCATTGCCGCCGATGTTGATGACCGTTGCCCTGCGTTTTCTGCCCGCCAACGTGAAGCTTTACGGTCTGGCCGGCTACACCCTGACGGCCACCTTCGGTCCGGGGTTGGGCACGCCACTGGCGGGGCTCTGGACCGAGTACGTCGGCTGGCAATGGACGTTCTGGCAAATCGTCGTGCCGTGCCTGATTGCCATGGTCGCGGTGGGCTATGGCATTCCTCAGGATCCGCTGCGCCTTGAGCGCTTCAAGCAGTTCAACTGGCGCGGTCTGCTGCTCGGGTTTCCGGCGATCTGCATGCTGGTGATCGGCATTCTGCAGGGCAATCGGCTGGACTGGTTCGAGTCGAGCCTGATCTGCGTTTTGCTGATCGGCGGGGTGCTATTGCTGGTGCTGTTCCTGATCAACGAATGGTCGCAGCCCGTCCCGTTTTTCAAAATACAGATGCTCGGCATCCGCAACTTGTCGTTCGCCTTGATCACCCTTGCAGGGGTTCTGGTGGTGTTGTCGGCGGTGGTGATTCTTCCATCGAGCTATCTGGCGCAGGTCCAGGGCTATCGCCCGGTGCAGACTGCGCCGATCACGCTGCTGGCAGCATTGCCGCAGTTGATCGCGCTGCCGTTGGTGGCCGCGCTGTGCAACCTGCGCTGGGTCGATTGCCGTTGGGTATTGGGCCTCGGCCTGAGCATGCTGGTGCTGTCCTGCATCGGCGGTTCGCTGCTGACGTCGGTTTGGATTCGCGACGATTTCTATGTGCTGCAACTGCTGCAGATCTTCGGTCAGCCGATGGCGGTGTTGCCGTTGCTGATGCTGTCGACTGGCAGCATCAACCCGATGGACGGCCCTTTCGCTTCATCATGGTTCAACACCGTGAAAGGCCTGGCGGCGGTCATCGCCACCGGGGTGCTGGACACCTTGACCACCCAGCGCCTGCACTTCCACTCGACGATGCTGGTGGACCGTCTGGGCAATTCGCCCCTGGTCGACAGTGACACGCCGGGCCTCGCCCGTCGGTTGCATGAACAAGCCGTGGTGCTCGCCGCCTCGGATCTTTACCTGTGCATGGCCGGTGTCGCCGTGGCGCTGATCTTGCTGATTTTCTGGATGCCGACGCGGATCTATCCGCCGCGCGCACCGACCTGAATGCTCCACTGAAACTGAAGGTTTTTATGACGACTCAATCAAAACAAAAAGTGGCTGTGGGCGTTGCCGTCGTGATCACGCTGGGCGTGCTGGTTTATATGCTGGCACCCAACCTGTTCGGCCAGCGCACGCAGCAGAGCACCAACGACGCTTATGTCGCGGCGGACTACACGCTGGTGGTGCCGCGCGTTGCCGGGTTCATCAAGCAAGTGCTGGTGGAAGACAACCAGCAGGTCAAGGCCGGGCAGTTGCTGGCATTGATCGATGATCGCGACCTGCGCGCCGCCGCTGAGGCCGCCGCTGCGGATTCGCTGGTGGCGCAGGCGCAGCTGCAAAACGCCCGGGCGACCCTCGAACGTCAAGCATCGGTGATCGCTCAGGCGCAGGCAAAAGTGATATCGGCCAAGGCTGAAATGGCATTCGCCGAACACGAATTGAATCGCTACAACCACCTTGCCGGCGTCGGTGCGGGGACGGTGCAAAATGCGCAGCAGGCGCGCACGCGCATCGACCAGGCCCGCGCGCAATTGACCAATGCCTCGGCGGTGCTGGCGGCGGAGCGCAAGCAGGTCGACATTCTCACCGCTCAGCGTGACGCGGCTGACGGTGGCTTGCAACGCGCGCAGGCAAAACTGGAAATTGCCAGTTATGAGCTGTCTTACACACGCATCGTTGCGCCGCAGGACGGCATGGTCGGCGAGCGCGCGGTGCGGGTAGGCGCCTATGTCACGCCAGGCAGCAAACTGCTTGCCGTGGTCCCGCTGGCGCAGGCTTATGTGGTAGCCAACTTTCAGGAAACCCAATTGACCAATGTGCAGCCAGGCCAAGACGTGCAGGTGCGTGTCGATACCTTTGGTGGCGAGCTGCTGACCGGTCGCGTCGAGAGTATCGCACCGGCCACGGGCGTGACGTTTGCTTCGGTGAAACCGGACAACGCGACCGGTAACTTCACCAAGGTTGTTCAGCGGATTCCGGTGAAGATTGTGCTGGAACCGGGGCAGCCGATGGCCGAGCGCTTGCGCGTGGGGATGTCGGTGGAGGCGCGGATTGATACGGCCAGTGGCAAGGTGAACGAGGTTGTTCAACGATGAGTTTTTCAGACAAACATCGATCCCTGTGGCGAGGGAGCTTGCTCCCGCTTGAGTGCGTAGCGCTCACGGATTTTTCGGCCGCTTCGCAGCCCAGCAGGAGCAAGCTCCCTCGCCACAAGGCGCTGGCCCAGTCAGCAGTGTTTGTTTTTAGTCTGTTTGCGTTGGGCGCCTGCACCGTCGGCCCGGACTTTCGCAAACCCGAGGCACAACAAATTGCCGAGTGGTCGAAACCCTCAAAAGTCGCCGCCAGCCAGGCCATCAACGAAACCCTGGATGAGCGCTGGTGGGAAGTGTTCAACGACCCGAAACTCTCGGCGTTGAGTCAGCGCGCCTTGACTGACAACCTCGACCTGAAGCTCGCCAGCAGCCGCTTGCAACAGAGCCGCGCCGTGCGCCAGGTGGTGACGGCCGAGCGTTATCCAAGTACCGCCGCTGGCGGCGGCTACGCACGTAAACGCAACAGCGGCGAAGGTTTGATGGACCCGTCGGGGAACAATGGCAACTCCGCGTTCAACCTGTGGGATGGCGGTTTCTCCGCGTCATGGGAACTGGATTTCTGGGGCCGTGTGCGCCGTGAAACCGAAGCCGCCGACGCTACCCTTGAGGTCGCGGAAAATGACCGCCGCGGTGTGTTGTTGTCGGTGCTCGCTGAAACCGCACACAACTACATTCAGTTGCGCGGCGTGCAAAACACCCGCGCTGTCACCGAGCAGAACCTCGATGTCGCGCGCCACAGTTTGAAACTGTCGCAACTGCGTCTGGCCGATGGTGTGGCGACCGATCTGGACGTCGCCGAAGCCGCCGCGCAAGTCGCCGCTATCGAGTCGCGCCTGCCAGCGCTGGAGCAGCGTCAGGCGCAATTGATCAACGCCCTGAGCCTGTTGATGGGCGAGCCGCCACACGCGTTGGCCGCCGAGTTATCCACTGACGCGCCAGTGCCGCAGACCCCGCGCCAGGTCGCCATCGGCCTGCCGTCGCAACTGGCCGAGCGTCGTCCGGACATTCGTGAGGCCGAAGCCCGTTTGCATGCCGCGACCGCGAGCATTGGTGTGGCCAAGGGTGATTTTTATCCGCGTATCACGCTGTCGGGCAATGTCGGTTCACAAGCCATGCAGCTGAGCGATTTTGGCTCGTGGGGCTCGCGTGCGTTCAGCATCGGCCCGCAGTTCAGTTTGCCTTTGTTCGACGGCGGACGCTTGCGCGGTGTATTGAACCTGCGCGAAGCCCAGCAACAGGAGGCTGCCATTGCCTACCAGCAAACCGTGTTGCGTGCCTGGCATGAAATCGATGATCAATTGAGCGCCTATTACGCCAGCCAACTGCGCCGTGACAGCCTGGCCGAAGCGGTGCGGCAGAACCAAATCGCCTTGCAAACCGCGCAACGGCAATATGTTGAGGGTGTGGTGGATTTCGTCAACGTACTCACCGTGCAAAGCGCCTTGCTGGCGACTCAGGAGCAATGGGTCGAGAGCTCTGCCGGTGTGTCGCTGGCCGCGGTCGGTTTGTACAAGGCGCTGGGTGGCGGATGGCAATCGGTGTATCCGCTGGCGGCGCAGCGCTGAGGGGCGTTCAAGGCTTCGATGACAAATCCGCCATGCCCTTGAGCAACTCGATCGGCAACGGAAAGACGATGGTTGAGCTCTTGTCGCCAGCAATCGAACTCAACGTCTGCATGTAGCGCAACTGCATCGCACCGGGCTGGCGGCCGAGCATTTCAGCGGCTTGCATGAGTTTTTCCGAGGCTTGCAGTTCGCCTTCGGCGTGGATCACTTTGGCCCGGCGTTCGCGTTCCGCTTCGGCCTGTTTGGCGATGGCGCGGATCATCGATTCGTTGAGGTCCACGTGCTTGATCTCGACGTTGGCGACCTTGATCCCCCACGCATCGGTCTGGGCGTCGAGCACTTGCTGGATGTCGACGTTCAACCGTTCGCGTTCGGCCAGCAATTCATCGAGTTCGTGTTTACCGAGCACGGCACGCAACGTGGTTTGCGCCAATTGGCTGGTGGCCATGAGAAAGTCTTCAACCTGGATGATTGCCTTCTGCGGATCGAGCACGCGGAAGTACAGCACGGCGTTGACCTTGACCGACACGTTGTCGCGGGTGATCACATCCTGCGCCGGGACGTCGAGGACCACGGTGCGCAAGTCGACGCGGACCATTTGCTGAATCACTGGAATCAACAGGATCAGCCCCGGGCCTTTGACCTGCCAGAAGCGTCCGAGCTGGAACACCACCCCGCGTTCGTATTCGCGCAGGATGCGGAAGGTCGCTCCCGCCAATGCGATCAACAGCAGTAGCAGCGCGACAAAACCCAGTTGCAATCCCATGGTTATTCTCCAACTGCCACCGCGTCAGTCGCGGCCACTTCCAGCGTCAATCCCTTGCGTGCCACCACGCGGACCGGTTGCCCGATTTGCAGCGGTTTGGCACTCGACACTTGCCAGTGTTCACCCAGCAAATGCACCCAACCGTGAAACGCATCGCCGGCCTGCAGTGACAACACCGGGGTCACACTGCCCAGCAGTCCGGCATCGCCGCTGACGTTTTGCCGTGGTCGGGTTTTCAGGGCGCGGATCAGCAGGACTATCAGCAGTAGCGCACTGATCAGGCCCAGTCCGATCATTAACGGGATGGGCAGATCGGCATTGGTCAGGATCACCGCGCCGATCACGAACATCACAATCCCGCCCAGGCCGATCACGCCGTAATTGGGCATTGCTGCTTCGGCGATCAGAAATGCGATGCCCAAGATGATCAGCCAGATCCCGACGGGATTGGTTGCCGACAGGTCAGCCTCTGCGGCGAGCGCAGAGCCGCTCAACGCCAACAACAATGCAAGGGCACAACAACGGGTATTCACGTGAACTCCGGGAGAGTCGCCATAGGTTCTGTATTGAGTCTAGTTGACCTGGCGGTTGTACGTTTTTTGCTCAGCTGTCGACGTGTCCGATGGGCGGATTTCCCGTCGAGACGGCCCGGCAGGCCTAGACTTTTACTACGCAGAACAACGTTAACCGCGTCCGCCCGGCAATGTTGCGGACATCGAGGTGCATCATGCGTATGGCAAGAACCGTGCAGCGAAGCCTGGAGAAGGCTCAATGCGACTATGACATCGTCACCCACCGTCACTCCGCCAGCAGTCTTGAAACCGCGCGGGTCGCGGGAATTCCTGCCGAGCGGGTGGCCAAATCGGTGATCCTGGATGATCACCATGGGCATTACCTGATGGCCGTGCTGCCCGCCAGCCGTCACCTGGACCTGAGCAAAGTCCGCAGCAGCGGTGAATGGCAGGTGTCCCGGGAAAGCAGCCTGCCGCACCTGTTCGATGACTGCGAACGTGGTGCGGTGCCTGCCCTGGGTGAAGCCTATGGGCTGGACGTAGTCATCGACCCGTTGCTGACCCGGCAGAAAGACATCTACCTGGAGGCTGGCAACCACATCAACCTGCTGCACATGAACATGCCTGACTTCCTGAAAATGGTGCCGCATGCGGAGGTGCGGGAGTTGAGTGATTAAATGTGCGGTGTATTGGCTGCCGTCATCGCGGGCAGGGCTTTCGCAATCCCTGTGGGAGCGAGCCAGCTCGCGATGACCGCGCAGCGGTCTTTTTTACTGATTCACAGGAGCCGGACATGGAAAACCCAACCCACAGCCTCCCATCCTTGTTCAAGCAACTCGGCCTCGCCGATGACGCCGAAAGCATCGACAAATTTGTCGCCACCCATTCACCGCTCAAACCCGACCTGCATCTGGCGGACGCGTTTTTCTGGAACCCGAGCCAGGCGGATCTGTTGCGCAAGGAAATTCTGGATGACGCCGATTGGGCGGAGGTGGTGGACCAGTTGGATGTGATGTTGAGGAAGGGGCGGGGGGTGTAAAAATTCAGCTTTCAGGTGGCCACTGTCGAGAGGTATGAACAACGGCAAGTATCCATATTGAATCCGCCCATTGCTCATAAACAATGCGGTAACTCTGGTGGGGAACCAGCTCGCGAGTGCCTGAAATGATTCCGGCAGGTCCGCTGTTTGGATAGTGGACAAGCCGGGATACCGCGTCGCTGAAACGGGTGTCCATCTCTATGGCTGCTTTCGGATTGAGAGCATGCAAATAATCCCAAATGTCTGCACGATCCTGTGCTGCTTCTTTCGTCCAAGTTACTTTCATTCTTGTCTGATTGCCTGCCTGCGCCTGGCGGCGAATTCTGCTTCAATTTCTTCGTTTGTCAGACCGTCACCATGGCGCATCGAAGTACGTGCGATGTCCACCTTACGTTGCAGGAACGCCTCGTACTCGCGGGATTCACGTTGGGTTTGAACAAACTGGCGCATCATTTCCCGAACGATTTGCGAGGCCGGACGATGAGCTGCTTCTGCTTCTGCCATGAACTGTTCTCGCAATTCAGACTCAAGTTTCATCGTAAAAACAGCTTGTTTTGACATGACCTGTGTTCTCGAGGTTTGTACTGAAAAAGTATATACGTTTTCAGTATCGCGATACCCCGCAGATGCGGCTTACCGATTGGCGGTCAATTTGTTTCAAAACTTGACGAAAAATCCCTTCAAATGCCATATTGATAGTTAGCAAACTAACAGTGTGTATTTTCCCTCGTGCCGAATTCCCTCGACGCTCTCCAGATGAACATCAGCAGCTCCATGGTGGTGGCCGCCCGGCATTGGCGCAAGATCTGCCAGACCACGCTGGTCAACTATGGAATCTCCGAAGCCTGTGCTGTTCCGTTGTTGATGATCGGGCGCTTGGGCGAGGGGGTGCGGCAGGTGACGGTGGCGCAGGCGGCGGGGATGGAAAGTCCGTCTCTTGTGCGTTTGCTGGATCAACTGTGCCACGCCGGTTACGTCTGTCGTACCGCCGATGCCCAGGACCGCCGGGCAAAATGCCTGAGCCTGACTGATACGGGTCGGACCCTGGTACAAGCCGTCGAGGTCGAACTGGTGCGATTGCGCAATGAGGTACTCGAAGGCATCGACCCGCGAGACCTGGAAGCTGCCCTGCGTGTATTGAAGGCCTTCGAGGCGGCTGGGCAACCTTCGGACACTCACTCTTGAGCGGCTTCTTTTCCGGCATGCCTCCCGCGCGGGACTGGTTTTACGGAGTACGCACCTTCGCGGCTTCGATGATCGCGCTTTACATCGCCCTGCTCATGCAAATGCCGCGTCCTTACTGGGCGATGGCCACGGTGTATATCGTCTCCAGCCCGTTTGTCGGGCCGACCAGTTCCAAGGCGCTGTACCGCGCGGTCGGCACTTTTCTGGGCGCCGCTGCCGCCGTTCTGTTCGTGCCGATGTTTGTCCAGAGTCCTTACCTGCTGGTGGTGGTCATTGCGCTGTGGACCGGGACCCTGTTGTTTCTGTCCATGCATTTGCGTACCGCCAACAACTACGCCTTGATGCTGGCCGGTTACACCTTGCCGTTGATTGCGCTGCCGGTGGTGGATAACCCGTTGGGTGTGTGGGACGTGGCCGAAGCGCGCACTGAAGAAATCTTCCTGGGCATCGCCGTGGCGGCGGTGGTGGGTGCCATGTTCTGGCCTCGGCGCCTGGCCCCGGTGTTCAACGATTCAGTGGGCAAATGGTTCGCCGACGCGTCGACTTACAGCCAGCGCTTCCTTGGCCGCAACGTGCAGCCCGAGGAAGTCAGCGCCCTGCGTGCGTCGATGGTGACGACGTTCAACACCCTCGAATTGATGATCGGCCAGTTGCCCCACGAAGGCGCGCGCCCACAAACCGTGCGCAACACCAAAGAGCTGCGTGGCCGAATGATTCATCTATTACCGGTGATCGATGCCCTCGACGATGCGCTCTACGCGTTGGAGCGACGCACGCCGGAGCTGGTGGACAAGTTCACACCGCTGCTGGTCGCCGCCACCCAATGGCTCGAGCACAAGGACGCTGACCTCGACCGCTGGCAAGCGTTGAAAGACCAGCTTCAAGCCCTGCAACCCGACGCCGAAGCGCTGGAGGATCGCAAGCAACTGCTGTTCTCCAATGCCATTTATCGCCTCGGTGAATGGATCGATTTGTGGCAGGACTGCCGCAGCCTGCAACACGCCATCCAATGCGAAAGCCAGGACAGCTGGCGTGCGGTGTATCGGCACTGGCGCCTGGGCCGGCTGACTGCATTCCTGGACCGTGGCCTGATGCTCTATTCCGCCGCATCTACCGTCATGGCGATCATCGTCGCTTCGGTGCTGTGGATTCTGCTGGGCTGGACCGACGGCGGCGCGGCGGTGATTCTGGCGGCGGTGGCGTGCAGCTTCTTTGCCTCGATGGATGACCCGGCGCCGCAGATTTACCGGTTCTTTTTCTGGACGGCGATGTCGGTGTTGTTCGCCAGCCTCTACCTGTTTCTTGTGCTGCCCAACCTGCATGATTTCCCGATGCTGGTGCTGGCGTTTGCCGTGCCGTTCATCATCGTCGGCACCTTGACGGTCAAGCCACAGTTTTACCTCGGCATGCTGCTGACGCTGGTTAACACCTCGTCGTTCATCAGCATTCAAGGCGCCTACGACGCGGACTTTCTCAGCTTCGTCAATTCCAACCTGGCCGGTCCGGTTGGGCTGTTGTTTGCCTTCGTCTGGACCCTGGTCGCCCGCCCGTTCGGCGCCGAACTGGCGGCCAAGCGCCTGACCCGTTTCGCCTGGCGCGACATTGTCAGCCTCACCGAACCGGCCACCCTGGCCGATCACCGGAAACTGGGCGTGCAGGTGCTGGATCGACTGATGCAGCATTTGCCGCGGTTGGCCATGACCGGCCAGGACACCGGCATCGCCCTGCGCGAAGTCCGTGTGGCGCTGAATATGCTGGACTTGCTCGCTTATACGCCGCGGGTTCACGGCGCGCCGCAGACATTGCTGCATCAGGTAGTGGCCGAGGTCGGCGAGTATTTCAAGGCTTGCCTCAAGGCTGGTGAACGCCTGCCGGCACCGAGTCCGTTGCTGATGACCCTCGACCGCACCCGCCGTGCCCTTGCCGGCGCGGGTGACGATGAAACCCGTCGGCATCTGCTGCACGCCTTGAGCGGCTTGCGCCTGGCGTTGTTGCCCGGCGTCGAATTTGTCGGTTCCACCGACGCTGAAGAACCGCTTCCCCATGGCATCGATGGAGCGCCTTTATGATCGGTGATCTGGATATCAGCGGGGTGTTCCTGCCTACGCTGCTGGTGCTGATGGGCATTACGTATGTGTTGTACCTGTTGGTGCACGGGGTGCTGACGCGCCTGCACTTTTACCGTCTGGTCTGGCACCGGGCATTGTTCAACGTGGCTCTCTACGCCTTGCTGCTTGGCGCCGTGGATTCACTCAGTCGATACCTGATGACATGAAAAAACCGTTTCTAACCCTCGGTCGCGTGGTGCTGACCCTGTTGATCGTGAGTTTCGCCGTGGTCGTGGTCTGGCGCATGGTGATGTATTACATGTTCGCGCCCTGGACCCGCGACGGGCACATCCGTGCCGACATCGTGCAGATCGCGCCGGACGTGTCCGGCCTGATCCAGCAGGTGGAAGTGCGCGACAACCAGTTGGTCAAACGCGGCCAGGTGTTGTTCAGCATCGATCAAGACCGTTTCAAACTGGCCCTGCGCCAGGCGAAAGCGGCAGTCGCCGACCGCGAGGAAACCCTGGCCCAGGCTCAACGCGAAGCCAAGCGCAACAAAGGCCTCGGTAATCTGGTGCCGGGCGAGCAACTGGAAGAAAGCCAGTCGCGAGTGACCCGCGCCCAGGTCGCGTTGATGGAAGCCCAAGTGGCGGTGGACAGCGCGCAGCTCAACCTCGACCGCTCGGTGATCCGCAGTCCGGTCGACGGTTACGTCAACGACCGCGCACCACGCAGCCAGGAATTCGTCAGTGCCGGGCGCCCGGTGTTGTCGGTGGTCGACAGCAACTCCTTCCACATCGACGGCTATTTCGAAGAAACCAAGCTCAACGGCATTCACATTGGCCAGCGTGTCGATATCCGCGTGATCGGCGACAACGCCCGCTTGCGCGGGCACGTGGAAAGCATCGTCGCCGGCATCGAAGACCGCGACCGCACCAGCGGCAACAACCTGCTGCCCAACGTCAACCCGGCGTTCAGTTGGGTGCGCCTGGCCCAGCGGATTCCGGTGCGGATTGCCTTCGACGACGTGCCGGCGGATTTCCGCATGATCGCCGGGCGCACCGCTACGGTATCGATCATTGAGGACAGCCAGCGGGAGCCCGCGCAATGAGCAAGGCCTCGGGTTTGGCGGTTGCCGGATTAGGCTTGTTGCTGTCGGCGTGTCAGGTGGTCGGCCCGGACTATCAGGTGCCGGACGCCGCCGCCATCCACCGCAAAGACTTGCAGGGCGAGTTGGCGGTGGAGGGCAAGCCGGTGGTCTCGGTACCCGTGCCCGCCGATTGGTGGCGCCTGTATCAAGACCCGCGACTCGACCAATTGGTCCAGCAGGCCATGGCTTCCAACACCGATTTGCGGGTGGCGGCAGCCAACCTGTCCAGGGCCCGCGCCCAGGTCGACGAAGCTGAGGCCGCCGGTGGCTGGAGTGGCGGGGTGAAGATGGGGGCCCAGCGCTTGCAGGAGTCCGGTGAAGCATTCTTGCTGCCGGAAAAAGTGCCGGTGGCCAACATCGGCGATATTGGCATCAGCGCCTCGTACCAGTTCGACCTGTTCGGCACATTGCAGCGCGGCATCGAGGCGGCCAAGGCCAATGCCGATGCGACCCAGGCTGCTGCTGACACGGCACGCATCACTTTGGTGGCCGATGTGGTCCGCGCCTACACCCAGGTGTGCGCGGCCAACGAAGAGCGCGAAATTGCCCAGCACTCCCTCGACCTGCAATCGCAAAGCACCACGCTCATCCAGCGACTGCGCGATGCCGGGCGTGGCGACGAAACCCAGGTCACTCGCTCGCAAACCCAATTCAAATCCTTGCGCGCCGAAATGCCCCGTTATGAGGCGGCGCGTCAGGCAGGGTTGTTCCAGTTGTCGATGCTGTTGGCCAAGCCTGTCGATCAACTGCCCTCAGGCACGGCGACCTGCGCCGAACTGCCGAAAATCGCGCAACTGATGCCGGTGGGCGATGGCGCATCGCTGCTCAAGCGTCGTCCCGACATACGGCAGGCCGAGCGTCGACTGGCGGCGGCAACCGCCACGATTGGCGTCGCCACGGGGCAGTTGTACCCGGACATCAGCATCGGCGCGACCATCGGCACCGTGGGTATCCTCGACAACCTCGGCGAGCCGTCGACCAATCGCTGGGGCTTCGGGCCGTCGCTGACCTGGACCGTGCCGACCAACGGCGCCCGAGCACGCATCCGCGAAGCCGAGGCGGCCACCCAGGGCGCGCTCGCGCATTTCGACGGCGTGGTGCTCAACGCGATCCGCGAAGCCCAGACTGGCCTGGCCCAGTATTCGTCATTGCTGCAACGCCGTGATGCCCTGGCAGACGCCGAGCAGTCGGCAAAACTGGCGGCGGATCAGACTCACCGCTTCTTCCAGGCGGGTCGTGCCTCCTTCCTGGCCGACCTGCAAGCGACACGCACCTACATCGACGTCACCGCGCAACTGGCGGCGGCGAACACCCAGGTTGCCGCGAGCCAGATCAATTTGTTCCTGGCGCTGGGCGGTGGTTGGGAAAGCGGACGAACGCAAGCGTCGAACTCCGGCAAACCCTGAGGCCGTTGCTATGCTTTGAAGTGTTGGAAGGGCGCCCCGTGCAAAGCGCCCTTGCTGCACTTAAGGCTCGCGCAGGTCATGGGGAAACCAATAATGAAAAACCCTTATGCTCTCGGCTTCTGGTGCGCCGTCGTAGCGTTGTTGCTGCTTTCGGCCACCTATTTCTACGGCATCATGCTCGCCCACCAGATCGACAAGGCGATGGTGTTCCTCGACAGCGCGGTGGCGCTGATCGCCGTGATGTCCGTCGCGGTGGTGGCCTGGGTGTCCGTCCAGACGCAACGCATCAAAAAAAGACAACTCCAGCAAGGCAAGACGCTGCTGCTGATCTGGGACACCAAGGTCGCGTTGCGCCGGGTCGAAACGGTGTTCGATCGCTATTTCTGGGGCAGTTACTGGCAGCCGGGGCGCACGTTCCAGGAAGTGATGGGGGAACTGACAGGCACGCCGCTGGAAAAAAGTCTCGAAACCCTGAAGAAGCAATGCCTGGAACTGGACAAGCAAGTCGAGGACGACGGTCGACACTGGCTCAACAACGCCCGGGAACTGGCCGACGTCGCTACCGCCATGGCCCGCGAGCGCTATCAACTGGATTTCTGCGACCCGCGTGGCGAAGTGACGGGTGGGGCGGTGATCAACCGGGATTTTGAAGTGCTGGTGTACACCTGGACTGCGCGGCTTAAAACGTTTGATCATCAGCTGGATGAGATCGAGGTTCAATATTCTTGAATCTGTGTTGATGACACGGACGCCATCGCTGGCAAGCCAGCTCCTACAGGTACACACAATCTCTGTGGGAGCTGGCTTGCCAGCGATAGCAATCGAATCAACACCGCAATGCTCGCGTCTTACAGCAACGTCCCATAAACACTCTTTCACCGTTAATCATTGGGCCGCCCGCCGTGCCTGATGCTAATCTGCACCTCACTTTCAGCGCAGTCGTAACCGTAACCCGCCATGGGTTCAGGGAAGACGACCACACCTTCAACAACGGACATTGAACGGGTCATACATGAATAAATCAGCAGGCGTGCTTCTGGGAATTGTTGTCGCCATTGGTGCAATCAGCGCTGGCGGTGCCTGGTTTACCGGCACCAAGATCGAGGGGGTGTTGAACACTTCCCTGGTGGATGCCAACAAGCAATTGCAGGCCGCACTGGTCGGCTACAAGGGCACTGCATCGCTGGAGCTGGTCTCGCTGGAGCGTCATGTGTTCAGCAGCACCGCGCACTATCGCCTCAAGGGTGAAGGCGAAATGTTCGGCGAAGCCCCGGTGGAATTGCTGTTCGTCGATCACATTGAACACGGTCCGTTGCCGTTCTCGCGCCTGATGTCGCTGAAGTGGCTGCCGGTCATGGCCACCAGTCACTACGAACTGGAAAAGACGCCGCTCACCGAAAAATGGTTCGCCGCCGCCAAGGACACCTCGCCGCTCAAGGGTGTCGTGAATATAGGCTACGACAACTCCACCAACGGCACCCTGGAATTGCTGCCACTGGAAATGGCGCTGGACGAAAAATCCAGCATGAAGTTTTCCGGTCTGAAGATGGATGTCGCGGCCAGCGCCCAGGCGCAGAAGGTCAAGGCCGATGGCTACATGGACAGCCTGAAACTGACCACTGTTTCCGAAGATCAGGCACCGGTATTGGTCGAACTGAACGGTCTCACCCTGGCCAGCAACCTGACCAAAAGCACCTATGGTTACTACACCGGCGACAACACTATCGAGCTGAGCAACAGCAAAACCACCTATGGCGCCAAACAGTCGGTGCTTGGGTTCAAGAGTTTTGAGATGAAGAACCACACCGAGGAATCGGGCACCAGCGCTTCCGGGCGCGCCGATTACAAAATCGGTGAAGTGTCGTTGAACGGCCAGGTGGTGGGTTCCGCGCAGATGGCCATGAGCCTGAAGAATCTCGACATCCCGTCCACCCTGGTGCTGATGCAGATTTACCAGACCAAACTGCAGCCCTACGAACAGGCCGCCGCCGAGGCTGCCGAAGCAGGACAACCGGTGCCGGAACTGAACCTGACCGAAGCCGAAGAAGCGCAACTCAAGACCAACCTGGAGCAGTTGCTTGCCGCCGGCCCGCAAGTGGCATTGGAGAACCTGTCATTCAAAACCACCAACGGCGAGAGCCGGGCGAACCTGGTGCTTGACCTGACCAAACCGCAATCGATCGATTTGCCGGCCGATCAGTTGGTGAAACAGTTGGTCGCATTGCTGGACTTCAATCTGAAAGTGTCCAAGCCAATGCTCGTTGACGTACTCACCGTGCAGTCGCAACTCGACGGTCAAACCGACGCCAAACTCATTGCCGATCAGGCCACCGCCACAGCTGACATGTTCAGCAGCATGGCCGTTGGCTCGCAGTTGGCGAAACTGGACGGCAACAACATCGTCACCAAACTGCATTACGCCAACAATCAGGTGGACTTCAACGGCCAGAAAATGACCCTCGAAGAGTTCGTCGGTTTCGTGATGAGCAAGTTCGGCGGCACTGTCGAAATCCAGTAAAACCACCGCGCCCCCTTTAGGCGTTGCCGCAGGCTGCAATCTTTTGCTTTTCAAGAATCAAAAGATCGCAACCTGAGGCAGCTCCTGCGTGTTTGTGTCACCGCAATGTTCATCCAAATCCCACTGCCACCGCGTGAACGGTCCGGCTATAGTTTGCACGCCGACGACGGCCCAACACGCACAAGGTGCTCCGGAATGACCCGAATGACCTCTCTGAAACCTTGGCTGGCGGCCGTTGCCGTCGCCTTTTGCGTGCAACTTCCGGCACACGCAGCCCAAGAGCGTTTCACCCTGAACATCCCGGGTGTATCGGATGACCGCTTGTTCACTTCGGCCGCCGCCAGTGATGCAGCGGGCTGCGGCGGGCACAACGTTTCGCCGGCATTGGCCTGGAACGCCGGTCCGGCAGGCACCCTCAGCTACGCCATCGTCATGCACGACCCCGATGGCCAGAAAGGGCAGGGTGTCGATCACTGGTTGCATTACGGCATCAAGGCCAGCACACATCAGATTGCGTCCGGCGTCGGCGCCAAATCCGCGCTTGAAGGCGTGGGCGGCACCAACAGCAAAGGCACCACCGGCTACGTCGGCCCATGCCCGCCCGTGGGTGACAGCGCGCACCATTACATCATTCAGATCTACGCCCTGGACCTGGCCCCGGATGCCTTGCCTGCCGGCCTGACCCGTGCGCAGTTTCTGGAAAAAATCAAAGGCCATGTGCTGAAAAACAGCAGCGTGGTGCGGCGTTACCATCGCTGAAGATTTTTTAGCGCGGCTTAACCCGAATCGAAAAGGCTGACCGTCTCAGAGGATGAATGGATCATTTTCCTCCTGAGGTCAGCCCCCATGTCCGTCCCTCTGTATGTCCTCCGCCCGGCCGCCCAGGGTTTCGCCGTCGGGTTATTGCTGGCCGTTGCCGGCTGCGGTGTTTCGTCCAAACCCGAGTCTGCCGCAGCGCCGCCACCGGCCCAGCCTGAACGTAAGACCGAAGCGCTGGCGCAGCACGAAATGGTCGCGGCCGATACTTCGCTGGCCAAGCGCAGTGTGCGGACAGCGCCGATCGCCAGCTTCGCGCCGACGCCTGCGGGTGAGGCTTATCCACAGGGCTATCGCGACGAGCAGCGCGAGAAGTACCAAACGCTGGCGGACAACCCCATCCACAGCGTCGCCGACGCACCGGTCTCGACCTTCAGCGCCGACGTCGACACCGGCGCGTACGCCAATGTCCGCCGCTTGCTCAATCAAGGGCGCCTGCCACCGGAAGGGGCGGTGCGGCTGGAGGAGATGGTCAATTACTTTCCCTACGATTACGCGTTGCCCACTGATGGTTCGCCCTTCGGCGTGACCACCGAACTGGCGGCATCGCCGTGGAATCCGCATACCCGCTTGCTGCGCATCGGCATCAAAGCTTCTGACCGTGCCGTTGCGGAACTGGCCCCGGCGAACCTGGTGTTTCTGGTGGACGTGTCCGGCTCGATGGATCGCCACGAGGGGTTGCCGTTGGTGAAAAGCACGCTGAAATTGCTGGTCGATCAATTGCGTGAACAGGATCGGGTGTCGTTAGTGGTCTACGCCGGGGAGTCGCGAGTGGTGCTGGAACCCACCTCCGGACGGGAAAAAGCCAGGATTCGTACCGCCATCGATCAATTGACCGCTGGTGGCTCCACCGCCGGGGCCTCGGGTATCGAACTGGCTTATCAACAGGCGCAACAGGCCTTTATCCCCCAAGGCATCAACCGCGTACTGCTTGCCACGGACGGCGATTTCAACGTCGGCATCAGCGACTTCGACAGCCTCAAGCAAATGGCTGTGGATAAACGCAAGACCGGTGTGTCCCTGACTACCTTGGGTTTCGGTGTGGATAACTACAATGAACAGCTGATGGAACAACTGGCCGATGCCGGCGATGGCAACTACGCCTACATCGACAACCTGCGCGAGGCGCGCAAGGTGCTGGTGGATCAGCTCGGCTCGACCCTCGCCGTGGTGGCGAAGAATGTGAAGCTGCAAGTGGAGTTCAACCCGGCGCATGTGAGTGAATATCGGCTGTTGGGGTATGAGAATCGGGCGTTGAAGCGTGAGGATTTCAGCAACGACAAGGTCGATGCTGGTGAAATTGGTGCAGGACACACGGTAACGGCGTTGTACGAAATTGTCCCGGCAGGCGAGAGGGGCTGGTTGGAACCGCTGCGTTACGCTCAATCGGGAGCCGCGGTTTCGCAGAAGAGCGGAGAGTTGGCAATGCTGCGTGTGCGTTATCAGCTGCCGGAAGGTGGGAACAGTCGCTTGATCGAACGCCCGATCGTCAACGCCCCGATGGGCAAACCCAGCGATGATCTGCGCTTTGCCGCGGCGGTGGCAGCATTCTCCCAGCAGCTCAAGGATGGGCGCTACACCGGCGATTTCAGCTTCAAAGACACCGAGGCGCTGGCGCGTGGTGCGCGGGGCGACGATCGATTCGGCTTGCGCAGTGAGTTCGTGCAATTGGTGGAGCTGGCGCAGAGCCTGCGCACCACCACGGCTGCAAACAATCAGCCGCTCAAGGGAGGCTACAACTGATATGTCTGGCGCTGAATCAAGCGATGAATCGCTGCTGGCGCGCTATCGTTCGGGTGACGGGCCGGCGTTCGAGATTTTGTACGCCCGTCACCGCCAGGGACTCTACCGCTTCCTGTTCGGCCTGAGCGGCAAGGCCGAACTGGCCGAAGAGGTTTATCAGGACACCTGGCTGAGCCTGATCCGCAGCACCAGTCAGCCGCAGGGACGGGCGAATTTTCGTACCTGGCTTTACCAGATTGCCCGCAATCGATTGATCGATCACTGGCGCAAACAGGGCATCCATAACCCCTTGCACGACAGCTATGACGAACAGGCTCACGCGGTGATCGACAGTACCGCCGATCCCGAGCAATTGCTGAGCCTGAGTCGCGACAGCCAACGTCTCGAACGCGCGTTGCAAAACCTGCCCGCCGACCAGCGTGAAGTGTTTCTGCTGCGGGCTCACGGCGAACTCGACTTTGCGCAGATCGCCACCCTCACCGAAACCCCGCTGGAAACCGTGAAAAGCCGCTTGCGCTACGCCCAGCAAAAACTGCGTCGGCTGCTGGCCGAGGAGGTACTGACATGACTGACGCCCGTCCTACGCCAGAAGAACAAATGGTGAAGCACTTTCGTGAACATGCCGCGGGTGAACCGCCGGCTCATCTGGATGCATTCATCCTGGCCGCCGCGCAGCGGGAAGCGCCGGTACGCAAACCGAGCCTGTGGCAACGCTGGGTACAGGCCTGCCAGAAACCCCGTTGGCAAGTGGCATTCGCCAGCCTGGTCGGCGTCGCGCTGATGCTGGCGCTGGTACAACGCACGCCTGAACAGGCACCCGGCTACGACTTCGCCCCCAAAGCATCTGCGCCACAAGCCAAAAAAGAGTTCGCCGAAGCCCCGGCGGCTGCGCGCTCATTGGCTGCCCCGGCGCCTGCGGTACCCATGGCCGACTTCGCTGCCCCCGCGCAGAGCGAGTCCTTGAATGCACAAATGGCCGAAGAAGCCAACGTCAGCAAGCGCGCCGCTGCACCGGTGAAATCCCTGGACGAGCAGCTTCGCGAAGTGCTTCGCCTGCAAAAAAACGGGCACAAGCAAGCGGCCGATAAATTGCTCGCCGACCTGCACAAGCGTTTCCCCGACGAAAACCTCACGGCCCGACTCAAGGATTTGCAGAAAAACTGATCGGCACAACGCTCGACAATTTGGCATCAAGGCCCGAAAGCGCGCACTATCGGGCCATAGTCGATGCGTTGGAGGATGCCGTGACAAAAAAAATCGACCGCATCGCCCAAATGCTCAACTGCCCACAAAAGGGCGAGGAACTGCGGCGAGCGATTACCGAGAGTCGTAAGGACTTTCTGCTGAATCAGCCGGAAGAAACCGTGGCTGAAGACGACGACCTTGAAGAGGAATTCTTTGAGGACGACGAGGATGATGAGTACGACGAGTTTGACTGGACCACTGAGTAACATTCCCTGAAAAATGATCTCCTGTAGGGGGCTCGCTCCTACAGGTAAAGCCCCGCAGCCGAGTGATTTTGGGCTTGTTTAAAAGGGCTTCGGTTTACTTCCTGCAAGCTACAAATTCTTGCGCCATTACCTACGGCTACGCCAGAATCCGCCGGCTTGTGCGCTTGAGAGCGGGTCGGTAGTTTGATTCGCGTCACTGGTTGTCAGTGACCGGGTTTAGCAGCCCGCCGTGGTTAGTGAAGTGCATAGCATCAGTCAGGTTACTTACCTGCACGTTATGGTGGCTGTGCGTGGGGCGCCCTCGGGCGCGCCGGTTTGCTAACTCCCCGGTCTGCTAACCCGCGCACAGCCGCCACCCATCGTTTAGCAGCGACGTGTGTACGGCTCCACTTCTGTAGTTAGTCAAATGTCCAAAAAAGTCCCCGACCCACCAGCATCCGAATCAGAGCAACCTGAACGCAAAGGCTCGCTCTTCACCGTCAGCCCCAACATCAACACTGAAACCCTGCTCGCCAACGCCTCGGAAGACCTGCTGTCGATCAGCGCCATAGCCGCCGACCTCGCCGACAATGTAGACGGTTCACGCCGCTTCAAAGCCCTGGCGCTCAGCCGCATGGCCGATGGCGTGCATTTGTTGGTGGAGCGGGCGCTGGATCACCTGGATGAACCTGAGATGGCGGCGATTTTCGCCATGCAGCAAAACAAACCGCTGACGCTTAGGTGTCGGCCAAAAAATAGGCGCGTGTCCCGTCCTGAATAAGCTTTACCTATTATTAATAGGCCGTTTGATTCGACGATAAAATGAAAAAACCGCTTCGGCGGTTTTTTTGCACCAATATGGCTTCGGCCAAATGCTCGTTGATCGTAGCTCCGACAATCAAGCACTATAAAGTACTATTTTTAGTACCTTTGGAGCCGTCATGGAGCAATTACTCGCTAGCCGGTCGGTTAGCATCACCGAACTCAAGCGCAGTCCCAGCACTGTGATCGAGCAGGCAGGCTCAGAGGCTATTGCTGTTCTTAACCATAATCGTCCCGCCGCTTATCTCTTGCCGCACGCGGCTTATCAGGAATTGCTGGATCGATTGCAGGCAGCGGAAATTCGTGAGGCCATTGCTGCCAGCCGCAATGATCCACGTCCAGCCATCGCCGCCGATACCGTGTTTGCTGAGCTCGACGCGCTCATTGATGAGGTCGCAGCTGAGCAGGGGCATCCGTGAGGCAACTGCTTTTCTCCGCTCAAGCACGAGATGATTTGCAGCAGATCGCGAGATACATCGCCCGTGACAATCCTGGCCGCGCCAAGTCGTTTATTGGTGAGCTGCGAGTGCAGTGTTCACGGCTGATTGCGCAGCCGCTTCTTGGGATTTCTCGGAGGACTACGCCAAAGGCGTACGAATGATTACTCATGGTCGATATCTGATTTTTTACTGCGTGGTCGCCAACGATGTTCACATCGAGGGTACTGCATAGCGCGCGCGATATCGGCCGGCTGTTTGAATCAAGCAGCGTGGATCACTAGGTCAAAACCCATCACCCACAAAAAAGCCCCAGTCCCTAAGGCCTGAGGCTTTCTCGTTTCTTCTATATGGTGCACCAGGCGGGATTCGAACCCACGACCCCTGCCTTCGGAGGGCAGTACTCTATCCAGCTGAGCTACTGGTGCAAGCGGGCGCCATGATACTCATATGCACTGCATGCGTCCATGCCGCTGAATCGACAGTGCTTTTCCAAAGCGTAACCTGTGTTTGCTACGTTGATCAGAAAAATTGGGCAAATGCGGCGTTTTCGTTCTTTTTTTCGAACAGCCTATTGTCCTTTACCCCCTTTGATCCTAGGATTCGTTTGAGATTTCAAACGCTCTTGTCTGGGTGCTGAACCGCACGAGTTTCGAACAGTGCGCTATTTATGTGCTTCAGCCCGGTGAATGATTTCCCTGACGGCAGCCTACTGAGGCGCCTTTCTACAATCATAATTTGCTCCGCGTATCGCGCGGTGCTGTTAAGGAAAGCCGACATGCAGCTTAAAGACACCCAGTTGTTCCGCCAGCAAGCCTTCATCGATGGCGCTTGGGTAGATGCGGACAATGGTCAGACGATCAAGGTCAACAACCCGGCAACGGGCGAAATTCTGGGCACTGTGCCGAAAATGGGCGCTGCCGAAACCCGCCGTGCAATCGAAGCCGCTGACAAAGCACTGCCGGCCTGGCGTGCACTGACCGCCAAGGAACGTGCGAACAAGCTGCGTCGTTGGTTCGAGCTGATCATCGAGAACCAGGACGACCTGGCTCGCCTGATGACCCTGGAACAAGGCAAGCCATTGGCCGAAGCCAAGGGTGAAATCGTTTACGCCGCTTCCTTCATCGAGTGGTTCGCTGAAGAAGCCAAGCGCATCTACGGTGACGTGATTCCGGGCCACCAGCCAGACAAGCGCCTGATCGTGATCAAGCAGCCGATCGGCGTGACCGCTGCCATCACCCCGTGGAACTTCCCGGCCGCGATGATCACCCGTAAAGCCGGCCCGGCCCTGGCCGCCGGTTGCACCATGGTACTCAAGCCTGCTTCGCAAACTCCGTTTTCCGCTTTCGCCCTGGCCGAACTGGCCCAGCGTGCCGGCATTCCTGCTGGTGTGTTCAGCGTTGTTTCCGGCAGTGCCGGCGACATCGGCAGCGAGCTGACCAGCAACCCGATCGTACGCAAACTGTCCTTCACCGGTTCGACCGAGATCGGTCGTCAACTGATGTCGGAATGCGCCAAGGACATCAAGAAAGTGTCCCTGGAACTGGGCGGTAACGCGCCGTTCATCGTGTTCGACGACGCGGACCTGGATAAGGCCGTCGAAGGCGCGATCATTTCCAAATACCGCAACAACGGCCAGACCTGCGTCTGCGCGAACCGTCTGTACATTCAGGATTCGGTCTACGACGCATTCGCCGAGAAGCTGAAAGTGGCAGTCGCCAAGCTGAAGATCGGCAACGGTCTGGAAGCCGGCACCACCACCGGTCCGCTGATCGACGAAAAAGCGGTCGCCAAAGTTCAAGAGCACATCGCTGACGCCGTTGCCAAAGGCGCCACCGTGCTGTCCGGCGGCAAGCCGATGGAAGGTAACTTCTTCGAGCCGACCATCCTGACCAACGTGCCGAACAACGCTGCCGTCGCCAAGGAAGAAACCTTCGGCCCATTGGCGCCGCTGTTCCGTTTCAAAGATGAAGCCGATGTGATCGCGATGTCGAACGACACCGAGTTCGGTCTGGCCTCGTATTTCTACGCTCGCGACCTGGGCCGTGTGTTCCGTGTGGCTGAAGCCCTGGAATACGGTATGGTCGGCGTCAATACCGGGCTGATCTCCAACGAAGTCGCGCCGTTCGGCGGCATCAAGGCTTCGGGCCTGGGCCGTGAAGGCTCCAAGTACGGCATCGAAGATTACCTGGAAATCAAATACCTCTGCCTGGGCATCTAAGCTCGAGGGCATAAGCCCGGCAAGGCATTGCTTCAAGCGCAAAGGGCACGAGAGCGCTGTCCCTTTGCGTTGCTTCAAACCGGAATTTTCTCTGTGGCCGGGAACGCCGTGGCAGTCGATCATCGCATGCTGCCACCGTTGAATCCCCGCCGCATTTTCCTTGAACCACGCCGCCCGATGAGCGGCGAATGAGGACTTTATGAGCAAGACTAACGCTTCTTTGATGGCCCGCCGTACCGCTGCTGTTCCACGTGGTGTTGGCCAGATTCACCCGATCTTCGCCGACTCCGCGAAGAACGCCACCGTGACCGACGTTGAAGGTCGCGAGTTCATCGACTTCGCCGGCGGTATCGCTGTGCTGAACACCGGCCACGTGCACCCGAAAGTGATTGCTGCCGTGACCGAGCAGCTGAACAAGCTGACCCACACTTGCTTCCAGGTTCTGGCCTACGAACCGTACGTAGAAGTGTGCGAAAAAATCAACGCCAAGGTGCCAGGTGATTTCGACAAGAAAACCCTGCTGGTCACCACCGGTTCCGAAGCCGTAGAAAACGCCGTGAAAATCGCCCGTGCCGCCACTGGCCGTGCCGGTGTGATTGCCTTCACCGGCGCTTACCACGGTCGCACCATGATGACCCTGGGCCTGACCGGTAAAGTCGTGCCTTACTCGGCCGGCATGGGCCTGATGCCAGGCGGCGTGTTCCGCGCGCTGTACCCGAACGAACTGCACGGTGTGAGCATCGACGATTCGATCGCTTCCATCGAACGCATCTTCAAGAACGACGCCGAGCCGCGTGACATCGCAGCGATCATCATCGAGCCGGTTCAGGGCGAGGGTGGTTTCTACGTCGCGCCGAAAGAATTCATGAAGCGTCTGCGTGCCCTGTGCGACCAGCACGGCATCCTGCTGATCGCTGACGAAGTACAGACTGGCGCTGGCCGTACCGGCACCTTCTTCGCCATGGAACAGATGGGCGTTGCTGCCGATCTGACCACCTTCGCCAAATCCATCGCTGGCGGCTTCCCGCTGGCCGGTGTGTGCGGCAAAGCCGAATACATGGACGCCATCGCTCCAGGCGGCCTGGGCGGCACTTACGCCGGTAGCCCGATCGCTTGCGCCGCGGCCCTGGCCGTGATGGAAGTGTTCGAGGAAGAGCACCTGCTGGATCGTTGCAAGGCGGTCGGCGAGCGTCTGGTTACTGGCCTCAAAGCCATCCAGGCCAAGTACCCGGTAATCGGTGAAGTCCGTGCCCTGGGCGCGATGATCGCGGTCGAGCTGTTCGAAGACGGCGACAGCCACAAGCCGAACGCTGCCGCAGTGGCATCGGTTGTGGCCAAGGCTCGCGACAAGGGTCTGATCCTGCTGTCCTGCGGCACCTACGGCAACGTTCTGCGCGTCCTGGTACCGCTGACTTCGCCGGACGAGCAACTGGACAAAGGTCTGGCGATCATCGAAGAGTGCTTCTCCGAGCTGTGATCACTTAGTGTGACCTGATCGTCAAAAAAACCCGCTTCGGCGGGTTTTTTATGCCAACCGAAATGTAACCCGCGCATTAGCGCTGTATCGAAAGGCCAGCATTCGCTAAGGTTCAGGCATTGCAAGGGAGAGCCGTATGACAGTGGTCAATTTACCCGCCGTGCCAAGAGTGCTGATCGCCGAGGCCGACCCTTGGTCCCGGGATTTGCTCAAGGAAGTGTTGTTGAACGTTCGCTGCGACGCGCGACTGGACTTGTGCGCCGATGGCCAGGCGGCGTTGGAGTTATTGGCGCTCAAACCGTATGACCTGGTGATCGTCGATTGGGAGTTACCCGGCGTCGATGGCCTGAATGTGCTGCGCAATATTCGTCAGCGCAAACGCAATCCGCCATTGCCCTTCATCCTGATGAGCAGCCGCAACGACAGTGCGAGCGTGCGCGAGGCCTTGCCGCTGGCGCCGACCGCCTACCTGACCAAACCGCTGAACATGGAAAACCTGACCCAGCGCCTGCAGGATTTGCTGCTCAGCGCCGGTCAGGAAGTGTCGTGCGAAGTGCCGGCGTTGGCGCCGGGCATGACATTGTCGGTGTTCCTGGAGCGTCGTCGTGAGCTGGCCGAGGGCGCGCCGTTGATGACCGACGTGCAGTTGGCAGTCAAACGCAGCCTCAATCCCAACGGCCTTGATCTGACGCTGCTGGAAGATGAAATTCGCACCGATCCGCAGATTACCGCCGTACTCATTGCCGCCGCCAACAGCGCGGCGCAGCACCATGGCGCCGCCGTGCAGACGCTGTCTCAGGCGTTGCATCGACTGGGCACCGGACAAAGCATGAACCTGATTCTGGGGCTGGCGCTCAAACGCAGTGCCCGGCTCAGCGACCCCTTACTGGCGGATTACGCCGAGCGTTATTGGGACCTGTCGCTGCACACGGCTGAATACGCCCGAACCCTGGCGCGTTTGCTCGACCTGGATCAGGCGCGCTGTTATTGCGCCGGCATGTTGCATTGCTTGGGGGACTTGGCGTTGTTGCGTTGTTTGCAGGAATGGAAGCAGGCCGGTGGCGAGTTGGACGAACAGGAGGAGGTCGGCGAAGCGCTGGCAGAATTCGGCGCGGCCTATGGTTCGGCGCTGCGTACGCGCTGGCGGCTGCCGCTGGAGCTGCGAGAGCTGATTGCCGCGGTGTATCAGCTCGGTGGCGGGGTTTACTCGCGTGAAGCCTTGGTGATGAACATGGCGGCGCAACTGGCGCGGCTGACCGAGCATGAAGGCGTTGAGGAACTGGCCAGAAGTCGCACGGCACGGTTGCTCAAGATCGGTCTGCCGGAGTTGATGCGGATGCGCAAGCAGTAATCTTCACACCAACCTCTGTAGGAGCTGGCTTGCCAGCGATGGCGGTATGCCTGGCTCCCCGAGTCGTCTGCAATCGCTGGCAAGCCAGCGCCTACAGGTTTTTTGTGGGATCGTCAGGCGGTGACAATCCGGTTCTTGCCATCGCGTTTGGCCTGATACATCGCCGCATCGGCGCGGGTAAAGAGGCTGTCGATGTTTTCGTCTTCGGCAATGAGGCTGGTCAACCCTTGGCTGACGGTGATGCCGAATGTCTGGCCGTCGTGGTTGAAGCTCAAGCGCTGGATCTCCCGTTGCAGGCGCTCGGCCACTTGCAGGGCCATTTCCGGGGTGCAGCCGGGGAAAACCGCTGCGAACTCCTCACCCCCGATTCGCCCGAACAGATCGCCACGACGCAGCGCGGCGCGGCCGCTGTCGGCGATGTGTTGCAGCACGTTGTCGCCTTCCTGATGGCCGTAAGTGTCGTTGATCACTTTGAAGTCATCGATGTCCAGCATCAGGAATGACAGCGGCGTGCCTTGCTGCCGTGCCAGTTCGAACTCCTGATTCGCACCGTCGAAGAAATGTCGGCGATTGCTGCTCTGGGTCAAGGCGTCGGTAGTGGCCAGGCGTTGCAGCTCGGTTTCCATCTGCTTTTTTTCGGTGATGTCTTCCGCGATGCCAACAATGATCAGCGGCTGGCCGGGTTCCGCCTGACGGTTGATGAAGCACTTGTCGCTGAGCCAGCGCACCTGGCCGTCGCCGTCGATGATCCGGTATTCGCGGTCTTCCACGGCGCCTTTGTCGAGCACTTGTGCCAGGCTGCGCTCGGCGTATTCCAGGTCGTCGGGGTAAATGCTGTCGCGCCACTGGTTGTAGTCGGACAGCAAAAGGTCGGCGGAGCGGCCGAAAATCCGTTCGTAGGCGGGGCTGACATACAGCACCTGACGGGTTTCCCAGTTGAACGCCCAAAGCACGGCGTTGACGCTGACCAGCAGCGTGCTGAATAACTGTTCGCGTTCACTCAGGCGCGCCACTTCGCCTTGGGCGTGCATGAGCGCCAGCAAGGTTTGAGCGGCCTCTGGCCACTGCGGTGAAGAGGGGTCTTTCAGGTTTTTATTGACCATCGGCACAAATCTCAAAGGGCGTGCGCCGCTCGAGATTCGAAAGCGGCCATAACGAAGCCCGCCAGGATGGCGAAGTGTCTTTGAGAGGGGGGATTTTTGGCGAAGTTCCCGCTTTTGGTGACGAGGGAGCTTGCTCCCGCCGGGCGGTACTGACAACGCGTTTTAAAAACGCGTTGTCAGGTTAGCCACCGTCAGGCGGTAGGGCGCAGGGAGTAGGTTTTCAGCTGATCAGCGAAATCACGCAGGGATTGAATCCCGCTGGCTTCGGCTTCGTGTACCCAGTCCTTGATGGCGGCCAGCATGTCATGACCATTTGAGCTGGTCTTGACCCAGATCTGCTGCAAGGCCAGGCGTTTCTCGTAAATTACCTTCAGCGCTTGGCTGTGCTCGAGCATGTTCTGGATGCGTACGTGGTGTTTTTCGTCCAGCAGGCTGGTCTCCCGGGAGAGCAGGCGCTTGGCGCGGTGGAACTGGTGACGAACCGAATGATCGACCTTTTCCAGTTCTTGCTTGACCAGCGGGCCGATCACCAATTTGCGGTACTGAGCCATGATCTGGAAGCGGTTGTTGAGGATCGCCATCGCGGTGTCCATGTCCAGGCTGCCCTTGCCCTCGACGCGGTGGGCAATCGGCGCGACCCGCTGGACCTTGGCCAGGCGCAGGAAACTGAACACTTGAATCCATGCCCAGCCCATATCGAATTCCCACTTCTTCACCGACAATTTGGCCGAGTTAGGGTAGGTGTGATGGTTGTTATGCAGTTCTTCACCACCAATGAGAATGCCCCAAGGCACCAGATTGGTCGCCGCATCGCGGCATTCGAAGTTGCGGTAGCCGACGGCGTGACCCAGGCCATTGACCACGCCGGCAGCCCACACCGGGATCCACATCATCTGGATGGCCCAGATGGTGATGCCGATGGTGCCGAACAGCAGCAGGTCGATGACGCCCATGATCGCCACGCCCAGCAGCGGAAAGCGGGAATAGAGATTGCGCTCGATCCAGTCTTCGGGGCAGTTCTTGCCGTAGATGCGCAGGGTCTCGGGGTTTTCCGCTTCGGCGCGGTACAGCTCGGCGCCTTTGCGCAGAACGGTGGACAAGCCTTTGACGACCGGGCTGTGCGGATCATCTTCGGTTTCGCACTTGGCGTGGTGCTTGCGGTGGATAGCCGTCCACTCGCGGGTGTTCTGCGCCGTGGTCAGCCACAGCCAGAAGCGGAAGAAATGTTTCAGGCCCGCATTCAGCTCCAGGGAGCGGTGGGCTGAATAACGGTGCAGATAGACCGTGACGGCGACGATTGTCACGTGGGTCATCAGCAGGGTGACTGCCACCAGTGACCAGGGCGACAAGCCGAGAAAACCTTCGTACCACATAGGCTATAGGGCCCTCGATAAAGAAAAAAACAGCCGTTGCATTATCACTAAGCCCACAGAGAAAACCAGTCGCCCTTTCAGATAAGAGTGGCTGAATGTGTCTTTAACCTATAATCCCGGCAATTTTGTAGGGACATGGACCGTCGTATGTCTGCCAGCTATCGCGATGCCTTGCGTGCAGCGCTGCTTTACCTGTTGCTCTCTGTGATCTGGCTGCAGGGGAGTGACTATTTATTGAACAGTTTCTTCGATCACTCAGTCGAGCGGTTGCGCTGGCAACTGATCAACGGTTACGTCTGGGTGGCATTGAGCGCCGGGTTGATCTTTATTGCCCGCGCTCGACTGCTTCGAAGCCTGGAAGTCGGCGCCAAACTGCGTGAACGCCGCGAAGATCGAGAGCGTTTGCGTCAGGCGGCCGCCGTGTTCGATTGCACCCGCGAAGGGGTGTTGGTCACTGATTGCGACGGGCTGATTGTCCATGTGAACCGCGCGTTCATGGAAATTACCGGCTATCAGGGTGAAGAGGTCTTGGGGCAGCGGCCCAACCTGTTTAAATCCGGCCGTCATTCGGCGGACTTCTATCAGGCGATGTTCGCCACCCTGGACCGCTCGGGCGAGTGGAGCGGGGAAATCTGGAATCGGCGCAAAAGCGGCGAGATTTACCCGCAGTGGCAGACCATCCGCATCATTTTCGACGACCAGGGGCGGCGTAGCCATTACGTGGCGGTGTTTTCCGATATCAGTGCGATCAAGCATTCCGAACACGAATTGATGCACCTGGCACACCACGATCCGCTGACTGATTTGCCCAATCGATTGCTGTTCACCGACCGTGTCGAGCAGGCATTGACGTCGGCGCAAATGCACAAGCGTGGTTGTGCCTTGCTGATGATCGATCTGGATCACTTCAAGATGATCAACGACAGCCTTGGGCACACCATGGGTGACCAATTGCTCAAAGCCGTCGCCCAGCGTTTGCAGGCGATATTCGGGCCGGCGATCACTCTGGCGCGGCTTGGGGGTGATGAGTTCGCCGTGCTGGCCGAAAGTTGTCCGCAGTTGGTGCAGGCTGCGGCATTGGCCCAGCGCATCATCGACGGCCTCAAAGAGCCTTTCCTGATCGACGGGCAGTCGTTGTTTATCAATGCCAGCATCGGTATCAGCCTGTTCCCCAGTGATGCCCTGAACGCGGAGCAACTATTGCGCAATGCCGATTCGGCCTTGTTCAAGGCCAAGAGCGCGGGCCGCAATGGTTACGCGCTCTACACCGAAGAGTTGACCGCCCATGCCCAGCAGCGAGTCGAGTTGGCATTCGAGTTGCGACTCGCCCTGGAGCAGCAACAGCTGCGGGTGCATTACCAGCCGGTTCACGATCTTCAGACCAGTCGCCTGGTCGGCGTCGAGGCGTTGGTGCGTTGGGAGCATCCGCAGCGTGGTCTGGTTGCGCCGGGGGAATTCATTCCCGTCGCTGAGCGAACGGGGCTGATCGCGGACATTGATGCTTGGGTGATGCGCCAGGCGTGCCTGCAGATGTGCCAGTGGCGCAAGGCCGGTGTCGAATTGTCATTTGTCGCGGTGAATGTTTCCTCGCGGCTGTTCGCTCGTCGCGAGCTTTACCAGCAAGTGGCGCAGGTGCTGCACGAAACCGGGCTCGACCCGGCGTGTCTGGAGCTCGAGGTCACCGAAAGCGCGGTGATGGACGATCCGGAAGTCGCGTTGGAGCAAATGCACCGCCTGCGTGAGCTGGGCGTATGCCTGGCTATCGACGATTTCGGCACGGGCTACTCGTCCTTGCTGCGGCTCAAGCGCTTGCCGGTGCAGAAACTCAAGATTGATCAGGGCTTCGTCGCCGGGCTGCCGTGTGATGAGGATGATTCGGCCATCGTGCGGGTCATCGTCGCCCTGGCGCAGAGCATGGGGATGCAGGTGCAGGCAGAAGGAATCGAGCAAGTGGAACAGGCGGCGTTCCTGCTCGAGCACGATTGTCATTTGGGGCAGGGTTATTGGTTCGGCCGACCGGTGCCGGTCGCGAAACTGGATTGGGCTCATGCGCCGGTGATTCGGTAAAAGAAAAACACCTCAGCCCTTTGGCAGCGCCAGCATAGGGCCCCGCAGGGCTGCGGTCTTTGGATCTTCCCCCGGCGCAAATCCATGCCCTGTCAAATAATGCCTTCTGGTTATATAAACATTCTTAAATAGTCTTTTTAAGAATATCTGCGCCTCTCTACTATTGGTTTCACGCCGCAAGCAGTGCCGCCACTGCCAGGCAACCACACAGTCGAAGGAGCAGCACCATGAGCGCATCTCTGCGTAGCGTTGACGGCCAGGACGAAGCAACCATTCTGCGTGAAATCCAGAGCGCCCTGCGCGATCTGCGTTTTGGTGCCGTGGAAATCACCGTGCACAACGCCCAGGTGGTTCAGATCGAGCGCAAGGAAAAATTCCGTTTGCAGCAGCCGGGCAACAAGCCGGGCTGATGCGATCTTTGAGCAGGCAACCCGATTCCAACACTCCATAAGAAAAGCCAACACACCAAGAATTCCAGGAGCTTTCACCATGTCGTCGATTCGCCATTTCGCTTTGGCCGCCCTGGCCAGTGCCCTTTTTGCCGGTTCCGCGGTTGCCAAGGATTACGAGCTGTTGAACGTGTCGTATGACCCGACCCGTGAGCTGTATCAGGAATACAACGCCGAGTTCATCAAGCACTGGCAGAAGGATCACGCGGGCGACACGGTGAAGATCCAGCAATCCCACGGTGGTTCGGGCAAGCAAGGCCGGGCCGTGATCGATGGCCTGCGTGCCGACGTGGTGACCCTGGCCCTGGCCGGTGACATCGACGAAATCGCCAAGCTCGGCAAGACCCTGCCGGCGGACTGGCAGACGCGTCTGCCGGAAGCGAGCACGCCGTACACCTCGACCATCGTGTTCCTGGTACGCAAAGGCAATCCTAAAGGCATCAAGGACTGGGGCGATCTGGTCAAGAGCGACGTCTCGGTGATCACCCCGAACCCGAAAACCTCCGGCGGCGCACGCTGGAACTTCCTCGCAGCGTGGGCCTACGGCCTGAAAGCCAATGGCGGTGATGAAGCCAAGGCCAAGGAATATGTGCAAACCCTGTTCAAGCACGTGCCTGTGCTGGACACCGGTGCCCGCGGCTCGACCATCACTTTCGTCAACAACGGTCAGGGTGACGTGTTGCTGGCTTGGGAAAACGAAGCCTTCCTCGCGCTGAAAGAAGATGGCGGCGCCGACAAGTTCGACATCGTCGTGCCTTCGCTGTCGATCCTCGCCGAGCCACCGGTGGCGCTGGTCGACAAGAACGCCGAGAAAAAGGGCAACACCGAGATCGCCGAAGAGTACCTCAAGCACCTGTACAGCCCGGCTGGTCAGGAAATTGCGGCGAAAAACTTCTATCGTCCACGTGACAAGGATGTGGCCGCCAAGTACGCCAAGCAGTTCCCGAAACTGGAGCTGGTGACCATCGACAAAGACTTCGGCGGTTGGAAAACCGCGCAGCCGAAATTCTTCAACGACGGCGGCGTGTTCGACCAGATTTACCAGGCGCAGTAATCTGAGCAGGATCCAGACTCTTTGTGGCGAGGGAGCTTGGCTCCCTCGCCACACAACCAAGGACTTTTATGTCGCGTCGTATCTCCCCCGTCATACCCGGCTTCGGGCTGACGCTGGGTTACACCTTGGTGTACCTCAGCCTGATTGTGCTCATACCACTGGCGGCGATGTTCGTGCATGCCGCTCAACTCACCTGGGATCAGTTCTGGGCAATCATCTCGGCGCCAAGGGTGCTGGCAGCGCTGAAGCTGAGCTTCGGCACCGCGCTGTATGCCGCGATCATCAACGGCATCATCGGCACGCTGCTGGCCTGGGTGCTGGTGCGCTATACCTTCCCCGGACGCAAAATCATCGATGCGATGATCGATTTGCCGTTCGCTCTGCCCACCGCCGTGGCCGGTATCGCGCTGACCGCGCTGTACGCGCCTACCGGTCTGGTCGGTCAGTTTGCAACGGACCTGGGTTTCAAGATCGCCTACACCCCCCTGGGCATCACCCTTGCCCTGACGTTTGTGACCCTTCCATTCGTGGTACGTACCGTACAGCCAGTATTGGCTGATATCCCTCGTGAAGTGGAAGAAGCGGCAGCGTGCCTGGGTGCGAAGCCGTTTCAGGTGTTCCGTCATATCCTGGTGCCGGCACTGCTGCCTGCATGGTTGACCGGTTTCGCCCTGGCCTTTGCCCGCGGGGTCGGCGAGTACGGTTCGGTGATTTTCATCGCCGGCAACATGCCGATGAAAACCGAGATCCTGCCGCTGCTGATCATGGTCAAACTCGACCAGTACGATTACACGGGCGCTACCTCCATTGGTGTACTGATGCTGGTGGTTTCTTTCATCTTGCTGCTGCTGATCAACTTGCTGCAGCGACGCATCGAAACCCCTTAAGGAGGCGCGAACATGTCCCAATCGTCTATTGCTGCCGCCTCTTCCGCCAACGCTGCCCGTCGTGGCAGTGCGACTTCGCGGCGCATCCTGATCGGTCTCGGCTGGCTGATTTTTGCGCTATTCCTGCTGCTGCCGCTGTTCATCGTTGTGTCCCAGGGTTTGAAGCTGGGCCTCGGTGCGTTTTTCACCGCCATCTTCGAGCCTGATGCGTTGTCCGCCCTGAAGCTCACGGTGATTGCCGTGCTGATTTCGGTGCCGCTGAACCTGGTGTTCGGCGTCAGCGCTGCGTGGTGCGTGAGCAAGTACTCGTTCCGCGGCAAGAGCATGTTGGTCACGTTGATCGACCTGCCGTTCTCGGTATCGCCGGTGATCGCCGGTCTGGTCTACGTCTTGATGTTCGGTGCCCAGGGCCTGTTCGGGCCGTGGCTGCAGGACCACGACATCCAGATCGTCTTCGCCTTGCCAGGCATCGTGCTGGCGACGATTTTCGTCACCGTGCCGTTCGTGGCGCGAGAGCTGATTCCGCTGATGCAGGAGCAGGGCACCCAGGAAGAAGAGGCCGCGCGTTTGCTCGGCGCCAATGGCTGGCAGATGTTCTGGCACGTCACCGTTCCCAATATCAAATGGGGCCTGATCTACGGCGTGGTGCTGTGTACCGCACGGGCCATGGGGGAATTCGGTGCGGTGTCGGTGGTTTCCGGGCACATTCGCGGGGTGACCAACACCCTGCCACTGCACGTCGAGATCCTCTACAACGAATACAACCACGTGGCCGCGTTCGCCGTGGCGAGCCTGTTGCTGATCATGGCGCTCTTCATCCTGCTGCTGAAGCAGTGGAGCGAAAACCGTATTAACCGCCTGCGCGCCAGCGCCGCGGAGGAATAATTCATGTCGATCGAAGTGCGTAACGTCAGCAAGAATTTCAATGCGTTCAAGGCGCTGGACAACATCAGCCTGGACATCCAGAGCGGCGAGCTCGTCGCGCTGCTCGGTCCTTCGGGCTGCGGCAAGACAACGCTGCTGCGGATCATCGCCGGACTGGAAACGCCGGATCAGGGCAACATCGTGTTCCACGGTGAAGACGTATCCGGCCACGACGTGCGTGATCGCAATGTCGGTTTCGTGTTCCAGCACTACGCGCTGTTCCGCCACATGACGGTATTCGACAACGTCGCGTTCGGCCTGCGCATGAAGCCGAAGAACCAGCGCCCGAGCGAAAGCCAGATCGCGGCGAAGGTTCACGAGCTGCTGAACATGGTGCAGCTGGATTGGTTGTCGGATCGCTACCCGGAACAACTCTCCGGTGGTCAGCGCCAGCGTATTGCGCTGGCCCGTGCCTTGGCGGTGGAGCCGAAGGTGCTGCTGCTCGACGAACCGTTCGGTGCGCTCGATGCCAAGGTCCGTAAAGAGCTGCGCCGTTGGCTGGCGCGCCTGCACGAAGACATCAACCTGACGTCGGTGTTCGTGACCCATGACCAGGAAGAAGCGATGGAAGTCGCCGACCGTATCGTGGTGATGAACAAGGGCGTGATCGAGCAGATCGGCTCACCGGGCGACGTCTACGAAAATCCGGCCAGCGATTTTGTTTATCACTTCCTGGGTGATTCCAACCGTCTGCACTTGGGCGAAGACAATCACGTGCTGTTCCGTCCGCACGAAGTGTCACTGTCGCGGCATGAACTGGACGATCACCATGCGGCCGAAGTGCGGGATATCCGTCCGCTGGGGGCAACGACGCGGGTAACGCTGAAGGTGGAAGGGCAAAGTGATCTGATCGAGGCCGAAGTGGTGAAGGATCACGACAGCCTGATCGGGTTGGCGAAGGGCGAGACGCTGTTCTTCAAACCGAAGGTCTGGCAGAAAGTCGCCAACCTCTAAAAGCATCGCGGGCAAGCCTGCTCCCACAGGGATATCGGTCTGTCACAGATTTTGTGCTCAACACCGACCCATTGTGGGAGCGAGCTTGCTCGCGATTGCGATCTAAACAGCCGCACGTTTCGGATTGACCCGCACCCCGCCCGCACGCGCTTCGATCTGCTCTTTGAGCTCATGCCGCATCCCCAGCAAAAACGCCAGCTCAGCCACCACAAACAACGGCCCGACAATCAACCCCGTCACATCATCGACGAACGCCGGTTTGCGGCCTTCATAGTGGTGGCCGACAAACTGAATCGCCCAGCCGATCACAAACATCGCCACACCGCTGCTCAACCAGACCATTGTGCTTTGCTGCGCCAGGACGTGACCCGCCCACACGCAAAGTCCCAGCAACACTGTCATCAGCACCCCGAGGCGCAGTTCAAGACGCAGGTAAAACCACGCTGATGCCAACGACACCAACACCGCCGGCGAGAGCCAGCCCCCGCCCCATTGTGGACGTGACAGCAGCACGGCGACGGCCACTACGATCAGCGGAATGCCGATGAAGTGCGTGGCGATGTTGCGCGGGTCACGGTGATAGGCGGCGTATTGACTGAGGTGGTCGACAAGACTTTTCATTGTTGTTCTCCTGTAGGGTGATTGATCATGCCCCGGGGCCGGTTTCCGCTCTGTCAGCCAGGCGACAATCTCTAGGAGTTTTCATGGATATGCAGGTCTGGCGTCCACGCCTGGCAGGCGGTCAGTGGTTCAGCCATTTGCCTGTTTCCCTACAGGATAGTCTGCTGTCGGCGGCCAGGGTGCGGCGCCTGTCGCCGGGTCAACGGCTGTTCAAGCGTGGCGATGCGCCCTGTGGCCTGTACGGGGTGCTTGAAGGCGCGATGCGTATCGGTGCCGTGAACGAGCAGGGAAAAGAGGCATTGTTGAGCGTGGTGGAAGCGCCGCACTGGTTCGGTGAAATCGGTCTGTTCGATGGCCAGCCACGCACCCACGATGCGTTCAGCCTGGGACATAGCACCCTGGCGCACATCCCGCAGTCGGTGTTGCTGGCGCTGCTCGAAGAACAGCCGCTGCATTGGCGACAGCTGGCCTTGTTGATGAGCCAGAAACTGCGCCTGACCTTCATCAACCTCGAACAACTGAGCCTGATGCCGGCCCCCACTCGATTGGCCCATCGCTTGTTGATGATTGCCGCCGGCTACGGCGAAATCGACGAGCCACGCCGCGTCCTGCAACTGCCGCAGGAGCAGCTTGCTTCGATGTTGTCGCTGTCGCGCCAGACCACCAACCAGATCCTCAAGGATTTGCAAGGGCAGGGGATCATTGGCCTGAGCTACGGCGAAATCGAAATTCTCGATGCCGAGCGGTTGCGGGCACTCGCTACAATTTAACGGCCTACACCTACCCCATGTGGGAGCGAGCCTGCTCGCGATGGGGCCGGTCCTGCCAACCACCTTCCTGATCAATCAGCGCAACCCATCCCGAAACTGCCCCGGCGTCATCCCGGTCCAGCGCTTGAAGGCGCGGCTGAAGCTGCTGGTATCGGCAAACCCCAGCAGATAACTGATCTCGCTCAGCGAGACGTGCGAGTCGCGCAGGTGCAGCAGTGCCAGGTTCTCGCGGCTTTCGTTGAGCAGCGTATCGAAGCGACAGCCTTCATCCGCCAGATGCCTTTGCAGGCTGCGCAGGCTCAGGTGCAGGGCCTTGGCGATGTGTTCGGCGCTGGGTTCGCCTTCGGGCAATTGTTCTTCAATGGCATCGCGGACCTTGCGCTCCCACGTCAGCGGCTTGAGTTGCGCGAGGGTGCGTTTGAGCACGGTTTCGTTGTGCTCGGCCAGTTCCGGGTTGGCGTCATCCAGGTGACTGTCGAAATCAGCCAGGGCGAATTCCAGCCGGTCTTCGTCGGCGCCGAAGTGCATCGGCGAGCGAAAGACTTTATGCCATTGATGCGCGTCTGCCGGCTCCGGGCGCCGCAGGTATGTCGCCAGTGGCGCGTAGTCCCGGCCCAGGCGATTGCGGCAGGTGCGCACGTAAATCGCCATGAATGCATCGATGGCCTCAAAGGCCGGGGCCGGATTGCCGCAGGGGATTTTCAGGCAAAAAAGGTAGCGATCCTCGGTGCGGGTCAGCTCCAGTTCCAGGGCATCGCTGACCACCTGGTGATAGCGCACGATGCGTTCGAACACTTCACGCAGACTGCCGCTGGCCACCAGCGCATAACCCAACGCGTGGAAGGTGGTCGGGCTGACGAAACGTGACACGCGCAAACCAATCGCCGGGTCGCCACTGACCTGTACCGCCAATTCCCACAAGCGCGTGGTGCCGGACAATGGATAGCGCGCGTTCGGGTCTTCCATCAACTGCGGATCGAGTCCCGCTTGCCGGCACAGGCTGGTGCTGTCGAAGCCCAAGGCATCGAGCTGCTTGCGCAAGGCGCGGGTCCAGCTGGCGAGTGAGGTCGGTTCAGTCATGCTGATTGGCGCTTCCGGTCAACAGGTTGGCGTTCACGGCTACCGCTGCAAATGGGCGCAGCAGGCAGGATGCGAACATCAATAATCAGAGGATGGAAGCATGGACCGTACTTCTGCAAGCCCCCAACGACTGAATGCAGCTCAGCGATCGGCACATATTCGCGAGGTGGTGCTGGCCAAAGGGGTCGAATTGCGCGAACGCTACCCGATTCTCAAGCATCAGGATGCATTGGGCGCGGGCATCCTGGCCTTCGCGCTGGCTGGGATGATCGGCTCGGCGGCGCTGTACATGACGGGGTATATGGCGTGGTGGGCGTGTCTTTTGCTCAACGCGTTTTTTGCTTCGCTGACCCATGAACTGGAACACGACCTGATTCACAGCATGTACTTCCGCAAGCAGCGAGTGCCGCACAACCTGATGATGGGCCTGGTCTGGCTGGCGCGGCCGAGCACCATCAATCCATGGATTCGCCGCCACCTGCACCTCAATCACCACAAGGTGTCCGGTTCCGAAACCGACATGGAAGAACGTGCGATCACCAACGGCGAGCCCTGGGGTTTCGCGCGGTTGCTGATGATTGGCGACAACATCATGTCGGCGTTCATTCGCATGCTGCGCGCCAAGACCTGGGCGCACAAGTTCAGCATCATCAAGCGCACTCTGAAGGTCTATGCGCCGCTGGCGCTGGTGCATTGGGGCGCGTGGTATGTGTTTCTCGGCTTCCATGCGGCCAACGGCATTGCGTATTTGACGGGGACGCCGATCGAATGGTCAGCGACCACGGTATCGGTGATGCACGTGATTGATATCGCGGCAGTGGTGATCATCGGCCCGAACGTACTGCGCACGTTCTGCCTGCACTTCATCAGCTCGAACATGCACTACTACGGCGACATCGAGCCAGGGAACGTGATGCAGCAGTGCCAAGTGCTGAACGCCTGGTGGCTATGGCCGCTGCAAGCGTTCTGCTTCAACTTTGGCAGCAGCCACGGGATTCACCATTTCGTGGTGAAGGAACCGTTTTACATTCGCCAGATGACCGTGCCGGTGGCGCACAAGGTGATGCGTGAGATGGGGGTGCGGTTTAATGATCTGGGGACGTTTGCGCGGGCGAATCGGTTTGTGCGCAAACAGCAAGTTCGGGGTGAAGCCGTAGAGGGTGTGCGGGTCTGAAGGCCATCGCTGGCAGGCCAGCTCCCACAGTGGATGTCGATTGTTCACACACTTTGTGTTCGCTGAAGATCCAATGTGGGAGTGAGCCTGCTCGCGATGGATCGTTCAGCGGCTCGACCTACTGCGCGTGTCTCCTGCGAATGAATCAGGAATCCACGCAGGAAACTGCTATTTCAGTTGCCGGTAATCAGCACACAGGTTTGGGCTTTGCAGCCCTTGCCACTGCTCAGTGAAACGAACCGGATGGCCGCCTCGGGCGTAGAGGTCGAAATCGTGACCGTTGCGGTTTGGAAATCCTTGGCCTGAAAGCGCTCATCCGGCAATACGACGCCCTTCCACTTGCCCTGGAAGATGTTGATGGGGTGGCTGGTTTTGTTTCGGATCTCAATGGTGTCGGTGTCCATGGGAATGGCCGCAAAAATCGATAGCGGCGTCAATAACAACGCCAAGCAGGCCAGTGTCCGGAAATTTAATGTCATGGGTACTCATCCTGAGTTGATTGAACGGTTGTTGATCTAAAGCGTCCGGCGGCGTTTTAGCAATCTCGCGGTTGTAAGGGGGCATGTGCGCTTACCGAAGCCGTTTAAAGCGATGCCATGCGGTCATATTTTCAATGCCTCAAAAGCATGGCTTTTCGGTCGCCGGCCCCAAGTCCTTACGGAGCAAGGCTTGCAGCGATTCGAAGGTACCCATATTCATTTTTGATCTAGTTTAAACGCTAAAAATTACTTTCGGAGATAAGTGTTTGCCTCAATGATTGGCTTAACCAGGAAGCCTTGAGCGCCGTGAAACGCTGGAGTTTCGTACCTGGCAGGCAAGGTGATGCCGTCCGGGACGGCTGGGTCAGCGTACCCATCGATTTCAAAATTCATTAAACCGAAACCTAATTCGCGCGAAACGTTTACACGAGAAATTCACCATGGCGTCAATTGAGCGGGCAGGCATCACCAAGTTGCCGGTGATCACCGCGCGCTGACAGATTTATGATTTTCCGGGGCCGTCTCCTTGGCAGGGTGCGGCCCCTTTTTTATTCCGGCCAGACACGTCACACCTGTAGGCGCTGGCGAGCCAGCACCTACAGGTGCGCGTGTTTTAATATTCCTTATAGGTCTTAATAAATAGCTTCTTATTCCTTAACGAATATAACTCTCATCCCTATACTCATTCCGGAACAGACACGCAGCAGGAGAGTTCCCCCATGCGCAACGAATCAATTCGCTATCTGATTGTGCCGGGCTGGCAAGGATCGCCAGAAGATCATTGGCAAAGCCATTGGCAGAACAGCCTGCCGAACAGCGCGCGGGTGGAACAGGCCGACTGGCTGACCCCGCGTCGTGAAGACTGGGTTGCAGCGTTGGCTGAGGCGATTGCCGCCGACAGCACTCCGGTGATCCTGATTGCCCACAGCCTGGGATGCATCACTGTCGCCCATTGGGCAGCGACCGCGCCTGTGCAGTTTTTACGTCAGGTTCGCGGCGCCTTACTGGTCGCGCCGGCCGACGTCGAGCGTCCGGCCTGTGCGCCAGCCCTGCGCAATTTCGCACCGATTCCAACAGACCTGCTGCCATTCCCTAGCCAGGTCGTCAGCTCCGACAACGACGCCGCAGTCAGTGCACCGCGAGCGCTGGAACTGGCGCGTAACTGGGGCGCGGAGGCGGGCATCCTCGCGGGTGCCGGCCACATCAACGTCAAGTCCGGTCACCAGCGTTGGGAGCAGGGGTTTGCCTATCTCTATCGCCTGCAAAACCGTATGGAACATCACGCCCTGCGCCGAGCTTGAACACTTTCTTTAGTTAACGCCCCCGTCTCCCGGCGGTTCTGGGCGGGAGTCTGCCATGAGCTTTGAAACCTTCGGTCAGCCACTGCTGACCTTTCCCGACGCTGAAAAAAGTCCCCTGAGCATTCGCGCCAAGGCGCTGGTGTTCGTCGATCCGCGCTCCCGGCAGTTGCGCCAGGAACTGGAGCAATTGGCGCCGCGTGAGATCTCGGTGCTGATCCGTGGCGAAACCGGTAGCGGCAAAGAATTGCTGGCGCGGCACATTCATCGCGCCAGTGATCGTGGTGGCTTGTTCGTGTCGGTCAATTGCGGCGCGATCAGTCCGACCTACGCCGATGCCGAATTGTTCGGTTATGCCGCCGGCAGTTATAGCGGATCGGCCAGCAGCCGTGCGGGATGGTTTGGTTCAGCCAACGGCGGCACGCTCTACCTGGACGAGATCGGCGACTTGCCGCTGCCAATCCAGATCAAACTGCTCGCTGCTCTGGAAAACCACGAAGTGACCCGCGTCGGCGCCCATCAGCCGAGCCCGGTGGATGTGCGGCTTGTCGCGGCCACCAGCATCGACCTGGCCCAGGCGGTTGCCGCCGGTAAATTCCATGAGCGGCTCTATCACTACCTCAGCGAAGGACAACTCGAATTGCCGGCCTTGCGCGAGAGGGTGGGCGACATCCTTTCACTGGCCGAATACTTCCTCGGTATTTATAGCCAGCGCCTGGGTCTGCCGGTGCCACTGATCAGCGAAACCGCGCAACACGTGCTGGAACGACACAGTTGGCCGGGCAACACCCGCGAACTGGAAAATGTCATTCACTTTGCATTGCTGGTGAGTACCGGCGACGAGATTTTGCCGGAGCATTTGAATTTGCCGGATGAAGGATTGGTACAAATCGAACGGCAACTGCAACAGATCCTCGACAACGGCTCCGCCGCCGAAAAAGACGCCCTGAAACAAATCCTTAAAAACGCCGGCCTCCTGTAGGAGCAAGCTTGCTCGCGATTGGGCCTCCGCGTTTTTTCTGTACAGACGCCATCGCTGGCAAGCCAGCTCCTACAGGGAATGCGCGAGCTAGAGCTGTATGAACAAAATGGAATATGAAAGTGAATAAAAGATATTGTTCGGGAATAAAAAATCCCGGTATTGTCCGCGTCACGCCAGCGATAGCACTTCACTGGCACACGTACTAATAGCCGTCGCCACAAGCGACTGTGATATTCGATAAGGACACTGCATGAAAAAGGTTCTGTTGTTCACCGCTCTGGCGGCTGCCCTGACCGCGGGCCTGGCCCAGGCTGGGGAGAAACTGGTGGTAGCGGCGACCCCGGTTCCACACGCCGAGATTCTTGAACTGATCAAGCCAACCCTCGCCAAAGAAGGCGTGGACCTGGAAATCAAAGTCTTCACCGACTACGTTCAGCCCAACGTACAGGTTGATCAGAAGCGTCTGGACGCCAACTACTTCCAGACCCTGCCGTACCTGAAAAGCTTCAACGAAGGCAAAGGCACCAACCTCGTCACCGTGATCGGTGTTCACGTTGAACCGTTCGGTGGCTACTCGAAGAAAGTCAAATCCCTGGCCGAGCTGAAAGACGGCGCGACCATCGCTATCCCTAACGAAGGCAGCAACAGCGGCCGTGCCCTGATCCTGCTGCAGAAGGCTGGCCTGATCGAGTTGAAAGACCCGAAAAACGCGTTGGCCACGCCGAAAGACATCGCCAAGAACCCGCACAACTTCAAGTTCAAGGAACTGGAATCGGCCATGCTGCCGCGCGTGCTGGATCAAGTCGACCTGGACATGATCAACACCAACTACGCGCTGGAAGCGGGTCTGAACCCGGCGAAAGACGCGCTGGTGATCGAAGGTGCAGATTCGCCTTACGTGAACTTCCTGGTGGCTCGTCCTGACAACAAGGATAGCGCCGCGATCCAGAAGCTGGCCAAGGCCCTGACCAGCCCGGAAGTGAAAGCATTCATCGAGAAGAAGTACAGCGGCGCGGTACTGCCGGCGTTCTGATTCGCGAGGTAAACCTCTTCAAGGTTTCCAACGCCGACGGCTAATGCAGCGTCGGCGTTTTTTTATGGGGCGTTCTCTGAAACCTGTGGCGAGCGAGCTTGCTCGCGCTGGGTTGCGAAGCGACCCCAAAACGTGAATGGGCGGTAGAACATGCACGCCGCGTTGCCTGGCTGTGCGACTGCTGCGCAGTCGAGCGGGAGCAAGCTCCCTCGCCACAAAAGCCCGACATCAATCAACGATGAAATCAGGCCACCCTGGCCTTCAACGCTCGGCGCAACGCCACCAATAACTTCACGATGTCCTGCGGGTTCATGGGTTGAAGCGCTTTTGCATCTGCCATTTTCTCTTCCTTGTGAATGATCGGCCGGGGAGTCTGGCCAATAGCGGTCCGTCCTTGGAGGGGCAAATCGAAAAAAAGATCCTTCCTACGGCGCAAGGGAAAATAGACGTCTTACTTCGCCTCGGCAAATGCCGCAGGGTAGTTTTTTTGGCTAACGCGTGCTGACCCGGACCCAGGGCCCAGTACGCCGAAGCGCCGATTGCGTCGCTACGCAATTTGTTCTTTATTTGACGCCGCGCAGTGTGCGCGTTTGAAACCCTGTTCTAAGCTGACAGACGTATTGCGCTCGTATAACGCAAAGGAGTCTGCATGGCTGGTCCTGGAATGAAAATGGCGATCGGCTTGAGCCTCCTGGCTTTGCTGACCGCGTGTGATGAAGACGCACCGATTGAGAAGGCTCGGCCACGGGTTTTCGTCCAAGAAGTCAAACCTGCCGAATATGCCGCCAACATCACCTTGACCGGCGATGTGCAGGCGCGGGTGCAGACCGAACTGTCTTTTCGTGTGAGCGGAAAGATCATCCAGCGTACGGTCGATGTCGGTGACCGGATTTCGGCCAGGCAGGTCCTTGCCCGGCTCGACCCGAAGGACCTGCAAACCAATGTCGACTCGGCGCAGGCTCAAGTCGTCGCCGAACAGGCCAAGGTCAAACAGAACGCCGCTTCATTCGTGCGTCAGCAAAAACTGTTGCCCAAAGGCTATACCAGCCAAAGCGAATACGACTCTGCCCAGGCTGCATTGCGCAGCAGCCAAAGCTCGCTGGCGGCGGCCCAGGCGCAGTTGGCCAATGCCCGTGAACAACTGAGTTACACCGCGTTGGTTTCCGATGCGCCGGGCGTGATCACTAAGCGCCAGGCAGAAGTCGGGCAAGTGGTTCAGGCCACGGTGCCGATTTTCAGCCTGGCCCAGGACGGTGAGCGCGATGCGGTGTTCAACGTCTACGAATCGCTGCTGGCCGAACCGCCATCGGACAAGGCCGTCGTGGTCAGCCTGCTCGACAATCCGGCGATCAAAACCACTGGCACCGTCCGGGAAATCACCCCGGCAGTCTCCGAGCAGACCGGCACCGTGCAGGTCAAAGTCACCCTCGACAGCTTGCCGCCGGGCATGCAGCTGGGCTCGGTGGTGAGCGCCAGTGCCAATACCCGGGGTAAATCCGCGGTGGAATTGCCATGGTCGGCGTTGACCAAGAAAGTCAGCGACCCTGCCGTTTGGCTGGTGGATGGCGAAGGCAAGGCGCAGCTGCATACCGTCACCGTTGGCCGCTACCTGACCGGTAAAGTCATCATCAGCGATGGCCTCAAAGGTGGCGAAAAAGTCGTCATTGCCGGCGGCCAGTTGCTGCACCCCGGCGTGACCGTGGAAATCGCTGAAAACACCTACAAGGAATTGGCCGCGGAGAGTCAACCATGAAGCATCTGTTACTGGTGTTCGCCAGTGTGATGCTGGTGGCCTGTTCGAAAGAGGAAGCAGCACCGGAACCGGTCCGCCCGGTGTTGTCGATCAAGGTCGAAGCGCTGGGTGAACAAAACCTCGGCCGCTTCGCGGGGAGCATCCAGGCCCGTTATGAAAGCAACGTCGGTTTCCGTGTGCCGGGACGCATCGCCAGCCGTAGCGTGGATGTCGGCGCGGAAGTCGAAAAGGGCGCCTTGCTTGCCTCGCTGGATCCTACCGATCAGAAGAACCAGTTACGCTCCGCAGAAGGCGATCTGGCGAGTATCCGGGCGAATCTGATCAACGCCCAGGCCACCGCACGGCGACAGCAGAGCCTGTTCGATCAAGGCGTGGGCTCCCAGGCGCAACTCGACGCTGCGCAGACTGACCTGAAAACCACCCAGGCTTCCCTTGACCAGGCCCAGGCGGCGGTCAATCAGGCCAAGGACCAACTGAACTACGTTGAACTGCGTGCCGATCACAAAGCGGTGGTCACCGCGTGGATGGCCGAGGCCGGGCAAGTCGTCACTGCGGGCCAGCAAGTGGTCACGCTGGCACAACCGGACATCAAGGAAGCGGTGATCGATCTGCCGGACACCCTGGTCGATCAGTTGCCCCAGGACGTGGTGTTTCAAGTGGCCTTGCAGCTGACCCCGGAAATCAACACCACGGCCATCGTCCGTGAAATCGAACCCCAGGCAGAAAGCGCCACCCGTACCCGCCGTGCGCGCCTGACCCTGAGCGAAACGCCCACCGCGTTTCGTCTGGGCTCGGCGATCAGCGTGACCTTGAGCTCGGCGATCAAGCCGCAAATCGAACTGCCTCTGAGCGCACTGCAGGAGGTCGATGGCAAACCGCGCATCTGGATCGTCGATACGCAGTCACAAACCGTATCCCCGCGGGACGTCAGCATCGTCAGCCGCACCGATACAACAGTGGTCGTGGCCAGTGGCGTGAAGTCCGGCGAGCGGATTGTCAGTGCGGGTGTGAACAGCCTCAAACCGGGGCAGAAAGTGAAAGTAGATGAGGGCAGCCCACAATGAAAGGGAGTTTCAACTTATCCGAATGGGCGCTTAAACATCAGTCGTTTGTCTGGTATTTGATGTTCGTCGCGTTGCTGATGGGCGTGTTCTCGTACTTGAACCTGGGCCGCGAGGAAGACCCTTCATTCACCATCAAGACCATGGTGATCCAGACCCGCTGGCCGGGTGCGACCCAGGAGGAAACCCTCAAGCAGGTCACTGACCGCATCGAGAAAAAACTCGAAGAACTCGACTCGCTCGACTACGTGAAAAGCTACACCCGCCCCGGTGAGTCCACGGTGTACGTTTACTTGCGCGACACCACCAAGGCCAAGGATATTCCGGAAATCTGGTACCAGGTGCGCAAGAAAATCGGCGACATCCGCTACTCGTTTCCCCAAGGTATCCAGGGACCGTCGTTCAACGACGAGTTCGGTGACGTGTTCGGTTCGATCTATGCCTTTACCGCCGACGGCCTGACGTTGCGCCAGTTGCGCGACTACGTCGAACAGGCCCGTGCCGACATCCGTGGCGTGCCGGGATTGGGCAAGATCGAGATGGTCGGGCAGCAGGATGAAGTCCTGTACCTGAATTTCTCGACCCGCAAACTGGCGGCGCTGGGCATCGATGAGCAACAGGTGGTTCAGGCCCTGCAAGCGCAGAACGCCGTGACGCCGGCGGGGGTGATCGAAGCCGGTCCCGAACGGATTTCGGTGCGCACGTCCGGGCAGTTCATTTCCGAGAAAGACCTGGCCAACGTCAACCTGCGACTCAATGATCGCTTCTATCGCCTGGCCGACATTGCCGATATTCGCCGTGGCTACGTCGACCCGTCGACCCCGGAATTCCGTTTCAATGGCCAACAGGCCATCGGCCTGGCCATTGCCATGCAGACCGGCGGCAACATCCAGGAATTCGGCAAGGCCCTGCACCAACGTATCAGCGAGCTCACGGCGAACCTGCCGGTGGGCGTCGGTGTGCACAACGTCTCCGATCAGTCCGTCGTGGTGGAAGCCGCTGTTGGCGGGTTCACCAGTGCCTTGTTCGAAGCCGTGGTGATCGTGTTGGTGGTCAGCTTCATCAGCCTCGGCGTGCGCGCCGGTCTGGTGGTGGCGTGCTCGATCCCGCTGGTGCTGGCGATGGTGTTCGTGTTCATGGAATACAGCGGCATCACCATGCAGCGGATTTCCCTCGGTGCGTTGATCATCGCGCTGGGCCTGCTGGTGGATGACGCGATGATCACGGTCGAGATGATGGTCTCGCGTCTGGAGTTGGGCGATACCAAGGAGCAGGCGGCGACCTTTGCCTATACCTCGACCGCGTTCCCGATGCTCACAGGCACGTTGGTCACCGTGGCGGGTTTCGTGCCGATTGGCCTCAATGGCAGCTCGGCAGGTGAATACACCTTCACCCTGTTTGCGGTGATTGCCGTGGCCATGCTGGTTTCGTGGGTGGTGGCGGTGCTGTTCGCCCCGGTCATCGGCGTGCACATCCTCAGCGTCAATGTGAAACCGCATGCGGCGGAGCCCGGGCGTCTGGGGCGGGCATTCAATAGCGGCCTGTTGTGGAGCATGCGCAACCGCTGGTGGGCGATTGGCCTCACCATCCTGTTGTTCGCGCTGTCGGTTGTCGGTATGCGCTTTGTGCAGAATCAGTTCTTTCCGGCCTCGGACCGCCCGGAAATCCTCGTGGACCTGAACCTGCCGCAAAACGCCTCGATCGATGAAACCCGCAAGGCCGTGGACAAGCTCGAAGCGACGCTCAAGGGTGATCCGGATATCGTGCGCTGGAGTACTTACGTCGGCCAGGGTGCGATTCGTTTTTACCTGCCTCTCGACCAGCAACTGCAGAACCCTTACTACGCGCAACTGGTGATTGTCGCCAAAGACTTCGAGACCCGCGCAGCCCTCAGCGATCGCCTGCGTGAACGTCTGCGCAAGGACTTCGTCGGCATCGGCAGTTTCGTCCAGGCGCTGGAAATGGGCCCGCCTGTGGGCCGGCCGATCCAGTACCGCGTCAGCGGGCCGGACATCGACCAGGTGCGCAAGCACGCCATCGATCTGGCCAGCCAGTTGGACAAGAACCCGCACATCGGCGAAATCATTTTCGACTGGAACGAGCCGGGCAAGGTGCTGCGCATCGATATTGCCCAGGACAAGGCGCGCCAGCTCGGCTTGTCGTCCGAAGACGTGGCGAACCTGATGAACAGTATCGTCAGTGGCTCGACGGTGACTCAGGTCGACGACGACATCTACCTGATCAACGTGGTCGGTCGCGCCGTAGACGCCGAACGGGGTTCGCCGGAAACCCTGCAGAACCTGCAGATTCTCACCCCGGGCGGCACCTCGATTCCTTTGCTCGCGTTTGCCTCCGTGCGCTACGAACTTGAGCAACCGCTGGTGTGGCGTCGCGATCGTAAACCGACGATTACCATCAAGACGGCGGTGGTCGGTGAAATTCAGCCCACCGATCTGGTGAAACTGCTCAAGCCGGACATCGACCAATTCGCTGCAGCATTGCCGGCGGGTTACAAGGTCGCCACGGGCGGTACGGTGGAGGAGAGCGCCAAGGCCCAGGGGCCGATCAACAAGGTCATCCCGTTGATGGTGTTCCTGATGGCCACCTTCCTGATGATTCAACTGCACAGCGTGCAGAAAATGTTCCTGGTGGCGAGCGTCGCGCCGCTGGGCCTGATCGGCGTGGTGCTGGCGCTGGTGCCGACCGGAACGCCGATGGGCTTCGTCGCGATCCTCGGCATCCTGGCGCTGATCGGCATCATCATCCGCAACTCGGTGATTCTGGTGACCCAGATCGACGCGTTCGTGGCCGAGGGTTCTTCACACTGGGATGCCGTGGTGGAAGCCACCGAACACCGTCGCCGACCGATCCTGCTGACCGCCGCGGCGGCGAGCCTGGGCATGATCCCGATTGCCCGGGAAGTGTTCTGGGGGCCGATGGCCTACGCGATGATCGGCGGGATCATCGTCGCGACCTTGCTGACGCTGCTGTTTTTGCCGGCGTTGTACGTGGCCTGGTACAGGATTCACGAACCGAAGAAAGACGCGCAGTAAGGCGATGGCTACGCCGGCTTACGCCACACACTCGCCAGCCAAGGCTGCTGCTCACGTGGCAGTCCCGCTGGCCGGTAGTAATGCTCCAGCTCGACAAACCCGGCTTCGGTCAGCAACTGCTGCCACGCTTGAAGATCGTGATACGCCCCATAGCGCGGCCCGTTCCAGCCTTCCTGATTCTCGCCACGGGGATTGGAGCTGAACAACACGCCACCCGGTTTCAGCGCTCCGCGTAACTGCAGCAATACCCGAGGCAGCTCCTGGCGCGGGATGTGGAATAACACCGCGTTGGCAAAAATGCCGTCGAAACGCTCGGCCGGCAGATCGAGCTTCAGAAAGTCCTGCTGCCAGACTTCGCAGCCGCTGTCCTCACGGGCCATCTGCGCGAATTTTTCCGAACCGTCGAGGCCGATGGCTGTGTGGCCCATGCGCGTAAACGTCTGCAGATCCCGACCGGGGCCGCAGCCAAAGTCGAGAATGTTGAACGGCGCCTTGCCCTGAATGTGCCGCAGCAGGGCGTCGATGTTCTGGCTCACATCGTGATCGCGAGTGCCTTCACGAAAACCATCAGCCACCGAGTTGTAGTGGCCCAGGGTGGTGGCGGTGATTTTTTCGAGGTCGTCGGGGGTTTGTTTCATGGTCGGCTGCGCAGGCAATTGGGATTTGCCGAATATACGCCATGAAAATTGAGCTCGTGCAATTTGTGGCGAGGGAGCAAGCTCCCTCGCCACAAAGCCTCCTCACGCGCCCCGACTTCTATCGTTTGTTCAATCCCCGCGCCAGTCTGTCGCCACCCAACTGAATCACCGCCACCAACGCCACCAGCAACACAATCACCGTCAACATGATCTGGCTGTCAAAACGCTGATACCCATACCGGTACGCAATGTCCCCCAGCCCACCCGCGCCAATGGCCCCGGCCATGGCCGACGAATTGATCATCGTGACCAAGGTGATAGTGAACCCGCCGACAATCCCCGGCAGCGCTTCCGGCAACAGCACATGCCAAACGATGTGCCCGCGCCGGCAACCCATGGCCTGCGCGGCTTCGATCAGCCCGTGATCGACCTCGCGCAAACTGACCTCGGCAATCCGCGCAAAGAACGGCGTCGCCGCGATGGTCAGCGGCACCACGGCGGCCCACACGCCGTACGTAGTGCCGACAATCAGGCGGGTGAAGGGGATCAGCGCCACCATCAGAATCAGAAACGGGATCGAGCGGAACAAGTTCACGAACGCGCCCAATACGCGGTTAATCGCCGGGGCCTCGTAGATGCCGCCCCTGGAACTGGTGACCAGGATCACCGCCAGCGGAATGCCCGCCAGCAGTGCGATCAGCGATGACACACCGACCATCAAAAACGTGTCGATAAAGCCTTGCAGCAAGCGATCAAACCACATAACCCAACACCTCCACCTGTTGCGCCCAGCGACTGGCGCGTTGCTGCAGTTCTTCGGCGGTGAGGGATGAACCCGTCACCGTCAACAGCAATTGCCCGAGGGCGTGCCCTTGAATCCGTTCCACGCCACCCTGCAACAAGCGCACTCGGCCGCCGAGAGCGCCGAACAGGGCCGCGATGTCAGGTTCATCACCGGCGGCACCGGTAAATTGCAGGCGCAATACCACCGCGTCTTCCGCTGACTGTGGTTGAGCCCGCAAGCGGCTTTGCAGCTCTGGCGGCAGGGCGTGTTGCAATGGCGCGAGCAAGGTCTTGCTGACGTCGTGCTGCGGATTGCCGAACACTTCCCACACCGGGCCTTGCTCGACGATGCGCCCATGTTCGAGCACCACGACGCGATCACAGATCTCGCGGATCACTGCCATTTCATGGGTGATCAAAATGATGGTCAGTCCCAGGCGCTGGTTGATCTCGCGCAACAACCCGAGGATCGATTGCGTGGTCTCCGGGTCCAGCGCGGACGTGGCCTCGTCGCACAGCAGGATCGCCGGGTCGTGCACCAGTGCGCGGGCGATGCCGACACGTTGTTTCTGGCCTCCGGACAGTTGCGCGGGGTAGGCCTTGTGCTTGGCTTGCAGGCCCACCAGTTCCAGCAGTTCGCGGACCTTCTGATCGCGTTTTTCCTTGGGCACGCCGGCGACTTTCAGCGGTAATTCAACGTTCTGCCAAACAGTCTTGGCCGACATCAGATTGAAGTGCTGGAAGATCATACCGATGCGTCGACGCAGCGCTACCAGACGATCCTCATCGAACTCGCCAATGTCGACCTGATCGATCAGCACCCGGCCTGAAGTCGGTTGTTCCAGGCGATTGATGGTACGGATCAACGACGATTTGCCGGCGCCGCTGCGACCGATAATGCCGAACACTTCACCGCGCTGGATCGCCAGGTCAATGCCGTGCAGGGCGGCCACCGGGCCTTGTTTGCCGTCGTAGGTTTTACCCAGGCCGATAAAGCGTACGTGGGCACGATTGAGTTCCGGGTGCAGCTCGGTCTGTTTTGCATGGCGGGGCTCTGGAATCTCCAGTCGCAGTTGCGTGGCAGCGGTCATGCTCAGCTCTCCCAGCCGGCTTGATAGAGCTTGCCATGGGCTTTATCCAGTGCGGCGCGCACGGCTGGCGAATGCTGGTAGATGTCGACGAACTTGATCAGGCGCGGGTCGGTTTTATTCTTCGGCTGGATCACGAACTGGATCACGTATTCCTTGTGATCGAGGCCGTCGAACAGTAGCGCGGAACCGGCATCGAAGGTCTTCGCCAGGCGGATGTATGCGGGGTAGCCCTGGACCAGATCGGCGTCGTCATAGGCGCGTACCAGTTGCACGGCTTCAACCTGGAGGATTCTGATTTTCTTCGGGTTGGCAATGATGTCTTCTTCGGTGGCCTTGTAGCCGACACCCGGTTTGAGGGTGATCAGGCCAGCCTTGGCCAACAGCTGCAAACCACGACCGCTGTTGATCGGGTCGTTGGCGATAGCCACGCTGGCGCCTTCTGGCAGCTCGTCGAAGCTTTTGTATTTTTTCGAATAGAGGCCGACGTTGTTGATGATCCCCGGCGCGAACGGCACCAGGTCAAAACCGGCGGCAGCCTTGGCGTTTTCCAGGAACGGGATGTGCTGGAAGTAGTTCACGTCGATGTCGCCGGAAGCGAGGCTGACGTTGGGGGCAATCCAGTCGGTGAACTCCACCAGCTCGACTTTCAGGCCTTGTTTGCCGGCTTCTTCGACCGCGGCTTCCAACGGAATGGCGAAGGCAGCGGTGGTGCCGATTTTCAGGGGCGCGTCGGCGGCAAAGGTCACCGAAGTGAAGAGGCCGAGGGCCAGGGCCAGTGCTTTGACTGGGTGAGAGAGGTAGTTCTTTTTCATGATGGTTTTTCCAGTCAGTGCATAAGATTTTTGGTGTTCGGGCGGGCCTCATCGCTGGCAAGCCAGCTCCTACAGTGGTTCTGTGGTGTTCACAAAACCCCTGTAGGAGCTGGCTTGCCAGCGATGCTTTTAGCGTCGGAAGGCCGAGCCCGTATGTTGCTCAGGCAAAAACGCCTCTCGGTGAAACAGCTTTTCCCGCAAGCTGCCGTCGTCGTAGGCGGTCTTGTACGAGCCTCGGCGTTGCAGCTCGGGGATCACCAGATCAATGAAATCCACGTAGCTTTCCGGCGTGACGATCCGCGTCAGGTTGAAGCCGTCGAGGCCGGTTTCGGCGATCCATGATTCCAGCTCATCGGCCACTTGCTCAGGGGAGCCGACCACGGTGATGTAGCGTCCGCCGAGGGCGTGTTGCTCGAGCAATTTGCGTCGGGTCCAGTCGTTGTTTTGCAGGTTTTTGGTGGCTGACTGGATCGCGTTGCTCTTCACATACTGGATCGGCTCGTCGATGGCGTACTCGGAAAAGTCGATGCCGGTGGACGCCGAGAAATGCGCCACGCCGGCTTCGGCACTGGCGTAGCTCAGGTATTCGGCGTGCTTGGCCCAGGCCAGCTCTTCGGTTTCGCCGACAATCACGTTCAAGCCCATGAACACCTTGATGTCCTCGGGATTGCGCCCGGCGGCGACCGCGCTGGCGCGGACCTTGTCCACTTGCACCTGGGTCGACGCCTTGGTCTGGCCGCTGATGAACACACACTCAGCGTGCCGGCCGGCGAACAGCAAACCGCGATCCGAACTGCCGGCCTGGAACAGCACCGGTGTGCGCTGCGGTGACGGCTCGCACAGGTGATAACCCTCGACCTGATAGAACTCGCCCTTGTGCTCGACCTTGTGCACCTTGTCCGGCTGCACATAGATGCGTTGCCGGGGATCGTTCAACACCGCGCCGTTTTCCCAACTGCCTTCCCAGAGTTTGTAGAGCACCTCCAGGTACTCGTCGGCCTGGTCGTAACGGCGGTCGTGCTCGACCTGCTCGCTCAGGCCCATGGCCTTGGCGGCGCTGTCGAGGTAGCCGGTGACGATGTTCCAGCCCACACGACCACGGCTCAGATGATCCAGCGTCGACATGCGGCGGGCGAACAGGTACGGCGGCTCGTAGGTGAGGTTGGCGGTGAGACCGAAACCGAGGTTTTTGGTCACCGCTGCCATGGCTGAGACCAGCAGCAACGGGTCGTTGACCGGCAGCTGAATCGACTCCTTGAGCGGAACGTCCACCGAGTTTTGGTAGACGTCGTAAACGCCAACGATGTCAGCGATGAACAAACCGTCGAACAGGCCGCGTTCGAGCAACTGCGCCAGTTCGGTCCAGTACTCAATGGTTTTGTACTGGGTCGACGTGTCGCGCGGGTGCGTCCACAAGCCATGGTTGATGTGCCCGATGCAGTTCATGTTGAACGCGTTGAGCAGGATCTTCTTTTTCGCGTCACCCATCAGATAGTCCCCCGTAGCGGCGGGTTTTCATCGTTGAGGTAGTAGTTGCCTACCGCGTGATACTTCCAGCGCACCGGGTCGTGCAGGGTGTGCACCCGGGCGTTGCGCCAGTGGCGATCGAGGCCGTGTTCAATCAGGGTCGCCTGGCTGCCGGCCAGTTCGAACAAGGTACTGCCGGCCGCGAGGGAGATTTCGGTGCTGATGGCGCGGGCTTCGGCGATGGCAATCGAAGCCGCTGCGACGGTCTCGGCGTTGGTGTCAGCCTGAGCCCTGTCGAGGCATTCGCCGGCTCGTTCGAGCAGCGCTTCGGAGGCGTGCAAGCGAATGCTCAAGTGGCCGAAGCTCTTGAGGGTCAGCGGATCATCGATGGCTTTTTCATGGGTCGCGTCGATCCACGGCCGGGTCTTGGTGCGCACAAAATGCAGCGCATCTTCATAGGCCGCGCGGGCGATGCCGGTGTCGATGGCGGCGTGGAGAATTTGCGCGAGTGGACCGACCGGCGTCGGGCGCTCGAACGCGGTTTGAAACGGGATCACGTCTTCGGCGGCGACGAAGACATCTTCGAATACCACCGAACCGCTGCCGGTGGTGCGCTGGCCGAAGCCGCTCCAGTCGTCGATGACGGTCAAACCTTTGCTGTTGCTCGGGACGAACGCCAATTGCTGCACGCCGTTTTCATCGATGACCGAGGTCGGGATGCGCTGGGCATAGATTGCGCCGGTGGCGTAGAACTTGCGCCCGTTGATGCGATAGCCGCTGCGCTCTCCATGTAAATCAGGGGTCAGGCGGGTGACGCGATCGTGGGCGGTTTTAGTGCCCAGTTCGGCGAGTGCATTACCGAAACGCTGACCGGCCAATACTTCGGCGTACAGGCGTTTTTTCTGCTCGGGGCTGCCGTTTACGCGCAGCACTTCCAGGGCATAAAAATGATTTTGCGGGATCTGACCGAGGGAACCGTCGGCCTGGGAAATCAGGGCGATGACTTTGGCCAGAGTGACGTTGGAAACGCCCGCGCCGCCATATTCCTTCGGCACGCTGATGCCCCACAGGCCCGAGCGGGAAAACACGTCCAGCTCCGGGTGTGGCAAACGGCGTTCGCGATCACGAAGGGCGCTGTCGCGCTTGAAATCGTCGGCCAGGTCGCTGGCGACAATCAGGGCTTGCTCATCGCTGGTGATGACCGCGACGTGGTGAGTACTTGTCATGTGTTTCTCCAGAGCTCTGGTAGAAGTGTTCTGGTCGTTAAATCCAGGAATGGCGAGCCGGTAAAGTGCCGTTCAGGTGATAGGCGCCCACGGCGTGGTACTTCCAGCGCACCGGGTCATGCAGGGTGTGCACCCGGGCGTTGCGCCAATGGCGGTCAAGGTTGAATTCGGCAAGGGTCGCGCGGCTGCCGGCCAGCTCGAAAAGCTTTTCGCTGGCCAGCAGCGAGATCTCGGTGGTCAGCACCTTGGCTTCGGCCACGGCAATCGAGGCACGGGCAGCGGACTCGGCGGTGAGCGGCGCCGCGCTGACCTGATCGAGCACTTGTCCGGCCTTGCGCAGCAGGGCCTCGGCGGCGTGCAATTCGATTTTCAGCTTGCCGATATCGGCGATCACGTACAGGTCATCGCTGGCCCGTTCAACGTTGGCGTCGATCCATGGTCGGGAACGGGTTTTCACGAATTCGATGGCATCGTCGATGGCGCCGCGGGCGATGCCGGCGTCGATGGCGGCCTGAATCAGTTGCGAGACGGCACCCTGGGTGTTGGGCTTTTCATTGATCTTCCAGTTGTCCACCACCAGATCGGCGTCGACCCGCACGTTGTTGAGCAAAATCGTACCGCTGGCGGTGGTGCGCTGGCCGAAACCGGACCAGTCATCGACGATGCGCAGCCCCGGCGTACCGCGACGGACGAAGGCCAGCACTTGCTTGCCATCGTCATTGAGCGCCTTGACCGCAACCCAGTGCGCGTACAGCGCGCCGGTGGAGTAGAACTTCTGCCCACTGATGACAAAACCGTCGCCATCGGCGGTGATGCGCGCCTTGAGGTCCAGAGTGTTCTTGGTGCCACGCTCTGGCCCGGCATTGCCGATGCGCCAACCGTCGAGCACGCTTTTGAACAGCTGTTTTTTCTGCGCTTCGGTGGCGCTGCCCAGCACCAGGTTGAGGATGCCGAACTGGTTCTGCGGGATCTGCCCGAGGGCCGGGTCTGCCGCGGAAATGATCGCGAACACCTCAGCCAGGGTGACGAACGAAACCTGTGGGCCACCGTACTCGCGCGGGATGCAAATGCTGCCCAGCCCGCTGCGGGTGAATTGTTCGATTTCCGACCAAGGCAGCTTGCGCTGCTGGTCACGTTTGGCCGCTTGCAGGCGGGCGACTTGCGCCAGTTCATGAGCGACCTTGATCGCTTGCGCGTCATTGCGCAGCACTTGCGCGGGCAACAAAAGCGGGGCGATATCCAGATCACTCTGGACGATTGCATCTGCCAGACTGGACATCAGCGCCGCTCCTTGGCTGCACGCAATGCCCTGGCGATCTGCACTGGGGTGATTGTGTTCCGGACCATACCTACCTCACATCTCATGGAAACGCCGCAGTGCGGCGAGCGAAAACAAGAATGTCCGGTGGTCCGGTGCATATACCCTAAGCGTTTATAAATAAGTTATGAACTAACTTTTAGGAATATGAATAGAAGTATGAATACTTCGTTCAGCAGCCTTGAGCACGTTCTTTGGCGTGACGTTGAGGTACGGATTGGCACAACCAATCTTCAGCGTGCGTGCGGGCGCCCACCGTGAGTTGTTGCCGACCCGGTCGAGGATGCAATAAGTCACTTCCAGGCGCAGGTCTTCGCCGGCCTCGACAATGATCGCCGGTGGCACCCAGACCTGGATTGGCTGGCCCACGTCATTCGCCTTGAGTCGTGGCAGGTCCATGCGCACGTCGCCCCAGCGCAGAGTGATTTCGTCGTCGGCCGCCATGTTCAGGTACGGCTCGATGGTCACGGGCACGCCGCGCTTGATCTGGTTGGGATTCACGCCCTGGCGGCGGATCGTTTCGGGGATGCTCACGGGGGCCAGGCACTGGTTTTCATCGCCGCACAAGGCAGAAGGCTCGCCACCCGGACAATCGAGTTTGACTTGCACACGCCTGGCCGCCGAAACCGCCGGCCCCTGGCCGACCTGCATGATCCGGTAATGGACGCGCGATGAGCCATTGACGATGAAGCTCTCCGGCACCCTCAGTTGAACGGATCGCCCAACCTCATCGTTGGTCAGCACCCGAGAGGCGACATAGCAGTTGTCCCAGAACAGTTCGATCAGATCGCCATCGTCCATTGCGGGGTAGGGCGGCACGTCGATCAGCAGGTGCGCGGCCGAGGTGATGTTGATGTCGCTCTTGTGAGATTGCGCCAGGGTGGGGGCTGCGAGTACGGGTTGGTTCGAAGTGCTTTTCATGGAATCTCCTTGAAGTTGTTGCAGCGAAGTCCGTTTCTAAAAATAAGGGCGTGAAAGATAATTAATTATTCTGGTTTTAATAATCGCGGGTGCGGTTTGGAGACTAGATAAGAGTTCGATTGAATCAGTGTCAATAGCGAATGTTAGTTGGAGGGGAGATATGGCGTTATTCAGAAAAGTCCTACGCATTGAAGTTAATAAGCGCTATTGGTGCGTAGATTTTGCTTATGAATACGGGGCATGTCGGCCTTGAATGCGCTGGACATTGGAATAGACGGGGGATGGTCGATTGGCCGTGAAAGTCTGTGGGCGGCGTATAGATATTTACCGCCAGCTCGGGCAAATGGTTAACTATGATTTTCGGGGTTGTTATAGGTGAGTGGGGGAGGGTGTATAACTTCCATCCGTGGAAGTTAACCGTTTTGCGGAAGGGTGTTAGTTGTGCGAATTGTTCAGGAACTTGCTGAGGAACTGTTTCGTGCGTTCTTCTTTCGGGTTGGCAAACAACGCCTTCGCTTCGCCTTGTTCGACGATCACGCCCTTGTCGAAAAACACCACGCGATTGGCCACGTCACGGGCGAAAGCCATTTCGTGGGTCACGATGACCATGGTGCGATTCTCCTCGGCCAGGCCGCGGATCGTCGCCAGTACTTCACCCACCAGTTCCGGGTCGAGTGCAGAGGTCGGTTCGTCGAACAGGATCACTTCCGGTTCCATCGCCAGCGCCCGGGCAATTGCCACGCGTTGTTGCTGGCCACCCGAGAGACGGCGCGGGTAAGCATCTTCCTTGCCCGCCAGGCCGACCTTGGCCAACAGCTTTTTACCCAGGGCAACGGCGTCGGCGTGGGGGATCTTCTTGACGATGATCGGGCCTTCGATAACGTTTTCAAGGGCGGTGCGATGGGGGAACAGGTTGAAGTTCTGGAACACGAAACCCACGTGCTGGCGCAAGTTGCGCACCAGGCTTTGTTGCTGGTTCAACGGGCGGCTGGTATCGATCTCGATATTGCCGACCTTGATCCGGCCACTGCTGGGCTCTTCCAGGAAATTCAGGCAACGCAGGAACGTGGTCTTGCCCGAGCCGCTAGGCCCGATGATCGCCACCACCTCGCCTTCCTTCACTTGCAGATCGATGCCGTTGAGCACGACTTGACCCTTGAACTGCTTTGTCAGTTTTTCCACGACAATCATGGGGTCAGGACTCCTGGTCGTGCCGATTGACCCGCTCTTCCAACTTGTTCTGCAGGTGCGAAAGCACCGTGGCCAGAATCCAGTAGATCAGCGCGGCGGCAAGATACATGGTGAAAACTTCGAAGGTACGGGCGGTAATCAGCTGTGCCTGACGGAACAGCTCCGGCACCTGGATGGTGGCCGCCAGCGCGGTGTCCTTGACCAGCGAAATGAAACTGTTGCCCAGCGGTGGCAATGCGGTGCGCATCGCCTGCGGCAGGATGGCCCGGCGCAGAGTCTGCGCACGGGTCATGCCGATGCTGGCAGCAGCTTCCCATTGGCCGCGTTCGATCGAGCTGATCGCGGCACGCAGGATTTCACAGGCGTAAGCGGCCATGTTCAGCGAGAAGCCGATCATGGCCGCCGGAATTGGATCGAGTTCCATGCCCAATTGCGGCAAGCCGTAATAGATCACGAACAGTTGCACCAGCAACGGCGTGCCGCGAAAGAACGACACGTAGATGCGGGCGATCCAGCTCACCAGCTTGAAGCGCGACAGGCGCATCAGTGCCAGGCCGAAGCCCAGGATGAGGCCGAAGAACATCCCGCCGAGGCTCAAGATGACCGTGTAGTACGCGCCCTTGAGCAAAAAGGGCGCAGAATCCAGTGCGAGTTGGAAAGCTTCTTCCATTATTGAGTGACGTCAGCGCTGAAGTATTTTTCCGAAAGCTTTTTCAGCGTACCGTCGGCACGCAGCTTATCGATCGCCTTGTTCACCGCAGCCAGCAGTTCCGGCTCGCCTTTGCGCAGGGCAATGCCGGCTTCCTGACGGGAGAACGCTGCGCCGGCGGCAACGGTATCGGTTGCTTTCTTGGCGTATTCGAGCGCAGCGAGGCGGTCGATCAGAATGGCGTCGATGCGGCCTACACGCAGATCCTGGAACTTGGTCGGATCATCGTCATAGGTCTTGATGATGGCTTTGGGCTGATTGTCCTTGAGCCATTGCTCGTAGTTGGTGCCCAGGCCAACACCGACTTTCTTGCCGGCCAGGTCGTCAGCGGACTTGATGCTGCCTTCGTTCTTTTTCAGGACCAGCGCCTGAATACCGGAGACGGTGTAGGGCTCGGAGAAGTCGTACTTCTTCTTGCGCTCTTCAGAGATGGTCACCTGGTTGATCACCGCGTCCAGACGTTTGGATTCCAGCGCCGCGAGGATGCCGTCCCATTTGGTCGGTTGCAGTTTGACCTTTACGCCCAGCTCCTTGGCCAGGGCTTCGGAGAACTCGACTTCGAAGCCAGCCAGCTTGCCGTCGGCGTCGACGAAACTGAACGGTGGGTAGGTGCCTTCCAGGCCGACGTTGATCACGCCTTTGTCCTTGATTTGTTGCAGTTGCTCACCGGCCACTGCCTGGCCGATCAGGCCGGCGCTCAGTGCCAGGCCCAGCGAGCCCACCAGCAGATTTCGACGTAGTGCGGAAAAATTCATGACAAGCCCCTGTGTTTTCTTATGGAAGACGCTTAAGGAAAGTTGGCAAATTCGGGAATTGGACGACAGCGATATCCTGCCCTAAAAGCAGCGTATGCGTCTCGCTGCAAATTCGCCTGCGGCGTGACTATATGATGGCGTTATTAGATTAGAAAATAATAAATTCTATTTTTATTATTCTTTAAATGAATATGAGTTTTCATCAGTCTGTGCGAGGGAGCTTGCTCCCTCGCCGGAGGGTCAGTCTGTCAGAAATTCCTTATACGCAAACAACGCCGGCGCCCCACCGGTGTGCAGGAAGATGATCGGCCCCTCGTTGAAACGCTGACGACCGATACCATCAAGCAATCCCGCCATGGCCTTGCCAGTGTAGACCGGGTCCAGCAACAGCCCTTCCTGGCTTGCCAGCAACTTGACCGCCGCCAGCGTCCCGGCATTCGGCTCGCCATAGCGCGGCCCGAAATACTCATCCCACAACTCAACCTTGAAACTGTCCGGCAGGCTGACACCCAACAGTTCTGCCGTGCGTTCGGCCAACCCTTGCACTTTTGGCCGCTGATCTTCATCGCTGCGCGAAACAGTCACGCCAATGACGGGCAATTGCGGCAGTGCTTCACTCAAGGCCAGTGCCAGTCCGCTGTGAGTCCCGGCGCTGCCCGAGGCCAGGACGACAGCGGCGAAATCCAGGCCGGTGTCCTTGATCTGCTCGGCCAGTTCCAGGCCTGCACGCACGTAGCCCAGCGCGCCCAACGCATTGGAGCCGCCGATCGGCACCACATACGGCTTTTTGCCGTTGTTGCGCAGGCGCGCGGCCACTGCCTGCAATTGCTCGTCGGCGTTATCGAGGTTTTCGACCCGCTCGACTTTGGTATCGAACAGGTCCAGCAACAGCCGATTGCCGTTGCCGAGATAGTTACCATCGTCGGTACCCAGAGGGTTCTCCAGCAGGGCGACACAGCCGAGCCCCAGCCTGGCGGCAATCGCGGCGGTCTGGCGCACATGGTTCGACTGCAGCGCACCCGCGGTGATCAAGGTATCCGCGCCCTGGGCCAAGGCATCCGCGGCGAGGAATTCAAGCTTGCGCAGCTTGTTGCCGCCCATCGCCAGTGGCGTCAGGTCGTCGCGTTTGACATACACATCACGCCCCAGCCAGGTCGACAGGCGTTCGAGTTTTTCCAGGGCGGTGGGCTGACCGAGCAGGTCGAGACGATTGAAGCGGGCAAGCTGTTGCTTGATCAACTCTTGATTGGACATGGTTCCGTACTGGCGGTGAATGATGTCAGGACTATAGGCACGCCCATTTCACGGGGCAACCGCCAATCGCTTATAGCTGATGGTGCTTGCTCCAGCACAATTGGTTCTTAATTTGGCCACAGGCCCTTGCCGTAAAGTAATCGCCGTTGACGCGGCCAGACCGTCCGGCCGCCCGTGAGGAATTTTTTACCGTGAGTGAGCGTTCCAGCCATTGGCAATTGCAGACCATCGTCAGCCAGCTGCGCACGGCCCGTGATCAGTGGCGAGCACAAAACGGCCGCGTCAGCGGCGAGCAGGGCGGTCGCGAATTACCGTCCCGGGCGGCCATGGCGGAAATTCTCGAGGCCTTGTGTGGTGCGCTGTTCCCCATGCGTCTGGGGCCGGTGGACCTGCGGGAAGAGAGTGAAGACTTCTACGTCGGCCACACCCTTGATGTGGCGCTGAACGCATTGCTGGCGCAAGCACGGCTCGAACTGCGTTACGCCGCGCGTCACAGTGCCCAGGCCGAGGCTGAAGTCGAAGCCAGGACCATTCAGATCATTCAGGATTTCGCCCTGGCCTTGCCCGGGCTGCGCAGCCTGTTGGACACCGACGTGTTGGCGGCCTATCACGGTGACCCGGCGGCGCGCAGTGTCGATGAAGTGCTGCTCTGCTACCCGGGGATTCTGGCGGTGATTCACCATCGTCTGGCCCACCATTTGTATCGCGCCGGCCTGCCGCTGCTGGCGCGGATCAGCTCGGAAATCGCCCACTCGGCCACCGGTATCGACATTCACCCGGGCGCGCAGATCGGCCGCAGTTTCTTCATCGACCACGGAACCGGCGTGGTGATCGGCGAGACCGCGATCATCGGCGAGGGTGTGCGGATTTATCAGGCCGTGACGCTGGGCGCCAAGCGTTTCCCCGCAGACGAAGACGGCCAATTGCAGAAGGGCCACGCGCGGCATCCGATCGTCGAGGATGACGTGGTGATATACGCCGGGGCGACAATTCTGGGGCGGATCACTATCGGCAAGGGCTCGACCATTGGCGGTAATGTCTGGCTGACCCGCAGCGTGCCGGCGGGCAGTAACCTGACCCAGGCCAATTTGCAGTTGGATGATGGGGCGCAGAAATAGGTCCGGCGATGCGCAGTGCTTTTGTGGCGAGGGAGCTTGCTCCCGCTCGGTTGCGCAGCCGCCGCATAAGCCGGTCACCTGGACTTATCTGGAAAAACGGAGTGCATGTTCCAGGGCTGCTTTGCAGCCCAGCGGGAGCAAGCGCCCTCGCCACATTTGATTTGTGCAGGTGCCGAATCAATCTTCCAAATTCCACCACATAGCTTTCCCTGAGCTAGCGTACAACCACGACCGCCGAGCCTTGCGATTAGTGCTTAGCACCCTATTCATGTTTAACTTGAACGTTCATTCAAGTTAAACCGGTGGTTCGCTGCCCGCTCACAACAGGAGGCTTGCCTTTGCTGAGTCCGATTTCTACAGCCACGTTTTTCCTCTGCGAGGTGCACCGTTCATGAGTGCATCGTCCCTTCCTCCAAGCGGTCTGGTCCGCATGAACCCGCCGGTGTTTTATTTTGCGGCGAGCTTCATTCTGTTGTTCGGTGTCGTGGTCATTGCCATGCCCGAGCAGGCCGGTGCCTGGTTGCTGGCCGCGCAAAACTGGGCGGCCAACACGGTCGGCTGGTACTACATGCTGGCGATGACCCTGTATCTGGTCTTCGTGGTGGTCACCGCGTTATCGGGCTACGGCAAGATCAAACTCGGTGCCGACCACGACGAGCCCGAATTCAGTTACCTGTCCTGGGCCGGCATGCTGTTCGCCGCCGGGATCAGCATCACGCTGTTTTTCTTCTGCGTGTCCGAACCGTTGACCCACATGCTGCAGCCGCCCCAAGGCGAGGCAGGTACCGCGGACGCGGCGCGCCAGGCCATGCAGATCCTGTTTCTGCATTGGGGCCTGCATGGCTGGGGCGTGTTCGCCTTTGTCGGCATGGCGCTCGCTTACTTCGCTTACCGGCATAACCTGCCACTGGCCCTGCGTTCGGCGCTGTATCCGTTGATTGGTAAACGCATCAACGGCCCCATCGGTTACGCGGTGGACGGCTTCGGCATCATCGCCACGGTGTTTGGCCTCGGTGCCGACATGGGTTTTGGCGTACTGCACCTCAATTCCGGCCTCGACTACTTGTTCGGCATCGCCCACACCCAATGGATTCAGGTCGGCCTGATCACACTGATGATGGGCGCGGCGATCATCGTCGCCGTGTCCGGCGTCGACAAAGGCGTGCGGGTGATGTCCGACATCAATATGCTGCTGGCCTGCGCGCTGCTGCTGTTCGTGTTGTTCGCCGGCCCTACGCAGCATTTGCTCAACACCCTGATCCAGAACGTCGGTGACTACCTCGGCGCCTTGCCGATGAAAAGTTTCGACCTCTACGCCTACGACAAACCCAGTGACTGGCTGGGCGGCTGGACGGTGTTTTACTGGGCCTGGTGGATCGCATGGTCGCCGTTCGTGGGGCTGTTCATCGCGCGGATTTCCCGTGGCCGGACCATCCGCGAGTTCGTCTTTGGCGTGCTGTTGATTCCGCTGGGTTTCACCCTGGCGTGGATGTCGATCTTCGGTAACAGCGCCATCGACCAGGTGCTCAACCACGGCATGAGCGCGCTCGGCATGTCGGCCATCGACAACCCATCGATGACCCTCTACCTGCTGCTGGAAACCTACCCGTGGAGCAAAACCGTCATTGCGGTCACGGTGTTCATCAGCTTCGTGTTCTTCGTCACTTCCGCCGACTCGGGCACCGTGGTGCTGTCGACCCTGTCCGCCAAGGGCGGCAACCCGGATGAAGACGGGCCAAAGTGGCTGCGGGTGTTCTGGGGGGCGATGACTGCGCTGGTGACCAGTGCGCTGCTGTTCTCCGGCAGCATCGATGCGTTGAAGTCGGCGGTGGTCCTGACCTCGTTGCCGTTCTCGCTGATTTTGCTGCTGATGATGTGGGGACTGCACAAGGCGTTTTATCTGGAGTCGCAGAAGCAGATTGCGCAATTGCACTCGCTGGCACCGGTGTCCGGCTCACGGCGCGGTGGCTGGCGTCAGCGCTTGAGTCAGGCGGTGCACTTCCCGTCGCGGGACGAGGTGTATCGCTTTCTCGATACGACGGTGCGTCCGGCGATTGAAGAGGTCTCGGCGGTATTCATCGAGAAGGGCCTCAAGGTGATCACGCATCCAGAGCCGGTCAACGACAGCGTCAGCCTGGAAATCGGTCACGGTGATGAACACCCGTTTATCTATCAGGTGCAAATGCGCGGCTACTTCACGCCGTCGTTTGCCCGGGGTGGCATGGGCTCCAAGGAGCTCAACAATCGTCGTTACTACCGTGCCGAAGTGTATTTGAGCGAGGGCAGTCAGAACTACGATCTGGTGGGCTACACCAAGGAACAGATCATCAACGACATCCTCGATCAGTACGAACGCCACATGCAGTTCTTGCACCTGGTGCGTTGATCGGGGATTTCACGTCTCGGTGGTCAGCACCATGAACAACACCAGCGCCGCCACCGGGATACCGAACACGGCGCTGCCGACCACCAGTTCAGTACCCAACGGCTGGCCGGCATGCACCATGCCGACCGCGCCGTTGATCAACGTCAGCGCCAGCCACAGCACGATAAAGCTGTAGGCGAGGATCTGACGGCTGAAGCCGATCTTCTCGCCGATGTAGAGCATCAGCGCCAGGAGGATCAGGCCGAAGGTGATGATGATGGATGTGTGCATGGTGGATTTCCTCCAGTGGGTGCTGCTTTTGAGGCGTTCAACATGCCTCCATGGCAGCTTAAACCGGCGGTAGTATTGCGCGAGTTGTCGGCATAGGGTTTTTCGAAAGAAATGTGAAACGTTTCAGCAATTGGTCGAATCCGGGGTTTTTTGGCATTTGTCTGGGCGTATGCTGGGCGACTGGCGAAACAGTCGATACCAGATTCAAGACAGACAAGAGAGGATTCGATGACTTACACCGCTGCCGAAAACCGCTATGACGCCATTCCTTACCGCCGCGTAGGCCGTAGCGGTCTGGTGCTGCCGGCGCTGTCCCTGGGCCTGTGGCACAACTTCGGCGACAGCACGCCGATCGACACCCAGCGCGCGTTGTTGCGCACGGCATTCGACCAGGGCATCAACCACTTCGATCTGGCCAACAACTATGGTCCGCCGTACGGCAGTGCCGAGATCAATTTCGGCCGTTTGCTGCGCGAAGATTTCAAGCAGTACCGCGATGAGCTGATCATCTCCAGCAAGGCTGGTTGGGACATGTGGCCCGGCCCTTACGGTCAGGGCGGCGGATCGCGCAAGTACGTGCTGGCCAGCCTCGACCAGAGCCTGCAACGCCTGGGTCTGGATTACGTCGACATTTTCTACTCGCACCGATTCGACCCGGAGACGCCGCTGGAAGAAACTGCCAGCGCATTGGCCACGGCGGTGCAGCAGGGCAAGGCGTTGTACATCGGTATCTCTTCGTACTCCGGCGTGAAAACCCGTGAAATGGCGGCGCTGCTCAAAGATTGGAAAGTTCCGCTGTTGATCCACCAACCGGCCTACAACCTGCTCAATCGTTGGGTGGAAAAGGACCTGCTCGATACCACTGACGAACTCGGCACTGGCGTCATTGCGTTCACGCCGCTGGCCCAAGGGTTGCTCACCGACAAGTACCTCAACGGCGTACCGGCGGATGCGCGGGTCAATCGTCCGGGCGGTGGTTCGTTGCAGGCTGCGCATTTGTCCGAAGCCAACATTGCCCATGTGCGTGCGCTCAATGAGATCGCCAAACGTCGCGGCCAGAGCCTGGCGCAACTGGCGCTGGCGTGGACCCTGCGCGACCCGCGCGTGACTTCGGCACTGATCGGCGCGAGCCGGCCGGCGCAGATTATCGAGAACGTCGGGGCGTTGAAGAATTTGAGTTTCAGCGCAGAGGAACTGGCGGAGATTGACCGGTTTGCCCAAGAGGGCGGGATCAATCTTTGGGAGAAGCCTTCGACGGCGGAGTAAGAGTTCGGCGCTGGATTACCCGGCGTCTGTTACATGGCTATCGCTTGCAGGCTAGCTCCCACATTGGAATGCATTCCTCCTGTGGGAGCTAGCCTGCTAGCGATGGGGCCAGAAATGGAAACAAAAAATCAGCGAAAAAACGGCACATCCCCCAACACCGTCGCCCGCTGCATCACTCGCCGCGCGGGCCGGTAATCATCTACCGCGTAATGCTGGGTCACGCGGTTATCCCAGAATGCGATGTCATCCTTCTGCCAGCGCCAGCGAATGGTGAATTCCGGGCGCGTGGAATGGGCGAACAGAAATTTCAGAATCGCCTCGCTTTCGGTTTCCGACAGTTCGTTGATCTTCGAAGTGAAGCCTTCATTGACGAACAACGAGCGGCGCCCGCTCACCGGATGCGTGCGGATTACCGGGTGCGACAGCGGTGGATTCTTGCGTCGTGCTTCCTCCCACTGGGCCAGCGCTTCGGGCGTGTTGCCGTAGCGTTCCAGCGGGAATGAACGGGTGAAATCGTGGGTGGCGGTCAGGCCTTCGAGCAAGGTTTTCAGCGGCGCGGACAAGGCTTCATACGCTGCAATCCCGCTGGCCCACAACGTATCGCCACCAAACTCTGGCAACAGCTTGGCGCTGAGCACCGCGCCCATGGCCGGGGTGGGCAGGAAGGTCACGTCGGTGTGCCAGATTGCGTTGTCGCGCACGTCGGTGACGGCAGTGTCGAGGATCAGCACTTCCGGTTGTTCCGGCACATTCGGGTAAATCGGGTGAATGTGCAGGTCGCCGAAATTCGCGGCGAATCGCGCTTGCTGCTGCGGTGTGATTGGCTGGTCGCGGAAGAACAGCACCTGGTGCTTGAGCAGGGCTTGTTCGATGGTGTCACGCTGTTCCAGGTTCAGCGGCTGGCTGACATCGACGCCGCTGATCTGGGCGCCGAGGGCTGAGCTGAGGGGGACGATGGTCAGGTTGCTCATGGTGATATCTTCAATCCGAGGTGTGCTTTTTGTGGGCGCGAGCCTGCTCGCGATTGCAGTGAGACAGGCAATACAACGTTGACTGATGGACCGCTATCGCGAGCAGGCTCGCTCCCACAGGTTTATTCACTCATCAATGAGCCTGGCCGTGCCACGGCACCAGTTTGCGCTGCAGTTTGCGCAAGCCCATCTCCATGGCGAAGGCAATCAGCGCGATCACCAGAATCCCCAACACCACCACATCGGTGACCAGGAATTGCGCGGCCGACTGCACCATGAAACCCAGGCCGCTGGTGGCGGCAATCAACTCGGCGGCGACCAAAGTCGACCAACCAACGCCGAGGCCAATACGCACGCCAGTCAAAATGTCCGGCAGGGCACTCGGCAGAATTACATGGCGAATCAACTGCGCGCGGGTAGCACCCAACGACTGCGCAGCGCGCAATTTCGCCGGGTCGACCGTGCGCACACCGGTAGCGGTGGCGATGGCAATCGGGGCGAAAATCGCCAGGTAGATCAGCAGCACTTTCGACAACTCACCAATGCCGCACCAGATTACGATCAGCGGCAGGTAGGCCAGCGGTGGAATAGGGCGGTAGAACTCGATCAGCGGATCCAGCACGCCCCGGGCAATACGGTTGGCGCCGATGGCGATGCCCACCGGCACGGCGGTCAGCACGGCGAAGCCGAGGCCCAGGCCGATGCGGCTGAGACTCGCGCCCAAGTGCTGCCACAGGGTCGAATCCATGTAGCCGCTGGTCGCCAGCAGCCAGCCTTTTTGCAGCACGGCGGACGGTGGCGGCAGGAACAACGGTTCGATCATTCCAGTGGCGGTGACAGCCCACCAGATGGCAACGAGCGCGACCAGTGTCAGCACGCTGATCCAGCGCGTGCTCAAACGGCGGCGTACGGGAACGACCGTGGAGCTTGCCTTTACCGCTGCGGCGGGAATTTCGTAGCTGCTCATGCGTGCTCCTGCCGTGGCGCGGCGCTGCGTTGGGAGAACACTTTGGCGAGGACGTGTTCGCGGGTTTCGATAAAGCGTGGGTCGGACTTGATCGAACGTGCCGACTCACCGGCGGCGTAGCGCTGACCGAAATCCAGGCTCAGACGTTCGACGATTTGCCCAGGATTCGGCGCCAGCAGAATCAGGTCCGTGGCGAGGAACACCGCTTCTTCAATGTCGTGGGTAATCAGGAACACCGGCTTGGCCGTGCGCCGCCAGACTTGCAGCAACAGCTCTTGCATCTGCTCGCGGGTGAAGGCGTCGAGGGCGCCGAAGGGTTCGTCCATCAGCAACACGCGAGGATCGGCAGCCAGCGCGCGGGCCAGGCCAACACGCTGTTTCTGGCCGCCGGAGAGTTGCCAGATCCGGCGGTTTTCAAAACCGGAAAGATCGACCAGTGCGAGCATCTCCCGGGCGCGGATTTCGCGTTTGTCTCGAGCGATGCCCGCCAGTTCCAGACCAAAACCGACGTTGGCCAGCACGTCCTGCCACGGCAGCAGGGCGTCGTCCTGGAACACCACGCCGCGCTCGGCGCTCGGGCCTTTGACCGGCACGCCATCGAGAGTGATACGCCCGGCGCTGGGTTCGACGAAGCCGGCAATCAGGTTTAACAGCGAAGTCTTGCCACTGCCGGACGGGCCGAGGGCGACCAGCAGCTGCTGGGGCCCCAGGGTCAGGGAAATATCCGCCAGCACAGGTTCTATTGCACCGGGGTACTGTGCGCTGATGCGCTCCAGCTGTAGCAAGGCCATCGCGGTTAACTCCCGATCAGTTGGTGATGAACTTGGCGCTGACGTAAGGGGCGTAGTCCGGCAGCACGGCTTCGACCTTGCCTTGTTCCTTGAGGAATACGGCAGTGTCGGTGATGGCTTTGGTGGTCGGTGCGCCGAGGCTGGTTACCTGGTCAGCCGCCAGCGGGTAGACGTTGCCTTGCAGCAGCAGCGGAATGTCGCTGGCCTTGGCGCCGGACAGTTTTACCAACTTGTCGACGTTGCTTTGATCGGCGAGCCAGGCCTTCGGGTCTTTGCGGTAATCGGCGTAGGCATCCAGGGTCACTTTGGCGAACGCGGTGACGATGTCCGGGTGCTTCTCGGCGAAGTCTTTGCGCACGATCCAGGCATCGAAGGTCGGTGCACCGAACTTGGCCAGTTCACCGGAGGTGATCAGCACTTTGCCGTTTTCCTTGGCCACGCCGAGGGCCGGGTCCCAAACGTATGTGGCGTCGATATCCCCGCGCTTCCACGCAGCAATGATCGCTGGTGGTGCGAGGTTGAGGACGGTGACTTTCGACGGGTCGATGTTCCAGTGCTTCAGCGCCGCGAGCAGGCTGTAGTGGCCGGTGGAAACGAACGGCACGGCGATTTTCTTGCCGATCAGGTCTTGTGGCGTCTTGATCCCGGAGCCGTCACGCGCGACCAAGGCTTCGGCCGCGCCAATCTGGGTGGCGATCAGGAAGGTTTCCACCGGCACTTTACGGGTGATGGCAGCGGTCAGGGGGCTGGAACCGAGATAGCCGATCTGTACGTCGCCGGAGGCGATGGCGGCAATGATGTCGGCACCGTTATCAAACTTGCGCCAGCTGATGTCGGCCTTGGTGGCTTTTTCATAAGCGCCGTCGGCCTGGGCGACTTTCGCCGGGTCAACGGTGGTCTGGTAAGCGACAGTAACGTCGGCCGCCTGGGCAAACAAACTGGCTGCTGCCAATGACGCGGCCGCCAGCAGGCGAAGAGGAAAATGCAGTTTCATCGGGAAGCTCCTTGTCAGGCGGACGAGAGTCGGCGTGAAAGGAGACTAAATGATCTAAGAATCCTAAGATAAATAACTTTTTAGAATGAGCTTATGAGCGGAAAATTCTAAGAACCAGATCGCTTTTGTGGCGAGGGAGCTTGCTTGCGCTGGAGGCCGAAGGACTCCCATTCCAGACAATCAAATTCTTCGGTCGTCTGATTTTGCGGCTGCTGCGCAGCCGAGCGGGAGCAAGCTCCCTCGCCACAGGGGATAGAGGTTAGTTACTGATCGCCAGAATGCTTGCCTGATACGACCCGACAAACACATCGAATTCGCCGACTTCGTTCTGCTCCAGCTCAACCTGCTGTGCCAGCGACGAGCGCGCCTGTTCTTCGAACTTCGCCTGTTGCTCCGCCGGCAACGGCTCGCGGCGGAAAAACTCGGCATGGGCCTGGCTCTGGCGCAGGGAAAACTGAGCGAAGCTTTCCTTGTGCTCGGCCATGGCCGCCAGCACCTGGGCCGATGGCGTCAGGGACGGATCCTGAACCTTGGCCAGCTGCGCATCCAGCGCCTTGCTGTGCGCATCGCCGCCATGGCTCTGATCGAGCAACGCCGCCAGTGGCGCGATGTTTTCCAGCAGCTGGCCTGCCCACTCTTTCAAGTCGACCGGTTGCCCGTCGCGCTGCAATTGCAGGCCTGGACGACGGCCTTCCTTGACCACGCTGAGGAAGTTCGAGGTGGCGTTACCGCAGCTGGTGTTGGTCAGCAATGGGCTGTCGTTCAGCGCGCAATACAGCAGGAAGGCGTCGAGGAAACGCGATTCAGTGATATCGATCCCCATCGGCAGGAACGGGTTGATGTCCAGGCAGCGCACTTCGACGTACTGGATGCCACGGGCCATCAGTGCCTGAATCGGCCGCTCGCCGGTGTAGGTCACGCGTTTGGGACGGATGTTGGAGTAGTACTCGTTTTCGATCTGCAGGATGTTGGTGTTGAGCTGAACCCACTCACCGTCCTTGTGGGTGCCGACTTCAACGTAAGGCGCGTAAGGCGTGGCCACCGCTTTGCGCAAGCTGTCGATGTAGCTGGACAGATCGTTGTAGCACGGCGTCAGGCCGGCCTGGGCGTTGCTCTGGTAACCCAGGTCACTCATGCGCAGGCTGGTGGCGTAGGGCAGATACAGAGTGTCCGGATCCAGCTGTTCCAGCTGATGCGAACGACCGCGCAGGAAACCGGCATCCAGCGCTGGTGATGCGCCGAACAGGTACATCAGCAGCCAGCTGTAGCGGCGGAAGTTACGGATCAGTGCGATGTAAGACACCGACTGGAAATCGCGGTCGGTGCCGACGAAACCTTCAGCCTGCTTGAGCAGCGGCCAGAGTTTTTCCGGCAGGGAAAAGTTGTAGTGAATCCCGGCGATGCACTGCATGGTCTTGCCGTAACGCAGGGCCAGGCCCTTGCGGTACACGTACTTGAGCTGCCCGATGTTGGAGGTGCCGTAATAGGCGATCGGGATATCTTCCTCGGCCGGCAGCGGGCACGGCATCGACGGACTCCACAGATACTCGTTACCGAGCTTGCTGTAGGCAAAGCGGTGAATGCTGTCCAGGCTCGCCAGCGTATCGGCAGGATCGGGCAGGGCCGGGGTGATGAATTCCAGCAGCGACTCGGAATAGTCGGTGGTGATTTGTTCATTGGTCAGCGCGGAACCCAAAGCTTCCGGGTGCGGCGTTTGCGCCAGGCGACCTTCGCTGGTCACGCGCAGGCATTCACGTTCGATGCCGTGAAGGCACTGTTCGAGCAGAGAGAGGTTAGCGCGCTCGCCGAGCAGGGCCAGGCGGCGGTTGAGAAGTTCGCTCAAGTTGGATTCCTTCACGCGTCAGTCGCCCCAATATGGGGGTGGGCAAGACGGTCTACAAGGGTGAAGTTGAAACTGGCGTTTTCGCCTGGTTTTCATGCCGTACTGAATCGGTCAATCACGGATTGCAGTAACCCCCTGTGGGAACGAGCCTGCTCGCGAAGAGGGTGGATCAGTCAGCATTGTCGCCGACTGAGCCACCGCCTTCGCGAGCAGGCTCGCTCCCACAGAGGGCTATTGCTGAAATTAACTCAAAATGATGACCGGTAGCTACAGGACAGCGAACGTGCCTTGTGCTTTTGCGACCAGTTTGTCGCCTTGCATCACGTCGGCCTCGACCACCAGCGTGCGCCGCCCCGGGTGGATCACCCGCGCCGTGCACATCACCTCGCCGTCGGCGACGGCGCGAATGTAGTTGATCTTGCACTCGATGGTCGCACTCTGCTGGTCAAAGCCGTGGGTGCTGGAACAGGCCAGCCCCATGGCAATGTCCACCAGACTGAACAAGGCCCCGCCGTGCAGCTTGCCGGCGCGATTGCGCAGCGCCGGTTCCAGCACCAGGGCGACTTGCGCCACCCCGGTTTCCAGGCTGTGCAGGCGACAGCCCAGCAGCTTGAAAAAAGCGCTTTCGGTATACCCGGCAGGGACCTCCATCAACGTTTCTTCAACTGCTTGGCGTTGGCGAAGAGCGAAGCCATGGCGTTGTTGGCCGGCGCCGCCGCCGTGGTTTCCTTGCGCGGTGCGGTGTTCTGGGATTGGCGCGGTGCCGACCCCGGACGCGCGCCGCGAGCACCGTCGATTTTCTCGCCCGGGGTATCGCTCATGCGCATCGACAGGCCCACGCGTTTACGCGGAATGTCGACTTCCATGACCTTCACCTTCACCACGTCGCCGGCCTTAACCGCTTCCCGTGGATCCTTGATGAACTTCTCCGAAAGTGCGGAGATGTGCACCAAACCGTCCTGATGCACGCCGATGTCGACGAACGCGCCGAAGTTGGTCACGTTGGTCACCACGCCTTCGAGGATCATGCCCAGTTGCAGGTCCTTGAGGTCCTCGACGCCTTCCTGGAACTCGGCAGTCTTGAACTCGGGACGCGGGTCACGACCCGGTTTTTCCAGCTCTTGCAAGATGTCGGTCACGGTTGGCAAACCGAAGGTTTCGTCGGTGTACTTCTTCGGATCGAGGCGCTTGAGGAACGCGGCATCGCCAATCAGCGAACGAATGTCACGGTCGGTTTCAGCGGCAATGCGCTGCACCAGCGGATAGGCTTCGGGGTGCACCGCCGACGAATCCAGCGGGTTTTCGCCGTTCATGACACGCAGGAAACCGGCCGCCTGTTCGAAGGTTTTCTCACCCAGACGTGCGACTTTCTTCAGCGCAGCACGGGTTTTGAACGCGCCGTGTTCGTCGCGGTGGCTGACGATGTTTTGCGCCAGGGTCGCGTTGAGGCCGGAGATCCGTGCCAGCAGCGCCACCGAAGCCGTGTTTACGTCCACGCCGACGGCGTTCACGCAGTCTTCGACCACCGCATCCAGGCCGCGCGCCAGTTTCAGCTGCGACACATCGTGCTGATACTGGCCGACACCGATGGATTTCGGATCGATTTTCACCAGCTCCGCCAACGGGTCTTGCAGGCGACGGGCAATCGACACCGCGCCACGGATCGACACATCCAGATCCGGGAATTCCTTGGAAGCCAGTTCCGACGCCGAGTACACCGATGCGCCGGCCTCGGAGACCATGACTTTGGTCATCTTCATGGCTGGGTATTTTTTGATCAGTTCGGCAGCGAGCTTGTCAGTTTCACGGCTGGCGGTGCCGTTGCCGATGGCGATCAGGTCCACGGAGTGCTTGGCGCACAGGGCGGCGAGAATCGCGAGGGTCTGGTCCCACTTGTTGTGCGGCACGTGCGGGTAAACCGTGGCGTGATCGAGCAGCTTGCCGGTGGAATCGACCACGGCGACCTTGCAACCGGTGCGCAGGCCCGGGTCGAGGCCCAGGGTCGCGCGCGGGCCGGCCGGGGCCGACAGCAGCAGGTCGTGCAGGTTGTGGGCGAACACGTTGATCGCTTCGGTTTCCGCGCCATCGCGCAGCTCACCCAGCAAATCAGTCTCGAGGTGGGTGTAGAGCTTGACCTTCCAGGTCCAGCGCACCACTTCGCCCAGCCATTTGTCGGCGGCACGGTTCTGGTTCTGGATACCGAATTGCTGGCCGATCATGCCTTCGCACGGGTGCATGGTGCCCGGCAGTTCATCACCGACTTTCAGCGAAGAACTGAGGATGCCTTCGTTACGGCCACGGAAAATCGCCAGCGCACGGTGCGAGGGCATGCTTTTCAGCGGTTCGTCATGTTCAAAGTAATCACGGAATTTGGCGCCTTCCTCTTCCTTGCCGGCGATCACGCGGGCACTGAGGGTGGCTTCCTGCTTCAGGTAGCTGCGCAGCTTGTCGAGCAGGCCGGCGTCTTCAGCGAAACGCTCCATCAGGATGTACTTGGCGCCTTCGAGGGCGGCCTTCACATCGGCCACGCCTTTTTCCGCGTCGATGAAACGGGCGGCTTCGGTTTCCGGGCTCAGGGTCGGATCGTTGAACAGACCGTCAGCCAACTCGCCGAGGCCGGCTTCCAGGGCGATCTGGCCCTTGGTGCGGCGCTTCTGCTTGTACGGCAGGTACAAGTCTTCGAGGCGGGTCTTGGTGTCGGCGAGCTTGATATCGCGCTCGAGCTGCGGGGTCAGCTTGCCTTGCTCCTGGATGCTGGCCAGGATGCTGATGCGCCGTTCGTCGAGTTCTCGCAGGTAGCGCAGACGCTCTTCCAGATGACGCAATTGGGTGTCATCGAGGCTGCCGGTCACTTCTTTCCGGTAACGGGCGATGAAGGGAACGGTAGAGCCCTCATCGAGTAGCGCGACGGCCGCTTCGACCTGTTGTGGGCGTACACCGAGTTCCTCGGCGATGCGGCTGTTGATGCTGTCCATAAAACCACCTGACAAATTGTGAAAGCAGGCTCGCAGGCGCAGAGTTAGGGCCTTGGCGAGTCTGGTTGAGCGGCCTGGCCTGCGCCGCTGCCTGGATCAAAAGGTATCCCGTTGACCCGTGAAATCGAACAATGACTGCCGGCACCCTGAAATAAAAACGGTGCCCGTCTGTAGTAACTGTCTGATGTTGCCTGACACAAAAGGCCGCGCATTATAACCAGCGTTCCGGCATTCGGGGGCATCGGCGGGCTGCGGCTTCGGTGGCCGGTTTTCTGGCGATAAAGGAAAAATCTGCTAACAATGCACACGGTGCGTATAACGGCAGCTACGCCATAATGCGCGCCGAGCTAAAAGGAGCATCTAATGAGCAGCACTGCAAACATTGCTGAAGGCGAAAAAATTCTTATTGTTGATGACGATCCGGGCCTCAGCAGCCTGCTGGAGCGTTTCTTCGTCAGCAAGGGCTACCGCGCCCGCGCCGTACCGAACACCGAGCAAATGGACCGCCTGCTGGCACGCGAAGTGTTCAACCTGGTCGTCCTCGACCTGATGCTGCCCGGCGAAGACGGCCTGACCGCCTGCCGCCGCCTGCGCGGCGCGAACAATCAGATACCCATCATCATGCTGACCGCCAAGGGCGATGAGCTGAGCCGCATCAAGGGCCTGGAACTGGGTGCCGACGACTATCTGGCCAAGCCATTCAACCCCGATGAGCTGATGGCCCGTGTCAAAGCCGTCCTGCGTCGTCAGTCGGCTCCGGTGCCGGGCGCGCCGGGCAGCGAAGACGAAAGCGTGACCTTCGGTGACTACGAACTGTCCCTGGCCACCCGCGAACTCAAGCGCGGCGAAGAAGTGCACATGCTCACCACCGGTGAGTTCGCGGTGCTCAAGGCCCTGGTGATGAACGCCCGCCAGCCGTTGACCCGCGACAAGTTGATGAACCTGGCCCGTGGCCGCGAGTGGGATGCCCTGGAGCGCTCCATCGACGTGCAGATCTCCCGTCTACGCCGGATGATCGAACCCGATCCGTCCAAGCCGCGTTACATCCAGACTGTCTGGGGCGTGGGTTACGTGTTCGTTCCGGATGGCGCCGCCACCAAGTGATCGGCGATTTGTAGGAGCGGGTCGTGCGGGTGACAGGTCAATTGGCCTTGCCCGCAGACTCGCGATCCGCAATATGCGAGCATCGCTCGCTCCTGCAAGTATGTAACGGTTATCCATGAAAACCCCGGTTTGGTTCCCCCAGAGTTTTTTCTCCCGCACCCTTTGGCTGGTGCTCATCGTCGTCCTGTTTTCCAAGGCGCTGACCCTGGTTTACCTGTTGATGAACGAAGACGTGCTGGTGGACCGCCAGTACAGCCACGGCGTCGCCCTGACGCTGCGCGCCTATTGGGCCGCCGATGAAAACAACCGCGACAAGATTGCCGAAGCCGCGACCCTGATCCGGGTGGTGGGTGCTGGCGTACCGGAAGGCGAACAGCACTGGCCCTACAGCGAAATCTATCAGCGGCAGATGCAGGCCGAGTTGGGCGCCGACACCGAAGTCCGGTTGCGCATGCATTCACCGCCGGCGCTGTGGGTCCGGGCCCCAAGCCTGGGCGATGGCTGGTTGAAAGTGCCGTTGTATCCGCACCCATTGCGCGGTCAGAAAATCTGGAACGTACTGGGCTGGTTTCTTGCCATTGGTTTGCTGTCCACCGCGTCGGCGTGGATTTTCGTCAGCCAGCTCAACCAACCGCTCAAACGTCTGGTCTACGCGGCACGGCAACTCGGCCAGGGTCGCAGTGTGCGCCTGCCGATCAGCGATACGCCGAGTGAAATGACCGAGGTTTATCGCGCCTTCAACCAGATGGCTGAAGACGTCGAGCAGGCCGGTCGCGAGCGCGAACTGATGCTGGCCGGGGTTTCCCATGACTTGCGCACGCCCCTGACCCGTTTGCGCCTGTCTTTGGAATTGATGGGCGACCGTAACGACCTCACGGACGATATGGTCCGCGACATCGAGGACATGGACGCGATTCTCGACCAGTTCCTGGCGTTCATTCGCGATGGTCGGGATGAGTCGGTGGAAGAAGTGGACCTGAGCGACCTGGTTCGCGAAGTGGCCGCACCGTATAACCAGAACGAAGAGAAAGTGCGCCTGCGTCTGGAGCCGATCCAGCCGTTTCCGTTGCGTCGCGTGTCGATGAAGCGCTTGCTGAACAACCTGATCGGCAATGCACTGCACCACGCCGGCAATGGCGTGGAAGTGGCGGCGTATGTGTCTGGCGATGTGAACGCACCGTACGTGGTGCTGAGCGTCATGGACCGTGGCGCCGGTATCGATCCGTCGGAGCTGGAAGCGATCTTCAACCCATTCACCCGTGGTGACCGAGCCCGAGGCGGGAAGGGCACCGGGTTAGGCTTGGCGATCGTGAAGCGGATTGCTTCGATGCACGGTGGCAATGTCGAGCTGCGCAACCGTGCAGGCGGTGGATTGGAAGCGCGGGTGCGCTTGCCGCTGGGGTTGATGTTGCCGAGGGATGCCGTTTAAGAGTCGTACACAGCCCTTTGTGGCGAGGGAGCTTGCTCCTGCTGGAGTCCGGAGGGCTCCCATCTTGCGACTGCTACGCAGCCGAGCGGGAGCAAGCTCCCTCGCCACAAAAGTTTGGCGTTAGCCTTTGCCTTTGGTCCGGGTCATGTTCGGCCCGCCATTCTTCTCAAGATGCTCAATGATGATCCCCGCCACATTCTTGCCAGTGGTGGTCTCGATCCCTTCCAGCCCCGGCGACGAATTCACTTCCATCACCAGCGGCCCGTGATTGGAGCGCAGGATATCCACGCCCGCCACCGACAGGCCCATGACCTTCGCCGCACGCAACGCAGTCATGCGCTCCTCCGGTGTGATCTTGATCAGGCTGGCGCTCCCGCCGCGATGCAGGTTGGAGCGGAACTCACCGGGTTTGGCCTGGCGTTTCATGGCTGCAATCACCTTGTCGCCCACCACGAAGCAGCGGATGTCGGCGCCACCGGCCTCCTTGATGTACTCCTGAACCATGATGTTCTGCTTGAGGCCCATGAACGCCTCGATCACCGACTCTGCCGCGGTGGCGGTTTCACACAACACCACGCCGATGCCCTGGGTGCCTTCCAGCACCTTGATCACCAGTGGCGCGCCGTTGACCATTTCGATCAGATCGGGAATGTCATCCGGTGAGTGGGCAAAACCGGTGACCGGCAAACCAATGCCCCGGCGTGACAGCAATTGCAGCGAACGCAGTTTGTCCCGCGAGCGGGCGATGGCCACCGATTCGTTGAGCGGATACACCCCCATCATTTCGAACTGACGCAACACCGCGCAGCCATAGAAAGTAACCGATGCACCGATCCGCGGGATCACCGCATCGAATCCCTCCAGCGGCTTGCCGCGGTAGTGGATCTGCGGTTTATGACTGGCAATGTTCATGTAGGCGCGCAGGGTATCGACCACCACCATTTCATGGCCGCGTTCGGTACCGGCTTCGACCAGGCGGCGGGTGGAATACAGACGCGGGTTCCGCGACAGCACAGCGATCTTCATGCAACACCTGTGGAGGAGGTAGATACCGGGAACACCGGCTTGTCTTGTACATACTTGATGCCCGGATTGACCACCAGTTGGCCATCGATCAGGGCTTTGGAACCGAGTAACAGGCGATAACGCATGGACTTGCGGCAGGCGAGGGTGAACTCGACCCGCCAGACCCGATCACCGAGGGCCAGGGTGGTGCTGATCACGTATCGCACCTGCGCGTGACCGTTAGAGCTTTTAATGGTTTTTCTTGTCACCAGCGGTGCTTCGCAGCGACGGTGACGCAGTTGCACCACCGTGCCCAGGTGCGCGGTGAAACGCACCCACTGGCCGCCATCGCGCTCGAAAGTCTCGATGTCGGTGGCATGCAGGCTGGAGGTACTGGCACCGGTGTCGATTTTTGCCCGAAGGCCGGCCACTCCCAAATCCGGGAGCGCCACCCACTCGCGCAGACCGACAACGGTCAAATGGTCAAATGTCTTCAAAATGGCTCAACCGGTAGAAACCACGGTGGCCGCAGGCGGCCGAATTCGCGGTATTCACGCAGAATAATGGTTAAAAGGCGACAGATATCTACGGCCCGGATTTCCAGCCCCGCAAGGAGGTTATGGAATGTCAGCATTGTAGTCCGGGACGGAGTAATTCTTGGTACGACAGAACGGTAGTACAGTTCACCAATATTTCAGAATGAGGAAATCCCATGGCACAAAAAAACGATGAGGACGACAAAGTCCGCCTCGATAAATGGTTGTGGGCTGCGCGGTTTTACAAAACCCGTGCCTTGGCCAAGGCGGCGATTGAAAGTGGCAAAGTGCATTGCCGGGGCGATCGCTGCAAGCCTGGCAAAGAGCCGCGCATTGGCGATGAGTTTGTGATCCGCACCGGTTTCGAGGAACGCACGGTGGTGGTCCAGGCGCTGTCGATTGTGCGCCGTGGTGCGCCGGAAGCGCAGACACTGTACGCCGAAACCGAAGCCAGCATCGCCAAGCGCGAAAACGCCGCCGCCGAGCGCAAGGCGGGCGCCCTGGGTGTGAGCACTGATGGCAAGCCGAGCAAGAAACAGCGGCGTGATCTGTTCAAGTTTCGTGGCAGCAGTAACGAATGATTGACCCGTCCGCCGATCGTTCCAAACCGGCGAAGACTTGTAATTGCGCCTTTGCGTAGCCATATGAGGTAATTCGCCTGCCGTGCATGTGCCATTCGTCGTAAAGCGCACACAGTCGCCGGCCTCTAAGCCATAACCAGACAGCACGACCCTATGGCCAAGGCGTAACCTCGAATTCTGTAACCACTTTTGTCACCACTTCAGATACCCAGACTTATGACCGACCTACCGGATAACGACTTCACCCAACGCTTCATCTTTGATGACAGCGACACCCGTGGCGAGATGGTTTCGCTGGAGCTCAGCTACGCTGAAGTCCTGGCCAAACACGCCTATCCGGAGCCGGTTGCGCAGCTGCTCGGCGAACTGATGGCGGCAGCGGCGTTGCTGGTCGGCACCTTGAAATTCGACGGGTTGCTGATCCTTCAGGCCCGCTCCGAAGGCCCGATCCCGCTGTTGATGATCGAATGCTCCAGCGAGCGCGACATCCGTGGCCTGGCCCGTTACGAGGTCGACCGGATCGCCCCCGACGCCACCCTGGCCGACCTGATGCCCGACGGTTCGCTGACGTTGACCATCGACCCGAGACAGGGCCAGCGCTACCAGGGCGTTGTCGATCTGGACGGCGAAACGCTGTCAGACTGCTTCACCAACTACTTCGTCATGTCCCAGCAGATCGGCACGCGCATCAAGCTCTGCGCCGATGGCCGTCGTGCCCGTGGCCTGTTGCTGCAGCAACTGCCCGCCGACCGCCTGAAAGACGAAGAAGAACGCGCCGCCAGCTGGCAGCACCTCACCGCGTTGAGCGGAACGTTGACCGCCGACGAACTGCTGAGCCTGGACAACGAAACCGTGCTCCATCGCCTCTATCACGAAGAGCAGGTGCGACTGTTCGACGTGCAAAAACTGCGCTTCCGCTGCAGCTGCTCACGCGAACGTTCGGCTAATGCTCTGGTCAGTCTGGGCATGGAAGACGCGCAAAACCTGGTGGTTGAACACGGTGGAAAAATCGAGATCGACTGTCAGTTTTGCAATCAGCAGTACCTGTTTGACGCCGCCGATGTCACTCAATTGTTCGCCGGGGCGGGTGTCGAGACGCCGTCAGATACCCGTCACTAAAACGGTTCAGCGCAGGTAAATTCACTGGTTAGTGCCGGAATAACGCCGTTACGACAGGAGGGGCCTACTCTTTTTGGGCTTTTCTGGCATAATCCGGCCCACTTTTTTCGCGGTAGTAGTGCACGACTTTCTACTACAAAAACGTTTGGAGCACTCGGCCACTGGCCGACGGGGAACCTCATGACGCAAGCCAATAACGCCGTGTACACCGATCTGAGTGTTGATGATCTGGTTAAAGAAGCCCTCAACCGCGGTGAAGGCGAGCTTGCCGATACCGGCGCACTGGTTGTTCGTACCGGTCACCGTACCGGCCGTTCGCCAGTCGATCGTTTCATCGTTGACGAGCCGTCCACCACGGGCGCCATCGCCTGGGGCCCGATCAACCGCAAGTTCCCGGCCGACAAGTTCGATGCCCTGTGGAACCGTGTTGAGGCGTTCAACAACGCGCAAGAGCATTTCGTTTCCCACGTGCATGTAGGTGCGGCCGAAGATCACTACCTGGCCGTGAAGATGACCACCCAGACTGCCTGGCAGAATCTGTTCGGTCGTTGCCTGTTCATCAACCCGGCCCAGTACAACCCGGCTGGTCGTGAAGAGTGGCAAGTGCTGAACGTTGCCAATTTCGAGTGCGTGCCTGAGCGTGACGGCACCAACTCCGACGGTTGCGTGATCCTCAACTTCGCACAGAAAAAAGTGCTGATCGCCGGCATGCGTTACGCCGGTGAAATGAAGAAAGCCATGTTCTCCGTGCAGAACTTCCTGCTGCCGGCTGCTGACGTGCTGCCAATGCACTGCGCTGCCAACATCGGCGAAGAAGGCGACGTGACCCTGTTCTTCGGTCTGTCCGGCACCGGTAAAACCACCCTGTCCGCCGACGAAAGCCGTTACCTGATCGGTGACGACGAGCACGGCTGGGGCGAAGGCGTGGTGTTCAACATCGAAGGCGGTTGCTATGCCAAGTGCATCGACCTGTCCGAGAAGAACGAGCCGGTTATCTGGAAAGCCATCAAGCACGGCGCAGTCCTGGAAAACGTCGTCATCGATGATGCCAAGCACGCCGACTACGCTGATGTCAGCCTGACCCAGAACAGCCGCGCCGCGTACCCGCTGGAGCACGTTGCCAAGCGTTCCGAGAAGAACCTGGGCGGCGAGCCGAACGCTGTCATCTTCCTGACCTGCGACCTGACCGGCGTGCTGCCGCCAGTGTCGATCCTCAACGAAGAGCAAGCGGCCTACCACTTCCTGTCCGGCTACACCGCTCTGGTGGGTTCGACTGAAATGGGTTCGGGCAGCGGCATCAAGTCGACCTTCTCCACCTGCTTCGGCGCACCGTTCTTCCCGCGTCCGGCTGGTGAATACGCAGAGCTGCTGATCAAGCGTATCCGCGGCTTCGGCTCCAAGGTTTACCTGGTCAACACCGGCTGGACCGGCGGTGGCTACGGCGTCGGCAAGCGCTTCAACATCCCGACCACCCGTGCGGTGATCGCAGCGATCCAGAGCGGCGCGCTGATCGGTACCGAGACCGAGCACCTGGACACCATCAACCTCGACGTGCCACTGGCCGTACCGGGCGTTGAGACTGGGCTGCTGAACCCACGCAACACCTGGGCCGACAAAGCCGCCTACGACGAAGCCGCCAAAGCACTGGCCGGCCTGTTCATCGAGAACTTCAAGAAGTTCGAAGTGAGCGACGCGATCAAGGCTGCGGGCCCTAAGTTGTAAGTGTTGGTTTGATGCAATGAAAAAGCCGCCCTTCGGGGCGGCTTTTCTGTGGGTGCGAATTAGAGTCTTGCCATAGGTAGCGCAACGTTCCATTGCCCACGTTTGTGCCTATTGCTGCTCTCGTTCGGCTATTGGCTTTTTAGTACTCCCCCCGCCATTACCACCGCCGTCAGGGTTACTAATCGGCCCGACGGTTACCGTCCCGCCGCCGTTGCCTCCGGTGCCCGGGAAAGGGTTGCCTACAGGCCGGCTGTTACTGCTCCCGCCACCGCCGCCACCCGTATAGGTGCCGCTGGCACCCGGTGGCAGGATGTTGGAGACAATCTTGCCCGAGTCAAAATTGTCACCGCCGCGCCAAATGTATTCCGAACAAACGGCCACGTTGCACACGACCATTGAGTCACCCACTTTCAGCCCCTGCGGATTCCAGTTGAAAGGGCGAGGTGAGTTCAAGCGGCTCTCTTCACGGCGAAGCACAGCCCTTGTCGCATCATCCGGGTTGGGGACTTGCGCATAGCATCCATTGCACGTGTAAACACCCGCCCGACTGACCGCGGGCACCTCAGTGGCGCCAACAATAAGTGCTGCGCCGATAAAAAATGAAGCAGAAAATTTTGCCATCGAATATGCATCCTGCATAAACAGCTCCTGTTTGTTTGCCTTGCGCAGTTATGGATAACTGCATCGGATAGGGCTTACGCCCTCACAAACCGTAAGCTGCCGATCATTAGCCGGCAAACGTCCATGTGTAACAAATTCGCTTTGTCTGTTCGTCTATTAAAGATAGAGGTGTCGTGACGTTACAGCCCTTCAAGCTCCTCCGTGTCCCAGCGCTGGGCCTTGATGGCCCGGTAGAGCATGCCGAGGGTCAATGGCACCTTCTCGCCGCGTCCCTTGGCTTTTCGCTTTAGATTCACATCGTAGCCGTCGGGCTGGAAATAGCGATAGCTGTCGAAATCCACGAAGTCGATGGTGAAGTGTTCTTCCAGGGTTTCGATCAGGTGTTGTGCGTCGGCGCCGTTGCAGCCGAGGTCGAAATTGACAGAGGTGCTGAGGCTAATGGTTTTGCGCTCGGGGAAGCCGAGTTCTTCGTGCAGGAGTTGGATGAGCTGGTGGAGGGCTGGGTCGTCGGGGAGGTTGGGGGCGAGGTTCATTGCATAGGCTCCGCTAATCGAAATGCAGGCGCCATATTGTCCTGCTCGCGTTTTGATAGGCCCAATGCCCCTGCTAGCGTGGACCATTGGCTGACAACTTCTTTGAAGTTGTCGATGATGCTTTCTGCATCCGCACGATTGATCCGGAAATAAAGGTAGCTCGCGCCGACTGAGGCATCGTCACCATCAACGCGATCCCTGCGACGGGGAAATTGGAGAGTGCGCCATTTTATCGACCCTGATTTCTCAAAGAAATGCATGCTAGCTGCCAGTATTCCGGCTGTTTAGTGTTGAAACAGCCGGAATAATTTCACTTCGGCGCGTTGACTGAATAGCGTCAGACTGGCGCTTTCCAGTTGAGCATGCGTTGTTGGGCGACTTTGAGCAGGTCGCAGCCGTCCTGGGTTAGCAGGTAGAGCGCGTGGGTGATGTGCGGGATGTCTTCGATGTCGCCGTCGAGGAAGCTTTGGCAGTGCAGGGTTCGGAGCAGATCGCTGGACGCTCGGATGCGCTGGAGAGCGGATTCGAGGATGTCTTGGGGGTTGGCTTGTGTGTCGATAATTAGCGGGGTGGTGTCGGTGAGGTTGGTTTGGAGTGGGCGGTAGCGATCAGGGAACGGATTCAATTTATTCATTATATGTATTCTCAAGTGCATCGGATGAACCGCTGTCATCGTGACCAAGCGATGGAGGCGGACTGTGTTCGGGTTGGTCAACCGGAGGAATACATAAGACCGGCACGCCATAAGGCGTCCCAAACACAGCCACCATATAGCGTGCAGACACTTGAGGTGCCGGCAGCTTACAACGGATGCGTTTATGTATTCCATCGAGTGACCAAACCCGAGCCGCTGATTGGGCAGCGACAGTCCGGACTATAGGTTTGAGTCACCGGTTGGCGATAGCCGACAAGGTGTCTTCTTTTGTAGGACGTTGCCGAAGCTTTGATAGGGCGTTGCTGACGGAATTGTCCACATGGCACCGCGTTATCGTTCATCGCTGGCAAGCCAGCTCCTACAAGGGATTGTGGTGGCTTTAGAGGGTGAGTTGCGGCAGGCGTTGCCGGGCGATGTCGAGCAGGTCGTTGCCGTCCTGGGTCAGCAGGTACAAGGCGCTGACGATGTTGGGGATGTCGCTGGTGTCCGCCTGTTTGAAGCACAGGCAATACAGGGTTTCGAGCAGGTCGCTGGCGGCGCGGATGCGTTGGCGGGCGGCGTCGAGGATTTCCAAGGGGTCGGCTTCGGTGTCGATGACCAAGACCGGTGTTTCGCTGTAGCGGGTTTTGAGCGGGCGGTAGCGGTCGGTCGGTGGATCGGGGAGCGTCATTGAGGTGCGTCCTGTGCAAAATCGGCGAGTGTGCCCGGCAGGCCGAGACACTGATTTCAGCCGCGCCGCCGACTATAAAAGGGCGTGGTGTTGTGCGACAAGATGGCTGAGGTCGACGGGTTTTGTAGGGTTTTTGTTGGTGTTTGAGGAAAGGGACTACGCGGTGGTTGATGGTTCTTCAGACGTTGTAGGTTATTTCGGGTTTTGCGGTGGCTGGGCTGAACCCATCGCTAGCAGGCTAGCTCCCACAGGGGATTGGTGGGCACCGAAAATCCAGTGTGGGAGCTAGCCTGCTAGCGATAGCAATCTGACGGTCGCTACATCCCTCAAGTCTTCCAAGCCATCCGCTGTATCATCCCGTATCGTTTTTACCCCCGACCTATTCTCGACTCGCTGCGATCGCCGGCTAGGCTTTGCTCATCGCAGCAGTCAACGGAGTGACAGCTTATGCACAACACCCTGGAACAGGTTTTCGGCTATCCACAGTTTCGACCGGGTCAGGAGAAAACCGTCAGCGCCGTGCTGGCGGGGCGTTCGGCGGCGGCTATTTTTCCCACCGGTTCCGGCAAGTCCCTGTGCTATCAGTTATCGGCCGTGCTGTTGCCGCACCTGACGCTTGTCGTCTCGCCACTGCTGGCATTGATGCAGGATCAATTGGCGTTCCTGCAACGTCATGGCATTGCGGCGGGCAGTATCGATTCGGCCCAGAGCCGCGATGACGCAAGCGATGTGATGGCCCGCGCCAGGTCCGGCGAATTGAAAATCTTGATGATCTCGGTGGAGCGCCTGAAGAACGAGCGTTTCCGCAACTTCCTGCAGCAAGTGCCGATCTCGTTGCTGGTAGTGGACGAGGCCCATTGCATCTCGGAATGGGGCCACAATTTCCGCCCGGATTACCTCAAGCTGCCGGACTACCAGCGGCAGTTCAACATCCCACAAGTCTTGCTGCTGACGGCTACCGCGACACCCAAGGTCATCGTCGACATGCAGACGAAATTCGCCATCGCGCCCGATGACGTGGTGACCACGGGGTTCTATCGACCGAACCTCAATCTGTGGGTGGAGCCGGTGCGCGGTCCGGACAAACGTCGACGTCTTGTTGAGTGGATGAGTGAGCGTCCCGACCAGCCAAGTATCGTCTACGTCACCCTGCAGAAAACCGCCGAGCACATTGCCGAGCATCTGCAACGCAACGGCATACAGGCCGAGGCCTATCACGCCGGTTTGCCCCACGACCAACGTGACGGCATCCAGAAACGCTTCATGGGCGGGCAGTCCAATTGCATCGTCGCGACCATCGCCTTCGGCATGGGTATCGACAAGAGCGACATCCGCAACGTGGTGCACTTCGACCTGCCTAAATCCATCGAAAACTACAGCCAGGAAATCGGCCGCGCCGGGCGTGACGGGCAGCCATCGGACTGCCTGGTGTTGGCCAACCGCGACAGCCTCAACGTGCTGGAAAACTTTGTTTACGGCGATACCCCTGAGCTCGACGGTATCCGCCATGTCGTCGACGAGTTGCAAGCGTGTGCGCCGCAAGGGGAGTGGGAGTTTCTGTTGGGACCGTTGGCGGATAACAGCAACATTCGCCAGCTGCCGCTCAAGACGTTGCTGGTGCAGCTGGAGCTGCGTGGAATCATTGCCCCGCGTTACGCCTACTACGCTGAGTATCGTTTCAAATACCTGGAGGAGCCCGAGGCGTTGCTGGCCCGTTTCGAAGGTGAGCGCAAGAATTTCGTCGCGGCGATCATCCAGACGTCCAAGCGTGCGCGGAGCTGGGCCACCGTTAATTTCGACGCGCTGTACGAGCAACATCAGGCCGAGCGCAACCGGGTGGTCAAGGCGCTGGATTATTTCCAGGAGAAGGGCTGGGTCGAGCTTGAAAGCAAGTTGATGACCGAGGTCTATACGCTGCTGAAAACGGATTTTGACCCGCAGGTACTCAGCGCTGAACTTCACGCCGGTTTCACCCGGCACGAACAAACCGAGATCGCGCGAATCCACGCGATGCTGGATTTGTTTGCCACCGACCGTTGCCTGGGCTTCCGGTTGGCCGAGTATTTCGGCGACAGCAACGCCCCGCAGCAGTGTGGGCACTGCTCGGTGTGTCATGGGCAGGTTGCACGGCTCCCGATACCGCCGGAGTTGCCGGCGCTTGTGGATAAAAACTTCGAGACGCTGTGTGGCGGGTTTATCCACAGGCACGAGCAGCACACTGGCAGCCGGCCCTCGGCTGAGCGCGTGACGCGGTTTCTGTGCGGGATCAGTGTGCCGCTGTTCACCAAGCTCAAGGCGCGGGCCATTCCGGGGTTTGCGGTGCTGGAGGATTATCCGTATGCCGACGTGCGGACTTGGGCTGAACAATATCTCTCAGGCTGAGTCCTGTTCTTGTAGGAGCCGGCTTGCTGGCGATGTTGGCCCGACAGCCAGCACATGTAGTGAATGTGACGTCGCCATCGCCAGCAAGCCGGCTCCTACAGGGTGTATAGCGCTGGCTGATGTGCATCCATCCGCTGAATGTTGCTCATCACAGGAATAAATTTCAAAAATGCGCGGTGGCTGACTATGGTGAGGGCTGTCTTTGGATCGCCAACAAGAGAACAAGAGATGAGCCAGACACCGTTCAACATTCAGCGCGCCGCCGTGATCGGCGCGGGCACCATGGGCCGTGGCATTGTCATGTGCCTGGCCAACGCCGGCGTGGCGGTGCAATGGGTCGATAACAATCCGCAGATGCTTGAGCAGGCTCTGGTTGCCGTGGCCGACACCTACGCCCACAGCGTGCGACAGGCGCGTATTGATCAGGCCGAGGCCGACGCCCGCATCGCCCGAATCACGGCAGCGGCCAATTATGCGGCCATCCGTGACGTCGACCTGGTCATCGAAGCAGTTTACGAAAACCTCGAACTCAAGCAGTCAATCTTCCGCGAACTGGATGGCTTGCTCAAACCTGAAGCGATTCTGGCGAGCAACACTTCCGCGCTGGACATCGACGCCATCGCTGCCGTTACACGCCGTCCGCAACAAGTCCTGGGCCTGCACTTTTTCAGCCCGGCGCACATCATGAAACTGCTCGAAATCGTCCGTGGCGCCCAGACGGCTCCGGCGGTACTTGAGGCAGCCCTGGCGCTGGGCAAGCGCATGGGCAAGGTCAGCGTGGTGGCGGGCAACTGCGACGGATTTATTGGCAATCGCATGCTCAATACCTATGTGCTGGAAGCGCGCAAAATGTTGCTGGAGGGCGCTTATCCGTATCAGGTGGATGCGGCGCTGCAAGGTTTTGGTTTCGCCATGGGGCCGTTCCGCATGTTCGACGTAGTGGGTGTCGACCTGCAGTGGCGCGCCCGGCAACTCTCGGGTGTGGGGCAGGATGCGCCAGAGGTTCAGGTGGATAACCGTCTGTGTGAGCTGGGTCGTTTCGGCCAGAAGAGCGGCAACGGTTTTTACCACTATGAGCCGGGCAGTCGTCAGGCTGAGCACGATCCGCAGGTCGATGCGCTGGTGCTGGAGGTCAGCGAAAAGCTGGGGTTCCATCGCCGTGAGGTCAGCACGGAGGAAATCCTCGAGCGCTGCTTGCTGGCGCTGGTCAACGAAGGCGCGAAAATCCTGCAGGAAGGGATCGCCGGATCGGCCCACGACATCGATCTGGTGTACCTCAACGGTTACGGGTTCCCGGCGGACAAGGGCGGGCCGATGGCCTGGGCGGATCAGCAGGGGCTGGCGGATATTCACCAGCGTCTGTTGGCGTTGGAGACGCGCCAGGGTGATCACTGGAGTCCGGCGCGGTTGATCGGGGAGTTGGCGGCGGTGGGTAAGGGATTCGCTGACCAGTAAACTCCACTCGAAATCATGAAAGGAGCCCATTGATGCCCCAACGCAGCGAATACCCGCACTTCCAGCCCATCACCACGCGCTGGCATGACAACGACGCCTACGGCCACGTCAACAACGTGACCTATTACAGCTTCTTCGACACAGCGGTAAACACTTACCTGATCGAGGTCGGTGGTCTGGATATCCATGACGGCGAAGTGGTGGGGTTCGTGGTGAGCTCAGCTTGTGATTACTTTGCTTCCATCGCGTTTCCGGACCGGATCGAGATCGGTTTGCGGGTCGGCAAGCTGGGTAACAGTTCGGTGCAGTACGAGTTGGCGGTGTTCAGGCAGGGAGAGGACGAGGCCTGTGCAGCGGGGCGCTTTGTGCATGTGTTTGTCGACCGCGCTTCGAATCAGCCGGTGGCGATTCCGCCCGGCTTGCGCGGCGCACTGGAGCGTCTGGTGGTGTGACGCAGGCAAAAAAAATCGCAGCCCTCGGGCTGCGATTTTTTCACTGCTCAGTGAGCCTGTTACGGCCTCAATGACGGTGGCGGTAGTATTTCTTGTGATGCTTGCGATGGCCATAGGCATGACCTCGACCCGGGTGGCCGTCACGGTAGTAGCGACGATCATCACGGCCGCGATAGGAATGACGATCATCGTCGTCATCATCGCTCTTGTTGCCCATGTAGTTACCCAGCGCACCACCGGCGCCGCCGCCTGCTGCGGAGCCGATCAGGCTGCCAGTGGTGCCGCCCACGCTGCGGCCGACCACGTTACCGCCTGCTGCGCCCAATGCACCACCGATGGCGGCTTCGCCACGGCTGCGTTTGTCTGCGCCAACGGCGCTACCACCCGCGCCACCCAGGGCCGCGCCGATGGTGGAACCTGTATTGCCGCCAATGGACTGACCGACGACCGAGCCCAAAACCCCGCCCAATGCGCCGCCCACACCTGCTTCGGTGGTGCCGCCGGCAGAAGCGATGCCACTGACCAGGCCAAGGGACAACAAGAGAATCGAGGAGAACTTCATAGAGGAACCTCAAGGGGATGACGGCGCGATCCTGAGGCTGTGTCAGAGGTGTGACAATCGAAATCCGACGAGTAACACGACTTAAGCACATTTCTATAAGTTGCTGTTTTTTGGGCGGAACTTAACCGTTTTTCGCCGGTCTTTTATTACTTCGCAAAGGCTGTTTTCATTAGAAAACGGCCTTTTTTGTGGGCGATTGGAAAGTTTTCGTCAATGCTGAAACATGTGTTGAATCCGTCTATCGCCATCGCGAGCAAGCTTGCTTCTACAGGGATGTGTATCGAACACAAATGATGTGACCAACAAAAAAATCTGTAGGAGCGAGCTTGCTCGCGAGAGGGCCAGAACTAACGATGCATTACGCCGACCTGGCCATGATCAAGCCGGTCTCACTCGCCGCTTCCAAGCGGATCGCCACGAACTTCGACGTCGGCGTATGGCTGCCGTCCCCGGTGCTTTCCAGCGGCACCAGCGGGTTCACTTCCGGGTAGTAAGCCGCCGCTTGCCCAGCCGGAATATCAAACGCCAGCAGCGTGAAACCTTTCACCCGACGTTCAATGCCATCGTCCCACAGCGAAACGATGTCGGCCTTTTGCCCCGGCTTGAAGCCCAGGCGAATGATGTCGGCTTCGTTGACGAACAGCACATCCCGCTGCCCCTTCACGCCGCGATAACGATCATTGAGGCCATAAATCGTGGTGTTGTACTGATCGTGGGAGCGCATCGATTGCATGATCAGGTCCGGCACCACGCCCGTGGAGCGGGTGCGCTCGTGTACCAGATCCTTGGGCAAAAGGTTCGGCTTGAAATTGGCCCGGCCTGATGGAGTGTTCCACTTGCGCGCGCCGGCGCTGTTGCCGAGGTAGAAGCCGCCCGGGTTCTTGATCTTCTCGTTGAAGTCTTTAAAGCTCGGAAGGGTGTCGGCGATCAGCTCGCGAATGCGGCGGTAGTCGCCCACCAGCCAGTTCCAGTCCACCGGATGGCTGCCCAGCGTCGCAGCGGCGATTCCGGCGAGGATCGCGGGCTCAGAGCGCATCTGGTTCGACAGCGGCTCCAGTTGACCGTTGGACGCATGCACCATGCTGAACGAGTCCTCCACAGTCACCGCTTGCGGGCCTTCGGTCTGCCGGTCGATGTCGGTACGGCCCAGGCACGGCAGGATCAGCGCGTCTTTGCCGTGAGCCAAATGGCTGCGGTTGAGCTTGGTGCTGATCTGCACGGTCAGGTCGCAATTGCTCAGGGCCTGGAAGGTCCGTGAGCTGTCCGGGGTGGCTTGGGCGAAGTTACCGCCCAGGGCGATGAACACTTTCGCCCGGCCTTCAGCCATGGCGTGGATCGCCTCGACCACGTTGTGGCCATTTTTACGCGGCACCTTGAACTGGAAGCGCCGCTCCAGCGCATCGAGGAACGCCACCGGCGGACGTTCGTTGATGCCCATGGTCCGGTCGCCCTGCACGTTACTGTGGCCACGCACCGGGCACAGGCCCGCGCCCGGTCGGCCGATGTTGCCGCGCAGCAGCATCAGGTTGGCGATTTCCTGGATGGTCGCCACCGAGTGGCGGTGCTGGGTGATGCCCATCGCCCAGCACATGATGACGTTCTTGCCTTTGGCGTACATCCGCGCCGCTTGTTCGATTTCGACAAGGGGCAGGCCGGACTGCTCGACGATTTGGTCCCACGGGGTGTCGTCGATGACCGCCAGGTAATCCAGCACGTTGACGCTGTGTTCGTTGAGGAAGTCGTGATCGAACACCGCCGGGGCGCCAGCCTTCTGGGCGTCGCGTTCCCATTGCAGCAGGAACTTGGCCATGCCGCGCATGATCGCCATGTCACCGCCCAGTGCAGGGCGGAAGTACGCGGTGTTGGTCGCTTTGAAACCGTTGGTGAGCATTTCGATAGGGTGCTGCGGATGCTGGAAACGCTCCAGGCCGCGCTCTTTCAGCGGGTTGATGCACACCACTTGCGCGCCGCGTTTCACGGCTTCGCGCAGCGGCTCGAGCATCCGCGGGTGGTTGGTGCCGGGGTTCTGGCCCCAGACGAAAATCGCATCGGCGTGTTCGAAGTCATCGAAGGTCACGGTGCCTTTGCCGACACCGACGCTTTGCGACAACGCGACACCGCTGGCCTCGTGGCACATGTTCGAGCAGTCAGGGAAATTGTTGGTGCCATAGGCGCGTACAAACAACTGATAGAGAAACGCCGCCTCGTTGCTGGCGCGACCCGAGGTATAGAACTCGGCCTGATCCGGGCTCGACAAGCCTTTCAGGTGTTTGGCGATCAGCGCAAACGCGTCGTCCCAACTGATGGGTTGGTAGCGATCGGTTTCGGCGTTGTAGCTCAACGGCTCGGTCAGGCGGCCCTGGTATTCGAGCCAGTAGTCGCTCTGCTCCAGCAACGACGTGACGCTGTGCCTGGCGAAGAACTTGCCGTCGACCCGGCGCTTGGTCGCTTCCCAGTTCACCGCTTTGGCGCCGTTCTCGCAGAACGCCACCATGCCGGCTTCATTGGAATCGCCCCAGGCGCAACCCGGGCAGTCGAAACCGCCGTTCTTGTTGGTCTTGAGCATCATGCGCAGGTTTTTCAGCGCGTTGTCGCTGGTGAGCCAGGCTTGGGCGACGCTGATCAGTGCGCCCCAACCACCGGCCGGACCTTTGTAGGGTTTGTAGCGAGGAACGGGTGTCTGGTCGGCTTGACGGTGTTGACTCACGCTTGATTCTCCAAAGCCGGGCTGTAGACCCGTGGCGCATTTTTCTGTGGCAGATGGATGAGATTGAGGTTGTGGCGACGGGCCCATTGCACGGCAAGGCCCGTGGGCGACGACAGGCTGACCAGGGTCTGGATGCCGGCGCGCAAGACTTTCTGGATCAATTCGAGGCTGCAACGGCTGGTGACAATCGCCAGGCCGCCAGCGGTCGAAATGTTTTGGCGGACCAGGCCGCCGATCAATTTGTCGAGGGCGTTGTGCCGGCCAATGTCTTCACGGCCGAGCAACAATTGGCCTTGGTCATTCATGAACACCGCCGCATGCACCGCCCCGCAATGCTGGCCCAGCGGCTGGAACGCGCCGATGCGCTGGCGCAGGCCGTCGAGCCATTCGGCGGGCGGCAGCGGGGCGCCGGGCAGGACTTTGAGGTCCGGCAGCGCCTGTTCGACCGCTTCCACGCCGCAGAGCCCGCAACCGCTGGTGCCGGCCAGTTGCCGACGCTGCAGCTTGAGGTTCCAGAATGCGCGATTGGCAATGGTCACTTGCGCGTATTGCGCTGACCCTGAGCCGCTCAGTTGCAGGTCATAAATATCCGTGGCGTCCTCGATGATGCCGCTGCCCAGGCTGAAGCCGACGATGAAGTCTTCAAGGTCGGTAGGCGTGACCAGCATCACGGCCTGGCTGATGCCGTTGTAGGCAATGGCCAGCGCGACTTCCTCGGCCAGCGCGGTGCTGTCCGATTCCGAATATTCGAGGTTGCTGTAGCGGTACGTCTGGCTGGCGGCGGGCGCGGGCGTTTCGAGGGCGGGCGCCGCGCAGGAGGGGCGCTTGACGTTCATGGCATCACCGACGGATTGATCAGCTTTAAGACTAGGCGCGGCAAGTTGTCGCGTCTAATCGCTATTACTGATCTACCGATAGATGCCGTCGATCAAGCGCCCATCAGCGATTGTTGATAAATCGCGAAACAGGCTTCCGCCAGCGCTGATCGCGGTGCGCTGCGACGCATGATCAACCCCAGCCGGCCCAGCGTTTGGGCATTTTCGATCGGTTGCAGGCGCAAGTGCTCGGTAAGGCCTTCGAGACCGCCCTCCAATGGCATCACGGCGCAACACAGGCCGCCGTGCACAGCTTGTAACAGTTGATGCACGGCATCGGTTTGCAACAAGGGCTGCGGAGTGAGGCCGCGGCTGTGGAAGTTGTGGTCGATGGACTGACGGAAGTGCATGCCGCTGGTGAGCATGCCCAGCGGCAGCTCGATCAACGATTCCCAGCTCAAGGGCGCGTCGCCAAAGCTGAAGAAACGCTGATCGTAGAGCAGGCCCATGCGGGTTTCGCTGAAGGTCAGCGAGTCGAAGTGTTCGCCGTCCAGACGCTCCAGGTAGGAAACCCCGAGATCGATACGGTTGTTCGCCAGTTGTTCGAGGATCTGTTCGGAGCTGAGCGCCGACAGCTCAAAGCGCAGGTTCGGGTGTTCGGCATGCAGCCGTTGCAGCAGTGGCAGCGGATCGAAGCTCGACAGCGGCACCACACCCAAACGCAGCGTGCCGACCAGATTGCCGCGACAGGCCGCCGCCTCGGCGTACAGGCCGTCGTAGGCGGCCAGCACGGTACGCGCCCAGGCCAGTACGCGTTCGCCCGGCGCGGTGAAGCCCTCGAAGCGTTGCCCGCGATTGACCAGTGGCAGGTCGAGCTCTTCTTCAAGGCTGCGCAGGCGCATGGACAGCGTCGGCTGGGTGATGTGGCAGCGCGCGGCGGCTTGCCCGAAGTGCCGGGTTTCGTCGAGAGCGATGAGGAATTTCAGCTGCTTGATGTCCATCTTCGCTCCAGAGGTCGGGAAGGTTTGGATTCTATCGCAAGCGGGGTCATTGGTCGGGTTGGATTCGCAAGTGTCGGCGGTGGTCTAGGCTTTTGCGTCTGGAACCCGAAACCCAAGGAGAGCGAAACAATGAGCCTGTTCAGTTTTCTGAAAGAAGCCGGTGAAAAAATCCTCGACGCATTGACGCCGGACAAGGCCGAAGCCAACAGCGAGGCGTTGACCAAGCATGTGCAGAGTGCGTTGACGGGAATCGACACTTCCAAGATTCAGGTCAAGGTCGAGGGCGATAAGGTCATCGCCAGCGGCGAAGCGAATACGCAGGAAGAGAAGGAGAAAATCCTCCTGGCCCTGGGCAATGTGGCAGGTGTCAGCGGTGTTGAAGACCAGATCACCGTTACTGGACCTGTGGTCGTGGCCGCGAAGTTCGTCGTGGTCGAGAAGGGCGACACCTTGAGCGCCATTTCCCTGCGTGTGTATGGCGATGCCAACAAGTATCAGAAAATCTTCGAAGCCAACAAACCGATGCTCAAGGATGTGAACAAGATCTATCCAGGGCAGTCGTTGCGTATTCCTGAATAACACGACACCTGTGGCGAGGGAGCTTGCTCCCGCTGGAGTGCGAAGCACTCCCAATCCGGCCAATGCGTTCTATCTAATAGATCGCGTCAGTTGAATTGCGACTGCTGCGCAGCCGAGCGGGAGCAAGCTCCCTCGCCACAATGACGTGTCGGATTTAAAGCCCGGTAATGAGCTCCCGATAATCCCCCACCGCCGCAAACTCAGCCGTGTCCCTCGGCCCTTGGCGGCTGTCCGGCTCTTTCACGGCCAGCAAATGCGCCACCCCAAAATTTCGCGCGCTGCGCAGAATCGAGAGGGTGTCATCAATGAACAGGCTGCGCGTCGGATCGAAGTCGATATCCGCCTGCAAAGCATCCCAGAACTGCGGGTTTTCCTTGGGGAAGCCGTAATCGTGGGAGCTGATCAAGCGCTCGAAGTACGGCGCCAGTTCGATTTTTTCCAGTTTCAATGACAGCGAATCGCGGTGTGCGTTGGTGATCAGCACCACGCGTTTGCCTGCCTGTTTGATCGCCGCCAGGAACGTGTCCGCGTCCGGGCGCAGGGCGATCAAATGAGCGGTTTCCAGTTTCAGGTCGCGCACCGACAGTTTCAGCTCGGCGCTCCAGAAATCCAGGCAGTACCACTGCAACTGGCCGGCATTGCGTTCGAATAACGGCTGCAACTCCATCTCGGCCATGGCCCGACTCACGCCGTGCAGGTCTGCATAGCGCTGGGGCAAATGTTCCAGCCAGAAATGGTTATCGAAATGCAGGTCCAGCAGCGTGCCATCCATATCCAGCAGAACGGTGTCGATGTCGCGCCAGGGCAGCAGGGACATAAAAAACTTCTCCAGCGGTAAAAAAGATATCCGAGGTAAACAATCAGGATAGGCCGGGTATAGTAACGCGTTCACGCCAAGGAGCCGCTCATGCGCCAGAAACCCACCATCCTCGCCCGCGAGATTGTCGCCACCAGCCGTTTATTCTGCGTCGAAGAACTGAAACTGCGCTTTTCCAATGGCGTGGAGCGCACCTATGAGCGCTTGGTCGGCAAAGGCGCAGGCTATGGCGCGGTGATGATCGTGGCGATGCTCGATGCCGATCACGCGGTGTTGGTCGAGGAGTATTGCGGTGGCACCGACGCGTACGAGTTGTCACTGCCAAAGGGCCTCATCGAGCCCGGCGAAGACGTGCTGGCGGCAGCTGATCGTGAGCTCAAGGAAGAAGCCGGTTTTGGCGCGCGGCAATTGGAGCATTTGACCGAGTTGTCGTTGTCGCCCGGTTACATGAGCCAGAAAATCCAGGTGGTGCTGGCCACCGATCTTTACGAAGAGCGCCTGGAGGGAGACGAGCCAGAGCCGATGGGCCTGGGCAAAGTCAACCTGCGCGAGTTGTCGGCGTTGGCGCAAAACCCGCAATTCACCGAGGGCCGTGCCTTGGCGGCGCTGTATCTGGCCCGTGATCTGCTGACTCAGCGAGGGGTGTTCCTGCCATGAATTTCCCGCATCCCTTGATGGCACCCGTGGTTGAACTGGCCTTGAAGGCCGGCGAAGCGATCCTGCCGTTCTGGCGTACCGGCACAGCGGTGACGGCCAAATCGGATGACTCGCCTGTCACGGCCGCAGACCTGGCGGCTCATCATCTGATTCTTGCCGGGCTGACGGCGCTGGACCCAAGCATTCCGGTGCTGTCCGAGGAAGACGCCAACATCCCCCAGAGCGTGCGTGCCGGATGGCAGCGCTGGTGGCTGGTCGATCCGCTTGATGGCACCAAGGAGTTCATTTCCGGCAGTGAAGAATTCACCGTCAATATTGCGCTGATCGAAAACGGCCAGGTGGTGTTCGGCGTGGTGTCGATGCCGACCAATGGGCGCTTCTATGTCGGCGGTGCCGGGCTCGGCGCATGGCGTGGCGATCAAGGTGGTACGCCGGTGGCGATTCAGGTGCGGGATGCGTTGGCGCCTGGTCAGTCGTTCACCGTGGTCGCCAGTCGCCGCCATTCCAGCCCGGAGCAGGAGCGCTTGTTGGCCGGGTTGAGTGCCAGCCTTGGCGAGCTGCAACTGGCCAATATCGGCAGCTCGCTGAAGTTTTGTTTGTTGGCCGAAGGCGCAGCGGATTGTTATCCGCGTTTGGCGCCGACTTCGCAGTGGGACACGGCGGCGGCTCAGGGTGTGCTGGAAGGCGCGGGCGGAGAGGTGCTGGATTTGAGCGGCGCGCCGTTCTGTTATCCGGCGCGGGAGTCGCTGTTGAATGAGTTCTTTCTGGCGTTGCCGGCGAAGGCCGCGTGGCGCGAGCAGTTGCTGGAACTCGCGCGTTCCTGAGGTTCATACCTGTTTGTGGCGAGGGAGCTTGCTCCCGCTCGGCTGCGCAGCAGCCGTAAACAACGGAAATGGGGCCGCTTCGCGACCCGGCGGGAGCAAGCTCCCTCGCCACAGGGTTTTTCATTTCCCGCCAGTTTAGCGGTGCAATACAAATTGCCCGGTAAACCGCACAGCATCCTCATCACGGCCTTCATTGACGACCCGAGTATGCAACGTCAATCGCGCTCGGCTGTAGCGCTGGAACGTGGTCAGGAATTTCTTCCAGATCACCGGATCCGGCGCCTGGCAGATCGCGTTGGCGTCGCCCGTTACCGGCAGCGGATAGCTGATTTGCCCTTCCTGAATCACGATGTGCCCGTCGGTGATGCCTTCTTCCTTCAAGCGCAAATGCAGCCAGCCCCAACCCGCCAGCACGGCGCCGCAATACAGGCTGCCGCCGAACATGGTGCTCTTGTGGTTGACGTTGGCGTCCAGCGGCAAGAGCAGGCGCAGTTGCTGGTCGTGCCAGTCGAGCACCTTGAGGCCCATGTCCCGGGTGAGGGGGATGTCATGGTGGAGGACCGATTCCAGTTGACGACTTTCGCGGCTCATTCAGGACCTCTTATTGGCAGTTGATGATGGGACGGCGGCTCAATCGAGGTCGTCGGTGTGGCTGGCGGCACCGCTGTCGGCGAAGCTCAGCCCGTGTTTGCGCAGTTTGTCGTGCAAGGTCTTGCGCGGGATGCCAAGGGCTTCGGCAACGCTACGCACCGAGCTGTGCGAGCGTGCCAGTTCAGCGGCAATCAGGCTTTTCTCGAAGTTTTCCACCTGCTCGCTCAGCCCGCCGCTGACCTGTTCCATCACAGTGCCGGCAGCGCCTTGCGCCTCGTTGTTATCCAGCGCCAGTTCCAGGCCGAGGGCGAAGCGTTCGGCGGCGTTTTGCAGTTCGCGCACATTGCCCGGCCAGGTGTGGCGCAGCAGCAGCGCGCGTTGCCCCGGTTGCAATTCGTGAGGTGGCAAGCCATGGCGGGCGCTGGCCTCATCGGCGAAGTGCTGGAACAGCACCAGCGCATCTTCGCCACGCTCGCGCAACGGTGGAATGCGCAGTGGCGCGACGTTCAAGCGGTAATACAAGTCAGCGCGGAAGCGGCCCTGATCGGCGGACTGTCGCAGGTCTTCCTTGGTGGCGGCGATGATGCGGATGTCCAGCGGGATCAGTTGATTGCCGCCCAGGCGTTCGACCACACGCTCTTGCAGCAAGCGCAGCAGTTTCACTTGCACATCCAGGCTCATGCTTTCGATTTCATCGAGGAACAAAGTACCGCCGTTGGCGAATTCGAACTTGCCGATGCGGCGCTTTTGCGCGCCGGTGAAAGCCCCGGGTTCATGGCCGAACAGTTCGCTTTCGACCACTGATTCGGCCAACGCTCCGGCGTTGATCGCCACGAACGGACCGTTACGCCGGCTGGATAAATCATGCAGCGCTCGCGCGACGACTTCCTTGCCGGCGCCGGTTTCGCCGAGGATCAGCACGTCAGCCTTGGTCGCCGCCAACGCGCCGATCTGCTCACGCAGGCGCAACATCGACGACGATTGCCCGACCAGCCGGGTGCTCAGTTCATTGCGGTCGCTCAGGGCCAGACGCAGGCTGCGGTTATCCAGCACCAATCGACGCAGGGCCAGGGCGCGGTGCACGCTGTCGAGCAGGGCATCGCTGGCGAAGGGTTTTTCCAGAAAGTCATAAGCCCCGGCGCGCATGGCTTGCACCGCCAGCGGCACATCGCCGTGACCGGTGATCAGCAGCACCGGCAGCTCCGGGTCCTGGGCGTGCAGTTCAGTCAACAGTTCGAGACCGTCCATGCCCGGCATGCGAATGTCGCTGACCACCACACCGGGCCAGTCACGCTCCAACTGCCCGGCCAGGCCTTTGGCCTCGGCCAGCGGCAAAATTTTCAGGCCGGCCAGATCGAGGGTCTGGCTCAAGGCCTGGCGCAGGTGGGGATCGTCGTCGATCAACACGACCTGAATGCGATTGTCGATGGTCATGCACTTCGGTCCTCGGACGGTTGCAGGCTCACACCCGGTGCGCCTGCGCGTAGCTTCAGGGTAATCAGCGCGCCGCCCTCCTTGTGGTTGGCGAACGACAGTTCACCACCGAAGGCGCGCATCAGGGTCTCGCAAATCGCCAGCCCCAGGCCAAGGCCCTGGGTGCGGGTCTTGGTGGTGTAGAAGGGCTCGCTGGCGCGACCGAGGGCTTCCATGCAAAAGCCGGGGCCGTTGTCGCGAATGTACAGGTTGACGCCATCGGCGGTGGTTTGGGCACTCAGCCAGAGTTTGCGCGGCGGGCCTTTTTCCGTGAGGGCATCGAGGGCGTTGGCCAGCAGGTTGCCAAGCACTTGGCGCAAGCGGGTTTCGCCGGCCTCGACCCACAACGTCGCGGCAGGCAGGTCGCGGATCAACTCGACTTCCATGCTGCGTCGACGCTTGGCCAGCAGGGCCAGGGCATCGTCGAGCGCCGGTTGCAGGGCGACGCTTTCCGGCGCGTGGCGATCGCGACGGGCGAAGGCCCGCAAGTGAGCGATGATCGACGCCATGCGCCCGGTCAGTTCGCTGATCAGCTTGAGGTTGCCGCGCGCGTCGTCGGTGCGTTGGTGGTCGAGCAGCACTTCGGCGTTTTCCGCGTAGCTGCGGATGGCCGCCAACGGTTGATTGAGTTCGTGGCTGATGCTCGCCGACATGGTCCCCAACGCCGAGAGCTTGCCAGCCTGCACCAGATCATCCTGGGCGCGTACAAGGTCTTGCTGAGCCTGCTCGCGCTCCAGCACTTCCTGTTTCAGTCGACGGTTGAGGCCTTCCAGGTCGCTGGTCCGTTCGGCCACCCGGCCTTCCAGTTCGCGTCGGGCCTTGGCCTCGAAGGCGATCCGCTCCAGGTAATGGCGGCGCCGCTGCATCATCAGGCCGAGCAACAGCATCACGACCAGCAGCGTGGCGCCACCGATGGCGACCACGGTCCGTACCGGGCGGTCGATCAAGGTGCGCGGGGCGAGGATGCTGACGTTCCAGCCGGTTTCCGCAATCGGTTGGGTCTGGGTCAGCCAGGCGTTCGGATTGAGTTTCAGCGGTCGCGGATCTCGGGTCGGGTAGGGCTGGATCGCGCTGATCGCCTTGCGCTCGTCTTCGCTCAGCGGTCGGGTTGCGCGAAAGCGCCATTCTGGCCGTGAAGTGATGATGACCACGCCGTTGTGATCGGTGAGCAACAGTTGCTCCGGGGTTTTGCCCCAGAGGCTTTCGGTGTGGTCGAGGTCGACCTTGACCACCAGCACACCGGTGATTTTCTCGCCGTTGCGCACCGCTGCGGCGAAGAAGTAGCCGCGTTTGGCCGAGGTGGTGCCCAGCCCGAAGAAGCGCCCCAGGCGCCCGGCCATGGCTTCGCTGAAGTACGGACGGAAGGAGAAATTGCGGCCGACGAAACTGTCGTGTTTGTCCCAGTTCGAGGCCGCGAGCGTCTTGCCCGTGGTGTCCATCAGGTACATGACTTCAGCGCCGGTCTGGGCGCTGATGTTTTTCAGCAGGCGGTTAGCGTTGCCTTGGCTGACGCTGTCGTCCGGGGCTCCGAGCACGGCGCGCAGGGCTGGCAGGTCGCCAAGAATCTGGGGCAACACTTCGTAGCGGTGCAAGGTGCCCAGCAGGTTGGCGACGTACAGGTCGAGGGTCTGGCGGTTTTGCCCGGCCAGTTCGCTGCGGTAGTAGCGTTCGGCCAAATGCTCGAGCGGCCACAACAACGGCGCCAGGCACAGTGCGAGCAGGGCCAGGCTGCGCCAGCGGGGTCTGCGGGGGAGGGTCGGAGTCATGAGCATCGAACGCCTGTGGATATCGACGCATTATGCCTAGGCAAAGACGTCGGCGTCCTTGAAGAGTGCAGCGTCCTGATCCCGGGCCGACAGTTGTGGTGCGCTGTCCAGCGCCCAGTCGATGGCCAGGTCCGGATCGTCCCAGCGGATGCTGCGTTCGGCGCTCGGGTTGTAATAGTCGGTAACCTTGTAAAGGCATTCGGCAAATTCGCTCAACGCCACCAGGCCATGGGCGAAGCCTTCGGGAATCCACAGTTGGCGGCGGTTGTCGGCGGACAATCGCACGGCGGTCCACTTGCCGAAGTGGGGCGAGCTACGACGGATGTCCACGGCCACGTCGAGCATTTCGCCAGCGACCACACGGACCAGTTTGCCCTGGGTGTTTTGCAGCTGGTAATGCAGGCCGCGAAGCACGCCTTTCTTCGAGTGGGAGTGGTTGTCCTGGACAAACGTCGGGGCCAGCCCCGTTGCTTGCTGGAAAGCCCGGGTATTGAAACTCTCGAAAAAAAAGCCGCGTTCATCCCCCATGACGGTGGGTTCAATGATCAGCACACCGGGCAGGTCGGTGGTGACGGCTTTCATGGCGTTCTCCAGCAGTGGATGGTGATAGCTGACATTCTTGCGCATGGGGCCGATCGAAGCGAGGGGTGGGGGTTGCGTATCGCCCCGAGCAGTGGCGATATAGGCGCCTGACAAAATTTCCGAGGTCGTTGTATGCCGCTCGCCACGTTGATTCATCGCGCCAGTTTGCCCAGCCCGCAAGTGTCTGCGGAGCAAGCACTTGAGCTGTTGCAGGAGCATTACGGACTGAGCGGCAGATTGCAGGCCCTGGGCAGCCAGCAGGACCTCAACTACCGCGTCGACAGTGAGCAGGGCCGTTTTGTCCTGAAAATCTGTCGCGGCGACTACTCGGCCCTGGAACTGCAGGCCCAGCATGCCGGGCTCAAGCATTTGGCGGCGCACCCTGATGTGCACGTGCCTCGGGTGATTGCGGCGAAGAATGGCGCGGATCTGCTCTCGTTGAATGTCGCCGGCCAAGCGGTCCATGTGCGCCTGCTGGATTACATCGAAGGCCAGTCGCTGACGCACCTCGAGTACTTCAACCCCACGGTGGTGGCCGGTTTCGGTCGCTTGTGCGGCGAGATGGACCTGGCGCTGGCGGATTTCGACCATCCCGGGCTGGAGCGCACGCTGCAATGGGACGCGCGCCATGCGCAGGCCCTGATCGCGCATTTGTTGCCGGTCATCCAGGACGACAACCAACGCCGGTTGATCGCCGAAGCCGCCGAACAGGCGCAACGCCATCTGCAACCTTTGGAAAGCAAGCTGCCGGTGCAAGCCATCCACATGGACATCACCGACGACAACGTGGTGTGGCAGCGTGATGCCCAGCGCCATTGGCAGTTGCAAGGGGTGATTGATTTCGGCGATCTGATACGCACCTGGCGCATCACTGATTTGTCGGTGACCTGCGCGGCGTTGTTGCATCACGGTGAAGGTGATCCGTTCTGCATTCTGCCGGCGGTGCAGGCGTATCACGCGGTGAATCCGCTGACCCATGAGGAATTGCTGGCGCTGTGGCCGCTGATCGTCGCCCGTGCCGCGGTGTTGGTGCTCAGCGGCGAGCAGCAGGTCAGCATCGATCCGGGCAACACCTACAGCCGCGATAACCTGAGCCACGAGTGGGAGATTTTCCGCGTGGCGACTTCGGTGCCGCTGGCGCTGATGGAAGCCGCAATCCTGACGGCGGTTGGCCAGAGCCTTCCGGACATTGGCAGCGAAGGTTTTGCACCGTTGCTGCCGAGTCTGGTCGGACGGGAATTTGCCTTGATCGATCTGGGCGTCCTCAGCCCGCACTTCGAGGCCGGTAACTGGGAGCAGGAGGGCACCGATCAGCGATTGCTCGATGAAGCCGCCGCCCTTCACGGTTTGGCGGCCAGTCGTTACGGGCAATACCGGTTGTCCCGCACCCGGCCGGACAGCGCCACCGAGCCGGACACGTGCCCGTTGCACGTCGAATTGCGGGTGCCCGCGGGTACGACGGTCGAGGCGCCATTTGCCGGCGTGGTTCACCAGCCGTTGCAAGGAGGGCTGCAACTCGACGGTCCGCAACTGAGCGTGCGGCTCTGGGGTGTAACGCCGTCCCTGCATGCCGGTGCGGCGCTGGTCAAAGGCCAGGTGCTGGGCGCGGTCAGTGGTCCGCTGATCGTGCAGTTGTGCCGAGGCTCTTCGTTCAGTGCACCGTTGTTTTGCAGCCCGTCGCGAGCGGCGGCCTGGCAAGCGTTGTGCCCGTCACCGGCCGCGTTGCTGGGGCTGGCCTGTGATGCCGAACAAGAGCTCGACTCGCAGACCCTGCTGGCCCGGCGTGACGCCAGTTTCGCCCGCACGCAAAAACACTATTACGTCGACCCGCCGCGTATCGAGCGTGGCTGGCGCAATCACCTGATCGACATGCAGGGCCGCTCATACCTCGACATGCTCAACAACGTCGCGGTGCTGGGTCACGGTCATCCGCGCATGGCGGCGGTCGTCAGCCGCCAGTGGTCGCTACTGAACACCAACTCGCGGTTCAACTACGCCGCCGTGGCCGAGTTTTCCGAGCGTTTGCTGAAACTGGCGCCGGACTCCATGGACCGCGTGTTCCTGGTCAACAGCGGCAGCGAGGCCAACGACCTGGCGATCCGCTTGGCGTGGGCCTACAGCGGCGGGCGCGACATGCTCAGCGTGCTTGAGGCCTATCACGGCTGGACCGTGGGCGCGGACGCGGTATCGACGTCGATTGCCGACAACCCCAAAGCCTTGAGCAGCCGCCCGGACTGGGTGCATCCGGTGACCGCCCCGAACACCTATCGCGGTGAATTCCGTGGCCCGGACAGCGCGCCGGACTACGTGCGCAGCGTTGAACACAACCTGGCAAAAATCGCCGAACAGAAACGCCAATTGGCCGGTTTCATTTGCGAGCCGGTGTATGGCAATGCCGGTGGCATCTCGCTGCCGCCGGGTTATTTGCAGCAGGTGTACGCCCTGGTTCGCGCTCGGGGCGGTGTGTGTATCGCCGACGAAGTGCAGGTCGGTTACGGGCGCATGGGCCATTTCTTCTGGGGTTTCGAAGAGCAGGGCGTGGTACCGGACATCATCACCATGGCCAAGGGCATGGGCAACGGCCAGCCACTGGGCGCCGTGATCACTCGCCGGGAAATCGCCGAGGCCTTGGAGGCCGAGGGCTATTTCTTCTCGTCGGCTGGCGGCAGTCCGGTCAGTTGCCAGGTCGGCATGGCGGTGCTGGATGTGATGGAAGAAGAAAAGCTCTGGGAAAACGCCCAGGTCGTTGGCGGCTACTTCAAAGAGCGTCTAGAAGCGCTGATCGATATTCATCCGTTAGTCGGTGCGGTGCATGGTTCCGGGTTTTATCTGGGCGTCGAGCTGATCCGCAACCGCGACACCCTGGAACCCGCCACCGAAGAAACCACGGCGCTGTGCGATCGCTTGCGTGAACTGGGGATTTTCATGCAGCCAACCGGTGATTACCTCAACGTGCTGAAGATCAAACCGCCGATGGTGACCTCGCGCCAGAGTGTGGATTTCTTCGTCGACATGCTTTCTAAGGTGCTGTCGGAAGGCCTGTAAACCCAATCCTTGTAGGGGCAAGCGTGCTCGCGATTCCGGTGTTTCAGTCAAGAATTCTGTGACTGACACAACCTCATCACGAGCACGCTCGCTCCCACAGGAATAGCGGTCTTAACTCGATTGTTATCGGTAATTTTTGCGTAATTTTAGATGTAAGGCATATTTATCGCTTTGAAAGCCGATTTTTATCGGATATAAAGTCGCCATTGCCAGGGTGTGGCCGAACCACGCCCGAACGTCACGCACTTGCCCGGAGATGATCCATGAGCCGTATCGTTACCGTCGCCGCCACGCAGATGGCCTGTTCCTGGGACCTGGAAGGCAACATCGAAGTTGCCGAGCGGCTGGTCCGCGAAGCCGCCGCTAAAGGGGCACAGATCATCCTGATCCAGGAGCTGTTCGAGGCGCCGTACTTCTGCCAGAAGCCCGACCCGGATTACCTGCAACTGGCCACGACGGTGGAAGACAACGTCGCGATCAAGCACTTCCAGAAAGTCGCCAGGGAACTGCAAGTGGTACTGCCAATCAGCTTCTACGAGCTGGCGGGCCGCGCGCGCTTCAACAGCATCGCGATCATCGACGCCGACGGCAGCAACCTCGGTATTTATCGTAAAAGCCACATCCCGGACGGTCCTGGCTACCACGAGAAGTACTACTTCAACCCGGGCGATACCGGCTTCAAAGTGTGGGACACCCGCTACGCCAAAATCGGTGTGGGCATCTGCTGGGACCAGTGGTTCCCGGAAGCCGCGCGCAGCATGGCGCTGCAAGGCGCGGAAATTCTGTTCTACCCGACCGCCATCGGCAGCGAGCCACACGACAAGACCATTTCGTCCCGCGATCACTGGCAGCGTGTGCAGCAGGGCCATGCTGGTGCCAACCTGATGCCGTTGATCGCCAGCAACCGGATCGGCAATGAAGAGCAGGACGGCTACGACATCACCTTCTACGGCTCCTCGTTTATCGCCAACCAGTTCGGCGAGAAGGTGCAAGAACTCAACGAGACGGAAGAGGGCGTACTGGTCCACAGCTTCGACCTCGACAAACTCGAACACACACGCAGCGCATGGGGTTCCTTCCGCGACCGCCGTCCGAACCTGTATGGTGCTATCAAAACCCTCGACGGATCCCTGGAGTCCTGACTGCCATGACCACTTTGAACAGCACCCCTCGCGCAGATGGCTTCTACATGCCGGCCGAGTGGGCCCCGCAAACCCAGACCTGGATGATCTGGCCCGAGCGCCCGGACAACTGGCGCCTGGGCGGCAAACCGGCGCAAGCCGCGCACGTGGCGGTGGCCAAGGCCATTGCCCGTTTCGAACCGGTAACCGTGGCGGTGTCCGCCGGCCAGTACGAAAACGCCCGGGCTCGCCTGGACGTGCCGAATATCCGCGTTGTCGAGATGTCCAGCGACGATGCCTGGGTTCGTGATACCGGCCCGACGTTTGTCATCAATAACAAGGGCGAAGTCCGGGGCGTGAACTGGGACTTCAACTCCTGGGGCGGTTTTGACGGTGGCCTGTATTCGCCGTGGAACCGTGACTCGCAAGTGGGCGGCAAGATCTGTGAGATCGAACGCAGCCCGCGTTATCGCACCGAAGGCTTTGTGCTCGAAGGTGGCTCGATCCACGTCGACGGCGAAGGCACGCTGATCACCACCGAAGAATGCCTGCTCAACCGCAATCGCAATCCGCACATGAACCGTGCAGAAATCGAAGCGATGCTGAGCGCGAATTTGTCTGTGGATAAAATCATCTGGCTGCCGGACGGTTTGTTTAACGACGAAACCGATGGTCATGTGGATAACTTCTGCTGCTACGTGCGCCCGGGCGAAGTGCTGCTGGCCTGGACCGATGATCCGCAAGATCCGAACTACCCGCGCTGCCAGGCGGCCATGAAAGTGCTGGAAAGCAGCACTGACGCCAAAGGTCGCCCGTTCACGGTGCACAAAATGCCGATTCCGGGGCCGCTGTACGCGACCGAAGAAGAATGCGCCGGTGTCGATCCAGTGGATGGCACCCAGGAGCGTAATCCGTCAGTACGCCTGGCCGGTTCCTACGTGAACTTCCTGATCGTCAACGGCGGCATCATTGCCCCGAGTTTCGATGACCCGTTTGATGGTCCGGCAAAAGAAATTTTGCAGAACCTGTTCCCGCAGCACGAAGTGGTCATGGTGCCGGGCCGCGAATTGTTACTGGGTGGCGGCAATATCCACTGCCTTACCCAACAACAGCCAGCGCCGCACAAAGAGTGAGTGCAGTTGTAACAGCTTGAGTCGATTACTAAATCAACTCAGGCAAACGTTTTCGCGTGATGCCATGCCCCAAGCCCGCAGCCTTTAAGGACTGCGGGCTTTTTTGTATCCGCTGGTCGACAATCCCGACACATTGGCATAGCTCTTGTATTGCTCAGGGGGAGAAACAGGGAGGGGGAGAACTTAGTTGTTCTGTCATAAACCTTGGATAAGTTAGCCGCTCACAAACCGGGAGAGAGCGCTGAAATGAACGCCGAAGTGAATGTGATGAGCGAGCGGGCAACGCATCCCCTGGCGGTAAACAGCGAATCGCTCCAGATTCTGGCGCACTGGTTCAAGTCCAATGGAACGCGTCCGATCAGTGAAACTGATCCGCGCCGGACGATGATCGAGCGCTACCCCGCTGGTTTGTTCAGCGAGGCGGAACTGGATGCGTTGTGGGATGTGATGGAAGGATAGGAAGAAAAACAAAGGATTGATCAAGAAAAAGCGCTGCCGGGAAGGCGGCGCTTTTTTTTGCTTGTTCGTTCCTGCGCTCCGCGAGGGAACGATCACACCCCTGTAGTAGCCGGCTGAGCTGGCGATAGCGGTGTAATGAGTTGATTTTCAGTGTTTAGAAGCTGTAGGTCCCCGTCACAACCAGACTGCGCGGCGCCCCCGGCTGAATCTGCGCCGCACTGGTTGCCGACGAGTAATACGTCTTGTCGGTGATGTTGTTCAACGCCGCGCGCAAGTCCCAGTCCTTATGGCGAAACCCGGCCAATGCATCCCAACGGCCATAACCCGGTAGCACCGTGGTGTTGAGGTTGTCTGCATAACGGTCACCGACCAGGGTCAGTCCGGTTTCGGCGTACCAGCCCATCTCCGGTTTCCAGGTCAGGAACACGCTGCCGTTGTGCTTGGCCACGTTACTGATGCGCTTGCCTTCAAACCCGTTGTTGTCCTTTTCAACCGTTGCGTCCTGCACGCCCACGCCGCCACGCATGTACCAGTTGCCAGCAATCTTGCCAGTAGCAGTCAGCTCAATCCCGCGGGAACGTTGCAAGCCGGAGAGCAGGGTAATGGTCGGGTTATTCGGATCGCTGGTGCGGCGGTTGTAGAGTTCCAGTTCGTAGATCGCCAGCGTGGTGCTCAGGCGATCATCGAGCCAGTCGCTCTTCACGCCGATTTCCTTTTGTTTGGTCAGCTCTGGGCTCAGGTCGTTGCTGTTACCGGCTGCACCCGGCGTGATGCCGATCAAACCGCCACCGACCGGCGAGAACGTCTTCGACCAGGATGCGTAGAAGGAATGATTGTGCAACGGCGTCCAGACCAGTCCTACGCGCGGGCTGGTGCTGTGGCTGTCACGGTCTTCGGAAATGTCGCGCAGCTTGTTAGTCGACTCAATGTCGAAGGTGTCGTAACGCAAGCCACCGAGCAATTGCCATTGATCGTTCAGGCGCAGTTGATCTTGCACATACACCGCACGGCTTTCGACCTCGGTGTGGGAGCTGCTTGATACCTGCATGCGGCCGGTGTGGCGCAAATCGCGGTTGGGGTTGTTCAGGTCCAGCGCCGGCACTGGCGAGCTGCCCGGCCCGGAAGTGGCGGCGGTGTACAGGGTCGGATCGCGACGCTGGCTACCGATCTCGATGCCGGTCAGCAGGCGATGCTCCAGGCCGAAGGTATCGAACCCGCCTTCCAGCTCAACGTTGTTGTAGACGTTGCGGGTGGTCAGGTCCTGTTGCCAGCGCTGGCGCGTAACCCGGTTAGTCGGCGGGGTGTAGCCGGTCAGGTAGGTGTTGTCGAAATCACTGTCGAGCTTGAACACACCCAGGGTCTGGCGCAGCTGCCAGTTTTCGTTGATGTCGTAACTGAGTTTCGAGCGCAGGGATTGCGACTTGTCATCGATGAAATCGTGCTCGCTGCCGTAGGTCGTATCGCGTCCTACATCCGCCGGACGACCATTCACACCCGGTATACCGCGATCCGGCGTGCGGTTGTAGCGGCTGTACTCGTATTGCACCAGCCAGCTCAGGTCGGGGGTCAGTTGCCAGCTCATCGAGGGGGCGAACAACTGGCGATTGCCGCTCACGCCATCGCGGAAGCTGTTCTGGTCCATGTTGCCCATGTTCAGGCGCAGGCTGATGTCCTCGGAAGGGTCGGTGCTGAGGTCGGCGTAAAGGCTGCGCAGATCATCGCTGCCGCCTTGGGCTTCGATGGTTGAGCGACGGCCGAATTCCGGGAGCTTGCTTACCCGGTTGACGATCCCGCCCTGGCTACCACGGCCATACAACACTGCGGCCGGGCCTTTGAGGACATCGATGCGCTCGATGTTATGCAAGTCGCGCATGTACTGGCTGTCGTCGCGAATGCCGTCCAGATAAAAGTCGTTGCTGGCGTCGAAGCCGCGGATGCGCAGGCTGTCGAAGCGGGTGTCGGCGCCGCTGCTGACGTTGGGAATGCCGCTCAGTGCAGTGCCGAGATCATTGGTGCCGTAATCCGCGACGTTAGCGGTTTTAATCGAGTCGATGGCCTGCGGCACATACCGCACCGGCGTGCTGGTACGGGTTGCCGTATTGGTTTCCTTGACGCGCGGGTCATCGGCTTCCACTTCGGCGCTGATGGCGGTGGCAGGCAATGTGGTAGGGGCAGCGTAGGAAAAACCGGCAGACAGCAAGGCAGAAAGCCCCAGGCTATAGGGCGAAATACGAAAAGGGGCAGGCATTGAAGAGCGCATCCGTAGGATTTTTAGGCTATGGCGTTTCGGGCGCTAATGGTAATGCTTGCTATTTGCTTTCGTTAATTGTTCTTGAGTAGTTCCACGGAGTGATTGTTGCCAATTGTGTCTACGTTGACACGAAAGTGGATTGCCAGTGGTTTGGTCTCCAGAAATCACCCGAATCAGTGCGCCAAAATTGACTTGAGAAATGCCACGCGATTGATTGTTTCTGCCACTGCAAGCAAATTCTTAGACGATTTTCGCCTAATTACAGACGATTCATGAAATTGACACATGGTTGAGTGCGCGGCTACGATTCGGCCCAACGCCTGTGGCAAACCGCCATGACTTCAAAACAATAAAAAGGCCCGCCACGAGTAGTCGTGTGCGGGCCTTTTTGTTTGCGGAATGAAAAAAGAGCGCGATAGTGCCGTTTCAGCCGTTCGACACAGCGCGTTTCAACCCGTAATAAGGAAAACAAAATGTTGAACATGCGAATCAGCCTGATCGCTCTGGGGATTTTGAGCGCTACACAGGCCATGGCTAACGACCAGGCCGAATCCAAGGGATTTGTTGAAGACAGCAGCCTTAAAGTGCTGTTGCGCAACGCCTACATGAACCGTGACTACAAGAACGGTAACGACGACAAATCCGAGTGGGGCCAAGCGGCCATCGGTACGTTCTCGTCCGGTTTCACCCAAGGCACCGTCGGTGTGGGTGTGGATGCGTTCGGTCTGTACGCACTCAATCTGGAGCGCAATGAAGGCCGCAGCGGTGCCCAAGGCATCGACTTCTTCAAGCGTGGTTCCAGTGGCGAACCTGCCGACGACTTGTCCAAGGGCGGCGCAGCGGTCAAATTCCGTCTATCCAGCACAACCCTGACCTACGGCGACCAGATGCCGGCCCTGCCGGTGTTGAGCTACGACAACGTGCGTCTGCTGCCGGAAAGCTACACCGGCACCCTGATCACCTCCAAGGAGATCAAGGGCCTGGAGCTGAACGCCGGTCGCTTCACCGCCGAATCGCGTAAAAGCGCGGAAGGCCGTGACAGCGGTGGTTTGAAGTCGATCAACGTGTTGGGCGGCAGCTACCAGTTCACCGAACAGTTCAAGGCTTCCCTGTACGCGTCGGACGTTGAAGACGTGCTGAAGAAGCAATACGTGAACGCCAACTACGTGTTCCCGCTGGCCAAGGATCAATCCCTGACCCTGGACTTCAACGGCTACCGCACCAAGCTCGATAGCGAGTACGTGCGCGAAAACACCATCCCCGGCGAAAGTATCGTCACCGGTGACGACAACAAGATCTGGAGCCTGGCAGCCACCTTCGCCACCGGCCCTCACTCGTTCACGCTCGCGCATCAGCGCAGCACCGGCGACAGCAACCTGGGTTACGCCTATGGCGGCTACCAGAAAGACCAACACCGCGTCGGCGACGGTGGCAACACCATCTACCTGGCCAACTCCTACTGGTCCGACTTCAACGCCGAAGACGAACGCAGCTGGCAACTGGGCTACGGTCTGGACTTCAGCACCTTCGGTGTTCCAGGCCTGAGCTACAACTTCGCCTACGTACGCGGTGACAACATCACCACCTCCACCAGCGAAGGCGGCACCGAGCGCGAAATCTTCAACCAGTTCAAATACGTCGTACAAACCGGCCCGGCCAAAGACCTGAGCATCAAGCTGCGTAGCTCGATCCTGCGCGTGTCGCAGAAGTCGAGCGAGTACAACGTCAGCGGTAACGAAGTGCGCGTGTTTGTGGATTACCCGATCAATATTTTTTGACGATGGGTTGAGCGTTCACGCTTGATAAAAACCCCGACGGGTTCGTAATGCTGTACGTCCTTAACTGAACAGCACTGCGACGGGTTCGGGGTTTTTTGTGCGCGCTTGATGAATAAAGGTGTTTTTGCCGTACCCCTCTTTTGCTCCATTTCATTACTCTATGTAACTAATGATGTTCCCATCCCCATCTTTATCCCCTCCAGCTAACGCCATACATTGAGCTCCAACGCCTCTCCCATCATCCCGACGGGAAGGTCACTGGAGTTTCCCTCATGCCTTTCGTAAGCGTACGCATCACCCGCGATGGCGTTACCACTGAGCAGAAAGCTCAGGTGATCGCCGAGATCACTGAAACACTGGAGCGCGTGCTCAACAAACGCCCTGACCTGACCCACATCGTGATCGAGGAAGTCGACACCGATAACTGGGGTTATGCCGGGATCACCACCACTCAATACCGCAAGCAACTGGCGGAAGAGGGGCAGTCATGACGCCGTCGGTCACCGTCGATTTCGTCTCCGACGTGGTGTGCCCATGGTGCGCACTGGGGGCGACGGCACTGGAGCAGGCGATCGCGAACGTCGCGGGTGAGGTATCGGTTGAGCTGACCTACAAGCCTTTCGAACTGAACCCGACCATGCCCGCCGAAGGCGAGAAAGCGGTCGAGCACTTGATGCGCAAATACGGACGTACCGCCCAGGACGTCGCCAATGGCAAAGCGATGCAGATCGAACGCGGCAATGCCATCGGCTTCAAGTTCGACCTGGAGAAGCGCACCCACTTCTACAACACCTTTGACGCTCACCGGTTGTTGTATTGGGCGCAGGAGGAAGGGCGTCAGGTGGCGCTGAAGAAGATCCTGCTCCGCGCTTACTTCAGCGAAGGCCAGAACCCGAGCGATCAGCCGACGCTGGTGCGGCTGGCAGGAGAAGCCGGGTTGGACGAGGCCCGTGCGCGCGAGGTGTTGGCGTCGGGTGTGTTTGCCGAAGAGGTGCGTGAACTGGAGGCGTTTTACCAACAGCACGGCATCAATTCGGTCCCGGCCATGGTGCTGAACGGTCGTCACCTGGTGTCTGGTTCGCAATCGGTCGAGTACTACGAACAGATGTTGAGACAAATGGCCCAGGCCCCTGCCGAAGCCTGATTCACCCCATTTCAAACCCCACTTTTGTTAGAGGTATTTATCATGAGCAATTCGAAAAAAGTTGTTGTCATCACCGGTGCATCCCAAGGCCTGGGCGATGGCATGGTCAAGGCTTTCCGCGAACTCGGTTACCAGATCGTCGCCACCTCGCGGTCGATCAAGCCTTCCACCGATCCGGACATTCTCACCGTGGCCGGCGACATCGGCGAACCGGAAACCGCCCAACGCGTGATCCGTGAAGCGATCGCCCGCTTCGGCCGCGTCGACACCCTGGTCAACAACGCCGGCATCTTCGTTGCCAAGCCATTCACCGCGTACACCGCCGAAGACTACGCCAACGTGCTGTCGGTGAACCTCAACGGCTTTTTCTACATCACCCAACTGGCCATCAACGAGATGGAAAAACAGGGCAGCGGCCACATCGTCAACATCACCACCAGCCTGGTGGACCATGCCATCGACGGTGTGCCATCGGTCCTGGCATCGTTGACCAAAGGCGGCCTGAACTCGGCGACCAAATCCCTGGCCATCGAATACGCCAAGCGTGGAATTCGGGTGAACGCGGTATCGCCTGGCATCATCAAAACCCCGATGCATGGCGAAGAAACCCACGCCGCACTGGGCGCTCTGCACCCGGTCGGGCACATGGGCGAAATCGATGACATCTCGCAAGCCGTCGTGTACCTGGACAACGCCAAGTTTGTCACTGGCGAAATCCTGCACGTTGATGGCGGGCAGAGCGCCGGTCACTAAGATCCGGTCCTGCAAACCGCAGGAACAACAAAACCCTCGTATTGCTACGAGGGCTTTTGTTTTGGCGGCAGTAAAGGGCCTGGTTGTGATGATCAATTGCGTGATTAGGGTTATTTAAGGAAGTGTCTGACATACAACGTGGTGATCTCTTGTAGATCATTGAGGCTTTTCCATGGCGCGGGGCCACGGAGAAGTCATTGAAGGATTTCAATTGCATCGCGTTCAGATTCGCAGGGGAATGCCGCCCAACCTGCCAAGGGTCGCTTTCGACGTCGACCGCGTGTTCTGCATCTCATTGGATGAGCGCAAGGATCGACGCGAACTCTTTCGGAAAACCGTCACGCGACACCTTTCCAACCCCGTTGAGTTCTACATCGCGCAGCGTTGTGATGACCCTGTCCGGGGTTGCTATGAATCGCATCAAGCACTCGCCGCCATGGCGCTGGCTGAGGGTTGGCAGAGAATTCTGGTCTTTGAAGACGATGCAAAACCCTACACGCTTCGCGCTACTCAAGTGCGATGGGTGAATCGGTTTATTCGCAACAATGATTTTCAGGCACTGCATCTGGGTTACAGCATGGGACGCACCTGGCTGACCTGGTTTCCGTTCATCGCCCGGGGAGAAGTGGTGGCGCTTCACGCTTACATCATCTCGCGCCAAGGCTGCCGGATATTGGCAGAGGCACCGTATCGCGGAACGCCGGTCGATGTCTTGTTCAAGCACCAGATCAAACAACACTGTGTGTTTCCGATGCTCTTCCGTCAGCACGCAGCAACGCACACCGGCAGCGACATCCAAACGGTTGCCACTAACGAGGACGAATGGTGGGAAGGCAATTGGAAAAAACACCGCCGATCGTTGCTCAAGAATATTTGGCGAACGGTGTTCAGGTTGAGGTTCTGAGTTTGAGTCTTGTTGCTGGTGGGGATGGAGAGTCTGTTGAGTGTTGGATTGAACAGGCTCTTATGAACGAGGTGGGATGAAAAGTCCCAGAAACGACAAAGCCCCGCATTGCGGGGCTTTGAATGTGGTGCGGCACCAGGAGTCGAATCGTGAGTCAACTATATGTTTAATATGAAGTTTTGTTATGGGTTTTTAGCTCTCTACCTCTAATTCTATCCCTGTAGAGCGTGGGAATTGGAAGAGGGGCTCCACTCCAATACTTGTTGAATCAGAGTTTATTAACATGCTCGACAGGGACCTTGCACTGAAGTAGGCCTTGTGAGGTACGACCTTAAAGTCGCCATTTTAGGGGCGTCAGCCCAACCTAGGGAAATGCTGCAGCCCCGTGCGGAAGTTTGGCCTACCCTTCTGTTCTGTCCGATAGGTATGTTAGATTTGGCGATATCATAGTGATATTGCACAAGGGAATGAATAAAAATGACAATTAAGGACGTTCTCACAACGCCGCTGGGCGCATGCGACAAAAATCCGAACATCGAATATAGAATCTATATGATTTATTTTACTAGGTTAGAAAATAACTTCTGACTCTATCTTTCAATTTGCCTGGGACATATTAAATGTCGGAATTGGCTGCCCCTCACCCTCATACAGCTGCGCCTACATGGAGTGGGTTCATTTACCAGGGGCATTTAGCTCTCTACCATTCCATAGAATGCTTGCTTAATAAAATGTCGTTTGAATTGCAAATTGATAGCATTGATGATTTTGCGATAATTGAAAATGGCGTTGCAGTTTCTACGCATCAGGTAAAAGCACTGGCAGATAATAAAAGAGCTGCCTATAAGGAGGCTCTCGAAAAAGCTGCGTCCACTTCCAAGTTGTGTGATAAAACTACCAAAAGATATTTTCATACATCCGTACGTCTTGATAATGCCGCTGACTTTATTGGTGATAATGGGCACGTTGTCCAATTTTATACTTACGATGGGCTTCCGTACTGCCATCTTCAAGATGTCGAATTAAAAATAAAATCAAAAATTGAGAAATACTTGGTCTCTGTAGGCTTGCCTTGTAGTGACTTTTTAATAAAGTTAAAGTTCGAAGCTCTGCAAAGCCATATCGCTGCTCAAGTAATATATATACATGCGTGCAATCAGGATGGGTTAATGACCGCCGCCGAGGCTGCGTTCACTCAAACTTTGAAAAGCGCGAAAATTGTTGAGCTACTATGTCTTTCCGCTACCCATGAAGACGACCTTGTATACAAAATGTTCCAGGCACGGATGGCTGTTTGTAAATCGTTGTATGGGTATACCAATACAATGGAAAAAACAGCCGATAAGGCTGTTATCCGAAAAGTTGCGGCTGTTTACGATCAAATTAAAGAATTGGGTGATACTCCATTTACATGGCTTTGGAAGTCGTTATGTTTTGGTTCCTCCACAATGATTGTAAGTGAGAACAGTGTGTATGATTATGTGGATGTGATCTACGATATAGATAGAGCACCACTGAGTGAGCAGAAACCTCCTTACTATAGGTGCTCCGCTGGAGATTTTTATTTGCCGACAGCAATTTCGGCAGACAATGCTCGACGGGAGAGTAGGTTTGCTGAAGATCTCATGGAACAGCTAAAAAGCGATCCAGAATTGATAGATATATTAGTTGAATATCAATGGTTGATCGCAGCCAGAGCAAATATTTTTTCACCCGCCGAGCGCTTTTGTACAGCTACTGGAGCTTCGCGGGATGCGGTAGAAGAAGAGTTTTCGTTGATGGGTAAGGATCGTAATAAAATAACTAAGGCCTTTGATGCAACAATTATTTCAAGGGAAGAAGCGAAGGTGAAGTTGAATGATTAAGGATATTGTTCTACAGGCTGCCTTAAGGCACGAATTTACTTTATTTGACAGCGGCGATGATTCTTACGTTCCGAACGACACCATAGATTACTCGGCAGGAGTAATTTCAGCTAGCCTTGAGGGTATCGGGTATGAGTCTTTAACTTATTTTAGCCAACACAGTGGAGATAGGAAACGATTCCTCGCCGTGGTCGAGTGTACGAATGTTCCATCACCGCAGGTACTGAATAAATTAGTGCTATTACATGCTCCTGAAATTTTTAAGTCTGATCCCGCTTTTGATAAAAACACCGATCTCATTGTGTTGTATAAGTTAAAGCGCCGAGCTGACTTTAATGAAATAGAGGGTAAGGTGTTTGGTATTGAAGAGAATCCATATTACTTTAAAAAATATTTTTTGTATTATAGTGAAGAAGAGCTTAGGTTGTTAGAGGGGCACAGTTTTGACAGCATTTCAGCGGTGGTTATCGATGATAGGATGTTTGCAGATTATCGAGATGAACCGTTGTTGCCCACTATTTATAGTGTCGCGGCAAGAATTTTTATAAAACTTCCTTTTGTAAAGGTTCCGGTTAAGGAAAGCTCGCTGAAGCCGCTTGACATTTATGTAGATGAAGCACTTGCCGAGAAAAAATTGACCGATCTTCATGTCAGAATTTTTAATGTTTCTGCAGCTGGGATTGATGCCGCCAAATTAATCGAGAGTCTGATTCATGAAGAAGTGGAAAATATCCAGTCTTAAGATTGAAAACTTCAAACCATTCGAAAACACATCGATTGATTTTCGAACTGCCTCCATGATTACCTTGGATGGGCCTAATGGTTTTGGGAAAACTAGCATATTTGATGCTTTGGAGCTTTTGTTTACTGGCGTTATACAGCGAATTATAAATACAAATGAAGCAACAGTTGCGAAGCGATCACGCAAAAAACAGTTTGAAGAAAATATATATTGGAACAGAAAAAAAGAAGGCGATATCGCGATTAGAGCGGAGCTCATAAATCAAGACTCAGGGGAGTCAATTTTTCTGGCTCGTGTTGCTAGCGTGGCCGACTTATTGAATCCAGACAATAACGCGCCTGATAATTTTTCTATTTTTAAACTTTACGAAATAAACAGTATCGACTCCAATAGGTTTGGGGAAGATCTTGATTCTAAAGCATTAGAAGATATTCTGGGAGAGAACTTTCTAAAGAACTTCTCTCTATTGAACTATCTTGAGCAGGGGCAGAACAGATATCTTTACTCTACGGATGCTACTGAAAGGAAACGGGGCATTGAACATCTAATTAATACCGATAAGTTGACAGATCAAATATCATATTGCGCTGAATTAGAAAAAATTCTTACGCTATCTTATACTGGGAAGGAGCATACGGATCTTCAGGCGGAGCTGCTTGAGAAAGTTAAGCAGCTTAGTGGTCAATTTCAAGATGCCGAAAATACGGTTGACTTTAAACGCTTGAGTACTGCACTTCCGTCGCCTAGTTGGGATGTTGAGCAGCCGCTATCTGCTGCAAATGATATTGATATTGAAACTCTGATACGTGAATTGCGGGATATATTTAAAGTCTATCAAAATTTTGATGAGGTTTTGATTAGAGAGGCTAATAGTAGAATTGATGAGTTTTTAAAAAGAGAGGCCGATATAAAATTAGCTCTCCAGTTAGGTGCTGAAATAGCTGGATACGAAGAGCTGAAGGTCAAAGACTCGTCAGTAATTGGCTTAGACCATGATATCTTGATATTCAAGAAGCCAGCTTCAGAGATAAAAGAAACAGATCTAGAAAGTCTTAAAAACTCTGTGGATGTGGTTGGTATTAAAAGTCTCATTGAGGCGCGGGATTTAATTCAGACTGATAGTACAGAAAAAAATACTAAGCTTGTAAATTTACTAAATGCTCATGCAGAATTGTTACAGCGACACCAAGAATGTGATGACTTGGAGATGTCCGACTGTCCATTCTGTGGGCTCTCATGGGAGACCTACTCTGCGTTAGAGGAAGCCGCTAAAAATAATGCGGAAAGAATCAGAGCTGAAATAGATGTGTCTGCAAAAAAATTAGAGGAAACAATCAAATCCATACAGGATTCTCTAAACTTTCAGATAGCAGCACTCACGCAGCAACGTGATCTAGTCTCAAAAGATTTCGATAGTGAACTTTTTAAGGCTCTCACAGCAGTGCAAGCTAAGTTTTCTATAATAAGTGAAGTGGTTTCGCAGTTGGTAGGTTATAGTGTATCACAAGAGCTTAAGTTTACGGCTGATGAAGCTGCTTTGCTTTTGCGATATAATGAAACAAAGGACATGATTGCTGCAGTTAAAAAGCCAGAAAGTGATGTTCTTCCTTTGGGTTGGTCATCTATCCTAAAAATGGCTTTCTTAAATACATCAGATATAACCTCGCTAAGTGTCTCGGATTTTGAGAATAAAGAATCCTATCTCAGAATCGCTCATTCAAAGTTCAAAAGCGAAGAATACAAATCTAAAGTGGCAGAGCTTGATAAGCTGAGTGCTAAAATTGCTGCTGGTAAAAAAATAAAAGCAAATATTGTTAAGCTTAGGGGTGAGTTGGATAAAACTGCAAAGCAGTATGCGAAAAAGACTATTGCTGATATAGAATTGTTGTTTCATATTTATAGTGGAAGACTTATACAGAATTATCAGCGTGGTTTGGGTTTGTTTATAATGAGCGGTAAAGGAGACATACTGAAATTCAATACTGCGGAAAAGTCAGATCACGATGCGATTCTATCTATGAGTAGTGGGCAAATAGCCTCGTTAGGCTTGGCGTTCTTTCTAACATTGAATAGAGTGTATGCGCTGAATCCGTTCATATTAATTGACGATCCAGTACAGTCTATGGATGAAATTAATATTGCTTCGTTAAGCGATTTATTAAGGGTTGAGCTTTCCGATCGCCAGATTTTATTGTCAAACCATGAAATGGAAGTGTCAACATATATGCGGTATAAGTTCAAGCGTGCGGGGTTGTCGCAGGCATCTGTTTCTATGTTGCCACAAAATCTGACAGCATAATAATGTGTAAGAAATGTGCCTCAAAGGTTGGTCTTTGAGGTGCATGGCTTAATTATTTTTTGCGCTTTCCCTAAGCGAACTAATATCAAATTTATGGTCAGGCAATAATAATATTTGGTTGAGTTTGATCGAGTTTTTATATTCGTATTTAGAAACCATGCAAGATGTTTTCGCTGCCAAGCCCATGGGTTGTCTATGTGCCAGCGTTTGGCAATCGCTGCTTGAATGGCCTTCGCTTGGCGGAGGTGACGCTGGCGCGTGGAATGCGACCCGGTCAGGACGCCTACAAGGAATAGCTCCATGTCGAATGCCTTGCTCATGCTCGACCACCGATGTAAGCCGAGACCACGTCTGTACGACCGTGCCCCAGTTCATGGCTGATTTGCACACGAGCCTTCTGATCGAGGTGTGGGTCGAGCTGGTAGCAGCTGCCACCGTCGATGGGCGCGGGATGATGGGTGATTTGCTCGTAGCGTTCGCACGCATAGGCTGCCCGCAATTCGTGGAAGCCTTTGAGGTTGTGCTTTTGGAGGATGTCCCGTGCAGGGCGGACAATCCCCTGTTGGAAATCGAGGTAGCTTTCGTCCAGTGCAAGCAGGTTGCGGCTACCGTCTGGCGAGACCTGTTCGGCAAACCTCAGCGCGTCACGGATATGGTCATCTACTGTAACCCAGCGAGGTGCCGACGCGCCTGAGCGACCACCTTTGGTGCCCTCTTGGATGTTAATCCTCCCAAGATGCTCAGCTTCAGATTGCAGGCGCGGAAGGTCGGCCAAGATGGCCTCGCGTAAGCGCATGCCGGTGGCTCTCGCCAACTGAGCGATGGCCGCCGCGCGCGGCATTTGGTGTTTGCAGAGCGCGTCGACGATCTGATTCATGTGTTCGGGGTCTTGGCCTTGTGGCACTGAATGACGAAGACTGGTGCGCCGCATTCCTAACGCCTTGCTCGGGCTCGGCACTTTCACATATTGATCACCGCGAAGCGCGGCCATGGTCCGGTTGACGCTGGACAACCGATTTTGCGCTGTGGCGATGGCTAGCTCACCCAACTCAACTTTTTGACGCAAGTGCCCGGCGTAGTCCAGCAAAGTCTGCCGATCAATCCGCCGCGCATCGTTAAACCCTGGTCCATCCTCCGAACGACACCAGCGTACAAACGCCTGCCATCGATCACTGTGAGCTTTGACCGTGCCGTAATGCCCGCCGCCAAATAGGTCGAGCAACGCCTGCGGTCCGGCGTAACTCAGCTGCCGGCCATATCCAAAATTACGCCCGTCGCGTCTACCTACTAGCGCCATGATCAAATTCCTCTCGAAGCCAAAACATTGAAGCTTTTCCCCACGTCATCCCGCCAAGAATGTTGAGTGTTATCAGGGATCAAGGTCCCTGCGACCTGTGAGGGTTGTCCACTAACGCGGGACTGGCGGGTCTTTACGACCGGGAGCTTGGGCATCTCATGATCTGGCCTCCTGAACACTTCCGAAGACGTGGGCGGGTGGAGGCTGCGCTGGCTGACGAGACCAATGCCGCGAGATCCTAAGTCGGGTGAAGGCAGTGAAGCGATGACCGGGGCATGCCTGACTGTCAGTCAGGTGCAGTCCATTCCGTGGGCTGCGGCACCATCATCTGCATCGCTGTTGCTGGCGACTTCGGTGTTTGTCACGCCGATTGTCACTAGGGGGAATGCCGCAAAGCCTTGTACGAGTTGGGCTGCAGCAGTGGTACAAGCGCCCGTCTCTTTCCGGGAGAAAGAGACGGGCGCAGGTTGGCGCAAGGAAATGGCCAAGCGGATAGGTTGCTGCAAGGCAGCTATGAAAGGGGGAAGTTGCCGCAGTGGGCACACTGGTAAAAGTAGGCATCCATCACATCGCTGTGACCGTGCGAGCCGCCGGACGCTAATCGCACTTTGGGAGAACCACCACGGTGTGGCGTAGCCTTAAAGATTCTGGCTACCTGGGTTGCTGTCAACGACAGCGCTTGCCCGATCTTTTCTACGCCTGTGGATAATTTGGGTCAAGGCTCGAGTTTTCGGGAATTCTGCGGCTGTGGATGAAATTATCCACCGGTGGAAATCAGTGGTTTTCCACAGACAGTTGCGTGGGCTTTAGATTTTTTTAAGTGAGGTCCATCCAAGCAGGGCGGCTTTGCAGCCCTGCTTGGATGGACCCGCGTGGACAAGCGGATCGCTGAGATATGAAGACCGAGCGCTTACTCAGTTGCGCCACGTTTTGCTTTTAGGCGAGTGACGTTCGCTCCTGTCTGGTTCGCGAATTCGTGTGGAGTGACATGCTCCTGCCGGTTGGCCTCCAGGTACCGGCTCCACCAGTTCATGATCAGCCTGCGCTCCTCGATGAACTCGGCCTTGTGGATGTAAGCGGCGCGGACGTTGTTGCGCTCTTTGTGGCTCATCTGCCGTTCAATGGCTGTCTCCGACCACAATCCTGACTCGATCAGTGCGCTGCAGGCCATCGAACGAAACCCATGCCCGCAGATATCGGTTTTGGTGTCGTATCCCATCGTCCGAAGCGCGTTGTTCACGGTATTTTCGGACATGGGCTTCCAGGGTTTGGCATCCCCTGCGAAGACCAATGCGAATTTGCCTGTGAGTGCATGGATTTTTTCGAGTAGCGTCACTGCTTGCGGCGATAAGGGTACTAAATGGATATCCCCTGCCATCTTCGTACCCCTTGTGGAAAAGGGTACTCCTTCCAGCGCGGGGCGAGTGTCCGGTATCTCCCAGGTTCCGCGCTTGAGGTCGAACTCGCTCCAGCGTGCGAAACGCAGCTCGCTGGATCGTACAAATACATGCAGCGACAGCATCACCGTCAGACGTGTAAGTGCCCGGCCTTTATAGGTGTCGATCCGCTCCTGCAGTTCCGGCAGTCGCGATAAGGGTAGAGCGGGGCGATGCACCACCCGCGGGGCCTTGATCGAGCCTTCGAGATCGTAAGCAGGGTTTATGGTGATAAGCCGCAGGCGCTTTGCCTCACGCATGATGCTCTGCAGGTAGTTTTGTACCCTTAAAGCAACGTCTATCGTTCCGCGCTTCTTGATCGCTTCCAAGGGCTGCATGAGGTCATGGGTGTCGAGGTCGACAATGGCGCGAGCGCCGATCAGCGGGAACACGTGGGTTTTGAGGCGGCTCATCACAGTCTTGGAGTGGCCTGGTGCCCACTTGGCCGACATTTCCGTGTGCCAGTCCAGGGCAACGCTTTCAAAGGTTCTGCCTTTGATCACGGCTTCCGCCTTGGCTTGGTGCTTGGTCTCTATGGGATCAATGCCATCCGCCAGCATTCGCTTGACGTCCAAGCGCTTGCGGCGCGCATCGGCGAGGCCAATGACGGGGTAGTTGCCGAACGAGGTCAGTCCTTCGCGTCCGTCAGGTTTGACGTAACGGAGCCGCCAGCCTTTGCGGCCATTGGGTTGGACTAGGAGATAGAGGCCATCGCCGTCGAAAAGCTTGTAGGCGCGGTCTGTAGGTTTTGCCAAGCGGCAAGCTGCGTCGGAGAGCGGAGCTGTGGTGCGCGACATAAGGGTACTCCCTTTTATCGAAGTGACCTGTATCCCAAACTCTACCCTTAAAACGGTTGGAATCCACCAGTTTCTGACGGAAACCGATGGAACGCCAAAACGAAAAAACCCGCCAGAAGGCGGGTTTTTCGGGGGTTCCAGAGATTTTGAAAGCCTTCTCTGGAACCTTGGATGGTGCCGGCACCAGGAATCGAACCCGGGACCTACTGATTACAAGTCAGTTGCTCTACCATCTGAGCTATACCGGCGTGTCAGGGCGACGATTATAGCGATTGGGCAGGTTCTGTAAACCCCTGAATTCTGACTATTTTTGCGCGAGCCTCTGGTGCGCAATTCTGGCGCTCGTTGGTTCTCATCGCGCGTTGTAAAACGTCGTCCCCGGCGGGATGTCTTTGTTGACGAATGACATGGCGCCGATAGTGACGTTGTCGCCGATCGTCAGGGTGTCGGCGATGATGCAGCTGTTGGCGCCGACGCTGACATTGTCTCCAATCACCAGCTCATAACGGTCCAGGCCCAAGGTCTTGATGCCGATGGTGGTGTTTTGCCGAATGAAAAAATTGCGGCCGATTTTGACGTTGCCGGTGATTACTACGCCGGGCAAATGACCGATGCGAAAGCCCGGGCCGATCTGGGCATCGATGCTGATGTCTACGCCGTACTTGAGGTTGAGTTTTCGTTCCAGGCGTTTGGCGTAGCGGCGTGCAAAACTGTTTCCGGAGTAGAAGTACTGGGCCAGCCGGAACATGAACAAGTAGCGCAGGGTATTGTTCTTGCGCGTTCGCTTGAGGATGTTGCTGATCAGGCCTGTGCGGCTGCCGCGTTTTTTCTTGTTGGAGACTTCCGACTGCCAGTGCTCTATCAAGGTGTCGAGATTCAAAACGTGGCCCCTGCTGAATCATTGTCAGTGAAGCCGCCGATAGTAGCTGGTTGCTATTAGGGTGCCTATCGATGCCGCCCGATTCGCTTGTTTATTCAAAGGCTGAAGATCCTGTGCATATGCTGCTGACACTGCCTCGATTTTGGCGGTTATGTCCTTTTGATTGAATGCTTATGCACAACGGGATTTCGGATGCACGGGATTTGTGGAGGTTTTGTGGATTCGTTCTCATCTGTGCGCAAATCCCTGTTTTTCGGGTTATTTATCCGCCTGTACGAAAATTGAACAGTTTGGTTTCACGGCTGAAACAGCTGTAAATATTGGATCCACGATAATTTCATCAACAGAGTTATCCACAGGTTGGCGCTTGTTAAGAGCGTTCAGCCAGCAGCAGTAAATTACGCGGGGTCAGTGGGCTTTCACAAAAGGTTCCGAGGCGAACGGCATATCCCTGCTCCATGAGGAAGAGCGCGCGATCGAGGACCAGCCACAGTTCCAATGGACGTCGGAAAAGTCCGCGTACCAGCTCCAGGTTGCGCACGTGCGCCAGGCGCAGCCAGCCAGCTTTTTCGCGTGCCGGCCAGTCTTGCGCAGCGATTGTGGATAAGTCTTTGAGTCCGGCCAAATGATGGCAGTAATCGGCGAACGATTTGTCCAGCCAGGCACTGGGCAAGGACGGAGTCGGCAGGTATTCGTCAATGCCACGCAGGTCCCGCTGCAGCAGATCGAATCCCAGGCGCCGGGCCATGGACGTGTCGCGCTGACGTCGCACGCGAGCGCCGGCGGTGACGGTTTCGCTCATGGGCAGCGCCAGGTCATCGAGCGACAGTTGCAGGCCGGAACCTTGGGCGGCAGCGGACATTGGCGCGTAGTGGGTCAGACTGATCCGGTTGTAGCAGCAAGGCGCGAGGGCGAGTTGCTTGCAACCTGCCGCACTGGCCAGGCGCATGAGTTGCACATGCAGATCGCCGCAGGCGTGGAGGGCGACGGGCGTGTGTGAAGCCTTTAGCAACGAGGCTGCGGTGGCAGCGAGCACGTCCTGTTCAACATGTAACGCATGCAGTTGATGGCGTTGGCTGAGGGCCTGGCCGCTGGCAACCAGCGCCGGGTCATATTCCACGCAGGTCAGCTGTTGGCCGGTTTGCAACAAGCGGCGGCCCAGATGGCCTTTGCCCGCGCACCAATCCAGCCAATGCCCGGGAGCATCGGCAAATTGCAAACGGCTGGCGAAGGCTTCGATCTGTTGCCACTTGCGGCCCGGCACGTCGACATTCAGTCGATGGCCCGCCTTGGCCAGTGCATGGGCGGGCAATTCATCCACGTCAGCCAATGCAACGGACAGTTTTGCCAATGATGCAAAAGGCTCTGGTGCGTTCAGTAGAGCGGGGTGGTTGTGTGCATTTTCCGCATCTTCCAGTGACCGCCGACGTAGCCAGGCAGCCAGTTCCGGGTGGGACATTTCCCACGGGAGCTGAAGATGTGTGAACGGTCGAGGTTTCCAGAGCGCCTCATTTTCTGTCAGAAACGAATCCAGCGCCGTGAAGCGGGCGAGCAGGGCCTCGCCCGTCAGTACATGGGAATCAACGGCCTTGGCAGGCATCGACGCGCAGCCAGCGCTCTAGCAGCTTGAAGCCGCGCACCAGCACGTAAGCCATCACCAGATAGAACATGCCGGCGGCGAAGAAGATTTCTACTGGCAGGTAGGTCCGGGCAATGATGGTGCGAGCCATGCCGGTCAGTTCCAGCAAGGTCACGGTGCTCGCCAGGGCGCTGGCCTTGAGCATCAGGATCACTTCGTTGCTATAGGCCGGCAGGCCGATGCGCGCGGCGCGTGGCAGGATGATGTAGATCAGCGCCTTGGTCTTGGACATGCCCAGCGCTCGCGCGGCTTCGATCTCGCCCGGTGGAATCGCCTGGATCGCGCCGCGCAGGATCTCGGCGATGTAGGCCGCGGTGTGCAGGGTCATGGTCGCCGTGGCGCACCAGAAAGGATCGCGCAGGTAAGGCCACATTGAGCTGTTGCGGATTGCGTCGAACTGCGCCAGGCCGTAGTAGACCAGGAACAGTTGAACCAGCAACGGTGTGCCGCGGAAAAAGAAGATGTAGCCGTAGGGAAACGCCCGTACCCACCACAAGCGCGAAGAACGGGCGATGCCCAGCGGGATTGCCAGCAGCAGGCCGGCAATCACTGCGATGGCCACCAGCTCCAGGGTCAGGGTTGCGCCCTGGGCCAGTTTTGGCAGCCACTTGATGATGACTTCCCAGTTCATTGAGTGCTCCTTGCGAAGCCGCGAGCGGCGCGTTTTTCCAGGAAATGCATGCCGGTCATCGCCAGAACCGTCAGGCCCAGGTACATGAAGGCGGCGACCATATAGAAGGTGAACGGTTGTTTGGAGACGGTCACGCCGATCTGCGCGTGACGCATGATTTCTTCCAGGCCGATCACCGATACCAGCGCGGTGTCTTTCATCAGGATCATGAACAGGTTGCCCAGGCCGGGCAGGGCGATGCGCCACATCTGCGGCATGATCAACTTGGTGAAGATCCGCCATTTCGACAGGCCCAACGCTACGCCGGCCTCACGATGGCCCTTGGGAATGGCGAGGATCGCGCCACGAAACACTTCCGTGGCATAAGCGCCGAAGCACAGGCCCAGTGCGATCACGCCAGCGGCGAAGGCGTTGAGTTCAAGATCGGGGTTGCCGAAGAACTCGCCCAGGGCACGCATCAAATTGACCGTGCCGAAGTAGATCAACAGCACCCAGAGCAATTCCGGGATGCCGCGAACCAGCGTCGAATAAGTGCCGCCAAGCCATTGCAGCGGCTTGTACGGGGAAGTCTTGGCCAAGGCGCCGAGCAGACCGAGCACCAGCCCCAGGCACAGGGCCGAGAGAGCCAGTTTCACAGTCATCAGCGCGCCAGCGGCGAGCGCCGGGCCGAATCCGTAGAGGTCGATAATCATGGATTTCTTTTCAAATCGCGGCAGGCAATGCCGGGGACCGACGCCGTCAGGAGGCGGCGTCGGTCCGGCAGGTCAGAATCAATAGATGCTGAACGGGAAGTACTTGTCGTTGATCTTCTTGTAAGTGCCGTCAGCAACGATTTCTTTCAGCGCGACGTTTAGCTTCTCGCGGATTGGATCGTTTTTACGCACGGCGATACCGATCTTGTCGCTTTCTTCTACCGGGTCACCCTTGAACTCATAGGATTTGCCGGCATCGCTTTTCAGCCACTCATAGTTGACGTATTTGTCGGCGAGGATGCCGTCCAGACGACCGGAAGTCAGGTCGAGGTAGGCGTTTTCCTGAGTGTCGTAGAGCTTGATGGTGATGTCGTCACCATAAGTGTCTTCGAGGAAAGTACCGGCCAGGGTCGCGCGCTGTGCGCCGATCACTTTGCCCTTCAGCGCAGCTTTGTCGGTTTTGAAGTCGACGCTTTTCGGCGCGATGAATTGCAGCTTGTTGGAGTAGTACGGGTCGGTGAAGTCCACCGCTTGCTTGCGCTCGTCCGTGATCGACATCGAGGAGATCAGGAAGTCGAACTTCTTGGCGTTGAGGGCCGGGATGATGCCGTCCCAGTCAGAGGTGACGACGGTGCACTCGACTTTCATCTTGGCGCACAGGGCGTCGCCGATCTCTTTGTCGAAGCCGACGACGTTGCCACTGGCATCTTTGTTATTGAACGGCGGGTAAGCCGCTTCGATGCCCATCTTCAGGGTTTCGGCCATGGCACCGGCGCTGAACGCCAGGGTGACGGCGGCAGCCAGGAAGACCTTTTTGTAGTTCTGCATGTGGGTAGCTCCGTTAGCGGTTGCTGGACATGAATTGTTTGCAGCGCGCCGAAAGCGGGTTTTCAAACACCTGCTGTGGCGATCCTTGCTCTTCTACCAGGCCCTGGTGGAGGAACACCACTTCGCTGGAGACCTGACGGGCGAAGCCCATTTCGTGGGTCACGAGCAACATGGTGCGGCCTTCTTCGGCCAGTGCGCGGATGACATTAAGTACTTCCTGGACCATTTCCGGGTCAAGCGCGGAGGTCGGCTCGTCGAACAGGATGACCTTGGGCTGCATGGCCAGGGTGCGGGCGATGGCCGCGCGTTGTTGCTGCCCACCGGATAGCTGGGCCGGATAGGCGTGGCGCTTGTCAGCGATGCCGACCTTGGCCAGCAGGGCTTCGGCGACTTCGATGGCTTCGGCCTTGCTCTGGCCGAGTACGCGACGCGGGGCTTCGATGATGTTGTCGAGCACGCTCATGTGCGGCCATAGATTAAAGTTTTGAAACACAAAACCAATCTCGCTGCGCAGGCGGTTGATCTGCTTGCTGTCGGCGGCAACCAGTTCACCGTTCTTCGCGGCCTTGAGCTTGAGTTCTTCGCCGGCCACCAGGATTTGTCCCTGATGCGGGTTTTCCAGCAGGTTGATGCAGCGCAGGAACGTGGACTTGCCGGAGCCGGAAGAACCCAGGATCGAGATCACATCGCCGTCGCGGGCGGTCAGCGAAATGCCCTTGAGCACCTCCAGCGAGCCGTAGCGTTTGTGCAAGTTACGGATTTCAAGCGCGGGCGTGGCCTCAGCCATGTGCGTTCCTCATTGTGTATTCGCTCCTGCTGTTGGTCGCCTTCCTGGCGAGGCGGCCAAGCTAGCATAGCGTTTCAAAGGCAGCCAACAGCACTACGGGCAGTAAACGGGTGGCGTGTGGCAGGTTGTCGCATCGGCACAGCAGACTGTCGCCCCATCAACAACCGAACAGACGTTTGAACCTGGATTACAAGCAAAAAGCACAGCGGCTTTCGCAAAAAGGGCGCGATGTTGCCAGCTTTGGCGGGGGGTGGGAAGCGCTAACCGGCCAAACGCACTTTTATTGTGCGCTGAGCATTTTTGGGGTGTGTTTCTGGTGCCTTGAATCGTCCTTAAAGTGGGGCGCAGGGTAACATTCTGGCGAATTGCCATTAATCTCAATGACTTGCGATGACTGTCCGGTCAGGACATGAGCCCCCGTTACAGAAGGTTTTGAAACATTTTGGCGCATTTATTGCGTGCAGATTCCGGAACGCCCTGTTTGTTTCTTTTTACAAGAGAGAGGCTTCACGGGCTGCACGCATTCGCTTTTCCTTTACAAAGGTAGTTTCAATGAGCAGTACCCAAAGCTCTAACGGCCTCGAACAGGGGCTTAAACCGCGTCATGTGACCATGCTGTCGATCGCCGGTGTTATCGGCGCCGGCCTGTTCGTTGGCTCGGGTCACGCTATCGCTGCTGCAGGCCCGGCCGTGCTGCTGGCCTACGCCGCCGCCGGCATGCTGGTGGTGCTGGTGATGCGCATGCTCGGTGAAATGGCTGTTGCCTCGCCGGACACGGGTTCGTTTTCGACCTACGCCGACCGAGCGATCGGTCACTGGGCCGGTTTCACCATCGGCTGGCTGTACTGGTGGTTCTGGGTGCTGGTCATCCCGTTGGAAGCCAACGCTGCCGCAACCATCCTGCATGCCTGGTTCCCTGGCGTAGATATCTGGGCCTTCGCCCTGGTCATCACAATGTTGCTGACCGTGACCAACCTGTTCAGCGTGAAGAACTACGGTGAATTCGAATTCTGGTTCGCCCTGATCAAAGTCCTGGCGATCATCGGTTTCATTGTACTGGGCGTCATGGCGATCTTCGGTTTCCTGCCAGGCAGCCAAGTCAGCGGCGTTTCCCATCTGTTCGACACCCAGGGCTTCCTGCCAAATGGCATGGGCGCGGTGTTGGGTGCCATTCTGACCACCATGTTCTCTTTCATGGGTACCGAAATCGTGACCATCGCGGCCGCGGAATCGAAAGACCCTGGCAAGCAAATCTCCAAGGCCACCAATTCGGTGATCTGGCGGATCGGCTTGTTCTACCTCGTATCGATCTTCATCGTTGTGGCCCTGGTGCCATGGAACGATCCGATTCTGGCCAGCGTCGGTTCCTACCAGACCGTTCTTGAGCGCATGGGCATCCCGAACGCCAAAATGATCGTCGACATCGTCGTCCTGGTCGCCGTGACCAGCTGCCTGAACTCGGCGCTCTACACGTCGTCGCGTATGTTGTTCTCCCTGGGCAAGCGCGGCGATGCGCCAGCCGTTTCCACGCGCACCAACAAAAGTGGCACGCCTTACTGGGCGGTTATGCTGTCCACGGGTGCCGCATTCCTGGCCACATTCGCCAACTATGTAGCCCCGGCGGCGGTGTTCGAGTTCCTGTTGGCCAGCTCCGGCGCCATTGCACTGCTTGTGTACCTGGTGATCGCGATCTCGCAACTGCGCATGCGCAAGCAGCGCATGGCTCGCGGCGAAAAGATCGTCTTCAGCATGTGGCTGTTCCCGGGCCTGACCTACGCAGTGATCGTCTTCATCGTCGCGGCCCTGACCATCATGTTGTTCCAGGACGCCCACCGGGTGGAAATCCTCGCGACCGGCCTGCTCAGTGTCCTGGTGGTTGCTTCCGGTTTGCTGGTGGCTCGCCGTCGCAAGCAGCAGAAAGCAGGTGCGGTGGTACTGAACTGATCCGTACCGCATGACGCAAAACGGCCGCTGTCAGGGATGACAAGCGGCCGTTTTTGTTTGTGACTTCGTTCGGTTCAACCGGGGTGTACCCAGTCTTCTACACGTAAGCCTGGAACCCGCTCAAATTCCCGCAGGTTATTCGTTACTACGATGAACCCGCGTGAGCGCGCGTGCCCGGCAATCATTTGGTCGTAGGGGCCGATGGGGGTTCCAGCCTTCGCCAGCTCGGATCGAATCATCCCGGTATGCGCGGCGGCTTCATTGTCGAAGGGCAAAACTTCAAGGCGCGCCGCGAAGCCTTCGATCACGGAAAGGTTCTTTTCCGGTGCTGCTGACTTTTCGGCACCGTAGATCAACTCCATTAGAGTCACAGCACTGATGCACAACTGTCCGTCATGGCGGTTGAAGGCTTCTCTTACAAATTGCGGTTTATTCTTTATGGTGAAAATGCAGATGTTGGTATCGAGCATGAATTTGATCATCAAAACGACTCACGCTCCTGATCGGTGGGTTGGTCACGATCAGTCATGAAATCCGGACATACGCTTTCCCCGTCGAACCAGCTATCCCATGTTTCGTCTGCGGGGGTAATGATGCGGGCCCGGCCGATGGCAACTACGTTGACCCGTTTTACGTCGCTTGGCATTGCTACAGCTTTGGGAAGGCGAACAGCCTGGCTTCGATTGCTCATGAAAAGAGTGGTCTGTTCCATATTGCCTCCTGTGCTAATGCGGGTGGGGTAAGTCCAAAGAGTAGATTTTATTATGGATATGTCAATGGGATATACGTATCGGGTGGGGGGTCGGATACTCTGGTTTATCACGCAACAAGAAACGGCCGCTGTCAGTGATGACAAGCGGCCGTTTTTATTCGAGTCGTAACCCTTACTCGGTTTTTTCCACCGGCGCGTCCTGCGACTCACGGTAGACATCCAGCGCAGCACCGAAGTCAGCAATGAACTGCGGCTCGCTCAGCCATGCCTGGGCGGTCTCGCGGTCCATGCCGTCGGCCCACATGCGGTAGTCGATCAGCATGTCGGCGGCCAGATGGGTGGCGGCCATGCCTTCGTCATCGGCGTTTTCCATGTCCAGCAGTTCTGGATGGTCGACGATGATGAAGGCGAGGTTGGTCAGCAAGACCGAGAGCATTTCGCTGCGGCTGACGGCTTCCGCGTCGCGCATTTTGCTGAACATCGCCAAGGTGTACTCCGGAATCGGCTCGCCGATTTCGCCCAGGTCATCGTCCAGTGCGGCGGGTTTGCGGCCGTGGATATTGATTTGTTTAGCTTTGGCTTTTGCACGCTTGGCGCGTTTCTGTTGCTTGTTCAGGGAGGCCATGGGAGCTCAGTTCGGTTTCTGTTGGGTTTGCGCGGCGATAGCGTCGGACGCTGCCACGTAGTCGGCCTGGAAGGCCGCTGATTCAATCCACGCCAAGGCGCCGGCTTCGTCGGTTTCTGTGGACCATTGGCGATACTCGATCAGCGCCGCCAGGATGAAATCCATCGCGCCTTCTTCGCCCTCCTGTTCGTAGACCAGTTCCAGCAACGGGTCCTCGAGGAAAGCCGTGCACATGGCTTGCTGGCTGGTTTTCTCGGCGTCGATCATTTTCTTGAACAGTTCGGTCAGGTCGACCGACTCGAAGTCGATGCGGTCATCATTGGGGTCGAGTTCGACCGGCGCGGCAGCGCGTTGGGTGCGGTTCTGCTTGGCCTTGGCCTTGGCGCGGGAGGCGCGTTTTTGCTGCTTGTTGGCGGAGGCCATGGATGTTGTTCCGTTATGCGTTAATTGGGGTGGCTACGCGGTACTGCCCGCCCGGGTGTGTCAGGGGGCAGCTCGCCGTTTTGCAGCCAGGACAATGCAATGGGCCATAGTGTGGCTTGGTATGCGCTGCGAAAAAAGGCGAAATGTCCAACTTCTGTTTCGCCGATGTCTTCGGGCGTGATGCGCAGGTGTGTCCTGGTGCTGCCGGTGAAGTAGGCGAGCAGGCGTTCGATGGCCGCAATAGTGCCGTAGGGATCGTCGCTGATGCTGATCGCCAGGGTATTCGCGGTCACGCTGGCGAAGGGCAGGTGACCGTTGATTATCCGACCGCTGGGACGCGTTTCGTAGCGGGCGGTGGGCGTGCTCCAGTCGCGGACCACACCGGCGGGCGTGTCTTCCAGCCAGCCAAGGCGTTTGCCGGGAAAGTAACCACAGATCTTTGTCACCAAAGGCATCACCACGTGCCACTTGCCAAACATGCGCCAGCGATGGGCGGGTGCGTAGTCGCGCCAGTAAGCGAATTGCGCGCCGACCGTCACCAGGCGCCGGATGAGTTGTCCAGAGGCTCCCAGGCCCGCTGCACAGCCGCCAAAGCTGTGGCCGACCACATCAATGGGCTGATCGGGAAACTCCTGCTGCGCACGCTGGAGCATCGCCTCGAAATCCAGTGCGCCCCAGTCGGTCCACGAGGCTTGTAACCCTTTGATCGACGCCGGACGTGATTCGCCGATCCCTCGGTAATCGTAGGTCATGACATCGAAGCCGTGAGCGAACAGGTAATCGGCGAAACGCGAGTAGTGTCGGCAGCGGACCGAGGTCGCGGCATTGATGATGACGACCGGGCGAGTGGAGTCCGCAGCCGCATGCCGCCAGGCGAATCCACCCAGGATGAAGCCATCGGCAGCGGGTTGCCTGAAGGGCTCGGCAAGCGCATCACTCGTTAACGGAAGCTCGATTTGAGTGGGAGCAAGTGGTGGTGTTTCCTGCCAATTCATCGGCGCCAGACCTTTGCGGGTAGTTGCCAACGATAGTCTTCACGCAGCCGATGAACAATCCACCGGACATCATCACGGTTTTTGCCCGAGCCGCTCTTCCAGAGCTGCCCGCTCTCGATCCAGTTCCGCGCGCAACTCTTCCTCGCTCGGCAGTACCAACTGATATTTGCTGGCAAACAATTGTTCGTTGCCCTCCAGCACCGAGTAGCGCACCACGGACTCATCTTTCTGTGCGCAGAGAATGATGCCAACGGTGGGGCCGTCTTCATCTGCGCGCTTTAAGTCGTCGTACATTCGCACGTACATGTCCATTTGCCCCACATCCTGATGGGTCAGTTCACCGCGCTTGATATCGAAGATGACGAAGCACTTGAGCAGGTAGTTGTAGAACACCAGATCGATGTAGAAGTCCTTGCTGTCAGTGCTGATGCGCTGTTGACGCGCGATGAAGGCAAATCCTTTGCCCAGTTCGAGCAGGAAGCCCTGAAGCTGCTCGATCAGCGCCTGCTCTATTTTGCTTTCTTGAAGTCTGCCCGCGTTGGGCAAGCCAAGAAACTCCAGCACCACCGGATCGCGGATGAAATCCCGAGGGCTGGCTTTCATGTTCTGAATGTTGGTAGCGGCCTCCTGCTTGACGCTGCCGCGATCGCGGCTTGCCAGCAGGCGCTCGTAGTAGAGCGTGTTGATCTGGCGTTCCAGCGCGCGGCTTGACCAGTTTTGGGTAGCTGATTCGTTCATGTACCAGAGACGAGCACTGTCGTTGTCGACCCGAAGCAGACGGCGGTAGTGGGTCCAGCTCAATTCGTGACGCAGTGCGTCACGAATTGGGAACGCTTGATAGAACAGGCGCATGTAGCGAAGGTTGGAGGCGTCAAAGCCCTTGCCAAACTCCGCTGTCAGCACCTCTGCCAGGGTCGACAGCAATTGTTTTCCGTAACCCGCCCGCCGAGCCCCTCCCTGCTCGAACTCGACAATATGCCGACCGATCTGCCAGCAGGTTTGCACTTGAATGGTGTCGACCGCACGCAACACTTTTTGACGTGCCTGGCGGATCAATGCGCCAAGATTGCCAAGTAGTGAAGCGAGTTGTGGGTCTGGGGTGTCGCCGGGTTTGAGAGCGCTCATGAAGTCTTCCGCGTCGCGTTGAACACGCAGAAGAGAATCGCAAAAGGCCTGGGCCAGCGATGCCGGCCGACGCTGAGAAGCCGGCAAGAAATACCGGTTTTTCTCGCAGGACCGGGCGTATATCAAGTCAGATCCGAGGAGTGATTCTCGTAGTACGTTTCGTACTCAAACCAAGACTGATACAAAACCTGCCAATTGACTGAGGTTGTCACCTGCTTCAGCCCTGAAGTCGCAACGGGTCGTCTGTGATGACAGCGGGGGAAGAAAATACCGATTGTCTCTCCGGCGATGCGGCAGCTCCTCCAGCCATTTCCGTTAACGCAGGCGGAGCGTTCCGACAGGTTTGAGAGACTGCCAAGAGGGGGGGCGGGGGATTGAAGGTGTCGCCTGGCGTTTCGATGTTCTGGAACGGGCTTCATTAAATCGCAGGCATAAAAAAACCCTGAATCTTGCGATTCAGGGTTTTCGGTATTTGGTGCCCAGAGACGGAATCGAACCGCCGACACGGGGATTTTCAATCCCCTGCTCTACCGACTGAGCTATCTGGGCAACGGGGCGCATTAAACTGGTTTTTCAGGGGGTCGTCAAGCAAGTTTTCAAAAAAATTTTAATTATTACCGTCGCTTACGATCCAACCCCCGATTTAGCGGGGTTACTCCGACGGCGGCACGTAGCCTTCGGCCTTGGCGTATTCCTCGCCGGAAAAGAACTTATCCATCTCGCCCTGAAGATATTTGCGATCTTCGGCGTTCATCATGTTCAGGCGTTTTTCGTTGATCAGCAGGGTCTGGTGTTTTTGCCAGTCAGCCCAGGCCTTTGCCGAGACGTGGTCAAAAATGTCCTGGCCTTTGGCGCCCGGGAACGGAGCGCGCTCCAGGCCTGGCAATTCTTCTTGGTACTTGCGGCACATGATGGTGCGGGTCATGACGACTCTCCTGCGTTCAATACGGCGGCCGCGCGTTCGAGCAAGGTTTTGACCGGGGCGGCAAGGCCCAGGCGCGGCGGGGTGGCGAGGTTATACCAGAGCCAGTCGGCCTCGGCCACGTGATGGCCGGCTTCCTGGACTTGGACCAGCCAGGGTTCGATGGACAATTGGAAATGGCTGAAAGTGTGCACCAGGCTCGGCAGCGATTGCTGCGTGCCCAGTTCCAGCGAGTGTTGCGAAGCCAGGTGTTGCAGGTCATCGAGGTCGTCGAGTTCCGGCAGGCTCCATAAACCGCCCCACAAGCCCGTGGAAGGGCGACGGTAAAGCAGGATCGCACCTTCGCCGTTGGCGAGCATCGGCATCAGCGTGCGTTTCTGCGGGATGGCTTTGCGCGGCTTGGGAATCGGGTAGCGTGTTTCCAGGCCGAGCATGTGCGCTTCGCAACCTTTCTCCAGCGGACACAGCAGGCAGCTGGGTTTACTGCGGGTGCAGAGCGTCGCGCCCAGGTCCATCATCGCCTGGGTGTACGCGTTGACCCGATCATGGGGCGTAAAGCGCTCAGCGTTCGCCCAGAGCTGTTTGGCGACCTTCGGCTCGCCGGGGTAGCCCTCTTGCGCGGTAAAGCGCGCCAGCACGCGTTTGACGTTGCCGTCGAGAATCGGCGCGCGCAGGCCCATGCTGATGCTGGCGATCGCGCCGGCGGTGGACAGGCCGATGCCCGGCAGGTCAGTGAGCTTTTCCACATCCCGGGGAAATTCGCCGCCGTACTGCTCGACGACGATCTTCGCGGTCTTCTGCAGATTGCGCGCGCGGGTGTAGTAACCCAGGCCGGTCCACAGGTGCAGCACTTCGTCTTCCGGCGCAGTGGCCAAGGCTTCGACCGTCGGCAGCGAAGCCATGAACCGGTCGAAGTAATTGAGCACAGTGCTGACCTGAGTCTGCTGCAGCATGATTTCCGAGACCCACACCCGATACGGGTTGATGTCCTGTTGCCAGGGCAAATCATGCCGGCCATGGCGGTCGAACCATTCCAGCACCGCCGTTGAAAACTGCTCGGCTCTCATCGCTTGAACAGCCCCTTGAGCGCGTCTTTGAGTTCCGGGCTGACTTTGTCGCCCAGCTTCTCGTCGATTTTTTCGCTGATGCGTTCGCCCGCCAGTTTGCTCGCGACCTGGCCCATGCGTTCGTTGTCGAGTCGGCAAGCCTTGGCGCCCAGCTCCAGCGGGCCACGGCAACGCAGCGGCCACTCGATGCCGACGAATTTCTCGCCCACCTGACAGGCCGGGTCCGGCATGGCGCTGGTGTCGCCTTCGACAACGATGCCCACGCGGTAATCCATGCCCAGCACCCGCAGATCGACATCACCGTCACCGTTGACGGTCATGCCCGGGATGCGCACTTTCAGGTCCGGGTTGCTGGCCACGCCGTTACGGAAATTGAGGTTGCCCTTGAGCTCCTGGAACGGTGTGTCCTTGCCCCGCGGCTCGCCGCTGAGGGTTTTGCGATTGAGCGTGGCGATGCCTTTGCACAGTTGCTGCTCGAGGTTGGCATTGAGCAATACGCCGTTGTTGATGACGAAACTGGCGTTGCCGTTGAGGGTTTCGATCAGCGCTTTCTGGCTGTTGCCGGTGCCGGTCAGGGTGCTGTTGAGCGTGACCAGACCTTTGACCGGTGGTTCTTTACCCTGGCTTTCGAGGATTTTTTCCACCGGTACGCGGCTGATCTGCGTCTGCATGTTCAGCACAGGCGCCTGCTGGCGCACATCGAGGGTGCCCTTGGCGTCGAAGTTACCTTCGTACAGATCGCCGCGCAGGCTTGTCAGTGTCAGCAGGCCCCCCTGGCCGTTGGCCTTGAGTACCGCGTTGCGGATCGGCAGTTTTTCCAGGGTCAACTGGCCGAAGGTCAGGTCGGCGTCCACATCCAGTTTGCTCAGGCGTTCTACGGGCAGCAGACGCTCGCTGCTCCAGGCCTCTTTGGTCGGCGATTGCGGCAGCGGTGTGCTGCCGGCGCCCGCCATTGCATCGGCTTCGGTACTGGCGACTTCGGCCTGACGCACTTGCTTGGCGCTGTTGGCTTCGGCCGACTTCGGCGCCAGGTAGCGGTCGACGTTGAAGGTGTCGGCCTTGAGGGTGGCGCGCAGCGATTGCTTGGCGAAGTCCTCGACAGCGATGCGGCCGCTGAAGGTGCTGTCGTCGAGTTTGAGGTTGATGTCGTCAAGCGTGAGGCTGGAGGGCGTGCCCGCGAGACGGGTTGCCAGTTCCACTTTGCTCAGGCTGCCCTCGGCCATGACGGGGAGTTTCTGGCCGATGCTGTCGACGAATTTTGCCAGGTCGAACTGGGCGATCGACAGGCCGCCGCTGACCTGCGGGGTCTTGTCGAGATCGTTGACCTTCAACTCTCCCAGTGCACGCAGCTGATTGGCGGAGATCTTGATGCCGGTCCACTCGGCAACGTTGGCGGCCCGGTCCAGCAGCAACTGGCCCTGGGCGGCGAAGGTCATGGTCTTGCCTTGCAGCGGATCACCAGCGACCTCACCGGACAGCTTCATGTCTTCGAGTTTGTAGCGCTGCAAGGCGCGCTCGAAACGCAGCTCGCCGTTGAGTTCGGTGCGCACCCGCAAAACCGGCTGGTTGGTTCCGAGGAATGCGGTGAGTTTGACCGGAATGTTGGTGGAGTCATGCACCGGGCCGGTGCTCAGCTGGATGCTTTCGGCGCTGAATTGCTTGCCGGTTTTTTCGTCGTTGTATTCGACGCGGGCGTTGTTGACGGTCAGGCTGTCGATGTCCAGGCGAATCGGCTGGGCCGGTTTTTCTACCTGGGTGGCGGTTTGCGTCTCGGCTTCGCCAGGGGTTGCCGGCGGGGAGTCCGGGGTCGCCGGTTTCGCCACTTTGCCGATGTCTTCCCAATTGCCGTGACCATCCTTGTCGCGGGTCAGGCGCAGGTTGAGGCCTTCAACGCGCACGTCGCTCATCTGCACTTCGCGGCGCAGCAGCGGCAGTACGCGGACCGACAGGCCAAGCATCTGCAGGTCGGCAAACGGCTCGGTAGGCTTGGCCAGGGTCGCGACACCGGCGTCGTGCAGTTCCAGGCCCAGCCATGGGAACAGGCTCCAGCCGATATCGCCATTGAGCGTCAGCTCGATGTGGGCCTTGTCGCGGGCAATCTGGCGAATCTCGTCTTTGTAGTCGTTGGGATCGAAGAGGTGGGTCAGGGCAAAGCCCAGCGCCACAATGATCAGCAACAGCCCGAGAAGTACCAGACCCAGGATTTTGCCGAACGCTTTCATGGGCGAGTCCTTGTAGTTAGTCGAATTCAAAATTTAGCCGGGGAGTATAGCGCTCCGAGAGAGACGACCGGTCAGCGATCACTCGGACAGGGTATCGAGTGGCATGTTCATTTCGCAGCCCGGCGATGATCGGTGGGGTGGTTTATGCGTGTCAGAGATCGGATAACGTACAAAAACTGATATCACTTTGGTTTTTCTGTCACGTGCAAATGGTAACCTTCGCCCGTTCGTCGGTCCTTCTGCGACTTGATGCCGCACCAAAATGGAGCTTCACCTAAAAAAACAGTCATGCGTGCGCATAAAGGCTGGGGGTGAAGAGCGGCTGACGAACCATTCTAATAATTGGGGGATACACAATGACCACGAGTATCGCGGCGGACGGCTATGCCGACCAGCCCGCGTTCCTGTCCAAGGAACGCATCATCGCCAAGCCCGGATTCAACCGTTGGCTGGTACCACCGGCCGCTCTGGCCATCCACCTGTGCATCGGCATGGCCTACGGCTTCTCGGTGTTCTGGTTGCCACTGTCCAAGGCGCTGGGCATCACCAAACCGATGGCCTGCGCTCCAGACATGAGCTTCATCGCTCAAGTCTTTTCTTCGCAATGCGACTGGCCGATCTCGATGCTCGGCTGGATCTACACCCTGTTCTTCATCTTCCTGGGTTGCTCGGCAGCCATCTGGGGCGGCTGGCTGGAACATGCCGGACCACGCAAGGCCGGTGTTGTATCGGCACTGTGCTGGTGTGGCGGTCTGCTGATTTCGGCACTGGGCATCTACACGCACCAGATCTGGCTGATGTGGATCGGCTCCGGGGTCATCGGCGGTATCGGCCTGGGCCTGGGTTACATCTCGCCGGTGTCGACCCTGATCAAGTGGTTCCCGGACAAGCGCGGCATGGCGACCGGCATGGCGATCATGGGCTTCGGCGGCGGTGCGATGGTCGGTGCACCGTTGGCGACTGCCCTGATGAGCCACTTCGGTTCGCCAGAAGGCGTTGGCGTATGGCAGAGCTTCGTGGCAATGGCCGCGATCTACTTCGTGTTCATGATCGGTGGCGCACTGTCTTACCGCGTTCCGCCGACCGGCTGGAAGCCTGAAGGCTGGACCGCTCCGGCGAAAAAAGCCTCGAACGCGATGATCACCAACCGTCACGTGCATGTGAACGTGGCCTGGAAAACCCCGCAATTCCGTCTGGTGTGGCTGGTGCTGTGCCTGAACGTTTCGGCCGGTATCGGCATCCTGGGCATGGCTTCGCCGCTGTTGCAGGAAGTGTTCGGCGGCAAATTGCTGGGCAATGACCTGCCGTTCGGTCAGCTGGATGCGGGGCAACTGGCCTCGATCGCAGCGATCGCCGCCGGTTTCACCGGCCTGCTGAGCCTGTTCAACATCGGTGGCCGGTTCTTCTGGGCATCGTTCTCGGACTACCTGGGTCGCAAAAACACCTACTTCGTGTTCTTCGCCCTGGGCTTTGCGCTGTACGCATTGATTCCGAACCTGGGTCACCTGGGCAACGTCGCCCTGTTCGTGGCTGCGTTCTGCATCATCCTGTCGATGTACGGCGGCGGTTTTGCCACCGTTCCTGCGTATCTCGCGGACCTGTTCGGTACGCAAATGGTCGGCGCGATCCACGGTCGTCTGCTGACCGCATGGGCTGCGGCGGGTGTGTTGGGTCCGGTACTGGTGAACTACCTGCGTGAGTATCAGCTGAGCATCGGCGTTGAGCGTGCGGCAGCGTACGACATCACCTTGTACATCCTCGCCGGCCTGCTGGTGCTGGGTTTCATCTGCAACCTGCTGGTGCGTCCGGTGGCTGACAAGTACTTCATGACCGACGCTGAACTGGCTGCCGAACAGGCGCTGGGCCACGACAAAGGCGCTGACGCCAGCACTTCGCTGGAGTGGAAAGCTGCGCCGGGCTCCAAGCCTCTGGCGATTGCTGCCTGGCTGGCGGTGGGTATTCCGTTGGCGTGGGGTGTGTGGGTGACTCTGCAGAAGACGGCAGTACTGTTTCACTAACACCGACCTCCTGGAGGAGCCGGCTTGCTGGCGATGAACGATCACGCGGTATGCTTGCAAAACCGCGGCGTCTGGATCGCCAGCAAGCCGGCTCCTACGGGGTTAAAAGCCGTGCGTTCGCAATGAGCGCCGACTTGTACTGACATGTACAGCCTCGACAGCACGGGTTTCTGTCCGTCAGCGATATCACCTCCCGTGTTTCTGTTTCGCGCCCGCGCCCCTATAATGGTTGCCTTTTTCGCCCAATGATTTTGCGGAGCTGGTGATGGCCGAACGTATGGCGTCTGTCGAGCGCGACACTCTGGAAACCCAGATCAAAGCCTCGATCAACCTTGATGGCACCGGAAAGGCCCGATTCGATATCGGTGTTCCTTTTCTTGAGCACATGCTGGACCAGATCGCCCGTCACGGGCTGATCGACCTGGATATTGTCAGCAAGGGCGACCTGCATATCGATGACCACCACACCGTGGAAGACGTCGGTATCACTCTCGGCCAGGCTTTCACCAAAGCCATCGGCGACAAGAAAGGCATCCGCCGCTACGGCCACGCCTACGTGCCGCTCGATGAAGCTCTGTCGCGCGTCGTGATCGACTTCTCTGGCCGTCCAGGCCTGCAGATGCACGTTCCGTACACCCGCGCCACCGTCGGCGGCTTCGACGTTGATCTGTTCCAGGAGTTCTTCCAGGGCTTCGTCAACCACGCCAACGTCACCCTGCACATCGACAACCTGCGCGGGCACAACACCCACCACCAGATCGAAACCGTGTTCAAGGCTTTCGGCCGCGCCCTGCGCATGGCCGTTGAGCTCGATGACCGCATGGCCGGGCAAATGCCTTCGACCAAGGGCGTTTTGTAATGCAGACAGTCGCGGTAATCGATTACGGCATGGGCAACCTGCACTCGGTGGCCAAGGCCCTCGAGCACGTCGGTGCCGGCAAGGTGTTGATCACCAGCGATGCCAACGTAATTCGCGAAGCCGACCGGGTGGTTTTCCCTGGCGTTGGCGCGATTCGCGATTGCATGGCGGAGATCCGTCGCCTCGGTTTCGATACGCTGGTGCGTGAAGTCAGTCAGGACCGTCCGTTCCTTGGCATCTGTGTCGGCATGCAAGCCTTGCTCGACACCAGCGAAGAGAACGACGGTGTCGATTGCATCGGCCTGTTCCCGGGCGCGGTGAAGTTCTTCGGCAAAGACCTGCATGAAGACGGCGAACACCTGAAAGTGCCGCACATGGGCTGGAACGAAGTGAAGCAGAAGGTCAGTCACCCGCTGTGGCACGACATTCCGGACATGGCGCGTTTCTACTTCGTGCACAGCTACTACATCGCCGCCGCCAACGCGCGTCAGGTGGTGGGTGGCGGTCACTACGGTGTCGATTTCGCCGCAGCGCTGGCCGATGGCTCGCGTTTCGCCGTGCAGTTCCACCCGGAGAAAAGCCATACCCATGGCCTGCAATTGCTGCAGAACTTCGCTGCGTGGGACGGTCGCTGGTAAATGGCCGTCAAGAAATCCAGACCGCCGATCCTGACCCTCACTCCCGAGCAGGAGAACGAGGCCAACAGCAAGATCAAGCGTTTCATGGAAGACCGCTTTGAACTCGACCTCGGTTCGTTCGAGGCGGCTGAGATTCTTGAGCTGTTTACCCGTGAAATTGCTCCGCACTATTACAACAGGGCGATTTTCGATGTGCAGACGCACCTCAAAGAGAGGTTCGAAAGCATCGAAAGCGACCTGTGGGCGCTCGAGAAAAACTGATTTTCGAGCAAAGCTGAACATTCGAATTTGAAGGTTTGCCAGATGCTGATTATTCCCGCTATCGATCTTAAAGACGGTGCCTGTGTTCGTCTGCGCCAGGGCCGCATGGAAGATTCCACAGTGTTCTCCGATGACCCGGTGAGCATGGCTGCCAAGTGGGTGGAGGGCGGTTGCCGTCGTCTGCATCTGGTCGACTTGAACGGCGCGTTCGAAGGCCAGCCGGTCAACGGCGAAGTGGTCACCGCGATCGCCAAGCGCTACCCGAACCTGCCGATCCAGATCGGCGGCGGTATCCGTTCCCTGGAAACCATCGAGCACTACGTCAAGGCTGGCGTGAGCTACGTGATCATCGGCACCAAAGCCGTGAAAGATCCGGCCTTCGTCGCCGAAGCCTGCCGTGCTTTCCCGGGCAAAGTGATCGTCGGTCTTGATGCCAAGGACGGTTTCGTCGCCACCGACGGCTGGGCTGAAATCAGCACCATCCAGGTGATCGACCTGGCCAAACAATTTGAAGCCGACGGCGTATCCGCCATTGTTTATACCGACATCGCCAAAGACGGCATGATGCAGGGCTGCAATGTGCCGTTCACCGCTGCGCTGGCCGCTGCCACATCGATCCCGGTGATCGCTTCCGGTGGCATCCACAATCTGGGTGACATCAAGACCCTGCTCGACGCCAAGGCGCCAGGCATCATCGGTGCGATCACAGGCCGGGCGATCTACGAAGGCACCCTCGACGTCGCTGAAGCGCAAGCTTTCTGCGATTCGTACAAAGGCTGAGGACTGACCATGGCGCTGGCCAAACGCATCATCCCTTGCCTGGACGTGGACAACGGCCGGGTGGTCAAGGGTGTGAAATTCGAAAACATCCGCGACGCCGGTGACCCGGTGGAAATTGCCCGTCGTTATGACGAGCAGGGTGCCGACGAAATTACCTTTCTCGACATCACCGCCAGCGTCGACGGTCGCGATACCACGCTGCATACCGTCGAGCGCATGGCCAGCCAGGTATTCATCCCGCTGACCGTGGGCGGTGGCGTACGCACCGTGCAAGACATCCGCAACCTGCTCAATGCCGGCGCGGACAAGGTGTCGATCAACACCGCAGCGGTGTTCAACCCGGAGTTCGTCGGCGAAGCCGCGCAGCATTTCGGCTCGCAGTGCATCGTTGTTGCCATCGATGCAAAGAAAGTTTCCGGTCCGGGCGAAACCCCGCGCTGGGAAATCTTCACCCACGGCGGTCGCAAACCGACCGGCCTCGACGCGGTCGAGTGGGCGAAGAAAATGGAAGGCCTCGGTGCCGGTGAAATCCTCCTGACCAGCATGGACCAGGACGGCATGAAAAACGGCTTCGACCTGGGCGTGACCCGCGCCATCAGCGATGCGCTGGGCATTCCGGTGATCGCGTCCGGCGGTGTCGGCAACCTGCAGCATCTGGCCGACGGCATCCTCGAAGGTCACGCCAGCGCAGTGCTGGCGGCGAGTATTTTCCACTTCGGCGAATACACCGTGCAGGAAGCCAAGGCCTACATGGCCCATCGCGGAATCGTGATGCGCTAAACAAACCGATGCAGGCCAGTAGACATCATGGCGAGCTCAAGGCACTCTTGGGCACGCCATGGATTTCGGTAGCCAGACATGTTTAAACGTCTTCTTTTTGCCCTCGCCAGCGCTTCTCTGTTGTTCGTCAGTGCGGCGCACGCCGCAGACAGGCCCGACACCGATGTGGTGTTGCTGACGGAAAACTTCCCTCCGTATAACATGGCGAAGAACGGCAAGAACTTCGCCCAGGGCGAGAACATCGATGGCATCGCCACGGACATCGTCCGCGAAATATTCAAGCGTGCCGACATCACCTATAGCCTGACCCTGCGCTTTCCTTGGGAGCGAGTGTACAAACTCGCCCTGGAAAACCCCGGTTACGGTGCCTTCGTGATGGCGCGGTTGCCCGACCGCGAGAGACTCTTCAAGTGGGTCGGGCCGATCGGTCCGGACGACTGGATCATGCTGGCCAAGGCTGACAGCAAAATCACCCTCGAAAATCTGGATGACGCGCGCAAGTACAAGATCGGTGCGTACAAGGGCGACGCCATTGCCATGACCCTGACCAAGCAAGGTTTGAAGCCGGTATTGGTCCTGCGCGATCAGGACAATGCGAAGAAGCTGGTCAGCGGCCAGATTGATCTGTGGGCCACTGGCGATCCCGCCGGGCGCTACCTGGCGCGTCAGGAAGGCGTGAGCGGGCTCAAGACTGTATTGCGCTTCAACAGCGCCGAGCTGTACCTGGCGTTGAACAAGGATGTACCGGACGAAACGGTTGCCAAGCTGCAGGCGGCGCTGGATCAGCTGCGCAAGGAAGGCGTGGTGGACGACATCATGGCGAAGTATCTCTAACCCCCGCAGCGGCACAAAACCTCTGTGGGAGTGAGCAAGATCGCTCCCACAGGTTTTTTATCGGTAAACCCCATCCTTGCCATGCGCCGCCGTCGCCCGATTGCTGCGCACGCTGATCATCTGCTTGATGTCGATCCACTCAATCCCTTGAGCCTTCAGCTTCGGCAGCTCACGCTCCAGTACCGCCAGCGTCTGCGGGTATGGATGCCCGATCATCACCGCCGAACCCTGTTTGTGCGCCAGGCTGATGGCTGTCTGCAGCTGAGTGAAGATCGCCGCTTCAGTGCGCTCATCATCGAGGAACACATCTCGCGACACGCTCGCCAGATCAATCTTCTGTGCCTGCTGCGCCGCCACGGTTTGCGCACTGGTGCGGCTGTCGACGAAAAACTTATGACGACGCTGCAAGTCCGCCATCAACCAGGCCATGGCGGCGGGTTGCGCGGTCATGCGGCTGCCCATGTGGTTGTTTATGCCGGCGGTGTAGGGGACCCTTTTGAACGCCGCGTTCAGGCGTTTCTCAAGTTCTTCGATGGGAAGCTCGGGATGCCAGGCAAACGGCCCGGTGGCCGGGTCCATGGGCATATGCAGGATGACGATTTTGCCAGCGCGATGGGCTTCGCGGGCGAATTCGGTGGCGTGGGGTGTGTCGGGCATGATCGCCGTAGTTACCGGGCCGGGCAGGGCCAGCACGCGGCGATCCCGGGGCAGGCTCTGCCCCAGGTCATCGATGATCAAGCTTATATAAGCCTTTTGCGGCGCTGCTGCGACGGGGGTGGCGTGAACCACGCCCGCCAGACAGCACATCAGAGCCAGGGCTAACCGCAGAAACATCTCAGCGGCCGGACGTGATGCTCAGCCCTTTGAGCAAGCTCAGGGCCTGGGCCAGCTGGTAATCGTCGTCCTGTGGCATCGGCTTGGCTTTGCCGCCGGAGCTGCTTGGCTTGTCGGCGCCGCCGTTGCCATTGCCCAGGTGACCTTGCAGATCAGCTTCCTTGAAGTACTCGCTGTCTTGCTCGCTGGTGATCTTGGCCTTGCGTACTTCGATGTCCGGCACGATGCCCTGGGCCTGGATCGAGCGACCATTCGGCGTGTAGTACAGCGCCGTGGTGATTTTCAGGGCGCGATCATTGTTCAGCGGCAGCACGGTTTGCACCGAGCCTTTTCCGAAACTTGGCGTGCCCATGATCACTGCACGCTTCTGATCCTGCAGAGCGCCGGCGACGATTTCCGACGCCGAGGCGCTGCCGCCGTTGATCAGCGTAACCATTGGCACGGCTTCGCTTTCGTCCTTGCCCGTGGCGTTGAAGCGCAGCTCGGAGTTGGCGATCCGGCCTTTGGTGTAAACGATCAGGCCCTTGGTGATGAAGTGGTCAACCACTTCAACCGCCGATTGCAGCACGCCGCCCGGGTTGTTGCGCAGGTCGAGAATGATGCCCTTGAGCTTCTTGCCGTTGTCCTTGCGCAGCTTGGCCAGGGCCTTGGAGACCTCTTCGCCGGTCTTGACCTGGAACTGGGTGATGCGGATGTAGCCGTAGCCGGACTCCAGCAACTGGCTCTTCACGCTCTTCACTTGGATGATGGCGCGGGCCAGGGTCACGTCGAACGGCGTGCCGCCGTCGCGTACCAGGGTCAGGGTGATTTTCTCGCCGATCTTTCCACGCATCTTGTCCACGGCTTCGGTCATGCTCTGGCCGCGGGTCGGCTGGCCGTTGATCTTGACGATGAAGTCGCCGGCCTGGATGCCTGCCTTGGAGGCCGGAGTGTCGTCGATGGGCGACACTACTTTGATGAACCCGTCTTCGGCACCGACTTCAATGCCCAGGCCGCCGAACTCGCCGCTGGTGCTTTCCTGCAGCTCAGCGAAGTCTTCAGGCCCCAGGTAGGCGGAGTGCGGGTCAAGGTTGCTGAGCATGCCCTTGATCGCGTTTTCCAGCAGGGTCTTGTCGTCTACCGGTTCGACATAAGCGGCTTTGATCCGATCCATGACCTCGGCAAAGGTGCGCAACTCTTCCAGCGGCAATGGCGCCTTGGTGGTCGCAGCAGTGCCCGCAGGCGCGACCGCCGGGGCCGGTTGAGCGGCAAACGCCAGAGGCGCGCCGATCACCAGGGCGATCGTCAGGGCCAGCGAGGTAAGGCGGGACAAATGCAGCATGTCGAACTAACTCCTGAATTGGATGGCGCGCTTATCCTTGCGCGCGACACCATTGTGCCGGGTCACTCGGGTGACCCTGCTGACGAATCGCAAAATACAACGCCGGTGTGTCTTGTCCGCCACTGCTACCGACAGTGGAAATCGATTCACCGGCTTTTACCACGTCACCCGCAGACTTGAGCAGTGTCTGGTTGTGACCATAAAGACTCAAAAAACCGTTGCCGTGGTCGAGAATCACCAGCAGCCCGGCGCCGCGCAACCAGTCGGCGAACACCACGCGCCCGCCATGCACCGCATGCACGGTGCTGCCGGCTGAAGCGCCGATCATCACGCCGTCCCACTTGGTCCGGGCATCGTCGCCACGGCTTTCACCGAAGCGTGCCACCAGTCGACCATCGACAGGCCAGGGAAGTTTGCCGCGAGTTGACGCAAATGCACCGCCGAAGGTTTCGCCGGAGCTTGAAACCAATGCGCCAGGTGATGATTTAACCGGTTTGCGTGGGGCGTCAGTCTCATCTGCTTGAGCCTGGGCCTCACGTAAACGCTTTTTTTCGGCTTCCTGCTGGGCAATCAGCGCTTTTTGTCGCGCTTCTTCTGCCTCACGGGCCTGGCGAGCCAAGGTTTCTTCAATGGTTTTAAGGACTTTAGACAGGTCTGCCTGATCCTGCTCGCGGGCTGCCAGTTTCTGGTCGCGGGCCTTCACGTCTGCATTGAGCTTGGCCAGGACTTGCTGGCGCTCCTGGCGGACTTTGTCGAGTTCTTCGCGCTGGGTGTCCAGGCTGCTTTTCTGTACCAGCAACTGCGCTTGCTGCATGGCGATGTCTTTTTCGACATTGGCCAGTTGGCGCAGGGTTTCGTTGAAGTTCTTCAACTGCTCCATGCGGGCCTGGCTCAGGTAATCGTAATAGGTGAGGGTGCGGGCGAACTTCTCGGGATTCTGCTGGTTGAGCAGCAGCTTGAGGTATTCCTGACGGCCGTTCTGGTAGGCCGCACGGGCCTGGATGGCGATCAGTCGCTGTTGTTCAGTGCGCGCGCTCTGGAGTTTTTTTTTCTCCGCATCGAGCCGCTGCAGCTCGGATTCACTTTTCTTCAGCTCTTTTTGCAGGGCGTCGACCTGCTTCTCGAGCTTGCCCATTTCGGTCTCGGTGCCCTTGAGGTCTTTTTGCACACCGGATTTTTCTTCCTGTAACTTGCCCAGCAGTTTCTTCAGCTCGGCAATGTCCTGACGCGTGGCGTCCAACTGTTGTTGGGTTTGCGTGCGCTCGTCAGCGAAGGCCGGTTGGAGCAGGCAAGTCAGAGCAAGGGCTATCAGGACGCGAAGCATAGAGGCGGGCGACACCAGGGAAAGGGACGGCCTAGTATGCCCGCCATGGACGGCAAAAAAAATGCCCATTTCTGACTGTGTGATAACTGGAGGGGGATGTGGGGGGATTTTGTCTTCAAAACCACCACAAACACTGTAGGAGCTGGCTTGCCAGCGATGGCGGAGGATCAGTCAGCATAGATGCTGACTGTCAAATTGCTATCGCTGGCAAGCCAGCTCCTACAAGGGTATTTCAGTGCTTGTGCGGCCGGGTTAAACCAGAATCGAAGTCCCGGTCATTTCCGCCGGTTGTTCCAGGCCCAGCAGCTTGAGCATGGTCGGCGCCACGTCCGCCAGCACGCCGCCTTCGCGGACCTTGAGGTCGCGCTTGCCGACATAGATGAACGGCACCGGTTCAGTGGTGTGCGCGGTATGGGCCTGGCCGGTGGTGGCGTCGGACATTTGCTCGACGTTGCCGTGGTCGGCGGTGATCAGCGCTTCGCCGCCGACTTTTTCCAGCGCCTCGACGATACGGCCGACGCACTGGTCCAGGCATTCAACGGCCTTCACCGCCGCGTCGAACACGCCGCTGTGGCCGACCATGTCGCCGTTGGCGTAGTTGACCACGATCACGTCGTAGCGCTGGTTTTCAATGGCATCGACGATGCGGTCGGTGACTTCCGGCGCGCTCATTTCCGGCTGCAAGTCATAAGTGGCGACTTTCGGCGACGGGATGAGGATGCGTTCTTCGCCCGGGAACGGTTCTTCACGGCCGCCGGAGAAGAAGAAGGTCACGTGCGCATACTTCTCGGTTTCAGCAATACGCAGCTGGGTCTTGCCGTTTTTCGCCAGGTAATCGCCCAGCACGTTTTCCAGGCTGCCGGCGGCGAAAGCCGAGGGTGCAGGAATGCTCGCCGCGTATTGAGTCAGCATGACGAAGCCGGCCAGTTTTGGTTGGCGGCTGCGTTCGAATTCCTTGAAGTCGTCTTCGACGAACACGCGGGTCAGTTCGCGGGCGCGGTCGGCGCGGAAGTTCATGAACACCACGGCGTCGCCGTCTTCGACTTTTACCGGTTCGCCAATCGAAGTGGCTTTGACGAATTCGTCGCTCTCGCCACGCTCGTAAGCGGCTTGCAGGCCTTCCTGGGCGGTGGCGGCGTTGAATTCGCCGTTACCGTCGACGATCAGGTTGTAGGCTTGGGACACGCGGTCCCAACGGTTGTCACGGTCCATGGCGAAGTAGCGACCGATCAGGCTGGCGATGCGGCCTTTGCCCAGGGCCTGGAACGTGGCGTCGAGCAGTTCGATCGACGACTCTGCGCTTTTCGGCGGGGTGTCGCGACCATCGAGGAACGCGTGCAGGTAGATTTTTTCGGCGCCACGCTTGGCGGCCAGTTCAGCCATGGCGACCAGGTGATCCTGGTGACTGTGCACGCCGCCATCGGACAGCAGGCCCATGAAGTGCACGGCTTTGCCGGCAGCAACGGCTTTATCCACCGCCGCGCAGATGGTCGGGTTCTCGAAGAACTCGCCGTCGCGGATCGACTTGGTGACGCGAGTGAAATCCTGATACACCACGCGGCCTGCGCCGAGGTTCATGTGGCCGACTTCGGAGTTGCCCATCTGGCCGTCCGGCAGGCCGACGTCCATGCCGCTGCCCGAGATCAGGCCATTTGGCACGGTGGCCCACAAGCGGTCCAGCACAGGCTTCTTCGCGGCAAAGATCGCGTTGGATTCGGGGTTATCGCTGTGACCGAAGCCGTCGAGAATCATCAGGACCAAAGGTTTAGGCGTGGTAGTCATGGAATCCACTCGTGGCTGAGGTAAAAGGGGTAATGGAAAAAGGGAGTCGCAGTTTAAAGCGAAGTTCCGGCCACGTCACCGCCGGACGGGGTTTGGCCCACCATAGTGGCTGTGTATACTGGCCGACATTTTAACGCCCTGGAACCTCCTTCGATGGTTGCTCACCTGATTGAATTTGCCACTAACCACTACATTCTCGTCGGTATCTTCGTCGTACTGCTGGCCGCGCTGATTGCTTATCAGATGCAAGGCGGCGGCCGTAGCCTGAGCACCGGTGAACTGACCGGGCTGGTCAACAAAGACGCGGGCGTGGTGATCGACATCCGTCCGGCAAAAGACTTTGCCGCCGGTCACATTGTCGGTGCGTTGAACATTCCGCACGACAAACTGACCGCCCGCGTTGGCGAGCTGGAAAAGCACAAGGCCAAGACCATCATCCTGGTCGACGCCATGGGCCAGACCGCAGGTACTCACGCTCGCGAGCTGATGAAGGCCGGTTTCACCGCCGCCAAGCTGTCCGGTGGTGTTTCCAGCTGGAAAGCCGACAATCTGCCGCTGGTGAAGTGATATGAGCAACGTCGTCGTCTACTCCAGCGATTACTGCCCTTATTGCTCCCGAGCCAAGTATCTGCTTGAGAACAAAGGCGTGGCCTTCGAAGAGATCAAGGTCGATGGCAAGCCGCAGGTGCGTGCCGCTATGGCTCAGAAGGCCGGACGTACATCCGTGCCACAGATCTGGATCGGCAGCACCCACGTTGGCGGTTGTGATGATTTGTTTGCCCTGGAGCGCGCTGGCAAGCTCGACGCACTGCTCAAGGCCTGAATTCCATACCCTATAAAAGCCCAAGATCAGAAAGGATCTGAGATGACTGACCAACAGAACACTGCAGCTAGCGAAGAAGAAAACGCACCGCAATTCTCCTTGCAGCGCATCTACGTACGTGACTTGTCCTTCGAAGCCCCGAAAAGCCCGGCGATCTTTCGCCAGCAGTGGGAGCCGAGTGTCGGTCTGGATCTGAACACCCGCCAGAAGGCTCTGGAAAGCGACTTCCACGAAGTCGTGCTGACCTTGTCGGTGACCGTGAAGAACGGTGACGAAGTGGCGTTCATCGCCGAAGTGCAACAGGCCGGTATCTTCCTGATCAAGAACCTGGACGACGCTTCGATGAGCCACACCCTGGGTGCTTTCTGCCCGAACATCCTGTTCCCGTACGCTCGCGAAACCCTGGACAGCCTGGTGACCCGTGGTTCGTTCCCGGCGCTGATGCTGGCCCCGGTGAACTTCGACGCACTGTATGCGCAAGAGCTGCAACGCATGCAGGCAGCGGGTGAGACGCCAACCGTTCAATAAACGGTTTTGCAACACCCATGTGGGAGCGAGCCTGCTCGCGAAGAGGGAGTGTCAGATAACTTCAATGTTGTCTGACACACCGCTTTCGCGAGCAGGCTCGCTCCCACATTTGTTTCGGGGTGTTATTTGAAGTCGTTCTGGCGCCAGGCTTCGTACACGGCCACTGCGACAGTGTTCGACAGGTTCAGGCTGCGGCAGCCTTCCCGCATCGGCAGGCGCAGGCGCTGTTCGGCGGGCAGGGCGTCCAGCACTTCGGCGGGCAGGCCACGGCTTTCCGGGCCGAACAGAAACGCATCGCCCGGGACGAAGCTGGCATCGTGGAATGGCCGTGAACCCTTGGTGGTGAACGCGAACACCCGTGGCTGACCGAGGCTTTCCAGGCAGCTGGCGAGATCCGCGTGGCGCTGCAGGGTGGCATACTCGTGGTAATCGAGGCCGGCCCGGCGCAGGCGCTTGTCGTCCATCTCGAAGCCCAGCGGTTCGATCAAATGCAGGTGGCAGCCACTGTTGGCGCACAGCCTGATAACGTTGCCGGTATTCGGCGGAATTTCTGGTTGGAAGAGGATGACGTGAAACATGCACGGCTCCGAAGGTAAAGATGAGCGGCATTCTACGCCGCAAGCCGACTCTCGTTCGAAACTATTCCCGCGGGTGATGATGTCGCTGGCCATTGTCGGGGTGATGGTGGGGCTGATGATCGGTCGCCTGACTACGCCCGACCCCGGCGTACTGCAGCAAATCGAAGTGGCAAGTGACGGGCTGGTGGTGTGGTTCAACAACGAACCCAAGACCCACGGCGAAATCGTCGATGGCAGCGTTGCGTTATTGTTCGAGGCTGAAGGCAAGGCTCAGCAAGGTCAGCTCAAACTCAACGACAAGAGCGTGAACTGGCGAGTGCGGTTGAGTGATGGAGGATTGTTGCTGACGGTGGTGGCAGCCCGGCCACTGCAAGGTGAGTGGGTCGGTAGTGAGGTCGATGGCCGCTGGCGGCTGGAGATCCATCTCCGGGAGCAATAAAAGAGGGAATCCCCGGCCTGCCTGTACCAAGGTCCCCAAAACGGGAGGGTTCGCGCATTGCGTCGTGAACCCGGTGTAAAGAGGGAATCCCCGGCCTGCCTGTACCAAGGACCCCAAAACTGGATGGGCTCGTCGCTTGTGCGGTGTGAGCCCGATGTAAAGAGGGGAATCCCCGGCCTGCCTGTACCAAGGTCCCCGAAACTGGGTAGGTGAACTGATTCACTTGAAAGGGGTATTGCAGGGCGCGTGCCAGGTTTTAATATTTGGTCATTAATAAGCACATCAGAACGACGAAAGCCCCGTAGAACGGGGCTTTCGTGTTTTTGCAGACGGGTTTTTCTTGCGGTTTAGGGCGGGCCGATGGATCAGATACTGTGCGCGATTGCGGTTCACGGTGCATTCAGTCGGTGCATACCATCTCTAAAAAAGCATCGCGGGCAAGCCTGCTCCCACAGGATGGGTACAGAACCTGTGGGAGCGGGCTTGCCCGCGATGGGATGTAACGGTCAGCGCAAAGTTAAAGGCTGTTCAGCCCTCATCCCCCTCATCATCATCCCCACCATCCACTTTCATCCCCAATTCCTTGATCTTGCGCGTCAGGGTATTGCGGCCCCAACCCAGCAAAACCGCGGCATCGCGGCGGCGGCCGGCGGTGTGCTTGAGGGCGGTTTCAATCATGATTCGCTCGAAGGCCGGGACGGCGCTGTCCAGCAGGCTCGACTGGCCGCGTGCCAGCGCTTGGTCGGCCCACTGGCGCAATGCCTGCTCCCAGTTGGTGACGGGCGCGGAGTCCTGCGGCAGGCTCAGCAGCTCGGGCGGCAAGTCGCCAATGTGCACTTCGCGACCCGAAGCCATCACCGTGATCCAGCGGCAAGTGTTCTCCAGCTGACGCACGTTGCCCGGCCACGGCAGGTTTTTCAGGTATTCCTCGGTTTCGCTTTTCAGCAGCTTCGGCTCTACGGCCAATTCTTGCGCGGCGCGGCTGAGGAAGTGCTTGGCCAGGGTCGGGATGTCTTCGCGACGGTCCGACAGGCGCGGGATATGGATGCGGATCACATTGAGGCGATGGAACAAGTCCTCACGGAATTTCCCGGCGTGCACCAGGGTTTCCAGATTCTGGTGAGTCGCGGCGATGATGCGCACATCAACCTTGACTGGCACGTGGCCGCCAACGCGATAGAACTCGCCATCAGCCAGTACGCGCAGCAAGCGGGTCTGGGTGTCGGCCGGCATGTCACCGATTTCATCGAGGAACAGCGTGCCGCCGTCAGCCTGCTCGAAACGTCCGCGCCGCAGGTTGGCAGCGCCGGTGAACGCGCCTTTCTCGTGGCCGAACAGTTCGGATTCCATCAGGTCTTTCGGGATCGCCGCCATGTTCAACGCAATGAACGGCGACGCCGCGCGAGGGCTGTGGCGGTGCAGGGCGTGGGCCACCAGCTCTTTACCGGTACCCGACTCGCCGTTGATCAGCACGGTGATATTGGAGTGGCTCAAGCGCCCGATGGCGCGAAACACTTCCTGCATCGCAGGCGCTTCGCCGATGATTTCCGGGGTGCGGGTCAGGGTCGGAACGACTTCCAGGCCTTGTTGTTCCTGGGCATGCTGGTTGGCGCGCTTGACCAGGGAAACCGCTTCGTCGACATCGAACGGCTTGGGCAGGTATTCGAAAGCGCCACCCTGATAGGACGCGACTGCGCTGTCCAGATCGGAGTGCGCGGTCATGATGATCACCGGCAGCCGCGGGTGCTGTTCGCGAATCCGCGCCAGAAGGTCCAGGCCGCTGGCGCCGGGCATGCGGATGTCGGAGATGATCACGTCCGGCTGCTGGCGCGCCAGGCGGCTCATCACGCCATCGGCGCTGTCGAAGCTCTGCGTGGTCATGCCTTCCTGTTGCAAGGCTTTTTCCAGGACCCAACGGATAGAACGGTCGTCATCGACGATCCACACGGTTTCACTACGGCTCATGTCGATGTGGCTCCTTGTTCCAGTGGCAGAAAGATCGAGAAGGTGGTGTGGCCGGGGTGGCTGTCACACTCGATCAGGCCCTGGTGCTGGCTGATGATGTTCTGGGTAATGGCCAGGCCGAGTCCGGTACCGTCCGGACGTCCGCTGACCATGGGGAAGAAAATGGTTTCCTGAAGTTCCGCAGGAATGCCCGGACCGTTGTCGATGATCTCGATCTTGGTCACGAGGCGATGGCGCACGTGGCCGATGGTGAACTGGCGCATGGCGCGGGTGCGCAGGCTGATGCGGCCCAGGCGCAGCTCGTTCTGGCTGCTGATGGCCTGCATCGCGTTGCGCACGATGTTCAGGACGGCCTGGATCATTTGCTCACGATCGATCAGGACGTCGGGGATGCTTGGGTCGTAGTCGCGCACCAAAGTAATGCAGCCCTGGCTTTCCGCTTCGACCAGGTGGCAAACACGCTCCAGCACTTCATGGACGTTGCACATGGCCAGCGACGGCAGCTTGTTGGAGCCGAGCATACGGTCGACCAAGTTACGCAGGCGGTCGGCTTCCTCAATGATCACGTTGGTGTAATCGCGCAGGCTTTCTTCCGGCAGTTCACGGGCCAGCAATTGCGCCGCGCCACGAATGCCGCCCAGCGGATTCTTGATCTCATGGGCCAGGCCGCGCACCAGCATCTTGCTGGTTTCCTGCTTCGACAACTGGGCCTCTTCCTTGGTGATCCGTAGCAAGCGATCCCGGGGGTGGACTTCAAGCAGTAGCAGGGTGTCGCCGTTGCTCAGGATCGGCGTGACCGCGTAATCGACCGTCAGTGTCTGGCCGGTGAGGGCGGTGAGCATCGCTTCGCGCTTGGTGAACGGGTGCGCCTGCTGGACCGCTTGGCGCAAGGAATTGAGCGCTTCGGTGGATTCAGTGAACAACTCGCTGATGAACTGCCCATGGCTGCGCTGACCGCTAATGGCCAAAAGCATTTCCGCCGCTGGGTTCATGTACTCAAGGCGCAATTCGGCATCGAGCAAGATGGTCGCGGTGGTGAGGTTGTCGAGTAGCAAACGGTGGAGTGCGTCGCTAATGGTCATCGGGACCTCTTTTAGGGCAAAGCATGCGCAAGAAAAAAGCGCTGACGCGAGGAAAATGCAAAAACCAAACCAAGGCTCCGAAAAGAAGCGTTGGAAGCCTGAAACGGGCGTTTGACGCTCGATTGCGTGGCGCTCTGCCACCTTCGGCGGGTAGTTTCGAACCAAAATGGGTTGGAATCTGGCGAAGGTGCAACCAATCGCACCAATATAGTGCGCAAAGCTGAACGGCGTTAGAAGAACCGCAGAAACGGATTTTTTTCTTCGGCGGGTTTATCGGCGAGCGGGCATTCCGGCCGTTGGCCGTAATCGGTAAGCACACAGGGCTTGACCTTGCGCTTCTGCGACAGGGACATGCGCAGCATGTGAAATGGCTGATTGGCGGTGCGTTCGACGGTTCGGCCTTGTTCGTCGAGAACTTCCACGGACAGCTGATGGGTGCCGCGATCGATATTGCTCAGCGGGAATACCGGGCTGATGCCGGGCTCAGCCGTGGGCTGACCATCAAGCAACAACCGGTAGCGATGGCCTCTTTGCAGGCCTGGCTCGCTGGTGATGCTGACGATGATTTCACCTGCAGTGCTGCGTACCGTGGCATCAGGCTCCGGGACCAGAATTCGCAGCAGGTCGTAGTGGAACAGAGGTTTGTGCTCGGCTTTCTTGGCGCTGTGGACCGTTACGGAGGCGGTGCTGGACATTCGATTGCCGGTTGCCAGCGGTACGCGCTTGGCATCGCCGGGTTTGGGCTGATCGGTGAAAACCCGATTACCCTGTGCATCGATGTACGTAAAAACCTCCGCCGATGCGGGCTGGGCCAACAGCAGGGCGATCAGCAGCCAGACCTTCAAGGCTTGTGCACCCGTTGCACGGTGAACGTCACACTAGGGCTTTGCTGGACCACGGTATCGCCGTCGATCACCTGAACCGCCAGGCTGTGCAAGCCCCGGTCGATGTTCACCAGCTGCAGGATCGGCACATTGCCCGGTTGGCCGTAGGGTTGGTCGTCCAATACCAGTCTGAACAGGTGCGGGCCTTGCAGGCGTGGTTTGATCAGCACGTTGACGGTGAAGGTGCCGTTGTTGGCGCGCAGGGCTTCGGTGGTCGGCAGGCCGGTAAGCTCGAGCACCTCGTAGGCACCGTTGGCCTGTTCGCGGGTATTGGGTTGGGCAGGGGGCTTGGGCGCTGCCTGAGGCTCAACACTGTTGAGCGGTGGCAACTCGACCGGTTGCGCCCGCACGCCATCGGGCGGTTGGTTGCTGTACGCGGTGTTGCCGTTGGCGTCCGTGTACTTGTAGATCTGCGCTGCGGCGGGCAGGGCCATCAGCAGCAGAATGAGGAGAAAACCACGACCCATAAAATCGACCGGATACGAAACGTTGGGTTGCAGCATAGGTCAGGGTTGGTGGTACACCCAAGTCGCTAAACATTTGGGCATGATTTGCGGGGTGTCCCTGACACTACAAATCCCCTTGTAGGAGCCGGCTTGCTGCGGGGGGTTATCAAAAGACCATAAAAAAGGCCTCCCGAAGGAGGCCTTTCTTGTCACGCCGCTTGCGCAGGCGCTACCGGATTAGCAGCTGTAGTACAGCTCGTATTCCAGTGGGTGTACGAAGGTGCGTACTTTGATTTCTTCTTCGCTTTTCAGGGCGATGTAGGCGTCGATGAAGTCGTCGGAGAACACGCCGCCTTTGGTCAGGAACGCACGACCTTTGTCCAGCTCTTCCAGGGCTTCTTTCAGGCTGCCGCAAACTTGTGGGATTTCTTTCGCCTCTTCAGGCGGCAGGTCGTACAGGTTTTTGTCAGCTGCGTCGCCAGGGTGGATCTTGTTCTGGATGCCGTCCAGGCCAGCCATCAGCAGTGCTGCGAAAGCCAGGTATGGGTTGGCAGCCGGATCCGGGAAGCGTGCTTCGATACGGCGGGCTTTCGGGCTCGACACGTAAGGAATACGGATCGAAGCCGAGCGGTTACGGGCCGAGTAGGCCAGCATTACTGGGGCTTCGAAGCCTGGAACCAGACGCTTGTAGGAGTTGGTCGCCGGGTTGGTGAAGCCGTTCAGGGCCTTACCGTGCTTGATGATGCCGCCGATGAAGTACAGAGCGGTATCGGACAGGCCAGCATAGCCTTCGCCTGCGAAGGTGTTCTTGCCATCTTTCCAGATGGACATGTGAACGTGCATACCCGAGCCGTTGTCGCCGTACAGCGGCTTAGGCATGAAGGTAGCGGTGCGACCGTAGGCGTCAGCAACGTTGTGCACAACGTACTTCAGGGTCTGGGTTTCGTCGGCTTTCTTCACCAGGGTGTTGAACTTGACGCCGATTTCGTTCTGGCCGGCAGTTGCCACTTCGTGGTGGTGAACTTCGACGGTCAGGCCCATTTCTTCCAGTGCGTTGCACATGGAGGTACGGATTTCGTGGTCGTGGTCGAACGGTGGAACCGGGAAGTAGCCGCCTTTGACGCCTGGACGGTGGCCCTTGTTGCCGCCTTCGATGTCCTGGTCGGACATCCAGGAACCCTGTTCGGAGTAGATCTTGAACATGGAGCCGGAGATGTCGGACTTGAATTTCACCTGGTCGAAGATGAAGAACTCAGGCTCTGGACCGGCGAATACAGTGTCACCGATACCGGTGGCTTTCAGGTGCTCTTCAGCACGCTTGGCGATCGCACGTGGGTCGCGGTCGTAGCCTTGCATGCTCGAAGGTTCGATGATGTCGCAGACCAGGATCAGGGTCGGCTCTTCGGTGAACGGGTCCAGAACAGCGGTGGAGTCGTCCGGCAGCAGGATCATGTCGGAGGCTTCGATGCCTTTCCAGCCAGCGATGGAGGAACCGTCGAACATCTTGCCGACTTCGAAGAAGTCTTCATCCAGCGCGTCGCGAGCCGGCATGGTCACGTGGTGCTGAGTGCCTTTGGTGTCCGTGAACCGCAGATCAATCCACTTGACGTCATGATCTTTGATGAGTTGAACCGACTTCGACATAGTGTCCTCCGGGTGGCTTAGGGCTGGTAGTGGATGCCCTTAAATGTTTGTGATGCCGGCGCGAATACTCTGCCAAGGCAACCTGCCTCACAAGGGAGCAAATTGCATGCCAGTGCCCCAGCATGGGTTTTTTGCCCCAATTTCACGCTTATAGAGGCCCGAGACGCATAAAAGCCGGAATTAGCGCCCCTTAATGTAGCGCTAAAGTCGCGCAGTGACCTGTTTTGGTGCGTGCAAAACCTTCTGCACATTAACTGGTTAAACCTTGAGCAATTTCCGCTATAATCCGCGCCCCCCTTTTTCGGCAGGCCCTGCGCGCGCTGTTTCCATGAAATTAATCGTAAAAGTCTTCCCCGAGATCACCATCAAGAGCCGCCCGGTACGGATGCGTTTCATCCGCCAATTGGCCAAGAACATCCGTGCCGTGCTCCGCGATCTGGACCCGGCTGTGGTGGTGAACGGCGTGTGGGACAACCTCGAGCTGGAAACCCGCGTCAGCGACCCCAAGGCCCTGAAAGAGATGGGCGAGCGCCTGAGCTGCATGCCGGGCATCGCACACTTCCTGCAAATCGACGAGTACCCGCTGGGGGATTTCGACGACATCGTTGAGAAGTGCAAACAGCATTACGGCGATGCGCTGGCCGGGAAGATTTTTTCGGTGCGTTGCAAACGCGCCGGCAAGCACCCATTCAGCTCCATAGACATCGAGAAATATGTCGGCAGCCAGTTGCGCCGTCAGTGCGGTGCCGCCGGGATCGACCTGAAAAAGCCTGAAATCGAAGTCCGCATCGAAGTTCGCGACCAACGGTTGTTTGTCATCCACAGTCAGCACAATGGCATCGGCGGTTATCCGCTGGGCGCGCTGGAACAGACGCTGGTGTTGATGTCCGGTGGTTTCGATTCCACCGTCGCGGCTTACCAGATCATGCGACGCGGCCTGATGGCGCATTTCTGCTTCTTTAATCTGGGCGGACGAGCCCATGAACTGGGCGTTATGGAAGTCGCGCATTTCATCTGGAAGAAGTACGGCAGCTCCCAACGCGTGTTATTTGTCAGTGTGCCGTTCGAGGAAGTGCTGGGAGAAATTCTCGGCAAAGTCGATAACAGTCATATGGGCGTAGTATTGAAGCGTATGATGTTGCGCGCTTCTTCCCAAATTGCCGATCGACTGCACATTGAGGCATTGGTGACCGGTGAGGCGATCTCCCAGGTGTCGAGCCAGACATTGCCGAACCTGAACGTGATCGACTGCGTGACCGACAAACTGGTCTTGCGTCCGCTCATCGCCAGCCACAAGCAGGACATCATCGACCTGGCCAACGAGATCGGCACCGCCGATTTCGCCCGGCACATGCCGGAATACTGCGGCGTCATCTCGGTCAATCCGAAGACCGCAGCCAAGCGCCATCGCGTCGAGCATGAAGAGAAAGAATTCGATATGGCGGTACTCGAGCGCGCGCTCGAAAACGCCAAACTGGTGCCGATCGATCGCGTGATCGATGAATTGGGCCAGGATGTTCAAATTGAAGAAGTCAGCGAAGCGCTGGCCGGTCAGATCGTCATCGATATCCGTCATCCGGATGCCGCTGAAGACGACCCGCTGGACCTCGCTGGCATCGAGGTACAAACGATGCCGTTTTATGCACTGAACGCTCGTTTCAAGGAACTGGACCCTACTCGCCAGTACCTGCTTTATTGCGACAAAGGCGTTATGAGTCGCCTGCATGCCCACCATTTGCTCAGTGAGGGGCATGCCAATGTGCGCGTTTATCGACCGAGCTAAGTGCCCGGGGCTGTTTGCCTGTGGCTTGCGTCACCGGCCCCCCGACGCCGCCGTCAAGCTGTAACGGCAAGGCCTGACTCTACTGTAAATCGCTGCCAAGACTTGTCAGCGCACCGAATCCTCTGATCGAGATACACAAGTGATCGAAAATCTACGCAACATCGCCATCATTGCTCACGTTGACCATGGTAAAACCACCCTGGTAGACAAACTCCTGCGTCAATCCGGCACTCTGGAGCGCAACGAGCTCAACGACGAGCGCGTGATGGACTCCAACGACCAGGAAAAAGAGCGCGGTATTACCATTCTGGCGAAAAACACCGCCATCAACTGGAACGGCTACCACATCAACATCGTGGACACCCCGGGCCACGCCGACTTCGGCGGCGAAGTTGAACGCGTAATGTCGATGGTTGACTCCGTTCTGCTGCTGGTTGACGCTCAAGACGGCCCTATGCCGCAAACCCGCTTCGTGACCAAGAAGGCTTTCGAAGCCGGCCTGCGTCCGATCGTGTGCATCAACAAGGTTGACCGTCCAGGCGCGCGTCCGGACTGGGTTCTGGACCAGATCTTCGACCTGTTCGACAACCTGGGTGCCACCGAAGAACAGCTGGACTTCAAAGTCGTCTACGCCTCGGCCCTGAACGGTATTGCCGGTCTGGACCACAACGAAATGGCTGAAGACATGACCCCGCTGTACCAGTCGATCGTCGACAACGTACCAGCGCCGGCTGTTGACCGTGACGGTCCGTTCCAGATGCAGATCTCCGCACTGGACTACAACAGCTTCCTGGGTGTGATCGGTGTTGGCCGTATCGCCCGTGGTCGCATCAAGCCAAACTCCCCGGTTGTCGCTATCGGCGCCGACGGCAAGAAGCGTAACGGTCGTATCCTGAAGCTGATGGGTCACCACGGTCTGCACCGTGTAGACGTTGATGAAGCGGCTGCAGGCGACATCGTGTGCATCAGCGGTATGGACTCGCTGTTCATCTCCGACACCCTGTGCCACCCGGACACCGTTGAAGCGATGAAGCCGTTGACCGTCGACGAGCCAACCGTTTCCATGACCTTCCAGGTAAACGACTCGCCATTCTGCGGCAAAGAAGGCAAGTTCGTGACTTCCCGTAACATCAAGGAACGTCTGGACAAAGAGCTGCTGTACAACGTTGCACTGCGCGTTGAAGAAGGCGACTCGGCTGACAAGTTCAAGGTTTCCGGCCGTGGCGAACTGCACCTCTCGGTACTGATCGAAACCATGCGTCGCGAAGGCTTCGAAATGGCTGTAGGCCGTCCGGAAGTGATCATCCGTCTGGTTGACGGCGTGAAGCACGAACCGTTCGAAAACGTCACCATCGACCTGCCGGAAGAATCCCAGGGCAAGGTGATGGAAGAGATGGGCCTGCGTAAAGGCGACCTGACCAACATGGTGCCGGATGGCAAAGGCCGTGTTCGTCTGGAATACAACATCCCTGCTCGTGGCCTGATTGGTTTCCGTAACCAGTTCCTGACCCTGACCAACGGTGCTGGCATCCTGACCTCGATCTTCGACCGTTACGACGTGATGAAGTCCGGCGACATGTCCGGCCGTCAGAACGGCGTTCTGGTTTCGGTTGAAACCGGCAAGGCACTGACCTACTCCCTGGAAACCCTGCAGGCGCGTGGCAAGCTGTTCGTAGAACACGGTCAGGAAATCTACAACGGTCAGATCGTTGGTCTGAACAGCCGTGACAATGACCTGGGCGTTAACCCTACCAAGGGCAAGAAGCTCGACAACATGCGTGCTTCGGGTAAAGACGAAACCATCGCTCTGGTTCCACCTGTTCGCTTCACCCTGGAACAGGCTCTGGAATTCATCCAGGACGACGAGCTGTGTGAAGTGACGCCTAAGTCCATCCGTCTTCGCAAGAAGATCCTGGACGAAAGCGAGCGTACCCGCGCTGCCAAGAAAGCCAAGGCATAAGATTTAGCCCAGGCTGAACGAAAACTCCCCCGGTCGAAAGGCCGGGGGCGTTTTTGTTTGTCTGGGGTTTGTGCAGTGCTTGTGCGGGGCCCATCGCCGGCAAGCCGGCTCCTGCAAGGTTTCGCGTCGTACATAAAATCTGTGTACGGCAACAATCACTGTAGGAGCTGGCTTGCCAGCGATGACGGCCGATCAGCCGCCGAAAATTTCAGGGAATATCAGAACCGCTCGATCGAACGCGAACTCTGCTCGCGCACCACTTCCTTCGGCTTGTACGCGCAATACCCCGGCCGTGGACCGATTTTCGGGTGGTTGCGGCAAGTATCGGGGCGCTTTTCATAAATAGTGCACAGGCGGCTCTTACGATCCAGGTACAGGCAATCGTTGTTGCTCATGCGCTGGAGAGTGAAGATTCCCGACTTCTGGTTGAAGCGCTCGACCAGGCCTTCCTTTTGCAAGCGCTTGGCGATGTTCTTCGGCGGATCCCCCAGCTCGAATTCATCGACCACGCCGATACGGATCAGATCCTTGATCTTGACCTCGACCGGCAGGGTGCAGCAGCTGGACATGCACGAACCGCACATCGGGGCAGAATATTTTGCCCAGGTATCGAGTCGGTCGATCTCCGCGGCGGCGATCAGGTTGGGCTTCATCATCGGTTGTTACCAGCGTGTGCATCAGGGCGCGCGATCATACCGGGACTGGTGGATTTTTGAACAACCTTTCGCCAGATTTTTTCTTTGGTGTGCGGCAACCCTCTAATCCGGCACGGCCCCTGCATTGATTCCGGTTCACGACAATGTATTGCTGACGCTATTCGCACTTACAGGAAAAACTGCCGAACCAGAGCCTCTACCGCCTGTCAGACCGACTAGGCTCAGACAACTCCAAGCTCGCTCGAGGTCCTATCGATGACTCAAGAACCACTTGTTCGCGAAGCAGAGGTGGCCGCATTCCGCGACGCCGTCTTGACCAAACTCACCTATGCGGTGGGCAAAGACCCGGATCACGCCTTCGACCATGACTGGTTCGAGGCCATTGCCCTGGCGGCGCGCGATCACATGGTCGAGCACTGGATGGACCACACGCGGCAGATTTACCGCAAAGGCCAGAAGCGCGTTTACTACCTCTCCCTGGAATTTCTCATTGGCCGCTTGCTCTACGACAGCCTGAGCAACCTTGGCCTGCTCGACGTCGCGCGCGAGGCCCTGACCGAGCTCGGTGTCGACCTAGAGCGCATCCGTCTGCTGGAGCCCGATGCCGCGCTGGGCAATGGTGGCCTCGGACGCCTGGCGGCGTGCTTCATGGAAAGCATGTCGACCCTGGGCATTGCCGGTCATGGCTACGGCATTCGTTATGAGCACGGCTTGTTCCGACAGGCCATTGTCGACGGCTGGCAACAGGAGCAAACCGAACACTGGCTGGATTTCGGCAACCCCTGGGAATTCGAGCGTCCCGAGGTGGTTTATCCGATCGGCTTCGGCGGTGGCGTCGAGACCGTGACCGATGAGGCCGGCAAGTCCAGGCAAGTCTGGCACCCGGCGGAAACCGTGCGGGCGATTGCCTACGACACACCCGTCGTCGGCTGGCGCGGGGCGAGCGTGAACACCCTGCGTTTGTGGCGGGCACGGGCCATGGAAGACTTGCACCTGGAACGCTTCAACGCCGGTGATCACCTGGGCGCAGTGGCCGAAGTGGCGCGGGCCGAGAGTATCTCCCGCGTGCTTTACCCGGCGGACAGCACCGAAGCCGGCCAGGAACTGCGCTTGCGTCAGGAATACTTCTTTGTCGCCGCGTCCCTGCAGGATTTGCTGCGCCGCCATCGCAACATGCACACCTCGGTGCTGACCCTGGGCGATCACGCGGCGATCCAGCTCAATGACACTCACCCGTCGATTGCCGTGGCTGAACTGATGCGCCAATTGGTAGACGTCTACGACGTGGCGTGGGATGCCGCGTGGCAGGTCACCGTCGATACGCTTTCGTATACCAACCACACCTTGCTGCCCGAAGCGCTGGAAACCTGGCCGGTGGGGTTGATGGAGCGCATGCTGCCACGGCACATGCAGATCATTTACCTGATCAACGCCCAGCACATCGATTCGCTGCGCGCCAAAGGCATTCACGATTTCGACGTCCTGCGCGCAGTGTCGCTGATCGAAGAAGACAATGGCCGCCGGGTGCGCATGGGTAATTTGGCGTTCCTCGGCTCCCACAGCGTCAACGGCGTATCCGGGTTGCACACGCAACTGATGCGCAAAACCGTGTTCTCCGAGCTGCACAAGCTCTACCCGGAGCGGATCAACAACAAAACCAACGGCATTACCTTCCGCCGCTGGCTCTATCAGGCCAACTCTGAGCTGACCTCGATGCTGGTCGACGCGCTCGGCCCGGATCTTCTGGATAATCCCGAAGCGCGATTGCTCGATCTGGAGCCGTTTGCCGAGAAGACCGCGTTCCGCAAGGCGTTCGCCGAGCAGCGATTGCACAGCAAGAAAGCCTTGGCGTATCTCATTCATGAGCGACTGGGCGTGGCGGTCAATCCGGCGGCGATGTTCGACGTGCAGGTCAAACGGATCCACGAGTACAAGCGCCAGTTACTCAATTTGATGCACACCGTGGCGTTGTACCAGGCGATCCGCGCCGAGCCGGAAATCGATTGGGTGCCACGGGTGAAAATCTTCGCCGGTAAAGCGGCGGCCAGTTATCACCAGGCCAAGCTGATCATCAAGCTGACCAACGACATCGCCCGGGTGGTCAACAACGACCCGACCGTGCGTGGCTTGCTCAAAGTGGTGTTCCTGCCCAACTACAACGTCAGCCTCGCGGAGAGCATCATTCCGGCGGCGGATTTGTCCGAGCAGATCTCCACCGCCGGTTTCGAGGCGTCCGGCACCAGCAACATGAAATTCGGCCTCAACGGTGCGCTGACCATCGGCACGCTGGACGGCGCCAACGTGGAAATGTGCGAACGCATCGGTGCCGAGCACATGTTTATCTTCGGTCTCAGCGCGCAGCAGGTCGAAGCGCGCAAGCAGAACCATGAGTTCAGCGCAGTGCCGGACATAGCCGCGTCTCATCGACTCAACGATGTACTCCAAGCGATCCGTGGCGGGGTGTTCTCGCCGGATGATCCGTCGCGCTACACCGGGCTGATCGATTCGCTGGTGGATTACGACCGTTTCCTGGTCTGCGCCGACTTCGATTCCTACTGGAGCGCGCAAATGCGGGTCGAAGCCCATTGGCATGATTCCAACGAGTGGTGGCGTTCGGCTGTGTTGAACACTTCGCGCATGGGCTGGTTCTCGTCTGACCGGACGATTCGTGAGTACGCGACGGATATCTGGAAGGCGTTGGACTGACATTTTTGCTTAAGGCCCGGTGCTTACCGGGCCTGATCGATATACTGAGGGCGGTTCTGCCGTCAGGATTCAGAAACACCGCAATCCCTGTGGGAGCGAGCTTGCTCGCGATGACGTCGCTACATTCAGCATTGATGTTGAATGTAAGTCCGCTATCGCGAGCAAGCTCGCTCCCACAGGTTTTTGTGGTTTCACACTAGACTGATCCTGACACTGAATAGCCGGACACGCCCCGCCATGGGGGCCGCTTAGGGATATCGACCATGCAATGGATGTTGATGCTGATTGGCCTGGTGCTGGGCTGGATACTCGACGAGTCGTTCAGCGATGCGCTGCTGGGCGCGCTGCTTGGCCTGGCAATCGGCCAGGCCATTCGCCTTGGCCGTTTGGCTGTGCAGGCCGATGCGCAAGGGCGCTTGCTTGAACAGGCGCAGGTTGCGTTGCATGCCGTCGAACAACGGCTGGCGGTACTGGAGGTGTCCGGCGTCAAGGTGCCCGAGGCCAGTGAACCGGTCATCAGCGAAGCCGCTCCCGCCCCCGACATTATGGTCGCGCAAACCCCCACTGAACTGGTCTGGGAGCTGCCGCCGGAACTCGAAGCCGTCCCCGGCGCAGCCAACGAAACCCGTCCTGCGCCATCGTTCGATGCCTGGAAACCGGCGCCGGTCGCCCGCGAGCCGCAGTCGCCTGCGGCACCCCAAGGCCCTGGCTTTATCGAACGCGCCATTAATGGCGCCCGTGCCTGGTTGTTCGGTGGCAACACCGTGCTGCGGGTCGGCGTGGTGCTGTTGTTTCTCGGTCTGGCGTTCCTGCTGCGTTACGCGACTGAAGGCGTGGTGGTGCCGGTTGAACTGCGTTACGCCGGTGTCGCGGCGGCGGCGTTGGGACTGCTGGGCCTTGGATGGTGGCTGCGCAGCCGAAACAACCATTACGCATTGATGCTTCAGGGCGCTGGAGTCGCGGTGCTGTACCTGACGGTGTTCGCAGCGATGCGATTGCATCCGCTGCTCGACCCTTCGGCGGCGTTTGGGCTGCTGGTGGCGGTGACGGTGTTTTCGGCGATTCTCGCCGTTACCCAGGACTCGTTGGGGCTGGCCGCTGCGGCTGCATTGGGCGGGTTTGCCGCGCCGATTCTGGCGTCTACCGGTAGCGGCAGCCATGTTGCGTTGTTCAGCTATTTTGCCTTGCTCAATGCCGGCATCCTGGCCATCGCCCGGTTCAAGGCCTGGCGGACGCTGAACGTGATCGGCTTCGTCGGCACCTTCGGCATCGGTTTCGCCTGGGGCGCACGAACCTACACGCCGGAGCTGTTGTGGAGCACCGAGCCGTTTCTGATTCTGTTCTTCCTGATGTATCTGGCCATCGGTCTGCTGTTCGCCCGCCGCAAGTTGCTGGAGATCGGCGATGCGCCCGAGGGCAGCGACCGCAAGGCACTGCTGCAGTGGTCGGCCCGCAAGGGCGACTACGTCGATGGCACGTTGTTTTTCGGTCCGCCGCTGGTGGGCTTCGGCTTGCAGTTCGCGTTGGTGCAACACCTGGAATTCGCCGCCGCGTTCAGTGCCTTGGCTCTCGGCATCATCTACATGAGCCTGGCGCGTCTGCTGTATAGCGGTCGTACGTTGCTGCTGGCAGAAACCTGCCTGGCCTTGGGCGTGATCTTCACCAGCCTGGCAATTCCACTGGGGCTTGATGCGCGCTGGACGACAGCGGCTTGGGCCGTAGAAGGCGCGGGGATTTTCTGGCTTGGCCTGCGTCAGCAACGACCGGTGGCCCGGGCATTCGCCTTGCTGCTGCAACTGGGTTCGGCGCTGACGTTTCTCAGCCAGCTGAGCGATGGCGAGGGCAGCCTTCTTGACGGTGTGCCATTGGGTGCATTGCTGCTCGGTATCGCGTTGTTGTTCAGCTTCTATCAATTGCATAAAGCCCCGCCCGAGCAGGTGTCACCGTGGGAGCGCAAAGGTGTTCCGGTGTTGGCCTGCCTCGGCCTGACATTCCTCTATCTGCTGGCACCGCTGTTCTTCTTCACCGAGGGCACGACGATCAGTTGGGCGTTGGCCGGGTTGATCACAGTGTTTGTCGGTCTGCGTCTGCCGTCGCGCACCTTCGTGTTCACCGCCATGGCCGTGCAGTGGCTGGGGGGTGTGCTGTTCCTGGTGGCCGCTCCGTTGTTCACCGAGGATTTACGCCCGTTGGCCCATGGCGGTTTCTGGACACCATTGATACTCGGCCTGACGGGGTTGGTCGGCGCCTGGCGCGTGCAGTTCAGCAAGCCGACCACGGCGTTTGATGGAATGACGCTGCAACGTCTGTCTCAGGTATTGCTGGTGTGGGGCGCAGGCTGGTGGGCGCTGGCGTGGGTCAGCGAAGTGCTGCGGTTTGCTCCGCCGACCCTGCAAGCGGCGTTGTTGCTGGCGGTCGCGGCGCTGAGCGTTGCGTTGTGGGCCTTGCTGGCGTTGCGTCTGAATTGGTCATCACTGGCGTTGCTTTGCACTTTGCTGATCCCGGCTGCGGGCCTGATTTTGCTCGCCGCATGGCATTCGCGTTATCACCCGGCGGCCAACTTCGGCTGGCTGGCGTGGACGGCGCTGTTCGTGGTGCATTTCATCTCACTGCGACGCTTGGCACCGCTGTTGCCTGCGTGGGCGCTCAGTGCCGCCCATGTGCTCGGTTGCTGGCTGCTGATCGGCGTGCTCGCGCTGGAGTTGCGTTACGGCTTGTTGCTGTTGTCCGAGCAATACAACGCCTGGCGCTGGTTGGGCTGGGCGATTCTGCCAAGCCTGTATCTGGTGCTGATGGCCGCGCCCCGGGATTGGTCGTGGCCGGTTTCGGATTATTCCCGCGAGTACCGTGTGTACGCCGCCGCGCCTTTGGCGTTGTTGATGCTGGGCTGGTTCTGGTTGGCCAACGCTGTCAGTGACGGCATGGCCGAGCCGCTGCCCTACGTACCGTTGATCAATCCGCTGGAGCTGGGATTGTTGTTTGCACTGTTCGGCGTGTACGTCTGGTCGCGCAGCGCCGTGACGCAACTGGAGGTGCGCAAGGACTACGCCGCCCGCGCCACGCAGATGATCGCTGGCGTCTCGCTCTTCGTGTTCTTTACTGCGCTGGTGATGCGCACGGCGCACCATTGGAGAGGTGTGCCGTTCCAGCTCGATGCATTGCTCGAATCCATGTTGGTGCAGGCCGGACTGTCGATCGTCTGGACGTTGATCGCCCTGAGTCTGATGATCGGCGGCCATTTGCGTCATCGTCGCGAAGTCTGGCTGATCGGTGCGGCGCTGATCGGCGTGGTGGTGGCGAAACTGTTCTTTGTCGAATTGAGTAACCGTGGCGGACTGGCGCGGATCGTGTCGTTTATCGGCGTTGGCGTGTTGCTGTTGGTGGTGGGCTACTTTGCCCCGTTGCCACCCAAGCGCGCCGAGGCGGCGGATGCCGGAAAACCGGCCCCGCAAACCGGAGGAGTGTCGTCTTGAGTCAAAAGCTGAACCTGAGTTGGTTGGGCGTGATTGCCATGGGGATGGCGCTCTCGGCTGGCGCCCAGGAAAAACTCGCGGACTTCACCACGCAAGTGCCGCTGTCCGTCAGCGGCGAGGGGCCGTGGTATCGCCTTGAGCTGCCATTGGCGGTGCAACTGAATGCCCGGCAAACCGACCTGAGCGATGTTCGCGTGTTCAACGCCGATGGCGAACCACAGGCCTACGCCCTGGCGCGGGCCACCACCCAAGCGGAAGACAGCCGAACGCTGACCGACGTCAAATGGTTTCCCCTGTACAACTCGGCGGACGCCACCGAGCATGCGCCGAGCGTGCGGGTGCAATCGAGTGCCAACGGCACGCTGGTCGAAGTGCAGCCTTCCAGTCAGTTGGAGGCGGGCGAGGAAGAGTTGCGCGGCTGGCTGCTCGACGCCAGTGCGATCAAGGCGCCGTTGCAGCAATTGATCCTCGACTGGACCAGCGAGCGCGACGGCTTCCAGCGCTTCACCATCGAGGCCAGTGACGATTTGCAAAACTGGCAGTCCTGGGGAGAAGGGCAGGTCGCGCGACTGACCTTTGCCGATGAGCGGGTCGAGCAACATGAAGTCGGTCTGCCGGGGCAATCGGCGCGCTATTTGCGTTTGCTGTGGGAGACACCGCAATCGGCGCCGATCCTGACGTCGGCACAACTGCAAAGCAGCCGCAGCCTGCCGCTGCCGTTGGTCTGGTCGCAAGCGTTGGCCGGCAGCAGCGTGAAGGCCGGTGAGTACACCTGGCAATTGCCGATGGGGGTCAATGTCGAGCGAGTGCAGGTCGAGCTGAGCCAGCCCAATAGTCTGGCGCCGGTCATGTTATCCGGTCGTCGGGATAGCAGCCTGCCGTGGCAACCGTTGAGCAGCGGTTTACTTTATCGCCTGACCCAGAGCGGGCAGGACGTGGTGCAAGACGAATTGCAGTTGTCGGGGCAAACCGTACAGCAATTGAAACTGATCGTGGACGAGCGCGGCGGTGGTCTCGGGGCGCAGGCGCCTGCGGTGAAATTCGCCGTGCGGGCGACGCACCTGGTATTTCTGGCACGCGGGCCGGGGCCGTATACGCTGGCGCTGGGCAATTCGACAGTGAAGGCGGCGAACCTGCCATTGTCGACGCTGATACCGGACTACAGCGCGGCGAAACTGGCAACATTGGGCAAGGCTGCGGTGGATGGTGGGGTGGTGACACCGACGGCTGCGACAGTGCCGGTGGCCGTGGGCACCGACTGGAAGAAATTCGGCCTGTGGGCGGTGCTGTTGCTCAGCGTACTGTTCCTGGCGGCGATGGCGTTCAGTCTGCTGCGCAAACCGCCGGTCAAACCTTGAAGTCCGGTGGCTGCGCACCCGATCGCTGGCAAGCCAGCTCCCACAGGTACTGCGGCGTCCCTGTGGGAGCTGGCTTGCTAGCGATGGCGTCGGAACTGACACTGAATTATCGAAACTGCCTCTATCGGTGCCTCACATCCGGCCCATTTCCATCTACGCTCAACCCCGCGCATGAACTCTCTTCGGCCGATCACGTCTGATAGGAGGAAATACGCCCCGACTCGCGTTAAACTGCGCGGGTTTTTAGCCCCCCCCCATTCCTCGGAGCCTTCCATGTCCCGCGTTACCTTGAGTCGCTATTTGATTGAGCAGACCCGTAGCAACAACACTCCTGCCGATCTGCGCTTCCTGATCGAAGTGGTGGCGCGTGCTTGCAAGGAGATCAACCACGCCGTGTCCAAAGGCGCGCTCGGCGGCGTTCTGGGCAGCATGGGCACTGAAAACGTCCAGGGCGAAGTGCAGAAGAAGCTCGACGTGATCTCCAACGAGATCCTGCTCGAAGCCAACGAATGGGGCGGCCACCTGGCCGGCATGGCGTCCGAAGAAATGGACAACGCCTACCAGATCCCGGGCAAATACCCGAAAGGCGCGTACCTGCTGGTTTTCGATCCGCTGGACGGTTCGTCGAACATCGACATCAACGCTCCGGTCGGCACGATCTTCTCGGTTCTGCGTTGCCCGAATGAATACCTGAGCCAGAACGAACCTTTGAATGAAAAGGCCTTCCTGCAGCCAGGCACCCAGCAAGTCGCCGCCGGTTACGCGATCTATGGTCCACAGACCATGCTGATCCTGACCTTGGGCGACGGCGTGAAAGGCTTCACCCTGGACCGTGAAATGGGCAGTTTTGTACTGACCCACGAAAACATCACCATTCCTGAAGCCACCCAGGAATTTGCCATCAACGCGTCCAACCAGCGTCACTGGGAAGCCCCGGTACAGCGCTACGTAGGCGAGCTGTTGGCAGGCGATGAAGGCCCGCTGAAAAAGAACTACAACATGCGTTGGGTTGCCGCGATGGTCGCCGACGTACACCGCATCCTGACCCGTGGCGGTTTGTTCATGTACCCACGCGACAGCCGCGAGCCTTCGAAGCCGGGCAAACTGCGCCTGATGTACGAAGCCAACCCGATGTCGTTCCTCGTGGAACAGGCGGGCGGTGCTTCCACTGACGGTCACCAGCGCATCCTCGACATTCAGCCGGAAGGCCTGCACCAGCGCGTAGCGGTGTTCCTCGGTTCGAAAGAAGAAGTGGCCCGCGTAACGGCTTATCACAAGGAATAAACCATGACTGCGCCCTGGCAGCCGTTGCTCGAATGGTGGTTCGGAACCTCTGAATCAGCAAAGGAAGTGGCGGCGCAAAAGGGCAGGTTGTGGTTCGGCAAGCGTGACAGCCAGGACCTCGAAGCGCGTGAGCGTTTCGGGGACTGGGTCGAGCAGGCACTGGCCGGCGGATTGACCGAGTGGACGCAACGTCCCGAAGGTTGGCTGGCGCTGGTGCTGTTGCTCGATCAACTCCCGCGAATGATCTTTCGCGACTCTCCCAAATCCTTTTCCGGCGATCTCAGGGCTCAGGCACTGGTGGCGCAAGGCATTGCTGCGGATTTCGATCGGCAGTTGCAGCCGATCCAGCGAGTGTTCATTTATCTGGTGCTGGAGCACTGCGAGCACCTGGCGGTGCAGAACGAATGCATCTCGCGGTACATCGAACTGGTGGCACAACAATCGGAAGATGACCGGGCGTTGTTTGCCGATTATCTGGATTACGCCGAGAAGCATCAGAAAGTGATTGCGCAGTTTGGACGGTTTCCCCATCGCAATGCGGTGTTGGGGCGCGAATCTACGGCAGAAGAGTTGGCGTTTCTGTCGAAGCCGGGATCAAGGTTTTAGAATTGTATTGCCGCTGATGCCGCCATCGCTGGCAAGCCAGCTCCTACAGTGATCTGCGGTGCGGCAAAGATCTCTGTAGGAGCTGGCTTGCCAGCAATGAGGCCAGCGAAAGCGCCTTAAATCCTGAAACTACCCACCAATTGCTTCAACCGCGCCGCTTGCTGCTCAAGGTCCGCACACGCGCGCAAGGTCGATTGCAGGTTCTCCACGCCTTCCTGGTTCAGCGTGTTGATTTCGGTGATGTCGACGTTGATCGATTCCACCACGGCCGTTTGCTCTTCGGTGGCGGTCGCTACCGATTGGTTCATGCCGTCGATTTCGCTGATGCGCTGGGTCACGCTGCCCAGGCGTTCGCCGGCCTGGTTGGCGATACCGACGCTGCTTTCGCTCTGGCGCTGACTGTCGGTCATGATGCCCACGGCCGCACGGGCGCCGACTTGCAGCTCTTCGATCATGGTCTGCACTTGCTGTGCGGAGTCCTGGGTGCGATGGGCAAGGTTGCGTACTTCGTCGGCGACCACCGCGAAACCGCGTCCGGCCTCACCGGCTCGTGCCGCTTCGATGGCGGCGTTGAGCGCCAGCAGGTTGGTCTGCTGGGAGATGCTGGTGATCACTTCCAGAATCTGTCCGATGTTGACCGTGTTGCTATTGAGTGTCTCGATGTTGCCGCAGGAATCGCTGATTTTTGCCGAGAGCTGCTGCATCGCCGCGATGGTTTTATCCACCACCTGCTGGCCGTCTTCGGCCAGGCTGCGCGCATCGCTGGAGTGCTGCGAGGCGAGGGCGGCGTTCTGGGCGATTTCCTGGGCGGCGGCACCGAGTTGATTGATCGCCGCGGCCACGCTGCTGGTGCGCGAGGCTTGCTGGTCAGAGTTGTACATCGACGAGTTGGAGGCCGCCACCACACGCAGGGCGACTTCGTTGACCTGGCCGGTGGCCGAGGACACTTCGATGATCGAGGTGTGAATGCGCTCAACGAAGCGGTTGAACGACAGCCCCAGCGCGCCGAATTCGTCGTGACCGTGAATGGTCAGGCGTTTGGTCAGGTCACCTTCGCCTTCGGCGATGTCATGCATGGCGCGGCCCATGGTCAGCAGCGGTTGCATCAACAGGCTGATCAGCATGCCCAGCAGCGCGATGATGATCACCACGGCAATCACCATGGCAATGAATGCCGAGGTGCGGAATTCGCTGAGCATCGAGAACGCGGTGTCCTGGTCGAGTACCAGTGCCACGTACCAATCCGCCGACGGCACACCGTTGACGTGGGTGAAGGAGATGAACTGGCGCTTGCCGTCGATCTCGACTTCTTTCATGCCCGGGCTGACGTTCGGCGCACCGTTGGGGTAAGCCTCGGCCAGGTTCTTGAGCACCAGTTTGTTGTCCGGGTGGATCAGGATCTTGCCATCGGCGCCGACGATGAACGCGTGGCCGTGACCGCCGAAGTTCAGCGAGTTGATGATCGCGCTGACGCTGGACAGGTCGATGTCGGCGCCGGCCACGCCGATCATCTGGCCCTGACGCTGCACCGGTGTGGCCACGGTGATCACCAGTTTGCCGGACGAAGCGGCGATGTACGGCTCGGTGACGATGGTCTGTTGCGCGCTGTTGGCGGCCTTGTACCAGCCACGGGCGCGTGGGTCGTAGTCTGGCGCGCGGTTGCCGGCCGGGACCGAGAACATCACCCCGTCGGCGCCACCGAAGTAACTCAGCTGGAAATTGCCGGTGTAGGCGGGCAGGTCGATGATCCGTTTCAGGCTGGCGGGGGCATTGCCGTCGGCACTCACCTGCTGGGCCATCGATTGCAGCAACTGCATGCGGCTTTCCAGCCAGGTCTGGATGTTGCTTGTGGTCAGGCTGCCGAGTTCCTGCATCGACGCTTCGGTGCTGCTGCGCAAGGTTTGCCGTTGGCGATAGTCGTTGAACAGGATGAAACAAGCGAATGCGACGGCCACCACGAGGGCGGCAGCCAACAAAATCTTGTGGCTGAACTTCATGTTTCGAGTCATTGGATGAGCTACCGCAGGAAATCTGGTCAACAAAGGGGGGGGGCAATGGCCAGCGACGTGGCTTTGCGTTGCATTTGTGTCGACTGGGCGGCGCCAAAGATTAGGCGGATTTGCGCAAATCCGACGAAATACTCGATAGCCATGCAAAGTGGCTGATTTGCCGGATAAAGGCAGACGAGCGGCCTAACAAATAGCCAGCCGGGCAGGGAACCAGATAGGGGTTTTCTCTTCTAAGGTTCTGCTTGGCAGTCATGCCATTCCCCATCGCCCCTGGAGTTCACATGTCGCTGCGATCCATCGCCCTGCTTTCGTTCTGCGTGTTGTTGGCTGCGTGCAGCAAAGTCAATCAGGAAAACTACTCGAAGCTCTCGGCCGGTATGGCCAAGGCCGAAGTGGAAACCTTGTTGGGCAAACCCGCCGATTGCTCTGGCGCGCTCGGCATGTCCAGTTGCACATGGGGTGACAAGAACAGCTTTATCAGCGTGCAGTTCGCCGGTGACAAAGTGTTGATGTTTTCCGGCCAAGGCCTGAAGTAAACCGGGGCGACGTGCCCACGGGAGAAAAACAATGAAGCGGTTATTCATAATGCTTTTTGCCGGCCTGGTATTGGCCGGCTGTGCCAGTTCTGGCCAGGATCCGTTGGCGCCCAAGACTGCCAACAGCGTCAACCTCAAGCGTTACCAAGGCACCTGGTACGAGTTGGCCCGACTGCCGATGTACTTCCAGCGTGACTGCGCGCAATCCGAAGCCCACTACACCCTGTTGCCCGATGGTAACGTCGCGGTGTTGAACCGCTGCCTGACAGCGCAGTGGCAATGGGAAGAGGTCAAGGGCACGGCTTATCCACAGGTGCCGGGTAAAACCGACAAGTTGTGGGTCGAGTTCGACACCTGGTTTTCGAGGCTGATTCCGGGCGTGGCGAAGGGCGAATACTGGGTGCTGTATGTCAGCGATGACTACAAGACCGCCATCGTCGGCGACCCGAGCCGTCGCTACCTCTGGCTGCTGTCTCGCACCCCGACCGTCAACGGGGTGGTGCGTGAAGAATTGCTGAGCAAGGCGCGTCAGCAGGGTTACGACACCACGCGATTGATCTGGCGGGCGTCGGATACGCAGATGGCCAAGACCTCGAACTGATAGCGCATTCTTGTAGGAGCCGGCTTGCTGGCGATTCAGGCACCTCGGTGTGTCAGGCAAATCGCAATCGCCAGCAAGCCGGCTCCTACAAAGGTTGGGCGTTAGCCCAAGAGATCGCGCAGAACTTGAGTGAAGGCGCGATTGCTTTCCTCTTCCCCGGCATGCCGCCCATCACGCACGACCCACTGACCATTCACCCACACATCCCGCACCTGCCGATCGCCCCCGGCAAATAACCAGCGATTCAAGATCCCGTCGCCACTGGCCGTCGCCAGATACGGATCGTTACCGTCCAGCACCAGCCAATCCGCACGCTTGCCCACTTCCAACGCTCCAATCGGCTGGCCCAGCGCCTGCGCGCCGCCATCCAGTGCCGCATCGAACAACGTGCGCCCGACCATCGGCTGATCCGCACCATACAAGCGGTTGCGCCGCTGATCGCGCAGTCGCTGGCCGTATTCCAGCCAACGCAACTCTTCCACCACGCTCAACGAGACATGGCTGTCGGAACCGATGCCCATGCGCCCGCCTTGGGCGAGGAAGTCCACCGCCGGGAAAATCCCGTCGCCGAGGTTGGCTTCGGTGGTCAGGCACAAGCCGGCAATCGCGCGGCTTTTGGCCATCGACGAGACTTCTTCCGGGTTGGCGTGGGTCGCGTGGACCAGGCACCAGCGCTGATCGACGTCGACATTCTCGTATAACCATTGCAACGGACGTCGGCCGCTCCAGCTCAGGCAGTCGTCGACTTCTTTCTGTTGTTCAGCGATGTGGATGTGCACCGGGCACTGCTTGTCGCTGGCGGCCAGCACTTCGCTGATCTGCTGCGGCGTGACCGCGCGTAGCGAGTGGAAACACAAACCCAGCGACTGAGCCTTTTGTTGCGCCAGTATGGGTTGCAAGCGCGATTGCAGCTTGAGGTAGTTTTCGGTGCTGTTGATGAAGCGGCGCTGACCTTCGTTCGGAGTCTGGCCGCCGAAACCGGAATGGCTATACAGCACCGGCAGCAGGGTCAGGCCAATGCCGGTCGAGCTGGCGGCCTCGCTGATACGCAGGGCCAGCTCGGCCGGGTCGGCATAGGGCTGGCCATCGGTGTTGTGGTGTACGTAGTGAAATTCCGCGACCGATGTGTAACCGGCCTTGAGCATTTCGATGTACAGCTGACGGGCGATGACGCCGAGTTGCTCCGGGCTGATTTTTCCGACGAGGCGATACATCAAGTCGCGCCAGGTCCAGAAACTGTCATTCGGATTGCCCGCCACTTCCGCCAGCCCGGCCATGGCCCGCTGGAAGGCGTGGGAGTGCAGATTCGGCATGCCTGGCAGCAGCGGGCCGCTTAACCGTTCAGCGCCTTCTGCGGTGGAATCGGCCTGGATATGGGTCAAAACGCCGTCGGCGCTGACCTCAAGACGTACATTGTTGGCCCATCCACTAGGCAGCAGCGCGCGTTCGGCAAAGAAGGCGGACATGGTTCAGCACCCCATCGTGTGTTATTTGTATATACATATACAGACGTTTGCCTGCTCGGTAAACTCCGGCAATCTAGTAGCCCTCAACAAATGAACAAGGATTAACCGTGCCGACTCCGCCTGCCACATCGCCGCTGAGTGCCAATTTGGGCGACAGTCCGGCGCCCTTGTACGCCCGCGTCAAACAAATGATTACCCAGCAAATCGACAGTGGAAACTGGCCGCCGCATTACCGCGTGCCGTCGGAAAGCGAACTGGTCAGCCAGCTTGGCTTCAGCCGCATGACGATCAACCGCGCCTTGCGCGAGATGACCGCCGACGGTCTGTTGGTGCGCATGCAGGGGGTCGGTACGTTCGTCGCCGAGCCGAAAAGCCAGTCCGCCCTCTTCGAAGTGCACAACATCGCCGACGAAATCGCCTCCCGCGGCCATCGTCACACCTGCAAGGTCATCACCCTGGAAGAAGAGGCCGCCGGTTCAGAGCGCGCCCTGGCCCTGGACATGCGCGAAGGGCAGAAAGTCTTCCACTCGCTGATTGTGCATTTCGAAAACGATATTCCGGTGCAAATCGAAGACCGTTTCGTCAATGCGCTGGTGGCGCCGGACTACCTCAAGCAGGACTTCACCCTGCAGACGCCTTACGCCTACCTCAACCAGGTCGCGCCGCTGACCGAAGGCGAACACGTGGTCGAGGCGATCCTGGCCGAGCCGTCCGAATGCAAATTGCTGCAGATTGAGAAAGGCGAGCCGTGCCTGCTGATTCGACGCCGCACCTGGTCTGGCCGCCAGCCCGTGACCGCCGCTCGATTGATTCACCCCGGTTCCCGTCATCGTCTGGAAGGACGCTTTCATAAATGAGCAGTTTGAAAGTTCTACGCGCCAAAGATTACCCGCGCATGCCGTGGAAAAACGGTGGCGGCAGCACCGAAGAAATCACCCGTGATGTCGGTACCGGCCTGGACGGGTTTGGCTGGCGCTTGTCGATTGCCGATATCGGTGAGTCCGGTGGGTTTTCCACATTTGCCGGTTACCAGCGGATCATCACGGTGTTGCAGGGCGATGGCATGACCTTGTCGGTTGACGGCCACAACACCCGGCCGTTGTTACCGCTGGACCCGTTTGCGTTCAGCGGCGAGAGCAAGGTTTCCTGTACGTTGCTCGGCGGGCCGATCCGCGATTTCAACCTGATCTATGCGCCACAACGCTACGGCGCGCGGTTGCAATGGTTGAGTGGTGAGCAGCGTTTTTTCAGTGAGGCCGGTACTGTGCTGGTATTCAGTGTCAGTGAAGCGCTGGAAGTGAAGGTCGGTAACAGTGCGTCGCAGTTGGGGTGTCATGATTGCCTTCAGCTTGTTGGCAACGTCGGTCTGCTTGAGGTTTCCATTCGCGGCGCCTGCTGCGTGATCGAATTGACAGAGCGCTGAACTACACCCTGTAGGAGCCGGCTTGCTGGCGATAGCGATCGTAAGGACGCTATCGCCAGCAAGCCGGCTCCTACGAAGCTGTTCCCCAAAGCGCACCACATTGTTACCGAACGCCCCAGCGTGGCGCAAAACCCCGCTCAAGTAACAGCCTGCAGCCCCTCCGAAAAATCCCCGCGAAAAATTTCATCTGCGTCAGAACCCTTGTTTCAGGCGCTCTCCCGCCGTTTCCGAATTTTTCTTGAATGCTCATCCAATAAGTTGGCCGCTTGATTGCATATGCTTGTATGTACAAGTAAAGACGTATGCGTATGAGTCACGAAGACTCAACCGTCGTCCACTGATTCGCCGGTGTGCACTGATGCCCATCGGCTTGCTCGCCCACTGCCTGGGTTGGTTTTGGATTGATTGCTGAGGAGTTTTTTCGTGACTAAATTTCGTGACGTTGAAATCCGCGCTGCTCGCGGTAACAAGCTGACTGCCAAGAGCTGGCTGACTGAAGCGCCGCTGCGCATGCTAATGAACAACCTCGACCCGGAAGTCGCCGAGAACCCGAAAGAACTGGTGGTTTACGGTGGTATCGGCCGTGCGGCACGTAACTGGGAATGCTACGACAAGATCGTTGAAAGCCTGACCAACCTGAACGACGACGAGACCCTGCTGGTGCAATCCGGCAAGCCGGTCGGCGTGTTCAAGACCCACAGCAACGCTCCACGCGTGCTGATCGCCAACTCCAACCTGGTACCGCACTGGGCGAGCTGGGAGCATTTCAACGAACTGGACGCCAAAGGCCTGGCCATGTACGGCCAGATGACCGCCGGCAGCTGGATCTACATCGGCAGCCAGGGCATCGTCCAGGGCACCTACGAAACCTTCGTCGAAGCCGGTCGCCAACACTACAACGATGACCTGAAAGGTCGTTGGGTACTGACCGCTGGCCTGGGCGGCATGGGTGGCGCTCAACCGCTGGCCGCCACCCTGGCCGGTGCCTGCTCGCTGAACATCGAATGCCAGCAGGTGAGCATCGATTTCCGCCTGAAAAGCCGCTACGTCGACGAACAAGCCAAAGACCTCGACGACGCACTGGCACGCATCGAAAAATACACCAAGGAAGGCAAGGCGATCTCCATCGCTCTGCTGGGTAACGCGGCAGAAATCCTGCCGGAACTGGTCAAGCGTGGCGTACGCCCGGACATGGTCACCGACCAGACCAGCGCCCACGATCCGCTTAACGGCTACCTGCCAGCCGGCTGGACCTGGGACCAGTACCGCGAGCGCGCCAAGACTGAACCAGCCGCTGTCATCAAAGCCGCCAAGCAATCGATGGCCGTGCACGTTAAAGCGATGCTGGACTTCCAGAAAATGGGCGTGCCGACCTTCGACTACGGCAACAACATCCGTCAGATGGCCCAGGAAGAAGGCGTGGAAAACGCATTCGACTTCCCAGGCTTCGTTCCGGCTTACATCCGTCCGCTGTTCTGCCGCGGCATCGGCCCGTTCCGCTGGGCCGCACTGTCGGGTAACGCTGAAGACATCTACAAGACCGACGCCAAGGTCAAAGAGCTGATCCCGGACGACGCCCACCTGCACAACTGGCTGGACATGGCCCGTGAACGCATCAGCTTCCAGGGTCTGCCGGCACGTATCTGCTGGGTTGGCCTGGGCCTGCGCGCGAAGCTGGGCCTGGCGTTCAACGAAATGGTCCGTAGCGGCGAGTTGTCTGCGCCAATCGTGATCGGTCGCGACCACCTGGACTCCGGTTCGGTATCGAGCCCGAACCGCGAAACCGAATCGATGCAGGACGGTTCCGACGCTGTCTCCGACTGGCCACTGCTCAACGCTTTGCTGAACACCGCGAGCGGCGCGACCTGGGTTTCCCTGCACCACGGCGGCGGCGTCGGCATGGGCTTCTCCCAGCACTCGGGCATGGTGATCGTCTGCGACGGTACTGACGAAGCGGCCGAGCGTATCGCTCGCGTTCTGCACAACGACCCGGCCACCGGCGTTATGCGTCACGCTGACGCGGGTTACCAGATCGCCATCGACTGCGCCAAGGAACAAGGCCTGAACCTGCCGATGATCACTGGCAAGTAATGCTTGCCCTGTAGGAGCCGGCTTGCTGGCGATAGCATCTGTGCGGTGCACCCGTTACACCGCGCCGCATGGATCGCCAGCAAGCCGGCTCCTACAGGGGATCACAGCAACACCGAATAACAATCCACAGAGGTTGAACCATGGCTGTTAACAGCGAGCGTGCAGGCAACAAACCGTTGATCGAGAAACGCTCGATCGACTACATCCCGGAAGCGGAAAGACACGGTCGTCTGTTCAGCCAGTTCACCTTGTGGATGGGTGCAAACCTGCAAATCACCGCGATTGTCACCGGGGCTTTGGCCGTGGTGCTGGGCGGTGATGTGTTCTGGTCGCTGATCGGTCTGCTGATCGGCCAACTGCTTGGCGGTGGTGTGATGGCGCTGCATGCCGCGCAAGGGCCGAAGCTTGGCCTGCCGCAGATGATCTCCAGTCGCGTGCAGTTCGGCGTCTATGGTGCGGCCATCCCGATCGTGCTGGTGTGCCTGATGTACCTGGGCTTTACCGCAACGGGCACGGTACTTTCCGGCCAGGCGCTGGGCCAGTTGTTTGGCGTCAGCGACAGCGTCGGTATCCTCATTTTCGCCAGTGTCATCGTGCTGGTCACGGTGCTCGGCTATCGGGTAATCCATTGGATCGGCCGTGTCGCCAGCGTCGTTGGTGTGATTGCCTTTGTTTTCCTGTTCAGCCGCCTGATGAGTCAGACAGACGTAGGCGCACTCCTGGAAATCCGTCACTTCAGCTGGAGCAGCTTTTTGCTGGCGGTGTCGCTCGCGGCGTCCTGGCAGATCGCGTTCGGCCCCTATGTGGCTGACTACTCACGCTACCTGCCGAGCAATGTTTCCTCGGTGAAAACCTTTTTCGCCGCGGGTGCGGGTTCGGTCATTGGTGCGCAGGTGGCGATGATCCTCGGCGTGTTTGCCGCGGCTTCGGCCAACGGGCAATTCGCTGGCCACGAAGTGGCGTACATCGTGGGTCTGGGTGGTACCGGTGCCACTGCTGCGCTGCTGTACTTCAGCATCGCGTTCGGCAAGGTCACCATCTCCACGCTGAACTCCTACGGCAGCTTCATGTGCATTGCGACCATCATCAGCGGTTTCCGCGGTGACCTGAAAGTCACGCGCTTGCAGCGTCTGGTGTTCGTGCTGGTGATCGTCGGTGCCGCGACCCTGATGGCGTTGCTCGGCCAGCACTCGTTCCTCGGTGCGTTCAAGTCTTTCATCCTGTTCCTGCTGGCGTTCTTCACGCCATGGAGCGCAATCAACCTGGTGGACTACTACTGCATCACCCGCGAGCGTTATGACGTGCCGGCACTGGTCGATCCCAAGGGTCGCTACGGTCGTTGGAACGCGCTCGGTATCAGCGTCTATGTTTTCGGTGTGCTGGTGCAATTGCCGTTCATCTCCACCAAGTTCTACACCGGTCCGCTGGTCGCAGCGCTGGGTGATGTGGATATTTCCTGGATCATCGGTCTGGTGCTGCCCGCTGCCATGTATTACGTATGCGCAAAAAAATGGCATGGCTCAGTACCCGATCACCTGATTCTGCCGGTCGAGCAGGACAGCGTTGTACAAACTAAAACAAGCGGGGCCGGTCGCGCTGCGGCGCAGGCCTGACTGGACGTGGACAGGGCTGGATGCCTCTTGACTGCCGTAAGCCCATTCATGATTAGGAGCGTCACTACAATGAAATCGAACAAGACCCTGCTGACCACTTTGCTTTCCATGGGCCTGTTGGCCAGCGCTGGCGCCACTCAGGCGGCGGGCTGGTGCGAGTCGGGTAAACCGGTGAAATTCGCCGGCCTGAACTGGGAAAGCGCCATGCTCCTGACCGACGTGATGCAAGTCGTGCTGGAGAAAGGTTACGACTGCAAGACCGACAGCCTGCCGGGCAACTCCATCACCATGGAAAACGCCCTGAGCAGCAACGACATTCAAGTGTTCGCCGAAGAGTGGGTGGGTCGCAGCGAAGTCTGGAACAAGGCCGAGAAGGCCGGCAAAGTCGTTGGTGTCGGTGCTCCAGTGGTCGGTGCTGTCGAAGGCTGGTACGTGCCGCGTTATGTGATCGAAGGCGATGCCAAGCGCAAGCTGGAAGCCAAGGCCCCTGACCTGAAAAACATCGCCGACCTGGCCAAGTACTCTGCGGTATTCAAGGACGCCGAAGAGCCATCCAAGGGCCGCTTCTACAACTGCCCGGCCGGTTGGACCTGTGAGCTGGATAACAGCGAAATGCTGAAAAGCTACGGCCTGGAAAGCAGCTACACCAACTTCCGCCCTGGCACCGGCCCTGCGCTGGATGCCGCGGTGCTGTCGAGCTACAAGCGTGGCGAGCCGATCCTCTTCTACTACTGGTCGCCAACCCCGCTGATGGGCCAGATCGACGTAGTGAAACTCGAAGAAAAACCAGGCGTGAACAAGACCGTGACCATCAAGGTCGGCCTGTCCAAGACTTTCCACGAAGAAGCCCCGGAACTGGTGGCGGTGCTGGAAAAGGTCAACGTTCCGATCGACCTGCTGAACCAGAACCTGGGTCGTATGAGCAAGGAACGCATCGAGTCGCCAAAACTGGCCAAGATCTTCCTGAAGGAACATCCTGAAGTCTGGCACGCCTGGGTGAGCGAAGACGCAGCCAAGAAAATCGACGCGGCCTTGTAGGTTGGGCTTCTCCGGCTGTCGACGACGGCAGCCGGATGCTTGATCGCAACCCCTTGATTGAGAGTCTCTTATGTTTCCCGAAAGCTTTACCTTTTCCATCGCCGACTGGGTCAACGGTTGGGTCGATTCGCTGGTCACCAACTACGGCGATGTGTTCCGCAGCATCTCCGATACGCTGCTGTGGGCCATCGTCAATCTCGAAAGCCTGCTGCGTGCCGCGCCCTGGTGGCTGATGCTGGCGATCGTGGGGGGCGTTGCCTGGCACGCAACCCGTAAAGTCGTGACCACCGCCGTCATTGTCGGCTTGCTGTTCCTGGTGGGGGCGGTCGGCCTCTGGGACAAGCTGATGCAGACCTTGGCGCTGATGATGGTGGCGACGGTCATTTCGGTACTCATCGGCATCCCGCTGGGCATTCTTTCGGCGCGCAGCAATCGCCTGCGTTCGGTGCTGATGCCGTTGCTGGACATCATGCAGACCATGCCGAGCTTCGTGTACCTGATCCCGGTATTGATGCTGTTCGGTCTGGGCAAGGTCCCGGCGATTTTCGCCACGGTGATCTACGCCGCGCCGCCGCTGATCCGCCTGACCGATCTGGGCATCCGCCAGGTTGACGGCGAGGTGATGGAAGCGATCAACGCCTTCGGTGCCAACCGTTGGCAGCAACTGTTCGGCGTGCAACTGCCGCTGGCCCTGCCGAGCATCATGGCGGGTATCAACCAGACGACCATGATGGCCCTGTCGATGGTGGTGATTGCGTCGATGATCGGTGCCCGTGGTTTGGGTGAAGACGTGCTGGTGGGGATTCAGACCCTCAACGTCGGACGCGGCCTCGAAGCCGGTCTGGCGATCGTGATTCTGGCTGTAGTGATCGACCGCATTACACAGGCGTACGGTCGTGCACGGCATGAGGTGAGCAAATGAACAACGCAACCGTGAGCAAGATCGAAGTCAAAAACGTCTTCAAGATTTTCGGCAACCGTTCCAAGGATGCGCTGGCGATGGTTGGCCAGGGCAAGACCAAGGAGCAGGTGCTGTCCGAAACCGGCTGCGTGGTCGGCGTCAACGACCTGTCATTGAGCATCGGCAGCGGCGAGATCTTCGTGATCATGGGCCTGTCGGGCTCCGGCAAGTCGACGCTGGTTCGCCACTTCAACCGCCTGATCGACCCGACCAGCGGCGCGATCCTGGTGGACGGCGTGGACATCCTGCAATACGACATGGAAGCCCTGCGCGAATTTCGCCGGCGCAAGATCAGCATGGTGTTCCAGAGCTTCGGCCTGTTGCCGCACAAGAGCGTGCTGGACAACGTTGCCTACGGCCTGAAGGTCCGTGGCGAAAGCAAAGCCCTGTGCAGCGAACGTGCGCTGCACTGGATCAATACCGTGGGCCTCAAGGGCTACGAAAACAAATACCCGCACCAGCTGTCGGGTGGCATGCGTCAACGTGTGGGCCTGGCCCGCGCACTGGCGGCGGACACTGACATCATCCTGATGGACGAAGCCTTCAGCGCCCTCGACCCGCTGATCCGCGCGGAGATGCAGGACCAGTTGCTGGAGCTGCAAAAGACCCTGCACAAGACCATCGTCTTCATCACCCACGACCTCGACGAGGCCGTGCGCATCGGCAACCGCATCGCGATCCTCAAGGACGGCCGCCTGATCCAGGTCGGCACGCCGCGCGAGATCCTGCATTCGCCAGCGGATGAGTATGTTGACCGGTTCGTACAGCGTCGGGCGGCGGTGGTTTAAAGACTGGCAGTGTCTGTGCCGGCCCCATCGCTGGCAAGCCAGCTCCCACAGTGTTCTGTTGTGTGAACGAAATATGCGCAATACGACCACGTCCCTGTGGGAGCTGGCTTGCCAGCGATGAGGTCGGTGAAGCTGCATCAATATTCAGGTTGTAAGCACGAGGTCAAAGATGTCTCAGGCTGAAAAAATCGTTATCACCCAAGCGCAGGTCACCTGGCAGGACGTGGTCGCCGTAGCCCGTCATGGCGCACAGCTTGAGCTGTCGGCACCGATCTGGGCGCGCATCGAAAACGCGCAGGCCATCGTCCAGCGCATCGTCACCAGCGGCGAACGGGCCTACGGCATCAACACCGGCCTGGGAGCGCTGTGCAACGTCTCGCTGCAGGACGAACAACTCAGCCAGTTGTCGCGCAACACTTTGCTCAGCCACGCTTGCGGCGTTGGTGCGCCGCTCAGCAATGAGCAGACCCGGGCGATCATGTGCGCCGCCGTCGTCAACTACAGCCACGGCAAATCCGGCCTGCACCGGCAGGTGGTCGAAGCGCTGTTGGCGCTGCTCAACCGCGGCATCACCCCGCAAGTGCCGTCCCAGGGTTCCGTGGGCTACCTGACCCACATGGCGCACATCGGCATCGCGCTGCTGGGCGTCGGCAATGTCAGCTATCGCGGGCAGATCGTTTCCGCGCAGCAGGCGTTGACCGAAGAAGGGCTGCAGCCAGTCAAGCTGGGCGCGAAGGATGGCTTGTGCCTGGTCAACGGCACCCCGTGCATGACCGGTCTGAGCTGCCTGGCCATTGCTGACGCCGCGCATCTGCTGGAATGGGCCGACGTCATCGGTGCCATGAGCTTCGAAGCGCAGCGCGGACAGATCGACGCGTTCGATGCCGAAATCATCGCGCTCAAGCCGCACCCGGGCATGCAGCAAGTCGGTATCAACCTGCGTGCGTTGCTCGACGGCAGCGAAGTGATCGCTCAAAGCAAAGGCATTCGCACCCAGGATGCATTGAGCATTCGCTCGATTCCTCAAGTGCACGGCGCCGCTCGCGACCAACTGCTGCATGCTACCCGGCAAATTGAAACCGAACTCAACAGCGCCACCGACAACCCGCTGGTGTTGGGTACCGCGCAGAACTACCGCGTGGTTTCCCAGGCCAACCCGCACGGTCAATCCGTGGCGTTGGCGGCGGACCTGCTGGCCATCGCCATGGCGGAAATCGGCTCCATCGCCGAGCGTCGCCTCGACCGCTTGATCAACCCGCACGTCAGCGGTCTGCCAGCGTTCCTGGTGGCCAATCCGGGGGTGAACTCCGGGATGATGATCGTGCAATACGTCGCCGCGTCGCTGTGCGCGGAAAACCGCCAATTGGCGCAACCGGCGGTGCTCGACAACTACGTGACGTCGGGCCTGCAGGAAGATCACTTGAGCCTGGGCACCAACGCCGCGCTGAAGCTGCATCGCGCACTGGAAAACTGCACGCAGATCCTCGCCATCGAGTACTTGCTGGCGGCCCAGGCGTTTGAATTTTTGAAAGAGCAGCGTTTCGGCGCCGGCACCGATGCCGCGTGGCGTCTGCTGCGTGAACGCGTCCCGGCCTACGATCAGGACCGCTGGCTGGCGCCGGACATCGCCGCCGCTGCTGGCGTGTTGAAAGAAGCGAATTTGCTGCACAAGACGTTGCCGAACCTGAACTGATTTCTACATAAGCCAGCGTGCCAAGGCGCCAGCCCCCTCAAAAAGGGGGAAGCGACGGACAACGGAATTATCCGGAGCGTCTGGTAGTTAATAAAAAACTCTCAAAAGGAGAACAAAATGACTGCGCTAAACCTGATTCCCGGCCAACTGACCCTCGCTCAACTGCGTGACGTGTATCAGCAACCGGTGAAGCTGACCCTCGACAACAGCGCCTCCGCCCAGATCGAAGCCAGCGTTGCCTGCGTGGAACAGATCCTCGCCGAGAATCGCACCGCCTACGGCATCAACACCGGTTTCGGCCTGCTGGCCTCGACCCGCATCGCCAGCGAAGACCTGGAAAACCTGCAGCGCTCGCTGGTGCTGTCCCACGCCGCCGGTGTTGGCCAGCCGATCAGCGACGACCTGGTGCGCTTGATCATGGTGCTCAAGGTCAACAGCCTGAGCCGTGGTTTCTCCGGCATCCGTCGCGTGGTCATTGACGCGCTGATCGCCCTGATCAACGCCGAGGTTTACCCGCACATTCCGCTGAAAGGTTCGGTCGGCGCTTCCGGTGACCTGGCGCCTCTGGCCCACATGTCGCTGGTGCTGCTGGGTGAAGGCAAGGCGCGCTACAAGGGTGAGTGGATGGAAGCGACTGAAGCGCTGAAAGTCGCCGGTCTGACCCCGCTGACCCTGGCCGCGAAAGAAGGTTTGGCGCTGCTTAACGGCACGCAAGTATCCACGGCATTTGCCCTGCGTGGCCTGTTCGAAGGCGAAGACTTGTTCGCCGGTGCCTTGGCGCTTGGCGGCCTGACCGTTGAAGCGGTGCTCGGCTCGCGCTCGCCGTTCGATGCGCGCATCCACGCTGCACGCGGCCAGAAAGGCCAGATCGACGCCGCTGCCGCTTATCGCGACCTGTTGGGTGAGCGCAGCGAAGTCTCCGACTCCCATGAGAACTGCGAGAAGGTCCAGGATCCGTACTCCCTGCGTTGCCAGCCACAAGTCATGGGCGCATGCCTGACCCAGTTCCGTCAGGCCGCTGAAGTGCTGGCCGTCGAAGCCAACGCCGTGTCGGATAACCCGCTGGTTTTCGCGGCTGAAGGCGATGTGATTTCCGGTGGCAACTTCCACGCGGAACCCGTGGCCATGGCCGCTGACAACATGGCGCTGGCCATTGCCGAAATCGGCTCCCTGAGCGAGCGCCGGATCTCGTTGATGATGGACAAGCACATGTCGCAACTGCCGCCGTTCCTGGTGGCCAATGGCGGTGTGAACTCCGGCTTCATGATCGCCCAAGTGACCGCAGCGGCGCTGGCCAGCGAGAACAAGGCCTTGTCCCATCCGCATTCGGTCGACAGCCTGCCGACCTCCGCCAACCAGGAAGACCACGTGTCCATGGCCCCGGCGGCTGGCAAGCGTCTGTGGGAAATGGCCGAGAACACTCGCGGGATTCTCGCGGTTGAATGGCTGGCGGCGGTGCAGGGCCTGGACCTGCGTAATGGCCTGAAGACCTCGCCGAAGCTGGAAAAGGCGCGGGGGATTCTGCGTAACGAAGTGCCGTTCTATGAGAAAGACCGGTTCTTTGCGCCGGACATCAATGCGGCGACTGAGCTGCTGGCTTCGCGTTGCTTGAACGAGCTGGTGTCGACGAAGTTGCTGCCTAGCCTGTAAGGGCGCCATCGCCGGCAAGCCGGCTCCTACTGGTTTACGCGATCTGTAGGAGCTGGCTTGCCAGCGATTCGATTTTGAATTTTGTGGAGACTAAGGGATGAAAACCCTCTGGCAACACTGCCACGTCGCAACCATGGCGCAAGGCGTCTACTCGATCATCGAGGACGCGGCCATCGTGACGTCCGGTGCGCTCATTGAATGGGTTGGCCCACGCGCTGAACTGCCGGCGGGCGAATACCCGGCGGTCAATGATTTGAACGGGGCCTGGGTCACGCCGGGCCTGATCGACTGCCACACCCACACGGTGTTCGGCGGCAACCGCAGCGGTGAATTCGAGCAGCGCCTGCAAGGCGTCAGCTACGCGGAAATTGCCGCTGCCGGCGGTGGTATCGCCAGCACCGTGCGCGCCACCCGTGCCGCCAGTGAAGACGAGCTGTTCGCCAGCGCCGCCAAGCGTCTGAAAAGCCTGATGCGCGATGGCGTCACCAGCATCGAGATCAAATCCGGCTACGGCCTGGACTTGGCCAACGAGCGCAAGATGCTGCGGGTGGCCCGTCGCCTCGGTGCCGAACTGCCGGTCAGCGTGCGCGCCACTTGCCTGGCCGCGCACGCCTTGCCGCCGGAATACAAGGATCGCGCTGACGATTACATCGATCACATTTGCTCAGAAATGCTCCCGGCCCTGGCCGCCGAAGGGCTCGTGGATGCGGTGGATGCATTCTGCGAATACCTGGCGTTCTCGCCTGCGCAGGTCGAGCGCGTTTTCATCACCGCCCAGACGCTGGGGTTGCCGGTGAAGCTGCACGCCGAGCAACTGTCGTCACTGCACGGTTCGAGCCTGGCGGCGCGGTACCACGCACTGTCCGCCGATCACCTGGAATTCATGACCGAAGACGACGCCATCGCCATGGCCGAATCCGGCACCGTCGCGGTATTGCTGCCCGGCGCATTCTACTTTCTGCGCGAAACCCAATTGCCGCCGATGGACGCCTTGCGCAAGCACGGCGTGAAAATGGCCATCGCCAGCGACCTCAACCCGGGCACCTCGCCGGGACTGTCGCTGCGCCTGATGTTGAACATGGCCTGCACCTGTTTCCGTATGACCCCGGAAGAAGCCCTGGCCGGCGCGACGATTCATGCCGCCACTGCCTTGGGCATGGCGCAAACCCACGGCTCGCTGGAAGCCGGCAAAGTCGCGGATTTCGTCGCCTGGCAAATCGATCGTCCGGCCGACCTGTGCTACTGGCTGGGCGGTGACCTGGAAAAACGCGTCGTGCGTCACGGCGTCGAAACGAGTCTGTAGGAGAGCAGTTGTGGATAAGGTTCTGAACTTCAAACAAGGCCGCGTGCCCCTGCTGATCAGCATGCCCCACGCCGGTGTGCGTCTGACGCCTGCGGTCGAAGCCGGGTTGATCCCCGATGCGAAAAGCCTGCCGGACACCGACTGGCACATCCCGCAGCTTTACGACTTCGCCGCCGAACTGGGCGCCAGCACCCTGGCCGCCGAATACTCGCGGTTTGTCATCGACCTGAACCGTCCGGCCGATGACAAGCCTTTGTATGTGGGCGCCACCACCGGCCTGTACCCGGCCACGCTGTTCGACGGTATTGCGTTGTTCCGTGAGGGAATGGAACCTTCGAAGGAAGAACGCGCGACCTGGCTGGAACAGATCTGGACGCCATACCACAGCACCTTGCAGCAGGAACTGGCGCGCCTCAAAGCCGAATTCGGCTATGCGCTGCTGTTCGATGCGCACTCGATCCGCTCGATCATCCCGCACCTGTTTGACGGCAAGCTGCCAGACTTCAACCTCGGCACCTTCAATGGCGCCAGCTGCGATCCACAGCTGGCGACTCAGCTGGAAGCGATCTGCGCCCGCCACACCGATTACAGCCATGTGCTCAACGGGCGCTTCAAGGGCGGCCACATCACTCGGCATTACGGTAACCCGGCAGAAAACATTCATGCGGTGCAGCTGGAGTTGGGGCAGTGCACGTACATGGAAGAGTTTGAGCCGTTCCGATATCGGCCGGATCTGGCCGAGCCGACGCGAGTAGTGCTCAAAGAGTTGCTGCAAGGCTTGTTGGCCTGGGGCGAGAAGCACTACAAGCACTGAAACCCTACACAACCCTTGTGGGAGCAAGCTCGCTCCCACAGGTTTTTCAGATATCGCAACATCTGCACATGACAGTCGCCACTGTGCAAATCTCAGTCGCCACAGTTCGCTTTTACCGCTCGTCTGCTGCGTAATGTTCTGGCCACGGTGCACAAAGACACCGGCCTCACAATAATCGCTGCCGCACGAGATGCTCTCTATGACAAGCACCAAACGTTTGTTCACCCGCTGTCTCTCAATCCTCTGCGGCACGGCTCTTCTGAGCGCCAGCGTTCTGGCCGCTGACGACGCCTCCTGCAAAGCCGTGCGCATGGGCGTGGTCAACTGGACCGACGTGATCGCCACCAGCGGCATGGCCGATGTGCTGCTCAATGGCCTCGGCTACGAAAGCAAGCAGACCAGCGCCGTGCAGCAAATCATCTTCGCCGGGATCCGCGACAAGCGCCTGGACATCTTCCTCGGGTACTGGAAACCGGCGATGGACAAAAACATCGCGCCGTTCCTGGCCGCCAATCAAGTGAAGGTCCTGGACAAGCCAAGCCTGGCCGACGCCCAGGCAACCCTCGCGGTGCCTGATTATGTCGCGGCTGCCGGTTTGAAAACCTTTGCCGACATCGCAAAGTTCAAGGATCAACTCGGCGGCAAGATCTACGGCATCGAGCCGGGCAGCGGCGCCAACACCACGATCAAGACCATGATCGAAACCAATCACTTCGGTCTCAAGGATTTCAAACTGATCGAGTCCGGTGAGGCTGGCATGCTCGCCGCCGTGCAGCGTGCGGTGAATCGCAAGGAGTTCGTGGTGTTCGTCGGCTGGACCCCGCACCCGATGAACATCAACATGAACATCGCCTACCTGACCGGCAGCGAAGACGTCTACGGCCCGAACGAAGGCGCCGCGACTGTCTCGACCGTGACCGCTCCCGATTACGCCCAGCGTTGCCCGAACGTCAATCGCCTGCTGGAAAACCTGACGTTCACCGCCGCCCAGGAAAGCCAGTTGATGGTGCCAATCATGGAGCGCCAGACGCCTCAGGACGTTGCCAAAAAATGGCTGCGCGAGCACCCGGAAGATTTGCAGCGCTGGCTGGCGGGTGTCAGCAGTTTTGATGGCAAGGACGGCGTAGCCACGGTTCAGGCTAGTCTGAAAAACTGACGGATTTCTGGGTTGCAACCTATCCTTTGTGGCGAGGGAGCTTGCTCCCGCTCGGCGGCGAAGCCGTCGCAAAGTCGGCTGAGCAGAGGCATCGGGTGAAACCTGGCTCAGTGGGTCGGGGCTGCTTTGCAGCTCGGCGGGAGCAAGCTCCCTCGCCACAAAAACGGGTTCCAAGCGAAATCACTGAATTGACTGGCACCGGCTCATGACTCCTTACCCGCTTTCTGAACAGATGACGGCATTCGTCGACAAAACCCTCAGTTTCAACAGCACCGAAAGCAGCCTGAACGGATTGCGCCAGGCCTATAGCGAGATGTGCCGGGCATTCACGCCGCCGCGTCCTGCCGGGTTGTATGTGGTCGATTTCGAATTGGCGGGGGTTGCCGTTCGTTCGTATCAGCCGCCGGTTGCACCTGCATCCGGCGGCGTGCCGTGCATCGTCTATCTGCATGGTGGCGGCTGGGTGGTGGGGGGCCTTGATTCCCATGACTTCATTTGCGCGGAACTGGCCTCGACCCTCGGCGTGCTGGTGATCGCCGTCGATTACCGTCTGGCGCCGGAACATCCGTTTCCGGCAGCCTTCGACGATTGCCTCAAAGTCTGGCGGGTGCTGCGCACCGGGCCGTTTCAACTGGATCCCGCACGCACGCTGGTGGCGGGCGACAGCGCCGGTGGCAATCTCGCGGCCGCGCTGTGCCTGGCATTGCGCGACGCGGGCGAGCCGTTGCCGGCGGCGCAAGTGCTGATCTATCCGGGGCTGGGTGGCGATCAGCACTTGGCTTCCCGCAGTGAATGCATCGATGCGCCGTTGTTGAGCAGCAGCGATGTGGATTGCTACCACGCGTTGTACCTGCAAGGCACTGCGAAGCCGGTCGCTTATGCGATGCCGCTACGGGCCCTGGACTTCAAGGGCCTGCCCCCGGCCTTGATTGCCGTGGCGCAGTTCGATCCGCTGCGCGACGACGGTGTGCTCTATGCCGAGCGACTGAATGCCGCCGGTGTGGCCGCGACGCTGTATTACGGCGAGGGGCTGGTTCACGGTTGTTTACGAGCGCGGGGGCAGGCTGCCGAGGTGGATGCGTTGTACGAAACGCTGCTCGGGTATCTCGCGGAAAGACTCTGACCCTGCAAGGGCATGCTCATTGACGTAAATCGGGTTTATGATGCCCAACGGCAGAATAATAGAAGTCCCCCCAGGGATGACCTCGACCCCTTACGGAGCGCGCAATGCAGACTTTGTACCCGCAGATCAAACCCCACGCCCGGCACGATCTGGCCGTCGACGCGACTCACACGCTGTATGTCGACGAGAGCGGTTCACCGGAAGGTTTGCCGGTGGTGTTCATTCACGGTGGCCCCGGGGCCGGTTGTGATGCCCAGAGCCGTCGGTACTTCGATCCAAACCTGTATCGCATTGTCACTTTCGACCAGCGTGGTTGCGGTCGTTCCACGCCCCACGCGAGCCTGGAAAACAACACCACCTGGGATTTGGTCGCCGACCTCGAGCGCATTCGCAAACACCTGGGCATCGACAAATGGGTGCTGTTCGGCGGCTCCTGGGGTTCGACCCTGGCCCTGGCTTATGCGCAAACCCATCCGGAGCGCGTGCACGGTCTGATCCTGCGCGGGATCTTTCTCTGCCGTCCGCAGGAAATCGAATGGTTCTATCAGGCCGGTGCCAGCCGCCTGTTCCCCGATTACTGGCAGGACTACGTGGCGCCGATCCCCCTGGACGAACGCGACGATCTGCTCAATGCCTTCCACAAACGCCTGACCGGCAATGACCAGATTGCCCAGATGCATGCGGCCAAGGCCTGGTCGCTCTGGGAAGGCCGGACCGCCACCCTGCGCCCGAATCCGCTGGTGGTCGATCGTTTCTCCGAGCCTCAGCGCGCGTTGTCCATCGCCCGTATTGAATGCCACTACTTCACCAACAATGCGTTTCTTGAACCGGATCAGTTGATTCGCGACATGGGCAAGATTGCCCACTTGCCCGGCGTGATCGTCCATGGCCGCTATGACGTGATCTGCCCGCTGGACAACGCCTGGGAGCTGCACCAGGCCTGGCCGAACAGTGAGCTGCAAGTCATTCGCGACGCTGGGCATGCGGCGTCCGAGCCGGGTATCACCGACGCGTTGGTACGCGCTGCCGATCAGATGGCACGACGTCTACTCGACCTGGCCCCTGACGAAGCATGAAGGGTTTGCTGCAGCGCGTGCGTGGCGCGCGAGTCGAGGTAGCAGGGGAGGTGGTCGGCGCAATCGATCAAGGTTTGCTGGTGCTGGTGGCCGTTGAACCCGACGACACGCGGGCCAGCGCCGACAAACTTCTTAATAAGCTGCTTAACTATCGAGTGTTCAGCGACGCAGAGGGCAAGATGAATTTGTCCTTGGCGGACGTGGGCGGCGGGCTGCTGCTGGTCTCGCAGTTCACCCTGGCCGCCGATACCAAGAGCGGGTTGCGCCCGAGTTTCTCGACCGCCGCCCCTCCGGTCCTGGGCGAGGAGCTTTTCGACTATCTATTAGGCAAAGCGAAACAGGTGCATGGCACTGTGGCATCAGGTAGATTCGGCGCGGATATGCAGGTGCACTTGGTCAATGATGGCCCGGTAACCTTCCTGTTACAGACCTGAAAGCGCTTGAAACATCTTTTTAAGCGCATTTCGACTGAAAACAGGCGTTTTTCCCGATAAATACTTTGTTACCCCTGATGCGTTGTAACGCGGCCTACTAGATAATCGCGCGCTACGGGGATCAGCGTTCGTTGGTCCATTTTGACTTAGGTAGAGACTTGTCTGGATCCGATTGGGGAATCATTTTGCCCCAGCGGAGTCGGAACAATGCTCGCCAACTTGGCAAGAGTGGTCTGCGGGACCGGTTTTCATGTACCGGACACCGTACAGACCCTTTAACTGGCCGTTGGTTTTTTGATCTGTTTTCGGCGAGGGTTGCTCGTGATTGTTAGTCCCTGTAACGCACCAAAATTGTCTGCCAAACGGTTACGTAGCGCTCTGGTAGCGGGCTCTGCATTGCTCTGCCTGTTCAGCGCCGGTCAGCTTTGGGCATTCAATCTGGATGATGTATCGGTCAAGGCAAAAGAACTGGCCGGGCAGAAGTACGAAGCGCCGCGCAGTAACCTGCCGAACGAATTCCGCGAGATGAAATTCGCGGACTATCAGAAAATTCGTTTCCTGACTGAAAAGGCTGAATGGGCGGACCAGAAAACCCCGTTCAAGCTGTCGTTCTATCACCAGGGCATGCATTTCGATACGCCGGTGAAAATCAACGAAATCACGGCGAACACCGTCGAAGAAATAAAATACGACCCAACCCGGTTCGATTTCGGCGACCTCAAGTTCGATCCTAAAGCCACTGAACAACTTGGCTATGCCGGTTTCCGTGTGCTGTACCCGATCAACAAAGCTGACAAGCAAGACGAAATCATGACCATGCTCGGCGCGAGTTACTTCCGCGTTGTCGGCAAGGGTCACGTCTACGGCCTGTCTGCTCGCGGCATGGCGATCGATACCGCATTGCCTTCCGGTGAAGAATTCCCGCGTTTTCGCGAGTTCTGGATTCAGCAGCCGCGACCGGGCGACAAGCATCTGGTGATCTTCGCGTTACTCGATTCGCCACGCGCGACCGGTGCCTATCGCCTGACCCTGCGTCCGGGCAGCGACACCATTGTTGACGTCAAGGCACAGATGTTCCTGCGTGACAAAGTCGCCAAGCTCGGCGTTGCGCCGCTGACCAGCATGTACCTGTTCGGCGCCAACCAGCCTTCGAAAGTGCTGAACTATCGTCGTGAACTGCATGACTCCAGCGGTCTTTCGATCCATGCCGGCAACGGCGAGTGGATCTGGCGCCCACTGAATAATCCGAAACACCTCGCCGTGAGCAACTTCTCGGTGGAGAACCCGCGCGGTTTCGGCCTGCTGCAACGTGGCCGCGACTTCAGCCACTACGAAGACCTCGACGACCGCTACGACAAGCGTCCAAGTGCCTGGATCGAACCAAAAGGCGACTGGGGCAAAGGCTCCGTCGATCTGGTGGAGATTCCGACCGCTGACGAAACCAACGACAATATCGTGGCCTTCTGGAGCCCGGAAAAACTGCCGGAACCTGGCCAGCCGCTCGATGTCGCTTATCGTATGCACTGGACCATGGACGAAGCTTCGATCCACGCGCCGGACAGCGCCTGGGTCAAGCAGACCCTGCGTTCCACCGGCGACGTCAAACAGTCCAACCTGATTCGTCAGCCGGACGGCAGCGTGGCGTATCTGGTGGACTTCGAAGGTCCGTCGCTGGCGGCATTGCCGGCCGATGCGGACGTTCGCAGCCAGGTCAGCGTGGGTGACAACGCCGAGATCGTTGAAAACAGCGTGCGTTACAACCCTGAGACCAAAGGCTGGCGCTTGACCTTGCGCATGAAGATCAAGGACCCGAGCAAGTCCACCGAAATGCGCGCTGCACTGGTGCAGAACATCGTGACGGCTGACCTGGCCAAGTCTTCGGTTCCAGCGTCGAATTCGTCCGTTGCCAAGGCCGACAAAGTCGCCGCCAAACAGCAGGAGAAAGTAGACAAGGAAGCCAAGGATGCCAAGCAAGCGGAGGCCAAGCAGGCTGAAGCCAAGCCGGTTGCAGATGCTAAGGACAAGGCCAATAAAGACGCCACGCAGCCAGCCGCTGCTGACGCGGCCCCAGCCACACCGGAATCGGCGCCGACTGAAGAAGTCCTGACCGAGACCTGGAGCTATCAGTTGCCTGCCGATGAGTAATTCTCAAGTACAGCCAGAAACTCTTTACGAGTATCTGGCGCATCTGCCGATGACCGACCAGCAGCGCGCGGAACTCGCGGGCTGCAAGTCCTTCAGCGAGCTGCATGAACGCCTGTCGTCCTCCACGTTCGACGCCCCGACCGAAGCCGCCCAGGCTTCGGTGGGCAAGCGCCTGACCCTGAGCACCGCCGAAGAGCTTCAGGACGCCGAAATGCTGGCGCTCGACGCCAGCGGTCGGGTTTGCCTCAAGGCCACTCCGCCAATTCGCCGGACCAAGGTCGTGCCCGAGCCGTGGCGTACCAACATCCTGGTACGTGGCTGGCGCCGGATGACCGGTCGTACCAACCCGCCGAAGCCGCCGAAGGACGAACGTGTCCTGCCGGCTGCGCGCTGGCGCACCGTGGGTTCGATCCGTCGCTATATCCTGCTGGTTTTGATGCTCGGCCAGACCATCGTCGCCGGCTGGTACATGAAAGGCATCATGCCGTACCAGGGCTGGTCGTTCGTCGACCTTGAAGAAGTCCTGCACCAACCGCTGCTGCAAACCGCCACGCAAGTGCTGCCGTATGCGTTGCAGACCAGCATCCTGATTCTGTTCGGGATTCTGTTCTGCTGGGTGTCGGCCGGTTTCTGGACCGCGCTGATGGGCTTCCTCGAGTTGCTCACCGGTCACGACAAGTACCGCATCTCCGGCAAAAGCGCCGGCGACGAGCCGATTCCGAAAGATGCGCGCACCGCGCTGGTGATGCCGATCTGCAACGAAGACGTGCCGCGTGTATTCGCCGGTCTGCGGGCGACCTTCGAGTCGGTTGCAGCCACGGGTGATCTGGACCGTTTTGACTTCTTCGTCCTCAGCGACAGTAACGACGCCGACATCTGCGTCGCTGAACAGCAAGCCTGGCTGGACGTCTGCCGCGAAGCCGGTGGTTTCGGCAAGATCTTCTATCGCCGCCGTCGCCGTCGCGTAAAACGTAAAAGCGGCAACCTCGACGACTTCTGCCGTCGTTGGGGCAGTGACTACAAGTACATGGTCGTTCTCGACGCCGACTCGGTAATGAGCGGTGAGTGCCTGACCAGTCTGGTGCGCTTGATGGAAGCCACGCCGGACGCCGGGATCATCCAGACCGCGCCGCGTGCGTCGGGCATGGACACCCTGTATGCGCGCATGCAGCAGTTTGCGACCCGTGTATACGGTCCGCTGTTCACCGCCGGTCTGCACTTCTGGCAGTTGGGCGAATCGCACTACTGGGGCCACAACGCGATCATTCGCATGAAGCCGTTCATCGAGCACTGCGCCCTGGCGCCGTTGCCCGGTAAAGGCGCGTTCGCCGGTGCGATCCTGTCCCACGACTTCGTTGAAGCCGCGCTGATGCGCCGTGCCGGTTGGGGCGTGTGGATTGCCTACGACCTGCCGGGCAGCTACGAAGAACTGCCACCGAACCTGCTGGACGAACTCAAGCGTGACCGTCGCTGGTGCCACGGTAACCTGATGAACTTCCGCCTGTTCCTGGTAAAAGGCATGCATCCGGTGCACCGTGCGGTGTTCCTGACCGGCGTGATGTCTTACCTGTCGGCGCCGCTGTGGTTCTTCTTCCTGGTGTTGTCGACGGCGCTGCTGGCGGTCAATACGTTGATGGAACCGCAGTACTTCCTTGAGCCGCGTCAGCTTTATCCGCTGTGGCCGCAATGGCACCCGGACAAGGCCATCGCGCTGTTCTCGACCACCATCGTGCTGTTGTTCCTGCCGAAGCTGTTGAGCATCATCCTGATCTGGGCCAAGGGCGCGAAAGAGTTCGGCGGCAAGTTCAAGGTGACGCTGTCGATGCTGCTGGAGATGCTGTTCTCCATGCTGCTGGCGCCGGTGCGGATGATTTTCCACACCCGTTTCGTACTGGCCGCGTTCCTCGGCTGGGCCGCGACCTGGAACTCGCCACAGCGTGACGACGACTCCACGCCATGGAGCGAAGCGGTAAAACGCCACGGTCCGCAAACCTTGCTGGGCTTCTTCTGGGCCTTGCTGGTGATCTGGCTGAACCCGAGCTTCCTGTGGTGGCTGGTGCCCATCGTGGGTTCGCTGATGCTGTCGATCCCGGTCTCGGTGATCTCCAGCCGGGTCGGCCTGGGCCTCAAGTCCCGTGACGAGAGCCTGTTCCTGATCCCCGAGGAATACAATCCGCCGCAGGCCCTGCTGGCCACCGACCAGTACACCCACGAAAACCGCTGGCATGCACTGAACGACGGCTTCATCCGTGCGGTGGTCGATCCACAGCAGAACGCCCTGGCGTGCTCGCTGGCGACTTCTCGTCACCGCGAGGCCGAGCCGATTGAATGGCTGCGGGTCGAGAGGGTGCGCCACGCGATGAAAGTCGGTCCTGAAGGCTTGACCAACAACGAACGAGTGCAGCTGCTGAGTGATCCGGTGGCCCTGGCCCGCTTGCATGAGCAGGTCTGGAACGAAGGCCATCCAGAATGGCTGGGCGCGTGGCGCAAGTCGGTGAAGGCCGACCCCCACGCACCGCTGTTACCGCTCAAACCGTTGAGCGTGCAGCCTCAGATGGCGTAATGAAAAAACCCGCGAAAGCGGGTTTTTTTATGGCCTGATCATTCCCACGCAGAACCTGGGAGCGGTCAACGACCTGTTGCTTTGTGTGCGCAGTTAAACCTTGAACCTGCCCACCAGCATCTGCAAATGCGTCCCCAACCGCGCCAGCTCAACGCTGGAGGCCGCGGTCTCTTCACTGGCTGCCGAGGTCTGATCCGATACGTCACGCACGTTCAGCACGCTACGGTTGATCTCCTCGGCCACGGCGCTCTGCTGTTCAGCAGCGGCAGCGATCTGCTGGTTCATCGCCTGGATCGCTGACACCGTGCGGGTGATGCTTTCCAGTGAGCCACCGGCGCGGCGGGTCAGTTCGACGCTGCTGTCGGTGAGCATGCGGCTGTTATCCATGATGGTCGCGACCTGCTGCGTGCCGTTTTGCAGGCCGACAATCAGTTCTTCGATCTCTTCGGTGGACTTCTGGGTGCGCTGGGCCAGGCTGCGGACTTCGTCGGCGACCACGGCAAAACCGCGTCCGGCTTCACCGGCTCGGGCGGCTTCGATGGCGGCGTTGAGCGCCAGCAGGTTGGTTTGCTGCGCCACGGACTTGATCACGTCGAGCACGCTGCCAATCTTGTCACTTTCGCGCTTGAGCTCGCCCATGGCTTCGGTGGAGTTGCCGACTTCCTTGGCCAGGCGCTCGATCTGGGCGATGGCTTCGCCCACCACCTTGTCGCCCTCACGGGCCTGTTGGTCAGCGGCAACGGCGGCCTCGGAGGCTTCCTCGGCGTTGCGCGCGACTTCCTGCACCGTGGCGGTCATTTCGTTCATGGCGGTGGCCACCTGGTCAGTCTCGACCTTCTGGCTGTTGACCCCGGCGCTGGTCTGCTCGGTGACCGCCGACAACTCTTCGGCGGCGCTGGCGATCTGGGTGACGCCATCGCTGATACCGCCGATCAGTTCGCGCAGACCCTGGGTCATGCTCTGAATGGCGCGTTGCAACTGGCCCAGTTCGTCCTGACGTTTGGAGGCCAGGTTGTGGGTCAGGTCGCCGGCGGCGATGCGCTCGGCGACCTTGAGTGTCTGGTTCAGCGGAATCACGATCTGCCGGGTGATGGCCCAAGCGGCAAACAGACCGAAGATCAGTGCCAGGACGGTGGCCAGCATCAGCATGTTCTTGGCGTGTGCCACATCGGTGTCGCGCACAAGCGTTTGCGAGGCCGTGAGTTTGTTGCTGGTCTGCAGCAGGATCTCGCCTTGAGCCGCCATGCGTTTCAGGGCCTCGGCGCTGGCCGCCTGGGAATCACGGTACTGACTGACCGCGGCACGGTAAGCCTTGAGCGAGTCGGTGGCTTGTTGCAAGTTGGCGATGTGTTCTTCCGGCAGTTTCGCCGGCAGGCTTTCGAGGTTTTTCAGGGCATTGTCGATCGCGTCGAGAGCGGGTTGTTCGGCCTCGCTCTTGCCGCTGTAGGTGTAGCCACGAACCTGGAAGCGCGCTTGCTGGATCAGTTTGCTCAGCTCGATCACGCTGTTGAAGGCTGTCACGCTGTCGCCTTGCAGCATGGATTTCTCCACTTCAGCGACTTTGGCGACAGCGTTGTCAGCCGTGGCGCCGAGTTTACTGCGGGCATCTTCACGCATGGCGCCGGCCTGGGTCATGGCGGCGAAGGCTTGCTTGTACTGGCTGAGGGCGGCCAGTTGCTGGTCGATCATGGCAATGTCGGCGGGCTGTTCGATCATCTGGCGAGCAGCTTGCAGGCTGGTGTCGATCTTGCCCAGCAGGTCATTGACGGCGCCGGGGCCTTGCTCGCCGCGACGCGTTTCGTAGTCCAGGCGGGCGATGCGCAGGTCTTTGGTCAGCCCGTTGATCTCGGATATGAAACCGAGTTTATCGCCACGACTGGTCACATCGCTCAGGCCGGTCCAGCCGGTAAAGGTGATCAGTATTGTCAGCAGCAGCACGAGACCGAAGCCGACGCCCAACTTGCGGTTTACGCCTACGTTTCCCAGCTTATCGGCCAGCCATTGGTACATGCTGCATTCTCCCGGACCATGCATTGGTTTTATGGGAGGTATATCGGCAAGTGAGTGGAAATCTGTAGAGGCGACCCGATATGCGGGGAGGCAGGTTTCCCTGTGGCGGGGTTAGAAGAGGCGTGCCAGCAGTGCTGTAACGGCGGTTTCGACGCGCAGGATACGGTCGCCCAGTTGCACCGGTTGCAGGCCGGATTTACCAAGCAGGTCGATTTCGTAAGGAATCCAGCCGCCCTCGGGGCCGATGGCCAGGGTCACCGGTTCGCTCAGTGCGCGGGGGCAGGGCGGGTAGTTGCCCGGGTGGCCCACCAGGCCGAGGGTGCCTTCGGTAATGGCCGGCAGACGGTCTTCGACGAAAGGTTTGAAGCGTTTCTCGATGACGACTTCCGGCAGCACACTGTCCCGCGCCTGTTCGAGACCGAGGATCAGCTGCTCGCGAATTGCTTCCGGCTCCAGGAACGGTGTCTGCCAGAAGCTCTTCTCGACGCGATAGCTGTTCACCAGCACAATCCGTGGCACACCCATGGCCGCCACGGTCTGGAACACCCTACGGAGCATTTTGGGGCGTGGCAGGGCCAGCACCAGGGTCAGTGGCAGCTTGGCCGGTGGTGGCTGGTCGAGAGTGACGCGCAATTCGGCTTCAGTGGCATCCAGGCGCAGCACTTCGGCCGAACCCATCAGTCCGCCGATGCGCCCGACGCGCATGCTGTCGCCGACCTCACAGCGGTGAACGTCCTGCATGTGGGTCAACCGCCGGTCACGCAGGATCACCCGGTCGGCCGCAATGAAATCGGCCTCTTCGAGAAGCAGCAGGTTCACGCTTGGGTCGCTGGTGGCTGGTCGTTGTGATCGTCAGCCGGTTGATCGTCCGGGTGTTCGCCACGTTTGCTGATCAGGCTGCCAAACAGGATGCCGACTTCAAACAGCATCCACATCGGTACGGCCAGCAGGGTCTGCGAGAAGATATCCGGAGGGGTCAGGATCATGCCGACCACGAAGCAGCCGATGATCACGTACGGACGGATTTTCTTCAGGTATTTGACGTCGACCACGCCGATCCACACCAGCAAAACAACGGCCACCGGAATCTCGAACGCCACGCCGAAGGCGAAGAACAGCGTCATGACGAAATCGAGGTAGCTGGTGATGTCGGTCATCATTTCCACACCGGCCGGGGTGGCGGCGGCGAAGAACTTGAAGATCAGCGGGAACACCAGGAAGTAGGCGAATGCCATGCCGGCATAGAACAGAAAGATGCTGGAGACCAGCAAAGGCACGGCGATGCGTTTTTCATGCTTGTACAGGCCGGGTGCGATGAAGCCCCAGATCTGATGCAGGATCACCGGGATCGCCAGGAACAGCGACACCATCATCGTCAGCTTCAGCGGCGTCAGGAATGGCGACGACACGTCTGTGGCGATCATTGTCGCGCCGGCCGGCAGGTAAGCCCGCAACGGCGTCGAGACGAAGGTGTAGATCTGCTGGGTGAAAGCGAACAACCCGGCAAAAATGATGAAGATCGCCGCTACACAGCGCAGCAGGCGGGTACGCAACTCGGTGAGGTGCGAAACCAGCGGCATGTGCTGGTCGTTTTCTGGGAGATCGCTCATGGGGCTCGCGGCGGCAGTGTTGGGTCATGAGGGGCCGGCGCAACGGGCGCAGCCGCAGGTGTAACGGGTTCAACCGCAGGGGTTGCAGCAACAACGGGCGCAGGCTCGACAGCCGCAACTGCAGGGGCCGGTGTTGGCGCGGCGGCAGGGGCGGGTGCGTGAATCGTCTGCTCACCCACGTGCTCGACCGGTGTTGGCTCCTGCTGGGTCGGCGAGAAGATCTTCCGCGCCTCCTGCTCAAGCGACAGGATGTGTTCGTTGTGCAGTTGCCGGCGAATTTCGTCGGCACCGATCTCACGTTCAACTTCCTGTTTGATCGCATTGAAGCTGCGCTTCAGTCGCCCGACCCACAGGCCGGCGGTGCGCGCTGCGCCCGGCAGGCGCTCGGGACCCAGCACCAGCAGGGCGACGAGGCCGACGAGCAGCAATTCAGAGAAGCTGATACCAAACATTAGTCAGTGCTCACACGTCTTTGCGGATCGGCTCTTCGACTTTCTGCGCCTGCACGTCAATGGTGTGCGGCTGATTCACGGACTGGGTGGTCTGTGGCTGAACAGGTGGAACCGGTTGGGCCGGGGTCGCTGTCGGATCGGCCGGTTTCTCGTCATCGTTCATGGCTTTGCGAAAGCCCTTGATCGACTCGCCGACGTCAGTGCCGAGGTTTTTCAGCTTCTTGGTGCCGAACACCAGTACGACAACAACCAGAATGACGACCCAGTGTTTCCAGTCAAAAATGCCCATGTTGCTGCTCCTCTCTAATCGTTATTCAGGCGGACGGGCGCGAGGCTTTCTCGGCGTGTCCGGAGAGACCGAAACGACGGTCCAGTTCATCGAGTACAGCCTGAGGATGCTGCCCCAGTTGGGCGAGCATGACCATGCTGTGGAACCACAGATCGGCGGTTTCGTAGATCACATCGCTGCAGTCACCGCTGATGGCGGCGTCCTTGGCGGCGATAATGGTTTCGACCGACTCTTCGCCGACTTTTTCCAGAATCTTGTTCAAGCCCTTGTGATAGAGGCTGGCGACATACGAACTGTCCGCGGCGGCGCCTTTGCGCTCTTCCAGTACCTCGGCCAGTCGGGTGAGAGTGTCACTCATGTTTGTGTCCTGCGGAATAGATGGCGTGCGGATCTTTCAGAACCGGGTCGACGGTGGTCCAGTCGCCGTTCTCATAGACGCGGTAGAAGCAACTCTGGCGGCCGGTATGGCACGCGATGTCGCCGATCTGCTCGACCATCAGGATGATCACGTCGGCGTCGCAATCCAGACGCATCTCATGCAGGGTTTGCACATGGCCGGACTCTTCGCCCTTGCGCCACAGCTTGCCACGGGAGCGGGACCAATAGATCGCGCGATTCTCGGCAGCGGTCAGTTCCAGTGCTTCGCGGTTCATCCAGGCCATCATCAGGACGCGCCCGGTCTTGTGATCCTGGGCAATCGCCGGCACCAGGCCATCAGCGTCCCATTTGATCTCGTCCAGCCAGTTTTTCATCTTCGGTTCCTGAAAAGCAGCTACAAGCTTCGAGCTTCAAGCCGCAAGTAAAAGCCAGTGCGTAACGGTCTCTCGTATTGTGCAACGCCTGGCTACCGGCGTGAATTAAACATGAGTGCTAACCACAGCGCTTGAAGCTTGCAGCTTATAACTTGCAGCAGATTGATGCTATCGACGAACGACCAGATACAAACCGACCGCCATCATGATCCCGGCCGGCCAGTAGGCCAGTTCGTTCAGGGGACCACCCGCGGCGAGGATGGCGCCACCGGCGAGATGCGCCGTGCCGAGCAGGCGCAGGAACCAGTCGTCGCGACGTCGGTGCCACGGTGGTGGCGGGTCGTAGGCGTGGGGTTGGGACATGCGTTCGAGCAGGTCGCGGGCCATGTTGGCCAGGTGCGGTAGCTGTTCGAACTGGCTCTGCACGTTGCCGATCAAGGCTTTGGGGCTGACCCTTTCGCGCATCCAGCGCTCCAGGAATGGCTGCGCGGTGTTCCACAAATCGAGGTCCGGGTACAGCTGACGGCCCAGGCCTTCAATGTTCAGCAGGGTTTTCTGCAACAGCACGAGCTGCGGCTGCACTTCCATGTTGAAGCGTCGAGCTGTCTGGAACAGGCGCATCAGCACTTGGCCAAATGAAATATCTTTTAACGGTTTTTCGAAGATCGGCTCGCAAACGGTTCGGATCGCCGCTTCGAATTCATTGAGTTTGGTTTCCGCCGGCACCCAACCCGAATCGATGTGCAACTGCGCCACGCGGCGGTAGTCACGCTTGAAGAAGGCGAACAGGTTGCGCGCCAGGTAATCCTGGTCTTCCGGCGTCAGGCTGCCGACGATGCCGCAGTCGATCGCGATGTATTGCGGGCTCCACGGGCTCACGGTGCTGACGAAAATGTTGCCCGGGTGCATGTCGGCGTGGAAGAAACTGTCGCGGAACACCTGGGTGAAGAAGATCTCCACGCCGCGTTCGGCGAGCATTTTCATGTCGGTGCGCTGGTCGGCCAGCGTCGCCAGATCGGTGACCTGAATGCCGTAGATGCGCTCCATCACCAACACTTTCGGGCGGCACCAGTCCCAATAGACTTGCGGCACGTACAGCAGCGGCGAACCTTCGAAATTGCGCTTCAACTGGCTGGCGTTGGCCGCCTCGCGCAGCAGGTCGAGTTCGTCGTAGATGGTTTTTTCGTAGTCCAGAACCACGTCCACCGGGTGCAACAGGCGGGCGTCGGCCGAGAGCTTTTCGGCGGCGCGGGCAAGGATGAACAACCATGCCAGGTCCTGGGCAATCACCGGTTTCAGGCCCGGGCGGATGACTTTGACCACGACTTCTTCACCGGTTTTCAGCTGCGCGGCGTGCACCTGCGCCACCGAGGCCGAGGCCAGCGGTTCGACGTCGAAGCGGCTGAACACTTCGCTGATTTTCTTGCCGAGCTGTTCTTCGATCAGCTTGACCGACACCTGCGAGTCGAACGGCGGCACGCGGTCTTGCAGCCTCATCAGTTCGTCAGCGATGTCCTCGGGCAGCAGGTCGCGGCGGGTGGACAGGATCTGTCCGAACTTGATGAAGATCGGCCCCAGGTCCTGCAAGGCCAGGCGCAGTCGTGCGCCACGGCTCAGGTCCAGGGTCTTGCGCGGGAACCAGCGCCACGGCAAGGCATAACGCAGCGCTCGCAAGAACCAGGGCAGCGGCAGGGCGAACAGCAGGTCATCGAGGCGGTAGCGGATCACGACGCGCTGGATGCGCAACAAACGGCGGACGGCAAGCAGCTTCATGCGTTATCGCTTGGGTCGAGGGATCGGGAAAGGCGCTCGAAACGCGCCTCGAGACGTTCCAGATCAAGTTTGATCCGGTCCAGTTCACTGAAACGGGCTTCGGCTTCGCGCTGCCCGACGAGGGTGCGCGATTCTTCGGCCAGGTACTCGCCCAGGTTCTGGCCCAGGCTGGCAAATCCTTGCTGATACCAGCGGGCGCGGCTGCGCAGGTGGCCGCCGACCAGTTGCGTGGCGACGGGGCCGAGCCAGCGCGAGAGTTCGTACTCCCAGTCCAGCTCCAGGTCCTGAAGAATCGTCGCCAGTTCCAGCAGTACGCCGCTGTCACCGTCGAGTTCGACTTCCGGGGCGTGCAGCACCGAGGTCTTGTCCTTGCTCATCGCCAGTTTCAACAGGCTTGAGGCCGGTGCACGCAAGGTGCAATCGGCGCCGGTTTCCCACTGGGACGCGAGCATCAGGCCTTCGTCGCTGGGCAGGATGAACAATTGCAGCGCCGGGCTGCGGCAATCGACGGCAATCACTTTGCCGGTCAAATGCGCGAGCCGCGGCAGCGCCGTGCTGTCGAGACGAAGCACCCGGTTCAGGCCGAGTTCAACGCTGGCGAGCAGGCCGGCGAGCAACATCAGGGCTTGATGCCGCGGTGCAGGGCGACGATGCCTGCGGTCATGTTGTGATAGGTCACGCGGTCGAAACCGGCCTCGACCATCATCGACTTCAGGGTTTCCTGATTCGGGTGCATGCGGATCGATTCGGCCAGGTAGCGATAGCTTTCCGAGTCGTTGGTGATCAGCTTGCCCATCAGCGGCATGAAGGCGAACGAGTAAGCGTCATAGGCCTTGGACATCAGCGCGTTGGTCGGCTTGGAGAACTCCAGCACCAGCAGGCGACCGCCAGGCTTGAGGACGCGCAACATGGAGCGCAGGGCGTCTTCCTTGTGCGTGACGTTGCGCAGGCCGAAGGCGATGGTCACGCAGTCGAAATGGCTGTCCGGGAACGGCAGCTTTTCCGCATCGGCCTGGACGAACTCGACGTTGCCCGCCACACCCAGGTCCAGCAGGCGGTCACGACCGACCTTGAGCATGGACTCGTTGATGTCGGCCAACACTACCTGGCCGGTCGGGCCGACGAGGTGCGAGAATTTTTTGGTCAAATCACCGGTGCCGCCGGCGATGTCGAGCACGCGGTTGCCGGTGCGAACGCCCGACAGTTCGATCGCGAAGCGCTTCCACAAACGGTGCATGCCGCCCGACAGAAGGTCGTTCATCAGGTCGTACTTGGCGGCTACCGAATGGAAAACCTCAGCGACTTTTTCCGCTTTCTGGCTTTCCGGAACGTTTTTGAAGCCGAAGTGTGTGGTGGGTTCGGCATCGTTGCCTTTGCGCTGATCAGTCATATCGCTGTCACCAAAAGAGAATGCGCGACATTCTAATCCCCAAGGGATGCTTTGTCTTGGCAAGGCTGAAGGTAAGATGGATCACCCTCGGGACGTTTTGCCGCAGCAGCGGTCAAGATTTACCGTACAAGCATTCACAAAACAGGAGTCATTCGATGGCCCGTATCAGTGTTGAACGTGCCCACGGCCTGGGTAAGGACGCGGCGCGCGCGAAGGCCGACAAGCTGGCGCAGAAACTCAACGAGCAATATGGCCTGGAGCCGCAGTGGTCGGGTGACACGCTGAACCTCAAGCGCTCGGGCGTGAAAGGCGCGGTGCATGTCAGTGACGATTTGATCAAGGTCGATGTGGAACTGGGCCTGATGATGTCGGCCATGAGCGGCATGATCAAAGCGGAAATCGAAAAGGCGCTGGATAAAGCGCTGGCATAACGCGCGCGATCTTGTAGGAGCAAGCTTGCTCGCGATGGCATCTATGCGGTGTAACTGAAACACCGAGGTGCCTGCATCGCGAGCAAGCTTGCTCCTACAGCAAGTGGCGACGCCACCACCTGTTTATGTCAGTTGTTAGGGTGCCGTTTCTAATTTTTCTCCCTACTTTGTGCCAGAGCCCGACACTTTTCCCGGGCAGTTCCTCAAACCTTCTGCGCGTGAGGTGGACCATGGCCAAAGTTATTTTGAAGAAAAAAATCGACGCATCGACCAGTGCTCTGGGCGACGTCAAATCCTATGCCCGCAAGGTCTGGCTGGCAGGCCTGGGTGCCTACGCCAAGGTGGGCCAAGAGGGCAGCGATTACTTTCAAGAGTTGGTGAAAGCTGGCCAAGCTGTTGAAAAGAAAGGCAAAAAAGTGTTCGCTGAGAAGCTCGAAGCGGCCAATGCCGAGATCGACGACGCCAAGAATGAAGTCACTACATTCAAGGGCAAGGTCGAAGTTCAACTCGACAAGGTCGAGAAGGCGTTCGACACGCGTGTCGCAAGTGCCTTGAATCGTATCGGCATTCCGTCTAAACATGACGTTGAGACACTCTCTGCTAAGCTCGATGAGCTGACGGCATTGCTCGAACGTGTCGCGCGTAAATCTTAAGGAGAACGGGATGGCTGTTAAAAAGAACACCGAAAAAGAAGGCAGCTCGTGGATCGGGAAGGTCGAAGACTACTCCCGGAAAATCTGGCTGGCTGGTTTAGGCGTGTACTCGAAGATCGACACTGACGGCAGCAAACTCTTCGATGCATTGGTTAAGGACGGCGAGAAAGCCGAGAAGCTCACCAAGAGCGCCGTTGGCAAAAAAGTCGACGCCGCCAAGGACTCCGCTTCTTCGGCCAAATCGCGCATCAGCGGCGTGAAAGACCGCGCACTGGGCAAGTGGGATGAGCTCGAAGGCGCTTTCGACAAGCGTCTGAACAGCGCCATTTCGCGTCTGGGCGTACCGAGCCGCAACGAAGTCAAGGCACTGCACAGCAAGGTCGATACCCTGACCAAGCAAATCGAAAAACTGACCGGTGCCAAGGTTGCGCCAGCGGCGGCGAAAACCGCAGCGGCCAAACCGGCGGCCAAAACCGCGGCTAAACCTCTGGTAAAAGCTGCAGCCAAACCTGCTGCCAAGCCAGCGGCCAAAACGGCTGCCGCTAAACCTGCAGCTGCCAAGCCAGCGGCCAAACCAGTCGCTGCCAAAGCGGCTGCCAAGCCGGCCGCCAAGGCAGCCGCCAAACCGGCAGCGAAGCCAGCCGCTAAACCGGCCGCAAAAACCGCCGCAGCTAAACCTGCAGCCAAGCCAGCGGCCAAACCGGCTGCTGCGAAGAAGCCAGCGGTGAAAAAGCCGGCGGCTCCAAAAGCTGCCGCCAAGCCAGCAGTGGCAGCGGCCAAACCGGCAACCCCGGCAGCCGCCCCGGTCAGCGCATCGAACTCCGCGACTGCACCGACCCCAGCTGTCACCCCGACTGTCGCGCCGGCTTCATCGACGCCAACCAGTCAGTCCTGATTCTTCAGGGCTCAAGAAAACGCCCGGCCTGCCAAGGTCGGGCGTTTTTTGTTGTGCGTCATTTTGAAAACACCACAAACCCAATGTGGGAGATTCTATGTTGCAGGCTCGCTCCCACAGGGATTGATGTGATCAGCGCTACTCGTGTACTTCCAGGTATTGAAGGGCCAGTTGTTCTGTCGCGGCCTTGATCGGCGGCAACAGGTGCGGCGCCACCAGCATCATGATCTGGTAAACCACCAATCGTACTTCTCCCTCTCGATCGAGAATCCGCTGATAGTCCAGCGAGAACAGCAGCGTCATGGTGATTTGTTCCACCAGTTGCCCCAGCGCTTGCGTTTCACTGACCAATAACCCCTGAGCCTGCAAGCGCGCCAGCAACGAGGCCAACGTGCGCTTGAGCGCATTGAGTAAATTGCGAATGCCCTTGGCCAGTTTCGGCAGGCGCCCGGCAAGGTTCGACAGGTCCTGGAACAGAAACCGGTAGTGGGCCAGGCGTTCGACGATCAGGTGCAGGAACAGCCAGTAATCCTCGGGAGCCAGTTCGACGTCCGCCGGTGGGTCGAGCAGCGGGGCCAGCTCGGCCTGAAAGCGTTCGAACAACCCGAGGATCAATGGCTCCTTGCCGTGGAAGTGGTAGTAGAGGTTGCCCGGGCTGATGCCCATTTCATTGGCAACTTCCATGGTGGAAACGTTCGGTTCACCCTTCTGATTGAACAACAGCAGGGCACATTCGAGGATGCGGTCGCGGGTTTTCATCCAGTCTTCTTAATGTTCGGGTCCTGCCACGGCCGACATCGACCGTGGTTCGTTTGAATGTCAGCGCACGCGCACGTAAGTACCGGGCGCCGCCTCCATCGGTGGATAGTTCTGGTTGCCGAGGGCCATGTGGGTTTCCTTTTGCGCCCCTGAGCGCTGCTGAATCCAGTCCAGCCATTGCGTCCACCAACTGCCATCGACACGCTTGGCGTCGTAGTACCAGGCCCGCGGGTCGCTGCTCAGTTTGCCGTTCTCGACGTAGTTGGCTTTCGGGTTGTTCGGCGGGTTGAGGATGCTCTGCACATGGCCGCTGTTGGAGAGCACGAAGCGGCGCTCGCCACCCAGCAATAATGTCGAGCGATACACCGCATCCCATGGCGTGATGTGGTCGTTGATCCCGGCAACGCTGAAACTGTCGACGGTGACCTTCTGCAGATCGATCGGCGTGCCGCACACTTCAAGGCCGCCCGGATGGCTCAACGGGTTGTGCTTGAAGAAGTCCAGCAAGTCGCCATGCAATGCGGCCGGCAGGCGCGTGTTGTCGTTGTTCCAATAGAGGATATCGAAGGCGGGCGGCTCTTTGCCCAGCAGGTAGTTGTTGACGAAGTAACTCCAGATCAAATCATTGGGTCGCATCCAGGCGAAGATCTTGGCCATGTCACGGCCATCAAGTACACCTTTCTGATAGGAGCGACGTTTGGCCGCTTCAAGCGTTTGTTCATCGGCGAACAGGGTCGCCGGGGAGTCCAGTTCGCTGTCGAGCAGGCTCACCAGATAGGTCGCGCTGGAGACGCGGCGCAATTGTCGCTTGGCTTGCAGGTGACCTTGCAGCGCGGCGATGGTCAGCCCGCCGGCGCAGGCGCCCATCAGGTTGACCTCGCGGGCGCCAGTGATCGTGCGGCAGACATTCATGGCTTCTTCGACCGCTTCAACGTAAGTCGACAGGCCCCATTCGCGATGGCGCACGTCCGGGTTGCGCCAACTGATCATGAAGGTTTGCAGGCCGTTCTTGAGCGCGAACTGGACGAAGCTGTTATGCGGGCTGAGATCGAAAATGTAGTACTTGTTGATTTGCGGCGGCACCACCAGCAACGGTTTGGAATATTGCTTTTCGCTCATCGGCTTGTACTGGATCAGCTCCAGCAGTTCATTGCGAAACACCACGGCGCCCGTGGTGGTGGCGACGGTCTTGCCGACCTCGAATGCCTGCTTGGTGACCTGCCGGGGCAAGCCGTCGTTGTGCAGCAAATCATCAACCAGATGGCTGATCCCGCGCACCAGGCTGTTGCCGCCGGAGTTGAAGATTTCCTTGATCGCCAGCGGGTTGAGCAGGCTGTTGGACGGCGACACGGCATCGTTGAGCAGGGCAAAGGCAAAGTGCGCGCGGGCGCGATCATCCGGGCTCATGTTGCTTTCGTCGATCCAGCTTTTGACCTCTTTCTGCCAGGTCAGGTAGGCCTGCAGGCTGCGACGATAAAACGGATTGAGGCTCCAGGCCGGGTCGGCGAAACGATTGTCCTGGGGGTTGGTCGGGTGCAAGGTGTCGCCCAGCAACACGCGGCCCAATTGCCCACCCAGTTTCAAGGCGTGCCGAGCGGTGTGCAGCGGGTTGCGCAAGCCATGGGCAGCAACGCTGCGCAGGGTCGAAATCAGATCCCGGCCGCGCAGGCCGGTAATCGCACTCTGTGCGTTGATGAACGCGGCGGGAGTGGGCAACGAATCCCTGGCTGGTTTGTCACGCATCAGTCAACACTCCTTCGTCTTCAGGCCAAAAACAAACACACCGAACCAGAACACCATAGACGCTGTAACGGGTTGTTGCGCGGCGCGGCGTCCTGCCGACCGACAATGGGCGGTTTAGCCGCCCAATGGCGCCGGATGCGGATGCATCACTGCACGCTGACGTTCTTCCTCGAGAAATTTCATGATGATCGGCGCCACCGCCTCAGCCCGGGTAATCAGGAACAGATGGCCGTCATCGATGATGTGCAACTGGGCGTTGGGAATGCGCCAGGCCAGCAAGCGCATGTTGACCAGCGGGATCAGCGGATCATCATCACCCGCCAGCACCAGGGTCGGCTGGTTGATCTTGTGCAGCCAGTGAATGCTGGTCCAGCCAAGACCGGCGAACAGCTGCCAGTAGTAGCCGAGCTTGCCCGCCGAACGCACTTTCGCGGCATGGCTGGCGGCCAGCGTCGGGTCGCGACGGAACGAGCCGCCGTAAATCATCGGGGCGATGCGGATCACGTGTGACGGCTGGATATAGCGTCGTGGGCTGGCCATCATCCACAACACTTTCGGTTTGCCCGGCACCATCACCGCGCCAGCCGCCGTGGCCGCCAGCACCAGCTTCTTGCAACGCTCCGGATAGTCGTAAGCAAATTGCTGCGCAAGGGCGCCGCCCCACGACACGCCGATCACGTTGACCTGTCCGTAGTCGAGATAATCGAGCATCCGCGCCGTGAGTCTGGCCAGGCCCGGAAAACGATAAGGCCGGTTCGGCGTCGATGAACCACCGACACCGGGAACGTCGAAAGCAATGACTTCCAGGTCCGGATCCAGCGCCGCGACGAACGGAAACACCAGCTCAAGGTTGGCGCCGATGCCATTGAAAATCAGCAGGGGCGTCAAGTGAGGCTTGCCGGGACGTACTGCCGTGCGGAGGGTCTGGCCATCCAGGTCGACGGTACGGAATATGAACGGTTGCGGCATGCTCTAGCCCTGTGGGTGGATCCTGGTTCCTGACACACATCCTGTAGGAGCCGGCTTGCTGGCGATGCGACCACTGCGGTCTGCCAGTTTCACCGGGGTGATGCATTCGCCAGCAAGCCGGCTCCTAAAGGTCTGTGGGTCTAGCGTTCGTGTACATACGTGCCCGGTGCCGCTTCACCCGCCGGGTAAGCCTTGTTGCCCAGTTTCGCCGGGGCCTTCTTCATTTCACCGGAACGCTGGGCCTGCCAGGCCTGCCAATGCAGCCACCAGGAATCGGTGTGCTTGGTGGAGTTCTCTTGCCACTCCTCGGCACTGGTGGCCATTTTTTCTGTGCTGGTCATGTAGCGCGATTTCGGGTTGCCCGGCGGGTTCAGGATGCTCTGGATATGCCCGCTGCTGGACAGCACGAACTCAACATTGCCACCGAACAGCTGTGCGGACTTGTAGCAAGACTTCCACGGCGTGATGTGGTCATTGGTGCCGGCCAGGGAAAAGATATCGGCGGTGACCTGCTTGAGGTCAATCGGCGTGCCGCACACTTCCAGTGCATTGGAGCGGATCAATGGATTGTTTTTGAACATCTCGATCAGGTCGCCGTGGAACGCTGCCGGCAACCGCGTGGTGTCGTTGTTCCAGAACAGGATGTCGAACACCGGCGGCTCGTTGCCCAGCAGGTAGTTGTTGACCCAGTAGTTCCAGATCAGGTCGTTGGGGCGCATCCAGGCGAAGACTTTCGCCATGTCGCGGCCTTCCAGTACGCCGGCCTGATACGAATGGCGCTTGGCGGTCTCGAGGGTCTGCTCGTCGACGAACAGGGCCACGTCGCTGTCCAGGGTCGTGTCGAGCACGCTGACCAGCAGGGTCAGGGCGTTGACCTTGTTCTCGCCGATCGCGGCGTAGTGGCCCAGCAACGCGGTGCAGGTGATGCCGCCGGAGCAGGCGCCGAGCATGTTCACGTCTTTGCTACCGGTGATGGCGGTGACCACGTCGACCGCTTCCTTGAGCGCCTCGATGTAGGTCGACAGGCCCCACTCGCGCTGCTCCTTGGTCGGGTTGCGCCAGCTGACGATGAAGGTCTGCACATTGTTGCGCAGGCAGAACCGCGCCAGGCTCTTGTCCGGGCTCAGGTCGAAAACATAGAACTTGTTGATCTGCGGCGGCACCACCAGCAATGGACGCTCGTGGACTTGTTCGGTGATCGGCTTGTACTGGATCAGCTCCAGCACATCATTGCGGAACACCACCGCACCTTCGGTCACGCCAAGGCTTTTGCCGACCTCGAACGCGCCCATGTTGACCTGGCTCGGCATGCCGCCGTTGTGCACCATGTCCTTGGCCAGATGCGAGAGACCGTCGAGCAGGCTTTTGCCGCCGGTCTCGAAAAAGCGTTTGACCGCTGCAGGGTTGGCCGCCGTGTTGGTCGGGGCAAACGCTTCGGTCATCAGGTTGATCACGAAGTGCCCGCGAGCGACGTCCTTGGGCGCGAGGTTGCTGTCGTCGATCCAGTCGTGGAGTTCCTTGCGCCACGCCAGGTAGGTTTGCAGATAACGTTTATAGAGCGGGTTCTGGCTCCAGGCCGGATCCGCGAAGCGACGGTCATCGCTGGTCGGTTGCAGCTCGGATTTACCGAACAGCACGTTCTTGAGTTCAAGGCCGAAATGCGCAACATGCTTGGCGCTGTGCACCGGTTGCTTGATGGCCTGCCTGAGCACCATTCGAGCAGAAGCCAGTAGATCCTTTCCACGCAGCCCAACGACAGGATTCAGTCCCAAGGTATTTTCCGAGGCCTGATACTTCAAGTCATCGTTATTCTTGTTACTCATCTACGACGCTCCATTGTCCTGAGACGAGTACCGGGGCCTGCTGTGTAGTCACACAGCCAATGCCAGGTACTACTGCTCGGGTGACCGTTAATACTGCATCACTGCTTTTTGTTCGCAGAGAGCACTGCAGGGAACTTGCCAGCTCCATTGGTTACCCGAGTTTAATTTTTTTCGCAAGCAGGCCAATCGCCGACCCTGAAGCGGAGCATTCAAACAGATGAAATTAGAAAATGCCCTCTAAAGAGCAAGAGGCTCAGGCTAGAGCATCAGCTTGACGACAGACTCGCTGGGGTCGCGGGTTTTTCCGGCCGCTTTTAGTTCGGCAAGATAATCCTCCCAGAGTGCGTCATGGCGTCGCCCCAGCTCGTACAGGTATTCCCAAGTGAACAGGCCGCTGTCGTGGCCGTCGTCGAAGGTCAGTTTCAGTGCGTACTGACCGGCCGGTTCTACCTTGCTCAGGCCTACGTTGATCTTGCCAAATTGCAGGATAGGTTTGCCGTGGCCCTGGACCTCGGCGGAAGGAGAGTGCACGCGCAAGAATTCGGCGGGCAGGGTGTATTCCTCGCCGGACGCATATTTGAGCGTCAGGGTTTTCGAGGCTTTGTGCAGTTTGATGTCGGTGGGGAGTTGGGTCGTCATGGGGCCGGTCTTCCGTCTGATGGAGGCCCTGTGTCGGCGGGTGATCCTGTAGCGAGGGAGCTTGCTCCCGCTCGGCTGCTCGGCAGTCGTAAAACCGGAGAATGCGATCTGTCTGATGAACCGCATTCGCCGTTTTCGGGGCCGCTTCGCGACCCAGCGGGAGCAAGCTCCCTCGCCACAGAAGCCCGCTCACACAGAATGTGACCTACAGGATATAACGGGACAGGTCTTCGTTCTGCGCCAATTCACCGAGGTGGCTGTTGACGTAGTCGGCGTCGATCTGGATGACCTTGCCGTCATGGCTGCTGGCCAGGTCGCCGGCACTGAACGACACCTCTTCCAGCAGACGCTCGAGCAGGGTGTGCAGGCGACGGGCACCGATATTCTCGGTTTTCTCGTTGACCTGCCAGGCGATCTCGGCGATGCGCTTGATGCCGCTCGGCTGGAACTCGATGCCCAGGCCTTCGGTTTTCAGCAGTGCGCAGTATTGCTCGGTGAGCGATGCGTGCGGTTCGCTGAGGATGCGTTCGAAATCTTCAGGCGACAGCGCCTTGAGCTCGACACGAATCGGCAGACGACCTTGCAGCTCGGGCACCAGATCGCTCGGCTTGCTCAGGTGGAAGGCACCCGAAGCAATGAACAGGATGTGATCGGTCTTGACCATGCCCAGTTTGGTGTTGACGGTGCAGCCTTCGATCAGCGGCAGCAGGTCGCGTTGCACGCCTTCGCGGGAGACGTCGACGCCACCGGAATTGCCGCGCTTGGCGACCTTGTCGATTTCGTCGATGAACACGATGCCGTGCTGCTCGACGGCTTCCAGGGCCTTGGCCTTCAACTCTTCATCGTTGACCAGGCGGCCGGCTTCTTCGTCGCGTACCAGTTTAAGCGCTTCTTTGACCTTGAGCTTGCGAGCCTTCTTTTTGCCCTTGCCCATATTGGCGAACAGGCTTTGCAGCTGGTTGGTCATTTCTTCCATGCCTGGAGGCGCGGAGATATCGACGCCGGCCATTTCGGCCACTTCGATTTCGATCTCCTTGTCATCCAGCTGACCTTCACGCAGGCGCTTGCGGAACAGCTGACGGGTGTTGGAATCGGCCGTCGGGGCGTCGTCGTTGCTGAACCCCATGCGCGGCGGCGGCAGCAGCGCATCGAGAATGCGCTCTTCGGCGGCGTCTTCGGCGCGATGGCGGACCTTGACGATTTCCTGTTCACGCAGGAGTTTGATGGCGGCATCGGCGAGGTCGCGAATGATCGATTCGACATCGCGGCCAACGTAGCCGACTTCGGTGAACTTGGTCGCTTCGACCTTGATGAACGGCGCGTTGGCCAGCTTGGCCAGGCGACGGGCGATCTCGGTTTTACCGACACCGGTCGGGCCGATCATCAGGATGTTCTTCGGCGTTACTTCAACGCGCAGCTCTTCAGGCAGCTGCATCCGGCGCCAGCGATTGCGCAGGGCAATGGCGACGGCGCGCTTGGCATCGTCCTGGCCGATGATATGGCGATTGAGTTCGTGGACGATTTCACGGGGAGTCATGGACATAGTATTTAGCGGACCTCAAGCAAGAATGAGCCGTGGCGCGATGGCCTGCACGGGCTTACTCGGCGCAGTCCTGCTCCTCAATGGTCTGGGTGTGGTTGGTGAATACACAGATGTCGCCGGCGATGCCGAGGGCGGTTTCGACGATTTCACGGGCCGACAGATCGGTTTTTTTCAGCAGCGCGCTGGCGGCGGCTTGAGCGTAGGCGCCGCCGGAACCCATGGCGATCAGGCCGTCTTCGGGTTCAACTACGTCACCGTTGCCGGTGATGATCAGGGAAGCATCTTTGTTGGCGACGGCAAGCATGGCTTCGAGGCGGCTCAGGGAGCGGTCGGTGCGCCATTCTTTGGCGAGTTCGACAGCGGCGCGAACCAGGTGGCCCTGGTGTTTTTCCAGCTGGCCTTCGAAGCGTTCGAAGAGAGTAAAGGCGTCAGCGGTGGCACCGGCAAAACCGGCGATGACCTGGCCGTGGTACAGGCGACGAACTTTTTTCGCGTTGCCTTTCATCACGGTATTGCCAAGCGAAACCTGGCCGTCGCCGCCCATGACGACTTTGCCGTGGCGGCGAACTGAAACGATGGTGGTCAAGGGAAGAGTCTCCACGCAGCGGGGCGAAAATGCCTTATGCCCATTCATATGGGGGTGGTGGAGTGGATTTCAACTGTGGGGCGCGAGAGGGGACGGGCGGTGCGCAACGATGATGCTCGACGCCGAAACAATTGTGGCGAGGGAGCTTGCTCCCGCTTGGCTGCAAAGCAGCCACAATCCCAGTCTGATCGGTCTGTCTGATGGACCGCAGTTACAGGTTTTGGGAGTGCTGCGCACTCCAGCGGGAGCAAGCTCCCTCGCCACAGGGCGGTCAGCGGCTCTGGCGTTGTTGTAACAACAGGTTGCTGAAGCCGGCGCCGGCCAGCTGTTTCTGTGCGGTGGTCAGTTGCTCGCGGTTGCTGAACGGGCCGACTAGAACGCGGTACCAGGTTTCGTCCTTGACCGTGCCGGACTCAACCGCCACCGCCTGGCCGAGCAGGATGATCTGCGCGCGAACCTTGTCGGCATCAGTCTCCTTGCGGAACGAACCGGCCTGGAGGAAGAACTTGGTCACCGGCGCGGCCTTGGTCACGGGCGGCGCTGGCGGCGGCGTAATGCCGGCCAGGGCTGCCTGGGCGCGGGCGGTATCGATTTTCGCCGCTTCGGCCGGGGTCACCGGCGTGGTCGGAATGGCCGGCACTTGTGGCGTCGGCAGGGTTTTCTCCGGCACGGCATCCGGTGGCACGATGACTTCCGATTCCGGCAGCAAGGTATAGAAGTCGTACTTCGGCTTCACCGGTTGCGTCGGGCTCGGCGGGGTCTTGTTGGCTTCGGCGATTTTGCTGGCTTTCTGTTGCTGCTCGACCTTCTCGCGCTTGACTGTGTCGCTGCCCTTGCCCGGCTCCAGTTTCATCAGAAACACGAGGAACGCTCCGACCGTCAGGCCGATGGCCATCCACAACCAACCCGGGATCGGTTGCTTCGCTGGAGCTTGATAACGGCTGGCGCCACGCTTGGGTGCAGGTTTTTTCTTGGCAGCCAACTTACATGCGCTCCAGTGTTTCCAGGCCCAAGAGTTCCAGGCCTTGCTTGAGAGTACGTCCGGTCAGCGCGGCGAGGCGCAGGCGGCTCTGCATTTGTTCCGGGGTGTCGGCGGCGAGGATCGGGCAGTTCTCGTAGAAGCTGGAGAACAGGCCGGCGACGTCGTACAGGTAAGTGCAGAGAATGTGCGGCGTGCCTTTTTCGGACACGTTGTTCAGGATCTCACCGAACTGCGCGAGTTTCGCTGCCAGCTCATGCTCGTGCGGCGCTTCCAGAACGATCTGGCCTTCGACTTCGCTGAAGTCCTTGCCGAGTTTGCGGAATACGCCAGCCACGCGGGTGTAGGCGTACAGCAGGTACGGCGCGGTGTTGCCTTCGAAGTTCAGCATCAGGTCGAAGTTGAAGCTGTAGTCGCTGGTACGGTGCTTGGACAGGTCGGCGTATTTCACCGCGCCAATGCCCACCACCTTGGCGATGTTGCGCAGCTCGGCTTCGGCAAGTTCCGGGTTCTTGTCTTTCACCAGCGTGTAGGCGCGTTCCTGGGCTTCGGTCAGCAGGTCGATCAGCTTCACGGTGCCGCCATCGCGGGTCTTGAAAGGACGGCCATCGGCGCCGTTCATGGTGCCGAAGCCCATGTGTTCCATTTCCATCGGATGGGTCACGAAGCCGGCCTTGCGGGCCACGGCGAACACTTGCTGGAAGTGCAGGGCCTGACGCTGGTCGACGAAGTACAGCGCACGGTCAGCCTTGAGCGTGCCGCTGCGGTAGCGCACGGCCGCCAGGTCGGTGGTGGCATAGAGGTAGCCGCCGTCAGCCTTGACGATGATCACGGGCAGCGGGTCGCCATCGGCATTCTTGAACTCGTCGAGGAACACGCACTGGGCGCCGTTGCTCTCGACCAGCATGCCGGCGGCCTTGAGGTCGTTGACCACGTTGATCAGGTCGTCGTTGTAGGCGCTTTCGCCCATCACATCGGCCATGGTCAGTTTGACGTTGAGCAGTTCGTAGATTTTCTGGCAGTGGGACAGCGAGATGTCCTTGAACTTGGTCCACAGCGCCAGGCAGTCCGGATCACCGGCCTGCAACTTGACCACCAGGCCACGGGCGCGGTCGGCGAACTCTTCGGACTCGTCGAAGCGTCCTTTGGCGGCGCGGTAGAAGTTTTCCAGGTCCGACAGCTCGTCGCTGGTGATCGGGTTTTCCTGCAGGTAAGCCATCAGCATGCCGAACTGGGTGCCCCAGTCGCCGACGTGGTTCTGGCGGATGACTTCATCGCCGAGGAACTCCAGCACGCGGGCCACGCCGTCGCCGATGATGGTCGAGCGCAAGTGGCCGACGTGCATTTCTTTGGCCAGGTTCGGCGCCGACAGGTCGACCACGGTGCGCTGCACCGGGCCAGCCTTGCGCACGCCGATGTTGGCGTCGGCCAGGGCCGCGTCCAGGCGCGAGGCCAGGGCGTCAGTATTCTGGAAGAAGTTCAGAAAGCCAGGGCCGGCGATTTCGGTCTTGCTGACGTTTTCGTCAGCCGGCAACGCGGCGATGATTTTTTCCGCCAGGTCGCGGGGCTTCATGCCCGCCGGTTTGGCCAGCATCATGGCGATGTTGCTGGCGAAGTCGCCGTTCTTCTTGTCGCGGGAGTTCTCCACCTGGATCGCCGGCGACAGGCCTTCAGGCAACACACCTTCGTTGACGAGTTGGGTGATGGCTTGTTGGATCAGCTGGCGAATGGTGTCTTTCATGGTCTTCTCTTTCGACCGCTGGCGCGGCGGCGCATCATGCGCTGGTGGAAAAACTGGGCATTATCCGTTGCGAAGGCGGGCTTGCCAACTATAGCGGGCAGGTTATGGATATGTGGTGACAAATCGACCGCTATCGCCGGTAAGCCGGCTCCTACACTGATCGTGAGTGTTCACGCATGTCGGTGCCACCGCAAAGCCCCTGTAGGCGCTGGCTTGCCGGCGATCCCAAACTTAAAGTCAATACAAGTCGACCGGGTCCACATCCAGAGACCAGCGCACCGCCCGCCCGCTCGGCATCTGCTCCAGGACCAACAACCAACTGGCAAGCAACCGATGCAGCGGCGCCCGGGCCGTTGCCTGCAGCAGCAACTGCGCCCGATAACGCCCGGCCCGGCGTTCCATCGGGGCGGGCACCGGCCCCAGCAATTCGATGCCAGTCAGATTTTGTTCAATCAGCAGACGCTCAGCTTCGCTGCACGCTTCATCAAGAAAACCTTCAGCCTGCCCGGGTTTGTGCGCTTCGGCCCGCAGCAGCGCCAGATGCGCGAACGGCGGCAACCCCGCCGCGCGGCGTTCACTCAACGCCTGTTCGGCGAACGCGAAATAACCTTGCTCGGTCAACTGTATCAGCAATGGATGGTCGGCCAGGTGCGTCTGAATGATCACCTTGCCCGGTTCTTCGGCGCGGCCTGCGCGGCCCGCGACCTGAACAATCAACTGCGCCATGCGCTCACTGGCGCGGAAGTCGCCGGAGAACAGCCCGCCGTCGGCATCCAGAATCGACACCAGTGTCACCCGTGGAAAGTGGTGACCCTTGGCGAGCATCTGCGTGCCGATCAAGATGCATGGCTGGCCTTTTTGAATGGTTGCGAACAACTGGTTCATCGCGTCCTTGCGCGAGGTGCTGTCGCGGTCGACCCGTAATACCGGGTAGTCCGGGAACAGGATCGCCAGGCGTTCCTCCGCCCGTTCGGTGCCCGCACCCACCGGGCGCAGATCGACCTTGTTGCACTTCGGGCATTGGCGGGGCACGCGTTCGACGTAACCGCAATGGTGGCAGCGCAGCTCGCCGTAACGCTGGTGCACGGTCATGCGCGCGTCGCAGCGCTGGCACTCGGACATCCAGCCGCAGTCGTGGCAAAGCAGGGTTGGCGCAAAGCCGCGGCGATTGAGGAACACCAATACTTGCTGGCCGGCAGCCAGGGTCTGGCCGATGGCTTGTTGCATCGGCCCGGAAATGCCGCTGTCCAGCGGACGGCTTTTTACGTCCAGGCGCAGAAAACGCGGTTGCTTGGCACCGCCAGCGCGCTCATTCAGGCGTAGCAGGCCGTATCGACCGGTGTAGGCGTTGTGCAGGCTTTCCAGCGAAGGCGTGGCGGAGCCGAGCACAATCGGGATGTTTTCCTGCCGCGCACGCACCAATGCCAGATCGCGGGCGTGGTAGCGCAGGCCTTCCTGCTGTTTATAGGAACCGTCGTGCTCTTCATCGATGATGATCAGCCCCGGGTTTTTCATCGGGGTGAACAGCGCCGAGCGGGTGCCGATAATAATGTCGGCCTCGCCATCGCGCGCGGCGAGCCAGGCGTCGAGGCGTTCGCGGTCGTTGACCGCCGAGTGGATCAGCGCGATGCGCGCATTGAAACGCTGCTCGAAGCGCGCCAGGGTTTGTGGGCCGAGGTTGATTTCCGGGATCAGCACCAAGGCTTGCTTGCCGGCTTCCAGGGTCTCGCGGATGAGTTGCAAGTAGACTTCGGTCTTGCCGCTGCCGGTGACGCCGGCCAGCAGGAACGCGTGATAACTGTCGAACCCGGCGCGGATCGCTTCATACGCCGCACGCTGTTCCGGGTTCAGCGGCAGCTCGGGTTGGGCAAGCCAGTGTTCATGACGGGCGCCCGGAGCATGGCGGCGGATCTCGACCTGCACCAGATCCTTGGCCAGCAGCAGATCCAGGCTGTCTTTGCTCAGCATCAGTTTGCTCAGCAGTTGATGGGCGACGCCGTGGGGGTGCTGGGCCAGCGTCGCCAGGGCTTCACGCTGACGGGGCGCGCGGGCGATGCGCGGGTCATCGAGGCTCGCGCCCGGCGCGGCGGACCAGAAGCGTTCCTGGCGCGCTTCGGCCAGTTCACCCTGACGCAGCAGTACCGGTAACGCCCAACTCAACGTGTCGCCGAGGCTGTGCTGGTAATACTGGGATGTCCACAGACACAGTTTGAACAGCGCCGGTGGCAACGGTGGCGTGGCGTCGAGCAAGGCCAATGCGGGCTTGAGTTTTTCCGCTGGTACCTCGCTGGTGTCAGCGACCTCGACCAGGATCCCGATCATCTCGCGGCGGCCAAACGGCACTCGCAGGCGCATGCCGGGGTGCAACTGATCGCGCCGCACGCCGGCTGGCGGGCGGTAATCGAACAGGCGGCGCAGCGGCGAAGGCAGGGCGAGGCGCAGAATGGCGTCGGGCACGCAGGATGGTCTCTATTAGGCGGGGAAGAAAGGCTGACAGGACGCTTTCGCGGGCAAGCCCGCTCCCACAGGTTTGTGTGCAGATGATCAGCGTATTGGGTCGGGAGCCTAGCAGACGGTCGGTAGAAGCGACAGCTTGCGTGATCGGCATTGTCTGGTAGAATCCGCGGCCTAATTACGTGCGGTATTCAACAATAGTGTTGGGTGGCGGCACGCTAGCCCGAGGAAGACATCATGAAAGCTGATATCCATCCAGAATACCCAGAAGTAGCTGTTACCTGCAGCTGCGGCAACAAGTTCGAAACTCGTTCGACCTTCGGCAAAGCCCTGGCGATCGACGTTTGCAACGAATGCCACCCGTTCTACACCGGTAAGCAAAAGACTCTGGACACTGGCGGCCGCGTTCAGCGCTTCGCAGACCGTTTCGGTGCTTTCGGCGCGAAAAAGGCCTAAGGCCGATCAACTTGGGAAGCCGTTGCGGTTTTTCCATGCTGATGAAAAAGGCGTCCCTTGCGGGCGCCTTTTTTGTGTCTGCGATTTGGCTTTCCGCTGCCCAGGCCTTCTGCCCCGCGCCGGCCGGCCTGGCCTCCGCCACGGTGCAGCGGGTGGTCGACGGCGACACGCTACGTCTGAGCGATGGTCGCAATGTGCGCATGATCGGCTTGAATACGCCGGAGTTGGGCAAGAAAGGTCGTTCCGACGAACCGTTTGCCGTGACTGCGCGCAAACGTCTGGAAGCTTTGGTGGCGGCAAGCGACGGGCGGGTCAGCCTGCAACCCGGTAAGGAAAGCAAAGACCGCTATGGCCGCATGCTGGCCCATGTCTATGGTGCCGACGGCGCCAGCCTCGAAGCGCAAATGCTTGCCGAAGGCCTTGGGTTTTTGGTGGCGGTCGGGCCGAATGTCGACCTGGTCAGCTGTCAGCAGGCGGCGGAACGCAGCGCCCGCCAGGCCGGGCTGGGTGTGTGGCGCCAGTCACCTGTACTGAAAGCGGATCAGATCAGTGCCTCCGGTTTTGCTCTGCTCAGCGGCCGTGTGAGCAAGGTTCAACGCAATCGTGGCGGGGTTTGGATCGAGTTGCAGGACTCGGTTGTACTGCGCGTTGCACCCAATGTGCTGAGCCAATTCGATGTGACTTCGCTGGAAGACCTCAAAGGCAAGCAGGTCGAGGCTCGCGGGTGGGTGCTGGATCGCTCGCGCCGTGGCGGACTCAAACAAGGTCAGGCGCGATGGATGCTGCCATTGACCGACCCGGCGATGCTTCAGGTGACGCCGTAAGAAAAAATTGTAGACATTTTTTCTGTCGATTGTGAACAGTCTATCCCTTGTGTTCCGCGGCTCTTGGCCCAAAATCGTAGAGCCGGGCGCTTGACAGGGGTGACCGGTCAGTCTTGTGGGGAATTTGTGAGGCGCGTATCCTCGCTGACCAGTCTGTCCCACAGTAAAAGCGGAATGCCAAAATGTCTGATCTGAAAACTGCCGCTCTCGAATATCACGCCAATCCTCGTCCAGGAAAGCTGAGTGTCGAGCTCACCAAGGCCACCGCTACCGCCCGCGACCTGTCGCTGGCCTACAGCCCCGGCGTAGCCGAACCAGTACGCGAAATCGCCCGCGATCCTGAACTGGCCTACAAATACACCGGCAAAGGCAACCTGGTTGCAGTCATTTCCGATGGCACCGCGATTCTGGGCCTGGGTAACCTCGGCCCATTGGCTTCCAAGCCAGTGATGGAAGGTAAAGGCGTGCTGTTCAAGCGCTTCGCCGGCATCGACGTTTTCGACATCGAAGTCGACTCCGAAAGCCCGCAAGCCTTCATCGACACCGTCAAGCGCATCTCCATCACCTTCGGTGGCATCAACCTGGAAGACATCAAGGCACCTGAGTGCTTTGAGATCGAGCGCGCGCTGATCGAACAGTGCGACATCCCGGTATTCCACGATGACCAGCACGGCACCGCGATCGTAACCGCAGCCGGCATGATCAACGCCCTGGAAATCGCCGGCAAAACCCTGCCGGAAGCCAAGATCGTCTGCCTGGGCGCCGGCGCTGCCGCCATCTCCTGCATGAAATTGCTGGTGAGCATGGGCGCCAACATCGAAAACATCTACATGATCGACCGTACCGGCGTGATCCACTCCGGACGTGACGACCTGAACCAGTACAAGGCTGTTTTCGCTCACGCGACCGAAAAACGCACCCTGGCAGACGCTCTGGAAGGCGCAGACGTGTTTGTCGGCCTGTCCGGTCCGAACCTGCTGAGCGCTGAAGGCCTGTTGTCCATGGCGCCTAACCCGATCGTGTTCGCTTGCTCGAACCCTGATCCGGAAATCTCCCCGGAACTGGCGCACGCCACCCGTAACGACGTGATCATGGCCACCGGCCGTTCGGACTACCCGAACCAGGTCAACAACGTGCTGGGCTTCCCGTTCATCTTCCGCGGTGCCCTGGACGTTCGCGCCAAGCGCATCAACGAAGAAATGAAAGTGGCTGCAGCCAACGCCCTGCGCGAACTGGCCAAGCTGCCAGTGCCTCAGGAAGTGTGCGACGCCTACGGCGGCATCAAACTGGAATTCGGTCGTGAGTACATCATTCCGAAGCCAATGGATGCCCGCCTGATCACCCTGATCTCCGATGCCGTGGCGAAAGCCGCCATCGAGACCGGTGTGGCGACCCTGCCGTATCCGAAGAACTACCCGCTGAAAAGCGTGGATGACGTGTTCAACGGCTAAGCCGCTGTAACGCTTCAACCGAAAGCCCCGGCTCGTCATGAGTCGGGGCTTTTTTATGCCTGAGGGTTTTGTGTTGCCTCTAGGGGCCACCGCTGGCAAGCCAGCTCCCACAGGGGAATGCGGTCAACTGTAGGCGTTGGCGTGCCGGCGAAGAGGCCGGTTCAATCAATGCAAAACGGCAGATGTAAAAAAGCCCCGCGCTTCTCTCGAAGGCGGGGCTTTTCAATGTGGCTGCGATCAGAACAAATCGATCGGCGCCGCTTCATCTGCCGGCAGCGGGCTGCCCGGCGCGTTGCCGTTACCCAGCTCGTTCACCGATGGTGGCGTGTCCTCGGCCTTGAACAGTTCGAAATAGGCCCCTGGCGTGCTCGGAGTGGCAGCGCGGCCGCTGATCGGGTCTACACGCAGGCTCAGGATGCCTTCGGGCTCTGCCTGCGTGTGGGGCGGCAGGTCTTTGAGCGCGGCGCCCATGTAATTCATCCAGATCGGCAGGGCGACGGTGCCGCCGAACTCCTTGCGGCCCAGGCTTTCAGGCTGGTCGAAGCCGGTCCAGACGGTCGTCACGTAATCGGCGTTGTAACCGGAGAACCAAGCGTCCTTGGATTCGTTGGTGGTACCGGTTTTGCCCGCGAGGTCGCCACGGCCCAGGGCCAGGGCGCGACGGCCGGTGCCGAGTTTGATCACATCCTCAAGCATGCTGTTGAGGATGTAGGTCGTGCGCCCATCAACGATGCGTTCAGCCACGGCCGGTGATTGTGTCGCCGGTTGCGCGTTCAGCGTGTCGCTCGGGGTGGCGTTGACTGTAAAGGCCTCGGCGACTGGCGCGGCGATACCGTCGGTGGCCGCGCCGCCCTTCGGCACGCTCGGCGGATTGGCGACGAAAAGCGTGTCGCCGTTGCGGCTTTCGATCTTGTCGATGATGTACGGAGTGATCTTGTAGCCACCGTTGGCGAAGGCGCTCCAGCCGGTCGCGATCTCCATCGGCGTCAGGGTCGCGGTGCCCAGTGCCAGGGACAGGTTGGGCGGCAGGTCCTGCTTGTTGAAGCCGAAGCGAGTGATGTAGTCGATGGTCTTGCCGACGCCCATCGCTTGCAGCAGGCGGATCGACACCAGGTTGCGCGACTTGTACAGCGCTTCACGCAAACGGATCGGGCCAAGGAAGGTGTTGGTGTCGTTCTTCGGACGCCAGACCTTGTCCAGGTACTCGTCGACGAACACGATCGGCGCATCGTTCACCAGGCTGGCGGCGGTATATCCGTTATCCAGCGCAGCACTGTAAACGAATGGCTTGAAGCTCGAACCCGGCTGGCGCTTGGCCTGCAATGCACGGTTGTAGTTGCTCTGCTCAAAGGCAAAACCACCCACCAGCGAGCGGATGGCGCCGTTCTGCGGATCAAGGGACACCAGCGCGCCCTGGGCCTGTGGAATCTGGCTGAACTTGAGCGAGTCGTCCGGTTGGCGCTGGACGCGAATCAGGTCGCCGACCTGAGCGACATCCGACGGCTGTTTCGGATTGGGGCCCATGCTGTTGGTGTTCAGGAACGGGCGAGCCCATTTCATGGTTTCCCAGTTGACGTGTTCCTGTCCGGTGCGGGTCAGCACCTGCAGACCGGTCTTGTCGACCTGGGTCACGATGGCCGGCTCAAGGCTGCTGATGGTGCGCTGCTTGGTCAGTTCGGTGGCCCACGCCTCGCGGGTCTTGCCCGGCAGGCGGGATTCAGGGCCGCGATAGCCGTGACGCTGGTCGTAGGTCATCAGGCCTTCGTGGAGGGCGGTGTTGGCCATTTCCTGAAGGTTGCTCGGCACGGTAGTGGTGACGCGGAAACCTTCGGTGTAGGCGTCGCTGCCATAGCGGCCGACCATTTCGGCACGGGCCATCTCGGCGATGTAAGGGGCGTTCACTTCCGGAGTCGGTACGTGATAGCTGGCGTTCAGCGGCTCGTTGATCGCGGTGGTGTAATCGGCTTCGCTGATTTTGCCCAGCTTGTACATGCGCCCCAGGATCCAGTCGCGACGTTCCTTGCTGCGAGCCGGGTTGGCCAGCGGGTTGAAGCGCGACGGGGCTTTTGGCAGGCCGGCAATCATCGCCATTTGCGCCAGGCTGACGTCACGAATCGACTTGCCGTAATACACCTGCGCCGCAGCCTCGATACCGTAGGCGCGGTTGCCCAGGTAGATCTTGTTGACGTACAGCTCAAGGATTTCGTCCTTGGTCAACTGACGTTCGATCTGCAAGGCCAGGAGAATCTCAGTGGTTTTGCGCGAGAAGCTGCGTTCGCTGGTGAGGAAGAAGTTCTTCGCCACCTGCATGGTGATGGTGCTGCCACCGGACTGAATGTGGCCGCTCTTGACCAATTGGGTGGCCGCACGCATCAGGCTGCTCGGGTCGACGCCGTAATGGTTGGCGAAATTGTCGTCTTCAGCACTTAGTAACGCATTAATGAAATTGGGGGGAATGTCGGCGAACCTGATCGGTGTGCGGCGCATTTCGCCAAATTCTGCGATCAACTTGTTGTCGCTGCTGTAGACCCGCAATGGAATCTGCAACTGAATGCTTCTCAGAGCCTCCACGGACGGCAATCCGGGGCTAAGGTAAAGAAACGCCCCGCTCAGACCCAGAAGCAGTCCGCAGAAAACCGCGACGATGGACCAACCGAAAAATTTCAGCAGACGAATCAAGGCTTTTGGATATCCAGGGCAAAGAATGAATTAGGCATCAGGGTTCAGGCTAAAGGCGAACGACCCGCGCTTGAGAAAAAGCGGAAAAAAACGCTGGGCATTATAAGCATTTTTCCGGTGCAGGCGTCATTGGCGGCTGCTGTCAAGACGGGCGGAGGGAACGCAACACATATTACAGAGTCCGTAACTCACGGATAGTCATAGGGAATTGCTAGTGCCAGGACTCTTCAACAAAAAAGCCAATACGCTTCTAGGGATCGACATCAGCTCCACATCGGTGAAACTTCTGGAGCTGAGCCGTCAGGGCGACCGTTATCGGGTCGAGGCCTATGCGGTCGAGCCACTGCCTGCCAGCGCGGTGATCGAGAAAAACATCGCTGAGCTCGAAGGCGTGGGCCAGGCCCTTTCCCGCGTGCTGGTCAAGGCCAGGACCAGCGTCAAGAACGTCGCCGTGGCCGTTTCCGGTTCGGCGGTGATCACCAAGACCATCGAGATGGATGCGGGGCTTTCCGATGACGAGATGGAAAGCCAGCTCAAGATCGAGGCCGATCAGTACATCCCTTATCCGCTGGATGAAGTCGCCATCGATTTCGAAGTCCAGGGGGCGTCAGCGCGCAACCCCGAGCGGGTCAACGTGCTGCTCGCCGCCTGTCGCAAGGAAAACGTCGAGGTTCGCGAAGCGGTATTGACCCTGGCCGGGCTGACCGCACGGGTGGTCGACGTGGAGGCCTATGCCCTGGAGCGTTCATTCGGTTTGCTGGCCAGTCAGCTGGCGGCGTCGAAGGAACGTCTGGTGGCGGTGGTCGACATCGGTGCGACCATGACCACCCTGAGCGTGCTGTTCAACGGGCGGATCATCTACACCCGCGAACAACTGTTCGGAGGGCGGCAACTGACCGAAGAGATCCAGCGTCGATACGGCCTGACTGTCGAACAGGCGGGGCTGGCGAAGAAGCAGGGCGGCCTGCCGGACGATTACGTGCGCGAGGTGTTGCAGCCGTTTCGCGAGGCGCTGGTACAGCAGGTGTCCCGTTCGTTGCAGTTTTTCTTCGCGTCCGGTCAGTACCACTCAGTCGATCAGATTCTTTTGGCCGGCGGCACCGCTTCGGTTTCCGGGCTGGATCGATTGATCGAGCAGCAGTTGGGTACGCCGACACTGGTCGCCAATCCGTTTTTCGAGATGACCCTGAGCAGCAAGGTCAACGCCGCGGCCCTGACCAGCGATGCCCCGGCCATGATGATCGCCTGCGGGCTGGCCCTCAGGAGTTTCGACTGATGGCACGGATCAATCTTTTACCTTGGCGCGAAGAGCTGCGTGAACAACGCCGCAAACGCTTTCTACTGATTCTGGTTGGCGTGCTGGTGGGGTCGACAGGCGCGGTATTGATCGCCAATCAGGCGATCAACAGCGCCATTGAGCGGCAAGTGGCGCGCAATGATTACATCGGCAAACAGATCGTCGTGGTCGATGAGCGGATCAAGCAGATCAGTGAGCTCAAGGCTCGTCGTCAGCAATTGGTCGAGCGCATGCGCATCATCCAGGACCTGCAAGGCAACCGGCCGATCAGTGGGCGGATTTTTGATCAACTCGCGCGTACTTTGCCGGACGGGGTCTATTTCACCGAAGTCAAAATGTCAGGCAAGACCTTGTCGATCAGCGGTGCGGCAGAATCGAACAATCGTGTTTCCGACCTGATGCGAAATCTGGATGCGTCCGATTGGTTCGATGCCCCCAGTCTGACCGAAGTGAAAGCGACCACCGCTGGTCAACTGGATCAAGCCAACGTCTTTCAGTTGAGCGTGCGACAGACGCAGCCTGCTGCCGTGGAGGGCGGAAAATGAGTCCGTCCCAGTGGTTCGAAGGGCTGCGCAAGATCGACATCAATGAACTGGACACCAACAACATCGGTTCCTGGCCACCCGCGATCAAGGTGCTGGTGGCTGTGCTGCTGATGGTGCTGGTGCTGTCGCTGGGCTACAGCTTTTCCACCAGCGAGCTAGAGACCCAGCTGGATCTCAAACGCGAAGAAGAGTCGACCCTCAAAGCGCAGTTCGCCACCAGGGCGCACATGGCGGCGAACCTCGAGCTTTACACACAACAGATGAAAGAGATGGAAAACTCCTTTGGTGTGCTGCTGCGGCAATTGCCCAGCGATACCGAAGTGCCCGGGCTGCTGGAAGACATCACCCGCACCGGTCTGGGCAGTGGTCTGGAGTTTGAGGAAATCAAACTGCTGCCGGAGGTGACCCAGCCGTTCTACATCGAATTACCAATACAGATTACCGTCACCGGCGCCTATCACGACCTCGCGACGTTCGTCAGCGGCGTGGCCGGGCTGCCGCGCATCGTCACCCTGCATGATTTCGACCTGTCGCCAGTCAACCCTGACGGCGGGCCGAAACTGCGCATGAGCATCCTGGCCAAGACCTATCGCTACAACGATAAAGGGCTGCGTCAATGAGCCTTATTCGTGGATTTACCGTAGCGCTCTTGCTGGTCGTCCTGGCCGGTTGTGGTGGTGGTGAAGACTTCAGTGATCTGGACGCCTACATGAACGAAATGCGCCTGCGGGCGCCGGGAAAGATTGAACCAACGCCGACATTCCGGTCTTACCCGACATTCACCTACAACGCGGCGAACCTGCGCAGCCCGTTTTCCCGGCAGGTCAGAATCGACCTGGCCGGTCAGAAACATGGGTCGCGTAACGTCAAGCCAGACCCGAACCGGGTCAAGCAGTACCTCGAGGGTTTCAATATCGAGCAGTTTGAAATGGTCGGCACGATTTCCAATGCGGCGGGCTCCTTTGCGCTGTTGCGCGGGGCCGGCGGGGTGCATCGGCTGAAGGTCGGCGATTACCTGGGGCGTAACGACGGGCGAATAGTCGCCATCAGCAGCGCCCAGGTCGACGTGGTCGAAATCGTCCCGGATGGCGAAGGGGACTGGCTGGAAAGGCCGCGGACCATCCCTTTGAAAGAGCACTCATAGTGGAACTCGAAAAATGAACAGGATTTTCTCCACCCTCGGAATGTCGCTATGGATAGCGTTGCTGTCGCCGATGGTACAAGCGGCCAATCTCAAGGCGCTGGATGTTGCAGCGCTGCCAGGCGACCGCGTCGAGTTGAAGTTGGGGTTCGATGAGCCACCGCCGTCGCCCAATGGTTACACCACGGAGTCACCCGCGCGGATCGCAATCGATCTGCCTGGCGTGATCAGCCAGTTGACCAGCAAGACCCGTGATCTGGGCGCCGGCAACGCCCGCAGCGCAACAGTGGTCGAGGCCAAGGACCGTACGCGGCTGATCATTAATCTGACCCAGCTGACGCCGTACAGCACGCGCGTCGAAGGCAACAACCTGTTCGTCGTGGTCGGGCAGGGTGGCAAAAGCGCCGTATCGCGACCGATCGTCACCGCCATTCCGGCCAAGTCTCCGGTGCGCCCGGTTGCGTCGGCAGGCAAGGCCATCCGCGGCGTGGACTTCCAGCGGGGCACTCAGGGTGAAGGCAATGTGGTAATCGATTTGTCGGATCCTTCCATTGCGCCCGACATCCAGGAGCGCGAGGGCAAGATCATTCTCGGTTTCGCCAGGACCCGTTTGCCCGAGCCATTGCGAGTGCGCCTGGACGTCAAGGATTTCGCCACGCCGGTGCAGTTCGTCAATGCCAATGCCACCGGCGACAGAGCCACTATCACCATCGAGCCCAGCGGGGCCTTCGATTATTCGACCTACCAGACCGATAACAAGCTGACCGTCAGCATCCGCCCGATGACCGCCGACGACCTGCAAAAACGTAACGCCGACCGCTACGCCTATAGCGGTGAAAAGCTCTCGCTGAACTTCCAGGACATCGATGTGCGCTCGGTGCTGCAATTGATCGCCGATTTTACCAACCTCAATCTGGTGGCCAGCGACACGGTGCAAGGCGGCATTACCCTGCGCCTGCAAAACGTCCCCTGGGACCAGGCACTGGATCTGGTGCTGAAAACCAAGGGCCTGGACAAGCGCAAAATCGGCAATGTCCTGTTGGTGGCGCCTGCCGATGAAATTGCCGCTCGTGAACGCCAGGAACTGGAGTCGCAGAAGCAAATCGCCGAACTCGCGCCGCTGCGTCGCGAGCTGCTTCAGGTCAACTATGCCAAGGCGGCCGATATCGCCAAGCTGTTCCAGTCGGTGACCAGTGCCGAGGCGAAAATCGACGAACGGGGTTCGATCACTGTCGATGAGCGCACTAACAACATCATCGCCTACCAGACCCAGGACCGACTCGACGAGCTGCGTCGGATCGTGGCGCAACTGGATATCCCGGTGCGGCAAGTAATGATCGAGGCGCGCATCGTCGAAGCCAACGTCGATTACGACAAAAGCCTGGGCGTGCGCTGGGGGGGCTCGATCCAGAACAAGGGCAACTGGAATACCTCCGGCGTCAGCAACGGTGCCAATGCGTCATCGACCATCGGCACGCCGGGCAGCACCAGCACCAATTCACCGTTCGTCGACCTGGGGGCAGTCAACAATACCTCGGGAATCGGCATTGCCTTCATCACTGACAATGTCTTGCTGGACCTTGAGCTGACCGCCATGGAGAAAACCGGTAACGGCGAAATCGTCTCGCAACCCAAGGTGGTCACGTCCGACAAGGAAACGGCGAAGATTCTCAAGGGCACCGAGATTCCCTATCAGGAAGCCAGCTCCAGCGGCGCCACGTCCGTATCGTTCAAGGAGGCTTCGCTGTCGCTGGAGGTCACCCCGCAAATCACGCCGGACAACCGGATCATCATGGAGGTGAAGGTCACCAAGGACGAGCCGGACTACCTGAACAAGGTCCAGGATGTGCCGCCGATCAAGAAAAACGAAGTCAACGCCAAAGTCCTGGTCAACGATGGCGAGACCATCGTCATTGGTGGTGTTTTCTCAAATACTCAGAGCAAGGTTGTAGATAAGGTGCCATTTCTTGGCGATGTGCCGTATCTTGGCCGCCTTTTCCGGCGTGACGTGGTTTCGGAGAAAAAATCCGAGCTGTTGGTGTTTCTCACTCCGCGTATCATGAATAACCAGGCGATTGCTGTGAGTCGTTGATTCTGTGCGAAATTTGATTCTTGTAGGACCGATGGGCGCTGGAAAAAGCACCATCGGCCGGTTGCTGGCCAAAGAGCTGCGCTTGCCATTCAAAGATTCCGATAAGGAAATTGAATTACGCACGGGCGCCAATATCCCATGGATCTTCGATAAGGAAGGCGAACCGGGCTTTCGTGATCGCGAGCAGGCCATGATTGCCGAGCTGTGCGATTTCGACGGCGTGGTGCTGGCGACCGGTGGTGGCGCTGTCATGCGCGAAGCCAATCGTCGGGCACTGCACGCCGGCGGTCGCGTGGTCTATCTGCATGCTTCCGTCGAGCAGCAGGTCGGGCGCACCTCTCGCGACCGCAATCGTCCCTTGCTTCGCACCGCCGATCCGGCCAAGACCCTTCGGGATCTGCTGGCGATCCGCGATCCGCTTTATCGGGAAATCGCCGATCTGGTGGTGGAAACCGATGAGCGGCCACCGCGAATGGTCGTGCTCGATATTCTGGAACGCCTGCAGCAGCTGCCGCCCCGTTAAAGCGCCGCACGAAATGCGCTATCCTCGGCGTCCCGCCATGACCGCACACGGTTGTGGCGGCTGGCTACCGCACGGCGTCACACCAGCTGAGGCCGTGGACATTCGTTAATTCAAGGCAGGACGCCTGATTCCATCTTCACTGTGGGGACACATGCAGACACTCAAGGTCGATCTAGGCGAGCGCAGCTACCCGATTCACATTGGCGAAGGTTTGTTGGATCAGCCTGAGCTGCTGGCCCCGCATATTCGCGGACGGCAAGTGGCGATCATCTCCAACGAAACCGTTGCGCCGCTCTATCTCGAACGTCTGACCCGCAGTCTGGCGCAGTTCTCGGTGATTTCCGTGGTGTTGCCCGATGGCGAAGCCTTCAAGACATGGGAAACCCTGCAACTGATCTTCGACGGCCTGCTGACCGCCCGGCACGATCGCCGCACCACCGTGATTGCCCTTGGCGGCGGCGTTATTGGTGACATGGCCGGTTTTGCTGCCGCTTGTTACCAGCGCGGTGTTGATTTCATTCAGGTCCCGACCACGCTGTTGTCGCAAGTCGACTCTTCCGTGGGCGGCAAGACCGGGATTAACCATCCGTTGGGCAAGAACATGGTTGGCGCCTTTTATCAGCCGAATGTCGTGCTGATCGACACCGCTTCCCTCAATACCCTGCCGGCCCGGGAACTGTCTGCCGGCCTGGCTGAAGTCATCAAGTACGGGCTGATCTGCGACGAGCCGTTCCTGACCTGGCTCGAAGACAACGTCGATCGCCTGCGCAACCTGGATCAACAGGCCCTGACTTACGCCATCGAACGTTCCTGCGCGGCCAAGGCTGCGGTGGTCGGTGCCGACGAAAAAGAGACCGGTGTGCGAGCCACGCTCAACCTCGGTCACACCTTCGGTCATGCCATCGAAACCCACATGGGCTATGGTGTCTGGCTTCACGGTGAAGCCGTGGCTACTGGCACCGTAATGGCTCTTGAGATGTCCGCGCGCCTGGGCTGGATCAGCGAGCAGGAGCGCGATCGCGGCATCCGGCTGTTCCAGCGCGCCGGGTTGCCGGTCATCCCGCCTGAAGAGATGACCGAAGCCGATTTCCTCGAGCATATGGCAATTGATAAAAAAGTGATCGACGGTCGTTTGCGCCTGGTGCTGCTGCGCCACATGGGCGAAGCAGTGGTGACCGACGATTATCCGAAAGAGGTTCTACAGGCCACGCTGGGAGCGGATTACCGCGCCCTGGCTCAGCTTAAAGGTTAATAAGAACGCGATGACTAGTTTGCATGCCGACGAGGCTTTCCTCGGCCATTACCAGTTGAGTCATGACCCTTTTGCTCCACGGGTGCCTGGCTTCAAGTTTTTCCCGGCCCAGCGCAAACCCGTGCTGGGGCAGTTGCATCACCTGGCGCGTTACAGCCAGTTGCTGCTGGTAGTCACGGGCCCACAGGGCAGTGGCAAAACCCTGCTGCGTCAGGCTTTGGTGGCCAGCACCAATAAACAGTCGGTGCAGAGCGTGGTGGTTTCCGCCCGTGGCGCCGGCGACTCGGCGGGTGTGCTGCGTCAGGTCGCCCAGGCGCTGGACGTTGCCCAGGCCGAGATCGGCGCGATCCTGGCTCAGGTGGTGCAACTGGCGCTCACCGGCCAGGAGGTCTATCTGCTGGTGGATGACGCCGAGCAGCTCGACGAATCCGCGCTCGAAGCGTTGATGGCGCTGGGTGCCGGTGCGCCGGAAGGTCGCCCGCATGTGTTCCTGTTCGGCGAGTCGTCGATGATTGCCCAGCTCGAGCAATTGAGCCTCGAGGAAGAGCGCTTCCACGTCATCGAGCTGCAGCCTTACACCGAAGAAGAAACCCGCGAATACCTGGACCAGCGCCTCGAGGGTGCAGGTCGGGGTATCGAACTTTTCACCGCGGATCAGATCTCTGATATTCACGAAAGCTCCGAGGGTTGGCCTGGCAATATCAACCAGGTTGCCCGCGATGCAATGATCGAAGCCATGATTGCCAGCCGCTCAGCGGTGAAGCGTCCAAGTATGGGGTTCAATATGCCGAAGAAACACGTATTGGCGATTTCCGCCGTCGTCGTGGTCGCGGTAGCCGCCGCCTGGTTGATACCGGGTCGCAGCAAAGCACCGACCACAGGTGCTCCGGCCAACGAACAGGCGCAATTGCCGCTCGGCCAGGGTGCACCTCAGGCGAACGGTGGTGCGCCAGCCGTCGAATTCGCCGGTAACACGCAGCCGATGCCACTGCCGTTGGTCGGTAACTCTCAGCCGGTCATGCGTGGTCCTCTGGCCGAAGCGGCCGGTGGTATCACTGAAGGCGACGATGGCGTACCGCTTGAGGGCTCCAGCGAGACTCCGCCGACCGTCACCACCACCGCACCGCCAGCGGGCGTTCCGGCCGGCCCTGCGCCGACCCCGGCGGCCAAGCCGGTCCCGGCACCGACTCAAGTCGCTACCGCCAAGCCTGCGCCGGTTACAGCCCCTGCGGCCAAGCCAGCCCCGGCACCCGCCAAACCGGCCGTTGCCACCGCCAAGCCTGCGGAGAAACCAGCCGCCGCCACCAAGGCTGCCGGTGGTACCTGGTATGCCGGTCAGGCACCGGGTAACTACGTGGTGCAGATCCTCGGCACCAGCTCCGAAGCGGCTGCGCAAAACTTCGTCAAGGAGCAGGGCGGCGAGTACCGCTACTTCAAGAAAGTACTGAACGGCAAACCGCTTTACGTCATCACCTACGGCAGTTTCAGCAACCGCGATGCGGCCGTTTCCGCCATCAAGGCCTTGCCAGCGAAGGTTCAGGCTGGTAAACCTTGGCCTCGCACTGTCGCCAGCGTCCAACAGGAACTGGCAACAACTCGCTGAAGATTCGGCGGCCTTACCCAGGCCGCCTCTCCAAGCACCTCAAAATTTCTGCACGGCATGCCGCCTCTACAGGCCGCGTGCCTTGTGGTGTCTGCGTCATAGTAGTCTTTGAGTCGTTGCGGTCAGAATTAAAAAAGTTTTGACTAGCACAGCATATCGCTTTAAACCTTTCACAAATGCGACATAGATTTGCGACATTTCGTCGTCAAATTTGTGAGCCTCCGTGTCGGTGTGTACAATGACCTCCCTTTTGCCCCCGCAAAGCTGGCGTACGTCCAGCGCGAATGGTAAGTGGTTGAATTGAAAAGAAATTTGCCTCGATGAGAGGCAGCCTGGTGAGAAAGTGTCTATGAAAGCAGGTCTGTACCAACCAGATGAATTCAAGGATAACTGCGGTTTCGGCCTGATAGCCCATATGCAGGGCGAGCCCAGTCATACCCTTTTGCAAACGGCCATCGAGGCCCTGACCTGCATGACCCACCGCGGTGGGATTAATGCCGACGGCAAGACCGGTGACGGTTGCGGTCTGCTGATTCAAAAGCCGGACGTGTTCCTGCGAGCCATCGCCCAGGAAACCTTCGGCGTCGAACTGCCAAAGCAATATGCCGTGGGCATGGTCTTCTTCAACCAGGACCCGGTCAAAGCCGAAGCCGCTCGCGAGAACATGAACCGCGAGATCCTGGCCGCCGGCCTGCAACTCGTCGGCTGGCGCAAAGTGCCGATCGATACCAGCGTCCTCGGCCGTCTGGCCCTTGAGCGCCTGCCGCAGATCGAGCAGGTGTTCATCGGCGGTGAAGGCCTGAGCGATCAGGACATGGCCGTCAAGCTGTTCACTTCCCGTCGTCGCTCGTCCGTGGCCAACGCCGCCGACACCGACCACTACGTCTGCAGCTTTTCGCACAAGACCATCATTTATAAAGGCCTGATGATGCCGGCGGATTTGACCGCCTTCTATCCAGACCTGAGCGATGAGCGCCTGCAAACCTCGATTTGCGTGTTCCACCAGCGCTTCTCCACCAATACCCTGCCGAAATGGCCGCTGGCTCAACCGTTCCGCTTCCTGGCGCACAACGGCGAGATCAACACCATTACCGGCAACCGCAACTGGGCCGTGGCCCGTCGCACCAAGTTCACCAACGACTTGATGGACCTGGAAGAGCTCGGCCCGCTGGTCAACCGCGTGGGCTCCGACTCTTCGAGCATGGACAACATGCTCGAGTTGATGGTCACCGGTGGCATCGACCTGTTCCGTGGCGTACGGATGATCATTCCGCCTGCGTGGCAGAACGTCGAAACCATGGACCCGGATCTGCGTGCGTTCTACGAATACAACTCGATGCACATGGAACCGTGGGACGGCCCGGCCGGCGTGGTAATGACCGACGGTCGCTACGCGGTGTGCCTGCTCGACCGTAACGGTCTGCGTCCGGCGCGTTGGGTCACCACCAAGAACGGCTTCATCACCCTGGCGTCCGAAATCGGTGTCTGGAACTACCAGCCTGAAGACGTGCTCGCCAAGGGTCGCGTTGGCCCGGGCCAGATCTTTGCCGTGGACACCGAAACAGGGCAGATCCTCGACACCGATGCGATCGACAACCGCCTGAAGTCCCGTCATCCGTACAAGCAATGGCTGCGCAAGAACGCCCTGCGCATCCAGGCGACCATGGAAGACAACGACCACGGTTCGGCGTTCTACGACGTCGATCAGCTCAAGCAATACATGAAGATGTACCAGGTCACGTTCGAAGAACGCGACCAGGTGCTGCGTCCGCTGGGCGAACAGGGCTACGAAGCCGTGGGCTCGATGGGCGACGATACGCCGATGGCCGTGCTGTCCCAGCGTGTGCGCACGCCGTACGACTATTTCCGCCAGCAGTTCGCGCAGGTGACCAACCCGCCGATCGACCCGCTGCGTGAAGCGATCGTGATGTCGCTGGAGATCTGCCTCGGTGCCGAGCGCAACATCTTCCAGGAGTCGCCGGAACACGCTTCGCGCGTGATCCTCAGCTCGCCGGTCATTTCCCCGGCCAAGTGGCGTTCGCTGATGAACCTCGATCGTCCGGGCTTCGAGCGCGCGATCATCGACCTCAACTACGACGAGAGCGTCGGCCTCGAAGCGGCGATCCGCAACGTGGCCGATCAGGCTGAAGAAGCCGTGCGCGCCGGTCGTACCCAGGTCGTGCTGAGTGACCGTCATATCGCTCCGGGCAAGCTGCCGATCCACGCTTCCCTGGCCACCGGCGCGGTGCACCACCGCCTGACCGAAAAAGGCCTGCGTTGCGACTCCAACATCCTCGTGGAAACCGCGACCGCCCGCGATCCGCACCACTTCGCCGTGTTGATCGGTTTCGGCGCCTCTGCCGTTTACCCGTTCCTGGCTTACGAAGTGCTGGGCGACCTGATCCGTACCGGTGAAGTGCTGGGCGACCTCTACGAGGTGTTCAAGAACTACCGTAAAGGCATCACCAAAGGCTTGCTCAAGATCCTCTCGAAGATGGGTATCTCGACCATCACTTCGTACCGTGGTGCGCAGCTGTTCGAAGCCATCGGCCTGTCCGAGGAAGTCTGCAACCTGAGCTTCCGTGGTGTGCCAAGCCGTATCAAAGGTGCGCGTTTCGTCGACATCGAAGCCGAGCAGAAAGCGCTCGCCTCCGAAGCCTGGAGCCCGCGCAAGCCGATCCAGCAGGGTGGTTTGCTGAAGTTCGTCCACGGTGGCGAATATCACGCGTACAACCCGGACGTGGTCAACACCCTGCAAGCCGCCGTGCAGCAGGGCGACTACAGCAAGTTCAAAGAATACACGTCGCTGGTGGATAACCGCCCGGTGTCGATGATCCGCGACCTGCTGAAAGTCAAAACCCTCGACACGCCGCTGGACATCAGCGAGATCGAGCCGCTGGAATCGGTGCTCAAGCGCTTCGACTCCGCCGGCATCTCCCTGGGCGCTCTGTCGCCGGAAGCGCACGAAGCCCTGGCCGAAGCCATGAACCGCCTGGGTGCGCGTTCCAACTCCGGTGAAGGCGGCGAAGACCCGGCGCGCTACGGCACCATCAAGAGCTCGAAAATCAAACAAGTCGCGACTGGCCGTTTCGGTGTGACCCCGGAATACCTGGTCAACGCTGAAGTGCTGCAGATCAAGGTTGCCCAAGGCGCCAAGCCGGGCGAGGGCGGTCAACTGCCAGGCGGCAAGGTCAACGGTCTGATCGCCAAGCTGCGTTACGCAGTGCCGGGCGTGACCCTGATTTCGCCACCGCCGCACCACGACATCTACTCGATCGAAGACTTGTCACAGCTGATTTTCGACCTGAAACAAGTTAACCCGAAAGCGCTGGTCTCGGTGAAGCTGGTAGCAGAAGCCGGCGTCGGCACCATTGCCGCCGGTGTGGCCAAGGCCTATGCGGACCTGATCACCATCTCCGGCTACGACGGTGGTACCGGTGCATCGCCACTGACATCGATCAAATACGCGGGCGCGCCGTGGGAACTCGGCCTCGCCGAAACCCACCAGACCCTGCGTGGCAACGACCTGCGCGGCAAAGTCCGGGTACAAACCGACGGCGGCCTGAAAACCGGCCTCGACGTGATCAAGGCCGCCATTCTCGGCGCTGAAAGCTTCGGCTTCGGCACCGCGCCAATGATCGCCCTGGGCTGCAAATACCTGCGTATCTGCCACCTGAACAACTGCGCCACCGGCGTCGCGACTCAGAACGAGAAGCTGCGCAAGGATCACTACATCGGTACCGTCGACATGGTGGTGAATTTCTTCACCTACGTCGCCGAAGAAACCCGTGAGTGGCTGGCCAAGCTGGGCGTGCGCTCCCTCGAAGAGCTGATCGGCCGTACCGATCTGCTGGAAGTCCTCGAAGGGCAGACCGCCAAGCAACATCACCTGGACCTGACGCCGTTGCTGGGCAGCGACCACGTGCCGGCGGACAAACCGCAGTTCTGCGGCGTGGAACGCAACCCGCCGTTCGACAAAGGCCTGCTGGCCGAGAAAATGGTCGACATGGCCACCTCGGCGATCAACGACCTGAGCGGCGCTGAATTCGAACTGGATATCTGCAACTGCGACCGTTCGATCGGCGCGCGGATCTCCGGCGAAATCGCCCGTAAGCACGGCAATCAGGGCATGGCCAGCGCGCCAATCACCTTCCGCTTCAAGGGTACGGCGGGTCAGAGCTTCGGCGTGTGGAACGCCGGCGGCCTGAACATGTACCTGGAAGGCGACGCCAACGACTACGTCGGCAAAGGCATGACCGGCGGCAAGCTGGTCATCGTTCCGCCGAAGGGCAGCGTCTACAAGACTCAGGACAGTGCCATCATCGGCAACACCTGCCTGTACGGCGCCACCGGCGGCAAACTGTTCGCCGCCGGCACCGCGGGCGAGCGTTTCGCCGTGCGTAACTCTGGTGCCCACACCGTTGTGGAAGGCACTGGCGATCATTGCTGCGAATACATGACCGGTGGTTTCGTCTGCGTCCTGGGCAAGACCGGTTACAACTTCGGCTCTGGCATGACCGGTGGTTTCGCCTACGTGCTCGACCAGGACAACACCTTCGTTGACCGGGTCAACCATGAACTGGTGGAAATCCAGCGGATCAGCGGTGAGGCGATGGAAGCCTACCGTAGCCATTTGCAACGCGTGCTGAACGAGTACGTCGAGGAAACCGACAGCGAGTGGGGTCGTGAACTCGCCGAGAACCTCGATGATTACGTACGTCGTTTCTGGCTGGTCAAGCCTAAGGCTGCCAACCTGAAATCGTTGCTTTCCAGCACCCGTGCCAACCCGCAGTGATATGCGCCTGAAGAGTTTGATGAGGTTTTAAAATGGCTGAACGTCTGAATAATGACTTCCAGTTCATCGAGGTCGGGCGCAAGGATCCGAAGAAGAAACTGTTGCGTCAACGCAAGAAAGAGTTCGTGGAAATCTACGAACCCTTCAAACCCCAGCAGTCGGCCGACCAGGCCCACCGCTGCCTGGGTTGCGGTAACCCGTATTGCGAATGGAAGTGCCCGGTGCACAACTTCATTCCCAACTGGCTGAAACTGGTGGCCGAGGGCAACATCCTCGCGGCTGCCGAGCTGTCGCACCAGACCAACACCTTGCCGGAAGTCTGCGGCCGGGTGTGCCCGCAGGATCGTCTGTGCGAGGGTGCGTGCACCCTCAACGACGGCTTCGGCGCGGTGACCATCGGTTCGGTGGAGAAGTACATCACCGACACCGCGTTCGCCATGGGCTGGCGCCCGGACATGTCCAAGGTCAAGCCGACCGGCAAGCGTGTCGCGATCATCGGCGCCGGGCCTGCGGGCCTGGGCTGCGCTGACGTGCTGGTACGTGGTGGCGTGACCCCGGTGGTGTTCGACAAGAACCCGGAAATCGGTGGCCTGCTGACCTTCGGCATCCCCGAGTTCAAGCTGGAAAAGACCGTGCTGAGCAATCGCCGCGAAGTCTTCACCGGCATGGGCATCGAGTTCCGCCTGAACACCGAGGTGGGCAAGGACGTGACCATGGAGCAATTGCTCGAAGAATACGATGCCGTATTCATGGGCATGGGCACCTACACCTACATGAAGGGCGGTTTTGCCGGTGAAGACTTGCCGGGCGTTTACGACGCGCTGGACTTCCTGATCGCCAACGTCAACCGCAACCTGGGCTTTGAAAAGTCGCCGGAAGATTTTGTCGACATGAAAGGCAAGAAGGTCGTGGTTCTCGGTGGTGGTGACACGGCGATGGACTGCAACCGTACTTCGATTCGCCAGGGCGCCAAGTCGGTGACCTGTGCGTATCGTCGTGACGAAGCCAACATGCCGGGTTCGCGCAAAGAGGTGAAGAACGCCAAGGAAGAAGGCGTGAAATTCCTCTACAACCGCCAGCCGATCGCCATCGTTGGCGAAGACAAGGTCGAAGGCGTGAAGGTGGTCGAGACCCGTCTCGGCGAGCCGGATGCCCGTGGCCGTCGCAGCCCGGAGCCGATCCCGGGTTCCGAAGAGATCATCCCGGCCGACGCCGTGGTCATCGCTTTCGGTTTCCGTCCAAGCCCGGCGCCGTGGTTCGAACAGTTCAGTATCCAGACCGACAGCCAGGGCCGCGTCGTGGCCCCGGAACAAGGCCAATACAAGCACCAGACCAGCAACCCGAAAATCTTCGCCGGTGGCGACATGGTTCGCGGTTCTGACCTGGTGGTGACGGCGATCTTTGAAGGCCGCAATGCCGCCGAAGGGATCCTGGATTACCTGGGCGTCTGATCACCGTTCCAACAGATTGAAATGCAAAACCTGTAGGAGCTGGCTTGCCGGCGATAGCATCACCTCGGTCTACCTGACAAACCGAGGTGTCTGCATCGCTGGCAAGCCAGCTCCTACAGTTGTTTCCGGGTGTGCAAATACTGCATTTCGCCGCGACAAATTGACCCGATAGACAAAAGGTGCGGCGCTTGCCGTGCCTTTTGCCTCCGGCTCTGAGAAAATGCCCGCACTTTTTTTCCGGATGCCGACATGACTGCCCTGAAGAACGACCGTTTCCTGCGCGCCCTGCTCAAGCAACCTGTAGATGTCACCCCCGTGTGGATGATGCGCCAGGCCGGACGCTACCTGCCTGAATACCGCGCCAGCCGTGCCCAGGCCGGTGATTTCATGAGCTTGTGCATGAACCCGGAATTCGCTTGCGAAGTCACGATGCAACCGCTTGACCGCTATCCACAACTGGACGCGGCGATCCTCTTTTCCGACATCCTGACCATCCCCGATGCGATGGGCCAGGGCCTGTACTTCGAAACCGGCGAAGGTCCGCGCTTCAAGAAAGTCGTCAGCACCCTGGCTGACATCGAAGCCCTGCCGATCCCTGATCCACACAAAGACCTCGGTTACGTGATGGACGCCGTCAGCACTATCCGCCGCGAGCTGAACGGCCGTGTGCCGCTGATCGGCTTCTCCGGCAGCCCATGGACCCTCGCCACTTACATGGTTGAAGGCGGCTCGTCGAAAGACTTCCGCAAGACCAAGGCGATGCTCTACGACAACCCGCAAGCCATGCACCTGCTGCTGGATAAACTCGCGCAGTCGGTCACCAGCTACCTCAACGGCCAGATCATGGCCGGTGCCCAAGCGGTGCAAATCTTCGATACCTGGGGCGGCAACCTGTCGGCGGCGGCGTATCAGGAATTCTCCCTGGCCTACATGAAGAAAATCGTCAACGGCCTGATCCGCGAGCACGATGGCCGCAAGGTGCCGGTGATCCTGTTCACCAAGAACGGCGGCCTGTGGCTGGAAAGCATCGCCGATGCCGGCGCCGATGCACTGGGCCTGGATTGGACCTGCGACATCGGTAATGCCCGTGCCCGTGTCGGTGACAAAGTCGCCCTGCAAGGCAACATGGACCCGACCGTGCTCTACGCCAAGCCGGAAGCGATTCGCACCGAAGTCGGACGCATCCTGGCCAGCTACGGCAAAGGCAGTGGCCACGTGTTCAACCTGGGTCATGGCATCACGCCGGAAGTCGATCCGGAACATGCCGGTGCTTTCTTGCGCGCGGTGCATGAACTGTCGGCGCAGTATCACGAATAACTGTCTTTGACGTGATCGAAAGCCTGTCCGGCCTGGTGCCCGACAGGCTTTTTTATGCGCAGCTTTCCTTGTTTAGCTGAGCTCACTGTTTGTAAGAATTCTTTCGTCCAATGTCGGAGAACGAGCCTTAGAGACGGTTCCTGCTGTCAGCAGGGATGTTTCCTACATAGAAAACGCATTCATCCAAGTAAGGTTCGGACCCTTGCTCAGCCCCACGGCTGAGCAATATCGCAAACATCAGCGCCAGCAATGCGCGCGTTAAATTTCGATAAGTAGTCTGGACCTCATTTGATGAAAAATACTTCGTACAAAGGAAGTGCGTTTTCCGCCTGCACTTCTTCGATGATCCTGTTATCGGCAATGTTGGCCTCTCAAGGTGCTTCCGCCCATGGCTTTCTGGAAGTGCCGCCGTCCCGTGCCCTGGCCTGTCAGAAAGGCCTGAATACCCACTGTGGCGGCGCGCAATACGAACCACAAAGTGTCGGCGAAACCTTCAAGGGCTTTCCCGCCGGTGTTGGTGGCGCGCCCTTGCAGGGGCCGGTCGACGGCAAGATTGCAAGCGGTGGTCACTCGCTGTTCTCCGCCATGGACGCACAGTCCGCCACCCGTTGGCACCTGACGGAAATCAAGGACCGCACGATCGATTTCCAGTGGGGCTACACGGCTGTTCATCCAGCCACCAAGCACGAATACTTCATTACCCGTAATGGCTGGAATCCAAACGAAGCACTCAAGCGTGCCACGTTCGAAAGCACGCCGTTCTGCACCGTCGACGGTGGCAATCAGAAGCCGTCGAACAGCGACAAGCACAACTGCACCATCCCCGCGGACAAATCCGGTCATCACGTCATCCTGGCCATCTGGACCGTCGGTGACACTGACGCCGCGTTTTATAACGCTGCGGACGTGAACATCCTGGCGGAACCCGAGCTTCCGGGTGGCTGGACTTCCGTAGGCAGCATTTCGCCTTCGACCCCATTGATGGTGGGGGACAAGGTCAAGGCCCGTGCGTTCTCCGCCAATGGCGAGAACCCTCAATACAGCGTCGAGATCGCCATCAACTCGGCCGATGAAGGCCTGCCAAACAACTGGTCGTTCAAGTTGGCGGAAGCCATCAACAATGCGCACAAACTGGTTCGCGCAGGCGTGCGTGATGAAAGCGGCAACATCGAGCCGGTCAAAGGCAACAACAGCGTTTACGCCCAGAAAGAAAGCGGCGTGACCCGCTACGAAGTTCAACTGAACATGCAGGAAGATGCCGCGGCTCGCCTCTCGGTTGCCTCGCAACAACCTGAGTATGTCTTGGACAAAGGCCTGGCCAAGGTCGATTTCAGCATCATTTCCAATCGCAAAATGAACGTCGAAGCGACCTTGTTCGACGCGAACAACAAGCCGGTTGGCGTTACCTCTGCCCAAGTGGACAGCGGCGCGACCTGGCTGGCGATGGATGTTCGCAGCAATCCTGGCGCACATACCCTGACCCTGGTTGGCACGACCCTCGACGGCCGGACCACTCGCCAGGATACCCAGACCACGAAGCTGACCGGTGAAGGTGCTGGTGCCGACTACGACTTCGTATTCCCGGAAGGCATCAGCGGCTACACCGCCGGTACCAAAGTGCTGCAACCGAAGACCAACGAAGTCTTCGAGTGCAAGCCGTTCCCGGAGTCGGGCTATTGCAAGCAATACACCCCGACCGCCAACGGCTATGAGCCTGGTGTCGGTGCGCATTGGCACATGGCGTGGAACAAGCTCTAAACCCTCCCGCAGCACTTCAGGCGACCTGACCAGGGTCGCCTGAAGGCAGGGCCTTACCGTTTAACATCGAGTGAACCTGTCGTGAAGTTTTCACTGAAGGTGATGACCCGTTTCACTTCGCGCCCGATCGTTGGCCTGCTGATTCTGCCGCTGGGTTGTGGCGTGTTAGTGGTGTGGCAGGAGTGGATTTTTCGCGAACAATTCGCCCAAGCGTTACCCGCGATGACCAAGGTCACCACGGAGCCTGCTCACGTGCCGCTGGATGCGACCGCGGTGGCCACAGTGTTTGGTTTGTCCCCTGACACCACACTTCGCGCAAGTACCGAGCCACTGGCGTTGCAAGCCTGTTTCGTAGTTGGCAGCGGCTTGTCCAGCGCGTTGCTGGTCGATGCTCAAGGCTCGCGCCTGTATCAGGTTGGCGAGCGTTTGCCGGGTGGCAGTGTCCTGCGCCGCGTGGAGGTCGATCAAGTGGTGTTGTGGAACAACGGCCGGGAAGAACGCTTGACCCTGCAATCACCTGCAGCGCCATTTCTGCGTCCATTCGAATCGCCAGCCGAGCTTCATAACCCCGTTGCTTCTGCGCGTTTTTTACGCCCGCTCTCCGGGCCGTCAGAGTGATCAAATCATGAACAGCTTCACAGGCGCGCCGGCCTTGCGCTGCGCGCTGCTTCTTGCCGCTATGGCGACCGCGACCTTTGCCGGTGCGCTGTCTGCTGCGCAAGAAAAATGGCAACTGGCGATGAACAACGCCGAACTGCGCGACATCGTTGAAGAGATCTCCGGCATTCTTGGCACTACCGTGGTGCTCGATCCCCGAGTCTCCGGGCGCATCACGGTCATGTCTCGGCAAGCTCTCGATCGTGAGGGTGTTCGTCGCTTGTTTTACTCGGTGCTCGATGCCCATCACTTCACGGTCATCGATGAGGGCGACCGGATCCTCATCACCCCCGTGAGCGAAGCCAAAACCCGCGCCGGCAGCGGTTCTGCAAAAAACACCACGGCCTCGCAATTCGTCACTCAAGTCATCGAGCTGAACACCAGCAGCGCCAACGACATTGCAGGGCTGGTCAGGCCACTGGTGTCGGTCAATGGTTATGTCGGGCCCTCGGTATCCGCCAATGCGCTGGTGATTACCGACACGGCCGCCAATGCGCAGCGAATCGCCCAAGTGGTGCGGCAACTCGATTCCGGGCAGAGCAGCAGGCATGCGGTGGTTCAGCTGCGCCACGCTCAGGCCGGCGACGTAGCGCCGGTGATGGAATCGTCGCTGGGCAAACGAAATGCCGATACCGCCATTCAGGTGTTGGCTGATACGAGAACCAATCGCCTGATTCTCATCGGCCCGCCGGCGGTTCGCCAACGGTTGACCGAGTTGGCCCGCGGTCTCGATATTCCGGCTACCGAAACCCCTGACAACGCCCGGGTGATCCGCCTGCGTCACAGCGATGCCAGGCAACTGGCGGACATTCTGGAGAGCATGGGTCAGGGCCGGAAAATGGCTCCTGCCCTTGGCGCGGGCAAGGAAACTTCGTCCGGCGCGACGTTCATGATCAAGGCCGACGAAAGCCAGAATGCACTGGTATTGATCGCCGAGCCGGCACAGGTTCGTACCATCGAAAGCATCGTGCGCCAACTGGATCAACCGCGGGCGCAGGTGCTGATCCATGCTGCCATCGTCGAGATCTCCGGCGACATCGCCGAAGCCGTCGGCGTGCAGTGGGGCCTGAATACCGGTGATGCAAAAGGCTTCATCAACTTCCCCGGCACCGACATTCCTATCGTGGGCGGGCTGACGTTCGACGAGAAAAAATCCGCACCGGAAGGCGCATTGCTGCGGCTGGGCAGTGACCGTTTCGGCGCGTTGATTTCGGCGTTGGCCAGCAATACCCATAGCAACCTGTTGTCCACCCCGAGCCTGTTGACCCTGGACAATCAGGAAGCGGAAATCATCGTCGGCCAGAACGTGCCATTCAAAACCGGCTCCTACGCGACCAACAGCAGCGGTGCGGATAATCCGTTCACCACGGTGGAGCGCAAGGACGTCGGCATCAGCCTGAAGATCAAACCGTACATCAACGAAGGCTCGACGTTGCGCCTGGAAGTCGAGCAGGAAGTCTCGGACATCGCACCGTCGGTCTCGGGCGTCGATTCCTCGGATTTGATCACCAACAAGCGCGCACTCAAGAGCACCATTCTGGCGGACGACGGCGAAATCATCGTCATTGGCGGTTTGATCCGCGACAGCGTGCGCACGCAACAAAGCGGGGTGCCGCTGTTGCGCGATATTCCTTACCTGGGCGCGTTGTTTCGCTGGACCCGGGACACTCAAACCAAAAGCAATCTGATGGTGTTCTTGCGGCCGACCATCGTGCGCAGCAAGGAAGATCTCTCTGATGTCAGCCAGCGGCGTTACAACGCGCTGCGGGACTTGAGCCAGTCCGGAACGCGGGACAATAACTCGTTGCTGCTGCCGGCCGATGCGCGGCAGTTGTTTGAACCGGTTTCCGCGGCGCCGGTGTTCGACCTGCGCCAGTCGGCGCCGCCTGCGCCATGACCCGCACGAGGGATTTTTGTCAGCCACTGCCCTTCGGTTTCGCCCGGCGTTTCGGCGTGCTGCTGGCGTGCGAGCAGGGCGAGCCGAGTCTTGTGCTGCGTGGCGATACACCGCTGACGGCCCTGGCCGAAGTGCGTCGGCTCTGTGGTCGGGACTTGCCATTGCAGCTGTTGTCGCCAGATGAGTTTGCGATGCGACTGGCGACGGCCTACCGCGAAGGCCAGAGCGCTGCCGAGCAAGTCGCTCAAGGGCTGGACGAAGAGCTGGACCTGCTGAGCCTGGTGGATCAGGTGCCGCAAACCGCCGACCTGTTGGAGCAGCAGGGCGATGCGCCGATCATCCGCCTGATCAACGCGCTGCTCAGTGAAGCGGTGCGTGAGCAGGCTTCGGATGTGCACCTGGAAACCTTCGAGCAATACCTCTCGGTGCGGATGCGCATCGACGGGCAATTGCGCGAAATGCTTCGGCCACGGCGTGAGCTGGCGACGCTGCTGGTGTCGCGGATCAAGGTCATGGCGCGGCTGGATATCGCTGAAAAACGTGTGCCGCAGGATGGCCGCATGGCGCTGCGACTGGCCGGGCATGAAGTGGATGTGCGGGTCTCGACGTTGCCTTCGGCCCACGGTGAACGGGTGGTGTTGCGCCTGCTCGACAAACAGGCCGGGCGCCTGGAGTTGCCCCGTCTGGGGATGCCGGATGACATCCTCCTGGCCCTCCAGCAACTGCTGGGCAAACCCCACGGCATTTTGCTGGTGACCGGGCCGACCGGATCGGGAAAAACCACCAGCCTGTACGCCGCGTTGAGCAGCCTCAACGATCAGACACGCAACATCCTGACGGTTGAAGACCCCATTGAGTACCACCTGCCCGGCGTCGGACAGATGCCGGTCAATCCGAAAGTCGACATGACCTTCGCCCGGGGCTTGCGGGCGATCCTGCGCCAGGACCCGGACGTGGTGATGGTCGGTGAAATCCGCGACCGCGAGACGGCGGAAATTGCCGTGCAGGCTTCGCTGACCGGCCACCTGGTGCTGTCGACGTTGCACACCAACAGCGCGGTCGGTGCAGTGACGCGCCTGGTGGATATGGGCGTGGATGCGTACCTGTTGGCATCGTCACTGGTCGGAGTTCTGGCCCAGCGCTTGCTGCGTACGTTGTGCCCGCATTGCAAGGTGCCGTACAACGCTGATGCGACGGCCTGCCAGCGTCTGGGATTGGGCACGGCGATGACGATGCAGCTGTTCAAGGCTGTCGGCTGTGAGCTGTGTCAGCACGGCTATCGCGGGCGGATCGGGATCTATGAATTGATCAGCATCACACCCGCCTTGTCGATGTTGATTCACCAGGGCGCCAGTGAGCAGTCTTTGTCTGACGAGGCTCGCAAGGTGTCGCGCAGCCTGTTCCAGGATGGTCGCCAGCGGGTGATCGACGGCCAGACCAGCCTCGACGAGTTGCTGCGTGTGACGCGGGAGGACTAGGGCATGCCGACCTTCGATTACCGCGCAGACAACGCCCAGGGCCGTCGATGCAAGGGCCGGCTGGAGGCCGACAGCCCTCGCCACGCGCGGCAACTGTTGCGCGAGCGCGGGCTATGGCCCCGTGACCTGAATGAGATCCGGACTACGAGCGCGACACCTGGCGCAGGGCGGTTGAACGCCGCTGATCTGGCGCTGCTGACATTGCAGTTGTCGACACTGGTCCAGGCGGGTTTGCCTCTGGAAGAAGCGCTCGAGGCCGTAGCGAAACAGAGTGCCAGACGCCGGGTTGCCGGGCTGCTGTCGGCGGTCAGAAGCCGAGTTATGGAAGGCCACGCGCTGGCCGCGGCGTTGGCGCAATTTCCCAAGGCGTTCCCTGAAGTGTTCCGCGCCACCGTGGCGGCCGGTGAACGTTCGGGCCATTTGGGCCATGTGCTGGAGCAACTGGCGGCGTACACCCAGGCCCGCCAGGCATCGCGACAAAAAATTCAGATGGCGTTGGTGTACCCGTTGATCCTGATGCTCGCCAGCCTTGTGATTGTCGGTTTCCTGCTCGGCTACGTGGTGCCGGACGTGGTGAAAATCTTCGTCGACAGCGGGCAACCGTTGCCGTGGCTGACCCGGGCCTTGATCAGTGCCAGTGACGGGCTGCGCAGCCATGGTCTGTTGCTGCTCGCGGCGTTGGCGATGGTGGCTGGAGGTTGCCGCTGGAGTCTGCGTCAGCCGCTGTGGCGACTGCGTTGGCATCGGTGGGTCTTGAATGTGCCGATCGTCGGTGAGGTGCTGCGGGCGATGGAAGCCGCACGTTTCGCCAGCACCCTGGCGATCCTCGGTAAAAGCGCGGTGCCCTTGGTCGACGCACTGGAAATCGCCGCCGCCGTGATCGGCAACCTGACCATTCGTGCACGCATGGCCGATGTTGCCCGCTCGGTTCGCGAAGGCGGCACCCTGACCCGTGGCCTGGAACTCGGCGGCGATATCCCGCCGATGATGCTGCACATGATCGCCAGCGGCGAACGGGCCGGCGAGCTCGATCGCATGCTGAGTCGTGCCGCCGAACAACAGGAAAGCAGCCTGGCCGCACGCATTGCCCTGGTGGTGAGCCTGTTCGAACCCGCGATGCTGGTGCTGATGGGCGGCGTGGTGCTGCTGATCGTTCTCGCCATCCTGCTTCCAATTCTCAGCCTCAACCAATTGGTGAATTGACCCATGAATGCTTTACGTCACAGAACCTCCCAGCGCGGATTTACCCTCATCGAAATCATGGTGGTGGTGGTCATCATCGGCATTCTGGGGGCCATCGTGGTCCCGCAGTTCATGAGTCGCCCCGATCAGGCCAAAGTCACCGCTGCCAAAGTCGACATCCAGGCCATCGCCACCGCCCTGGAAATGTATCGCCTCGACAACTTCCACTATCCCTCGACGCAACAGGGGCTGGAAGCCTTGAGCAAACGTCCGTCCGGTCTGCCGGCAGCGCGCAACTGGAACCCCAACGGTTACTTGAAAGCCCTGCCCGTGGACCCGTGGAGTACACCGTATCAGTACCTCAATCCAGGCATTCAATCGGTCGACGGCACTTACGATTTGTACTCCCTTGGTTCCGATGGCGTGGTGGGCGGGGAAGGGCATGCGGCCGACATCGGCAACTGGGGCGGTTGACTGATGCGGCGTTCTTGTCGGGGGTTCACCTTGCTGGAGTTGATGATCGTGATCGCGTTGATCGGCGTGCTGGCGGGCATGGTCAGTTTCGCCACCGGCATGAACCCGGCGCAGCAAGCCCGACGCGAGGCCGACGCCCTCGCCGGGATGATTCGCCAGTTACGCGAAAGAGCGGTGATCGATGGCCAGGAATACGGAGTGCGCTTGAGCGCCGACGGGTACCGGGCGATGCGCCTCGACGTGCGAGGCTGGGAGGCCGTGACGACTGTTTATCGATGGCCCGATCACCTGCGATTGCGCCTGAAGCAAGATGGGTACTCCGTCAGTCTCGGCGTCGACGAAGGCCCGCCTCAACTGCTCATGCTGAGCAGTGATGAAACCAGCACCTTTACATTGACGTTCGAGGCCCGGGACAGGATCTGGTCGCGCCTTACCAGCGATGGCATGGGCGAGGTGGTCATTGATGGTTAGGCCTCGTCTCGCCCCACGCATGCACGGTTTCACCCTGCTGGAAATCATGGTGGCGCTGGCGATTTTTGCGACGCTTGCGACCGCCGTGCTGTCTGCGAGCCAATACGTGGTCAGGCAATCGGCCGCCGTCGAAGAACGGCTGCTGGCGGCGTGGGTGGCGGACAACCAATTGAATGAACTGCGCCTGCAGTCTGCGCCAACCCATGGCCAATCGCAGCAGGCGGTGCACATGGCCAGTCGCGACTGGCTGCTGCGACAGCGCATCAGTGACAGTGTTGAGTCAGGCCTGCTGAAGGTCGAGATTGACGTCAGCCTGGCCGATCGCGAACAGACCCTGCATCGGGCCACCGGCTGGATCTCCAACCGAGATGATTAAGCAAACCGGTTTCACCTTGCTGGAGCTGGTCATCGCCATGGCGATATTCGCCTTGTTGGGGCTGGCCAGTTGGGCGCTGTTCGATGGCGTGGTGCGGGTGCAGCAGAGCAGCGTGGCTCACGAGCGTGAGTTGCGAAATCTGCAGCGCGCCATCGCCGTCATCGAGCGTGACGTGCTGCATGTCACGGACCAGCCTTTGGTGCTGCAACAAACGCAGTTGCATTGGCAGCGCGGCAATTGGCGCAACCCGCTGGACCTGCCGCGCAGCGAACGGCAAGCGCTGACATACCGCCTCGAGGAGGGCGCGTTGTGGCGAGAGAGCCGGGCAGAAGGTTCGACAGTCGTGCAACGGCAAAAACTGCTCGATGATGTTCGCGACTTGCGTTGGCGTCTGTTCGACGCGCGCACCGGTTGGCGCAACGACTGGCCGACAGGGCCGACTGCAGAGGCACCGCTGGCGGTGGAAATGCGGGTGTCGGTGGGGCGCTTCCAGGCCATCCGTCGCGTGATGTTATTGCCGGGGGCGTTGCTATGAGCAAGGGCCAACGCGGTGTGGCGCTGATCAGCGTGTTGATGGTCATGAGCCTGGCGCTGGTGATCATCGGCGGGGTGCTACGCAGTCATCGACTGTTGCTGCAAAGCTCCGGGCAACAGCTGCAGCAACTGCACCTGCGCCAACTCGGCATGGCCGGGGAAAACCTGGGGCTGTCATTGCTGAAGGCGCAGCAGAAAGACAGCGACCGGGTACCTGATCAGCTCCCGGTTTTCGACATCGACGACGCGCAGGTCAGCCTCGACATTGAGGACCTGGCCGGACGCTTCAATCTCAATGCCGTGTTGATCCAGGGGCAGATTGATCAGGTGACGCTCAAGCGCTGGGCACGCTTGCTGGCGCTGCTGGAACTGCCGGAGTGGCAGCTCGAGCAAGTAGGCGCCTTGCGGGATCTGAGTCAGTTGCGCCTGCTGCCCGATGTCGACGGTGAACAACTGCGTCGACTGGAGCCCTGGGTCGCGCTGTTGCCCGCAGACGCTTCGCTGAACATCAACAGCGCCCCGGCGCTGATCCTGCGCACGCTGGAAAGCGTCGAAACGGCTGAGGCGGACGCGTTGCTGCGCCAGCGCTCCACGGCGCCATGGCCGAGCGTTCAGGCCTTTACTCAAGATCCGCTGCTATCAGGCAAGGGTTTGAGCAGCCACGGCCTGGGCATCGACAGCCGCTGGTATCGAATCACGGTCCAGGTCACTCAGGGGCAGAGCCGTCTGCGCCTGGCCACCGATGTTGAACGCGACCCACGCACGCGGCAACTGAAAATTCTGCAACGGCGTGTCTTGCCGTCGAACAGCAACGAGATAGCGCGATGAAAAACTGGCTTTACCTGACCCCGGAAGGCCTGGCTGCACCCTCGGCGGATTGGCCCTGTTGCAGGTGGTCTGAGACCGGTCAACGCCAACCCGTGCCCCTGAGCCACGCGACGCAGGTGTTGAAGGGGCAACCCGTCGATCTGCTGCTGCCCATGGAATTGTGCAGCTGGCTGCGCAGTGAACCTTGGCCTTCGCGACGTGCTCCCGATGCACAAACCTTGGCGTTTGCGATTGAAGAGCAATTGAGCGAAGCACTGGAACGCCTGCACTTGAGCATTGGCCCCCGTGACGCGCGGGGGTGCTATCCGGTGATGGTGATTGACCGCGAGCGATTGACTGCTGTGCTCGCGCTGCTGGTCGAGGCCGCAATTGAAGTGCGCTCGGTGTGCATCGATGCCGACGTGATGCCTCGGGATCAGGCGATCGGTGTCTGGTGGTTTGGTCGCTGGTTGCTGGGCGGTGCGTTGCCCGCGCGCCTGACATTGACCGACGACGGATTGGCGTTGTTACGGCCGCATCTGCCAGCGGACATCCAATGGCGCGATGAACGTCAGGAAGAGGCCGAGATTGACCAATGGCTGATGCAGGGGCACGGCCAGGCGATCAATCTGTTGCAGGGTGAGTTTGCCCAGCGCCGCATCCGCATTCCCTGGCGTTTCGGCGGTTCGGTGATATGGCTACTCGCGCTGCTGAGCTGGGGCGCGAGTGAAACGCGCATCCGTTTTCTCGACAACGAAAGCCACCAGCTCTACAGCCGCAGCGAACAACAGTTCAAGGCGCTATACCCCGAGCAGACCCGAATCGTCGACCTCGCGGCGCAACTCCACGCCCTGCAAAGCCAAGGTGCACCCGCGCAAGGCGGCCGCATTGCGGGACTGGTCAATCTGGTCGAGCAAGTGATCGGAGCCAGCAATGTCGAGGTCCGGCGCATTGAGTTTCGAGAGGGCGATGGCTGGCGAATCCAGTTGAGCGCCAACAGCTTTGCCGAACTGGAATTGCTGCGCGAACGTGGACGGCAACAAGGCTTTGCGGTGCGACTCGACAGCTCCGGCAAGGATGGCAATCGAGTGCAAGCGTCCCTGACCGTGGAGCAAGAAACATGACATTGATCAGTTTGAAAACGGTGGTCGCGAAATTTCAGCGGCTGTCCCTGCGCGAGCAACGACTGCTCTCGGCACTGGGTATTTTTGTTCTGGGTGTCGTGGCCTACATGCTGGTCTGGCAGCCCACCCAACAACGACTCGGTGCTGCCGAGCGCCGGTATCAACAACAACGGGCACTGGCGGCGCAGCTGCAGCAGGCACAGCCCCGTAGCCCCGCTGCTCAATCCGGTAACGCGCCGTTATCTCTGCGCCTCAGCGACAGCGCCACAGCGGCGGGTCTTGAGTTGCAGCAGATGGACGGTGACAACGATCAATTACGCCTGACGCTCAGCGGCGATGCCATGGCTCTGCTGCCATGGCTGGACCGCCTCGAGCGCGACGGCACCGCGCTGCAATCGCTGACGCTGGAGACACGCGACGGGCTGCTCGAGGCGCGGATGGTGCTCAGATAGTGGCGCCGCTGCCCGGCAACGGCGGCAACTTCGCCAGTTTCAGCGCGATCAGCAGCGCGATCACCAGCAGCGCGCCGATGAACAAACCGATGCCGTTCCAGCCGCCCAGGTGCCAGAACACGCCGCCTGCGGTGCCGGCAATGCTCGAACCTGCGTAGTAGCTGAACAGGTACAGCGACGACGCCTGGCCTTTGGCCTTGGTGGCGCGGCGGCCGATCCAGCTGCTGGCCACCGAGTGGGCGCCGAAGAAGCCGAAGGTGAAGATCAGCATCCCGATGATCACCAGTGGCAGCGGGGTAAACATTGTCAGGGCCAGGCCGCCGAGCATCAGCGCGATGGTGCCCCAGAGCACTCTGCGCCGACCGAGTTTGTCTGCCAGCGAACCGATTTTCGCCGAGCTGTAGATGCCCGACAGGTACACCACCGAGAGCAGGCCGACGAAGGCTTGTTCCATGTGATACGGCTCGGCCAGCAAGCGATAGCCGATGTAGTTGAACAGCGTCACGAACGCTCCCATCAGCACGAACGCTTCGAGAAACAGCAACGGCAGCCCAGCGTCGCGAAAGTGCATGGTGAAGCCATCGACCAGGCTGCGCGGGTGCAATGAGCGGGCGCGGAAGTTTCGCGATTCTGGAAGGATCTTCCAGAACACTGCCGCCGCAATCAGGGCCAGACCACCGATTACCAGCATCGCCGTGTGCCAGCTGACGAAGTCAATCAATACCCCGGTGATCAAGCGCCCGCTCATCCCGCCGATGGCGTTGCCGCCGATGTACAAACCCATGGCCAGGCCGATGTGCTGCGGATGGATTTCTTCGCTCAAATAGGTCATCGCGACCGCCGCCAAGCCGCTCAACGACAGCCCGATCAGCGCACGCATGGCCAGCACGCCGTGCCAGCTCGGCATCATCGCACTGGCCATGGTGCACAGTGCGGCGGCAAACAGCGCCGCGACCATCACCGGTTTGCGCCCGACGCGATCGGAGATCGGGCCGGTAATCAGCAGTCCGATGGCAAGCATGCCGGTGGCGACCGAAAGGATCAGGCTGCTCTGCGCCGCGTTGATGGAGTATTCGTGGGACAGCAGCGGCATCATCGGCTGCACGCAGTAGAGCAGGGCGAAAGTCGCGAAGCCGCCGCAGAACAGCGCCAGCACTGTACGCATGAACGCCGGCGTGCCTTTTTCGATGTAGATCTCCTTGAGTTCAGCGACGACATCGTCCTGTACGGCAGGTGGAACTTCATGGGCAAGTGGGGCGACAGCAGTTTTCACGATGGACCTCAAAGGAGCACAGCCGGTCAGGCAATGAAAAAAGCATATAACTGGCTAATGATTCAATCCAATATATTGTTCGACCTGTTTGATAGCTTTAACGACCTAATGAGGTTTTCATGGAATTGCGTCATCTGCGCTACTTCATCGCCGTCGCCGAAGAACTGCACTTCGGCCGCGCCGCACAGGCGTTGGGCATCTCCCAGCCACCGCTGAGCCAGCAGATTCAGGCGCTGGAGCAGGAAGTCGGCGCCCGGTTGTTCGAACGGACCAATCGTCGGGTCGAGCTCAGCGAAGCCGGTCGGCTGTTCCTCGAGGAGGCGCGGTTGGTGCTGGCGCAGGTCGACAAAGCGGCGGACGTGGCGCGGCGGGCGCAGTTAGGCGAGCTGGGTGAACTGAAAATCGGCTTCACTTCGTCGGCGCCGTTCAATTCGACCATTCCCCAGGCGATCTTTTCGTTTCGCCAGCGCTTCCCGGCGGTGCACCTGAACCTGCGGGAAATGAGCAGCACCCAGGTGGCGGACGCGTTGGTGGATGAGTCGATCGAAGTCGGGATCATGCGACCGCTCGGGCTGCCTGACTCGCTCGATGTGGTTGAGTTGATGCGCGAACCGCTGGTCGCGGTGCTCAGCTCCAAGCATCCGTTGGCGAAGGACAGTGAAGAGGGCTTGTTCCTGTCAGCCCTGGCCCTCGAACCCTTCGTGTTTTTCCCGCGCAGCTACGGCAGTGGTCTGTACGCTCAGTTACTCAGCCTGGCCAGGGACGCGGGCTTCAGTCCGCACTTTGCGCAGGAGGCGGGTGAGGCGATGACCATCATCGGGTTGGTGGCGGCGGGCCTTGGCGTATCGGTATTGCCGGCGTCGTATCAGCGGATGCGCATCGATGGCGTGGTCTATCGGCCGTTGCTCGATCCCGCGGCCATATCCGCGGTATGGCTGGTGCAGCGCAAAGATCAGAAGTCACCGATGGCCAAGGCGTTTGTGGAGTTACTGACGCGCAAGGTTGAACCTTTGAAGACGTCACTCGGGTGACCCAATGAGGTCACCCGTTTTCTTTATCAGGCACTATAGCGAAACCCGCGCCTGCAATCGTCGCCCGATGACATTCATCAAATCGTCACTGCGCAGTTTGCGTTTGCTGCGCTTTGGTTTGTTCCGCCAGTGCTATCGCTTTGAAATCATAGGTCGGATAGAACTCGGTTCTGTAACTTCCCCACGCTGTATTTTCAAGTGCGAGATTTACTTCAGCAAGACGGGAGGCCGGGAAGCGCACTGTGACGACTTGTCCGATACCCATCATTATGTTCCAACTGACAATCTCTACGCCCGCAGGTGGAAATGCCTTATAAAACCCTTGCTTTGCAAGTTGAGCCTTTAGTTCAGCCAAGGGCCGTGACTGATCATGCTTTAAAAATATGGTGAGCATGACGGCGTTATCTGGCGTAGCAACGGCATTTTTTAAAGGGGCAGTTGTTGTGGACTGCGCATTGACAGCACCGCAGAACGCCGAGGCTATCAACATCATGGATGCCAGGAATGTTTTGAGTGATTTCTGCATGGTGAAAATCCATTTTTTATTAGGAAGGTTTTCAAGCGGTGACGCAGTTTCAGCGGCACTGGCTGGATCATTTAGTGATATTTGTATCTGGTCGAATGGCGGAATTTGTTTCTATTGTTCCGGTGTAAGGGGCATGGACTACATAAATGCGCACCAGAGGGTTAGTGCCTACCATGTCGCGAGGCACTTCGCGAGAATAGGTGAATTCATTTGAATTCAACGTTTCCAATCGTCTGGTCACGGTTTTGATTGGCCCGACATCGGGCACTAAAATATGGTTTTTTTGATCGCCAGTGACAAAGAAGTAACCTCCTCCTCCATTGTCGTACTTTGATTTTCCCGTATCGGTGTAAAAGAACTCATAGCGATTGCGCTCGGGATCCCACGTTGATATTCCGACCACGCCAGGATAATTTGCTTTTACATCTACTTGGGGTGCCCCCTCTACATAGACCTTGGTTGTCAGCCATCGAGGTGAGGACGCCAGTGCCCGAATATCGGCGGTTGCGGAGGTTGGTTGCGCGAAACTACTTACAGGGCAGAACAACGCTGCAAGAAGCAGGCAGGTGGACGTAATTTTGTTTCTATCCATGCGAATAACCCCATGTTTTCTTTTTATTGATCGCTCGCTTTTAGTTGTCGATCTTCAGAGCGTGGAAGTTATAGGCGTGGAAGGGGGAGGCGTCAATAGCGGGTAATTACTTGTAATGGTTCAGTGCTTCTTTGTTTTAAGTAACTATTTGTCGCACTTGTTTTAAAATGTGTTTGTTGTCAGGGTTTTTCCAGTTTCTTATGTTTAAAGTGCCTGTAGGAGTTGGCTGGCTGGCGAGTTTTCCTTGACCCGGAATCATTCGATCAGGACCAGCGGCGGAAAATCAACGAGGTGTTGACCCCGCCAAACGCAAAATTGTTATTCATCACGTACTGGTTACTCATCTGCCGAAACTCCCCACGCAGGTAATCGAGCTTGCCGCAGTGCGGGTCGATTTCGTCGAGGTTGAGGGTGTGGGCGTAAAGGTCGCGGTTCATCATTTCGATGCTGAACCAGGACTCCAGTGCACCGCAGGCGCCGAGAGTGTGGCCGAGGAAGCTTTTCTGCGAACTGATCGGCATGTGTTCGCCAAACAGGCTGCTGGTGGCCAGGGTTTCGGCGATGTCGCCCTGTTCGGTGGCGGTGCCGTGGCCGTTGACGTAACCGATGTCCGACGGTTGTAGCCCTGCGTCTTCCAGCGCCAGTTCCATGGCCCGGCGCATGGTGACTTGCTCCGGACGGGTGGTGTGCTGACCGTCGGCGTTGCTGCCGAAACCAACGATTTCGGCATGGATGCGTGCGCCACGCGCCAGCGCATGCTCCAGCTCTTCGAGCACCAGCATGCCGCCACCTTCACCGATCACCAGGCCGTCGCGGCCGCTGTCGTAGGGGCGTGGCGACAGTTGCGGGGTGTCGTTCTTCAGGCTGGTGGCGTAGAGCGCGTCGAAAACCATGGCTTCGGTTGGGCACAATTCTTCTGCGCCACCGGCGAGCATCAGCGGCAGGCGGCCGAACTTGATGGCCTCGTAGGCATAACCGATGCCCTGACTACCGCTGGTGCAGGCGCTTGACGTCGGGATCAGCCGGCCGGTGAGGCCGAAGAAAATGCTGATGTTCGCCGCCGTGGTGTGCGGCATCATCCGCACGTAGGAGTTGGCGTTCAGGCCCTCGGCCACCGAATTCAGCAGCATGTTGCCGAAAGCCTTGATCTCGTCGGTGCTGCCCGTGGATGAACCGCACGCGACGCCCATGCGTCCGTCCTTGATCGATTCGTCGCCGAGCAATCCGGCGTCGGTCAACGCCTGTTCCGCTGCACCCACCGCCAGCCGTGAAACGCGGCCCATGCTGCGCAGTTGCTTGCGAGTCCAGTGGCTCGGCACCTTGAAGTCATCAATGGGGCCGGCCAGACGGGTGTTGAGTTCGGTAAAACGATCCCACTCGTCCATCCTGCGGATACCGCTGCGGTTGGCCGCGAAGTGGCCGGCGATGGTGTCCCAGTCGCTGCCAAGAGAGGTGATGCCGGCCATGCCGGTGACGACGACGCGCTTCATCAGCACAGGCCTCCATTGACGGCCAGAACCTGCCGGGTGATGTACGAGGCTTCCGCCGACATCAGGAAATTCACTGCGCCGGCCACCTCTTCAGGGGTGCCCATGCGTTGTGCGGGGATCATTTTCATCAGTTCTTCCACCGGCACGTTTTCATCGAGCATGGCTGTGTCGATCAGGCCGGGGGCGACACAGTTTACGGTGATTTTGCGCTTGCCCAGTTCAATCGCCAATGCCTTTGCCGCGCCAATCAGGCCGGCCTTGGAAGCGCTGTAGTTGACCTGGCCCCGGTTGCCGATCAATCCGGACACCGACGTGATACAGACAATACGCCCGGCGGCACGACGACGGATCATCGGCATCATCACCGGGTGCAGCACGTTGTAGAAACCGTCGAGGTTGGTGCGCATGACGACATCCCAATCATCCTCGCTCAGCGCCGGAAAAGCGCCATCACGGGTCAGGCCGGCGTTGAGCACCACGCCGTAATAAGCACCATGGGTTTCGACGTCGGCCTCAAGAGTCGCTTTGCAAGCGGCGCGGTCACCGACGTCGAATTGCAGGATGCGCGCCTTGCGCCCCATGGCTTCGATGTCGGCTTGCACGGCCGTGGCCTCGGCCAGGCCGCTGCGGCAATGCAGCACGATGTCATGCCCGGCCTGCGCCAGGCGCAAGGCGATGGCGCGGCCGATACCACGGCTGGAACCGGTGACCAGTACGGATTCAGTCATGACTGGACTCCTGCGGATTCATGAAGATAGTGGGCCGCCTGCGGCGGGCGATACACGTTCAGGCGGGCGGTGGCGTGAATACCGGGCGCGTTGATGTGGCATTCGAACACGCCCATGCCGTTGTCGTCTTCCAGCGAGCGGATGCCGTGGATGGTCAACTCGGTGCCGGCCGGGAAACGCTCGACGTTGCACTCGAATTTACGGCTGCCGAGCAGAAAGCCCAAAGCCACCGCATCGCCACGTTGGCGTGCATGGCAGCCGGCGAAGGCCGCGACGCTCTGGGCCATCAGTTCGATGCCGACCCAGGCCGGCAAGCTGCCGTCGGGGAGGCTGAACAGGCCGTTGGGCTTGACGGTGAGGCGGGTGTGAATCTGCTCGTCATCGAACGCCAGGATCTGATCGATAAAGATCATGTCGCCAGCGTGGGGCAGCAGTTCGGCGAGCGGCCAGTCAATCATGGGGCGTCTCCGATAATCAGGCTGACGTTGTTGCCACCGAAGGCAAAGGAATTGCTCATCAGGTAGCGAGGTCCAGTGGACGCCAGTCGATCGGTTGGGGTCACCCATTTCAGTGGCGGTAACGCCGGGTCCGGTTGACCATCCCAGATGTGGGGCGGCAAGGCGTGCCGTTGGTTGTCAGGGTGCAGGCTCAACCAGCAGAACGCTGCTTCCAGTGCCCCGGCTGCGCCGAGGGTATGCCCGGTCATGGGTTTGGTCGACGAGCAAGGGACACCTTGCGCAAACAGTGCGGTCACGGCCTGGCTTTCCATGGCGTCGTTATGCTGGGTCGCGGTGCCGTGCAGGTTCAGGTAGCCGATCTGCTCAGGTTGCAGCCTGGCCTGGTTCAAAGCCTTGCGCATCGCCTGTTGGGCACCCCGGCCGGACGGCTCCGGCGCGGAAATGTGGTGTGCATCGGAGCTGGCGCCACTGCCCAGCAAGGCGATCGGTTGGCTGTCAGCGGATTGTTTGCTCATCAGGAACAGCACCGCCGCTTCGCCGATATTGATGCCCTTGCGGTTCGCCGAGAACGGGTTGCAGCGTTCGCCGGACACCGCCTCCAGCGCGGAAAAACCGTTGAGGGTCAGCTTGCACAGCGTGTCGACGCCACCGCACAGCACCACGTCGCACACCCCCAGATCTAGCAGGCGCCGGGCGCTCATCAACGCCCGGGCGCTGGAGGTGCAGGCGGTGGAAATCACATAGGCGGGGCCGCTCAGTTGCAGCCACTCGGCGAGGAAATTTGCCGGTGCGCCGAGCTCCTGTTGCTGATAGTCATACGCGTCCGGAAAGCGCTGCTCGCGGACGTAGTGGGCCAGCCCTTGACTGGCTTCGTCGATGCCCGACGTGCTGGTGCCCAGCACCACGCCGATGCGATGGCGGCCGTAAGTCTGGATCGCGTGATCGATGTCCTGGCGAATTTGCAGGGCGGCTTCAAGCAACAGTTGATTGTTGCGGCTGCGTTGCCGGCTCAGCTCGGCCGGGATCGCCGCCAGCTCGCCGCGCACCGCGCCGACCGGCAAGGAACGCTCCGGCACCCAGCCGGCCTCGCTGCGCATGCCGGAGCAATCGCCGGCGAACAGGTTGTGGGCGACTTGCGTCTTGCCGCGCCCCAGCGAGCAAATCACCCCGAGGGCGTTCAGGTAGGCTGTCATGGAGTGTCACCGCTCAGGGGCGTGATTTTATAATTCGGGCCTTTGGGCAGGTTCAATTCGAAGCTCAACGGTTGTGAATAACGAACGTCCCAGCGCGCGGGCAGGGAGCGTTGCTTCCCGTGTTGCCAGGCGGCGGGATAATTGGCCGACAGTTCATCCCGGGGCGTCAGCGCAAACAGCAATGCAGCGAACAGCTCCCGGGCCTCCGGGTTGGGCGGTAGCAGTCCATCGGCACGCCACGTTCCTTCGATCAGTTTCTGGCGTGCCTGCGGAATGCCCAACAGGTCCATCATCGACCAGCGAATGGCCGGGCCTTCATGCTGGATCACCAGCACCCAGTCCTGACGTTGGTCCGCTTGCAGACGCTGGATGTGCAATTGCATTGGCAACGTCAGGCTTGGGGTTTGTTCGGGCAGCGGAGGCTGGCTGGCGCAGGCGCTGAGCAGCAGGGTCGCGGCTAATAGCAGAAATCGCATGGCGACCATGAACCCTGGGGGATAGTGTTTCACGCGGCTGATGGTAAACATCACACACCACCTTCAAGCGGTTTGCGCGCCACCACATTGACCAGGGTTTCTTCCCGCTGGCCAAAGGGTTTCGGCTGGCGCAGGGCGAAGCGTTCAAACAGGCCGAAATCCTTGGCGCGGCTCCACCACAAGTACGGATAAGACACGTTTTGCGCACTGAATTGGAAACCTTGGTGGCGAATCATCTCCAGATACTGCGCGGCACTTTTCTGCATGTGCATCGGATGGCGGAACAGCCAGCGAATCACCCAGGTATCAATGTAAGCCTCGGTGGACTCGGCGAACAGCAGATAGCCACCCGGCTTGAGCACGCGATAAAACTCGGCGAGGGCCTGCTCCTGCTCGACCAGATGATGGAACGTCTGGTGACAGAACAGCAGGTCGATGCTGGCGTCGGGCACGGTGAGGTTTGCGCAATCGCTGCCGATCAACTCCACCGTCATCCCTTGATTGACCGCTTCTTCGCGACTCTGTTTCAGGCTGTGCGGGTCGGCGTCCACGCCGATCAGACGTCCGGGCATGAAGGCCTGGTGCAGATAACGGAACGACTTGCCCTGACCGCAACCGGCGTCGAGCAACACCGGATGACTTGGTAACGGGTCGCTGAACAGGCTCCGCAGATCATTGATCGCCACGCGTAACACGTGATGCTGCCAGGTGTGGCTGCGCAGGAACCAGAGCCCGAAACGGGTCTCTTCGACGTAAGTGTTGCTCAGGTAGCTCATGTGGCATCCCTTGCACAGAGCTCCGACAACATCCGTAGTCGGCGTTTGGGTTCGGTGACGAACGGGTTGCGTTCATCCCAGGCATAACCGGCGAGGATCGAACTGATCATGCGGCGGATTTCCGGAGCACCGCCGGGAAAATAAATCACGTCCTGGAACGTCCCGGCGTACCAGCCCTCGACGTAGCAGCGGAACGTATCGACGCCGCGCTTGAGCGGTTCGGCAAACTCGCGTTGCCAGTCGACTGTTTCACCTTGCAGCTGGCGGTGCAGTACTCCGGCAGCCATGCTCGCCGAACGCATGGCGATGGTCACGCCGGAGGAAAACACCGGGTCGAGGAACTCCGCCGCGTTGCCCAGCAAGGCAAACCCTGGCCCGTGCAGGGTTTTGACGTTGGCCGAGTAGCCGCCGATGGTACGCGCCGGGGTATCCCAGACGGCATGGTTCAGCACCCCGGCCAGGCTCGGCGTTTCGGCGATGAAGCCACGCAGGCAATCGTCCAGGTTGTCGGTGCGGCCTTCAAAATGTTCTGCGGCCGCGACCACGCCCACCGAGCAGCGTCCGTTACTGAACGGGATGGTCCAGAACCAGATGTCGCGCTGGGTCGGGTGAGTGGTGACGAGAATTTTTGTGCGGTCGAAATTCGGGTTGTCGATATGGTCTTCGACATGGGTGAACACGGCCTGGCGCACCGGGAAATTCGACGGTGCCTCAAGGTCGAGCAAGCGAGGCAGGACGCGACCGTAACCGCTGGCATCGAGCATGAACCCGGCTTCGATGTGGTACTCGCTGCCGTCTTCACGCCTGACGCCGAGCAGCGGTTTGGCCTGATCGATCTCGACGCTGACGATGGTTTCGCCGTAGCGGATTTCTACGCCTTGCAGCGCGGCCTGATCGGCCAGCAGCTTGTCGAAGTCGGCGCGCTGGACCTGAAAAGTCGTCGGCTTGCCTTGGGTGAACGTGTCGCCGAAATCGAAGGTGCTGTAGCGCTCGCCCCAGGCAAATGCCGCCCCGGTTTTCAGTTGGAAACCGGCCGCATTGACCGCATCGAGCATGCCCGCTTCTTCGACGAAATCCAGGCAGTGGGACAGCAGGCTTTCACCGATGGAAAAACGCGGGAAATGCTGTCGCTCGATCACCAGCACGTCATGGCCTTTGCGCTTGAGTAGCGCGGCGGCGATGGCACCGGAAGGGCCGGCCCCGATGACCACGATCGTGCGACGTTGCAATTCAACGGTTGACATGGGGGCTCCTTGCCGGGGCGGCAGCGTTAAGGGGAATCCGGTGCATGCCGGCGAGTGCCGGCAGCAGTGTCGCGATCAGACCCATCAGCATCAACGCAAAGTACAGCGCCGGGCTGATCAGCTGTTGTTGCAGCAGCAAATTGAGAAAGACGATCTCGCTCAAGCCGCGAATGTTCAACAGTACGCTTTCGCGCCAGCGGCTGGCGCCCTGGAACGAGGCGCCGGCCCAGCCGAGGCCGATCCAGTTGCCCAGCAGTTTGCTGGCAATCGGCAACAGCAGCAGCGCCGCCAGTTGCAGCCAGCCGAGGCCGTCCATCGCGCTGTGCACGTTGATCTGCACGATGCCGAACGTGAGGATCAGCGGAATGGCAATGCAGGTCTGCAGACGGCTCATCCAGATCGCCGGCAGCGGCAGCACCAGCGGCGCCTTCAGCGCGGCCATGATGAGCACATAGCCGATGCCGAAGATCAGCGCATTGAGCCTGTAGTGCTCGGCCACTACCAACAGCGCAAAAAAGCCCAGGCTGTACAGCCACAACTGGCGCAGGCCGAGCAGCCGCAGCAGCAACGGCAGGCACGCGCCGGCCAAAGGCAGCAGCAGACTGCTCAGGTGCAGGCTGCCTTGGGCGATGGCGAACAGGGTCCAGCAGGCGAGGTCGATCAGGATCGCGGTCTGCACCAGGCGCCGGGTAGCGGCGGGCGGGTAATTGATGTGTCGCAGGTACAGATACAGCACCGGGATCGCGGTAATGGCGAACAGCAGGCCGACCGCCAGCGAGCTGATCCATGGTTGCGGCGGCAACAGCCAAATGGCAGTGACGAGGCCGCAGACAAACGGAATGCAGAAACTCGGCAGGGCGATTTTCAGGCTCTGGCGGTCCAGTTGCAGGTCGATCACATCGCTGAGGATATAGCCCAGCAGCAGCGCGAAACTCAGACTGTATAGGTTCTTCAGCCAGGTCGGCGACACCAGCGCCGCGCCGCTCAGTTGCCAATGCGGCTCGATCCAGAAGTACATCAGCAGCGGCAGGCCAATGGTCGCGAGCAACAACTGGCTGACGATCGGAATCAGGCCGAAGTGGCGGCCGAGCCGGGTCGCCACGGCGAACAGCGCCAGGGCCATTGCCCAGAACACCGCGATCATCATGCTGCCGGCTCCGTGACAGGCACGGCATGCACATGACGCCCGGCCCAAGGGGCGAGCAGGAAACTGAAGATCAGCCCCAGGCTCACCGACAAACCGAAATTGCTCACCGCCGGCGTACTCGACACCGCCAGCAGGCCGAACGACAGCCAGGTGGTCAACGCGGCCAGCAAGGTGCCCAGCAGGCTTACGGCGGCGCCGCCGACCTGTTCGCGCATGAGGATCGCGTAGTCGACGCTGATCGCCGTCACCAGCAGCAGGCCGAACAGGCTGAACAGGGTCAGCGGCTGCCCCAGCCAACCGAGGCTGGCCAGGCTGCACAGTGCGGCCAGCAGCGGCAGGGAAACAATGCGCAGCGCGCCACCGAAACCGAACGGCAGGACCAACACCAGCACGATCAGCACGCAGGAGGCGAGTTTCAGTTCGGCGGCGCTGATTTGCGTGGCCGCGAACACTTTGTTCAGTTCACCCAGACGATCCACCAGCACCACGCCTGGTAAATCCTCAGCCTGGACTCGCAGCAACATCGGATTGTTCAGGCCTTGCAGGCTGACCATCGCCGCCACGCCGTCGTCGGTCGGTCCCAGCCACAACAAGCGATAAGGTTCTGCCAGGGGGCCGGCCAGTGCGGCGTCAATGTCTTCGACGGGCAGTGCTTGTAGCTGGGTCAGCTCCGCTTGCAGCGCCTGGACCGGCACGCCGACATCCAACAGCGGCTGCCAGAACTGCGGCAGTTTGCCCAAGGCTTCGCGCACGTGTTGCTGGTCGCCGGGTTGGCTGACCAATTGGTCCAGCGACAGATAGCCCTGAAGCTTGTCCAGATTGACCAACTGATCCAGGCGTTCGCTCAACGCACTCGAGCGTTCGAGTAATTGCTCCTGGTTGGCAGCGCGTACCAGGAAGAACTGGCTGGTGGGTTGATAGCCGGTAATCCTGGCGATGGCTTGCGCTTCGTCGGTCAATTGTTGCGGTGTACCGACCCATTGGCGGATGTCGTTTTTCGTTTCCAGTCGCAGCAGGCCACCGACACAGAACGCGATCAGCAGCGCCAGCAATACCGGTGTACTCAGGTGTTTGAGCAGGTCTTCGCGACGTGCCAGCAAAAACGCGGATATCCGCAGCGGCCATTGCGCCGGGCGCAGCTCCACACCCTTGAGCAGAGCCGGCAACAGGCACACGGCACACAGATAAGCACCGAGCAGGCCGGCCGCAGAGAACAACGCAATCTGGGTCAGCGCCGGGAACGGTGTCCAGGCCAGCGCCAGATAGCCGATGGCGCTGGTGATCAGGCTCAGGGTCAGGCCCGGCAAGGTCAGGCGCAACGCCGGCCAGCTCTGCCAGGGTTTCAGGCTCCAGCTCTTGGACAGGTAGTGCAGCGGGTAATCGACCGCGACACCGATCAGGCTCGAGCCCAGCACCAGGGTCATCACGTGCATATGACCGAACAGCGCCACGCAAGCCACCGCGCCGAACAGCATGCCCACCAGCACCGGGACAAACGCCAGCAATACGCGCCAGCGGCGGAAGGCCAGAAGCAGTAGCAGCAAGATGCCGACGGTGGCACCGCCGCCGACCCAGGTCATTTCACGGGAGGCTTGTTTCTGACCGTTGGCCGCGTAGAGCAAGCCGCTGGCGGCGAGCAATTGCACGTCGGACCTGGCCGCTTCTTCGCGACTGTGCTGGAGCAGATCGGCCACTTGCAGCGGCAGGCTCATGTCGAAGGCGTTGCCGGTGGTTCGGGCGCGCAGCAAGACCCAGCTCTTGCCGTCCGCATCGGCAATCAACGCGCCGCTGCCAATGTCCAGTTGCACCGCACCGTGTTGCGGCTGACTGTTCTGGATGCGCCCGGTCAGGCCCAGCCAGTCGTCCTGGCTGGGCACCAGGCTGAAACCGGTGAAGGGGTCGAACAACGCCTGCACCCGTTGTTGAATGAAGGCGTCGGGATGCTCGATCAATTGTTGGCGGTCGTCAGCGGACAGCATGGCCAATCGACCTTGCAGCAACTGCGTGCGCAGCGCCGGCAAATCGGCTTGCAGGTTCCATTGGACCTTTTCGAACAGGCCGCTGGCTTGCCATTGATCGCCCAGTGTTTGCGCCATGGATATGGCCTGCTCGCGATTTTCATGGCCGACCAGTACCAGCATTTCGCGGTTCAGCGGTTCCTGCATGCGCTGTTCGGCGCGCAGTTCCAGGGCGTCGGGCGCAGTGCCCGGCACCAGCTCCATCAGGTTTGCCGACAGCGGCGCACCGTCACGCCATTGCCACCCGGCGAGCGCCAGCACTGCCAGCAGCAGCGTCAGGAACAGCCATGGCAGTCTGCGTTCACTGGGCAAAGTCATGTTGCTCCGCGTCGCTCAACGGTTGCGCGCTGGTGCTGTCCTGCATACGCAGCAGGGTGCTGTCGCCCTGGGTTTCCAGCAGTTCGATGCTGTGCACCAGTTCACCGCCGGCAATGTTGATCTGGTTGAATACCTGCTTGAGCAGCATCGAGCGCGGCAGCAATGTCAGTTTCCAGTTCTGGGCATCGCCGCTCAGCGACAGTTCGAAATCCCGTTGCAGGCCGCTGCTGTCGCCTTGCAACACGGCGAGGAACAAACGGTTCTGCTCGGCGCCAGCGCTCTTGCCCGGCAGCATCTGCCAGCCATCGGCGTCGCGTCGGGCAATGCCTTGGGCGGTGATGCGGTAATCCTGTTGCAACGGGGTTTTCAGTAGCCACAGCAAACCGTGGTTTTTTGCCAGGACGAAGGTGCCTTTGCTGGTCAGTGGCTGGGGCAGGGCACGCAGGTGTTTTTCCTGGACGAAGTTGCCGTGGACGACGTCGGGTTTGGCCAGTTGATCGCTGAGCTGTTGCAGGTCGAAGGCGTGGGCCAGCCCCGACAAACCGAGCAGTACCAGCGCAGCAAGGCATTGGAACACCGACGAATGTGGCGAGCGAGCTTGCTCGCGCTGGGCCGCGTAGCGGCCCCAAAATGGAAGTGGTGAGTGCTGCGCACTCAAGCGCGAGCAAGCTCGCTCGCCACGGGGAATTTGGCGAATGTCGATTCCTGTGGTCATGTCAGCATCCTTTCGACAGCATCGGTGAACACCTTCGGCGAGGCCAGCTGCATTTCGCGGTTGCTCATGTCGACTGCGACCTGCACGGACACCGCGCGGGTCAGGCGTTCGCCGGTTTGCGCATCGCTGATCAGGTAGTTGATCTTCAGGCGGTTCTCCCACTCCACCAGATTGGCGCGCACGTTGAGTTTCTGACCGAACACCGCACCGCGTACATAGCGCAATTGCAGGTCGATCACCGGCCACGCGTAGCCCGACTCGGACATGGCGTTGTAGTTGTGGCCGATCTTGTCGAGCAGCGCGCAGCGGGCGACCTCCAGGTATTTGACGTAATGGCCGTGCCAGACGACGTTCATGCTGTCGACGTCAAAGAACGGCACGAGGATTTCCGTATCGGTATGCAGCACTCCCTTGCTACGCATGCAGCCTCCAGTGTTGTTCGGCGATACGTTTCAGGCACAGGCGCAATTCGCCTTCCAGCGCGCGGTCTTCGATCACGGGAGGGAAGTCTTTGCCCAACGCTTCATGCATGGCCGCGAGCGCTGGCGGCAGCGGTCGCGCATCCTCGGCCTGGCCGCGCAGCCATACCCCTTGATTGGCGGCGAGCAGCGTGGCGGCGGCGACTTGCTCGGTCAGTTCCAAAACACGGATCGCATCGCGGGCGGCGATGGTACCCATGCTCACCTTGTCCTGGTTGTGGCACTCGGTGGAGCGCGAGAACACGCTGGCCGGCATGGTGTTTTTCAGCGCTTCGGCGGTCCAGGCACTGGTGCCGATCTGCACGGCCTTGAAACCATGGTTGAGCATGGCGCGGTCGGCCGTGGCACCGGACAGGTTGCTCGGCAAGCCGTGGTTGTAACGCTCATCCACCAGCAGGGCGAGTTGCCGGTCCAGCAGGTCGGCGACGTTGGCCACGAGGTTTTTCAAGCTGTCCATGGCGAACGCGATGTGCCCGCCATAGAAATGACCGCCGTGCAAAACGCGTTCGGCTTCGGCATCGATGATCGGGTTGTCGTTGGCGCTGTTGAGTTCGATCTCGATGAACGAACGCAGCCAGTTCAGGCTGTCGGCCAGCACGCCGAGGACGTGGGGCGCGCAACGCAGGGAGTAACGGTCTTGCAGGCGATGCAGTGGCGCGGTGGGCGCGTCGATCGCCAGGTCCTTGCGCAGCCATGCGGCGACCTGCATCTGCCCCGGATGCGGCTTGGCGGCGAACAGGCGCTCGTCGAAATGCTCCGGGTTGCCTTGCAGGGCGACCACGTTCAACGCGGTGATGCGCGTGGCCAGTTGCAGCAGGTAATCGGCGCGGGCGAAGGCCAGACAGGCGAGGCCCGTCATCACCGCGGTGCCGTTCATCAACGCCAGGGCTTCTTTCGGACGCAGCACCAGCGGCTGCCAGCCGAGTTCGCGATGCACGTCGGCGGCTTGCTGGCGTTCGCCTCGGAACATCACTTCGCGTTCGCCGGAGAGCGTGGCGGCGACGTAGGACAGCGGCGTCAAATCACCGCTGGCGCCGACCGAGCCTTCTTCCGGAATCAGCGGCAGGATATCGTGCTCAAGGAAGGCTTGCAGGCGTTCCAGCAGCTCCACGCGCACTCCGGAAACGCCGTGGCACAGCGACTGCAACCGCGCCGCGAGCACCGCACGGGTGGCTTGCGCGTCGAGCAGTTTGCCCAGCCCGCAGCCATGGAAGGTGTACAGGTGCTGCGGCAACGCTTCGACGTGATGCAGCGGCACCGCCACCACGCAGGAATCGCCGTAACCGGTGGTCACGCCGTAGATCACGCCTTCCTTGTCCAGCAGGGAGTCGAGGAACCGCGCGCCTTTGGCGATGCGCTCGCGGTACGCAGGATCGCTCTGCAACTGCGTCGGCGCCTGGCGGTTGGCCAGGGCCAGCACGTCTTCGATGCGCAAAGGGAGTTCGCCGAAGGTTACCGGCTCAAGCGTTGGCGTCGTCATCGGTCTTCCAGAAAGGGTAAAAGTTGAACCATTGTTGAGGCGCATCGAGGCAATAGTGACTCAGGCGCTCTGCATAGCGGGAGGCCCACTGATGAATGACCTGCTCGCGATCAGTGCGTTTCCAGATGATCGAATCGGCGAACGGTTCAATGGTCAGGCGATAGTCACCGTCGGGTTTCTTCAGGCACAGCAACAGGTTGACCGGGCATTTCAACAAACCGGCCAACAACCAGGGCCCTTGCGGAAACCTGGCCGGGTGACCGAGGAAATCCACCGTCACGCTGCGTCCGCCATGCAACGGTACGCGATCGCCGGCAATCGCCAGCCACTCGCCGCGCTCCAGGCGTTCGTGCAGTTGCAGCATGATCACTGGATCCAGCTCGCTGACCTGGATCAGGCGCAGATTGGTCGCGCCGGCTTCGCCCAGCAAGCGGTTGAATTGCTCGGCGTGCTTGGTGTGCACCAGCACGTTCATCGTCACTTTTTCGCCGATCTCGGCCAGTGCGCGGCAGACTTCGAGATTGCCCAGGTGCGCCCCGACCAGCATCTGTCCGCGTGTACCGCGCAGCTGATTACGCAGCAGCGCCGGGTCGATGATTTCGATCTGCTCGATGCTCAATTTACCGTTCCACACGTCGAGTTTGTCGAGCATGGAATCGGCGAACGCCATGAACTGACCGAACACTCGCCAATGGGTCGGGCGCAATTCGCGGCGACCGCTCCAGTCGGCCAGGCGTTGCTGGTATTGCCAGGCGCTGTGGCGGGCGCTGCGGCCAAACAGGAAAAAATACAGGACGATGCCGTACAGCAATGGGCTTAGCAGTCGACGGCCAAGCACTTTGGCAGCGAGCGCGGTGAATTTCATCAGCCAGAAACTGCCGCGCTCCTCGTGATCGGCCCAGTGTTGTTTGTCGGTGCTCATGCTCGCCACCGTCGCCAGAGGATCACGGGCGAACGCAACAACATGCCGAAGAACAACCGGGTGTGCATGCTCGTAATCAGTACGTTGTCGTGGAACATGCGGAAATGCGAAACGCCGTCCAGCGGGTAATGGACTCGGGTTTGCAGCCATTTCATCGGCTGGTTGCGCCAGGCCAGACGCACCAGAATGTCGGAGTCGAAATCCATGCGCTTGCCGATTTTCGCGGTGTCGATCAGCGCCAGGACCGGCGGCAGCGGGTAGACACGGAAGCCGCACATGGAGTCGCGGATCTGCAGCGACAGGGTGTTGATCCAGACCATGACGTGGGTCAGGTAGCGGGCGTACAAGCGGCCTTTGGGCACGCTGTCATCGTACTGCGGATAGCCGCAGATCACCGCTTGCGGATGGCTGCGCGACAGTTCGATAAACCGTTGCACGTCTTGCAAGTCATGCTGGCCGTCAGCGTCCACCTGCAAGGCATGGCTGAAGCCCAGGCGCGATGCTTCACGCAAACCGGTCATCACCGCGCCGCCCTTGCCCTGATTGGCCGCGAGGCGGATCAGGTAGACCATTTCCCGTTGGGCCAGTCGATCAAGCACCCGGGCGCAGGCCGGGCTGCTGGCATCGTCCACCAGAATGCACGGCAGATTGCTGGCAATCAGCGCATCGACCACGGTGGTGATTGCGCTTTCGTGGTTGTAGACCGGGATGATTGCGCAGGGGCTATGCATGGCCTGAGACCTCCGAAAATTCCCTGTGGCGAGGGAGCTTGCTCCCGCTCGAGTGCGAAGCGCTCGCCACAATAGGGTCTGCTTCGCAGCCCAGCGGGAGCAAGCTCCTTCGCCACAATGAGCATTCCTGCCTCACCAAACCTCTTGGGTCAGGCATCTGCCGCCTCCAGCAAAATGCGCCCGCTGGAGCAGGTCGCGGTTTCGTTGCGATAGGCGAAATACAGCTTGCTGCGCACCGGGTCGAAACGCAGGTGCAACTGGACTTCATCCCCCGGGCGCACCAGTTGCTGAAACTTCAGTACCTCCATGCCGGCGAACGTTGCCGGCAGGTTCATCAAGTGCTGGCCCAGGTTCAGCGCCCATTCGACCTGCACTACGCCAGGCAGTACCGGCGCCGTGGGGAAGTGGCCGCTGAAATAGGCAAGATCCGGCGGCACGGCCAGTTGCAGGCTCCACTCGCCCTCGGTTTCGGACTGCTCCAATACTTCCGGTGCCTTGGGGCGTGGTGCCAGCAGCAGGGCTTCGACGACGGTCTGGGGCAGTTTGCCTTGGCTGTTCAACGGCATTTGCCGCAACAAGCGCCAGCGTCGTGGCAGGGCCAGCGCTTCGCAATGCTCGCTCAAGTGTTGGCGTAACTGCTCGGTGAGCGTGCGTCGACCTTGATTACGCAGGGCATGCAGGCCCGCCTCTGTCAGAACCAGCAGCGCCCCCAGCGAGGCGCGGTTTTCCTGAACGACGCCAAGGCGCGCTTCGGCCACCCAGGCGTGGGTCATCAGCGCTTGCTCCAGCATCGGCAGCGAGATGCGTTTTTCTTCCAGTTTAACGATCCGGTCGAGCCGTCCCAGTAGTTCGAAACGGCCGTCAGCGGCGATTCGCGCGGCATCGGCGGTCTGTTCGATATGGCCGGCGGGCAAGTATGGCGAGGCGATGAGCAGTGCGCCGTCGTCGTCCTGGCTGAGCTTGATGCCGGCAAACGGCTGCCAGGGTGCATGCCCTTGTCGCCAGGCAATGCCGCCGGTTTCCGAGCTGCCGAAAATCTCGGTCGGCCATTGATGCAGGCGTTGTTGCAGGCTTTGCGCGGCCTCGGCCGGTAACGCACCGCCAGAAGAAAATACCCGGCGCACTGCGCTCAGGGCCGGCCAGTCGAGGTTGTCGCCCATGCGCTTGAGCAGCGCCGGGCTGGCGACCCAGGCAAACGCCGGATGCTCGCGACTGGCGCGTTGCAGGTCTTCGGGAAAGGCCAGTTGCCTGCGCATGAACGGACGCCCGGCGCACAACGGCCAGAGCACCCGGAACAGCAGGCCATAGATGTGTTGGGTGGCAACGCTGCCGATGATGCATGCCGGACCGAGATCGGCACCCCACAGCTGTTCCAGGGCTTCGACCTCGTTGGCCAGTTGCCGCAGGCTTTTTTCGATGCGCTTGGGCTCGCCACTGGACCCGGACGTACACAGGCTCAGCCGGCATTGATCCAAATCCAGCGAGGCGGGACTGAGCGGCGATTGCCGATAATCGCCGAGATGCGCATCGTCGGGCTGATCGGTCAGCCACAGGTCCACCTCGTTCGACCAGCGCTGGCGCGTTTGCGCTTGCAGGTCGGCCGGCAATAACACGCTGGCCCCGGCACGCCAGGCGCCCAGCAGGGCAATCGCCAGATCGGCGGCGTCTTCAAGGTGCACGGCAATGCGCTGCACGCCCTGGGCTTGCAGGCCGGCGGCCAGGCTCAAGGCCTGTGCGCACAGGTGTGCGTGATCGAGCGACGGCTCGGCCGTTACGGCACGTTCCGGCTCGGCCTTGAGCAGCAACTGCTCAAGTTTTATCCAATTCATGGGTGGCCTCGTACCCGTTGTCGTATCAGCCATTCAATGGCAAACATCAGGCCTATCAATCCGTAGGAAATCAGGCCGGTGTACAACATCCACCAGCTCAGCGGCGCCCACAGCGTCAGGGCGGCGGCGCACAAACCGTTGCAAAGAAAAAACACACTCCAGGCGATCGTCACCTGGCGGGTATAGCGAATAGCCTTGGCGGGCAGGTACGGTTCGCGCAAGCGGGCCAGGCGTTCGACCATTGGTGGCCCGTACTTCAGACTCAAGCCGAACAGCGCCAGCATGAAAGCGCTGATCAACACCGGATACCAGCGCAGCAGCGCCGGGCTGTCGAATAGTGCCAGCAGCAGGCAAAACCCGATGGCTGCCGCCGCCATCCATTGGCTGCCGGGCTTGTGTCGGCCGGTCAACGCGCGAGCCAGCCACAGGCTGCCCAGCAGCAGCCCGAACTGCCACGGCGCGAAGTGCTCCATGCCGAAATACACCGCAAAGGGGTACAGCAGGCCTGCCAGCAGCAGGCCAAGGCCGATCAGTCGGCTCATGCGGCCGGTTGAACCAGACGGTAGACCGCCTCGACGACGTCGCTGACGGTACGTACCGACTTGAATTCTTCGGCGGCGATTTTCTTGCCGGTCTGACGTTTGATGTGGTCGATCAGGTCGACCGCGTCGATGCTGTCGATTTCCAGATCCTGATACAGATTGGATTCGAGGCTGACGCGCTCGGGGTCCAGTTCAAACAGCTCGACCAAGGCATCGCGCAGGGTGTTGAAAATGTCGTCACGAGTTTGCATGGTCCGGTCTCAAGCTGCCTGTTTTGCGGTGACGAACGCTGCAAGGCTCGCCACGTTGCTGAAGTGATTACGCGTGTCCTTGGCGTCGGCATCGATTTTGATGCCGTACTTTTTCTGGATGGCCAGGCCGAGTTCCAGGGCATCCACGGAGTCCAGGCCCAGGCCTTCGCCGAAGAGCGTCAGGTCATCGCCGATGTCGTCGGCACTGATGTCTTCGAGGCCGAGGGCGTCGATGATAAGCATTTTGATATCACGGTGCAGATCGCTCATCTTCGGCGAGCTCCTTAATAAAGTAAGAATGTAGATAATCGTTGAGCTTGCGCGAGGCCTGAGGGGCCGCGCCCATTGCAGCGAAGGCCTGTGGGTCTATATCGGCCCCGACGCGGAAACTGAAGTGCACGCGACGCTTTGGGATCCGGTACCAGGGCTCCGCCTTGGTCAAAGTGGTCGGGGTGACCTTGATCACCACGGGGGTGAGGATTTTCGCACCCCGCAGGGCAATTGCCGCTCCCCCCCGATGAAAGGCTGGCGCCTGACCCGGCTGGGTGCGGGTGCCTTCGGGAAAGATGATCAGGGTTTGCCCTTCTTTCAAGGCGTCGGCGGCGGCATCGAGCATGTCCATGCTGCCGTCGTTGCTGATGTAATCGGTGCGGCGCAGCGGGCCGCGGGTGAAAGGGTTTTCCCAGAGGCTTTGCTTGACCACGCAGTTGGTGTGGCGCACCAGCCCGATCAGGAATACCACGTCGATCAACGAGGGATGATTGGCGATGATCATCTGCCCCGGACGCCCGAGTTTCTCCGCGCCCTGAATGTCATAAGTCAGCACGCCGGCGCGGGCCATGAACTGCACGAAAAACCAGAAGCAGCGGCTGACCATGCGCCTTGCGCGCAGCCGGTGGGTGCGGGCATCGCCCGGCAGGCAGCCGAGTACCGGGAAAACCACCAGACGCAGGCACAGCCCGCCCAGTCCGAACAGGGTGAAGCTTGCAGCCGTGGCCAGCAGGCGCCAGTAGTAGGCGTCGCGGTTTTTCTCGGTCATGGGTTGCGTTGCCAGGTCCATACGCGATTTTTCCAGGCATGTTGGCAGGTGGTTTGCTCACCCAACAGCGCACGCAACAGATTCAGCGCATGGGGCCAGCGAACTTTTGACAACGCTTGTGGCGGGCTGTTCAGGGACAGCTGCCAGTCATTGCCGGGTGTGATCAGCAGGCCGAGGGCATACGGAAACGGCACGTCATCGATCCACGTCGAATAGGCTTCGGGCGGCTGCTCTTCGGTCACCACCAACAACACGGCCGGCACACCTTCATTCAGCAATGCCGCGGCCTCCAGCATGCCGTCTTCCAGTCCGTCGCCGGCTGCGGCAAGGGCGGTCATCTCGCTGGTTTCACCGCGCATGATCGACCACAGGCCGATGATCGCGTTGTGCACCGACAGGCTGAACTGGGTCGGAGACAGCGGCTGTTCAGTGGCCAACTCGCTGAGAATGTCGAACGTGCGCGGGGTTTCGCCATGACGGGAAACAAAGACCAGCGGCAAGTCCTGGCGACCTTCGGCCAGGGGCCAGCCGACGCTGAACGCCATTCGCGCCAGCCGGCTGAGGCGCCGGCGCTGCATGGCCGGCAGAAATGAGACGTCCGGGGCCGCATCGCTGCCCGGAAGCACGACCGGTCGTCGGCTCCAGGCCTGCCAGTCGTCCACGCTTTCGAGCCCCGGGGCCCACGCGCGCCACTGGGCGATGTTGAAATTGATCACAGACATTCATCCCGCCCTTGAGGGCTTTCTTGACGCGGTGAGTGGCGCAAAGGCACGGCACACCCTACGTGGCGCCTGGCGCCGAGTGGTGCGCATTATCCCGGTGCGACGAACGTGTAGCAAATGCTGGTTACATTTTGCTCAGTGAGATGTACCGGTTAGTTCGCGAAATCCGAACATTTGGTATTTATTCACATTTTCATAAGCCCCGTCTGTCGGCTCTGGCTCCGTTTGGCCCGGAGTTTTGTCGGTTTTTCAGCAAGAGATGACGACTGACTGTGTAGTCCCTTGCCCGCGAGGTAGCTAAGCAACGCCATCGACCACTACACTCGATCATTCTTTGATACACGGAGGTTTTGACATGCGGCGCGTGGTGTTCAATCAGAAAGGTGGCGTAGGCAAATCCAGCATTGCCTGCAATTTGGCGGCGGTCAGCGCCAGCGAGGGTTTTCGTACCCTGTTGGTGGATCTCGATGCCCAGGCCAATTCCACTCAATACCTGACGGGGCTCACCGGCAACGACATTCCGATGGGGATTGCCGATTTCTTCAAGCAGACCCTGTCTTCCGGGCCGTTCTCCAAGAAGAACCAGGTTGATATTTACGAAACGCCGTTCGATAACCTCCATGTTGTCACCGCCACGGCTGAACTGGCCGACCTGCAGCCCAAACTTGAGGCCAAGCACAAGATCAACAAGCTCAGAAAGTTGCTTGAAGAGCTGAGCGAAGACTATGACCGGATTTACCTCGATACCCCGCCCGCACTTAACTTCTATGCGGTTTCAGCGCTGATTGCCGCTGATCGGGTACTGATTCCCTTCGATTGCGACAGCTTCTCGCGTCAGGCGCTGTACGGCCTGCTGGCGGAAATCGAAGAGCTGAAGGAAGACCATAACGAAGGCCTGGAAGTGGAAGGCATCGTCGTCAACCAGTTCCAGGCCCGGGCCAGCCTGCCGCAGCAAATCCTCGATGAACTGATCGCCGAAGGCCTGCCGGTGTTGCCGGTGTACCTGGCCAGTTCGGTGCGCATGCGCGAATCCCACCAAGCCAACACGCCGCTGATCCATCTCGACCCGCGGCACAAGTTGACGCAGCAGTTTGTTGAACTGCATAACCTGCTGGAAAACACCTGAAAAAACTGTGGGAGCGAGCAGGGTCGCTCCCACAGGGTTTAAGGTTGCTGTCAAATCCCCTGACTGCGCAACCAACTCATCAATTGCGGTAACGGGAAGGCCCCGCTCTGGCGGGCGACTTCCCGACCGTTCTTGAACAGAATCAGGCTCGGAATCGAGCGAATCCCCAACTGAGCCGACAATTGCTGGTTCGCCTCACTGTCCAGCTTGGCCAGCCGGCATTTGCCGGCCAATTGCGCAGCGGCCTGTTCAAACACCGGCGAAAACGACTTGCACGGCCCACACCAGTCGGCCCACACGTCCACCAGCAACGGCAGATCGCCCTTGATCTGGCTGGCGTAGTCACCCTGTTTCAATTCGAAAGGCTTGTTCAGCAGGACGTCGGCCTTGCAGCGCCCGCATTTTGGGTGGTCGCCCAGGCGCTCGGCGGGGATGCGGTTGAGGCCGTTGCAGTGGGGGCAGGGAATGTGGAATGGGTCAGACATGTAGGTGGTCCTGTGAAGAATCCGATTATTCCTATTTGGAGACGTCTGCTCACATTTTCAATCGGGCAGAGAAGTCGTGCGAATCTACGCCGGAGAAGGGCGGGACGCCATTGGTCGGCGGACGAATATCGCAAATCGGTGGAAACCTTCATATGACCGGCTTCACGACGAACAACTGATCTCCAGATGCTTGCCCCATTCCGGCGGCCGTTCGGCGTAGCGTTCCATCCCCGGTTGTTCTTCGAACGGCTTGCTCAGTACGGCATGCAGACGACGCACTTCTGAGTAGTCGCCGTTCTCTGCCGCATCGATGGCTTTTTGCGCCAGATAGTTGCGCAGGATGTACAGCGGATTGACCGCGTGCATCCGATCGCGACGTTGCTCCTGGTTCAGCTCGCCTTCCCGGGCGACCCGGGCCACGTAGAGCTCGCCCCAGGCATCGAAACCCTTGATGTCGACGAAGTCATCGCGCAGGCGGGCGATGGCGGTTTCGGGTGATTCTTCGCCCAGTCGGCGGAAGAACAGGCTGTAATCGACGCCGCTGTTTTGCATCAGTTGCAGCAGGTGTTCCAGCAGTTTCTGGTCGTCTTCTTCAGCGCTGGTCAGGCCGAGGCGGCGGCGCATCAGGTCCAGGTAATGGGCCTGGAACAGCGGCAAATACAGGCCGAGGGTTTCGCGCAGGGCTTCGACGCTGATGAACGGCGTCAGGGCCTGGGCCAGGGCGCTGAGGTTCCACTGGCCGATCGGCACCTGGTTGCTGAAGGAGTAGCGGCCCTGGTCATCGGAGTGGTTACAGATGAAGTTGGCGTCGAAGTCGTCGAGGAAGGCGAATGGGCCAAAGTCGAAGGTGATGCCGAGGATCGACATGTTGTCGGTGTTCATCACGCCGTGGCAGAAACCATAGGCTTGCCACTTGGCGATCAGTTCGGCATTGCGCTCGACGATCTCGCGGAACATCGCCAGGTACGGTTCCGGTTGCTCCAGGCATTCCGGGAAATGCATGGCCAGCACGTGTTCGCCGAGTTCTTTCTGCTTTTCGGGGCGTTTGGTGTAGTAGAAATATTCGAAGTGCCCGAAGCGCACGTGGCTCGGTGCCAGGCGCAGGACCATGGCGGCGCGTTCCTGTTTTTCGCGCCAGACCGGTGTATCCGAGCCGATCACGCACAATGCCCGCGTCGTCGGAATGTTCAGCGCGTGCAGGGCTTCAGAGGCGAGGAACTCGCGGATCGAAGAGCGCAGCACTGCGCGGCCATCGCCCATGCGTGAAAACGGTGTCTGGCCGGCACCCTTGAGGTGCAGGTCCCAGTGCTCGCCGGCCTCGTTGTACACCTCGCCCAGCAACAGGCCACGGCCGTCGCCCAGTTGCGGGTTGTATGAACCGAACTGATGCCCGGAATAGACCATCGCCCGAGGAACCGCGTCGGCCCACAGCTTGTGGCCGCTGAACAGCTCGGCGAACTCCGGGGTTTCGGCCACGGCCGGGTCGAGGTCCAGCAGCGCCATGGCGGCGGAACTGGCGACTACCAGGCGCGGGTTGTCGATGGGCTCGGGCAGCACGTGGGCGGAAAACGTATCGCCCAAGCGGTCGAAGCGATTATCGAAGGTCAGTTCGTCGAGGGCTTTCAAGGGCCGACTCCAGCAGAATGTCCGAGCATTCTGCTGGGGAAAGTCCGGTTAGTCGAGTTTGGCGGCGGGCGGCATTTGCGGTGGCTGTTTGCCATCCGGCAGCGGCACGATGGTTTTCGCTTCCGGTTCGATCGGTACCATCTTGTATTCCTGGCCGTGCAGGTTCTTCAGGTACACCTCCATCTGCCGGAACGAGATGTTGATGTGCTGCTTCTTGAACTCGCGGTTGATGAAGCGGTTGACCTCATCGAGCACCGGGTTACGGTCACCGAGGTCACGCACGTGCATGCGCAACTCGTGGTCGAGGGTGCTTTCGCCGAAGTTCAGGAAATACACGTGCGGCTCGGGTTCTTTGAGTACCCGTGGGTTTTCTCGCGCGGCTTTGAGCAGCAGTTCTTTCACCAGGTCCAGGTCCGAGCCGTAATCGACCCCTAGCTTGAGCGTCACCCGGGTGATGGTGTCGGTCAGGGACCAGTTGATCAGCTGCCCGGTAATGAACGTCTTGTTCGGAACAATGATGTCCTTGCGGTCGAAGTCGGTGATGGTCGTGGCGCGAATGCGGATCTTGCTCACCGTGCCCGACAGGTTACCGATGGTGATGGTGTCGCCGATCCGTACCGGACGTTCGAACAGGATCATGATCCCGGAGATGAAGTTCGCAAAAATCTCCTGCATGCCGAAACCGAGGCCCACCGACAGTGCCGCCACCAGCCACTGCAACTTGTCCCAGCTCACGCCGAGGGTCGACAGGGTCGAGACGAAACCGACACCGGCGATCACGTAGGACAGCAACGTTGTCGTAGCGTAAGCGCTGCCCTGGGCCAGATTGAGCTTGGACAGCACGAACACTTCCAGCAGGCCGGGCAAGTTGCGCGCCAGGGCAAAGGTGATGCCGATGATGATCAGCGCACCGAGCATGTCGCCGATGCTGATTGGCACCATACTCATGTTGGCGCCGGTACCGCTGGTGTATTCGTAGAGGGTGATGTTGTCGAGGTACGAGAACACCGTGATCAGGTCGGCCCAGACCCAGTACAGCAACGCCATGAAGCCGCCGAGCAAGGCCAGGCGAATCAGGCGCAGGGACTGTTCGTTGACCTTCTCGATATCCAGGGTCGGTTCTTCGATCACCGCTTCGCCGTCGCCGGCCTCTTTGGCCGCCTGACGTTTGGCCAGGGCGCGCTGGTAAGCCAGGCGGCGTGCCGCGACGCTCAGGCCACGGACGAAGGTGGCTTCGATTACCAGCCAGAACATCAGCAGGTACAAGGTGTTGATCAACCGGTCGCTGAGTTTCAGTGCGGTGTAGTAGTAGCCGAAGCACACCGCCACAAACAGTGCGACGGGCAGGGCGGTGAACAAAATACCGACGACCTTGCGGAACAGCGAGGCGTTTTCGTGGGTCGGGCTGCTGATCAGCAGGCGGCTGAGCAGCAAGGTCATCAAGGCGTAGCAGGTGAGCACCACTGGCATGCCGATCACGTCGTCGGCCAGCCCGGCCGGTTGCAGCTCGGCAACGGCCACCACCGCCACCAGGGCCATCACCACCATCCCGAGGCGGCGTACCCAGCCGCGGAGGAATTCGACCTGGGGCTTTTCCCAACGGAAATGCAGCTCAGCCACGCCGCCCGGCGCGAGGATCCGGTAGGCGGTGTAGAACACCAGCCACGCCTGGGCCATTTGCAGCAACGCTGCGCCCATGTTGGCGTTTTGCCCGCGTGCGTCGATCTGCAGGGCCAGACCGCAAAGGGCCAGACCCAGCGAGACTGGCATCGCCAACAGGATATTGATCAGGATCGCCTGCGGCGTGTGCCACTGGCTGTCGCGCTTGAAGTGGCCGACGTCCTGGTGAACCTTGTTCAGGCGGGCATACAGTTGCTTGCGACGCCACAACAGGGCACCGATCAACAGTGCCAGCGGCAAGAACAGCAACGGTCGCTGGGTCAGGCCATCAGTCAGTTCGCTCAGGCTTGAGGCCAGCGGCAGGGTATCGACCTGGCGTTCCAGGCGATCCGGCACGGCGCGTATCCATTCCAGGTCCAGTGGCTTGTTGCTGGGAATCCAGAACATTTGCTCGTCAAGCGTTGCGCGCAGGCTTTGCGCGGTGCTGAGCAATTGCTTCTGGTTCAGTTGCAGGGTGATGGATTCGTTGAGCACCGCGCTCAATTCGCGGTTCAGCCGCTCCAGCAGGTCGGCGCGGGTAGTCGCCAGTTCCAGCAGGCTCTTGCGCAACTGCGGGGTGACTTGCTCGGGTGGTTGGTTCGACAGCAAATTGTCGACGTAGGTGGCCGGGTTGCTGAGCAATTCCCGTTGCTGGCTGACTTCGAACTGATACAGGCGAATGTCGGCGATCTGGTCGGCGAGGTCGCGGTCGAGCTTGAGGCGCGGCAGTGCCTGCTTCTGCTTGTAGAGAATCTTGGACAGCAGCAAGCTGCCTTTGAGCACGTTGATCTGTTCGTCCAGCGCCGAGTCGCTCTGGGTCACGCTGTCGAGTTGTTGCTTGGTCTGCAGGTTTTGCTGGGTAACTTCGTTGAGGCGGTCCGTGCTTTTGAGCAGGTAGTCCGAGAGCTTCAGGTTGGCCGCGCTTTCGGTCGCCAACAGGCTGCTGCCGCCGGCCTTTTGCGCTTCGATCGACTGCTGCGTCACGGTTTCCTGGGACTGGGCCAGACGCTTCTGATTGATCAGGCTTTGCAGGTCCTGGATTTCCTGGTCCAGGCGATCGGACTTTTCCGATAGCAAGTCATGCTGGCTGTTGCCCAGGTCTTGCAGTTGGGTATTGCCGGCCAGTTCCTGGCGACGCAGCGGGATCAGGGCATTCAGGGCTGCGAGCTCGGCGTTGAGCTGGTCGCGCTGTTCGCCGCTCAGCGTCTTGCCGGCGTCTTTGCCGGTCTTGAGGATGTTGTTGATCTGCTGGATGCGCGTCTGGCTGGCGGAGATTTCGGCCTGGGCGCGCTCGGGACGGGTCTGGGCGGTGATGATCAGACTGTTGGCGTCCGCCAGGGCTTTTTGCAGATCGCTTTGCTGGGTCGAGCGCTCGGTGAGCAATTGCTCGAGTTGCTGGATCGACTCTTTGGCGAAGCGTTGCGCCACCGGCACCACGGTGCTGGCCTTGAGACGGGTCAGCTCACGCTGGTTCTCGATGGTTTGCTTGGGGGCGGTGGCCAGTTGCTGCTTGAGATCGCTGAGTTTCTGCTCGTAATCACGCTGATTGTTGAGCTGCGTCAGCGTGCCTTGCAAGACGGACTGCAAGGCTTTTTGATCGGCTTCCGGCAGTTTGCGGTCGGCAATCTTGTCCAGACTCGTCTGCACGGATTCGCGGGAGGGCGGTTCGGCGGCTTGCAAAGGGCCGACAGAAAGACTCAGGCCCACAAGGACCATGAACAACAAAGAGCGCAGGCTTGACATAGAGACCGATCAAATACGAGGCGAAGAATGGAGTTTAGAGGAAGAGTCCCGGACCCGGGCGACTTCCTTCGGGGAATCTGACGCCCACTTTGCCAATCTTGTTCCCGTCCATGACTGCGACGGTCCAGATGGTGTTGTTCCATTCCACCTGGTCCCCGACTACAGGAGCACCCCCCACTTTCTGGGCAATGAACCTGGCCAGGGACATCTCCGGATCGATGCCTTCGACCTTCAACCCGTACAGGGCAGCAACCGCGGCCAGTTGGGCATCTCCTTCGAGTACGAAGTCGCCGAAGAAGCGCAAATCGAGGCCCCGTTGCGGCGCCTGACTGAAGAGTTTTCCGAGGGCTGCAAGGTTGTGTTCATGGCCGATTACGCACAGTAAATCATCGACTTCCAGCACCGTACTACCCGACGGATGGAGCAGTTGCTGGCCACGAAACAGGGCCGCGATACGGGTGCCTTCGGGCATTTTCAGTTCACGCAGGGGCGAACCGATGCACCATTTTTCGGCGCCGAGGCGATAAACGAACAGCTCCCACTCGCTGGTGACGTGCACTTCCAGCGCTGATCGGGAGATCGGCGCGGGATCCGGTGGTACGGTTACTTTCAACAGTTTGGCGACCCACGGCAGGCTTGTGCCCTGCACCAACAGCGACACCAGCACGATAAAGAAGGCCAGGTTGAAATACAGCTGGGCATTGGGGAGGCCGGCCATCAGCGGGAACACCGCCAGAATGATCGGGACCGCGCCGCGCAGGCCGACCCAGGAAATGAAGACTTTCTCACGGCCATGGAACGCCTTGAACGGTAACAAGCCAACCACTACCGACAGTGGCCGGGCAAACAGAATCATCCACAGCGCGAGGGCGAGGGCCGGCAGGGCAATCGGCAGTAAGTCGTGGGGCGTGACCAGCAGCCCCAGCACCAGGAACATGCCGATCTGTGCCAGCCAGGCCATGCCGTCGAGCATGTGCAGAATGCCGTGACGGCTGCGCACCGGGCGGTTGCCGATCACCAGGCCGCACAGGTACACCGCGAGGAAGCCGCTGCCGTGCAGGGCGTTGGTCAGGGCAAACACCACCAGTCCGCCGGCGATGACCAGGATCGGGTACAGGCCGGTGGCCAGATTGATCCGGTTGACCAGTTGCAGCATCAGCCAGCCGCCACCCAGGCCAATCACGCCACCGATGCCGAACTCGCGCAGAAGATGGGTCAGCAGGCTCCAGTGCAGGCCGGTCTGGCCGCTGGCGAGCATGTCGATCAGTGTGACGGTGAGGAACACCGCCATCGGGTCGTTGCTGCCGGATTCGATTTCCAGAGTGGCGGTCACCCGCTCGTTCAGGCCTTTGCCGCCCAGCAGCGAGAACACTGCCGCGGCGTCGGTGGAGCCGACGATGGCGCCGATCAGCAAACCCTGAATCATATTGAGGTCGAACAGCCACGCAGCGGCCATGCCGGTCAACCCGGTGGTAATCAACACCCCGACTGTGGCCAGCGACAACGCCGGCCATAACGCCACGCGGAAACTCGACACCCGCGTGCGCAAACCGCCGTCGAGCAGGATCACCGCCAACGCGAGGTTGCCGACCAGATAGGCCGTTGGGTAGTTATCGAAGATGATGCCGCCGCCGTCGACGCCGGCCGCCATGCCCACGGCCAGGATGATCACCAGAATCGGGATGCCGAGGCGGGACGAAAGTGAGCTCACCAGAATGCTTGCACCTACCAGCAACGCGCCGATCAAGAACAGGCTGTTGATGGTCGTCGCATTCAAAGGCAATACTCCAGAAGCTCAAAGACGGGCACAAACTGACCATGCAGTCTGCGTGCCAGTGATTCTAACCTGTTGAAATGTGATGCTGTCAAAAAGCTTTTTGGTGACGTTATCGAGTCATGCTCGATCCCTGTGGCGAGGGAGCTTGCTCCCGTCAGGTCGCGTAGCGACCCTCGGAGTCGTTGCAAATTGATTTTGCAAGCCCGATGGCAACCGCAGCGCAGTCGAGCGGGAGCAAGCTCCCTCGCCACAGGGGGTGTGGGGTCCAGTTACAGGCTAAACCGCCCAACCATGGTGTTCAGGTCCACCGCCAAACGCGACAGCTCACTGCTCGCTGCACTGGTCTGATTGGCACCCGTCGCCGATTGCACCGACAAATCACGAATGTTCACCAGGTTGCGGTCCACTTCCCGGGCCACTTGCGCCTGCTCTTCGGCGGCGCTGGCGATCACCAGGTTGCGTTCGTTGATCTCGACAATCGCGCTGTTGATGGTGTCCAGCGACATCCCGGCGCCGCGGGCGATGTTCAGGGTCGACTCGGCGCGTTCGGTGCTGTTGCGCATCGAATCCACGGCGTGTTCGGTGCCGCTCTGGATGCTGCCGATCATGCGTTCGATTTCGCTGGTCGACTGCTGGGTGCGATGGGCCAGTGCCCGCACTTCGTCCGCAACCACGGCAAAACCACGACCGGCCTCACCGGCACGAGCGGCTTCGATGGCTGCGTTCAGGGCCAGCAGGTTGGTCTGGTCGGCCAGGCCACGGATCACGTCCAGCACCTTGCCGATGTCACGGGACTCATTGGCCAGGTCGCCGATCAGGGTCGCGGTGCTCTGCACATCGGCGCTCATGCGTTCGATGGCGCTGACGGTTTCCTGTACCAGATCACGGCCATCGCCGGCGGAAGTGGTGGCGTTCTTCGAGGCTTCGGACGTGCTCACCGCGTTGCGCGCGACTTCTTCCACGGCACTGGTCATTTCATTGACCGCCGTGGCGGCCTGTTCGATTTCGTTGTTTTGCTGGGTCAGGCCGCGGGCGCTTTCGTCGGTGACGCTGTTGAGTTCTTCCGCAGCCGACGCCAGTTGCGTGGCCGAGCCGGAGATCCGTTGAAGGGTGTCGCGCAGCTTGTCCTGCATTTTCGACATCGCCAGCAACAGGCGACCGGCCTCGTCCTGGCCATCGACGGTGATCGGGCGCGTCAGGTTGCCTTCGGCGATCTGTTCGGCGGCGTCCAGGGCGTTGGCGATGGGTTTGGTGATGCTGTTGGTCAGCAACCAGGCGAACAGGATGGTCAGGGCGGTGGCGATGACCAGCAGGGTGATCACCAGATTGAAGGCCGATTCGTACTGCTCGGCAGCTTGCTGGTTGGTGTCGAGGGTCTGCTGGGTGTTGATCTCCAGCAGCTTGTTCAGCACCGCATTGACGGCTTCGGAGTTACTCAGCAGATCGGCGTTGAGCAGGCTGCGCAGTTCGTCGACCTGATTGTTGCGCGACAGGGTCTTCATCCGGTCTTCGATCTGGCGGTACTGCCCGAGCAACTGCACGTATTGATCGTAGGCCGCTCGTTCCTGCGGGCTGCTGATCAGCTTTTCGTAGGTGGCCTGGGCGGTGCGGATCTGCTGGTTGCGCATATCCAGCAGCTCCATGGTTTTCTGCTGCACGTCTGGCTCGCGGTTGACCAGTAAGCGGTAGGACAGCACGCGCAAGCGCAGGGTCAATTGGGTGAACTCGTCGAGGCTCTTGATGCTCGGCACGCTGGTGACGGTGATGTCTTCGGCGGCGTCGCGGATCTTGCTCATCTGGTTCAGGGCAAACACGCCCAGCAGCAGCATCAAGCCGCCAATCAGGGCAAAACCGAGGAACGCTCGCGGCGCAATATTCATATTTCGAAGGGACATGGTGTTTACCGGGATGAGCGCACCTGAGGGGTGCCGAGGCTGACGTATGGATGACTTATCGGTCATGCGACTAAAGTCTTGAGCCCCTGTGCGGTTTTGCCGCACAAACGCCATGGCGACGAAGTGCAGGAACCAGATCGGCCAATCACAGTCTCTACAGTTCGCGAGAAAGGTCAGTCGCCAGGAAAATCAAGGCCTTGCGCCCGTATAACCCTGGCTTCCACCGTGACTTTTCTTTATCGTACGCGCCCTTTGAAAATGCCTGGAAAATCAAAATGTTGGAAGTATCCCTAAGCCAATTGGAACAACTGGTAAGCGACCTGGTGCAACAGAACCAGACCCTGCTCGGCACCAACCAGACCCTGAGCGCCGAACTGGCCCAAGCCAAGGATGAAAACGAAAGCCTGCAACTGAGCCTGATGGAACAGGAAGAGAAACAAGGCGCCACCGCTGCACGCATTCAAGCCCTGGTTGAACGCGTCAGCGCCGGTCCCGTCAGCGCATGAGTTACGGCCCGGGTGTGAAAGTCGTCTCGATCCTGGGAGAGGACTACTCGATCAAGGCCCCGGAAGGGGAAGAGCAGACCCTGCTGGACGCTGCATTAATGTTGAAAGCTGCCCTGGCCGACACCAAACGAAAGTACCCGACGCTGATCGGTGACCGCCTGCTGGTACTCGCCGCGATGAATCTGTGCTCCCAGCAGATCGAAATGCAGAAGCAGCACAAGCTCGAACTCGACCGTTACCAAGAGCAAGTCAGCGCCACGGTTGAAGTGATCTCCAAGACGATCAATCAGGCCTGATCGGCTTTGCGCACAACCAAAGAATAAATTGTCGGTTGCGTTGTATACAATCGGCACGGCTGTTGCAGTGTTTCAGCCTCTTATTCTTTGGGGGTGCTCCATGCAGTTCTGGCGACGCAGTATTCAGTGGCAGTTGATCCTGAGCATGGGTACCGCCCTGCTGGTCAGTATCCTGATCGTGGTTGGCATTTATACCCTCGTGGTCAACCGCCTCGCCCAGCGCTATCTGGTCGAACAAGCGCTGCCGTCGAGCATCGAAGCAATGCGCAACGACATCGAGCGCATCCTCGTCCAACCGCTCACCGCCGCCAAGGACATTGCCAGCAACAGCATGGTGCGCGACTGGCTGGCCGAGGGTGAAAACAGTGCCCAGACCGCTACGTTCACCACTTACCTCGAAGGCATCCGCGCCGAGCACAAAGCCTTTACCGCGCTGATTGTCGGCACCGCATCCAACCATTACTTCACCGAGAAAGGCCTGGACCGCACCCTCAGTCGCTCCAATCCCAAGGACGCCTGGTTCTATGCGTTTCTCGACAGTAACCAGCCACGCACCCTCAATATCGACAACGACACGGCCACCGGAGAATTGGCGCTTTTCATCGACCTTAAAGTTGAGAAGGCCGGCAAAGTCGTGGGCGTTGCGGGCCTTGGCTTGAGTATGAAAGAGCTGTCGGAGCTGATTCACAACTTCAGCTTCGGGGAGCGCGGCAAGGTCTATCTCGTGCGTTCCGACGGTTTGATTCAGGTCCACCCTGAAGCGCAATTCAGTGGCAAACGCACCTTGGCTGAACAGATTGGTGGTCCGGCGGCAGAAGCCGTCATGGGTCAAAAAAATGCCATCAACAGCAGCTTTGTCCGCGAAGGCGAAGATTATCTGGCGTTGAGCCTGCCGCTGCGGGATTTAGGCTGGACCCTGGTGGCCGAAGTGCCGCAGTCGCAAATCTACGCCGAAGCCCGTCGTGCGATGTGGATGAGCAGTGGCATCGGCCTGGTGGTGGCACTGGTGTGCCTGTTGCTGGTGGTGTTGCTGGCCCGAGGACTGGTGCGACCGATTCGTCAGGTAACAGCGGCGTTGGTGGCCATCGGTAGCGGTGGTGGTGATTTGACCCATCGGCTGGATTCCAGCCGCGCCGACGAGCTGGGCGATCTGGCCCGTGGGTTCAATCGGTTCCTCGATAGTCAGCGCGACATGATCGGTGAAGTGCTGACCACCAGTGAGCGTCTGCGCACGGCGGTGGGCCAGGTAGCCAAGGTTGTGGATAACACTGCCGAGCGTTCGGGTCGCCAACAGGAAATGACCGACATGGTCGCGACGGCCGTCCACGAAATGGGTCTGACGGTGCAGGACATCGCCCAGAACGCGGGCAATGCGGCAGTCGCTTCACAAACCGCTCGGGATGAGGCGATGCAGGCGCGGGAAGTGGTCGGTGGCTCGATCCGGCATATTGAGAGCATGTCCGACGAAATCGGCGTTGCCGCCACTGCCGTAGGCGAGCTGGCCCATCAGGTTGCATCCATCGACCAAGTGTTGGCAGTGATTCGCGGGATTTCTGAACAAACCAACCTGTTGGCGCTCAATGCCGCCATCGAAGCCGCGCGGGCCGGTGACATGGGGCGCGGGTTTGCGGTGGTTGCCGATGAAGTGCGCACCTTGGCGCGGCGCACGCAATCGTCCACCGACGAGATTCAGCAGATGATCGGCAGCCTCAAGCAGGGTGCGGAAAATGCCGTGTCATCGATGCATTCCGGGCAAGCAGCGACGGGGACCGGCGTCGAATCGAGCCAGCGGACCGGGGCTTCGTTGACGGCGATTACCGGACAGGTCGAGCGCATCAGCGACATGAACCATCAGGTGGCGACGGCGACGGAAGAGCAGTCGGCGGTGACCGAAGAGATCAACCGCAATGTGCAGGGGATTTCCGATTTGGCCCGGGCGACGGCGGGGGAGGTCAGGGCTTGTCGTGAGGATTGCCAGACGTTACAGCGGTTGGCGGATGATTTGGCGCGGCAGATGGGTGGCTTCAAGCTGAGTTAAGAGACAACTTTGTGGCGAGGGAGCTTGCTCCCGCTGGAGTGCGAAGCGCTCCCGAATCCGGCAACCCGGGTCTATGTGATGCACCGAGTTGCCTGTATTTGCGGCTGCTTCGCAGCCGAGCGGGAGCAAGCTCCCTCGCCACAAAAACTTGCCAGTCGTCAGAACCACTCATCCTGCATGCCCAGGCACACATCATCCCGAGCCTCAAGAATCGCCAGCTCATGATGGCAACCCGGCACTTCCCACGTCAGGAAGTAACGCGCCGCCTGCAACTTGCCTTTATAGAAACTCACATCCGCCGCATTGCCCTTGGCCAACCCTTCCTCAGCGCGAATCGCTTGCTCCAACCAACGCCAGCCAATCACCGTGTGGCCGAACACCTTCAGGTACAGCGCCGAGTTCGCCAGGCTGCTGTTGACCTTGCCTTGGGCCAGATCGGTCAGCAGGCCGATGGTCACGGTTTGCAGGCGGGCCACCAGTTTTTCCAGCGGCTCGCGCAGGGCTGTCAGTGAATCATGGGCCTGTGCGCGTTCGGCGGTGTCGGCGATCAGGCGGATCAGTTGCTTGAGTCCGGCACCACCGTTCTGTGCCAGTTTTCGCCCCAGCAAGTCCAGCGACTGGATGCCGTGGGTGCCTTCGTGGATCGGGTTCAGGCGGTTGTCGCGGTAGTACTGTTCCACCGGGTATTCGCGGGTGTAGCCGTGACCGCCGAGGATCTGGATCGCCAGTTCGTTGGCCTTCAGGCAAAACTCCGACGGCCAGGATTTGACGATCGGCGTCAGTAAATCCAGCAGCTCATGGGCCTGCTTGCGTTCGGCTTCGGTCGCAAGCGTGGTGGTGTCATCGAACAGCCGTGCCGCGTACAGGCCGAGGTCGAACGAACCTTCGACGTAGGCCTTTTGCGTCAGCAGCATGCGTTTCACGTCAGCGTGTTGAATGATCGCTACTGGTGCGGTGTTCGGGTCCTTGCTGTCCGGCACGCGCCCCTGCGGACGTTCGCGAGCGTACTCCAGCGAGTAGAGGTAACCGGCGTAGCCGAGCATCACTGCGCCCATGCCGACGCCAATCCGCGCTTCGTTCATCATCTGGAACATGTAGCTCAGGCCATGGTGCGGCTTGCCCACCAGATAGCCGACACACTCCCCGTTATCGCCGAAGTTCAGCGCGGTGGAGGTAGTGCCGCGCCAGCCCATCTTGTGGAACAGGCCGGCCAGCAACACGTCATTGCGCTGACCCAGGCTGCCGTCATCGTTGACCAGGAATTTGGGCACGATAAATAGCGAAATACCCTTCACCCCGGCCGGGGCGTCTGGCAGCTTGGCCAGCACCATGTGCACGATGTTTTCCGATAGCGGGTGATCGCCACCGGAAATGAAGATCTTGTTGCCTTTGAGGCGGTAAGTGCCGTCAGACGCCGGCTCGGCGCGGGTACGAATATCCGACAACGATGAACCGGCGTGGGGCTCGGTCAAGGCCATGGTGCCGAAGAAGCGACCGTCGATCATCGGTTGCAGGAAGCGGCGCTTCTGCTCGTCGGTGCCGAAGCTTTCGATCAAGTTCGCCGCGCCCATGGTCAGGAACGGATAAGACGTTGAAGCAGCGTTGGCCGACTGGAAATGCGCGAAGCAAGCTTGGGACAGCAGTGTAGGAAGTTGCATGCCGCCGGCGTCGAAACTGCGTGCGGCGTTGAGGAAACCTGCTTCAAGGAAAGCATCCACCGCCGGTTTCACTTCCGGAATCAGAATCGCCTGACCGTCCTCGTAGCGCGGCTCGTTCTCGTCGCCCTTGCGGTTGTGCGGGGCGAAGAACTTCTCGGCGATGTTGCGGGCAGTGCCAATGGCCGCATCGAAGGTTTCGCGGTTGTGCTCGGCGTAATGCTCACGCTGGGTCAGGCCCTCGGCATCGAGGACTTCATACAGCTCGAAAGCCAGATTGCGGGAACTGAGCAACGTCTCGGACATGGCGGCCTACCTTTTATTGGGATGGGCCGAGTCTAGGCGCGGGAATAAACCCTGAACAGGATGATTGATATCGGTGATGGAAGGGCAAAACATCGACCTGTAGGAGCCGGCTTGCTGGCGATGGCGGTGCATCAGACGCACCGTGGTGTATTGATCGCCAGCAAGCCGGCTCCTACAAGGCAAAAAAAATGGGCGCCGATGATGGCGCCCATTTTTACAGTGACTGCATCGTTATTTAACCGATGGTCATCAAACTGGCATTACCACCCGCCGCAGCCGTGTTAACGCTCAATGCGCGCTCAATCACCAGACGCTCCAACGCAATGTTGGTTTCACCTTGCGACAGGCCCTGCACGCCAACGATGGCGCCGGCACGCTTGGCAATCTGCTGGCAAACCGCGCGCAACTGGTCGGAATGGCCGTGATGCAGAACCGCATCGAACACCACTTCGTCCTTGTTCCAGTCGGAAACCAGCTTGATGCGCGCCTGAACTTCCTTCGGCAAGCGTGCGAACAAAGCCTTGGTCAGGTCGGCTTCCGGCCATACCGCCGAACCGCCGACAGCCAATACCGCCGCCAGTTGCGTCAGCAGGTCGCCTTCGACTTCCGCCAGGCACAGCACGTGTTCGCGCGGCAGGATCGCATAGCTGTTGCGCTCGCCGGTCGGGCCGGCCAGAACGCGGGTGATCCCGCTTTGCGATTGCGCGGCGAACTGCACGCACAGGGTGCTCAGGTCGGCGAACTTGTTGCTCTCGGCCCAGGCTTTCAGGGCGGTCAATGGCTTGCTCATGGCGTCACGCAGGCGAACGTCCGGTGCTGCGATGGCATCACCGCGAGCGAAGGATTGTTCGATCGCGTCGGTAGGACGCGTCGACAGCAGGCGGTAAAGGTACAGCGGACCACCGGCTTTCGGGCCAGTACCCGACAAGCCTTCGCCACCGAACGGTTGCACACCGACCACGGCACCCACGATGTTGCGGTTCACGTAGACGTTACCGGCGTTGACGTTGTCGATCACCTTGGCGATGGTCTCGTCGATGCGGGTGTGCACGCCCAGGGTCAGGCCGTAGCCGGAAGCATTGATTTGAGCGATCAGTTGATCGATGTCTTTGCGCTTGTAGCGAACCACGTGCAGCACCGGACCAAAGATTTCCCGCTGCAGTTCGTCGAAGCTTTCCAGTTCGATCAGGGTTGGCATCACGAAGGTGCCGCGTTTGACTTCTTCGGCGTCGGCAATGGCCACCTGGTACACACTGCGACCTTTGTCGCGCATGGCCTGGATGTGCTTCTCGATGCCTGCCTTGGCTTCGGCGTCGATCACCGGGCCGATGTCCACGGACAGGCGCTCAGGATTGCCGAGACGGCTTTCAGCCATGGCACCTTTGAGCATTTCGATGACGCGTTCGGCGGAATCTTCCTGCAAGCACAGGACGCGCAATGCCGAGCAACGCTGACCGGCGCTGTCGAAGGCCGACGAAACCACGTCGATCACCACTTGTTCGGTCAGGGCCGAGGAGTCGACGATCATTGCGTTCTGGCCACCGGTTTCGGCGATCAGCGGGATTGGACGACCCTGGTTGTCCAGACGGCCGGCGATGTTGCGCTGCAGCAAGCGAGCGACTTCGGTGGAGCCGGTGAACATCACGCCTTTGACGCGATCATCACCCACCAGGCCTGCGCCGACGGTTTCGCCACGGCCCGGCAGCAGTTGCAGCACGCCTTCCGGAATGCCGGCTTCGAGGAGCAGGCGCACGGCCTGCGCTGCGACCAGCGGGGTCTGCTCGGCGGGTTTGGCCAGTACCGGGTTACCGGCGGCCAATGCAGCAGCCACTTGACCACTGAAGATCGCCAGCGGGAAGTTCCACGGGCTGATGCACACCACAGGGCCCAGCGGACGGTGAGCGTCGTTGGTGAAGTCGTTGCGGGCCTGCACCGCGTAATAACGCAGGAAGTCCACGGCTTCGCGCACTTCGGCGATGGCGTTGGCGAAGGTCTTGCCGGCTTCGCGAGCCAGCAGGCCCATCAATGGCTGGATCTCGCCTTCCATCAAATCAGCGGCGCGTTCCAGAATCGCGGCGCGCTCAGCTGGCGGAGTGGCCTGCCAGATCGGTGCGGCGTTGAGGGCGCACTGGATCGCATTGTCGACGTCTGCGACGGTGGCTTCCTGCACATGGCCGACCACGTCACGCAGGTCGGACGGGTTCAGCACCGGCGCCGGCGCTTCGTTGCTGGAAGCGCAACCGAGCATCGGCGCGGCTTTCCAGTGGTTGTGCGCGGTGGCGAGCAGGGCGCAGGACAGCGATGCCAGACGATGTTCGTTGGCCATGTCGATGCCGCTGGAGTTGGCGCGTTCGGAGCCGTACAGGTCACGCGGCAGCGGAATACGCGGGTGCGGCAGGCCGAAGCCACCTTCCACGGTCGCCATCTGCTCGATGCTGGCTACCGGATCGGCTACCAGTTCCTGGATGGAGATCGACTGATCGGCGATGCGGTTAACGAACGAGGTGTTCGCGCCGTTTTCCAGCAGGCGACGAACCAGATAGGCCAGCAGGGTTTCGTGGGTGCCGACCGGAGCGTACACGCGGCACGGACGGTTCAGCTTGCCTTCGGAAACTTTGCCTACAACTTGCTCGTACAGCGGTTCACCCATGCCGTGCAGGCACTGGAACTCGTACTGGCCCGGGTAATAGTTCTGACCGGCAATGTGGTAAATGGCGGACAGGGTGTGGGCGTTGTGCGTGGCGAACTGCGGGTAGATGACTTCTGGAACCGACAGCAATTTGCGGGCGCAAGCGATGTAGGAAACGTCGGTGTACACCTTGCGGGTGTAGACCGGATAGCCTTCCAGGCCTTCGACTTGGGCGCGCTTGATTTCGCTGTCCCAGTACGCGCCTTTCACCAGGCGGATCATCAGGCGATGACGGCTGCGGCGAGCCAGGTCGATCACGTAGTCGATCACATACGGGCAACGCTTCTGGTAAGCCTGGATGACGAAACCGATGCCGTTCCAGCCAGTCAGTTGCGGCTCGAAGCACAGGCGTTCGAGCAGATCCAGCGACAGCTCGAGGCGGTCGGCTTCTTCGGCGTCGATGTTCAGGCCGATGTCGTATTGCTTGGCCAACAGGGTCAGCGACAGCAGGCGCGGGTACAACTCATCCATCACGCGCTCGTACTGGGCGCGGCTGTAGCGCGGGTGCAAGGCCGACAGCTTGATGGAGATACCCGGGCCTTCATAAATCCCACGACCGTGGGACGCTTTGCCGATCGAGTGGATTGCTTGTTCGTACGAGGCCAGGTACTTCTGTGCGTCGTGTTCGGTCAGTGCCGCTTCGCCGAGCATGTCGTAGGAGTAGCGGAAGCCCTTGGCTTCGAACTTGCTCGCATTGGCCAGGGCTTCGGCGATGGTTTCACCGGTGACGAACTGCTCGCCCATCAGGCGCATGGCCATGTCGACGCCCTTGCGGATCATCGGCTCACCGCTCTTGCCGATGATGCGGCTCAGGGACGACGTCAAACCGGCTTCATTGTGCGTGGACACCAGTTTGCCGGTCAGCAGCAGCCCCCAGGTCGCGGCGTTGACGAACAGCGAAGGGCTGTTGCCCAGGTGCGGATGCCAGTTGCCGGTGCTGATCTTGTCGCGGATCAGTGCGTCGCGAGTGCCTTTGTCCGGGATGCGCAGCAGCGCTTCGGCCAGGCACATCAGTGCCACGCCTTCCTGGGACGACAGGGAGAATTCCTGCAGCAGGCCTTGAACGATGCCGGCACGGCCGCCAGCGCTCTTCTGGTTGCGCAGTTTTTCCGCGATGGATGCGGCCAGTTTGTTGGTGGCTTCGGCCATCGGGGCCGGCAAACGCGCCTGCTCGATCAGCATCGGCACGACTTCCGGCTCCGGGCGACGGTAAGCGGCGGTGATCGAAGCGCGCAGGACCGATTGCGGCAGGATGCTTTCGGCGAATTCGAGGAAGCACTGGTGGGCATGATCCAGAGGCGCATCGACGGCGTCGTCGGAATCCTTGGTCAAACCGTTCAGCTCGGTCAGGGTTGCACCACCCTCGAGTTTTTCCAGGTAATTGAAAATTGCCTGCTTGATCAGCCAGTGCGGCGTGCGATCAATCGAGGTCGCGGCGGCCTTGAGGCGTTCGCGGGTCGGGTCGTCAAGTTTGACGCCAAGGGTGGTGGTAGCCATGTTTTTATCCTCATATTTGCCACGACCGCGTGGCATCAGCTGGCGGCAAGATTAGCCGCGCGACTGAAGAGGTGCAACCGGGTGCAACCCTTTTTTTGTCGGAATAATACGCAGCTCGTCAGGAAATAATTTCTGGTACGCCAGTGCTGCATTTACTTGGTGCTTTTTGGTTTGGTCGACGGTGATTCTTGCTCCGAAAAGGAGCAAAAACGGGCTTTGGAATTATATTTCCGACTGGGTGCAACTTATTCGGACGAAATGGGTTGCACCTTATTTGCTTTGTTGAATAGCATTCGCGCCCAAGGTGCAACCGTCGAAGAGACCGGTGTACCGGCTGATGGCTTTCCTGGGGAAACATCAGTCATAAATGCGCGGGATCCCGGATCGTCTGTCAAACGTCACCGTTTGCGAGCGGTTCACCAGCCGCCGCTACATAAAAATAAAGCCAGGGCGTCACATAATGAGCGTAAGCAATCCAACACTGATCACATTCGTGATCTACATCGCAGCAATGGTGCTGATCGGCTTGATGGCCTATCGCTCCACCAACAACCTTTCTGACTATATTCTGGGTGGCCGCAGCCTGGGCAGCGTCGTGACCGCACTGTCCGCCGGTGCTTCCGACATGAGTGGCTGGTTGTTGATGGGCCTGCCGGGCGCCATCTACATGTCCGGCCTGTCCGAAAGCTGGATCGCCATCGGCCTGGTGATCGGTGCTTACCTGAACTGGCTGTTTGTCGCCGGTCGTCTGCGCGTGCAAACCGAGCACAACGGTGATGCCCTGACCCTGCCGGATTACTTCGCCAGCCGCTTTGAAGACAAAAGCGGTCTGCTGCGGATCATCTCCGCTGTCGTGATCCTGGTGTTCTTCACCATCTACTGCGCCTCTGGCATCGTGGCCGGTGCCCGTCTGTTCGAAAGCACCTTCGGCATGTCCTACGAGACCGCGCTGTGGGCCGGTGCTGCGGCAACGATTGCCTACACCTTTATCGGTGGTTTCCTGGCAGTGAGCTGGACCGATACCGTACAAGCCACCCTGATGATTTTCGCGCTGATCCTGACGCCGGTTATCGTGCTGCTGGCCACCGGTGGCGTCGACACCACGTTCCTGGCTATCGAAGCGCAAGATCCAAGCAACTTCGACATGCTCAAAGGCACCACTTTCATCGGCATCATCTCGCTGATGGGCTGGGGTCTGGGCTACTTCGGTCAGCCGCACATCCTCGCACGCTTCATGGCGGCTGATTCGGTGAAGTCGATTGCCAAGGCACGACGCATCTCCATGGCCTGGATGATCCTGTGCCTGGGCGGCACCGTCGCCGTTGGCTTCTTCGGTATCGCTTACTTCTCGGCGCACCCGGATGTGGCCGGTGCCGTCACCGAAAACCCTGAGCGCGTGTTCATCGAGCTGGCCAAGATCCTGTTCAACCCATGGGTTGCCGGTGTCCTGCTGTCGGCCATTCTGGCTGCCGTGATGAGTACCCTGAGCTGCCAGTTGCTGGTGTGCTCGAGCGCCCTGACCGAAGACTTCTACAAAACCTTCCTGCGCAAGTCCGCTTCCCAGGTTGAACTGGTCTGGGTCGGTCGCGCCATGGTGCTGCTGGTTGCCCTGATTGCTATCGCGCTGGCAGCCAACCCGGAAAACCGTGTACTGGGCCTGGTGAGCTACGCCTGGGCCGGTTTCGGTGCTGCGTTCGGTCCTGTTGTGCTGATCTCCGTGATCTGGAAAGACATGACCCGCAACGGCGCACTGGCCGGTATCCTGGTCGGCGCGATCACCGTGATCGTCTGGAAACACTTCGAGCTGCTGGGCCTGTACGAAATCATCCCTGGTTTCATCTTCGCCAGCCTGGCGATCTACTTCGTCAGCAAAATGGGCGCGCCGACTGCCGGCATGCTGCAGCGTTTCGCTGCTGCCGAAAGTGATTTCCGCCTGAACAAGTGATGGGTTGAGCGCATGCGCTGAGCCACTGCTTGAATGAAAACGGCCCGCTTCCTTTGGAGGCGGGCCGTTTTTTTTGCCTTCGAAACTCACAATCCCACAGGGCTTGGTGGTGTTTTGCAAAGTTGTCTGTAGTCGGATAAACCGTTTTCTGAAGGTGAATGCTTCAGAGGAAGTAGGGCAAATCTGAATTTTCAGCCTTTTGATCAGGGCTTCCTGGTGCTCATGCAGAATCGCTCGCTTTCATTCTGCAGAGACACATCGGATGTTCGCTTCTGCTAATCAACCACGCTTCTCGCTGACCGTCGACGGCGTCCACGGTGAACTCAACGTGCTTGAGTTCTCGGGCAGGGAGGCCATCAGCCAGCCATACCGTTTTGACGTCGAACTGGTCAGCGAGCGACCGGACATCGATCTCGAAAGCCTGCTGCACCGCCAGGCGTTTCTGAGTTTCGATGCGCAGGGTGCCGGTGTTCATGGTCAGATTTTTCGCGTTGGCCAGGGCGATTCGGGCAGGCGTCTGACCCGCTATCAGATCAGTCTGGTACCGCGCCTGACCTACCTGGGGCAGCGCACCAACTACCGGGTGTTTCAGCACCAAAGTGTGCCGGCCATCATCACGCAGATCTTCAAGGACCACGGCATCCTGGGGGATGCCTTTGCGTTTCAGCTCGGCGGCGATTACCCCGAGCGCGAATACTGTGTGCAATACGCGGAAAGTGACCTGGCATTTATCCAGCGGCTGTGCGCCGAACAGGGGATTCACTACCACTTCCACCATAGCTGCGACGGGCACCTGCTGGTGTTCGGCGATGACCAGACGGTTTTTCCGCGTTTGCCTGACCCGACACCTTACCGACCGGGCAGTGGCATGGCGGTGGATGAAGCGGTGATCAACCGGTTCAACGTCCGCCTGGAAACCCGGCCCACCGTGGTGACGCGCCGTGATTACGACTTCCATCAACCCCGTCTCGAGCTGGAAAGCCGTCTCGACAGCGAGCTATTGCCGGTGTTGGAAGACTACGGTTTTCCGGGGCGATTCAATGATCGCGAAGTTGGCAGGCACCTGGCTCAGCGGGCGTTGGAGCGCCATCGCGCGGATTACCGTCAGGCACAAGGCCGCAGTGATCAATCGGCCCTGCTCAGTGGGCATTTCCTGCAACTTGCCGAGCATCCCCAGAGGGAGTGGAACAACCTGTGGCTGCTCACTGAAATTGAACACCATGGCCGACAGCCGCAAGTGCTTGAAGAGTCGGCGGGGAGCGACAGCTCGGACAGTTTTCAGGGCTATCGCAATAGCTTTCTGGCAACGCCGTGGGATGTCTTTTACCGTCCGCAGTTAGTCGCCAAGCCTCAGGTTGCCGGGTATCAAGCCGCCGTGGTCAGCGGTCCGAAAGACAGTGAAATCCATTGCGACGAGTTCGGCAGGGTCAAGGTCCGCTTGATGTGGGACCGCCATGGTCAACTGGATGAGCATTCCAGTTGCTGGCTGCGCGTGGCCAGCGGTTGGGCGCACGATAGCTATGGCAGTGTGTTGATCCCGCGTGTCGGCATGGAAGTGTTGGTGGGGTTTGTTGATGGCGATGCCGACAAACCGCTGGTGATGGGTTGCCTGCCCAACGCCGTGAACCCGGTGCCGCTGAATCTACCGGCCGACAAGACCCGCAGCATTTTCCGTTCGCGCAGCAGTCCCGGTGGCGGCGGATTCAACGAATTGCGCATCGAGGACCGCAAAGGGGCCGAGGAAATCTACTTGCGCGCCCAGCGCAACTGGAATCAGGACGTGCTGGGGGACATGCATGTTCAGGTCGGCAACCAGCGCAGCGTACTCGTCGGCAGCGCCGAAGGGCTTGCCTCAATAGACCGCCTTCACGTTCACGGCGACCGCCATGTCCGTGTCAGCAACCAATCGCTCAGCGCGAGCGGGAAAGTGCATGTCAGTGCCGGCCAGATGGTCGTTATCAACGGCGGTGACAACACCACGATCCAATCGGGCGGGCACTGGATCAACATTGGCCCGGCGGGGATTTTCAGCAGCGTGCCCATTGAAGTTGGGGGCGCGCCGGTGTCGGCATCAGACGCTTCGACCGTTCAAAGAACACTTGAAACACTCAGCCCAGCACAAGTTTTGAGCCTGAAAAGCGCAGCGCCGTTCTGTGAGATTTGTGCGCGTTGCAAGGAGGGTTTCTGTGCCGCCTGAATCGTTGTCACCTCACCTTTGGCTTGAGCGCCAACCGCTCAAGCCTGGGGAACAGTTGTTTGCCGTTTTCAGTAACACCAGCTCCGCTGAACCCTTCAAGGCCTGGCAACGCTACGGCCCGGCTCAGGCTCCGTGTCCTATCTGGGCGAATACCGTTTACGCCGAGTGGGAGTCGGTCATGCCCTATGTCGCGGTTGTCGATCCCGGCAGTGAGTTTATGGCGTGGGCCGCCTGCACCGAGTCGCGCGATTGGGGTTGGCTGGCAGTTTCTTCTGCAAGTCCGGCGGCGCTGATCGAGCATTTGTGCAGTCTGACGCAAGTGTTGATGCCCAATGGTAGTTTGGCGTTCTTTCGGTTCTGGGACGGGCGATTTCTGTTGCCGATTCTGCAGTCTGCCGAAATCGATGCAGCGGAATTGATGCCGCTGATCGAGCGCTGCCTGGTCAATGGTCAGCCGCTGGAAATTGGCGGTGGCTCGCTGAAAGCCTCCAGGGATTTTCCTTGGTGGGAAGTCCCCGAAGCGCTGCTGCGAGTGCTCGCTGCCGAGTCTGCAGCACCGTTGATCAACAATCTGCTGAAGTGGTTGAGCGAGGACCGCCCGGATTTGTTCGGCGCGTTTTCCGAGGCTGTTTTGCACCACAAAATCGCGGTGTTTCTGCAAACCCCAGGCCTGCCTGACGCATCCAGGACGGCGTTGGTGGATTACCTGTTTGCAGAGCTGAATTGATGGACTGCATCGTCCGCATTGAGCACGAGCTCGACAGTTTCCCGGACACCCTGACGCTCTACCGTCAGCAGCTGGCACGCTGGTTCGCCGAGACCGCCGACAAGGTCAGCCACGCCACCGACATGCCCTCGCTGATGGGCATGGAGCGGGTAATCAAACTGGGTAACACCCGCACCGTAGTCAGCAGCGCTGATGACGACTTTTTTTCGACGGTTGCGCAGTGTCCGCAGGGCGGGATTCTGCACATCGAGAGCAAGTTCGAGTCGGTCCATGACATCCCGCTGGGGAACATTCAGGTCGACGTGATCGCCGTTGATGGCGGTGAAACGAAGACGCTCACGCTGGATGAAAACGGCCGAGGCCAGTTCAAAGGCGAGGCCGGCAAGTTCTACCGCGTGCGAGTGCAGAGCGAGGTCACGCCGCAGCAGGTTGATGAGCTGTTCCAATCCTACGACGGGCTGACGCAGACGCTGGAGCAGTGGCTGCGCAGCGAGTGGCAAAGGTTCAAGCCGCAGTGGTCACAACAGTCAGCCTCGGCGTCATTGGCAGCCGTGGGCAACGGGATGTTGGCCGGTAGCTGGGCGGCGATCGAGGCTGTCTGGGATGGCCTCGGCGAGCTGAGCGACATTCTGAAAGACCCCCGGGCTTACGCCGACAAACTCGGCGCCAGCGCAGGCGAGTTGGCCGCACTGGCCGACAGTGCGCCCGACCTGATCGCAAAGGCCATGTTGCTGGCCAGCGATGAAGCGGCGTTGTGCCTGTTGTTGCGTACCGCGACGTTGTGGCTCGAGGCGTTGCCGCCGACCTACATCGCAGGTTCCTCGGCGGAGGCCATTTCCAGGGTTGTGGTCGGCGTGGTCATCGACCTGCTGATCGGCATCGTGCTGAGCATGGTGGGTGTCGGTATCGCATGGCTGAGTGTGCGCCTGATGAAGTACGGCGCGCAGCTGTGTCAGGCCGTCATGGGCTTTGTGAAGGCGATGGTCGCGATCATCAATCCCTTCATGGGGCATGTCGATCGCTACAAAAAAGTGGCCGCACGGGGTGTCGCGGCGGGCCTGAAAAAAGGCCGGATGGGGTTGCGCTGGAAGGGCCGCAATAACACTTCGTTGAAAAAGGACGAGCCCTTCGACGATGCCCCGACCCAAGCGAAAAACCCCAACGGCGACAGTGCCGATTCCGCCGAGCGCACCGCCACCCACGGCTGCCCGGTGTCGCTGGTCACCGGCGAAGAACTGCTGACCCTGACCGATGGTGTTCTGGATGGTGTGCTGCCGTTCGACTTCACCCGCTTGTACCGCACCAGTGCCGTCGAAATCGACAGCGGCCTCGGTTTTGGCTGGAGCCATTCGCTGGCGCAGCGCCTGGAAATCGATGGCGACAGCGTGGTGTGGATCGACGCGGAAAACCGCCGCACACCGTTTCCGCTGCCGAGCCTGACGCGTCCGGCGATCCACAACAGTTTGTCGCGCGCGGCGATTTATCGGGGCGATGCGCCGGAAGAGTTGATTGTCGCGTTGGCGGGTGAATCGGCGCGGTTTTATCACTTTCTTGATGGGCGCTTGAGCGCGATCAGCGATGCCTATGGCAATCGTCTGACCGTGCAGCGCGACGTGTCCGGGCGCATTCAACGGCTCGATAACGGTGCCGGTCGCTGCCTGTTTTTGCGCTACGAGCGCCAGCACCTGATCGCTGTCGACTATCAGCGTTTTCACCCGACCGACGAGGGCTGGCGCACCGAGCAGACACTGGTGACTTATCGCTACGACGCCCGATGGCGCTTGATCGAAGCCACCAACGCGGCTGGCGAAAAGGAGCGCTACGACTACGACGAACAGCACGTCATTTTGCAGCGGCAACTGGCCGGGGGTGCGAGTTTTTATTGGGAGTGGGAACGCAGCGGCAAAGCGGTGCGCTGTGCCCGGCATTGGGCCTCGTTTGCGCAGATGGACACCCGTTACACCTGGGACGACGACGGTGGTGTGCAGCTCAAACACGCCGACGGCAGCGAGGAAGTCTACGTCCACGACGACCGCGCGCGACTGGTGCGGCGAGTGGCGGCCGACGGTGGCGAACAGCGCAAAACCTATGACGCGCAGGGGCGCCTGGTCGCCGAGCAGGACGCGCTCGGCGCCGTCACCGAATACCGCTACGACGAGCGCGGACGACTGATCGCGCTGATTCCACCGGAAGGCGAGCCAACGTCCTACGAATACCGCAACGGTTTCCTGCACGCCCGCTATCGCGGCCAGGCCAAGTGGACGTATCGGCGCAACGCCCAGGGCGATGTCACCTGGCTGATCGACCCGGATGGCCAGAGCACCTATCACGAGTACGACGCCCAAGGTCGGCTGCTGGCGATTCGTTATCCGGACCACAGCCGCCATCTGTTTGAGTGGAACGGCCTTGGACAACTGCTCGCGGAAACCTTGCCCGACGGCGGGCGGCGGCAGTTTTCCTACGATGCGTTGGGGCGACGGACGACAGTTCAGGACGAACACGGCGCGGTCACTGGTTATGAGTGGGATGCGCTTGGGCGGTTGCTGCTGACGACCTTTCCGACGGGTGCCCGTCGCCGCTTCAGCTACAACGCCTACGGCCAGGTCACCGCCGAAACCGATGAACTGGGGCGGGTCACGCGCTATGAATACGCCGACGATCTGCACTTGGTCAGCCGGCGGATCAACCCCGACGGCAGCGAACTGAAGTACCGCTACGACCACGCTCAACTGTTGCTCACCGAGATTGAAAACGAAGTCGGCGACCGCTATCGGCTGGACTACACGCCCACCGGTTTGATTCAGGCAGAAACCGGCTTCGACGGCCGGCGCACGGCGTACGCCTACGACCTCAACGGCCAGTTGCTGGAGAAAACCGAATTCGGCGATGACGGCTCGCAGCTCGTCACCGGTTATCAGCGCGACAGCGCCGGGCGGTTATTGGTCAAAACCCTGCCGGACGGCAGCAAGGTCGAGTATCGCTACGACGGGCTGGGACGGCTGGTCAGCGTCGACGACGGGCAGGATCACCCGCTGGAGTTCGAATACGACGCCCATGACCGGCTGATCACCGAGCATCAGGGCTGGGGCACGTTGCGTTACGGCTACGACGCCTGCGGCCAGTTGCAGCACCTGCGCTTGCCGGACAACAGTCGCCTTGAATATCACCGCGCGCAAGGCGGGGCGCTGACGGCCATTGACCTTAACGGTTCGCGGCTGACAACGCACACCTTTGTCGGCGGGCGAGAACAACAACGCCAACAAGGCCTGCTGCACAGCGACTTTGCCTACGACGAGCAGGGCCGTTTGCAGGCCCACGCTGTCCGGCAACAGCAGCGACCGCTGTACCGCCGCGATTATGCCTACAGCGCCAACGGCAACCTCGCACAGGTCAACGACACCCGCCATGGCGAACGCCGCTACCAGTACGACCCGCTCGATCGCCTGACCGGTGTTCGCCACGCCCGCGATCAAGACCCGGAAAACTTCAGCCACGACCCGGCCGGCAACCTGCTGATCCACGACCGCCCCGGCCCCTGGCACCTCAAGGGCAACCGCCTGCTGCGCCACGCCGATAGGCATTACACCTACGACGCCTACGGCAACCTGGTCCGCGAACGCCGCGGCCAGGACCTCAGCCAATACACCTACGACAGCCAGCACCGCCTGACCGGCTTCACCTCGCCGGACGGTCGCGAAACGTCCTACCGCTACGACGCCTTCGGCCGGCGCATCGCCAAGACCACCGACGGCCAGACCACACAGTTTTTCTGGCAAGGCGACCACCTCATCGCCGAAAGCAGCCCCGGGCACTACCGCAGCTACCTCTACGAACCCGGCAGCTTCCGCCCCCTGGCCCTGCTCGACGGCAAAGGCCCGAAACACGCCTGCCCGTTCTACTACCACCTCGAACACCTCGGCACCCCGCAGGCACTCACCGACTACAGCGGGGAGATCGTCTGGTCGGCGAGGTACACCGGCTACGGCAAAGTCAGCCAAATCACCCATGGTGGCGGCGAACAGCTGGAGCAACCGCTGCGTTTCCAGGGCCAGTATTTCGACACCGAAAGCGGGCTGCACTACAACCGCCATCGCTATTACCACCCGGATACCGGGCGATACCTGACGCCGGATCCGGTGAAGCTGGCGGGCGGGTTGAACGCGTATCGGTACACGCCGAATCCGACGGGGTGGGTGGATCCGTTGGGGTTGAGTGGGAATTGTCCGGGAGGCGATGGTTGCAAGAGCCCGTCAATGGAGGATCAGGAGCTCTCGAAAAAGACAGTGGCAATTGAAGGAGAACCTCAAATTCCAAGTGCGGGGTATCACAAAGAGGTTTTTGCAGACAAACCAGTCAAACCACAGGAGGCGACCAGTAAATGGGAAGAGTTTTTGGGTGAAGGACCCTATACAAACAAACACCCTCGGACGAGTACCCCGGATCCTGACCGCCTGGTTTCAGCTGATGGGACCAGAAGCATCCGCTATGGGGCTCATGAAATGGGTGGCAACCCGAGTAAGCACCATTACCACGAGGAAAGGTGGATGCTTGAATTGAAAGGGAATGTTATGAACGTAGAAAATACCGTTGTACGTGTTCCATTGGCGAAGAAAAAACAATGAAAGTGACTATAGATAATGTGGCTCACATTGCTGAAGAGATCCTTGTGACATTTTCTACTGACATTGGTAAAGCAGCCGCCATTTGGAATGGTGTGCAACCGAAAATAGGTGAAATTCATGATGTTGAGCTGGAAATCGAACAAAGCGTTTTTTGGGGGAGAAGTGCGCATCGGGCATCAAATGACGACTGCTTCATTGGTTTCGTGGATGGCTTGATAAAATTGACGGGGAATATGGTCTCAGTCGATGCAGAAGGAATGATGGCTTTTGAGGTGGCTGGTTCAGTGATCCTTGTTGAGATAATTGGGTTTGCGGGAAACATTCCGATGGTTGTTGATTTATATGTTGAAAGAGTCGATTTTTTTCCAACTGGTATTTGAGCGAAGCTCCTGACGGATGTACGAAATTTCCGGGCATAGCCTTCGGAAGTTTCCTTCAAAACGTAGCGGCTTTCATGAACTGGTGCAGCGCAGAACTCATCGATAGTCTTTTGCCTGTCACTGAAGTTGAGTGGCAGGGTGTGGAAGCCTTCTATCGTTAGGTGCATCAGTTTCACCATTCGGCGTCTTTTACGCCTGTGTTTTATGGTGGCTGTGCGCGGGGCGCTTTCGAGTGCGCCGGGTGCCTAACGTCCCGGTCTTCCACACCCTCGTACGGCCGCCACCTATTGCGTGGAAGCGAAGGGTAACGGCTCCAGTCCATACGTTAGGAAGTAAAAAAATGACAAAACTTCATCCCGATCCACCCTACGAAAAACCGATCCCCCATCCCGAAAACCGTTTCATGGCCCTAACCAGCAATTGCGACGACATGCCGACCCTGTTCGTCGACACTCACGCGCCGCTCGACGTTTTGTACGACGCTGCCAGCTACCGCATTCAAGCCGTCACCCAAGTGCTTGAGAACCTTTCCATGCGTGGCTCAATCGAGTGTGAGTCGTTCATCCTCAGCGACTTTGCCTTGCTCTGCGCCATTCCGTTGCGCGATGGCTGTGATGTGCTGGATGTGCTCGGACGGCGGTTGCGGGCGCGACCTTCGCCTTAAAGTTGCACGGCTTTTGTGGCGAGGGAGCTTGCTCCCGTCCGGCTGCGCAGCAGTCGTAAACTTGGGATTAAGGTGTGTCAGGCGGTTCCGGTTTGCAGGCTTGGGGCCGCTTCGCAGCCCACCGGGAGCAAGCTCCCTCGCCACAGGTTTTGTGTCCGGCTGGGCAAACGTGCCCAGCCGCTCAGCCGTGAACCCCTGACTTGCCGGCCGGTAAAAGGTAAACTTCCCGGCCTTCGCAGGAGCAGCCATGAATTATCGTCACGCCTTCCATGCCGGCAATCACGCCGATGTGTTCAAACACCTGACCTTGACCCGCCTCATCGCCCTGATGTCGCGCAAGGAGCAGCCGTTTGCCTATCTCGATACTCACGCCGGCATTGGTCTGTATGACCTGCAGGGTGATCAGGCCAACCGTACCGGTGAGTACCTGGAAGGTATCGCGCGTTTGTGGGATCAGCCGGATCTGCCGATCCTGACCGCTGACTACATGCAGGTGCTGCACGAGATGAACCCGGATGGCCAGTTGCGTTATTACCCGGGCTCTCCGGAATTGGCGCGGCGTCTGACGCGTAAGCAGGACCGCGTGTTGCTCAACGAAAAGCACCCGGAAGATGGCCTGCTGCTCAAGGACAACATGGCCGGTGATCGTCGTGTGAAGGTGCACTTGGGCGAAGGTTGGCATGTGCCGCGTGCCTTGCTGCCGGTGCCGGAGAAGCGTGCGGTGATGTTGATCGACCCGCCGTTCGAAAAGCTTGACGAGATGCAGCGTTGCGCGGCGTCGTTGAAAGAGGCGATTGGCCGCATGCGTCAAACCGTGGCGGCGATCTGGTATCCGGTGAAGGATCAGCGCGCCCTGCGTCGTTTTTATCAGGACCTGGCCGGCACCGGCGCACCGAAGTTGTTGCGCGTAGAGTTGCTGGTGCATCCGCTGGATACGCCGAACACCCTGAACGGCTCCGGGCTGGCGATTGCCAATCCGCCGTGGGGGCTTGAGGAAGAATTGCGTGAGCTGCTGCCGTGGTTGTCCCAGAAGCTGGGGCAGACCCAGGGTGGGTGGCAGATGGATTGGTTGATTGCCGAATAACATGTGGCGAGGGAGCTTGCTCCCGCTGGGGCGCGAAGCGGCCCTAAAATCGGAATGGGTTCCGTCAGCAAGAACCCGCATGCCGATTTAGCGACTGCTTCGCAGCCGAGCGGGAGCAAGCTCCCTCACCACAGAGGTGATACTGAATCAGATCGGGCAGGTCACGCCTGTACCGCCAATCCCGCAATAACCTTCAGGATTCTTGGCAAGGTATTGCTGGTGATACGCCTCGGCGTAGTAGAAGGTCGGGGCTTCGTCGATTTCGGTGGTGATGATGCCTTTGCCGGCCTTGGTCAGCTCGACCTGGAACACCTGCGCGCTTTTCTTCGCCGCTTCCAGTTGTTCCGGTTTGGTGGCGTAGATCACCGAACGGTACTGGGTGCCAATATCGTTGCCCTGGCGCATGCCCTGGGTCGGGTTGTGCAGTTCCCAGAACATCTTCAGCAGCTCTTCGTAGCTGACTTTCTCCGGCTCATAAACCACCAGCACCACTTCAGTGTGGCCGGTCAGGCCCGAGCAAACTTCTTCGTAGGTCGGGTTTGGCGTGTAGCCGCCGGCGTAACCCACGGCGCTGCTGTACACGCCTTCACGCTGCCAGAAGCGGCGTTCCGCGCCCCAGAAGCAACCGAGGCCGAAGATGGCGAATTCGACGTTGCCGGGGAACGGGCCGAGCAATGGGTTTTTGTTGACGAAGTGTTCGTCCGGAACCTTGATCGGGGTTTCGCGACCAGGCAGAGCTTGTTCTTTGGTAGGGAGCACGTTTTTGTTCACCAGAATTTCCGAGCGCAGAACCATCATCAGTCCTCTCAGTCGTTGGAATGTTTAGAGATGCAGTTTGCCCGAGTGTTGGCTCGCTGTCAGGCGATTGGGCCACGCGGGTAGCGCTTGAGCTTTTCAATCAGCTCGGCGCCGGGGATTGGCTGGTCGAACAGGTAGCCCTGGCCTACGTCACAGCGGTGGCGACGCAGGAAAGCCAGTTGTTCGGCCGTCTCGATGCCTTCAGCCACGACTTTGAGCTTCAGGTTGTGCGCCATGGCGATCACCGCGGAGGTGATTTCCATGTCGTCCTGGTTGTCCGGGATTTCGTGGATGAAGCTTCGATCGATCTTGATGATGTCGATGGGGAATTTTTTCAGGTAACTGAGGGACGAGTAACCGGTACCGAAGTCGTCCATCGCCAGGGTCAGGCCCAGGCGCTTGAGTTGGTCGAGTTGCAAGTGGGTGTCTTCGGTGGCTTCGAGCAGCAAGCCTTCGGTCAGTTCCAGTTCCAGCAGGTGCGCCGGCAGTGCTTCTTCCTTGAGGATATTGGCGATGGAGGCCACCAGGTCCGGGTCGGAAAACTGCTTCGGTGACAGGTTGATCGCTACCTGAAGATTGCCCAGCCCGGCGGCGGTCAACGTTTTGCTCATGCGGCAGGCCTGACGGGCGATCCATTTGCCGATCGGGATGATCAGCCCGGTTTCTTCCGCGACGCTGATGAACTGGTCCGGGCGGATCATGCCTTTTTCCGGATGGTTCCAGCGCAGCAGCGCTTCCATGCCCAGCAGCCGACCGCTGCGCAGGCACAGCTTGGGCTGGTAGAACACGTCCAGTTCGTTCTGGGTCAAGGCGCGACGCAGGTTGTTCTCGACGAACAGTTTGTAACTGGCTTCGGCGTTCAAGGCTTCGGTGAACACCTGCACCTGATGTTTGCCGTTGGCCTTGGCCTTGTGCAGCGCGAGCCCGGCGTTACGCATCAGGGTTTGCGGATCGCGCCCGTGCAGCGGCGCGCAGGCCAGGCCGACGGAGCCGGTCACGCTGATCAACTGATTGTCGACGAACATCGGTTTGTCGAGGGTCGTCAACAATTGGCTGGCGATCTGCTGGCCGGTTTCAAGATTGGTGTTGTCCAGCAGCACGGCAAACTCGTTGCTGGCGAACCGCGCCAGGCTGCCGCTCGGGCTGAGGCTGTTGCGCAGGCGCCGGGCCAGGCTGATCAGCAGCTTGTCGCCGGTTTGATGGCCGAGGCTGTCGTTGATCCGCTTGAAATTGTCGATGTCGACCAACAGCAGGCTGATGGGCGTATCGCTGTCGCGGGCGAAGCGCTCGTCGAGGTTGCGGATGAACGCCGGACGGTTGCCGAGGTTGGTCAGGTTGTCGGTGTAGGCCAGGCGCTCGATGCGTTGCTGAGCGAGCTTGGTCTGGGTGATGTCTTCGTAAATGCCGATGTAGTGGGTCAGCTCGCGGTTGTCGCCGTAAACCTTGGAGATCGACAACTGACCCCAATAGGGTTCGAGGTTTTTGCGACGGCTTTTGAACTCACCCTGCCAGCTGTTGCTCTTGGCCAGTGCCGACGGTGCGTCGAACAACAGCTCGCTGAGGTTTTCCAGGGCCGGCAGTTCCGACAGGCGTTGGCCGTGGACTTCTTCGGTACTGTACTGGGTGATCGCGGTAAAGCTCGGGTTGACGTACTCCACCACGCCGTCGCAGTTGACCAGCAAAAAGGCGTTGGCGCTTTGTTCCACCGCGCGCTGGAACAAGTGCAGGGCACTGGTGGCGGTGCGTCGGTTGTGATTGTTGATGACCTGGGCGAACTGGTCCGCCAGTTCGCCGGCGAAGGCGATTTCATCCGACTGCCAGGCGCGGGTTGCACCGGTTTGCTCCAGGCACAGCACGCCGACCACTTGGCCGTCGACCCGGATACTGGCGTCGAGCATCGCGTTGACATCGCGCGGGCGCAGGCTCTCGGCCATTTCCCGGGTGCGCGGGTCGTGCATGGCATTGTGCGCGTCGATGGCGCGGCCGGTGTGCAAGGCGTCGAGATAGTCGGGGAACACGCTGACGTCGATCGGTTCCGGCAGCAGGTATTCCTGGGTCGTACGGTGATAGGCCGAGATCGGCACCAACTGGGAGCCTTCCAGATGCCACAGGCTGGCGCAGTCGATTTCATAAATGTCGCAGGCGCTGCGAGTAATCAGTTCGGCAGCTTCTTGCAGGGAATTGTTGCTGCTGTAGCGCTGGCGGGTCAGGAGCAGGATCAGGTCCTGCTGGGCGCGAACGCGGTCCAGATGCAGCAGTTGTTCCTGTTGCGCGCGCTGGTTGAGCTCCAGGGCGATCTGCAGGCGCGAGTTCTGGGTTTCCAGGTCTAGGGCCGGCAGCAACGGGTCATCATCGAATAGACCGTCGATCACCAACAGGTAGCCACGCAGCAGGTGTCGATTGTGTTGTTTGTAGGCTTCACCCAGCTCCAGCAGGCTCAGGGATCCTGAAGCCGTATGCAGGGTGTAGCGAATCAGGTAATGGGTGCTTTCGCTCAGTTGCTGTTGGACGGTGTCATGCAGCTGATAGCGCGCCTCCGGTTCCATCAGGCTGGCGTAGGGCGAGCCGACCAGAGCGCACAGCTCCACGGCCGGCAAGCCGAACTGGCGTTCGCAATTGGGATCAAGAAACAGCAGCGCCCAGCTGGGTTCATTCAGCCGTTCGAAACGCAGCATGCCGAGCCGCGAGGGCACAGGCAACTGCGTCACTACCTCGGCCACCATACGGCTGGCGGCATCGGGTTGGCTTTTCATGGAGGGAACTCGCTTCGAATTTGCTGAACGCGCCGGGGCTCTCGCCCTCTTTACTGTTGCCTGCGGCAAGGTTGCATCATTGCGACACTGACTGACAAGAGACATGAAGGCCAAGTGCTATAAGAATGTGTCGGCAGGCGCGAAGATTTCTTCAATTGAAGTCAAAAGTAATGCTTTTAACGCAACAGAATCCTGACCGACTCTAGAAGCTGTCCATCCCGATCGTGATAACGAACCTGAATCCGTTCCGAATCGACGATCAGGTGCGCAAAGTTATCCCGGCTGATCACGCCGCTGGTCAACTCATGCCGATAATCGCCGGCAGCGGTCCGGGCCAAAGGTTGATCGAGCATGAAGGTGGAAGCTTTCGCATAGGGCAGCAGTTTGCTGTTGCACAGCGGCGACGAGACGATGGTGTGGACTTCAAAGTCCGGGTCTTCGCTGTGGGTCAGTCGACTGGTGAGGGAACCGTGTACATCGCCGGAAATGAACACAACGTTCTTGATGCCATGGGTGCGAATCGTCTCCAGCAGCCGCAGGCGTTGCTCGGGAAAGGCTTGCCAGGCGTCGTCGCCCAGGCGTTTGCGGTCCGGGTAGAACATCACGCTGGTGACCACGAATTTGACCCGTGCCGGGCTGTGGACCAGCCAGTCGCACAAAGCCTGCTCCTGTTCGATATCGAGGATGCGCCGGTCATTGGCCGTGAGATTGCGCCGGGTTCGACTGTCGGTGACAAACCACTCGATATCACCATGGGAGAACGGGTACCAATAGCGCACCAGCGCTTGGCTCATTTGTCCTTTGGAACTAAGTTCATGGGCCGGGCTGTGGCTGGCTTGATAAAGTTCATACGCCGCCATGGCATTGTTATATAAATATTCATCCGAGCTGTTCTTGTTGGCTGGCCAGTTATCTTCAATTTCATGATCATCGAGAATCATGTAAGTCGCGATGCCGGACATTAATTTCGCAATATGTGGTTGTGAGAACGCAGCACGATATTTGGCAAGTATCTCCTTGTATTCCCTGTCCGGCGCGATGAAGTTCAAATCGTCGACATACACTTGGTCGCCCGTCATCAGCAGTGCGTTGATCGGCGGTGTCGCGCGTTGTGCCAGATGGTCAATGGAGGCGAAGATCCGGTCGCCCAGGCGCGGGTTGGAGGGTCGGCCTGCGGTCATGCGCAAATAACGGCAGGAGCCAACAACATAGGCCCGTGATGTTGTGGTCTCGCTGGATTGCGTGCGCAGGCGATAAACATCCCGTGGCCATTGCAGTGGCAGTTCCTGGACCGTCTCCGGGGTGTGCATCGGGTACATGGGGCTGAACCAGCCGGCCTGGTATTCGTACTCGGTGTCGGCGTCCAGATCATGCAGCACGATGACGCCTGACATGTCGCGAGACGGCGTCAGGTGAATAAATACGCCCTTGTTCCAGTATTCGTCACCAACCCGGCGATAACGGATGCCTGCAAATACAAGTTGGTCTTTTTGCCATGCGCCACGCAAAAAAATGCGGGCGTGCTCAGTTGTTGTATGCCCGAGTATTGGGCCGACAGTAGGTTTTAACATATTCGAGTCCATTCGAAATGATGTTGTAGAGGTTGCCTGCGCTGTTGGCGGCTATTGAACTAAGCCTAAATAGTCGGGCGGAAAAAATATCGAGCGAAAGTGGACCGAAGTTGTGGGCGATTTAAGCCACGGATGTAGGAATGTGCTTTATCGAAGGCAAAAAAAGCCCCGCCAAATTGGCGGGGTTGAGGTACGAGCGTGGCGCTCGGAAAACTTGGAACGCGACGGGCCCTCCGGTGAAGGAGGGCCGGCCGGTCTTACAGCAGGATGGTGCGGATGTCCGCCAGCAGGCTGCCCAGGCGCTGGGTGAAGCGTGCGGCAGCGGCGCCGTTGATCACACGGTGATCGTAGGACAGCGACAGCGGCAGCATCAGTTTCGGCTGGAAGGCTTTGCCGTCCCAGACTGGCTGGATGGTTGCCTTGGAAACACCGAGGATCGCCACTTCCGGCGCGTTGACGATCGGCGTGAAGCCGGTGCCGCCAATGTGGCCGAGGCTGGAAATGGTGAAGCAGGCGCCTTGCATGTCGTCAGCGGTGAGCTTCTTGTCGCGAGCCTTGGCGGCCAGCGCGGCGGCTTCGGCAGCCAGTTGCAACAGGCTCTTCTGGTCGACGTTCTTGATGACCGGTACCAGCAGGCCATCCGGGGTGTCGACGGCGAAGCCGATGTTGACGTATTTCTTGCGGATGATCGCCTTGCCGCTTGGTGCCAGCGAACTGTTGAAGTCCGGCAGCTCCTTGAGCATGTGTGCGCACGACTTGAGCAGCAGCGGCAGGATGGTCAGCTTGACGCCGGCCTTCTCTGCAACGGCTTTCTGCGCAACACGGAAGGCTTCCAGCTCGGTGATATCAGCCGAATCGAACTGAGTCACGTGCGGAATGTTCAACCAACTGCGGTGCAGGCTCGACGCGCCGATTTGCATCAGGCGAGTCATCGGCACTTCTTCGATTTCGCCAAAACGGCTGAAGTCGACGACCGGGATCGGCGGGATGCCCGCGCCACCGGTTGCGCCAGCAGCAGCGGCCGGAGCTTCCTTGGCCTTCTGCATCATGGATTTGACGTAAACCTGCACGTCTTCTTTCAGGATGCGACCGTGTGGACCGCTTGCGCCAACAGCGCTCAGCTCGACGCCGAATTCACGGGCCAGTTGACGCACGGCCGGGCCGGCATGAACTTTGGCGCCCGGCTTGGCTGGAGCAGCGGCCGGGGCGGCAGCAGGTGCAGCGGCTGGAGCAGCGGCGGCGGCAGCAGGAGCGGCGCTCGGTGCGGCAGCGGCAGGTGCCGGAGAAGCAGCCGGGGCGGCGCCTTTGACTTTCAGTTTCAGGATCAGGTCGCCGGTACCGACTTCGTCATCGAGCTTGATGGAAACGCTTTCCACCACGCCAGCGGCAGGCGACGGGATTTCCATGCTGGCCTTGTCGGATTCCAGGGTGATCAGCGACTGGTCGGCTTCTACGGTGTCGCCGGCCTTGACCAGGACTTCGATGATCTTGGCCTTGCCCGCCGAACCGATATCCGGAACGTGGATGTCCTGGACGCTGTCGGCTACCGGTGCAGCCGGAGCGGCAGCGGCTGGCGCAGGAGCGGAGGCGGCAGGTGTAGCAGCCTGGGCTGGAGCGGCAGCAGCCGGTGCCGCAGCACCCGCCACTTCCAGATCCAGAATCAGGTCGCCCGTGCCGACTTCGTCGTTGAGCTTGACGCTGATGGCCTTGACCACGCCAGCGGCAGGCGACGGGATTTCCATGCTGGCCTTGTCGGATTCCAGAGTGATCAGCGACTGATCAGCCTCGACGGTGTCGCCGACCTTGACCTGGATCTCGATGATCTGGGCCTTGCCCGACGAACCGATGTCCGGTACGTGCACTTGCTGAACGCTGGCGGCGGCCGGCGCAGCAGCAGGAGCAGGAGCAGCGGCGGCAGGAGCAGCAGCCGGTTTGGCTTCTGCTTTTGCCGCTGGCGCAGCGGCAGCCGCAGGGGCCGCATCAGCGGCACCTTCGACTTCCAGCTCCAGCAGTTCGTCGCCTTCTTTCAGGCGATCACCCAGCTTCACTTTCAGGCTCTTGACGATACCGGCCTTCGGCGCAGGCACTTCCATGCTCGCCTTGTCCGATTCCAGCGTCAGGATGCTCTGCTCGGCTTCGATACGGTCGCCGACCTTCACAAACAGTTCAATTACTTCACCTTCACCGCTGCCGATGTCAGGTACGCGAATGAGTTCGCTCACAGAATCTCTCCTCAGCAGTCCAGTGGGTTGAGTTTTTCCGGGTTGATACCGAACTTGGCGATGGCTTCAGCCACAACCTTAGGTTCGATGTCACCACGGTCAGCCAGTGCTTCCAGGGCTGCCAACACCACGAAATGACGGTCAACTTCGAAGAAATGACGCAGTTTCTTGCGGCTGTCGCTGCGGCCGAAACCATCGGTGCCCAGGACTTTGAATTCCTTGGACGGTACCCACTGACGGATCTGCTCGGCGAACAGTTTCATGTAGTCGGTAGAGGCGATGACCGGACCTTTACGGCCGTTCAGGCACTCTTCCACATAGCTCAGCTTAGGCTTCTGGCCAGGGTGCAGACGGTTGCTGCGCTCTACGGCCAGGCCATCGCGACGCAGTTCGTTGAAGCTGGTAACGCTCCACACGTCGGCGCCGACGTTGAACTCTTCACGCAGGATCTTCGCTGCTTCACGGACTTCACGCAGGATGGTGCCGGAGCCCATCAGCTGAACGTGGTGCGCCGCTTCGCGGGTGTCTTCTTCGAGCAGGTACATGCCTTTCTTGATGCCTTCTTCGGCACCGGCCGGCATGGCTGGCTGCTGGTACGACTCGTTCATCACGGTGATGTAGTAGAAGACGTCCTGTTGCTCTTCGGTCATCTTCTTCATGCCGTCCTGAATGATCACCGCCAGCTCGTAGCCGTAGGTTGGATCGTAGGTGCGGCAGTTCGGGATGGTCGCGGCCAGCAGGTGGCTGTGACCGTCTTCGTGCTGCAGGCCTTCACCGTTGAGGGTGGTACGGCCGGCGGTGCCGCCGATCAGGAAGCCACGGGTACGGCTGTCGCCAGCGGCCCAGGCCAGGTCACCGATACGCTGGAAGCCGAACATCGAGTAGAAGATGTAGAACGGCAGCATCGGCTGGTTGTGGCTGGAGTACGAAGTACCGGCAGCGATGAAGGAGCTCATGGCGCCCGCTTCGTTGATGCCTTCTTCGAGGATCTGGCCCTTCTTGTCTTCCTTGTAGAACATCACCTGGTCTTTATCGACTGGCTCGTAGAGCTGGCCGACGGACGAGTAGATGCCCAACTGACGGAACATGCCTTCCATACCGAAGGTACGGGCTTCGTCCGGAATGATCGGGACGATGCGCGGACCGATTTCCTTGTCCTTGACCAGCTGCGCCAGGATGCGCACGAAAGCCATGGTGGTGGAAATTTCACGGTCGCCCGAGCCGTCGAGGATGGCCTTGAGGGTGTCCAGGTCCGGGGTCGGTACGCTGAAGCTCTGCGCGCGACGCTGTGGCACGAAACCGCCCAGTGCAGTGCGGCGCTCGCTCAGGTAGCGGGCTTCGGCGCTGTTTGGCTCTGGCTTGAAGAACGGCAGGTTCTCCAGCTCTTCGTCCTTGACCGGAATGTCGAAACGATCGCGGAACAGCTTCAGGCTTTCAACATCAACCTTCTTGGTGTTGTGCGCGGTGTTTTTCGCTTCGCCGGCACCGGTGCCATAACCCTTGATGGTCTTGGCCAGGATGACGGTAGGTTGTTCTTTGTGATTGACCGCTTCGTGGTACGCCGCGTAGACCTTGTACGGGTCGTGGCCGCCACGGTTGAGCTTCCAGATCTCGTCGTCGGACAGGTCTGCAACCATCGCCTTGAGTTCTGGCGAGTTGAAGAAGTGTTCACGCACGAACGCGCCGTCTTTGGCTTTGTAGTTCTGGTACTCGCCGTCGATGACTTCGTCCATGCGACGTTGCAGGATGCCGTCGACGTCCTTGGCCAGCAGTGGGTCCCAGAAACGGCCCCAGATGACTTTGGTCACGTTCCACTGAGCACCGCGGAACACGCCTTCGAGTTCCTGGATGATCTTGCCGTTGCCGCGAACCGGGCCGTCGAGGCGCTGCAGGTTGCAGTTGATGACGAAGATCAGGTTGTCCAGCTTTTCGCGGCCAGCCAGGGAGATCGCGCCCAGGGATTCCGGCTCGTCGCACTCGCCGTCGCCCAGGAAGCACCAGACTTTTTGCTTGCCGGCAGGAATGAAGCCACGGGCTTCCAGGTACTTCATGAAGCGTGCCTGGTAGATCGCCTGGATCGGGCCCAGACCCATGGATACCGTCGGGAACTGCCAGAAGTCAGGCATCAGCCAAGGGTGCGGGTAGGACGACAGGCCCTGGCCGTCGACTTCCTGGCGGAAGTTGTTCATCTGGTCTTCGGTGATGCGGCCTTCCATGAATGCACGGGCGTAAACGCCTGGCGAGGTGTGGCCCTGGAAGTAGATCAGGTCGCCGCCGTGTTCGTCGGTCGGGGCCTGGAAGAAGTAGTTGAAGCCGATGTCATACAGGGTCGCACTGGAAGCGAAGCTGGAGATGTGACCGCCGAGGTCAGAATCTTTCAGGTTCGTACGCATTACCATGGCCATCGCGTTCCAGCGTACCAGCGAGCGAATGCGGCGTTCCATGAACAGGTCGCCAGGCATGCGTGCTTCGTGGGTAACAGGGATGGTGTTGCGGTAAGGCGTGGTGATGGCGTAAGGCAACTGCGAACCGCTGCGGGTTGCGAGTTCACCCATACGGGTCATCAGATAGTGAGCACGGTCTTCGCCTTCTTTGTCGAGAACCGATTCCAGGGCGTCCAGCCATTCCTGGGTTTCGACGGGATCGAGGTCTTGCATGGCTTGCTCCAGGGCGGAAAGGCTACCAGAATCGGTTGCCTGAGTTAGCGACTGGCCTTGTGGGCAGACGTTATGAATTCTTGGATTGCCGATAGGTTGTTCCGGCGGTGTGTAGTTTTACTACAAATCATCCGGCATTTCAGCCTTCCTAATGTATATACGAGTAGTAAAACTACAGATGAGCGGCTTGTGGCCCCCGGCTGCGTTGTGAGAATAATCGTTAAGGTTGGTCTTTTACCAACCAGAAAAGGTGAAAGCTTGATGCTGGCTGCCAAAAATAAAGAAATTTCAGCTATTTCTAACTTTTGTTCGACAGTCCTTCAGGTAGTGCAATATGAAAATTCACTACATGCAGCCCGATACACGCCGATCAAGGATAGACCATGAGCCTCCCTTCGCTTGCCGAACTGCCCGCCATTCTATTGCCGCTTGTCACCCGCGCCGAGCAGTCGTTCCGGGCGGCGGTCGATGCCCTGGATGACGATCATGGGTTGTCCACCTGGACCCCTGAGCGCTGGGCTCAATTTGCCCGAGTGACCGCCGCCAGCGACTTTGTCATTGAACAGAGCGTGCGTGACCCTTTGATGTTGCTGGAGCTGGCGCAGTCCGGCGAACTGGACCGCCGCTTCGCCGTCGGTGAGATGTGCGCGCAGATTGCCGCCGCCGCGGCATCGGCAGAAACCGATGATCAACTGGCCCGCGCCTTGCGCCGCCAACGGGCGCGTCATCAGGTGCGGATTATCTGGCGCGACCTGACCCGCCAGGCCGATCTGGTCCAGACCTGCCGCGATCTGTCGGACATGGCCGACGCCAGCATCGACCAGGCCTATCAATGGCTGTACACGCGCCATTGCCAGCAGTTCGGCGTGCCCACCGGCCGCCGCAGCGGCGAGCCGCAGCAGATGGTGGTGCTGGGCATGGGCAAGCTCGGTGCGGTGGAATTGAACCTGTCGTCCGACATTGACCTGATATTCGCTTACCCCGAAGGCGGCGAAACCGTCGGCGTGAAACGTCCGCTGGATAACCAGGAATTTTTCATCCGGCTCGGGCAGCGTCTGATCAAGGCGCTGGACCCGATGACCGTCGACGGTTTCGTGTTCCGTGTCGACATGCGTTTGCGTCCTTACGGCTCGGCCGGTGCGCTGGTGCTGAGCTTCAATGCGCTGGAACAGTATTACCAGGATCAGGGCCGCGACTGGGAACGCTACGCCATGATCAAGTCGCGTGTGGTGGCGGGCGATCAAGTCGCCGGCGCGCAACTGCAAGAGATGCTGCGACCCTTCGTGTACCGGCGCTACCTGGATTTCTCCGCCATCGAAGCGCTACGCACCATGAAGCAGCTGATCCAGCAGGAAGTGCGGCGCAAGGGCATGGCCGACAATATCAAGCTCGGTTCCGGTGGCATCCGTGAAGTGGAGTTCATCGCCCAGGCGTTCCAGCTCATCCACGGTGGTCGCGACCTCAGTTTGCAACAGCGTCCTCTATTAAAAGTACTGAGCACTCTGGAAGGGCAGGGCTATCTGCCGCCTGCGGTGATCAGCGAGCTGCGCGAAGGCTACGAATTCCTGCGTTACACCGAACATGCGATCCAGGCGGTCGCCGACCGCCAGACCCAGATGCTGCCGGATAGCGCTCAGGATCAGGCACGCATTGCCTTTATGTTGGGCTTTGCCGATTGGGCGTCGTTCCATGAGCAGTTGATGTACTGGCGAGGTCGTGTGGCGTGGCACTTCGGTCAGGTCATCGCGGACCCTGACGAGGAAGAAGGCAGCGAAAGTGAAGTGGTGGTCGGTGGTGAATGGCTGCCGCTGTGGGAAGAAGCCCAGGATGAAGAAGCCGCGTGCCGTCAGTTGGAAGAGGGCGGTTTCGCCGATGCGCCCAAAGCGTTGAGGGCGTTGGCCGGCCTGCGCAGCAGTCCGCAGTTGCGCGCCATGCAGCGTCTGGGGCGCGAGCGACTGGATGCCTTTATTCCGCGTCTGCTGGCCCAGGCTGTGGAGCACGCCAACCCGGATCTGGTGCTGGAGCGTGTGTTGCCCTTGGTGGAAGCCGTGGCGCGCCGTTCTGCCTATCTGGTGTTGTTGACCGAAAACCCCGGGGCATTGCGCCGCCTGCTGACCTTGTGCGCCGCGAGCCCGTGGATCGCTGAACAGATTACGCGTTTCCCGTTGTTGCTCGATGAATTGCTCAACGAAGGCCGACTATTCAAGCCGCCGTTGGCTCCGGAGCTGGCCGCTGAATTGCGTGAGCGCCTTACGCGGATTCCCGAGGACGATCTCGAGCAGCAGATGGAAGCCCTGCGCCATTTCAAACTGGCGCACCGCTTGCGCGTCGCCGCATCGGAAATCGCCGGCAGCCTGCCGCTGATGAAGGTCAGTGATTATCTGACCTGGCTCGCCGAAGCGATCCTTGAGCAGGTATTGGCGCTGGCCTGGCGGCAAACGGTGGCCAAGTACGGCACGCCGTTGCGTACCGATGGCTCTCTATGCGATCCCGGCTTCATCATTGTCGGTTATGGGAAAGTCGGCGGCCTGGAACTCGGGCATGGTTCGGACCTCGATCTGGTGTTCATCCACGACGGTGATCCGCAGGCAGAAACCGACGGACCGAAGCCGATCGATGGCGCACAGTTTTTCACCCGGCTTGGGCAGCGGATCATCCACTTGCTCACGGCCCAGACCAACTCCGGGCAGCTGTACGAAGTGGATATGCGCCTGCGACCGTCCGGTGCGTCGGGGCTTTTGGTCAGTTCACTGGGGGCGTTTTCCCGTTATCAGGAAAATGAAGCCTGGACGTGGGAGCATCAAGCACTGGTGCGGGCGCGGGTGTTGGTGGGCAGTCAGGATGTCGGCCAGGCTTTCGAAAAAGTCCGTGCCGCGATACTGGGCAAACCGCGTGACTTGCCGACCCTGCGCCAGGAGGTCAGCGAGATGCGCGCCAAGATGCGCGATAACCTCGGCACCAAGAGCACCGCGGCCGGTACCGGGGCAAATGCCTTCGAGCCCGCGGCGCCCTTCGACCTCAAGCAGGACGCCGGAGGTATCGTCGATATTGAATTTATGGTGCAATACGCGGCCCTGGCGTGGTCGCAAACGCACCCGCCATTGCTGCGCTGGACCGATAACATCCGCATTCTGGAAGAGCTGGAACACGAAGGGCTGATGCCCGTCGAAGATGCCAGTCTGTTGCGTGAAGCCTATAAAGCTTACCGCTCCGCCGCCCACCGGCAGGCCTTGCAGAAGGATCCCGGAGTGATACCGGGCGATCAGTTCGCGGACGAACGGCGACAGGTCATGCGGATCTGGCGTGAGCTGGGGCTAAGCTGAAACGGGATTTTTGGTGCGCCAATATCCCCCGTAGGAGCGAGCCTTTGTGGCGAGGGAGCTTGCTCCCGCTGGAGTGCGAAGCGCTCCCAAATCAGCTTGTGCGGTCTGTCAGATGAACATGCGGTGGCAGGTTTTGGGACTGCTGCGCAGCCCGGCGGGAGCAAGCTCCCTTGCCACAAAGTTCTATGCTGACTGAAATGGATGTGTATGAAATTGATCCGACGAGCCTCAACCCGCTCGTCCAAATGACCTGCCAGCCAAGGCTGCGGGTGCTGGATTCACGAGGCGGGGAGGCGTAGGCCTCCCCGGTTCGTTTATGGAAACCACATGAAAATTCTGATCGTTGGGCCCAGTTGGGTCGGTGACATGGTGATGGCGCAGACACTGTTTCAGTGTCTCAAGCAGCGCCACCCACAGTGCGAAATCGACGTGCTGGCCCCCGAGTGGAGCCGGCCGATTCTTGAGCGCATGCCCGAAGTTCGCCAGGCCTTGAGCTTCCCGCTCGGCCACGGCGCACTGGAGCTGGCGACCCGTCGGCGCATCGGCAAATCCCTGGCCGGGCAATACGACCAGGCGATCCTGTTACCCAATTCCCTGAAGTCGGCGCTGGTGCCGTTCTTTGCCGGCATCCCCAAGCGCACCGGCTGGCGTGGCGAGTTCCGTTATGGCCTGCTCAACGATGTGCGCACGCTGGACAAGGATCGTTACCCGCTGATGATCGAGCGCTTCATGGCGCTGGCCTTCGAGCCGGGTGTTGAACTGCCAAAACCGTATCCACGGCCAAGCCTGCAGATCGACCCGGTCACTCGCGAGGCGGCGCTGGCCAAGTTCGGCCTGACCCTCGATCGCCCGGTGTTGGCGCTGTGCCCCGGTGCAGAGTTCGGCGAATCCAAGCGCTGGCCGTCCGAGCATTACGCCAAGGTTGCCGAAGCGAAGATCCGTGACGGTTGGCAAGTCTGGCTGTTCGGCTCGAAAAACGATCACGCCGTCGGTGAAGACATCCGTTCCCGGTTGATTCCCGGCTTGCGCGAAGAGTCGGTGAACCTCAGCGGCGGCACTTCGCTGGCCGAGGCCATCGACCTGCTCTCCTGCGCCGATTCGGTGGTGTCCAACGATTCCGGGCTGATGCACGTTGCTGCCGCGTTGAATCGTCCGTTGGTGGCGGTCTACGGTTCCACATCGCCGGGTTTCACGCCACCGCTGGCCGAGCATGTCGAGATCGTGCGCCTGGGCATCGAGTGCAGCCCCTGCTTCGATCGCACCTGCCGTTTCGGCCATTACAACTGCCTGCGCCAACTTATGCCGCAAGCGGTGAACGAAGCTCTGCAGCGTTTGCAGGGCACAGCGGTCGAGGTCAAATAGTTTGCGGGTACTGCTGATCAAGACTTCATCGCTGGGCGACGTGATTCATGCGTTGCCGGCGCTGACCGACGCGGCGCGGGCGATCCCCGGCATCACGTTCGACTGGGTGGTGGAAGAAGGCTTCGCCGAGATCCCGACCTGGCATCCGGCGGTGGGCAAGGTGATTCCGGTGGCGATCCGTCGCTGGCGCAAGAACCTCTGGCAAACCATCAAGAGCGGCGAGTGGAAGCGCTTCAAGCAAAGCCTTCGCGCCACGAAATACGATCTGGTCATCGATGCCCAGGGCCTGCTGAAAAGCGCGTGGTTGACTCGCTACGTCAAAGCCCCGGTCGCTGGTCTCGATAAGGCGTCGGCGCGCGAGCCGATCGCTGCCCGTTTCTACAATCGACGTCTGGCGGTTGCCCGTGGCCAGCACGCGGTAGAGCGAGTGCGTCAATTGTTCGCCATCGCCCTGGGTTACGACTTGCCAAAAGGCTTGGGCGACTATGGCTTGAACATCGAGCGCCTGGTGGAATTGCCGCGCAAGAATCCTTACGTGCTGTTCCTGCACGGCACCACCTGGGACACCAAGCACTGGCCTGAAGCCTATTGGCGCGAGCTGACCGAGCGGGTCGGTTATCTCGGCGTCGGGGTGAAACTGCCGTGGGGCAATGCGCTGGAAAAGGCTCGCGCCGAGCGCATCGCTGCCGGTTTCAAGCACGCCGAAGTACTGCCGAAACTGAACCTGGCCGGGGTCGGCAAGGTGCTGGCGGGTGCACAGGCGTGCGTGGCGGTGGACACCGGTCTCGGTCATTTGGCCGCCGCACTGGACGTGCCGACGCTGTCGCTGTTCGGCCCGACCAACCCGGGTCTGACCGGCGCCTACGGCAAATCACAGATTCACCTGGCCAGCGATTTCCCTTGCGCACCGTGCCTGCAAAAGAAATGCACCTACCAACCGACGGCCGAAGACGCCCGTCAGTTCGACCTGAAACGCGAGTGGCCGTTGTGCTTCACGCGCCTGAATCCCGAGCGTGTCGCCAGCCGACTGAGCACGTTGTTACTGGCTGAGGAGCTGCGCTGATGCAATTGGCATTTGTCCTGTACAAGTACTTTCCCTTCGGTGGCTTGCAGCGCGATTTCATGCGCATTGCCCTGGAGTGCCAGAAGCGCGGTCACCAGATCCGCGTCTACACGTTGATCTGGGAAGGCGACGTGCCACCGGGGTTTGAAGTGCTGGTGGCGCCGGTCAAGGCGTTCTTCAACCATCGTCGCAATGAAAAGCTCAGCGAGTGGATGGAAGCGGACCTGGCCAGGCGCCCGGTGGATCGTCTGATCGGCTTCAACAAAATGCCGGGGCTGGACGTCTATTACGCTGCCGACGGCTGCTTCGAGGACAAGGCACAGAACCTGCGCAACTCGCTGTATCGCCGCTGGGGCCGCTATCGCCACTTCGCCGAATACGAGCGCGCGGTGTTCGCCAAAGACGCGAAGACTGAAGTGTTGATGATCTCCGAAGTCCAGCAGCCGCTGTTCATCAAGCATTACGACACGCCGCTGGAACGCTTCCATCTGCTGCCGCCGGGCATCGCTCAGGATCGCCGCCGCCCGGCCGATGCCGACGACATTCGTGCCGGGTTCCGAGCCGAATTCAACCTCAAGGACGATGAGCTGCTGCTGGTGCAGATCGGCTCCGGGTTCAAGACCAAAGGCGTGGATCGCAGCCTCAAGGCGCTGGCGGCATTGCCCGCTGATCTGAAGAAACGCACGCGGCTGTTTGTAATCGGCCAGGACGACCCCAAATTATTCCAGATGCAGAGCGCGACGCTGGGGCTTGGCGATAACGTGACGTTCCTCAAGGGCCGCAGCGATATCCCGCGTTTCCTGCTGGGTGCCGATCTGTTGATCCACCCGGCCTACAACGAAAACACCGGTACCGTGCTGCTTGAAGCGCTGGTCGCCGGGTTGCCGGTGCTGGTCAGTGCGGTGTGCGGTTACGCCCATTACATTGCCGAGGCCGATGCCGGCCTGGTGCTGGACGAACCCTTCGAGCAGGCGCAACTGACGCAGTACCTGACCGGAATGCTGAACGACGCTCAAGCACGGGCGGCCTGGAGCCGCAACGGTCTGGCCTTCGCGGAGACGGCCGACCTCTACAGCATGCCGCAGCACGCGGCCGATGTGATTCTGGCGGAGCACGCTAAATGAAGTTGATGCTGGCTGAACCGTTCAAAAGCCTTTGGGCCGGACGCGATCCGTTCGCCGAAGTCGAGGGCTTGCAGGGCGAAGTGTACCGCGAGCTTGAAGCGCGCCGGACCCTGCGCACCGAGGTGAACGGCAACGGGTTTTTTGTGAAGATCCACCGTGGCATTGGCTGGGGCGAGATCTTCAAGAACCTGCTCACCGCCAAATTGCCGGTACTCGGTGCGGGGCAAGAGTGGAAAGCGATCCAGCGCTTGCAGGAAGTCGGCGTGCCGACCATGACGGCCGTCGCTTACGGTGAGAAGGGCAGCAACCCGGCGGATCAGCACTCCTTCATCGTCACCGAAGAGCTGGCGCCGACGGTCAGTCTCGAAGATTTCAGCATCAACTGGATCAAGCAGCCGCCAGAGCGGAAGCTAAAGCGCGCCCTGATCGCAGAAGTGGCGCGCATGACCGGCATGATGCACCGCGCCGGGGTCAACCACCGCGACTGCTACATCTGCCACTTCCTGCTGCACACCGACAAACCGGTGACGGCCGATGACTTCAAATTGTCGGTGATCGACTTGCACCGCGCCCAGACCCGCCCGAAGATCACCGCGCGCTGGCGCAACAAGGATCTGGCGGCGCTGTACTTTTCCGCCCTGGATATCGGCCTGACCCGACGCGACAAACTGCGCTTCCTCAAGGGTTATTTCCAGCAACCGCTGCGGCAAATCCTCAGCGAGGAAGCCGGGCTGCTGAGCTGGCTCGAAGGCAAGGCCAACAAACTCTACGACCGCAAACAGCGATACGGGGATGCGCTCTGATGGCGGGTTGGACACTTGAACCTGAGTACAGCGATCTGGCGGAAGACTTTGGCAGCCTCGAAGCGGTGTTTGCGCTTCAAGGCGAGCGCTTGACCCGTGACCCGCTGTCCGAAGTCATCCGCGTCCAGCGCAAGGGCGTCAACTATTACGTCAAGCGCTATGTGGGTGCAGGCAAGGGCTTGCGCCGTTACCTGGGCAAGCCTCGGGTGAAAATGGAGTGGCAGAACCTCAAGCGCTTCGCCAAGTGGGGGATTCCCACCGCCGAAGTGGTGGCCTGGGGGTTGGAGCGTCGCGGCATGGCTTATGATCGCGGGGCGATGATCACTCGTGAGCTGCCGAATACCGAAGATTTGTCGGCCCTGGCCGAGCGACACGACCCCAAGCTCGCGGATCGCGCGTGGGTCGATAACGTCAGCCGCCAACTGGCCAGCTACACCCGGACCATGCACGAGCACCGTTTTACCCACAACGATTTGAAGTGGCGCAACCTGCTGGTCGACGATCAGCCCCGGCTATTTCTGATCGACTGTCCCAATGGTGATTTCTGGAGCGGTTTCTGGCTCAAGTACCGCATCACCAAGGACCTGGCGTGCCTGGACAAAGTCGCCAAATACCAGCTGTCGGCGACCCAGCGCCTGCGTTTTTACCTGCAATACCGGCAACGGGCGCGGCTCAATGCCGCCGATAAAAAACGGATTCGGCACGTGGTTAGATTTTTCGAGGGACGCGAATGACTGATTTTCTGGCCGCTGAAGACCGTGCGCTGCTTGAGCGCCATGGCCTCGGCACGTTCGATGCGCTGTGGTCCCGGCAGCTCGATGCCGTGGACGAACCCAACACCGTTCGCGGTGGCTGGAGCAGCGTGTTTCGACTGGATCTGGAAGGTCATGGCTTCTATCTCAAGCGCCAGAGCAACTACCAGATGCGCACTTTGCACGCGCCATTCGGCGAGCCGAGTTTTGCCCGTGAGTTTCGCAACATCAGCCGCTATGAGCAGCTCGGAATTCCAGCGCTGAAAGCCGCGTTCTTCGGCGAGCGCAAGGTTGATGGCGAAGTCCGCGCCGTGCTGCTGACCCGGGCGCTGGACGGTTGGGATGACCTGGATTCGCTGCTGCGGCGCTGGTCGGACCTCGGCGAGGCGCAGCATGTGGCCATTCTGCAGGCCTGCGGACATCTGGCGCAGCGCCTTCATGGCATGCGTCAGGTGCACGGCTGCTTTTATCCCAAACACATTTTCCTGCGCGCCACCGGCGACGGTTATCAGGCGCAGTTGATCGACCTGGAAAAGACCCGGCCGCTGTTGTTCGGCCAACGTGACCGGGTCAAGGATCTGGAACCGTTGCTGCGTCGCGCGCCCGAGTGGAGCGAAGCGCAGTTGCGGGTGCTGTTGGCCGCGTATCTGGATCAGGCACAGGACAGTTCGCTGATCGACAGTTGGCTGACACGCTTGATTGCCCGGCGTAGCCATAAGGGGAAAGGCTGATGCGCTTGTCTGAACTGAAAAACGCTGGTCGCAGTCCGGCGTTGCCATTAAGCCTTTCCCTGGCCGATGCTGCCGGGCCGGCCGATCTGCAATTACTCAGCCTGCTACGGGTGTTGCCGGGGCAGCGCTACGTCGGTGCGGGTGTCTGGCGTGGCCGGCCGGTGCTGGCAAAATTGCTGGTTGGCAGCAAGGCTGCGCGGCATTTTCAACGTGAGCTGGACGGCGTGCGCTTGCTCGCTGCTCAAGGCTTGACCACGCCGCTGCTGTTGGCCGATGGCCTCAAGGACGGCGAGGGCGGCTGGCTGTTGTTCGAGTTTCTGGAAGGCGCTGAAAGCCTCGGCGATGCATGGCAGCAGGTTGAACACTTGCCCGTGCTGGCCGACGAGCAATCAGCGGTTTTGGCCGAGGCCTTGGGTGCCATTGGCCAAATGCACCGCAAAGGCTTGTGGCAGGAAGACCTGCACCTGGACAACCTGTTGCGTCAGGGCCGTCGGCTGTATTTGATCGACGGCGCCGGAATCTGCAGCGAAACTCCAGGCCAGCCGTTGTCGCGGCAGAAAGTCCTGGAAAATCTCGGGGTGTTTTTCGCCCAGTTGCCGCAATCCCTGCAGCCGTTTACCGAAGAGTTGCTGGTGTACTACCTGCTGAGCAATGGCGAGCATGCCTTGCCCATGGAAGCGCTGCAGAAGCAGATCGACAAGGTCCGCAGCTGGCGTCTCAGGGATTTTCTGAACAAGGTCGGCCGTGATTGCACGCTGTTCAGCGTGCAGCGCGGGGCGTTCGGCTTGCGTGCGATTCACCGCGAGGAAGAAGCGGCCATGCTGCCGGTGTTGGAGCGAGCCGATGACTTGCTTGACCAGGGGCATCTGTACAAGACCGGTGGCGCGGCGAGCGTCGGCAAGGTCGAGGTTGATGGCCGCACGCTGGTGATCAAGCGCTACAACATCAAGGGGTTCGCGCACTGGCTCAAGCGCTTCTGGCGCCCGAGCCGGGCCTGGCATTCCTGGCGTGAAGGCAATCGCCTGGCGTTCCTCGGCATCGCCACGCCCAAGCCGCTGGCGCTTCTGGAGAAACGGTTTCTCTGGCTGCGCGGTCGCGCCTATCTCATCACCGAGCATCTGCCGGGACCGGACATCATCGAGCGCTTTGCGCCCTACGTGGACAGCGGTGATGCACCGAAGTCCGAGCTGGCGGCGCTGGATCATCTGTTTGCCGAATTGATCCGTGAGCGCATCAGCCATGGTGACTTCAAGGGCCACAACCTGTTCTGGCAGCAGGATCGCTGGGCGTTGATCGATCTCGATTCGATGTGCCAGCACGCCTCGCTCGCCAGTTTTGCACCGGCGTATGCGCGGGATCGCGCGCGGTTCATGCGTAATTGGCCGCAGAGTAGTGCGCTTTACCGAGTCATCGATCAGCGTTTGCCCAAGGATGTTTCTGGCGCAGACTAAATCGGACCTTCGGTCCTATCGCGGGCTTGCCCGCGATGAGCCCAGAGCAGTCAATCAAGAATGGGGACAGTTTCTTAAGATACGTCCTACATAATCTTGGGAAGCCATGAACTGTGGCCTGAATGAGCGCGATGCTAGTTTGCCCTGACGTTCACGGAGGGCAGATTTTGACGATAAAAATGGCAGCTGCATCAGGCGCGATTTCGCTGGCGTTGGCGGGGTGTGGGAGCATCTCGACGGTACTTCAGGATGACGCCGACGCCGCTCAAGGGCTGCGAAAGCAAAAAACCTATTGCCAGTCCATCCCGCGGGTCTATAGCGGCCTCGCTTATGATTTTTGCATCTTGAACGCACCACCTGATCCCACCGGAATCCTCGTACCGCTCGTTCTGCTGGACCTGACCCTGTCTTGCGCACTGGATACCGTTGCCTTGCCCTACACGATTTACCGGCAGGGTGTGGACGGCAATATCCAGATCTACTGGCGACCGGCGCGAGGTTAAACAGGGGTCGAAAGAGCTTGCCGCTTGCCGCTAGAGGCTTGCCGCTGCTTTTACGCTATAATCCCGCCCTTTAGCTGTCTCTCGCCCCTTGCGAGGGCACATAAATTTTTGAGGCGCACTGCGCCTGCACGCAGACTAAAGAGGCTAGACCCCTGTGGCATTGACGATTCTTGGCCTGTCCGGCGCCCTTAGCCATGATCCTTCCGCAGCCCTGTACATCGACGGCAAGCTGGTCGCGGCGGCTGAAGAAGAGCGCTTCGTGCGCGATAAACATGCAAAGAACCGCATGCCTTATGAATCGGCGAAGTTCTGCCTGGAACAGGCCGGCATCAAACCTTCCGACGTTGACGTGGTAGCGATTCCATTCGCACCGATCAGCCTGTTCGGCAAGGCTCGCTGGCACTACGCCAAGCGTTACTGGTACGCCCCGGACCGCGCCCTCGACGCGATCCTGATGGGCAACCGTCGCTACAAGCGCTATCGCAACAAGATTGTCTGGTGCCTCGAGCAACTGGGTTTCGATCCGAAGAAAATCAAGATCGAGCCGGTCGAGCACCACCTGGCCCACGCCTCCAGCGCCTACCACTGCTCCGGTTTCAAAGAAAAAACCGCGATCCTGGGCATCGACGGCAAGGGCGAGTACGCCACGACCTTCTTCGGTTACGGCGAAAACGGCAAGATCCACAAGATCAAGGAATTCTTCGATCCTGACTCCCTCGGCGGCCTTTACGGCGCGATCACCGAGTTTCTCGGTTTCGAGATGCTCGACGGCGAGTTCAAGGTCATGGGCATGGCGCCTTACGGCGACGCCAGCAAATACGATTTCTCGCGCCTGGCCTCTTTCGAAAACGGCGAACTGGTGATCAACACCGATTACGCCAACGTCATCGGCCTGCGTCGCTATAAAGAGAAGGGCAAGGGTTTCTACTTCTCGCCGAAGCTGATCGAGTGGCTGGGTCCGAAGCGCGAAGGCGACATCGCCGACGAGCCGTACATCCACTATGCCGCGAGCATGCAGGCGCTGTTCGAGAAACTGGCGCTGCAAATGATCGACCACTACCTGGGCGACGTGCTCAAGGAAACCGGCAAGCTGGCCTTCGCTGGCGGCTGTGCGTTGAACGTCAAGCTGAACCAGAAAATCATCGCCCGCGACGACATTAAAGAGCTGTTCGTACAGCCTGCGTCCGGCGATGCCGGCACCGCCGTCGGCGCCGCGGCGTATGTGTCCCACGCCCGTGGCGTACCGGTCGAGAAGATGGAACACGTCTACCTCGGCCCGTCGTACAGCAATGAAGACGTGATCGCCGCTTGTGCCCGTCATGAGAACAAGCCTGCGTGGCGCAAGCTCGACAACATGCCGGAGCAGATTGCCAAGATCATGGTCGACGGCAACCCGGTGGCCTGGTTCCAGGGTCGCATGGAGTTTGGTCCGCGTGCACTCGGCGGTCGTTCGATCATCGGTTGCCCGAGCGTGCCGGGCGTGGCAGATCGCATCAACCATCAGATCAAGTTCCGCGAGCGCTGGAGGCCTTTCTGCCCGTCGATGCTCGACACCGTCGCGCCACAGATGATCAAGATCGATCACCCGGCACCGTTCATGACCTTCACCTTCGAAGTGGCTGAAGAGTGGAAAACCCGCGTGCCGGAAGTCGTCCATGAGGACGGCACCTCCCGTGCCCAGGTGCTCAAGCGCGAATACAACCCGCGCTACTACGACATGATGAAGGCGCTGGAAGTGCTGACCGGCAACGGTGTGTCGCTGAACACTTCGCTCAACCGTCGTGGCGAGCCGATGATCTGCTCGCCGACGGACGCCTTGAACATGTTCTTCGGTTCCGATCTACAGTATCTGATCATGGAAGACATCCTGGTGGTCAAAGAGGGCGCGAACGCATATGACACGCTCGGCTGAACGCCATGTGTTGCAGTTCTGCCACGGCTATGACGGGCCGTTTCTGGACTGCGCCCGGCAGTACGCCAGCCTGTTCGCGGGGACCGGTTATCGGGTGACCACGGTGTTTCTCACCGGGGTCGCAGACGCTGAAGTCGCCGCCGGATGCGCCTCCGACGAAGTGTTGTTCATGGAATACAGCTCCAAGGCCATTCGTGGCCTGAAGCTGGGCGCCATCGGCGATCTGCGCAAGATCGCCGCTTCGCGCAATTTCAGTTTCTGCATTGCCCACCGCTTCAAACCCATCTACATCGCCTTGCTGGGCACTTCGTTGCCGGTAATTGGCGTGCACCACGCGTTTGACGATTACAAGCGCGGCACTCGCAAGCTGTTCGCTCATATTTTCCGCAAACGCCTGAGTCTGCTCGGGGTTTCCGACGCCGTGCGCGATGACATGCGACGTTGCCTGCCGAAGTGGCCGGCGGCGCGAATCCAGACACTTTATAACCGCATCGATGTGCCGGCCTTGCAGGCCAGCCAGGTGTCGGCACGCGAGGCGCGGGAGATTCTCGGGCTGTCGGCGGATGCCTGGATTGTCGGAAACGTCGGGCGGTTGCACCCGGACAAGGATCAGGCCACGTTGCTTGATGGCTTCGCCGCCGCGCTGCCGGGCCTGCCCGCCAACAGTCAGCTGGTGATTCTTGGCAGCGGGCGACTGGAAGACGACCTCAAGGCGCAGGCGCGCGAATTGGGGGTCGGCGATCGCGTGCTGTTCCTCGGTCAGGTACCCGAGGCCCGACGTTATTTTCGTGCCTTCGATGTCTTTGCCTTGAGTTCCGATCACGAACCCTTCGGCATGGTGCTGCTCGAAGCCATGGCGGCTGGTGTACCCTTGCTTGCCACTGCATGTGGCGGGGCCAGGGAAGTGGTCGAAGGCGTAGGTATTTTGTTCCCGCTGGGCGATGCCGAACATCTGGCGCAAGGGCTGCAACACTTGGCCGTGATGGACGATCAACAGCGTCATCAGTGCGCCGAGCTGATGCTGGACCGCTTGCGTGAACGCTTCTCCGACCGCGCGGTGCAGGATGCTTTCTGGCAATTGCCACACGTTATCGAACTGGCACCGAGGGGCTGATGCTCAACAGATTTCAAGGCTGGCGCGAACGTGGCTGGTCGGTAGCCGATGCCTCGATATATGCCGAGGCCTGGCAGCGTTACGGCGGCAGCGTCGCGACCCACCCGATGGTGGTTGAGCGGCTGGCGCAGTTGGCCGATATTCCGGTGCGTTACTTGGCCTGGGAGCATGAGGGCGAAGTCAAAGCTGCGATCCCGACCTGGGGACGCGATCTCGCCCTGTCCAAGGATGTGCTCAAGCGCAGCGGCAAAAAAGGCCTGTTCGACCTTGGCAATGCCGAGATCATCCTGCCGGCCGCCGCCGATGCCCAGGCACCTCTGCGCCATCGCGGGCGTTACCTGTCGGCCCTGAACGAAAGCCGTTTCACGGGCATCAAGCTACAGGCCGAACAGCTGGCGATGGCCCGCACGCCTGAAGAGTTGTCGAAAAAGTTTCGCTATAACCAGCGCCGTGAACTCCGCTTGCTGGAAGAGGCGGGTGGTGTGGTTCGACCGGTTTCGGAGTTTTCCAGCAGCGAGCTGGCCGCCATTTACTGCGACCTGTTTCAGCGCCGCTGGGGCTTTCCAGCGACCGGCGCCGAGCGCATGGCAGAGGTCATCGAGCTGTTGCGCGAGTTGTTGATCGGCTCGGTGATTTTCCTCAACGATGCCCCGATTGCCATCCAACTGGTGTACCGCGTCGTAACGCCTCAGTGGATCAGTGTCGAATACATCAATGGCGGCGTTGACCCTGAAACCCGGGCGTTCAGCCCTGGCAGCGTGTTGAGCTTCCTCAACACCCAAAGTGCTTGGGAACACGCCCGGGCGCTGGACAAGCCCTTGCGCTTTTCCTTCGGCCGCGCCGACCGGGAATATAAGGATCGCTGGTGCAACCCTGTGCCGGTCTTCACCGTATGAGCCAACCCATGAGCCGCAAACAACAACTGCTCAAGCGCCACCGGCGCAACAAGCGCATCGGCTTGCTGGTCGCGCTGGGATTGTTGATTGTTCTGGGCCTGCTGGTGGCCTGGTGGCTGCCACTGGTGCTCGCAGTCCTGGGCTGGATCGCCCATGAGGCCTGGTTCGCCGACCATTTGTTCTATTCGCCCAAAGACGATTACCAATACAGCTTCCCGCCGTACACGCCGCAACCGAAGGTGCACTTGAACGGCGAACGCCTGCGGCTGGACGATGGCGTCATGCTGGTCGAAGACGCGACGCTGGTGTTGGCGTTGCGGATCAAAAGCACCTGGCTGGGGCGTTTCCTTGATCCGGTGGTCGAGTTGACCGGCGGTGACAACCCGGACCGGCAGACCTTCGAGCGCGGCGTAGACGGCTTGCGTTACCTCAACCTCAGTGGCCAGGCGCAGGTGCTGTCCAAAGGCGAACTGCGCTTGCGCGGTCGCTTCTGCCGCCTGCTCGGCGAGCCGGTGCTGTGGGCGTTCGAACATCCGGATTACAGTCGTCAACGGGTGATGGTCATCGCGCCCCACGCCGATGACGCGGAACTGGCTGCCTTCGGTTTGTACAGTCGCGCCAGCGAAAGCTGGATCGTGACCCTGACCGCCGGCGAGATCGAAGCCGAGCATTATCAACAGATGGGCCTCGACGGTGTTGAAGCGTCACGCCTGAAAGGTTCGCTGCGGGCCTGGGACAGTGTCAGCGTGCCGTTGTGGGGTGGCGTGCCCCAGGCACGTTGCATCCAGTTGGGGTATTTCTGCCTGCAACTGCCCGCCATGCAGAGCGCGCCGAAGGAACCTGTGGCCTCCCGTGAAGCGCAGCTTGGCGACACCCGTTACTTCCGCCGCTTCAATCCATTTTCCCTGGCCAGCGATGCCGACGGCGTACCGTCCTGGAACAACTTGCTGGCCGACTTGAGTGAATTAATCGAGCGAATCCAGCCTCAGGTCATTGTTTTGCCACATCCGACCTTTGATCCGCATCCAGACCATCTATGCTCCCAGCAAGCGGTGATGCAGGCATTGAACGGCACCGTCTGGCAGCCGGAAACGCTGTTGCATTACGCCAACCATTTACACGACAACGATCGCTGGCCGATGGGCGAGGCCGGCACGGGTGTGGCACTGCCTCCGCAAATCGGCGCAAACGCACCGCTGCGGCCGTGGACACCTTGCCTGTCGTCTGAAATGCAGTGGCGCAAGGCCATGTCGTTGGGCATGATGCACGACCTTCAACCCCGGATGCCGTTCAAGCGTCTGCTTCGCCGAGGGATTCAACGTTGCCTCGCGGCCCGGCGTTGGCCGGCTTTCGGGGATAATGAGTTCTTCCGTAAAACAGTGCGACGCCACGAGTTGTTCTGGGTTCAAGAGCTGGCTGGCAAGAGAGAGACCAATTGAAAGTTCTGTTTCTGGTGCAGAAAGAGCAGCGTGCGATCCTCGATCGGCTGTATGACGGGATCGCCGAGCAGTGCGACTGCGACAAGCGGGAACTGACCAGTGCGGAGCAGGACGACTTGCGTGGCTATTTCCGCAAGCACGTCGACGTGAGCCTTTACGATCGCATCGTTTTTTTCCTGCGCTTCAAAAAGGAGATCAGACAGGTTGCGTTCATACAGACCCTGCCCAATCTGGTTATCCTTGAGCACGATGCGTATCAGAATTACATCCCGTGCAAATACACCGGCAAGTTCAGTGCGCACTACCGTAAATTGCCCTGGGCGCGCGTGATCAGCTCCGGGTACATGGTCAGCCAGCGTTTGCGCGAAGAGGGTTTTGATGCCCATTTCGTGCCCAAGGGCTACGACCAGGCACTGTTGCAGAACCGCCAGCTCGAGCGTGATATCGAGTTGGGCTTTGTCGGCAGCCTCAACAGCGTGGCTTATGCCGGACGCAAGGCCATGCTCGAATCGGTGGCAGAAGTCGAAAACCTGCTGATCACCCGCACCAAGTCGGGTGAGGAATACTGCGAAACGTTGAGCCGGATCCGTTGTTTCGTCAGTGCCGACGTCGGCATGGGCGAATACATGATCAAGAACTTCGAGGCCATGGCCTGCGGTTGCGTTCTCTTTGCGTACGACCAGGGAGAAGACGAAAATCGCGCCCTGGGCTTTGTCGACATGCAGAACATTGTGTTGTATCGGACTCGAGAAGAGCTCCAGGAGAAGCTGGCGGTACTACGTGAATCACCGGAGCTGACCGAAGCCATTTCATTGGCCGGGCAGGCACTGGTAGAACAGCGTTACACCTTCCGTGCGGTGGGGCATGCGATTGTCGAGGCGATGCGTGAGCCGCTGCGCGAACGGGTTCCGTTGAGCTGGAAAGAAAAATTACGCTTGTCGCTGGGGCTGTAAGGCCGGGTGACTCAACAACCAAGGGTGCGGTGTAAATAAATGCTGTTCAGCGAGACTAGCGACATTTCGGTCGTCATCACCAGTTGCGGTCGCTTCGACCTGTTGAAGCGAACCCTGGAGACGTTTGACCGCTTCAACACGGCTCCCATCCGTAAAGTGTTCATCACCGAGGATTCCGGCGATAGCGCTGTCGAAGCCTGTATCCCGGAACACTGGCGGGCGCATACGCAATTTTTCATCAACAACCCGCGCCTGGGGCAGTTGAAGTCCATCGACGCTGCTTATGCTCAGGTCGAGACCTCGTGGATTTTCCATTGCGAAGATGACTGGGACTTCTACCGTGAAGGGTTTATCGAAGAATCCCAATGCTTGCTGGAAGAAGACCCGCAGGCCCTGCAAGTGTGGCTACGCAGCTTCAACCACGATCTGATGGTTCACAGCCCTTATGTGTTCCTGGGCGAGCGGAAAGTCAGCCACGGCATTCCTTTTTATGTGCTCGGCTCGCAGAAGGCTGACTGGCAGGGTTTTTCCTTTAACCCGGGTTTGCGCCGTCGTGCCGACTATTTACTGCATGCGCCGTACTCCGGGTTCTCCGGTGAAAAAGACTTGTCGCGATTGTATGCGGCGAAAAACCGCTACGCGTTGATCCTGGAAAACGATGCGGTGTTGCACACGGGCTTCGGTGAGCACGTTGTCGTTCCCGAAGAGCGGGTGAACAAGAAGCGGCGCAAGCGTCTCGACCGAATCAAGCTTGTTGTGGCACTTGTCGTAGGGCTGGTGGCGGGTTGGGTGCTTCATGGTTTCTAGCGGTATGAAAAGCGGAAAATTCACCGTTTCAGCTTACTTCGGAACAGCGCTTTGTCTGTTCCTGTTGAGCTTTGTCATCGGCTGGTCCTCGAAGTGGACCAACAATCTGTTCTATGGGCTGATGGTATTGCCGGGCCTGGTGTTCCTGATCAAGGAACGAGGTGCGGGGCTGTTCAAGCAGCCTCTGGCCCTGGGGTGGCTGGCATTCATTCTGTGGTTTCTGGTGCCGGCTACGATTGCCGGAGAGTTGCAGTTCTTCAAGCATGTCTTCTACGTGATGATGTTCATCATGGTGGTCAGTGCTTTCAGTGATCCGCACTTTTTTCGCAGCCCAGGGTTTGTTCGAGCGCAATTCTGGATCCTCGCGTTGTACATCTTCTGTTGTGCGCTCTATAGCTGGGTGACTGGGGAATATGCCGTCGGGACGCGGGTGGCGTTGCTGCCATCGCGCCTGCAGAACGTCATCTATGCCAGTGTCTGGTTGTTGTGTTCGCTGGCATTGGCGTTGCCATTCTGGTTCAGGACGCGTCGATGGGTTGAAGCCGGGTCGGCCATTGTCCTGTCGATCTTCGCGGTTGTCTTTGTTCTGCAGACCCGTACAGCGCTGGTCGGCGTTGCGTTCCTGGTGGGTATCTGGCTGCTTTACGGCCTGTACCACAGGCCGCGGCTGGTTGGCAGTGCAGTGGTTATCACTCTGGTCGTTCTGGGGGTTTTGTATGCGGTCGTGCATAACGAAGCCTGGTACCAATCGCTCTGGACCCGAGGCGATTCCTATCGCATCGAAATCTTCAACATCATGGTCGGTGAGTGGCACAACTGCGGCTGGTTGCTAGGGTGCGGGATCGACTTCCATACCGCCCAAGTGCTCGATGGCTGGATGCCAATCCAGCATCCGCACAACATCTTTGTCGCCCTGGGGTTGTACACCGGAGGGGTGGGCCTGGTGCTGTTTATCGGGTTGATGCTGGCCACGCTTTGGCAAGCCTGGCGCCTGCGCGATATTTGGGGCATGTACCTGGCCTGCGCGCTGGTTATGCTGAACTTCGATGGCAGCTTGCTGATCGGCAACCCTGACGAACTGTGGCCGCTGGTGTTGCTGCCTGCGGCAATGGTTTTAGGGCGAGCGCTGAACGCGCAGCGCGCCACGCTGGCATAAGCCGGCGCTTCGCCTCCTCTCCGGAGGCGAAGCGATTCAAATCACTTCTGCAGGGCGCTGTTCAGTTCTTCGGGCGTACAGATGCTCTGGGTCCGGCCATAATTGTGCATGAAGACTTCGCCGTGGCGGTCGAGCAGCCACTGGCGATCCTGCGGGTAACGCACCATGTGCTTGAAGTTGCGCAGTCGCAGGGACTTGCGCAGCGGGCGGCGATAAACCCGTAGATCAGCAATATCGATCAGGCCCAGCTGGTGTTCCGGCGTGAGCACGATGTTGCCCAGGTGCGCCGAGCGGAAGTAAATCCCCCGTTCATGCAGCGTGGCCATGAACACGCCCAACTGGCCGCGCAACGGATCGGCATCGCCCTGGTTATCGAGCAGTTGGCGCAGGGTTTGCCCCGGTAGCGGGTCGTAGTGCACGGCATCGCGCTCGATACTTGCAATTCGATAGACGTCCCGGATCGTCGGGCAGGGAATCTGCCGCTCACGCAGTGCTGTGCAATTGTCGGCAAAACGCCGGGCGTACGGATACCAGGCCGCCGACGTCAGCAGGCGCTTGCGGCGAAACAGCTTGAGGATCGAGCCGTCCGTCAGTCGCAAAACCTTGTCCCCCGAACCATCCGCTTCAAGGACTTGTGCTCCCTCGCGCAGGGCGAGGTATCGGGTGTGATCAAGCGCTTGCATCAATACTCCGGAGTTCGACGCCGTAAGGCATGGATAGCCGGCCATGTTACCGCAGCTCAGCGACTAAAATGGCCTGTGTTACACTCGCGGGCTCTTTTCTCATACAACGGGTTCTCATGACTAGCCCTGATTCGCCTGCGCCGTCGAGCTTGAAGATTTACCTGCGCCTGCTGTCGTATGTACGCCCGTACTGGGGCATGTTTGCACTCAGTATTGTCGGCTTCGTGATTTTCGCCTCGACTCAGCCAATGCTCGCCGGGATCCTCAAGTATTTTGTGGACGGGTTGAGCAATCCTGAAGCGGTGCTGTTCCCCACTGTTCCTTATTTGCGCGATTTGCAGCTGTTGCAGGCCGTGCCGCTGCTGATCGTATTGATTGCCGCGTGGCAGGGCCTGGGTTCTTTCCTGGGCAACTACTATCTGGCCAAAGTGTCCCTCGGCCTGGTCCATGACCTGCGTGTCGAGCTGTTCAACAAGCTGCTGGTACTGCCCAATCGCTACTTCGATACGCATAACTCCGGGCACCTGATTTCGCGCATCACCTTCAACGTGACCATGGTCACCGGTGCCGCCACCGATGCCATCAAAGTGGTGATTCGTGAAGGCCTGACGGTGGTGTTCCTGTTCGGTTACCTGCTGTGGATGAACTGGAAACTGACCCTGGTGATGCTGGCGATCCTGCCGCTGATCGCAATCATGGTCAGCAGCACCAGCAAGAAATTCCGCAAGCAGAGCAAGAAGATCCAGGTGGCCATGGGCGATGTGACCCACGTGGCTTCCGAAACCATTCAGGGCTATCGCGTGGTGCGCAGCTTCGGCGGCGAGACCTACGAAGAGCGTCGCTTTGCCGCCGCCAGCCAGGGCAACACCGACAAGCAATTGCGCATGACCAAGACCGGTGCGGTCTACACGCCGATGCTGCAGCTGGTGATCTACACCGCCATGGCCGTGTTGATGTTCCTGGTACTGTTCCTGCGCGGTGATGCCACTGCCGGTGATCTGGTGGCCTACATTACCGCCGCCGGCCTGTTGCCCAAGCCGATCCGCCAATTGTCGGAAGTCAGTTCGACCATCCAGAAAGGCGTCGCCGGTGCCGAAAGCATTTTCGAGCAACTGGACGTCGAGCCTGAAGTCGACAACGGCACGGTCGAGCGTGATCGGGTCCAGGGTCATCTGGAGGTGCGTAACCTCAGCTTCACGTATCCGGGGACCGAGCGTGAAGTGCTCAAAAACATCAGCTTCACGGCGGCGCCGGGGCAGATGGTTGCACTGGTCGGCCGTTCCGGTAGCGGCAAGTCGACCCTGGCCAGCCTGATTCCGCGTTTCTATCATCACGACGTCGGCGAAATTCTGCTCGATGACGTTGAGATCGAAGACTATCGCCTGCGTAACCTGCGCCGGCACGTGGCCCAAGTGACTCAGCATGTGACGCTGTTCAACGACAGTATTGCCAACAACATCGCTTATGGCGATCTGGCTGGCGCGCCTCGCGAAGACATTGAAAAGGCTGCCACTGACGCTTATGCGATGGACTTCATCTCGCAGATGCCAGAAGGCCTGGATACTCAGGTCGGGGAAAACGGCGTGTTGCTCTCTGGCGGTCAGCGTCAGCGTCTGGCGATTGCGCGGGCACTGTTGAAAAACGCGCCATTGCTGATCCTCGACGAGGCCACCTCGGCCCTCGACACCGAATCCGAGCGCCATATTCAGGCGGCGCTGGACCAGGTCATGAAAGGTCGCACCACGCTGGTCATCGCCCACCGCCTGTCGACGATCGAAAAAGCCGACCTGATTCTGGTCATGGATCAGGGCCAGATCGTCGAGCGCGGCACCCACGCTCAATTGCTGGCGCAAAACGGTTATTACTCGCGCCTGCACGCAATGGGACTGGACGCGCCGGCCGAAGACATCGCCTGAAACCCTCTTTTGCAGGAGCTGCCGCAGGCTGCAATCTTTTGACTTCGTTTTTAAAGAAGCTCAAGAGATCGCAGCCTCGTTGCTCTCGACAGCTATAGTCTCTTCGCGAATTTATCCGTTGCAGCCGTCGCACAAGCCTGCGGCTGCCCTGTGTTAATATCGCGCCCCTGTTCATTTTGTATGTGGGTTGCTCCATGAAGTTGTCCATGCCGCGATTCGATCAAGCCCCTGTCTTGGTGGTCGGCGATGTCATGCTCGACCGTTATTGGCATGGTGGTACCTCACGGATTTCCCCTGAGGCACCAGTACCGGTAGTCAAGGTCGAGCACATCGAGGACCGCCCCGGCGGTGCCGCCAACGTTGCGTTGAACATTGCCGCCCTCGGCGCCCCGGCCTCGCTGGTCGGCGTGACCGGCGACGATGAAGCCGCCGACAGTCTGGTCAATAGCCTCAAGGGTGCAGGCGTGCGGGCGCTGTTCCAGCGCATCGCGCACCAGCCAACCATCGTCAAGCTGCGGGTCATGAGTCGGCACCAGCAATTGCTGCGTATCGACTTCGAAGAACCGTTCGCCACCGACTCGCTGGCGTTGTCGGTGCAAGTCGACGAACTGCTCGAAGGCATCAAGGTGCTGGTCTTGTCTGACTACGGCAAGGGCGCACTGAAAAACCACCAGGTGCTGATCCAGGCCGCCCGTGCCCGTGGCATTCCGGTGCTGGCCGACCCCAAGGGCAAGGATTTTTCGATCTACCGTGGTGCGAGCCTGATCACGCCGAACCTCAGCGAATTCGAAACCATCGTCGGTGGTTGCGCCGATGAGCACGAGCTGGTGAGCAAGGGCGCGCAGTTGATGCACGACCTCGACCTCGGCGCGTTGCTGGTGACCCGTGGCGAACACGGCATGACGTTGTTGCGTCCGGATCATCCGGCCTTGCACCTGCCGGCCCGCGCCCGTGAGGTGTTCGACGTCACAGGTGCCGGTGATACGGTGATTTCTACCCTGGCGGCGGCGATTGCTGCAGGCGAAGAACTGCCGCATGCGGTGGGCCTGGCCAACCTGGCGGCGGGCATCGTGGTCGGCAAACTGGGTACGGCAGCGATCAGTGCACCGGAACTGCGTCGCGCCATCCAGCGTGAAGAAGGTTCGGAGCGTGGTGTGCTGGGCCTCGAGCAGTTGCTGCTGGCCGTCGATGACGCCCGTGCGCACAACGAGAAGATCGTGTTCACCAACGGTTGCTTCGACATCCTGCATGCCGGCCACGTGACCTACCTGGAGCAGGCAAGGGCGCAAGGCGATCGTCTGATCGTTGCGGTCAACGACGATGCGTCGGTGAGCCGCCTGAAAGGGCCGGGTCGTCCGATCAACAGTGTCGACCGGCGCATGGCGGTACTGGCCGGTTTGGGCGCGGTGGACTGGGTGATCAGCTTCGCGGAAGGCACGCCGGAGAACCTGCTGCGCGAGGTCAAGCCGGACGTCCTGGTCAAGGGCGGGGATTACGGGATCGACCAGGTCGTCGGCGCGGACATCGTCACCGCTTACGGCGGCACCGTGAAAGTGCTGGGGCTGGTGGAAAACAGTTCCACGACCGCGATTGTCGAGAAGATCCGCAAGTCTGAGTGATTCAGCCCTTGTAGGAGCTGGCAAGTCAGCTCCTACGGGTTCAGGAGCTGACTTTCTTGCGCGGCACGATCTTCTTCAGCAGCAGCTTGGCCTTCCCCCGCAACCGCGCCAGGCCGCTGTCTTTGTCCGGCGGGTTCAACCCTTGCTGCCTCACCCAATCCTTCCAGCGAATCCGCTCATCGCGTACCAGCCAGCCTTCCTGCCGGGCAAAACTCTCGGCCAGAAACAGCCCGCGCGTGCTCGCCGGGTACAGCTGATCCTTCTTCAAGGTATACAGCTCGGCCATCGGGTGGCCGTCTTGTAAAGGCATCAAATACAGGTCGGGACGTTTGCGATCGAGGCGCGCCACCAGTTGATCGCCTTCCAGCCGTTCGTCGACGTGGAACAGGCTCAGGGACTTGGCCTCCTTGGGCACTTCCAGGCGCAAGTCGTAAATCAACTGCAACGAGGCCGTCGGCAAGTGCACATAGGCCCGTGGTCGTTCGATCAGCTGCAGGTTGGCGCAACGCACCGGCCGTGCCGAGCCGGACAGTGGTGACAGGCGAAACGGCAGGGCTTCGCGGTAATGCAGGGCGGACGAGTAGGGCGCTGGCAACCAGGTGTCATTGAAGCGCCCGCCGAGCCAGCCTTCCGGGGTTTCCAGCAGACACTCTTCGGCAATCTCCTGGATCGCCGTGTGCAGCGGCAGGTTCAGCTCGTGGGCTGGCACGTACCCGGAAATCAGCTTGAGCACCACGTCCCCGCGATCCTGCCGACGTTGACGCACCAGTACCCAGTAATCTCGATTCTGCCAATGCAGCGTGAGGCGCACCGACACTCCGAGGTTGGCCAGTTCCAGGGCAAAACGCTCGGTGTCGGCGACGGTCACCGGGCGGCGACGTTGCAAGGTCTGGGAGAAATTCAGCGGCCTCCCGACGCTCTGGTAACTCAGGCCTTCGGGAGTCGCTTCGACGAATAACGGCAGGGTCTTGAAGTTGCTCGGGTTCTTTCTTATGAGCGTACGCGGCATGTCGGCTCCTGCTTTAGGCCGCGTGGGGCGGCATCAGTGGCTGCGTAGGACCTGGGCAACGGTCGCGACGTTATGGGCGAGGTGCAGCGGGTTGATTGTCCCGACAATAGCACTGGCCACCCCCGGATGTTCAAACAACAACTCGAAACTGGCGCGCACCGGGTCCACCCCGGGACTCAGGCATACGTGACCACTGGCGAGGGCTTTTTTGACCAGAATGGCTTTGCCGTGAGCAGCAGCATAGTCAATCACGGCTTTTTCGGTTTGCTCGTTCAGATTGTAAGTGACCATCGCGCAGTCACCTTGTTCCAGAGCCTTCAAGCCACCCTCGACGGTTTTGCCGGAAAAGCCGAACCCGCGAATCTTGCCCTCGGCCTTGAGCGCGGCGAGGGTTGCGTAGACTTCGCTATCGTTGAGGATCGCCAGATCGTTGCCATCGGAGTGCACCAGCACCAGGTCGATGAAGTCTGTTTCCAGACGTTGCAGGCTGCGCTCCACGGAGAGCCGGGTATGCGCAGCGCTGAAGTCGTGGCGCGATTGCCCGTCGGCAAACTCTTCGCCGACCTTGCTGACGATTACCCAGTCCTGACGCTGACCGCGCAGGAGTGGGCCGAGGCGTTCTTCGCTGCGGCCATAGGCGGGGGCCGTGTCGATCAGATTGATGCCAAGGTCGCGGGCCAATTTGAGCAGCATCCGCGCTTCGTCGTCATCGGGAATCTGGAAGCCACTGGGATACTTCACCCCTTGATCACGGCCGAGTTTCACCGTGCCCAGGCCCAGCGGCGAAACCAGCAGGCCGGTGCTGCCCAGCGGGCGATGCAGGTCGAGCAAAGTGGTTTGGCTCATGGCAGAAGTCGCTCCCAGGCCGGAACGCCCATCGGTGGCTTTGGCAGCGGCGGCAGCGCGGATACCGGACCCGGTTGAATGCCGTCTCGGGCAAGGCTGTCGATCACCCGGTCGGCAAAGTCAGGCGCCAATGCCAGCTTGGTAGGCCAGCCGACCAGCAGTCGACCTTCCTCGGCGAGGAACGCGTTGTCGGGGCGGGTCAGGCCTGATTGCAAGGGTTCGGCACGATCCACGCGCAAGGTTGCCCATTGCACCGTGCTCAGGTCGATCCAGGGCAACAACTGGCCGAGTTCTTTTTGCGCGGTGGCGATCTGTTCGGCTGGCTCGCGGGCCACGCCTTCGCTTTCGGCGATATCGCCGCCCATGTACCAGACCCACTGGCCATCGGCAGCCGGATGCGTGGTCACGGTAATGCGCGGTTTGGTGCCGCCACCCAGGCAGTGGGCGTAGAGAGGTTTAAGGCTCGGGCCTTTGGCGATGATCATGTGCAACGGGCGGCGTTGCATGGCGGGTTGGCTCAACCCCAATGCTTCGAGCAGCGCAGCTGTTCCGGCGCCGGCGCTCAAGACGATGCGCTGCGCGCGGATCTCGCGTTCGTCGACTTTCAGGCCGACCAGCACGCCGCCTTCCAGCAACGGTTCGATTTTCTGTCCGGCGAGCAGGCCATCACCTGCAAGATCCGCCAGGCGCTGGATCAGGCTCGGCACGTCGATGACCAATTCGGCCAGGCGATAGACTTTGCCTTTGAAACGTTTGTCTTGCAGGGCCGGTGGCAGTTGATCTCCCTTGACCTGATCGACGCGGCCGCGCACGGCTTTGCTGGCGAAGAAGCTGGTGAGGTTGCCGGCGATCGTGCCAGGGGACCAGAGGTAGTGGGCTTCGGACAACAGGCGCACGCCGGACAGGTCCAGCTCGCCGTCACCGGCCAGCGCTTCGCGCCAGCGACGCGGCATATCGGCAATGGCTTCGGAGGCACCGGTCAGCGCGCCATGCAGTGCGTACTTGGCGCCGCCGTGGATGATGCCCTGGGACTTCACGCTCTGCCCGCCACCGAGGGTGGCGCTTTCCACCAGCACGGTCGAAAAACCCTGGCGGCGCAGGCGCGCATTCAGCCAGAGGCCGGCGACACCAGCGCCGACAATCAGAGCGTCGGTGGAAATAACGGATGGCATTCGGCGACCTCAGTGTTCAAGACGAGGACGCAGTATACAAGGCATCTTCAGGATCTGTTGCAGGTGACCTGTAGGAGCCGGCTTGCTGGCGATAGCGGTGCATCAGATACACCGCCATCGCCGGCAAGCCGGCTCCTACAGAGTGTGTCAGTGCCCGGCGGTTTTGGAGAACAGCTGGATGACAACGACACCCAGCACAATTAACGCCATGCCCAGCATCGCCGGCACATCGAGCTTTTGCCCATAGATAAACAGCGCCGCCACACTGACCATCACGATGCCCATGCCGGCCCACACCGCGTAGGCGACACCCACGGGAACGCTGCGCACCACCAGGGTCAGCATCCAGAAGGCGATACCGTAGCCGACGATGACCAGCAGCAGTGGCAACGGCGTGCTGAAGCCTTTGACCGCTTTCATCGAAACAGTGGCAATCACTTCGGCGCAGATGGCGATGGCCAGGTAGTAGTAAGCGGTCATGGTTCAATCCTCGTGTGAAGTGTTGCTTTCTGAGGTCGGCATTCTAGTGTTTCTCCAGATGCGGTAAAGTCATTACCTATCAGCATGGGAGATAGGTTGAGCCATGAACACACAATGGAATCTGGAGCAGTTGCGCCTGTTTGTCAGCGTAGCGGAGCAGCGATCGTTTTCCGCCGTGGCGCGGGATCAGCGCAAGGCGCAATCGGCGGTCAGCAGTTCGATTGCATTGCTGGAGGAAGACTTGGGTGTCAGCCTGTTCGACCGCAGCAGCGGGCGTCAGCCGACACTCACCGAGGCCGGCACCGCCTTGCTGGAAGAGGCCCGCGAAGTGCTGCGCCAGTGCGAACGGCTCAATGGTCGGGCGCTGGCGATGATGCGCGGGCAGGAGGCCCGATTGCGGGTGGCCCAGGACGAGGCCATGCCTTACCAGCCGATCATCGAAAGCTTTGAGGCCCTGGCGGAAAAATTCCCCAGTGTCGAAGTGCAATTGACCAGCGCCGCCCAGGGCGATGTGGCGCGTAAACTGGTGGAGCGCAGGGCCGATCTGGGGTTGTTGTTCTTTCATGACCAGATTCCCGAGGCGCTTGAGCGGCGGGTGCTGGGCAGCGTTGAAATGGTCACGGTGTGTGGCAAGGATCATCCGCTGGCGACCAAGGGCACGGTGGATTGCCAGCAATTGGCGCAGCACCGTCAGCTGTTGATGTCGACCGAGTCCAGCATCTATCCCGGCAGTGAGCCGGCCAGCCCGCAAGTCTGGCGAGCCGACAGTTTCTACGTGATGGCCGAATGGCTGGTGCGCGGCCTCGGTTGGGCTTGGCTGCCGCGCCATGTGGTGCAGTACCCGACGTATCAGAATCAGATGGTTGAACTGGTCAGCGAGTGGACTCCACCGGCGCTGGTGGTGGAGCTGGTCTGGCGCCGCGACGAACCCCTCGGCCCGGCGGCGCGCTGGCTCGCCGAACGTTTTGCCGTGCACTTGCAGGCGATCGGCGAAAAAAGCCGATAAACTCCGCCGCCATGAATAGAACTCTCTACACCGCGCTGTTTTATCTGGGGCTGCCATTGGTAGCGATTCGGCTGTGGCTGCGCGCGCGCAAGGCGCCGGCCTATGCCAAACGCATCGGCGAGCGTTTCTCCTACGCAATGCCGGCAATGAAGCCGGGCGGCATTTGGGTGCACGCGGTGTCGGTAGGCGAGAGCATCGCCGCCGCGCCGATGATTCGCGCCTTGCTGCTACGTTATCCAGACCTGCCGATCACCGTGACCTGCATGACGCCGACCGGTTCCGAGCGCATCCAGGCGTTGTTTGCCAATGAGCCGCGCATCCAGCACTGCTATTTGCCTTATGACTTGCCGTGCGCTGCAAAACGCTTTCTTGATCGGGTCCAGCCAACACTGGCGGTGATCATGGAGACGGAATTGTGGCCCAACCATATTCATCAATGCGCCAGGCGCGCAATTCCCGTGGCGCTGGCCAATGCGCGGTTGTCCGAACGATCCGCCAGGGGCTACGGCCGCTTCGGTAAATTGACCGGGCCGATGCTCGCCGAGATGAGCCTGTTCGCCGTGCAGACCGAAGCCGAGGCCCAGCGCTTCCGTGATCTGGGCGCCCGAGCCGAAACCGTCGAAGTCACGGGTTCGATCAAGTTCGACCTGACCATCGACCCGCAGCTGTTGGAGCGCGCCAGCGAGTTGCGTGGTCAGTGGCAGGCGCAGGAACGCCCGGTGTGGATCGCCGCCAGTACCCATGACGGCGAAGATGAAGTGGTACTGGCGGCCCATCGTCAGTTGCTGGCCAATCACCCTGATGCGTTGCTGATTCTGGTGCCGCGTCACCCGGAGCGATTCAATTCGGTCTACGGGTTGTGCCAGCAGCAAGGGTTTGCCACGGTGCGGCGTTCCAGCGGCGAGCCGGTCACCGCTGCCACGTCGGTGCTGCTCGGTGACACCATGGGCGAACTGCTGTTTCTCTATGCCTTGGCCGACAGTGCATTTGTCGGCGGCAGCCTGGTGCCGAACGGCGGGCATAACCTGCTGGAGCCGGCGGCCCTGGCCAAACCGGTATTGAGCGGTCCGCATCTGTTCAACTTCCTCGAGATCGCCGCGCAGTTACGCAGCGCCGGGGCGTTGCAGGAAGTGGAAGATGCCGAAGGGCTGGCGCTGGCGGTGCAGCGGCTGTTCGAACTGCCACGGGATGCGCAGCGGATGGCGGAGGCGGGCTTGAAGGTGATGCGCCGCAATCAGGGTGCGTTGCAGCGGTTGCTGGATGGACTAGGCCGGTTGATCGACCGGGCTTGAATCGATCGTTGTCCGATTGTGGCGAGGGAGCTTGCTCCCGCTGGGCTGCGAAGCAGCCCCATACCCCGACACCGCGCTAAATACAGACATATCGCATTGCCAGGTTTTACGACTGCTTCGCAGCCGAGCGGGAGCAAGCTCCCTCGCCACAGAAAGCTTTCACCCAAGTTACCTTTTTACTGCCCCGGTCTTGCCTTCAACTGCTCAGCCGCAGCCTTGGCCAGATCCGGTGGCAGGAAGTCCTTGTCCGGGTTGTAGTCGGCTTTCAGCCAACGAGCCAGGTCCTGCAAATCCCCCGGGTTCAACGTACCGGCCTGTTGCTTGAGGCGCAGGTTGTCGAGGATGTAGTCGTAGCGGGTGTTGTTGTAGTCGCGCACCGAGGTGTACAGCTGGCGCTGCGCATCGAGCACGTCGACGATGTTTCGCGTCCCCACCTGATAACCGATTTCGGTCGCTTCCACCGCGCTCTGGTTGGAGATGATCGACTGTTTGCGTGCCTGTACCTGCTCGACATCGGTGTTCACCGCGCGATGCAGGTCGCGGGTGTTTTCGACGATTTGCCGGCGCAGGGATTCACGCTGCTGCTCGGTCTGGTCCAGTTGTGCGTACGACTGACGGACCTGGGAATTGATCAATCCGCCACTGTAGATCGGGATGTTCAGTTGCAGGCCGATCGTGGATTGCTCGACATCACCCTTGTACGGCTGGCCAAAGGCGTTCGGGTTGCTGAAACCCAAGGCGTCGTTGTCGCCCTTTTCGTATCGGGCCACGGCGTCGACGGTCGGCGCATGGCCGGCCTTGCGCTGCTTGAGGGTCTGCTCGGCGGCGCTGACGGCGTAGTTGCTGGCCAACAGATTGAGGTTCTGTCTGGCGGCGGTTTCGACCCATGCCTTGGCATCGTTCGGCACTGGCGGCAGGATCGGCAAGTTATGGGAAATGCCCCAGATGGCGTTGTACTGACGGTTGGTCAGGGTCACCAGGGCTTCGAACGCATCATCCACCTGGCGCTGCGCAACGATGCGGTTGGCGCGTGCGGTGTCATAGCTGGCCTGTGAGTTCAGCACGTCGGTCTTGTCCGAAAGGCCGACATCGAAGCGCTCGTTGGATTGGTCCAGCTGGCGCTTGAATGCGGCTTCTTCGGCCTTGGTCGAAGCCAGGTTGTCCTGGCTGCGCAACACGTTGAAGTAGCTGTCGGCGGTTTGCAGGATCAGGTTTTGCTCGGTCGCCGAGAGTTGCAGGGCGGCCTGTTCGTTGACGTCCTTGGCGGCCTGGAACTGGAACCAGCGATCGGCACGGAACAGCGGCTGCGCCAGGGTGGCCTGGTAGGAGTGGGCATTGCGGTTGGCCGTGGCCGACGGCTGATCGATCGAGGTGCGGACGCTGGAAACATCCGCGCCGCCCGACAGATTCGGCAGCAGCCCGGCGCGGGCCTGGGGCACGACTTCTTTCTGGGCACCATATTGAGCGATGGCAGCCGCAAGGTCGGCGTTGTTGTCCACCGCCTCCTGATAGACGCTGACCAGATCGTTCTTTGTCGACAAGGGCGCTTCTGCTGCCCAGGCCATTCCATTGGACGCACATGACACGGCTACGGCCAGTGAGAGTTTGCGCAGCATAGGCGATCCCTAGTAGAAATATTACACAAGTAATTTGAGCGCCAAGGCTAAGGCGCTACAGGTGCAGCGTCAATGCGCAGCTCGGCGTAGCGAGTGTAGTTGTGCATTCGAGCGGCAACAATCCTGCCTGCCCCTGTAATTACGCCATTCATCATGGTGTTTACAGCGGTGTTGGCGTTCTTTGTCAGTTGTGTCTAGACTGGCCGGGTTCTTGTCGGGGTGCCTTGCTATGAGGCTGAGATCGAATAATTTCGGATCCCGTTGAACCTGATCAGGTTAGCGCCTGCGTAGGGAACAAGATTTCTCGTCACCCGGCGAGTCCTCTTGTGCTTCGTCCGGGATGTTGTTCGACAATCGAACACCCCTCGAGCACTGAGCACAGCACAGCTGGATTTCCCAGCGCACGTGCGTCCATTCGTTTACAGGTTCGCTCCGACAAAAATCCATTGCCTGGATGAGTGTCTGGAGAGCCCGTGATGACTACAAAAGCAAAAATTACTACCAACCTGAGTGACTCGGCCAAGGTCGATCAGCAATCGGTGCAGCCGTTTACCCGCTCGCAAAAAATTTACGTCCAGGGCACTCGCCCGGACATTCGCGTGCCGATGCGCGAAATCAGCCTCGACGTGACGCCGACCGACTTTGGCGGCGAGGTCAACGCTCCGGTCGTGGTGTATGACACTTCAGGCCCGTACACCGATCCCAACGTCATCATCGACGTGCGCAAAGGCCTGGCCGACGTGCGTTCGCCGTGGATCGAAGCCCGTGGCGACACCGAGCGTCTAGCTGGCCTGAGCTCGAATTTCGGCCAGGAACGTCTCGCCGATCCCGAGTTGACCAAGCTGCGTTTCGCCCACGTCAACAATCCACGTCGCGCCAAACCAGGCGCCAACGTCAGCCAGATGCACTACGCGCGCCAAGGCATCATCACCGCCGAGATGGAATACGTCGCCATCCGCGAAAACATGAAGCTGGAAGTGGCCCGCGCCGCCGGCCTGCTGGACCAGCAACACGCCGGCCACAGCTTCGGCGCCAGCGTGCCGAAAGTCATTACCCCCGAATTTGTCCGTGACGAAATCGCCCGTGGCCGCGCGATCATTCCGGCCAACATCAACCACACCGAACTGGAACCGATGATCATCGGCCGTAACTTCCTGGTGAAGATCAACGGCAATATCGGCAACAGCGCCCTGGGTTCGTCCATTGAAGAAGAGGTGGCGAAACTGACCTGGGGCATTCGCTGGGGTTCGGACACGGTCATGGACCTGTCCACCGGCAAGCACATTCATGAAACCCGCGAGTGGATCATCCGCAACTCGCCGGTGCCGATCGGTACCGTGCCGATTTACCAGGCCCTGGAAAAAGTCGGCGGCGTCGCCGAAGACCTGACCTGGGAGCTGTTCCGCGACACGCTGATCGAGCAGGCGGAGCAGGGCGTCGACTACTTCACCATCCACGCCGGCGTGCTGTTGCGCTATGTGCCGATGACCGCCAAGCGCGTGACCGGCATCGTTTCCCGTGGCGGTTCGATCATGGCCAAGTGGTGCCTGGCGCACCACAAAGAGAACTTCCTCTACACCCATTTCGAAGACATCTGCGAAATCATGAAGGCCTACGACGTCAGCTTCTCGCTGGGCGATGGCCTGCGTCCAGGCTCGATTGCCGATGCCAACGATGAAGCGCAGTTCGGCGAACTTGAGACCCTCGGCGAGCTGACCAAAATCGCCTGGAAGCACGACGTGCAGTGCATGATCGAAGGCCCGGGCCACGTGCCGATGCAGTTGATCAAAGAGAACATGGACAAGCAGCTCGAGTGCTGCGACGAGGCGCCGTTCTACACCCTCGGCCCGCTGACCACCGATATCGCACCGGGCTACGACCACATCACCTCGGGTATCGGGGCAGCGATGATCGGCTGGTTCGGTTGCGCCATGCTCTGCTACGTGACGCCGAAGGAACACTTGGGCCTGCCGAACAAGGATGACGTGAAGACCGGGATCATCACTTACAAGATCGCCGCTCATGCCGCCGACCTTGCGAAGGGGCATCCGGGCGCGCAGATTCGTGACAACGCCTTGAGCAAGGCGCGCTTCGAATTCCGTTGGGAAGACCAGTTCAACCTGGGCCTCGATCCGGACACCGCTCGCTCGTATCACGATGAAACCCTGCCGAAGGATTCGGCCAAGGTCGCGCATTTCTGCTCGATGTGCGGGCCGAAGTTCTGCTCGATGAAAATCACCCAGGAAGTCCGCGAGTATGCGGCCAACCAGCGGATCGAAGCAGTGGACGTGGACGTCGCCCAAGGCATGGCGGAACAGGCTGAGCGGTTCAAGAAAGAAGGCAGTCAGCTGTACCAGAAAGTTTGATCTGAGCAGCGCACATGGGTGCGCCGCTTACCCTTGTGGCGAGGGAGCTTGCTCCCGTTCGGCTGCGAAGCAGTCGCAAACCCTGTATTCGCGATCTGTCTGTCGGAGCGCCGCGACTGGTTTTGGGTCTGCTCCGCAGACCAGCGGGAGCAAGCACCCTCGCCACACGGGTGGTTTGCACAACAACAATGTCCCTCTGAGATAACACCCTTGAGCATTCAACCCAGCACTTACTCACCTGACCTCGCGGTGCCGATCGACAAACGTGTCTTCGGCGGTCGCGATCTGTTTTCCCTGTGGTTCTCCCTCGGCATCGGCCTGATGGTTCTGCAGACCGGTGCACTGCTCGCGCCGGGCCTGGGCCTGTCCGGCTCGTTGCTGGCGATTTTCCTTGGCACGCTGGTCGGCGTTCTGCTGCTGGCGGCGGTCGGCGTGATCGGCAGCGACACCGGCCTGTCATCGATGGCCGCGCTCAAACTCAGCCTCGGTGCCAAAGGCGCGAGCCTGCCGGCGGTGCTGAACCTGCTGCAGCTGATCGGTTGGGGTTCGTTCGAAATCATCGTCATGCGCGATGCTGCCAGCCTGTTGGGCGCAAAGGCTTTCAGCGACGGCAGCCTGATGTCCAACCCGATCCTGTGGACGCTGTTTTTCGGCGCCCTGGCAACCTTGCTCGCGGTCAGCGGGCCGTTGACCTTCGTGCGCCAGATCCTGCGTAAGTGGGGCATCTGGCTGCTGTTGGCGGCGTGCATCTGGCTGACCTGGAACCTGTTTGCCAAAGCTGACCTGGCCGCGCTGTGGGCGCAGGCCGGCGATGGCTCGATGCCGTTCGCCGTGGGCTTCGACATTGCCATCGCCATGCCGCTGTCGTGGCTGCCGCTGATTGCCGACTACTCGCGTTTCGGCAAGCGGGCGAAAAACGTTTTCGGTGGCACTGCCATCGGTTTCTTCATCGGTAATTTCTGGCTGATGAGCCTGGGCGTGGCCTACACCCTGGCGTTCGCGCCGAGCGGCGAAGTCAATGCCTTGCTGTTGGCGCTGGCCGGTGCCGGCCTGGGGATTCCGCTGCTGCTGATTCTGCTGGATGAGTCGGAAAACGCCTTTGCCGATATTCACTCGGCGGCGGTGTCGAGCGGGATTCTGTTGCGTTTGAAAGTCGAGCACCTGGCATTGGCCATTGGCGTCGTCTGCACCTTGATCGCCTTGCTGGCGCCATTGGCCCAGTACCAGAACTTCCTGCTGCTGATCGGCTCGGTGTTTGCGCCGTTGTTCGGCGTGGTGCTGGTGGATCACTTCATCCTGCGCAAACGCAGCGGCCAGGTGGCGTCAGCCGCATTGCGCTGGCCGGCGCTGCTCGCCTGGCTGGGCGGGGTCAGCACCTATCATCTGCTGGCCAATCTCTATCCGGATATCGGCGCAACCCTGCCGGCACTGGTGGTGGCAGGGCTGTTGCAGCTGGTGCTGGGTCGGGCCTTCAGTTACGGCCGGGAAACAGCTCGGGCTTGAGGATGCCGTTCAGGCGGGGGTAGGGGATCTTCAGTTCGACATGGCCCAGCGCGTAAGGCGCGATGCTGCTGGTTTCGTACTTGAGGATCACCCCGCCATAGGTCAGCGCCACGTTCTGGGTTTTCTGGAACGGCCAGCTCTTGACGAACTCCGGTTCCTGATCGAGCTTGGTGCTGATCAACCAGCTGTTGTGCGCCACCTGCGCGGCTTTCCAGAACGCGTCTTCCTGCCCAGGCACCAGCATGTCCGACAGCGTCAGCACTTTATGCTGCTGACGGGAATAGTTGATGAAGCCACGACCCGGCGTGCCATGGGCACCACCTGTGTCCAGGTAGCTGGACAATTCGATGATCACCAAGCCGTCATGCTGCTCGCGTACTTTCGCTTGCAGGTAGCTGCTGTTGCGCGGGCCGGCGGTACGCAAGAACTGCTCGCGGTAAGCCGCCAGTGTCGGTGCTACCGGGGCATCGGGCGAGGTGCGGGTCATTTGCAACAGGCGTTTTTCGATGATGCCGTCCAGCGCGGGCTCGGCAGGAAAATGCAGGGTGTCGATGTTCACCAGTGGGCAATCCTGATCCTTGCAACCCGGCTGGAGCTGTTCGGTGGCGTCGCGGGTTGTTTCCAGCGGCGCGCGATAATTGGGCTGGAACAAACTCTGGCAGGCGCCCAGAGTCAGGGCGACGGCGGCCATGGAGGCGATTTTAAAAAGCGACATGGGTGTCCTTCATAAATCAGGGAAAGGCAAAAAGTTACCCGCTTCGACTATCAACGGAGCAGTCAGTTCGCCACTAAGCTAATTAGAGTGGGTTTCGCCCTCACCGTCTATCCCGCTGACAGGAAAGGGGCTGCATCAAACCTCACGGGCGCGTTAGGATGGCGCGAAGTCGAGGCTCCAGGTAACGGAGCCTCGTATCGGTTTGAAGTAAGAGGATAGTCATGACGGATTTTGCCAACGCCATTCCGACCGCCGTAGAGATCGTTCGGCGCGAAAAGTGCTTCGAAGGCTTCTACAAGCTTGATCGCGTGCACTTGCGCCACGAATTGTTCGCCGGCGGCATGAGCCGCGAAATCAGCCGTGAACTGTTCGTTCGTCATGATGCAGTGTGCATGCTGCCGTACGATCCACAGCGTGACGAAGTGGTACTGATCGAGCAGTTTCGGGTCGGCGCCCTGGGCAAGACCGACAATCCGTGGCTGGTAGAACTGGTTGCCGGTCTGATCGACAAGGATGAACAACCGGAAGAAGTTGCTCACCGCGAAGCGCAGGAGGAAGCTGGGCTTGAAATCAGGGCGCTCTGGCCGATGACCAAATATTTTCCATCGCCGGGCGGCAGCAACGAATTCGTGCATTTGTACCTGGGGCGTTGCGACACCACCGGAGTTGGCGGCCTGCATGGGCTGGAGGAAGAGGCAGAAGATATCCGCGTTACGGTGTGGGCCTTTGAAGATGCCCTGCAAGCCGTACGCGACGGACGTATTGCCAATGCGCCAAGCATCATTGCCTTGCAATGGTTGGCTTTGAACCGCGTTGAAGTGAGGGGGTTATGGTCGTAAACAAACTGCGCGATCGCTATCGGGTGGACCTCGTGGGGCTGCAAGCGTCCTGCGAGGCGAACTACGCGCGCCTGATGCGACTGTTGCCTGACATGCGCAGCGAGCCCGCCGCGCGGCGCATCGCCGTGACCCATGGCGACCAGATGCTCGGCGTGCTGGCGCTGGAGGTGCTGCAGGTCTGTCCTTACACCACCACCCTGCAAGTGCGTCAGGAACACAGCCTGCCGTGGCTGCCGGTGCCGCAACTGGAAGTGCAGGTCTATCACGACGCCTGCATGGCCGAAGTGGTCAGCGCCGAACATGCGCGACGCTTTCGCGGCATCTATCCTTACCCGAATGCCTCGATGCACCAGCCTGACGAAAAGGCCCAGTTGAATATGTTCCTGGGCGAGTGGCTGAGCCATTGCCTGGCATTGGGGCATGAGTACGAAGTGGTCCGTTAACTTCCGTCGCAGTTGTGAACTGCGTCAGGTTCACAGGTTTCTTCTTTCGATCGTCCCCCAGCATAATTGCGCCAATCATCCAATCCCGTGATCACGCCCTGGGAGAACACCTTGCCGAGCGTATCCACCTTGAGCTCCGCCGAGCCGGCACTGCTGGTGCAAATTTCTGACAGCCATCTGTTCGCCGAGGCGGACGGTACGTTGCTGGGGATGAACACCCGCGACAGCCTGCAAAAAGTCATTGAGCTGGTGCAGGCGCAACAGCCGCAGATCGATCTGATCCTGGCTACCGGCGACCTGTCCCAGGACGGCACGTTGGAGTCTTATCAGCAGTTTCGCGATCTGACCCGACAGCTCGATGCGCCGGCGCGCTGGATTCCTGGCAACCACGACGAACCGCAGATCATGGCCGAGGCCGCGGTGCAAAGCGCCTTGCTGGAGCCGGTGGTGGATATCGGTAACTGGCGGGTCACGCTGCTGGATTCGGCGGTGCCGGGTTCGGTGCCGGGCTTTCTGCAGGACGACCAATTGCAGTTGCTGGTCCGCGCGCTGAGCGAGGCGCCGGAACGCCATCATCTGGTGTGCTTTCACCATCATCCGGTGTCCATTGGTTGTGCGTGGATGGAGCCGATAGGCTTGCGCAATCCCGAAGCCTTTTTTGAAGTGCTCGATCGTTTTCCACAAGTGCGTGCAGTGCTGTGGGGGCATGTGCATCAGGAAATCGATCAATTGCGTAACAACGTACGTCTGGTCGCCTCGCCATCGACCTGCATTCAGTTCGAACCGGGCAGCGAGGATTTCAAGGTCGGCGAGCAGGCGCCGGGGTATCGCTGGTTGCGGCTGTTGCCGGATGGGCAACTGGAAACCGGGGTAGAGCGCGTGACTGGCTTCGACTTCCAGGTCGATTACGGCTCAGACGGCTACTGACATATTGGTCATTTACCTATACCGCGCCGCGGCCATCGCGAGCGTGCTCGCGATGGCGTCCGCTCAGGCGACGTGAATTCCACGGATATCCCCCATTCCCCAGTCTCCCTGTAAACTCCGCTTCTTTACCCGACGCGCAGGGAGTTCAAATGTCCGGTTCGATCCTCTATATCCACGGTTTCAACAGTTCGCCGTCGTCAAAGAAGGCATGCCAGTTGATCGACGTGATGGACCGCCTGGGCTTGAGCGAAAAATTGCGTGTACCCGCCCTGCATCACCATCCCCGCGAAGCCATCGGTCAGCTCGAACAGGCGATTGAAGCACTCGGACGGCCACTGCTGGTCGGCAGCTCACTCGGCGGCTACTATGCGACTCACCTGGCCGAGCGCCATGGCCTGAAAGCCCTGCTGATCAACCCTGCCGTCAGTCCGCACCGGATGTTCGACGGATTCCTGGGGACGCAGAAAAACCTGTACACCGATGAGACCTGGGAATTGACCCACGACCACGTAACGGCCCTGGCCGAGCTGGAAGTGCCGGCACCTCAGGACCCGCAGCGGTATCAGGTATGGTTGCAGACAGGTGATGAAACGCTGGACTATCGCCTGGCGCAGCAGTATTACCGGGCCTGTGCCTTGCGTATCCAGGCCGGCGGTGACCATAGTTTCCAGGGGTTTGCCGCACAGCTTCCAGCCATGCTGAGTTTTGCCGGCATTGGCGCCGATTTGTATCAGGCGATAGATTTCACGGCATTGTGAAATCTCGCCCCCTATTTTCAATGAACGACTGACGACGAGACCCCATGGCCACTCCCAGCGCTAGCTCTTATAACGCCGACGCCATCGAAGTCCTCTCGGGCCTCGACCCGGTGCGCAAACGCCCCGGCATGTACACCGACACCAGTCGGCCGAACCACCTCGCCCAGGAAGTCATCGACAACAGCGTCGACGAAGCCTTGGCCGGGCACGCCAAATCGGTGCAGGTCATCCTGCACGCCGATCACTCGCTGGAAGTCAGCGATGACGGCCGTGGCATGCCGGTGGATATTCACCCTGAAGAGGGCGTGTCGGGCGTCGAACTGATCCTCACCAAACTCCATGCGGGCGGCAAGTTTTCCAACAAGAACTACCAGTTCTCCGGCGGTCTGCACGGGGTGGGTATTTCCGTGGTCAACGCCTTGTCGAACGAAGTCCGCGTACGTGTGAAGCGTGACGGCAACGAATACCAGATGACCTTCAAGGATGGCTACAAAGCCACCGAGCTGGAAATCGTCGGTACGGTCGGCAAGCGCAACACCGGCACCAGCGTGTTCTTTGCGCCGGACCCGAAGTACTTCGATTCACCAAAATTCTCCATCAGCCGTCTCAAGCACGTGCTCAAGGCCAAGGCCGTTCTGTGCCCGGGGCTGCTGGTCAGTTTTGAAGACAAGGCCACCGGCGAGAAAGTCGAATGGCATTACGAAGACGGCCTGCGTTCCTATCTGGTGGACGCGGTCAGCGAATTCGAGCGCCTGCCGGACGAGCCGTTCTGCGGCAGCCTGGCCGGTAACAAGGAAGCCGTGGATTGGGCGCTGCTGTGGCTGCCGGAAGGTGGCGACGCGGTGCAGGAAAGCTACGTCAACCTGATTCCGACCGCCCAGGGCGGCACCCACGTCAACGGTCTGCGGCAGGGCTTGCTCGACGCCATGCGTGAGTTCTGCGAGTTCCGCAGCCTGCTGCCGCGCGGCGTGAAGCTGGCGCCGGAAGACGTTTGGGAACGCATCGCTTTCGTGCTGTCGATGAAAATGCAAGAACCGCAATTCTCCGGCCAGACCAAAGAGCGCCTGTCGTCCCGGGAAGCGGCGGCGTTCGTGTCCGGTGTGGTCAAGGATGCGTTCAGCCTCTGGCTCAATGCCCATCCGGAAACCGGTCTGGCGCTGGCCGAGCTGGCGATCAACAACGCCGGTCGTCGCCTGAAGGCGAGCAAGAAGGTCGAGCGCAAGCGCATCACCCAAGGGCCGGCATTGCCGGGCAAACTCGCCGACTGCGCCGGGCAGGACCCGATGCGTTCCGAACTGTTCCTGGTGGAAGGTGATTCCGCCGGCGGCTCGGCCAAGCAGGCGCGGGACAAAGAGTTCCAGGCGATCCTGCCGTTGCGCGGCAAGATCCTCAACACTTGGGAAGTCGACGGCAGCGAAGTACTGGCCAGTCAGGAAGTGCACAACATTGCCGTGGCCATCGGCGTCGATCCGGGCGCTGCGGACTTGACTCAGTTGCGCTATGGCAAAATCTGCATCCTCGCCGACGCCGACTCCGACGGCCTGCACATCGCAACCTTGCTCTGTGCCTTGTTCGTCCAGCATTTCCGCGCGCTGGTCGATGCCGGTCACGTCTATGTAGCCATGCCGCCGTTGTACCGTATCGACCTGGGCAAAGAGATTTACTACGCCCTCGACGAAGCCGAGCGCGACGGCATTCTCGATCGCTTGGTGGCGGAAAAGAAACGCGGCAAACCGCAGGTCACGCGATTCAAAGGTCTGGGCGAAATGAACCCGCCTCAGCTGCGCGAAACCACCATGGACCCAAACACCCGGCGCCTGGTGCAATTGACGCTGGGCGATGATTTCGAAGCGACCTCGGAAATGATGGACATGTTGCTGGCGAAAAAACGCGCTGGCGACCGCAAGACCTGGCTGGAGTCCAAAGGCAATCTGGCGGAGGTGCTGGGCTGATGCGCTTGGGCTTTGCCCTGGCGTGTGCGTTGCTGCTGACCTCGATGACGGTGTCTGCCGAGCCGACTGCGCAACTGCGTCTGTTGTCCGAGCATGCCGTCGATGGCATGCGCGGCGGCAACCTGTCCGGGCTGGCCCAGTGCGGCAACGAGCTGTGGACGGTCTCCGACCGCGACGACGATCAGATCTACCGCCTCGATACCCAAGCCAGTGTCTGGCGCGCAGAATCTGTGGGCATCGGCGTGCCTGTCGTGCCCGACAGTGGGTTGCCCTGGGGGTTGCGTTCACGGGCCTGGGCCGCTTCGTTCGTGCGTGGCGGCAATCTGGATTTCGAAGGCATCACTTGCGACAGCGCCGGCAATCGCTATGTGGTCAGCGAAGCCCATGCAGCGGTATTGCAAATACCGCCAACCGGTCCCGCGTCCTGGCTGAAAATTTCGCCACTCATGGTGCGTGAAGCCCGGGCCAGTGGCCTGTTGTTGCGCTTCAATGCGCTGTTCGAAGGCCTGGCGATCAATCCTGAGGGTGACCAGCTGTGGTTGGCCGCCGAGCGTGAGAGCCGCGGCTTGCTGCTGATCAAGCGCAAGCAATCGGTGTGGGACTGCGATGGTGGCTGCGTGCTGCTGAGTGAAGCCGGAAAAGAAATGCAGCCAGCACAATTTCCTCATGCCAGAGCGATGCCCCGGGATTTTGCCGATCTGTCATTGTTCAACGGCAAGCTGTTCACCCTGGAGCGCAATGCGTTCGAGATCTGCCGCCGGGATGCGCAGACCGCCAAGGTTGAGCGTTGCTGGTCGTTTGCCGATGAGGCATTGCAGGAAAACCGCCGTTATCCACAGGATTATGGCCTCGCGGAAGCGCTGGTCGTGGACGCTGACGGTGCCTGGATCGGTATCGACAACAACACCGGTGCTCGCGCCGATGGTGAAGTTCGTCCGATCGTCTGGCGCTTTGCCGCGCCTGACGGTGGCTGGAGCGCCAAGCCGTGAGTCAGCAAACCCCGGGCAAGCGCGTCGGTCGGGTGTTGATGGTGCTGGCCTGGTGCGCGGCGCTGTTTCTGGCAACGCGTTTTTTCGGCCAATGGGAAGAGCGGCAGCAAAACCCGAATGTTGTCGTGAGCTCGGAACAGGGCGACGGTTTTATCGAGGTGAAACTGGCCAGCAATGCCCAGGGGCATTTCGTCGCCAGCGGTCAGATCAACGGGCAGCCGGTGAATTTCATGCTCGACACCGGGGCGACCGATGTGGCGATCCCGGCCGATCTGGCCAAGCGATTGAAGCTGGAGCAAGGTTTCGGTGTGACCCTGAGCACGGCCAATGGCCTGAGCCAGGGCTATCGCACGCGTATTGAACGCCTGCAACTGGGCGACATCGTGCTGCGGGATGTCCGCGCACTGGTGGCGCCCGGCCTGCATGGCGACCAGGTGCTGCTCGGCATGAGCGCACTGAACAAACTTGAATTTACCCAGCGCGGTGGCACCATGCTGCTGCGCCAGACAACGAACCGATGAGGCCCGCATGAGCGACATCCTTGCAGACAGCTTAGATGGCGTAGAACGCCGATCGCTGGCTGACTTCACCGAAAATGCCTACCTCAACTACTCCATGTACGTGATCATGGACCGTGCCTTGCCGCATATCGGCGACGGCCTGAAGCCCGTGCAGCGGCGCATCATCTACGCCATGAGCGAGTTGGGGCTGGACGCCGATTCCAAGCACAAGAAATCGGCGCGTACCGTCGGTGACGTGCTCGGCAAATTCCACCCCCACGGCGACTCGGCCTGCTACGAAGCCATGGTCCTGATGGCCCAGCCGTTCAGCTACCGTTACACGCTGGTCGACGGCCAGGGCAACTGGGGTGCGCCGGATGATCCCAAATCCTTCGCCGCCATGCGATACACCGAGGCACGCCTGTCGCGCTATTCCGAAGTGCTGCTCAGCGAACTGGGCCAGGGCACGGCGGACTGGGGGCCTAACTTCGACGGCACCCTCGACGAACCGCTGGTGCTACCGGCACGTTTGCCGAATATCCTGCTCAATGGCACCACCGGCATCGCCGTGGGCATGGCCACCGACGTGCCGCCGCACAACCTGCGGGAAGTCGCATCGGCGTGCGTGCGTTTGCTCGATGAGCCAAAAGCCACGGTCGAGCAGCTCTGTGAACACATTCAGGGCCCGGATTACCCGACCGAAGCGGAAATCATCACTCCGCGCGCCGACCTGCTGAAAATCTACGAAACCGGCAAGGGCTCGGTGCGCATGCGTGCCGTGTACCACATCGAAGACGGCGACATCATCGTCACCGCGCTGCCGCATCAGGTTTCGGGCGCCAAGGTACTGGAACAGATCGCGGCCATGATGCAGGCCAAGCCGTCCAAGGCCCCGCAAATCGCCGACCTGCGCGACGAGTCCGACCACGAGAACCCGTGCCGGATCGTGATCATTCCGGTGGCGCGGAAAAACTTCGACCACGATGCGCTGATGCAGCATCTGTTCGCCAGCACCGAGTTGGAGTCGAGCTACCGGGTCAACATCAACATCATCGGCCTCGATGGCAAACCGCAACTGAAAAACCTGCGCGCCTTGCTGGTCGAGTGGCTGGAGTTCCGGGTGCAGACCGTTCGTCGTCGCCTGCAATTCCGTCTCGATAAAGTCGAACGTCGCCTGCACCTGTTGGACGGCTTGCTGATCGCCTACCTCAACCTGGATGAAGTGATCCACATCATCCGTACCGAGGAACACCCGAAAGCTGCGCTGATCGAGCGTTTCGCCCTGAGCGAAATCCAGGCCGACTACATCCTCGACACCCGTCTGCGTCAGTTGGCGCGACTGGAAGAAATGAAGCTGCGCGCCGAGCAGGATGAACTGCTCAAGGAACAAGCCAAGCTGCAAGCCTTGTTGAGCAGCGAAGCCAAGCTGAAGAAGCTGGTGCGCACCGAGCTGATCAAAGACGCTGAAACCTATGGCGATGACCGCCGGTCGCCAATCGTCGAGCGTGCTGAAGCCAAGGCCCTGACCGAACACGATCTGCTGCCGAACGAGAAAGTGACAGTCGTGCTGTCGGAAAAAGGCTGGATTCGCTCGGCCAAAGGCCACGACATCGACGCTACGGGGCTTTCCTATAAGGCCGGTGACGGCTTCAAGGCCTTGGCCGCCGGGCGTTCCAACCAGTTTGCGGTGTTCATCGACTCCACCGGTCGCAGCTATTCGGTGGCTGCGCATACGTTGCCATCGGCCCGTGGCCAGGGCGAACCGCTGACCGGTCGTCTGACACCACCGCCGGGTGCAAGCTTCGAGTGCGTGCTGATGCCGGAAGACGATGCGCTCTACGTGATCGCTTCCGACGCTGGTTACGGTTTCGTGGTCAAGGGCGAAGACCTGCAGGCCAAGAACAAGGCGGGCAAGGCGCTGTTGAGCCTGCCGAACAACGCCAAGGTCATACTGCCGCGGCCTGTCGCCGATCGTGAACACAACTGGTTGGCGTCGGTGACCACCGAAGGTCGCCTGCTGATCTTCAAGATCAGCGATCTGCCACAATTAGGTAAGGGCAAAGGCAACAAGATCATCGGGATTTCCGGTGAGCGTGTGGCCAGTCGCGAAGAATATGTCACGGACATCGCCGTTATCCCGGAAGGCGCAACCTTGGTGTTGCAGGCCGGAAAACGTACCTTGTCACTGAAAGCGGACGACCTCGAACACTACAAGGGTGAGCGTGGGCGTCGTGGTAACAAACTGCCACGTGGCTTCCAGAGGGTAGATGCGCTGCTCGTCGAAAACCTCAATTAGGCGTGCTAGAGGCGTCGTTCTACGATTTAACGCGTAGATCGACGCTTTCGCGCTGGAGTCGGAACGCATATTCACGGATGATATGGCCTTTCAAGCGCCGGCGTGGCCGAGCGTTCTTCATATTTATTGAGTATTTTCACTGTGGTTAGCCTTGTGGCAATCACCTGGATGGGACGATGACTGCTCTGCGCCTTCCTTTTATTCTGATGCTCGCCGGCGTTCTTGGCCTGGCGGGTTGCAGCGTTCACCAGCCGGTGTCGCTGTATCAACTGGACAGCGGAAGTCCGGTTCCGCCTGCGCAAAGCGCGGGCATGGCGGTATTGCTGGGCCCGGTGACCGTGGCCGACTATCTGCAACGTGAAACCCTGCTGCAGCGTCAACCCGATGGCAGCCTGCAAGCTGCGACCGACGGTCGTTGGGCTGGCAGCCTGTCTTCCGATATCGACCAGCTGTTGCTGCGTCAGGTCGCCGGTCATCTGGACAGCCAGCGCGTGGTGTTGGCGCCGGCAACCGTGGGCTTCACCCCGGACGTTCAAGTGCTGCTGACCATTACTCGCCTGGATTCGGGTCAGAAGCAGCCGGCGATCCTTGATGCGCAATGGCGCCTGATCGACCGTCGTGGGCAAGTGCGCGACAACCGCATCATTCATTTGCAAGAGCTGCACGCCGGCACCACGGCGGCGCAGGTTCAGGCTCAGGGTGTGTTGTTGCAGAAGCTGGCCGAACAGTTGTCGATCGCGCTCAAGCCCTTGGCCAACCAGCCGCCAATCGCCGAAGCACCAAAGAAGCCGGCCGCCAAGCCTGTGGCGCCTGCGGCGGAAGCGGAAAAGCAGCCGAAGATTCCAATGGCTTCGCCGATTCGTACCGATATGGAAGTGTTCCGCTTCTAAGTCTGGCTCGAGTCGAACCAAAGCCCGCCTTGTGCGTAATGCTGTTCATTTAAGGACGAACACTGTACCTGTGGCGAGGGAGCTTGCTCCCGCTGGGGAGCGAAGCGCCCCCCCAAAATGGGACTGCTACGCAGTCCAGCGGGAGCAAGCTCCCTCGCCACAGGTTACTGATTGCTCGCTCTATCTCTTATCTGAACAGCATTACGCCTTGTGCGGGCTTTGTTGTTTCTGCTGATTGGAGACTTCCAGTGCGGCTGATGGCCTCATCGCTGGCAAGCCAGCTCCCACAAGGGTATCTGTTGAGCGCAGATTGTATGTACGACATCAATCACTGTGGGAACTGGCAAGCCAGCTCCCACAAGGGTATTTGTTGAGCGCAGATTGTGTACGACATCAATCACTGTAGGAGCTGGCTTGCCAGCTCCCACAAGGGTGTCTGTTGAGCGCAGATTGTGTACGACATCAACCACTGTAGGAGCTGGCTTGCCAGCGATTGCGGCAGTACAGGCAATAAAAAACCCGCAGACGCGTGATCGTCTGCGGGCTTCTTCGCAACCGGGCTTAAGGCTTACGCCCGGCGCTCATGCATCCGCGCCAGTTGCCGTTCGAGCATCGACGGATAAGGCTCCATCAGCCGTTCTACGCAGCAAGCGCCTTCAGGGCTGGCGATCGGGCGGATTCGCGCACGTTGGCGGATCAGCGCGTCGTCACTGATCTTGCGCTCCACCAGCAGCAGGTTGCGGCTGTGTTGCGACAGGGCCAGGGCGTCCTGGGCGGAATCGGTCAGCAGCAGGTCGATCTGGCTCAGGCCGAACAAATCGTCGCCCAGGGTCAGGCCCAGCTGCAATTGCAGGGTGATGCCGCTGTCGGCGACTTCGATCTGCAACTGATGGCCGAGTGCGCGCAGCAACTCGCCGCAGCAAATGGCATTGGTCAGATAGTCGTCGCCGCTGTCTTCGGTGTGGAACAGCATCAGCGTGCTGCCGTCGTTCAACGTGTGCAGTTCGCTTTGGTACAGCGAAGCAGCCTGATCGAGGCAGTCGCGGTAGCGTTTGAGCAGTTCTTCCAGGCGGGTGCGCGGCAAGCGACGCAGTTGCTCCTGGGAGCCCAGCTGCACGGCCAGAACGGCGCTGTGCTGCGGCACGTTCGAGGGAGCAGGGCGGGCTAACGGTTTTGCGGCGCTGTCTGCGTCATCGAGCAAATCCGCAAACGCATCATCATCGTCATCATCTTCGACAGTGCTGACAACGCGTCGTGGAGCTGCCTTCATCGCTGCCATCGGGCGGCTTTCATCGAAGCTTGGATCGCGCAGGTTGCGCACTTCGAACTCCGGTTCGGCATCGTCGTAATCGCTGTCGTCGAGCTCCGGTTCCTGCACGGGTTCCGGCTCGGCCGGCTCTGGTGCGAAGTTGGCGTGCAGTTGACGCGCCAGATCTCCAATCTCGTCCTGACGTTCGGTGGCCGGGGTGTATTCGTCGATATTGCGCAGCCACACGCGCAGTTGCAGGAGCGGCGTGGAGATGTGCCGGCCCAGACGCAGGCTCAAGGCCAGGGACAAGGCCAGCAGGATCGCGCTCAGGATGCCCATGCTTTGCAGGCTGATGGTCATCGGTTGCTGGAACTGATCCATGTCCAGGCTGATGCGCAGTTGCCCGGCAGTCACGTCCTGAAAGGTGATCTTGCTCTGGTACATACCTTCGGCTTCGCCCAACAGGCCGTGCTTGGGACGCTGACCGGCTTCGGCGAGGATACGGTTATCCACGCTATAGATGGCGGCGTGGGCCACCAGCTTGTTCTTGGTCAGGTTGTTGAGCAGCACGTTGAGACTGAGGATGTCGTTCGACACCAGCAACTCGGTGGCCGAGGTGGCGGTCTGCGTGGTCAGGCTTTCGCCCAGCGCATCTGCCTGCTCGTGCATGGCCTGCTTGAACTGCAAACCCATCACACAGGCGTAGATCACCAGGGCCAGAGCGACCAGGATCACGTTATGGCTGGCAATGCGCAATGCAATCGGTACACGGCGGTGACGCAGTGCCCGGAAGATCAGCAGGAAGAAGTTATCGGTTTTTACTGGCGTGGGCCGGTTCACTTGAGCTCGGCTCTTTTGTCCGTGAAGTTGACGCGCAGTATAGCGACAGGCCCTAGACCGTCAAAGCGCTCACGGTGCCCGATGGTCACTGAAAGTGGGTAGAATGCGGTTTTTTTCCACCTGCGGGGGTGCGCCTTGCGCGAAATCGTCCTGATAAACATCACGGGAGTCGACCGTCCGGGTCTGACTGCGGCCATTACCGGCGTTCTGGCCCAGGGTGGTGTGAACATTCTCGACATCGGTCAGGCGGTGATCCACGACACGCTGTCGTTTGGCATCCTGGTTGAAATTCCCGACACCGAGCAAGGCAAATCCGTGCTCAAGGACATCCTGTTCAAGGGTTACGAGCTCGATCAACAGGTGCGTTTCACGCCGGTATCCGAAGAGGATTACCAGCAGTGGGTTGGCAACCAGGGCAAAAAGCGCCACATCGTGACGCTGCTGACCCGCAAGGTCACCGCCGGACAACTGCAGGCCGTGAGTTCGATCACCGCCAAATATGGCTTGAACATCGACCACATTGATCGCCTGTCCGGGCGCATGCCGCTGGATACCCCAGCTGATAAAGGCAAGGGTTGCATCGAGTTTTCCGTCCGTGGCGAAGCGGCCGATCCGCAGGCGCTGCGTGCCGAATTCCTCAGCGTCGCCCAGGAACTGAACGTCGACATCGCCTTCCAGGAAGATTCGTTGTTCCGCCGTAACCGTCGTCTGGCGGTGTTCGACATGGATTCGACCCTGATCGAAGCCGAGGTAATCGACGAACTGGCCAAGGCCGCCGGCGTGGGTGACAAGGTTTCGGAAATCACCGAGCGGGCGATGGCCGGTGAACTGGATTTCCGTGCCAGCTTCAAAGAGCGCCTGGCGTTGCTCAAAGGCCTGGATGTCGGCGTGCTGGATTCCATCGGCGCTTCGCTGCGTTTGACCGAAGGTGCTGAAACCCTGTTCGCCGAACTCAAGCGCCTGGGGTACAAGACCGCCATTCTGTCGGGCGGCTTTACCTACTTCGCCAAGCAATTGCAGGCCAAGCTCGGAATCGATTACGTCTTCGCCAACGAACTGGAAGTGGTCGACGGCAAGGTGACTGGCGTGGCGGTCGAGCCGATTGTCGACGCGCAGCGCAAAGCGGATCTGCTCAAAGAGCTGGCACACAAGGAAGGTTTGCGTCTGGAGCAGACCATTGCGGTCGGCGACGGCGCGAATGACTTGCCGATGCTGGCGATTGCCGGGTTGGGCGTGGCGTTCCGTGCCAAGCCGCTGGTCAAGCAGTCGGCCAAGCAAGCGATCTCCACCCTGGGACTGGATGGCGTGCTGTATCTGCTGGGCTTCCGCGATCGCGACGGCCAGCTCTAACGGCACCGCAAAACCACTGCAGGAGCTGGCTTGCCAGCGATGGAGCCCTCATGGATGCCATCGCCAGCAAGCCGGCTCCTACAGGTTTGAGTACAACAAAGAATTTATGCCTTTGGCAGGCCCATACCCTGGCCCATTTGCACGGCCAGGCCGGCAGTCATGTCTTCAGCCCATTTCACCTGATCCGGCCCGAACAGCACGACAGCGGTCGAACCCAGCTTGAAGCGACCCAGCTCCGCACCTTTTTCCAGGTGGATCGGCGCGCGTGCGGCTTCGTCGTAGCGGAAGGTTTTCAGCTCGCGTTTCGGCGGCGTAACCAGGCCAGCCCATACGGTTTCGATCGACGCAACGATCATCGCACCCACCAGAACCACGGCCATCGGCCCGCGCTCGGTGTCGAAAATGCACGCTACGCGCTCGTTGCGGGCGAACAGTTCCGGCACGTTTTCAGCGGTGGACTGGTTCACCGAAAACAGGCGGCCCGGGATGTAGACCATTTCGCGCAGGGTGCCGGCCAGCGGCATGTGCACACGGTGGTAGTCTTTCGGCGACAGGTAAATAGTCGCGAAATCACCGCCCATGAACGGCGCAGCATTGGCCGCGTCGCCACCCAGCAGTTCCAGCACGCTGAAACTGTGGCCCTTGGCCTGGAACACGCGACCGTGTTCGATCGGGCCGAGTTGGCTGATCGCACCGTCGGCCGGGCTGAGGACCGCGCCCGGGGTTTCGTCGAGCGGGCGGGCGCCGTCTTTCAAGGCGCGGGTGAAGAAGTCGTTGAAGTGCTCATAGGCGGTCAGGTCTTCGACCAGTGCCTGGGACATATCCACCTGATAGCGCTTGGCGAACCAGGCGGTAAAGGCATTCTTGAACCAGCGAACGCGGCATTCGGCGATGCAGCCGGCCAGCCGCGAGAGCAAGTGATGGGGCAGCAGGTACTGGCTGAGGATAAACAAACGCTCTTTCATTGGGTGTCCTTAAAAACCTTAAAGCTCGACAGGCGTGTCAGGGTGATTGCCCCATTCGCCCCAGGAACCGGCGTAGCCTTTGACCCGCGGATAACCGAGGGACTTGGCCACCAGATAAGTGAAGCCCGACCGGTGATGGGTCTGGCAGTGGGTAATGATTTCTTTGTCCGGCGTGATGCCGAGTTTTTCGAGGATCTGCGGCATGTCAGTGCGTATACGCAGTTGGCGCGCCTGATCCATGCCCGCCGTCCATTCGAAATTGACCGCGCCGGGGATATGCCCGGCCTTGGCCGCGAGCACTTTCTCACCGGAATATTCCAGCGGTCCGCGGGCATCCCAGATCGCCAGGTCAGCGGCGCCGAGACGGCTTTGCAGGTACTCGCGTGTAGCGGTGGGTTCGTCGTGCAACGTCAGGGCAACCGGGCCGCCCACGGCTGGCGGGATCTGGATCGACATCGGCAGGCCTTCAGCCAGCCAGGCCGACAGGCCGCCGTCTATATAGTGGTACTTGCGGTGGCCGATGACATCCAGCAGCCAGATAAAGCGACCGGCCCAACCGCCGCCTTCGTCGTCATACACCACGTAGACCGCGTCGGGGTTATGGCCCAGTTCACCGAACAACGCTTCCAGCGCCGCTTGCGGCGGCATCAGGCCCGGCGCAGGTGCCTGACCGAGTTGCGTGCGCTTGGGGTCGACAAAACGCGCACCGGGAATGTGCCCTTCGGTGTAGCGGGCACTGCTGGTCAGGTCCACCAGAATCAGTTCGCGGGCGTCGAGGCGAGGGAGCAAGTCGCTCGGCTCGATCACCAGCGGCAAGCCAGAGAAGTCAGACATGTGAGGTCTCCAGGGCACAAAAAGGGAAGATTGTAACGCAGCCTCACTGGCCGCGGTGGCTAAAGCTGTGCAGGGCTTTCTCGATGCATTGCGCAGTTTTGCCAAAGGCTTGTACGGTAATTTCCGAAAAAGGTCCGCCGCCCTGATCCGCCACGACAATCATGATCACCCGGCCATTGTTGACCAGCGAGCGCAGCATCAGGTGTTCGCCGCTGAACTGTGAGCGCAGGCTGTTGGGCAGCAGGGCGGAAAATTGTGCGTTGTTGTCTGGTGTCAGGCGCACCTGGGCCTGTTGCGCGAGCAGTCGTTGCAGGACGCTGCTCTGACTGACCACGAAATTCAGCCCGGCCGCTTCTTTCGGCAACCCGGCGGTCTGGTGCACCCGCAGGTTGGCGTGGGTGCGATCGGCCATCAGGATCATTACCCGGCGCATGCCGCACGCGACCAGCGCGTCACGGGCCGAGGTGGTCAGGTGCATGGCGTTGGTGAAACGACTCGGCTCGACCAGCAGTTCGGCACATTGCCGGCGCCACCGGGCCAGGTCATCAGCGGTCGGCGCCGGGGCCGGAAGCAGTCCGGCGTGAACGCGATGCGTGCCCCACGGCCAGAGCAACGCAACGGCAGGGTGCCAGAGGTCGGGCATGGCGTGATGGCGGGCGCTGTTGGCGGCCTGCTGGTGCAATTGTTGTTGCACCTCATCCATGGGTATTTGCAGGTAGAGGCTGGTGAGGTACTGCCAGCGCTCGCTGTGCGGGCTGTCCCAGGCCTGTTGCGCCGAGAGCGCCAGCCCGTTGGCCAGCAGCACCGTGTTGGCCGGCTGGTTGAGCCAGCGGCGCAAGGTCGGATCGTCATCGAGGCGATTTTGTTGGCGCAACGGATGTTCGCTGTCGCGGGCAATGCGCAGCACTTTGACCAGTTCCCGCTGCTCGGTGAGCAACAGTTTATAGCCTTGCTGCACCCAGATCGGCAGGCGCCAGGTATCCACCAGGGCCAGGCCGATTTCCAGCAGCCGTGCGCCAAACAACTGCTTTTCGACTTTGCGCGCTGACTCACCTTTATGGATGACCCGCAGTTCCCACTCTTCGAGCAGTTGCGGGTGCGTCAGTGCCAGCGGCCAGAGCGGCGACAGAAACAGCAGGCTGCCCCAATGAATATCCTGCCACAGGCGTGCGAGGCGGCTGGCGAAAAAACCGTTGGCCTGTTGCGTCGCGTGTTGGCTGATCATCTGCAGCTGACGCAGCGCCTTGGGAATCTCGGCCATGGGTTTGGCGGGCAAGCGTGCGAGCAATTCTTCGGTGCGTTTCAAGCCGAGGCGATTGATCGCCACCTCAAGGTTTTCCGCCGGCTCGGTCATGCTGCCGTGGGTGTGGCGGTTGGCTTCGCGGATCACGCTCAAGGCCAGGGCCGGGCTGTCCTGCATCAAGTCGGCGATATCACGCAGGGAGCTGCGACTGTCGCGCAGCGCCCGGCAGACACGGTCGTGACTGGCCTGCGGAACCGGCAGGCGCACGCCATCCAGAAGCTTGACCCAGTCTTGGAGAGTGGTTGGTTTTGGGGTCGGGACGTTCGTTTCGTTAACCATGTCTGGAGGCGATCATCGTCTGCATTACCTACGCCCGGAATGGGTCAAATTGGCTTTTCGCCTGAACTGGCTATAGTCTGGCGCAGTTTTGCCGATAAGTAGAAGAAGAGATTTTTTAACTTCCGAATATGACCTTGAACCCGACTCAGTAAGTGCTCTCCTACCTATGGCTAAAATAATCGGCATCATCGTCGTATTCGCGAGCGTGCTCGGCGGATACGTGCTCTCCCACGGCAAAATTGCCGCCCTGATCCAGCCTTTCGAGGTGCTGATCATTGGTGGTGCGGCCCTCGGTGCATTCCTGCAGGCCAACCCCAGCTACATGACCATGCACGTGCTTAAGAAGTCGCTGAGCATGTTCGGTTCGCGTTTCACCCACGGCTTCTACCTTGAAGTGCTCGGTCTGATTTACGAGATCCTCAACAAAAGTCGTCGTGAAGGCATGATGGCCATCGAAGGCGACATCGAAGATGCCGCCGCGAGCCCGATCTTCGCCAAGTACCCGACGGTCCTCAAAGACGAACGCATGACCGCATTCATCTGCGATTACCTGCGCATCATGTCCTCCGGCAACATGGCTCCCCACGAGCTGGAAGGCCTGTTCGACATGGAACTGTACAGCCTCAAGGAAGACCTCGAGCACCCGTCCCACGCGGTGAACGGCATCGCCGACGCCATGCCAGGTTTCGGTATCGTCGCGGCGGTATTGGGGATCGTGGTGACCATGGCCTCCCTGGGCGAGGGCGATCAGAAATCCATTGGCCTGCACGTCGGTGCGGCATTGGTGGGTACCTTCTTCGGTATTCTCGCCGCCTATGGTTTCTTCGGCCCGCTGGCCCATTCCCTGGCCCACGATGCCAAGGAAGAACTGAACGTCTACGAAGCCATCAAGGCGTCGCTGGTCGCTTCGGCTTCCGGCATGCCGCCATCGCTGGCGGTGGAGTTCGGACGCAAGGTTCTGTACCCGGCGCACCGTCCTAGCTTCGCCGAGCTGGAACAAGCGGTTCGCGGTCGTTAAGTTATGGAAAATAACCAGCCGATAATCATCAAGCGCGTCAAGCGCATCGCCGGTGGGCATCACGGGGGCGCCTGGAAAATCGCCTTCGCCGACTTCGCCACGGCGATGATGGCGTTCTTCCTGGTGTTGTGGCTGCTGTCCACGGCAACGCCGGAACAGAAGATCGCCATCGCCGGTTACTTCAAAGATCCGATCGGCTTCTCCGAAAGCGGTACGCCGTACATCATCGACCTGGGCGGTACGCCGACCCTGGCGCCGGAAAACACCCTCAACCCCGAGGTGAAGTCCCAGCCGCAGCCGGACAAGGTGACGGTCGACGCCGAACAGGTCGAAGGCATGGCCGAAATGGTCGAGAAGGAGCGCCTGGAACTGTTGCTGCAAGAACTGCAGAACAAGGTCGAAGAGAACCCGCAGCTGCAGAAATTCAAAGACCAGATCATGTTCGAGATCACCCCGGACGGCTTGCGCATCCAGATCGTGGACGCGGAAAACCGGCCGATGTTTGACTCGGGTTCTGCGCGGCTGAAATCGTATTTCGAGGACATCCTGCTAGCCATGGCCGACACCATCAAAGCGGTGCCGAACAAGATCAGCATCAGCGGCCACACCGACGCCAAGCCGTACAGCGGCACTGGCGATTTTGGGAACTGGGAACTCTCGTCCAACCGTGCCAACGCCGCTCGCCGAGCCCTGGTGGCGGGCAGCTATCCGGATGCTCAAGTGGCGCGGGTGGTCGGTTATGCCTCATCGGCCCTGTTCGACCGCGAGCACCCGTTCAACCCGGTCAACCGTCGCATTGACATCGTGGTGCTGACCAAGAAAGCCCAGCGTGCCATTGAAGGTTCGCAAGGTGCGGAGCCTGCTCCTGATGCACCGCAAGGTTCAGCCGCGCCAAGCGCCACACCGGCTGCACCGGTCGACCCGAATGCGCTGCCGGCGGACAAGGAACCGCTACCGGCCCACGAGCTTCGCGAGCGCCTGAACCTGTTTGATGATCCTGCGCCGAAACCGGCTGAGCCAGCCAAGCCGGCTGACGCGCCCAAGCAGTGATGTCGAGTCCTGAACAGGTCTACTCCTGTTTCAGGACTCGCCCCCCAGTACCCACGTATCTAACGTCGCCCCCCAAAACTTTCAGATCCCCCCAGTCGATAGCGGTTGTGCGGACAAATCTGCATCCAAAAAAGGAAGCCTCCTACATACAAGCTGTTTCATAAGCGACTTAATTGCGGCCTTCGGGTTTCTCCAGGCGCATGGACGTGCAGGTCCTGGGATGACCACGGGTTGCATATGCCGCAGGAAGCTTGTTAATGGAACTAACAAAAATATTCTCGCCACAGAACCGGCGCTTGATCAAGTTCACCTCCCCGATTGCAAGCCAGCACGAGCTGCTGCTCGAGCGATTTTCCGGCTTGGAGGGTGTGTCGACATTATTCAGTTTCGAGTTGTCACTGATCAGTCAGGACGCACGGCTGGAGCTCAAGTCACTGATAGGGCAACCGGCGTCACTCGACATTGAATTGGCAAGCGGCGGGTCGCGTTACATTCACGGTTTTATCAGCCGATTCAGCCTGCAGAAAAGTGACGGTGGCCTGGCCTACTATTCGGCTACCTTGAGCCCTTGGCTGTGGATGCTGTCGCGACGCTTCGACTCGCGGATCTTTCAAGACCAGACCATCGAGGACATCCTGCGCAAGGTGTTCGCCCACTATGGCGTGCTGCCCACGTTTGATTTCCGACTGGAACAGCCGCTCAAGTCCCACAGCTACATCACGCAATACCGCGAAAGCGATCTGGACTTTGTCTTGCGCCTGCTGGAGCGTGAAGGGCTGTTCTTCTATTTCGCTCATACGAAGGAAGAACACCACCTGATCATCTGCGACCACTCCCGCCACCTTGAACCGTTAATACAACAACCGCGGATCCGCTACCACAGCGCGTCTGTCACCGAGACCGCCGACTCGATCACCCGATGGAGCAGCCATCGGGTTTTGCAGTCCGGCAAAATGGCCATCCAGACGTTCGATTACCGGCAACCGCGCAATCCGCTGCCGGTCAGCATGCCCAGCCTCAACGCCCAAGGCGATGTCCCCGCCTACGAGATCTACGACTTTCCCGGTCATTACAGCCACGGTACGCCCGCAGATGGCGAAGCGCTGGTGCGGCATCGACTCGAAGCCCTGGAGGTACAGGGCAAGACGTTCGAGGGCTCCAGTAACTGTCGCGCCCTGCTGCCGGGTTACACCTTCGAACTGACCCAGCACTTCGATCATGATCGTGATCCCCTGGATGATCGCCAGTTCCTGCTGCTCAAGGTGGAGCACCAAGGCCACAACAACTACCTGACGGATCAACCGGCGAACTACGACAACCGTTTCGTCTGCATCCGCCACAAAATTGCCTTTCGGCCACCGATCACTACCCCGCGGCCGACGATTGCCGGAGCGCTCACCGCCATTGTGGTCGGCCCCGAAGGTGAGGAAGTTTTTACCGACGAGATGGCGCGCGTACAAGTGCGTTTCCATTGGCAGCGCGAGCAGGACCCGGCACAGGCGACGACCTGGCTAAGGGTCGCGATGCCCAGTGCTGGCGCAGGCTTCGGCCATCAATTTTTGCCGCGCATCGGCCAGGAGGTACTGGTGACGTTCCTCGGCGGCGACATCGACCGCCCCTTGGTGACGTCGGTGCTCTACAACGCCGATCATTTCCCCCCGCGTTTCAGTAACGCGACGGGGTTGCCGGGCAATCGAACATTGTCGGGGATCCAGACCCAGGAGCATCAAGGCAGGGGCTTCAACGAGCTGCTCTTCGACGATACGCCTGGCGCGCTGCGCGCTCGGCTGGCCACGACCCATCAGGCCACGGCGCTGAACCTGGGCAAACTCACCACACCTCGAACCGATGGGCGAGCCCAGGAACGCGGTCATGGCGCCGAACTGCGCAGCGATGCGGCGATTGCCCTGCGGGCGGCCCAAGGGATGTTGTTGACCACCTATGCTCGCCAGGATGCGCAAGGCTCACAACTGGACCGCGAAGAGCTGCTCAAGTTGTTGAGTGAGTGTGGCGAGCTGTTCCAGTCCCTCGGCCAGACGGCCGCAGCCCGAGGCAGCCGGCATGTCGATGCCCAGGGCATCGAAGTGTTGCGCCAGTCGTTGAGTCAATGGCCTGCACCGACCAGCAACAGTCCGGGGGAACCGGTGGTCGCGGTAGCGTCTGAGGCGGGCATCGTCAGCGCCACGCCGCGTTCACAGGTGCATTACGCCGGTGAAAACCATGACACCACCGCCCAGGATCACTTGCAGTTGAGCAGCGGCGCGGCCATGCGCCTGCAAGCCGGCAAAGGGATCAGCGCCTTCGCCCAGGACGAGGGCATCAGCGCCATCGCCAATCGCGGCAAGGTGCTGGTGCAGGCCCAGGACGACGACATGGTGCACAACGCGCAAAAGAACCTGCACTTGTCAGCGGCCGAAGGCGAGGTGCTCATCACCGCCCCCACCATCCGCCTGGTGGCCGATGACGGCAGCTACATCAGGATCGGTGGCGGGGTCGAGATCGGTACGCAGGGCAAGGCCATTGTGCATGCCGGCGAGCATGACTGGGTGGGGCCGAAAACTGATAGCGCCACCGTGCCTTCATTCGGTCGTGACCCCGCCGCGCAAAGCCTGGCCATTCACTACCCCGGTCATGACGACGATAGCGCTCGCCTGGCGGTCGACCACGCTTACCAAATCAAACTGGAGGATGGCAGCACCGTGCAAGGACAAACGGATTCAAGGGGGCTGGCGGAACGGGTGGAGCGCGAAATGATGCATCAGGCACAAACGACGGCAATGCGTGGCAAAGGCCCGAAAGGTGGCAGCCAATGAGCCACGAAGACATGTACTGCGTGGCGCAACTCACGACCCGGTTGATGCCCAATTGCAACACCGTGCGCAAGCTGGAAGTACCCGCTGACCTGCCGGGGGTGGTGATTTTCCTGCATGGCGTGAATGATCCCGGGGCGTCCTATGAGTCGGTGGAAACCGGGTTGTGCCAGGGGGTGAATGAACGACTGGATCGGCCGGATCTGAAGGCGGGGCGATATGGGGCGGATTACGCTGAGGCCCAAGAAGTACCGCTTGATGAACGGAGTGCGGATCAGAAAACTACGCTCGACGACCCTGACACGTATCTGTATCAACGCGACACCGACGATCCCAAAACCCGTAGCCTGATGATCCCGTTCTACTGGGGCTACCGGGCCGCGCCGGAACACGTCAAGCGTGATGACGCCGGCGATCCGTTCCGGATGCGCAACCAGTTTCAGGATATCCACGGCAACCGCCTGGATCGCCACTTTGCCAAGGCTGGCGGGTTTTTCGTCAACGCCACCAATAACCTGCAGGAAATGTACGGCGAGGGCTTCAAGGCCAACGTGAAAACCGGCGCCGTGGAGCGTTTGAGTCCGAACAATTTCCTGCTCTTCGCCAACGCACCGCTGCGGCGTTATTTTGTGTTCGCCGCTCATCGTCTGGCGATGCTGATCCGTGAAATTCGCCGGGTATCGCCCGATGAAACCATCACCATCATGGGCCACAGCCAGGGCACCTTGATCGCCCTGTTGGCGCAGGCCCTGTTGATGGACAAGGGCCAGCGTTGCGCCGATACCCTGATTCTCGTGGACTCGCCTTACAGCGTATTGCCCAAGGTCACTCCCAAGGACCATGACACCCTCGCCACACTGATCGGTATCGTCAGCGCGGTGACACAAACACCTCATGCGCAGCCTCCACTATCTGCGCTCAGGGACATCAAGACCTATGGCGGGCGCAGCGGTCCGCGATGGTCGCCGACGCAAGGTTCGCGGCCCGATAAAATCGGCAACCACACGGTGTTTCCCGAGCGCGACAATCGCGGCAAGGTGTACGTGTATTTTTGCCCGGATGACACCACCGTGGCGCTGGATGATGTGCAAGGCATCGGCACCTACGGCGTGCCCGATGCCACGCCCGACGGGCGACCGGCGATGACAGCCCTGCAATCCCTCGGTTTTTACCAACGGCTGTGGACCAAACGCCAGCGTGACGGCGAGCCGGTGCTGGTGGGTAAACCGCCGCAGCCTGAGTTCATTCGCGCGCCGGGCGAGCACCGTTACCCGGGCGCGTCCATGCTCATCGGGGTGGCTTCGCAAGCGCCGATCGCCAAGGGGCAGGAACGCCTGATCAATGCCGAGGCCCTGACCCCGCCCCATGCGCCGCAGATGTTTGGCGGCGAAGCCATCCAGGGCAGCCCGACCACTGCCGGCCTGGACAAACCCGATGACGTTGCCAAAAGCATCGCCCTGGGCAAAGACGCCGCGACCTTTTTGTGGATCAGGATGCCCGTCGAATATGACGCGCCCAACTCCACGCAGCAGGAAGCGCTGGCGCGGTTTAACGGGTTATCCGAAGACCCGGAGGACCACACCCGCGCCGTCCGCAAAGGCGCGGCCCGCACTCGCACCAGTTCTTTTCACGAGCGCGAGGAAACCCCGCGTGAAGCCCGGGCGCGCATGGAGCGTGACCAACGTGAATGGGGAGCCAATTCCTATCACTCGGCGATTTTGCGCAGCCCGGAAAACCAGCGGTGGGTGACGGCGATGGACATTGCCATTGGCCAGGCGCATTGCCTTGATGATCCGCGGATGCGTGAGGTGTTGGTGGCGATTGCGGATTGGAAGATGGATGAAGAACAGTATTTGAATATTAAAGGCTTATCAGGCTGGTCGCGTCTTAGTGCAGAGGCTCAAGCATTGGTGACAGCCAGTTACTTGTATTACCAGGAGGGAGAGTTTCCGCCCTCGGATTTTGTCTCGCTAACGCCACCTTCTCTGCTTGCCGGCGTCGATAAAAAAGGAGGTGCCTTATGAGCGATGCTCAACACCGCCCCCGAACCTTACCAACTCTTAAACCCTATCTCTGGATCGCGGGCGTACTGCTGATCCTTTGGATCGGCTTCGTCTGGCTTGTCCAAATCAAGGCACAGGAACTTAACATGGAACTTCGTGACATGAAGCCGGTGATGCGCTGGGGTATCGCCGCTATTTTGGGGCCCTTGCTGCTCATCTTCAGCGTTCACTGGTGGGGCAAAGCGGTGGCCAGTGAAAAGGCGGCGCTTGCCGCTTACAAAGCCAAAGTCACCGCACAAATCGCTGAGCAGAAAGCCACGCAAGCGCGGACCTATGCGTTGGAAATAAGGGGCGTGGGGCTGGGGATTTATCAGGATCATCAATCGGAGATCTGGCAATTCATCAAGAAAAAAAACGATAACTTTGCTTCGATATATTCTCGAGATCCCAAGGACTATAAGGCGTCACTAAGATCCAGACAAAACTCCAGAGATATCAAAGTCCGCGTTGCCTTCAAACATTCGGCAGGCGAGTCAGTCGCATATTGGCCGATTCCAGTGTTTGCGCTGGGCCCTCCAGATCCCTATGAGAAAGGCTATCGAGCCGCCGGCCTGATTAACTCAGGTCGTAATAAGGCGACTCTGGGAGTTACCCAATTTCTCTGGCAGGACGATGAAAGTACCACCCACGCGCAAGGCATGATCGAGCGACTGTTCCAGTTTTTTGATGACAATCCTCAAGTGCCCCAAGCGTTGATCGCGAGCCGGGACGGTGATGTAACGCGAGATGTCTATCGCAAGCCCGGTACGCCCGGGTTGCAAAGCGTGCAGGTAGTCCCCACGGTGTACGAAAGCATGACCGGGCTGCTGGTCACCCGCTCGGATCGGGTGGATCGGTACATCCGCCGTTATGCCACTCATGAACGTGAAGATAACCAGAACAAAGACACCGATCTGGGCAAACTGTGGGCGTTTTACTGGCAGCAAGCGCCTAAGTTCAGGAAGGCGTATGAGGAGGCGGAGCGAGCCAAAGGCGCCCAAGACCCCTTAGCCCCCGGCACCATGTCCACCGCCTACTGGCATTCCCAACTCCCCACCCTCTGGCAAACCATCAGCAACCGCGGCCCCGGAGAGTTCGAACCTTCCCCATGGCTACCCATCCGCTGGGCCCAGCACCAGGTCAAAGAGTTCGACGCCGCGCCGGTGCTGGGTTACCTGCACCGCCCGATCAAGGTTTCGATGCAGGATGAAAACGGCAAACGGCTCAAGCCGGCGTTGCAGGCCAAGGCGCTGCAAGCCGGGTGGTTACAGGCGCTGGATACCTTGCCCGAAGGGCATAAGCCGGTGCGCGTGTTCTACGACACTACCGATAATCAAGAGGCTGAAATCGCCCTGACCCTTGCCTTGCACGGCCTGAATACCGACGGCCATGGCATCGAGTTGGGCAATGTCGACGAGGGATACAACATCGGGCGGCGCCTGGGTAATACCGGGGTCAGCAGTGCGCTGGTGGAGATCAACCTGGCGACCATCGCGAGCTATCTGGACGGAGGAACCAGCGCGGTGGTCTACGCCGGTCAAGACGGCAGCCTGACGGTACAAATGATCCGCCCGCCGGACGCGGCGCGCAAAGAGAAGAACCGCGCGAATCGTGGTGCCGACCCGTTCAAATTCGGTTCCCCCAGCGGCGGAGCTCCCAAACCATGAGCTATGACGTCGTGCCTGGGGCTCCCGTCCTGTCTAGGGCTTGTTGGAGAGCCGCTGACATGAACCCGGTGATGCGCTGGGGTATCGCCGCTATTCTGGGCCCGATATTGCTGATCTTTACCGTTCACTGGTGGGGTAAAGCCGTGGCCAGTGAAAAGGCGGGGATCGCTGCTTACAAAGCCAATGTCATGGCGCAAATCGCCGAGCAGAAAGCTACACAGCTACGCACTTACTCGTTGGAAATACGAGGCGTTGGGCTTGGGATTCATCAGGACCATCAATCCGAGATATGGCAATTCATCAAGAAAAAAAACGATAACTTTGCTTCGATTTATTCACGAGATCCCAAGGACTATAAGGCGTCACTAAGATCCAGACAAAACTCCAGAGATATCAAAATCCGCGTTGCCTTCAAACATTCGGCAGGCGAGTCAGTGGCGTACTGGCCAATCCCGGTGTTTTCCATCGCGCCGCCCAAGCAACCGTCAGATACCGGGGCGGCGAGCAATATCCTCAGCGGTCGCAATGCCGCGACACTGGGAGTCACGCTGTTTTTGTGGCAGGACGCAGAAAACACAACCCATGCCCAGGGCATGATCGAGCGATTGTTCCAGTTCTTCGATGACAACCCCGAAGTGCCCCAGGCCTTGATCGTGAGCGAGGATGGCGATGTCACGCGAGACGGATTGCGGGTTGCAGGAACCCTTGGATTGCAGAGCGGCCACGTCGTCCCCACCGTCTACGAAAGCATGGCCGGGTTGCTGGTCACCCGTTCCGATCGGGTGGATCGGTATATTCGTCGCTATGCCACCCACGAACGTGAGGACAACCAGAACAAAGAAACTGATTTGGGCAAGCTTTGGGCGTTTTACTGGAACCAATCCCGTGAGTTTCTAGATGTGTACGAAGAGGCAGAGCGAGCCAAAGGCGCTCAAGACCCCCTAGCCCCCGGCACCATGTCCACCGCCTACTGGCATTCCCAACTCCCCACCCTCTGGCAAACCATCAGCAACCGCGGCCCCGGAGAGTTCGAACCTTCGCCATGGCTACCCATCCGCTGGGCCCAGCACCAGGTCAAAGAGTTCGACGCCGCACCGGTGCTGGGTTACCTGCATCGCCCGATCAAGGTCTCGATGCAGGACGAAAACGGCAAACGGCTCAAACCGGCGCTGCAGGCCAAGGCGCTGCAAGCCGGCTGGTTGCAGGCGCTGGATACCCTGCCCGAAGGACATAAGCCGGTCCGTGTTTTCTACGACACCACCGACAATCAAGAAGCTGAAAACGCCCTGACCCTTGCCTTGCACGGCCTGAATACCGATGGCCATGGCATCGAGTTGGGCAATGTCGACGAGGGATACAACATCGGGCGGCGCCTGGGCAACACAGGGGTGAGTAGTGCGCTGGTGGAGATCAACCTGGCGACCATCGCGAGCTATCTGGACGGAGGAACCAGCGCGGTGGTCTACGCCGGTCAAGACGGCAGCCTGACGGTGCAAATGATCCGCCCGCCGGACGCGGCGCGCATAGCGAAAAACCGCAAGAACCGTGGTGCCGACCCGTTCAAATTCGGCTCCCCTAGCGGCGGAGTACCCAAACCATGAAGCATCCCATCTGCCTGGGTGACGCTACAAGCAGCGGCGGCGAAGTAGTCTCCTGCCAGCTCAAAGGCACGCATACCCTCAATGGAAAAACCCCTGCGGTGTTGGGCGACAAGGCTTACTGCCCGCTGCATCTGGGGGAGTTTGCCTTCGTCGAAGGGCATCCGCGCCGGTGTATGAATGGCATTCCGGTTGTATTGGAGGGCCATCTCCTGGCCTGCGGTTGTCATGGCGTGGCGAGTACTGCCCAGAATGTGCAAGTGGTCTAAGTCGAAAGAGCGGGCTATCTCTTTGTTGTGCGACGGCGGGTGGCTTCAGTTTTTTGCAAAAGAAGCCGACAACGATGTCGGCTTCTTTGTGCGCGCAGACTATTAAAATCCACGGATGATTCTGGACTTGAGATCCGTATGGAATCGATCCGCATTAGTCCTGTTAACGCTGCGCATCGACTCGCTGCCGGTCATCGATTCCAGCGACATCGAGCGCTTGAGTATCGATTCGTTTCGATAGGCATCAATGAAGAAATCAATGTCTTTGTCGCTGGTCAGCTTCGGCCATTTGTCGAGATACAACGGCAGTTCTGTCGGGCCGGTCTTGAAAGAACAGATGCGTCGGTTGGTGATGGTCGCCTCACCTATTTCGAACGGCACCCACCACGACAGTGCGGTTTTTTCCGATACCACGGCGAGCAGGTGCGTGCATTCACTGATGTTGCGCGTGATCACCCCGGTGATGTCGTCGGTGGTCTGGGATTCGGCGTCGAGCACATCGAGGTAGGTCTTGATGTTGGCTTGCATCAGGCGGGTGTTGATGTTGACCGCGTGGGCGCGATCCATGTGGCGGTAGCTGATAAACACTGGCATCAGAAATGTCCCTTGATCGCGAGTTCGCGGTAATAGGCACCGAGCGCGGTGAGGCGGCAGCCGGTGGAGTGAATGGCGGCGTAATACATGTGTTCGGCTTCAACCGGTTCGATCAGGCTGTGACGATTGCACTTTTGCAGTTGCGCGAAGACTTCGCCGTGCTCTGGGTTGTATTCGGGCTCGGTGGGCTCAAAGCTCGGGGCGAGGGGGTACACCGATTCCGCTTCGGCAAACCAGTCGGGCAGCTTGCGCAGGATTTCCTTGGGGATCAGCGGCGACACTTCGCGCAGGGAGATGAACTGCGACACGTTGGTCTTGAACACCGGGCGCTGCTCCCAGGCGTCGAGCGCATTGTCGACAAACGAATAGAGGCTGCCGGGGGTGATCTTGCCGAGAATGTTCGCGGCGCCGCCGTGCAGTGCCTGAAGCAACAAGCCGGTGAACACGCCATGCTGCCGGCCTTCCAGCGCCGGTTCATCTTTTTTGCACGCAGTGAGAATGGTCATGCCTTCGCTCACCACGCTGCCTTCACTGCGCAAGGCGCGTTGTTCGCCGGCCGAGCCGCTCTGGCAGCAATCGAGAATGATCACTTTGTTTTTGATCTTGGTGGCTTTGCTCGCCCAGTTGAGAATGTCGCTGAGACGAATCCCGTCCTTGGCGCTCTTGAAATCCTGCGGGATCAGCATGCCTTCGTCGGTATCGATGTCGAAGGTGCCGTGGCCGGCGAAGTACAGCAGCGCCACATTGCAGTCCCCGGAAAACAGTTCGCGGATCTGGTCTTCGAGTTTTTCCCGGCTCAGATAGTCCTCGGCTGAGGTCAGCACGATGTTCTTGAAGTTTGGATCGCCATTGGCGTCGGTCTTGAGCACAGATGCCATGGCCATGGCGTCGTTGCTGCAACCGCTCAGGCGCGAGACATGGGTGTATTCGTTGATCCCGATAAACAGTCCCTTGCGCATGGTTACACCGCCGTGTGCAGGCGAATGGCGCTGATGATGCTCTTGGTGTTCCACGCGCATTCGGCATGGGCGGCGTTGCGTACCACCGTGGAAATGCGCTCGGCACCAAATGGCTTGATGGCGATGATCACTTTGCCCATGCGCCTGGCGATCTCGATTTCCTTGTTGATCCACTTGCTGTAGGTGGAATACATCCCGGCCATGATCAGCACCGCCGAGCACGGACGAATCTTGTTTTCGAGAGCCGCTTCGAGCTGCTTGTCGGTTTTGGCGTCGACAATCGGGTTGTCCGTCGGGACCGAAAAGTTCTTGTACGTGAAATCCGGCTGCGCATTGAGCAGGCGCACCAGATTGTCGTGGGCGTGAGGATAGGTCCAAGAATGGCTGATGAACAAATGGTAGGTCTGCATGGGTGTCCCTCGGTGTCGCAGAAGTGCGAAGAGGGCTTGAACTTAGGCCATTGGCTGGCGGCCACAAGGGGCTGAGCGTTAAAGAGAAATGCCCTACAGGTGCGCGTGCAGACGCCCTACGGAAAGGTCTGATGGTTAAGTGGGCAGGGGAATTAAACAGCAGAACCGGCCACCCACCGCCCCGTTGGACCAGGGGCGGTGGACGCGACTGTTTAGTAGCCGTTTTCCGGCAAACTGGCGATGATCGAACGGTAGCTGTTCATCCGTTGCTGTTGCACGCGGCCATCTTCGAGGGCCTTGAGCAGCGCGCAACCGGGTTCGCGGTCATGTTTGCAGTCGCGGAAACGGCAGGTGCCGAGCAGGTCGTTGAACTCGATGAAACCGGCCTCGACGTCGGCACGGCTGACGTGGCCCAGGCCGAATTCGCGGATACCCGGGGAGTCGATCAGCTCACCGCCACCGGGGAAGTGGAACAGCCGCGCGGTGGTGGTGGTATGAGTGCCCTGGCCGGACAGCTCGGACAACGGGCCGACGCGGGTTTCGACTTCCGGCAGCAGGCTGTTGACCAGCGACGACTTGCCGACGCCGGACTGGCCGACGAACACGCTGATGCGTCCGTCCAACTGCTTTTGCAATTGCTCCATGCCGTTGCCGTGATGGGCCGACACTTCCAGCACCGGATAGCCGAGCGTGCGGTAAACCGCGAGCAGGGCATTGAGCGCCGGGGCGTTGTGCTCATCGATCAGGTCGAACTTGTTCAACAGCAACAGCGGCTTGATGCCCGCATGTTCGGCAGCAACAAGATAACGGTCGATCAGGTTGGCGTGGGGCTCAGGCAGCGGTGCGAAAACGATGACGATCATGTCGACGTTGGCGGCAACCGGCTTGAGCTGGCCACGGCTGTCCGGGCGGCACAGTTCGGTGTTGCGCGGCAGTTGCGCCACGATCACACCGATGCCCTGGTTGCCGGCACGCCAGACAACCTGGTCGCCGGTTACCAGCGCCGGCAGGTTGGCACGCAGGTGACAACGGAACACTTTGCCGGCCATCTCGCCGTCGCGGGCCTCGACCTCTACCTGCACACCGAAGTGCGCGATTACCAGGCCGTGCTGTTCCGGACCCAGGTCGCCACCCTCAAGTGCCTCGACAGCCGAGGACTCGCGTTTGGCGGCGCGGGCAGCGCGCTCGCCCTGAATCTTTTCGATGCGCCAGTTTTGACGACGATTGAGTTGGCGTTTGGCCATGGGTGTTCCGTATCAAGAATGCAGCGATTAGGTAAAACGGCCGCGAGTTTAGCACGCCCAGCCACCGGCCTAGGCTAAACTGCGCAGCATTGCCTAGGAGCCGACACATGCAAAATTCGCAGAACCTGATCTGGATCGACCTGGAAATGACCGGTCTGGATCCGGAAAACGACGTCATCATCGAAATGGCCACCATCGTCACCGACAGTGACCTGAACACTTTGGCCGAAGGTCCGGTGATCGCCATCCACCACAGCGACGCAGTCCTCGCCCGCATGGACGAATGGAATACCCGCACCCACGGCAACTCCGGCCTGACCCAGCGCGTGCGCGACAGTCGTATCAGCATGGCCGAAGCCGAAGCCGAGACCATCGCGTTTCTGGAGAAGTGGGTGCCGAAGGGCCAGTCGCCGATCTGTGGCAACAGCATCTGCCAGGACCGTCGCTTCCTTTATACGCACATGAAATCCCTGGAAAGCTATTTCCATTACCGCAACCTCGACGTGTCCACGCTCAAAGAGCTGGCCGCACGCTGGGCGCCGGACGTGCGCGACAGCTTCAAGAAGGGCAGCACGCACCTGGCGCTCGACGACATTCGCGAGTCGATCGCCGAGTTGCAGCACTACCGCAAGCACTTCATCAAGTTCTGAATCGGTGGCTGCCGCAGGGCTTTTGTGGCGAGGGAGCTTGCTCCCGTTCGGCTGCGCAGCAGTCGTAAGGACTGCAAATGCGGTCTGACTGGAAGAATGCAAGGGAGCGCTTCGCACGCCAGCGGGAGCAAGCTCCCTCGCCACATTGCTTTCTTGTGCCCTCTTTTGGTGCCTCGGGGAAGTGAGTAGACTGCGCGCCTTTTTGCAAGGATCGCCACCATGTTGCTGATGCTCTACCTGATCGCCATCACCGCCGAAGCCATGACCGGCGCCCTGTCCGCTGGCCGTCGCGGTATGGACTGGTTCGGCGTGGTGCTGATCGCGTGCATCACGGCGCTGGGCGGCGGTTCGGTGCGCGACGTGCTGCTCGGTCATTACCCGCTGACGTGGGTCAAACACCCGGAATATCTGGTGCTGACCTCCATAGCGGCCATGGTTACGGTGTTCACCGCACGCTGGATGCGTCACTTGCGCTCGTTGTTTCTGGTGCTCGACGCCGTGGGGCTCGTGGCCTTCACCCTGATCGGCTGCATGACCGCCCTGGAAATGGGCCATGGCATGTTGGTCGCATCGGTCAGCGGGGTGATCACCGGCGTGTTCGGCGGCATCCTCCGGGACATCTTCTGCAACGACATTCCGCTGATCTTTCGCCGAGAACTGTACGCCAGCGTCTCGTTCGCCGCGGCTTGGTGCTACATGCTCTGTTTGTACCTTGATTTGCCGGGAGAGCAGGCGATTCTGATCACCCTGTTCGGCGGCTTCCTGCTGAGATTACTGGCGATCCGTTTCCACTGGGAAATGCCTAAATTCGTTTACAACGACGAAGCCTGACGCTCGGCATGTTGCTTCAGTGCCCACTCGACGTGTTCCCGCACCAATTCCGAAGGGTGCTCGCGTCGCGCTTTCAACGCTTCCAGCACGGGAATCGTTGAAGGCGCATTGCCCAGGCCCACCGCCAGGTTGCGCAACCAGTTTTCGTATCCGGTCCGGCGTAGCGGCGAGCCTTCGGTGCTGCTGAGGAATTTGTCCTCGTCCCACATGAACAATTCCGCCAGCCCTGCGTTGTCCAGGTTGTGCCGTGGCTTGAAATCGCTTTCGCCGGTAGGACGGGCAAAACGGTTCCACGGGCAAACGATCTGACAGTCGTCGCAACCGAACACCCGGTTGCCGATCAGGGGCCGCAAGTCTTCGGGAATGGCGCCCTTGAGTTCGATGGTCAGGTAGGAAATACAGCGTCGGGCGTCCAGCACGTAGGGGCCGACGAAGGCGTTGGTCGGGCAGATGTCGAGGCAGGCGCTGCAGCGGCCACAGTGTTCGGTGGCGTGGGGCGGGTCCACCGGCAGGGGCAAGTCGACGAACAGTTCGGCGAGAAAGAAGTAGCTGCCAGCCTTGCGATTCAACACCAGGGTGTTTTTGCCGATCCAGCCCAGGCCGGCCTGTTCGGCGATGGCTTTTTCCAGCACGGGCGCGCTGTCGACAAAGGCGCGAAAGCCGAACGGGCCAATCTGGGCCTGAATCTTGTCAGCCAGTTGCTGCACGCGTTTGCGGACCAGCTTGTGGTAATCGCGACCCAAGGCATAACGCGAGACGTAGGCTTTTTCCGGTTGGGCCAGCACTTTCGCCATGTGCGTATCGCCGGCCAGGTAGTCCATGCGCAGCGAAACCACGCGCAACGTGCCCGGCACCAGTTCTTCCGGGTGCGAGCGTTTGCTGCCGTGGGCGCCCATGTAGTCCATTTCGCCGTGGTAGCCGGCTTCGAGCCAGCGCTCCAAATGCTGCTCATGCTCGGCCAGGTCGAGGCCGCTGATGCCGACTTGCTGAAAGCCCAGCTCGCGGCCCCAGTCCTTGATGGATTGGGCGAGGGCGGGCAGGTCTGTGGTAATAGCAGGCATGAGGCGAGAGAAACCGGAGCTGAGGTGCGTATAATTCTGCCAGACATCGGAGCCCGAAGACGCATGCCGCACACTAAAGATGAATTACCCGACGCGCTGTACAGCGCCGCCCAGGTGCGAGCACTCGATGCGAGCCTGATCGCGGCGGGTACGCCGGGCTTCGAATTGATGCAGCGCGCGGCGCGGGCGACCTGGCGTGCACTGGTCCGCCAATGGCCGACAGCGAGCGAATTAAGCGTGCTGGCCGGTCATGGCAATAACGCCGGTGATGGCTATCTGGTGGCCGTGCTGGCTCGCCGTGCGGGATGGTCGGTGCGGGTACTGGCGGTCGGTGATCCGCAGCGTTTGCAGGGCGACGCGGCACTGGCCCACGCCGAGGCCGTCTCTGAAAAAATCCTTATCGAAACCTGGACGGCTCAGTCCGAGTTGCGCGGCATCGTGCTGGACGCCTTGCTCGGTACCGGTTTGACCGGCGAAGTGCGCGAGCCGTACCGCAGCGCGATCCACGCTATCAATACCGTCGGGCTGCCGGTGGTGGCGGTGGATATTCCTTCGGGGCTGTGCGCCGATACCGGTCGAATGTTGGGAGATGCGGTGCAGGCCGACCTGACCGTCACGTTCATTGGCTTGAAGCTGGGATTGTTCACCGGCGATGCGGCGGATGTGGTGGGCGAGCTGGTTTTCAATGATCTGCACGCCGATCCGCAACTGCTTGAAAGCGCGCCAACCAGTGCCCGTCGTCTGTCAGCCAGTAATCTTCCAGGCCTGGCCACCCGTACACCGGCTTCGCATAAAGGCCGATTCGGCCATGTGCTGCTGATCGGCGGCGATCGCGGATTCGGTGGCGCGATCCTGCTGAGCGCGCAAAGTGCGCTGCGCACCGGCGCCGGCATGGTGTCGGTGGCGACCCGCAGCGAGCATGTGCCCGCGGCGCTGACGAGAATCCCCGAAGCCATGGTGCTGGGCACGTCATCAGCCAATCAGTTGATGGGATTGCTTCAAAAGGTTTCCGTATTGGTCGTCGGGCCCGGTCTCGGTCAAGCTGCGTGGGGCCGCAGCCTTTTGTCCGCGGCGGCCAACGCGCCTTTGCCGCAAGTCTGGGACGCCGATGCGCTGAACCTGCTCGCCGAGGAACGTGTGGTTTTGCCGAAGGATTGCGTGATCACGCCGCATCCGGGGGAGGCCGCTCGATTGTTGGGGATCAGTACTGCGCAGGTTCAGGCTGACCGACCTGGGGCGGCCCATGCGTTGAGCAAAAAATATACAGCTGTCGTTGTGCTTAAAGGCGCCGGGAGTTTGATCGCCGGTCCTGACGGACGGTTGGCGGTCTGTCATCAAGGGCACCCGGCAATGGCCGCCGCCGGTTTGGGCGATGTGTTGGCCGGGTTGGTCGGCGCGTTGCAGGCCCAGGGCATGGCGGCGTTCGACGCGGCCTGCCTGGCGGTCTGGCTGCACGCCAATGCCGGGGCGCAGCAAGGTAAATTCGGCCGTGGGCTGGCGGCCAGTGATCTGATACCAGCCATTCGTCAGTTGTTGGAGGAGCAAGCACCGTGTCTGAAGTAACCCTGTATCTGGCTGATGAAGAGACGATGACCGCGTTTGGCGCGCGTATCGCTCAAACGACCCAAGGGCACGGTTTGATTTTTCTCGAAGGCAATCTCGGCATGGGCAAAACCACGCTCTCCCGGGGCATCATCCGTGGCTTGGGTTATGTCGGGGCGGTAAAAAGTCCTACCTTCACCTTGGTCGAACCCTACGAAATCGGTGACATCCGCGCCTTCCATTTCGACCTGTATCGACTGGTCGACCCTGAAGAGCTGGAATTCCTTGGTATCCGCGACTACTTCGAAGACGATGCGTTGTGCCTGATCGAGTGGCCCGATAAAGGTGCAGGCTTTTTGCCAAAGCCTGACCTGACCATTACCATTAGCCCGCAAGACAGCGGACGTTCGCTGAAAATTTTATCCCAGGGTTCGCGTGGCGAAGCCTGGTGTGCCGCTTTGGCATTGGAATCCAAATAAATGATGGGGTTAGGTATGCGCTTTCGCGCGTTGGTTGCTGCCGTTGGGGTGTTGTTTTTGGCGGTGACCGTCGACGCTGTTGCCGAGACGAAGGTCAACAGTGTTCGCCTGTGGCGGGCGCCGGACAACACGCGGCTGGTGTTTGACCTGACAGGTCCCGTGCAGCACAGCGTCTTTACCCTGTCGGCGCCCGACCGTCTGGTCATCGACATCAATGGCGCCAGCCTGGGCGCGCCGCTGAACGTCAACACCTCCAATACGCCGATCACTGCCATGCGTTCGGCTCAGCGTACGCCGACCGACCTGCGGGTGGTCATCGACCTGAAAAAGGCAGTCACGCCGAAAAGTTTCTCCCTGGCCCCCAATGCCCAGTACGGCAACCGACTGGTGGTCGACCTGTTCGATAACCCGGCCGATGCCGCGCCCCCGCCTGCACCGACACCGTCGGTCGCCACGGTGCCTGCCGTACCGGTTACGCCGACGGAGCCTGCAATCAAGTTGCCGCCAGCCCCGGCCGGCAAGCGCGACATCATTGTGGTGATCGACGCCGGCCACGGTGGCGAAGACCCGGGTGCTTCCGGCTCTCGCGGTCAGCGTGAAAAAGACGTGGTGCTGCAGATCGCCCGCGAAACCCAACGCCAGGTCAACGGCATGAAAGGTTTCCGCGCGGAATTGACCCGCACCGGCGACTATTTCATCCCGTTGCGTGGCCGTACCGAAATCGCCCGCAAGAAGGGCGCCGACCTGTTCGTCTCGATTCACGCGGATGCCGCGCCTTCGGCCGCTGCGTTCGGTGCTTCGGTGTTCGCCCTGTCTGATCGCGGTGCCACTTCGGAGACCGCCCGCTGGCTGGCCGACAGCGAAAACCGTTCCGACTTGATCGGTGGTGCCGGCAACGTCAGCCTCGATGACAAGGACCGCATGCTCGCCGGCGTACTGCTCGATCTGTCGATGACCGCTTCCCTGACTTCCAGCCTGAACGTCGGCCAGAAAGTCTTGAGCAACATCGGCCGGGTCACGCCGCTGCATAAGCAGCGCGTCGAACAGGCCGGGTTCATGGTGTTGAAGTCGCCGGACATTCCATCGATCCTGGTGGAAACCGGGTTCATCTCCAACGCCAACGAAGCCTCGAAGCTCGCGGCTTCGAGCCACCAGCAAGCGCTGGCGCGTTCGATCAGCAGCGGTGTGCGCCAGTTCTTCCAGCAGAACCCGCCACCGGGCACTTACATTGCCTGGCTGCGTGACTCAGGGAAGATTGCCCAGGGTCCGCGTGATCATCGGGTAAGCCCGGGCGAGACGCTGGCGATGATTGCCGTGCGTTATCAGGTGTCCCCGGCCGCCCTGCGCAGCGCGAACAAACTGTCGAGCGATGAGCTGAAGGTCGGTCAGCACCTGACCATCCCGGGTAATGATCTGGCGGCCAAAGAATGAATCAGGTCGTGAACAACAGCGCGCGCATCGAGCTGCTCAGCCCGCGACTGGCGAACCAGATTGCCGCCGGTGAAGTCGTTGAGCGCCCGGCTTCGGTGATCAAGGAACTGCTGGAAAACAGCCTCGACTCCGGTGCCAGGCGCATCGACGTCGACGTGGAGCAGGGCGGGGTCAAGCTGCTGCGGGTGCGCGACGATGGCAGCGGTATTTCCGCCGATGACTTGCCGCTGGCCCTGGCGCGTCACGCCACCAGCAAGATTCGCAATCTGGAAGACCTTGAACAGGTGATGAGCCTGGGCTTTCGCGGCGAGGCATTGGCGTCGATCAGCTCCGTAGCACGCCTGACCCTGATGTCCCGCACCCGTGATGCCGAACAGGCCTGGCAGGTGGAAACCGAAGGCCGGGACATGGCGCCCCGCGTGCAGCCCGCAGCCCATCCGGTGGGCACCTCGGTGGAAGTGCGTGACCTGTTCTTCAACACCCCGGCGCGGCGCAAGTTTCTCAAAACCGAAAAAACCGAATTCGATCACCTGCTGGAAGTGATCAGGCGTCTGGCCCTGGCACGCTTCGACGTGGCGTTCCACCTGCGCCACAACGGCAAAACCATTCTCAGCCTGCACGAGGCCCACGATGATGCGGCCCGTGCCCGGCGCGTGGCGGCAATCTGCGGGCCGGGGTTCCTGGAGCAGGCGCTGCCGATCGAGATCGAGCGCAATGGTTTGCACTTGTGGGGCTGGGTCGGTTTGCCGACCTTCAACCGTAGCCAGGCGGATTTGCAGTATTTCTTCGTCAATGGTCGAGCCGTGCGCGACAAACTCGTGGCTCACGCGGTGCGCCAGGCGTATCGCGATGTGTTGTTCAACGGCCGGCACCCGACATTCGTGCTGTTTTTTGAAGTCGATCCGACCGGTGTCGACGTCAACGTGCACCCGACCAAGCACGAAGTGCGCTTCCGCGAAGGGCGCATGGTCCACGATTTCCTTTACGGCACTTTGCACCGCGCTTTGGGCGATGTGCGACCGGACGATCATCTGGCGGCACCGGTGGCGACGGCGATTGTTCGGCCAACCGGGCTGGATGCCGGTGAGTTCGGCCCCCAGGGCGAAATGCGCCTGGCGGCCAATGCGCTGCTGGAACAGCCTCAGGCTCAGCCTTCATTCAATACGCCTGCCGGTTCAGGCGCTGGCGCCGGTTATCAGTATCAATACACGCCACGCCCGCAGTCCGCTGTGCCGGTCGCTGAAGCGCAAGCGGCCTATCGCGAGTTTTTCGCACCGCTGCCCGAGGCCAATGCGGTCGCACTGCCGGCAGGGCAGGACGATATTCCGCCGCTGGGGTACGCGCTGGCGCAGCTTAAAGGCATCTACATCCTTTCGGAAAACGCCCAGGGCCTGGTGCTGGTGGACATGCACGCCGCTCACGAACGGATCATGTATGAGCGTTTGAAGGTCGCGATGGCCAGCGAAGGCTTGAGCGGTCAACCGCTGCTGGTGCCGGAATCGCTGGCGGTCAGCCAGCGTGAAGCGGATTGCGCCGAAGAACACGTCGCCTGGTTTCAGCGTCTGGGCTTTGAATTGCAGCGTCTTGGCCCGGAAACCCTGGCCATTCGGCAGATTCCGGCATTGCTCAAGCAGGCTGAAGCCAACCGTCTGGTCGCTGACGTGTTGGCCGACCTGATGGAGTACGGCACCAGTGATCGCATCCAGGCGCACATCAACGAACTGCTCGGGACCATGGCGTGCCACGGCGCGGTTCGGGCGAATCGGCGTCTGGCCTTGCCGGAAATGAACGGTCTGCTGCGTGACATGGAAAACACCGAGCGCAGCGGTCAATGCAACCATGGCCGACCGACCTGGACCCAACTGGGCCTGGACGATCTGGACAAACTGTTCTTGCGCGGTCGTTGATGAGCCAGCTCCCACCTGCGATTTTCCTGATGGGCCCGACCGCCGCCGGCAAGACCGACCTGGCCATCGAACTCACCAAGGTCCTGCCTTGCGAGCTGATCAGTGTCGATTCGGCGTTGGTCTACCGTGGCATGGACATTGGCACCGCCAAGCCGTCGAAAGAGCTTCTGGCAGCGTTTCCGCACCGATTGATCGATATTCTCGACCCGGCCGAGCCTTATTCGGCCGCCGATTTTCGTCGTGACGCCCTCGAAGCCATGGCCGATATCACCGCGCGGGGAAAAATTCCGCTGTTGGTAGGTGGCACGATGCTCTACTACAAGGCTTTGCTCGAAGGCCTGGCAGAAATGCCGGCGGCTGATCCCGAGGTCCGCGCGCAAATCGAAGAAGAGGCTGCACGCCTTGGCTGGCAAGCCCTGCACGACCAATTGGCCGTGTTCGACCCGGTATCTGCGGCGCGGATTCATCCGAACGATCCACAGCGCCTGAGTCGAGCGCTGGAAGTTTATCGTGTGAGCGGTCAGAGCATGACTGAACTACGCTTGCAACAATCTGCGCAAAGTACTGAAGCAGCCGCTTCGGGACGGCAACAATTGCCCTATACTGTCGCGAACTTGGCCATTGCTCCGGCAAATCGTCAGGTATTGCACGAGCGAATTAAACAAAGATTCACTTTAATGTTGGAACAGGGATTCATTGACGAGGTCGTAGCCCTGCGTAAGAGAAGTGACCTGCATGCCGGGTTGCCGTCTATACGTGCAGTAGGCTACCGCCAAGTCTGGGACTACCTGGATGGCAAGCTGACGACAGCCGAGATGCAGGAGCGTGGAATCATTGCCACGCGCCAGTTGGCGAAACGCCAGTTCACATGGCTGCGCAGTTGGGCTGATTTACACTGGCTGGACAGCCTGGATTGCGACAATCTGCCGCGCGCCTTGAAATACCTTGGGACCATCTCCATATTGAGCTGAGTCCTTGCAATTGCCGTCTATCCTTGGGGGTGTGGCGGCCAAAGCCATCTGTTTACCTATTTTTATATTGAATCCTTAAAGGAGTGCGGCACATGTCAAAAGGGCATTCGCTACAAGACCCTTACTTGAATACTTTACGTAAAGAGAAAGTTGGGGTTTCCATTTACCTGGTCAACGGTATCAAACTGCAAGGCACGATCGAGTCGTTCGACCAGTTCGTTATCCTGCTGAAAAACACCGTCAGCCAAATGGTTTACAAACACGCTATCTCTACAGTGGTGCCGGTTCGTCCAATTCGTCTGCCTAGCGCAACCGAATCCGAAGCAGGTGACGCTGAGCCAGGTAACGCCTGATAGGAGTCTCCTTTGTTCTTTGAGCGCCACGGTGGTGGTGAGCGAGTAATCCTCGTTCACTTGGATGGACAGGACCCTGAGGCGCGCGAAGATCCGCAGGAGTTTCAGGAATTGGCTAATTCGGCCGGCGCCGAGACCGTCGCGTTTTTCAACGTGCCGCGTCATCGGCCAACCGCCAAATTCCTGATTGGCAGCGGCAAGGTCGAGGAACTGCGCGACCTGGTCAAAGCCGAAGAAGCCGATCTGGTGATCTTCAATCACGTCCTCACGCCCAGCCAGGAACGCAACCTCGAACGTGTCTTCGAGTGTCGCGTGATCGACCGCACCGGTCTGATTCTCGATATTTTCGCCCAACGCGCCCGTACCCATGAAGGCAAGCTCCAGGTAGAACTGGCCCAGCTTGACCACATGAGCACCCGGCTGGTTCGTGGCTGGACTCACCTTGAGCGTCAGGGTGGCGGTATCGGCATGCGTGGCCCGGGTGAAACCCAGCTGGAAACCGACCGCCGCTTGCTGCGGGTTCGCCTGCGGCAGATCAAGGGGCGGCTGGAGAAGGTGCGCAGCCAGCGCGAACAGTCGCGACGTGGCCGTATGCGCGCGGATATCCCTACCGTATCGCTGGTGGGATATACCAACGCCGGCAAGTCCACGCTGTTCAATAACGTGACGAAGTCCGACGTTTACGCGGCTGACCAATTGTTCGCCACCCTGGACCCGACCCTGCGCCGTCTGGATCTGGACGACCTGGGGCCGATTGTCCTGGCGGACACGGTAGGTTTCATTCGCCACTTGCCCCACAAGCTGGTCGAGGCATTTCGGTCTACCCTCGAAGAGTCGAGCAACTCCGACCTGTTATTGCACGTGATCGATGCGGCCGAACCGGATCGCATGTTGCAGATCGAGCAGGTGATGGTGGTACTGGGCGAGATTGGCGCCCAGGACTTGCCGATCCTCGAGGTCTATAACAAACTCGATTTGCTTGAAGGCGTTGAGCCACAAATCCAGCGCGACGAAAACGGCAAGCCCCAGCGGGTCTGGCTGTCGGCGCGTGATGGCACGGGTCTGGAGTTGCTTGAGCAAGCTATTGCCGAATTGCTTGGCAGTGATTTGTTTGTCGGTACCTTGCGCTTGCCGCAACGATTCGCCCGGCTGCGTGCGCAGTTTTTCGAACTCGGTGCGGTACAAAAGGAAGAACACGATGACGAAGGCATCAGTTTGCTGGCCGTTCGTTTGCCACGAGCCGAGTTGAATCGACTGGTGAGCCGCGAAGGTTTGCAACCGCTGGAGTTTATCGAGCAACACACTTTGCAATAAAAGCCTGAGAAAGCGGTTGTGCCGTGGTGACAGGCATTCTGTAGCATTGGTCGGCGCGCCGTGGGTGCGTCTTTGCTTTATCAGATGGAGAGCGCTATGGCTTGGAATGAGCCGGGTGGCAACTCGAATAATCAGGATCCTTGGGGTGGCAAGCGTCGCAATAACGGCGACCGCAAGGGACCACCAGATCTCGACGAGGCCTTCCGAAAGCTGCAGGAAAGCCTGAACGGGTTGTTCGGTGGTGGTAAGAAACGTGGTGATGACGGCGGTGGTTCGGGCAAGGGTGGCGGCTTCGGCGGTCTGCTCGGCATCGGCTTGGTCGTGTTGGCGGCCGTATGGCTGTACAGCGCAGTCTATGTAGTCGACGAGCAGGAGCAGGCCGTGGTGCTGCGCTTCGGCAAGTACTACGAAACCGTCGGCCCGGGTCTGAACATCTACTTCCCGCCGATCGACAAAAAGTACATGGAAAACGTAACGCGTGAGCGTGCGTACTCCAAGCAGGGCCAGATGCTGACCGAAGACGAGAACATCGTCGAAGTGCCGCTGACCGTGCAGTACAAGATCAGCAACCTGCAGGACTTCGTGTTGAACGTCGATCAGCCGGAAATCAGCCTGCAGCACGCGACCGACAGCGCTTTGCGCCATGTGGTGGGTTCCACCGCCATGGACCAGGTGCTGACCGAAGGTCGTGAGTTGATGGCCAGCGAAATCAAGGAGCGTCTGCAACGCTTCCTTGATACCTATCGCACCGGTATCACCGTCACCCAGGTCAACGTACAGAACGCGGCAGCTCCGCGCGAAGTGCAGGAAGCCTTCGACGACGTGATCCGCGCCCGTGAAGACGAGCAGCGTTCGCGTAACCAGGCTGAAACCTACGCCAACGGCGTCGTGCCGGAAGCCCGTGGTCAGGCCCAGCGCATACTCGAAGATGCCAATGGCTACCGTGACGAAACCGTCTCGCGCGCCAAGGGTGAGGCTGATCGCTTCACCAAACTGGTCGCCGAGTATCGCAAGGCACCTGAAGTCACCCGCCAGCGTCTGTACCTGGACACCATGCAGGAAGTCTTCAGCAACACCAGCAAGGTTCTCGTGACCGGTAACAAGAATGGCCAGAGCAACCTGCTGTACCTGCCTCTGGACAAGATGGTCGAAAGTGGTCGCAGCACCAGCACTCCGGTGACCGGCGCGGCAGCCAGCAGCAATGAAGCGAATGCGCGTGCGGCAGCTGATCTGCAGCAACAGCAAGCACGTACCAGGGAGAGTCGCTGATGAGCAATAAATCGCTGATCGCCCTTATTGTCGGCGTCGTCGTGGCGATCGCTGCCTGGAACTGCTTCTACATCGTGGCTCAGACCGAGCGTGCGGTGTTGCTGCAGTTCGGTCGCGTGGTTCAGGCAGATGTCCAGCCAGGCCTGCATGTGAAAGTGCCTTACGTTAACCAGGTGCGTAAATTCGACGCACGCCTGATGACGCTCGACGCACCGACACAGCGCTTCCTGACGCTGGAAAAGAAAGCCGTGATGGTCGATGCCTACGCCAAGTGGCGTGTGAAGGACGCCGAGCGTTTCTACACCGCAACTTCCGGTCTCAAGCAAATCGCCGATGAGCGTCTGTCCCGTCGTCTTGAATCGGGTCTGCGTGACCAGTTCGGTAAGCGTACCTTGCACGAAGTGGTGTCGGGTGAGCGTGATGCGCTGATGGCTGACATCACCGCGTCGCTGAACACGATGGCTGAAAAAGAGCTGGGCATCGAAGTTGTGGATGTCCGGGTCAAAACCATCGATCTGCCGAAAGAAGTAAACCGCAGTGTGTTCGAACGTATGAGCACCGAGCGGGAGCGTGAAGCTCGCGAGCACCGCGCCAAGGGTAACGAACTGGCTGAAGGTATTCGTGCCGATGCCGATCGTCAGCGCCGCGTACTGTTGGCTGAAGCCTATCGTGAATCTGAAGAGGTTCGCGGTGACGGCGATGCCCAGGCCGCTGCGATCTACTCCAAGGCTTACGGACAGGATCAGGAGTTCTACGCGTTCTACCGTAGCCTGCGTGCCTACCGTGAAAGCTTCGCGAACAAATCCGACGTCATGGTCCTTGACCCAAGCAGCGACTTCTTCCACTACCTGGAAAAAGCCAAGCCTTGATACGACGTTGACCTGAATCATCCTCCGCCGGGCGGCTAAAACCTCTGGCGGGGTGATCCTTTGGGAAAACGTGTGTATGATGCGGCAGCCGGGAAATTCCCGGCTTTTTTGCGTCTGCACGTTTGATTGCTGTTTTATGCAGGTGCCCGAGCGCTATGGCTCGAAAGGTTTTACGAGGAAAGTGGTCGGCGAAGCCCGTTTCAGGCTTTTCGCCACGTCGCTCATGCGCGTGGTTTACGCTGGGTCGGCCATTTTCTGCTTCACTCAAGGCTCGCCCAAAGGCTTGCTGCCCGGATGATAGGGGATTGGCGTAATGGCAACGGTAGACCGCTGGCTGCTGCCAGATGGCATCGAAGAAGTACTGCCACCGGAAGCTGCGCGCATTGAAGTCGCGCGTCGTCAGGTGTTGGATCTGTTCCAGAGCTGGGGTTACGAGTTTGTCGTGACTCCCCATATCGAGTACCTGGAATCCCTGCTGACCGGCGCGGGCCAGGACCTGGATCTGCGTACCTTCAAGGTTATCGACCCACAGTCGGGTCGGCAGATGGGTTTCCGGGCTGACATCACACCGCAGGTGGCGCGTATCGATGCGCATACCCTGCGTCGCGAAGGACCGAACCGTCTCTGCTATGCCGGCAGCGTGCTGCATGCCCAGCCGCGTGCCTTGTCGTCCTCGCGCAGCCCGATTCAACTGGGTGCGGAGCTGTACGGCGACGGCAGCCCGAGCAGTGATGTCGAAGTCATCAGCCTGATGCTGGCCATGCTGCAACTGGCCGATGTGCCAGACGTGCACATGGACCTGGGGCATGTAGGCATCTACCGCGGCCTGGCCCGCGCTGCCGGTTTGTCCGGCGAAGTTGAACAGCAGTTGTTCGATGCGTTGCAACGCAAGGCCATCGACGAGGTCATTACCCTGACCGAAGGCTTGCCTGCCGATCTGTCGGGCATGCTGCGGGCGTTGGTCGACCTGTGTGGCGGCCGTGAAGTGCTGGTGGCTGCGCGTGAGCGTCTGGCCAAGGCACCGGCGCCGGTTCTGGCTGCACTGGACGATTTGCTGGCGATTGCCGAGCGTCTGTCCGCGCGCTTCCCGGAGCTGCCGCTGTATTTCGATCTGGGCGAATTGCGCGGTTACCACTACCACACCGGTGTGGTGTTCGCCGTGTTCGTGCCGGGTGTTGGCCAGTCCATTGCCCAGGGTGGTCGTTACGACGACATCGGCGCCGACTTCGGTCGTGCTCGCCCGGCAACCGGCTTCTCCACCGATTTGAAAACCCTGGTGACCCTGGGGCGTGCTGAGATCGAGTTACCGTCTGGCGGTATCTGGATGCCTGACAGTACGGATGCGGCACTCTGGCAGCAGGTTTGCCAGTTGCGCAGTGAGGGTCAGCGTGTCGTTCAGGCTTTGCCTGGACAACCTTTGGCCGCCGCCCGTGAAGCGGACTGCGACCGGCAATTGATTCAGCAGAACGGGCTTTGGCAAGTATCGCCACTGGCTTCTTGAGTTTTCCTGCCGGCCGCCGCCGGCACCAAGTTTGCGCGAATGAGGACAAGTGTTATGGGTAAGAATGTCGTAGTCCTGGGCACCCAATGGGGTGATGAGGGCAAAGGCAAGATCGTTGATCTGCTGACCGAACATGCTGCCGCCGTAGTGCGCTACCAGGGTGGCCACAACGCTGGTCACACGCTGGTGATCGATGGCGAAAAAACTGTCTTGCACCTGATCCCGTCGGGCGTGCTGCGCGAAGGCGTGCAGTGCCTGATCGGTAACGGCGTGGTGGTTGCACCTGACGCCCTGCTGCGCGAGATCACCAAGCTGGAAGAGAAAGGTGTGCCGGTGCGCGAGCGCCTGCGTATCAGCCCGTCCTGCCCGCTGATCCTGTCCTTCCACGTTGCGCTGGACCAGGCCCGTGAAAAGGCCCGTGGCGAGCTGAAGATCGGTACCACCGGTCGCGGCATCGGCCCGGCTTATGAAGACAAGGTTGCACGTCGTGGCCTGCGTGTGGGCGACCTGCTCAACATGCCGCGCTTTGAAGACAAGCTGCGTGAACTGGTGGATTACCACAATTTCATGCTGGTGGGTTACTACAAAGAGCCAGCCATCGAGTTCGACAAGACCCTGGCCGAGTGCAAAGAATACGCTGAGCTGCTCAAGCCGCTGATGCTGGACGTGACTGCCGAGCTGCACGACCTGCGTCGCGCCGGCAAAGACATCATGTTCGAGGGCGCCCAGGGTTCCCTGCTGGACATCGACCACGGCACCTACCCGTACGTGACCAGCTCGAACACCACCGCTGGCGGCGTTGCTACCGGTTCGGGCGTTGGCCCGATGTTCCTGGACTACATCCTGGGCATCACCAAGGCTTACACCACGCGTGTAGGTTCGGGTCCATTCCCGACTGAGCTGTTCGACGACGTTGGAGCGCACCTGGCCAAACAAGGTCACGAATTCGGCGCGACGACCGGCCGTGCCCGTCGTTGTGGCTGGTTCGATGCCGTTATCCTGCGTCGCGCTATCGATGTAAACAGCATCTCGGGCATTTGCCTGACCAAGCTGGACGTGCTCGACGGTCTGGAAACCATCAATATCTGCGTCGGCTACAAAGATGCGCAAGGTAATGCGGTTGCCCCGACTGATGCGGACAGCTACGTAGGTCTGCTGCCTGTATACGAAGAAGTGCCGGGCTGGACCGAGTCGACCGTGGGTGCCAAAACCCTGGAAGAGCTGCCAGCGAACGCTCGTGCTTACATCAAGCGCGTCGAAGAGCTGATCGGTGCGCCGATCGACATTATTTCGACGGGTCCGGACCGCAACGAAACCATCGTTCTGCGTCATCCGTTCGCTTGATAAGTTGTTGATGTAAAAAACAAAGGCCCCTTTATAGGGGCCTTTGTCGTTTATGCCTGTTGGACGGCATGACCTTTGCTATTAGCTTTGCTTAAAGCGTCACTTTTGGCGTGCCATCAAATTAATGGCGCTTATGCAGAGGGATTTCAAGTGTCGGCCGTTCTCTCACTGTTACAAAGCCGTTTGTTGCGGCCTGTGTTCGTTACCCTTGGTATCGCGCTTTTGGTGCAGGTGCTGGTGGCCGTTGCTCTGACCCGGAGCACGGTGACTGCGCTGGAGGCTGATCTTGGGGTTCGTCTTGGTGCGGACAGTCAAAAACTGTCCGGTGAACTCGAGCAAGCGGGGCGTGAAGTCACGTCGAGCCTCGACAGTCTCTCCACCAGTACCCGTCAACGCCTCACTGCAGGCTTGTCCTCGCGACTGAAGGACGAACAGGCGCAGCTGCGTGCAACCCTGGAAAAAGACCTGAAAGACTCCGCCGGCGACATGGCGCAGCTTCTGGCTTCCGTGGCGCCTCGTGCCATGTGGGACAACGATGTTCCTACCCTGTCGGAGTTCGCCCGTCGAGCCCAGCGCAATCCCAACGTGCTGTTTGTGGTGTATGACGATGCCACGGGCCAGCACCTGACGCGCTACCTCAACCGGGAAAATCCGATCAACAAGGCGCTGTTGGAAAAGGGCCAGGGCGAGCGTGCGCTGGACAAAGTGCTGGATGCCGCGAAGAACGATCCTTCGGTGTTCTACATCGAGGCTTCGATCAATCCTAACGGCGTAGAAATCGGCAAGGTCCTGATGGGCGTCTCGACCGCCTCGGTGGAAGCCGATCTGGCGGCGCTGGACAAGCGCTTCACGGCACTGATAGCCAGCGGTGATGAACTGGTGGGCGACAGCCTCAAAGGTGCGGCGGCCGACAGTGCGACGGCCATGCGTTCGCGTTTGCAGTCAGCGCAGTCCACGGCATCCGAAATGAAGGCCAATACCACCAGTACCGTGCAGGAGGCTGCATCCACCCTGCGCTGGCGCATCGGGGTGAGCCTCGCGGTGGTCGGTTTTGGCGTTTTACTGCTGCTGGCCGTTGTGTTGGGGCGTCGTGTAGTCAATCGCTTGAAAATGCTGATTGTGGCCATGGATGACCTGGCGGCGGGCGAGGGTGACCTCACCAAGCGTGTGCAGATCAACAGCAAGGACGAAATCGGCGACATGGCCTCGGCGGTCAATCGCTTTGTGGATAAGTTGCAGCCGATCGTGCGCGAAGCGGGTGATGTGGCCCAGCGCACAGGCGTGGAAATTGGCGCGTTGACGTTGCGCAACGCCGGAGCCGACGCAGCGGCGGGGATGCAGCGTGATGAGGTCGCGGAAAGCCTGCGTGCCTTGTCGCAAATGGCGGATGAAGCCCAGTCTGAAAGCCATGCCATGCAGGCGGCCTTGAAGCAGGTGGTGGATATTCGTCAGGCGACCGACGAGAACACCCGGACGTCGGCGAAAGTCGGCAGCCTGATCGAGGAGCTGGCCGGACAGGTCAATACCGGCGCACAAGTCATCGAGCGACTGGCGCAGCAGAGTGAACAGATTGAAGTGGTGTTGACGGTGATTCACGGAATTGCCGAGCAAACCAATCTGCTGGCATTGAACGCTGCCATTGAAGCGGCGCGAGCCGGTGAGACCGGACGCGGCTTTGCGGTGGTGGCAGACGAGGTGCGAGCACTGGCGAGCAAGACGCAGAGCTCCACCGGCGATATTCAGGCGCACATCGTGGCGTTGCAGCAGGGTGCGCGTGAGGCGGTGGCGGCGATTGGTCAGGCCGGGCGTCAGGCCAGCGAAGGCTTGCTGGTATTGCGTGACAGTGCGCGGTTGCAGCAGTCGGTGCAGGCATCCGTTGAGCAGGTGCATGCGGCGATCGGCCTGGCAACCCAGGCAGCGGCGCATCAGGCCAAGGGCGCGCAAGCGGTGCGGGGGCGGGTCGAGACGATTCATGCGCAGGCGGAGAAAGCAGCTCAGGCGGTGGTGGAAACCACGGCCAGCGGGAAGGTGCTGGATGGTCTGGCGGCGCAGTTGAAGGCGAGCCTGGGGCAGTTCAGGGCTTAACCGATCAAAAGATCGCAGCCTGCGTCAGCGCCTGCAAGGGAATATACGTTTCTCTGCAGGAACTGCCGCAGGCTGCGATCTTTTGCTTCATCAACGGCTCAGATACATCCGGGTCGTCAGCAAATAAACCGGTAACCCCGAAACCAATATCAACAACGCCGCATAAGGCGCCGCCGCCGCGAATTCCACATTCGCGGTATGCGCCCAGACTTCCGTGGCCAGCGTATTGAGCCCGGTTGGACTTAATAGCAAGGTCGCCGTCAGCTCCTTCATCGCATCCAGAAACACCAAGGCAAACGCCGCCCCCAGCGCCGGAAAAATGATCGGCAGCGTCACTCGGCAAAACGCGGTGAACGATGATGCGCCCAGCGTGCGCGCTGCTTCTTCCAGTTGCGGTGCGGCCTTGTTCAGTGCCGTGCGAATCGGTGCCTGAGCCAGCGGCAAAAACAACAACGCATAAGCGACCAACAGCAGCGCCGAAGTCTGGTACAGCACCGGCACATAGTGCAGGGCGAAATACACCAGCGTCAGTGCGATTACCAATCCAGGCAGCGCATGCAGCAGATAGGGCAGGCGTTCCGCCCAGATCGCCAGTTGGCCTTTGTAGCGCACCACCAGCAGTCCGACGGGCACCGCCAGCACCAGGCACAGTGCCGCACCGCCCAGAGACAGCGCCAGTGAAGACAGCAACGCCTCGCCGATTGCAGCCACCGGAAATGCAGCGGAGGAACCCACCGCCAGCCAATACACCAGCATGCCCAGGGGAATGCCGCTGCCGATGATTGCCAGCAGCAGGCAGTAAAGCTGCCCGGGCAAAGCCCATGCGCCCAGGCGAACCTGCTCCGCCCGCCGCGCCGCGCCCTGGCCGGTGCGTACATGTCGGCCTTTGCCGCGAACCCGCAACTCCAGCCATAGCAACATCAGGCAAAGCACCAGCAGCACCGCTGAAAGCATCGCGGCATTGGCGTTGCTGAACTCCAGTTCGAACTGTTGATAGATCGCGGTGGTGAAGGTTTGCAGGCCGATAATCGACAGCGCACCAAACTCCACCAGCATGTGCAATGCAATCAGCAAAGAGCCGGCGAGCAGTGACGGCCAGAGCAGGGGCAGGGTGATCTTGAAGAATACGCCCCAGCGATTCTGCCCCAGCGTGCGGGCCGACTCTTCCAGTGATGGATCGAGATTGCGCAGGGTCGCGGCCACAGGAAGAAAAATTAGCGGGTACTTGGAAAGCGTCATCACCAGAATCGCCCCACCCAGCCCTTCGAACTGAGCGCTCAAGGATACCCAGGTGAAGCTGCTGACAAAGGCGGGGACGGCGAATGGCAGGCACAGAATCACGCCCCATATCCGCCGTCCCGGCAGATTGCTGCGTTCCAGCAACCATGCCAGCGACAGGCCGATCACACCGCAAGCCAGCGTAACGCCGATCATCAGCGCCAGGGTGTTGCGCAGCAGCCCAAACACATACGGTCGCCACAGCAAATGCACGGCTTCGGCCCACCCTGCCTGCCAGGCTTTGAGCCCGACATAGGCCAGCGGCAGCAGGCTGAGCACCACCAGCAGCAGAACCGGCAGCAACAGCCAGATCGACGGCCGCTTGCGCCGCGGCACATATGCGTTCTGTGCAGTGAGGGCGGATAGCGATGCGCTCATCAGTTCAGGCCAACCTCACGTTCCAGTTCCAGGGCTTCTTCAGCATTGCCCAGGTCGGCAGGGGTGACTTTCGGTGCTTCCAGTTCGCTGAACGGCTTGAGGCCGCGATCCGATTCCATGCCTTTGTGCAGCGGATATTCGGCGGTGGTCTGGGTGATGACCCGCTGACCTTCTTCGCTGGCCATGTAGGCGAGCAATTGTTGGGCTTCTTTTGGATGTTTGCTGGATTTCAGGACTGCCGCGCTGGACACGGTGATCAGCCCGCCGACGTCGCCGCCGGTGAAGTAATGCAGTTTCGAATCGAGCTGGCCTTTTTCGCGTTGCAGGGCGAACCAGTAGTAGTTGTTGACCAGAACAGTAGCCACTTCGCCGTTCTCCACGGCTTTAAGCGCGACCATGTTATTGCTGTAGGTCTTGCCGAATGCGCGCAAGCCGGTCAGCCACTCTTCGGCTGCATCCATGCCGTGCACCTTGATGATCGCTACCGCTTGCTCCTGGAAGGCGCCGCTGGTGGGTACGAAGCCGACTTTGCCCTGCCATTTCGGATCGGAGAACTCCATCACCGACTTCGGCAGGTCTTTTTCATCGATCAGCTTGGGGTTGAACGCAACGACGCGAACCCGAGCGGTTACGCCGATCCAGGTGCCATTGCCAGCCACGTAATCCTTGGGCAGAACTGCCAGGGTAGCGTCGTCGGCCTTGGCCAGCAGGCCTTGTTCGCCGAGCTTGTTCAGTGGCGGCGATTCCTCGGTGTAGATCACGTCGGCGGGAGAGCGGTCACCTTCTTCGACGATCTGACTGGCGAGCTGGTTGCTGCTGCCTTTGCGCACATTGACGTGAATGCCGGTCTTGGCTTCGAAGGCTTTGGCAACGGCGTCACCGACTTCTTTGTGTTGGCCGTTGTAGAGGGTCAGGGAGACCGGATCGGCGGCTTGGGTGAGGGGAGTGGCGAGTGTCAGGCCAAGGAGGGTAATGCTCAGGCCGCGGCGCAGGGTATTTCGAAACATCATTCGCAGGGTTCCTCACTGTCGCATTGCAAAAACTTGCAACAATGATAAACGATATTCTTTCTCAAATGCGCCTTGCGGGGTTGAGAGGGTTTTGCTAGAGGGGGTGGTCCCTCGCCACAAAAGCCTTCCTGTCATTTCGAAAGCCAGAAACGCAAAAACCCGCTTTCGCGGGTTTCTGTGAAATCCAGGGTCGTAACCCTGAATTTGAATTGGTGCCCAGAAGAAGACTCGAACTTCCACGACCTTGCGGTCACCAGCACCTGAAGCTGGCGTGTCTACCAATTTCACCATCTGGGCAATCATCTTCAGCGTTGCCGCTGTTGATGTGGCGCACTATACGGAGAGCATTTTGATCTGTAAACCCCTGATTTAAATTTAATAAATCAGAAACCCTGAATGCAAAAAACCCGCTTTCGCGGGTTTTGTGTGAGCCTTGAAATTGAACTAATCTCAAGCTCGAAATTGGTGCCCAGAAGAAGACTCGAACTTCCACGACCTTGCGGTCACCAGCACCTGAAGCTGGCGTGTCTACCAATTTCACCATCTGGGCAGTATCGGCAACGTTGTCCGTCGTCGATGGCGCGCACTATACGGAGCGTCTTTTTAACTGTAAACCCCCGGGTTCAAAAAAATCTGGAAAATTTCGCCAGCGGTCTTCAAAACAGCTTTGCGGTGTCGATACAGGGCTCAAGAAGGGTCGTCTTAGCTTGAAATTTCCCGTTTCATTACGCCTATGCCAAACTAACCCGCATATAGACAAGGTGAAAACTCTCTAATGGCCGATTGGCAGTCCCTCGATCCCGAGGCCGCTCGTGAAGCGGAAAAATATGAAAACCCCATTCCTAGCCGCGAACTGATCCTTCAGCATCTTGCTGATCGGGGTTCGCCTGCTAACCGCGAGCAGCTGGTTGAAGAGTTTGGTCTGACCACAGAAGACCAGATCGAAGCCCTGCGCCGCCGTCTGCGCGCCATGGAGCGCGATGCTCAACTCATTTACACCCGTCGCGGCACGTATGCGCCGGTGGACAAGCTCGACCTGATCCTCGGGCGCATCAGCGGTCACCGTGATGGTTTCGGCTTCCTGGTGCCGGACGACGGCAGTGACGACCTGTTCATGAGCCCGGCGCAAATGCGTCTGGTGTTCGACGGTGACCGTGCCCTGGCCCGTGTTTCCGGCCTGGACCGTCGTGGTCGCCGCGAAGGCATGATCGTCGAAGTGGTGTCCCGCGCTCACGAAACCATCGTCGGTCGCTACTTCGAAGAGGGCGGCATCGGTTTTGTCGTTGCCGACAACCCGAAGATCCAGCAGGAAGTGCTGGTGACGCCGGGCCGCAACGCCAATGCGCAGATCGGTCAGTTCGTTGAAGTGAAGATCACCCACTGGCCAACGCCACGCTTCCAGCCGCAAGGCGACGTGGTCGAGGTTGTGGGTAACTACATGGCGCCGGGCATGGAAATCGATGTTGCCCTGCGCACTTACGACATTCCCCACGTCTGGCCTGATGCCGTGCTCAAGGAAGCCGGCAAACTCAAGCCGGAAGTCGAAGAGAAAGACAAAGAGAAGCGCATCGACCTGCGCCATCTGCCGTTCGTCACCATCGACGGCGAAGATGCCCGCGACTTCGATGACGCGGTCTACTGCGAAGCCCGTCCGGGCAAGCTGCGCCTGTTCTCCGGTGGCTGGAAGTTGTACGTGGCGATTGCCGACGTCTCCAGCTACGTGAAACTCGGTTCGGCACTCGATGCCGAAGCCCAGGTTCGCGGCAACTCGGTGTACTTCCCCGAGCGCGTGATCCCGATGCTGCCTGAGCAGTTGTCCAACGGCCTTTGCTCGCTGAACCCGCAAGTCGATCGTCTGGCCATGGTTTGCGAGATGACCATCTCCAAATCCGGCGAAATGACCGACTACTGCTTCTACGAAGCGGTGATCCACTCCCATGCCCGCCTGACCTACAACAAAGTCAGCGCGATGCTGGAAACGCCGAAGGCTACCGAAGCTCGCAAATTGCGTGGCGAGTACACCGACGTCGTGCCGCACCTCAAGCAGCTGTACTCGCTGTACAAGGTATTGCTGGCGGCTCGTCATGTGCGTGGCGCGATCGATTTCGAAACTCAGGAAACCCGGATCATCTTCGGCTCCGAGCGCAAGATCGCCGAAATCCGTCCGACCGTACGTAACGACGCACACAAGCTGATCGAGGAATGCATGCTGGCGGCCAACGTGGCCACCGCCGAATTCCTGAAGAAGCACGAAATCCCTGCGCTGTACCGTGTGCACGATGGTCCGCCGCCGGAGCGTCTGGAAAAACTGCGCGCGTTCCTTGGTGAGCTGGGCCTGTCCCTGCACAAAGGCAAGGACGGCCCGTCGCCGAAGGATTACCAGGCGCTGCTGGCCGGTATCAAGGATCGTCCGGATTTCCACCTGATCCAGACCGTCATGCTGCGTTCGTTGAGCCAGGCGGTGTACAGCGCTGATAACCAGGGCCACTTCGGCCTCAATTATGAGGCTTACACCCACTTCACCTCGCCGATCCGCCGCTACCCGGACTTGCTCACACACCGGGCGATTCGCAGCGTCATCCATTCGAAACAGAACACCCCGCACGTTCGCCGTGCCGGTGCGATGACCATCCCGAAGGCGCGCATCTACCCGTACGACGAAGCGGCCCTGGAACAACTCGGCGAGCAGTGCTCGATGAGCGAGCGCCGTGCCGACGAAGCGACCCGCGATGTGGTGAACTGGCTCAAGTGCGAGTTCATGAAAGATCGCGTGGGCGAATCGTTCCCGGGTGTGATCACCGCAGTGACCGGTTTTGGTCTGTTCGTCGAGCTGACCGATATCTACGTCGAAGGCCTGGTGCACGTCACCGCGCTGCCGGGTGATTACTACCACTTCGATCCTGTGCATCACCGCTTGGCCGGTGAGCGTACCGGGCGCAGCTTCCGCTTGGGTGACACCGTTGAAGTGCGGGTCATGCGCGTCGACCTCGACGAGCGAAAGATCGACTTCGAGATGGCTGAAAAAACCATCAGTGCGCCGATCGGTCGCAAGAAGCGCGGCACCGAAACCGCAGCGCCTGCAGCGTCTGCTGCAAAAACTGCCGCAGAACCGGCGCCGGCCAAAACCGGTCGTCGTCCTGCGAAGGAAAAGGCTGTCGAAGCCTATCGTCCGAGCGATGCCGCGGCGAAAAACGCCGAAGTGCGCAAAAGTCGTGAAATGAAACAGGCGTTGCTGGCCGGTGCGAAAAGCGGCGGTAAAGCGGCGTCTGGGGGAAAGACCGGACGGTCGACGCCTGAAAAGGTCGTCGGCGGCAAGCCAGCCAAACCGAGCAAACATCGTAAAGGCCCGCCAAAAGCGGGCTCGGCCCCAGCCAAAAGCGGCGGGGCGCGTAAACCTAAGGCCAAGCCATGAGTCAGTTGGAAAAGATCTACGGCGTACATGCTGTAGAAGCGTTGCTGCGTCACCACCCGAAACGCGTCAAGCAGATCTGGCTGGCTGAAGGTCGCGGTGATCCGCGCGTGCAAACGTTGATCGAGCTGGCCAACGAAAATCGTGTCCAGGTGGGGCAGGCCGAGCGCCGTGAAATGGATGCCTGGGTGGAAGGCGTGCACCAGGGCGTGGTGGCAGAGGTGAGCCCGAGCCAGGTCTGGGGCGAAGCGATGCTCGACGAGCTGCTCGATCGCACCGAAGGCGCGCCGCTCCTGCTGGTGCTCGACGGCGTGACCGACCCTCACAACCTTGGCGCCTGCCTGCGTTCTGCCGATGCGGCCGGTGCGCTGGCGGTAATCGTACCGAAGGACAAATCGGCAACCCTGACTCCGGTTGTACGAAAAGTCGCTTGTGGTGCTGCGGAAGTGATTCCGCTGGTTGCCGTGACCAACCTTGCGCGCACCCTGGAAAAACTCCAGCAGCGCGGTTTGTGGGTTGTCGGTACGGCGGGGGAGGCCGAGGTCAGCCTTTATGACCAGGACCTGACCGGCCCGACCATTCTGATCATGGGTGCTGAAGGCAAGGGCATGCGTCGCCTGACTCGCGAACATTGCGACTATCTGGTGAACCTGCCGATGGCCGGTAGCGTCAGCAGCCTCAACGTCTCCGTGGCGACCGGCGTCTGCCTGTTCGAAGCCCAGCGTCAGCGCAGCGTCAAAGCCAAGGCTGCCGCCAAAAAAGCCTGATTCATGCAGGCCCCCCTGTAGGAGCTGGCTTGCCAGCGATTGAAGCGCCTCGGTGTGTCTGACATACCGCATCGCATCGATCGCCAGCAAGCCGACTCCTACAGGTGCGAGTTTATTGGTGGCTGTTCAAATAATCACCAATTACCTTGCGCCTCTCTCGCCCCTTCTCTACAATTGCGCCCCTTGCTGTGATGGCAGGCACCCACGTGTCTAGCGTCCTCAAGTCCATAAGTGTCATTCACTCCTTGTCTGACCGCTTTTGAGCGGCAGGCTACAACCCGTAAGGAGCATTCATGCGTCATTACGAAATCATCTTTTTGGTCCACCCGGATCAAAGCGAGCAAGTCGGCGGCATGGTTGAGCGTTACACCAAGCTGATCGAAGAAGACGGCGGCAAAATCCACCGTCTGGAAGATTGGGGCCGTCGTCAACTGGCCTACGCAATCAACAATGTTCACAAAGCTCACTACGTGATGCTGAACGTTGAGTGCACTGGCAAGGCCCTGGCCGAGCTGGAAGACAACTTCCGCTACAACGATGCAGTGATCCGTAACCTGGTCATCCGTCGCGAAGAAGCCGTTACCGGCCAATCCGAGATGCTCAAGGCTGAAGAAAACCGCAGTGAGCGCCGTGAGCGTCGCGACCGTCCTGAGCACGAAGGCGCTGAAAGCGCTGACAGTGATGACAGCGACAACAGCGATAACGCTGACGAGTAATCCACGGACCTTTTAAGGAGCCTATCAAATGGCACGTTTCTTCCGTCGTCGTAAATTCTGCCGCTTCACCGCTGAAGACGTGAAAGAGATCGATTACAAAGATCTCAACACTCTGAAAGCCTACGTATCCGAGACCGGCAAAATCGTTCCAAGCCGCATCACCGGTACCAAAGCTCGTTATCAGCGTCAGCTGGCCACCGCTATCAAGCGCGCCCGCTTCCTGGCCCTGCTGGCCTACACCGACAGCCACGGCCGCTGAGACCGGGCAGTCGACTCGTAGCAAAGGATTGAATGTATGCGTGCCTTGGCTGAGTTCATCATGCGGGGCCGTGTACAGGCCACTCTGGTAGTGGCTGGATGTGCGGCATTGCCGTTGTTGTATTGGTTGGGTGCTGCCGCTGGATGCCTTGTGCTCCTGCGGCGCGGATTGAAGGACGCCCTGGGCGTTCTTGCTCTGGGACTGCTGCCGGCATTGCTCTGGTGGCTTTACTCCGACGACCCACGGGCACTTCTGGTGCTGCTGGGGTCTGCGAGCCTTGCGCTGGTTTTGCGCGCAAGCGAGTCCTGGAACCGCGTGCTGCTGGTCAGCATAGCGATGGGAGTGGTGTTTTCAGTGGTGTTGGGGACGGCTTTTGGTCCCCAGATCGAGATGCTGGCGCAGGCTTTGATAAAAGTCATGCCGTCGCTACTCGGTGACGTTTACCAGAAGTTGTCGGTAGACGAACAAGCGCGTTTCGCGTCCCTGATTGCACCGGTCCTGACCGGCCTGATTGCGGCTTTGTTGCAAATCGTCAGCTTGTTGAGCCTGCTTGTCGGGCGCTACTGGCAGGCGTTGTTGTACAACCCGGGTGGTTTTGGTCGCGAGTTTCGCGCCATCCGCTTCCCGCTGTTGCCGGCGATGTTGCTGCTGGCGTGCATGCTTCTGGGACCGAACCTCGGTTCACAGATGGCCATGTTGACGCCGTTGTGCAGCGTACCGCTGGTGTTCGCCGGGCTGGCCCTGATTCACGGGCTGGTGGCGCAAAAGCGACTGGCCAGATTCTGGCTGGTGGGGATGTACGTCACGCTGTTGCTGTTCATGCAGCTGATCTATCCGTTGCTGGTGGTCTTGGCCATCGTCGACAGCCTGATTGATTTTCGCGGTCGTTCGGCACCGAAAGATGCCGATAGCGCGAACGGTGAAGGTTAAAAGTTAAGAGGATTTTCACATGCAACTGATCCTTCTGGAAAAAGTCACCAACCTGGGCAACCTGGGTGACAAAGTGAACGTTAAGGCTGGTTACGGTCGTAACTACCTGCTGCCTTACGGCAAAGCTACCGCTGCGACCCCAGCCAACCTGGCTGCGTTCGAAGAGCGTCGTGCCGAGCTGGAAAAAGCAGCAGCAGATCGTAAATCGTCGGCTGAAAGCCGCGCTGCCCAACTGGCCGAGCTGGAAGTGACCATCACTGCCACCGCTGGCGACGAAGGCAAGCTGTTCGGTTCGATCGGTACTCACGACATCGCTGACGCACTGACCGCCTCCGGCGTTGAAGTGCAGAAGAGCGAAGTTCGTCTGCCGAACGGCACCATCCGCAACGTAGGCGAATTCGACGTAGCCGTGCACCTGCACGCCGAAGTTGAAGCCACCGTACGCGTTGTCGTGGTAGCAGCTTAAGCAGCACTTGTCGGCTGGCACCCTCGGGTGCTTGCCGGTAACATCGGGCACGATCCTGTTTACAGGTCGTGCCCTTTGTCTTTCTGGTAACTCCTGTTTTTCAATCCCTGTTTTTTCTGAACAACCAAGTGGCCATGAACGAAATTTCCGCTCCTGAGCAATACGATCTGCAAACCGCCGCGCTGAAGGTGCCGCCGCATTCCATCGAAGCCGAACAGGCTGTTCTCGGTGGTCTGATGCTGGACAACAACGCCTGGGAGCGCGTGCTCGATCAAGTCTCCGACGGCGATTTCTATCGACATGACCACCGTCTGATTTTCCGTGCGATCGCCAAACTGGCCGATCAGAACATGCCGATCGACGTCGTGACCCTGTCCGAGCAACTGGATAAGGAAGGTCAGACTTCGCAAGTCGGCGGCCTCGGCTACCTCGGGGAGCTGGCGAAAAACACGCCATCGGTCGCCAACATCAAGGCTTATGCGCAAATCGTTCGCGAGCGGGCGACATTGCGCCAGTTGATCGGTATCAGCACCGAAATCGCCGACAGCGCGTTCAATCCGGAAGGCCGTACAGCCGCCGAGATTCTTGACGAGGCTGAGCGCCAGATCTTCCAGATCGCCGAGGCCCGGCCAAAAACCGGTGGCCCGGTGGGTGTGAATGATCTGCTGACCAAAGCCATCGACCGTATCGACACACTGTTCAACACCGACAACGCCATTACCGGCCTGTCCACGGGCTATACCGACCTCGACGAGAAGACCAGCGGCTTGCAGCCCTCCGACCTGATCATCGTCGCCGGCCGTCCGTCCATGGGTAAAACCACCTTTGCGATGAACCTGGTGGAAAACGCCGTGTTGCGCAGCGAGAAGGCTGTTCTGGTTTACTCGCTGGAGATGCCAGGCGAATCGCTGATCATGCGTATGTTGTCGTCCCTCGGCCGTATCGATCAGACCAAGGTCCGTTCCGGTCAGCTTGAAGACGACGACTGGCCGCGCCTGACCTCGGCGGTCAACCTGCTCAACGACCGCAAGCTGTTCATTGACGATACCGCCGGCATCAGCCCGTCTGAAATGCGTGCCCGGACCCGGCGACTGGTGCGTGAGCACGGCGAAGTCGGCCTGATCATGATCGACTACCTGCAGTTGATGCAGATTCCGGGTTCCAGCGGTGACAACCGGACCAACGAGATTTCCGAGATCTCCCGATCCCTGAAAGCCCTGGCCAAGGAATTCAACTGCCCGGTGGTGGCGTTGTCCCAGCTCAACCGTTCCCTGGAACAACGTCCCAACAAGCGCCCGGTGAACTCCGACTTGCGGGAATCCGGAGCGATCGAGCAGGACGCCGACGTGATCATGTTCGTTTACCGCGACGAGGTGTATCACCCGGAAACCGAACACAAGGGTATTGCCGAGATCATCATCGGCAAGCAGCGGAACGGGCCGATCGGCTTTATCCGCCTGGCCTTTATCGGTAAGTACACGCGATTCGAAAACCTGGCACCGGGTAGCTATAACTTCGACGACGACGAGTAAGTTATTTAGCGCCCTCAAGGGCCCCATCGCTGGCAAGCCAGCTCCTACAGGGGGCGCGTCGTACCTGTAGGAGCAAGCTTGCTCGCGATAGGGTCGACGCAATTTCCGACCATGGCCGTCGGAATTGGTCAAAATTTGTGCTATATTCCGCGCCCGCGAAATTCAATGAAAGCCAACACCGGTTATCGACATGCAAGCAGCCAAGCCGTTATTTGACTATCCAAAGTACTGGGCCGAATGTTTCGGGCCAGCGCCATTCCTGCCAATGAGCAGGGAGGAGATGGATCAGCTTGGCTGGGATTCCTGCGACATCATCATCGTCACCGGTGATGCCTACGTCGATCACCCGTCGTTCGGCATGGCAATCATCGGCCGGCTGCTGGAGTCTCAGGGCTTCCGAGTCGGGATCATTGCCCAGCCTAACTGGCAGTCCAAAGACGACTTCATGAAGCTTGGCGAGCCGAACCTGTTCTTCGGTGTCGCGGCCGGCAACATGGACTCGATGATCAACCGCTACACCGCCGACAAGAAAATCCGTTCCGACGACGCCTACACCCCGGGCGGCCTGGCGGGTAAACGTCCGGACCGCGCAAGCCTGGTCTACAGCCAGCGCTGCAAGGAAGCCTACAAAAACGTGCCGATCGTCCTCGGCGGCATCGAAGCGTCCCTGCGCCGCATCGCTCACTACGATTACTGGCAGGACCGGGTTCGCAACTCGATCCTGATTGATGCCTGCGCCGACATCCTGCTCTACGGCAACGCCGAGCGTGCGATCGTCGAAGTTGCCCAGCGTCTGTCCTACGGTCACAAGATCGAAGACATCACTGACGTGCGCGGCACTGCGTTCATCCGTCGTGACACGCCGAAAGACTGGTACGAAGTCGATTCCACGCGCATCGACCGTCCGGGCAAGATCGACAAGATCATCAACCCGTACGTGAACACCCAGGACACCCAGGCCTGCGCCATCGAGCAGGAAAAGGGTCCGGTTGAGGATCCGCAGGAAGCCAAGGTCGTGCAGATCCTGGCAAGTCCCAAGATGACCCGCGACAAAACGGTGATTCGTCTGCCTTCTGTGGAAAAAGTCCGTGGCGACGCTGTCCTCTACGCCCACGCCAACCGCGTGCTTCACCTGGAAACCAACCCGGGCAACGCTCGCGCCTTGGTCCAGAAGCATGGCGAAGTCGATGTCTGGTTCAACCCGCCACCGATTCCGATGACCACTGAAGAAATGGACTACGTGTTCGGCATGCCTTACGCGCGCATTCCGCACCCGGCGTACGGCAAGGAGAAAATCCCGGCCTACGACATGATCCGTTTCTCGGTGAACATCATGCGTGGCTGCTTCGGTGGCTGCACGTTCTGCTCGATTACCGAGCACGAGGGCCGGATCATCCAGAACCGCTCCGAAGAGTCGATCATTCGCGAAATCGAAGAGATTCGCGACAAGGTCCCGGGTTTTACCGGTGTGATCTCCGATCTCGGCGGCCCTACCGCGAACATGTACCGCATTGCGTGCAAGAGCCCGGAAATCGAATCCGCGTGCCGCAAGCCGTCGTGCGTCTTCCCTGGCATCTGCCCGAACCTGAACACCGACCACTCATCATTGATCCAGCTGTATCGCAGCGCTCGCGCCTTGCCGGGTGTGAAGAAGATTCTTATCGCTTCCGGCCTGCGCTACGACCTCGCGGTCGAGTCGCCGGAATATGTCAAAGAACTGGTGACCCACCACGTGGGTGGTTACCTGAAGATCGCCCCGGAACACACCGAGGAAGGTCCGCTCAACCAGATGATGAAACCGGGCATCGGCAGCTATGACAAGTTCAAGCGCATGTTCGAGAAGTATTCAAAGGAAGCGGGCAAAGAGCAGTACCTGATTCCGTACTTCATCGCTGCCCACCCAGGCACCACCGATGAAGACATGATGAACCTGGCCCTGTGGCTCAAGGGCAACGGTTTCCGTGCCGACCAGGTGCAGGCGTTCTACCCGTCGCCAATGGCCACCGCCACAGCGATGTACCACTCGGGCAAAAACCCGCTGCGCAAAGTCACGTACAAGTCTGACGCGGTGACCATCGTCAAGAGCGAAGAGCAGCGTCGTCTGCACAAGGCGTTCTTGCGTTATCACGACCCGAAAGGCTGGCCGATGCTGCGTGAAGCGCTGACCCGCATGGGCCGCGCCGACCTGATCGGGCCGGGCAAGAACCAGTTGATCCCGCTGCACCAGCCGTCCACCGACAGCTACCAGAGTGCCCGTCGCAAGAACTCGACGCCGGCCGGCAGCCACAAGGTTGCAGGGGAAAAGACCACCAAGATCCTGACCCAGCACACCGGCCTGCCACCACGCGCCAGCGATGGCGGTAACCCGTGGGACAAGCGTGAACAGGCCAAGGCGGCGGCGTTTGCCCGCAACCAGCAGGCGGCCAAGGAGCGCAAGGACGCGGCCAAAGGCAAGGGGCCAAAGCCCACCCGCAAGCCGGTCGTCCCGCGCTAAGCTGCGCTTGAGCTGAACAGAACGCCAACCTTCGGGTTGGCGTTTTGCATTGTGCGGTGAATTCCATTTGTGGCGAGGGCGCTTGCTCCCGCTCGGCTGCGAAGCAGTCGCCTATTTTGGGGCCGCTTCGCGCCCCAGCGGGAGCAAGGTCCCTCGCCACAGAAGCCGGGTGGCGCCACATTTACGTGCAATCGATTCAAACCATTTTCCCGCCTCGCCCGATTTTGGTGCTGTACTGCCTCAAGCAATCGGGGAAAGCGCCAGCGCTGCTGGATGGCATAAGTCTTGCGCGCTTTCCAATACGCTTAGGGCTCGCAGGAGGCACGCCGTGTCGATTCATGTCGCATTGCACCACGTCACGCATTACCGCTACGACCGCGCCGTTGAGCTCGGTCCGCAGATCGTTCGTCTGCGCCCGGCCGCCCACAGCCGCACGCGGATTCTGTCTTATGCGCTGAAAATCTCGCCCGAGCAGCATTTCATCAACTGGCAGCAAGACCCGCAGGGCAATTACCTGGCGCGGTTGGTGTTCCCGGAAAAAACCGATGAGCTGCGGATCGAAGTCGATTTGCTGGCCGAAATGGCGGTCTTCAATCCCTTCGACTTTTTTCTCGAACCCTACGCCGAGAAAATCCCGTTCACTTACGCCGCCGATGAGCGCAAGGAGTTGGCCCCTTACCTGGAAACGTTGCCCCTGACGCCCAGGTTCCAGGCCTATCTGGATGCCATCGACCGCACGCCACTGCCCGCCGTGGATTTCCTCGTTGCGCTCAACCAGCGCCTGAGTGAAGACATCGACTACCTGATCCGCATGGAACCGGGTGTGCAAACGCCTGAGTTCACCCTCGAACAAAGCTCCGGTTCGTGTCGCGATTCCGCGTGGTTGCTGGTGCAACTGCTGCGTAACCTCGGGCTGGCAGCGCGTTTCGTTTCCGGTTACCTGATCCAGCTGACCGCTGACGTGAAAAGCCTCGACGGTCCTTCCGGCACCGACGTCGATTTCACCGACTTGCACGCCTGGTGCGAGGTTTACTTGCCCGGCGCCGGCTGGATCGGCCTGGACGCCACCTCGGGGCTGTTCGCCGGTGAAGGGCATATTCCGTTGGCCTGTAGTCCCGATCCGTCCTCTGCGGCACCGATCACGGGGTTGGTGGAACCATGCGAGTGCGAATTCAGCCACGAGATGTCGGTTGAGCGGATTTGGGAGGCGCCCCGCGTCACCAGGCCCTACACCGATGATCAATGGCTGGCGATTCAGGCGTTGGGTCGGCAAATCGATGCTGACCTGCTGGAAGGCGATGTGCGCTTGACCATGGGCGGTGAGCCGACCTTCGTGTCCATCGATGACCCGGATGGTGCCGAGTGGAATACAGCGGCACTGGGGCCGGATAAACGACGTCTGTCCGCCGAGCTGTTCCAGCGCATGAGGAAGCGCTACGCGCCGCAAGGCCTGGTGCATTTCGGCCAGGGCAAGTGGTACCCCGGCGAGCAGCTGCCGCGTTGGTCGCTCAATGCCTACTGGCGCCGTGACGGGGTGCCGATCTGGAACAACAGCGCACTGATTGCCGACGAGCAGGAGGACTATGGCGCGACCGGCGAATTGGCCGGGCGTTTCCTGGCGAGTGTCGCCGAGCGACTGAAGATTCCTACGCGCTTTGTGTTTCCGGCCTACGAAGACAATTTCTATTACCTCTGGCGCGAAGGTACGTTGCCGCAGAACGTCAGCGCCGAAGATTCGCGCCTTGAGGAGCCCCTGGAGCGCGCACGTCTGCGCAAGGTCTTCAGTCAGGGGCTGGACAAGGTGATCGGCCAGGTCCTGCCGCTGGCACGCACCGCCAAGGGCGATCAGTGGCAGAGCGGTCGCTGGTATTTGCGCGATGAACATTGCCGCCTGGTGCCGGGGGATTCGCCACTGGGCTATCGCTTGCCGCTGGGTTCGCAGCCCTGGGTGAAAGCGGCGGAATATCCGTTTATTCATCCACAAGACCCGAATCAGGAGTTTCCACCGCTCCCCGACACCGCCCAATCGCAACGTCAGGGCACGGCGGCGCTGATTGAGGATCGAGTCCCGAAAATTGATGAGTCCGCCGACTGGCTGACCCGCACAGCGTTTTGCGCCGAGGCGCGTGAAGGCCGGTTGTATCTGTTCATGCCGCCCCTGGAGCGGGTCGAGGATTATCTGGAGCTGGTGGCTGCCATCGAAGCCACTGCCGAAGAACTGCGTTGTCCGGTGCTGCTGGAAGGGTATGAACCGCCAAGCGATCCACGGTTGAGCAACTTCCGCATTACGCCTGATCCGGGCGTGATCGAGGTCAACGTTCAGCCGTCCGCAACCTGGGACGAATTGGTCGAACGCACCGAGTTTCTCTATGAAGAAGCGCGCCAGACCCGACTGACCACCGAGAAATTCCTGATCGATGGTCGACACACTGGAACCGGCGGCGGTAACCATTTCGTACTGGGTGGCGCGACACCGGCTGACTCACCGTTTCTGCGGCGTCCGGATTTGCTGCGTAGCCTGATCAGTTACTGGCATAACCATCCTTCGCTGTCCTACCTGTTTTCCGGGCTGTTCATCGGCCCGACGTCCCAGGCGCCACGCGTCGACGAGGCGCGAAACGATGCCTTGTATGAACTGGAAATTGCCTTTGCACAGATGCCTGAACCGGGCGAAGCGTGTGCGCCGTGGCTGGTCGACCGGTTGCTGAGAAACCTGCTGATCGATGTCACTGGCAACACCCACCGCGCCGAATTCTGTATCGACAAGCTCTACTCGCCCGACGGCGCGACGGGGCGCCTTGGTTTACTTGAACTGCGCGCCTTTGAAATGCCGCCGCATGCACGCATGAGCCTGGCTCAGCAGCTGTTGCTGCGGGCGCTGGTCGCACGGTTCTGGCGTGAGCCTTACGCGCCGCCAAAACTGGCGCGCTGGGGCACGGAGCTGCACGACCGGTTCCTGTTGCCGCACTTTATCGAACAGGATTTTGCCGACGTCATCGTTGATCTCAACGCTGCCGGTTATCCGGTACGGGCCGAATGGTTTGCGGCGCATCTGGAGTTTCGTTTTCCCAAGGTCGGCGATTACGCCGTCAGCGGTATTGCGCTGGAGCTGCGTCAGGCACTTGAGCCTTGGCACGTATTGGGCGAAGAGGGCGCGGTCGGTGGCACGGTGCGGTATGTGGATTCGTCTCTGGAGCGCTTGCAAGTCAAACTCAGTGGTTTGCCGCCGCAGCGCTATCTGCTGACCTGCAACGGCATTCCGGTGCCGTTGCAGCCCACCGGGCGTGTAGGAGAATTCGTTGCAGGCGTGCGTTTTCGTGCGTGGCAACCGACCAACTGTCTGCAACCGACCATCCCGGTCCACGCACCGCTGGTGTTCGACCTGCTCGACACGTGGATGGGGCGTTCACTGGGCGGCTGCCAGTATCACGTGGCGCATCCCGGGGGCCGCAACTACGAGACCTTGCCGGTGAACGCCAATGAAGCCGAGAGCCGTCGTATGGCGCGTTTCTTCCGGATCGGACACACGCCTGGGAAACTTCCTATCCCGATTCTGGAAATTAACGACGAGCTGCCGATGACTCTCGATTTACGACGTTTCTAAACCGTACGCGACGCTCGGATTTTTCGTATATCCGGGCGTCATGAGCCTGCGTTAGTCTGACCGTTCATTGCTGTCTGCCGAGCTTTCCATGCCTGACCTGCTAGACCGCTACCCGCTCACGGCGGGCACCTATCACGAACTGCTCGACGACAGCGGGGCCGTGCGCCCGCATTGGCGTCGATTGTTCGACCAATTGCAGCGCAGTTCGCCGGCGCAACTGGTGCAGCGTCAGGCCCTGCTGACCCGGCAGATTCAGGAAAACGGTGTTACCTACAACGTCTACGCCGACCCCAAGGGCGCCGATCGGCCGTGGGAGCTGGACCTGCTGCCCCACGTCATTGCCGCTGACGAGTGGGAACAGTTGTCTGCCGGCATTGCCCAGCGTGCGCGGTTGCTCAATGCGGTGCTGGCTGACCTCTATGGCCCGCAACGCCTGATCGCCGAAGGCCTGCTGCCGGCCGAACTGGTGTTTGGCCACAACAACTTCCTTTGGCCCTGTCAGGGTATCAACCCGCCTGACGGCGCTTTTCTGCATCTGTATGCCGTGGATCTGGCGCGTACCCCCGATGGTCGTTGGTGGGTCACGGCGGACCGCACTCAAGCGCCGTCGGGTGCCGGTTATGCACTGGAAAACCGCACCATCGTGTCGCGGGCCTTTCCCGAGTTGTACCGCGATCTGAAAGTGCAACACCTGGCCGGCTTCTTCCGCACGCTGCAGGAAACCCTGGCGCGCCAGGCGCCGAGCGATGAAGACGCGCCGCTGGTGGTGCTGCTGACACCGGGGCGTTTCAACGAAAGCTATTTCGAGCATCTGTACCTCGCGCGTCAGCTCGGTTATCCGCTGGTGGAGGGTGGCGACCTGACGGTGCGCGATGCCACGGTCTACCTGAAAACCCTCAGCGGCCTGCGCCGGGTTCATGCGGTCATGCGCCGGCTCGACGACGATTTCTGCGACCCGCTGGAGCTGCGCACCGATTCGGCCCTTGGCGTGCCGGGCCTGTTGGAAGCCGTGCGGCGGGGGCGAGTGCTAGTGGCCAATGCCCTTGGCAGCGGTGTGCTGGAGTCGCCAGGGCTGCTGGGCTTCCTGCCGAAGATCAATCAATTCCTGTTTGGTGAAGAATTGATCCTGCCGTCCATTGCGACCTGGTGGTGCGGTGAAGCGCCGGTGTTGGCCCAGGCCCTGGAAAAACTGCCGGAACTGCTGATCAAACCGGCGTTTCCGTCGCAAAGTTTTATACCGGTGTTCGGCCGGGATTTGAGTGAAAAACAGCGTCAGGAACTCGCCGAGCGCATGCAGGCACGTCCTTACGCCTACGTTGCGCAAGAATTGGCGCAATTGTCCCAGGCGCCGATCTGGCAAGCCGAGGGCGGCATGCTGCAACCCCGGGCCATTGGCATGCGCGTGTATGCGGTGGCCAGCCGCGAAGGCTATCGGGTGCTTCCTGGCGGATTGACCCGCGTGGCCGCCGAAGCCGACGCCGAAGTCGTGTCGATGCAGCGCGGCGGCGCCAGCAAGGACACCTGGGTGCTGGGCGACCGTCCGCCCAGCGGCGAACAATGGAAAGCCCAGCGCAACATCGGCGTGCACGATCTGGTGCGGCGCGATCCGTACCTGCCGTCGCGGGTGGTGGAGAATCTGTTCTGGTTTGGTCGTTACTGTGAACGCTGCGACGACAGCGCCCGGTTGCTGAGGATCATGCTGGCGCGCTACGTCGACGGCGATGACCCGCAGGCCCTGCAAGCGGCGGTCGAGCTGGGCGAACGGTTGATGCTGTTGCCTGACGAAGGCGAGCTGCCCGAGCGCTTGCTGGCGGCGATACTCGGTGATGACTGGCCGTTCAGCCTTCGCTCCAACCTGCAACGCTTGCAATGGGCGGCGTCGCAGGTGCGGGGCAAGCTTTCACGGGAGAACTGGCAGGCGTTGGTGGAATTGCAGCGCGAGGCCATTGAGCTGGAAACCGATGAGCCGGATTTCGGCGAGTTGCTCGATTTTCTCAACCGTCTGGTGATGTCCCTGGCGGCACTGTCCGGTTTTGCCCTCGACGACATGACCCGGGATGAAGGCTGGCGCTTCCTGATGATCGGTCGGCGTATCGAGCGTCTGCAATTTCTCAGTGGCAGCCTGGCGGCCTTTCTGCGCGGTGCCGGGGCGTTCGACCAGGCGGGATTGGAGTGGCTGCTGGAGCTCGGCAACAGCAGCATCACCTACCGCTCGCGGTATCTGGCGGTGGCGCAATTGATCCCGGTGCTCGACCTGTTGCTGCTCGACGAACAGAACCCGCACGCGGTGCTGTTCCAGTTGAAGCTGGTGACCCGCACCCTCAAACGTCTGAACGATGACTTTGGCGCGCCGCGCGAGGCAGGGCTGCCGTTGCTGGTCGAACGACTGGCGCGTTTTGATCTGGGCTGCCTGGAGAATCCGCTGTTCGGCGAAAGCAGCGTACGCGCGGCCCTCGATGGGTTGGCTGATCTGCTGCAAGCGATCGCCGACGCCAGCGGGCAGGTCTCGGATCGCCTGGCCTTGCGCCATTTCGCGCATGTCGATGATGTCAGCCAGCGCACGGTGTCTGTCTGATGAGCGCCCATTACCAGATTTTCCACGACACCCATTATCACTACGACAGCCCGGTGTCCCTGGCTCAGCAGCTGGCGCACCTGTGGCCGCGTCCTTGTGCCTGGCAACGCTGCACCGATCAGCAGTTGCAGATCAGCCCTGACCCCACCTCGCGTCGTGATGAGCTGGACGTGTTCGGCAATCCGTTGACCCGGCTGGCGTTTGAGCGTCCCCATGATGAACTGCTGGTCAACGCCAGCCTCACGATCGAAGTACTGCCCCGGCCGGTGCTGGACTTCAATCGTTGCCCCGTGTGGGTAGACACCCGCAGTGCGCTGACCTACAGCGGCCAGCCGCTGTCGCCTGAACTGCTTGACGCCTGCCGTTACCGCTTCGAATCACCCTATGTGCATTTGAAGCGCAACTTCGTCGAATATTCCGCGAGTTGCTTCCCGCAAGGGCGGCCGCTGTTGCTTGGGGTTCAGGCCCTGATGGAGAAAATCTTCAGCGAGTTCACCTTCGATGCCGAAGCGACCCAGGTGGCGACGCCGTTGGTGGAAGTGCTGGAACGTCGGCGCGGTGTCTGTCAGGACTTCGCTCATTTGATGCTCGCTTGCGTGCGTTCACGGGGGCTGGCTGCTCGATACGTCAGCGGCTACCTGCTGACCCAGCCGCCACCCGGCCAGCCACGATTGATCGGCGCAGATGCGTCCCATGCCTGGGTGTCGGTGTATTGCCCGGTGCTGGGGTGGGTTGATTTCGATCCAACGAACAATGTGCAACCGGCGCTTGAGCACATCACTTTGGCCTGGGGGCGAGACTTTTCCGATGTGTCGCCGCTGCGTGGGGTGATTCTCGGGGGCGGCAATCATGATCCGGAAGTCAGCGTCACCGTGATGCCCTTGGAGTAATGAAGATCGACTGGAGGCGCGAGCTGTTTGCGATAGCGGATTGTCAGTCACAGAAATGTTGACTGTCCCACCGTCTTCGCGAGCTGGCTCGCTCCCACAGGGAACTGTATGTTCATTCAAGATTTGAGTTTTTCAGGTTGGCCTGTGAGGGTCAGCAGCAACGCTACCAACCCTGGACACAGATCCGGTGGGCCTGATCAGATCATCCGGCCCGGAGGGTTTCAGGCGTCGGGCGCCTGATCTTTCGGTGCATCAACATCATCTTCTGCTGCCACTTCACCATCAGGGTTCAGTGCTGCTTCTTCAGCTGTAGCTTTCTTGCGCTGAAGTTTTTCCTCTTTCTTCTGCTCCTTTGCCAAGTCACGCTGACGTTTGGCGAAGGAATAATTGGGTTTAGCCATGGGCGATCCTCTGGGGTCGAAGGTGAGGTTGAGCGGCGCGTATTCTGCCCTGTATCGGTGCCAAGTCGTTAGTCGGGTTTTTGCTCGACCCACTTGGGCAGTACGCTCGGCTGCCAACTATCGAGCGCGTCGAGCAGCGTTTGCGGCGATTCGCTCACCTGCAGCATGTCACGGTGCGGCGCGCGAACGAAGCCTTCGCCGACGATGTGATCAAGAAAACCGGTGAGTTTGCTGTAGAAACCGTTCACTTCCAGCAAACCGAGCGGTTTTCCGTGGTAGCCGAGCTGGCCCCAGGTCCAGACTTCGAACAGCTCTTCCAGGGTGCCGAGGCCGCCGGGGAGGGCAATGAAGGCGTCGCTGAGTTCGGCCATCCGCGCCTTGCGCGCATGCATACCGTCGACCACTTCCAGGCGGGTCAGGCCTTTATGGCCGATTTCTTTATCCATGAGGCTTTGCGGGATGATGCCCACCACATCACCGCCGGCTGCCAGCGCGGCATCGGCCACAATGCCCATCAAGCCCACGGCACCGCCGCCATAGACCAGGGTCAGCTTGCGCTCGGCCAGGGCTTGGCCCAAGGCCACAGCCGCTTCACGATAAGCCGGATGGGTGCCGGTGCTGGCGCCACAAAATACACATACGGATGTTAAAGACATGCCTTGCTCCATGGTCGATCAGGGCCACAGAGTAAAGGCAGGTGCTCGGCGCTCCAAGGGCTAAACTTCCCGCTTGGGCGTTTCATAAGTGCCGCTGGCGCCACAGGCATAGGCGGCGAGCAAGCTGCACAACAGGCTATTGATGGACATGACAGACGCTCCGTTGATTGAGGACGGTCTGATCATAGGGCCGGTCCAGACGCTTGGCCGGTAGATTGTTTGCATCGATGTCATAGCCTGAAAGTTGTATACAATTTTTGATTCAAGTCATATGAACTTGCGAAGTTTTCAGGCAGTCTTCTGTCCATTCGCATTTTTCGTTAACCCTGCCTTGGAGATTCACCATGTTTGCCAAACTTGTTGCGGTATCCCTGTTGACGCTGGCCAGCAGCCAATTGATGGCTGCCGAGTGCAAAGTCACCGTTGACTCCACTGACCAAATGTCCTTCAACACCAAGGCCATTGAGATCGACAAGAGCTGCAAGACGTTCACCGTCGAACTGACCCATTCCGGCAACCTGCCGAAGAATGTGATGGGCCATAACTGGGTACTGAGTAAAGAAGCCGACATGCAGCCGATCGCCACCGATGGCCTGAGCGCCGGCATCGACAAGCAATACCTGAAAGAAGGTGATGCCCGTGTGATCGCGCACACCAAAGTGATCGGCGCCAAGGAAACCGACTCGGTGACCTTCGACGTGTCGAAGCTGGATGCCAACGAGAAATACGGTTTCTTCTGCTCGTTCCCGGGGCACATCTCGATGATGAAAGGCACGGTTACGCTGAAGTAAGCCGAAATACTGCGTCATCGTTCATCGCTGGCAAGCCAGCTCCCACAAAGTTCTGTGTCGGACACAGCATGTGTGGACAGCTGAAACCCTGTGTGGGCTTGCCCGAGAAGAGGCCGGTAAATCGACGCATTCTCCGGCCAAAGAAAAGCCCGCTGAAGCTCAACGCTTCAGCGGGCTTTTTCATTCAGTCACGCCTCAAGGCGCAAACGGCATCACACGCTTGTGATGGGTCTTGTTGTACGTATCGCAAATGATTTTGAACGCTTCCTCGCGCACCGGCTGACCATGCAGGAACGCATCGATCTCGGCATAAGTCACGCCGTGGGAAGCTTCGTCCGGCTTGCCGGGTGACAGGTCTTCAAGGTCGGCGGTCGGGACCTTTTCCACCAGGGATTCCGGGGCGCCGAAGCTGCGGGCAATCGCCCGGACCTGGTTTTTCACCAGCCCGCTCAGCGGTGCGAGGTCGCAAGCGCCGTCACCGAACTTGGTGAAGAAGCCCATCACCGCTTCCGCTGCGTGGTCGGTGCCGATCACCAAACCGTGGGCCGCACCGGCGATGGTGTACTGGGCGACCATGCGCATGCGGGCCTTGGTGTTGCCGAGCACGAAGTCCACCGACACCGCGTGCTTGCCTTCGAACGCCGCCACTTCATTGGCCAGGGATTTGACCGCCGGACCGATGTTCACGGTGTGGCGCTCGTCCGGCTTGATGAAGTCCACCGAAGCCTGGGCATCGTGTTCATCGAACTGGGTTTCATACGGCAGGCGCACGGCAATGAACTTGTAGCCGCCGTCACCGGTGCGCTGGCGCAGTTCGCGCATGGCGCGCTGGGCCAGCAGGCCGGCGGTCAGCGAGTCGACGCCGCCACTGATGCCCAGCACCAGGGTCTTGAGCCCGGAATTGATCAGGCAATCCTGAATGAAGGTAATGCGCCGGGCGACTTCTGCCTCGAGGGCGGCGTCATCGGCGAACGGCGGTTGAACCTTGAGCTGCTCAGCAATCTCACGCTGTACGGCTTGCATGAATTCACTCCTTGCTAGATAGACTGGATGAGGCAGGAACCTGGAAAACGTGTCGCAAATAGGCGACGAAATTCGGGTCTTTACAGTGAGTCTTGCCTGGCTCGTCGGAGATCTTCGCCACCGGCTGGCCGTTGCAGGCGGTCATTTTAAGCACGATGCTCATCGGTTCGACACCGGGAATGTCACAGGTCAGGTTGGTGCCGATGCCGAAGCTGACATTGATCCGACCTCGCAGGGCCCGGAATATCTCCAGGGACTTGGGCAGTGTCAGGCTGTCGGAGAAGGTCAGCGTCTTGCTCATCGGGTCGATGCCAAGCTTGTGATAGTGAGCGATGGCTTTTTCCGCCCAAACCACCGGATCACCCGAGTCGTGGCGCAAACCGTCGAAAAGCTTGGCGAAGAACAGGTCGAAATCACCGAGGAAGGCATCCATGGTGATGCAGTCGGTCAGCGCGATCCCCAGCAGACCCCGGTATTCACGGACCCAGCAATCAAGGGCGGCAATCTGGCTGTCGATCAACCGTGGCCCGAGTTGCTGGTGCGCCATGATCCACTCGTGGGCCATGGTGCCCAGCGGTTTCATGTCCAGCTCCCGGGACAGGTGCACGTTGCTGGTGCCGACGAAACGGCCAGGGAAGTCGTGCTTGAGCACATTGACCACTTCTTCCTGCACGCGGTACGAGAAGCGTCGACGCGTACCGAAATCGGCAACCTGCAGTTCCGACAGTTCGTCGCTGCTGGCGTTGGCCGTCAGCCAGTCGAACTTGCGATAGAGCTGCTCGCGGGCCTGTTCGAGGACGATCTCACGGTAGCGAAAGCGGTTGCGCACTTCGCTGACGATCGCCAACAGAGGGACTTCGAACAAAATCACATGCAACCACGGGCCTCGCAGGCGGATGAACAGTTCGCCATTCTCGATGCCGGTGTGGACGTAACGCAGGTTGAACCGAAACAGCCCGAGAAAGCGCAGGAAGTCCGGTTTCAGGAAGCTGATGCGCTCGAGGAAACCCAACTGATCGGCGCTCAGGCTCAATTGCGACAAACGCTCGATCTGGTAACGAATCTCCGCCAGGTACGGACGTAGATCTTCACTGTTACGGCAACGAAACTCCCATTCGACTTCGACGTTCGGGTAGTTGTGCAGCACCGCCTGCATCATCGTCAGTTTGTAGAAGTCGGTGTCGAGCAGGTTCTGCACGATGCGATCGGCAAACACACTCTCGCTCATAACGGGGGTTCTCCACAGGGAATAAGGCTAGTGGCGCATATCGGTGGTGGGTATTGCCAGCAATTTTTTGGACACCAGATCTCTTGTGGCCAAGGATTTTTGTCTGGGCCTAAGCGTGTGGAGTGGCCGGGCTATCAACCTGCTCCAGCATCCACTTCACGAAATCTCGCACCTTGGGCACTTCCGCCGAATGCTCCGGGTATGCCAGGTAATAGGCATCGGTGCTGGGCATTGCATGCTGCCAGGGAATGACCAGCTTGCCGTCCGCCAGTTCCTCTTCCACCAGAAAACGCGGCAGCAACGCTACGCCGCAGCCGACTTGCGCCGCACGGATGCACATATAAAAGGTTTCGAAGCGCGGGCCGTGGTAGCTGTGTTCGGTGTGATAGCCCTGGCTGTCGAACCAGTCATGCCACGCCTGAGGCCGAGACGCGTTTTGCAGCAGGACCAGGTCGGTGAGTTGCGTCGGGTCGGTGAATGGTGTGTCGGGCAGGCTGCCGGGGGCACACACCGGAACCAGCTCTTCACTGAACAGCTTCAGGCATTCGGTGCCAGGGCGCGAACCCTGGCCGAAATAGAACGCCAGGTCGCTGCGACCTTGCAGCAGATCGTCGGCTTCCTGTTCGTTGCACAGGTCCAGATGGATCGAGGGATGACGCAGGCGCCAGCCTTTCAGGCGTGGGACCAGCCAGCGCGCGCCGAAGGTCGACGGCGTCGAGACGCGCAGGACTTCTGTCTCGCCGCCGTAGGAACGCAGGTAATGGGTCGACATCTCGACCTGCGTGAGAATTTTCCGGACCTCCACCAGGTACAAATCGCCCGCCGGGGTCATTTGCAGGCGTCGTCGTACGCGACGGAACAGCAGGTGCTGCAACAGTTCTTCCAGTTGCGCCACCTGCTTGCTGACGGCGCTCTGGGTCAGGTTCAGTTCTTCGGCGGCCCGAGTGAAGCTCAAATGCCGGGTCACGGCTTCGAAACACTGCAGGGCAGCGATCGATGGCAAATAGCGTTTGTTCAGCATGGGCGGTCCTTTTGTTCTTGTCTCTTTATTGCCGGCAATGCACAGCATGAATAAACGGAATGATATCTCTCTTAATGGTCGTTTGTTGAGTAACCTCCGGGGAGCTAAAACTACAGGTCTGATCAGCCGCGATTGTCCGGCTGCACACGTTCCGTTTTTTGCTTGAGGAGTGACCCATGGTTGCCGCATTGCTTGATCGTCTTGGTGTGAACCCGGCCCTGTACCAGAACGGCAAGGTGCCTGTGCATTCGCCTGTCGACGGCAGTCGCATCGCCGCCGTGAACTGGGAAGGTGCCGCTGAAGTCGAGCAGCACATCAGTCGCGCAGATCATGCGTTCGAGCTGTGGCGCAAGGTCCCGGCGCCGCGCCGTGGCGAGCTGGTGCGTCAACTGGGCGACATTCTGCGTGAATACAAGGCCGATCTCGGCGAGCTGGTGTCCTGGGAAGCGGGCAAGATCACTCAGGAAGGCCTGGGTGAGGTCCAGGAGATGATCGACATCTGCGACTTCGCCGTCGGCCTGTCCCGTCAGTTGTACGGTTTGACCATCGCTTCCGAGCGCCCTGGCCACCACATGCGCGAAAGCTGGCACCCGCTGGGCGTCGTCGGCGTGATCAGCGCGTTCAACTTCCCGGTCGCCGTCTGGGCCTGGAACGCCACGCTGGCGCTGGTCTGCGGTAACCCGGTGATCTGGAAACCGTCGGAGAAAACCCCGCTGACCGCGCTGGCCTGCCAGGCGCTGTTCGATCGCGTGCTGAAGAACTTCAGCGACGCCCCCCCGCACCTGAGCCAGGTGATTATTGGCGGTCGCGATGCCGGCGAAGCCCTGGTCGATGATCCGCGTGTCGCGCTGGTCAGCGCCACCGGCAGCACCCGCATGGGTCGCGAAGTGGCGCCGAAAATCGCCGCACGTTTTGCCCGCAGCATTCTGGAACTGGGCGGCAACAACGCGATGATCCTCGGCCCAAGCGCCGACCTGGACATGGCCGTTCGCGCCATTCTGTTCAGCGCCGTCGGCACCGCCGGTCAGCGTTGCACGACGTTGCGTCGCCTGATTGCCCATGAGTCGGTGAAAGAAGAGATCGTCACCCGCCTCAAAGCCGCCTACTCCAAAGTGCGCATCGGCCACCCACTGGAAGGCAACCTGATCGGCCCGCTGATCGACAAAAACAGCTTCGAGAACATGCAGGACGCGCTGGAGCAGGCCCTGAGCGAAGGCGGCAAGGTGTTCGGCGGCAAGCGTCAGCTCGAAGACAAATTCCCGAATGCCTACTACGTAGCGCCGGCCATCGTCGAAATGCCGGAGCAGAGCGAGGTGGTCTGCCACGAAACCTTCGCGCCGATTCTGTACGTGATCGGTTACAGCGATTTCAACGAAGCCCTGCGTCTGAATAACGCTGTACCGCAAGGTTTGTCCTCGTGCATCTTCACCACCGACGTGCGTGAAGCCGAGCAGTTCATGTCGGCGGTGGGCAGCGACTGTGGCATCGCCAACGTCAACATCGGCCCGAGCGGTGCGGAAATCGGTGGCGCGTTTGGTGGCGAGAAAGAAACCGGTGGCGGTCGTGAGTCCGGTTCCGACGCATGGCGCGGCTACATGCGCCGTCAGACCAACACCGTGAACTACTCGCTGGAGTTGCCGTTGGCGCAGGGTATTACGTTCGACTGATGCTCGGTCGTACAGTGATCCCCTGTGGGAGCGAGCAGGCTCGCTCCCACATGAACTGTGTGTTGGTTAGGTTTCTGTTGGAGTCTGGCAATGCCGTTACGCGAAGAGTGTCTGTGGGAAAAACTGACGCCGCAAAGACCCGACAACGCGGCGCTCAAGGGGGAAGTAAAGGTTGATGTCTGCGTCATCGGCGCCGGTTTCACCGGACTGTCGGCGGCGGTGCATTTGCTGGAACAGGGCAAGACCGTTTGTGTGCTGGAAGCCCATCGCGCGGGGCATGGCGGGTCGGGGCGCAACGTCGGGCTGGTCAACGCCGGAATGTGGATTCCACCGGACGAAGTCGAGGCCGGGTTCGGCGAAAAGGTCGGCAGCCAGCTCAATCGCATGCTAGGGGCGGCGCCCTCACTGGTTTTCAGCCTTGTGGATAAGTACAACATCGATTGCCAGCTCCGTCGCGAAGGCACGCTGCACATGGCGCACAACGCCCGTGGCGAAGCGGATTTGCGCAGTCGTGAAGAACAATGGAAACGCCGTGGCGCGCCGGTTGAATTGCTCACCGGCCAAGCCTGTGAACAAGCCACGGGTACCAGGAAAATCGCCGCCGCGTTGCTCGATCGCCGTGCTGGCACGATCAATCCGATGGCATACACCACGGGGCTGGCCAAAGCGGCCATCGGCCTCGGCGGTCAATTATTCGATCATTCCCCGGTGACCCGACTCGAACGTCAGGGCCAGCGCTGGTCGGTGCAAACCGCGCAGGGCTCGGTGCTGGCCGAGCAAGTGGTAATCGCTTCCAACGCCTACACCGAAGGCGCCTGGACCGAACTGCGGCGCAATTTCTTCCCCGGTTATTACTACCAAGTGGCGTCGGTGCCGCTGATCGAAGACGCTGCGCAGCAGATTTTGCCCGGTGGCCAGGGGTCCTGGGACACCCGGCAAGTGCTCAGCAGCATTCGTCGAGACAAGGACGGGCGCTTGCTGCTGGGCAGTCTGGGGAATGGCAATCAGAAGCCAGCCTGGTTTCTCAAGGCCTGGGCCGACCGGGTGCAACAGCATTATTTCCCCTACCTCAAACCGGTGGAATGGGAATGCACCTGGACCGGTTGCATCGCATTTACTCCCGATCATTTGATGCGCCTGTTCGAACCGGCGCCCGGTTTAGTGGCAGTCACCGGTTACAACGGTCGGGGCGTGACCACGGGAACGGTGGTCGGTAAAGCGTTTGCCGATTACCTGTGTAACGGAAATCCTCAAGCGCTACCGATTCCCTTTGCGCCCATGCAGCCATTGGCCGGGGTGGGGTTGCGCAGTTGTCTGTATGAGGCGGGTTTTTCGCTGTATCACGCGGGCCAGTGCTTGCGCATTGTGATCTGATTGTTGAAATTTGTTGCTGGGAGCGGCGCTTTTCGGCGCAGCGGCTAGCCTGTAATGGTGCGGGTTGTAGCAGTCCCGCACCAGCAGTGTGCAGTTCGGTGACGCGCGTTGTTACAGGCTGGTTGCACGCCGTTTAGTGTCGCGGTTGCAATGATGGCGCGGGCGGGTTGCGCCTCAAAAAATTAATGGTTTCACCTTCTGCGGTTTAGACGGTTGCACGCCCAATGAAAATGGGCCCGAAACAGTCGAAATAACAATAAAGCAGCGACTTTTTTCAGAAAAAAAAACCGATGGCACGGCCCTTGCTCTGAGCATTCAGTGAAGTCGCAGTGCCAATTAAAAAAAACCATGGAGCACCACCTCATGTCCCAGACGTTTTACAAGAAAGGCTTTCTGGCCCTCGCAGTGGCAACTGCGTTGGGTGTTTCTGCGTTTGCTCAGGCTGACATCAAGATCGGCGTAGCGGGTCCAATGACGGGCGCCAACGCGGCATTTGGCGAGCAGTACATGAAGGGTGCACAGGCAGCAGCCGATGCGGTCAACGCAGCGGGCGGCGTAAACGGGGAAAAAATCGTACTGGTCAAGGGCGATGACGCCTGCGAACCGAAACAGGCTGTGACGGTCGCCAAGGACCTGACCAACCAGAAAGTGGCCGGCGTGGTCGGTCACTTCTGCTCCTCGTCGACCATCCCGGCCTCCGAGATCTACGACGAAGCGGGCATCATCGCCATCACTCCAGGCTCCACCAACCCGCAGGTTACCGAGCGCGGCCTGAGCGCCATGTTCCGTATGTGCGGTCGTGACGACCAGCAAGGCATCGTGGCCGGCGACTACATCGTCGACGTGCTCAAGGGCAAGAAAGTCGTCGTGCTGCACGACAAGGACACCTACGGCCAAGGCCTGGCTGACGCCACCAAGGCGCAACTGGTCAAGCGCGGCGTAACGCCAGTGCTGTATGAAGGCCTGACCCGCGGCGAGAAAGACTTCAGCACCATCGTGACCAAAATCCGTGGCGCTGGCGCCGACGTTGTTTACTTCGGCGGTCTGCACCCGGAAGCCGGTCCTCTGGTTCGTCAACTGCGTGAACAAGGCCTGAAAGACGTCAAGTTCATGTCCGACGACGGCATCGTGACCGACGAACTGGTGACCACCGCTGGCGGTCCGCAATTCGTTGACGGCGTGCTGATGACCTTCGGTGCCGACCCACGCCTGCTGCCAGACAGCAAGACCGTGGTAGACGCCTTCCGCAAGGCCGGTACCGAGCCAGAAGGCTACACCCTGTACGCCTACGCTTCGGTGCAAACCCTGGCTGCCGCTTTCAACGGCGCCAAGTCCAACAAGGGCGAAGAAGCGGCTGCCTGGCTGAAGAAAAACACAGTCAAGACTGTCATGGGCGACAAGACCTGGGACAGCAAGGGCGACCTGAAAGTCTCCGACTACGTGGTCTACCAGTGGGACAAGGACGGCAAATACCACCAGCTGGAAAAACAGAAGTAAGGGCTGACTCGATCACCTGAACCACGTTGACCACTTGTAGGAGCGGGCTTGCCCGCGATGGGGCCAGATCAGTCGACATCAATGTTGGCTGATACACCGCTATCGCTGGCAAGCCAGCTCCTGCAGATGGGTGGTGGCTTGCCTGATCGTGATTGACATTGCTCCGACGTAAATCTGTATTTTCCTTAGAGGAACCGCACAGCCACATGTGCAGGTTCTCATTGCGTGAGATTGCGTTATGGATGGTATTTTCCTGCAGCAACTGGTCAACGGCCTGACCCTCGGGTCGGTCTATGGCCTGATCGCCATCGGCTACACAATGGTCTATGGCATCATCGGCATGATCAACTTCGCCCACGGCGAGGTTTACATGATTTCCGCTTACCTCGCGGCAATCAGTCTGGCTCTGCTGGCTTACTTCGGTATCGAATCCTTCCCGCTGCTGATGCTCGGCACGTTGATCTTCACTATCGTCGTCACGGCGGTGTATGGCTGGGTCATCGAGCGTGTCGCCTACAAACCCCTGCGTAACTCCACTCGACTGGCACCGCTGATCAGCGCCATCGGTATCTCGCTGATCCTGCAAAACTATGCACAGATCGCCCAGGGCGCCAAGCAACAAGGTGTTCCGACGTTGCTCACAGGAGCCTGGCGTGTCGAGGTCGGTACAGGTTTCGTGCAGTTGACCTACACCAAGGTCTTCATTCTGGTCGCCGCGTTTGTCGGCATGGCCGCGCTGACCTACATCATCAAGTACACCAAGCTCGGCCGCATGTGCCGTGCCACCCAGCAAGACCGCAAGATGGCTTCGATTCTGGGGATCAACACCGACCGGGTGATTTCCTACGTGTTCATCATCGGTGCAGCCATGGCGGCCCTGGCCGGCGTGCTGATCACCATGAACTACGGCACATTCGACTTCTATGCCGGCTTCATCATCGGGATCAAGGCATTCACCGCTGCGGTGCTCGGCGGGATTGGCTCGCTGCCTGGCGCCATGCTCGGCGGGATCATCCTCGGGATTTCCGAGTCGCTGTTTTCCGGTCTGGTGAACTCGGACTACAAAGACGTTTTCAGCTTCTCGCTGCTGGTTCTCGTTCTGGTCTTTCGGCCCCAAGGCCTGCTCGGCCGTCCTCTTGTGTCGAAGGTGTAAGCGATGTCTTCAACCACTAAAAAAACCATTGATATCAAAAAAAGTCTGGTTGACGCGATTCTTGCCGGCCTCATTGCCCTGATTGTGTTCGGGCCGATTGTCGGCGTCGTTCTCGATGGCTACGGCTTCAACCTGGAAACCACCCGTGTGGCCTGGATTGTCGCCATTGTCATGGCGGGTCGATTCGCCCTGAGTTTGTTCCTGCAAACCCCCAAGGGCCTGAAAATCCTTGAGGGTTTTGAATCCTCCGGTTCCGGGGTTCATGTACTGGCGCCTGACTACAAGTCGCGCCTGCGCTGGATCATCCCGCTGGTGATCGTCATCGCCGTGGTGTTCCCGTTTTTCTCCAACTCCTACCTGCTGGGCGTGGTCATCCTCGGACTGATCTACGTGCTGCTGGGCCTGGGGCTGAACATCGTGGTCGGCCTGGCCGGCCTGCTCGACCTGGGTTACGTGGCGTTCTATGCCATCGGCGCCTATGGCCTGGCACTCGGTTATCAGTACCTGGGCCTGGGTTTCTGGACGGTGTTGCCGCTGGCGGCGATCACGGCGGGGCTGGCCGGTTGCATCCTCGGCTTTCCGGTGTTGCGCCTGCATGGTGACTACCTGGCAATCGTGACCCTGGGCTTCGGTGAAATCATCCGCCTGGTCCTCAATAACTGGCTGTCCCTGACCGGTGGCCCGAACGGCATGCCGGCACCACTGCCGACATTCTTCGGCCTGGAATTTGGCAAGCGAGCCAAAGACGGTGGCGTACCGTTCCATGAGTTTTTCGGCATCGCCTACAACCCCGACGTGAAGTACTACTTCATCTACGCGGTGTTGTTCCTGGTCGTGTTGGCTGTGCTGTATATCAAGCATCGTCTGGTGAAGATGCCGGTCGGTCGAGCCTGGGAAGCGCTGCGTGAAGACGAGATCGCCTGCCGTTCCATGGGCCTGAACCACGTGCTGGTCAAGCTTTCGGCGTTCACCATCGGCGCATCGACGGCCGGTTTGGCGGGTGTGTTCTTCGCCACCTACCAGGGCTTCGTCAACCCGACCTCGTTCACCTTTTTCGAATCGGCGCTGATCCTCGCCATCGTGGTGCTCGGCGGCATGGGCTCGACCATCGGCGTAGTGATTGCCGCCTTCGTGTTGACCGTCGCCCCGGAGTTGCTACGTGGCTTCGCCGAATACCGTGTCCTGCTGTTCGGCATCCTGATGGTGTTGATGATGATCTGGCGCCCTCGCGGCCTGATTCGGATCAGTCGTACCGGTGTGACCCCGCGTAAAGGAGTAGCGCCATGAGCGAAGTCGTACTCAGTGTCGAAAAGCTGATGATGCACTTTGGCGGCATCAAGGCGTTGAGCGATGTCAGCCTGAAGGTCAAACGCAATTCGATCTTCGCCCTGATCGGCCCCAACGGCGCAGGCAAGACCACGGTGTTCAACTGCCTGACCGGGTTCTACAAGGCCTCCGGCGGCAAGATCGAGCTCAACGTGCGTGGCGAGCAGACCAACGTCATCAAGTTGCTGGGCGAGTCGTTCAAACCGACCGATTTCGTCTCGCCGAAATCCTTTGCCAGTCGCCTGTACTACAAGATGTTCGGCGGCACCCACCTGGTGAACCGTGCCGGGCTGGCGCGGACTTTCCAGAACATTCGCCTGTTCAAGGAAATGTCGGTGCTGGAAAACCTGCTGGTGGCCCAGCACATGTGGGTCAACCGCAGCCTGTTGGCCGGCATTCTCAACACCAAGGGTTATCGCAAGGCCGAAAGCGATGCGCTGGACCATGCGTTCTACTGGCTGGAAGTGGTGGATCTCGTGGACTGCGCCAACCGCCTCGCCGGTGAGTTGTCCTACGGCCAGCAACGCCGCCTGGAGATTGCCCGGGCCATGTGTACCCGTCCGCAGATCATCTGCCTCGACGAACCGGCTGCCGGCCTCAACCCTCAGGAAACCGAAGCGCTGAGCGCGATGATCCGGCTGCTGCGCGACGAGCACGATCTGACCGTGGTGCTGATCGAACACGACATGGGCATGGTTATGAGTATTTCCGACCACATCGTGGTGCTGGACCACGGCATCGTCATCGCCGAGGGCGGCCCCGACGACATCCGCAACGACCCGAAAGTGATTGCCGCCTACCTGGGCGCCGATGAAGAGGAAGTGGTATGACCCAACCCATCCTCGAACTCCAGGAACTGGACGTGTTTTACGGGCCGATCCAGGCCCTGAAGAAAGTCTCGCTGCACATCAATGAAGGGGAAACCGTCAGCCTCATTGGCTCCAACGGCGCGGGCAAGTCGACCCTGCTGATGTCGATCTTCGGTCAGCCGCGTGCGGCGGACGGGAAGATCCTCTATCAGGGCGTGGACATAACCCACAAGTCGTCGCACTACATCGCCTCCAACGGCATCGCGCAATCGCCGGAAGGGCGACGGGTGTTCCCCGACATGACCGTCGAGGAAAACCTGCTGATGGGCACGATTCCGATTGGCGACAAGTACGCCAAGGAAGACATGCAGCGCATGTTCAAGTTGTTCCCGCGACTTGAAGAGCGGCGTACCCAGCGTGCAATGACCATGTCCGGTGGTGAGCAGCAAATGCTCGCCATCGCCCGTGCGTTGATGAGCCGGCCGAAACTGCTGTTGCTCGACGAGCCTAGCCTTGGCCTGGCACCCATCGTGGTCAAGCAGATCTTCGCCACCTTGCGGGAACTGGCGCAAACCGGCATGACCATCTTCCTGGTCGAGCAGAATGCCAACCATGCCCTTCGCTTGTCCGACCGCGCCTATGTGATGGTCAACGGCGAAATTCGCATGTCGGGCACCGGCAAGGAGTTGCTGGTCAACGAGGATGTGCGTAGCGCTTATCTCGGCGGGCATTGATTTGTAGCTTGCAATAAAAACGCCCTGACAAAATCAGGGCGTTTTTTTATACCCGCGTAAACCCTTCAGGAGCTGCCGAAGGCTGCTCCTGCAAGAGCGGCGATGTGAGCTGAGGGAAATTGTGGAAAACAATATTCCGAAGCTTCCAAACCGCGACATAAAGCCGCTGCAAATAGTTGTTTTGTCACAGTTTTGACTTGTCCCCGTTTACTGTGGAGCTGGCTGTGAATAACGTGGGAGTAGCTGGCTGAAGGCCTTTGAAACCGTGGCTTGCAGAGGTGTGGTTGTTTTTTGATCAGGCGTTTTTACTTGGCTGAAAGAGCGCGTTGTCAACCTTTTTGTTGCTGGTGAAATCCACAGTATTCGGCTTGCACAAGCCTGTGGATAAGTCTGTGATTAAACTCTGGAAAGACTCGGCTGAAGGCCGTGGTTACTGGCTTGGCGCCATCGCCGGTTTGACCTGACAGTCATGAAAATGGCCAAGGGCTACACAGCACGTGCTTGAGGGTCAAGCAAAAAAGTTTCAAAACCCGGCGCAAAGCCTTGTGGATAGCGGCTTGCAGCTTTTCCACTTGCCCCCAAAGACTGTGGACCGGCCTGTGGATAACGTGCGCGCACATGGCTGCAAGCCACGATCTGTATGGCTTTCCCGACACTGATCATTTTCTGAGCAGAATGTACCCCTGTGGGAGCTGCCGCTGGGGGAACGTGGTTGCCGGTAGGAGCGTGGCCGGGCATGCTGGCTGCTGATTTTCTATTCCAATGGCTGGCGATCAGCCGAAGCAAGGAGAACACGATGTCCAACACCCTGTTTATTACCGGCGCTACCTCCGGTTTTGGTGAAGCCTGTGCCCGTCGTTTTGCCGAGGCTGGCTGGAAACTGGTGCTGACCGGTCGTCGTGAAGAACGCCTCAATGCGCTGTGCGCCGAGCTGTCGAAGCAGACCGAAGTGCACGGCCTGGTGCTTGATGTTCGGGATCGCAAGGCGATGGAAGAGGCCATCGCCAACCTGCCGCCGTCCTTCGCCACCCTGCGCGGGCTGATCAACAACGCCGGCCTGGCGCTGGGTGTTGACCCGGCGCCCAAGTGCGATCTCGATGATTGGGACACCATGGTCGACACCAACGTCAAAGGCCTGATGTACAGCACTCGCCTGCTGCTGCCGCGCCTGATCGCTCACGGTCGTGGTGCGGGCATCATCAACCTGGGTTCCATCGCCGGTAACTATCCGTACCCGGGCAGCCACGTGTACGGCGCCACCAAGGCGTTCGTTAAACAGTTCTCCCTGAACTTGCGCTGCGACCTGCAAGGTACGGGCGTGCGGGTCAGCAACATTGAGCCGGGCCTGTGCGAAAGCGAGTTCTCGCTGGTGCGTTTTGCCGGTGATCAGGAGCGTTATAACGCGACCTACGCCGGTGCCGAGCCGATCCAGCCGCAAGACATTGCCGACACCATTTTCTGGGTTCTCAATGCCCCGGCGCACATCAACATCAACAGCCTGGAGCTGATGCCGGTCAGCCAGACCTGGGCCGGGTTTGCTATCGAACGCAAGTCTTAAGACCGCATGACGGCCAATCGCGGGCAAGCCCGCTCCCACTGGGTTTTGCGGTGTGCATACGCACTATGCCACGCAAGATCACTGTGGGAGCTGGCTTGCCCGCCATAGCTATCTGGAAGTCAACGCAGATAATCAGCCAACCCGCTATAACAGGTCGCCAGGTGATAAGGCGTGGTCGATGGCATGTCCCGACGGCTGACCGCACCGTGAGCGTCGCGGCATTCATGCCAGCCACCTGCATGCAGGAAATGCTGTTGCAAGGCCTGCAACTGGCGCAACACCGCCGCTTCGCTGTGCGGGCGCAGTGTCAGCGCCCGCAGGTATTCGGCCTGAGCCCAGATGCGCTGGGTGGCATCTCGCGAGCCGCCGTCAGGGCCGAGGTCGAGCATGGCTCGCACCGCACCGGATGATTGATCGACGCCCAATTGCTCGGTAAAGGCGAAGGCCCGTTCCAGTGAGGCATGCAATTTCGAGCCGCGCAGCAGCGCCGATGATTCCAGCAGGAAATACCATTCGAACTGGTGCCCCGGCTCAAACCAGTTATCCACAGCGCCCAAGGGCTTTTCCATCAACACGCCGTGTTGCGCATCGATAAAGCGTTTCTGCATGGCTGTGCATAACTCGACGAGCCCGCGTTCCACGGCAATGTCTTGACGTACCGATAAGGTCGCGAGGAAGGCTTCGGCCAGGTGCATCAACGGGTTTTGCAGGGGGCCGCTGTCCAGTGACGACCAGTCTCTGTCGAGGCTGGCTTCGTACAAGCCATCACCTGTGGAAAAACGCCGGGCGATCACTTCCAGCGCGGCGTTGAGCACCGATTCCACCAGTGGCTCGCGAACCTTGTCCCAGTAATGGGCGCAGGCGAACAGGATGAAGGCGTGGGTGTAGAGGTCTTTGCGTTGATCCAGCGGCGCACCCTGCGGATCGATGCTGTAGAACCAGCCCCCATGCTCGGCGTCGTGAAAGTGCCGTTGCAAGGAACGGAACAGCGCCGCCGCGCGTTCTTCGGCGCCCGGTACCTGGCCGATCAGGCTGGCGAACAGATACAGCTGGCGCGCGCAGGCCATGGCCCGATAGCGTTGCGGTGGCAGCGGCTGGTGCCCGGCGTCCAGCGCTTCGTAGGGCAGTGCCATGTCGGCATTCCAGCCGGGACCTTGCCAGAGCGGCACGATGACGCCCTGAAAGTGCTGTTGCACCGAGGCGAACAGGTTGGTCAATTCAGGCTGGGAGGCGGAGCGGGGAACATGCGGCATTGGCTGGCGTCGTCACGGCAGGGGCGATTGCGCGACATGTTATCAGGCCTGAGACATGTGGTGTCTGTCCGACCGCCATCGCTGGCAAGCCAGCGCCCACACGGTCAGTGCAAACCCTTGTGGGCGCTGGCTTGCCAGCGATGAGGCCTTAACGGGCGCTAAAGAAATCAGCTGGCCAACAACCAGGCCCCGGTAGCTGCCGACGCCGCACCTGCCAGTCGCACCAACGGCGCCGCCGCCTGAGGCAACACCCGCACCAACGCATAACCCGCCGCATGCAACGCGGCAGTCGCCGCCACGAACCCGACGGCATACGCCCAGGGGCTGGACATGTCCGGCAGCTCCAGGCCATGGGCCACACCATGGAACAAGGCAAACATCGCCGTGGCTGCCACCGCCAGGCTCAACGGCGGACGCACCGCCAGCGCAACCGCCAGGCCCAGCGCCAACACCGATGCGGCAATCCCGCTTTCCAGTGCTGGCAGGTTCAGCCCTTCAAAGCCCAACAGGCCGCCGAGCAACAGGGTCCCGACGAAGGTGCACGGCAGCGCCCAGCGCACGGCGCCTTTTTGTTGTGCCGCCCACAGGCCGACAGCGAGCATCGCCAGCAGATGGTCGAGGCCGCCGATGGGGTGGCTGATGCCGGCGATCAAGCCATTGTCGCCGTGGCCCGGGTGGGCGAAAGCGAGGGCCGGGGTGAGCAGCAGGGCCGCGGCGGCCAGGATGCGTTTCAGTGTCATGGATAAGCTTCCTTGTTGGTAAATGTCGATCAGGCTGCGGTCAGCAAGCCTTGGCGTTCGATGAAGGCAATGATGTCTTCCAGGCCTTGGCCGGTTTTCTGGTTGCTGAAGACGAATGGCTTGCCGTTGCGCATGCGTGTGGTGTCGCTGTCCATCAGGGTCAGCGAAGCGCCCACCAGTGGCGCCAGGTCGATCTTGTTGATCACCAGCAGGTCGGACTTGCAGATACCCGGCCCGCCCTTGCGTGGCAGCTTGTCGCCAGCGGAAACGTCGATCACGTAGATGGTCAGGTCCGACAGTTCCGGGCTGAAGGTGGCCGATAGATTGTCGCCACCGGACTCCACCAGAATCAGGTCCAGCCCCGGAAAGCGGCGGTTGAGCTGGTCCACGGCTTCGAGGTTGATCGAGGCGTCTTCGCGAATCGCCGTGTGCGGGCAACCGCCGGTCTCCACGCCAATGATCCGCTCCGGTGCCAGCGCTTCGTTGCGCACCAGGAAATCGGCGTCTTCGCGGGTATAAATGTCGTTGGTCACAACGGCCAGGTTGTAACGGTCGCGCAGGGCCAGGCACAGGGCCAGGGTCAGGGCGGTTTTGCCGGAGCCGACCGGGCCGCCGATGCCGACGCGCAGAGGTTGTGTGTTCATGTGGTTCTCCAAAATAACAGGCCCTAGGAACGGAACAGACGGCTGTACTGGCGCTCGTGGGCCATACACGCCAGGGACAGGCCAAACGCGGCGCTGCCAAAGTGTTCGGGGTTGATCTGGCTGGCGTCCTGCTGGGCTTGTTGCAGCAGCGGCAGCAGTTCGCTGGTCAGGCGCTGGGCGGCTTGCTGGCCCAGCGGCAGGGTTTTCATCAGCACCGCCAGTTGGTTTTCCAGCCAGCTCCAGAGCCAGGCGGCCAGCGCATCCTGCGGGCTGATTTGCCAGGCACGGGCGGCCAGCGCCCAGCCCAAGGCCAGGTGGGGTTCGGGACGTTGCTCAAGGAAGGCGCGGGCGGCTGCATCGAGTTCTGGCAGGCCGTTAAGCAGCTGTTGCAGGGAATAACCCATCTGCCGGCTTTCCTGATGCAGTTCGCGGGTTTCGCGGCTGGCGCGGTGCTCTTCGCAACGTTGCAGCAGTTCGCACCAGTTTTCCTCGGCGGCGGCTGTGCAATGGGCGAGCAGCAGCGGTGCCTCGAAGCGGGCGAGGTTGAGCAGCAATTGATCGCTGATCCAGCGTCGCGCGCTGTCAGAATCGTGGACGCGGCCATTCTCCACCGCCATTTCCAGCCCTTGGGAATAGCTGTAGCCGCCAATCGGCAATTGCGGACTGGCCAAACGCAGCAACGCCCATGCGGGGTTCACAGGCGCACGCCGAACTGATGCAGCTTGGGCGGGTAATTGAAATCTTCATCACCGTGACGCGAGTGGTGATGGCCGCCGCCGTAGGCACCGTGTTCCGGCTGGAACGGGGCTTCGATGTTCTCGGCGTGGGCGCCCAGTTGTTCGAGCATGGCCTTGAGCACGTAATCGTCGAGCAGGCGCAGCCAGCCGTCACCGACTTGCAGGGCCACGTGGCGATTGCCCAAGTGATACGCCGCGCGGGTCAGTTCGAAGGCATTGGCGCAGGTGACGTGCAGCAGTTGTTCGGGGCGGGCACAGACGCGGACGATGCGACCGTCTTCGGCCTGTAGACATTCGCCGTCGTACAACGGCGATTGCCCGCGCTCCAAAAACAACCCGACGTCTTCACCCTCGGCACTGAAACAGCGCAAACGGCTTTTGCTCCGGGCTTCGAACGTCAGGTGCAACTCGGCGGCCCATACGGGTTGAGGGTCGATTCTGCGATGAATCACCAGCATCGGAAAGCTTCCAGCAATGGACAATGCTGAGGCTAGAGCAAGGGGCTTGCCAATCGGCGCGATGTGTAGGAAATGCCTGAGGGAAGGGTAGGGCGTGCGGTTGGGTGCTGGGGATTTTGATTGAAGTTGGTGCGAGTTATTTTGCGATGCACCAACTTGAGGCGACCCAGCGCTTGTCTGTGGGAGTGAGCCTGCTCGCGATTGGGGCGTCACGGCTTTTCAGGTGTACCGCATTAGCGTTCTTCTTGAGCAGGCTCGCTCCTACAAAGGGCGTTACTCGGTACTGCCCAGGCCCTGCCAATGCTTGAGGCCGATAAAGATGAAGCGCAATTGCTGGGTGATCTTCGCCTGGGGCGTCAGGTGTTCAGGCAGTGCCTCGGCCGGTGGGTCGATGATGTCCGGCAGGGTGGCAAACACGCTTTTGACGATCAGGTCGGCCATGACGCTCAGGCCGGCGATGTCGAGGTGTTGCAGCTTGGGCATCAGCGACAAGTCTGCGGCCAGGTCCGAGCTGATGTTTTCGCGCAGGCGACCAATCGCCTGGCGCACCGGCAGCGAGCCACCGTACTGCTCGCGGGCCAGAAACAGAAATTGCGAACGGTTGGCGCTGACCACATCGAGAAAGATCCGCACCGACGCATCAATAATGCCGCCCATGACGAACTCGTTGTGCCGCACCAGGCGAATGGTTTCGCGGAAGGTCTGGCCCACTTCGCTGACCAGCACCAGGCCCAGTTCGTCCATGTCGGCGAAATGCCGGTAGAAACCGGTGGGCACGATCCCGGCGGTTTTCGCCACTTCGCGCAGGCTCAGACTGCCGAATCCCCGGCCGCCTTCCATCAAATGACGGGCAGCGTCCATCAAGGCGTTGCGGGTTTGTTGCTTCTGTTCGGCGCGGGGCAGCATCGCAAGGGTGTTTTCTGAAGTAGGACAGCGGCGCACTCTAGCAAATCGGCTTCGCTGGCGTCGAACGGGGACAGGGAGATCGAACGGGGAAGTATTCGGCTTCTACAAACGGAACAACCAGAAAGTCAAAAGCCCAATCCGGTGATTGGGCTTTTTTTCAGGGCCACCATGGGCTCAGCTCAAAGCGCTGTTGCGTTCGATCACACGGTCACCACCGCCTTCAGCCAGTGTTTGGCCAGGGGTACGATCGGAACCGTCTGCAGCCAGTGTTTGGCCAGGGGTACGATCGGAACCGTCAGCAGCGAGGGTTTGGCCAGGAGTGCGGTCGGAACCGTCAGCAGCGAGGGTTTGGCCCGGGGTGCGATCGGAACCGTCAGCAGCAACAGTTTGACCTTGTGGGGTTTTGTCGTAGCCGTCTTCAGTGATCAGGTTTTTTTCTTTCAGGCGATCGTTACCGCCTTCAGCCAGGGTTTGACCTGGAGTGCGGTCGGAACCATCGGCAGCGACGGTTTGGCTGAATACCGAATGGTGGTCTTTGGCTTGTGGAGTAGCCTGTTCTGCGGCTGGCAGGGCAAAAGCAGTGCTGGCCAGCATGGAGAGGGTAAGACTAAGCAGTAATTGGCGTTTCATGATTGGGTGCTCCGTAGGAGGGCGATAAATTGGGTACGAGGGCAATGCTACTCTCGATAAGTCGATATAAAAGTTCATAAACGCAATGTTAATAATCAACGGAATTGATTGTTCTCTGCAGGCCTTGTAAACCGGGGCTTTGCGCCCGTTACTTTTGCACCGAGGTGGGTATTTTCGACTCACGCGTGCCACGCAAAAGTGCGGGGCCGGTAACGCTGCAGGAAGGTAGAGAGCAGCAAGCGAGCGCTGGATTGCGGCAAAATCGGTTATTCGATTAAACCTGCCGGCTGTTTTTCAGTCGTAGATTTCATAGCGGGCCGGTTTGGCCCAGCGATTCTTATGGGCGTCGCCGTCGGGGCGTTCAGTCGTATCAGGAGTTTTGTGCAATGACGCGCACCCGTAGAATTATCGCCTGGACCACGGCCACCCTCGTTGTATTGCTGGCTGTGTTGGTGCTGATCATCGTGTTTTTCGACTGGAACCGGATCAAGCCGCCCCTCAATGCCAAAGTATCCGAAGAGCTGCATCGACCATTCGCTATCAACGGCAACCTGGCGGTGGTCTGGCGTCGCGAGCTTGACGAAGGCGGCTGGCGGGCCTGGGTGCCATGGCCGCATGTGGTGGCCGAAGACCTGACCCTTGGCAACCCGGACTGGTCGAAAACGCCGCAGATGGCCAGCCTCAAGCGAGTCGAATTGCGCATTTCGCCGTTGGCCTTATTGGGGCAGCGTGTGGTCATCCCGCGCATCGATCTCACTGAACCCAATGCCGAGCTGCAGCGCCTGGCTGATGGGCGTGCCAACTGGGTGTTCAAGTTCGACCCTAAAGACCCGAACGCCGAACCTTCGCCGTGGGTTGTGGACATCGGTGCGATAGGCTTCGACAAGGGCCATGTCACCCTCGACGATCAAAACCTGAAGACGCAACTCGACCTGCTGATCGACCCGTTGGGCAAGCCGATTCCCTTCAGCGACATCGTCGGCGACAAAGCCGCGAAAAAAGCCTCGGATGAGGGCGCAGCTCCCATGGACTACGCGTTTGGCCTGAAGGTCAAAGGCCAGTATCACGGCCAGAAACTCGCGGGCCAGGGCAAAATCGGCGGACTGCTGGCATTGCAGGATGCGAACCGGCCGTTTCCCCTGCAGGCTCAGGCGAAAATCGGTGATACCAGTGTCGAGCTGGCTGGCACCCTGACCGACCCGATGAACCTTGGCGCCCTGGACCTGCGCCTCAAACTGGCCGGCACCAGCCTGGGTAATCTCTACCCGCTGACGGGCGTGACCCTGCCGGATACCCCGCCGTATGCCACCGACGGACATCTGATCGCCAAGCTGCACGAGCCTGGCGGTGCGGTGTTCCGCTATGAAGAATTCAACGGCAAGATTGGCGAAAGTGACATCCACGGCAACCTGACCTACGTCGCGGGCCAGCCTCGGCCAAAACTCAGCGGCTCACTGCTTTCCAATCAATTGCTGTTTGCTGACCTCGCCCCGCTGATCGGTGCCGATTCCAATGCCGAGCAAAAGGCCCGTGGTGGCGAAAGCAAGCAACCGACGGACAAGGTGTTGCCGGTCGAAGAGTTCAAGACTGAGCGCTGGCGCGATATGGACGCCGACGTCGAGTTCACCGGCAAACGCATCGTGCACAGCGAGAAATTGCCGTTCAATGATCTCTACACCCATCTGGTGCTGACCGACGGTGTCCTTAGTCTTGAACCGCTGCGTTTTGGCGTCGCGGGCGGCAAGCTGGATGCGCAGATCCGCCTCAATGGTCGCACCGAGCCCTTGGAAGGCCGGGCGAAACTCACCGCGCGCGGCTTCAAGCTCAAGCAGTTGTTCCCGACCTTCGAGCCGATGAAAACCAGTTTCGGTGAGCTCAACGGCGACGCCGACATCACCGGTCGCGGCAACTCAGTGGCCAAACTGCTGGGCAGTGCCAACGGCAACCTGAAAATGCTGATCAACGACGGCGCCATCAGCCGCGAGTTGATGGAGCTCGCGGGGTTGAACGTGGGCAACTATGTGGTTGGCAAAATCTTCGGTGACAAGGAAGTGAAGATCAATTGCGCCGCGTCCGACTTCGACATCAAGAACGGTCTGGCGACTACCCGATTGTTCGTCTTCGATACCGAGAATGCGATCATCTATATCGATGGCACGGCGAACATGGCCACCGAGCAACTGGACTTGACCATCACCCCGGAATCCAAGGGCTGGCGTTTGATCTCGCTGCGTTCACCGCTGTACGTGCGTGGCAAGTTCATCAAGCCCGACGCAGGCGTGAAAGCGGTGCCGCTGATGTTGCGCGGCGCCGGAATGGTTGCGCTGGGCGTGATCGCTGCTCCGGCGGCGGGGCTGCTGGCGCTGGTGGCGCCGAGCGGCGGCGAGCCGAATCAATGCGCGCCGTTGTTGGAGCAGATGAAATCGGGCAAGGCACCGGTCACCGTCAAGCCAACAAAATAATCGGGCGCCTGTCAGGGCCTCATCGTCGGAACGCCGCCCGAGCAGGCTCGCTCCCACAGGGGATCTGTGTTCGCAGAACCCATGTGGGAGCCAGCCTGCTCGCGATAGCGGTCTTTCATGCCAGCGCATGCCCCGACGCCAACGCCTCTTCACGCAACCAGGCAAAAAACGCCCGCACCGGCGGATGCCGCTCGCGACCGGGTACGCACAGGGCGCTGTAACCGGCGCCATCCACCTGCACATCCCCCCGATAAGGCAACAGCAACCCGTTGGCGACACTTTCCGACACCAGAATATTGCTCGCCAGCACCAGGCCTTGCCCGGCGATGGCCGCTTGCAGGGCGTAATGCTCTTCGTCGTATTCACGCACGGCGGGCTGGCCGCTCAGCCATGTCTCGCCGGATTGTGCGCACCAGGCCTCCCAGCCATGGGCATAGAGCTTGGAGTTGTGCCAGTGCACGCTGATCAGCGTCGGTACGCGGGTTGACGCCAGCGCCACTTGCTCGGGCGAGCCATAGACGCCAAAGAACTCATCGAACAGGCACAAACCGTACAGGTTCGGGTAGTCATCAAGGCTGTAGCGCACCACCAGGTCGACGCTGGCGTCCTGATGCAGGTCGATGACGTCGCAATGGGTGTCGAGGCGAACGTTGATGTTCGGGTGCCGAGCGTAAAAGCGGCCCAGCCGTGGCACCAGCCACAGGGCGGCGAAGGCGGCGGTGGTGGAGATCGTCAGGCTGGTGCCGCTGCGCTGCGGTCGCAGGGTGTCGACGCTTTGCGCCACATCGAGAAAAGCCCCGTGCAGGCTGTGGAACAGCCGTTCGCCGCATTCTGTCAGGCGCACTCTGCGGGGCAGGCGCTCGAACAGCGGCACGCCGAGCCAGGTTTCCAGCGAGCGGATCTGATGAGACACCGCCGTCGGTGTCACCGACAGTTCTTCGGCGGCGGCCTTGAAGCTCAGCAGGCGCGAGGCGGATTCAAAGGCGCGCAGGGCGGTCAGCGGCAACGAGGCAAACATTAAATGCTCCAAGGATGAAATAGATTCATCCCGACTGATTTTTGCTCATTTGAATGAAAGCAGCTGAGAGCTTCAAGCTGCAAGCCACAAGTGTATTCAGTCTAGCCCTTGAGGAGATTCAGATGAGTAAAATTCTTGCTGTTCATGCCAGCCCACGGGGTGAGCGTTCCCACTCGCGGCGCTTGGCCGAGGTGTTCCTGTCGGCGTTGCAGGCGCGTAATCCGCAGGTGCAGCTGACCCGCCGTGAAGTTGGGCGGGCGCTCATTCCGCCGGTCAACGAAGCATTTGTGGCTGCCGCGTTTTATCCCGAACCCAACGCCCGGCCATTGTCGATGCAGGCGGACCTGGCGTTCAGCGATGAGCTGGTCGGGGAATTGCTCGGCCACGATCTACTGGTGATTTCTACGCCGATGCACAACTTCAGCGTGCCCAGTGGCTTGAAGGCCTGGATCGATCAGATCGTGCGGCTCGGCCTGACCTTCAATCACACCCTCGACAACGGTATCGCGCAATACGAGCCGCTGGTGCAGGGTAAAAAGGCCTTGATCGTCACCAGTCGCGGCGGCTTCGGTTTTGGTCCGGGCGGCGAACTGGAAGCGATGAATCACGCCGATCCCTTGCTGCGCACGGCGCTGGGTTTCATTGGCATCACTGACGTCACGGTGGTTGCGGCCGAGGGCGAAGAGTCCGAGGCGCGCACTTTCGCGGTGTCCGCCGCCGAGGCCGAACAGCGCTTGCTCGCGCTGGCCAGGGCATTCTAGATGGCCTGGCTGTTTTTACTGATCGCCGCCGGATTCGAAATCACGTTCGCCATGGGCATGAAGTACGCCGAAGGCTTCACCCGGCTCTGGCCATCGCTGATCACCGTGGTGGCCGCGGTGGGCGGGATCTACTTCTTGACCCTGGCCATGCGTGAGTTGCCGGTGAGCATTGCCTACCCGATCTGGACGGCCATCGGTTCGCTGGGCACGGTGTTTCTCGGCTTTGCACTACTGGGTGAAAGCCTGACGGCGGTCAAGTTGCTGTCAGTGGGGCTGATCGTCGCGGGCGTGGTTGGGCTGAAGTAGGACGGATGTCATAGACTGGTCGTCGAGTTGTCATCTTCGCTGGCGATGCTTGGCGGATGTCTTGCATCACGCCTTGCGTCACCTCTCGATCACAAGGATGTCCGCCCATGTCGCAAGGTTCTGCCCCGCGCTACCCAATGGTGCTGGTCCCGGGAATGCTCGGGTTTATCCGTCTGGTGCTTTATCCGTATTGGTACGGCATCGTCGATGCGTTGCGCCGTGGTGGTGCGACTGTTTTCGCTATCCAGGTTTCGCCGCTCAACTCCAATGAAGTGCGGGGTGAGCAGCTGTTGGGGCGGATCGAAGAGATTCTGCGCGAGACAGGGGCGCAGAAAGTCAACTTGATCGGCCACAGCCAGGGCTCGCTGACCGCCCGTTACGCGGCGGCCAAGCGCCCGGACCTGGTCGCCTCGGTGACGTCGGTCGCGGGGCCGAACCATGGTTCGGAACTGGCGGACTACCTGCACCGACACTATCCCCATGACAGCACCAAAGGCCGCTTGCTGACCTTTTTGCTGCGCATCATCAGCGCCGTGATGAGCTGGCTGGACACCGGTTATCGTGGGCCGAAGTTGCCGGTGGACATCCATGGCTCCCACCATTCACTCACCACTGAGGGCGTCGCGCTGTTCAACCAGCGTTATCCACAGGGCCTGCCCGAGACGTGGGGCGGGCACGGTCCGGAGGAGGTGAATGGGGTGCGTTACTACTCCTGGTCCGGGACCCTGCAGCCGGGCAAGACCGATCGCGGGCGCAACCTGCTCGATGGCACCAATCGCAGTTGCCGGCTGTTCGCCAAAACCTTCGTGCGTGAGGCCGGGCATTGCGACGGAATGGTTGGCCGCTACAGCTCGCACCTGGGAACGGTGATTGGCGATGAGTATCCGCTGGATCATTTCGACATCGTCAACCAGTCACTGGGGCTGGTGGGTAAGGGCGCCGAGCCGATCAGATTGTTCGTCGAGCATGCGGCCCGGCTGAATGCGGCAGGCCTCTAGGCCGCCTGTGGCGAGGGAGCAAGCGCCCTCGCCACAAAAGTATTACGCGCGCCCCAACACCGTCGTCCAACGCTCCGAAACAATCACTCCGCCCAACGTCAGCACCCCGCCCACCAGGTGATACAGCGCCAGTTGCTCATGCAGCACCACGGCCGCGATCAGCGCAGTCATCACCGGCAGCAAATTGAAAAACATCACCGTCCGGCTCGGCCCCAGGCGCACCACCGCCTGCATCCACGCCAATGGCGCGACCATCGAAGCCAACAGGCAGGCGTACAGCACCAGCGGAATATTGTGCAAGGTCGGACCGATTTTCGGCGAGGCAAGAAACAGCGGAAACAGCACCACCACCGCCACCAGCACCTGTAAATACAACAACACCAGCGGCGGCAATTTCAGCTGCCATTTCTTCAGCAATGTGCTGTAGACCGCGTAGGCCAGCGTGGCGACCAGCATCATCGCGTCGCCCAGGTTCACGCCATGTTCCAGCAGCAAGCCGAGGCTGCCGGAGGACACGACCACCAACACCCCGGCGAACGACAGTACCGCCCCGGCCAGTGCGCCGGCGGTCAGGCGCTGGCCGAGACTGATGATCGCCATGGCGAGGGACATCAACGGCATCAACGACAGAATGATGCCCATGTTGGTGGCCGAGGTCAGGGCCGCGGCGAAATACGCCAGGCTCTGATAGACCGCCATGCCGAGCACGCCGAGGATGAAAATCTTGCCCAGGTTCGGGCGAATCTGCGGCCAATGGGCAATCACAGGCTTGAGCATGAAAGGCGTGAACAGCAAACCGGCCAGCAGCCAGCGATAGAAACCGATCTCGGCGGGGAAAATCGCCCCGGCCGACATTTTGGTGATCACGGTGTTGCCGGCCCAGATAAAAATGGCCAGCAGGGGATAAGCGTATTGCATCGAGAAAAACCAGAACGTTAATGAAGCGCAATTATCCACTGTCTGGATGCAAGCCTATACTCCGATCCAGACAACCCGCCCTTGATTCCGGACAGCATGACCAGTAAACACATCGATCTGCTGGATTTCAGCGAACTGCCGGCCCCGGTGTACTTCCGTTATGCCGACTTCGGCACCCATCAATACGCTTCGGCGCACCGGCATCCCTGGGGCACGCTGGAATATGCGGCCCACGGGGTCTTACACATGGATGTCGACGGCAGCCGTTTCCTCTCACCGCCGCAATACGCGGTGTGGGTGCCGCCCGAAGTCGAGCACAGTTTCTACAGCCATCAGCCGATCAATTACCGTGCGGTTTGCCTGGCGCCGGCGGTCTGTGATGATTTACCGCAACAGGCCTGCACGCTCGCCATCAGCGACATCCTCAAGTCGATCCTCAAGGACTTCGCCGCCCGTGACGTAAAGATTCCCGAGCTCGCCGCGGATAAACGCCTGGCCCAGGTCCTGGTGGACCAGTTGCAACAGGCACCGGTGCATGAATGTTACCTGCCCTATGCCTGCACGCCGGGACTGCTGGGCATCTGCGAAGCCCTGCAAGCCGAACCAGGTGACAACCGGCCTTTGGCGCACTGGGCGGCGCAGGTTCACGTCAGCGAACGGACACTGGCGCGGCAGTTTGTCCGTGAGTTGGGCATGAGCTTTGGTGAGTGGCGCCAGCGGCTGCGATTTCTGGCCGCGATTGAAGCGCTGGACAGTCATCGCAGTATTCAGGAAGTTGCTTTCGACATGGGCTACAGCACGGCTTCGGCATTTATTGCGATGTTCCAGCGTCAAGCGGGTTGTTCGCCTGACTATTATCGGCGATCCATGCGCCGCTCCTCAGCAGCACACAGAGTGCCAGGCGTTTGAGGGCGCGGCTCGCACAACCGGCCAATGACCATCCGGAGGAAGGTGTAACAACGCTTGACTACACTTTGGGTGAATGCCGCATCGCTCGGTGCGGCAACAAGGAGAAAACGCCATGAAGATAATGCGTGCCCCTTTGTTGATGGTCGGTTTGCTGCTCTGTTCCCAAGGCTTCGCCGCAACTGACCAGCAGAACAAAATGACCACCTGCAACGCTGAGGCGACCGCAAAAACCCTCAAGGGCGATGAGCGCAAGGCCTTCATGAGCAATTGTCTCAAAGCCACCCCGGCCGCCAACGATGCCGGCACTGCCTTGACCCCGCAGCAAGAGAAAATGAAAACCTGCAACGCCGATGCGGCCACCAAAGCCTTGAAGGGCGATGAGCGCAAGGCGTTCATGAGTGATTGTCTGAAGAAGAAATAAACATTCAGCGGGATTTGTGGGGGCTGTGAGGGCCTCATCGCGGGCAAGCCCGCTCCCACAGGTTTCTCTGTTGAACTCGATTTCCATGATCAACCGCAGACTTGTGGGAGCGGGCTTGCCCGCGATGGAGCCGGAACCGGCGCTGCAAAAAGCAGATTAACCCCTGACCAAGGTCGCCCCACACAATCCCTAGTGCTGACACCGGATCGCTGGCAGACTGCCAATCCTTTTACGCCGTTCGTTTTGAGGCAGTATGCCAACGTTTTCTCAGCGTCAAGTTTTGCTGGTCATCAGCTGGGTCATTATCTTTGGCGGACTGCTGCTGGTGATCCCGCTGCGTTTGCTGCCCAGCCTGCTGGCCGGGTTGCTGGTGTTTGAACTGGTCAACATGCTCACCCCGCAATTGCAGCGGCTGATCGAAGGCCGGCGAGCGCGCTGGCTGGCGGTGGCACTGCTGGGGACGTTGATTGTCAGTGTGCTGACGCTGATCTTCGCCGGCGCCATCAGTTTCCTGTTGCACGAAGCGGAAAATCCCGGGGCTTCCCTGGACAAATTCATGGGCGTGGTCGATCGCGCCCGGGGTCAGCTTCCGCCGTTCATCGACGCCTATCTGCCGGCCAGCGCCGCCGAGTTTCGCGTGGCGATTGGCGAATGGGTCAGCAAGCACCTGAGCGATTTGCAATTGGTGGGCAAGGACGCGGCGCACATGTTCGTGACGCTGTTGATCGGCATGGTGCTGGGGGCGATCATCGCTTTGCAGCGTATTCCCGACCTGACCAAGCGCAAGCCCCTGGCCGCCGCGCTGTTCGATCGTTTGCACCTGCTGGTCCAGGCCTTTCGCAACATCGTGTTCGCGCAGATCAAGATTTCCCTGCTCAATACCTTCTTCACCGGGATCTTCCTGGCGGTGGTGCTGCCGATGTTCGGCATCAGTTTGCCGCTGACCAAAACCCTGATCGTCCTGACGTTCCTGCTTGGCCTGTTGCCGGTGATCGGCAACCTGATGTCGAACACCCTGATCACCATCGTCGGCCTGTCGCTGTCGATCTGGGTGGCCATGGCGGCGCTGGGTTACCTGATTGTCATCCACAAGCTCGAATACTTCCTCAACGCGCGCATCGTCGGCGGGCAGATCAGTGCCAAGTCGTGGGAGTTGCTGTTGGCAATGCTGGTGTTCGAAGCCGCGTTCGGCCTGCCGGGGGTGGTGGCGGGGCCGATTTATTACGCGTATTTGAAGAGCGAGTTGAAGCAGGTGGGGATGGTTTGATGTGCTGTTGATCTGATTGTGGCGAGGGAGCTTGTCGGAACGCCGCACCGTCCCGCTGGGGCGCGAAGCGGCCCTAAAAATGGGACTGCTACGCAGTCCAGCGGGAGCAAGCTCCCTCGCCACAGTCGATCGGATCAGCCCATCGGGCCATAGCGCTTGGCAGCCTCGATCGCCAGACCACTGCCGATACTGCCAAAAATGTTCCCTTCCACATGCCGCGCATTCGGCAGCATCGCCGAGACGCTGTTGCGCAATGCCGGAATCCCGCTCGAACCACCGGTGAAGAACACCGTATCCACCTGATCCACCCGCACATTGGCATCAGCCAGCAACTGGGTGACGCTGTTGCGCACGCGCTCCAGCAGGTTGTCGATGGCCGATTCGAACAGGGCGCGGCTCAGTTCGACGCTCAGGCCGGCTTCGATTCGGTCCAGCGGCACGTGACGGCTGTCGGCGTGGGTCAGCTGGATCTTGGTTTCTTCCACTTCCATCGCCAGCCAGTGCCCGGCGCGCTGTTCGATCAGCTTGAACAGGCGATCGATGCCGCCGGTGTCTTCGATGTCGTAGCGCATGCTACCCAGGGCCAGAGTCGACTTCTGCGAATACACCGAGTTGATGGTGTGCCAGGTCGCCAGGTTCATGTGGTGGCTGGTGGGCATGTAGGCGCCACTCTTCATCCGGCTGCCGTAGCCGAACAGCGGCATCAGGCCTTGCAGGCTCAGCTGCTTGTCGAAGTCGGTCCCGCCGATGTGCACGCCGCCGGTGGCGAGGATGTCGTCGTGGCGGTTGTCGTGGGTGCGACGCTCCGGTGACAGGCGCACCAGCGAGAAGTCCGAGGTACCACCGCCGATGTCGACGATCAGCACCAGCTCTTCTTTTTCGATGGTCGACTCGTAGTCGAACGCCGCCGCAATCGGTTCGTACTGGAACGACACATCCTTGAAGCCGATGGCGCGGGCCACGTCCACCAGGGTGTTTTCCGCTTCCTGGTCAGCCATTTCGTCGTCATCGACAAAAAACACCGGACGACCCAGCACCACCTCTTCGAATTCCCGACCGGCGGCTGTCTCGGCGCGCTTCTTCAATTGACCGATGAACAGCCCGAGCAGGTCCTTGAACGGCATCGCCGTGCCGAGAACGCTGGTGTCGTGCTTGATCAGCTTGGAGCCCAGCAAGCTCTTGAGCGAGCGCATCAGGCGGCCTTCGTAGCCTTCCAGGTACTCGTGCAGCGCCAGCCGGCCGTACACCGGGCGGCGTTCTTCCATGTTGAAGAACACCACCGAGGGCAGGGTGATCTTGTCGTCCTCCAGCGCGATCAGCGTTTCCACGCCGGGGCGCAGCCAGCCGACAGTAGAGTTGGACGTGCCAAAATCGATACCAACGGCACGGGCTGGAGATGCGTTGTTCATGTCTTTCAAGTTCCGGTTAAAAAACGGCCGCGCAGTGTATGTCAGTGCGGCACAGAATCGAAGGCCGACTATCCGCTAAATCTTGCCATTTGGCGCCTTGAAAGATGCCGCATCACCCCCAAACTACCCTGCATCAACCGGACAGCCGCGCAACGACTGCAAGTCGTCCCGCCTGCTGCCGATAAACTTCTGATGCGCTGCCCGGTCACAACCTTGAGATCGGTCAAGCCCTGTGCTGCAAATAAGTGCATGCTGTGGCAGGTGGCGCGATTTCGATAACGGATGGTGATTCCCGCGATGGACTTCAAAGACTATTACAAGATTCTCGGTGTGGAGCCGACGGCAGACGACAAGGCGATCAAGGCCGCCTATCGCAAGCTCGCGCGCAAATACCACCCCGATGTCAGCAAGGAAAAGGACGCCGAGGCCAAGTTCAAGGATGCCTCCGAGGCCTATGAAGCGCTGAAAAGCGCTGACAAGCGCGCCGAATACGACGATTTGCGCCGTTACGGCCAGCACGGCCAACCGTTCCAGGGACCACCGGGCTGGCAGAGTCGTGGCGGTTTCGGTGGCGGCGGCCAGGATACCGGCGATTTTTCGGACTTCTTCAGTTCGATCTTCGGTAACCGTGGCCCTGGTTTTGGTGGTGGAGAGTCGCGCCGCAGCACGGGGCGTCGAGGGCAAGACGTGGAAATGGAACTGGGGATTTTTCTCGAAGAGACCCTCTCGAACGAATCGAAGAAGGTCACCTTCCAGGTACCGCAATACAACGCGGCCGGCCAGCACGTCAGCAACACCCCGAAAAGCCTGAATGTGAAGATCCCCGCCGGCGTGACCGACGGCGAGCGCATCCGCCTCAAAGGCCAGGGCGCACCGGGCGTCGGTGGCGGTGCCAATGGCGACCTGTACCTGACCATTCGTTTTGCGCCGCACCCGAAATTCGATGTCGAAGGCGAAAACCTGATCATCACGCTGCCGCTGGCACCGTGGGAACTGGCGCTGGGCACTGAAGTGGCCGTGCCGACCCTGACCGGCAAGATCAACCTCAAGGTCCCGGCCGGCAGCCAAAACGGCCAGCGCATGCGCGCCAAGGGCCATGGTTTGCTGAACAAGGCGGGTGAGCGCGGTTACCTGTTCGTGCAACTGAAGGCGGTCATGCCGAAAAAATCGGACGATGAGATCAAGGCCTTGTGGCAGGAACTGGCGAAAAAAGCGGCATTCGACCCGAGAGAAAATTTCTGAATTCAGAGACGGAGTAGCCCATCATGAGCAACCCCCTGATCGTTCAACTGGACCTGGCAGAATTCTGTGAGGCGACCGACCTGTCGGACGTCTACGTGATCGAAATCGTCGAGCACGGCATCCTCGAACCTCAGGAAGGCGCGCCCAAGGACTGGCGCTTCACCGATTACGAACTGACCCTGGCCAAACGCGCCGCCAAGCTGCGGCGCGACCTGGAACTGGAATGGGAAGGGGTTGCGCTGGCGCTGGACTTGCTCGAGGAAGTCCAGCAGCTTCGGGCGGAGAACCGGATGTTGAAGCAGCGGTTGGGGCGGTTGGTGGTGGAGTAGTTTTTCGAAGATTGACGCTGAACCTGTGGCGAGGGAGCTTGCTCCCGCACGAGTGCGAAGCGCTCGCAAGGTCTTAAAGAATCTGGCTTCAGGTAGTGGGGCGGCTGCGCAGCCCAGCGCGAGCAAGCTCCCTCGCCACAAATGCATTCTCTTCACAACAGCCCACCAACCGTAAAGGCGTTACACCTTCCGTGGCAACACCACCGTAAACAACGTCCCATCCTCTTCGCTCGAGGTGACCTCAATCGTCCCCTTATGCGCGTTCACCACTTCCTTGACGATAAACAACCCCAACCCGAGGCTGGTTGAAGGCTGGCCCAGTTCTTCGTCGGCACTGCGCACCAGGGGATCGAAGATCGTGGCCATGGCGTCTTCTGGAATAGGCGCGCCGAAGTTATGCACTGTCAGGCGCACCGCCTGCGGTTCGCCCTTGAGGGTCACCGTCACGTCGCGTTTGTTCGAACCGTGCTGCAAAGCGTTGCCAATCAGGTTCTGCAAGAGCTGAGCGAGTCGCCCGGCATCCCACACGCCGCGTGTGTCACCGTGTATTTCCAGGGTCGGGTCGCATGCAGGGTTGCCGGCGCACGCTTCGGCAATCGCCGCATGGGCCACTTCGGCCAGGTCCGTGGGCGTCGGCTCGATCGGCAGGCTCTTGCCCAGGCGGCTGCGTACCAGCTCCAGCAAATCACCGACCATCACCGCCATGTGCCGCGTGCCCCGCTGGATGTGGGTCGCGCAGGCCAGCGCATCACCCTCCAGGGCCGTTTTGCGCAGCAGGAGCTCGATGGACATGCTGACCGCTTGCAGCGGCGCGCGCAGGTCGTGGCCGAGGATCGCGAGGAAGATGTCTCGCGAGCGATTGACTTGCTCGGCATAAGCCGCCGTGGATTCGGCCAAGGCTTCATCAACGGCTTCATTGAAGCGGATCATGTCCTGGAAATAAGCCATGTCCGGGGATTCCAGGCTGTCGACCCACAGGCGGATCACGCAAGCGCGCAGATGGCGAAATTCGCTGGTCATCTGCACCAGATCAAACCCTACGGTGTGGCGCAGTTCGCCGTGGCTGGCACCGGCCTCGTCCAGGCTCGGGGTTTTTTCCGGGCCTTCCCCCTTGGCCTTGGCGGCTTGTTCACTGGGCGTTTGCGGTTTGGACATGTCCCGCGAGGCAGCCAGCAGAATCGCCTTCGCGTGGTCGCGCAATGCGGCACTGTCCATGGATTCGGCGGCCGGGGTGATGGTTTTGGCGAACTGCTCCCACTCATCGACGATGCGATCAACGTTTGCTGCGATGAATTCGGAAAGACGCATAGTGGATACCTGAGCATGAATCGAAGGACCGCGATTCGAATAGTAGTCCCTTTGACGGGAAAAACACGACCACTCATACAGCGGCATAAAGCCCGGCTGCCGTGGCGGTAATTATGTATTGGCGGCTCTTTGATTTTCGAACGGACCGAGCGCTTTAGCGCGCTGGTTGAACAGTAATTTGCTCTTTTGTTTCGGGCGTCGGTGGATAAGTCTGTTGTCTCCTTTCCTGTCACCAAGGTGATTGAACAGTGTCTGATTTGCATGGAAGCAACTCGCTGGAAACGCCCGCCCAAACCAACGGCGTTCATTACGATCGTGTACTCGGCGCCCTCCCTGGCGCCATAAAAAATGCCTCGGTAGCGAGGTTGAAAACCCTTGAAACACTTCAGCCCGAGAGCCCCGGGTGGTACAGCGGCACCCGGGAACTCGACCGCCAGTACCTGAAAGAACTGATTGAAGAGCATGGACGCTTGCAAGGCGCACTGGACAAGACCCTGGGTGCCTTGCAGCACGACATCAACGCATTTGCCGAGCCACTACTGAGTGCGGCGCTGACGACGGAGTTCAATGGCGTCGAGAATATCGACACGCTCAGCGTACAACTCGTCGTGCCCAGCAAAATTGGCTTTGTCATTGATTCCGGGGCCAGTCACGTTCGACAGTCCACGCTACTGGAAGCGGCGCTGCACAATTTCGACGCGTCGGAAACCAACGACGATGCCTGGCGTAACAGCTCCGGCATCTACCGCAAGGATGCCCACGACAACCTCGCGCTTGAATCCGCCATCTCCTTGCCCGGGTTTGCCTCGATGTGCCGCCGCCTCGACATTGGCGGACAGTTCCAGCGGCATATCAAATCCATCCTGCTGCCGGCGACGGCTCAAGCGCGACGCGCCTTGCAGGACGAGTCGGTGTCCAGTGAAAAAGCCGCGTTTCAGCTGGCGTCACTGGTTGCCCGATTGAAAGGCGATATCAGCGACCATGCCTACGGCAAACTCGGGCAAATACGCGAGAGCCAGGCCAATACCACGCTGTACGACCGGCCGCTGCAATGTCACCGATTGTCGCTGATGGGCTTTCAATTGACGGGCATCGTGTTGTTCAGTGCCGTCAGCGAGCCGTCGCAGATCAAGCAGGCGATCGATGCCTTGACCCCCGACTCAGTGAAGTTCTGGAGCGAGTGGTCGCAGCGCCTCTCGATATTGCCGGGTACGGAGTACGAGCGATTCAAATTGCTGCAGGCGTTTTTTGCCAATGGGCCGCAGGGGCTCAACGATGAGCTTTTGCGCCGCGACGACATCTACCATCAAAGTCGTTTGTCCGGTCACGTGATCGCCTATGTGCCGGATGATCCGGAACATCCGCTCAAGGAATACCCCTCGCTCGCCGCGTTCATGAAGACCCTGATCGGTCAGCTGCGAGACACGCCATACCAGACTTTTTTCAGCCGGTTCGTGGCGCAAAAGGACAAGGGGCTGTTTTTCAGCCGGGTCAACGAACGCCTCAAGACGGTGACCTGGCAGCAACGCGAGCCATTGGACATGGGGCCATGGTGGCGTGAAACCGCGGTCGAGAATCCCGATGCAGAACCCATCACCAATCAGATCACGGGCGACCTGTGGGCGACCTTGTTCGTTGAGCGCCGCGACAAGGCCATCGCCGATGCCCGACGCATCGCGGTGCCGACCGACGATGAAGACGCCAGCGCCCGCTTCAAGCGCCTGACCAGTTACCTGAACATCGGCTGGAACGTGTTCAATTTCGCCGCGATGCTGGTGCCCGGTCTGGGCGAAGCGATGCTGGGCATCATGATTGCGCAGATGCTCGCCGAGGTGGCCGAAGGCATCGAAGATTGGAGCAAAGGCGACAAGGAGGAGGCCTCTGCCTACTTCAACGGGGTGCTGATCAATTTTGCGCAGTTAGCGCTCATGGGGGCGGCCCATGGGTTGCCTGGCAGGCCACTGACGCCGATAAAAGTCTCGCCCTTTGTCGAAGGGCTCAAGCCTGTGGAGGTCGCTGGCAAGCAACGTTTGTGGAATCCGGACCTGACGCCGTATCAACAATCGGTCACCTTGCCCAAGGAGGGCGTCGTTGGTGAAAAAGGCTTGTACCGGCACCTGGATCAGGACCTCCTGCGCCTTGACGACAAATGCTACGAAGTCAAACAGGACGCGGACACTGGTCAGCATCGCCTGCAACACCCTACGCGAGCCAATGCCTATCAGCCCTTGCTGGAACACAACGGCGCCGGCCAGTGGAAAACTGAACTCGATCGACCGCTGGAGTGGGATCGGCGTCAATTGCTCCAGCGTCTGGGCGCCTCGGTCGATGGGTTTAGCGATCAAACGCTGGAGCAGATCCTGACCGTCAGTGGTATTCACGAAAACGCATTGCGCCGGTTGCACGTGGAGCACGAAACCCCGCCCGCGCTGCTGACCGATACCCTCAAGCGCTTCAAGGCGTACGCCGACGCCGAGGCCTGTGCCGAACAGGTCCTGGCCAATCGGGTCGACCGGGAATGGGCCGATCTTGCCGTGCGCTTCATGACTGAGTTGCCGGGCTGGCCCGAGGGCAAGGCCATCGAAGTATTCGAGGAGCCAGGCCTGGCGGGGGCGGCTTTCAAGGAGGGATATGCCGACGCGTTGCCCGCCAATACCTTGCAGATGACCTGGCAGGATTTACTCGCCGGTGCGCTGCCTGCACGTGTGGTCGGGTTCCTCGATGAACCGGCCCTTCGCGAGATGCTTGGGCAATGGTTTTCCGCCGACTCAACGGCGCGCACCAAGGCCTTGCGCAATTGCCTTGCCGAACAGGCGCGGGGCAGTAAAAGGCGTTTGTTCGACAAGCTTTACGAGCGCCGCGAGCGTACAGACGACGCCCGTGTGAGCTTGCTCAAAGGGCACGAGCCGTCGCTTTCGACCCGTGTGGCACAAGCCCTTGTGGAGCACGCGCAACCCTCGGACCTGCAACATTTGGCCGAGAAAGAACGCGTGCCCCTGAGACTTTCCCAACAGGCGGCGGATGCGGCGCAGCAGCTACGCATGGCACGCGCGTATGAAGGCCTGTACCTGGGCGAGCTGCACAACAGCGACACCGAGCGCCTGGAGCTGCACTCCCTGGCCGCCCTGCCGGGCTGGCCCTCGGACCTGCGTCTGGAGATTCGTGAACGTTCTTTTTCAGGGACGCTGCACGACAGCGTCGGCGCTGAAGAGGCACCCATCCGCAAAGTATTGATCCGGGGCGGAGATGGCCGATATGAAGCGCGGGACGCGGGCGATGAACACCTGCACGGCGCGGACAATCTCTATGCCGCCGTGCTGCACGCATTGCCCGATTCACAGCGCGTCACCCTGGGTTTTGACATTCATGACGCGGCAGGCCTCGAGCAGGCGGTCAAGACAGCGCCACTGGATCGAGCTGTGTTCGAGCCGATCCTGCGCGACAACCCGGTGTTCAAACCGTCCTACGACCCGAGCGTCATGCGCTTGCGCGGCGGCATGCCAGGTTATGCGCAGGCCCCGCGCGGCATGGGATTGCGCCGGCGGGTCCGCTCGCTGTACCCGGCCTTCACCCCGGAAGAAGTCGAAACGCTGTTGGCCGGGTTCAGCCAGAACGGTGGCTCGGTTCATGAACGCCTGACTGCGCTGGAGGCCGAGTTCGATCAGTTGAACCGCACGATGCAAAACTGGATGAACTCATCGACGGCGTCCTGGCGTTTCACGCCGTCAGGGATTGCCGAATTGCGTGCCCGTGAGCGCTTCTGCAAGGCGATCCGGCAGAGCTGGCAACGCACCGGACCCGAGGGCATGCAAGGGGCGGGTGCGGTGCGTCCGCAATGGCTGAAACTCGACGATTTTCCCTTGATCCGTCGGCTGCTTGAGACGCTGCCGAAACTCGAGGCCAATTTCGACCATGTCACCAACCTGAGCCTGCGCAGCGGCGAATTGCGTAATGAGCATCTGTCGTTTCTCGCTGCGTTTCGCCGGTTGCGTTACCTCAACCTGCAGGACAACCTGCTGACCGCCATCCCAGAGGTGCTCGGTGAGATGAATCATCTCAGCGACCTGTCCCTCAGTGAAAATCGTATCGAGCTGGATGAAGTGGCGGTCGATCGCCTGAAAAGGCTGGTGCATCTGCGTTCGCTGGGCTTGCGTGGCAACCCGTTGAAGCTCATGCCGAACATCAGCCGGATGCCGCAGTTGCAGGTCATCCTGCTCAACGAAACCGGCCTGGACAGTTGGCCTGTCGGGCTGTTTTCCCAGTCGCGGCCGCGCAGTATTTACCTCGATCTGCGACACAACCCGATCACCCGCATCCCGACAGTCGCGCCGGGTTCGTTCCGCGCCGAATTGCTCGCGCGAACATTGATCAGCCATGAGCCGCGCTGGATTTCCCCGGAAAACCTCGAAACCCTCAAGTCTTACATCGAGTCGGTCGGCATGGATCCCGACCGGCCGTACCCGCCACGCGGCACGCTCGACAGCGCCGACTGGTGGATGGGCATGACCGAGCGCCAGTGGCAGGAAAAGAAGGAAGTCTGGAATCAGGTCGAGGACGAGTTCGACTCGGTGCCGTTTTTCGATGAAATCCGCAAGCTCACGCAATCCGCCGACTTCACGGCGGGCGGCGACTACAAGGTGGACCTGACCGGCAAAGTCTGGCGCATGCTCCAGGCCATGGCCAAAGACAGCGAGCTGCGGGTCAAGCTGTTTAACGAAGCCACAACGCCTACCGCGTGTGTGGACGGCAGTACGCAACTGTTCAATGCCATGGGCCTGCAAGTGCTGTTTCATGAGGCCCATGCGCTGGGCAGCGCGGACCTGATCGAGGCGCGATTGCTGGAGTTGGCACAAGGCAAATCGCGCATTCGTGAACTGGATGCAATCGCCCGTCGTCGGGTCGCCGCGCGAAGGGCAGCGGGGGAGCAGTTTCGACGAGTCGATGAGCAGGGCAATGTCACTGGCACCATTGATGAAGTGGAAGTTCACCTGGCCTACATGACCGATCTGGCTCAGCGCCTGGATCTGCCGTGGCAGGCGCGGGGCATGCAGTTTCGCAAGATTGCCGGGGTGACCAAGGAGATGATTGAAGAGGCGTACACCTATATTGCGGCGCTCGAAGAAGGGGAGTTGCTTGCGGACCGGATCCTCGAACAACCCGAATGGAGAGCCTGGCTGGAGTCTTCCAACCGCGAAGCACTGAGCGATTTACGGCGGCAGATCGATGCCACCACGGATTTGCAGGAGGCGTTGCAGCGTCGATCCGAGGCCGTGGAACCGGCCGCCAAGGCGGCTTTGGAAGCGGAAATAAAATCCCTGTGTGGTGAATTGGGCAAAGACGAAAAAACGTTCGCCGAGGGGCAGGTCATGAGTGATGAGGACTATGCACAGACACTGGCTGAGATCGCCCGACAGATCGATCAAAAATTGAAATCGTTAACACAACAAGCGATCGAGCGTGCCCGGTTGCGGCGGCTCCAACGTCGTTGATTAAACGGCATTTGCCCGGGCCTGTTTAACCGCTGTCAGGGTTACTTCCCGAAAGCTACAAAACCTTGTGCCATTGCCTACAGGTGCGCCAGAATCCGCCGGCTTGTGCGCCTTGCGGCCACTCGGTAGCTTGATTCGCGTCACTGGTTGTCAGTGATCGGGTTTAGTAGCCCGTGGTGTTATCAGCAAGGTGCAGAGGCTCTGTCAGTCAGGTATCCCATCCCTGAACTTGATGGCAGCTGTGCGCAGGGCGCTTCGGCGCGCCGGTAAATGCTGATCTCCCCGGTCTACTAACCTGCGTACAGCCGCCACCCTTCTTTTAGTAGGGAAGTGTTGGCGGCTCCATTCAGGAGAAATCAGCGTATGTTCAAAGTAACGCCAAACCCGCCAGACACCGATCTCGCATCGCCCTACGATTCCCTCGATTCCAGCAAACTCCACGAAGCCGCCGAACGCGCCCTCGACCACCACTTCCCGCCCGTACAAAAGAAACCGCCGAAACGTGCAGGCCAACTCTTCAGCGTCTGCCCGGACGTCAACACTGAATCACTCCTGGCCAATGCCTCGGAGGATCTGCTGTCCATCAGCGCCATCGCCGCCGACCTCGCCGAACATGTGCAGGGCTCAAGCCGCTCCGTTGCCCTGGCACTCAGCCGCATGGCCGACAGCGTGCATTTGTTGGTGGACAAAGCGCTGGATCATCTGGATGAACCGGAAATGGCGGCGATAGTCGCCAGACAACAACGTCGAGCCAGTTGATTCACAACGCATGAAAAACCCGATGGCAGTCAACCGCCATCGGGTTTTTCTTTGGGCAATACGCAGGCACTCAGAACAGGAAATACCGCTGCGCCATCGGCAGCACATCCGCCGGCTCACACCACAACAAAACGCCGTCAGCCTTGACCTGATAGGTCTGCGGATCGACGTCGATGTCCGGCAGGTAGTCGTTGTGGATCAGGTCGGTTTTCTGCACGTCGCGGCAGCCTTTGACCACGGCGATTTTCTTCTTCAGGCCCAAGGCTTCGGGCAGGCCGGCTTCCTGCGCCGCCTGGCTGATGAAGGTCATGCTGGTGGCGTGCAGCGAGCCACCGTAGCTGGCGAACATCGGGCGGTAGTGCACCGGTTGCGGGGTCGGGATCGAGGCGTTGGCATCGCCCATCAAACTGGCGGCGATGGCGCCACCCTTGAGGATCAGCGTCGGTTTGACACCGAAGAACGCCGGGCGCCACAGCACCAGATCCGCCCATTTACCCACTTCCACCGAGCCCACCTCATGGCTGATGCCGTGGGTGATCGCCGGGTTGATGGTGTATTTGGCGATGTAGCGTTTGGCGCGGAAGTTGTCGTTGCCTGCGCCGTCACCGGGTAGCGGGCCGCGCTGTTTTTTCATTTTGTCGGCGGTCTGCCAGGTGCGGGTGATGACTTCGCCGACGCGGCCCATGGCCTGGCTGTCGGAGCTGATCATCGAGAACGCGCCGAGGTCGTGGAGGATGTCTTCGGCGGCAATCGTTTCGCGGCGGATGCGGCTTTCAGCGAAGGCCACGTCTTCGGCAATGCTTGGGTCCAGGTGGTGGCAGACCATCAACATGTCGAGGTGTTCGTCGATGGTGTTGCGGGTGAACGGCCGGGTCGGGTTGGTCGAGCTCGGCAGCACGTTGGCAAAGCCGCAGGCCTTGATGATGTCCGGCGCATGACCGCCCCCGGCACCTTCGGTGTGGTAGGTGTGGATGGTGCGACCCTTGAAGGCGGCGAGGGTGGTTTCGACGAAGCCCGATTCGTTGAGGGTGTCGGTGTGGATCGCCACTTGTACGTCGTACTCATCGGCAACGCTCAGGCAGTTGTCGATGCTTGCCGGCGTGGTGCCCCAGTCTTCGTGCAGTTTGAGGCCGATGGCGCCGGCCTTGACCTGTTCGATCAGCGGTTCCGGAAGGCTGGCGTTGCCTTTGCCGGTGAGGCCGATGTTCATCGGGAAGGCGTCGGCGGCTTGCAGCATGCGCGCCAGGTGCCACGGCCCGGAGGTGCACGTCGTGGCGTTGGTACCGGTGGCCGGGCCAGTGCCGCCGCCGATCATGGTGGTGACGCCGCTCATCAGCGCCTCTTCGATCTGCTGCGGGCAGATGAAGTGGATGTGGGTGTCGATGCCGCCGGCGGTGAGGATCATGCCTTCACCGGCGATCACTTCGGTGCTGGCGCCAATGGCGAGGGTGACGCCCGGTTGCACGTCCGGATTGCCCGCCTTGCCGATGCCGGCAACACGTCCGTCCTTGAGGCCGACGTCAGCTTTGACGATGCCCCAGTGATCGATGATCAGTGCGTTGGTGATCACCGTGTCGACCACTTCGGCGGCCAATAATTGGCTTTGGCCCTGGCCGTCACGGATGACTTTGCCGCCGCCGAATTTCACTTCTTCGCCGTAGGTGGTGAAGTCCTGTTCCACTTCGATCCACAGTTCGGTGTCGGCCAGACGGACCTTGTCACCGACGGTGGGGCCGAACATGTCGGCGTAGGCCTGACGGGAAATTTTCATTTCAATTCCTTGCACAAATTTATTGTGGCGAGGGAGCTTGCTCCCGCTGGCTGCGTAGCAGCCCCAAAACCTGCCAATGATTTCTTTCAGACATACCGCGTTCCCCGGGTGTGCGAGCGCTGCGCACTCGAGCGGGAGCAAGCGCCCTCGCCACAGGGGATCATTTCAGTCGAGGTCACCCATGATCCGCCCGGCAAACCCGAACACCCGCCGCTGCCCGGCGTAATCCACCAACTCGACCTCGCGACTCTGCCCCGGCTCGAAGCGCACGGCGGTGCCGGCAGGAATGTTCAGGCGCATGCCGCGGCTGGCGGCGCGGTCGAAGTTCAGGGCGTCATTGGTTTCGAAAAAGTGGTAGTGCGAACCGACCTGAATCGGCCGGTCACCGCTGTTGGCCACCGTCAGGCTGATCGTGCGGCGGCCGGCGTTGAGTTCGATGTCGCCGGGCTGGATCTGGTATTCACCGGGAATCATCAATGAGCTCCTTGGAGAATCTTGTAGAAGAAGGCTGTGGGTTTGTAACGACCACTCGGGTCGCAGGCGTAATCGGGAATTTCCCCGGCGCGGGTGTAGCCCAGGGCTTTGTAGAAATCTTCAGCGGGCGAGCCTGCCTCCGTGTCGAGGAAGAGCATGCCGCGCTTGTGTTGCAGGGCGGCCTGTTCCAGCGCACTCATCAACTGTTGGCCCAGACCACGACGCCGGGCATGCTCGCGCACCAGCAGTTTCTGCACTTCGCCGCGGTTCAATCCGTTGGCCTTGCGGCACAGGGCCAATTGCACGCTGGCTTGCACCTGTTCGTCCTTGACCACCACCCACAGCAGCACATTGCCCTTGATCAGATTGTCCTGAACCTCATCGAAATAGGCGTGGGCCTGCGTCGCATCGAGATCGGCCATGAAGCCGACGCTGGCGCCATAGCCGACGGCGTCGAGCAGCAGATCGATCAGGCCCTGACGGTAGTGCGCGAAGCTTTCTACGTTGACGCGTCGCAGTTGGGCGGGGTTCATGGGGCGATCACTCCTTGTTGGCGGCAGGTGGTTGTGCGCCAGGATTGAGGGTCAGTTGCATGAAGGTCAGGTCCAGCCAGCGACCGAACTTGGTGCCCACCTGTGGCATCTGCCCGGTGGTGATAAAACCGATGCGTTCATGCAGGCGAATCGAGGCAGCGTTGCCGCTTTCGATGGCCGCGACCATGACGTGTTTGCCACAGCCTCTGGCGCGCTCGACCAGCTCGTCCATCAGCTTTGGCCCCAGGCCATTGCCGCGTTGATCGCTGCGCACGTAGACCGAATGCTCGACGGTGTGGCGGAAGCCGTCGAACGGACGCCAGTCGCCGAAAGAGGCGTAACCCAGCACGGTGTTGTCTGCGTCGACGATCACCAGGATCGGATAACCCTGGGATTGCCGGGCGCTGAACCAGGCCTGGCGGTTGCCAAGGTCCACGGCCTGTTCGTTCCAGATCGCGGTGGTGTTGAGCACGGCGTCGTTGTAGATGTCGCGGATCGCCGGCAGGTCGGCATGCACCGCATCGCGGATGGGGTAAGTCATGGCGTGACCTCAGGCGATCGGTTGGTGGACGGTGACCAGTTTGGTGCCGTCAGGAAACGTCGCTTCGACCTGGATCTCCGGAATCATTTCCGGGATGCCGTCCATCACTTGTTCGCGGCTGAGCAGGGTGGTGCCGAAGTGCATCAGTTCGGCCACGGTCTGACCATCGCGCGCGCCTTCGAGCAGCGCCGCGGAAATGTAGGCCATGGCCTCCGGGTAATTGAGTTTCACACCGCGAGCCAAACGCCGCTCGGCGACGAGGCCGGCGGTGAAGATCAGCAGCTTGTCTTTTTCGCGTGGGGTCAGGTCCATTGTTGGAATCCATCTGGGCAGATAAAAAGTTCGGAACTGTTAATACATCACCTGTAGGAGCCGGCTTGCTGGCGATGGCGGCGTATCTACCGACATCGATATTGCCAGGCCCACCGCGATCGCCAGCAAGCCGGCTCCTACAGGGGGGATTGTGTTCAGGTGTTCCAGATTCGCGGTGGCATGGCTTCGCGGCCAAGCAGTGTCGGGCGCAGCAACCTCCATAAATCAATCAGCCAGCCACGGGCCAGAAGCGCCTCGCTGGCCAGGCACCGGGCGACCAACAGCCCCGGTAATTGCGTCAGATCCCCGCGCACATCGTTGGGCAATGAACGGCAACGCTCCAGCAAGTCACTATCGATCTCCCCGGTCACCAGCAAGGTGGCAAACACCGGTTGCCCATCCAGCCCAATCGGCGAGTCGAGCAAACCGTCAGCCCCGACAATGCGCTGGCGTTCGTGCCAGAGCAACTGGCCGTTGCGGCGGATATCCAGTTGCGCCTGAAAATGCCCGAGGTCGAAGCGCTCGCCACTGGCCGGACGGCCCAGGGCCACGACGTCCCAGTAGAACAAACGGGCATCGCCTTCAAGGTCGATAGCGGTGCTGAGTTCGGCCTGCGCCGCACTGAAAATGATCGTCTCCTGGGGCAGCCATTCCAGTGTCGCACCGGCTGCCACCTGCAAGCTCAGCCGCTGCCAGGCGGGGCCGGCCGCGCGGTACCATTTGGCGGCTCCGGGGCTGGTGATCTGCGCCCAGGCGTCGGTGCCGACGCTGGCCGAGATGTCCAGCCGGTCACCGCCGGCAATCCCGCCTGGCGGGTGGACGATGATGTGCTGGCAGACTTCAGGCCCTTCGGCATACAGGTGCTTTTGCACCCGCAGCGGGCCTTTGTGTCGACGCTGGACCGGGCGAGTGGTGTTGTCGAATCGGGCGTAGCCCAGTTCCAGTTCGGCATGCCAACTGGGGGTAAACAAAACGCCGGATGCAGGAAGAGTCATGGTCAGTGCTTATCGAGGGGGGCCTCAGGAGGGTTGCAAAGGCTGTGCCGCAGGGCATTGGCGGCAGCAGGGGGCTATGAACCGTCGCCGCGCACCAGTTGAGAGCACGGCGTGGAGGGTGGTGCGACAAATTGGTGCCTGGGGCCTGCCATCAACAAAGACTCAGATCGTGACCAGCCCGCGCACCCCTTCAGCTTCCATGTTCTCGCCGCGGCCCTGTTGCACGATTTCGCCCCGGGACATCACCAGGTATTGATCGGCCAGTTCGGCGGCGAAATCGTAGAACTGTTCCACCAGCAGAATCGCCATGTCACCACGGGCGGCGAGTTTCTTGATCACCGCGCCGATCTCCTTGATCACTGAAGGCTGGATGCCTTCTGTGGGCTCATCGAGGATCAGCAGACGAGGGCGGCTGGCCAGTGCGCGACCGATCGCCAGTTGCTGTTGTTGGCCGCCGGACAGGTCACCGCCCCGACGTTGCTTCATTTGCAGCAGCACCGGGAACAGCTCGTAGATGAACGCCGGGACTTCTTTCGCCTCGCTGCCGGGAAAGCGCGAGAGGCCCATCAGCAGGTTTTCTTCCACGGTCAGGCGGCCGAAGATTTCCCGGCCTTGGGGCACATAGGCGATTCCGGCGTGCACGCGCTGGTGTGGCTTGAAGGCGGTAATCGCTTTGCCTTCCCAATTGACCGCGCCTTCTTTGGCCGGCAGCAGTCCCATCAGGCACTTGAGCAAGGTGGTCTTGCCCACGCCGTTACGCCCGAGCAGGCAGGTGACTTCACCGACCTTCACGTCAAACGTCAGGCCGCGCAGGATGTGGCTTCCGCCGTAGTATTGGTGCAGTTTTTCGACTTGCAGCATTCTCAAATTCCTTCTGTTCCACACAGAACCCTGTGGGAGCTGGCTTGCCAGCTCCCACAGGTTTTGTATTTGCAGAGCTATCGACCGAGATAAACCTCGATCACCCGCTCGTTATCCTGCACCTGTTCCAATGAGCCTTCGGCCAATACGCTGCCCTGGTGTAACACGGTGACGTGGTCGGCAATCGAGCCGACAAAGCCCATGTCGTGTTCCACCACCATCAGCGAATGTTTGCCGGCCAGGCTTTTGAACAGTTCGGCGGTGAATTCGGTTTCGGCGTCGGTCATGCCCGCCACCGGTTCGTCGAGCAGTAGCAGTTGCGGGTCCTGCATCAGCAACATGCCGATTTCCAGAAACTGCTTTTGCCCGTGGGACAGCAAACCGGCGGGGCGATTGACCGAGGCGGTCAGGCGAATGGTGTCCAGTACTTCGGCGATGCGATCCTTCTGCTCGCCATTGAGCCGCGCCCGCAGGCTGGCCCACACCGACTTGTCGGTTTTCTGCGCCAGTTCCAGGTTTTCAAACACGCTCAATGCTTCGAACACCGTCGGCTTCTGGAACTTGCGACCGATGCCAGCCTGGGCGATCTGCACTTCGCTCATCTGCGTCAGGTCCAGGGTTTCACCGAACCAGGCTTTGCCATGACTGGGCCGGGTCTTGCCGGTGATCACATCCATCAGCGTGGTCTTGCCCGCGCCGTTGGGGCCGATGATGCAGCGCAGTTCGCCGACGCCGATGTACAGGTTCAGATTGTTCAGGGCCTTGAAGCCGTCGAAGCTGACGCTGATGTCTTCCAGGGTCAGGATCGTGCCGTGCCGAGTATTGAGGCCTTTGCCGGCACGCTGGCCGAGGCCGATCGTGTCGCGGCTGGTGCCAGCGTCCTTGTTGGGCTCCACGGGAAAAAACGCCGGTTCGAGCATGAACTCAGCGGTCGCAGTGGTTCTCATTGTTCACCTCTTTTCTTCAGCAAACCGATCACACCCTTGGGCAGGTACAGGGTCACGACGATGAACAGCGCGCCGAGGAAGAACAGCCAATACTCGGGGAACGCCACGGTGAACCAACTCTTCATGCCGTTGACCACACCGGCGCCGAGCAAGGGGCCGATCAAGGTGCCGCGTCCGCCGAGGGCCACCCAAACAGCCGCTTCGATGGAGTTGGTCGGCGACATTTCGCTCGGGTTGATGATGCCGACTTGCGGCACATACAACGCACCGGCCAAGCCGCATAGCACCGCGCTCAACACCCACACAAACAGCTTGAAACCGCGCGGATCGTAGCCGCAGAACATCAAGCGGTTTTCCGCATCGCGCAGTGCGGTCAGCACCCGGCCAAACTTGCTTTGCGCCAGACGCCAGCCAATGAACAGGCTCGCCACCAGCAACAGCACCGTGGCGAAAAACAGCACCGCGCGGGTGCCCGGTTCGGTAATGCCGAAGCCGAGAATCGTGCGGAAGTTGGTGAAGCCGTTGTTGCCGCCGAAGCCGGTTTCGTTGCGGAAAAACAGAAGCATGCCGGCGAAGGTCAGGGCCTGGGTCATGATCGAGAAGTACACGCCCTTGATCCGCGAACGGAAGGCGAAGAAGCCGAACACCAACGCCAGCAAGCCCGGCGCCAGTACCACCAGGCACAAGGTCCAGAGGAAGCTGCTGGTGCCGGTCCAGAACCACGGCAGTTCGGTCCACGACAGGAACGTCATGAACGCCGGCAAGCCATCGCCCGAGGCCTGGCGCATCAGGTACATGCCCATCGCATAGCCACCGAGGGCGAAGAACAGGCCATGGCCCAGGGACAGCAGCCCGGCATAACCCCAGACCAGATCCAGTGCCAGGGCGACGATGGCGTAGCAAAGAATCTTGCCCACCAGCGTCAAGGTGTAGGCGGACACATGCAGTGTGCTGTCCGCCGGTAACAGTGACAGCAGCGGCAGCGCCAACAGCAGCACAAGGATCACTGCACCGATGGCTATCGAGATTGTCGGGCCGGCTTTCTGTGTAGCGGTAACGAGCAGGGGCTGGTTCATCAGTCGATCACCCGTCCTTTGAGCGCGAAGAGGCCTTGCGGACGTTTCTGGATGAACAGAATGATCAGCGCGAGGATGAGGATCTTGCCGAGCACGGCACCGATTTGCGGCTCGAGAATCTTGTTGGCGATCCCGAGGCCGAACGCGGCGAACACGCTACCGGCCAGTTGCCCGACACCGCCGAGCACCACCACCAGGAACGAGTCGATGATGTAGCTCTGGCCGAGGTCCGGACCGACGTTGCCGATCTGGCTCAGGGCCACGCCGCCAAGGCCGGCGATGCCCGAGCCAAGGCCAAAGGCGAGCATGTCCACGCGTCCGGTGGGCACGCCGCAGCAGGCAGCCATGTTGCGGTTCTGGGTGACGGCGCGCACGTTCAGGCCCAGGCGCGTTTTGTTCAGCAGCAGCCAGGTCAGCACCACCACAAACAAGGCGAAGGCGATGATGACGATGCGGTTGTACGGCAGCACCAGATTGGGCAGCACTTGAATCCCGCCCGATAACCACGCAGGGTTGGCCACTTCGACGTTCTGTGCGCCGAACACCAGTCGCACCAGTTGAATCAGCATCAGGCTGATGCCCCAGGTGGCAAGCAGGGTTTCCAGCGGACGGCCATAGAGGTGGCGAATCACCGTGCGCTCCAGCGCCATGCCGATGGCGGCGGTGACAAAAAAGGCCACTGGCAGCGCGATCAGTGGATAGAACTCGATGGCCTGCGGCGCGTAGCGTTGAAACATCAGCTGCACGACATAGGTCGAGTAGGCACCCAGCATCAGCATCTCGCCGTGGGCCATGTTGATCACGCCGAGCAGGCCGAAAGTGATCGCCAGGCCCAATGCCGCGAGCAGCAGAATCGAGCCCAGGGACATGCCGCTGAAGGCCTGGCCCAAGAGCTCGCCGACCAGCAGTTTGCGTTTGACTTGAGCCAGGCTGGTTTCGGCGGCGGTGCGGACTGTGGCATCGGCTTCGACGCCAGGGTCGAGCAAGCCTTCGAGACGGGTGCGGGCCAGCGGGTCGCCGGTCTCACCGAGCAGGCGTACGGCGGCAAGGCGCACGGCCGGATCGCTGTCGACCAATTGCAGGTTGGCCAGGGCAAGACTCAGGGCGCTGTGGACGCCTTCGTCCTTTTCGCCCGCCAGTTGCTGGTCGAGGAATTTCAACTGTGCCGGTTTGGCACTTTTCTGTAGTTGTTGTGCAGCGGCCAGACGCAGCTTGGCGTCGGCGGCGAGCAGTTGGTGGCTGGCGAGGGCGGTGTCGATCAAGCCCCGCAAGCGGTTGTTCAGGCGCAAGGTTTTCGGCTGGCCGTCGACGGTCAATTGGCCTTGTTGCAGGGCGTTGATCAGTTCGACGCGGGCCGGATCGGGCTGCGCGGCCCAGGCTTCCAGCAGCTTGGCTTGCTGCACGGGATTGGCCGCGACGAAGTCTTCGGCGTCGCCGGCGTGGGTGGCCATCGGCAACAAAAGTGCGATGGCGAGGATGAAGCGGTAAAGGGCAGTGGGCATATCGAACGTCCTGGTCATACGCGGACCCTGTAGGAGCTGGCTTGCCAGCGATGGCGGTCTGTCAGACAGACCGCGTGATGCGGATCGCCAGCACGCCGGCTCCTACAAAGGTGTTGTGTCGCGCTTAGTTGCTCTTCATCGCGTAGTCCGGCTTCTTGTCGTTACCCGGGATGAACGGGCTCCACGGCTGGGCGCGGATCGGGCCTTCGGTCTGCCATACCACGTTGAACTGACCGTCCGCCTGGATCTCGCCGATCATCACTGGCTTGTGCAGGTGGTGGTTGGTCTTGTCCATGGTCAGGGTGTAGCCGGACGGCGCGGCAAAGGTCTGGCCGCCGAGGGCTTCACGGACTTTGTCGACGTCGGTGGACTTGGCTTTTTCAGCGGCCTGCGCCCACATGTGGATGCCGACGTAAGTGGCTTCCATCGGGTCGTTGGTCACCGCTTTGTCGGCGCCCGGCAAGTTGTGTTTCTTCGCGTAGGCTTTCCAGTCAGCGACGAATTTTTTGTTCGCCGGGTTCTCGACCGATTCGAAGTAATTCCACGCCGCGAGGTTGCCCACCAGCGGTTTAGTGTCGATGCCGCGCAGTTCTTCTTCGCCCACCGAGAACGCCACGACCGGCACGTCGGTAGCCTTCAGGCCCTGGTTGGCCAGTTCTTTATAGAACGGCACGTTGGAGTCGCCGTTGACAGTGGAGATGACCGCCGTCTTGCCGCCGGCCGAGAATTTCTTGATGTTGGCGACGATGGTTTGATAGTCGCTGTGACCGAACGGGGTGTAGACCTCTTCGATGTCCTTGTCGGCCACGCCTTTGGAGTGCAGGAACGAACGCAGGATTTTGTTGGTGGTGCGCGGGTAGACGTAATCGGTGCCGAGCAGGAAGTAGCGCTTGGCGCTGCCGCCTTCCTCGCTCATCAAATATTCAACGGCCGGGATCGCTTGCTGGTTCGGCGCAGCGCCGGTGTAGAACACGTTCGGCGACATCTCTTCGCCTTCGTATTGCACCGGGTAGAACAGCAGGCCATTGAGCTCTTCGAACACCGGCAACACCGATTTACGCGACACGGACGTCCAGCAACCGAATACCACGGCGACCTTGTCCTGGGTCAGCAGCTGACGGCCCTTTTCGGCGAACAACGGCCAGTTGGACGCCGGGTCGACGACCACCGGTTCCAGCATCTTGCCGTTCACGCCGCCCTTGGCGTTGATCTCGTCGATGGTCATCAGCGCCATGTCTTTGAGCGACGTTTCGGAGATCGCCATGGTGCCGGACAACGAATGCAGAATACCGACCTTGATGGTCTCGGCGGCCTGGACAGTCCAGGTCATGCCCATCGCGGCAATCGATGCCGAGAGTGTGAAAGCCTTGATCAAACTGCGACGCTTCATTGTGCGATCTCCATGAACTTATGAATTTTCTTGGTGGCAGATGCGGACTACTGAAGGGTCTTTAGCAAGGGCTGTGCCCGGTCGGGCAAAGGCAGGGAAATGTCGTTCTAGAGCGGTTGCACAGTTGGACGGCGCACCATGAAGGGACGTGTCTGGCGCATTGGTGCGTCGTGCTGCGCCAGATTAGGGCGAGCAGCGCCGCTCCCACATTTTGATTGGGGTGAGTCAGCGGCGGCGCATCAGGCCGATGAAAAACAGGCCGCCGATGGCCGCGGTGGCGACGCCGATGGGCAGGTCTTCGGGGGCGATCAGCGTCCGGGCGGCGACGTCGACCCACACCAGAAACACGCTGCCAAGCAACACGCACACCGGCAGCAATCGGCGGTGTTCCGCACCGACCAGCCGCCGCGCAATGTGCGGCACCATCAACCCGACAAAACCGATTGAACCGCTGATCGACACCAGCACCCCGGTCATCAGCGAGGCGATCACAAACACCCGCAAGCGCACCGATCGCGCATTCAACCCCAGGGTCACCGCCGTCTGTTCGCCCGCCATCAACGCGTTAAGCGGTCGCGCCATGCCGAGCAGCAGCGCCAAGCCGAGCAACACACTGGCGGCCGGCACCGCGAGCAACTCCCAACGCGCCAGCCCGAGCCCGCCGAGCATCCAGAACATCACCGCGGAACTGGCGCGATGGTCGCCCATGAACAGCAGCAAGTTGGCCACCGCCATCATCACGAACGACACCGCCACGCCACACAGCAGCAGGCGATCACTGTCCAGGCGACCATGGCGGCTGGCGATCATCAGCACCACCAGCATGCTCAGCAATGCACCGATGAACGCGGCAAACGGCAGCGTCAGCAAGCCAACGATTTCACCAACGTGCAACACCACGATCACCGCACCCAAGGTTGCGCCGGAGGTGACCCCGAGCAAATGCGGATCGGCCAGCGGATTGCGCGTCACGGCTTGCAGCACCGCGCCGATCAACGCCAGTCCAGCGCCGACCAGCGCACCGAGCAACATGCGCGGCACACGGATCAGCCAGACGATATGTTGCTGCCCGGCGCTCCAGTCCGGCACACCGAAACCGAACAGTTTGTGCAGCAGAATCCGCCACACCACGTCCACCGGCACCCGCGCCGGGCCGAAGCCCAGCGACACCACGCACGAAACCAGCAACAGCGCGCCGAGGGCAATCAGCAACAGGGCGTAGCGACGATTGATCATGCGCCGTGGAAGCCCTTGGCCAGGGTTTCAACCGCCAGCACGTTATCGATCCCGGGCGTGGCCTGCACGTAGGGGATGACGATGAAGCGCTGGTGCTTGATCGCGTCCACCGATTGCAGCGCCTTGTTGCTGCGCAGGAATGCAATTTTCTGTTCGGCAGTGACTTCGCCGTAGTCGACGATCACGATCACCTGCGGGTTGCGCTCGACCACGTTCTCCCAGTTGACCCGGGTCCAGCTCGCCTCGACATCGTCGAGAATGTTGCGCCCGCCCGCGGCGTCGATCAGCGCTTGCGGCATGCCCAGGCGACCGGACGTCATGGCCCGGTCTTCACCGCTGTCATACAGGAAAACCCGGGGTTTATCGGTCGGCAGGTCTTGGCGAACCTTGGCAACTTGCACCTGCATCTGACTGATCACGGCATTGGCGCGATCCTGCACGTCGAAGATTTTGCCGAGGTTACGCAGGTCGTTGTAGGTGTCTTCAAGGCTGGCCGGTGGACGCTTCATCACAAAGGCGCAGGACTCGGTCAGCTCGTAGACATTGATGCCCAGCGGTTGCAGGGTTTGTGGCGTGAGGTCGCCGCCCACGCGCATGCCGTAATCCCAACCGGCGAAGAAGAAGTCGACGTTGGCGTTGAGCAGGGTTTCCACCGACGGGTATTTGGCCGCCAGCTCCGGCAAGCCATCGAGGATGCTCTGCATCTGGGGCGTCACCGCTTTCCAGCCACTGACACCGCTGTAGCCGACCATCTGCGGCTTGAGGCCGAGGGCGAGCATCATCTGGGTCATGTTGATGTCGTGGCTGACCGCGTGTTTCGGCGCCTGCTGGAAGATCACTTCGCGGTTGCAGCTCTGGATCGTCAACGGGTAGTGCGTCGCCTGGGCAAATGCCTGGGCGCTACCCAGCAACAGAACGAGGAAAAGACTGGAGCGCAGCAGATTCATGGTTGGGTTATCCAGGTCATTCGAGGGTAGCCGTGCAAGGGGTGCTCATCGATCAGCGCTTCGACGCCGAAGACGTTGCGCAACAACGACGCATTGAGGACTTCTTTGGGAGTGCCGCTGGCCACGATGCGGCCGTGATTGATCACGTACAGGCGATCGCAGAATGCGGCGGCCAGGTTGAGGTCATGGATGCTCGCGAGGGTGCCGATCTTCAAGCGCTTGACCAACTGCAACAACGCCAGCTGATAGCGCGGGTCGAGGTGGTTTGTCGGCTCGTCGAGGATCAACAGTTGCGGTTGCTGGGCCAGCGCGCGGGCCAGGATCACCCGCTGTTTTTCGCCGCCGGAAAGGGTGGTGAACGCGTGGTCTTCGAAGCCCTTGAGGCCGACTGATTCCAGGGCCTGGCAGGCGAGGTTTCGATCCTCGGCCGTGTCGCCATCGAACAGGCCTTTGTGTGGCGTGCGGCCCATGGCGACCACTTCTTCGACGGTCAGGCCGAAGGCATCGGGAAACTCCTGCAGCACCACGGCGATACGTTGCGCACACCAGCGTGAAGATTGCTTCCAGACGTTTTGATGGTCGAGCCGGACCTCGCCGCTTTCCGGTTTGCTGAAGCGCCAGGCACAACGCAACAGGCTGGTCTTGCCGCTGCCGTTGGGGCCGATCAACCCGACAAACTCACCGGCGGCCACGTGCAGCGAGGCATCACGCAGCTGGAACTGGTGGTGACAGTGGCCGTGACCGAGGGGTGTCCAGGCGAGGTTTGTGAGGTTCAGCGAGGTCATGCAATGGCTCTGAAGGTGAAGCTAATGGCGCCATCGCTGGCAAGCCAGCGCCTACAGGGGACGTGCACTTCCTGTAGGAGCTGGCTTGCCAGCGATGAGGCCCGAAAAGGGTGATGAGCGGGGGGAAGTCTACATGGCTGATCCTCCCGCGCATCTCAGCTGCTTCAAGATGATGATGAAGCCGACTCAGTTTGTCGGGTGAAGCGCGACAGCACCAGTCGATCGAGCAACCACACCACCACCAGCGAAGCCCCCACCAACGGGAATGCGACCGCCAGCGCGAACATGATGACCATCGCGGTTTTCCACTTCGGCAGGTCGTGGCGCAGCGGCGGCACACCGAGCTTGCCTTGCGGGCGACGCTTCCACCAAATCACCACGCCGCTGACGGCGCTGAGCAGGATCATCAGGCAAATCAGCAGCACGATGATCTGGTTGACCACACCGAACATCTTGCCCTCGTGCAACATCACGCCGATTTCCGTGGCGCGGGCGACGGCGCCGTATTGCTCGTAGCGCACGTCGGCAAGGACCTTGCCGGTGTACTGGTCGACGTGCAGGGTGGCGTCGTTGCGAGGGTCGTCGGCGAACACGGCGATGGTGAAGACGCCGGTGGCGGTGGTCGGGAAGGTGATGCTGTAACCCGATTCGACCTTGCTCCGGGTGGCGATGTTTTGCACGTCTTGCAGGCTGATGGTCGGCGCGGCCGGGCCGGCGTGTGCACCGCCATGGGCCATGTGTTCGGCGTGATCGCCGGACATCGGCATCGGCGTGTTTTCCATCGCCCAAGGCACGGTCTGGCGGGTGGCGCTGTTGAGGCTGCGCGCTTCGACGTCGGACTTCGGTACGTCATTCCACATCGCCGCCGGAAAGACGTTCCACACCGCCGCGTATTGCTGGCCCCAGAACCCGGTCCAGGTCATGCCGCTCAACAGCATCACCAACAGCAGGGACGCGCCCCAGAAACCGGTGACAGCGTGCAAGTCGCGCCACAGAATGCGGCCGCGACTGTTCAGGCGTGGCCACAAGATGCCGGCCGCCTGACCCCGCGGCCACCACAGGAACAATCCGGAAACCACCAGCACTACGCCCCACCCGGCAGCCAGTTCCACCAGCCGGTCACCGACGGTACCGATCATCAGCTCGCCGTGGATCGCCCGGGCAATGGCTTGCAGGTTCTTCTTGGCATCCTGATCGCCAAGGATGTCGCCGTGGTACGGATCGACGAACACATTCAGCTCGGTACCGTCATTGATCACGACAAACTGGGCGCTGCGTTCGGCGCTGACCGGTGGCAGGTACTGCTTGATCGTGGCTTGTGGATATGCCGCTTTCACCCGGTTGAGCAGGTCATCGGCCGGTACCGTGTGATGCCCCGCCGGGACATTGAGCAGGCTGCTGTACATCAGCGAGTCGAGCTGCGGCTTGAACAGGTAAATAGTGCCGGTCAGAGCCAGCATCACCATGAATGGCGCAACGAACAATCCGGCATAGAAATGCCAGCGCCACGCCAGGTTGTAGAAATTCACTTTGGGCTGTTTCATCACGTGTGCTCCGCGAGGCTGGATCTTTTCGTTGTTGGTTTGCGGTTGCCGCGCAACCGATCGCGAGCAGGCTCGCTCCCACAGGGGAGCGGGCTTGCCGCGGTGTTCTTAAAAGCTCATGTCCACCTTGGTCCAGAGCGTGCGCCCCGGCTCCTTGATGGCTTGCGGGTCATTGGCCGGATAGCCGAAACCGGCGTTGCCGGCCAGGTTCAAGTGTTCGGCGTAAGCCTTGCCGAACAGGTTGTCGACGCCGCTGCTGACCTTCCAGTGCTGGTTGATCCGATAGGCGCCGTTGAGGGAGAACACGCCGAAGCCCGGCGTTTTGTCGAAGTCCTTGCCGACCACGTTGCCCTTGTTCTGGTCGATACGGTTTTGCGCGGCGACCACTCTCCACAGTGCGCCGGCGCTCCAGTTATCTTCGCTGTAGGTCAGGCCGAAACGTGCATCCAGCGGTGGCATTTGCGGCAATGCACTGCCATCGCTGCTGTTCTTGCCCCAGGCGTAGGCCAGGGTCGCATCGGCTTTCCAGTGGTCGGTGAAGTTGTAGGCGGCGCCCAGTTCGCCACCCATGATTCGCGCGTCGATGTTCTCGGCTTGCGAGGTCATGCCCATCATGCCGGGCGTGTAGTTGAACAGGATGTAGTCGCGGACCTGGCCGACATAGCCCGAGGCCCAGGCTTCGAGGGCTTCGGTCTTGTATTGCAGGCCGAAGTCGAGCTGGGTGGTTTTTTCCGGTTTGATCGAGTCGAAGGCATTCACCGATCCGACAGGGCCGGAATTGGGCGAAAACAGCTCCCAGTAATCCGGGAAACGCTGGGTGTGTCCGACGCCCGCGTACAACGTGGTCGGGCTGTCAGCCAGGTCGTGTTCGTAGCGGACGAAGCCGCTGGGCAGCGTGTCAGCGCGGGTGTCATCGGCAGTCGGGTTCGGGCGGGTCATCATTCCCGAGCCGGTGGTCTGGCGAAAATCCTTGGCTGAAGCGCGATCCAGGCGTGCACCGCTGATCAAGCGATCACGCTCGGCGGCGTACCAGGTCAGTTCGCCGAACACCCCGTAGTTATGGAAGTCGGCATCTTTGGTGTAGGGCAGGTCCTTGTAGGTATCGACGCCCATGGCACTGCGCTGACGGTGTTCGTTGGTCTGCGCATCGATGCCGCTGATCAACTGCACATCGGCCCAGCGCCAGGTGCCCTTGATTCGCGCGCCGAGGGTACGGCGGTCGACGCTGGACGCCATAGGCCCGGCCATCATCCCGGTGCCGGACGGCGTGCGCAGGGTGTAGTTGTCCATCACATGGTCGGCGTAGCTGTAGTAGACCTGCGCCTCGAGTTTTTCCAGCACATCGCTGATGTTGGATTTCTCGAATCGCAGGCCCAGGCTTTCGCGCTTGAATTGCGAGCCGTCCATGCCGCGACCGGCGTACCGTGCCTCGCCGTCGCCCTTGCCGGCGGTCAGCTCCAGCAGGGTATCGGCGTCCGGGGTCCAGCCCAGTGCGACGTCGCCGTTCCATTTGTCATAGCGCGAGGCGACGGTGTCGTTGTTGCCGTCCTTGTAATCGTCGGCCTGGGCGGTGTTGCCGATCACCCGCACGTAACCCAATGGCCCGCCCGCAGCGGCGTCCACCACTTTGTCGAAACGGCCATTGGAACCGGCCAGCACGCTGGCGTTAACCCGCGTGCCGAGTTCGCCGAAGCTTTCCGGCTCGCGGTCGAAGAGGATGGTGCCGGCCGAAGCGCCCGGGCCCCAGAGTACGGTTTGCGGGCCTTTGATGACGGTCAGTTTGTCGTAAGTCTCCGGCGAGATGTACGAGGTGGGTGCGTCCATCCGGCCGGGACAAGCGCCGAGCATCATGCCGCCGTTGGTGAGGATGTTCAGGCGCGAACCGAACATGCCGCGCAGCACCGGATCGCCGTTGGTACCGCCATTGCGCACCTGGGCGAATCCCGGGATGGTTTTCAGATAGTCCGAGCCATCGCTGGCCGGCACCGGTTGGCGCGGGTCTTTCGGGTTGGTGACGATGGTCAGCGGTGAACTGGGGGCAATGGCGGTGATGACCGTCGGGCTCAGTTCTTCAGGGTGACCGGCGTGTTCATCGGCCAGCACCGAAGGTGTCAGCAAGGCCCCGCACAGAATGGCGGTGGCGTGCCGGAAACGAATGCTGGATTCGTTTTGGGTAAAAGAGGCTTGGGCAGGGCTCAAGCGTGTGTCAGCAGAAAACCTGGACATGACAATTTCCATCGAACAGTCGTAAACGACACGGCGGACAACCGATGCAATCCCTGTGGGACCGGTTGTCTTGCGGACCGTGTGAAATCAGCGGTGGCTGTTTACGTGACGATGGGCGGGGCGCGGGTGCGGGCGCCGGGGAAGAAGGTTTGCCGGGCATGGCCCAGGCGCGGGGAGGGTGTGGTGAACGTGATGACGGGCGGGATATTGAAGGCGACGAAGGACCCGCCGCCGGTCAATGCCGGGCAATTGAACAGCAGGCTGCAATAGCCGCATTTTTCCCAGATCGCATGGTGCCCGGACGCTGGCGGGCAGTGTTCGGCGGTCGGTTGTGCACCGTGGTCGGCGTGGTCCATCGCCGACATGTCCATGCTCATGTCCATCGACATGCTCATCGACATCGGGGTGCTCTGACCCATCGGCATCGACTGAGAAATCAGTGGACCGATAAAGATCATCAGCATGGCAAACAGGCTGATCCAGCTGCCGCGCGTCAGATTTGATAGCTGACGACGGTGTGCGGATGACCTGGCGCTTGGCGGGCGCATGGACGGATTCGGCTCAGCGGGTTACTGAGCGTGAGCGTGCTGTTGCATGCTTTCGGGCGGCTGCTTCTGTACCGCCACTTCGACCGTCACGTCACCGGACTTCTCGAAATGCAGGGTCATCGGGAAGCGCTTGCCGTCGACGAGCAGGCTACGGTCTTTCAAGTTCACCAGCATCACGTGGTAGGCCATCGGTGCAAACGAGACGTTGCCACCGGCAGGGATATCCACGCCAGGAACCGGCTGCATTTTCATCAGGTCGTTTTGCATCACATGTTCGTGCAGCTGCGCTTCACCCGCGATCGGCGAGTCGACGCTGAGCAAGCGGTCGGCGGTTTTGCCCGCGTTGTGAATGACGAAATACGCGGCGACGGTAGGGGCGTTGGGCGGCAGCTCCTGCGACCACGGGTGAGCGATTTCCAGTGCGCCGACTTTGTATTCGTGGGCATTGGCAAAGCAGGCAGGCAGCAGCAACGCGGCCAGAACGATGAGTTTGTTCAACATGGCAGTTCTCCAGAGCGATTCAAAACGCAGGTCAATTGCGAGAAGGAATCACACCAGAGGGGAGGCACGGGGATTGAGGCTTGGCCATTGCTGGCGCGGTGTCGGCGTGCTGAGCGCCGAAGGTGGCAGGCTTCGATTGAACTCGAACTGCGCAAAATACAGTTGTGGCTCATGGCCGGGCAACGCCACCAACGGGGCGGAGCCTGAGCAGCACCAGCAGTGCTGCATGTTGGAATGATCGTCGTTTTGCGGAGCTTTCTGTTCGATGTCGCCCAGGGAAATCGCCACCATCCTGGTGCCGCTGGACGAGCAGAAACTACCCCACAACAATTGTTCGGCCGGCGATTTTGCCGCCTGCGCCATCGCACCGGTCATCGGCATGGCGAGCATGTTGAACAGCACTGCGAAGCAGGCGATCCAGGCAATTGCGAGCCGTTGTCGGGACATGGGACAAAATCCGGTGGGTGGGCGATCAGGCGCGAGCTATTTAGCCTGATCAGGGCCGATAAGTAAAAAGAGTGCGTGCGGTGTGGTGTCGCATCTCATCAGACAACAGTGGCATGCAAACGCAGACCGAGCGCCTTCATAACCTTCATGATAGTCGCGAATTCCGGATTGCCAGTGCTGCTCAGAGCTTTATATAGACTCTCACGTCCCAAGCCGGCATCACGGGCAATTTGTGTCATGCCCTTTGCTCTGGCGATGTCGTTGAGAGCCGCTCGAATCAGGACGCCGTCACCGGCATCTTCTTCAAAACAGGCATCCAGATAAGCCGCCATTTCTTCCGGAGTCTTGAGAAACTCGGCGGCATCAAAACGGGTGAATTGTTCGGCCATGATCTACTCCTCATTACCGATGTTTTGTGCCATTTGAATGGCACGTTTGATATCTCTTTTTTGAGTCGACTTGTCTCCGCCTACCAGCAGCAGATAAACCCTTTCGCCTTTGCGTGTGAAATAGATCCGATAGCCGGGACCATGATGCACGCGCATTTCATAGACCGTTGCACCAATGGAGTCACAGTCACCAAAGTTTCCATGTTCGGCAGCGCGGAGTCTGGCAATGATGCGAGCCTTGCCAAGGGTGTCCCTCAGTGAGCCGAGCCAATCGGCAAATATTTGGGATCGTTTGAAGTCGATCATGTCTGAATCGTATTCCTTGGGATACAAACTGACAAGCGCCGCTTTTCTCTGGATGAGGCTGGCCACCCACTGTGAATGTCGGGCTTGTACTTGCTCGGATTAAAGGAGCTTGAATATGGGCTTGAGATATAGAGAGGAACAGCCAGCATTTTCCTGGAATATTGCCAGCAAATTCGTAGGTTTCTGCAGTCCTTAGGAAAGGTCCGGCAGGGATAGGTTTTCCAGTAGTTGTCGGACCGATTCAAACTCCCGCTCAACCCCCGGCAACACCGGCCGCTTCAAAACAATCACCGGCACCCCACGCTCGCGCGCCACTTCCAGCTTCGGCTCTGTCGCGGTGCTGCCGCTGTTCTTGCTGATCAGCACGTCGATCTGCCGACGTTCAAACAACGCTCGTTCATCGTCGATCAGGAACGGCCCTCGTGCGCCGATCACTTCGCAGCGTGCGTTGCCGGGGTAAACGTCGAGTGCGCGCACGGTCCAGAATTGTTCAGGGGGAATTTCGTCCAAGTGTTGCAACGGCTCGCGGCCGAGGGTGAACAGTGGGTGGCGGAAGGGTTTCAAGGCTTCGATCAGTTCGGCCCAGTCGCTGACTTCGCGCCAGTCATCGCCAGCCTGCGCTTGCCATGCCGGACGTCGCAGCGCCCAGCAGGGAACCCCGCTCAAGTGCGCTGCAGTCGCGGCGTTCTGGCTGATTTGCGCGGCGTATGGGTGAGTGGCGTCCAGCAACAGACCGATGCCCTCATCGCGAATGAATTGCGCGAGCCCCTCGGCACCGCCGTAACCGCCGACGCGAACCTGGCATTGCAGATCCGTCGGCACGCGGCCGATCCCGGCCAGGCTGTAAATGTGCTCCGGCCCCAGCGTGCGGGCGATGGCCAGCGCCTCGGTGACGCCGCCGAGCAGCAGAATGCGTTTCATTGAAAAGCTCCCGCATGCCCGACGATCCCGCCCTGGCGGTCGATGGCAAACACTTCGACCTGAACCTGCGCCGGGACAACGCTGCGGGCGAACGCCAGGGCGTGCTGGCACACCGCGTCGCCGAGGGCGATGCCGGCGGCGCTGGCCATGGCCAATGCCTGCTGGCTGGTGTTGGCCTCGCGGATGCCGTGCTGCAACGCGGCATCGGCACCCACCGCAGCGGCCCATTCGGCCAGTTGCGGCAGGTCGATGCTCGAATGCCGGCTGTGCAAGTCCATGTGCCCGGCGGCCAGTTTGCTGATCTTGCCGAAGCCGCCACAGAGGCTGAGTTTATCCACAGGCACCTTGCGCAGATGCTTGAGTACCGCGCCGACGAAATCGCCCATCTCGATCAGGGCGATTTCCGGCAGGTTGTACACCCGGCGCATGGTGTCTTCGCTGGCGTTGCCGGTGCATGCGGCGATGTGCAGGTAACCGTTGGTTTTCGCGACATCGATGCCTTGGTGGATCGAGGCAATGTAGGCCGCGCAGGAAAACGGCCGGACGATGCCGCTGGTACCGAGGATCGACAGGCCACCCAGAATTCCCAGGCGCGGGTTCATGGTTTTCAAGGCCAGTGCTTCACCGTTTTCGACATTGACTGTCACCTCGAAACCGCCGCTGTAGCCGTGCTCTGCAGCGAGTTGGGTCAGGTGATCGCCGATCATTTTGCGCGGCACCGGGTTGATCGCCGGTTCGCCGACGCCCAGGACCAGCCCGGGGCGGGTGACGGTGCCGACGCCGCGTCCGGCATTGAAGCGCACGCCGGGCTCGCCGAGCAGTCGCACCTGGGAGTAGAGCAGGGCACCGTGGGTGACGTCGGGGTCGTCCCCGGCATCCTTGATCGTGCCAGCCTCCGCACCGTCGTCCGTCAGTCGACAGAACTCAAGACGCATCTGCACCTGTTTGCCCTTGGGCAAGATAATTTCCACCGCGTCCGCCGCCGTGCCTGTGAGCAACAGGCGGGCCGCCGCGAGGCTGGTCGCCGTGGCGCAGCTGCCCGTGGTCAGGCCACTGCGCAGGGGGGCAGGTTGTTCGGCCGTTTCGTCACGCATCGAGAGGTTTCGTCGTGTCCAGTAACGTAATCGGCAAGGCTTGGCGCCAGGTGTCGAATTCACCCAGCGGTTGCGCCTGGGCGATGTGGATGCGCGTCAGTTCCCCGCCGCGCTGTTCACGCCATGCCATCAGGGTCATTTCACTTTGCAGCGTGACCGCATTGGCGATCAGCCGGCCACCGGGTTTAAGGGCAGCCCAGCAGGCGTCCAGCACGCCTTCGCGAGTGACGCCGCCACCGATGAAAATCGCGTCCGGGCGCTCGAGGCCTTCAAGTGCTTGCGGCGCACGGCCTCGGATCAGTTGCAGGCCGGGCACGCCGAGGGTGTCGCGGTTGTGCTCGATCAATGCCTGGCGCCCCTCATCGGCCTCAATGGCCAGTGCCCGGCAGCTGGGGTGGGCACGCATCCATTCGATGCCGATCGAGCCGCTGCCGGCGCCGACATCCCACAGTAATTCGCCGGGAGTCGGGGCCAGGCGTGCGAGGGTGATCGCCCGGACGTCACGCTTGGTGATCTGACCATCGTGCTTGAACACCGAGTCTGGCAGGCCGGCCAGTCGTGACAGGCGAAGCGTGGTCGGTTCGGCGATGCAGTCGATGGCGATCAGGTTCAAATCGGCGATGGCCGGGTCGGTCCAGTCGCTGGCGATGCCTTCGATACGCCGCTCGGCTTCACCGCCCAAGTGTTCCAGAACAGTCAGGCGGCTCGGCCCGAAACCGCGCTCACGCAGCAGCGCGGCGATGGCGGCGGGGCTGTTTCCATCATTGCTCAATACCAGCAGGCGCACGCCGCTGAATAATTGCGCGCTGAGTGCGGCGATGGGGCGGGCAACTACCGACAGCGTGACCACTTCCTGCAATGGCCAGCCCATTCTGGCGGCGGCCAGCGAGCAAGAAGAGGGCGCGGGCAGCGTCAGCATTTCTTCGCCGGGCAAGTGCCGGGCGAGGCTGGCGCCCACGCCGAAGAACAGTGGGTCGCCGCTGGCCAGCACACAGACAGGCTCGCCGCGCAGGGCCAGTACCGGCTGGATGGAGAACGGGCTCGGCCAGCATTCACGCTCGCCGCGAATGCACGGCGGCAACAAATCCAGGTGCCGTTGGCCGCCGAAGATCCGTGAGGCACGCAGCAGCGCATGCCGGGCGTTCTTGCCCAGACCTTTGAAACCGTCTTCACCGATGCCTACTACTGTCAGCCAGGGCGACATGCCTGCTCCTTGATAAATTGCCCCATGACCGGGTTCGGGACTGGGCGCAATGATACCGCGCCGCTGCGGTTTTTTACGCATTCCACGCAGCTCGAGCCGCGACCGTTACATATCCTGTGTTACTCGGCAGATTGTTGGTCGGGCCGGCATCTGCTTAGTTGTCCTGGTGGGTTGACGCTGGATCAACCCAACCAACATACAAAAAGGAATTTTATGTTCGAGACACCTATCGATTTTCCGGCGCTGGAGCAGCGCCTGGCCTTTCTTGGATTGACCGCTGCCGCGCCGGTCACTGCACGCTTGCAGACCGTCACTTTGCCGCTCAGTCAGCCCGCCCCTGTCCGGGCCGCCATCGCTGGGAGCAGCATTGTTTCGGTGGCCGAGGGGGTATCGGCAGACGATGAGCAAGATGCCCTCGACTGCGCGCTGTACCTGGAGCAATACACCGACACGCGTTACGACCGGCAAACCCAGTGGTACGAGTGGTTGCAACATTTCACCTTGGGGCTCTGGCATTTTGGCTGGATTCATCAGCGTCCGGTCATGCTCGACAGTCGGCATATCGAGCTGCATGAACCCATTTCCAGTGCGATTCTCGAAACGCTCAGGCCCAATGTCAGCGACAGCCTGTACAGCGCCGCGATGTATGCTTTCGAGGCGTTGAAAGACAACCTCCAGGCATCGATGCTGCTGGCGCAGAAAAGCGCAATGGAGCGTGGACGGCAGTTTCAAACGATGCCTTGCGCCTACGATGCCAACGGGCGACTGACCCTCATGCTGATCCACTCATGGTATGTCGCTGCCGTTAACCCGGCGCAGTTTCTGTTTCTGAAGTGGCTGGATCACGATGTCACGCTGATTCAGCATTACGGGACATTCACCCTGGACAGGAAACGTTTCGACCCGTTGGCGGCGGCCATGCGCGACAAAATCACCGAGCGCAGTCGCGAGTATCTGCTGCGCCTGTGAGGCGTGGGGCGTTCGTTCGAGCGTGTCGGACTTCTGCAGGGGTTTACCTTCCCGTCGTCCGACAAGCTTTTCATCCCCCGTTGCAAAGCAGGCATAATACCGCCCGCTTCGCCCGCGAAGTGCCTCGCCACCTGAACGGGTCATCCCCTTGAACGAACGCCCAGTATCCTCTGCCTTACGCCCCTCGGCCTGTCCGGGGTTGCTGCGTATCGTTTCGGCACTGGATGGCGGGATCTGCCGGATCAAACTCAGTGGGGGTTCGATCAGCAGTGCCCAGGCCAATGCCGTGGCGGATGCCGCCGAGCGCTTCGCCAGCGGTGCGATCGAGGCGACCAATCGCGCCAATCTGCAAATCCGCGGCATCGGCCTTGAGCCAGCGGCATTGATCGAGCGCTTGCTGGACGCCGGGCTCGGGCCGCAAAACGCGGCGGGCGATGATGTGCGCAACCTGATGCTCAGTCCGGGGGCCGGGATCGATCGCAAGATGCTGCTCGACACCCGTCCCTTGGCCGGGCAGATTCTCGCCACGCTGCAAAGTCACCCGCCGTTCCACGACCTCAGCGCCAAGTTCGCCGTCCAGCTCGATGGCGGCGAGGCATTGGCGATGCTCGAACATCCCCACGATCTGTGGCTCTCGGCGTATGCGGGTGACGGCGACGTGCGGCTGGCCTTCGGCCTCGCGGGTTGCCCGCTGGGTACGCCTGAAGGTTCGGTGTCGCTCGACGATGGCCACCGCCTGGTGGTGGCGGTGCTTGAGTTGTTCCTGGAGCTGGCACGTCCTGAGCAAACCCGGATGCGTCATTTGCTCTGCGAGTACTCGGTCGAAGATTTCCTGGCGCGACTGGCTGGCCGCGTCTCCATTCAGGTCATGACCGGTTGGCGGCGCACCGCGGATTCGAGCGTTCTGCACATCGGCGCACACCCCCAGGCTCAGGTTGATCTTGTCTACGTGGGCGCCGTACCGCCACTGGGACGGCTTGACCCGACGATGCTGCGGGGCGCGGCACAACTGGCCGATGAGTTCGGCGACGGCAGCCTGCGGTTCACCCCGTGGCAAACGCTGTTGTTGCCCAATGTCCGTAGCGAGCACGCCGCTGAAGTCACCGCACGCCTTGGACAGCTGGGCCTGTTGTGTGACGCCGGGCATTCGTTGAGCCGGTTGATTGCCTGCACCGGTTCCAACGGCTGTGGCAAAGGCCTGGCCGAGACCAAAGGCGATGCCTTGCAACTGGCCGCTTTGCTGCAACGTCACGGGCACGTGCTGAATGTGCACTTGAGCGGTTGCCCGCGTTCCTGTGCCGCCGCGCACAAGGCGCCAGTCACATTGCTGGCCGTCACCCACGGTCACTACGATCTCTATTTTCGCGATGCCGCGCAGCCCGGTTTCGGCGCGCTGCACGCACGCAACCTTACTATTGAAGCGGTCGCGACCCTGCTCGACGCCCGCTCACGGAGTCCCCTTGATGCTTGATTACATCCGCGACGGTCAGGAGATCTATCGCAACTCCTTCGCGATCATCCGCGCTGAAGCCAACCTGGCGCGAATCCCTGCCGATCTGGAAAAACTCGCGGTTCGGGTGATTCATGCCTGCGGCATGGTCGAGGCCATCGACGGTTTGCAGTTTTCCAAAGGCGCGGGCAAGGCCGGGCGCGATGCGCTGGCTGCTGGCGCGCCGATCCTGTGTGATGCGCGGATGGTGTCCGAAGGCATTACCCGAGCGCGCCTGCCGGCGAACAATCAGGTGATCTGCACCCTGCGCGACGAGAGCGTTCCGGAACTGGCTCGTGAATTGGGTAACACCCGTTCAGCCGCTGCGCTGGAGTTGTGGCGCCCGCATCTGGAAGGCAGCGTGGTGGTCATCGGCAATGCGCCGACCGCACTGTTTTACTTGCTGGAAATGCTCGACGCCGGCGCTCCGAAACCGGCGCTGATCCTTGGCTTCCCGGTAGGCTTCGTCGGTGCCGCCGAGTCCAAGGCAGCGTTGGCGGCGGACAGCCGTGGCGTGCCTTTCGTCATCATGCAAGGTCGCCTGGGCGGAAGCGCCATGGCCGCCGCGGCCGTCAATGCCCTCGCCACGGAGATCGAATGATGCACAAACCAGGACGTTTGATCGGCCTTGGCGTGGGGCCCGGTGATCCGGAACTGATCACCGTAAAGGCCCTGCGCCTGCTGCGCGAATCGCCAGTGGTGGCGTACTTCGTCGCCAAGGGCAAAAAGGGCAATGCATTCGGCATCATCGAGGCGCATCTGCAAGCAGCGCAGAACCTGTTGCCACTGGTTTACCCGGTGACCACCGAGGCGTTGCCGGCGCCGCTGTCCTATGAACAAGTGATCAGCGACTTTTACGATGACGCCGCCGCCGAACTGGCGACGCATCTCGATGCCGGTCGCGACGTGGCAGTGATCTGCGAAGGCGATCCGTTCTTCTACGGCTCCTACATGTACCTGCACGACCGGCTCGCCGAGCGCTATCAAGCCGAAGTCGTCCCAGGCGTGTGCTCGATGCTCGGCGGCGCCTCGGTACTGGGTGCGCCGCTGGTGTATCGCAATCAGAGCCTGTCGGTGTTGTCCGGCGTGTTGCCCCACGACGAGCTCAAGCGTCGCCTGGCCGATGCCGACGCAGCGGTGATCATGAAACTGGGGCGCAACTTTCCCAAGGTTCGTCAGGTGCTGGAAGAACTCGGTCTGGCCGAGCGTGCGTTGTACGTCGAACGCGCGACCATGGCCAATCAGAAGATTGTGCCGCTGGATCAGGTGGAGCCCATGTCTTCGCCGTACTTCTCGCTGATCATCGTTCCTGGCGAAAGGTGGCAAGGCTGATGACCCGATCCGATCCGGCGATTGTCATTCTTGGCAATGGCAGCCTCGCCACCGCGCGCGTGCTTCAACAGGTTTACCCCGGCGCCCTGATCCATGGGCTGGCCGAACGGGTCGATGGCGCGGACCGTGTCTATCACGACTTCGGCGCGACCCTGCGCGAGCTGTATCAACAGGGCACGCCGATCATCGCGTTGTGCGCGGCCGGAATCGTGATCCGCACACTGGCGCCGTTGCTGCTGGAAAAGGGCGCCGAGCCACCGGTGCTGGCCGTGGCCGAGGACGGTAGCGCGGTGGTCCCGTTGCTCGGTGGCCTGGGCGGCGTAAACGTGATGGCGCGAGAGATTGCCGCGCATCTCGACGTCGCGCCGGCCATCACCACCAGTGGAGAATTGCGTTTCGGCACTTGCCTGCTCAACCCGCCCAGTGGCTATACCTTGGGCGATCTGGAACTGGGCAAGCGTTTCGTTTCCGATCTGCTCGCCGGCGAAACGGTGCGCATCGAAGGTTCGGCGCCCTGGCTGGCGCAAGCGCAATTGCCCGAGGATGCACAGGCGCGGCTGGCGGTGCATGTCAGCCATGCCGAACGCAGCCCTGCGGCCAACGAATTGCTGATCTATCCACGCAGTGTGCTGGTGGCGGTCAGTGCCGACGTAGCCGATGTGCCGAACGTGGTGCGCGAGGCTCTGCATCGGTCCAAAATCGCTGTGCAGTCGCTGGCGTGCCTGCTGGCTCCCGACAGCGCAATGGCCAGCCCGGCGCTGCGTGAGGCTGCACTCGAACTGGGTGTGCCGGTGCGTTTTGCCGCTGCTGTTGGCGGTGCCTGCGAACTGGCGCGCCAGGCTATCGGATCGGGTGTTTGCGTCGTGGGTGATGATGCCGTTGCCGTTGCACTGGCCGAGCAGCCACTGGACCCGATGCACATTGGCCGTGCGCGCGGTCGCCTGGCGGTGATTGGTCTGGGGCCGGGTGCTGCCGAGTTGATGGTGCCGGCGGTGAAGACCGAACTCGCCCGCGCCAATGATGTGCTGGGTTACGAAACTTATGTGCGTATGGCCGGGCCCTTCCGTGCGGATCAGGTGCTGCATTGCACTGACAACCGTGAGGAAATGCAGCGAGCACGGCACGCGTTCGAACTGGCGGCCCAAGGGCGATCAGTAGTGGTGGTGTCGTCTGGTGACCCGGGTGTGTTCGCCATGGCTGCCGCGGTGCTCGAAGCGCTTCATGAATCCACGGATGCTCATTGGCACAGCGTCGACCTCGAGATCCTGCCGGGCGTATCGGCGTCGCTGGCAACCGCGGCCCAGGCCGGTGCACCCTTGGGTCATGACTTTTGCGTGCTGTCGCTATCGGACAACCTCAAGCCGTGGTCGATCATCGAGAAACGCCTGGACCTGGCCGCTCAGGCGGACCTGGCGCTGGCGTTCTACAACCCGATCTCCCGTTCACGGCCGTGGCAACTGGGGCAAGCCCTGGACATCGTCGCCCGGCACCGCGTGCCTGAAACACCCGTGGTGCTGGGGCGCGATATCGGTCGTCCGGGGCAGACACTGCGGGTGACGACGCTGGGGCAACTCACCCCGGATCAGGTTGATATGCGAACTATGGTGCTGATTGGCTCGTCGACGACGTGTGTGTTTGCTCGAGCAGATGGCGGAACTTGGGTTTATACGCCTCGCTGGTACGGTAATAAGCCGTAAGTTGGATAAAAGGCCGGCGCAATGCCGGCCTTTTAGTTTGTTTGGTTTTCTTTGATTGAAGTGCGGCGAATTAGTCTTTCAATATCTTGTGGTTCTTTCTGGTTTGACCGATTTTGGTCTGGTTGCTAAGTTTTGTTCACCTGCAGGAAGCAGGCTCAACTAAATGACAAGGAAGTCAATTATATGAATATCAATGAAGTAATGGACGATTCGTTCGACTATGCCGCTCAGCGGGAGTATTTCAAGTCGGCTGAGATATTTCAGCCGAGGGCGCGTATGGCGCGAATGAGTCTGGCCTCGGAACAACAGGGTAGCGATTCGGCTGCGGTGCTGGGGACAACGGTTGCTGCCTATGATGAGGAACTGTCATATGAGGATCGCGAAGCCTTCGACGACACGATTCTTTATGCGGAAATACGTGCGGACAAACTCTTCTATCGCGAAACCCAGCGCCGCGAATGGTATGCCGAATACAGCAAGGCACTGACCATGTGTGGCTGGCCGACCATGAGCGACCCTTACAAGGAGTTCATCAGCCGGGAGCTGAACTTCACTTTGGATGAGGCTGCATTGCAAATCATCGCCCTGGCCGCCGGTGCCGACAAACTGAAGGTTTTGCCGCTGATCTCCGCAGCCTTCAATTCGCTGGAAAAGAACGACGGGGCTCTAAAACTGATAGAGCTGAAAAGTAAACAGAATAAGTCCGGCAACTTTCAGGCCACTCCCTGTCTGTTGTTGGGTGGGCGGGCAACTATGATTGCGTGTGCCATACAAATGGAAGCCAAGGAGTTTATTACAAAAATTTTATTCTTCAAGTATCGAGGTGAGGAAGTCAGGATCTACAATGCAGCTACTCGGCGCGTATTGAATCGACGTGCTTACAATGTCGTTAAGGATGTTGTTCAGGCGGCAGTCGATAAAGCCCGTCTCAATTACTTTAAAACACCGCTGTAAATATTCTTGAGAACTTCCACGCTGGAAGTTCTCTTTTTTTATTCGAGTTGCAAGGTGAAACATGGAAAGTTTTCGTCAGGAATCATTTGTCGACTCCGGGCTTCTCGGTGTCTTGTCGCTTTCATTGGATCAGCAGATGAAATGCGACACTTTGTATTCTTTGCTGGCTGCTCGGGTGATGGCTTCAAACAGTTTTCCCGACGTCGGTGACTTCCCGCCATGGCACAGCAGGTTTGTCCAGGCCCTCGAGCGATGCGGGTGGACGCTCAGGCGTGAGCAAGACCTGAAACCCGTGTTTGATCAGCCATCCACGGTGACGCTGCACAATGTGTTTGCGCATGCGATGGCCGGCGAGGCGCTGCAGGAACCGTGTGAGCTTGCGCTCGAAGCATTGGATGCTTTCGCGCAGCTGTCGACGGATGCGCCACCGGCGGTGCGCTTTCGCGAGCGGTCGTTCAGTCAGCGCAGGGTGAAGGTAGAAGATGGAAAGGAAGAGCAACGCTTCACCGTGCATTGGCTTCTGGCAGTGAGCGTCCGAAAAGCCTGCATCGATCTGTTCCATCTTGAGTTTGAAACGACCCAATGCGTGGATGAGCAATTTCTGCAGCAGGCCTTTCTGCCGTCCAGCTTCACTTCACCCGTACTTGTGAAGCATCACGCGTTCGAGATGGCGGCGAGGGCATTCGCCCGAAGCAGGGCGCAAATCGTCGCTTTTGTGCAGGGGCATCAGCTGATGCCAATCAAGCCCGGTATCGGTTTGACACCGGCGAGCCTGGCCTGTGGCGCCGTCATGGCACCAGATAACCCTTCACTCCGGTGAAAATAATCTGCGCCGCCAATGCACACACGAACAACCCCATCAATCGGCTGACGATTTGCAAACCCTGGTCGCCGAGAATGCGCTCGATGTGATTGGACAGGTACAGCACAACGCCTACGGTGAAACTGGCCAGGGCGATGCTGACGATGGCGGTGAGCTTGTCGTCCCAGTGCGGCTGGCTCACGCCCATCACCAGCAATGCACCGATGGTGCCGGGGCCGACCGTCAGCGGAATGGTCAGCGGAACGATGGTCACGTCCTGCTGCACGTTGTCGGTCTGTACCGCCGACTTGCCTTGGGCCATGCCCAGCGCCGAGATGAACAGTACGCTGCCGGCGCCGATGCGAAATGCATCCACGGTGATGCCGAAGACACTGAAAATCACCCGGCCAAACAAGTACAGCAACACGCTGGAGACCAGCGTGGCAATGGCCACTTTCCAGGCCAGCCGCCGTTGTTCCTTGCGTGAGTAACCGCGGGTCAGGCTGATGAAGCAGGACAACACGAAGAACGGGCTGTAGAGCACCAGCATCTTCAGGTAAACGCTGAACAACACGTGGAGCATGGTGCAGGCTCACTGGCGAGGGAAGTCGAGGGGGAGTCTATCAGGCGTCGCAGCGTCTGTCGGCTCAGGACGTTGAGGTCGCGTTGCGGTTTTGCAGGTCACGCTGGGCCACCCAGTGTTCGATCAGTTCGCGCAATTGCGAAAGCTCCACCGGTTTGGCCATGTGTCCGTCCATGCCGGCCTGGCGTGCGCGCTCCTTGTGTTCGGCGAGGATATGCGCAGTCAACGCCACCACCGGAGTGCGAATGCGCTGGTTGCCGACTTCCCAGGCACGCAGTTGCTGGGTGGCCGAGAAACCATCGAGGATCGGCATTTCGCAGTCCATCAGCACCAGGTCATAGCGCTGGGCTTTCATCGCCTGTAGCGCTTCTTCACCATTGCTGGCGGTGTCCGGTTGCAGATTGAGCTTGCCCAGCATGCCGCGGATAACCTTGGTCGAGATGCTGTTGTCCTCGGCGACGAGAATGCGGAAATCGCTTGGCACCTTCACCGGCAGGGTCGCGCTGGATGACGAGTGCGGCACCACGGCGAGCCCCTTGTTGCGCTGGGTCAGTTCGTCGGCCAGGGTCGTTTTGAGGGTGTAGCCGGCCACCGGTTTGGCGAGGATGCGTTTGACCCCCGAGTTGCGCGCAATGATCTTGCTGGGGGCGTTGCTGATGCCGGTGAGCATGATCAGCAGGATGTCGTGATTGAGGCTCGGATCTTCCTTGATCTTGGCGGCCAGCTGCATGCCGGTCATGCCGGGCATGTTCTGGTCCAGCAGGACCACGTCGAAGTAGTCGCGCAAGTGCGCTTTGGTGCGCAACAGCGCCAGCGCTTCCTTGCCGGATGGAGCCGCGCTGACGTTCAGGCCCCAGGCGCTGCATTGTTGCACCAGGACTTTGCGGCAAGTGTCGTTGTCGTCCACCACCAGCACCCGCGCACCTTGCAACGGGCCGTCGAGATCGGAGGTCGGGTGTTCGAGACGTTCCGGGTCCAGTGGCAACGTCAGCCACAGGGTGCTGCCCTGCTGGGCACCACTCTTGATGCCGAACTCGCCTTGCATCAGGCGAATCAGCTGACGGGCGATCACCAGCCCCAGGTTTCCACCCAGGCGGTTGGCCGAGAGGAAGTGCTTGCTGTGCAGTTCGGCGTGCATCAGCGCATCGCGTTCTTCGGCATCCATCGGCTCGCCGCTGTCCTGTACGGCGATGCGCAGGCGCGGTTTGGCGCTGCGCTCATCGAGGGCAACGACAATCAGGACCTCGCCTTCGTCGGTTTTCTTCAGGGCGTTTTCAAGCAGGCTCAGGAGAGTCTGGCGCAGACGTGTCGGGTCACCACTGATGACCCGCGGCACTTGCGGCTGGATGAAACTGATCAGCTCGACGTTCTGCTGTTCGGCCTTGGCGCGGAAGATACTCAGGCAGTCTTCGATCAGCGCGTTGAGGTCGAACTGCACATCATCCAGTTCGATCTGTCCGGACTCGAGCTTGGAGATGTCGAGAATTTCGTTGATCAGCGTCAGCAGTTCGTTGCCGGCGCTATGGATGGTTTGTACGTAGTCGCGCTGCTTGACCGACAAGGGGGTGCCCAGCAACAGCTCGGTCATGCCCAGCACGCCGTTCATCGGTGTGCGGATTTCATGGCTGATTTTCGCCAGGAACTCGGCCTTCGCGTTGATCTCGGCGTTACTGGCGGCCAGGTCGCGACTGATGCTGAAGCGGTCTTCGGTGATGCTGCGTTGGCGTTCGCTCAGGGCAATGCTCATCAACAGGCCACTGATGCAGATGAACACCAGCAGCGTGGTGATCAGGCCGTGGGGCTCGACCAGTGTCAGCCCCAGCAAGGCCGGCAGGATAATCAGCGTACCGAGGTTGAACGCCACCATGGCCGCAACGAACAGCCGCGCAGGGCGATAGCCTTTTTGCCAGTGAAAGGCACTGACGAACAGCATGGTCAGGCCCGCAAGGGCGACCAGGCCGTAGGTAATGATGTTCAAAGGCAATGTATTGACGAACAGCAGCAACAAGCCGCAGATCGTGATGACCAGGATCTCGCCCAGCAACAGCCGGTTCAGCGGGTGTGGGCCGAGGGGGGCAAAAAAGCGATAGGCGAGCATCAGGCCGCAGGGGGCGGTCAGCAACAACGCGAGGTAAGCGCCGGGCGTTTGCACGGCTTGCCAGCTTGGCAGCCATGGCCCTGCGAGGTTCAACAACAGCACCAGGCTGAGCATCAGCAGGACTTCACAGGCCGCCAGCCACAGACTGCTGCGCGAGCGGGTGTACGCGTAGCGGATGAGGTTGTGCAGGATCAGCATGGCGATGCAGCCCAGCAGCAGTCCGTAGACCAGCGTCTGGGTCTGATTGGCTGCGGTCATGGCCGCCGATTGCAGGGTGATGTAGGGCCGCAGCTGGTTTTCGGAGACCAGTCGCAGGTACACATCCAGTGATTTGTCGCTCTGTGGCAACGGCAACATGAAGTCGCTGCTGGGCAATGGCCGATCAGTCTGCGGTTGTTTGTTGCCGGTACTCGATTGATCGATCAGGTTGTCGCCATCGAGCACATACAGGTTGAGATGCGACAAGTCGGGAGCGAACACCCGCAGCAACTGTTCATGCTTGCCGGGTGCGAGACGGAAACGGATCCAGAGTGCGCCGTCGGGCTCGGCTGCGGTGAGGCGGTCGAGTTCGATGGGGCTGAATTGGTTGGTGTAGCGGGCGGAACGGATGTCGCTCAGTTGCAGATCGCCCTGTTCGTCGAGCAATACCGCCCAGCCACTGCCTTGCGCGGCCTGGGCCGGGAGCATGCAGAGCAAAGTCAGCAGAGTGACGGTGAAACCTATGGCAATCCTGAGCCAGCGCACGGCGAAATCCCTTCGTAGGTTGATGCCAGAATATAACTATGCGCGGCGCCGGAATAGTCAGGCAAGGGCTCGAAGCCCTTGCCCGGCTCAAAGGATAGCTTATTCCTGATTTTCGCCACGCTCGCGGGCAATGGCGCGGTAGCCAATGTCCTTGCGATAGAAACAGCCTTCCCAATCAATCCTCGCCGCCAGCTTGTAAGCCTGCTGCTGGGCAGCATCAACGCTGGCGCCCATGGCCGTGGCGCAAAGCACCCGACCACCGGCCGTTACCACCTGACCGTCCTTGAGCGCAGTGCCGGCGTGGAAGACTTTGCCTTCCAGCGCAGCCGCTGCGTCCAGGCCATTGATGGCCACGCCTTTGGCGTAATCACCAGGATAGCCGCCCGCAGCCAGCACGATACCGACGCTTGGACGTGGATCCCATTGTGCTTCGACCTTGTCCAGCGCCTGCGCCAGAGCGGCTTCAACCAGCAGTACCAGGCTCGACTGCAAACGCAGCATGACCGGCTGGGTCTCAGGGTCGCCGAAACGGCAGTTAAATTCGATCACTTTTGGGTTACCAGCCTTGTCGATCATCAGGCCGGCGTACAGGAAGCCCGTGTAGACGTTGCCTTCCTCGGCCATGCCGCGAACGGTCGGCCAGATAACCAGGTCCATGACGCGCTTGTGCACTTCGGCAGTGACCACCGGAGCAGGGGAGTAGGCACCCATGCCGCCGGTGTTCGGGCCGGTGTCGCCGTCGCCGACGCGCTTGTGATCCTGGCTGGTGGCCATCGGCAGGACGTTCTTGCCGTCGACCATGACGATGAAGCTGGCTTCTTCGCCGTCCAGGAACTCTTCGATCACGACCCGCGAACCGGCGTCACCGAAAGCGTTGCCGGCGAGCATGTCGCGTACGGCGTCTTCGGCTTCGGCCAGGGTCATGGCAACGATCACGCCTTTACCGGCGGCCAGGCCATCGGCCTTGATCACGATCGGTGCACCTTTTTCACGCAGGTAAGCCAGGGCCGGCTCGATCTCGGTGAAGTTCTGGTAGTCGGCGGTCGGGATCTTGTGGCGCGCCAGGAAGTCCTTGGTGAAAGCCTTCGAACCTTCCAGCTGCGCAGCGCCAGCGGTCGGGCCGAAGCAATCCAGGCCGCGGGAGCGGAACAGGTCAACGACGCCGGCAACCAGCGGCACTTCCGGGCCGACGATGGTCAGGGAAACGTTTTTCTCGGCGAAATCCGCCAGTTGTTCAAGAGCCAGCACGTCGATGGCGACGTTCTCGCACTTGGCTTCAATGGCCGTACCGGCATTGCCCGGGGCCACGAAAACCTTCTGCACACGCGGATCCTGAGCCACTTTCCAGGCCAGGGCGTGTTCACGGCCACCGCTGCCAATGATCAAAACATTCATTTCAAAAACCTCGGATGACGCAAATTCTGTGGGCAGCGCTGAAGCTGCTTTTCTGTGGAAGCTGGCTTGCCAGCGATGCAGGCGACTCGGTTCATCAGTTAGACCGAGGGGATGCTATCGCTGGCAAGCCAGCTCCCACATTTGGATCGAGTTGAATCAGTGACGGAAGTGGCGCATGCCGGTGAAGACCATGGCGATGCCGGCTTCATCCGCCGCAGCAATCACTTCAGCATCACGCATCGAGCCGCCCGGCTGGATCACCGCCGTGATGCCGACCTTGGCCGCGTTGTCCAGGCCATCGCGGAACGGGAAGAACGCGTCGGAGGCCATCACCGAACCTGCCACTTGCAGGCCAGCATGTTCTGCCTTGATTGCAGCGATACGCGCCGAGTTCACGCGGCTCATCTGGCCGGCGCCGACACCGATGGTCTGACGGTTCTTGGCGTAGACGATGGCGTTGGACTTGACGTACTTGGCGACTTTCCAGGCGAAGATCAGGTCGTTGATTTCCTGTTCGGTCGGAGCACGCTTGGTCACGACTTTCAGGTCGTCTGCACCGATCATGCCGATGTCGCGGCTCTGTACCAGCAGGCCACCATTGACGCGCTTGTAGTCCCAGGCCGCCGCGCGGTCAGCCGACCACTCGCCGCAGGCCAGCAGGCGTACGTTGGCTTTGGCGGCGACGATGGCGCGGGCTTCTTCGCTGACGCTTGGGGCAATGATCACTTCGACGAACTGACGCTCGACGATCGCCTTGGCGGTCTCGGCATCCAGTTCACGGTTGAAGGCAATGATGCCGCCGAACGCGGATTCGGTGTCGGTGGCGTAGGCCAGGTCGTAGGCCTTGCGGATGCCGCCTTCGGCATCAGGGCTGACAGCCACGCCGCACGGGTTGGCGTGCTTGACGATCACGCAGGCCGGCTTGACGAAGCTCTTCACGCATTCCAGCGCGGCGTCGGTGTCGGCCACGTTGTTGTACGACAGCTCTTTGCCCTGCAGTTGGGTCGCGGTGGCAATGCCGACTTCGGCAGGCTTGGCTTCCACGTAGAACGCCGCGCTCTGGTGCGGGTTCTCGCCGTAGCGCATTTCCTGGGCCTTGATGAACTGGCTGTTGAAGGTGCGCGGGAATTCGCTGCGCCCTTCGGTGCTCAGTGTGTCGGCAGCCTGGTTCACGGTGCCCATGTAGTTGGCGATCATGCCGTCATAGGCAGCGGTGTGTTCGAAGGCCTTGAGCATCAGGTCGAAACGCTGAGCGTAGGTCAGGCCACCGGCCTTGAGGTTTTCGAGGACGCTGGCGTAGTCGCCGGCATTGACCACGATGGCCACGTCTTTGTGGTTCTTGGCAGCGGAACGGACCATGGTCGGGCCGCCGATGTCGATGTTCTCGATGGCGGTCGGCAGGTCGCAGCCTGGCTTGTTGATGGTGGCTTCGAACGGGTACAGGTTGACCGCAACCAGATCGATCGGCTTGATGCCGTGCTCGTTCATGATGGCGTCGTCGATACCGCGACGACCGAGGATCCCGCCGTGGATTTTCGGGTGCAGGGTTTTCACCCGACCGTCCATCATTTCGGCAAAACCGGTGTAATCAGCGACTTCCACAGCGGCAACGCCGTTGTCCTGCAGCAGCTTGAACGTCCCGCCGGTGGAGAGGATCTCGACGCCCAGTGCTTCAAGCTCTTTGGCGAATTCAAGGATCCCGGTCTTGTCGGAAACGCTGATCAAGGCGCGGCGGATCGGCAGGCGGGTAGTCTGGTCGGTCATTTCAATTTCCATCAAAAGCAAAGGAGTCAGCAAAAAAGGCGACCGGTTTTACGCGGGCGCCTTTCTGGTTTGATTGAATGCTTACAGCAAATCGTACTGCTTGAGTTTCTTGCGCAGCGTGCCCCGGTTGAGTCCGAGCATCTCGCTGGCCTTGGTCTGGTTGCCCTTGACGTAGTTCATCACGCACTCGAGCAGGGGAGCCTCGACTTCGGAGAGCACCAGGTTGTACACATCCGTGACGGCAGCGCCCTCAAGGTGGGCGAAATAATTGTGCAGCGCCTTCTCGACACTCCCGCGAAGGGTCTGACCTTCTTCGCTCGGGGTATTGAGGTGCTGTTTCAAATTCACGTTGTCGCTCACGGGTGTTGTTCCACTCACTAAAGTCTCGGTCATCATCGTCATGCGGCCACCCCCTCTCCGTCCCCTGTCAGGCTCTTGTAACGCTCAGCGAAGAAGCCCTGAACGTTGGCGCATTGTGCTTCCGTATCTTCCAAACGATTGAAGTGGGCGCGAAACTCCCTGGCGCCCGGCAAGGTTGCGAGATACCAGCCCACATGCTTGCGGGCAATGCGTACGCCCATCACGTCTCCATAGAAGGCGTGCAGCGCAGCCAGATGCTCTAGCAGAATGCGTTCCACTTCGATCAGTTCCAGCGCCGGGAGCTTCTCGCCGGTGCGCAGGAAATGGTCGATCTCGCGAAAAATCCATGGCCGCCCCTGGGCAGCCCGGCCAATCAGCAGGCCATCGGCACCGGTCGCGTCGAGCACGTATCGGGCCTTTTCCGGCGAATCGATATCGCCGTTGGCAAAAACCGGCATCGACACGGCCTGCTTGATCGCGGCAATGGTGTCGTACTCGGCTTCACCGGTGTACAGATCGGCACGGGTGCGGCCATGCACCGCCAGCGCCGTAATGCCTGCCTGCTCGGCGATCTTCGCCACCGTCAGGCCGTTCTTGTTGTCCCGGTCCCAGCCGGTCCGGATCTTCAGGGTCACCGGCACATCAACCGCAGCCACGACGGCTTGCAGGATCTCGGTGACCAATGCCTCATCCTTCAACAATGCGGAGCCGGCGGCCTTGTTGCAGACCTTCTTTGCCGGACAGCCCATGTTGATATCAATAATCTGCGCGCCCAGTTCGACGTTGGCCCGGGCCGCATCCGCCAGCATCTGTGCATCACCACCGGCGATCTGTACCGAGCGTGGCTCGGGATCACCCTCGTGGATCATGCGCATCCGCGACTTGCGGGTGTTCCACAGACTCATGTCGCTGGTGACCATTTCCGAGACGACCAGCCCCGCGCCCAATCGCTTGCACAGCTGACGAAAGGGTTGGTCGGTGACCCCCGCCATCGGGGCGAGAATCAAGCTGTTATGTAATGTATATGGACCGATGCGTACCGCCGACATAGGACTTCCCTGTTGTGGGGCCGGATCATGAGAGTTCGAAAAAGGGTTGGCATGATACCCGCTCTCGATGACTGGATAAAGGTCGAATTGAACAAAATCTGAACAGTTATTCTGTTATCGCCAGCGGTTTGGTCCGGACAGGAGAAGTCAGAAAGCTGCCGTCAATTGAAGAGCGATGAACCGTTTCACTCGGGCGAGTGGAAGCTCAGGCTGTAGTTCACCGCTTTGGCGCCTGGGTCGAGAATGTCCAGTGCGATGTGGATCGGCGTTTGCGGAGGCATTTCTGCCATGCCTTCGAGGTCACCGCTGAGGTATTCACCGGGTTTGAAGCGGCGGCTGGCGATCAAGTGCCCATTGAGATCGGCAAAACGCAGTTCCAGGAGCGGGAAGGGCTGGGAGAAGGGCGCGCGGTTATAAATGATGGCGTCCACCACCAGTGCACCACTGAACTCCGGGTGACTACGGACCACCAGGTTGCTGCTTTTGATTTTGGCGATGTCGACCTTGGACGGCACCGTGCAGCCGATTTGCGGGCACAGTTGCTGGAACCATGGGCGATATTGGTCCTGGCGCGCCAGTTCGTCGAAGTGATAGGCGACGTACTGGCCGACCAGTGCGCCGGCGCCCAGCAGGATCAGCAGGAACCAGAAGAGTCGGCGACCCCATGGCGAGCGGCGTTTTTGCCAGTCCAGTTGCAGCGGGTCATCGGTCAGGTCTTGCAGGACTTCGTCACGAACGCCCGCTTCGCTGCGTTCGCGACGCTTGCGCAGCGGTTCGATCGAGGGCAGGTCGTCGTCGGGTTCTTCAGGCACCGTAGCCGACAGACGTTCGTTGCGCGTTGGTGCATCTATGGGGTCATGCAGGCGCAACTGCGGTGGCGGCAGTTCGTCGTCGAGGTCTACCGGTTCCAGCGACAGCGACGGTTCGGTGCGCGCGAGGATGCCCGTTTCTTTCAGCGGTTCCGCTGGGGCAGGCGTGTCGAGTCGGTCGAGGTCGTCAAGATCGTCGATCGCCTGTGCACGGTCGGCGGCCGATTCGCTGAACAGACTGTCGCTGGTCCAGGGTTCTTCCTCGTTTTCGACGCTGTCGCGGCGGGCACTGAGGCTGTCTTCGCGGGGGCGGCCGAATTCCGTGGTGGGCTGGATTTCCCGCTGTTCGAGCCGGGCCAGTTCCTCGTCGAGGTCGAGGCTGTCCAGATCCAGTTCGGCAGCGCTCCATTGCTTTTGGCTGATGGCGCGCGGTTCTGCGGGCTCCGGCACTTCGACGACCGCAGGTGCAACCGGTGCGACAGGTTCTTTGCCGGCTTGCTCAAGCAATTGCTTGGCGGCATTGAAAACCTGCAGGCATGAGCCACAGCGAACGACACCGCGCGCCACGCTCAACTGGGCATGGCTGACGCGGAAGCTGGTTTGGCAATGCGGGCACTGAGTGACGAAGCTATCGGTCATGCGGCGATCCGGATTATGCAGACGCTCATTCTAGCGCCGACGGCCTGTAATGCGCACCCAGCCATCGCGATTGGCGATCGGATCCAGATCGAAGTCTTTGGCGTAGGCCGCAGCGACGTCCTCGCCTTGCTCGGCAAGAATGCCCGAGAGCGCCAGGCGACCCCCGGATTTGACCAGGCCGGACAACTGCGGCGCCAGGGACACCAGCGGGCCGGCGAGGATATTGGCCACCAGCACATCGGCCTGAACCTGCGGCAGATCTTCCGGCAAATACAGTGGGAACAATTCATCGGCGATGTTATTGCGCCCGGCATTATCGCGGGAGGCTTCCAGCGCCTGCACGTCGATGTCGGTGCCGACGGCTTCCTTGGCGCCCAGCAGCAGGGCGGCAATTGCCAGAATCCCCGAACCGCAGCCGAAGTCCAGCACGTTGCAGTCTTTGAGGTCCTGACCGTCGAGCCATTCCAGGCATAGCGCGGTGGTCGGGTGAGTGCCGGTGCCGAACGCCAGGCCCGGGTCCAGCAGCAGGTTTACGGCGTCGGGCTCGGGAGCCGCATGCCAGCTCGGCACGATCCACAGGCGCTGACCGAAACGCATCGGCTGGAAACCGTCCATCCAGCTGCGTTCCCAGTCCTGGTCTTCGATCACTTCACTGTGGTGTTCGGGCAGCGGGCTGCCGGTCAACAGCTCAAGGTGGGCCAGTACCGGGCCGGGCTCGGTGCCGCCTTCGAACAGGGCCAGCAGGTGGGTGTGGGACCACAGCGGCGTGGTGTTGAGTTCCGGTTCGAAGATCGGCTGATCTTCGGCGTCCATGAAGGTCACCGACACGGCGCCCACTTCAAGGAAAGCGACTTCGTAGGTTTCGGCTTGTTCTGGGCTGATGGCGAGACGGACTTGCAGCCAAGGCATGGCGGGCACCTTTGAAAAATATTGATTGCAGCCTAGCGGGCTGCGAGAAGCGCGCAAGTTTACGCGAGCGCGGGGCAGATGACGACCGGGTTGGTAGGGTTCCGGTGTGAACTAAAGACCTGTGGCGAGGGAGCTTGCTCCCGCTGGAGCGCGAAGCGGTTCCAAAATGGCAGAGCTGGAGCTGTCTGAATCGGCACGTCGGGATAATCTGGCGGTTGCTGCGCAACCGAGCGGGAGCAAGCTCCCTCGCCACAGGGTTTTGCATTGAGCAGCTTCCAGAAACAACAAAGCCGCCCGAAGGCGGCTTTGTCAGGTGCAGGTTCGAAGCTTAGTGCTTCTCGCCAGCCAGCTTGTGCTCGAGGTAGTGAATGTTCACGCCCCCTTTGCAGAAGCCTTCGTCGCGGGTCAGGTCGCGGTGCAGCGGGATGTTGGTCTTGATCCCGTCGACCACGATTTCGTCCAGCGCATTGCGCATGCGCGCCATGGCTTCGTCACGGGTTGCCCCGTAAGTGATCAGCTTGCCGATCAACGAATCGTAGTTAGGCGGAACGGCATAGCCACTGTACAGGTGCGAATCGACGCGAACGCCGTTGCCGCCTGGCGCGTGGAAATGCTTGACCGTGCCCGGGCTCGGCATGAAGGTTTTCGGGTCTTCGGCGTTGATCCGGCATTCCAGTGCGTGACCGCGGATGACCACGTCATCCTGGGTGAACGACAGCTTGTTGCCGGCGGCGATGCTGAGCATCTCCTTGACGATGTCGATACCGGTGACCATTTCCGAAACCGGGTGCTCTACCTGGACACGAGTGTTCATCTCGATGAAGTAGAAGCGACCGTTCTCGTACAGGAACTCGAAAGTGCCGGCGCCACGGTAACCGATGTCGATGCACGCCTTGACGCAGCGAGCGAAAACTTCCTGGCGAGCCTTCTCGTCGATGCCCGGTGCCGGCGCTTCTTCGAGAACTTTCTGGTGACGGCGTTGCAGCGAGCAATCGCGGTCGCCCAGATGGATGGCGTGGCCCTGGCCGTCGGAAAGCACCTGAACTTCCACGTGACGCGGGTTGGTCAGGAATTTTTCCAGGTAGACCATCGGGTTGCCGAACGCCGCGCCTGCTTCGGAGCGGGTCAGTTTGGCCGAGGAAATCAGGTCTTCTTCTTTATGCACAACGCGCATGCCGCGACCACCACCGCCGCCAGCGGCTTTGATGATCACCGGGTAACCGACTTCGCGACCAATGCGCAGAGCGGTTTCTTCGTCTTCCGGCAACGGGCCGTCAGAGCCCGGAACGGTCGGTACGCCAGCGGCGATCATGGCGTGCTTGGCCGATACCTTGTCGCCCATCAGGCGAATGGTTTCGGCTTTCGGGCCAATGAACGCGAAGCCGGAGTTCTCGACCTGCTCGGCGAAGTCGGCGTTTTCCGCAAGGAAACCGTAGCCTGGGTGAATGGCGGTGGCGCCAGTCACTTCGGCCGCGGCAATGATTGCCGGAATGTGCAGGTAGGAGTGGGCGGCCGATGCCGGGCCGATGCAGACGGACTCATCTGCCAGACCCAGGTGCATCAATTCCTTGTCAGCCTTGGAGTAAACGGCGACGGTCTTGATGCCCATCTCTTTGCAGGCGCGCAGGATCCGCAGGGCGATCTCACCGCGGTTGGCGATCAGAACTTTTTCCAACTTCGCAGTCATCAAAGGCTCTCCGCGGTTCAAACGATGGTGAACAGCGGTTGGTCGTACTCAACCGGCTGGCCGTCTTCAACGAGGATGGATTCGATCACACCGCTGGTTTCAGCTTCGATGTGGTTCATCATCTTCATGGCTTCAACGATGCACAGGGTGTCGCCTTTCTTCACGGTCTGGCCGACTTCAACGAAGGACGGCGAGGTTGGCGAAGACTTGCGATAGAACGTGCCGACCATTGGCGAACGGGCAACGGTGCCGTTCAACGCTGGTGCAGCAGGCGCGGCGGGTGCGGCAGCGGCAACCGGAGCAGCGGCAGCGGCAGGCGCGGCAGCCGGAGCTGGCATTGGAGCCGGTGCGTAGTACTGCTGGGCCGGGGTTTTGCTATGGCGGCTGATGCGTACGGACTCTTCGCCTTCCTTGATCTCGAGCTCGTCGATGCCGGACTCTTCCAGCAATTCGATCAGTTTCTTAACTTTACGGATATCCATGAATCATCAACTCCCAAGGGTCGGTCAGGGGCGTTTAACGCTTGTTGTTCAAGCTGTTGCCTGTATTTCAAGCTGCTCTAGTGCGGCCTCCAGGGCCAGTCGATAACCGCTGGCGCCAAGGCCGCAGATCACTCCCACCGCTACGTCGGAGAAGTAAGAGTGATGGCGGAAAGGTTCGCGTTTGTGCACGTTAGACAAATGCACTTCGATGAATGGGATGCTCACCGCCAGCAGCGCGTCACGTAATGCGACACTTGTATGTGTAAAAGCTGCTGGATTGATCAGAATGAAGTCCACGCCTTCGCTGCGAGCGGCGTGGATGCGGTCGATCAATTCGTACTCGGCATTGCTTTGCAGATACAGCAAATGGTGGCCGGCTTCGCGGGCACGGCGTTCCAGATCCTGGTTGATCTGCGCCAGTGTCGTGGCGCCATAGGTGCCCGGTTCACGGGTGCCGAGCAAGTTCAGGTTGGGTCCGTGCAGAACGAGTAGCGTCGCCATCGGCGGTTCCTTTGTTATCTGTGTGCAATTGTCAGAACCCGGCGACTATGCCGCAAAGCCTTTGTGACTGTCCAGTTCTCTGCAATAGCCAGCACGATGACCGATGTTTGCGCGAAATATATGACTGCTTGATTAAATCCGGTCATTCGCCCTGGCAACCCGTTCGGCGAAGTCCCGGGCATTGATCTCGCCAATCACCCGCACATCGACACGTTCGACGCCGTCCTTGCCGAAAAACATCAAGGCCGGGGGGCCGAACAGTTTGTAGCGGTCGAGCAAGGCGCGTTGTTCGGCGTTGCTGTCGGTGATATCGAAGCGCACCAGCCGATAGCCCTTGAGGCGTTCGACCACGTCAGGGTCGTTGAGCACTTCACGTTCGATGACTTTGCAGCTGATGCACCAGTCGGCATACCAGTCGAGCAGCAGCGGAGTGTTGGCCGTGCGGGCCTCGGCAAGTGCACGGTCGAGGTCCGCCGGGGTGTTGACGGTTTGCCAGGTGCCGGTGTCTTGCGCTGGCGCGTTATTGGCAATGAGGCGCGGCTGGCCGATGGGATTAAAGGGATCGCTCTGGCCACTGAACGCGCCGTACCAGCACGCCAGCGCGTAAAACAGCAGGAACATCCCGAGTAACTGGCCAAGCCGTTTGCGCGGCGGTTTGTAAACGAACTCCAGCGCACCCAAAAACAAGCCGACGCCACCGGCCAGCAGGCCGATCAGCAGCAGGGTGATCTGGCCCGGCAGTACCCGGCTGAGCAAGCCGATCGCCAGTCCCAGCAACAGGACGCCAATCGCATTTTTTACGTAGATCAGCCACGGTCCGCTCTTCGGCAGCCACGCCGCGCCACCGGTCGCGACCAGCAGCAATGGCGCGCCCATGCCGAGGCCGAGCATGAACAGTTTCAGGCCGCCGCCCAAGGCATCGCCGCTGGCGCTGATGTACAGCAACGCGCCGGCCAGCGGCGCCGATACACAGGGCGAAACCAGCAGGCTGGAAACCACGCCCAGTACCGCCGCCCCCAACAGCGAGCCACCCTCGGTGCGGCCGGCGATGCGGTCGAGCCGGCTGCTGATGGCGTGCGGCAACTTGAGTTCGAAAACCCCGAACATCGCCAGCGCAAACACTGCAAAAAACATGGCGAAGGGCACCAGTACCCATGCTGATTGCAGGCGCGCCTGAAGATTGAGTTGTGCGCCGAACATGCCCATCAAGGCGCCGAGCAGGGCAAAACACGCCGCCATCGGCAGCACGTACGCCAGCGACAGGTTAAAGCCGCGCAAACCGCCGACCTGGCCGCGCAACACCACGCCGGAAAGGATCGGCAACATCGGCAGCACGCAGGGCGTGAATGTCAGGCCAAGGCCGGCGAGGAAGAACAGTGCCAGTTCGCGCCAGCTCCAGTGACGGGCTGTGGTTGTGGTGTCGCTGCCGCCATTGATGCTCAGGCGCTCGGTTTCCGGCGGATAGCACAGGCCCTTGTCGGCGCAGCCCTGATAGGTCACCGCCAAGGTAAAAGCGCGTTGATCGGTGCGCGGCAGCTCTACATCGAGAATGCCGCGATAGACCTCGACATCGCCGAAGTACTCGTCGTGCTTCTTTTGGCCGTCGGGCAATTGCGCGGCCCCGAGGGCGACATCGGCCGGCTCGGCGCGAAACTGGAAGCGGTGACGGTAGAGGTAATAACCCTCGGTGGCGACGAAGCGCAGTTTGATCGATTGCGGTGTGCTTTCTACCAGGCTCAGCTGAAAGGCTTCGCGCACCGGCAGGAAGTCGGCGCTGTTGTTGATCGAGCCCAGGGTTGAATTGGGGCGAGTCTCCAGCAACCCGGCGGCGGTAGCCGGCAGGGCGAGCACTAAAAGCAGCAGGCAAAGCAAACGGCGCATGACAATCTCGCGTATCGGAATTGGGGGGATGATAGCGGACGCCGGGCGGGTGTGCAGTGTAGGTAGTTCCAGGGTGGATGTTTCGACGCCATCGCTGGCAAGCCAGCTCCTACGGGTACGGTGTAATCATGTAGGAGCTGGCTTGCCAGCGATGGCAATCTTTCAGACGCGGAAGGCTTGGACGGCTGTGTGTAAACGTCCGCCCAGCACCAGCAGGTTTTCCCCTTGCTCACGTCCTTCGCCAATACGCAGCAGGTTATCCCCACCCAGCTGATGAATCCGCTCACTGTGATCGCGGATCTCGCTGACAGCGCCGCTCTGCTGCGCGGTGACATCGGCGATGCGCACGGCGGTGTCGGAAATGGTCTGGATCGCCCCGACGATTTTATCCAGCGCGCCGTCGGCCGCCTGCGCCTGGTTGGCGGTGGCTTCGGCGTGTTCGACCTGGGCGCGCATGCCTTCGACCGATTGGCGCGCGGCGGTTTGCAGGCCGGCGATCAACGTCTGGATCTCGGACGTGGCGCCGGCGGTGCGTTGTGCCAGTGAGCGGACTTCTTCGGCCACCACGGCAAAGCCTCGGCCCATTTCCCCGGCGCGTGCCGCTTCAATGGCTGCGTTCAGCGCCAGCAGGTTGGTCTGGTCGGCAATCGAGCGGATCACCGTCAGCACGCCGCCGATGGTCGCGGACTCTTCGGCCAGGTGCTCGATCATCTGCGCATTGCCCTGTACTTCGTCCACCAGCGCATGCAGGCCGGTGAGGCTCAGACCGATGACTTTCTGCCCGTGTTCCACCGCCAGGCCAGCATGACGACTGGCCTCGGCCGCCTGGCTGGCATCGCCGGCCACTTGCTGAATGGTCGCTTCCAGTTCGCCGAGGGAATCGCGGATCAGCGCGGTGTCGCCTGCCTGGTGCTCGGCGCCGCTGTGCAGATCGTTGCTCAATTCGGCGAGGGTCCGGCTGCTGCCGGCGACTTGTTCGGCATTGAGGCGAATGGTCCCGACCAAGGCCACCAGATACGCACGCAAGCGATTGAGCGACGCTTCGATGTCATGCAGTTCGCGGTTGGTTTTGCCCAGCTGGATATCCTGGCTGAAATCGCCTTCGGCCCAGGTCGACAGCGCCGGGGCGAGGTTGGTCAGGGTCCGGGCGAGTTTGCGTTGCAGGGTGTCGATCAGCAGTGCGATCAGCAAAATCAAACCGATCATCACGCCTTGCATCAGTCGAACTTCGCCTTGTATCTGTCCGTGCTGGGCGCGGACCACCGGTTCCAGCCCGGCGATGGCTTGTTGCACATCAGCGATCTTGAGGTGGGTGGCAGTGCTGAGATCGGCGCGTTTCTGGATCTGGTCACGGGTACGTGCCAGTTCCGCGGGGTAGCGGGTGAGCAGGCTGTTGAGTTCACGCTTGAAACTGACGCCGGCATCTTCGGCGACCGCTTTCTCGGTGTTTTCCAGGCCCATCATCGCGGCGAAATCATCGGTGTTCGATTCGCTGCTGGCGGTTACGCCGAGCAAGGGCAGGGCGTCCAGCAGCGCGGCCTGGGCACGAATGTTGGCGACTTCGCGCTCGACATCGGCGGCCAGTTCACTGCGGCCACTGCTGACCAGTTTGTCCCGGGCCAGCGACAGTTTGCCCAAGTGCTGCGATGCCGTGAGCAACGGCGCCAGATAGGCCGCGTTAGCGCTGGCGTACTGGCTGAGCTGGTCGAGGCTGGCGCTCAGTTCGCGCTCGGCTTGCAGCAGCAGGGCCTGGGGATCGCCCGCGAGCTTGCCCGCGGCGAGCAGGTCGGTTTTGCTGAAATCACTGAGGTTCGACAGGCTTGGGCGCAGGGTCTCGGCCAGCGCCGGAGGCAACTCGCCGAGTTCTTTTTGCAGGTCGTCAATGGTCTGGCTGGCGCTGCTCAGGCGCAGGGCATCGCCGCTGGCGAGGTAATCCTCGATATTGCGTGCCACTTTATTCTGAAACTGTTGCGACAAACCCAGGTACCGCTCCATTAATAGATAGGGGCGTTCGAGGGCCTTTTGCGACCACCACAGCGTGGCGCCAAGGGCCACGCACACGGCGACTAAAAGGAGGGTGTTGAGATTGGTCAGCAGCTTGAGGCGCATCACGGACTACCAACGGCAGAAATGGTAAGCGCCTGAAGTTATTGCGTTTCTATTACAAGGTTATGACCGTAGGGGTCAATTGCGATGAAAAAGTGGCACTTTGCTTTGACGTCTCCGCGGCCTGGACACGGTTGCGACCGGCCCCTTTGGCACGGTAAAGCGCCTCATCCGCCTGGCTGGCCATCGACAGGCTGTCGGAGGTTTCACACAGCTGCACGACACCGGCGCTGAAGGTGCACCACAGGTCGTGGGGTTGGGCCGGGTAGTGAATTTCGGCAAAGCGCTGACGGATTTCATCGAGGACGTTGTAGGCCGCCTCAAGGTCGGTGTCCGGCATGACGATGGCGAACTCTTCGCCACCGTATCGTCCGATGAAGTCGGTCTTGCGCAGGCGCTGCTTGAGAAACAGCGCCAGGCTCTTGATGACCCGGTCGCCCATGGGGTGGCCGTGGCTGTCGTTGACTCGCTTGAAGTGGTCGATGTCGAGCATGGCAAAGCTCAGCGGCTTGTTCTCGCGTCGGGAGCGGAACGAACAGTCTTCAAGCAGTTGCAGGATGTGGGTGTGATTGTACAAGCCGGTAAGGCTGTCGCGGACCATCCGCGCCTTGAGGTTACGCGCCCGCGCCGCGCGATTGCGCACGGTGGTGATCAGGTGCCGGGGCTTGATCGGCTTGGTCAGGAAGTCGTCGCCGCCTTCGCTCATGGCGTCGAGCTGCTTGTCCAGGTCGTCTTCGGCAGACAGGTAAATGATCGGCACGCTGACATAACGGTCGTTGTGGCGGATCACCTTGGCCAGTTCCGTACCGGTGCAGGCCGGCATGTACATGTCGAGGATGATCAGGTCGGGCTGGAAGTCCGCCAGTTCGGCCATGGCCTGGATCGGCTCGATAAGCGTGCGGGTGACGATCCCGGCGCTGTTGAGCAGGCGCTCGGTGTGCAGGGCCTGGGCGCGCGAGTCGTCGATGATCAGCACTTTATAAGGTTCGTACTGGGCCACGCAGGTCAGGACTTCGATTTTCTCCAGCAGGCTCGACGCTTCGAGGGTGCCGGTGAGGAATTCCTGGCCGCCGGCACGCACGGCGGCGAGTCGGGTCGGGGTATCGGTTTCGTGCAGGCTGAAGAACAGCAGCGGCAGTTGATGATCGAGGCCTTCCTGGGCTTCTGCGGCCAGTTTCAGGCCGATGCCGGGGCCACTGAAGTCGACGTCCATGACAATCGCCGCCGGCAGGCGCTCGACCATCGAAGAGCGAAACGCCGATACGCTGTCCAGGGACTGGGCGCTGAGCCCGAAAAATTCCAGTTGCTTGGCCAGGCGCTCGCCACGGTCGTGATCCTGCAGCATCACGTAGATCGGCTTGCGCAGCGGCGGCAGGAACGTCTGGTCGAGTTGGTCGCCATGGCGCAGGCCAGTGCGGGAAAGGCGCTGCATCAAGCGGTTGAGGTCAGTGATCAGGCTACTGCTCAAGCGTCCGCGGTTGGCGTCGACGGCTTCCAGTGACTGACTGATGTGGCGTGCCAGTTGCGTATGTTCCGGCTGTTCGAAACGCTCGGCGAAGCGCAGCAGGCGCAGGTTGGCCTCGCTCAATTCCGACAGATCGGTGATGGACCACTCGCTGCGTTGCAGGCGTTGCCATATCTCAAGAATCTGACGTGCCTGATGAATGACCCGCTGGGCAAAGTGGTGCTTGAGACGCTCGCGGTTGGGATCTTCTGGCTCGGTCATATCCTGACTACTATTAGGGGGGACGCTGAGATCGAATGGTGGCTCTATGCTAGCACCACTTTGCGATGACATGAGTGCTGTACGTCAATAATCTGCAAAGCGACCCGATTCAGTTTGTGACCGATGAGTCGGTTTTGGCCTTTAAAGTCGACGTGGTGGCGGTGTAGAGCCCCATCCACAGTGGTTGCGCAAGCGGTGTGGTGATTCGCCAGTTGCAGGTTGATTTTCAGGGGGGCTGGGCTAGGGGATTCCCTGATGCGGCTCCTACAGGTTTCCCGAAACGGCTTTTTGTCCGCTGACGCGGTAATTTTCCGTATCCACGCAACGGCGGGTGCCGGGCAAAGGCACGTTGTTGTATGGTTGTGGTCGAACCGATGAACTCAAGTGATTGAAAGGATATCGCCATGCTGGACTGGAAAAACCGCGCAGGCAGTGCGCCTGAACGTGCCGCCGAACCGAAGTCGGCCACCCGCAGTTATCTGGGCGGCCTGCTGTTCAGCCGCGCGCTGGCCACGCTGATCGGTCTCTACCTGCTGGTGGCGATTGCCCTGGGCTGGTACTGGAGCCAGGAACCCGCACTGTTCCCGGTGCAGCAGACTGCACAAATGGCTGCCGAGAAAGAAGGCAAGCAAATGGTGGTCGGCTACACCACGGTCGAAACCCTCAAGACCGTTGCCGGCACGTTGCTGACCAAGCAGGGCGGCTACATTTCCAACGACCGCTTCCCGCCGGGCTTGTGGATGGACAACATGCCGAGCTGGGAATATGGCGTGCTGGTACAGGTCCGCGACCTGAGCCGCGCGTTGCGCAAAGACTTCGCCCGCTCCCAGTCGCAGTCCGCCGAAGACGCCGATCTGGCCAAGGCCGAGCCGCGTTTCAACTTCGACAACAAGAGCTGGGTGCTGCCATCCAGTGAGTCCGAGTATCAGGAGGGCATCAATTCCCTGAGCCGTTATCAGGCGCGTCTGTCCGATCCGAACCAGAAGAGCGCGCTGTTCTATGCCCGCGCCGACAACCTGAACAACTGGCTGGGCGACGTGGGCACACGTCTGGGTTCGCTGTCGCAACGCCTGTCGGCCAGTGTTGGCCGGGTCAAGCTCAACACCGCGCTGAAGACCGAGGTTGTGGTCCCGGGTGTGGCGCCGCAGGTCGACGAAGAAGTCGTCGAAACCCCATGGATGCAGATCGATAACGTGTTCTACGAAGCTCGCGGCCAGGCCTGGGCTTTGTCGCACTTGCTGCGCGCTATCGAAGTCGACTTCGCCGATGTGTTGGCCAAGAAGAACGCCACGGTCAGCGTGCGTCAGATCATTCGTGAACTGGAAGCGTCGCAGGAACCGGTGTGGAGTCCGATGATCCTCAATGGCAGCGGCTTCGGCGTATTGGCCAACCACTCGCTGGTCATGGCCAACTACATCTCCCGGGCCAACGCGGCGGTGATCGACTTGCGTCAGCTGTTGAATCAGGGCTGAATCATGGTCGATAGCGCCAAAGAGGCTGCCCACCGGGCGGCCTCGGATGCCGAACAAATCGCCTGGGTCGATGAACAGGACAACCTGCTCGGCGCGTTGGTACGCAGCGATCTGCGCGAGCGCGGGCTGATCGGCCGCGGCACCTACATTATGTTGTTCAACTCCGCCGGTGAGTTGTGCGTGCACCGGCGCACCCTGAGCAAGGCTATTTATCCAGGCTACTGGGACGTGGCGGCGGGCGGTATGGTGCTGGCGACCGAAACCTACGCCGAATCGGCGGCCCGGGAGCTGGAAGAGGAATTGGGCGTGAGTGGCGTGGAACTGACGGCCCATGACCACTTTTTCTTCGAGGACACCGGCAATCGCCTGTGGTGTTCGGCGTTTTCCGCGGTGTGGGATGGCCCGTTGATCCTGCAACCGGAAGAGGTGCTGGAAGCGCGCTTTATCCCCATCGATCAGGTCATGCGCGAAATCGGGCAAAAGCCTTACTGCCCGGACTCTTTGGCCGCGCTGAAGCGCTATCTGCGCTCACGTGGCGACGACGTCGCAAAAGAGGCATAAATTGGCGCCGATTGGCTCTTAGCAATCGGCGTTTTTGCCGTTACACTGCGCGACCTTTTCAAGCTGAACCGGTATTGCCTGGCTCAGTAGCGCTGCCCCTGCCTGAGTGGGGCTTCGCGGTCGAGGGCACTTCCCGAGTGCCGCGACCAGTCTTTGTCCTCCCAAGAGGATTGCCGGTGGCCAAAAAAGCCGCATCCTTCGCCGCCCTTGGTGGCCTGGTATTTTCCACCGACGCAGGTCGTCATTGCCCGGAATGCAGTAAACCGGTGGACGCCTGCATCTGCAAACAGACCGTTATCCCGGCCGGCGACGGCATCGCTCGCGTGCGTCGCGAAAGCAAGGGCCGTGGCGGCAAGACGGTGACCACCATCACCGGCGTGCCGTTGGCTGAAGACGCGCTCAAGGAACTGGCCACGACGTTGAAGAAACGCTGTGGTACCGGCGGGGCGTTGAAAGACGGGATCATTGAAATCCAGGGCGATCATGTCGAGCTACTCTTGGCGGAGCTGATCAAACACGGTTTCAAGGCGAAGAAGTCCGGCGGCTAGCAGCCTCTGTGAAAACCACCTGCGGCTTGATCCAGCCCTGATTGCCTTCAGGCCTGGCGTCGTCACCATGGTTTTCACAGAGCCTGTTCATGACCGGTTTCTAAACTCGTTGCGGTCGGCGGGGTCTACCCCCTCGTTGACGAACCGTCATTTTCATTCTTTAGACTGCGCCGGCCTGAATCCAGGCGACGCACTATGACTTCTTTATAGGGGACTTCGATGTCCGTACGACGCACACGCAAAGACGATGGTAGCCAATGGACAGTTGCGGACAGCCGCAGTGTTTACGGGATTCGCCATTGGGGGGCCGGGTATTTCGCGATCAATGACGCCGGTCGCGTCGAAGTTCGTCCGAACGGTCCGAGCAGTTCGCCCATCGACCTGTTCGAGCAAGTCGACCAACTGCGCAAGAGCGGCTTGTCGCTGCCATTGCTGGTGCGCTTCCCCGACATCTTGCAAGACCGCGTGCGTCAGCTGACGGGTGCGTTCGACGCCAACATCGAGCGCCTGGAATACCAGAGCAAGTACACCGCGCTGTACCCGATCAAGGTGAACCAGCAGGAAGCGGTGATCGAGAACATCATTGCCACCCAGAACGTATCCATCGGACTGGAAGCCGGCTCCAAGCCAGAACTGCTGGCGGTGCTGGCGCTGGCGCCGAAGGGCGGCACCATCGTCTGCAACGGCTACAAGGACCGCGAATTCATTCGTCTGGCGCTGATGGGCCAGAAGCTTGGCCACAACGTGTTCATCGTGATCGAGAAAGAATCCGAAGTCGGCCTGGTGATCGAAGAAGCCAACTCGCTCAAGGTCAAGCCTCAGGTCGGTCTGCGCGTGCGTCTGTCGTCCCTGGCCTCGTCCAAGTGGGCGGACACCGGTGGCGAGAAATCCAAATTCGGTCTGTCGGCGGCGCAGTTGCTGTCGGTGGTCGAGCGCTTCCGCGCGGCCGGTCTGGACCAGGGCATTCGTCTGCTGCACTTCCACATGGGGTCGCAGATCGCCAACCTGGCCGACTACCAGCACGGTTTCAAGGAAGCGATCCGCTATTACGGCGAACTGCGCAACCTCGGCCTGCCGGTGGATCACATCGACGTCGGTGGTGGCCTGGGCGTGGACTACGACGGCACGCACTCGCGTAACGCCAGTTCGATCAACTACGACATGGACGACTACGCCGGTGTCGTGGTCGGAATGCTCAAGGAGTTCTGCGACGCGCAGAGCCTGCCGCACCCGAACATCTTCTCCGAAAGCGGCCGTTCCCTGACCGCGCACCACGCCATGCTGGTGATCCAGGTGACTGACGTCGAGAAACACAACGACGACGTGCCGCAGATCGAAAACAAGGAAGCGCTGCCGGAAACCGTGCAGTGGCTGGTGGACCTGCTGGGTCCGACCGATATCGAGATGGTCACCGAAACCTACTGGCGCGCCACGCACTACATGAGCGATGTCGCGGCCCAGTACGCCGACGGCAAGTTGACCCTGGCCGAGAAAGCCCTGGCCGAGCAATGCTACTTCGCCGTGTGCCGTCGCCTGCACAACTCGTTGAAGGCGCGTCAGCGTTCCCACCGTCAGGTGCTGGACGAACTCAACGACAAGCTGGCCGACAAGTACATCTGCAACTTCTCGGTGTTCCAGAGCCTGCCGGACACCTGGGCCATCGACCAGGTGCTGCCGATCATCCCGTTGCATCGTCTCGACGAAGAGCCGCTGCGTCGGGCGGTGCTGCAGGACCTGACCTGTGATTCCGACGGCAAGATCAACCAGTACGTCGACGAGCAGAGCATCGAAACCAGCCTGCCGGTGCACGGTTTGAATGAAGGCGAGGACTACCTGCTGGGCGTGTTCCTGGTGGGCGCCTACCAGGAAATTCTCGGCGACATGCACAACCTGTTCGGTGACACCGATTCGGTGAACATCTACCAGAACGCCGACGGCAGCGTGTACCACGCCGGTATCGAAACCCACGACACCATCGAAGACATGCTGCGTTACGTGCACTTGTCGCCGGAAGAGCTGATGACCCACTACCGCGACAAGTGCGCCAGTGCCCGCATCAGTGCCTCCGAGCGCACCCAGTTCCTCGATGCCTTGCGCCTGGGGCTGACCCGTTCGTCTTACCTGTCTTCCTGAGGTAAGCACCACGCTCATCAGGTTGTCTGAAAATTTCCCGCTCGCTGCGGAAATTTCAGATTACCTGGTGCGGCGACTCTCTTTTTCCAAGCGAAACGGCCTACGTCCTCGGCTATCCAAGTCATTTGGTCTTCTTTTCGCGTAGGTCATTTCCTAAGTTGTACTTCGCCTCTCTACTCGGCCATGTCTCTCGGCGAGAATCCCCGGCCGCCCCTCCTGTAGAGAATCGCCGATGTTCGATCCAGTCAACGAACCTGAATTTCGTCTGGACGTAGCAGGTCTGTCCGACGCCTTCGAGGTCCTGGCCTTTACCGGTAGAGAAGCCATCAGCGAGCCCTTCGTGTTCGACCTGCAATTGCTGGTCGAAGACCCGGCGCTCGACCTCGCCAGCCTGTTGTACCGTTCGGCCTCCCTGCATTTCGGGCCGCAGGGAAACAGTATCCATGGCCAGTTGCAGGAACTTGTCCAGCGCGACCATGGGTCAACGCTCAGGCTCTGTCACGTGCGTCTTGGTCCGAGGCTGGCGTGCCTGGCCCAGCGTTTCAGCCAGCGGATTTTCAGCGCCAGGACGGTGCCGCAGATTCTCGATCAGGTGCTCAAGGAGCACGGCATTGTCGGCCAGAACCGGCGCTTCGAACTGGAGCGCGATTACCCGCTGCGCGATTACTGCACGCAGTACCGCGAATCGGATCTGCAATTCATTCAACGTTTGTGCGCCCAGCAGCGGCTGCATTACCACTTCGAACACCGGACGCATGGGCACTGCGTGGTGTTTGCCGATGGCCAAGGGCATTTCTGCAAGAGGGAGGCGGTTGATTTTCGCGCCGAGGGCAATCAACCGGCGCTGCGTCGATTCGAAGTGCAACGTTGCGTGGACAGCACATTGCAGAGCGCACAAGGGCATTCGGATCTGGCGACGCTGCGCAGTGGTCAGCTGATGCCGTTGTATGGTCATCCCGTGCGCCAGTGGAATCATTTGTGGTTACTCACTCACGTTGAGCATCAGGGCAGCCAGGATTGGTTGGTGCCTTACAGCAACCATGTGCGGGCGATCCACTGCGAAGCTCCGTTCGAACCACCGCATTGCGTGGTCAAACCCCGCATGCACAGCCTGCAGCGTGCCTGGGTGGTGGATGTCGATGAAGACCGGCCTGATCCATCCCGACCGGTGGCGGTGCAGTTTGACTGGCTCTATCAGGGCGAAGGGGCGGCGCCGAGCCACTGTTGGTTGCCGTTGGCGCCGGAGCTTGCATCAGCCGGCGTCGGGCCATTGAGCGAGGGTGCGGAGGTGGTGGTGAGCTTTATCGAAGGCGATCCGGACCAGCCGTTGATTACCGGGGTCATTCACGCGAGTGTGATGAAAGAGCAAGCGACGGAGGCGTCGACCCGCGATCAAGACCCACCCGAAGGCGTGCAGGACTGGCTGCGCTCAGGTGAGCCCTTGTTATTGCTCTGTCTGCTGCCCGGTGGCGGTAGCTTCAATCATTGTGCGCAGGCGCTCTGTACCTGTCGGGCATTGACGCAATCAGGCCGGAGCGGAGTCGCATGACCGACGTGCACATGCCCGATGCGATTGCGCAATGGTTGCTGCTGGACAGACCGGGCGCACCGCAGGCGAGTGTGACCTTGCAACAGACGTTGGCGCAGGCGAATCAGTTTTCACTGTTCGAGGGGACTGAATGGCATGCCTTGCGTGATCACGGTCCGCTGTTGATCGACCTGCGCACCTGCCCGGCGCTGGCAGAGGCTTGCCGACACGATGTGCGGCAGTGGCGAGGTTTGCTGCTGACCAGTGAGGCTGGCGCGACGACATTGCTCGCGCACTTGCGGCGCATGCTGACAGTCTCGTTCGGGTTGCATCATCGGGCCTTGCTGAGCTTCTACAACCCGCAGACCGCCAGTTACTTTTTCGACGCCTGCGATGCCGGGGAGCTGACACGCTGGCTGGGCCCGGTCAGCCAATTGCGTTGGTTCGGCGGGACTTGGGCTGACCGGGCGATCGGCAGTCTGGGCTGGCAGCAGTTGCTTAACCCGGGACTGGCCGTGCGCCCTTTGGCGCAAGAGGAGGACCTCAGTCCGCGGCAACGGGAAACCCTGCAAACCTGCCTGCTGGAGCATCATGCCTGGCACTGGAGCCAGGCCACCGGCTCTGATTATTCCCGCTTGTGGTCGCATCTGCAGGAGGGCCTGGCGCTGGGTTTCAGCGAACGGCCGGTATTGGACGGTTGGTTGTGGCTGCGCTTGCAATACCCTGTTGCCGCGCCCCGGTTGCCGCTGCTGGGCAACACTCAACAGGAGCGCCTGGATAACCTGCGCAACCGCTGGCAGGGCGACGATCCCCGGGCATGACGCTCGAGGTTGACGTCGCACCAGTACCCAGCACGACAGCGGCTCAATGAGCGCGGGCGAACCAGCCATCGTTGCGGCGCAGGCGCCAGGCGATAGCGCCGAGGGTCAGGCTGCGCAGCAACATGAACAACAGAAAGGTTAGCCACAGGCCGTGGTTGCCTAGCCCTTGCAGCGCCCAGGCGAAGGGCACCAGCAAGGCCACTGTCAGCAGCATGCCGTTACGCATTTCACGGGCACGGGTGGCACCGATGAAGAGGCCGTCGAGCAGGTAACTCCAGACCGCGATCAATGGCAGCGCGGCGAGGTAAGGCAGGTAAACGAAGGCGGTATCGCGCACGCTGGCAATGTCGGTCTGCATCGCGATGAACAGGTGTCCGGCAAACAGGAACAACACGGCGAACCCCAGGCTTGCCAGCAACGACCAGCCGCAAGCCACCACCAGAGAACGACGCAGCGCCTCGCGGTCGCGGGCACCGATGGCATGCCCGCACAGGGCCTCCACGGCGTGGGCCAGGCCATCGAGTGCGTGGGCGGTCAGCAGCAAGCCATTGAGCAGCAGGGCGTTGGCCGCGACAGTGGCGTCACCCAATCGCGCACCTTGTACGGTGATCAGGAAAAACACCGATTGCAGGGCCAGGCTGCGGATAAAAATGTCACGGTTAACCGCCAGCAACGGGCGCCAGCTCTGCCACCAGCCCAAGGCCGCCCAGACGATATGGCCGGGGTAGGCGCGCAACGCCTGACGGGTCATCAACAGGCCGATCAGCGCGCCGGTCCATTCGGCGATCACCGAAGCCCGGGCGGCACCGACCACGCCCCATTCCAGGCCCAGCACAAACCACAGGTTCAGGGCGATGTTGACCAGGTTGGTGCTCAGGAGAATCGCCAGCGGCGCGCGGGCGTTTTGCGTGCCGAGGAACCAGCCGACCAGTGCATAACTGGCCAGCGCCGCGGGCAGCCCGAACAACCGCGTATGGAAAAACTCGCGGGTCATCTGATCCAGTTCTGCCGACGGCTGCATGAAATGCAGCGCGACCCCGCTTAACGGCACGCCCACGGCGCCCAGCACCACCGCCAGTCCCATGGCCAGCAACAGGCCCTGCAACAAAATCTGTCGCAGTGCCGCACCATCCCCACGCCCGGCAGCCTGGGCGGCAAACCCGGTGGAACCCATGCGCAGAAAGCCCATGGCCCAGGCCAGGAAGGTGTACAGGCTGGCGCCGACCGCGACGGCACCGAGCTGATGGGCATGGGGCAAGTGACCGATGACGGTGCTGTCGACCAGCGCCACCAGCGGTACGGAAATATTCGAGAGAATCATCGGCGCGGCCAGCGCCCAGACCCGACGATGGGTAGGACGGTCGCGCCAGTCGGCAATCAGCTTGGACATGCAGGCTCCTTGGGGAGCAGGCATTGTAGCGACACATCTGCATGTACCGCGATCCGATGCAGGGGCGAGCCTGCCCGCGATGGCGGCGTGTCAGGCGACATCAATATCGACTGGACTGCCGTCATCGCGGGCAAGCCCGCCCCCACAGGGAAATGAGGGTGTCAGTGCATGATCCAGCTGAGCAACCACAACCCCAGCATCAACCAGATGATCCCCATGATGATCGACGCATTCATGAACGCGCGGATCGCTGACCACAGCAACAACAACCCCAGGATCAGGATGGCGATGCTGATGATCGACGTGTCCATGCCCAGCGCCCGGGACAAGCCTTCGACAAAATTGCTGCTGGCGCGGCTCACCAACTGGAACAGGCCGCTGAGGGCGTCAACGATAAAACGGATGACTGAGCCGAGGGCCTGACCGAGCCATTCGAAAAAACCTTCTACCTGCATGGAATGATCGTCCTGATAAGTTCGAGCGTTGGGCCATGGATCGCGGTGGCGAGTTCCCCACAAGCATAGAGTGTTGTGCATGTCCTGTGGGCGCGAGCCTGCCGCCCGATCTTTGTCACTTGCCTTCACCTGTGATCCCCCCGAAGCTATACGCCTTCAGGAGAGCCCGATGAACCTTGTTGAATTGACCGAACGCCTGCACGCCATCCGTGACCGCAATGACTGGCAGCCATTTCACAGCCCGAAAAACCTGGCCATGGCCGCCAGTGTCGAAATGGCCGAGCTGGTGGAGATTTTCCAGTGGCTGACCGAAGACCAGTCGCGGCAGTTGCCGGCGGACAAACTGGCCCATGCCGGCCAGGAAATCGGTGACATCGTGCTCTATCTATTATTGCTGTGCGGGGAGTTGGGGCTGGACATGAATGACGTGGTGCGCAGCAAACTGGCCGACAGCGAGCGGAGATTCAGCTGATGAGCGACCGTCATTTCGATCAACTGGCGACCCGCTTCGCAGAAAAAATCTACGGCGGTGCCAAAGGCGCAATTCGTCTGGCGGTGCTCCAGGCCGACCTGGCCGAGGCCCTGCCGGACCGGCCGCTGCGAGTGCTGGATATCGGCGCCGGCCTGGGCCACATGTCGTTGTGGCTGGCCGAGCGCGGGCATGAGGTGACGCTGGCCGAGCCCGCCGAACCGATGCTTGAAGGCGCCCGCCAGCGCTTCGCCGAAGCCGGGCAGAGCGCAACGTTCATTCAGGCGCCGTGGCAGGACCTGTTGGGCCAACTCAGCGAACCTTACGACCTGGTGCTGTGCCACGCCGTGCTGGAATGGCTGGCCGAACCCCACGCGATCCTGCCGGTGCTGCATCAACTGACCAAGGCCGATGGCTGGCTCTCCCTGGCGTTCTACAACCGCGATGCGTTGATTTATCGCAATTTGCTCAAGGGCCATTTCCGTAAGATGCGCAAGAACGACATGGCCGGCGAGAAGCAGAGTCTGACCCCGCAACAACCCCTTGATCCACGGGAATTGGCGGCGCAACTTGAAGGTCTGTGGCAGGTCGAAACCCAGAGTGGCGTGCGGGTTTTTCACGATTACATGCCGGTGGAGTTCCAGGCCCGCGCCGAATTGGTGGACTTGCTGGAAATGGAGCTGGCCCACCGTCGCCACCCAAGCTTTGCCGGGCTTGGGCGTTACTTGCACTGGATCTGCCGGCCGGTCTGATCGGAGCGCGAAATGAAAACTCGTTCAGGGTTGCTGTTGTTGTGTCTGGGGTTGGCTGCCTGTCAGGGCAGCAACCCGTATGTGGCGTCCTCCAAACCCATCCCGCCGGCGCCACCGCAGGCGGCCAACACCTTTGACCGCAGCGCCTACCCGGCACCGCCGCGTGACTACGGGCGCTACCGCAGCTGGGCCTGGCTCAACGGCGAGATGCCGCCGGGCACCGCGTGGGCAGATTCGGCCCAGGTCGCCGAAGCGGTCAGCAGCGCGCTTGATCAGCGTGGCTTGCGCCCGTTGCATGACAATCGCGCGGCGGACTTGTTCGTCAGCGCCGATTTGCGCATGGAAACCCGTTTGCGTCAGGTTCGGGACGATTATTACAACGGTGGCTATTACGGCGGTTATGGCGGTTACAACCGCTACAACAATGGCTACGGCGGCGCCTATGCCACAGTACCGATCATCCGCACCTACCAGGAACAGGTCGTGGTGGTGCGTGTCGATCTGTTCGATGCGCAAAGCGGCCAGCCGGTGTGGAGTTCCAGCGCGGAAACCAGCAACCGGGGCACCCAGAGCCAGCAAGTGGATGCCATACGGGAGGCTGTAGAAAAGGCCATGTCGGCGTATCCTCCCAGTTAGCCTCTGTAGATAAGAAGCCTTTCGCAGGTTCATGTCTTCAACCGGAGAATCATCATGTTCCGCCGTTTCGCTTTACTGGCAGTGATCGCTCTGCTCAGTGCCTGCGCCGCCAACCAGGTCAATCATGACTTCGACGCCAGCCGCGATTTCGCGGCCTATCGCAGTTGGAGCTGGAAAGAACCGGTCTTGCAATATCGCCCCGATGACCCACGCATCAAGAGCGACCTGACTGAGCAACGCATTCGCCAGTCGGTCAGCGAACAGTTGGATCAGCGCGGGTTGCGCCAGGCTGCCGCCGGCGCCAAGGGTGACTTGAGTGTGCAGACCTACCTGATTGTCGAAGAGCGTCAGCAACAGGTGACCACCAACTACGGCGGCGGTTGGGGTAACCCGTGGAACGGCTACTGGGGCGCGCCGATGTACAACGAAACCCGTCTGGTTAACTACAAGGTGGCGACCCTTCAGATCGACCTGCTCGACGGCAAGGACGGCAAACTGGTGTGGCGCGGCAGCGACGAACAGATGCTCAGCCGCACGCCAAATCCTACGGATCGCAGTAATGCGATTCGCGAAACCGTCACCCGGATCCTGGCCAACTATCCACCCAGGTAAAAACACCAGGCAAACCTTGTAGGAGCGAGCTTGCTCGCGATAGCGATGTATCAGTCAGCATTTGTGTCGACTGGCACGCCGCTATCGCGAGCAGGCTCGAGTTGTTTTTCGGTCGCAGAAATGGCGAGTTGCCAGCAGCCTCGCCAACCCTTGTCTACACTGTTTTTACCTATGGAGGTTGCGCTCGGCAACGCGCCGGCAAAGGAGTGCGCCATGTCCCCCCGCATGCAGTTTCGCGGCCCGGCCCGGCAACGGGGGGCAATCGGTTTGATGGCGGCCGGCACCCTGGCGCTGGCGCTGGGGTTCACGCTGCTGGTGATCGATACCGGCAGGCTGTACATGGAGCAGCGAAAGCTGCAACGGGTGGCGGATGTTGCTGCCCTGGAGGCTGTCAGTCGTGGCGGTAACTGCGTGGCCGGGTTGAGTGCCGCTGCGTTTGCGACGCAAAGTGCGGCTCGCAATGGTTTCGTTGTGAATGGCGACAGAACGCTTGTTACCGAGTGCGGATCCCTGTTGACAGGCGCCGACAACTTGCGCGCTTTCACCGTCGATGCGGGCAAATCGTCGGCTGTCCGGGTGATAGCCAGCAACACCGTTGACGCCAGCGTCGCTGTCGGTATCTGGAATCTGTTTTCCGGTGCGCCAGTGAGTCTCGGCAAGCAACTCAAGGCAACAGCCGTAGCCGCATTGCCCTCACCTGCGCTCGCGCAGCTGAGTATTCGAAGTACCGTCGCCAATGTCAGTTTGTTGAACCCGCTCTTTTCAGCACTGCTCGGAAGTTCGGTGAACCTGACGCTTGCCAGTTGGAATGGCTTGCTGTCGGCCCACCTCAATTTGCTTGAGTACTTGAATCAACTGGCGATCGATCTCGGCGTTACGGCGGGTAATTACGAGCAACTGCTGACCGCTGATGTCACCATCGGCGAGTTGATAAAAGCCGCCGCCAAGGTCGCTTTGCGCAATGGTGCAACGGCTGAAGTAATAACAGGGCTCAATGCATTGGCCGCGGCCGCCATCAGCCCCACCACCGTTCATTTGGGTGACTTCCTGAAGCTCCAGACTGGCGGGGGCGCTTCTGGGTTGAATGCGGATTTGAACGTGTTCCAACTGATCCAGGGCCTTGTTCAGTTTGGCAGTAGCCAAAATGCGCTGGCGGTGAACCTGCCTGTCAACCTGCTGGGCCTGGGGTTGGGAGCTACCGCGCAAATCAAAGTGATTGAACCGCCGCAGTTCTCGGTCATTGGTAACCCGGCATTGGCAAAGCTCGACCCATTGGGCGTCAACAAAATTTATGTGCGTACCGCACAGGTCCGGATACTGGTGACTGTGGATCTATCCTTGGCGACCACGTTGGTGGGTGTCGTGACGGATCTATTATCACTGGTCACAGGATTGCTTGGTCTAGATTTGCGGGTACTCCCCAATCCCAACCTCGATATCAGTCTTGAGGCAGGTGGAGGTAATAGCTATGTCACCGATTACACCTGCATCAGCGACACCAACAAAAGTTTGACGGCCAGAACGACAACCGAACTCGCCAGGTTGAGAGTCGGTCGAGTCAATTCGGATTGGGCATCGTCCACGGCTGCGCTGACAGTAGCGCCGTTGCCGCTTCTGGATATTGGCTACAAATCCTGCCCAAGCTGCGCGCGTACAGCCTACGCTGGTGGGGGGGCGGATATCAGGATCGATAGCCCGGCGCTGCAAAATTCTGCTAATTACACCTTCATCAACCCGCCCAAAGTGGGTCTGCCGGGATCTGAGCCGCCGTATACATTGACAGCCTCCAACGCTGTGGCAGGGATGTCTCAAGCGGTCAGTGGAATACAACTGATCGTTCATGCCCCGACGTTCAATCCAGGCGTGTTACTGGGTTTGGTGTTCAATACACTGCTTGGCCTGGTTAATCAGGTGCTGGCGCTACTGGTCACGACGCTCAGTAATATCCTCAGTCCATTGCTAGATAGTCTATTGAACAATGTATTGCTGACGCTGGGCATCGAGGTTGGCAAGATTCAGGTCAGTGGCAACCTGAGCTGTGGTCAGCCAGGCAAAGCCTACCTGGTGATCTGATCCGCCGGCACAACCGGCAGCTCGATGCAGAACCGCGCGCCCTCGGTGGAATTCCTGACGCTGAGTTTGCCGCCCATGTTCTCGACAATGCCGTAACTCACCGACAACCCCAGGCCGGTGCCGACACCCACCGGTTTGGTGGTGAAGAAGGGTTCGAAAATCCTTTCCAGCAAGCGCTCGTCTATGCCTCCGCCATTGTCCTCGACCCACAGTCGTACCGACTGCTCGTCCCGTTCGGCGTACACCGCAATCCACGGTTTGAATTCAGGATGGCTTTCGCGTTTGCCGAGCAACGCATCCCGCGCGTTGACCATCAGGTTGATCAGCACTTGTTCGAGCTGATCGACATACCCGCGCACCTGCACTTCAAACGCGGTTTCGCTGATGCGCAGGTCGACGCCTTTACCGCGCATGCCTTCGGCCAGCAGTGACAGCGTGCCTTCGATGGCCTGGGCCGGGTTGAACGGGTGTTGTTCGATCTCCGAGCGACGGCCGAACACGCGCATGTGGTCGACCACGCGCGCGGCGCGTTGCACTTGCGTGTCGATGCGGTTGAGCTTGTCGGTCAGGTAGTCGACCTGCACCTCGCCATTGCTCAGGCGTTTGAGCACATTGACGATGGCCATGCGCATCACGTTCAGCGGCTGGTTGATTTCATGGGCCAGGCCTGTGGCCATTTCGCCCAGGGTGGCCATTTTCGCGCTTTGCGTGAGTTGCTGCTGGGCGCGGCGCACTTCGGTGTTGTCGCGGCCCACGGCCTGCACTTCGAGCAACTGGCCGTGCGCGTCGAACACTCCGCGATCGGACCAGACCCACCAGGCGTGTTCCCGGCCCGGCAGTTGCAGATTGATTTCCGCGGTGCTGACCGGGAACTCCGGGCTCAGCTGGCTGAGGCGCTGGAGGAAGGACTCACGCTGTTGCGCTGACATCCAGCTACCGAGATTAACCCCCGGCAATTGCTCGGCCGCACACTCCAGATAGGTCGCCAGTGGCCGGTTGCCAAAGGTCAGCGTCAGGTCCGGCCGGTAGCGGCAGATCATCGCCGGCGAATCTTCCACCAGAATCCGGTAGCGCTCTTCGCTCTGTTTGATTTGCTCGGTGGCCAGGGTGACTTCGGTGACGTCCAGCCACAGGCCGACGGCCTCCACCGGCAGGCCCAGGTCATCACGCAGCAGCTTGGCTTCGTCGAGGATCCAGTGGTAATCACCACGATGGTCGCGCAACCGATAACGGACGCGCACCGACCCTTCGCGCAACAGCAAACGGCTACGTTCGAAATAGCGGTCACGGTCTTCGGGATGCACCTTGTCCACCAGCGCGGCGCCGGCACAATCGGCGAGCGCCCAGCCGAGCAGCGGCAGCAGGCTGTCACTGTAGAAAGTCGGTTGCAGCGCGCCTTCGACATACTGCTGCACGTAAATCACGGCCGGGGAACTGGCGATCAGATTGTCCAGCCGCGCATGAGCGGTTGCCGCTTGTTGCTCCTGGTTCTTGATATCGCTGATGTCGAGCATGAACCCTACGAGGCGACGATTTTTGCCGACACCCAGCGCCTGGCCTTGCAGGCGATACCAGACCGGGGTGGTCGCCGCATCGGGGCGATACAGGCGCACGCACAGCAACAGAGGGAGGCTTTCGTCCTGCAACGCTTGCAGGCGACTGCGCAATTCTTCACGGTCGGCGGGATGCACTTGATCAAGCCAGTCGTGCAACGGCAAGCGTGTATCGACAAGATTCAGGGCGCTGGCCAGGGAGGGGGCCAACTGCACCTGAGCGGTGTCGCTGAACATCTCCCACCAACCCGTGCCGAGCAGGGCTTGCAGCGATTCCAGACGCTCCAGTTGCAGATGATGGCGGTGCTCGCGCAGGCGCTCCAGCAAGGGGCTGGCGAGGGCCGCGGCAAACTGCAACCAGTCGCGCTCGCCGACGTCCGGCGCCCGTTGTTGCACCGCGTAGCAGCCGCACAGCAGCCAGGCGACCACGCCTTGGGCATCGTGATAAGGCACGGCGAAACCCTCGGCATTGCCAAAGATGCTTTGCAGGCGAGGGTGTTCAATAGGGATCAGCGCTTGAGGCGTGGAGCCGTTCAGGCTATCGAGGCCGGTGCCCAGGCGCTGAGCGTTTTGCCACAGGCGGGGCGCGTCGAACGCTGCATAGTGCTGATGGATCTGCCAGCCCTGTTCATCTTCATCGAGCAACGCCAGGGCGATGCACGGGATGTGAAAACGCTGGGCCAGGCTTTGCAGGTGATCGGTCAGTACATCGGGTAAACGCGACAGGCTACACAGGCGCAATTGCTCGCCGATTTGCACCGCGAGCAACTGGCATTGCTCGCGCAAACGCGATTGACGGCGGTCAACCAGCAGGTCACCGATGTCCAGCAATTGCAGGAGCCAGGCGTCGGCCTGGGGCTGAATCCAGCCGCGCAGGTGCAGCGGTTGGCCGCTGAGGCTGTAAAAATCCAGATCCAGGTTCTGCCCCTGCCAATCAGCAGGCACGCCCTCGACCACCAGGCTGCAATGGGGCAACAGAAAATCGAGCAGGTGCGGCGCGCGCGCGGTGGGCGTCTGCTGCGCCAGCGCATGCCGTAACGAGCCGGTCAAATTCAACACGCGCCCTTCGGCATCCAGATGCATCTGCAGGCCGATGCCGTGCACGCTCAGCGGCTCCGGGAGCGGCTGAGGCACTGGCGGATGGCGATTGAGCAGACGCCCGAAAAGTTTGTCGCCGGCACTCAAAATTGCAGGCTCGAACTGGCAGTGAGCGTCGCTGGCAAATCAGGCACTTTACCGATCCCGGGCAGCGTCAGAAACGGAATGACCGCACTCAATTTGTTGGTGGGGTAATTGATGCTGACCTGCAGCACGCCAGCCGTGTAGGTGGTGGTGGCATCTGTATCGACATTGAAGTTCAGCCCGGCAGGAATCCACGCCAGTTGCCGGGTCAGTTCCTCTTTGACGACGGTTTTGAGTGCCGCTTCATAACCGGGCGTGTTCGGGTCCAGCGCCACGCTGCGGCGTATGGCTTCGGCGGTCGACTGGTTGAACGACTGCATCAGCAACAGCGGCAGGCTGTACGTGACAATTCCGTAGAACACCGCGAAAAAGATGACGAACACCAAGGCAAATTCAATCGCGGCGGCGCCTTTTTGTTTGCGGGGGAGGCTGGTTTTCATGAGTGCGTCTACCCTGACCATCACGAGGTAATGTCAGCATAGAATCATTCAGCCAAAACGGACGTTTTTTACCGGATGCAGAGCATTGTCTTACTGATCTGGCTGACGCTATGCGCAGCGCAGGATGCACGACAACGACACATCGCCAATGGATTGACCGTGGGCGCAGGGGCATTCGCATTGGCGTATTTGCTGTGGAGCGGCAGCACCTGGCTGGGCGCGCCCGCGGAGCAGGGCGGCTGGGCGGCGTTGCTCGCGCTGGCATTCACGCTACCCGGTTACGCGCTGCGAAGGCTCGGTGGCGGTGACGTGAAACTCATGATTGCGTTGGGGCTCGCGACCGACGGTCGGCATGTATTGGGCGTATTTATCGGCGCAGGGTTGGCCAGTGTGTGTTGGCTGCTGCTGGCGCCAAGAGTCTGGCTTCATATCGGTCAAGGGCTTAGAGATCGTCTGCTTTATCTGCAACCCGGAATGTCAAAAAAACAACCCTTCGCGCCCTTTCTGTTGGTGGGGTTATTGCTCACATTTGCCTGGCTCCGCTAGACGTGCGGATTTGTACAGAGTCGAAAAGTACAGCTACTTTCATACTACTAACAGTTGTACAGCCATTGGCTGTGGGTACAGGAATGGTCAGTCTTGACCTTGCAGGGAGTTGCACGTGAACAAGCGTACCTCGGCAGTAAAAGTCCTTGTGGTCGACGATGAGCCATTGATCGTTGAAGAACTCTGCGAATTTCTGGAGAAAAGCGGTTACCGCTGTGTTCCATGTGACTCCGGTCATGAAGCCATCGAACGTTTCAATGAAGACACCGACATCGGTTTGGTGCTCTGCGACTTGCAGATGCCCGGACTCGACGGGATTCAACTGGTTCAGGAGCTGCAACGCCTGTCCGGCAAGCACCGTGCGTTCGAAGCAATCATGCTCACCGGGCGTGCGGACAAGCAGGATGTGATCAAGGCGCTGCGCGCCGGGATTGCCGATTACTACCAGAAGCCGATTGACCTGGACGAGTTGCTCGAAGGCTTGCGGCGTCAGGAAGTGGCCTTGCAGGAGCGGCACAAGACGTTGCAACTGGGGCATCTGAATCAGAAGTTGCAATACCTGTCTGAATCGATCGATGACCTGTATCAGGACCTCGACCGGGTTCGGCGTGCCCCGTTTGTGTCGGGCACTGTGGATTCGGAAGATGGCGCGGTCAGTGAGGCCGATCGGGTGGAGATCCCGGCGATTTTCAATCAGCTGTCGCCTCGCCAGCTGGATGTGGCGCGGCTGGTGGGCAAGGGGCAGACCAATTATCAGATTGCCTGTGAGCTGGGCATTACCGAGAACACGGTGAAGTTGTATGTGTCGCAGGTTTTGCGGTTGACGCATATGCATAATCGGACGCAGCTTGCGTTGGCGTTGTCGCCTAGTAATTCGGGGATGCGGCAGAGGGTTACGGCGCACTGATTTCTTGTTTGTACACAGATCAACTGTAGGAGCCGGCTTGCTGGCGATGGCGCACCGACAGCCAACATCTCTATTGGATGTGCCGCGCTCATCGCCAGCAGGCTGGCTCACACGATAATTCCTGCCGCCCACAAATTCCGCACACACCACCAATCCCTGTAGGAGCCGGCTTGCCGGCGATGGCGGCCTGCCTGGCACCGCCATCCCGGTCTATTGCCCCGACCCACTGTCCACCGCCCCCCCGGCATCCTGATCAAAGAACTCCGGAATCTCATGCTGATAGCTCTTGAGCCAGCGTTGCATGCTCAGTTCCCGTTCAGTCGCGGTGGCCGTCTGTTTTTTTTGTGAGGCGGCCGCGTTGCTGCTTTGCAGTTGCAGCCAGCCTTCGGTTTCCTGTTGTTGCGGTGAGGCCGGGCCGGGGTCGATGGCGTGGGTGGTGAAGGGCAAGGCCAGGAGGCCGAGGCAGCAGAGGGTGGCGGGTTTCATCCGTGGTTCTCCCTACTGAAGGGTCGGAGGGGTGACAGCAGCGACTTGCGCGGCGGCGGTCGAGGCGGGTTTGGCTGGGGTCTTGAGTTTTTCCGCGCGGGCCTGGGCCTCGGTGACCTGGGCCGGGCTCAGGCCGAGGCGGCTGACCAGTTCGGCGGCGCGACTCCAGTCATCCTGGTAGATCAGCAGCGCCACCAGATTCTGCGCGGCCAGGGTGTCGGCCTGCTTGAGCTCCATGGCGGTGAGGAATTCGAATCGGGCGTCTTCCACCCGCAGTTGGTTGAGGTACACCACGCCCAGGTCATTGCGGATTTTTTCGTCGGTGGGGGCCAGTCGCGAGGCCCGTTGCAAGTGCGCCTGCGCCAGGCCGTTGTCGCCCCGGGCGGCGGCGAGTTGGCCCAGGCCGTGTTCGGCTTCGGCGGCCAGGCAGCTGCCGAGCAGGCTACGGTACAGTGGCTCGGCTTCGCTGCGGCCGAGTAATCGATAGACCTTGGCTTTGCGCAGGCGCACGTCGGCGAGGTTGTCCGGCAGGCTTTGCAGGTTGGCCAGGCTGGCGTGCAGTTTGCCTTCCTTGGCCATGTCATCGGCCAGGTTCAGCGACAGCTGTTGATCGGAGCTCAGCTTGCCACAACTGGCGGAGTCGGTCAGCGCGCTCCAGGGTGTTTGACCGGTGCTCGCGCAACCGCTGAGCAACAGCAGACTCAAACCGGCAATCATTGCTTTCATCACGATCCCTCTACGAAGCAAAAGCCCGGGCCAGGGCAGTGAGCCCCGGGCCGGCCAGGACGATCAATAACGCCGGGAAGAGGAACAGCATCATCACGACGGACATTTTGGCGGACATCTTGGAAATGTATTCCTGCAGGCGCGTCAGGCGCCGGTCATCGAGCAGCAGCTTGAGCGCCAGCAGCGATTTCATCGCGCCGCCACCCTGATGAATCAGCTGTTGCAGGATCACGCAGGTGTCGGTGAACTCGTCCACCGCGAGCAGGCGCGAGGCCTTGTTCAGTTCCTCGGCCAGTTCCAGACCAGAGTCGACGCGGGTCAAGACCAGGCGCAGTTCATGGGTCAGGATCGGCAGCAGTTGCTTGCCTTCATTGCTCAGGACGCGCAGCGATTGCTCCACGGCCATGCCCGACTCAAACAGAATGCGCAGCAGCGGAATGAAGGTGGAAATCTCGATCGCCAGTTTTTTCTGCCGATGGTGGGCGGCGGCGGCGAGCAGGCGTTTGGGCAACAGATAACCGATGCCGAGGGCGAACGCCGGGACGATCCACGGGTTGGCCACTTGCGGGAAGAACAGCCCCTGGACCAGCGCACTCAGGGCCAGTGCCAGCACCGGCACACCCACCTGGCACGCGGCGAAGATCGCGCGTTTGCGTGCGGTTCGCCAGCCGAGGGCGTTGAGCAGTGTTTGGGTTTCGTTATCGAGGCTGACCGATTGCTGGCCGACGCGGCTGCTGCCCAGCGCCTGCAGCCATTGGCTGAGGCGGTTGTCGACCGGGGGCTTGCCATCCAGCCTTTGCACCACCTGGCGAGCACGCCGACGCAGTTCCAGCACGACACTGAACAGCATCAGCGATGCCAACAGAAACAGCAGCGAGCTCAGCAGCATTGACGGGTTCATAGGCTTCGCAACATCCGCCACAGCGCCACACAGCCGAACACCTGAAAGCCCAGCGCGGCGATCAGCATCGTTTGCCCCGAGCCGTCGTTCCACATGGCCAGCAGGTACGTGGGATTGGAGATCAGGAAGTAACCGGCGAGTGCCACCGGCATCGCCGCCAGAACCACCGCCGTGACGCGGGTTTCGCCGGTCATGGCGCTCAGTTGGCGCGCCGCCTGCTCGCGTTCGCGGATCATCTTGATCAGGTTCTCCAGCAGCTCGCTGGCATTGCCGCCGTAGCGATGGTTGACCTTCAGCCCGAGGGCAAACAGACGCAGTTCATCTTTGTCGTAGAGCTCGGCGAAGTCCGAGGTGGCGTCGGGCAGGCTGACGCCCAACTGCACGTTGCGCTGCACCCGCCCCAAGGCATTTTTCAGCGGATCTTCGGCGGCATTGATCGCACCCAGCACGGCGTCGGCGAGGGTGCGTCCGGATTTCAGGCTGCGCACCGTGTGATCGAGCAGTGGCGGCAGCTGTTCGATCATGCGCTTGAGCCGGCGTTGATAACGCCATTGAACAAACACCCTCAGCAGCAGGGGCGGCAGCAACGACGCCAGCAGCAAACCGATCCAGCCGCCCGCCACTACACCGATTAAAGCCAGCAGCCCCCAGAGCGCCAGCCACTGTCCAATCCGTTCAGTCGGCCGCCCCAGGCCGGCGCGCAAAAAGGCCCGCTCCAGCGCCGTCCATGAGGTTTTCTGCACAACCCGTTCCGGTTGCCCCTGACTCAGGCGCTCCAGCACGCGCTGGGTGCCGGGCTGACGCAAGCCGCGATAAAGGAGGCGCGCCGACAGTCCGAGCAAGACCAGGCAAACGAGGATGAGCAGCAGCGGTTTGAGCATGCCGTGGCCTTCAGTACGCCGTAGGGGAAAACGCCGACTCGCGACGCAGTTTGTCACCGGCAGGGTTGATCGCCTCGCGCAGAAAACCGAAGCCGTTGCGTCGGTCGAGGCGGAACAGCGTGTTGGTCACGTACACGTCTTCGCGGATGCCGATCACCTCCACCACTTCGCTGACGCAGCGACGGCCGTCGGGCATGCGTGTCAACTGAATCACCACGTCGAGCGCTGCGCAGATCATCTGGCGCAAGGTCCGTTCGGCGATGCTGCGCCCCGTCAGGCCGACCAGGGTTTCCAGACGCAGCAAGGCATCCTGGGCATTGTTGGCGTGGACGGTACTCATCGAGCCGTCGTGGCCGGTGTTCATCGCGGTCAGCACATCGACCACTTCGACACCGCGGATCTCGCCGAGGATGATCCGGTCCGGGCGCATCCGCAGGGCGTTGCGGATCAGGTCGCTGGCCTTCACTTCGCCATGGCCTTCGGCATTCGGCGGACGGGTTTCCAGGCGCACCACGTGCGGGTGGCCCAGTTGCAGTTCGGCGACGTCTTCGATGGTGACCAGGCGTTCATGAGGGTTGATCAACTGGCTGAGAATGTTCAGCAATGTGGTCTTGCCGGTGCCGGTGCCGCCGCTGATCAAAATATTGCAGCGCTTGCCCACGGCCTCTTGGAGGAACTCGTAAATCGACTGATCGATGGTTTGCATGGCCATCAGGTCGGTGCTCTTGAGCATGTCCTGGCGGAATTTTCGAATCGACAGGCAAGGACCGTCCAGCGCAATCGGGGGAATGATCGCATTGACCCGGCTGCCGTCCGGCAGGCGCGCATCGACCATCGGTGATGACTCATCGAGCCTGCGCCCCAGTGGCGCAAGAATGCGCTGGATGACACGCTCGACGTGGTGCGCATCGATGAAACGCAAGTCGCTCTGGTGCAGCACGCCGTCACGCTCGATGAACACCCGGTGGGGGCCGTTGACCAGGATTTCGGTCACCGCCGAATCGCGCAGCAGCACTTCCAGCGGACCGAAACCGGTGAGCTCGTCGACGATTTCTTCGGCCAGACGCTCCATCTCGTAGCGGGAAATCGCCAGGTGCAGGCGCGCGATGTACTCGGCGACTTTGTCGATGACGAACTGCGACAGCACTTGGCGCGAACCTTCCAGCAGGTTTTTGCCCGACTCTTCGATGGCATCGATGATGTAGCGGTGCAGCACCAGTTTCAGGCCTTCGTGATCGGTATTGCCGGTCACCGCGCGCGGGCTGGCGCCGAACAGTTTCTCTGCGTTCATTGCGCACCTCTCAAGCGACTGAACCAGGACTTGGGTTTGGCCAGGCTTTCGGAGCGTTTGGCCAAGCGCTCACCGAGGGCGCGCAGGCTTTGGGTGAGGACTTCTCGCGGCGCCAGTTCGAACAGGGTCACGCCCTGGTTCTTGGCGTTCAGGCGCACCTCGGGGCTGTAGGCGAGGGTGGCGATGATTTCCATGCCGAAGCTTTTGCCCAGGGCTTCCGAGTCCGGCGCCACGGTGCGCAAGTAACGATCGACCAGCAGCCGGGCGTGATCGAGCTTCATGCCTTTTTCACGCCACAGGTTGAGCACCGCCAGGTTGCGGCGGCAGTCGAGCACGTTCTGATCGGTGTACCACAACAGCTTGTCGCAGTGGCTGACGAAGGTGCGCAGGGCTTCACTGTCGGGCTGGCCGGTGAGGTTCACCACGATGTGCTGGAAGTGTTGGCGCAAGGCGCTGAGCAGCATGTACAACTCGGCGGCGCTGGTGTGTTCCAGCGGTTCATCGTTGCTGGCGTAGGCGAGGATACTCAACCCGACTTCGCAGCGGGTGAAGGCGCTGTCGATCAGCGTCGCATCGAGGCGGCGGACATGGCGCAAGGCATCACCGAAATGAAACGAACTCTCCAGGCCGAGCAAGGCCAGACTGTCGCCGCGAGGCAGTCCAAGGTCGAGCAGCAGCGTTTGCTGGCCGCTCTTCTGCACCACTTGCGCCATATGGTTGGCCAGCAGCGCACCGTCGGCATTGCTCTGTACGCCGTACAACACGGTCAGGCCGCCCAGGTGGTTGCTCGGCGCCACGGCGGGCAGGCGCTTGCTCAGGCGCCTGACCAGCCCGGCGACTTCACTGGAGCGTGAACCATAAGCGACAAAATCCCGGGCGCCGGCGCGCATGGCGTTGAGTACCAGTTGATTGTCCATGCCATCGCCCAGCGCGACGATGGCCAACATCGGTTTGGCTTCCAGCGCACCTTCGATCAATGCGCACTGCGCGACCAGGTGTTCACGGTCAAGGCCGACGAACACCAGGTTGGCGCAGGTCACATCCACCAGCGCCAGCAATTCGTCGAGGCTGCCGGCACCGGCACTGACGACCTGGCCCAACGGGGCGAGGGCGCCCTGCAGCCACTCCAGATCGGTGCTGTTGCGCGTGATCGCAAGAAAGGTCTGACTGAGGTTCTGGCTCATTGCGATAACCCGCTGCGTTTATCGAAGTCGCCGTTTTCAAGGAAGTACAGGCGATACCAATTCGGATCGTAGTTGCGCAGTTTTTCGCCGGGCAGCGACGGCAGCTGTGCATTCACGGCCAACGGCTGTACCAGATGCGGGGTGACGATCATCAGCAATTCCCGTTCTTCGCGATTGATCGAGGAACTGCGAAAGAACGCGCCGAGGATCGGAATGTCGCCCAGCCCCGGAAACTTGTTTACCTGCGAGGTGTTTTGCGTGCTGATCAAGCCGCTGATGACGAAACTCTCACCGTCGGCCAGGGAGATGCTGGTGTCGGTGCGACGAATGGTGAAGGCCGGCACCGTGGTGCCGCCGATGGTCACGGCGTTGTTGTAGTCAAGTTCACTGACTTCGGGAGCGACCTTGAGTGCAATCTGGTCGTTCCCGATCACGGTCGGCGTGAGCGTCAGGCGGATGCCGAACTCCTTGTATTCGATGGAGTAGCTGTCGCTGTTGGCGCTGGGAATCGGGATCGGAATTTCACCACCCGCCAGGAAGCTGGCGCTCTGTCCGCTGAGCGCAACCAGGCTTGGCCGGGCCAGGGTGTAGGCGAAGCCACTGCCCTCCATGGCGTTGATGATCGCGAGGAAGTTACCGCCACCGGCGACGATGTTGAACATGTCGTTGGCCAGCGGAATGCTCGGCACGGCAATGCGCGGGTCGAGGTTGCGCAGCGGGAAGACCCGTGGTGTCACCGCCGTGTTCGGCACTGTGCCCGGGGAGCCGAACAGGAAGTTCGAGGATTTGCCGTAGATCGAAGTGGCGGCTTCCTTGAGTTTGGTGCGGCTGACTTCTACGAAGCGAATGTCGGTTTGTACCTGCGATGGCAGCGAGGGGTCAGCGGACGGTAGTTGTCGTGCGGAGGTCATGGCCGTCGTCGCGCGCCCCTGGACGAACACCATGCTTTGGCGCGGTGCGCTGGCACAGGCTGTCCAGACCATCAGGCTGGTCGTGCCGGAGGCGACGCCGGTTAGCAGGAACGCCTGATTGCCATTGACCCGTACGTCGGCGATTTTCGGGTCCCCGACGGCGATCCGGGTAATGGCCACGGGCGATTGCAATTCCTGTTGCTGCCCTTCGCCAACTTCCAGTGCGGCCGGCAAAGGGCCGAGCGAAGCGCAATTGCCGGTTGCAGCGTTGACCGACGCCAGCGGCAAGCCGCTCAGTAAGGTGGCCCAGATCAAGCCGTTGAACAACGGCGTAAAATGTCTGCGCATTAAAAGTGCGTCCTTGCTCGATTCAGGGGGTCTGTTGAGTGATTTCGTTACCGCGGATCACTTCCACACCGGACTTGCGTGGTGCGGCTGCGCCACTGCTGGTGATCGGTTTGGGCGGTGCTGTCATGGCCAGTTGGTTGAACTGCACCAGTTCGCGATTGGCGTTGGCGATATTGGCCGGTGATTCGCTCTCTCCGGCCCAGTAGCGCGACAAGCGTTTTTCATCTGCGCTGCGCACGGCCAGGCGCAATACCCCGGCCTGCGCGGCGAGCATCAGCCGACTCATGAGTTGTTCGGGCACCGCGAGCAGGACGGTGCGGGCGCTGGCGCGCTGTTCCTGGCGAGTTTTTTCATCGCTGTTGTGCGTCGGGCTGGCGGGTTGCCCGTCATTGGTCAAACCCATCTGTTCGCCCACCCCCAGCACACGCAAGGCAGGCACCACGAGTTGCGCCGAGGGCTGCAGGTTGTTGGTGTCCATGCGCAAAAACAGCAGCACATCGACATAGTCGCCCGGTGTCAGTTGCCCGCCGGCATTGATCACTTCATCCACGGCGACGGCCAGGGCGCGTTCGTCGGGGCGAATCATCCGCGCCAGTTTGCTGCCGGCGTCAAAGCTTTCGTCACTGAGCCAGCTGCCGGCGCTGAGGGCGCGCCACGGCGCGCGGCCGATGGCCTGATCGAGGCGGGTCAGGCTGCCTGCCGGGACGGTGAGGAGTTTTTCCAGGGCCACGTCGGCGGCGGTGATTTGCACATATGGCGCGACGTCCCGCTGCAGCACCACGACCGGTTTGCGGGTGGTGTCTTCTTCGAGGGGCACGGGTGGTTGAACGCTGGAAGTGGGCGTAACGCTCCCGGTTTGCGCAACGGGTGCGGCGACGGGTTGGCGGGTCAGTGTGAAACCCCAATACCCGGCAATGACAGCACCCACCAGAGACAATCCGGCAAGACCCAGGATGACACGGCTGTTCATGACGGCTCTCCCTTTCCTGCTGCTCAAAGACTCGTTGTATATCAACGAGAAAACTTCGCAATCAGGCAGCTATGAACATAAAACTATTTCGCTATTTGACCGTAGTCCAGCTAGAGCAAAACGCCATTACCCAGAGCGAAAAATCCATTGAAAGTAAAACATTACGATGAAATGCAAGGTTTTTTGACGTCAACGAAACGACTAATACTTTCGTATTAATGCGTTTTTACAGTTGTTGGTACCCGGAATGCCGACAATGCTGGTGCTGGCATAGGGGAATCATGTTGCGACCGTGCAACACCCGTGGTCTCTGGGAGAACTGTCATGTCTTTTGCCAAGCTGATTCAGAAGGTCAAATCCGAAGTCGCTTTTTACAAAGGTCTGGCCAAGGATACTGAGGGCGCCTCGGGTATTGAGTATGCGATTGTGGCCGCCATGGTCGCGGTGGTTATCGCCGGACTTAGTGGCGACATCGGCACTGAAATCACATCGGTGTTCGGAAAAATCAAAGACGCCTTGTGAGTGATTACGCGAGTTCGTTTCGGCAATTTTGCATTGCTGAAGGCGGGTTCCGATGTCCGTGCTTAATCCATTTCAGGTGTTGCCCATGAGTGCTCCAGGACAGTCACGCCAACAACTTCTTCTGGTCGATGACGAGGAGGACGCAGTGCTTGAGTTGGCGGAACTGCTGGAGGGCGAGGGGTTCAATTGCTTCACGGCGACATCGGTCAAGCTGGCGCTGCAACACCTGACGCGGCATCCGGATATTGCGCTGGTCATCACGGATCTGCGCATGCCGGAGGAGAGTGGCATGTCGTTGATCAAGCGGCTGCGAGAGCATACGTCGCGTCAGCATTTGCCGGTGATTGTGATGTCGGGGCATGCGGATATGGACGATGTCAGTGATATGTTGCGGTTGCAGGTGCTGGATTTGTTTCGCAAGCCGATTTATCACGTGAGGTTGTTGGAGACGTTGAATAATCTTTTTCCTTTGCCGCAGGTTTATTTGGTCAAGGGGTGATTGCGGTTTTGGCCTTGGCGGCCTCTGGGCCGACCAGGCTCTTGGTTGATTGAGTACATATCCGTTGCTGCGGTAAAGGCGGCTTATGGTTTCGCCCTTACGGCGAGTCCCTTTTGTCAAACGCCACAAAAGGAACCAAAAAGTCTCGCCCCTTTCGTACGGCCCCTCGCTTAGGCTCGGTGTTCCTTCGCTCCGGCATTCATCCGGGGGCATCGCCTCCGGTCTGCTTCGCGACGACCTCCTCTCGATGTGTGCGGCTTCGCCGCACGGCGCTGCGCGCCCACCCCCCGGATAAACGCCTCCACTCAGCCTGCCGAGGGGGCGGGTGGATCAAGATCGGCAGGCGAGCTAACGCTCGGCCTTTGGAGTGGTGAAGAGCGTGGGTGTGCTCGGAACCGGCTTGCTGGATGGCGGCCTGATTGCCGACCAGTTTCTCGTAGATACGCCCAGGAATCTGTAGGAGCCGGCTTGCTGGCGATGGCGTCCGAGCATCCAACCAATCTCTCCACATGCACCCATTCCAACTGTGGGAGCCAGACTGCTGGCGATGGCGTCCTGACAACCAACCAATCCCTCCCGGATACACCCCATCCACCCTACAACTGATAACTGAAACTAATGCTGTACCGCGGCTTGCGATTGAAGGTGTCCAGCGCTTCATCGGACATGGGTTTGGCTGCTTCCAGTGCAATGTTGTAGTACCTGGCATCGCCAAACCTTAATCCCACCGCCGCCGATGACATGTCATTACCTTTGACCGGCAGTTCGTTGAACCAGGTTTTGGCCCGGTCCAGGACCACATAGGGTTGTAGGACCCTGAGCCATTTCCAGTCGCGGTTGAAGCTGTAGTTCACTTCGTAAGCCACCCCCCAGCCCTTGTCACCTGAAGCCTGGTCGTCGGGGTAGCCGCGGCCGAAGTTTTGTCCGCCGAACACGGCGCGTTCGCTGTCGGGCAGGGTGTCGTCGCTCCAGTACAGCGCGGCCGATACCACGCCTTGCCAGTTGTCGAAGAATTTATCGCTTTGCACCCCCGACAAACGCAGCCGGAAGAAGTCCAGGTCCAGAGCGCTGTTGTTGGTTTCGGCGCCCATGCTGTCGAGGCCCTGATACAGCCCGCCACTGAGGATGCGCAGTTGTTGCGCATCGGCTTTGCGCCAGTCGCTTTCGAACGCCAGGGCGCGGATGTCGGTGCGTTCTTCGACGCTCAGCGGGAAGCCCACCACTTTGTAGCGGGTCTTGTCGTTGACGGCGTATAAGCGCGCGCCGGCGCTGAGCAGTTCGTTGGGCGAGGCGATGACCGGATGGTTGAAGCCGATCGAGTAGCGGTCGTTTTCCCGATGGGGTTTGAGCTCAAGGCCGTTGTCGAGTTGTACATTCGTGCCCGGGTCGGCGCGGTAGCGTGAGGCGGATAGCGCCAGTTGCGTGCCTTCGGCATTGAGGAACTGGTTGTAGTCCAGACGGTAGTAATGCTCATCGTCATCCCCCGGGGGAAACAGGCCGCTGAGGCTCAGTTGTTCACCCATGGCGGTTTGTGAATTGCTGCTCACGCCGAGCAGGGCCTGGGTGCCGTTGCGGTTGTCGTCGGTGGTGCTCAGGCTGCTGGTGAAGGGTTTGCGGCTGGCCTGGGCGATGAGGTCGGTTGCGCCATCGGTGGTGCCCGGTGGTGGTACTTGTGCTTGCAAGGTCACGCCGGGGATGCGGCTCATCAGCGTGGTGTAGCGTTCGAAGGTCTTGCGGGTCAGTGGCCGTTCGGCCTGGAGTTTGGCCACCAGTTTGTCGAGCAGGCCCTTGACCCGACCGACGTCGCCCTGCAGTTGATAATTGCGGATATAGCCTTCCACCAAGACCACCCGCGCCACGCCGTTATCGAACGTCTGCTGGGGCAGAAACGCGTAGGACAGCAGGTAGCCATCCTGTTGATAGCGACGGGTGATATTGCGCGTCGCTTCGATCAGGTCGGCCAGGCTGGATTCGTGGCCCAGCAGCGGTTGGTAGATCGCGGCCAGTTCGCTGAGCGGGTAGATGGTCCCGCCTTCAATCTGCACGGTCTTGAGATTGACTTTGGTGCCCATCATCAACGGCTGCGCTTGCGCGGCGCCGGGTTCCGGCACTTGCAGGGGCGCGGCCGTCGGGCGGTAAGCGTCGGCGGGCAGGTTCGGTACGGGCAGGTTGCGGATGGTGTCGTTGCTATTGAGAAAGCTGGGGAGGGTATCGGCGAAGGCGGTGCAGCTGAGGGGCAGTAACAGCAGGCAAGCAACAATGCGCATAGGACACTCCCTGTTCAATCCGCGGTATGGCGAGGATCTCCGTTATCCAAAGAAAAAGGCGGAAGACTGATTAGAATCTTCCGCCTCCAACCAAGCGTAGGCGCTGTAGGTAAGGCCGTCGAATCGGCCAGGTGCAATTCAGCGATTGTTTCCTCCCAGTGCGCCGGTCAGCCCACCCAACACACCGCCCAGGCCACCTGTGGTGCCAGTGCCGGTGCCGCCGTTGACCAGCCCGCCGACTGCCGCGACGGTGCCGCCCACGGTGGTGACCGTGTTGCCGACTGCCGTCACAACCGGGTTGGCGGTGCTGCCGGCAATCGCTCCGCCGAGGCTGGCGACGGCGCCGCCTGCCTGGCCAGTGAGGCTGGCGACCGGAGCGCCGATGCCGGTGGCGCTGCCGATGGTTTGGGTCAGCCCGGACACGCCAGTAGTGACTGGATTAACGGCACCACCGACGAAGGTGCCGACGCTGGCAAGCGCTGCGGTCGGGCCAGTGTTGGCGATACCGCTACCGCCCAGTGCGCCTCCCACCGACGCGATCAGATTACCGCCGGCAACGCCGTTCACACCGACTGCGCTGACCACGCCGTTGGTATTGCCGATGTTGAGTCCGCTGCCGACGTTGACCACCGCGCCACCGACGGTTTCCAGCAGGCCGGTGCCACCCAGGCCGCCGCTGCCGCCAGATCCGCTGCCGTTGGCCACCAGGCCTCCGACTTTGCCAACCGTAGTGCCAGTGTTGCTCAGCGCGCCACCGACGGTGTTGGTCAGTGGGTTGCCATTGCCGGCATCGGTAACTTTGTCACCTACGCCATCCACGGTGTCGCCGACTTTCTGAACGATGCCCTTGAGCGGATCGCCCAAACCGGTGGCGTCGCCGACCTTGTCGGTGGTGCTCTCGACCATGGCGATCACCGGCACCAGTTTGTTGCCGACTTCCTGGGTCACCGAGCCCAGCGGGCCGCTGGTGGTCGCGGTGCTCAAGGTGTCGCCGAGCATGGTGACTTTTTCGCCGACGCCATCGAGCACCGGGGCCACCCGGGTCACCACGCCACCCACTACCGGCACGCTGCTGGTGGTGGTCGCGAGTTTGCCGCTGACATCGGAAACACCGTTACCGAGATCCTGCACCACGCCACCCACCGATGAGGCGGTAACGCCCAGGCCGTTCGGGTCGGTGCCCAGTTGGCCCAAGCCATTGGCCACGCCGTCACCCAGTGTGCTGACCACATTGCCGGTGGTGTTCACCACGCTTTGCACGACACCACCGACCACCGGAACCGAGCCCAGCGAATCGCCGATCTGCCCGACACCGTCACCGACGCCACCGACGGTGGTGCCGACATCCTTGACCAGGGTGGTGGTCACCAGCGGCGTGACTGTTGGATTGGTCGGATTGGTCGGGTCTGTCGGGTCTGTCGGGTTGGTTGGATTGGTTGGGTCAGTGGTGCCGCCACCGCCCGTGCCTCCGGTACCTCCGGTGCCTGTCCCGCCTGTGCCAGCGGTGCTGTCTGAACCACCGGCTGCACCACCCGCGCCCGCAGCGGTCTGGCCATCGGGTGAGGCGCTGTCGGAGCTGCTCTTATGACCGCCACCGCCGCTGCTGCAGCCGGCGAGGCCGAGGGATAGAACGAGCGCCAATGCGGTTGCTGATTTGCACCAAACTTGAGTTTTCATAAGTAAAATTCCTTGCACCTGTAACAACGTCGTTGTCTTCGATGGCTGACCGGTTCTGTCGCCGGCCATGCCTTCGTCCGTTGTCCACATAACAATCGCAAGGGCTCTACAACACCATTCTCCACTTGGTATTAAGCCGTTTGATAAACACGCGCGCGTGCTGCCTAAGGGCTAATACCTTGGGTATAGCCGCGGATAAAAATGCTTTTGAAATCAACGAGGATGTAGTTGGAGAGGGCAGAGGCGGGGGCGCTGAAAACTTAAGTGATATATACACAATTAACGATGTTCCGGCAGCGCCTGCAGAGGATGCGTTCCACTGCAGGTATCGCCGAAAGCTGCAATTTTTTATCTGTCAGGCGACCGGCCGCCAGTGCCCGACCATGTGTTCAAGATCTCCAGCGCCGATCAACTGCAATTCACCACTGGACCCCGCAGCGCTCGCCAGCAGCGCCACTTCGCTGGGCAGGCGTACCGGTTTTTTGAATTGCACCGCGATCTCGATGTTCGCCGCCGGCAGATGATCGGCCAACGCGGCCAGTGTGCGTGCCTTGTTCCATAGCCCATGGGCGATGGCCGATGGGAAACCGAACAATTTGGCGCTGGCCGCGCTCAGGTGAATCGGATTGTAGTCGCCGGAAACCTTGGCGTATTGCCGGCCGATATCCACAGGTGATTTCCATTGCGCCACTTGCGTGAGCGTCAACGTCGACGCGAGTAAGTCCTCCACGGACTCGCCTTCGAGCTTGACCCCTCGGCACAGCATCTGGCTTTCAGCTTCCCATAGAGTCCCGAGTTGATCATCCAGGGTGGTCACCAGATCGAACGTCGCACCCTTGGCGTGAGGTTGCAGGTTTTGCACATGCACACTGACCCGCACCCGATTCACCCCGCCCATGGGACGCAACACGCGAATGCGATTGCTCAGGTGAATCAGCCCCAGCAGCGGGAACGGAAAGTCCTTGGCGGTGAGCAGTTGCATCTGCAAAGCGAAGGCGAGGATGTGTGGGTAAGTGGGAGGCAGCAGGCTGTTGTCGGTAAAACCGCAGACCTTGCGATAGGCCGCCAGACGTTTCGCATCGACATCCACCCAGCAGCGCAAGCCCGAAGTCGGCAGGGTGGTGCCGGTGATTTTCCGTCGCGTTGCCGCGTGTGCATACAGCCCCGGCAGGCTGGGTTCGCGATTGAGGGTGTGCCAGTCGATAGTCATGCCTAAGCCCCCAACACACTTTGTCCGCAAACCCGCAAGGCTTGCCCGGTGAATGCGCCGGTGCCCGGTTGAGCCAGCCAGGCCACCGCTTCGGCGACGTCTTGCGGCAAGCCGCCCTGGCCCAGAGAGCTCATGCGCCGCCCGGCCTCGCGCAGGCCGAACGGGATGTGGGCGGTCATCTGGGTTTCGATAAAACCGGGCGCCACCGCGTTGATGCTGATGCCCCGTGCCTGCAACAGCGGTGCCCAGGCTTGCGCCAGCCCGATAAGGCCAGCCTTGCTCGCGGCGTAGTTGGTTTGCCCGCGATTGCCGGCGATGCCGCTGATCGAAGCCAGCAGAATCACCCGACCGTTGTCGCGCAAGGTGCCATTGTCGAGCAAGGCTTTGGTCAACACTTGTGGCGCGTTGAGGTTGACCGCAAGCACCGCGTCCCAGAATTCCGGGGTCATGTTGGCCAGGGTTTTGTCGCGGGTTATCCCGGCGTTGTGCACCACGATATCGACGCCGTCGGGCAACTGTTCAACCAGTTGCGCGGCAGCGTCTTCAGCGCAGATGTCCAGCGTGACGCTGCGTCCACCCAGGCGTGCGGCGAGGGCTTCCAGATCATTTTTGGCCGGTGGCACGTCAAGCAGGATGACGTCGGCACCGTCCCGGGCCAGCGTCTCGGCAATGGATGCGCCGATGCCCCGCGCTGCGCCGGTGACCAGTGCCTTGCGTCCAGCCAGCGGTCGCGTCCAGTCCGTCACGGGTGTGTCGCAGGGGTTCAGGCGGATCACTTGCCCGGAGACGAACGCGCTTTTCGGTGAGAGGAAAAACCGCAGCGGACCTTCGAGTTGATCCTCGGCGCCTTCGCCGACGTGGATCAGTTGCAAGGTGCCGCCGCTGCGCAATTCCTTGGCCAGTGAGCGACTGAAACCTTCGAGCGCGCGTTGGGCGCTGGCGGCGAACGGATCGCTCAGGGTCTGCGGGTCACGACCGAGAATCACCAGATGCGCGCAGTGATCGAGGTTTTTCATCAGCGGCTGGAAGAACTCGCGCAGCTGTTTGAGCTGATCGGTGTGCAGCAGATCGCTGGCGTCGAACACCACCGCTTTGAGTTTCGGGCCGTGGCCGGGAATCCATTGCGTCGCCATCGAAGGTTCGGTTCCGTAGCCGTAGATCGCATCGGTCAGGCGATTGGCGAAGGCGCTGACTTTCTCCGCCAACGGCCCGCCACCGATCAGCAGCGCACCGTCGACCGGGCGCAGCCGGCCTGCTTGCCAGCGTTCCAGCCGGGTGGGTGCAGGCAAGCCCAAGGCCCCGACCAGACGATGGCCGATGGAGGAATTGGCAAAGTCGATATAGCGGTCAGACATGGAACGCGCTCCGAAAGCTGGGGTTCAAAGTGTGGACCACGAATGGCAATCAGTCGTTCGATCCACGAGATAAGGCCTACGCTTGATCACAGCAGCGTAGTTTGAATAGCGGATTTTGTGGCAATGCATCCCCTGTAGGAGCGGGCTTGCCCGCGATAGCGATTTAACGGTCACATCAATGCTGAATGTGCTGCCGCCATCGCGGGCAAGCCCGCTCCTACAGGGATCGCTCTAACTTTTGGATGTTTATTGGGAGCTTTTCATGACTCAACTGCGCCGCGTCGCGATCATTGGTGGTAACCGGATTCCTTTCGCCCGGTCCAACGGGCCTTACGCCACGGCCAGTAACCAGGTGATGCTCACCGCCGCGCTCGAAGGCTTGATCGAGCGCTACAACCTGCACGGTCAGCGCATCGGCGAAGTGGTCGCCGGCGCGGTGCTCAAGTTGTCGCGAGACATGAACCTGACCCGCGAATGCGTACTCGGTTCGCGCCTGTCTCCCGCCACCCCGGCCTATGACATCCAGCAGGCGTGCGGCACCGGGCTGGAAGCGGCGTTGCTGGTGGCGAACAAGATTGCCCTGGGACAGATCGAGTGCGGCATCGCCGGGGGCGTCGACACCACCTCCGATGCGCCGATCAGCGTCAGCGAAGGGCTGCGCCAAATCCTGCTGCAGGCCAACCGCGCCAAGAGCACCGGCGACAAACTGAAAACCTTCCTGCAATTGCGGCCGCACCATCTGATCCCCGAGTTTCCGCGCAACGGCGAGCCACGTACCGGTTTGTCGATGGGGCAACATTGCGAGTTGATGGCGCAAACCTGGAACATTCCCCGCGAAGAACAGGATCAACTGGCCCTTGAAAGTCATCAGAAACTGGCGGCGTCCTATGCCGAAGGCTGGCACAACGATCTGATGACACCGTTCCTTGGCCTCACCCGCGACAACAATCTGCGTGCGGATTCGACCCTGGAAAAGCTTGCCTCGCTTAAACCGGCCTATGAAAAAAGTGCCAAGGGCACGCTGACCGCGGGCAACTCCACACCATTGACCGATGGCGCGTCTCTGGTGTTGCTGGGCAGTGAGCAATGGGCCAATGAGCGCGGCTTGCCGATTCTGGCGTACCTGCGTGACGGCGAGGCGGCGGCGGTGGATTTCGTCAACGGTGCCGAAGGTCTGTTGATGGCGCCGGTCTACGCGGTACCGCGTTTGCTGGCGCGCAATGGCCTGAGCTTGCAGGACTTTGACTACTACGAAATCCACGAAGCGTTCGCCGCGCAAGTGCTGTGCACCTTGAAGGCCTGGGAAGATCCCGAGTACTGCAAAACCCGCCTCGGACTCGACGCTGCGCTGGGCGCCATCGACCGCAGCCGACTTAACGTCAAAGGCAGTTCACTGGCAGCGGGGCATCCGTTTGCTGCCACGGGTGGGCGGATCGTTGCCAACCTGGCGAAGTTGCTGGATGCGGCCGGGAAAGGCCGGGGACTGATCTCGATTTGTGCGGCGGGTGGGCAGGGCGTGACCGCCATTATCGAGCGTTGATTTCTGATTCGGAATGGAATCCTGTAGGGGCTGGCTTGCCAGCGATGGGGACGGCCCATTCAACATCCCTGTTGCCTGGCACACCGCTATCGCTGGCAAGCCAGCTTCTACAGAGATTGCGGTGATTGAATAGACGGGCGACATGGCCTAACGTCGGTCCCACCAGCCGTCTCGCAACACAAGGCCAGTCAATGCCGACTAACGGACAAATGTCCCTCGAACGAACCATTCCGCCCCTTACAGTCTTGCCGCGTCCACTGTTTGCCCGGGTCGAAAGCCTGAACGCCGGTTCTTGGACCCCGCCCCATCGTCACGATTGGGTGCAGTTTTCCTACGCCATCAGTGGCGTTCTCGGCGTGCACACGGCGGAGGGCAGTTTTTTTGCGCCGCCACAATGGGGGATCTGGATTCCGGCGGATCTTGAGCATCAGGTGGTGACATCGATGCGCGCCGAGATGCGCAGTCTGTATGTACGACGTGAGGATTGCCAGTGGGCCGACGGGCGTTGCCGGGTGCTGGAAGTGACACCGCTGGCGCGGGAGTTGATCAAAAGTTTTTGTTCGATGCCGGTGGAATATCCGCAAGGCGACAGCCAGGAAGCGCGACTGGTGGGGGTGTTGCTGGATCAATTGGCGACATTGCCGGAAGTCGGGTTTTCCCTGCCGTTGCCCCGCCATGAACGGTTGCTGGGGCTATGCAACGAGCTGATTGAAAGTCCCGAGCGTAACGTGACATTGCAGGCGTGGGCGGAACGTTTGGGAACGTCGGAGAAAACCCTGATGCGTTTGTTTCAGCGGGAAACCGGGTTGAGTTTCCGCGGCTGGCGCCAGCGCGCGCGCCTGTTGTCGTCGTTGAGTTTGCTGGAGGAGGGCGACAGTGTGACCAATGTCGCGCTGGCGTGTGGGTATGACTCGACCTCGGCGTTTATTGCGGCGTTCAAAAGTCTGTTCGGGTTTACCCCGGGAGAATTGTTCCGGCAGTGAGGGCTCCATCGCTGGCAAGCCAGCTCCCACAGAGAATGATCTGTGCCGCATGATTTCGGCTCGACGCATAACCTGTGGGAGCTGGCTTGCCAGCGATTGACCGCGCAGCGGTCCGCCGGTCAGGTGCGGAAGCGGCGCACCAGGCCATCCAGTTCATTCGACAACCCGGCCAGGCTTTGCGAATCCAGCCGCGCCGAGTTCGCCAGCTCCGCCACCAACTGCGCATCGCCATGGATCTGGCTGATGTGCCGGTTGATGTCTTCGGCGACCTGATGCTGCTGTTCCGCCGCCGTTGCAATCTGCGTGTTCATGTCGCGAATCACATCCACCGACTCGCGGATCTGCCCGAAGCTGCTGCGGGCTTCGCCGATGCGTGACACCGACTGTTGCGACACTTCCAGGCTCGCGTGCATTTGCTGTGTCACCTGGCTGGTGCGCTTGGCCAGGTTGCCCAGCAGCCCGTCGATCTCCGCGGTGGAATCAGCTGTGCGTTTGGCCAATGCCCGCACTTCGTCCGCCACCACCGCAAAACCACGACCCTGCTCACCGGCCCGCGCCGCTTCAATGGCCGCGTTCAGCGCCAGCAGGTTGGTCTGTTCGGCGATCGAGCGGATGGTGCCGAGAATCGACTGAATGTCATTACTGTCGCGCTCAAGCTGTTGCATCGATTGCGCGGATTGTTCGATCTCCTGGCTCAGGCGATCGACGCTGCTCACCGCCGCGTCGATCTGTTGCTGGCCTTCGCGGGCCTGACGCTGGCCGCTGTCGGCGGACTCGGCGGCCTGGCTGCACGAACGCGCCACTTCGTTGGCGGTGGCGACCATTTCGTGGAACGCCGTGGACACCATGTCCACTGCCTCACGCTGGCGACCGGCGGCTTCGGCCATGTCACTGGATACCTGGGTCGAGCTTTTGGACGTGGCGAGAATCTTCGTCGCGGCACCGCCGATGCTCTGGATCAGGTTGCGAATCGCGGTAAGGAACTGGTTGAACCAACTGGCCAGTTGCGCAGTTTCGTCGCTACCACGGATCTGCAGGTTTTTCGTCAGGTCGCCTTCACCCTGGGCGATGCCTTCCAGGCCATCCGCCACGCTGCGGATCGGACGCACGATGACGCTGGCGAAACTGGCGCCGACCACGGCGAAGATGACGGCTAATACCGCGGCGATGATCGCGATCAACCAGGTCAACTGGGTCGCCGTGCTCATCACGTCGCTTTGCTTGATCAGGCCGATGAAGGTCCAGCCCAGTTGCTCCGACGGCCAGACGTTGGCCATGTAGCGCTCGCCGTTGAGTTCGACTTCAACCAGGCCTTTGCCGGCCTTGGCCAGTTGCGCATAACCTTCGCCGAGGCTGCCCAGGGCCTTGAAGTTGTGTTCCGGTTGCTTCGGGTCGACCAGCACGGTGCCGTTGTTTTCCAGCAGCATCAGGTAACCGGTTTCGCCGAGCTTGATCTGTTTGACCAGTTCGGTGAGCTGTTTGAGCGACACGTCGATACTGACCACGCCGCCGTTGGTGCCCAGCTTGTTGTCGATGGTGCGGACGGTGCTGACGTAGGACGTATCGTTTTCGGCCCAGTAATAGGCTTCGGTACGGAACGGCTTGCCCGGTTTGGCCTGGGCCGCCTTGTACCACGGACGCTGGCGCGGGTCGTAGTTGGCCAGCTTGGCATCGTCCGGCCACGACACGTAGCCGCCGGCGGCGGTGCCGAGTATCGCGTAGGCATAGGACGGGTGAGCGTTGCCCAGGTCCTGCAGGAAGCTGAAGAGTTTCTTGTCCGCCTCACCTTGAGGAACGCTGGCGGCGTTGGCGCTCATGTAGGTCTTGAGGCTGTCGTCGGAATTGGTGATCAGCGGTTGCTTGGCCAGGTACTCGACGTTCTGGCTGATGCCGTCGAAAAACAGTTGCATGGCATTGCTGACCTGACGGATTTCACGACCGCTGCTGTCGACGAATCCGTCCTTGGCATCACTGCGCAAGTTCAGCACAACGAGGGTGGCGACCAGTACCACGGGCAAGCAGGCGATGATTGCAAACGCCCAGGTCAACTTCTGTTTGATGTTCATCCGCGCTCCAGATTTTCTTGTAGGCCCACGCAGTGCAGATGACTCGCGGTTTTTTGGCAGCCGTAAACGTTCTTGGTCAACCCGGATCCTTGAGTGCGGCATCGCTATTATTGGGGGAGCGATTGTCGGACAAATCACTTTGTCACTTAGGACTTCGGCTGTTGTCGGAGGAAATTGAGGCTTGCCAGGAAAAATCCTTCGCAGTGCAGGGCGCGAGATGTCAGCTTCTGTCACAAATGCCCTCGCAGGCCTTGCAGAACAAGTGACGCAGGCTCGGCTATGATCGTTGGCGCCCGACGAAGGACGTCAGGTTTTTGTGAGGAATCCGGCACATTGTGTGCTTCTTGTTGTTCCTGGCAGTGTTCATAGGTCGGCACCCCCTCCCCCCCGTGAGTGGATTGCCGTATAACGAATGACTTTCGCGTGTTTGGTAATAAAGGACCCACAATAAAAGCTGATGAAGACTCCAAAACGCATTGAACCCCTGATCGAGGACGGTCTGGTCGACGAGGTGCTGCGCCCACTCATGAGTGGTAAAGAAGCAGCTGTTTATGTAGTGCGCTGCGGCAACCAGCTACGTTGCGCGAAGGTCTACAAGGAGGCGAATAAACGCAGTTTCCGTCAGGCGGCCGAGTATCAGGAAGGTCGCAAGGTTCGCAACAGCCGCCAGGCCCGGGCCATGGCCAAGGGTTCCAAGTTTGGCCGCAAGGAAACCGAAGACGCCTGGCAGAACGCCGAAGTGGCGGCGCTGTTCCGTCTGGCCAGTGCCGGTGTGCGAGTGCCCAAGCCGTATGACTTCCTTGAAGGCGTGCTGCTCATGGAGCTGGTGGCTGACGAGTACGGCGATGCCGCGCCGCGTTTGAACGACGTGGTGCTGGAACCGGACCAGGCGCGCGAGTATCACGCGTTTCTGATTTCGCAGATCGTGCTGATGTTGTGTACCGGTTTGGTGCACGGAGACCTGTCCGAGTTCAACGTACTGCTGACGCCGACCGGCCCGGTGATCATCGACTTGCCGCAAGCGGTGGATGCCGCGGGCAACAACCACGCCTTCAGCATGCTGGAGCGGGATGTGGGCAACATGGCGTCGTACTTCGGGCGGTTTGCGCCGGAGTTGAAAAAGACCCGTTATGCCAAGGAAATGTGGGCCTTGTACGAGGCCGGCACCTTGCACCCGGCCAGCGTCCTGACCGGTGAATTCGACGAACCGGAAGAGTTGGCCGACGTGGGCGGCATCATGCGTGAGATCGAGGCTGCGCGCCTGGATGAAGAACGCAAGCAAGCGGCCCGTGCCGCTGACGATGCGCCCGCCAACAAAACCGAAGAACCGCCTCCGCCATGGATGCAGTGATCGGCTAAAAAAACCCGGCTTCGGCCGGGTTTTTTGTTGTGCAATGCAAATCCTCTGTAGGAGCAAGCTTGCTCGCGATAGCATCGGCACATTCAAAATCAAAGTGTCAGGAGCACCGCCATCGCGAGCAAGCTTGCTCCTACAGGAGTTAGGCACTGGTCGAAGGAGCACAACACCCAGACTCAAGGTTCTTGAGAATCGGGCAATCCGGCCGATGATCCCCCTGGCAATGCTCAACCAGATCCTGCAACGTATCGCGCAGTTGCCCCAGCTCGCGGATCTTCTGGTTCAGCTCATCTATATGTTGCCGGGCCAGGGCCTTCACATCGGCACTGGCGCGCTGGCGGTCCTGCCAGAGGGTCAGCAGCTTGCCGACTTCTTCCAGCGAAAACCCCAGGTCCCGCGAGCGCTTGATGAAGGCCAGGGTATGCAAGTCGTGATCGCCGTAGATTCGATAACCGCTGTCGGCGCGATTGGCCGCCTTGAGCAAACCGATGGATTCGTAATAACGGATCATCTTCGCGCTCAGGCCGCTGTGACGGGCCGCTTGGCCGATGTTCATCGGTTTTCCTCCAGATCCTCGGGTTTCCAGGTTTTCAACAGTAACGCATTGCTCACCACGCTGACGCTCGACAAGGCCATCGCCGCGCCGGCCAGTACCGGGTTGAGGAAGCCGAACGCGGCCAGCGGAATACCGATCAGGTTATAGACAAAGGCCCAGAACAGGTTTTGGCGGATTTTCGCGTAGGTCTTGCGACTGATCTCCAGCGCCGCGGGAACCAGACGCGGGTCACCGCGCATCAGGGTGATGCCGGCTGCGTGCATGGCCACGTCGGTGCCGCCGCCCATGGCGATGCCGATGTCGGCGGCAGCCAGTGCCGGGGCGTCGTTGATGCCGTCGCCGACCATCGCCACCACCCCGGTTCGTTTCAGTGCCGCCACCGTCGCGGCTTTGTCCGCTGGCAACACTTCGGCGTGTACGTCACGGATGCCCAGCGCCTCGGCGACCACTTTGGCACTGCCGCGGTTGTCGCCAGTCAGCAAATGGCTGCTGATGTGCCGTGCGTTCAGTTGCTGCACCGCTTGCAACGCACCGGGCTTGAGCGTGTCACCGAAGGCAAACAGGCCCAGTACCCGTGGCGCGGGGCTTTGCTCGATCAGCCAGGACAAGGTCCGGCCTTCGGTTTCCCACGCGGTGGCGGAATCCGCCAAGGTCCCGGCGTTCAGGCCGCTTTCTTCCAGAAGACGCCGGTTGCCCAGCGCCAGTCGCCGTCCCTCAAGGGTGCCGGCAATGCCACGCCCGGTCAGGGATTGGCTGTCGCTGACGTCGTCCACCTGCAACTCGCGCTCAGCGCAGGCGTCCAGGACCGCTTTGGCCAGAGGGTGCTCGCTGCCCCGCTGCAGGGCGCCGGCCTGTTGCAGCAGGGTGGCTTCGTCACCGTCGAGCGCACTCAAGTGCGCGATGCGCGGGGTGCCCGAGGTCAGTGTGCCGGTTTTGTCGAACACCACCGAACTGACTTCATGGGCACGCTCCAGCGCTTCGGCGTCCTTGATCAGAATCCCGTAACGCGCCGCCACCCCGGTGCCGGCCATGATCGCCGTGGGGGTGGCCAGGCCCAGCGCACAAGGACAAGCGATCACCAACACCGCCACGGCGTTGATCAGCGCGGTTTCCAGCGCAGCGCCATACAGCCACCAGCCGACCAGTGTCGCCAGGGCCAGCAGCAGTACCACGGGTACGAAAATCTGGCTGACTTTATCCACCAGTTTCTGGATCGGCGCTTTCGCGGCTTGAGCGTCCTCCACCAGTCGAATGATGCGTGCCAACACGGTTTCAGCGCCAAGTGCCTGGGTGCGCACCAACAGCCTACCTTCACCATTGATCGCGCCGCCGGTCACTTTGTCACCGGGTTGTTTCGGCACCGGCAGGCTTTCTCCGCTGATCAACGCTTCATCGGCGTGGCTCTGGCCCTCGATCACTTCACCGTCCACCGGGAAGCGTTCGCCGGGTTTGACCAGCACCTGATCATTGAGACGCAGGGCGCTGATGGCGACGTCCTGTTCACGACCGTCTATCACTTGAATCGCCCGTTCCGGGCGCAGCGCTTCGAGGGCGCGGATGGCGCTGGCGGTCTGGCGCTTGGCACGGCTCTCCAGATATTTACCGAGCAACACCAACGCGATGACGACCGCCGAGGCTTCGAAATACAGGTGCGGCATGCGTCCGGCAGCGGTGGCCCACTCGTAGACACTCAAGCCATAACCGGCGCTGGTGCCGAGCGCGACCAGCAAATCCATGTTGCCGGCGCCGGCGCGCACGGCTTTCCACGCGGCCACATAAAACCGCGCGCCGAAGATGAATTGCACTGGAGTGGCCAAGGCAAATTGCGCCCACGCCGGGAGCATCCAGTGCACACCGAACGGTTGCAGCAGCATCGGCAGCACCAGCGGAAAGGCGAGGGCAATGGCCGCGATCAAGGCCCAGCGTTCGCGTTGCAGGCGGGTCTGTTGACTGTCGGTTTGCGGGTGTTCGGCTTCCCAGACGCTGGCGGCGTAGCCGGCCTTGGTCACGGCGGCGATCAAGGTTTGCGGGTCGACCTGCCCGAGCAATTCAAGGTGAGCGCGTTCGTTCGCCAGGTTGACGCTGACGCTCTTCACCCCCGGCACTTTATTCAGCGCACGCTCGACGCGGCCGACGCAGGACGCGCAGGTCATGCCGTCGATACTCAATTCAAGGGTCTGCTGCGGCACGCTGTAACCGGCCTTTGCCACGGCATCCATCAAGGCCGGCAGGCTATCGGCCGGCGCCTGGACCCGCGCCTGTTCGGTGGCGAGGTTGACGCTGACGGCGCTGGCACCGATGACCTTGCTCAAGGCGCGCTCGACACGGCCGGCGCAACTGGCGCAAGTCATGCCGGCAATCGGCAGATCGAACGTTGTGGAATCGGACATCGGTCGTGCTCCCTGTAGTGGATGCCTACAGGATCAACCTTGCCATGTTGGCAAGGTCAAGCGCCATTCTGAAATTCACCGAAAATCCGATTGCAGGAGCGAGCAGGGGGATTTGTGTCAGTAGCCGAGGCCTGCGCGCTTCAGGTACATGCCTTCCTGCGTCATCGCAATCCGGTACTTGAGCACATCGCCCGCCCGGAGCTGGATGTCCTGCGAGCCCGGCGCCAACATGCCCGGGTTGCAGCCCGGCACCTGGCCCGGCAGCAGTTTCAGGCGCAGGGACACATTGCCCGGCGGCAAATTGAACGAGGTGCTTTGTTCCTGGAACAGCCGCGCGGCCAACTGGTCCTGGATGTACACGCCGATTTCGCAGCTGGTCGCGACTTCCAGCCGCTCGCGGGAAATGATCAGCACGCCATAGTCCTCCCCGGCGGCACTGGCCGACGGCATGGCGGCGAAAAGGCTGAGGAAGCCAAACAGGCTGAAAACTGACCAGCGCATGGCTGAATCTCCTGAGATCGAGTCATTGATGATCGCAGCTTGGCCGAGCGCGGCGCCGATTGCCAGCCCGGCAGATCACTTCAGAACTTGACCTTGCCATGGTGGCAAGCTCAAGACTGTACTCAACCTCATTCAAGAGCCTCATCAAGGGAGTCTTTCCATGCAAGTGTTCAATGTTGAAGGTATGTCCTGCGGTCACTGCGTCAGAGCCATCACTCAGGCCGTTCAGGCCAAAGACCCGGCGGCCAGCGTGCGCGTCGATCTGGCTGCCAGAGAAGTGGGCGTCGAGAGTTCACTGACTGAGCAGCAGGTGATCGAGGCCATCAGCGAAGAGGGCTATGGCGTCACGCTGGCTTGACCTTTTTAATAGTTAGCGAGCTATCGTAATGTTCAAGGCGTCCATGCGCGGCTAGACTGTCGGGCTGCCGACTATGCTCCTGGATGCCTGATGAACTTCCGTACCATTCTGATTCTTGGCGCGTTGAGCGCTTTCGGTCCGCTGGCGATCGATTTCTACCTGCCGGCGTTCCCGGCCATGGCGCTCGCGTTCGGTACGGACGAAAAACATGTTCAGCTGACATTGGCGGCGTATTTCCTCGGCCTGTCCATCGGTCAACTGGCCTACGGGCCAGTGGCGGATCGTTTCGGGCGGCGCATTCCGTTGCTCATTGGCGTGGGGCTGTTCACGGCCGCTTCGCTGGCGTGCGCCTATGCGCCGAACCTGGAGTGGCTGATCGGTGCCCGTTTCATCCAGGCCTTGGGCGGGTGCGCGGGAATGGTGATTTCCCGGGCGATCGTCAGCGACAAATGCGACGCGGTGGGTTCAGCGAAAGTCTTTTCACAGCTGATGCTGGTGATGGGCCTGGCGCCGATTCTGGCGCCGATGCTCGGCGGCCTGTTGGTCAATACCACAGGCTGGCAGTCGATTTTTCTGGCGCTGACCGGTTTCAGCGCATTGGCGGGTCTGGCCGTGGCACTCGGCTTGCCGGAAAGCATGCCTGCGCATGTACCGCGCCAACCGTTGTCGGGGGCGTTGCGTCAATACGCTCTACTGGTGAAGGAACCGATTTACCTCGGCCACGCGCTGACCGGTGGTATCGCTATCGCCGGAATGTTTTCCTACATCGCCGGTTCACCGTTCGTCCTCATCAAGCTCTACGGCGTGCCGGCCGAGCACTTCGGCTGGTTCTTCGGTGCCAATGCGGCGGGTTTCATTCTGGTGGCGCAGGTCAACGCGCGTTTGCTGGCCAAGCGCGGGCCGGCATTCCTGCTGGCGCGTGCCGTGTGGGTTTATCTGGGTGCCGGCCTTGCCCTGCTGGGCGTGAGCGCATTGCACACGGCGCAACTGTGGCCGTTATTGATTCCGCTGTTCGTCTGCATTTCCAGCTTGGGCTGCATCCTTCCCAATGCATCGGCCTGTGCCATGAACGGCCAGGGTGCTCGGGCAGGCAGCGCTTCGGCGATGCTCGGGTGCCTGCAGTTCAGCGTGGCCGCCGGTGCTGCCGCGCTGGTGGGTGTTTTGCACGACGGCAGCGCCATGCCGATGGCTATGGTCATCAGCCTGTGTGCCGTTCTGGTGGTGAGCGTGGCGATGTTCACCCGGCGCTTGCAAAATGCCCGGGCACTGGCGAACGCCCAGGTCTGACGGCGTATCAGCCGGCAGCGCGCTGCGGGTGAAGGACTGGAATTTGGTGAGGGGCCTGAATACGCCCTTCAAGGATGCGCGTGAAGGCCAAGGCTTCGGCTTCGCTACGGAACGTTACGGCATGCTGGTCCAGGCGGACTTGCCACTGGGATTTTGCCAGTTCTTTTATCAGGATCTTCATAGTCGAACTCCTCTAGTAAAAGATGTTTCGTAGAAGGATGCCTCGCAGGAGATTCGATTGTAGACCTGAATACGATCGCTAATGTGACAAGGGAAAACTGTCGGACTGACGGTTTGTAACAAAAAACATCGCAGGCTCTAGCACGGCCTGCGATGTTTTTTTCAGGGTTTTAAAACCCTTCAAGCACGATCTTGCCCTTGGATTTTCCACTCTCCAGCAGGGCATGTGCACGACGCAGATTCGCCGCATTGATGCGGCCGAAATGCTCGCCAACCGTGGTTTTCAGCGTGCCGGCATCGATCAACTGCGCCACGCGGTTGAGCAAATGGTGCTGCTCTATCATGTCCGCCGTTTCAAACAGCGAGCGGGTGTACATGAACTCCCAGTGCAGCGACAGGCTCTTGCGCTTGAGCTTGGTCACGTCGAGGGATTTGGGGTCATCGATCAGCGCCAGCTTGCCTTGCGGTGCCAATGCCTCGACCAATTGATCCAGGTGATGATCGGTCTGGGTCAGGCTGGCGACGTGGGTGACCTGATCAAGGCCTGCACGTTTGAGTGCTTCGCTCAGCGGCTGACTATGGTCGATCACATGATGGGCGCCCAGGTCCTTCACCCAGCTCTGGGTTTGTGGGCGTGAGGCGGTGCCGATCACTTTCAGTCCAGTGAGCTGCGTGGCCAATTGCGTGAGGATCGAACCTACGCCACCGGCCGCGCCGACGATCAGCAGACTCTGGCCGTCATCGGTTTTACCTTCGCGCACCTGCAGGCGTTCGAAGAGCAATTCCCACGCGGTGATCGCGGTCAGCGGCAGGGCAGCCGCTTCGGCGAAACCCAGGGTTTTCGGCATGTGGCCGACAATCCGCTCATCGACAACATGCAGTTCGCTGTTGCCGCCAGCGCGGGCGATGGACCCGGCGTAGAACACGTTGTCGCCAGCCTTGAACAGTGTCACCTCGCTGCCGACCGCCTTGACCACACCGGCCACATCCCAACCCAGCACCTTGGCTGCGCCGCCTTCGGGCTGGACGTTCTGACGGACCTTGGTGTCCACCGGATTGACCGAAATGGCTTTGACCTCCACCAACAGATCTCGCGGTCCGGCGACCGGCTCAGGCAGTTCGATGTCTTGCAGGGATTTTTCGTCGCTGATCGGCAGGGACGCGTAATAGGCGATGGCTTTCATGTAGGGCTCCGCAACAGTTATAGAAGAAGGAATCAGGCGATGGAGCGCAGGCGCGTGAGTTCGAAGTGCTCGAGAAAGTCAGGAGCCTTGGCGCGAAAGTTCTGGATGTGCGCGCTATCGTCATGTGCTTGCAGGGCTTCGTCGCTGCTCCACTGTTCGATCATGTAGAAGGCCAGCGGATTGGCCAGGTCCTGATGCAGGTCATATTGCCCGCAACCGGCCTCGGCTCGGGTCGGTTCCACCAATGCCCGCAGGTGTTGCTCAAGGGCATCCTGTTGGCCAGGCTTGGCGATGAGGGTGGCGATAGCGGTAAAGGGCTGGGACATCGGCGACTCCGGAGCGGGTGATTTCGATGGGCAGATGATTGGCTATTTCTCCTGAAGATAAAACCCGTTAAAAGAGCAGTCTCTTTCAATATTTTTTTGATAATCGGGTGTGGGATGCTGCGTTTCGATGACTTGCAGTTGTTTGTTCGGGCGGCGGACCTGGGCAGTCTGTCGGCTGCGGCTCGGGGTATGGACATGTCGGCGGCGGTGGCCAGTGCGGCTTTGAAGCGCATCGAGCAGCAACTCGGCGCCCGCTTGCTCGCCCGCTCGACCCGCAGCCTGCGCCTGACCGCTGAAGGTGAAGGCTTTCTCGAGTACGCCCGTGCGGCCCTGAGCAACCTCGACGAGGGCCGGCGTTTGTTGGCCAGCGGTCAGGATCAGGTCAGCGGCGTGCTGCAGCTTTCGGCGCCGTCGGACTTCGGTCGCAACCTGCTGCTGCCGTGGCTGGACGAGTTCCAGCGCGAGCACCCGAAACTCACGGTGCGCTTACTGCTGGGTGACCGCATCGCCGATCTGTTTCGGCAACCGGTGGACATCGCCCTGCGTTACGGCGAGCCGGAGGACTCAAGCCTGGTGGCGCTGCCCATCGCCGCGCAAAACCGCCGCGTGCTGTGTGCCGCGCCGGGTTACCTCGCCCGGCATGGCGAGCCGCGGCAGCTGGAGCAATTGGCGCAGCACAATTGCCTGCTGTTCATGCTGGGCAGCCGCGTTCACGACCATTGGAGTTTTCACGACGGCAAGCGGGAGGTCAGCCTGACTGTCAGCGGCGACCGTTTCAGCGACGACGCCGATGTCGTGCGGCTATGGGCGGTCGCCGGGGCGGGCATCGCCTACAAGTCGTGGCTGGATGTGGCCGGGGATGTGCTCGCCGGTCGTTTGAAAGTACTGATGCCTGAGCTGCTTTGTGAGCGCGCACCGCTGAATCTGTTGTGCGCCCATCGCGCACAATTGAGTAAGCCAGTGAACCTGTTGCGGGAAATGCTTGCCAGCCGATGCGCTCGATTGAGCAGTCATTTTCCGCGGTTGGCGGGTATTGATGATTAGTCGCAGTTAAAAAGCGAAATTTCCCTCAGGAACTATCACCACCAACGGTTTGCGAAGGGCAGGAACCGGCGGTTATCCCGCCTATACTAGCGCTCGCCCGAAATACCTACCGTCGATTGAAATGGCGAGGCCCCGCTGGCGTCGTTCCGCTCCCGTGTGCCTACGCCTGCCCTCTGCGACAGACGCCCGGTGATGGCATGGGTGAGCAAAGACTTTGCCCGGTTCATGGCGGTTTCTGCGTCTTGGCCGACGACACATTACTGGTCAAGATGTCTCTGAGCAGTAGACGAAACGATTCAACAGGGAGTGAATACATGGAACATGCACCTTGCATCAGCCAGATAGCCACCTTGCTGGCTGACCCAAAGCGCAGCGCAATGATGTGGGCCTTGATGGATGGGTCGGCGCGCCAAACCGAAGAGTTGGCCTTGTTGGCCGGCCTGTCACCGTCTTCGGCCAGTGCACACTTGGGACGTCTGTCCGCCGGGGGGCTATTGAAAGTCGAGTCCCGCGGGCGCAAGCGGTTTTTCCGTCTGTCAGCCCCTGAAGTCGGCGCCGCGATCGAGGCTCTGGCCAGTGCAACGCTGGCCAGCACGCCGCAAGACATTCCAGACATTTTCAAACGCCCCGTACCCCTGGCCAAACCGCAGGCACTGCGCTCATCCATGTTGCGCGCACGACTGTGCGACGATCATTTGGGCGGAACCCTGGCGGCGGATCTTTATCAGCGGTTACTGGATGCGGGGTGGATCGAGCAGTTCGATCAGCGAGTGACGATCACCCTCAAGGGCTCCACAGAACTGGCGACACGTGGCGTCTACATCCAGGCGCTCGCCCATCGTCGAGGCAAAGCGGCGTGTGCCTGCCCGGACTGGAGCGAAAGACGTCCCCACATGGGCGGCGCATTGGGCGCAGCGTTGTTGCAGCTGTTCATGCAGTCAGGCTGGTTGAATCTGCCCAACGATTCGCGTGCCTTGCAGGTCACCGCCGCGGGGCAGCGTGAAATCCACCGTTTCGCCGAACAATCCGAACTGGAAATGGCGCTGTAGAGCTCACTTGACACAAAACCCTGCAGGCGCTGGCAGGCCAGCGCCTGCAGGGAAATGTGATGCTTACGGTTTTACCAACCGCGCATCGAGGCTGTTCTGCGCCAGACGCTTGGCCTGATCCTGGGTCATACCCAGATCGGTATACAGCGCATGGAAGTTTTCGGTGACATATCCGCCGAAGTACGCCGGGTCATCGGAGTTCACAGTCACCTTCACGCCACGCTCGAGCATGTCGAGAATATTGTGCTGCGACATGTGATCGAACACGCAGAGCTTGGTATTCGACAGCGGGCACACGGTCAGTGGAATCTGCTCGTCGATGATCCGCTGCATCAGGCGCTCGTCTTCGATGGCGCGCACGCCATGGTCGATGCGCTGGATTTTCAGCAGGTCGAGGGCTTCCCAGATGTACTCGGGCGGGCCTTCTTCACCGGCGTGGGCGACGGTCAGGAAGCCTTCGTCACGGGCACGGTCGAACACGCGCTTGAACTTGCTCGGCGGGTGGCCCATCTCGGAACTGTCCAGGCCCACGGCGACGAACGCATCGCGGAACGGCAGCGCCTGGTCGAGGGTTTTCTGCGCTTCGTCTTCGCTCAGGTGGCGCAGGAAGCTCAGGATCAAACCGCTGGTGATGCCCAGTTGCTGCTCGCCATCCTTGAGCGCGGCGGCGATGCCGTTGAGCACCACTTCGAACGGGATACCCCGGTCGGTGTGGGTCTGCGGGTCGAAGAACGGTTCGGTGTGAATCACGTTCTGTTCTTTGCAGCGCAGCAGGTAGGCCCAGGTCAGGTCGTAGAAATCCTGGGAGGTGCGCAGCACATCGGCACCCCGGTAATACAGGTCGAGGAATTCTTGCAGGTTGTTGAAGGCGTAGGCCTTGCGCAAGGTTTCGACATCGCTCCACGGCAGGGCGATCTTGTTGCGGTCAGCCAGGGCGAACAGCAACTCGGGCTCGAGCGAGCCTTCCAGGTGCAAGTGCAGTTCTGCCTTGGGCAGGGCGTTCAGCCAGTCATACATAATTCTTTTCTCATCAGGTGCAGATGGCGGACATTCTACAGGTGCTGGTGGAAACAATTGGCAAAACCTGACCAGGCGGTTCACTACACCGCTTCTTGCTCCCGTCGATAAGCGTAGGTGTCGGCGAAGCGCGACAGCAGAAATTGTGCACAGGTGGTCGTCGGATATTTCGCTGGATGTAGCTCATCCTGGCAACCCGGGAGGCATTCGATGCGCGTGTCCGGGTGCGGTTCGGCGAAGAACGGCATCGAATAGCGGTCCACGCCGAGGGGACTGATCACCCGGTGGGGCGTCGACAGGTAACGGTCGTTGCTCCAGCGCGCCATCATGTCGCCCAGGTTGACCACGAACGTGCCTTCGATCGGCGGCGCATCGATCCACTCGCCTTTGACATTGCGCACTTGCAGGCCGCCGGCAGCATCCTGGTAGAGCAGGGTGATGCAGCCGTAATCGGTATGGGCACCGGCACCTTGCTGTTCTTCAGAGCTGGCGGTGTGGCGCGGCGGGTAGTGAATCATGCGCAACACGCTGACTGGCTCATTGAAGCGTGAATCGAAAAAGTCCCGCTCGATGCCCAGTGCCAGGGTCATTGCCCGCAACAAGGTTTGCGCCAGGGCTTGCATGTCGACGTAGTGCTGCTCCATCAGCGCTTCCCAACCGGGCAGCGACGGATGACGGTTCGGCCCGCGCAAGGGTTTTTCCGCCAGCACGTCCGGGTGGTCGGCGGGCAGGTGCAGGCCCATGTCGAAGGTTTCTTTCAGGTCGCTGGGTTTGCTCGGGTCCAGTTGCTCGGTGGCAATGGCGCCGTAACCGCGATGATGGCGGGTCTGGGTGATGTCGATCTTGAGCTTTTCGGCGCCGGGTTGGGCGAAGAAGCGCTTGGCACTGTCGAGCAGCGCATCGATACGTCCGGCGCTGATCGGGTGCCCCTTGATGTAGAAAAATCCCCACTCGCGGCAGGCGCGGTCGATTTGTTGCGCCACGGCGGGCCAGGCGGATTGATCATCGCTGTAGAGCGGGGCGATGTCGATGATGGGAAGGCTGTTCATACACAATCCTTAAAAACGCAGAGGGTCCCTGCAGGAGCCGCCTGCGGCAGCGCCTGCAGGGTGCGGTGTTTTACTTCGGCATTTCGGCCTTCATGCCTTCCACGTAATAGTTCATCGAGGCCAGTTCCGGATTGGTCGCGCTCACACCGGCGGGGATTTTCTCGACCCCGGCCTGATCCTTGATCGGCCCGGTGAACGGATGCAGCGCACCGCTCTTGATGTCGGCGATGATCTGCTCGGCTTCGGATTTCACCGCGGCCGGCACCAGGTCGCTGATTGGCAGTTCAACCGTGCCTTCCTTCAAACCGCCCCAATAATCCTGGGACTTCCAGGTGCGGTCGATCACGCTTTGGGTCGCCTGAATGTAGTGCGGAGCCCAATCGTTGACGATGGACGTCAGCACCGCTTTCGGCCCGAAGTGCGCCATGTCCGAAGCGTAGCCCACGGCATACACGCCGCGACGCTCGGCAGCCTGGATCGGCGCCGGGCTGTCGGTGTGCTGGAATACCACGTCCACGCCCTGGTCGATCAGCGCGTTGGCGGCATCCGCCTCTTTGCCCGGATCGAACCACGAGTTGACCCACACCACCTTGATCTCGGTGCCGGGGTTGTACTTGTTCAAGGCCAGTTGAATGGCGTTGATGTCGCGGATCACTTCCGGGATCGGGAACGAAGCGACGTAGCCGATTTTCTTGGTCTTGGTCATCTTCGCCGCGAGGAAACCGCCAACGTAGCGACCTTCATAAGTGCGCGCCAGGTAGGTGCCCAGATTCTTGTCCTGCTTGTAGCCGGTGGCGTGTTCGAAAATCACGTTGGGAAACTGCTTGGCGACTTTCAGTGTCGGGTTCATGTAGCCGAAAGACGTGGTGAAAATCAGGTCGTACTTGTCCTTGGCCATGTTGCGGATCACCCGCTCGGCGTCGGCACCTTCAGCGACGTTTTCCACGTAGTTGGTGGTGATCTTCGAGCCGAGTTTTTCCGCCAGTGCCTTGCGCCCCTGTTCATGCTGATACGTCCAGCCGTGGTCACCGATCGGACCGATATAGACGAAGCCGACTTTCAGCGGATCGGCAGCACTGGCGGACAGGCTGGCGCCAAGACCGATGGCCGCGACAACGGCGCAAAGCAGCTTCTTCAACGGACGTTTGTGCATGAATTCGAACTCCATTTTGTTGTGTGTGGGCAGAGGCAATGCAAATTGCTGACCAACAAGACAACAAACGATTTGTCATCGGAGTGAGGCCATCGCTGGCAAGCCAGCGCCTACAGACGTTGCGCGAATTCTGTAGGCGCCGGCTTGCCAGCGATGGCGTCGGTAAGGCCGATAAAAGGGCACCTGCCAAACCGGCTGCATGCTGTTGGTGCGCTAAGGTGTAACGAAACGTTAGCGCCGCCTCGCAGTCAGTACCTCATCCGCTCCCCACGGCAAAAGGCCCGACATGCTCACCGTTATCAAGCAAGAAACCTTTCTGCTGCTGGCCCTGATCGCCGCTATCGTCGCCTTCTCGCTGGAGCACTGGCTGCTGCACAGCGGGCAGGTCGTCGCGTTGACGGCCGGGCTGGTGCTGATCGCATTCATCGTCGCCGCGTCCATGCGTGTCGCCCATCAGGCGGAACTGCTCGCCGAAAAAGTCGGCGATCCCTACGGCACCATGATCCTGACCCTGGCCGCCGTGCTGGTGGAAGTGGTGATCCTGGCGATCATGATGAGCAACGAAGCCTCTGCGACGTTGGTGCGCGACACGATTTACTCGGCGGTGATGCTCGACATCAACGGGATCCTCGGCCTGGCGGCGTTGATGGGTGGGCTCAAGCATGGCGAACAGTCGTACAACGACGACTCGGCACGCAGCTACAGCGTGATGATCCTCACCGCCATGGGCGTTTCCATGGTGGTGCCGGAGTTCATTCCCGAGGCTAACTGGAAACTGTATTCAGCATTCACCATCGGCGCGATGGTGGTGCTCTACACGTTGTTCCTGCGAATGCAGGTCGGGCCGCACAGTTATTTTTTCAGTTACAGCTACCCGGACAAACGCCGCAAGAAAACGCCTCTGGACGAGGAACCGACGCCGGTCAATCTGACGCTGTCGATCGGCCTGCTGGTGTTTGGTGTGGTGGTGATTGGCGCGTTGGCCGAAGTGATGTCCAAGACCCTTGATCTGGGCCTGGAGGGAACCGGAGCGCCGCCGGTGATCACGGCCATTCTGGTGGCGGCGATTTCGGCGGCGCCGGAGATTCTGACCGCATTGCGCGCGGCACTGGCCAACCGCATGCAGTCGGTGGTCAACATCGCCATGGGCGCATCGCTGTCGACGGTGATTCTGACGGTGCCGGTGATGGAAGCCATGGCGCTCTACACCGGCCAGCCGTTCCAGATGGCCATGACTCCGGTACAGACTGTGATGATCTTCCTCACGCTGATCGTCAGCGCGATCAACCTCAACGATGGCGAAACCAATGCCATCGAAGGCATGACTCACTTTGTGCTGTTTGCGACGTTTATCATGTTGTCGCTGCTCGGACTTTGAATCTCCACAAATCCCTTGTGGGAGCGGGCTTGCCCGCGATGAGGCCGTCACATTCAACATTTCTGTCGGCTGACAGTCCGCTATCGCGGGCAAGCCCGCTCCCACAGGGACGGTGGTCGGATCAGGTCCCGGCAATCAACTGCCGAGCCGCCTGGCTGTGATCGGCAATCAACCCCTTCAGGTCCAGCCCTTCGACCTGCCCGTCGATCACTCGCCACTTGCCGCCAATCATTACCCGATCCGCACGGTCAGCGCCGCACAGCAGCAATGCCGAGACCGGGTCATGACTGCCGGAGAACCGCAGTTCATCGAGCTTGAACAGCGCCAGGTCAGCTTGCTTGCCCGGCGCAAGTTCGCCGATATCGGTACGGCCCAGCAGGCCGGCCGAACCTTTGGTTGCCCAACCCAATACACGCTCCGGGGTGATCTTTTCCGCACCGTAACGCAAGCGCTGGATGTACAGCGCCTGGCGCGCTTCAAGCATCATGTTCGAGGCGTCGTTGGACGCCGAACCGTCCACGCCCAAGCCGAGCAAGGCGCCGGCGTCAGTCAGGTCGATGCTCGGGCAAATGCCGGAAGCCAGGCGCATGTTCGAGCTCGGGCAGTGGCAAATACCGGTGCGGGCGGCGCCCAGGCGAGCGATTTCGTCCGGGTTGAAATGGATGCCGTGGGCCAGCCAGGTACGCGGGCCGAGCCAGCCGACGCTGTCCAGATAATCCACGGTGCGCAGGCCGAAGCGTTGCAGGCAGAAGTCTTCTTCGTCGAGGGTTTCGGCCAGGTGGGTGTGCAGGCGGACGTCCAGTTTGTTCGCCAGTTCGGCGCTCGCGGACATGATTTCCGGGGTCACCGAGAACGGCGAGCAAGGCGCCAGGGCAATCTGGATTTGCGCACCGTCGCCGCGCTCGTGGTACTCGGCGATCAGGCGCTGACTGTCGTCGAGGATCACTTGGCCTTCCTGTACGGTCTGCTGCGGCGGCAGGCCGCCGTCCTTTTCGCCGAGGCTCATGGAACCGCGCGTCAGCATCGCCCGCATGCCCAATTCGCGAACGCTTTCGACTTGCACGTCAATCGCGTTTTCCAGGCCTTCGGGGAACAGGTAATGGTGATCGGCCGCGGTGGTGCAGCCGGACAATAGCAACTCGGCCAGCGCGACTTTGGTGGCGAGGGCGAGTTTTTCCGGAGTCAGTCGAGCCCACACCGGATACAGGGTTTTCAGCCACGGGAACAACGGCTGGTTGACCACCGGCGCCCAGGCGCGGGTCAAGGTTTGATAGAAGTGGTGATGGGTGTTGATCAGGCCTGGGAGGATCACGTGCTCGCGGGCATCGAACACTTCATTGCACGGCGCGGACGGTTGTTGGCCGAGGCCGAGCACTTCGACGATTACCCCGTCTTGCAGCACAAGGCCGCCACGGGCATCGAGCTCGTTGGAGGTGAAAATGGCGAGGGGATTTTTTAACCAGGTGCGGGTCGCAGGCATGTTGGCCGGCTCCTCTGAAAGTTGGGTTCAGGGTTGCCAGCTCAGTGTTGCCCTGTCTGCTGATCCAGGGTCGCCGGGGAGGCGAGGTGCGGAGTTTCGATCAAAACGCCCGTGCGGGCAAGCCCGTCCCGACCGGACAACACAAAACCTTTGCAGGAGCGAGCAAGCTCGCTCCTGCAAAGGTTGGCGGTGTTTACCAGGGAATGGTTTCGCCCCGGTAGTTGATGAAGTGATGCCCACCCTTGCCGACATACGCGTTCACCTGATCCACCAAGCCGCGCGTGCTGGTCTCGACATCAATGTCCGCGCCTTCACCGCCCATGTCGGTTTTCACCCAGCCCGGGTGCAGCGACAGCACGGTCAAAGTCTGTTCGCCCAATTGCGTGACGAAGCTGTTGGTCATGGAGTTCAGTGCAGCCTTGCTCGCCTTGTACAACGCCAGTTCCGGCGCATCCGGCATGGTCACGCTGCCCAGCACCGAACTCATGAATGCCAGTACACCTGTGCCCGGGCGGATTTGCCCGACAAAACGCTGGGCCAGGTTAATTGGCGCCACCGCGTTGGTGAAGAACAGTTGCCCGACTTCGGCCAGGGTCGCGCCACCGTTGGGTGTCTGCACTTCAGGGCCTTTGACCCCGGCGTTGACGAACAGCAGGTCGAACACCTCGCCCTTGAGTTGCTGGCTCAAGGCGATGACCGCTTGCTGATCGTCCATGTCGAGTTTCTCGATCCGCACCTTGCCCAGCGCCTTCAGCGCATCGGCGTTCTGCGGGTTGCGCACGGTGGCGGTGACTTGCCAGCCATCGGCCAGAAGGGTCTTCACCAGGCCGAGGCCCAAGCCGCGGGAGGCGCCGATGATGAGTGCGGTTTTTGCCGTAGACATGAGTGGCTTCCTTGGTAAAAGAGGTTCAGTGGAGAACGTTGACGAGGCCTATGCTGCATCGCTTGATGTCGGGCGTCGAGCCCGTTGTTGTCTGTTTGTGGCGACTAATGCCCGGCCTGCCATGGCTGCCCCAACGACACCGGCGCATACAGCCGCGTACGCAGCGCATCCCGGGACAGCAACACCAGCACCACAATCGTGGCCACATACGGCAGCATCGCCAACAGACTCGAAGGAATCGCCAGCCCCAACCCCTGTGCCACCAGGTGCAGGATGCTGGCGAGACCGAACAGATACGCGCCGAGCAGCAGGCGCCACACCCGCCAGCTGGCAAACACCACCAGCGCCAGCGCAATCCAGCCGCGGCCTGCACTCATGTTCTCTGCCCACATTGGCGTGTAGGCAAGGGACAAATAAGCCCCGGCCAACCCGGCCATGGCGCCCCCGAACAACACCGCCAACGTGCGCACGCGCAACACCGGCAAGCCCATGGCACTCGCGGCATCCGGGCTTTCCCCGACGGCTTGAATGATCAGGCCGATGCGGCTTTTCAGAACTACCCAGGCCACCATCGCAAACAGCGCGAACGACAGGTACACCAGCAGATCCTGGGCAAACAGCATCCGCCCGATCAGCGGAATTTCACTCAAGTACGGAATCGCCAGCGGCTCGAATCCCGTCAGCGGCTTGCCCACCCACGCCGCACCGACAAAGGTTGAAAGACCCACGCCGAAAATCGTCAGGGCCAGGCCGGTGGCCACTTGATTGGCGTTGAACACCAGCGCAACCAGCGCAAACAGTGATGACAACAACATCCCGGCGAGCATCGCCAGTACCACACCCAGCCACAGGTTGCCGCTGTTGAAGGCGACAATAAACCCGATCACCGCACCGAACAGCATCATGCCTTCCTGACCCAGATTCAGTACGCCGCTTTTTTCGCAAACCAGTTCGCCCAGTGCCACCAGCAACAACGGCGTACCGCAGCGCACCATGGCGTAGAAAATATTGCTCAGCAAATCGATATCCATCACAGCGCTCCTGCGTGTACGGCGGTGGCGGGTGCGCGGCGTGTCCAGCGCAGGTTCAAACGCGGTCGATAGAGAATCAGCACATCGCTGGCCAGCAGGAAAAACAGCATCATCCCCTGGAACAGTTGGGTGATTGCCTGCGGCAGATTCAGGCTCATTTGTGCACTCTCGCCACCGATGTACAGCAGCGCCATCAACAGGCTGGAAAGCAGGATGCCGACGGGATTGAGCCGGCCGAGAAAGGCCACGGTGATCGCCGCATAGCCGTACCCCGGAGACACTTGAGGGACCAATTGGCCAATGGGGCCGGTGACTTCGCAAACCCCCGCCAGGCCCGCCAGGCCACCGCTGATCAACAGCGCCAGCCAGATCAGGCGTTTCTCGCGAAAGCCCACGAAACCAGCCGCGCGCTTGTCCAGCCCGAGCACTTTGATCTGAAAGCCGACAAAGCTCTTCTGCAACAACACCCACACCGCCACCAACGCGAGCAGGGCGAAATACACCCCGGCGTGCAACCGGCCATCTTCCGTCAGCAGCGGCAACCGGCTGGCATCACCGAACATCGCCGATTGCGGAAAGTTGAACCCTTCGGGGTCTTTCAGCGGCCCGTGAACGCAATACAACAACAGGTTCAGGGCAATGTAGTTGAGCATGATGCTGGTCAGGATTTCATTGGCGTTGAAGTGCGTTCGCAGCCAGGCCGTCAGCCCGGCCCATGCCGCGCCGGCCAGAATGCCGGCGAGCAGGATCAACGCCAGTGCCCAGCGGCTTTGCATGTCGATGATATTCACCGCCAGCGCACTGCCGGCCAACGCACCGAGCAACAGCTGACCTTCGGCGCCGATGTTCCAGATGCGCGCCCGGTATGCGACTGCCAGGCCCAGTGCGCACAGCAGAATTGGCAGTGCCTTGACCAGCAACTCGCAGACGCCATACAGGTCACTGACCGGCGCGATCAGCAGGGTATGCAAGGTCAGCAAGGGGTCATGTCCCAAGGCAAGAAACAGCAACGAGCCACAGCCCAGCGTCAGGACCGCCGCCAGCAGTGGCGAGCACCACAACATCACGCGCGATTGCTGGCCACGGGGTTCAAGAGAAAGCAGCATGTGACACTCCGTTAAAGCGTGGCGGGTACAAGGGATTGAGGGGTATCGAGCTGGCCGGCCATCCAGCCTCCGACATCGGTCAGGCGGGTATCGACGGTGGCCTGGAGTGGCGACATTCGTCCGCTGCACAAGGCGCCGAGGCGGTCGCTGATCTGGAACAGTTCGTCGAGGTCTTCAGAGATCACCAGGATCGCCGCTCCCGCCTCTCGCAAGGCAATCAGGGCCCGGTGGATCGTCGCGGCGGCCCCAACGTCCACGCCCCAGGTCGGGTGCGCGGCCACCAATAATTTGGGTTGCTGGAGGATTTCCCGACCGAGGATGAATTTCTGCAAGTTGCCACCGGACAGGCTGCGGGCCGGTGCTTGAGCGTCCGGTGTCTTGACCCCGAAGCGTTCGATGATGGTGTTGGCCAGCGCCTGGACTTTGCCGCGCTGGATCAGGCCGTTGCTCACCAGGCCTTGCTGGAAAGCAGTGAGCAGTGCGTTGTCCGCCAGGCTCAATTCCGGCACGGCACCATGCCCCAGCCGATCGGCAGGGACGAACGCCAGCCCGCGCTGGCGGCGTGCGTCGGGGCGCAAATGTGCAACCGGTTCGAGGTTGAAGCTGATCCTCGCGCTGTCGACGCGGGGCAGCCGTTGTTCACCGCTGAGCAAGGCCAGCAACTCGTCCTGGCCATTGCCGGCGACCCCGGCGATGCCGACGATTTCACCGCTGCGCACTTGGAGGTCGATACCCTTGAGCGAACAGCCGAAGGGATCCGGGTTATGCCAGGACAAGCCCTGCACATTCAGCCAAACGTCGGTGCCCGTCACTTTTGGATAATCAGTGATCAACGCCGCCGCTTCACCGACCATTAATTGCGCCAGTTGCTGATCCGTACACTCGGCCGGTACGCAATGCCCGGCCACTCGTCCAGACCGGAGCACCGTGGCGCTATGGCACAGCGCACGGACTTCACCGAGTTTGTGGCTGATGAATAAAATGCTGCAGCCCTCGGCAGCGAGCCGGCGCAAGGTGACGAACAGTTCATCGGCCTCTTGCGGGGTCAGCACCGACGTCGGCTCGTCAAGAATCAGCAGGCGGATGTCCTGCATCAGGCAGCGGACGATCTCCACCCGTTGCCGTTCGCCGATCGACAGGCTGTGGACAAGTCGCTCGGGCTCCAGCGCCATGCCATAGCGCTGCGACACTTCACGAATCTTCGGCTCCAGCTGTTTCGGTGTGCCCGCCGCCGCACCCATCGCCAGGGCAATGTTCTGCGCCACGGTAAGTGTTTCGAATAGCGAGAAATGCTGGAACACCATGCCGATTCCCAGGCCGCGAGCCTGGGCGGGGTTGCGCATGTTCACACGCTGCCCTTGCCAGATCACTTCACCCGAATCGGCTTGGGTAACGCCGTAGATAATCTTCATCAACGTACTTTTGCCCGCACCGTTTTCACCGAGCAGGGCGTGGATTTCACCGGGTGCAATGCTCAGGTCGATGGCGTCGTTGGCCAGGCAACCGGGGTAGCGCTTGCTGATTCTGCGCAACTGCAGGCGAGGTGTTGCATCGACAATGGGCGCGGGGTGGGTCATGACAGGCTCGGTTCGATTGGAGTTATGCCTGTGGATAAAGCAATTTTCTGGCCAGTAGGTCAGGAAATCCTCCGCGCCGCACCAACCGGAGCGTTGAATCCGGGACTCGGCCGCGCACGATCCAAAACACGGCACCACTTGGGGGCAAAGCCGTTGATCTGGCTCCGGTTTTGCGCGTTCGGTTTTGGTTAAAAAATGAGCAGCAAGCTGCAAGCCATGCCGGATATGGGGCCGCGTCAGCCATGAACGGGTTATCCACAGATTGCTCCACAGTATTTGTGCGCAAGCTCAAAACTCGGGCATAAGCACTGCGCGGCTTTCTTCTAAAGGTACTAAACCGCTCTAACTGATTGTTTTTACTTCGATTTTGAATTTTTGACAGCGGATTGGACGAAAAATGAGCAAAGCCCGCAAAGCCGCATGACAGAAGGGTTACAGCAGTATGTGCTCAGGTTATCCACAGCCGGGTGCACAGCAGATGTGGGCAAATGTGGAATGAGTGAAAAAACGTCGTGCCCCAAAAGATCGCACCCTTGCAGGCTGCGATCTTTTGATCTTCTAGCGCTGCAACAAAATGCGCCCACGGCTCAAGTCTGCCAGCTGCGATTGCAAGGTTTCGATCTGCCCGGCACCCACCGCCAACTGCAATTCCACGCCATTGGCCGTGAAATCTTCTTGCACAACCAGTCCGCCGTTTTCCGCGACTCGCAGTTTCACTAGCGCCAATTCACTAAACGCACAGGCACACCGCAACGGCACACGGCTGATCAGTTCCACCTTCGGCGCCGCTTGCAGACATTTGTTGGCGCCACCGCCATATGCCCGGGCCAGTCCGCCGGTGCCGAGTTGAATGCCGCCATACCAGCGAATCACCAGCACCACGACCTGATCGCAATCCTGCGCATCAATTGCCGCCAGGATCGGCCGGCCAGCGGTGCCCCCAGGTTCGCCGTCGTCGGTGCTGCGGTATTGGTCGCCGAGCTTCCACGCCCAGCAATTGTGCGTGGCATTCAGGTCGCTGTGCTGTTCGATGAATGCCTGCGCTTCGGCAGGGCTACTGATCGGCGCGGCATAGGTGATGAAGCGGCTTTTGCGAATCTCTTCGCGGTATTCGCAAAAGTCGCTGAGGGTAAAAGGCATAGTCGTCTTAGAGAGTTGGCGTCAGGCCGCAGCCTTTGAGAATGATGCGGATCAGGTTGTTCCCGGCGTCTTCCATGTCCTGCTTGGTCAACTTGGTACGACCGCTGACTCGGCAGATCTGCGTGGCGAAGTCGGCGTAGTGTTGAGTGCTGCCCCACAGCAGGAAGATCAGATGTACGGGGTCGACCGGGTCCATTTTGCCAGCGTCGATCCACGCTTGAAAAACGGCGGCCCGGCCTTGGAACCAAGTGCGATAGTCCTGGTTGAAATACTCGGTCAGGCATTCGCCGCCGCTGATGACTTCCATGGCGAAGATGCGCGAGGCTTGCGGCTGGCGTCGGGAAAATTCCATTTTGGCGCGGATGTAGCGGGTCAGTGCTTCGGCCGGATCATCTTCGGCGGTCAAGGTGTTGAAGGTGCTGTCCCACAATTCGATGATGTTGCTCAGCACCGCCACGTACAAACCGAGTTTGTTAGTGAAGTAGTAATGCAGGTTGGCTTTGGGCAATCCTGCATTCAAGGCGATGGTGTTCATGCTGGTGCCCTTGAAACCGTGACGGGCGAACTCGTCTTCGGCGGCTTTGATAATGGTCTCTTCGTTCTTCTGACGAATGCGGCTGGCGGGTTTTCCGCCGTGAGCTGGGACTTCAAAGGTCATAGGCACTTCCGGACAAGTGGGTGGGGGCATCCAGTGCGTTGATAGCCTAAATCCGAAAGCACCACAACCCTGCAGGAGCCAGCAAGCCGGCTCCTGCAGGGTGTGTTTTCAGCGCGTGGCAGCCAGGCTTTCGAGGAAGCTTTCCAGCACCAGGTGTGGGCGACGGCCCTTGCGGGTAACCGAGGCAAGGCTCAGGTCGTAGAAGCGCGTTGTTGATTTCAACGCGCGCAAGCGACCCTGTTGCACCCATAGACTGGCGTAATGGTCCGGCAAATAACCGATATAGCGCCCGGTCAAAATCAGGAACGCCATGCCTTCGCGGTCCGACGCGCTGGCGGTGCAATTGAGTGCCTGGTAATGGGCCTGGATCTCCGCGGGCAGACGGAAGGTCGGGGCAATGGCGTCCTGACTGTTCAGGCGCTCGTCGTCCAGTTGCTTGTCATCGACATAAAAAAGCGGGTGACCGACCGCGCAATACAACAACGACCGCTCGCTATACAGCGGTTGATATTCCAGCCCGGACAGCGCACTGGCCTGGGGCACCACGCCGACATGCAGACGCCCGTCGAGCACGCCTTGTTCCACTTCGTTGGGCGCGATCATTCGAATCTGGATTTGCACGTCGGGCCCGCGTTCCTTTAATTGCGCCAAGGCATGTGTGATGCGCATGTGGGGCAGGGTGACCAGGTTATCAGTCAGGCCAATGGTCAACTCGCCGCGCAAATGCTGATGCAGGCCGTTGACCTCAGTGCGGAAACTTTCCAGTGCGCTCAGTAACTGCAGCGCTGATTGATACACCTCGCGACCTTCCTCCGTCAGGGAGAAACCGGCACGCCCGCGCTGGCAAAGGCGCAATCCCAGGCGCTGCTCCAGATCGCTCATCTGCTGGCTGATGGCCGAGCGGCCGATGCCGAGCACGGTTTCCGCCGCGGAGAAGCCACCGCATTCAACGACGCTGCGAAAGATCCGCAACAAGCGAATATCAAAGTCGCTGACTTGCGCCAGAGGATCGGGACGGCGGCTGGACATAGTTTAGTGGTGGCCTGACTAAAGGTTAGAAAAGTTGGATTTCACCGACTTTATCTCCGTGGCAATTTAGCTGCAAGAACGGTTTTTATCCCTACGCCGCTTATCGCCCTTGCGAGGTTTCGCTCATGAACTTGCCCGAAAACGCACCGACTTCTCTGGCCAGCCAGCTCAAGCTCGATGCTCACTGGATGCCTTACACCGCCAACCGCAACTTCCAGCGCGACCCGCGCCTGATTGTCGGTGCTGAAGGCAGCTGGTTGATCGACGATAAGGGCCGCAAAGTTTATGACTCGCTGTCCGGTCTGTGGACCTGCGGCGCCGGGCACACCCGCAAGGAAATCCAGGAGGCGGTGGCCAAGCAACTGGGCACCCTCGATTACTCGCCAGGCTTCCAGTACGGCCATCCTCTGTCGTTCCAGCTGGCTGAAAAAATCACCGACCTGACTCCGGGCAACCTGAACCACGTGTTCTTCACCGACTCGGGCTCCGAGTGCGCCGACACTGCCGTGAAGATGGTTCGTGCTTACTGGCGCCTGAAAGGCCAGTCGACCAAGACCAAAATGATCGGCCGTGCCCGTGGCTACCACGGCGTGAACATCGCCGGCACCAGCCTCGGTGGCGTGAACGGCAACCGTAAACTGTTCGGTCAGGCGATGATGGATGTCGATCACCTGCCGCACACACTGCTGGCAAGCAACGCTTACTCCCGTGGCATGCCGGAACAGGGCGGTATCGCCTTGGCTGACGAACTGCTGAAGCTGATCGAACTGCACGACGCTTCGAACATCGCCGCGGTATTCGTTGAACCAATGGCGGGGTCCGCCGGTGTGCTGGTTCCACCTCAGGGTTACCTCAAGCGTCTGCGCGAAATCTGCGATCAGCACAACATCCTGCTGGTGTTCGACGAAGTAATCACCGGTTTCGGCCGTACCGGCACCATGTTCGGCGCCACCACCTTCGGCGTGACCCCGGACCTGATGTGCATCGCCAAGCAAGTCACCAACGGTGCAATCCCGATGGGCGCCGTGATTGCCAGCTCCGAGATCTACCAGACCTTCATGAACCAGGCGACGCCTGAGTACGCCGTCGAGTTCCCGCACGGCTACACCTATTCCGCACACCCGGTGGCTTGCGCCGCGGGCCTGGCAGCGCTCGATCTGCTGCAAAAGGAAAATCTGGTACAGAGCGTGGCTGAAGTCGCACCGCATTTCGAAAATGCGCTGCATGGCCTGAAGGGCACCAAGAACATCATCGACATCCGTAACTTTGGCCTGGCCGGTGCGATCCAGATCGCCCCGCGTGATGGCGACGCTATCGTGCGTCCGTTCGAAGCCGGCATGGCGCTGTGGAAAGCCGGGTTCTACGTACGCTTCGGCGGCGACACCCTGCAGTTCGGCCCAACCTTCAACAGCAAGCCGCAAGACCTGGATCGCCTGTTCGATGCGGTCGGCGAAGTGCTGAGCAAGATCGACTGATTTCTCCTTCTATATACCTATAAACAACGGGCGCTCGGAAACGCGCGCCTGTGGACAACTTTTCAGGAGCTTCCATGAGCGTTATTCCGCATTTGATCAATGGCGAACTGGTGACCGAGAACGGTCGCGCGGTTGATGTGTTCAACCCGTCCACCGGTCAGGCAATCCACAAGCTGCCACTGGCGACCCGCGAAACCATCCAGAGCGCCATCGACGCCGCCAAGGTTGCATTCCCGGCCTGGCGCAACACGCCGCCGGCCAAGCGTGCCCAAGTGATGTTCCGCTTCAAGCAACTGCTGGAACAGAACGAAGCACGCATCTCGCAATTAATCAGCGAAGAGCACGGCAAGACCCTGGAAGATGCTGCCGGTGAATTGAAGCGCGGCATTGAGAACGTCGAGTTCGCTTGCGCTGCACCGGAAATCCTCAAGGGTGAGTACAGCCGTAACGTCGGTCCGAACATCGACGCCTGGTCTGATTTCCAGCCGCTGGGCGTCGTTGCCGGTATCACGCCGTTCAACTTCCCGGCAATGGTGCCGCTGTGGATGTACCCGTTGGCGATCGTCTGCGGTAACTGCTTCATCCTCAAGCCTTCCGAGCGTGACCCGAGTTCGACGCTGCTGATCGCCCAGTTGCTGCTCGAAGCTGGCCTGCCGAAAGGTGTGCTGAGCGTGGTGCACGGTGACAAGACGGCGGTGGATGCATTGATCGAAGCGCCGGAAGTCAAAGCGCTGAGTTTCGTGGGGTCGACGCCGATTGCCGAGTACATCTATTCCGAAGGCACCAAGCGCGGCAAACGCGTACAGGCTTTGGGCGGTGCGAAGAACCATGCGGTGCTGATGCCGGACGCGGATCTGGACAACGCCGTCAGCGCACTGATGGGCGCGGCTTACGGTTCTTGCGGTGAACGCTGCATGGCGATCTCGGTGGCCGTGTGCGTGGGTGATCAGGTGGCCGATGCACTGGTGGCCAAACTGGTTCCGCAAATCAAGGCATTGAAAATCGGAGCCGGCACCAGCTGTGGTCTGGACATGGGCCCTCTGGTTACCGGTCAGGCCCGTGACAAGGTCAGCGGTTATGTAGAGGACGGCGTAGCTGCTGGCGCCAAGTTGGTGGTGGATGGTCGTGGTCTGACCGTAGCCGGTCATGAAGAAGGCTTCTTCCTGGGTGGCTGCCTGTTCGACAATGTCACACCGCAGATGCGTATCTATAAAGAAGAGATCTTCGGGCCAGTGCTGTGCGTTGTCCGGGTCAACAGCCTGGAAGAGGCCATGCAGTTGATCAACGATCATGAATACGGCAACGGCACCTGCATCTTCACTCGTGACGGTGAAGCGGCTCGGTTGTTCTGCGACGAGATCGAAGTGGGCATGGTCGGTGTGAACGTACCTTTGCCGGTGCCGGTGGCTTACCACAGCTTTGGCGGCTGGAAGCGTTCGCTATTCGGCGATCTGCATGCCTACGGCCCGGATGGCGTGCGTTTCTACACTCGCCGCAAAGCGATCACTCAACGCTGGCCCCAGCGTGCGAGCCACGAAGCCTCGCAGTTCGCTTTCCCTAGCTTGTAAGTAGAAGGGCATAAGAAGGCCGACCCAAGGGGTCGGCCTTTCTGTTTTTGGGGGTTTTTTGACTTATATGACAGTTTTGTGAAAATAGCTGTTGACGGCAAATCTCAGGTGTCTATAATTCGCCCCACTTCCGGTGCAGTCGAAACGGAAAACTCCTTGGTAAACAACGAGTTACGAAGTTTTCGGCAGCAAGTTGCTTCAGGTCATCGAAGCCAGAAGGAAGTTGAAAAAGAGGTGTTGACAGCAGCGTGTAACGCTGTAGAATTCGCCTCCCGCTGACGAGAGATCGAAAGCGCAAGTGGTTGAAGTTGTTAAGGAAATCCTTGAAAACTTCTGAAAATAACCACTTGACAGCAAATGAGGCTGCTGTAGAATGCGCGCCTCGGTTGAGACGAAAGATCTTAACCAACCGCTCTTTAACAACTGAATCAAGCAATTCGTGTGGGTGCTTGTGGAGTCGGACTGCTAGTCAACAGATTATCAGCATCACAAGTTACTCCGCGAGAAATCAAAGATGTAACCAACGATTGCTGAGCCAAGTTTAGGGTTTTCTCAAAACCCAAAGATGTTTGAACTGAAGAGTTTGATCATGGCTCAGATTGAACGCTGGCGGCAGGCCTAACACATGCAAGTCGAGCGGATGACAGGAGCTTGCTCCTGAATTCAGCGGCGGACGGGTGAGTAATGCCTAGGAATCTGCCTGGTAGTGGGGGACAACGTTTCGAAAGGAACGCTAATACCGCATACGTCCTACGGGAGAAAGCAGGGGACCTTCGGGCCTTGCGCTATCAGATGAGCCTAGGTCGGATTAGCTAGTTGGTGAGGTAATGGCTCACCAAGGCGACGATCCGTAACTGGTCTGAGAGGATGATCAGTCACACTGGAACTGAGACACGGTCCAGACTCCTACGGGAGGCAGCAGTGGGGAATATTGGACAATGGGCGAAAGCCTGATCCAGCCATGCCGCGTGTGTGAAGAAGGTCTTCGGATTGTAAAGCACTTTAAGTTGGGAGGAAGGGCAGTAAATTAATACTTTGCTGTTTTGACGTTACCGACAGAATAAGCACCGGCTAACTCTGTGCCAGCAGCCGCGGTAATACAGAGGGTGCAAGCGTTAATCGGAATTACTGGGCGTAAAGCGCGCGTAGGTGGTTTGTTAAGTTGGATGTGAAATCCCCGGGCTCAACCTGGGAACTGCATTCAAAACTGACAAGCTAGAGTATGGTAGAGGGTGGTGGAATTTCCTGTGTAGCGGTGAAATGCGTAGATATAGGAAGGAACACCAGTGGCGAAGGCGACCACCTGGACTGATACTGACACTGAGGTGCGAAAGCGTGGGGAGCAAACAGGATTAGATACCCTGGTAGTCCACGCCGTAAACGATGTCAACTAGCCGTTGGGAGCCTTGAGCTCTTAGTGGCGCAGCTAACGCATTAAGTTGACCGCCTGGGGAGTACGGCCGCAAGGTTAAAACTCAAATGAATTGACGGGGGCCCGCACAAGCGGTGGAGCATGTGGTTTAATTCGAAGCAACGCGAAGAACCTTACCAGGCCTTGACATCCAATGAACTTTCCAGAGATGGATTGGTGCCTTCGGGAACATTGAGACAGGTGCTGCATGGCTGTCGTCAGCTCGTGTCGTGAGATGTTGGGTTAAGTCCCGTAACGAGCGCAACCCTTGTCCTTAGTTACCAGCACGTAATGGTGGGCACTCTAAGGAGACTGCCGGTGACAAACCGGAGGAAGGTGGGGATGACGTCAAGTCATCATGGCCCTTACGGCCTGGGCTACACACGTGCTACAATGGTCGGTACAGAGGGTTGCCAAGCCGCGAGGTGGAGCTAATCCCATAAAACCGATCGTAGTCCGGATCGCAGTCTGCAACTCGACTGCGTGAAGTCGGAATCGCTAGTAATCGCGAATCAGAATGTCGCGGTGAATACGTTCCCGGGCCTTGTACACACCGCCCGTCACACCATGGGAGTGGGTTGCACCAGAAGTAGCTAGTCTAACCTTCGGGAGGACGGTTACCACGGTGTGATTCATGACTGGGGTGAAGTCGTAACAAGGTAGCCGTAGGGGAACCTGCGGCTGGATCACCTCCTTAATCGACGACTCAGCTGCTCCATGAGCTCCCACACGAATTGCTTGATTCATTGAAGAAGACGATAGAAGCAGCTTTAAGCTCCAAGCTGATAGCTCTGAGCTAACAGTTACAAGCTCGAAATTGGGTCTGTAGCTCAGTTGGTTAGAGCGCACCCCTGATAAGGGTGAGGTCGGCAGTTCGAATCTGCCCAGACCCACCAATTTTGTTATGGGGCCATAGCTCAGCTGGGAGAGCGCCTGCCTTGCACGCAGGAGGTCAGCGGTTCGATCCCGCTTGGCTCCACCATAAACTGCTTCGAAAGTTTGAGAGTTTAGAAATGAATATTCACTGATGAATATTGATTTCTAGTCTTTTGATTAGATCGTTCTTTAAAAATTTGGGTATGTGATAGAAAGATAGACTGAACGTTACTTTCACTGGTAACGGATCAGGCTAAGGTAAAATTTGTGAGTTCTCTTAGTTGAGAAATTCGAATTTTCGGCGAATGTCGTCTTCACAGTATAACCAGATTGCTTGGGGTTATATGGTCAAGTGAAGAAGCGCATACGGTGGATGCCTTGGCAGTCAGAGGCGATGAAAGACGTGGTAGCCTGCGAAAAGCTTCGGGGAGTCGGCAAACAGACTTTGATCCGGAGATGTCTGAATGGGGGAACCCAGCCATCATAAGATGGTTATCTTGTACTGAATACATAGGTGCAAGAGGCGAACCAGGGGAACTGAAACATCTAAGTACCCTGAGGAAAAGAAATCAACCGAGATTCCCTTAGTAGTGGCGAGCGAACGGGGACTAGCCCTTAAGTGGCTTTGAGATTAGCGGAACGCTCTGGAAAGTGCGGCCATAGTGGGTGATAGCCCTGTACGCGAAAATCTCTTGGTCATGAAATCGAGTAGGACGGAGCACGAGAAACTTTGTCTGAATATGGGGGGACCATCCTCCAAGGCTAAATACTACTGACTGACCGATAGTGAACTAGTACCGTGAGGGAAAGGCGAAAAGAACCCCGGAGAGGGGAGTGAAATAGATCCTGAAACCGTATGCGTACAAGCAGTGGGAGCAGACTTTGTTCTGTGACTGCGTACCTTTTGTATAATGGGTCAGCGACTTATTTTCAGTGGCGAGCTTAACCGAATAGGGGAGGCGTAGCGAAAGCGAGTCTTAATAGGGCGTCTAGTCGCTGGGAATAGACCCGAAACCGGGCGATCTATCCATGGGCAGGTTGAAGGTTAGGTAACACTGACTGGAGGACCGAACCGACTACCGTTGAAAAGTTAGCGGATGACCTGTGGATCGGAGTGAAAGGCTAATCAAGCTCGGAGATAGCTGGTTCTCCTCGAAAGCTATTTAGGTAGCGCCTCATGTATCACTGTAGGGGGTAGAGCACTGTTTCGGCTAGGGGGTCATCCCGACTTACCAAACCGATGCAAACTCCGAATACCTACAAGTGCCGAGCATGGGAGACACACGGCGGGTGCTAACGTCCGTCGTGAAAAGGGAAACAACCCAGACCGTCAGCTAAGGTCCCAAAGTTATGGTTAAGTGGGAAACGATGTGGGAAGGCTTAGACAGCTAGGAGGTTGGCTTAGAAGCAGCCACCCTTTAAAGAAAGCGTAATAGCTCACTAGTCGAGTCGGCCTGCGCGGAAGATGTAACGGGGCTCAAACCATACACCGAAGCTACGGGTATCACTTAGGTGATGCGGTAGAGGAGCGTTCTGTAAGCCTGTGAAGGTGAGTTGAGAAGCTTGCTGGAGGTATCAGAAGTGCGAATGCTGACATGAGTAACGACAATGGGTGTGAAAAACACCCACGCCGAAAGACCAAGGTTTCCTGCGCAACGTTAATCGACGCAGGGTTAGTCGGTCCCTAAGGCGAGGCTGAAAAGCGTAGTCGATGGAAAACAGGTTAATATTCCTGTACTTCTGGTTATTGCGATGGAGGGACGGAGAAGGCTAGGCCAGCTTGGCGTTGGTTGTCCAAGTTTAAGGTGGTAGGCTGGAATCTTAGGTAAATCCGGGATTCTAAGGCCGAGAGCTGATGACGAGTGTTCTTTTAGAACACGAAGTGGTTGATGCCATGCTTCCAAGAAAAGCTTCTAAGCTTCAGGTAACCAGGAACCGTACCCCAAACCGACACAGGTGGTTGGGTAGAGAATACCAAGGCGCTTGAGAGAACTCGGGTGAAGGAACTAGGCAAAATGGCACCGTAACTTCGGGAGAAGGTGCGCCGGTGAGGGTGAAGGACTTGCTCCGTAAGCCCACGCCGGTCGAAGATACCAGGCCGCTGCGACTGTTTATTAAAAACACAGCACTCTGCAAACACGAAAGTGGACGTATAGGGTGTGACGCCTGCCCGGTGCCGGAAGGTTAATTGATGGGGTTAGCTAACGCGAAGCTCTTGATCGAAGCCCCGGTAAACGGCGGCCGTAACTATAACGGTCCTAAGGTAGCGAAATTCCTTGTCGGGTAAGTTCCGACCTGCACGAATGGCGTAACGATGGCGGCGCTGTCTCCACCCGAGACTCAGTGAAATTGAAATCGCTGTGAAGATGCAGTGTATCCGCGGCTAGACGGAAAGACCCCGTGAACCTTTACTATAGCTTTGCACTGGACTTTGAATTTGCTTGTGTAGGATAGGTGGGAGGCTTTGAAGCGTGGACGCCAGTTCGCGTGGAGCCATCCTTGAAATACCACCCTGGCAACTTTGAGGTTCTAACTCAGGTCCGTTATCCGGATCGAGGACAGTGTATGGTGGGTAGTTTGACTGGGGCGGTCTCCTCCTAAAGAGTAACGGAGGAGTACGAAGGTGCGCTCAGACCGGTCGGAAATCGGTCGTAGAGTATAAAGGCAAAAGCGCGCTTGACTGCGAGACAGACACGTCGAGCAGGTACGAAAGTAGGTCTTAGTGATCCGGTGGTTCTGTATGGAAGGGCCATCGCTCAACGGATAAAAGGTACTCCGGGGATAACAGGCTGATACCGCCCAAGAGTTCATATCGACGGCGGTGTTTGGCACCTCGATGTCGGCTCATCACATCCTGGGGCTGAAGCCGGTCCCAAGGGTATGGCTGTTCGCCATTTAAAGTGGTACGCGAGCTGGGTTTAGAACGTCGTGAGACAGTTCGGTCCCTATCTGCCGTGGACGTTTGAGATTTGAGAGGGGCTGCTCCTAGTACGAGAGGACCGGAGTGGACGAACCTCTGGTGTTCCGGTTGTCACGCCAGTGGCATTGCCGGGTAGCTATGTTCGGAATAGATAACCGCTGAAAGCATCTAAGCGGGAAACTAGCCTCAAGATGAGATCTCACTGGGACCTTGAGTCCCCTGAAGGGCCGTCGAAGACTACGACGTTGATAGGTTGGGTGTGTAAGCGCTGTGAGGCGTTGAGCTAACCAATACTAATTGCCCGTGAGGCTTGACCATATAACACCCAAGCAATTTGATTACTCGAAAGAGCATCAGATTGCGGTGTGTGAAGACGCAATGAACCGAAAGTTCGTACCGTTCACAAAACCGCAAAATCTATCGCATACCCAATTTGCTGAAGCGTCGAAAGACGAGTCGGCACACCGAATTTCTTGACGACCATAGAGCATTGGAACCACCTGATCCCATCCCGAACTCAGCAGTGAAACGATGCATCGCCGATGGTAGTGTGGGGTTTCCCCATGTGAGAGTAGGTCATCGTCAAGATTAAATTCCGAAACCCCAATTGCGAAAGCAGTTGGGGTTTTGTTTTGCCCGCAGGAAAGTTCGTACAGAAAAGTCGGACAGCTCCTCGCTGTCAGCATCTCCCGACAATGCTAAGGTTCGGCCCTAGCGTTTGTATTTTCCAAGGAAGCCGTTATGCCGGACGCGACGTCCCTCAGTGCTGGTTTTATGGTGGTTCACGGTAACCGCCTGGACGAGCTACGCAGCCTGGTGGTGAGCTGGATGCGGCGCTACCCGCTGGCTCCCCTGGAAAATGAAATCGCCCTTGTGCAGAGCAACGGTATTGCGCAATGGCTGAAGCTGGCTTTGGCTGAAGACGCTGAAGATGACGACATGGGTGGCTGTGGAATCGCCGCCGCCATCGACGTGCAATTGCCGGGTAGTTTCATGTGGCAGCTGTATCGCATGGTCTTGGGGCGCGACGAAATTCCGGCCAAGTCTCTGCTTGATAAAGCCCCGCTGACCTGGCGTCTGATGCGTCTGCTTCCACAGTTGATCAATGAGCCACATTTCGAACCACTCCAGCGCTTCCTGACCAATGACACCGACCTGCGCAAACGCTATCAGTTAGCCGAACGACTGGCAGATCTGTTCGACCAGTATCAGGTGTACCGCGCCGACTGGCTCGAAGACTGGGCAGAAGGCCGGCACCAGTTACGTAACGCAAGGGGTGAAGCCAAGCCGCTGACTGCGGCCAATTGCTGGCAAGCCGAGTTGTGGCGTGCACTGTTGCTGGATGTGGGTGAAGAGGGCATGGCGCAAAGCCGTGCCGGCGTCCATCAGCGCTTTGTCGAACGCATCAACAGCCTCGATGTAGCACCCACCGGGTTGCCTTCACGGGTAATCGTGTTCGGGATCTCTTCGCTTCCAGCACAAGCCCTGGAGGCCTTGGCAGGACTGGCGCGATTCAGCCAGGTTCTGCTGTGCGTACATAACCCTTGTCGTCACCATTGGGCTGATATCGTCGCCGATAAAGACCTGCTGAGGCATCAATACAAGCGGCAGGCTCGCAAGAATGGAATGCCGGTTGTTCTCGACTCCGAAACGCTTCATCAACATGCTCATCCGCTGTTGGCTGCCTGGGGCAAGCAAGGGCGCGACTACATCAACCTGCTGGATAGCTACGACGACCCCAACAGTTACCGTTCGGCATTTCGCGACGGTCGCATCGATCTGTTCAGCGACAGTCAGCCACTGAACATGCTCAATCAATTGCAGGATGACATCCTCGAATTACGTCCCCTGAACGAAACCCGCGAACGCTGGGCTGCTGTAGATCTTCATGCCGATGACTCCATCCGTTTTCACATTGCTCATAGCGCACAGCGAGAAGTAGAGATACTTCACGATCAATTGCTCGCGCGTTTCAGCGCCAACCCACAATTGCGTCCACGCGATGTAATTGTCATGGTCCCGGATATCGACAGCTATGCGCCGCATATTCGAGCAGTGTTCGGTCAGCTTGACCGGCAAGACCCGCGATTCATTCCGTTCACGCTTGCTGACCAGGGCCAACGTGGTCGTGATCCGCTGCTGATCGCTGTCGAACATTTGCTCAAACTGCCTGACAGCCGTTTCCCGGTTAGCGAGATCCTTGATCTGCTCGACGTTCCTGCCTTGCGCGCCCGTTTTGGTGTCGAGGAGCGCGACCTGCCCACTCTGCATCGCTGGATCGAGGGTGCGGGTATTCGTTGGGGCATGAATGCTGAGCAACGGGCCGGCCTCGGATTGCCGCAATCCCTGGAGCAAAACAGTTGGCGTTTTGGTCTGCGGCGAATGTTGCTCGGTTATGCCGTCGGCAGCGCCAATGCCTGTGAAGGTATCGAGCCCTATGACGAAATCGGTGGCCTGGATGCTGCGCTCATAGGTCCGTTGGTTGCGCTGCTCGATGCGCTGGAAATTGCACACCGGGAACTGACACAACCGGCATCACCCGAACAATGGAGCGTGCGATTACAGGCGCTGGTGTCGTTGTTTTTTCAGGCCAGTAACGAGCACGACGACTACTTGCTGACTCAGCTTGAAGCGTTGCGTGAGGCCTGGCTCGAGAATTGTGAGGCGGTAGGCCTGCAAGACGAATTACCGCTGACGGTTGTGCGAGAAGCCTGGCTTGCGGGACTCGATCAAGGGCGTTTGTCTCAGCGCTTTTTGGCCGGTGCCGTCAACTTCTGCACCTTGATGCCCATGCGAGCGATCCCGTTCAAACTGGTCTGCTTGCTGGGCATGAATGACGGTGATTACCCACGTGCTCAGCCACCGCTGGACTTCGACCTGATGGGCAGTGATTACCGCCCCGGCGATCGCTCGCGACGCGAAGATGACCGCTACTTGCTGCTGGAGGCATTGTTGTCTGCCCGTGATCAGCTTTACATCAGTTGGGTCGGCCGCAGCATTCGCGACAACAGCGAGCGCCCAGCATCAGTCTTGATCGGCCAACTACGTGATCACCTCGCGAGCGGTTGGCGATTGGCCCAGAGCGACGAAGACTTGCTTGAGGCGATCACGCAGGAACACCCTCTCCAGCCTTTCAGCGCTCGCTATTTTCATGAAGGCGATGACCTGTTCAGTTACGCCAGTGAGTGGCAGGTGCTGCATCAATTCGCTGAGCAAGCGGCTGATATCGAGAGGCTTGATGCCCACGTGCAGGATGAACCGCTGAGTCTCGGCCAACTGCAGGATTTCCTGCGTAACCCTGTGCGTCATTTCTTCAGTCAGCGGTTGAAGGTGTTCTTTGAGTCTGCCGAAGTGCCTTTGGCGGATGAGGAGCCATTTGTCCTGGATGCGTTGCAGCGATACAGCCTCAGTGACAGCTTGCTTGAAGCGGGACTGGCGGATCTGGATAACAGCGATCAGGCGCTGGAAGTGCAAGCCAGGCGCCTGCAAAACGGCGGCCTGCTGCCGATGGCAGGATTCGGTGAGAGCCTTCAGCGGGAACTGATCGAACCGTTACCGGATTTGCTGCAGCGCTATCAACAATTGCTGACCTTGTGGCCTACGCCACTGACCAGTGCACTGCCGGTGAGCCTGGAGTTGCATGCCCTGCGTATCGAAGGCTGGCTCAGCGGTCTGCATCAACGGGCTGACGGTGGTTTGCTGTCCATCACGACAATCCCTAACAGCATTGGGTCGATCAAGTCCCGAAAATGGCATCGCCTGACCCGCCCCTGGGTCAATCATCTGGTCGCCTGCGCAAGCGGTCTGTCGATGACCACAGCGCTGGTGGCCAGTGATGACAGTCTGGTGCTCGCTCCAATGGATGCTGAACCAGCGCGGCGAATTCTCGAGGACCTTTTGCTGGCCTGGCAATCGGGCATGCGTCAGCCCCTTCCAGTTGCAGTGAAAACAGCCTTTGCCTGGCTGGGTCAGAGTGAGCCAGTCAAAGCCGAAGCGGCCGCCCGCAATGCCTATGAAGGCGACGGGTTGACCACTGACGGTGAGCGCCGGGAAAGCGTGGCGCTCGCGCGTCAGTTCACTGATTACGACGCTCTGGTCGCCGACGAGACATTTACGGGTTGGTGCGACGCTCTTTATCGCCCTTTACTTGAGGCGCCTTGGCGTTCCTTGTCCACTGAGGAGGCGCGCTCATGAGTACTCAGCCACCTCTTGCCCTTGCGTTCCCGCTGCGTGGCAGTCAGTTGATCGAGGCCAGCGCCGGGACAGGCAAGACGTTCACTATTTCTGCGCTTTACCTGCGCCTGGTGCTTGGCCATGGCGCGGAGTCCAGCGGTTTCGGGCGTGAGCTCTTGCCTCCGCAAATCCTCGTGGTGACCTTCACCGATGCCGCCACCAAAGAGCTGCGAGAGCGCATTCGTACACGGTTGGCTGAGGCCGCGCGGTTTTTCCGCGATGAAACACCGGCCCCCGATGGCCTGATCGCCGAGTTGCGTGAACAGTACCCGCCCGAGCAGTGGTCCGGTTGCGCAAATCGTCTGGATATTGCAGCCCAGTGGATGGATGAGGCTGCTGTCTCGACCATCCACAGTTGGTGCCAGCGCATGTTGCGCGAACACGCATTTGACAGTGGCAGTCTGTTTACACAGACACTGGAAACCGATCACAGCGACCTGTTGGGTGAGGTGTTGCGCGACTACTGGCGATTGTTTTGCTATCCGATGCAGGGCGATGCACTGAACTGGGTACGCAATAACTGGGGTGGGCCAGCCGCCTTGTTGCCGCGGGTCCGTGGCTTGTTCGCCAGCGAGCGGGGCAACGTTGAGGGCAAGGCACCTGCCGAGTTGATTACCGAATGTTTGCAGGACCGGCGGGCTGCATTGATCGAGCTCAAGCAGCCTTGGCGTCAATGGGCTGATGAGCTACTGGTGATCTGTCACGAAGGGGTTGCCAGCAAAAGTGTCGACGGTCGCAAGATGCAGGCGCGTTATTTCGAACCCTGGTTCGAGAAGATCAAAGCCTGGGCCGAGGACGAAGCCCTTGAGCAACTGGACATTGGCACCGGCTTCACGCGGCTGACCCCTGACGGCATGGCGCAAGCCTGGAAGACAGGTGAGGTTCCCAATCATCCGGGGCTGGACGCCATGCCCGGGTTGAAAGCCAGTCTCGACAACTTGCCGACGCCTGATGCTGCGGTGCTGCAACACGCTGCTCATTGGGTCGGCGCGCGGTTCGAGGAGGAAAAACGTCGCCGTGCGGAAATGGGCTTTGACGACATGTTGCTGCGCCTCGATGCGGCGTTGCAATCCGATGGCGGTGAGCGGTTGGCGACCTTGATCCGTGAGCAATTCCCGGTGGCGTTGATTGACGAATTCCAGGATACGGACCCGGTCCAGTACCGGATCTTCGAAAGCATCTACCGCATTGAAGACAACAGTCCAGAAAGCGGGCTGTTCCTGATCGGCGATCCGAAGCAGGCGATCTACGCGTTCCGTGGCGCCGATATCTACACCTATCTTCGTGCGCGACAGGCGACCACCGGGCGCCTGCACACCCTGGGCACCAACTTCCGCTCCAGCCATGGCATGGTCGGAGCAGTGAACCATGTATTCGAATGTGCCGAGTCGCGCGAATCGGGGCGCGGGGCTTTTCTGTTTCGCGAAAACAATGGTGAGAACCCAGTGCCGTTCCTGCCGGTGGCATCGCAGGGGCGCAAGGAGGTTCTGTACGTCGACGGGCAAACCGTCCCTGCGCTGAATATCTGGCATTTGTCTGCCGAGCAGCCGTTGTCCGGTGCTGTTTACCGCCAGCAACTGGCCGCCGCGTGCGCCAGTGAAATCACCGCCTTGCTCAATGGCGGGCAACAAGCTCGTGTGGGCTTCGCACGGGAAGGTCGTGACCTTGTGGGGCTGATGCCTGCGGACATCGCCATTCTCGTACGCGATGGCAAGGAAGCTCAGGCCGTACGTGCCGAGCTATCAGCCCGGGGTGTGCGCAGTGTTTATCTTTCGGACAAGGATTCGGTATTCGCCGCGCAGGAAGCGCACGACGTACTGACCTGGCTCAAAGCCTGCGCCGAGCCCGATGTCGAACGACCGCTGCGAGCCGCGCTGGCTTGCATCACCCTCAATTTGTCATTGGCGGACCTTGAGCAGTTGAACCAGGACGAACTGGCCTGGGAATCCCGGGTCATGCAGTTCCGCGGCTATCGCGAGTTGTGGCGCAAGCAGGGCGTGTTGCCGATGCTGCGACGCTTGTTGCACGACTTCCAGCTTCCCCAGACGTTGATCGCCCGCAGCGACGGCGAACGGGTATTGACCAACCTTTTGCACCTGTCCGAATTGCTGCAGCAAGCGGCCGCCGAACTGGACGGTGAACAGGCCCTGATTCGGCACTTGTCCGAGCATCTGGCGTTGTCCGGTCAAGCCGGCGAAGAGCAGATTCTGCGTCTGGAGAGCGACGAGCAACTGGTCAAGGTCGTGACCATTCACAAGTCCAAGGGGCTTGAGTATCCCCTGGTATTCCTGCCGTTCATTTGCTCGGCAAAACCGGTGGATGGCAGTCGGCTACCGCTGCATTACCACGATGCCACGGGCAAGGCTCAAGTGACCCTGAGCCCCACGCCAGAGTTGATCGCCCTGGCCGACGAAGAGCGCCTGGCCGAAGATCTGCGCTTGCTGTATGTCGCCCTGACCCGGGCGCAACATGCTTGCTGGTTGGGGGTTACGGATCTCAAGCGCGGCAATAACAACGGCTCGGTGCTGCACCTGTCGGCGCTGGGTTATCTGTTGGGTGGCGGCACGCCGTTGAGCGAGTCGACGGGCTTGAGCATTTGGTTACGTGAGCTGCAACAAGGTTGTCCAGCGATCCATTGCAGTGAGATGCCGGACATCACCAGCGAGCATTACCATCCGCCGCTGAACACCGCCGCATTGCTCGCACCATTGATTCCACTGCGCAAGGCCAGCGAAAATTGGTGGATCGCCTCCTACAGCGCCTTGCGCATCAGCGACATCCTGAGCAGTGGTACGGACGAAGCGCCTGAGAGTCCCCAAGCGCAGAAGCTGTTTGACGACGAACGCCTCGACCCACAAGCGCCCCGAGAGATGGCTGCTGGCGGTGCCGATATTCATCGATTCCCTCGTGGCCCGAACCCGGGCACTTTTCTTCATGGCTTGCTCGAATGGGCTGGCGGTGAAGGTTTTTCTGCTCCGCCGCAAGCCGTGGAAGATGCGATTGGCCGTCGTTGTAATCGCCGTGGCTGGGAAGGCTGGATTACCACGCTGAGTGACTGGCTTGTGCATCTGCTCAAGTCGCCTCTACACGTGGGTGCCGGACAAGCCCCGGTGATTTTCGAGCAGTTGAACCAGTATCAGGTCGAGATGGAGTTCTGGTTCGCCAGCCACAAGGTAGATGTACTCAAACTCGACGCGCTGGTGCGTCAGTTCACGCACAACGGCGTGGCCCGGGTGGCGGCAGAGCCGGTACTGCTCAATGGAATGTTCAAGGGTTTCATCGACCTGACGTTCGAGCACGATGGCCGCTACTACGTTGCCGACTACAAATCCAACTGGCTCGGGGCTGACGACCAGGCCTATACCGAGCAGGCCATGGAGCAGTCGATTCTCGACAACCGCTACGACCTGCAATACGTGTTGTACCTGTTGGCCCTGCATCGTCAACTCAAGGCCCGGCTGGCCGATTACGATTACGATCGACATGTCGGCGGTGCGTTGTACCTTTTCCTTCGGGGGACGCGAGCACCGAGTCAGGGTGTTTATTTCGCCCGTCCGCCCAGGGAGTTGATCGAGCGACTGGACCGGATGTTCCAGGGTAAACCGGAGCCCAGGACAGAGCCCGCGTGGGAACAGGGAGTATTGCTATGAGCCGCACCTTCGCCGATTTGCTGCCCACTTCATTGGCGGCGGACAGTCTGGCTGACCTTGCCCCCTTGAGTTGTGCGGACGACCTGTTGCTGCTGCTGACGCGTTGGGTCGAGCGTGGCTGGCTGCGAGCGCTGGACAAAGCCTTCGTAGCATTTCTTCATGAGCTGGCACCGGATGATGACCCTTTGGTGCTGCTGGCTGCTGCGTTGACCAGCCACCAACTGGGACACGGGCATGTATGCCTGGACCTGTTCGAGACACTCAAAGAGCCCGACTTTGCCCTGTCACTGCCACCGGAAGGTGATCTGCAAAGTGGCGTGATGTTGCTGCCTTCGCAGTTGCTGGAAGCTTTGGATGGCGCCCATTGGTGCAAGGTTCTGGCGGCGAGCCGTCTGGTTGCGTTGGCAGCCGACGAGCGAGAGGTCGTGCAGACGCGACCATTGGTGTTATCGGGCAAGCGTCTGTATCTGCGCCGCTATTGGGCCTATGAGCGACGTATCGACAACGCATTGCGTGAGCGTCTGGCAACACACGAAGCCGCTGCGGATGACTTGCTTGAGCGCCTCACCGGTTTGTTCGGCCCGGCCCGACCGGGTGAGCTGATCGACTGGCAAAAACTCGCTTGTGCCCTCGCCACTCGCAGCGCTTTCAGTATCGTCACCGGTGGTCCGGGAACCGGCAAGACCACGACGGTCGTGCGCTTGCTGGCGTTGCTCCAGGCGCCGGCCGTGGAGGCTGGCAAGCCGTTGCGCATTCGCCTCGCCGCACCGACCGGCAAAGCCGCAGCGCGGCTGACGGAGTCCATCAGCCAGCAAGTACGAACGCTGAAAGTCGCCGACGCCATTCGCGATAAAATTCCGTCCGATGTCACCACCGTTCACCGTCTGCTCGGCAGTCGTCCGGGGACGCGACATTTCCGGCACCACGCCGGCAATCGGTTACCGCTGGATGTGTTGGTGGTGGACGAAGCGTCGATGATTGACCTGGAAATGATGGCCAATCTGCTGGATGCACTGCCGGCTCATGCTCGACTGGTGCTGCTGGGGGACAAGGACCAGTTGGCGTCAGTGGAGGCCGGTGCAGTGCTGGGCGACCTGTGTCGTGATGCCGAGGCCGGTTGGTACAGCCCGCGCACACGCCAATGGCTGGAGGCGGTCAGTGGCGAAAGTCTGGAGGCCAGCGGCTTGCAGGAAGACACCCAGGGTACACATCCACTCGCCCAGCAAGTGGTGATGTTGCGTCACTCGCGGCGATTCGGCGAGGGCAGCGGCATTGGCCAGTTGGCCCGCTGGGTGAACCAGCAACAACCTGAGGAAGCCCGCAAGCTGTTGGCTGTGCGAAGCCACGACGATGTCTTCAGTTTGCCCCTCAAGAATGAACAGGACAGGGCGCTGGAACGCTTGTTGCTCGAAGGTCATGGAGAGGGCGCGCAAGGCTACAGGCACTATCTGAACCTGCTGCGCAACCAGCGGCCGGCGCTTGATAGTCCTTATGATGATCCGCGCTGGACGGACTGGGCTCGACAGGTCCTGCAAGCCTTCGACGCCTTTCAGTTGTTGTGCGCCGTTCGTAAAGGGCCTTGGGGTGTGGAGGGGTTGAACCAGCGAGTTACCGATGCACTGCTGAAGGCGCGTTTGATCGACAGTGACCAGCAATGGTACGAAGGCCGGCCAGTGCTGATGACCCGTAATGATTACGGCCTGGGATTGATGAACGGTGACATCGGCATTGCACTCAAGCTCCCCGAGCGTGAGGGGCCGCAAGCAGGTCGGCAGGTTCTTCGCGTGGCGTTTCCGCGTAACGACGGGCAGGGCGGTGTGCGTTTTGTTCTGCCGAGTCGGCTCAATGATGTAGAAACCGTTTATGCCATGACCGTGCACAAATCCCAGGGATCGGAGTTTACCCACACGGCGTTGATTCTTCCTGATGCGCTGAACCCGGTGCTGACCAAGGAACTGATCTATACCGGCATCACCCGGGCCAAGGACTGGTTCACCTTGATCGAGCCGCGCGCCGGGGTGTTTGAAGAAGCGGTGCGACGCAAGGTCAAGCGCTTGAGCGGGCTGATGCTGGAACTGAAAGAAGGCAGCGATACGACCGACTGAAAGCGGCGACGCGAGGTGACGCAAACTGTCCGAAGTGGCGTAGTGCCCGGCCTCGCTGGTGTTTCGCCGCTGTGCTATCGTTGCGGCATCATCTGGTAACGATCGAAGAGTATCCCTGCATGAAGGTGGCTGTCCGGGCGACAGAGCGTATCGCTGGCTGCAAACAAGCACTGCTCGCCGGACTTCTCAGCTTGCTGTCTGCTGCCGCTTTCGCTCAGCCGCAAACCCCGTCGGGCATGGCCGACCAGCGTGCCGAGTCAGTGACTCAGGTGGTGCTCGGGATTCTCAGTTATGCCCGTTGGCCTGTTGAGCCCGCGCAACTACGCCTCTGTGTCATTGGCCCCACTGAATACACCGACGATCTGGTCAAAGGCACGACCCAGGCGACCGGTCGGCCTGTGACGGTGCAACGGCTGTTGGCCGACAACCCGTCCATCGCGGGTGAGTGCAATGCGGTGTACATCGGCAAACTGACCAACGACGAACGCAGTCGGCTGTTCGCTTCGCTCACTGGGCGCCCGGTATTGAGCATCAGCGAAAGCGATGATCAGTGCACGGTTGGCAGCCTTTTTTGTCTGCGCGTCACCGACGAACAAGTGTCCTTCGAGGTCAACCTCGACTCTGTTGCCCGCAGTGGTGTGCGGATTCATCCGAGCGTGCTGCAATTATCCCGACGCAAGCCGGTGGCGACATGAGCCTGTTCAAACGGGGGGCTCGCCCGACCTTGCGCTCGGTCATCGGTCGCGGTCATTTGACCGTTGCGCTGGTGGGTGTGGCCATGGCCAGTGTGTCGCTGACGCTGCTGGGTGTTCTGGCCTTGCGGGTGTATGCCGATCACAACCTGCATCTGATCGCACGCTCGATCAATTACACCGTGGAAGCTGCAGTGGTGTTCAACGACAAATCCGCCGCGACGGAGGCATTGGCGCTGATCGCCTCCACCGAAGAGGTCGCCGATGCCCAGGTTCTGGACACGCACGGCCGGTTGCTGGCGCGGTGGCAGCGACCGGAAACCGGGTTGGTGTCCGATCTTGAAATGCAGTTGGCCAAGGCTTTTCTGGAAAAGCCGATCAACATGCCGATCGTTCACCAAGGCCGGGAGATCGGCAGCATCGTGCTCATCGGCCATGGCGGCAGTTTGATGCGCTTTTTGCTCAGTGGCCTGGTGGGCATCGTCCTGTGCACCGCCATCAGTGCGTGGGTCGCGCTCTATCTGGCGCGTCGGCAACTTCGCGGGATCATCGGCCCGCTGCGCAGCCTGGCGTCTGTGGCACACGCCGTTCGCAGCGAGCGGGCTTTCGATCGGCGCGTACCTGCCGCCACCATTGCCGAACTCGATAACCTCGGCAGCGACTTCAATGCCCTGCTCGATGAACTCGAGTCCTGGCAGACCCATCTGCAAAACGAGAACGAAACCCTGGCCCACCAGGCCAGTCATGACAGTCTCACGGGGTTGCCGAACCGGGCGTTTTTCGAAGGCCGCCTGATGCGAGCGTTGCGCAATGCCAACAAGCTCGACGAGCGCGTCGCCGTGCTGTTTCTCGACAGCGACCGGTTCAAGGAAATCAACGATAACTTCGGCCATGCTGCTGGCGATGCGGTGTTGGTGGCCGTGGCCAAGCGCGTTCGCGCCCAACTGCGCGAAGAGGACCTGGTGGCGCGCCTGGGCGGCGATGAATTTGCGGTGTTGCTGGCGCCCCTGCACAAGACCGAAGACGCTGAGCGAATTGCCGACAAAATCATTGCCAGCATGGAAGCGCCCATTCTGTTGCCGGGTGATCACCAGGCATTGACCTCACTCAGTATCGGTATCGCCGTGTACCCCGATCATGGCGTGACACCGGGCACGTTGCTCAATGCAGCGGACGAAGCGATGTACCAAGCCAAGCGTCTTGCCCGAGGCGCACAGCACACGGCGGGGTCGGAGCACCCTGTCGCCGACGTTTAACTCAGGAGCTTATTTCCGTGTTTTCTTTTATCCGATCCTTCCGACTGTTCACGATCACTCTGGTCCTTGCCGTATTGACCCTCACCGGTTGCCAGACCCCACCGCAAAAGGGCCTGACCCCGGCGCAAATAGCGGTACTGAAACAGCAGGGTTTCGAGATGACCGATGAGGGCTGGGCATTTGGTCTGTCGGGCAAGGTACTGTTTGGCAGTGATATGGACAGTCTGAATGCGCAGAGCACCCAGATTGTCGAGCGCATTGGCAAGTCGCTACTGGGCGTTGGGATTGAGCGCGTAAGAGTCGATGGTCATACGGATGCGTCAGGTAAAGAGGCCTACAACGAACAACTTTCCCTGCGTCGCGCGAAAAGTGTCGGCAGCGTTCTGGCGGCCGCCGGCATGAATCAGGAAAACATCCAGTTGCGCGGCCTTGGCAGCAGTGAGCCCGTGGCATCCAACGATACCGCCACCGGTCGCACTGAAAATCGACGGGTCTCGATTGTGGTCAGTGCCGATTAATGTGTGAGTCATTTTTTCCGACATGAACTTCTGACACAGTCCCCACGTAAACTCGACGATCAGTGAAAAACGATCGGGTGTGGGTCGTTTTTACACTCTGGGCGTTTCAGGTTCTATGCAGAAGTCGAAGAGTTCTCAATGAAAAAAATAATAAATTACTGCCAGAACCATTATTGGAAGAAGTGGCTTCGCCAGCATCGCTGCAAGTTGGGTGGCGGAGTGACGTCGCTCGGTGCCAAAACCACATTGGTGCTTGAGGAAAACGTCTCCCTCGGCAATGTGCTCATCAATGCCAAAAAACTGAGCATTGGCGCTCACACGTATGTTCGCAGCGATTGCGTGCTGTCCGCAGTTTCATCGATAGGGCGATTCTGCTCTATCGGAAACAACTGCTACATCGGCCAGGATAAAAACACTCATCCTTCGGATTGGGTGAGTTCGCATCCCTTTCAATTCACCAATACCCCGTTGTCATTCGAGCCGCAAATCGTCGACGTCACCATTGGCGATGACGTCTGGATCGGCCATGACGCCATGATCATGGAAGGTGTCAATGTGGGCACCGGAGCCATCATCGCCACGCGTGCGCTGGTCGCACATGATGTTCCTCCCTATGCCATCGTCGCCGGCATCCCGGCGAAGGTGATCAAGTATCGACATCCCCCTGAGCGCATATCAACGTTGTTGAACAGCAAATGGTGGGAGTGCAACGTCGACTTCCTCCTGACCTTGCGCCTGGACGACCCGGATGCCGCTTTGCCTGAGTTGATGGACGCGCGTAGCGACCATCTGGCGAGCTACAAGCAACTGGAAGTCAGCCGCAAAGGTTGTCGAGTACTGTCCGCCTGATCGCGACGGGCTAGTCGTTAAACCGCAACTCCCTCGTTTCGCCCAACAGCAACGGACCATTGAGCTCCGTGACCTCGCGGATGTAATCCCACAACAGGGTGATCCGCTTGAGCTTGCGCAGATCCTCTCGGCAGTACATCCAGAACTGTCGGGTGATGTTGATCTCCTGCGGCAACACCGGCAGCAAACGCGGATCCTGAGCGGCGAGGAAGCACGGCAGGATCGCCAGCGATCGGCCCTGCTGCGCCGCGACGAACTGCGCAATTACGCTGGTGCTGCGCAAGTTGGCACTGGCGCCGGGGAGTGCGTTGGCCAGGTACAGCAGTTCGGAACTGAACGCCAAATCGTCGACGTAGCTGATAAAAGAGTGCTTTGCCAGATCGGCCGGACGGCGGATCGCCGAGTGTTTATCCAGGTATTCCTGCGTTGCGTACAGTTGCAACCGATAGTCGCAGAGTTTGCAGCAGACGTAGGGGCCATGCTCTGGACGCTCCAGGGCGATGACGATATCGGCTTCGCGCTTGGACAGGCTGATGAAGTGCGGCAGCGGCAGGATGTCGACGGAGATCGCCGGGTAGGTGTCGACGAAATGGCTCAACTGCGGCGTGATGAAGAAACTGCCGAAGCCTTCGGTGCAGCCCATGCGCACATGCCCGGACAGCGCCACTCCAGACCCTGAAACCTGTTCGCAGGCCATGTGCAGCGTGCTTTCGATCGACTCGGCATAGCCGAGCAAGCGCTGGCCTTCAGCGGTCAGGACGAAGCCACTGGTCCGGGATTTCTCGAACAGCAAAGTCCCCAATGACGCTTCCAGCGAACTGATGCGCCGGGACACAGTGGTGTAGTCGACAGCCAGGCGCTTGGCCGCGGTACTGGCCTTGCGGGTCCGGGCAACTTCAAGGAAAAACTTGAGGTCATCCCAGTTCAGTGAGCCTAAAGACGTGATGTTTTTTTGCATGATGGACCGGCTTTTATGTGCGTTCTTATTAGAAGTTTGCACATCTATACTCCAAAAACAGCCCGACAACCAATTCGCGGCACACGCCTCATCGCAAGGCGACTTTCTCGCCTTGGCTCCTGAAATAAAAACAAACATCCGGAGACCCACATGAACGCATCGCTCACGCCCAACGACACCACCGTACAAAAGGTCAAATTGTTGATCGACGGCGAGTGGGTCGAGTCCCAATCCACCGAGTGGCACGACATCGTCAACCCGGCGACCCAGCAAGTCCTGGCCAAGGTGCCGTTTGCCACCGCTGAAGAAGTCGATGCTGCCATCGGCGCCGCCCAGCGTGCCTTTCAGACCTGGAAGCTGACGCCGATCGGTGCGCGTATGCGCATCATGCTCAAACTCCAGGCATTGATTCGCGAGCACTCCAAGCGCATCGCCGTGGTGCTGAGCGCCGAGCAGGGCAAAACCATTGCCGACGCGGAAGGCGATATTTTCCGGGGCCTGGAAGTGGTCGAGCACGCCTGCTCCATCGGCAGCCTGCAAATGGGCGAGTTCGCGGAAAACGTGGCGGGCGGCGTCGATACCTACACGCTGCGTCAACCTATCGGCGTGTGTGCTGGCATCACCCCGTTCAACTTCCCGGCGATGATTCCGCTGTGGATGTTCCCGATGGCCATCGCCTGCGGCAACACCTTCGTGCTCAAACCGTCCGAGCAGGACCCAATGTCGACCATGCTGCTGGTGGAGCTGGCTATCGAAGCCGGGGTTCCGGCGGGCGTGCTCAACGTGGTGCACGGCGGCAAGGACGTGGTGGATGCGCTCTGCACCCACAAAGACATCAAGGCCGTTTCCTTCGTCGGATCGACCGCGGTCGGTACGCACGTTTACGACCTGGCCGGTAAACACGGCAAGCGTGTGCAATCGATGATGGGGGCCAAGAACCACGCCGTGGTGCTGCCGGACGCCAATCGCGAACAAGCGCTGAATGCGCTGGTGGGCGCCGGTTTCGGTGCTGCCGGCCAACGCTGCATGGCCACCTCGGTGGTGGTGCTGGTGGGCGCCGCCAAACAATGGCTGCCAGACCTCAAGGCGCTGGCGCAGAAGCTTAAGGTCAATGCCGGCAGCGAGCCGGGCACCGACGTCGGGCCGGTGATCTCGAAAAAAGCCAAGGCGCGGATTCTCGACCTGATCGAGAGCGGCATCAAGGAAGGTGCGAAGCTGGAGCTGGACGGTCGTGAGATCACGGTGGCGGGTTACGAGAAGGGCAATTTTGTCGGCCCGACCCTGTTCTCCGGCGTGACCACCGACATGCAGATCTACACCCAGGAAATATTCGGCCCGGTGCTGGTGGTGCTGGAAGTGAACACCCTCGATGAGGCCATTGCGCTGGTCAACGCCAACCCGTTCGGCAACGGCACCGGGCTGTTCACCCAGAGTGGTGCGGCGGCGCGTAAATTCCAGACTGAAATTGACGTCGGCCAGGTCGGTATCAACATCCCGATTCCGGTGCCGGTGCCGTTCTTCAGCTTTACCGGTTCGCGCGGTTCCAAGCTCGGCGACCTCGGCCCGTATGGTAAGCAAGTGGTGCAGTTCTACACTCAGACCAAGACTGTCACCAGTCGCTGGTTCGATGACGACAGCGTCAACGACGGTGTGAACACCACGATCAATTTGCGTTGAGGAGCCGGACATGAAAATCGCTTTTATCGGTCTCGGCAACATGGGCGCGCCGATGGCGCGCAACCTGATCAAGGCCGGCCACACGCTGCGCCTGGTTGACCTGAATAAAACCGTTCTGGCAGAACTGGAGCAACTGGGCGGCAGCATCAGTGCCTCGGCCCGCGAAGCGGCTGACGGGGCAGAGCTGGTGATCACCATGCTGCCGGCGGCAGTGCATGTACGCAGCGTGTGGCTGGGTGAAGACGGCGTGCTGGCCGGGATCGGCAAAGGTGTGCCGGCCGTGGATTGCAGCACCATCGATCCGCAGACTGCACGAGACGTGGCCGCCGCGGCTGCCAGGCAAGGCGTGGCCATGGCCGATGCGCCGGTTTCCGGCGGCACCGGCGGTGCGGCGGCAGGGACGCTGACCTTTATGGTCGGTGCCACAGCTGAGCTGTTCGCCACCCTGCAACCGGTACTCGCGCAGATGGGCCGCAACATCGTCCATTGTGGCGAGGTCGGCACCGGTCAAATCGCTAAAATCTGCAACAACCTGCTGCTGGGGATCTCCATGGTCGGCGTCAGCGAAGCCATGGCGCTTGGCGATGCACTGGGCATCGACACCAAGGTGCTGGCGGGCATCATCAACAGTTCCACCGGCCGTTGCTGGAGTTCGGAAATGTATAACCCGTGGCCGGGCATCGTCGAAACGGCGCCTGCGTCACGCGGCTATACCGGCGGTTTCGGTGCCGAGTTGATGCTCAAGGATTTGGGGCTGGCGACGGAAGCGGCGAGACAGGCGCACCAACCGGTGGTGCTTGGCGCGGTGGCCCAGCAGTTGTATCAGGCGATGAGTTTGCGTGGGGAAGGGGGGCATGACTTCTCGGCGATCATCAACAGCTATCGCAAACCATCGTAGGCGTTTGTCGCGAGCAGGCTTTTGTGGCGAGGGAGCTTGCTCCCGCTGGTTCGCGAAGCGGACCCAAAACGGATGAATGCGGTGGTTCAGTTTTAGCACATTGGCTGATTTACGACTGCTACGCAGTCGAGCGGGAGCAAGCTCCCTCGCCACAGGGATGCGCATTTTCTCTCAATACATTTACCGGGACATCACGTCGGGTGATCTCCCGGTTTTTTTGTATCAGGCAAACACGAAATACTTGCGCACGGTTTCCACCACTTCCCACGTGCCTTTCATCCCAGGTTCGATGACGAAAATGTCACCGGCGCGCAGGTGGATGGGCGCCATGCCTTCGGGGGTGATGACGCAGTAGCCTTCCTGGAAATGGCAGTACTCCCACTTCACGTACTCGACGTACCACTTGCCCGGCGTGCAGATCCAGGTGCCCATGATCTTGCTGCCGTCTTCACTGGTGTAGGCGTTGAGGTTGACGGTGTGCGGGTCGCCTTCGAGTTTTTCCCATTTGCAGGCGTCGAGCACGGGCAGCGGGTGAGTGTCGCGAAGAACGGTAATCGGTGCGGTCATGATGACTCCGGGCAGTGGGTACTGGAACTGAAGTCGCACCCTATAGCGCCCGTTCGTTATTCAGTTGTCTGTACTCGACATTGAGCTGTCCAGAAACGCATCGCGCTCAAAGACTCAGGGGGAGCGTCAATGCGTGCAGCAGTGACTTGGCATAGCCGGGGAGTGCGGCGAAGTCCCCGGCGCAGAGCAGCAGTTTGCGCTGGCCCCAGGGTTCCTGCAGGGCGAGGCTTTTGAAGGGCAGCCCGCGTGATCCGCGCTCGACGGCCGCCAGCGGGACGATTGCCAGGCCCGCGCCACGGGCGACCATGCGCATCACGCCATCGAAACCATCGGCGCGGATGCGGATTTGCATGCGTGACCCCGCGTGCAACGCCTGTTCCTCGAGGTACACCGCCAGCGCGCTGTTGGCGTTCAGGCCGACGTAATCGTGATGCAGCGTGTCGGCGAAGCTCACTGAGGTCGCGTGAGCCAGTGGATGATCGTGGGGCATGATCAGCACCAATGGATCATCGCGAAACGCTTGGGTCTGCAAGTCAGTGGTATCCACCGCGTCGGAGACAATGCCGAGGTCCGCCGCGCCCTGGCGTAGCGCGTGGGTGATGCGGGCGCTGGGCAGTTCCTGCAGGTCGATATCGAGATTGGGGTGCTCGCGCAGGAAGTCGGCGAGCAACTCCGGCAGGTACTCGGTGATGGCCGTGGTGTTGCAAAGCAATCGGACCTGGCCTTTGACGCCGTTGGCGTATTCGGCCAGGTCCTGTTGCAGGCGTTCGGCCTGTTGCAGCAGGACGCGGGCGTGTTGGGCGAGGGCCTTGCCGGCGGGCGTCGGCGTGACGCCGCGACGGCCGCGTTGCAGGAAGTCTGTGCCCAGTGACGCTTCCATCGCGCGGATTCGTGCGCTCGCGGCTGCCAGGGACAGATGGCTGCGCGCGGCGCCGGCGGTGATATTGCCGCTGTCGAGGATGTTCAGGTAGAGGCGCAGGTCGGTCAAGTCGAAGTGCATCGTCAGCCCATTTATAAGTGTCGTCTGGGAAGGCGTCATTAGCCACAACGAATATACCAGCCTCTGTATAGACAAGAGGCTCACTCAGTATATGGCAGATTTTCAACCGTCCAATCCGGGCTCACCATAGCCCCATGAATACGCTCGCCACGTTCTACCAAAACCTCGGTCTGGCCCTTTCATTGCTGGTCATCACCACCTTCCTGCTGGCCGGCATGATCAAGGGGGTGATCGGCCTCGGCCTGCCGACCGTGGCCATGGGCCTGCTCGGTCTGGCTATGGCTCCGTCGCAAGCTGCGGCGCTGTTGATCATCCCGGCGACCCTGACCAACGTCTGGCAATTAGCATTCGGTGGGCATCTGTCGGTGCTGCTCAAACGGTTGTGGCCGATGTTGTTGGCGATTTTTCTTGGCACCGGTGCGGGCACGTTATGGATCGGCATGACCGGTGGGCACTGGATGGTGCGAGGATTGGGGGCGGCACTGATGCTCTATGCCTTGAGCGGTTTGTTTCTGCCGACCCGGCGAGTGGGGCGTCGCAGCGAGCGCTGGCTCGGCCCGCTCTGCGGCGTGATCACCGGCGTCATCACCTCGGCTACTGGTGTGTTCGTGATTCCGGCGGTGCCTTATTTGCAGGCGCTGGGCTTGAACAAGGATGAACTGGTGCAGGCTTTGGGCCTGTCGTTCACCGTCTCGACTCTCGCCCTGGCCGGCGGGCTGCTATGGCGCGGGGCTTTGGGCGGGGGCGAGTTGAGTGCGTCGATGCTGGCGCTGATCCCGGCGGTGCTCGGCATGTTGCTCGGGCAATGGCTGCGCCAGCGGATCAGTGCCACGGTGTTCAAACGCGTATTTTTCGTTGGCCTCGGATTGCTCGGTGGCCATTTGTTGATCAGCGGCTAGCGGATGACGGGCTGATCATCTCGATGGCGCGGATCTCGAAATCACGCTCCAGGTACTCGTCGCGTTGTTCGAGAAATTGCTTCATGTGCGGCAGATTCGAGTGCACGTCGAGGTGGGCCTGGGACTGCCAGATTTCGTAGAAGATAAACAGTGTCGGGTCCTGTTTGTCGCGCAGCATGTGGTACTCGATACAGCCAGGCTCGGCACGACTGGCTTCTACGTAGCCGCTGAAAAACGCTTCGAAGGCATCGGATTTTTCCGGGCGGGTCTTGGCGTGCAGGATGAAACCTTGCATATCACTCATGAAAAAAAGCTCCTCGGGTCAGAAACCGCGCCAGTCTAAGGCAACAATTGCCTGATGATTCGTGCGTTTAGGTCAAATGTATTTTGCCAATTGGGTGCTTATTTCGCGCGAGGCAGATCGTTACTCTGCCGCCATCCAATTCCTGACCTTCTCGAGAGCCCCTCATGAAAAAAGTTCTGTTACTCAATGGCGGCAAAAAATTTGCCCACTCCGATGGCCGTTACAACACCACCCTGCATGAAGCCGCGTTGAGCGTGCTGGACCGTGGTGGCGTGGACGTGAAAACCACGTTCATCGACGAGGGTTACGACGTGGCTGAAGAAGTGGCCAAATTCCTTTGGGCCGACGTGATCATTTACCAGATGCCCGGCTGGTGGATGGGCGCGCCGTGGACCGTGAAGAAGTACATCGACGAAGTCTTTACCGAAGGTCATGGCAGCCTGTACGCCAGCGACGGCCGCACGCGTTCCGATTCTTCGCAGAAGTACGGCAGCGGTGGCTTGGTTCACGGCAAGCAGTACATGCTGTCGCTGACCTGGAACGCCCCTCAGCAAGCCTTCGACGACCCGACTGACTTCTTCGAGGGCAAAGGCGTGGACGCGGTGTACTTCCCGTTCCACAAGGCCAACGAGTTCCTGGGCATGACCGGGTTGCCAACTTTCCTCAGTGTGGACGTGATGAAACGTCCGAACATCGAAGGTGACGTGGCGCGTTATGAGCAGCATTTGGCTGAGGTGTTTGGCCTGAAGGCCTGAGGCTCCGCTACTATCGATATCTGAAGCCGGTACTGACCTGTGGCGAGGGAGCATCGACACCGGTTTATAGGACTATCGATAAGGAACACTCGTGAAAGCCAGATCCGATGAGTTGCAGATTTTCGTCTGCGTGATTGAGTGCGGATCGATTTCCGCGGCGGCCGAGCAGGTCGGGCAAACGCCGTCGGCGGTAAGCCGTACGCTGTCGCGGCTGGAGGCCAAGCTCGAGACAACGTTGATCAATCGCACCACGCGGCGCATGGATCTGACCGAAGAGGGCAAGTATTTCTTCGAGCACGCCAAGCTGATTCTCGATCAGATGGACGAGCTCGAAGAGCGCTTGACCTCACGCCAGCAGACGCCGTCCGGGCGCCTGCGCATCAACGCTGCCTCGCCGTTCATGCTGCACGCCATCGTGCCGCACATCGACGAGTTTCGACGGCTCTACCCCGACATCCAGCTTGAGCTCAACAGCAACGACCTGATCATCGATTTGCTGGAGCAAAGTACCGACATCGCCATTCGCATCGGCACGTTGGCCGACTCGACCCTGCACGCCCGCTCACTGGGTTGCAGCCCGTTGCACATCGTCGCAAGCCCTGGGTATCTGGAAAAGCACGGCACGCCGACGGCGGTGGCTGATCTGTCCGGACACACGCTGCTGGGCTTCACCCAGAACGAGGGCCTCAACCAATGGCCGCTACGTTACGTGCACGGCGATCGCTGGCCGATCCAGGCGTCGCTCAGCGCCTCCAGCGGCGAAACCATCCGCCACCTGGCGCTGGAAGGGCAGGGCATCGCCAGCCTGTCGCACTACATGACCATCGAAGACATTCGCGCCGGACGATTGAAGGTGCTGCTGGCGGAGTTCAACAGCGGTTATCGCCAGCCGATCAACGCCGTGTACTACCGTAACTCGCAACTGGCCTTGCGGATTCAGTGCTTTCTGGACTTTATCCAGAGCAAACTGGCGCTGTACGCCACCGACGATTTCAACGACTGATTCGTGATTACTGCGCAAGAGTGAATTGGGTCAGCGGGGATTTTTCGTCAAGAAACACTGCTTGATACTCGTTGCATCACTTATCCACGCAGGGAGTTTCTCCATGAACGTATTCGTTACCGGTGCAGCGGGTTTTATCGGTGGTTCCATCGCCACCGGCCTGATCAAGGCAGGTCAAAGCGTCACGGGCCTGGTGCGCAATGCCGAACAGGCGGATGAACTGAAAGCGCTGGGCATCACGCCTGTCATTGGCACGCTTGACGACAGCGCACTTCTCGCTGACCAGGCCCGAGCCGCCGACGCCGTCATCAACGCCGCCAGCAGCGACCATCGTGGCGCAGTCGAAGCCTTGCTCGATGCCTTGCGCGGCTCCAACAAAGTGTTCCTGCACACCAGTGGCTCGAGCATTGTCGGCGATGCTTCGGGCGGCAAGTCCAGCGAGGTCATCTACTTCGAAGACAATCTGCCGGAGCCCACCGTCGACAAGGCTGCACGCGTGGCCATCGACAACCTGATCCTCGCCGCCGCGAAGGACGGGGTAAATTCGGCGGTGATCTGCAACACCCTGATCTACGGCCACAGCCTGGGCGTCAATCGCGACAGTGTGCAGCTGCCGCGTTTGCTCAAGCAGGCGCGTAAAAGTGGTGTGGTGCGTCACGTGGGCACGGGACAGAACATCTGGTCCAACGTGCACATCGAAGACGTGGTTGCCTTGTACCTGCTGGCGCTGAGCAAAAATGTACCGGGTACGTTCTACTTTGTTGAAAGCGGTGAAGCGTCGTTCATCGACATGACCACGGCCATGGCGCAAGCGCTGGATCTGGGTGAACCACAGGATTGGCCACTCAAGGATGCCGAAGCCGAGTGGGGTTACGAGATGGCCAACTATGGCCTGGGCTCCAACAGTCGGGTTCGCGGCAAGCATGCGCGGGAAGTGTTGGGTTGGGCGCCGAAGCGGACTTCGGTGGTGGAGTGGATTCGCAGCGAGATGGTGTGAGTTCGCTTTAGACCGAGTTGCTGCCTTCGCGAGCAGGCTCGCTCCCACAGGGAATCTTCGTCGTGCACACATCTGTGCCCCACAAAGATCAAATATGGGAGCGAGCCTGCTCGCGAAGGCGTTTCTGAAATTGCATAAACTGGCCGGACCGCGCTCGATTCCGTAACATCCGCAAACTCTTTTCCTGCTTCCCCTGCATGCGGTCCTCCATGAAACCAATACGTCTACGCGCCGACATCCTGGCCGGACTCACCACGTCTTTCGCCCTGCTGCCCGAGTGCATCGCTTTCGCGCTGGTGGCCCATCTCAATCCGCTGATGGGGCTCTATGGAGCGTTCATCATCTGTACGCTCACGGCGCTGTTCGGCGGGCGCCCGGGCATGGTGTCCGGTGCTGCCGGATCGATGGCCGTGGTGATCGTCGCGCTGGTGGTGCAACACGGGGTGCAGTACCTGCTGGCCACGGTATTGCTGGGCGGGTTGATCATGATGGCTTTCGGCTTGCTCAAACTCGGGAAGCTGGTACGCATGGTGCCGCACCCGGTGATGCTCGGTTTCGTCAACGGCCTGGCGATCATCATCGCGCTGGCGCAACTGGAGCATTTCAAGAGCGGCGAGCGCTGGCTCAGCGGCACGCCGCTGTACATGATGATCGGTCTGGTCGCCGTGACCATGACCGTTGTCTATGTGCTGCCGCGGCTGACACGCACGGTGCCGCCGGCGCTGGTGGCGATTCTGGGTGTAGGCCTGGCGGTTTATCTGCTGGGTCTGCCAACCCGTACCCTCGGTGACATGGCGCACATCGCTGGCGGCCTGCCGACGCTGGCCTTGCCGGATATTCCATGGAATCTGGAAACCCTGCGGATCATCGCGCCGTACGCGATCCTGATGGCGCTGGTGGGGCTGCTGGAAACCCTGTTGACGCTGAACCTGACCGATGAAATCACCGAAAGCCGTGGCTATCCGGATCGCGAATGCGTGGCCCTGGGCGCGGCGAACATGGTCTCTGGTGCGTTCGGCGGCATGGGCGGTTGCGCGATGATCGGCCAGACAGTGATCAACCTCAGCTCTGGTGGGCGCGGGCGCTTATCCGGCGTTGTAGCCGGTGTGTCGATCCTGTTGTTCATCCTGTTCCTGTCACCGCTGATCGAGCGCATTCCGTTGGCGGCGCTGGTCGGGGTGATGTTCGTGGTGTCGCAACAGACCTTCGCCTGGGCCTCGCTGCGAGTGATGAACAAGGTCCCGCTCAACGATGCGCTGGTGATCATCGCCGTGACGGTGATTACCGTGTTCACCGACCTGGCCACCGCGGTGCTGTGCGGCATCATCATCGCGGCGCTGAATTTCGCCTGGCAACAGGCTCGACAGTTGTACGCCGACAGTCATCTGGAAAACGACGGGAGCAAGCTATACCGGGTGCACGGCACCTTGTTCTTCGCCTCGACCACGCCGTTTCTCAACCAATTCGATCCGGCCAACGACCCGGCTCAGGTGACGCTCGATTGTCGCCATCTGAGTTTCGTCGACTATTCCGCCATCGCCGCGCTCGACACCCTGCGCGAGCGCTACAGCAAAGCCGGCAAGCACCTGCGGGTGCTGCATTTGTCCGAGCGTTGCAAGAAATTGCTCCGACGCGCCCGGGTTCACCACGACTGAACCTCGACCGGGCAGGGGATGAAAATTCACCTGCCCGATTTTCATTATTCGCGACAAGACATATCTGTCAGCGACATCTCTTGCCTCTGTACGAAAATTACTTTCACCTCGTTTGATAATCACCTCTCGAAATGTTTTAAGACTTTCACAAATATTTCGACGTGACCCTCTCGAGGAGTACCGCATGACCCTGTCCTTCGGCTATTGGCTGCTGGTGTATGCCGCCATCGCCATCATTGCTTTGATCGTTCTGATCGCCCGTTACCGGCTCAATCCGTTCATTGTCATCACCCTGATTTCCATCGGCCTGGCGCTGGTGGCAGGCATGCCGCCGTCGGGCGTGGTGGGGGCGTATGAGGCCGGGGTCGGCAAGACCCTGGGGCACATCGCGCTGGTGGTGGCGCTGGGCACGATGCTCGGCAAGATGATGGCCGAGTCCGGCGGCGCCGAGCAGGTGGCGCGGACCTTGATCGACCGCTTCGGCGAGAAGAACGCGCATTGGGCGATGGTCTGTATCGCGTTCCTGGTGGGGTTGCCGCTGTTCTTTGAAGTCGGTTTTGTGTTGCTGGTGCCGATTGCGTTCACCGTGGCGCGGCGGGTCGGCGTGTCGATCCTGATGGTCGGCTTGCCGATGGTTGCCGGGCTTTCGGTGGTGCACGCGCTGGTGCCTCCGCACCCGGCGGCGATGCTGGCGGTGCAGGTGTATCAGGCATCGGTGGGGCAGACGTTGCTCTACGCCATTGCGATCGGCATTCCGACGGCGATCATCGCCGGCCCGCTGTACGCCAGGTTCATCGTGCCGCGCATTCAACTGCCCGCGGAAAACCCGCTGGAGCGCCAGTTCCTCGAACGCGAACCGCGTGACCGCCTGCCGGGTTTCGGCATTACCATGGCGACCATTCTGTTGCCGGTGGTGCTGATGCTGATCGGCGGCTGGGCCAACCTGATTTCGACGCCGGGTACAGGTTTCAACCAGTTCCTGCTGTTCATCGGCAACTCGGTGATCGCGCTGTTGCTGGCGACCTTGCTGAGTTTCTGGACCCTCGGCCTGGCCCAGGGCTTCAACCGTGAATCGATCCTCAAGTTCACCAACGAATGTCTGGCACCCACCGCGAGCATTACACTGCTGGTGGGTGCCGGTGGCGGCCTGAACCGGATTCTGGTGGACGCCGGCGTCACCGACCAGATCGTCGGCCTGGCCCACGAATTTCATTTGTCCCCGCTGTTGATGGGCTGGCTGTTTGCGGCGCTGATGCGCATCGCCACCGGCTCGGCCACCGTGGCCATGACCACAGCCTCGGGCGTGGTTGCGCCAGTGGCTATTGGCCTGGGTTATCCGCATCCGGAATTGCTGGTGCTGGCGACCGGCGCCGGCTCGGTGATTTTCTCCCACGTCAACGACGGTGGCTTCTGGTTGATCAAGGAATACTTCAACATGACGGTCACTCAGACCTTCAAGACCTGGACGGTACTTGAGACGTTGATCTCGCTCGTCGCTTTCGGTCTGACCGTTGGCCTTTCTTACCTGATTTAACCGGAGTCGCCCGCCATGGACATCCTCTACCAGATCCGCGCCCGTCAGGATTCCTTCAGTGCCGGTGAAGGTCGCATCGCTCGGCTGATGCTCGACGACGTAGGATTTGCCGCGTCCGCCAGCCTCGATGAGCTGGCGCTGCGGGCGGAGGTGAGCACCGCCACACTGTCACGGTTCGCCCGCACGGTCGGCTGCAAGGACTTGCGTGACCTGCGCTTGCAACTGGCCCAGGCCAACGGCGTCGGCAGCCGGTTTCTCGACCCGGCGGGGACACCGGATCAGTCGGCGTTCTACGGGCAGATCGTCGGTGATATCGAATCGACGTTGCGCCAGCACTTGTCGGCCTTTGAAGAGTCGCGTTTTGCTGATGCCGTGAAACTGTTGGGCAAGGCGCGAATGATTCACGCGTTCGGCATGGGCGGCTGCTCGACCCTGTGCAGCGATGAGCTACAAGTGCGCCTGGTGCGCCTCGGTTATCCGATTGCGGTATGCCACGACGCGGTGATGATGCGCGTCACGGCGGCCAGTCTCAGTACTGATCATGTGGTGGTCGTTTGTTCGCTGACCGGGATCACCCCGGAGTTGGTGGAGACGGTGGAACTGGCGCGCAACTATGGCGCACGCATCCTCGCGATCACCCGCGGCGACTCGCCGTTGGCACAACTGGCCGACATCGTCCTGCCGCTTCAAAGCGCCGAAACCTCATTCATCTACAAACCCACAGCGGCGCGCTACGGCATGCTGCTGGCCATCGACGTGCTTGCCACCGAACTCGCACTGGCCAATCCTCAAGACAATCAAGAGCGTTTGCGGCGGATCAAACTCGCCCTCGACGACTACCGCGGCGGCGACGATCACTTGCCGCTGGGAGACTGACATGACGTACGACACGCTGATCCGCAATGCACTGATCATCGACGGCAGCAACAGCCCCGGTTACCCGGCTGACGTGGCAATCCTGAACGGCCGCATCGAGCGCATCGGCGACTTGCACGACGCCCATGCCTGCGAAGAAATTGACGCGGCGGGGAAGGTACTGGCGCCTGGTTTTATCGACGTGCACACCCACGATGACACGGTGGTGATCCGCCAACCGCAGATGCTGCCCAAGCTCAGCCAGGGCGTGACCACGGTGATCGTCGGCAACTGCGGGATCAGTGCTTCGCCGGTGAATTTGCGCGGTGATCCGCCGGACCCGATGAACCTGCTCGGCAACGCGGCTGCGTTTGTCTATCCGACATTCCGTGACTACCGCACAGCGGTCGAGGCCGCGAATACCACGTTGAACGTTGCTGCATTGGTCGGGCATACCGCGTTGCGCAGCAATCACCTTGACGACCTGTTTCGCACTGCAACGCCCGATGAAATCGTCGCGATGCGCGAGCAACTGCGCGAGAGCCTGGAGGCCGGTGCGTTGGGTTTGTCCACTGGTCTTGCGTACGCCAGCGCGAACTCGGCCACCACTGACGAGGTCATGCAATTGACCGAAGAGCTGACAGCGTTCGGTGCGGTGTACACCACCCATTTGCGCAGTGAATTCGAACCAGTGCTGGAGGCCATGGACGAGGCATTCCAGATCGGCCGCCACGCGAAATCGCCGGTGATCATTTCCCACCTCAAATGTGCCGGCGCCGGCAACTGGGGGCGCAGTCCGCAACTGCTTGCGTCACTCGAACACGCGGCAAAAAACCATCCGGTGGGCTGCGATTGCTATCCCTATGCAGCGAGCTCTTCGACGCTGGACCTCAAGCAAGTCACCGATGCCCATCGCATCACCATTACCTGGTCGACACCGCACCCGGAAATGGGCGGGCGAGACCTGATGGACATCGCCGCCGAGTGGGACCTGTCGTTGCTCGATGCCGCCCGCCAACTGCAACCGGCGGGGGCGGTGTACTACGGAATGGACGAGGCTGATGTGCGCAGGATCCTCGCCCATCCGCTGTCGATGGTCGGCTCCGACGGCCTGCCTGAAGACCCGTTTCCGCACCCTCGTTTGTGGGGCGCGTTCCCGCGTGTGCTCGGACACTTCAGTCGCGATGTAGGTCTGTTCCCGCTGCACACCGCCGTGCACAAAATGACCGGGCTGTCGGCGGCGCGATTCGGCTTGAAGGCGCGCGGTGAGATTCGTGAGGGCCACTGGGCGGACCTGGTGCTGTTCGACCCGGCGACGATTCGCGACGTGGCGGACTTTAATGATCCGCAGCGGGCGGCCGAAGGCATTGAGGGGGTGTGGGTCAACGGCGTGCTGAGTTATCAGGACGGTCAGGCGAACGGGCGCCGTGAGGGACGGTTTCTGGCGCGGGAAGGGGACTTGCGCGAAGGGTTTTAGCGTCATTTCGAGCAGTGCGTCACAGTGATGGCACATTGAGATTAAAGAAAGCCATCATCAAGCCGAATTGCTGACGTACAGCCCGGCTACACTGTGGGCCATTTCTGTCTGGGAGCAACTCGATGAGCTTCGGCAAAACCACCCCGATCCTGCGGATCTTCGATGAAATCAAGGCCGTTGAATTCTACGTCGACTTCCTCGGATTCAAGATCGACTGGCAGCACCGCTTTGAAGCCAACTTCCCGTTGTACCTGCAAGTCTCCCGCGGCGAATGCGTGCTGCACCTCTCCGAACACCACGGCGACGCAACACCGGGCTCGGCCCTGCGCATCGAGACCGATGAGCTGGAAGCGTTCCAGCAGCAGCTACTGGCCAAGGAATACACCTTCGCCCGCCCTCAAATCCAGGCCATGCCCTGGGGCAGCCAGGACATGACCGTGACCGATCCGTTTGGCAATCGGTTGGTGTTTACCAATGCGATCAGTGTTTGAGCTTTAGATAGCTATTGATCATTCCCGCGCGAGAGCGTGGGAATGATCGGACTCACGTCCACTTCGGCCTCGCACAGGGCCAGCTAATTCCCCCGCAACGCCCTCATTAACTCCGCCACCACTTCCCGCACTCTATTATCCCCAGACACGCCATTAACAATTCCATGGAGGATCAGGGTGGTGGAACGCCCGTAGAAGCTCATACAGTTATTCCCTTGAGGTTATATTCCGCAGGTGGCATATTCGTATGAAATGGGACGTTGAATACACGGATGAATTTGGCGGGTGGTGGGTTGGCCTAGATGAAAAGGAGCAGGCGTCTATATCGGCCAGCGTTGACCTGCTGGAACTCTTCGGGCCTGGCTTGGGTTTTCCTCAAAGCAGCGATATCAAAGGCTCGCGGCATGGAAACCTCCGAGAACTGAGGGTGCAGCACGCGGGGCGTCCTTATCGCGTGCTATACGCGTTTGATCCGCGTCGATGCGCGTTATTGTTGATCGGTGGCGATAAAACCGGTCAGGACCGCTGGTACCACGAAAATGTCCCGTTTGCAGAAAAGCTGTACGACGAACACTTGGAAACACTGCGTAAAGAGGGCCGAAATGATGGCTAAAAAATTTGCTGAACTTCAGGCTCGCATGTCGCCGGAATCTCGTGCTGATGCTGAGCGTCTGTTCCAACAGCACCTGAAAGAGATGCCCCTGCATGAGCTGCGTAAAGCCCAGGAGTTGAGCCAGGAATCGCTAGCCAAAGCGTTACACGTCAATCAGGCGGCCATATCCAAAATGGAACGACGCACCGACATGTACATCAGTACATTGCGTAACTACATCCGCGCCATGGGTGGCGAACTGGAAATTATCGCGACCTTTCCTGAAGGTCAGGTAAAGATCGATAACTTTTCCAACTGAAAAAAACACAGAAGCCCTTTATTCAAAGGGCTTCTGTTCGAGTTGGCGGCGTATACGAGTTATACGCGGAAGTGACTCACCATCTGTTGCAACTGATTGCCCAACCGCGCCAGTTCAACGCTGGACGCCGCTGTCTCGTCGCTGGCCGCTGCAGTCTGTTCCGAGACGTCGCGCACGTTGATGATGCTGCGGCTGATTTCTTCGGCCACGGCACTTTGTTGTTCGGCAGCAGCGGCGATCTGCTGGTTCATCGACTGGATGTTGGACACCGTGCGGGTGATGCTTTCCAGTGAGGCACCCGCTTTGCGGGTCAGGGCGACGCTGCTGTCGGTAAGTGTGCGGCTGTTGTTCATCACCGCCGCCACTTGCTGGGTACCGTTTTGCAAACCGGCCACCAGGCCTTCGATTTCTTCGGTGGATTTTTGCGTGCGCTGGGCCAGGCCACGGACTTCGTCGGCCACCACGGCGAAACCACGTCCGGCTTCACCGGCGCGCGCCGCTTCAATCGCTGCGTTGAGTGCCAGCAGGTTGGTCTGTTCGGCCACGGCCTTGATCACGTCCATGACGCTGCCGATCTTGTCGCTTTCCTGTTGCAGCACACTCATGGCTTCGGTGGAACGCACCACTTCGCTGGCCAGGCGTTCGATCTGCGCGATCGCTTCGCCAACCACCTTGTCACCTTCACGGGCTTCACCGTCCGCCGCCGCGGCGGCTTGCGAGGCTTGCTCGGCATTGCGCGCGACTTCCTGCACGGTGGCGGTCATCTCGTGCATCGCGGTGGCGACCTGATCGGTCTCGATTTTCTGGCTGTTGACCCCGGCACTGGTTTGCTCGGTGACGGCCGACAATTCTTCGGCAGCGCTGGCAATCTGAGTGACGCCGTCGCGGATGCCGCTGATCAAATCGCGCAGGGTCACGCCCATGCGCGCGATGCCCTGTTGCAATACGCCGAGTTCATCGCGGCGGGTGACCTTGACGTCCTGGGACAGGTCGCCGCTGGCGATGCGATCAACCACCGCCAGGGTGTCGCGCAATGGACCGGTGATCTGCCGGGTAATAAGTACGGCGGCAATGATGCCCACCAACAATGCCAGCAGCGTGCTGACCAGTTGCAGGGTGCGGGCATTGGCGCTTTCGGCGTCGCGACGGTCGAGCTGGATCTGGTACAGCTGCTCGCTCAGGCTGACGATGGCTGCACCTTGGTCCGTCATTTCCTTGCGTGCCTGCACCACATCGCTGTTCGCGGTTTTGTAGGCTTGCAAGGCGCCGCGGTAGCTGCCCAACGCGGATTCCAATTGACGCAGGGCGTCTGGCTGCTCATCAGCGAAGTGCCCATTGAGCGACTTCACGCTGGCGATCGCGGAATCAAGTTGGGTGGCAGCTTTTTGCTCGGTCTCGGCGTTGGCGGCGGCGGTGTAGCCACGCACTTCGTAGCGGGCCAGGAGGAACGCTTCCTTGGCGGCGGTGATGGCCTGGAACTGTTCGAAGCGTTGGTCGCTCAGCGGCATTTGCTGTACGCGGGTGTTGATGTCGTTGATCAGCGTATTGGCCGTTTCGGCACTGACGGTCATGACGTCGCGGGCGCTGTTGCCAGCGCGATAAGCGCCACGCATTTTGTTCAGGGATGTCTTGTAGGCATCGATGACAGTGCCTTGCTCCCTGAGCAGTTTGAGATTTTCCGGGCTCTTGAATTTCACCAGCAACGCTTGCTGTTGAGCGGAAAACGCTTCGAGGGTGGTTTGCACGTTTTGAGCGGTGGTTTCGTCGCCGTTGGCCAGCATGTATTGCAGGCGCACCACCCGCAGCTTGGTCAGGCCCGCGTTGAGCCGGGTGATGTCACTCATCCAGTTGCTGCGGTCAATCAGGCTGCCCAGGCTGGTCCAGCCGGTCAGGGCGAGGACGCAGGTCAAGGCCAGTACCAGGCCAAACCCCAGGCCCAGTTTCAGGTTCACGCTGATATTGCCGAACCAGCTATTCATCAAAATTCCTCCAGGAACGTAGTGTTTCTCGATCGTCGGTTGGCTGGAAGATTGTTGTTTTTGGGGGCCAGCATGCGGTGTAGAAGGTCTGTATCGGCAGTGATCGCGAGAGCTGAAAGGATTTTGTCGAGGGATTGTGAAGGTGCATGTTCAACAAGGTCCCTGGCGCTGGCTTTTTAGGGGCGGGCGCGGCTGGGGAGGCCGGTCGATCAGGCGAGATCATTATCGACTGAGCCGAGGTCATCGCGAGCAGGCTCAGTCCTGCTGCAGGGGCGACCCGGAACAGACATGAGTTAATCCAGGCTGCGCGACCATTGCCGATCCGGATCTTCCCAGACCGTGCTGACCCGCGCCGTCAGCACGTGATCCTGCCATCGTCCATCAATGTTCAGATACGCCTTGGCATAGCCTTCACGTTCAAACCCCAGCCGCTCCAGCAACCGTGCACTGCGTTCGTTGCCGGGGATGTAGTTGGCCATGATCCGGTGCAGGTTCAGCGTTTCGAACATGTAGCGGATACCTGCGTCCACGGCTTCATGCATCAGGCCTTGGCCCTGATGGGCGTGGTCGATGTGATAGCCCAGATAGCAGGCCTGGAAAGCGCCGCGAACGATCCCGCTGAAATTGCACGCGCCGATCATCTGCCCGCTGTCGCGATCGAGCACGGCGAAATGCACCGCATAGCCTTCATCAAACGCCATGGCTTGCTGCGCGAGGCGCGAACGGATTTTTTCCGGGCTGTAGTAATCGTCTGCACGGATCGGTGACCACGGCGCCAGGTGTGTCTGGTTTCGCAGGTAGAAGTCGCTTTCCAACGCTGCCTGGCTCGGGCTGAGGACGGCCAGGTTCAGGCGTTTGCAGGGCAGGGTGAAGATCGCCATGTTGTGCTCCAGTTTGCGTGCACAATTTTCGTGGGGGGAGTTTCCGTAAAAAAAGACGCGTCCTACATACAAACTATTTCCTGGACGTCTTGATTCCTGTGCTTGAGCACCACCAAGGCATGGCTCATTGATCGAGCTCTGGCCGTTTATGCCGCAGGAAGCTTGTTAATGGAACTAACAAAAATATTCTCGCCACAGAACCGGCGCTTGATCAAGTTCACCTCGGTACATCCGCCGTTATGCCACCCATGAGGCTGAGGACAATCAGAACAAAAACACCGATCTGGGCAAGTTATGGGCCTTTTACTGGGATCGTGATAAAGCATTTTTGAAATGGTATGAAGCTCAAGGGCGCGCCAAGGGAGCCAAACTCTCAATCCCCCCGAGCACCATGTCCACCACCTACTGGCGATCCCAACTCCCCACCCTCTGGCAAACCATCAGCAACCGCGGCCCCGGAGAATTCCAACCCTCGCCGTGGCTACCCATCCGCTGGGCCCAGCACCAGGTCAAAGAGTTTGACGCCGCGCCGGTGCTCGGTTACCTGCGCCGCCCGATCAAGGTCTCGATGCAGGACGAACACGGCAAGCGACTCAAGCCGGCGTTGCGGGCCAAGGCGCTGCAAGCCGGCTGGTTACAGGCGCTGGATACCTTGCCCGAAGGGCATAAGCCGGTGCGCGTGTTCTTCGACACCACCGACCATGAACCAATCCCATTTGCCTGAGCGACGTTACCAGCAGCAGCGGCACCGTGGTTTCTTGCCAGCTTTAAGGTACGCACAAACAAAAAAAAAGCCCGCGGGAGGGCGGGCAAACCGTAGTTTCTTGAATGAGCGAGGCAAATGTACAGGGTGTGGCTTGGAGGCGGGGTGAAGAAAAGTTCATCTGTCGACCGATGAGTGTGACAGTGGCGAGAGGCGACGATCTGGATGCGCTCAGGGCTAATTTTGCGCGAGTGGAATGCTGATCACATTTGACTCATTTTTATAATGTGACTGAAATGATGCTCCCAGAGACTTCGATGGATGCCGCCGATGTGCCATTGTGGAAGAGGGGGGACGTCAATGACCAGGAAGGCATGGCGCCTATTTCGCTCAAAATGGATCCATTTTGGGCGTCAATAAAGTGACGGATAATCACTATTGCGTGCCGCGTGGCGGCAAAATAGACAAGCTATTGACAGTGCCAGTTTGATCTCCCATTATCAGCCGCGTTTTGATGGCTTAGCGCCATAAAAATGTCGGTGGTGACTGGGCAGTTCCCCATTGTTCGCAACCGCAATACGATGACAAATGCCCACACCGTCAGCGGCCTCTTGAACGAGTATCCGCTTGAATATTCAGGAAGAAATTTCATGTTCGTTGAGCGCGTACTGGTCACTGGCGGAGCGGGATTCATTGGGTCGCACCTTGTCGAAGCGTTGCTGGCCAAGGGTTATAAAGTCCGTGTTCTGGATAACTTGTCCACCGGCAAAGTCAGTAATTTGCCAATGGACAACGCCAATCTGAACCTGGTTATCGGCGATGTCGCAGACAGCGCCGCCGTGGCCCAGGCCATGCGCGATTGCAGCGCCGTCGTACATTTGGCGGCAGTGGCTTCGGTGCAAGCGTCGGTGGACGATCCAGTCGGTACGCATCAAGCCAATTTCGTCGGTACCCTCAACGTTTGCGAAAACATGCTGAAGGCCGGGATCAAGCGCGTCGTGTTTGCCTCCAGTGCTGCCATCTATGGCAACAACGGCGAAGGTTCGGCCATCGACGAAGACACGCCAAAATCGCCGCTCACGCCCTATGCCAGCGACAAGTTGTCCAGCGAGCACTACCTGGATTTCTATCGCCGCGAGCACGGCCTGGAGCCGGTGATCCTGCGCTTCTTCAACATCTTTGGCCCGCGTCAGGATCCGTCCTCGCCGTACTCCGGGGTGATCAGCATTTTCACCGAGCGAGCGCTGAAGCAGCAGCCGGTGTCGATTTTCGGTGATGGCGAGCAGACCCGCGACTTCGTTTACGTCCTGGACCTGGTGAGCATTCTGCTGCAAGCCGTGGAGACCACCGAGCCGCGTCCCGGGGCGGTGAACGTCGGTCTGAGCCGTTCCACCAGCCTCAATGATTTGATCGCTGAACTGGGGGCCGCCACCGGCAATCCTCTGACGGTGAATAATCAGGCGCCACGTCAAGGCGACATACGCCATTCGCGCGCCAATAATGCCCGCCTGCTTGAGCGCTTCAAGCTTCCGGAACCGACTTCCATCGGCAACGGTCTAGCGCAACTCATCCGCAGTTTGTAACTCGGTCGGTTTTACTGCCCGACGTTCAAGCAGTACTGAATTCCGTCATTTCAAGAGTGAGTTATGGAAATCGTTTTTCGCAGGACGCGTGTCCGCTCGGTCGCCAAGCGACTGCTAGCCGCTATGGCGCTATGTGTGAGTGGACCTGCCGTACAAGCCGCGGTGTTGACCCCTCCTTCCAGCGTGACCTTCTGGTATGCCGATGAGCCGCCGATCTCTGAACTGGCCCAGTTCGACTGGGCAGTTGTCGAGCCGGGGCACATGACGGCGAGCGATGTCAAAACGTTGCGCAAGCTGGGCAGTGAACCGTTTGCCTATGTGTCTGTGGGAGAGTTCGACGGCTCAAAGGCTGACATCACCAAGGCCGGCCTGGACAAGGCTGTCTCTCCGGTGCGAAACGATTCGTGGAACAGCCAGGTCATGGACCTCACGGCACCGGCCTGGCGCGAACATTTGCTCGGGCGTGCCAAGCAGCTGCAAGCCCAGGGTTATGGCGGACTTTTTCTCGATACCCTCGACAGTTTCACTCTACTGCCGGAAGCATCACGTGAAGCACAGCGTGCCGGCCTTGCCAGTTTTCTGCGGGAACTGCACAAGCAGCAGCCAAAGCTGAAACTGTTTTTCAATCGTGGCTTTGAAGTGCTGCCGGAGCTCGACGGCGTGGCGGCAGCGGTAGCTTTCGAGTCGCTGTATGCCGGTTGGGATGCAGCCGCCAAGCGATATCGACCCGTGCCGGAGGCGGACCGCCAATGGCTGCTGGGCCAGCTGCAACCGTTGCGTGCCAAGGGCATTCCACTGGTGGCGATCGACTATTTGCCACCGGAACGACGTGAGGAGGCCCGCAAGCTGGCCAAGCGTTTGCGCGATGAAGGTTTCATTCCTTTTATCAGCACCCCAGACCTGAATTCGATGGGTATCAGCAACATCGAAGTGCAGCCGCGACGTGTAGCGTTGGTTTACGACCCGCGCGAGGGTGACCTGGCTGATAATGCCGGTCATACCTATCTCGGGGGGCTGCTCGAATACCTCGGGTATCGCGTCGACTACCTGCCTGCCAACAGCTCCATGCCGGAATATCGCTTCAGTGGCTTGTATGCCGGGGTGATTACGTGGATGACCAGCGGTTCGCCGCAAGATGCTGCAGCGTTCAACCGCTTCATTAGCGCGCGTCTGGACGAGCACGTGCCGGTGGTTTTTTTCTCCGGCCTGCCGATTGAAGACCGGGTTCTGCTCAAGCGCATGGGCCTGACCCGCGAAGCTCCGCCGGGTACCCAAACCCTGACCGTTACTCATCAAGACAAGGCGCTGGTCGGCGCTTTTGAAGCACCGGTGCAGCCCCGATCCCGTGATCTGACGGCGGTTTCGGTATTGCCCAAGGGGCCGACACCGGCACTCTCGCTGAGCAATGCCGCAGGCGAAACTTTTAATCCGGTCGTCATTGGCGATTGGGGCGGTCTGGCGCTGGCGCCTTACCTTCTTGAGGTGAACAACGAGCGCAGTCGCTGGATTCTCGATCCCTTCGCCTTCCTCAAGGCAAGCCTGCGTCTGCCTGAGCAACCACGCCCTGACACCACCACGGAAAACGGCCGTCGAATCGCCACCGTACATATCGATGGCGATGGTTTTCCATCCCGCGCCGAAGTGCGTGGCACTCCGTACGCCGGTCGTCACACGCTGGACGACTACATCAAGCCCAACCCGTTCCTGACGTCGGTGTCGATCGTCGAGGGTGAGATTTCGCCGCGCGGCATGTTCCCGCACCTGGCACGTGAGCTGGAGCCCATCGCCCGCGAGATCTTCGCCAACCCGAAAGTCGAAGTGGCCACTCACACCTTCAGCCATCCGTTTTTCATGCAGCCGGACAAGGCCAGGAAGCGTGAGAACTTCAAACCGGAATATGGCTTGAACATGGCGATTCCGGGCTACGACAAAATTGATTTCCAGCGCGAGGTTGTCGGTTCGCGCGACTACATCAACCAGCAGCTCACCACCCCGGAAAAACCGGTGAAAATGGTGTTCTGGCCAGGTGATGCCCTGCCTTCGGCGTCGACGCTGAAGATTGCCTACGATGCCGGTCTGAAAAACGTCAACGGCGCGGAAACGATGATGACCAAGGCCGATCCGTCGCTGACCGGGTTGAACCCGTTACTGCGCCCTACCGAGGGCGGTTTGCAGTACTACGCGCCGATCATCAACGAGAACCTCTACACCAACCTGTGGCACGGCCCCTACTACGGCTTCCGCGAATTGATCGAGACCTTTGAACTGACTGACAGCCCAAAGCGTCTGCGGGGCCTGCACCTTTACTACCACTTCTACTCAAGCACCAAGCAAGCCTCGATCAAGGCCATGCACGAGATCTACGGCTACATGCGTGAGCAGAATCCGATGTCGCTGTGGATGAGCGACTACATCGATCGATTGCATGGCTTGTACCAGGCCAGCCTGGCGCGGACCGCCGATGGCAATTGGCAGATTCGCGGCATGGATGCATTGCGCACCGTGCGCCTGGACCCGCAAATGGGCTGGCCGGATTTGCTGCGATCGCAAGGCATTGCCGGTGTTCGAGATATACCGCAAGGCCGCTATGTGGCCCTGAGCAGCGATCGGGCACTGTTGGTGCTGCGACCTGATCGGGATAGCCGCCCGGCATTGGAGGATGCGAATTTGCCTCTGCTGAGTTGGCAGTACCTGGATGATAAACGCGTGAGTTTTTCGTTTGCCGGGCAGTTTGATCTGACCTTCTCGGTACGCTCGGCGAGTGCCTGCCGGGTCGAAGTGGATGGACAGCGTTTTGCAGGCAAGGGGTCTGCGGGCCTTTGGACTTTTCAATTACCAATGAAGCAGGTGAGTAATGGTCAGCTCCTCTGCAACTAAAAAAAGCCGCCTGCTCAACCCATGGGCATTGGCGGTGGTGGCGGTTGCCGTGGGAGGTCTGCTGTGGGCGACCTTCCAGCGTGAAGAAGTATTCCAGCCCGATGGCCGTGAGCCGGATGCGGTCTCGGCCAACTATGCCGAGTTGCTGCTGGCGGCCCACCCGGACGACGATCACTTGCGTATGCAACTGATCGATTTGCTGATTCGTCTGGGTGAGTACGACAAGGCGCGGCGGCACCTGGAGGCCTGGCCGCATCCGAAGGCCGAGATTCAGGCTTTTTATCGTTTGCAGCTTGACGCATTGGTTGCCGAGAGCAGCAACGACCTGATTGCTCAGCAGGCATTGGTTGAGCGGATGAAAACCTTCGATCACCGCAAGTTGCCGACGCCGCAGTTGCAGACCCTGGCCAAGCTTGCGCTGGAGTTGCAGGCCCCGGCGTTCGCCGCTGGCGTCTTCGAAGAAATTGCCAACCGTGAACCGAAGTTGCGTACCGAATCGTTGAGATCTGCCGCCCAGTGGTATATGGCAGGTGAGCAGCCTGGGCGTGCAGCTGATATTTATCAGCAGCTCAAAAGAGAAGCCCAGGTAGGCGCCGAGCGTCGCGAATTTGCAAAGCTGGCTTTTGACAGCCTGCTGTCCGCCGGTCGTGGTGACCAGGCCGCACAGGTGCTTGCCGATGAACTACCGCAGCTGACCAATCCGCAAACCGATATTGCCTGGCTGGAACAGGGCGTTGATGTCGCGGTAGCGAACAAGCGTTTTGAGCTGGCACAGCAAGTGCTCAAGCAGTGGCAGATCTTGCAACCGGATAACCCGCAAATCCCGTTGAAGGCTTTCCATGTGCGACTGGCCATCGGCGACCTGGCGGGTGCCTGGGAAACCGGTCAGCAATTGGTGATCGACCACCCCCAGGATCAGGCGTTGCTTGAGCAAATGGCTCTGCTGGGTGAATGGCGTGGAGAGAACGAGGCCGCGTTGACCTACTGGATCAGTCTGCTGAGGTTGCGCGAAGACCCGAAGCTGCGCGAGCACGCGTGGCGTCTGGGGAGTCAGCAATTTGATTTCGATCGTTCGATCCCGTTGCTCGAAGAGATCATGGATCAGCGTGCGCTGACTGACATCGAACTCGATGCACTGAACTACGGTCATGAATCGCGGGGCACGCCGAATGAGGCCGAAGCCTGGTTCCGCAAGTACTTGCGCAAGTACCCGTCGCATCGCCTGGCGTGGACGCGTTTGTTGCAGAACCTGGAAAACACCGGGCAGTTCGAGAGCAAGACCAAGGTTTATGAGAGCTATGCCAAACGCTTCAAGCTCAATACCACCGAGCAGGTCGACTGGGCCAACACCTACCTGAAATTGTTCGATAACAAATCCGCATGGCAGGTGGTTCAGGACGATGACAAGACCATCGACGATGAGAATTACTGGCACGCCCGTGCGTCCTTGGCCTGGGAGCTGGAGCGCGATGAGGATTTACGGGTTTCGCTGGAAAAACTGCTTGCGATCAATGGCAAGTTGACCAGTGGCGACGAGAGCCAGCTGATCACCATGTATCGCACTCGCGATCCTCAACGCGCCTTGAAGTTGACGATTGGCAGCTGGGAGCGCACCCGGGATCCGCAACGTCTGGTCGAGGCGTTGCAGCAAGCCCAGGAGTTGGACGACTGGTCGCGGGTGGCATCGCTGCTTAAGGATGCCGAGCAATATCCGGATGCCTATGATCAAGCCCAGGTGCTGGCGATGCGGGGTGCACTGGCGGCCACGCAGGGGAATGCCGATGAGGCAGAGCGCCTGTATCAACTGGGCTTGTCGCGTTACCCCACTGACAACTTGTTCCGTGAGCGACTGGTGTGGTTCTACGTTGACCAGGCGAACACCGCGAAACTCAAGCCTCTGATGACCCAGTGGCGCGATGATGCACGCCAGGACCGACTGCTGTGGCTGCCGTTCGCCAGTGCCAGCCAGTTGCTGGGCCGCGACGCAGAAGCACTCGCCTGGTATCGCATGTACCTCAAAAGCAGTCCGCAGGACTGGCTGGTGCGGGCGGCCTATGCCGACGCATTGGAAAGCGCCGGTTATGAGGATGCAGCCCAGCGATTGCGCCTGAAGCTGCTGCGCAGCCCGGAAGGTGAGGACATAAAGCCCTCGTCGCAGCGTTACGCTGTCTGGCTGCGCCTGATGACCAGCAGTTACTCGCCGAAAAAGGCGCAGCACGAGTTGTTGAGGTGGAAGGACGGTTCGCCGGCGATGTTGCAAATGTGGTTCGAACGCTTGCTGGCGCGCCTCGATACCACCAATTCGGAATCGCAAAAGGATGATTGGCTGGCGTGGGCACGTAGCCATGGCTTGAAGGTCGAACGCTACGAGCAGATTCAGGAAGCCCTGCGTAGCCGTAACAAGTCGCAAGTCGAAACCTTGCTGGCCCGTAGCGACTTGAACCCTGCGCAACGGGCTCAGGCGCTCAATCGCCTGGGTCGCCTGAACGAAGCCCTCGACACCAGCCTGACAGCGCTCGGTGACGAGCAGCCGGAAGCGGTGCGCGAACAGCTGCGTCGCCAGGCCGTGGAAATCCACGAGCGCACGCCGCAAGGCGCGCAGTTGTCGTGGCAAGAGCAGGATTTCGGCGGGATCGAGTTCAACGCGCCGCGTCTGCAAATCGCGCACAACCTGGGCGATAAGTGGTACGCCGATCTTGAGCTGGAACAGGGCGACTACAGCGGTGACGAAATCGAATCATCGAAAATCGGCGAAGAGCGTAATGCCGCCCTGACACTGCAACGTGCAGTGGATAACGGCAGCTACAAACTGTTTGCCGATACCAGCCAGCGCGACGATGACGACCGCAACGGCCTGGGCCTGTCCCGGACCTGGCAGTTGGGCGTGAGCGATGAACTGGAAACCGGAGTTGATTGGCATCGCAAGAACGAAGACAGCGGTTTGATGCGCGCCTTCGGCCAACAGGACCGCGTGTATCTGGGCGGGCGTCACAGCCTGACGGCCCGCGATCAGTTCAGTTGGGAAGTCGCACAGCGGTCGTTTTCCACCCGTGCCGGGGACGATCTGGGCGATGGTCACGCGCTGAAAATGGAGTACAACCACACGCTGGAATTCGCCGGTCCCAACTGGACCGTGCGCAGCGGTGTCGATTACCAGAAGAACCGGGTCAAGGACAAAAATCTGGATTATCTGTCCAGCAACTTTGGCGGGCCGGTCATCAGGGCCGCGCCTGAGCAGACGTTCGACCCGGATACCGGTGAGCCCGATCCGATCAATCCACTGGATATCGAGACCGTCACCGCCAGCGACTTGCTGCAAAGCCGCTATGGCCAACTGTATTTCGGCAGTTCCTGGCGTCGCGGCATACCTGGCGCACTGGTGCGGACCAAACCGCAGTACACCTGGCTGGTGGACCTGACGGCAGGCTGGCAATGGACCGATCAAACCTTTAACTACGGCATCAATACCGGGATCGGCGTTGAAGTGCTGGGTGATGACGAACTGGCCCTGACCTTCGGCTACCAATCCGCGCCACAAGGCGGGGACGGCAAGGCCGGTGGAACACTGGGCGTGAGCTACGGCGTGCGTTTCGGACGCTGATCATGGAATTTTCTACGGGAGAAAAACGTATGCAAGCAATTCGTAATCTGAGCCTGGCGCTGGCGGTCCTGTTCGTCGCCGGTTGTGCCAGCTTCACCGACGAAAGCAGCCCGAACCTGCCGCGCACTGCGCAGTGGGGCATCGTGCCGATGGTCAACTATTCGCAGACGCCGCAGGCCGGTGAGCGCAGTGAGCAAATCCTGCTCAGCGTCCTCAGCAGCCACGGCCTGCAACCGCGGGTTTACCCGGCCAGCACCCAGGGTGAACAGGCCTTGATGGACGACAACGAGCGTCTGGCCGGTGCGCTGGATTGGGCGCGTGAGCAGAAACTCGATTACGTGGTCGCCGGCAGCGTTGAAGAGTGGCAGTACAAGAACGGCCTGGACGGCGAGCCGGCAGTGGGCATCAGCCTGCGCGTGCTGGATGCGAACAGCGGCCAGGTGCTCTGGAGCAAAAGTGGCGCGCGTGCCGGTTGGTCTCGTGAAAGCCTGGCGGGTACCGCGCAAAAGGTGCTCGACAAACTTGTTGGCGCCCTTAGGTTCGAGTGATTGCAATGAATTCTCCACACATGGATTACAGCCTGGCGCCTCGCGCCAGCGGCCTGGTGTCTTGGCTGGAAACGTTCCTGGTGACCGGCCTGGTCATCGGCCTCGGCTTGTGGCTGACCCCGCAAGATCCGTTGCAGATGCACGGCGGGTTCCCCTGGCCGATTCTGGCGCCGCTGCTGTTGGGTGTGCGTTACGGTTTTGTGCGCGGCCTGCTCAGCGCCGGTTTGTTGGTGCTGGCAGTCTTTGCCCTGCGCTACAGCGGCCATGCCGGTTATGAACAGCTTGAGCCGTCGTGGATTGTCGGCGTGCTGGTCTGCGGGATGCTGGTGGGCGAGGTTCGCGATCTGTGGGAACGACGCCTGGAGCGCCTGCAGATGGCCAACGATTATCGCCAGTATCGTCTCGATGAATTCACCCGCGCGCATCAGATTCTTCGGGTCTCCCACGACCGTCTGGAGCAGCGTGTGGCGGGCAGCGACCAAAGCTTGCGCAGCTCCCTGCTGGGCTTGCGCGAAAGACTGCGAGTCATGCCGGAGCACGGCGATGCACTGATGGCCTTGGCTGAACCGATCGTCGCCGTGCTTGGACAATACGGCTCGCTGCGGGTAGCCGGGCTGTATCGGGTCGACGATCGCGGTGAGCGGGTGTTGCCTGCTCCATTGGCAACCATCGGCGTCATGGGCTCGCTGGACACCGAAGACGGTCTGGTCAAATTGTGCCTGGAGCGCGGTGAGCTGGTGAGCGTGCGTCAGGAGTTGATCGATGCCGGTGGCTCGGCGCAATTCTCGTCGTTGCAAGCGTGCATTCCGTTGATCGATGCCGAAGGGCGTCTGTTGGCGGTGCTGGCGGTGCGGCAAATGCCGTTCTTCGCCTTCCAGGATCGGACATTGAGCCTGCTGGCGCTGTTGGCCGGGCACATCGCCGACCTGCTGCTGCGAGACGTGCAAGTGCTGCAACTGGCGGATGCCGACGCGCAGCACTTCACGCTGCAACTCAAGCGCTCGCTGGTCGACGTTGAACGGCATCAGTTATCGGCCGGTCTGTTCGCCTTCGAGATGACCCGTCCCAACGAAGAGCTGACGCGCCTGCTGGAACGCAGCCAGCGCGGTCTGGACTTACACTTGCCGCTGCGTAACAACCGCGATCACCAGCTGCTGCTGGTGCTGCTGCCGTTGACCAGCCCGCAAGGCACCGAGGGCTATCTGTCGCGTATCAACCTGCTGGTGCATGAACACTTCGGCATTGAAAGTGACTTGGACAGCCTCGGAGTGCGGGTCATGCCTTACAACCTGGAGCCTGATGAACACAACGGGCTGCGTAACTTCCTGTTCAACGAGTGTGGTCTGAATGATCAGCAAGTGGCTGTTTAGCGGAGCCTTGTTGTTAGAGGCGGGCAGTTGGGCCAGCTTGTGGGCCGACGCGCCTGAACTGCACCAATTACTGGTGTTCACCCTCACTCATGGTCTGGCCAGCGTGTTGTTGTGCGCGGCGGTCTGGTTGTTGTTGCCGACGCGTTACCGCTCACCTCTGCCCTGGAGCCCGCTGTTTATTTTCAGCCTGGCGTTCTTCGTGCCGGTGCTCGGTACGGTCGGCGTGGTCGCGGCGATCTTCCCGGCGCTGTACCTGCCACGCAAACGCGACAAGCAAGCCTGGCAAGCGGTGGGCATTCCGAGCCTGCCGTATCGGGCGCAGATGCAATTGCATTCGCCAATTTTTGCCGATGGCGGTTTGCAGGATGTCTTGCGTCACGCACCGGATCCGGATCAGCGCCTGGCCGCATTGCTGGCCACCAGGCGTATGCCGGGCAAGGAAGCGGTGCCGATTCTCAAACTGGCGCTGGGCGATCCGAGCGACGATGTGCGGCTGCTGGCGTATTCGATGCTCGACAAGCAGGAAAGCGACATCAACCTGCGCATCCAGATCGCCCTCGGCCAACTGCAAGGCGCCACGACCAAAGCCGCCGGCGTGCTGCACGGTACCCTGGCGCGCTGGTATTGGGAGCTGGCGTACCTGGGGCTGGCGCAAGGCAGCGTACTCGAGCACGTTCTCAATCAAGCCAGCGAGCATGCCGAACAAGGTCTGCAAGCGGGTGAGGGCGGTGAACTGTTTCTGTTGGCCGGGCGTATCGCCCTGGAACGCGGCGACATCGAGCGCGCCGAAGTGCTGCTGACCCAAGCCCAGGAAAACGGCATGGGCGCGGCGCAGATCCTGCCGTTTCACGCCGAGCTGGCGTTCGAAGCCGGTCGTTACCATGAAATTCCAGGGTTGCTCGCAAGCCTTCCCGAGAAAACCCGCCAGCGACCACCCTTCGCTGATCTGGTGAGGAGCTGGACATGATTCACAAGGAAGAGGCGCCGATCGCCGACATCTGCCTGCTGCTCGAAGGCACCTGGCCTTATGTGCGTGGCGGCGTGTCGAGCTGGATTCACCAGATGATCCTCGGCCTGCCGGAGCTGACGTTCTCGGTGATGTTCATCGGCGGGCAGCGTTCGGCCTATGCCGAGCGACGCTATCAAGTGCCGTCGAACGTGCTGCACATCGAAGAAGTGTTCCTCGAAGACGCAACCCACACGACCAACACTCGAGGCACACCGCGCGAGGCCGACCTGCAACAGCTGGAAGACCTCTATCGCTTCCTGCATCACCCGGACGCGCCTGAACCGGCTCTGGGCGAAAACCTGCTCGATTGCATCGCGCAAGGCCGGCTGACCCTCGACGACGTGTTGCGCAGCCGCGCCAGTTGGGAGGCGTTGAGCGAAGGCTATCGCCTGCATTGCGCCGACCCGTCGTTCATCAACTATTTCTGGACCCTGCGCTCAATGCAGTCGCCGTTGCTGATGCTCGCCGAGTCGTCGCGCCGGATGCCGCGGGCGCGGATGCTGCATTCGATTTCCACCGGTTACGCCGGGCTGTTGGGCTGCATTCTCAAACAGCGCTGGAACTGCAGGTACCTGCTCAGCGAGCACGGGATCTACACCAAGGAACGCAAGATCGACCTGGCCCAGGCCAGCTGGATCGCCGAGAGTTCCGGTCAGGCGCTCAACCGCAGCCTCGATGCCGGCTCGGGTTACATCCGGACTTTGTGGGTGCGGTTTTTCGAGCGCATCGGCCAACTGACCTACAACAGCGCCGACAACATCATTTCGCTGTACGACGGCAACCGTCAGCGGCAAATCAAGGACGGTGCCGACCCGGTTCGCACCCAGGTCATTCCCAACGGTATCGACCTGCCGCAGTGGACCGCTGCCCTCGAATCCCGTGCCCCAGGCATTGCGCCGGTGGTGGGTTTGATCGGCCGCGTGGTGCCGATCAAGGACGTAAAGACTTTCCTGCGGGCCATGCGCGGCGTGATCAGCGCCATGCCCGAGGCCGAAGGCTGGATCGTCGGCCCGGAGGAGGAAGACCCTGAATACGTCAGTGAATGCCGCAGCCTGATGGCCAGCCTGGGGCTGGAGGGCAAGGTGCACTTCCTTGGCTTCCAGCGCATCCAGGACATCCTGCCCAAACTCGGGCTCATGGTCCTGACTTCGATCAGTGAGGCGCAACCGCTGGTGATCCTCGAAGCCTGGGCCGCCGGTACGCCGGTGGTCAGCAGTGACGTGGGTTCGTGCCGGGAAATGATCGAAGGCGGCAGCCCTGAAGACCGCGACCTCGGCCTGGCCGGTAAAGTCGTGGCCATTGCCGACCCGCAGGCCACCAGCGTGGCAATCCTCGAACTGCTTCGCAGTCCGCAACGCTGGCAAGCGGCTCAGGCCAGCGGCTTGTTGCGGGTCAACCGTTACTACACCGAAGCCTTGATGCTGCAGCGTTATCGCGACTTGTATCAAGCCGCCATGGAGAACAGTTAAATGGCCGGGATTGGCTTCGAACTCCGCAAGATCCTGTCGCGTGATTCCTACACCGCGACCTTGCATGCCTACGTCTACGCCGGGCTGATCAGCTCCGGGCCCTGGGTGCTGTCGATCATCAGCGTGATGCTGGTGGGTATCATCAGCCTGAGCCGTGTCGTGCCCAATACACTGGTAGGGCAGTTCCTGGTGACGGTCACCTATCTGATGGCCAGTTCGCTCATCCTGACGGGCGGTTTGCAGCTGTTTTTCACGCGGTTCGTTTCCGACCGGTTGTTTGAAAACAAGCACGACCAGATCCTGCCCAACCTGGTGGGTGTGCTGTTGATAGTCACCATCGGAGCCGGCGTACTGGGTATCGTTGTGCTGAGTGTGTTGTTCGACCAGCCGCTGATGTACCGGCTGCTGGTGCTGTCGAACTTCGTGGTGCTGTGCAACCTGTGGATGGTGATCATCTTCCTCTCGGGGATGAAAGCTTATAACCGCATCCTGCTGGTGATGCTGGTGGGCTACGTGCTGATGGTCATCAGTGCCTATCTGCTGAGCTTCCTGGGAATAGCGGGCCTGCTGTTGGCGTTGTTGATCGGGCACAGTACGCTGCTGTTCCTGTTTCTCTACGACATCCTGCGCGAATACCGTGCCGAGAAATTGGTGGCCTTCGATTTTCTTGACCGGCGCCACGTGTTTGTCAGTCTTTTGGTGACCGGGTTTTTCTATAACTTTGGCATCTGGATCGACAAGTTCCTGTTCTGGTTCAACCCCGGCACTTCGAACACCGTCATCGGCCCACTGCGGGCCTCGATCTTGTACGACCTGCCGATCTTCCTCGCGTACCTGGCGATCATCCCCGGGATGGCGGTGTTCCTGGTGCGTATCGAAACCGATTTCGCCGAGTGGTATGACCGACTGTTCCGGGCCATTCGCGAAGGCGAGACTTTGCAGCACATCAATTCGCTGAAGACCGAGATGACCTTGTCGATCCGTCAGGGCCTGCTGGAAATCTGCAAGGTGCAGGGACTGACCGTGGTGCTGTTGTTCCTGTTCGCCCCGCGCTTGCTGGACTGGCTGGGCATCTCCAGTTATTACCTGCCACTGTTCTACATCGACCTGATCGGCGTGAGCATCCAGGTGGTGTTCATGGCGTTGCTCAACGTGTTTTTCTACCTCGACAAGCGTGCCGTGGTGCTGGAACTGTGCGTGATCTTCGCGGTGCTGAACGCCGGGTTGACGCTACTGAGCATGCACCTCGGGCCGAGCTTCTTTGGCTACGGTTTCACCCTGTCGTTGCTGGTGTGCGTGTTGCTTGGCCTGCATAGGCTGTCCACCGCACTGGAAGACCTTGAGTACGACACCTTCATGTTGTCGCGCTGAAGCGTTCTGGCGGTACAAAAAAGGCACTGTCGATGATCGGCAGTGCCTTTTTTAGTGGGGGCGTGGACCTGTCAGCGGTCACTTACTTATCGTCGTGACGGTCTTTCGTTGTACGGATGAGGTTGTCGCGCAGTTTCACAATGGCCTGCTGGATTTGCACGAAATCATCCGGATCAAGACCGGTTTGCGGGAAGCCTTCTTCCGTCAGTCCTTCGCGCAGTTTCCGCCCTTCTTTCGTCAGGCTTATTCGCACCTGGCGCTCATCTTCCGGGTCGCGTTGGCGCAACAGATAGCCCATGGCTTCCAGTTTTTTCAGGATCGGCGTGAGGGTGTTGGATTCAAGAAACAGCTTTTCGCCAAGGCTGCCAACGGTCTGGTCATCCTGCTCCCACAGCGCAACCAGGGTGATGAATTGCGTATAGGTCAGGCCAAGTCGTTCGAGCATGGGCTTGTACGCCTTGCCGAAGGCGAGGTTGGAGGAATAGACCGCAAAGCACAGGAATTCGGAAAGCTTCAGGTCGAGGGCGGATGTCTTGTCGGCGGATTTCATGCGCAATCTCTCTGGGCAAAGACGGATGGAGTGCAAGGCCAGACTATACGTCGTATGCGATGGTATCGGAAGTGCTCATACCTTTGCAGGTCCGTATCCACGGGGGCCCGGTCCATGAAGCCGACGACCGGTCCACAGGGGGAAATATCCTGGGGACCGGTTGTGCAGTGCCTTATGCAGTCTGGACGTTAATGGCGACATCGATATTGCCGCGTGTTGCCTTGGAGTACGGGCAGATGGAGTCGGCGATATGCGCCAGTTCGGTCGCGACGTCGTGTGCCAACCCCGGAACGCGCAGAGTCAAACGGGCCTGAAGGAAGTAGGCCAGCCCCGTCTGGCCCAGGTCTACTTCGATGTCGACGGCGAGGTCTGCCGGCAGTGCGATGTTGCGCTCGGCGGCAACCAGGCCAACCGCTGCGGTGTAGCAGGCCGACCATGCTCCGGCGAACAATTGCTCGGCTTTCGGATGCGGTTGGGTGGCGGCAAACACGTGGGCCGGCTGGGCAGAACCGGGAGACGACAGCTCGATGTCGAGGGTGCCGTTATGGCCGCGCGAGGTGGTGCCGGCGTTGCTCAGGGTGGTGTGGGTTTTGCCGGTGGCCAGTACTTTTTCGATTTTGCTCATGGGATGATTCCTCAAGGTTGTTAGTTTGTGCGATCTAATCGTATGCGATATATATGCTGTGAAAATGGGTTTAGCAATCGGTTGCTGCAGTGATCCAGTTGTTGCCGTTGTGACCTTGGGCAGCGCGAGCGTTGGTGGTCAACATGGTGTGGATGCTGGCGGTGTTCATGGTTGAATCTCCAAACGGCAACGGGGTTTGTGTTGTTGGTCGCTTTCGATTAGATCGTGTGCGATGTATTTATATTCTGCGAAAGCCCCAACGATGTCAAAGATTATTTTTCGCCAGGACGATGAGCGGTAGGAATGGGCATCGCGTGCGTCATCCGAAAAGTTTAAGGGTATTGGTGACCTGGCTCGCCAACTGCGCGGAGCAGAGACTGTCGAGGCGGAGGCGAAAGCTGGAGGGGGTTACTGAATCGCAGGCACAAAAAAAGACGTCCGTGGACGTCTTTTTTTGATCATTTGGTGGGCCGGGGGGATTTGAATTTAAAATTCATCTAATTGATTTACTAACCTATTTATTATCCTGATTAGCTAGGTGGAATACCGTTTGGAATGCCGCTTGCTCTGAACACAAGGCAAATCTTCGGAAGTCGTTATATATGATTATCCAAATCATATAGGACGGGTCCGAAATGAGCAGACTGTCTAGTCCGTTTCCTGTCAACGAGTCGGAAGCAAGGCACCCCTAAGAATAGAACCTTCCGTCTCCACCAATTTCTTATCCGGGGTGATTTCCGCGACCCTCCGTCTTACTTGATATCCGTTCGGCTGGGCAGATAGCGGTGGTGTTTCAGATCGCTAGGTGCCAGAGCCGATAGCTTTTCCGCAAATGAGTCGAATTGTCATTGCGCCTTGTTGAGCAAACGCACCTTCAACCGCTCTATCGTCCAACGCCACTTGGGTGTAGTTGGTCGGCAGACAGTGTTTTGGTTGCCGAACAGACCGACTTCTTTGATGGCCTGTTCAACCGGCACGGTTTGCAGCCATTCCACGGGCACGAAGTACTCGCACAGCGCTGGGTCATTGCTGTATTCGGCGTGGTAGGTGCCACGTGTTGCGGCTTGCAGTATCGGCGTATCGACGCCGTTGTGGGGCACGGTGAAGTCTGCCGCTGCTGTGGCCCGTCCGGTTACACGGCCGACACCAACGTACCCTTGCTGCGGAATGTTGACCCACACCCGGTCGCCGGGCGCGAGCATCTTCAGGCTGTTGCTGTACCAGGTGCCGCCACCTCCACAGATAAAACCGAAGGCTTGCGCATCCAGCCAAGAACGCGTCGGGCTGTGGCCAAACGAGCAATAAAACTCACCATTCCACGGCTCACTAGTGCCGTCGCTGCGGGTGTTGCTGGCATTGGCCTGGGTTTCTACGGGGTCGAGCAGCCAGGAACGGCTGATCAGCTGTTGCTCGCCTTGCCGGAACACCTGAAAACACAGCACGTTGATGGCGATATCCCGCTCGCTGAGGTACGCCACGATACGCTCGGTGCTGGCGTCTAGCCCGGACGCGACGATGATGATCTGGTGACTTTGGTTGAGCGCCTCTTCATCCAGCGGCAGGCCGAAGTAGGCCTGAAAGTCCGCCGCCAAATCGGCGTTCTGGCGATAGCGTTTGTAGATGGCGGCAATATCCTCGGCGGCCAGTTTTTCCACCCACGAGGCATAGTCCAGCGCCTGCGCCACCACATCACGCGGGGTACGGTCGCGCTTGAGTTCGATCAGCACCAGGGAGGCATCCGGGGCGATGGCCAGCAGATCAATCCGCCCGCCCAGCCCGGTACTTTCCTGGCGGCCAATCAGCATCCACTCCTCCGATAGCAGCCGTGGCGCGCTGACGATCATGTCTTCCAGCAACTGCTCGCTGGGCAGGATGCACTCATGCAACTGGCTGGGTTGGCCACCGACCGTCCAGATTTGCGTTCTGACGGGCATGGGGTTGTCCTTAACGTGATGCGGCCTGCAAGCCGCTAGGCCACTGCTTGCTCGACCAGAGTGCTGGCCAGTTGTTCGTTGAGTTGGCGGGCCTGGGTTAGGCGGGTTTTCAGTTGGTCGCAGAGGGCCATGAGTTGATCGACTTTGGCGACGATGCGGTGTTGCTCGGCGAGTGGTGGAATCGCCAAGACAATGGGATAGATTTTTCTACCTGAGATTACAGGTTGTGCTGTCGCGTTTTCCTGCTCTTTGAGATTCGTTCCTTTGAGAAGCCAAAAGAGAAAGTTCTTATAAAGATTCTCTTCTGAGAAATTCACAATCAAGGCGTTGTCAGTAATCCATGCGCTGGCTGGCGTTAAATGTATTGATCCGCAGTAATAGCCTACGCGACCAATAACCAAAGTCGCTTTATCGACGTTCTTTTCATTGTGGTATCCAGTTACACCATTCCCACCATAAACAGGGATTCCACCTTCTACTTTCATGTTTGCGGATACAAGTCCATCACCAGAGGAAACGGAAATGATCTGCTGCAGCCGTACCCATTCCCAGCCACTTGGACGCTCGAACGTCTTTTCAGTGTCATCAATACTAGGTAGTGCAGTGTGTTTTGCTGATCGCCGACCAGTCACACAACTTTCCCTTTCCTCAGCAATCCGCCTAAGCAGTTCACTGGTTGGCTCATCACTGGGATCTTGCGGCACCAGTTTCCCCATCACGGCCAGTTGAAGGAGGGTTTGTTTGAGGGCGTCGATGCTGGGTTCGGTGGCGAACAGGATGTGGAAGTGTTCGGCCAGGCGTTGCCAGTTGGAGGCGAAGTCGGCGGCGTCGCTGGCTTGGGTCAGGCTGTCGAGCAGCGCTTGCACCAGCTGTGTGTGGGCGCTTTCGGCGTCGGCCTGCTCGGCTTCCAGGCGGTCGCACAGGGCCATTAGCTCATCGACTTTGGCGACGATTCGTTGTTGTTCGGCCAAAGGAGGAATTGGGATCAGCAACTGTGCCATCGATTCGGAGTTGAGGGTATTACCCATCAATGCATTCTTCTGCTGTCCACCAAGAGCGATACTCGGCAGAAATCTAAAGAGGTATTCCTTAGAAACACCGTTGTAAGGCGATAACGAAATAATTGCTTCGTTGTGGTATGCATCGATACTCAGAATCGCGACCTTACCAACGGTCAGCTTGAAGCTCATCAGCAGTGTGCCTGCGGGAACCGGCTGATATTTGAAAATATCCTTGCTGGCAACTTCCGAAACTCTACGTGAGGTTTGTGTTATTTCGCCGTAGTGCTCCATGTCGGAAATGCTTACCCACGGTAAGCCTGAGTCATCCCAGTATTTAGCTTCCTTGGTTGGAGGCGTTTTACCAATTTGATAACTCGCAGCCCCAGGTAAAGTTGTCCATTCCCAACCCGCAGGCAGGTGGTAAAGTTTTTCCAGAGTTTCAACATCTGGTAGCGATTTTGGTTTTTTGATTTTGCCTTCAGCCACCAACCGAGTTTTTTCCTCGGTAATCCGCTTTAGCAACTCACTGGCCGGCTCATCACTCGGATCTTGCGGCACTAACTTGCCGCGCACCGCCAGCTCCAGAATCAGCTCGCGCAGTTTTTTGATACCATTGGGCGCACCGGCCAGCAGCGGCAGGTTGTCGGTGATCAATGCCGTCATACCTGACGCTCCAGGGCTTCCGCCAGCACCGCCTTGAGCTGTTCGCGCAGGTCGCTGATCTCGCCTTGCAGATTGGCGTAGTTACGCAGCAGTTCGTCTGGGTCGTGGCTGATCTGTTCGCCGATATGCGGGTTTTTGCAGTCCAGGTTCCAGTTGCGGGCTTGCAGCTCTTCGAGGCTGACCTGCCAGGCGAATTCGTTCTTCACGCGAGCGGCAAAACCATCGGCTTCGCTGCCCCACCAGGCTTCCTCGACGGCGAATTCTTCGATGCGCATAGGGCGGGTCTTGGAGTAGTTCTTCACCCCGGCCGGGTACTGGTGTTCGTAGAACCACACCTGTTTGGTGGGTGTGCCTTTGGTGAAGAACAGTAGGTTGGTCTTGATGCCGGTGTAGGGGTTGAACACGCCGTTGGGCAGGCGAACGATGGTGTGCAGGTTGCACTCGGTGAGCAGTTTTTCCTTGATGCGGCTTTTGATGCCTTCGCCGAACAGAAAGCCATCGGGCAGCACCACGGCGGCGCGGCCGCCGTCCTTGAGCAGCTGCATGATCAGCACCAGGAACAAATCGGCGGTTTCTCGGGTGCGGAAGGCGGCGGGGAAGTTGGTTTCGATGCCGTCTTCTTCCATGCCGCCGAACGGCGGGTTGGCGACGATGCAGTGCACACGCTCGCTCGGGCCCCAGCTGATCAGCGGTTTGCTCAGGGTGTTGTCGTGGCGGATCTGGCTGGGCACCTCGATGCCGTGCAGGATCATGTTGGTGGTGGCCAGCAGGTGCGGCAGCGGCTTTTTCTCCACGCCGAAAATGCTGGCCTGCAGGGTGCGTTCATCCTCGGCGGTTTTCACGTAGCGGCTGCGTTTGTGCTCGATGGCGCAGGTGAGAAAGCCACCCGTGCCGCAGGCCGGGTCCATGACTTTTTCGTCCAGCTTGGGGTCGACCATGCGCACCATAAATTCGGTGACCGGACGCGGGGTGTAGAATTCACCGGCGTTGCCGGCGTTCTGCAGGTCGCGCAGCAGTTGCTCGTAAAGGTTGCCGAACTCGTGGCGCTCTTGGGCTTTGTTGAAGTCCACGCCTTCCTGAATCTTGTTGATCACCTGGCGCAGCAACTGGCCGGACTTCATGTAGTTGTAGGCGTCTTCAAATACGCTGCGCACCACAAAGGCCGACGGCGTGTTGCTGTATTCGTGCAGGTTCTGCAGCTGGGGGAAGAGGTTGTTGTCGATAAAGTCCTTCAGCGCATCGCCCGTCATGCCTTCCGGGTCGGCGGCCCAGGTGCGCCAGCGGCAGCTCTCAGGGATGGGCGACTTGTAGTTGTCGTCCATAAGCTCCCATTCCAGCTCGCGGTCATCGAAGATCTTCAGGAACAGCAGCCAGACCAACTGGCCAATGCGCTGGGCGTCACCGTCGACACCAACGTCTTTGCGCATGATGTCCTGGATGGATTTGATGGTGGAGCTGATGGACATAACGAATTCTCATTTGATGCGGCAAAGCAGGGGATTGTAATGGAGTTGGCTAATTAGGTGAGTAAGGCTGTGCCCTTACCCACCTAAGCATGGAGTCGGTTAACTGGCATAAAGCGCGTCTTCCAGTTCATGGATGGCTTTGTTATAGCCAGCTTTGCCGCCAAAGGCTTTAACCAGTTCGATGGGGGCACCAAGTTGGTTAAAGGGATCAAGCTGGAGGATTTTGATGTCCTCTATGTGCTCAATGCCGGTGTCGGCGTATTTATCCAGCAGCGCTTCCAGCACTTGGCGGGCTGCACCGGAATACTTGGCGAAGTAATTGCGCTTTTTCACCTGTTCGGCGCGTTCTTTACGCGACAGTGGCGGTTGGTCGAAGGCGACGTGGCAGATCAAATCAAACGGATCGAGGGGCTTGCCCTGTTTCTTTTCCACTTCTTCGGCTAGGGCTTCCCACATTACGCCCTGGGTGGCCATTTCGTCGATGATGGCCTTTTTCTGCTCGGCATCACTCCAACGGCGTAGAAAGTCGTCCAGCGAGGAGAACTGTTTTTGCACGCAGGTGCGGGTGTAGTCGTGCAGCGATTCGGTGATCAGCCGGCCATCCGGGCCGTAGTACTGCACACGCTCGGCGATGACATAGATCGGGATGCTGTCGATGACGTACTTGATGCGCTTCTTGCCGTCTTCCTCGCCGGTAAAGTCCAGATCATCACCTTCTCCATCACTGCCTGCGCTGATGCCATCGCCTTCAAGTAAATCGTCGGGCGGGACTGGCGGCTCGATGCCTTCGGGGGCGTAGACCACCACCGGGTCACCGTCGAAGGCCGGGTCGGCAAACAGCTCGGTGGCCTTTTTGAAGTCCATGATGGTGAACCAGTATTTGCCGAAGTCTTCATTGATGCGGGTGCCACGGCCGATGATCTGCTTGAACTCGGTCATCGACTTGATGTGCTGGTCGAGCACGATCAGCTTGCAAGTCTGCGCATCGACACCGGTGGTCATCAGCTTGCTGGTGGTGGCGATGACCGGGTAGCGCTCTTCCGGGTTGATGAAGTTATCCAGCTCGGCCTTGCCTTCCTGATCATCGCCGGTGATGCGCATGACGTACTTGCGGTTCTCAGCCACGCGCTCGGGGTTGAGGTTGACCAAGGCCTGGCGCATACGCTCGGCGTGATTGATATCGTCGCAGAAGACGATGGTTTTCTGGAACGGGTCGGAGGCCTTGAGGAACTCTGTGACCTTCTGCGCCACCAGTTGGGTACGCGCCTCGATGACCAGCGTGCGATCCATGTCCTTGAGGTTGTAGATGCGATCTTCGATCAGCTCGCCATTCTTGTCGAGCATGCCCTTGGGTGGGCGCCAGCCTTGCAGGTCTTTGTCGAAGTCGATCCGCACCACTTTATAGGGCGCGAGAAAACCGTCCTCGATGCCCTGTTTGAGAGTGTAGCTGTACACCGGCTCACCGAAGTAGGTGATGCTGGACACCTCTTTGGTTTCCTTCGGTGTTGCGGTGAGGCCGACATGGGTGGCGTTGGAGAAGTAGTCAAGAATCTCGCGCCAGGCGGAGTCCTCGGCGGCGCTGCCACGGTGGCATTCGTCGATCACGATCAAGTCGAAGAAGTCGCGGGAGAACTGCTTGTAGACGTTCATCTCTTCTTCAGCGCCAGTAACCGCCTGATAGAGCGACAGGTAGATCTCGTAGGAGGTGTCTATCTGGCGTCTGGCGATTTTGGTCATCGCCTGGCCGAAGGGCTTAAAGTCGTTGTTCTTTGTCTGGTCGACCAGGATGTTGCGGTCGGCAAGGAACAGGATTCTTTTTTTCTGTTTTGATTTCCACAGTCGCCAGATGATTTGAAAGGCGGTGTAGGTTTTTCCGGTGCCAGTTGCCATTACCAGCAGAACGCGGTCCTGCCCGCGTGCTACCGCCTCAACGGTGCGGTTGATGGCGTTCATTTGGTAATAGCGCGGCATACGTCCTGAGCCGTCGTCGTAGTAGGGCGCTTCTATCTTGTGTTGAGCAGCATTGTCCAACCCCTTCCATTGGCAGTAGCGGTGCCAAAGTTCGGCAGGACTAGGGAACTGATCCAAGGAGAGTTCAGTTTCGACCTTGCTGCCTGTCCCACTGCGATCATGAAAGAGGAAACCATCGCCATTGCTGGAGAACACGAACGGCACATCCAACGCCTCTGCATAGCCAAGAGCTTGCTGCATACCGGAGCCAATGGAGTGCTTGTTATCCTTCGCCTCGATCACAGCGATAGGCAGGTTGGCTTGGTGGTATAGGATGAAGTCTGCACGGCGTGCTTCGCCCCGGCTGTGAAGCTTGCCACGGACCATAATGCGGCCTTTGGTGAAGCTGACCTCCTCACGCACCTGTTTGTGCATGTCCCACCCAGATTGCTGGATAGCTGGGGCGATGTATTTACTGCAGATGTCCCGCTCGGAAAGTGATTTCTTGTCCATGGCTGGCTGTATCCCTATGACATGCTGCGGACTTTACCAGAAGGGCTAGAGGCATGCTGCCAGTATTGAGGGCTGGCACTCTCAGCATCGGCCGTGAGGCCTGCGTATGCCCTGACAGCGGTTGAAAGCCCATGGCTTTTCTAGTCGTCGGGCGAGCAGCCGTACGGTCAGTAGGTAGTAATACTGTGAAGCACCACTTCGTTCTTTTAGGCGTTGCTCGAGAAACCAAACCAAATGCTTTCTCTGCCAGGCCCAAGGCGTTTCTCGCTGCCAGCGTTCTGCTATTTCAGCCTGGATGATTTTCGCCTGTCGTACATGGCGTTGTTGGGTTGCCTGCGACCCCGTCAGCACTCCAGCCAAGAACAGTTCCATGTCGAATTGCTTACTCATGTCCGCCCTCCAACGTAGGCAGCGACCACGTCGATCCGACCGTGCCCCAGCTCGTAGCTGATTTGCCTCCGGGCCTCACAATCAAGGTTCCTATGTAACTGGCAACAGTGGCCGCCGTTGATAGGCGGGTGGTGTTGGGTGATTTGCTCATAGCGCTCACATGCGTAGGCCGCTCGTAGCTCATGGAAACCTTTGAGGTTGTGTGCATGCAGGATGTCTCGCGCAGGGCGGATGATTTCTTGCAGAAAATTCAGGTAGCTTTCATGTGGCGCAATCAGGTTGCGGCTACTTCCGGGCGACACCCGCTGTGCAAATCCAAGCGCGCTTTGAACATGTTCGTCCACCGCAATCCAGCGAGCTGCCGAGGCCCCGGCGCGGCCACCTTTTGTGCCATCCTGGATGTTGATCTTGCCGCAGGCTTCAGCCTCCCGGCTAAGCCGTGGGAGGTCAGCCAAGATGGCCTCACGCAAGCGCATGCCGGTGGCTCTTGCCAACAGTACTATTGCGGCGGCCCGTAGCTGATGATGGCGGCAAAGCTCATCGACGATCTGCTTAACTTGTTCGCGGTCTTGGCCTTGCGGCACCGACTGCCGAACCCCGGTGCGCTGCATTCCCAACGCCTTGCTCGGACTGGGCAACTTCACGTACTGATCACCGCGAAGCGCTGTCATGGTCCTGTTAACGCTGGATAGCCGGTTTTGTGCCGTGCTGACGGCGAGATCACCGCGTCCCACCATGTCGCGCAGATATGCCGCATAGTCCGCCAATACCTTCCGATCAATTTGCCGCGCATCATTGATACCGGGCCCCTCCTCGGAACGACACCACTTCACGAATGCCCGCCACCGATCACAGTGCGCCTTGACCGTGCCGTAGTGGCCACCGCCGAACATGTCTCTCAGCGCCTGCAGCCCTGCGTAACTCAATTGCCTGCCGTAGCCAAAATTGCGGCCGTCGCGTCTACCCACCAATGCCATGTCGATCACCTCATCGCTGTTCTCCGATCCTCGCCCACGTCATCCCGCCAAGAATGCTGAGTGTTATCAGGGATCAAGGTCCCTGCGACCTGTGGGGAATGTCCACTACGCGGGACTTGCGGCTCCTTACGTCCGGGAGCAAGGGCATCTCATGATCTGGCCTCCTGAACACCGTTACCGGTGGGCGGGTGGAGGCAGCGCTGGCTGACGAGACCAGCGCCTGAAGATCCTGAGTCGGGTGGACGCAGCGGTGCGATGACCGGCGCATGCCTGACTGTCAGTCAGGTGCAGTCCATTTCCTGGTCTGCGGCACCATCATCTGCAGCGCTGTTGCTGGTGAAATCGGCGTTTGTCACGCCAATTGTCACGAGAGGAGTTGCCGCAAAGCCAAGTGCGATGAGGGCTGCAGCAGTGTTAGAAACGCCCGTCTCTTTCCAGTAGAAAGAGACGGGCGCAGGTTGGCGCAAGATTTGGCCAAGCGGATAGGTTGCTGCAGGGCAGCGAAGTAGGAAGTGTCGTCTGGCGCACGAGGGCCATGATCTGAAGTAGGCATCCATCACCGGGGAGGTGACCGGGCGAGCTGCCGGATGCTAATCGCCATTTGGGGGCGAACCACCGCGGGAGCGGCGTGACCTTCAAGGTTCGGGTCACCTGGGTTGCTGTCATCGACAGCGCTTGCACGGCCAGTTCTACGCCTGTGGATAAACCCGGTCAAGGGTCGAAATTCGGCGCTACTAGGGACGTGAAAACCAATTATCTACCGGTGGAATTCCGTGGCAAACCCCGGACAACGTGGTCGATTTTAGCTCTTCAAAGTAAGGTCCCTCCAAACAGGGCGGCTTTGCAGCCCTGTTTGGAGGGACCCGCGCTGAGAAGCGGATAAGCGAGGCTGCTTGCCCCGAATCTTGAACGTTCAGTTGTTGCTACTGCACTTCTTGCGCCTGTACAGCGCTAGCGAATCGGCACCAAGTTCTTGTCTCTGACTTGGCCGTAAGCTGAGGCGAGCAGGCTGCCGGTGGCGGCTTTCTGGATGTACTCACTCCACCAAGCCATCATCGGACGTCGACGCTCGATGTAGTCGGCTCGGTTGTAGGCGCTGCGCACCTCATCCTTGTCGACATGCGCCAGTGCGACCTCAATGAGTTCCGGGTCCCACCCATGTTCATTCAAGATGGTGCTGGCCATAGAGCGCATGCCGTGGCTGACCAAGCGATCCTGGAAGCCCATCCGTTTCAACGCCATGTTGGCGGTCTGGCTATTGGCATGAGTACGCGGATTTCGGTCCGCCGGGAAGACGTATTCGCGATGGCCGCTGTGAGTCTTCAGTGACTGCAACAGTGCGACAGCGTGATCACTCAACGGGATGCTGTGAGGGCGGCGCTTCTTCATCCGCTCCGGCGGGATAGTCCAGACACGTCTTTCAAAGTCGATGTCTGCCCAGCGAGTAGTTGCCGCCTCGGCGGGGCGAGTTATCGTGTGCAACTGCCACTCGATCAGGCAGCGGGTCGTGCGTTTGATACTGGCGTTCGCGATTTCCAGCATGAGCTCCGGGAGCTCTTCTGGCGGAAGCGCAGCCATGTTTTCTTTCTTGGGTTTTTTGAATACTGCCCTGATGCCGGTGAGTGGGTTGGCGAAGATCAGTCCGGAGTTGACGCCGTAGGTCATGATCTCGTTTAGCCGCTGGCTGAGACGCTTGACCGTTTCCAGGCTGCCTTTCGCTTCGATTGGGCGAAGCAGTCCGATCACCATCGGTGCAGTGATTTTCGCGAGTGGGGTCGTCTTCAAATCGGGGAACACGTGCAGCGTGAGCGAACGCCAAATGTCCTCGGCGTAGGCCGGGGTAACCGAGTCTTTTTTGAGCTCGAACCAGGCGGTGGTCACGTTCTCGAAGGTGTGTTCGGTTTCCGCGCGTTTGGCTTCATTCAACGTATTGCGCTGCACCTTCGGATCGATGCCTTGGGCGAGCAGCTCGCGAGCTTCGACTGCCTTCTTTCGTGCGTTCGCCAGTGACAGTTCGGGATAGGTCCCGAAGCCAATGTTGATGCGCTTCTTGGTCACCGGTTCGCGGTAGTTGAAATTCCACAGCAACGAGCCGTTGCTGCGTACCCGGAGCTGCAAACCGTCACCGTCCGTTAGGACGTAATCCTTGGACGCGGGTTTGACTCCCTTGAGCTGTCGATCGGAGAGGCGGAGGTTTTGGGCAGGCATGAGATTGTCCTCAAGCACTGATTCGGTATTCCAAAGATTAGCACCGGATGAGCTGGAATACCGTCTGGAATACCCGAACGGCTGGAACTCAAAAACTCTCAAAAGACCGAAAAATCGCTGGAAGCCACGTATTTACTGGGTTTCAGCCACAAAAAAAGACGTCCGTGGACGTCTTTAGATGTTGAAGTGGTGGAGCCGGGGGGATTTGAACCCCCGTCCGCCAGTACTCCGCTGTCGGTACTACATGCGTAGCCGTGTCTATTAAGTTAACCCTCAGCGACCCGACGGGCAGGGTGCTTTGGGCGAGTTGTGTAAGTTTTAGCCGCTTCGTCCACAACGTACTGCACGGCGATTCTGTTCTATATGACAATCACTTCGGGTTTACAGACATCCCCTGGTGATTGCTGGGCCCGAAGGCACCAGAAGTGTTTTAGGCAGCCAGAGCTGCGTTATCAACACCGTAGTCTTTGTCATTGGCAACTATAAGAAGTTGCAACAGTGGATTTACGAGTTCTGTTACCAACTCGGCATGCACCTAAAGTTTCGCAACCGGCGTCGAATCCTAAACGGCCCCGAACTCATTGCTCGTGAATCAAATGAGCAACAAGCCTGCACAGTCTACGTCAAAGTGGCCCGGAAGGCCAACCCGAAGGTTGGCCCTGCCAGGGATCAGTTCCGGGTTGGGTTACGAATTTGCATTTTGGTGATGATGCCGGAGGTGACTTCGACGCAATCCTTATCGTTCCCGGCTGCCTGAGAGGCTTTCGCTTTGGTCAGTGCCGCTTTTACGGTGTCCATTGTGCCTTCAGGAAGGGAGGGCGCACTGTCCACGAAATCGCTTATTTGTTGAATATTCCCGGCACACAGATCTTTATCCGCCGCAAACACCGGCGACGCCAACATTGCAGCAGCGATGAACAATCCAGCAATTGCAGAGTGCTTCATGGGTATCTCCTTGCGCATGAGGGCTCGGTGCTGCCGGTGAAGGAGGCCGCTGGCCGAGGTGGTTATAAGCCCCTTGCAAAGGGCCTAGTCAAATGACTATAGCCGCGCATAGAAATTCGGTTTTTTTTTACTAAAAAAGCGAACCTTCACGAGCCGGCTCGCTGGCGATCGGTTGCTCAGGCCAGATCGGTGTCGACTGATCTCAAGCCATCGCCAGCAAGCCGGTTCCTACGGTTATCGGCGAGCTTGCGTCACCCGGTCCACCAGATACACCAGCCCGTGATAATCGATTCCGCCGTGCTGACTCAGGCCAATTTCGCAGGTGCGGCTGGTGGAGATACCTTCCTCGCAATACTGCACGGCGTCTTTCAAGGTGCGCAGGGAATGAGCGTTCAACTCAGGGGTGGTAAAGCCCTTGTCTCCGGCAAACCCGCAGCAGTGAATGCCTTCGGGAATCACCACGTTGTTGCTGCACTTGCGCGCCAGATCGATCAGCGCCTGGCTCTCGCCCAGGTGTTGCGTGCTGCAGGTGACATGCACGGCGATCGGCGCTTCCTGCGGCGTGAAGTCCAGTCGATCCATCAAATGTGTGCGGATGAAACGCACCGGGTCGTACAGGTCCAGACGCACATCGCCCAAGTCCTGGGCCAGGCGCAAGGTGCAGGGACTGGTGTCGCAGTAAATCGGGTCGAGGCCGCCACGGCTGGCGTGGAGCAGGGCGCCGATCAGTTCCTGGCGTTTGTGTTCGGCCTGTTCGGCATAACCCTTGGAAGCAAACGGCTGGCCGCAGCAGAGGTTGTCCAGATGGTCCGGGAAGATCACTTGATACCCGGCTTTTTCCAGCAGGCCTCGGGTTTTGTCGTACAGCGACATTTGCTCCTTGTCGCCGGCTGCCGGCCCCATGGCCCGAGAAACACAAGCCGCCAGATACACCACGCGCGGGCGTTCATCGGTCACCGACGGGCTGAAGCGAATGGCTTTTTCCGGTTGCGGCATGGCGCTGGTCCATTGCGGGACCTGGCCTTTGGACAAGCGCGTCAGCGTTGCCGACCACTTCGCCAGTCGTGGGGCGCCGAGCAACATCCGCGCACCGTTGGCGACGTGCAGGGTGAAACGTGCGCCTTGCAGTGCCGTGGCGAAATTGCCTTCAAGCCAGTTAGCGGTTTTCGTATGGGTAGCGTGCTGGCCGCGAAGTTTTTTCACCAGCTCGCCGGTGTTGATTCCTACAGGGCAACGTTGTGCACAGAGCCCGGTCGCGGCGCAGGTATCGATGCCCTGATATTCGTAAGCGGCCTCGAGTTCGCGGGTGTCGACCCCGGCGCGTTTTTTCGCCTGGATATCACGCCAGATCACGATGCGCTGGCGCGGGCTCAGGGTCAGGCCTTTTGACGGGCAGACCGGTTCGCAGAATCCGCATTCGATGCACTTATCCACAATCTCGTCGGCGGCCGGCAAGGGTTTCAAGTGCTTGAGGTGAATCTGCGGGTCTTCGCTGAGCACCACGTCCGGGTTGAGAATGCCGCTGGGATCGAGCAGTCGCTTGAGCTGCCACATCAACTGATAGGCGTCGCTACCCCATTCCAGCTCAACGAACGGCGCCATGTTGCGCCCGGTGCCGTGTTCAGCCTTCAGCGAACCGCCGAATTCCACTGCGACCAATTGCGCCACGTCATCCATGAACGCCTGGTAGCGTGCGACTTCTTCCGGGCTGTTGAAGCCCTGGGTGAAGACGAAGTGCAGATTACCTTCCAGCGCGTGTCCGAAAAGGATCGCCTCGTCGTAGTGATGTTTGTCGAACAACTCGATCAGGCGATTCACCCCGATGGCCAGCTGTTCCACCGGGAAGGTCACGTCTTCGATGATCACCGTGGTCCCGGTTTTGCGCACCGCACCGACGGCGGGGAAAGTGTCCTTGCGGATCGCCCAGAGACGGGCGTTTTCCAGCGGGTCTTCGGTGAAATCAACTTGCTTCTCCACCGGGAACGACGCCAGTGACGCCATGATCTGCGCCAGTTGTTCGTGCAGCAATGTGGAAGACGCCGCTCGGGATTCGATCAGCAGGGCGCAGGCATTGTTCGACAGATGCTGTACGAAAGCGGGCATGCCGGGTTTGCTCTGCACCGAGCGCAAACTGCGTCGGTCCAGCAGTTCGACTGCCGACACTGGCTGGCTTTTCAGCACGGTGACGGCGTTGCAGCAGGTTTCCACATCCGGGAACACGATCAGCGCCGAGGCCTTGTTCGGGTGATCGATCACTGTGTCGTAGGTCACCGCGCTGATGAATCCGAGCGTGCCTTCGGAACCCACCAACAAGTGGCTCAAGATATCCACAGGCTCGTCGTAATCCACCAAGGCGTTGAGTGACAGGCCGGTGGTATTTTTCAGACGGTATTTGTGGCGAATCCTGGCAGCCAGTTCGGCGTTGGCGCGGGTCTCGCGACCCAACGTCGCCAAGCGTTCAAGCAACCCTGCATGGCTTTGCCGAAACGCCGCGACACTGGCGGCGTCTTCCGTGTCGAGGCGGCTGCCATCGGCCAGCACCAGTCGAATGCCAGCCAGGGTGTGATAGGTATTTTGCGCCGTGCCGCAGCACATGCCGCTGGCATTGTTGGCGACGATGCCGCCGATTTTGCAGGCATTGATCGATGCCGGGTCCGGGCCGATCTTGCGCCCGAACGGCGCCAGCCAGGCATTGGCCTGGGCGCCGATCACGCCGGGTTGCAGGCGAATTTGCGTGCCTTGACCACGGATTTCGCGAGCGTTCCAGTTATCCCCAAGCACGATCAGCACAGAATCGCTGATCGCCTGGCCGGAGAGGCTGGTGCCGGCGGCGCGGAAGGTCACCGGCACTTGATCGCGCTGGGCCAGTTTCAGCAACGTCACCACTTCATCTTCGGATTCGACGCGGATTACCAGTTGCGGAATCAGCCGGTAGAAACTGGCGTCAGTGCCGAAGGCCAACGTCGACAGCGGATCGTCGAAACGCCGCTCCGGTGGAATCAGTTGCTGCGTATCACGCAGGAAAGCGGCCGGTAGACTCATTGGTCCTCCAGGATCAGCACCACCAGGTCTTTCGGACCGTGGGCGCCGTAGGCCAGCACTTGTTCAATGTCAGCGGTTTTCGACGGGCCAGACACCAGCAAGGCATTGGTCGGCATGCCTTGCGCCCATTCGAACTCCTGCTGCACCTGATAAAAGTTGTCGCGAATTTCACTGGCCTTGAGCAGGGCGAAATGCACCGGTGGCGCGAGGCTCATCATGCGCGGCTCTTCCCGCGTCGGCCAGATGATCAGGCTGCCGGTTGCGGCGATTGCGCCGAGGGTCGTGGTCAGGCTCGCCGGGGTGTCGTTGAACAACTCGGCTTTCCATTCCTCGATCGGACGATCATAGGCCTTGAGCGTCGGCAGGTCGGGATTGTTCTCCCAATGCTGTGCGACACGCTGCCCGTGAGGTGTGGTCGGGGCGATCAACAGGCTCGGTAACTGGCGATCCGTCACCAACTGACCGAGCAGTTGAGGCCAACCGTCACCCGAGGTCAGATGGATTTCCGTGTGCACCGCTTCCATCAGTTTGCGCAGTTGCGGGATGCGTTGTTCCGGAGCGTAGGTGTAAGGCTGTGTCACCAGATCGACATCGAAGTTGTCAGCCACCGGCGTGGTGCCTGTCAGACTTTTACGCAGTTTGGCGAGGATGTTTTGCTTGGCGCTCATCAACGATCTCCCTGTTTGGCCAGATGCTCGCGAGCCATGTCATGCAATGAACGGGCAGCGGGTTTCGGGGCGCTGTGGTTTTGTGTCCACGGGCCAACCTTGCTCGGCGTGAGCGCGCGCAGGCGTGTCGCGGCCAAAACGAACAGTCGATACAGCGTCGGTGAGCTATTGAGTTTTGCCCAGGCATTCCAGATGAAGCGTTCCTTGCGCGAGTACTTGCTGCCCTGGCCGCGCATCACTTGATGGCTGCTGTCCGGCGCTTTGACGTTCTCTTCGCGCAAGCGGCGCAACAACGCGGGAATAGGTATTTTCACCGGGCACACTTCACCGCAGGCACCGCACAACGAAGAGGCGCTCGGATGATCCGGGACTTTTGCCAGGCCAACCATGTGCGGGGTGATGATTTTTCCGATAGGGCCGGGGTAGACCTCCCCATAGGCGTGGCCGCCAATTCGCGTATAGACCGGGCAATGATTCATACAGGCGCCACAGCGAATGCAGTTCAGGGTCTGGCGCAGTTCGCTATCGGCGAAGGCCTGGCTGCGACCGTTGTCGAGCAGTACCAGATGCACTTCCTGCGGGCCGTCGAGCTCGTGTTCCTTGCGCGGGCCGGAAATCATGTTGACGTAGGTCGTGATCGGGATACCCAAGGCGGAACGGGTCAGCAGTGACAGCAGCGGCACCACGTCGCGCAGGTTTTCCACGACTTTTTCGATGCCGGTGACGGCGATGTGCACCGGTGGCACGGTGGTGGTCATGCGGCCGTTGCCTTCGTTTTCCACCAGCAGCAGGGTGCCGGTTTCGGCCACGGCGAAGTTGACACCGGAAACGCCGATGTCCGCTTCAAAGAATTTCTGCCGCAGGACTCTGCGACCGATCTGAATGAGTTGGTCAACGTCCTTGGTGTATTCCACTCCAAGTTTGTCGTGGAACAAGGACGCGACCTGACCGGCGTTCTTGTGGATCGCCGGCATAATGATGTGAGAAGGCTTCTCGTGGTCGAGCTGGACGATGTACTCGCCCATGTCCGATTCCAGGCATTCAATGCCCTGTTCAGCGAGGACATGATTCATCTCCATCTCTTCGCTGACCATCGATTTACCCTTGATCACTTGCCGCCCCTCGTGAGCGCGGATGATCGAGAGGACGATACCGTTGGCTTCGTCCACCGTTTCCGCCCAGTGCACTGTCACACCGTTGCGGGTCAGGTTCTGTTCAAGTTGCTCGAGCAGTTCGGGCAACTTCGATAACGCTCGGGCGCGAACAGCGTTGCCCAATGCGCGTAAATGTTCTCTTTCGTGGGCATCGCTGAAAGCCGCTGCCCGCTTGGTCATCAATGAATCCATCGCCTTGCGGAAGTTGCCGCGCAATTGCGCATCACCCAAGGCCTCGTGAGCCCGGGTGCGGAAATCTTCTTCCACGGCGACCGTAGGAATAATCTCGGCGGCGCTCATTGGGCACCTCCGGTACGCTGCCAGAGGAAACTGGCCAGATGCTGACCGCGTAACGCTTCCTTCTGTTTTTCCAGTGAGCCGTTGATGTTCATCAGGCAACCGCAGTCGGCACTGAGTACCTTGTGCGCGCCGGAGTCCTTCAACGATCGGGTCTTGTCAGCCACCATCGCGCCGGAAATATCTGGCATACGGACGCTGAAAGTCCCACCGAAGCCACAGCATTCGCTTTCATGGCTATGGTCGACTCGCTCCACATTGTTCAGCTGCGATAAAAGCTCACGGCCGTGCAGGTGGGTGTTCATTTCACGGCGTGCCGAACATGACGTATGCAACGCTACCTTTACCGGTTCGCCGCTGTCCTTGAGCTGCACCTTGCAGACAAACAACAGGAACTCGGTGAGTTCATAGGTTCTGGCAGCCAGTGCCTCAACCTGTTGCAACGTGTCCGGCTCGTCCTTGAACAAGTCGGCATAGTGCTCACGCACCATGCCGGCGCAGGAACCTGACGGCACCACCACCGGATAATCCCCGGCGAACAACGCCAGTTGCGAGCGCGCCACGGTCCGGGCTTGCTCGGTATAACCCGAGGTGTACGCCGGTTGTCCGCAGCAGCTTTGCCCTTGCGGATAGTCGACACGGATGCCTTCGCGCTCCAGCAAATGGATCGCGTCCATTCCGGCTTCCGGGTAGAACAAGTCGACTACGCAGGTCCCGAACAGGTACACCCGTTGCGGTTTCTCGCTGGGGTATTGCCGAGGTTCAGGCAGTGGCGGGGCGACACGGGTCGCATTCGGCACAGCGTTGTAAAAAAGCTCGCTCATCAGGCGTGTCTCCGGGTGGGCCCGGTTATCCGTCCGCTGAGGCCGCTGAATATAGAGTGAGATTCTTTCAGCAGCCTTACAGACCGGGTTGTGAATAGCTGACGCCGGAATCGTGGTCCGGCGTCGGTTTTTTCCGTATCGGTTGTGGCGCTTAGTGCACCAGCATGCCGGTGAACCAATAGGCCTGAGCCAATGTGATCAAGCCGACAATCGTTGCGAAGAACAGGCTGTGCTTGAGCGTGAAGCGGAACAGGTCCGACTCCTTGCCCACCAGCCCGGTCGCGGCGCAGGCCACGGCGATCGATTGCGGCGAGATCATCTTGCCGGTCACGCCACCACTGGTGTTCGCCGCCACCAGCAAGGTGTCGTTGACGCCAATCTGGTGTGCGGTGGTTGCTTGCAGGGAACCGAACAGTGCGTTGGACGAAGTATCGGAGCCGGTCAGGAACACGCCCAGCCAACCGAGGAACGGCGAGAAGAACGGGAAAGCTGCTCCGGTACCGGCCAGCACCAGGGCCATGGTCGACGACATGCCCGAGAAGTTGGTGACGAACGCGAAAGCCAGCACCATGCCGATGGACAGGATCGGCCAGCGCAGTTCGTAGAAGGTCTCTTTCAAAGTGGTCAGACCAGTTTTGAGATTGATCTTCAGGACCAGCATCGAGATCAGCGCGGAGAAGAAAATCGCCGTGCCGGTCGCGGAAATCGGGTCAAGCTTGAACACGGCTGGAATGGCCGTCGGGTTCGCCACGATCGGCGCAACCTTGATCACCATCTGATCAAGATGCGGAATGGCAAAGTTGAACACGAAGTTGTACATCGAACCGCCGGCGGCGAACATCGCCTTGAACGGTTTCAGGGTCCAGATGGTGACCAGCACGGTCAGGATCAGGAACGGCGACCACGCCTTGAAGATTTCTCCGAGGCTGTAAGGCGATGCCACGGTGCTGCGTTTCTGACCGAAACCACCGACATTGGCGGTGACCACGGATGCCGAGACGGCACCGGCGATATGCTGGCCGGCGGCGCGTTTTGGCTGCCAGACTTTCAGGAACAGAGTCAGCGAGATCAGGCTGGCCAGGGCTGAAGTGATGTCCGGCAGTTCCGGGCCAATGAAGTTCGAGGTGAAGTACTGGGTCACGGCGAAGCTCAACCCGGCGACCAGTGCAGCAGGCCAGGTTTCGCGGACGCCGCGCAGGCCATCCATCATGAACACCAGCCAGAACGGCACGAACAGCGACAGCAGCGGCAGTTGGCGACCGGTCATGGCGCCGATCTTGAACGCATCGATGCCGGTCACTTGCCCGGCAACGATGATCGGAATCCCCAGGGCGCCGAAGGCTACTGGCGCGGTGTTCGCAATCAGGCACAGGCCTGCGGCGTACAGCGGGTTGAACCCCAGACCGACCAGCAATGCGGCGGTAATCGCCACGGGCGCGCCGAAACCTGCCGCACCTTCGAGGAAGGCACCGAAGCAGAAGCCGATCAGCAGGACCTGCAGGCGTTGGTCATCGGTAATCGACAGCACCGAGCTGCGGATCACTTCGAACTGGCCACTCTTGACCGTCAGCTTGTAGAGGAAGACAGCCGCCACGATGATCCACGCGATCGGCCACAGGCCGTAGGCGAAACCGTAGCCCGCAGCGGCGAAAGCCATGTCGACCGGCATCTGGAAGGCAAAAATTGCCACCAGGATCGACAAGGCCAGCGTGATGCTGCCGGCGACGTGCCCCTTGAGATGGAACACGGCCAGAGCCAGAAAGAAAAACACGATCGGAATAACGGCCGCGAGCGCGGATAAACCGAGGCTTCCGAGCGGGCTGTAGAGCTGTTGCCAGGTTTGCATATGGGGTGGCCCCTAATTGTTGTTGGTCAGGCACTGATCAGCGTTCTTGGATAATTGGTAATACCAATTTACAATCGCTGTTGGCTAGGGTAAAAGCCTTGAAGGTGGTGTGTCAATTTGCCGCCCTAAAACTTTTGTCGAATACATGTCCCTCAAGAATCGGCTTTGTGTTTGATCAAGTGCTGTATGACAGGTGCCGACGCGGCAGCAATGGGCCAGAATAGAGCGCCGGCGCGCCGTCGGATCGTGGAGAAGATGAGTTATGGGGTTTGATCAGATTCGTCAGCGCCGTTTGTCTGACGATATTGTCGAGCAGCTTGAGGGCATGATCCTCGAGGGCACGTTGAGGGCCGGAGAGCGCTTACCGGCCGAGCGAGCGCTGGCCGAGCAGTTCGGCGTCTCGCGCCCTTCGCTGCGTGAGGCCATTCAAAAGCTGACGGCCAAGGGCTTGCTGGTCAGTCGCCAGGGCGGCGGCAATTACGTGGTGGAGTCGTTGGGCACGACGTTCAGTGATCCGCTGCTGCAATTGCTGGAGAGTAATCCCGAGGCTCAGCGCGATCTGCTGGAGTTCCGCCACACCCTGGAAGCGTCCTGTGCCTATTACGCGGCATTGCGCGCCACGGACGTCGACCGCGAGCGGCTGACTGCGGCGTTCAATGAGTTGCAGGATTGTTATTCGCGTCACGATGAAGTGAGTCGCGCGGAAGAGGGCGCGGCCGATGCGAAATTCCATCTGGCGATCGCCGAGGCCAGTCATAACGCGGTGTTGCTGCACACCATTCGCGGGCTGTTCGATTTGCTCAAGCGCAACGTGGTGACCAACATCGGCGGCATGTACAAGCAGCGCACCGAAACCCGAGACATGCTGATCACGCAGCACCGGGAGTTGTATCAGGCGATTATCGAGGGGCGGGCGGAACAGGCGCGGGAAGTCTCCAGTCGACACATTCTGTATGTGCAGGAAGTGCTGGAGGAGGTGCGCCAGGAAGTGCAGCGCGTGGCGCGGGCGGAGCGGCGCAAGGGAATGTAGTCGAGGAGCTGAGCGTTGGCAGTCCAATAGCAATCGCCAGCAAGCCGGCTCCTACAGGTATCGTGTTCCGCCGGTAATTTTATGGCGGGCTGGATTCTGTAGGGGCCGACTTGCTGGCGATCTTGCTCTCAAGGAATGAAATTAATCTTCCTTGCCCTTGTTGCGCACCGCACGCTGCAACTCGCGACCGGCGTCACGTTCGCGCTCGGTATCGCGCTTGTCGTATTCCTTCTTGCCCTTGCCCAGCGCGATCTCGCACTTGACCATGTGCTTGCTCCAATACCAGGACAGGCACACGCAGGCGTAACCCTTCTGCTGCACAGCGGCAGCGAGCTTCTCGAGCTCGCGTCGGTTGAGCAGCAATTTACGGGTGCGCACCGGATCCGCTATGACGTGAGTGCTGGCTGTCATCAGGGGCGTAATGTGACTGCCGAGCAGCCAGGCTTCGCCATCCTTGAGCAGCACATAACTGTCAACCAGCTGCAGCTTGCTCGCCCGCAGACTTTTTACTTCCCAGCCGGCCAGGACCAGACCAGCCTCGAACTTATGCTCGATGAAGTAATCGTGTCGCGCCTTTTTATTCTGCGCGATGGTCCCTGTTGGGTGTTTCTTCTGTTTAGCCATAGGGGCGGCATTATAGGGAGTTGCAAGCGAGTCGGCTACGGTGTTGCTACGTGCTTGAGCAGGTTGATTGAATCCCGGACAATGCGCGCTCTTTTTCGAACGCTTGGGCGTGATAACGATGTCGACAGACAAGGTTTCTGTCCACGGCAGTTGGGCTAGCCGCTGGGTCTTCATACTCGCCGCGACCGGTTCGGCCGTGGGCTTGGGTAGTATCTGGAAATTCCCCTACATGGTTGGCGTCTACGGCGGCGGCGCGTTTGTGCTGATGTTCCTGGCCTGTATCGCGCTGATCGGTGTACCGGTCATGCTCGCGGAAACCCTGATCGGTCGGCGCGCCCGGCAGAGCCCGGCCAATGCCCTGAAGGTGCTGGCACTGGAGGCGGGGCATTCGGCCAAGTGGTCGTGGGGCGCATTCGCCGGGATGATCACGGCGTTGCTGATCCTGTCTTTCTATAGTGTGGTTGGCGGCTGGTCGCTGGATTACATCATCGACATGGGCCGAGGCGACTTCCAGGGCGCGACGCCCGATCAGGTGGGCGCTTACTTTGGTGCGGTGATCGCTGACCCATGGCGGCTGACACTTTGGCACACAGTTTTCATGCTGCTGTCGGCCGTGGTGATTGCCAAAGGTGTGGTGGCCGGGCTTGAGCGCAGCTTGCGGATCATGATGCCGCTATTGTTTGTGATGATCCTGGTGCTGCTGGGTTACAGCATGACCACCGGGCACTTCATGGAAGGCGTGCATTTCATGTTCGACTTCCACCCGGAAAAGGTCATGGACGGCTTGCTGCCAGCGATGGGGCATGCCTTCTTTTCCCTGAGTGTCGGCGTTGGTTCGATCATGATCTACGGCGCCTACATGCCGAAGAATTCGTCGATATCCGGCACTGTTGTTGGCGTGGCGCTGCTTGATACCTTCGTGTCACTGGTCGCCGGTCTGGCGCTCTTTCCGATTGTGTTTGCCGGGGGGTTGAACCCGAGCGAAGGCCCTGGCCTGATGTTTGTCAGCCTGCCTTTTGCCTTCGGCAACGTAGCGTTTGGCCAGTTGATGGGCGTAGTGTTCTTCGTATTGGTTGCGATTGCGGCCTGGAGTTCGGCCATCTCGCTGCTCGAACCCATGGTGGCTTACTTGGTCGAGCGCTCGAAAATCAGTCGGGCCTGGGTCACTTTCTGGCTGGCTTTCATCTGCTGGTTTGTCGGTCTGGGCACGGTGTTTTCCTTCAATATCTGGAAGGAAGCCAAGTTTTTCGTGAACGAAGGCGGGTTGTTCCACCTCTATCAATGGGGAGCGGCAGGCGGTCTCGACTTCTTTGGCGTGATCGATTTCTTCACCTCGCGGATCATGCTGCCACTCGGTGGGCTGTGTTTCGTGGTGTTTGCAGGCTGGGTGATGGGCCGTGACGCGGTGCGTGAGGAGTTGTCGATCCGCAACCCGGCATTGTTCGCTCTGTCCCTGTTCTTGATGCGCTATGTGGCGCCCATCGGCATTCTCGTAGTGTTTGCCGCCCAGCTCTGGAAGTAACGCTGACATGACGACACACATTTCACGTTCAGCCCTGCTGCCGTATCCGGCGCAAGCGCTTTATGACCTGGTCAACGACGTGGCGCGGTATCCGGAATTCCTGCCGTGGTGCTCAACGGCTGAAGTCCTGGAAAGTTCTCCCGAACACATGCGCGCCAGCGTCGGTGTGGCCAAGGGCGGCCTCAGTCAGCATTTCGTGACGCGCAATACCCTGGTGCCGGGTCAATCGATCGAGATGAACCTTGAAGAAGGGCCGTTCACTCAGCTGCACGGCGTCTGGGTCTTCAAGCCGCTGGGCGAGAAAGCCTGCAAGATCAGCCTGGACCTGTCGTTTGACTACGCAGGGCCGATTATTCGCGCCACCTTGGGGCCGTTGTTCAATCAGGCCGCCAATACGCTGGTGGATGCGTTCTGCCAGCGTGCCAAGCAAATGTATGGTTAAGGCGATGATCGAGGTCGAGGTGGTGTATGCCGCTGAAGATCGTCAAGTGCTCACGCCGGTCACAGTACCGGCGGGGACGACGGTTCGTGCTGCATTGTTGAGGTCCGGGATCGGTGATGTGGTTGCCGAGCTGGATTTGGCTGAATGCCCGGTGGGCATCTTCGGCAAGGTGATTGGCGATCCCGACACCCGAGCGGTTCAGTCGGGTGATCGAATCGAGATTTACCGGCCGCTGCTGGCAGATCCCAAGGAAGTCCGGCGACTTCGGGCGGCCAAGGCGGCCGAGGCCAAAGCCCGGAATCAATGAGTGGCAAAAACAGCAGGCAATAAAAAACCCGGACATGCCGGGTTTTTTATTGCGTCGCAAATTATTGCGGCGAGGTGTCCAGTGGTTCTGGAGTCGGGACAGGAACGGTTTCTACGCCGTCGACGTCCTTTTGAATCTGATCCAGCAACGAACCTGGCTTGACCGGTTTTTCCGGTTTCGGCTTCTCGACGTTTTCTGCCGGTTCAGTGACGGTGGTGCCACTGTCCTTGCCGAGAATCGCTTCGTCGCGGCTCACGCCTGGCATGAAATCGCCAGAGAGGCTGACAAGCTGGTCATTTGGGTTGAAGATAACGCTAATGCGTTCCTGTTGGCGTTCACCGCCCCCGGGTTGCAGGCTGTACAGGTAATCCCAGCGATCGGCATGGAACGTGTCGGTCAGCAGAGGGTTGCCCATGATAAACCGTACTTGCTTTCGGGTCATTCCCGGGCGTAACTGGTCTATCATGTCCTGCGTGACGACATTGCCCTGCTGGATGTCGATTTTGTAAACCCCGGGGAATGAACAACCGGCGAGTGCGAGCAGTCCCACAAAGGTGAAACTGGTTAGCAAGAGCTTGGTGTTTTGCATCGGTGGGCGACTTCCACTATCTTGGCTGGGACAACGTAAACGCCGATCATACCCGCATTAAGAGAAGCTGCGAAGCAGCATCGCGAGAAAGCTGACCATGGTTGAAAATAGCGAACTACGCAAAGCCGGCCTCAAAGTGACCCTGCCACGGGTCAAAATTCTGCAAATGCTCGATTCCGCCGAGCAACGCCACATGAGTGCTGAAGATGTTTATAAGGCGCTGATGGAGGCTGGCGAGGACGTCGGTCTGGCCACGGTTTACCGTGTACTGACTCAGTTCGAGGCAGCTGGCCTTGTGGTGCGGCACAACTTCGACGGAGGCCACGCGGTCTTCGAACTGGACGACGGTAAGCATCACGACCATATGGTCAACGTCGAAACCAGCGAAGTGATCGAATTCTTCGACGAAGAAATCGAGCGCCTGCAGAAAGCCATCGTCGACAAGTACGGTTTCGAGATGGTTGATCACAATCTGGTGCTGTACGTACGCAAGAAAAAGTAAGCATGTCGCGCGAACCACGTTCGCGAAACGAACGAAGGCGACCTCAGGGTCGCCTTCGTGCTTTCTGTCTGCCTTAAATTTTTGCTGCTACCACCATTTTTTTCGCGTGAGCCAGGGACTCCTTGGTGAGGTCGATGCCGCCCAGCATTCTGGCGACCTCTTCCACGCGGTCGTTCTTGCTTAGTTTGGAGACGGCCGTGCGAGTGGCGTCTTCGCCTCGTACCTTGTGGACAAAAAGATGCTGGTGGCCCTGTGCTGCGACTTGCGGCAAGTGGGTCACGGTCAGCACCTGTCCGCGCTCGCCGAGTCGACGCAGCAACTGGCCGACAATTTCGGCCGTCGGGCCGCCAATGCCCACGTCCACTTCGTCGAACACCAGGGTCGGCACGCGAGAGGTCTGTGCGGTGATGACCTGAATCGCCAGGCTGATCCGCGACAGTTCGCCGCCGGATGCCACTTTCGCCAGGGCCTTCAATGGCTGGCCCGGGTTTGCGCTGACCAGCAGTTCGACCTGTTCGAGGCCGTTCGGCAGCAGTTCATCGCTGCTATTGGGGCGAAGCTCAATGGTGAAGCGGCCGCCGGGCATGCCCAGGCGCTGGATTTCCTGCTCCACGGCGCTGGCCAGGCTGCTCGATGCCTGTTGGCGCAAGTCACTCAGCTCTCGGGCCTTCTCCTGATAATGACGGGCATAGGACGCCAGCTCTTCGCTCAGTCGCTCGATGGATTCGTCGTTGGCATTCAGGGTTTCGATTTCATCCAGCAGGCGTTGCTGCATCTCCGCGACTTCGGTCGGCTGGATGCGATGTTTGCGCGCCATGGTGTAAATCGCGTCGAGACGCTCTTCCAGATATTGGAGGCGCGCAGGGTCGGCATCAAAATTATCCAGGAAGCGGTTTAGCTCCCCGACGGCTTCCTCCACTTGGATCTGGGCACTGGTCAGCAGACTGCTGGCTTCACCGAGTGCACCGATGGAGCTGTTCGCGCTCGACAGGCGGTTGAGGCTGGCGGTAAGGGCATTCAATACATTGCCGGAGTCACTTTCGCTGCATTGCTCGACCACTTGCCGGCAAATCCCCAGCAAGGTTTCGGCATTGGTCAGGTTCTTGTGTTCCTGTTCCAGCTGTTCCAGCTCGTTGTCGCCCAGGCCGAGGTTTTCCAGCTCTTCCAGTTGATAGCTGAGCAGTTGATGGCGGGCGCGTTGCTCATCGCCGGAATTGGAAAGGCGTTCGAGCTCCTGGCGCGTCTGGCGCCAGCGCTGGGCGGCGAGCTGTACCTGGCGGGCGAGATCGGTTGCGCCGGCGTATTCGTCGAGCAGGCGGCGGTGGGTATCGGTCTTGAGCAGGGATTGGTGCTCGTGCTGGCTGTGGATATCGATCAGCAACTCGCCCAGCGCCTTGAGGTCGCCGAGCGGGCAGGGCGTGCCATTGATATAGCCGCGTGAACGTCCTTCGGCGGTGATCACCCGGCGCAGGATGCACGGGCCGTCGTTCTCGAGGTCGCGTTCGGCCAGCCAGGTGCTGGCTTCCGGAATGTCAGCCAGGTCGAAGGTTGCCAGGATGTCGGCCTTGTCTGCGCCGGGACGCACCACGCCGCTGTCGGCGCGATCGCCCAGCGTCAGGCCCAGCGCGTCGAGCATGATTGACTTGCCGGCGCCGGTTTCACCCGTGATCACGCTCATTCCGCGATCGAGTTCGAGATCGAGATGTTCAACGATGGCGTAGTTATGTACGGACAGGTGCACCAGCATAAAGGCCGCTCCCAGGCTTTAGGTCTGGTTATTTATACAGTGTTTTGTTTCTGGCTGACAATGCCCTCGCTTGGCTCGTTTCGATTGATCCGACGAAATCGTTAGCGCAGCAAGCCAAACCAATGCAGAGCTTTTTGTAGGGTTAATCACGTCGACCCCCTTGAAGCCGGATTTTGCGGCCCCATATAGCTGGCAGAAGCGCGAGTCGAGCTCGCGGACGATATTGAAAGGAGAATTCTATGGCTGACGAACAGACAGTGGATACGCAAAATCAAGACGCCGATCAGGCTCCTCAAGCTTCGGGTGATGACCTGGCGGCCCGTGTACAAGTGCTCGAAGAGCAGCTGGCAGGCGCACAGGATCAGGCTTTGCGTGTAGCCGCCGATCTGCAGAACGTCCGCCGTCGCGCCGAGCAGGATGTAGAAAAGGCTCACAAATTCGCGCTGGAAAAATTCGCCGGCGACCTGCTGCCGATCATCGACAGTCTCGAGCGTGGCCTTGAGTTGTCGAACCCGGATGACGAAAGCATCCGTCCAATGCGCGAAGGCATCGAACTGACCCTGAAAATGTTCCAGGACACCCTGAAGCGTTATCAGCTGGAAGCGATCGATCCGCATGGCGAACCGTTCAACGCCGTTCTTCATCAGGCGATGGCCATGCAGGAAAGCGCCGATCTGGAGCCGAACAGCGTGCTCAAGGTTTTCCAGAAGGGCTACCAACTCAACGGTCGCCTGCTGCGCCCGGCGATGGTCGTGGTCAGCAAGGCCCCTGCGCCGGTTTCGCCTTCGATTGACGAGCAGGCTTGAAATTAGCCGCAAGGCCCCCATTTAGAAGTCAAGCGTTTAAGTGCTACCGCAGTTAGCCACCACTGCTGCGGCAACCAAATCCAAAGTTTCGGGAGAGTGAACATGGGCAAAATTATCGGTATCGACCTGGGGACTACCAACTCCTGCGTCTCCGTACTTGAAAACGGCGTAGCCAAAGTTATTGAAAACGCCGAAGGCGCGCGTACCACGCCGTCGATCATCGCTTACGCCAACGATGGCGAAATCCTGGTCGGCCAGTCCGCCAAGCGTCAGGCTGTGACCAATCCGCATAACACCCTGTACGCGGTGAAGCGTCTGATCGGTCGTCGCTTTGAAGAAGAAGTTGTACAGAAAGACATCCAGATGGTGCCTTACAAGATCGCCAAGGCTGACAACGGCGACGCTTGGGTTGAAGTGAATGGCCAGAAAATGGCTCCACCACAAATCTCGGCTGAAATTCTGAAGAAAATGAAGAAAACCGCCGAAGACTACCTCGGCGAGCCAGTGACCGAAGCGGTGATCACCGTTCCGGCCTACTTCAACGACAGCCAGCGTCAAGCTACCAAAGACGCCGGCCGCATCGCGGGCCTGGACGTAAAACGTATCATCAACGAACCAACCGCAGCCGCTCTGGCTTACGGTATGGACAAGGCCAAGGGCGATCACACCGTGATCGTTTATGACCTGGGTGGCGGTACTTTCGACGTTTCCGTGATCGAAATCGCTGAAGTCGATGGCGAGCACCAGTTTGAAGTGTTGGCTACCAACGGCGATACCTTCCTGGGTGGTGAAGACTTTGACATTCGTCTGATCGACTACCTCGTCGACGAATTCAAGAAAGAAAGCGGCATGAACCTCAAGGGTGATCCGCTGGCCATGCAGCGCCTGAAAGAAGCCGCTGAAAAAGCCAAGATCGAGCTGTCTTCCGCTCAGTCGACCGACGTCAACCTGCCGTACATCACTGCAGACGCCACCGGTCCTAAGCACCTGAACGTGAAGATCTCCCGTGCCAAGCTGGAAGCGCTGGTTGAAGACCTGGTTCAGCGCACCATCGAGCCTTGCCGCATCGCGCTGAAAGACTCCGGTATCGACGTTGGCGCGATCAACGACGTGATCCTGGTCGGCGGTCAGACCCGTATGCCACTGGTTCAGAAGCTGGTCACCGAGTTCTTCGGTAAAGAAGCTCGTAAAGACGTTAACCCGGACGAAGCGGTTGCCATGGGTGCTGCGATTCAGGGTGCTGTTCTGGCTGGTGACGTTAAAGACGTTCTGCTGCTCGACGTCAGCCCGCTGACCCTGGGTATCGAAACCATGGGCGGCGTGATGACTGCGCTGATCGAGAAAAACACCACGATTCCTACCAAGAAATCGCAAGTGTTCTCGACTGCCGACGATAACCAGGGCGCCGTGACCATTCACGTGCTGCAGGGTGAGCGTAAGCAGGCTGCGCAGAACAAGTCCCTGGGCAAGTTCGACCTGGCCGAGATTCCACCAGCACCACGTGGCGTGCCACAAATCGAAGTGACCTTCGACATCGACGCCAACGGCATTCTGCACGTAGGCGCCAAGGACAAGGCCACTGGCAAGACTCAGTCGATCGTGATCAAGGCCAACTCCGGTCTGTCCGACGAAGAGATCGAGCGCATGGTGCGTGATGCCGAGGCCAACGCCGAGGAAGATCGCAAGTTCGAAGAGCTGGCTGCTGCCCGTAACCAAGGTGATGCACTGGTTCACTCGACGCGCAAAATGGTCGCTGATGCTGGCGACAAAGTGAGCGCTGAAGAGAAGACTGCAATCGAAGCCGCTGTAGTTGCCCTGGAAGCCGCTGTTAAAGGCGACGACAAGGCTGCTATCGAAGCCAAGGTTGAAGAGCTGTCGAAGGTCTCCGCGCCAGTGGCTCAGAAAATGTACGCCGAACAGGCTCAGCCAGCCGAAGGCGCTGCACCGCAAGGTGAGTCGGCCGAGAAGGCTGACGATGTCGTCGACGCTGAGTTCGAAGAAGTAAAAGACCACAAGTAAGTTGTTGGTCGCCCGGTTGACTGCCTTCAGGCGGTGACTGGTAGGATGTCGCCGCGCGGGAGCTTGCTCCCGCGTTGGCGTGTCTGGAACACGCGAATTTTTACAGCATGCGACCGCGTTCGCGTGCTGCTGGCATGGCCGGGAATGCTCCTGCTTTCCGAGCCTGAAGTGCCACATCGAAACAAAGACCAGGATCGTTGAATTGACGTGAGTTGGGTCCGGGCCTGTATTGGGGCTCAACGAGTTCGGCAGGGTTCAGGAGAGGTTTGCCGAACGTCCTCAAGAGTGCAAATGACTTATGGCAAAGCGTGACTATTACGAAGTATTGGGTGTTGAACGAGGCTCAAGCGAGGCGGACCTGAAAAAGGCCTACCGTCGCCTGGCGATGAAGCACCACCCGGACCGTAATCCCGATGACAAAGCGTCGGAAGAGATGTTCAAGGAGGCCAACGAGGCCTACGAAGTGCTATCCGATTCCAGCAAGCGTGCGGCGTACGACCAGTACGGCCATGCCGGTGTCGACCCGAGTATGGGTGGCGGCGGCGCAGGTTTCGGTGGGCAGAACTTCTCCGACATTTTTGGCGATGTCTTCAGTGACTTCTTCGGTGGCGGTCGCGGCGGTTCCCGTGGCGGTGCTCAGCGCGGCAGCGATTTGCGCTACACCCTGGAGCTGGATCTGGAAGAAGCGGTGCGCGGCACGACCGTGAATATCCGCGTTCCGACGCTGGTCAACTGCAAGCCATGCGATGGCTCGGGCGCGAAGAAAGGTTCTTCGCCGGTGACTTGCCCTACCTGTGGCGGTATTGGCCAGGTACGCATGCAGCAAGGCTTCTTCTCGGTGCAGCAGACCTGCCCGCGATGCCATGGACAAGGCAAGATCATTTCCGATCCGTGCGATTCCTGCCACGGCGAAGGTCGTGTCGAAGAGTACAAGACCCTGTCCGTGAAGGTGCCGGCCGGTGTCGACACTGGTGACCGCATTCGCCTGTCCGGCGAAGGCGAGGCGGGCGCACAGGGTGGCCCGACTGGTGACCTGTACGTGGTGATCAATGTGCGTGAGCACTCGATCTTCCAGCGCGATGGCAAGCACCTGTTCTGCGAAGTGCCGATCAGCTTCGTCGATGCGGCGCTGGGCGGCGAGCTGGAGATTCCGACCCTTGATGGTCGGGTCAAGCTGAAAATCCCTGAGGGGACTCAGACCGGCAAGCAGTTCCGTGTTCGTGGCAAAGGCGTGGCGCCCGTGCGTGGCGGCGGTGCTGGTGACTTGATGTGCCGTGTGGCGGTCGAGACCCCGGTCAACCTGAGCCGTCGTCAGCGCGAAATGCTCGAGGAGTTCCGCAGTTCCCTGGCGGACGACAACAGCCATTCGCCGAAAACCACAGGCTGGTTCGAAGGCGTGAAGCGCTTCTTCGGCGATTTGTAAGGAGACAGGCATGCGACGTATAGCAGTGATGGGCGCCGCCGGGCGCATGGGCAAAACCCTGATTGAAGCCGTTCAGCAAGCGCCGGGTGCCGGTTTGACGGCGGCGGTGGATCGTCCTGACAGTACGCTGGTCGGCGCTGACGCTGGTGAGCTGGCTGCGATCGGTCGCATCGGTGTGCCGCTGTCGGGTGATCTGGATCGTGTGGTCGATGAATTCGACGTCCTGATCGACTTCACGCACCCGACGGTGACCCTGAAGAATCTCGCCTTCTGCCGCAAGCACAACAAGGCGATGATCATTGGCACCACGGGCTTCAGCGTTGAAGAGAAACAGTTGCTGGTGGAGGCGGGCAAGGATATCCCAATCGTCTTCGCGGCCAACTTCAGCGTGGGTGTGAACCTGTGCCTGAAGCTGCTCGACACGGCTGCTCGCGTGTTGGGCGATGATGTCGATATCGAGATCACCGAAGCCCACCACCGGCACAAAGTCGACGCGCCGTCCGGAACGGCCGTACGCATGGGTGAAGTGATCGCTGATGCCTTGGGTCGTGACCTGAAGAAGGTTGCGGTTTACGGTCGTGAAGGTCAGACCGGTGCGCGTGATCGCGAGACCATCGGTTTCGCCACGGTGCGTGCTGGCGATATCGTCGGTGATCACACTGTGCTGTTCGCCGCTGACGGTGAGCGTGTCGAGATCACGCACAAGGCGTCCAGTCGTATGACCTTCGCCAAGGGTGCGGTACGCGCTGCATTGTGGCTGGATGGGCGTGAGCCTGGTCTTTACGACATGCAAGACGTGCTCGACCTGCGTTAAGATGCACCCGAAACCGGGCTCGCGCACAGCGTTTGAGCCCGGTTTTGTTCCGCCAAGCGACGTCCTGTCGCATTCTCCAGCCTTTAAGGCTCATTGGCGGTAGACCAAAAAGGCCTTTTTCTGTAAGCTACAGCTTTAGTGTGTCCACTAAAAGCGCGCAGAATAATTCAGTGAAGAAGCGGGGTGACGTGTCCATACGTCACTCCGCTTTTTTACAACCTGCGATCGCCCTTTCAGGCTTTATTTACGGGAGGTCTTCTTGACTAAGCCAGCCATACTCGCCCTTGCTGATGGCAGCATTTTTCGCGGCGAAGCCATTGGAGCCGACGGTCAAACCGTTGGTGAGGTGGTGTTCAACACCGCAATGACCGGCTATCAGGAAATCCTTACCGATCCTTCCTACGCCCAACAGATCGTTACCCTGACTTACCCGCACATTGGCAACACCGGTACCACTCCGGAAGATGCCGAGTCCAACCGCGTCTGGTCGGCTGGCCTGGTCATTCGTGACCTGCCACTGGTCGCGAGCAACTGGCGTAACACGATGTCCCTGTCCGATTACCTGAAGGCCAACAACGTGGTGGCCATCGCCGGTATCGACACCCGCCGCCTGACGCGCATCCTGCGTGAAAAAGGCGCGCAGAACGGCTGCATCATGGCCGGTGACAACATTTCCGAAGAGGCCGCCATCGCCGCAGCCCAGGGCTTCCCGGGCCTGAAAGGCATGGACCTGGCGAAAGTCGTCAGCACCAAGGACGCCTACGAATGGCGCTCGACTGTCTGGGATCTGAAAACTGACAGCCACGCGACCATCGAAGCTTCCGAGCTGCCGTACCACGTGGTTGCTTACGACTACGGCGTCAAAGTGAACATCCTGCGCATGCTGGTCGAGCGCGGCTGCCGCGTGACCGTGGTGCCTGCTCAGACCCCTGCTGCCGACGTGCTGGCCCTGAAGCCGGACGGCGTGTTCCTGTCCAACGGCCCAGGTGATCCTGAGCCTTGCGACTACGCGATCCAGGCCATCAAGGAAGTACTGGAAACCGAGATCCCGGTCTTCGGTATCTGCCTCGGTCACCAGCTACTGGCCCTGGCCTCTGGCGCCAAGACCCTGAAAATGGGTCACGGCCACCACGGTGCCAACCATCCGGTCCAGGATCTGGATACCGGTGTGGTGATGATCACCAGCCAGAACCACGGTTTTGCGGTAGACGAAGCGACCCTGCCAGCCAACGTCCGCGCGATCCACAAATCGCTGTTCGACGGCACCCTGCAAGGGATCGAGCGTACCGACAAGAGCGCCTTCAGCTTCCAGGGTCACCCGGAAGCCAGCCCTGGCCCGAACGACGTAGCGCCATTGTTCGATCGCTTCATCAACGAGATGGCCAAGCGACGCTGATCGCTCGCCCTGATGTAGCAGAGCTTGAGGGTGGTCCCGAAACCGGCGGCCCCCTCAAGGCTTCAAAGATTGAACAAGACGGCTTGCCGACTGACCTGCGGATTTGAGTGACAAACCCATGCCAAAACGTACAGACATTAAAAGCATCCTGATTCTCGGCGCTGGCCCGATCGTAATCGGCCAGGCCTGCGAATTCGACTACTCCGGCGCCCAGGCCTGTAAAGCCCTGCGCGAAGAGGGTTACCGCGTCATCCTGGTGAACTCCAACCCGGCCACCATCATGACCGACCCGGCCATGGCCGACGCCACCTACATCGAGCCGATCAAGTGGCAGACCGTTGCCAAGATCATCGAGAAAGAGCGTCCGGACGCACTGCTGCCGACCATGGGTGGCCAGACCGCTCTGAACTGCGCCCTGGACCTGGAGCGCGAAGGCGTTCTGGAGAAGTTCGGCGTAGAGATGATCGGTGCCAACGCCGACACCATCGACAAGGCTGAAGACCGCTCGCGTTTCGACAAGGCGATGAAATCCATCGGCCTGGCGTGCCCGCGTTCCGGTATCGCCCACAGCATGGAAGAGGCCAACGCGGTCCTCGAGAAGCTCGGCTTCCCGTGCATCATTCGTCCGTCCTTCACCATGGGCGGCACCGGTGGCGGTATCGCTTACAACCGTGAAGAGTTCGAAGAAATCTGTGCCCGCGGTCTGGACCTGTCGCCGACCAAGGAACTGCTGATCGACGAATCGCTGATCGGCTGGAAAGAGTACGAGATGGAGGTTGTCCGCGATAAGAAGGACAACTGCATCATCGTCTGCTCCATCGAAAACTTTGACCCGATGGGCGTGCACACCGGTGACTCGATCACCGTGGCTCCGGCACAGACCCTGACCGACAAGGAATACCAGATCCTGCGTAACGCCTCCCTGGCGGTACTGCGCGAGATCGGCGTGGAAACCGGCGGTTCCAACGTTCAGTTCGGTATCTGCCCGAACACTGGCCGCATGGTCGTGATCGAGATGAACCCGCGTGTATCCCGTTCCTCGGCACTGGCTTCGAAAGCCACCGGTTTCCCGATCGCCAAGGTTGCGGCCAAACTGGCTGTGGGCTACACCCTCGACGAGTTGTCGAACGACATCACCGGCGGCAAGACCCCGGCGTCCTTCGAACCGTCCATCGACTACGTCGTCACCAAGCTGCCACGTTTCGCCTTCGAGAAGTTCGCCAAGGCTGACGCCCGCCTGACCACTCAGATGAAGTCGGTGGGTGAAGTCATGGCCATCGGCCGTACCTTCCAGGAATCCCTGCAGAAAGCTCTGCGCGGTCTGGAAGTGGGCGTTTGCGGTCTGGACGAGAAAGTCGACCTGGCCAACCCGGAAAGCATGAGCGTCCTCAAGCGCGAGCTGACCGTGCCGGGCGCCGAGCGTATCTGGTACGTGGCGGACGCGATGCGCGCCGGCATGAGTGTTGAAGACATCTTCGGCATGACCATGATCGATCCTTGGTTCCTGGTGCAGATGGAAGATCTGATCAAGGACGAAGAGAAGGTCAAGACCCTCGGTCTGACCAGCATCGACCGCGACCTGATGTTCCGTCTCAAGCGCAAAGGTTTCTCCGATATGCGCCTGGCCAAGCTGCTGGGTGTAACCGAGAAGAGCCTGCGTGCTCATCGCCACAAGCTGGAAGTGTTCCCGGTCTACAAGCGCGTCGATACTTGCGCCGCCGAGTTCGCCACCGATACTGCTTACCTGTACTCGACGTACGAAGAAGAGTGCGAGGCTGCGCCATCGGGTCGCGACAAGATCATGATCCTGGGCGGCGGTCCGAACCGTATCGGTCAGGGCATCGAGTTCGACTACTGCTGCGTACACGCCGCACTGGCCCTGCGCGATGACGGGTACGAGACCATCATGGTCAACTGCAACCCGGAAACCGTTTCCACTGACTATGACACCTCCGATCGCCTGTACTTCGAGCCGGTAACCCTGGAAGACGTGCTGGAAATCGTCCGCGTCGAGAAGCCAAAAGGCGTGATCGTCCAGTACGGCGGCCAAACACCGCTGAAACTGGCGCGTGCCCTGGAAGCGGCCGGCGTGCCGATCATCGGTACCAGCCCTGACGCCATCGACCGTGCCGAAGACCGTGAGCGCTTCCAGCAGATGGTCCAGCGCCTGAACCTGCGTCAGCCGCCAAACGCTACCGTGCGCAGCGAAGACGAAGCGATTCGTGCCGCCAGCAAGATCGGTTACCCGCTGGTAGTGCGCCCGTCCTATGTACTGGGCGGCCGTGCGATGGAAATCGTCTACGAAGAAGAAGAACTCAAGCGCTACCTGCGTGAAGCGGTTCAAGTGTCCAACGACAGCCCGGTGCTGCTGGACCACTTCCTCAACTGCGCCATCGAAATGGACGTGGATGCGGTCTGCGACGGCAAAGACGTTGTCATCGGCGCGATCATGCAGCACATCGAGCAGGCCGGTGTTCACTCCGGTGACTCCGCGTGCTCGCTGCCGCCGTACTCGCTGCCTGCCCACATCCAGGACGAGATGCGCGAACAGGTCAAGAAAATGGCCCTGGAGCTGGGCGTGGTCGGCCTGATGAACGTTCAGTTGGCGCTGCAAGGCGACGACATTTACGTCATCGAAGTCAACCCGCGTGCCTCGCGTACCGTGCCGTTCGTGTCCAAGTGCATCGGCGTTTCCCTGGCAATGATCGCGGCTCGCGTCATGGCCGGTAAAACCCTGAAGGAAATCGGTTTCACCAAGGAAATCATTCCTAACTTCTACAGTGTGAAAGAGGCGGTGTTCCCATTCGCCAAGTTCCCTGGTGTTGACCCGATCCTCGGCCCAGAGATGAAGTCGACCGGTGAAGTGATGGGCGTGGGCGATACCTTCGGTGAAGCGTTCGCCAAAGCCCAGATGGGTGCCAGCGAAGTGTTGCCGACTGGCGGTACTGCGTTTATCAGCGTGCGTGACGATGACAAGCCGCTGGTTGCAGGCGTGGCCCGTGATCTGATCAACTTGGGCTTCGAAGTGGTCGCCACTGCCGGTACTGCCAAGCTGATTGAAGCCGCAGGCCTGAAAGTGCGTCGCGTGAACAAGGTGACCGAGGGTCGTCCGCACGTGGTCGACATGATCAAGAATGACGAAGTCACCCTGATCATCAACACCACCGAAGGTCGTCAGTCGATCGCTGACTCCTATTCCATTCGTCGCAATGCCCTGCAGCACAAGATCTACTGCACCACCACCATTGCTGCTGGCGAAGCGATCTGCGAAGCGCTGAAGTTCGGTCCCGAGAAGACCGTGCGTCGCTTGCAGGATCTACACGCAGGATTGAAGGCATGAGCATAACGAAGTACCCAATGACCGTTCAGGGCGCTCGCGCCCTGGAAGAAGAACATGCACACCTGACCAAAGTCGTTCGTCCGAAGCTCAGCCAGGACATCGGTACGGCTCGTGAGTTGGGTGACTTGAAAGAAAACGCCGAATACCACGCTGCTCGCGAGCAGCAGGGTATGGTCGAGGCGCGGATCCGTGATATCGAGGGCCGGATTCAGAATCAGGTCATCATCGATGTCACGACCATTCCTCACACCGGCAAAGTGATTTTCGGCACTACCGTTGAAATCGCCAACGTCGAGACGGATGAGCGCGTCACCTACCACATCGTGGGTGAGGACGAGGCAGACTTCAAACTCGGCAAGATTTCGGTGGGTTCGCCATTGGCCCGCGCCTTGATAGCCAAGGAAGAGGGTGATGTCGTTGCCGTGAAAACGCCGGGTGGCGTTATCGAGTACGAGATTGTCGAAGTTCGCCACATCTAACGGCAGGCGCCCGCTACGTGCGGGCGCGATGCTTTGGCAGCTGACCCAGATGTTGTGGGTTGGCGGCTTGTGGCTGTTGCACATCGGTCTGCTGCCGGTGCTGGGGCGTATAGGCCTGGCACCGCTGCTGATTGATGAAATAGCAGGCATGTTGAATGCGCTGATGATCGGCTTTGCCGCAGCGTGTGTGATTTTTCAGGCTTTGGTGCTGATTCAGGCCGAGGGCCTTGTCAGTCTATGGCTCGATATTCGTGGGCAACTGCTGTTGATAGCGCTTTACGCGTGCGCGATGTACATCGCTGTGCGTATTGGCTGGCCGGATGCGGTGCGTTGGCAGGTGTTCAGCTATCTTGTGTTGGGCTTTTCCGGGCTGGTTCTGGTAGTGCAGCCGGTGCCGGGATGGAGTGGCAGGGTGCGCGAAGCACACCCGTGACCCTTGTCATCACTTGAAGCGATGAACGTTCGACAGCTGCTTGTTGACGCTGAAGTTCTTGCGGTAGATCAGTGCCATCTTGCCGATGACCTGAACCAGATCCGCTTTGCCGACCTTGCACAGTTCTGCAATGGACGCCAGGCGCGATTCGCGATCGAGGATGTTGAGCTTGATCTTGATCAGTTCGTGATCCGCCAAGGCGCGTTCAAGTTCGGCGAGGACACCTTCAGTCAAACCGTTGTCTGCCACAATCAGAACTGGTTTCAGGTGGTGGCCAATGGATTTGTACTGTTTCTTCTGCTCTTGAGTGAGCGGCATAATCTGACCCTTTCGTCTGGATTCTGTAAAATGGCGGCCATTTTACCCGAGGGTTCGTGGATCCGCCCAATTAATCACGACCCTTATCAAAGAGGTGCCCAATGGCGCGTTCCAAGACAAGCCTTGGTTGGCTGAAAAGACATGTCAATGATCCCTATGTGAAGCAGGCGCAGAAGGATGGCTACCGCTCGCGTGCAAGTTACAAGCTTCTGGAGGTCCAGGAGAAATACAAGCTGATCCGTCCGGGCATGAGCGTGGTCGACCTGGGTGCGGCGCCCGGTGGCTGGTCGCAGGTCACTAGCCGACTGATCGGTGGTCAGGGGCGCCTGATCGCATCGGATATTCTGGAAATGGACAGTATTCCGGACGTGACTTTCATTCAGGGTGACTTCACTCAGGACGAAGTGCTGGCCCAAATCCTTGAAGCCGTGGGTAATTCGCAGGTGGACCTTGTGATTTCCGATATGGCCCCCAATATGAGTGGTACACCTGAAGTGGACATGCCGAAAGCCATGTTTCTGTGCGAGCTGGCGCTTGATTTGGCGGAACGGATACTAAAGCCGGGTGGCAATTTTGTGATCAAGATTTTTCAGGGCGAAGGTTTCGATGTTTACCTGAAGGATGCGCGTAAGAAATTCGACAAGATCCAGATGATCAAGCCGGACTCTTCGCGTGGCAGCTCCCGCGAGCAATACATGCTGGCTTGGGGCTATCGCGGTCGCAGTGAATAAAACGAGTTTTTTTGGCGGGGTGATAGGTTTTTCGTATTTCGCCTCGCGTGCATAAGCGAATATTGTGTAGAAAGTGTTTCACAAAGGGTTACAGACGGCGCCTGCCAGTGTTGTAGGTAATGTAGTAAGTTAGGCCGGTGAATATCATGCGGAGCGCGCGCCACCAGCGGCGCTTGCTTCAGAGGGTAGTTAATTGAACGATATGGCAAAGAATCTGATCCTGTGGTTGATCATCGCGGCAGTCCTGGTGACGGTGATGAACAACTTCTCCAGCCCTAACGAGCCGCAGACCCTCAACTATTCCGACTTCATCCAGCAGGTCAAGGATGGCAAGGTCGAGCGCGTAGCGGTTGATGGCTACGTCATTACCGGCAAGCGCACCGATGGCGACAGCTTCAAGACCATTCGTCCGGCAATCCAGGACAACGGTCTGATCGGCGACCTGGTGGATAACCATGTCGTGGTCGAAGGCAAGCAGCCAGAACAGCAAAGCATCTGGACCCAGCTCCTGGTCGCCAGCTTCCCGATCCTCGTGATCATCGCCGTGTTCATGTTCTTCATGCGGCAGATGCAGGGTGGTGCCGGTGGCAAAGGCGGTCCGATGAGCTTCGGCAAGAGCAAGGCGCGCCTGCTCTCCGAAGATCAGGTGAAAACCACTCTGGCTGACGTTGCCGGTTGCGACGAAGCCAAGGAAGAAGTTGGCGAACTGGTCGAGTTCCTGCGTGATCCAGGCAAGTTCCAGCGCCTGGGCGGTCGCATTCCTCGCGGCGTGCTGATGGTTGGCCCTCCGGGTACCGGTAAAACCTTGCTCGCCAAGGCGATTGCCGGGGAAGCCAAGGTGCCGTTCTTCACCATTTCCGGTTCCGACTTCGTTGAAATGTTCGTGGGTGTCGGTGCCAGCCGTGTTCGCGATATGTTCGAGCAGGCGAAGAAGCACGCACCATGCATCATCTTCATCGATGAAATCGACGCCGTCGGCCGTCACCGTGGTGCCGGTATGGGCGGCGGTCATGACGAGCGCGAGCAGACGCTCAACCAGTTGCTGGTAGAGATGGACGGCTTCGAAATGAACGACGGGATCATTGTGATTGCCGCGACCAACCGTCCAGACGTACTCGACCCTGCGCTGCTGCGTCCGGGCCGTTTCGACCGTCAGGTTGTGGTGGGTCTGCCGGACATCCGTGGCCGTGAACAGATTCTCAAGGTCCACATGCGCAAAGTGCCAATGGGCGACGACGTCGCTCCGGCAGTCATCGCTCGTGGTACTCCGGGCTTCTCCGGTGCCGACCTGGCCAACCTGGTCAACGAAGCGTCGTTGTTCGCTGCCCGTGCCGGCAAGCGCATCGTCGAGATGAAGGAGTTCGAACTGGCCAAAGACAAGATCATGATGGGCGCCGAGCGCAAATCCATGGTCATGTCCGAGAAAGAAAAGCAGAACACCGCTTATCACGAAGCAGGCCATGCCATTGTTGGTCGCGTCGTACCTGAGCATGACCCGGTGTACAAGGTGTCGATCATTCCGCGCGGTCGTGCGCTGGGTGTGACCATGTTCCTCCCGGAAGAAGATCGCTACAGCCTGTCCAAGCGTGCGTTGATCAGCCAGATCTGCTCGCTGTACGGTGGCCGTATCGCTGAAGAAATGACCCTGGGCTTCGACGGTGTCACCACCGGCGCGTCCAACGACATCATGCGTGCCAGCCAGATTGCGCGGAACATGGTGACCAAGTGGGGCCTGTCCGAGAAACTCGGTCCGTTGATGTACGCCGAAGAAGAGGGTGAAGTGTTCCTCGGTCGCGGCGGCGGTGGTCAGAGTGCCAGCTTCTCGGGTGAGACAGCCAAGCTGATCGACTCCGAGGTGCGCAGCATCATTGACCAGTGCTACGGCACGGCCAAGCAGATCCTGACGGATAACCGTGACAAGCTCGATGCCATGGCAGATGCGCTGATGAAGTATGAAACCATTGATGCCGAGCAGATCGACGACATCATGGCCGGGCGTACACCTCGCGAACCTCGCGACTGGTCCGGTGGTACCGGTACATCCGGAACGCCTCCAGCGGTACAGGATGAGCGTCCGGAAACACCCATCGGCGGCCCGGCTGCTGACGTTTAAGGTTTGAAATGACTTCTGTTCAGTCCTCGACCCGGTTGCCTTGCGGCAACCGGGTTCTTGATTTGGCCCGGACGCATGTCATGGGCATTCTCAATGTAACCCCCGATTCTTTCTCCGATGGCGGCCAGTTCAGCCAGCTCGATGCGGCCATGCGTCATGCTGAAGCCATGGTGGCGGCTGGCGCGACGTTGATCGATGTCGGTGGTGAGTCGACACGGCCTGGTGCCAGGGCGGTTTCACCACTGGAAGAGCTGGAGCGTGTCGCGCCGATCGTCGAGCGGATAAACCGCGAACTTGATGTGATTATCTCGGTAGACACTTCCACCCCTGCCGTCATGCGCGAAACCGCACGGCTGGGCGCCGGGTTGATCAACGATGTTCGATCATTGCGTCGCGATGGTGCGCTGGATGCAGCCGCTGCCACCGGACTGCCGGTCTGCCTGATGCATATGCTGGGTGAGCCTGGCGATATGCAGGACAATCCGCACTACCAGGATGTCACGAAAGAAGTGGGCGAGTTTCTTGCCGAGCGCATGGCTCAATGTGCCTCGGTGGGCATTGCGGCGCAGAAGATCATTCTCGATCCGGGTTTTGGCTTCGCGAAAACCTTGCAGCACAATCTAAGCTTATTCAAACATATGGATGCCTTGCATGCCTTGGGGCGACCCCTGCTGGTCGGGGTTTCGCGAAAAAGCATGATAGGGCAGGCGTTGAATCGCCCGGTGGGTGAGCGCTTGTATGGCGGTCTCGCACTCGCGGCGCTGGCTTCGCACAAGGGTGCGCGTATATTGCGCGTCCATGATGTAGCCGAAACAGTCGATGTGGTGAGGATGATCGCCGCAGTGGAATCAGCCGAATAAGAATGATGGAGCGCTTATGACTAGGAAATACTTTGGTACTGACGGCATTCGTGGCCGTGTCGGCGAATACCCGATTACTCCTGACTTCATGCTCAAGCTCGGCTGGGCAGCTGGCATGGCGTTTCGCAAGATGGGCGCCTGCAAGGTGCTGGTCGGCAAGGACACCCGGATTTCCGGGTACATGTTTGAATCCGCACTTGAGGCCGGCCTTACTTCGGCGGGCGCTGATGTAATGCTCCTGGGGCCGATGCCAACACCTGCCATCGCCTACCTGACGCGCACGTTCCATGCTGAAGCCGGTATCGTGATCAGTGCGTCGCACAACCCCCATGACGACAACGGCATCAAATTTTTCTCCGGCAAGGGCACCAAATTGCCGGATGAAGTCGAGCAGATGATCGAAGAACTGCTGGACACGCCGATGACCGTGGTTGAGTCGAGCAAGATCGGCAAGGTCACGCGCATCAACGATGCGTCGGGTCGTTACATTGAATTCTGCAAGAGCAGTGTGCCAACGGGCACCAGTTTTGCCGGGCTTAAAATCGTCATCGATTGTGCTCATGGCGCGACTTACAAAGTGGCGCCTAGCGTATTTCGTGAGCTGGGCGCTGATGTCGTCGTCCTGTCCGCGCAACCCAATGGCTTGAACATCAATGAAAATTGCGGTTCGACCCACATGGGGCAGTTGCAGGCTGCCGTACTGGCCGAGCACGCCGACCTGGGTATTGCATTCGACGGTGACGGTGACCGCGTTTTGATGGTCGATCACACCGGCGCTATCGTCGATGGTGACGAACTGCTGTACATCATTGCCCGCGACCTGCATGAGCGCGACAAGCTGCAGGGTGGGGTGGTCGGCACTCTGATGAGTAACCTGGGGCTGGAGTTGGCCCTCGCGGATCTGGCAATTCCATTTGTTCGTGCCAACGTCGGTGACCGTTATGTGATCGCTGATCTGCTGGAGCGCAATTGGCTGGTCGGCGGTGAGAACTCGGGGCATATCGTTTGCTTCAATCACACCACCACAGGTGATGCGATTATCGCCGCGCTGCAGGTGCTGATGGCGCTCAAGTCGCGAGCCGAAAGTCTTGCTCAGTCGCGTCAGGCGCTGCGCAAGTGCCCTCAGGTGCTGATCAATGTGCGGTTTGCCGGGGGTGCGAGTCCGCTCGATCATCCATCTGTAAAGGAAGCGAGCGAGCGTGTCACCAATGCGATGGCGGGGCGCGGCCGTGTCCTGTTGCGCAAGTCGGGAACAGAGCCGTTGGTGAGAGTCATGGTCGAAGGCGAAGACGAAACGCAGGTTCGTGGTTACGCCGAAGAGCTGGCAAAACTGGTAACTGAAGTTTCTGCCTGAATTCGGCTTGCCAGCCTTGATTGTGTTGGGTAACATCTGCGCCCACTTTGACCGACGAGGTACAGCATGCGTCGCCCTATGGTAGCTGGTAACTGGAAGATGCACGGTACCCGCGCCAGCGTCGCTGAGCTGATCAACGGCCTTCGTGACTTGGCCTTGCCGAGCGGTGTTGATGTAGCGGTATTCCCGCCTTTGTTGCATATCAGCCAAGTGGTTGATGGCTTGAAAGGAAAGTCGATTTCGATCGGCGCGCAGAACTCTGCAGTGGAAACCGGACAAGGTGCACTGACCGGTGAGGTCTCGCCAAGTCAGTTAGTGGATGCAGGTTGTTCCCTGGTGCTTGTCGGGCACTCAGAGCGCCGCCAGATTATGGGCGAGCAGGACGCAACGCTGATTCGCAAATTTGCAGCGGCACAGGCAAGCGGCCTGATTCCGGTGTTGTGTGTAGGGGAAACCCTCGAGCAGCGCGAAGCGGGGAAGACTGTTGAAGTCGTCTCGCGTCAGCTGAGCAGCATCATCGACGAGCTGGGTGTCGGTGTCTTTGCAAATGCAGTAATTGCTTACGAGCCGGTCTGGGCCATTGGCACCGGGCTGACTGCTTCGCCGCAGCAGGCGCAGGATGTGCACGCAGCCATCCGCGCTCAGTTGGCGGCAGAAAATTCTGAAGTCGCACAAGGTGTGCGGCTTCTATACGGCGGCAGCGTGAAGGCGGCCAATGCGGTCGAACTGTTCGGCATGCCGGATATCGATGGGGGTCTCATTGGTGGGGCTTCCCTGAATGCAGATGAGTTCGGTGCGATTTGTCGCGCCGCGGGAAACTGAAAAAATGCTGGAAACAGTCGTAGTCGTTTTTCATCTGCTGGGTGCATTGGGCGTAGTTGCTCTCGTATTGCTGCAGCAGGGTAAAGGTGCGGATGCTGGTGCGTCTTTCGGAGCAGGTGCTTCAAATACTGTGTTCGGAAGCCAAGGTTCCTCTACCTTTCTTAGTAAGTTTACTGCTATACTTGCCGCAGGTTTTTTCATAACCAGCTTGGGGTTAGGTTACTTTGCTAAAGAGAAGGCTCACCAGCTGACTCAGGTAGGTCTCCCAAATCCAGCGGTACTGGAAGTTCCAAAGCAACAACCGGCTTCTGATGATGTCCCGGTGCTTCAAGAGCAAAAGTCGGCTACTCCAGCGACTGACGTGCCTCCAGCTCAAGAGCAGAAGTAAGAAGGTTTCAAACGTAGTATTGCCGAGGTGGTGGAATTGGTAGACACGCAACCTTGAGGTGGTTGTGCCCATAGGGTGTAGGGGTTCGAGTCCCCTTCTCGGTACCAATTAGTCAGGAGAGCCCGCTGTTGCGGGCTTTCTTGCAGGTGGAAGGTTACATTGACCCTGTAGGGGATCGGTCGTATACTTCCGCCCCAGCTTTGTCGCGGGGTGGAGCAGTCTGGTAGCTCGTCGGGCTCATAACCCGAAGGTCGTCGGTTCAAATCCGGCCCCCGCAACCAGTTTAAGGAGCCCCTTTTAAGGGGCTTTTTGTTAGCTGGACACTTTCAACGCCGCTGTTCGACGGCGTTTCAAGGATGGGCGTTTCGCCCATTTTTTTATTTTGCATAGCATGCACATACATGCACTAGGGGGTTCAGGTGTCGAGCAAGCTAGAAGAGTTGCAGGCCTTGCTGGCCCCGGTGGTCGTGGCCCTAGGCTATGAATGCTGGGGTATCGAGTTCTCGGCTCAGGGTCGTCACTCGATGTTGCGCGTTTATATCGATAAAGAGGGTGGCGTGCTGGTGGACGATTGCGCCATTGTCAGCCGTCAGATCAGCGGTGTGCTGGATGTTGAAGATCCAATCTCCGTTGAATACACCCTTGAAGTTTCCTCGCCAGGCATGGAACGCCCGCTGTTCACTATTGAGCAGTTTGCAAAATTTGCCGGTGAACAAGTGAAGATCAAGCTGCGCTCGCCTTTTGAAGGTCGACGCAACTTTCAGGGCCTTCTGCGCGGTGTAGAAGAGCAGGATGTCGTGGTGCAGGTAGAAGACCATGAGTTCCTGTTGCCGATCGATATGATCGACAAGGCCAACATTATTCCCAGTTTTGACTGAGACGCGGATCCCGCGGATCCAATGGCTTGCGAAAGGCGAGGCGTACGATGAGCAAAGAAGTACTGCTGGTTGTTGAGTCGGTATCCAACGAAAAGGGTGTACCGGCAAACGTAATTTTTGAAGCGCTGGAGCTGGCTCTGGCCACTGCTACCAAGAAGCGTTTCGAGGACGAAGTTGATCTGCGTGTGGAAATCAATCGCCACACCGGTGCTTATGAGACTTTCCGTCGCTGGACGGTCGTCGAAGAAGCAGACCTGGACGATCCGGCCATTGAAACCTGGCCGAGCAAGGTTGCAGAAACGCATCCTGGTGCCAAGGTCGGCGACGTCGTCGAAGAAAAAATCGAGTCCATCGAATTCGGTCGTATCGCTGCACAGACTGCCAAGCAGGTCATCGTGCAGAAGGTTCGCGAAGCCGAGCGCGCTCAGGTTGTTGACGCTTACCGCGAGCGCCTGGGCGAAATCATCTCCGGCACCGTGAAAAAAGTGACCCGCGACAACGTGATCGTCGATCTGGGCAACAACGCTGAAGCGTTGCTGGCCCGTGAAGACATCATTTCTCGCGAAACCTTCCGGGTTGGCGTGCGCCTGCGTGCGCTGCTCAAGGAAATCCGCACCGAGAACCGCGGCCCGCAGTTGATCCTGTCGCGCACCGCGCCGGAAATGCTGATCGAGTTGTTCCGTATCGAAGTGCCGGAAATTGCTGAAGGCCTGATCGAAGTAATGGCTGCGTCCCGTGATCCGGGTTCGCGCGCCAAGATCGCCGTCCGCTCCAAGGACAAACGCATCGACCCGCAGGGCGCTTGCATCGGTATGCGCGGTTCGCGCGTCCAGGCAGTGTCGGGCGAGTTGGGCGGTGAGCGCGTGGACATCGTCCTGTGGGACGACAACCCGGCTCAGTTCGTAATCAACGCCATGTCCCCGGCTGAGGTTGCGGCAATTATCGTTGACGAAGATGCCCACGCAATGGACATCGCCGTTGGCGCAGACAATCTGGCTCAGGCCATCGGTCGCGGTGGTCAGAACGTGCGTCTGGCTAGCCAGTTGACAGGCTGGACCCTGAACGTGATGACCGAATCGGACATCCAGGCTAAGCAGCAAGCAGAAACCGGCGACATCCTGCGCAACTTCATCGACGAGCTGGAAGTCGACGAAGATTTGGCTCAGGTGCTGGTAGATGAAGGCTTCACCAGCCTGGAAGAGATTGCCTACGTACCGTTGGAAGAAATGCTCAACATCGACGGCTTTGACGAAGACACCGTCAACGAGCTTCGCGCTCGTGCCAAGGATCGTTTGTTGACCAAAGCCATCGCTACTGAGGAAAAGCTGGCAGACGCCCATCCGGCCGAAGACCTGCTCTCGCTTGAGGGTATGGACAAGGATTTGGCGATGGAACTGGCGGTGCGCGGCGTAATTACCCGCGAAGACCTGGCCGAGCAGTCTATTGACGACCTGCTCGACATCGACGGCATTGACGATGATCGTGCCGGCAAGTTGATCATGGCCGCCCGAGCCCACTGGTTCGAGTAATTAGGCGCGGCCTGAGGAGAGAAGTGCATGACGCAAGTCACGGTGAAACAACTGGCCGATGAGGTCAAAACACCGGTAGAGCGCCTGTTGCAGCAGATGCGTGAGGCAGGTCTGCCGCACACCGCCGCCGAAGAAAGTGTGACTGACAGTGAGAAGCAATCTTTGCTGACTCACTTGAAAAGCAGCCACAAGGCGAAAGTGGAAGAACCACGCAAGATTACGCTGCAGCGTAAAACCACCAGCACCCTGCGTGTTGCTGGCAGCAAAAGCATCAGCGTTGAAGTACGCAAGAAGAAAGTCTTCGTACAACGCAGCCCGGAAGAAATCGAAGCCGAGCGCAAGCGTGAACTGGATGAACGTCGCGCAGTGGAAAATGCTGCACGTCAGAAGGCTGAAGAAGAAGCCAAGCGTCGCGCCGAAGAAGAAGCGCGTCGCCAGCCTGCTGCTGCGCCGACCGCTCCAGCTGAACCTGTTGCCGCACCTGTTGCAGCCGCCGAACCTGTGCGTGAAAGCGCGCCGGTTGTAGCAGCTGCACCGGCTGCCGACGCGCGTAAGCGTGACGAACCGCGTCGTCCGGACAAACCACGTGCCGACGATAACAATCGTCGCGGTGGTGGTGGCGATGGCGAGCGCAAAAACGCTCCGCATCGTGCTTCGGTTAAGGAAAAGGCGCCTGCGCCACGCGTTGCCCCACGTACTACCGACGAAGAAAGCGATGGCTTCCGTCGCGGTGGTCGCGGCAAGGCCAAACTGAAGAAACGCAACGCTCACGGTTTCCAGAGCCCTACCGGCCCTGTCGTGCGTGAAGTGAAGATCGGCGAGACCATCACTGTTGGCGATCTCGCTCAGCAGATGTCGGTCAAGGCTGCTGAAATCATCAAGTTCATGTTCAAACTGGGCACTCCAGCGACCATCAACCAGGTACTGGATCAGGAAACTGCTCAACTGGTTGCTGAAGAGCTGGGCCACAAAGTGACCCTCGTCAGCGACACCGCCCTGGAAGATTCCCTGGCAGAGTCCCTGAAGTTTGAAGGTGAGGCAGTTTCCCGTGCGCCAGTCGTGACCGTAATGGGCCACGTTGACCACGGTAAGACTTCCCTGCTCGACTACATCCGTCGTGCCAAGGTTGCTGCTGGCGAAGCCGGTGGTATTACCCAGCACATCGGCGCATACCACGTTGAAACCGACCGTGGCATGGTGACTTTCCTCGATACCCCTGGTCACGCCGCGTTTACCGCAATGCGTGCCCGTGGTGCCAAGGCGACCGACATCGTGATCCTGGTGGTTGCAGCGGACGACGGCGTGATGCCGCAGACCATCGAAGCTGTTCAGCATGCTCAGGCTGCGGGTGTTCCGCTGGTTGTGGCAGTGAACAAAATCGACAAGCCGGGCGCCGATCTCGATCGCATCCGTAGCGAACTGTCGGTTCACGGCGTGACGTCGGAAGAGTGGGGTGGTGACACTCCATTCGTGCCGGTCTCGGCGAAGATGGGTACTGGCGTCGACGAATTGCTCGAAGCCGTATTGCTGCAAGCCGAAGTTCTGGAATTGACTGCAACTCCTTCGGCTCCTGGCCGTGGTGTCGTGGTTGAATCGCGCCTGGACAAGGGCCGTGGCCCGGTGGCTACCGTTCTGGTTCAAGACGGTACCCTGCGTCAAGGCGACATGGTTCTGGTCGGTTCCAACTACGGTCGCGTTCGGGCCATGCTCGACGAGAACGGCAAGCCAATCAAGGAAGCCGGTCCAGCCATCCCTGTCGAGATTCTCGGCCTGGACGGTACCCCGGACGCTGGCGACGAGATGAGCGTTGTGGCTGACGAGAAGAAAGCCCGTGAAGTGGCTCTGTTCCGTCAAGGCAAGTTCCGCGAAGTCAAACTGGCTCGTGCTCACGCTGGCAAGCTGGAAAACATCTTCGAAAACATGGGTCAGGAAGAGAAGAAGACGCTCAACATCGTCCTCAAATCCGACGTCCGTGGTTCGCTGGAAGCGTTGAACGGTGCCTTGAACGGCCTGGGTAACGACGAAGTGCAAGTACGCGTGGTCGGTGGCGGTGTCGGTGGTATCACCGAATCCGACGCCAACCTGGCACTGGCTTCCAACGCTGTACTGTTCGGCTTCAACGTGCGTGCCGATGCCGGTGCTCGCAAGATCGTCGAGCAGGAAGGTCTGGATATGCGTTACTACAACGTGATCTACGACATCATCGAAGACGTCAAGAAAGCCCTGACCGGTATGCTCGGCAGCGATGTTCGCGAGAACATCCTGGGTATCGCCGAAGTGCGTGACGTGTTCCGTTCGCCGAAGTTTGGCGCGATCGCCGGTTGCATGGTGGTTGAAGGTGTTGTTCACCGTAACCGTCCAATCCGTGTACTGCGTGAAGACATCGTTATCTTCGAAGGCGAGCTGGAATCCCTGCGCCGCTTCAAGGATGACGCTTCCGAAGTACGTGCCGGCATGGAATGCGGTATCGGCGTGAAGAGCTACAACGACGTTAAAGTCGGTGACAAGATCGAAGTCTTCGAGAAGGTTCAGGTTGCTCGCAGCCTCTAACTCGCGCACTTCAGGAGCCGTGATGGCCGGTCGCACTCAATTGTGCGACGCATCACCCGGACTCTAAACGCAACGCCCGGTCTGGCTTCTGTCAGGCCGGGCGTTTGCCGCTTTCAGACCTTACGGGTTTCACCGTGGGGCAGTTACAGGTAACAAGACATGGCAAAAGAATATAGCCGTACCCAACGTATCGGCGATCAGATGCAGCGCGAGCTGGCACAGCTGATCCGTCGCGAAGTCAAAGACCCGCGCGTCGGCCTGGTCACCATTACCGCTGTGGAAGTCAGCCGTGACGTCGGTCATGCCAAGATTTTCATCACCGTGATGGGCCAGGACAGCGCCGAAGACATCGCTCAAAGCATCAAGGTGCTGAATTCCGCCGCCGGTTTCCTGCGTATGCAGCTGGCTCGCGAAATGAAGCTGCGCAGCGTTCCACAGTTGCACTTCCACTACGACGAAAGCGTCGTACGCGGTGCGCACCTGTCGGCATTGATCGAGCGCGCCGTGGCTGAAGACAATCAGCATCCGGTTGCGGCAGAAGCCGAAGACACCAAGGAGTAATCGGTGGCTCAGGTCAAACGTATCCGTCGTAACGTCAGCGGTATCATCCTGCTCGACAAGCCACTGGGGTTCACCTCCAACGCGGCTTTGCAGAAGGTCCGCTGGTTGCTCAACGCCGAGAAAGCCGGTCATACCGGCAGCCTCGATCCGCTGGCCACTGGCGTGCTGCCGCTGTGCTTCGGTGAAGCCACCAAGTTCTCGCAATACCTGCTCGATTCCGACAAGGGTTACGAGACACTGGCGCAACTGGGCAAAACCACCACCACGGCGGACGCCGAGGGTGAAGTTTTGCAGGAACGCCCGGTGACCGTTGGTCGCACCGATATCGAAGCTGTCCTGCCGGATTTTCGTGGGCAAATCAGTCAGATACCGCCGATGTACTCGGCCCTCAAGCGTGATGGCCAACCGTTGTACAAGCTGGCTCGTGCAGGCGAAGTAGTGGAGCGCGAACCGCGTTCTGTTACTATTGCGCGCTTGGAATTGCTGGCCTTCGAAGGTGATACTGCGCGACTGGCAGTGGATTGCAGCAAAGGCACCTATATTCGTACCCTCGTGGAGGATATTGGTGAAAAACTCGGTTGTGGCGCTTACGTTGCAGAACTGCGACGTACCCAGGCCGGGCCTTTCACACTCGCCCAGACAGTCACCCTGGAAGAGCTGGAAGCGGTACATGCCGAAGGCGGGAATGAAGCGGTCGATCGCTTCCTGATGCCATCGGACAGCGGCCTGCTCGATTGGCCACTGTTGCAGTTCTCGGAGCACAGCTCGTTCTACTGGCTCAATGGCCAGCCGGTTCGCGCCCCGGATGCACCGAAGTTCGGCATGGTACGGGTACAGGATCACAATGGTCGCTTCATCGGTATCGGTGAAGTGAGCGAAGACGGGCGCATTGCGCCACGTCGTTTGATTCGGTCAGAGTGACCGAAACCAGTCTGTGTAACAGCAGGCTGGAGAGGGTGGCTGTCAACAGGCACGGTCACTGCTCATTTATAGATACAGGGATTTGTCCCTGGCCTGTTGAAACTGTTTTTCTGAAACAGTTTCCTGATAAAAGGATTGCCTCATGGCTCTCGACGTTCAAGAAAAAGCTCAAATCGTTGCTGACTACCAGCAAGCTGTTGGTGACACTGGTTCGCCAGAAGTGCAAGTTGCACTGCTGACCGCCAACATCAACAAACTGCAAGGTCACTTCAAGGCCAACGGTAAAGATCACCACTCCCGTCGTGGTCTGATCCGCATGGTTAACCAGCGTCGCAAGCTGCTGGACTACCTGAAAGGCAAGGACGTGAGCCGTTACAGCGCTCTGATCGCTCGCCTGGGTCTGCGTCGCTAATAAGCGATTGCGCTAGAGGTTGGTTGTCTGTCGTGCACCAGCGGGTTTCCCGCCGGCGCATGGCAGGCTCCCAGCCTCAAGTTTTATCTGGATATACGTTTTACCCTGGACAGCCGCCGGGCCGATTCCCGACATTGCCCAAGAATTTCGCAAGAAACCAGTTTCCCCAAGAGCCACAAAAGAAGGTAGGACACCGTGAACCCGGTAATCAAAAAATTCCAGTTCGGTCAGTCGACCGTTACCCTCGAGACTGGCCGTATCGCCCGTCAGGCCTCCGGCGCAGTATTGGTCACCGTTGACGACGACGTCAGCGTATTGGTGACCGTAGTCGGTGCCAAGCAAGCCGATCCAGGCAAGGGCTTCTTCCCTCTGTCTGTTCACTACCAGGAAAAAACTTACGCTGCCGGTAAGATCCCTGGCGGTTTCTTCAAGCGTGAAGGCCGTCCTTCCGAGAAAGAAACCCTGACTTCCCGACTGATCGACCGTCCGATCCGTCCACTGTTCCCTGAAGGCTTCATGAACGAAGTGCAGGTTGTCTGCACCGTCGTTTCCACCAGCAAGAAGACCGATCCGGACATCGCTGCGATGATCGGTACCTCGGCTGCCCTGGCCATTTCCGGCATTCCTTTCGATGGCCCGATCGGCGCGGCCCGCGTTGCGTTCCACGAAAGCACCGGCTACCTGCTGAACCCGACCTACGAGCAACAGGCTGCCTCGAGCCTGGACATGGTCGTTGCCGGTACTTCGGACGCTGTGCTGATGGTTGAATCGGAAGCCAAAGAGCTGACCGAAGACCAGATGCTGGGCGCGGTACTGTTTGCTCACGACGAGTTCCAGGTTGTGATCAACGCTGTCAAAGAACTGGCCGCCGAAGCTGCCAAGCCAACCTGGACCTGGGCGCCTGCGCCAGAAGCCACCGAACTGCTGGGCGCGATTCGTGCCGAGTTCGGCGAAGCGATCTCCCAGGCTTACACCATCACCGTCAAGGCCGACCGTTACGCCCGCCTGGGTGAGTTGAAAGACCAGGTTGTTGCCAAGCTGTCCGGTGAAGAAGGCCAGCCTTCTTCCAGCGAAGTCAAAGCCGCTTTCGGCGAAATCGAATACCGCACCGTTCGCGAAAACATCGTTAACGGCAAGCCACGTATCGACGGCCGTGACACCAAGACCGTACGTCCGCTGAATATCGAAGTCGGTGTTCTGCCTAAGACCCACGGTTCGGCACTGTTCACCCGTGGTGAAACCCAGGCCCTGGTCGTTGCAACACTGGGCACCGCCCGTGACGCACAACTGCTGGACACCCTGGAAGGCGAGAAAAAAGACCCGTTCATGCTGCACTACAACTTCCCTCCGTTCTCGGTGGGCGAGTGTGGTCGCATGGGTGGCGCCGGTCGTCGCGAAATCGGTCACGGCCGTCTGGCCCGTCGTTCGGTTTCGGCCATGCTGCCTGCCGCTGACGTGTTCCCGTACACCATCCGTGTTGTATCGGAAATCACCGAATCCAACGGTTCGAGCTCGATGGCTTCCGTTTGTGGCGCTTCCCTGGCCCTGATGGACGCTGGTGTGCCGATGAAGGCGCCGGTTGCCGGTATCGCCATGGGTCTGGTTAAAGAAGGCGAGAAGTTCGCTGTTCTGACCGACATCCTGGGTGACGAAGACCACCTGGGCGACATGGACTTCAAGGTAGCCGGTACCGCCAAAGGCGTCACCGCGCTGCAGATGGACATCAAGATCAAGGGCATCACCGAAGAGATCATGGAAATCGCTCTGGGCCAAGCCCTGGAAGCGCGCCTGAACATCCTCGGCCAGATGAACCAGATCATTGGCCAGTCGCGTACCGAACTGTCGGCCAACGCTCCGACCATGATCGCGATGAAAATCGACACCGACAAAATCCGTGATGTCATCGGTAAAGGCGGCGCGACCATTCGTGCGATCTGTGAAGAGACCAAGGCTTCGATCGATATCGAAGACGACGGCTCGATCAAGATCTTCGGCGAAACCAAGGAAGCTGCAGAAGCTGCCCGTCAGCGCGTTCTGGGTATCACCGCTGAGGCTGAAATCGGCAAGATCTACGTTGGTAAGGTTGAGCGCATCGTCGACTTCGGCGCATTCGTCAACATCCTGCCTGGCAAGGACGGTCTGGTTCACATCTCCATGCTGAGCGATGCTCGCGTTGAGAAAGTGACCGACATCCTGAAAGAAGGTCAGGAAGTGGAAGTGCTGGTACTGGACGTGGACAACCGCGGCCGTATCAAGCTGTCCATCAAAGACGTAGCAGCGGCCAAGGCTTCGGGCGTTTAATTACCCCCAGGCTTTAGCGCAATAAAAATGCCCCACCGTGAAAACGGTGGGGCATTTTTTTTGGGCGCCTGCAGAGGTACGAGACCCTTTCGCGCCGAGGGCTCGAGCCACGTTTGGACGATCTTCTCATTTAACGGTGTTCGAAGTTGCCTGACTCTATGGTCAGTGCTAGGTTTAGCCCACCGCCCGTGTAGCTCAGCCGGTAGAGCAGCGCACTCGTAACGCGAAGGTCGCAGGTTCGATTCCTGTCTCGGGCACCAGCGATACGTTGTTTTCAAATGATCCCGAATGGTTCTGAAGGCCAGACAACCGCACTTCATACGGTTTTTGCGTCAGAGAGATCCTTGATGATCCAGATCCATCTTCCATTCCCCAGATCAAAGAGAACGCCATGACCGTTAAAGAGATGTCCCAGGAAGCACGGCACGAAGAAGCGCTCAAGAAGTATTTGCTGGATTCGCCCCAGCTTGCCGATGAGATCAAGGACTTGCCCGCCGACGATCAGAAAGACCAGATCCAGTGGGCGTTCGAAGACGAGGCAGAGTCCCAGGGGCTGCAACCGTGGGAGCTGACGCTCAAGTACACCTCAACCCCGGAAGCATTCGAAGCTGCGCGCCTGGCGCTGCACAAAGAGGCGGCCGAAGTCTTGGGCGTTGAGTGGGAAGAGTACTGCGAGATGAATAATCTAGTGGTCTGACAAAAACGCCAGCCTTACTAAGGCTGGCGTTTTTCATTCTACGGCGTGCGATCAGAGACTCAAGCGCATCGACAGATCCACCGCCTTCACGTCCTTGGTCATCGCACCAATCGAGATGTAGTCCACACCGGTTTCGGCGATCGGCAGCAACGTGCTTTCGTTGATTCCGCCACTGGCTTCCAGTTTTGCCTTGCCGCCGTTCAGGCGCACGGCTTCGCGCATGTCATCCAGGCTCAACTCATCGAGCATGATGATATCGGCGCCGGCCGCCAGGGCTTCTTTCAGCTCTTCCAGGCTTTCCACTTCAATCTCTACCGGTTTGCCCGGCGCGATCTTGTGCGCGGCGGCGATGGCTTGCGGAATGCCGCCGCAGGCAGCGATATGGTTTTCCTTGATCAGGAAGGCGTCGTACAGACCGATGCGGTGGTTGTGGCAGCCACCGCAGGTTACCGCGTACTTCTGCGCCAGGCGTAGCCCCGGCAGGGTTTTGCGGGTATCGAGCAGCTTGACCTGGGTTTCGGAAACGAAGTCCGCCAGGAACTGCGCGCGTGTGGCCACCCCGGACAGCAGCTGCAGGAAATTCAGCGCGCTACGTTCGCCCGTCAGCAGCGAACGTGCCGGGCCTTCGAGATGGAACAGCGTCTGATTGGGTTTGACCCGTTCGCCATCGGCGACTTGCCAGTGCACCGCAACCCGTGGGTCCAGTTGCCGGAAAACCGCATCGACCCAAGCGGTGCCAGCAATGACAGCCGCGTCGCGGGTAATGATGGTGGCTTTGGCCAGGCGTTCGGCCGGGATCAGCTGCGCGGTGATGTCGCCGCTGCCGATGTCTTCATGCAACGCACGGCGTACGTTGGCTTCGATTTCGGCGGTCAGATCGGCGAGACGTAGATTCGGCATAACGGACTCCACAAACAAAGTGGCCCGATTATAGGGCCATGGCGCGGAGCAACCCAAGGCATCCGAAGGATTGCCGGCGCTCTGAAACGTGCATTTGGTCGATTCCCGCAAGCAAATGCCGTTGAAGCAGGTCTGTATTGGATGCCGGTGTACGTGTCGCTGGCACAAGGGTTGTCTTTTGCAAGATAATCGCGCCTTGCAATTGACGTCATGACTTTGACGAATCGAAGAGTGACCGCTTCAGGGGGCCGGATGCACAACGACGGGAATGTAGTGCCTTTGCACAAGGCGACTACCGATCAGGCGAATCATTCGCCGCTCACCCGCCTGCCTGTGATTCTGCTTCAGGTGCGCGACAAGGCTGTTTTGCAGCTTCGGCAAGGCTTGCAGGAGCTCTTCGATAATGCCGACGACATCCTGTTCGAAATGACCGACCGAGCCAGTGATAGCGCCGAACAGAACATTTACTTCCAGGCGATGCGCGACTTGCGCCTGAAGCGCAAAAGCATCGAGCGGCTTTTTTTCGAACAGATCTTCGAGGCCTTTGCCCGTCTTTCCCGGTACGACGTTACGCATGCGAGCGCCACTTTGGCGAACGCATGGGGCGCGCGGCCTGATGACGTGTTGGAGCGCACAGTTGCGGTGGAGGCAATGGTCAACAACGTGCTGAACCGTGACGGGATGGCGCTCGACCAACTCACTGCTCGCCTCAGCATGCTGCTTGGCAAGGCGCTGATCGAGCAGCACAACCCCCTGGGGCCGACGCTGTTGTGCGAGTTTTTCCTGCAGGCCGGGCGCAATCTCGGGGTGGTGATCAAGGTCAAGTTGATCATCCTTAAGTTGTTCGAGCGCTATGTGCTCAGCGATGCTGATCGGCTCTACGGCGAAGCCAACCAGCTGCTGATGGCCATGGGCGTGCTGCCCGATCTCAAGCCGGCGCCGGCGCGGCCGATGGTGGCCCGTGCCGACACCCCTGCGGCTGCCGAAACGCAACCGCCACTTCCCGACGAAAGCCTGCCACCCGTGTTCCTGGCATTGCAGGAATTGTTGTTCCACGTGCGCGGCAGTTTCGCGCCGATCCTCGAGGCCAGTGCGCCGGCGCAACCGATTTCCAGTCGGGACTTGTTGCGTCTGCTTTCGTACTTGCAGCAACACGTACCCAAACCCGCAGACCCGGACGATTTCGATCTGCGATATCAGCTCGAACAGTTGCTGACACGCGTCAGTGTCAAAAGTGGCAAGTCGCGCGTGGTGGCGGTGGCGGACGAGGATGTGATCAACCTGATCGCCATGCTGTTCGAGAGCATTCTCGCCGACCGCAACCTGCCGGGCCGTTTCAAGGCATTGGTTGGCCAGCTGCAAATCCCGATGGTCAAGGTAGCGGTACTCGACAAGAGCTTTTTCAGTCGCAGCAATCACCCCGCCAGGCGCCTGCTCAATGAAATAGCGCGTGCCGCGCTGGGGTGGAGCGGCTGCGACGATGTTCAGCGCGATAGCCTGTACTTGCGCATCGAGCAGGTGGTGACGCGCCTGTTGAACGACTTTGTCGATGACCCGACGATTTTTTCCGATCTGCTGGCTGACTTCCTGGCGTTCACCAGTGATGAGCGGCGCCGCAGTGATTTGCTGGAGCAGCGCACCCGCGACGCGGAAGAGGGTCGAGCCAAAACCGTGTTGGCCCGTCAGCATGTCGAACAGGCGTTGAATCAGGCGCTGTTGGGTAAAAACTTGCCGCGCAGGGTGGTGATGTTTGTTCAGGACGCCTGGAGCAAGGTGTTGCTGCTGACCTGCCTCAAGCACGGGGGCCAGTCGACGCAGTGGCACGCAGCTGTGCAGACGATGGCGCAGTTGATCTGGAGCGTTCAGCGCCATGACGAACCTGACGCGCGTTCGCGCTTGCTGGCACTGGTTCCGGGCTTGCTCAAGGCGTTGCGTGAGGGCTTGAGTGGTTCGGCGTTTGATCCGTTCGCCACCAGTGAGTTTTTCAGCGAACTGGAAGGCTTGCATGTTCAGCTGTTCGAACCTGAACCGCGATCGCCAGCGGACGCATCGGAGCTGGTCGAAGTGCTCGAAGCAATCGTCTTGCAGTCAGCCGACGAAGGACCGGCTCAAGCCGCTCCGGTGCCGTTGCCGGCGGAGGATATCGGCATGCGGCAGGTGGATCAGTTGCGCCTGGGTTGCTGGGTCGAGTTCCAGGAGGATCAGGACAATACGCTGCGCTGCAAGCTGGCGGCGATCCTCGACGCGACGGGCCACTACATTTTCGTCAACCGCACCGGCATGAAGGTGCTGGAGCGCAGCCGCACCGGCCTGGCCCTGGAGTTTCGTCGCGGCGCGGTGCGTACACTCGATGACACCTTGCTGTTTGATCGGGCGCTGGAGTCGGTGATCGGCAACTTGCGACGCCTCGAACGCGGCAAGTGATCGCGTCCCGGGGGGCTATCGCGGCATACTGGGGGTCAACACACTTGTCGTTGAAGGAATCGGTATGCTGTTGGACCACGCGAGCGGTTGGTGCCAGGACGTGCGTTTGTGCCCCTCGCCCAACTTCAATGCGCGCCCCGAGGGCGAAATCTCCCTGCTGGTGATCCACAACATCAGCTTGCCGCCGGCACAATTCGCCACGGGCAAGGTGCAGGCGTTTTTCCAGAATCGTCTGGATGTCACGGAGCACCCCTACTTTGAGGGGATTGCCGACCTGCGGGTGTCCGCGCATTTTCTGATTGAGCGTGACGGTGCCATCACCCAGTTTGTCTCTTGCCTTGAGCGCGCCTGGCACGCTGGCGTTTCGAACTTCGAGGGACGGGAAACCTGTAACGATTTTTCCGTGGGCATCGAACTGGAGGGCACGGATGATCTGCCGTTCACCGATGATCAATATCGCGCGTTGACCGGCCTGACCCGGCAGCTGCAGGCGGCGTTTCCGGCGATCACTGCACAACGGATCTGCGGACATAGCGACATCGCCCCCGGACGCAAGACGGATCCGGGACCGGCGTTCGACTGGGCACGCTATCGTGCGGCCCTGGCAAATGAGGATGGACAATGAGTTTTCTGGTGTTGCTGTTGGCGGTCTGGATCGAGAAGTTTTCGGCCCTGCGCCATCGGGTTCAACGCGACGCGGGCTGGGTTCGCGAGCTGCACAAGCTTGAGATCAGCCCGCGTCTGGTAAAGCGTCCGTGGCTGGTTTTGGCGATCCTGGTGCTGTTTCCTGTTGCGCTGCTTGGCTTGCTGCTGGTGGTGATTGAGCCAGTGGCTTACGGTCTGCTGGCCTTGCCGGTGCACCTGTTGGTGGTGATTTACAGCCTGGGGCGCGGTGATCTGCTGGCCGGTCTCGGGCCTTTTCGCGATGCCTGGCGCCGGGAAGACCTGCAAGCGGCAGCCCATGTCGCCAAGCGCGATCTGGACATCTGCGCCGACAGCGGCGAACAGCTGCTGGAGCGGGTCGAAGGGCATTTGCTGTGGGAGGCTTACCAAAGCTTTTTCGCGGTGATTTTCTGGTATTTCCTGTTGGGACCGGTCGCGGCCTTGAGTTATCGCCTGCTGGCTTTGGCTGAAGAGCACGGGAAAAACCCGGCCGTGGTCGAGCGCGCGGGGCAATTGCGTCACGCCTTTGATTGGGTGCCGGTGCGCTTGCTGGCCGCAAGTTTTGCCTTGGTCGGCAACTTTGTCGCCGTCAGCCGCGTGATGTTGCATGAGCTGCTGAACTGGAACATCAGTGCCGCTCAGTTGATCGAGAAGGCCGGGCGGGTGGCCGCTGAAATTCCTGCGCCGGTGGCCGGACCTGACGGCATCAATAATCTGGACCGGCTCTGGGAGTTACTGCTGCGGGCGGCGGTGCTCTGGTATGCCGGTTTCGCCTTGTGGACTGTCCTGCCCTGAATCCTCTGATGCCTGTGGCAGGCTGCGTCTGCTGCCACAGGCCCTCATTTGACTCCCGTTAACCTTAAGTTACAAAAACCCCTGCCGATTTAAGCTATACAGAGATAGCGCCGAATAGTGGCTATCTGCTGTCTCGCTGCGCCTGCCAATAAAAATAAGAAATCCAAGGGAGACTTCCAGTGAAGAGCTTGCTCTATCCCGCCGTCGCGCTAATGAATCGCCTGAGCTTCGGCATGAAGTTCAGCCTGATCAGCGTTCTGTTCCTGGTGCCAATGCTGGTGACCAACTTCTACCTGGTGCGTGATTCCTATCGCGAATTCCAGGGCACCCGGATTGAACTGCAAAGCCTCGACCTGTTGGGCAGCAGCCTGACGCTGCGACGCGATCTGGAAACCCTGAACAATTTGGTGCAGATCAACGTTGCCCTCGGCCAGTCCGGTAAGGCCGCGAATATCGAGTCGCAGATCAGCAGCCTGGAACAAAGCGTACTGACGCGTCTGCAAGGGCTGACGGCGATGAGCAGCGAACCGGAGCAAATCGCGGTGTTCGATGGCAAGCGCGATGAAATGATCGCCGCGTTCAAGGCACAGCAAACGGAAAAATCCCTGCAAAGCAAAAGTGCGCTGACAGGCAAGCTGGTGGGCAATGCCCAGCTTTTCAGTCAGCTCATTGCCAGTCAGTCCGGCCTGAGCCTCGACAACCAAAGTGACATTCGCCAGCTCAGTGAATTGGTGACCAGCGTCACGCCGCGCATCACTCAGGTTCTGGGTGAAGGCCGGGCGATGGGCGCGTCCTCGCTGGGGCAAGGTTTTCTCAACTCGGCGTCGAGCAACCGATTCGATGAGCTGTTGGGGCAGATCGAAAAACTCCAGGCCGAGTACGGTCTGAAATTGCAGGACGCGACGAATTCCAGCAAAGCGGCGGCGCAAACCCTGGCTGCTCAGGCTGACAGCAGCAGAGCGTCATTGAAAAAGGCCAGTGAGCTGTTCGAAGAACAGGTGGTGATGGCCGACACGCTCGATGCGCCGTGGCAGGCCTTCTACGATCAGGTCACCGTCTTGATGGACAAGACCTACCAACTCAACGAAGACACCCTGAAGTTTCTTGGCACCCAGTTGCAGCAGCGCCTGGACCAGAACCGCACCCACATGATCCTGCAGGCCGTGGCGTTGTCGGTGGTGTTTATCCTGATCTTCTATCTTTACGGCGGTTTCTACGCGTCCACCCGCACCACCCTCAAACGTCTGGGTGGGGTCATGGACAAAGTGGCGGCCGGCGACATGACGGTAACTTTCAGTGCCAATAGCCGCGACGAGTTGGGCGAGTTGGGCGAGGTGTTCAACGGCACGGTGAAGAAAATCCATGACCTGATCGAGCGCGTCGGGCAGACCGTCAGTGAGGTTGAGCGCCAGGCCGGGCAAGTGGAGAGCGTTTCGGCGCAAAGTAACCAGGCTGTGGCCGGACAACGCACGCAGATCGAGCAGGTGGCCACGGCGATGAACCAGATGTCGGCGACGTCCCTGGAAGTCGCGCGCAGTGCCGCCGCGGCGGTCAGCAGCGCCCACAGCGTCAACGATGAAACCATCAGCGGGCGAGGGCTGGTGCAGTCCCAGCAAGGCAGCATCGCGGCGCTGGCCAGTGAGATCGATCAGTCGGTGTTGGTGATCAATCAGCTGGCCAGTGACAGCCAGTCCATCAGCCGCGTGCTGGAAGTGATCAAGAGCATCGCCGAGCAGACCAACCTGCTGGCGCTGAACGCTGCGATCGAGGCGGCACGGGCCGGTGAGCAAGGGCGCGGGTTTGCCGTGGTGGCGGACGAGGTCCGGACCCTGGCCAAGCGCACCCAGCAATCGACCGAGGAAATCGAGCAGATGATTGCCAAATTGCACGGCGGTGTCGGTGCGGCGGTCAAGGCGATGGGCGTCAGCCATGAGATGGCAAATGGCACCGTGGGACAGTCGGAAAAGGTCCAGCTTGCGCTGGAAAACATCCTTGGTGCAGTCGGCATGATCGTCGACCAGAATCAGCAGATCGCCGCCGCCGTGGAGCAACAAACCGCCGTGGCGCACGACATCGATCAGAACATCGTCGAGATCAACCGCGCCGGCGAGCGCACCGCTGAAGGCGCGCACCAGACCGAGGACGCCAGCCGCGCGTTGTCGGCGCAGGTGGTGGAGCTGAAACAGTTGATCAGCGCGTTCCGCGTTTAACCGACATCCGGTGACCCTGTTGTTTTGGGCTGTCTGGAATTACCAGCCGAACAACTCCCGGGCATTGGCCGTGCTGACGGCGGCCAGGTGTTCGGGGCTGATGGCCATGATCTCGGCCAGTGCGGCACAGATCGCCGGCAAGTGCGCCGGGCTGTTGCGTTGGCCGGGGAACATGGCGGGCGCCATGTCCGGTGAGTCGGTTTCCAGCACCACCGAGTCGAGCGGCAGCTCGGCGAGTACTCGGTGCATGCGCAGTGCCTGGGGCCAGGTCGCGGCGCCGCCAAGACCCAGTTTGAAACCCAGCTTGATGTATTCGCGCGCCTCTTCCTTGCTGCCGGCGAAGGCGTGGATGATCCCGGTACGTTTCACCTTGAAGCGTTTTAGCGTGGCGATCACCGCCGCGTGGCTGCGTCGCACATGAATCAGTGCCGGTAGATTGAAGTCCACCGCCAGTTGCAGCTGTGCGTCGAACAACGCTTGCTGGCGCTCTCGGTCGAGGGTTTCGATGAAGTAGTCGAGGCCGATTTCGCCCACCGCGCACAACTGTCGGTGACCGGCCAGACGGCTTAGCCAGTCACCGAGTTCGCGCAAGTCTTGCGGTCGATGATCGTCCAGATACACCGGATGTAAACCGAACGCCGCATGCAGGTCTGGATCGTTTTGCACCAGTTCCCAGACCCGTTGCCAATTACCCTGATAAACCCCCAGCACCACCATTTGCCGGACTCCAAGGGCGCGGCTTTCGGTCATCAGCGCCTGACGATCCGCGTCGAAGTCGGGAAAATCCAGGTGCGTGTGGGTGTCGATCAGGTCCATGGCTCAGTCCTGACGGATACGTTGTTTGAACGTCCGTTGAATGGCTTGCACGCCGGGTTGGTAATCGGACTGCTCGATGGCTGCCAGGGCCAGCGCCAGGGCTTTGTCGGCAATCAACTGATGTTGCTGGGCCATGGCGTTGACCGGCAGCGGCAGGAAGTCCAGCAATTGGGTGTCGCCGAACGTGCCGAGGCGCAACGGACGGTTTTTCAGCGGGAAGTCGTGCAGCGCGTCGAACACGCCTTGAAGCAGTACGTAGGACGTAGTCACCAGCGCTTCGGGAAGATGCCCTACACGCTGAAGTAATTCTTCCATCAATTGTTTGCCGCACTCACGGCTGAATGACTCGCCGTGTTCGATCAACACTTCGCCGTTGTAGCCGGCCAGTGCCTCCTTGAAACCAGCGGCGCGTTCCTGGCTGATGCTCAGCTCGGGACGCGCGCCGATCAGGGCTATCTGTTTGGGCAGCGGATCGAGCAGGCTTTGGGTCAGGTGCAGGCTGGCTTCGCGGTCGTCACTGATCACCGAGCAGAAATGCTCGGGCTCCATGACCCGGTCGATGGCGATGATCGGCAGGCCCTTGGCCTGCAATTGCCGGTAGCTGTCATCGCCGGGTGGCAGGCAACTGGCAACGATCAACGCATCACAGCGCCGGGCACGGAACAGTTGCAGCAATTGCCGTTCGCTGTCCGGCGCATCGTCGGAACTGGCGATCAGCAGCTGATAGCCGCGAGCCCGCGCACCTTGTTCCAGCAGCTTGGCGATTCGCGCGTAACTGGGGTTTTCCAGATCCGGCAAAATAAAGCCCAACGTCCGGGTATGCCGGCTGCGCAGGCCGGCGGCCTGGGGATTGGGGGTGAAGCCGTGCAGTTCGACCACCGCGCGAACACGCTCGACGGTGGCGCTGCTGATGCGTTGCTGTTCGGCCTTGCCATTGATGACGTAGCTGGCGGTGGTAACGGACACACCGGCCAACTGGGCTATATCACTGAGTTTCAACCCGCAATTCCTTGTTTTCTCGAGCTTGCCTCGACATTTTTGCCAATCCTAACCGATTCGGGCAGTCGACCATGGTCACAACGCATCCGACAAGTTGGGCTTCAACGATGGAACATAATCGAGTAACGTGCCAATCATTCTAGATTAAACGTTTCAGCAAGCGTATTTTCTGGGTTAAATAGGCTTTGGCAGGTTCTGCCGCGATACCGCCAAAGATTGTTTTCAGACAAAAGCCTAAGCTGAATCATTCAAAACAATACCTGGCACCCCAAGGTGCCAAAAAGGAGAAAGCATGCTCGAGCTCACCATAGAGCAGATTTCCATGGGCCAGTCGGCTGTGGATAAGTCCGCAGCGCTGCAATTACTGGCCGGGCATCTGGTCGCTGACGGCCTGGTGGCCGACGGTTACCTCGCCGGCCTGCAGGCCCGTGAAGCCCAGGGCTCGACCTTTCTCGGTCAAGGTATTGCCATTCCCCACGGTACGCCACAAACCCGCGATCAGGTATTTACCACCGGTGTGCGGCTGATGCAGTTCCCGGAAGGCGTCGATTGGGGCGACGGGCAGACCGTTTACCTGGCCATTGGTATCGCCGCCAAATCCGACGAACACCTGCGCCTGTTGCAACTGCTGACCCGCGCCCTCGGCGAGACCGATCTGGGGCAGGCCCTGCGACGCGCCAGTTCCGCCGAAGCCTTGCTCAAACTGTTGCAAGGCGCGCCGCAGGAGTTGGCGCTGGATGCGCAGATGATTGGCCTGGGCGTTGCCGCTGAAGATTTCGAAGAGCTGGTCTGGCGCGGTGCGCGATTGCTGCGCCAGGCCGACTGCGTGAGCAACGGTTTTTCGGCGGTGTTGCAACAGGTCGAAGCGCTGCCGCTGGGCGACGGCCTGTGGTGGCTGCACAGCGAACAAACGGTGAAGCGTCCGGGACTGGCCTTCGTCACCCCCGACAGACCGCTGCGCTATCTCGGCCAACCCCTGCACGGATTGTTCTGCCTGGCGAGTCTGGGCGAGGCCCATCAGGCGTTGCTCGAACGCCTGTGCGCCTTGCTGATTGAAGGTCGCGGACATGAATTAGGCCGCGCCACCAGCTGCCGTGCGGTGCTCGAAGTGCTCGGCGGTGAAGTGCCGGCGGATTGGCCAAGTACGCGCATCGCGCTGGCCAACGCCCATGGACTGCATGCGCGCCCGGCGAAGATTCTTGCGCAATTGGCCAAAAGCTTTGACGGCGAGATTCGCGTCCGCATCGTCGATAGTCAGGACAGCGCGGTGTCGGTGAAGAGTTTGAGCAAGTTGCTCAGCCTCGGCGCCCGTCGCGGCCAAGTGCTGGAAATCATCGCCGAGCCAACTATTGCTGCCGATGCCTTGCCAGCGCTGTTGGCCGCGATCGAAGAAGGCCTGGGTGAAGAAGTCGAACCGTTGCCACCGGTGACCCAGCCCCGTGAAGAAATCATCGAAGTGCCTGAAGTGCTGCTGGCGCCGGCCTCCGGCAGCCTGGTGCAGGCCATCGCCGCCGCGCCGGGAATCGCCATCGGCCCGGCGCATATTCAAGTTCTGCAAACCATCGAGTACCCGCTGCGCGGTGAGTCGGCCGCGGTCGAGCGCGAGCGTCTCAAGCAAGCGCTGGCGTCGGTGCGCCATGACATTCAGGGCTTGATCGAACGCAGCAAGGCCAAGGCCATTCGCGAGATCTTCATCACCCATCAGGAAATGCTCGACGATCCCGAACTGACCGATGAAGTCGACAGCCGTCTCAAGCAGGGTGAAAGCGCCGAAGCGGCGTGGATGTCCGTCATCGAAGCCGCGGCCAAACAGCAGGAAGCCTTGCAGGATGCCTTGCTCGCCGAACGCGCTGCCGATTTGCGCGACATTGGCCGGCGTGTGCTGGCGCAACTGTGCGGCATCGTAACCCCGAGCGAGCCGGATCAACCGTACATTCTGGTGATGGATGAAGTCGGCCCGTCCGATGTAGCGCGTCTCGATCCCACCCGCGTGGCCGGCATTCTCACCGCCCGCGGCGGCGCCACGGCCCACAGCGCCATTGTTGCGCGGGCCCTGGGGATTCCGGCACTGGTTGGCGCCGGGCCGGCGGTGCTGTTGCTGGCGCCGGGTACACCGTTGTTGATCGACGGTCAGCGCGGTCGCCTGCACGTGGATGCCGATGCTGCGACCTTGCAACGCGCCACCGCAGAACGCGATACCCGCGAACAGCGTTTGAAGGCCGCCGCCGAACAACGCCATCAACCCGCGTTGACCACCGACGGTCATGCGGTCGAAGTGTTTGCCAATATTGGTGAGAGCGCCGGCGTGACCGGCGCGGTCGAGCAGGGCGCCGAAGGGATTGGCCTGCTGCGCACCGAACTGATTTTCATGGCCCACCCGCAAGCGCCGGACGAGGCGACCCAGGAAGCCGAATACCGCCGTGTTCTCGACGGCCTCGCCGGAAGGCCGCTGGTGGTGCGTACCCTCGATGTCGGCGGTGACAAACCGCTGCCGTATTGGCCGATTGCCAAGGAAGAAAACCCGTTCCTCGGCGTGCGCGGCATTCGCCTGACCCTGCAACGCCCGCAGATCATGGAAGCGCAATTGCGTGCCTTGCTGCGCGCCGCCGACAACCGTCCGTTGCGCATCATGTTTCCCATGGTCGGCAGCGTCGATGAGTGGCGTCAGGCGCGAGACATGACCGAACGCTTGCGCCTGGAAATCCCGGTCGCGGACCTGCAACTGGGGATCATGATCGAAGTGCCGTCGGCGGCATTGCTGGCGCCGGTGCTGGCCAAGGAAGTCGATTTTTTCAGCGTCGGCACCAATGACCTGACGCAGTACACCCTGGCCATCGACCGTGGTCATCCGACGCTTTCCGCCCAGGCCGATGGCTTGCACCCGGCGGTGCTGCAACTGATCGACATCACCGTGCGCGCCGCCCATGCCCACGGTAAGTGGGTCGGCGTGTGCGGCGAATTGGCAGCGGATCCCCTGGCCGCGCCGGTGCTGGTTGGCCTCGGTGTGGATGAACTCAGTGTCGGTGGTCGCAGCATCGCCGAGGTCAAGGCGCGGATTCGCGAACTCAGCCTCGCCCAGTCTCAAATTCTTGCCCGAGAGGCGCTCGCCGTGGGCAGCGCCAATGAAGTGCGCGCATTAGTGGAGGCCCTGTAATGGCCCGGATTCTTACCCTGACCCTCAACCCGGCGCTCGATCTCACGGTCGAGTTGTCGCGCCTGGAGCCTGGTCAGGTCAACCGCAGCGACACCATGCACACCCACGCTGCCGGCAAGGGGGTGAACGTGGCGCAGGTGCTGGCGGACCTCGGGCATCAGCTGACGGTCAGTGGTTTTCTCGGTGAGGACAATCTGCAAGCGTTCGAAACCCTGTTCGCCAAGCGTGGTTTTGTCGATGCGTTCATCCGCGTTCCCGGCGAAACCCGCAGCAATATCAAACTGGCGGAAAGCGACGGTCGCATCACCGACCTCAATGGTCCGGGACCGATGGTCAGCGCGGCAGCGCAGCAGGCGCTGCTCGAACGCCTCGATCAGATTGCGCCGGGGCATGACGCCGTCGTCGTGGCCGGCAGTCTGCCGCAAGGCGTCAGCCCGCAGTGGTTGCAGGCGCTGATCGTGCGCCTGAAAAACCTTGGTTTGAAAGTCGCCCTCGACACCAGCGGCGAAGCATTGCGCGCCGCGCTCAAGGCCGGCCCATGGCTGATCAAGCCCAACAGCGAAGAGCTGGCCGAAGTGCTGGGCAGCGAAGCGGTTTCGGTCCTGGCCCAGGCGCAAGCCGCCAGCCGTTTGCACGCTCAGGGCATCGAGCATGTGGTGATCTCCCACGGCGCCGATGGCGTCAACTGGTTCAGTGTCGGCTCGGCGCTGCATGCCACGCCGCCCAAAGTCAGCGTCGCCAGCACGGTGGGTGCGGGCGATTCGTTGCTGGCCGGCATCCTTCACGGATTGGTCAGTGCCGACACGCCCGAGCAAACCTTGCGCACGGCCACGGCGATTGCCGCAATGGCGGTTACCCAGATCGGTTTCGGAATCAGCGATGCGGCGCACCTGGCGCAGCTCGAACAGGGTGTGCGCGTGCGTCCCCTGACAGAACAATAAGAGGGTTGGTCATGAAGTTAGCCATTGTTACTGCCTGCCCGAACGGCATGGTCACCAGTGTGCTGTGCGCTCGCTTGCTGGATGCCGCGGCCCAGCGTCAGGGTTGGAGCACCAGTGTCGAAGTCAGCGATGCGGCGCATCCCGAACGGCAAATGTCGGCGGCCACGATTGAAGCCGCCGAGTGGGTCTTGTTGGTCACCAGTGCACCGGTGGACATGTCGCGATTCGTGGGCAAACGCGTCTACCAGAGCACCCCGGCCCAGGCCCTGCAAGATGTGGAGTCAGTGCTGCGTCGCGGGGCCGAAGAGGCGCAGGTTTACCTCGCCGCCGAAGCCATCGCCGAACCGGTAGTGACCACGAAAAGTGCGCCGCGCCTGGTCGCGGTCACCGCGTGTCCGACCGGCGTCGCCCACACCTTCATGGCCGCCGAAGCGTTGCAGCAAGCGGCCAAGCGTTTGGGCTATGACCTGCAGGTGGAAACCCAGGGTTCGGTCGGCGCGCGCAACCCGTTGAGCGCGCAGGCCATCGCCGATGCCGATGTGGTGCTGCTGGCGGCGGACATCGAAGTCGCCACCGAGCGTTTCGCCGGTAAGAAGATTTACCGTTGCGGCACCGGCATCGCCCTCAAGCAAGCCGAAGCGACCCTGAACAAAGCCCTCGCCGAGGGCACCCAGGAAAGCGCAGCCAGCGGTGCCAAAGGCCCGGCCAGGCAAGAGAAAAGCGGGGTCTATAAACACCTGCTGACCGGCGTGTCGTTCATGTTGCCGATGGTGGTGGCGGGCGGTTTGATGATCGCCTTGTCATTCGTGTTCGGCATCACCGCGTTCAAGGAAGAGGGCACACTCGCGGCGGCGCTGATGCAAATCGGCGGTGACACGGCGTTCAAACTGATGGTGCCGCTGCTGGCGGGTTACATCGCCTACTCGATTGCCGACCGTCCGGGCCTGGCGCCGGGGATGATCGGCGGACTGTTGGCGAGTACCCTGGGCGCAGGTTTTATTGGCGGGATCATCGCCGGTTTCATTGCCGGTTACGCGGCGCAGGCGATCAATCGTTATGCGCGGTTGCCGCAAAGCCTCGAGGCGTTGAAACCGATTTTGATCATCCCGCTGCTGGCCAGTTTGTTCACCGGTCTGGTGATGATTTACGTCGTCGGCAAACCGGTGGCCGGCATGCTCGCCGGGCTCACGCAATTCCTCGACAGCATGGGTACCACCAACGCGATTCTGCTCGGTGTGTTGCTGGGCGGGATGATGTGCGTCGACCTCGGTGGGCCGATTAACAAGGCTGCCTATGCGTTCTCGGTGGGGCTGTTGGCATCGCAGAGTTATGCGCCGATGGCCGCGACGATGGCCGCCGGCATGGTGCCGCCGATTGGTCTGGGCATTGCCACGCTTATCGCCCGGCGCAAGTTCGCCCAGTCCGAGCGCGAGGCGGGTAAAGCGGCGCTGGTGTTGGGGTTGTGCTTCATCTCCGAAGGGGCGATTCCGTTTGCTGCGAAAGATCCGCTGCGAGTGATTCCGGCGAGCATTGCCGGTGGTGCGCTGACCGGCGCGTTGTCGATGTATTTCGGCTGCAAGTTGATGGCGCCCCACGGTGGTTTGTTCGTGCTGCTGATCCCGAATGCGATCAATCATGCGTTGCTGTATCTGCTGGCGATTGTCGCCGGGAGTCTGTTGACGGCGGTGGTGTATGCGCTGGTGAAGCGACCAGAAGTGGTGGAATTGGCGGTAGAACCCGTGAGCGCGTAATCCTTTGTAGGAGCCGGCTTGCTGGCGATAGCGGTTTTCAGATCGCCATCGCCAGCAAGCCGGCTCCTGCACGGTCGATGTCACATCCAGGTCATGCCTGCGTGTTTTAGTTTTTCCTTTTCCAGGGAGAACACCATGAGCGATTTCAACCTTGGCCGCCGGCGTGTGATGCAAGCCGTCGGCGCCGGGCTGCTGTTGCCGGGGCTGGCGCCAGCGGTCATCGCCTCGGTCAAGGATCGACCGCAACTCACCGATGGCGTGCAGTCCGGCGACCTGCTGGGCGACCGGGCGATTATCTGGAGTCGAAGTGACCGCCCGGCGCGGATGGTGGTGGAATGGGACACTCGCAGTCTGTTTCCCAACCCCCGGCGATTCGTCTCGGCGCTGGCCGATGCCCGCACCGACTTCACCGCCCGTGTCGAACTGACCGGGTTGCCCGCCGATCAGGCCATTTTCTACCGCGTACGATTTGAAGACGCCCAAAGCGGTGTCGCCAGCGAACCGTGGTTCGGCCACTTGCGCAGCGTGCCGCAAACCCGCCGCGATATTCGCTTCGTCTGGAGTGGCGACACCGTCGGCCAAGGCTATGGCATCAATCCCGACATCGGTGGCATGCGTATCTACGAAGCCATGCGCTTGCGCCTGCCGGACTTTTTTATCCACAGCGGCGACACCATCTACGCTGACGGTCCGGTGCCCGCCCAGCTCACCACCGAAAGCGGTCGCGTGTGGCGCAACATCACCACCGAAGCCAAGAGCAAAGTCGCCGAAACGCTGGACGATTATCGCGGCAATTACCGCTACAACCTGATGGACGAAAACATCCGTCGCTTCAACGCCGAAGTACCGCAGATCTGGCAGTGGGACGACCACGAAGTGGTGAACAACTGGTCGCCGGGCAAGCAACTGGATGAGCGTTACAAGAGCAAAGATATTCACAGCCTGGTGGGCCGCGCGCGTCAGGCCTGGCTCGAATATGCACCGATGCGTTTGCAGAGCGCCGATGGCGGCGGGCGGATTTATCGCCAGCTCAGTTACGGGCCGTTGCTCGATGTGTTCGTGCTCGACATGCGCAGCTATCGCGAGGCCAATGATGACAACCTCGGCAGCGCAAAGCCGTTCCTCGGACGTGAACAACTGGACTGGCTGAAGGCGTCGCTCAAAGCCTCCAGGGCCCAGTGGAAAATCATCGCCGCCGACATGCCCATCGGTCTCGGCGTGCCCGATGGCGAGGTCAGCCCCGGTGTTACACGCTGGGAGGCGGTGGCCAATGGCGATCCGGGACCGGCCCAGGGACGCGAGCTGGAAATCGCCGAGCTGCTGGGCTTTCTGCGGGCGCAGCAGGTGCGCAACTTCGTCTGGCTGACGGCGGATGTGCACTATTGCGCGGTCCACCATTACCATCCGGAGCGTGCCGCGTTTCAGGACTTCGAACCGTTTTGGGAATTCGTCGCCGGGCCGTTGAACGCCGGGAGCTACGGGCCCAATCCGCTGGATAAAACGTTCGGCCCGCAAGTGGTGTTCCAGAAGGCACCGCCCGCGCAGAACACGTCACCGTTTGCCGGGTTTCAGTTTTTTGGTGAGGTGAATATCGAGGGGCAGAGCGGGGAGTTAAGCGTGGTGTTGCGGGATCTGGATGGGGTGGCGGTGTTTGAGCAAAAACTGCAGCCGGTTTGACCCGACGACACAGCCCCTTGTGGGAGCGAGCTTGCTCGCTCCCACAGGTTTTTTTGGTGGATCAGTAAACGTCGCGGCGGTAGCGGCCTTGTTCGATCAGGCGCTGCACTTCGGCAGCACCCAGCACATCGTTGAGCACTTGATCCACTCCGGACGCCATGCCCTGCAAGCTGCCGCAAATGTAGATCACAGCGCCATCCGCGAGCCATTTCTTCAGCTCACTGGCTGACTCGCGCAGGCGATCCTGCACGTAGATCTTCTCGGTCTGATCCCGCGAGAACGCAAGGTCCAGACGCTGCAAGTCACCGCAGGTCAACCACTCTTCCAGCTCATCGCGGCACAGGTAATCGTGTTCCCGATTGCGCTCGCCGAACAGCAGCCACTGGCGTTGCTGCCCATCGGCTATCCGCGCCTTGAGCAAGCTGCGCAATCCGGCCAGACCGGTGCCGTTGCCGAGCAGAATCATTGGCACCGGTTCGTCCGGCAGATGGAAGCCGCTGTTGCGACGGACCCGCAGGCTGATGCTGCCGCCAACCGGCGCGTGTTCGGTGAGCCAGCCGGAACCGACGCCGAGGCTGCCATCGGCATGCAGTTCCTGGCGCACGATCAATTCCAGAATGCCGTCGGCCGCAATCGAAGCAATCGAGTATTCGCGCATGGCCAGCGGCACGAGGGCATCGACCAAGGCTTGTGCGTGCAGGCCCACCAGGTGGCTGCGGTTTTCCGGCAGTTGACGGCTGGCGAGGGCTTGCTCCAGAGGTTGCGAGAGACCTTCGTGTTCAATCGTGGCGCGACCGTCGATCCCCAGGCCATCGAGGAAGTGCTCGATCGCCCAAGGGCAGTTGCGCGGCAACACTTCCACCAGGTCACCGGCCAGCCAACTGCTACTGGTGGGCGCGGTCAGGCCAAGCAAATAGACGGGCGAACCGCTGCTGTCCGGGTTGAGCTGCTCGCGGCGGGTCAGGGTCCAGTTGTCGTAGCTCGGTGCTTGCCAGGTGTCCACCGGCGCCTGACCGGTCAACAGGCCAAGTTGCTGCTGCCAGTGACGCAAGGCGTAAGGGTCGCCGCTGTCGACCTCCACAGGGGCGAACAGGGTCTTGCCGCCGTGTTCACCGAGCCAGTTGTGCAGGCGCCGGGCGAAACCACAGAAGTGTTGATATTGGCGGTCACCGAGACCGAGGACGGCGTAGTTCATGCTTTCCAGGCTCAAGCTGCGGCCCAGTAGCTTGCGTTCAAAACCGCGGGCGCTGTCTGGCGCTTCGCCGTCGCCGAAGGTGCTGACCACGAACAGCGCGTTGCTCGAGTCACGCAGGTCCTGCTCGCTGACATCCGCCAGCGGCTGGACCTTGACCGGCAGGCCGGCAGCCTGCAATTGGCCGGCGGTTTGCCACGCCAGTTGCTCGGCAAAGCCGCTCTGACTGGCGAAACCGATCAGCCATGCCGACGCGTCGCTGCCCGGTTGCGCGAGGCCTTTGCGGGCGTCCTTGATCTGGCGTTTCTTGCGTCGACGATCGAGGTACAACATCCAGCCCGTGATGAAGAACAGCGGCATGGTCAGCGCGGTGATCGTCAGGATGATTCGCCCGCCGATGCCAAAGTAACTGCCGACGTGCAGCGCGTAGATGCTGGTCAGCAACTGCGCCTTGAAGCTCTTGTCGCTGTAGCGGTCGTGACGCTTGATCACACCGGTGACCGGATCGAGGGTGATCTGGTTCAGAGCCCGGTCGTGGGGCGAGTCTTTGAGCAGGTAGAAAACGGTCGCCGGTTGTCCGGCCACCGGAGGCATGCGGGTGTTATAGAAACTCAGGCCGGGACCGGCCGCGCTGTAGATGCTGCTCCACATGGCCGAGTAATCGGCCGTTGGCGCCGGGCCGCTTGGGGCCGGGCCGCGACCACCGCGAACGCGTTCGTTCTGCGGTGAGTCGGAGAGCAATTGGTTCAGGCCCTTGTTGTACCACTCGTAGGACCAGGACAACCCGGTCAGCGCCGACAAGAGATAAAACACCAGGCACCAGGTTCCGGCGACCGAGTGCAGGTCCCAGTTGAAGCTGCGACCTTTTTTCTTCCAGTCGAGGGTCAGCCAGGCGCGCCAGCTTTTCCATTGGCGCGGCCAGCGCAGATAGAGGCCGGACAGGCAGAAGAACACCAGGATCAGGGTGCAGGCGCCGGTGATTTGCCGACCGGTATCGCCCATGGCGAGGAAGCGGTGCAGTTGCAGCATCAGGCCGAAGAATTGCTGGCCGCTAGCGTTACCCAACAGTTCGCCGGTGTACGGGTCGAAGAAACGCATGGGGCCGCGACGCTCACCCGGTGCCGGGGTGAAGAAGGCTTTTGCGGCGATGTCGCTGTCGATGTCGACCGAGAGCATCGCAACTTTCAGGCTCGTGGCCGCTTCGATTTTTTCTACCAGTTCAGCAGGCGGCAGCACCCCGGCGACCTGTTTCTGCACCTGCAACACAGACGGGTTCAACGCGTACAGGATCTCATCCTGAAACGACACCGTCGCCCCGGTGATGCCCATCAGGGCCAGGACCAGTCCGGCGCTGATGCCAAAAAACCAGTGCAACTGGAACAGGGTTTTCTTCAACACGTCGCTCGCCTTGTTCGTTCAAAAATGGTCATCACGGCGCGCATTATGCCGTGGGTTGTCGAGAAACATTCCTTTTACACACAAAAGCTGTGGGAGCGAGCTTGCTCGCGATGGCGGCCTTACAGTCAACCTACATGTTGAATGTTATGGCCCCATCGCGAGCAAGCTCGCTCCCACAGGGATTGCGCTGTTGTGCAATCAGAAGTGGAAGTTGGTGCTCAGCAAAGCAGTACGGCCCGCCGCCTGGTTGGCAAAGTGAGTCGAGAAGGCCTTGTCGTAATAGGTTTCGTCGGTCAGGTTCTGCACGTTCAATTGCAGGTCGATGTTTTTGGTCAGCTTGTAGGCGGCCATTGCATCGTAGCGAACGTAGGAATCAACCATGGTGGTGTTGGCCGCGCTGCCGAAGACGTCGTCGACATAGAACGCGCCGCCGCCGATGGTCAGCTTCGGTGTGACCTGGTAGGTCGTCCACAGGCTGGCGCTGTTCTTCGGGGTGTTCGGCAGTTCGTTGCCATTGTTGGCTCGGTTGGCCGGCAAGTCGCCGCCATCCACCTGTTCGCTGTCCATGTAGGCGTAACCGGCGAACACCTGCCATTGGTCGGTGAGCTTGCCGGTGGCCGACAGTTCGAAACCTTGAACGCGGGTTTTACCGACGTTTTCGTAAGTGGTGGTGTTGGTTTGCACGCGAGCGTTGTCTTTCTCGGTGCGGAAGATGTCTGCCGTCAACGACAGACGATCATTCAACAGATCCCACTTGGTGCCGATTTCGTAGTTCTTGGTGGTTTCCGGCTCCATGTCGCTGCTCAACAAGTTGCCGCTGCGATCCGGGGTGCCGCCCAGCGGGTTGCCGTCCTGGCCTTCGCCGAGGGTAGCGCCCGGTGGCGTTGCCGAGGTTGCGTAGGACGCATAGATGCTGCCGTTTTCTGCCGGCTTGTAGACCACGCCGAACTGACCGGTCACGAACTCGCTGACATCATCGCCTTTGGCGGTGGTGGTGCCGGCCGCGTTGTAGGTTTTGTAGTCGGTGTCGAAATGGTCGTAGCGCAGGCCCATGTTCACCAGCCACTGCTCGGACAGCGTCAGGGTGTCGAACACGTAGAGCGCGTAGGTTTTACCCGTGGTGTCGGTGCCGGCATAGTTGCGCGAGATGGCGCCGTTCCATGGGTCGCCCGGGTTCGGGTTGGACAGCGAGGTGCAGTTGTAATTGCTCGCAGCGCCGATCAGTGCAGGCGAGCAGTTGGTGCCCGATGGATTGGTCGGGGTCGTTGGGGTCAGCGGCGTGGTGTCGGTGTTGACGTTGTACGAGGATTTCTGGCTTTCCTCGCGACTCAACTCGATACCGGTGGCGAAGCTGTTCTTGAAGCCGGCGATGTACACGTCACCAAACAGGTCGGTCTGGTTGGTGGTGGTCTCGGTGTTGCTGACGCGGGTGTTGGCCCGGCGCCATACGCTGCCATTGTTGACGTTGCCCTTGCTGTCGTCCGGCTGGGTCAGGATGTAGTCCTGCATGCTGGAGCCGTGACGCAGGGTGTTCTTCACGGTCAACGCGTCGTTCAGGTCGTGCTCGATGGAGATGGTCGCGGTGTCGGTGCGGCCCTTGCGGAAGTCGCGGCCGTCGAGACCATAGAAGTTGCTGCTGTCGCCGCCATCCTCAGGCTTGTCCGGGTTGGACTTGGTACGGGCAGCGGAGCCAGCGGTCGGGATCGAGTAGGGAATGCCCGAGTCCGGCGTGTCGTTGCTTTCGAGATGGTAGTAGTCGAGGTTGACCCGGGTGTCGGTGCCCAGGCCGAAGGCCAGCGACGGTGCCACGCCCCAGCGGTCGTAATCGACGCTGTCACGGCCGGCGACGTTGCTTTCGTGGCTCATCAGGTTCAGACGGCCGGCGACGGTGTCGGAAAACTGATAGTTGCCGTCCATGGTGTAACGCTGGGTCTGGTCGGAACCCCAGGTGAAACCACCGTCGAACGAGTTGCCCAGGTGCGCTTTCTTGCTCACCAGGTTGATGCTGCCGCCAGCCGCGCCACGGCCGCCGATGGCCGAGTTCGGGCCTTTGCTGACTTCGATCGATTCTACGGCGAAGATCTCGCGGCTCTGCGAACCGGTGTCGCGCACGCCGTCGAGGTACGTGTCGCCCTGGGCATCGAAACCGCGAATGAACGGACGGTCGCCCTGCGGGTTGCCGCCTTCACCGGCACCGAAGGTGATGCCTGGAACGGTGCGCAGCGCATCCTGCATGTTCAGGGCGCCGGTGTCCTTGAGGACTTGTTGCGGGATGACCGTAACCGAGCGTGGGGTGTCGACCAGCGGTGCGGTGTACTTGGGAGAGGACGCTTTTTCGACGTTGTAGGTCGTCTCGTCCTGGGCTTCACCGGTAATGGCGGTGGCACCGAGGGAGATCGTGTTGCCCGGCGCTTTCTCGTCGGTCTTTTCAGCCGCGAAAACCATGTGGCCAGCGGAGCCGGCAGTGATCGCCACGCCAATTGCAGAAGCGAGCAAACGCGGTGAACTGACGGGTAATTGTGCTTGTTGACGTGACATTTTTATTCCCCTCCCCAAGGATTTGAGGCGGCGGAATATAGGGTAAACACGTATTCGTATCAATTGCGAAACATTACTATTCGCACTGAATTTACATTCTTTACAATTTAGCCTTACGGTTTTTACTGTTTCGTTCGTCTGGCGGGTTTTACATGGGCAATAAGAATCAATATCATTGCCATCCTTTTGCCTCCAGGTGTCTTCACCATGTTGCTGCACATTCCCGGCCTGTTCGAAAAAGAAGAAGTGCAGCGCATTCGCGAGGCTCTGGAACAGGCTGATTGGGCCGACGGCAAGATCACCGCCGGTTATCAATCGGCCAAGGCCAAGCACAATTTGCAGTTGCCGGAAGGCCATCCGCTGGCCAAGGAAATTGGCGCGGCCATGCTCGAACGGCTGTGGAAGAATCCGCTGTTCATGTCAGCGGCATTGCCGCACAAGGTGTTTCCTCCGTTGCTGAACTGTTACACGGCCGGTGGCAGTTTCGATTTCCACATCGACAACGCCGTGCGCCAGCCCAAGGGCAGCATTGAACGGGTGCGCACTGACCTGTCGGCCACGCTGTTCTTCAGCGAGCCCGAGGATTACGACGGCGGCGAGCTGGAAATCCAGGACACCTACGGCACCCAGCGTGTGAAGTTGCCCGCCGGCGATATGGTCTTGTACCCAGGCACCAGCCTGCACAAGGTCAACGCGGTAACTCGCGGCACGCGCTATGCCTCGTTCTTCTGGACGCAGAGCCTGGTGCGTGAAGACAGTCAGCGGGCGCTGCTGTTCGAGATGGACGGGGCGATCCGGCAACTGACCCAGGATGTGCCCGATCACCCGTCGCTGATCCGCCTGACCGGCACTTATCACAACCTGTTGCGCCGCTGGGTCGAGGTATGAGTTTTCAATTGCGTCGTGAGGAAGTCCTCGACGGTGATGCGCTTAAATCCATGCTCGAAGAAAGCCCGGCCCGTGCCGCCCAGGCCATTCTGATGGCCGCCCGTGAAGACGTCCTCGATGCCCAGGCGCTGCTCGGGCAGATTCTGCTGGACGGGCAGGGCATCGCTCAGGATCAGCCGCTGGCCGTGCGCTGGTTCGACATCGCCGCCCGGCGCGGGCATTTGATGGCGCGCAACATGCTCGGCCGTTGTCATGAGCATGGTTGGGGATGCCCAGCGGATGCCGCTGTTGCCGCCGTGCACTATCGTCAGGCTGCTGAAGCCGGGCTGGATTGGGCGATGTATAACTTCGCCAACCTGCTGGCGACCGGGCGTGGGGTGGTTGAGGATCAGTTGCAAGCGCTGAATCTTTATCGCCGCGCGGCTGAACTGGGCCATGCGAAATCGATGAACCTGCTGGGGCGATATCTGGAAGAGGGACAGGTCTGCCCGAAGGATTTGAAAGCCGCGCATGACTGGTATCGACGCTCGGCCGAGGGCGGGGATTTTCGCGGACAGTTCAGCTTTGCAGCTGTATTGGCTGATCAAGGGAATATCGACGAGGCATTGCAATGGCTGCGCAGGGCGCTGACCGGCGGCAATCTGAATTTCCTGCGGGTCGCGAGTAAAGCGTTGTTAAACGCAACCGATCCGCAAATTCGCGCGTTGGCACCGGCGTACGCCCAACGCCTCGCCGAACTCGAACAAGTATTCACACCTCTGTAGGAGCCGGCTTGCTGGCGATCCAGGCACCGCGGTTAATCAGACGTTAATCGCCAGCAAGCCGGCTCCTGCAGAACACCCACAAAAAAGCCCATGACGCGTCATGGGCTTTTTGATTTCTGCGTGACGTAATTACACGTAGAACGACTTCAGCGGCGGGAAGCCATTGAACTCGACGGCGCTGTAGCTGGTGGTGTACGCACCGGTCGACAGCCAGTACAGGCGATCACCGATGGCCAGGTTCAGCGGCAGGCCGTACTTGTAGTTTTCGTACATGATGTCGGCGCTGTCGCAGGTCGGGCCGGCGATCACGACTTCTTCCATCTCGCCTTTCTTCTCGGTCCAGATCGGGAACTTGATGGCTTCGTCCATGGTTTCGATCAGGCCGGAGAACTTGCCCACATCCGTGTACACCCAACGCTCGACGGCGGTACGGGATTTACGCGCGACCAGCACCACTTCGCTGACCAGGATGCCGGCGTTGGCGATTAGCGAACGGCCCGGCTCGAGGATGATTTCCGGCAGATCGTCACCGAAGTCTTCCTTGAGGAAGCGGATGATTTCTTCAGCGTAGGTTTCCAGGCTGTTGGTGCGGGTGATGTAGTTGGCCGGGAAGCCGCCGCCCATGTTGATCAGCTTCAGGTGAATGCCGTCTTCTTCTTTCAGACGTTCGAAAATTACTTTGACCTTGGCGATCGCCGCGTCCCAGACGCTGATGTCGCGCTGCTGCGAACCCACGTGGAACGAGATGCCGTAAGGCACCAGGCCCAGGTCACGGGCGAGGATCAGCAGGTCCATGGCCATGTCGGTCTGGCAACCGAATTTGCGCGACAACGGCCAGTCGGCAGTGGTCGAGCCTTCGGTCAGGATGCGTACGTAGACTTTCGAACCCGGTGCAGCCTTGGCGATGTTGCGCAAGTCGGCTTCGGAGTCGGTGGCGAACAGGCGCACGCCCTTCTCGTAGAAGTAGCGGATGTCCTTGGATTTCTTGATGGTGTTGCCGTAGCTGATCTGGTCGGCGCTGACGCCGCGGCTCAGCACTTTGTCCAGCTCGTAGATCGAGGCGATGTCGAAGCTCGAGCCTTTCTCTTTGAGCAGGTCGATGATTTCCACGGCCGGGTTGGCCTTGACCGCGTAGTAGACCTTGGCGAATTCGAAACCGGCGCGCAGGTCGTCATAGGCCTGGCTGATCATCGCGGTGTCGATCACCACGAACGGGGTTTCTTGCTTGTCGGCGAACGCCTTCATTTTCTGAAAGGTTTCGCGCGCGAAATAGTCTTCGACCTGGATCGACATGCTGGGAACTCCTACTGGCAAACTAAATTAATCAATGGGTGCAAATGAACGTCCTCCGTATCCCCACTTTGGTTCGCCTACTTCCCAAGGCATGTCGCCGAAAGCAAAAAGGCCATGGGAAGCGCTGCTTTCCCTTGGCCTTGCTGTCTCGTCGTCAGTACTTGAGCCGGATGGATCGTTTCCAGCATGGACGTTCGGCGCGAACTTTAGGGCGTGAGGGGCTTGAGATCAACAAAAAATGTCGCGTTTTTGCACGCTTCCGTCGTGCGGTCCCTGACAGCTACTGATGTAACCGACCTGCATGACAGTGTGATGTTCCCCGGATGGAGAGTTTTGGCGGGATTTGTATTGCCTTTGTGGCGAGGGAGCTTGCTCCCGCTGGGCCGCGCAGCGGCCCCGAATTTGCGGCTGCTGCGCAACCGAGCGGGAGCAAGCTCCCTCGCCACAGGGTCAGGTCAGGCGATGGCAGTCTCAGCTGGCGAAACGATACTGGTCTTGCCGCCACGGGACTTGCCCGAGCTCAAATACTCGGCAATCGATTCCTGGGTCACTTCCCCAAGGAACACCCGCTCGGCATCCATCACCGGCAACCACGCACGATTGAACTCGTACATGCGCGACAACAGGATGCGCAAATGCTCGTCGTAGGCGGCCGTGGCATTGAACTCGCGCAGGTATTGCCCGCAGGTGCCGGTCTGACGGTGCAGGTCGCGGCGGCGTACGTAGCCCAGCGCCTTGTTCTCGGTGCAGGTCACCACCACGTAGCGGCGGTCGTGCTCATCCATCAACTCCAGCGCTTCGGCCACCGGTGTTTCCGGGCTGACGGATGGCGCGTTGTCCGCCGCGTCTTCGGCTTTGACCAGCAACAAGCGCTTGAGCGTGCTGTCCTGGCCGACGAAGTTGCTGACAAACTCATCCGCTGGATGGGCGAGCAGCGTGTCCGGGTGATCGATCTGCAACAGCTTGCCGGCGCGGAAGATCGCGATCTTGTCGCCCAGCTTGATGGCTTCGTCGATGTCGTGGCTGACCATGATCACGGTCTTGTTCAGCGCCCGCTGCATTTCGAAGAACTCGTTCTGGATCATCTCGCGGTTGATCGGGTCGACCGCACCGAAGGGTTCGTCCATCAACAGCAGCGGCGCATCGGCCGCCAGCGCGCGGATCACGCCGATCCGTTGTTGCTGGCCGCCGGACAATTCCCGTGGATAACGATGCAGGTATTGCTTGGGTTCGAGCTTGATCATGCTCATCAACTCGCGGGCGCGGTCGTGGCATTTCTGTTTGTCCCAACCGAGCAGTTTCGGCACGACCACGATGTTCTCTTCGATGGTCATGTTCGGGAACAGACCGATCTGCTGGATCACGTAGCCAATGTTGCGCCGCAGGGTCACTTCGTCGAGACCGGTGGTGTCTTCACCGTTGATCAGGATCTTGCCCGAGGTCGGCTTGATCAGGCGGTTGATCATTTTCAGCGTGGTGCTTTTGCCGCAACCCGATGGCCCGAGGAACACGCAGATTTCGCCTTCATTGACGGTCAGGCTCACCGAGTCCACGGCTTTGACGTCTTTGCCGTTGCTTTGGAAGGTCTTGCTGAGGTTTTGAAGTTCGATCATTTGAGTAATCCTTTTGGAGTCAGCGAACGTTGCAGCCATTGCAGAAGCAGGTCGGCGAAGATGGCCAGCAAGCTGACCAGCACGGCACCGACGATCAGCATCGACATGTCGCTGCGGCTGATGGAAGCGAGGATGAGTACGCCCAGGCCACCGGCGCCGATGGTGGCGGCGATGGTCATGACGCCGATGTTCATCACCACGGCGGTGCGCACACCGGCGAGGATCACCGGCACCGCAATCGGCAGTTCAACCATGCGCAGGCGCTGGCCGAAGGTCATGCCGATCCCACGCGCGGCTTCACGAATGCCCGGTTCGACACCGGTCAGCGCCAGGTAGGTGTTGCGCATGATCGGCAGCAGCGAATACAGAAACACGGCGGTGATCGCCGGCATCGGACCGAGGCCCTGGCCGAACTTGGAGTAGAACGGCAGCAGCAGGCCGAACAGGGCAATCGACGGCACGGTCAGCAACACCGTGGCACTGGCCTGCAGGGGACCGGCGAGGCTCGGGAAGCGGGTCATCAGGATGCCCAGCGGCACCCCGACCAGAATCGCCAGGGTCACGGCGATCCCGACGAGCGTAATGTGCTGCCAGGTCAAGTGAATCACCTGTTGCCAGTCGAGATGGGAAAAGGCGTTGATAAATTCCATGACTTTTCCTATTCAGTTCAGTGGGTGTTGGCGCAGGAAATCGGCGGCAACGGCTGAAGGGCTTTGATGCTCGACGTCGACCCGCGCGTTGAGCTCGCGCATGGTGTTGTCGTCGAACAGTTCAGCCAGTGGCTTGAGCTGTGCGGCCAGTTGCGGATGCGCATCAAGGTAGGCCTGACGCACCACCGGAGCGGCGGTGTAGTCGGGGAAGTAATGCTTGTCGTCTTCCAGCAACTTGAGCTTGAAGGCGTTGAGGCGCCCGTCTGTGGTGTAGACCAGACCGGCAAACACCTGGCCATTACGCAGCGCGGTGTAGACCAGGCCGGCGTCCATCTGACGGATGTTCTTGCGGGTCAGGTTCATGTCGTAGAGCTTGACCATGCCGTCAAGACCGTCCGAACGGTTGGCGAACTCGGTGTCCAGCGCCACCAGATTGTTGGTCTTGGCTTCCTTGCGCAGCACCGTGTTCAGATCGCTGATGCTGTTGATCTGCGGGTATTCGTCCGCAACGTTTTTTGGCAGCGCGAGTGCGTAGGTGTTGCTGAATTTCGACGGTGTCAGCCAGACCAGGCCTTTTTTCGCGTCAAGTTCTTTCACTCGGGCGTAGGACTGTTCGCTGTCGAGTTTTTCGGTGACATGGTTGTAGGCCACCAGCGATACACCGGTGTATTCCCAGAGCATGTCCAACTGGCCGCTTTCGTGGGCGCTGCGGGCCAGATTGCTGCCCAGGCCGCCGGTCACTTGCACCTCGTAACCCTTGGTACGCAGGTATTGCGAGGTGATCTCGGCCAACAGGGTTTGCTCGGTGAACACTCGGGCGCCGATGCGGATCACCGGTTTTTCGGCGGCTTGGGCCAATCCGGCGAACAGCAGGATGCAGCCCAGTAAAAAGCTTGATGTTTTCATGACGATTCCTTTGCCGAGGCTTAAGACGGGCGCAAGCCGCGTTCGAGCCAGAGACGGCTGGCGAGTGTCACCAGACCATCGAGCAACAAGGCCAGCAGCGCGGTACACGCGGCGCCGAGCAGCAATTGCGGCTGATTGTTCAGGGCGATGCCGGGGAAGATCAGGCTGCCAAGACTGTTGGCGCCAATCAGGAATGCCAGCGGCGCAGTCCCGACATTGATCGCCAGCGCCACGCGCACACCACCGATGATGATCGGCACGGCGTTTGGCAGTTCGACACGCCACAGCACTTGCGCGGGGGTCATGCCGATCCCGACAGCGGCTTCCTTGAGCGAACCTTGGACGTTTTTCAGGCCTTCGTAGGTGTTGCGCACGATAGGCAGCAACGAGGCGAGGAAGAGCGCGAAGATGGCCGGACCACTGCCGATGCCGAGGATGCCGAGGGCGATGGCCAGCACGGCGAGGGGGGGGACGGTGTTACCGATATTGAAGAACTGCATGAAGCGCTCGGCACGGCCGATCATGCTCGGGCGGCTGAGGAAGATGCCGGCAGGGATACCCACGACGAGAGCGGCCAGCATGGACGCGAGGACGAGAATCAAATGAGCTTGCAGGTAAAACAATAAATCGTCGCGGTAGTGTTCGATCGTGTTGATGCCGATCCAGTTGATCAGCAGGGCCAGAAGGGCGATTACCAGCGCGCCTCCTATCAGCCCTTTGCCATAGTGGATAGCCACAGGCGGACTCCTTTTTTCAGTCGGCGAACGCAGTCCCGTGTGGCATGCCATGCCTGGCTGCCGGGATCAGATGTTCGCGAGAAGCAGCTCGAACACGCCGCTAAAACGGCATGCAATCGAGCCATGAGCACAGCCTCGTCAGGCCGAATTGCGGAATTTCTGGCCCCCGACGAGTGGTCGTTACGGGGGAGTGGACGTCTCCGTGCTTTAAAAGGTTCCCATCTGCGGCAGCATTTGGCCACCCCGAATGTGCTCAACGGTTCGGTTCTTGGATCAACTTGGGCTATAATCTGCGCCCTTTTTTGAATCACCTGCCAGGCGATTTCCCATGACCAAACAGGCCGCCGAAGTCGCGAAACGCCGCACTTTCGCCATTATTTCCCACCCCGATGCCGGTAAAACCACCATCACCGAAAAGCTCTTGCTGATGGGCAAGGCGATTGCGGTGGCCGGCACGGTGAAATCTCGTAAATCCGACCGCCATGCCACCTCCGACTGGATGGAAATGGAAAAGCAGCGTGGTATTTCCATTACCACGTCGGTCATGCAGTTCCCGTATCGCGAGCACATGATCAACCTGCTCGACACCCCGGGCCACGAAGACTTCTCCGAAGATACCTATCGCACCCTGACGGCGGTGGACTCGGCGTTGATGGTGCTCGACGGCGGTAAAGGTGTAGAGCCCCGGACCATCGCGCTGATGGACGTCTGCCGCCTGCGTGACACGCCGATCGTCAGCTTCATCAACAAACTCGACCGTGACATCCGCGACCCGATCGAACTGCTCGACGAGATCGAAGCGGTCCTGAAGATCAAAGCCGCGCCGATCACCTGGCCGATCGGCTGCTACCGCGACTTCAAGGGCGTGTACCACCTCGCCGACGACTACATCATCGTCTACACCGCCGGTCATGGTCATGAGCGCACCGAAACCAAGATCATCGAGAAGCTTGACTCTGACGAAGCGCGCGCGCACCTGGGCGACGAGTACGAGCGCTTCATCGAACAGCTGGAACTGGTGCAGGGTGCCTGCCACGAGTTCAACCAGCAGGAGTTCCTCGACGGTCAGCTGACCCCGGTGTTCTTCGGTACCGCGCTGGGTAACTTCGGTGTCGACCACGTGCTTGACGCTGTGGTCGATTGGGCGCCACGCCCGCTGGCCCGTGTCGCCAACGAGCGCACCGTAGAGCCGGTGGAAGAGAAGTTCTCGGGCTTCATCTTCAAGATCCAGGCGAACATGGACCCGAAACACCGCGACCGCATCGCCTTCATGCGCATTTGCTCCGGCAAGTACGAAAAGGGCATGAAGATGCGCCACGTGCGCACCGGCAAGGATGTGCGCATCGGCGACGCCCTGACGTTCTTCTCCTCCGAGCGTGAGCAACTGGAAGAAGCTTACGCCGGCGACATCATCGGCCTGCACAACCACGGCACCATCCAGATCGGCGACACCTTCAGCGAAGGCGAAGTCCTGGGCTTCACCGGTATCCCGCACTTCGCTCCGGAACTGTTCCGCCGCGTACGCCTGAAAGACCCGCTGAAATCCAAGCAACTGCGCCAGGGCCTGCAACAACTGGCCGAAGAAGGCGCGACCCAGGTGTTCTTCCCGGAGCGCAGCAACGACATCATCCTCGGCGCCGTCGGTGTGCTGCAGTTCGATGTGGTCGCCAGCCGTTTGAAAGAGGAATACAAGGTCGAGTGCTCCTACGAGCCGATCACCGTGTACTCGGCACGCTGGATCGAATGCAGCGACAAGAAGAAGCTTGAAGAATTCTCCAACAAGGCCGTGGAAAACCTCGCGCTGGACGGCGGCGGTCACCTGACCTACCTCGCGCCTACGCGGGTCAACCTGGCGCTGATGGAAGAGCGCTGGCCGGACGTGAAATTCCGTGCGACGCGTGAGCATCATTAAGCATTAGGTGTTCAGGCAGGGAAAAAGCGAAGCTTTCGGGCTTCGCTTTTTTTTTGATCTTTTCGGCATAACGCTTATTCAAAACCAGTCTCTACATCCATTGCATTTCCCTCTCATCATTAACGTCCTATCTGGAGAACCCTGCTGATCGGAACTAGATTTCAATCGGCGCCAGACAGGCACTCTTCGACAGGATGGATTCGCTCATGAACAGATTGCTACGCATTTTATTGATGATGAAGGTATTGGTGATGCTGGCGCTCGGCAGCTCGGCGGTCTGGGCTGAGTGCGAAGAACACGAGACCCAGGCCTCGAGTGGGCAGGGGGCTCACGGCGAGTTGATGATCGCCAAGTCTGAGTCGGAGCCGGGCGACAAGGGGCAGGGAGGTAGCGAGGGTGACGATGACTCGATGACCGATGATCCGGACTCCGATGACGCTGACGAAGGCGACAGCCAGACCTAAATCGCAGACAAAATAAAACCCCTTCCACTTGAAGTGGAAGGGGTTCGATCAACACAACCCCTGTGGGAGCTAGCCTGCTATCGATTGCGGTGTGCCGGTAAACAGAAATGTTGACCGGTATACCGCTATCGCCAGCAGGCTGGCTCCCACAGTTTTTACGCCGCGCCGTGCACGAACTGCTCGGCGTAGTGGCAAGCCACTTGGCGGCTGTCGAGCAGGCGCAGGGCCGGCTCTTCAGTACTGCAACGCTCGGTAGCATACGGGCAGCGCTTGTGGAAAGCGCAGCCAGGCGGCGGGTTCAGCGGGTTGGGCAGTTCGCCGACGATCTTGATTTTCGGCTTGTCCGGATCCGGGTGAATGGTCGGTGTCGCCGACAACAGTGCCTGGGTGTAAGGGTGCAGAGGACGGGTGTAGATGTCCTCCTTCGGACCCATTTCCACCGGACGGCCGAGGTACATCACCATCACATGGTCAGCCACATGGCGCACTACCGCCAGGTTGTGGGAGATGAACACGTAGGCGGTGTTGAACTCCTGCTGCAAATCCATGAACAGGTTCAGTACCTGCGCCTGGATCGACACGTCCAGCGCAGAGGTCGGTTCGTCCGCCACCAGCACTTTCGGTTGCAGCATCATGGCGCGTGCCAGGGCGATACGCTGACGCTGACCGCCGGAGAACATGTGCGGATAACGCTGGTAGTGCTCAGGACGCAAGCCCACCTGCTTCATCATCGCCTGGACTTTCTCGCGACGTTCGGTGGCCGACAGGTTGGTGTTGATCAGCAGCGGCTCGGCCAGTTGATCACCGATTTTCTGCCGCGGGTTCAACGACGCGTACGGGCTCTGGAACACCATCTGCACGTCTTTGCGCAATTGCTTGCGCTGGGCCTTGTCGGCGCCGGCGACTTCCTGGCCGGCGATTTTCAAGGAGCCCGAAGACGGCTCTTCGATCAGGGTCAGGGCGCGGGCCAGGGTAGATTTGCCGCAACCCGACTCACCTACGACGGCGAGGGTCTTGCCGGCTTCCAGCTCGAACGACACACCGTTGAGGGCGCGAACGGTGGCGTGACCCTTGAACATGCCGCGGGACACTTCGTAGTGACGGGTCAGGTCGCGGGCGGTAAGTACGACGGCCATTACGCCACCTCCTGGTTCAGCGGGTAGAAGCAGCGGGCGAGGCTGTTGCTTTTCGGGTCAAGGGCTGGACGCTGGGTGCGGCAGTTGTCCTGCACGTATGGGCAGCGCGGCGACAGCAGGCAACCCTGCGGACGGTCATAGCGACCGGGGACGATGCCCGGCAGGGTCGACAGGCGCGAGGCCCCCAGGCTGTGTTCCGGAATGGCCTTGAGCAGCGCTTCGCTGTACGGGTGCGCCGGGATGTCGAACAGTTGCGGTACCTGGCCGACTTCTACGGCTTGGCCGGCGTACATCACGCACACACGCTGGGCGGTTTCAGCCACGACCGCGAGGTCGTGGGTGATCAGCACTAGGCCCATGTTCTGCTCTTTCTGCAACGCCAGCAGCAGGTCCATGATCTGCGCCTGAATCGTTACGTCGAGGGCCGTGGTTGGTTCGTCGGCAATCAGCAGTTTCGGCTCGCCGGCAATCGCCATGGCAATGGCCACACGCTGACTCATGCCGCCGGACAGTTGATGCGGGTAGGCATCCATGCGGCTGGCCGCGCCCGGGATCTCAACTTTTTCCAGCAGTTCGATGGCGCGTTTGCGCGCGGCCTTGCCGGACATTTTCAGGTGCAGGCGCAGCACTTCTTCGATCTGAAAACCCACGGTGTAGCTCGGGTTCAGCGCGGTCATCGGGTCCTGGAACACCATCGACAGGTCTTTGCCGACGATTTGCCGACGCTGACGGTTGCTCAGCTTGAGCATGTCCTTGCCGTCAAAGCTGAGCGAGTCGGCGGTGACGATGCCGGGATGCTCGATCAGCCCCATCAGCGCCATCATGGTCACGGATTTACCCGAGCCCGATTCGCCAACGATGGCCAGCACTTCGCCTTTGTCCACTTTCAGGTCGAGACCATCGACCACGGGCGTTGCGTTCTTGTCGCCGAAACGAACGTTGAGATTCTTGATTTCTAGCAGTGACATTGGAATCTCCTCAGGCGGCGTTCTTGAGTTTCGGGTCCAGCGCATCGCGCAGGCCGTCACCCATCAAGTTGATTGCCAGCACGCTGAGCAAAATGGTCAAACCAGGCAGACTGACTACCCACCAGGCGCGTTCGATGTAGTCGCGGGCCGAGGCCAGCATGGTGCCCCACTCAGGGGTTGGCGGTTGTACGCCAAGGCCGAGGAAGCCAAGTGCGGCGGCATCGAGAATCGCCGAAGAGAAGCTCAGGGTCGCCTGAACGATCAGTGGTGCCATGCAGTTCGGCAGCACGGTCACGAACATCAGGCGTGGCAGGCCAGCACCGGCCAGGCGCGCTGCGGTCACGTAGTCGCGGTTCAGTTCGCCCATCACCGCGGCGCGGGTCAGACGAACGTAGGACGGCAGGGAGACCACGGCGATGGCGATCACGGTGTTGATCAGGCCAGGGCCGAGGATGGCGACGATCGCCACGGCCAGCAGCAGGGATGGCAGGGCCAGCATGATGTCCATCAGACGCATGATGGTCGGACCGACCGCTTTCGGGAAGAAACCGGCGAACAGGCCCAGCAGAATCCCCGGGATCAACGACATGACGACCGACGACAAACCGATCAGCAGCGACAGGCGCGAACCCTGGATCAGGCGCGACAGCAGGTCACGACCCAGTTCATCGGTACCGAGCAGGAACTGGATCTGCCCGCCTTCCAGCCAGGCTGGCGGGGTCAGCAGGAAATCACGGTATTGCTCGCTCGGGTCGTGGGGGGCAACCCACGGGGCGAAGATGGCGCAGAAGATCACCAGCAGCATGAACATCAGGCCGGCGACGGCGCCTTTGTTCCTGGAAAACGCTTGCCAGAATTCTTTGTACGGCGACGGATACAGCAGGCTTTGATCCACGGCGGACGCGGCGTTGGCTACTGAGGATGTTGGAGTGCTCATGGGTATTGACCTCAGCGCTGATGACGGATGCGTGGGTTGGCAAAGCCGTAGAGGATGTCCACTACGAAGTTGACCAGAATCACCAGGCAGGCGATTAACAGGATGCCGTTTTGCACAACCGGGTAGTCCCGGGCGCCAATGGCTTCGATCAGCCATTTGCCGATGCCCGGCCAGGAGAAGATGGTTTCGGTCAGGACCGCGCCGGCCAGCAGGGTACCGACTTGCAGGCCGACCACCGTCAGTACCGGGATCAGCGCGTTACGCAGGCCGTGGACGAATACCACGCGCGATGGCGACAGGCCTTTGGCGCGGGCGGTACGGATGTAGTCTTCACGCAGCACTTCGAGCATCGACGAACGGGTCATCCGCGCGATCACTGCCAGCGGGATCGTACCGAGTACGATGGCCGGCAGGATCAGGTGATGCAGCGCATCGAAGAACGCGCCGACGTCATCGGCCAGCAACGTATCGATCAGCATGAAGCCGGTACGCGGCTCGATGTCGTAGAGCAGGTCGATCCGCCCGGACACCGGGGTCCAGCCCAGGGACACCGAGAAGAACATGATCAGGATCAGGCCCCACCAGAAGATCGGCATCGAGTATCCCGCGAGGGAGATGCCCATCACCCCGTGGTCGAACAGCGATCCTCGCTTGAGTGCCGCAATCACCCCGGCCAGGAGGCCCAGGATGCCGGCGAACAACAGCGCGGCCATGGACAGTTCCAGGGTCGCGGGGAAGAGGGAGGTGAACTCGGTCCAGACGCTCTCACGGGTACGCAGGGATTCCCCGAGATCGCCTTGGGCCAGTTTGCCGATGTAATCCAGGTACTGGGCATACAGGGGTTTGTTCAGACCTAGGCGTTCCATTGCCTGAGCGTGCATTTCGGGGTCGACCCTGCGTTCTCCCATCATGACTTCCACGGGGTCGCCAGGGATCATGCGTATCAACGCGAAAGTCAGCAAGGTGATGCCGAAGAACGTGGGGATCAGTAACCCCAGTCGGCGGGCAATAAAACTAAACATCGTGTGGTGTACCTCATCAGCCGGTTAGGCGTGCCCGGCAGGCCTGGATCAGGCTGCCGGGAGTTTTCTTATTTACTTCACCTGGGTGGTGGCGAAGTTATTCGTGGTGAGGGGGCTAATGTGATAACCCTCTACGTTGTTGCGCATTGCGGTGAACATTCTAGTGTGTGCCATGCTGATCCATGGCTGGTCCTGGTTAAAAATAACCTGAGCCTGTTCGTACAGTGCAGTACGTCCGGCCGGATCGGTCTTTTCGCGAGCCTGGTCGATCAGTGCCTGGAACTTGTCATTGCACCAGCGTGCGTAGTTTTCGCCGTTCTTGGCCGCTTCGCAACTGAGCATAGGCGTCAGGAAGTTATCCGGGTCGCCGTTATCGCCCGCCCATCCTGCGGAAACCATGTCGTGCTCACCGTTTTTCGCGCGTTTGAGCATTTCGCCCCATTCCATCACGCGGATGTCGATCTTGATCCCGACCTTGGCCAGGTCAGCCTGCATCATCTGCGCGCCGAGCATCGGGTTCGGGTTGGTCGGACCGCCACCGTTACGGGTGAACAGGGTGAAGGTGGTGCCTTCCGGAACACCGGCTTCCTTGAGCAGGGCGCGGGCCTTGTCCAGATCACGAACCGGGTTTTTCAGGCTGTGGTTGTAGCCCAGCAGGGTGTCCGGGTACGGATTGACCGCCACGGTGGCGTTGCCTTTGCCGAACAGGGCGTTGACGTAGGCTTCCTTGTCGAAAGCGATGTCGATGGCTTTGCGTACCCGCACGTCGCTCAAGTACTTGTGGGTGGTGTTCATGGCGACGTACGAAACGGTCATGGCGTTCAGTTCGTCGACCTTCAGGTTCGGGTCTTTCTTGATGCTCGGGATGTCATCCGGTTTCGGATACAGCGCGACCTGGCACTCGTTGGCCTTGAGTTTCTGCAGGCGCACGTTGTTGTCGGTGGCGATGGCCAGGATTAGTGCATCGGCCGGTGGCTTGCCACGGAAATAGTCCGGGTTGGCCTTGAAGCGAACCTGGGCGTCCTTGTTGTAGCGCTGGAAGACGAACGGGCCGGTGCCGACCGGCTTGTTGTTCAGGTCGCCGGCCTTGTTGGCCTTGAGCAACTGATCGGCGTATTCGGCGGAATAGATCGACGAAAAGGCCATGGCAATGTCGGCCAGGAACGGCGCTTCACGGCGGGTCAGGGTGAACTTGACCGTGTTGTCGTCGACTTTCTCGACGCTTTTCAGCAGTTCCTTGAAGCCCATGCTTTCAAAGTACGGGAAGCCCACGCTCGACAGTTTGTGCCATGGATGATTCGGGTCCAGCTGGCGCTGGAAGCTCCAGACCACGTCGTCGGCATTCAGGTCGCGGGTCGGCTTGAAATATTCGGTGGTGTGGAACTTGACGCCCTTGCGCAGGTGGAACGTGTAGCTCAATCCGTCTTCGCTGATGTCCCACGATTCGGCCAGTGCCGGAATCACATCAGTGGTGCCGGGCTTGAAATCCGCCAGTCGATTGAAGATGGTTTCAGCAACCGCATCGGCGGTGACTGCAGTCGTGTACTGGACCATGTCGAAGCCTTCGGGGCTGGCTTCGGTGCAAACCACCAGCGGCTTGGCCGATACGCCCACCGCGACACTCAGCAAGGCGGCCGCGATGGCCGCACGTAGGGGAAGCATTTTCATCAAGAACCCTCTGCAATCGGTTGAAGGATAAAAGCCGAACGACGATTCATCACTGAACGCGCCGTTCGGCCGGTGCATTACAGAATGTTGAACGGGATGGTGGTCACGAGGCGGAACTCGTTGATGCTGCCGTCAGACTGGTTATCGCTGGCGCGGTGAGCGGTGTAGGTTCCACGAATAGTGGTGGCTTTGAGAGGGCCGCTCTGTACGGCGTAGGTTGCACCGATACCGTATTCGTAATGATGTTCACCGTCTTGCGTCTGGATACCGTCGTAGCCCTTGTCGACCACACCTTTGTTGCCGGTGTAGTGGGTACCGTCGATACCCCAGCCGCGAGCCTGGTAGATGTTGAACTTCAGGCCAGGCACGCCGTATTCGGCCATGTTCAGACCGTAGGCCACCTGGAAGGATTTCTCGTTCGGGCCGTTGAAGTCCGACAGCAGGGAGTTGGCCAGGTAGATGCCGTTGGTTTCGTGCAGGTAGTCGAAGTACTCGTTACCGTTCACTTCCTGATACGAGAAGGTCAGGCTGTGGGCCTGATGGGTCAGGCCGAACGACAGGGAGTAAGTATCGTTGTCGATGTCGCCGATCAGCGCTTTGCCGTCTTCCTGGGTTTTGTAGTAGTTCAGGCCGGTGGTCAGGCTCAGGACCTGGCTGTCACCCAGTACGTGGGTGGCGCCGAAGTAGTACTGGTTCCAGATGTCTTCAGCCTGGGTGGCCCAAAGGCTGGTGGTCAGGCTGGCAAATGGGGTGTAGGTGATGCCACCGGTGTAGATGTGATCGGTTTCTACACGGCCGTTGGCGTACTCGGCACGGAATTTTTGCTCGCTTTGTTCCATACGCGGGGACACGCGGTCAAAGGTCGCGAAATCGAAGGTCAGGTTTTCCAGCTCAGCGACATTCAAGCTCACGCCCTGGAAGCTCGAAGGCAGGGCACGGTTGCCGATGGTGTCGACTTGCGGGCTGCTGTAGCTCTGGCGACCGGCAGTCAGGGTGGAGTTGGAAACGCGTGCCTTGACGTTGGCCAGGCCCAGTTTGCTCCACTGACCTACGGCGTCACCGCCCTTTTCGGTCAGGGTACGGTTGTTGCCCGAGAAAGCCCCGGTCTTCGGTGCGCCACCGTTGCCGGCGGCCAGGTTCTCGCGGTCACGTTCCAGCGCAATGGCGTTGTAGGCGGCGACTTCAGTGCTGAAGCCGACAGTGCCTTCGGTGAAGCCCGAGTTGTACTTGAGGATCGTGCCTTGTACCCAGTTGATACGACGATCCGTTTCCGGCAACGCGCCGTCTTTGCTGTAACGGAACTTGCCGCCACGTTTCAGCTGTTCGTTGGCGTACCAGTTGCGCGTGGTCCCGGTCAGCGATTGGCCTTCAACAAAACCAGTGGCTTCGCTCTGGGCGCTTTTTTCTTTCACGGTAACCGGGGTGAACGCCTGGCTCTGGGTTTCAGCGTAAGCCGTGGCGGTTACGCTGCTGATGGCCAAGGCCAATATTGCGGTGCTGCTCAGTTTCATGGGTGAAGCTCCTTACTTTCTTTTTTTTATGCCGGTCTTTTTTGGGTGATCCGGCTATTGGTTTGGAACTCAATCACGCATCGCAAACGTTTGCTGCAGGCCCTGTGGGCGAATTACGGCAATACGCTTGCGTGAGGGCGCAATGCGCCCCCAGCGTTCTAGCTACACGGTTTTATTTTTCGATGCTGACACCCGAGAACACGTTACGACCGAAGGGGCTGACCTTGAACCCTTCGATTTTGGCGCTCAACGGCTGGTTGACCGTCGAGTGGGCGACTGGCGTGATCGGTACCTGCTGCTTGAGGTACTGCTGCGCCTGTTTGTAGAGCACGGTGCGCTGGTCGCGGTCGGTTACGACCTTGGCCTGCTTGATCAGCTTGTCGTAAGCCGGATCACACCACATGGAGTAGTTGTTGCCGCCGATGGCGTCGCAGCTGTACAGCGTGCCGAGCCAGTTGTCCGGGTCACCATTGTCACCGGTCCAGCCGATCAGGCTGACGTCGTGCTCGCCATTCTTGGTGCGCTTGATGTACTCGCCCCATTCATAGCTGACAATCTTGACCTTGAGACCGATTTTCGCCCAGTCAGCCTGGAGCATTTCAGCCATCAACTTGGCGTTGGGGTTGTACGGACGCTGGACGGGCATGGCCCACAGGGTGATCTCGGTGCCTTCCTTGACGCCGGCAGCCTTGAGCAGTTCCTTGGCTTTTTCCGGGTTGTAGGCGGCGTCCTTGATGGTGTCGTCGTAGGACCACTGAGTCGGTGGCATGGCGTTGACCGCCAGTTGACCCGCGCCCTGATAAACAGCGTTGAGAATGCCTTGCTTGTTCACCGCCATGTCCAGCGCCTGCCGCACTTCGAGCTGGTCGAACGGCTTGTGGCGAACGTTGTAGGCGATGTAGCCGAGGTTGAAGCCGGGCTTCTCGATCAGTTGCAGTTTCGGGTCGTTCTTCAGCGCGGTGACATCGGCAGGGCGCGGATGCAGGGTGATCTGGCACTCGTCGGCCTTGAGTTTCTGCACCCGCACCGAGGCGTCGGTGTTGATGGCGAAAATCAGATTGTCGAGTTTGACCCGCTCAGGCGCCCAGTATTGCTTGTTGCCGGTGTAACGGATGTTCGAGTCTTTCTGGTAGCTCTTGAACACGAACGGCCCAGTGCCGATCGGCTTCTGGTTGATATCGCTAGGCTTGCCTTCGGCCAGCAGCTTGTCGGCGTACTCGGCGGAGAGGATGGCGGCGAAGCTCATGGCGATGTTCTGGATGAACGCGGCGTCCACGCTGTTGAGCGTCATGACCACGGTCAGCGGCCCGGTCTTTTCGACCTTGGCAATGTTCTTGTTCAGGCTCATCCCGTTGAAGTACGGAAACTCTGTCGGGTAAGCCTTACGGAATGGCTGTTGCGGATCGAGCATGCGATTGAACGTGAACAGCACGTCGTCGGCATTGAAGTCACGGGTTGGGGTGAAGTACTTGGTCGTGTGAAATTTCACCCCTGGGCGTAGGTGAAAAGTGTACTTGAGGCCGTCCTCGGAAATATCCCAGCTCGTGGCCAGGCCCGGTACGACATTGGTCGAGCCTTTTTCAAACTCTGCCAGTCGGTTGTACAGCGGCTCGGCGGCGTCGTTGTCAGTCGCAGTCGTGTACTGCGCTGTATCGAAGCCGGCGGGGCTGCCTTCGGAGCAGAACACCAGGCTGTTGTTGGCAGCGTGGCTCATGGACGTGGCGGCCAACAGGCCGGTGCCCAGCAATGCAGATAAAACCAAGGTATGGCGCATGACGCTCCCTTCTGTTCAGTGTTATGACAATGAGCCTGCGTCACGTGTGTAGACGTGAAGGCTTCACTGGTCTCAAACCAAGACGTGCAGCAAACAAACCGGTGGCCCACGCATGAGCTGGTCGAATCCCGACGGTAGAGGTCCGTGGGTTCGGCAGTAAATGCGTAAAAGCCTGAAAGACTGGTAGGAAAAGTCGACGCATCCTAGCGCTAAGCTGTAGTCAGCTGGCGAATTGGGTGTAGGCGAATTCCTGCATTCTCGGTCGATAAAGTAACGGCGACGTCTGAAACGTCGCCGTTACCCGATCTTATTTGCTGACGCTGACGCCGTAGAAGGAGTTCAAGCCAAACGGGCTGATCTTGAAGTCCTGCACATTGGCGCGCATGGGTTGGAACACCGTCGAGTGAGCGATAGGTGTCATTGGCACCGCGTCTTTGAGGACGTGTTGCGCTTGTTTGTACAGCTCGGTGCGCTTGCCTTGGTCCGAAGTACGCTTGGCTTGTTTGACGATGTCGTCAAACTTCTTGTCGCACCACTTGGAGAAGTTGTTGCCTTCCAGCGAGTCGCAGCCGAACAGCACGTTCAGCCAGTTGTCCGGATCACCATTGTCACCGCTCCAGCCAATCAGCATTGCCTGGTTCTCGCCACCTTTGGAGCGCTTGATGTACTCGCCCCACTCGTAGCTCTGGATCTTGACCTTGAGGCCGACCTTCGCCCAGTCAGACTGCAGCATTTCTGCCATCAGCTTGGCGTTCGGGTTGTATGGACGCTGTACCGGCATCGCCCACAGAACGATCTCGGTGCCTTCTTTGACGCCCGCTTCCTTGAGCAGCTCTTTGGCTTTCTCAGGGTTGTACGGAGCATCTTTGATGGTGGTGTCGTAGGACCATTGGGTAGGTGGCATGGCGTTGACGGCCAGTTGGCCCGCGCCCTGGTACACGGAGTCGATGATCTGTTGCTTGTTGACCGCCATGTCCAGTGCCTGACGCACTTTCAGTTGGGCCAACGGGTTTGGCTCGTTGCTGCCCTTGACCTTGTCCATCACGTTGTAGGCGATGTAACCCAGGTTGAAACCAGCCTGGTCAGGCAGCTTCAGGGTTTTGTCTTCGCGCAGCGCTTTCAGGTCGGCCGGACGAGGGAACAGGGTGACCTGGCACTCGTTCTTCTTCAGCTTCTGGATGCGCACCGACGGGTCGGTAGTGATAGCGAAGATCAGGTTGTCGATCTTCACGTCATCCGGCTTCCAGTAGTCCTTGTTGCCGGTGTAACGGATGTTGGAGTCTTTCTGATAGCTCTTGAAAACGAACGGACCAGTGCCGACCGGCTTCTGGTTGATGTCGGCGGCCTTGCCTTCCTTGAGCAGCTGGGCTGCGTACTCGGCGGACTGGATCGAGGCGAAGCTCATGGCCATGTTCTGGATGAACGCAGCGTCTACATCTTTAAGGGTGAACTTGACAGTCTTGTCGTCGACTTTATCGATCTTGGTGATGTTGGTGTCCATCCCCATGTCGGTGAAGTACGGGAATTCGGTCGGGTACGCTTTGCGGAACGGGTCATCCTTGTTAATCATGCGATTAAAGGTGAACAGCACGTCGTCGGCGTTGAACTCACGAGTCGGCTTGAAGTAAGGCGTGGTGTGGAACTTGACGCCTTCGCGCAGGTGGAAGGTATACGTCAGGCCGTCATCGGAAACGTCCCAGCTGGTCGCCAGACCAGGAATGACAGCGGTGCCGCCGCGCTCGAACTGAGTCAGACGGTTGAACATGGTTTCTGCAGAGGCGTCGAAGTCGGTTCCGGTGGTGTATTGACCTGGATCGAAACCGGCCGGGCTCCCTTCGGAGCAGAACACCAGATTGGTCGCAGCTTGGGCGAACGGTGCGCTAGCTAGCAAGCTGGCACCTAATAAAAACGGAATGACCGCTTGTTTAAGCATGGTGGCCTCATGATTTGTTGTCATTTTTTAATTTTGAGGACGACCTCGTGAGTCGTGCCTGCGGATACTTATGCAGGGGGCATACCCAATGCAAGATCTTGAGCGACTACAGGTCTTAAACGGTGGCACGAACGTACCTTAATGTCGCATATGTATAAAAGTTGACGCATTTGACCGTTTGCGCGGCATTTTTGCGGTGCATTTGGTGCACTTTTATGGTGCGTACAAAACAAGGGGTGCCCGTGGGTGGGGCGAGGTGTTACCTATTTATACCCCGTCCCCAAGGGGTGTGCGGGGGTTAATGGGAGTGGTTATCGTTGCTCTGGTATTGATCGAGTTATACCAAGTGCAACTGCCCTTGTACGAGCTGCCGGAGGCTTGCGATCTTTTGCCGGGCACTGAAGGGTTTTGAGAGCATGGATCAAGATCAAAAGATCGTCCGAACGCCGCCTGCGCCTTCGGCTGCTCCTGCAAGGTGATAAAAAACGGCGATCATTCTGGTGATCGCCGTTTTTGTGTTCAGAAGTTATCGATTCAAGGCATCAGCACTTCAATCGAACCGTCGGCCGTCATGCTGACCTGGCTGGTGCCGGCTTCCACTTCAGGCGTCACTGGAGCGGCGTCCATGCTGGCGGCTTTCATCATCATCGGCCCACGCATGTACGGTTGCGGGTAGCCGTTGCTGTTGAGGTTCAGGTTGACGATCTTGTAACCCTTGCCACCCAGCGCATCGGTCGCCAATTGCGCCCGCGCCTTGAAGGCGGTGACCGCTTCCTTGAGCAGGGTGTCTTCACTGGCCTTGCGCGTTGGGGTGGCGATGGCGAAGTCCATGCCGCCCATCTTCAGGTCGGTGAGCAGCTCGCCGGTCAGCTTCGACAGTGCGGCGAAATCGGTGCTTTCCAGACGCAGTTCGGCGCGTTCACGCCAGCCGGTGATCTTCTGGCCTTTGGTGTCGTAGATCGGGTAGCTGTTCCGGCTGCCCTGGCGCAGGGTGATGTCCTTGACCTGCTTGGCCTGGGCCAGCGCCTTGTTCATGGTGGTGCTGACGTCGGCGGCGAGCTTGGCCGGGTCGGTGTTTTGTTCTTCGGTGTAGAGGGTCACGATCATCAGGTCGCGAGCCACTTCCTGGCTGACTTCGGCGCGCAGGGAAATCTGGTTGTAATGAAGCTCGTCGGCCGCCAGGGTCGGGAGGCTGGCGAGGGTGCCAACGCTCAGGGCAAGGAGGGCGGCGCTGCGGCGGAATGTGTGCATGAAAGCTCCTGGGATGATGCGCAGGGAATCGTTCGGGCCTGCGTGAAACCATCAGACTCTAGCTTTAATGATCCGGTTCGCACAGTTACAACTTCTATACAGATGTATGCGAGGCGTTGTTCTGTAGGAACTGGCTTGCTGGCGATGAACGATAACGAGGTCTGACAGACGAACCGCTTAACGGCCATCGCTAGCAAGCCAGCTCCTACAAAAAAGGCGATTTGGACTGTGGCCGTTTGCCGCACTTTTGCCTGCCAGCCTCCGCGCTTGGTTATACTCCCAGCGATCCGCCTGGAGCGCTCATCAGGAGAGCTCATGCTCGCCCCCGTTCAAATCACCTCCGCCACTCGCCAGAATCTCTGGCGGCTGACTTTCATCCGGACTTTGGTGCTGGCCGCCCAAGCCGGTTCCGTGGGCCTGGCTTACTGGTTCGAATTGTTGCCGTTGCCCTGGTTTCAACTGGCCGCGACCCTCGGTTGCTCGATGCTGCTGTGTGCGTTTACCGCGATTCGCCTGCGCACTTCGTGGCCGGTGACCGAGCTTGAATACGCGGTACAACTGGCCTGCGACCTGTTTATCCACAGCGCCTTGCTGTATTTCTCCGGCGGCTCGACCAACCCCTTTGTTTCTTATTACCTGGTGCCGTTGACCATTGCCGCGGTGACGTTGCCGTGGCGCTATTCGGTGATCCTGTCGGGCATCGCGCTGACGATGTACACCTTGCTGCTGGCGCGTTTCTATCCGCTGCAAACGTTCCCCATCGCCCGGGAAAACCTGCAGGTCTACGGGATGTGGCTGAGTTTCGCCCTGGCGGCGGCAGTGATCACCTTCTTCGCCGCACGCATGGCCGAAGAGTTGCGCCGGCAGGAAGAATTGCGCGCCATCCGACGTGAAGAAGGTCTGCGCGACCAGCAGTTATTGGCCGTAGCCACTCAGGCCGCGGGCGCCGCCCATGAATTGGGTACGCCGTTGGCGACCATGAGCGTGCTGCTCAAGGAAATGCGTCAGGACCATCATGACCCGATGTTGCAGGACGACCTGAGCGTGCTGCAGGATCAGGTCAAGCTGTGCAAAGAGACCTTGCAGCAACTGGTGCGCGCCGCCGAGGCCAATCGCCGCTTGGCCGTGGAGATGCAGGACGTCACCGATTGGCTCGATGAAGCGCTCAATCGCTGGCATCTGATGCGCCCGGAAGCCAGTTACCGCTTCCAGCGCCTCGGCCAGGGAACGGTGCCGCGCATGGCGCCGCCGCCGGACCTGACCCAGGCGTTGCTGAATTTGCTGAACAATGCCGCCGATGCCTGCCCTGAGGGCTTGCAGGTGACGCTGGACTGGGACACCGAAAATCTGACCATCAGCATCCGCGATCACGGCGCAGGCGTACCATTGGCTATCGCCGAACAGATCGGTAAACCGTTTTTTACCACCAAGGGCAAAGGCTTCGGCCTGGGCCTGTTTTTGAGCAAGGCCAGCGTGACACGCGCCGGTGGCTCAGTGAAACTCTACAGTCATGAGGAAGGTGGCACGCTCACCGAGCTGCGCCTGCCCCGTGTCGCCCGAGGAGACGAACATGAGTGACGAACCCCAAGTCGAAGGCGAAGAACTGCCGCATTTGCTGCTGGTCGATGACGACGCTACCTTCACCCGCGTCATGGCTCGCGCCATGGCTCGCCGTGGTTTTCGCGTCAGTACGGCAGGTTCTGCTGAGGAAGGCCTGGAGCTGGCCAAGGCTGATCTGCCGGACTACGCCGCCCTGGACCTGAAAATGGACGGCGATTCGGGCCTGGTGTTACTGCCCAAGTTGCTGGAAATGGACCCGGAAATGCGCGTGGTGATCCTCACCGGTTATTCGAGCATTGCCACCGCCGTCGAAGCGATCAAGCGCGGCGCCTGCAACTATTTGTGCAAACCGGCCGATGCCGATGACGTGCTGGCCGCGCTGCTGTCCGAACACGCCGACCTCGACAGCCTGGTGCCGGAAAACCCGATGTCCGTGGACCGCTTGCAGTGGGAACACATTCAGCGCGTGTTGACCGAGCACGAAGGCAACATCTCCGCCACGGCCCGTGCCCTGGGCATGCACCGCCGCACGCTGCAGCGCAAACTGCAGAAGCGTCCCGTTCGCCGCTGAACCTGCGCTGAACGAATGCCGGCCGTGCCTCGCGACAAACCGAACCGATCATCTATGATCGGTTCGTGTGTGTACTTTTCTCTATTGAGCCTTATCCATGAATCAGAACGCTGAGTACTCCGCGGTCAACGATGCTGTGCGCGGGCAGTTTTTCCGCAAAGTGTGGGCGATGATCACGCCTTATTGGCAGAGTGAAGAGAAGGGCAAGGCCTGGACACTGTTGATCGCAGTGATTGCGCTGTCGCTGATTAGCGTGGGCATCTCGGTGTGGTTCAACACCTGGTACAAGGATTTCTACAACGCGCTGCAACAGAAAGACGAAGCCGCCTTCTGGCGCTTGATTCTGTATTTCTGCGCGATTGCGGCGGTGGCGATTGTCGGTGCGGTGTACCGCCTCTACCTGACCCAGATGTTGACGATTCGCTGGCGGGCCTGGCTCACCGAAAAGCATTTCGCGCGTTGGCTCAACGACAAGAATTACTACAAGCTGGAGCAGGGCGGTTACACCGATAACCCGGACCAGCGGATTTCCGAAGACCTCAACAACTTCACCTCCAACACTCTTGAACTGGGTATCGGGCTGCTGCGCAATATCGTCAGCCTGGTGTCGTTTTCGATCATTCTGTGGGGCGTGTCGGGCAGTATCGAAGTGTTCGGTATAACCATTCCCGGCTACATGTTCTGGTGTGTATTGGTTTACGCGGTGGTCGGCAGCTGGTTGACGCATTTGATCGGTCGTCGCTTGATCGGCCTGAACAACCAGCAGCAGCGTTTTGAAGCCGACCTGCGTTTCTCCATGGTGCGGATTCGCGAGAATGCCGAAAGTATTGCGTTGTACAACGGCGAACCGAACGAAAATCGTCGGTTGAGCAGCCGCTTCGGGATGGTCTGGCATAATTTCTGGGACATCATGAAGGTGTCCAAGCGCCTGACTTTTTTTACTGCCGGTTACAGCCAGGCTGCCATTATTTTCCCGTTCATCGTTGCTTCGCCGCGTTATCTGTCGGGCAAGATCGAGCTCGGCGAATTGATGCAAATCAGTTCGGCGTTCGGCAACGTGCAGGAAAGTTTCAGCTGGTTTATCAGTGCCTACCAAAGCCTCGCTTCATGGCGGGCCACATGCGATCGTCTGCTCAGCTTCCGTCAGGCCATGACGGACAATGAGGGGCGCGCCCCGGCCATTGACGTGCAGAACACGGGCTCAGCCTTGAAGATGCACAACCTGGGCCTGGATCTCGCCGACGGTCGACACTTGCTGGCGAACGCCGACATGACCGTGGAAGAGGGCGAACGCGTGATGCTCAGTGGCCGTTCCGGCAGCGGCAAGTCGACCTTGCTGCGGGCGATGGGGCACCTGTGGCCGGCGGGTCACGGCAGCATTCGTCTACCGGCGGCGCGCTACCTGTTCCTGCCGCAAAAACCGTATCTGCCGATCGGCACGCTACGTGAGGCATTGAGTTATCCACAGGCCGGCGAAACCTATCCCAACGAGCGTTACGTGCACGTCCTGGAAACCTGTCGCTTACCGCACCTGGTGGCGCGTCTCGACGAAGCCAATCACTGGCAGCGCATGCTGTCGCCGGGTGAGCAACAGCGCCTCGCGTTTGCCCGCGCGCTGCTGTATGCGCCGCAATGGCTGTATATGGATGAAGCGACTTCGGCGATGGATGAAGAGGATGAGGCCTCGTTGTACCAGGCGCTGATCGATGAGTTGCCGGGGCTGAGTATTGTCAGCGTCGGCCATCGCAGCAGTCTCAAGCGCTTCCATCCACGGCATGTGCGAATCGAGAACGGCCATTTGGTGGACCAGGCCGTGACTGCATAAACGCTCCGGCAGGGTGGTGGTGATCGTACAACCGCGTTGCGCTATGATGCGGTTTCAGCAGCCGAATTTTTCGAGACAAATGTCGACCATGGAAAACCCGAACGACGCACCACGCCTACCTCGCAAGCGCCGCAGCCTCGCTCAGGAACTGGTGACGGTGCTGTCCGAGCAGATCCGCGACGGCCACCTCAAGCGTGGCGACAAGTTGCCCACCGAGTCGGCGATCATGGATGCCCATGGTGTCAGCCGCACGGTGGTGCGCGAAGCGATCTCCCGTTTGCAGGCGGCGGGGCAGGTGGAAACCCGTCACGGCATCGGCACCTTCGTGCTCGACACCCCGAGCCCGAGTGGTTTCCGCATCGATCCGGCAACCGTGGTCACCTTGCGTGACGTGCTGGCCATTCTGGAGTTGCGCATCAGCCTCGAAGTGGAGTCCGCCGGGTTGGCGGCGCAACGTCGCAGCCCCGAGCAGTTGGCGTTGATGCGTGCGGCGCTGGATGCGCTGAACGAAAGCGTTTCCCATGCCAGTGATGCCGTGGCTTCCGACTTTCAGTTCCACTTGCAGATTGCACTGTCGACCGGCAACCGCTACTTCACCGACATCATGACTCACCTGGGCACCAGCATCATTCCGCGTACCCGTCTCAATTCTGCGCGGCTGGCCCATGACGATCAGCAGCACTACATGAATCGCCTGAGCCGTGAGCACGAAGAAATCTACGACGCCATCGCTCGCCAGGATTCCGATGCAGCCCGCGCAGCCATGCGCCTGCACCTGACCAACAGCCGCGAGCGGTTGCGCCATGCCCATGAAGAGGCTGAGGCGCAGCGCGGATAATTGTTGTCTTCGAGCGAATTTTTTCATGGACCGCTATCGCAAGCGGGCTCGCTCCCACATTTGGATTCGGCTATTCATTAGATTTGTGTCCACCGCCGATCCAATGTGGGGACGAGCCTGCTCGCGAAAGGGCCATTAACCCTTTCACAGACCCTCCAGCCTGCCTCTTCGTTGCTCAATCCTCCGACAACGTAACTCTAGCAATCACCCTGGCAGCCACACTTGCACCTCATTTTCTATTCGCAATCAGCCCCTGAAACCTGAGCTGACGCACCATCTTGTCGAACAATTTTCACCCCCAGCGATGAAATGCAGTTGACGGTTATTTTTTAAGTTGTACGATGACCTACAACTTCGGCGAAGGCTGAACGGTTTTCTCATCACACAAACGTCGCAACCCAGGGTGTTCGAATAATGAATCCACAAGAACTGAAGTCCATCCTCTCTTCCGGTCTGCTGTCTTTCCCGGTTACCGATTTCAATGCACAGGGCGATTTCAATCGAGCTGGCTACATCAAACGTCTGGAATGGCTGGCCCCATACGGCGCCTCGGCATTGTTCGCCGCAGGCGGCACCGGTGAGTTTTTCTCTCTGGCGGCCAGCGAATATTCGGAAATCATCAAGACTGCCGTCGACACTTGCGCCACCAGCGTGCCAATCCTGGCCGGCGTGGGCGGTTCGACCCGTCAAGCCATCGAGTACGCACAGGAAGCCGAACGTCTGGGCGCCAAAGGCCTGTTGCTGCTGCCGCACTACCTGACCGAAGCGAGCCAGGACGGCGTTGCCGCCCACGTTGAAGCCGTGTGCAAATCGGTCAACATCGGCGTCGTGGTCTACAACCGTAACGTCTGCCGCCTGAACGCGCCGCTGCTGGAACGTCTGGCCGAGCGCTGCCCGAACCTGATCGGCTACAAGGATGGCCTGGGCGATATCGAGTTGATGGTGTCGATCCGTCGCCGCCTCGGTGATCGTTTCAGCTACCTGGGTGGTTTGCCGACCGCTGAAGTCTACGCCGCTGCCTACAAGGCGCTGGGCGTGCCGGTTTACTCCTCGGCGGTGTTCAACTTCATTCCGAAAACCGCGATGGACTTCTACCACGCGATCGCTCGTGAAGATCACGCGACCGTTGGCAAGATCATTGACGACTTCTTCCTGCCGTACCTGGACATCCGTAACCGCAAGGCTGGCTACGCAGTGAGCATCGTCAAGGCCGGGGCAAAAATTGCCGGCTATGACGCCGGTCCCGTGCGTGCGCCACTGACCGATCTGACTGGCGAAGAGTACGAAATGCTCGCCGCGCTGATCGACAAGCAGGGTGCGCAGTAATACATCCGATTAATTAAGGCCGCTGAGCGATCAGCGGCCTTTTGCGTGAGGAGATCTTAAAGTGGCAGATGCAAAGCGTTTCGATAATTACATCAATGGCGAATGGGTTGCCGGTGGCGATTACTCGGCCAACATCAACCCTTCCGAACTGACCGATAACATCGGCGACTATGCCAAGGCTGACCTGGCTCAGGTCAACGCCGCCATCGACGCTGCCCGTGCCGCGTTCCCGGCGTGGTCCACTTCCGGCATTCAGGCGCGTCACGATTCCCTGGACAAAGTCGGCACCGAAATCCTCGCCCGTCGCGAAGAGCTCGGCACCCTGCTGGCCCGGGAAGAGGGCAAGACCCTGCCCGAAGCCATCGGCGAAGTGACCCGCGCCGGCAACATCTTCAAGTTCTTCGCCGGTGAATGCCTGCGCCTGTCCGGCGACTACCTGCCGTCGGTGCGTCCGGGCGTCAACGTTGAAGTCACCCGCGAAGCCTTGGGTGTGGTCGGTTTGATCACTCCGTGGAACTTCCCGATCGCCATTCCGTCGTGGAAAATCGCCCCGGCCCTGGCCTACGGCAACTGCGTCGTGCTCAAGCCTGCGGACCTGGTGCCGGGTTGCGCCTGGGCGCTGGCAGAAATCATCTCCCGCGCCGGTTTCCCGGCCGGTGTGTTCAACCTGGTGATGGGCAGCGGTCGCGTGGTTGGCGATGCGCTGGTGCACAGCCCGAAAGTCGACGGCATCAGCTTCACCGGTTCCGTCGGTGTTGGTCGCCAGATCGCCGTCAGCTGCGTATCGCGTCAGGCCAAGGTGCAGCTGGAAATGGGCGGCAAGAACCCGCAGATCATTCTTGACGACGCCGACCTCAAGCAAGCGGTCGAGCTGTCGGTACAGAGCGCGTTCTACTCCACCGGCCAGCGTTGCACCGCATCGAGCCGCTTCATCGTCACCGCCGGCATCCACGACAAGTTCGTTGAAGCCATGGCTGAGCGCATGAAGTCGATCAAGGTCGGCCACGCGTTGAAAACCGGTACTGACATCGGTCCTGTGGTTTCCCAGGCTCAACTTGAACAGGACATGAAGTACATCGACATCGGCCAGTCCGAAGGTGCGCGCCTGGTCAGCGGCGGTGGTCTGGTGACCTGCGACACCGAGGGCTACTTCCTCGCGCCAACGCTGTTTGCCGACAGCGAAGCGTCGATGCGCATCAGCCGCGAAGAGATCTTCGGCCCGGTGGCCAACATCGTCCGCGTCGCCGATTACGACGCTGCGCTGGCCATGGCCAACGACACCGAGTTCGGTCTGTCGGCGGGCATCGCCACCACTTCGTTGAAGTACGCCAACCACTTCAAGCGCCACTCCCAGGCCGGGATGGTGATGGTCAACCTGCCGACCGCCGGCGTCGATTACCACGTTCCGTTCGGTGGCCGTAAAGGTTCATCCTATGGCTCACGTGAGCAAGGTCGCTATGCGCAAGAGTTCTACACGGTCGTGAAGACCAGCTACATCGGTTCCTGACCCACGCAATACCCTGTAGGAGCCGGCTTGCTGGCGATTGCATCACCGCGGTTTTTCAATGACACCGCAGTGCTGCCATCGCTGGCAGGCCAGCTCCCACAAAAGACAGACCAAAGAAGATTCACCCGCGCATAAAAATAATTTGTGGGAGTACATCTACATGCAATCGACCCAAAAGCCGACTCACGTCCGCTATTTGATCCTGCTCATGCTTTTCCTGGTGACCACGATCAACTACGCCGACCGGGCAACCATCGCAATTGCCGGCTCCAGCCTGCAAAAAGACCTTGGTATCGACGCCGTTACCCTCGGCTATATCTTCTCCGCATTCGGTTGGGCCTACGTGGCCGGGCAAATTCCCGGTGGCTGGTTGCTGGACCGTTTCGGCTCGAAAAAAATCTACGCACTGAGCATCTTTACCTGGTCGCTGTTCACCGTCCTGCAGGGTTATGTCGGCGAGTTCGGCATGTCCACGGCGGTGGTGGCGCTGTTCATGCTGCGCTTCCTGGTGGGCCTGGCCGAAGCGCCATCCTTCCCCGGTAACGCGCGCATCGTGGCGGCCTGGTTCCCCACCGCTGAACGCGGCACCGCGTCGGCGATCTTCAACTCCGCGCAGTATTTCGCCACTGTGTTGTTCGCACCCCTTATGGGCTGGATTGTCTACAGCTTCGGCTGGCAGCACGTGTTCATTGTCATGGGCCTGATCGGTATCGTCTTCTCTGGCATCTGGCTGAAAGTGATCTACAGCCCGCGCCAGCACCCGATGATCAACGACGCCGAGTTCAAGCACATCGCCGACAACGGCGGCATGGTCGACATGGACCAGGACAAGGGCAAAGACAAGAAGTCCGACGGTCCGAAGTGGGACTACATCCGCCAACTGCTGACCAATCGCATGATGCTTGGCGTGTATCTGGGCCAATACTGCATCAACGGCATCACCTACTTCTTCCTGACCTGGTTCCCGGTGTACCTGGTTCAAGAGCGCGGCATGACCATCCTCAAGGCGGGTTTCATCGCCTCGTTGCCAGCGATCTGCGGGTTTATCGGTGGCGTCCTCGGCGGGGTGATCTCCGATTACCTGCTGCGCAAAGGCCACTCCCTGACCTTCGCCCGCAAGGCGCCGATCATTGCCGGCCTGCTGGTTTCCAGCAGCATCGTGGCCTGTAACTATGTCGATGTTGAGTGGATGGTCGTCGGCTTCATGGCGTTGGCGTTCTTCGGCAAAGGCGTGGGCGCACTGGGCTGGGCCGTGGTATCCGACACCTCGCCAAAACAGATTGCCGGTTTGAGTGGTGGCCTGTTCAACACCTTCGGTAACCTGGCGTCGATCACCACCCCGATCGTGATCGGCTACATCATCAGCACCACTGGTTCGTTCAAGTGGGCATTGGTATTCGTCGGTTGCAACGCACTGGTCGCGGTGTTCAGCTATCTGGTCATCGTCGGTCCGATCAAGCGTGTGGTGCTCAAAGAGCCACCGGTCAGCGGTCCTGAAACCCACAACAAATTGTCTCAAGCGCATTCCTGAGGAGCGGCGTCATGCAGTTGATTGAACATTCCGACTCGCCGCGCTACATCCGCCTGCACGAGCGGGACAACGTGGTGATCGTGGTCAACGATCAGGGCGTCCCGCCCGGTACCGAATTTGCGGACGGCCTGGTCACCGTGGACTTCGTGCCACAGAGCCACAAGGTCACCCTGGAAGACATTCCCGAGGGTGGCCAGGTGATTCGCTACGGCCAGACCATTGGCTACGCCTTGCAGCCGATTCCACGCGGCAGTTGGGTCAAGGAAGATCAACTGCGCATGCCGACCGCGCCACCGCTGGACAGCCTGCCGCTGTCCACCGAAGTGCCGGCCGCGCAAGCACCGCTGGAAGGCTTCACCTTCGAGGGTTATCGCAACGCCGACGGCACCGTCGGCACGCGCAACATCCTTGGCATCACCACCACCGTGCAATGCGTGACTGGCGTGCTGGATCACGCGGTCAAGCGCATCAAGGACGAGTTGCTGCCCAAGTACCCGCACGTCGATGACGTGGTGGCGCTGACCCACAGCTACGGCTGTGGCGTGGCGATTACGGCCACCGACGCCTACATCCCGATTCGTACCGTGCGCAATCTGGCGCGCAACCCGAACCTGGGGGGCGAAGCCTTGGTGATCAGCCTGGGCTGCGAGAAATTGCAGGCCGGGCAGGTGATGCACGAGAACGACAGCTCGGTGGACTTGAGCGAGCCGTGGCTTTATCGCTTGCAGGACTCCAGCCACGGTTTTACCGAGATGATCGAACAGATCATGGAGCTGGCGGAAATCCGTCTGAAAAAGCTTGATCAACGCCGTCGGGAAACCGTGCCGGCGTCCGAGCTGATCCTCGGCATGCAGTGCGGTGGCAGTGATGCGTTTTCCGGGATCACCGCCAATCCGGCCTTGGGCTATGCCTCGGACCTGTTGCTGCGTGCCGGTGCGACGGTGATGTTTTCCGAAGTGACCGAAGTGCGCGACGCGATCTATTTGCTGACTTCCCGGGCACAGACCAAGGAAGTCGCCCAGGAACTGGTTCGGGAAATGGACTGGTACGACCGGTACCTGGCCAAGGGTGAAGCGGATCGCAGCGCCAACACCACGCCGGGCAACAAGAAGGGCGGGTTGTCGAACATTGTCGAGAAGTCCCTGGGCTCGATCGTCAAGTCTGGCAGCAGCGCCATCACTGGCGTGCTCGGCCCTGGCGAGCGGTTCAAGGACAAAGGCCTGATCTTCTGCGCAACCCCGGCCAGTGATTTTGTCTGCGGGACGTTGCAACTGGCGGCGGGGATGAACCTGCATGTGTTCACCACCGGGCGTGGCACGCCTTATGGTTTAGCCATGGCGCCCGTGGTGAAGGTGTCGACCCGGACCGAACTGGCGCAACGCTGGCCGGACCTGATCGACATCGACGCCGGGCGTATCGCCACCGGGCGCGCATCGATCGAGGAGCTGGGCTGGGAGTTGTTCCACTACTATCTGGATGTGGCCAGCGGCAAGCAACAGACGTGGGCGGAAAAGCACAAACTGCATAACGACATCACCTTGTTCAACCCGGCGCCGATTACGTAAGACCGCGTTATCGTTCATCGCTGGCAAGCCAGCTCCCACAGGGATTGCGCTGAACCTGTAGGAGCTGGCTTGCCAGCGATAGCAATCCAGCAGGCGCCGATGTGTCCAGTGGCTTATCATTAGCCCCCTAACGACGCCCACCCCAAGGTCTTCCCGGCATGCTGGCAATTTTCCTCGAAACCCTGAACATCACCGCCCCGGTGTTCGCCATGCTGTTTCTTGGGGTGCTGCTCAAGCGCATCGACTGGATCAACGACAACTTCATTCACACCGCGTCGTCCCTGGTGTTCAACGTCACCATGCCGGCGTTGCTGTTTCTGGGCATCCTGCATGCCGACCTGCACGCCGCACTGCAACCGGCGCTGCTGATCTACTTCTCCCTCGCGACGCTTGTGTGTTTTGCCATCGCCTGGGGCTGGGCGATTTTCAAGTGTCCGCGCGAAGACCGCGGGATCTACACCCAGGGCGCGTTTCGCGGCAACAACGGCGTGATCGGCCTGGCGCTGGCGGCGAGCATGTACGGCGACTACGGAATTTCCCTCGGGGCGATTCTGGCGGCGCTGGTGATCCTGTTTTACAACACGCTCTCGACCATCGTCCTGGCGGTATACAGCCCGGTGATCAAGTCTGATCCGTGGAGTATTTGCAAAAGCGTGATGATCAATCCGCTGATCATCAGCGTGCTTGCGGCGGCCCCCTTTGCCTACTTCGAAATCGGCCTGCCGGGATGGTTGGAAACGTCCGGTCAGTATCTGGCGCAAACCACCTTGCCGTTGGCGCTGATTTGCATTGGCGGCACACTGTCGCTGGCGGCGATGCGCAAAAGCGGCTCGATGGCGCTCAGTTCAAGCCTGGTGAAAATGCTCGGCCTGCCGATTCTGGCGACACTCGGTGCGTGGCTCTGGGGCTTTCGTGGGGCAGAGCTGGGGATTCTGTTTCTGTACTTCGGCAGCCCGACAGCGGCCGCCAGTTTTGTCATGGCCCGCGCGGCGGATGGTAATCATGAACTGGCGGCGGCCATCATCGTGATCACCACGTTGATGGCGGCGGTGACCACCAACATCGGGATCTTTTTGTTGCAGTGGGGTGGGTGGATCTAGCGGCCTTATGCAGTGATCATCAGATCCATTCGCGAGCAGTCAGCACAAGTTCAGGCGATTCACTCCGGCTTCTGGTAGCTATCAATCACTTCCTGCGCCGCCCGAAACGCATCGATCGCCGCCGGCACGCCGGCATACACCGCACAATGCAGCAGCGCTTCGCGAATCTCATCCACTGTGCAACCGTTATTCAGTGCGCCGCGCACGTGACCTTTCAATTCCTGTGGGCACTTCAGCGCAGTCAGCGCGGCGAGGGTGATCAGGCTGCGGGTTTTCAGCGGCAAGCCTTCGCGGTTCCACACGGCGCCCCAGGCGTGTTCGTTGACGAAATCCTGCAACGGCTGGGTGAAATCGGTGGCGTTGCCCAGCGCACGGTCAACAAAGGCGTCGCCCATCACTTGGCGACGTACTTCAACGCCGGGTTTTTTATTCTCGGTCATGGCAATTCCTTCTTGTGGTGTTGGCGCCGCCAGGCGCGCAGCGACGTGAACAGCAAGAACGCCACCAGCGCCGGCAGGATGTAAAACAGCATCAGGTGTTCAAGCTTGCCTGCCAGTGGCATGCCGGTGGTGAACGACACCACGTGCAGGCCGTACGCCAGGTACAAGCCCAAAAACAGCAGGCCTTCGGCGCGGGTGACCCGATAACCGGAATAGAACACCGGCAGGCACAGCACTGTGACACCGAGCATCACCGGCAAGTCGAAGTCCAGGGCATTGGGCGATACCGACAACGGCGATGGCGCAATCAGTGCCGTCACGCCGAGCACCCCCAGCAGGTTGAACAGGTTGCTGCCGATCACGTTGCCCACGGCGATCTCACGTTCACCGCGTAACGCGGCGATCAGCGAGGTCGCGAGTTCAGGCAGGGAGGTGCTCACCGCAACGATGGTCAAACCGATGATCCGCTCCGACAAGCCCAGGTCGGTGGCCACCGCCACCGCTGCGCCCAGCAACAAATGCCCCGCATACACCAGCATCCCCAGCCCGGCAACGATCATCAGCACGCTGGTGAGCCATGGCGCCTCGCCGCTGTGGTCATGGGTCGAAACCGGGCGCACCGAATGCCGTGACTGGCGCAGCAACAACGCCAGATACAGAAGCAATGCCGCCAACAGAATCACACCGTCGGCGCGAGTCAGTTCTTCATTCCATGCCAGTACGGATACCAGCACGCTGGCGCCGATCATCAAGGGAATGTCCAGGCGCACCAACTGCCTCGACACCCGTAGCGGAATGATCAGCGCCGAAAGTCCGAGGGTGACGAGGATGTTGAAGATGCTGCTGCCAATCACACTGCCGACAGCGATGTCAGCGTTATGCGCCAACGTGGCTTGCAGGCTGACGGCCATCTGCGGCGCGCTGCTGCCGAGGGCGACGATGGTCAGGCCGATGATCAGCGGACGAACATGCAGGCGTGCAGCCAGGCGTAGCGCGGCGCGCACCATCAATTCGGCGCCGGCAATCAGCAGCACCAGGCCGCTGAGCAATTCGATCACGCTGATCAAGGGTAAGTCGGCTAGTCCGAGAATGGTCGGGGCTCCAAGTGTCAGTCGTCGATGGCCTGAACGCGAACCCGCGCAGTGCCGCTCCTGATCATGCCCAGGCGCTCGGCAGCCTCTTGGGACAAGTCAATCAGGCGTCCACGGGTATGTGGCCCGCGGTCATTGATGCGTACCACGCAGGACTTGTCGTTATTCAGATTGGTGACCTTCACCCGCGTGCCGAACGGCAACTGGCGGTGGGCGGCGGTCATGGAATTCTTGTCGAAACGCTCGCCGCTGGCGGTGCGTTTGCCATGGTGTTTAGCACCATAATACGAAGCTACACCGGTCTTGTCGTAGCCGTGTGGATCGACGATGTCGTTACTCGCGCAACCGGTGAGGAGCGAGAGCAGGGCGCAGGCGCCGAGTAGACGTTTCATTGGAAGGTTCCCAAAAAAATGGTGGCGAGGGAGCTTGCTCCCGCTCGGCCGCGAAGCGGTCGCAAAATCAGACAACACATTTTCTGAAAAAATGCGCAAGGAGATTTGGGCCTGCTTCGCAGGCCAGCGGGAGCAAGCTCCCTCGCCACAGGGATGGGAGCCAGTGTTTAGCGCTGGCTCCATCCCGATCAGCCTTCGAGCTTGCTTTTGAGCAGTTCGTTGACCTGTTGCGGGTTGGCCTTGCCCTTGGAGGCTTTCATGGCCTGGCCGACGAAGAAGCCGAACATTTTGCCGCGCTTGGCTTCGTCTGCCGCACGGTATTGCTCGACCTGCTCGGCGTTCGCCGCCAGCATTTCGTCCAGCACCGCCGAGATGGCGCCGCTGTCGGTGACTTGCTTGAGGCCGCGCTTGTCGATGATCTCGTCCGCGCTGCCTTCGCCGTTGGCCATCGCTTCAAACACGACCTTGGCGATTTTGCCGGAGATGGTGTTGTCCTTGATGCGCAACAGCATGCCGCCCAGTTGCTCGGCGGAAACCGGAGACTGTTCGATGTCCAGGCCTTGCTTGTTGAGCAGGCTGCCCAACTCGACCATCACCCAGTTCGCCGCCAGCTTGGCGTCGCCGCCGATGCTCGCGACTTTTTCGAAGTAGTCGGCTTGCTCGCGGCTGGTGGCCAGGACGCTGGCGTCGTAGACCGACAGGCCGAACTGCTCCTGGAAACGCTCGCGTTTCTGCGGCGGCAGTTCCGGCAGGGTGGCGCGCACGTCGTCGAGGAACGAGTTCTCGATAACCACCGGCAACAGGTCCGGATCGGGGAAGTAACGGTAGTCGTTGGCTTCCTCTTTGCTGCGCATCGGACGGGTTTCGTCCTTGTTCGGGTCGTACAGGCGGGTCTGCTGGATCACCTTGCCGCCGTCTTCGATCAGTTCGATCTGGCGCTGGATTTCGCTGTTGATCGCCTTCTCGATGAAGCGGAACGAGTTGACGTTCTTGATCTCGCAGCGGGTGCCGAACTCGACCTGGCCTTTCGGGCGGATCGACACGTTGCAGTCGCAACGCAGCGAACCTTCGGCCATGTTGCCGTCGCAAATGCCCAGGTAACGCACCAGCGCGTGGATCGCCTTGACGTAGGCCACGGCTTCCTTGGCGCTGCGCATGTCCGGCTCGGAGACGATTTCCAGCAGCGGCGTGCCGGCACGGTTCAGGTCGATGCCGGTGGCACCGTTGAATTCTTCATGCAGGCTCTTGCCGGCATCTTCTTCCAGGTGCGCGCGGGTGATGCCGACACGTTTGACCGTGCCGTCTTCCAGGGCGATGTCCAGGTGGCCCTTGCCGACGATCGGCAATTCCATCTGGCTGATCTGGTAGCCCTTGGGCAGGTCCGGGTAGAAGTAGTTTTTACGGGCGAACACGTTGTGCTGGCCGATCTCGGCGTCAATCGCCAGACCGAACATCACCGCCATGCGCACTGCTTCCTGGTTCAGCACCGGCAACACGCCGGGCATGCCCAGGTCGATCAGGCTGGCCTGGGTGTTCGGCTCGGAACCGAAGGTGGTGGAACTACCGGAAAAGATTTTCGACCGGGTGGTGAGCTGGGTATGAATCTCCAGCCCGATCACGACTTCCCATTGCATGTGTGTCTCCTCAGAAGCCGGTTGGGGTGCGAGTGTGCCAGTCAGTGTTCAACTGATACTGGTGCGCAACGTTGAGCAAGCGGCCTTCCTGGAAATACGGTGCGAGCAACTGCACGCCGACCGGCAGACCGTCGACAAAACCGGCCGGCATCGACAGGCCCGGCAGGCCCGCGAGGTTGGCGGTGATGGTGTAGACGTCTTCCAGGTACGCGGCGACCGGGTCGCTGTTCTTGGCGCCGAGCTTCCAGGCCGGGTTCGGCGTGGTTGGGCCGAGGATGATGTCGACCTCATTGAAGGCGGCCATGAAGTCGTTCTTGATCAAGCGACGAATCTTCTGTGCCTTCAGGTAGTAAGCGTCGTAGTAACCGGCGGACAGCGCATAGGCGCCGACCATGATCCGGCGCTGTACTTCCGGCCCGAAGCCTTCGCCACGGGAGCGTTTGTACAGGTCGATCAGGTTGACCGGGTTTTCGCAGCGGTAGCCGAAGCGCACGCCATCGAAACGCGACAGGTTGGACGAGGCTTCTGCCGGGGCGATCACGTAGTACGCAGGGATCGCGTGCTGCATGTTCGGCAGGCTGATTTCCTTGATCACAGCGCCGAGCTTTTCCAGCGCCTTGACGCTGTTGTGGATCAGCTCGGCGATGCGCGGGTCGAGACCGGCGCTGAAATACTCCTTCGGCACGCCGATGCGCAGGCCTTGCAGCGAACCGTTGAGGCCTGCGCTGTAGTCCGGCACGGGTTCATCGATGCTGGTGGAGTCATTTGGATCGAAGCCGGCCATGCCTTGCAGCAAAATCGCACAGTCTTCGGCGGTGCGTGCCATCGGTCCGCCCTGATCGAGGCTGGACGCGTAGGCGATCATGCCCCAGCGCGAAACACGACCGTACGTCGGTTTCAGGCCGGTGAGGTTGGTCAACGCAGCGGGCTGACGAATGGAGCCACCGGTGTCGGTGCCGGTGGCTGCCGGCAACAGACGAGCGGCAACGGCAGCTGCCGAACCGCCGGATGAGCCGCCCGGAACGTGTTCCAGGTTCCACGGGTTTTTCACCGCGCCGTAGTAGCTCGACTCGTTGGCCGAACCCATGGCGAATTCGTCCATGTTGGTCTTGCCCAGGGTCACGGCGCCGGCAGCGGCCAGTTTGGCGACGACGGTGGCGTCGTACGGAGCCTTGAAGTTGTCGAGCATCTTCGAGCCGCAGCTGGTGCGAATGCCCTGGGTGCAGAACAAATCTTTGTGGGCGATCGGCGCGCCGAGCAGGGCGCCGCTCTCACCATTGGCCCGGCGGGCGTCAGCGGCTTTCGCCTGCGACAGCGCCAGGTCTTCGGTGAGGCTGATGAAACTGTTGAGCTGTGGATCGAGCTGGGCGATGCGCGCCAGCAGGACTTTGGTCAGCTCTTCGGAGGAAAACTTTTTATCGGCGAGTCCGCGGGCGATCTCGGCCAGAGTCAATTGATGCATTGCAGGCTCTTTCCCTTTAGTCGATGACTTTCGGAACCAGGTACAGGCCGTTTTCGACCGCTGGTGCGATGGACTGGTAGGCCTCGCGGTTATTGGTCTCGGTCACGACGTCTGCACGCAGGCGCTGGCTGGCTTCCAGTGGGTGGGCCAGCGGTTCGATACCGTCGGTATTGACCGCCTGCATTTCGTCGACCAGCCCGAGAATGCTGTTGAGGGCTGAAGTGATGTGCGGAAGATCGGCATCATTGAGGCCAAGACAGGCCAGATGAGCGATTTTTTCCACGTCGGAGCGTTCAAGCGCCATTGGGATTCTCCAGTGGAAAACAGAACGGACGGCGTCCGTGTGTTAGATTGTCGGAACACTACCGCACTTCTACGGTCATAAGGCCGCGATTGTGGGGCTTGGTGCACAGAAAAGCGGCCAATTTAACATATTGGCGCCTTGCCCAAAATCCCTGTCGTTGTTAGAGTTTGCCGCACTTTTTTACCCACGCGTTGCCTAGGGTCCCTTTCCCATGTTCAAGAAACTGCGTGGCATGTTTTCCAGCGATCTTTCCATTGACCTGGGCACTGCCAACACCCTTATTTACGTGCGCGAGCGCGGTATCGTCCTGAATGAGCCATCGGTTGTGGCCATTCGGACACACGGTAACCAGAAAAGTGTCGTTGCTGTCGGCACCGAAGCGAAGCGCATGCTGGGCCGTACGCCGGGCAACATTGCTGCCATTCGTCCGATGAAAGACGGCGTGATTGCCGACTTCAGCGTCTGCGAAAAGATGCTGCAGTACTTCATCAACAAGGTTCATGAAAACAGCTTCCTGCAGCCTAGCCCTCGTGTGTTGATCTGCGTTCCGTGCAAATCCACCCAGGTTGAGCGTCGTGCCATCCGTGAATCGGCCCTCGGTGCCGGTGCCCGTGAAGTGTTCCTGATCGAAGAGCCAATGGCCGCTGCGATCGGTGCCGGCCTGCCGGTAGAGGAAGCTCGCGGTTCGATGGTCGTGGATATCGGTGGTGGTACCACTGAAATCGCACTGATCTCCCTGAACGGTGTGGTTTACGCCGAATCCGTACGCGTGGGCGGCGACCGTTTCGACGAAGCGATCATCACTTATGTACGTCGCAACTACGGCAGCCTGATCGGCGAATCCACCGCCGAGCGCATCAAGCAGGAAATCGGTACTGCCTACCCGGGCGGCGAAGTTCGTGAAGTCGACGTTCGCGGCCGTAACCTGGCTGAAGGCGTTCCACGCGCATTCACCCTGAACTCCAACGAAGTGCTGGAAGCTCTGCAGGAGTCCCTGGCCACTATCGTTCAGGCCGTGAAAAGCGCCCTGGAGCAATCGCCGCCGGAACTGGCTTCCGACATCGCCGAGCGTGGTCTGGTACTGACCGGTGGTGGCGCCTTGCTGCGTGACCTCGACAAGTTGCTGGCCCAGGAAACCGGTTTGCCGGTGATCGTCGCCGAAGACCCGCTGACCTGCGTTGCTCGCGGCGGTGGCCGTGCATTGGAAATGATGGATAAACACACCATGGACCTGCTTTCCAGCGAGTAAGTCGCCGGAACGCCTCTATGCTGTTGAGCGCGCAGGCGGCACTTTGCAGTGCTGCCTGTTCGCGTTTATCTTCTGTCACTCTGCATCCAGGCCGGTTTGCTGCCGTATGAATAAAGAGAACATTTGCCTGGGAGGAGCGGCTTATTAAACCGCTTTTCACCAAGGGTCCCTCACTGGGCGTGCGCTTGTTGGTGCTGGTCGTGCTGTCGGTCGCGCTGATGGTGGTCGATGCGCGCTTCACACTGCTCAAGCCAGTGCGCAGCCAGATGTCGCTGGCGTTGATGCAGTCTTACTGGATCACCGACCTGCCGCAGCGGCTATGGCAAGGTGTCGCCAGCCAGTTTGGCAGCCGGACCGAACTCGTCGCCGAAAACGAAAAGCTCAAGACTGAAAACCTGCTGTTGCAGGGGCGCATGCAAAAGCTTGCCGCCCTGACCGAGCAGAACGTTCGGCTGCGCGAGTTGCTCAATTCTTCGGCACTGGTCAACGAGAAGGTCGAAGTGGCCGAGTTGATCGGCATGGACCCCAATCCATTTACCCATCGCATCATCATCAACAAGGGTGAGCGCGACGGTGTCGTGCTGGGTCAGCCGGTACTCGATGCCCGTGGCCTGATGGGCCAGGTGGTCGAGTTGATGCCGTACACCTCCCGCGTTCTGTTGCTGACCGATACCACCCACAGCATTCCGGTGCAGGTGAATCGCAACGGCCTGCGCGCCATTGCCAGCGGCACCGGTAATCCGGAGCGCCTGGAGCTGCGGCATGTGGCGGACACCGCCGACATCAAGGAAGGCGATCTGCTGGTCAGTTCCGGCCTGGGTCAACGTTTCCCGGCAGGTTACCCGGTGGCGACGGTCAAGGAAGTGATTCACGACTCCGGCCAGCCGTTTGCCATTGTCCGTGCCGTACCGACCGCAGCACTGAACCGCAGTCGTTACCTGCTGTTGGTATTCAGCGACACCCGCACCCCGGAAGAGCGTGCCAATGACGCCGCCCAGGCGCAGGAGTCTCTGGATGCGCAGGGTGGTGGGCCGATCATTCCGGCGACCGTGCCGAAGCCGGCGCTTGTCCCGTCCGCCGTTGCCGCGCCGGCGTCACCCGCCACGCCAGCAACCCCGGCGACAGCACCTGCTGCCGCCACACCGGTCAAGCCAACGGCCACGCACCCGGCTGTGACTAAACCGCCCGCGGCTGCACCTGCTGCACCCGCCAAACCACCGGCAGCTCAACCTGCCGTCGTGAAGCCTGCTGCCAAACCGCCTGTCTCCGCACCGGCTACCACTGGGGGACGAGAATAATGGTCGGTGTTACTGCCTCCCGAAACGGCTGGATCGTCTGGCTGACATTCGCCATCGGTTTGCTGCTCAGCGTTTCGCCGCTGCCGCAATTCATGGAAATCCTGCGTCCGCTGTGGCTGGCCTTGCTGCTGGCGTTCTGGGCGTTGGCCCTGCCGCAGAAAGTCGGGATGGTCACCGCATGGTGCCTGGGCCTGGCCGAAGACGTGCTCTACGGCACATTGCTGGGCCAGAACGCTTTGATCCTGACCCTCATCACTTACCTGGTCCTGGCGCTGCAACAACGTCTGCGGATGTTCCCCATGTGGCAGCAGAGCCTGGTGATTCTGGTGATCTTCGGTCTCGCGCAGCTTGTCCAGTTGTGGCTCAGTGCCCTCACCGGTAACCGCCAGCCAACACTGGCGCTGGTGTTGCCGGCACTGGTCAGTGCCTTGCTCTGGCCCTGGATCAGCTTCGGTTTGCGCGGATTGCGTCGGCGCTACAAAATCAATTAATTCGCTCGAGCATTAGACAGGGAGAGGTCTTGATGAAACGGTTGTACCTCGCCTCTGGTTCGCCGCGTCGGCGTGAATTGCTCACGCAGATCGGCGTGCCGTTTTCCGTCCTCATTGCGGATATCGATGAAACCCCTCTGACTCACGAAACCCCGTCGGCTTATGTCGAGCGCCTGGCGCGCGGCAAGGCCGAGGCCGGGCGCTGTGCAGTCGTTTCTGAAGACTCGTTCTGTGTGCTCGGCGCCGATACCGCCGTGGTGCTCGACGGAAAAATTCTTGGCAAACCGGTTGATGAAGCCGACGCGTGCGCCATGCTGATGATGTTGTCCGGCAACGAACATCAGGTGCTGACCGCGATTGCCGTGCTCGATGGTGAGCGTTGCGAGTCACGGGTGATCACCAGCCTGGTGCGTTTTCGACCCGTCAGTCGCGACGAAGCCGCCGCCTATTGGGCCAGTGGTGAGCCGAAGGACAAGGCCGGAGGCTACGGCATTCAAGGCCTGGGCGCGGTATTTGTCGCCGGGCTCAATGGAAGTTACTCGGCGGTGGTTGGACTGCCGTTGTGCGAAACCGCAGAACTGCTCGGCCATTTCGGCATACCCTGTTGGCAAACCCATAACGCGCGTTAAGCGTCGTACTGACCAGATGCGGCCATTATCGTGAAAATGCCTGAACGAGACCCTGCCATGAGTGAAGAGATCCTGATCAACATCACGCCGATGGAATCGCGCGTGGCGGTGGTCGAAAACGGTGTCCTGCAAGAGGTCCATGTCGAACGCACGCAAAAGCGCGGGATCGTCGGCAACATCTATAAAGGCAAAGTCGTGCGGGTGTTGCCCGGTATGCAGGCGGCATTTGTCGACATCGGCCTGGATCGCGCGGCCTTCATTCATGCCTCGGAAATTTCCCTGCGCGAAGGCCCGGCGGTGGAGAGCATCAGCGCACTGGTGCATGAAGGCCAGAGCCTGGTGGTGCAAGTCACCAAGGACCCGATCGGCTCCAAGGGCGCACGCCTGACCACGCAGCTGTCGATCCCGTCGCGCTATCTGGTGTACATGCCGCGCACCGCACATGTCGGCATTTCGCTGAAGATCGAAGACGAAGCCGAGCGCGACCGCCTCAAGCAAGTGGTCACCGATTGCGTCGCCAAAGAAGGCATCAAGGAAGCCGGCGGATTCATTCTGCGTACGGCGGCCGAAGGCGCCGGGGCTGACGAAATTCTCATGGATATTCGTTACCTGCGCAGGCTGTGGGACCAGATCAGCGAGCAGATCAAAACCATCGGCGCCCCGAGCGTGATCTATGAAGATCTTGGCCTGGCGCTGCGCACACTGCGTGACCTGGTGAGTCCGAAAATCGAGAAAATTCGCATCGATTCCCGGGAAACCTTCCAGAAAACCACGCAGTTCGTTGCCGAATTGATGCCGGAGATCGCCGATCGTCTGGAGCACTATCCGGGCGAGCGGCCGATTTTCGATCTGTACGGCGTCGAGGACGAAATCCAGAAGGCCCTGGAGCGCAAAGTGCCGCTCAAGTCCGGTGGCTACCTGGTGGTCGACCCGGCGGAAGCCATGAGCACCATCGACGTCAACACCGGGGCGTTTGTCGGTCACCGCAACCTCGAAGAAACCATCTTCAAGACCAACCTCGAAGCCGCGACCGCCATTGCTCGTCAGCTGCGCCTGCGTAACCTGGGCGGGATCATCATCATCGACTTCATCGACATGGAAGATGAAGAGCATCAGCGCCAGGTGCTGCGCACGCTGGAGAAGCAACTCGAGCGTGATCACGCCAAGACCAACATCATCGGTATCACCGAACTGGGCCTGGTGCAGATGACCCGCAAGCGCACCCGCGAAAGTCTCGAGCAAGTGCTGTGCGAGCCGTGCACCAGTTGCCAGGGGCGCGGCAAGTTGAAGACACCGGAAACCGTTTGCTACGAAATTTTCCGCGAAATTCTCCGTGAGGCTCGCGCCTATCAGGCGGAAGGCTATCGTGTATTGGCGAACCAGAAGGTTGTCGACCGTCTGCTGGATGAAGAGTCGGGAAACGTCGCCGAACTCGAAGGGTTTATCGGTCGCACCATTCGTTTTCAGGTGGAAACCATGTACTCCCAGGAACAATACGACGTGGTGTTGCTCTGATTCGCTGCGTCTTGATTTTTCCACAATGGCTGGCCTCAGCTTTTTGCAAAACTTTTGCCATGGGAGCCAACTGACATGGAGCGTCTGACACGCATTTTGGCCGCACTGACCCGCTGGGGTCTGGGCCTGTGCGCGTTGGTTTTGGTGTTGATGGCGTTGTACGTCAGTCTGGGCCGGGAACTGACGCCGCTGGTAGCCGAATACCGTGCCGAAGTCGAAATCAAAGCCAGCGAGGCTTTGGGCCTGTCGCTGCAAATTGGCGAGCTCAAGGGCAGTTGGAGCGGCTTTGCCCCCATTCTGTCGGCTCATGATGTGACGGTCGGTGACGGTGCCAATGCCCTGCATCTGGAAAAGGTGCGCGCGGTGCCGGATTTGTGGGCCAGCCTGATGGCCCGTGAAGTACGCATCGCCCATCTCGAACTCAATGGCCTGAAGATCAGCCTCAAGGAAGGCGAGGACGGTCAATGGGCGCTGGAGGGTTTGCCGGTCAAGGATGACCAGCCGCTCGACCCCGAGCAGTTGCTCAATCGCATGCAGATGATCCAGCGCTTGTCGGTGCTCGACAGCCAGGTCACTTTGCAGCCGTTTGGCGAGTCGCCGCTGACCCTGACCTACGTCGGCGCAAGTCTGAAAACCGGTGCCGTCCGTCAGCGACTGGATGCCCGCCTGACCTTACCCGACGGGCAGCCGGTGGCCATCAACCTGCGTACGCGCATTCGTGCCAGTCAGTGGAAGGACGGCGAAGCCCAGGCTTACGTGAGCCTGCCGCAGAGTGACTGGTCGAAATGGCTGCCGGAACGACTGACTCAACAGTGGAATTTTTCCGAGATCAAGGCCGGTGGCGAGATCTGGGCAACCTGGGGACAGGGTGCCCTGCAGAGTGCGGCGGTGCGCCTGAATGCACCGCAACTCAATGGCGCTTACGCCGAGCGCAAACCGATCAAGATCAGCAACCTGGCGCTCAACGGTTACTTCCAGCGCAACGCCAAAGGCATGCAGGTGACGCTGGACTCGCTGGCCATGAACCTTGGCGAGCATCGCTGGGAGACGCATCTGCAGTTGCAGCAAACCGCGGCCTCCGACAATGCTGAAGAACTCTGGCACCTGCAGGCCGACCGCCTCGACCTGACTCCGCTGACGCCGTTGCTCAATGCCCTGGCGCCTTTGCCGCAAGGCTTTGCCACGGTGGTCGACCGGCTCAAGGTGACGGGAGGGCTGCGCAATGTGCTGATCGACCTGCGTCCCAATGCCACCGACGACAGCAAGTTCAGCTTCGCGGCCAACCTCGATCAGGTCGGTTTCGACGCTTATCACGGCGCTCCGGCGGCACGAAATGTCACGGGCAGCATCAGCGGTGACCTGGGGCACGGCGAGCTACGCATGGACAGCAAGGATTTCATGCTGCACCTGGACCCGATTTTCGCCAAGCCATGGCAATACATCCAGGCCAACGCCCGCCTGACGTGGAAACTCGACAAAGACGCTTTCACCCTGATCGCGCCCTACCTGAAGGTGTTGGGCGAAGAGGGCAAGATTGCCGGCGACTTCCTGATTCGCCTGCATTTCGATCCCACCCAGGAAGACTACATGGACCTGCGGGTTGGCCTGGTCGACGGCGACGGCCGTTACACCGCCAAGTACCTGCCGACGGTACTCAGCCCGGCGCTGGACGAATGGCTGCGCACGGCGATTCTCAAAGGGGCGGTGGATCAAGGCTTCTTCCAGTATCAAGGCTCGCTCAACCACGGTGCCGCCGAGACCGACCGCAGCATCAGCCTGTTTTTCAAGGTTCACGATGCCGAGCTGGCGTTCCAGCCGGGTTGGCCGCACGTCAGCGGGGTCACCGGTGATGTGTTCGTTGAAGACAGCGGTGTGCGCATCCTGGCCAGCAAGGGCCAATTGCTCGACACTCAGGTCAGCGATATTTACGTGAATATTCCTCACGTGCCCCAAGGGCAGAGCTCCCATCTGTTGCTCGACGGCGGGTTTGCCGGTGGCCTGGGCGATGGCCTGAAAATCCTTCAGCAAGCCCCCATCGGTACGGCCGAGACCTTTGCCGGCTGGGAAGGCGAGGGTGATCTGCAAGGCAAGCTGAAGCTGGATATCCCGCTGGCCAAAGGTGAACAGCCGAAAATCCTGGTCGACTTCAAGACAGCCAAGGCGCGCCTGAAACTTCCCGAGCCGCCTCTGGAACTGACGCAGCTCAAGGGCGACTTTCGTTTTGACAGCACCAAGGGGCTGAGCGGGCAGAACATCACCGCGCGGGCCTTCGATAAGCCTGTGAACGCGCAGATTTTTGCCGATGGCCGTGAAGGCAAGCTCAATACCCGGGTCGTCGCCTCGGGGCAGGTCGAAGTGAAGAAGCTTACCGACTGGCTGAGCGTGACCCAGCCGTTGCCGGTCAGTGGCGTGATCCCGTATCAACTGCAACTGACTCTGGATGGGGCTGACAGCCAGTTGATGGTCAATTCCAGTCTCAAAGGGGTCGCCATCGATCTGCCTGCACCGTTCGGCATCTCGGCGGAGGTGGGGCGTGACACGACGTTCCGCATGACCCTGCAAGGCGCGGAACGGCGCTACTGGGTGAACTACGGTGAGCTGGCGAATTTCACCTTTGCCGCACCGACGGGCAACTTTGCCGAGGGCCGTGGCGAGTTATTCCTTGGCAACGGCGACGCAGTATTGCCCGGTGCTAAAGGCTTGCGCATTCGTGGCGTGCTGTCGGAGCTGGACGTTGGCCCATGGCAGGATCTGGTGAGCAAGTATGCCGGGCAAGATCCGGGCGGCAGTGCCAAGCAGTTGCTCAGCAGCGCCGACTTCAAGGTCGGCAAACTCAGCGCACTCGGCACCACGCTGGATCAGGCTTCGGTGCAATTGACGCGCAAGCCGTCCGCCTGGGCCTTGCAGCTCGACAGTCAGCAAGCCAAGGGCAATGCGACTGTCCCCGATGCGAAAGCCGCGCCGTTGCTGATCAACCTGCAATACGTGCGGTTGCCGGCACCTGATCCGACGGTCCTGGCCGACGAGAATTCGCCCGATCCACTGGCCTCGGTCGATCCGACCAGGATCCCGGCGCTGGATATCACCATCAATCAGTTGTTTCAGGGCAACGACCTGGTCGGCGGCTGGTCATTGAAAATTCGTCCGACCGCCAAAGGCATCGCCTTCAATTCGCTGGACATGGGCCTCAAAGGCATTCTGTTGCAGGGCAACGGTGGCTGGGAAGGCACGCCCGGCGCCAGCACAAGCTTTTTCAAGGGCCGGGCCAGCGGCAAGAACCTCGCGGATGTGCTTAAGGGCTGGGGTTTTGCGCCAAGCGTCACCAGCAAGGACTTCCATATGGATGTCGACGGGCGCTGGCCGGGATCGCCGGCATGGCTGGCCACCAAGCGCTTCTCGGGCACTCTGGATGCATCGCTCAACGAAGGCCAGTTTGTCGAGGTCGAAGGCAGCGCCCAGGCATTGCGGGTGTTTGGCCTGCTTAACTTCAACTCCATCGGCCGCCGCTTGCGCCTGGACTTCTCCGACCTGTTCGGCAAAGGCCTGAGCTATGACCGGGTCAAAGGCCTGCTGGCGGCGACCAACGGCGTGTACGTCACCAAGGAACCGATCCGCCTGACCGGCCCGTCGAGCACCATCGAACTCGATGGCACCCTGAACATGGTGGCTGATCAGATCGATGCGAAGCTGCTGGTGACCCTGCCGGTGACCAACAACCTGCCGATCGCCGCGCTGATCGTCGGTGCGCCGGCCATCGGTGGCGCGCTGTTTTTGATCGACAAGTTGATCGGCGACCGCGTGGCCCGCTTTGCCAGTGTGAAGTACACCGTCAAGGGGCCGTGGAAAGAACCGAAAATCACCTTCGACAAGGCTTTTTGAGTTCATTTTTGAAAAGGCACGCCCCAATCCTATGGAGTAGCATGGACGCCTATCGATTCAGGAGTGCGTCATGTCTGTAGCGGTGATTCAAATGGTCAGCCAGAGCGATGTGCTGGCCAATCTGTCCCAGGCCCGACGCCTGCTGGAACAGGCTGCAGCCGGCGGAGCGAAGCTTGCCGTGCTGCCGGAAAATTTCGCCGCCATGGGGCGGCGCGACATTGCCGACATCGGCCGCGCCGAAGCCATGGGCGAAGGTCCGATCCTGCCGTGGTTGAAACAGACTGCTCGCGACCTCAAGTTATGGATAGTGGCCGGCACCTTGCCGTTGCCGCCAGTAGATCATCCGACGGCCAAGTCGCATGCCTGCTCGCTGCTGGTCAATGATCAGGGCGAAACAGTGGCGCGCTACGACAAACTGCACCTGTTCGACGTCGACGTGGCCGACAATCGTGGCCGTTATCGTGAATCCGATGACTATGCTTATGGCAGTGGGGTCGTGGTGGCGGACACGCCGGTTGGCCGGGTCGGCCTGACGGTCTGTTACGACTTGCGCTTCCCGGAGCTGTACAGCGAACTGCGTGCAGCCGGTGCGGAACTGATTACCGCACCATCGGCCTTTACTGCGGTGACCGGCGCCGCGCACTGGGATGTGCTGATTCGCGCACGGGCCATCGAGACGCAATGTTATGTGCTCGCGGCCGCCCAGGGTGGAACCCATCCGGGGCCACGGGAAACATTCGGTCATGCTGCCATCATCGATCCGTGGGGCCGGGTGCTGGCGCAACAGGATCAAGGCGAGGCCGTGCTGCTGGCCGAACGCGATAGCAGCGAACAGGCGTCCATCCGGGCGCGGATGCCGGTGTCCAGCCACCGGCGCTTTTTCTCGCAGGGCGCCCAGCGACCTGCCTCAGAACGATGAATTTAAGGCGTAAAGCATATGAGCGAGTTGTTGTCCTCAGTCAGTGAACACCTCCTGGCGCCTGGCGGCGTAACGATCGAGAGCCTGCAAGGCGTACTCGGCGACCTGGCCGGCCCGGGCATCGATGCCGCCGACCTGTATTTTCAGGGCCAGATATCCGAGTCCTGGGCGCTGGAAGACGGCATCGTCAAGGAAGGCAGCTTCAACCTCGACCAAGGCGTAGGCGTGCGTGCGCAATCGGGAGAGAAAACCGGTTTTGCCTACAGCAACGCCATCACTCTGGAAGCCTTGGGCGCAGCGGCCCGTGCTGCCCGTTCGATCTCCCGGGCGGGACAGAACGGCACCGTGCAAGCGTTTACTACCCAAGACGTCGCTCAGCTTTACGGGCCGGACAATCCGCTGGAAGTACTGACCCGCGCCGAAAAGGTCGACCTGCTCAAGCGCATCGACGCCGCGACACGCGCCCTCGACCCACGTATCCAGCAAGTGACCGTGAGCATGGCCGGGGTCTGGGAGCGAATTCTGGTGGCATCCACCGATGGTGGTCTGGCGGCGGACGTGCGACCGCTGGTGCGTTTCAACGTCAGCGTGATCGTTGAGCAGAACGGCCGTCGTGAGCGCGGTGGTCATGGTGGTGGCGGTCGTACCGATTACCGTTACTTCCTCGCCGAAGACCGCGCCATGGGTTATGCCCGTGAAGCGCTGCGTCAGGCACTGGTCAATCTTGAAGCCATCCCCGCGCCGGCCGGTACGCTGCCGGTGGTGCTCGGCTCCGGTTGGTCCGGCGTGCTGCTGCACGAAGCGGTCGGTCACGGTCTGGAAGGTGATTTCAACCGCAAGGGCAGTTCGGCCTACAGCGGGCGCATGGGTGAGAGGGTCGCGTCCAGCCTGTGCACCATCGTCGATGACGGCACCCTGTCGGGGCGCCGCGGCTCCCTGAGCGTCGACGACGAAGGTACGCCGACCGAGTGCACCACGCTGATCGAGAACGGCGTCCTCAAAGGCTACATGCAAGACAAGCTCAACGCGCGCCTGATGGGCGTGGCGCGCACCGGTAACGGTCGCCGCGAATCCTATGCGCACCTGCCGATGCCGCGCATGACCAACACCTACATGCTGGCCGGCGAAAGCGATCCTGAAGAAATCATCGCTTCGGTGAAGCGCGGCATCTACTGCGCCAACCTCGGCGGCGGGCAGGTGGACATCACCAGCGGCAAGTTTGTGTTCTCCACCAGCGAGGCATACCTGATCGAAGACGGCAAGATCACTGCACCGGTCAAAGGCGCGACCTTGATCGGCAATGGTCCGGAAGCCATGAGCAAAGTGTCGATGGTGGGCAACGATCTGGCGCTGGACAGCGGTGTGGGGACGTGTGGCAAGGATGGGCAGTCGGTGCCGGTGGGTGTCGGCCAGCCAACGCTGAAGATTGATGCGATCACCGTGGGTGGCACGGGCGCATAAGGATGGGAACATCCCCTGAGGGCGCTGCCGGCAGCGCCCTCAGGACTGTGAGGCTTAACGCAGACCGCGTTGAGTCTCGTCCAGCTCACGGATGTATTTGAAGATTTTACGGCTGGAAGCAGGAGGTTTGTTTTGCGCAACCTCGTGCTGGGCCTGACGGATCAGGGAGCGCAATTGCTGGCGGTCCGCGTCCGGGTAGTCGACGACGAATTTTTCCAGTACGGCATCGTCGCCGGCGATCAGGCGATCGCGCCAGCGCTCCAGGTTATGGAAGCGTTCGTTGTACTGGCGAGTGGAGGCATCGAGTTGATCGAGCAAAACCAGAATGGCGTCAGTGTCCTGATCGCGCATCAGTTTGCCGATGAACTGAAGGTGCCGTTTACGCGCGATATTCGCGGTGTGCTTGGGCGCATCGGCCAGAGCCCGGCGCATAGCGTCGGTCAACGGCAGTTTAGCCAGCAAGTCAGGCTTGAGTGTTGTAAGGCGCTCGCCGAGGTCAACCAGAGCATGCAGCTCGCGTTTAACCTGGGATTTGCTTTTTTCTCCCGTATCGAGGGAGTCGTCGTAAGAATCAACCATGGTGGCCGTCCGCAAAGAAACGCCGCCATGATAACCAGTCGGGGGCCGCTTGTCCGGCCCGGTCGCTCGATGACCGTTACCGAAAGCAGAATTTGAGTGGAGAACAGCATGAGTGCAGTTGAAAGCGTCGGCCCACAAGCGTTGCCGGCACTGCAGGAGCAAGTCGAGCAGATCATCGCTGAAGCCAAGCGCCAGGGCGCCAGTGCCTGTGAAGTGGCGGTGTCCCTGGAGCAGGGCCTGTCGACCACGGTGCGTCAGCGTGAGGTCGAAACTGTCGAATTCAATCGTGATCAGGGTTTTGGCATCACTTTGTACGTCGGTCAGCGCAAGGGTTCGGCCAGCACTTCCGCCAGTGGCCCGGACGCGATTCGCGAAACCGTCGCGGCGGCGCTGGCGATTGCCAAGCACACCTCTGAAGACGAAGCGTCAGGCCTGGCGGACGCTGCGCTGATGGCGCGTGACGTGCAGGATTTCGACCTGTTCCACCAATGGGATATCACCCCGGAACAAGCCATCGAGCAGGCGCTGGCTTGCGAAGCTGCAGCGTTTGCTGCCGACAGCCGAATCAAGAACGCCGACGGCACCACGTTGAGCACGCACCAGGGATGCCGGGTCTATGGCAACAGCCACGGTTTTGTCGGCGGTTATGCGTCGACGCGGCACAGCCTGAGCTGCGTGATGATCGCCGAGGCCGATGGTCAGATGCAGCGCGATTACTGGTACGACGTAAACCGCCAAGGCAATTTGCTGGCCGACCCGGTCAGCATCGGTCAGCGTGCTGCACAGCGAGCGGCGAGCCGTTTGGGCGCGCGCCCGGTGCCGACCTGTGAAGTGCCGGTACTGTTTTCGGCGGAATTGGCCGGTGGCTTGTTCGGCAGTTTCCTCTCGGCGATTTCCGGCGGCAGCCTGTATCGCAAATCCTCCTTCCTCGAAGGCACTCTGGGGCAGAAGTTGTTCCCGGAATGGCTGACCATCGATGAGCGTCCGCACCTGATGCGCGCCATGGGCAGCGCAGCGTTCGATGGCGATGGCTTGGCAACTTATGCCAAGCCGTTTGTCGAAAAAGGCGAATTGGTTTCCTACATTCTCGGCACCTATTCCGGGCGCAAACTCGGCATGCCGAGCACCGCGAACGCCGGTGGCGTACACAACCTGTTCGTCACCCATGGCGATGAAGACCAGGCTGCCTTGATGCGACGGATGGGCCGCGGTTTGTTGGTCACCGAACTGATGGGCCACGGTCTGAACATGGTCACCGGTGACTACTCCCGTGGCGCGGCGGGTTATTGGATCGAGAACGGCGAGATCCAGTTCGCGGTGCAGGAAGTGACCATCGCCGGCAACATGCGCGACATGTTCAAGCAGATTGTTGCCGTGGGGAATGATCTGGAGTTGCGCAGCAACATTCGCACGGGCTCGGTGCTCATTGAGCGGATGACTGTCGCCGGCAGCTAACTTTCCCGCTACACAAAAAGGCGCGCCACCCATCGGGTGGCGCGCCTTTTTTATTGGTTTTACGCAAATCACTGCAGGCGCCGGCTCGTTGGCGATTTCAAAACCGCCATCGCCAGTAAGCCGGCTCCTACAGAATATTTTGTCCGCTATATCACCCTTGTTTTGGTTCTCATTATCATCTAATAATAAATCTCATTACCGAGCGAGCCCGGATCATGAGTTTTGCCTTGCACGAGCAGCTGCATCTCGAAAGCTGGCGCTGGATCAGTCGCCAGATCCGTTGCGCGATGAATCACCACGAACCATCAACCCGGAAAAACTGACCGCGGGCGGCGTGTAAAACCCCGCTACCGCTTTGGAGGCTCTCCATGGAGCACTGGAAACGCACGATCGAAAGAGCCAATCGCTGTTTCATGTTGGGCGAACTGGTTGATGCTCGTGAGGCTTATTTACAGGCATTGGCGCTCGCACAGGTGTTGTTCGAGCGCTGGGCTGATCCCGATGAAGCGGTGGCGGCTTGCGTAATTTCCCATCACAACCTGGCGGACCTGCATTTGCGTTTGAACCAGCCGGAGGAGAGTGCCGAGTATTTGTGCGCCATTCACCAGCGGCTGTTGAAGACCATGCAGGACCCTCGACTGTCGCCAGCCCTGCGTGAAGCCGCACTTCGCCAGAGCAGCAAAACCTATGTCGAACTGCTGAATTTCATCAGCGAGCACGGTGAATACCCACGCACCCATCGGTTGCTGCACATCGATGCTGCCTCGCCGTCGCAGCCCTTTGCGCCTCACCATCATGGAGTCCATTGAAATGGCTTTTACCCTGCCTGCCTTGCCTTATGCCTACGATGCCCTGGAGCCGCACATCGATGCGCAGACCATGGAGATCCACTACACCAAGCACCACCAGACTTACATCAACAATCTGAACGCGGCTGTCGAAGGCACCGAGTTCGCCGAATGGCCAGTGGAAAAACTGGTGGCCGCCGTGCAGCAACTGCCGGAGAAGCTCCGCGCGGCTGTGATCAATCAGGGCGGCGGACATGCCAATCATTCACTATTCTGGGAAGTCATGGCGCCACAGGGCGGTGGCAAGCCCGATGGCCCGCTGGCCAAGGCCATCGACGAAGAACTGGGCGGTCTGGACCGTTTCAAAGAGGCGTTCACCAAAGCCGCGCTGACTCGTTTCGGCAGCGGTTGGGCCTGGCTGAGCGTGACGCCGCAGAAGACACTGATCGTGGAAAGCAGCGGCAATCAGGACAGCCCGTTGATGAATGGCAACACGCCGATTCTGGGGCTGGATGTCTGGGAGCACGCCTACTATCTGCGGTATCAGAATCGTCGTCCCGAATACATCGGTGCGTTCTATAACGTGATCAATTGGCCGGAAGTCGCTGCGCGCTACCAGGCCGCACTGGGTTAAGTCTTCTAAAAAAACCATGCAAGGCTGACTATGGGCACTGAAACACTGGCGATCGGAAGTGGACGAATGTTTCGTTACGCGGTTGGATCGCTGCTACTGCTGGCGGGCATGAGTTTGCTGGTTGCGCACGGGCTGGAATGGCTGGACCTGGAGCCGAAGCTGTCACGGGCATTGCAGGGTGGCGCTATTTGCGCCCTCGGAACTGCGCTCGGAGCGGTGCCGGTGCTGGTAATCCGGCACATGCCCCAGGCACTCAGCGATTCCTTGCTGGGCTTTGGTGCTGGCGTGATGCTCGCCGCGACCGCGTTTTCGCTGATCGTGCCGGGTATTGCTGCGGCAGAAAACCTTGGCATGACCCCGTGGGCGGCCAGCGGCCTGATATGTTTTGGCATCATGCTCGGGGCCTTCGGGTTGTTCCTGGTCGATCGCAAGGTCTCCGGGGCTTCACCGGAGTTGCTTGTGGGCACAGCAGAGCACCCGGTGATCCCGCCGCGGATCTGGCTGTTCGTGTTTGCGATCATTGCCCATAACATTCCCGAAGGCATGGCGGTTGGTGTATCCGCGGGCGGCGGCATGCCGGATGCCGACAGTCTGGCGATGGGCATTGCCTTGCAGGATGTGCCGGAAGGGTTGGTGATTGCGCTGGTGCTGGCCGGGGCAGGGATGTCGCGGTTCAAGGCATTCCTGATCGGCGCTGCATCAGGGTTGGTCGAACCGGTGTTCGCGCTGCTGTGCGCGTGGCTGGTGAGCCTGGCCGAACTGTTGTTGCCATTGGGGCTGGCATTGGCGGCAGGGGCCATGTTGTTGGTGGTCACCCACGAAGTCATTCCCGAATCCCGCCGGCATGGTCACGACAAACTGGCCAGTCTTGGGTTGTTGATCGGGTTTTGCTTGATGATGGTGATGGATACCGCGCTGGGCTAAAAGATGTTGATCTTTACTCGCCTTCATCGAAGTAATTGTTGATCAATGCCACCAGCGCATCCAGCGCTTCCTGTTCCTGCTCGCCTTCAGTGCTCAGATGGATCTTGGTGCCTTTGCCGGCCGCGAGCATCATCATGGCCATGATGCTTTTGCCGTCGACGGTGGTTTCCGGCGTGCGGCCGACCCTGATCGTGCAGTCCTTGAACTGACCGGCGACCCCAACGAATTTTGCAGATGCCCGGGCGTGCAGGCCCAGCTTGTTGATGATTTCGATTTCCAGAGCAGGCATCGCGATGTGAATCCTTTAGCTGAGGTCGCGGTGGCGAACCTGGACGTTCTTCAGGGATTGTTGCAGGGTCTTGCCCAGGCGTTCGGTCAGGTAGACGGAGCGGTGATGCCCGCCGGTGCAACCGATGGCAATAGTGACATAAGCGCGGTTACTGGCCGCAAAGCGCGGTAACCATTTGAGCAGGTACGCGGAAATGTCCTGGAACATCTCCTCGACATCCGGCTGTGCCGCCAGGTACTCGGCCACCGGTTGATCAAGACCGGACTGCGCGCGCAGTTCGGGCTTCCAGTAGGGGTTGGGCAGGCAGCGCACGTCGAACACCAGATCGGCGTCCACCGGCATGCCACGCTTGAATCCGAAAGACTCCACCAGAAACGCTGTGCCGGGTTCCGGCTGGTTCAGCAAGCGCAGCTTGATCGTATCGCGCAGCTGATACAGGTTCAGGTTGGTGGTGTTGACTTTGAGGTCGGCAAGATCGGCAATGGGGCCGAGCAGGCTCGTCTCGTCATGGATGGCTTCGGCCAGCGAGCGATTGGCGCTGCTCAATGGGTGACGACGGCGGGTTTCCGAAAAGCGTTTGAGCAGGGTTTCTTCATCGGCATCCAGGTACAGGACATCACACTGGATGTGCCGGCTGCGGACTTCTTCGAGCAGCTCCGGAAACCGCGACAGGTGACTCGGCAAGTTGCGCGCATCGATGGACACGGCAACCAGCGGTTGTGCCAGTTCGGTGTGGATCAGTGCGCGCTCGGCCAGCTCTGGCAGCAACCCGGCAGGCAGGTTGTCGATGCAGTAATAGCCGTTGTCCTCGAGTACATCGAGGGCGGTACTTTTACCTGAGCCGGAGCGACCGCTGACGATGATCAAGCGCATGATTAATGCCCGTTTTGCTCGTCCAGGACAACCTGATACAAGGCTTCATTGCTCGGCGCGCTGCGCAGTTTTTCACGCACTTCCTTGCGGTCGAGCATGCTGGCGATCTGACGAAGCAGTTCCAGGTGCGCATCGGTAGCGGCTTCCGGGACCAGCAGAACGAACAGCAGGTCAACCGGTGCGCCGTCGATGGCATCGAAATCGATAGGGGCGTCAAGGTGCATCAAGGCACTGATGGGTGAAGTACAGCCCTTGAGGCGGCAGTGGGGGATGGCGATACCGTTGCCAAAACCGGTTGAACCGAGTTTTTCACGGGCGACCAGGCTCTCGAAGACATCCTGCATGGCCAGATCCGGCACTTCGCGATGGATGAGGTTGGCAATTTGCTCGAGGGCTTTCTTTTTACTGCCGCCCGGCACGTTCACCAGGGAACGGCCGGGGGTCAGGATGCTTTCAAGTCGGATCATGGGTAGGGAGTGTTAACGACCGGTCGCGCCCTGGAGGAGGCTCTGGGTCTTTTCCTTATGCTTTTTGAGTTGTTTATCCAGCTTGTCGGTCAAGGCGTCGATCGCTGCGTACATGTCGGTATGTTCCGCGTTGGCGACCACTTCATTGCCGGGAATATGCAGCGTGGCTTCGATTTTCTGTTTGAGCTTTTCGACCGTCATCGTGACCTGCACGTTGGTGATCTTGTCGAAATGCCTCTCTAATCGTTCGAGTTTTTCGCCGATGTAGGTGCGAAGAGGTTCGGTCACTTCCAGTTGGTGTCCACTGATGTTGACTTGCATACAGCTTCTCCTTCGTTGCCAGTGCATAAAGCGGCAGATCAGATGATCTGCCACTGGAACGCTGTGGCGTGGCTCTACATCAACCGCTTGCGTTCGCTCGAAGGCGCGATCCCGAGGGATTCGCGGTACTTGGCGACGGTGCGGCGAGCCACCTGAATGCCTTGTGCCTCCAGTAAACCAGCGATCTTGCTGTCACTCAACGGCTTTTTCTGATTTTCAGCGGCAACCAGTTTTTTGATGATCGCGCGGATCGCCGTAGACGAGCATTCGCCGCCTTCGGAGGTGCTGACGTGGCTGGAGAAAAAGTATTTCAGCTCATAAATTCCCCGAGGGGTATGCATGAACTTTTGTGTGGTCACCCGGGAGATGGTCGACTCGTGCATGCCGACTGCTTCAGCAATGTCATGCAGGACCAGGGGTTTCATGGCTTCGTCGCCGTATTCCAGGAAGCCGCGCTGATGCTCGACGATCTGGGTGGCTACTTTCATCAGGGTTTCGTTGCGGCTCTGCAGGCTCTTGATGAACCAGCGGGCTTCCTGCAACTGATTGCGCATGAAGGTGTTGTCGGCGCTGGTGTCGGCCCGGCGTACAAAGCCGGCGTACTGGGCGTTGACCCGCAGCCGTGGCACCGATTCCTGATTGAGCTCCACCAGCCAGCGTTCGTTGTCCTTGCGCACGATGACGTCGGGAACGACGTACTCGGCTTCGGAGGACTCGATTTGCGAGCCCGGGCGCGGGTTGAGGCTCTGAACCAGTTCGATGACCTGGCGCAGTTCGTCTTCCTTGAGCTTCATGCGACGCATCAGCTGGCTGTAATCACGGCTGCCGAGCAGGTCGATGTAGTCAGTGACCAGACGCTTGGCTTCAGCCAGCCACGGTGTCTTGGCAGGCAGCTGGCGCAGTTGCAGCAACAGGCATTCGCCGAGGTTGCGGGCGCCGATGCCGGCCGGTTCGAATTGCTGGATGCGGTGCAGGACGGCTTCGATTTCGTCCAGTTCGATGTCCAGTTCCGGATCGAACGCTTCAAGGATTTCCTCGAGTGTCTCGTCCAGATAGCCCTGATTGTTAATGCAATCGATCAGGGTCACGGCAATCAGGCGATCGGTGTCGGACATCGGTGCCAGGTTCAGTTGCCACAGCAGATGGCTCTGCAGGCTCTCGCCGGCCGAGGTGCGGGTGGTGAAATCCCACTCGTCGTCATCGTTGCTCGGCAGGCTGCTGGCGCTGGTCTGGTAGACGTCTTCCCACGCGGTATCGACCGGCAGCTCATTGGGGATACGCTCGTTCCAGTCGCCTTCCTCGAGGTTATCTACCGTCGGGGCGCTTTCCTGGTAAGAGGGTTCCTGGATCTCTACGTTGGGTTTTTGTTCGGCGTTGTCGGCCAGGGGGTCGGAATTGTCGAAATCCTCGCCTTCTTCCTGGCGTTCGAGCATCGGATTGGACTCCAGGGCCTCCTGGATTTCCTGTTGCAGGTCCAGGGTCGACAATTGGAGCAGGCGGATGGCCTGTTGCAGCTGCGGTGTCATCGTCAGCTGCTGGCCCATTCTCAAGACTAGCGATGGTTTCATGGCAGGGGCTTAACACCTTATTCGCCGGCGCACATGCGCCATCCACTACAGGGCGCCGAAGCGCCAAACATAAGCAAATTATATGCCTGAAACTGAAGTGTTTGCCTAGAGCGCTGTAACAATAAAAACCTGTTGATTTTTACTGTTTGTCGCGAACTGTGCCGCCATCACGACTTCAGCGCTTACAGGCGGAACTCGTGGCCCAGATACACTTCCTTGACCAGATCGTTAGCCAGGATGGTCTCGGCGTCGCCTTCAGCGATCAGCTGGCCATCGTTGACGATGTAGGCGGTCTCACAGATATCCAGGGTTTCACGGACGTTGTGGTCAGTGATCAGTACGCCAATGCCTTTGGCCTTGAGGTGATGGATGATCTGTTTGATGTCGCCCACCGAAATCGGGTCCACACCGGCGAAAGGTTCGTCGAGGAGGATGAATTTCGGGTTGGTGGCCAGTGCCCGGGCGATTTCCACGCGGCGGCGCTCACCACCAGACAGGCTCATGCCGAGGTTGTCGCGGATGTGGCTGATGTGGAATTCCTGCAGCAGGCTTTCCAGTTCCTTGCGACGGCCGGCCTTGTCGAGTTCCTTGCGGGTCTCGAGGATCGCCATGATGTTGTCGGCTACCGAGAGTTTGCGGAAGATCGATGCTTCTTGCGGAAGATAGCCGATGCCAGCCTTCGCACGACCGTGCATTGGCTGGTGGCTGACGTCCAGGTCGTCGATCAGTACGCGGCCCTGATCGGCCTGCACCAGGCCGACGATCATGTAGAAGCAGGTGGTCTTGCCGGCGCCGTTGGGGCCGAGCAGGCCGACGATCTGACCGCTGTCGATAGACAGGCTGACGTCACGCACGACCTGGCGGCTCTTGTAGCTCTTGGCCAGATGCTGAGCTTTCAGAGTTGCCATTACTGGGCCTTTTGCTCGTCGGTTTTCTTTTTCGGCTGGATCACCATGTCAATGCGCGGACGCGACTCGGTCACGTTGGTGCCTGTTGCGCGGCCGGCGCTGGCGAGCTTCTTGTTGGTGTCATAGACGATTTTCTCGCCCTGGGTCACGTTGCCGTCCTTGTCGATGACCTTGGCGCGGTCGATCAGCACGACGCGGTCTTGCGTGGCGTGGTACTGGATGGTGACGCCGTAGCCCTGCACCGGCTTGGTGTCGCCCGCCGTTTGCAGTTGCTCGAAGTAGGCCAGGTTGCCCACCGAAGTCACAACGTCGATGTCGCCATTCGGCGCACGGGTCATGGTGACTTTATTGCCGGTCACTTTCATCGACCCTTGGGTAATGATCACATCGCCCGTGTAGGTGGCAACGCCATTCTTGTCGTCCAGTTGGGCATCGTCGGCCTGAATGCGGATAGGCTGCTGCTGATCGGTCGGCAGAGCCCAGGCGCTCACGCTTCCCAGTGCTGCGCCCAGACCGAGCAAAATAGGGAGGGTTTTAACGAGCCTCATACTGTCCTCTTACGTTCGATAGCAGGTGTATCCTGCTTTCTTTCAAATACGCTTTCATTCCCTTGCCAGTCGATACACCGCCAGCGCCGTCGATTCTAACGGGTTGCTCGGTCTGCGCATATTGCTGCTGCGGGAACACCGTCATACGAGTGGTGGTGATCAGGGTTCTGCGGTTTTTCTCGTCGAAACGCGTGATGCGTACCGAGTCGATCAGTTCGACCTGGGTGCCGTCAGGATTGACCTCACCCTTTTCGCTCTGGACGTGCCACGGGAACTGCGTGCCGCGGAACATGTTCAGGTCCGGGTTGGTCAGCAGCGTCACTTCGGTCGCCTTCACGTGCTCGACCTTGTCCGACGTCATTTCATACTGCAACTTGCCGTCGGGCAGGTACTGCACGCTGTGGGCGTTGATGGCGTAGTAGTCGATTGCGCTGTCATCGACCTGCGCGACCGGCTTGTCGAGGAAGCGTTCCGGACTGATGTTCCAATAGCCGACCGCGGCGAAAATCGCCGTGATGCAGCCGAACACCAGTATGTTGCGAATCTTTTTGCTCAGCATTTTTGGCTCACAGGTACGCGGCGTTAGCCGCATCGAGGCGGCCCTGGGCGCGCAGGATCAGTTCGCAGAATTCGCGGGCGGCACCTTTGCCGCCGCGGGCCTGGGTGACGCCGTGGGCGTGTTCGCGCACGAAGCTGGCAGCGTTGGCCACGGCCATGCCCAGTCCGACACGGCGAATCACCGGCAGGTCCGGCAGGTCGTCACCGAGGTAGGCGACCTGTTCATAGCTTAAGCCTAGTTGCTCCAGAAGACCGTCGAGAACGACCAGTTTGTCTTCGCGGCCCTGGAACAGGTGCGGTATGCCGAGATTCTTTGCCCTGCGCTCAACCACCGGGGTCTTGCGGCCGCTGATGATGGCGGTTTGCACGCCGGCGTTCATCAGCATTTTGATGCCCTGGCCGTCGAGGGTGTTGAAGGTCTTGAATTCGCTGCCGTCTTCAAGGAAATACAGGCGACCGTCGGTGAGGACGCCGTCGACATCGAAAACCGCCAGTTTGATCGCTTTGCCGCGTTGCAGCAGGTCAGCACTCATTACATTACCCCCGCACGCAACAAGTCGTGCATGTTCAAGGCGCCGACCGGACGGTCTTCGCTGTCGACCACCACCAGTGCGTTTATCTTGTGATCTTCCATGATTTTCAGGGCCTCGGCGGCGAGCATCTCGGCGCGGGCGGTCTTGCCGTGGGCGGTCATGACCTGATCGATCGTGACGCTGTGGATGTCGATGCTGCGGTCCAGGGTGCGGCGCAAATCACCGTCGGTAAAAATCCCGGCCAGCTTGCCATCGGTTTCGAGGACCACTGTCATGCCCAGGCCCTTGCGGGTCATTTCCATCAGCGCATCCTTGAGCAGGGTGCCGCGCTGGACTTGCGGCAACTCCTGCCCGGCGTGCATGACGTTTTCCACTTTCAGCAGCAGGCGACGGCCAAGGGCGCCGCCCGGGTGCGAAAACGCGAAATCTTCAGCGGTAAAGCCGCGGGCCTCGAGCAGCGCGACGGCCAGGGCATCGCCCATGACCAGTGCAGCGGTGGTCGATGAGGTCGGTGCCAGGTTCAGCGGGCAGGCTTCGTGCTCAACGTGGACATTCAGGTTGACCTCGGCGGCCTTGGACAGCGGCGACTCAGGGTTGCCGGTCATGCTGATCAACTGGATGCCCAGGCGCTTGATCAGTGGCAGCAGGGTGACGATTTCATTGGTGGAGCCGGAGTTCGACAGCGCCAGGATGACGTCGTCACGGGTGATCATGCCCATGTCGCCATGGCTGGCCTCAGCCGGGTGGACGAAAAACGCCGTGGTGCCGGTGCTGGCGAGGGTGGCGGCGATCTTGTTGCCGATGTGCCCCGACTTGCCCATGCCGACCACGACAACGCGGCCTTTGCTGGCCAGAATCATCTCGCAGGCGCGTACGAAATCCGCGTCGATTTGTGGCAGCAAGCCTTGAACGGCTTCCACTTCGAGGCGGATGGTGCGTTGGGCGGATTGAATCAGGTCGCTGGATTGGCTCATGTCAGAAATCGTTTAGCCTGATGAAAAGGCGGCGATTATAGCGGTTATGATCGAAACCCTCACGCAAGTTCGTCGCGCATTGTCATTCCTTGTTACTTAATCCCTCTAAATGACGCTTCATGGCCGGCATATGACCGAATATGGCCCGGCTTTGGCCTTGGGCGCGTGACCATTGCAGTGATATAGTTCGCCGCCAGTTCGGCCCGCCCGAGAGGCATGTGCTTTCGTCAGGAAGTCAGGCGTCCGAGTGAGAGGCTGCATCGCAAGGAGTTTAGATGAGTGCCGATAACGCCTACGCGGTCGAGCTGAAGGGACTGACCTTCAAGCGCGGTGCGCGCAGCATTTTCAATAACGTCGATATCCGTATTCCCCGCGGCAAGGTCACCGGCATCATGGGGCCTTCCGGGTGTGGCAAGACCACGCTGTTACGGTTGATGGGCGCGCAGTTGCGTCCCTCCAGCGGCGAAGTCTGGGTCAATGGGCAGAACCTGCCGACGCTGTCGCGCAGCGATCTGTTCGATGCCCGCAAGCACATGGGCGTGCTGTTCCAGAGTGGCGCACTGTTCACCGATCTCGACGTGTTCGAGAACGTGGCTTTTCCACTGCGCGTTCACACCGAGCTGCCGGAAGAAATGATCCGGGATATCGTCCTGCTCAAATTGCAGGCCGTGGGTTTGCGCGGCGCCATCGACCTGATGCCCGACGAACTGTCCGGTGGCATGAAGCGTCGTGTCGCGTTGGCGCGGGCGATTGCGCTCGATCCGCAAATTCTCATGTATGACGAGCCCTTTGTTGGCCAGGACCCCATCGCCATGGGCGTATTGGTGCGCCTGATCCGCCTGCTCAACGATGCCTTGGGCATCACCAGCATCGTGGTTTCCCACGACCTGGCCGAAACCGCGAGCATTGCCGACTACATCTATGTAGTGGGCGACGGGCAGGTGTTGGGGCAGGGCACGCCGGACGAGCTGATGAACTCGGACGACCCGCGCATCCGTCAATTCATGACCGGCGAGCCCGATGGCCCGGTCGCGTACCACTTTCCAGCGACGGATTACCGCGCAGATCTTCTGGGGAAGCGTTGATGCGCAAGATTTCACTATTAGAACGAGTGCGCCGCTTCGGCCACGCCGGCATCGATATGCTGGCGGTGTTCGGGCGCTCGACGCTGTTCCTGTTTCACGCATTGCTGGGCCGCGGCGGCATTGGCGGCGGTTTCGGTCTGCTGGTCAAGCAACTGCATTCGGTGGGCGTGATGTCCCTGGTGATCATTGTTGTCTCCGGGGTGTTCATCGGTATGGTGCTGGCGCTGCAAGGCTTCAACATCCTGTCCAGCTACGGATCGGAGCAGGCTGTGGGGCAGATGGTGGCGCTGACGCTGTTGCGTGAGCTGGGGCCAGTGGTGACCGCGTTGCTGTTCGCCGGGCGTGCCGGTTCGGCGCTGACCGCCGAAATCGGCAACATGAAGTCCACCGAACAGCTTTCCAGCCTGGAAATGATCGGTGTCGACCCGCTCAAGTACATCATTGCCCCGCGCCTGTGGGCCGGCTTCATTTCCCTGCCGGTGCTGGCGATGATTTTCAGCGTGGTGGGTATCTGGGGTGGTTCGTGGGTGGCCGTCGACTGGCTGGGTGTCTACGAAGGCTCCTACTGGTCGAACATGCAGAACAGCGTGACTTTCGCTGACGATGTGCTCAACGGCATCATCAAAAGCATCGTCTTTGCCTTCGTTGTGACCTGGATCGCCGTATTCCAAGGCTATGACTGCGAGCCCACTTCCGAGGGGATCAGTCGTGCCACTACCAAGACCGTGGTGTATGCCTCTTTGGCAGTGCTCGGCCTGGACTTTATTCTGACCGCCTTGATGTTTGGAGATTTCTGATGCAAAACCGCACCCTGGAAATCGGTGTCGGCCTTTTCTTGCTGGCTGGCATCCTGGCTTTGTTGCTGCTGGCATTGCGGGTCAGTGGCCTGTCCCCGAGCCCGAGCACCGACACCTATAAACTTTATGCGTATTTCGACAATATCGCCGGTTTGACGGTCAGAGCTAAAGTGACCATGGCCGGTGTGACCATCGGCAAGGTCACAGCGATTGATCTGGATCGCGACAGTTTCACCGGTCGAGTGACCATGCAGCTGGAGAAACGCGTAGATAATCTGCCGGCTGACTCCACTGCATCTATCCTGACCGCTGGGCTGTTGGGCGAGAAGTACATCGGTATCAGCGTGGGCGGGGAAGAAGCCCTGCTCAAGGATGGCGGGACCATCCATGACACCCAGTCGTCGCTGGTGCTCGAGGATCTGATCGGTAAGTTCCTTCTCAACACCGTTAGCAAAGACCCCAAATGAGGAATTTGTAAATGATCTCTACCTTGCGACGTGGCCTGTTGGTATTACTCACGGCCTTGCCGTTGATGGCTAACGCCGTGGCGGCGCCTACTTCCGCGCACGAACTGGTACAGGACACTACCAACCGGATGCTGGCCGATCTGGCAGCCAATAAAGAAAAGTACAAACAAGACCCGGCTGACTTCTATGCCGCGCTGAATAGCATCGTCGGACCGGTCGTTGATGCCGAGGGCATCTCCAAGAGCATCATGACGGTCAAGTACTCGCGCAAAGCCACCCCCGCGCAGATGAAAACCTTTGAAGAGAACTTCAAGAGGGGTCTGTTCCAGTTCTATGGCAACGCCTTGCTCGAATACAACAACCAGGGCATTACCGTTGAGCCGGCCAAGGACGAGTCGGGCGACCGCACCAGCGTCGGCATGACCGTCAAGGGCAGCAGTGGCGCGATCTATCCTGTGTCCTACACGCTTGAAAAGATCAATGGTGAGTGGAAACTACGCAACGTCATCATCAACGGTATCAACATCGGCAAGCTGTTCCGTGATCAGTTCGCTGATGCGATGCAGCGCAATGGCAACGATCTGGACAAGACCATCAATGGTTGGGCCGGGGAAGTCGCCAAGGCCAAGGAAACCGCTGAGCAATCTCCCGAGAAGCAAGCTCAATGAGTGAGACGGCAGTCCGGATGGACGAAACCGGCGAGCTGCGGCTCAGCGGCGTGCTGGATTACCGCACCGGTCCTGGCCTGCGCAAGCAGGGCCAGGCGCTGATCAAAGCCAGCAAGGCGGCGTCAGTGGTGGTCGATTGTTCGGCGGTTGAGAAGTCCAGCAGCGTCGGATTGTCGTTGTTGCTGTGCTTCATGCGTGACGCGCAGGCCGCCGGCAAGGCGCTGAGCATCCGCGCAATGCCAGAAGACATGCGTGAAATCGCTCAAGTCAGTGAGCTGACCGAGCTGTTGGCGCATCCATAACCCGCATCTATAAAGAAGCCCCCCGTCAGAGTCCTGCTCCGCGGGGTTCGCAGGCGCGGGGCTTTTTTGTATGATGTCCGACCCGCGCGCACAGGGCGCCGATTGAGGTTGAGCATGCAGGCCGTAGAAGTGAAGAGCTTCCTTGAAGGAAAGCTGCCCGGAACGCTGGTAGAAGTTGAGGGCGAAGGCTGCAATTTCCAGCTGAACGTGATTAGCGATGAACTGGCGGCGTTGAGCCCGGTGAAGCGTCAGCAGCAGATCTATGCCCATTTGAACCCATGGATCACCGATGGCAGCATCCATGCGGTCACTATGAAATTTTTCAGCAGCGCGGCCTGGGCCGAGCGCACCTGAGCCCAAGGGCGTCGAGATTCTTATGGATAAATTGATTATTACTGGCGGTGCTCGTCTTGATGGCGAAATCCGCATCTCCGGGGCAAAGAACTCTGCCCTGCCGATCCTGGCAGCCACGCTGCTGTGCGATGGCCCGGTAACCGTTGCCAACCTGCCGCACCTGCACGACATCACCACCATGATCGAACTGTTCGGTCGCATGGGCATCGAGCCGGTGATCGACGAGAAGCTGGCCGTTGAAATCGACCCGCGCACCATCAAGACCCTGATCGCTCCGTACGAACTGGTCAAGACCATGCGTGCGTCGATCCTGGTACTGGGTCCGATGGTTGCCCGTTTCGGCGAAGCCGAAGTGGCCCTGCCTGGCGGTTGCGCCATCGGCTCGCGTCCGGTTGACCTGCACATCCGTGGCCTGGAAGCCATGGGCGCGGTCATCGACGTGGAAGGCGGCTACATCAAGGCCAAGGCGCCTGAAGGCGGCCTGCGCGGTGCGCACTTCTTCTTCGACACCGTCAGCGTGACCGGTACCGAAAACATCATGATGGCCGCTGCTTTGGCCAAGGGCCGCAGCGTCCTGGCCAACGCCGCACGCGAGCCTGAAGTCGTCGACCTGGCGAACTTCCTGAACGCCATGGGTGCCAAGGTTTCCGGCGCCGGTACCGACACCATCACCATCGATGGCGTCGAGCGTCTGCACACCACCACTTACAAGGTGATGCCGGACCGTATCGAAACCGGCACCTACCTGGTGGCTGCTGCCGTGACCGGCGGTCGTGTGAAGGTCAAGGACACTGATCCGACCATCCTCGAAGCCGTCCTGGAAAAACTGCGTGAAGCGGGTGCTGAAATCACCACCGGTGAAGACTGGATCGAGCTGAACATGCACGGCAAGCGGCCGAAAGCCGTCAACGTGCGGACCGCTCCGTACCCGGCGTTCCCGACCGACATGCAGGCGCAGTTCATCTCCCTCAACGCCATTGCCGAAGGCACGGGCGCTGTGATCGAGACGATCTTCGAAAACCGCTTCATGCACGTTTACGAACTGCATCGCATGGGCGCCAAGATCCAGGTCGAAGGCAACACCGCCATCGTCACCGGCACCGAAAAGCTCAAGGGTGCGCCAGTCATGGCTACCGACCTGCGTGCTTCGGCCAGCCTGGTGATCTCGGCGTTGATCGCCGAAGGCGATACCCTGATCGACCGCATCTACCACATCGACCGTGGTTACGAGTGCATCGAAGAGAAGCTGCAGATGTTGGGCGCCAAGATCCGTCGCGTTCCGGGCTAGTGGCTGCTGCATGGGCACAGGGACGTGCCCGTTGAATTGTTGAAGTCGAGCCGGTTTCCGGCTCGATGTGTGTCCGGCGCCGTTTGCGACCTGACATGAGTACCTTGATAAGGACTGACGTTTCCCATGTTGACCATCGCACTGTCCAAGGGCCGCATCCTTGACGACACCCTGCCGCTTCTGGCTGAAGCGGGCATCGTGCCGACCGAGAATCCGGACAAGAGCCGCAAGCTGATCATTCCCACGACCCAGGAAGATGTACGCCTGCTGATCGTGCGTGCCACCGACGTGCCGACGTATGTCGAGCATGGTGCCGCCGACCTCGGTGTCGCCGGTAAAGACGTGCTGATGGAATACGGTGGCCAGGGCTTGTACGAGCCGCTGGACCTGCAAATCGCCCAATGCAAGCTGATGACGGCCGGCAAGGTCGGCGCGGTCGAGCCCAAGGGCCGCCTGCGCATCGCCACCAAGTTCGTCAACGTTGCCAAGCGTTACTACGCCGAACAGGGTCGCCAGGTCGACATCATCAAGCTCTACGGCTCGATGGAACTGGCACCGCTGATCGGCCTGGCCGACAAGATCATCGACGTTGTCGACACCGGTAACACGCTGCGGGCCAACGGCCTGGAGCCACAGGATTTCATTGCTGCCATCAGCTCCCGGCTGATCGTCAACAAAGCTTCGATGAAAATGCAGCACGCCCGTATCCAGGCGTTGATCGACACCCTGCGCAAGGCAGTGGAGTCTCGACACCGCGGCTGATTCACCTGCGCGACCGTAAGGCGCGCCGTCTATCCGCCTCATAGCCAGAATTCTCAGGTGCCCAAGCGGATCGAATGTTAGCTTCGGGCGCCTGAGTTTTTTGCCATTCCTATGAGGCTCTCGCTATGACCGCACCGACTGCAATTCGCCGACTCAACGCTGCTGACCCGGATTTCGCGCATCATCTGGATCATCTGCTGAGCTGGGAAAGTGTGTCTGACGACTCGGTCAATCAGCGGGTGCTGGACATCATCAAGGCTGTGCGTGAGCGTGGCGACGCGGCGCTGGTGGATTTCACCCGCCAGTTCGATGGTTTGGACGTCAAGTCGATGGCCGACCTGATCCTGCCGCGTGAGCGTCTGGAACTGGCGTTGACCCGCATCTCCGTAGCCCAGCGCGAAGCGCTGGAAATCGCCGCCGCCCGTGTGCGCAGTTACCACGAAAAGCAGAAGCAGGATTCCTGGAGCTACACCGAGGCCGACGGCACGGTGCTGGGCCAGAAAGTCACGCCACTGGATCGCGCCGGCCTGTATGTACCGGGCGGCAAGGCGTCCTACCCGTCGTCGGTATTGATGAACGCCATTCCGGCCAAGGTGGCTGGCGTCACCGAAGTGGTCATGGTGGTGCCAACCCCGCGCGGTGAAATCAACGAATTGGTGCTGGCCGCTGCCTGCATCGCCGGCGTGGACCGTGTGTTCACCATCGGCGGTGCTCAGGCCGTGGCGGCGTTGGCCTACGGCACCGAAAGCGTGCCGAAGGTCGATAAAGTGGTCGGCCCGGGCAACATTTATGTCGCTACCGCAAAGCGTCACGTATTTGGCCAGGTCGGTATCGACATGATCGCCGGTCCGTCGGAAATTCTCGTGGTGTGCGATGGCCAGACCGATCCGGACTGGATCGCCATGGACCTGTTCTCCCAGGCCGAGCACGACGAAGACGCCCAAGCGATTCTGGTCAGCCCGGACGCCGAGTTCCTCGACAAGGTCGCTGCCAGCATCACCAAGCTGATGCCAACCATGGAGCGCGCCGCGATCATCGAAACCTCGATCAATGGCCGTGGTGCGCTGATCAAGGTGCGCGACATGGAACAAGCCATCGAAGTGGCCAACCGCATCGCGCCGGAGCACCTGGAATTGTCGGTCGCCGACCCGCAAGCCTGGTTGCCGCAGATCCGTCACGCCGGTGCGATTTTCATGGGGCGCCACACGTCCGAAGCGCTGGGCGATTACTGCGCCGGCCCGAACCACGTATTGCCGACTTCCGGTACTGCGCGCTTCTCGTCGCCGCTCGGTGTGTATGATTTCCAGAAACGCTCGTCGATCATCTTCTGTTCTGAGCAGGGTGCTTCCGAGCTGGGCAAAACCGCTTCCGTGCTGGCTCGCGGCGAGTCGCTGACGGCCCACGCCCGCAGTGCTGAATACCGCATCGTTGACGAACAACAGGGGAACTGAACATGAGTAAATTCTGGAGCCCGTTCGTCAAGAATCTGGTGCCTTACGTGCCGGGCGAACAGCCAAAACTGGCGAAACTGGTGAAGCTCAACACCAACGAAAACCCGTACGGTCCATCGCCAAAAGCCCTGGCGGCGATGCAGGCCGAGCTGAACGACAACCTGCGCCTGTACCCGGACCCGAACAGCGATCTGTTGAAGAACGCCGTCGCCAAGTACTACGGCGTGCCGAGCAACCAGGTGTTCCTCGGCAACGGTTCCGATGAAGTGCTGGCGCACATCTTCCACGGTTTGCTGCAGCACGATCAGCCGCTGCTGTTCCCGGACATCAGCTACAGCTTCTACCCGGTCTACTGCGGGTTGTACGGCATCAAGTTCGACGCGGTGCCGCTGGACGAGCAGTTCCAGATCAACCCGGCGGACTACGCCAAGCCGAACGGCGGGATCATCTTCCCTAACCCGAACGCGCCGACCGGTTGCCTGCTGGCACTGGAAGCGGTCGAGCAGATTCTCAAGGCGAGCCCGGATTCGGTGGTGGTGGTCGACGAGGCGTACATCGACTTCGGCGGCGAAACCGCGATTGCGCTGGTGGACCGTTATCCCAACCTGCTGGTGACCCAGACCTTGTCCAAGTCCCGCTCCCTGGCGGGGCTGCGGGTTGGTCTGGCGGTCGGCCATCCGGACCTGATCGAGGCGCTGGAGCGGATCAAGAACAGTTTCAACTCCTATCCGCTGGATCGCATGGCGAATGTCGGTGCGGCGGCGGCATTCGAGGACCGTGAGTATTTCGACAAGACTTGCCGTTTGGTGATCGACAATCGTGAGAAGGTTGTCGCGCAGTTGGAGGAGAAGGGCTTTGAAGTACTGCCATCGGCGGCTAACTTCATTTTTGCCCGTCACCCTCGGCACGATGCGGCAGGGCTGGCGGCGAAGTTGCGTGAACAAGGCGTGATCGTGCGGCACTTCAAGCAGGAGCGAATTGCGCAGTTCTTGCGGATCAGCATCGGCACGCCAGAGCAGAATCAGGCACTGATCGACGGCCTCGGCGATCTCTGAACCACCGCTGACCCTGTAGGAGCCGGCTTGCCGGCGATGGGATCTAACATTCAACATCAATAATGAATGTTAGATCTCATCGCGAGCAGGCTCGCTCCCACATTGTTAGAGGTTTGGCTTACTCGTGATGCGGCTCGCCGAGGAATGTCAGCGAGCTGAACAACCCGCGACTGTTCACGTCAACGCTGTCCTTCACCGGCACTTCCACCTGCGCCGAAATCACATTCAAACCTTCGTTGCGCACCAGCACTTTTGCGCGGCCATTGGCATCGGTTTCGGTGCTCAGGGTATTCGGTGCATTCCGATAGTCACCCACCAGCTTCACGCCCGCCGCCGGTTTGCCATCGAGCAACACCTGGACGGGTAGCGACTCGCCCGGCCCTACGGTCAGCGGATCGACCTCCGGCAGAATCAGCAACTTTATCTGGTCCAGCTTGGGCAACTTTGCCCCCGGCTGATAAATCGCCAGGCTGTACTTGAACGTCTGGGTCGCCTCGATCGCTCCTGGCACTTTGCTGCGCCCTTCGTTGATCCACTTCTTGTCGGCAGTCTGCGACCACATGCCATTGTCCAGCGCCACCACCATCACGGCGGGTGGTTTGAGTGGTTGCAGGCGCGCGTGGTCGGGCAGGCGCTGCACTGTGACCGGGATCATTTTGCCGTTGGCGTCATAGGCCCAGGCGCCGCTGATTTTTTGCGCCTTGAAGGCATTGTCTTCGGCGCCGTGCCCGTAAATGACTTCGATGTTGCCGCGACGTTGTTCGGTCCACAGGCCGTGGGCCGAGACCTCGGTGGCAAACAGCAAGCCGAGCAGTGCCAGGGGTTTGAGTGGGTGCATGGGGGTGTCCTTTTACAGAGTGAGTGTCAGGCTGACAGTGAAATTGCGCGGCTCGCCGGGGTTGACCCAGTAGTTGCTGTAGGAGCGCTCGAAGTATTTCTCGTCGAAAATGTTGTTCAGGTTCAGGCCCACCGTGATGTTCTCGCTGGCCTTGTAATGGGCCAGCAGGTCGACGGTGTGATAGGCCGGTAATTCAAAGTCGCTGCCGGCTTCGCCCGAACGATCGCCGACATAAGTGAACGCGGCGCCAAGGTCCGAACCACGCAGTCGACCGTCCTGGAACTCATACACACCCAACAGGCTGCCACTGCGTTTGGCCACGCCGAGAATGCGGCTGCCGGCAGGAATGACCTTGTCGCCTTCTGTCACTTTGGCGTCGATATAGGCGAAGGCGCCGATCACGCGAACCGCGTCGGTGACTTGCCCGGTGACTTGCAGATCGAAGCCCTGGCTGCGTGCCTTGCCCATGGCACGGCTGGTGTCAGTGCCCGGGTCGAGGGCGAGGACGTTTTCTTTCTCGATATGGAATGCGGCGAGGGTACTGCTCAGACGGTTGTCGAACAGCTCGCTCTTGATCCCTATTTCGTAGCCGATGCCTTCTTCCGGGTCGAAGGATTTACCAGCCGCGTCCAGGCCATTGTTCGGCTTGAACGAGGTCGAGGCGTTGGCGAACAGGCCGACTTCAGGTGTCAGTTGATAAAGCAACCCGGCCCGTTGGGTCAGCGCGTCGTGGCTCTGAGTGCTGGTGGCGCCACGGGTGTGATCGTCAATGCTTTGCTCGAAATGTTCGAAGCGCACACCGAGCATGCCCCGCAGCCTGTCGGTGAGGATGATCTGGTCCTGCAGGTTCAGTGCATGGCTTTCGACGTGTTCGAAGAAGTCGGTGCCAGAGCGTGCGCCGTTGGGTTTTGGCTGGCCGTAGACCGGTTGGTAGATGTCGATGGCGTAGGGGCTGCCGGCAATGGTCGTTACCCGTTCGTTCTTGCGGTAGTTCTCGTATTCGCTGCCGATCAACAGTTCGTGCTGCAAGCTGCCGGTGTCGAAAAAGCCGCGCAGTTCGAGTTGGGTAATGCTGTCGTGCCAATTGTTGTCACGCTCGCGATAGCGGCGGTTGACGGTATGGCCGTCGGCATTCAGCGGGCGCGACTCTGACGCGAAGCCCCAGAGTTTGCCTTCCTTGTAATGGCTGGCCAGGCGCAACTTCCAGTTGTCGCTGAGTTGATGTTCAAGGGCGGCCTGCAGCATGTTGTTGTGGTTGTCGATGTCGCCATCGTCGGGTTCGCCGAGGAAGGTCGAACGGGATACGCCGCTCCAGGTGTTGTTGGGGGCGACAATGCCGCGATCGAAGGTAGAGCTGTGGCGGACGAATTCGCTTTCCACCAACAGGCTGGTGTCCGGATTGAGTTGCCAGCTGAAGGAGGGCGCGACAAACACACGTTGGCTGTCGACGTGATCGCGGAAGCTGTGGTTGTCCTCGACGGCCAGGTTGACCCGCGACAGCACGTTGCCTTGGTCATCCAGCGGCGTATTGACGTCCAGCGCGGTGCGATAACGATCCCAACTGCCCGCGCTGGTGTTCAGGGTAGCGAAGGCTTCCGGCTGAGGTTTCTTGGTGACGATATTCACCGTGCCCCCCGGATCCCCTCGGCCGTACAGGCTGGCGGCGGGGCCTTTGAGGACTTCGATGCGCTCGATGTTCGACACGTCCGGGGTGCTCGGATAGCCACGGTTGGCGCTGAAGCCGTCCTTGTAGAATTCCGAAGTGGTGAAGCCACGCACGCTGTATTCGTACATCGTCAGGCCTCCGAAGTTGTTTTGCTTCGAAACGCCGCCGGCAAAGTCCAGCGCGCGTTCAACGCTGGTGCTGCCCAGATCGTTGAGCACGCTGACGGGGACCACGCTGATCGACTGCGGGATGTCGCGGATGGCGGTGTCGGTTTTGGTCGCACTGGCGGAGCGGGTGGCGCGGTAGCCAGCGACAGGTCCGGTGGGGGACTCGTAGTCGGAAGTGACGCTGATGGCGTCCAGTTCCAACGCTTGGGACTCTTCGGCGATAGCCGGTTCTCCCAACAACCCGAGGGCAAGACTTGCCACGGAGGCCTTTATTCGAGACGACATGTTATGTTGTTCCAATTGCTAGAATTGAAACAATATAACATGCCTAATGAGAATGTCTTCTGTTAACGACTTTGACGTTGTGGGGCTGCCTATGCCGCAAAAGATTGCAGCCGGCGGCAGCTCCTGCAGCTAGTTCTCTTCTTTTTCCTTGACCGGGGCCGGCGGTGGACGCAAACCGATTTCCGCCGTGAGCTTGATCTCCTTGCCGTTACGCATGACCTGAATCGTGACCTTGTCAGTCGGTTTGATCCGCGCAACCTGGTTCATCGAACGGCGGCCATCGCCTGCCGGCTCGCCATCGATGGCAAGAATCACGTCGCCCAATTGCAATCCGGCCTTCTGCGCCGGACCGTCACGGAAAATCCCGGCCACGACAATGCCCGGACGCCCGGACAGACCGAACGATTCCGCCAGCTCCTGGGTCAATGGCTGTACTTCGATCCCCAGCCAGCCACGAATCACCTGGCCGTGCTCGATGATCGACTTCATCACTTCCATTGCCAGTTTCACCGGGATCGCAAACCCGATGCCCTGGGAGCCGCCGGATTTGGAGAAGATTGCGGTGTTGATGCCCGTCAGGTTGCCGTTGGCGTCCACCAGCGCACCGCCGGAGTTGCCGGGGTTGATCGCGGCATCGGTCTGGATGAAGTCTTCGTAGTTGTTCAGGCCCAACTGATTGCGCCCGGTGGCGCTGATGATGCCCATGGTCACGGTCTGGCCGACGCCGAACGGGTTGCCGATGGCTAGCGCGACGTCGCCGATGCGGATGTTGTCGGAACGGCCGACGGTGATCGAAGGCAGGTTTTTCAAATCGATCTTCAGCACCGCGAGGTCGGTTTCCGGGTCGCTGCCGATGACGCGGGCGAGGGTTTCACGCCCGTCCTTGAGCGCTACCACGATTTGGTCAGCACCGCTGGTCACGTGGTTGTTGGTCAGGATGTAACCTTCCGGGCTCATGATCACACCGGAACCGAGGCTCGACTCCATGCGTTTCTGCTTGGGCGAGTTGTCGCCGAAGAAGCGGCGAAATTGCGGATCTTCAAACAGCGGATGGCTGGGTTTGTTGATGACTTTGGTGGTGTACAGGTTCACCACGGACGGCGCTGCGGTGGTCACCGCTTCAGAATAGGACACCGGGCCTTGCTGCATGGTGGTGGTTTGCGGCGCCTGCTGCAGGTTGACGTCGAGGCTCGGAAGCCCGACCCACTGCGGGTAACGCTGGATGATTAATAGTGCGACAAGCACGCCGGCCAACAGCGGCCAGCCGGAAAAACGCAGCGCCTTGAGCATTAAGCACGTCCTGAGAGAGTTGCAGGCGGAATGAGACCGCTCATAATGACGCGCATTATACGAGGCCGCGCGTGCCTCTGAACGGGATATTTAGGAGTCTTTTATGGCCGTCGCCCTGAGCACCCTGGTCGAAGAAGCCGACCGTTACCTCGGCAGTTCGAAAATTGCCGATTACTGCCCCAACGGCTTGCAGGTCGAAGGGCGGCCGCAAGTGATGCGCATCGTCAGTGGCGTCACCGCCAGTCAGGCTTTGCTCGATGCCGCCGTGGAAGCCAACGCCGATCTGGTGCTGGTGCACCACGGTTACTTCTGGAAGGGTGAAAACCCGTGCATCACCGGCATGAAGCAGCGCCGCTTGAAGACCTTGCTCAAGCACGACATCAGCCTGCTGTCGTATCACCTGCCGCTGGACCTGCACCCGGATGTCGGCAATAACGTGCAACTGGCGCGTCAGCTCGACATCACCGTCGAAGGTCCGCTGGACCCGGACAACCTGAAGATTGTCGGGCTGGTCGGTTCATTGAACGAACCGGTGACCCCGCGCGACTTCGCTCGCCGTGTGCAGGAAGTCATGGGCCGCGAGCCTTTGCTGATTGAAGGCAGCGCGATGATTCGCCGGGTCGGCTGGTGCACCGGTGGTGGCCAGGGCTATATCGATCAAGCCGTGTTGGCGGGTGTCGATCTGTACATCAGCGGCGAAGCGTCGGAGCAGACGTTCCATAGCGCCCGGGAAAATGACATCAGCTTCATCGCCGCCGGTCACCACGCTACCGAACGCTATGGCGTTCAGGCGCTCGGTGACTATCTCGCCCGGCGTTTTGCCCTCGAGCACATTTTCATCGATTGCCCCAATCCGATCTGACGCGGGTCCCTGCAGGAGCCAGCAAGCCGGCTCCTGCAAAAGCGGCGAGACCCAAACAGGCGGGCATATTCATATGCCCTTTCGATCTAGTTGGCGTCCTGATTAGAAGAGGTCGCTGTGCTAGGATTCCCCGCTCGAACACGGCCCGCTGGCCGTTCATAAGAAAGATTTCGTGAGTAGCCATGGTCGACAAACTGACGCATCTGAAACAGCTGGAGGCGGAAAGCATCCACATCATCCGCGAGGTGGCCGCCGAGTTCGATAACCCGGTGATGCTGTACTCCATCGGTAAAGACTCCGCCGTGATGCTGCACCTGGCACGCAAGGCATTTTTCCCCGGCAAGCTGCCGTTTCCGGTCATGCACGTCGACACCCGCTGGAAATTCCAGGAGATGTACGCCTTCCGCGACAAGATGGTCGCAGAACTGGGCCTGGACCTGATCACCCACATCAACCCCGATGGCGTGGCGCAGAACATCAATCCGTTCACCCACGGCAGCGCCAAGCACACCGACATCATGAAGACCGAAGGCCTGAAACAGGCACTCGACAAATATGGTTTCGACGCTGCCTTCGGCGGTGCCCGTCGCGATGAAGAGAAATCCCGCGCCAAAGAGCGTGTGTACTCGTTCCGCGACAGCAAGCACCGCTGGGACCCGAAAAACCAGCGCCCGGAGCTGTGGAACGTCTACAACGGCAAGGTCAACAAGGGCGAATCCATTCGTGTGTTCCCGTTGTCGAACTGGACCGAGCTGGACATCTGGCAGTACATCTACCTTGAAGGCATCCCGATCGTCCCGCTGTACTTCGCCGCCGAGCGTGAAGTCATCGAGAAGAACGGCACGCTGATCATGATCGACGATGAGCGCATCCTCGAACACCTGAGCGATGAAGACAAAGCGCGCATCGTCAAAAAGAAAGTGCGTTTCCGTACCCTTGGCTGCTACCCGTTGACGGGCGCGGTGGAGTCCGAGGCCGAAAGCCTCACGGACATCATTCAGGAAATGCTCCTGACGCGAACTTCCGAGCGCCAGGGCCGTGTCATCGACCACGATGGCGCCGGCTCGATGGAAGACAAAAAACGTCAGGGTTATTTCTAAGGGGTTGTCATGTCGCACGCATCTGATTTGATCAGCGAGGACATCCTCGCCTATCTGGGCCAGCACGAACGTAAAGAACTGCTGCGCTTTTTGACCTGCGGTAACGTCGATGACGGCAAGAGCACCCTGATCGGGCGCCTGCTGCACGACTCCAAGATGATCTACGAAGATCACCTGGAAGCCATTACCCGCGATTCGAAAAAAGTCGGCACCACCGGCGAAGACATCGACCTGGCATTGCTGGTCGACGGCCTGCAGGCCGAGCGTGAGCAAGGCATCACCATCGATGTCGCTTACCGCTATTTCTCCACCGCCAAGCGCAAGTTCATCATCGCCGACACGCCCGGTCATGAGCAGTACACCCGCAACATGGCCACCGGTGCGTCCACCTGTGACCTGGCGATCATCCTGGTCGACGCCCGTTACGGCGTGCAGACCCAGACCCGTCGCCACAGCTTCATCGCCTCGTTGCTGGGCATCAAGCACATCGTCGTGGCCATCAACAAGATGGACCTCAAAGACTTCGACCAAGGCGTGTTCGAGTCGATCAAGGCCGACTACCTGAAGTTCGCCGAAGGCTTGAAGATGAAGCCGACGAGCATGCACTTCGTGCCGATGTCTGCCCTCAAAGGCGACAACGTGGTGAACAAGTCCGAGCGTTCGCCGTGGTACACCGGCCAGTCGCTGATGGAAATTCTCGAGACCGTGGAAGTGGCGGGCGATCGCAACTTCACCGATCTGCGTTTCCCGGTGCAATACGTCAACCGTCCGAACCTGAACTTCCGTGGTTTCGCAGGCACTTTGGCCAGCGGCATCGTCAAGAAAGGCGACGAGGTTGTGGTGCTGCCGTCGGGCAAGAGCAGCCGCGTGAAATCCATCGTCACCTTCGAAGGTGAGCTGGAGCACGCCGGTCCAGGTCAAGCGGTGACGCTGACCATGGAAGACGAGATCGATATCTCCCGTGGCGACCTGTTGGTGCATGCCGACAACGTGCCGCCGGTCACCGACAGCTTCGAAGCGATGCTGGTATGGATGGCTGAAGAGCCGATGCTGCCGGGCAAGAAGTACGACATCAAACGCGCCACCAGTTACGTGCCGGGCTCCATCGCCAGCATCGTCAACAAGGTCGACGTGAACACGCTTGAAGAAGGCCCGGCCAGCGCGTTGCAGCTGAACGAAATCGGCAAGGTCAAGATCGCGCTCGACGCGCCGATTGCCCTCGACGGTTACGAAAGCAACCGCACCACCGGCGCGTTCATCATCATTGACCGCTTGACCAACGGCACCGTTGGCGCGGGCATGATTGTGGCCCAGCCTTTGGCCCATGGCACCAGCACCCACCACGGCAAACTGGCCCACGTTGCCACCGAAGAACGCGCCCAGCGCTTCGGCCAGCAACCGGCCACCGTATTGTTCAGTGGCTTGTCGGGCGCGGGCAAAAGCACGCTGGCCTACGCCGTTGAACGCAAGTTGTTCGACCTGGGTCGTGCAGTGTTTGTATTGGATGGCCAGAACCTGCGTCATGACCTGAACAAAGGTCTGCCACAGGATCGCGCCGGACGCACCGAGAACTGGCGTCGTGCCGCGCACGTGGCGCGTCAGTTCAACGAAGCGGGTCTGCTGACGCTGGCGGCGTTCGTTGCGCCGAGTGCTGAAGGTCGTGAGCAGGCCAAGGACCTGATCGGCAAGGAGCGTCTGCTGACGGTCTACGTCCAGGCCTCGCCGACTGTCTGCGCCGAGCGTGATCCGCAAGGCCTGTACGCGGCGGCCGGGGATAACATCCCGGGCGAATCCTTCCCGTACGACGTGCCGCTGGATGCCGATCTGGTGATCGACACCCAGGCTGTGTCGCTGGAAGAAGGCGTCAAGCAAGTGCTGGATCTGCTGCGCAAGCGTGGCGCGATCTAAGCCTTAGCCTGAAATAAAAAACCCGCCGATGAGTGATCATCGGCGGGTTTTTTTGTGTCTTTGATATGGCAATCGCCAGCAAGCCAGCTCCTACAGGATTGTGTCAACGCCGACTATCACTGTGGGAGCTGGCTTGCCAGCGATGAGGCCGGTACAGACACCTCAAAACTTTGCGGGATACTCGCGGTGCATCTGCCCCAACAACGCATCCTTGTCTTCCCACAACTGATTGATCCAGCCCTGGAACTGCAGTCGGTACTCACCATCCTGATCGTAATTCTTGCCAATGAACTGCGGCGGTATCTTCAGTTCCTCAAAATGCACCACCACATCCGCAACGTTCCCGCACAGCAAGTCCCAAAAACCCGGACGCCCGGCCGGGTAGTGAATGGTCACGTTGACGATGGATTCCAGCTGCTCACCCATGGCATCCAGCACGAACGCGATGCCACCGGCCTTGGGTTTGAGCAGGTACTTGAACGGCGATTGCTGTTGGGCATGCTTGCCTTCGGTAAAGCGCGTGCCCTCGACGAAATTGAAAATCCCCACCGGATTGTTGCGAAACTTCGCGCAGGTCTTGCGGGTGGTTTCCAGGTCTTTGCCTTTCTTTTCCGGGTGCTTTTCCAGATAAGCCTTGGAATAGCGTTTCATGAATGGAAAGCCCAGTGCCCACCACGCCAGACCAATCACCGGCACCCAGATCAGTTCCTGTTTGAGGAAAAACTTCAGCGGCTGGATGCGCCGGTTGAGCACGTATTGCAGCACCAGAATGTCGACCCAGCTCTGGTGATTGCTGGTGATCAGGTACGAGTGTTGGTAGTCGAGGCCTTGCAGGCCGCTGATGTGCCAGCGGGTGCGCCTGACCAGATTCATCCAGCCTTTGTTGAGGCTGATCCAGGCTTCGTGGGTGTGGCTCATCAACCAGCCGGCAAGACGTTGAGTGAGGGCAAACGGCAAGGCTTTGACAAGCGCCACACAGAACAGAAACGAGCAGAGCAAAATCGTGTTCAGTGCCAACAGCAGCGAGGCGATCACGCCCCGCAGCGCAGCAGGTAGGAAATCCAGCATTTAAACATCCATAGGTCGGTTGGCTGCCTGGATCGCGGTCAACGCGATGGTGTAGACGATGTCATCGACTTGCGCGCCGCGCGGCAAATCGTTCACCGGTTTGCGCAGGCCTTGCAGCATCGGCCCGAGACTCACGCAGTCGGCACTGCGCTGCACGGCTTTGTGGGTGGTGTTGCCGGTGTTCAGGTCGGGGAACACGAACACCGTGGCGCGACCGGCCACCTGGCTGTTCGGCGCCAGTTGCCGGGCCACGGTTTCGTTGGCGGCGGCGTCGTATTGCAACGGGCCGTCGATCAGCAGCGAGTTTTGCTGTTCATGGGCGAGCAGGGTGGCTTCGCGGACTTTCTCGACCTCTTCGCCGCTGGCCGATTCACCACTGGAATAACTGATCATCGCCACGCGTGGCGTGATGCCGAACGCCGCAGCCGAATCCGCACTTTGCAAGGCGATCTCGGCCAGTTCGCTGGCGCTTGGGTGCGGGTTCATCACGCAGTCACCGTAGACCAGCACTTCCTCCGGAAACAGCATGAAGAACACCGACGACACCAGGGTGCAGCCCGGTGCGGTCTTGATCAATTGCAGGGCCGGGCGGATGGTGTTGGCGGTGGAGTGAATGACACCCGAGACCAGGCCATCGACTTCATCCAGTGCCAGCATCATGGTGCCGATCACCACCGTGTCTTCCAGTTGCTGCTCGGCCATTGGCGCGTTGAGGCTTTTGCTCTTGCGCAGCGAAACCATCGGTTCGACGTAGCGCTCGCGGATCAGGTCCGGATCAAGAATTTCCAGCCCCGGTGGCAGCTCGATTCCCTGGGCGCGGGCAACGGCCTGCACGTCTTCGGGCTTGGCCAGCAACACGCAACGGGCGATGCCTCGGGCCTGGCAGATCGCGGCCGCTTGCACGGTCAACGGCTCGCTGCCTTCGGGCAACACGATGCGCTTGTTAGCGCTCTGCGCACGCTGGATCAGCTGATAACGGAACACCGCCGGCGACAGGCGCATTTCCCGGGGCGTGCCGCAGCGCTGGTGCAGCCATTTGGCATCCAGATGGCTGGCAACGAAATCGGTGATGATTTCGGCGCGCTCGCGGTCGTCGATCGGGATTTCCTTGTTCAGCCCGTTCAACTGGTTGGCGGTGTCGTAGGAACCGGTACTCACCGACAACACCGGCAAGCCCGCCTGCAACGCGCCCCGGCACAAATCCATGATGCGCGGGTCGGGCAGGGTGTCGCTGGTCAGCAGCAGGCCGGCCAATGGCACGCCGTTCATGGCCGCGAGGCTGACGGCGAGGATGATGTCGTCGCGATCACCCGGGGTCACCACCAGCACGCCGGGCTTGAGCAGCTCCACGGTGTTGCGCATGGTGCGGGCGCAGATGATGATTTTGGTCATGCGCCGGGTTTCGTAGTCACCGGCGTTGAGCACCTGGGCGCCCATCAGATCGGCCACGTCACGGGTGCGCGGCGCGTTCAGTTCCGGTTGAAACGGGATGCAACCCAGCAGGCGGAAATCACCGCTACGCAACAACGGCGAATGCTCTTTCAGACGCGTGGAGAATGCCTCTATGCTCTCGTCAGTTTTGACCTTGTTGAGGATCACCCCAAGGACTTTCGGGTCCTTCGGGCCACCGAACAATTGCGCCTGCAATTCCACGCGACCGGAGAGTTCGGTCAGCACTTCGTTTTCTGGGGCCGAGACCAGGATCACCTCGGCGTCCAGGCTCTTGGCCAAATGCAGATTGACCCGCGCGGCGTAACTGGCGCTGCGGGTCGGGACCATGCCTTCGACGATCAGCACGTCTTTGCCGATGGCGGCCTGCTGGTAAAGGGTGATGATTTCTTCGAGCAGCTCATCGAGCTGACCGTCGCCGAGCATGCGCTCGACGTGGGCCAGGCCCAAAGGTTGCGGCGGCTTCAAACCGTGCGTGCGGGCCACCAGCTCGGTGGAACGCTCGGGTCCCGTGTCTCCCGGATGCGGCTGGGCGATCGGTTTGAAGAAGCCGACCTTGAGGCCGGCGCGCTCAAGGGTGCGCACCAGCCCGAGGCTGATGGAGGTCAGACCCACACCAAAATCGGTGGGCGCGATAAAAAAAGTTTGCATGCGGATTCTCTGAAGGAGCATGGCAATGGTGAGGGCCTATGACTGGCCGTCTACCGATATTCAGTCACCAAGGTTATCGCTAACCGAGCCTTGTGCGCACCAACCGCAAGCAAAGCACTGGCCTATTTTTTCAAGGCGTTGCAGCGGGTCCATGACCCAGGCCCGTGATTGCCACGGCGGCTGGTGGCGCAGGTGCTGGGTGTGGCCGCAGGAAAGCTCGACCACCCAGTGACCGTCCTCATCCTGGTGAAACCCGGTGATCGTCGAATCCCGTCTGTCCGGGTTGTGTTCGCTTTCGGGCGATTGCTTCGCTAAACTGGGTCTTTCAATATTCTTATGCAAAAGGTCTCGCCCCATGCTGATCGCCGCCAATAAGGCTGTCTCCATCGACTATACCCTGACCAACGACGCTGGTGAGGTCATCGACAGCTCCGCCGGCGGCGCGCCGCTGGTCTACCTGCAAGGCGCAGGCAACATTATCCCGGGCCTGGAAAAGGCGCTGGAAGGCAAAGCAGTCGGCGAAGAGCTGACCGTAGCTGTTGAACCAGAAGATGCCTACGGCGAATACGCTGCAGAACTGGTCAGCACCCTGAGCCGCAGCATGTTCGAAGGCGTTGATGAGCTGGAAGTGGGCATGCAGTTCCACGCTTCCGCTCCGGACGGCCAGATGCAGATCGTGACCATCCGCGATCTGGACGGCGACGACGTGACTGTCGACGGCAACCACCCGTTGGCCGGTCAGCGCCTGAATTTCCAAGTCAAGATCATCGCCATCCGTGATGCCAGCCAGGAAGAAATCGCTCATGGTCACGTCCATGGCGAAGGTGGCCATCACCACTGATTTCTGCGCTAAGCTCAGATAACTGGAGAGGCGCCCTGTGGGCGCCTTTTTAGTCTGCGGCTGTCCCGTGTGACACCGCAAAGCGGCTGTTTCGAGAAGAACACTGGAATCTGGAGTACGTCATGAGTGCTTTTCACGACCTTAATTTGACAGCCCTGGATGGTCAGGCGCTACCTCTGGCACCGTTCAAGGGGCATGTCGTGCTGGTGGTCAACGTTGCCTCCAAATGTGGCCTCACCCCTCAGTACGCCGCGCTGGAAAACCTCTACCAGCAATACAAGGCCAAAGGCTTCAGCGTGCTGGGTTTGCCATGCAACCAGTTTGCCGGGCAGGAGCCGGGTACCGAGCAAGAGATCCAGGAGTTTTGCAGCCTCAACTATGGCGTGACCTTTCCGTTGTCCAGCAAGCTGGAAGTCAACGGTCATGAGCGCCATCAGCTGTACAAACTGCTGGCGGGCGAGGGTGCGGAGTTTCCGGGAGACATCACCTGGAACTTCGAAAAGTTTCTGTTGGGCAAAGACGGGCGCGTACTGGCGCGATTCTCTCCGCGTACCGCGCCGGATGATCCGACGGTGATTCAGGCGATCGAGAAAGCCCTGAGCTGACACTCCCTTTTGTAGGAGCTGGCTTGCCAGCGATCACGGTGGTCCCTGATACACCGTGGCGCCTGGATCGCCAGCAAACCGGCTCCTACAGATCTCCCTTTGGATCCTTAATCACCGAAATCAATAATACTGTTCAAAGCGTCGGACTCTCCATATTATCGCCGTCATAAAGTTACTTCTCCGTGGAGCGTCCCATGCCCGTAAAAGCCCTGTTCAAACCGTTCCACCTCGGCACCCTCGAACTGCCGACCCGCGTCGTCATGGCGCCGATGACGCGCTCGTTTTCGCCGGGTGGCGTGCCTAATTCCAAAGTGATCGAGTACTACCGTCGTCGCGCCGCCGCGGGCGTTGGCCTGATCATCACCGAAGGCACTACCGTCGGTCACCAGGCTTCCAACGGCTACCCGAACGTACCGCATTTCTACGGTGAGGCGGCGTTGGCCGGCTGGAAGAAAGTGGTCGACGCCGTACATGCCGAAGGCGGCAAGATCGTTCCGCAGCTGTGGCACGTGGGCAGCGTGCGTCGTATCGGCACCGAGCCGGACGCCAGCGTACCGGGCTACGGTCCGTCGGAAAAAATCAAGGACGGCCAGGTCGTGGTTCACGGCATGACCAAACAAGACATTCAGGACGTGATTGCCGCATTTGCCCAGGCTGCAAAGGATGCCCAGAGCATCGGCATGGACGGCGTGGAAATCCACGGCGCCCACGGTTATCTGGTCGACCAGTTCTTCTGGGAAGGCAGCAACCAGCGTACCGACGAATACGGCGGCAGCCTGGCCAACCGTTCGCGTTTCGCCATCGAGCTGATTCAGGCGGTGCGTGCCGCCGTCGGTGAAGGCTTCCCGATCATCTTCCGCTTCTCGCAGTGGAAGCAGCAGGACTACACCGCACGCCTGGTGCAAACTCCGGAAGCCTTGGGCGAATTCCTCAAGCCTCTGTCTGACGCGGGCGTGGATATTTTCCACTGCTCGACCCGCCGTTTCTGGGAGCCGGAGTTCGACGGTTCCGAACTGAACCTGGCAGGCTGGACGCGCAAATTGACTGGCAAGCCGACCATCACCGTGGGCAGCGTTGGTCTGGATGGCGAGTTCTTGCAGTTCATGGTCAACACCGACAAGGTCGCGCAACCGGCCAGTCTGGAAAAACTGCTGGAGCGTTTGAACAACGATGAGTTCGATCTGGTGGCGGTCGGTCGTGCGTTGCTGGTAGACCCGGACTGGGCGCAGAAAGTGCGTGACGGTCGCGAGGAAGACATCCTGCCGTTCAGCCGTGAGGCGTTGATGACGCTGGTTTAAGTTTAAGCAGCGTCTGGACTGACTCAATCGCCAGCAAGCCGGCTCCTACAGGTTCTGAGAAATCGCGACACCTGTAGGAGCTGGCTTGCTGGCGATGGCAATCTCATAAACACAAAAAACTCAAGGCAAGGTCGGTGCATTCGGCACCACCATCTCCCCGGCACAAGCCCCCCGCAACTGCCCCTCGAACTGTTCGATAATCGCTGCCCATCCCTGCCGGCTGGCATGCTGGCGCGCATTGAGCCGCACGCAACGCAAGGTTTCATTTTCTTCAAGCATCCACACCGCCGCATCGCAAAATGCCTCTTCATCCCCGGGCATCGCGAGCACGCCGTTGTAGCCATGGCGAATGTGTTGCGCCGCCGCAGCCTGATCGTAAGCCACCACGCCGAGCCCGGAAGCCAATGCCTCAAGCACCACGTTGCCGAAGGTTTCCGTCAGGCTCGGGAACAGAAACACATCCCCTGACGCGTAGTGAGCCGCCAACGCTTCGCCGCGTTGTGAGCCACAAAAGATCGCCTCGGGCAGTTCTTTTTCCAGGTCCGCACGTTGCGGCCCGTCGCCGATCACAATCAGCTTGAGGTGGCGCTGTGGATAAGTGCTCGTCAGGGTGTCGAAACAGCGCTTGAGCAGCCCCAGATTTTTCTCCGGTGCCAAACGTCCCACGTGGATGACGGCAATGTCGTTCTCACCCAGTCCCCATTGCTCGCGCAGCGCGTTCAAGCGTTTGGCAGGGTGGAACAGCTGACTGTCGACGCCCCGGGACAACAATGCCAGACGCTCGAAATGTCGACGTTCCAGCTCCAGGCGCTGGCTGACACTGGGCACCAGCGTGAGGTTCGAGCGGTTGTGGAACCAGCGCAGGTAGTGGGTCAGCAGGCGGGTCAGCAAACCGAGGCCGTACTGGCTGGAGTACTGCTGGAAATTGGTGTGAAAGCCGCTGACCACCGAAATGCCCAAGCGCCTTGCCGCGCGCAATGCGGACAGGCCCAACGGGCCTTCGGTGGCGATGTACAAGACATCCGGGCGATGGCGCTTCCAGCGTCGCAGCAACTTGTGCATCGACGACTGGCCCCATTGCAAACCAGGGTAACCGGGCAGCGGCCAGCCTCGGCAGAGCAACAATTCATCATGGCTGCCAGTCTGCTGATCGCAGCCCTGACGTGGTCGAACCAGCTCCACCTGATGCCCGCGCGCGCGCAAACCGTCACACAAGCGGCCAAGGGTATTGGCCACGCCGTTGATTTCCGGAGGGAAGGTTTCGGTGATCAGGGTGATATGCAGAGCTGTCGTCATGACCCCAGTGTCTGCTGGGGCCATGTCGACGTTGTGACGGCGGGATGATGGATTTGTGACAGCGTCAGCGTTGCACCACGAGGTTCTCCGCGCCGCGCTCGCGCACCCAGAACAGCGTCGCCCCGGCCACGGCGGCCGGCATCATCAAGATATTCACCACCGGGATCAGCAGCACCAGGTAAACACTGCCGCCAAAACCCATGCTCTGCCAGCGCTTCTCGCGCAGCCAGGCAAGCATTTCGTTCCAGCCCAGCTTGTGGTTATCCGCCGGGTAGTCGATGTACTGGATCGCCATCATCCACACCCCGAACAGCAGCCACAGCGGTGCGGCGATGATGTTCACCACCGGGATGAACGAGAGGATGAACAGCCCGATAGCCCGCGGCAGGAAGTAGCCGAGCTTGCGCATCTCGCGGGCCAGGGTGCGCGGGATCATCGCGACCAGCTCACCCCAGCTGAAGGCCGGGAAGTCATCGGTGCCGCGCACCACCACCTCGACTTTCTCGGCGAGAAATCCGTTGAACGGCGCGGCGATGATGTTGGCGAGCATGGTGAAAGTGAAGAACACCATTAACACCACCAGCACCACGAACAGCGGCCAGAGGATGTAACTGAGGAAACTCAGCCACTCGGGCAGGGAAGGCATCAGCGTATCGACCCACAGGCTGAACTGATGGCCGGCCAGGTAGATCAATCCGACGAACAGCACCAGATTGATTGCCAGCGGCAGCAACACGAACAAACGCAGGCCGGGGCTGAGGACCAGTTTGAGGCCTTCACGCAGATATTGCGGGCCGGAAAGAACGGGGGCGGGCATAACGTGCTCCGAGCTGAGGGTAAACGCGCCGACCTTACCGGCTTTGCCTGACAGGTGAAAGCACGGCAGCGGTATCGACATTCACTGTAACAAAGGCGTCGTGAAAATCACGCTGACGGGATAGAGACCACCTATGAGCTGGATTGTTAAACCGTATTTCCTTAATCTTCGCCCCCTCGATACGCTGCACCCAATCTTTTTACAGGACGGTCGTGTTCAAGCCTTCCCCAAGTGCTTTCAACCGTTCTTTTTTATTCCCGCCGGTGATCCGGCGTTCCGCGCCAGGTGTTCCGGGCCGGTCAACAGGAGCAGGTCATGTCTGAAGTCCGTCATTCGCGAGTGATTATTCTCGGTTCCGGCCCTGCCGGTTACAGCGCTGCGGTGTATGCCGCCCGTGCCAACCTCAAGCCACTGCTGATCACCGGCATGCAGGCCGGCGGTCAACTGACCACCACCACCGAAGTCGACAACTGGCCTGGCGACGTCCACGGCCTGACCGGCCCGGCGCTGATGGAGCGGATGCGCGAGCACGCCGAGCGCTTTGAAACCGAGATCGTTTTCGATCACATCAATGCCGTGGACTTCGCTGCCAAGCCGTACACCCTGACTGGCGACAGCGCGACCTACACCTGCGACGCCCTGATCATCGCCACCGGCGCCAGCGCTCGTTACCTGGGCCTGCCGTCCGAAGAAACCTTCATGGGCAAAGGCGTTTCGGCCTGCGCGACCTGCGACGGTTTCTTCTACCGCAACAAGCCGGTTGCTGTGGTCGGCGGTGGCAACACCGCCGTTGAAGAAGCCCTGTACCTGGCCAACATCGCCAGCACCGTAACCTTGATCCACCGTCGCGAAACGTTCCGCGCCGAGAAGATCCTGATCGACAAGCTCGATGCTCGCGTGGCCGAAGGCAAAATTATCCTTAAGCTGAACGCAACCCTGGACGAAGTCCTGGGCGACAACATGGGCGTGACCGGTGCTCGCCTGAAGAACAACGATGGCAGCTTCGACGAAGTGAAAGTCGACGGCGTGTTCATCGCGATCGGCCACACCCCGAACACTTCGCTGTTCGAAGGCCAGTTGACCCTGAAAGACGGTTACCTGGTTGTGCACGGCGGCCGTGACGGCAACGCCACCGCGACCAACCTGGAAGGTATCTTCGCCGCCGGTGACGTGGCTGACCACGTCTACCGTCAGGCCATCACCTCGGCTGGCGCCGGTTGCATGGCGGCACTGGATGCCGAGCGTTACCTCGACGGTCTGCAGAACGCTTGATTGAGTTTTCGTCGATATGAAAAAACCGGCTTCGGCCGGTTTTTTCATGGACAACACAAATCAGAATTGTAGGGGGCGAGGTCAGGTCAGCTTTGCCAGGCAGGCTTCAAGGATATCCAGGCCTTCTTCGAGCACCGCAGCTTCAGTGGTCAGCGGCGCCAGCAGTCGAATGATGTGTCGCGACTTGCCGCTAGGCATCAACAACAAACCGGCATCACGCGCCAAGGCCAGCAGTTGCGTCAACTGCGCCGCGGCGGGTGTGCCGTCGGCATTGCTCAGCTCGATACCGCGCATCGCGCCAGCGCCGGTCAGGCGCCCGAGGTACGGCGTCAGCTGGCGATCACGCCAGGATTGGTAGCGGCTGACAATCGCCTCTTCCTGTTGCGAACCCCAGGCTTGCAGATTCTCATCCGTCATTTCATCCAGCGTCGCCAATGCAGCAGCACAGGCGATGGGATTGCCCGAATAGGTACCGCCGAGCCCGCCCTTGGGCAAGTTGTCGAGCAGCCCCTTGCGTCCGACCACCGCACCCAGCGGCACGCCGCCAGCGATGCTTTTGCCGAGCAGGATCAGGTCCGGCTCGATGCCCAGTCGCGAGAATGCAAAGCGCTGCCCGGTACGGCCGAAACCGGACTGGATTTCATCAGCGATCAACACAATGCCCTTCTCGTCGCAGAAACGGCGCAGCGCCTGGGCGAACGCCACATCCATGGCCAGGAAGCCGGCTTCGCCCTGCACTGGCTCGACGATGAAGCAAGCCACGTCCTCGACGTCGATTTCGACACTGAACAGACGCTCCATCGCTTTCAGGGCCTCGGCGCAGGTGACGCCGTTGTCCTGGCTGGGGAAGGGCAAGTGATAGACCGGCCCGGGCAGCACGCCGACTTTCTGTTTGTAGGGCGCGACCTTGCCGTTGAGATTGAGGGTGGCCAGGGTGCGACCGTGGAAGGCGCCGTCAAAGGCAATCACCGCGCTGCGGCCGGTGGCACCACGGACGATCTTCAGCGCGTTCTCAGCGGCTTCGGCGCCACTGTTGGTGAGCATGCCGCTGACCGGGTAATCGACCGGGATAAAGGCGCTGAGGCGCTCCATCAAGTCGATGTAGGGCCTGTGAGGCGCGGCATTGAACGCGTAGTGGGTCAGCCGGGTGGCTTGTTCGCGAATGGCTTCGACGATGCGCGGATGGCAATGGCCGAGGTTGAGCACGCCGATGCCACCGACAAAATCGATGAAGCGTTTGCCGTCGGTGTCCCAGACCTCGGCGTTTTTGCCGTGGCTGAGCGTGACAGGATGGACGATGTTGATCGACTGGCTAATGGATTCGCTGCGCATGGATGACCGACTCAGAAGAAGGGAGGCTTCTTTTATCTAAGCCGCGAGCAGCGGTATCGGGCAAACGAAATAAAGTGGCCGGATCAATCTTAAAAGTCAGGATGTTCTCCAGGGCGGGGAAACCTTGTGGCGAGGGAGCTTGCTCTCTCGCCACAAGGTTCATTGACGCTTAGCGGCGAGTCAGGGGCTGCCCGGTGAATTTCACCCCGGCCAAACCGTGGACCATCAACGCACGGATGTTGCCGTGATCGCTGCCTTCAGGCGTTGCCAGTACCGAACGGTAATGCTCGCCAAACGCCAGCAGCGCTTCTTCATCGCTCAGGCCTTCCAGCAACGCCAGACCCAACGTCTTGCACGAACCTTCGTTCTGCCCGGCCGCGTTTTCCACGCCGCCATTGTTGAAGGCCTGAGGCTGGTAGTCGTAACCGGCAGCGATAAACGCCAGGGTGTCGGCGAAAGCGTGTTCACCGCTCTTGAGGCTGGCGCGCAGGGTGTTCAAATCACTCATTGGGTTTTCCTTTGGCGAACGCCGCTTGCTGTTCGGCGCTGGCTTCTTGCTGAAATTGGGCTTTCCATTCGGCATACGGCATGCCGTAAACCACTTCACGGGCGTCATCGAGGCTGACGTCGATCTGGCGTTCGTCGGCAGCGGCCTTGTACCACTTGGACAGGCAGTTGCGGCAGAAACCCGAGAGGTTCATCAGGTCAATGTTCTGCACATCCTTGCGGCTGTCCAGATGGGCCACCAGCCGGCGAAAGGCCGCGGCTTCGAGTTCGAGGCGTTGTTGATCGTTCATGGCGGTCTCTGCGAGACAGCTTCAAGCGACAAGCTTCAAGCTGCAAGTTGGGTTGCGGTGGCTGCCAGTTTACAGCCTGACGCTTGTGGCTTGTAGCTAGCGGCTCGCTGCAAGCGTAATCGACACCGACTCGGCGAATCGCAACGCGTGGGGTTTGTCGACTTCGACTTCGGCATACAGCACTGAAGCGTTGGCCATGACCAGATCGAGAATTTCCTGGGTCAGCCGTTCGAGCAAGGCAAAGCGATTGCCCTCCACGTGGGCGATGATCGCTTTGGTGATGGTGCGGTAGTTCAGCGCGTGATCAATGTCGTTGTCACGTACCGCTTCCTGGGCCGCATAGAGGATGGTCAGGTTGATCAACACATCCTGCTTGTTGAGGATTTCATCTTCGTTGATGCCGATGAAAGTGCGCAAACACAGGTCCTTGACCCGGATGCGTGCCATGCCTGGTTGAAGTTGTGGCATTACTACTTGCTCCGTCCAATCAATTGCAGGAACTCCTGACGGGTGTTGCTCGACTCGCGAAAGGCGCCGAGCATCACCGAGGTGTTCATGGTCGAATTCTGTTTCTCGACGCCGCGCATCATCATGCACATGTGTCGGGCCTCAATGACCACCGCGACGCCTGCCGCGCCGGTCACTGCTTGCACCGCGTCGGCGATTTGCCGGGTGAGGTTTTCCTGGATTTGCAGACGACGGGCGAACATGTCCACCAGCCGTGCAATCTTCGACAGGCCCAGCACCTTGCCCGTTGGAATATAAGCCACATGCGCCTTGCCAATGAAGGGCAGCATGTGATGTTCGCACAGTGAATAGAGCTCGATGTTGTCGACGATCACCATTTCATCGTTGTCGGACGCAAACAACGCGCCGTTGACGATTTGCTCGACACTCTGTTCATAGCCATGACACAGGTACTGCATGGCTTTGGCCGCGCGCATCGGCGTGTCGCGCAAGCCTTCGCGGTCGGGATTTTCACCGAGACCGATGAGGATCTCTCGAAAATTCTGAGGCAGGGATAACGTCATGGAAGATCCTCGCGGGACACTTATTTGATGTGCCTTCCGCCATTGACGGTCAGGGTCGTGCCGGTGACATAAGGGTTGTCGAGCAAGTATCGCAGGCTCTGGTAGATCACTTCGCTGCCGGGTTCGATGCCCATCGCGGATTTGCCCAGTGCCTTGGCGCGGTAGGCCGCGTCGTCGTCAGGGTTGAACAGTAGCAGGGCGGGCGCTATCGCGTTGACCTTGATCTGCGGCGCGTACTTTGCGGCGAAGGACAGGGTCAGGTTTTCGAGCCCGGCTTTGCTGGCGCTGTAGCCGATGTGCTTGCTGCTGCCCTTGCGCGTCACGTCGTCGCTGATGTGCACGATGTCGGCGGGGCTCGAACGCTCGAGCAAGTCAGCGCAATGCAGGTTGATCAGGTAGGGCGCCAGCATGTGCACGCTGAACATGCGGGTGAAGGCGGCTGCGTCGGTGTCCGGGGTTTCGGCCAGCCATTCGGAGGCATTGTGGACAATTGCCCGCAGGCTGTCGGTATGGGTTTTCAGTTCGCTGATGAAGGCAAGGATGCCGGCCTCGCTGGCGAAGTCCGCGAACACCGCCGTCGCTCCCAGGTCGCGCAGGATCTGCACGCCGGGGCGTTCAGTGCGGTAGCTGAAGATCACCTGATGACCGTCTTCGAGCAATCGCTGCGCACAATGCAGGCCGACACGCTGGCCGGCACCGGTAATGAGGATAGGGGCTGCGGAAGAGGTCATGAACGGCTCGCGTCGCGGTGAGAGCAAAACTATACCAGCGACGAGCCGTGCGATGCCTGCGATCTTTTAGCGGTTTTGCGTGGAAGGCTCGGCGGACAATCGTCGCGTCGGCGTGCTGTTGAGCCAGTTGGCCAGCAGTCGGGTCGACAGCGGAATGAAGAAATAAACCATCAACGGCGTCAGGCACAGGGTGCTGACAATGACCCGAGGCAGCAGGCTCATTTCATTCAACAGCGGCCCCAGGGCAAAGTTGAACAAAAGAGAAACCGGAAAAAACGCCAGCCAGATCGCCACCGCCTGTTTCCAGCGAGGCGGACGTTGTCCTGCCGCGCCAAACCAGCCCTCGATGCCACTGACCCGATGTTCTGTCGGGTGGGCGAACAAGTCGCTACCACGTGCCAGCCAGGCGGTGCGCGAGACCGAATGTTCCCAGGCGTGCAGGGTCTGTTCGTCGGCGAAGCGGAAAATAATCTGGAATTCGTCATCTTCAGGCGGCGGAGCGAGCACACCGGAGCCGAGATAACCGGGGAAGTCGGTGGCCAGTTGTTCGCCTTCGTGCAGCCAGGTGATGAGGTCCTGATAGCGCCCATTGGCAACGCGGCGCGCAACCATCAGCGTGACGGGGGAGGTAGACATTTTGTATCTCCGTATTTCGATTGCGACTCTCCGGATAGGAGTTTCGCCAGGCGCAGCGCCGGGGTGATGGGCTGCGTCTCGTGACAAGCAAAGATTATTCCTGATTCTGCTCGAAGCGTCTGTGACAATTTTTGCTGTGAGCGGTATTGAATTTTTACGGAATCTTTATGGAGCGCGGGAGTTAGAATGGGGCTCGAACGATACAAGGATGTTGAGCCAGATGCCCGAAATCACTGACATCGCGTCGGATGCCAGCCAGTCCGTCGCACTTGAGCAGGATGAGCTTTTCCCCATTCGCGAGGTGTCGCGTATGACCGGCGTCAACCCGGTGACCCTGCGTGCCTGGGAGCGCCGATATGGGCTGATCGTGCCGACGCGCACCGAAAGTGGGCATCGTCTGTATTCGATGACCGATATTGAACGCGTTCGCAGCATTCTCGACTGGATCGAACGCGGCGTGGCGGTCAGCAAGGTCGGCAAGATACTGGCCAAGGCTGCGCCGCTTCAGGCTTTGTCGCACCTCATTCCCAATGACCTTGTGCAGGCCGACTACGCGCAATGGCAGCAACAGGTCGAGGCCGCTGTCGTGGCTTTCGACGAGGCGCGGCTGGATCAGGTCTACGGACAGATCTTTTCCACGTACTCGCAGCCGGTCGTGTTTCAGGACATCTTGCTGCCGCTCTGGAAGCAGTTGCTGCAACGCCAGGACACCTTCGGCCGGACCAGCGAGTGGCTTTTCCTTGATGGTTTTCTACGTTCGAGGGTGTTGCAGCGTTTACTGCTGATTCGCGATAAACAGCCAAGGCGAGTCATCGTCAGCGCCCTCGCGGGACAATGCCGTGAGCTTGAGCTGCTGATTGCTGCGCTGTTTCTCGGCTCCGGGCAAACGGGAGTGCGCGTGCTGACCATTGGCCAACCGTTTGATGAATTGACCCTGGTGTGCGAGCGAATCAAGCCGCAAGCGCTGGTGCTGTTCTCCAACTATGTGCCCACCCCCGAGCTGCCCCGGCGTTTAAATCGCTTGGCGATGAGCCTGGATTGTCCGGTGCTGTTGGCGGGCGATGCGTCGGATCTGGCGCAAGAAAGCCTGGCCGGATCGTCGATTGGTTGCCTGGGTAACGAGGGGACGGTGATGCGCCAGCGCCTGAATCAATTCCTGGCCGGCGGTCTGGATACCTGAGCGTCAGAGATGCAGGGAGGGGTGGGTCAGGCGGTGCTGCTGCAGGATGTACTGGCGCAGACGCTCGGTTTCATCCTTGTCGTCCTGGCTCAACTGATAGGCATAAAAGCCTTGTTCGGTTTCCTTCTCGAACGTGCCGCGCAAGGCGATTCGCTCATAGCCTGAGGGGCTGAACCACAAGGCGAAATGCTTCGGCGCCTTGGTTTTGTTGCGTACTTCCAGCAGCACACCCTTGAACGACACTTCATGCACCCACATCGTGCCGGGCTGGCCCTTGGCATTTTCAAGCGCTACCGGCTCGTCGAGCACCAGCCGCCACGGGCGGATCAAAGGGCCGTCCTCGTAAATGCTGGGAACGCCGAGTCGCAGATGCATCGCGTGAAACTCGTCTTCCACCAGGTGCAGGGGGAAGGTCATCTGCTGATTTTCGAAGTTGGCCTGGATGGTGACTTGCTCATGCGCGGCCAGGCGCGTGAGCAGGTCACGGATCTGCGAACCACCGTTGACGAGCAGACTCGACGTCGCATCCCGCACATTGAGTTGCGGGTTATGTTGCATGGTCTGGATAAAATCCAGCTCATCCTGGGTCAGGAGCGCGTCGCGTTGCATAGCAGACTCGAAAGATATAGTTACAAAGTCATTGGTGATTGTAGTTAATGACAACTAATTCGCTGATTTGTTTGCGCCGTTCGTCGCCTTCATTGCAGCAAGCTCGGCCTGGACTTCCGCCAGCTGCGCTTCAAGCTGTGCAACCCGCTGTTGCGCCTTGACCTGAACGGTCACGTCTTTCTGCACGCCGATGAAGTAAACCTGCCCGTCATTCGGATTTTTCACCGTGGAAATCGACAGCTCGTTCCAGAAGGGCGTGCCGTCCTTGCGATAGTTTCTGATGATTTCCCGGCAGGAACCTTCGTTGCTCAAGGCATCGCGGATCAGCGGGAGGGCCTGTTGGTCGCGGTCTCCGGACTGAAGAAAACGGCAATCCTGATAGAGGATTTCTTCGCTGGTGTATCCGGTCAGGCGTTCGAATGCGGGGTTAACGTAAATCAGGATCTTGTCTTGTTCGCCTTCCTTCTCGGCAATCACGATGCCGTCGTTGGAGGCATTGATGGCCAGTTGCAGCAGCTTTGCGTTGATCATCGGAGAAACCCTTCCTTGTTGGTTGTCTGCGGCATTCTAAAAGAACAATGCACGCCGTGCTGTTAATATCCCGCTCTTTCACTCAGCTTCAGGATCAGATTGATGAAAGTCGCCATCATTTCCGGCTCGGTCTACGGCACGGCTGAAGAGGTAGCCCGTCACGCCGCGAACATTTTGAACGCCGCCGGTTTCGAAACTTCGTACAACCCACGTGCAAGCCTTGCCGATATCCAGGCCTTCGGTCCTGAGGCTTTTCTGGCCGTGACGTCGACCACAGGCATGGGCGAATTGCCGGACAATCTTCAACCGCTGTATTTCTCGATTCGCGACCAGTTGCCAGCCGCATGGCGTGGCTTGCCGGGCGCGGTCATCGGGCTGGGTGATGCGAGCTATGGCGATACCTTTTGCGGCGGTGGCGAATTGATGCGCGAATTGTTCGGTGAATTGGGGGTTCGCGAAGTCCTGCCGATGCTGCGTCTGGACGCCAGTGAAAGTGTCACTCCGGAAACCGATGCCGAGCCCTGGCTGGCAGAACTGATCAGCGCATTGCGCGGTTAATCGACAGCTTCAACGTTTGCTTCAATGGCTTGTCACGGATCTGTCGAGGCTGCTTCAAAGGGGCGCCTCGGCTTACTTGGCGGCGGTACTTTGACACGGATCCAAACTCTTTGAGCCACTGACTCGTTCGGCCATCAAGCTGGCTGCCAATGCAACTACGGGAACCCCGGAGGCTGACTAGACTCGGTAGTCATTGGAAGCACTCCACAATAAAAAAGAGCCGAGGTTCCTTGCCGTGAGCGTAGCCCCCGTCCAATCCTCACACAGCGTCAAAGACCTGGTCAGCGAAGCGGAATGGCAGGCCCGTGTCGACCTCGCGGCCTGTTATCGCCTGGTGGCCCTGCACGGCTGGGACGATCTGATTTTTACCCACATCTCCGCCAAAGTGCCTGGCACCGAAGATTTCCTGATCAACCCGTTCGGCTTGATGTTTCACGAGATCACCGCGTCGAGCCTGGTCAAGGTCGATCAGGCCGGTAACAAGCTGATGGACAGTCCCTACGAGATCAATCCGGCTGGCTACACCATCCACAGCGCCGTGCACGAAGTCCGCCACGATGTGGTCTGCGTGCTGCACACCCACACGGCGTCGGGTGTGGCGGTCTCGGCGCAGAAGCAAGGGATTTTGCCCATCAGCCAGCAGTCGCTGTTTGTCCTGTCGAGCCTCGCGTATCACGCCTATGAAGGCGTTGCGCTGAATCACGAAGAGAAGGCGCGACTGCAAGCCGATCTCGGCGAGAGCAATTTCCTGATGCTGCACAACCACGGTCTGTTGACCTGCGGCAGCACCATCGCCGATACCTTCCTGATGATGTTTACCTTTCAGCGCGCCTGCGACATTCAAGTCATGGCGCAGAACGGTGGTGCCGAGCTGATCGCCATCGAACCGCAGATTCTTGCCGGTGCCAAGGCGATGATCGCCGGGGTCACCAAAAGCTCCCAAGGAATGGGCGGAGCGCTGGCCTGGCCGGCGCTGCTGCGCAAACTCGATAAACAAGACCCGGGTTATAAACTCTAATGCCACTCACCGAGATCCCTCTGAGTGTCTGGCGCAAACGCGGCCAGACTTTCGAGTTCCATGGTCAGACCATCCATTACTGGACGGCAGGGCAGGGTGAGCCGCTGTTGCTCATCCACGGCTTCCCGACTGCCAGTTGGGACTGGCATTACCTCTGGCAACCGTTGTCTCAGCGCTATCGGGTGATTGCCTGCGACATGCTGGGCTTCGGCGATTCGGCCAAACCGGTGAACCACGCATACAGCCTGCTGGAGCAGGCCGACCTGCAACAGGCGTTGCTGGCCCATTTGCATGTCGAGCAACCCGTGCACGTATTCGCCCATGATTATGGCGACAGCGTGGCCCAGGAGCTGCTGGCCCGGCATTACGAAGCGCGAATCAACCTCGCCAGTTGCGTATTCCTCAATGGCGGCTTGTTCCCGGAAACCCACCGTCCGGTCTTGATGCAAAAACTGCTGCTCAGCCCCTTGGGCTGGATGATTGGTCGCGCCTTCAGTCGCGACGGCCTGGTAAAAAGCTTCCGCCAGATTTTCGGCCCCCAGACCCGTCCCAGCGAAAGCGAGATGGATGATTTTTGGAGCCTGGTCGAAAGCAATCGCGGGCCACGGATCATGCACAAGTTGATCAGCTACATTCCTGAGCGACGTGTGCAGCGTGATCGCTGGGTCAGTGCCATGCAGCGAAGTGACGTGCCGCTGCGGGTGATCGATGGCGCAGTCGATCCGATATCCGGCGAACACATGGTCACGCGTTATCGCGAGTTGATACCCGATGCGGACACCGTGCTGTTGACCGACATTGGTCACTACCCCCAGATCGAAGCACCGTGCCAGGTGCTCAAGCATTACCTCGCGTTTCGCGACCGGTTGGTGTTGCCCTCGCTCAAAGTCGCTTGTTCCTGAAGGCTGGGGCTCATCATCCCCCAGCCTTATCGCACACCATTCAGCCTCCCCCGTGTTCATTGTGAGCCGTAGCGCCGTGCCTGACACTCCAAGGTAATGTCCCTGGCCTGCTGGAGTTTTCCCACATGAATGAGTCTGTGCGCTTCGAAGATAAAGTCGTGATCATCACCGGTGCAGGTGGCGGCCTGGGACGGGCGCATGCACTGCTGTTCGCCAAACAGGGCGCGAAAGTGCTGGTCAATGACCTCGGTGGCTCGGCCCAGGGCGAAGGCGCGAATGCCTCGGCGGCTGATCGCGTGGTGGCGGAAATCCGTGAGGCCGGCGGCACCGCCGAGGCCAACCACGACTCGGTCACCGACGGCGACAAACTGGTCCAGCACGCCCTCGATGCCTTCGGCCGGGTCGACGTGGTGGTCAACAACGCCGGGATTCTGCGTGATAAAACCTTCCACAAAATGGACGACGCCGACTGGGACCTGGTTTACCGCGTCCACGTCGAAGGCGCCTACAAAGTCACCCGCGCCGCCTGGCCGCACATGCGCGAGCAAAACTACGGCCGGGTGATCTTCACTGCATCCACTTCAGGCATCTACGGCAACTTTGGCCAGTCCAACTACGGCATGGCCAAGCTCGGCCTCTACGGCCTGACCCGCACCCTGGCCATCGAAGGCCGCAAGAACAACATCCTGGTCAACGCCATCGCCCCCACCGGCGGCACCCGCATGACCGAAGGCCTGATCCCGCCACAAGTGTTCGAACAACTCAAACCTGAACTCGTCAGCCCGTTGGTGGTGTACCTGGCCAGCGAAAATTGCCAGGAAACCTCCGGCCTGTTTGAAGTCGGTGGCGGCTGGATGGGCAAAGTCCGCTGGGAACGCAGCCTCGGCGCCGGGTTTGATCCACGGGTAGGGTTCTCCCCGGAAGACGTGGCCGCGCATTGGCAGCAGATTTGCGATTTCGAAGGCGCGGCGCATCCGAAGGACAATATTGAGGCGTTGAAGGAGATGATGGGGAATTTGCAGAAGTATGCGATTTAAGGGTTGTGGATGCCCCAAGGCGCAGGGATACGGCTTGGGGATATCTGGGTTCAAGCGTATTTTTTTATTGTGACGAAATCAGGGGTATCCCAGTTCAGTCCTTTGACTGCGATTGCGGCTACACCTTCAGCGATAACACCGTCATGGAAAAGCTGCTCATAGGTTCTCACCAGTTCACCATTGGCAATCACTTCGAATCGATATCGTCCAAACAGTCGATCTATTGAAGGAAAAGCCAGACTAATCGCAAAAACCAGCAACAAGTCTTTTACTGACTCGTTCTTTACGATCTGCTCAAGAGCGGTAATCGAAACTTTTGTCCCTGTGACGTTTTCATATGCCTGAAGCTCTTGTCTTTTAGATACCTCTATCGCTTCATTTGTATAGCGTAGCGTTTCATCGTCGCTGAGCTTGAGGTCCTCCAATGCAGCGGTATGGACATTGTTCCAGATGGATGGATTACTTTTGGGTATGAAATCATCAGCTATACCCATGGCTCGAAATCTTTCAACCATCCGTAGGGTATGTACGTAAAATCGCCGATCTGTGTCAGTCATTTCCAGTGCGCCTTGCAAGATCCGCTCAAGGCGCCCAACCATGATTGTGTCTGGGTTAGAACGAGTCTTTCGACGAAGATGTAGACAAAGCTGCTCCATTGTTTCTTTATCGATCATTGTCGTACTCAGTTTTTTGGGGGAAATTTCGCCAGGGATTGACGGTTGAATTGTGCCAAACCTCTGATTTACAGCTGCGTGGTGGTGTTATTTTGGTCAGGCTTGAATCCCGGCTTTCCGCTAGCCGAACGCCATTGTTTTATTGAGTTCAATACTCCGCTTGGGCTGTCCTCGATACCTTCTCTTGGGTCATACAAAATACCCGTTCCATCGGGATGTTCTGAGGTGAGTACGATATTTTCTACAACTGCATCGTGCTCGTCTTCGGATGAATAGGTGCCTTCGAATAATAGTTTGATACCGGAGCAAGTCCGCGTTTCATGTCCATTTGTCTAAGTTGTGTAAATTGGCCGCTCAAAAAAGCATCATCAGCTACGGCCTTCCAAAATGCCCTGCAAAAAGCGTCAAAGCTTGAAAACATCCGTCCTCGAAGCTTATCCGCAATCTGCGTGGGAACCGGTGCTCCCTCTATCATTAGACTGCTCTCAACCAAGTTTTTGAAATTATCTGTTCGTTATCGTTGGTAACACCAGACTTACTCCACAGATCCCAGAACATCGTAAAGATTGGAGGGACTGCCGGAGATGCCGGAAAACAGTGCGGTTATAAATTAGCGTAAAGCTGAAAGTAATGGGTCTGAGAAGCTTGTGAGTATTTACGAAGAGGGTTGTGAGAGTTTTCGAAAGGGTGGGGCTAAAGACAGGTTTGTCTTCTGCCTGAAAAGAGGTTTCCTATGCAGTTATAGGAAGTGTTCTGTAGGACTAGTTTTAAACATCGAGCGAGATACGCTGGCTCACAAAACAAACGCCCATAAAAAAGGCCGCTGCAAACGCAGCGGCCAAAGCAAGACGTTGGATCCAGGAGCTACAAATCAACGTCGGTGTACACGGGGCGATGGTTCGAAACGTTCAAATCATCTGAAATCTGTTGCGAGCTACAGGGCGGGATCGCTTGTCGTTGCTTCGCGCTTTCCGGCTGTTTTGCGTGAAAGCCCGGCAAGAATAAGTCTTCGCCGGCAACGGAAAAACAGCGATTACGGACATGCACCGTTACCGTGTGCGTAACAGTTAGCCTGCTTGCAGCGTAGTCGATGAATTCGACTGATGCCGCCACATCGCGTCCATTTATACCCCGCGCAATCCCACGTTCCACACCGCCAGTCATCCTTTAGAGGTACATCACGAATACCTCCTTGGTGCGCTTATCGCACTCGGCGGGCGGCAGTAGGGTGAGGCCTTCTGTCACTCACCGGGGAAGACGCATGACAAAAACAACAATGCGCGCCATCTTCACTCCGCAGGCGTTGGCTGCCGCGGTTGCCTTGGGCTGCTGTGCCCAGGCACAGGCTGTTTCATTCAACATCGGGGAAATCGAAGGGACGTTCGACTCTTCGCTGTCGGTCGGCGCGAGTTGGGGCATGCGCGATGCAGATGATGCCCTGGTGGGCACGGTCAATGGCGGTAGCGGGCAGGCGTCGACCGGTGATGACGGGCGGCTGAATTTCAAGAAGGGCGAAACCTTCTCGAAGATCTTCAAGGGCATTCACGACCTTGAATTGAAGTACGGCGATACCGGCGTGTTCGTCCGCGGCAAGTACTGGTACGACTTCGAGCTCAAGGACGAAGACCGGCCGTTCAAGCCGATCAGCGATCACAATCGAAAAGAGGGTTCCAAGTCTTCCGGTGCGCAGATCCTCGACGCCTTCGTCTATCACAACTATTCCATCGCTGATCTGCCGGGGACCGTTCGCGCCGGCAAACAGGTCGTGAGCTGGGGTGAAAGTACCTTCATCGGCAACTCGATCAACAGCATCAACCCGGTCGACGTTTCCGCATTCCGCCGTCCTGGCGCCGAGATCAAGGAAGGGCTGATTCCGGTCAACATGTTGTTTGCCTCCCAAGGCCTGACGGACAAGTTGACCGTCGAAGGCTTCTATCAACTGGAGTGGGACCAGACCGTCGTCGACAACTGCGGCACTTTCTTCGGGGGCGACGTGGTGGCGGACGGGTGTGACAAGGGGTACACGGTTGCCAACCCGGCCATTGCGCCGTTGCAACCGATTGCTGCAGCCTTTGGCCAGGGCTTCGAGGTGACCAGCGAAGGCGTGGTCGTACCCCGTGGTGGCGACCGCGATGCGCGGGATTCGGGGCAGTGGGGGACCGCGTTGCGTTGGCTGGGAGACGATACCGAGTACGGTCTGTATTTCATGAACTACCACAGCCGTACGCCGACGGTCGGCACCACCACCGCCGGCCTCAGTACGCTGGCCAGCATTCCGGGAATCATCACCACGGCCAACCGCATTGCGCCGGGTAGCGGTGCGGGTCTGGCGCAGAGTGTGATGCTCGGGCGTGGTCAGTATTACCTCGAATACCCCGAAGACATTCGCCTCTACGGTGCGAGTTTTTCCACGACGCTGCCTACCGGTACGGCGTGGACCGGCGAAATCAGCTATCGCCCCAACGCGCCGGTGCAGATCAACACCAACGACCTGACGCTGGCGTTGCTCAACCCCATTGCCGGGGGCGCAGCTTCACCGATTGCGACCTCGCCGGGCGCTGACAACAAAGGCTATCGCCGCAAGGAAGTGACGCAGATCCAGAGCTCCCTGACGCACTTCATCGATCAGATTGCCGGCGCCGATCGCCTGACCCTGGTGGGCGAAGCGGCGGTGGTGCGGGTCGGTGGCCTGGAGTCGCGCAGCAAGCTGCGTTATGGCCGCGATTCGGTTTACGGGCAGTACGGTTTCGGTGGCGACACCGACGGTTTCGTGACCTCGACTTCCTGGGGTTATCGCGCCCGGGCAATCCTCGATTACAACAACGTCATCGCCGGGATCAACTTCAAACCCAACCTTTCGTGGTCCCACGACGTCGCCGGTTACGGCCCCAACGGGTTGTTCAACGAAGGTGCCAAGGCCGTCAGCCTCGGTGTTGATGCGGACTACCGCAACACCTACAACGCAAGCCTCAGTTACACCGACTTCTTCGGTGGTGACTACAACGTGCTCGAAGACCGCGACTTCGTGGCGTTGAGCTTTGGCGTGAACTTCTGATCTGGCTGAAAGGATGAATTCAATGCGCAAGATGATTCTGCAATTCGGTTCCGCACTGGCCCTGAGTCTGCTGGCCGTCAACGTGATGGCCGCGGTATCGGCGGAAGAAGCCAACAAGCTCGGCACCACGCTCACGCCGCTGGGCGCCGAGAAGGCCGGCAATGCCGACGGCTCGATTCCGCCGTGGACCGGTGGTATCCCGAAAAATGCCGGGGCGGTGGACAGCAAGGGTTTCCTGGCCGATCCGTTCGCCAAGGAAAAGCCGCTGTTCATCATTACCGCGGCCACGGTCGACAAGTACAAGGACAAGTTGTCTGACGGGCAGGTCGCGATGTTCAAGCGCTACCCCGAAACCTACAAGATTCCGGTCTACCCGAGCCACCGCACCGCGGCCCTGCCGCCGGAAGTCTATGAAGCGGCCAAACGCAGCGCGTTGAACGTGACGCCGACCAACGACGGCAACGGCCTGGCCAATTTCACCGGCAATCGCTACTACGCTTTTCCGATTCCGAAGAACGGGGTCGAGGTGATCTGGAACCACATCACCCGTTATCACGGCGGTAACCTGCGTCGCACCATTACCCAGGCAACGCCGCAGTCCAACGGCGATTTCACCGTCATCCGATTCAAGGACGAAGTGGCCGTGCCATCGCTGCTGGGTGATTTGAAACCGGGTAGCGATGAGAACGTTCTCAACTATTTCAAACAGGAAGTGACCGCGCCGGCACGGTTGGCAGGCAACGTGTTGCTGGTTCACGAGACGCTCGACCAGGTCCAGGAGCCGCGCAAAGCCTGGATCTACAACGCCGGCCAGCGTCGTGTGCGGCGCGCGCCACAAGTGGCGTATGACGGTGTGGGTACTTCGTCCGATGGGCTGCGCACCACCGACAACTTCGACATGTTTTCCGGCGCGCCGGATCGCTATGACTGGAAGCTGGTCGGCAAGAAGGAAATGTACATCCCGTACAACAGCTACAAACTCGACTCGCCTGACCTTAAATACACGGACGTGATCAAGGCCGGCCATATCAACCAGGACCTGACCCGCTATGAGCTGCACCGGGTCTGGGAGGTGGTGGCCACGGTCAAGCCTAACGAACGGCATGTCTACGCCAAGCGCCATATGTACATCGATGAAGACACCTGGCAAGTGGCGCTGGCGGACCACTACGACGGTCGCGGCCAGTTGTGGCGAGTGGCCGAAGGGCATGCGCAGTTCTACTACGATCATCAGGTGCCGGCCTATACCGTCGAAGCGCTGTATGACTTGATTGCCGGTCGCTACATTGCCTTGGGGATGAAGAACGAGGAGAAGCGCAGCTTCGAATTCAACATCGCGGCAAAAGCTGGGGACTACACACCGGCAGCGCTCAGGAGTACAGGTGTGAGGTAATCTTCCTACAGCCTCCTGCACAAAAAGGTGACCTCGCAGTCACCTTTTTTATGGCTGCAAATCAGTGTGCTGAATACTTCTTCAATAAGCGCTCGGGAGGGGGCTAGGGTGGCGCCACAACTATAAAAGGCGCACTACTATGACTGCCATGACGTTGTGTCTGGACCGTCCTGGATTTCTGCCTCGCTTGTCCTCCCATCACCTGACTCGTGAGCGTTTGGTCGAGCCGTTGCTGGCTTCGACGGCTCGAGTGAAGTTGCTCTGCGCACCCGCCGGCAGCGGCAAGAGTGCGCTGCTCACCGAGTGCCTGTTGCGCGCGCCGGTGGACTGTCGGCTGTGTTGGTTGCCGATGGCCGGGGAGTCCCTGGATGTCGGCGCTTTTCAGCAACGCCTGGCGCAAGCGCTGGGTTTGGGTTCGTTGGACGAGCCTGAGTTGCTGGATTACCTGACCCATTTACAGACGCCGACCTGGTTGTTCATTGACGATTATTGCCGGGTTTCCAACCCGGAACTCGATCGCTTTCTGGATCGGCTACTGGCGGTCAGAAGCCCCGGGTTGAATTGGTGGCTGGCCTCGCGCCGACGTCCACAATGCAACTGGCCCCGGCTGATGCTCGACGATGAGTTGTACGAGTGCGAGGCGCGTGCGCTGGTGTTCACCGAGTGTGAAGTCCAGCATTTTCTGAGCCATGTCGAGCCGGTACTCGCCACCCATACCGCCCGCAGAATTATCCAGCGCAGTGGCGGCTGGTGTGCCGGTGTACGTATTGCCTTGCTTGGCGGCTGCCAGTGGGCCGCCGAGCAGGACAAACAGGAACGCTCGGCGACACTGCTCGACTATCTGCACCACGAACTGTTCAGCACGCTGGCGCCGGAACTGATTGAAGCGTGGCAGGTACTGGCGCATTTTCCGCGATTCAATGCCAGCCTCTGTGAGCATCTTTTCGGTGCCGGCGAAGGTGCGCAGTGGCTGCATGCCCTGCAGGACATGGGTTGTTTTATCGAACCGTGGGAGGACTCCGCCGAATGGCTGCGGGTGTTTGTGCCTCTGGCCAGGGCCATGGGGGACGAGCGCGGTTCGGCGGGGCGGGCCTGGCATCGGCGCGCATGCCAGTGGTTTTGCGCCGAGGAGGACTGGCAGGGGGCGTTCGAACACGCGCTGCTGGCGCAAGAGTTCGAGGTCGCCGTCAGTCTGCTGCAGCACTTCAGCCTTGAGCATTTATTCCGTCGAGAAAACGTGCGCTTGTTGTTGAATCTGCATGAGCGTCAGGGCGAAGGGTTGACCCTCGGCTCACCGCAGTTGGTCGGTCTGATCACGGCGGCGTTGTTGTTCGCCGGACGCTTCGACCAGGCGGCCGAGTGCATTGCGCAACTGGCCCGGTTCGCACCGCAACCGAGCGCCACGCTGCAGCGGCAACTGCTGGCACGCTGGCAGGCACAACAAGGTTGGCTTTTGCATCTGTTGGGGCGCGTGGACGCGGCACGTGCGCACTTTATCGATGCATTGGATGAATTGTCTCCGGATGCCTGGCCTGCGCGTCTATTGTGCCTGTCCGGGTTGACCCAACAGGCCTTGCTCAACGCCGAACTTGACGCTGCGCAGGCCTTCAATCGTGAGGCGTTGTGCCTGGCCCGTGCGCAGGGTTCGTTGCTGTTTGAAGGCCTGCTTGAACTGGATCATGCACAATTGCTGGAGCTGCGAGGCGCTCCCCGACGAGCCGAAAGTTTGTTGGCCGATATCCATGAAATGTTGAGTCGACAGGCTGATCGCCCGACGCCGTTGCTGGGAAGAATTGCCTTGCAGCGCGGGCGGCTGGCGCTTTGTCAGGGGCAGGACGCAGTGGCCGCCGAATTCTTCCAGTCCGGTTTGCAGGACTGTCTGCACAGTCAGGACAAGCGTGCGCTGTATGGTTTTCTCGGGCAGGCGCAACTGGCCGCCAATCAACGCGATTACGCCCACGCGTTCGATCGCTTGCGCGAAGCCGAGCGCCTGATGCAGCAGCGGCAGATTCCCGATACGGTTTATCGGGGTGTGTTGCTGCAGATCAGCAGTCATTTCTGGTTGCAGCAGGGGCGCCCGCAATTGGCGCGCGAAGCGTTGACCCGGGTGCTGCGTCACTACCGCGGGCCGTATGCCCGTCAGGCACCTCCAGCGACTTTCATGCTGATTGCCCGAGTCGAGTATTTACTGGTGCTTGCTCAAACCCGATTGCAAGAGGCGCAACAGCCGCTCGAACGGCTCAAAACCTTGCTCGATCACGCACAGCAACACGCAATGCTGGCGCTGGAAACGGAATTGCAGTTGGCTATCTGCGAAGTGGCGGACCTGATCGGCGAGACTGAACTGGCAACCTCGGCATTGCAGGCGGGCCTGAAGTTGGCAGGGCGTGGTCAACAGCAACAGGCCGTGTGTGAACTGCGACTGCGTCAACCGAGCTTGCTAAGCCGTTACGGCGTGGACGACGAGTCTGCGGCCACAATGGACAGCAACCCGTTGAGCGGTCGGGAACTGGAGGTACTTGGCCTGATTGCCCAAGGCAACTCCAATCAGCAAATCGCCGAACAGTTGTTCATCTCATTGCATACGGTGAAAACCCATGCACGGCGAATTCATAGCAAGTTAGGTGTGGAGCGTCGCACGCAAGCGGTGGCGATAGCGAAAAAGTTGGGGCTGATTTCCCGGGAGTAATGCCGGCACAACCCTTTTCAGGCGTTGGCTGGCGTTGCCTGATAACCCATTCGCCAACTGACGGCGCGCGTCGCGGCCAGCAAGCGCTGTGCTGCCGGGCCGTTCTCGTCGGCATGAAACAGCGAAGTCGGGCCGACCACGGTCAACACGGCCACGACATTGCCCATTGCGTTCAACACCGGTGCCGACAAGGCATCCACGCCGGGCATCAACAAGCCATGCACATGATGCAGGCCACGCGCGCGAATCTGCTCGCACATCTGCGCATAAGCCTGCTCATCTTCCAGTGCGTGATTGGCATGCTCCTGCAACTCCCGGTCGCGCAGTTCCACGGTTTCGCGCTTTGGCAGGTAGGCGCCAAAGACCAGGCCAGTCGAAGAGCTGAGCAAAGGCAACACCGAGCCTAGTTGCGTCACCACCGTGACCGCACGCACCGCGGGTTCGATGCGGACCACGGTCGCGCCCTGATTGCCCCATACCGCCAAAAAGCAGGTTTCGTTCAAGTCATCGCGTAATTCGGCCAGGGGCAGGGCGGCGACATTCAGTACATCCATGCTGTTGAGGGCTGCAAGGCCAACGCGCAAGGCTTCACGGCCCAGGCCGTAATGGTTGGTCGCCGCATTCTGTTCGGCAAAACCGCTGGCGATCAGCGCCTGCAAATAGCGGTGAACCTTGCTCGCCGGCATCTGCACATGTTCGGCCAGACGCGAGAGTGATGTCGAAGGCGACAACTCGGCCAACGCCTTGAGGATATCGGTGCCCACCTCGGCGGAGCGGACTTTCTGTTTACCGTTGCTGTCGCTGCTGGGCTTTTCCATGGCGGTGCTGTGATCCCGGGACGAATGGGCGTCTTTATAGCTTGACGGTCAATACCAATCAAATTACGTTATGCGTAATTGAATTACGATAAAAATAACCCAGACGTGCCATCAGCCCTGCAACAGAGCGATCGGCCACCGTCGACTCCCTGTTCAGGAGGCTCCATGAACCCCGATTCAACCGCCCCGGCGTTGGCTTATCAGTCAGGCTTCGGCAACGAATTCAGCAGCGAAGCGCTACCCGGTGCATTACCGGTCGGTCAGAACTCCCCGCAAAAAGCCCCTTACGGCCTCTATACCGAACTGTTCTCCGGCACCGCTTTCACCATGGCTCGCAGCGAAGCGCGGCGGACCTGGATGTATCGCATTCAGCCATCAGCCAATCACCCGGCCTTCGTCAAACTCGATCGGCAACTGGCCGGCGGCCCATTGGGTGAAGTGACCCCCAATCGCCTGCGCTGGAACCCGCTGGAGATTCCCGCTGAACCGACAGATTTCATCGATGGCCTGGTGAGCATGGCGGCCAATTGCGCGGCTGAAAAACCGGCCGGCATCAGCCTCTACTACTACCTCGCCAATCGTTCCATGGAGCGGGTGTTTTTCAATGCCGACGGCGAAATGCTGTTGGTGCCGCAACAGGGACACCTGCGCATCGCCACCGAACTCGGCGTGCTGGAAGTGGCGCCGCTGGAAATCGCCGTGCTGCCACGGGGCTTGAAATTCCGTGTCGAGCTGCTGGACCCACAGGCCCGCGGCTACATCGCCGAGAACCATGGTGCGCCCCTGCGTCTGCCGGACCTGGGGCCGATCGGCAGCAATGGCCTGGCCAATCCACGGGACTTCCTGACACCGGTCGCGGCTTACGAACACCTCGCGCAACCGACCACCCTCGTGCAGAAATTCCTCGGCCAGTTGTGGGGCTGTGAGCTTAATCATTCGCCACTCAACGTCGTCGCCTGGCATGGCAACAATGTGCCGTACAAGTACGACCTGCGCCGTTTCAACACCATCGGCACCGTCAGCTTCGATCACCCGGACCCGTCGATCTTCACCGTGCTGACTTCGCCGACCAGCGTCCACGGCCTGGCCAACCTCGATTTCGTGATCTTCCCGCCGCGCTGGATGGTTGCCGAGAACACCTTCCGTCCACCGTGGTTCCACCGCAACCTGATGAATGAATTCATGGGCCTGATCCAGGGCGAGTACGACGCCAAGGCCGAAGGCTTCCTGCCCGGTGGCGCCTCGTTGCACAGCTGCATGAGCGCCCACGGCCCGGATGGCGAAACCTGCACCAAAGCGATCAACGCTGAGCTCAAACCGGCGAAAATCGATAACACCATGGCGTTCATGTTCGAGACCAGCCAGGTGCTGCGCCCGAGCCGCTTCGCCCTTGATTGCCCGCAACTGCAAAACGCTTACGACGCCTGCTGGGCCACGCTGCCAGCCACTTTCGACCCAACCCGGAGATAACCCATGACGCAGACTTCCATCACTCGCAGCTGGGTTAATTCCGCCAACGGCCATGCTGACTTCCCCCTGCAGAACCTGCCGTTGGGCGTGTTCAGCGTGAAGGGCTCGGCGCCACGCAGTGGCGTGGCCATCGGCGAGCACATTTTCGATCTGCAAGCCGCGCTCGATGCCGGCCTGTTCGACGGCGCCGCGAAAGCGGCCGTCGAAGCCACCCGTGGCGGTCAGTTGAATGCGTTCTTCGAATTGGGTAGTGCCGCTCGTGTGGCCTTGCGCGAACGCTTGCTGGAACTGTTGAGCGAAGGCAGCACCCTGCACGGCAAGATCGAAGCCCAGGGCGCAAAACTGCTGCCGCTGGCGGCGGATTGCGAGATGCACTTGCCGGCGAAAATCAACGACTACACCGACTTTTACGTCGGCATCGAGCACGCGCAGAACGTCGGCAAACTGTTCCGTCCCGACAATCCGTTGTTGCCGAACTACAAGTACGTGCCGATCGGTTATCACGGCCGCGCCTCGACGATTCGTCCCTCCGGCACCGACGTGCGTCGCCCGAAAGGCCAGACTCTGCCGGCCGGTCAGACCGAGCCAACCTTCGGCCCGTGCGCCCGTCTGGACTACGAACTGGAGCTGGGCATCTGGATCGGCCGGGGCAACGAGATGGGCGACTCGATCGCCATTGGTGACGCTGCTGACCACATCGCCGGTTTCTGCCTGCTCAATGACTGGTCGGCGCGGGACATCCAGGCTTGGGAATACCAGCCGTTGGGGCCATTCCTGTCGAAGAGTTTTATCACCAGCATTTCGCCGTGGGTCGTGACCGCTGAAGCGCTGGAGCCGTTCCGTCGTGCCCAGCCTGCGCGTCCGGAAGGTGATCCGCAGCCACTGCCGTACCTGTTCGATAAACGCGATCAGGCGGCGGGTGGCTTCGACATCGAACTGGAAGTGTTGCTACTCACTGAAGCCATGCGCGAGCAGAACCTGCCGGCCCATCGCCTGACCCTGAGCAATTCGAAACACATGTACTGGACCGTGGCGCAAATGGTCGCGCATCACAGCGTCAACGGCTGCCAGTTGCAAGCCGGTGACCTGTTCGGTTCGGGCACGCTGTCGGGGCCGGAGAACGGTCAGTTCGGCAGCCTGCTGGAAATCACCGAGGGCGGCAAAAAGCCGATCGAGCTGGCGTCTGGCGAGGTGCGCAAGTTCCTTGAAGACGGCGACGAGATCATCCTGCGTGGCCGTTGCAGTCGCGAAGGTTTTGCCTCCATCGGCTTTGGCGAATGTCGCGGCAAAGTGCTGCCGGCGCGCTAAGGGGAACGGGTCATGGAACTCTATACCTACTACCGTTCGACCTCGTCCTACCGGGTGCGCATCGCGTTGGCCCTCAAGGGGCTGGACTATCAGGCGCTGCCGATCAACCTGATCGCGCCGCCCGGTGGCGAGCACCGTCAGCCGCCGTATCTGGCCATCAACCCGCAAGGTCGCGTGCCGGCCTTGCGCACCGATGAAGGCGCGTTGCTGATCCAGTCGCCGGCGATCATCGAGTATCTGGAAGAACGGTATCCACAGGTGCCGCTGCTGTCCAAAGACCTCGCCTCGCGGGCTCAAGAGCGCGGCGCGGCCGCCGTGATTGGCTGCGACGTTCATCCGTTGCATAACGTCAGCGTGCTCAACCGGCTGCGGCAATCGGGTCATGATGAACCGCAGGTGGTGGAGTGGATCGGGCACTGGATCAGCCAGGGATTGGCAACGGTGGAGCAGTTGATCGGTGATGAGGGTTACTGCTTTGGCCCGCAGCCCGGTTTGGCGGACGTGTACCTGATCCCTCAGTTGTATGCGGCTGAGCGCTTCAGCATTTCCCTTGAAGACTATCCGAAGATTCGGCGAGTGGCGGCACTGGCGGCTGCGCACCCGGCGTTCATCAAGGCGCATCCGGCGAATCAGCCGGACACCCCTTGAATTAGAAGCAAGATCAAATGATCGCAACCTTCGGCAGCCCCTGCACAAGTCCAGGGCGCTGCCGAAGGCTGCGATCTTTTGCTTTTAGTGGACAATTGAATTGGGCGGCAAATGCCCCAGGCGCTCGGTGAGGCGAATCCGCTGGATCGGGTCATCGCTGAGCAGCAAGGCATGTTCGAGGTCAAAACGCTCGGCATTGGGGCAGTCCAGCCGTTGGTAAAGACTGGCCCGGGCCAGGTAATCGGCGGCATTGGCGTTACCCAATTCCAGCACGCGCTCGGCGTCGATCAGGGCGCCGATAAAATCGTCGTGGGAAAGGTGCAACTGGCGCAGGTTGCGCGACAGGCGTTGCAGCATCTGCACGGGTTCGGCATTCACCAGATGTTCGGCATTGAGCTTCATGTTCGGGCCGTACTGGCGGTGCAGCAGTTCCCGGCAATCGTTGGGGTAGAGGCGGCGACCGCCACAGGGATCGAGCAAGTGATCGGCGCCGGGCACACGCAGAAGAAAATGCCCGGGGAAATTGACCCCGATCAAGGGAATTTCCAGGCCTCTGGCCAGCTCCAGCGCAATCAGCCCCAAGGCCAATGGTTGCCCGCGTCGACGTTCCAGCACTTTGTTGACTAACGCCGCTTGCGGGCGCAAGGGGGTGGCATCGTCCTGCGCAAAGCCCAGATCATTCATGCGCCGCAACAACGGCTGCGCCAGTTCGCTCACCGGCAGCATCGGCAAGCCGCCACTGACCCGCTGTTGCAGCTCTCGCACATTTGCCAGCACCGCCTCGGGGTCCACCTCATTGTCATGCTCGGCGCAAATCCACAGCGCCGCCTCGAACAGCGCAGGCGGTGAACGTTGCAGGCAAGCGAAAAACGATTGGCGCGGCGTCATTGAAATCTCCCGGCAATGCCTCGTTTTAGCCCCGTCTCCTGTATTCGTCCAGTGCCTTACACGGGCTGCAACAGGTTATTTCCGAAAGGCTGTATGGCCGCGTCGCTTATTCCGGTGTGCTTCTGCAATTTTTGAGCGCAAGCCTATACTGGCGACTACAAGAAGTGATTCGGGAGCCTTACGATGTTCGCTCTCATGCAAAGCACTCGCCTTGAATCGCTGCATCTGAGCGTCGACCCGGTTACCGGGTTGAAGGCGGTCATTGCCATTCATAACAGCCGACTGGGGCCTGCCCTGGGTGGTTGTCGTTACCTTGCCTATCCCAGCGACGAATCCGCGGTCGAGGATGCCATACGCCTTGCTCAAGGCATGAGTTACAAGGCTGCACTGGCCGGCCTGGCCCAGGGCGGTGGGGTGGCGGTGATTATCCGACCTGCCCATGTCGCCAACCGCGCAGCGCTGTTCGAAGCGTTCGGGCGTTGTATCGATCAGCTCGACGGTCGCTACATCACGGCTATCGACAGCGGCACCTCGGTGGCGGACATGGATTGCATCGCTCAACAGACCCAGCACGTCACCAGCACCACCTCGGCGGGTGACCCGGCGCCGCATGCGGCAATGGGCGTGTTCGCCGGCATTCGCGCCACCGCCATGGCCCGTCTGGGCAGCGATAATCTCGAAGGCTTGCGCGTGGCCATCCAGGGCCTGGGCAATGTCGGCTTTGCCCTCGCGGAACAGCTGCATGCCGCCGGTGCCGAGCTGTTGGTCAGCGACATCGATCACGGCAAGGTGCAACTGGCCATGGAGCAGCTTGGCGCGCATCCCATTGCCAACGATGCGTTGCTCAGCACACCTTGCGACATCCTCGCGCCGTGCGGCCTGGGCGGGGTGCTCAACAGCCATAGTGTGACGCAGTTACGCTGCTCGGCGGTGGCCGGGTCGGCGAACAACCAGCTGACGCATTTGGACGTGGCTGATCAACTGGAACGGCGAGGCATCCTTTACGCACCGGATTACGTGATAAATGCCGGTGGGTTGATCTATGTTTCGCTCAAACATCGTGGTGAAGAGTTGGGGACCATTACCGCGCACTTGTCGAAAATCAGTTCGCGACTGACCGAAGTGTTTGCTCATGCCCAGGCGGAGAAGCGCTCGCCGGCGCGGGTAGCCGATGAGTTGGCGGAGAAAGTGTTGTATCGATAACAAGGTCCTGCCAATGAAAAAGGCCCTGACTCCATCGGACTCAGGGCCTATTCAATTCTGACATTGCCTACTTGGCTGCTTTCGCGGCCTTGGCTGGCTTGGCCGGGGCGATCGGCTCAGCGCTCACCTCTTCGGCAGGTGCCGCTACTTCAGCCGGTTCGGGCGCTTCGACAGGTGCGCTGAGCAATTCGGACAGGGCGTCCGGCTGGCTCTTGAACGCCTTGGCGAACACATCGCGATTCTTCGCCATGTAGATCCCGGCTTCTTCCACTTGCTGCTCGCTCAGGGACGGAACGGCTCTTTGCAACACTTCAGCCAGCAACTCGGCCAGTTCGAGCATTTTGTCATGACGGTCAGCTTCGGCTTTATCCATGAACAAGCGCTCCAGATCTCGGCTGCTGCGGTATACCACTTCGACGGCCATTCACCACCTCACATGCCTTCACATTGGTTGTCGGTTTCGACTACTGTATCTATATACAGCGAAAAGGATAAGCGAATCCCTTTGCTTTGGGTAGTGGCTTTTCAATGTAGTCCGGATTCAGGGTTTGTCAGGTCAGCCCGCACGAGGTGCGACCAAACGCCACGGCGCGTTATCGAGGGCCGCTCGCCATCATGGAGTGGCCTTTTTTCTGCATGCAGATAAACGTCACGTCCAACCCGCATTATCCGGTCGAGTCGACCTAAGGAAGCATCATCGTGAAAATCAACTGGGCCGAAAAGCTGCGGCAGAACGTGCATGAACTGGCTGAGTCCCTGGGTAACCTGTTCGTCGAGACCTTTCACTACCTGGCCCTGTTCGCCATCGGTGCCGTGACTGCGTGGGCGGCGGTGATGGAGTTTCTCGGGATGCTCGAAAAGGGCCACATCAAGATCGACGACATCTTGCTGCTGTTCATCTACCTGGAACTGGGGGCGATGGTCGGGATTTATTTCAAGACCAACCATATGCCAGTGCGCTTCCTGATCTACGTGGCGATCACTGCGCTGACGCGGCTACTGATCTCCAACGTGTCGCACCACAATCCGCCGGACCTGGGGATCATTTACCTGTGCGGCGGGATTCTGCTGCTGGCATTTGCGATTCTGGTGGTGCGGTACGCGTCGTCGCAGTTTCCATCGGTGAAGATAGAAAACCCGCACCGTAAAACCGGCGCGGGCTCCAGTGAACATCCGGAAGTGGAGAAGGGCGAGCTTTAAAGCCCCATGGCGGGACGCGGGCGCCCTTTGGCTTGTGGTGGCGGCAGGCTGCGCGTGCCGCCATCGGTCATGGATTCAAGGATGGCCACGGCGCTGTGGCCTTGTTCGATGGCGATGCCGAACTGAATGCTTTGTACCAGTCGTTTTAGGCGTTCGGGGTCATTGCGTTGCTCGGCGCTGATCATGCGTTTGGCAACGACCCGACCGCTGTTGGAGAGGGTCAGCATGATGCTGCCGTCCAGACCCTGAATGCTCAGGTTGATCTGATAATCCGCTGCAAAGGCATCGGTAATGAGCTGAAAAGGGTTGTCCATGATGCGTCACCGCCTGATTGAACGTGCAGTTGTTGACCGGCCATGATCGGGTTGGTTCGCAATGCCGGACCACCGGCATCTCACGGCCATATCGCCATCATTGTTCCAACAGGGGTGTAGCAAGGGGCATGCCGTAAAGATTGTCGGACAATCAGTCGCATGAAATTACCCCCGGTAGGAGCCGGCTTGCTGGCGATGGCGATTAATAAACCGCCATCGCCAACAAGCCGGCTCCTACAGATTTTGCCCGATCGAGGGCAATTCGCCTGGGCGTGCCTCCAAACCGGTCAGCACTCCACCCAGTTCACCGCCAGGCCGCCGCGTGATGTCTCCTTGTATTTGTCGTGCATGTCGGCGCCGGTGTCGCGCATGGTGCGGATCACCCGGTCCAGGGAGATGAAGTGCTTGCCATCACCGCGCAGGGCCATTTGCGTGGCATTGATCGCCTTCACGGCGGCAATCGCATTGCGCTCGATGCACGGCACTTGCACCAGTCCGCCCACCGGGTCGCAAGTCAGGCCGAGGTTGTGTTCGAGGCCGATTTCCGCGGCGTTTTCCAGTTGTTCCGGCGTGGCGCCCAACACCTCCGCCAGCCCGGCAGCCGCCATGGCGCAGGCCGAGCCGACTTCCCCCTGGCACCCGACTTCGGCACCGGAGATCGAGGCGTTTTTCTTGCACAGAATGCCGACCGCCGCCGCCCCCAGAAAAAAGGCGACAACGTCGTCGTCCGACGCGTCCGGGTTGAATTTCATGTAGTAGTGCAAGACCGCCGGAATGATACCCGCCGCGCCGTTGGTCGGTGCAGTGACCATGCGTCCGCCGGCGGCGTTTTCTTCGTTCACGGCGAGGGCAAACAGATTCACCCATTCCATGGCCGAGAGGGTCGAGGTGATGACATTCGGCTTGCCGATTTCCAACAGGCTACGGTGAAGTTTCGCCGCACGACGAGGCACATTCAGACCGCCCGGAAGGATGCCTTCGTGGCTCAGGCTCTGCTCGACGCATTCGCGCATCACCGACCAGATGTGCAGCAGGCCCTGACGGATCTCGGTGTCACTGCGCCAGGCCCGTTCATTGGCCATCATCAATTCGGAAATCCGCAGACCGTGTTGGTTGCAGAGCTGGAGCAATTCCACAGCGCTGGAAAAATCGTACGGCAACACCACGTCGCTGGCCGGTGCAACGCCGGATTCGGCTTCAGCCGCTTCGATGATGAAACCACCGCCTACCGAGTAATACGTCTGCTCGAACAGTTCGCCGGTTTCGCCGAAGGCTGTCAGGGACATGGCATTGGGGTGGTAGGGCAAGCTTTCGTCGAGCAGCAGCAGGTCGCGTGCCCAGTCGAAAGCGATGGTCGCCTGGCCTGCCAGGCACAGTTCGCCGGTTTCGCGCAGGGTGTGGATGCGGCTGTCGATGGTGGTGGGGTCGATGCTGTTCGGCCATTCACCCATCAGGCCCATGACGCAGGCGCGGTCGGTGGCGTGACCCACGCCGGTGGCTGACAGGGAGCCGTAGAGGCGGATCTCCACCCGTCGCACATCCCTCAGTAAAGCCTGATCGATCAGCGCTTGGGCAAAGGTCGCCGCCGCGCGCATCGGACCAACGGTATGGGAGCTGGACGGACCGATGCCGACTTTGAAGAGATCAAAAACACTGATAGCCATGCTAAAGCCTATTCCTGAAATGGAAGATGAATCGCTGCCATTTTTGTAGGACAAGCGCACTTTCAGCGATACTGCCTGCCACGGTCTTACGTGACCAACGAAACTTCCTAAGACAGCCTTTAGCAGGACTAAACGATGAGCCGTCAATTGCACGCCCAGACTTACGTGTGGCTGCAGGTGTTTTCCTGTGCCGCCCGGCACTTGTCGTTCACCCGCTGCGCAGAAGAACTGCACATCACGCCGGGGGCGGTCAGCCAGCAGATCCGCCAACTGGAAGAGCGCCTGGGTTTTCGCCTGTTTCATCGGCGTGCACGGGGTGTGGAATTGAGTGCCGAAGGGCAGCGACTGGCCATCACGGTCAACGAGGCCTACGGCAGCATTGATGCGGAATTGCGCCGCCTGGATGCGGGCATGATCAGCGGCACCTTGCGGGTGCGTTCGATTCCGTCGTTCCTCAGCAAGTGGCTGACCCCGCGTTTGCCGCGTTTGCAACAACGGTTCCCGGACATCCAGTTGCGCCTGGTGGCGGAGGACAGCAGCGTGCCGCTGCACGAGGGTGATTTCGACCTGGCCATCGACCTGAACGACGGCAGTTATCCCGGCTTGTTATCCACAGCCTTGCTCGATGAGCAGATTTTTCCGGTGTGCGCGCCGAGCCTGTTGCGTGGTCGCCCGCCACTGCATGGCCCGGCGGACCTGATGCACTTTGCGTTACTGCACGACATCACCGCCTGGCGTGGCAGCTACGAGTACGCGGAATGGGAGTTCTATCTCAACGCCATCGGCTTCGAAGGCGCGGATGTGCGGCGTGGCCACACGTTCAATCGCAACCACCTGACCATCGAAGCCGCCATCGCCGGGATGGGGGTCGCCATTGCCCGGCGCACGCTGCTCAACGACGAGTTGGAACGCGGGGCGTTAATCGTGCCGTTTGGTCTGACGGTGCCCAATCACAAACGCTACATGGTGCTTTATGCGCCGGGGGCGCTGAGCCATCCGGGCGTGCGTGCGGTGCATGACTGGCTGGTGGAAGAGGCGGGGATTTTTCGCGGCTTGCATCCGCTGGGGGAGCGGTAAATGTGAGCAATTATTACGTGAGGGCAGGGCGACTCGACTCCCGACCATAACAGCGCTTTTGCCGGTTGTCCGGCTTTTTTTGCGATTAGAAATTTATCTTTTTTTAGGGGTTGAATTGTTCATCGTACAGACCGATTGTGTAAGTAAGAGGTCACGGTGATGACGCCCAAGGGCTTAGCTGACCGGCCTCTCGCGAGCTAGCTGAAATAAGGGATGAACTATGCAAATCCAAGTCAACAGCGATAACCATATTCAAGGCAGTAAACGACTGGAGGAGTGGGTACGTACTACCATTGAGAGCACGCTCGAACGCTACGAAGAGGACCTGACACGCGTCGAGGTTCACCTGCGGGACGAGAACGGCGACAAGCCTGGTCCCCACGATTTGCGCTGCCAACTGGAGGCGCGGCCAAAAGGCCATCAACCGATTTCTGTCACCCATAAAGCCGCCAGCCTGGAACTGGCGATCGATGGAGCTGCTGAAAAACTCGAACACGCGCTGGAACATCTGTTCGGCAAATTGCGAGGCAAACCACGCGCTGCCGTGGTGCCGTTCGAGCGCAGGGCTCACGCCGACGTGCTACTGGAAGAAGAGTTTCTTGAAAACGAACAGGCTGCGCAAAACGGCTGAAGCCTGATTCACATTTTACCTTGTCACTGATACGGGCCTGCATTGCAGGCCCGTTTTGTTTGTGGGCCAGGACACACCGATCAAGTGGCCATTGCTTTACTTCTTTTGCGTATAAGAATCTTTATCATTAGTATTGCGCCTTGCTGGCTCCGTGACATTCACGCCGCCTCACCTGTTTCCAAGGTCGCAACATGAAAGCCAACAGCAAGACACTCCCCGTTTCCTATCGACTGGCGGTCACTTCGCGAGTGCTTGCCGCTGTGTTCGGCGGTTATGGGGTCACGGCACTGGCCAGTGTCTGCCTGACGCTGTGGGTGCCCATGGCACGCGCCGAGGCGGTAGTGACCGGGATGACCAGTTCGTTCCTGGTCTATCTGCTGGCGGTGATCTGGTGCTTTGCCTGTCGAACCGCGGGGCGGGCCTGGTTCGGATTGATCCTGTCGAGTCTACTGCTGGCGGCGTTGGCAGGACTGGCTTACTGGATGGGGCGGTCATGAAAGAGGGTTTTCGTCAGGCCATGGCCTGGTTGCACACCTGGGCCGGTTTGATTTTCGGCTGGTTGCTGTTTGCGATTTTCCTCACGGGCACGCTGGCCTATTTCAAGGACGAGACCAGCCACTGGATGCAGCCGGAAATTCCCGCGCACCCGGTGTCCTCCGAATCGAGTCTGTCCCTGGCGCAGGCGTATCTACAGCAACAGGCTCCCGGCGCTTCTCGCTGGATCATCGAATTGCCCAACGCCCGCGAGCCCGCACTGTCGGTGCGTTGGCAGCAGACGCCGGCCAAACCCGGTGAACGCGGCCAACTCACGGCAAAACTGCTCGATCCGCAAACCGGCCGTGAAGTGCAGGCCCGGGACACCCAGGGCGGCGAGTTTTTCTATCGCTTCCACTTCCAGCTGCAAATGCCCTATCCGTGGGGGCGTTGGCTGTCGACCATCGCGGCCATGGTGATGTTCGTCGGGTTGATCAGCGGGATCATCACCCACAAGAAAATCTTCAAGGACTTTTTCACCTTCCGCCCGCGCAAGGGGCAGCGCTCCTGGCTCGACGGACATAACGCGGTAGGTGTGCTGGTATTGCCGTTTCACCTGATGATCACCTACAGCAGCCTGGTGATTTTCATGAGCATGGTGATGCCGGCGAGCATCCTGGCCGCCTACAACGGCGATACCAGAGCTTTTTTCAGTGACGTCTTTCCGGCAACCAATACCTTGAATGCGACGGGTCAACCTGCAGCGTTGCCGCCGTTGGCGCCGATGCTGGAAAAGGCCCGGGAGCAATGGGCGGGTGGGCAGGTCGGGCGTTTGACGGTGAATAATCCGGGTGATGCGAACACCACGGTGGTGTTGGCTCGCAGCGGTGCAGACCGCGTGGTTCACGACTTCGGCAGTGCGGTGACGTTCAACGGCGTGACCGGACAACTGCTCGCCGCGACCCCGGCGCAACCGCTGCCAATGGCCATCGCCGGCACTTTCTACGGTTTGCACATGGGCCATTTCGCCGGCCCGATGTTGCGCTGGCTGTACTTTGTCTGCGGGCTGGCAAGCACGGCGATGATCGGCACCGGTTTGGTGATCTGGCTCGGCAAACGCCAACTCAAACATGCCAAGAGCGGCGTGATGCCCATCGAACTGCGGCTGGTGGAAGTGCTGAATATCGCCAGCATGTCGGGCTTGGTCGTGGCGGTGGCGGCGTTCTTCTGGGCCAACCGTCTGTTGCCGATCGGCATGGCCGAACGGGCCGGTTGGGAGGTCAACAGTTTCTTCATCGTCTGGGGGCTGAGCCTGCTGCATGCCATGGTCCGCCGGGGTCGCGTGGCGTGGGTCGAGCAGTTGGCGCTGGCCGCCCTGATGTTCAGCGCCGTGCCAATGCTCAATGCACTGACCACTCCGTATCACTTGGGCGCCTCCTTGAAAGAAGGTGATTGGGCCATGGCCGGTTTCGATTTGGCTTGCCTGGTCAGCGGCTTGTTTCTCGCCTGGGCCGCCTGGAAAATGCAGCGCGCCGGGAAGACCGAACGCGTGCGCCGACGTGCCCAGTCGATCACCCTTGAGCAAGAGGCGAACTGAATGTTGCTGGCCTGCTTGCTGTGTTACGGCGGTTTTACCGCGCTTTGTTTGTCCATGGAGCGTCACCACGCCGAGTTGCTGGGGCGCAGGCCAACGCTGGTCATGTGTCGTCGATTGAAGCTTGCGGGAGGGTTATTGCTGGCCGTATCGCTGTGGGCGGCGGTGTCGACGACCGGCTGGGCGCTGGGGTTGGTGGATTGGTTTGCGGTGTTGATGCTCAGTGCCTTGCTGCTGGTGTTGCTGATGCCTTATCGCCCGCGCCTGGCCCTGGCGCTGGCTGGAGCGGGCCTGCTGGCCAGCCCGATTGTCATGTTCGTGCAGTCGTGAATTGATGATCAGCCATCCTCCCGAATCCGGTGAAATCGAGCGCGATGGACGGCCCGGCGACCGCGCACATTTTCTTCAGGTGTTCCTGTCGCAACGTTCGCAAATGGAGGCGTTGGTCAGCCGTCGCGTCGGTTGCCGGGCCACTGCGGCTGATTTGGTGCAGGACTTGTTCCTGCGTTTCTGGCGCCGGCCGCTGGTGCAGGTCGAGGAGCTGAGCACCTATCTGCTTCGATGCGCCGGCAACATTGCCATCGACCATTTACGCAGTGAAGGCACACGGGTGCGTGCCAGCGAAGGCTTGATGGCGCAGCCGTCGGACAGTGTGGGTGGCGAACCGCAAGCCGCGCTGGAGGCGGGCAATGATTTGCGCCATGTCGAAGCGGCGTTGCGTGCGTTGCCCGAGCGTACGCGACAGATCTTTTTGCTCAATCGCATTCATGGCCGCAAATACGCCGAGATCGCCAAGGCCATGGGCTTGTCCCAAAGTGCGGTGGAAAAACATATGATGCGCGCGCTCGAGGCTTGCAAGGCAAGCCTGAGGGAGCCCGAACCGCGCACGCCAGGGAAAGCACTGTGAAGACCATCGAACGCATCCTGCCGACGCCTGCCCAGGAACAGCAAGCGCTGGCCTGGCTGAGCGTGTTGCACGACCAGCCGAGCAGTGACGACCAGGCCACTTTCAGCCAGTGGCTGAAGGCTGACCCCGCGCACGGCGAAGCCTATGCCCGTGCGCAAGTGCTGTGGGAACTGAGTGAAGTGCCGGCGCGCACCTTGGCCGACGAAGACGCCTTTGCCCTGCAGGGTTATCTCAATGCCATGAACCGTTCGCGGCGCAGCGGTGTTCGGCGTTGGTCCGGTGCGCTGGCGATGGCGGCTTGCCTGTTGCTGATGATCAGCCTCGGCAGTGGGTGGCAGCCGTCGCGCTGGGTCGATGATCTGGGGGCCGATTATGTCTCGGCACCGGGAGAAATCCGTACCGTCACCCTGGCCGATCAATCGCAAGTCACCCTGGATGCCGACAGCGCCATCGCCGTGGATTTCAGTGGCGGTGAACGCCATGTGCAGGTGCGGCGCGGTGCCGGTTTCTTCCGTGTAACCCACACTGGCGCACCGTTTGTGGTCGATGCCGAAAAGGGCCAGGCGCGGGTGTTGGGCACGCAGTTTGAAGTACGCCTGCAACCCCATGGCGCGCAGGTCACCGTGTTGTCCGGGCGGGTAGGTGTGACGGCGGACAAGAACGCCGAGCAGCAAATTCTCACGGCGGGCCAGCAAGTGGCCTACGGCAATGGCTCGGCGGAAAAACTCCACACGGTGGACAGCGAAGCGCAGCTGGCCTGGCGTCAGGGTTGGCTCAATTACTACAAGGCGACGCTGGCCGATGTGGTGGAGGATTTACGCCGCTATCACCCGGGGCGGATCGTGCTGCTTGACGATGAACTGGCCAAGCGCCGGGTCAGTGGCAGCTTTCCGAGCAAGGACCCGCAAGCGGTGCTGAATTCTTTGCAGGGCGTTTTAGGGTTTGAGCAGCATCAGGTGTTGGGGCGTCTGATTATTTTGCGCTGACTTAACGTCAAAAAATATTTTCAACTTTCTGCTGAGGTAAAACCGAACGCCATCCGTGTAGTGACTGAAACTGCGAGTCATTCGCATCCGTTGCGGTTCTACACAGGTCATGAGTCATGAAGTCCAGGGCAAAATCGGGTTCGGTCAAACAATGGTTGGGTGTTACGGCGCTGGGTTTCTCGGCGTTGGCGTTGCTGCCGCTGAGCGTGGCGGTGGCCGCGCAGGCCGGTGCGCAGCAACAGACGCAGTTCAGCTTTTCGCTGGCCGCCAAACCGCTGCCCCAGGCCCTGAGCGATTTCAGTCGGGTGACGGGCATCAGCGTCGTCTATACCGATGAAGCGCCTTACACCCTCAATGCCCCGGCAGTCAGTGGTCAAATGAGCGCCGAACAGGCCCTGCAGCAATTGCTCAGCGGATCGGGCTTCACCTTCCGGCGCACCGATGGCCACACCATGGCCCTGGAACCGCTGCCTACCGAAGGCGCGCTGAATCTGGGCGCCACCACCATCACTTCGGTGATGGACCCGTCCACCAGCTACCAGCCGCCCCCTGTCAGTTCGGTGATGCGAACTTCGGCGCCGCTTCAGGAAATTCCGCAGACCGTCAACGTGGTCGCAGCCCAGGTCATTCGCGATCAGGCACCGCGCAATCTGGATGATGCGCTGGCCAATGTCAGCGGCATCACCCAAGGCAACACGCTGGGCAGTACCCAGGATTCGGTGATGACCCGCGGCTTCGGCGACAACCGCAACGGTTCGATCATGCGCGACGGCATGCCGATCGTGCAGGGCCGTGGCATGAACGCCACCGTGGACCGGGTCGAAGTGCTCAAGGGCCCGGCCTCGCTGCTATACGGCATTCAGGACCCCGGTGGCGTGGTCAATATGGTCAGCAAGAAGCCGGAGCTTGAGCAATACAACGCATTGACCGTGCGTGGCTCGACTTATGGCGAAGGCAAGAATGGCAGCGGCGGCACGTTCGACAGCACCGGAGCGCTGGGTGATACCGGGCTGGCGTATCGCATGGTGCTGGACCACGAAGACGAAGATTACTGGCGCAACTACGGCGTGCATCGAGAGACTTTGGTCGCGCCATCGCTGGCCTGGTTCGGTGAAAGCACTAAGCTGTTGTTCGCCTACGAACACCGCGAGTTCCTCACCCCGTTCGACCGTGGCACGGTGATCGACCCGCGTGATAACCATCCGTTGGACATCCCTCGGGATCGCCGTCTCGATGAACCGTTCAACGACATGGAAGGGCGCTCGGACCTCTATCACTTCGAGGCCGATCACGAGCTCAACGACAACTGGAAAGCCCACTTCGGCTACAGCTGGAACCGCGAAACCTACGATGCCAGCCAGGTGCGCGTCACCGCTATCGACACCAACAAAGGCACGCTGACCCGCAGCATGGACGGCACGCAGAATGCGCTCAGTACCGACCGCTTCACCACAGCAAGCCTTGAAGGCAACGTTGATGTCGCGGGCATGCGCCATGACCTGGTGTTCGGCATCGATGACGAGTACCGTAAAATCTACCGTGCCGACCTGATCCGGCAGAAAAGCCTGACCACCTTCAGTTACCTCAACCCGGTGTACGGTCGTGAAGTCGAAGGCACCACGGTCAGCCCGGCCGACAGCGCCCAGACCGATATCCTGCGCAGCGATTCGGTGTTTTTACAGGACTCGATTCACCTCACCGATCAATGGATTCTGGTGGCTGGCGGGCGTTTCCAGGAGTACGACCAGTACGCTGGCAAAGGTGTGCCGTTCAAGGCCAATACTGACAGCAACGGGCAGAAATGGGTGCCGCGCGCCGGCCTCGTTTATCGCTACACCGATGAGCTGTCGTTCTACGGCAGCTATACCGAGTCGTTCAAACCCAACTCGACCATCGCCCCGCTGAGCGGCAGCAGCACCGTGCTCGATGGCAGCATCGCGCCGGAAGAAGCGAAATCCTGGGAAGTCGGCGCCCGGCTCGACATGCCGGGGCGCGTCACCGGCAACATCGCACTGTTCGACATCAAGAAACGCAACGTGCTGGTGGCCAACGCCGAAGGCCCGGTGACGCTCTACAGCGCCGCGGGTGAGGTACGTTCCCGTGGTCTGGAAGTGGATTTGAGCGGTCAGCTGAGTGACCGCTGGAGCATGATCGGCAGCTACGCCTACACCGACGCCGAAGTGACCGAAGACCCGGACTACAAAGGCAAGAAACTGCAAAACGTGGCCAAGAACAGTGGCTCGCTGTCAGCGGTCTACGATTTCGGGCGGATCATTGGCGGCGATCAGCTGCGGGTCGGCGCGGGCGCGCGTTACGTCGGGGAGCGGGCAGGTAACGCCGTGAATGATTTCGAGCTGCCGAGCTACACCGTCGCCGATGCGTTCGCCACCTACGACACCCGCCTTGATGGGCAGAAGGTCAAGTTTCAGCTTAACGTGAAGAACCTGTTTGACCGCACGTACTACACCTCGTCGGCGAGCCGGTTCTTTGTGTCGATGGGAGATTCGCGGCAGGTGACGTTGTCGAGCACGTTGGAGTTCTGATCGGCAACCGTGTCATCGTTCATCGCTGGCAAGCCAGCTCCCACCGTTGATCTCCTTCTCATGAAAGGACGCGGTTCCTGTGGGAGCGAGCCTGCTCGCGATGACGGCGGCACAGTCAGCGCAAAAACGCCTGCCGGTATTCGCCTGGCGTCGCACCCAACGCCTGCCGAAACCGATTGGTAAAGTGACTGGCACTGGCAAACCCGCACGCCAAGGCAATCTCACCCAACGGCTGCGAAGTCGAACGCAACAATTCCCGCGCCCGGTGCAGGCGTCGCGCTAATACATATTGATGCGGTGGCAGACCGAAGCTTTCACGGAACATCCGCGCAAAGTGGTATTCCGACAACGCGCACAACGCTGCCAGTTGTCCCAGGCTGATGGCCTGGTCCAGATGACTGTCGATGTACTCCACCAACAGCCGCCGTTGATGGGCCGCCAAACCACCCTTGAGGCGCAACCCCGAACGCGCGCTGACCTGGCTGAGCAAGGCATGGCTGAGAATCTCGTGGGCCAGGCTGCTGGTGAGCAGGCGTTCGCCCGGTTCGTCCCAGTTGAGGGTGATCAACTGGCGGAAGCGCACCGCCTGCTGCGGGTCATCGAGAAACGTCTGTTCGCGCAGCTGCAACTCCCGTGGTTCACGGTCAAGCAGGGTGACGCAGCCAAGGGCAAATTGCTCGGGGCTGAAATACAGGTGGGCCAGGCGAATGTCGCCGTTGATCACCCAGCCTGACTGATGGTCGGCGGGCAGGATGCACAACTTGTCCGGGCCGCCCTTGTTGCCGGGCTGGTCGCGGCGGAAAGTACCGGTACCGCCGGCGATGTAGCACGACAGCGTGTGATGACTCGGCGCTTCGTAATCCTGGGCGTCGTGGTGATTGCTCCACAAGGCGGCGGACAAGCCGTCACCGAGCTCGGCGCTGTGCTCAAGGCGAGCATTCGGCGAGCGGTTGAGGGCTTGAAAGACTTGTAGGGTATCCAGTGCGGCCATGATCGGTTCTCTCTGACGCCTTGCATCCTACTCTGTAGACGTTCGCCTGCCAGCCTGGCCTCTGACAAAAGCGCAAGTTTATGCAAGTGCGCCAAGGCATCGCGCAGGACACTGGGCACCTAGCGAGGAGCCTGTGCCATGAACCTGTCGTTATACCTGTTGACCGTGCTGATCTGGGGGACCACTTGGATTGCCCTGAAATGGCAACTGGGCGTGGTGGCGATTCCCGTGTCGATCGTCTATCGCTTCGGCCTCGCCGCGCTGATCCTGTTCGTCATGTTGTTGCTCAGCCGCAAGCTGCAAGTGATGAACCGCCGTGGACATCTGATCTGCCTGGCGCAAGGGTTGTGCCTGTTTTGCATCAACTTCATGTGCTTCCTGACGGCGAGTCAGTGGATTCCCAGCGGCCTGGTGGCCGTGGTGTTTTCCACCGCGACCCTGTGGAACGCCCTCAATGCGCGGGTGTTCTTCGGCCAGAAAATCGCCCGCAATGTGCTGATGGGCGGTGCGTTGGGCTTGTTCGGGCTGGGCCTGTTGTTCTGGCCGGAACTCGCGGGCCACACCGCCAGTCCGCAGACCTTGCTCGGGTTGGGCCTGGCGCTGCTCGGCACCTTGTGTTTCTCGGCGGGCAACATGCTCTCGAGCCTGCAACAGAAAGCCGGCCTCAAGCCATTGACCACCAATGCCTGGGGCATGGCTTACGGGGCGGCGATGTTGTCGGTGTGGTGCCTGGTCAAAGGCATTCCGTTCGACATGGAGTGGAATGCGCGCTACATCGGTTCGTTGCTGTATCTGGTGATACCAGGCTCGGTGATCGGTTTTACCGCGTACCTGACGCTGGTCGGTCGCATGGGGCCGGAACGCGCGGCTTATTGCACCGTGCTGTTCCCGGTGGTGGCGCTGAATGTCTCGGCGTTTGCCGAGGGCTATCAGTGGACCGCGCCGGCACTCGCCGGGCTGGTGATGGTGATGCTGGGGAACGTGCTGGTGTTCCGTAAACCCAAGGCGCCCATGATGCAGGGCACTGGCAAGTTGGCGTGAAGCCATCGGAGGATTAACGGGCAGGCGTGTCTGGCGCCTGCCCGTTTTGCTTTAGCCCTTCCAGACTTGCGGGTTCACCAGGTCCTGCGGCCGTTCACCGAGCAGGGCACTGCGCAGGTTGGCCAGGGCGCGGTTGGCCATCGCTTCGCGAGTCTCGTGGGTGGCGGAGCCGATGTGCGGCAAGGTCACTGCGTTTTTCAGCTGGAACAGCGGCGACTCGGCCAGCGGTTCTTTTTCGTAGACATCCAGCCCGGCGCCACGAATGCGGCTGGTTTGCAGCGCTTCGATCAGCGCTGGCTCGTCCACCACCGGTCCACGGGAAATGTTCACCAGAATGGCGCTTGGCTTCATCAGCGCCAGTTCGCGATGGCTGATCAAGTGTTTGGTTTTTTCGCTCAGCGGCACCACCAGGCACACGAAGTCGGCTTCGGCCAGCAGATGATCCAGGCTGCGGAACTGCGCGCCGAGTTCCTGTTCCAGCGCGGTCTTGCGGCTGTTGCCGCTGTAGAGGATCGGCATGTTGAAACCCAGACGACCGCGGCGGGCGATGGCTGCGCCGATGTTGCCCATGCCGACGATGCCCAGGGTCTTGCCGTGCACATCGCAACCGAACAACTGCGCGCCGACCGTGGCCTGCCATTGGCCAGCCTTGGTCCAGGCGTCCAGTTCGGCGACGCGGCGGGCACTGCTCATCAGCAGGGCGAAAGCCAGGTCGGCGGTGCTTTCGGTGAGCACGTCCGGGGTGTTGGTCAGCATGATCCCGCGTTCGCTCAGGTACGCCACATCATAGTTGTCGTAGCCCACCGAGACGCTGGACACCACTTCCAGTTTCGCGGCGTTCTCCAGTTGCGCACGCCCGAGCTTGCGGCCGACGCCGATCAGGCCGTGGGCGTGGGGCAGGGCTTCATTGAATTGGGCATTGATGTCGCCGTTTTTCGGGTTCGGCACGATGACATCGAAGTCTTGTTGCAGGCGTTCGACCATCTCAGGCGTGACGCGGCTGAAGGCGAGGACGGTTTTTTTCATGGAGGCGGGCTCGTCGGGCGGGAATGCTTAGCAAGCTACAAGTTTCAGCCGTTCAGCCGCAAGTCCAAAAGGCGCCACCGTGGTTTTTAACTTGTGGTTTGCAGCTTGAAGCTTCTAGCTGCCCTTCCGCTATACTGGCGCCTTTCGCGGCTCGCTGACCGGGCCCGACACTTTGCGCAGCACCCCGGAGCTTTCATGACTTCCCCGAAACAACCGCCGGTCGACGACGTCCCGAGCGACAGCCTCGACACCAGCGTCGAGAGCGAAACCAAAGCCGAAATCCCGGCGTTCAAGTTCCCGTTCAAACCGGGTGAACTGGCGTCCGCCAAGGGCTCCAACCAGCCGTGGTACAAAAACGGCGCCAAAAACGGCCACACCAAAACCCCAGGCATGGCGCCTCCGGGCACTCGGCGGTCGATGGGTAAGCGCTAAGCTCCAGAACTTGCGTCGCTCAATCTGCCGCCATCGCGAGCAAGCTCGCTTCCACATGTGATCGCATTCTCATGAAAGAACGCGTCACCCAGTGGGAGCGAGCTTGCTCGCGATGAGGCCATCACTGGCGCAGAATCTTTCGGATCAAGCCGCCCGCAATGAAATAAACGCATAGTTCGCTGGCGCATCCGTCGCCACCTGCGCTCCGGCTGCAACGACCTGCCCGGCAATATCCTCTCCCGAGACATGGAACTGCCACTCGCTGCTCCACTCTGGCAACGTCTGCCCGGTCAGTTCGTCGATGATCGTGGCGAACTCGTTCATGTCCGGCAGGAAAGCGGTGAATCCATCGCCCTTGAGCGCGGCGGTGCGAAACCCCAGCAGCGCACAAATAGCGTCTTTCATCTGGATATCATCGCGATCCGCCTGACGGGACCGCAGGATCAACTCCGACAGTTCCCGGTCGACGAGTTCGCCGCCGACGATCAGGTCCGGGCCTTTTTGCCACGACTCGGGTGGGCATTCCTTCACGGCGGTGTTCAGTGGAATGTGTGGATTGATCTCCATCGGATAAATGCGGCACACCAACGGCCGACGCTCATAGATGCGGCAGAGGTTGTCTTCGTCAAGATTCCGGCAGGGGCCGACGTTGTAGGCGGCAAAGGTGATGGCGACGTAAGCCTCGGCGTCGGCGCTGCGAACCAGCACCGAACGGCGTTCGGCGTGTTCACGCTGTTGCGCCGGCAAGCCCAGGCCACTGCTGAGAAAGGCCTCCGCCAGCACAATCACCTGACCCCCGTCGGCCGCCCACATGCGGGCTTCGGGCAGGGTCAGGGGCACATGGTGGTCATTGCAGCATTTGCCGCAGCCTACGCAGGAAAACGTCGTATTCATTGAGCGGTCAGTCGCATCCGAGGGTATGAATCGGCGACAGAATGCCGCCGTACAAACCGCTATCGAAGCAAGTTATGCGCCACTCACTGCGCCTTGGCGGCCGGGCGGATGGAGTCCCACTCGGTGACGTAGGCGGTTTTGCTTTTCTTGTTGTACAGGCACAGCTCGGTGCCTTGTGCGCCTTTCATGTGTTTTTGCGGGTACTGGCCTTGCAGCAGCAGCGCGGTGTAGCCCACACGATCATCGAATTGCGCGGCGTTGCCGACGGGTTTGGCATCTTTCAGGCCACTGGCCTTGGTGCAGCTGGCGAGTACGGTTTTGTCGTAGGCGGCCCAGGCATCCGGACTGGAGGCGTGGGCCTGGGTGGCGAGGGCGGTGAGGGCGGTGAGGCAGAGGAATGCCAGGGTAGCGGTTTTCATTGTTCAGGGATCCTTGGGCAGTTGAAGGCCAAGGTGTGAGTATGTCAGAGCGGAACCGGTTCCCGGCGGACCTCGAACATCCCGACACTTTCATACAGTCGCCGCGCCCGCCGGTTGTCTTCCAGCACTTTCAAATCCACAAAACCCTCGTGTCTTTGCTGAAACACCTTGAAGGCATGCAGCAACAGTAAGCGCCCCAGCCCTCGTCGTTGCGCCCGTGGGTGCACCACCAGATTCTTGATGTAGGCGCTGGTCCAGCACTGGCACACGGCAACCACGCCTTCGCTATCCAGTGCAACGAAGCACAGCGCGGGATCGTATTCGGGGTCGGTTTCGAACCGCTGCTGCCAAGGCATCAGCGCGGGCACCCGACCACCGCCGTCGCGGTAGCCCAGATCCATCAAACGATGCACCGCTTCGGCCAGCTCGGGATGGTAGTCGCGCAATTGAATGTCTGCGGGCCAGTCGAAGGCGGGCACAACCTCGACGAGGTCGCGCCGCATCAACCAGCAATAGTCCTCGGCCAAACCTCAGTGACCCTGTTCGGCCACAGCCTTGGCCGCGTCGATCAGGCACTTGGTCAGTTCCGGCGAGGAGAACTTGGTCAGCACCGCGTTCGCTCCGGCCAATCGCGCCTTTTCGCTGTTCATCGCACTGTCCAGCGAGGTGTGCAGCAGCACGTAGAGGTGCGCGAAGTCCGGGGTTTCGCGCAGGGTGCGGGTGAAGGCGTAGCCGTCCATCTCGGACATTTCGATGTCGGAGACAATCAGGTTGATCTGCTGCGCGGTGCCTTGCAGGTCCAGCAGGCAATCGATGGCTTCCTTGGCGCTGCGTGCGGTGTGGCATTGCAGGCCGAGGTTGCGCAGGGTGTGCACCGATTGTTGCAGGGCGACCTGGCTGTCATCGACCACCAGAATCCGCGCGCTGCCCAATACTTCGGCGTCTTCCATGCTGAGCTCGGTCGGCGCCTGTTCGATCTGCACCGGGGCGATGCCGTGGATGACTTTTTCGATGTCCAGCACCTGCACCAGCGTGCCGTCGACCGAGGTCACCCCGGTGATGTACGAGCGCCCGCCGCCAGAGCCGAAGGGCGGCGGGCGGATGTCAGTGGTCAGGCAATGGACGATCTTGCTCACCGCCTGAACGTGCAGGCCCTGCTTGGAACGGCTGACATCGGTGACGATCAGGCAACCACCGTTCGGATCTTGCAGCGGACGTTCGCCGATGGCGCGGCTGAGGTCGATCACCGACAGCGATGCACCGCGCAAGGTGGCGATACCCTTCACGTGCGGGTGAGACTCCGGCAGCTTGGTCAGCGGCGGGCAGGGAATGATCTCGCTGACTTTGAGCAGGTTGATCGCCATCAACTTGCCGCTGCGCAAGGTAAACAGCAGAAGCGAAAGTGAATCTGCGCGGGCTTTGGTGGAGGACATAAGAACCTTCTGTGGAAAAAGGTGACGGGCGACCGCGAGGATCGCCAACAGCTATCGATGCCGGGTTATCGACTTGTCGGGGGCAGGCTTTAGGTTAATTGCCGGCCGCCAGTCAATTGGTCGCCACAATGGGGTTACTTCATGCCCAACCTTTTGGCCATGCGCCCAAGATTCGCCCGATCCAAGCCTAGCTCACGGGCGGCACTGGCCCAATTGTTGTTGTGCCGCTCCAGGCATGCGCCGATCAACTGGCGCTGATAATTCTCTGTCGCCTCGCGCAAATCACCCGTCACCAACGCCATCGCGGCGGCGGCAGGTTGCTCGGTGGGGGCTTCGATGCTGCCGTTGGGCAGGTCCAGATCAGCCGCGCTCAAGCTGAGAATCTTTGGCCGCTCCTTGCAGTTACCCAGGGCCTTCAACGCGCTGCGGCCGATCAGGTGTTCCAGTTCCCGCACGTTGCCGGGCCAGTCGTAGGCGAGCAACGCGGCTTGGGCATCGCTGTTGAGGCGCAGGCTGTTGAGGCCCATGCGCGAACGGTTCTGCTCCAGAAAGTAACCGCTGAGCAGCAGCACATCGCGGCCACGGTCACGCAATGCCGGCACTAATAAAGGATAAACACTGAGGCGGTGATAGAAATCGGCGCGATAGCGGCCGCTGCGCACTTCTTCGGCCAGGTCGCGGTTGGTCGCGGCGATCAGTCGTACGTCGACCTGATGTTCCTTGTCCGAGCCCAGGCGCTGCAACTGGCCGCTTTGCAACACTCGCAGCAGTTTGGCCTGTACCGTTAACGACAGCTCACCGACTTCATCGAGAAACAACGTGCCGCCATTGGCCAGCTCGAACTTGCCCCGTCGATCATTCATCGCCCCGGTGAAGGCGCCGCGCACGTGGCCGAACAACTCACTTTCCACCAGTGTATCGGGCAGCGCGGCGCAGTTGAGGCTGATGATCGGCTTGTCGGCGCGCGGGGAGGCGGCATGGATGGCCTGTGCCACCAGCTCCTTGCCAACCCCGGTTTCCCCGGTGATCAGCACCGTCAGGTCGCTACCGCCCACCAGATTGATTTCCTCCACCAGCCGTTTGAGCGCTTTGCTCTGGCCGATCATTTCGCGGTTCTGCTGGCCGCTGGCCTGACGGTAAACCTCGGCGCGCTGGTGTTCATCTTCGACGCGATTGTTCAGGCGTTCGATGCGCTCGACGGCGTTGACCGTCGCGGCGGCGAGGCTGGCGAATGCTTCGAGGGCGTCCAGCTCGATCGGTTCGAACTGCTCCGGGTCGAGGGCGTCGAGGGTCAGCAAGCCCCATGGCCGCTCGTCGATAAGCAACGGGCAACCCATGCAATCATGGACTTCCAGATGTTCATCGAGGCCATCGACCAAGCCGTCGTACGGATCGGGCATGTCGCTGTCGGCGGCAAAGCGGGTGGGGCCGGGGCTGCTGAGCAACGCTTCGAAGCGCGGGTGTTCGCTGACCTTGAAGCGTCGGCCGAGGGTGTCGGTGCTCAAGCCGTCGACGGCCAGCGGCACCAGCCATTCGCCGTCGAGGCGCAGCAAGGCAGCGGCATCGCAGGGCAGAAGGGCGCGCATGGCTTCGAGCAGGCGTCGATAGCGCTCGCCTTCCGGCAGTTCGCGAGACAGGTCCGAGACCAGGGGCAGTAGGGCAGTGAGCAAAGATTTCGCAGTCATAGTGACTCCATGTAGTCGGTGTGACTATAAGGCAGGCTGTGTCGTTATGACTATCTTGTTTTTAAGTTGCTGATTTATATGGTTTTAATTGTTGGCACGGAACCTGATAAGCATAGGGCAATAGTTAAGAAACCCTCGTTGCTCAGGAGTCACTTTATGCTTAGCGTCCAAGACCGTGCCATCGTTAAATCCACTGTGCCGCTGCTGGAAAGCGGTGGCGAAGCCCTGATCACTCACTTCTACCGCATGATGCTGTCCGAGTACCCGCAAGTTCGCCCGCTGTTCAACCAGGCCCACCAGGCCACGGGTGACCAGCCGCGTGCACTGGCCAACGGTGTGCTGATGTACGCACGCCACATCGACCAGCTCGACCAGTTGGGCGACCTGGTGGCGAAGATCATCAACAAGCACGTGGCCCTGCAGATTCTCCCGGAGCACTACCCGATTGTAGGCACCTGCCTGCTGCGCGCGATCGCCGAAGTGCTCGGCGAAGAAATCGCCACACCGGAAGTGATCGCCGCGTGGGGCGCGGCTTACGGTCAGCTGGCGGACATCCTGATCGGCGCTGAAACCAGCATCTATGACCAGAAAGAACAGGCACCGGGCGGCTGGCGCGGGGCGCGGGCATTCATCGTCGCGGCCAAGATCGAAGAAAGCGCGGAAATCACCTCGTTCTACTTCGAACCGGTGGACAAAGGTTTGATTCTGGCGGCTGAACCGGGTCAGTACATCGGCATGAAACTGATCCTCGATGGCGAAGAAATCCGTCGCAACTACTCGCTGTCGGCCCTGGCGAACAAAGGCCAGTACCGTATCAGCGTCAAGCGCGAGGCCGGTGGTCGCGCCTCCAACTTCCTGCATGATCAACTGCACGTGGGGTCGACCATCGAGTTGTTCCCGCCATCGGGCGAGTTCACACTGACCGCCAGTGAAAAACCGCTGGTGCTGATCAGCGGCGGTGTCGGCATCACCCCGACCCTGGCGATGCTCGAAGCGGCGCTGCAGACCGAACGGCCAGTGCACTTCATCCACTGCGCGCGCAACGGCAGCGTTCACGCCTTCCGCGACTGGATCGATGGATTGGCCGAGCGTCATCCGCAGCTCAAGCGCTTCTACTGCTATGCCGAAGATGACGGCGTGAGCCCGGCGGCGCACAAGGTCGGGCTGTTGAGCCAGGAGCAACTGGGCGAATGGCTGCCGCAAGAGCGCGACGTGGATGCTTATTTCCTCGGGCCGAAAGGCTTCATGGCAGCGATCAAGCGTCACCTCAAAGCCTTGGGTGTGCCGGAGAAGCAAAGCCGCTATGAGTTCTTCGGCCCGGCTGCGGCGCTGGAGTAACCGGTTTGCCGCGGAGAGTCACGCTCACCGCGGCGCCTTTATCGCGAGCAAGCTCGCTCCCACAGGGTCCGCATCGCAAGCAAACCCTGTGGGAGCGAGCTTGCTCGCGATGGCTTCACCTCGGTTTCATTTCTTGAAATCTTCAAAAGTTAATCCCTTCTTAACCCGCTTATCGTCTATTCCCCCGACATCCCCCGGCACGCGCCCAGCGTGTAGACTGGCGGGCATTCGATACCTTGAAGGGAAACGCGATGAGCGAGGAAACAATGCGGTTGGGCCGTGAACGGCGCTTTCTGGTGTTGCTGGGCATCATCTGCCTGGCGCTGATCGGCGGCGCGCTGTACATGCAAATCGTACTGGGCGAGGCGCCATGCCCGCTGTGCATCCTGCAGCGTTACGCGTTGCTGTTGATCGCCATCTTCGCCTTTATCGGCGCGGCCATGCGCAACCGTCGCAGCATCACGATTTTTGAAACCCTGGTGGTGATTTGCGCCCTGGCCGGCGTCGGCGTCGCGGGGCATCACGTCTATACGCAGTTCTACCCGGCCGTCAGCTGTGGCATCGACGTGTTGCAGCCGATTGTTGACGGCTTGCCGCTGGCGAAGATCTTCCCGCTGGGCTTCCAGGTCGACGGTTTCTGCTCCACGCCGTACCCGCCGATTCTCGGTTTGTCGCTGGCGCAGTGGGCCTTGGTGGCCTTTGTGCTGGTGGTGATTCTGGTGCCGCTGCTGACCCTGCGTAACCGCAAAGCGCTGCACTGAGATTCGCCGTCACATGGTTTTGTAGAACAAAAAACGCCCCGGTCCTCACAGAGAGGGCCAGGGCGTTTTTGTGTTTTCAAAGGTCAGCTGAAAAGACCCTGACGGGCGGCAACCAGAGGTGCGACACGTGTGCGACATGTTGTCACATCTTGAGTGGCGCAGCGGCGCTCAAGGCCGCGGATTGGCAAGCGATGTTGCAATGGAATTGGACTGTTTCGCGGTATGTCGACTTTGCACCTTACCCGTCTGAAGCAGGCAGTTTTAACAAGGTCTGGCGATTTGCCAGAGCCCTTGTCATATGGGGGCTGGCGCCAGGTGGAGAGTCGTCGCCAAGGCATTGATACTGTCTGAATTGCGTGTGGTAGACCTACATTTTTTGGTGTTTTTGTTGAGAATTAATTTCGATAAGATGCGCCGCTTTTACGCATTCGGCGAAGCATTGTTGCGACTCGGGATATAAATTATTTCGGGATGAGACATGGTTTAAAAAACGCTACATAACTACAATCGCCCGCACTGAATTCCCGGCGCTGCTCACCCTTACCAGGTGTTTGAGCAGAATCAGGGTGTCGAGAGGCCGGGCGGCTTCATGCGACTCCCAGGTGTCGGTGCCTCCAACTATCCGCACCAAATGGAATTGGTCTGTAACAAGGCCTTTGACCACGAATTCGAATAAGAACTCACCGCTGGCCCAGGATTTGTCGAAACGCGTCTGACGCTCGACGGGCAGCCCTTATTCAATCCAAAGAAAATGCCAACCCTTGGCAGGGTGAAGTGTTGGCGATCAAAACCCAACTGCATTGCGCAAGCTGCTTTAGAGGTCGTGAGATGAGTAAAAACAGGTACCCCAGACTACTAGGCTTATTGCCGCTGCTCGGCACGTTGTTGCTGGGAGGCTGCAACATGACCTTGCTCAATCCCACGGGCCAGGTTGGCCTGGAACAGAAAAACCTGATCATCACCGCGACGCTGCTGATGCTGTTGGTCGTGGTTCCGGTCATCGTCATGACCTTCCTGTTCGCCTGGAAATACCGCGCCTCCAACACCAAGGCGACCTACACGCCTAAGTGGAACCACTCCACCAAGATCGAGATCGCGGTGTGGACTGTTCCGGTGTTGATCATCATTGCCCTGGGTTACATCACCTACAAGTCGACCCACGAGCTGGACCCATACCGTCCGATCGAATCCGACGTAAAGCCGGTGACCATCGAAGTGGTCGCGCTGGACTGGAAGTGGCTGTTCATCTACCCGGAACAAGGCATTGCCACGGTCAACAAGATCGTGTTCCCGGCGCACACGCCAATCAACTTCAAGATCACCTCCGACGCCGTGATGAACTCGTTCTTCATCCCGGGCCTGGGTGGCCAGATCTACGCGATGGCGGGCATGCAGACCAAGCTGCACCTGATCGCTGACCGCAACGCTGAAATGGAAGGCATCTCCGCCAACTACAGCGGTGCCGGTTTCACCGGTATGAAATTCAAGGCTATCGCAACTTCCCAGGAAGATTTCGACGCCTGGGTAAGTGAAGTCAAAAAGGCACCTAAACAGCTTGAACAAGCTGAATACGCAGCCCTTTCCAAGCAGAGCCAGAACAACCCAGTCGAGCTCTACTCCTCGGTGACGCCGAACCTGTTCCAGATCATCGTCGACAAGTACGAAGGCATGAAACCGGGCCCTAAGGTGAAGCACGAGAAGAAAGAGAAAGAAGTGGCCGCTACGGACATGAACTCGCATTCAGCTGCCGGGGCAGAGGAGTAAACGATGTTTGGTAAATTAAGTTGGGAAGCGGTCCCGTTCCACGAGCCGATCGTAATGGTGACCATCGCCATGATCGCGCTCGGCGGTCTGGCACTGTTCGCTGCAATCACCTACTTCAAGAAGTGGACCTACCTGTGGACCGAGTGGCTGACGTCGGTCGACCACAAGAAAATCGGCGTGATGTACATCATCGTCGCCATGGTCATGCTGCTGCGCGGCTTTGCCGACGCCATCATGATGCGTACCCAGCTGGCCATGGCCACCGAGGGTTCGCCTGGCTACCTGCCACCTGAACACTATGACCAGATCTTCACCGCTCACGGTGTGATCATGATCATCTTCATGGCGATGCCATTCTTCACCGGCCTGATGAACCTTGCAGTGCCGCTGCAGATCGGCGCGCGTGACGTTGCCTTCCCGTTCCTGAACTCCCTGAGCTTCTGGCTGCTGGTTTCCGGCGTCGTGCTGATCAACCTGTCCCTGGGCGTCGGCGAATTTGCCAAGACCGGTTGGGTTGCCTATCCGCCGCTGTCGGGCCTGCAATACAGTCCTGGCGTGGGGATGGATTACTACATCTGGGCGCTACAGCTATCCGGGTTAGGTACGACGCTGACGGGGGTCAACTTCCTGGCCACCGTGCTGAAAATGCGTACCCCTGGCATGAAGCTGATGGACATGCCGATCTTCACCTGGACCTGCACCTGGGCCAACGTCCTGATCGTGGCTTCGTTCCCGATCCTGACCGCTACCCTGGCACTGTTGACGCTTGACCGTTACATGGATTTCCACATTTTCACCAATGAACTTGGTGGCAATCCAATGATGTACGTCAACCTGTTCTGGGCGTGGGGTCACCCTGAGGTGTACATCCTGATCCTGCCGGCATTCGGCATTTTCTCGGAAGTCATCTCCGCCTTCACCGGCAAGAAACTGTTCGGCCACCACTCGATGATCTACGCCTCGGGCGCGATCTCGGTACTGGGCTTCATGGTTTGGCTGCACCACTTCTTCACCATGGGTTCGGGTGCAAGCGTCAACGCCTTCTTCGGTCTGGCGACGATGCTGATTTCCATCCCGACGGGCGTGAAGCTATTCAACTGGCTGTTCACCATCTACCAGGGCCGTCTGCGTTTCACCAGCCAGGTGCTGTGGACCCTGGGCTTCATGGTGACCTTCGCCATCGGCGGCATGACCGGCGTACTGCTGGCCATCCCGGGTGCTGACTTCGTTCTGCACAACAGCCTGTTCGTGATCGCGCACTTCCACAACGTGATCATCGGCGGTGCGGTATTCGGTTACATCGCAGGTTTCGCGTTCTACTTCCCGAAAGCGTTCGGCTTCAAGCTGCACGAAGGCTGGGGTAAAGCAGCGTTCTGGTTCTGGATCTCGGGCTTCTTCGTCGCCTTCATGCCGCTCTATGCACTGGGCTTCATGGGCATGACCCGTCGTCTGAACGCCACCACTAACCCTGAGTGGGTGCCGTACCTGTACGTCGCCATGTTCGGTGCGGTGATGATCGCCTTCGGTATCGCCTGCCAACTGATCCAGCTGTACGTCAGTGTGCGTGACCGCAACAAGCCAGAAAACATGTGCGAACACGGTGACCCGTGGAATGCCCACACTCTGGAATGGTCGACCTCGTCGCCACCACCGTTCTACAACTTCGCTGTGCTGCCTAAGGCTGACTGCATCGACCCGTTCACCGAAGCCAAGGAAGACGGTACCGCGTACCAGCGTCCGGCCAAGTACGAGCCGATCCACATGCCGAACAACACCGCCACTGGCGTTGTAATGGGCGCGCTGTTGACCGTCTTCGGTTTTGCCATGATCTGGCACATCTGGTGGCTGGCCATCGCCAGCCTGGTAGGCACTGTCGTCTACTTCGTGATTCACGCTGCACGTGACGACCAGGGCTATATGGTCCCGGTTGAAACGATCGAGCGCATCGAAGCCGAGCAGCACAAGCGTCTGGTCGCGGCAGGGAAAATCCCGGCCACCGCCACCCGTGTTGAAACCTCGTTGGAACAGGCTTAAACCATGTCGAACTTAGTGACCAATGTTGGACACGCCCATGGTGACCATGGGCACGATGACCACCACCACGACTCGGGCGAGATGACCGTATACGGTTTCTGGCTCTACCTGATGACCGACTGCATTCTGTTTGCGTCGATCTTCGCGGTATACGCGGTACTGGTTAACAACGTAGCGGGTGGCCCGTCGGGCCACGACATCTTCGAACTGCCATACGTGCTGGGCGAAACCGCTCTGCTGTTGTTCAGTTCGATCACCTACGGCTTCGCCATGCTGGCGTTGTACAAGGGCAACAAGAAAGCGGTGCTGACCTGGCTGGGCATGACCTTCCTGTTGGGCGCAGGCTTTATCGCGATGGAGATCAACGAGTTCCATATCTTGATCGCCGAAGGCTACGGCCCTAGCCGTTCAGGCTTCCTGTCCGCGTTCTTTACCCTGGTCGGTACTCACGGTCTGCACGTTTCGGCCGGTCTGATCTGGATGGCGATCATGATGTATCAGGTGCAGAAAAAGGGCCTGACGTCGACCAACAAGACTCGCCTGAGCTGCCTGAGCCTGTTCTGGCACTTCCTGGACGTGGTCTGGATCTGCGTCTTCACCGTTGTCTATCTGATGGGGACCCTGTAATGGCTAATGCACACTCCCATGACAGCCATGATGCTGGCCACGGCAGCGTAAAGTCGTACGCCATCGGCTTCATCCTGTCGGTGATCCTGACCGTCATCCCGTTCGGTCTGGTGATGTACCCGAGCCTGCCGAAGGCCACCACGCTGGCAATCGTTCTGTTGTTCGCAGTGATCCAGGTGATCGTTCACCTGTATTACTTCCTGCACCTGGACCGTTCCATCGCTCAGCGTAACAACGTGATCGCTTTCGTCTTTACGGCCATCGTGATCGTGCTGCTGGTTGGCCTGTCGCTGTGGATCATGTTCAGCATCCACACGTACATGATGGCGAAGTGAGGTAGACCCGATGTCGCTCAAGCACTTTATCCAAATCACCAAACCGGGGATCATTTTCGGTAACGTGCTTTCTGTGGCAGGCGGGTTCTTCCTGGCCTCGAAAGGGCATGTCGATCTGGCCGTGTTTCTGGCCGCCATGATCGGCACTTCCCTGGTCGTCGCCTCCGGTTGCGTGTTCAACAACTGCATCGACCGCGACATCGACATCAAGATGGAACGCACCAAGAACCGGGTGCTGGTCCAGGGCCTCATCTCCCTGAAACTGGCCCTGATCTATGCGACCGTCCTGGGTGTTCTCGGCGTTGCGTTGTTGTACAAAGTGGCCAACCCGTTGGCCGCTTTGTTCGCCGTGATCGGCTTCGTGATCTACGTCGGCTTCTACAGCCTGTACCTCAAGCGCAAGTCGGTTCACGGCACGCTGGTGGGCAGTCTGTCGGGCGCCATGCCGCCGGTGATCGGTTATGTCGCGGTGAGCAACACCTTCGACATGGCCGCACTGACCCTGCTGGTGATGTTCAGCCTGTGGCAGATGCCGCACTCCTACGCCATCGCGATCTTCCGCTTCAACGATTACCTGGCCGCATCGATTCCGGTGCTGCCAGTGAAGCGCGGGATTCAAGTGGCCAAGAAGCACATCCTGCTCTACATCCTGGCCTTCCTCGTGGCGACCTTGATGCTGACCTTCAGCGGCTACGCCGGCATGAGCTACCTCGCCGTGGCCGCGGCCATGGGCATGTACTGGTTGTACATGGCCTGGACCGGCTACAAGGCAGTGGATGACACGGTCTGGGCACGCAAGCTGTTCGTGTTCTCGATCTTCACCATTACCGCCTTGAGCGTGATGATGTCCCTGGACTTCAAAGTGCCGGCCGAGCTGTTGCTGACGTACGCGCCTTAAGCTTCAAAGCTGCACCGAAAAGCCCCGCCTTCGAGAGAAGAGCGGGGCTTTTTGTTGGGGCTAATCGCTAGGGTGGTTGGTCAGGAAATTGATTTGTAGATTGCGTGACTATAAGCAATTTGCCTATAGTTGGCCGATGCGAACCGTATTCTTCGAAACAACCACCTTCACTGCCGCCGTTGGAAATTACCTGACGGACAATGAGTATCGTGCGCTGCAATCGTACATGCAGATGAACCCGCAAGCGGGGGATGTCATGCCTCGAACCGGTGGCTTTCGAAAGCTTCGATGGGCGGATGGACGCCGAGGTAAAGGCAGACGAGGTGGCTTGCGAGTTATCTATTATTGGCTTATGAATGATGGTCAGTTCTGGATGTTTGCAATTTATGACAAGGATGAGCTTCAGAATTTGACCGCCGACCAAGAAAAGGCGCTCAAGAAAGCGATAGAAACAGAGCTAAAAAAACGAGGTACCCCATGAAAAAACGCGACCTGTTTGCAGAATTGATGCAGGGCGTTGATGAGATGGCGGCTCAACGCGAAGGCAAAATTACGCTGCGCAATACGTCCATCGAGGACATTCCGGCTCCTGAAGTCGGGGCGCAAGAAATCGTTGCGCTACGGGAAAAGCTGCACATGTCTCAAGCGGTTTTTGCCAAACGTATTCGAACCAGCCCCAGCACCTTGAGAAACTGGGAGCAGGAAAAGTCAAAGCCCAACGCTCAGGCTGCCTTGTTGATCAGGCTGGTGGAGAAGTTCCCGGATATGGTGGATCGACTGGCAGTGGTTTGATTGAGTCAGCGAACACCTGAAAAGCCCCGCCTTCGAGAGAAGAGCGGGGCTTTTTCATTTACGGGCGGTTGTTACACGGTGCGTCGAGCACCTTCACCACGTCGTCGATGATGGCTTTGCTCATGTCCTGCAAAAAATGCGAGGCCCAATTCTTGTGCTGGCCGGGATCGGATTGGGTGCCGCAAATCCTGTGGGAGCGAGCAGGCTCGCTCCCACAGGGATAGGGGGTTGTCAGTTATTTGTGTGGTTTGTCCAGCAACCGGAAAAAACGCTCCCGCACCTGCACATGATCACTGTGCGCCACGTTGAAACGCAGGAACCGATTGCCATCCGGCCCTTTGCTGAGCAAGGTGCCCGGCGCCAATACCAGGTCGATTTCCAGACCCTTGATGGCCAGGGTTTCGGCGTTGTATTCATCGGGCAATCGCGTCCAGATGTACAACCCTTCCCCTGGCAGCGAAGACACCGAACACCCGGCTTCGCCCAGCCACGCCGCCACCCGGCTGTTCGACTCATAGAGCCGGTCCACGGTGCGGCGCATGTGTTTGGCATAGCTGCCGTCGCTGAGCATGGTGCAGATGATCTGCTCGGCCATTTCCGAGGTCATGCCGCCGCAGGCCATTTTCAGGGTCACCATGCGTGCCGCCAGTTGCGGCGACAACACCGCGAAGCTGACGCGGCTGTTGGCGGTCAGGGTCTTGGAGAATCCGGAGACGTAAGACACCGTGTCCAGCCCGCTCGCGGCCAGGCGCGGCGTTCGGCGTTGCTGCATGTCGCAGTACAGGTCGTCTTCGAGGATGTGGAAATTGTAGCGATGGCTCAACTCGAGCAGGCGATAAACCTGCGCCGAAGTGAACGAGTGCCCGGTCGGGTTGTGCAGGGCGTTGTTGGTCATGTACAGCACGGGGCGGTGGGCGATCAGCAGTTGCTCGAACGCGTCGAGGTCCATGCCGTCGCAATCGCGGCGAATGGTGATGACCTTCGCCCCGTGCCAGGCCAGATTGGTGTGCATGGTGAAATAACACGGGTCATCGAGCAGCACCGTGTCGCCGGGTTTGACCAGCAGGCGCATCAGCATGTCGATGGCCTGGACGGTGTTGGCGGTGGTGATGATCTGCTCCACCGGCGCCTCGATGCCCAGGGTCGCCATCTTCACCCGCAAGGCCTGGCGCAGTGGCAGGTAACCGCTGGCGTTACCGTATTCGCCCATGCGCAGGGTGGTCGCGCGAAGTGTGCCGCGCACGGCTTTGAGCAATTCTTCGGCGGGCAGCCATGAGGAGGGCAGAAAACCGGCCCCCGGACGCAGTGCGCCGTTGTCCAGCAACACGGCGCGGCGGACCACGCTAAGAGTGTCTTGCGGCAGCAGGTCCGGCCCGGCGTTGGCCGGCAGGGTGCTGCTGGAGCGGTGCACGTAGTGCCCCGAACCCTGACGTGAAACCACCAGGCCTTTGGCCCGCAAGCGGTCGAGGGCGTCGACCACCGTGGATTTGCCCACGTGCATCAAGTCGGAGAGTTCGCGAATCGGCGGCAGCCTGGAGCCGTGGGGCAGGCCGCCCTGGCTGATCGCTACGGTCAATTGATCGACGATCTGCTGCACCAGCGGTACACCCGGCTGGAACTCGATAGCGGCGATCACTGCGCGCTGAGCCTGCATTTTACTGGTCTCTCCGGCAGTAAAGTTCGTTTGATTCTATACGAACTTGCTCTGATCAAGACAAGCATCTCTTTTTACTATGACTTTGGAGAGTTTTCGGATTGTCGACCTGTTGCCGGTCGTTCAGTCGCCAAGGTTCAAGAGGTGCTGCATGAGTGTAGAAACAACCGCCGTCGTGGCGAAACCGGTGATCAACCTGCGGTTGTTCACCATTCGAATCATCACGGCCGTGGCGCTGTTCGCGGTGTTGGGCAAGGCCAACGTCTGGCTCGACACAGCCACCAACAGCATTCTGGCGCTCGGTTATCGGGCCTTGTTACTGCTTTTGCCATTGACGTTGCTGGTGCTCGGTCGCCGCTCCCTGAGCGTGACATTGCTGTGCGCGGCCGCCGGCCTGGTGCTGCTGGCCATCACCCATAACCAGGGCGTTGTCATGTTTGCCGCGGCGTTGTTTGCCTACGGCATTGCGATTGCCGGTTACCTGATCAAGAGCGAAGCGGCGCAGACCAAGGAAGGTGCGGCGTATAACCGCGTGGCCATGAACATGGGCAGTCTGCTGGCCGGCCTGATCCTGCTGTCGCCGCTACTGACGCCCACGATGTTTTTCCTCGGCGCCGCCAGTTTCGTCCTGTTGTGCCTGCCCATCGCCATGGGCGCGACGTTCACCACCGAAGCCGCGGTGGCGCGTCCGTCCAGCAAGGACGCCAGCGGTTGGGCCAACAAACTGCCGTGGGTCATCGCCGGCATCATCATGGGCATCAAGCTGTTCGGTGTGTTCTCGATCCTGCCGCAAGCGATCCTGCTCAAGACCGGCGAACTCCCCGCCTGGTACGGCCTGATGCTGATCCTCAACAGCGCCGTGGTGGTGTTCGCGCAAGTGCCGGTCATGAAGCTGATCGAGAGCACCGGGCGCTTCAAGGTGCTGACCGTGATCGCGATCATCGTCGGCGGTTTTGCAGTGCTGTCTTCGCCCGCGGCATTCCACGTCGAAACCCTGGCCGGCGCACTGGTCTGGGTGGCGCTGCTGTCGATCGCCGAATGCGCGTTCAGTCACCTCGATTACTTCTCGGTCAAGCAGAACAACATGTTCGTCAAGGAAGTGTCCCTGGGCGTCGGCGCGGGTTTGACCGTGTTGATCATGCGGGTCATGCCGCCGCCCTACAACGCACTGTTGCTGGCCGCCATCGGCGCTGCCGGGATCCTGATCTGGTACGGGCTCAACCGTAAATCAATTGCGTCGCTGCATGACTGAGTCATCGCCGTTTCGGTTTTCACTTTGCAAGTCGGGAGCTTTATGAATACGACTTCGTGCGTAGTAGTGGTGGGGTACAACGGCAGTCGGGTCCACGATATCCCGAAGCTGCGCGATTTGTGCAAGTCGCTGTACAACGCCAGGCTGATCCTGCTGGTCGAGCAGATCCAGCCCCAGGACGATCAGGTGGCTGATCACGTTTGCACGACATCGCTGGCCGAGAAAGACGTGCCGGCCTCGCTCGAACTGGTGGTCGGTTGCCTGAATGCCGATCGCTGGAAGCTGATCGGCGTGCTGCCGTTTTCTGATCGCGGTGTACTGCTCGGGGCGGCGCTGGCCAGCCATTTCGGCCTGCCCGGCATTACCCCGGCCGAGGCGCGGGCGGGCTTGGACAAACAGATTTTCCGCCAGCTCGAAGCATCCGCCACGGCGGCCCCCGAGGATTACCGGCCGATCGTCTCGACACGCATCGAGAGCCTGCCAGAACTGCGTCAGCGCGTGATCGAACTGGGCGGCAAGGCGTTCATCAAGCCGGCCTGCGAAGGTGCCAGCCGGGGCTGCCGGGTGATCCGTCACCCGTCCGAGTGCGACGAAGCGTGGCTGGCCCTGAAGCCCTATCGCGAGGGCGGCATTGTGCTCGAAGAGCTGATCCAGAACGCTCGGGAATACAGCTGGGACTATGTTGCCGGTAGCACCTGGATCACCGAAAAAACCACCACCGACGGCGCCTACCGCGCCGAGATCCAGCAAGTGGTGCCTGCGCCGTTGCCGGCAGATGCCCAGGCCCGGCTAATGGCTGCAGGCCGTCACATGGCGGGTTTGGTTTCGCAGGACAACGGGGCCTGGCACAACGAAGTTTTCCACAGGGCCAATCACCGTACCTCGGCCGTGGAAACCAACATGCGTCCCGGTGGCATGCACATCTGGGACCTGGCCCGTAAGGCGTTCATCGACTTCGACCCGTGGGAGCGCTGGGTTCGCTGGGCGGTGGAAGGTCACGTCGCCAGCGATGATCCCGTGCCGCGCGGCTACTGCGGCATACGCCTGTTGCGGGCGAACACCGGCGGCATCCTGCGCAATGTTCCGGACATTCAGGCGCTGGCTCGCTCGCTGAATATCGAACTGGTGGAAGCGGTGCTGAGCAAGCGCATTGGTGATTCGGTCAGCGCTTTGGTGAAGGACAACTTCTCGTTCATCGGCCACATCGTCTTGTTCAACGAGCAGTACGAGCGCCTCAGCCTTGACCTGTCGCGTCTGGCTGAAGCCATTGAATCAAGGGTCGGGATCACCAGCCTGGCAACACCGGCCAGGGCGGTGGGCTGAGTGGCGGATCAAGCAGTAGCGATCGATGTTTTTTGCAGTATTGATCAAGAGGGTTCGGTAAATGATTGAGCACATGACCTGTGATGAGCGCTTCATCGCTCTGGCGCGGGAATTCGACTATGACATCTACGGCGAGAACACCGCCGGCGGTCATTACGCGCCGTTGATCCGCCATCACGACGAGTTATACATCAGCGGTCTGGTGCCGCGCATGAACGGCAAAATCCACTACCCGGGTCGGGTCGGGCGTGATCTCAACATGGGGGATGCGCAAGCCGCTGCCAGCATCAGTGCGATGCGCGGCCTGGCGTTGATCGTCGATGCCATTGGTTCCCTGGACAAGATCAAGTCGCTGATTCGGGTAACGGTGTATGTGCGGTGCACGGAAGATTTTGTCGACCTCAGCGAAGTCGCCAACGGTGCGTCAGATGTGTTCAGTCATGTATTGGGCGATGCCGGAAAACATACACGCACTACTGTCGGTGTTTATCAATTGCCGAAAAATGCGGCCATTGAAGTTGATATGATCGTGGCATTACGACCGTCGGCTTTATAAGTGAAGTTGTTCGGCTTTACACGGTTGCAGAGTTGGCCTAAGGTCGGGTGACTCAATTCGGCAGAATAAGTTGGAAACGGAAATGAATAACGTGCAGGGTGCGTTTTTTTCATATAAAGACTTTCGTCAGAGTCTGAATCGCCATCCGATAAAACCCCGTGTGTGGAAAGACGCCGAACTTACCGACATGCGCCAGACCCTTGAGGCCAGCGACATCGATATTGTTGCGCTGGCCCACGAAAGCCATCTCGATGGTTGCCAATTAACACCTGGCATGGCGGTGTCCATGCAGTGGCTGGTGCCGGGCTCCACGCTCGAGGGCCATGCCCACGCCTGGTGGCATCTGTTCGTCATCCAGTCCGGCAGCGGCGCGTTGTCACTGGGGGAGGCCGATGAAGTCAGCGTCGGCCCCGGCGATGTATTGCTGGTGCCGGCCTGGACCCGCCACGGCTTCGTCAACACCAGCGGCACCGAGCCGCTGACCATGCTCAACATCAGCAACATGCCGCAGATGGCGTTGCTGGCCAATCACGTCGACAACGTTGGCCTGATTCCACGCCCGCTGTAATTTCCCGTCTGCTGCACGCCAGGGAGTCCGCTTTTGCGGACTCCCTTTTTCGTTTTTGTGCACCTGCAAAAATGCCGGTTCATGAGTGACACCTGCCGGATTTCTGTATCGATAGAAACAGGTAATTTCTGTATCTGTTCAGCAGATGAACAAGTTAATACGATCGCTTCGACTGCAACGGATTAATGTGCTTAGTGCAAGGGAGCGTTCATGGAAAGTGCAAAGTTAAAACTGTATCTCGGTGCTGACTATGTCAGTGCCTTTGCGATGTCGGTTTATGTGGCATTAAAGGAAAAACAACTTTCCTTTGAACTTGTGACGGTGGATTTGAAAGCGCGTGAAAACTATCTGCACAGTTATCGCGATCTTTCGTTGACCTGCAAAATCCCGGTACTGGTTCACGAAGGTTTTGCGCTCTCGGAATCTTCGGCCATCGCCGAATATTTGGAAGAACTCGCCCCCGGTGCAAAAAGCATTTACCCAAAAGACATCCAGCAGCGTGCCCGTGCCCGTCAGCTGCAGGCCTGGCTGCGCAGTGATCTGCTGGTGGTGCGCAAGGAGCGTCCGTTTGATCTGGTGTATTTCGGCAAGAAGGACACGCCGCTGTCCGACGAGGCCCGGGCCGCTGCCGAGCGCCTGGTGTTCGTGGCCGACCGTTTGCTGGGGGAGGGCGCCGAGCATCTGTTCGGGGACTGGAGCATTGCCGACACCGACCTGGCGATCATGCTCAACCGCCTGGTGGCCAATGGTGACCCGGTGCCTGCGCGATTGGCGGCGTATGTCCGTCGTCAGTGGGATCGCGACAGCGTCCGGGCCTGGATGGACATAGAGCGCAAAGCGCCGGCCATCGTGTAGCAACCGTCAGGGCAAACACCAGGAGCGCTGCCATGCAAGGAATGTCGGAGCAGGAAAGATACAAACCCTATAACGCTCGCACCATCCGCGACACACCCTATTGGGACAAGTTGACCCCGGCATTGCAGGAAGCCATGACCGTCGTGGCCCGGGTCATGCCGTTTCGCACCAACGAATATGTACTGGGCACGCTGATCGACTGGAACAACATTCCCGACGATCCGATTTTCCGCATGACGTTTCCCCACAAGGACATGTTGCTGGCGGAGGAATACGCCTCGCTCAAGCACCTGATCGAGCTGGACGATTCAGCCGCGATCAAGCGGCGTATCGAAGCCATCTGGTTACGCATGAACCCGCACCCGGCCGGGCAACTGACGCACAACAGCGCGACGCTCGACGGCAAAGTCCTCGCCGGCATTCAGCACAAGTACCGCGAGACGGTGCTGTTTTTCCCCGGGGCCGGCCAGACCTGTCACGCGTACTGCACCTTCTGTTTTCGCTGGGCGCAGTTCATCGGCGAGGAAGAGCTCAAGTTCAATGCCCGTGAATCCCAGGAGCTGGTGAACTACCTGCGGGTGCACAGCGAAGTCACCGATGTACTGATCACCGGGGGCGACCCGATGATCATGAATACCCGTTCGCTGGCGGGGTACATCGAGCCTCTGCTGGATTTGCCGCACCTGAAGAGCATCCGCATCGGCACCAAATCCGTAGCGTACTGGCCGCAGCGCTTCGTCAGCGACAAGGACACCCCCGAACTGCTGGCACTGTTCCGGCGCATCGTGGCGGCGGGGAAAAACCTGTCGATCATGGGGCACTACAACCACCCGGTGGAGCTCCGCCAGGACATCGCGCGCCAAGCCGTCGAACGCATTCGCGCCACCGGTGCAACGCTGCGCATGCAGGCGCCGGTGATCCGCCACATCAACGAAAACCCGGCCGATTGGGCGGACCTCTGGACCGAAGGTGTGCGGCTCGGGGCGGTGCCGTATTACATGTTCGTCGAGCGCGACACCGGCCCCAGCCATTACTTCGCGATGCCGCTGGCCCGGGCGTTCGAAATCTTCCAGGCGGCCTACCGCACGGTGTCCGGCCTGGCGCGCACGGTGCGCGGGCCATCCATGAGCACCTTCTACGGCAAGGTGTTGATCAACGGCATCGAGACGGTCGCCGGAGAAAAAGTCTTCGTGCTGCAGTTCTTGCAGGCGCGCGATCCGCAGTGGGTGTTGCGCACGTTTTATGCGCGCTTCGATCCCCACGTGACCTGGTTCGATGACCTGCGCCCGGCGTTTGGCGAACGGGCGTTTTTCTTTCAGAGCGAACCCCAGGCAACCCCCGAATTGATACCGGTCCTGCTGCAAACGGCGTAGGACGATTTACAGGAGATTGGGACATGAGCGGTATCCCGTTTGATCAGCGCGAAGGATTGATCTGGCTCGACGGCGCGTTCGTCGAGTGGTCCCAGGCGCGCCTGCATGTACTGACCCACGGCCTGCATTACGCGAGCACGGTGTATGAAGGGGAGCGCGTGTACAACGGCAAGATCTTCAAACTGCGCGAGCACACCGAGCGGCTGTATCGCTCGGCGCAACTGATGGATTTCGCCCTCCCGTTTGAACCCGCCGAACTGGAAGCGGCCAGCCACGAACTGCTGCGGCGCAACGGCGTGGTCGAGGGCTATTTGCGACCGGTAGCGTGGCGCGGCAGCGAGATGATTTCCACCTCGGCGCGTTTCAACCGCGTGCATGTGGCTATCGCTTGCTGGCAATGGCCGAGCTATTTCGACCCGGCGGCACGCATGGCCGGCATTCGCCTGAAAACCGCGACGTGGCGCCGCCCGCCACCCAGCAGCAGCCCCTTCGAAGCCAAGGCTTCCGGGCACTACCAGATTGCCACGCTGAGCAAGCACGACGCCGAGAACACCGGTTACCACGATGCGCTGATGCTCGACTGGCGCGGTCACGTCGCCGAAGCCACCAGTGCCAATGTGTTCTTCGTCAAAGGCCGGACGTTGCACACGCCGCTGGCGGATTGTTTCCTCAACGGCATCACCCGCCAGACCGTGATCGAACTGGCAAAGGCGCTGGATTATCAAGTGATCGAACGCACGATTTTGCCGACGGAACTGGGCGATTTCGATGAGTGTTTTCTCACCGGAACCGCCGCCGAAATCACTCCGGTGCAAAGCATCGATGAGCAGCTCTACCGACCGGGTAATGCCTGCCGCGATTTGATCGCCGCTTACACCTCAACCGTCAATGCCTGATAAACAGCCAGGAACTTCGCCATGCCAAACCAAGGGATTGTTGCGTCTACACCTTATGTTTCACTGGGCCATCGTCATGAACAATTGTCGGCGCAGGGCTGGACGGTGCTTACCCCCGGGGAATTTTCCCACGATGTTGTAGGAACCCTGCAAGCGTTCGGTCCGGTCATTCCGCAGTTCAACGGCCAGGTCGCCTTCGCCATCACCCGCAAGCCAGGGTATGAGGACTTGCCTTACTCCCAGAGCATGAACGGCATCGGCCCGCACACCGAAGCGCCGGTGTATGGTCCGCCACCCCGTTATCTGGCGTTGCATTGCCATAAACAGGCCGCGTGTGGTGGTGGGCACACGGGGCTGGTGGACGGTTATGAGTTTTTGAAGTCGCTGGAGCGATCCGAACCGGAACTGCGCGAATGGCTCGACGACACGCCCGTGGAGTTCGTCGCCACCGCCAAGCCAGGCGAGCCGGCGCAGACCCGGGTCAAGGAATACATCCTGACGCCGACCGAAGAAGGCGACATTTTTCGCTTCAGCTACAACCAGTTTCACTACGGCGACGTGAACCCTTCGAAGGACGCGTTGCAGCACTCGCAAGTGACCAACAGCACCTCGCCACTGGCCCGGTTTGCGGCGCTGGGTGAAGCCTACTTTATCGAGCACAACACACCGGTGCTGATTCCCGACGGGTGCCTGCTGATTTGGGATAACTGGCGGATGATTCACGCCCGCAGCCGATACACTGACCCGGCGCGCAACCTGACCCGCTACTGGCTGGCCTGATTTTTCCGTCGCCCTTCATTCTTCAGGCGTACCCCTCGCGGGTACGCGTCTTACAGGTATTGCGTCATGCAAACAGCAATCGAGATTGCCGAGGTCGATCATCAACTGATCGTGCGGCTCAACCAGGCCTGGACCAAACGCGCCACGGTGTGTTCGCCGGACAAGGGCCAGATCAACGAAGTGTTCGACCCCGCGCGTCCGGATTACCCGGAGTGCATGGTGCCGTTTTTCCATCACCCGGCATTCCAGGCCTTGAGCGAAGAACTCAAAAGCAGCGTGGTGACCTGGGGCTGGATCGGCTACAACCTGCGCACCGTGACCGCCGAGGAACACGTGGTGAACCCGGCGCTGAGCGTCATCGCCAACCAGTATCTGGGCAAGGACGACTGGCATTTTCGCGAGGCCATGCAACAAACGCTGATCGACGAGCATTACCACACGTTGATGCACCTGCGGGCCATCGAGCGGACCAGGCTTGATCGCGCGCTGGATCACGATCTGGACTTGCCGCCATCCGTCACTTACTTGCGCCTCAAGGCCCTGCGTGAAGCGTTACCCGAGCAATGGCAACGGGATCTGGCGGCAATTACCTTCGCGGTGGTGGCCGAGATCAGCGTCAATGCTTATCTCGATTTACTGGCGGATGATCAGACCATCCAGCCGCAAAACCGCCGCGTGGCTGAACTGCACAACCGTGACGAGTATGCCCACAGCAAAGTGCTGGCCGAGGTGGCCAAGGTGATGTACGCCAACATGCAGCCGGTTCAGCGGGAATTTTTCGCACGCAACCTGTCGGTGGCGCTGAGTGCTTTTATCGCCCAGGACTACTCGATGTGGGAGGCGATTCTGACGCAGCTCGGGGTCGAGGATGCGACGTTGATCATTGCCGACACCCGCGAGAGCAACAAGAACGCGACGATCATGCGCGACTACAGTGGCCTGCATAAACTGGCGAAAGACCTGGGCATCAGCGAGCTGATCGACTTCGATTTTCGTCCGACCCTCAAAGCCACTGTGGCGGCCTGAATCCGGAGGTAAACATGTCCGTTCCTGTGTACGAAGTGTTCGCCATCCGCGTCGGCGCCAATGCCCAACGCACCGCCCGGGAGAATTTTCTCTACGACGCCTGCTGTGGTGATCCGAATGCGCCGATGCCGCTGGATTACTATTTCTGGGTCATTCGCAACGCGCAGCAGGTGATCGTGGTCGACACCTGTTTTCAACCGGCCACGGCGGATCGGCGCAATCGCCAGATGTATCGCCTGCCGGAAGAATCCCTGCGGCAACTGGACATCGATCCGGCGCAGGTCGAGCACCTGATCCTCACGCATTTGCACTGGGATCATGCCGGCAATCTGGGGCTGTTTCCCAAGGCCACGGTGCATCTGCAGGAGGCGGAACTGCGCTTCTGCACCGGGCCGAAAATGGCCCATCACACGGTCAACAAAACCTACGAAGTCGAGGACGTGATGTCGGCGCTGCCGCCACTGTTCGAAGGTCGGATGCGGTTGCACAACGGCACGGTGCAAGTGATGCCTGGCGTCACCCTGCATGCGGTGGGCGGTCACACGCCGGGCAGTCAGGTGGTGCGGGTCAACACCGCGCGCGGCTGGATTGTTCTGGCGTCGGACGCCGCGCATTTGTGGGTCAACATTCGCGAACGCAGCCCGTTTCCGATCATCGATGACCTGGCGCAAAGCCTTGAGGCGTTCAGCGAAATCGATCGCCTGGCCGATAGCGAAGACCACGTCATCCCCGGCCACGACCCACTGATCGCCGAGCGTTTCCCGCACTGGAACGACGACCCGCACATCATCAGCCTGCACCAGCCCCCAATCTGAAGATCACCGCAAAACCGCCAGGCGCTGCCTTGCCAGCGATGGCGGTGTGTCAGGCACCTCGAGGCTGGATGTGCTGACGCTTTCGCGGGCAAGCCAGCTCCTACAAGGGTTGAGTCAGCCCTGATTTTTTAGCAGGCGTCCCAACGTCTGCAATGCTTCATCGATCCTCGGCGAATACGGTGTTCCGCAGCCAATGCGCACAAAGTTCTTGAAGCGCTTGGCGTTGGAAAAGATATCCCCAGGTGAAATCTGGATGCCGACGTTCAACGCTTCCTGAAACAGCGCCATGGATGAATGCTGCACGGGCAATTCCACCCACAGCAACGTGCCGCCCCGCGGGTTGGTCACTCGGGTGCCTTCGGGAAAGTAACGCAGGATTGCCGTGCTCATGTGCTGGCGCTGTTGGGTCAGGGTTTTCCTCAAGCGCCGCAGGTAGCGTTCGTACGATGGCGTGCCCATGAAGGCACTGACCGCCAGTTGCGACAGCTTCTCGCAGCCTCGGGTCTGGGTGTGCTTGAGCATTTCCACGCGGTCGTGCCACTTCCCGGCGCTGATCCAGCCCAGACGCAGGCCCGGGGCCAGGGTTTTGTTCAGCGAAGCGCAATAGATCACGTTGTCGGTGCGGTCCCAGTGCTTGAGCGTGGACAGCGGTTGCTCGGTGTCCACCAGGTCACCGTAGGTATCGTCCTCGATCAGCACCGTGTCGTGCTCGGCACAGAGCTTTACCAGCCGCGCCTTGTGGGTGTCGGGCATGATGCTGCCCAGCGGGTTGTGCAGGTTGGGCATGACGATCAGCGCCTTGATCCGCTCCGGCCCTTGCAGCAGGTGTTCCAGGGCCGTCAGGTGAATCCCCGCGTGGGCCGAGGCCGGGACTTCCAGCACCCGCAGGTTCAGGCTTTCGAGAATTTGCAGCAGGCCGTAGAAGGTCGGCGACTCCACGGCCACGGTATCGCCGGGTTGGGTCACGGCACGCAGGGCCAGGTTGATCGCTTCGGTGGCGCCGTGGGTGATCACAATGCGATCGGCCGTCAGGTGGGTCTTGGCGGTCAGCATCCGGCGGGCAAGGACATTGCGTAGCGCACTGTTGCCGCAGGTCGAGCCTGTGGTGTCGAACAGGTGCTGATCCTGGCGCAAGGCTTTGATCATGTTGTCCTGCAAGACCTTCAACGGGTAGAGCTGAGGGGCGCAGTAGGCGCTGGCCAGGTTGACCTTGATCGTCGCTTGCTGACTGGCTTTGAGCACCGCTGACACGTGCTCGTGTATGCCGACATAGACGCCCGTATCCAGCGGCGCGGGCAGGGAAAGCGTAACGGGGCTGGGCGGCGTGTCAGGCTGACGAATGTAATTGCCCGAGCGCGGTCGGGCTTCCAGCACGCCATAGTCTTCAAGCTCGCGGCATACCTGCACGGCGGTGGACAGGCTGACGGCGTGTTTTTCCATCATCAGCCGTATCGAGGGCAGGCGTTCGCCGGTTTTCAGGGTGCCGCTGCGGATCGCGTCCAGGTAATGATTGGCCAACTGACGGTAGAGCGGGAGCGTGTTCATGATGACCTCGGCAGTCGCACCACTGAGGTCCCTGGCTGGAAAGTGAATTGACGCTCCACGACCGTTTCAGGACCGGCGGACCCGTGGTGCTGATGGGTGAAGGGAAGAGGTGTTCTGCTGTCGATACTGGAAGACTAATCATGGTTTTGCTCGAATCGCGGGCAATAAAAAGCCCCGCACGGTGGCGGGGCTGTATGTGAGGCGCTGAGACACCTGTGGCGAGGGCGCTTGCTCGCGCTTGAGTGCGGGGCACTCACAAAAATCGGCGGGTTATGTCAGATTTTTTGGGGCCGCTTCGCAGCCCAGCGCGAGCAAGCTCGCTCGCCACAACGGGATCTGTTACTGCGCGGCGATGCTGTAGCCGTCGAACGCCGTCTGCTGTTGTAGCGCGGTGATGATGTTCTTGCGGTTGACCGCTTGTTCGGCCCCGGCATTGTCCAGGAACGTCTCGCTTTCCAGCTCCGCTTCGTCGCCTTCGCCAACGAAGGTGAAACCAAGGAACTCCAGGGCTTCACGGTCGACGCTCAGGCGCGAGCGCGGAGTGCGCAGGGGCAGGGTGACGCTGATGCCGTCCTTGCTGATGGTGAACACTTCGACTTCTTTCTTGGCCTTGGCGGCTTTGCTCTTGCCGCCGCTCGGGTTGCTGATGGCCTGGTGGGTCTGGTTCAGCACTTTCAGGGCCAGGCCATAGACGATCTCCTGGAACGCCGGGTCGTCCTTGAAACTGGACAGGATGCGGCCGATCGAGAACTTGCTGCTCAGGTCTTCGAGGGCGGCGATGTCGGCGGCCTCGGCGTCCTTGAGCTGCTTGAGCTGGCCCATCAGTTCGTAGGCCTTGTCATCGTCGAAGCTGTCGTGGGCCTGACGGATAGCGGCACGCAATTCGCGGATCTGGTCGCTTTCGCGGGTCGACTGGAAAGCGTCCAGGACCATCTCGCTGATGGTTTTCGCCTGGGGCACGTGTTGTGAAAGATTGATGGAGTTTTCGTATTCCGCTTTGGACGACAAGGTAACTACGGATTCAGCGGTATTGGAATCGGACATTGAAATTTCACTACTTTTTTCAGCTTGAATTGGGGCGAGAAAGCTCGGGGGGCTTTTTCAGGTCGCCTAATCTATTGGACCGGGGCGGCATTGTCACGACCCAACGGGCCAACGGACAAAATCACGCGCATCGCTGCCGGCTCCCACAGTGATTCAGGTTGTCCGCAACTCTTGCGTACACCCGCTAACCCCGTGGGAGCTGGCTTGCCAGCGATGGCGGCCTGCCAGGCACCACAGTTCTCAAGCCTGCCGCGGTGTATTGAGGTTCATCGACCGCACCGCCAACGCCGTTGCCGTTTCCTCATCGATCGGCAATGAAAACCGAAACGTCGCCCCGCGCCCCGGCAGGTCGATCAACTGAATCTCGCGCCCATGCAATTGCAGGATGCGATGCACGATCCGCAGCCCCAACCCGCCATCGCGCCGTGCGCCGCCGATATTGAACGGCCGCAGGAACAACCCCTCACGCAGTTCCGGCGCGATGCCCGGCCCACTGTCGCTCACTGTCACTTCGATATACGCACCTTGGGGGCGCAGGCTCAACTCAACCTCGCCACCCGCCGGGGTATGGCGCAACGCGTTATCGAACAGATTGGTCAGCACCCGCTCGATCAGCCCCAGGTCGGCGCAGGCCGCTGAAACGTTCGGCGCGAACGTGGCCTTCAATTCGATCTGACGCGCTTCGGCAGTGAGCTCGAACTTCTGGAAGATGTCCTGGGCCAGGTCGGTCAGGGAAAACCGCTCCAGCACCGGTTGCACAAAACCGTGTTCCAGCCGCACCAGTTCCAGCAACGACTGCGCCAGCCCACCCACTTTGCGGCTCTGATCCAGGGCGATGCCCAAATAGCGACGGCGGTCGGCGGGGGACAGCGTGGCGTCCTTGAGCGACAGGGTTTCCAGATAACCGTGCAGCGAGGCCAGCGGCGTGCGCAGGTCGTGGGAGATGTTCGCCACCAGTTCCCGGCGTTCCTGATCCTGGCGGGTCAAAGAACGCCACTGCTCACCCAGGCGCGTCTGCATCTGCCGGAACGTGGCGTCGAGGATCGCGATTTCATCGTGGCTGGCGGTTTTTTCCACTGTGACGGGCAGGGCGGGGGTGACCGGGACGCCATCAATGTCGAACTGGCTGACGGTGTCAGTCAAACGACGCAACGGCCGGGTGATCAAGGCAAACGCGGTGAGACCGGCAATCAGGCACAACATCGCCACCAGTCCAATCGACAGCAGGGCGGTATTGAGTGCGGCGCTGGTGGCACCGCGTTCGGCCAGTCGATCGTGGTCTTCACCGAGCAGCACTACGTAGAGATAACCGGCCGGTTTGCCATTGACCTTCAGCGGCGCGGCGCTGAACACCTTGCGCGCATCGACGCTGCGCGGGTCGTCGCCGAGAATCGGCAGGGCATCGCCGCGCAGCAGGCGCTGGACCGGTGCCAGGTCGAGCCGCTCACGGCGGATCCGCCCCTCGGGCGCGGCGCTGCCGACAATCTTGCCCTCGGTGTCCAGCAGGTACACCTCGACGCTCGGGTTGACCTGCATCAGCTTGCTGAACAGGTCGCGCACGGCATTGGGCATCAGGCCCTGGGTGTCCATCAGCACGGTGTCATTGGCGATGTGTTGCGCCAGATCCCGGGACAAGCCTTGCACCACTTCCTGTTCATGCAACTGGTTGGAGCGCACCTGCATCCACGCCGACGTGCCGCAGCACACCAGCAGCAGCACGGCGAACACCAGTGACAGGCGCTGTGTGAGGGTCAGCCTCATGGCTGGTGTTCCTCCCCGGTGGCGAATTTGTAGCCTCGGCCCCACACCGTGAGGATACGCACCGGTTGCGCCGGGTCGGCTTCGATCTTGGCGCGCAGGCGGTTGATGTGGGTGTTGACCGTGTGCTCGTAGCCTTCGTGGCTGTAGCCCCACACGGCATTGAGCAGGTCCATGCGCGAAAACACCTTGCCGGGCTGACGGGCGAAGAAATACAGCAAGTCGAACTCCCGGGGCGTGAGGTCCAGGCGCCGGCCGTCGAGGGCCACTTCACGGGTGATCGGGTCGATGGCCAGGCCGTCGATATTCAGGCTGCCGGCGTCCATCTTCAGGTTGCGCGCCATGGCATCGACCCGGCGCAACAGGGCTTTGACCCGCGCCACCAGTTCCAGCATGGAAAACGGCTTGGCCAGGTAATCATCGGCACCCAGTTCGAGGCCGAGAATGCGGTGCACTTCGCTGGAGCGTGCGCTGGTGATGATGATCGGCGTGTAGCGGGCCATGGCCCGGGCTCGGCGGCAGATCTCCAGGCCATCGACGCCCGGCAGCATCAGATCGAGGACCAGCGCATCCCAGTTGCCTTGTTGCAGCAGGCGCATGCCTTCAGTGCCATCGGCGCTGTGCACCACCTCGAACTGCTCATCCCGCAGGTGCAGGCAGATCAGGTCGGCGATGTGCTGATCGTCCTCGACCACGAGGACGCGTTTGGTCTGTTCCATCCAGCTCAATCCTTCGGCGCAATGTGCGCATTGTGCGAAAACCACGCTGTAGCAGCCGGCTTGCTGGCGATGGAGTATCAGTCGACACCTCGGTACCTGACACAGCATCGCCAGCAAGCCGGCTCCTACATTGAATTGCCCAGGCATTGTGCGGGTTTTTCAGCGCCCGAGTTATCACGAATTGTTTAACTTCCCGTGAGGATTTGGCGATCACCCAAAGCCTAGGCTGTGTTCCATGAAACACCCCTGGTTTTTGGGAGACGAGCATGTTTTCACGACGGCATTTTCTTGTAGCGAGCGGCGGGCTCGGGGTGGCAGCCCTGGCGATTGGCCTGTTGCCAAAGTTGTCCACAGGCGCGGCATTGATCAGCGAAGCCAGCGCAGCCGAGGCGTTCGAAGTCACCCACAGCGACAGCGAATGGCACGCGATCCTCAGTGACGAGCAATACGAAATCCTGCGTGAAGAAGGCACCGAACGCGCCTACAGCAGCCCGCTGAACAACGAACACCGTGACGGTACGTTCGTCTGCGCCGGTTGCGATCTGCCGCTGTTTTCCTCGGCCACCAAGTTCGACAGCCACACCGGTTGGCCGAGCTTCTGGGCACCGCTGGACAAGGCTGTGGCCACCCGACAGGACCGTGCCTTCGGCATGATCCGCGAAGAGGTGCACTGCCGACGTTGCGGCGGGCACTTGGGCCATGTCTTCGATGACGGCCCGAAACCGACCGGCCTGCGCTACTGCATGAATGGTCTGGCGATGAAGTTCGAACCCCGCGCCGTCTGATTTTTGCCTGCCTGCCCCTTGGATAACCCTGGAGTTCCTCACATGAAAAACCTGCTCACCTGGCGCCGCACGCTGTTGGCACTGGCCACCGTCGGCGTTATCGGCCAATGTTCGGCGTTTTCCTTGGGGGGCGCTGAAGACGCGGTGGTCATTGCGCCGCCGGCCCTCGACGAAATCTCCCACGCTCAAAGCGAAACGGCGGTGTTTGCCGGGGGGTGTTTCTGGGGCGTTCAAGGCGTGTTTCAGCACGTCAAAGGCGTGAAAAATGCGGTGTCCGGTTACGCCGGTGGCGCCGCCAATACCGCGCAATACGAGCGTGTCAGCAACGGCAATACCGGGCATGCGGAGGCTGTCGAAGTGACGTTCGATCCGAGCCAGGTCAGTTACGGCACCTTGCTGCAAATCTACTTCTCGGTGGCGCACAACCCGACCGAACTCAACCGCCAGGGGCCGGACACCGGCACGCAATACCGTTCCGCCCTGTTCACCAAAAGCGCCGAGCAGGAAAAAGTCGCCCAGGCCTACATTGCCCAGCTCGACGCCGCTCAGTCGTTCAGCAAACCGATCGTGACCAAGCTGGAAAGCTACAACGGTTTTTACCCGGCGGAGGAAGAGCATCAGGACTTTCTGACCGAGCACCCGACCTATCCGTACATCGTGATCAACGACCTGCCGAAGGTGAAGCAGCTCAAGCAGCTGTTTCCGGATCGCTATCAGGAACAACCGGTGCTGGTGAAGGACGGGATCTGAGGCGTTATCCGGAGATCACATTCTTGCCGGCGATTTTCGAGCGGTACAGCGCCTGATCTGCCCGCGCCATCAGGCCAGTCTGTTGCTCTTCGTCAAAACGCTGGACCACGCCGAAACTCATGGTCACGTGGAAGTCGCCCACGGGCAGCAATTCCGAGAGGCCATGGCGGATTTTTTCGGCGAGGGCCCGGGCTTCGGCCAATGAGGTGTTGGGCAGCGTCATGATGAATTCGTCGCCGCCCCAGCGAGCCAGCAGGTCACCTTCGCGCACGAAGCGTTTGACGTTCTCGACCACGTGCACCAATGCGGCATCGCCCAAGGCATGGCCATAGTGATCGTTGATGGTCTTGAAGTCGTCGATGTCCATGGCGATGAGCGACAGCGGTTCGCGAAAGCGTTGGGCACGCTCGCAGGCTTGGGGCAGGTGTTGTTCCAGACAATACCGGTTGGCAATGGCGGTCAGCGTGTCGGTTTGCGCCAGTTTGCGGTTTTCTTCCAGTTGCAACTGCAACTGTTGATTGACCCGTGACAGTTCGCGGGTGCGTTCTTCAATCAGTGCTTCGAGGGAGTGATTGCGCCGTTCGAGTTCCTCGAGCAGGCGGCGCTTGTCTTCGATGCTGCGGTGCGCGCCGATCATCCGTGCCACCGAACCGTCGGCATTGCGCGCCAGGATGTGGCCACGGTCTTCGATCCACAGATAGTTGCCGTTGTGCATACGGCAGCGGTATTCGGCCTGATAGCCGCTGGCGCGTTGGCTCAGGTAGTCGTCGAACACGGCCATGACCCGTGGGTAGTCATCGGGGTGGATGACGTTTTCCCAGGTCAGTACGTTGTTATCCAGGGAGTGCGGCGTGTAGCCGAGCATTTCGTACCAGCGCGCCGTGCGGTAGACGAAACCGGTGTTGGCATTCCAGTCCCAGATGCCGTCGCTGACCAGTTCCAGGATGGTGTGCAGCCTGTCGTCATTCATGTCCGACACGTCGTACTTCAACGGCTCGATACTCGATGCCTCGCCCATCTCGCTCTCCCTGTCACTGGCTCGTCAGCCCGCAGATTAGTGCATGGCGCATTCGGCCTGCTAGTGCTTGCCCCACTTCTGCACCGCGAATTCGACGAAACGCCGCAATTTCGGCAACCGGTGACGATCCTGTGCGTAGACCAGGTGCATCGGCCGACTCGGCGGGCAGTAATCCGGCATCAGCGCTTGCAGTTTTCCGTCCCGCAGATCCTGTTCGACCAGCGCGTCGGGCATCATCACGATGCCCATGCCGGTCAGCGCCGCCTGATGCAGCCCGGCCGAGCTGTTGATCAACATCGGCCCGCTGACGCCCACGCTGACTTCGCCATCAGGCCCGGCCAGACGCCATTCCTTTTGCACCGATTGCCAGTCATCCCCGGCCGGATAGGCAAAGGACAGGCAGTCGTGCTGGCGCAGGTCTTCAGGCGTTTGCGGCGTGCCGCGACGGGCCAGATACGCCGGTGAGGCGCACATGGTCAGGGTGTAGTCGATCAGCGGCCGGGCGATCAGGTTGGAGGGCTCCAGCGCACCGAGTCGAAATGCCACATCCAGGCCGTTTTCCAGAAGGTTCGGGCGACGGTTGGTCAGGACCACGTCGAGTTTCACCCGCGGGTTTTGCAGGCTGAACTCACTCAGCGCCGGCGCCAGGCGCTCGGTGCCGAAGGTCAGGGGCGCGGTGATGCGCAGGATTCCGCTCGGTTCGTCGAGGGTCTGCTCGGCCAGCCGCTCGGAATCGGCCACCAGTCCCAGCACTTCCAGGCATCGCTGGTAATACGCCACCCCGAATTCGGTCAGGTGCTGGCGCCGCGTGGTGCGGTGGATCAGGCGCACACCCAGGCGCTGCTCCAGGGCCTTGAGGTGATTGCCGACCATGGTCGTGGACATTTCGCACTGAAAAGCGGCGGCCGTCATGCTGCCGGTCTCCACCACTTTGACGTAGACGCTCATTGCCTGGAACAGATCCATTATCAAGCCTGGCTTTTAAATGATTGAAGCTTTTAAGCGTTTATCCAGCTCTGGTGGCTAACCATACTGCAAAAACACCGACCCTTGCTGGAGCTTGATGTCATGACCGCCGCCTGCCTGATGAGCACTTATCAACCCTTGGCCCTGAGTTTCAACAAAGGGCTGGGCACTCGCCTGTGGGATCAGGCCGGCCGCGAATACCTGGACGCGGTGGCCGGCGTGGCGGTGACCAACGTCGGCCATTCCCACCCGAAAATCGTCGCGGCCATTACCGAACAGGCCGGGTTGCTGCTGCACACGTCCAACCTCTACAGCATCGACTGGCAACAGCAATTGGCGCAGAAACTGACGCGACTGGCCGGCATGGACCGGGCGTTCTTCAACAATTCCGGGGCCGAGGCCAACGAAACGGCGCTGAAAATTGCCCGGTTGTACGGCTGGCACAAGGGGATTGAAGAGCCGCTGGTGGTGGTGATGGAGAACGCTTTCCACGGTCGGACCCTTGGCACCTTGTCCGCCAGCGATGGCCCGGCCGTGCGCCTGGGCTTCAACAAACTGCCGGGGGATTTCGTCAAAGTCCCGTTCGGAGATCTCAAGGCTCTGGAGAAACTGCAACAGGCCCATGGCGCGCGAATCGTGGCGATCCTGATGGAGCCGATCCAGGGCGAAAGCGGCGTACAACTGGCGCCGCCCGGTTATCTCAAGGCGCTGCGCGAACTGTGTAACCGGCGTTCGTGGTTGCTGATGCTCGACGAAATCCAGACCGGCATCGGTCGTACCGGGCAGTGGTTTGCGTTCCAGCACGAAGGCATCGTTCCGGATGTCATGACCCTGGCCAAAGGCCTGGGCAACGGCGTGCCCATCGGCGCCTGCCTGGCCCGTGGCAAAGCCGCTGAACTGTTTACGCCGGGTAGCCACGGCAGCACATTCGGCGGCAATCCACTGGCTTGCCGGGTCGGTTGCACCGTGCTGGATATCGTTGAAGAGCAGGGCCTGCTGGAAAACGCCCGGCTTCAAGGCGAACACCTGCTCGAAAGATTGCGCACCGAGTTGGCGGACCACCCGAACGTCTTACACATCCGCGGTCAGGGCCTGATGATCGGCATCGAACTAAAGCAACCCATCCGCGACCTGAGCCTGATTGCGGCACGGGATCATGGGTTACTGATCAATGTCACACGGGGGCAGATCATTCGGCTGTTGCCGCCACTGACCATTGATGAACGGGAGGTGGGGATGATTGTCAGGGGGGTGAGTCGGGCGATTGTTCAGTGGTGATATCTGAGCAGGTTGATTCGTTTGAGCCCGGCCTTATCGTTTTGCTGAAACCAGATGATCTGAGTATCGTCGAATCCACTTCGGGACGTTTCCATGAGCGACACCGATCAAGTGTGGGAGCGAGCCTGCTCGCGAAGGCGGTGTGACAGTTACCACTTAGGTGACTGATAGATTGCTATCGCGAGCAAGCCCGCTCCCACAGGTTTTAGCGGTCATTCGTCGATTTCGGGAGCCACCATCCGCGTCTTTGGTGCCCCATTCGAGTTGAGCTGGAAAATCTCCTGCGGCTGTCCTTTCTCATTAAAGAACACCTGCCCGATCCCCGCCGAATTCCACAGCCGTTCGCCGGCCTCGGCGTGTTCCGGAACGTGCGGCACGATGCGCATGCGCCGACGTTTGGTCAGCCAGTTGAGCGGCGAACGCGGCGAGTACAGCCAGCGGTTGAGGCGGTCGAACCATTCCAGCAGTGAGGGCGGAAATTCGTTCTTGATGCCGCTGCTGGTGATCTGCCAGATGCGCGGCCCGGCCTTGCGGTGGCGGATCAGCACTTCGTAGACGAAGGAGTAATGCACGTCGCCGGACAACACCACGTAGTTACCCGGTGTGCGCGAGTGGCGGAAAATGTTCAGGATCACCTGGGCCGCGCCGCGGTGGGCCATCCAGTTTTCCGCGTCCACCAGCAGTGGATAACCGAACCAGCTGAACACCCGTTGTACCGTTTCGATCAGTTTCACCCCGAACACCGGCGCCGGTGAAACGATGATGGCGCTGGGGTGATCCAGCAATTCCTGTTGCAGTTCGCTGAGGGCCTCCCAGTCGAGCAGGCCCGAAGGCTGTTTGAGGTTCATCTCGCTGCGCCAGCGCCGCGTGCGGGTGTCGAGCACCACCATGGCCGGCGTGGTGGGCAGCACGTAATGCCAATGCTGGAAACGCAAAAGCTCGTCGATCAAACCGTCCTGGACGTCGCTGTCCAGATAACGGTCGTGCCCGGTGTCGCTGAAGGCGCGGGCCGCTGCCACGACATCGACAAAAGCGTCCGGGTTATTGCCCCAGCCCTGGCACAGCATGTAAGCGATCAACGCATTGCCGATGATGCGTCTGGAGAACGGATGGCCGTAAGCCGTTTCCTCCCATTGCGCGGAAAGATTCCAGTCGTCGGTGATGTCGTGGTCGTCGAAAATCATCAGTGTCGGCACATGCGCCAGCGCTCGCGCGACATTGCCCAGGCCAGCCTTGAAGCCGTCGATGCGCGTCTGTTCCAGCGCATACCGCTCACGTCGTTCCTTGATCAGTTTTGGCGGCTTTGGGGTTATCAACGTCCAGGGTGTCGGCGACCAGACGAGCAGGTACATGGCCATGACTTCAGCGAAGGTCACCAGATGATTGTCGGCACTGCTGCTGGTGAAAATCGGCTTGCGCGCACCGCCGAAGAAACGATCACGCAGGGTTTCGTTGCTCTTGAGGGCCGGCAGCAAATCGGCGCGGTGGTAGTAGCAGGCAGCGTGGCCGTACAGCGCGGCGCTGTCGCTGACCACGGCACCTTCGAGGTGCTCGCCGAACAGCCCCAACCGCTCGATCAATTCATGAATCGCCCGCAACATCGGCCCGGCAACGTCGTCGGCGTACACCTGATCGCCGCTCATCATCAACAGCGCGGGGCGATCCCCGGCTTGGTGTTCTTGCGCCAGCAGGTTATCGACGCACAGCAAACCGTCGGTCGCCGGGTGATGCGGCTTGCGGCAGGAACCGTGCAGCAACTGATCGATGCGCGAACGCAGGACAAAGTCCGGGCAACCGGCCTCGCCGTACAGCAGGTGAGGCGCCCAATCGGCGATGCCTTTCCCGTCGTCCAGTAGCAGGTCGTATGCGATGCGTTCATCGCAGGGTAGGGCGGCGTCCAGCGACACATCGATCAAATGCACAAAGGCGTGCATACCCACCGCAATCACCGTGCATTGCCCGGCGTCGAGACGGATATCGGCGACGCCCTGCAGACGCAATGTCAGCTCCAGCGCACGCGACCCCACCAGCCACATCACCAGTCGCGACGGCTCCAGTCGGCGCAACAGCGGGCCGGCGAGTACGGGAGGCAGGGAATGATCATCAGGCAGGGGCAGCGTTGCGGACATCCGGGTTCTAAACTCTTGGGGCGTAGAGGCGGGGATGATAGCGCAGGTGACGACGGGGCAGGCTAAAGTGAGCCAACGATGCGGCTTCATTCCTATGTCGATCGAAGAGAGGAACCCATGAACAAATTCATCTTGCCAGCACTGGCGATTTTGCTGCTGGCCCAATCCCCGGCCCATGCCATCAACGATAAGTACCGCAAGCAACTTGAGAAGTCCGGCTGCACCCAGATGAGTGAGTTGCAGGGCTGTGATATTCACAAGACCAAGGCCGAAAACGCCAAGGCCGGATTTACCAACCCGGCAGCCCCTGCCGCCGGCGAAAAAACCATGGAACAGACCCCGGACACCAAGGAGGGAGCCGCCTCGCCTGTCACCAAATGAAAAGCCATTGTCGTCTGATGAGAAGCGTCTCAACAGGCCTCGTCCTACAGTCCAATCAGCGCAATTCGATGCAACACGCCCATATTGCAGATTGGAGAATAAGAAAAATGGCTAAAGCCGTACGCTTTTACGAAACCGGTGGTCCTGAAGTCCTGCGTTATGAGGACGTTGAAGTCGGCGAACCCGGTCCGGGCCAGGTGCGTCTGCGTCATGTGGCGGTCGGCCTGAACTATGCCGACACCTACTTTCGCAATGGCACTTACCCGATCCCGATGCCCAACGGCATGGGCGTTGAGGCGTCCGGCGTGGTTCAGGCTGTCGGCGAAGGGGTGACCAACGTCCAGGTGGGGGATCGCGTCACGTACACCGGTTTCCTCAACACCCTCGGCGCCTACAGCACCGAGCGCCTGATCCCGGCCGCGCCGCTGATCAAGCTGCCGGAAACCATCAGTTTCGAAACCGCCGCCGCCATGACCATGCGCGGCCTGACCTCGTCGTACCTGATGCGCCGCATCTACGACTTCAAGGAAGGCGACACGATTCTGCTGCATGCCGCCGCCGGTGGTGTCGGCCTGATCGTTTCGCAGTGGGCCAAGCTGCTCGGCCTGAACGTGATCGGCACCGTGTCCACCGAGCAGAAGGCTGAGATCGCCAAGGCTCACGGTTGCGACCATACGATCAATTACAGCCACGAAGACGTCGCCGCTCGCGTTCGTGAATTGACCGATGGCGTGGGCGTCAACGTGGTGTTCGACAGCGTTGGCAAGAACACCTTCATGGGTTCGCTGGATTCGTTGAAGCCTCGTGGACTGATGGTCTGCGTGGGTACTGCGTCCGGGCCGATCCCGGCGTTCGACCCGGTGATGCTGGCGATGAAAGGTTCGCTTTACCTGACCCGTCCGGCGCTGGCCAACTACATCAGCGACCCGGCGGAAAAAGCCGAGCTGGCTGGCGAGTTGTTTGACCACGTTGGCAGCGGCCGCATCAAGATCGAGATCAACCAGCACTACGCCTTGCAGGATGCGGTGCAGGCGCACCGGGATCTTGAGTCGCGCAAGACCACCGGCTCGTCGATTTTCGTCATTTAAGGAGCGGCCAGCCATGAAAGTCGAACAATTGACCTGCAGCATTGGCGCCGAGCTGATCGGCGTCAACCTGGCCGACGCGGTGCATGACGACGGTTTGTTTGCCGAGATCCGTGCCCAGTTGCTCAAGCACCGCGTGGTGTTCCTGCGCGATCAGGACATCACCCGCGCCGAGCACGTGGCCTTCGCCCGTCGTTTCGGCGAACTGGAAGATCACCCGGTGGCCGGCAGCGACCCGGAGCATCCGGGGTTGGTGCAGATCTACAAGCGTCCGGACCAGCCGATGGACCGCTACGAAAACGCCTGGCACACCGACGCCACCTGGCGCGAGGCCCCACCGATGGGCTGCGTGCTGCGCTGCGTCGAGTGCCCGCCGGTGGGCGGCGACACCATGTGGGCCAACATGGTGCTGGCGTACGAGAATTTGCCGGAAGACGTGAAGCTGAAGATCGCCAATCTGCGCGCCCGTCACAGCATCGAAGCCAGCTTCGGTGCGGCCATGCCGATCGAGAAGCGTCTGGGTCTCAAAGCGATGTACCCGGACGCCGAGCACCCGGTGGTGCGCACTCATCCGGATACCGGAGAGAAGGTGCTGTTCGTCAATGCCTTCACCACCCACTTCAGCAACTACCACACCCCTGACCGGGTGCGTTTCGGCCAGGACGCCAACCCGGGCGCGAGCGAACTGCTGCGCTACCTGATCAGCCAGGCGTACATCCCCGAGTATCAAGTGCGCTGGCGCTGGAAGCCCAACAGCATCGCCATCTGGGACAACCGCAGTACCCAGCATTACGCGGTCATGGATTACCCGCCGTGCCATCGCAAGATGGAGCGCGCCGGGATCATCGGCGACAAGACCTACTGATCCACCGTTTCTGCATTCGCTCTCGTAAACACGCCTGCCCGGCGCGACCCCGGGTGGGCGGGACAATCATAAGAACTGGAGTAACTCATGCAATTCTTCGACGATTCCCTGCACCCGGAAAACATGGAAAAGGTGGTCATCACCGTGGCCCCGTACGGCCCGGAATGGATGCCGGAAGATTTCCCGGAAGACATCCCGCTGACCATGGATGAGCAGGTCCAGAAGGCAGTCGACTGCTATGAAGCTGGCGCCACCGTGCTGCACTTGCACGTGCGTGAACTGGACGGCAAGGGCTCCAAGCGCCTGTCGAAATTCAACGAGCTGATCGCCGGCGTGCGTGAAGCCGTGCCGGACATGATCATCCAGGTCGGCGGTTCGATCTCTTTCGCCCCGGAAAGCGATGGTGAAGCGGCCAAGTGGCTGTCCGACGACACCCGCCACATGCTGGCCGAACTGACGCCGAAACCGGATCAGGTCACCGTCGCGATCAACACCACCCAAATGAACATCATGGAGTTGCTGTATCCGGAGTACCTGAAGGGCACTTCCCTGGACAACCCGCTGATCCACGCCGCCTACAGCGAAATGACCGTACCGGCCGGCCCGGCCTGGGTGGCCGAGCACCTCAAGCGCCTGATGGACAACGGCATTCAGCCGCACTTCCAGCTGACTGGCATGCACGCCCTGGAAACCCTCGAGCGCCTGGTACGTCGCGGCGTTTACAAGGGCCCGCTGAACCTGACCTGGATCGGCATCGGTGGCGGTTTCGACGGCCCGAACCCGTTCAACTTCTTCAACTTCATCCACCGCGCGCCGGACGGTTGCACCCTGACTTCCGAGTCGCTGCTCAAGAACGTGATGCCGTTCAACACCATGTCGATGGCCATGGGCATGCACCCGCGTGTGGGCAATGAAGACACTATCATTGATCACAAGGGTGATCGCTTCGGCTCGGTGGCGCAGATCCAGCAAACCGTGCGCATCGCCCACGAACTGGGTCGCGAAATCGCCACGGGCAAAGAGGCCCGCGAGATTTATCGCATCGGTGTGAAGTACGACAGCATCGAAGAAACCCTGTTGGCCAACGGCATGGCCCCCAACCGCAAGGCTGGGCAAAAAGGTGTGCCGCAACGCGGCTGACCGACACGGCGAGCGAGCGGCCGTGACCGCTCGTTCGCCGCTTTGCTGCACGCTTGATAACAACAATAAAACGAAGCTTTGAGGAGGCTGCATGGCCTTTCACCCAATCGCCGACGACGATGACTCCGGTGGAGTTGTGGTTGCGCGTAAATATGCCTGGATCGTCTTCGCCCTGACGTTTGGCCTGTTGATTTCCGATTACATGTCGCGCCAGGTGTTGAACGCGGTGTTCCCGCTGCTGAAAAGCGAGTGGGCACTGAGCGATGGCCAGCTCGGCCTGCTCAGCGGCATCGTGGCGCTGATGGTCGGGTTGCTGACGTTTCCGCTGTCGCTGATGGCCGACCGCTTTGGCCGGGTCAAGAGCCTGGCGCTGATGGCGATGCTCTGGAGTCTCGCGACCCTTGGCTGCGCGCTGGCCCAGGACTACCAGCAGATGTTCATTGCGCGGTTCATGGTCGGCGTGGGTGAGGCAGCCTATGGCAGCGTCGGCATCGCCGTGGTGATTTCGGTGTTCCCGAAACACATGCGCGCCACCCTGGCCAGTGCCTTCATGGCCGGCGGCATGTTCGGTTCGGTGTTGGGCATGGCCTTGGGTGGTGCCATTGCCGCCAAGCTGGGCTGGCGCTGGTCGTTCGCCGGCATGGCGCTGTTCGGCCTGGTGCTGGCGATGCTCTATCCGCTGATCGTCAAGGAAGCACGCATTGCCCCGCAACGCGCCGTCAAGGCGGCCGCAGCGGTCAAGCGACCGCTGCGCACGTTGTGGTCGAGCCGTTCGGTGGTAGCCACCTACGTCGCCAGCGGCTTGCAATTGTTCGTCGGCGGTACGGTGATGGTGTGGATTCCCAGCTACCTCAACCGCTACTACGACATGCCGACGGACAAGGCGGGCGGCATGGCGGCGATCATCGTGTTGTGCAGCGGCGCGGGCATGATCCTGTGCGGCATGCTCAGCGATCGCCTGTGCCGGCACTCGCCGGAGCGCAAGGTCAGTCTGGCCATCGGCTTCTGCCTGGGCAGTTGCCTGCTGCTGTCGGCCGCTTTTGCCTTGCAGGCAGGGCCGTTGCAACTGGCGCTGATCTGCCTGGGCATGTTGATCGCCACCGGCACCACCGGCCCTTGCGGGGCGATGGTCGCCAACCTGACGCATTACTCGGTGCACGGCACGGCGTTCGCCACGCTGACCCTGGCCAACAACATGCTGGGGTTGGCACCGGGGCCATTCATCACCGGTCGGGTGTCCGATCTGATCGGCTTGCATGCCGCGTTTCAACTGGTGCCACTGGTCAGCCTCGCGGCAGCCGCGGTGTTCTTTTATGCCAAGTGTCACTACCACAAAGATATTGCCCGTCTTCAGGGTCAGAGCGTGCCTGGCCCCGTTCATGAAGCCGGGATAGAGGTGAAGTTGTGAGTCGTCGTTTACGTATTGATGTGTTTTTCGATTTTATCTGCCCTTGGTGCCTGATCGGCAAACGTCAACTTGAGCATGCGCAGGTGCAGTTTCGCAGTCGTCATCCCGACGTGCAGATCACCACGGTGTGGCATGGCGTGCAGTTGCTGCCGCAGTTGCCGGTAGAGGGTGAACCCTTCGCCGATTTCTACCGCAAGCGCCTGGGCAATGCCGACGCCATGACCATGCGTCAGGCCCAGGTGCAGGAGGCTGCCCGTGCGGTTGGACTGACGATTGACCTGAGCCGCATCGCCACAATGCCCAACACCGCTGATGCCCATCGTTTATTCGAACGTGCCAGCGAGCTGGGCAATGGGGCGCAGCGCGAAATGTTGCTTGAACGACTGTTCGCCGCGTACTTCCAAAGACGCGAAAACCTCGGTTGCCGTGAGACCTTGCTCGCCATTGCCCGCTCCTGCGGCATTGACCCGGACGTGGTGGCCGACTGCCTGAAGGGCGATGCCACGCCGTTTGACGGGTCCCCCGGCGCCACCAGCGGCGTGCCGAGCTTCCAGTTCGACAACCGCATGAACGTGATCGGTGCGCAGCCTGCCCAGGCGCTGCTCGGGGCCATGCACGAAGCCCTCAAGGAAAGCGAGCGCGAGCGGCAGCCGGCATGACCCGGCGCATTCCCGTACCTGCCGGCAAATACCCGCAGGCCGGAGGTCGTGCGCTGTTCGAATTCGAAGACAAAAGCCTGGCGTTGTTCAACGTCGACGGGCAGCTGTTTGCCATCGACGACAGCTGCCCGCACCAGGGTGCCTCGCTGTGTGGCGGGCGTCTTGAAGGGCGGGTGATTCAGTGCTGCGCCCATGGCCTGCGTTTCGATTTGCGCAGCGGTTATCTGCTCAATTCAACGCTGGTCAAAGTCACGAGCTACCCGGTCGAGATCATCGACGACCAGGCGTTTATCGTTATCACTTGCGAGGAGTCCGCGCCATGAGCGCCATCGCTCTCACCCGTATCCACAGTCGCACGCGCGAACTGGCGCCGGGGTTTATCGTCAGCCTGATCGTGGCGGCCGCTGCGTCGTTTTTGTCCGAGCATTACGGTGCGCCGGTCATGCTGTTCGCCTTGCTGCTGGGCATGGCCCTGAATTTTCTCGCCGATGACGGCCCGTGCAAGGCCGGTGTCGAATTCACCGCGCGCACGGTGCTGCGCATCGGCGTGGCGTTGCTGGGGATGCGCATCACCCTGGAGCAGATGGCGGCGCTGGGCTGGAAGCCGATTGCGCTGGTGGTGATTCTGGTGGTGGTGACCATTGGCGTTTCTGTGATCGCGGCCAAGGCCCTGGGATTTCAGCGACTGTTCGGCATGCTGACGGGCGGCGCGACCGCGATTTGTGGTGCTTCGGCGGCGTTGGCGCTGGCGGCGGCGCTGCCGAATCATCCGCAGAAAGAGCGAGCGACGTTGTTCACCGTGATTGGCGTGTCGGCGCTGTCGACCCTGGCGATGATTGTTTATCCGATGATCGCCAACTGGCTGGAGTTGTCGCCGCAGGTGGCAGGCGTGTTCCTCGGCGCGACCATTCACGATGTCGCCCAAGTGGTTGGCGCCGGCTACAGCATGTCCACCGAGACGGGCGACACGGCCACGGTGGTCAAGCTGATGCGTGTCGCCATGCTGCTGCCGGTGATCGTCACCGCCGCGATGATCACCCGCCTGCAGGGCGCCGATCCGACCGGCAAGCGGCCGCCGTTGTTGCCGTGGTTTGCGGTAGGTTTCCTGATGCTGGCGTGCATCAACAGCACCGGTTGGGTGGCCCCGGCGGTGCAGGGCTCGGTCAACGAACTGTCGCGCTGGTGCCTGGTGATTTCGATCAGTGCGCTGGGCATGAAGACCCGTTTGAAGGAGCTGGCAGCGGTCGGGATCAAGCCGATTTTGCTGATGGTGGGGGAGACGGTATTCCTCGTCGTGCTGGTGCTGCTCTTACTGCGCTGGGGGCTCTAGCCATCACACAAAACCTGTGGGAGCTGGCTTGCCAGCGATAGCGGCCTGACATTTGGCATTGATGTCGGCTGACACTCCGTCATCGCGAGCAGGCTCACTCCTACAGGGGGGGCATTACCATTTCGCTCTTTGCGGCGACTGTGCCAGCGGTCGCCGTTTTTTGCCGGGCCATCAGGACGGCTTCTGCTTCTGCGCCCGCCACGTCGCCGGTGGCATGCCGAACTGGCTGATAAACCACCGGGTAAACGAACTCGCCATCGAATAGCCCAGCATGTCGGCGATCCGGCTCAGCGGATAATTCGGGTTGTCCAGATATCGCAGCACCAGATCGCGGCGCACGTCGTTGATCACGTCATTGAACGCACAACCGTCGTCCTTCAGGCGACGCTGCAGCGTGCGCACGTTCATGCCCTGGCTCTGGGCGACTTGTTCGATGGTGGCGCGTCCCATGGGCAGCAGCAGGTAGATGGCCTTGCGCACTTCGAACAGCATCGAGGTGCCTTGATTACTCTGCAGCGAGTCGAGGTAACTTTGCGCGTAGCGAGCCATGGCCGGGTCGGCGTTGGGGTTGGTCATGTCGAGGCTGGCGTCGGAGCAGACGATGCCATTGAACTCGCTGCCGAACTCCAGGGTGCAACCGAACAACCGGCGGTGCAGGTGCAGGTTGTCCGGCGCCTGGTGCATGAAGTTGACGCTGTAGGGATGCCAGTGCGAGCCGAGCAGTGCCGAGCACAGGCGAAACATCACGCCGATGGCCAGCTCGGTGGCCTGGCGGCTGGGCATCGGCGTTTCAGTCACCACCTCTTCGCGAATGATCACCATCTTGCCGGCCTCTTCGATGAAGATCGCCAGCGAGTCATTCATCAAGTGCCGGTAATGCACCACCACCTGCAAAGCATCGCGCAGCGTGCGTTGATGGCTGAGCAACAGGCTGACCACGCCAAAATCCGAGAGCTGGCGTGACTCGGCCATGCTCAGGCCGAAGGTCTGGCAACCGCTGGCGGCGGCTGAATCCTCCAGCAAACGCACGGCAGCATCGATGGGAATGCGATGTTCCGGGGCCAGCAATTGAGCCCTGCTCAGGCCAACGGCGGCCAATGCATCGCGCGGGTTGAAGCCCAGATACTGGGTGACCTCCAGGTAGTTGGTCAGTACAGCGGCGCGAACAAGCTTGGACATGCGTGGGTCTTCCCTGGGCCGATGGCGAATGGCATGAGCGTGGCGACTATATCCAGCGCATCGACTGTTGAACAGTTGTCTTGTCGTCGATGGAATTCACGCCGGCCTATGCCGAATCGGCGTGGTGGCGGGCGCAATCCGGGCTCATGCGTTGATTACAGTGACCCTGCGCCAACTCGCGGGTTTTTTCGACCAGCGGTCGAGGCGATAAAGTGTCGGACAATTTGTCATCAAAAGAAAAGTGCCTGACGTCCAATGTAAAGCGCCTCGAGTGGGTGCTCTTTAATGTCGACCCTACAAAAAGCCCCTGGCGAAACAGCCAGTCGAGTTATCGAGAAAGCGAAGGTGTTGACCGTGGACAAATTGCAAACTGCCGCCACCGTTCTGATCGTACCGGGTCTGCGCGAGCACGTTGCCGAGCATTGGCAAACGCTGCTGCAAGCGAAGCTCGCCAAGGTGCGCAGCGTCCCGCCGCTGGAGACCGACAAGCTCGACTGCGGTGCCCGCGTACGCGCTATTCAGCATGAACTGGAGCAGATCGACGGGCCGGTGATTCTGGTTGCCCACAGCGCTGGCGTACTGATGGTCGCGCATTGGGCGGCGCAGTTCAGCCGTCCGATCAAGGGCGCGTTGCTGGCCGCACCGCCGGACCTCGATGCCGTCTGGCCGGCCAACTATCCGTCTTCCGAAACCCTCGGCAGCCAGGGCTGGAACCCACTGCCACAAGGTCCTCTGCCGTTCCGCAGCATCGTGGCCGGCAGCACCAACGATCACCTGGCCAGTTTTTCCGCCGTGTCACGCATGGCTGAAAACTGGGGCGCCGAATTGCTCGATCTGGGCGAAGTCGGCCATCTCAACCCGGCCGCAGGATTTGGCCACTGGGCGCAAGCCGAGGCACTGATCCTGCGATTGGACCAATAAAACAGGACCGCTAATACAGGAACCGGCAGGCATCACGCCAGCCGGCTTTTGCCCTCACTCCTGAAAACGCAGACCCGAAGAGGAATGCGCGAGGGCGGCTGCGCTTAAAACAAATACAAAAAGGCGGAGACAACGCAATGCACAACAACAAGAGTCACGGGTTCACCCCTTCACGCTACAGCTTGCTGGCCTCGGCCATTCTCGCGGCAACGGTGCCGATGGCCCATGCGGCCGAGATCGAGACAGGAAACCCGGACTGGACCGTTCGCCTGGATAACACCGTCAAGTACAACTACGGCGTGCGCACCGAAAGCGCCGACAAACGCCTGTTGGCCACCCCGAACAACAACGATGGCGATTACAACTTTCGCAAGGCCGGCACCAACATCACCAACCGCGTCGACCTGTTGACCGAGATGGACGTGGTCTACCAGAACCGCATGGGCTTTCGAGTCAGCGCCGCCAGCTGGTACGACAAGGCCTACGAAAACGCCGGTTCCAATTCCAACCCGTTCGTCAACGGCAACGGTTCGACTTCTGGCCTGATCGCCAACGACCCGCGTCTGGCGGGCGTCACCCGTGACAACGTCGGCACCGGCAGCCCGCACCTGAGCAACTACGCCCAGCGTTATTACACCGGCCCCTCGGGCGAGATCCTCGACGCGTTCGTGTTCTACAGCACCGAAGTGGGCGAGGAGTCGATACTCAGCGTCAAGGCCGGCCAGCACAACGTGTTCTGGGGCGAGACGCTGCTCAACCCGGTGCACTCGGTCAGCTACGGCCAGTCGGGCCTTGACCTGGCCAAACTCGCCGCATCGCCGGGCACCGAAGCCAAGGAACTGTTCGTCCCGCGTAACCAGTTGTCGATGTCGTTCACCGTCAACCCGGAATTGACCGTTGGCGCCCATTACTTCCTCGATTGGGACGAAGCGCGCCTGCCGGAAGCGGGCACTTACTACGGCGGTTCCGACCTGGTCGGTTTCGGTGCGCAGTCGTTCCTGCTCGGCAACACCAACGCCGTGGTTCCGGGCAGCCCGCTCGGTTGTGGCCTGGCGCCGTGCAATGGCTTGACCAACGTCCGTCGCGGCCATGACCTGACGCCGGAAAAACGCGGCGACTGGGGCGTCATGGCCAAGTGGTCGCCGGCCTGGCTGGATGGCACCCTCGGCGTTTACTACCGCGAGACTTCGGAAATCCTGCCGCAAGCCTGGCTCGATGCCCGTGGCCTGACCTCGGCCAATGCCAACGGCGCCCGTCCGGCCGGGCAAGTGCCTGCGGTGATCAACACCCTCAACTCGCTGAACACTGCGACCTATCAACTGGCCTACGCCGACAACATCAAGATCGTCGGCCTGAGCCTGTCCAAGGACGTCGGCGGGGTGAGCGTGGGTTCGGACCTGAACATCCGCCACAACATGCCGCTGGCGAGTATTCCGGCGATTGTCAGCACCAACAGCCCGTTGGGCCTGGGCCAGGGTCTCGGCTTGCTGCCGGCGCGTACCGCCGCCACTGGCGTGGTGTACGACACCCCGGAAAAAGGTGACAGCATGGCCGCCACCGGCGACACCCTGCACTGGACGATCAATGGCCTGATGACCATTGCCGATACGCCGCTGTTCGATTCCGCGACCCTGCTCGGCGAGTTGTACTACAGCAACCTGCTCAAGCTCGATAGCAAGAACGAGGCGCTCTACAAAGGCAAGGACAGCTATCGCGGCATCGACGCGCCGACCCGGGACAACTGGGGCATCGCGGTCAACTTCACACCGACCTGGTACCAGGTGTTTCCCGGCGTCGATCTCAACGCGCCGATGTCGGTCAACCTCGGTCTCGATGGCGTGTCGCCGGTCTCCGGTGGCGGTGCCAAAGACACCGGCAACTACGCCATCGGCCTCGGGGCCGTTGTGTACAACAAATACTTTGTCGACCTGAAGTACGTGGACTCCTTCGGCAAAACCGACAAGTGCAACGTCAGCGGCGTGAGCACCGGCCCGACCGGTGGCGACGGCTCCACGCCGAACGCCTTCAGCGGCAACGAAAACTACGCCTGTTACGCCGGTGGCTACTCGGCCTTCTCCGGTGGTGGTGCAACGACTGAGGACCGTGGCGCCGTTTACCTGACGATGAAAACCACTTTTTGATTCACCACTGATTTGCTCAATGCAAGCAGGAGAATAACAACATGAAATTCGCACAAACCGTGTTGGCCGTTTCGCTGGCCATGGTCCTTGCCGCCCAGGCACAGGCCGCTGTTTCAACCCAGGAAGCTGCCAAGCTGGGCACCAGTCTGACCTTGGTGGGCGCTGAAAAAGCCGGGAACGCTGATGGTTCCATTCCGGCCTACAACGGTGGCCTGACCACGCCGCCCGCCAGTTTCAAATCCGGCGACAGCATGCGCCCGGACCCGTTTGCCAATGAAAAGCCGTTGCTGGTGATCGACGGCAAAAACGTCGATCAGTACAAAAACATGCTCAGCGCCACCACCGTCGAATTGGCCAAGCGCTTCCCGACGTTCCGGGTCGATGTGTTCCCGACTCACCGTACCGTCTCGCTGCCCCAGGCCATTCTGGATAACGGCGTGAAGAACGCCAGCGGTGCCAAGTCCCTGGAAAACGGGTTGGCTATCGACAACGTGCTGCCGGGCGTACCGTTCCCGATTCCACAGTCGGGCAACGAAGCGATGTGGAACTTCCTGCTGCGTTATCAGGGCGTGAGCATCAACTCCAAGTACGACTCCTGGAACGTTGACTCCGCAGGCGTGCCGAGCCTGGCGACCACCGGGCAGGCGTTCATTTCCTACCCGATCTACGAAAACCTGTCGCAGCCGATCAGCAGCGCCGACGTGTACTACCAGATGAAGCTGTCGTACACCGGCCCTGCGCGCCGCGCCGGCGAAGCGGTCATGCTCAAGGACGCCGCGAACCCGCTGCAGCAACCGCGTCGCGCCTGGCAATACCTGCCGGGTCAGCGCCGGGTGAAACTGGCACCGAACCTGGCCTACGACACGCCTAACCCGGGGACCGCCGGTGCGGGCACCTACGACGACGTGTTCGTGTTCAACGGTGCGCTGGATCGCTACGACTGGAAGCTGGTGGGCAAGCAGGAAATGATCGTGCCCTACAACACCTACAAGCTGACCTACGCCCAGGATCCGAAATCGCTGACCAGCGCCAACCACCTCGCGCCGGACTTCGTGCGCTGGGAAAAACACCGGGTGTGGGTCGTCGAAGGCACCCTCAAGGCCGGTGCCCGTCACATCTACGCCAAGCGCCGCTTCTACCTCGATGAAGACAGCTGGACCGCTCTGGCCTCGGATCAATATGACGCCCGTGGTCAGCTCTATCGCGGTTCCTTTGCCTTCCTCAGCCAGAGCTACGACAAGCAGGTGCCGGACTCGACGCCTTTCATGATCTACGACCTGGTGGGCGGTTCCTACAACATCAACGGTGTAGTCGGCCCTTACGGCGGCATCAAGTACATCGATCCGCTCTCCAAGGCGCAGTGGTCATCGGAATCCCTGGCCGGCGCCGGCATTCGCTAAGCCACGATCCACTGTGGGAGCGAGCCTGCTCGCGATGGACCCGAGGGCGACGCGGGCATTCAGACAGCACGCGTCATCGTTCACGATCATCGCGAGCAAGTTCGCGCCTACAGACGGCATGTACGCCAGGCACACGAAAGTGTGTCCCGGCGAGGTTTTCCGAAGAGGACGCGGTATGTGTTCGTATAAAAATTATCTGCAACTGGCGTTCGGCGTCGTGCTCTGCCTGTCGCAGGGCGTCAGCCACGCGGCCGATTACGTCGACGTGCTGGACCTGCCTGCCAGGGTCAGCGCCTTGGCCATCAACAGCCCGTTGTCCGGCATGGCCCGCGCCGGTGAGCGCGTGATCGCCGTCGGCCAGCGCGGCCATATTGTGTTTTCCGACGACGCCGGCAAGCATTGGCAACAGGCCGCCGTGCCGGTCAGTGCCGATCTCACGGCCGTGAATTTTCCGACCGCCACCCAAGGTTGGGCGGTGGGCAATGACGGCGTGGTGCTGCACAGCAGCGACGCCGGCGCGACCTGGCATAAACAGCTCGACGGTCTTCAGATCGGCGCTTTGCTGGTCGAACACTATTCGGCATTGGCCAGTGCCGAACCGGGCAACGAGCAATGGCCGTTGCTGGTCGCCGAGGGCCAACGGTTGACTGAGCAGGGTGCGGACAAACCGCTGCTCGATGTCTGGTTCGCCAACGACAAAGTCGGCTACGTGGTCGGCGTGTTCAATCTGATCCTGCGCACCGACGACGGCGGCCAGAGCTGGACGCCATTCCAGGATCGCACCGACAACCCGCAAGGTTTCCACCTCAACGCCATCGCCTCCACCGGCGACGCGCTATACATCGCCGGCGAACAAGGCCTGTTGCTCAAATGGGATGACATCGCCCAACGCTTCGCCGCTGTACCGACGCCTTACCAGGGCAGTTTCTTCGGCGTGCTCGGCAAACCGGGCGAAGTGCTCGTCTATGGCCTGCGCGGCAACGTGCTGCGCAGCACCGATGGCGGCCTGAACTGGACCGCACTCGAGACCGGACTGCACGTCAGCATCACCGCTGGCCTGATCGATGCGCATGGCAATTACCGCCTGTTCACCCAGGGCGGGCAGATGCTGGTCAGCCAAGGCACGGGCGCGCAAATGCGCCTGCTGCGCCAACCGGTGTCGACGCCGGTCACCGGTGCCACCCAGTCCACCGCGGGTGCGTTGGTGGTCGCGGGCAGCCGTGGCACCCAGACGCTAGCCCTCGAACCCTAAGAGCGAGAATCCAGACATGGGCAATATCAAACAAGACGCCATGCCGGTGATCCGCGAACTGCGGGATTTCGACCAGCACTCCGGCAACCTCCTCGAACGGTGGGTGTTCAACTATCGGCCGTTGTTCATGCTGCTGATGGCGCTGGCCACCGTGGTGTTGGGCTTCATGGCGGTAACGCGCCTGGAGCTGCGCCCCAGCTTTGAAAAAATGATTCCGCAGAGCCAACCCTACATCCAGAACTTCCTCGAAAACCGCCAGTCGTTGCGTGGCCTCGGCAACTCGGTGCGCGTGGTGGTCGAGAACACCCAAGGCGATATTTTCGACCCCGCGTACCTCGACGTACTCAAGCAGGTCAACGACCAGTTATTCCTCACCGAAGGCGTCGACCGCGCGTGGATGAAATCCCTGTGGAGCCCGGCGGTGCGCTGGACCGAAGTCACCGAGGACGGTTTCCAGGGTGGCCCGGTAATGCCCGACACCTATTCCGGGCAACCTGAGCAGATCGAACAACTGCGCCAGAACATCTCCCGCGCCGGTCTGGTCGGCAGCCTGGTGGCCAGCGACTTCAAGTCGAGCATGTTGATCGTGCCGCTGCTGGACAAAGCCGCCGCCGGTGGCCAACCCATCAACTATCACGCGTTCTCGCAGATGCTCGAAGAGCAGCTGCGCGACAAGATCGAATACGCCGGCGACAGCGCTGCGCGTAAATCCGGGGAGGAGGGCAAGGGCCAGTACAAGGTGCGGGTGATCGGCTTCGCCAAACTGATGGGCGACCTGATCGACGGCCTGATCCAGGTGATGATGTTTTTCGGCCTGGCGGTGATCACGTCACTGGCAATCATCTACGCCTACACCCGTTGCGTGCGCAGCACATTGCTGGTGGTTGGCTGCTCGCTGATCGCGGTGGTCTGGCAACTGGGCATCGTCGCCTGGCTCGGCTATGCCATTGACCCGTACTCGGTGCTGGTGCCGTTTTTGATCTTCGCCATCGGCGTGTCCCACGCGGCGCAGAAGATGAACGGCATCATGCAGGACATCGCTCGTGGTACCCACAAACTGATCGCCGCGCGCTACACCTTCCGCCGTCTGTTTATCGCGGGTGTCACCGCGCTGCTGGCCGACGCCGTGGGCTTTGCGGTGCTGATGCTGATCGACATTCCGGTGATCCAGGACCTGGCGATCACCGCCAGTATCGGTGTCGCCGTGTTGATCTTCACCTCGCTGCTGCTGATGCCGGTGGCGCTGTCCTACATCGGCGTAGGTCGCAAGGCCGCCGAACGCGCGCTGAAAATCGACACCCGTGCCGAACACCACAAAGGCTTCGGCAAACTCTGGGACTTGCTTGACCGCTTCACCACGCGCAAGTGGGCCACTGGCGCGGTATTGGTCGCGGTGCTGATGGGCATCGGCGGTTTCATGGTCAGCCTCAACCTGAAGATCGGCGACCTCGAAAGTGGCGCGCCGGAGCTGCGTGCCGACTCGCGCTACAACCGCGACAACGCCTACATCACCCAGCATTACGCGCTGTCCAGCGACCTGTTCGCGGTGATGATCAAGACCGCGCCGGAGGGCTGCCTGAACTACAAGACGTTGGTGCTCGCTGATCGTTTGGCCTGGGAGCTGCAGCAGTATCCGGGCGTGCAGGCAACGACTTCGCTGGTTAACGCCGTGCGCCAGATCACGGCCGGCACTTATGAAGGCAACCCCAAGCTCAACAGCATCCAGCGCAACCAGGACGTGCTCAACTACGCCGCGCAGCAAGCCTCGGTCAACTCGCCGGAGCTGTTCAACAACAACTGCTCGCTGATGCCAGTGATCACCTTCCTCAAGGATCACAAGGCCGAAACTTTGGACGCGGTGGTGGCCATCGCCGACAAGTTCGCCAAGGAAAACAGCACTGAAGATCGTCAGTTCCTGCTGGCGGCTGGCAGCGCTGGCATCGAAGCGGCGACCAACATCGTCGTGCGCGAAGCCAACCGCACCATGCTGCTGTACGTCTACGCGGCGGTGACGCTGTTCTGCCTGATCACCTTCCGCAGCTGGCGTGCCACGCTGGTGGCGCTGTTGCCGCTGGTGCTGACATCGATTCTCTGCGAAGCGCTGATGGTCGCCATGGGCATTGGCGTGAAAGTCGCGACCCTGCCGGTAATCGCCCTCGGCGTGGGGATCGGCGTCGACTACGCCTTGTACCTGCTCAGCGTGCAATTGCACTTCCAGCGTCAGGGCTTGCCGCTGTCCCAGGCCTACCGCAATGCGGTGTCGTTCACCGGCCGGGTGGTCGGGCTGGTGGGTATCACCCTCGCCGCGGGCGTGGTGTGCTGGGTCTGGTCGCCGATCAAGTTCCAGGCCGACATGGGCATCCTGCTGACCTTCATGTTCCTGTGGAACATGCTCGGCGCGCTGATCCTGATTCCGGCGCTGTCGTTCTTCCTGCTGCGTGAACGGGTGCCGCAAGGTGTACCCGTCACGCCCGCCGAAACCACCGAATCCACTGAACGTCCGGGTATGCCTCATGCCCTGACCACTTCCGAGTAAGCCAACAATGTCTGATTACAAAGCTCCTTTGCGCGACATGCGCTTCGTACTCAACGAGGTTTTCCAAGTGTCCCGGCTGTGGGCCAAATTGCCCGGCCTGGCGGACGTGATCGATGAAGAAACCGCCGCCGCGATCCTCGAAGAGGCCGGCAAGATCAGCGCTGAAGTGGTCGCGCCACTGAACCGCGCCAGCGACGAACAGGGCTGCACCTGGAACAACGGCGCGGTCAGCGCAGCGGAGGGTTTCATCGCCGCGTATCAAGCGTTTGCCGAAGGTGGCTGGGTCGGCGTCGGCGGTGATCCACAGTTTGGCGGCATGGGCATGCCCAAGGCGATTTCGGCGCAGGTTGAAGAGATGGTCAACTCGGCCAGCCTGTCGTTCGGCCTGTACCCGATGCTCACGGCGGGCGCCTGCCTGTCGATCAACGCCCACGCCAGCGAAGAGTTGAAATCCAAGTACCTGCCAAACATGTACGCCGGCACCTGGACTGGCTCGATGTGCCTGACCGAAGCCCATGCCGGCACTGACCTGGGCATGATCCGCACCCGCGCCGAGCCTCAGGCGGATGGCAGCTACAAGGTCAGCGGCAGCAAGATTTTCATCACTGGCGGCGAGCACGACCTGACCGAAAACATCATCCATCTGGTGCTGGCGCGTCTTCCCGATGCACCGGCAGGCCCGAAAGGGATCTCGCTGTTTTTGGTGCCCAAGGTGCTGGTCAACGACGACGGTTCACTGGGCGAACGCAATGCGCTGTCCTGCGGTTCCATCGAGCACAAAATGGGCATCAAGGCGTCCGCTACGTGCGTGATGAACTTCGACGGCGCGACGGGCTGGATCGTCGACGCCCCGAACAAAGGCCTGGCGGCAATGTTCACCATGATGAATTACGAACGCCTGGGCGTGGGCATTCAAGGCCTGGCGCAGGGTGAGCGTTCGTATCAGAACGCCGTCGAATATGCCCGTGATCGCCTGCAAAGCCGCGCGCCGACCGGTGCGCAGTTCAAGGAAAAAGCCGCCGACCCGATCATCGTTCATCCGGACGTGCGCCGCATGCTGCTGACCATGAAAGCCCTGAACGAAGGCGGTCGCGCGTTCTCCAGCTACGTGGCCCTGCAACTGGACACCGCCAAGTACAGCGAAGATGAAGTCATCCGCCACCGCGCCCAGGAATTGGTGTCGCTGCTGACGCCGGTGGCCAAGGCTTTCCTCACCGACATGGGCCTGGAAACCACCCTGCACGGCCAGATGGTTTTCGGTGGCCACGGCTACATCCGCGAGTGGGGCCAGGAGCAACTGGTACGTGACGTGCGCATCACGCAGATCTACGAAGGCACCAACGGCATCCAGTCCCTGGACCTGGTCGGGCGCAAGATCGTCGGCAGCGGCGGGGCGCTTTACCGCTTGTTCGCCTCGGAAATCCGCAACTTCACCGCCAATGCCTGCGCTGACCTCGGCGAGTTCACCCGGCCGTTGAACGCCGCCGTCGACACCCTCGACGAACTGACTTCCTGGCTGCTGGACCGCGCCCAAACCAACCCGAATGAAATCGGCGCGGCTTCGGTCGAGTACCTGCACGTGTTCGGCTACACCGCCTACGCCTACCTGTGGGCACGCATGGCCAAGGCGGCCATGAGCACCCCTTCCACGGACGACTTCTACGTCAGCAAACTGGCCACCGCGCGCTTCTACTTCGCCCGCTTGCTGCCGCGTATCCACTCGCTGAGCGCATCGGCCAAGGCGGGCAGCGAATGCCTGTTCGCCCTGCAAGCCGAGCAGTTCTGACCGGACAAGGAACCCCATCATGATGGCGACAAAAATAATTCCACCCGCCGACGGCGCCTATGCCTACCCGCTGCTGATCAAGCAATTGCTGCTGTCCGGCGTGCGCTACGAGCCGGGAAGGGAAATCGTCTACGCCGACAAGCTGCGCTACAGCTACCAGACGCTCAACAAACGCATCCGCCGCCTGGCCAACGCGCTGACGGCAGCCGGGGTCAAGGCCGGCGATACCGTGGCCTTACTCGACTGGGACAGCCACCGCTACCTGGAATGCTTCTTCGCCGTACCGATAATTGGCGCGGTGCTACACACGGTGAACATTCGCCTGTCGCCGGAGCAGGTGCTCTACACCATGAACCACGCCGAGGATGATCTGGTGCTGGTGCATGATGATTTCCTGCCGCTGGTGGAGCAGATTCACGGGCGGCTGACCACGGTGAAAGGCTTCCTCCAGCTGACCGATGACACACCTGCCGCGACGTCGTTGCCGGTGCTGGGCGAATATGAAAACCTGCTGTCCGAGGCGTCCGACCAGTACGACTTCCCCGACTTCGACGAGCACTCGGTGGCGACCCTGTTCTACACCACCGGCACCACCGGCGACCCGAAAGGCGTGTACTTCACCCATCGCCAATTGGTCCTGCACACCCTGAATGCCGTCGGCACCTTGGGCGTCTATCAAGGCCAGCCGCTGCTGCGTTCCGACGATGTGTACATGCCGATCACGCCGATGTTCCACGTGCATGCGTGGGGCGTGCCGTATGTCGCGACCCTGATGGGCATCAAGCAGGTCTATCCCGGCCGCTACGAACCCAACAGCCTGGTGCGTCTGTATCGCGAAGAGAAGGTCACGTTCTCCCACTGCGTGCCGACCATTTTGCAGATGATCCTCCACTGCGAGGAGGGCAAGGCGACCCGTTTCGACGGCTGGAAAATGCTCCTTGGCGGCAGCGCCCTGACGCTCGGCATCGCCAGCGAAGCCAACGCCAAAGGCATGCTGGTGCACGCCGGTTACGGCATGTCGGAAACCTGCCCGTTGCTGTGCCTGACCTACCTGCGCGACGAAGACCGCGCGCTGCCCCGCGAAGCCCAATTGCCGATCCGCATCAAGACCGGCACGACGGTGCCGATGGTCGACCTGAAAATCATCGACGCCAACGGGGACGACGTCGCCCACGATGGCGAGTCCCTCGGCGAAATCGTGGTGCGCGCACCTTGGCTGACCCAGGGCTATCTGAAGGCCCCGCAAAAAGGCGCCGAACTCTGGCACAACGGCTGGCTGCACACCGGCGACATGGCTTCCATCGACGCGCTCGGTGGCGTGGAAATCAAGGACCGCATCAAGGACGTGATCAAGACCGGCGGCGAGTGGATCAGCTCCCTGGAACTGGAGAGCCTGATCAGCGAACACCCGGCGGTGATGTCGGTCGCGGTGGTGGGCATCGTCGACGAACAGTGGGGCGAACGCCCGATGGCGATGGTCGTCAGTGAGCCAGGTCAATTCCTCGATCGCAAGATTCTGGAGACCCACCTGCAAGCCTTCGTCGATGGCGGGCGCATCAACAAATGGGCGATCCCCAAGCAGTTCAAGTTCGTCGCCGAAATCCCCAAGACCAGCGTCGGCAAGATCAACAAAAAACTGATCCGCGAAAGCGAAGCGAACTAGGCGCTACATCCTCGGTCGCGGCATGGTCGAGGGCATGCGTTGTTGCGGCGGGATGATCCTGCCGCTGTCACTGTTCATGGGCGGCCTCGCCTGGTCGTCCTGGCTGGAATCATGGCAGGACGATCCCCCGAGGGCCACGGCCACCGCGAGCAGGAGCGGCGCGAACAAGTGCTTGGACATGGGGGATTCTCCGGTGCCGGGTCATTGCAGCTTAATCGCTGTTGCGCTGATGCCTCGGTCCGTTCGTCCGGCCATCGTTTTCCAAATCTTGTGCCAAGCTGTTGGGATGCCCATTCGCCTGCCGCCCACAGGAAGCCCATGAAATGAAACTCATCAGAACGTCGCACATCCGTCGTGAATTCTACAAAGCCGTCGGCTACTACCTGGGAGTCGTCTGGCCGATCCTGTCCACCATGCTGGTGGTCATCGTCACCTTCGGCCTGATCATCAGTTACCTGGAAGGCTGGCAGCCTTTCGACGGCATCTACTTCGGCTTCGTTACGGGCCTGACCATCGGCTATGGCGAACTCGTACCAAAGCAGGGGCTGTCGCGATTACTGGCGATATTGCTCGGGTTCAACGGCGTGCTGTTGACCGCGATCTTCGCGGCGATCAGCGTGCGGGCGATCGAGACTGCCGTGCGGGTAACAGGCGCAGACAAGTAAGGCAGGCCGAATGCCACGAAGTCGTGGTTAGATGCGGGTTTTGACCCATAGGGAATGACCCATGATCGACTTCAACAACAAGGGATTTTTCAAGCTCAAGCAAAACGACGAATACGCCGAACGCGTGACCGCCCTGTTGCTGGACGGTGAGCACGTCATCGATTCCTACAAATCCATGCGCGACGGTGTGGTGTTCACCAACAAACGCATCATCGCGGTGAACGTGCAGGGCCTCACCGGCAGCAAGAAAGACTTCACCTCGTTGCCCTACAAAAACATCGTGGCGTACTCGGTGGAAACCTCGGGCACGTTCGATCTGGATTCCGAACTGGAAATCTACTTTTCATCGCTGGGCAAAGTGAAATTCGAATTCACCGGCAAGACCTCGATGGTCGAAGTCTCGAAGCTGATCTCTCAACACCTGCTCTGAACCGAACAGGAAACACCCAACCTGTAGGAGCCGGCTTGCTGGCGATAGCGGACACAAAGCCCACACAGATATCGCCTGACAAACCGCCATCGCCAGCAAGCCGGCTCCTACAGTTGTGGTTTTTTGTCGCTACCAACCCGCCCCACTCACCGCCGCCTGCACCAACGGATGCAAATCCGCCCCTTTGTGCTCCACCTGCCACGCCAGCAATTCCTTGCGCATGCTCGGTGCCCAGAACATCTGCAGGTGATTGCGCACGCTGAGCACGGCCTGTTCCTGGTCCGGTTGGGTGGCGAAGTACTGGGCGATCTGGTTGGCCATCTTGATCAGGTTGTCCGTGCTCATCGGCGTACCTCCGCTTTATCGCCACGGGCGTGGCGGCGATCCTTGAGCAAACGGTCCTGTTCGTCGCTGAACGCCTGGAAGCGCTTCTGCCATTCCGAAGGGTGATACACGCGGCTGACTTCCACGGCCGTGACCTTGTACTCCGGACAGTTGGTCGCCCAGTCGGAGTTGTCAGTAGTAATCACATTGGCCCCCGATTCCGGGAAGTGGAACGTGGTGTACACCACGCCCGGCGCAACCCGCTCGGTAATCCGCGCCCGCAGCACAGTCTGCCCGGCGCGGCTGCCGATACCCACCCAGTCACCTTCGTTGATGCCACGGCTTTCGGCGTCGGTCGGATGGATTTCCAGCCGGTCTTCATCATGCCAGGCAACGTTCTCGGTACGCCGTGTCTGCGCCCCCACGTTGTACTGACTGAGGATGCGCCCAGTGGTCAGCAACAGCGGATAACGACTGTTGACCCTCTCCTCGGTAGGCACATACCCGGTGAGCATGAAGCGCCCCTTGCCGCGCACGAACTCCTCGATGTGCATGGTCGGCGTGCCGTCCGGCGCCGCCGCGTTGCACGGCCATTGCAGGCTGCCGTGGCGTTCCAGTTCGGCGTAGCTGACGTTGGTGAAAGTCGGCGTCAGGCTGGCGATTTCATCCATGATTTCTGACGGATGCTTGTAGTGCATCGGATAGCCCAGAGCATTGGCCAGCGCCACCGTGCCTTCCCAATCAGCCTTGCCACCCAGCGGGTCCATGACCTTGCGCACCCGGGAGATCCGTCGCTCGGCGTTGGTAAACGTCCCGTCCTTCTCCAAAAACGAACTGCCCGGCAAAAACACATGGGCGAACTTGGCGGTTTCGTTGAGGAAAATATCCTGCACCACGATGCATTCCATGGCCGACAGGGCCGCGGTGACGTGCTGGGTATTCGGATCACTCTGGGCGATGTCCTCGCCCTGGCAATACAGGCCCTTGAAACTGCCGCCCAACGCCGCTTCGAACATGTTGGGAATGCGCAGGCCCGGCTCGGATTGCAGGGTGACGTTCCACGCCTGTTCAAATTGAGTCCGCACCACTTCGTTGGAAATATGCCGGTAGCCAGGCAACTCATGGGGGAAGGAGCCCATGTCACAGGAGCCCTGCACGTTGTTCTGCCCCCGCAGCGGGTTCACGCCCACGCCTTCGCGGCCGATGTTGCCGGTGGCCATGGCCAGGTTGGCAATGCCCATGACGGCGGTGCTGCCCTGACTGTGCTCAGTCACCCCGAGCCCGTAATAAATCGCCGCATTACCGCCAGTGGCATACAAACGCGCAGCGGCACGAATGTCGGCAGCGGGCACGCCGCAGATCGCGCCCAGCACTTCTGGCGAATTTTCCGGCCGGCTGACGAACTCGCGCCAATTGGCGAAATCACTGCCCTCGCAACGGGCGTCGATAAAGGCCTGATTGAGCAAGCCTTCGGTGACGATCACATGCGCCAAGGCGTTGAGCATGGCGACGTTGGTACCGGGGCGCAGGGCCAGGTGATATTCCGCGCGGGCGTGCACCGAATCCACCAGATCAATGCGTCGCGGATCGATCACAATCAGCCGCGCCCCTTCACGTAACCGGCGCTTGAGCTGAGAGGCGAATACCGGGTGCGCATCGCTGGGGTTGGCGCCCATCACCAGAATCACGTCGGCCTGCATCACCGAATCGAAACTCTGAGTGCCGGCGGATTCGCCCAGCGTCTGCTTCAAACCATAACCCGTCGGCGAGTGACAAACCCGCGCACAGGTGTCGACGTTGTTGTTGCCGAACGCCGCGCGCACCAGTTTCTGCACCAGATAGGTTTCTTCGTTGGTGCAGCGGCTGGAGGTGATCCCGCCAATCGAATCGCGACCATATTTCTGCTGCAACCGACGGAATTCGCTGGCGGCGTAGGTCACCGCTTCATCCCAGCTGACTTCCTGCCAAGGGTCGTTGATGTGCTTGCGGATCATCGGTTTGGTGATGCGATCCGGGTGCGTGGCGTAGCCCCAGGCGAAGCGGCCTTTGACGCAAGAGTGGCCGTGGTTGGCCTGGCCGTTCTTGTCCGGCACCATGCGCACCAGTTGATCGCCTTTCATTTCGGCACGGAACGAACAGCCCACGCCGCAATAGGCACACGTGGTGATCACGCTGCGCTCGGGCTGGCCCAGTTCGACCACACTTTTTTCCATCAGCGTCGCCGTAGGGCAGGCCTGCACACAGGCACCGCAGGACACGCATTCCGAGTCGAGGAAGTTATCCCCACCGGCCGCCGCCACCCGGGATTCAAAACCGCGCCCGGTAATGGTCAGGGCAAAGGTGCCCTGGGTTTCTTCGCAGGCACGCACGCAGCGGTTGCAGACGATGCACTTGCTCGGGTCGTAGTCGAAATACGGGTTGGAAGTGTCCTTCACATCGGCCAGATGATTGTCGCCTTCATAGCCGTAACGCACCTCCCGCAGGCCGACCTGGCCGGCCACGGTTTGCAGTTCGCAGTTGCCGTTGGCCGAACAGGTCAGGCAGTCCAGCGGGTGGTCGGAGATGTACAACTCCATGACATTGCGCCGCAGGGTCGCGAGCTTCGGTGTCTGGGTGTGCACGGTCATGCCTTCGGTAACCGGCGTGGTGCAGGACGCCGGATAACCACGCATGCCGTCGATCTCCACCAGGCACATGCGGCAGGAGCCGAAGGCTTCCAGGCTGTCGGTGGCACAGAGTTTGGGAATGGTGGTGCCCAGCAACGCAGCCGCGCGCATCACCGATGTGCCTTCGGGCACGCTGATGCTGCGGCCATCGATGCTCAGGGTGACTTGCACGTCGCTGTCGCGGGCCGGTGTACCGAGGTCAATATCGGTTTTCGGGTCGAAGAGAGTAATCATTGCTCGGCCTCCGAGGCTTGCAGACCGAAGTCAGCAGGGAAGTACTTGAGGGCGCTGACCACCGGGAAGGGGGCCATGCCGCCCAGCGCGCACAGCGAACCGTATTGCATCGTGTCGCACAGGTCCTTGAGGATGAGCACCTGTTCATCGCGACCACTCTGGTCCGGCGCGGCCAGCATTCGGTCGATCACCTCAACGCCCCGGGTCGAACCGATGCGGCACGGTGTGCACTTGCCACAGGATTCCTCGGCGCAGAACTGCAAGGCGAAGCGCGCCATCTGAGCCATGTCCAGCGTGTCGTCCGCCACCACCACGCCACCGTGACCGAGCATTGCGCCGATACCGGCGAAAGCCTCGTAATCCAGCGGTGTGTCGAATTGCGACGGCGGTACCCAGGCGCCGAGCGGGCCACCCACTTGCGCGGCCTTCAGCGGCCGGCCACTGGCGGTCCCGCCGCCGTAGTCTTCCACCAGTTCCCGCAGGGTCAGGCCAAAGGCCCGTTCCACCAGCCCGCCGTGACGAATGTTGCCCGCCAACTGGAAAGGCATGGTGCCCAGGGAGCGGCCCATGCCGTAATCGCGATAGAACTGCGCGCCCTTGGCCAGAATCAGCGGCACCGAGGCCAGGGTCAGCACGTTGTGCACCAGCGTCGGCTGGCCAAACAAGCCCTTCAACGCAGGAATCGGCGGCTTGGCGCGGACCACCCCGCGTTTGCCTTCCAGCGAATCCAGCAACGCGGTTTCCTCACCGCAGATGTAAGCACCGGCCCCTACTCGCACTTCCATATCGAAAGCCTGGCCGCTGCCGCCGACATTGGCGCCGAGGTATCCGGCGGAGCGGGCGATATCCAGCGCCGCGCGCAGGGTGGCTACGGCTTGTGGATACTCAGAGCGCACGTAGATGTAGCCGTAGCTGGCGCCGACGGTGATGCCGGCAATGGCCATGCCTTCGATCAGCAGGAAGGGGTCACCTTCCATCAACATGCGGTCGGCGAAAGTGCCGGAGTCGCCTTCGTCGGCGTTGCACACGATGTACTTCTGCGCCGCTTCGGTCGTGCGCACCGTGCGCCATTTGATCCCGGCGGGGAAGGCCGCGCCGCCACGGCCACGCAGGCCCGAATCGAACACCTCAGTTGCAGTCTGTTCGCCACCGATAGCGATGGCTCTTTTCAAACCCTCGAAACCGCCATGATCCTGGTAATCGTCGATGTACAGCGGCTGTGTGATGCCGGCGCGGGCGAACAGCAGGCGTTGTTGAGTCTTCAGATAGGGCAACTCTTCCACCAGACCCAAGGCCAAAGGATGAGCAGACGGCTCGCCTTTCAGGGCTTCGAGCACTGACGGTACATCGTCAGCAGTCAGTGGGCCGAAGCCGAAACGACCTTGTGGCGTGTCCACTTCCAGCAAGGGTTCCAGCCAGTACAGGCCACGCGAGCTGGTGCGGCTTATCAGCAAAGGTACAACGCGACCCCGGCCATGGATGACAAGGGCCTCCACGACCTCTTCGGCACCCACGGCACGGGCTACCGAATCACGAGACACATAGAAAGCGGGCATTATGCGTCCTCCCGGCAAGCATCGAGCAGAGCATCCAGTCGCTCGGCACTCAGCCGCGCATGCACCCGACCATCCAGCTCCAGCGCTGGCGAACAGGCGCACGCCCCCAGGCAATACACCGGACGCAAACTGATGCTGCCATCGGCGCTGCTGCCGTGATCATCCAGTTGCAGACGCTCGCGCAACTGCGCAGCGAGCTCCTCGGCACCACGGCTCTTGCACGACTCGGCCCGGCACAAACGCAGAATGTGCCGAGCGGGCGGGGCGGTACGGAAGTCATGGTAAAAACTGATCACCCCACGAATCTCGGCCTGACTCTGATTGAGGGCGTGGGCAATCTCGGGGACGGCGGCATCGGGGATGTACCCAATGCGTTCCTGAATATCATGAAGAATGGGCAACAGCGCACCCGCAGAGCCTTTGTGGCGCTCCAGCAGGCTGTTGACCACAGACAGGTGCAAACTCTCATCAGGCATTCAGCAATCCTCACGGTCACGGACAACCCAGGTGGCTGTCGGTCGTCCGAAAGTGTCGGCTGCGGCACTCACACCACGTCACGGTATCGTGGCAATTTGGCCGTTGGCCAGGGCACCCTGAGCGGGCATCTTGTTGTGCCCGACGCGGTCTTCGCCGCGCCTCTACCGGGCATAAAGGGCAGCTTGCCACGCCGCTATTGATCGACCTGCACCAAAACGACGTGTTCGGTTCTGCCTACGACTCTCCATTCAGTCTAGATGAGTGCCGCGTGGGGCGTTCATTCACTGGCCAAATGCCCGGTGGGCGTGTCGAGGGGGATGTATAGCAAGCATTACTGGTGTGAAGAAGCATCAGAACCATGGGCATTCTACGGAGCAGATGCGATGAGGCATTCCCTGTGGAAGCTAGCCTGCTCGCGAATGCGCCAGACCAGACACCATCAGTGCTGAATCAGTTACCTAGCGATAGCTGCTCAATTGAATAGGCGGCTATAAACCGTGGGACGACTCACCGACGCCAACTGTTTGAACGCACTATTCTTGTGTTTTGATGAATGTCAGAGGGGGAGTGGAACGCCCATCACAGACCCGACGACAGCTATTGAATATGAGCGGGGCAATGATCATGGAATACGACGACAAACTCATTGAAGACGCCGTACTGGCCCTTTTGACAACCTTCAGTTTCGACGGCGGCAATGCCTGGAAAGGTTTCGACTTCGAAGTCATGAACCGATTGCATGAACATGGTTTCATCAGTGATCCGGTGAACAGGAACAAGTCAATTTGGTTAACGGAGGAAGGGTAAGAGCGCGGTCGGCGGATTGCCGATCAGTTGTTCGGCGTGAGAACTGAAGTGGAGCATGCATCCAACGCTGATACCTGACGTCAGACTGCGACCACGATGGTTGGATTGATCTCGAAAATAAAACCGTCCCACTCAGTCGGAGTGAAGAAGCATCAGAACCGTGGGCAATTCTACAGAGCAGATCCGCTGATTCATTGCGCCGTAGCCCGAAAGCCCACCGCAGTTCCCTGTGGGAGCTGGCTTGCCAGCGATAGCGTCAGCCCAGCCACCACCCATACTGAAACTGCCCCCCAAACCCAATCCAATGGTTAGTGGGTGGAAACGTCCTACATCCAACTGCCAAAACAGAGTCGGAAACATCTGATTCTGTTTTTTGGCGATGTCTGAATGAGTCAACGCTGATCCCGAATGGCGTAGATTTCCTGCTCCTTTAAAAAGACAAACAACCCACTGCCAAGGAGCGGTTTTATGGCGTTTGACGCTTTTATCAAAATTGAAGGTATTCCAGGCGAAGCGCTGGACGAACAACATAAGGATTGGATAGAAATTACTGGATATAACTTCGGCACTCATCAAAGCGCTTCAGCTACAGCCAGTTCAGCAGGTGGCGCCTCATCGGGGCGCACGACTGTTAGTGACTTCACGTTCACCAAGAATCTGGACAAATCCAGCTGTAAGCTCATAGAGATCAGCTGCGCAGGTGATCATCTCAAGGAAGTTGTACTGACACTGCATCGCGCCGGAGGCGAGAAGCAGAAGTATTTCGAGATCACATTGGAAGAAGTCATCATTTCAAGTTATTCACAACATGCAAATGATGGTGTGCCCATTGAAAGCCTCAGCTTGAACTACGGTCGCATTAAAACAATTTACACCCAGCAAAAACGAACGGATGGTGCCGGCGGAGGTAACGTCGCGGGCGGTTGGGATCGTATCAGCAATAAAAAATACTCCTGAGGTCGCCACTAATGTCAGCGATCTTTATAAATCCAAGAGTGCAGCCTTATTCATATTTGAAATCGATGTTGCAGCTTGGCAAAAACTCAATGTCAAAATTTGATGTATTGAATACGCATGTTATCAATACGGTGGTGCTGCCAGGCGAGCTAATCATTGTAGGTGATAATTCGACGCCGTCCTGTACGGCCGAAGAAGCGTTCTACATGAAGAAAGCCTCTGAAATCCACTCGGCGCTGGTGGTCAATGGAATGCAGGGTGATGGGTTTTTAGTGGAGAATCATGAACTCATAACAAGAGCGCTTGGGTATTCATCTATTGGCGTAGGTAGCGTTGGCGGTGCTTGGAGTAGGCACCTTGATGGTATCAAACAAACTCTCGAAGAAATTGAAGCAACTCATCGTTATCACATCAGAAGCGGAACGGCTCAGGCTCGAAATGATTTCTTAATGAAGCGCGAGTTGTTGTTTAAACAGCTCGATGATCAACTGAACGGCTTTGCCAAATATGGCTCAGGCTTACGCAATCAAGGCTCGATAAGAAATATGATTGAGATGTCCAAGCAAAGCTATTTGCATTCAGGGGTAATAGCCGGTTACGCAGAAACTATCAGCGGCGTGGCGAAAGTTTCGAATATCCTGAAAAAAGGTACGTACTTAGGTGTCGGTTTGAGTGTAACTGCTGCTGGGACCTCTATCTACGCTGCATGTACGACTGGGCGCGAAACGCAATGCAGGAAGGCAAAATATGTTGAGGGTGGTAAGTTGTCTGGAAATATTATTATTGGGGCCTTCGGAGGAACTATAGCGAGCGGTGCGGCTTCGATGGGGTGTGTTGCTGTACTTGGCTTCGCCACCGGAGGCCCTGGCGCCTTAGCTTGTGCAATTATTGGGGGCGGGTTAGGTGGATGGGGTGGGGGGGAATTTGGTGGTATCGCTGGAGAGCGAATTGGTGAAATATTATATGAGGGCGCTTTACTATGACTGAGGTTGTATTGGCCTACACTGCGTTAGTTGCAATGATATGCTTATTCTTTACGTTATGCTGGATATTTATGTTCTCTTACCTGTATACCGGGTTAATTGAAAAATATCTTAGTAAAAGTAAGTTTGTTGCGATTAATCGAGAAGGATTGTCAGGCTTAGGATTGCTAGGCACAGTTATTAGAAATTGTTCAATTGCTTTAATGTTTTTGATTCCTAAGTTTTGCGAGAGACGAGGCCTTGTCGAAGAAAATGAATTGGAGCGTTTACCGCTTCATCTAAAGAAAAAGTTGTTAGCGCCGTGGATCACTGGTGGCATATTCTTTTTTGTGATCTTCCTTTATTCACTTTATGTCATTTGGTCCTAAAGCGTGTTTTTCAAAAAATTTCCTCTGACTGGCTTTGGTTGGGTTATAACAATAGCAATGGATTTAATGACGAGTCATACATAACGAAGGGCTTGGACGGATGGCTCGTGGAAAATTTAAGTCAATAGCAAGAAAATGCAGATGCTGTGGCGCACTAAATGAAGCAGGAACAAGAGGGATTAAGATTGGTGTCTGTTATGGATGTAGAAAATCCAGGCATCAATCAAAAGAAAAAACTGTATCGCGGGTGCATAAAAATCGATTAACGATCGTGCTCGGTTTCATTTCATTTATGTTTTTAGCAATCGCCAGTTATGCGATTTGGTGTGAGTACCTCGTGCTGCCTTATGGAAATCGCTTTCATTCAAAGTTATTGGAGTTCAAAGGTTTTGGCGTTGCTGTGCCAGCGCTGTCGTTGATTCTGCTCTCAGTTGGTACGTTATCTGGTGCTGTAGTCAATCACTATCGTTCTTCTTGCAAACAGCTATTTAGGGACGTAATGAAAGTCAGTCTGTGGGCTGGGTTTATTTTGTATTTTGTATCTATTTTCTTTGGCAAAGAACTGCGCTATAGGCTGTTTGATTAGAGTTGGTAATGTTCTGCACCAACCCCCAACCCTTGTACGCAGGATTGGGGCCTGCCCCTTGGGCTGCCAGTGGACAGCAAAATGGCAAAATAGTAGCGTCGCGCCACTGCCTTCAACTCTGTAACGGACTACACATGCTCACTGTCGCTCCAGCCTCGCGTCTGTTCTGCGCAATCACTTTCGCCGCCGTGATGACCCCGGCGCTCGCCGACTGGGAAGAATCCCCGGAATACGCCTGGAAAACCTACCTCTCCGATTGCCAGCAATTACAGCGGGATGTGACCGATGTACAGAACGGGCGCAAGATGGCCATGGATGTCTTGCCCAACATCCAGGGCTTTCTGCGGACCATTACGGTACACCGCAAGAACCTGGCGCAGCCAAGCCTCAGCTCCCCCGATTACGTCCGTTGTGAAAGCATCGTCTCCCAAGCCAAAGACACAGTGGCCAAGGGCAGTGCTGAAAACGACGAGGCGATGGATCAGCATTTCCGCCAAGCCCAGACCGAGCACCTGAACTCCCCGGAATACAAACGTGCTCGCTCTCTGGGCTTCACCGACGTCGGCGAAATCGGCGAGCTCGACCAGCACGCCGAACTGGATGGCGAAGCAAATCTGAAGACCTTGATGATCACAGTCGATTTTGGCTGCGGTCGCCATTTCCGCGCCGCGCATTACGTCAAACCCTACGTGGTGTACACCGTCCATCGTTCGGACGGCAGCTGCGGCGTCTACAAGCACGTCGCCGTGCTGGGCGGTGAAAGGGTGGAGCGAGGCGACTTTATTGATGAAGAAGGGATTTTTCAGTACGTGGGATGGAAGAAATTGGCCGGTGCGGATGGCTTTCCCATCGACGTTCGAGTCGTAAAAGCGCTGAAGTAACCCGCAGGATTTACCCCCTCCGCTGCAATGCTCACGCTCACCCCCAACCAGGCCCGCTTTAACGGGCCTCATGCCTCACCGCTCAGGCATCCAGCACCAGGCGCGCGCCGCGACACCCGGAAACGCAGGGCGCGATCCATTCACCGCTTTGGCGCTGGGCGTCACTCAGGCATTCGTCGCGGTGCTCCGGTTCGCCTTCAAGGACCCGGCACACGCATGCGCCGCACATGCCCATGCCACAGGAAAATTCTAGATTGACCCCGGCCCGGGAAGCCGCCTGGATCAGGTTTTCACCGGTTTGCACCTGAACCTCACAACCACTGCGTCGCAGCTCCAGTGAAAAGCTGTTCGCCTCAGGGTTCGCGGGCTGCTGGGCCTGGAAGTGCTCGCGATTCAGGGCTGTGGCCGGCCAGTTCGCCTTGAGCGCCGCCTGTTCAACGGTGTCCATGAAACCGGTCGGGCCGCAGCAGTACAAGCCGGCTGCGTTTTGCCACGCGGGAAATTGCCTGGCCAACAGCTCGGCGATCTGCCCGGCGCGCAAGCCGCCGTACCACTGGACGTCGGCGCCCAGGCGCTGGATGAAAGGCGCCTGGCGTGTCTCCCGGGTGAAATAGAGCAGGCGCACGGGACGGCCTTCGGCCAGGCATTGGCGATACATCGGCAGCAACGGCGTAATACCGATGCCCGCCGCCACCAGCGTCACCGGCCCGCTGCCCGGTTGCAGGGCGAACAAATTGCGTGGCGCACTGACTTCAATCTGCGCACCCAGGCGCAGTTGCTCGTGCAGCCAGCGCGAGCCACCCCGGGAGGCCGGCTCGCGCTTGATCCCCAGGTACAGGTGGCCATCTTCAGGTAGGCTCAGCACCGAATACTGGCGCACCGCGCCGTTGCCCAGACGCAGGTCGACATGGGCGCCTGGGGCCCAGGTGAAGGGCAGGGGGGCGGCGTCGACGGGGGCCAGTTCAATGCCCAGCACATCGTCGGCTTCCAGGCGCAGGCTGCGCACGTGCAGGGCAGACCAGCTCATGCGCGTACTCCTGCGGCCTGCTGCAAGCGGCGCACCGCGTCCCGGGCCTGGGCGCCGAGTTCGGCCAGGTCGAGGTCGGGCAACTGGTCGTTGTCGACGGTCAACCGCCCGCCCACGAGCATGGCGCGCAAGGTCGGGCGGCCACCTCCCACCACCGGGCCGATCGCCGGGTCGTGCAGGCCGAAGTAGCGAGGCTGGTCGAGGCGGTAGATCGCCAGGTCGGCCGCCATGCCCACTTGCAGGCTGCCCACGGCGTCCAGGCCCAACACCTTGGCCCCGCCAGCGGTACCCCAACGCACCACGTCTTCTACCGTCGCCGCGTGGGCACCACCTTCCTCGTCGCCACCGGCATACCGCGGCCGGGTGCGTTCGCCGGCTTTGGCCCGCTGCATCAGCCAGGCGGCGTGGGTTTCGCTGATCATGTCGCAGGCCTCGTTGGAGGCGGCGCCGTCCACGCCGATCGATACCTGCATCCCGGCGGCTTCCATGGCCACCACATCGGCGATGCCGCTGCCCAGGCGGCCATTGCTTTGCGGGCAATGAGCGATGCCCGTGCCGCTGGCACCGAGCATCTGGATTTCCTCGGCATCAAGTTTCACCAGATGGGCGAACCACACGTCCGGCCCGAGCCACTCCTGCTCGGCACAGAACGCCACCGGCGACATGCCGTGGCGTTGCTGAACCTCGTTTTGATATTCGACGGTTTCGCTCAGATGGCTGTGCAGGCGAATGCCCAATCGCCGGGCGACCCGCGCGGTTTCGCGCAGATGTTCCGCCGGCATGGAGTAGGGAGGGCTGGTGGGGGCCATCACCACTCGTCGCCAGGCATCGGCGGCCGGGTCGTGGTAACGCCGCACCAAGCGCTCAACGTCGTTCAGGTACTGCTCCAGAGTCTCCGGCCCGGCCACCGCGTTGCCTTCGGCTTGCCGCGCCTGCGTGGCGCCGCCACGGCACAGGACAAAACGCAGCCCCAGCCGTTCGGCTTCCTCGAACAGCACCTCGGCGCTGTCGAAGGCCATGCCCGGCAAGTACAGGTAATGGTGGTCGGCGACGGTGGCGCAGCCGGAGCGCGCCAATTCAACCAGGCCTATCCGTGCGGCCAGGCGAAAGCTCTGCTCGTCAAACAGGCCGCGATAGCGATAGGGAACAGCCCCCAGCCAGGCCCCCAGGCTCTGGTCGATACCTGCGGGAATGCCCTTGAGCAGCGACTGAAACAGGTGATGGTGGGTATTGACCCACGCCGGGTAGACCACGCAATCGGTGGCATCCAGCACGCGCTCCCCGGGCTGGAGTTGCAGGGCGCCGATGGCGGCGATGCGCCCGTCGACGATGCGAATATCAGGCCCGGCATGGCGCGCCGCCGCGCCGGACAACCCGGTAAGAATGGCGCTGGCATTGCGCACCAGCCAGCTGTTTTGAAACGTCATGTGAGGCTCCATACGCCGCGCCTGCGGCGGACTCAAAGGGTTAGCCAAGTTCACTTTCGTGCCAGTTGCGCAGGCTCAACCGGGCCAGCAGGGCCATCAGGCTGAACAGCGCGACACCGGTCAGGGCGATCAACAGCAGGGCGGCGAAAAGCCTTGGAATATTCAGTTGAAAGCCGGCCTGGAGAATCTGGTACGCCAGCCCGGCGCCAGTGCCCCCGGTGCCCGCGACGAACTCCGCCACCACCGCGCCGATCAACGCCAGCCCGCTGGCAATGCGCAGCCCGGCAAAAAAACACGGCAGGGCGCTGGGAATGCGCAGGCGCAGCAGTACCTGCCAGCGGCTGGCACGGTTCAGGCGGAACAGATTGAGCAGGCCGGGGTTGACGCTGCGCAGGCCGAGTACGGTGTTGGCGATGATCGGGAAAATCGCCACCAGGGTCGCGCAAATCACCAACGCCAGCGTGGTGTTGCTGCACCAGATGATGATCAGCGGCGCCACCGCCACCACCGGCGTGACCTGCAACAGGATGGCGTAGGGAAACAGGCTGGCTTCAAGCACCCGGCTCTGCACAAAGACAAAGGCCGCCAACGTGCCGATCAGCACCGCCAGGGCGAACGAGAAGAAGGTGATCTTCAAGGTCATCCACAACGCACTGAGCAACATCGGGCCATCGCTGACCAGGGTGCGGCCGATGTCGGCCGGAGAGGGCACCAGGTACACCGGCACTTTCCAGGCCACGCAGGCCAGTTGCCACAAGCTCAGCAACACGGCGCCGAGCAGCAGCGGCGAGACGATGCGCAACACCGTGGGGTGTCGCAACCAGGGAGTAAAGGATGGGCTCATGATTGGGCTCTCATAATGAATCAGCAAATGTCGCCATTGGCCTGGGCCAGCAGCCGGGACAGGCGTGCGCACTGCTCGATAAAGGCCGGGGAGGTGCGGTAGGCCTCGTCTCGCTCGAGGGGGCCGTCGATCTCGATGTCGGCGATCACCCGGCCCGGGCGCGCGCCCATCACCACCACCCGCGACGACAGGTACACCGCCTCGAAAATGCTGTGGGTGACGAACACCACGGTCAGGTCGCGGTTGGCCCACAGCTGGCGCAGGTCACTGTCGAGCTTGTTGCGGGTGAACTCGTCGAGGGCGCCGAAGGGTTCATCCATCAGCAGCAGATTGGGCTCGGTGGCCAGGGCCCGGGCGATGGAAGCGCGCATTTGCATGCCGCCGGACAGCTCCCGCGGGTACACCTGACTGAAGCGGTCCAGGCCGACCAGGGCCAGCGCCGCATCGACCTTGGGCTGACTCTGTGCCTTGGGTACACCGGCCAGATCCAGGGGCAGGCGCACGTTATCGCTGACCCGTGCCCAGGGCATCAGGGTCGCCTCCTGGAACACCATGGCCAGGCTTTGCCCTTGCGTCGGGCTGGCCGGGCTGTCCTTGCCCCACCAGCGCACATGGCCGGCGGAGGGCTGTTCGAGGCCGGCGAACATCTTCAGCAAGGTGCTCTTGCCACAGCCCGAAGGGCCGAGCAATGAGACGAATTCGCCGCGCTGAATCGCCAGCTTCACCCGGCTCAAGGCCTGGGTGCCATTGCTGTAGGTTTTTTCCACCTGGTTGGCGAACAGCGGCGTTTGCACACCCACGCTGTCGGTGCCGGGCAACGCCTGTGGCCGGGCGTCGGCTGGAGTTATGGTTTGCATCAACATAGCGCTCTCCCCTGGGGTCATGAGCGACCGGATAAGCCCCGGCGCACCGGGGCGCTGAACTCAGTGGCTGAGGAACACTTCGCTTTCGCCATGGGCTTCGAGCAGGCCCAGCAGTTGCCGGCGAATCACCAGGCCAGGCTTGTCCGACGGCATGTGCAGTTCCACCCGGCGGCGGGTGTCGACACAGGCGTCGTAATCGGTGGCTTCCAGAATGTCGCGGTCTTCTGCGGTGATCGCCGCGTCCCAGTCGATCAGCTCCTGGGTCGAGCATTGCTCCTCGCTGTCGTTGCGATACAGCCACTGGACCAGCATCAGGCGCCCGTCTTCCATGGGTGTCGCGCAGTTGTAGATGATGTGGTGGATGCCGCTGTCCGGGTACATGCAGCCAAAGCGCCGGGAGAAGGGCAGGTAATAACGGTTGATCAGGTGGCGCTGGGTGATCGGCTCGCGGGTGCCGGTGATGCGATAGCTTTCCTCGGGGTTGCGGATCGGCACTCGGGTTTCGGCCTCGAAGCCGTAATCGGTTTCGCGGAACTCGTAGCCAGCCGGCGCCGGCTGGTCGAACAGGCCGAAGTTGGCTTTGTGGACGAAGGAAAAGTGCGAGTTGTCGAAGGAGTTTTCCATGACCCGCAGCGGGCTGGTTTTCCACTCTTCATAAAACTGGAAGATGCGCCGGTAGCCCGGGGCGCTGTCTTCGGGAAACTCAGGGATCGGTTGCAGCGGATCGTCGAGGGCGACCCAGGCGTAGCCGTATTTTTCCTGGCAGTGAAAGGCCTGGACCGAGGCGCCCGGCGGGATCATGCCCGCGGGGTTCTGCGGGATCTTCACGCAGGTGCCGGTGCAGTCGTATTCCCAGCCGTGATAGCCGCAGGCAATGTTGCCGTCCTCGCTGACAAAACCCTTGGACAGCTTGGCAGTGCGGTGGCAGCAACGGTCGCGCATGGCCACAGGGGTGCCGTCGGGGCGCTTCCACAGAACCAGGGCTTCACCCAGTAAAGTGAAGGGCTGCGGGCCGGCGTCCAACGAGCTCATCGGCAGCAGGGCGTACCAGAAACGGCGCAATACGGGTTGTTTGGTGACCAACATAACAAGTGTCCTCACGGTATTCGTTCAGCCGGCTCTTGGGCCCGGGCTTTGGGTGCAAAGTTGGTGCAATCGGGCTTAGCGGCTGGCGGCCTGTTCGGCGGTCGGCAGCACCTTCAGGTCCTGGACGAAGCGCGTGGTATAGGCCTTCTGCCACGGCGCATCGGCACCGAGCAGGCGGGCCTCGACCATGAAATTGCGGGTGGCCTGCCAGCGCGCATCGCTCATCACACCGATTCCCTGTGTGGCAGCATCACCGCCGGTGACCAGGCGGTATTGCTTGAGGGTCGACAAGCCCCAGGCGAGCAGCTCATCGCTCATGTTCGGGTTGTCGGCCTTGATCAGATGGTTGGCGCTCGGGTTGTCCAGGTAGCGCTTCCAACCCTCCATCGAGGCGCGGACAAAGCGCTGAACCCGGTCAGGGTGCTGATCAATCACGTCCTGGCGAGTGGCCAGGGTCGAGCCATAGGGCGGGTAGCCGGCGTCGGCAAACAGGAAAAAGTTGGCTTTCTCCCCGGTCTTCAGCGCTTGGAACAACTCGGAGCTGGCGTAGGCCTGCTGCGTGGTGTTGTCGTCCGCGAGGAAGGGTTGCAGGTTGAAGGTGTAGGGCCGGGCCTGGCTGTCCTTGAGTTGGTACTTGCCCTTGAGCCACGGCCACCAGGTTTGCTGACCTGAGGTGGACACCAGCACCTGCTTATTCTGCAAGGCATCCAGGCCGCTGACGTCGGCATGGGTCAGCAACCCTTGTGGGTCGCCCTGGAAGGGCGCGGCCACGGCCACCACCGGCAGGCCTTGCTCCACGCTCTTGAGGATCTGCAAGTCGTAATTGACGATGAAGTCGGCCTGTTTGTTGACCAGCAACTGCATGCCATTAACCTGCGGCCCACCCATGCGAATGGTCACGTCCAGGCCTTCTTTCTCGTACAAACCATCGGCCAGGGCCTGGTAAAAACCACCCTGTTCGGCCTGGGCATACCAGGAAGTGAGCAGCACCACCTTGTCATTGGCCAAGGCCAGCGGAGACGCTATCAGGGCAGCGGGCACGAGGGCCATGGCCAGCAGCGAGCGAAGCGGTTGACCCAAGGCAAAGCGAATTTTCATGATGTGTTCTCCACAACGATTCGAAAACCGCCGCGCGCCAATCGGCACGCCAGCGAGGGACCGACTGGAGAGAGAACGTGGGAAGAGAGGGCGCCAAGGCACAGAATCGCGGCTAACACTTCTCTCTTGCCCGGGGCGCTGGCGCCGCGTTCAAGCATCCAATCGGACGTACGCCCACAGGGGAGGGCGCAAGAGCAATGCCCGGTGCCATGGCTGGCACTGACCGCTTCTACTCGGGAGGAGTCATAGCCAGAAGTGTGCCAAGTCGTTGCTGTTGCGCAGTCTGGGGATTCTGCGTCTCAGGCGCTCGGTAAGCAGTGGGTGAGGACGATTCGTGACGGTGCGAACCCGGGCACCCAGGCCTCAATATGGTGCACAACCCAATGGGCGTTAGAGTGTTCAATTTCAGTGGTTGATTGTGCTGAATGTGGCTTGCGGATTGTATTCGATCAGTTGGCACAACCCGTGCTAAGTTCCGAATCGAGTAGAAGCGGTCAGCACTGAGGGGCTCCTAACAGGACCCAGGGTGCAGGGCATTGCTCTGGCGGCATTACGCCGCGTACCCGGCAAGGTGCGCCCCTCACACGTTGAGGGCCAGAACAGTGGCTAACCCGCATCTCTCGGGCACGCCTTGCCGGTGATATCCACCCATCACCTGACAAGGGCAGCCCATGAAAGCATCGCGTATTCCATTACTTGCACCTTCACTGCTGCGTCGCAGCCTGCTGCCACTGTTCGCCCTGGCCAGCGCCAGCGTCGAAGCCGGCCCGTTGTTGTGGAACGACAACAGCCTGAGCTACCTCTACGGCCAGCACTTCAAAGTCGACGGCACCGGCGACGACACCCAGCAAACGATCACCTTCGAACACGCCAGCGGCTGGACCTGGGGCGATGTCTTCATGTTCGTCGACAACAAATGGTCGAACGGCCTCTCGGGGAATGACGGCCATTCCTACTACGGTGAATTCTCCCCGCGCCTGTCCCTGGGCAAAATCAGCGACCGGTCCCTGAGCTACGGCATCGTCAAGGACGTGCTCATTGCCGCCACCTACGAACGCGGCAAAGACCGCAACCGCAAATATCTGCTCGGCCCCGCTGTCGACCTCGCCCTGCCAGGCTTCGATCGCTTCTCCCTGAACACCTACTACCGCAAGCCCGACGGCATCACCGGCAAGGCCTCAGGCCAATGGCAGATCAACCCCACCTGGTCCATGACCCTCCCGGTGGGCCGTTCCGACATCCTCTTCGACGGCTACCTGGAGTGGTATGTCAACGACGTCGGCAACAAAGGCACCTCCAACTACGTGGCCAAGAGCTTGCACTTCAACCCGCAGATCAAATACGACGTGGGCAAGGCGCTGGGGCAACGGCAGAAGCAGTTTTATGCGGGGCTTGAGTGGGATTACTGGTCGAATAAATACGGGATTGAAGACACTTCAGGATTTGAAACAGACCAGAACGCGCTGAGCCTTTTGCTGAAGGTGCATTTTTGACGGGAACGCGACGATCAGGGCGTTTAACCGGGGTGCGTGGTGCCCCGGTTTTACCTGCCAAAATTTTCATCGCCATTATCCCAAGAGCTTGTGGGAGTCCACTCACACCCAGAGGCGCAATACCCTGTAGGAGCTGGCTTGCCAGCGATAGCGCCCACTCAGCCAACACAAATACCGAATCAGCCACCACCCTCACAAACCACCCCCACAGGCCTCAACCACTAACCCTCAGCCTTAGCCCCCGCCCGCTTGGACACCGACACAAAAGCCCGATCCCGCGTCAGCACCTTCACCGCATCATCCACCAACGCCTTGCTCATCGAAGTCAGATAATGCGCAGCCCAGGCGTGACGGTCAGAGTCTCTGGCATAAGCAGCATCTTCAGTGAGCGTCTTGGCCAGAAACAGAAAGTCGGAGTCCATGGACAACGCATCACCCAGAGGAACCCCGCGAGTGACATGAAACAGCGCTTGATCCGCGCAGTAGATCGCGGGTGTAAGGCCGATGGTTTTGAGTTCAGTTTGGTCGGTCATTGGCCACCTCCGAGGAGGGAGAGGCAATGGGGGATGAATCGCCCCGGGTTTCGTAGACACCTCCATGCCTTAAACTAAGGCCAATCAGGAGGTGCCATGAGCAACCCACGTTATCCCGAAGAATTCAAAATCCAAGCGGTCAATCAAGTGACCGAGAAGAAGTTGCCTGTCGCTGATGTGGCGGCGCGTCTTGGCGTGTCGACGCATAGCCTCTATGCCTGGATAAAGCGCTACAGCAAACCTCAGGCAGAACGGCAGCAAGACGATGATCAGCACGCTGAACTGCGTCGTCTGCGAGCCGAACTCAAGCGGGTCACCGAAGAGCGAGACATCTTAAAAAAGGCCGCCGCGTACTTTGCCAAGGAGTGCGGTTGAAGTACGCCTTTATCAAGCAGCGAGCGGGCGACTATTCGATTCGACGGCTTTGCCTGACGCTGAAAGTCCATCCCAGCGGTTATTACGCCTGGCTGTCTGAGCCGCAATCTGTACGCGCCAAAGACGACCAGCGACTGCTGGGTTTGATCAAGCATTCCTGGCTGGAGAGCGGTGGCGTTTATGGCTATCGCAAAGTCCATGACGATCTGCGCGAAGTCGGTGAGGATTGTGGTCGGCATCGTGTGGCGAGGCTGATGCGTCTTGAAGGTCTGCGCTCTCAGACAGGGTATCGACGCCGTCCTGGCAAATACGGCGGTAAGCCAGCGGTCGCCTCACCCAATTTACTGAAGCGCCAGTTCGATGTCGTAGAACCCAACAAAGTTTGGGTCACCGACATCACTTACATTCGTACGTATGAAGGCTGGCTGTATTTGGCGGTGGTGCTGGATCTGTTTTCTCGTCAGGTCGTTGGCTGGTCAATGAAGTCGCAGATGACCAGTGATTTGGCCATTGATGCGTTATTGATGGCGGTTTGGAGGCGAAAACCGAAACAAGAGGTGATGGTTCACTCCGACCAGGGCAGCCAGTACAGCAGCTCCGATTGGCGCAGTTTTTTGAAGGCAAACAATTTGGTTGCCAGCATGAGCCGCCGAGGCAATTGTCATGACAACGCCGTGGCTGAGAGCTTTTTCCAGCTTCTGAAACGGGAACGAATCAAGCGGAAAATCTACACCTCACGGCAAGATGCTCGTAGTGATGTGTTCGATTACATCGAGATGTTCTACAACCCAAAACGCCGCCATGGTTTCAACAATCAGCTGTCACCGGTAGAGTTTGAAAAACGTTACGCAATGAGCTTGCAAGGTGTCTAGAGAATCCGGGGCGATTCATTGATACGTCCTTGTGATACCGAAAAAGCCTTTCGTTGGGGCACCAAGCTTGCTCCCGGCCCGATCATTCACTGAATGTCTTTCAAATAATCCTTAAGCGCAATGAGCGGGGCATCAATCTGCTCCATCGTCTTGATACTGGAAAATTCAGCCGCCAACCTCCGCAACTCCCGCCCCAGCGGCTTATCCACTCCACCAATGGCTTCGAGTGCCAATTCCACACACTCATCCACTTTGATCTGGATAGTCTCAACATCCCCCCGCCGCACCAGCAACTCAAACACATCCCGCTGGTAATCACCCATGACCAGATCATCCCGCAAAATCGGGCTTGAACCTTCCGTTTCATAAGCCAGTTTGAGGGAGAAGAGGGCGACGGTTTCCAGGTGTAATTCCATGGGGGGAATCCTTGTGAAATGGTCCGGCGGTGCGGGTGGTGTGAAAGGGCAAGGGGCGAAAGCATCGCCAGCAGGCTGGCTCCCACAGGGTGTGTGGGGTGTCAGGGGCTTTATTGCGGGCGAAAAAAAAGGCCTTGCTAAGCAAGACCTTTCTTAATGTTGGTGCCCGAGGGAGACTTTCGGGTTCCATATATTACGTGGCTTGCAGGCTGATTATACAGTTTGGGATACAAGGAGGGATACAAGCTCCGGCTCGCTGGCTAGCCTATCGATCTGGCGGAGCCAAGCGATAGGTGTAAAAAGCAGTACCGCCCATGACGATCGCACCCATCGTGCAGAAAAGAATCATCCCTTGGATGCTGAGTAAAAATTTCAGGGTGTCATTAAGTTTTGGCTTTTTCTTTATCGCGCGCTCCATAGCGCTCGCGCGGAGCTTGGCCCCCAACTCGACCTTCATTGCGCTATAGGCAGCGCGTCGGATGTTCTCTTCAATCCTGTTATTGGGTAAGTCCGTGATTGCGTCCTTGTAGAAGGCAGTGGCGTCCTGGCAGTAGTAGTCCTTGTTCGAGTCATTACTTTTCTGGGCATCTATGCAGATCTCGATGTAGTCCAGTGCTCGCTGATCAAAGGTATCTTGTTGCTGCACCAAATATTCGGCAAAGAAGTCGTCTGTATTCTTGCCGAACTCACCGACCAACAACGTCAGGTAGAAGCAATATGAGCCCATCACAAGCACACCGACCGAGGCCATAAGCATCACTCTGCTCCATGGGCGCTTCGCTGCCTTCAGAGCAATCGTTTTCGCCAGCCCAACGCCTTCCGTGAGGGTGTCCATTGCTTCTTTAACTTGGCCCATCACTGTGTCTCCACTTAGGTAACGCCTGCTGACTAACCAGATGCTGGTGTGTTTAGGGCAGGCAAATGATAGAGACAGTATCGGCCGCGACCACGGTTACGTGATATTGATGAGCATCGAGGTGAGGTTTGTGAGGCATTGCTCAAAAGCACCGGGGACCCTGAGGTATTCCTTAAGACACGGGGACGGAAACCCGCGAGATCTTGGTAGCGACAGTTCCCCGAGCTTACTGAAAATTCGACGTTGAAATTGAAAGGATATTGAAGAGAAAAAGGCATCGTTACCGCAACGGTAAAGGTGAGCAATTGTGTTGTTGATAGTGAACGGTTGAGCCCGGTCAACCTTGGGGATGGTGTCAACCACGTCAACCTGTCAACCAACGTAGAAAACTCAGTCACTAACACGATGCTGCGGGTTCTTTGCCCCGTACCCATTCGAAATGCCCAGGGGCCCCGGCGAGCTACCAAGGGATAGGGTAAATGCACAGGTGAACAGCAGTTCACCGGGTTCACCTGTTCACTAAGCTGTGCACTTTTCCGCTAACACGATCACGCGGGTTTCCGACCCCGTACCCATCGAAGATCCCCAGGGTCCCCAGCAATGTCAGTGCCCGGTCGATGCATCTCCCTATTCTTTGTTGGCAGACGGCACAATCACAGGCGTGCTGGAATTTGGCGCCCCAGCGCGCGAAACAAAGCCAGTATTGCTTTCGCTGGCGGCGCTCTCTCCGATGGGGGGTGGGGCTCGAAAAGACGTGTTACAGGTGTTACAAGTGTTGCAATAGATATTAACTAATTGAATTTATTGGGTTTTATTGGCGTTACACACCGCTAATCTTTCACGTGCGTTGGGTGTTACATGCCAAATAGGTGTTACAGCGGCGTTTACAAATTTGGGTAAACCTTAGGTCGCAGTCGGTCATTTTCAGCGGGTCGCCAAGGGAACGATGCAGGCTCTTGTCGTTTCTCATTGGGGGTTACAGATTCGACGGTAGGTACTAAACGCACAGAGGGAAAGCGTGAGAACAGGCTACAATCAGCAACACAGACTATTCGCCCCCCCGCGTCGGTGCCTGGAGCCGGGAACGTAAATTTTCTTGCGCTCTTCATCAGCGGGATCGATAAATAAAGAGGACATCTGGCGTGCGCCGGTGTCGAATTCATAGGTCAACCAGCGCAAAGGAGGTCAACGTGGCGAAGAATTTCTTGGATTTGAATACAAGTCCAGATTTGTTGCTTGCGCTCAAAGGGGCCGCGCAACATAAGCAGACGGCCGAGGAAGTATTGGAACAGCGTGTATCGTTCGTCTACGGGTCTGTGGGCTCGAAGAACGGCGTCACCCGCGAGCAGGTTCGCAAGCTGATCCTTGAGCAGGAAGGGGTCCAAGGGGCGAAACGTTGATCCTATTCGAGCTATGTGGAGGCACCGAGCAACACCCTATTTATCAAGAGCTAGAAGTCTCCAATGGCAATCGGCAGTACGACTTTTTGAAGTCCATAGTCGGCGCTGCATTGGCTACGCAGCGCCCCTTCTTGTCGACCCATATCATCAAGGCATTGAACTTTCATGCGATTACTTGCCTGCATACGAATGCCGGCGAGTACCGTCCTTGCCAAGTCTACGTAGGCAAACATACGCCCCCAGACCACTACCGTGTCGAGGCGCTCATGGATGACCTTGTGAATATGGTGAACAGAAACTGGGAGCAATCCGACCCAGTGGCACTGTCGGCATACGTGCTCTGGCGACTGAACCACATTCACCCGTTCATCAACGGCAACGGTCGAACTGCTAGGGCTGCCTGCTATTTCGTGCTGTGTGTAAAGTCCGGTAGCTGGCTACCAGGAACTACGATCCTTCCTGAGCTGATTTGTCGCGACCGGGATGAATACGTTGTTGCACTCCAGCGTGTAGACGAGTCTCTGACCCAAGGTCCGCTTGACCTAAGCCCACTGCATGAGCTGTTGTCCAAGCTCATCACCGAGCAACTCAGTACACAACAGCCCCCCGCTGAGAGCCCTCAGGATTAACCACGGCCAATAGCGGCCTGTTGCATCAGAGTGCCGATAAACCGATTGTTAAGTTTGCGTGGGGGTCGAGTTTCTCCTGCATCGCCACACTCTGAAAACGCAACTCACTGATTTTAATAGAAAACGTTGGGTGTTTTGGTTTTTGGCGTCCGAGAAATGGCCGTATGGGACTGATATGGGACTGGAGAGCAATTTTTACCCTTAGATTGCTGTGCGCAATCGGCGGCTATGATCGCTCCAAACTGGCCAGAGGGAGAGCCGCCGATAGGCAGCAATCGCGGAAGCGGACGATGGTATCTTGCCAGTAAATGGCCTTGAGCGGACTACCAAGTATTCTGAGCTAGCGGTCCTTGTGTTTCCGCTTTTTATACCTCAACATGAGGGATCATATTCGGAAACAAGTACGGAGCGGCGATGAGCACATTTGAACTGACGGCCTCAAACGCTTTCACTCGGCGAGCGACGATTATTGATGAGCCCGCGGACGTGGATGTACGTTTGCGGGAGCTGCATTCTGACTTGAGCCCAGTCCTGCTCCGTGATGCCATTACTGGCGGTCTCCGAGGACGCAATGAGACAAATCGTGCGTCCGCGCCGACTGCGGCTGGTGTTCAGCAATGGTTGAAGACTGTTGAAGACCTACGCACTTTATTGGCGACAGCTCACTGGCATATCCATGAACAGCAGAACTGCCCTTTCATCAGCTCGCCTGATCGGAGCATTTCCATCGTGGTCATGACTGGCAACAGCGAAACCGGCAAGAATGGAATTGATGAGCCGACGAACCAGGCTGAGAAAGGAGCGGTTGCTGAGGGCTTTATTTATAAAAATAATCGTCAGTTAGAGCTATTCAATAGTGTCTCGTTCCAGTTCGCCAAGGAACATCAGAGAGAAACCCAAGTCTGGGCGTTGCTTTATCACTATGATAAGGTGATTAAGGAAATTCGATATGAGTTGTCTTTGCCAACCGGGTTCGGTAATAAAAAAATTACTAACTGGGGTGTTCGTATACTCTTAGGAAGTGTTTCTAATAATCCCGATGATTTCACCATTCGTAAAGATGAATCAAGTTCTCAGATTTCGGTGGAAGTAGAGCCTAAAATAGGCATGTTGTGAGTAAGTAGCTATGTCCGAAATAAATCCCAAGCAGATCACATTTGCCAGGGTGAGAAGACGCTTCACTAAAGCTCAGTTGGCAAAGGAGTTAGGTATCACTAGTCGTAGTCTACAGAACTACGAAAGTGGTGCTTCTTATCCTGAGCCAGCGACCTTGGAAAAAATCGCGAAACTGTTAAACTTTCCTCAGCAGTTTTTTTTCATTGATGAAGATATGCCAGAGTTGATGGAACATTCGGTAAGTTTTCGCAAACTTTCAAAAATGACTGATGCGTTGAAAGCTTGCACATTTGCAGCAGGTGCCATCGCGTTTAGAGTCAACCATTGGATAGAGGAAAGGTTTAATCTTCCCTCGGCAGGGTTACCCGACCTGAGCGATTTAGCGCCTGAAGAGGCAGCTGCCACACTCCGTCGCGTATGGGGACTAGGTAATGCACCCATTCCCAATATGATTCACTTGCTTGAGTCGAAAGGTATTCGTGTCTTTTCGCTGGCCGAAGAAACCCGAGAGGTTGATGCTTTCTGTACGTGGTATGAGGGCAAGCCATTTGTTTTCCTTAACACCATCAAGTCCGCGGAGCGGAGCCGCTTTGACGCGGCACATGAGCTAGGCCATTTGGTGCGCGACGTTTACACCATGCAGCACGGCCAAGCCCACGGACCTGAAATGGAGCGCCAGGCTGATGCATTTGCTGCAGCCTTTCTAATGCCTAAGGAGAGTGTGGCTGCTAATCAACCACCCACTTACTCTATTAAGTATCTGATGAAGCTCAAGCATTATTGGGGTGTGTCGCTTGCAGCTATGGCATACCGTTTTAATTCATTGGGGTTGGTCAGTGAGTGGAATTACCGCAGTCTTTGTATAGATATCGCTAAAAGTGGATATCGGGCTAATGAGCCAGAGCCGATGGAGCGAGAGACATCGCAGTTACTCACTAAAGTGTTAGACGCTTTGCAAAACCGAAAGCAAGGTCGTCGTGAAATTGCAGAAAGCTTGAGTGTAAGCATAGATGAAATTAATGCTTTAACCTTCCAGTTGACAAGGTTGTCAGTGGTTTCAGGAAATGTAACTAATAGGTCTGCAGTTAAGAAAGGCTCTCCAAACTTGAGGCTTATATAGCGGAGGATTGCTTCGCTGGCCGAATTGATGAGTTGGGCCAATTAGATGCGTATAGCTTCAGAACTGTGGTTCATCTTGAACAGACTACGAACCGCTTCTGGCCAGAAGCAGCTGTTCACGGCGGCTAGCTCTCGGCCAGAAGCGGCCGCTCAAAGTACCTTTATTCAGGATCGATTCATAGGGCGGTAAGATGTGAACACGTCCTAAAACCTTCCGTTTACTCCCCTCTCTTGTTTATCTTGTGGCATGCTCGCGAGATACCAGCCAAATCTTGATTGGATTTTTTGGAGCGTATATGACCGGATACCTTGAGACCATTCCTCATCCTTGGACGCGCCAGCACATTCAAAAGGCTATGACCTCTAACTTCCAAACAGTGCAAAAGTCAATCGATCAAACGGAAGGAGGTCGGCTCTGGCGCGGTATTAATGAACTTGACGAAGCAATTTGGGTGTTCTCTAAGAGCACTGTAGAGCTAATAGATGAGATAAGTGTATTCAGTGAAAGAAGCAAGGATATAGAGTTTTGGAGCAAAACAAATGAAAAAAACGCAGAAGAGTATGTTAGGGAGGTAAAGCGCAGACTCTACTATAGTACTTCTTCTCTTATGACCGTTGTTGATATCGCTCGCGCATTTAGTACAAAATGGCCTGTTGACGGTCTTGTAGAGCATCGAAATAAGTTCTTTTCTACGCCTGGCTTGCACGATTTTTTACAAAATTTACGCAACTTTAGTTCTCATTGGCGAATAGCAGAAGCAAACTGGCAAATTAATTACGATTTCCAAACTGGCTTGCGGGTAGCTAGTTTCAGAGTCAGCGAAGAAGAGTTGCTAGCGTGGGATGGCTGGAGTGCTAAAGCTAAGACTTATATCAAAGATGCATCAGGTAGCGTTGACGTTTTTCAAATTTTTGCCCAATACAAAAAGCATGTCCAAGAGTACTATCGCTGGCATAAAGGCGCCTTGCTCGACACATACTCTTCGATTTTACGACCTTATTTTGAATACACGAGAATTCATGAGGGGCTGCGACAGATGCTTAAGTGGAACATGATACTTTCCCATTTTAAGCCCGATATGAATCCGTACCAATATTTAGCGCAGTACCTTAGTAGCAAACAAATCGAATTGGTTTTGTCATATGAACACCGCAGCGAGCAGCAGGTCGATGCATTGATTAAAATACTAGATATGGAAGATTTCTGCGACGCTCAGCTTAGAAGGAAAGCCATGCATGCTTTCGGTGCTTTGATCGATCCCGATTAACAGCCGAATGTTTATTTGTTCTTTTGTGTAGTTGAATAAATTATTTCTGTGCCGAACTATGGGGTTCGCTCAGATGGCTGCTAAAGGGCGTAATCGGTCAAACTAAGTGACCATTTGTGGTCGTTTGCTGTCCTTTACGAACGGCAGAAATCAGCCAATAGCGGTAAGTTGCGAGCGGCTGATTTCTGCCGTTTTTTGTCTGTCGCGAAGGACGGCAACCGACCCATAACTGCCGCTCGGCCTTGGGATAAATTGGGCAAAAATTGTTGCTCAAGGTAGCTACGAGAATGTCCGATTCAGAGGGTTGCAACCACCTACGCCGGTTCAATTCCGACCTCGGCCTCCACTCTCAAAAATCCCTTAGATTAATGATCTGCGCGGTTTTTTATCTCTTCAGGGAAGTGAGGCGTTGCCCAATTTCCCGGCGGGGTTCCGCAACCTCGATAATTGTTGACCTAAAAGGCAGCTTTGATAGATTGATGGCTTTTTGATATTTATCACAGGAGTGACTGTGTTATCTTCGCTTGAGAGGGGGATTAGCGTTTCATGCCAAATCAAGCATAACTAATCATTAACAATCGATTAATCTAATAAAGAAGATCTTCATGAGTTTAAAAAGCGTTAGGGGAGCGGCGGCTGCTATCTTGTCCTGGGTCTTTAGCCTGGGCCCTATAGAAAAAAATATAGATGATCCTGCGGAGAAGCTTTTGAACAGCATGCGCGTGACCGCTAGATGCAGATTCAATGCTTCTGTGCGCTTAAAAAGGCAAAGTAATTTTTCGTTTTTTACTACTACCATGCTGTCGTTAGGCTTGATTTTTATACCCTTGGTGCAGAATTCAGATGTGAGTATTGCATTCAGCTCCAAGGTTTTGAACATGCTGCAGATTTTTCTCGCAGTAGCGGTTTTAGTTTATTCGGTCATAAATTCTACTGCTAGATATGAAGTTCGCTCTCAAACTTTAAATGAGTGTGGGGACAAGATAAAAGAATTGATTCGAGAGCTCAGGACAGAGATAAAGCAGTCAAAGTTAAGCGGCATAAGCATTCCACTCGACAAATTTCATGATCGGTATAATCTCACATCTACTGACTCTGAAAATCATACCCGGGTGGATTTTTCACTAGCCTCACTTGAGATGAAGGATGATTATCATATAACTGGTATCTCGAGAGGATATCAGCGAATTCGCGCGGGCACTATTTATGCTATACCATATATTGTTCCAGTCTCATTCATTACGTTTCAAATTTTGTTTATTTTGGATATGCTGGGGGTTACGTGTGTTTTGACTCCTTATCTTAAACCATTAGCTACTTGAGTAAGCCATAATAGTTGAGCTGGATTAGTCGACAACCCAATGAGGGATTACATATCGTCATTGTTCGCACTCAATGCGAGTGTGCTGTAGATGTAGATATTTGAGTTGGTAGTGTCGGAGCCGGAATAGGAAACGCGACCAAAGGGGCCGTGTCGTAGAAATAGACACCAGATGCCTTTAAGAATCCGAAATTGGGATCGTCTGCAACATGATCACCTCCACCTACTGAAGGCAGCCACCCTTTAATATTAGCCTCATAGGATAAAAGCCAGTGTTCTTCATATAGTCCAGCCGAGGTCATATGGGTTTGCCAATTGGACTTGTCGAGCACTGCCGACATAAGTCCTCTACTCTCACAATCTAGCGCCATCAGCGCCACCACCGAGTCATCTGCCATCGACAGTGCGGTCACGGCCTCAGTCGTGAGTGTGACTCCGAGGGCGATACTCGCCCACAGCGCATGTGAAACCTCGCTGGAATGCGCTAATGGCGCGTGAGTAGTAATTATCGAGTTTACGACCTCATGTAATTCTGGAATTGCCGAAGCAAAGCCGGCGTTTACCCATTTGATAATTAGATCAATGGCATAGGGAAATGTCGCTGGCTCTGGCGTTACACAAAGAAGCAACAGTCGCTGAAATAATTCCCAGTTGTCCGGAAGTAGTGCAACCACTCTAAGTTTTGCGATTGCGTAACTTAAGACTGCTTCACCTGGGAATAGCTTATGCAAATGAAAGGCCTTATTTATAAGCGCTTCCATGTCCACTGCCTGGCCAGATGCTGATGTCCGAATATTATGACTTCGAAGTTCGGTAACCCATGACGCCTCAAATTGTAAAGGTAACTCAAGAACCTTAGTTTTCTTTGGGTTTAAAGCCAGTTCATAATTGCTCAACGCTCTTTCAAGTAAATGAAATGCATCTTCAGCTTCCGTTCTGGTATAGAAGCTTAACTCATAATCATCAATGAATCGGTGTCCTTTTAGCTTCGGAACTCTTGCGATTAATTCAGCATCGCATCGCTGCATAAGAAGCTCTGCTAAAACCAGTGATGTGTCAGGGCCAATAGGGATTCCGATAGTTTGTCCATCCTGCCCCATTCTCACAAGGTAATCTAGATTGTTTCCGAGTAAAGTCGTTCGGCTGCGATTGATCTTGGCGGCAGCCTTCGTATGGAGAGCCCAAGGTATCGAATGAGTGTAGATGCTACTATAGAAGCGACTGATATCCGTCTCTAATAAAAATCTTCTACCCAAACGATTCTTTTGTGCAAGCATTGCCCGCGCACCCTGGGAGTGCCGCCCTTCGATTGCCCGACCCAAGCTTTTTAATTCTGGTGCAGTTGCAGCAATGGCAGTTCCAGAAACCATGGGGGATATAATTGCCCAGTTATCAATTATTTCCTTGGCGAGGAGATAGTAGTGTAGTGGATTACATATTCCCAGTTTGCGTCGTAATAGCCCGCCACGGGCGTGAGAGTATCTAGCGATTTTTGATGTCGGCAGCTGCTTGTACTTTGGATCCGCTCCATTCGCGAAATCTGCAGGAAGTGAGCCGGTCGGTGCAGTAACAATATTTGCAAAGGGCGTCGTGGTGAACGGAGGGCTAGGTAACTCTTTCGGGAAATAGCCTCGCTCTAATAAATCTTTTAGAGACATTCGATATCCTTTCAATGTTCAGCACGGGCCACTTTAAGCTACCAATTTGCCACCAAGCTGTCCACGGCCGTTTTGGGTGGCCGCATCTCAGCGGCGGTGCGCGTTCGCTTCTGGGCCGATTGCTGTCGGTCATGGTCGACTGCTTTTGGCCGGGAACTGCCTGCCGATTTCCATGTAACGGAAGCTTTCGCGAGCTTTGCTTATCCTCATCACTTTTTTTTCAGTTTATGCTCGATTAGCCCCATTTCTGCCTTGATCGCGGTGATGGTGAGCTTCTGCGTTGCTGTGCTTTTTCCGGTCTTGGTATCCACGATCTTGAGTAGTGCGGTTAGGTAGGCTTTTCTCGCTTGCAGCGTTTCGGATAGGGATGAGCTGTTTTGTGTTGCCGCGTTCATGGCTTCGTTCCTTGGCGTAATCTAAACAGCCCGCGAAAGCGGGCCGTTTCAGGGTAATCAACAGTTACATTGCGAGCACGTCTTGCACGCGGTATTCGCTGGCGCGGTCTGCCAAGTCTCCCCACCTCCAGCTGCCAAAGTTTTCGCCCTGTTCAGGGATATCGAGCTTAAACAGCGACACCGGATCCCGCTGGATCATGCGGGTAGCGGCATAGAGCCTGCCGCCTACGTCGAGTAGTGCCTGCACGGAAAAGGGGACAGATTTATTATCGGATGAACAGGACACCCCCCAATTTCAGCCCTGCTACGGGCGTTCCCGCTTTTTTTGGTCACACCGTCATTCACTGAATATCTTTCAGATAATCCTTGAGCGCGATGAGCGGGGCATCAAGCTGTTCCACCGTCTGAATCCCGGCAAATTCCCCCGCCAATCTCCCCAACTCCCGCCCCAACGGCCTATCCACACCCCCAACAGCCTCCAACGCCAACCCCACACACTCACCCACCTTCACCTGAATCGCCTCAACATCCCCCCGCCGCACCAGCAACTCAAACACATCCCGCTGGTAGTCACCCATGACCAGATCATCCCGCAAAATCGGGCTTGAACCTTCCGTTTCATAAGCCAGTTTGAGGGAGAAGAGGGCGACGGTTTCCAGGTGTAATTCCATGGGGGGAATCCTTGTGAAATGTTCCAGTAGTGCGGGTGGCGGGAAGATAAGAGCAGGATCAAAAGCATCGCCAGCAAGCCGGCTCCTACAGGTGGGTGGGGTGTCAGCCACTTTATCGCAGGCGAAAAAAAAGGCCTTGCTAAGCAAGACCTTTCTTAATTTTGGTGCCCCGAGGGAGACTCGAACTCCCACTCCTTTCGAAAACGGATTTTGAATCCGCCGCGTCTACCAATTCCGCCATCAGGGCTCAATGGCGGCGAAGTATAGAGATGAGATTACCGTCGGTCAATCAGGTACATAGAGAATTTTCACTATTTCGGCTAGACTTCCGGCCCCTGCTAGACGAACCCCATCATGCGCGTTGCTGACTTTACTTTCGAACTCCCAGATTCGCTGATTGCCCGCCATCCTTTGGCCGAGCGTCGCAATAGTCGCCTGTTGACCCTGGATGGGGTCAGCGGCGCTTTGGCACACCGTCAATTCACTGATTTGCTGGAGCATTTGCGCCCCGGCGATTTGATGGTGTTCAACAATACCCGGGTGATTCCGGCGCGGCTGTTTGGCCAGAAGGCTTCCGGCGGCAAGCTGGAAATCCTGGTGGAGCGGGTGCTGGACAGTCATCGCGTGCTGGCTCATGTGCGCTCCAGCAAGTCGCCCAAGCCGGGGTCGAAGATCCTTATCGACGGCGGTGGCGAGGCTGAGATGCTGGCGCGCCACGATGCGTTGTTCGAACTGGGCTTTGCCGAAGAGGTGTTGCCGCTGCTCGACCGTGTCGGGCACATGCCGCTGCCTCCTTATATAGACCGCCCGGATGAAGGCTCGGACCGCGAGCGTTATCAGACCGTGTACGCCCAGCGCCTGGGCGCGGTGGCGGCGCCGACGGCGGGGCTGCATTTCGATCAGCCGTTGCTGGAGGCGATTGCCGCCAAGGGCATCGAGACGGCGTTCGTGACCCTGCACGTCGGCGCTGGCACGTTCCAGCCGGTGCGCGTGGAGAAGCTCGAAGACCACCACATGCACACCGAATGGCTGGAAGTCGGCCAGGACGTGGTCGACGCCGTGGCTGCGTGTCGCGCTCGCGGTGGTCGCGTGGTGGCGGTGGGGACCACCAGCGTGCGTTCCCTGGAAAGCGCCGCGCGCGATGGCGTGCTCAAGCCGTTCAGCGGCGATACAGACATTTTCATTTACCCTGGCCGGCCGTTCCATGTGGTCGATGCCCTGGTCACCAATTTCCATTTGCCCGAATCCACGCTGTTGATGCTGGTTTCGGCGTTCGCCGGTTATCCGGAAACCATGGCTGCCTACAAGGCCGCGGTCGACAACGGGTACCGCTTTTTCAGCTACGGTGATGCGATGTTCATCACGCGTAATCCTGCGCCGACTGCCCCTAAAGAATCGGGCCCCGAGGAAACTGTATGAGTCGCACCTGTCGTATGTCTTTCGAGCTGCTGGCCACTGATGGCAAGGCTCGTCGCGGTCGTTTGACCTTCCCGCGCGGTACCGTCGAGACCCCGGCCTTCATGCCGGTGGGCACGTACGGCACGGTCAAGGGCATGCTGCCACGGGATATCGAGGCGACCGGCGCTGAGATCATTCTGGGTAACACCTTCCACCTGTGGCTGCGCCCGGGCACGGAAGTGATCAAGAAGCACGGCGACCTGCACGATTTCATGCAGTGGAAAGGCCCGATCCTGACCGACTCCGGCGGCTTCCAGGTGTTCAGCCTGGGCGCCATGCGCAAGATCAAGGAGGAGGGCGTGACCTTCGCTTCCCCGGTCGACGGCGCCAAGGTGTTCATGGGCCCGGAAGAGTCGATGCAGGTCCAGCGTGACCTGGGCTCCGACATCGTGATGATTTTCGACGAATGCACGCCGTACCCGGCTGATGAAGACGTCGCCCGCATTTCCATGGAGTTGTCCCTGCGTTGGGCCAAGCGTTCGAAAGAAGCCCATGGCGACAACACGGCGGCGCTGTTCGGTATCGTCCAGGGCGGCATGCACCAGGACCTGCGCATGCGCTCCCTGGAAGGCCTGGACAAGATCGGCTTCGACGGCCTGGCCATCGGCGGTCTGTCGGTAGGCGAGCCCAAGCACGAAATGATCAAGGTGCTGGATTATCTGCCGGGCATGATGCCGGCTGACAAACCTCGTTACCTTATGGGCGTTGGCAAACCCGAAGACTTGGTTGAGGGTGTGCGCCGCGGTGTGGACATGTTCGATTGCGTGATGCCAACCCGTAATGCCCGCAATGGGCATCTGTTCATTGATACTGGCGTGCTGAAGATCCGAAACGCGTTCCATCGCCATGATGATTCGCCGCTCGATCCGACCTGCGATTGCTATACCTGCCAGAACTTCTCCCGCGCTTATCTGCATCACCTGGACAAGTGCGGCGAAATGCTGGGAAGCATGCTCAATACCATCCATAACTTGCGTCATTATCAAGTGCTTATGGCTGGTTTGCGCGAGGCTATTCAACAGGGTACATTGGCCGCCTTTGTCGATGCCTTCTACGCCAAACGCGGGTTACCTGTTCCGCCTTTGGACTGAGTTTCCTGACCCCAAGATTCAACATTTGCAACTGGAGTGCTAAATGAGCTTTTTTATCTCTAATGCCATGGCTGACGCTGCCGCACCTGCTGCTGCGAGCCCAATGGGTGGCGGTTTCGAGTGGATTTTCCTGGTCGGCTTCCTGGTCATCTTCTACCTGATGATCTGGCGTCCACAGGCCAAGCGCGCCAAAGAGCAGAAGAACCTGCTGAGCAGCCTGCAGAAAGGCGACGAAGTTGTGACCACTGGCGGCATCGCTGGCAAGATCACCAAAGTGGCTGACGATTTCGTTGTTCTGGAAGTTTCCGACACCGTCGAAATGAAATTCCAGAAAGGCGCCATCGCCGCCACGCTGCCAAAAGGCACGCTCAAAGCGATCTAAGTTTCAACTTCATATTCAATCGACGGGGCGCGCAAGGCGCCCCGCGTCATAAACGGGCGGCGTGATGCTGAACAAATATCCTCTGTGGAAATACATTCTGATCCTGGCGGTGCTGGCGGTCGGTCTGATTTATTCCGCTCCCAATCTTTATCCTGATGACCCGGCCATTCAGGTCAGCGGTGCAAGCACTGCGCTGCAGGTCAATCAGGCTGATCTGGATCGTGTGAGCGCTGCGCTCAAGGAATCCGGGATCAACGTCAAGGCTGCCACGCTGGCAGAGGGCGGCAAGGGTGGTCTGATTCGCCTGACCAAGGCTGAAGACCAGTTGCCGGCCAAAGACGTCGTGCGCAAGGCATTGGGTGATGACTACGTCGTCGCGCTGAACCTGGCACAAACCACCCCGCAATGGCTGCGCAACCTCGCTGCGCACCCGATGAAGCTGGGTCTGGACTTGTCCGGTGGTGTGCACTTCCTGCTGGAAGTGGACATGGACAAAGCCCTCGACGCACGCCTGAAAGTCTACGAAGGCGACGTCAAGAGCCTGCTGCGTAAAGAGAAACTGCGCTATCGCAGCCTGCCGCAGCTCGATGGCGCCATTCAGCTGGGCTTCACTGATGAAGCTGCCCGCGAACAGGCCCGCAGCCTGATCCGCAAGAATTTCAACGATTTCGACATTGTTCCGGCCGACCTCAATGGCCAACCGGTACTACGTCTGGCGATGACCCCGGCCAAGCTGGCGGAAATCCGCGAATACTCCATCAAGCAGAACTTGACCACGGTACGTAACCGCGTCAACGAGCTGGGTGTTGCCGAACCGATCGTCCAGCGTCAGGGCGCCAACCGCATCGTGGTTGAGCTGCCGGGCGTGCAGGATACCGCCGAAGCCAAGCGTATTCTCGGCAAGACGGCCAACCTTGAGTTCCGTCTGGCGGCTGAGCCTGGCGCTTCGAAAGCCACTTCCGAAACCTTCGAGTTCCGCGAGGGCAATCGTTCGGCGCAGATCGAGCGTGGCCTGATCATCACCGGTGACCAGGTCACCGACGCCAAGGCTGGCTTCGACGAGCACGGCAGGCCGGAAGTGAACATTCGTCTGGATGGTCACGGCGGTGAGCTGATGAGCCGTGCGACCCGTTCGAACGTTGGTCGCAGCATGGCGGTGATCTTCATCGAGCAGCGTCCGGTGACCACTTACACCAAGCAAGTGGTCAACGGCGTCGAGAAAGACGTGCCGGTTCAGACTTTCAAGGAAGAGAAGAAGATCATCAGCCTGGCGACCATCCAGTCGCCACTGGGTGCTCAGTTCCGCATCACCGGCCTGAACGGCCAGGGCGAATCGTCCGAACTGGCGCTGCTGCTGCGTGCCGGTGGTCTGGCCGCACCGATGTACTTCGCTGAAGAGCGCACCATCGGTCCGAGCCTGGGTGCGGACAACATCACCAAGGGTATCGATGCATCGCTGTGGGGCATGCTGTTCGTCTCGCTGTTCATCATCGCCATCTATCGCTTCTTCGGCATCATCGCCACCGTCGCACTGGCGGTGAACATGGTGATGCTGCTGGCCTTGATGTCGCTGCTGGGGGCAACGCTGACCCTGCCGGGTATCGCCGGTATCGTATTGACCATGGGTATGGCGGTCGACGCCAACGTGCTGATCTTCTCGCGGATTCGTGAAGAGATCGCTGCGGGCATGACCATCCAGCGGGCAATCAACGAAGGCTTCGGCCGGGCATTCACCGCGATTCTCGACGCCAACCTGACAACCTTGTTGGTCGGCGGCATCCTCTTTGCCATGGGCACCGGCCCGGTGAAGGGGTTCGCAGTGACCATGTCCCTCGGGATCTTTACCTCGATGTTCACGGCCATCATGGTGACCCGCGCGATGGTCAACCTGATCTTCGGCGGTCGTGACTTCAAGAAGTTGTGGATTTAAGGGGCTGCCATGTTACGTACAATCAACTTCATGGGCGTTCGCAACGTTGCGTTCGGCGTCACATTGTTCCTTACGGTGCTGGCCTTGTTCAGCGTCGCCACCAAGGGCATGAACTGGGGCCTGGACTTCACCGGCGGTACGCTCATCGAGCTGACCTACGAGCGTCCGGCCGATGTCACCAAGGTGCGTGAGCAGCTGGTAACCGCCGGCTATCACGAAGCCATCGTGCAAAACTTCGGTGCGACCACCGATCTGCTGGTGCGTATGCCAGGCGAAGACCCGCAACTGGGTCATCAGGTAGCCGAGGCCTTGCAGAAGGTGGGCGGCGAGAACCCGGCGACGGTCAAGCGCGTTGAGTTCGTGGGCCCGCAGGTGGGTGAGGAGCTGCGCGACCAGGGCGGCCTCGGCATGTTGATGGCGCTGGGCGGCATCCTGATCTACCTGGCTTTCCGCTTTCAGTGGAAGTTTGCGGTCGGTGCCATCGTCTCCCTGATCCACGACGTGATCGTGACCATCGGTATCCTGTCGTTCTTCCAGATCACCTTCGACCTGACGGTGCTGGCGGCGGTACTGGCGATCATCGGTTACTCGCTCAACGACACCATCGTGGTATTCGACCGGGTTCGTGAGAACTTCCGGGTGCTGCGCAAGGCCAGCCTGATCGAGAACATCAACATCTCGACCACGCAAACCCTGCTGCGGACCATGGCGACCTCGATCTCCACGTTGCTGGCGATCGCGGCACTGTTGTTCTTTGGTGGCGACAACCTGTTCGGCTTCTCCATCGCCTTGTTCATCGGTGTTCTGGCGGGTACTTACTCGTCGATCTACATCGCGAACGTGGTGCTGATCTGGCTGAACCTGAGCACTGAAGACCTTATTCCTCCGGCGAATACCGAGAAGGAAGTCGACGACCGTCCTTGAAGGAAGTTTCCTTAAGCGATGTAGTCCAAAAAGGCGCGAGTTGAACTCGCGCCTTTTTTTATGCTCCAAGGCTGGGAGAAGCGCGGACATGTTCCGCGGGTGATGGTCAGGAGGTTCATGTGAACAAGTCGATGCTGGTTGGTGCGGTATTGGGTGCTGTCGGTGTGACTGCCGGGGGTGCTGTGGCCACCTACAGCCTGGTTAAAGATAACGGTCCCGAGTACGCGCAAGTGCTCGCCGTTGAGCCGGTCAAGACACAAATCAAGACTCCACGTGAAGTGTGCAAGGATGTAACTGTCACTCGGCAGGCGCCGGTGAAGGATCAACATCAAATCGCCGGTACAGTGGTAGGTGCGCTGGCAGGCGGTTTGCTGGGTAACCAGATCGGCGGCGGCACCGGCAAGAAGATTGCCACGGTTGCAGGCGCGGTCGGCGGTGGTTATGCCGGTAACAAGGTTCAGGAAGGCATGCAGGAGCGTGACACCTACACCACGACCCAGACCCGCTGTAACACGGTGAACGACATCAGTGATAAGGTCGTGGGTTACGACGTTCGGTACTCGCTGGAGGGCAAGGAAGGCAAAGTGCGGATGGATCGCGATCCGGGTAACCAGATTCCGGTCGACAAGGAAGGCAAGTTGATCCTGTCGCAGAACGAACCGGCTCAGTAATGAGCACCGCTTAAAAAGAAGCACCCTTCGGGGTGCTTTTTTGTGCCTGAAATGGCGATTTGTAAGCGCCGCTGAAACCTGTGGGAGCGGGCTTGCCCGCGATGACGGTGTCACTTGCGCCATATGCGGCGACTGATCCACCGCTATCGCGGGCAAGCCCGCTCCCACAGGGATCTATTGTGTTTTCAAGGTTGAATTCCAGGCATAAAAAAAGCACCCCGAAGGGTGCTCTTTTGTCGCTGGAAGCTTAGCGCTTCAGCGAGGCTGGCAGATGCGGCTGGATCGCCGTCAGGACTGCCTTGAAGCACTTGGTGTTACCGGCAACGACGTGGCCTTTTTCAAGGAAGTCGTGACCACCGGTGAAGTCGCTCACCAGGCCGCCTGCTTCTTGAATCAGCAGGGCGCCTGCAGCCATGTCCCACTCGGACAGGCCTGACTCCCAGAACGCGTCGAAACGGCCGGCAGCCACGTAGGCCAGGTCCAGGCTCGCGGAGCCAGCGCGGCGGATGCCGGCAGTCTGGCCAACCAGGGCGCGGAACATGCCCAGGTAGTTGTCGAGGTTGTCCATCTGGTCGTCACGGAACGGGAAGCCGGTACCCAGCAGGGCGCCGTCGAGGCTGGTGCGACCGCTGACGCGCAGGCGACGACCATTCAGTTGAGCGCCGCGACCACGGCTGGCGGTGAATTCTTCCTGGCGAACCGGGTCCAGAACAACAGCGTGCTCAAGACGACCACGGTATTTGCAGGCGATGCTGACAGCGAAGTGAGGAATGCCGCGCAGGAAGTTGGTGGTGCCGTCCAGCGGATCGATGATCCACAGGTACTCTTCGCCTTCGATGCCGGAGCCGGCGTGCAGGCCAGTCTCTTCACCCAGGATCGAGTGGTTCGGGTAAGCCTTGCGCAGCGCGTCGATTATTTTCTGTTCAGCGGCGCGATCCACCTCGGATACGTAATCCTTGGCGTCTTTTTCGTCGACCTTGATGGTATCCAGGCGCTCGATGGAGCGGAAGATCAATTCACTGGCGCTGCGGGCGGCGCGCAGCGCGATATTCAGCATGGGCTGCATGGATGTGTCACCTAAGGTTGTTAAAGAAAGCCGGGCATTCTATCAGAAAGTTTCTACAGGAGAAGGACGACGTTCGCTTTCATGGCTTAACGGTAGCTCTCGCTGTAAGATTCCGCTCCCGATTATTGTGTTCGAGAGCGCCTCCCTTGCTGCAAAACATTCGTGTCGTCCTGGTCAATACCAGCCATCCGGGCAATATCGGCGGGGCTGCGCGTGCCATGAAGAACATGGGGCTGTCGCGGCTGGTGCTGGTCGAGCCTCGTGTGTTCCCGCATCACGAAGCCGATGCCCGTGCTTCCGGTGCTGGTGACATCCTTGAAAACGCGCAAGTCGTCGCCACTTTGGAAGAGGCCTTGGTCGGCTGCAATCTGGTGCTCGGCACCAGCGCCCGCGACCGGCGGATCCCCTGGCCGTTGCTCGATCCCCGCGAATGCGGAACGAAAGTGGTCGAGGAAGCCGGGCAGGGCGCCCAGATCGCCCTGGTGTTCGGTCGTGAAGACTCCGGCCTGACCAACGAAGAGCTGCAGCGATGTCATTATCACGTGCACATCCCATCAGACCCTGAATTCAGCTCGCTGAATCTTGGGGCAGCGGTGCAGGTGTTGAGTTATGAAGTGCGCATGTCCTGGTTGGCGGCCCAAGGTCAGCCGAGCAAGGTCGAGAAGGAAGAAGTGGCATCGGTCAAAAGCGCTGAGCTGGCGACCATGGATGAGCTTGAGCGATTCTATGAGCACCTGGAGCAAACCCTGGTGGCCATTGAATTCCTCGATCCGGAAAAGCCACGGCACTTGATGGCGCGCCTGCGCCGGTTGTACGGACGCAGCTCGGTCAGCCGGGCGGAAATGAATATATTGCGTGGCATCCTCACGGAAACCCAAAAAGCGGCCCGTGGTGAGCTTCTAAAGCGGAAGGATTAATGATGTTTGAGCGTTTGCGTGAAGATATCCAAAGCGTATTCCATCGAGACCCGGCGGCGCGTAACGCTTTTGAAGTCCTGACTTGCTACCCGGGCATGCACGCCATCTGGATTCACCGTTTGTCGGCAATGCTGTGGCGCGCGGACCTGAAATGGCTGGCGCGGCTGGTATCGAACTTCGGTCGCTGGTTGACCGGGATCGAGATCCACCCGGGCGCCAAGGTAGGTCGTCGCTTCTTTATTGACCACGGCATGGGCATCGTCATCGGTGAAACGGCTGAAATCGGCGATGACGTGACCATTTATCAGGGCGTGACCCTGGGTGGCACCAGCTGGAATAAAGGCAAGCGCCACCCGACGCTGGGTGATGGTGTGGTGGTGGGTGCCGGCGCCAAGGTGCTTGGCCCGTTCACTGTGGGGGCGGGTGCCAAGGTCGGCTCCAACGCCGTGGTGACCAAGGAAGTGCCGCCGGGTGCCACGGTGGTGGGTATTCCGGGGCGGATCATCGTCAAGTCTGACGAGGAGCAGGACGCCAAGCGCAAGGCCATGGCTGAGAAAATCGGTTTTGATGCCTACGGCGTGACTGAGGACATGCCGGACCCGGTGGCGCGAGCCATCAACCAGTTGCTTGACCATCTGCAAGCGGTCGACGGGCGTCTGGAGGGGATGTGCGGGGCGTTGAAGGACCTGGGCAGTAATTACTGTGCGAAAGATCTGCCTGAGCTTCGCGAAGAAGACTTCGCTTGTGTGAAGGATAAGGATCAGAGCCAGGCCAGCTAAGCCGCGTCGATCCCTTCGTGAGCAGGCTCGCTCCCACATTGGCTTGCATTTCAAGTGTGAGAGCGAGCCTGCTCGCGAAGAACGATAACTCGGTACTGCTGGCTGTACATGTCCAGCCTTTGCTATGATGCGCCCGCTCTTTTGCGGGTAAACCTGACTAAAGTACTAGGTCTTATAGTTGACTTAAATACTCGGGAATTGCATACTCGCCCCATTCCGAACTCCGTGGTAATTGTCCATGCGACTGACTACAAAAGGCCGATACGCCGTGACCGCCATGCTCGACCTGGCGTTGCACGCGCAGCACGGGCCCGTGTCCCTGGCCGATATCTCCGAGCGCCAAGGCATCTCCCTGTCCTACCTCGAACAGCTTTTTGCCAAATTGCGCCGCAGCAATCTGGTGTCCAGCGTCCGCGGTCCGGGCGGTGGTTACCAATTGTCCCGCGACATGCAGGGCATCCAGGTCGCCCAGGTGATCGATGCGGTGAACGAATCGGTCGATGCAACCAAATGCCAGGGCCAGGGCGATTGTCATTCCGGTGACACGTGCCTGACTCACCACTTGTGGTGCGACCTGAGCCTGCAGATCCACGAATTTCTCAGCGGTATCAGCTTGGCTGACCTTGTGACTCGCCGTGAGGTGCAAGAAGTAGCCCAGCGTCAGGACCAACGCCGTTGCAACAGCAAGGCGCCACGCCTGGACAAGATTGAAGCGTCCGCCGTCGAATGACAGCCACAGAGCTAAGCGGCACGCCAGCCAGCCTGATTTAGGAGATAGTCCATGAAATTGCCGATTTACCTTGATTACTCTGCGACTACCCCGGTTGATCCGCGTGTCGCGCAAAAGATGAGTGAATGCCTGCTGGTCGACGGAAACTTCGGTAACCCGGCGTCCCGTTCCCACGTGTTCGGCTGGAAAGCTGAAGAGTCCGTCGAAAACGCCCGTCGTCAGGTGGCCGATCTGGTCAACGCCGATCCGCGTGAGATCGTCTGGACTTCCGGCGCCACCGAGTCCGACAACCTGGCAATCAAGGGTGCGGCACATTTCTATGCCACCAAAGGCAAGCACCTGATCACCACCAAGATTGAGCACAAGGCTGTCCTCGACACCATGCGCCAACTGGAGCGTGAAGGCTTCGAAGTCACCTACATCGAGCCTCGCACCGACGGTCTGGTCACTCCAGAGATGATCGAAGCCGAGCTGCGTGACGACACCATCCTGGTTTCGGTCATGCACGTGAACAACGAAATCGGCACCATCAACGACATCGCTGCGATCGGTGAATTGCTCCGTTCCAAGGGCATCCTGTTCCACGTCGACGCTGCTCAGTCCACCGGCAAGGTCGAGATCGACCTGCAGAAGCTGAAAGTCGACATGATGTCGTTCTCCGCCCACAAGACCTACGGTCCGAAAGGCATCGGCGCCCTGTACGTCAGCCGCAAGCCGCGCGTACGTATTGAAGCGACCATGCACGGCGGCGGTCACGAGCGCGGCATGCGTTCCGGTACCCTGGCGACCCACCAGATCGTTGGCATGGGTGAAGCTTTCCGCGTAGCCAAGGAAGACATGGCTGCCGAGAACGTGCGCATCAAAGCCTTGAGCGACCGCTTCTACAAGCAGGTCGAGCACCTGGAAGAGCTGTACGTCAACGGCAGCCTGACCGCCCGCGTTCCGCACAACCTGAACCTGAGCTTCAACTACGTTGAAGGCGAGTCGCTGATCATGGCCCTCAAGGACCTGGCGGTTTCGTCCGGTTCGGCCTGCACCTCGGCGTCCCTTGAGCCTTCGTACGTACTGCGCGCCCTGGGCCGCAACGACGAACTGGCGCACAGCTCGATCCGCTTCACCTTCGGCCGTTTCACCACCGAAGAAGAAATCGACTACGCCGCGCAGAAAGTCTGCGAGGCCGTTACCAAGCTGCGCGCTCTGTCGCCGCTGTGGGACATGTACAAAGACGGTGTCGACATTTCGAAAATCGAGTGGGCGGCACACTGATTTCAAGTCGCCGCGAACCGGCCCCGCGCACCATGGTGACGGGGCTTAAAGAGCGACTCTCTGATGAGTGAGGATTGAGAATCATGGCTTACAGCGAAAAGGTCATCGACCACTACGAAAACCCGCGCAACGTCGGCAAGATGGACGCGGAAGATCCTGATGTCGGCACCGGCATGGTCGGCGCGCCGGCTTGCGGCGACGTGATGCGCCTGCAGATCAAGGTCAACGATGCTGGCATCATCGAAGATGCCAAGTTCAAGACCTACGGCTGCGGTTCGGCTATCGCTTCCAGCTCCCTCGCCACCGAGTGGATGAAGGGCAAGACCCTGGACGAAGCGGAAACCATCAAGAACACTCAGCTGGCCGAAGAACTGGCACTGCCGCCAGTTAAAATTCACTGCTCCGTACTTGCTGAAGACGCTATCAAGGCGGCCGTTCGCGACTACAAGCAGAAGAAAGGCTTGATCTGACTTTCAAGATTTGGCGACGAGTAAGGAGTCACCGATGGCTATCAGCATGACAGAAGCGGCTGCTCGACACGTGCGGCGCTCCCTCGACGGGCGCGGCAAAGGTGAAGGGATTCGTCTGGGTGTTCGCACCACAGGCTGTTCCGGCCTTGCCTACGTGCTGGAGTTTGTCGACGAGGTGGTTGCAGAGGATCAGGTGTTCGAAAGTCACGGCGAAAAAGTGATTATCGACCCGAAAAGCCTGGCTTACCTGGACGGCACCGAGCTCGATTTCGTCAAGGAAGGGTTGAACGAAGGCTTCAAGTTCAACAATCCCAACGTACGCGGTGAATGTGGCTGCGGCGAAAGCTTCAACATCTGAGGCTTGTCGTGGGTACTCCTTGTCATTTCGCTTTATTTGAGCTGCAACCGAGTTTCAATCTGGACCTCGATCAGCTGGCTACGCGCTACCGTGAGTTGGCGCGCAGCGTTCATCCGGACCGCTTCGCTGACGCTTCCGAGCGTGAGCAGCGGCTGGCGCTAGAGCAATCCGCGAGCCTCAACGAGGCCTACCAGACGCTCAAGAATCCACCCAAGCGCGCGCGTTACCTGCTCGCCTTGAATGGTGGCGAGCTGCCGCTGGAGGTCACGGTGCATGATCCGGAGTTTCTTCTGCAACAGATGGAGTTGCGTGAAGAGCTCGAAGACCTGCAGGACAGCGCCGACCTCAATGGCGTTGCCGTCTTCAAGCGTCGCCTGAAGGCTGCCCAGGATGAACTGAACCAAAGCTTCGCAGCTTGCTGGAACGATGCCGCGCAACGCGAACAGGCCGAACGCCTGATGCGGCGCATGCAGTTCCTCGACAAGCTCACCTACGAAGTGCGCCAGTTAGAAGAGCGCCTCGACGATTAACCCAGTGCCGCTCCGGTCGCACGCCTGATATACAGATAAGTCCTGATAACGATGGCCCTACTGCAGATCGCCGAACCCGGCCAAAGTCCTCAACCGCACCAGCGTCGTCTGGCTGTGGGGATCGACTTGGGCACTACCAATTCGCTGGTCGCTGCGTTGCGCAGTGGTCTTTCCGAGCCTTTGGCTGACGCAGAAGGGCGGGTCATCCTGCCGTCCGCCGTGCGCTACCACGCCGATCGCGTCGAAGTCGGCGAATCCGCCAAGCTGGCTGCCGCCACCGATCCCTTGAACACCGTGCTGTCGGTCAAGCGCTTGATGGGTCGTGGTCTGTCCGACGTCAAACAATTGGGCGAGCAGCTGCCATACCGCTTTGTCGGCGGCGAGTCGCACATGCCGTTCATCGACACGATCCAGGGCCCGAAAAGCCCGGTCGAAGTGTCCGCCGATATCCTCAAGGTTCTGCGTCAGCGTGCTGAGGCGACTTTGGGCGGCGAACTGGTGGGCGCGGTGATCACCGTTCCGGCCTATTTCGATGATGCGCAGCGTCAAGCCACCAAGGATGCGGCCAAGCTGGCCGGTCTCAACGTGCTGCGTTTACTCAATGAGCCGACGGCTGCCGCTGTGGCTTATGGTCTGGATCAGCATGCCGAAGGCCTGGTCGCGATTTATGACCTGGGTGGCGGCACTTTCGATATTTCGATTCTGCGCCTGACCGGCGGTGTCTTCGAAGTGCTGGCTACCGGTGGCGACAGCGCCCTGGGCGGCGATGACTTCGACCACGCGATCGCTGGCTGGATTATCGAGAGCGCCGGTCTGTCCGCCGATCTCGATCCGGGCGCGCAGCGTAATCTGCTGCAAGCCGCTTGTGCGGCAAAGGAAGCGCTGACCAATGCTACGGCCGTTGAAGTTGCTTATGGCGACTGGAAAGCCGAGCTGACCCGTGAAGCCTTCAATGCGCTGATCGAGCCAATGGTCGCCCGCAGCCTCAAAGCCTGCCGTCGTGCGGTGCGTGATTCCGGCATCGAACTGGAAGATGTGCATGCCGTGGTCATGGTCGGCGGTTCGACTCGCGTACCTCGTGTTCGCGAAGCCGTCGCCGAAGCCTTCGGTCGCCAGCCGCTGACTGAAATCGACCCGGATCAAGTGGTGGCTATCGGTGCCGCGATCCAGGCTGATACGTTGGCCGGCAACAAGCGTGACGGCGGGGAGCTGCTGCTGCTTGACGTGATTCCGTTGTCCTTGGGGCTGGAAACCATGGGCGGCCTGATGGAGAAGGTGATTCCGCGTAATACCACCATCCCCGTTGCCCGCGCCCAGGACTTCACCACCTATAAAGATGGCCAGTCGGCCATGGCGATCCATGTATTGCAGGGTGAGCGCGAGCTGATCAGCGACTGCCGTTCCCTGGCGCGCTTCGAGTTGCGCGGCATTCCAGCGATGGTGGCCGGCGCGGCGAAGATTCGCGTGACCTTCCAGGTCGATGCCGACGGTCTGCTCAGTGTCTCGGCCCGTGAGTTGGGTTCGGGTGTTGAGGCCAGCATCCAGGTCAAACCGTCCTACGGTCTGACCGACGGCGAAATCGCCAAGATGCTCAAGGATTCGTTCCAGCACGCCAACGATGACAAGGTTGCCCGCGTGTTGCGTGAGCAACAAGTCGATGCCCAGCGCCTGATCGAAGCGGTGCAGGCAGCTCTGGAGGCAGATGGCGAGCGCTTGCTCGACGCCGAAGAGCGCATGGTCATCGATGCGCAGGTGCAGGAACTGACCGAACTGATGAAAGGTACCGATGGCTACGCCATCGAGCAGCAGACCAAGCGTCTGTCGCAAGTGACCGATGCCTTTGCTGCCCGCCGCCTGGACTCGACGGTCAAAGCCGCGCTGGCGGGGCGCAACCTGAATGAGATTGAGGAATAACGATGCCGCAGGTCATTTTTCTGCCACACGAGAAGTTCTGCCCCGAAGGCATGGTTGTGGAGGCTGAGCCTGGCATATCCATTCTCGAGCTGGCCCACGAACACCATATCGAGATGGAAAGCGCCTGTGGCGGCGTCTGCGCCTGCACCACCTGCCACTGCATCATCCGCGAGGGTTTCGACTCGCTGGAAGAGGCTGACGAGCTGGAAGAAGACTACCTTGATAAGGCTTGGGGTCTTGAGCGCGAGTCCCGTCTGGGGTGCCAGGCCAAGGTCGGTACCGAAGACCTGACCGTCGAAATTCCGAAATACTCGCTCAACCACGCAGCCGAAGCGCCGCACTGATTCAAGGAATTGTCATGAGTCTCAAGTGGACTGATGTGCTGGAAATCGCAATCCAGCTGGCTGAAAGCAAGCCCGACGTGGACCCTATGTCGGTCAACTTCGTCGATCTGCGCAAATGGGTGATGGAACTGCCCGAGTTCGACGACAAGCCTGAGCATTGTGGCGAGAAGATCCTGGAGGCCATTCAGGCCCACTGGATCGAAGAACGCGACTGAGCCACGCTGCAGGTTAGGCAATACCCAAGAACCCGCGTATAATTCGCGGGTTTAATTTTTCGCAAATTACCGTTTCTGGAGTTACACCATGGCTGTTCAACGTACTTTCTCCATCATCAAGCCTGACGCTGTTGCAAAAAACGTTATCGGCGAGATCACCACTCGTTTCGAAAAAGCTGGCCTGCGCGTTGTAGCTTCGAAACTGAAGCAACTGTCCAAAGCTGAAGCTGAAGGCTTCTACGCTGAGCACAGCGCTCGTGGTTTCTTCGGCGACCTGGTTGCTTTCATGATCTCCGGTCCGGTTGTCGTTCAGGTTCTGGAAGGCGAAAACGCTATCGCTCTGAACCGTGAGCTGATGGGCGCTACCAACCCTAAAGAAGCTGCTGCCGGCACCATCCGCGCTGACTTCGCTGATTCCATCGACGCCAACGCTGTACACGGTTCGGACTCCGAAGCCGCTGCTGCTCGTGAAATCTCGTACTTCTTCGCAGCTACTGAAGTAACCACTCGCTAAGCATTGGCTTAAGAGTGAAGGTGAATCCATGACTACATCGACTGTAAAAACTAACCTGCTGGGTCTGACTCAGCTGGAAATGGAAAAATTCTTCGACTCAATCGGGGAGAAGCGTTTCCGTGCCGGTCAGGTAATGAAATGGATTCACCACTTTGGCGTCGATGATTTCGATGCCATGACGAACGTCAGCAAGGCCTTGCGCGAAAAGCTCAAGGCTGTTGCTGAGGTCCGTGGTCCGGAAGTGGTCAGCGAGGACATCTCCAGCGACGGCACCCGTAAGTGGGTGGTGCGTGTGGCGTCCGGCAGCTGCGTCGAGACCGTATACATTCCCCAGGGCAAACGCGGCACCTTGTGCGTTTCGTCCCAGGCAGGCTGTGCCCTGGATTGCAGTTTCTGCTCCACCGGCAAGCAAGGCTTCAATAGCAACCTCACCGCCGCCGAAGTCATTGGTCAGGTGTGGATTGCCAACAAATCCTTTGGCAGCGTCCCGGCAACCGTCGACCGTGCCATCACCAACGTGGTGATGATGGGCATGGGTGAGCCGCTGCTGAACTTCGACAACGTCGTTGCGGCCATGCATTTGATGATGGACGACCTGGGCTACGGCATTTCCAAGCGCCGTGTGACCCTGTCGACCTCCGGCGTGGTGCCGATGATCGATGAGCTGTCCAAGCACATCGACGTCTCCCTGGCGTTGTCCCTGCACGCACCGAATGACGCATTGCGTAACCAATTGGTGCCGATCAACAAGAAGTATCCGCTTAAGATGCTTCTCGAGTCGTGCCAGCGCTACATGTCGTCCCTGGGCGAAAAGCGCGTGCTGACCATCGAGTACACCTTGCTCAAGGACGTGAACGACAAAGTCGAGCACGCCGTGGAAATGATCGAGCTGCTCAAGAACATCCCGTGCAAGATCAACCTGATTCCGTTCAACCCGTTCCCGCATTCCGGTTACGAGCGGCCGAGCAACAACGCCATTCGCCGGTTCCAGGATCAGCTTCATCATGCCGGTTTCAACGTGACTGTCCGCACCACCCGTGGTGAAGACATCGACGCGGCCTGTGGTCAACTGGTAGGGCAGGTGCTGGATCGCACCCGTCGCAGCGAACGTTATATCGCCGTGCGTGAACTCAACGCCGACAACGATATGGCGCAGAACGCCGCGAAATAACCAAGAGAGGATCTCTATGTCCCTGCGCTTTGCGCTGCTTTTGCTGTTGGCCAGCCTGTGTGCTGGCTGCGTGCTTTCGGGTGATTACAACCCGATGAAGACCAGCAAGGGCCGTGATGAAGCGCGCCAGGCCTATGTACAGCTTGGTATTGGTTATCTGCAGCAAGGCATGACCGAACGCGCCAAAGTCCCATTGAAAAAAGCGCTGGAGATCGATGGCTCCGACCCTGATGCCAATGCGGCGCTGGGGTTGGTGTTCCAGGCTGAAATGGAGCCTGAGCTGGCCGACGAGCATTTTCGCAAGGCGCTGTCTTCCCGTCCCACCGACGCAAGAATTCTCAACAATTACGGCAGTTTTCTGTTCGAGCAAAAGCGTTACAAGGAAGCCTACGAGCGCTTCGAGCAGGCCGCCGCCGATACCCTGTATCCTGAGCGTTCGCGCGTGTTCGAGAACCTCGGCATGACCGCTTCAATGCTCGGTCAACGTGAGTTGGCCCAGCAGCAACTGGAAAAAGCCCTGCGTTTGAACCGACAACAACCACGCGCATTGCTGGAAATGGCTGAGTTGTCTTACGAAGACAGGCATTATGTGCCCGCGCGTGACTATTACGACCGTTTTAGCCTGCTCGCCGAGCAAAATGCACGTAGTCTATTGCTCGGTGTTCGGCTGGCCAAAGTGTTTGAAGATCGCGACAAGGCGGCCAGTTTTGGCCTGCAATTAAAACGACTCTATCCCGGTACACCGGAATATCAGCAATACCTGTCGGAGCAATGATGAAAGCGGCGCATCCTGAAGTTGTAGCAGCGAATCGCGTAAATCCCGGTGAGACCTTGCGCCAGGCCCGCGAAAGCAATGGCTGGTCGCTGGCCGAAGTGGCCCTCAAGCTCAACCTCACCGTCAATTCCCTGAGTAACCTGGAAGCCGGTGCATTCGACAAGCTGCCGGGGCACACCTTCGCCCGTGGCTATATCCGCGCCTATGCCAAATTGCTCGGCATGGACCAGGCCGTTCTGGTTCAGCAATTCGACCAATCCACCGGCACCGACTCCCAAGGCAGCTCCGTGCACAGCCTGGGTCGTATCGAAGAGCCGGTGCGGGTTTCCCACACTATTTTGCGCATCGTCAGCCTGCTGTTGCTGGTGGCGGTGATTGGTGGTGGTTTTGTCTGGTGGCAGGATCAGACCTCGCTGCGCACCAAGGACCTGATCGGCCTCACCCCGGAACACGTTGAAGTCGAAGGCGCCGACGGCACTACCCAGATTCATCCGCTGGACGAGCCGGAAGACCAGGCTGTCGTGGAAGGTCAGGCTGAAGGCGAGACTGCACTGGCGTTGCCGCAGGCCGAGACCTCGGCAGAGGCACCGGCTGAAACGTCGGCAGCCGCACCTGCTGCGCCGGCTGCAACAACGCCGGCCGCGCCTGTTCATAACGCCGCTCCGGTTGCCGCCACTCCAGCAGCACCCGCCACTCCGGCTCCTGCGGTCCCGGCCGTACCCGCTCCAGTTGTGACGGCTCCTGTCGTGCCGAGCACACCTGCGCCAGCCCCGGTGATGACGGCTCCTGTTGCCGGTCAGGGCCAGGTACAGATTCAGTTCACGGCTGATTGCTGGACACAAGTGACCGACGGTAGCGGCAAAGTGCTGTTCAGCGGTCTTAAGCGTAAAGGCGACAATGTTTCCGTCAGCGGCAAACCGCCGTTCGCTGTACGTCTGGGTTATGCCCGTGGCGCACAGGTCAGTTACAACGGTCAGGCGGTTGATGTTGCTCCGTTCACCAGTGGCGAGACTGCTCGCCTGAAGTTGGGTCAATAAGTCATGCACGGCGAATCTCCAATCAAACGTCGCGAATCGCGCAAGATCTGGGTCGGTAACGTGCCTGTTGGCGGCGATGCGCCCATCGCTGTGCAGAGCATGACCAACAGCGATACCAATGATGTCGCGGCCACCGTTGCCCAGATCAATCGTCTGGAAGCAGCGGGTGTCGATATCGTGCGGGTTTCCGTCCCGGACATGGACGCTGCCGAAGCGTTCGGCAAGATCAAGCAACTGGTCAAGGTGCCCTTGGTTGCCGACATCCACTTCGATTACCGCATCGCATTGCGCGTCGCCGAGCTCGGTGTCGACTGCCTGCGGATCAACCCGGGCAACATCGGTCGTGAAGACCGCGTGCGCGCGGTGGTCGATGCCGCCCGTGACCGCGGCATTCCGATCCGTATCGGCGTCAACGCCGGTTCCCTGGAAAAAGACCTGCAAAAGAAATACGGCGAGCCGACCCCGGCCGCGCTGGTCGAATCGGCCCTGCGCCATGTCGAACACCTTGAACGCCTGAATTTCCAGGACTTCAAGGTCAGCGTGAAAGCCTCCGACGTGTTCATGGCCGTCGAAGCCTACCGCCTGCTGGCGAAAGAAATCGTGCAGCCGCTGCACCTGGGGATCACCGAAGCCGGTGGTTTGCGTTCCGGTACAGTGAAATCTGCCGTGGGCCTCGGTATGCTGCTCGCCGAAGGGATTGGCGATACTATCCGCATCTCGTTGGCGGCCGACCCGGTCGAGGAAGTGAAAGTCGGCTACGACATTCTCAAATCCCTGCACCTGCGTTCCCGTGGCATCAACTTCATCGCCTGCCCGAGCTGCTCGCGGCAGAACTTCGATGTGGTCAAGACCATGAACGAGCTGGAAGGGCGCCTCGAAGACCTGCTGGTGCCGCTGGATGTTGCGGTGATCGGTTGCGTGGTCAACGGCCCGGGTGAAGCCAAGGAAGCCCATATCGGCTTGACCGGCGGCACGCCAAACCTGATTTACATCGACGGCAAGCCGTCGCAGAAACTGACGAACGACAATCTGGTGGATGAGCTTGAACGCTTGATCCGCCAGAAAGCGGCCGAAAAGGTCGAAGCTGACGCTGCCGTTATTGCGCGCGGCTGACCCTGACCGAAGAGCCGAACGAATTTAAGGATTTAAAGTGAGCAAGTCTCTGCAAGCCATTCGTGGCATGAACGACATCCTGCCCGAACAGACTCCCCTGTGGCGTCATTTCGAGGGCACCGTTTCGCGTTTGCTGGATAACTACGGTTACAAGCAGATCCGCATGCCGATCGTCGAGTTCACCGAGCTGTTCAAGCGCTCCATCGGTGAAGTGACCGACATCGTCGAAAAAGAGATGTACACCTTCGACGACCGTAACGGCGATTCCCTGACCCTGCGTCCTGAAGGCACGGCGGCGTGCGTGCGTGCGGTGCTCGAGCACGGCATCACCGGCGGTGGCCAGGTTCAGAAACTGTGGTACATCGGCCCGATGTTCCGCCACGAGCGTCCGCAGAAAGGCCGTTATCGCCAGTTCCACCAGATCGGTGTCGAAGTGTTCAACCTCGACGGTCCGGACATCGACGCCGAGCTGATCGTGCTGACCTGGCGCCTGTGGGGCGAGCTGGGTATTCGTGACGCGGTCAAGCTCGAACTCAATAGCCTGGGCACCAGCGAATCCCGTGGTCGTTATCGCGAAGCACTGGTCGAGTTCCTGTCCGGTCACCTGGACAAACTGGACGAAGACAGCCAGCGCCGCCTGAAGACCAACCCGCTGCGGGTCCTGGACACCAAGAACGCCGATACCCAGGCGATTCTGGTCGATGCGCCGAAAATGGCCGACTACCTCGACGACGAATCCCGCGTGCACTTCGAGGGCCTCAAGGCTCGCCTGGACGCTGCCGGCATTCCTTACGTGATCAACCCGAAGCTGGTTCGCGGGCTCGATTACTACAGCAAGACCGTATTCGAATGGGTCACCGACAAGCTTGGCGCCCAGGGCACGGTGTGTGCCGGTGGTCGTTACGACGGCCTGGTCGAGCAGATGGGCGGCAAGCCTACTGCGGGCGTCGGCTTCGCCATGGGCATCGAGCGCCTGGTGCTGTTGCTGGAAACGCTTGAGCAGATCCCGCAAGAGATCTCCCGTCAGGTCGACGTCTACCTCTGCGCCTTCGGCGAAGAAGCCGAGCTGGCCGGTCTGGCCCTGGCCGAGCGTGTGCGTGACCAATTACCCAACCTGCGCCTGCAAGTGAATGCCGGCGCCGGCAGCTTCAAAAGCCAGTTCAAGAAAGCCGACAAGAGCGGTGCGCTGTATGCATTGATCCTCGGTGACGACGAGATGGCCCAGCAAGTGGTAGGTTTCAAACCCCTGCGTGGCCAGGGCGAACAACAAAGCATTGCCTGGGATGCGCTTGCCGCTCACCTGGCCACCTGCGTCGTGCAGGGTTGAAGCTGTCTTAACAGCCGATTTAGCGATTAAGGAGTATTGGGGTGTCGAGTACCGAAGACGAACAGCTGGCGGATTTTAAGGATTGGTGGTCACGCAACGGCAAGCCCCTGGTCACTGGTGGCCTGTTGGCGCTGGTCATCGTGTTCGGCTGGCAGGCGTTCCAGAAGTATCAGAGCAACCAGTCGCAAGGCGCCTCGATGCTCTATCAGCAATTGCTGGAAACCACGCTGACGCCTGATGGCAAGCCTGATGCGGCCCGTGTTTCCGATCTGGCCGGCAAGCTCAACAGTGAATTCGGCGGCAGCGCCTATGCGCAGTACGGCAGCCTGTTCGTGGCGAAAGTCGCTGTCGACAGCGGCAAGCTCGATGACGCAGCCAGCGAGCTGAACGCCATTGTTGCCAAGCCAGCCAACCCGGCGCTGGGCGAAATCGCCCGTCAACGCCTGGCACAAGTGCTGGCCGCGCAGAACAAGGCCGATGAAGCCCTGAAACTGCTCGAAGGCGATGCCGACAAGGCGTTCCTGGCTACTCGTGAAGAACTCAAGGGCGACCTGCTGGTGCAGTTGGGTCGTACCGATGAAGCGCACGCGGCGTATCAAAAAGCCAAGGCGGCACTGTCGGATGAAGCGGCAGTGGGTGGCCTACAAATCAAGCTGGACGACCTGGCCAAAGGGGATGCGTGACGTGATCCGTTGGAAACATGCAGCATTGCTGGCTCTGGCCATTCTGGCCGCGGGTTGCAGCAGCAACAGCAAGAAAGAATTGCCACCGGCCGAGTTGACCGACTTCAAAGAAGAAGTGGTTCTGCAGAAACAGTGGAGTCGTTCGATCGGTGACGGTCAGGGCGAAACCTACAACATGCTGGTCCCTGCGGTCGATGGCGATACCATCTATGCCGCCGACGTGACCGGTGTGGTGATGGCACTGGATCGCAGCAACGGCGACGTCAAGTGGAAGAAAGATCTCGAACTGCCTGTTTCCGGCGCCGTTGGCGTGGGTTACGGGCTGCTGACGATCGGTACGATCAAGGGTGAAATCGTTGCCCTGGACGCCATCAACGGCGAAGAGAAATGGCGCGCTCGCGTGTCCAGCGAAGTCCTCGCGCCACCGGCCAACAACGGTGACGTGGTGGTGGTTCAGACCCAGGACGATCGTCTGATCGGTCTGGATGCCGCGACCGGCAACCAGCGCTGGTTGTACGACAGCACCCCGGCGGTACTGACCCTGCGTGGCACCAGCGCGCCGATCGTCACCAACCGCCTCGCGGTGGCTGGCCTGTCGACCGGTAAAGTGGTCGCTCTGGACATTTCCAACGGCGTGCCGGTGTGGGAACAGCGTGTAGCGGTCCCGCAAGGTCGTTCGGAGCTGGAGCGTGTTGTCGACATCGACGGCGGCTTGCTGCTGTCCGGCGGTACTTTGTATGTCGCCAGCTACCAGGGTCGCGTTGCGGCACTGGACCTGGAAAGCGGTCGTCAGCTCTGGCAGCGTGATGCTTCCAGCTATGCCGGTGTCGCCCAGGGTTTCGGTACCGTTTATGTGAGCCTGTCTTCGGGCACCGTTGAAGGCGTCGACGAGCGTTCCACCAGCGCATTGTGGAGCAACGACTCGCTGGCCCGCCGTCAACTGTCGGCTCCGGAAGTGTTCTCCAGCTACGTTGCAGTCGGTGACCTGGAAGGTTACCTGCACTTGCTGAGTCAGGTGGACGGTCGTTTCGTCGGCCGCGAACGCATCGACAGCGACGGCCTGCGCGCCCGTCCGCTGGTGGTGGGTGACACGATTTATGTCTATGGCAACAGCGGCAAACTGGAAGCCCTGACCATTAAGTAAAGGTTTGACTATGCTTGGGGTTAATCCCCAAGCGGCCCCGTTCTGCGGGGCTCGCAGCGCTTACAGGCGCTGCCCCGAGCACCAGCCGCTGCCTCGCAGCGGCTTTTGTATTTTCTGAAATAACGAAGTGGAGAGCCGCATGGTTCCCGTAATCGCCCTGGTGGGCCGACCGAACGTCGGCAAGTCCACCTTGTTCAACCGCCTGACCAGGACTCGCGACGCCATCGTTGGCGACTTGTCCGGTCTGACCCGTGATCGCCAATACGGTGAGGCCAAGTGGCAAGGGCGTTCCTACATTCTGGTCGACACCGGCGGTATCTCCGGTGACGAGCATGGTATGGACGAAAAAATGGCCGAGCAGTCGCTGCTGGCCATTGAAGAAGCGGATGTTGTTCTGTTCCTGGTAGATGCCAAGGCCGGTTTTACCGCCGCCGACCAGATGATCGCCGAGCACTTGCGCAAACGTAACAAGCGTTCCTATGTGGTTGCCAACAAGGTCGACAACATCGACCCTGAAATGGCCCGCGCCGAATTCGCTCCGTTGGGCATGGGCCACGCGATTCCAATCGCCGGTGCTCACGGCCGTGGCATCACCCAGATGCTGGAAATCGCCCTGAGCGACTTCCCGAAAGACGAAGAAGAGCCGGAAGACGGCGAGGAAGAGATCGTTGCCGAAGGCGAGGAAGCCAAGCGCATTCCTGGCCCTAGCGAAAAAGACGGGATCAAGATCGCCATCATCGGCCGTCCGAACGTTGGCAAATCGACCCTGGTCAACCGTATGCTCGGTGAAGACCGGGTTATCGTCTATGACCAACCCGGTACTACACGCGACAGTATCTACATCCCGTTCGAACGGAATGAAGAGAAGTACACGCTGATCGACACCGCCGGTGTGCGCAAGCGCGGCAAGATCCACGAAGAAGTTGAAAAGTTCTCCGTGGTCAAAACCCTGCAGGCGATCAAAGACGCCAACGTGGTGATCTTCGTGATGGACGCCCGCGAAGGCGTGGTGGATCACGACCTCAACCTGTTGGGCTTTGCCATCGAGTCGGGTCGTGCGCTGGTTATCGCGATCAACAAGTGGGACGGCATGACGCCGAGCGAGCGCGACTTCGTGAAGGTCGAGTTGCAGCGTCGTCTGTTCTTCGTTGACTACGCCGACATCCACTTCATCTCGGCACTGCACGGCACTGGCGTGGGCAACCTGTACGCATCCGTTCAGAACTCGTTCAAGTCCGCGGTTACCCGCTGGCCAACCAACCGCCTGACCCAGATCCTGGAAGATGCAGTTGGCGAGCACGCGCCGCCGATGGTCAACAACCGCCGGATCAAGTTGCGCTATGCCCACTTGGGTGGTGCTAACCCGCCGATCATCGTGATTCACGGTAACCAGATCGAGAAAGTGCCGAAGTCGTACGTGCGCTATCTGGAGAACACTTACCGTCGTGTCTTGAAGCTGGTCGGCACACCGATCCGCATCGAGTTCAAGGGCGGCGAGAACCCGTACGAAGGCAACAAGAACTCGCTCACCGACCGTCAGGTCAACAAGAAGCGTCGCTTGATGTCGCACAACAAGAAGGCCGACAAGAAGCGCCGCGACAAGCGCTGACATTCCCGTAGGAGCCGGCTTGCCGGCGATGGTGTCACCGCGGTTCATCTGAAACACCGCATTGACAGGATCGCCAGCAAGCCGGCTCCTACAGGGCTCGGTCGTAAGGAGGGCGCTCACTGGAGCGCCCTTTTTTTGTGGGCGCCGTTTGGGCTATCCTCGGGCTCTCCCGCGCCGACGTAGAGCCGGGTGTAGAGCAGGGAATCACCGATGATCACCAGTAAGCTGCCGAATGTCGGCATCACTATCTTCACTCAGATGTCTCAGCTCGCGGCGCAAACCGGGGCGATCAACCTGTCCCAGGGCTTTCCGGATTTCAATGCCCCGCAGGCCCTGTGCGATGCGGTCGGGCGTCACGTTGCCAATGGCCACAACCAGTATTCACCGATGACCGGGCTGCCGGCGCTGCGTCAGCAAGTGGTGGCGAAGATCGCCCGCAGCTACGGCATCCATGTCGATGCCGACAACGAAGTGACCATCACACCCGGCGCCACCCAAGGGATCTTCTGCGCGATTCAGGCCGTTATCCACAGCGGCGACGAAGTCATCGTTTTCGATCCGTGCTACGACAGTTACGAACCGGCCACGGAGCTGGCTGGCGGTCGTTGCGTGCATGTGCAGCTCGGGCTGGACGATTTTTCCATCGATTTCCAGAAACTCGCTGAGGCGATCACGCCACGCACACGGATGATAGTTCTCAATACGCCGCACAACCCGAGCGGGGCGCTGATCAGCCGTGCCGAACTGGACCGGTTGGCGGATCTGATTCGTGACCGCGACATTTACATTCTCAGCGACGAAGTCTACGAACACCTGGTGTTTGACAGCGTGCCCCACGTCAGCGTGCTGAATCATGAAGAGCTGTATCAGCGTGCCTTTGTGGTCAGTTCGTTCGGCAAGACCTACCACGTTACAGGCTGGAAAACCGGCTACGTGGTCGCGCCACCGGCGCTGACGACGGAGCTGCGCAAGGTTCACCAATACGTGAGCTTCTGTGGTGTGACGCCGCTGCAATACGCCTTGGCCGATTTCATGGCCGAGCACCCGGAGCACGTTGAAGAGCTTCCGGCGTTCTATCAGGCCAAGCGTGATTTGTTCTGCGATTTGCTGGCGCCGTCGCGTTTCAGTTTCACCCGGGTGACTGGCACCTATTTCCAGCTGGTCGATTACTCGCAGATCCGCCCGGACCTCAATGACGTCGAAATGGCGTTGTGGATGACCCGCGAACACGGTGTGGCGAGCATCCCGATTTCGGTGTTTTACCAGACACCTCCCGAAGGCCAGCGCCTGGTGCGGCTGTGCTTTGCCAAACGTGAGGAGACCCTGCGTGAAGCAGCGGAAAAACTATGCGTGATCTGAGTGCTCTGCCGAACCTGACCGTTGCGCTGATACAAACTTCGTTGGCGTGGCATGACCGTCAGGCCAACCTGGAGCATTTCGAGCCGTTGCTGGAGCAGGCTCACGGCGCTGACCTGATCATCTTGCCGGAAATGTTCACCACCGGTTTCTCCATGGAGTCGCAAACCCTTGCCGAACCGGAAAACGGCCCGACCAGCAAATGGCTGCGGATTCAGGCGGCGAAGCTTAATGCAGTGATCACCGGTAGCGTGATCGTTCAGGCGGCTGACGGCAGCCATCGCAACCGCCTGCTGTGGGCGCGGCCGGACGGTGAGGTGTTGCATTATGACAAGCGCCATCTGTTCCGCATGGCCGGTGAGCACAACCACTACACCCCCGGCGAACGCCAGGTGCAGTTCGAGCTCAAAGGCTGGCGCGTGCGGCCGCTGATTTGCTACGACTTGCGCTTCCCGGTGTGGAGTCGTGATGCTCAGGACACCGACCTGCTGTTGTACACCGCCAATTGGCCGGGGGCGCGGCGCCAGCACTGGAACCGCTTGCTGCCGGCGCGGGCGATTGAAAACCTGTGTTATGTGGCGGCGGTGAATCGCATCGGCACTGACGGTAAAGGCTTTGCCTATACCGGTGACAGCCAGGTGCTGGATTTTCAGGGCGAGACGCTGCTCAGTGCGGGGGAGGCGGATGGTGTGTTCACGGTGGTGCTGAGTGCGGCGGAACTGGCGGCGTATCGCACGCGGTTTCCGGCGAATCTGGATGCCGATACCTTCGAGCTCACCTGAGATTTTCGCTGCCTGACATGGCCTCATCGCGGGCAAGCCCGCTCCCACAGGGTATGTGGGTGTACATAAAATTTGTGTTCACAACGGTCAACTGTGGGAGCGGGCTTGCCCGCGATGGGGCCTGAACAGGCAACGCATAACCCGCAGACAAACAAAAAGGCCCCGGGATTCGCACCCCGGGGCCTTTTGCATTTCTGCGAAGGCTTACGCCGCTTTCGCTTCCGGCTGGCTCAGGGAGCGGTTCAGCGCGCTGAACAGTGCCTTGAAGCTGGCCGTGGTGATGTTTTCGTCGATGCCGACGCCGTGCACCGCACGTTCACCGTTCACACGCAGTTCAATGTAGGCCGCTGCCTTGGCATTGGTGCCCGCGCCGATGGCGTGTTCGTTGTAGTCCATGATTTCCACCGGGATCGGCAGGCCTGCCACCAGGGCCTCCAGCGCACCGTTGCCCTTGCCACGCCAGTGCAGGTTGGTTTCGCCCTGACCTTTGCTCGCCACTTCCACTTCGACGGCGCTGTTGCCGTTTTCTTCCTGCAGGCGATGGCTGACCAGCGCGTAAGGGGTGTTGGCTTGCAAGTACTCGCTGTGGAGCAGCGCGTGGATCTGCTGGGCAGTCATTTCCAGGCCCAGGCGATCGGTTTCACGCTGCACGACCTGGCTGAACTCGATCTGCATGCGACGCGGCAGGCTGATGCCGTATTCCTGTTCCAGCAAGTAGGCGATGCCCCCTTTGCCCGACTGGCTGTTGACGCGAATCACCGCCTCGTAGCTGCGGCCGATGTCGGCCGGGTCGATCGGCAGGTAAGGCACTTCCCACAATGCATCGGATTTCTGCTGGGCAAAGCCCTTGCGGATCGCATCCTGGTGGGAGCCGGAGAACGCGGTGTGCACCAGGTCGCCAACGTACGGGTGACGTGGGTGCACCTGGATCTGGTTGCACTCTTCGACGACTTTGCGCACGCCGTCGATGTCGGAGAAGTCCAGTTGAGGGTCAAGGCCCTGGGTGTACATGTTCAGGGCCACGGTCACCAGGTCGACGTTACCGGTACGCTCGCCGTTGCCGAACAGGCAGCCTTCGACACGGTCGGCGCCGGCCATCAAGCCCAGTTCGGTAGCGGCAACGCCTGTGCCACGGTCGTTGTGGGTGTGCAGGCTGATGATCACGCTGTCACGACGGTTGATGTGACGGCCGAACCATTCGATCTGGTCGGCATAGATGTTCGGGGTCGCGCATTCGACGGTGGCCGGCAGGTTGAGGATCATCTTGTGCTCAGGCGTCGGGTTCCAGACCTCGATCACCGCGTCACAGACTTCCTTGGCGAATTCCAGCTCGGTAGCGCTGAAGGTTTCCGGCGAGTATTCGAAGGTCCACTCGGTTTCAGGCTGCTGGGCGGCGTACTTGACGAACAGCTTGGCCGCGCTGACGGCGATTTCCTTGATCCCGTCCTTGTCCTGGTTGAAGACAATGCGGCGGAAAGAAGGGGAGGTCGCGTTGTACAGGTGAACGATGGCTTTCTTCGCCCCGCGCAGGGATTCGAACGTGCGCTGGATCAAGTCTTCACGGCCCTGGGTCAGCACCTGAATGGTGGTGTCGTCCGGAATGTGGCCGCCTTCGATCAGGGTACGGACGAAGTCGAAGTCGGTTTGCGAAGCAGCCGGGAACGACGCTTCGATTTCCTTCACGCCGACCTGCACCAGGGTTTTCCAGAAGCGCAGCTTCTTGACGGCGTCCATCGGCTCGATCAGCGACTGGTTACCGTCACGCAGGTCGGAGCTGCACCAGATCGGCGCGGCGGTGATGGTTTTCGATGGCCAGGTGCGGTCCGGGATATCGATGGTCGGGAACGCGCGGTATTTCGAAGACGGGTCTTTGAGCATGCTCATCGGGAAATCCTTATTGTGTGGGCCGAAAAAAGGCGGCCTGCCGGTGGATCAAAATGTTCTGGGGTGGAGCGTATGACGAGGCGCCGCGATTCAGCCCGGCAGTCGTGCGCTGACTAGGCACAAACTGCGGTGCTGGCGAAGCTGAATGAGGGTGTGAGAGGTTTTCATGCCTTCAACCCTAACCGCGAGGGTGAAGGTTGGCAAGCAGTCGGAAAAAATTGAGAGGAATACTCGTCAGGACATCTTTAGCGCGATTTTATTGCTGCGATTAGAATCGATCTTTGGATTGTTTGCGCAAGGTTTGATCGATGCGCAATTGATGAGGTGACACTTCGGGACTCCCTTCGGTGCCTGTTAAATGGCCATCGCGAGCAAGCTCGCTCCAACAGGTTCTGCGCAATTCCCATAGGAGCGGGCTTGCCCGCGAAGAGGCCATCAGTCTCGGCGAGGATTCAAGGCTGAAACGCACCAATGAAGATAGCCGGATCCACCCGCGCATCATTCAGGCTGACGTTCCAGTGCATATGCGGCCCGGTTGCCCGGCCAGTCGCGCCGACCTTGCCCACCACGCCACCGCGCGCCAGTTGCTGGCCGACCTTCACATCGATTTTCGACATGTGGCAAAACATGCTGATGAAGCCCTGGCCGTGATCGACAAACACCGTGTTGCCATTGAAGAAGTAATTGCCGATCAGAATCACCTTGCCCGCCGCCGGGGTCTTGATCGGTGTGCCAGCGCCCACGGCGAAATCCAGGCCGGAGTGAGGATTGCGTTCTTCACCGTTGAAGAAACGACGCACGCCGAACTTGCTCGACAGCGGACCGTTGACCGGTTTGTCCAGCAGCAGATTGCTGGGGGTGTTCGGGCTGAAGGTGCGATAGGCGGCAATCTGCTCGGCCAGTTCACGCTCGATGCGCTTGAGGTTGTCCGGGTCCGGATTGACCTGCTGGGTGTTCTTCAGGGTGATGCGTTGTTCCGGGTATTTCTTGGCGCCGACCGTGAAGCTCAGGTTGCGTCCGCCACTGCTGATGGACTGCGCGCCCGGCTTGACCGTCAGCGGTACGCCGACGATCGCCAGCCAGTTGTTCTGCTCCTTGACCACCAACACCGGTTTGCCCTGATAACTGGCTTTCGGCGCTTGCGCGGAAGCGCCCAGGTCGACGACGGCCACGCCGCCCGGTACCGGTTTATTCAACAGGCGTGTGATGTAGCTGTCGGCATGGGCGTTGAAGGTCAGGCACAGCAACAGCAGCGAAGCAAAAAAGCGCGGCATGGATCAGTCCAGTAAAGAAAGGGTGACGGGCGTCAGGTGGTTGTCTTCGACCCGTACTTGCAGTTCGCCTTCACCCAGCTTGGCCTTCAGGCGCTGGCCGGTGTGGGTTTGGCCCGCGTTGCGGATCGCGTTGCCGCGCTCGTCGAGCAAAATGCTGTAGCCACGGCCGAGGGTCGCCAGCGGGCTGACCACGTGCAACGTCTGCATCTGGCTTTGCAGTTGCAAGCGGCGGCTTTTCAAGCCCTCGCGGATGGCACGGGGCAGGCGCTCGGAGAGGCTGTCGAGGCGTTGGCGCAGCATCGCCAGTTGCCGCCCGGGATGTTGCCCGGCGAGGCGGGTTTCGAGGCGGATCAGCCGCTCGCGACGGGTATTGAGACTGCGTTCGAAGGCGCGGCGCATGCGCATGTCCAGATCGTCCAGGCGTTGCGCTTGCTGGCGCAGGCGTTCGCCCGGATGACGCAGTCGGCGCGAAATACCTTCCAGGCGTAGTCGGTCGCGCATCAGGCGATCACGCATGCGCATCACCAGTCGGCGATGCAGGCTTTCGACCCGGCGCACCAGATCGCTGGAGTCCGGTGCCAGCAGTTCGGCGGCGGCGGAGGGCGTTGGCGCGCGCACGTCAGCGACGAAGTCACTGATCGAGACATCGGTTTCATGGCCGACGGCGCTGACAATCGGCGTTACGCAAGCGTCTACGGCACGGGCAACGGCCTCTTCGTTGAAGCACCAGAGGTCTTCCAGCGAACCGCCGCCCCGGGCCAGGATCAACGCGTCGAAACCACGGGCATCCGCCAGTTTCAACGCGCGCACAATCTGCGCGGTGGCTTCGCGGCCCTGCACGGCGGTGGGGATCAGCGTCAGTTGAATCTGCGGCGCGCGGCGGCGAAATACGCTGATGATGTCGCGGATCACGGCGCCGGTGGGCGAGCTGATAATGCCGATCCGCTGCGGATGCGCTGGCAGCGGTACTTTGCGCTCGGCACTGAACAGGCCTTCGGCGCTGAGTTTTTCCTTCAGCGCATCGAAAGCCAGGCGCAACGCGCCGTCACCGGCCGGCTCGACTGTGTCGAGGATCAACTGGTAGTCGCCGCGTCCCTCGAACAACGAGACCTTGCCGCGCACCTTGACCGCCAGGCCATCCTTCAACGCCTGACGCACGCGCGCGGCGTTCTGCCGGAACAGTGCGCAACGCACTTGGGCGCCGCTGTCCTTGAGGGTGAAATACACGTGGCCGGACGCCGGGCGGGCCAGGTTGGAGATTTCGCCTTCGACCCAGATGTTGCTGAACACGTCTTCGAGCAACACGCGCGCGCGGCCGTTGAGCTGGCTGACAGTCAGGACTTCGCGGTCGAGGCCGAGTCTTGCAAAGGGATCTTTAATCATGGGGCGCAGTTTAAAGGCATTTGCTGATCAATCTCTATGAGTCAGCGAAAATCCCTTGTGGGCGCGAGCCTGCTCGCGAATACGGTGTGTCAGCCACATTAAGCTTGAAGTGAATCCGCTTTCGCGAGCAGTCTCGCAGGTTTAGATTCAGCGTCACTATTCAAGGAAGATTTGCGGATGAGCGTGCTTGAGTTGTTAAACCAATGGCCGTTCGGCACCACGGACTGGCTGATCATCGGGGCGGGGATTGCCCTGGCCTATATCGTGTTTGGCATCGCTGGCTTCGGCACTGCGCTGGTGGCCGGGCCGATTCTGATTCTGTTCATGCCGCTATCGAAAATCGTGCCGCTGCTGGTGCTGCTGGACTTCGTCGCGGCGTTCGGCAACTTGCTGCCCTCGCGACGTGATGTGGCGAAACCGGAGCTGCTGCGGTTGCTGCCGTGCATGGCGGTGGGCTGCACCCTCGGGGTGATTTTCCTGCTGAACCTCAAATCCGATCTGTTGCTGCTGATGATGGGGCTGTTCATCAGCGCCTACGCGATCTACAGCCTGTGGATAAAAGTCCGACCGCAACAGTTGTCCGCCGCGTGGGCGGTGCCGATGGGGACGGTGGGCGGGATGTTCGGCGCATTGTTTGGCAGTGGCGGGTTTTTATATGCCATCTATTTGAACAGTCGGCTGTCGAAGGATGAGGCGCGGGCGACGCAAAGTGCGCTGATCAGTTGCAGCACGGTGGTGCGTTTGAGCTTGTTTGCGATCGCGGGTGCGTACGCCGAATTGCCGTTGCTGGTGTTGGCGCTGTGCTTGTTACCGGCGATGGCGCTGGGGCTATGGATCGGACGCAGGCTGACCATGCGCCTGTCCCGCGAAGCGTTTGTGCGATGGGTGACCTGGTTGGTGCTGGCCAGTGGGATTGCCCTGATTGGCCGTTATCTCAGCGCATGATCACTCTCCCTGTGGCGCGGGAGCAAGCTCCCTCGCCACAGAGAGTTTTCGGGTTTGGCTCAATCGTTGTACTGATTCAATAACCGCTCAAGCCGCGCACTCAGGCGCCGTTTGATTTCGGTTTCGATGTGCGGTGCGAAATCGTCGATCACGTCTTGCATGATCAATTGCGCGGCGGCACGCAGTTCGCTGTCGAGGTACAGCAGCGCATCGGCGTTTTTCTCGGCGCTCGGCGCCGGTTGAGCGGCGGGCTTGGCGGGAGGTGTCGGTGCGACGGTCGCAGCGGGTTCGCTGACGGTCTCGAACAACATGGGAATCTGTTCCTGGTCACCGTCCTCGACCGTGTCGGTCAGCAGGGGCGGTTGCAGGTTGTCATCGCCGAGCAATTGGCGGATCGACTCGAGGTCGTCCAGCAGGTGCGCGGACTGTTGCAGCGGTTTTGGAGTGTCCATCGGAATGCTCAGAGTCGCTGTAAACGGTGATCTTGCAGAGGATAGCCCTGTTCGCGGTAGAAACGGAAACTCTCCCGCGCGGCCTGGCGTATCGCCGGATCTTCAACCACCACTTCCGCCACGCGGGCGAAGCGTTGGGCGAAGGCCGGGACTTTCAGGTCGAGGTTGACCAGCAAATCCTGATGTTGACCGCAATCATCGCCAAGTCCCAACACGATCAGGCTGTCCGGCTCGCTTTCAGCAGGGCCATGGGGCACGAAGCTTTCGCCCTTGAACGCCCACAGGCGCGCATCGAGATCATCGCGCTGGGCGGCGTCGCTGCAATGCAGGTAGACGCGGTGGCCCATCCGCCAGGCTTTTTCGGTGAGCTTGCAGGCGAAGTCCAGGCGTGCCGAAGGATCGGCGCTGGGCAGGATATAGAAGTCGACTTTGGTCATTGCGGTTCCTGAGCCGGGGCGACGTCACTGGTGAGCAACGCCGCCCGGGATCATCGGTTTCAGGCTTTTGCGCGGTCCAGCAGGTATTGGGTCAGCAGTGGAACCGGACGGCCAGTGGCGCCCTTGTCCTTGCCGCCGCTGGTCCAGGCCGTGCCGGCGATGTCCAGGTGCGCCCAGTTCAGGTTCTTGGTGAAGCGCGACAGGAAACAGGCAGCCGTGATGGTGCCGGCTTTCGGGCCGCCGATGTTGGCGATGTCGGCGAACGGGCTGTCCAGTTGCTCCTGGTACTCATCGAACAGCGGCAGTTGCCAGGCGCGGTCGTCGGCAGCCTTGCCGGCGCTGAGCAGTTGGCCGATCAGTTCGTCGTTGTTGCCCAGCAGGCCCGAGGTGTGGGAGCCCAAGGCAACCACGCAAGCGCCGGTCAGGGTGGCGATGTCGATGACCGCTTGCGGCTTGAAGCGCTCGGAGTAGGTCAGGGCGTCGCACAGCACCAGACGGCCTTCGGCGTCGGTGTTGAGGATTTCCACAGTCTGGCCGCTCATGGTGGTGACGATGTCGCCCGGACGCGAAGCGTTGCCGCTCGGCATGTTCTCGGCGCAAGCCAGGATGCACACCAGGTTGATTGGCAGCTTCAGTTCGAGCACGGCACGCAGGGTGCCGAACACGCTGGCGGCGCCGCCCATGTCGTACTTCATTTCATCCATGCCGGCGCCCGGTTTCAGGCTGATGCCGCCGGTGTCGAAGGTGATGCCCTTGCCGACCAGTGCGTACGGCTTTTCGGATTTCTTGCCACCGTTGTATTGCATGACGATCAGGCGCGGCGGTTGGGCGCTGCCCTGGCCGACGGCATAGAACGAGCCCATGCCCAATGCCTTGATCTTCTTCTCGTCGAGGACTTCGACTTTCAGGTCTTTGAACGCTTTGCCGAGGTCTTTGGCTTGCTCACCGAGGAAAGTCGGGTGGCAGATGTTCGGCGGCAGGTTGCCCAGGTTGCGGGTGAACGCCATGCCGTTGGCGATCGCGGTGGCGTGGGTCACGGCGCGCTGTACTTCAGCCTGTGCAGCCTTGATGGTCAGCAGGGTGATTTTCTTCAGGGCGCGGGGTTCGGCTTTCTGGCTTTTGAACTGATCGAACTGGTACTCGCCGTCCACCAGGGTTTCGGCCAGCAGACGGGTCTTGCCGTAGCTGTCGCGGCCCTTGACCACCACTTCGTCCAGCGCCAGCACGGCGTCGCTGCCGCCCAGGCCTTTGAGGGTGTTGAGGATGCCGGCGATGGTTTTGCGGAACGGACGGTCGCCCAGTTCTTCATCCTTGCCCACGCCCACCAGCAGCACACGTTCGGCTTTGAGGTTCGGCAGGCTGTGCAGCAACAGGCTCTGGCCGACTTTGCCGGTCAGGTCGCCGCGCTTCAGGACGGTGCTGATGGCGCCACCGCTCAGTTCGTCGAGTTGTTTGGCGACGGCGCCGAGCTTGCGGCCTTCGCTGACGGCGACCACCAGCGTGGCGGTCTTCAACGTTTCCGGGTTAACGCTTTTTACAACCAGTTCCATGTCCGGGTCCCTGAATTTGATGGTCAACACGCAAGCGCTCGACAATGTGTGGATGTCGCTCGCTTATAAATAGAAAGGCGCCGGTCGCGACCGGCGACGAAGGCCGCAGTTTGAACCTCGCTACCGGCGCCTGACAACCCTCGGTTGTATGATCTTCAGCGCTTTGACAGCCTGCGCAAGCAGTGCGAAGTGACAGGCGCGTTCAATCACAGGATAATGCGCCATCTTTTTTCGGCGGCCCTGCATTGCGGGCCGTCTGATATGTTTGCTTGTTTGGCCGCCTTAGCCTGACAACCCTGGAGTGTCTGGTTTGATCGTCTTCCGTTATCTATCCCGCGAAGTCCTGTTGACCCTGAGCGCCGTCAGCGCCGTGCTGCTGGTCATCATCATGAGTGGACGCTTCATCAAGTACCTCGCCCAGGCTGCTTCGGGCCAACTGGATCCGGGGTCGTTGTTCCTGATCATGGGCTTTCGCCTGCCGGGCTTCCTCCAGCTGATCCTGCCGCTGGGCCTGTTTCTCGGGATTCTGCTCTCCTACGGTCGGTTGTACCTCGAGAGTGAAATGACCGTGCTTTCGGCCACCGGCATGAGCCAGCAGCGCCTGTTCCGCATGACCCTCTTCCCGGCCACGCTGGTGGCACTGGTCGTGGCATGGTTGAGCCTGAGCCTGGCGCCACAAGGGGCCAATCAGTTCCAGCTGTTGCTGAACAAGCAGGACGCCCTGACCGAGTTCGATACCCTCGAGCCAGGTCGTTTCCAGGCGCTGCGTGACGGAACCCGGGTGACCTACACCGAACAGTTGTCGGATGACCGCATCAATCTGGGCGGCGTTTTCATTTCGCAGAAAAACATCAATTCCGAGAAAAAGGATCGCGGGATTTCCGTGCTGGTCGCTGAAAAAGGCCGCCAGGAAATCCGCCCCGACGGTAACCGCTACCTGATTCTCGACAATGGCTACCGCTACGACGGTAACCCGGGGCAGGCTGATTATCGGGCGATCAAGTACGACGAATATGGCGTGCTGCTGCCCAAGCCGGATGTCAGCGACGAAGTGACCGACCGTGATGCGATGACCACGGCGTCTTTGATTGGCAGTGATGACATCCGCTCCCGTACAGAATTGCAGTGGCGCCTGTCCCTGCCATTGCTGGTGTTTATCGTGACCTTGATGGCGGTGCCGCTGTCGCGGGTCAATCCGCGCCAGGGCCGCTTCCTCAAGTTGTTGCCGGCGATTCTCTTGTATATGGCTTACCTGACCATCCTGATTGCCGCTCGCGGCGCCCTCGAAAAGGGCAAGATTCCTCCGGCGCTGGGCTTGTGGTGGGTGCACGGGATATTCCTGCTGATTGGCCTGGGCCTGCTTTATTGGGAGCCTTTGCGCTTGAAGATGGCGAGTCGCCGAAGCGCGCTGGAGGTGGCCCGTGGTTAAGCTCGATCGCTACATTGGTAGCAGCGTATTCATGGCGATCCTGGCGGTACTGGGGATCATCCTTGGCCTGGCGACCCTGTTTGCGTTCATCGACGAGATGGGCGATGTCAGCGATACCTACACCCTGGTCGACGTGCTCAGCTATGTACTGCTGACCGCGCCGCGACGTCTGTACGACATGTTGCCGATGGCTGCGCTGATCGGCTGCCTGATCGGCCTTGGCAGCCTGGCCAGCAACAGTGAACTGACCATCATGCGCGCAGCGGGCGTATCGATCGGGCGGATCGTCTGGGCGGTCATGAAGCCGATGCTGGTGCTGATGGTGGTGGGGCTGTTGATTGGCGAATACGTCGCCCCGGCAACCGAAAGTACTGCGCAGGCCAACCGTTCGCTGGCCCAGGGCAGCGGCGATGCGCAAAGCGCCAAGCATGGTTTGTGGCACCGCCAGGGCGACGAGTTCATTCACGTCAACTCCGTGCAGCCCAACGGCATTCTGTATGGCGTCACCCGTTATCGTTTCGACAAAGAGCGCCACATGTTGTCGGCGAGCTTTGCCAAGCGTGCGGAGTTCGACAAGGATCACTGGCAGTTGACTGAAGTCAACACCACTGTGTTCCACGACAAGAGCACCGAAGTGGTGTCTGCGCCGGTCGAACGTTGGGATGTGGCGCTGAGCCCTCAATTGCTGAGTACCGTCGTGATGTCGCCAGACTCGCTGTCGATCACTGGGCTTTGGGGGTACATCCATTACCTGGCTGACCAGGGTTTGAGCAATGGCCGCTACTGGCTGGCATTTTGGGTCAAGGTGTTGCAACCACTGGTCACGGCCGCCCTGGTGTTGATGGCGATCTCCTTCATCTTCGGTCCATTGCGTTCGGTGACCCTCGGCCAGCGCGTGTTTACCGGTGTGCTGGTGGGGTTCACCTTCCGTATCGCCCAGGATTTGCTGGGGCCTTCGAGCCTGGTTTTCGGTTTCTCGCCGCTGTTTGCCGTGCTGGTGCCAGCCAGTGTCTGTGCCCTCGCCGGGTTCTGGTTGTTGCGTCGCGCCGGTTGATGGCCGCTTGCTGCTGACCCCGCTGCTGATAAAAAACGCCCCTGTCGCAAGACAGGGGCGTTTTTGTACAGGCCGTCTGGCCTGCAAACGTGACGCTAGCACCGGGGATCAGGTACAATTCCCGGCTATTTTTCGGCGGGCTATGCCTGCAGCCTTTTTGAGTGTTGATCCGTGAGTGATTTGAGTCATATCCGCAATTTCTCCATCATCGCCCACATTGACCATGGCAAGTCGACGCTGGCCGATCGCTTCATCCAGATGTGCGGCGGCCTGGCCGAGCGTGAAATGGAAGCCCAGGTACTGGATTCCATGGATCTTGAGCGTGAGCGCGGGATCACCATCAAGGCGCACAGCGTTACGCTGTACTACAAGGCTCGCGATGGCGTCACCTACCAACTGAACTTCATTGATACTCCCGGTCACGTTGACTTCACCTATGAGGTGAGCCGTTCGCTGGCCGCCTGTGAAGGCGCGCTGCTGGTGGTCGATGCCGGTCAAGGCGTTGAGGCCCAGTCGGTTGCCAACTGCTACACCGCGATCGAGCAGGGTCTGGAAGTGATGCCGGTCCTGAACAAGATCGACCTGCCACAGGCCGATCCGGACCGCGTCAAAGAAGAAATCGAAAAAATCATCGGCATCGATGCCACCGACGCGGTCACTTGCAGTGCCAAGACTGGCCTGGGCGTCGATGAAGTGCTCGAGCGCCTGGTGACCACCATTCCTGCGCCGACCGGCAACATCGAAGATCCGCTGCAAGCGTTGATCATTGACTCCTGGTTCGACAACTACCTGGGCGTTGTGTCCCTGGTTCGCGTGCGCCACGGCCGCGTCAAGAAGGGCGACAAGATCCTGGTCAAGTCCACCGGCAAGATCCACCTGGTGGACAGCGTCGGTGTCTTCAACCCGAAACATACCGCTACCGTTGACCTGAAGGCCGGTGAAGTAGGCTTCATCATTGCCGGTATCAAGGACATTCACGGTGCACCAGTGGGTGACACCCTGACCTTGAGCTCCACGCCCGACGTCGACGTGCTGCCTGGTTTCAAACGCATCCAGCCGCAGGTCTACGCCGGTCTGTTCCCGGTCAGCTCCGACGACTTCGAAGATTTCCGCGAAGCGCTGCAGAAGCTGACCCTGAACGACTCGTCGCTGCAATACACCCCGGAAAGCTCTGACGCCCTGGGCTTCGGCTTCCGTTGCGGCTTCCTCGGCATGCTGCACATGGAAATCATCCAGGAGCGCCTGGAGCGCGAGTACGACCTGGACCTGATCACCACCGCGCCGACGGTAATCTTCGAGCTGCTGCTCAAGACTGGTGAGACGATCTACGTCGATAACCCGTCGAAGTTGCCGGATCTGTCTTCGATCGAAGACATGCGTGAGCCGATCGTGCGCGCCAACATTCTTGTGCCGCAGGAGCACCTGGGTAACGTCATTACCCTGTGCATCGAAAAACGCGGTGTGCAGGTCGACATGCTGTTCCTCGGCACCCAGGTCCAGGTGACCTACGACCTGCCGATGAACGAAGTGGTACTGGACTTCTTCGATCGCCTGAAATCCACCAGCCGCGGCTATGCTTCGCTGGATTACCATTTCGATCGTTACCAATCGGCTAGTCTGGTGAAACTGGACGTGCTGATCAACGGCGACAAGGTCGACGCCCTGGCGTTGATCGTGCACCGTGACAATGCGCACTACAAAGGTCGCCAGTTGACCGAGAAGATGAAAGAACTGATTCCGCGGCAGATGTTCGACGTGGCAATCCAGGCCGCCATTGGCGGGCAGATTGTGGCGCGGACAACCGTCAAGGCGCTCAGAAAGAACGTATTGGCCAAATGCTACGGTGGTGACGTCAGCCGTAAGAAGAAACTGCTGGAAAAGCAAAAGGCCGGTAAAAAACGCATGAAGCAGGTCGGCAACGTGGAAATTCCACAAGAAGCCTTCCTTGCCGTGCTCAGGTTGGATAGTTAGGTCCTATGTCACTAAATTTCCCGCTGTTGCTGGTCATCGCCGTGTTCGTCTGCGGCCTGTTGGCGTTGCTTGATCTGTTGATCCTGGCGCCGCGTCGTCGTGCCGCCATCGCTTCCTATCAGGGCAGCGTCAGCCAGCCGGATATGGTGGTGGTCGAGAAACTGAACAAAGAGCCGCTGCTGGTTGAATACGGCAAGTCGTTCTTCCCGGTGTTGTTCATCGTGCTGGTGCTGCGTTCGTTCCTGGTGGAACCGTTCCAGATTCCTTCCGGCTCGATGAAACCGACCCTTGACGTTGGCGACTTCATTCTGGTGAGCAAGTTTTCTTACGGGATCCGCCTGCCGGTGATCGACAAGAAAATCATCGAAGTCGGTGAGCCGCAACGCGGTGATGTGATGGTGTTCCGCTACCCAAGCGATCCGAACGTCAACTACATCAAGCGTGTGGTGGGTTTGCCGGGCGACACGGTTCGCTACACCGCCGACAAGCGCCTGTTCGTCAACGGTGAGTCGATTGCCGAGAAACTGGTCGGCTCCGAGCCGGGTACGCTGGGCAGTGCCGAGCTCTACAAGGAAAAACTCGGCGCCGCCGAGCACCTGATCCGCAAGGAGATGAGTCGCTACCGCGCAACGCCGGACCGTTCGTGGACCGTACCTGCCGGGCACTACTTCATGATGGGCGACAACCGCGACAACTCGAACGACAGTCGCTACTGGGATGATCCGAGCATTCCCAAGGATCTGCTGGGCATGGTTCCCGACAAGAATATCGTCGGCAAGGCCTTTGCAGTCTGGATGAGCTGGCCGGAACCCAAACTCAGTCACCTGCCGAATTTCTCGCGGGTTGGCCTGATCAAGTAATCAAACACGGCGCTGTTGAACACAGCGCCGAATGCATTTCTGGAACCGGCACAATCGGCACCCGATGCATGCAGCCAATGATATTCAGGACGTTATTTTTGAACACAGCGTTAATTGTCCCAGGCCTGCGCCAAATCCCGGCGGTGGCGGTGGAATCCAACCACGAACTCAGCGTGGGTAAACCGTGAGCGTCTCCTTAAGCCGTCTCGAGCGTCAGCTCGGCTACACCTTCAAGGATCAGGAACTGATGGTCCTGGCCCTGACCCACCGCAGTTTTGCCGGGCGCAACAATGAGCGCCTGGAATTCCTCGGTGATGCCATCCTCAACTTCGTCGCTGGCGAGGCGTTGTTCGATCGCTTCCCGCTGGCCCGCGAAGGCCAATTGTCGCGTTTGCGCGCACGTTTGGTGAAAGGTGAGACCCTGGCCGTACTGGCCCGTGGTTTCGATCTGGGCGAGTACCTGCGCCTGGGCTCGGGCGAGCTGAAAAGCGGTGGATTCCGTCGCGAATCGATTCTGGCCGATGCCCTCGAAGCGCTGATTGGTGCGATCTACCTCGACGCCGGCATGGAAGTGGCGCGTGAACGCGTGCTCGCCTGGCTGGCCGGAGAGTTCGAGGGCCTGACGCTGGTCGACACCAACAAAGATCCGAAAACCCGCCTGCAAGAGTTCTTGCAGTCCCGTGGTTGCGAACTGCCGCGTTACGAAGTGGTGGATATCCAGGGTGAGCCGCATTGCCGGACGTTCTTCGTCGAATGCGAAATCATCTTACTGAATGAAAAAAGCCGAGGTCAGGGTGTGAGTCGTCGTATTGCCGAACAGGTAGCGGCCGCCGCAGCACTGATTGCCCTGGGTGTGGAGAATGGCAATGACTGATACAAACGCAACTCGCTGTGGCTATGTTGCCATCGTCGGCCGTCCCAACGTGGGCAAGTCCACGCTGCTGAACCATATCCTGGGTCAGAAGCTGGCGATCACCTCGCGCAAACCGCAAACCACCCGCCACAACATGCTCGGCATCAAGACCGAGGGTGATGTGCAAGCGATCTACGTCGACACCCCCGGCATGCACAAGGGTGGCGAGAAGGCGCTGAACCGCTACATGAACAAGACCGCTTCGGCGGCGTTGAAAGACGTCGACGTGGTGATTTTCGTGGTCGACCGCACCAAGTGGACCGACGAAGACCAGATGGTCCTCGAGCGCGTGCAGTACGTGACCGGCCCGCTGATCGTGGCACTGAACAAGACCGACCGCATCGAAGACAAGGCTGAGCTGATGCCGCACCTGTCCTGGTTGCAGGAACAGCTGCCGAACGCGCAGATCATCCCGATTTCCGCGCAGCACGGGCATAACCTCGATGCTCTGGAGCGCGTGATCGCCGATCACCTGCCGGAAAACGATCACTTCTTCCCTGAAGACCAGATCACCGACCGCAGCAGCCGTTTCCTCGCCGCTGAACTGGTACGCGAGAAAATCATGCGCCAGATGGGCGCCGAGCTGCCGTACCAGATCACCGTCGAGATCGAAGAGTTCAAGCAGCAGGGCAAGACCCTGCACATCCATGCCTTGATTCTCGTCGAGCGTGACGGCCAGAAGAAAATCATCATTGGCGACAAGGGCGAGCGTATCAAGCGTATCGGCACCGAGGCGCGCAAGGACATGGAGCTGCTGTTCGACTCCAAGATCATGCTCAACCTGTGGGTCAAGGTGAAGGGCGGCTGGTCCGATGACGAGCGCGCGTTGCGTTCGTTGGGTTACGGCGACCTGTAATACAGCGCTGCCCCTTGGCAGGAGTGAGCCTCTGTGGCGAGGGAGCTTGCTCCCGCTGGGCTGCGAAGCGGCCCCAAAGCCTTGCACCTCGGTGTTTCAGGTAAAACACGACGGCAGGGATTACGACTGCTTCGCAGCCGAGCGGGAGCAAGCGCCCTCGCCACAGTGGATCTCCAGGGTTTCGAAAACTGATGTCAACCAGCCCGCCTCCCGCTCAACCTGCCTACGTCCTGCATTCCCGCGCCTACCGCGAAAACAGCGCTTTGGTGGACTTCCTCACGCCACAAGGTCGGCTGCGGGCGGTGTTGCGCAGTGCGCGGGGCAAGGCCGGGACGCTGGCGCGGCCGTTCGTGCCGCTGGAAGTCGAGTTCCGGGGCAAGGGCGAGCTGAAAAATGTCGGGCGCATGGAGAGTGCAGGCGTCTCCACCTGGCTCAATGGTGAAGCACTGTTCAGTGGCCTTTATCTCAATGAGTTGCTGATTCGTTTGCTGCCCGCCGAAGATCCTCATCCCGGTGTGTTCGATCACTATGCCGCGACCTTGTTGGCACTCGCCGAAGGCCGTCCGCTGGAGCCGTTGCTGCGATCGTTCGAATGGCGATTGCTTGATGATCTCGGTTACGGTTTTGCCCTGACCACTGACATCCACGGCGAGCCCATCGCCGCGGACGGTCTCTATCGTTTGCAAGTGGATGCCGGGCTGGAGCGGGTCTACTTGCTGCAACCAGGGCTGTTTAACGGCACTGAATTGTTGGCCATGGCCGAAGCTGACTGGAGCGCGCCGGGTGCTTTGTCGGCAGCCAAACGCTTGATGCGCCAGGCGCTGGCGGTGCATCTGGGCGGTCGACCGCTGGTTTCCCGCGAGTTGTTTCGAAAGCCGTAAATTCCCCGTGTATGCTGTGCACCGAACTTTCTCTTCTTTCTGGAGCGCTTTCCGTGACCACCAGCACCCGCATTCTTCTTGGCGTGAACATCGACCACGTTGCCACCTTGCGTCAGGCCCGGGGCACTCGCTATCCGGACCCGGTCAAGGCTGCACTGGATGCGGAAGAGGCGGGCGCCGATGGCATCACCGTGCACCTGCGTGAAGACCGCCGGCACATCCAGGAACGCGACGTGCTGCTGCTCAAGGATGTGCTGCAAACCCGCATGAACTTCGAGATGGGCGTTACTGAAGAGATGATGCAGTTCGCCGAACGCATCCGCCCGGCGCACATTTGCCTGGTGCCGGAAACCCGTCAGGAGCTGACCACCGAAGGCGGTCTGGACGTGGCGGGGCAGGAAGCGCGGATCAAAGCCGCCGTGGAGCGCCTGTCGAAACTCGGCTCTGAAGTGTCGCTGTTCATCGATGCCGACGAGCGGCAGATCGAGGCGTCGCGTCGTGTTGGTGCTCCGGCCATTGAACTGCACACCGGCCGTTATGCGGATGCCGAGACGCCGACCGAAGTCGCTGAAGAACTCAAGCGCGTGGCCGATGGCGTGGCCTTCGGCCTGGCCCAGGGGCTGATCGTCAATGCCGGCCATGGTCTGCATTACCATAACGTCGAAGCCGTGGCGGCGATCAAGGGCATCAACGAGCTGAACATCGGCCATGCGCTGGTGGCCCATGCGCTGTTCGTGGGCTTCAAGTCGGCTGTTTCGGAGATGAAGGCGCTGATTCTGGCGGCGGCGCTCAAAGGCTGACATCGGCGGCGCTACCATCGCTGGCAAGCCAGCTCCTGCAGAATCATGCGGGACCGTGTAGGAGCTGGCTTGCCAGCGATGGCGTTTTCAAAGGCAACAACGCTTTAAAGTGGCGCTGGCTCTTGAGCCGGTTTGGACTTGTCGATCCCCGGTACGTGCAGGTTGCCCTCGGCGACCTGGTCGCCTTCAAGCTGCGGCTGCGTGACCCAGGTCAGGATGTCGTAGTAGCGACGGATGTTCGCCACGAAGTGCACCGGTTCGCCGCCACGGGCGTAGCCGTAACGGGTTTTGCTGTACCACTTCTTCTCGGACAGGCGCGGCAGGATTTTCTTCACGTCCAGCCATTTATCCGGGTTCAACCCTTCCTTGGCTGCCAGTTTGCGCGCGTCGTCGAGGTGACCGCTGCCCACGTTGTAGGCGGCGAGGGCAAACCAGGTGCGATCCGGCTCCTGGATCGAATCGTCCAGTTGTTCCTTCACATAAGCCAGATACTTGGCCCCGCCCATGATGCTCTGCTTGGGATCGAGGCGGTTGGATACGCCCATGGCTTGCGCGGTGTTCTGGGTCAGCATCATCAGGCCCCGTACGCCGGTCTTGGACGTGACGGCCGGTTGCCACAGGGATTCCTGATAACCGACCGCCGCCAGCAGGCGCCAATCGACTTTCTCTATTTTGGCGTAGGCCTTGAAGTGCTTTTCGTACTTGGGCAGGCGTTGCTGCAAGTGCTGGGCGAAGGTGGTGGCGCCCATGTAGCCAAGCACGTCGACGTGTCCGTAGTAACGGTCTTTGAGCCGCTGCAGGGTGCCGTTTTTCTTGACCTTGTCGAGATAGTCATTGATCTCGTTGAGCAGGCTGTTGTCTTCGCCTGCCGCCACGGCCCAGCTCTGGTCGCTGGCGTCACCCAGGTCAAAGGCCACCCGAATGTTGGTGAAATACACCTGGTTCATCGCGACTTCGTTGGAGTCGACCAGGGTCAGGTCGATCTGGCCTTCGTCGACCATACGCAGCAGATCGACCACTTCAACCTGGTCGGACTCTTCGTATTCGATGCCGGGAAATTTCTTCTTCAGCTCCGCCAGTTGCCCGGCGTGGGTGCTGCCCTTGAGCACCATGATTTTCTTGCCTGCCAGATCCTTCGCGTCGGTCGGCCGCGACTGGCCGTTGCGGTAGATGATCTGCGGGGTGACTTCCAGATAGGAGTGGGAGAAACGCACCTGCTTCTTGCGCTCTTCGCTGCTGACCAGTCCGGCAGCCGCCAGCACAGGGCCATTGGGCTTGCCTACCTGGTTGAAAATGTCGTCTAGGTTGTCGGCTGTCTCGATCTTCAGCTCGACACCCAGATCGTCGGCGAAGCGCTTCACCAGCTCGTATTCGAAGCCGGTTTCACCGTTGCGATCCTGAAAGTAAGTGGCGGGGCTGTTTCGGGTAATCACCCGCAGCACACCATCCTCCTTTACGCGCTCAAGCGTGTTGGGTTTATCAACACAGCCACCGAGCATCAGGAAGAGTCCGGTTGCGATCAGCCATTTGGCGTACCGCGGACGCAAAGCCGTTGGGGAAAACATCTGCGCAGTATACGCAAAGGACCACGGGCGCCATATCTCGACAGCGAAGGGCTTGTCTGCTAGAGATCACAAAACCGGCCGAAACCCCGCAGGAATGGGGTTTGTCTGCAATTTGTTACAGTAAAAATAAGCTGTCTTCAGCCATCCGGTTAACCTGACTCCGGAGGCAGAAACACAGATTGATACCCGAGTGCAACCGTGCGTAGCGTTTCGGGTGATGTCGCGGGCTGTTTAGGCTAGAATGCACGGCCTCAAAGCACACCCCTTCCCGAGGCTGTCCCGAAGATGTTGATCCTGCGCGGCGCTCCTGCCCTTTCTGCCTTTCGCCACAGCAAGCTCCTTGAGCAACTGAGCCAGAAGGTTCCGGCTGTCAGCGGCCTGTATGCTGAATTCGCTCACTTCGCCGAAGTTACCGGCGTCCTGACCGGCGACGAACAGCAGGTGCTCGCGCGCCTTCTGAAGTACGGTCCAAGCGTTCCGGTCCAGGAGCCGACCGGTCGTCTGTTCCTGGTGCTGCCACGTTTCGGCACCATCTCGCCATGGTCGAGCAAGGCCAGCGACATCGCTCGCAACTGCGGTCTGACCAAGATCCAGCGCCTGGAGCGCGGCATTGCGTTCTACGTGGCCGGCCAGTTCAGCGATGCCCAAGCGCAGCTGATTGCTGACGCGCTGCACGACCGCATGACCCAGATCGTCCTGGGCAACCTCGAACAGGCCGCCGGCCTGTTCAGCCACGCCGAGCCAAAACCCCTGACCGCGGTCGACGTGTTGGGTGGCGGTCGCGCCGCGCTGGAAAAAGCCAACACCGAGCTGGGCCTGGCCCTGGCCGAAGACGAGATCGATTACCTGGTCAACGCCTTCGTCGGCTTGAAGCGCAACCCGCACGACATCGAACTGATGATGTTTGCCCAGGCGAACTCCGAGCATTGCCGTCACAAGATTTTCAACGCCAGTTGGGACATCGACGGCGAAAGCCAGGAAAAAAGCCTGTTCGGCATGATCAAGAACACCTACGTGATGCACAGCGAAGGCGTTCTGTCGGCTTATAAGGACAACGCTTCGGTGATCGTCGGCTCCGTGGCCGGTCGTTTCTTCCCGGACCCTGAAACCCGCCAGTACGGCGCGGTGCAGGAGCCGGTGCACATCCTGATGAAAGTCGAGACGCACAACCACCCGACCGCGATCGCCCCGTTCCCGGGCGCATCCACCGGTTCCGGCGGCGAGATCCGTGACGAAGGCGCAACCGGCCGTGGTGCCAAGCCAAAGGCTGGCCTGACCGGTTTCACCGTGTCCAACCTGCAAATCCCTGGCTTCGAACAGCCGTGGGAAGTGCCGTACGGCAAGCCTGAGCGCATCGTTACCGCGCTGGACATCATGATCGAAGGCCCGCTGGGCGGCGCCGCGTTCAACAACGAATTCGGTCGTCCGGCCCTGACTGGCTACTTCCGTACCTTCGAACAATCGATCACCACGCCGCACGGTGACGAAGTTCGCGGTTACCACAAGCCAATCATGCTGGCTGGCGGCATGGGCAACATCCGTGAAGAGCACGTCAAGAAAGGCGAGATCGTCGTCGGCTCCAAGCTGATCGTGCTCGGCGGCCCGGCGATGCTGATCGGCCTGGGCGGCGGCGCCGCTTCCTCCATGGCTACCGGCACCAGCTCGGCTGACCTGGACTTCGCTTCCGTACAGCGTGAAAACCCTGAGATGGAACGTCGCTGCCAGGAAGTCATCGACCGTTGCTGGCAGCTGGGCGACAAGAACCCGATCAGCTTCATCCACGACGTGGGTGCCGGTGGTCTGTCCAACGCGTTCCCGGAACTGGTCAACGACGGCGACCGCGGTGGCCGTTTCGAACTGCGCAACATTCCAAACGACGAGCCGGGCATGGCCCCGCACGAAATCTGGTCCAACGAATCCCAGGAGCGTTACGTTCTGGCGGTCGGCCCGGCTGACTTCGAGCGTTTCAAGGCGATCTGCGAACGCGAGCGTTGCCCGTTTGCCGTCGTCGGTGAAGCCACTGCCGAGCCGCAACTGACCGTGACCGACAGCCACTTCGGCAACAGCCCGGTGGACATGCCTCTGGAAGTGTTGCTGGGCAAAGCCCCGCGCATGCACCGTTCGGTGGTCCGTGAAAACGAGCTGGGCGACGATTTCGATCCGTCGACCCTCGACATCGCCAACTGCGTCGAGCGCGTCCTGCATCACCCGGCCGTGGCGAGCAAGAGCTTCCTGATCACCATCGGCGACCGCACCATCACCGGCCTCGTGGCCCGTGACCAAATGGTCGGCCCGTGGCAGGTTCCGGTGGCCGACGTTGCCGTCACCGCCACCAGCTTCGATGTCTACACCGGCGAAGCCATGGCCATGGGCGAGCGTACTCCGCTGGCGCTGCTGGACGCTCCGGCGTCGGGCCGCATGGCTATCGGCGAAACCCTGACCAACATCGCGGCCTCGCGCATCGGCAAGATCTCCGACATCAAACTGTCGGCGAACTGGATGTCGGCGGCCGGTCACCCGGGTGAAGATGCACGTCTGTACGACACCGTGAAAGCGGTCGGCATGGAACTGTGCCCTGAGCTGGGCATCACCATTCCGGTGGGCAAGGACTCGATGTCCATGGCCACGCGCTGGAACGATGAAGGCGTGGACAAAGCCGTCACTTCGCCCATGTCGCTGATCGTTACCGGTTTCGCGCCAGTGACTGACATCCGTCAGACCCTGACCCCGCAACTGCGCATGGACAAGGGCACCACTGACCTGATCCTGATCGACCTCGGTCGTGGCCAGAACCGCATGGGCGCGTCGATCCTCGCGCAGGTTCACGGCAAGCTCGGCAGTCAGGCTCCGGACGTCGATGACGCCGAAGACCTGAAAGCCTTCTTTGCGGTGATCCAGGGCCTCAATGCCGACGGTCACCTGCTGGCTTACCACGACCGTTCCGACGGTGGTCTGCTGACCAGCGCCGTGGAAATGGCTTTCGCCGGTCACTGCGGCCTGAGCCTGAACCTCGACGGTCTGGCGGAAAGCTCCGCCGACATCGCCGCGATCCTGTTCAACGAAGAGCTGGGTGCCGTGATCCAGGTTCGCCAGGACGCCACCCCGGATATCCTCGCGCAGTTCAGCGCTGCCGGTCTGGGCGAGTGCGTGTCGGTGATCGGTCAGCCGATCAACAACGGCCAGATCAACATCACCTTCAACGGTGACACCGTGTTCGAAGGCCAGCGTCGTCTGATGCAGCGCCAGTGGGCCGAGACCAGCTACCAGATCCAGCGTCTGCGTGACAACGCCGACTGCGCCGATCAGGAGTTCGACGTGCTGCTGGAAGAAGACAACCCGGGCCTGAGCGTCAAGCTCAGCTACGACGTCAACCAGGACATCGCCGCGCCTTACATCAAGAAAGGCATCCGCCCACAGGTTGCCGTGCTGCGTGAGCAGGGCGTCAACGGTCAGGTGGAAATGGCGGCGGCGTTCGACCGTGCCGGTTTCAACGCGATCGACGTGCACATGAGCGACATTCTGGCCGGCCGTGTCGACCTGAACGAGTTCAAGGGCCTGGTCGCTTGCGGCGGCTTCTCCTACGGCGACGTGCTGGGTGCCGGTGAAGGCTGGGCAAAATCCGCGTTGTTCAACAGCCGTGCCCGCGATGCGTTCCAGGGTTTCTTCGAGCGTAACGACAGCTTCACCCTCGGCGTGTGCAACGGTTGCCAGATGATGTCCAACCTGCACGAGCTGATCCCGGGCAGCGAGTTCTGGCCGCACTTCGTGCGTAACCGTTCCGAGCAGTTCGAAGCGCGTGTGGCGATGGTGCAGATTCAGGAGTCGAACTCGATCTTCCTGCAAGGCATGGCCGGTTCGCGTATGCCGATCGCCATCGCTCACGGCGAAGGTCATGCCGAATTCTCCAGCGAAGAAGCGCTGCTGGAAGCCGATCTGTCCGGTTGCGTGGCGATGCGTTTCGTCGACAACCACGGCAAGGTCACCGAAACCTACCCGGCCAACCCGAACGGTTCGCCGCGCGGGATCACCGGTCTGACCAGCCGCGACGGTCGCGTAACGATCATGATGCCGCACCCGGAACGTGTGTTCCGCGCCGTGCAGAACTCGTGGCGTTCGGAAGACTGGAACGAAGACGCACCGTGGATGCGCATGTTCCGTAATGCTCGCGTGTGGGTGAACTAAGAGCGCCATGTACAAACTCAGCTTTTTTGTTCCCGACAGCCATGTCGAAGTGGTCAAAAGCGCCGTATTCGCCGTCGGTGGCGGTCGAATCGGTGCTTACGATCACTGCGCATGGCAGGTGTTGGGCCAGGGCCAGTTTCGTCCACTGGAGGGCAGTCAGCCGTTCATTGGTGAAGCGGGCCAGGTCGAGCAGGTTGAGGAATGGAAAGTCGAGTTGGTGGTGGCCGATGAGTTGATTCGCTCGGTGGTGGCGGCTCTGAAACAGAGCCATCCCTACGAGACACCGGCGTATGAGGTGTGGCGGTTGGAGGATTTCTGATTCTCTGGCTGCTGAAATGAGAAACCCGCTGAGAGTGATTTCAGCGGGTTTTTTATGGCCTGTTATTTTGTGGTGAAGGTCCGGGCCTCATCGCTGGCAAGCCAGCTCCCACAGGTTTTGTGGCGATCACATGATCTGTGAGCAACCCTGAACACTGTGGGCGTTGGCTTGCCAGCGATGGCGGCCTGTCAGGCACCGAGGATCTAGACCTTGGCACTCACCTCACTGCGATTGACCAACGCTTCCAGCGCATCACTCAAGCTCGGCGCCTTGTCGCCGATCAGCAGGTGCCAGATTCCGTCCTCCAGCTGACTCACACCCTGGCAACCCAGCGCCTTCAAATCACATTCCGACAATGCGTTGCCATCCGCCAGTTGCAGGCGGATGCGGGTCATGGCCACGCAATCCAGTTGCAATACGTTGCCACCACCGCCCACAGCGTTCAGCCATTGCCGGGCTTCAGCGCTCGCCACCGTGGCAGCGGGTGGTGCGTCGACTGCGACCGCCGGGGTGGAGATCAGCGCCCGGCCCAGCGCCGGCATCGCCAGGCGAATTTCATCGGCAATGCTGTCGGCCATCGGCCCGACCACCACCTGCAAACTGCCGCCCTTGCCCGGTCGCACCACGGCCATGGCCCCCAGCGCTTTCAAGTCCGCGTCCGAGGCCTTGTTGCGATCGACCATGTCCAGGCGCAACCGTGTGGTGCAGGCGCCCACGGTGATCAGGTTTTCGGCGCCGCCCAAGGCCTTGATGTAAGCACCGGCCCGCTCGCTGTCGGCCACCGCGACTTTTTCGGCGATCGCGACATCTTCACGGCCCGGGGTTTTCAGGTCGAAGCGACGGATGCAGAAATCAAACACCACGTAATAGATGACGGCATAAGCCAGGCCCACCGGGAACACCATCCAGCCGTTGGTGGACTTGCCCCAGCCGAGGATCATGTCGATGAAACCACCGGAGAAGGTGAACCCCAAGTGGATGTTCAGCGCATTGGTGACGGCCATCGACAAACCGGTCAACAAGGCATGCAGCAGAAACAGCAGCGGCGCGAGGAACATGAAGGCGAATTCGATCGGCTCGGTCACGCCGGTCAGGAACGCGGTCAGGGCCATCGACAGGAAGATCCCGCCCATGACTTTGCGCCGTTCCGGCAAAGCGTTGCGGTACATCGCCAGGCACGCGGCGGGCAGGCCGAAAATCATCATCGGGAACATGCCGGTCATGAACTGGCCACCCTTCGGGTCACCGGCAAAGTAGCGTGACAAGTCTCCGGTCACCAGCGCGCCGGTGGTCGGGTCGGTGAAGTTGCCGAACACGAACCACGCCATGTTGTTGAGGATGTGGTGCAGGCCCGTGACGATCAGCAGGCGGTTGAACACGCCGAAGATGAACGCACCGAAGCTGCCGCTTTCCATCATCAATGTGCCGAAACTGTTGATGCCTTGCTGGATCGGCGGCCAGATGTAGCCGAAGATCACGCCCAGGCCGACGGCGGCGAAGCCGGTGACAATCGGCACGAAGCGCCGACCGCCAAAGAACGCCAGGTACTCCGGCAGCTTGATGTCCTTGAAACGGTTGTACAGCGCGCCGGCCATCAAGCCGCTGACGATCCCGGCGAGCATGCCCATGTTGATGCTCGCATCCAGCACCTTGAGCGTGGAGATCATCACCAGGTAGCCAATGACGCCGGCGAGGCCCGCCGTGCCGTTATTGTCCTTGGCGAAACCGACCGCGATGCCGATGGCGAAAATCATCGCCAGGTTGGCGAAAATCACCTGACCGGCGTCATGGATGATCGCGATGTTCAGCAGATCGGTGTCGCCCAGACGCAGCAACAAACCGGCAATCGGCAGGATCGCGATCGGCAGCATCAGCGCGCGGCCGAGGCGTTGCAGGCCTTCGATGAAGAGTTGGTACATGGCGGTTCTCCCTGGATTCTTGTTGTTGAGAGCTCAGCGCAAAGGCCAATGCTGATGACAGGCGTGACGTACCGCGCTGGCGCTGCTCAACTTCAGCAGGTCCTGGCTGATGCGCCGGCATTCGCTGGCGTCGAGGTGACGCACGCGGTCCTTGATTTCGCCGATCTGCACCGGGCTCACCGACAGTTCGCTGACGCCCAGCCCGATCAGTACCGGCGTCGCCAGCGGATCGGACGCCAAAGCGCCGCACACCCCGACCCAACGCTTGTGCCGTGCGGCACCGGCGCAGGTCTGGGCAATCAAGCGCAGCAACGCCGGGTGCAGCGCGTCGACTCGCGAGGCGAGGCCGGCGTGGTCGCGGTCCATGGCCAGGGTGTATTGCGACAGGTCGTTGGTGCCGATGGACAGGAAGTCCGCGTGTTCGGCCAGTTGCTCGGCCAGCAGCGCGGCGGCCGGGACTTCGATCATCACGCCCAGTTCCGGCCGTTGGCTCAGGCCCAGTTCGTGACACAAGGCTTCGAGGCGCTGGCGGATGTGCAGCAGTTCATCGACCTCGGTGACCATCGGCAGCAGGATTCGGCAACGTGACAACGGCGTGACGTGCAGCAACGCGCGCAATTGTTGGTCGAGGATTTCCGGGCGGGCCTGGGCCAGGCGAATGCCGCGCAGGCCGAGCACCGGGTTGGCCTCGGCGGGCAGTGGCAGGTAGTCGAGTTGCTTGTCGCCGCCGACGTCGATGGTGCGGATGATCACGGATTTGTCGCCCATGGCATCGAGCACCGCTTGATAGGCGTGATGTTGCTCGCGTTCGTCCGGGGCGGTCTGGCGATCGACGAACAGGAACTCGGTCCGCAGCAAACCAACGCCGTCGGCGCCATTGGCCAGGGCGTTCGCCGCTTCTTCGCTGGAGGCGACATTGGCCGCGACTTCGATGTGCAGGCCATCAACGGTTTGCGCGGGGCTGTGGGCCTGAGCCTGTTGCTCGGCGCGACGTTGTCGGCGATCCAGTTGCGCTTGCTCCACTTGAGCCAGACGCTCAACGCTGGGCATCAGTTCGAGGCGCCCACCCTCGGCGTCCAGCACCACCGCTTGACCCTGTTGCTGGTCGAGCAGCGACGCGCCGAGTGCGACCATGCACGGCAAGCCTTTGCCCCGCGCAAGAATCGCCACGTGGGAGGTCGCGCCACCTTCGGCCATGCACAACCCGGCCACGCCTTGCTGGCTCAGTTGCAGCAGATCGGACGGGGTCAGTTCATGGGCGGCAACAATGGCGCCGGGCGGCAGTTCGTAATGCCAGGCTTCACCGAGCAGGGCGCGCAGCACCCGCTGCTTGAGGTCGCGCAGGTCGTTGGCGCGTTCGGCCAGCAGCGCGCTGCCCAGTTGCTGGAGCACATCGCATTGCGCGTCGATCGACTGGCTCCAGGCGTGGGTCGCGGCAGTGCCGAGGTCAATCGAGTGATGGGCGGCGTCGAGCAATGCCGGGTCTTCCAGCAGTGCGAGGTGAGCGGCGAAGATGGCTTCTTCGTCGGTCTGTTTGTGTTTTCTGGCCTGGCTCAGGGTGGCGGTGATTTCGCTGTGCACCTGGGTTAGCGCGGTGTCGAGGGTTTGTCGTTGCTGTGCCGGATCATTGTGCCCGGCATCCGCCGGCAGGCTGATCGCGCTCAAGCGAAACAGCGGCCCGGCGACGAGGCCGGGGGCTGCGCAGACGCCGTGCAACACGCCCGCTTCAGGCACCCGTTGGCGTTGGACCATCGGTGTCGGCGCGGCGGCGTGATGCTCTTCAGCCAACGCCGTGGACAAGGCCGTGAGCAAGGCTTGCAACGCGGCTTCAGCGTCCGGTCCCTGGCAGCTGACCTGAACGTCGTCCTGCTCGCCGATGGCCAAACCCATCAGGCCGATCAGGCTGTCGCAGGTTGCCGATTTACCGCCAAAGTGCAGTTTCGATTTGCTCTTGAAGCCCTGCGCGGTCTGACGAATCAGCGCGGCTGGCCGAGCGTGCAAACCGCCGCGGTGGGCGATGCGGATGTGGCCGACGATCTCTTCGCCGACAGGCTCCGCTTCAGCCTGCGCACCTGCAACCTGGCGGCGGATGATGTGCAGCAACGGTTCACCGACCCTCACCGATTTGAGCGTGATGGGACGAGCCTGGAAATCCTGGCTGTTGGTGAGAATCAGCAAGCTGACCAGGCTTTTGCACTGTTGCGCGACCTTGTCCTGATCGTAGCGCAGCAGCGGCTGGCCGTTGGTGACCCGTGCGCCTTCCTCCACCAGCATGGTAAAGCCCTGGCCTTGCAACTCGACCGTGTCCAGACCCAGATGCAGCAACAGCTCGGCGCCGTTATCGGCCCGCAAGGTCACAGCGTGGCCGGTGCGGGCGACGTGCACCACGACACCGGCGCACGGCGCGTGGAGGGTGTCGTTCAGCGGGTCGATGGCAATCCCGTCGCCCATGGCACCGCTGGCAAACACCGCATCCGGAACTTTGGCGAGCGTGAGCACCGGGCCGCTGAGCGGGGCGCTGAGGGTCAGCTCTTTATTGTTTTTGTGCATGGCTCGGTCTCATTGAAAACAGAATTCAGATCGATACGCCCTCTGTAGGAGCCGAGCTTGCTCGCGATGACGTCGGTACATCCGAAAGTTCATCTGTGGCTGTAATGCCGTCATCGCGAGCAAGCTCGGCTCCTACAGAGGTGTGGGGTTGCGTTTAGTGCGTGCGCGTGACTTTGCTCAGGTGCCGTGGCTGGTCCGGGTCCATGCCGCGAGCGACGGCCAGGGCGGCGGCCATCACGTAGAAGCTCTGGATCGCGAGGATCGGATCGAGGGCCGGGTGTTCGGCGCGGGTCAATGTCAGGTTGCGTTCAAGCACGTCATCCGGCGCGGCGAGCAACACCCGGGCGCCGCGTTGGCGCATGTCCGCCGCCAGGCTCAGCAAACCGGCCTGCTCGGCGCCCCGTGGGGCGAAAACCAGCAGCGGGTAGTTGTCGCCGATCAACGCCATCGGGCCGTGACGCACTTCGGCGCTGCTGAAGGCTTCGGCCTGAATCGCCGAGGTTTCCTTGAACTTGAGTGCCGCTTCCTGAGCGATGGCGAAACCGGCGCCACGGCCGATCACCATCAGGCGCTGACAATCGCGCAAGGCTTCGATGGCCGGGCTCCAATCCTGTCGTGCGGCATCGCGCAGGCCTTCGGGCAAGGCGCGGCCGGCTTCAAGCAGTTCGGCATCTTCTTTCCAGTGGCCGATCAACCGGGCGCTGGCGCTGAGGGTGGCGATGAAACTCTTGGTCGCGGCCACGCTGCTTTCCGTACCGGCCAACAACGGCAGGCTGAACTCACAGGCGGCTTCCAGCGGCGAGTCTGCGGCGTTGACCATCGCCACGCTCAACGCGCCGCGTTTGCGCAACAGGCGCAGGCTGTTGACCAGGTCGGGACTTTGCCCCGATTGCGAAAACGCGAATGCGACCTGACCGCTGACCTTCAGCGGCGCCTGCTGCATGGTCACCACCGACATCGGCAGCGATGCCACCGGAAAACCCAGCAGTTGCATGGTCAGGTAGGCGAAGTAGCTGGCCGCGTGATCGGAACTGCCACGCGCCACGGTCATGACCACTTGCGGCGGCTGGCGACGCAGGCGTGCGGCAATTTCGATCATTTGCGGGTCGAGTTGCTGCAGTTGGGCTTGCACGGCCTCGAACGAGGACAGCGCCTCTTCAAGCATTTTTGAAGTCAATGTCTTCTCCTTCGACCATGACGGCGGTCAGTTTCAGTGAGCGGTCCAGCCGCACGCAGTCGGCCCAGGCACCTGGTTGCAGGCGCCCGCGTTCGGTAATGCCGAGGTAGTCGGCGGGGAATTGCGACAGGCGCTGCGAAGCCTCGGCGATCGGTAAACCGATCTTCACCAGGTTGCGCAGGGCCTGATCCATGGTCAGGGTGCTGCCGGCCAGGGTGCCGTCGGGCAGGCGCACGCCGCCCAGGCATTTGGTCACGGTGTGGCTGCCGAGCTTGTATTCACCGTCGGGCATGCCGGCGGCGGCGGTCGAGTCGGTGACGCAATACAGGCACGGGATCGAACGCAGGGCGACGCGGATGGCGCCTGGGTGGACGTGCAGCAAGTCGGGAATCAACTCGGCGTATTGGGCGTGGGCCAGTGCCGCGCCGACGATTCCCGGTTCGCGGTGATGCAACGGGCTCATGGCGTTATAGAGATGGGTGAAACTGGTGGCGCCGGCTTCCAGCGCGGCGACGCCTTCCTCGTAGCTGCCCAGTGTGTGGCCGATCTGCATGCGGATGCCACGGGCGCTGAGGGCGCGAATCAGTGCATCGTGACCGGCGATTTCCGGGGCGATGGTGATCACCCGGATCGGTGCCAGCGCCAGGTACTCTTCGACTTCGGCCATCAGCGCGGTGTGGGCGAAATTCGGTTGTGCACCCAGTTTGCCGGGGTTGATGTATGGGCCTTCGAGGTGGACGCCGAGGACCCGGGCGCTGCCTTTTGGTCGCTGTTCGCTGAACTCGCCGACGGCTTTGAGCACGCGCAGGATTTCCTCGCTCGGCGCGGTCATGGTGGTGGCCAGCAGCGACGTGGTGCCGAAGCGCACATGGGTTTTAGTGATGGTTTCGAAGGCCGGTGCGCCTTCCATGATGTCTTTGCCACCGCCGCCGTGTACGTGCAGGTCGATGAACCCCGGCAGCAGATAAGGCAGGTCGTTGTGCGCCGGATCGCAGGGGACGCCTTCGATGGAAACGATCTTGCCGTGTTCGTGAACCAGTCGGCCGCGAACCCAGCCGTGGGCGCTGAGGATGTTGTCTTCGGACATGTCGGAATCTCGGTGTTTGGCGGCCGGCTATGGGTTAGCGACGCAGCTCGGCGACAAAGTCGTAATAGTCGTTACGGCAATAGGTGTCGGTGACTTCGATGGGCGTGTTGTCTTCGAGGTAGCCGACCCGGGTCATCAGCAGCATGGCGGTGCCAGGCGCGATGCCCACCAGTGCGGCGAACTCGTCCGAGGCATTGATCGCCTGAATGTGCTGCAACGCGCGGACAATCGGTTTGCCGATGCCGTCGAGGTATTCGTAGAGGGAAGCGCCCACCGCCTGCGGCTTGGGGATGATCGAGGCGGGCAGGGTGCTCATTTCGATGGCCATGACCGTGTCGTCGGCTTTGCGCAGGCGCTTGAGGCGCGCGACCTTGTCGTTGGGCGACAGGCCAAGGCGGATCAATTCTTCGTGGGTCGGCAGGGTGATTTCCCGCTCCAGCCATTGCGAGCCGGGGACGAAACCCTTGAGTCGGAGCATCTCGCTGAAACCCGACAGGCGCGACAACGGTTGTTCCAGGCGTGGCGTGATGAAGGTGCCGGAACCCTGGTTGCGGCGGATCAGACCTTGTTCGAGCAGCACTTCCAGTGCTTTGCGTGCGGTGACACGGGAGATGCCGAGCATTTCGCTGAGATTGCGTTCTGACGGCATCGCCTGTTCGGCTTTCCACTGGCCGGCATGGATCGCCGATTCCAGATTACGCGCCAATTGCAGGTACAGCGGCGTCGGTTGAGTGTCGTCGGGGCGCAGGGCCTGGAGATCGTTCATTGTTTGGCTGTCCGAAACGTATGTAGGAATTGTCGCTCGGGTGTGCCGGAAAACTAATACCACTTAAATACCATGTCAACGCCAGTACTGGGCTGTTGGCACGGGAAAGCCTGCCCTTTAAGGCTGGGTGAGTGGGGCTTGGTTTGAAGTGGTATTAGAGAGGAGGATTTTGAAAGCAAAGATCGCGGCCTGCGACAGTTCCTGCAGGGGGAAATGGTATTCACCCTGCCGAAGGCTGCGATCTTTTGATTTTTTTTGCGAGGGCGACCAAAGGTAGTGCCAGCAATGAACATTGTGGGGAGGGAGCAAGCTCCATCGCCACAGAGTTACGGGCGGATTTCGATCATCGTGCCGTCCGGCACCAGGTTCCAGACTTCGCGCATGTCCATGTTGCGCATGGCGATGCAGCCGTCGGTCCAGTCCAGGGTATGGAACAGTTGCTCTGGGTTGTCTTCGGTATCCGGTGTGCCATGGATCATGATCATGCCACCGGGATCGACGCCTTCACGTCGGGAGCGGGCGGCGTCGCTGATGTTCGGGTAGGAAATGTGCATCGCCAGGTTGAATTTTTCACTGGTCTTGCGCCAGTCGAGCCAATAGAAACCTTCCGGCGTGCGTTTGTCGCCTTCCATCAGTTTCGGACCCTTGGGGCGTTTGCCCAGGGAGATGCGATAAGTCTTGATCGGCTTGCCGTCATTGATCAATTGCAACTGGTGGGCAGACTTGAGAACCAGAACTTTCTCGATGACTTTGCCGTTCAGGGTTTCCACGGCAGATGCCTGGGACACCGAGATGAATGACAAGCAGAACAGGGCAAGCAACCAGCGCATTGAAACGATTCCCCAGAGAGGTGTCGCGACTATTTATTTATAGATGTTTTTGAAGGAGCTGCCGCTGGCGGCGATTTTTCAGCGGCTACGAATGATACCAATATGGCATCAACTAATGGCAGGCTGCGCAAGCGGCGGGATCGATTCGGACCGCACGGGGTAGGTCTCTGCCCGCCGGTCAGCGAAGAAACATTCTAAGGTACGGCCCACCGTGCGAAAAGCCAGCTCGTCCCAAGGGATGTCCGCTTCGTCGAATAATTGCACTTCCAGGCTCTCTGGACCTGCGGCAAAGTCGAGATCCGCCAGTTCGGCGCGGAAAAACACATGCACCTGGCTGATGTGTGGCACGTCGATCAGGGTGTAGATGCTCAGGTTGCGCACCCGGGCGCAGGCTTCCTCGGCGGTCTCGCGAACTGCCGCCTGCTCGATGGTTTCACCGTTTTCCATGAAGCCGGCAGGTAGGGTCCAGTAACCGCGGCGCGGCTCTATCGCGCGGCGGCAGAGCAGGACCTGGGTACCCCAGGTCGCGACGCAGCCAGCGACGATATTGGGGTTCTGGTAGTGAATGGCCTGACAACTGTCGCAGACAAACCGCAGGCGCGAATCGCCTTCGGGAATGCGTTGGGTCACCGGGTTGCCGCACTGACTGCAAAATTTCATGCTTGGGTTCCTGAATGCTGCGCCTATCTTGGCGTGCGGCGGTGTCTGTCGGCAAGTTGTCGTTTCGCGACACACCGCTGTCCGGGGGGTTGGGCGACCGCAGCGATTGGTGCATGATGCAGCGTAAGGCACAGATCGAGAACACTCATGCTGGACGAGCTACTGCATCGGGTAAGTCATCACACACCGCGCACGCTGGAGACTGACCGACGTTTCCCCGAGGCCGCCGTACTGGTGCCTATCACCCGCAGCGAAGAACCGGAACTGGTCCTGACCCTGCGCGCCAGCGGCCTCTCGACCCATGGCGGTGAAGTCGCCTTCCCCGGCGGCCGTCGCGACCCCGAAGACCCGGACCTGATTTTCACCGCCCTGCGCGAAGCCGAAGAAGAGATCGGCCTGCCACCGGGTCTGGTCGAGGTGATCGGTCCGTTGAGCCCGTTGATCTCCCTGCACGGCATCAAGGTCACGCCTTATGTGGGGGTGATTCCGGATTTCGTCGAGTACCGCGCCAACGATGCCGAAATCGCCGCGGTGTTCAGCGTACCGCTGGAATTCTTCCGCAAAGACCCGCGCGAACACACCCATCGCATCGATTACCAGGGCCGCAGCTGGTACGTGCCGAGTTACCGCTACGGCGAGTACAAGATCTGGGGTTTGACGGCGATCATGGTCGTCGAGTTGATCAATCTGCTCTATGACGCGAAAATCAGCCTGCATCAGCCCCCCAAAAGCTTCATCAATACCTGAAGCCATCGTTCGAATGGCCGCAAACCTGGCTGCCTGAGCCCTGAGGAAAACCACAATGAAATACCGCCTGGGCGACGCCCGTGTCGAAACCCACCCACAGAGCTGGGTGGCACCCAATGCCGTGCTGGTGGGCAAGGTCAAGCTGGAAGAGGGCGCCAACGTCTGGTTCAACGCCGTATTGCGTGGCGACAACGAATTGATCCTGATCGGCAAGAACAGCAACGTCCAGGACGGCACTGTGATGCACACCGACATGGGCTACCCGCTGACCATCGGCACCGGCGTGACCATCGGCCACAACGCCATGCTCCACGGCTGCACCGTGGGCGACTACAGCCTGATCGGAATCAATGCGGTGATTCTAAACGGCGCGAAAATCGGCAAGAACTGCATCATCGGCGCCAATTCGCTGATCGGTGAAGGCAAGGAAATTCCCGACGGTTCGCTGGTGATGGGTTCGCCGGGCAAGGTCGTGCGCGAGCTGACCGAACAGCAGAAGAAAATGCTCGAGGCCAGTGCCGCTCATTACGTGCACAACGCCCAGCGTTATGCCCGTGATTTGGCCGAGCAAGAACAATGACCGCGACCGAACGCCCAGTGGCATCGCCCTGCGTGAACATCTGTGCGCTGGACGACGATGATATTTGCACCGGTTGCCAGCGTACGGTGGAAGAAATCACCCGTTGGAGCCGAATGGACAACGAGGAACGCCGCAAGGTGCTCGGGTTGTGTCATGAACGGGCGAAGGCCAGTGGTTTGATCTGGATGTTGCCGACCAAATCCAGTAACTGAATAGAGCGGGCTTTCGTGGCGAGGGAGCTTGCTCCCGCTGGGTTGCGAAGCAGCCCCGATCTGGTCGATGCCATTTCCTCTGACACACACCGCCTTGTGGTTTTGGGACCGCTTCGCGCTCCAGCGGGAGCAAGCTCCCTCGCCACAGGTTATTTGTATCCGAAGATGAAGTAATCTGTGCGCAAAATTGACAGGTGTTCCCACGCCCCATGCTCTTCCTGATCGCCTATATCAGCAGCGTCGTGCTGATCAACTTCGCCTTTTCCACCGCCCCGCACCTGGACATCATCTGGTCGGCCTGGGGTGGCCTGGTGTTCATCCTGCGCGACATGGTGCAAACCCGTTTCGGTCACGGCGCCATCGCGGCGATGCTGGCGGCGCTGGTGCTGTCCTATATCACGTCCGATCCGTCCATCGCCCTGGCCAGCGCCACGGCGTTCGCGGTGTCGGAGTGCATCGACTGGCTGGTGTTCAGTATCACCAAGCGCCCGTTGCACGACCGCCTGTGGATAAGTTCGGCGCTGAGCATTCCCCTCGATACCTTTATCTTTTTCGGCATGATCGATGCGCTGACGCCCGGTGTGATCCTCACCGCGCTGGGCTCGAAGTTCGCCGGTGTGACCGCCGTGTGGCTGATCATGGCCTGGCGCCTGCGCAAACAGGCTGTCGTCAGCTGAAGCCAAACCCTGCGGTTCATGTAAAATGCCGCGCTTTCTCCCCATGGATCGCGCGTATTGCGCCGTATCCTCGATGATCCGCTCCTTTGAGGACCTTCAGATGACCCGTATCGGAACTCCGTTGTCGCCGACCGCGACCCGCGTATTAATGTGTGGCTGTGGCGAATTGGGCAAGGAAGTGGTGATCGAGCTGCAACGCCTGGGCGTTGAAGTGATTGCCGTGGACCGCTACGCCAACGCGCCGGCCATGCAGGTAGCGCACCGCAGCCACGTGATCAACATGCTGGATGGCGCCGCCCTGCGTGCCGTGATCGAAGCCGAGAAGCCGCATTTCATCGTGCCGGAAATCGAAGCTATCGCCACCGCGACCCTGGTCGAGCTGGAGTCCGAAGGTTTCACCGTAATCCCGACCGCGCGCGCCGCGCAGTTGACCATGAACCGCGAAGGCATCCGTCGCCTGGCCGCCGAAGAGCTGGACCTGCCAACCTCGCCGTACCACTTCGCCGACACGTTCGAGGATTACAGCAAGGCTGTCGAAGACCTCGGTTTCCCGTGTGTGGTCAAGCCGGTGATGAGCTCGTCGGGCAAGGGCCAGAGCCTGTTGCGCAGCGCTGATGACGTCAAAACAGCCTGGGACTACGCGCAAGAAGGCGGCCGTGCCGGTAAAGGCCGCGTGATCATCGAAGGCTTCATCGATTTCGACTACGAAATCACCCTGTTGACCGTGCGTCACGTCGGCGGCACCACCTTCTGTGCGCCGGTCGGCCATCGTCAGGAGAAGGGCGACTACCAGGAATCCTGGCAGCCACAAGCCATGAGCCCGATTGCCCTGGCTGAATCCGAGCGTGTCGCCAAGGCGGTGACTGAAGCGTTGGGCGGCCGTGGTCTGTTTGGCGTCGAGCTGTTCATCAAGGGTGATCAGGTGTGGTTCAGCGAAGTGTCGCCGCGCCCGCACGACACCGGCCTGGTGACCCTGATTTCTCAGGACCTGTCGCAGTTCGCCCTGCATGCCCGCGCGATTCTGGGCCTGCCGATCCCGTTGATCCGTCAGTTCGGGCCTTCGGCGTCGGCGGTGATTCTGGTGGAAGGGCAGTCGACCCAGACCGCTTTCGCCAATCTGGGCGCCGCGCTGAGCGAGCCGGATACCGCGCTGCGTCTGTTCGGCAAGCCTGAAGTCAACGGCCAGCGCCGCATGGGTGTGGCCCTGGCGCGCGACGAGTCGATCGAAGCCGCCCGCGCCAAGGCGACCCGCGCTTCGCAGGCGGTGGTCGTGGAGCTGTAAAAACCTCTCGGACTGGTCGGCCCTCTTCTGTAGGAGCGGGCTTGCCCGCGATAGCGGTGGTTCAGTCGACATCACTGTTTGAAGTGCTGACGCCATCGCTGGCAAGCCAGCTCCTACAAGGTCGGTGCCAGGCATCATGTCTGGGTCGACCCATAATTTGTGGGTATTCAAGTCCCTTCATTAAAGCTTCAGGCCTGTATCCCATGAATTCGCAAAGCATCATCGTCCCGAAAATCTCCACATTGCCGGTGCACGAGCCCCGGGCACGGGCGATTGTGCGTTGGCTGGTGCGCAAGAACATCGTCAAGGAAGAACTGACCACCTGCGGCCGCACCGGCAATCGCATGGCGCATGCCATTGGCGACGGCGCCCGGGCAGTGGTCTTGCACCCCGAAGCCTTGCCGTTTGGCGAGCCGGTCAACGGCCTGGAGATCGTCACCAAGCGTTGCATCTATACGCCGGCCAAGGGCTTCCTTGAAGAAGCGGGCTGCGCCGAGTGCCGCAAGGAAATTGGCGAAGCGCTGTTCGAAAGCCTCGAAGACTGGATGCCGGGGCGCACCGATAACTTCATCTGCCCGGAATGCGGGCACGAAGACGACATCAACGGCTTTCTCTTTTTGCAGGAATGCGGGTTTTCCAACCTGGGTTTCATCTTCAACAATTGGGCTGAAGCCGGGTTCAAACAGAGCTTTCTCGACGAATTCGCCGATTGGCTGGATCAGCCAGTGAGTTGGGTCAAAGTCGAGTTGTAGGTGGCAATTATTCCCGTACATCCGCAATGCCGATAATAGACAGAGTTTTACATTGAACCCGAAGGGGTGTCTGACTATAATGGCGCGCTTCCATTTTCCCGCTCGGGAGCCCCCGCGATGCTGCGTATCAGCCAAGAAGCTCTGACATTCGACGACATTCTCCTAGTGCCCGGTTATTCCGAGGTGCTTCCTAACGAAGTCAGTCTCAAGACCCGCCTTACCCGTGGCATCGAACTGAATATTCCATTGGTTTCTGCCGCCATGGACACCGTCACTGAAGCCCGTCTGGCAATTGCCATGGCCCAGGAAGGTGGTATCGGCATCATCCACAAGAACATGACCATCGAGCAGCAAGCTGCCGAAGTGCGCAAGGTCAAGCGTTACGAAGCCGGTGTGGTCAAGGACCCGATCACCATCGACGCCGACGCTACCGTGCGTGAGCTGTTCGAATTGACCCGCATGCACAACATCTCCGGCGTCCCGGTGCTGCACAATGGCGACCTGGTCGGCATTGTCACTTCCCGTGACGTGCGTTTCGAGAACCGTCTGGAAGCCACTGTCCGTGAAGTGATGACGCCTAAAGAGCGTCTGGTCACGGTCAAGGAAGGCGCCGACAAGAACGACGTGCGTGAACTGCTGCACAAGCACCGCATCGAGCGCGTGCTGATCGTCGATGACAAATTCGCCCTCAAAGGCATGATGACCGTCAACGACATCGAAAAAGCCAAGGCTTACCCGCTGGCCAGCAAGGACGATCAAGGTCGTCTGCGCGTTGGCGCTGCAGTCGGTACCGGTAAAGACACCGGTGATCGCGTGGCAGCCCTGGTCAACGCTGGTGTTGACGTGGTGGTGGTCGACACCGCTCACGGTCACTCCAAAGGCGTGATCGACCGCGTTCGCTGGGTCAAACAGAATTTCCCTGACGTGCAGGTCATCGGCGGCAACATCGCCACCGGCGCTGCCGCCAAGGCCTTGGCCGAAGCCGGCGCTGACGCCGTCAAGGTCGGTATCGGCCCAGGCTCGATCTGCACCACCCGTATCGTCGCCGGTGTCGGCGTCCCGCAAATCAGTGCCATCGCCAACGTTGCCGCTGCCCTTGAAGGCACTGGCGTACCGTTGATTGCCGATGGCGGCATCCGTTTCTCCGGTGACCTGTCCAAGGCCATCGTAGCCGGTGCTTCCTGCGTGATGATGGGCTCGATGTTCGCCGGTACCGAAGAAGCGCCGGGCGAGATCGAACTGTTCCAGGGCCGTTCGTACAAGGCTTATCGCGGCATGGGTTCGTTGGGCGCCATGTCCCAGGCCCAGGGCTCCTCCGACCGTTACTTCCAGGACTCCTCGGCAGGCGCCGAGAAGCTTGTACCTGAAGGGATCGAAGGGCGTGTGCCGTACAAGGGCACCCTGAGCGCGATCATCCACCAGTTGATGGGCGGCCTGCGTTCCTCGATGGGTTACACCGGCAGTGCCGACATCGAAGAAATGCGCACCAAGCCTGAGTTCGTGCGGATCACCGGCGCTGGCATGGCCGAGTCCCACGTTCACGACGTGCAGATCACCAAAGAAGCGCCAAACTACCGCGTAGGTTGAGCCTTCAAGCAAAAAGTTAACGACCGGGGCTGTTTTATTCAGCCCCGAGTTGTTTCTGAATCACGACTGTTTCTGAATGACTTAGACGAGACTGAATCATGGCCCTCGATATTCACGCTCACCGCATCCTGATCCTCGACTTCGGTTCCCAGTACACCCAACTGATCGCCCGCCGCGTGCGTGAAATCGGTGTGTACTGCGAACTGCATCCATTCGACATGGACGAAGATGCGATCCGCGAATTCGCTCCTAAAGGCGTCATCCTCGCTGGCGGCCCAGAGTCGGTCCACGAAGCCAACAGCCCTCGCTGCCCGCAAGCCGTGTTTGACTTGGGCGTGCCGGTCTTCGGTATCTGCTACGGCATGCAGACCATGGCCGAGCAACTGGGTGGCAAGGTTGAAGGTTCCGAGCTGCGTGAGTTCGGTTATGCCCGCGTAGACGTGGTCGGCAAGAGCCGCCTGCTGGACGGCATCGAAGACCACATCGACGCCGATGGCCTGTTCGGCCTCGACGTATGGATGAGCCACGGTGACAAGGTCACCAAGATGCCGGAAGACTTCCACATCCTGGCCAGCACCCCGAGCTGCCCGATTGCCGGTATGTTCAGCGACGAGCGTCGCTACTACGGCGTGCAGTTCCACCCGGAAGTGACCCACACCAAGCAGGGCGGTCGCATCCTGTCCCGTTTCATCCTCGACATCTGCGAGTGTGAAGCCCTGTGGACGCCGTCGAAGATCGCTGAAGACGCCATCGCCCAGGTTCGCGCCCAGGTTGGCACCGACAACGTCCTGCTCGGCTTGTCCGGCGGCGTGGACTCGTCCGTGGTTGCCGCGCTGCTGCACAAAGCCATTGGCGACCAGCTGACGTGCGTGTTCGTCGACAACGGCCTGCTGCGCCTGCACGAAGGTGAGCAGGTGATGGCCATGTTCGCGGAGAACATGGGCGTCAAGGTGATCCGCGCCAACGCCGAGGATCAGTTCCTCGACAACCTGGCCGGCGAGTCCGACCCGGAGAAGAAGCGCAAGATCATCGGCCGTACCTTCATCGACGTGTTCGATGCCCAATCCAACAAACTGGAAAACATCAAGTACCTGGCCCAGGGCACCATCTACCCGGACGTGATCGAGTCGGCTGGCGCGAAAAGCGGCAAGGCCCACGTGATCAAGTCGCACCACAACGTGGGTGGCCTGCCGGAAGAAATGAACCTCAAGCTGGTTGAACCGCTGCGTGAGCTGTTCAAGGACGAAGTCCGTCGTCTGGGCCTGGAACTGGGCCTGCCGTACGACATGGTCTACCGTCACCCGTTCCCGGGTCCGGGCCTGGGCGTACGTATCCTCGGTGAAGTGAAGAAGGAATACGCCGACCTGTTGCGTCGCGCCGACCACATCTTCATCGAAGAACTGCGCAAAGCCGACTGGTACCACAAAGTCAGCCAGGCCTTCGTGGTGTTCCAGCCGGTGAAATCGGTGGGCGTTGTAGGCGATGGCCGTCGTTACGCCTGGGTCGTGGCCCTGCGTGCCGTGGAAACCATCGACTTCATGACCGCGCGTTGGGCACACCTGCCTTACGAACTGCTGGAAACCGTCAGCGGCCGCATCATCAATGAAATCGAAGGCATCTCCCGCGTCACCTACGACGTGTCGAGCAAGCCGCCGGCGACCATTGAGTGGGAGTGATCGTGATTGAGCCGCTGAATCCCGGCTCAAAACGATAGCGACAAAAGAAGCCCCCGATCGTGAGACCGGGGGCTTCTTGCGTTTCAGGGACCGGGGTTACTGCGGCAAGCGGCCTTCGAGGTGCATGCCCATGCGGCTGAGCGCCCAGGACATCTCTTCGATGTTGGCATAAGGCACCTGATGCACTTGGGTCCAGGCGGCGCGATTGATCTGGTAGTTGCCGTCGGCCGTGCGTTCGATCAGCGTTCTGGTCAGTTGACCGGCTCTGCTGCGATGAATCAGCGTCCAGTTCCCGTCTGACTTCTCGAAAGTAAACATGCCTTGCCTGAACAGCATCCGGTTCAGCTCCTCCGGGGTCCTTTCGAGCAAGGGCATTGGCATCTGCAAGCTAAGGTCTGCGTGCAGGGTGTCGAAATCTGCGCTCGCAGGTTCGTGCTCGGTGGCAAAGCCGCGCCCCACATCAACCCCGCGATCCGTTTCAATCAACAGGGGATCTTCGGGTAGAACCTCTTCGATGCGCAATCCAACCCCTCCCTGCATCTCGCTGATGCCAGCCATACCGCGAAAGGTATTGATATTTTCCTGATCCGTCAGCACCACCCATTTTCCCGCTCCGTTGAGCGTTTTATCCGCCTGCATGATGGTGTGGGTAAGGTAGGTTTTGATGGCTTGTTCATGCATGTCGGGCAGCGGCGAGCCGGGGAAACGGTAACTGGCCAGGCAGTCTGTGGCCTGTATCCGAATGCCGTGTTGTTGAGCCGCCTTGACCACTTCAAGTGGTGTGAAGCGCCCGCTTGGATCGCTGGTCAGCTGCTGCAAATACGTATTGAGATCACTGGGCATCGATCCCGACTCGAAGAATTGATCGAGCTGGACTTGGTTGAAATCGTTGAGCAGACGATGGAAATAGATCGTCTTGACTTTCTGTTGAGCCAGGATCGGCATGTTCTCGACCAAAAACCGCATGCTGGCAATGCGATCCTGGCTTTCACCGATGACCAGGCCAGGAGCCGCTTCAAAGATCTTCGGGATCAGTTCCGCGGTGGTGATCGATGGCGTCACGACAGGGAGCTGGGGGCGCGCAGGCAATGAAGCGGTGAGCCCTTGGCGGGAAAAGAACATTCGGGCGTCCAGTGACAACTTGGTGCGCGAGGCCGCGACGTATTGTTCGTAAGTGGACATGGCGCGAACGCTACCGTCGGGTTGGCGCAGGAGTCTGATGTGGGTTTCTCTTTCGTCCAGCGCCAGCTTTCTGATCCTGAATCGGTCACTCGCGTCGTATTGCGTTGATGGGCGTCGCAGGATGGCCGACGGTGGCGTTTGAACCGAGGCAGGAACGGAGGTCGAGGCGGCTGCAGGGACTTGCGACGATCCCGGATGGCGGTTGCCGCCACCCTTGAGTCCGGCTCTGGGTGTCAGCTCCCACTTGCCTTGCGCATTGAGACGCACCGGGTGCGTTCCTGAAAACGCGTCCGGATTTTCCGGATCGATAATGGCCCAGGTGCCGCCTGCGTTGGGGTCGGTTTCGTAGCGCACGTAATAGGCCGTGTCATCGAGCAGGATCGCGGTGGCGGGGTTGGAATCGAGTTGATAGATGCCCTGGTATTTTCCGGGCTCACTCACCGGTGTCAGACCATCAAGCAGTTCATTGGCTTGCCACTGGATTGGGACTTCGATGCGCTGTGAGGCGTCTGACACGCCTGAACCGAGTTCTCCTGACACCTCGGCGGGCCAGCCCATGGCCTTCATGCCTTTGGCGATCAATGCCTCTTTCAGCTCATCGAGGTCATTCACCGTCATGGACTCGTATGCAGGCCGCAGCGGGGTATCCAGGTTGAGCCTGCCGCCGGGCGTTATCCTGATGGCGCTGTCCGCCATTCGATTTTCGGCGTTGCGGTAAACCACCAGGACGCTGCTTCTGTAGCGCTGAAAGGTGAACATTCCCGGTTCCGGCAACAGTGCTTTCAGTTCTTGTGGTGTTCTATAGGCCCACGGCGTTTCTATTTGAAGGCGCCAGTCACCCTTGATCAGGTCGTGGACGGCGCTGAAATCAGTGCCGTCGGACACGTCATAAACAGGGGAGTCGGGATAGTCCGAGTACTCCACCGCTAACCCTGGATCGGCGGCGATGGGGTGCGCCTGCCCCGGTACGACGTCATCGATACGAATGCTCAGGGCGTCGGTCTGTTCGCTGATGCCGCGGTAACCTCTGAAAGTCGCCATGTTTTCGTTACCGACCAGGGCCACCCATTTGGCCGGTGGTTTCAACTCTTCATTGAGTTGAATGACCTCGCCGGCGACGTAGTTCCTCGCCATCTGGTAATTCGACTCCCAGGCGTAAGGTCCTTTGTTGATGTTGTAGGTGATAGACATGTCGAGGGCTTGAACCCGGATTTTGTGGGCGTTGGCGGCTTTCACCAGCGCCAGCAGGTTGTACCTGCCAGCCGGGTCGTTGCCGGCCTGGATGTCGAGTTTCTTCAGGTAGTTTTCCAGTTCGACGGGCATCTGGCCGGTTCGCGCGAAGGTGTCCAGGTCGGATTGATTGACGTTCGCCAGCAGCTCTTGCACGTACAGGGTTCGCACGCGATGCTCGGCGAGGGCGGGCATGTTATCGATCAGGAACTGTTTGCTGGCGATACTGCCTTGGCTCTCGCCGATGACCAACCGGGGTTTTTCCGCGAATGCCGTTTCAAGCAACTGGCTCGGTGTCGCAATGGCTGGTGCAGAAGTGACCGGCAGGCGTGCAGTGGGTGGATGAAGCTCGTAATACGCCTTTGCGTAACGGATCAGCTCTCGGCGGGGTTCTTCTTGAGCCGTCTCGAAATCGCTGAAGTAAGTAACCTCATCGCCGAGGGGACCCCCCAGTACGCTGCCGACATCGATACCGCCCACCGACAAAATCCGTCTGTACGGACTGCGCACGTCAGGCCCGCCGAGCGCCCATGCCCTCATTTGAGGGTCTTCAATAGTGTGCGAACTGACGCCAGGTGATCTCGCCCATTCCTCGACGTCGGGTTCGCCGCTCGCACCGCCTGCCGCCTCGGCGGGTTCCACCAAGCCGCCTCGCAGGCCCAGCTTGGGAAGCACCTCCCATTCTTCTGCGTCCTTCAAAAAACGTACTGGAATCGAACCGGAGAACCCCTCGGGGTGGGCCGGATCGATGATCGCCCAGTGACCACGACCATTGAGACTGTTTTCAAAGCGCACGTAATAGGCGCTGCCGTTGAGTTTGATGGCCGACGAGGGATTGGCCGCGAGTCGATGGATACCCTGGAATTTACCCGGTTCACGGACCCGTGTTGCGTCATCGAGCAGCAGGTCGATCTTGAAGGTGTCCGGGATTAACGGAGCGGAGGAGGCCGCCTCGGTGTTGTCGGGCAAGCCTGCCACTGGCTCGGAGGGGTCGGACGGCTCGACAGTCGACTGACTGGTGGGTTCGCTGCTCTCGCCCGGTTTTGTTGCCTGGCTGTATTCAGCCATTTCTTCCGCCTCGGCGGCATCGATCCCGGGGCCGACTTCTTCCAGTGAGCCAGGTCCCTTCAGAACGGCCAGGTTGAACAGCAAATCAATACTGGCGAACACTGCGCCGATGACACCCGCCTTACGCTCCTGGGCGGTGTTTGCATTGACCGCCTGATCGATGTTCAAGCCCAGGTTGGCGATGCTGGCCCCGACGACCGGCAGCGCAATCGGCCAGCCGATGACCGCCATCGGGCCGAAGACTTTGAGGCCGGCGCTGAGGTAGCCGATCCAGAGTTTTTTGCGCAGATCACCATTGGACGTCAGCGAGAGTTCGGCTTCGGCGAACATCGCCGCTTTGGTCGAGTCGCTCAACCAGCTGAGCGCATCGCCGCTGACAGCCTTGTTTTTTTGATTGATCAGGTGATGGTCGTACTTGCCCCAGGTGCTGACCAGCCGGTTCATGATATCGGTGATGTTTTCGGCGATGGTCTGGCGATCGGCCAGGGAAAAATGCGTCATGAACGCTTGGCGCGCATCTTCCGTATTCATCCGCTGCAACATCCAGTAGTGCATGTCTATCGCGGTTTCCTGGACCTGAAAGGCGTCGGTTTCACCGGGCACGTAAATAATCTGACGGCCTTTGGGCGCAACAAAACGCAGGATGTTGGTGGCTTGGTATCCGTCGACGTCCAGCGTGCGAACGTTGTCAGCGCAAGGATGCCTGGCTTGCAGCATCTGCAGGTCGACGGGCCAGGTGATCGGGCCCGTCACGGCGTTCGTGACGAACTGGAAGTCATCGTCGCTCAACTGTTGTTTATCTCGCGCCTTCACTGCCTGGATCAGGAAATTGCACTTGGCGAGCGTGCGGAAGTTGTCGCTGGATTCTTTCCAGAATGCGGTCAATTCATCGGTATAGCGGGTGCTGAAATCGATGCTCCAGAATTCCTTCAGCACCTCGTTGCCGTGCAGGCGTACTTCGTTGGTTTCGTTGAAGGTCCCGGCGTTCGGGCCGGCGGTATAGAAGCCGGCATACACATCCAGCAGGTCGGCGTTGTCCTGGTCGCTGGCGCGAAAGCGGTGGATCACCAGTTGTGTCAGGGTCATGGTCGATGTCGGCGTGGCATGGACATGCTCCCAACCGGTGAATGCTTTCGAGCTGCTTTGCGAGGCGTCGAAGCGGTGGAAGTACACCTGATCCGGATCAAGGTCAGTGATGCCGGCTTTTTTCAGTAAGTCGCTGGCGACGTCGTGCGCCGTGTCTTGCAGGCTGGGACAGGTCTCGATGACCGTTTTGGCGATGGCCTTCAAGGCTGTTTTGTCCGCCGCGTTGGGCAATGGACGTGTTTCGTTCGGGTTCATGGGCTCTCGTTCCTTGAGATAACGGGACATCGAGAATGGCCCGTTCGCGCGCCTCATGTGCACTACATATGTATAGCGGCGCGGACGTGCGGCCACAGGTCACCCTTACCGTTTCGCAGTTGCAGGTGTATCGTATTCGCCTTTTGCGGGCCCCTGGGCCTGACGCTGATTTGTGAGGTAGATGAGTTCATGTCCTTTTCCCGTCGACAAATACTCGGTGGTCTGGCCGGTCTTGTGGTGGTTGGCGTGGGAGCCGGTGGCGCGTCGCGGTACTGGTTGGGCAAGATGGCCGACGCGGACGCCGGTCACGACTATGAACTGATCGCCGCACCCCTGGACGTCGAGTTGGTACCGGGACACAAGACCGAAGCCTGGGCGTTCGGCCCGTCGGCGCCCGGCACCGAGTTGCGCGTGCGCCAGGGCGAATGGCTGCGGGTGCGCTTCATCAACCACCTGCCGGTCGCCACCACCATTCACTGGCACGGCATCCGCCTGCCGCTGGAGATGGACGGCGTGCCATACGTCTCGCAATTGCCGGTGTTGCCGGGCGAATATTTCGATTACAAGTTCCGCGTGCCCGATGCCGGCAGCTACTGGTATCACCCGCACGTCAGCAGCAGCGAAGAACTCGGTCGTGGACTGGTCGGTCCGCTGATCGTCGAAGAGCGGGAGCCCACCGGTTTCAAATACGAAAAAACCTTGAGCCTGAAGAATTGGCACATCGATGAGCAGGGCGCTTTCGTCGACTTCAGTATTCCCCGGGAGGCGGCCCGTGGGGGTACGGCGGGGCGCCTGTCGACCATCAACGGCGTGCCGCTGGCGGTGATCGATTTGCCTGCCGGGCAGATCACTCGCGTGCGTTTGCTCAACCTCGACAACACCCTGACCTATCGCCTGAACATCCCCGGCGTCGAAGCGCAGATTTATGCGCTGGATGGCAACCCCGTCGAACCGCGCCCGCTCGGCAAGGAATACTGGCTCGGCCCCGGCATGCGTATCTGCCTGGCGATCAAGGCACCGCCGGCCGGTGAAGAGTTGTCCCTGCGCAACGGCCCGGTGCGCCTGGGGACGCTAAGGTCTGTCGCCAATACTGACGCGCCGACGCAGTGGCCGCCCGCGCTGCCCGCCAACCCGGTGGCCGAGCCGGACCTGGCCAATGCCGAGAAACTCAACTTCAATTTCGAATGGGTCGGTTCGGTGTCGGTGAACGTCGACAACGGCAAACCGCCGAGCCTGTGGCAGATCAACGGCCAGGCCTGGGACATCACCGACAAGACCTGCGCCGACCGCCCGATTGCCAAGCTCGAGAAGGGCAAGAGCTACATTTTCGAACTGAAAAACATGACCCAGTATCAACACCCGATCCACCTGCACGGCATGAGCTTCAAGGTGATTGCCTCGAACCGGCACAAGGTGATTCCGTATTTCACCGACACCTACCTGCTGGGCAAGAACGAGCGCGCGCAAGTCGCGCTGGTGGCGGATAATCCCGGGGTGTGGATGTTCCATTGCCATGTGATCGACCACATGGAAACCGGCCTGATGGCCGCAATCGAGGTGGCGTGATGCGTCAGATTCGTCCCGCTGCCATCATCGATCGCAGCCGTGATCACGACTTCATGCGCGAAGCGTTGGCGCTGGCCGCCCAAGGTGCGGCTCTTGGTGAAGTGCCGGTGGGCGCGGTGCTGGTGCAGGGCGGGGAAATCATCGGCCGCGGCTTCAATTGCCCGATCAGTGGCAATGATCCGAGCGCCCACGCTGAAATGGTCGCGATCCGGGCGGCGGCACAGGCTGTCAGCAACTACCGGCTGCCCGGCAGCACCCTCTACGTGACGCTGGAGCCATGCAGCATGTGCGCCGGGCTGATCGTGCATTCGCGGATTGCGCGGGTGGTGTATGGCGCGCTGGAGCCCAAGGCCGGGATCGTGCAGAGCCAGGGGCAGTTTTTTACCCAGGTTTTTTTGAATCACCGGGTGTTGTATGAAGGCGGGGTGTTGGCGCAGGAGTGCGGGACGGTGCTGAGCGAGTTCTTCAAGGCCCGGCGCGCGAAGCCCTCAGACTGAACTCGACACTGTAGGCGCTGGCTTGCCAGCGATGGCGTCGGCACATCAAACATTGATCGCGACTGATGCAGCGCTATCGCTGGCAAGCCAGCTCCTACAGGTTCAATTGGTACTTGGAGGATTGGGTTACTTCTTCGCCACGATCACCGCACGCATCGGCGCCGGCAGCCCTTCGATGGTCTTGCTGTGATCCTCGGGGTCGAGGAAATCACTGAGCGACTGATACTTCATCCACTCCGTCCCGCGCTGTTCCTCGATGGTGGTGGTGCTGACATCTACGCAACGAATGTCAGTGAACCCGGCCCGACGCAACCACAACTCCAACGCCGGCACAGACGGCAGGAACCACACGTTGCGCATCTGTGCGTAACGGTCTTCCGGCACCAGCACCTGATGTTTGTCGCCTTCGACCACCAGGGTTTCCAGCACCAGTTCCCCGCCCTTGACCAGGCAATCCTTCAGCGCCAGCAAATGCTCGATCGGCGAGCGGCGGTGGTAGAACACGCCCATGGAAAACACCGTGTCGAAACCTTCGAGGTTCGGCGGCAGGTCTTCGAACGGGAAGGGCAGGTGCCAGGCATTCGGTTCAGACAGGTAACGCTGCACCGCCTGGAACTGGCAGAAGAACAGCCAGTTCGGATCGACACCGATCACGCTGTCCGCGCCGGCGCCGAGCATGCGCCACATGTAGTAGCCGTTGCCGCAGCCGACATCGAGGATGCGTTTGCCCACAAGATCCAGGTGCGGTGACACCCGCGACCATTTCCAGTCCGAGCGCCATTCGGTGTCAACGTGTACGCCGAACAGGTCGAACGGCCCCTTGCGCCACGGCGACAGGCCCATCAGCGCCGTGCGCATCTGCGCGCGGGTCGCGTCGTCGCAATCGGTATCGAGTTTCAAACCGTCGAGCAAATCGACTTCACTTGGCTGGATCTTTGGCAGGGCGTCCAGCGCACTCTGCCAACGCTCCAGGTCGCCGTGACCCTTTTCCATTTTCTTGTCGAGTTGCGCTTGCAGGGTGTTGGCCCATTCGGCCAGTGGAGTACCGGCCAGACGGCGGGCGAGGGGGGACAGATCAATCATGGCAAGGCAATCAACGAGGCAAAGTTAAGACACTGGAACCACGGCACGACTTTCGAGAACCCGGCGGCCAACAGGCGTTCGCGGTGTTCTTCGAGGCTGTCGGGCTTCATGACGTTTTCGATGGCGCTGCGCTTCTGGGCAATTTCCAGTTCGCTGTAGCCGTTGGCGCGTTTGAAGGCGATGTGCAGATCGGTGAGCAGCGCGTGTTCCTGCTCGTCTTCGAAGCGCAGTTTTTCCGAGAGGATCAGTGCTCCACCCGGCAATAGCGACTGACGGATGCGCGACAGCAATGCCGTGCGCTGGTCCGGGGCGATGAATTGCAGGGTGAAGTTCAGCGCCACCACCGAGGCTGGCTGGAAGTCGAGGGCGAGGATGTCACCTTCGATCACTTCGACCGGCAGCAACTCCTGGAACATCGAGTCCTGACCGTTGAGGTATTCGCGGCAACGCTCGACCATCGCCGCCGAGTTATCCACAGCGATCACCCGGCACCCGTCGGTGCGCACGTGCCGGCGCAGGGCCTGGGTCACGGCGCCGAGGGACGAACCCAGGTCGTAAAGCACGCTGCCCGGCTGGGCGAACTGCGCGGCGAGCACGCCGAGGTTTTCGACGATGGTCGGATAACCCGGCACCGAACGCTTGATCATGTCCGGGAACACCCGCACCACGTCCTCGTTGAAGGCGAAGTCAGGCACCTGGGCCAAAGGCTGGGCGAAAAGGCGATCGGGTTCTTTGCTCACGGCGGTTCCAGCGGCGTAGGTGGAAAAGGCCGGCATTTTAGCCAACTTGGCGCGGGGATGCGCGGGTTGTCTGATAAACCGGGGTTCAATCCGGGTAAGGGGGCGAAACATCATTGTGGCGAGGGAGCTTGTTCCCGCTCGGCTGCGCAGCAGTCGTAAACCCGGCTGGTGGGGTGAATCTGTTGAAGCGCGGTTGAAGGGGTTCGGGCCCGCTTCGCAGCCCAGCGGGAGCAAGCTCCCTCGCCACAAGGGTTAGCGTGATCTTTGGGGGAACGCCGAGGCCGTGATGCCCCATTGCCCCAGCCAATAACTGAGGATGATCACATAGGGCGCCGCATCAAACGGCATCACAAACCGACTGATACCAATCACGCTATCAGAAAACACAAACGCCACTGCGCCAGCAGCAGCCAGCAATGCCGAACGCTTGGGCACGTCGGTGCCGAGTCGCGCCAGCGCACGCCAAAGCATGGCGCTGATCGCCAGACCATAGACAATCACCGGGATCAGCAGCGGCCCCAGCCCGTTAGAGATCAGAATCCCCAGCAGCACCGCACCGACGCCAAGGGCCAGGATCAGCGGCAACACGGCCCATCGCCGGCAATCGCTCAAGTACGCTTTCAGATAAGCCAAATGGGCAACCAGAAACGCCCCCAGCCCAAACACAAACAAATCCCCTGGCCATGCCAGCAGCACATCGCCGAGCAGGGAGAAGATCAATCCAAGACTGATCCAGCGCCGGTATTCGCCGGGCGGCGCGTCGTGCAGCCAGCCGAGCAGGGCCAGCACGGGCAGCGGTTTGACCAGCAGGCACAGCAGCGAGGCGTGCACGCTCAGTCCGTAGAGAAAAGTCACCGCGCCCATCAGCGCCAGGATCAGCCAGCCCATGATCAGTTGACCGAGATGGCGCAGTCGAAGGAATCCACCGGCAGCACTTCCGGCGCCCACGGTTGTTGTGAGGTCAGGCGCAAACGTCCGGTGCCGGCGGCAAAGGCTTGAAAACGCCAGGTTGATACACCCGCAGCGCCCACGACACCGGCGTCTTCGGGGTTGCGGTAAACCTCCGGGCCCAGCGGGCGCAATACGCCGCCAGCCGAATCCTGGATCGTCCAGCGGTAGCCGGTGGTGGGGTTGCTTGGCAAGGTCAGGATCAGATTTTGCCCGTTGGTGAGTTTCACCGGGCATGCGCTTTGTTTTTCCACAGTCACGTTGTGTTTCGGTTGCGTGGCGCAAGCGGCCAGCAAGGCGAGGGCGAGGGGGAGAAACAGGCGAGTGGGGGACATAAGGTCAGTGGCTCCGGCGTTCACGACGAACGGCGAGCATAACCGAGATGAGACAAATTGTGACAGCCACCGAAGGAGGCGGTGTCAGGGCTGACGCCATCGCTGGCAAGCCAGCTCCTACAGTGGCCGGCGGTGTGAACAATATGTGTGTTCACCGCAAAACCCTGTAGGAGCTGGCTTGCCAGCGATAGCGTCGGTGCAGACGCTACAGATCTGTCAGAACAACACCTTCGCCACATCCGCAAAGCGCTTGGCGAAGTGCACCGCAATGCCTTCCTTCAGATACTCCGGCAACTCCTCGAAATTTCCCCGGTTAGCTTCCGGCAAAATCAGCTCGAAAATCTTCTGCCGCCGCGCTGCAATGACCTTCTCGCGCACCCCGCCGATCGGCAGTACATGCCCGGTCAACGTCAGCTCACCGGTCATCGCCACGCCTTTTTTCGGCGCCTGATTGCGGGCCAGGGACAGCAGGGCGCTGGCCATGGTCACACCGGCGCTCGGGCCGTCTTTCGGCGTCGCGCCTTCCGGTACGTGCAAGTGCACGAAGGCTTCGTCGAAGAACTTCGGATCACCGCCAAACGACTTCAGATTGGAGCTGACGTAGCTGTAGGCAATCTCCGCAGACTCCTTCATCACATCGCCCAACTGTCCGGTGAGCTTGAAGCCACGGTTGAGCGTATGGATGCGCGTCGCTTCGATCGGCAAGGTCGCGCCGCCCATGCTGGTCCAGGCCAGCCCGGTGATCACGCCCGTTCCCGACAACACTTGTTCGTTACGGAACACCGGTTTGCCGAGTGACGGTTCGAGGTCTTTCGGGCCGAGCTTGATCACCGATTTCGGTTCGTCGAGCAGCTTCATCACCGCCTTGCGCACCAGTTTGCCGAGGTTTTTCTCCAGCTGACGCACGCCGGCTTCCCGGGCATAGCCGTCGATCAAGGCTTTGAGCGCGGTGTCGCTGATGGTCAGGCTGCCTTTCGATACGCCGGCCTTCTCAAGTTGTTTCGGCCACAGGTGACGCTTGGCGATGGCGACTTTTTCTTCGGTGATGTAGCCCGACAGGCGAATCACTTCCATCCGGTCCAGCAATGGGCCGGGGATAGAGTCCAGGGTGTTGGCGGTGCAGATGAACAGCACTTTCGACAGGTCCATGCGCAGATCGAGGTAGTGGTCGAGGAATTCGACGTTCTGCTCCGGATCAAGGGTTTCCAGCAGCGCCGAGGCCGGGTCGCCCTGGTAGCTCTGGCCCATCTTGTCGATTTCGTCGAGCATGATCACCGGGTTCATCACTTCGACGTCTTTCAACGCCTGCACCAGTTTGCCCGGCTGCGCGCCGATGTAGGTGCGACGGTGGCCCTTGATCTCCGCTTCATCGCGCATGCCGCCGAGGCTGAAACGGTAGAACGGCCGTCCGAGGGATTCGGCGATGGATTTGCCGACGCTGGTTTTACCCACGCCCGGTGGCCCCACCAGCAACACGATGGAACCGCTGATCTCGCCTTTATAGGCACCGACCGCGAGGAATTCGAGGATGCGGTCCTTGATGTCGTCGAGACCGGCGTGGTGTTTGTCCAGTACCTTGCGCGCGTGCTTGAGGTCGAGTTTGTCCTCGCCATACACGCCCCACGGTACCGAGGTCGCCCAGTCGATGTAATTGCGGGTCACCGCATACTCCGGCGAGCCGGTCTCGAGGATCGACAGTTTGTTCATTTCCTCTTCGAGGCGTTTCTGCACCTGCGCCGGCAGGACTTTACCTTCCAGCCGCTGTTCGAACTGTTCGAGGTCGGCGCTGCGGTCGTCCTTGGTCAGCCCGAGTTCCTGCTGGATGACCTTGAGTTGTTCCTTGAGGAAGAACTCGCGCTGGTGCTCGCCGATCTTGCGGTTCACTTCGGCGGAGATTTCTTTTTGCAGGCGCGCGACTTCGACTTCCTTGCGCAGCATTGGCAGGACTTTTTCCATGCGCTTGAGCATCGGCACGCAGTCGAGCACTTCCTGCAACTCGCTGCCAGTGGCCGAGGTGAGGGCGGCGGCGAAGTCGGTCAGCGGCGACGGGTCGTTGGGGCTGAAGCGGTTGAGGTAGTTCTTCAGCTCTTCGCTGTACAGCGGGTTGAGCGGCAGCAATTCCTTGATCGCATTGATCAGCGCCATGCCGTAGGCCTTGACCTCGTCGGTCGGCTCGGTGGGCTGGTGCGGGTATTCGACCTCCACCAGGTACGGCGGGCGATGGTGCTTGAGCCAGGTCTTGAGGCGGACGCGGGTCAGGCCCTGGGCAACGAACTGCAATTTGCCGTTTTCGCGGCTGGCGTGGTGCACCTTGACCAGCGTGCCGTACAGCGGCAGGGCCGAGGTATCGAAGTGGCGCGGGTCTTCCTGGGGCGTGTCCATGTAGAACAGGGCCAGGGAGTGGTGATCGGACTTGCTGACCAGGTCGAGGGTCTCGGCCCACGGCTCTTCATTGACGATGACCGGCAGCACTTGGGCCGGGAAGAACGGTCGGTTGTGGATCGGGATGATGTAGACCTTGTCCGGCAGGTTCTGGCCGGGCAGGGCGAGGCCTTTACCGGTGGAGTGGTGGGTGGCGTTTTCTGGATCGGCGTATTCACTCGGGTCTTCGGGAAATTCTTGCTGGTCGCTCATGGGGCACCTGCGCAATGGAGTATGGGTCTTAGATGGGGCAGGTTGGTGGTGGTTTCAATGATGCGTTGGCGTTAATGAATCATTCGAAGGTGTGTTCAGCAGGGATTCAGGTTAGCTGGATACTGAGACGATGCATTCATCTGTAGGAGCCGGCTTGCTGGCGATGGGGTGTCAGCTACGGTGATGTCGCCTGACACGCCATCGCCAGCAAGCCGGCTCCTACAGTGTTTTTCACACGGGCACAAAAAAGGCGACGCCTGTGAGGGCGTCGCCTTTGTTTTACTGCCGTTACAACTTACTCGGACAGTTTGTACGCAATCACGTAGTCACCCTGTTTGGTGCCCAGCGAGCCGTGACCGCCGGCGACGACGAGCACGTATTGCTTGCCGTCCTTGCCTGTGTAGGTCATCGGTGTGGTTTGCGCGCCGGCTGGCAGGCGGCCTTCCCACAGTTGCTTGCCGTTTTTCACGTCGTAGGCGCGCAGGTACTGGTCGAGGGTGCCGCTGAGGAAACCGACGCCACCGGCGGTGGTGAAGGTGCCGCCCAGGCTTGGCACGCCCATGCTCAGCGGGATCGGAACCGGCGAGCTGTCGCGCACGGTGCCGTTCTTGTGCTTCCAGAGCACCTGGTGGTTGGTCAGGTCGATTGCGGCCACAAAACCCCACGCTGGCGCCTGGCACGGCAGGCCCATTGGCGACAGCAGCGCTTCGAGGACTACGCCGTATGGCGCGCCTTTGTTCGGCTGCACGCCTTCGGTTTCGCTTTTGCGCGGGCCTTGGGCGGCGATTTCAGCGGCCGGGATCATTTTCGATTTGAACGCCATGTAGCTCGGGTTCACGAAAGCGATCTGACGCACCGGGTCAACCGAGATACCGCCCCAGTCGAACACACCGAAATTGCCTGGATACACAATCGAACCCTGCAGCGATGGCGGCGTGAACGGGCCGTCATAGCGCATGGATTTGAAATCGATCCGGCAGATCAATTGGTCGAACGGCGTAACGCCCCACATGTCACGCTCTTGCAGCGGCGGCGGCATCAGGTTCAGGTCGGATTTCGGCTGGGTCGGCGAGGTGTGGTCGCCTTCCACCGCGCCTTGCGGCACCGGCACTTCATTGATCGGCACGATGGCCTGGCCATTGCTGCGGTCCAGCACGTAGATGCTGCCTTGCTTGGTGGAGGCCAGTACCGCTTGCTTGACGCCGTCTGCGGTTTTCAGGTCCATCAGGGTCGGCTGGCCACCCACGTCCATGTCCCACAGGTCATGGTGGGTGAACTGGAAGTGCCAGCGCACCTTGCCGGTGGCGATATCCAGAGCGGTCAGGCCGGCGGCATGCAGTTCCGATTCAGGGGTGCGAAAACCACCGAACTGGTCCGGGGTCTGGTTGCCCATCGGCAGGTAGAGCATGCCGAGTTTTTCATCGACGGCGAACATGGACCACATGTTCGGCGAGTTGCGGGTGTAGACCTTGCCTTCGGCAATCGGCGTGGTGTCGTCCGGGTTGCCGCTGTCCCAGTTCCACACCAGTTTGCCGGTGTGCACGTCGAACGCGCGGATGACGCCGCTTGGCTCGTCGGTGGAAACGTTGTCGGTGACGTGACCGCCAATCACCACCAGGTCCTTGGTGACCGCAGGTGGCGAAGTGGAGTAGTAACCACCGGCGGTGAAGCCGCCGATGTTGGCGCGCAGGTCGACCTGGCCCTTGTCGCCGAAGTCTTCACACATCTTGCCGGTGTCGGCGTTGAGGGCGATCAGGCGGGTGTCGGCGGTCGGCAGGAAGATCCGGCGCGGGCAGACACTGGCTACCGGAGCGCTGGCGCTGCCGGTCGGGCTCTGCTCGGTGGCATACACCGCGTCATCGTGATAGGTCACGCCACGGCAGGTCATGTGCGCCCAACCCTTGAAGTTCTCCGCGTTCTGCGTGGAGAGCTTCGGATCGAAACGCCAGATTTCCTTGCCGGTGTCCGGGTCCAGTGCAATCACCTGGCTGTGCGGCGTGCACACGTAGAGCATGCCGTTGACTTTCAGCGGGGTGTTTTCGGCAGTGGTTTCGCCCGGGTCATTCGGCCCAGGCAGGTCGCCAGTGCGATAGGACCAGGCTTCAACCAGCTTGTGCACGTTCTGCGGGGTGATCTGCGCCAGCGGCGAGTAACGGTCACCGTGGGCGCTGCGGCCGTAGGAATTCCAGTCACCGTCCGGCATCGCCGGGGCGGTGTTGGTCATGCCGGGTACGCTGTCGCGGTCCAGTTGGCCCTTGATCTCACCTGGGTTGGTGAACTGGCTGGCCAGTGCCGTCACGCCAGCGAGCACCACGGCCACGCTCAGCGCGCCAGTGCCCATCGGTGCGGCACCGTCACGCAGCAGCGGACGACGGAACCAGGGCAGCAGCATCACCAGGCCCAGGGCAAACAGCATTGCCAGGCGCGGCACCAATTGCCACCAGTCGAGGCCGACTTCCCACAGCGCCCACACGGTGCTGGCAAACAGCACCAATGCGTACAGGCCCAGTGCGGCACGGCGTGCCAGCAACAGCAGGATGCCGGTCAGCGCCAGGCCGATACCGGCCAGCAGGTAGTACAGCGAGCCGCCGAGCATGCTCAGTTTGATCCCCCCGGCCAGCATGGCCAGGCCCATTAGCAGAAGCAGTATGCCAAGCAGGCTTGGCAACAGACGGCTTCGACCCAAGGCACCATCAGTGCTCATAGTGTGATTCTCCGTGACGTTTCAAGTAGTCCCGCGCAAGTTCACTGTAGATGACGATCGTGTGCGGGCAGGGTTCAGTTGCAATGTGTTCGGTAGACGCATCCCCCTGTAGGAGCCGGCTTGCTGGCGATGGCGGTGTATCAATCAACATTGATGTGTCAGATAGACCGCCATCGCTGGCAAGCCAGCGCCTACAGGGTTTTGTGGTGTTGGTTAGAACGATGACTGAATCTTGATCCCGCCAATCAGCGCGTCATCGACGTCGTTCACGCCACCGGGGTGGCGGATGTATTGCAGGTTCGGGCGCACGGTCAGCCAATTGGTGACGTGCACGCCGTAATAGAGTTCGGCGCTGTATTCGGTGTCTTGCGGCGGCAGGAACGCCGGGTCGTCGTAGTCGAAAACCGCGCGGGCCTGATTGGTCGCCTCGGCGTTTTTGCGATAGGCCGGGTTGACGTGCACGCGGGCCATGGCGAAGCCGATGTCGTCTTTGGCGCGGGCGTCAAACAGGCCTTTGTAGACGACGCCGGCCTGGACATAGTTGTCGATGGCGTTGGTTTTCTTGTCATGCATCGTGCCGTTGGCGAACACGCTCAAACCGCGGGAATGGTCGCTGGCGATGCTGGTGATTTGCTGCTGGATACCGAGCCACACACCGTGCTTGCTCGACGCACTGCGGTAAGCCTCGCCACTCAGGGCGGCGGGCTGGCCGTTGCTGTCCTTGTAGGCGTCGGTGGCATTGGCGTTGCTGTAGTAATAACCGGCGCGGTATTCACCCGGCAGGCCATTGAGCTTCGGTGTCCACACCAGTTCCACCGGCAAAATCGCACCTTGCGTACCGCTGCCGCTGAGCTTGAAGCCGTTGTCGCGATCGAGGTTCGACGGGTTCTGCTCGTACACGCCGACCTGCGCGTACAGTTCTGGCGTCAGGTGATATTTGACCCGCATCGCCCACTGGCTGACCGGCCAGTTGTACCAGATGCCACCGACCCAGTTACCGACCTGGGAGCCGCAGAACGCCAGGTTCTGGAAGTCGCAGGGGAAGCTGTTGAAGTCTTCGCCTTCGCCAAAGCGGCCGACCTTGACGTCGAGTTGCCGATCGAAGAATTTCTGCTGATACCACATCTGCGTCAGGCGCCAGGTCTGGCCACGGCCCCAGACTTCCTGGGCCGAGGTGAAACCGCCGACACGCGGGTCATTGATGCGGTCGTTGCTGATGTTGTTGCCGCTGCGTTCGGTGACGGTCAGCTGAAATTCGGCATCGTCCCAGCCGAGGATTTTCTGCAAATCCAGATGCGTGCCGAGGGCAAATTGATCGCTGTAGCGCGCTGTGCGGTCGTGATCGTAGCCGCCATGCAGGTTGCTGCCCATTTCGCCGGTGTAATCGAGGTTGAACTTGTAGCCTTTTTCCGCCAGTTCCGTACGTGTGCCGTTCCAGTCGCCGAGCATCCACGGAGAATCGCTATCGAAAGCCGGGGCAGCCTGGGCGCAAGTGGCCAGGCCCAGTGCGGCGCAACCGCCAAGGAGTTTCAGGGCTTTTCTACAGGCGATCGGGATAGAGACAGCGCTGTCTTGCAACAATGGGAAATCAGGCATAGAAGGAAATTCTTGATCTTTTTCTGTGGGATGAACGTAAAGCAGACGTGAAGCGGGTTAGCAAAAGCGTTTCAGCTAGAACGGGCGCAAGGATAATGTTCTGTTACAAATAGAGAAAGGTCTTTTACTGACATGCATCCTTTCAGTTTTTGTAACAGTGGCAAAAGATCGCAGCCTGCAGCCGCGCATTTCCAATGCAATGCGGCGATCGTTCAGGCTTCACCTACATTTAACCAGAGCACAGATCGCTTCCCCCCAACGGAGCCCTCGGCTAAGGTGCGCGACTTCCCATCCCTACATCGCTGAAGGCCCGGCATGACCGAACACAATACTGACCCGCTGCACGGCGTCACCCTGGAGCAAATCCTCAATGCCCTGGTCGAGCACTACGAATGGTCCGGGCTGGCCGAGCGCATCGATATCCGCTGCTTCAAGAGTGATCCGAGCATCAAGTCGAGCCTGACGTTTTTGCGTAAAACACCTTGGGCGCGGGAGAAGGTCGAGCGCTTGTATGTGAAGTTGATGCGCACCAAGCGACCGCTCTGAACATGCTCAACGCGCCTGCCATGCGACGTCGATTTGTGGCCGTGGCTGCCATGCTCGGTTGGGTCGGTTTGAGCATCCAGATGTACTTGATCTTTCATTCGCGCTGGACCTTGGGCGCGAGTCTGTTGGGTGGGTTGATCAGCTTCTTCAGCTATTTCACCGTGCTGAGCAATACGCTGGTGGCCACCGTGCTGACCTGTGAATTGACGTCTCGCGAGTCGGCTGCGCGCCGCTGGTTCTTACAGCCGTGGGTCAGCAGTGGCATCGCCGTGAGCATCATTGTGGTTGGGTTGGCGTACAGCCTGTTGCTGCGCCATCTGTGGCATCCCGAAGGCTGGCAATGGCTGGCCGACGAGCTGCTGCATGACGTGATGCCCGTGCTGTTTCTGGTGTATTGGTTTTGCTGCGTGCCCAAGGGTTCCTTGCGATTGCGCCATATCGCCCTGTGGGTGATTTATCCACTGGTGTACTTCGGCTATGCGCTGTTGCGCGGGCATTTTCTGGCGGTTTATCCGTATCCGTTCATTGATGTGGACAAGCTGGGTTATCCACAGGTGTTTATCAATGCCGGGGGATTGTTGGCGGGGTTTGGGGTGATTTCACTGGCGCTGATCGGGTTGGACCGGTGGCGTGCCCGAATCTGAACGTTGATGAACGCTTCCGTGGCGAGGGAGCTTGCTGCGACTGCTTCGCAGCCGAACGGGAGCGAGCTCCCTCGCCACCTGTACGGTGTCAGCCTTCTACTCCTCGTCGGTGTCATCCAGCCGCCAGTAGCCCACGGCTTTGACGAACTGTTCATCCAGCCCATGCTCATCGAGCAACACCCGGCGGATCTGCCGCGATACCTTGGTCTCCGTCGCGATCCACGCGTACAGGCTGCCGGCCGGAACATCGATCTGCCGCACGGTGTTCAGCAGATGGTCCTGGCCACCCTCGCGCAGTACCCAGATCACACTGACCTCGGCCGCGCTTTGCAGCACTTGCTGTTCCTTGCCGTTTTCCACTTCGATGATCACCAGCGCACGGCGGTTGGCTGCCAGACCTTCGAGGCGCCGGGCAATGGCGGGCAGGGCGGTTTCATCGCCGATCAGCAGATAGCTGTCGAAGATGTCCGGCACGATCATCGAACCCCGTGGCCCACCGATGTGCAGGAACTGCCCGGGTTTGGCCTGCTCGGCCCAGGTCGAGGCAGGGCCGTCGCCGTGCAGGACAAAGTCGATGTCCAGCTCCAGGGTGTCGAGGTCGTAGCGGCGTGGTGTGTAGTCGCGCATCGCCGGCTTCGGCCCGTCGTCCTTGCCGGCGCCGAGCTTCATGGTTTCCATCGCCGCTTGTTCCGCCGCGTTCTGCGGGAACATCAGCTTGACGTGGTCGTCCGTACCGAGGCTGACGAAGCCCGCCAGCTCTGGCCCGCCCAGGGTAATCCGGCGCATGCGTGGCGTCAGGTCGACCACCCGCAGCACCTCAAGGCGACGGCGCTTGATCTCGTGCATGACGCGGTGAATGGCTTGCGTGTTCACTTCAGTCATTCGCTTTCTCCTGGGTAACTTGAACAGCGGGGCCGTCGACAATGGCTTTGGCGGTGTCGTTGAGCAGTGCAGCGACACGCTGGATTTCTTCGGCGCTCCAGCGCCCGTGGTGCAGTTGCAGCGCGTGACGCAGGTTGTGCACGGCTTCGTGAATTTCCGGCGGGCGATCATGGCCGCGCAAGGAGCGTTTGCTGACATCGATGCGCACCCGCACCCCTTCAAGGGCGACGGCTTGTTCGGCCAAGGACTGGCGACCGGCGTCTGTCACGCTGTAGCGTTTTTTCCCGCCTGCAGCGTCGCCCAGGATCATTTCGCTTTCTTCGAGAAAGGTCAGGGTCGGGTAGATCACGCCGGGGCTTGGACTGTAGGCGCCATCGAACATGCCTTCGATCTGGCGGATCAGGTCGTAGCCGTGGCACGGCTGTTCGGCGATCAACGCCAGCAGCAGCAATTTGAGGTCGCCGGGGGCAAATACCCGGGGGCCGCGCCCACCCCTTTCGCGACCGGGGCGTTTTTCGAAGCCGTCGCGGCCGTCGCCGTATTCGCGGTGGGATAAATGATGGTCTCTCATTTTTTCGTTCTCTCGTCGTATTTAGATACAACTTAAGATATATCTTAAGGCTGTGCAAGAACGCCCGACCAGCGGTCGGCGACTTCGGGCCAGACAACGCGCGACGTTTTTTCATTGAGCTATTGCCCATTTATTAAATGGCTGTGGCCTCGCTTGGGAGGGTTGTAAGCGTTTTTTTTATGAAGTCTGTAATGCCATTCATATGTTTTAAGTTATTTCTTTTGTAATGTCTTAACTTGAATGCTGCTGGTTGTGGTTGTTACTGGTTGTGATCTTTTATTTTCCTTCTTGATTGCTTCTTTGTGGCTACGTGTGAAGTCGAATTTTCCTACTTACTTTACATTTTATTTGAATGATCATCTGCGCCGCTAAAGTTAGGTAGCAGGTTTTTAACTTCCTTAAGTTGGTGGTTGATAAACATTCCTGTTTTAACTTTTTTGCGAAATCATTCTTTTAATAACAGGTACGTAAGCATGTTCAAGAAAATCGCCTTCGCAGCTTCCATGGTTATTGTTTCTTTGAGTTCTGCCGTGGCGTTCGCTGCTGAAGAATCGCGCAGTGCCATCCACATCAGTGCCAGCATTCCAAGCAAGGTTTTCCACGCTCAGCCGCGGGACCCGAACTTCGGTAAAGACGAAAAAATGAACTATGTCCTGGCGACTGGGGAACTGACCGCGTTGCGCGCACTGTATGACGTCAGGCACACCTCCGGTGGTGTCGGTGCTTACATCGAAGGTGGCCCGCAGGCATTGCATAACGGTGCCAACAGCATTCCACTGACGTACTCGTTCAATGGCGTCACCCTGACAGGCGCATCCCAGGAAGTGGTCACCGAGGCTGCAGCAGCAGGTGGTATCTCAGCCGACCTGGTCATCACGGCGGCGAAACCGGGCGACACCCAGAATGGCGAATACAGCGCAACGCCCGTACTGATCTTTGATGCCCTCGCCAAGGCTTCGTAATAAAACGCCGTAGTTTTATTTAAGTTATCGATCGGCGAGTGACGTCCTGCTCGTCGATCCTGGTTTGATACATTTACTTTCAGAGTATTAAGTTCATGTTCCCGATGACGCCCATCGCGATGGCGCTCGCTCTTGTTTTTTGCGCAAACGCTTTGGCCGTACCAGTAGATAGCGGCCTGACTCCCCGAAGTTTGCTGGCTCAGTCCAAGGGCTTGCCCCGGGAATTCGAAGAACACTTCTTTGATGTTCCGTTAGCGGTCCGCGTGGAACTTGATCAACAGTTTCTCGGTGAGGCGATGGTGGTATTAAGTCGCGACGATCGCGTCACCCTCGTTGACTTTACCGAAGTCAGTGACAGCAAGATCAAGTCTGTCGAGCGAGATACCTGGTCGGCCTACCTGACGCAAGGAATAGCGCTCGGCGACTGCCAAACCAAATGCCCGGAGCAGTTGCTCGCCGTGTACTACAGCCTTGAAAACTCAATGCTGTCGATCCTCACTGAAAACGCCGAGCGCGACGATCAGGCACGACGCTTCTACCACTTGCCACAGGGCGGCAGCAGCGGCCTGATTGTGCGCAATCAACTGAACCTCAACGGCGGTCAGAACCAGGACCTGGGCGGGCGCTACGGCCTGCAAGCCAGCAGCAGCCTGGGCAACTGGACCCAGTCAGTCAACCTGCAACTGTCGCGGACCGGTGGCATCGACAGCCAGGTCAATCACGCCGTGCATGACCTCTATACCCAGCGTGAACTGGAGGGCAACTTTCTGCGTCTGGGCTACTTCACCCCGACCTCCGAAGGGCTGACCCGCCAGCCACGTACATTCGGCGCGAGTCCGGATACGGCATTGGGTGTCATGTATGGCAGCTCCGACAGCCTGGTGATTAACAACCCGAAGCCGTCGATATATCCGATCTACGTGACCGCCAACCGCCAGGGCTCGGTGGAAATCTACCGCGACGGCTTGTTGATCAATACGCAAGCGGTTCCAGCCGGCTTACAAACGCTGGATACGCGTCCGCTGCCGGGTGGCATTTACGAGGTCGAAGTGCGACTGGTCGTAGATGGCCAGACCACGTCCAGCGCTCAGGAGTTGGTCTACAAGCCGAACAACTGGCGCAACCATGACGAGCGCTGGCGCTACAACCTGTTCACCGGCCGTGAATCCAGTTTGCTCAGCAACTGGGACAGGCAGGCTGACGGCGATACGGTCGCCGGTGCGGCGTTCAACTTCCTGCTGCACCCGCGAGTGATCCTCGGCATGAGCGGTCGACAGGTACGCGACACCCTGCAATACGGCACATCGATCGACTGGACAGTCATCAATAATGCCAGCCTTTTCGCCAATATCTACCAGACCGAAGACTACGGAACCGGCCTCGATTTGCAGGGTTTGTACGCTTATGGACGGGGCAGCATTGTCGCCAGCCATAATCGTAGCTGGCTCGACACGACGCGACTCTACGACACCTTGCCTGACGGCACGCGGCTGCGGCAGCGCAATGTGTTTGTCGGCCAGACCCGTCACTCATCGTTGGCGGTCAATCACCGGCTCACCCACAAAAGCTCGGTCAATGCCCGGGTCTCCCATAGCCAGGGCAATACCGTGGGCACGGGAGTGGATCTGGGCTGGACTCAGCGCACTCAACTGTTTGGCAATGATGCCAACTGGCGCTTTTCACTGTTCGATCGACCGGGCAGCTATAGCTCGGGGAACAACCGGGATCGCGGGGTCGACGTCAGTCTCAACCTCGCTCTGGGAGGGCCGGGAGAACAGCTGACCGGCAGCCTGGGTTCACGCACTGCACGAAACGGCGGCGGCGATCACCATGCCTCGCTGACCTATCGTAAAAACCTTCAGGATCACCTGCTGCAAAGTGTCTCGGCCACGGCGACCACCGACACCTATGGCGTGGGTTTGTCTGCCATGGCGACGATGCATTCGGAGCTGGTCAGTGGCGATGGTTTTCTCCAGCGCTCCTCCTACAACAATGACGTGACAGGCGGCCTCAATCTGGACAGCACCGTGGCGATCGGTGCGCGGAAAATGGTCATGACCAGCCAGGCCCACCGTGATGGTGCGGGCATGATCATCGACGTGGAATCGGACATCAACGGCATTGCCCTGCGCGCCGACGACTTGAGCGGCGGCAGTGCAGTACTGCGCCCCGGTCGCAACTTTGTGCCGCTCACGGCTTTTATAAGCAGCGCGGTGAACTTCGATTTCGAAGGCAATCATGTGCCCGCCGCGAGCATCCAGCCGCCACGCTCCAGCTATCACCTGAACAAGGGAGGCGTGGAGTACCGCAAGATCACCATCAGCAAAACCGTCACCGTGCTCGGTCGCCTGATTGACCCTCAGGGCAAGCCGCTCAAAGGTCATCACATCATCAATCACGCCAGTCGCGGCGTGAGTGAAGTCGACGGTTTTTTCTCCATGGAAATGAACGCCGGTTCACCCACGCTCGAAGTGCGTTCCGGTGATCAGTTGCTCTGCCGGTTCCGGCTCGACCCGAACAATGCTCGTCGGGAAAACGATGTGCTGATGATCGGTGATTTGCGCTGCTCGCCGAAGACGTTGGCCGATGCCAATTCCACGTCTGAGAAACCCGGTTGAGGCGCCGTTGGAGTCAGTGGATGCACCGCTGATCCAGGCCTTCATCGGACTGGATTCGGCTGAATTTAATATTGAGGTGGTACGTCATGAAACGTCTGTTGGCACTGTTCGGCTTTACGCTGTTTTCTCACGCGGCCCTGGCCGCTCCGCAAATCAATGTCGGGGTGGTTTACGATTATCTGGATGGCGATAAAAGCTCTTATTTGAAACGCATATTCAATGGGGGCGACAGCACGGCTTTCGTCAAGATCAATATTCTGGAAATCATCTATGACGCCGATGGCAACGCCAGGGAAATTCCGTTGGTCAACCAAGTCGACGGCACTTCACGCGATGGCTTGATGGCCAGCCCGGCGCGATTGATTGTGCCGGCCAACGGTCTGCAGGGCAGCCGATTGCTGTACTTGGGGGCGCGCGAGAAAGAACGTTATTTTCGCGTGCGTTATGTGCCCGTCGTGCCAGAAAGGGAGGATGAATTTGCCATCTCGGCAGAAGAACGTGACGACTATAAAAAGAGCCTGTCGGCCGGGGTCAACGTACTTGCCGGTTATGGCACGGTGTTCTTCGTCCGGCCCAGGGAGACCCGTTTTGACAGCGTGAGCGAGAACGAGGCAGGGCAATACCGGATCCGCAACAACGGTAACAGCGTGGTGGTGATCGACGAGTTCAAAAATTGCTCGATCAAGAACGCGCAGGACTGCCTGCCCACTACCAAACATCACATTCTGGCCGGTAGGACTTTTCAGTTCGAAAAACAACCAGGTCGTCATTACCGTTTCACAATGATTGAAGGAAGCAAAAGCCAGAATCTGGATATCAAGGGTTGAGTCCGGTTTAGCGTGTTGATCCGTTGCTTTCCTGAAATCTCATATCGGCGTTGGCTTCTTTGTTTGCAGCATTGAAGTGCACGTAACAGGTGAAGGTCATGTTTGAGAAATGGATAACCGTCACCTCGACGGTGTGTCTGACGCTGTCCAGTATTTGCGCATATGCCGTTGTGGAGCGCGAAACTTTCGAAGTGTCTGTTTCTATTCCGACCGCGGAGTTTCATGTGTTGCCGGTGGACCCGGGCTGGATGGGGCATGTGCAGAAGCTGCACTGGAATCTGGCGACGGATGAACTGGGTTCGCTGCGTAAACAATTCGACGTCAAGAACACTAACGGTGCCATTGCCGCTCGATTGAGTGAAGAGCCCTATATCAGCAACGGCCGGGAGGTCGACAACATTGCGCTCGCCGTCATGTTCAATCGAATAAAACTCACGATGGACAATGCCCAGGTGATTGCGGCGCCAGAGGCAAATGTCGGTAAACGCGTGGAATTGTTGATTGCCGCGGTCAAGCCGGATGATGGTTATAAGCCCGGAGACTATTACGGCAGTGTTCATATGATTTTTGAGGCCCTCGCTCCTTGATGCCTCAGGGGTCACCGCGTGGCGCTTATTTCGCCCTATTGAAATTCCAGGTTAATTCAAAATGAAGTTATTTTTTTCGCCGGGAACGATGGCTGCGTTCTCGTTGGCGGGTGGCTTGCTGGCCGGGTTGTATACGTCGTCAGTGGCAGCAGTGGTACAGGAAATCAGCGCGAAGTTCGTGCCTGATCCGGCAAATCCCTTGGTCAACAAGTTTGTCAACACGACTCCACAGACCGGGGTGTGTCCAGAACATATACCGACCCGATGTGCGCAATTAGGCATCTTCAGCCTGCGGGTGCCCGGCCTGCAATTCACCTCTAAACAGCCAATTCCGGCCGGACATACCGATCCCAGGCAGGGAGCGACCTTCAGTGTGCCGTCGAGCTGGCGCCCACTTGAGGTTGTCCACAGTCGTACAGGTGAGCGGGAGACTGTTGAGGTGCGAATCGCCGGTATAGGCGGGACCTGGAAACTCAGTCATCCGCCGGGTGTCAGTGCCTGGATACAGCCGGGAGGCGGGGGTTGGCGCACTCCATGGGTATACCCGCCAGCCCCCTGTACAGGTCTGAATATCAATCTCGCCGGAAGATACTATGCCTATTTCTTTTGGCTGATCCCTGAAGGAGGTGGAGCCTGCGGCCTGGTGCCTACCATGGATATTCCCTTGTTCATTCACAGCGAGTTCGATTACGTCTATGAACTGCGCACGCCTAATCCTCTGGCCATGTCCTCCGGCGAATATCGGGGCTCATTGACTTACACAACAGGCCCTGGTGGTGATTTCGACATGGGCGATGTGATGCTGCCAAACGACTCGGCAATCACGCTCAATTTCACCCTGAATGTCCAGCATTCGCTCAAGGTCGACATCCCGCCGGGGGGTAACCGAATCGATTTGGTGCCCCAAGGTGGCTGGCAAGCCTGGTTGAATCATGGGCGCAAGCCGGTGCGGTTGTTCCGCGACCAGACGTTCAATGTCTCGGCGTCATCGCGCTTCAAGATGCAGCTCGAATGTCAGTATTCCACTGGCAATACCTGCGCGTTGCGCGACAGCGAATCTGCGCAGCAGGTGCCCTTGAACATCAGCGTGAGTCTGCCAGGCGGCTTGGGGGATGTTGCCGGCCAACCGGTGCAGCGTCGTCCGTTGCGTCTAGATGGCAGTGGCACCGAGTTGTTTCAACCGGGTTTCTACGTCGACCGCAAGCCGGGCACGCTGCACTTTGAAGTGGCCCGGGAGCATGTCGAACAGATGTTGCGCGAGGGCGGCGGGAACACCTGGTCGGGCAATGCCACGGTGATCTGGGATTCGGAAGTGCTCTGAACCCCTGGCCCTGAAGTTTCGTCAAGCGAGTGCTTCAGGGCGATCGGCCTCCTTCAAGACCACGGAGGTAAAGAGCCTGTTTTTTTGCATGTCAATGCGATGAAATTAGTGTTAACTCTCTAATACTGGCTTTCGGGCCTTGGTTTACGGCTTGTGTAGTATTGTTCTTACGGAAGTGCTTCTACCTGGATAACCTTATTAATATTGATTATCACGACTTTGTAGTACCGTTCTTACAGTAGAGCAATGCATTTTAGTTTATTTCGCGGTTTTTCTTTCCATAGTCGTAGCACTCTGGCTACACACTTGCAGGAACTTGCCTGCTTACTTTCCAGATAAATTGGTCGATCATCTTTCGGCGTTGAAAGTTCAGCTGGGCATCGCTGCTCGTGACAGTTTTGCTTACTTGAATTTTCTGCGCTTATCCTTTTAAAAGACAGGTACTGAAAGATGTTCAAGAAAATCGCGTTCGCTGCTCCTCTGGCTATTCTGGCACTGAGCTCTTCCGCCGCGTTTGCCGCAGGTGAAGCCCGTCATTCGATCAATCTGGTAGCTGAAGTGCCGACCAACGGCTTCTACGTGGTCCCGAGTGATCCTGATCTGGTCAACAAGGACCAGGACATGAGCTATCGGCCCACTACCGGCAAAATGGGTGAGGTCAACGGTCACTTTGACATTATCAACACTAACGGCTCTGTACACGCCAGTCTGGACAGCGTGCCGCAACTGTACTCCGGTTCCAACGCTATCAATCTAGCGGTGACGGTTAATGGTGTAGTCCTCACTACGTCCCCGCAAATGGTGGTCGGCGAGGCCGAATCGAACGTCAACTACCGAGCCCCAATCAATATCAAGGCTACTAGCGCCAACATCGCGGCAGGCTCTTACACGGGTTCCGTCAACATGACGTTCGACGCGGTTCTCCCTGTTGCTATTTGAACTTTAGCTGGAGACGTAAGCGTTTACTTTCTTAAGTAGCGTGACCGGTCGGCTTACTTGAGTTTTCCGGCCGGGTTTCAACTTTTTGCAATCAGAGTATTCGTTCATGTTCCCGATGACGCCCATCGCGGCGGCGCTTGCGCTGCTGTTATGCAGCAGTGCATTTGCGGCGCCCACTTCTGTTGATAATACCCCCCGAAGTTTGCTGGCCCAGGCCAAAGGCTTGCCGGCAGAGTTCGAGGAGCATTTTTTCGACGTTCCTTTGGCGGTGCGGGTCGAGCTCGATCAGCAACCGCTTGGCGAGGCGATGATTGTGTTGTCCCGCGATGACCGGGTGACACTGCTCGACTTCACCGACACCAGCGAAAGCCGTTTCGGCGCCAGCGAACGCGAGACCTGGACTGACATTCTGAACCCCGGCGTGGCGCTGGGTGCCTGCAGCGGTCAATGCCCGGAACAAATGCTGGCGGTTCACTACAACCTGGAAAATTCATTGCTGTCGATCGTCACCGAAAATGCCGAGCGCGACAGCGAGGCCAAGCGTTTCTACGCTCAACCGGAAGGCGGCAGCAGCGGCTTGATGGTGCGTAACCAACTCAATCTCAACGGTGGCCAGGATCAAGACCTGGGCGGCCGTTTTGGTCTGGAGGCCAGTGGCAGCCTGGGCAACTGGAGTCAGACCTTCAACATGCAACTGGCGCGTCTGGGCGGGCCGGACGACAAGACCTACCACGCCGTGCATGAGCTGTTCACCCAGCGCGAACTGGAGGGCAGTTTTTTCCGCCTGGGTTACTTCACGCCCAGCTCCGAAGGCCTGACCCGCCAGCCCCGGTCGTTTGGCACCAGTCCCGACACCGCCGTGGGCGTGATGTACGGCAGCTCTGACAGCCTGGCCATCGACAACCCGAAACCCAGCGTGTACCCGGTTTATGTCACGGCCAACCGCCAGGCGTCGGTGGAGATTTTTCGCGATGGCCTGTTGATCAACACGCAGTCGGTACCGGCCGGTTTGCACACCCTCGACACACGACCATTGCCCGGCGGCATTTACGAAGTGGAAGTACGGTTGATCGAGGACGGTCAAATCACCTCGACCACTCAGGAATTGATCTACAAGCCAAGCAACTGGCGTAACCACGATGAGCGCTGGCGCTACAACCTGTTCGCCGGGCAGGAAAGCAAACTGTTGAGTAATTGGGATCAACAAAGCAGTGGCGATACCACGGCGGGGGCCTCGATCAACTATCTGCTGCACCCGCGGGTGATCCTCGGGCTGTCGGTACGCCAGGAGCGGGAAAAGCTTCAGTACGGCAGTTCCATCGACTGGACCCTGGGCAACAGCACCAGTTTCTACGCCAACCTCTACCAGACCGAAGACCACGGCACCGGCGCTGACCTTCAGGGCCTGTACAACTATGGCAATGGCAGTCTGGTGGTCAGCCATAACCGCAGCTGGCTCGACACCACCAACACCTATGAAACGCTGCCCGACGGCACCCGCGTGCGCCAACGCAATGTGTTTGTTGGCGAGGCCAGTAACTCGTCGCTGGCGCTCAACCACCGCATCAGCCGCAAGAATTCGCTCAACGCCCGGGTCTCCCACAGCGAGGGCAACGTCGAAGGTGTCGGTATCGACCTCGGCTGGACCCAACGGACCCAGCTGTTTGGCAGCGATGCCAATTGGCGCCTGTCCCTGTTCGACCGCCCGGGCAGCTACAGCAGTGGCGATGCGCGCAATCGCGGAGTCGACCTGAGTATCAACATGGCGCTGGGTGGTCCGGGGCAGCAGATTTCCGGCAGCATCGGTAGCCGCACCGCCCGTGATGGCAGCCGTGACCAAAATGCGTCGATCGGTTATCGCAAAGACCTGCAAGACCACATTTTGCAGAGCGTTTCGGTGACGGCGCTCACCGACACTTATGGCGTGGGCTTGTCGAGCCTGGCGAGCTTTCGTACCGACGCCATCAATGGCGACGGGTTTATCCAGCGCTCATCGTTCAACAACAATTTCACCGGCGGTGTGAACCTCGACAGCACGCTGGTCATCGGCGGCCAGCACATCGCGTTGACCAGCCAGCACCAGGGACGAGGCGCAGGAATGATCGTCGACGTCGAGTCCGACATCGAGGATATCGCCTTGCGCGCCGACGACCTCAGTGGCGGCAGCGCAGCCCTGCATCCGGGGCGCAATTTCATTCCGTTGACGGCCTACAAAAACAGTTCGGTGAGTTTCGACTTCGAAGGCAATCACGTGCCAGCGGCCAGCATCGAACCGTCGCGCACCCGCTACCACCTGAACAAGGGGGGCGTGGAGTACCGCAAGGTGCGGGTGATGAAAACCCTGACCGTACTCGGACGTCTGCTCGACCCGCAGGGGCGGCCGCTCAAGGGCCATCACGTGATCAACCACGCCAGCCGTGGGGTCAGCGAAGTCGATGGCTTCTTCTCGATGGAAATGAACGCGGGCTCGCCAACCCTGGAAGTGCGTTATGCCGACCAGTTGCTGTGCCAGTTCCGCCTCGATACGGACAAACACCGCCGCGAAAACAACGTGCTGATGATCGGTGATTTACGTTGCACGCCGGATACGTTGGCGAGTGCTGCTCACAAGGACGCTACGGCGAGCTGACTGACATGAAAATATTGACCAGACTGGGAAAAAAACTCAGTCGCGCGATGCCGATGGCTGTGTTGTATGGGGTGAGTTCATTACCGACGAATGCAGCTGTGTTGAATATTGACGCTACGTTTTCACCGGACTCGGCGGCTCCTCATAAAAATGAATTCGTGAATAAGACCCCGTCTCAGGGTTTCTGTCTTCAGGTACCCAGGGCCTGTGAGGCGGAAGGTCTATTCAGTTTGATTGTGCCGATTTCATTTACTGCCAATGCACCAATCCGCGCCAATCATGTCGATCCTCGGCAAGGTGGGATGGCTAGAGTCCCGTCAGACTGGCGGCCTGTGCGCGTTACTCACTCATCTGGCGAGGTCCAAACAGTCGAGGTCCGGATTGCGGGAATCGGACATGAGTCGTTGCTACCGGTGTCGGTCGTCGAATTGACCGGTGTCGCGGGTGGACCCGGATGGGACCGACTTTGGAACGGCGGATCCTGGATGTATGCCCCACCACCGTGCCAGGGAGTCGGGTGGTCGACCGTGGGTAATTTTGGTTTCAATAGTTTCTGGAAAGTGCCCGTCGGAGCGGGGGTATGCTCAAAGCAAGCTTTATTCGAGATACCACCGTCCTTCCGATACCAGTACTTCGTCATCGGTTATCAATTGAGAACGCCGAATCCGTTGACGATGAGAAGTGGGGCTTACAACGGAACGATTACCTTCGGCGTCGGGCCGAATCAGGATTTCGACATGGGTGATGTAATGCAGCCCGATGATTCTGCATTGACCCTGAATTTCAACCTCGACGTTCAACACACCCTCAAGGTCGACATCCCGCCCGGTGGCGAGAAAGTCCAGTTGGTCCCGGCCGGCGGTTGGCAAAGCTGGTTGCAGGCGGGGCGCAGACCGGTGCGGCTGTTCCGTGACCAGACCTTCAATATCTCGGCCTCTTCGCGTTTCAAGATGCAGCTGGAATGTGAGTTCAGCGCCGTCAATTACGACTGCCTGCTCGATGACCGCGTCTCCAGGCGGGGTGTTGAGCTGCAGGTCTTTGTCACCCTGCCCAATGGGCTGACCGACATGAGCGGGCAAGCCGTGCGCCACATGCGCTTGCGCACCGGCGCGGCCAACGCGCTGTATTTCCAGCCGGGTTTCTATGTCGACAGGGCACCGGGTGTTCTCCACTTCGAAGTACCCCAGAGCCAAATGGCATTCATGCTCGAACCGGGGGCCGGTCCTTTCTACAGGGGCAAGGTCACCGTGATCTGGGATTCGGAAATCTGATGGGCCGCCTATCGATGGACCGCGCCTGTGTTGTGTTCAATGTCATGAGGTTCAAGGGTATGAAACGTTTGTGGTGGCTGTTGGGTTTGAGCGGGTTTTCTCTGGCGGTCCAGGCCGGTCCGCAGATCAACGTTGGGACCGTGTACGACTATATGGACGGCGACAAGAGCACTTACCTCAAGCGCGTGTTCAACAGCGGCGACAGCACGGCCTTCGTCAAGGTCAATATCCTGGAAATTGTCTATGACGCCGATGGCACTCACCGCGAGATACCGGTCTCAACGCAAGCCGATGGCAGCGGCCGGGATGGCCTGATGGCCAGCCCCGCACGGCTGATCGTGCCGGCCCAAGGCATGCAGGGCACCCGTTTGTTGCACATGGGCGCGCGGGACACCGAGCGGTATTTCCGCGTGCGCTTCGTGCCGGTGGTGCCGGAAAAGGAAGACGAGTTCGCGGTGTCGAGCGAAGACCGCGACGCTTATAAAGAGAGTCTGTCGGCGGGGGTCAATGTGATGACCGGGTTCGGCACGGTGTTTTTTGTCCGGCCTAAAAACAGCCGCTTCGACAGCGTGATCGACGACAGCGCCGGTGTGTACCGGCTGCGCAACAACGGTAACACCGTGGTGGTGATCGATGAGTTTCGCAACTGCTCATTGAAGAAAGAAACCGAGTGCGAGCCGACCACCAAGCACCACATCCTGGCGGGCAAGTCATTCGAATTCGAGAAGAAACCCGGCCGCGAATACCGCTTCAACCTGATCGAAGGCGCCGACAAAAAAACCATGCGCATCGCCAGCCAGTAACACCGCCAGAGGCGAGCCGCCCTGGAGGCTCGCCGCTTTTTTCACGCAACAGGTAACTGAAATGATCAAGCAATCGGCCTTCGCCCTGTGTGTGGGCGTGATGACGTGTGCCCAGTCTTTTGCGGCACGGGAAGAACGCACGTTCGAAGTGTGGGCGGATATTCCGACCCTGGGCTTTTACGTGATTCCGGCCGAGTCGAACTGGATTCATCTCGAACAGAACCTGCAGTGGAACCGCAACACGTCGAAGCTCGAAGGGCTGCGCAAAAATTTCGACGTCAAGCACGACACCAGTGCGATCGAAGCGCGGCTGGACGCCGAGCCCTATCTGTTCAACGGGCGTGAAGAGCAGAACATCTATTTACGGGTCAGCTTCAACGGTCGGGAGCTGAGCCACGAGGCGACGCCGCGTGAAGTGGTGTCGGCCGCGCAGGCCATGGCAGGCGGGCGCTTTGCCCTGGAAATCCAGCCGAAAGAGCCAGCCGGTGGCTATAAGCCGGGGACTTACTACGGAACGGTCCAGCTGATGTTCAGTGCCGCGGCGCCAGCAGGTCATTGAGGTCGTAACGAGTGATTAATATTTCAGCAACATCCACGGCGATGAAACACGGTGATTCATCCGACGGCTCCTGCGCAGACGGTCGAATTTCGGGTGGTAGGTATGGGCGTGGCGTACAAGTTGCCAAAACCGGCGCCAAAACAGTATGTCGGCAATGTCACCGTGATCTGGGATTCGGAAGTCTGAGGGCGGGGGGCTGCACCTGACGGCGTAATCCGCCGTCAGGCTGTCCTCACTGGCTTCGGTATTACTCGCCGGCGCGCCTCATGGCATCGCGGGTCAAGCTTCGCGACAGTTCTTTCTCGGCGTCGCCCAGGTCGACCAGCAGCAGGTCGAAAGTCGCATCGCTGATCGGCTCATCGACAAAGACCGCCGTGTCCGGAACCGGCAGATCGTTCATCAGTTCCCTGAGCCGGCTGCGCAATTCGGCGCGGCGCAGATCCGATGTCGACTCAACCCATTCGCGCTGTGTTTCGCGCAAGCTGCCCATTTGATCCGACAGACGCTGGTAGCGACGTTGGTTGGTTTGCAGTGGGTTCGCGTAGCGCTCGTTCAAGTGATCTTGCCAAAAATCCTGTCCGAGCATCCGGTCGACCAGACCATTGCCTTCACCCAGGGCCAGCACCGTGTCATAGGCTTGATCGATCATTGCGTCAGTGACGCCGGACACTGGCCGGTAAAGCATGCCTTTCGATTGCCAGGGCAAGTCAAGGCGCTGGGCTAATCCGGTCTGATAGGCCAGGTAGATCTCGACTTGGTCCGGGTTGCCAGTACGACTGGCGACATCGGCGCGGGCAATATCGTTGACCTGTGCCAGCCGCGCCGCGCCTTTGGCCAGTGTGACCAGTTTCTGCTCCAGCTGCACCGGGTCGGTGGAATAGGCCTGAGCCTCGTAGACAAGCACATGGATGCCCATCTGATTGAACAACTGGGTACCGGCGTCGGCGCAATCCACCGGCTCGATGGCCATGGTGAACAGACTGTCCCGAAGAGCCGTGTCGACGTACACGGCATCGAGCATGCGCCAGACACGTTGCACCAGTTGATCCCGGGCTTTGCCGCCGGCCCGGTAGTCAGCGGAAAGCCGGGTATCGAGCAATACGTTCAAGAAGCGCTCGGCCTGGGGCTCGTCGACCAGCTCCGACCACAGATTGGCCCGGTCGACGCCCCAGCCGGGTACATCATTCCAGTGGTCCGCGCTGTAGTTGGAATTGACCACCCAGTCGGCCTCGCTGTTGCTGGGCACGATGGGCTCAGGGGGCAATTGCACCGAACGACGGATCGCCTGATAGCGCACCTGGTTGGTTTCCGACAGGTTGCCGACATCCAGCCGGGTACGCGCCACGACCCACGCCTGCGGTGAGCCAGGAACCACCTCGGGTATCAGGCTGATCGGGTTATCCCGAAGATCCAGCAGAAAACCGCGGGGCCTGGTTTTGCTCAACGTACCTTCAGGCCAGCTGACAATGACGGTGTCCCGCAGCCCCACGACCTTCAGCCGGGGCATGCGTGAGATGTCAACCAGCCTGCCCAGGGGGTTTTCATCCAGACGCAGGAGCTCCAGGTAAGTCAGGTGTTTGAGTTGCTCGACGGCGGCGGCGTCCAGCACGATCTCATTGTCACTCAAGCGCAGGCGTTGGAGCCGATGCATGGCGCCGATGTTTTCCGGCAGGCTCGTCAGGTGGCATCGACTGGCACTGAGTTCGCGAAGGTTGGGGAAGTCTTTCAGCAAACCGTTGGCTTTGGCGGAAAAGCGTGTGTTGTCGAGTTTCAGGGTCGTGACCTTGTCCAGAAAGCTCTGTAGTTGCAGCCGATCGGGCCATTCGGATTGCAGATTCTGAGGCATAAGAAACTCATCGTGTGACAGATCCAGCGCATAGCCATGCAGATCGGTCCGGCTGCCGAGTTCGGTGTTTTTTCGCTCGAAACAGGCGAGCAAACACCGGGCAATGTGTTGTCGAGCGGCGGGTAAAGGCCTCGGGGTGTCAGCATCCAGCCCGGCGGCCTGCGCGCGCCAGAGATCGATCAGATTGCGCAGTTGGTTGAGATCGTTTTCTTGTTCTTCCAGAAACTGCATCGGTTCGCCCCTTTCAATCAGGGCACTGGCGAACGTATCGACCTCGGTATCGCTGAAGTGCGGATAAAGGTCATGGATGCGCTCGTGCACGGTCTGGCCCTTCCTGCTGAGCCCGCCTCCACGCACCAACAACATCGTTTCATGCTCGGCCACCGGGCGAACGGGCGGCTCGGCGAGTACGGTCCGACGTTCGCTGGGGGGAGCCGATTTGACCATGACCCATTGCCTGAACATTTCAGCATCCCCCGGTTTGTAACCCAGGCTGTTTTGCCCATTCTCTTGTGTGGCCTGCAGCACGGCTGCAAAAAAATCATCGGCTTCATGGATCGGCTGATCGTCACCATCGCGCACCTGATACTGCCCGGCGTCGTCGCGAATCAGTACCCGCACCCGCGTGGCGTCATCGGGGCCGGCGCTGCAGCGCAACTCGCCATCGCCGGTTCCCTGACGAATCTCCAGGCGCAGGTCGCCAAAGGTGTCTGTGTTGATGCGCAGGGTGCCGAGCACCAGGCGCTCGGTGTCGGGGGTGATTGATGCGCTCGGGTACAGACCCTGGGCCGCTCGTACCGCCCGGGTTTCGAAATGCAGCTCTCGGGCCTGGGTTTTCAGGCGCAGGGGCAGGCGTTTTTTCTCGGCGATGTACTGATCTTCCGTGGCACTGGCGCCCTCGATGATGAGTGTGGCAACGGTCGCCGGCAGCTCGGGGAATTCGCTGAACAGCGGCGCAATCTCAGGGGATAACGCAGCGGGTGCAACGGGCGGCGCAGACAGGCGTTGCAGGGTATCGGTCAACAGCGGTGGCGGTGCTGCGCTCTCCACGTGCATCCGCCGCAATACGCCCTCATCGGTGCCGCTGATCTGGCGAATCTGCTCCAGTTGTTCATCGTTGAAACCCTCGGTGCTGTGACCGAGGCGGCGCATCAGTGTCGGGCCTTCCCATTCACGCGGGTTCTCCGTTTCGCAGACCCAGGCCCCATGGCCATTGTGGCGCAGGGTCGGGGAGTAGGCATCCGAGCGCTGCGGATGGCGGATGCGCTGTTGCCCGGTAACCGGGTCTGGCTGCACTTCGAAGTGTTGGTCGTTCAGACGCAAAATGTGTTTGCCCTGATGTTGGTGAAGGCCCTGTCCATCCGGTCGGGCGTCCGTGGGCAATTGCACATCGGTGCGTTGATAAGGGCTGAGGTCAGGGTTCCACAACCGCGCTTCACCGTTTGCCATTTTCACCGGCTTGAGCCCATCGAAAAACGGCGAGAGCTTGGCCCGGGCAACATTGCCGAGTGCGCCTCCCGCGGCGAATACGCCCAGCTGGATGACGCTTTGCAGCACGCCGAGGGTCTGCTCGCCGGCCTCGGCCAGGTGCCCCTCGGCCAGGTCGACAAGGCCCTCGACCACGCCATCGGTCAGTTGATAAGCGGTGTACGCCAGCATCAGTTGGCCCAGGCCGGGCACCAACGGCGTCGCGACCAGCAAGGCCACGTTGAGGATGTCCGAAAGCATTTTTTCCAGGTTATCCCACCAGGCCCAACGGGCCATGCGATCGGCGTACTCGGTGGAAATGGCGATTTCCCGGGCGTCGTTGAATATCTTGTTGAGCGTCTGCCGGTATCGGTAGTCCCACAGATCATTGTTGAACGTCGTCTCGCGGTCGTTCTTGATGCTCGACACACTGAATTGCAGATTGGGTTTATCCACAGGCGTTTCGCGCCAGCTCGGTAAGTTTGAACCTGCTGCAACCGGTTGCCATTTCACCGTACTCAGACGCGCATTCAGTCCTGCAAAGAAATGGCCGCGTTGCCCATGGGGCACGAACTGGCTGAAGAACCGTTGATAGCTGTCGGCGGATGCGCCATCGCGCAACTGGCGTGTCAGTTCGGCCATGAACTCCAGCGACGAGGGGTATTGCCTGAGCGGGTGCAGCGGATCATGGGGAACATAGGCAATCACCGGGACCGGGCCGCTGGCGCTGGAGGTGTCCGCCGCGATCAGGATGATGCCACTCAGGCGCGTGTCCATCATCGCCAGGTTGTAATAGTCGACGGGGCTGTCGTTCCACTTCAGCTGCGAGCGATCGTCGAGCATGCCCTGTATGACGTCGAAGGCCTCCTGATCAATGTCGCTTTTCATCAGGGCGATCTGCGCGGCGACATCCAGGGCGCTTTTCTGGCTGAGAATGACTTTGTGGCGCAGGACGTTACTCGTCGTTTTGTCGGTGGGACGTAAAGCGTCTTCAAGGTGTTGTTGGTATTGGGCGCCGATGTCCAGTTCGCGACACAGGGACTTGAACTGCTCGAGGCTGAGTTTGTGCTTGAGCTTTTTCACGTTGAAATGCCCGCGTGCGTCGGGGCGGGTGATGAATTCCGAGTCCTGGGTGAAGGCCTCGTCGCGGGAGAAGTTGTGCAGGGCGGCGTCCAGCAGCGAAACGGTTCGACTGGTGGTTCCACCGGAAAAGTCGTGCACCCACCAGGCTGTCTTTGCCGGGGCATAGAGCCGCAACCAGGTTTGCTCGACATCCTCTTCGATGCCGTAACGGTCCTTCAAGGCTTTCTGCAACAGGGGTTTGGCAAAGGCGGAAATATCCTGCAGATCGAGCAGTGCCTTATCCACATTGTTCTGCGCGGTCCAGCCGAGCCGGATGGCGTTTTTCAGTTGTCGGTGAGCGGTGGTTGAGGCGTTGCGGTGCCAGTCGGGCAGCGTCAGCCTGATGGATTTCAGGGCGTCGATGCGCGATGGGGAGGTGTTCAGCAGCCAGGAAGGAATCGCCTTTCTGACCTGATGGAAGTGGATGCTTTTGTCGAAAGGGGGGAGTTCGAGCAGGGCTGATCCTTGAATCGCCGAGGGTAAATTGGGCATTGCTTGATCGTCCGTTGATCAGAAGTGGGACGATCAGACTAGGTAAGCGAGTCAGGCAAAAAAAGCGCAAAAAATGGGTTGGTCAGGCAGGTGGCAACGCTTTGAATCTGCGAAAAACAAAGCGTGAAAAATACATATGTACCGCCATTCCGTATCCGCTATGGGCGCTCACTCAACGGCCGGCCGTCACCTGGCTTGGCTGGCACATCGTATGGGTGCCAGGTTGCAGGTATTGCGTCAGGATCGGCGCCATGCCCTTGAGCACTTGCACGGGCAGCGCCGAGGTGAAGGTGAAGTTTTCCGCCGAGCGGCCCGGCACATAAGCGGTCAGCGTGCCGAAGTGGCTTTCGCCGATATAGAACACGAACGTGGCTGTGCGGTTGACGGATTTCGAACTGAGAATGCGTCCACCCGAGCCGATGGCTTCGATACGGTTATCGCCGGTACCGGTCTTGCCACCCATGGACAGAGGTGTGCCATCGGGCAGTTTGAAACTGCCGGCCAACCGTCTTGCGGTCCCGGCGTCCACCACTTGCGAGAGCGCCTCGCGCATTGCAGTCGCGACTTCCGATGGCATCACGCGTTTGCCGACATCCGGGTCGTTGGCCAGCCGGGTTTCATAAGGGGTGTTGGTTGCGAACTGCAGGCTGTCAATCCGCAGTGTCGGCATGCGCACACCGTCGTTGAGGATCGTTCCGATCAATTCGGCCAGCGCTGCCGGGCGGTCGCCAGAGCTGCCGATGGCGGTGGCCAGTGACGGCACCAGATGGTCGAACGGGTAGCCGACTTTCTGCCAGCGTTGGTGAATGTCGAGGAACGCTTCGATCTCGAGCATGGTGCGGATGCGGTTGTCGCGGGCCCCCTTGTGCCGGCTCTTGAACAACCAGCTGTAGACTTCCTGGCGTTCAAACCGGCTGGCCTTGACGATGTCCTTGAAGGTCGCGTCCGGATGATTGAGCAAGTAACCCATCATCCACAGGTCCAGCGGATGCACCTTGGCGATGAAGCCCTGATCGGGCAGGTCGTAGCTGCCGGGGCCATAGGCTTGATAAAGCCGCTCAAGGCGTTCGTCGGTGAGTTTTTCAGTGAGCTTGGCGCCGGTGAGGTGCGAGCGCACGAAGGTGTTGAAGCTTTGCTGACTGGCCTGCGGCAACAGGTAGCGGTGCACGGCGGCCAAACGGATCGGGGTCGGGCGCATGCTGTCGAGGAAGGTTTCGAGACGCGCCTGGGTGTCTTTGTTGCGGTACTTTTTCCAGAACTTGAGCAGGAACGAAGTGCCCTCACGGTCGGCGAACGAGGCCAGGTATTCCTGACGGCGTGGATCGCGGTCGTCCTTGAGCAGTTCGGCACTGTTGTTGGGCCCGGAGTAGGTGGTATAGCGCACCAGGTCGCGCATCAGACGAATGAACGGCAGGTTGATCGACTCCCGCAGGGCATCGCGCAGGGTTGGCAGGCGACCGTTGTCTTCCTTGCGGAAGTTATGGAACGTGTGCAACCCGCCGCCGGTGAAAAACGCTTCGCCGGGGCTGGCGGAATATTTGCGGTCCAGCGCGGCACTGAGCAGGGGCTGCAGGCTGTGGTCCTTGTTCTCGATCAGGTAATCGACGACCCAGCGACTGAGGCGGTCCTGTTCCGGTACTTCGACTTTCTTCAGTTCCGGTACGCCCATGTCGGCGTATTTGTCGTGCAGCTCGGCGATGATTTGCAGGTAAGTCGTCATCACCCGCATTTTCGCGGTGGAGCCCAGTTCCAGTTTGCTGCCTTCGTTGATGTCGAACGGCTGGTCGGTACTGTCGGTCTGTACCCGCACCCGCGAACCGTCCGGGGTCAGTTCGAACAAGGTGAAGCTGTAGCGCACCTGGGTGGTGCTGGTGGGGGTCAGCAAGCGTTCGCCCATCAGGCCGATTTCGGTGGCATAGGCCGGGTCGGCGAGTTTTTTCAGGTAGGCGGTGGCCTGAGTTTGCAGTTCACCTTGCAGGGTGCTGGTGGCCGAGAGGTCGAGGCGGTCGAGGTCGTACAACGGACGATTGAGCAACCCGGCCAGCCGGCTGCGCGCGACGCTGATGCCCTTGTTGGTTTCGATCGGTTGCATGGTCGGCTGGGTCGCCCAGTCGCGGTACGTAACCTTGCTGGCCAGTGCTGCCGCGGCGAACGGCGCGTCGATCACGTTGTTCTGTGCCAGCAGCCGAATATGGCTGTCGGTGAGGTCGGCCAGTTCATCCCGGCCTTTGGTCAGGTAATGAGAAGGGCGGCGCTGGGCGATCATCAACGACAACATTTCGCGCAAGGCCAGGCCTTTTTCCGCCAGGCTTTTTGGATCCGTTGCGTCGCTGGCCAGGCGTTCGTTGGCCGTGTTGAAGTCGGCGCCGTACCACACGCGCAAACCTTCAGCCATGCCGTGCACTTCACCGTGGCCCGGCACGGCTGACAGAGGCACGCTGTTGAGATAGTCGCGGACCACGTTCTGCCGCGACTTGAGTGTTTGCGGCCCATCCTGATAAGCGCGCACGCTGGCGGAAATCATCTGGCGGATCTTTTCGCCGCCCGATGCGGTCAAGCCATCGGGCGAATGCCGGTATTTTTCCAGTTGCGTGGCCAGGGTACTGCCGCCCGCTGATTGACCGGGCAGATGCAACATTTTGGCGACCTGGGTATAGGCCGCCATGCCGAACCGTGGCCAGTCCACCGCCGGGTTGGCCAAGGGTTGGCGAGGGTCGAGCAGGAAGCGATTTTCGATGAACAGCAGGCTGTTGACCACGACCGGCGGGATCGCGTCGAAGCTGGCATAGAGCTGTTGCGGATAGTTGTACTGGTACAGGGGCGCCGCACGGCAATCGGTGATCGACAGGCCGGCCTGGATTTTTTCCGCATAGGGCACGAACAGGCCTTTGTCGGTGTAGTTCATCAACGCCGGGGAAAAGCGCGTTTGCTCGGTAATCACGTAGTCGCGCTTGAGCAACCGTGGCAGGAACTCGCCCAGGGAGCTGTAGCCCAGGCGCAGATCGAACGGACCGGCACCCGGATAGTGAATCGCATCGCTGGGGCCAGGTTTTAGCTCATACGTGAGGGTCTTGGCGAACTTGCTGACTTCCCGGGATTGAAACCTCGAGGTGCGCATTTCCTTGGCAGCCGCGAGCCCTACCACGATGGCAATGATCACCAACAACAGCCAAAACGCCTTCCAGCCGTGCTTGACGCGGCTGCGAGGAGGTTTTTCAGGTAATGGCGCTTCATCCACAGGTTCAGTCTGGACCACGGTTTTACTCGAATCGGTTTGCCATAAAGCGCCCATAGTCGACTGATCCATTCACGCAGATTGATCGGACTTGTCTGAAGCTTAGACGGTGGTTGGCGTTGGTGAAAAAATTGTGGACCTCCAGATATCGGGTAACTGTTTCCCCTGTGGCGAGGGAGCTTGCTCCCGCCGGGCTGCGCAGCAGCCCCAAACTAAACGCCGGGTTGGGTCAGGTACATTTCGATTGCAGGATTTGGGGCCGCTTCGCAGCCCAGCGGGAGCGAGCTCCCTCGCCACAAAGTGAGCAGCGTTGGGTTCAGAGCCAGCAGGCATCTGGGCGTGGAAGCATTCTTTTGCCGACGGGTAGCTTCAACGTCTGCGGGAAATGTCCGAAATCCCTAAAAGAAAGTGATCCCCTGTGGCGAGGGAGCTTGCTCCCGCTGGGCTGCGCAGCAGCCCCAACCCAAACGCCGGGTCGGGCCAGGTACATTCCGATTGCAGGATTTGGGGCCGCTTCGCAACCCAGCGGGAGCGAGCTCCCTCGCCACAAAGTGAGCAGTGTTGGGTTCAGAGCCAGCAGGCATCTGGGCGTGGAAGCATTCTTTTGCCTACGGGTAGCTTCAACGTCTGCGGGAAATGTCCGAAAGCCCTAAAAGAAAGTGATCCCCTGTGGCGAGGGAGCTTGCTCCCGCTCGGCTGCGCAGCAGCCCCAACCCAAACGCCGGGTCGGGTCAGGTACATTTCGATTGCAGGATTTGGGGCCGCTTCGCAGCCCAGCGGGAGCGAGCTCCCTCGCCACAAAGTGAGCAGCGTTGGCTTCTGAGCCATCGCATCTGGGCGTGGAAGCATTCTTTTGCCTACGGGTAGCTTCAACGTCTATGGGAAATGTCCGAAATCCCTAAAAGAAAGTGATCCCCTGTGGCGAGGGAGCTTGCTCCCGCCGGGCTGCGCAGCAGCCCCAAACTAAACGCCGGGTTGGGTCAGGTACATTCCGATTGCAGGATTTGGGGCCGCTTCGCAGCCCAGCGGGAGCGAGCTCCCTCGCCACAAAGTGAGCAGCGTTGGGTTCAGAGCCAGCAGGCATCTGGGCGTGGAGGCATTCTTTTGCCTACGGGTAGCTTCAACGTCTGCGGGAAATGTCCGAAATCCCTAAAAGAAAGTGATCCCCTGTGGCGAGGGAGCTTGCTCCCGCTGGGCTGCGCAGCAGCCCCAAACCAAACGCCGGGTCGGGTCAGGTACATTCCGATTGCAGGATTTGGGGCCGCTTCGCAGCCCAGCGGGAGCGAGCTCCCTCGCCACAAAGTGAGCAGCGTTGGGTTCAGAGCCAGCGGGCATCTGGGCGTGGAAGCATTCTTTTGCCTACGGGTAGCTTCAACGTCTGCGGGAAATGTCCGAAATCCCTAAAAGAAAGTGATCCCCCTGTGGCGAGGGAGCTTGCTCCCGCTGGGCTGCGCAGCAGCCCCAAACCAAACGCCGGGTCGGGTCAGGTACATTTCGATTGCAGGATTTGGGGCCGCTTCGCAGCCCAGCGGGAGCGAGCTCCCTCGCCACAAAGTGAGCAGCGTTGGGTTCAGAGCCAGCAGGCATCTGGGCGTGGAAGCATTCTTTTGCCTACGGGTAGCTTCAACGTCTGCGGGAAATGTCCGAAATCCTTAAAAGAAAGTGATCCCCTGTGGCGAGGGAGCTTGCTCCCGCTGGGCTGCGCAGCAGCCCCAAACCAAACGCCGGGTCGGGTCAGGTACATTCCGATTGCAGGATTTGGGGCCGCTTCGCAGCCCAGCGGGAGCGAGCTCCCTCGCCACAAAGTGAGCAGCGTTGGGTTCAGAGCCAGCAGGCATCTGGGCGTGGAGGCATTCTTTTGCCTACGGGTAGCTTCAACGTCTGCGGGAAATGTCCGAAATCCCTAAAAGAAAGTGATCCCCTGTGGCGAGGAAGCTTGCTCCCGCCGGGCTGCGCAGCAGCCCCAAACCAAACGCCGGGTCGGGTCAGGTACATTTCGATTGCAGGTTATTGGGGCCGCTTCGCAGCCCAGCGGGAGCGAGCTCCCTCGCCACAAAGTGAGCAGTGTTGGGTTCAGAGCCAGCAGGCATCCCACAGAGGGTAGTCACCGATTTGTTCAACCAATCCTGCACGTAAAGGATTAGCAACGATGTAGCGGGCGAAAGGCCGTAAGTCCTCCCCGCCGCGTATTGCCCGGTCGTGATAGCCGGTTTGCCAGAATGCGCCCGTTCGATTCAATACCCGGTTAATCGTCAACGTACTACGGGACTTGGTTGTCTGCATGAGTTGCGACAAGGTGCATTCTTCGATCTGCACGAGCCAATGAAAGTGATCAGGCATGATCACCCAGGCAATCGAGTTCACTCTTTCCTGATCGTGGGCGCGCTTGAGTTCCGCTACCAACAAACGTCCCAGATTCCAATCACTGAACATAGGGCGTCTCTGATGTACAACCGCAGTGATGAGGTAGGCCCGACCTGATTCCGAAAAACGGCCTCGGCGTAGTAAATGCGAGTTTGGGCGTGGAAGCATTCCTTGCGTCCTTTTTTAGAGCTTTCATCTGAATCTAGTCGCTCACAGGCCTACGGGTAGCTTCAACGTCTGCGGGAAATGTCCGAAATCCCTAAGGGAAAGTGATCCTCTGTGGCGAGGAGATCATTGCAAGTTGGGAATGCCGATCTAGACGTGTCCCATGGGTATTACGGCCAAGAGCAAGGCATGACGCCGCACCCATACCGTGCAATACTCCCCGCCGCCTGCAATAGCGAAAATTCCTACAAAACTCAGACAATCCTTCTCCGCAAATAGCATTTTTGCCCAGAGTTACGCCTGTTTTTTGTGGTTTATAGAGTGAAATACGCTTGCGGCAGCTTTTTATACTGAATGCCCCCGCTGATCTTGCCGGTTTGACCCGCAGGACGGTTCCGCCCACGAGGCGGTGCCGGTTACGGGAAGCGAGGACCTATCGGTTCGCGCTTCAACACTCGGTGGTCATATCCAATAACAAGACGAGGTTGTACCCCTATGTCCGTAGGCAATCATCTGCCCCACGGCGACACCGCTCAGGGCGGTCCGCTCAAACGCGAACTCGGCGAACGGCACATTCGCCTGATGGCGCTCGGTGCCTGTATCGGCGTCGGTCTGTTTCTCGGTTCGGCCAAGGCCATTGAAATGGCCGGCCCGGCGATCATGCTGTCCTACATCATCGGTGGCCTGGCGATTCTGGTGATCATGCGTGCCCTCGGCGAAATGGCCGTGCACAACCCGGTTGCCGGCTCGTTCAGCCGCTACGCCCAGGACTATCTCGGCCCGCTGGCGGGTTTTCTCACCGGGTGGAACTACTGGTTCCTGTGGCTGGTGACCTGTGTCGCGGAAATCACCGCCGTGGCGGTGTATATGGGCGTCTGGTTCCCTGATGTGCCGCGCTGGATCTGGGCGCTGGCAGCGTTGGTCAGCATGGGCTCGATCAACCTGATCGCGGTCAAGGCCTTCGGTGAATTCGAGTTCTGGTTCGCCCTGATCAAGATCGTCACCATCATCGCCATGGTGCTCGGCGGCGTCGGCATCATTGCTTTCGGTTTCGGCAACGATGGCGTGGCATTGGGCATTTCCAACCTGTGGGCCCACGGAGGCTTCATGCCCAATGGCGTGCAAGGCGTGTTGATGTCCCTGCAAATGGTCATGTTCGCTTACCTCGGTGTCGAGATGATCGGCCTGACCGCCGGTGAAGCGAAGAACCCGCAAAAAACCATTCCTGATGCGATCGGCTCGGTGTTCTGGCGGATTCTGCTGTTCTACGTCGGCGCACTGTTCGTGATCCTGTCGATCTACCCGTGGAACGAAATTGGTACCCAGGGCAGCCCGTTCGTGATGACCTTCGAGCGACTGGGCATCAAGACCGCCGCCGGCATCATCAACTTCGTGGTGATCACCGCAGCATTGTCGTCGTGCAACGGCGGCATTTTCAGTACCGGACGCATGCTCTACAGCCTGGCTCAGAACGGTCAGGCGCCGGCCGGTTTCGCTAAAACGTCGAACAACGGCGTGCCGCGTCGTGCGTTGTTGCTGTCGATCGGTGCGTTGCTGCTGGGTGTGTTGCTCAACTACCTGGTGCCGGAAAAAGTCTTCGTCTGGGTGACGGCCATTGCCACCTTCGGCGCGATCTGGACCTGGGTGATGATCCTGCTGGCCCAGCTGAAATTCCGCCAGGGCCTGAGCGCCAGCGAACGTGCCGGCCTGAAATACCGCATGTGGCTGTACCCGGTCAGCTCGTATCTGGCGCTGGCGTTTTTGGTGCTGGTGGTCGGCCTGATGGCGTACTTCCCGGACACCCGCGTGGCGCTGTATGTGGGGCCTGCGTTTCTGGTGCTGCTGACGGTGCTGTTCTACGTGTTCAAGCTGCAACCGACCAATGTGTCGCAAGGTGCGGTGCGTACGGCGTCGTAAGTCGTAGCACCTGAAATACAAAAGCCCCGGTCCATATGGCCGTAATGCTGTTCAGTTGAGAGATAGAGCGAGCAATCAGTAACCTGTGGCGAGGGAGCTTGCTCCCGCTGGACTGCGTAGCAGTCCCATTTTTGGGGGCGCTACGCTCCCCAGCGGGAGCAAGCTCCCTCGCCACAAAAGCGCTCAGGCGGGCGCGACGTGAGGCGATCGATTCAAGCGCTTGTTGAACTCCAGCCAAACCGCCAGCAACGCCATCAACCCAGCCCCCACCAACGCCGTAAAAATCTGCATGGCGAACGCATCGTCGGTCAGCGCATTGATCATGTCCGCCAAAGGCGCCAGCAACACGCCGAGGCAGAAAATCTCCAGCGAAAAACGCCCCATGCGACAGCTTTGCTGTGCCAGCCAGTTTTGCGTCCATCCGGTGTCGGGCAGCAGTTTCGCAGTGACATAGGCCAGCGCCAGGAAGTGCAGCAAGCGTTGGGGTGACAGGTTGGTCTTGCTGATCGGGTACAGCAGATTGCTCAGGCTTGATGGCATCAAGGCGTCGTGGATCTGCGGCCAGCGCCACAGGACAGTCAGCACCCCGGCGACCACAACGTACACCGCCGCGGTCATGAACAACGGCTGACGAATCAACGGTCGGGTCTCCGGTAGCCGTGCACGCTGTGAGTGAATCGCCGCGGCGCCGCCAAGGATAAACAGCAACTGCCAGGCGACGGGGTTGAAGTACCACACGCCGTCCTTGATGGCGGCCAGGTTCCAGCCCGCCAACGGCACCATCAGGTACAACGCCACTGACATCGCCACCACCACCCAGGTCTTGCGCACCAGGATCGGCAGCACCAGCGGCAACCCCGCCAGCAGCACGATGTACAGCGGCAGCGGGTCCATCAGGTTTGGCTTGAAGCGCAGCAACAGCTCATCGATCAAGGCCTGCTGCGGGTCGCTGATGAAGTGGTGCATGCCCATTTCTTCGACCAGATCGCGGGTTTCCACGTGGCTGTTGGCGAAGAACACGATGCCCATCAGCATCGCCAGCAAGAAAATATGCACCACGTAAAGCACCCAGGCACGGCGCAGGATTTTCACACAGGCGATCAGAAAACCCTCGCGCGCGAGGATTTTGCCGTAGGCCAGCACGGCCGCGTAACCGGCCAGGAACACGAAGACTTCGGCAGCATCGCTGAAGCCGAAATTACGCATTGTGATTTGACCCAAAGGGTTGTGGGGCACGTGATCCCAGAAGATGAAAATCAGTGCCAGACCGCGAAAAAAGTCGATCCGGTGATCGCGCGCTAACGTCATGACGGCAGGCTCGTATTCGGAATGTTGAACAAAGGAGTATCCGAAAGCGACAAAGATTACAGGCCGCTCATCGGCGGCGCGCAGGGTGGACTGATTCGCCTTCAATTGCAAAGACGGGGTATTTCGGAATGTCTCCTGGCCGGGGTCGGGATGATAACCGCTGGTCTGAAAGGCGTGCCAACCTGCGATTTCTGACAGTAGACAAGCTCCAATATTTACGAGGGACATCACGTCGTCCAGTAAAGGATCGTTAGCATGAGACAGTTATGGAAGGGCTTGTCCAGCTACACGGTGATCGGGGTCGCCAACACCCTTATTCACTGGCAAATCTTTTTCCTGCTCAGCGTGGCGGCCGGTTTCAGTCAGGCTGTCAGCAATCTGGCGGCGTTCTGTGTGGCGGCCTCGTTTTCCTTCTACATGAATGCGCTCTATACCTTTGACAGCAAACTGTCGGTCGGTGGCTATCTGCTGTTTATGCTGGCGATGGGCGCGTTGAGTTACGGGGTCGGCCATGCCGGTGATTTGTGGCGGCTTCACGGTCTGCTGACCGTGGCGTTGTTTTCGGCGTTGAGCCTGGTATTCGGCTTCCTGTTTTCCAAGTACGTGGTGTTTCGCGAGCGTGGTGTATGAAGGTTTCGTTGATCGTCCCGGTATTCAATGAAGAGCAGGCGATCAACCTGTTTTATCAGGCCGTGCGCCGTGAGTTGAAACTGGGCGATATCGAAGTCGAAATCGTGTTCATCAACGATGGCAGTACCGACCGCACCGCTGAGCAGGCCGCGGCCTTGGCGCAGGCGGACGACCAGGTGTTGCTGATCAACTTTTCGCGCAACTTCGGCAAGGAGCCTGCACTGTTCGCCGGCCTGGAGTATGCCAGCGGCGATGCGGTGATCCCGATGGACGTCGACCTGCAGGACCCGATCAGCGTCATCCCGCAGTTGATCGAACAATGGCAGAAGGGCGCCGATGTGGTGCTGGCCAAGCGTCGCAGTCGATCCGCCGACGGTTACCTCAGACGCCACAGTGCGTCGATTTTCTACCATGTGCTCAACCGCATTGCGTACACGCGTATCGAAGAAAACGTCGGCGATTTTCGCCTGATGGATCGCAAGGTCGTGGATGTGATTCGCTCCCTGCCCGAGCATCAGCTCTTCATGAAAGGTGTGCTGTCGTGGGCCGGGTTCAACACCGTGGTGGTGGAATACGAACGGGCCGGACGGGTGGCGGGGAGTAGCAAGTTCAACGGCTGGAAACTGTGGAACCTGGCGCTGGAGGGCGTGACGTCGTTCAGCACCGTGCCGTTGCGGCTGTGGACTTACGTCGGTGGCGCCGTGTCGATCTTCGCCGTGCTGTACGCGGTGTACATGGTGCTGGACAAGGTTTTCTTCGGCAACAGCGTGCCCGGCTATCCGTCGTTGATGACCGCCATTCTGTTCCTCGGCGGCGTGCAGTTGATTGGCATCGGCATCCTCGGTGAATACGTCGGGCGGATTTATATTGAAGCCAAGCATCGGCCTCGATATGTCATCAAGGACATCGTTGGCGGCAAAGACCGGCACGAGCGCTGACATGGGTAGGCTGAGCGACTTTTTCATCAAGGAACTCGGGCGCCGCCAGGTCTGGCTGTTTTTTCTGATCGCGACGTTGCTGTACGTCTTGCCAGTGATCCTCGCGGACTATCCCTATATCGATGACAACTGGCGTTCGCTGTCGGGCGGCATGGCCTGGGCCGAGCAGGGGCGACTGTTCACCGAACTGTTCTACAACGCGCTGACTTTCACCGGCTCCGCGCCGAACATCTTCCCATTGCCGTTGTTGTTGGCCACTCTGGCCATGACCTCGGCGTTGACCAGCCTGACTTTCCACTATTTTCGCCAGCCGACCATCGCCTGTTGCCTGGTGCTGTTGCCGCTCTGGTACAACCCGTTTTTCCTGCAGAACCTGTCCTACCAATATGACGGCGCGCCGATGGTCTTGAGCGTGGTCGCGGTGATTTATGCGATCACCTGGCGTCACCCGCGCCGCAGTCTGCAATGGCTGGTGCCTGCCTTCCTGATCGCGCTGGCGCTGGGCTTGTATCAGGTGAGCCTGAATGTGTTTCTGGGCCTGTGCTGCCTTGAAGTGCTCAGGATCGCCCAAGACAAACAGGCGTGGTCGGCATGGTCGAGTGTGATCGGCTGGAAATGTGCGCAGGTCTTGCTTGGCTGGTTGATCTATTGCGTCAGCGCGTTCCCGTTCATGGGCCACGATCGAACGCTAATGTTGAATCTGTCGGCACAGCCCTGGCTGCAACTGCAAATTAACGTCGAACGTGTGTTGGAGAAGGTCATGCTGCTGTTTCATGGCGGCTTTGCGTGGGTGTTCGCCGGGCTGTTGTTATGCGCCATCGCCGGTGCGGTCCGTCTCGCAATGACCATCAGGCAGCGCGAAGACAGTGGGGCTGCGAAACTACTGGTCGGTCTCTTGTGCGTGTTGGTCGTGCCAGTGGTGGTACTGCTGGTGTCCGGTATTGCGCTGCTGTTTCGCGACTTCAACGAAGGCGCCAGAACCTTGATGGGGTTTGCCGTGTTGCTGGTGCTGCTGTTCTATTTGAGTCATCTGGCGCTGGTGTCGGTGCATGAGCGGTTGCCGCTGTTGCTGGTGGTGCCGCTGTTGGCGATGCTGTCGTTGTCGTTCGCCTATGGCCGGGTGCTGACGGTGCAGAAAACCTTCGCCGCCAGTGCGTTGTTCAGCCTTGAGCACGACATCGCGAGCCGGCAAGGACTGCGTGACGCCAAGCGCCTCTACATGTCGGTGACCTATTCAGACCATTGGCTGGTGGGGGCGGCGGGATCGTTCAAGCGCATGCCCGTGCTGCACTATCTGCTGAACATCGACTTTTACATGCTGGCTGAAAACCTGCCCAAGGTGGGCATTACCAACGTGGTCGCAGAGAAGGAACGGCGTAACGCCACGCGCGTGGGCTACCAGCATTTTCCGGCGCTGGTGGAGAACCAGTACTACCGGATTTATCTGATTGGAGATTACGGTTTTATCGTCTTCAAAGAGCCGGCCCCGATCAAAACGCTGCGTTGGTGAAGATCAAGAGATCGCAGCCTGCGATCTCTTGATCCTTGATCAGGCCGCCGCTACTTCATTGGGTTCAAAACTGTCCGCCCGCGCCATCTGCCACATCCGCGAATAGAACTCGCCATTCACTTCGCCGGTGAGCAACTCGCCGGGTTTGAGGAAGACATGCAGCTGCGAGAACAGCTTGATCTCGGTGGCCGACATGCGTCGTACCAGATGCTTGGCCGACAACTGCGACGGATGTTCGAGACCGGCGGCAGCGAGCATCTCGGCCAGGCCTTTGAGGGTGTTGCGGTGGAAGTTGTAGACGCGCTGAGCCTTGTCTGGCACCACCAGCGCGCGTTGGCGCAGGGTGTCCTGGGTGGCAACGCCGGTCGGGCATTTGTTGGTGTGGCAACTCTGCGACTGGATGCAGCCGATGGCGAACATGAAACCCCGCGCCGAGTTGGCCCAGTCGGCGCCAATGGCCAGCACGCTGGCGATGTCGAAGGCGCTGACGATCTTGCCGCTGGCGCCGAGTTTGATCTTGTCCCGCAGGTTCAGGCCGACCAGGGTGTTGTGCACGAACAGCAGGCCTTCGCGCATCGGCACGCCAATGTGGTCGGTGAACTCCACGGGCGCGGCGCCGGTGCCGCCTTCCTTGCCGTCGACGACGATGAAGTCCGGGAGAATGCCGGTTTCCAGCATCGCCTTGGCGATGCCCATGAACTCCCACGGATGACCGAGGCAGAACTTGAAACCCACCGGTTTGCCGCCGGACAGCTCACGCAATTGCTGGATGAAATGCATCAGTTCGATTGGCGTGGAAAACGCGCTGTGGCGTGACGGCGAAATGCAGTCTTCGCCCATCAGGATGCCGCGGGTGTCGGCGATTTCCCGGGTGACCTTGTGCTTGGGCAGGATGCCGCCATGACCGGGTTTGGCGCCCTGGCTCATCTTGATTTCGATCATCCGCACTTGCGGCGTTTGCGCCTGCGCAGCGAAGCGTTCCGGGTCGAAGCGGCCATCGCTGGTGCGACAACCGAAGTAGCCGCTGCCCAGTTCCCACGTCAGGTCGCCACCGTGTTCGCGGTGATAGGGGCTGATGCTGCCTTCGCCGGTGTCATGGGCGAAGTTGCCGAGTTTGGCACCCTGGTTCAACGCGCGGATGGCGTTGGCGCTGAGTGAGCCAAAACTCATGGCCGAGATGTTGAACACCGACGCGGAATACGGCTGGGTGCACTGCGGGCCACCGACCATTACGCGAAAACCGCTGGGGTCGCTCAACGGCGCCGGGCGCATGGAGTGGCCGATGAATTCGAAGCCCGACTGATACACGTCGATCAGGGTGCCGAACGGTTTGTCGGCGCTTTCATTCTTCGCCCGGGAGTAAACCAGCGAACGCTGGGCGCGGGAGAAGGGCAGGGCGTCGCTGTCGGATTCGAGCAGGTATTGGCGGATTTCCGGGCGAATGCCTTCGACCAGATAGCGGATGTTGCCGAGGATCGGGTAGTTGCGGCGCACCGCATGAGGGCTTTGCAGCAGGTCGAACAAGCCGAGCAGGCTGAGTACGCCGGTGATGGCGGTGATTGGCCAGAGCCAGTCGTGTTCGAGGAAGGGCAGGCTGGCGAGGGTGAAGATCACGCAGACGGCAAAGAAGGCGTAGCGGCTCAGGAGTGACAGGCTCATACGGTTTCCTTGGGTTCGGACTCGATGGTTCGGTGCAGACAGCTTTTGTGGCGCGGGAGCTTGCTCCCGCTCGGCTGAGCAGCAGCCGCAAAACCTGGTGACGGATTTTTTCTTACTGAACGCGGTGTTGGTCGGGGGACCGCTTCGCGGTCCAGCGGGAGCAAGCTCCCTCGCCACAGGTGTCCTGCAATGCACGGGTTATAAGGCATTTTGTGCCTGCAGAAAAATCGAAAACAGCTCCGACTGGGACTTGATCCCCAGCTTGCTGTATAGGTGTTTCTTGTAACAGGCACAACGTGCGGTCGCCTTCGAGCTGACAATTTAACTGGATTTCGTCGGCCACGACATTCACACGAAAGTATCGTTGATAGTACTCGGTGAGTTCGAAATGCTCCGGCGCCACCTCCGACAAACGATACAAACCGGTGCGCGATTGTTCGCGGCAGGCGATGTAGAACGGATCGAGCAGGTACAGGCGCGCAGGTAATCCTTGAACAACGGGTCGGGGCCGCCGTCTTCGCCTGGGCATTCGGCGAATACCTGCGGGTGCTGGTCGGCGCTCTGTTGTTGGAGGCTGGGCGCGAAGAAGGGCAGTTTGCGGTCGAACTGGACCTGAGCCAGTTGACGGCGGCGCGCCAGGATTATCGTTATCTGGATGACCATCGGCTGAAGCTGCCGAGGGAGAAGGTTGAGTATGCGGATGAATTGCGTGAGCTGCTGATTCCTGCGCGCTGATCCACCGATCGTTCCACTCTGCGTGGTAACGATCAAGATCAAAAGATCGCTGCCTGCTGCCGCTCCTACAATGGTCCGCGTTGAGCGAGGACAATCTCGCCTCTTATCGACTCAAGCCTCCACTGAGCTGTCAATCAACGGTTTCTTTCGCTCGTTTTTGTTTTTGTCGCGGGCCAGGGCGTTGATGCAGTAGTTGATGTGATAGAAGGTGAATAGCACCGAAAAGACGCGATTTATACGCGGTTCAAAACCGTGTTTGGTCATGGTGTAGATCCTGAGCGCCCTTCGTACTCGGAAGCACCAAACCACGGCAAGCAACCAAACCGTAACGGCCCACAAAAGACTCAATCCCGGAATTAGAAGGCTGATGAAGAGAGCAGCCACATAAACCCAGGTCACGGTAATCAGATATCCAATCAGAAAACCCTTACTCATTACCTTGATATGCGTCACTTCTTCGATTGCGGTGGAGGCCTTGTATAGCCAGATATACATGTAAGCCCCTGCCGTCACGATCGTCAGGAGGACGAGATAAAAAGTATTGGTATCGATTTTTTCTTTCAGTGTCGATATATCGGACATGCTTGACGTTCCATTGGCAGCGTTTTTGGCGATTGGGCACGCTATCAAACTCGAACGTGGGAAATTTCTGGGCTTGCTGGCGGAGCATTCCGTTTCTATCAGGATTCAATCCTTGGCGGTGCCATTGAGGCATGGGATCCTATGCACCCGTCAGCATGGACCCGTGCCAAACAATGAGTTTTTCCACCGAGGTAGCCCCTAACGATTCGACTCTTATCCACATCGCCGCCGCCCTGCTGATCGGTCCCGACGGCCGTACCCTGCTGGTGCGCAAGCGTGGCACCACGGCATTCATGCAACCGGGTGGCAAGATCGAGCCCCATGAGTTGCCGGTCCACGCCTTGGCACGAGAGCTGGAAGAAGAGTTGGGTCTGGACATTGACCCGGCACAGGCCGTTTACCTCGGTCATTTCTCGGCACCGGCCGCGAACGAGCCGGGCTTTGTCGTACACGCCGAGCTTTTTCAGCTGAGCATTGATTCGGACGTCACCCCGGCGGCGGAGATCGAAGAAGTGCTCTGGATCGATCCGGCCACCGATGGCGATGTCGTTCTGGCGCCATTGACACGGGACCTGATCCTGCCGTTTTATCGAGCATCGCTGACCGCGATTGCCTGATCATCACGCAAGGGACTTCGCCCATGATCCCGATTCAAGACCTGCTGATTTTTGCTGCCGCCGCGTTGCTGATGGTGCTGACGCCGGGGCCGAACATGATCTATCTGATCTCCCGTTCGATCTGCCAGGGGCGCAAGGCGGGTGTGACGTCCTTGCTCGGCGTGGTCGCGGGTTTCTTCGTGCATCTGTTTGCGGCGGCGGCCGGTTTGACCGCGGTGTTCCTGGCGGTGCCGATGGCTTATGAAGTGCTGAAATGGGCGGGCGCTTTGTACCTGTTGTGGCTGGCCTGGCAGGCGGTCAAACCCGGTGCGCGGTCGCCATTCGAAGCCCAGCAGTTGCCGCCGGACTCTGCGCGAAAACTGATCACCATGGGCTTTCTGACCAGCGCCTTGAACCCGAAAATCGCGGTGTTCTATCTCTCGGTCTTTCCGCAGTTCATCACTCCGGAACACGGTTCGGTGTTCACCCAAAGTATTGTGTTGGGCCTGACCCAGATCAGCGTCAGTTTCTGCGTCAACCTGATGATTGCGCTATTCGCGGCGGGCATCGCCTCGTGGTTCGTCAACAACCCGACCTGGCTGGCGATGCAGCGTTACTTCATGGGCTTCGTGCTGGGCGGTCTGGCACTGCGCTTGATGCTTGAGCAGCGCAGGACGGCGTGAACATGTGGATCGAACGACTGGACGCCAGTCACGCCCTGGCTTACCGGGAATTGATGCTGGAAGCCTATGACCGTCACCCGCAGGCGTTCACCTCCAGCGTGCGCGAACGGGCGGCCATGCCATTGCAATGGTGGGAGTCGCGCCTGACCAGCAAGCTCGATGTGGTTTTTGGCGCGTTCGAGGAGGGCAAGTTGGCCGGTATCGTCGGGCTGGCGTTCGAACCTCGGGAAAAGGCTCGACACAAGGCTACGCTGTTTGGCATGTATGTGTCCGCCAATGTGCGTCAGCGTGGGCTCGGTGTTCAATTGGTGGAGGCGGTTCTGGCGCAGGCGCGGGCGCATCAAGGGCTGCGGTTGATCAAGTTGACCGTCACCGCGGGCAATGATGCGGCGTTCAATCTGTACCGGCGCTGCGGCTTCATCCAGTTCGGTCTTGAGCCGATGGCGGTGCGTGTCGGTGAGGAATACTTCGACAAGATCCACATGTGGCGCGAACTCTAAATCCACCACAACCCCTGCAGGCGCCGGCTTGCCGGCGATAGCGGTGTATCAGACAACAACGATGTCGCCTGATACACCGCCATCGCCAGCAAGCCGGCTCCTACAGGATTCAACGAACGGCGCTGACCCCGTCCAGGGTCGAGAACGACGTGTCTTTCGCCGTCAGCAAGAAGTCACGCATGTACGGCGCATCCAGCATGTCCGCCCGAATGGCCGCATATAGCGTCGCGAACAGACCTTTCTCGCCCAGGCGCTTGGCCTTCACATAACCCCGTGAGCTGTATTCGTGCAGCGCCCAATGGGGCATGCCGCATACACCGCGTCCGCTCGCCACCAGTTGCATCATCATCACCGTCAGTTCCGACGTGCGGACCTGGGCCGGTTCGACGTCGGCGGGTTCAAGGAAGCGGGTGAAGATGTCGAGGCGATCCCTTTCCACCGGATAGGTAATCAAGGTTTCCGTCAGCAAATCTTCCGGGACGATGTAGGCCTTGCTCGCCAGTTTGTGCTGGTTGGCCACGGCGAGCATCGCTTCGTAAGTGAACAGCGGCACATAGGTAATGCCAACCAGATCCACCGGATCGGACGTCACCACCAGGTCCAGGTCGCCACGGGCCAAGGCTGGCAAGGGTGCGAAAGAGAAACCCGACGCCAGGTCCAGCTCGACCTCCGGCCAGGCATCGCGGAACTGGTCGATGGTCGGCATCAGCCACTGGAAGCAGCTGTGGCATTCGATGGCCATGTGCAAACGCCCGGCGGTGCCGCCGGCCAGTCGCGCAATGTCGCGCTCGGCGGCGCGCAGCAGCGGCAGGGTGGCGTCGGCCAGTTGCAGCAGGCGCAAACCGGCGCTGGTGAAGCGCACCGGTTTGGTCTTGCGCACGAACAGCGGCATGCCCATGCGCTCTTCCAGCTCCTTGAACTGGTGGGACAGCGCCGATTGGGTCAGGTGCAAGCGGTCGGCTGCATCCACCAGGCTGTCGGCTTCGCGCAAGGCGTGCAGGGTCTTGAGGTGACGGATTTCAAGCACCGTGGGGCTCCATGAGGAAAACTTGTGATCAACACGAAAAGGTTGAGTTTGTCTCATGTTGCCCTGGCTGTCGACAATAGCGCCATCTTTTACACAGGAGCACCTTCGACATGGCCGTGGCCCACACCCTTGGTTTCCCGCGCATCGGCGCCGACCGCGAACTGAAAAAAGCCCTCGAAGCCTACTGGAAGGGTGACATCGATCCGCGCGCACTCAACAGCGTCGGTCGCCAGTTGCGCGCTACCCACTGGCAGTTGCAGAAGGATGCCGGCATCGACCTGCTGCCGGTCGGCGACTTCGCCTGGTACGACCAGGTGCTGACCCACTCCCTGACCTTTGGGGTAATCCCCGAGCGTTTCGACAACACCAAGGATGAGCGCGGCCTGCCGACCCTCGACACGCTGTTCGCCATGGCCCGTGGCGCCACCGCAACCTGCTGCGGCGGTGAACACAGCCAGGCGCAATACGCGCAAGAATTGACCAAATGGTTCGACACCAACTACCACTACCTGGTCCCGGAATTCACGGCACATCAAACATTCAAGCTGAGCTGGGAACAGCTGTTCGACGAGGTCGACGAAGCCAAGGCGCTGGGCCATACCGTCAAACCGGTGATCATCGGCCCTTTGACTTACCTGTGGCTGGGCAAGGCGAAAGGCAACGACTTCGACAAGCTCGACCTGCTGGAACGCCTGTTGCCGATCTACGGCGAGATCCTCGGCCGTCTTGCTGCACAGGGCGTGGAGTGGGTGCAGATCGACGAACCGATCCTGACCCTCGACCTGCCGCAGGAATGGAAAAACGCCTTCGAGCGCGCTTACCACATCCTCCAATATTCACCGCTGAAGAAACTGCTGGCGACCTACTTCAGCGGCCTGCAAGACAACCTCGGCCTGGCCGTCGGCCTGCCGGTGCAAGGCCTGCACATCGATGCGGTGCGTGCGCCCGACCAGTTGCTGCACGTGCTCGATCGCCTGCCGATCTACAAGATTCTTTCGGTAGGGCTGGTTAACGGGCGCAACGTCTGGCGCTGTGAGCTGGAGCCAGTGCTGGCACAACTGCAATTTGCCCAGGAACGTTTTGGCGACAATCTGTGGGTCAGCAGTTCCTGTTCGCTGCTGCACAGCCCGGTGGATCTGGAGCGCGAAGACAAGCTCGACCCGGAACTGAAAAGCTGGCTGGCATTTGCCGTGCAAAAGTGTGGGGAAATCGCGGTACTGCGCGATGCCTTGAACGATCCGCAAGCGCCCAAGGTGCAAGCGGCCCTGGCCGAAAGTCGCGCCATTCAAGTCAGCCGCGCCGAGTCGCCACGCATCCACAAAACTGCAGTGCAGGCACGTATCGCGGCGATTGGCCCCCACCACAGCCAACGTCATTCGCCGTTTGCCAAGCGCATCGAGCAGCAGCGTGCCAGGCTGAAACTGCCGACATTCCCGACCACCACCATCGGCTCGTTTCCGCAGACCGGTTCGATTCGCCTGGCGCGTCAGGCGTACAAGCAAGGCAAGTTGTCGGCCAACGATTACACCGACGCCATGCACCACGAAATCCGCCATGCCGTGCAGATTCAGGAACGCTTGGGGCTGGACGTGCTGGTGCACGGCGAAGCCGAACGCAACGACATGGTCGAGTACTTCGCCGAGCAGCTGGACGGTTATGCCTTCACCCGTTTCGGCTGGGTACAGAGCTACGGTTCGCGCTGCGTGAAACCGGCGATCATCTATGGCGACCTGAGTCGCCCGAAAGCCATGACTGTCGACTGGATCAGCTATGCGCAGGGCCAGACCGACAAGGTCATGAAAGGCATGCTCACCGGTCCCGTGACCATGCTGATGTGGTCGTTCCCGCGTGAAGACGTGTCGCGCAAAGTCCAGGCGCAACAGCTGGCTTTGGCTCTGCGCGACGAAGTGCTGGATCTGGAAGCCGCCGGTATCAAGATCGTACAGATCGACGAAGCTGCATTCCGCGAAGGCCTGCCGCTGCGTCGGGCGCAATGGCAGGAATACCTGGATTGGGCGGTGGAGGCGTTCCGTTTGAGCGCCAGTGGTGTGCGGGACGAAACCCAGATCCACACCCACATGTGCTACAGCGAATTCAACGACGTGATCGAGGCTATCGCGGCGATGGATGCCGACGTCATCACCATCGAAACCTCGCGTTCGGACATGGAGCTGCTGGAAGCTTTCAAGGCGTTCGACTACCCGAACGACATCGGCCCGGGTGTCTACGACATCCACTCGCCACGGGTGCCGGACACGGCCGAGATGGTCAAGTTGATGGTAAAAGCCGTGCAGCGCATTCCGGCCGAGCGCTTGTGGGTCAACCCCGATTGCGGCCTGAAAACCCGCGCCTGGCCAGAGACCGAAGCGGCGTTGGTGAACATGGTGGCGGCGGCGCGGCAGTTGCGCAGTCAACTGGCCTGACCGCCGCTCCACCTGTAGGAGCCGGCTTGCTGGCGTTAGCGCGGGTACAGTCGACACAAATGTCGCCTGACAAAACGCCATCGCCAGCAAGCCGGCTCCTGCAAGGTGTTCAGAGCTCGGAAAAGTGTTTGGTACCCATGGGTTTGCCGATGTCGCCGCGCCAGATCGGCTGCACGTGGGCAGCACTTCCGGCCTGCGCTTGCTGCCACTGCAAACCGAGGTTGCGTTGTTCCGGCAGTTTCAGATGCGCTTTGACGAAGTCGTTGAACCCAGGCTTGGCCGAGGTGTAATGAAAGTGCGCATACCACAAGGTTCGCGCCGGCTCTCGGGTCAGATCGCGCACTTCATATTCCTGCAGAAAGTCCCGGCGTCCATCCGGGCGCTTGCCTATATCCCGCAGTCCGCCTTCCTTGCGAATGTCCACCGCCCGTTGTTCCAGTAGATAGTCCAGATATCCCTCGGTCGGGGTTTTGCTGTTCACGGTCTGGTCTATTCGTAGCGTGCGGCCGGCGCTGGACAGCTCATCGGCACGATTGCGCAATTGCAGCACCACCGGTTCCGAGGACGACAACCGTTCGATGGCCTGGGCACGCATCTTCAATTCCGTGGCTTCGCTGCCCATCATGTGTTCAAGGTCGACCGGCAGCATGTCCTGCCGAGCGTAGCCTTCGACCTTGCTTTTGTAGGCGTCCACCCTGCCGAGCCTGGTCTTGGCCTCCACCAGCAACGGGGTGATATCGGTGGCGAGCTCCGTTGATGCCGTACTCACGGGTTCGCTGAGGTGATATTTACCGCTGGCGGAGCGGGGTAACCAGGTTTCCGTGTGGCCATCGACCCCTTCGATGGTGAAGCGCTTTTGCCGGGTCACGGCATCTGTGCTGGCAACGCCGATGAGCCATTGGTTGTCCTCGGTCTCGAACAGATGTTTCCCGGCGTTTCCCGCTTTTACTGTGGTGGAGGGGCGTGTCTTGATGGCATGGCGAGCGAACTCTTCGATTTTTGCCAGGTCGTCGAGAAACGCGGTCACTTGCTCCAGATCCAGGTGCTGGGGATAACCCAGCGACCAGGCGCCGAGATTGCGGCGAAACTCGGTGTATGTCGCCAGGCAGTCTTCAAGCACTTTGTTGCGTTGGCTAAAAGTGGCGCGCACTTCAGGCAAGTGATGTTGCGTCAGCATGGCGCGTCCGACCTTCATCCGGGCCTGTTTCAACTGTACGTGAAAGTAGACCCAGGACTGGTCGTTGACGGCGCTGTAGTGAGTGATGATCTCCAGTTCATGCGCCGCTTTGAGGTAGTGGTGATTGGCATCGCTGAACTTCTCGTTAACGAGGGTCATGTCTTGGGTCATCTTGGCTTTTTGCGCGCGATTGGTGATTCGGCTATTCCATCGATTGGCGTCTGCGACGTACGTATGAAGCTGGTCAAAGTCCTTGATAAAAGCTTTTCGTATCTCTGTCCGTTGCGCCATCAGTTGCACGTGTGCCGCTGTATCGCTGTAGGGCGTAGCGTCCGATCGGGCAACCAGTTGACCGATACGGTCCATATGCTCTACCAGACGCTCCTTGACCAGGCCGATGCGCCGCACCGTGCGCTGGGCGATGATCCAGGCGCAGCGACTTTGAAAGTCTTCGATCTGCACGCGCTTTCGGCCATGGCTGAACAGCATCAATTCTTCAAGGTTCAGGTATTGGGCCTGTGCAAGGTCGATGTCGTTCACGCAGGCGATGTCTGCGTTGGCTCTAAGGGGCTGGCGCTGGTTGGGTTCGAGGTTGAAATAGTGCTCCAGGGTGGCGTTGGAGCTGCGGGTCTGGCTTTCGAGTCGTCGCAGGTAAGCCTCGGCCGTATTGGTCAAGGTCAATTGCCGGCGCAAGGCCCGATCCGTCCACCAGCGCGGCAGCATTCGCCGAATGGCGGCGGGCCACAGCGGGTCCAGGCCGTCGGCCATGTGCCCGAGCACTGCACCGCCGCCGACACCGCCACCGGCAGTGACCGTGCCGTATACCGCGTAGTGGGTGTTCCAGTGGCCGGCCTCGTCGAGGGCGACAGGTTGTCGGTAAGTTCGTGCGCGCGTTGTGCTTAACCGCCATTGCGGCGGATTCGGGGTCCATTCGATGCGGTAGAGGCGTCCCTGGCTGAGCATGAAGTCGCCGTCGGCGTGTCGATATACGTTGCGATAAATGCCTTCGGTGCCCGGTTGCAGGCCGGCGAGGGAAATCTCGTGTTCGTACTCATAGCCCTTGAAGCGTTCCAGAGTGCGCCGGGCCTGCCGTGGCGTCGAGGTCTGCAAACCGCCCGGGACTTTAGCCGCGCTTTTCAACTGGCGCAGGCGCGTAAGTGAGCGTGCACCGCCGGAAGTGGCGGCGACGGCGGGAAGAATGTCCATCGCCGCATCAATCAAGGACAGCAACACCGCTTCCACTTCGGCCAGGCCATGGCCGACCTCACCGCGCAGAAAAGCAGCGACCGCCAGGTTGGCACTGTTCCAGGCGTCATAGAGCGCAATGGCGCTGCCAACGAAGGGCACCATCCCCAGCGCCATTTTCAGGTAGTTGAACATCGCGCCGGATTGCAACGCGACACCCTCCAGGTACAACGCGTCGTTAGAGCGCGATGTCGTCCTGTGTGCCTCCAGCAATCGGCCCATATGCACATTGAGCAAGTGTGCGGCCAGGGAGGTGGTTGCAGGCCAGGCTGTGCCCGTGCCGATGATCGCGTCGAAATTTTTCAGCAACGCCTGATTGATCCGGCTGACGTGACGGGCGAAATCCCCGGACAAGGCACGTCCGGCCAGGTAGTTGATCATGTTTGTGTGCAGGCACAGGTTGTACAGCGCCTTGCGCGCGTCTTCCAGGTTGTCGTACTGGCGCAGAAACACCCCGTCGGGGCTGTCGGGAAGATAGAGCAGGGTCAAGCCGTTGATCTGCTCCTCGATGAACGTGACGCCGGCCAGGGTGGTCGGCCCCTGATGTTGTGTGTCCTCACCGCCCACGGTCAGGTGTGCGGGCAGTAGCACGATGCGTTTGCCGTTGGCGGTGTAAGCTTCGCGACTGTTGGCGTCGATGGCGATTTCCAGCACTTGCTGGCCGTCAGCTTTGATGTCTCGTTGCAACAGAGCGAACTCGCCTTGCAGTTTGAGCATCAGGCGCCAGGGTTCGCTCAGGCATTCCCGACGGTATGCGCGGCTGAACGCAGGTTCGCCCGGCGGGCCGAGGAACGTCTCGCGGATCAGCGTTTCATATTTCCCGGCCAGGTCCAGCTCGGTGACCCATTTGCGCAGCCAGGTTTCGCTGATGCCGGTTTTCAGGTTTTCGCGTTCTGTTTCATCGCCGCCGCTGACTTCGACCTCCATCAACGACAATCGCCACCACATCGCCTGGTCGATATTGCTTTGCGCCAGTTCGGCGAGCGACAGCTTGCTCCGCTGCGCGCTGGGGATCAGCGTATTACGCTGAGGGGTCCCCGGTGCAGCGCCCTCAATCAGCACTTTGCGCCAGGTCGTGGAGTCGGGGACATCCAGCAGCACCTCGACGTTTTGCGTGAGACTGAATTCCTGGCACAGGCGGGCGTCGATGACCTTTTGGCTGAATGCGCCACGGGGAGGAAGTTCGCGTTCAAGCAACGCGTGGGAGCGCTTCATCGCAGCGATATACGACGTGAACAACGCTTTAATCTGATCGCGATGAGTCTGCGGTAATGAGGCAAGCCAGGCCGGCAATTGACCTGCCAGGGCGCCGCTGTGGTTTTGCTCGACGATGTGCGCGTAAGCCCGTTCTCGGGCCGTGGCGATGGGCACGGTCAGACGGGCGAGGGCTTGTTCGCGCAGGCCGTCCAGTTTCGCCGCGCGTTGGCTGGCATGAGAGGGGACAGGGTTGTCAGTCATCAGCTGCGACACCTCTTGTATACAGGCGTAGAGCTGCATTTGCAGCGATTCTTCGAACGGGTTGCCACTCAGTGCCAAGAGTTGCAGTGCCTGCGTGGTGTCGTTGGCCGCGAGTTTGAACAATGACTGTTCCAGGGCCTGGCGAGAGGCGAACCGTTGCAGGCCGCCGAATTGCCCAGGCCAATAAAGCAACAGGCTGTGGGGCGAGGACTGCAGCAACGTCGATGGATGGGTAAACAGCAACACACCGGCCAGTTCCTGGCTTTGAGTCCGGGTGGTTTGCCCTTCGGTCTCGGTCGCCGACAGCATCACCCGGGCGACGACCACATCGGCCGGGCGGGGCTGGTCGGGAGCATCCAGCACGGACTTGAGCCATTGGTACTCATCACGGCTGATCTGCTTCAGGCTCAATTGCAGTTCGGCCTCCGCGCGCAGACCGGACAGGCGTGCCTGGTAGAGGGCGCGGTAATGCGGGTTCGACTGATGACGCAACTCCAGCATCTGCTGCGCCGTGTTGGTGTGCAGAAGTGCCGTCGCGGCGACGTTGCTGTCTTGCTCGGCGGCGGTGAGTGCGTCGAGTTGCTGTTGCAGTCGTTGCAGGCGCTGATCTTTGTGATCGCCTTGAAAGTCGTGGCCGAGCAGGTCCTCCAGTGCAGATTGTTGTTGCGTCAACGTGCTGAGCCGAATGCCCAGTGGAATGTCGGGGCTCAGTTGGCCGAAGAGCGCAGGACTTTCGAACGCGTCTGTTTCCGGCAGGTCGGGGGGCAAGGCAAAAACCATTTCGTTGCGCCGTCGATCCGCCGGAAGGCTGGACAATCGTGTCAGCAGGGATTCAGCACTCTGCTCCAGCTCAGGAGCGTCAAGCGCGACGAAACCGACGGTGATGGCGTCCGTCGCAAGCCGGGGTTGGCCGAGCAACTGCGGCTGCTGTTCGATGAGCCAGCGTTCCAGATCGTTACGGTTGTCAAAGCTCATCCAGGCGGGCGACGCAGACGGTACGTACAGCAACCGAGCGGCCGGTTGGTCCGCTTTCAGGGTAATGACCAGTGCGCCGGACAATTGTGTATACGCGCCACTGGCGCCTTTGAGTTGCACTTGTTCAACATCAACAGTTTGCTTGCGCGTTGCTGCGGGTACCGGATCGATGAGTGCCTGCAACGCTTGCATCTGTTCTACGTTGAGGCTGCCTTGGGCGAAGGCCAGCTGGCTAGACGCCTCGAAATGCTGTCGATACAGCCGAATGGCTTGTACCTTGCGCGAAACGTCAGTACCACGTGCGCGCGCCTGCCACCCATCCGCCGGGGATGACGACGGCGGGCTCTGTGCCATAAGGGCGAGCCACTGATCGTGGCAGTCATTCCAGCGCGCCGAGGCACTGAGCAAAAGGTTCAGATCCGCAGCGGGTTTCCAAACGTCGGCAAGGCCAAAGTCATCGGGGGTTGATGGACGTGAATCGAGCATGAGATGTATCTCCAATGGGCGGTCGAGCGGCCATTAGAGGTCAGCCGTCAAGAGGGCTGGCGGTACATAGTTATCGTGACGGGAGATGACCGCCCGGCACTCTTCATCAAACTGTCATGGAACTGTGGCAGCGCGCTTGAACAAACTTCATCAGACTCGCGCTCTACTGGGGTTCTGCGTTTCGGTGTTTCTTCATGCGTGTTTTCTTATCAAGCCTTGTATGTTTGGCCGCTATTGTGTTCGGCCTGCCGTCATTGGCGGCGTCTCGCTGCGATGTCAATGTTCCGACCGAACGGGTCGATCTGGATCAGGTGAGCCTGGCGTACCAGAGCATCGGTCGCGCGTCGGACCCGGCATTGCTGCTGGTGATGGGCCTGGGCGGGCAACTGATTCATTGGCCCGACGAGGTGGTGGTAGCGCTGTGTCAGCAGGGTTTTCGGGTGATCCGTTATGACAATCGCGATGTCGGCCTGTCGACCTGGCGGCAGGCGCCGCTTGAGGCCAACCTGACCTTCGAAGTGCTGCGCTACAAACTGGGTTTGCCGGTGTCGGCACCGTATTCGTTGACCGACATGGCGAGCGACGGCCTGGGCCTGATGGACGCGTTGCACATCGAGCAATTCCACGTGCTGGGCGCGAGCATGGGCGGGATGATCGCCCAGCATATGGCGGCCATGGCGCCGCAGCGGGTCGAGAGCCTGACCCTGATCATGACCACGTCCGGTGCCGAAGGTTTGCCGGCGCCAAGTGCGGCGCTGGTGCAATTGCTCTCGCGTCGCGGAGCGCTCAATCGCGAGGTCGCCCTGGAGCAGCAGGCCGACTTGCTGGCGGCGTTGGGCAGTCCGACAGTGACGGATGATCGCGAGGTCCTGCTGCATCAGGCGGCGCTGTCCTATGACCGGGCGTTCAATCCCGAAGGGGTGAAACGGCAGATCATGGCGATCCTCGCCGAGCCGAGTCGCGTGGCGCTGCTTAACCAATTGCGGGTCCCGGCGCTGGTGGTGCATGGCACCGCCGATCCGTTGTTGCCGGTGATGCATGGCGTGCACCTGGCGGCGCATTTGCGCGGCAGTCAGTTGAAGCTGATTCCAGGGCTGGCCCATCGTTTTCAGGAGGCGTTCAAGGCGCCGTTGCTGGCGGCGGTTCTGCCCTATTTGCGCGAACACCGCGAAGACACGTCCCATTGGGCGCAGATCGACCCGGTGGCCGACCACAACCTCCTTTAACGCACCGGCAGTCAGATGACAGGATCCTGTCGTCAAAAATATATCAATGTGCCACTATTGATTGCGCCGTCGCTGCCGATACAGGCAGCGACTTTCAATCATAGGGACTTGATCCATGCCATTCCACGCTCTACGCACCATCGCTGCACTCACATTGCTCGCCTGCCTGACCCTGACCGGCTGCGCCAACGTACAACCTCCCGTACCGCTCGACCAACAATTCTGGGATGCGAAGGAGCCGACCATCGGCGTCGCCATCAGCGAATTGCCGCCGCCGGTACTGGCCTTGACCGGTAATCAGGGGCTTCTCGATTACGCAATCAACGCGGGCGTCAACAGCAAGCTCAGCGACAACGTCAAAACCTGGCAAGTGCGCGATTTCGACACCCTGCCGGATGCCATCGTCGCCAAGTTGCAGGCCAAGGGTTACAAAGCCAAGCGCATCGACGACAAGATCGACCTGAAGGCCTACAAGGAAACCAAGTTCCGCGAAGGCTACACGATCAAAGACCTGACCCCGATGAAAGCCAAATACGGCGTCGATCGCCTGCTGCTGGTGTATGTCACGGCCACCGGTGCGACCCGCAGCTACTACAGCATCGTGCCCACCAGCGTGCCGATGGCGCAGGTCGGCGGGCAGGGCATGGTGGTTGATCTGGCCGACAACAAACTGCTGTGGTTCCAGCCATTTGCCGCGATCCAGGCCGCACAGGGCGAGTGGGACGAGCCGACCTACACCAACCTGTCCAACGCGTTCTACCAGGCTGTGGATAACAGCCGTCAGCAAATGATCACCCCGTTCGCCAAATGAAGCGCTCTATCGTAGCGGCCAGCGCGCTGGCCCTGCTGATGCTGGGTGGCTGCGCGCAGAAACCGGCTCCCGAGGCCGGTTTCAAGGATCAGGGCGCGTTGCCTTACGTTCAGGCACACGGGCTCAAGGTCGATGTGCAGGTGCCGCAAGCTTTCGTCGGGGCCAGCACCGTGATTGATAGCAAAGACGCGCTCAAGGCTGCGTCGTCGAGTCAGGCCTTGTTGCTCAACTCGGGCACCAGTGCCGGGTTGGCGGGCGTGTTGGTGGCCAGTCTGGTCAACACCCAGATGGGCAGCGGCACCTTGCAGCGTGATGCGGAAAAATCCGCCCTCAAGGACTCACGACCCATGGCGGATCTGCTCGCCGGCGTGCCCTTGCAGGAACGCTTGCAGCAACGCTATCAGCACGCCTCGCATGTGGCCGGGCTCAAGCAGGGCGAAGGTCAGGTCACGGCGCGTTTGTTGATCGAGCCGAAACTGATGCTGACCCCGGATCGCGGCAGCTTTGTGCTGGTCAATCAGGTCCAGGTCCAGGACATCGCCGGTTCGGCGCTGTACCGCATGCGCATCGAAGTGACCAGCCAGCCGATCCGTGGTTGCGGCAGCCAATGCATCGATGACGGCAGTCTCGAACTGGCAAAAGTCACTGCGGTGCTCGACGAGTGCATCGACGAATCCATGCGCGTTCTGGCCACGGACCTGATGCAACCGACTCCGCCACCGGCCGCGCAGGAAACCTTGCGTTATGTGATCGATGGTCAGCGTGTGGTCGAGCGTGGCTATCAATTGGCGAACAACGGTAATTACTGGCGTTATCGCAACCTCTATGGCGCGGTGAAGTCGGTGCCGGTGCCGTTTGAGGATGCGCTGACCCAGGCCCAGCTCGAGAACGTCTACGGACGCTAAACCTGCAGGCGCCGGCTTGCTGGCGATGGCGGTGTACCAGTCACATCAATGCTGACTGTGTAGTCGCTATCGCCAGCAAGCCGGCTCCTACAGGGTTTGCACTTCTCAGTGGCTCAACCCGTACTTCTTCACTTTGTCGAACAAGGTGGTCTTGGCCATGCCCAGTTCCTGGCTGGCCTGGGTCAGGTTGCCGCCGCTGCGCTGCAAGGCATCGCTCAACAGGTTGCGTTCGAACGCTTCTACCGCTTCGGCGAATGCCAGGCCTTGCGCACTCACGCCCGCGCCGGTTTTCTTGAACGCCGGCAGGCCGAGGGCAAAGCGCTCGGCGACGTTGCGCAGTTCGCGCACGTTGCCCGGCCAGTCGTGGCTCATCAGGTTCGAGACGGTCTGGTTATCCAGCTCCGGCGCGATCCGGTCAAAGCGCAGGGACGACTGCTGCAAGAAATATTCGAACAGTTGCAGGATGTCTTCGCGGCGTTCGCGCAACGGCGGCAGTTCCAGGGTCACCACGTTGAGGCGGTAATACAGGTCGCTGCGGAATTCGCCGGCCTTGCTCGATTCGACGAGGTCGGATTTAGTCGCCGCGATCACCCGGCAATCCACCGCCACGCTCTGGTTCGAGCCGAGGCGTTCAAGGGTGCGCTCCTGTAAAACCCGCAGCAGTTTGATCTGCAAGGGCAGGGGCATGCTTTCCACTTCGTCGAGGAACAGCGTGCCACCGTCGGCGTGTTCGATCTTGCCGATCCGCCGTTTGCCGGCGCCGGTGAAGGCGTTGGCCTCGTGGCCGAAAATTTCGCTTTCGAACAGATTCTCCGGCAGGCCGCCGCAGTTCAGCGCCACGAATTGCCTGGTGTGACGACGGCTGAAGTCATGCAGGCAGCGGGCGACCAGTTCCTTGCCAGTGCCGGTTTCGCCCTCGATCAGCACGTTGGCTGAAGTGTCGGCGACGTTGGCAATCAGTTCACGCAAGTTTTGCATCGCCGGCGAGCGACCGATGATCCGTCCTTCAAGGGAATCGCGTTCAGCCAGTTGCCGCCGCAACGACGACACTTCCCGCGCCAGGCTGCGTTGCTCCAGTGCGCGACGGGCCACATCCACCAGGCGTTCCGGGGAGAAGGGTTTCTCCATGAAGTCGTAGGCGCCTTTCTGCATCGCGCCGACGGCCATGGAGATGTCGCCGTGGCCGGTGATCAGCACCACCGGCAAACTGCGGTCACGCTCCTTGAGACGGCCCAGCAACTCCAGGCCATCGATGCCCGGCAGGCGAATGTCGCTGATGACGATGCCGGCAAAGTTGTCGCCGACCCGCTCCAGCGCTTCTTCGGCACTGCCCACGCCGATGCACGGAATGTCTTCCAGGGTCAGCGCCTGTTGGCAGCCGAGCAGTACATGGGGGTCGTCTTCGACGATCAATACACTAAGGTCGTTGTTCATATTGGCTCGGCGGGAGTGGGGCTTACCAACGGTAAACTGAGGACGAATGCGGTACCACCGCTGGCGGGGTGCTCAACACCCAAATGACCGCCGGTGGCGGCAGCCAGGCTGGCGGAAAGGGTCAGGCCAAGGCCCAGGCCTTGTTCGCCGGGTTTGGTGGTGAAGAAAGGTTCGAACAAATGCTTGCGCGCTTCGGCGTCGATGCCGTGGCCGTTGTCACGCACCCGCAGTCGATACTTGCCATCGAACGCTTCACCCTCAAGCCAAAGCTCGGGTTGCGGTTGCGCCTGCATCGCGTCGAGGGCGTTGCCGATCAGGTTGACCAGAATCTGTTCGAGGCGGGTCTGGTCGATTTGCACCTGTACCTCTTCGAAAAGGCGATGCAACTGCGTGTTTTTCATGCGTCCATCGAGCAACTGCAACGCCGCCTCCACACCTTTGCCCAGGCACGCCTGGCCCTTGTCGTCACCGCGCCGGGCGAAGGAGCGCAGGCTGGCGGTGATGCGGCCCATGCGGTCGATCAGTTCATTGATGGTTTTGAGGTTGGTACTGGCCACGTCGAGTTGGCCACGCTCCAAAAAGCGCACGGTATTCCCGGACAGCGTGCGCAGCGCCGCCAGTGGCTGGTTCAATTCGTGGGCGATGCTGGTGGACATCTGGCCAATGGCCGCGAGTTTTCCGGCCTGCACCAGTTCATCCTGGGCGTGGCGCAAGGTCTCTTCGGCATGACGTCGTTCGCGGATCTGGCCCTTGAGCCGTTCGTTGCTGGCGCGCAGGTCGACGGTGCGTTCGGTAATCCGACGCTCCAGTTGATTGTTGGCTTCCTGCAAGGCTTCCCGGGCTGCGAGGCGAGTGGCGATCACCTTGCGCCGCTCGTTCCAGGCAATCAACAGGAACGCCACGAGGGCAAACGCCACCGCCACCAGAATCCCCTGATTGATCGTTTCGCGGCGCAAGTCCTGCAGCGGCGTCAACAGGGTGAAGTTCCAGGGGGTATCGCTCAAAGGCCGGGTTTGCGACAGATAACTGATGTTTTCATCGTCGGAGACCAGTTCGCTGTTGGCCGGGAAGGTGAGTTTTTCCACGCCTTCGGACAGGGTTTCCCGGGCCAGCGGTTGCAGTTCGTTCAGCGGGAACCAGTAGTACTGCAGGCTGCGGGCCAGTTTCTCTTTGGTCTCATCACTTAGCGGCACCACGGATTTAAGGCGACGCGCCGGATCGCTGGAGAGAATGATGATGCCGTTCTCGTCGCTGACGAAGGCTTCCAGACGCGCCCGTTGCCAGCGTTCTTCCATGGCCTCGAGGCGAACCTTGACCACCGCGACGCCGATGATCTTGCCGTGTTCTTCCAGGCCATGGGCCAGGTAGTAGCCGGGTTCGCCGTTGGTGCTGCCGATGCCGTAGAAACGCCCGGGCTGACCGCGCACGGCGTTCTGGAAATAGGCGCGGAAGGACAGGTCTTCACCGAGGTAACTGTCGACATCGCGCCAGTTGCTGGTGGCCATGACACGACCGGTGGTGTCCATCACATAAATGGCCCGACTGCGGCTGCGCCGGTTCAGGCCTTCGAGGTAATCGTTGACCGTTTGCCGGTGTTCCGGCGACGGATCGGCCAGCAATCTGGAAACACTGGTCTCGAGTTCCAGCAGGCTGGGCAGGTAGGTGTATTTGCTGATTTCGCTTTCCACTGCACGGGCATGCAGTTCCAGCTGGCGCTGGCCGTTTTCGCTGAGGCTGCGAATGCCGTAATGCTCACTGACCCAGAAGCCGATGTAACCCAGTCCGATCATCAGCGCGATGATCAGCGGCGGCAGGAACAGATGGCGAATCAGACGGGGTTTCACGGCGAGTGATGGCGACGTGGCGCGGTAAAGTTCGGGGTCGCATTTCATCACAGATGCCTTGGGTCAACCACAACACAAATCTGAACTTTGCACCAATCCCTGTAGGAGCCGGCTTGCCGGCGATGGCGGTGTGCCTGACGACTGGGATGTCAGGTTGAGATCGCATCGCTGGCAAGCCAGCTCCTACAAGGGGACGGTGGTGGCTTTTAGTGCTGCAGAATCTTGTTGAGGAAGTGCTGCGTACGCTCGGCGCGGTGGCTGATGTCGCCGAAGAACTCTTCCTTCTTGCAGTCTTCGATGATCTTGCCGGCGTCCATGAAGATCACGCGGTCGGCCACTTTACGGGCGAAGCCCATTTCGTGGGTCACGCACATCATGGTCATCCCTTCGTGGGCCAGTTGCACCATCACGTCCAGCACTTCGTTGACCATTTCCGGGTCCAGCGCCGAGGTCGGTTCGTCGAACAGCATGACGATCGGGTCCATCGCCAGCGCACGGGCAATCGCCACACGCTGTTGCTGACCACCGGACAGTTGGCCCGGGTGCTTGTGGGCATGGGCCGAGAGACCTACACGCTCGAGCAATTGCAGGCCTTTCTTGGTGGCCTCTTCCTTGCTGCGGCCCAACACCTTGATCTGCGCGATGGTCAGGTTTTCGGTGATGGTCAGGTGCGGGAACAGCTCGAAGTGCTGAAACACCATGCCCACGCGCGAACGCAGTTTCGGCAGGTTGGTCTTCGGGTCGGCAATGGAGGTGCCATCAACCACGATGTCGCCTTTCTGGAACGGCTCCAGGGCGTTGACGCACTTGATCAGGGTCGACTTGCCGGAACCCGAGGGCCCGCACACCACGATCACTTCGCCTTTTTTGACCTCGGTGCTGCAGTCAGTCAGTACCTGGAAGTCCCCATACCACTTGTTGATGCTTTTGATAGAGATCATACGGCGAACCTTTTTTGCAGACGCTTGACCAGCAGCGAGGCGGAAAAGCTGATGATGAAGTACACGAGACCTGCGAAGATCAGGAACTCATTGGAGCGGCCAATGATGTCGCCACTGGCGCGCGAAGCATTGAGGAAGTCCACCAGGCCGACGGCGTAAACCAGCGAGGTGTCCTGAAACAGGATGATGCTCTGTTGCAGCAGCAACGGCGTCATCTTGCGGAACGCTTGCGGCAGGATGATCAAACGCATCATCTGGCCGTAAGTCATGCCCAGCGCCTGGGCAGCACCCATCTGGCCCTTGGGAATCGACTGCACACCGGCACGGACGATTTCGCAGAAGTACGCCGCTTCGAACATCATGAACGCCACGATGCATGAGGCGAACGCGCCGATCGGCGTGTCTTCACCGGTGATCCAGCGCAATACGAACGGCACCGCCAGGTAGAACCAGGTGATCACCAGCAGCAACGGGATCGAGCGGAAGTAGTTGACGTAGGCACCGGCAATGTTCGACAGCAGTTTGCTGTGGGACAGACGCATCAACGCCAGGATGGTGCCGAGGATGATCCCGCCGATGACGCCCAGCACCATCAATTGCAAGGTCATGACCATGCCGTTCCACAAACCCGGCAGGGACGGGATGATGCCCGAGAAGTCGAATTCCATCATTTACCCCCTACGGAAATCAGGCCCGGTACGGCGACTTTCTTCTCGACCATACGCATCAGCAACATCAGGCTCATGTTCAGGGTGAAGTAGATCAGCGTGGCCAGGGTGAAAGCTTCGAACAGGTTGGCGGAGAACTCGGCGGTCTGTTTGGTCTGCGCGAGCAATTCCATCAAACCGATCAGCGAGGCCACGGAGGTGTTCTTGAAGACGTTCAGGAATTCCGAGGTGAGCGGCGGAATGATGATCCGGTACGCCTGGGGCAGCAGCACGTTCCAGTAGATCTGCGGCAGCTTGAAACCCATGGCGCGGGCCGCGGATTCCTGGCCTTTTGGCAGGGCCTGGATACCGGTTCGCACTTGTTCGCAAACGCGGGCGGTGGTGAACAGGCCGAGGCAGACGACGACGCTGAGGAAGGCCGAGGTCGTCGGGTTCAGGTCCTGCTTGTACCACTCTTGCAGGTCTGCCGGCAGCAGGTCGGGTACCAGGAAGTACCAGATGAACAGCTGCACCAGCAGCGGCACGTTACGGAAGAGTTCGACGTAGCAGGTGGCGATGCCCGATACGATGCGGTTCGGCACGGTACGCATGACGCCCAGGATCGAGCCCAGTGTCAGGGCGATGATCCAGGCCGCGATGGCGATACCGATGGTCCAGGCCAGACCGGACACGTACCAGTCGAGATAGGTCTCGCTGCCCACGCCGGTGGACTTGAAGAACACGCTCCAGTCCCAGTTGTAATTCATTCGGGTCTCCCCTCAGATCGATCGATGTACAAGTACCCGCTTGGGGGAAGCTCCGTTCCCGCCCGACTTGAGAGTCAGGCACACGCGATCGGCTCGACAGCCACCGGTCCGAGTGTTTCCAAAAATGCCAGCAGGGAGTGACAACCTCCTGAAAGGGCAGCGGCCCTCTCAGGAGATAAGGTTAGTCAGAAATCAGGACTTCTTGTCGTCAGCCGCTTTATCGGTCGGATTGGCGATCAGAGCCTTGAGCTCGTCGCTCATCGGGAAGTTCAGGTTCAGGCCTTTAGGCGGGATTGGCGCCATGAACCATTTTTCGTAGATCTTGTTGATTTCGCCCGATGCGTAGGTGGCCTTGATGGCGTCATCCACAGCCTTTTTGAACGGCGCGTCGCCTTTGCGCACCATGCAGCCGTAGATTTCGTAGGACTGTGGAGTACCGGTTACGGCCCAGTCAGTGGCTTTCTTGGCTTTGGCGGCTTCACCGGCCAGAAGCGCGTCGTCCATCATGAAGGCCACGGCACGGCCGGTTTCCAGCATCTGGAAGGACTCGCCGTGGTCTTTGGCGGAAATGACGTTCATGCCCATTTGCTTGTCGGCGTTCATCGCCTTGAGGATGCGCTCGGACGTGGTGCCTGCGGTGGTCACGACGTTCTTGCCGGCCAGATCAGGGAAATCCTTGTACTTGGAATCTGCCTTGGACAGCAGGCGAGTACCGATTTCGAAGATGCCGACGGAGAAGTCAACTTGCTGCTGACGCTCGACGTTGTTGGTGGTGGAACCGCACTCGAGGTCCACGGTGCCGTTCTGCACCAGCGGGATACGCGTCTGCGAGGTGACCAGGTTGTATTTGACCTGAAGGTTCGGCATGTCCAGGTCTTTTTTCAGCGCTTCGACGACTTTCAGCTGGATGTCGTGGGAGTAGCCGACCGGTTTGCCGGAAGCGTCTGCGATATAGGAGAAAGGAATGGAAGCGTCACGATGCCCGAGGGTGATCACACCGGACTCTTTGATCTTCTTCAGGGTGCCGGTGAGTTCGGCGGCGAAAACTGGCGTGCTGATCAGAGCGGCAGCAATGGCTGCGCCCAGGATATGGGGAACGATGCGCATCAAATTTTCCTCGACATTGTTTTTTTTATGGAGCCAGTTGATCGGCCCTTTTGTGCTGCAAATGCCAGAGCGCTACTGAGAGTGCGCGCAAAGGACATCCGTCGAAGAAGTGTAGAGCATGACTCGTGCCAGACCAGTGCTTATTAGTTAATGTATTGATTTATAAGGGAATTAAACTTTTATTGCGTGAATATTGAAGCTGGAAAATCCGGTTATCCGAACCGACCCGGAGGTCGCGTTCGGAAAACCGAATGGTGGCAGGGTGCTACCTGCTGATCACGGATATTTGCGCTTGTCCGGCGCTGGCGGGAAGTACTGGTACAACCAGGTTTCACTCAGCGTGCGGTCGTTGGTACGGATGAACAGGCGCAGCTCGACGGGGGCGACGCTGTCATTGGTCGGGTACCAGTCGAACAGGATGCGGTAGCCCTTGATGTCATCGAGCTTGAGCACGCTGAAATCCTTGACCTCGCCGTTTGAACACGTGACCACCGGCTCGATACCCGTGCCTTCAGGCAAACGGTCCAGGCCGCCACCATTGAAGTCCACGGCAAAGCGCCGTGCCCAGACGGGCGGATAATGCTCGCCTGGCGCCCAGCCTTCGGTGAAGCCGCCCATGCCCGAACGTGTGGCGTGGACCCGCGCCAACGGCGTGCCCACGGGTGGCAACGCGCTCCAATAAAGCTTGTAGCCGTAGTTCAGCGAGTCGCCGGCGGCCACCGGTTTCTTCGGGGTCCAGAAGGCGACGATGTTGTCCATGGTTTCGCCGGTGGTAGGGATTTCCAGCAGATCGATCGAGCCTTCGCCCCACGACGTGGTCGGTTCGACCCACAGGCTCGGGCGGCGGCTGTACCAGTCGACGGTATCCTGATAGCTGGCGAATTCGTGATCGGTCTGCACCAGGCCGAAGCCTTTAGGGTCGGTGTCGGCGAAGGCGTTGAATTGCAGGGTGGCCGGGTTGTTCAGCGGGCGGCAGATCCACTCGCCGTTGCCGCGCCACATCGCCAGGCGATCGGAGTCGTGGATTTGCGGGTGGATGGTGTCGCACATCCGGCGTTCGTGGGTGCCGCAGCTGAACATGCTGGTCATTGGCGCGATGCCCAGTTGATCGATGGCGGTGCGTGCATTCACGTGGGCGTCGACTTCCATCACCACGCGCTCGGCCTGGCAGTCGATGTCGAAACGGTAGGCGCCGGTGGCGCTCGGCGAGTCGAGCAGGGCGTAGACCACGAAGCGGGTGCTGTCCTTGTTCGGCGTCTCGAACCAGAACTTGGTGAAGTCGGGGAATTCTTCACGCTTCTTGGCGTAGGTGTCGATCGCCAGACCACGGGCCGACAAGCCGTACTGACCGGTAGCGTCCACCGCACGGAAGTAGCTGGCGCCAAGGAAGGACACCACGTCGTGCTTGTCCAGCTCCGGCGCCTTGAACAGCTTGAAGCCGGAGAAACCCAGGTCGCCAGTCAGTTGCTTGGTATCGACCGTAGTGTTTTCGTAGTTGAACAGCGACGGGCGGAAATGCACTTCACGCGCCATGCGGGTCTTCGGATCGACGCTGTACATGCGCACCGGCTGCTTGAAACCCATGCCGACGTGGAAGAACTGCACGTCGAGCTGACCCTTGTTGTCTTTCCACAACGAATGCTCACCGTCGTAGCGGATCGCATTGAAGTTTTGCGGAGTCATGGTTGCCAGGGTCGGCGGCAGCACCTGTTTGGTGTCCTGATAGGGCTTGTTGGCCAACTGCCTGGCCTGCATTTTCAGCGCCTCGAAATCGAAGGCCCTGGCCTCACCGTCGGCGGTCTCAGGTGCAGCCCAGGCACGGGCGGCAAGCAGGCCGGTGGCGGACAAACCGGTGTAGGCCGCGATGGCCATGGAGGCTTTGAGCAAGTTCCTGCGGTGCATAAATACAACCTGTCGTGAACAATCCCGCGCCGTTCCTGGCACGTGCTGGATCAGAAATATCGGTTCGGACATGCCTTCGGCCAAACGCAACGGACTTTTAAACAGATGCCCGCTAGCTTAAACCGTTCGATAGCAGAGCAAAATTGATTGATGGCACCGCGCTAGTTCGGCAATGAAACAAGACATGTCGGGAAACAATTCCGACAGTGCTTTCTGATTTACAGGGCATTTCTGCTTTTTTCGACTAATTACTCTAAAAACCGCTTTTCAGCGCCCGGATTATTTCTATTCTGTGCACATGACCGGTTTATGCCCTTCGGGCCGGTGCGGTTCAGTTGGCACGTGGCGCTGCTGAAAAAGGGTGAGGGCGATGCGGTTTTTGAAGGTTTCTTTGACGTAGAGAAGGACATCGTCCATGTCGAAAGTACAAGGCATCACCGAAATACTGGGAATCTTTCCGTGCCTGGCCAGTGGGCGGCGAAGACGTCGATTGAATTCCGAAGAGATGAAGCTGGTGGAGCGCTATCGGGAACTGTCGGAGAGCGACCGTATTGCGATGAGGTATCTGGTGGATGCGATGAGGAGTGTTTCGCGGTTTTGAAGCAGGCGGGTATTCAGTCGCGGCAAGGTCGTCGCGGCTGAGTGCTTTCTACCCATCTTGCGAGCGCTCCATTCGCTGATGGAGCACTCGTAAAACTTGTATTGTTCCTTGAGAAAATCGGTAAGGAGCAATGAACGGATAACGATCAAGAATCAGCTCTCGTACATCCGGCATGACGGAAGGTCTGCCTGAGCCAGGAAACACTTCCAGCTGTTTGAAGGACTGCAAAATCGTCGAGATGATCTTCATGGCGGCGTCTGCGCCACGGTAGGATCGAAATAGGGAAGAGATGAGCTTTGAGGATGCATTGGCATGGCGTGTTTTCCGTTTTGGCTTGGAAAGTCGCCACCACGGAGTGAAGCCTATCGGTCAGGCGCTCGCGGCGCCAAGTCTGCTTTCCAAGCATCCCCAGCAGGCTGGCTCCCACAGGGAAAAGCATTCCAGACTGCAGGAGCCGGCTTGCTGGCGATGCTTTTAATGTTTGAACATCACATGCCGCACCACGGTGTAATCCTCCAGCCCGTACATCGACATGTCCTTCCCATAACCGGACAGTTTCTGACCGCCGTGAGGCATTTCGCTGACGAGCATGAAGTGCGTGTTGACCCAGGTGCAACCGTACTGCAAGCGCGCCGACAGGCGATGCGCGCGGCCGACGTCGGCGGTCCATACGGATGAAGCGAGGCCGTAGTCCGAATCGTTGGCCCAGCCCAATACCTGCGCTTCATCAGTAAATTTGGTCACCGACACCACTGGCCCGAACACCTCGCGGCGGACGATTTCGTCATCCTGCTGTGCGTCGGCCAACACCGTTGGCTCAAAGAAGAAACCATTGCCCTCGACAGCCTTGCCGCCAGTGATCAGGCGAATGTGCGGCTGCGCCACGGCGCGCTCGACGAAACCGGCCACGCGGTCGCGGTGTTGCGCGGTGATCAGTGGGCCAAGCTCGGTGGAGGGATCATCCTGCAAACCGTACTTGATGCTGCTGACCGCCGCGCCGAGCTTCTCGACGAACTTGTCGTAGATGCCTTCCTGCGCATAGATGCGGCAGGCGGCGGTGCAGTCCTGGCCGGCGTTGTAGAAGCCGAAGGTGCGGATGCCTTCGACGGCGGCGTCGATGTCGGCGTCGTCGAAGATGATCACCGGGGCCTTGCCGCCCAGTTCCATGTGCATGCGTTTGACGGTGTCGGCGGTGCTGGAAATGATGTTCGAACCGGTGGCGATTGAGCCGGTCAGCGACACCATGCGCACTTTCGAATGAGTGACCAATGGGCTGCCGACCGTAGGGCCACGACCGAACACCAGGTTGAGCACGCCGGCCGGGAAGATTTCCGACGCCAATTGCGCCAGGCGCAGGGCGGTCAGCGGGGTTTGTTCCGACGGCTTGAGCACCACGGTGTTGCCAGCGGCGAGGGCTGGGGCGATTTTCCAGGCGACCATCATCAGCGGGTAGTTCCACGGTGCGATGGAAGCGATCACGCCCACCGGGTCGCGGCGGATCATCGACGTGTGGCCGGGCAGGTATTCGCCGCCGGCCGAACCGCTCATGCAACGGCTGGCACCGGCGAAGAAACGGAACACGTCGGCAATTGCCGGGATCTCGTCGTTCAGCGCGGCGCTGTAGGGTTTGCCGCAGTTGTCCGATTCCAGCTTGGCCAGCTCTTCGCCGTGAGCCTCGATGGCGTCGGCGAGCTTGAGCAGCAACAGCGAGCGATCTTTCGGCGGGGTCTGCGACCAACTGTCGAACGCGGCGTCGGCGGCGCGCACGGCGGCATCGACCTGGGCTTCGCTGGCTTCGTTGATTTCCACCAGCACCCGGCCCAGCGCCGGGTTGAACACGGGTTGGGCGGGGCCTTCGCCGTCGAGCAGTTGGCCGTTGATCAGGAGCTTGGTTTGCATGGCATTGTCCTCTTCGAAACTATTGTTGTTCTCTGTGGAAACCAGTCCCTTGCAGGAGCTGGCTTGCCAGCGATGGGGCCATCAGGCTCAACAAAGATGTTGGCTGATCTACCGCAATCGCCAGCAAGCCGGCTCCCACAAGATTCGGTTCCGACAGTGGTTATTCGGTTATTTTCCGCCACTCCCCGCCACGCTCTCACCACCCCGGGTCAGGTAATAAGCGCCAAGAATCGGCAGCATGGTCACCATCATCACCAGCATGGCGACGACGTTGGTCACCGGTACGTCCCGTGGGCGGCTGAGCTGGTTGAGCAGCCACAGCGGCAAGGTGCGTTCATGGCCGGCGGTGAAGGTGGTGACGATGATTTCATCGAACGACAGGGCGAACGCGAGCATGCCGCCGGCCAGCAACGCCGAGCCGAGGTTCGGCAGGACGATGTAGCGGAAGGTCTGCCAGCCGTCGGCGCCGAGGTCCATCGAGGCTTCGATCAGACTGTGCGAGGTGCGGCGCAATCGGGCGATGACGTTGTTGTAGACGATCACCACACAGAAGGTCGCGTGGCCGACGATGATGGTGAACATCCCCGGTTCGATGCCCAGTGTCTTGAAGGTCGCCAGCAGCGCGATCCCGGTGATGATCCCCGGCAGCGCGATCGGCAGGATCAGCATCAGCGAGATGCCCTGCTTGCCGAAGAAATCCCGGCGATAAAGCGCCGCCGACGCCAGCGTGCCGAGCACCATGGCAATCAGCGTGGCAATCGCAGCGATCTGCAACGACAGCTTGATCGCTTCCAGTACGTCGGGTCGCGAGAACGCGACACCGATCCACTTCAGGGTGAAGCCCTTGGGCGGAAAGCTGAACGCCGCATCTTCGGTGTTGAAGGCGTACAGGAAGATGATCAGGATCGGGAAGTGCAGAAACACCAATCCGCCCCAGGCCGCGATTTTCAGGCCTACAGAAGCTTTCTCAGAGTGCATCGAAGGCCCCCAGGCGTTTGACGATGGACAGGTAGATGGCGATCAGCACGATTGGCACCAGGGTGAACGCGGCCGCCATCGGCATGTTGCCGATCGCACCTTGTTGGGCATAAACCATGCTGCCAACGAAGTAGCCCGGCGGGCCGACCAGTTGCGGCACGATGAAGTCGCCCAGGGTCAGCGAGAACGTGAAGATCGACCCGGCGGCAATCCCCGGAATCGACAGCGGCAGAATCACTTGCATGAACGTCTGGCGCGGCTTGGCGCCGAGGTCGGCAGACGCTTGCAGCAGCGATGGCGGCAGGCGTTCCAGCGACGCCTGGATCGGCAGGATCATGAACGGCAGCCAGATGTAGACGAACACCATGAAACGCCCCAGGTGCGAGGTCGACAAGGTGCTGCCGCCAACGCCCGGAATGCCCAGCACGAACTGCAACAGCGGCTCCAGCCCCAGATGCTGCACGAACCACTGCGCCACGCCGCCCTTGGCCAACAGCAAGGTCCAGGCGTAGGCCTTGACGATGTAACTGGCCCACATCGGCATCATCACCGCGATGTAGAAAAACGCCTTGGTCTTACCGGTGGTGTAGCGCGCCATGTAGTAGGCAATCGGAAACGCGACAATGGCGCTGGCGATGGACACGACGATGGCCATGCTCAGGGTGCGCAGGATGATGTCGAAGTTCGAAGGCTGGAACAGCGCGGCGAAGTTGGCCAGGGTCAGGTCGGGGGTGACCGCCATGGTGAAGTCGTCGAAGGTGTAGAAACCTTGCCACAACAAGGTCAGCAACGAGCCCAGATAGATCGCGCCGAACCACAGCAATGGCGGCACCAGGAGCATCGACAGGTACAGGTTCGGCCGGCGGTACAACAGGTTGGAAAACCTGCGCAGCGGCGAGCCCCCCGCCGTGGTTTGAGACATGGCCAAGGTGCTCATCTCACACCCCGCCGACAACGGTGTCGTGCAACTGCACCATGGCTTCCCGCGCCCAGCGTGCGCTGAGGCGTTGCCCGGTCTGGTGTTGCGCGCTGCTGTCGATCCACTGATTGTTGGCCTGGCTGATGTTCAGGGTCTGGCCGTTTTCCAGTTTCAACTCATAGCGAGTGGCGCTGCCCTGGTACTGGATGTCGTGCAGCAGACCACTGACTTCGATCTCATGGCTGGCCAGCGGCCCCTCGGCGAAACGCACGTGTTCCGGGCGAATCGAAAACGGCTGAGGGTTGCCGCTCAATTGCCTGGCCAGATCGCCACGAATCACGTTGGAGGTGCCGACGAATTCTGCGACGAAGGTGGTCGCCGGTTTCATATAGAGGTTGCGCGGCGAGTCGACCTGTTCGATGCGGCCCTTGTTGAACACCGCTACCCGGTCGGACATCGACAGCGCTTCGGTCTGGTCGTGGGTGACAAAAATGAAGGTGATGCCGAGCTGGCGTTGCAGCTTTTTCAGCTCGCCTTGCATTTGCTCGCGCAGTTTCAAATCCAGCGCGCCAAGCGGCTCGTCGAGCAGCAGCACGCGCGGGCGATTGACCAGTGCACGGGCAAGTGCCACACGCTGACGCTGACCGCCGGAGAGTTGCACCGGTTTACGCTCGCCATAGCCGCCAAGGGCGACCATTTCGAGGGCTTCGGCGGCGCGCTTGAGGCGTTCGGCCTTGCCGACGCCTTTGACTTTCAGGCCGTAGGCAACGTTGTCGCGAACGTTCATGTGCGGGAACAGCGCGTAATCCTGGAACACGGTGTTCACGTCACGCTGATAGGGCGGCAGGCCGGCGGCCTCTTCGCCATGAATGCGGATCGAGCCTGCGCTCGGTTGTTCAAAACCGGCGATCAGGCGCAAACAGGTGGTTTTGCCCGAGCCGGAAGGCCCCAGCATGGAAAAAAACTCGCCGTCCTGGATGTCGATGGAAACCCGGTCTACGGCTTTCACTTCGCCGAATAAACGGGAAACGTTGGTGAACTGGACTGCAAGCGTCATGGTGCGGTGCTCCAAAAAGGCGAGGGCCGTCGCAGCGGCCCCGCCTGGACTTCTGAAAAATCTGACTCAAAGTGCAGTTGTGGCGAGGGAGCTTGCTCCCGCTGGAGAGCGAAGCTCTCCCAAAAAGGGCTGATGCGGTTTACCTGGCAGACCGCATTGACTGGTTTTGGGGTGGCTTCGCCACCCAGCGGGAGCAAGCTCCCTCGCCACAGGTGAGCGGTGTGTTAGCGACCGCCCATGATCGCGATGTAGTCCTGGGTCCAGCGGCTGTACGGCACGAATTTGCCGCCTTCAGCCTGCGGGGTTTTCCAGAAGGCGATCTTGTCGAACTGGTCGAAACCGTTGGTCTTGCAGCCTTCAGCACCGAGCAATTCACTGCCCTGGCACGCCGCCGGCACCGCTGGCAGCGAACCGAACCACGCGGCTACGTCGCCCTGGACTTTCGGTTGCAGCGACCAGTCCATCCACTTATAGGCGCAGTTCGGGTGCTTGGCTTCGGCGTGCAGCATGGTGGTGTCGGCCCAACCGGTGGCGCCTTCTTTCGGGATGGTCGAGGCGATCGGCTGTTTCTCGTTGACCAGGCCGTTGACCTGATACGGCCAGGCGCCGGACGCGACCACACCTTCGTTTTTGAAGTCACTCATCTGCACGGTGGTGTCGTGCCAGTAGCGATGGATCAACGGTTGCTGGGCGCGCAACAGGTCGAGCACGGCCTTGTATTGCGCTTCGGTCAGTTCGTAGGGGTTCTGGATGCCCAGCTCCGGCTTGGCAGACTTGAGATACAACGCCGCGTCCGCGATGTAGATCGGGCCGTCATAGGCTTGCACACGGCCCTTGTTCGGCTTGCCGTCCGGCAGGTTTTGCGCATCGAACAGTACGCCCCAGGAGGTAGGCGCGGTCTTGAACACGTTGGTGTTGTACATCAGCACGTTCGGCCCCCACTGATACGGGGTGCCATAGGTCTGGTTGTTGACCACGTACCACGGCGCATCCTTGAGGCGCGGGTCGAGGTTTTTCCAGTTCGGGATCAGCGCGGTGTTGATCGGCTGCACACGCTTGCCGCCGATCAGCCGCAGCGAGGCGTCACCGGACGCGGTCACCAGGTCGTAACCACCCTTGGCCATCAAGCTGACCATTTCATCGGAAGTGGCCGCCGTTTTCACATTGACCTTGCAGCCTGTTTCCTTCTCGAAACCGGTGACCCAGTCGTAGGCCTTGTCGCTTTCGCCACGTTCGATGTAGCCGGGCCACGCCACAATATCCAATTGGCCTTCGCCCGCCCCGACAGCTTTCAGCGGCTCGGCGGCCTGGACACTGGCACTGGCCAGCAGCGCTGTGGTGATTGCACTGAGCAGTGCGGTCTTGTGCACGAACATGGGATTTCCCTCTTCTTTAAATTATGGTCGGGGCAGTTTTGAACGTGGTTTTCAACGTCGAAACAAGATCCTGCAGGAGCCGGCTTGCCGGCGATGAGTCCCTCAAACCTTGCGGTGTCCTGATGGACGCCATCGCTGGCAAGCCAGCTCCCACGAGGGAACCGCTTTGTTCCAACGTTTCTACATCAATGCCTTCACGGCTAATTGTTAGCGTAGTGCTCTTTTATAAATGCTGTCCGTGGCGCGCCATGATGTGCCGCACCACGCTGTAGTCCTGGAGCGAATCGCTGGACAGGTCTTTGCCGTAACCCGAGCGCTTGAGGCCGCCATGGGGCATTTCGCTGACCAGCATGAAATGGCTGTTGATCCAGGTGCAGCCGTACTGCAATCGCGCGGCGACCTGCATCGCCTTGTCGAGGTTTTGCGTCCACACCGAGGACGCCAGGCCGTATTCCGAGTCGTTGGCCCAATCCACCGCTTGTTCGAGTTCATCGAAGCGGGTCACGGTGACCACCGGGCCGAACACTTCGCGCTGGACGATTTCATCGCTCTGTTTGCAACCGGCCAGCAACGTCGGCTGGTAAAAGAATCCGGCCCCGGAATGTACGGCGGCACCGGTCACTCGTTCGATGTGCGGCTGGCCGAGGGCGCGTTCGACAAAACTGGCCACGCGGTCACGCTGGCGGGTGCTGATCAGCGGGCCGATTTCATTGTCGGCGTCACGTTTGCCGGCGAAGCGCAGGCTGCTGACGGCGGCGCCGAGTTCGGCCACCAAACGGTCGTGAATCCCGGCCTGTGCATAAACCCGGCACGCGGCGGTGCAATCCTGGCCGGCGTTGTAATAGCCGTAGGTGCGCACGCCTTCGACCACCGCCTGAATATCCGCATCGTTGCAGACGATCACCGGGGCCTTGCCGCCGAGTTCGAGGTGAGTGCGCTTGAGGGTTTTGGCCGCGGCTTGAAGAATTTTCTGCCCGGTGACGATATCGCCGGTCAGCGACACCATACGGATTTTGGGATGGCTGACCAAATGGCTGCCAACCCCTTCACCGCCACCGCAAACAATATTGATCACGCCGCGCGGCAGGAGGTCGGCCAGCGCTGGCGCCAGGGCCAGGATCGACAGTGGCGTGTGCTCCGATGGCTTGAACACCAGCGTGTTGCCGGCGGCCAGGGCCGGGGCGATTTTCCACGCGGCCATCATGATCGGGTAATTCCACGGCGCGATAGACGCTACGACACCGATAGGATCGCGCCGCACCATGCTGGTGTAGCCCGGCAGGTACTCGCCGCTGAGTTGTCCGGTCTGGCAACGCACGGCCCCGGCGAAAAAACGGAACACGTCGACCGTGGCGCTCAAGTCGTCCTGACGGGCCAGGTGCAGCGGCTTGCCGCAATTCAGCGCCTCGAGACGGGCGAGAAGGTCGGCGTTTTTTTCGATGACGTTGGCGATGTCCAACAGCAGGGCAGAGCGCTGTTGTGGCGTGGTCCGCGACCAACCGGCAAAGGCGCGGTGGGCGGCGAGGATGGCGGCTTCGACTTGTTCGGTGCTGGCTTCGGCGATCTGCGTCAGGATTTCGCCAGTGGCCGGATTGATGATGGGTTCGGCACAGCCTTGCCCGGCGACTAATTCACCATCGATCAACAATGCGGTGAACAACGGGGTCTGCGCGCCAGCCATTTTTCGGGTTCTCTTTTCTTGTGTGGCCATGCTGCTCCCTGTGACTGGGGCCGGCCGTCTTATATAGATGCAGCAAGACTAGTGCGCAGCCCCGAGGTCGACAAATACTAAATACTGAAGGTGGCGTTCGATTAAATAGATGGCTTGCGTCCGCCGTGGGGTTGCTCCCGCGCGACGGTGAGAAACGGGTCGACCAGCGCCGGGCGCGCCGTCCCGCGACGCCATGCGAGGCCGACATCGAGGGTCTGGCTCAGGTCGGCAATGGGCCGCGCTTCAATGATGTCGCCTTCCAGCGACCACGGGCGATAGGTCATGTCTGGCTGGATCGACACGCCCAAGCCTGCGGCCACCAGGCTTCGCACCGCTTCGGTCGAGGCGGTCCGCAATGTAATGCGCGGTTGCAACGAGGCCGCCGTCCACATGCGCTGGGCGTTGCGGTCCATTTCATCGACATTCAGCTGAATCAGCGGCTCGCGGGTCACGTCGGCGAGGTTGATGCTGTCGTGTTCCAGCAGCGGATGCTGGGCTGGCAGCCACAGCCGGTGGGGCGAGTGGGTCAGCACCTCGGTCTGCAAGGCGTGACGGTCTTCGAGGTTGGAGAGGATCAGCACGCCGACATCGATCTCGCCGCTGACCAGCAAATGCTCGATATACGGGCGCTCGTCTTCCATCACGCGAATCTCGACGTTGGGGTAAGCGCGCTGGAATCTTGTCAGCAAATCCGCCAGGTAATAACCGGCCACCAGACTGGTCACCCCGATGATCAACTGCCCGGCCACCTGATCGGTGCTCTGTTGCAGGCTGCGTTTGGCATTGTCGACGGTGGCCAGAATCAAGTGCGCCTGACGCAGGAACTGATGTCCCTGGTGGGTCAAGGTCATGCCCTTGGCGTGGCGATTGAACAGGCTGACGCCGATCTCTTCTTCCAGTTGCTGGATCGCCAGCGTCAGCGTCGATTGGGAAATGAACGCGGTTTGCGCGGCAGCGGAGATCGAGCCCGTCTCGGCCACGGCGATGAAATGACGGATTTGACGCAAGGTCATCATGAAGAAATACCGGTGGGCGGTTTTTTTAGATGGGTTCGAGTGTATATCCATTTTTACGAAAGGCAGGATGACTTCGAGCAACATCTGGAAGCACTCTCGCCGCCAGGCCGCGGGCACTTTCGATCTAGGCTGGTGGCCTCAAGGTTCGGTTAAACCTTTTAGTGGAGGCAAAAAATGAACACCCGTGGATTGCTCGACCAACTCCTCAAGTCCGGCCAGGACATGTTGCAGAACAAGGCGGGCGGGTCGCAGAAACCGTCGTCCGGTGGTGCTCTGGGCGGGTTGCTCGGCGGTAGCGGCGGCTCGGGCGGCCTCGGCAGTCTGCTTTCCGGTGCCGGCGGTGGTGCCTTGGCCGCCGGGGCCATGGGCCTGTTGTTGGGCAACAAGAAGGCGCGCAAGGTCGGCGGCAAAGTGGCAGTTTATGGCGGCCTCGCGGCGTTGGGCGTGATTGCCTACAAGGCCTATGGCAATTGGCAGGCCCAGCAAGGCACGGCACCGAAGACCGAGCCGCAGACCCTTGATCGCTTGCCGCCGGCACAAGTCGAACAGCACAGCCAGGCGATTCTCAAGGCGCTGGTAGCGGCGGCCAAGGCTGATGGGCACATCGACGCCCGGGAGCGCGAGCTGATTGAAGGCGAGTTCACCAAACTCGACAACGATCAGGAACTGCAACACTGGCTGCACGCCGAACTCAACAAACCGCTGGACCCCAGCGACGTCGCCCGCGCCGCCAGCACCCCGGAAATGGCAGCCGAGATGTACATCGCCAGTGTGATGCTGGTGGACGAGGAAAGCTTCATGGAGAAGTCCTACCTCGATGAGCTGGCGCGTCAGCTCAAGCTTGAGCCGGGTTTGAAGGTCGAGCTGGAGAAGCAGGTTCGCCAGGCCTCGATGTAGGCCCTGGAAAGATCGCAGCGGCGATCTTTGATCATTCCCACGCCGAACGTGGGAATGATCTGGCGCAAGGCAATCGCTCAATGTCCATTCCACGGTCCCTTTCTACCGAATCACCCCTAACACCCCACCCCGCAATTAACGGAGAGTCCCTACCCAGAGCCCGTCCCCGTTTTTTGCGCGGGATGCGAAGTGGCGCGCAACCGTCTTATAAATGAAACAGCGCCCTCGGCTATACTCCCCGCATTTCGAAATACCCCCGAGGACTGACTGTGAAGAACTGGACGTTGCGCCAACGCATTTTGGCGAGCTTTGCGGTAATCATCGCCATCATGTTGCTGATGGTGGTCGTCTCGTACTCCCGGCTGCTGAAGATCGAAAGCAACGAGGCCAGCGTGCGTGAGGACGCTTTGCCGGGGCTTTATTACAGCTCCATGATTCGTGGCGCGTGGTCCGACAGCTATGTACACGTTCAGGCCATGCTCGGCCTCGAGCAAGGGCAGGACTTCTCGGCAGAGGAGGCGGCCAGCTTCAAGGGTTACGCTACGCGTTTGACAGAGCAGATGGAGCTCTACCGCAAAACGATTACCGACGAAGAAGACAAGCTCGAGTACGCAGCCTTCGAAAAAATCCATGAGGACTACCACCGGATTCTGGCCGCCGTGATCGAGTTGCATAAGCGCAACCAGAACGCCGAGGCCATCAGCATGTTCAAGGCTGAACTGACCCCGACCTGGACAGCGGGTCGCATGAAGGTCAGTGACATTCTGCGGCATAACAAGGCCGTGGCGGACGCCGACATCGCGGCCATCGATGATGCGGTGCTCACCGCCAAGGTCATCATGGGCATTTCCCTGGTGATCGCGGTGCTGGCCGCCGCCTTTTGTGGCCTGTTGCTGATGCGCGCCATCATGGCGCCAATGAACCGCATCGTGCAGATCCTCGAAATCATGCGCACCGGCGACCTCAGCAGCCGTCTGAATCTGGAGCGCAAGGACGAATTCGGCGCGGTGGAAACCGGCTTCAACGACATGATGACCGAGCTCACCTCGCTGGTATCCCAGGCCCAGCGCTCGTCGGTGCAGGTCACCACATCGGTCACCGAAATCGCCGCCACCTCCAAGCAGCAACAGGCCACCGCCACTGAAACGGCGGCTACCACCACTGAAATCGGCGCGACGTCTCGTGAAATTGCGGCGACTTCCCGTGATCTGGTGCGCACCATGACCGAAGTGTCCACCGCTGCCGATCAGGCATCGGTCGCCGCCGGTTCCGGTCAGCAAGGGCTGGCGCGCATGGAAGAAACCATGCACTCGGTGATGGGCGCGGCGGACCTGGTCAACGCCAAACTGGCGATCCTCAATGAGAAGGCCGGCAACATCAATCAGGTGGTGGTCACCATCGTCAAGGTCGCCGACCAGACCAACCTGTTGTCGCTCAACGCCGCCATCGAGGCCGAAAAGGCCGGTGAGTACGGTCGCGGTTTCGCCGTGGTAGCCACCGAAGTGCGCCGCCTGGCCGACCAGACCGCTGTCGCCACCTACGACATCGAACAAATGGTGCGCGAGATTCAATCGGCGGTATCGGCCGGCGTGATGGGCATGGACAAGTTCTCCGAAGAAGTGCGCCGCGGCATGTCCGAAGTGCAGCAGGTCGGCGAGCAACTGTCGCAGATCATCCATCAGGTGCAGGCGCTCGCGCCGCGGGTGTTGATGGTCAACGAGGGCATGCAGGCCCAGGCCACCGGGGCCGAACAGATCAACCATGCGCTGGTGCAATTGGGCGATGCCAGCAGCCAGACCGTCGAATCCCTGCGCCAGGCCAGTTTCGCCATCGACGAACTGAGCCAGGTGGCCGTCGGGCTGCGCAGCGGCGTCTCGCGATTCAAAGTCTGATGAGCGAACTCACGGCCAAACGCACTGGCGTGAAGCAGGCGTTGCACGCGTTGTTCCTGGTGTTTCGCATCGGCAGTGAGCGCTATGCCTTGCAGGCCATCGAAGTGGTGGAAGTGCTGCCGCGCCTGCCATTGAAACCCATTGCCCACGCGCCGCTCTGGGTCGCCGGGGTGTTTGCCTATCGCGGTGCGGTGGTGCCGGTGATCGACCTCAGCGCGCTGACCTTCGGTACTGCTGCGCAGGTGCGCACCAGTACGCGGCTGGTGCTGGTGCATTACCGAGCGGATAAAAGCGCTCAGGCGCAAATACTCGGGTTGATTCTGGAACAGGCCACCGACACCTTGCGTTGCAACCCGGCGGATTTTCAGCCCTATGGCCTGGATAATGCCCAGGCGCCGTACCTGGGGCCGGTGCGCGAAGATGCGCAAGGCCTGCTGCAATGGGTGCGGGTCGCCGATCTACTGGATGAGCCTGTGCGGGCGCTGCTGTTTCCCACGCCTCCCATGGACCTGACGCTGCTTGAGGACCGGCCATGAGCAGCGACCAGCGTTTTTTCGATTTCCTCAAGGAGCGCATCGGCCTCGACGTAACATCGGTCGGCCCGGCGATCATCGAGCGTGCAGTGCGTCAACGCAGCGTGGCGTCGCAGGCGCTGTCGGCCGACGAATACTGGCGCACGCTGCAAGGATCAAGGGACGAGCAACAAGCGTTGATCGAGGCGGTGATCGTCCCCGAAACCTGGTTTTTCCGTTACCCGGAATCTTTCGCCACCCTGGCGAAACTGGCGAGCAGACGCTTGGCCGAGATCAACAACATGCGCGCCTTGCGGATTCTCAGCCTGCCGTGCTCCACGGGTGAAGAGCCTTACTCGATTGCCATGACGCTGCTGGATGCCGGGTTCCAGCCGCACCAGTTCAAGGTCGAAGGCATGGATGTCAGCCCGCTGTCGGTGGAGAAGGCCCGGCGCGCGTTGTACGGCAAGAACTCGTTTCGCGGCCAGGACATCGCCTTTCGCGACCGGCATTTCACCGCCGAAAACGAAAGCTATCGGCTCAGCCCGCGCGTGCTCGATCAAGTACGCCTGCAGGTGGGCAACCTGCTCGATCCGGCTTTGCTGGCCAACGAGCCGGCCTATGATTTTGTGTTCTGCCGCAACCTGCTGATCTATTTCGATCTGCTCACGCAAAAACAGGTGTTCGAAGTGCTCAAGCGCCTGACCCATGTTGACGGCGTGCTGTTTATCGGCCCGGCCGAAGGCAGTCTGCTGGGGCGTTTGGGCATGCGTTCGATCGGCATCCCGCAGTCCTTCGCCTTCAGCCGTCATAGCGTGGCGGAACCTGTACCGTCGCCAGCGTTCGTCCCCACGCCCTTGCCGGTGCCGCAACCGCTGCGCAATGTGTCGCCGCCAGCGCTCAGCAAGCGTCCATTCACCAGCGTTGCACGCCCTGCGCAAGCGGTGAAACCGGGCAACGCCGACGCGGCCCAGTTGCTGGCGAACATTGCCGCGCTGGCCAATGAAGGTAAAAGTGCCGAGGCGCGTGCCGCGTGTGACCGTTACCTGCGCAGCCACGAACCGGTGGCCCAGGTGTTTTACTGGCTGGGTTTGCTCAGCGATGTCGCCGGCAGTGTTCTGGAAGCCCAAGGGTATTACCGCAAGGCGTTGTACCTTGAACCGCAACATCCCGACGCATTGATGCACCTGGCCGCCTTGCTGCAATCCCAGGGCGATACGGCGGGAGCCAGACGATTGCAGGAACGCGCCGCCCGCAGCGAGCGCGCCGCTGACAGTGAGCGTAAACGATGATCGCCTCCGACACCTTTAGCGTCACCCATGAAGATGCCCAGGCCATCGATGATTGCTGGAACCGCATCGGGATCCACGGCGACAAATCCTGCCCGCTGCTGACCGAACACATACATTGCCGCAACTGCGCGGTGTATTCGGCGGCGGCGACACGCTTGCTGGATCGCTACGCGTTGCAGCAGGAAGACCGTGAACACGCACCCGGTACGCTGCAAAGCGAAGTGAAAACCCGCTCGCTGTTGATGTTCCGTCTCGGCGAAGAATGGCTGGGGCTGGCGACGCGCAGCCTGGTGGAAGTGGCACCGATGCAAGCCATTCACTCCTTGCCACACCAGCGCTCGCGGGCCTTGCTCGGCGTGGCGAACGTACGCGGTGCACTGGTGGCGTGCCTGTCGTTGGTCGAGTTGCTGGGGCTCGACGGCGCCAGCAGCGTGGCGACGGGCGCGCGGGTCATGCCGCGCATGCTGATCATCGCCGCCCACGGTGGGCCGGTGGTGGTGCCGGTGGACGAGGTGGACGGGATTCACGCCATCGACGAGCGCCTGCTCGAGGCCGCGTCGAAATCCGGCAACCAGGCCAATGCCAAGTACACGCAAGGCGTGTTGCAATTCAAAGGTCGCAGCCTGCGATGGCTGGATGAAGAGCAGCTGTTGTCCGCCGTGACCCGGAGCCTCACATGACCCCCGAGCAAATGCGCGACGCCTCTTTGCTGGAACTGTTCAGCCTGGAAGCCGAGGCCCAGACCCAGGTACTGAGCGCAGGTCTGTTGGCGCTGGAGCGTGATCCGACCCTGGCCGATCAGCTTGAATCGTGCATGCGCGCAGCGCACTCGCTCAAGGGGGCTGCGCGCATTGTCGGCGTCGATGCCGGGGTCAGCGTTGCGCACGTCATGGAAGATTGCCTGGTCAGCGCCCAGGAAGGGCGGCTGTACTTGCGCCCCGAACATATCGATGCGTTGCTGCAAGGCACTGATCTGCTGATGCGCATCGCCACCCCGGCGAATGCGCCGGTGCCTGCGGAGATCGACGCCTATGTCGCGTTGATGGCGCACTTGCTCGATCCGGCCGCTGCCGCTGTACCGGTCAAGGCCGCGGCTGATCCAGTAATGGCCGAGCTTCAGTTCGAAGCACCCGTGGCCAGGGTTGAAGTCCCGGAACCGCTGATTGAAGCGTCACCCGCGCCGAAAAAGACCAAGCGCACCACCGAAAGCGGCGAGCGCGTGCTGCGGGTGACCGCCGAGCGCCTGAACAGCTTGCTCGATCTGTCGAGTAAATCCCTGGTGGAAACCCTGCGGCTCAAACCGCACCTGGCCACCATGCAGCGCCTCAAACGCATGCAGAGCAACAGCCTGCGAGCACTGGAAAACCTCAATGTCCATCTCAAGGAACAGGCCCTGAGCCTCGAAGCCAGGGAAGCCCTCGAAGATGCTCGTCGATTGCTGGCGGAATCCCAGCAATTGCTGTCGGAAAAAAACGCCGAGCTGGATGAGTTCGCCTGGCAGGCCAGCCAGCGTGCACAGGTGCTTTACGACACGGCGCTGGCCTGTCGCATGCGGCCGTTCGCGGATGTGCTGACCGGGCAAGTGCGAATGGTTCGAGACTTGGGCCGCAGCCTTGGCAAGCAGGTGCGGCTGGAGATCGAAGGCGAGAAAACCCAGGTCGACCGCGACGTGCTGGAAAAACTCGAGGCGCCACTGACGCACTTGTTGCGCAATGCCGTGGACCACGGAATCGAAACGCCCGAGCAACGGCTGTTGGCCGGCAAGCCGGAAGAAGGCCTGATCCGCCTGCGCGCTTCCCATCAGGCCGGATTGCTGGTGCTGGAACTCAGTGATGACGGCAACGGCGTCGATCTGGAAAAGGTCCGTCGCAGCATCATCGAACGCCAGTTATCCCCGGCCGAAACCGCTGCGCAGTTGAGTGAAGAAGAGCTGCTGACGTTCCTGTTCCTGCCGGGTTTCAGCCTGCGCGACACCGTCACCGAAGTCTCCGGCCGTGGCGTCGGCCTGGACGCCGTGCAGCACATGGTCCGCCAGTTGCGCGGTGCGGTGGTGCTGGAGCAGACGGCGGGCGAGGGCAGTCGTTTTCACCTGGAAGTACCGTTGACCCTGTCGGTGGTGCGCAGCCTGGTGGTGGAAGTCGGTGACGAAGCCTATGCCTTCCCGCTGGCGCATATCGAACGCATGTGCGATCTGGAGCCGACGGACATTGTCCAGGTCGAGGGCCGCCAGCATTTCTGGCATGAAGGCCGGCACGTCGGCCTGGTCGCCGCCAGCCAGTTGTTGCAACGGCCCGCGAGCCAGGGCGGTCAACAGACCCTCAAAGTTGTGGTCATTCGCGAGCGCGACGCCATTTACGGCGTAGCGGTCGAGCGCTTCATCGGCGAGCGCACGCTGGTGGTGTTGCCGCTGGATGAGCGCTTGGGCAAGGTTCAGGACATTTCCGCCGGGGCCTTGCTCGACGACGGCTCGGTGGTGTTGATCGTCGACGTCGAGGACATGCTGCGGTCGGTGGACAAACTGCTCAACACCGGGCGTCTGGAACGTATCGCCCGTCACGGCAACCAGGCGACAGAAACCGCGCGCAAGCGGATTCTGGTGGTCGACGACTCGCTCACCGTGCGCGAACTGCAACGCAAATTGCTGCTCAATCGCGGCTACGACGTCGCGGTGGCGGTGGACGGCATGGATGGCTGGAACGCATTGCGTTCGGAGGATTTCGACCTGCTGATTACCGATATCGACATGCCGCGCATGGACGGCATCGAACTGGTGTCGTTGTTGCGTCGGGACAATCGCCTGCAATCGTTGCCGGTGATGGTGGTGTCCTACAAGGATCGTGAAGAGGATCGCCGTCGTGGACTGGATGCCGGGGCCGACTATTATCTAGCCAAAGCCAGTTTTCATGATGACGCCCTGCTTGACGCAGTGGTTGAGCTCATAGGAGGAGCGCGGGCATGAAGATCGCAATCGTCAACGACATGCCCTTGGCCGTGGAGGCGCTGCGCCGGGCCCTGGCCTTCGAGCCGGCGCACCAGGTGATCTGGGTGGCCGGCAACGGCAAGGAAGCCGTGCGGATGTGCGCCGAACAGACACCGGACCTGATCCTGATGGACTTGATCATGCCGGTGATGGACGGGGTGGAGGCCACCCGCCGGATCATGGCTGAAACGCCGTGCGCCATTGTCATCGTCACCGTGGATCGCCAGCAGAACGTTCATCGGGTGTTCGAAGCCATGGGCCATGGCGCCCTGGACGTGGTCGACACCCCGGCCATCGGTGCCGGCAACGCCCAGGAAGCGGCAGCGCCGTTACTGCGTAAAATCATGAACATCGGCTGGCTGATCGGCGAAAAGGGTAACCGCGAGCGATTGGTGCCGAGCCCGCTGCGCAGTTCCGGTTCGCGTCAGAGCCTTATTGCCATTGGTTCGTCCGCCGGCGGCCCAGCGGCGCTGGAGGTCCTGCTCAAGGGGCTGCCGAGGAATTTTTCCCCGGCCATCGTGCTGGTGCAGCACGTTGACCAGGTATTCGCCGCCGGCATGGCCGAATGGCTCGGCAGCGCCAGCGGGCTCAACGTGCGCCTGGCGCAGGAAGGCGAGGCGCCACAAAGCGGCACGGTGCTGCTGGCCGGCACCAATCACCATATCCGCTTGCTGAAAAACGGCACGCTGGCCTACACCGCCGAACCGGTCAATGAAATCTACCGACCCTCTATCGACGTGTTTTTCGAGAGTGTGGCCAGTTACTGGAACGGTGACGCGGTCGGCGTTTTGCTTACCGGCATGGGGCGTGATGGCGCGCAGGGGCTTAAACTCATGCGCCAGCAGGGGTACCTGACCATCGCACAAGACCAAAACAGCAGTGCGGTGTACGGCATGCCGAAGGCGGCCGCGGCCATCGATGCCGCCGTGGAAATACGCCCGCTGGAAAAGATCGCGCCGCGATTGCTGGAGATTTTTCCAAAATGATTACCTATAGCAGCAGTCCTGGCCCAGGCAGTATTCAGGTGAACGCACATGAATGAATTACAGCTCGACGACTTCAAGACTGACGAAAATGCCGCCATGGTGTTGTTGGTGGACGATCAGGCGATGATCGGCGAGGCGGTAAGGCGCGGTTTGTCGAACGAAGAAAACATCGATTTCCACTTCTGCGCCGACCCGCACCAGGCCATCGCCCATGCGGTGCGCATCAAGCCTACGGTGATCCTGCAGGATCTGGTCATGCCTGGCCTGGACGGCCTCAGCCTGGTGCGTGAATACCGCAATCATCCGGCGACCAAGGACATTCCGATCATCGTCCTGTCTACCAAGGAAGACCCGCTGATCAAGAGCGCAGCGTTCGCCGCCGGGGCCAACGATTATCTGGTCAAGCTGCCGGACAACATCGAACTGGTGGCGCGCATTCGCTATCACTCGCGCTCCTACATGACCCTGTTGCAACGGGATGCGGCTTACCGTGCGTTGCGGGTCAGCCAGCAGCAGTTGCTCGACACCAACCTGGTGCTGCAACGCCTGATGAACTCCGATGGCCTGACAGGGCTGTCGAACCGTCGGCATTTCGATGAGTACATGGAACTTGAATGGCGGCGTTCGCTGCGTGAGCAGAGCCAGTTGTCGTTGCTGATGATCGACGTGGATTACTTCAAAACCTACAACGACAGTTTCGGCCACCTGGAAGGCGATGAAGCCCTGCGCAAGGTTGCTGCGGCGATCCGTGATGCGAGCGCCCGACCGTCGGACCTGCCGGCGCGTTACGGCGGCGAAGAGTTCGCCCTGGTGCTGCCCAATACGTCCCAGGGCGGGGCGCGGCTGGTGGCGGAAAAACTGCGCATGACCGTGGAAGCCTTGAAGATCCCGCACAATTCGCCAACCGAAGGCTCGAGCCTGACCATCAGCATCGGGCTGGCCACTGTCACGCCGACAGCGGGCAGCAACTGCCGGGAACTGATCCTGGCGGCGGACAAGGGGCTGTATCTGGCGAAACACAATGGGCGTAATCAGGTCGGTATCGGGTGACGCAACACTGTGCATGAGATTTGACTAAAGAAACTTGTTGCATGATTTACGAGGTTTTTTGTACGGATAGTCGCTCCATGCAATTGTTGGTTGTTATTTAAGAGTGTTGGCAGGTTTGCTTTCGAGTGTCTGAAGATAATAATTTCAGCTATTCATAAAGCTTTAAGGGTGGTGTCGTGCTAATAAATGAAGCGAATTTCACAATGGGTTTTCTTATTCAAAATCTTCTTTTGGCATCTGACAATCTGGGCATAACCAATCTTCGGGCAGATCGTCCCAAGGCGTGCCTGGTGGTATCCCATTCTCAGGATCGCCCAGAGCGGGATCATATTCATAGCCGCAAATAGTGCAACTCATTATTTTTTCTTTGTTTGACATGGCTTTTCCTGATGGTGGTTAAAGTGTGACGGTGGCGATCAAACCAGTTGCTCCTAAGATGAAACCAATTAGAGCGCCTCTTTCGGGTAACTCCTTTAGCATTGCGTATATTACAATTGGTTCAAGAATAAGAAGGAGCGTCAAGGAAGCAACAGTTACTACCCAGATGTTTCCGGTTGCTTGATATCCTAGCCAGTACGCAAAGACTAGGCTTATACCAGCAAGGCTGATAAGGAAGATAGGTTTTACAAATATTAAAGGGGTTTCCAGTGAACGGTCGGGAAGCTTGGAGGCGTATACTTCGCTATAAATCGTTAGTATCTCACCGAAAATCATCAATACTAAGGAGGCAGCCATGTAGTAGTGGTTTTTCATTTTTAACCTTTAGCTAGTATGGATAAAATGTCATTTACTACAGGGTCTCCGAGTTCGCTTGGTTTTAGCAAAAAGTGAGGGCCGTCGTGATCAAAAAGAAATGTGTTCTGATAGGGCATGTTTTCAAGCTTGGCAATGCTGTGGAGTATGTCTTCGGCTTTATGTAGTTTTGAGGAATGTTTGTGTTTTAGTATTTTTATTGCATTCCCGAAGTGTATGGCCTCGTCCGCAATCAGATTTTTAATCCATGTGTTGAAGTTGTTGTGCCCGAATTCATTGTAGAATGTGTCTTTTTTATATGTTTTGACTGACGTGTATTCGTCGTAAGCCAATAGAAGTAGTAGGTTGAATTCGCTTGTAAATATTTCTTGTAGTTGGTCGAAATTCCCGGTTCTTGTTTTTAGTTGATCTATCAGCTCTTCCTCGGTTGAGCCAAATAAAAGGCGAATAAGCTCAAAAAAACCGTCGGAATGATTTTTTTCATCTGCAAACCACAGGTCGAGATACTGGACGAAGTATGGCGAGAATCCTGCTCTCTGTTGGTGTAAGTTATGATAAAGATTGATGGCGTCATACTCGGAGAATAAGTCTGACATAAAGAAATCCTTGTACTTTAAGTCAATTCCAGGGTTTGTCCATTCGCTACTGGATATTTCATTGAAAAGTTCTCTTGAGCTCCAGTGTCTTTTTTTTAGGAAAGATGGGTTCATTTTTTCTCCTGTAGCCCGGTTTATGAGTTTATTTTTTTTATGATGGTGGGGATTATGGAATCTCTGATTTCTTGTTTTTGAATAGGGAAATCTGGCGTGTTGTGGTCTAGAACAAAGGTTCCAGAGTAGTTTGGTTTTTCGAAGTCTATAGCAAAGATTTCTTCCAGGATTGAAGCGGTTTCATTAATCCTCTCGGGGAATGATTTTTTGGCTTTTTCGATAAAAGAGAAGAAGTGATTGATTTCATCTTTTTTTGTTTTTCTGATCCAGTTCGAAAGTTGTGGAGATTCGAATTTATCGTACTTCTCTATGCTGCGGTGGTAAACATGTGTGGTAATAATTTCGTCGTAGGCCAGCATAATGAGAAGTTTGAATGTGTCATCGGTTATTGAGTCGATTGCACTGAAATCTGGGTTTCTAATTTCGGCCTCCAGAGTAACTTGATCAAGGGAGATGCCTGTGAATGATGAATAGATCAGAGCAAAACCATAGGCATGGTCAATTTCGTCCCTAAGCCAAGGGTTTAGTACTCCAACTAGTGACGGAAAGTAAGTCGGGTATTTGGTCTTTAAATGCCAATAAAGTCGTCGTGCATCGTACTCAGTAATTATTGAGTCGAATAGTATTTCCTTCCATTCAGTGCGTTCGATACTGCTTAATTTTGTATCAGGGAATCGGAAGTTTGCGAGTACCACGGCAGCATCCGGGGTCGAACGGGGGGGGATTCTGGTTTCTATCGTTCTTGTAGTGTTCATAGTGTTTAACTTCCATTGTTCTATCAGTTTTTCTGGTGCACCCTAAAATTATGAAATTGTAGAGTGTCGCTGCAGTTTGGGCGCCAGTCAGTTTCTTGGATAATTATTGGCTGCCAGTACGGCTCTACGAAGTCGTAGATGTATTCCCAATCTAGACTTTCGGATTCTAGAACCCCGGATTCTGAATTTTTCTCGGCCCACTTCATGCCGGCCACAATGCTTGATGTGACTTGTAAGCTCGTCGCACTGTTGTGTTTTGCCATTTTTCTTGCCTTGCCTATTGAAAGATTTGAACCGAGCCAAAGTGATTTGTATTTTTTGCTGATGAGAAAAATGCCGAGCTCGTCGATGCCGGAAACTATATCGTCTTTCATTATTTCCTTTGATTCGATCTGATCTTCACTCCCACTCCAAAGCAAATGCATTGAATCTACTGCTTGGTCGCAAGGATGATATGCGTAGTATACGGTTGGTCGATATTTTGGCGCTGGCGGGGTGTCTGAAGTTAAATATTCGGCGATTGATAGCGATTCATTATGTGTTAGTAGATATGCGTTGAATTCTAAGTAGTTGGGAGACCAGCTTTTTACGATGACATTTCGGCCTTGCTCAATCAGTTCGAGTGAGTATCCGTTGTTCTTGGCGTTCAATGGGGTTTCTACTTCGTGAGATCCCCAGCCCAGCTCCGACGGTTGCAAGCACTCTGTAATCAGTCCGTCCACAGACCACGTGCAGAAAAAGCTATTTGGTGCGCGTTTTTTGGACGAGGTTTGTGTGTCTCGTTCTGATATTTGTATGATCTGTAATTCTAAGCGTTCTGATAGCTTGGCCCACTCAGGTTGTGTTGTTGGTTGTTCATGCATTCCATTTTTTAGTGCCATTTCAAGCATTGCTTTTTTTAGCAATATAGATATAAAACCAGGATTTGCTCCGTGTCCAACAATTGCTGTTGTTTTGCTGGTCTGGGTTTGCGCATATTGCTTCAGGCTTTCCCTTAGCGAGTGATTACTTTTTAAGTTTTTTTTGTTGTTCTGATTTGCGTACTCCCATGGCTCTATGCACGTGTCTAAGTATAGTGTGTTGAATCGCTGGGCTAGACTTATCAGCGCTAAGCTGGAAACAGATACCGCCAGATTCAAGAGGAAGCTGTTGTCGCTTAATAATGGTGACAAAACACCTTGGAAGTTATTTTTGGTTATCAGTTTTTTGTTTAATGTTGCAGAATACTCGCTTGCGATGTTTTTTCGAGTTGTGTCGATTTCTTTGTCGAAGATAATTATTTCTGAGTTGTAATTCTCTGAAAGTAACGGTAGCAAGGCTTGGGCGATACTTCCAAAGCCTATAATTATTATTCTGTCGATTTTTTTCATGGTAGTCCTTTAATTAGTAAGTTGAGGTGACATATCCATGTTTTTCGGTGGTGCTGTAACTTGCTTGGGTTTCTGATGGTTAAGGTTTTCGAAGGTGGTGTTAGTAAAATGTTGGTGGTTTTTTTTGTGTTGCATAGTTATAGGGAAAGCAGGTGCATTGCGCAATTGCCAATTAAGTAGGAATGATCCGTTATTTTTGAGGTCATTTTCCTACAGATCGGTCCAGGTCTTAATCTTGTTGTTGATTAGTACTCTGGGAGATGTTTACGGCATCATCCTCAAGGACGTGTTGTTTACAGCCTTGGCAGTTGCGCGAGCCATACCGCTGCGCGACAGCGGTGCTATAGAGCAAACTGGCTGGTTGTAGATCCAGCAGGCCATCAGAATCACACTGTCGGCGGATTACTGGGTCGTGAATGCTTGTGTGCATGTACAGCCCCGCAACCAAGCCCTCTAATTGGCTTCACCAAGCATTTGCATCTACTCAGAGGCCCCGGCCATGGTTGAGTCTCCAGTCTAGGGCGCCTTTTTGGGAGTCGAGCCGGTCAAAGACGCACAGTGGCATCACTGAAAGGCATGAGCAGGGCGATGGCAGCGTTAATGGTCAGTGTGAGGCAGGAAAAACTGAAACCATTCGCCGGTATACCCGCGATACGGGCTGCCGGGACCGCTTGGTTACGTTATACTCGCCGGCTTTCAAAAGTTCGCCAACGAGTGCTGCCCGTCATGGAAATCAACCCGATCCTTAACACCATCAAGGACCTGTCCGAGCGCTCCGAAACCATTCGGGGGTATCTTTGACTACGATCAAAAGCATGAGCGTCTGACCGAGGTCAATCGCGAGCTTGAAGATCCGAGTGTCTGGAACAAACCTGAGTACGCCCAGGAGCTGGGCCGCGAGCGCTCTGCGCTGGCGCAGATCGTCGAAACCCTCGACGAACTGACTGCCGGCCTGGCCGATTGCCGCGACCTGCTGGACATGGCTGTCGAAGAAAATGACGAAGGCGCGGTCGGTGATGTCGTCGCCGAGCTGGCCCGTCTCGAGGAAAACCTCGCCAAGCTTGAATTCCGCCGCATGTTCAGCCACGAAATGGACCCGAACAACGCCTACCTGGACATCCAGGCCGGCTCCGGCGGCACCGAAGCCCAGGACTGGGCCAACATCCTGTTGCGCATGTACCTGCGCTGGGCTGACAAACGCGGTTTCGACGCGACCATCATGGAACTGTCCGCCGGTGAAGTCGCCGGGATCAAGGGCGCCACCGTGCACATCAAGGGCGAATACGCCTTTGGCTGGCTGCGTACCGAGATCGGTGTACACCGTCTGGTGCGCAAGAGCCCGTTCGACTCCGGCAACCGTCGCCACACGTCTTTCTCGGCGGTGTTCGTTTCCCCCGAGATCGATGACAAGGTGGAAATCGAAATCAACCCGGCAGACCTGCGGATCGACACCTATCGTTCCTCCGGTGCCGGTGGTCAGCACGTAAACACCACCGACTCGGCCGTACGTATTACTCACGTACCGACCAACACCGTGGTCAGCTGCCAGAACGAACGTTCCCAGCACGCCAACAAGGACACCGCCATGAAAATGCTGCGGGCCAAGTTGTATGAGCAGGAAATGCAGAAGCGCAACGCCGCGTCCCAGGCGCTGGAAGACACCAAGTCCGATATCGGCTGGGGTCACCAGATCCGTTCGTACGTGCTGGATGCCTCGCGGATCAAGGATCTGCGTACCAACATCGAACGCAGCGACTGCGACAAGGTGCTCGATGGCGACATCGACGAGTACCTGGAAGCCAGCCTGAAGTCCGGGCTGTAAGCTACTGACTCACCGCGATCCCCTGTAGGAGCCGGCTTGCCGGCGATCCCCGGCCGCAGGCCGGGGGCAACGAACCAGATGGAATATTTAAAGACATGAGCGACCTAGAACTCGACCCGCAAGCCCTGCAACAGGAAGAAAACTCCCTGATCGCCCTGCGCAAGGAAAAGCTTGCTGCCGAGCGCGCCAAGGGCAACGCCTTCCCGAACGACTTCCGCCGCGAAAACTACTGCGATGCCTTGCAGAAACAGTACGCGGACAAGACCAAGGAAGAGCTGGCAGAGGCTGCGATCCCGGTCAAGGTTGCCGGTCGCATCATGCTCAACCGTGGCTCGTTCATGGTGATCCAGGACATGACCGGTCGCATTCAGGTCTACGTCAACCGCAAGACCCTGTCCGAAGAAACCCTGGCCGCGGTGAAAACCTGGGACATGGGCGACATCATTGCCGCCGAAGGCACCCTGGCCCGTTCCGGCAAGGGCGACCTGTACGTTGAAATGACCAGCGTGCGCCTGCTGACCAAATCCCTGCGCCCGCTGCCGGACAAGCACCACGGCCTGACCGACACCGAACAGCGCTATCGCCAGCGTTACGTTGACCTGATCGTCAACGAAGACGTGCGCCAGACCTTCCGCGTGCGTTCGCAAGTTATCGCCCACATCCGCAGCTTCCTGATGAAGCGTGACTTCCTGGAAGTGGAAACGCCGATGCTGCAAACCATCCCGGGCGGCGCGGCAGCCAAGCCGTTCGAAACCCACCACAACGCGCTGGACATGGAAATGTTCCTGCGTATCGCGCCTGAGCTGTACCTCAAGCGCCTCGTTGTCGGCGGCTTCGAGAAAGTGTTCGAGATCAACCGCAACTTCCGTAACGAAGGCGTTTCGACTCGTCACAACCCTGAATTCACCATGTTGGAGTTCTACCAGGCCTACGCCGACTACGAAGACAACATGGACCTGACCGAAGAACTGTTCCGTGAGCTGGCGCAGCTGGTTCTGGGCAGCACCGACGTGCCGTACGGCGACAAGGTGTTCCACTTCGGCGAGCCGTTCGTGCGTCTGTCGGTGTTCGACTCGATCCTCAAGTACAACCCTGAGCTGACCGCTGACGACCTGAACGACATCGACAAGGCCCGTGCCATCGCCAAGAAAGCCGGCGCCAAGGTGCTGGGCTTCGAAGGTTTGGGCAAGCTGCAGGTGATGATTTTCGAAGAGCTGGTCGAGCACAAGCTGGAACAGCCGCATTTCATCACCCAGTACCCGTTCGAAGTGTCGCCGCTGGCCCGTCGCAACGACGACAACCCGAACGTCACCGACCGCTTCGAGTTGTTCATCGGTGGCCGTGAAATCGCCAACGCCTACTCCGAGTTGAACGACGCGGAAGACCAGGCCGAGCGCTTCATGGCGCAGGTGGCCGACAAGGACGCCGGCGACGACGAAGCCATGCACTACGACGCCGACTTCGTTCGTGCGCTGGAGTACGGCATGCCGCCGACCGCGGGTGAAGGCATCGGTATCGACCGTCTGGTGATGTTGCTGACCAATTCCCCGTCGATCCGCGACGTGATCCTGTTCCCGCACATGCGGCCGCAAGCGTAAGTGTTTCAATTAAAAAGCCGCCGTTCAGGCGGCTTTTTATTGCCTGTCTGGTACAAACGTATCAAATGGTTACTTTAGAAGTGAGAGAGGAGTTCCTGCCGTGAACGGTGTAATGGCTCAAGAAGGTGCGGCGGGCATCGCCACTGCGGTCGCTGAAAGCGTTCAGTACCAGGGGCGCAAGGCCAGCCGACAGGGCAGCGAACAGCGTCGACAGGACATTCTCGATGCCGCGATGCGCATTGTCGTGCGTGACGGTGTGCGGGGCGTCAGGCACCGTGCCGTGGCGGCCGAGGCTGGAGTGCCGTTGTCGGCAACCACCTACTATTTCAAGGATATCGATGACCTGCTCACCGATACCTTCGCTCAATACGTGGAACGCAGTGCGGCCTACATGGCCAAGCTGTGGGTGAACAATGAGGGCCTGCTGCGCGAAATGATCGCCCGTGGCGACGGCAGCCCCCAGGCGCGTTCGACACTGGCTGACGACATTGCCCGACTGATGGCGGACTATGTTCACCGGCAATTGATCACCCGTCGTGAGCATTTGATGGCCGAGCAGGCGTTCCGTCAGGAAGCGCTGTTGAACCCGCGCCTGGCGGTGTTGGTGCGCTCGCATCAGCAGATCCTGTTGCAGGGTTCTTGCCAGCTTTTTCAGGTTTTGGGTTCCCGCGAGCCACAACAGGATGCCAAAGTGTTGACGTCTATAATCGGACGGATGGAATATCAGGGCCTGCTCAACGACGCCGAACCGGTCGCCGAAGAGGAAATGCTCGGCATACTGACGCGTTATATGCATTTGGTGCTGGCGTCGGTTTAATCCCGTATGGGTGATGTCCCCACAGGGGCAATGGTCACTTGGGTGGCACGTGTGTCGATAGGGAGTTTTGAATGAAAGCCTGGCGCGTCGTTGTGATCGCCTTGTCGTTCCTGTTGCTCAGTGGCTGTCTGGTGACTTTCAAGGAACCGCTGCCCTCGAGCGAGCCTGCGCCCAAAGGGTTGCTTGGCAAATGGACCAGCACCAACGCCTGGGGTGAGCCGGTCAACCTTGAACTGACGCGCATCGGCGACAATCGCTATCAGGCAGTCAGCTACTTCCGGGCCAAGCCCCGGGAACGCGAAGCCTATCCTTTCACCGTGTCGCGCCACGGCAATCGCTGGTATCTCTCAGGGAAAGTGCCGGCGCAGTTCGGTGGCAACTTCACCATTGCCGGCTTTGAAATCACCGACAAACACGAGTTGGTGGTCTACAACCTCGATCTTGAACAGATCAGGCAGGCACTCCAGCAAAAAGCCTTGAACGGTCAGGTCTTCCAGACTGACGATGGCGATGGCGTGCTGATCGAAAACAGCATGGACCAGGTATCCGCCTATCTTGATGACCCGGCCAACTCCGATGTGTTCGTCGAAGTGGTGCGCTACCAGCGCCAGGCCAAAGCCAAATAAACCCAGCACATAAAGGTTTCTACAGGAGTTTCGGGTGGACGATTACCAGCAGTCGATACGCATTTTGTCCGATCGCATTGTGCTGGCGCAGACGCCGATCCGCGTGCTCGACGCGGTCAAATGGGACGAAAATATTCGCAAGGGTTTCCTCAAGGCCAAAGGCAAGGAAATGCCGGCGGTGGACCGTGACTACTATCTCAACCGGCCGCTCGCCTTCGATTCCAGCAAAGTGAAGCTGGAGTTCCAGAACATCGAGCGCGACATCACCCGCCAGCTCGGTCAGTTCAACCCGGTTGGGCAAATCATGCGCCGCATGTGCAAGGAATACCGCATGGTGGTGCGCATGCTCGAAGCGCGCGGCACCGAGGATTTCGGCCTGATTTCCCAAGAGTTGTACGGCGCCGCGTCCGATGCGTTCCATGCCGGCGACCCGACGCTGTCCGACCTGGGCATGATGTTGTCCGAATACCTGAATAATATCGACGGCCGTGGCGATCTGAAGGATGAGCCTAAGACCCTGACGGCCAAGGACGCCGTCCACCTGCTGCAAACCCGCTTGAACAAAGTGTTTGGCGAAGCCGAGGAAACCATCCGGGTGTTCGAGTCCGACGGCATCGTCGCCGACGCGGCGGCGGGCGCCGACTACATCAAGATCCGCACCGACGCGATGTTCAACGAGCGTGACGTGCGTGCCCTGGAAGTCCATGAAGGCCTGGTGCACGTCGGCACCACGCTCAACGGCTTGAACCAGCCGATCTGCACCTTCCTGGCCAAAGGCCCGCCCTCATCGACGGTGACCCAGGAAGGCCTGGCGATCCTGATGGAAATCATCACCTTCGCCTCCTACCCTAGCCGCCTGCGCAAACTGACCAACCGCACCCGCGCGATCCACATGGTGGAGGAGGGCGCGGACTTCCTGCAGGTGTTCGAGTTCTTCCGCGAGCAAGGCTTCGAAATGGCCGAGAGTTACAGCAACGCCAGCCGCGTTTTCCGTGGCTCGGTGCCGACAGGTCTGCCATTTACCAAAGACTTGTCCTACCTCAAAGGCTTCATCATGATTTACAACTACATTCAGCTGGCGGTGCGCAAAGGCAAGCTGGAGCAGATTCCGTTGTTGTTCTGCGGCAAGACCACGCTGGAAGACATGCGCACGTTGCGCCAATTGGTAGATGAAGGATTGGTGGTGCCGCCCAAGTACTTGCCGGAACAGTTCCGCGACATGAACGCGTTGTCGGCGTGGATGTGCTTCTCGAACTTCCTCAATCACCTGAGCCTGGACCGGATCGAGGCGGATTACTCCAACATTTTGTGAACAACAAGCCCCCTGTGAGAGCGATGGCGTCATGACACTTAACATGGATGTTGGCTGAACCACCGCTATCGCGAGCAAGCTCGCTCCTACAGGGCTATGTGTTCCAACCCCATTTTTCGCGAGGTTTCACCGGATGAGAATCCTCGGCATCCTTTGCCTTCTGCTGGCCCTTGGCGGTTGCAGCTCATTGCTGTTCTACCCCGAACCCGGCCAATTGTTCACCCCGGAAAAAGCCAGGCTCGAATACCGCGAAGTCACCTTGATCACTGCCGACGGCCTCAAGCTGAACGCCTGGTGGCTGCCGGCGAAAGCGGGTGTCGAGGTCAAAGGCACGGTGCTGCACTTGCACGGCAACGGCGGCAATCTGCCGATGCACTTGGGCGGCAGCTATTGGTTGCCGGAGCAGGGCTATCAAGTGCTGTTGATGGACTATCGCGGTTACGGCTTGTCCGAAGGCAAACCGAGCCTGCCGGACATCTACCAGGACATCGACGCCGCGTTCAAATGGCTCGATCAGGCCCCCGAGGTCAAGGGCAAGCCGATGATCCTCCTTGGCCAGAGTCTCGGCGGGTCAATGGCCGTGCACTACCTCGTGCAACATCCCGAACGACAGAAGCAGCTCAAGGCTTTTGTCATGGATGGGGTGCCCGCCAGCTACCGCAGCGTCGGTCAATTTGCGTTGAGTCATTCGTGGGTGTTCTGGACGTTCCAGGTGCCGCTGTCCTGGCTGGTGCCGGACGGTGACAGCGCGATCAACTCCATCGACCAGCTCAATGGTGTACCGAAACTGATCTTCCACAGCATCGACGATCCGATCGTGCCTCTTTCCAACGGCATCCGACTGTATCAAGCTGCGCCGCCGCCCCGGGTCCTGCAACTGACGCGGGGCGGGCATGTGCAGACATTCGCCGACCCGGTCTGGCGCAAAGTCATGCTGCGCTATCTCGAAGACCCGCAGCATTTCAATGGCCTGCGCCGCCTGGCTGAAATTCCCAATTACCCGGCAGCCAAGCCTTCAGAAACCGAACCACCAGAGAGCCCGCAATGAGTGAAGAACGTAACGCCATCCCGCTGATCATCACCGGTATCTGCAGCATCCTCGGCACCGTCGGCGCCCTGTGGTGGTACGGCTACCTGCACTTTGCCAAGCCTGAGGATGCGTTGCTGCTCAACGAATTCACCATGCTCAAGACCGTGCCGGGCGAAGACTACAAAGTCTCCCTGGAACCGGCCGCGCAAGTGGCGCAGTGCATCGATGGCGTGCTGGTGCTGTTCGACACCGAACAGAAAGGCCTGACCGGCGTGTTGATCAACGACCGGAAAAAAGCCGTGCGTTGCATGGGCGAGGAAACGCCGCAGAAGCTGGAGCAGTAAATACAATTTCAGGGCATCCTCCCCTTTTCAAACATGGAAGAGGGGGAGGTCGCCAATTTCATTTCAGGGTGCGATGCCAAAATTACGGAAGCTGGCTAGCGATGCATTATTCCCGATCGTTTGCCATACTTGGCCATTGTAGTTAGCAGGTGGCAAATCCGGTAATTTTGCTTGCCACTTACCTGTGGCATCAGCGACCTCTTTTACATCTTTCCAGTTATTGCCCCCTGCTATTCTGTAAGAAACATTTATCAATGCACCTGGGCGACTCGTACCTGAAAAAGTGATCGGATTTTGAGCGGATGGTGCTCCCGCATCAGGTATTTGAATGGTGGGCGGCGTTAATGGCGCTACGCAATTAGGCAGGGTCTCGCCGTTCATGGCAACGGCAAGCATCGCTCCCGCATCTGCTGTAGTGCACACTTTGATGGTTACCCCTGCCGCTTCATCCTTCAGCGTTTTTTCTGCCATTAGAGTTGGATCACTCGTTGTGGCTGTTTCCGGTGTGCCATCAAGCTGAACGTTACTGACTATTCGGTCCATGGTCGTGTATCTCACCCAGACACCGTTTACTGAATTATCAGAGGCTGAAAAGTTATCGTAAGGAGGAGTAGGTTTGCGGTATTCAATCGAGATTTGCTGCGGGCCGCTGCTTGTTTTACGATCAATCAGATAAAGTTGAGGGCCGCTTCCTCCCAGCACTCCAAGACGATAAAGGCCAGACTGGCTGATAACACTGCTCTGTGAGGCATCCAGCCAGCCGGAATACAGTCGATAGTTTGCGGGGTAAAGAGAAGTAATATCATGTGGCCGTTGAACGGGATTGCCATAATCACCCGCACGGCTCGTGTCACAGTTAGCTGGGGCATTTACAGCATTGTCCACAACCTTGCAATTAATATAACTCCAAAAGCTCCCACCAAATGCTGGCTCATGACTATAGCCCAGGTTGTGCCCGAACTCGTGGGCCCATATATAATTTCGCCCATAGCGAGAAGGCCCCTCGCGAACCACAACTTTATATCCTGGCATTTGGCCTTGAGCGCCACCAATACCATTATCGTGAACGACCCAAAAGTAGTCGTATTGATTCGGCTCATAACCTTGGGCGCGCGCCGCCTCTTGTGCGGCGGCTATTTCACCGTTAAATCCATTCGGGGGCGGAGTCGAGGCGGGGAGGTCAACTTTTATTGTCGTCCCTTTAAGAGTCAGTTTGCCCATTGAGGCTTTTAGTAAATAGTCGCTTAGAGATCCCGGCTGACCAGAAAACGTTCCTTCGGAGAGAGCTTGCATGTTCAATTCGCGGTCGCCTGGCCACCGAGCCGCTACTAGCAATACAGTTTTTTCTCCGACAACTGGCCGTTGGTTGACGCCCACTAACGGCAGGGGTAAATCAGTAGGGATGGCATCATTGTCTAAATCTGAAGTAGGGCTCTGAGCGCATGCGATAAGCGGCGGAGACAAAAAAACTAATAAAATTCGGGCTTTCCATTTCATTATTTTTACTCGCTGTCTGGGAAATTGTCACAAGCCAATGTTCACTCCCATGCAGTGATTTGAATATTGTCATAATTGACAGTGGAGACAGGCGGTCATGAAAAAGCCCCACCTGATTAAGTCGGGCGGGGCTTTTGCGTTGTAGCGGATACTGCTTAGTGCACACTCACCGCCGAACGCGGAATTACCGGCTGGTTATCGTTGGAAATCGTCACTTCCACTCGACGGTTTTGCGCCCGGCCCGAGGTGCTGGTGTTATCTGCCACCGGGTATTCCTTGCCATAACCCTGAGCGACGATGCGGGTCGGGTCGACGCCCATCTTCACCAGCGCCATGCGCACAGAGCTGGCGCGACGTTCCGACAGCGACAGGTTGTGCGCCGCCGTACCGGTGCTGTCGGTGTAGCCCTCGACGATCGCTTTGCGATCGGGATTTTCCTGGAGGTACTGCGCCAGTTTGTTGATGTTCATCAGGCCGTTGGATTTCAGCTCGGCCTTGTCGGTGGCGAACAGCACATCACCGAAAGTCACCAGCGTGCCGCGATCGGTCTGCTTGGCATTGAGGCTGTCCTGCAGCTGTTTGATCTGTTGATCGCGAGCGTCGAGACGGGCCTGGGCACGTTGCGCCGAAGCGTTTTTCAGATTGGCTTCAGCGGTGCGCAGGGCAATGGTCTGCTTGGCGACTTCCACGCGCTGGTTGGTCAGGTAGGCCAGTTGATCGACCTTGGCCTGATCTTCCTTATCCAGATACGCCTTGTCGGCCTTGTCCAGATAGTCGCTCGCTTCCTTGGTTTCCAGTGCCGCGACTTTGCTCGCCTGCGGGTGGGCTTGCAGGCCGGTGTAGTTCGAGCGGGCCTGTTCAAGGTTGGCGTTGGGCGGCGTGGAACATGCAGCCAGGGCAACGCTGGCGGCCAGCAGAGCAGGGATCATCAAATGTTTGGAATTCATGGTGTCGTCCTTTTAGTCGTTTGAGAAGTACGTCATGCCACGCCGTTACTGAACGGTGCGCTGGCTTTCCTGACGCAGTTCCTGAACCCCTTTCTGAGAGTCCTTCACAGACTGTTCGGCTTTCATCGCCTGGGCTTTGCGCTCGGCTACGCGAGCATCCCACTCAGCCTGTTCGGCCAGGACTTTGGCCTGGTCGTACTTTTTGTCGTGCATGGCGATTTCGGCTTGTTTGAGCTTGTCTTGTGCCGCCTTCATTTCCACGGCCGCGAATTCGGTACCGCCCGCGCTGACGGCGCTATTGACCGCAGACTCGGTGACAGCGAATTGTTCGGTCGGTGGATTGCCGGCGCAACCGGCCAGCACAAGGCTGCCACCGATGGCCAGGGCAGCCATTTTCAGGCCATGTAACGGGGTAAACGAGGATTTGCCAGTTCTGGTTTTCATGGTCTTCAACTCCATTGGACTACTTCCTGAACAACGTGAACATCCATCCTGGGCAAGGAGCCGCAACCGTCATTTTCGGGTCGTTTTGAAACGGCCGTCCCAGGCTTGGTTACTTGGGTTGACCCGAGGCGTTTTTTGAAAGTTCAGAGAAATTAGCCAGCTATCGAAAAAAAACGTGATCGAGTCGACAGGGCTTTAGCTCGAAGATTTAAGAAAGGAAGAGCGGCATGCCGGACCTTTTGCAGGCCCAAACGCACGCGCTTTAGAGGTGAAATACAGGCCACTGTGGGAGCGGGCTTGCCCGCGAAAGCGTCGTCTCAGCCAACGCAAATGTTGAATGTAAAATCGCCATCGCGGGCAAGCCCGCTCCCACAGGTTCGGCGAGTATTCAGTGTTTTTGTTTGTCGTTACCGGCCGACAAATCGTGCAGATGGCGCCGCGAAAGGGCGAGAAAACGTGGTGTCGGGCCGATGTCTTCGTACAGCGGATCACCTTCCTCGTCGGTGGCTACCACCGTCGAGCCTTTCACATACGGGAAGCTCTTTTCGAGTTCTTCCAGGGCGGCGCCGATCAGCTCGCCAAGCAATTCTTCGGGATGCCGTTTGGGGTACATCTCGGTAATCGCCGCCAAGCGTGCGGCAGCTTCCACATCCAGGTGAATCGTGTAGCCGGTCTTGGTCAGGCGACCTTTGGCGTTTTCTTCCCAATGCTGGGCGAGTTCACGGATTTTCATAATGACCTCATTGCGCGCCTGCTCGTGGCAGGCCGGGAGAATATCCGGCGTTGGCCGGCGACAGCCTTTGTGCGGCTTACTGTTCAGACTAGCTTCAACGCACAAGGTTTAAAGGTCCTTCGTCGTCTTGCTTGTAAGAAGACCTCTGGAGCGGCACTCTTGGGTTTGCTGGCCGCCCGGATTCTTTGCTGGAGAACTGCTGATGACCGATATCGATGCACGCTTGCGCGAGGACGTTCACCTGTTGGGTGAACTGTTGGGCAACACCATTCGTGAACAGTACGGGGATGGCTTCCTCGACAAGATCGAGCAGATCCGCAAAGGCGCCAAGGCTGACCGTCGCGGCTCCATGGACGCCGAACTGAGCGCGAGCCTCAACCAGTTGACGGAAGATGAGTTGCTGCCGGTGGCGCGGGCGTTCAACCAGTTCCTTAACCTGGCCAACATCGCCGAGCAGTACCAGCTGATTCATCGTCGCGAAGAATCCCGACAGGCGCCGTTCGAGGCTCGGGTGTTGCCGGAGTTGCTCGCGCGATTGCGCGCCGAAGGCCACAGCGCCGAGTCACTGGCCCGGCAACTCGGGCGTCTGGAAATCGAACTGGTGCTGACCGCGCACCCGACCGAAGTCGCGCGCCGCACGCTGATCCAGAAATACGATGCCATCGCCGCGCAACTGGCCGCCCAGGATCACCGAGACCTGACCAGCGCCGAGCGCGAAAAGATCAAGTCGACCTTGCAGCGCCTGATCGCCGAAGCCTGGCACACCGAAGAAATCCGCCGCACGCGCCCGACACCGGTCGATGAAGCCAAGTGGGGTTTCGCGGTGATCGAGCATTCGCTGTGGCAGGCGATTCCCAATTACCTGCGCAAGGCTGACCAGGCACTGCACGCCGCCACCGGCTTGCGCTTGCCCCTGGAAGCCGCGCCGATTCGCTTCGCTTCGTGGATGGGCGGCGACCGTGACGGCAATCCCAACGTGACGGCAGCGGTGACCCGTGAAGTGCTGCTGTTGGCGCGCTGGATGGCCGCCGATTTGTACCTGCGCGATGTCGATCACCTTGCCGCCGAACTGTCGATGCAGCAGGCCAGCGACGAACTGAAGGCCAAGGCCGGTGACAGTGCCGAGCCTTACCGCGCGGTACTCAAGCAGCTGCGCGAACGCCTGCGCGCGACCCGCAATTGGGCGCACACGGCGCTGACCACGGCGACGCCGGCACCGGCCGACGTGCTGCAAAACAACCGCGAACTGCTTGATCCGCTGGAGCTGTGTTACCACTCGCTGCATCAGTGCGGCATGGGCGTGATCGCCGACGGGCCGCTGCTCGATTGCCTGCGCCGGGCAGTGACGTTCGGCCTTTTCCTGGTGCGGCTGGACGTGCGCCAGGACTCGTCGCGACATAGCGCCGCCATGACCGAAATCACCGATTACCTCGGTTTGGGCCGTTACGAGGATTGGAGCGAGGAAGCGCGCATCACCTTCCTGACCCGTGAACTGAACAACCGTCGGCCATTGCTGCCGCCCCACTACAAACCGTCCGCCGACACCGCCGAAGTGCTGGCGACCTGCCGGGAAATCGCCGCCGCTCCGGGTGCATCCCTGGGCTCGTACGTGATCTCCATGGCCGGTGCCGCTTCCGATGTGCTGGCGGTGCAACTGCTGCTCAAAGAGTCCGGCGTGTTGCGGCCGATGCGCGTGGTGCCCCTGTTCGAAACCCTCGCCGACCTCGACAACGCCGGCCCGGTGATTGAAAAACTGTTGCTGCTGCCGGGCTATCGCTCGCGCCTGCACGGACCGCAGGAAGTCATGATCGGTTACTCCGACTCGGCCAAGGACGCCGGCACCACGGCGGCAGCCTGGGCGCAGTATCGGGCGCAAGAGCGTTTGGTGGATATCTGCCGCGAACAACAAGTGGAACTGCTGTTGTTCCACGGTCGCGGCGGCACCGTGGGCCGTGGCGGTGGCCCGGCGCATGCGGCGATTCTGTCGCAGCCACCGGGCTCGGTGGCGGGGCGTTTCCGCACCACCGAGCAAGGGGAAATGATTCGTTTCAAATTCGGCCTGCCGGACATCGCCGAACAAAACCTCAATCTGTACCTGGCGGCGGTGCTCGAAGCGACCTTGCTGCCACCGCCGCCTCCAACGCCCGAATGGCGCCACTTGATGGACGAATTGGCCGCCGATGGGGTCAGCGCCTACCGCGCCGTGGTGCGGGAGAACCCGCAATTCGTCGAGTACTTCCGCCAGTCGACCCCGGAACAGGAATTGGGACGCTTGCCACTGGGCAGTCGTCCGGCCAAGCGCCGCGCCGGCGGGATCGAAAGCCTGCGGGCCATCCCGTGGATCTTCGGCTGGACCCAGACGCGCCTGATGCTGCCGGCCTGGCTCGGCTGGGAAGCGGCGCTAAGCAAGGCGCTGGAGCGAGGCGAGGGCGAGTTGCTGGGGCAGATGCGCGAGCAGTGGCCGTTCTTCCGCACCCGCATCGACATGCTGGAAATGGTCCTGGCCAAGGCCGACGCCGATATCGCGCAATCTTACGACGAGCGATTGGTCGAGCCGGACCTGCTGCCGTTGGGCGCGCACTTACGCGACCTATTGTCGCAGGCGTGCTCGATCGTGCTGGGGCTGACCGGTCAGTCGCAACTACTGGCACATAGCCCAGCCACCCTGGAATTCATCCGCTTGCGCAACACTTACCTCGACCCGCTTCATCTATTGCAGGCCGAGTTGCTGGCGCGTTCACGGCAACAGGATGTGGCGCAGGGCAGCCCGGTGGAGCAAGCGTTGCTGGTGTCTGTGGCGGGGATTGCCGCCGGTTTGCGAAATACCGGCTAAGGTTTTTGTCGTTGGCTGAGGCATCCGGAGCAAGTGCCGGATGCCGCCGCGCGCCGCGGTTAAAAGTGCGGCCAGGCGACAGTTAATGTTGGGGTTGCGACTAGGCAAACCGCGTCCAAAGGTCTCAGCCGAGGCTGGTTTCTCCGACTTTTGGCGGCTTGTGTGGGCGCAGCCTGCTGTGTATCTTGATCAGCCTTTGGCCGTTTGGGCGGTCACGACCCTATTTTTGAGATTGGCCCCACGAGGCGAATCTGACGTTATCTATATAAAAAATTGAGGAGCACATCGATGCGCGTCATTCTGCTGGGAGCTCCCGGGGCCGGTAAAGGTACTCAGGCTAAGTTCATCACCGAAAAATTCGGCATTCCGCAAATCTCCACCGGCGACATGCTGCGTGCTGCGGTCAAGGCCGGCACCGAGCTGGGCATCAAGGCCAAGAGCATCATGGATGCCGGCGGCCTGGTCTCCGACGACCTGATCATCGCACTGGTAAAAGACCGCATCGCCCAGGCTGATTGCGCCAACGGTTTCCTGTTTGACGGTTTCCCGCGCACCATTCCACAGGCTGAAGCCCTGGTGACTGCCGGCGTCGAGCTGGATGCCGTGGTCGAGATCGCCGTTGAAGACGAAGAAATCGTCCAGCGTATCGCCGGTCGCCGTGTTCACGAGGCCAGCGGCCGCGTGTACCACATCATCTACAACCCTCCGAAAATTGCCGGTAAAGACGACATCACCGGTGAAGAGCTGGTACAGCGCAAGGACGACACGGAAGAAACCGTGCGTCATCGCCTGTCGGTCTACCATTCGCAGACCAAGCCGCTGGTGGATTTCTACCAGAAGCTGTCGGCTGCCAATGGCAAGCCGAAGTACAGCCATATCGAAGGCGTCGGTTCGGTTGAAGCGATTACCGCCAAGGTACTTGCAGCCCTGAGCTGAAAAGTCTGATCCGCTGCATCATCCACGGCCCGCTTGCGGGCCGTAGTTGTTTATACTGACGCACTTTTTTCTGACCTCTTGTTACGGAAACATCGATGAGCACCTTGTTGGCCCTGGACACCGCGACTGAAGCTTGCTCCGTTGCCTTGCTGCATGACGGCAAAGTCACGAGCCATTACGAGGTGATCCCGCGCCTGCACGCGCAGAAACTGCTGCCGATGATCCAGCAGTTGCTGGCCGACGCCGGCACCACCCTGCAAGCGGTCGATGCCATCGCTTTCGGCCGCGGCCCGGGCGCCTTCACCGGCGTACGAATTGCCATCGGCGTCGTCCAGGGACTGGCGTTCGCGCTGGATCGCCCGGTGCTGCCAGTGTCGAACCTCGCCGTACTGGCCCAGCGCGCTTACCGCGAACAGGGTGTGAGCCAGGTTGCCGCCGCTATCGATGCACGCATGGACGAGGTGTATTGGGGGTGCTACCGCGAAACGGCAGGGGAGATGCGGCTGGTCGGCGCTGAAGCCGTATTGCCGCCCGAGTCCGCCGCCTTGCCGGCTGATGCCAGCGGCGAATGGTTTGGCGCCGGTACCGGCTGGGGTTATGGCGAGCGCATCGCGGTCAGCCTGAGCGGGCAGGACGCGGGCATGCTGCCCCATGCCGAAGACTTGCTGACCCTGGCGCGGTTTGCCTGGGAACGTGGCGAAGCCATCGTCGCCGATAATGCGCAGCCTGTTTATCTGCGGGACAAAGTGGCGACGCCGAAGGCACGTTAATCCACCAGGTTCGCTGGTGAGGATGCTTTTGTGGCGAGGGAGCTTGCTCCCTCGCCACATCTTGTTCCAATTTCGCCAATCGTCGTTTTCTAACCGTAGCTTTTAAACCTTTTGCCTTTTATGTGTTCTAGTTATCACTCGGCGGTTTGCGAAGTGGGCTATGCGCCACTAAACTGCCATCACTGATACCGAGCATGCACTTATGCGTATAGACGGCATTTCCTCTCAGTCCTACCCCATCAAGCGCAAGCCTCGCAAAGGCCATGTGGTTGAGGACGAGTCCGTCGATCTTGACGGCGATGAGCAATTTCCGTCCGAAGAGCAACTGGCCGCTCGTGCCGCCAAATCCGCTGCGCAACGCCTGAGCAATCTTCCCGCCCGCCAGCAAGACATGCTCTACCACCGCGCGATGAGCAAAAGTGTGGCGATGGCCCTGGCCAGCTACCTGAGCACCGCCGGTTTTGTCGATTGGGATGCGGAAGTGCTGGGTCTCGACCTGTACATCTGATGTTGCTGCCTTACTACCTCGGCTGCCCGTCCTGGAGTGAAAACGCCTGGCGCGACTATCTGTATCCGCCGGACGCCAGGTCCAGCGACTTTCTTGATCTTTATTCCCAAGTATTCAACGCCGTAGAAGGCAATACGACCTTCTACGCGAGCCCGGCTGCCTGTACCGTGCAGCGCTGGGCCGAGACGATGCCCGAGCACTTCCGTTTCACCGCCAAGTTCCCCGGCGACATCAGCCACGGCGGTGACCTGCGTGAACAGCTGACCGCCGCCGAAACCTTCACCCGACTGCTCAGCCCCTTGGGCGAACGGGTATCGCCGCTGTGGCTGCAACTGTCGAAAAGCTTCACCCCGCAACGCTTGCCGGAGCTGGCTGCATTCATCGACGCGCTGGAGCGGCCATTGGCAGTGGAAGTCCGGCACGACGATTTCTTTGCCAAGGGTGATAGCGAACGAATGCTCAATCGCCTCTTGCTGGATCGCGGCGTTGAACGCATCTGTCTCGACCCGCGCGCACTGTTCAGCTGCACATCAACCGATCCGTCGGTGCTTCACGCGCAATCGAAGAAACCGCGTGTGCCTACTCGTCCGGCGGCGTTCACCCAGTTCCCGCAGGTGCGTTTTATCGGTCATCCAGAACTGGAGGCCAATGACCCGTTTCTGCTGCCGTGGGTGGAGAAAGTCGCCCTGTGGATTGAAGAGGGGCGGACGCCTTATATCTTCCTGCACACCGCCGACAACCTGCTGGCGGCGAAACTGGCGCAGCGTTTTCACAGTCGCCTGATGCTGCGTTTGCCTGGCTTGCCAGCTCTGCCTGAGTTATACAGAGAGCCCGCCGCCGAGCAACTTGGCCTGCTCTGAAGGCGGATTCGATCGCCTTTTCCAGGAGCCTGCCAATGGATGCGCAAACCCTTCGAGCCCAAGCGTTCAAAGCCTTGCATGAGCGCAGCGGCGTTTTTGTGATTCCCAATCCGTGGGATGCCGGTTCGGCAAAAATGCTCGCCAGCCTGGGCTTCGAGGCGCTGGCGACCACCAGTGCCGGTTACGCTTTTTCCAAGGCACGCCCTGACGGTGGATTGACCCTGGACGAAACTCTGGACAACGTCCGGGCGATCGTCGCCGCCACCGATTTGCCGGTCGCGGTCGATCTGGAAAACGGTTTTGCCGACGACCCGGCCGATTGCGCAAAAAGCCTATTGCGCGCGGCGGAGGCCGGGGCGGTGGGTGGCTCGATCGAGGATGTCACCGGCCGTGCGGATGCGCCGATCTATTGCTTCGAGCACGCTGTGGCGCGCATCGAGGCCGCCGTCGCTGCCGCCCGCAGCTTGCCTTTCCCTTTCACGCTGACAGCCCGGGCGGAAAATTTCCTGCATGGCAATCCGGACCTCGACGACACGATTCGTCGCCTGCAAGCGTTCGCTGAGGCTGGCGCCGACGTGTTGTATGCGCCGGGGTTGCGCAGTGCCGACGACGTGCTGGCGGTGGTCCGCGCGGTGGCGCCGAAACCGGTCAACGTGTTGATGTCCGGCGGCTTGAAACTGACGGTCGAACAGTTGAGCGAAATGGGCGTCAAGCGCATCAGTGTCGGCTCGGCGCTGGCACTGGCGGCGTTGGGCGAGTTTTACCGCGCCGCTGAAGAAATCCAGACGGCAGGCACTTTCGGATTCACTTCACGAAGCATGCCGTATGCCCAAGCCAATCAATTGTTCAAGGGCTGAGCATGGGCGGCGGGCGTTGGTTCCTGCTGCTGTTGCTGATCATTGGCGGCGCGGTGTTCAGTGTCTGGCGCGGGTGGCTGGACATCCCGCCGCAGTGGAATCCCTGGGCACCGCTGGACGTGAAGGCCACGCCGAACCTGCTGACCCGCTACAAGTTGATGCGCCTGCACGATGAGCCGCAGCTCTGCGTGCAAGCCTTGAGCAGTTCCGGTTTGCGTGTAGCCCCGCAGGCTGACAGCCCCGACGCCAAATGCCCGCTCACCGACGCACTGCGCGTGCAGGGCGGCGATGTGGCCCTGAGCAGCAGCTTCCTCGCCAGTTGCCGCCTGGCCGTGTCATTCGCGCTGTTCGAGCATCACGCCCTGCAACCGGCGGCGCAGAGGGTCTACGGACAAGCGGTCACGCGTGTCGATCACCTCGGCAGCTTTGCCTGTCGCAATGTCTATAACCGGGAGAATGGCCGGCTCAGTCAGCACGCGTCGGCCAATGCGCTGGACATCGCCGGTTTTCGACTGGCGGATGGTCGAACCATCAGCGTGCTCAAGGATTGGCCCAAGGAAAATCAGAATGCGCAGTTTCTAAGGCAAGTCCGCGATGGCGCCTGTGGCCTGTTCAGTGTGGTCTTGAGCCCGGATTACAACGCCGCCCATCGCAATCACTTTCATGTGGATGTCGGGCCTTGGTGGGTCTGTCGCTGAGTCGGTCGTTGAGGCTCAGGCGGCGAGGCGCAGGTTCTGCAGGATGATCGGTCGCGCCCAGCCATTATCGAAATCGAGTTGTTTCTGTTGCTCCACCAATTCCTCAGGCGGGAACGGCGGGAACGGTTTGTCCAGCAGATCGAGTTCGAACTCGGCAATCGGCAGGTGCAGCGGACGCGGTTGCGGGGCGGGGCCGGCTTCTGGCAACGGCTGACCGGCGGTCAACACGATCGGACGCACCCAGCCGCTTTCGAAATCCTGTTGTTTCTGTTGAGCGACGATTTCTTCCGCCGGGAACGGTGGGAACGGCTTGTCAGCCAGGTCCATTTCGAATTCGGCGATCGGCAGGAAGAGGGGCTCGGGCGGGCGAATCTCGTTGTCCTTCACATCGCATTCACGCTGGGAAACGATGTGCGCCAGCAGATCGCTGCCGACGGTGGGTTCAACCGGGCTTTCGATATCGACCGGTGGAAAGTTCAGCGATTCAGGCAGCACTGCACCCGACTGTTCGGCCAGCGCTCGGGCAAAGAAATCCTGCCAGATGTGGCTGACGCCGCTCAGTGCCTGGGTGTTTCGCAGGTTGTAGTCGCCGTAGGGCGAGATAAAACCTGAGATAGTGGGTTGAATGTCTGACATTTCTCTCGGTCGACGCTCAGCTCTGGCAAAATGCTCGATAGTTTTGTTATCGGCCGTTTTTGCCGATCATTAATTTTTTGAGCGTGTTTTCCGATGATTGATCAACCCGCGGCCTGCCGCATCCATGTCGAGGCGTTGAGCGCAGCCTTCGAACTACAAGCCGAGCAATGGGCCGAGCGTCTGGGCCTGCCGATGCAGGTGGATGATGGTGAGTTCGCGTTGCAGGTGGGCGAGCAGGGTTTACAGCTGCAACAGCTGGGGCCGGATGCACCGGGGCCGGTGCGGGTGGACTTCGTCGAGGGTGGCGCGGCGCATCGTCGGTTGTACGGCGGTGGCAGCGGGCAGATGATCGCCAAGGCTGTTGGCGTCGCGCAGGGCGTGCGTCCGCGGGTGCTGGATGCCACGGCAGGGCTGGGCAAGGATGCGTTCGTGCTGGCCAGCCTCGGCTGCGAGATGAGCCTGATCGAACGCCAGCCATTGATTGGCGCCTTGCTCGAGGATGGGCTGGCCCGTGGCGCGGAAGATTTCGAGGTGGCGCCCATCGTGGCGCGGATGCGTTTGCTCAAGGGCAACTCGATCGAGGTGATGCGCAACTGGGAAGGCGAGCCGCCACAGGTGATCTATCTCGACCCAATGTTCCCGCACCGTGAGAAAACCGCGCTGGTGAAGAAGGAAATGCGCCTGTTCCGGCCGTTGGTGGGTGATGACCCGGATGCGCCAGCGTTGCTTGAAGCGGCACTGGCCCTGGCCAGCCACCGGGTGGTGGTCAAGCGCCCACGCAAGGCGCCGTGTATCGAAGGGCCGAAGCCGAGTCACGCGCTGGATGGCAAGTCCAGTCGGTATGACATTTATCCGAAGAAGGCGCTCAAGCTTTAAGACCGAGTCGTCTTCATCGCTGGCAAGCCAGCTCCTACAGGATTTGTGTCGGCCTCGGGTTTACTGAACACCTCCGGCCCTGCAGGCGCTGGCTTGCCAGCGATAGCGCCTGTTCAGACACAACAAGCCCATCCGGCTCACTCAGGCCGATAAGCCCGCATGAACAACGCCACCACTTCCTGCACATGGCTCTCGGCGGCCTCGTCATCCAACGGTTCGCCACAGCCAAACAGCAACCGGAAATTTGCCGCGCCCTTGAGCAGGCAGAAGAAGTGTTCCGCTGCATTGTGCGGTTTATCGATGCTCAGCACGCCACTCTGATCGACCTTGGTCAGCAACCGCTCCATGCCCTGCAACATGCGCTGGGGGCCAGCCTCGAAGAAGATCAGCGACAATTTCGGATCCTGGCTACCCAAGGCCATGATCAGGCGATGCAGGTTCAGCGACTCGTCACTGTTGATCAGATGATGAAAACCGCGGGCGATGTTCAGCAGCACGGTTTCCACCGAAACGCCTTCCGGCAATTCAAAAAACAGCGTCGGCAATTGTTCTTCGCACTTGGCCATTACGGCGGCGGAAAACAGCGTCTCCTTGTCGTTGAAATGGCTGTAGACCGTCAACTTCGACACCCCGGCCTCGGCTGCGACGGCATCCATGCTGGTGTTGGCATAACCCTTACTCAGAAACAGCGTTTTCGCCGCATCGAGAATGGCCTGGCGCTTGACCAAATCCTTGGGTCTGCCTGGGCCATTGGGTGCTGAAGGATTGTTCGGCATATTCGCTTTTATTACTGGACTGGTGAGTTTGGTATTAATAACATACTCGCCAGTATAATTATTCCAAGCACCATTAGCGAAAGGTCCTTCACCATGTTCCGCTATGCCTTGCCCCTCGCATTGCCAGTCAGTCTGGCGTTTTTATTGACTGCGTGTGGTCACGAAGAGGCGCCGCCAGTCAGCGTTCGCCCGGCCATGGTGGTTCAGCCAGAGCCTTCGTCGCAGGCGATGGAAAGCTATCCCGGTGAAGTCCGTGCCCGCTATGAGCCAGATCTGGCGTTCCGCATCGGCGGCAAAGTCAGCCGACGACTGGTCGATGAGGGACAGCGGGTCAAGGCCGATCAACCGCTGGCCGAGCTCGACCCCCAGGACGTACGCCTGCAACTGGAGGCCACTCGCGCCCAGGTCGCTGCCGCCGAAGCCAACCTGAACATGGTGCGCGCCGAGCGTGATCGCTATAAAACGTTGATGGATCGTCAGCTGGTCAGCCGCTCGCAGTACGACAATCACGAAAATCTTTACCGCTCCGGTGAAGCGCGTCTCAAGCAAATCAAAGCCGAATTCAACGTATCGACCAATCAGGCCAGTTACGCGGTGCTGCGTGCGCCGCAGGACGGCGTGGTGGCCAAGCGCGCGGTGGAAGTCGGGCAAGTGGTCGCGGCCGGGCAAACGGTGTTTACCCTGGCCACCGATGGCGAGCGCGAAGTGTTGATCAGCCTGCCGGAACAGAGCTTTGGCCGTTTCAAGGTGGGGCAGCCAGTGTCGGTGGAACTGTGGACGCAACCGGATCAGCGTTTCGCCGGGCGCATTCGTGAACTGTCGCCTGCGGCCGATCCAAAGTCCCGCACCTTCGCGGCTCGCATCGCGTTCACCGGTGGCAAGGTGGCGGCCGAACTTGGCCAGAGCGCCCGGGTGTTCGTGCAGACAGCCGAAGCGGTGCCGTTGTCAGTGCCGCTTTCTGCACTGACGGCGGAAAACGGCGTGACTTATGTCTGGGTCGTCAGCGCCAACAACACCCTTAAGAGGACCCCGGTGCGGGTCGGTGCCTTCGGTGAGAAAACCGTGCCGGTGCTCGAAGGCCTCAACGCCAGCGACTGGGTAGTGGCCGCCGGCGTCCATGTGCTTCTCGACGGGCAACAAGTGCGCCCGGTGGATCGCTCCAACCGCGTGGTCAATCTGGCCGACAAGGAGTAATCCCCGATGGGTTTCAATCTTTCCGCCTGGGCGCTGCGCAACCGCCAGATCGTACTGTTCCTGATGCTCTTGCTGGCGATCGTTGGCGCACTGTCCTACACCAAACTCGGCCAAAGCGAAGACCCGCCGTTCACCTTCAAGGCCATGGTGATCCGCACCAACTGGCCGGGGGCGACCGCGCAGGAAGTCTCGCGCCAGGTCACCGAGCGCATTGAAAAGAAGCTGATGGAAACCGGTGAGTACGACCGCATCGTTTCGTTCTCCCGCCCGGGCGAGTCCCAGGTGACGTTCATTGCCCGCGACTCCATGCACTCGGTGGACATCCCGGAACTCTGGTATCAGGTGCGCAAGAAGGTCAGCGACATCCGCCATACTTTGCCGCCGGGAATTCAAGGGCCGTTTTTCAACGATGAATTCGGCACTACCTTCGGCAACATCTACGCCCTCACCGGCGATGGTTTCGACTACGCCGTGCTCAAGGATTACGCCGACCGCATCCAGATCCAGCTGCAACGGGTCAAGGATGTGGGCAAGGTCGAACTGCTCGGGCTGCAGGACGAAAAGATCTGGATCGAACTCTCCAACGTCAAACTCGCCACCCTCGGCTTGCCGTTGGCGGCGGTGCAGCAGGCGCTTGAAGAACAGAACGCGGTGTCCACCGCTGGCTTCTTCGAAACCAGCAGCGAGCGATTGCAGCTACGAGTCTCGGGGAATTTTCAGACAGTCGATGAGATAAAAAACTTTCCGATACGGGTCGGTGATCGGACCTTCCGCATCTCCGATGTGGCTGACGTGCGCCGTGGGTTCAACGATCCGCCGGCACCGCGCATGCGCTTCATGGCTGAGAACGCCATTGGACTTGCGGTAGCGATGAAGGACGGCGGCGACATCCTTGTGCTGGGCAAGGCACTGGAAGTGGAGTTCGACCGCATCCAGAAAAACCTCCCGGCCGGGATGCAATTGCGCAAGGTGTCCGATCAGCCCGCCGCTGTGAAAACCGGTGTCGGCGAGTTCGTCCAGGTTCTGGTGGAAGCGCTGGCTATCGTGCTGCTGGTGAGCTTCTTCTCCCTTGGTGTGCGCACCGGGATGGTGGTGGCGCTGGCGATTCCGCTGGTGTTGGCGATGACCTTCGCCTGCATGTATTACCTGGGCATCGGTCTGCACAAGATTTCCCTCGGTGCGCTGGTGTTGGCCCTGGGCTTGCTGGTGGACGACGCGATCATCGCCGTGGAAATGATGGCGATCAAAATGGAGCAGGGCTTCGACCGGATCAAAGCCGCGAGCTACGCCTGGACCAGCACTGCGTTCCCGATGCTCACCGGCACGCTGATCACGGCGGCCGGTTTCCTGCCGATTGCCACGGCGCAGTCGGGCACTGGCGAATACACCCGCTCGATCTTCGAGGTGGTGACCATCGCGCTGTTGGCATCGTGGGTGGCGGCGGTATTGTTTGTGCCTTATCTGGGGGAAAAACTGCTGCCGGATCTGGCGAAAATTCACGCCGCCAAACACGGTGCCGGGCAGCCCGATCCCTACGCTACACCGTTTTATCAGCGCGTTCGGCGGCTGGTGGAATGGTGCGTCCGTTGGCGCAAAACCGTGATCACGGCGACCGTTGTGCTGTTCATTGCCTCCATCGTGCTGTTCCGCTTCGTACCGCAACAGTTCTTCCCGGCATCCGGCCGCCTGGAACTGATGGTCGACCTGAAACTGGCCGAAGGCGCTTCTCTGAGCAACACCGCCGATGAGGTCAAGCGCCTTGAAGTACTGCTCAAGGACAAGGCCGGGATCGACAATTACGTCGCTTACGTTGGCACCGGTTCGCCGCGTTTCTACCTGCCGCTGGATCAGCAACTGCCTGCGGCGAGCTTCGCCCAGTTTGTCGTGTTGGCGAAAACCATCGAGGAGCGCGAAAGCCTGCGCACCTGGCTGATCGCAACGCTCAACGAGCAATTCCCGGCCTTGCGCTCACGGGTGACGCGTCTGGAAAACGGCCCGCCGGTTGGCTATCCGGTGCAGTTCCGGGTCACGGGTGAACACATCGAGGAAGTCCGGGCGCTGGCGCGAAAAGTCGCGACGAAGGTTCGCGAGAACCCGCACGTGTCCAACGTCCACCTGGATTGGGAAGAGCCGAGCAAAGTCGTCTACCTGAACATCGATCAGGACCGCGCCCGGGCGCTCGGCGTGAGCACGGCGAACCTGTCGAAGTTCCTGCAAAGCTCGCTGACCGGTTCCAGCGTCAGCCAGTATCGCGAAGACAACGAATTGATCGAGATCCTGCTGCGCGGCACCTTGCATGAGCGCACCGAGTTGTCGTTGCTGCCAAGCCTGGCGGTACCGACCGACAACGGTCGCAGCGTGGCGCTGTCGCAGATTGCGACGCTGGAGTACGGCTTTGAAGAGGGGGTGATCTGGCATCGCAACCGCCTGCCGAACGTCACCGTTCGTGCCGATATTTATGGCAAGGAGCAACCGGCGACGCTGGTGCAGCAGATCATGCCGACACTCGATCCGATTCGTGCTGAATTGCCCGATGGCTACTTGCTGGATGTGGGTGGCACCGTCGAGGATTCGGCCCGTGGGCAGAACTCGGTGAAGGCGGGCGTGCCGTTGTTCATCGTGGTGGTGCTGACCTTGCTGATGCTGCAATTGCGCAGCTTCTCGCGCACGGCGATGGTGTTTCTGACGGCGCCGTTGGGGCTGATCGGGGTGACGCTGTTCTTGATGGTGTTCCGTCAGCCGTTCGGTTTTGTCGCGATGCTCGGGACCATCGCGTTGTCCGGGATGATCATGCGTAACTCAGTGATTCTGGTGGATCAGATCGAGCAGGATATCGCGGCGGGGCTCAAGCCTTGGCAGGCGATTATCGAGGCGACGGTGCGGCGGTTCCGGCCCATCGTGTTGACAGCGCTGGCGGCGGTTTTGGCGATGATTCCGCTGTCGCGCAGCGTGTTTTTCGGGCCGATGGCGGTGGCGATCATGGGGGGGTTGATTGTTGCTACGGCGTTGACGCTGCTGTTTTTGCCGGCGTTGTATGCGGCCTGGTTTCGGGTCAGGAAGGAGTCGGTCTGATCTTTGAGCCGATTTTCACTGTTCCTACATCAATCTCGGACCCGTCTGATATTGAGGCTAAAAAGCTCAGCTGTTGTACTCAGTGCCCGGTTTTGCGCATGTTTGAGACAGCACCATGAAAAACCCACCCACATTGAAAGGCGGCTCAGATCCGGTGTTTGATCGGCTGTTGCGATCACCCCACAAGGAACGCCTTTCGCAATACCTCGCTTTGCTCAAGCCCCTGGATGATCAGGGGCGTTACCTGCCGTTCGATTCATTGCGCTACCGCTGGGCGCCTGGGCTGGATGCGAACCTGTGCTGGGCCTTGGTCAAGAAAGCGCGGACTGCACAGTATTCGAGCCTTTTGCCATTGGGTGAGCCGGCGCGCTGGCTGAAATTCATGCTCACGCCGCTGGCGCAAAAAGCCATTTGCGCAGTGGATCGCCAGGCGACAACCGCCGTGCTGGAGTACATGACCGGCCAGATTGGCGAGCGCGCGCATTTCAGCTATTTGCTAAATGATCTGATCGAAGACGAAGCCATCAGCAGCAGCCAGCTCGAAGGTGCGTCCACCACGACGCGGGTGGCCAAGGACATGCTTAAGCGCCATCGCGCTCCGCGCACGCCGGATGAGCGAATGGTCATCGGCAACTTCAAGATGATGAACTTCGCTTGGGAGCAGCGTTATGAGCCACTGAGCATTGAGCTGATTGCAGCCATGCATCGAGTTGGCGTCGAGGGAATTGACGATTCGCTGTATTCGCCCGGAGCCTTCAGGACCAACGATGATGTCGTCGTTCAGGACGGCGATGGCAACACGGTGCATTCGCCACCACCTGCAACAGGGCTGGTGTCACGCTTGCAGAGGCTGGCGACGTGGTTCAACCAACCCCATGGCAACCCTCATCAGGCGGACTACCTTCATCCATTGATCAAAGCCATCTCGCTGCATTTTGTCTTGGGCTACGAGCATCCTTTTCGTGACGGTAACGGTCGGGTGGCACGGGCGTTGTTCTATTGGTTCATGTTCAAAAATGAATACTCGGCGTTTCGTTACATCGCCATCAGTGTTTTGTTGCGCAATGCGCCGTTGAAGTACGGTCGCTCTTATTTGAATACCGAGGCGGATGATCTGGATCTGTCGTACTTCATCGATTTCCAGTGTTCGGTGGTGTTACGGGCTGTGGACAGTTTCATCGGGACGTATCGCAAAAGGCTGGACGATACGCAGCAATTTGATTGCTGGTTGCGTGAAAGTGGATTTCTCGACCAGCTCACCGAGAAACAGCGGGCATTGTTTCAGGTGGCCAAGAGCGGAATGGCCAAGGAGTTCACGGCGGTCAATGTGAAGGAAAACCTGGGTTGCTCTTACAACACTGCATCAGCCACGCTGAATGGGCTGGTCGCATTGAAGCTGTTCGAGAAACGCAAGATGGGCCGCGAGTGGGTGTTCTTTCTAAGACCCGTATCAGCGGCCTGAACCTGTGGGAGCAAGACTGCTCCCACAGGTTTTGGGGGGCGGCTCAGAGCGTACCAAACACCTTCTTCGCCAAACTGGTCGCTGCAGCCGCCGGGTTCTGGCGGATGGTTTCTTCCTGTTTGCCGATCATTTCGAACAAGCCATTCAACGCCTGTTCGGTGACGTAGCTTTCGATGTTGGCGTTCTTGGTATCGATCACGCCCATGGTTGCGGCTTGCCCGGCGAACGAGTTGTACTGCTTGGCCAGGCCCACCTGGTCGGTGGCCTGCTTGACGATCGGCAGGAACTTGGCGCGGATCTGTTCGCGGCTGGTTTTGTTCAGGTATTGCGTAGCCGAATCGTTGCCGCCGCTGAGGATGCCCTTGGCGTCTTCCACGGACATTTTCTTTACCGCATCCACGAGGATCGGCTGGGCCTGGGTCACAGCGGTTTCCGCCGCTTTGTTCATGCTGGTTTCCAACTGATCGACCTGATCGCCCATGCCGAACTGTTTCATTTTGCTGGCGACCTTGCCCAGCTTGCCCGGCAGTTCGATTTTCACGTCCGGGTTGTTGCTGAAACCGCCCGGGGTGCCGAGTTGTTTCACGGCCAGTTGCGCGCCTTGGGTCAGGGCGTCCTTGAGTCCGCCGGTGGCGTCTTTCTGTGACAGGTCGCCAAGGGACAGCGCCAGGGCGCTGGCGGAGATCATCAAACCTGCACACAGGCCGGCGAAACGGAGGGTAGGGCGGAACATGGCAACTTCCTTTTTCGAAAACACTTAGCGGGCCGGATCGACGCGGACCTTCACGGGTTGTGGGTCGGAACCGTCCAGTCGCACGGCGTGATTTTCGGTGGTAATAAACATCAGTTGGCCGTCGACTTCAATGCGGGCACTCACTGAGTAACGGTGGTCAGGTTCTATCTTCAGCGGGTCGTAGCTGAGATGGAACGCCAATGGTACCTGACCTTTTACCGGGCCTCGTTGTTCGTCGATGACCTTCGCCGGGGCGTCGGCGAGTGAGATGTCCTGCAGGCTGACGCTGAGGGTCGCGTTCGGTGGCAGGGCGATGCGTTGCAGGTAGAACACCTCGCCATCGAGGCTGGCTTTAGGCGCAGGCTGCATGGATTGGCAGGCTCCCAGTAGAGCAGTCATGGCCAATAGCGAAAGTTTTTTCACTGGAGAACTCCTTTCAAAATGGGCGCAGGCTTGCTCCCACATGTTTTTGCGTCAGGGCTCGGGCTGCACGACAGGCTGGTCCGCCGCATCTTCACTGCGATGCAACGCCACCTGCCGGATCGACAAGCGAATCTCCGCTGGCAGTACCCGTTTAGCTGCGCCTTCCGCCAGTTCGCCAAGCAGTTCGTGATAGCTCAGTTTGCCGGCTTCATCGCGCTTGAGCACGTCGAGATCGAGCAGGGTCTGGATGAAGTGGCGGAACAGGCTCTTGTCGAAGAACTCCGGGGCGTTCAAACCATGCAGGATCGACAGGCGCTGGGCCATGACCGTGCACAGGTCTTCCAGCTCTTCGGCGCTGATGCTGTTCTGGCCACTGTTGAGCAGCAGGGACACGGTCATGTAGAAGCGCTGCAAGGTCTGGGCGATGCTTTTCGACAACAGCGTCAGCAACACGAAATGCCGCGAACTCGGTGCCGGACGCAGGTAGACGTTGTTCTCGAAACGCAGCAGGCCTTGCTCGACGAACGCTTCCAGCCATTGATCGATCACCGCGTCGAGCTCATCCAGCGACCAGCGAATGAACAGCTCCGCCTGCAGGTACGGATACAGCGCGCGGGTGTAGCGCAGGATCTGCTCGCGGCTCATGCGCGACGCACTCTGGAAGAAGCTCGCCAGCAGCGCCGGCAGCGCGAAAATGTGCAGCACGTTGTTGCGGTAGTAGGTCATCAGGACGGCGTTCTGCTCATCCAGATACAGAATCTTGCCCAACGCATCGCTCTGCTCGGACAGCAAGTCCATGTCCTTGACGTGCTCGATCAACGCGCGGCCGTCGCCTTCCGGCAACGTGGTGTGCGGTGAGTACGGCACCTTGCGCAACAGCGCCAGATACAGGTCCAGCACCCGCGCCATCGCGCGATCATCCAGGGCCAGGCGGCTGGTGGACAGCAGCGCCAGCGCGACGAGGTTGACCGGGTTGATTGCCGCCGCCTCGTTGAGATGCTGTGCGACTTTCTCGCCAAGGCGGTTGGTGGTTTCGTTGAGCCAGGCCGGTTTGAATTGCGGACCGAGCTCCTGTTGGCGCCAGTCCGGCTGCTCACTGTCGAGGAATTCGGCCAGTTTGATTGGCTCGCCGAAGTTCACCGCCACTTGGCCAAAGCGCTGCTTGAGCGCGCCGATGACTTTGAAGATGTCGAAGATCGATTCTTTCTTCTTGGTCGCACCGCGCAGTTCGCCGAGATACGTCCGGCCCTCCAGCACACGCTCGTAACCGATGTACACCGGCACGAACACAATGGGCATGCGAGACGAACGCAGGAAGCTGCGCAGGGTGATCGCCAGCATCCCGGTTTTCGGTTGCAGCATGCGCCCGGTGCGCGAACGGCCGCCCTCGACGAAGTACTCCACCGGGAAGCCTTTGGTGAACAGGGTATGCAGGTATTCGTTGAACACCGAGGTGTAGAGCGGGTTGCCCTTGAACGTGCGGCGCATGAAGAACGCGCCGCCACGGCGTAGCAGGCTGCCGATCACCGGCATGTTCAGGTTGATCCCGGCGGCGATGTGCGGTGGGGTCAGGCCGTTGCGGAACAGCAGATAGGACAGCAGCAGATAGTCGATGTGGCTGCGGTGGCACGGCACATAGATCACTTCGTGACCCTGGGCGACCTTCTGCACGCCTTCGATGTGGTTGACCTTGATGCCGTCGTAGATCTTGTTCCAGAACCAGCTCAGCACCACTTCGAGGAAACGGATGGCCGTGTAGGTGTAGTCCGAGGCGATCTCGTTGCCATAGCGCAGGGCCTGGGCCTTGGCTTTCTCCGGCGAGATGTTCTCGCGCTCGGCTTCATCGAGGATCGCTTGCTTGACCAATGGCTGATTGAGCAGGCCTTTGACCAGGTTGCGCCGGTGGGAAATGTCCGGGCCAATGACGGCGGCTTTCAGGTTGCGAAAGTGCACCCGCAGGATGCGCTGGGCCATGCGCACGGTGCGCTCGTGGCCCTTGTTGTGCTCGATCAGTTCGCGCAAGTGAATCGGCGCGGAGAACTGCACGCGGGTCTTGCGCCCCAGTACGATGATGCTGAGCAGGCGACGCAAGCGGCCGGTGACGGCCCAGCTGTCGGCGAACAACAGTTTCCACGGACTCGATTCGCTGTCGGGCGACTGGCCCCAGAACACGCTGACCGGAATGATCTGCGCGTCTTCGGCGGCGTTCTGGCTCAAGGCGCTGACCAGCCGGGTCAGGGTCGGCGGTGCGCCGCGCTTGTCCTGACGGCCAAGCCAGTCGGGATCGGGAGTCAGGTAAAAGAACGCGGCCGGTTCCAGCAGATTGCCCACCGATACCGGCAGCACCGGGCGAGGCAGGCCGGCCTTGGTGCATTCGGTGTCGACCACCGCAAGGTCGGTCAGCGAAGGGTTTTGCAGGACGTAGAACACCGGACGACTGCGGTCGAGGTTGAGGGTGAACGACGACTGGTTGATCGTTTCCGAGCGAACCCAGAGATACAACAGTCGGCGCAGGGTGCCAAACACAAGACGGCGGAACGGGGAGCGGGTCATACGGCTTCTGCATGAGTGAATAAAACCGAGCGTTTGCTCGGGAGGGCGATAGTGTGCCGGATTCGTCGAAAATCGGCAAAAAAGCAGTCAACCAATCTGTAGTTGAGAGTTTCTGTACCTGTCATATACTCGGCCGCTCAAAATAAAAACAAGGGGGTACTGACATGGCTACGCGCGAAACCGGCAATGTGAAGTGGTTCAACGACGCCAAGGGCTACGGCTTTATTCAACGCGAGGACGGGGTGGACGTGTTCGTGCATTACCGCGCGATTCGCGGTGAAGGCCACCGTTCGCTGACCGAAGGCCAGCAGGTTGAATATGCGGTGGTAACGGGAGAGAAGGGTTTGCAGGCCGAAGACGTCGTCGGCTTGTAAGAAGACCTTGTAGGAGCTGGCTTGCCAGCGATGACGAAGTGTCAGGCAGACGGCGTCGTCATGATCGCCAGCAAGCCGGCTCCTACAGGTTTGAGTTGCTCTCGGATTACGCGGTTTTCCAGGTGATCTCTTCTTCACCATCGGCGCTGATGCGAATCCAGCGATCCGCCGTCTCTTCACCTTCTTCCTCGACCCAGCTGCCCGGCGCGCAACGCACTTCGACGTTCAGTGCGGCAAACGCAGCGCGGGCGCAGGCGATGTCGTCTTCCCACGGCGTCTGGTCGCTTTCCAGGTACAGGCTGTTCCACTTTCCTACGGCTTTCGGTAACCAGGTCACCGGCACGTTGCCGGCCTTGCATTTGTAGGTCTGGCCTTTCTGGACCCAGTCGGTGCACGGGCCCAATGCGGCACCGAGCCAGGCCGAGATGGCTTTGTGGTCGACGTCGGCGTCTTTCAGGTAAATCTCGATATCGGGTTGGCGCATGGATGTCCTCACTGCGTGTCTGAAAAATCCATTCGCGGATTTAGCCGGCCCCGGGCACGTGCCCGAGGCCAAAGGGTTATTGAAGAACGAAGTAATCGTAGCGCATCGATACGGTGGTCTCGAACGGCTCGGCCTGCTCGATCACCGCCGCACGACGCTCGGCACTGGCGCGCCAGCCGTGGGGTGTCATCGCCAACAGGTTGGCGCGGTCCTGGCCACTGACCAGCGTCAGCTTGAACGTCAGCGTCTCGCTGTGCGCCAGCGTCATGCCTTCCGGCACCAGGTCCAGGTGCTTGTCGTCAATGTATTCACGGACTTCGTCGTACAGCCGCTCACGCAATTCCATCAGGTGGCCGCTGGTCGGTCCAACTTTCATCAGGCCGCCGCCGGGGCTGAGCAGGCGTTTCGCTTCATCCCAGTCCAGCGGGCTGAAGACGCTGGCCAGAAACTGGCAGCTACCGGAAGCCAACGGCACCCGTGCCATGCTGGCGATCAACCAGGTCAGTTTCGGATTGCGTTTGCAGGCGCGTTTGACTGCTTCGCGGGAAATGTCCAGGGCGTAGCCTTCGGCATCCGGCAAGGCATCGGCGATTTGCGCGGTGTAGTAACCCTCGCCACAACCAATGTCGAGCCAGCGTTGCGGCGCATAGCTCGCTGCCAGCTCCGCCAGACGCTTGGCCACCGGCGCGTAGTGCCCGGCGTTCAGGAAGTCACGGCGGGCTTCGACCATCGCCTGGTTATCCCCGGGGTCACGGCTGTTCTTGTGCTGCACTGGCAACAGGTTCAGGTAACCCTGACGCGCGCGGTCGAAACGATGCCCGGCGGGGCAGGCCACGCCGTTGTCCACCGCATTGAGCGGTTCGCTGCAGATCGGACACGCGAGCATCAGGCGAGCAACTTGATCAGGGTCTGATAGTAGATTTCGGTCAGCACATCGAGGTCGGCCGCCAATACCCGCTCGTTGACCTGGTGGATGGTCGCGTTGACCGGCCCCAGTTCAACCACTTGCGTGCCCATCGTCGCAATAAAACGCCCGTCGGAAGTGCCACCGCTGGTAGACGCCTTGGTCTCACGGCCAGTGATGTCCTTGATGCTCGACGACACTGCGTCGAGCAGTGCGCCTGGTTCGGTGAGGAACGGCAGGCCGGACAGCGCCCAGTCGATATGCCAGTCCAGGGCGTGTTTGTCGAGGATGTCGGCGACGCGCTTTTGCAGGCCTTCAACAGTGGACTCGGTGGAAAAGCGGAAGTTGAACACCGCCACCAGGTCACCCGGAATCACGTTGGTCGCGCCGGTCCCGGAATTGACGTTGGAGATCTGGAAACTGGTCGGCGGGAAGAAGTCGTTGCCGTGGTCCCAGTGCTCGGCGGCCAGTTCGGCCAGTGCCGGGGCAGCGAGGTGGATCGGGTTTTTCGCCAGGTGCGGATAGGCCACATGGCCTTGCTTGCCGCGCACGGTCAGCTTGGCGCCGAGGGAGCCGCGACGACCGTTCTTGACCACGTCGCCCACCAGCGTGGTGCTCGACGGTTCGCCGACGATGCACCAGTCCAGACGCTCCTTGCGCGCCGCCAGACGCTCAACCACAGCCTTGGTGCCGTGATGCGCCGGGCCTTCTTCGTCGCTGGTGATCAGGAACGCGACTTTGCCCTTGTGATCCGGGTAGTCCGCGACAAAGCGCTCGGCGGCCACGGTCATCGACGCCAGGCTGCCTTTCATGTCCGCCGCGCCACGGCCGCAGAGCATGCCGTGTTCGTCGATCACCGCGTTGAACGGGTCGATCTGCCAGGCGGCTACCGGACCGGTCGGCACTACGTCGGTGTGACCGGCGAAGCACAGCACCGGGCCGTCGTGTTTGCCGTGGGTGGCCCAGAAGTTATCCACATCTTCGATGCGCATCGGCTCGAGTGCAAAACCGGCATCGCCCAGGCGCTGCATCATCTGCTTCTGGCAATCGGCGTCGACCGGCGTCACGGACGGGCGGCGGATCAGGTCGATGGCGAGTTGGAGGGTCGGCGAAAGGTCGGCGTGGGCCGTCATGGAAAACTCCGGAAATCATGAATGTGGGCGCGGACTAAATGTGGGAGCCAGCAGGCTGGCTTCCACAGGGATGGATATCACGCCAAGCCCCGCAAAATGGCGGTTATCTTAAAGCAAAACGGCGACCATTGGCCGCCGTTTAGTGCATCCGCCCATATTTAGACAGCAGGTGCCGTTTCAGCCCTGGATGCCGGTTTCGGCAGCGACGACAGGAACGCCATGATCAGTGCCGCCACGTACGGCAGCGACTGCACCAGCAACATCGTCACCCAGAAGCGCATGTCATTGCTCGGCAAACCCTGCACCAGGAAAATCCCCAGCGCCGCGCCCCACAACAGCATCATGATGAACATCTCTTCGCGGGCTTCCGAAATCGCCACCCAGAAGCCATGGTTATCGGCATTTTTCGGCGTGCGGAAGAACGGAATGCTGCTGGTGAAAAAGCCGTACAGCACCGCTTTGGCGATGGTGTGCGACAACGCCAACCCCGCCAGTGCCGCGCAGAACGCATCTTTGAGGTTCACGCCCACCGCACGGCGGTAGAGGAAGATGATCTTGCCGACCTTGAACACGAACAGCGCCAACGGTGGGATCGCGAAAATCAGCAGCGGCGGATCGACCCGTTGCGGCACGATGATCATCGCCGCCGACCACAATAGCGCACCGACGGTGAAGAAGATGTTCATGCCGTCCGCCACCCACGGCAACCAGCCCGCGAGGAAGTGGTAGCGCTGGCCACGGGTCAGTTCGGTGTCCTTGCCGCGCAGCAGGCTGGCGGTGTGACGCTTGATGATCTGAATCGCACCGTAGGCCCAGCGGAAGCGCTGTTTCTTGAAGTCGATAAAGGTATCGGGCATCAGGCCCTTGCCGTAGCTGTCGTGGTAATACGCCGCCGACAAGCCTTTTTCGAACACGCGCAGGCCCAGTTCGGCGTCTTCACAGATGCACCAGTCAGCCCAGCCGAGTTCTTCGAGCACTGAGCGACGGGTCATGGTCATGGTGCCGTGCTGGATGATCGCGTCACGGTCGTTGCGGGTGACCATGCCGATGTGGAAGAAGCCTTTGTATTCCGCGTAGCAGAGCTTTTTGAAGGTGCTTTCGTTCTGGTCGCGATAGTCCTGCGGCGACTGCACCACGGCGATTTTCGGATCGGCGAAGTGCGGCACCATGTGCTTGAGCCAGTTCGGGTGAACGCAGTAATCGGAGTCGATCACCGCGATCACTTCGGCATCCTTAGCGGTGTGCGGAATCAGGTAGTTCAACGCGCCGCCCTTGAAACCGGCCAATGGCGCAACGTGGAAGAACTTGAAGCGCGGGCCGAGGGTTTCGCAATAGTCGCGAACCGGTTCCCAGACCGCCGGGTCCTTGGTGTTGTTGTCGATGATCAAGACTTCGAAGTCCGGATAGTCGAGGTTGGCCAAGGCGTTGAGGGTCTGTTTGACCATCTCCGGCGGCTCGTTGTAGCACGGCACATGGATCGAGACTTTCGGGCGGTACGTGGAGTCGCCTTCCACCGGCAGGAACTCGCGCCGGCGTTTGTGCACCCACACGGCTTCTGCCAGTTCATGGGCTTCGGTGAGCAACACGATGAACACCCCGAGCGCACCGAGGGCGAGCAAGAATCCAACCGTCAGGCTGAACCAGGTGCTGTATTGCTGGCTGTAGTCATAACCGATCCACACCAGCACCGAACCGCACAGGAACGCGACAAATGTCAGGAAGGTCCGGCCACGTTGACGCAGGGCCGAACCGTCGATCATCAGCAAGGTCAGCGACAGCAGCGCCAGCACCACGGAGCCGATGGCCAACACGCGCCATTGCGGAATCGCCACTACCGGGCCTTCGAAATTGAATTTCTGCTGGCGCGCGGCGTTGAACACGCCCCAATAGGCGCCCACGGAACCTTCGTCGCTGGCCTTCCAAGGCTGGTCAAACGCTTCGATCACGAAGTAGTTGAAGCCCTGGCGGTTGAGCTTGTTGACCAGCGTACGCAGGTAGATCGCCTGATCCGCCGGCGACGCATCGGCGCCACCGCGCATGCGACCGTTGCTCGGCCAACCCACTTCGGACAGCAGCAGCGGTTTTTTCGGGAACATCTTTTTCAGGTCGCGGGCGCGGTCGAGGACGAACTGCCCGGCCTTGTCCATGGGAACGAACTCCCAGTACGGCAGAACGTGCGCGGCGATCAGGTCGACGTGCTTGGCCAGTTCCGGGTGCTCTTCCCAGACGTGCCACTGCTCGGACGTGGTCACCGGCACTTTCACGGCAGCACGGACGCGGTCCAGCAGAACACTGAGTTCCTGGGCGGTGATTTCCTTGCGGAAGATTGCCTCGTTACCGACCACCACGCGAACCACGCTGCGCGAGGAATTGGCGATTTCGATGGCGCGGGTGATTTCCCGTTCGTTGCGTTCCTGGTCTGGGCTGATCCAGATCCCCAGCGTTACCCGCAGGCCGAACTCTTCCGCCAGTTTGGGGATGTTCTCCAGCGTCCCGTCGACCGAGTAAGTACGGATGTTGTCCGTCAGCTTGCTCATGATCTCCAGGTCGCGACGCATTTGATCGTCGGTCGGATACTGTTCTTTTTGGGGGAATTGGCCTTGCTGGAACGGCGAATACGAGAAGCCGGAGATTTGTTCAGGCCAGTTGGGAGCGGTGACCGGGCGATTGATCAACGCCCAGAAGCCGGTAAACATGGCAGCGATGGCGAGCACCACCACCAGGTTGAGTCCAAATTTACGCGATGACATAGCTATTTCAGGTTCCAAAGACTGTGGAACAAATGAACGGTCGGCGGCCGCAGAAGGGCGCGCATCCTACACTGGCGCTTCACTGAACGTACACCGGACAGGGAAATACCGGACATTGGGCAATGTGCTTTCACATAAGTTCTTACACTTGTAGCGGGAAACTTAAAACTTGGCGCCGCGAAGCCCTATAATGCGCGCCGGTTTTTGGGGTAATGGTCATGAGTACAGAAGATCCGCGGTTTGCTGGCATCGCCCGCTTGTATGGCATCGAAGGCCTGCAGCGCCTGAAAGCCGCCCATGTGGCGATCGTCGGCGTCGGTGGCGTCGGTTCCTGGGCGGCGGAAGCCATGGCCCGATGTGGTGTGGGCGAGATTTCGCTGTTCGACCTCGACGACGTCTGCGTCAGCAACGCCAACCGTCAGTTGCACGCACTGGACAGCACCGTCGGAAAACCAAAAGTAGAGGTGATGGCCGAGCGCTTGCGCGGCATCAACCCGGACTGCACGGTGCACGCCGTGCCGGACTTCGTGACCCGCGACACCATGGCTGAATACATCACGCCGAACATCGATTGCGTGATCGACTGCATCGATAGCGTGAATGCGAAAGCGGCACTGATCGCCTGGTGCAAGCGCCGCAAGATCCAGATCATCACCACCGGCGGCGCGGGCGGGCAGATTGATCCGACGTTGATCCAGGTGTGCGACCTCAACCGTACGTTCAATGACCCGCTGGCCTCGAAAGTGCGCTCCACGCTGCGTCGCGACTATGGCTTCTCGCGCACCGTGACCCGCCATTACAGCGTGCCGTGCGTGTTCTCCACCGAGCAACTGCGCTATCCGAAACCGGACGGCAGCATTTGCTTGCAGAAGAGTTTTGTCGGCGATGGCGTGAAGCTCGACTGCGCCGGTGGCTTTGGCGCGGTGATGATGGTGACGGCGACGTTTGGCATGGTCGCGGCGACCAAGGCTGTGGACAAGATTGTGGCAGGCGTTCGACGGCCGGCGGAGCGGGTCAAACCCCAAGCTTGAACCCTTCCCCTGCATGAGCCGGCTGGCTGGCGATGCGGGCGACACGGTATGCCTGACACACCGCGGCGTCTGGATCGCCAGCAAGCCGGCTCCTACAGGATTGTGTGGCGCCGAACAATCATCATGAAGCCGCGAAGGCTAACTCACGCATCCGCTGCAACACCGCATTCAGGCCATTACTACGCGACTGCGACAACTGCCGCCCCAATCCCAATTGATTGAACCAGTCATGTAGATCCACCTGCTGCAACTCAGTCGCCGACAAGCCATTGACCCGCGCCAGCAGCAACGCCACTAGCCCACGAATCAACCGCGCATCGCTGTTGGCGCTGAATTGCCAATGGCCATCGCGCAATTCGCCCACCAGCCACACCTGGCTTTCACAGCCGTGCACGCGGTTGGCTTCACACATCTGCGCATCGCTCAACGCAGGCAGACGTTCGCCCCACTGCATCAACAACCGTGCCCGCTGTTCCCAACCAGTGGCGGCCTGAAAGGTTTCGAGTGCGGTGACGGCATCGTCAGGCAGGTTCATCGCAATAACTCCAGTGCCTGATCCAGTGCCTCAAAGAAACGCTCCAGATCTTCGGAATCATTGTAGAGCGCCAACGAAACCCGGATCGCTCCGGCCAGTTCGAAGCTTTTGAGTAGCGGCATGGCGCAGTGATGACCGGCGCGCACCGCGATGCCTTGCTCGGTCAGCAAATGCGCCAGATCCGAGTTATGCACACCCTCGATGGTGAAACTGGCCAGCGCCAGTTGCGGCTTGCCGAGCAAGCGAATGCCGTTGCGTGCCTCAAGACCTTTGAGCAAATAGTCATGCAGCGCCGCTTCATGGGCAGACACGGCGTCCTGATCGAGTCCGGCGAGATAATCCAGGGTTGCCCCCAGGCCGATCACACTGGCGATCGGCGGTGTTCCAGCCTCGAAGCCCAATGGGGCCGGGCGAAAGCGGGCGTCGTGGTAGTTAGCGTCCAGCACCATCTCGCCACCGAACTGCCACGGCCGCAACTGTTGCAACGCTTCGTTGCGGCCGAACAGGGCACCGAGGCCGTCGGGACCGTAGAGCTTGTGGCTGGAAAATACATAAAAATCACAGCCCAGCGCCTGCACGTCATGGCGACCATGGACCACGCCTTGTGCGCCATCGATCACGGTCAATGCGTTGTACGCCTTGGCCATCGCCAGCAACTCGGGCAGAGGCTGCCAGGCGCCGATCACGTTGGATAGCTGACTGACCGCCAGCAAGCGCGTGCGAGGGCCGATCAATTGCGCGGCGGCTTTGAGGTCGATTACGCCATCGGCATCCAGTGGCAGAATCACCAGTTTCAGGTCGCGGCGCAGCGCCAGTTGCTGCCACGGCAGCAGGTTGGCGTGATGCTCCAGGGCGCTGATGACAATTTCATCGCCCGGATTGAATGAGTGTTCCAGGCCATAGGCCAGGAGATTCAGCGCGGAAGTGGCGCCGTGGGTAAAGATAATCTGTCCGCGGTCACCGGCATTGAGCCATTGCGCGACTTTGCGGCGGCTGTCCTCAAAGGCCTGGGTAGCGTGCGCGCCGGGCAGGTGTTGCGCCCGATGCACGTTGGCTGCGCCGTTGGCGTAGTAATGCGTCAGGGCATCCAGCAGGGCTTGAGGTTTTTGCGTGGTGGCGGCGTTGTCCAGATAGGTCTGGCCTTGCCGTTGCAGGGCGGCGATGGCCGGAAAGTCGGCGCGCCAGGGAGAGGGAATCATCATGCTATCGGGCCCTGGTGAACATGGGCGGACGTACGCCAGCCCCCTGTGTAGGAGCGAGCTTGCTCGCGATGGCGATTTCGAGAGTGCCATCGCGAGCAAGCTCGCTCCTACAGGAGGTCGTGCGACGCTTAGTTGTGAGCGTGCAGCGCTTCGTTCAGTTCGATCGCCGACTTGTGGGTTTTGCATTCCACGGCACCGGTTTCCGAATTGCGACGGAACAGCAGGTCGGTCTGGCCAGCCAGTTCACGAGCCTTCACCACTTTGACCAGCTTGTTGTTCTCGTCCAGTAGCGCCACTTTGGTACCGGCGGTGACGTACAGGCCAGACTCAACGGTATTGCGGTCGCCCAACGGGATGCCGATACCGGCGTTGGCGCCGATCAGGCAGCCTTCGCCAACCTTGATCACGATGTTGCCGCCGCCCGACAGGGTGCCCATGGTCGAGCAACCGCCGCCCAGGTCGGAGCCCTTGCCGACGAATACGCCAGCGGACACACGGCCTTCGATCATGCCCGGACCTTCGGTGCCGGCGTTGAAGTTGATGAAGCCTTCGTGCATCACGGTGGTGCCTTCGCCCACGTAGGCGCCCAGACGCAGACGCGCGGCGTCAGCGATACGCACGCCGGCCGGAACCACGTAGTCGGTCATTTTCGGGAACTTGTCCACCGAGAACACTTCCAGCAACTCGCCACGCAGGCGGGCTTCCAGTTGATGCTCGGCCAGTTCGGACAGGTCGATCGCGCCCTGGCTGGTCCAGGCCACGTTCGGCAGCAACGGGAAGATGCCGGCCAGGTTCAGGCCGTGCGGCTTGACCAGGCGATGGGACAACAGGTGCAGCTTGAGGTACGCCTCAGGGGTCGAAGACAGTTGGGCGTCTTCAGCCAGCACGGTGGCGACCAGCGGCTTGTGGCTTTCGGCCAGACGGGTCAGCAGGGCGGCCTGTGCAGCGTCGACGCCTTTGACGGCTTCGGCCAGTTGCGAAGCCTGAGCGGTGGTGAAAGTGATGGCCTGGTTGCCTTCGCTGTAGCCCAGGATCGGAGCGATGGCAGCGACCAGTTCCGCCGACGGGTTGAGCAGTGGCTGTGCGTAAAACACTTCCAGCCATGCGCCTTGACGGTTTTGAGTGCCGACACCAAAGGCCAGGCTGAATGGGGTAGTGGACATGTTGATACCTCTAACAAATTGAACGGGCTGCTTACTTGAGTGCGGCCGCGTAGATATCTGGCTTGAAGCCAATCAGGGTTCGGTCACCGAAATCGAGCACCGGGCGCTTGATCATCGAAGGTTGTGCGAGCATCAGTTCAATGGCTTTCGACTGGTCGAGATCGGCTTTGCGTTCGTCGTCGAGCTTGCGAAAGGTCGTGCCTGCACGGTTCAACACCACTTCCCAGCCGTGCTCGTTGCACCATTGGGTCAGGTGTTCGCGGTCGATGCCGACCGCTTTGTAATCATGGAAGTCATAGCTGACAGCGTGTTCATCGAGCCAGGTGCGCGCCTTTTTCATGGTGTCGCAGGCTTTGATGCCGAAAAGGTGCAACGTTTTGCTTGAAACGGTCAAGGAATTGCCCCCTTTACAGGTGCTGGAGAAAAAAGGTGTCGGATTATGCCATGACCGGATGGTTTCGCGGCGCTTGAGGTCGATTTCCCACAAAGGGACTGCGACATAGGTACAACAGCCTGAAGCATCCTAAGCGGCTAATATGGCAGTTCAACGCTGTCGATTGTCTGAGATTTCCGCTTTATGCAAACCGCTTATACCGTCCTGATTCTGTTGATGCTGGTCGGTGTTTCACGCCTGATCGGACGGGTGGTGCCGCTGCCATTGCCGCTGGTGCAGATTGCCGCGGGTGCCTTGCTCGCCTGGCCGACCCTGGGCCTGCATGTCGCCCTCGACCCCGAACTGTTCCTGTTTCTGTTCCTGCCACCGCTGTTGTTCTCCGACGGCTGGCGCATGCCCAAACGTGCATTCTGGCACCTTCGCGGGCCGATCCTGACGCTGGCCGTGGGGCTGGTGCTGTTCACCGTGGTCGGCGCCGGCTATTTCATTCACTGGCTGCTGCCGAGTGTGCCGCTCCCGGTCGCGTTTGCCCTGGCTGCCGTGCTGTCGCCGACGGATGCGGTCGCCGTCTCTGCAATTGCCCGCAATCGCCTGCCGACGCCGTTGATGCACATTTTGCAGGGCGAGGCGTTGATGAACGATGCCTCGGGTCTGGTGACGTTCAAGTTTGCCCTGGCTGCTGCGGTGACCGGCGTGTTTTCGCTGGCCAATGCCAGTGTCACTTTTGTTCTGGTCGCGGTCGGCGGCCTGGCGATCGGTGTTGCCTTGAGCTGGCTGATCGGGCGCCTGCGCGCGTGGATGATCGCCCGCGGCTGGGACGATCCGGCCACGCACGTGGTGTTCATGTTGCTGTTGCCGTTTGCCGCCTACGTGCTGGCCGAACGGGTGGGCGCATCCGGCATTCTGTCAGCGGTGGCGGCGGGGATGATGCAGAGCTGGCTCGATCTGCTGCCGCGCCAGACCAACACCCGTCTGCTCAATCGCAGCGTTTGGTCATTGCTCGAGTTCGCGTTCAACGGGCTGATCTTTCTGCTTCTGGGCTTGCAGTTACCGGATATCGTCAAGGCCGTGGCCAGTCACGAAACCTCGTTGTGGCCGACGTTGCTGTATCGCGGGCTGGACGTGGTGGCGATTTTTCTGGTGCTGCTGGCCCTGCGCTTCGTCTGGGTGCAGAGCATTTGGCGCTTGTCGGTGCTGCTCCGACGTCTGCGAGGCAAGGGTGAAGTGACCCAGGTACCGACCGCGCGATCCTGTTGGTTGTTGACAGTCGGCGGTGTGCGCGGCGCTGTAACGCTGGCCGGTGTGATGTCGGTGCCGATGTTGATGGGCGGTGATGTGTTTCCGGAGCGCGACCTGCTGATCTTCATAGCCGCCGGGGTGATCCTGTTGTCGCTGATCGTTGCATGCATCGCATTGCCGATCTTGCTGCGCGGCATCGAAGCCAGCTCCGATGACAAGCGGCGCAATGAAGTGCGCGATGCCTGGCGCAAAACCGCTGAAGCAGCCATTCATGCGTTGGAAACAGAAGAGGTAATCCCGCAGGACGCCGCCCAGTCAGCGCTGGCCGCAGAACTGAAGGCGCGGATCATGTCCGAGTATCGCCATCAGTTGGAGGTATTTAACGATTCCGCTGAAGCCCAGGCTCTGGCGTTTCAGATGGATTTGCTGGAGCGGCGTCTGCGATTGAAGGCGCTGCGGGCGCAGCGCCTGGCGTTGTATAACCTCAGTCGTCATCACCAGATTGGTGATGACGTGTTACGGGAAGTGTTGGGGGAGCTGGATTTGAGTGAAGCCAATTTGGGTGTGGTGAAATAACGGCGACAGCCTACTCAATCATGCGTGACGTATTTAGGGATAAGCTTTGCGAGCCGCGGCTTTGTCGCCATCACTAAGTTGCAGGTTCTCTGGCTGTTCCCAGTCTCCGATGGTGCAAATGTTCAATACGTTGTAATGCATGATCGAGTAGCGATCATAGGGTTCATAGGTTTGGCTGGCATCGCGTGGAAGAGGGAATACAGCACCGTCAACTTGCGCTCTGGACCACCCATGTTCCAGAGCATATTGCTGATAAGTGAATTCTCTATTCCAGGGAATATTGGCGTCGGGGTGTTGGTGCTCATGGAGAAATCCGAGGGCGTGCCCGAACTCGTGGAGGACAACTGATTCATAACCGGTAGAGGTGTAGTTCGTCCCCAGTTGCATCGTGTGCAAATAAGCAGGCACTGTGAGTGCATCGGTTCCGATGGTTGAATATGCAATTCTATTGGCCAGCTGCGTCAGGTAAATCCGAATGTCGCCCTCGTAAAGTTCATCGTTGTCAGGAAGCTCTATGAATTCAAATTTCAAGTTAACGTAGGGTAGCCATTTTTCAATGGCGTTTTTTACTATGTCGAAACCTCCGTCCTGATAATCGCTTATGGCGATTTTCAACGTTCTTCCTGGCATCCAGTATTTTGTATGGTCACTCACCGACCTTTTATTGCGTCCGGAGTAAGTAGGGCCATTAGCCGGATTTTCGCCGACCGCCGCTTCATAAGACAATTGGTTGTCAGAGGGTGCCTTGATCAGGCAGGGCGTTGCAGTTGTCATAAGTAACTTCCATGTTTGTTGTTTTTAAATAGTGGCGTGTGTGCATCGGATGGTTTTTATATTGAATATATAAGATCTGATCTTTTAGTTTGTTGGCTGGGTGTTGGTTGAATCGTAATTTATGAGTTTGGCTTGTGCCAGGCTAATGCTGTTGCTTGATGTTTAGTCAAGCCCGCTCGGCGTTGCACCGAACAGGCTTAGTTTGAAATTAGATGAGGTTTATTTTCGGCGAATAATGAAGTCTCGAATACGCTCGGCGGCCTCTACACACTCTGCCAGAGGCGCAACCAACGCCATGCGTACGCGCCCGGCCCCTGGGTTGGCGCCTTGGACATCCCTCGACAGGTAGGATCCCGGTACCACCGTCACATGTTCTTCTACGAACAAATCACGGCAGAACGCTTCGTCATCACCTTCAACATTCGGCCACAAGTAAAAACCACCGTCCGGACGCTGGACATCCATCACCGGACTGAGAATCTCCAGCACCGCATCGTATTTCTCTCGATACAACGCACGGTTGGCGCGTACATGCACTTCGTCATTCCACGCGGCAACGCTGGCCAGTTGCGTCTGAACCGGCATCGCGCAGCCGTGGTACGTGCGATAGAGCAGGAAGCCTTTGAGAATGTCCGCATCACCCGCGACAAAGCCCGAACGCAGGCCTGGCAAGTTGGAACGCTTGGACAGGCTATGGAACACCACGCAACGCTTGAAGTCCTTGCGGCCCAGTTCCACGCAGGCGCTGAGCAACCCCGGCGGCGGGGTTTGTTCGTCGAAGTACAGTTCGCTGTAGCACTCGTCGGCAGCGATCACGAAGTCATATTCGTCAGCCAGGGCGATCAGCTTCTTCAGCGTGTCGACGGGAATCAACGCACCGGTCGGATTGCCCGGCGAGCACAGGAACAGGATCTGGCAGCGCTTCCAGATATCTGGCGTGACCGCGTCGAAATCCGGATTGAAGCCGTTCTCGTCCAGGCACGGCAGGTAATGCGGTTTGGCCCCGGCGAGAAACGCGGCGCCTTCGTAGATCTGATAGAACGGGTTCGGGCTGACCACCAAAGCGTCATCGCCACGGTTAACCACAGTCTGGGTGAAGGCGAACAGCGCCTCGCGGGTGCCATTGACCGGCAGCACGTTGCGCGCCGGGTCGAGCCAGCCGCTCGGGACGTTGAATCGACGCTCGCACCAGGCGGCAATGGCCTCACGCAGCTCCGGGATACCAAGGGTAGTCGGGTACACCGCCATCTTTTCCAGATTGCTGGCCAGGGCCTCGGCGACGAAGCTTGGCGAACGATGCTTCGGCTCGCCGATCGACAGCGCGATAGGGCGCTTGTCCGGGGTTGGCGTGACGCTGCCGAGCAGGGCGCGGAGCTTTTCGAACGGGTAAGGCTGGAGCTGGGACAGAGCGTTGTTCATCGGTCGATCTCGTTCGGTGCGGGGTGTGGACAACCCTTTGTTTCCTGTGGGAGCTGGCTTGCCAGCGATGGTCGTTAACGATAACGCGTGCTTGCCGGCTAATCGCGGTGTTACTGAGTCCATCGCTGGCAAGCCAGCTCCTGGAAAGAGCGGGCTCGTTCCCACAGGGGAAAATTTGTTATGTCAGATACTGATGCGCGACAGTTTGATATCGGGTTCGTGGCTGACGCTCAACTGCTCGACGATTGCATCCTGCAGCCGGCTGCACAGCAGCGGATCGGACAGCGGGTGGTTGTTGGCGTCGGTGATAAAGAACACGTCTTCCACGCGCTCGCCGAGGGTGGCGATCTTGGCGTTCTGCAGCGACAGGTCGAACTCCAGGAAGATCGTACCGATTCGCGCCAACAGGCCGGGGCGGTCGGGCGCTGTCAGCTCCAGCACGGTCACCGGGCGCTGAGCATCGTTGTGGATCGTCACCTGCGGCGCAAAGGCGAAATGCTTGAGCTGGCGCGGCACCCGACGCTGGATGATGGTCGGATAGTCGTCAGGATTGCGCAGGGCTTCGGTCAGGCCGTCACGGATCTGTTTGACCCGTGCCGGATTGTCACCGATCGAGTCGCCGTCGGTGTCGAGCACGATGTAGGTGTCGAGGGTGAACTGGCTGCTGGATGTGATGACCCGGGCGTCGTGAATGTTCAGGTTGAGCTGGTCCATCGCGGCCACGGTCACGGCGAAGAAGTCATGCTGGTCCGGCGCATAGATGAAGATCTGCGTACCGCCCTCGAATTCCCGTTGCGTGGTTTCCTTGATCAGCACCAGCGGCCCGCCGTCTGCCGGCTGCTGGAGGATCGCATCGCTGTGCCAGGCGACATCGCCGGCGGTGTGACGCAGGAAATAGTCATCGCCCAATTGTGCCCACAACTGCTCGACGTCATCCGGATCGGTACCGCCGCGCACCAGAATGTCCAGGGCAGCGCTCTGGGTCTGGCGAATCTGCTCTTCGCGATCCACCGGATTCTCCAGGCCGCGACGCAGGGCGCGCTTGGTCTCGGTGTAGAGCTGGCGCAACAGGCTGGCGCGCCAGGAATTCCATAGCGTCGGGTTGGTGGCGTTGATGTCGGCGACGGTCAGCACGTACAAGTAGTCGAGACGGGTTTCATCGCCGACGGTCTGGGCGAAGTCGTGAATCACCTGCGGGTCGGACAAGTCCTTGCGCTGGGCGGTGGTCGACATCGCCAGGTGGTTCTGGACCAGCCAGACGATCAGGCGGCTGTCCCACACCGGCAACTGGTGGCGCTGGCAGAAAGCCTCTGCGTCCACAGCGCCAATTTCCGAGTGATCGCCGTGCCGGCCCTTGCCGATGTCGTGGTACAGCCCCGCCATGTAGATCAACTCGGGCTTGGGCAGCTTGGCCATGAGCTTGGCGGCCAGCGGGAATTTTTCCGACACCTGGGTGTACTGCAACTTACGCAAGTGTTTGATCAGGTTCAGCGTGTGGGCATCGACCGTATAGATGTGAAACAGATCGTGCTGCATCTGTCCGACGATGAAGCCGAACTCCGGCAAATAACGCCCAAGGATGCCGTAGCGATTCATCCGGCGCAGGTTGCGATGGATGCCGATCTTGCACTTGAACAGCTCGATGAACAGGCTGGTGTTGCGGATGTCGTTGCGGAAGTCATCGTCGATCAGGTGACGATTCTCGCGCAGCAGGCGAATGGTGTCGGCACGTACGCCTTTGATTTCCGGCTGTTGGGCCATGAGCACGAAGATCTCGAGCATGGCGAACGGCGTACGGCGGAACACATTGTCGTTGCGCGCCTCGATGTAGCCATCATGCAGCTGGAAGCGCGAGTTGATCGGCTGCGGCGGCGCTTCGTCCTCCGGCGCGAGGATGACTTCCTCGAAGTGCTGGATGATCAGGTCGCTGAGCTGGGCAATGCTCATGACCACGCGGAAATACTGCTGCATGAAGTTTTCGACGGCTTGCTTGGCATCGTCACCTTCAAATCCCAGTAGCCCGGCAATGGCACGCTGGTGATCGAACAGCAGGCGGTCTTCGGAGCGACCGGCAAGCATGTGCAGCGCATAGCGCACCTTCCACAGGAATTCTTGGGAAGAGGCGAGCAGGGCGTTCTCGCTTTCGACCAGGAAACCTTCCCCGGCCAGCGCCCGCAGGTTCAGGGTGCCGTACTCGCGACGGGCGAACCACAGGATCGTCTGGATATCGCGCAACCCGCCGGGCGAGCCTTTGACGTTGGGTTCCAGGTTGTATTCGGTGTCGTTGTACTTGTGGTGGCGGGCTTTCTGCTCGGCGCGCTTGGCCAGGAAGAACTCCTTGCTCGGCCACATGTGTGCGGTGCTGGTGACGTCCAGCATGCGCTGACGCAGATGTTCCGGGCCGGTAATGGTCCGGCTTTCCATGAGGTTGGTCACCACGGTCAGATCGGCGCGGGCCTCGACAGCGCATTCGTCCACCGAGCGAACGCTCTGGCCGACTTCCAGGCCAATGTCCCACAGCAGCGTTAGAAAACGCTCGATGGAGTCACGGAAAACTTCGTGGTCGGCGCTGTCGAGCAAAATCAACAGGTCGATATCGGAATACGGGTGCAGTTCGCCACGACCGTAACCGCCGACCGCAACCAGCGCGATATCGGCGTCTTCACTCCAGTCGAATTGATCCCAGGCCTTTTGCAGGATGTTATCGACGAACCAGGCGCGATCCTCGATCAGTCGACGGATATCCCGGCCACTGCGAAAACGTGCATCGAGCACTTCGCGGGCCTGGCGGATCGCCTTCTTGAAAGCAGCGATAGGGCTTGCCTTCAGGGCCAGTTCAGCCTGGAACTGGCCGCGGTCGAAGAGTTCGGGATCCACCTGCGGCATCGATTGGCTTTCCTTTCTATAGGCTGGGTTCGGTAACGGGATCAGGCCGAGATGCGGGGGATGGTGTCATCGCTGCGCAGGGTAAAGATCTCGTAACCGGTTTCGGTCACCAGCAGGGTGTGTTCCCACTGTGCCGACAGCTTGCGGTCCTTGGTGATCGCGGTCCAGCCGTCGCCCAGCACTTTGGTGTCGGCGCGCCCCTGGTTGATCATCGGCTCGATGGTGAAAGTCATGCCTGCCTTCAGTTCCATGCCGGTGCCAGCGCGGCCGTAGTGCAGGATCTGCGGTTCTTCGTGGAATACCTTGCCGATACCGTGACCACAGAACTCGCGAACCACCGAGAAACCGTTCTTCTCAGCGTGCTTCTGGATCACTTCACCGATATCGCCCAGGCGGCAGCCGGGCTTGACCAGCTCAATGGCCTTGTACATGCATTCCTGAGTCACTTGCGACAGGCGCTCGGCCCAGACCGGCACGCTGCCGACGTGGAACATGCGGCTGGTGTCGCCGTGGTAGCCGTCCTTGATGACCGTCACGTCGATGTTCAGGGTATCGCCATCTTTCAGCGGCTTGTCGTTCGGGATGCCATGGCAGACCACATGGTTGATCGACGTGCAGATCGACTTCGGATAGCCCTTGTAGTTGAGCGGGGCAGGGATCGCTTTCTGCTCATTGACGATGTAGTCGTGGCAGATCTGGTTCAACTGATCGGTGGTAACGCCCGGCTTGACATGTTCGGCAATCATTTCCAGCACATCGGCGGCCAGTTTGCCGGCGATGCGCATTTTTGCGATGTCCTCGGGAGTTTTGAGGGTGACGGTCATACAGGCTCTCTCTGCGCTCGATGGCGCTTTCATAACGAAAAGGGCGTTGCGCAATCGATCTTCGCAGCCCTGAAAAACGCGATTCTATCAGACGATCAACGCAAATCCGCGCTTCTGTGCATCGCTTCTCTCTATAGAATGGTGCATTCTGGGCGGATTCCAAGGGAGGGAGTATTCCGGTCGCCGGGATTTCAGAAACCGGGTTCCGTTTTTCCCTGCCCTGTGATATAAAATGCGCCGCTTTCCGGGGATGCCCCGAAAAGCCTAAATCCACACACGTGTCGACACGATGACCTGGGTGCCTTCAGCTGATGCTGCTGGTTGGTCATTGGGATACGTGGAGGCCAAACCCGACTTATTAAGGAACTATCATGTCCCAAGTCAACATGCGCGATATGCTGAAGGCCGGTGTGCACTTCGGTCACCAGACCCGTTACTGGAACCCGAAAATGGGTAAATACATTTTCGGCGCGCGTAACAAGATCCACATCATCAACCTTGAAAAAACCCTGCCAATGTTCAACGAAGCTCTGACTTTCGTAGAGCGTCTGGCCCAGGGCAAAAACAAGATTCTGTTCGTCGGCACCAAGCGTTCCGCTGGCAAGATCGTTGCTGAAGAAGCAGCACGTTGCGGTTCGCCGTACGTCGATCACCGCTGGTTGGGCGGCATGCTGACCAACTTCAAAACCATCCGTGCTTCCATCAAGCGTCTGCGTGACCTTGAAGTTCAAGCCGAAGACGGTACTTTCGCCAAGCTGACCAAGAAAGAAGCGCTGATGCGCTCCCGTGACCTGGAAAAGCTGGATCGTTCCCTGGGTGGTATCAAGGACATGGGCGGTCTGCCAGACGCTCTGTTCGTTATCGACGTTGATCACGAGCGCATCGCGATCACCGAAGCCAACAAGCTGGGCATCCCGGTTATCGGCGTAGTCGATACCAACAGCAGCCCGGAAGGCGTTGACTACATCATCCCAGGCAACGATGACGCCATCCGCGCTATCCAGCTGTACATGGGTTCGATGGCTGACGCTGTTATCCGTGGTCGCAACAACGTTTCTGGCGGCACCGAAGTTTTCGTTGAAGAAGCTCCGGCAGCTGCAGCTGAGTAATTGACGCCCTGGCGTTGACTCAGTAAGCAAAAAGGGGGCTTGGCCCCCTTTTTGCCACCTCGAAAACCATTTGTCGGCGGCGCAGCTACAGCATTTGTAACGTGCAGCAGCTTACAAGGGTGGTTCGGGAAGAATTGAACGCCCGTTCGATCGGGTGGAATGGTTGATAACCTATCCAAGAGGAATTTTGAAATGGCAGAGATTACTGCAGCGTTGGTCAAAGAACTGCGCGAGCGTACTGGCGAAGGCATGATGGACTGCAAAAAGGCCTTGACCAAGGCTGGCGGCGACATCGAAAAAGCCATTGATGACATGCGTGCTTCGGGCGCCATCAAGGCTGCCAAGAAAGCCGGCAACGTTGCCGCTGAAGGCGCTATCGCCATCAAGGCAGACGACAAGTCGGCCGTACTGCTGGAAGTGAACTCGCAGACCGACTTCCTGGCCCTGCAAGACGACTTCAAAAACTTCGTTGCTGCCTGCGTAGAAAAAGCCTTCGCCGAAAAACTGACCGACGCAGCTCCGCTGATCGCCGCTCAGGAATCGGCTCGTGAAGCCCTGGTGGCCAAGGTTGGCGAAAACGTCAACATCCGTCGCCTGGTTCGCGTTGAAGGTGACGTGGTCGGTACTTACCTGCACGGTAACAAGATCGGTGTTGCTGTTGTTCTCAAAGGCGGCGATGTACAGCTGGCCAAAGAGATCGCCATGCACGTGGCGGCAAGCAACCCTGAGTTCCTGCTGCCATCGCAGGTTTCGCCAGAAGCCATCGAGCGCGAGAAGGGCGTTTTCATGTCCCTGAACGAAGACAAGATGAAAGGCAAGCCTGCTGAAATCGTCGAGAAGATGATTGCTGGCCGTATCACCAAGTTCCTGGCTGAAGCCAGCCTGGTAGAGCAAGCTTTCGTGATGAACCCAGAAGTCACCGTTGGTGCTCTGGCCAAGAAAGCCGGTGCTGAAATCGTTTCCTTCACCTACTTCAAAGTAGGCGAAGGCATCGAGAAGCCAGTGGACAACTTCGCAGAAGAAGTTGCTGCCCAACTGGCTGCTGCCAAGCAATAAGACGGTTTTTTAACTGTCGCCCTGAAGAGGCTGCCCGCTCACGCGCGCAGCCTCTTTTCAGATGGGTTGCCAATTTTTATTTGGTTTCCATTTGGAACTGGCTTACAAAGCCATGTTCCGATGGCGCTGAAGCAGCGCCAAGCTAGAGTGAACGCCAGCTGAAAACAGCTCGCAAAGAATTTTTTAAAATACGCCGCAGGAGAGATTCGCAATGGCTCAGCAGGGCAGTGGTTATCAGGCTCGCTATAAACGCATTCTACTCAAACTTAGCGGCGAGGCCCTGATGGGCTCGGAAGAGTTCGGGATCGATCCGAAAGTTCTGGATCGCATGGCATTGGAAGTCGGCCAGCTGGTTGGCATCGGTGTTCAGGTCGGTCTGGTGATCGGCGGTGGCAACCTGTTCCGCGGTGCGGCGCTGAGCGCGGCCGGCATGGATCGGGTAACGGGCGACCACATGGGCATGCTGGCCACTGTGATGAACGCTCTGGCCATGCGCGACGCGCTTGAACGTGCCAATATCTCCGCCATCGTGATGTCGGCCATTTCCATGGTAGGTGTGACCGATCACTACGATCGCCGCAAAGCCATGCGTCACCTGAACTCCAAGGAAGTCGTGATTTTCGCGGCCGGTACTGGTAACCCGTTCTTCACCACGGACTCGGCTGCCTGCCTGCGCGCAATCGAAATCGATGCTGATGTCGTACTCAAGGCAACCAAGGTCGATGGTGTCTACACCGCTGATCCATTCAAAGACCCGCACGCCGAGAAGTTCGATCATCTGACCTACGATGAAGTGCTGGATCGCAAGCTGGGCGTGATGGATCTGACGGCCATTTGCCTGTGCCGCGATCACAAGATGCCGCTGCGCGTATTTAACATGAACAAACCCGGCGCCCTGCTGAACATCGTGCATGGCGGCGCCGAAGGAACCCTGATCGAGGAAGTTCAACAATGATCAACGAAATCAAGAAAGACGCTCAAGAGCGCATGCAGAAATCCGTGGAGTCGCTGGCACACAACTTCGGCCGTATCCGTACCGGCCAGGCGCACCCAAGCATTCTCGAAGGTGTGATGGTGCCGTACTACGGTTCCGACACTCCGATCAAACAAGTCGCCAACATCACCGTTAAAGACGCCCGTACCCTGCAAGTCGTGGCCTTTGAGCGCAACATGCTCGGTGCCGTCGACAAGGCGATCGGTAGCGCAGGCCTGAACCTGAATCCGACCAACCTGGGTGAGTTACTGCTGATCTCCATGCCGGCCCTGACTGAAGAAACCCGCAAGGGCTTCACCAAGCAGGCTCGCGATGTTGCAGAAGATGCCCGTGTTGCTGTGCGTAACATCCGTCGTGATGCCAACAGCCAGCTCAAGGATCTGGTCAAGGAAAAAGAGATCAGCGAAGACGAAGAGCGTCGTGCGACTGGCGAGATCGACGATCTGACCAAGAAGTACGTGGCTCAAATCGACGCGAACCTGGCGCAGAAAGAAAAAGACCTGATGGCCGTATAAGGGTCGATTTTTCATGGAAAAGACCAAGCAGATTGCGCCCTCCGCGGTGCCGCGCCATGTCGCGATCATCATGGATGGTAATAATCGCTGGGCGAAAAAACGCTTTATGCCGGGTGTCGCCGGGCATAAAGCGGGTGTCGATGCGGTTCGTGCAGTCATCGAAGTGTGTGCTGAGTCAGGGGTTGAGGTATTGACCCTGTTCGCGTTCTCCAGTGAGAACTGGCAGCGCCCGGCCGATGAGGTCAGTGCCTTGATGGATCTGTTCTTCAAGGCATTGCGTCGTGAGGCCAAGCGCCTCAATGACAACAACATCAGCTTGCGAATCATCGGTGATCGTTCGCGGTTTCATCCGGAGCTTCAGGCAGCCATGCGTGAAGCCGAGAACATGACCGCTGGCGCCAACCGTTTCGTCCTGCAGATCGCTGCCAACTACGGTGGCCAGTGGGATATCGCGCAGGCCGCTCAGCGCCTGGCGCGGGAAGTTCAGGCCGGGCACCTGCGTCCGGAAGACATCACCCCGGATTTGCTGCAAACCTGCCTGGCGACCGGCGATCTGCCGTTGCCGGACTTGTGCATCCGCACCGGCGGCGAGCATCGCATCAGCAACTTCCTGCTGTGGCAACTGGCTTACGCCGAGTTGTACTTCTCCGACCTGTTCTGGCCGGACTTCAAACACGATGCCATGCGTAATGCGCTGGCCGATTTCGCATCCCGCCAGCGTCGCTTCGGTAAAACGAGCGAGCAGGTCGAGGCTGGAGCCCGGGTTTAATGCTTAAACAACGAATCATCACCGCGCTGATCCTGTTGCCGATTGCCCTGGGCGGATTTTTCCTGCTGGAAGGCTCCGGTTTTGCGCTGTTCATCGGGCTGGTCGTGACCCTCGGTGCCTGGGAATGGGCGCGTCTGGCGGGCTTCACCGCTCAGCCTGTTCGCGTTGCCTATGCCGCCATCGTCGCGTTGATGCTGTTTATCATGTACATCCTGCCCGGCCTTGCGCCTTGGGTGCTGGGTGCTTCAGTGCTGTGGTGGGCGATTGCAACCTATCTGGTGCTGACGTATCCGCGCTCCAGCGAGCATTGGGCCAGCGCGGTCTGCAAGCTGGTGATCGGTCTGCTGATCCTGCTGCCGGCCTGGCAAGGCCTGGTGCAGATCAAGCAGCAGCCCTTGGGCAACTGGCTGATCATGGCGGTGATGGTGCTGGTCTGGGGTGCCGATATTGGCGCGTACTTTTCCGGTCGGGCTTTCGGCAAGCGCAAGCTGGCGCCGCAGGTCAGTCCTGGCAAGAGCTGGGAAGGTGTTTACGGCGGCTTGGCCCTGAGCCTGGTCATTACCGTAATCGTCGGCTTTGTTCGTGACTGGACCGTTGCCGAACTGTTCAAAGGCCTGATCGGTGCGGCCGTGATTGTGTTTATTTCGGTTGTCGGCGACCTGACCGAAAGCATGTTCAAGCGCCAGTCGGGGATCAAGGACAGCAGCAATCTGCTGCCAGGTCATGGCGGCGTGCTGGATCGCATCGACAGCCTGACCGCCGCCATTCCGGTATTCGCCGTTCTGTTGTGGATGGCCGCACCATGAGCCGTCCCCAGCAGATTACCGTTCTGGGGGCGACCGGCTCGATCGGTTTGAGCACCCTTGATGTCATCGCTCGCCATCCCGAGCGCTATCAGGCCTTTGCATTGAGCGGATTCACTCGATTGAGTGAATTGCTGGCATTGTGCGTGCGTCATACGCCACGCTTTGCTGTCGTGCCGCAAGCCGCGGCTGCGCGCAGCCTGCAGGACGATTTGCGCGCGGCAGGCCTTTCGACTCGTGTGCTGGTGGGCGAGGAAGGTTTGTGTCAGGTCGCTGCCGATCCTGAAGTGGATGCAGTCATGGCGGCCATTGTCGGCGCAGCAGGTCTGCGGCCGACTCTGGCAGCGGTCGAGGCGGGCAAGAAAATCCTCCTCGCCAACAAAGAAGCGCTGGTCATGTCCGGTGCATTGTTCATGCAGGCCGTGCGCAAAAGTGGCTCCGTACTGCTGCCGATCGACAGTGAGCACAACGCAATATTCCAGTGCATGCCGGTGGACTTTGCTCGTGGTCTCAGCTCGGTTGGCGTGCGTCGGATTTTACTGACGGCCTCTGGTGGCCCATTCCGACAGACGCCCATGGCAGAGTTGGCGCATGTTTCACCTGATCAGGCGTGCGCTCACCCTAATTGGTCCATGGGGCGCAAGATTTCGGTCGATTCGGCCAGCATGATGAACAAAGGACTTGAGTTGATCGAGGCCTGCTGGTTGTTCGATGCCAAGCCGTCCCAGGTCGAGGTGGTGATTCACCCGCAAAGCGTGATTCATTCGCTGGTCGACTACATTGATGGCTCGGTTTTGGCCCAGTTGGGTAATCCGGATATGCGTACGCCAATCTCCAATGCACTGGCCTGGCCGGAGCGGATCGATTCGGGTGTGCCGCCGCTGGACCTGTTTGCCATCGCGCGTCTGGACTTCCAGGCACCGGATGAAGAGCGCTTTCCTTGTCTGCGCCTGGCGCGGCAGGCGGCAGAAGCGGGCAACAGTGCTCCCGCCATGCTGAATGCGGCGAATGAAGTGGCTGTGGCCGCGTTTCTCGACGGACGGGTTCGTTACCTGGAAATCGCGAGTATCATCGAGGAAACCTTGAATCTTGAGCCTGTGGTAGCAGTCGATGATCTCGAGGCAGTGTTCACGGCGGATGCGAAAGCGCGTCTGCTGGCCGAACAATGGTTGAGTCGTCACGGGCGGTAAGTTGCTGCAACGCGTTGGCCCATGCAGCACCGGATAGGAATGCGGAGAAAGTAGATGAGCGCGCTCTATATGATTGTCGGCACCCTGGTGGCTTTGGGTGTGCTGGTTACCTTCCACGAGTTCGGCCACTTCTGGGTCGCGCGTCGCTGTGGGGTCAAAGTGCTGCGTTTTTCCGTAGGCTTCGGCATGCCGCTGCTGCGCTGGCACGACAAACAAGGCACCGAGTTCGTGGTGGCTGCCATCCCGCTGGGCGGCTACGTGAAAATGCTCGACGAGCGTGAAGGCGAAGTTCCGGCGGATCAGGCCGATCAATCCTTCAATCGCAAATCCGTTCGTCAGCGTATTGCTATCGTGGCGGCCGGGCCGATTGCCAACTTTCTCTTGGCGTTGGTGTTTTTCTGGGTGTTGGCCATGCTCGGCAGCGAGCAGGTGCGCCCGGTCATTGGTGCCGTGGAATCCGGCAGCATCGCCGCCAAGGCCGGCCTGACGGCGGGTCAAGAGATCATTTCCATCGACGGCGAGCCGACTTCCGGCTGGGCAGCGGTGAATTTGCAGTTGGTCCGTCGCCTCGGCGAGAGCGGTTCACTGCAGGTGCTGGTTCGCGATCAGGGCTCTTCGATGGAGTCGCCCCGTGAGCTGGCGCTGGATGAGTGGTTGAAGGGCGCCGACGAGCCGGATCCGATCCGTTCGCTGGGTATTCGACCATGGCGCCCGGCACTGCCGCCGGTGCTGGCTGAGCTTGATCCGAAAGGTCCGGCGCAAGCTGCCGGGCTGAAGATGGGTGACCGTCTGCTGGCACTGGATGGCAAGGCGCTGGACGACTGGCAGCAGGTGGTCGACACCGTCCGTATGCGTCCTGATACCAAAATCATGCTGCGGGTTGAGCGCGATGGTGCTCAAATCGACGTCCCGGTGACACTGGCTGCCCGTGGCGAGAGCAAGGCGCCCAGCGGATACCTTGGGGCAGGGGTGAAAGCGGTCGACTGGCCACCGGAAATGATCCGCGAGGTCAGCTACGGGCCTTTGGCCGCGATTGGAGAGGGGGCTCGACGCACCTGGACCATGAGCGTGCTGACCCTCGATTCACTGAAGAAAATGTTGTTCGGCGAGCTCTCGGTAAAAAACTTGAGTGGACCGATAACCATTGCTAAAGTGGCGGGCGCTTCGGCCCAGTCGGGTGTTGCTGATTTCCTGAATTTCCTTGCTTATCTGAGTATTAGCCTGGGAGTTCTGAATTTGCTGCCCATTCCTGTGCTGGATGGGGGGCATTTGTTGTTTTATCTGATCGAGTGGGCGCGTGGTCGTCCCTTGTCGGATCGGGTGCAGGGTTGGGGGATACAGATCGGTATCAGTTTGGTGGTCGGAGTGATGTTGCTTGCTCTGGTCAATGATCTGGGACGTCTGTAACACTTCGCTGAATTGCGAATCTGCCGCATTTTGCGGCAGTTTGTTTATTGCCAGTTGGAATAAGAAAGGACTTCATGAAACGTCTGCTGCTAACTGCGGTTCTCACCGTATTGATGATCGCCGAAGTTCACGCCGAGTCCTTCACTATCTCTGATATTCGCGTCAATGGCCTCCAGCGGGTCTCCGCGGGTAGCGTCTTTGGTGCTTTGCCGTTGAACGTCGGTGAACAGGCGGATGATCGTCGCCTGGTGGAATCCACTCGTGCGCTGTTCAAAACCGGGTTCTTTCAAGATATCCAGCTGGGCCGCGATGGCAACGTCCTTGTCATCACGGTAGTCGAGCGTCCGTCGGTTGCCAGTATCGAGATCGAAGGTAACAAGGCGATCTCCACTGAAGACCTGATGAAGGGCCTCAAACAGTCCGGTCTGGCCGAAGGCGAAATCTTCCAGCGCGCCACCCTCGAAGGCGTGCGTAACGAACTGCAGCGCCAGTACGTGGCCCAGGGTCGCTACTCGGCTACCGTCGACACCGAAGTGGTGCCGCAGCCGCGTAACCGCGTCGGCCTGAAGGTCAACATCAACGAAGGCACCGTTGCGGCTATCCAGCACATCAACGTGGTGGGTAACACGGTCTTCCCTGATGACGACCTGATCGACCTGTTCGAACTCAAGACCACCAACTGGCTGTCGTTCTTCAAGAACGATGACAAGTACGCCCGTGAAAAGCTTTCCGGTGACCTGGAGCGTCTGCGTTCCTACTACCTGGACCGTGGCTATATCAACATGGATATCGCTTCGACCCAGGTGTCCATCACCCCGGACAAGAAGCACGTCTACATCACCGTCAACATCAACGAAGGTGACAAGTACACCGTTCGTGACGTGAAGCTGAGCGGTGACCTGAAAGTCCCCGAAGACCAGGTCAAGTCCCTGCTGCTGGTGCAGAAAGGCCAGGTGTTCTCGCGCAAGCTGATGACCACCACTTCCGAACTGATCACCCGTCGCCTGGGTAACGAAGGTTATACCTTCGCCAACGTCAACGGCGTGCCACAGCCGCACGACGATGATCACACCGTAGACATCACTTTCGCGGTCGATCCGGGCAAGCGTGCCTACGTGAACCGAATCAACTTCCGCGGCAACACCAAGTCCGAGGACGAAGTGCTGCGTCGTGAAATGCGTCAGATGGAAGGCGGCTGGGCTTCGACCTACCTGATCGACCAATCCAAGACCCGTCTGGAGCGTCTGGGCTTCTTCAAGGAAGTCAACGTTGAAACGCCAGCGGTGCCAGGTGTCGATGACCAGGTTGACGTCAACTACAGCGTTGAAGAGCAAGCCTCCGGTTCGATTACCGCCAGCGTCGGTTTCGCCCAGAGTGCCGGTCTGATCCTCGGTGGCTCGATCACCCAGAACAACTTCCTCGGTACCGGTAACAAGGTCAGTATCGGCTTGACCCGCAGCGAATACCAGAGCCGCTATAACTTCGGTTATGTCGACCCGTACTGGACCGCTGACGGCGTGAGCCTGGGTTACAACGCCTTCTACCGCACCACCGACTACGATGACCTCGACGTCGACGTAGCCAGCTACTCCGTAGACAGCCTGGGTGCAGGCGTGAGTGTTGGTTACCCGATCAGCGAGACTTCGCGTCTGACCTTCGGTCTGACGGCTCAGCAGGACGAAATCAAGACCGGTGTGTACACCGTTGACGAGATCTTCGACTTTGTTGACAAGGAAGGCGACAAGTACCTGAACTTCAAGGCTTCGGCCGGTTGGTCCGAGTCCACCTTGAACAAGGGCGTGCTCGCGACACGTGGTCATTCCCAGAGCCTCGTGCTGGAAACCACGACGCCGGGCAGCGACCTGTCGTTCTTCAAGCTCGACTACCGGGGCCAGCTGTTCCAGCCATTGAGCGACAACTACACCATGCGCCTGCATACCGAATTGGGTTATGGCGATGGCTACGGTTCGACCGACGGCTTGCCATTCTATGAAAACTACTATGCTGGTGGTTTCAACTCGGTTCGTGGCTTCAAGGACAGCACTCTGGGTCCTCGCAGTACGCCAAGTACCGGCAAGAACCCAGGCACCGCGGTCGATCCGGACCAGGATCCGCTACCGTTCGGTGGTAACGTCCTGATCCAGGGTGGTGTTGAAGTCCTGTTCCCGCTGCCGTTCGTCAAGGATCAGCGTTCCTTGCGTACCTCGGTATTCTGGGATGTGGGTAACGTATTCGACTCATCGTGCTCCGATACTGTGAACGCCGATGGCACGAAGTCCAACACCAAGTGCAACGACATTAGCCTGAGCAACATGGCCAGTTCTGTTGGTGTAGGTGTGACATGGGTCACCGCACTGGGTCCTTTGAGTTTTGCGTTGGCCATGCCAGTCAAGAAACCGGATGACGCTGAAACTCAAGTGTTCCAATTCTCCCTCGGTCAGACGTTCTAAGCGTTTGACCCAAGATAACGACAATGGATTTTGTAGGAGTACATCGTGCGTAAGTTGACTCAATTGGTTCTCCTGGCTTCCGTACTGGTAGCAGGTCCGGCATTTGCCGACATGAAAATCGCCGTTCTGAACTATCAGATGGCCCTGCTGGAATCCGATGCGGCCAAGAAATACGCCGTGGATGCCGAGAAGAAGTTCGGCCCGCAACTGACCAAGCTCAAGACTCTGGAAAGCAGCGCCAAGGGTATTCAGGATCGTCTGATGGCGGGTGGCGACAAAATGCAGCAAGGCGAGCGTGAGCGTCTGGAGCTTGAGTTCAAGCAAAAGGCTCGTGACTTCCAGTTCCAGTCCAAGGAACTGAACGAAGCCAAGGCTGTTGCCGATCGTGAAATGCTGAAGCAGCTCAAGCCGAAACTGGATAGCGCTGTGGAAGAAGTCATCAAGAAAGGTGCTTTTGACCTGGTCTTCGAGCGTGGTGCAGTGATTGATGTCAAGCCTCAGTACGACATCACGCGCCAGGTTATCGAGCGCATGAATCAGCTGAAGTAATCCATGACCGCGACTATAAAGCTCGGCCAATTGGCCGAGTTCCTTGGCGCCACACTGCGTGGCGACCCGGAGAAAGAAATCACTGGGCTAGCCACCTTGCAGGAGGCTGGCCCAGCTCAGTTGAGCTTTCTCGCAAACCCCCAGTATCGTAAATACCTGGCAGGCAGCCAGGCTGCAGCGCTGTTGCTGAAAGCCGCTGACGCCGAAGGTTTTTCCGGTAATACACTGGTGGTGCCTGATCCGTACGCTGCCTACGCGCGTATCTCTCACCTGTTCGATCCCAAACCCAAAGCAGCTGCCGGTATTCACCCGACAGCAGTGATTGCGGCGGATGCGGTGGTTGACCCTGCGGCGAGTATCGGTGCTTTTGCCGTTATCGAAAGCGGCGTGCGTATTGCGGCCGGTACCACCGTTGGCGCGCACTGCTTCATCGGTGCCCGTAGCGTGATCGACGAAGGTGGCTGGCTGGCTCCGCGCGTGACCTTGTATCACGACGTACGTGTCGGCAAGCGGGTAGTGATTCAGTCCGGTGCCGTACTGGGTGGTGAAGGTTTCGGTTTTGCCAACGAGAAAGGCATCTGGCAGAAAATCGCCCAGATTGGTGGGGTCTTGATCGGCGATGACGTGGAGATCGGCGTGAATACCGCCATCGACCGTGGCGCGCTGGCCGATACCATCATCGGTAACGGTGTGAAGCTCGACAATCAGATTCAGATCGCCCACAACGTCCAGGTCGGTGATCACACCGCCATGGCCGCGTGCGTGGGGATTTCCGGCAGCACCAAGATCGGCAAGCACTGCATGCTAGCCGGTGGCGTAGGGCTGGTGGGGCATATCGATATTTGCGACAACGTGTTCATCACCGGGATGACCATGGTGACCCACTCGATCACCGAGCCAGGCGCCTATTCATCCGGCACGGCGATGCAGCCAGCGGCCGAATGGCGCAAAAGCGCGGCACGTCTGCGTCAGCTCGATGACATCGCGCGACGTTTGCGACAGCTGGAAAAGCAAACAGGGGAAGTGACCCCTGGCGGTAATGCTTCATCAGATGGCTGATACCATTTCCATATCAAGTGTGCACAGCCGCTAGACTGCGTCCTTGATTTGCTAGAGGAGTGTGCGTCAGTCGCGCGCTCCCAATCTTTACATAGGCTTCCCCCCGAAATGATGGACATCAACGAGATTCGCGAATACCTGCCTCACCGTTACCCGTTCCTGCTGGTGGACCGGGTCGTGGATCTGGATGTGGAAGGCAAGCGCATTCGCGCCTACAAGAATGTCAGCATCAACGAACCGTTCTTCAATGGTCACTTCCCTGCGCATCCAATCATGCCGGGCGTTCTGATCATCGAAGCGATGGCTCAGGCTGCCGGGATCCTTGGTTTCAAAATGCTCGACGTGAAGCCGGCCGATGGCACGCTTTACTACTTCGTCGGTTCCGACAAGCTGCGTTTCCGCCAGCCAGTGCTGCCGGGCGATCAGTTGATCCTCGAAGCCAAGTTCCTGAGCTGCAAGCGTCAGATCTGGAAATTCGAATGCCAGGCTTCGGTCGATGGCAAGCCGGTCTGCTCTGCTGAAATCATCTGCGCGGAACGCAAACTATGAGTTTGATTGACCCTCGTGCAATCATCGATCCGACGGCTGTTCTGGCCGACGGTGTCGAGGTCGGCCCATGGTCGATCATCGGCGCAGGTGTGGAAATCGGCGAGGGGACAGTGATCGGGCCGCATGTGATTCTCAAGGGCCCGACCCGAATCGGTAAGTACAACCGCATCTACCAGTTTTCCTCGGTAGGTGAGGACACGCCTGACCTGAAATACAAAGGCGAGGAAACCCGCCTGGTGATCGGTGACCACAACGTCATACGCGAAGGCGTGACGATTCACCGTGGGACCATTCAGGATCGTTCGGAAACGACCCTGGGTGATCACAACCTGATCATGGCTTACGCGCACATCGGTCACGACAGCGTCATCGGCAACCATTGCATCCTGGTCAACAACACCGCGCTGGCTGGCCACGTGCACGTTGAAGATTGGGCGATCCTCTCTGGCTTTACCCTGGTCCACCAGTATTGCCACATCGGCGCCCACAGCTTTTCCGGCATGGGCACGGCGATTGGCAAGGACGTTCCTGCATATGTCACGGTGTTCGGCAACCCGGCCGAAGCTCGCAGCATGAACTTCGAAGGCATGCGCCGTCGCGGTTTCAGCGAAGATGCGATCCACGCCCTGCGTCGCGCCTACAAGGTGGTTTACCGCCAGGGCCTGACAGTTGAGCAGGCACTCGCCGAGCTGGCCGAACCCTCGATCCAGTTCCCGGAAGTTGCCGTGTTCCGCGACTCCATCCAGTCTTCGACCCGCGGCATCACTCGCTAATCATGGCCAATCTGCGTATTGCGCTGGTAGCGGGTGAAGCTTCCGGCGACATTCTCGGCGCGGGTCTCATGCGTGCGCTCAAGGCACGTCACCCGGCGGTCGAATTCATCGGTGTCGGTGGTCCGCTGATGCAGGCCGAAGGCCTGAACCCGTATTTCCCGATGGAACGCCTGTCGGTGATGGGCTTGGTGGAAGTGCTGGGCCGGTTGCGCGAGTTACTGGCGCGGCGCAAGAAACTGGTTGCCGACCTGATCGCTGCGAAGCCGGACGTGTTCATCGGTATCGATGCGCCGGACTTCAACCTCAATATCGAACTCAAGTTGCGTCAGGCCGGGATCAAGACCGTGCATTACGTCAGCCCGTCGGTATGGGCCTGGCGGCAGAAGCGGGTACTGAAGATTCGCGAAGGCTGCGATCTGATGCTGACGCTGTTCCCGTTTGAAGCCAGATTCTATGAAGAGAAGGGTGTGCCGGTACGGTTCGTCGGCCACTCCCTGGCTGACGCCATTCCGCTTCAGGCTGATCGTGCCGCCGCTCGTGCCGAGCTGGGCTTGCCTGACGGGCCGCTGGTCGCGCTGATGCCGGGCAGTCGCGGCGGTGAAGTCGGCCGCCTCGGTGCGCTGTTTCTTGATACCGCCCAGCGCCTGCGGGCCTTGCGCCCCGGCGTCAGGTTCGTCATGCCGTGCGCCAGTCCTGAGCGTCGTGCGCAGCTCGAAGAAATGCTCGCCGGCCGCGATCTGCCGCTGACCTTGCTCGATGGCAAATCGCACCTGGCCCTGGCCGCCTGCGATGCGGTATTGATCGCTTCCGGAACGGCGACGCTTGAGGCCTTGCTGTACAAGCGGCCGATGGTGGTGGCTTACCGCCTGGCACCGCTGACGTTCTGGATTCTCAAGCGGATGGTGAAAAGCCCTTACGTGTCCCTGCCGAACCTGCTGGCCCAGCGTCTGCTGGTGCCCGAGTTGCTGCAGGACGATGCGACGGTCGAAGCGCTGGCCCAAACCTTGTCGCCGCTGATCGAGGGTGGCGAAGAGCAAACCCGTGGCTTCGATGAAATTCACCGGACCCTGCGTCTGGATGCCTCCAACCAGGCGGCGGATGCCGTGCTCAACCTGATCGGCGACGTACAATGAGTAAGACAAGCATGCAGATGGGGCTGGATTTCACCTTGGTCGCCGAAGTTGAAGAATTGGTTGCCGGTGTCGACGAAGTCGGTCGGGGTCCGCTCTGTGGCGCGGTGGTCACGGCTGCCGTGATTCTCGATCCGAATCGACCGATCCTCGGTTTGAACGACTCGAAGAAGCTCACCGAAGCCCGGCGCGAGAAGCTTTACGACGAGATCTGCGAAAAAGCCCTGAGCTGGTGCATCGCTCGCGCCGAAGTCGAAGAAATCGATGAACTGAACATCCTGCATGCCACCATGCTGGCCATGCAGCGAGCCGTCGCCGGGCTGCACATCCAGCCGAAACTGGCGATGATCGACGGCAACCGTTGCCCGAAATTGCCGATGCGCGCCGAAGCGGTGGTGCAGGGCGACGGCAAGGTTCCGGCCATCGCTGCGGCGTCGATTCTGGCCAAGGTCAGCCGCGACCGTGAAATGGCCGCGTTTGAATTGATCTATCCGGGTTACGGCATTGGCGGCCATAAAGGCTACCCGACACCCGTTCATCTGGAAGCGCTGTCACGCTTGGGGCCAACCCCGATCCACCGCCGTTCGTTTGCCCCGGTACGCCTCGCTTACGAAGCTCGGGAAAGCCTGATCGAGAGTTAATCTCAAGCTGATTTTTTCTACCAAGGCCCGGTACAATCCGGGCCTTGTTGTTTTCATGACTTAACGCAGGATCACTATGCCGGCTTCATTCGTTCATCTACGCCTGCACACTGAATACTCCCTGGTCGACGGTCTGGTGCGGATCAAACCGCTGGTCAAGACCCTGGTCGGCATGAACATGCCTGCCGTCGCGGTCACCGACCAGAACAACATGTGTTCCCTGGTCAAATTCTATAAAAACGCCATGGGGGCCGGGATCAAGCCGATCTGCGGCGCCGACCTGTGGCTGTCGAACAAGGATCCGGACAATGCCCTGAGCCGGATCAGCCTGCTGGTAATGAACGCCGTCGGCTATCGCAACCTGACCGAGTTGATCTCCCGCGGCTTCATCGATGGCCAGCGCAATGGCTCGATCATCATTGAGCGTGAGTGGGTGGCCGAGGCCAATGAAGGCTTGATCATGCTGTCGGCGGCCAAGGAAGGTGAGATCGGTCAGGCCATTATCAGTGGCAATCCGGACGAAGCCGAAACCCTGGCGCGCGAATGGATGGCGGTTTTTCCGGACCGTTTCTATCTGGAGATTCAGCGGACCAATCGGCCGAATGACGAAGAGCAGTTGCACGGTGCAGTCGCCTTGGCCGAGAAGATCGGCGCGCCACTGGTGGCGACCAACGATGTGCGCTTCATCAAGCAGGAAGACTTCGCTGCCCACGAAACCCGCGTATGTATTGGTGAGGGCCGCGCCCTAGACGATCCGCGGCGTTCGAAGAACTACAGCGATCAGCAATACCTCAAAAGCGCCGAGGAAATGGCCGAGCTGTTCAGCGACATTCCCGAAGCGCTGGAAAACACCGTCGAGATCGCCAAGCGCTGCAACATCGATGTGAAGCTGGGCACGCACTTCCTGCCCAACTTCCCGATCCCCGATGGCATGACCATCGATGAATATTTCCGCAAGGTGTCCTTCGATGGCCTTGAGGAACGGCTTGCTGTCCTGCTGCCCAAGGACACCACCGAAGATTACGAAGCCAAGCGCCAGGTCTATGTCGACCGACTGAATTTCGAGCTGGATATCATTATCCAGATGGGCTTCCCCGGTTACTTCCTGATCGTGATGGACTTTATCCAGTGGGCCAAGAACAACGGCGTGCCGGTAGGTCCTGGCCGTGGGTCGGGTGCCGGCTCTCTGGTGGCCTACGTACAGAAGATCACTGACCTCGACCCGCTGGAATATGACCTGCTGTTCGAACGTTTCCTTAACCCGGAACGGGTTTCGATGCCCGACTTCGACGTCGACTTCTGCATGGACGGTCGTGACCGGGTGATCGACTATGTGGCCGAGAAGTACGGCCGCAACGCCGTGAGCCAGATCATCACCTTTGGTTCCATGGCGGCGAAGGCGGTTGTCCGCGACGTGGCGCGGGTGCAGGGCAAGTCCTATGGCCTGGCGGATCGTCTGTCGAAGATGATTCCGTTCGAAGTCGGCATGACCCTGGAAAAAGCCTACGAACAGGAAGAAATCCTGCGTGACTTCATCAAGGTCGATGAAGAAGCCGCAGAAATCTGGGAGATGGCCCGCAAGCTCGAAGGCGTTGTGCGTAACGTCGGCAAACACGCCGGTGGTGTGGTGATTGCGCCGACCAAGCTGACCGACTTCTCGCCAATCTATTGCGACGAGGCCGGTGATGGCCTGGTAACCCAGTTCGACAAGGACGACGTTGAAGCCGCCGGTCTGGTGAAGTTCGACTTCCTGGGTCTGCGGACCCTGACGATCATCGACTGGGCGCTGAAAACCATTAACCGCGATCGCGCCAAGGTCAACGAACCGCCGCTCGACATCGCGTTCATCCCGCTGGACGACAAACCGACCTACACGCTGCTGCAAAAAGCCGAAACCACGGCGGTGTTCCAGCTTGAATCCCGCGGCATGAAAGAGCTGATCAAAAAGCTCAAGCCCGACTGCCTGGAAGACTTGATCGCACTGGTGGCACTGTTCCGTCCGGGCCCGCTGCAATCGGGCATGGTGGACGACTTCATCAACCGTAAGCACGGTCGCGCCGAACTGGCGTACCCGCACTCGGACTACCAGTACGAAGGCTTGAAGCCGGTATTGGCACCGACTTACGGCATCATCCTGTATCAGGAACAGGTGATGCAGATTGCCCAGGTCATGGCCGGCTACACCCTTGGCGGTGCGGACATGCTGCGTCGAGCCATGGGTAAGAAAAAGCCCGAGGAAATGGCCAAGCAGCGTGGCGGTTTCATTGAAGGTTGCGCCACCAACAATATTGACGCGGACCTGGCCGGTAACATTTTCGACCTGGTAGAAAAATTCGCCGGTTACGGCTTCAACAAATCCCACTCCGCTGCCTATGGCCTGGTGTCGTACCAGACCGCATGGCTGAAAGCGCACTACCCGGCACCGTTCATGGCCGCGGTGCTCTCGGCGGATATGCACAACACCGACAAGGTCGTGACCTTGATCGAAGAAGTGCGCACGATGAAGCTGCGTCTCGACGCGCCGGACGTGAACACTTCGGAATTCAAGTTCACGGTGAACGACGAAGGCCGGATCATTTACGGTCTCGGTGCGATCAAGGGCGTGGGTGAGGGCCCGGTGGAGGCGATCACCGAAGCGCGCCTGAAAGGCCCGTTCAAGGACCTGTTCGATTTCTGCGCCCGGGTCGACCTCAAGCGCATCAACAAGCGTACCCTCGACGGCTTGATCCGCAGCGGTGCGCTGGATCGTCTTGGCCCGTATTTCCATGACGAGCAGAAAGCCTACCAGGCCAACATCGACCGCAATCGCGCGGTGTTGCTGACCGCCATGGAAGAAGCGATCAAGGCCGCCGAACAAACCGCACGCACCCAGGACAGTGGTCACTCCGACCTGTTTGGCGGTTTGTTTGTCGAAGAAGACGCCGACGTCTACGCCAACCATCGCAAGGCCAAGGAACTGACCCTCAAGGAACGCCTGAAAGGGGAGAAAGACACCCTCGGCCTTTACCTGACCGGTCACCCGATCGACGAATACGAGGGTGAAATCCGTCGTTTCGCGCGTCAGCGCATCATCGATTTGAAACCGGCGCGCGACACCCAGACGGTCGCCGGGATGATCATCGCCCTGCGCGTGATGAAGAACAAAAAGGGCGACAAGATGGGGTTCATCACCCTTGACGACCGCTCTGGCCGAATCGAGGCCTCGCTGTTTTCCGAAGCGTTCCATTCCGCGCAATCGCTGTTGCAGACCGACGCGATGGTGGTGGTCGAAGGCGAGGTCAGCAACGACGACTTCTCCGGTGGCCTGAAGCTGCGGGTCAAGCGGGTGATGAGCATGGAAGATGCGCGCACCAACCTGGCCGAGAGCCTGCGTTTGAAACTGCACGCCAAGGATCTCAAGGGCGATCAGCTACGCTGGCTGGGTGAACTGTTGAAGCGTCACCGCGGTGCGTGTCCGATCACCATGGACTACACCAGCCCCGATGCAAAGGCCTTGCTGCAGTTCGGTGAAGGCTGGCGAATCGATCCGGCGGATGCGTTGATTCAAGCCCTGCGTGACCAGTTCGGGCGAGACAACGTCTTCCTCCAATACCGTTGACCGGCAGGTAATATCAGAACGCCTGCCCGCAACCTGAATTTTTAATCTCGACCTCAGCGCGCCTGTCCCTTAAGGTAGGGCGCGAATAGACAACCGGCCGGCCCAAGATCACTTGGACTCGACCCAAGACGGACGCCTATGAACCCGAATTTTCTAGATTTCGAACAGCCGATCGCCGACCTGCAAGCCAAGATCGAAGAGTTGCGCTTGGTCGGTAATGACAATTCGCTGAATATCGGCGATGAGATCTCCCGCCTGCAGGACAAGAGCAAAACGCTGACCGAAGACATTTTCGGCAAGCTGACCAGCTGGCAGATCGCACGTCTGGCGCGCCACCCGAAACGTCCTTACACCCTGGACTACATCGAGCACATCTTCACCGAGTTCGACGAATTGCACGGTGACCGCCACTTCTCCGACGACGCAGCCATTGTTGGCGGTATCGCCCGTCTGGACGACCAGCCGGTGATGATCATCGGTCACCAGAAAGGCCGTGAGGTGCGCGAGAAAGTTCGCCGCAACTTCGGCATGCCGCGTCCGGAAGGCTACCGCAAGGCATGCCGCCTGATGGAAATGGCCGAACGCTTCAAGATGCCGATCCTGACCTTCATCGACACCCCAGGCGCCTACCCGGGCATCGACGCCGAAGAGCGTAACCAGAGCGAAGCGATCGCCTGGAACCTGCGCGTGATGGCGCGCCTGAAAACCCCGATCATCGCCACGGTAATCGGCGAGGGTGGTTCCGGCGGCGCATTGGCCATCGGCGTGTGCGATCAGCTGAACATGCTGCAGTACTCGACCTACGCGGTGATTTCGCCGGAAGGTTGCGCTTCGATCCTGTGGAAAACCGCCGAGAAAGCGCCGGATGCCGCTGAAGCGATGGGCATCACCGCCGAGCGCCTCAAAGGCCTGGGCATCGTCGACAAGGTGATTGGCGAGCCTTTGGGCGGCGCCCACCGTGACCCGGCGGCTGCAGCGGCTTCGATCCGTGCCGAGCTGAGCTCGCAACTGGCGATGCTCAAGAAGCTCGACAACAAGGCGCTGCTGGACCGTCGTTACGAGCGCCTGATGAGCTACGGTCTCTGATCGAACACGCAGTACCCATGTGGGAGCGAGCCTGCTCGCGAACGCGGTATAACAGTCAGCCAATGTGTTGAATGTTAAGCAGCCTTCGCGAGCAGGCTCGCTCCCACATTTGATTTGTGCAAAGAGGCAGAAATGAGTCAGTCCGCGATTGATTTGCCTTCCAGGCTTCTGCTGAACCTGAAGCCCTGTCGCAACGCCACAACCTGGCACATCGCTTTCTCCGGTGGCCTCGACTCCACCGTCCTGCTGCACCTTCTCGCACACCTCGCCAAAACCGAATCCCTGCCGGCCCTCACTGCCATCCATGTCCATCATGGCCTTCAGGCTGTGGCGGACGCGTGGCCGGAACATTGTCGGTCGGTCTGTGACGCATTGGGCGTGCCGCTGCAGGTCGTGCACGTGCAGGTGCAACCCGGCGCCAGCCAGGAGCGTGCGGCACGGGATGCGCGTTACGGCGCATTCATCCAGGCGACTCAAGCCAATGAAGTGCTGCTGACCGCGCAACACCGTGACGATCAGGCGGAAACCCTGTTGTTCCGTCTGTTACGTGGGGCAGGGCTGCGAGGGTTATCGGGGATGCCACGCCAGCGCCCATTGGGTAATGGACATTTGCTGAGGCCTTTGCTCGATATCACCAGGACAGAACTGGAAACCTACGCCAGCGATAACCATTTGAACTGGATCGAGGATCCTTCCAATCAGGATCGGCAGTTCTCGCGCAATTATCTGCGCCATCAGGTGTTCCCGGCGTTGACGGCGCGCTGGCCGCAGGCGATGGCGACCATGGCTCGCAGCGCCGCACATCTGAGTGAGGCGCAGGCATTACTCGATGATCTTGCGCAAATCGACTTGAGTCAGGCGAGCACGCCAAGTGATTTCGATTGGCTGGGCTTGCCGTCTCTGGAACTGGCCGCGCTGGAAAAGCTTTCCATTGCCCGCCAGCGTAACGCGCTCAGCCACTGGCTCGAACCGCGCACACGACTGCCCGACAGCGACCATTGGTCGGGTTGGGATAATTTACGTGATGCAGCCGTGGACGCCCGACCGATCTGGCGGCTGGCGGATGGCGAGTTGCATCGGGCAGGTGGGCGTCTATGGTGGTTGTCGGGTGGTTGGTTGAACCCGGTGCTCGCGGCAGGGGAGTGGCCTGACCCCGCGCTGCCGCGCGCGTTGCCCGGCAATGGGGTACTGACGTTGACGGGGCAAATCCCCGATGGCCCGTTGCAGATCCGCTATCGTGAAGGTGGCGAAATCATGGAGTTGCCGCCGCGCGGCCATCGCGATCTGAAGCGTTTGCTTAACGAGCGGGGAGTGCCGCAGTTCGTGCGCGGCAGATTGCCGCTGCTGTTCAAGGGCGAGCAATTGCTGGCGGTGCCGAACCTTCAGGGGCTGGAGAGTGGTGCGGCGGGAAACTGGAATTTGCATTGGCAGCCGCCGAACGAAGATCAAGGTTTGAGCTGAAAGGGGCTTTCCGGTAGACTACGCTCCCTTCTTGATACAACTTCTGTGGATTCGCCTGAATTGCAGGAGTTGCCGATTACCAAGCAGTCTTTGCTGGGCGATTCCAAAAAATGTGTAGCGAGCAACGTACCGGTGTTTCATCTTCCGGTCTGTCCCAACGCGGCGGTTTTTTTGAAAGGTGCACTGTGATTAATGCAGGTGATCGGGGGCTTCGGCCTTCCTTCGCTTTCCCCGGCGGCTCGGACCGCTTTAACGCAGACTTCTAGGGTTTTTCATGACGCGCTACATATTCGTCACGGGCGGTGTTGTTTCTTCATTGGGGAAAGGCATTGCATCGGCATCATTGGCGGCCATCCTGGAGGCGCGGGGACTTAAGGTCACCATGCTGAAGCTGGACCCGTACATCAACGTCGACCCGGGCACCATGAGCCCGTTCCAGCACGGTGAAGTGTTCGTCACCCACGACGGCGCCGAGACCGACCTGGACCTGGGCCACTACGAGCGGTTCATCCGCACGACCATGACCCAGAACAACAACTTCACCACCGGCCGTGTCTACGAACACGTGCTGCGCAAAGAGCGCCGTGGTGACTACCTGGGCGCAACCATCCAGGTGATTCCGCACATCACCGACGAAATCAAGCGCCGCATCATCAAGGGTGCAGGCGATGCCGACGTGGCAATGGTCGAGATCGGTGGCACCGTAGGTGACATCGAGTCGCAACCGTTCCTCGAAGCCATCCGCCAGCTGCGTTTCGAAGTCGGCGCCAAGCGCGCGATGCTGATGCACCTGACACTGGTGCCCTACATCGCCACTGCCGGCGAAACCAAAACCAAGCCAACCCAGCACTCGGTCAAGGAACTGCGTTCCATCGGCCTGCAACCAGACGTGCTGGTCTGCCGCTCCGACCACCCGATCGATGTGTCCTCGCGTCGCAAGATCGCGCAGTTCACCAACGTTGAAGAACGTGCGGTCATCGCGCTGGAAGACGCCGACACCATCTACAAGATCCCGGGCATCCTGCACTCCCAGGGCCTGGACGATTTCGTCGTCGAGCGTTTCGGCTTGCAGTGTGGCGGTGCCGATCTGTCCGAGTGGGAAGCCGTGGTCGACGCCAAGCTCAATCCTGAGCACGAAGTCACCATCGCCATGGTCGGCAAGTACATGGAACTGCTGGACGCCTACAAGTCGCTGATCGAAGCGATGAGTCATGCCGGCATCAGCAACCGCACCAAGGTCAACCTGCGCTACATCGATTCCGAAGACATCGAAAACCAGGGCACCGCGCTGCTCGAGGGCGTCGATGCGATTCTGGTGCCGGGCGGCTTCGGTCTGCGTGGCGTGGAAGGCAAGATCACTGCCGTCCAATATGCTCGCGAAAACAAGGTTCCCTACCTGGGCATCTGCCTGGGCATGCAAGTGGCTGTCATCGAGTTCGCTCGTAACGTCATGGGCTGGAAAGACGCCAACTCCACCGAGTTCGATCGTGCAAGCGGTCACCCGGTCGTAGGCCTGATCACCGAGTGGGAAGATGCCACCGGTGCCGTCGAAACCCGTACCGAAACCTCCGACCTGGGCGGCACCATGCGCCTCGGCGCGCAGGATTGCCTGCTGGAACCGGGTTCGCTGGTTCACGATTGCTATGGCAAGGACGTGATCGTTGAACGTCACCGTCATCGTTATGAAGTGAACAACAACCTGCTGCCGAAAATCATGGAAGCCGGCCTGAAAATCTCAGGTCGCTCCGGTGATGGTGCGCTGGTTGAAGTGGTTGAAGCACCGGATCATCCATGGTTCGTCGCTTGCCAGTTCCACCCTGAGTTCACCTCGACGCCACGCGACGGTCACCCGTTGTTCAGCGGTTTCGTCAAGGCAGCTTTGGCTCAACACCAGAAGAAGGCGTAAACCTGATGGCGCAGAAGATCATCCGCGTAGGCGATATCGAGATTGCCAACGACAAGCCAATGGTGCTGTTCGGCGGCATGAACGTGCTGGAAAGCCGCGACATGGCGATGCAAGTCTGCGAAGAGTACGTGAAGGTTACCCAGAAACTGGGTATCCCTTACGTGTTCAAGGCCAGCTTCGACAAGGCCAACCGTTCCTCCGTGACCTCTTACCGGGGCCCCGGCCTGGAAGAGGGCATGCGGATTTTCCAGGACATCAAGCAAGCCTTCGGCGTGCCGATCATCACTGACGTCCACGAGCCTGAGCAGGCTGCGGTCGTCGCTGAAGTCTGCGACATCATTCAGCTACCGGCCTTCCTGTCGCGCCAGACCGACCTCGTCGTCGCAATGGCCAAGACCGGCGCGGTGATCAACATCAAGAAAGCCCAGTTCCTCGCGCCTCAGGAAATGAAACATATCCTGAACAAGTGCGTGGAAGCGGGTAACGATCAGTTGATCCTCTGCGAACGTGGTTCGAGCTTCGGCTACAACAACCTGGTCGTCGACATGCTCGGCTTCGGCATCATGAAGCAGTTCGAATACCCGGTGTTCTTCGACGTGACCCACGCGCTGCAAATGCCGGGTGGTCGCGCCGATTCAGCCGGCGGTCGCCGCGCTCAGGTCCTCGATCTGGCGAAAGCCGGCATGAGCCAATCCCTGGCCGGTCTGTTCCTCGAAGCTCACCCTGATCCGGACAACGCCAAATGCGACGGCCCTTGCGCCTTGCGTCTGGACAAACTGGAGCCATTCCTGGCCCAGCTCAAAGCCCTGGACGAACTGGTAAAGAGTTTTCCGACGGTAGAAACCGCGTAGCATCGGAATTCGGTTGTAGGAGCCGGCTTGCTGGCGATAGCGTCCTTACGGGCCCCATCGCCGGCAAGCCGGCTCCTACAAGTGTGACCTACAAGTTATAAATCGATCAGTAAGCGTTTTCGTCAACTTTGGAGTGTTTACAACAATGGCTAAAATCGTCGACATCAAAGGTCGTGAAGTTCTCGACTCCCGTGGCAATCCCACCGTGGAAGCGGACGTGCTTCTCGACAACGGCATCATCGGCAGTGCTTGCGCGCCGTCCGGTGCTTCCACTGGCTCGCGTGAAGCGCTCGAGCTGCGTGATGGCGACAAGAGCCGTTACCTGGGCAAGGGCGTACTCAAAGCCGTAGCCAACATCAACGGTCCGATCCGCGATCTGTTGAAAGGTATGGACCCAAGCGACCAGAAAGCCCTCGATCTGGCGATGATCAAGCTCGACGGTACTGAAAACAAGGCAACCCTGGGCGCCAACGCCATCCTCGCCGTTTCCCTGGCCGCGGCCAAGGCAGCAGCACAGGACCAGGACCTGCCGCTGTACGCTCACATTGCCAACCTGAACGGCACCCCGGGTGTTTACTCGATGCCGGTTCCGATGATGAACATCATCAACGGTGGCGAGCACGCCGATAACAACGTCGACATCCAGGAATTCATGGTTCAGCCGGTTGGCGCCAAGTCTTTCTCGGAAGGTCTGCGCATGGGCACCGAGATTTTCCACCACCTCAAAGCCGTGCTGAAGGCCCGTGGCCTGAGCACTGCCGTCGGTGACGAAGGTGGTTTCGCGCCAAACCTGGCTTCCAACGAAGACGCGCTGAAAGTGATCTCCGAAGCAGTGGCCAACGCTGGCTACAAACTCGGCACTGACGTGACCCTGGCTCTGGATTGCGCGGCCAGCGAATTCTACGAAGACGGCAAGTACAACCTGTCCGGCGAAGGCCAGGTGTTCACCGCTGAAGGTTTCGCTGATTACCTGAAAGGCCTGACCGAGCGTTACCCGATCATCTCCATCGAAGATGGCCTGGACGAGTCCGATTGGGCTGGCTGGAAAATCCTCACCGACAAGATCGGCGAGAAGACTCAGCTGGTAGGCGACGACCTGTTCGTGACCAACACCAAGATCCTGAAAGAAGGCATCGACAAAAAGATCGCCAACTCGATCCTGATCAAGTTCAACCAGATCGGCACCCTGACCGAAACCCTGGAAGCCATCCAGATGGCCAAGGCTGCCGGTTACACCGCCGTGATCTCGCACCGCTCCGGCGAAACCGAAGATTCGACCATTGCCGACCTGGCTGTGGGCACCTCGGCTGGCCAGATCAAGACCGGCTCCCTGTGCCGTTCCGATCGCGTTTCCAAGTACAACCAACTGCTGCGTATCGAAGAGCAGTTGAACGGCAAAGCCAAGTACAACGGCCGCAGCGAATTCCGCGGTTAATCAGTACATGGTAAAAAAGTCAGCGGATTGTGTCGGAAAAATCGCTACAGCGACGTTTTTGCCACTAATCTGATGCCTTATCAGCACAAGCCTGGTTCTTCCAGGCTTCGTGCTATCAGTAGCTTCATGTTTTGGTATGGCTGTCTTTTTTCACTGGATACCTGATATTCGATGCGCAGTCCCAATTGGTTGTTCCTCGTCTTGCTCCTGTTGCTGGCTGGCCTGCAATACCGCCTGTGGGTGGGTAATGGCAGCCTGGCGCAAGTGGCCGAGCTGACTCAGCAGATTGCCGATCAGCAAGCTGAGAACCAGACGTTGCTGGAGCGCAATCGGGTGATGGACGCTGAAGTCAGTGAGTTGAAAAAGGGCATGGAGACCGTCGAAGAGCGGGCTCGCCACGAGTTGGGCATGGTCAAGGACGGTGAAACCCTTTACCAGTTGGCACAATGAACCAGACGTTACCGGCCTTCTGGGCCGTGATTCCCGCCGCGGGCGTTGGCGCCCGTATGGCCGCGGACCGTCCCAAGCAGTATTTGCAATTGGGCGGGCGCACTATTCTCGAACACAGCCTCGGCTGTTTCCTTGATCATCCTTGCCTGAAAGGCCTGGTGGTCAGTCTTGCTGTTGATGATCCTTATTGGCCGAATCTGGCGTGTGCTGTCGATAAACGTATCCACCGCGTTGACGGCGGCGCCGAGCGTTCCGGTTCGGTGCTCAATGCCTTGCTGCACTTGCATGCGTTGGGTGCGGAAGATGAGGATTGGGTGCTGGTGCACGACGCTGCCCGGCCCAACCTGAGCCGCGACGATCTGGACAAGTTGTTGGGCGAACTGGCTGAAGACCCGGTGGGCGGGCTGTTGGCGGTTCCTGCACGGGATACGCTCAAGCGGGTCGATAAACAGGGTCGTGTGGTTGAGACCGTGGATCGCAGTGTGATCTGGCAGGCTTATACGCCGCAGATGTTTCGCCTCGGTGCGTTGCATCGTGCGTTGGCGGACAGTCTGGTGGCGGACGCAGTCATCACCGATGAAGCGTCGGCCATGGAGTGGTCCGGGATGGCGCCGCGCTTGATTGAAGGGCGATCCGATAACCTCAAAGTCACGCGCCCTGAAGACCTGGAATGGTTGCGTCAGCGTTGGGCTAACCGACGTTAACCCTGATACTCCGGCCTTTCGGCCAACCCTTCCTTTAGATATTCGACCAATTTGCGCACCTTCGGCGAAAGATGCCGCTGCTGCGGATACAGTGCCCACACCGCCGTATTGGGCGGTTGATGCGCTTCCAGCAGCGAAATCAACGCGCCGCTCTTCAGATGCTCCAGCACGTAATAATCCGGCAACTGACACAACCCCACGCCTTGCAGTGCCGCGTCCAACACCGCCTGCCCACTATTGCATCGCCAGTTTCCCTGCACCCGTTGCGAATATTCCCGCCCGTTCTGTTCCAGTTGCCACAGGTCCGAACTGCCGATGAGGCAGTTATGGCGGCTCAGTTCCGACAAGCTGTGTGGGCGACCGTACCGCTCAAGGTAAGACGCAGAGGCGCAAAGAAACATGCGCCGTGGCGCGAGGCGGGTGGCGACCAGTCTTGAGTCCTGCAAGCGCCCGAGGCGGATCGCCAGGTCGAGGCCTTCGTGTACCAGGTCGAGTTGCCGATTGCTCAACTCGATGTCGATCCGCAGTTGCGGATACAGCCCCATGAAACGCGTAACCAGGGGCACGATGAAGCGCTCGCCGTAAGCCACGGCGCAGGTCATGCGCAACATGCCTTTGGGTTCGCTGGTCAGGTCGCCGACTGCGCGCAATGCTTCTTCGCGTCCATCCTGCAGACGTTGGCAATGTTGCAGAAAAGTCTGTCCGGCTTCAGTCAGCGTCACGCGGCGCGTACTGCGGTAGAGCAAGCGGGTTTGCAAACGCTCCTCAAGGCGTACGATTTGTCGACTGATATGCGAGGAAGAAACGCCCAAGCGATCGGCGGCAGCAGTGAACTGGCTGCATTCGGCGACGGCGACGAATTCGTCGATGCCTTCCCAGCGGTTATCGGACATAAAAGATTATCCCTGTGTAGCAATAATGTTTTGCTTTTGTCCGGATTATTCACCGTAAGGCGCTGTATTACACTCACTGTCTCGTTTTTATTCACTGGAGAATCACCATGATCAAGTCGCGCGCCGCCGTTGCCTTCGAGGCCAAGAAACCTCTGGAGATCGTTGAAGTGGATGTCGCCATGCCCAAGGCCGGTGAAGTGTTGCTGCGCGTGGTGGCCTCCGGTGTTTGCCATACCGATGCCTACACCTTGTCCGGTGCCGACCCGGAAGGCATCTTCCCGTCTATCCTCGGTCACGAAGGCGGGGCGATTGTCGAAGCGATCGGCGAGGGTGTGACTTCCGTCGCAGTCGGCGATCACGTGATCCCGCTCTACACCCCGGAATGCCGCCAGTGCAAATTCTGCCTGTCGGGAAAAACCAACCTCTGCCAGGCCATTCGCGCCACCCAGGGCAAAGGCCTGATGCCGGACGGCACTTCGCGTTTTTCCTACAAGGGAGAAACGATTTTCCACTACATGGGCACGTCGACGTTCTCCGAGTACACCGTTCTGCCGGAAATCTCGGTCGCCAAAATTGCCAAAGAAGCACCGCTGGAAAAAGTCTGTCTGCTGGGTTGCGGCGTCACCACCGGCATCGGCGCAGTGCTCAACACCGCCAAGGTGAAACCAGGTGACACCGTGGCCATTTTCGGCCTCGGCGGCATCGGTCTTTCCGCTGTCATCGGCGCGGTAAAAGCCAAGGCTGCGCGGATCATTGCCATTGACATCAATCCCGCCAAATTCGAGATCGCCAAACAGTTGGGTGCAACCGATTGTGTAAACCCGAAAGACTTCGATCGTCCGATTCAGGAAGTCATCGTCGACATGACCGATGGCGGCGTCGACTTCTCGTTCGAGTGCATCGGTAATGTGCAACTGATGCGTGCAGCGCTCGAGTGCTGCCACAAGGGCTGGGGCGAGTCGGTGATTATCGGCGTTGCCGGCGCCGGTCAGGAAATCTCCACCCGTCCGTTCCAGCTGGTCACCGGTCGCGTCTGGCGCGGTTCGGCGTTCGGTGGTGTGCGCGGCCGTACCGAGTTGCCAAGCTACGTGGAAATGGCCGAAACCGGCGAAATCCCGCTGGACACGTTCATCACCCACACCATGGGCCTGGAAGATATCAACAAGGCTTTCGACCTGATGCATGAAGGGAAAAGCATCCGCACCGTCATCCATTTCTAAAAGCAGCGGCGAGCTAAGAGCCTCAAGCTACAAGAAGGGAGCACTGCGCCTTTGCTTGCAGCTTCAGGCGTGAAGCTCGCCACTGGGAGAATCCCCATGACTTTGGAAAACATTTCCTGCCAGAAAAGCTTCGGCGGCTGGCACAAGCGCTATCGCCATCGCTCCGAAGTACTCGGCTGCGACATGGTGTTCGCCGTGTACCTGCCGCCGCAAGCGGAGCAGGGCGGCAAGCTGCCGGTGCTGTATTGGCTGTCCGGCCTGACCTGCACTGACGAGAACTTCATGCAGAAGGCCGGCGCCATGCGCATGGCCGCCGAGCTGGGGTTGATCATTGTTGCGCCAGACACCAGCCCTCGCGGTCCTGATGTCCCGGGGGATCCGGAGGGTGCGTGGGACTTTGGCCTCGGTGCCGGGTTCTATCTGAATGCCACGCAGGCACCGTGGTCTCGGCATTATCGGATGCATGACTATGTCGTGCAGGAATTGCCTGACCTGGTTGAAGCCCATTTCCCGGCATCGGACAAGCGCGGTATCAGCGGTCACTCCATGGGTGGCCACGGTGCGCTGGTGTGTGCCTTGCGCAATCCGGGGCGTTATCTGTCGGTGTCGGCGTTCTCGCCGATCAACAATCCGATGGACTGCCCGTGGGGGCAGAAGGCCTTTTCCCGTTACCTGGGTGAAGACCGTTCGAAATGGCGCGAATGGGATGCCTGCGCATTGATTGCCGAGGCCCGCGAGCAGCTGCCGCTGTTGGTCGACCAAGGTGATCGCGACGATTTCCTCGCCAACCAGCTCAAGCCGCAAGCCTTGCAACAGGCGACCAAACTGGCTGGTCATCCGCTGACGTTGCGCCTGCAACCTGGCTACGACCACAGCTATTTCTTCATCGCCAGTTTCATCGAAGATCACTTGCAACATCACGCGCATGCTCTAGGTGCTCAATAGCAGGTAGAATCACGCCCTGACAAAAATCGGGGCGTTTTTTTATGCGTATTGGCCACGGCTATGATGTGCACCGTTTCGCTGAAGGCGATTTCATTACTCTGGGCGGCGTGCGCATTGCACACAGCTTCGGGCTGCTCGCTCATTCCGACGGTGACGTCCTGCTGCACGCCTTGAGCGATGCCTTGCTCGGCGCGGCTGCGCTGGGCGACATCGGCAAGCATTTCCCGGACACCGACCCGCAATTCAAGGGTGCCGACAGCCGAGCGCTGTTGCGTCATGTCGTCGCACTGATCCACGCCAAAGGCTGGAAGGTCGGCAACGTCGATAACACCATCGTCGCCCAGGCGCCGAAAATGGCTCCGCATATCGAATCGATGCGTGCGCTGATTGCCGCGGATCTTCAAGTTGAGTTGGATCAAGTGAATGTAAAAGCTACCACCACCGAAAAGCTTGGCTTTGTCGGTCGCGAAGAAGGCATTGCCGTGCACTCCGTTGCCTTGTTGCTGCGCGCATGAACGAACTGCAACTGCTCGGCCCGCGGGCCTATGGTGAACCCCTCGGCACTGCAGTGCTGAAAGCCATCGCCGAAGATTTCCAGGTCGATGAAGTCCTTGATATTCCCTTGAGTGGCGACGGCGAACATCTGTGGATCTGGGTGGAAAAGCGCGGCCTGAATACTGAAGAAGCAGCGCGACGGATTGCCAAGGCCGCGGGCGTGTCCTTGCGCACGGTCAGCTATGCCGGGCTCAAGGATCGTCAGGCGCTGACGCGTCAGTGGTTCAGTGTGCAACTGCCGGGCAAGGCCGATCCGGATCTGTCGGCAGCCGAAAACGATACGTTGAAAATCCTCAAGACCAGCCGCCACAAACGCAAGCTGCAACGCGGTGCGCACTCGGCCAATGGTTTCACGCTGCGTTTGACCCAGTTCGCCGGCGACAAGGCTGCGATCGAGGCGCGCCTGCAACTGATCGCCAAGCAGGGCATTCCCAATTATTTCGGTGCCCAGCGTTTCGGGCATGATGGCGGCAACGTGGTTGACGCCCGTGCCTGGGCCGCGCGCAAGGCTTTGCCGGAGCAACGCAACGTGCGTTCGCGCCTGCTGTCCACGGCCCGCAGTTTTCTGTTTAACCAGGTATTGGCCGCGCGTGTTGCCGACGGCACCTGGCAGCATGCCCAGGTCGGTGACTTGCTGGCGTTTACCGATAGCCGCAGTTTTTTTCCGGCCGGTGAGGCCGAATGCAGCGACCCGCGCCTGGCGATTCTCGATCTGCACCCGACAGGGCCGCAGTGGGGCGAAGGTGACTCGCCGGCCACGGGCGCTGTCCATGAACTGGAGCAGGCAATCGCCGCGCGCGAAGCAGACCTTCGCGATTGGTTGATTAACGCCGGTATGAGCCACGAACGTCGCATCCTGCGGCTGCCCATTGGCGGGTTGACGTGGCATTATCCCGAGCCTGACATTCTGCAACTGGAATTCGTCCTGCCGGCCGGATGCTTTGCCACCGTATTGGTGCGCGAGCTCGTTGATCTGGTGCCGGTGGGGCAGACGGACAGCCCATGCGTATTCTGATTTCTAACGACGATGGGGTAACCGCACCCGGTCTCGCCGCGCTTTATGCTGCGCTGGCGGATGACAACGAGTGCGTGGTTATCGCCCCGGACCAGGACAAAAGCGGCGCCAGCAGCTCGCTGACGCTCGACCGTCCGTTGCACCCGCACACGCTGGCCAACGGTTTCATCAGCATCAACGGCACACCAACCGATTGCGTGCACCTGGGCCTCAATGGCTTGCTGGAGCGTGACGTGGACATGGTGGTTTCCGGGATCAACCTGGGCGCCAACCTGGGCGACGATGTGCTGTATTCCGGCACCGTGGCGGCGGCTTTGGAAGGGCGTTTCCTGGAGCGTCCCGCGTTCGCCTTTTCGTTGGTCTCACGCCAGGTCGAGAACCTGCCCACAGCGGCGTACTTTGCGCGCAAGCTGGTCGAGGCTCATGCGGATCTCGACCTGCCACCGCGCACGGTACTCAACGTGAACATTCCCAACTTGCCGCTGGAACACATCCGCGGCATCCAGTTGACGCGCCTCGGGCATCGCGCCCGCGCCGCGGCGCCGATCAAAGTAGTCGACCCGCGCGGCAAGGCCGGTTACTGGATCGCGGCGGCCGGGGATGCCGAAGATGGCGGCCCGGGCACCGATTTCCATGCTGTGATGCAGGGTTATGTTTCGATCACCCCGCTGCAGCTGGATCGAACCTTCAATGATGCTTTCAGAAGTCTTGATGGCTGGCTGGAGGGGCTGCGCTGATGACTCGTGGACAAGACGATATGCTGCATCGCGGCATAGGCATGACCTCGCAACGGACCCGCGAGCGACTTATCCAGCGACTGTATGAGGAAGGGGTGTCCAACGCCAAGGTGCTGGAAGTCATCCGTCGCACGCCGCGTCACCTGTTCGTCGACGAGGCGCTGGCACACCGGGCCTACGAAGACACGGCGCTGCCGATCGGGCATAACCAGACCATCTCCCAGCCTTATATGGTGGCTCGCATGAGCGAGTTGCTGCTGGAAGCCGGGCCGTTGGACAAGGTCATGGAAATCGGCACCGGTTCCGGCTATCAGACGGCGGTATTGTCGCAACTGGTGGAGCGGGTGTTTTCCGTCGAGCGCATCAAGGTGCTGCAGGACCGGGCCAAGGAACGTCTGGTCGAGTTGAACCTGCGCAACGTGGTGTTTCGCTGGGGCGATGGCTGGGAGGGCTGGCCGGCGCTGGCACCTTACAATGGCATCATCGTGACCGCGGTGGCCACCGATGTCCCTCAAGCCTTGCTCGATCAATTGGCACCCGGCGGGCGTCTGGTGATTCCGGTGGGGTCCGGTGAGGTTCAACAATTGCTGCTGATCATTCGGGAAGAACAGGGCTTTTCCCGGCGCGTTTTGGGGAACGTTCGCTTCGTTCCTTTGCTCAATGGGCCACTGGCCTGAGCATTTATTCCGACGCGCTGAATTCTCTTCGATTGCCTCTGTCTTACAGCGGCGTCGATTGGTTAAACGGGTTGTTTTGTCGAACAGCAAACGTGTGCGCCCAGCCATATCGCTTCATTAAGGGTAAAGCCTGCACGGCCCGTTATACTGGCGACATAGCATGCCGGATCACGGCAAATCACATTTTCAGCCACCACAAAGGGAGCGGCGGGTGAGTCTCACAGTCATTGCGCAGCGTATGGGTACAACGAGCTTTCAGCGCCTGGTGACTGGCCTTGTCTTGAGCACCTTGCTGGTGGGTTGTTCCAGCACGAAATCCAGCAACGTCGGGGTGGTCGACCGCAACAGTGCCGCGCCCCAGCGCCCGGTCGTGACGACCGGTCAGTATGTGGTTCGACCGAAAGACACCCTGTTCTCGATCGCGTTCCGCTACGGCTGGGACTACAAGGCGCTGGCGGCGCGTAACAACATTCCTGCGCCGTACACGATTCGCCCGGGTCAGACGATTCGCTTTGATGGCCGTACCGGTTCAACGCCGACGGCGGTGGTGAGTTCGTCCAGTTCGTCGCCTTCATCCTCGAGTAAAACCACGGTCATCCGGCGTCCGGTTGACGGTTCTACCCCGACCACGACCACGGTTGTACCGTCCGTCGCCAACAAGCCGGCACCCGCTCCAATGCCTCCCGCCGGCCCGGCCCCGACCGGCTGGGGATGGCCATCCAATGGCATTTTGATTGGAAAATTCTCTTCAAACGGTAGTTTGAATAAAGGAATTGATATCGCCGGAGATTTGGGACAGCCTGTTTTAGCTGCGTCTGATGGGACGGTGGTATACGCCGGGAGTGGCTTAAGGGGCTACGGCGAATTAGTCATCATCAAACACAGCGAAACCTACGTCAGTGCCTACGGACATAACCGCAGGCTGTTGGTTCGGGAGGGGCAGCAGGTCAAGGTCGGACAGACAATTGCCGAAATGGGGTCCACGGGTACAGACCGGGTGAAACTGCATTTTGAGATTCGCCGCCAAGGTAAACCAGTAGATCCGCTGCAGTTCCTGCCACGCCGTTGATCGCTACCAGCCTGTTCCGTCGCGTAGAGGGGACAGGCTCCAGCGTTGCCAAGGATAAAGGCGCCGCTTGAGCTTGAGGTCGAACTCACCAAAGGACTATAACAATGGCTCTCAGTAAAGAAGTGCCGGAGTTTGACATCGACGATGAGGTTCTCCTGATGGAGACCGGCATCGGTACGGATTCGATGTCGAATGATGAAGGGGCGGCTCCACCTTCCGTTCGTGCCAAATCCAAACACTCCGCGTCGTTGAAACAACACAAGTACATTGACTACACGCGTGCACTTGATGCCACGCAGCTGTATCTCAATGAAATCGGCTTTTCCCCTCTGCTGTCCCCCGAAGAAGAAGTTCATTTTGCGCGCTTGTCGCAAAGTGGCGATCCGGCCGGGCGCAAACGCATGATTGAAAGTAACTTGCGACTGGTGGTGAAAATCGCCCGGCGCTATGTCAATCGTGGGTTGTCGCTGCTGGATCTGATCGAAGAGGGCAACCTCGGCCTGATTCGGGCGGTGGAAAAGTTCGACCCTGAGCGCGGCTTCCGCTTTTCGACCTACGCAACCTGGTGGATTCGTCAGACCATCGAGCGCGCGATCATGAATCAGACCCGGACCATCCGGTTGCCGATCCATGTGGTCAAAGAGCTCAATGTGTACCTGCGGGCTGCACGGGAACTGACGCAAAAACTCGACCATGAACCCTCTCCCGAAGAAATCGCCAACCTACTGGAAAAACCGGTAGCGGAGGTCAAGCGCATGCTCGGCCTCAACGAGCGGGTTTCTTCGGTCGACGTCTCGCTGGGTCCGGATTCGGATAAAACCCTGCTGGACACCCTCACCGACGATCGTCCAACCGATCCGTGCGAACTGCTGCAGGATGACGACCTGTCCCAGAGCATCGATCAATGGCTCTCCGAGCTTACTGACAAGCAGCGTGAAGTGGTTGTACGCCGCTTCGGGCTGCGCGGTCACGAGAGCAGCACCCTTGAAGACGTAGGCCTGGAAATCGGCCTGACCCGGGAACGAGTCAGACAGATTCAGGTTGAAGGTCTCAAGCGTCTGCGGGAGATCCTGGAGAAAAACGGCCTGTCCAGCGAGTCGCTGTTTCAATAAGCGATACGTTTGTCGGTCAACAAAAAGCCCCGATCTTCGGGGCTTTTTGCTATCCGGAAACCTGGCGTTCAGTGTGGAGGTTAACACCGCGGGTTTGTCGTCTCACGATGTAAGCCTTTGCTTACTCTTTCGTAAGTGTTCAGTATTTTTACACGGTGGCAGTCGGCCACGATATGCATTAAGGGTCTCTATCGAATTGATAATAAAGGGAATATTTAAAGATTAAGGATGTGTGACAGGCGATTCCGGCGCAGGAGGGCGATTGCTCTTGGCGAGGAACGCTCTAGTATCCGGGGTGTGTCGACGGACAGACACGCCCTTCAAGGATGAGGGGAAAGGAACTCGCAGGACGCGATTCATCAGGACGATGAAAAGGAACACAGGGAATAGGGAAAAAATGTGGGCGGGTCAAACCGCCCCTTTTTTTTGCTCGCAGAAAAGCAAAAAGGCCCTTGTGGGGCCTTTTTTGGGAACGCGGGGGTAATCAGCGTTCGAGGTGTTCGATCTTGCCTGGCTTGCCATCCCACTCAGCGGCGTCTGGCAGCGGCTCTTTGCGTTCTGTGACGTTCGGCCAGATTTCGGCCAATTCCGTGTTCAACGCAATGAAGTTTTCCATACCGGCAGGCACTTCATCTTCAGAGAAGATGGCCACAGCAGGGCATTCAGGTTCGCACAGTGCGCAGTCGATGCACTCATCCGGGTGAATCACCAGGAAATTCGGGCCTTCGTAAAAGCAGTCCACCGGACACACTTCTACGCAGTCGGTGTACTTGCACTTGATGCAGTTGTCGGTGACGACGAAGGTCATTTCTAATTTTCTCCTCAGGCGCGGCTTGCTGCGCCCCTTCACGTGGGGGTCGCAAGGTTTGGGAGCGATAGTCTGCAGGCCAGGCTAATCGCCTGCAGCATCCCAAACCGCGCGAGATTCTAACAGCTTGCAAGCGTATGCGTTAGATCCGTGTCTTTAGTGTATAGAGCATTTCGAGTGCGCGACGGGGTGTCATGTCGTCCAGATCGAGTTTGGCCAGTTCGTCCAGCACTGGATGCGGCAGGCTGGCGAACATGTCGCTCTGTTGCGGCGCGGCCGGTTTGCCCTTGGCAGGCTTCGGCGCTTCATGGGGCAGGGCGGTGTCTTCCAGCCGGCTCAGGTGCTCACGGGCGCGCACGATCACTTCGCTCGGCACGCCGGCCAGTTGTGCCACTGCCAGGCCATAGCTCTGGCTCGCAGGCCCTGGCAATACGTGGTGCAGAAACACGATGCGTTCGTTGTGCTCGGTGGCATTGAGGTGCACGTTGGCCACCAGCGGTTGGGCTTCCGGCAGGACGGTCAGCTCGAAGTAGTGGGTGGCGAACAGCGTGTAGGCACGTAAATGCGCGAGACGCTCGGCGGCCGCCCAGGCCAGGGACAAACCGTCGAAAGTACTGGTGCCGCGTCCGACTTCGTCCATCAGCACCAGGCTGCGCTCGGTGGCGTTATGCAGGATGTTGGCGGTTTCGCTCATTTCGACCATGAAGGTCGAGCGGCCACCGGCCAGGTCATCGCTGGAGCCGATCCGGGTGAAGATGCGGTCAACCAGCGACAATTCGCAACTGGCCGCCGGCACGAAGCTGCCGATGTGCGCCAGCAATACGATCAGCGCGGTCTGACGCATGTAGGTGGATTTACCGCCCATGTTCGGACCGGTGATCACCAGCATGCGCGTGTTGTCGTCAAGGCTCAGGTCGTTGGCCACGAATGGCGTGGTCAAAACCTGTTCGACCACCGGGTGACGACCCTGGGTGATTCGCATGCACGGCTCGCTGACGAAGCGCGGGCAGTTCAGGTCGAGGTTCAGTGCACGCTCGGCCAGGTTGCTCAAAACGTCCAGCTCGGCCAGTGCGCCGGCGGTGTCTTGCAGCGGTGGCAATTGCGAGATCAGGTCTTCGAGCAGTGCTTCGTAGAGCATCTTCTCGCGGGCCAGGGCACGGCTCTTGGCCGACAGTGCCTTGTCCTCGAAAGCCTTGAGTTCCGGGGTGATAAAACGCTCGGCACCCTTGAGGGTCTGGCGCCGGATGTAATCGGCCGGCGCGGATTCGGCCTGCTTGCTCGGCAATTCGATGAAGTAACCGTGGATGCGGTTGTAGCCGACCTTCAGGTGCGACAGGCCGGTGCGGGCCTTCTCGCGGGCTTCGAGGTCGATCAGGAACTGCCCGGCGTTTTCGCTGAGCGATTGCAGTTCGTCGAGTTCGCTGTCGTAACCGGTCTTCAACACACCGCCGTCACGGATCACCGCTGGCGGGTTATCGATAATGGCTTTTTCCAGCAACGCGGCCAGTTCCGGGTAGGTGCTGGTGATTGTCGCCAGTTGCTGGAGGTGTGGAGCTTCAAGTTCGGTCATCGCCACTTGCAGCTCAGGCAGTGCGCCGAGGGCATCACGCAGGCGTGCAAGGTCGCGCGGGCGAGCATTGCGCAGGCCTATCCGCGCGAGAATCCGCTCGATGTCGCCGATTTCCTTGAGTTGCGGTTGCAGCTTTTCGAAACGGTAGCCGTCGAGCAGGCAGGTGATCGAGCTCTGGCGTGCCAGCAAAACGGTAAGGTCGCGCAGCGGGCGGTTCAGCCAGCGGGTCAGCAGGCGACTGCCCATGGCGGTCTGGCAACGATCGACCACCGATTGCAACGTGTTGTCACGGCCGCCGGCGAGGTTGGTGTCCAGTTCCAGGTTGCGACGGCTGGCACCGTCCAGCACCACTGTGTCGTCCAGACGCTCATGGCGCAGGCTGCGCAAGTGGGGCAGGGCGGTGCGCTGGGTTTCTTTGGCGTAGGCCAGCAGGCAACCAGCGGCACCGATGGCCAGGGTCAGGTTCTCGCAACCGAAACCTTTGAGGTCCTGGGTGGAAAACTGCTGGCAAAGACTTTTCAACGCCGAATCGCGTTCGAAATCCCACGGCGCACGACGACGAACCCCACGGCGTTTTTCCGCCGGCAGATCTTTTGGCCAGTCGTCCGGGATCAACAACTCCACCGGATTGACCCGCTCCAGTTCTGCCAGCAAATTCTCCCAGCCCTTGATTTCCAGCACGCTGAAATTGCCGCTGGTGATGTCCAGCACGGCCAGGCCGAACAGGCGCTCATCCCCCAGCACGGCTGCGATCAGGTTGTCGCGGCGCTCGTCCAGCAGCGCTTCGTCACTCACTGTCCCCGGCGTAATGATCCGCACCACCTGACGTTCCACCGGCCCTTTGCTGGTGGCCGGGTCGCCGACCTGCTCGCAGATCACCACCGACTCGCCAAGCTTCACCAGTTTCCCCAGGTAACCTTCGGCGGCATGGTAAGGAATCCCGCACATCGGAATCGCCTGCCCGGCCGATTGCCCGCGAGCGGTCAGGGTGATGTCCAGCAATTTGGCGGCCTTCTTCGCGTCTTCATAGAAGATCTCGTAGAAGTCACCCATGCGGTAAAACATCAACTGGTCGGGGTGCTGGTTTTTCAGGCGCCAGTACTGCTGCATCATCGGCGTGTGGGAGGACAGGTCGGAGAGTGCTTTATTCATTGGGGATCGGAAAACTCGTCGAAAGGTGTGGGGCAAAAGAGGGGCATCGGCCCGGCTTTTCCGCAATGGGCGCAAGATTAACATGGGCGGTCTGCCGGACGCAGGCACGAACGCCACGCGGTCTGTTTCTGCGGGTTTACGCGCTGCTTATGCGTCTTTAATGCAAATCTGCATTTGCCTCCCGTCAAAAGAACAAGCACTATGCGCGTTATGCAAAAACGCAATGTTTCTACCGTATTAAGAGCGCTGCTCGATCAGCACGGGATCTCCCCCACGGAGCTTCACCGTCGTACCGGCGTGCCTCAATCCACTCTCTCGCGGATTCTCAGCGGGAAGATCGTCGACCCTTCGGATAAACACATTTCGAAGATCGCCGAGTACTTCGCCGTGAGCACCGACCAATTGCGTGGCCGCGCCGACGTCGCGCCGGTTGCTGCGGGCGGACGCGCAGAGCTGCATTCGGAACTCAAGGATATAAGTCTGTGGGACGACGATACCCCCGTCGATGACGACGAGGTGTCGGTCCCCTTTCTTCGCGAGGTTGAATTGGCTGCGGGATCAGGAAGATTCGTCATCGAAGAAAGCGAGCGCTCCAGCCTGCGCTTCGGCAAGCGTAGCTTGCGCCATAACGGTGTGCAGTTCGACCAGGCCAAATGCGTGACCGTGCGCGGCAACAGCATGTTGCCGGTGCTGCGCGATGGGGCAACGGTTGGGGTCAATGCCGGCAAATGCGGGATTGGCGACATCATTGATGGCGACCTTTACGCAATCAACCATAACGGCCAGCTGCGGGTGAAACAGCTTTATCGCCTGCCCACCGGAATTCGTCTGCGCAGCTTCAATCGCGATGAGCACCCGGATGAGGACTACAGCTTCCAGGAAATGCAGGAAGAGCAAATCGTGATCCTCGGTCACGTCTTCTGGTGGGGCATGTACGCCCGTTAACCACCTCACTGTCAGATAGAACCCGCCCATTGGCGGGTTTTTTTTCGCCTTCAAAAAGCTGCAGGCGCCTTTGTTTTTGGGATATTCGATGCGCAGGTGCATTTGTTGCGCATAAATAAATGCATTCATGCATTGACTGGCTATGCATTGATGCATATTCTTTGTCTCAAGCCGCTCAACAAAGCGGCTGGCAACGAAGCTCTTTAGATCCACCACAAAAAGGCAGCGATGAACCGGCCTCAACGGTTCAGAGGGTTGGCAACTGACCCGGGTGTGCAGCGTAAAGCACCAGAAGCAGTTATCCGGCGGGCAGGGACCGCGGTCGGAAAAACAATATGAAAGGACCCGTACCGCGCCAGTAGCGCCGAAAGGTCGACTTCATCTCTCACCATCAGACAGATGAAGGCGAAGGACCGCATTACTGAAAAGCCCGGCGACCCCGGGCTTTTTGGAATGCCTACCTGACAGGCACACATGAGATATCGATTGAACCCAACACCTTTTCCTCATCAATCACCCCAGGAGGCGTGACATGACAAACGAGCAACAAGCGTTGCTGGACATGCCGATCTGGCTGGTCATCGTCCTCGCCCTGGTGGGCGGGGTGTCCGGCGAAATGTGGCGTGCCGACAAGGACGGCGCCCGCGGCTGGTCATTGCTGCGACGCCTGGCCTTGCGCTCCGGCGCCTGCATGGTCTGCGGGGTCTCGGCGATCCTGCTGCTGTACGCCGCCGGCGTGTCGATCTGGGCCGCCGGCGCCTTTGGTTGCCTCACGGCCATGGCCGGGGCGGATGTGGCCATCGGGCTTTATGAGCGCTGGGCGGCCAAGCGCATCGGCGTTTGCGAAGTACCGCCCCGGGACAGCCGCCCGGACCAGTAATCCATCCAACGACGCATGAACAGGAAGTCTTATGCCCCCGATCATCGATAAGCCCTCGCAACTGGTGGTTGCCATTGTCGAGGCGTTACGCCGCTCAGTACCCGGTATCAACGTCGGCAGTCGTGCAGACTTTACCGGTGTCGTCGAACAGCCCTGGGTGTTGATTGCCATTGAGCGCGATGCCACGGCCAGTCGTTCCGCTGATGGCCGTATCGCTCATGTTCTGTCTGTCTCGCTGCAAGCAGTGGTGCGCCCCGAATCTGCTGATCCGCAACTTGCGGCCTGCGATCTGATCAGTGCGCTCAAGGACCTTGTCACGGACAACCGATGGGGGCTGCCGGGCGAGCAATGCGATTTGCCGTTGAACCTCGACGCAATTCCTTCGGCCTTCATCAGCGAAACTCGAACGTTCCCCGCCTGGACCCTGTCCTTCACCCAGACGCTTTACTTCGGTACACCGCTACTGGACGACCCGGTCGGCATCGCGAAATACGCCCGCACCTGGGAAGTCTCGAATATTGACGACCCCGACCAATACACCGAACTGGAGGGCTAAGCCATGTTCGATGCCCTTTTACGCCTGCAACTCGGCCCGATCATCGAACGCCTGGCGGAGATGGAGGCGGAGCTCGAAGACCTGCACCGACGTACCGACAGCGTGTGCCGGATAGGTGTGTGCCAAGAGGTCGATGCGGCCAGCAATACCTGCCGCGTCAGCCACGGTGAACTGCTGACGCCGGCCATTCGTTTTTTCAATCCCAGCGCCGGGGCGCAGAGCGAGTCGCGGATTCCCACCGTGGGCGAGCAATGCCTGTTGCTGAACCATGGCGGCGGTGAGGGCGGTGCTCAATCCGTTGCGCTGTTCGGGCTCAACGGCAATCAATTTCCGCCGGTCTCGACCCAGGCTTCGTTGACGCGTCGCCTCTATCGCGACGGCACGCAAAGCGCCTACGACGACGCCAGCCATACGCTGAACTGGAGCAACGGCCCGGCGACATTCAACGGTAATCGCCAGGCGCTCGAGTTAAAGATCGGCCCGGCGCGGCTGGCCATGGCGCCCGAGGCCATCGAACTGCAACTGGGGGCGGTCGGGTTGCGACTCGACGCATCCGGTGTGCACCTGAGCGGCCCGCTGGTGGATCACCAGGGTCGCGTGATCAGTACCGCTTGAAGAGTGCTCCCATGATTGGAATCGATAGAAACACCGGCGCGGCGGTCGACGACTGGCCGCAGTTCGTGCAACGCGCAACCCGGGCGCTGACCACGCCTTTGGGCACACGGCAGAAACGTCCTTTGTATGGTTCGGCCATCCCGCAGTTGTTGGGGCAAAACCTCGGCGACGACCTGTTGATCCTGGCCCAGAGTCACGCGGCCCAGGCGTTCTACAACAGCCAGAACGGCATCGGCGATTTCCTGCCGCGGGTCATTGTTGCCAGTCGACTGGGCGCCGGCTTGTTGCTGCGCTTCGCTGGCACGTGGAAAAACCGAAACCAGACGTTCGAGGTGGTGACATGAGTATGTTGATACCGGGTCAGAATCAGTTGGCCGAGCCTTCGATCGTCACGGTCGAAACGTTCGAAGATCTGTTGGCTGAATTCAAGACCTTCGTCCTCGAATACGTCGGCCCCCGCGCTCCCGAGAGTGCGGTCAAACTCAAGGCCAGCCTGGAAAACGAAAGCGAACTGCTGACCCTGGCCCTCGAAGCTTTTTGTGTGCGCCTGCAATTGCATGAACGCAAATACAACGCTCGCATCAAGCAGATGCTGGCGTGGTGGGCGACGGGCAGCAATCTGGATGCCCGCCTGGCGGACATGGGCCTTGAACGTCAATTGCTCGATCCGGGTGATCCGGCGGCGTTCCCGCCGATTGCGCCGGTCCATGAAAGCGACGACGACGCTCGTCTGCGCTACTACCTGGCCCCCCACGCGCCGGCCGCAGGCTCGCGCATGCAGTATCGCCGTGAGGTCTTCACCCTGGGCGAGCGCCCGGTGGTGAAGGTGGATGCGGCGGCAGCGGGGGAGGTGACGGTCACTTACACCTTTGATCCAGACGGTTTTGCCGCGCAGGTCAAGGATGGCAACGGGCGACGCACCGGCCCCGGCGAAGTGATGGTCACCGTGTTGTCACGGGAAGGCGATGGCACGGCGCCCGAGGCGTTGCTTGACGGGGTGCGCCGGCATTTCGAGCGCCCAGATGTCAGGCCGGAAACCGATCGGGTCACCGTGCAGGGCGCGCACATCAAACAATACAAAATTCGCGTCGTCGTGCGAATCAACGCCGGTCCGGATTCAGGGCTGACGAAACTCGCCGCACAACAGCAACTGCAATCCTATGCAGACAGCTGTCATCGCCTCGAAGGGCGGGTTGATCCGAGCTGGATCGACTACACGTTGCACAGCGCCGGAGCGGTTCAACTTGAGATTCTCGAACCGCTCGAGCCCATCGTGACGACGGCATTCGAAGCGCCTTACTGCACCGGCGTCGAGGTGGAGGTGCTCACGCTATGAGTGACTCACGACCTTATCCAAGCCTGTTACCCGCCAATAGCTCTGCGCTGGAAAAGGCGCTCGACCTGGGGTTCGGCACCTTGCTTGATCGCATTGCGCCGCCGTTTCCCGAGTTGATGAACCCGGCGGCCACGCCCTCGGCGTTCCTGCCCTATCTGGCGGCGGATCGTGGTGTCAGCGAGTGGAGTACGACAGCGGCCGAAGCGGAAAAGCGCTTGACCGTTGAGCTGGCCTGGCCCACGGCGCGTCAGGCCGGCACCCGTCTGGCGCTGGAAAACGCCGCCAAGGGTTTGCGTCTGACACCCGAGGTCCGGGCCTGGTACGAGCAAACACCCATTGGCCAGCCCTACAGCTTTTCCGTCAGGGCGTTCACCGAACAGCCCTACAGCGAAGAGATCGATGCACGTCTCGATCGACGTCTGGCTGATGCCAAAAGCGAGCGTGACACCTTGAAAGTCTCTGTCGGCTTGAGTGCCTTCGGCAGTCACTCCATAGGTGCAGCGACGGTGTGTGGCGAACTGACCACGGTTTATCCCGTGGTCATCGAAGGGCTGGAAACGTCGGGCGTGGCTTTCATGGCTGCCGGGCTCTACAGCGTCGAAACATCCACAATTTATCCTCAGGGGGCCTGAATGGCTGACTATTACACCCTGCTCACGAATGCAGGGATTGCCTACGAAACCGCCTGCAAGGCGGCGGGCGTGCCGATCAAACTGTCGCAGATTTCGGTTGGCGATGGCGGTGGCGCGGTCTACAACCCGGCGGCAACCGCCACCGCGCTTAAGCGCGAAGTGTGGCGCGGCCCGCTCAACGCACTGTTCCAGGACGAGAAGAATCCCAGCTGGCTGCTGGCCGAAGTAACTATCCCGCCAGAGGACGGTGGTTGGTATGTGCGCGAAGCCGGCCTCTGGACAGACACCGGCATCCTGTATGCCATCGTCAAATACCCGGAGTCATTCAAACCGGTGCTGGCCACTTCCGGCTCGGGCAAAGAGTTCTACATCCGCTCGATTTTCGAGACCAGCAACGCGGCGTTGGTGACGCTGCTGATCGACGACACGGTGGTCAAGGCCACGCGAGCCTGGGTGATGAGCTACCTCGCCGAAGAGCTGGCCAAGCTCGATGGCAAGCAATCGGTGCGGGTGGCGGCGACGGGCAACATTGTATTGAGTGGCGCGCAGCAGATTGATGGTGTGGCGGTGGTCGCGGGTGATCGTGTGTTGCTGCCGTCCCAGACGCAGGCCAGGGACAACGGCATCTGGGTCGCGTCCAACAATGGCTGGTCACGCGCTGTCGATGCCAATAGCAGCGCCAAGGTGACGCCTGGCCTGACGGTCATGGTTGAAGAGGGTGCGAGTAACGGTGATTCGCTCTGGCACCTGACCACCAATGGCCCGCTTACGCTGGGAACTACGGCGCTGAGCTTTGAGATGCTCGCGGGCAGGACGGGTATTCAGGCGGGCACTTACAAGAGTTTGACGGTCGACAAATACGGTCGTGCATTGACGGGATCAAACCCGGAAACACTGGCCGGATTCGGTATCAAGGACACTTACACCAAGGCTGAAATCGAAGCGATGATTGCCCAGGCGTCGGCTTTGCCGGTGGGCACGATGGTAGCCTTCCCCGTGAACAAGATTGCGCCAGGATTTCTTGAAATTGATGGCAGTGTGAAGAGCATTGCGATCTACCCGGATCTGGCGGCTTTCCTGGGGACAGCGTTCAACAAAGGGGATGAGGGCGCAGGTAATTTCCGGTTGCCGGAGACCCGTGGGGAGTTCTTGCGTGGTTGGGATCATGGACGTGGTATAGACGCTGGGCGTGGTGTTGGTACCTATCAGGGGGCCTCATACTTCTATGACACACTGGGCCAGCTATCCACGCCGAATCGGTTGGCATCGTCAGTCCAAGATGAGGACCTGTCGGGACGGGTTACGCGAGAGTTGGTGTACTGTCAGCCGAGCAATACGTTGAATACGGCTATTTATACCGACACAGGCCGAGCCGTACGTACGCGCAACTTTTCGGTCATTTGGTGCATCAAGGCATGGAATGCGCCGATCAATCAGGGAAGTATCGACATCGCTGCGCTCGCTGCGATTGTGGCTACGTTTTCCGCCCCGGCAACTGAAATCAATCAGGGTACAGCCAAGGTCGCCACGCACACTCAAGCAGATTCCGGGACCGATGACACGACCTTCATCACGCCTAAAAAAATGCGCTGGGGCATAACAGCCAGTCTTAACGCGAATGGCTACATCATTTTTCCGACGTGGATGTTCAGCTTCATTATCCAGTGGACCACAGTCGGGAGTATTGCAGCCGGGCTATCGGGATCTGTCGCCTGGCCTATCGCTTTCCGCTCGGCCTGTCTGTTTGGAGGGGCTTGCGCTATTGGGAGCACGTCTAACAGCAACTCAGGAAATATCGTGCCCGGTACAATTTCGACTACGGGTGTCAACTTGCACAACTGGGGGGTGATCACCGCACCTTCCCGAGCATGGGCATTTGGAGTGTGATTATGAAGCGTTTTTACAGCCAATCTACCGGTTGCAGCTATCTCCAGGGTTTTCACACGCAAATTCCTGAGGATGCCAACCCCATCGACGATGTGCGCTATCAAGCCGTTTTGGCAAATCCGGTTCCGGGTAAGGTTCGCGGCCATGATGCTGATGGATTGCCGATCCTGATCGATTCGCCGCCCGAGGACCTTGCCGCGACGGAACGATCGTGGCGCGACTGCGAAATTTTGCGGGTGCAATGGATTCGGGACCGTCATCGCGACGAGCAGGAACTGAGTCGACCAACCTCAGTTACGCCGTCCCAGTTCGCACAGTTGCTGGATTACATGCAAGCCCTGCGAGACTGGCCACAACAACCGGACTTTCCCACCGAGCAACTTCGCCCAGTCCAACCCGACTGGATCGCAGAACCGGTTCAGTAAACGCCCCACACTCCCGGGGCGTTTTTTTTGCGCCAAATAAACCCCGCCACACCAACAGCCCCTTCCCCAAGGGGCTTTTTCATTCATGGAGAAACACAAATGGCAGAACGCCAAACCTACACCGTGCTCGTCCCGTTCCCCACCGGAGGGGGTCATTGGTCGAGTGTCGGTCAGCAATTGCAATTGCTCGATGTGGAGGCCAGTGCGTTGCGCAGCGCCGGTCGCCTGGAGCTGAAAAAAACCGAGGCTGCCGAGTCGGCCTCTCCATCCACTGCGGCCAAAAAGGCCGCTGCCAAGAAGGCTGAATAACCATGGCTGAGGTTTTGAACTTCGAGCACAACGGCATTACCGTCAATGCCACCGAATCCCCCGAGGCCATGGGTGGCCTGGGTGACAACGTCATCGGGCTGATCGGCACCGCGCCGAAGGCGGACCCGCTGATTCCACGCAATGCGCCGTTTCGCATCAACAGCTTCACCACCCAGGCGCTGCTGGACCCGACCGGCACCGAAGAAGGCACGCTGTTTCACGCGGTGTTCCAGATTCTGAAAGTGGTCAAGGTGCCGGTCTACGTGGTCATCGTCGAAGAGGGTGCGACCCCGGCCGACACGCTGAACAACGTCATTGGCGGTATCGATCCACTGACCGGTCGCAAGCTCGGTCTCGCCGCGCTGGGCGGTGTTGCCGAAGACCTGACCATCATCGGCGCGCCTGGCTTCACCGGCACTAAAGCAGTGGCCGGCGAATTCGCCTCTTTCGGCAAACGCATCAAGGCCCGTGTGGTGCTCGACGGCAAGGACGCCGCCGTTGCCGATCAGGTGACCTATAGCCAGGAACTGGGCGGCGCGGAGTTGGGCTTCGATCGCTGCCTGCTGGTCCACAACATGCCGTCGGTGTACTCCAAGGCCGCGAAGAAAAACGTGTTCCTGTCGCCATCGAGCCTGGCCATCGCGGCCCTCGCCAAGGTCAAGCAATGGGAAAGTCCTGGCAACCAGGTGACCTTCGCCGAAGACGTTTCGCGGGTGGTGGAATACAACATCCTCGACAACTCCACCGAGGGCGATCTGCTCAACCGCTACGGCATCAGCTACTACGCCCGCACCATCCTCGGCGGCTTTTCGCTGCTGGGAAACCGCTCGATCACCGGCAAGTTCATCAGCTACGTCGGCCTCGAAGATGCGATCAGCCGCAAGCTGGTCAAGGCCGGTCAGAAAGCCATGGCCAAGAACCTCACCAAGTCCTTTATGGACCAGGAGGTCAAGCGCATCAACGACTGGCTGCAAACCCTGGTCGCCGACGAAACCATTCCCGGTGGCAGTGTGTACCTGCACCCGGAACTGAACAGCGTCGAGAAGTACAAGAACGGCACCTGGTACGTGGTCATCGACTATGGCCGCTACGCGCCGAACGAGCACATGGTTTATCAACTCAATGCCCGCGATGAAATCATCGAGCAGTTCCTGGAGGATGTTCTCTAATGTTTACCAACCGCGTAAGACAGGCCATCGCGGCCACCCTGCAAGGCCTGCCATTGTCGGCGACGGTCGAAGAGTTCACCCCGCCGAAGATCGAGTTCGAGATGGACGAGATGCGTGGCGGCCGTTTCATCGGCGAGGAAATGGCCAAGGGCGGCAAAGTCCTCGGCGCCTCGCTCAAGCTGCAAGGCATGGGCCCGGAAATCATGCTGGCACTGGGGGTGAATCTGGGTGATGACATTCTCTTGAGCGTTCGTGAAGGCGGACAGGACCAGGACGGAAACACCTGGTTCACCTATCACACGGTCGGCGGCAAGCTGAAGTCGCTGACTGAAACCGCGCTGAAGATGAACGAGAAACCCACCACCACGCTGGAACTGTCCTGCCGCACCTACAGCCGCCTGGAAAACGGCGTCACGGTGATCGACATCGACGTGCGCACCCAGAAGTTCGTGCTCAGCGGCGTCGACATTCTTGGCGATGCACGCCGGGCGGTATTGCTGCCTTAACCCCCCAGCCATCCACATAATCTGCAGGCGCCGGCCTGCTCGCGATGACGGCGTGCCAGTCGACACTGACATCGCCTGACACACCGCAATCGCCAGCAGGCTGGCTCCCACAAGGATTTTGGCCCTACGCGACATCCCGCCACGCATCAAAAAGGAATTTCCGATATGTCCTGGACACCTCCCACACACGAACTGTTGTCGCCGATCACCGGTGACGACGGATCGCACATCGAGCAGATCCTGCTCAAGCCGCTGTTCTACGCCGCCCAGAAAGAGGCGCTGGCCCGCGCCGGTGATGATGAGGACGATCAGTTCTTTGAGCTGGCGCTGCTGGCCACCGGTTTGTCGGTCAAGGAACTCGACCAACTCAAACGCCCGGACTTCGTCAGCATTGCGCAGTACGTGCACGAAATGTCGACCCGGCCGACCTCGTTCTTTCTACAGCCGCTTGAGCAGGACGATCCGGCCATCGATCCCGATCAAGTGCAACTGCTGCAACCGCTCGCCGTTGCCGGTCGCACGCTGACCGAGTTGACCCTGGAAATGCCGGTGCTGCGTGCCACCAAAGCCATGAAGAAACTCAAGACCGGCAAGGAGCGTGCCGAATTCATCACCGCCCATTGCACTGGCCTGATGCTGCCCGACCTGGCCCAGTTGACCGTGCCTGACTGGACGCAATTGCAGGTGCGCATCGACGATTTTTTAAACCAACCGGCGGCCTTCTTTCGGAACGCGACATCGAAGTGATCCTCGATGTGGTGCCGCTCATTTACCCGGTAAGTGAGACGGAAATTCTGGAGTGGGACGTCGAAAAGGCGTTGCGCCGCTATGACATAGCGATCTCTCGCCTTGGCGTGAAAGAGGAGTAGAGGAGGATGGCAGACAGCAAGTACTCGACGGTCGATGCGAGGCTCAATAGTTTCGAACTACCGACCTTCAATATTGCGTCGGAACCCTTCGGGTTAATTGGTTTCAAGGATGCATTGACGCAGCTCGGCATGGCGTTGAACACGGTCAGCCTCGACATCCGTTTGTTGACGACAGGGCAGGGCAAGCTCGGTGAGGCATTGGCGTCGCTGACGGCAGTGTTGTCCTCTCCTCGTTCGCAACTCAAAGCATTTACGGGTGTGGCGGATGCTCGAAGTGAGTCGCTACCCAGACTCGACGCCGATATTGGCCCGCGCTCATCTTCCGATGCGCCCCGTTTGGTGATGCCAATCAAAGTGCAAAACCAGGCGTGCACCTGTGATTTGAAGTCGCTGATACACGGGCCGACAGAGCATCAAGTTGCATCGCCCTTGGCATTGCCTGCCAAGGATAAGAGCCTTGGCAAAACGCTGGAGACGACTCAAGCCGCCGAAGCTCCGAAGAGCCGCACACCAGCGTCTGCGGATGCTTTGGATGCGAGTCTCGATCGATTGCACGAGGCGGTAACACCGGACTTTTCCAACGGGCTCAGCACACAGGTTGATAAGTTGAGCGCGTTTGCCGAAGAAAACCCCAAATTGGCCACCGGGCTTGCGGCTGTCGCGGTAGGGTTGTATTCCATCGCATCGAAGTTGGTGGAATCGGTGGTTGACGAAGCGTTCACCAATGTTGCTAAAAAAATCCTCAAGCGAGGAGCGCCGCGCCTGCCTTTTGGTTTGGGAAAGCTGTTGGGGGAAGAGGGGGGCGGTAGTGCTCAAGGTGAGATGCCTACCCAAGAGAAAAGCCGCAAAGGCGAAAATCCGCAGCCCAGGGAGGGCGTCGCAGACAAGAAAAAAGAACAGAAGTCACGCGGCAAAAAGAAGAGACTGAGCCCTCTCACGCAACCGGACTATTCCAGGGACTCCAGGGGTTTCGAGAGCTGGAGTAACGTCAGGGAAACCAGGGGTTCCAAGGTTCTTGTCAACGCCACGAATCCGGTGATACGCAACGTCGACGTGCAACCCCGCTCGACGAGACCCGCAATGACCCAGGCCCAGAGCCTGATGACGCTGACTGGCTCCGCGCAGGCCATCCCTCTGCAAGGCAAAGTGGCAGCGGCGGGCTCCTTTCTAGCCAAGAGGGCGCAACCTTTGCGGTTACTCGATGCCGGTATTGGCATCGCTCAGGGCGTTGCGCAAGGTGACAGCAAAGCCGTTGTCTCATCGGCCGGACTGTTGGCCGGGTCCTATGCCGGGGCGACCGCGGGTGCGGCGCTCGGCACGCTGATTCTCCCGGGTGTAGGCACCGCCATCGGCGGTTTGCTGGGAGGTTTTGCCGGGTCTGAGCTCGGCTCGATGCTGGGCGAAAAACTCAGCGTCCTGGTTGATCGTCTTGACGCTCCGGCACAGGTCAGCAAAGACCTGACGAGTACCCGCACGGACAATCAACCCATCACGTTCAACTCAACCATCCAGATCAACGGCCAGGATCTGGCCAGCGCCAAGGAGTTGGCGAATCTGGTAGTGCAGACGACGCTGGGACAATTGGGTCAACTCATGCCGGCCAACGCATTGGCCACACGACGTGACACGGCCCTGACAGATGGAGTGGCTTGATGAAACAGCAGATGATCCTGGGTGATTTCATATTCGGCCTGTCCAGAAACTTCGCCTACAGCACCTTGCAGCGAAAATCGGACGGTGGCTGGGCAAACATCGACATCCTCACCAGCAAACCCAAGTCCAGCCAAACTGGCCAAGGCCTGCAAACCCTGGTCATCGGCGGCAAGTCGATGTACGCACAGGCGATGGGCCGTCTGGATGAATTGCGTGCCTTGCAGGCCTTGCGGGTGCCGTTGCCGTTGGTTGATGGCGTTGGCCGTAACTGGGGGCTGTGGCGAATCAACGACCTGACTGAGAACCAGAGCCTGGTGATTGATGACGGCACAGCGATGGTCATCGACTGGACGGTCGAATTGGCGGAGTACACCAATGCGTAGAGTCAGAAGTATTGCCGGTGATTCGGTGAACCTGTTGCTGTTTCGAGAAACGGGGCGTAGCGATGATGCCGCCGAGGAGGCGCTCTGGCGCCTCAATCCGGCGTTGAGCGAGCAGGCCGCGGTACTCCCGGCCGGCGTGTGGGTGAGCCTGCCGGAAGTGGAACGTCATCCGATGGCCGTCGCGCCGGTTTCAGCCTGGGATTAAGGAGGCGATATGACACTTGGATTCACCCCGGCCGTGGAAATCTACGGGGCCAATGCGGCCCTGCTCAACGAACGATTACTCAGTTGGCAACACATCGATGCGGCGGGTATCGAGTCCGACCAACTGTCCCTGACCATTGATCTGGAAGGCTTGCCCGGGCTGCCGAGCCTGGATGGAAAAATCGGCTTGCTTGTCGGTTATCGTGAGTCGGGACTGGTCGACAAAGGCGAATTTGTCATCACCCGCCGCACACCGACCCTGTTTCCCCTGCGCCTGACGCTGGTGGCCACGGCCGCGCCCTTCAGCGCCAGGGACGAAACCGGCTTCAAGCAGCGGCGCTCTGCCAGTCATGGGCCAACCACCCTCGGCGCACTGTTCCGCCAACTGACCTCGCGACACGGGTTTTCTCCCAGGGTCGCGCCGGATCTGGCGCTGATCAAGATTGATCATGTCGACCAGTCCAATGAAACCGACATGGGCTTTCTGACGCGTCTGGCCCGGACTCACGATGCGGTGGCCAAACCGGTCAACGAGCTGTATGTGTTGGCGCGGCGCGGTCAGGCGAAATCGCTGTCGGGCAAGGTCTTGCCCAACGTGCGCCTGTCGGTGACCACCAACAACCGCCCGGACGATCACGGCTTCATCTCCGCGACCCTCGATGAAACCGCGCGGGCGAAATACCAGGGCTGCAAAATGAGTTGGTGGGACGCCGCCGCTGGCAAGGAACGCATCGTCGAAAGCGGCATCGCACCCTTCAAGACCATGCGCCGACGTTGCCAGAATGCTGAAGAGGCTCGGGCAGCCTGCGAAGGCGAAGTGCGCCGGATGATGCGTGAAATGCTCAAGGTCACCATCAGTTGTCCGGGCGACCCGGCACTGTGTGCAGAAGGGTTGGTGGTACTTGACGACAGTTGGCCTGACTTCATGCGCGGGCATTGGTCGATCGACAAGGTCACCGCCAGCGGCAGCCGTCAGAACAGCTATCGCTGCACCCTCGCAGCGACCTGCCTGGGTTCAACGCAATAACACGCGCAGACAATGCCGGCGGGCGCGCCATTCATCAATCACAGGAGCGAGCGATGCAGTGCACCGAACAACAGCTACTCAAGATCTATCCGAACGCCCGCACCCAAGCGGGCGTTTTCATTTCCGCCCTCAACAGCGCCATGGCCCGGCACAACATCAACACGCCCCTGCGCATTGCCGCCTTTCTGGCTCAGGTCGGCCATGAATCGGGCCAGTTACACTACGTTCGCGAACTGGGCTCTGATCAATACCTGAGCAAATACGATACCGGTGCGCTGGCGGCACGTCTGGGCAACTCGCCGGAGACGGATGGCGACGGCCAACGATATCGCGGACGAGGCCTGATCCAGATCACCGGTCGGCACAATTATCGCCAGTGCAGCCTCGGCTTGTTTGGTGATGAGCGTTTGCTGGCGTCGCCTGAACTGCTGGAGCAGCCGCAATGGGCCGCTGAATCCGCCGCGTGGTTCTGGGCGCGCAACGGCCTCAATGAACTGGCCGATCGCGACCAGTTCAACAGCATCACCCGGCGCATCAACGGTGGCCTGAACGGCTTGCAGGATCGCTTGCAGCTTTGGGCGCGGGCGAGGGCGGTGCTATGCCAGCCTTCGGTCTGATTCCGTTGCCTTACCGGGCCTTTGGCGCTGCCGTGTTGCTGGCCGTATTGGTGGGCAGCTCGGCAGCGATGGCGTGGCGAGTTCAGGATTGGCGATACGGCCGGCAACTGGCAGAGCAGGCCAGGCTGCATGGCGAAACGCTGAACCAGCTGACGCTGGCGGCGGCCACTCGGCAGCAAGCGGTTCATGAGCAGCGATTGCGGCTTGAGCAACAACTGGTCGCCAGCGAGAAAAATCATTACCAGGTGCTAACCGATGTTGAACGTGATCAAGCTCGTCTGCGTGATCGTCTTGCCACTGCTGATGTGCGGCTGTCAGTCCTCCTCGATGTCGCAGACACGCCGTCAATCGGATCAGTGCCTGCCGCCCCCGGCCCCGGCGGCGTGGGTCATGGTGCCGTACGCGCCCGACTTGACCCGACGCATGCTCAACGAATTATCGCCATCACCGACGCCGGCGACCGTGGACTGATCGCCTTGCAGGCCTGTCAGGCGTATGTCAGAGCACTCACCCGTTAACACTTTGATCAGTCCTGTAACTTGCAAGTGCGATGGGCTGGTGTACGGTTAGTCTCATTCCGCCCGATCTGGAGATGACCGTGAAATTAACCACTCAACTGGCCGCTGACCTTGGCAGGCAACTGCAGCTTCTCAATGCCCATGTGTCCACGGCCGAGTCTTGTACCGGTGGCGGGATTGCCGAGGCGATCACCCGGATTCCCGGCAGTTCGGCCTGGTTCGAGGCCGGTTATGTCACCTACTCCAATCTGCAGAAGAACCTGCAATTGAACGTCCCGGTCGAGTTGTTCACCACGGTGGGGGCGGTCAGTCGCGAGGTGGTCGAAGCGATGGCCAAGGGCGCTCAGTATAAAAGCCGGGCGTTTTTTTCCGTGGCGGTCAGTGGCGTGGCCGGGCCGGACGGCGGTTCGCCAAGTAAACCGGTGGGTACCGTTTGGCTGGCCTGGGGCGTTGGCGAACGGGTATTCAGCGAGGTGCAGCACTTCCCCGGTGACCGTGACGAAGTCCGCCGACAAACGGTGAGGGCCGCTCTAGAGGGGCTGCTGCGCTATACCGCGGCAGAAATCTCAAATCAGGGGTAGGCGATCCGTAATCGCTGTGGAATAATACTGGCTACTTATACAGGTGTTGGCCGTCAGGCCTTATTGATTACGTGAGGACTTTAATGGACGACAACAAGAAGAAAGCCTTGGCTGCGGCCCTGGGTCAGATCGAACGTCAATTCGGCAAGGGTGCCGTAATGCGTATGGGCGATCAGGACCGTCAGGCGATCCCGGCTATCTCCACTGGCTCTCTGGGGCTGGACATCGCTCTCGGCATCGGCGGTCTGCCAAAAGGCCGTATTGTTGAAATCTACGGTCCTGAATCTTCCGGTAAAACCACGCTGACCTTGTCCGTGATCGCCCAGGCTCAAAAAGCCGGCGCGACTTGCGCATTCGTCGACGCCGAACACGCCCTCGACCCGGAATACGCCGGCAAGCTGGGCGTCAACGTCGACGACCTGCTGGTTTCCCAGCCGGACACCGGCGAACAGGCCCTGGAAATCACCGACATGCTGGTGCGCTCCAACGCGGTTGACGTGATCATCGTCGACTCCGTGGCGGCCCTGGTACCGAAGGCTGAAATCGAAGGCGAAATGGGCGACATGCACGTGGGCCTGCAAGCCCGCCTGATGTCCCAGGCGCTGCGTAAAATCACCGGTAACATCAAGAACGCCAACTGCCTGGTGATCTTCATCAACCAGATCCGTATGAAAATCGGCGTGATGTTCGGTAGCCCGGAAACCACCACCGGTGGTAACGCGCTGAAGTTCTACGCGTCGGTTCGTCTGGATATCCGCCGTACTGGCGCGGTGAAAGAAGGTGATGAGGTCGTTGGTAGCGAAACCCGCGTCAAGGTTGTGAAGAACAAAGTGGCTTCGCCGTTCCGTCAGGCCGAGTTCCAGATTCTTTACGGCAAGGGCATCTACCTCAACGGCGAGATGATCGACCTCGGCGTTCTGCATGGTTTCGTCGAGAAGTCCGGTGCATGGTATGCCTACAACGGCACCAAGATCGGTCAGGGCAAGGCCAACTCTGCCAAGTACCTGGCGGATAACCCGGACATCGCCGCAACGCTCGAGAAGCAACTGCGCGACAAGCTGCTGTCTCCTTCGTCGGTAGCAGATGCCAAAGCTTCTGCCGTCAAAGAGACTGAAGACGACCTGGCTGACGCTGATATCTGATTGATCCGATGACCGCCGTACTCGATACACTCGTCGCGGTGCGGCGAACCGCAATGGACCTGCTTGCACGACGCGAGCACGGTCGGGTTGAGCTGGCGCGTAAACTGCGCCAGCGCGGCGCACTCCCTGAAATGATCGACACAGCGCTCGATCGATTGACGGAAGAGGGCTTGTTATCCGAATCCCGTTACCTTGAAAGCTTTGTTTCCTACCGTGCCCGTTCCGGTTACGGCCCTTTGCGAATTCGTGAAGAGTTGAGCCAGCGTGGTCTGCAACGCAGCGATATCGAACTGGCCTTGCGCGAGAGCGGCATCGACTGGCAGGAGCAGCTGGCAGATACCTGGCGCCGCAAATTCTCCGGGCAATTGCCGATCGACGCCCGGGAACGTGCCAAGCAAGGCAGGTTCCTGGCGTATCGCGGATTCTCCATGGAGATGATCAGCCGCTTGTTCAGCGGTCGAGGGATGGACGATTAATTGAAGCGGCCCGCTATTTCGATAGCGGGCCGTTTTTTTTGCCTTAGGTAACTTTGGATGGCGTGCGTGTGCGCTGTTGTGCCTGAGGCTGGGAATGCGCCCAGTTGTCCGGCAGGTTGATGTAGTCCACCAGTGCCCGCAATCGACCATGGTCACGTGCGTTGAAGGTGAAGGCCAGCCGCGCCAGGTGGCTGAACTGTGCTTCGTCGTGTTCCTCGCCGCTGTACGCGTGCTGATGAAAGTGATCGCTGAGGCACAGGTCGGCGAAGGCTTCCTGCATGTGTTCGAGGGCGCGCTCACTGAGTTTATGGTTCATGCGAATCACGAACTGATGTTTGAGCCAGCGGCTGGAGTGGAAGTTACTGTAGAACTGGTTGATGTGCTCCACGGCCTCCTCTGCGGTGTAGACCAGATTCACCAGGTTCATGTCGGTAGGCAGGATGTAGCGGTTTTCCACCAGTTGCTGCTGAATGAACCCCAGCGCGCCTTGCCAGAACGTGCCACCCGGCGCGTCGAGCAGTACCACGGGAACCAGCGGGCTTTTGCCGGTCTGGATCAGCGTCAACACTTCCAGCGCTTCATCCAGCGTGCCAAAACCGCCCGGACACAGGACAAGCGCGTCGGCTTCCTTGACGAAGAACAGCTTGCGGGTGAAGAAAAAGTGGAAGGGCAGCAGGTTGGTCGTGCCCTGGACGGTGGGGTTGGCATGCTGTTCGAAGGGCAGGGTGATGTTGAAGCCCAGGCTGTGATCCAGGCCGGCACCTTCGTGAGCCGCGGCCATGATGCCACCACCCGCGCCGGTAATGACCATCATGTCCGAGCGCGCCAGCGCGGCACCGAGTTCGCGGGCGAGGCCGTACAACGGGTGTTCTATCGGGGTGCGGGCAGAGCCAAATACCGTGACTTTACGCCGCCCCTTGAACTGTTCCAGCACCCGAAAGGCTTGCTCCAGTTCGCGCAGGGCTTGCAGGGTGATCTTGGCATTCCAGCGGTTGTGGTCATCCTGGGCCATGCGCAGCACCGTCAGGATCATGTCACGGTAGATCGGGATGTTCGGGCTGTTGGGGGAAACAAGGCTGAGTTGCTCTTCGACCTTGCTGATGAGGTCGTGGCCGCTTTCTTCAAAATGGCGGCTCAGGAGGTCATTCGGTTGGTAAGGCATTCAACTTCTCCTTCTGCACAGAGCCCACGGCTGCGACTACGCAATCGTCGACGCCACGACACTTCATGTGTCGCTGTCTGCCCAGGCCCATGCCTGGGCGATCCACTGGGTCCGAAGAGTCATCGGACCATCCAAACAGGCTCTGTTTATCCCTTGGAATGAAAGAAACGTTCGCACAACACAATACGTAACGGGCGGCCCCTTTCCTGCCCTGACAAGTGAGTGTGGATACGTAGAATCTAGACCCTCGCGGTGATTTGCGCTGCCTTGATCATTGCGCCGCAAAGTCTTTCATGGCAACCGCTTATTGACGATTTGCAAGGTGGTTTCACCGCTCGTCTGAACGCAAGCCGAACGTCCAGCACTCTGATTTACTAAGTTACAGGCGTGACACGACAACTTTGCGTCAACGGCAGGGCGCACGATACAAGCATTTCAAGGATTTATCGCTCAACGCGAGTGAGGAGCAGGGAGGCGGGAAACCATGGCCAGAGTCATTCTGGAGATCGATACGCAGCTGTATCGATTGCTGAAGTCAGCGGCCGAGACCAATCATTTGAGTCTCGAAGAGGAGTGCTGCCGGCGTCTTATGGGCGCGGAGCGGCGTTCACGTTATTTGCAGGCATTGCTGGCAGAATTGCGCGCCGAGGATGAACAGCGGCGCGCCAAATCCCACTGATTACTTCTTCTTCGGCGCCGCTTTCGGGCAGTCCGATTCCTGATAGCTGGCAGAACCCACTGAGCGGTTGGTCTTCACCTCGGTGAAGTCGTAACGCATGACGGCGCCCTTGGCCATCAATTTACGGTAGGCCGGGTTGTTGCACACCGAGGCGCCCAGCTGGAAGTACACGGCTTTGGGGTCGGCGCGCATCTGGTTGGCGTGGCTGCTTTGCACGCTCAAATGGTTGATCAGGACATTGCCTTCGACGGTGTAGCCCTGATCGAGAATGTCTTCGTTGATCGCCCGTGGCGTACCAACGCTGCTTTGTGCGGCGACGTTGCGCAGCTCTCTGTTCAGATTCTGCTCGCTCAAGGATGCAGCCTGAGCGTTGAAGGACGAAGCCAGCAGAATGGCAGCGGTGGGAACGATAAGGCGCAGCATGAAACTCTCCTGGGGCAGTGATGGGTGGTTTGACCCGTCACGTGACTGTGCGTTCAGTGGCGGCGAATTATAGGGGAGGAGGCCTGGACGGTACAGGCTTGGCCCTGTCGGTCTGGTAAACTGCCGGTACTTTTTGCCCTGCCGAGTGTTTTTCGTGTTGACCCCACTGTACTGCCAGCGTTGCCTGCAATGAGCCATGCCCCCAACGCCGTAGCCCGCCTGCGCGATCAGCGCGAAGACGAAGGCATCAAGCCGATTCAGGCCCGTGGCTGGCGCGCCACCCGTTGCCGCGCCTGCCGCGTGATCGAGAGCCACTGCCTGTGCGCCTGGCGCCCGCAGGTCGAGGCCCGCTCCGGGGTGTGCCTGATCATGACCAGCAAGGAAGTGTTCAAGCCGAGCAATACCGGTTGGCTGATCGCCGACGTGGTGCGTGATAACCACGCGTTCATCTGGTCGCGTACCGAAATCGACCCCCGCATGCTGGCGTTGTTGTCCGACCCGCAATGGCAGCCCTATCTGGTGTTTCCGGGGGAATATGTCGCGCCTGAGCGCGTGACCCACAGCGTGGCGGTGGATAGCAGCAAGCGGCCGCTGTTCATTCTGTTGGACGCGACTTGGACCGAAGCCCGGAAGATTTTCCGCAAAAGCCCTTACTTCGACTCGCTGCCGATCCTGAGCCTGCTGCCAGAAAAACTGTCCCGCTACCAATTGCGCCGCTCCACGCGCAGCGAGCACCTGTGCACCGCGGAAGTCGCGGCACTGTGCCTCGATCTGGCGGGTGACGAGCAGGCGGCATCGGCGCTGGACGCTTATTTCGATGTGTTCAGCCAGCATTATCTCGATGCCAAGCGTCAGCTTGAAATGAACGTTGAAACACCGGCACATGCCGAGTTGTTGCCGTTCGTGCAGAACGCCGCCGCGAACATGCGTTGATTGTCACCCATACTGCAAAAGACTGTAGTGGCCTTGTAGCTTGACCACCCCCGTTTCGCTGGGCATGCTTGGCGCCGATCAGGGCGCGGCCGAAGTTTGATTCGCCGTATTCGTAATTGAATAGCGACGTGAATTGCCACGTATTGGCGTTGAACGTGCCCCCAGGTGCAGCTCCGTGGCTGTATCTCGAGTTGTTAGAAGAACAGGATCATTTGAAAAATGGCCACATACGAAATCCTGATTGCCGATGACCACCCGCTTTTCCGCTCTGCCTTGCATCAAGCGCTGACCCTGGGCCTCGGTCCCGATGTGCGCCTGGTGGAAGTGGCAAGCATTGCCGAGCTGGAAATCCGCCTGACTGAAAAAGCCGATTGGGATCTGGTGCTGCTGGACCTGAACATGCCCGGGGCGTACGGTTTTTCCGGCCTGGTTCTGTTGCGTGGACAGTACCCGCAGATTCCGGTGGTCATGGTCTCCGCTCAGGAAGAGGCTACGATCATGGTCAAGTCCCGTGAATTCGGCGCCAGTGGTTTTATTCCAAAATCCAGTGATCTGAGCGTGATCCAGAAAGCCGTGCGTGCGGTACTTGATGGCGACGTGTTCTGGCCGCCGCAGGCGTTCGAGGCCGTCAGCGTTTCCGATGAGGCCAAGGCTGCCAGTGAAGGGCTTGCCAGCCTGACGCCGCAGCAGTTCCGTGTCTTGACGATGGTCTGCGAAGGTTTGCTGAACAAACAGATCGCTTATGAGCTGAGCGTTTCCGAAGCGACCATCAAGGCGCACGTAACGGCTATATTCCGTAAGCTGAATGTGCGGACCCGGACTCAGGCGGCCTTGCTGCTGCAACAACTTGAGTCAATTTCGAGCCACTAAGGGTTGGCATCTTCACGCTTTTTTGACTTTGGTTAATCTAGCTTTCCCACTCCTTTTCGGTCAGTTGCCCACTCTATGTCACCTTTCAAAGGCCAGACCGGCCTTAAACGTATCCTCAATGCTTCCGGCTACTCGCTGGACGGCCTGCGCGCAGCCTTTACCGGGGAAGCCGCCTTTCGCCAGTTGGTCTTGCTCAATGTGATCCTGATCCCGCTGTCGTTCTTCCTGAACGTCAGCCGTGTCGAGCAGGCCTTGCTGATTGCCGTCTGTTTGCTGGCACTGATCGTCGAGTTGCTCAACTCGGCGGTAGAAGCGGCCATCGACCGTATTTCCCTTGAGTTGCACCCACTGTCGAAAAACGCCAAGGACATGGGCAGCGCCGCACAGCTGGTGGCGTTGACCATGATTGCGTTGGTGTGGGCCGTGATTCTGCTTTAAGCGATGGTTGGCAACACGATCTCGTCGCTGCGCTGAACCCCGGCGGTGAAGGCGCGGCACAGATCGAGGAACTCGCGCATCGCCGATGTCTGGTACTTCTGTTTGTGCCAGATGAAGTAGAACTGCCGCGCCAGATCCAGATCCGGCGTTTCCACCGCCACCAGGCTGCCGCGGCGGAAGGCGTCCCGTAGTGCCAAGCGCGATATGCATCCAATCCCCAGGCCGGACTCCACCGCGCGCTTGATCGCTTCGGTGTGCTCGAGCTCCAGGCGGATATTCAGCGCGCTGCGGTGATGACGCATGGCCTGGTCAAACGTCAGGCGCGTGCCGGAACCTTGTTCACGCAAAATCCAGGCTTCGTGGCTTAGTTCATCCATGGTTGCGGTGCCGCGCTTGGCCAAGGGGTGCTGCGGCGCGCAAAACACCACGAGTTCATCTTCCACCCAGCTCTGCACTTCGATGTCCGGGTGGCTGCAATCGCCTTCAATCAGACCCAGATCAATTTCATAGTGCGCCACTTGTTGCACGATATTGGCAGTGTTCTGCACATGCAGCTTTACCTGGCTTTCCGGGTGGCGCTGCATGAAGCTGCCGATCAGCAGGGTGGCCAGATAGTTGCCGATGGTCAGTGTCGCACCCACCGCCAGCGAGCCGAAACCGGACTTGCCGTTGAGCAGGTCTTCGATTTCCTTGGCCTGGTCAAGCAGCGCCACCGCCTGCGGCAACAGCTGTTTGCCCAAGGCGTTGAGGCTCAGTCGTTTGCCGGCACGGTCGAACAATTGGCAGCTGCACTGGCGCTCCAGTTCGGTGATCGAGGTGCTTGCCGCCGATTGCGAGAGGTTGAGCAGTCCCGCAGCACGGGATACGCTTTCCTGCTGGGCGACGGCGACGAAGACTTGAAGTTGACGGAGAGTAAATCGCATATCGATATAACCGATAACCCTTATCTTAATAATCCAGTTAACAGATATTGTCGTCGCTATTAGAATGCGATGCAATTGCGCACCCCGGCTCTGCAAGAGCAAGCGCAGACCAATCTCCAGGAGTCCCACGTACATGAGCAACATGAACCACGAGCGTGTCCTCAGTGTTCATCACTGGAACGACACTCTGTTCAGCTTCAAGTGCACCCGTGATCCGGGTCTGCGCTTCGAGAACGGTCAGTTCGTGATGATCGGCCTGCAACAGCCCAACGGCCGCCCGCTTATGCGCGCTTACTCGATCGCCAGCCCGAACTGGGAAGAGCATCTCGAGTTCTTCAGCATCAAGGTGCCTGATGGTCCGCTGACTTCCCAGTTGCAGCATTTGAAGGAAGGCGACGAGATCATCATCAGCAAGAAGCCTACCGGCACGCTGGTGCTGGATGACTTGAAGCCTGGCAAACATTTGTACCTGCTCAGCACCGGTACCGGCCTGGCGCCGTTCATGAGCGTCATCCAGGACCCGGAAACCTACGAGCGTTTCGAAAAAGTGATCCTGTGCCACGGCGTACGTTACGTCAACGAAGTCGCTTACCGCGAGTTCATCACCGAGCACTTGCCGCAGAACGAGTTCTTCGGCGATGCCCTGCGTGACAAGTTGATCTACTACCCGACCGTGACCCGCGAGCCGTTCGAGAACGAAGGCCGCCTGACCGATCTGATGCGCAGCGGCAAGCTGTTCAGCGACATCGGTCTGCCACCGATCAACCCGCAGGACGACCGCGCCATGCTGTGCGGCAGCCCGAGCATGCTCGACGAGACCAGCGAAGTGTTGAACAGCTTCGGCCTGAAAGTTTCGCCGCGGATGCGCGAGCCGGGTGATTACCTGATCGAGCGTGCGTTCGTCGAGAAGTGACCACAGGTCACCTGCAGGAGCTGGCAAGCCAGCTCCTGCAAAAAGCCCGCGTTACCTGAAAAGGTAGCGCGGGCTTTTTTGTTTCCGGCGTCTACTCGCTTGCGGGGATGACTTCCAGGACGCGAATCTGCTCCGGCGTCGGGTAGTGCCACCGCACATCTACATCCCAGAACTGCGCACCGTATTCCCGCTCCGGCGCGGGCGTTTGATACGCCGGGCGCGGATCCTGCGCCAGGCATTGCTCGATCAGCTCGACCAAAGGCTCTGCAAGGCGCTGAGCATGGCCATGAGCCTGTTGCAATGCGGCATCCGTCCACTCCACGGCAATCAACGGCGGCGCGGCGCTGGCGATGGTATTGGAGGCACCGTCGATGATGTCGGCGTAGGGCACGTAGGGTTTGATGTCGAGGATGGGCGTGCCGTCCAGCAAGTCGATGCCGGATATCCACAGGCGATCGGCTTCAACCTTGTCCAGCTTCACCACGGATTGACCAATGCCGTTGGGACGATGGGTTGCGCGGGTCGCAAATACGCCCATGGATTTGTTGCCGCCGAGGCGCGGAGGGCGGACCTTCAGGCGCGGCTTTTCCTCCAGAGCCTGATGGAACAGGAACAGCAGCCAGACATGGCTGACCTGTTCCAGGCCCTGCACGGCATCACCCTGATCGAACGGCGCCACCAGTTCCAGAACGCCGCGTGCGGCCGGGGCCAGTTGCGGTTGGCGCGGGATGGCGAACTTCTCCTTGAAGCAGGAGCGCACGAAGCCGATGGGGGAAACGCTGTAGGTCATGGTTTGAAGTCGAGGCGCAAAAGAGGCGGGCATGATAACCCATGCGCATTCCGTGGCGAGGGAGCAAGCTCCTTCGCCACAAAAGCGGGTGTCAGAGACTGAACCCACCATCCAGCGGAATGATATTCCCGGTCATATAGGCCCCAGCCGTACTCGCCAGACTGATCGCCAGCGCCGCCATCTCCTCCTCACGCCCCCAACGCTTCATTGGAATCAACGCTGTGTCCTTCGCCAGTGCCTGTTCATCGTTGCCGATGTGCTGAGTCATCTTGCTCGGAAAGCGTCCCGGCGCGATCACGTTGACGTTGATGTGCTGGCTGACCAGCTCCCGGGCCAGGATCCGCGACAATTGATGCAGCGCTGCTTTACTGGGGCCGTAGGCGTAAGCCTGTTCGCCGAAGGAGGAAATGCCAGCCACCGAGCCGATGTTGATGATCCGCGCCGGATTCACCTCGGAACCTGCCTTGCGCAGCAGTGGCAGGAATTGCTGGATGCAGTTGAACACCGAGGTCACGTTGAGCTGCATGACCTTTTCCCAGCCCTTGATCGGGTAGCTTTCCAGTGGCGCACCCCAGGTGGTGCCAGCGTTGTTCACCAGAATATCGAGATGGGTGATCTGCTCGCCCAGGCGCGTGGCCAGTTGTTGCACGCCTTCTTCCGTGGCCAGGTTGGCGGCCACTGCGTGGCAGCGTCCGAGGGCGCCGAGTTCATCAGCCGTCTGCTGGCAGGCCTCGACGTCGCGGGCGCAGACGTACACGGTCGCGCCGGCTTCGACATAGGCCTTGGCGATCATTTTGCCGATTCCACGGGTGCCGCCGGTCACCAGGGCGGTGCGGCCTTGCAGGGAAAAGTAGTGATGCATGGCTAATCCTGAGAACTGAAGGTCTTTACACCCTAGTCGTCAGCCGTCCAAAACGGAGCCATTATTTTTGCGCGGAATGGGGATTCATACAGCCTGGCTTGCGACCACCCCCTGTAGGAGCGGGCTTGCTGGCGATGGCGTCATTGAAATCGCCATCGTCGGAACGCCGTCCGCAGCAAGCCGGCTCGGGGGGAAATGAACGCTTATTGCGGGCGGACGCGCAGGGTCAGGCCCTTGAGAAAGTTGCGCAGCAACTGGTCGCCGCACGGGCGGTAGTTGGTGTGGCCGAACTTGCGGAACAGCGCGCTCAGCTCAGGTTTGGACACCGGAAACTCGGCGGCCTTGAGGATCGCGTGCATGTCGTCTTCCTTCAGTTCGAAGGCCACGCGCAGCTTTTTCAGAATGATGTTATTGGTCACCGGCACTTCGATCGGCTGTGGTGGACGGCTTTCATCCTTGCCGCGCTTGAAGATCACCAAGCCGTCGAGGAAGTGCGCCATGACTTCGTCCGGGCAGCGTACGAAGCCTTCTTCGTCTTCTTCTTTCTTGTCGAGATAGGTCAGCAAGTCTGGCAGGGTGACGTCCATGCCACCGAGCTTGATGATCTCGATGACTTTCTTGTCGCTGATGTCGAGCATGTAGCGCACGCTGCGCAGTACGTCATTGTGAATCATGGTGTGCAGTCCTGATATTCAGCAGTGGGTGCCGCCTAAAAGCAGCACCAAAATGTGTGGCGGCGTCAGAAGTCTTAGAACTTCTCTTTGCCGGACAGGTAGCGCCATTGCCCCACGGGCACTTTGCCGATTGACACGCCGCCGATGCGGATGCGGCGGATGCCCACGACCTTCAGGCCGACGGCCTGGCAGAACAGGGCGATCACGCCCGGTTGCGGATTCTTCATGGCAAAGCGCAGGCGGTTTTCGTTCTGCCAGCTGGCCTTGACTGCCGGCAATTCCTTGCCCTTGTAGGTCAGGCCGTGCTGCAAGCGGTTAAGACCGTGTTCGACCATGTCGCCTTCGACTTCGACCACGTATTCCTGCTCGATCTTGTTGGAGTCGGCCGTGAGCTTGCGCAGGATCTTCCAGTCCTGGGTGAACACCAGCAGACCGCTGGCGTTGGCTTGCAAGTCGGTGCTGGCGGTCAGGCGCTGGAAGTGGCCCTTGAGCGGACGTTTGCCGTAGCGGTGTTCTTCACTCAGCGTCTCGGCGCTGATGGTCGCCATGGCGGTGTCCGCGTCCATGCCGGCAGGCACGTTGAACAGAATGGTGACCGGTTCCGGCGCAGTGGCCTTGGCCTCTGGATCGAGCTCGACTTTCTGGGTGCCGACCTTGAACTGCGGCTCGTCGATGACTTCGCCGTCGACGGTGACCCAGCCGCCCTCGATGAACAGCTCAGCCTCCCGACGGGAACAGCCGACGAGTTCGATGAGGCGTTTGGAGAGACGAATCGGGTCAGTCATGTCAGGGCCGTAACAAAAAAGGGGTGGGCATTGTACCTGCTGGGCGCCGGTTAAGCCCGGTCCCATTTCAATGCCGTTGCATTTCCTGTGGGCGCTGGCTCGCCAGCGATTGCATCACCTTGACGCATCAGGATAGACCGCAGCGTCTGCATCGCTGGCAAGCCAGCTCCCACAGGGTTCAGTGTCAGGTCAGCCGTGCTGTGAAAGTTTGTGATTTTGGCGCATCCGCATATGTAACAAGGGATACGGCTGGCCCATGCCATCAACCTCCGAGCGGCCGATCACCTCGAACCCCTGCTTGAAGTAAAACCCCAACGCTTGTGGGTTCTGTTCGTTGACGTCGAGCTCATCGGCGTTCAGGTGTTCCATGGCATAACGCAACAGCTGTTTGCCCAAGCCCTGGCCGCGATGCGCCGGGTCGATAAAGAGCATTTCAATCTTGCCCGCCGCAACCCCGGCGAACCCGGTGATGCGCTGGCGCGCGTCCCGGGTGCAAATCAGCATCACCGCATCCAGGTAGCGGGTCAGCACCAGGTTCTTCAGCAGATTGATGTAGCTGTCCGGCAGAAAATCATGGGTGGCTCGGACCGAGGCCTCCCAGACCCGGGTCAGTTCTTCATAGTCACTCTGTTTCGGTGTGTGGATGACCGAATGTTGGCGCATGCCCGCCTGCTCCTTCTCTCTGCAACCGGCTGTAAAAGATGAGATTCCGTTCTTCACCAAACGATAGCCGTAAAAAAGCCCCGCATCTCGTCAAGAGAGCGGGGCTTTTCATGTTTTTTGCGTTTAGATCTGTTCAGCCCACAGGTCGTATTCGTCGGCGTCAGTCACTTTGCACCAGACTTTATCGCCCGGTTTCAGGTTGCTGCCGTTGTCGATGAAGACGTTACCGTCGATTTCCGGGGCATCGAAGAAGCAGCGGCCGACCGCGCCTTGCTCGTCGACTTCATCGACCAGCACTTCGATTTCACGGCCGATGCGCATTTGCAGGCGCGCCGAGCTGATGGCCTGCTGGTGCGCCATGAAACGCTCCCAACGATCCTGCTTGACGTCATCCGGCACCACTTCCAGGTCCAGGTCGTTGGCCGGTGCGCCGTCGACCGGCGAGTACTGGAAGCAGCCGACACGGTCGAGCTGGGCTTCGGTCAGCCAGTTCAGCAGGTACTGGAAGTCTTCTTCGGTCTCGCCCGGGAAGCCGACGATGAAGGTCGAGCGGATGATCAGGTCCGGGCAGATTTCGCGCCAGTTCTTGATGCGTGCCAGGGTCTTGTCTTCGAACGCCGGGCGTTTCATCGACTTCAACACTTTCGGGCTGGCGTGCTGGAACGGGATGTCCAGGTACGGCAGGATTTTGCCGGCGGCCATCAGCGGGATCAGTTCATCAACGTGCGGGTACGGGTAAACGTAGTGCAGTCGAACCCAGACGCCGAGGGTGCTGAGGGCTTCGCAGAGTTCGGTCATGCGGGTTTTCACCGGCGCGCCGTTCCAGAAACCGGTGCGGTATTTCACGTCGACGCCGTAGGCGCTGGTGTCTTGAGAGATCACCAACAACTCTTTAACACCGGATTTGACCAAGCGCTGGGCTTCGTCGAGCACATCGCCCACCGGGCGGCTGACCAGTTTGCCGCGCATCGACGGGATGATGCAGAAGCTGCAGCTGTGGTTGCAGCCTTCGGAAATCTTCAGGTACGCGTAGTGGCGCGGGGTCAGTTTGATCCCTTGCGGCGGCACCAGGTCGATCAGCGGGTTGTGATCCTGGCGCGGCGGCACGACTTCGTGCACGGCGTTGACCACTTGCTCGTACTGCTGCGGCCCGGTCACGGCCAGCACGCTCGGGTGCACGTCGCGGATGTTGCCTTCTTCGACGCCCATGCAGCCGGTCACGATAACCTTGCCGTTTTCCTTGATCGCTTCGCCGATCACTTCCAAAGATTCTGCCTTGGCCGAATCGATGAAGCCGCAGGTGTTGACCACCACGACATCGGCGTCCTGATAGGTGGACACGACGTCATAGCCTTCCATGCGCAGCTGGGTAAGGATGCGCTCGGAGTCGACCAGTGCTTTCGGGCAACCCAGGGATACGAAGCCAACCTTTGGATTGGCCGGCGCAGGAGTGGTGGACATGTCTAACCTCGGTGTTTTGTGACGCCTCCAGCCGTGATCGGCAAGGCGACAGACGGACGCTTTATCGCGCCTCTGATCAAAAAGTGCGCAATTCTAGCGATGGTGGACGCACTTGACCAGCTTTATGCAGGGAAATACGACGAGTGCTGCGCTATGCTTCGCGCCGTTGGGCTTTACCGATTTTTTACTGTCAACAAAACGTCTGTAACGTGAAGTAAAACAGCGCATGCTCACGACAAAGCATAGTGCTTCTTCGAAGAAGCCCGGGTCTGGGTAGTAGGAGTGATGGATGGGTCAGGCAAGTAGTCAGGCTGCGGGGGCCGAGCATTCGGCAGCGAAGCCGATCGGCATGCTGGTCGCGGCGGTCGGAGTGGTTTACGGCGATATCGGCACTAGCCCGCTGTACACCCTCAAGGAAGTGTTTTCCGGCGGCTATGGTGTGCCGGTCAATCATGACGGCGTATTGGGGATCCTGGCGCTTATCTTCTGGTCGCTGATCTGGGTCGTGTCGATCAAGTACATGATGTTTGTCCTGCGCGCCGACAACCAGGGCGAGGGCGGGATCATGGCGCTCACTGCGCTGGCGCGGCGGGCGGCGGCAGGGCACGCGAAATTGCGCTCGTTACTGGTGGTTTGCGGGTTGATCGGTGCGGCGCTGTTCTATGGCGACAGCATGATCACACCGGCGATTTCCGTGCTCTCGGCGATTGAAGGCCTGGGGCTGGCATTCGAGGGAATCGACCACTGGGTCGTGCCGCTGTCGCTGGTGGTGTTGGTGGCGCTGTTCCTGATTCAAAGTCACGGCACCGCGCGCATCGGCATCCTGTTCGGGCCGATCATGGTCACCTGGTTTGTGGTGCTCGGGGCGCTGGGTGTCTACGGCATCCTGCAGCACCCTGAAGTGTTGCAAGCGATGAACCCGGCGTGGGGCGTGCGCTTCTTCATCGTGCACCCAGGCATGGGCGTGGCGATCCTTGGCGCGGTGGTGCTGGCGTTGACTGGCGCCGAAGCGCTGTACGCCGACATGGGCCACTTCGGCCGCAAGCCGATTGCCCGTGCGTGGTTCATCCTCGTGCTGCCGGCGCTGATGCTGAACTACTTTGGTCAAGGTGCGCTGCTGCTCGGCGATCCAGAAGCCGCGCGCAACCCGTTCTATCTGCTGGCGCCGAGCTGGGCGTTGATTCCGCTGGTCGGCCTGGCGACGCTGGCCACGGTCATTGCCTCGCAAGCGGTGATCTCCGGTGCGTTCTCGCTGACACGTCAGGCGATCCAGCTCGGATACATTCCGCGCATGCACATTCGACACACGTCCAGCGCTGAGCAGGGCCAGATCTACATCGGTGCAGTGAACTGGGCGCTGATGGTTGGCGTGATTTTGCTGGTGCTGGGTTTCGAATCCTCGGGTGCGCTGGCGTCGGCCTACGGTGTGGCCGTGACCGGGACCATGTTGATGACCACTATTCTGGTGTCGGCGGTGATATTGCTCTTGTGGAAATGGCCTCCGCTCCTCGCCGTGCCGCTGTTGATCGGTTTCCTCCTGGTAGACGGTCTGTACTTCGCTGCCAACGTGCCGAAAATCATTCAGGGTGGTGCTTTTCCAGTCATCGCCGGGCTCGCGCTGTTCGTGCTGATGACCACCTGGAAGCGCGGCAAGCAGCTGCTGGTCGAACGTATCGACGAGGGTGGCCTGCCGCTGGAAATTTTCATCAGCAGTATCGCTGTGCAACCGCCGCATCGCGTGCAGGGCACGGCCGTGTTCCTCACCGCGCGACCGGACGCCGTTCCTCACGCGTTATTGCACAACCTGCTGCATAACCAGGTACTGCACGAGCAAGTGGTGCTGCTGACCGTGGTGTACGAAGACATCCCGCGGGTGCCACCGAACCGACGCTTCGAGGTCGAGTCCTACGGCGAAGGTTTCTTCCGGGTGATCCTGCATTTCGGTTTCACCGATGAACCGGACGTACCGCAGGCGCTGAAGCTGTGCCATCTCGATGAACTGGACTTCAGCCCGATGCGCACCACGTACTTCCTCAGCCGTGAAACGGTCATTGCCTCCAAGCTCGAAGGCATGTCCCGCTGGCGCGAGGCGCTGTTCGCCTTCATGTTGCAGAACGCCAACGGCAACCTGCGCTTCTTCAATCTGCCACTGAACCGGGTGATTGAGTTGGGGACGCAGGTGGAGATGTAGGCCCTTCGCGCAATCCCGGGTCCTGCGGATAATACAAATATCTGTAGGAGCCGGCTTGCTGGCGATGGCGCCTGACGACCGACCATATTCTTCCCACCGAGGCGGCCTGCGGGCCGACTGCCTTTTTGGTGTACGCGTTCCCCCTGTAGGAGCCCGGCTTGCCGGCGATGGTGGTGTGTCGGGCGCGGCGATGTCGACTGGAAGGCCGCCATCGCCAGCAAGCCGGCTCCTACCGATAGAGCATGGCTTTGCGAAGTTTCGTGAAGACCAAAAAAACGCCCCGGCTCTCGCGAGTCGGGGCGTTTTTCGTGGGTGAAACTACAGATCACTCCTGAGCTTCAGTTTCCTTGGCTTGCCGCTTCTCGATCACATCCACCAACCGTTGAGCCAGGGCCGGGTAGTTTTCGTCGAAGTGGTGGCCGCCGGGCAGCTTGATGACTTCGCCTACGGCGGTCTTGTCGGTGCAGCCGCTTTCATCGACTTCTTCTTCACCGTAGATGCACACCACTTTGGCGGCGGGCAGCTTGGCCATTTCCGGGCCGGTGGCGGCTTCTTTGCCAGCGTTGCCGAGCCAGCCTTCGACTTCGATTTCGAAGCTGCCGGTACGGGCGAAGGCCAGCAGGATGATAGCGTCGACGCGCTGTTGTTCTGCTGGCTCCAGACGGTTGTAGATCGCCGGCAGGACATCGGCGCCGAACGAGTAGCCGGTGAGGATGAAGCGCTTGGTGCCCCACTTCTGCCGGTAGTGCTGCATCAGCTCTGCCAGGTCCAGGGCGCTTTGCTCGGGGCTCTTGTGCTGCCAGTAGTAGCGCAGGGTGTCGATGCCAACCACCGGGTAGCCGATCTTCGCCATTTCGCCTGCGACGTCGCGGTCCAGGTCGCGCCAGCCGCCGTCACCGGAGAGGAACAGGGTGACCGTGTCCTTGGCCTGGCCGGCCGGTACTTCAACCACCGGAATCTGCAGGCCGCCGGCGGCTTTGTCGCCGCCGACAAGGAGCTTGCGCAGTTCGTTGTTCAGCACTTGTGGCAGGTTGATGTCGTAGTCGCTGATGCTGGTTTCGGCGTTGGGTTGATCGCGCACGAACCCGGCGCTGGTGTCGTCCGGGTTGTCGTTCCAGGCCACCAGCCAGTGACCGTGGGCGGCGCTTTTCGGCAGCAAGTGCGTGCAGCCACCGGGTTTTTCCAAGGCCAGGTCCACCGACACGGCCTGGGCCTTGTCGTTCTTCTGTTCCGACAACCAGCGCCAGGCCAGCACGGCGCCCGGACCGATGCCGCTGACCAGCGTGGCCGGGCCTTTCAGCTCGCGCAGGCCGGCTTGCAAGGCGCGGCTTTGCAGCAGGCAGTCCTTGGGCAGAATTACCTGGACGATTTGCGCCGAGGCGCTGCGGCTCAGAGTGGTCAGTTGTTTGTCATTGAGCTTCTGGTCGTCAGTGACCGCCACCAGTACTTGGGCCTTCGGCGTGGTGCCGGGGATGACGCGGGTCATGGCCGCGCCATCGGCCGGTGTGAGCTGTTCGAGGGTCGGTTCCGGTGCCGGGCGTTTGAGGTACCAGAAACCGCCACCGAGAATCACGGCCAGCACAATAAGTGCTGCCAGAATGTACTTCAGGGAGCGTTGAATCATCAGCGTTTCACCAATCCAGTCAAGCCGCCCGCGATCAGGGCGGCAGTATCGGCCAGGGCAACCAGCGGATCGAGTCCGGCGGGCACGGCCATATAACGGGGTTCCCAGTCAGGCTGGAACTTGTCTTTGAAGCGGCGCAAGCCTTGGAAGTTGTAGAGCTGCTCACCACGGCGGAAAACCATCGAGCCCAGGCGCTGGGTCAGCGGTGCCCCGCGACGGGGTTGCAACCCCGACAACGGCACCATGCCCAGGCTGAAGCGCGCGTATCCGTGACTCTTATAATGTTGAATCAGGCCGACCATCATGAACTCCATGGTCAGCTTCGGAGCTTCCGGGTGTGCACGCATCAGGTCGAGGCTGGCCAGGTCATGGCTGTAGGTCTCGAGCAGGTTGGCGAATGCCACCGGGCGTCCTTCGAAACGGATCACCGCAATGCGGAAATGCTTGAGGTAATCATCACTGAACCGGCCTAGGGAGAAGCCTTTCTCGCGCACGTTCTTGCCGGTCAGCCAGGCATCAGAAATCACCTTGAGCTCGTCCATCGGCGCCTGGCCCGGCTCATGGATTTCCAGCGACAGGCCATCGCGGGTGCCACGGTTCCAGGTGTAGCGCAGGTCCTTCATCTCCTTGCCCTTGGCTTCGAGATCAAAGCGCTTGAGATCGACCCGGGCTTCTTCACCGAGCTTGATCGCGGTCAGGCCGATGTCCATGTAGTACGGCAGGTTCTCCGCGCGCACTTGATAGAACACAGGGCGGGCGTGGTGGATGTCGCACAGGTCACGGAACTGCCAGATCATTTCCGCTCGTTGCTGGGCTGGGCCGATCGGGTCATACAGCGCCACGAGGCTGCGGCCACGACGGGCATACATCAGGAACGCCTCGTCGTTGGGGTGAAACAGCAGCGCCTTGTCACCGGTCAGGGCCAGGCCGCCGTCCGGTTGCGCGGATGCCATGAGAATCTTGCTGGCGCGCTCCAGTTCATCGGGCGTCGGCAGGTGAATCACCGGCCGGGCAGTGCGCAGCAGCCAGGTCAGGGAGACCACCACCAGCAGCACCGCGGCGCCGAGCAGTGAGCGCAAGCCACGGGGTGCATCGGCGTCGAGGGTGAACTGCCACCAGAGTTGGTGGCTGTAGGGAACGTCCTGATAGGCGAACAACAGCAGCCACATCGAAGCCCCGAGTACGCACAGGCTGGCCACCAGGTATAGCGGTGAGAACGGCAATTCGGTCAGCCGGCTCGGACGATAGAACGAGCGGCGGAAAACCCCCAGCAGGCTTGCAGTCAGCACCATCAGGCTGGCTTCTTCCCAGTCGAAACCCTTGAGCAGCGAGAGCAGGGCACCGACCAGCAACAGAACGGTGGTCAGCATCCATGCCGCCGACAGTCGCCGACGCAGGCCCTGAGCAAGCAGCAGGCACAATACGCCGATCAGGCTGGCGCCAAAGTGCGAGGCGTCCACCAGACGATGGGGAATCAGGAAACCGATATGTTCCAGGCGGGTGTCGATTTCCGGTGTTGCCCCGGAAAACAACAGCACCACGCCGGACAGGAACACCAGCACAGCAAGGATCGGGGCTGCCAGGCCAGATGCGGCGCGCAGCGTCTGACGGGTCTGAAACAGCCGCTGGCCTTCGTTGACCAGCAGCAACAGGCACGCCACCAACATCGGCAGCACCACGTAGATCAGGCGGTAGAGCAGCAGGGCAGCGGCCAGTGGCGCGGCGCCGAGCTTGTCGGAAAAGGCCGCCAGCAAGATCGCTTCGAACACGCCGACGCCACCCGGTACATGACTGAGTACGCCCGCAGCCAGAGCCAGCAGGTACACCAGCAGGAACGCGCCGAAGGGCGGGGCTTGCGGCAGCAGGAGATAAAGCACGGTCGCGGCGGCGGCTACGTCCAGGGCGGTGATGATCAATTGCAGGAAGGTCAGGCGGCGCCCTGGCAGGCGCAGGGTGCGACGACCGATCTTGACCAGCAGGTTGTCGGCGTAAGGTTGTTCCGGCAAGCGGCGACGGTATAGGCCGATGGCGAGCACGCTGAACAACAGCAGCACGGCGGCAGCGATGGCGCCGAGCAAGGTTTCGGAGAGCCCCAGCGCCGCAGAGGCCGCGGGCAGGCTGCTGAGCGTCGCCAGTGCTGCCAGCGGCGGCAGTGCGCAACCGAGCGACAGGCTGGCGAACAGCGTCATGTGCGCGACTTCAGTGGCCCCGAGGCCGTGACGCGCATATAAACGGTAGCGAACCGAACCGCCCGAGAGCATCGAAAGGCCGATGGCATTGCCGATGGCGAAAGCGGTGAAGCCGCCCAGAGCCAGGGTGCGCGGTGCCAGGCTCACGCCGGCGTAGCGACTGGCTGACCATTCGTAGCCGAGCAATATGATGAAGCCTGCCACGGTGGCGCCCAGTGCACCGAGCAATGCCGGTTTTGGTACGTCGAGAATCGAGTCGTGCAGAGCGTCCAGATCAAGTTCGCTCAGCAGGTGACGGCAGGCAATCAGCGCGATCGCGAACAACAGCAGCGTGACCGCAAGGCCGATGGGCTGACGGTATTTACTGACGCGATCAAGCAAGCGCAGCCGCTCGGCCTTGATCGGTTGTGTTGCTGTGACGGTGTCTTGTGGATCAGACGAGTTGGCGCGCATCAATCACCTCTTGGATTGTGCGCGACAGGATGGAGGTATCCAGCCAAGTTACCAATCCCTGTAGAAAAAAATAATTACAAATTTTAATGCTTCGCCCTGGATGATGGGGAGCGCGCGTCATCAGCGTAGAGGGTTCAGTCTGCGATGGAGCATAGTCTGGACTCGGCGCATGGGGGGGGCCCGAACGGCGTGCTACACAGTGACAGATCATTGTTGCGAAAGGACTTTTTCAACAGATACAAAAAAGGCCACTCTTTCGAGTAGCCTTTTTTGATGTTTGGTTGCGGGAGCCGGATTTGAACCGACGACCTTCGGGTTATGAGCCCGACGAGCTACCAGACTGCTCCATCCCGCGTCTGTGTGGCGGCATTCTATAGAGTATCGGCGAGGTGTCAACCGTTAATCCCCGGAAGGGTCAAATAAACGTAAAAGCGCGGCAAACGGTCGCAGGTGCGGCTTAAGTCACAGAATCGCAACGACTTCTCATTTGGGGTCGATTCAGGATTCAGCATCAGTAAGAGGCTTGACCCGATAAAACAGGCACGCACAAAAAAGGCTACTCTTTCGAGTAGCCTTTTTTGATGTTTGGTTGCGGGAGCCGGATTTGAACCGACGACCTTCGGGTTATGAGCCCGACGAGCTACCAGACTGCTCCATCCCGCGTCTGTGTGGCGCATTCTATAGAGAATCGCCGGGGTGTCAACCCGAAGGTTCGACAAAATCCTTTTTGCTTCAATTGCTTAGCTGTCAGACGAGTTCTTTGAAAGGCCTGAGACGCAGGCGGAGCAAGGCTTACAGCTCTATTGGCGTGAGCTTTTCGATTGAGAAAATAAATTCATCGAGAGTTTTCCTACAGCTACAAAAGAACATTCAGCACTACTGGTGCTATATACAGGTGTCGGTGAGATACTGGGTGTCCTACACCTGGTAACGCTAATTCTTCATCATGAACACCGCGTTTATATGACCCAGCGAAAAATCATCCACGTCGATTGTGACTGTTTCTACGCCGCCATCGAGATGCGTGATGACCCGCGTCTGGCCGGCAAGCCCCTGGCGGTAGGGGGCTCAGCGGATCGGCGTGGGGTAATTGCCACCTGCAATTATGAGGCGCGGGCGTATGGGGTGCGTTCGGCCATGTCTTCGGGGCATGCATTGAAGCTGTGTCCGGACCTGACCATCGTCAAGCCGCGTATGGATGCCTATAGAGAAGCATCAAAGGAAATTCATACGATTTTTCGCGATTACACCGACATCATCGAGCCGCTGTCGCTGGATGAGGCTTACCTCGACGTGTCGGACAGCGCTCATTTCGGAGGAAGCGCCACGCGGATCGCTCAGGACATCCGCCGTCGTGTTTCCAATCAGCTGCACATCACGGTGTCGGCCGGTGTGGCACCTAACAAGTTTCTCGCCAAGATCGCCAGTGACTGGAAGAAGCCCAACGGTTTGTTTGTCATCACACCGGATCTGGTCGAAGAGTTTGTCAGCGGCTTGCCGGTCAGCAAGCTGCATGGGGTCGGCAAAGTCACTGCCGAGCGTTTGGGCAAGCTCGGCATCGTCGATTGCTCGCACTTGCGCGAGTGGGACAAGTTGGCGCTGGTGCGTGAGTTTGGCAGCTTTGGTGAGCGACTCTGGAGCCTGGCGCGTGGGATCGATGATCGCCAGGTGCATAACGACAGCCGTCGGCAGTCCATCAGTGTCGAAAACACCTACGACGTTGACCTGCCGGATCTGCGCAGTTGCCTCGACAAGCTGCCGGAACTGCTGGATACCCTCAAAACCCGTATGGAACGAATCGACAGCAGCTATCGGCCGGGCAAGCCGTTCGTCAAAGTGAAGTTCCATGACTTCACCCAGACCACGCTGGAGCAGGCCGGCGCAGGGCGGGATCTGGGCAGTTATCAGTTGTTGCTGACCCAGGCGTTCAATCGCGGCGGTAAACCGGTGCGGTTGCTGGGGGTGGGGGTGCGGCTGGAGGATTTGCGGGGCGGGTTTGAGCAGATGGAGTTGTTTGAGCGGTAGGGGCAGGGTTTTGATGCAGTAGTGAATGTCGGGCAGCCATCGCGGGCAAGCCCGCTTCCACAGGTACCGCATCGTCCTTGTGGGGGAGGGCTTGTCCGCGATGCTTTTCAGGTGTTAATTCGGTCCCGGATCCGCCACCAACCGCCCGGCATCCTTGGTCAGAGACTTCAAAAATTCAGTCTGCAACTCAGGATCATTCCGAGTCAGCTCAATCAGGCTTTGCTCCAGCTCGCTGGCTTCTTCTTCCAGGCCCAGTTCCGACAGACGCTTGACCCGGTGCACCCACTGGCTCACTTCGTCGTCTTCGAGGTCGTCGTAAATCAACCCGTGGGCTTCGAGTAGCTTGCCGCGCAAGGTATGGCTGAGGGCGAGGGACGAGTCGGTGTGCACGTCGTCCTTGGCGTCCTCGACGTTGATCTGCAGCTTGCTCAGATGATTGAGGTCGTGTTCGGCGAACGGGCTGTCCAACAGGTTCAGGCGCAATACGCCGTTTTTGTCGGTGCTCAGCTCGAAGGTTTCCTTGCCGGCCTTGACCTGCACCGGACGCTCGCTCCATGGCAGGCTCGAGTATTCCGTGCGCTTGTCGAGCTGGACTTCATCGATGCCGGCCAGGTTCTGCTGCGCGCGACCGTTCGATTGCACGTTCATGAACGGGTTGAGCCCGGCAAAGCCGTAGCTGAACCAGTCCTTGGTCACGCTATCCGGAAGGTTGCCGAGGGCGAAGACATTGACCACGTTCGCACCAACGCCGCCGACCACCGCCACCGCGCCCAGCGGGATCTCGTAGACCTCCCGCCAGGGTTGGTACGGCGTGTAGCGATCGTAATGGCGCGTGACTTCGAACTCGGTGACTTCGAAGGTCTTTTGCTCGTGGATTTTCACCCGGCGTTGCGGCAGCTCAAGCACCTTGGGCTCACCAACATCAATCTGCAGGCTGTGATCGAGCAATTTGCGCTCGACACGTTCCTCGTGCTCGCTGCGTTGTGACATGTGATTGGCACAGCCGCTGACCAGCAGGGTGCCGCACAGGGCGGCACCACCGAGGCCTAAGGTGTTTCGCTTGAACATGACGTCTCTATCTGGTTTCAGCGGCGGATACGGGCCTGGAGGAAAGGCAGTACGTCGGCGACTGGCAGCGCTTGCGGCTCGGCCTCGGTACGGCTCTTGTATTCCAGGTTGCCTTCGGCAAGACCACGGTCGCTGACCACGATCCGGTGAGGAATGCCGATCAGCTCCATGTCCGCGAACTTGATGCCCGGGCTGGTTTTCTTGTCGCGGTCGTCCAGCAGCACTTCGAAGCCGGCGGCAGTCAGTTCTGCATACAGCTTGTCGGTGGCTTCGCGAACCAGGTCGGTTTCATAGCGCAACGGCACCAGGGCGATCTGGAAAGGCGCGAGGGCGTCGCTCCAGATGATGCCTTTGTCGTCGTTGTTCTGTTCGATGGCCGCCGCAACCACGCGGGATACGCCAATGCCGTAGCAGCCCATTTCCAGGGTCACCGGCTTGCCGTTCTCGCCCAGCACTTCGCACTTCATCGCCTTGCTGTATTTGTTGCCCAGCTGGAAGATGTGCCCGACTTCGATGCCGCGCTTGATTTCCAGGGTGCCCTTGCCGTCCGGGCTTGGGTCGCCGCTGACCACGTTACGCAGGTCGGCAACGGTCGGAACCGGCAGGTCGCGTTCCCAGTTCACGCCGAAGTAGTGCTTGTCGTCGATGTTGGCACCGATGCCGAAGTCGCTCATCAGTTCGACCGAGCGGTCGATGATGATTGGCAGTGGCAGGTTCAGCGGGCCGAGGGAACCAGCGCCGGCGCCAATGGCGTCACGCAGTTCGGCATCGCTGGCCATGACCAGCGGGCTGGCTACGCCTGGCTGGTTCGCAGCCTTGATTTCGTTGAGTTCGTGATCGCCACGGATGATCAGGGCAATCAGCTTGCCTTCTTCCTCGGCATGCACGATCAGGGTCTTGATGGTCTTCTCAATCGGCAGATTGAATTTTTCCACCAGTGCGGCAATGGTCTTGGTATCTGGAGTGTCGACCAGGCGCAGTTCTTCGGTCGCTGCAGCACGCGAGGTCTCGCGAGGCACGGCTTCGGCTTTCTCGATGTTCGCCGCGTAGTCGGAACCGTTGCTGAAAACGATGTCGTCTTCGCCGGACTCGGCCAGTACGTGGAACTCGTGGGAACCGGCGCCACCGATGGAGCCGTTGTCGGCTTCTACAGGGCGGAACTTCAGGCCCAGGCGGGTAAACACGTTGCAGTAAGCCTGGTGCATGCGGTCGTAGGTGACCTGCAGCGAAGGCTGGTCAGCGTGGAACGAATAGGCGTCCTTCATGATGAATTCGCGGCCGCGCATCAAGCCGAAGCGTGGGCGGATTTCGTCACGGAATTTGGTCTGGATCTGGTACAGGTTGATCGGCAGCTGTTTGTAGCTGCTCAGCTCGTTGCGCATCAGATCGGTGATGACTTCTTCGTGGGTCGGGCCCGCGCAGAAATCGCGACCGTGGCGATCCTTGAAGCGCAGCAGCTCAGGGCCGTACTCTTCCCAGCGACCGGATTCCTGCCACAGTTCAGCCGGTTGAGTGCTCGGCATCAACACTTCGAGCGAGCCGGCGGCGTTCATTTCTTCACGAACGACAGCTTCGACCTTGCGCATCACTCGCAAGCCCATCGGCAGCCAGGTGTACAGGCCCGAGGCAAGTTTGCGGATCATGCCGGCGCGCAGCATCAGCTGGTGGCTGATCACGACCGCGTCGGAAGGCGTTTCTTTCTGTGTGGCGAGCAAAAATTGACTGGTGCGCATGGTTGGCCGTTATCGATTGCTGATGACGAGAAATGACGGAGCATTGTACGGGCGAGATCCGCTGTCGTACAGGCGTGCGGTCGGCGGTGTAGCAGGAGGGCGGGAATCGTCGCGCCCTCCGCGTTGTTTCCTGCGGATACTTCCTACGATTCTTCCACTACCTGGGTCGGTACAGGCTCCGGCGTCGGCGTCGGGCCTTCGCGACGGCTCTCCTGGAACCAGTGCAAGGCGATCAGCACCAGGGTCGGAACACCCAGCAGGGCGGTGATCAGGAAGAAATTGTGGTAACCGAATTTCTCCACCATGACCCCGGAGTAGCCGCCGATCAGGCGTGGCAGCAACAGCATGATCGAGCTGAGCAGGGCGTATTGGGTGGCGGAGAACTTGAGGTTGGTCAGGCTCGACAGGTAGGCCACGAACGCCGAGGTCGCAAGGCCCGAGCTGAAGTTGTCCAGCGAGATGGTCACCACCAGCATGTTCAGGTCGGGGCCCATGTCGGCGAGCATCAGGAACAGGATGTTGGTCCCGGCGGAAGCCACTCCGCCGATGAACAGGATCGGCAGGATGCCGAATCGAACGATCAGCAAGCCGCCCATGCCGGCGCCCACCAAGGTCATGATCAGGCCGAAGATTTTGCTGACGCTGGCGATCTGGTCCTTGGTGAAGCCCTGGTCGATGTAAAACACGTTGGCCATCACACCCATGACCGTATCGGACATCCGGTAGGTGGCGATCAGGCCGAGCAGCAACAGCGCTTGCCAGCGGTACCGCAGAATGAAGTCGTTGACCGGGGTCAGCACCGGCGCCAGGCCGCGCCGACCCATGGCTGACAGGCACAGGGCAGTGAGCGTGGTGTAGAGGATCGCCCGCAGGAAGGCGCGGTCCTGCAGCAGCAGGTCGAGAAGGCTCACGCCTTCGAACAGCACGCTGGCGAAATCGGTGTTGTAGAGCTGGGTGAACATGGCCGGCACGGAAACCAGCAACACGATCAGCACGAACACCGAAGCCAATTGATGCACGAAGCTGTAGCGCCCGGCCTGCAGTTGCGTACGCAGTGGTACCGGCGGTTCGCGCATGAAGAGGGTCGTCAGCAACGCCGGGACCATCAGGGCGCCGAAGAGCAGGTAGGTGCCGGCCCAGGCCGAGTGTTTGTAATTGAACCCGGTGGAGCCGAAGCCTTCAGCGAAGAACAACGCGCCGGCCGTGGCCAGCAGCGCCGCGATTCGATAACCGGACATATAGCTGGCGGCCAGGGCGGCTTGTCGATTGTCTTCGGCGATTTCCAGGCGATAGGCGTCAACCGCGATATCTTGCGTCGCCGAGGCGAACGCGACGACCACTGCGATGGCGATCAACCAGGACAGATGTTTTTGCGGGTCGCAGAAGCCCATGCCGATCAGGCCGAGAATCACCAGGGCTTGGGAAAGCACCAACCAGGAGCGTCGTCGACCCAGCTTGCCGAGCAGCGGCAGGCGCCATTGGTCGAGTAGCGGGGACCAGACCCATTTGAAGGCATAGGCCAGTCCAATCAGGCTGGCGTAACCGATGGTCTCGCGCGCCACGCCGGCTTCACGCAGCCAGACTGAAAGCGTCGAGAACACCAGCATGTAGGGCAGGCCGGCGGCGAAACCCAGCAATAACAGTACAAGCGTCGAGGGGCTGGCATAGGCAGCGAGCGCGGCGCGCCAGGTTTTACGGGGCATGGGCTGGAGTCTGCCTCAAGAAATACGGAAACAAAGCGCGCACTCTAACCGCTGTGCTCTACCGGGCGCCACCCATGACGCTGAATATCAACACGATTATTCAGGATACTGATGCCCTCCATACGCAATCGCGCGCGTTGTTCGTCCCCCGATGGACTGCCAGCGGGGAGGCTGATGCGTCCGCCGGCGCCGAGTACCCGGTGCCAGGGTAACTTGCTGTCGCCGGGTAGCTGGCTCAGGGTCCGTCCCACCCAGCGCGCCGCCCGCCCCAGACCGGCCAGCTCCGCCAACTGACCATAGCTCACCACCTTGCCTTCGGGCACTTGCGCCAAGGTCAGATAGAGTGCCGTGCGTCGGATTTGTGCCGCGCTTTCGGGTTCAGCGTTTGTTTCGATCACGTGCGCAGTTCCTGAAGAAATTCACAGTACCGCCCGTAGAGTAAATCCTCGATCAGCAGATGAGAAATGAACTCAATAGTCATAGTCGGGTCAGTCCTTGCTAGGGCCTTATTCCTGCGGATAATGCCGACTTTTTTTCGCGAACCTGAGCCTTTATTTGCTTATGTTGTCCAGAACCCTGCTGTGCCTCGCTGTCGTCAGTGCCTCCACTCCCTTGCTCGCGGACACCGTCTGGTTGAAGAACGGTGACAAGCTGAGCGGCAAGATCATCCTGTTCGATGGCGGCAAGCTGCTGGTTCAAACCGAGTATGCCGGTGCCGTGCCGATTGAATGGAGCAAGGTGAAAACTCTGGAGAGTGATCAACATCTATTGGTCAAGCAGGATGCCTACACCGGTGAGGTGGCCAAGTCGCTGCACGCGGCGGAGGACGGCAAAGTCACCCTGGCCAATGGTGATGCACCCAAGACCGTGGAGTTGGCGAGTATCCAGCAGATGCTCAAGCCCAAGCCGGTCGTCGAGGATCTGGTATGGAAGGGCAACATCGACGCGGCGCTGGATTACCAGCGCGCCGACAAGGACACCGACGATTACGACATCGATTTCAAGACCACTGCGCGTCATGGTCGCTGGCGGCATACGGCGGAAGGTGAATACAACCGCGAATTCCAGGATGACGTGGTGACCACGGATAACTGGCGTGGCGAGTATTCTCTCGACCGCTTCCTGACAGAAAAATGGTTCTGGCAAGGTCGTCTGGTCTACAAACGCGACAAGGTTGAAGACCTGTCCCGTCAGCGCACGGTCGGTACCGGTCCGGGTTACCAGTTCTGGGATGACGAGCTGGGTGCGTTCTCCCTCGGTTCGCTGGTCAACCGCACGGATTACGAGTTCGCCGACGGCAGCAAAGAGAATTTCTATTCCGTGGCCATGAAGTGGGATTACAACCGCTACCTGATTGGCAAGAAGGTCGAGTTCTTCACCAACGGAGAGGTTGGCAAGCCATTGTCCGGCGTGGCGGAGTACGCGCTGGATTCGGAAATCGGCCTGCGCTACAAGGTGACGGACTGGGCATCGCTCAATCTTAAGGCTGAGCGCAACATCATTGAGGGGACAGAAGATGCCGATCTGGACAAGACCCGTTACACCGCAGGGTTTGGCGTAACCTGGTAAGACGCCAAAAGATCGCAGTCTTCGGCGGCGCCTGCATGGCATTACCTGCAGACGCCACCGAAGGCTGCGATCTTTTTTTGCCTGTGAAAAACACACAGGCACAAAAAAGCCCCGCTTTTGAGGGCGGGGCTTTTTACTAAAGCAAGTACAAGTTAGATAACTTGAACTTCTTCAGCTTGCATGCCTTTCTGACCGCGGGTAGCGATGAAAGAAACCTGTTGGCCTTCTTTCAGGCTTTTGAAGCCGTCGGATTGGATAGCTTTGAAGTGAACGAACAGGTCGTCACCGGATTGTGGAGTGATGAAGCCGAAGCCTTTTTCATCGTTGAACCACTTAACGGTACCGGTTTGGCGATTAGACATGGTGTAACTCCTTGAACAAAGATAACTGCGACTCAGGAAGAACCCTGGCCGAGACTGAGTGCAAAGAGCAGGAAAAATTCTTGTAGATGGTTGGATCGAAATTCAACATATCGTGTAGAGATTCTCAGTGACACAAGCAGCACAGTGGCGCCACCTTAACCCTTTTTCCGGAACGTGCCAATGCTTCTTGCGAAGGTTTCTCTGTTTTAAGGATCGACGGTGTGACGGTTCGTCGCCAGCGCGGGGGAATTCCGGCCTGTTCGGCGAGAATTGCAGCGCGGACTTTGAACCCGGCGGCGCGCCCGGTAAGATGCCGGACAGATTTTTTCCACCTCGCTATTCAGGACACCCGCCATGAGCATCAAATCGGACAAGTGGATTCGCCGCATGGCGCAGGAACACGGCATGATCGAGCCGTTCGTAGAGCGCCAGATGCGTGGCAGCGACGACAGCCGTGTGATCTCCTACGGCGTGTCCAGCTACGGCTACGATGTGCGTTGCACCAATCATTTCAAGGTGTTTACCAACATCAATTCGGCGATCGTCGACCCGAAAAACTTCGATGCCGGCAGCTTTGTCGATATCCACAGCGATGTGTGCATCATCCCGCCAAACTCCTTCGCCCTGGCCAGCACCGTCGAATACTTCCGCATTCCGCGCAATGTTTTGACCATCTGCCTGGGTAAAAGCACTTACGCGCGCTGCGGCATCATCGTCAACGTCACGCCGCTCGAGCCGGAATGGGAAGGGCACGTAACCCTGGAATTCTCCAACACCACCAATTTGCCGGCGAAGATCTACGCCAACGAAGGCGTGGCGCAGATGCTGTTCCTCGAATCAGACGAAGAATGTGAAGTGTCGTACAAGGACCGTGGCGGCAAATATCAGGGCCAGCGTGGCGTGACCCTGCCGCGGACCTGAGTCAGCCGTCCGACAGAACGTGGGAATTCCTGAGCGAGCGTACACTCTATGGAGTGTACTGCTCCGATCCGCGCAAGGCGGATCGGGCCATCGCTCAGGAGTGCTTTATGAAGATCGACCCGCAAATAAGTGCCGAACTGGCAAGGCTTGAGCCCAATCAGGTTGGCGTTTTAGCCTGGTCCTTGCTGGCACATCCGTCCATCAGCACGGCAGGGGGCATTCCCGGCCAGCCTGATCCTGATACGCCCAACGAACAACCTACCGAGCCCGGTGAGCCGACCCTTCCGGATGAGCCGCCGCCCGCACCTGTGGCCTGATTCATTACCGGAATTGCTGTAGGAACGAGCCCGCTCGCGAGGATCCTGAAAATACCGGGAAATATCAGGCGCCAAGCGTCGTCGTTGCCGAGCAGGCTCGCTCCTACAGGTTAACCGGCCATATTTGGTTATCGCCGATGACGAAGATCCTGCTGTCGTCGTCCAGACTGACCTGATACCCGCCGGTAAACGCACCGAAGGCCGGAAGAAGGCTCACGTCCTCACCCATCCTGAAACACGCCAGCCGCAAACTCTGACGACCTTTGCCATGCAGCCGATAAACCGGATGCACATGCCCGGCCAGTACGTGGCACCCGGGGTGCGGGGTCGGTTCGTGCTGCAAGGCAAAAGGCCCGAGTAGCATGGGTTCAGGCACCACGCGAATATTCAGCGCCGCTGGCGGATCGCCGGCCCGTTTATCGTGGTTGCCGCGGATCAGGGTCATGTCTATGCCCGCGTGTCGCGCTCGCCATTGGTTCAATGCCGCCAGCGTGGCCACGGCATGGGAGCCGGGCCCATGGAGAAAGTCACCGAGGAAAATCAACTGCCGACAGGGCAGGGCCGACAACAGGGCATCGAGCACTGCAATATTGTGCGTGGTGGTCCCTTGGGGAACCGGTTGGCCAAGGCTTCGATAGGCGGCGGCCTTGCCGAAATGCACATCGGCGATCAGCAGCGTTTGTTGCGCTGGCCAGTAAATGGCTTTCTCCGGCAGCAACCAGAGTTCTTCGCCTGCCAGCCGAACGGGATAGGGCGTGTTCATCGGGATTTCCCGGTGTCGGCGGTTTTTTCCAGATCGCTGACCATGCGTCGGATGCGGTCAGCGAGTTTTTCCGAACTCATGCTTTCGCGCATGCGTTCCACCAGCAGTGGAAACCCGAGGGGCGTCGGGCGTTTGATCTGATGCAGGTCCAGTTTCATCCGGTTGATTCGCTCCAGCGTCTGTTCCAGACGACCAATATCCAATTCTTCCCGCAGCACTTCTTCTCCGGCCTGAGCCAGCAACAGGTTGCCGGCGTCATATTGTTTGAACACTTCGAAAAACAGACCGCTGGAGGCCTGGACTTGCCGCGTGCTTTTCGGCGCACCGGGGTAGCCGGCGAACACCAGTCCGGCAATCCGGGCGATTTCCCGAAAGCGGCGCAGCGCCAGTTCGCCGGCGTTAAGACTGGCCAACACGTCCTTTAACAGATCAGCGGGACTGAACAGTGCGGCATCGAGTTGCTCCACCCAATCGACGGGCGTGGCGCTGAGCAACTCCAGGCCGTAATCGTTGACCGCAATCGAGAAGGTCAGCGGTTGACGCTGACTGGCTCGCCACGCCAGCAGGCTGGCCAGCCCGAGATGCACTTGGCGTCCGGCGAAGGGAAAGAGAAAAAGGTGCCAGCCTTCGCGAGATTTCAGGGCTTCGGCCAGCAATCGGTCTTCGGTCGGTAAGCCTGACCAGTGTTGCTGCACCTGCAATAACGGGCGCACCGCCTGCATTTCCGGGCCTTGGTAATGACCCTGCGCCGCCGCGCTGAATCGGGCGACCACCGCTTGCGCCAGTTCGTTGGAGAGGGGCATGCGTCCGCCATTCCAGCGCGGTACCGCGGCTTTTTTCACCGTGCTGCGTTTGACGTACGCGGTCATGTTTTCCACCCGCACCAGTTCCAGCAAACGACCGGCAAACAGAAAACCATCGCCGGGCTTGAGGCGTGCAATAAAGCCTTCCTCGACGCTGCCCAATTGTTTTCCGCCGCCGCCCTTGCTCCAGAACTTCAACTGGACGGTCGCGTCGCTGACGATGGTGCCGATGCTCATGCGATGCCTGCGGGCCAGTCGCGCATCCGGTACGCGCCAGACACCGTGTTCATCGGGCTCGACCCGGCGGTAATCCGGATAGGCGGTCAGGGAAAGCCCGCCATGGCGTACGAAAGCCAGCGCCCAGGCCCAGTCGGCCAGGTTCAGGTCGCGATAAGCCCAGGCTCCGCGTACTTCTTCGTACAGCTCATCGGGCACAAAACCGCCCCCCAGTGCGATGCTCACCAAGTGCTGCACCAACACATCCAGTGGCTTGACTGGCGATCGCCGCGGTTCGATACAACGTGCCGCCACGGCATCCTGCGCCGCTGCGGCCTCGATCAATTCCAGGCTGTGCGTTGGCACCAATGTGACCCGCGACGCGCGTCCTGGCGCATGGCCGGAGCGCCCGGCACGTTGCATGAGCCGCGCGACGCCTTTGGCGGAACCGATTTGCAGCACCCGTTCCACTGGCAGGAAGTCCACACCCAGATCGAGGCTGGAGGTGCAGACCACCGCCTTGAGTTGGCCGTCCTTGAGGGCGCGTTCGACCCAGTCTCGGGTGTCGCGTGATAACGAACTGTGGTGCAAAGCGATTAACCCGGCCCAGTCCGGCCGCGCCTCGAGCAAGGCCTGATACCAGATCTCCGATTGGGCTCGGGTGTTGGTGAACACCAGGCTGCTGGCGCTGGATTCGAGCTCGCTCACCACTTGCGGCAGCATCTTCAACCCGATGTGCCCGGCCCAGGGAAAGCGCTCGATCGCCGGCGGTAGCAGCGTGTCAATCCGCAGCTCTTTTCTGCTCTGGTCTTGAACGCTGATCCCGCCGCCCTGTGGGATCAGCACCTGCTCGGCGTGCGACTGATTACCCAGGGTTGCAGAAACGCCCCAGACGATCAGGTCGGGATGCCAGCGGCGCAAACGGGCGAGGGCCAGCTGCAACTGCACGCCGCGTTTGTTGCCGAGCAATTCGTGCCATTCATCGACCACCACCATGCGCACGCTCGAAAGTGCTGTTTGCGCGTCGGCACGGGCAAGCATCAGGGTCAGGCTTTCTGGCGTAGTGATCAGCGTGGTCGGTAGTCGTCGACTCTGGCGCGCCCGTTCGCTGCTGCTGGTATCGCCGGTACGCAGGCCGACGCTCCACGGAATCTGCAAGTCCAGCAGCGGCGCTTCAAGTGCGCGGGCGGTGTCGGCGGCCAAGGCGCGCATGGGGGTTATCCACAACACAGTCAGGGGCTCGGCCACGGGTTTGCGTTTGCGGGATGGTTCAACGGGAGAGGAGGCGCGAGCGAAGCGATTGAGTGCGCCGAACCACACCGCGTAGGTTTTGCCGGCGCCGGTGCTGGCATGCAACAGCCCGGATTGTCCTTGTTTCACCGCCGTCCAGACCTGTTTCTGAAAGGCAAACGGCTTCCAGCCGCGAGCGGTGAACCAGCGTTTGGCGAAGTCAGTGGTGGTTCCCATGCCGGCGGATGCGCTCTGAACGTGTTCTTTCAGTGACCGCGGGGCAATAGGACAAGTTTTACTGCGATGACTTGTAGCAGCAAGCTTGCTCGCGATGTCGGTGTGTCAGGCGACGAGGATGTCAGCCGAAAAACCGCTATCGCGAACAAGCTTGCTCCTGCAAGGGAGAGGTGAATTACTTCAGGTTACCGCTCAGGAACTGCTTCAAGCGTTCACTCTTCGGATTGCCCAGCACGTCTTCCGGCGCGCCTTCTTCCTCCACCAGGCCCTGGTGCAGGAACAATACCTGGCTCGATACCTTGCGGGCGAAGCTCATTTCGTGGGTCACCATGATCATGGTCCGGCCTTCTTCGGCCAGGCCCTGGATCACTTTGAGCACTTCACCTACCAGTTCGGGGTCCAATGCCGACGTCGGTTCGTCGAACAGCATGACTTCCGGCTCCATGGCCAATGCCCGGGCAATCGCCACGCGTTGCTGCTGACCGCCGGAAAGGAATGCCGGGTATTGATCGGCCACCCGCGCCGGTAAACCGACCTTGTCCAGGTAGCGGCGGGCACGGTCTTCGGCTTCCTGCTTGCTGCAACCCAGCACCCGGCGTGGCGCCATGGTGATGTTTTCCAGCACGGTCATGTGGCTCCACAGGTTGAAGTGCTGGAACACCATGGCCAGGCGGGTGCGGATCCGTTGCAGCTCATCGGGATCGGCAACGTGCATACCGTGGCGATCCTTGACCATGCGGATGGCCTGGCCGTCCAGGCTCATGGCGCCGTCGTTGGGTTGTTCGAGAAAGTTGATGCAGCGCAGGAAGGTACTTTTGCCCGAGCCGCTGGCGCCGATCAGGCTGATGACGTCGCCGGTGTTGGCCTTGAGCGAAACGCCTTTGAGCACCTCGTGATCGCCATAGCTTTTATGCAGGCCTTCGATGGTCAGTTTGTACATGGAACAAGCATCCTCAAGGCGAAAGTAGGTAGCCGCTGCGATAGGCTTCGGTGCCCGCGACATGGGCGATCACCATGCCGGCAGTGGCCATGCGCCGCAGCGAGCGGGCGTACATCAGGCCGGCGGCGGTGCAATGGACTGGAGTGACGCGATCGGTGATCGGGTCAATGATTTCGGCGATCAGTTGCCCGGCTTCCAGGTACTCGCCTGGCAGTGCGCTGAACACCAGCAAACCGCCGACGGGCGTCGCCACCGGTTCCACGCCGGCCAGCGGCGTAGCCGGGTAGGGCAGCTCTGGCATGGGTGCCGGTTCGCCGGCAATTGCACCGAAGTGAATCAGGTAATCGATCACGGCCTGGCTGTCGAGGCTGGCCAGTGGGTGATTCACATCGCCCTGGCCGCGCAGTTCGACGGTGACCGAGAAACTGCCCGGTGGAATATCGAACTGTTCGCCGAAGCGATCCTTCAACTGCCACCAGAGCAGAGTGAAGCATTCATCGAACGACTGCCCGCCGGAATCAGTGGCCAGCAAGCTGGCTTCGGACCCGATGTAGCGCGCCAGCGGCTCGACCTGCGGCCAGGCTTCGGGCGTGGTGTACAGATGCGCGACGGCTTCGAAATCGCAATGCAGGTCCAGCACCATGTCGGCGTCGCAGGCCAGCCGTTGCAGGGTCAGGCGTTGCGATTGCAGTTGGGTGGTGGCGGTCTGCCGGGTCAGTGCGTTGCGCAGGCTGTGGCGGATCAGTTCGAGATTGCGTTGCGGGTCGCCGCCAAGCTGGCCTTCGATCTCGTTGCCGACCTCTTCGCTCAAATCGACGAACCAGCGGTTGAAGTTCTGCCCGCTTTCCAGCTCGTAGCGACCCAGCGGCACGTCCATCAGCACTTGTTCCAGGCCGACCGGATTGGCCACGGGAACCAGGACGATTTCACTGCGCAGCCGCCCGGCCGCTTCCAGCTCGGTCAGGCGTTGCTTGAGGTGCCAGGCGACCAGCATGCCGGGCATTTCATCGGCATGCAGGGACGACTGGATGTAGATTTTGCCTTTGGCCGGTTGAGGGCCGAAGTGAAAACTGTGGATCTGTCGTGCTGTCCCCGGCAGCGGGGCCAGCAGGTCATGAATCTGGTGGCGCATTGCGAAAAATCCTAGTGGGTCGGCCCAAGGAAGGCCAGCCATCGGCGTTCGGCGAGACGGAACAGGCCGACCAGTGCAAAGGTGATGGTCAGGTAGATCAGCGCGGCGATGCCGAACGACTGGAAGGTCAGGAAGGTCGCCGAGTTGGCGTCCCGAGCGACTTTCAGGATGTCCGGGATGGTTGCGGTGAACGCCACGGTGGTCGAGTGCAGCATCAGGATCACTTCGTTGCTGTAGTAAGGCAACGAGCGGCGCAGGGCCGAAGGCATGATCACGTAGGCATACAGCTTCCAGCCGGTCAGGCCGTAGGCCTTGGCTGCTTCGACTTCACCGTGGGCCATGCTGCGAATCGCCCCGGCGAAAATCTCCGTGGTGTAGGCGCAGGTGTTCAGGGCGAACGCCAGGATGGTGCAGTTCATCGCATCGCGGAAGAAACTGTCGAGCACCGGTTGCGCCCGCACGGCGGCGAGGCTGTAGATCCCGGTGTAGCAGATCAGCAACTGGATATACAACGGCGTGCCACGGAACAGGTAGGTGTAGAACTGCACCGGCCAGCGAATGTAGAAGTGCGGTGAAACCCGGGCGATGGACAGCGGGATCGAGACGATGAAGCCGATGAAAATCGACGCGCTGAGCAGCCACAGGGTCATGGCCAGGCCGGTGATGTTTTGGCCGTCGGTATAGAGGAAGGCTTTCCAGTATTCCTGCAGGAGTTCGATCATCGTACGGCCTCCCGGGTCCCGGCGGCGTAGCGGCGTTCGAGCCAGCGCAGAATGAAGTTGGAGGCACTGGTGATCAGCAGATAGATCAGCGCAGCGAGCACCAGGAAGTAGAACAGTTGATAGGTGCTTTTACCCGCATCCTGGGCAGCCTTGACCAGATCGGCCAAACCGATGATCGACACCAGCGCAGTGGCCTTGAGCATCACCATCCAGTTGTTGCCGATACCCGGCAGGGCGTAGCGCATCATCTGCGGGAACACCACGATACGAAACCGCTGGCCGCGCTTGAGGCCGTAGGCGGTGGCTGCTTCGACCTGGCCGCGCGGCACGGCAAGGATGGCGCCGCGGAACGTCTCGGTGAAGTACGCGCCGTAAATGAAGCCCAGGGTCAGGACCCCGGCGCTGAACGGGTTGATCTCGATGTATTCCCATTCCATGTAGTCGGTGAGCGACGTCAGCCAGGTTTGCAGGCTGTAGAAAATCAACAGCATTAGCACCAGATCCGGCACCCCGCGAATCAGCGTGGTGTAGCACTGGGCAACCAGGCGCAGCAGTTTGACTTTGGACAGTTTGGCACTGGCGCCGAGCAGGCCGAGCAACACGGCCACCAGCAGCGACATCGCCGATAATTTGATGGTCATCCAGGTGCCTTCCATCAGCAAAGGACCGAAGCCCTTCAGACTGAAGGCTGAGAGCCCCAGAGTTTGCAGGAGGTTTTCGAACATAAATCAGCAACCTGATCGGATAAAAAAAGCGCCCATCGCGAGATGGGCGCCGGGCATTATTTGCCGCTGTACAGATTCAGATCGCCAAAGTGTTTCTTCTGAATGGTGGCGTAGGTGCCATCATCGTGTAACGCTTTGATACCTTTATCCAAAAGTGCTTTCAGCTCGGTGTTACCTTTCTTAATACCGACTGCTGTCTTGGCTGGCAGCAGTTCGCTGTCGACCGGCTTGCTGACTTCGTAACCCTCGCCTTTTGGCGACTTCAGGAAGCCCAGTTCAGCTTGCAGCATGTCCTGGATCGCGGCGTCGAGACGGCCGGACGTCAGGTCCGAATACACCTGGTCCTGGTTCTGGTAGGCCTGGGTTTTCACGCCAGCCTTGTCCAGAACGGCTTTGGCGTAGGCTTCCTGGATGGTGCCTTGCTCGTAGCCGACGGTTTTGCCCTTCAGTGAAGCGACGTCTTCGCTCAGGCCGGAACCTTTCTTGAACACGTAGGCGGTTGGGCCGGAGAACAGCTCACTGGAGAAATCGATGACTTTTTCACGGGCCGGGGTGACGGTCATCGAAGAGATCACGCCGTCGAACTTATTGGCCTTGAGGCCAGGAATCATCCCGTCGAAATCGCTTTCGACCCATTTGCACTTGACCTTCAGCTCGGCGCAGATTGCGTTGCCCAGATCGATGTCGAAGCCCACCAGGCTGCCGTCGGCCGCTTTCGACTCGAACGGTGCGTAGGAAGGATCAACGCCAAAACGCAATTCTTTGTATTCCTTTGCCATGGCGGAGCCAGCGGCCATGCACAACGCCAGTGCAGAAAGGGTCAGCAATGCTTTTTTCATTATTTATTCCCTAAAACCAATATGAGCGCTTGTGGCGCAGAATTATTGTTACTGGTAAGCGTAAGACCTAATGAAAGTAGCAATTTCCGAACCAGAGTGCCGAACAAGCGTTTAAAAGGCGCGCGGGAAATTGCCGGAGGGGATTAGTGCACGAAAATGGGCGGCGTGGGAAGCCTGCACCTTTTCGGTTCGAATAGGCATAAGACTCTGTGGCCAGGGAGCTTGCTCCCGCTCGGCTGCGCAGCAGGCTTGAGCAACATCGATCAGGCATCGCGTGAATAGGTTTTGGGGCCGCTTCGCAGCCCAGCGGGAGCAAGCTCCCTCGCCACAGGAGGGGCGGTTCACAGTCTGGCGGGAGCAAGCTCTCTCGCCACAGGAGGGGCGGTTCGCAGTCTGGCGGGAGCAAGCTTGGCCATAGGGGGGCGGATCAGGCAAGCAGGTCCTGCAAGGTGCCGAGATGGTCAGCCTCATCGACGGTTTTGTCCTGGCGCCAGCGCAGCATCCGCGGAAAGCGCACCGCGATTCCGCTTTTGTGCCGCTTGGACAGGGCAATCCCCTCGAAGCCCAGCTCAAACACCAGGCTCGGTTTGACGCTGATTACCGGGCCAAATTTTTCCACGGTGGTTTTGCGCACGATGCTGTCGACCTGACGCATTTCTGCATCGGTCAGCCCCGAATAGGCCTTGGCAAAGGGCACCAGCGTACGTTCGCTGGCGTCGGGTGGACCGTCCCAGACGGCGAAGGTGTAGTCGCTGAAAAGACTGGCCCGGCGGCCATGACCGCGTTGCGCGTAAATCAGGACGGCATCGACGCTGAACGGGTCGACTTTCCATTTCCACCAGACGCCCACGTCCTTGGTTCGCCCCACGCCGTAGAGTGCGTCGCGAGCCTTGAGCATCATGCCTTCGACCCCGAGCCGGCGAGAGGCCTCGCGCTGGCGGGCGAGGTCGAACCAGTCATCGCCGGTCAGCAGCGGCGACGCCAGCAACGCCGGGTGATTGCATCGGCCAATGACCTGCTCCAGTTGCGCACGCCGCTGCGCCTGTGGGTGATTGCGCCAGTCTTCGCCTGCCCATTCCAGCAAGTCGTAGGCGAGGATGACCACGGGGATGTCGTTGAGCATTTTCTTGCTGAGGGTTTTGCGACCGATTCGCTGCTGCAGCAGTGCGAAAGGTTGCACGGCGGGGGCGGTCGGTGAGTGTGGATTGAAGGCGTCGTCGGTATCCGGTTGATCGCTCTTCCAGACTACGATCTCACCGTCGATCACCGTGCCGTCGGGCAGGCCGTGAAGCAGGTTTCCCAGTTCGGGAAAGCGCTCGGTGACCAGCTCTTCACCCCGCGACCAGACCCACAACTGCCCGGCACGCTTGACCACTTGGGCGCGGATGCCATCCCACTTCCATTCCACCTGCCAATCGCTGGCGGGGCCAAGCAATGCGTCGAATTGTTCGACCGGTTGCGACAGGGCGTGGGCGAGAAAAAACGGATAAGGCTGACCGCCTCTCTGGGCATGTTCATCGGCCGATTCGGCGGCGATCAGTTTCAAGTAACTGGCGGCGCTCGGGCGATTCGACAGATCGGTGTAGCCCACCAGCCGTTGCGCCACCCGTTTGCTGTCCAGTTGAGCCATGGACGCGAGCGCGCGGGTGACCAGCAATTTGGAGACACCCACGCGAAAGCTGCCGGTGATCAGCTTGATGCAGACCATCAAACTGGTGCGGTCCAGTTGCGACCAGAGTTCGGGCAGTTGCCGGGTCAGTACATCAGGCGATTCGCCGCGCAATGGCAGGAGTTTGTTTTCGACCCACATGGCCAGCCCGTCGGTGGACACGTGGGGTGCCTCGGGCAGGATCAGCGAAATGGTTTCCGCCAGATCGCCCACGGCCTGATAACTCTCTTCGAACAACCACGGCGACAGCCCCGAATGCGTCACGGCCAGCTCATGCAGAAGACGCACCGGCACCAGTTGCCGGGGGCGTCCACCAGACAGGAAGTACACCGCCCACGCGGCATCTTCCGGTGCGGCTTGCGCAAAGTAGCGTTGCATCGCCGCCAGTTTCGCGTTGCTTGAGGTCGTCGCATCAAGCTCGGCGTACAACTCGGCGAACGCTCTCATGGGCGTGCCTCGACGAGCGCGGGCTCGGCGGCCAGCGGTTCTTCTTCATCGTCGCCGTATTCGGTATCGAAGGCCTGGGCGTCGAGGCCCTGTTCGCACAGGTGCCGCACCAACACCGCGACAGAGCCGTGAGTGACCATCACCCGTTGCGCGCCGCTTTGCTCAATCGCCCAGAGCAAACCGGGCCAGTCCGCGTGATCGGAGAGCACGAAGCCGCGATCCACACCCCGTCGCCGACGGGTGCCGCGCAGACGCATCCAGCCGCTGGCGAAGCCGTCGCTGAAATCGCCAAAGCGGCGCATCCAGGTGCTGCCACCTGCTGACGGCGGGGCGATGACCAGGGCTTTGCGCAGCACCGGATCGTTTTTATTGATGTCGCCGGCGTAGATCGTGGGGGGCAGATGAACCCCCGCTTCCCGGTAAACCCGATTCAGTGGCTCAACCGCGCCATGGGCCACTATGGGGCCGAGGCTGGCATCGATACCGTGGAGAATGCGTTGGGCTTTGCCGAAGGCGTAGCACAGCAGCACGCTGGTTTTGTCTTCGGCCGCGTTGGCTTGCCACCACTGATTGATTTCGTCGAAGACTTGCGCCTGGGGCTGCCAGCGATAAATCGGCAGGCCGAATGTCGACTCGGTGATAAATGTGTGACAGCGCACCGGTTCGAATGGGGCGCAGGTGCCGTCGGGTTCGATTTTGTAATCACCGGAAGCGACCCAGATTTCGCCGCGGTATTCCAGGCGAACCTGTGCCGAACCGAGCACATGGCCGGCGGGGTGAAAACTCACGGTGACGCCGTGATGCAGCAGGCGTTCGCCATAGGCCAGCGTTTGCAGGTTGATGTCCTGCCCCAGGCGTGTACGCAGAATTCCTTCACCGGGCGCGGCTGCCAGGTAATGCTGGTTGCCCGTATGCGCATGATCGCCATGGGCGTGGGTGATGACGGAACGCTCGACCGGCCGCCACGGATCGATATAGAAATCGCCGACGGGACAGTACAAGCCTTCGGGACGCGCGATGACAAGATCCATGGCATTGCCGGGGTGGGGGGACTTGTAAGCTATGAGGCTGGCGCGAGGAAAGAAGTTCTATCGGGGTTTAATGGGTGAGCGACATTGCGAATGTGGGAGCAGGCTCGCTCCCACATTCTTTCGGTGGTGACGTTACTTGCCCGGTGTCAGGGTCAAGCGCTTGGTCCCGTACACCTTGTCAAAGTGCTGCGGTTGCATCGGCAGGCTCTGATACTGACCCTTGAGCCACGGATCGATGCTGTTCAGGTAGCTCGGGCTGGCGGGGTTGCCGGACTGGCCAGTGGCGTTCTGGCCCATCAGCGGTTCGGCCTGGCCGAAGTCGACGATGAAGCGCATGGCCGGTGCCAGCGTGGTGTTGAAGTCCTGGCCCCAGGCGAACGCAGCGGTATTGAGTGTGGTGTGATCGCCGCCGGCCGGCACGGGGCCGCGCACGGTCTGGCCGCTGGCGTTCTTCCATTCGTAGCGGTGCAGTTTGCCCCACTGCCAGGCTTTGTGATCGCCGCCCAACTGGCTGTCGCCGGCGGTAATGGCCGCGGCGAGGCTGCGGGCGAGAATCGCCGGTTTGTCTTCTTTCTGCGCGGTGCGCGCATCATCCCAGAACGGACTGTCTTCGCGGCCCAGCAAGTGATCGGCCTGGGCGGAATAGGACAATTTACCGTTGGCGACGAAGGCTTTCCAGGCCGGGCTGCTTTGCGGCCCCAATTCATCGAGGAAGATCTGTTTCATGCTTTCCTGCAGAAACAGCTCGTAGATCGCCGCGTCGGGGGACGTCGGGGCAAGCTTGCCGTCGAAGGCCATCAAGCGGGTCAACGCCTCGCGCGCCTTGCCGCGATCCGCCACCGGCAGGCCTTCGATCGCCTGTTTGAGCGGCTGAGCCATGCCCGGCGCTTCAAACATTTTCTTCAGTTTGGCGGCGAAGGTGGTGGTCTGGTCGTACTGCATGGCGATCAGGCTGCGGGTGTCATGTTTGCCCACGCCAGCCAGTTCCGCCAGGCGCTCGCCGCGCTCCGGCGCCGACCAGGAATTGGACAGCTGCATGCCATAGCCATGGGGAATGACGCGCTGGTTGGCGGTGCCAAGCCAGCCTTGCGCCGGGTCCTGATCGTACGGGTGCAGCATCGGGTCGGCGTAACCGTCCCAATCGTAACGATCCTCCCAGCCCGGCGAGGGCAGCAGGCCTTCGCCTTCGCGGCGGTTCGGGTAACGGCCGGTGACTTGCCAGCCAATGTTGCTGGCATCGGCAAACACCAGGTTCAGGGCGATGGCGCGGATCTCGCGGCTGGCGTCGGAAGCCTTCTCGACAGTCTGCGCGCGGGACAGGTCGAAAAACGCGTCCAGGGATTTGTCGTCGGTGAAGTTCGGCGTCTGCAAGGCCAGGCCGAAGCCGTTGCCTTGCGCCAGGCCTTGTGCGCTGTTGAGCAGCGGGCCGTGGCGTGTTTCGTACACCGCTTCGCGAATCGGCCGCTGGCCTTTGACGAAGTAGGTTTCGTTGCGCACGATTGCCGGTTGCCATTTGCCGTTGGATTCGTAGGCGAGACCGTTACCCTGGCGGCGGATCTTTTCCAGGAACAGGTCCTGGTTGTCACCCATGACGGTGGTCGTGCTCCACGCCACTTTGCCGTTGAAGCCACCCAGCACCATGGGCAAGCCGGCGATGGTCACGCCGGAAGCCTGATACTTCGGGGCGCGAATCTGCACGTAGCTATAGAGCGACGGCACGCCCATCGGGCCATGGCTGTCGCTGGCCAGCAGGCTTTTGCCGCTGCGGCTGCGCGCTGGGGCAATCGCCCAGTTGTTCGAGGAAATCGCGCCCAGCAGATTCAGGTCTGACAGTTGGCCTGTGGCTTTGCTGATGTCGGCCAACCCCGGTATTTGTCCGTTGAGCTTGATGCCTTGCAGCTTGTCGCTTTCAGCCGATGGCAGTTTTTCGTCGGGAGCGGACGGCGTCAGCCATGGCAGTTTGTCGGTGGTGACGGTTTGCGCGAGTACCAGCGCGGAAATTTCTTCCGGCAGGTTGGCCGACTGACTGAAGTTCAACAGGCAGAAAATCAGCGCTGAATCTTCCGGCTTCCAGTATTCAGGTTTGTAGCCGCTGGCAACCAGGTCGGCCGGCAGCTTGTCGCGGAATCGGAACAGGTAGGCGTTGACCCCGCGGGCATACACTTCAAAGAAGCGTTTAAGGCGCGGCGAAGAGGCTTTGTACAGTTCACCGGCGCTTTTCTTCAGATTGACGGCGCGCATGTAGCGGTCGGCGTCGAGCAAGTCCGCACCGTGCATTTCCGCCAGTCGGCCCTGGGCCAGCAAGCGCAGGGTGACCATTTGCGTGATGCGGTCGCTGGCGTGCACATAACCGAGGGTAAACAGCGCGTCGTGGAATGTGCTGCTTTCGATCAACGGCATGCCCATCGCGTTGCGACGCACCGAAACGTTCTGCGCCAACCCCTTCAGCGGCTGTACGCCGATGGTCGGCGGGAGGGTGTCCTGGGCATTGAAGCTCTGACAACCGGTCAGGCTCAAAACCCCCGCGACTGCTGCGGCAACGCCGAACCGGGGTAGAAAATGTATGAGGGCTGGCGAGGCCATGGCAAAGCTCCTGCGGGGGTAGCGTCAGTAAAGCCGCTACGTTAGTGAGCGGGAGGTGGCCGCGCAAGCGGGGTATCAGGTTATTTCAGGATTTGTCTGGTAACCGCAGCCTTGTAGGCACTGCCGAAGGCTGCGATCTTCTGATCTTTAAATCCAATGGCCTGGAAGAAATTGGTATGCATCTGGAGAAAAACGCCGCACTGATCATCATCGACCAACAAAAAGGCATCCTGCACCCCAGGCTCGGTCGCCGGAACAATCCCCAGGCAGAAGAACGCATAGAGGAACTGTTGGCTCATTGGCGCCGCAGCGGTCGGCCGGTCATTCACGTGCAGCACTTGTCCCGATCGGAAGATTCGGTGTTCTGGCCGCAGCAATCGGGTGTGGAATTTCAGGAGCGTTTTCAGCCGTTGCCTGATGAGCATTTGATTCAGAAACAGGTGCCAGACGCGTTTTGTTCAACGGGACTGGAGCGCTTGTTGCGCGAGGCGGGGATCGGGCAGCTGATCATCGTCGGCGTGGCGACCCATAACTCCGTGGAGTCCACGGCACGCTCGGCAGGCAATCTGGGGTTTGAGACATGGGTGGCGCAGGATGCGTGCTTTACCTTCGACAAGGCTGACTTTTTCGGTAATGCCCGTTCAGCCGAGGAAGTGCATGGGATGTCACTGGGGAATTTGCATGGCGAGTATGCGACGGTGGTCGATACCGCGCAGATTCTCACGGCTGACTGAAAACCTGTGGGAGCCTGCTTGCCAGCGAAACGGTGTGTCTGGCAAACGCGCGTTGCGTTGATCGCCAGCAAGCCGGCTCCTACAGGGGGATGGGGCTAACCCATCAAGCGCCGTGGCACTTCTTGAATTTCTTACCGTTGCCGCATGGGCAAGGGTCGTTGCGGCCAACGTCTTTCAAGGCGTTGCGCACCGGTTCCTGGTGGGCGTGGCCGCAGTTCGGGCCGTGGACATGGCCATGGTCGTGATCATGGTGGTCATGATCGTGGTTGCAGTCAGGGCCATGAACATGGGGTTGCTGGGTCATCAGGGTTACTCCGGAATTAGATCGGCGGGGATTATCACGCCATTACGCGCCAGGTGCACGTAGTGGGCGATGAATAAACCGGTTTCCATTTCACCTTCGAGACGATAAGGAATGCCTTGCTCGGCGTTTTTCAGCTGTTTGACCAGGTCTCTGACCTTGGGCCACAGATTGGTGCGGATCGGCACCTTGTAGGAACGGCTGGCCTTGGGCCCGATGGTGATCCAGTGTTCATGTTCGCCATCGGCCAGCAGGATGTCGCCCAGGTGAATACGATATTCCAGGCCGCGCACGGTCAGTTCGCTTTCGCTGCGGTTGTCGATGCGAAAGTGCAGCACGAAGCGCTGCTCCAGCAGTTTGGCGCGCACCACTTCCACCCGGGTCAGGTGCACTTCGGGGTCCGGCTCATCGCTGCTGAACCAGGACGCACAACCGCCGAGCCCGAGAAACAGGGCCGCCGTGAGCAGATAGAGTGCGATTCGCCGGGTGATCATGGTCGTGGTTCTCCTTGAACCACAGTCTAGCCGTTAAAAGATCGCAGCCTTCGGCAGCGCCTGAAGGCCTGCGCAATCCCCGCATGAGCTGCCGAAAGCTGCGATCTTTTGACGTTCTATCCGCTACCGAAATACCCCGAGCAACACTTCTTGAACTTCTGCCCACTTGCGCAAGGACAGGCATCGTTGCGCCCGATGTCGAGTGCCACGGTGGGGTCGATGAAGTACCAGTGGCCGGCGTTCTGCACGAACGACGAGCGTTCGCGGTGGCTGTGTTCGCCGGTGCCGTCGTGCCAGCGCGCGGTAAAGGTCACGAATGCGTGTTCCGGCTGGCCGCCGAGCACTTCCGAGCTTTCCACCTCAAGGCCCAGCCAGGTGCTTTGGGCACTCCAGTCGCTGATCGATTGCCGATCGAGCCCTGATTGCTGGGCGGGCAGGGTGGTCGCCACCAGATAATCGATCAGGCCCAGCACATAGGCGCTGTAGCGCGAGCGCATCAGGGCTTCGGCGCATGGCGCCGGGTGACCGGCATGGTAATGACCGCAGCAGGCGTCGAGCAGGGTGCCGCTGCCGCAAGGGCAAATGGATGTACTCATTGCGTTACCACCAATATTTCCCGAAGTTTTCCGGATTGGCCCAGAAACGCGAATTGAGCCAGTCGGGGACTTGTTTGTAGTCAAGCAGATCATAGGTGAACAGGGTCAACACCTGATCGTCGCGCTGGAAACGCTCACTGGCTTGCAGGGCCAGGGAGAAAAAATCGGTCTCCTGCCAGCCGCTGGCCGGTAAATCGGCCAGGACAGCGATGCGACTGGCATTGAGGTTGCGGATGCCGCCGAGCAGGTTCAGGCCATCGCGCTTGGGCAAGTGCTCGAGGCAATCGACCACCAGCGCCAGATCAAACCGGCGCGCCGCCAGCTCGGCCGGCAACGCTCCGGGCGCCGCATGCGCCACGCAGCTGTCGGGGTGTGCGAGCTTGAAGGCTTCAAGCGCCGGGAATTCGCTGGCGCCAATCAGCAACAGACGCGCCGGGGCGTAACGATCCAGCAAAGCGGCCAGCGCCTGTTGCGGCGTGCGCGAAGAAATAGCTGCAATCATCGAAGTTCCTCAATCAGATGTGCCAAGACTAGCCTGCCCGCAAGTTCGAGCCTAGAGCGGCTTTTACCGAAAAGTGACGATCTGCCGTGAACACGGGAGAAAACTGCAATGGCCTATTGCTGGCGGAGAATTAAACTCGGGTCTTTACTCCCTGAATCGGTTCTAAGCCGATCCTTAAGGAGAAAACTAGATGAGCATAGTTCGGACAGCATTACCCCTGGTTCTGCTAACCAGTGTGTTAACTGGTTGTGCAGGTTTGCAGAAAACCGACTGGCCGACCTGTGCGGCCGTCGGTGGTGTCGTAGGTGCGGGGCTCGGCGCGACCGAAAGCTCGTCGTGGGCTGGCTGGGGCGCCTTGGTGGTGGGTGGTACGGCGGCAGCCTATTGCTGGGTTCACGGTGATGGCGACGAAGACGGCGATGGCGTGCCGGATAGTCGCGACAAGTGCCCGGGCACGCCTAAAGGCGTTCAGGTCGATGCCGATGGCTGCCCACCACCAGCACCTGCTCCAGTGGTTGAAGAAGCGGTGGTGGTCAAGGAAGAAACCATTGTCATTCGTGATGTCCACTTCCAGTTCGACAAAGCCACGCTGACCCAGTCTGACAAAGCAGTGCTCGACAAGATCGCCACTCGCTTGAAAGGGGAAGCACCCAACGCTCAACTGACGGTAACCGGTCACACCGACAGCGTGGGCAGCGATGCTTACAACCAGAAACTGTCGGATAAACGCGCCCACTCGGTGGTTGAATACCTCATCCAGGAAGGCGTACCACGCAGCAGCTTCGTGTCTGTAACCGGTGCCGGTGAAAGCCAGCCGGTTGCCGAAAACAAAACGGCTGACGGCCGCGCGATGAACCGTCGCACGGAAATCAAAATCAACCGCTAGGTCCCTCGCATCCGCGGCTTGTGCAGTCGCGGATGCGGGTCTTTACTCCTGTGTAACCGGCATCGGCCGGTGACACAGGAGCTTCCAAAAATGAGCAATCTCACACGGACCGTCTTACCGGTTCTGCTGCTGGGCAGCCTGTTAACCGGTTGCGCTACTCACAGCGATGGCACTGCCCCCCTCAATCAACGTACCTGGCCGATCTGCAGCCTCCTTGGCGGACTGGTCGGCGGAGGCCTGGGCGCTATCGAAAGTAGCGGTTGGGCGGCCGGTGGAGCGGCGCTCGGTATTTTGACCGGTGGCTTGATCTGTTACGCCCAGGACGGAGACGAAGACGACGATGGCGTGTTTGACCGCCGCGATCGCTGCCCCGACACCCCGGCCAACACCCCTGTGGAACATCACGGATGCCCGTTGCCGCAATACCCGGCCAGCGTGAAACCGGCCGAACCTGTGGCGCCTGAAGTCATTACGTTGAGCAACGACGTGTTCTTTGGCTTCGATAAGTCGGACCTGACCCCGACCGCGAAAAGCGAACTCGACGCGATCATGGGCAAACTGGAGGACGCCGACGTGGTGAGCATCAAGGTGATCGGTCACACCGACAGCGTCGGTTCGGACAGCTATAACCAGAGTCTGTCGGAGCGTCGCGCCAGCAGCGTTGCGGAGTATCTGTTGGCCCAGGGTGTAGCACCGAACAAACTCACCAGCGAGGGCAAGGGTGAAAGCCAGCCAGTGGCGGATAACGAAACCGAAGAAGGGCGCGCGAAAAACCGTCGCGTGGAATTGCACATCAATCGCTGAGTCGCGGATTAGAGCTGTCGAGCGCGGATTGCCCGCGTTTCGACGGCCATTCGGCGATCTTCATGAAGAATTTTCGCTCACCCTCTGGCTTATCCCGCGTGGAAGCCGTTACTGTGCGCCCAAACAATAATTCTCATCGAGGGGCGTATGAAGGTGATCTGGGGGCTGGGGAAGCTGTTGACCCTGCTGTTCTGGCTGGTGGTGCTGGTCAATCAGCTCATGCCGTTTGTCCATCCGCTGCACCTGTTGGTCGAACTGTCCGGCGGTGTTCTGGCAATCCTCCATCTGCTTGAAGCGCTTTTTTGCAACCGCAGCCTCAAAGGCCGCGCGCACCCTTGGCGTGATCGTCTGAAGATTGTCATTTTCGGCGTTTTCCACCTGCAAACCATCCCCGCTCCCACCGCATCTAAGGCTTCCCATGCGTAAACTCTGTCTGCTCGCCGCACTCATCAGCCCACTGGCCTGCGCTCAGGTGGTGAGTGTCGAAACCAACTCGCTGATGCGCTTGCCCAACACCACCAGCACCTTGCAGCTGGAACGCCTGGAAGTGGCGGACTACGGCACTTTGTTGATTCCGTCGAACGTGACCGAGGTGACCGTCGGCGAATTGCATCTGGGCCGTGATGCACGGATTGCGATCGTACCCAGCGAACAGGCCCTGGAATTGAAAGTCAGCCGTGCCGAGTTGTCCGAGGGCAGCCAGATTACCGCGCGCGGCGCGCCGGGCACTTATCAGAAAGCCGCTCGCTCCGGGCGCAACCTGAATCTGCAGATCAAAACCCTCAATGCCCCGCAATTGTTCGTTGATGCGCGCGGTGGTGCGGGGGCGCCGGGCTTCGTCGGCCTCGACGGCGCCAATGGTCAGGCCCCGGGCTGCACCTGGGGTCAGGCCGGCCGAGGTGCCGATGGCAGCGACGGCAGTGACGGTCAGCCAGGCGCACCGGGAGCACTGGTGAAGCTGGCAGTGCCGCGTGATTACCCGGCAGAACAGATCAAGGTTCAGGTTGCCGGTGGTGCAGGTGGCCTGGCCGGGCCTGGTGGAAAACCGGGGGCAGGCGGCAAGGCCAAGGGTTGCCTGATCTATAAAGCCGATGGCGGCAAGAGCGGCAAGCCGGGTGTTGACGGGCAACCGGGAGTTGCCGGAGCAGCGGGGTCTGTGACAGTACAGCGCTTATAAGAACCACCAACACCCCTGTGGCGAGGGGGCTTGCTCCCTCGCCACAAGTGCCATGTCAGCTCAAAAGATTGGCCTTAGCGCCGCAATCACGACGACCACCAGCCCCACCAGCAAATTGATCCCCACCAACCGACGAATCCGTCCCAGCACCGCCGCTCCTGCCGGCCAATCCTGTGCTTCCACAGCCGTGCGCAGTTCCGGCAGCATCAACGCCTGAATCCGGATAAACAGCGCCGTCATCACGACGTACAAGCCCATCATCACTTGCACATAGCGCGGCGCGTTTTCAAACCCGGTGAAATGCAGGTTCAGCATGATCACACCGCTGACGGGCAACAGCACCACCGCGCCCCAGACCCAGCGGAAAAAACCTTGAAACACTTCCACCCACAGCTTAAGGCGGGCAGGTCCCTCAAGTGCCGTGACCGCCGCGGGGCGCAAGACCATCCAGGCGAAAAACATGCCGCCCACCCACACCAGTGCGGCGAGTACATGCAGGCTATAAACGAGGCTAAAAGCGGTCATTCGGGTACTCCGTTCTGCGCGGGATTCATTAGCGGGGTATGATAGCCGCCGAACCGAACCACTGAAAATTTATCCAGCGTTTTTTGCGCCCGACAAGTCATGATCAGCACTGAACTCAAAACCACGATCCAGGGCGCCTATTCGCGTTTTCTCGAAGCCAAGAGCCTTAAACCGCGCTACGGCCAACGCCTGATGATCGCCGAAATTGCCAAGGTCCTCGGTGACATCGACACCGACGACGAAGGCCGGCGCAGTGGCGACCCCGCGATTGTTGCGGTGGAAGCCGGCACCGGTACCGGCAAGACCGTGGCCTACAGCCTGGCGGCGATCCCGACGGCGAAGGCCGCGGGCAAGCGCCTGGTCATCGCCACGGCCACCGTCGCCCTGCAAGAGCAAATCGTCTACAAGGATTTGCCCGACCTGATGCGCAACAGCGGGCTGAACTTCAGCTTCGCCCTGGCCAAGGGCCGCGGGCGCTACATGTGCCTGTCCAAGCTCGACATGTTGCTCCAGGAAGGTCACGCGCAAACCGCCACGGCGCAGTTGTTCGAAGAAGAAGGCTTCAAGATCGAGGTCGATGAAGCCAGCCAGAAGCTGTTCACCAGCATGATCGAGAAGCTCGCCGGCAATAAATGGGACGGCGACCGCGACAGTTGGTCCACCGCGCTTGAAGACGCCGACTGGGCGCGCCTGACCACCGATCACAGCCAATGCACCAACCGCCATTGCCCTAACTTCGGCCAGTGCGCCTTCTACAAGGCCCGCGAAGGCATGGGCAAGGTCGACGTCATTGTCACCAACCACGACATGGTGCTGGCTGACCTGGCCTTGGGTGGCGGCGCCGTGTTGCCGGACCCGCGCGATACCATCTACGTGTTTGACGAAGGTCACCACCTGCCGGACAAGGCCATCGGCCATTTCGCTCATTACACGCGCCTGCGTTCCACCGCTGACTGGCTGGAAACCACCGCGAAAAACCTCACCAAGCTGCTGGCCCAGCATCCGTTGCCGGGGGACTTGGGCAAGCTCATCGAGCAGGTGCCCGAGCTGGCGCGGGAGATCAAGACCCAGCAGCAGTTCATGTTCACCGCCTGCGAACAGGTTGCCGATTTCAAGCCCGGCGAAGACGTCGAAGGCCGCGAACGCCCGCGTCATCGGTTCGTCGGCGGGGTGATTCCCGAGCACATGCGCGAGATGGGCACCGAATTGAAGAAAGGCTTTGCCCGCCTGACTGACCTGTTCACGCGCCTGACCGAATTGCTCAAGGAAGGCATGGACGGCGAGGTCAACATCGGCATCGCCAGCAACCAGGCCGAAGAGTGGTATCCACTGTTCGGCAGCCTGTTGTCGCGTTCTTCGGGCAACTGGGAGTTGTGGGTCGCATTCACCGCTGAAGACCCGGAAGACAACCCGCCCATGGCCCGTTGGTTGACCCTGGCCGAAAGCGGTTCGCTGTTCGACATCGAGGTCAACGCCAGCCCGATCCTCGCGGCAGAGATGCTGCGACGCAACCTGTGGAACGTGGCCTACGGCGCGCTGGTGACCTCCGCGACCCTGACTGCCCTCGGCACCTTCGACCGCTTTCGCATGCGCGCCGGCCTGCCGAAAAAAGCCGTCACCGCCGTGGTGCCGAGCCCGTTCCATCACGCTGACGCCGGTGTGTTGCGGGTGCCGAACCTCAACGCCGATCCCCGTGATGCGGCCGCGCACACCGCCGCGATCATCCGTGATCTGCCGGATCTGGTCGAAGGCTCGCGCGGTACGCTGGTGCTGTTCTCGTCCCGCAAGCAAATGCAGGACGTGTTCGACGGTCTCGACCGCGACTGGCGCAAACAGGTGTTCATTCAAGGAAACCTGTCGAAACAGGAAACTCTGAACAAGCACAAGGCGCGGGTTGATGGCGGTGATTCCAGCGTGTTGTTCGGCCTGGCAAGCTTTGCCGAAGGGGTCGACTTGCCCGGCGCCTATTGCGAGCACGTGGTCATCGCCAAGATTCCGTTCTCGGTGCCGGATGACCCGGTCGAAGCGGCACTGGCCGAATGGATCGAAGCCCGTGGCGGCAATCCGTTCATGGAAATCTCGGTGCCGGACGCCTCGTTGAAGCTGGTTCAGGCCTGCGGGCGCTTGCTGCGTACCGAAGAAGACCGCGGCACCATCACTTTGCTCGACCGGCGTCTGGTGACCCAGCGCTACGGCAAAGCGATCCTCAATGCGTTGCCTCCTTTCCGACGTGAAATTTCCTGAAACACCGGTGGGCAGTTTTGCCCGCCGCGTTGTCTATCTTTCAGCCATCGCTTTTCCACTGGCCCATTGAAGGTCGTTAGGGAGAATTTCGTTCTCATGATTCGCCGTTCGTTGCCTGCTGTTTTTGCCCTGTTGTTCGCAACGCCCTTGCTGGCCGCTCCCGCCGGGCAGCAGACGCTGTTCAACTTTGTACGCCCCGCCGACGTAGTCCAGGTGGCGACTCAGGACGCCAGCCTGCCGCAATCCAACGCCGAGCAAACCCCCGAAGGCGAAGTGTTGCGCCGGGTGACTTTCAACCCTGTCGCCAAGCCGACCCTGCGCCTGACTCCTCAGACCGGGGCCTGGGACTGGTCGCAATCGGGCGTGATGAGCCTGCGCATCCAGAGCGCGATGAACTGGGCCGTGACCCTGTACGTGACCATCCAGAGCAACGATGGCAAGACACTGGTCAGCCGTGTCGATCTGCCGGCCGGTCCGGCGCAAACCTTGCTGGTGCCGCTGCAGCCGACGTCACCGCTGAGCCAGGGCATGAAAGCCGGCCCGCCGATGCCGATGACCGTCGACGGGCAGCGCATTCTGTTGGCCAGCAGCGCCGGTGAGCTGGATCGCCGCCAGGTGGTGTCGGTGAGCGTCTCGATGGATCAACCGAAAGTTGCCCAGAGCATCTTGCTGGAGCGCTTTGGCGTGCAGGATGGCGAGGCCGTCACCCAAGCCGTTTATGGCGGCCTGGTGGATGCTTACGGCCAATCGACCCGGGCCAAATGGCCTGAGAAAGTCAGTAACGATGAACAACTGAAAAGCGCCGCCGCCAAGGAGCAGCAACAGCTGAAAACCTGGCTGGCCGAGCGCGAGAAGTCTTCACTGGACAAGTTCGGCGGCTGGACCAAAGGCCCGGCATTCAAGGCCAGCGGTTTTTTCCGGACCGAGAAGCGTGACGGCCGCTGGTATCTGGTGACACCGCAAGGGCATCCGTTTTATTCGCTGGGGGTCAACACGGTTGCAGCAGACGTCAACCAGACGTACATCGCTGGCCGCGAGTGGATGTTCGAATCCCTGCCCAAGGCTGAGGAGCCTTTGGCCAGCCATTACGGCGAAGGGGATAACCGCGGCGGCAACGGTGCCGATCAGGGGCGAGGCTTCAGCTTCGGTCGCTGGTACGACTTTTACGGGGCCAACTTGCAGCGCCTGTACGGCGACCCCTGCGCACTGGGCAGCGACACCAAGGCCGGTGTTGCCGCAGCCGCCAAGGCTGACGCGGTAGAGGCAACGGCAGAAAAAGCCGCCGAGCAACCGGTGGTGCCATCGAGTGCCGAATCGGGTGTTGCCGAGGCGGCCAGAACCGATGCCAGCGCCGCGAGCGCCGCTAAAACCGCCGAGCCAGCGCCTGTCGAACCCTGCAAAGTGGCCTTTGACGAAAAACGCTGGACCGGTCATGCCCTCGACCGTCTGCAAGCCTGGGGCTTCAACACCGTGGGCAACTGGAGCGCGCCGGCACTGGCCAATGCTGACCGAGTGCCCTACACGTTACCGCTGTCGATTGTCGGCGATTACGCCAGCATCAGCACCGGCAGCGACTGGTGGGGCGGCATGCCTGACCCGTTCGACCCGCGTTTCGCCATGGCCACCGAGCGCGCCGTGGCCATCGCCGCCCGTGATCATCGCGACGATCCATGGCTGATCGGTTACTACGCCGACAACGAACTGGCCTGGGCCGGTCCCGGCGATGACCCGAAAGCCCGTTATGCCTTGGCGTATGGCACCTTGAAAATGACCACGGACGTGCCGGCCAAGCGTGCGTTCCTCAAGCAGTTGCGCGACAAGTACCGCAATCAGGCGGGCCTTTCCAAGGCCTGGGGCATTGAACTGCCTGCATGGGAATTGATGGAGGACCCGGGTTTCGTGCCACCGCTGCCGAGCGCCGAGCACCCGGAAATCGAGGCAGACTTCAAATACTTCCAGAAGGTTTTCGCCGACACCTACTTCAAGACCATTTCCGACTCGCTCAAGTGGCACGCGCCGAACCAGTTGTTGCTCGGCGGCCGTTTTGCCATCAGCACACCGGAAGCCGTGCAGTCCTGCGCCCAGTATTGCGATGTATTGAGCTTCAATATGTACACCCTGCAACCGCAGGACGGTTATGACTTCGCCAAACTGCGTGCTTTGGACAAACCAGTGTTGATTACCGAGTTCAACTTCGGCTCGACCGATCGCGGCCCATTCTGGGGCGGCGTGACGCAACTGGCGAAGGAAGAAGATCGAGGCACGGCTTATGCGAACTTCCTCAAACAGGCGTTGATCGAGCCGTCTGTCGTCGGGGTGCACTGGTTCCAATACCTCGATCAACCTGTGACCGGGCGTCTGCTGGATGGCGAAAATGGGCATTTTGGTCTGGTGGGGATTACCGATCTGCCGTTTCAGGGTTTTGTCGATAGCGTGCGCAAGAGCAACCTCGCGGCCATTGATCAGTTGGCCAAGGACGCCCAGAAGGCAGCAGCCGAGGCGGGCAAACCCAGCCATGACGCTGAGGGTGGCCGAGAGGCCGATGCCGGCAAAGGCCCGGGGAAGGGGGCTGGTGGGCATTCTGGCAAAGGCCATTAAAGCGGTTGCCGCAGGCTGCCTTCAGTTGACCTGACCGCCCGGCCCGACCCTGTTCCCAAAACCCTCAAGGGCTGGAACAATGCGGGCCACTTTACAGAACGTTTTTCCGGGGAGTTGCGGGTGCAGATTCAGGGTCATTACGAGCTTCAGTTCGAGGCAGTGCGTGAAGCGTTCGCGGCGCTGTTCGACGATCCCCAGGAACGTGGCGCGGCGTTGTGCATCAAAATTGGCGGTGAAACCGTGCTCGACCTCTGGTCCGGCACCGCTGACAAGGATGGTGCCGAGGCCTGGCACAGCGACACCATCGCCAACCTGTTCTCCTGCACCAAGACCTTCACCGCCGTCACCGCCTTGCAGTTGGTGGCCGAAGGCAAGCTGCAACTGGATGCTCCGGTTGCCCGCTACTGGCCTGAGTTTGCCGCCGCTGGCAAAGAATCCGTGACCCTGCGTCAATTGCTCTGCCATCAGGCCGGCCTGCCGGCATTGCGCGAGTTGCTGGCGCCCGAAGCGCTTTACGACTGGCAAACCATGGTTGACGCCCTGGCCGCCGAAGTACCGTGGTGGACACCGGGCGAAGGTCACGGTTATGCGGCCATCACCTACGGTTGGCTGGTTGGCGAATTGCTGCGCCGGGCCGACGGGCGCGGTCCGGGTGAATCTATTGTGGCGCGGGTCGCCAAGCCGTTGGGCCTGGATTTCCACGTCGGTCTGGCCGATGAAGAATTTCACCGCGTGGCGCACATCGCCCGTGGCAAGGGCAACGTCGGCGATGCGGCGGCTCAGCGCCTGCTGCAAGTGACCCTGCGCGAGCCGACGGCCATGACTACCCGTGCGTTCACCAATCCGCCTTCGGTGCTGACTAGCACCAACAAGCCGGAATGGCGGCGCATGCAGCAACCGGCGGCCAACGGCCACGGCAATGCGCGCAGCCTGGCCGGGTTCTACGCCGGTTTGCTCGATGGCAGCCTGCTGGAAAGCGAAATGCTCGACGAACTGACCCGCGAGCACAGCCTCGGCGAGGACAAGACGCTGCTGACCCGTACCCGTTTCGGCCTGGGCTGCATGCTCGATCAACCGGAAGTGCCCAACGCGACATTCGGCCTGGGCCCACGCGCGTTCGGGCATCCGGGCGCCGGTGGCTCCATCGGTTTTGCTGACCCGGAGCACGATGTGGCTTTCGGTTTTGTGACAAATACACTGGGGCCGTACGTCTTGATGGATCCGCGCGCACAAAAGCTTGTGCGGGTACTGGCCACTTGTCTGTAAAACCTGCTGAGGGTTCCGGGAGCTGGAACCCAAAAGCCTTTTCAGTTTCAAAGCGTCTGTTTATGCGGGCCAATCCGGCCTGATTTTTCTATGACTTCATTTTTGTGGATATCCAATGTCAACCAAACCAACCCTCGCCTTGGCACTGTGCTTCGCTATTACCGGTTGCGCACAGAATCCTAAAAATGATGCAGACGGCGGCAGTTGGTGGCCGTTCGGCTCTTCCGACAAAGTTGCCGCGAAGGATTCTGCGCCGGCCCCGCTGAAACCTGCCGCCAGCGCTCCGGTGGCCAAGACTGAAAGCACCAGCCCTTGGTACTGGCCGTTCGGCTCCGATGACGACGCGAGCAAGGCGGCTGCCAAGGCGGAAGTCAAACCTGAAGCCAAACCCGCCGCTGTCGCCAAGGCCGATGCCGAAGCAGGTGGCAAGTGGTGGTGGCCGTTCGGTGGCAAAGAGCAGAGCACCGCCAAAGTCGTGCCGATGCCTGATCCGAAAGTCACCCAGGCCTGGCTCGATGACTACGAGCCGCGCCTGCGTACCGCGATCAAAGACAGCAACCTGCAACTCGAACGCCGTGAAAACGTACTGGTGGTGACGGCGCCGGTCGAAGGCTCGTTCAACCCGGATCGCCCGGCGATGTTGTTGCCGGTAACCCTCGGCCCGTTCACCCGTGTCGCGAAAATCCTTGAAGTCGATCCTAAGACTGCCGTGTTGGTACTGGGCCACAGCGATACCTCGGGCGCGGCCCCAGCCAACGTCAAGTTGAGCCAGGAACGTGCGCAAGCGGTCGCCGCGATTTTCCGTCTCAGCGGTCTGCAGCGTGATCGTCTGATGCTGCGCGGCATGGGCAGTGAAGCGCCGCGTGCGGCCAACGACAGCGTTGAAGGACGCGCCTTGAACCGTCGCGTGGAACTGCTGGTGACCCCGCAGAACACCATGGTCGCCTTGCTGAGCAAGTACAACATGCCGGCCCCGGCGCCAGTCACCCTGGTGGCTGCCCAAGACATCAAACCGGTCGCCAAGCCTGTGACCCCGGCCCCGGCCGCGAAGAAGGCTGCAGTGCCTGCCGCGAAAAAAGCACCGGCCAAGAAAGCCGCCGCCAAGAAGACCCCGGCTAAAACTGCGACTCCGGCGAAAAAGACTGCACCGGCCAAAGCCGCTGCCGACACCAAGAAAGTCGCGGCCGCCGATACCACAAAGAAGTGATTCGTTAACCAAAAGGAATGCGCCATGACCAAGGCCCTGGCTGATATGCGTCGCGACTACACCCGTGATGGCCTGACCGAGGCGCAAGCCCCGGCCGAGCCGTTTGCGCTGTTCCACCAGTGGTTCGCTGATGCGGTGAAAACCGAACAGGCACCGGTGGAAGCGAACGCCATGACCTTGGCCACGGTCGACCCGGACGGTCGGCCGCATTGCCGTATCCTGCTGCTCAAGGGACTGGACGAGAAAGGCTTCACTTTCTTCACCAACTACGACAGCGCCAAGGGCCAGCACCTGGCGGCGAATCCGTTCGGGGCCATGACGTTTTTCTGGCCGACCCTGGAACGCCAGGTTCGGATTGAAGGACGGGTGGTGAAGGTCACGCCTGCAGAGTCCGATGCCTATTATCAGGTTCGTCCGCTGGGCAGCCGCCTGGGCGCCTGGGCATCACCGCAAAGCCGGGTGATCGCCGATCGTGGGGAACTGGAAAAACTGCTCAAGGATACCGAGCAACGTTTCAGCGATACCCAGCCACACTGCCCAGAGCACTGGGGGGGTTACCGCCTGCTGCCGGAGCGCATCGAGTTCTGGCAGGGCCGTTCGAGCCGCCTTCACGACCGCCTGAACTACCGCCTGCAGGGTGCCGACTGGATTCTTGAACGTCTGGCACCCTGAGCAGTCTACCGCTCGAGATAACCTGCCGCAGCGGCCTCCAGCCATTGCGGCAGCTCTCGACGCCTGATCTTCTGCGTCTGGGCAATGGCCAGTTGCTGGAGCATGAACGCTTTTTTCCGTTCGTCATTCCCCGCCAGCGCTAGCGCCAGATCGCGGTCCATCCAGCGTCTGATCCGTACGTACAACCACCCGTGGAAGTACAGACCAGCGACGGTAGTGACGACAATGATAAAGTAATCCATGAAAATCCTCGGCCAGTGGCGCAGATCGCCGAATTGCCGCTACTGTGTGGTGAGTTCGCGCCGGCCCTGTACTGGAACTGAATGAAATCATTTTTATCCGGGCGATGCCGTGACAGGCGTCAAGCTGCGGAGTTTAATGAATACCTGTCCTTTGGAGTTGATGCTATGCGTAAGTCTGTCCTGCTGGTTGCTTCTTTTTCCACGATGGCGATGTTGCTCACTGGTTGCCAATCGAGCCTGACCGGTGACTCGTACTCCCGTGACGAAGCGCGTCGCGTGCAGACGATTCGCATGGGTACCATCGAAGCGCTGCGCCCGGTGAAAATCGAAGGCACCAAAACCCCAATCGGCGGCCTCGCCGGCGCAGCCGTTGGCGGCGTGGGCGGTAGTGCCATTGGTGGCGGTAAAGGCAGCATCGTTGCTGCGGTCATCGGCGCCGTGGCCGGCGGCCTGATTGGCTCGGCCACCGAAGAAGGCCTGACCCGCACCCAGGGCGTCGAAATCACCGTTCGCGAAGACGACGGCAGCATGCGTGCGTACGTGCAACAGGTTCAGGAAAACGAAGTGTTCCGTGTTGGCGAACGTGTGCGTATTGCCACGGTTGATGGCACCAGCCGCGTTTCGCACTAAGCGCAAACGAGTAGTAAACAAAAACCCCGATCAGGTGACTGATCGGGGTTTTTTATTGTTTGTACCGCAGGCTCGGGCCGAAAATTAATTCAGGTTATGCGATACGAGACTCATGCTTACGGCTCGCCATCGCCGTCACCGCATAACCAATCAACGCCGCCAGTATCGAACCGGTCAAAATCCCCATCCGGTCCATCCCCGCGTAGTCGCTGACACCCGGCTCAAAGGCCAGGGAGCCGACAAACAGGCTCATGGTGAAGCCGATGCCGCAGAGAATCGCGACGCCCAATATCTGACCCCAATTGGCGCCTTGGGGCAGGGCGGCGATGCCGATTTTTACGGCCAGCCAGGTCAGGCCGAACACGCCGACGGTCTTGCCCAACAGCAGACCGACCGCGATGCCCATCGGAACGTCGTGGGTGAAGCTGTCGACGGTGACGCCGCTCAGGGACAGGCCGGCGTTGGCGAAGGCGAACAGCGGCAGGATGCCGTAGGCCACCCACGGGTGCAGTGCGTGTTCGAGCGTCAGCAGCGGTGAAGGCTCGGCGTTTTTCGTGCGCAGCGGGATGCAGAAGGCCAGGGTCACACCGGCCAGCGTGGCGTGCACGCCGCTCTTGAGCACGCAGACCCAGAGGATCAGACCAATGATCATGTAAGGCCCGAGCTTGACCACCCCGAGCCGATTCATGCCGATCAGGGCCGCGATGCAGGCTGCCGCCAGCGCCAGGGACACGGTCGACAATGCGCCGGAGTAGAAAATCGCGATGATGATGATCGCGCCCAGGTCGTCGATGATCGCCAGGGTCATCAGGAACAGTTTCAGTGACACCGGAACCCGTTTGCCCAGCAGCGCCAGTACACCCAGCGCAAACGCGATGTCGGTGGCGGTCGGAATGGCCCAGCCGCTCAGGGCCGGCGGGTTGTCGCGGTTGAGGAACCAGTAGATCAGCGCTGGCACGACCATGCCGCCAATTGCCGCCGCGCCGGGCAGGACAATCTGTGACGGCCTGGACAGCTGGCCGTCGAGGACTTCGCGCTTCACTTCCAGACCAATCAGCAGGAAGAACAAGGCCATCAGGCCGTCGTTGATCCACAGCAGCAGCGGCTTGGCGATTTTCAACGCGCCGATCTGGGCCACCACGGGGGTGTCCAGCAGGCCGTTGTAGAGCCACGACAGCGGCGAGTTATTGATGATTAAAGCCAGAACGGCTGCGGCGATCAGTAACAGACCGCTGGCAGCTTCCAACTGAAAGAAACGCGTGAAAGTGCTACGCAGAGGCAAGGTCGCTCTCCATCGAAAAATTTCAAAAGGTGGCACACCCTAACCCGGACAGTTAGTTGTTAAAACAAAAGTTATATTCTTTTTTGTTATATGTCGTTACGACGTGATCCGGTGCCAGGGATCTGAGCCTAGCAGTTGCCGGATGTATTGGAACTCATCTGTATCTGTGCTGAATGTAGGTTTTTTCCTAAGCTTGTTGGTTGAGCCCTGTTACAAGGCCGACTCCTGCCGATTCAATGAGAACATCACCATGAGCGACAACCGACAGTGGGCCCGCGAAGCCATCCGGATCATCGAGGCCGACTTCCAGCGCAGCGCCGACACCCACCTGATTCCGTTGCCGCTTCCGGGTTTTCCGGGCATTGACTTGTATTTCAAGGACGAGTCCAGCCATCCCACCGGCAGCCTCAAGCACCGACTGGCGCGCTCGCTGTTCCTGTATGCGCTGTGTAACGGCTGGCTCAAGCCCGGGGCGCCGGTCATCGAAGCCTCCAGCGGTTCGACGGCCATTTCCGAGGCGTACTTTGCGCGCATGTTGGGCTTGCCGTTCATTGCCGTGATGCCCGCTACCACCTCTAAAGAGAAGATCGCGCAGATCGCGTTCTATGGTGGCCAAAGCCATTTGGTCGATGATCCGACCCGGATTTATGCCGAGTCCGAGCGCTTGGCGCGGGAGCACGACGGGCATTTCATTGACCAGTTCACCTATGCCGAGCGCGCGACCGACTGGCGGGCGAACAACAACATCGCCGAATCGATTTTTCATCAGATGCGTTTTGAACAGCACCCGGAACCGAGCTGGCTGATTTCCAGCCCTGGCACCGGCGGTACCACCGCCACTCTGGGCCGCTACGTGCGCTATCGCCAACATGGCACCCGGGTGCTGTGCGCCGATGCCGAGCGCTCGGTGTTTTTTGATTACTACCAGACCGGCGACTCCAGCCTGCGCCTGGACCACGGCTCGCGGATCGAAGGCATTGGCCGGCCTCGGGTGGAAGCGTCGTTCCTGCCCAAAGTGATCGATGCCATGGTCAAGGTCCCGGACGCGCTGTCGCTGGCGGCGATGCATTACCTGGCTGAGCGGTTGGGACGGCATGTGGGCGGGTCGAGCGGCACCAACCTGATCGGCGCGCTGATAGCTGCGCAGTCTATGAAAGCGGCAGGGGAGAGGGGGTCGATGGTGGCGATTTTGTGTGACGGCGGCGAGCGTTATGCCACGACCTATTACGATCAGGCCTGGCTTAAGGCGCAGGGGTATGAGTTGAGCGGGTTGATGGATGCGGTTGCTGCGACGGTTGAGCGCGGCGAGCCGCTGCCGAACAGCGTGCTGCGAGCCAATATCTGACACGCAGAAGAAACAAAGTGTGGGAGCGAGCCTGCTCGTGAAGCGGCAGACCAGTCAACATCCGTGTTGAATGTCACTCCGTCTTCGCGAGCAGGCTCGCTCCCACAGGGTTTTGCATTTAATCCAGGAATGCAGGTCAGGCCTCGAGGCCGAGGATGTCCCGGGCCACCGCTTCCGCAATGCGAATCCCGTCGACACCCGCCGACAGAATCCCGCCCGCGTAACCCGCGCCTTCACCCGCCGGGAACAAACCCTTGACGTTCAGGCTCTGCATCGACTCGTTACGGGTGATCCGCAGAGGCGACGAAGTGCGGGTCTCGATCCCGGTCAACACTGCGTCATGCAGCGAGTAACCGCGAATCTGCTTCTCGAAGGCCGGCAGTGCTTCGCGGATCGCTTCGATGGCGAAGTCTGGCAAAGCCAGGGCCAAGTCGCCCAAGGCAACGCCTGGTTTGTAGGACGGTTCAACGCTGCCCAATTCAGTGGAAGGCTTGCCCGCAATGAAGTCGCCGACCAGTTGCGCCGGGGCTTCGTAGTTGCTGCCACCGAGCACGAAGGCGTGGGATTCCAGGCGCTCCTGCAGCTCGATACCGGCCAGCGGGCCACCCGGATAATCGACTTCCGGGGTAATGCCGACGACGATCCCGGAGTTGGCGTTGCGTTCGTTACGCGAGTATTGGCTCATGCCGTTGGTGACCACACGATTCGGCTCGGAGGTCGCCGCTACCACGGTGCCGCCCGGGCACATGCAGAAGCTGTAGACCGAACGGCCGTTCTTGGCGTGGTGCACCAGTTTGTAGTCGGCGGCACCGAGTTTCGGGTGGCCGGCGTACTTGCCCAGGCGTGCGCGGTCGATCAGCGACTGCGGGTGCTCGATACGGAAACCCACCGAGAACGGTTTGGCTTCCATGTATACACCACGACCGTGGAGCATGCGGAAGGTGTCACGGGCACTGTGGCCGAGGGCGAGGATCACGTGCCTGGAATGGATCTGCTCGCCGCCATCGAGTTCGACGCCGACCAGTTGGCCGTCTTCGATCAACACGTCGGTGACGCGCTGCTGGAAGCGGACTTCGCCGCCCAGAGCGCGAATCTGTTCACGCATGTTTTCCACCACACCGGTCAGACGGAACGTACCGATGTGCGGCTTGCTGACGTAGAGGATTTCTTCCGGCGCACCGGCCTTGACGAATTCGTGCAGGACTTTGCGGCCAAGGAATTTCGGGTCCTTGATCTGGCTGTAGAGCTTGCCGTCGGAGAATGTCCCCGCGCCGCCTTCGCCGAATTGCACGTTGGACTCCGGGTTGAGCACGCTTTTGCGCCACAGGCCCCAAGTGTCCTTGGTGCGCTGGCGTACTTCGGTGCCGCGTTCGAGGATGATCGGCTTGAAGCCCATTTGTGCGAGCAGCAGCCCGGCGAAAATCCCGCACGGGCCGAAGCCGACGACGATCGGGCGTGCACTCAGGTCGGCCGGCGCCTGGCCAACTTCTTTGTAGCTGACATCCGGTGCCACGTTGACGTTACGGTCATCGGCGAACGTGTGCAGCACCGCCGCCTCATCGCGAACGTTGAGGTCGATGGTGTAGATGAAGCACAGTTCGGAGGATTTTTTGCGCGCATCGTAGCTGCGCTTGAACAAGGTGAAATCGAGCAAATCATCGCTGGCGATGCCCAGGCGCTGCACGATGGCAGGGCGCAGGTCTTCTTCGGGATGGTCGATCGGCAACTTGAGTTCAGTGATTCGTAACATGGCGGGATCCGGTTCGCGGGGCGCACAACTGCGCCAGGGCGTTTGAAGCCGGCGATTATAAGCTTCAAAGGCCCGGTTCCGTGAGGCTTAAACGATCAGTCGTCGCGCGAGCCGCCGAAATACCCGCAACCGCGCTGCACCTGACCATCGATGCGCAGTTCGGCGCTCATGTGCTGGATGCTGCCGCTGCTGCTGTCGACGCAGCGTTGCGGCGCGACCCACAGTTCGATGTGCTGGTTATTGGCGTCGGTGCTGAGGTTGAAGCGGCCATCGCCCAGTTGTTCCTCGACGTAGGGCACGGCCAATGGCGGCTGGCCGGCGCGGTCGATGACCATGCCTTTGCCGCTGACCTTCACGCTCCACTCGGGCGCATGGCCGGCGGCGCGCAGGATCAGCAGTTTGAAATTGGGATCGTCACACGCAGTGCCCGAACGTTCGACGCGGTAGAGCGTTTCCAGGTCGAGCTGGCCGTCGCCATTGCCGGCAACGACTCGCCCACGCACATCGGCGAACAACTTGCCCTGCGCATCGGCCAGACTCGCGGCCTGTTGCAGCACGCTGGTGCCGCCCGTGTCGTTGACCACATAACGACGGGTGTCGCCGCACGGCTGGAACAACAGCTTGCCATCCGCTGCCGTTAACTGGCCTTGCATGCGGGTCTGGCCGACGTGGGCAGCATTTTCACGCGGGCCATCGAACAACTGGCAAGCGGCAAACAGCGGAAGCAGGGCAACAAGGACTAAGGAACGGGCAGCACGCATCTTGGGGTCTCCTGACAAGTGCCGCCACGTTACTCAGCCTGACCGTTCATCACAACCCATGTCTGGCAATTGTCAGGGGCTTGTACCCGGCGCAGGTAATATTTGGCTTTACTTCAGTCCCGGGTAGTTTCATGCCCTGGTGTTTAATCTGTCCCCATCTATTTACGGGAGTTGTTATGAAGGGATTGGCCAAGGCGATACTGGTGACGTTAGGGATGATGGGGGGACTGCAATGTCTGGCGGCCGAAATTGCTTTTTCATCCGCGACGGATTTCAGGGAGATAAGCCTGAACCTCAAGCGCGCAGATGATCCCATCCCGCCCGGTATCAGTCTGCAAGTCAAACTCAGTCCGGATGCGCAATGTCGCATGGCGCAGTTGACGCGGGAGAACCTGTATCAGCCTTTGAAGCTGTTCATCAACGGGGTGCATGTGTCGACTTCGACGATTCAATCAGCTGTCGAAGGCCCCGCGCTGATGATCGCATTACCGGCTGAAACAGCGCGCAATCTGCTGCCGACGTTAGTGGAGCCATAACGCATTGCAAGGCGGCGCGAGGCCCGCGCCGCACATTGAACATGTTCAGCCTACGTGAAAGGTTTGGCCCGTCTGCAAGCCTTCGACACTTTTGGCGTAGGCCAACGCCACATCCGCTGCGGGAACCGGTTTGAAACCGCGGAAGTACGGCGCGTATTTGCCCATGGCTTCGACCAGGACGTTCGGGCTGATCGAGTTCACCCGCAAGCCGCGTGGCAGCTCGATGGCGGCAGCGCGGACGAAGCTGTCCAGCGCACCGTTGACCAGTGCCGCCGAAGCGCCGCTGTAAATCGGGTCATGGCTGAGCACGCCGGTGGTGAAGGTGAACGAAGCGCCGTCGTTGGCGAACTCACGGCCAATCAGCAGCAGGTTGACCTGGCCCATCAGCTTGTCTTTCAGGCCAAGGGCAAAACTTGCGTCTGTCATCTCTGCCAGTGGCGCGAAGGTCACGTTGCCGGCGGCGCAGATCAGCGCATCGAATTTGCCGGTCTGCTCGAACAGTTTGCGAATCGAGGTGCTGTCGCTGATATCCACATGAAAATCACCGCTGCTGCGGCCAATGCGGACGATCTCGTGGCGTTGGGACAGTTCTTTGTCGACTGCCGAACCGATGGTGCCGCCTGCGCCGATCAAAAGAATTTTCATGGGTAGTGATCCTCATGTGGGTTGAATGAGGCTTGAGTTTAGAGTGGTTTTTTCTGCTGATAAGCGTGCTAATAGGCAACCTTTGGTTTTCAAATGGAAACAGTCCATGAGCGAAATGGATGATCTGGCGGCGTTCGCGGTACTGGTCGAAGCGGGCAGTTTTACCTTGGCCGCTCAGCAACTCGGTTGCAGCAAAGGGCAATTGTCCAAGCGCATCAGCCTGCTCGAAGCGCAGTTTTCCGTAGTCCTGTTGCAACGCACCACGCGGCGCTTGAGCCTGACAGCGGCGGGCGCTGCGTTACTGCCGCAGGCGCAAGCCTTGGTGGTTCAGGTGGAAAGGGCGCGTCAGGCGTTGGCGCGGTTGAAGGACGACATGGCCGGTCCGGTGCGGATGACGGTTCCGGTTTCGCTGGGGGAAACCTTCTTCGATGGTTTGTTGCTGGAGTTCTCGAGCCAATACCCCGAAGTGCAGATCGAACTGGACCTGAGCAACCATTATCGCGATTTGTCCCGTGACGGGTTTGACCTGGCGGTTCGCTCTGACGTGGCCAGTGATGAACGCCTGGTCGCTCGGCCGTTGCTGGCGTGGCACGAAATGACCTGCGCCAGCCCTGCTTATCTGGAACAGTTCGGCGAGCCACAGACGCCCCAGGCATTGGCCGAACATCGCTGCCTGCTCAATAGTCATTACAGCGGCCGCGAAGAATGGCTGTACCACCAGCAGCACGAGTTGCTGCGTGTGCGTGTGTCGGGACCGTTCGCCAGCAACCACTACAGCCTGCTCAAAAAAGCCGCACTGTCGGGCGCTGGTATTGCGCGCCTGCCGTCCTACTTGCTGCAAACGGAATTGGCCGACGGCCGTTTGCGTTGGCTCCTGCGTGATTATCAGACGCGTCGCATGCCGATGTATCTGGTGCACCCGTATCAGGGCGGGTTGCCGAAACGTACTCAGGTACTGGCGGATTATTTGATTGGCTGGTTCAAGCGAAGCGGGGAGGCGCTGGACAGGCTATAGACCCTTGTAGGTGCCGGCTTGCTGGCGATGGTGTTGTAACATTCAAAAAGAAATGTTGACTGATAGACCGCTATCGCCAGCAAGCCGGCTCCTACAAGGGAGGTTTCGTTGTTTCTGGCAGGCATAAAAAAACGGCCCGCGAAGGCCGTTTCTTCTTTACCGCAAAGCCTTAGCCACCGAGGTACGCTTCGCGCACTTTCGGATCGGTCAGCAACGATTCGCCGGTGCCTTGCATCACTACCCGGCCGTTCTCCAGAACGTAGGCACGGTCAGCGATTTTCAGCGCCTGGTTGGCGTTCTGCTCCACCAGGAACACCGTCACACCGTCCTTGCGCAGCTGTTCGATGATGTCGAAGATCTGCTGGATGATGATCGGTGCCAGGCCCAGCGATGGCTCGTCGAGCAGCAGCAGCTTGGGCTTGCTCATCAGCGCACGGCCGATGGCGAGCATTTGCTGTTCGCCGCCGGACATGGTGCCGCCACGCTGGCTGAAGCGTTCTTTCAGGCGCGGGAAAAGTCCGAGGACCTTGTCCATCTGTTCCTGATAGTCGCCCTTCGCCGTGAAGAATCCGCCCATGGACAGGTTCTCTTCCACGGTCAGGCGGGAAAACACTCGACGACCTTCCGGCACCACGGCGATGCTCTTGCGCATGATCTGCGAAGAGTCCTGGCCGACCAGTTCCTCACCCATGTAGCGGATGCTGCCGCTGTGGGCGCGCGGCGAACCGCACAGGGTCATCAACAGCGTGGACTTGCCGGCACCGTTGGCACCGATCAGGGTCACGATCTCGCCCTGACGGACTTCGACGTTGACACTGTGCAGCGCCTGGATCTTGCCGTAGAAGGTGGAAACGTTTTCGAACTGCAGCATTTACGCTTCCCCCAGGTAGGCTTTGATCACTTCAGGATTGTCGCGGATCTGTTCCGGCGTACCGTCGGCCAGAGGCGTGCCCTGGTTGATCACGACGATGTGGTCGGAAATGCTCATGACCAGTTTCATGTCGTGTTCGATCAGCAGCACGGTGACGTTGTGCTCTTCACGCAGCACGCTGATCAGCGCCTTGAGGTCTTCGGTTTCCTTCGGGTTCAGGCCGGCGGCCGGTTCGTCGAGCATGAGGATCCGCGGGCGGGTCATCATGCAACGGGCGATTTCCAGGCGACGTTGCTGACCGTAGGCCAGGGTGCCGGCCGGACGGTTGGCGAACTCTTTCAGGTTGACCTTTTCCAGCCAGTACTCGGCAAAGTCCATGGCCTCGCGCTCGCTCTTGCGAAACGCCGGGGTCTTGAACAGGCCGGACAGGAAGTTGGTATTCAGGTGACGGTGCTGGGCGATCAAGAGGTTCTCGACCGCGGTCATGTCCTTGAACAACCGCACGTTCTGGAAGGTACGCACCACGCCTTTGAGGGCGATCTTGTGGCCCGGCAGGCCTTCGATCGGTTCGCCGTCCAGCAGGATGCTGCCGCCGCTCGGCTTGTAGAAACCGGTCAGGCAGTTGAACACCGTGGTCTTGCCGGCGCCGTTCGGGCCGATCAACGCCACCACTTGTTTCTCTTTCACGCTCAAGGCAACGCCGTTGACCGCCAGCAAGCCGCCGAAGCGCATGCTCAGGTTTTCTACTTTAAGGATCTCGCGGCTCATTTGCGCAGCTCCATGTGAGGACGTTGCATGGGCAGCAGACCCTGAGGGCGCCAGATCATCATCAGTACCATCAAGGCACCGAACATCAACATGCGGTACTCACTGAACTCTCGCATCATTTCCGGCAGCAGGATCATCACCACGGCAGCGAGGATCACGCCCAGCTGCGAGCCCATGCCACCCAGCACCACGATGGCGAGGATGATCGCCGACTCGATGAAGGTGAAGGACTCCGGTGTCACCAGGCCCTGACGGGCAGCGAAGAAGCTGCCGGCAAAACCGGCGAATGCCGCGCCGAGGGTAAATGCCGAAAGCTTGATGATGGTCGGGTTCAGGCCCAGCGCTCGGCAAGCGATTTCATCTTCACGCAACGCTTCCCAGGCACGGCCCAGAGGCATGCGCAGCAAACGGTTGATGACGAACAGCGCAGCCAGTGCCAGGAACAGGGCAACGAGGTAAAGGAAAATCACCTTGTTGATCGAGTTGTAGGCCAGGCCGAAGTACTCGTGGAAGGTTTGCATGCCTTCCGCGGCTTTGCGTTCGAAGGTCAGGCCGAAGAACGTTGGTTTCTCGATGTTGCTGATGCCGTTCGGGCCGCCGGTGATATCGGTCAGGTTACGCAGGAACAGACGGATGATTTCACCGAAGCCCAGGGTCACGATCGCCAGGTAGTCACCGCGCAGACGCAACACCGGGAAGCCCAGCAGGAAGCCGAAGGTGGCCGCCATCAGGCCGGCGATTGGCAGGCAGATCCAGAAGCTCAGACCGAAGTAGTGCGACAGCAGCGCGTAGCTGTAGGCGCCGACGGCGTAGAAGCCGACATAACCGAGGTCGAGCAAACCCGCCAGACCGACCACGATGTTCAGGCCAAGGCCGAGCATCACGTAGATCAGCACCAGCGTGGCGATATCCACCGCACCGCGGGAGCCGAAGAACGGCCAGACCAGTGCACCGGCAATCAGCGCAATGATGATCCAGCGCTGAGTGGTCGGCAGGGTCAGGAAGTTGCTGGCCTTGGCCGGAATCAGCGGCATGTTGGGCGAAGAACGCCAGGCCGAACTGATCTGCTGGTCGAACAGTACACGCAGGAACATCAGCACTGAACACACGGCGATGGTGATCAGGGTCGCGGTGCTGGTGCCATGAACTTCGAGGTTGATGCCGACGATGGTCAGCTTCAGACCGAGTACCGGGTAGGCCACGGCCCACACCAGCAAGGCGCTGAACAACGCCTGTTTAAGATTCCTAGTCATACCTTCTCAACCTCCGGACGGCCCAGCAGGCCGGTTGGCCGGAACAACAGCACCAGAACCAGCAGGCCGAACGCCACGACGTCCTTGTACTGGTCGCCGAAGATATCGGCACCAAAGGCTTCCGCCACACCCAATACGAGCCCACCGAGCATGGCGCCCGGAATGCTGCCGATACCGCCCAGTACCGCTGCGGTGAAGGCCTTGAGGCCGACCAGGAAACCGGCGTTCGGGTTGATCACGCCGTATTGCATGCTCAGCAGAACGGCCGCGATGGCCGCCAGCGCAGCACCGATGACGAAGGTCAGGGCGATGATGTTGTTGGTGTTGATACCCAGCAGGTTGGCCATCTTGATGTCTTCGGCGCAGGCGCGGCAGGCGCGGCCCAGGCGAGAGCGGGAGATGAACAGCGTCAGGCCGAGCATGGCGACCAGGGTCACCACGAACACCACGATTTGCATGTAGGAAATCAGCACTTCATGTGCGCCACCTGGCCCAAAGGTAAAGTTACCCGGGATCAGGTTGGGGATGGATTTGTCCTTGGAGTCTTGCGCCAGCAGAACGGTGTTCTGCAGGAAGATCGACATACCGATGGCGGAAATCAGCGGGATCAGACGGTTGCTGCCGCGCAAGGGGCGGTAGGCGATCCGTTCGATGCTGTAACCGTAGGCACTGGTGACCACGATAGTGGCGATGAAAGCGGCGGTCATCAACAGCGGAACACTGTCGAGTCCCATCATGGCCAGCCCGGCGATGGCGATGAACGCCACGTAGGAACCGATCATGTACACCTCGCCGTGGGCGAAGTTGATCATTCCAATGATGCCGTAAACCATCGTATAGCCGATGGCGATCAGGGCATACGTGCTGCCAATGGTCAGGCCATTAACCAGCTGTTGGAAGAAGTGATAGATGTCAGGCATTACAGCGCTCCTAAAAACCTGATACGCATTTCACTGGTGGAGTCATTTTCCCGCCCGAGCCCCGTGGATCTGCATCCACTTCGAATTCGGGGTTTGCCAGCGAACCGCTGATGACGGTTTTGAGATTTTCAGGTGGGGAGACTGGCGGATCACGCCAGCGCGGCCCAGGTACGTTCGTAAAACAAAGCCCACGGCACGCCGTGGGCTTTATTGGCAGTCAGTCAGGCAACGCCTTACTGAGGCTTGGCTTCAGTTTTTGGTTTGCCGAAGTGCCACTCGTAAACCACAAATTTGAAGTCTTTCAGGTCGCCTTTCTCGTCGAAGCTCAGGTCGCCGGTTGGCGTCTTGAAGGTGCCTTTGTGGATGGCTTCAGCCACTTTGGCGGTGTCTTCGGACTTGGCAGCCTTGATACCTTCGGCGATCACTTCCACAGCCGAGTAGGCCGGGAACACGAACGGACCGCTCGGGTCTTCTTTCTTCGCCTTGAACGCGTCAGCCAGGGCAATGTTGGCCGGATCCTGGTCGAAGGATTTCGGCAGGGTCACCAGCAGACCTTCGGAGGCGTCTTTGGCGATCTGCGAAATGGAGTCGTTACCCACGCCTTCCGGACCCATGAACTTGGCTTTCAGGCCTTTTTCCTGGGATTGACGCAGGATCAGGCCCAGCTCCGGGTGGTAGCCGCCGTAGTAAACGAAATCGACGTTGGCTTGCTTGAGCTTGGCAATCATCGAGGAGAAGTCTTTATCGCCGGCGTTGACGCCTTCGAACACGGCGACTTTCACGCCTTTCTTCTCGAGAGTGGTTTTGACCGCGGTGGCGATGCCTTCACCGTATTGCTGTTTGTCGTGCAGGACAGCAACGATTTTCGGTTTGACGAAGTCGGCGATGTAGTTACCGGCGGCAGGGCCCTGGGCGCTGTCCAGACCGATGGTACGGAAGACCATTTTGTAACCACGGGCGGTGATGTCCGGGCTGGTGGCAGCCGGGGTGATCATGATCACGCCTTCGTCTTCGTAGATGTCCGAAGCCGGTTGAGTGGAGCTGGAGCACAGGTGACCCACCACGAACTTGACGCCGTCGTTGACGACTTTGTTCGCTACGGCCACGGCTTGTTTTGGATCACAGGCGTCATCGTATTCGACGGCTTCGAGTTTCTTGCCGTCTACGCCGCCTTTGGCGTTGATCTGTTCGATGGCCATTTTGGCGCCACTGAACTGCATGTCGCCGTATTGGGCTACAGGACCGGTTTTAGGGCCGGCGATGCCGATCTTGATGGTGTCAGCTGCGAACGAATGGCTGGCAACCCCGGCCAGAACCATAGCGGCAAACAGTTTGGAAATCTGCTTAGTAGCCTTAGTCATAGTGCTCCACTCTTACTGTTGTAGTTTTTATAGTCCTGGCGCCGTTGGCAGCAGAACCGGGTCAGATATCTACGACATCCCCCGGAAATGCCCCTCGGCAACTGTACCGGTACAGTGTAGAGCGCCGATTGTCAGCCTGGGAAGCTGGCGCCAGGGGGCAAAACTTGGGGGTGTCGCTATTTTGAAAGAAAAAGACAGAATTGCGGCGGGGCTTTGAAGGGCTTATAGCCAGATTCCGTGCATTCCTTGGCATTCCTGCTCTTTTCGTTCGGTGACACAAATTGCATCTGGGTTTTTCTGCCAGACCACCGACGTTATCATTGCGTCGATTTCTTTTCCGGACCGGACCCATGACTGAAGAACCTAGCACCCTCTATGCCAAACTGCTTGGTGAAACCGCATCTATTACCTGGAAGGAACTGGAGCCGTTCTTTGCCAAGGGTGCCCTATTGTGGGTCGACCCGAGCCTGGATTTGATCGCCGCTGCAGAAGCTGTAGCGACGGATGAAGGCGAGAAAGTGGCTGCCTGGCTGGCCGAAGACAAAGTCGCCAAGCTGTCTGAAACGCGGGCGCTGGATCTTTTCGAACGTGACCCGCAGCTGTGGGCCGTGGTGGTTTCGCCCTGGATAATGATCCAGGAAAGAGCGCAGTCCTGAAGGCTTGCACCTTGTTGGTGCGAGGCGTGACCAGCTGAAAGTGTGTAGCCGAGTAGCGTGATGGCACGTTGCCGTAGAGAAAGGCCACAGCCTCACGGTGACGTAAACGTAACGGGAACAGTTGAGAGAGCAGCCTGAGGGCTGCTTAATTGTTTCTGGATGTTGGAGGGGATGAAATCTCTTGTGGATTTCAGGACCTTATCGCTGGCAAGCCAGCTCCCACAACATACGGCGCGAACGCCACGAATCTGTGGGAGCTGGCTTGCCAGCGATGGGGGCAACCCGGTTCTGGATCAAACCGAGAACGTCTTGCCCGTATGGTTATTCAACGAAATAACCTTGGTCTTGCCGATGCGGTGACGGTAGATCTCGCGCAGATATTTGATCGATTTTTTCACGCAATCGCGCGAAAGGCGGATGTCGTTGATCGAAACGAACTTGTCCTTGTCGTTGATCAGTTCGCGGTACTTTTTCTCGTACATCGGTTTGATCGCGTACCAGTTGGTATCGAGGATCTTCGCCGGGTTCTCGAATTCGTTGAGCAGGTCGTCGATGCGGTCTTCGTCAAAGTGTTCATTGATGATGAAGTCGAGGATCGAGTTGTCCAGCGTCTCGTCGAAGCGGTACGGGTTTTTCGCGAAGCAACGCTTGATGAAGGCCACGATCAGCGTCAGGAAGTCGTCCGACAGGCACGGGCTCTTGGCGATCAGGGTGGTCAGCGACAGGTTGGCCGAGGCGCCGATCACCAGGGCGTAGCGCTTGAGCGTGGTGTTCGGGAACAGGCTGTTGAGGTGCGTCTTCAACCGGTTCAGGTCCATGTACGACAGCTTGTAGTCCTTCGGCAGCGAGACGATCGAGACCACCGACGAGCAGTTCTTGAAGAAGTGCAGGTCGTGCAGCGCGGCCGCGTCGTAGCCCGAATTCTTGTACTGCTCCAGCGATGCGCGATAGCGCTTGGATTCGATCGGCAGCAGGCTGATGCCTTCGATGGCCTGGGTGACCTTGTTGAAGTGCGGCAGGTCGATCGAGCGGAAGAACAGGTCGTCGATGTTCAGGCGCTGCGGTTCTTTCTCGAAGACCTTGAATTTGTCGCTGCTGGGCGGCGGGGTTTCCGGCACCACGGATTCGGCATAGGCAATCGCCACCGGGCCGGCCAGGCTCATGAACAGGTCATTGGCGTCCAGGCGAATGGTTTCGCCGATGTCGATGCCGGCGCGACGGAAATAGTTCTGGTCGTAATCCGTCGTAACCGCCTGGGCCGTCAGAATGTTGAAGATCTGCTGCGAGATGTATTGGTTGGCATGCTTTTCCATGGCATTGACATCAATGTTCTGGATGTTGCCGTCATCGTTTTCTTCGGCGTAACGCATGATGTCGTTGGAGATCAGCATCATGGCGTTCCATGGGCGGATACGGCCCATGACGCTGGCTTCGCTGCTGTCTTCATTGGCGAAGTTGTAGGAGAAGTCCCACTCTTCCGACAGGTATTTACACAGCAGGCGACCGGCGTTGATGTGCAGTGCTTCGGACATTTCGCTGCGGTGGTCGGAAATGTTCGGCAGTACGCAGATGCCGCTGGTGAAGATCGGCTCGAAGACGAATGAATGACCGCTCTTGCCGTCGTGTTCGTCCATCGGCTTGGTGTCGAACGTCTTGTTCATGTACGAGTGTTGCTGGGCCAGGCCGAATTCCGAGGCCATGCCCGAACCCGTACCGCCACCGGCGCTGAAGATCGAAAAATACAGGCGCGACTGGTTGGCCTTGATGCCGCAGCTGTCGATCAGGTACGAGTGAATCATCTTCCAGTCAGGGCTGGAGAAACGCTGGGTGTCCTTGTTCAGGATGATCTTGGCCAGGTACTGGCCGAGGATCGGCGCGTTACCGGCACCACCGGCGTGGACTTCCGACAAGTCCATGATTTTCATTTTGCTGTAATCGCGCAGGAATCCGCTTTTTTCGCCCTTGCGCGAGAAGCGGATGCGACCGGCGATATCCTTGTCCAGGTCGCCGAGCATGACCAGCGGCTCCACCAGAAACACGGGTTTGGTGGCCTTGTTCGGCATCAGGCGCAGGTTGTTGCGAATCCACTGGGCCGGGCTGTAGCCTTTTTCGGCGTAGCGCTTGTCCGGCGACAGGCGATCTTCGTTGTTGAATTCGTTGAGGTAGAACTTGCGGGCGTTGTACACCAGTTCCGCGACGTCCAGCGCAATGTTCGAACCGCAGCGGCCCAGGCCGATCAGGCACACCGACGGGAATTCCTGGTCGCTGTGGTGTTCGCTGTCGCCTTCCAGGTGTGGCGGGCGCGGGAACACCATGTCGCGCAGGCCGTCGAGGTTATCGAGGATGCGGTCGGTGTTGGTTTCGGTGAAGTACAGGTATTGCTGGGTCGCCAGCGGGCGCGACGGCGTCAATGGCTTCGACGGTGCGGGGCTGTTCGCCGCCGGGCTCAGCGTCAGGTCGGGAATCGCGGTGGCCGGGTTATTTTTAGAAGTCATGGTTCGCCATGTACCTGGGCTGGTTGGTCGGGCGACATGCTGTCGTCGAACCGTCACGGAATAAGATCTCGCGTCTTTTATCAGCGCGTATTTGTCCCAAGCGTCAGTGCCATGGCCTGAACGTTTCTCGGGGGAATCCTTTCCTAAGTCATGATAAATCGGCCAGGATTTGGCGATCTTTAATCAAAAGGAGGCAAAATGATGTCAATGCTACCTTCGCTGGGTTTTGCTGGAATTGGCTTGATGGGGCTGCCGATGTGTCGGCGATTGCTCGCGGCGGGTTACCCGCTGACGGTGTGGAACCGCAATCCGGCCAAGTGCGCGCCGCTGGTCGAGGCCGGGGCGCGGCAGGTCACGACGCCGGCCGAACTGTGTCAGCACGCCGATGTGGTGATGCTGTGCCTGGCGGACACGGCGGTGGTGCGCGAGGTGGTGTTTGGCCCTGCAGGTGTTGGCAAGGGGGCGAAAAGCGGCCAGTTGCTGGTGGACTTTTCCAGCCTGGAACCGACGGCAACGCGAGAAATGGCTGCCGAGCTTGTCAGCCAAACCGGCATGGGTTGGCTTGATGCGCCGGTGTCGGGCGGTGTAGTCGGTGCGGAGGCCGGCAACCTGGCGATTATGGTGGGCGGTGAGGCCGCAGCGCTTGAGCGGGTCAAACCGGTGTTGCTCAGCCTAGGTCAGCGCGTGACGCACATGGGCGCGGTCGGAGCGGGGCAGGTGACCAAGGCTTGCAACCAGATGATCGTGGCCTGCAATGCCCTGGTGATTGCCGAGGTGGTGGCCCTGGCAGAGCGCTCGGGGGTCGATGCGAGTTTGATCGCCGAAGCGCTGGCCGGTGGTTTTGCCGATTCAAAACCGCTGCAGATTCTCGCGCCGCAAATGGCCGAAAGCCGTTTCGAACCGGTGAAGTGGCACGTGCGGACGTTGCTCAAGGACCTGGACACCGCGGTGAAATTCTCCCGCGAGCAGGGTTCGGCTACCCCGGTCAGCGGTCTCGCCGCGCAACTGATGCGGCTGCATGGGGCGCAGGGGTATCTGGAAAAAGACCCGTCTACATTAGTGCAGATGTACCGTGAACCAGACTCAGCGTCGTGACCGAGTATGCGTTTTTACGCTGGTTGATTTCTTTCAGCACCGGGTGCAACTCGGCGAGCGGCACCGGCCGGCTGAGCAGGTAGCCCTGAACGTAGTCGCAACCCTGGCTTTCAAGAAACTGGTACTGCTCGAAGGTTTCGACGCCCTCGGTGACCACATCCAGGTGCAGGGTGTGGGCCATGGCGATGATCGCCTGGACAATCTCCATGTCCTGGGTCGAATTCGGGATGTCCTGGATGAATGATCGGTCGATTTTCAGCGTGTTGAGCGGCAGGCGCTTGAGGTAGGCCAGGGACGAATAACCGGTGCCGAAGTCATCGATGGACAGTGACACGCCGAGGGCGCGAATCTGCCGCAGCAACACCAGCGTATCGGCGATGTTGCCCATCAGCGCGTTCTCGGTCACTTCCAGTTCCAGCCGTTGCGGCGCAACCTGGGCATCCAGTAGCGCCTGTTCGATCTCGGCAGCCAGTTCTTCGCGGGCCAGGGTCAGGGGTGAACAATTCACGGCGATCCTGAGCTCCTCGCAACCCTGGCGCGACAGCTCGCCGAGGTCTTCACAGGCCTTGCGCAGCACCCAGTGATCGAGTTCGGTGATCAGGCCGTTGGCTTCGGCGATAGTAATGAAGCGGTCCGGGGCCAGGAAGCCGTGGGTCGGGTGTTGCCAGCGAATCAGCGCTTCGAGTTTGCTGACCTGGCCGGTTTTGAGGTCGTAGATCGGTTGGTAATAAAGCAACAGGCCGGCGTCTTCGCGCAGGGCGTGGCGCAGCTCTTCTTCCAGTTGCAATTCCAGGGTGGCGCGGGCCTTGAGGTTGGCGCTGAAAAAATTCAGGCCGTTGCGTCCGCTGCCCTTGGACTGATACAGCGCCAGGTCGGCGTTTTTCAGCAGCTCTTCACAGGTTTTGCCGTCTTCCGGAAAGACACTGATGCCGATGCTGGTGGTCATCACCATGCGCCGCCCGGCGAGCTCAATGGGCTCTTTCATTTTTTGCATGATGCGCTGGGCCATATGCCGCGCTTCTTCGCGATCATGCAGGTCGATGAGGATGCAGAACTCATCGCCACCGAAACGTGCCACGACATCTTCGTGGCTGCGGATCGAGCCTCTGATGTGCCCGGCGAGGACCTTGAGCAGTTCATCGCCGGCATCGTGGCCAAGGCTGTCGTTGATCCGCTTGAAGTGGTCGATGTCGAGGAACAGCACCGCGAGCATGCCGCCCTCGTTGGTTTTCTGGCTGAGTTTTTCGGCGAAGAGCTGGTTGAAACCGCGACGGTTGATCAGGTTGGTCAAGGGGTCGTAGTGCGCCACCTGTTGCAGGGACATACGCGCCTGGTCCAGTTGGCTGAGCAGCGAATTGACCCGTTGCAGATCGTTTTCCTTGTGCTGCAGCTTTTTGTCCGCCAGCGCCGCGCTGATGCTGCTGCCGATAATCAGCAGCGTCATGATGGCCACGGTCAGGCCCAGTTGCAGGTGGTTGTTTTCCCCCGGCGCGGTCAGGAGGCTGCCAGTGGGCAGCACCAGATTGAAGGCGGCCATGCCGGTGAAATGCATGCTGATGATGCCGGCCCCGAGCACCAGGCTGGCGCCGTACTTGAGCAATTGATGAAAAGCCCCTGTGCCATTGCGCAAGTAAGTCGACAGCAGCAGCGCCGCCAGGCTGGCGCCGATGGCGATCACGATCGAAAGGCCGAACAGCAGCGGTTGATAGTAGGTCTGCGCCGGTGTACGCAGTGCCGACATGCCCACGTAATGCATGGCGGCGATGCCCAGGCCGATACCGATGGCGGCCCTGAAGCATTGCCACAAGCTCAGTTGCGTATGGCTGAGGGTGTGCATCGCCAGCCACGAAGCGAGCAGGGCGATCAGCAGGGAAACGAGGGTGATGGGCAAGTGGTAATGGATAGCGACAGGCGCCTGGAACGCCAGCATGCCGATGAAGTGCATGGCCCAGATTCCGCCCGCGAGGCAGCCGGCGCCGACCCAGCGCCAGAGTCGTTGTGAGGCCTTCTTTTCTGCGTGAGCCACCCGCTCGGCCATGTCCAGCGTGGCAAAACTGCCGGCGCAGGCAACCAGATAAGCCAGCAGCACCAGAAAAGGGTCATGAATGCAGTTGAGTATGACCTGCCCACTCTCTGGCAGCTCGGTAATGAAATGCAGACCAAGCCACTCCATAGCATGCCCCGTCGTTGTCTTCCTGACCGGCACAATGAGTGCCAGCGAATGACATGGAGTATAGAAGGAGACGGGGGAACGCAAGCCGTAGTGGCACATTGGCCTGCAATCCTTTTGGAATTATGGCTAGATCGTTTAGAAATAAAATGTTGCACGGGCCACGGCGGATCCGATGGCCGGGTATCAGCTTTACGAATAATTACAGACAGCAGTGGGGCGCCTGACTAGATTGCAGGTTCCGGGCTCGGATGCACTGGCAGTGAAGCCCCCATAACAATAAATGAGACGGACCCATGCAGAACTCGACCCAAGCGGCGAATGCCTGGCGCATTCTGTTCCTGCTGTTCCTGGCCAACCTGTTCAACTTTTTCGACCGCACCATCCCGGCCATCATCATCGAACCGATCCGCATGGAATGGCACCTGAGTGACTTTCAACTGGGGATCATCGGCACCGCATTCACCATCGTCTACGCCATTGCCGGCCTGCCCCTGGGACGGATGGCCGACACCGGCTCGCGTGCCAAGCTGATGGGCTGGGGCCTGGCAGCATGGAGCGGGTTGACGGCGGTCAACGGCATGGTGGGCAGTTTCTGGAGTTTCCTGATCGTGCGCATGGGCATCGGCATCGGCGAAGCCAGTTACGCGCCCGCCGCAAATTCGCTGATCGGCGACTTGTTCCCGGCTCACCGTCGGGCGCGGGCCATGGGCATTTTCATGCTCGGCCTGCCCTTGGGCCTGCTGCTGGCGTTCTTCACCATTGGCGCGATGGTCAAGGCTTTCGACAGCTGGCGCGCACCCTTCTTCATTGCCGCCGTCCCGGGGCTGATCCTTGCGGTCTTCATGTTTTTCATCAAGGAGCCGAAGCGCGGCGCCGCTGAAAGCGTGCAGGTTTCGCAGGAGAAGGTTGACCGGCCGATTCGCCGGGTGCTGGCGGTGCCGACCTTCCTCTGGCTGGTCATGGCCGGGCTGTGCTTCAACTTCGCCACCTATGCCTGCAACTCGTTCATGGTGCCGATGCTGCAGCGTTATTTCCTGATGCCGTTGCAGGAAGCCGCAGTGGCGACCGGGGTGATCGTCGGCGTGACCGGGTTGTTCGGCCTGACGCTGGGTGGCTGGGTCGCCGACAAGATTCATCAGCGGGTTGCCAATGGACGTCTCCTGTTTGCGGCGTTCAGTCTGATCATCTCCACGGTCTGCACGGCTTGGGCGCTGCATTCGGGACGGATAGAGATCGGTGTGTTCGTGGCGGTATTCAGCGTAGGCTGGTTGTTTGCCTACAACTTCTACACCTGCGTGTACACGGCGATCCAGGACGTAGTCGAGCCACGCTTGCGCGCCACGGCCATGGCGCTGTTCTTTGCCGGTTTGTATTTGCTCGGCGGTGGATTGGGGCCGGTGGTGGTGGGTGGGTTGTCCGACCACTTCGCCCACACGGCGATGCTCGCGGCTGGCGCTGGGCAGATGACCGAAGCGTTCAAGGCTGTCGGCCTGCACGACGCGATGTACCTGATTCCGGTGGCGCTGTTCTTCACCATGGTGTTTCTGGTGCTGGCTTCGCGGTGTTTTGTGCGCGATGCCAAGCGGATGAAGGAGGGGTTGGTGGCAGTGGTTGGGCCTGAGGTTCCAGCGGCTGCGGCTTTGTAGCCATCACGCAAAACCTGTAGGAGCCGGCTTGCTGGCGATTGGATGCGGCGTTTAACCAGACCATACGCGTCATCGGTAACGACCATCGCCAGCAAGCCGGCTCCTGCGGGGCGCGCGACCCACCCCAAAAAAAGGCTCGCATCGCTGCATAATGCTGTTCAGTTAAGAGATAGAGCGAGCAATCAGTAACCTGTGGCGAGGGAGCTTGCTCCCGCTGGACTGCGTAGCAGTCCCATTTTTGGGGGCGCTTCGCTCCCCAGCGGGAGCAAGCTCCCTCGCCACAGGTACAGTGTTCGTCCTTAAATGAATAGCATTACGCATCGCTGCGGGCCTTTTTATTACCGGTGGAGCAGGGGGCTTAACCCGCCACCAACACCCGGATCGCTTCCAGTCGCAGCGCAGCCTTGTCGAGCATGGCCAGGCCTTGCTCGCGTTGTTTGCGCAGGGCAACCAGTTCGCTGTCACGAACGGTCGGGTTGACCGCTTGCAAGGCGGTCAGGCGCGCCAGTTCTTCGTCGGTGTCGGCGGCCAGGCGACGTTGCGCCTCTGCCACACGCTCGGCGTGACGCGGGAAGATCTTGTCTTCGCCGGCATTGATCCGTGGTGTCAGCTGATCGCGCTGAGCCTGGATGAACTTGTTGGCGCTGGCGCGCGGAACGCTTTCCAGTTGATCGTTCAGGGTCTCGAACGACACCCGGGCCGACAGGTCGTTGCCATTGGCATCGAGCAGGCAGCGCAGCGCCGCCGGCGGCAAGTAACGGCCCAGTTGCAGCGAGCGCGGGGCAACCACTTCGCTGACGTAGAGCAGTTCCAGCAACACGGTGCCAGGTTTCAGCGCCTTGTTCTTGATCAACGCCACGGCGGTGTTGCCCATGGAGCCGGACAGCACCAGATCCATACCACCCTGGACCATCGGGTGTTCCCAGGTGATGAACTGCATGTCTTCGCGAGACAGCGCCTGGTTACGGTCGTAAGTGATCGTCACGCCTTCGTCGTCGCCCAGCGGGAAGCTGGCGTCGAGCATTTTTTCGCTCGGCTTGAGGATCAGGGCGTTTTCCGAATGGTCCTCGCTGTCGATGCCAAAGGCGTCGAACAGGGTTTCCATGTAGATCGGCAGGGCGAACTGGTCGTCCTGTTCAAGAATGTCTTCGACCAGTGCGTCGCCTTCGCCAGCGCCACCGGAGTTGAGCTCCAGCAAGCGGTCACGACCGGTGTGCAGTTCGGCCTCCAGGCGCTCACGCTCGGTGCGCGCCTCGTCGATCAGCGCTTGCCACTCGCCATCGTCGGCTTCTTCCAGCAACGGCAGCAGGCGTGGGCCGAACTGGTGCTGCAAGGCGTTGCCGGTCGGGCAGGTGTTGAGGAACGCGTTGAGCGCTTCGTGATACCACTGGAACAGGCGCTCTTGCGGGCTGGTTTCCAGGTACGGCACGTGCAGTTCGATGGTGTGCTTCTGGCCGATCCGGTCCAGACGACCGATACGTTGTTCCAGCAGGTCCGGGTGGGATGGCAGGTCGAACAGCACCAGGTGGTGGGAGAACTGGAAGTTGCGACCTTCACTGCCGATTTCCGAGCAGATCAGCACTTGCGCGCCAAATTCTTCATCGGCGAAGTAGGCGGCGGCGCGGTCACGCTCGAGGATGTTCATGCCCTCGTGGAACACCGTGGCCGGAATGCCGGAGCGCACGCGCAGGGCGTCTTCCAGGTCCATGGCGGTTTCGGCGTGGGCGCAGATCACCAGCACTTTGGTGCGTTTGAGCATTTTCAGCTGATCGATCAGCCACTCGACACGCGGGTCGAATTTCCACCAGCGCTCTTCTTCATTGGCGTCCGGCTGAGCCTGGAAGCTGACTTCCGGATACAGCTCGGCGTGATCGCCCAGCGGCAGTTCGAGGTATTCGTCCGGGCATGGCAGCGGGTACGGGTGCAGTTTACGCTCCGGGAAACCTTGCACGGCGGCGCGGGTATTACGGAACAGCACGCGACCGGTGCCGTGACGGTCCAGCAGCTCACGCACCAGACGGGCACTGGCTTCAGTGTCGCCATCGTTGACCGCTGTGAGCAGGGCCTCGCCTTCGTTGCCGAGGAAACCGTGGATGGTCTTGTGTGCTTCAGGCGACAGGCGACCCTTCTCCAGCAACTCCTGAACGGCTTCGGCCACCGGACGATAGTTTTCGCTCTCGGCGCGGAAAGCGGCCAGGTCATGGAAACGGTTCGGGTCGAGCAGGCGCAGTCGGGCGAAGTGGCTGTCCTGGCCGAGTTGTTCCGGGGTGGCGGTCAACAACAGCACGCCGGGAATGGTTTCAGCGAGTTGCTCGACCAGCGTGTATTCAGGGCTGGCCTGGTCTTCGTGCCACACCAGGTGATGCGCTTCGTCGACCACCAGCAAGTCCCAACCGGCCGCGAACAGCGCGTCCTGAGCCTTCTCGTCTTCCACCAGCCATTCCAGGGCCACCAGCGCGAGCTGAGTGTCTTCGAACGGGTTGGAGGCATCGCTTTCGATAAAGCGCTCTTCGTCAAACAGCGCAACCTGCAGGTTGAAACGGCGACGCATCTCCACCAGCCACTGATGCTGGAGGTTTTCCGGGACCAGGATCAGCACGCGATTGGCGCGGCCCGAGAGCAGTTGGCGATGGATCACCAGACCGGCCTCGATGGTTTTGCCCAGGCCTACTTCGTCGGCCAGCAAAACCCGCGGTGCAATACGGTCGGCCACTTCGCGGGCGATGTGCAGTTGATGCGCGATCGGTTGCGCACGCACGCCACCCAGGCCCCACAGCGAGGACTGCAGCTGGCGGCTGGTGTGTTCGAGGGTGTGATAACGCAGGGCGAACCAGGCCAGCGGGTCGATCTGCCCGGCGAACAGTCGGTCGCTGGCCAGGCGGAACTGGATGAAGTTCGACAGTTGGGTTTCCGGCAGGGTAACCACTTCGTTCTGCGCGTTGAGGCCGTGGTAGACCAACAGGCCATCGACGTCGTCGACTTCGCGAACGGTCAGTTTCCAGCCTTCGAAGTGAGTGATGGAGTCACCCGGCGAAAACCGTACGCGGGTGAGGGGCGCATTCCTTAGCGCGTACTGGCGGGTGTCGCCAGTGGCCGGATAGAGCACGGTCAACAAGCGGCCGTCCTGTGCCAGAACGGTGCCCAAACCCAGCTCGGCTTCGCTGTCACTGATCCAGCGTTGCCCCGGTTGATACTGCTGCGCCATGCTGCCTGACTCCCACCTTGAAAAAGCGGGCTATCTTAACGGAATCAGGTCTCCAGACCAAAGGAATACCTGTGTAGAAGCTGCCGTAGGCTGTGATTCTATGATCCTCAGGGCCTGAACAAATCGTAGCTGGCGACCGTTATTGCAGTGTCGATTGGGTCACAGTTTGCGACCGATGGCTCAAGTCGCCATCCACGCAGCCGACACCCTGCTGACAGGAGACCAAAAACATGCTGCCACCGATGCTCCCCCTGAGTGCCGTGCCGATCACCTCACAGCACGACCCGGTCCGCCCGCGCCCGGACATCGCCCCTGTGGTGCCCGTACAGGAAAGCTCCACGGACAGCACCATCGACCTGAAAAATCGCGACCCCGACGAAGCCGCCTTGCTACTGCGCGAAGAACAGCGCCGCAAGCAAGAACAGGAACGGCGTCGACGTGAAGCCGACGAAGACCCAGAAGCGCACCTGGCCATTCCCGGGGATGAACTCAATGCCGACAACACCGTGCCGGTAGCGCCCTTGATGGAAGATCAGCCCCGTCAGGGTTTGTGGGTCGATATCGAGATTTGAGCGAGTGGCTGGTCAGCGCCGTCGCCAGACCGCATTATTGGCGCAAACCTGCCGAGCGAAGCGGCAGCTGAATTCATTTTCAAGCGATGCACTGAACGCCATGAGCCAAGACGACAAACTGATCGACCTCAATGCCGAACGCGCCAAGCGTGTCCATGACCTCAACGACAAGCGCCTGAATGAAGTGCGTCAGGCCTTCGAGCAAGCCATGCCGCTGGGCAAACCGAAGAAAAAGCCGAAGAACAAACCGAAAAAACGTTGAATCCCCCTGCATCGTTTGATGCAGGTCAGTTTTTCCCCTCCTTTGAGCCCTGTCTTGGGCGACATTGATCCCGGTCAATATTCTCTCCTGCCCATTTGGGTAACTTAGCCCTATCGCAACAGGGCAAGAGCAGGAGACGCGTCATGTTTTTCGACAACGTGGTGATCGCCGGAGTGCTGACCGTCAGCCTCATGTTCGTTTTTTTTGCAGGATTCGGATTTTTTATCTGGAAGGATTCGCACAAACGGAAAAAGCCGTAGGTCTTTCCGGATGCAATGAGCACGCAAGGCATTTTGGGCAACTTCGGTTGCCCTTTTTTTTGCTCTGAAGAATCTATTGGCATGCACCGATCCCCAGTAGACGCGAAGACATCGGCAATAAAAAAGGCGCGGTCCTTGCGGAACGCGCCTTTTTCGTTCGGCTGCTGATCAGCTGCCGAGTGCCTTCGAGGCCAGCCAGAACAATCCGGCCGACAGCGCGACCGTGGCTGGCAGGGTCAGAACCCAGGCCAGCAGGATGGTTTTGACGGTGCCGCCTTGCAGGCCGCTTTTGTTGGCGACCATGGTGCCGGCAACACCCGAGGACAGCACGTGGGTGGTGGACACCGGCAGGCTGAAGATGTTGGCCATGCCGATCAGGCTGGCGGTGGTGATCTGCGCCGACATGCCCTGGGAATAGGTCATGCCCTGCTTGCCGATCTTCTCACCGATGGTCAGTACCACGCGTTTCCAGCCAACCATGGTGCCCAGGCCCAGGGCCAGTGCAACCGCCAGAATCACCCAGAACGGCGCGTATTCGGTGGTGGTGGTCAAGTCCTTGCGCAGCTTGTCCAGGTCAGCCTTTTCACGGGGTGCCAGGCCAGGCAGCTTGCTGACCTTTTTCGCCGTGTCATCCAGGCAGAGCAGGTAGCGACGTACTTCGATGCGGCTATCAGACGGCAGCGAGTGGTAGTCGGCTACACCCTTGAGGGTGCTCAGCAGCGCGGCGATGGTCGGCTCGGTCTGCTGCGGGTTGCAACGGAATTTCTCCGGCAGATCGCCTTCCACGCTTTTGCCCAGGGCCAGGAACTCGCCCAGGGTCTCGGCGTTGCGCTGATAGAACTGGTTCAGGTGCAAAGTGGCGTCGCGGGTACGTTCGATCTGGTAGGTGGTGCTGTTCAGATCAAGTACGAACTGCGCCGGCACGATGCCGATCAGTACCAGCATGATCAGGCCGATACCTTTCTGGCCATCGTTGGAACCGTGCACGAAGCTCACGGCCATGGCCGAGATCACCAGCACCAGGCGGTTCCAGAACGGCGGGTGTTTCTTGTCGTCGATCTTGCGGCGCTGCTCCGGCGTCTTGTGCATCTTCGACAGCGGACGCCACCATTTCAGGCCGATCAGAATCAGCGCGGCAATCAGAAAACCTGCCATTGGCGAGAACACCAGCGACATCGCGATATCGATTGCCTTCTGCCAGTTCACGCCATCGGCCAACGGGATATCGTTGATCAGGGCGTTGGCCAGGCCTACACCGAGGATCGAGCCGATCAGCGTATGGGAGCTGGAGGCAGGGATACCGAAGTACCAGGTGCCCAGGTTCCAGGCGATGGCGGCGGCGAGCAACGAGAACACCATGGCCAGTCCGTGACCGGTGTTCACATTGATCAGCAGCTCCACCGGCAGCAGGTGGACAATGGCATACGCCACGCCAACGCCGCCCAGCAACACGCCGAGGAAATTGAACACACCGGAAAAGAACACCGCCAGATGAGGCGGCATCGCTTTGGTGTAGATAACAGTGGCGACCGCGTTAGCGGTGTCATGAAATCCGTTGATGAACTCGAAGGCGAGGACAAAAGTCAGGGCGAGCAGGAGGCTCACTAGCACCCAAGCATCCAGTCCGCTGAATAAATCGATCATGAAGGTTTTCTGACCCGGTCATAAGGGGGGCGGGATTATGCCAGAAAAGCGTGTCAATCAATGCACTAGCTGCTCGTCGGTAACATTCTTCAACGAATTAATTGACGCCGAAGCCCGGCACGCCAATGGTTTTCAGGGGTGTGCAAGTCGTTGAATTTCTTTGAAAACGCCTATGGCACAAGGGTTTCGCTCGCCTGATGGCGGGTTCTGAACGCTTGTGTGAAATTTCTGAGATGAGGGTCAGATATGCACCCTTTACCCTGTCAGATGAGGAAGGGAGCCGCTGCCCGCTCGTAGCGGGCGCAAAAGGCAACATCCATACATCCCGCTTTTAACGGGTGCAATCGTAGACCCTTGAAAGAACTCGAACCGAGGCCGTCAAGGCTCTTCGGCTTTGAGTTCCTTTTCCATTTTTTCAAGTTCTTGCTTGAAAACCTGATCCTGAACGGTGGCGCGTTTACGCCAGGGTTTGCGTTCCGGTTCGGGCTGGGCGGCGTAGGTGGTGACTTCCCCGCCGTAAACTTCCTTGTAACGTTGTTCCTGGCGCTCAAGTTCCACGCGCAGTTCTTCTTTCGTCACAGTGCTACCTGATTGAGTTGAGATAAATTCTGGTGATACGCGCTGCATTCAATGTATTGACCATGCTCGACGCAACGACAAGGCCGGTGAAGGCATCGTTTTACGGCTGGGCGATCAATACGTCCATGTTGCAGGCGGCCACGGCACCAGAGATAAACAGCTGACGCAGCATCAGCTTCCAGTTTCAGCGAGCGCATTGACGATGCAAATGCAGTCAGCGTCGGGCGCTTGCCGGGGGCGGCAGCGATGGAACATCGTGCCACCGGGTAGCGGAGTCGGCCAGTAGAAAACCGTTTGGCTACTGATTTGCATTATAGCGAGCGATTCACAGAACTCTATCTCCAAAGAGTTAAAAGTTGGTCGTGATGTGTGATTGTTTTGTTACTCGTAACTTTCACTGCCAACTAGAACACGCAATGATGTCACTGTGCAGTGATGTCTTTCTGGCGCCATTAAGTCGAACAACTTTGGGCAAGTACATCGACTGTGTTAACTGTGCACGCTGGCGGCAGCGAAAATATTTATCCCGCTCTTTCGTCGTCGGAATTTCAGGGTGCCAGCGATTGCGATTATCGGTCGATGGTTCGATAATCGCCCAATCTTGGCTGGCCGGGGTTGTGCGCCGGACCGATAGCCGCTTGTAATAGTCGCTGATCCGTGTGGGACAAGGACCTTATATGAACGATCAATTGCGTAATTCTTTCGCTTCTGTGGCTCCGCCCATCGTCGCTTCGCCTGCCAAGCGGATCCAGGCTCTGACCGGTGATCCGGACTTCATGACTTCGCTGGCGCGTGGGCTGGCGGTCGTGCAGGCGTTTCAGGAGCGCAAACGGCACCTGACCATCGCCCAGATCAGCCACCGCACGGAAATTCCCCGCGCCGCCGTGCGACGTTGCCTACATACCCTGATCAAACTCGGCTACGCCACCACCGACGGCCGCACGTACTCTCTGCTGCCCAAGGTGCTGACCCTCGGCCATGCCTACGTCTCCTCGACGCCGCTGGCGGTTTCGGCCCAGCCGTACCTGGACCGCATGAGCGAACAACTGCACGAGGCCTGCAACATGGCCACCCTGGAAGGCGATGACATTCTGTACATCGCCCGCTCGGCGACCACCCAGCGCCTGATTTCGGTCGATCTCTCGGTCGGTGGGCGCCTGCCGGCCTATTGCACGTCGATGGGCAGGATTCTTCTGGCGGCGCTGGACGACACGTCCCTGGGCGAATACCTCGACCACGCCGATTTGCAGGCCAAGACCAGTCGCACGATTCACACCCCCGACGCATTGCTCGAATGCCTGCAGGAAGTCCGGCAGCAGGGCTGGTGCATCGTCGATCAGGAACTGGAGCAAGGCCTGCGCTCGATTGCCGTGCCGGTGTATGACGCTTCCGGACAAGTGGTTGCAGCCCTCAACGTCAGCACTCACGCGGGCCGGGTCAGTCGCAATGAGCTGGAGCAGCGCTTCCTCCCCGGTTTGTTAAGCGCCAGCCGCGACCTCAGCGCTCAGCTGTTTGCCTAAGGTGTTCGATAATCGCACGGAGTCGCGCCCGGTGAATTGACGCTGTTTCCTGTGGGTCATTAATGTCGCGGCTGCGCCAGCGTTGGCTGGCTACACCGATCGACTGTGATCCACGGATAAAAATAATGAACCAGCCTCAGTCTGCTGTAGGAAACTGCCTCGACGTGCAGTCCTTCATCAATGCTCAACCCATTTCGCGCTATCAGTGGCGGGTTGTGATTCTCTGTTTCCTCATTGTCTTTCTCGATGGCCTCGATACCGCGGCCATGGGTTTCATCGCGCCTGCGCTTTCCCAGGATTGGGGCATTGATCGCGCCAGTCTCGGGCCGGTGATGAGTGCCGCGTTGATCGGCATGGTCTTCGGCGCATTGGGTTCCGGCCCGTTGGCTGACCGCTTTGGGCGCAAAGTCGTGCTGGTCGGCGCGGTGTTGCTGTTCGGTGCGTTCAGCCTGGCTTCGGCTTACAGCACCAACGTCGAGCAACTGTTGGTGTTGCGCTTCCTGACCGGATTGGGCCTGGGCGCCGGTATGCCCAATGCCACGACGCTGCTGTCAGAATACACCCCGGAGCGCAAGAAATCCCTGCTGGTGACCAGCATGTTCTGCGGCTTCAACCTGGGCATGGCCGGTGGCGGATTTATTTCGGCCAAGTTGATTCCCGCGTTCGGTTGGCACAGCTTGCTGCTGATCGGCGGGATTCTGCCGTTGATCCTCGCCGTCGTGTTGCTGTTCTGGCTACCGGAATCGGCGCGTTTTCTTGTAGTGCGCAATCGCGGCACCGACAAAGTCCGCAAGACGCTGGCGCCGATCGACCCAACGGTGGTCGCCCAAGCCTCGAGCTTCAGTGTGCCGGAACAGAAAACCGTGAAGGCGCGCAACGTGTTTGCGGTGATCTTCTCCGGCACCTACAGCGTCGGCACTTTGTTGCTGTGGCTGACCTACTTCATGGGCCTGGTGATTGTTTACCTGCTGACCAGCTGGCTACCGACCCTGATGCGTGACAGCGGTGCGAGCATGGAACAATCGGCGTTCATTGGCGCATTGTTCCAGTTTGGCGGCGTATTGAGCGCGGTGGGTGTGGGTTGGGCGATGGACCGGTTCAATCCACACAAGGTGATCGGCATTTTCTATCTGCTGGCCGGCGTATTTGCCTACGCGGTTGGGCAGAGCCTGGGCAACATCACGCTGTTGGCGACCCTGGTGCTGGTGGCGGGGATGTGTGTCAACGGCGCGCAATCGGCGATGCCGTCGCTGGCCGCGCGGTTCTATCCGACTCAGGGGCGTGCCACCGGGGTTTCGTGGATGCTCGGGATCGGTCGCTTTGGTGCGATCCTCGGTGCCTGGATGGGCGCAACGTTGCTGGGCCTGGGTTGGAACTTCGAGCAGGTCCTGACGGCGCTGGTCATTCCGGCGGCACTGGCAACCGCAGCGGTGGTGATCAAAGGCTTGGTCAGTCATGCGGATGCGACCTGATCCTGGCTCGAAATAGCGGTGTCCTGATCGTTCCCGCGCAGGGCGTGGGAACGATCAATAGCCAGACAACAATGTGTTCGATAAACGAACACTCAGTCGATTATCGGATTGTTTGGCGTTTTTTACAGGCTTAATCTGCAGTCATTCCGGCGCTGCGCATCGGCGCCTTTTTCCACTGTCGGTTAATAACAAACGGGAGCCTGCCCCAATGGCTGAAATTCTTTCGCTGCACGACGCGGTGAAGCAATTCGTAAACGATGGCGATACCGTCGCGCTCGAAGGCTTTACTCACCTGATCCCTACGGCGGCGGGTCACGAAATCATTCGCCAGGGCAAGAAAGACCTGACCCTGGTGCGGATGACCCCTGACCTGATCTACGACCAGTTGATCGGCGCCGGTTGTGCTCGCAAGCTGATTTTCTCCTGGGGTGGCAACCCTGGCGTAGGTTCACTGCACCGTCTGCGTGACGCTGTCGAGAAGCAGTGGCCACACGCGCTGGAAATCGAAGAACACAGCCACGCTGACCTGGCCAATGCCTACGTCGCCGGTGCTTCCGGCCTGCCGTTCGCAGTGCTGCGAGCCTACGCCGGTTCCGACCTGCCAAAGGTCAATCCGCTGATCAAGTCCGTCACTTGCCCGTTCACCGGTGAAGTGCTGGCCGCCGTGCCTTCGGTGCGCCCGGACATCACCGTGATCCACGCACAGAAAGCCGACCGCAAGGGCAACGTCTTGCTCTGGGGCATTCTCGGCGTGCAGAAAGAAGCCGCACTGGCCGCCAAGCGCTGCATCGTTACCGTTGAAGAAATCGTCGACGACCTCAATGCACCGATGAACGCCTGCGTATTGCCGACCTGGGCCCTGAGCGCGGTCTGCCACGTCCCTGGCGGCGCGCATCCGTCCTACGCCCACGGTTACACCGAACGCGACAACCGTTTCTACCAGGCCTGGGACCCGATTGCCCGCGACCGCGACACCTTCACCGCGTGGATCAACGAGTACATCCACGGCAGCGCTGACTTCAGCGAGTTCCAGGCCAAACTGGCCGCCGCTTCGGAGGCGAAGTAATGACTTACACCACCAATGAAATGATGACCGTCGCCGCCGCTCGCCGCCTGAAAAACGGTTCGGTATGCTTCGTAGGCATCGGCTTGCCATCGAAAGCGGCCAACCTGGCGCGCCTGACGTCCTCGCCAGACGTCGTCCTGATCTACGAATCGGGCCCGATCGGTGCCAAGCCGAGTGTATTGCCGCTGTCGATTGGTGACGGTGAGCTGGCTGAAACCGCCGACACCGTAGTGCCGACTGGCGAAATCTTCCGCTACTGGCTGCAGGGCGGGCGGATTGACGTCGGCTTCCTCGGCGCCGCGCAAGTCGACCGTTTCGGTAACATCAACACCACCGTGGTGGGTGATTATCACGCACCTAAAGTGCGTCTGCCGGGTGCCGGTGGCGCGCCGGAAATTGCCGGTTCGGCCAAGAGCGTGCTGATCATCCTCAAACAGTCGGCGCGTTCCTTCGTCGACAAACTCGACTTCATCACGTCGGTTGGCCATGGCGAGGGCGGTGATTCGCGCAAGCGTCTCGGTCTGCCGGGCGCCGGTCCGGTCGGCATCATTACCGACCTGTGCATCATGGAGCCGGAGGAGGGTACCCACGAGTTCGTGGTCACCGCACTGCACCCGGGCGTGACCCGCGAGCAAGTGGTCGCCGCTACCGGTTGGGCGATTCGTTTTGCCGACCATGTCGAGCAAACCGCTGAGCCGACCGAGGTCGAGCTGACTGCATTGCGTGATCTCGAAGCCCGCACGGCAGCCGCCCACGGCCAAGCACCTGGAGAAGCGTGATGCGTGACGTTTATATCTGCGACGCGATTCGCACCCCGATCGGCCGTTTCGGCGGTGGCCTGTCGACGGTTCGCGCCGACGACCTGGCCGCCGTGCCGATCAAGGCCTTGATGGCGCGCAACCCGTCGGTGGACTGGACGGCGGTAGACGAGGTGTTCCTCGGCTGCGCCAACCAGGCCGGTGAGGACAACCGCAACGTCGCGCGCATGGCGCTGCTGCTGGCCGGTTTGCCGGAAAGCATTCCGGGCGTGACCCTCAATCGCCTCTGCGCTTCGGGCATGGATGCCATAGGCACTGCGTTCCGCGCTATTGCCAGTGGTGAAATGGAATTGGCGATTGCCGGTGGCGTCGAGTCGATGTCCCGCGCGCCGTTCGTGATGGGCAAGGCTGACGCTGCTTTCTCTCGCAACATGAAACTGGAAGACACCACCATCGGCTGGCGCTTCATCAACCCGTTGATGAAGGCCCAGTACGGTGTGGATGCGATGCCACAAACCGCCGACAACGTGGCGGACGATTACAAGGTGTCCCGCGCCGATCAGGACGCGTTCGCCTTGCGCAGCCAGCAACGTACCGCCGCCGCGCAAGCCGCCGGTTTTTTCGCCGAAGAAATCGTCGAAGTGCGCATTACCCACAAAAAGGGTGAAACCGTGGTCAGCCAGGATGAACATCCTCGCGCGGATACCACCCTGGAAGCCCTGAGCAAACTCAAACCGGTCAACGGTCCCGACAAAACCGTTACCGCCGGCAATGCGTCGGGCGTCAACGACGGCGCCGCCGCGTTGATCCTGGCTTCAGCCGAAGCCGTGAAGAAACACGGCCTGACTGCCCGCGCCAAAGTGCTGGGCATGGCCAGCGCCGGTGTGGCACCGCGTGTAATGGGCATTGGCCCGGTACCGGCGGTGCGTAAACTGATCGAGCGCCTCGGTGTGGCGGTCAGCGATTTCGACGTGATCGAACTCAACGAAGCCTTTGCCAGCCAGGGCCTGGCGGTGCTGCGTGAACTGGGCGTCGCCGACGACGCGGCCCAGGTCAACCCGAACGGTGGCGCCATTGCCTTGGGCCATCCGTTGGGCATGAGCGGTGCGCGTCTGGTGCTGACTGCGTTGCATCAGCTGGAGAAGACCGGTGGCAAGAAAGGCCTGGCGACCATGTGCGTCGGTGTCGGCCAGGGTCTGGCTTTGGCAATCGAACGGGTCTGACACACCCTGTCGGCTAATAAGAACTGAGGAAAAAGTAATGACTGACAAGCCTGGTTACCGTCGCCCGCAGGAGGGTACTCAGCCCGAGTACCTGCACCCGAGCTATCAATCCACCAACCTGCGCTCGCCCTCCAAGCCGTTGGTGTTTTTGCCCCATTCGCTGTCGGAAATCACCGGGCCAACCGTCGGCGCCGAGCGCGTCAACGAGAAGGACAACGACCTGACTGCCCAGCACGAAGGCGAACCTCAGGGTGAACGCATCATTATCCACGGCCGCGTGCTGGACGAAAACGGTCTGCCGGTGCCGGGGATTCTGGTGGAGATCTGGCAGGCCAACGCCGCCGGTCGCTACGCCCATGCCCGTGACCTGCACGACGCGCCGCTGGATCCGAACTTCACCGGTACCGGCCGCACCGTGACCGACGCCGATGGCTGGTACCAGTTCCAGACCATCAAGCCCGGTGCGTATCCGTGGGGTAACCACCACAACGCCTGGCGCCCGGCGCACATCCACTTCTCGCTGTTCGGCCCGAGCATCCTGACGCGGCTGGTCACGCAAATGTATTTCCCGGGCGACCCGCTGCTGGCCTATGACCCGATCTACAACTGCGTGCCCGACACTAGCGCCAAAGAGCGTTTGATCGCCACGTTCGATCTGGAAAAAACCATCCCTTCCTATGCCCTCGGTTATCGCTGGGACATCGTTTTGCGCGGCCGCGACGCCACGCCGATGGAGAAATAAGATGACGCTGACTGCGACCACGTCCCACACCGTCGGACCGTACTACCACATCGGCCTGACCTGGCTGAACCGCGAAAACCTGACTGTCGAGCAAACCCTGGGCGAGCGCGTGGCGATCACCGGGCAAGTGGTCGATGGCAACGGCGATGTCGTCAACGACGCCATGCTGGAAGTCTGGCAGGCCAACGCCGCCGGCAAGTATGACCACCCGGAGGACGACCAGGAAAAACCCCTGGACCCGAACTTCGAAGGCTTTGGCCGGGTGCCGGTGGATGCCGAGGGGCGCTTCCGGTTTACCACCATCAAGCCGGGCACGGTCGAGGGCCTCAAGGGCACGACCCAGGCGCCGCACCTTGTGGTTCTGGTGTTTGCCCGTGGTTTGGTCAAGCACTTGCTGACGCGGATCTACTTCGATGGCGAACCGGCCAACGTCGACGATCCGTTGCTCGAATGTGTACCGGCCGAGCGCCGGACTACGCTGATGGCGAAGCAGGATGCGAGCGGTGTGTATCAGTGGAACGTCATCCTGCAAGGCACTGATGCCGAGACGGTGTTCTTCGATTACTGATTGGATACAGAACTTGTGGCGAGGGAGCTTGCTCCCGCTGGCTCGCGAAGCGAGCCCAAACCCGGCGATCACGATAAATCAGGCAGACCACGTCGGCCGAATTTACGACTGCTTCGCAGCCGAGCGGGAGCAAGCTCCCTCGCCACGGGAACGTGTGTTGGCTTTAGGCTTATGCATCTGCGGAACGGGACTGTTGCAAAGTGTGTCTAGACTCTCACAGTCCCCATTGAGTAAAAAACAATGACAACGACCACCGCTACAGAACCTCTATACACCGGCGAAGAACGCAGCAAGCGGATCTTCGCCATTGTCGGTGCCTCGTCCGGCAACCTCGTCGAATGGTTCGACTTCTACGTCTACGCCTTCTGCGCGATTTATTTCGCCCCGGCTTTTTTTCCGTCAGACAACCCCACGGTGCAGCTGGTAAACACGGCAGGCGTGTTCGCCGCCGGGTTCCTGATGCGACCGATCGGCGGCTGGATCTTCGGCCGTGTCGCGGACAAGCACGGGCGCAAGAACTCGATGCTGATCTCGATTCTGATGATGTGCTTCGGCTCGCTGCTCATCGCCTGCTTGCCCACCTATAAAGACATCGGCGTCTGGGCTCCGATCCTGTTGCTGTTCGCGCGCTTGCTGCAAGGTTTGTCGGTGGGCGGCGAGTACGGCACCACCGCGACTTACATGAGCGAAGTGGCGCTCAAGGGCCAACGCGGTTTCTTCGCTTCGTTCCAGTACGTGACCCTGATTGGTGGACAGTTGCTGGCCGTGTCGCTGGTGGTGATCCTGCAACAGTTCCTCACAGAGGAAGACCTGCGTGCCTACGGCTGGCGGATTCCGTTCGTGGTCGGTGCGGTGGCGGCGTTGATTTCGCTGTTCCTGCGTCGTTCGCTGAAGGAAACCACCAGCAAGGAAATGCGTGAAAACAAAGACGCCGGCAGCATCCGCGCACTGTTTCGCGACCACAAAGCCGCGTTCATCACCGTGCTGGGTTACACCGCCGGTGGCTCGCTGATTTTCTACACCTTCACCACTTACATGCAGAAATACCTGGTGAACACCGCCGGCATGCACGCCAAGACCGCCAGCTACATCATGACCGGCGCGCTGTTCCTGTACATGTGCATGCAGCCGCTGTTCGGCATGCTCGCCGACAAAATCGGTCGACGTAATTCGATGCTCTGGTTCGGTGGCCTTGGTACCTTGTTCACGGTGCCCATCCTGCTGAGCCTGAAAACTGTCGGCAGCCCATTCCTGGCCTTTGTGTTGATTACCCTGGCCTTGGCGATCGTCAGTTTCTATACCTCGATCAGCGGCCTGGTGAAAGCCGAAATGTTCCCGCCGGAAGTGCGCGCATTGGGCGTGGGCCTGGCGTATGCGGTGGCGAATGCGATCTTCGGCGGTTCGGCGGAATTTGTGGCCCTGAGCCTGAAGAACGTGGGCATGGAAAACTCCTTCTACTGGTACGTGACGGCGATGATGGCGATCGCCTTCCTGTTCAGCCTGCGTTTGCCGAAACAGGCGAAGTATCTGCATCACGATCTTTGATCTTCACGCGCGGGCCGCCAAGGCCCGCGCCTTCAGGAACTGTTTATGAACCAGCGACCGGGCAACCAATTGTTCGATGCCTATTTCACTGCCCGCGATATGCGTGAAGTGTTCTGCGATCAGGGCCGGGTCCAGGCCATGCTTGACTTCGAAGCCGCGCTGGCCCGAGCCGAAGCGCGGGTCGGGTTGATTCCGCAGTCTGCGGTGGCGCCGATCAGTGCGGCGTGCCAAGCCGGGCATTACGATTTCGCGGCCCTCGGCGAGGCGATTGCCGTCGCCGGCAACTCGGCGATTCCGTTGGTCAAGGCACTGGGCAAACAGATCGCTTCGCACCATGCCGAGGCTGAGCGCTACGTGCATCTGGGCGCGACCAGTCAGGACGTGATGGACAGCGGCCTGGTCCTGCAACTGCGGCAGGCGCTGGAACTGATCGAAAACGACCTGGCGCAATTGGGGCAAATCCTCGCGGACCAGGCCCAGCGTTATGCGGCGACACCATTGGCCGGGCGCACCTGGCTGCAGCACGCTACCCCGGTGACCCTCGGCATGAAAATCGCCGGTTGGCTGGGGGCGGTGACGCGCAGCCGTCAGCGACTGGTTGAACTCAAACCGCGTCTGCTGGTGCTGCAATTCGGTGGTGCTTCCGGAACGCTCGCGGCCCTCGGCGACCAGGCCATGCCGATTGCCCAGGCGCTGGCTGAAGAGCTGCAACTGACATTGCCCGATCAACCGTGGCACACCCAGCGCGACCGGGTGGTGGAATTTGGCGCGGTGCTTGGCCTCATTGCCGGTAGCCTCGGCAAGCTCGGCCGCGACATCAGCCTGCTGATGCAAACCGAGGCCGGCGAAGTGTTCGAGCCTTCGGCGCCAGGCAAGGGCGGCTCGTCGACCATGCCGCATAAACGCAACCCGGTCGGCGCGGCGGTGTTGATCGGCGCGGCGACCCGTGTGCCGGGCCTGCTGTCGACGCTGTTCAGCGCCATGCCGCAAGAACATGAGCGCAGCTTGGGGTTGTGGCATGCCGAGTGGGAAACCCTGCCGGAAATTTGCTGCCTGGTGTCCGGCAGCTTGCAGCAGGCGCTATTGGTCGCCCAAGGTCTGGAAGTGGACGCCGAGCGTATGGCCCGCAACCTCGACCTGACTCAAGGCCTGGTGCTCGCCGAAGCGGTGAGCATCGTCCTCGCGCAACGGGTTGGCCGCGATACCGCGCATCATCTGCTGGAACAATGCTGTAAACGCGCCGTGGCCGAACAGCGTCATCTGCGCGCGGTACTCGGCGACGAACCGCAAGTGACTGCCGAACTGACGGCCGCCGAACTCGATCATCTGCTGGACCCCGCCCATTACCTCGGTCAGGCCAAAACCTGGGTCGAGCGAGCGGTGGCTGAACATTCTGCGTTGACTGCCTGAAGGAGATTGCTGTGGCTTTCGTACAACTCGCCGATGGCGAACTGAATTACCAAGTTGACGGTCCGGTCGATGCGCCGGTGCTGGTGCTGTCCAACTCATTGGGTACCGACCTGCACATGTGGGACGCGCAAATCCCGGCGTTCACTGAGCATTTTCGCGTGCTGCGTTTCGACACCCGGGGTCACGGCAAGTCGCTGGTAACGCCGGGGCCGTACAGCATCGAGCAACTGGGCCGCGATGTGCTGGCGCTGCTGGATGCGCTGCACATCGAGCGCGCGCATTTCTGCGGGTTGTCCATGGGCGGCTTGATCGGGCAGTGGCTGGGAATCAATGCCGGCGAGCGCTTGAACAAACTGATCGTGTGCAACACCGCGGCGAAAATCGGCGATCCGTCGGTGTGGGACCCGCGTATTGAGATGGTCTTGCGTGATGGTCAGGCCGCCATGGTTGCCCTGCGCGATGCGTCGATTGCACGCTGGTTCACCCCGGACTTCTCCGAAGCCAACCCGGCGGCGGCCAAGCAGATTACCGACATGCTGGCGGCGACTTCGCCTGAGGGCTATGCGGCCAACTGTGCGGCGGTGCGTGATGCCGACTTCCGCGACCAGCTGTCGTCGATCAAGGTGCCGCTGCTGGTGGTTGCCGGCGCGCAGGATGCGGTGACACCACCGTCCGGCGGGCATTTCATTCAGGAACATGTGGCGGGTGCCGAGTACGCCGAGTTCTACGCGGCGCACCTGTCCAACGTGCAGGCCGGTGACGCGTTCAGCCAGCGGGTCCTGACGTTTTTGTTGGCTCAATAAGGGGATTGTTGTGGACGAGAAGCAACGTTACGACGAGGGAATGAACGTTCGTCGCGCGGTATTGGGCGACGCCCACGTCGATCGCAGCCTGACCACCCTGACCGAGTTCAACTCGGAGTTTCAGGAAATGATCACCCGCCACGCCTGGGGTGACATCTGGACGCGCCCGGGCCTGCCGCGCCACACCCGCAGCCTGATCACCATCGCCATGCTGATCGGCATGAACCGCGAAGGCGAACTCAAACTGCACCTGCGCGCCGCCGCCAACAACGGCGTGAGCCGTGGCGAGATCAAGGAAGTGATCATGCAAAGCGCGATTTACTGCGGCATCCCGGCAGCCAATGCGACATTCCACCTGGCGGAGTCGGTGTGGGATGAATTGGGAGTTGAATCGCGGGAGTGATCCCGCGATTGTTGTTGCCTGAACTGACGCCATCGCGGGCAAGCCCGCTCCCACAGTGGTCCGGTGTGAACGCCAATTTTGTGGTCACTGAAGATCCCTGTAGGAGCTGGCTTGCCAGCGATGGCGTCAGCGAAATCGCCATCGCGGGCAAGCCCGCTCCTACAGTGGTCCGGTGTGAGCGCCAATTTTGTGGTCACTGAAGATGCCTGCAGGAGCTGGCTTGCCCGCGATGGCGTCAGCGAAATCGCCATCGCGGGCAAGCCCGCTCCCACAGTGGTCCGGTGTGAGCGCCAATTCTGTGGTCACTGAAGATCCCTGTGGGAGCTGGCTTGCCAGCGATGGCGTCAGCGAGATCGCCATCGCGGGCAAGTCATGCTCCTACAACAGGCTGATCGGGTAGCTGATGATCAAGCGGTTCTCATCGAACTCGTTGTTGCTGTAATCCCGGCGCATGGTCGAGTTACGCCATTTCACGTTCAGGTCCTTCAGCGCACCGCTTTGCACGGTGTAGCCCAGTTCACTTTCACGTCCCCATTCCTTGCCGTCGGTGATGGTGCCGGTGTGCACGTTGTCGCCGCTGATGTAGCGGTTCATCAGGGTCAGGCCCGGCACGCCGAGGGCGACGAAATTGTAGTCGTGACGCACCTGCCAGGATTTCTCCCGGGCGTTGTCGTAGCTGGAGTTGTAGCTGTCGTTGGCCAGGGTGCCGCCACTGGTGCCGTTGACCCGCATCCATGGGCTGTCGCCGGTGAGTTTCTGCAGGCCGACGTAGAAGGTGTTGCCGCCGTATTTGGCCGAGAGCAGACTGTACATGGTTTTGTTGTCGAGCTCACCGGCGCGGGCGCTGCCGTCATCCTTGCCATAGAAGAAACCGAGGTTGGCGCCCAGAGTCCAGTCACCCAGCGGCTGGCTGTGGGTCAGGTTGATGAACTGCTGGCTGTAGATGTCCTTGAGTTCGGCGTTCCACAGGCCGATCTGCGTGCGCTTTTCGTTGAACAGGTATTCGCCGCCCTGAAAGTTGAAACGGTCGGAGGTGAACGCCGCTTTGCCGGTCATCGACATGTCGTCCATGCTGCTGTCATCGCGGGGGCTGTTCTGGCGGAACTGGCCGCCGTACAGCGTCAGGCCCGCGATTTCCTTCGAGGTGATCTGCCCGCCGCGGAAGGTTTGCGGCAGTGAACGCCCATCGTCCGAACGCAGGATCGGCAGCACCGGCATCCACTCGCCAACCTTCACTTCGGTCTGCGACAGCTTGGCCTTGAACGCCACGTTGGTGCGCCCGAAGTTGTCGGCCGGGCGGCCGTCACTGTTCAACGGCAGCAGTGCCGTACCGCCAGTGCCTTTACCGCCATCGAGTTTCACCGAATACAACCCCAGCACATCCATACCAAAACCGACGGTGCCCTGGGTGAACCCGGACTTGGCGTCGAGGATAAAGCTTTGCGTCCATTCTTCAGCCTTGCCCTGGGTCTTGGTCGGGTTGGTGAAGTTGCGGTTGATGTAGAAGTTGCGCAGGTTCAGGTTGACCTTGGCCCCTTCAACGAAACCAGATTCCTCGGCGTGGGCGGGCAGGGCGGCGGCCGCGAGGGCCAGGGCGATCAGGCTGGGAACAAAATACTGCGCAGGAGAAGGCGTCATGGGCTCGGGTCTCTCTAATTTTTGTAGATAAAGCGAGGGTGATGCCGCAACTCTTCAGTTGCAGACGAATACGGGAAAACAGGGCAAACGAATCGGGATCAGCCGGACAGGGCGGGGCGCGGGGGCATGCTGTAGAACCTGTTGTTTTTAGTCTTGTGGAGCGGATGGTGCGGGGAATGTACTGGATGGTTCAATCGGTGAAAGCGGGTTTTGGGCGATTATCGAACGTAAGATTGATCCGGGTTTTTGTGCTGTTCTTCAGCGCTTCATCGCTGGCAAGCCAGCTCCCACCGGTTCACAGTGGACCCTGAAATTTACGTACGACACGGACACTGTGGGAGCTGGCTTGCCAGCGATGAAGCCCGCACGGCTAACACCGCTTTTCCCGCAACCAACAAAAAGCCCACCAAAAGGTGGGCTTCGTATGTTCACCGCGGTATCAGAACAACTTCAACTTCGGCGCTTCTTCCTTCAACGGCTCGACCTTCGCCGTCTGTTCGTTCCAGCCACCCCCCAGTGCCTTGTACAGGTTCACTGCGCTGACCAGTTGCGCCAGGCGGTCAGTAATCAGCACTTGTTGTGCGCTGAACAGCTGACGCTGGGCATCGAGGAAGGTCAGGTTGCTGTCGACACCGATACGGTAGCGACGCTCGGCCAGGCGGTAGTAATCCTGGTTGGCGCTGACGAAGTCACGCTGAGCCTGCAACTGCTGGGTGTAGGTCTGGCGGGCAGCCAGGCCGTCGGCGACTTCCTGGAAGGCCGTTTGAATGGACTTCTCGTAGTTCGCCACGCCGATGTCTTTCTGGATCTTCGAGTAGTCCAGGCTGGCACGCAGGCTGCCGGCGTTGAAGATCGGCAGGTTGATCTGCGGCTGGAACAGCCAGGTGCCCGAACCGCCCTTGAACAGACCGGACAAGTCCGGGCTCAGGGTCCCGGCGTTGGCGGTCAGGCTGATGCTCGGGAAGAACGCTGCGCGCGCCGCGCCGATATTGGCGTTGGCCGCTTTCAGGTTGTATTCGGCTTGCAGGATGTCCGGACGACGTTGCAGCAGGTCGGACGGCAGGCCCGGCGGTACGTCGCTCAGCAGATCGTCCGCCAGCGGTTTGGCCGCTTGCAGGTTGGCTGGAATGCCGGTGCCGAGCAGCAGCACCAGGCTGTTCTCATCCTGGGCGACCTGGCGGGTGTACTTCGCCAGTTGTGCACGGGCGTTTTCCACCGAGGTCCGCGACTGCGCCAGGTCCAGCGCCGAGGCGACCCCCACTTCGTTGCTGCGGGCGGTGAGCTTGTAGCTCTCCTCGAACGCGGCCAGGGTGTCCTGGGTCAGCTTGAGCAGTTCCTTGTCAGCCTGCCAGGTCAGGTAGGCGTTGGCCACGCTGGCCACCAGGCTGATCTGAGTGCTGCGACGGCCTTCTTCAGTGGCGAAGTACTGCTGCAGTGCTTCTTCGTTCAGGCTGCGAATTCGACCGAACAGGTCGAGTTCGTAGGCGCTGACACCGACGGTGGCCGAGTAGGAACTGGTGATGCTCGATTCGCCGGTCTGCGACGCATCGGCCGGAACCCGTTGACGGCTACCGGTGCCATTGGCCGAAACAGCCGGGAACAGGTCGGCGCGGGAGATGCGGTATTGAGCCGCAAACGCGTCGATGTTCAGGGCCGCGACGCGCAGGTCACGGTTGTTTTCCAGGGAAACCTGAATCAGCTGCTGCAGCGCCGGGTCATGGAAAAACTGCTTCCAGCCCTGCTCGGCAGCGGCCTGAGCCGGCGCCTGGGCCGGCGAATACGCCGGCCCTTGAGGGTATTGGCCCGCCACCGGAGCATCCGGTTGCTGATAATCAGGTATCAGCGAACAGCCACCGAGCACGAAGGCGGCGACTGCCAGGGAGAGTAGCGACTTGCTCATTAGCCAGCCTCTTTAGGAGTTTCAGTAGCGTCTTCCTGGTCGACGTTTTTACGCTGACCCATGGCCGACACAGTGACGAAGAACAGTGGGACCCAGAAGATCGCCAGTACGGTTGCCGTGATCATACCGCCAATCACCCCGGTACCGATGGCATGCTGGCTACCCGAGCCTGCGCCCGTGGAGATCGCCAGGGGTACCACACCGAGGACGAAGGCGAGCGAGGTCATGATGATCGGTCGCAGACGCATGCGGCAGGCTTCGATGGCCGCCTCGCGCAGGCTGCGTCCCTGTTCGTGCAGTTCCTTGGCGAACTCGACGATGAGGATGGCGTTTTTCGCCGCCAGACCGATGGTCGTCAACAAGCCCACCTGGAAGTACACGTCGTTGGACAAGCCGCGCAGGCTGGTGGCCATCAGCGCACCGATGATCCCCAGCGGCACCACCAACATCACCGCGATCGGAATCGACCAGCTTTCATACAGCGCCGCCAGACACAGGAACACCATCAGCAGCGACAGGGCATACAGCGCTGGCGCTTGCGAGCCGGACAAACGTTCCTCGTACGACAAACCGGTCCAGGAAATACCGACACCGGCCGGCAGTTTCTTGGCAATGGCTTCGACTTCGGCCATCGCTTCACCGGTGGAGTAACCCGGGGCCGGGGCGCCGAGGATTTCCATCGCTTCCACGCCGTTGTAACGGGCCAGTTTCGGCGAGCCGTAAATCCATTCACCCTTGGCGAACGCCGAGAACGGAACCATGGTGCCGGCGCTGTTGCGCACGTACCACTTCTTCAAGTCTTCAGGGCTCATGCGCGCCCCCGGCTGGCCTTGTACGTAAACCTTCTTCACCCGACCGCGGTCGATGAAGTCGTTGACGTAGCTACTACCCAAGGCGATCGACAGGGTGTTGTTGATGTCCGCGATGGTAATGCCCAGGGCACTGGCCTTCTCGTCATCGATTTCCAGCTGGTATTGCGGCTCGTCGTTCAGGCCGTTCGGACGGACCTGAGCCAGGATCTTGCTCTGCGCGGCCATGCCGAGGAACTGGTTACGCGCTTCCATCAGTTTCTCGTGACCGATACCGGCGCGGTCCTGCAGGAACACGTCGAAACCGGTGGCGTTACCCAACTCCAGTACCGCTGGCGGAGCGAAGGCGAACACCATGGCATCGCGGAAGGTGAAGAAGTGCTGTTGGGCACGGGCCGCCACCTTGAACACGCTGTTGTCGGCGTTACGATCGCCCCACGGGCGCAGCATGATGAACGCCATACCCGAGCTCTGGCCACGGCCGGCGAAGTTGAAGCCGGTCACGGTAAACACCGAGTTCACCGCATCGCCTTCACCACCGTCCTTGCTCGGACGCAGCAGGAATTCACGCATTTCGTCCACGACCACTTGGGTACGCTGGGCGGTCGAACCGGCCGGCGTCTGCACCTGGGCGAACAGTACGCCCTGGTCTTCCTCAGGCAGGAACGCGGTTGGAATGCGGGTGAACAGCCAGATCATGCCAACAACGATGATCAGGTACGCCAGCAGATACGGCGCCTTGTGCGTGAGCATGCTGCCCACGCCGCGCTCGTAGCTTTTGACGCCACGGTCGAAGTTGCGGTTGAACCAGCCGAAGAAGCCGCGTTTCGGGGTGCCGTGGTCGCCTTTCGCAATCGGCTTGAGCATGGTGGCGCAGAGCGCCGGGGTGAAGATCAGCGCAACCAGTACCGACAGGGCCATGGCCGAGACGATGGTGATCGAGAACTGCTTGTAGATTACACCGGTGGAACCGCTGAAGAACGCCATCGGCAGCAGTACCGCCGACAGTACCAGGGCGATACCCACCAGGGCGCCCTGGATCTGGCCCATGGATTTCTTGGTAGCTTCCTTGGGCGACAGGCCTTCTTCGCTCATCACCCGTTCGACGTTTTCCACCACGACGATGGCATCGTCCACCAGCAAACCGATGGCCAGCACCATACCGAACATGGTCAGGGTGTTGATGCTGAAACCGGCTGCCGCGAGGATCCCGAACGTACCCAGCAACACCACCGGAACGGTCATGGTGGTGATGATGGTGGCGCGGAAGTTCTGCAGGAACAGGAACATCACCAGGAACACCAACGCTACCGCTTCAACCAGGGTGTGAACCACGCCCTTGATCGACTCGGTCACCACCGGCGTGGTGTCGTACGGGAACACCACTTCCATCCCTTGCGGGAAGAACGGCTTGAGGCTGTCGATGGTGGTACGCAGTGCCTTGGCGGTATCCAGCGCGTTGGCGCCGGTGGCCAGTTTCACCGCCAGACCGGACGCCGGAGCGCCGTTGAACTGAGCGTTGATGCTGTAGTTCTCGCCACCCAGGCCAACTTCGGCGACATCTTTCAAGCGAACTTGAGAACCGTCCTTGTTGACCTTGAGCAGGATCTTGTCGAATTGCTCGGCGGTCTGCAGACGGGTCTTGCCGATGATCGTCGCGTTCAGCTGCGTGCCGGGCAGGGCAGGCAGGCCGCCGAGTTGACCGGACGACACCTGCACGTTCTGTGCGGCAATGGCGGTCTTGACGTCGATCGGGGTCAGGTTGAAGTTGTTCAACTTGGCCGGGTCGAGCCAGATACGCATGGCGTACTGGGAACCGAACACCTGGAAGTCACCGACACCGGCGGTCCGCGAGATCGGGTCCTGCATGTTGGACACGATGTAGTTCGACAGGTCGTCCTTGGTCATGCTGCCGTCGCGCGACACCACGCCGATGACCAGCAGGAAGTTCTTCACTGCCTTGGTCACGCGGATACCCTGTTGCTGCACTTCTTGCGGCAGCAGCGGGGTGGCCAGGTTCAGCTTGTTCTGGACCTGAACCTGCGCGGTATCGGAGTTGGTGCCTTGCTCGAAGGTCGCGGTGATGGTCATGGTGCCGTCGGAGTTACTTTCCGAAGACACATAACGCAGGTTGTCGATACCGTTGAGCTGCTGCTCGATCACCTGAACCACGGTGTCCTGCACGGTTTGCGCAGAAGCGCCCGGGTAGGTCACGGAAATGGCGATCGCAGGCGGCGCGATGCTCGGGTATTGGTTGATCGGCAACTTGAGGATCGATAGTGCCCCGACCAGCATGATCACCAGGGCGATTACCCAGGCGAAAATCGGACGGTCGATAAAAAATTTCGACATGGTTTACTCCCCTTTGCCGCCAGACGCTTTATCAGCTGCCTGTGCGGGGGCCGGGTTTTTTGCGGCAACGTTGGTCGCCTCGCTGGCTTTGACTTCGACGCCCGGTTTGACGTATTGCAGGCCTTCGGTGATCAGGCGATCGCCGGCTTTCAGGCCATCTTCGATCAGCCATTGGTTGCCGACAGTGCGGCTGGCCTTGAGCTGACGCAGTTCAACCTTGTTGTCCGGGCCGACGACCAGTGCGGTCGGCGTGCCTTTGAGGTCGCGGGTCACGCCTTGCTGCGGGGCCAGAATCGCCGCGCTGTTCACACCGGCCTGCAACTGGGCGTGCACGAACATGCCCGGCAACAGCGTGTGGTCAGGGTTCGGGAATACCGCGCGCAGGGTGACGGAACCGGTGGTCTGGTCAACCGAGACTTCGGAGAACTCCAGCTTGCCATCGAGTTTGTACTGGCTGCCGTCTTCGAGGGTCAGCTTGACCTTGGCCGAGTTGTCGCCGGCCTTCTGCAAGCGACCGCTTTCCAGTTCGCGGCGCAGCTCGAGCAGCTCGACCGAGGACTGGGTCACGTCGACGTAGATCGGGTCGAGTTGCTGAATCACCGCCATCGCCTCGACCTGGGCATTGCTGACCAGTGCGCCTTCGGTCACCGAAGAACGACCGATACGACCGGTCAACGGGGCATAGACCTTGGTGTAGCGCACGTTGATCTGGGCCGATTGCAGTGCGGCTTCCGATTGCAGGCGGTTGGCGACCGCGGTGTCGTATTCCTGACGGCTTACGGCTTGCTCGTCGACCAGTTGCTTGTAGCGGTCGGAGATCGACTTGGTCGAACGCAGGTTGGCTTCGGCGCTTTTCAGGGTCGCTTCATAGACCGACGGGTCGATCTGATAGAGCTGTTGGCCGGCTTTGACGTCGCTGCCTTCCTTGAACAGACGCTTGAGAATGATGCCGTTGACCTGTGGACGCACTTCAGCAATGCGGAATGCACTGGTGCGGCCGGGCAGTTCGGAGGTCAGCGTAAACGTTTGCGGTTGCAGGGTGACAACGCCGACCTGAGGCGGTGGTGCGGCCGGTGCCGCTTCTTCCTTTTTGCATCCGCTGAGCAGCGATGCCAGGGCGACGGCGGCGACCAGAGCGGTAAGAGCTGGCTTGAATTGCATGAAAATCCTCGGGTCAGGCGCGTAATAAACGCACAAGAAAAGATGGAAAGTAAAAATGGGGTGCCGGGTGGATAAGTAGCTTGCTAAGGAATATACTTACGTTCACGGCTGTTTGTAAATACCTTGGCTGTGTACCCACGCTGTTACAGAAGCCATCGAATGGCTGCAATTGTTGGCCCGGGGACGATACCCAAGAGCGATCGCCCCACTTTTATTCAGCTGATATCCAGACATCGCTGAAGCATCCTGATTGAGGTTGTACTGCCATGGTCCGTCGTACCAAAGAGGAAGCTCAAGAAACCCGCAGCCAGATTCTCGAGGCGGCTGAAAAAGCCTTTTTTGAAAGGGGCGTGGCGCGCACGACCCTGGCGGACATCGCAACCCTGGCCGGCGTTACGCGCGGGGCCATCTACTGGCATTTCAGCAACAAGGCGGATCTGGTGCAGGCCATGCTCGATAGCCTGCAAGAGCCCCTTGATGAACTGGCCAAGGCCGCCGAGAGCGAAGACGAGCTCGATCCACTGGGCTGCATGCGCCGGCTGCTGATTCATTTGTTTCATGAAGTTGCGCTGGACCCCAAGACCCGGCGCATCAACGAGATTCTGTTCCATAAGTGCGAATTCACCGATGAAATGTGCGACCTGCGTCAGCAGCGTCGTGCGGCCAGCCTTGAATGCAACACGCGCATTGGCCTGACCCTGCGTAATGCCGTCAATCGTGGGCAGTTGCCAGAAGACCTCGACACTGCCCGTGCCGCCATCAGCTTGCACGCCTATATCGATGGCATCCTGTATCAGTGGCTATTGGCCCCCGACAGTTTTGAGCTGCACATCGAGGCCGAGCGCTGGGTTGATACCGGTCTGGATCTGTTGCGTTTCAGCCCCAGCCTGCGCAAATAAAGCAAGATGCTAATCGGCGTCTTGTGTGTCAACCGTTGAAGCCGTGGATGAACAGTTCTTCACGTGCTTTGCGCTAATGGGGTGCTTTTATATACGTCCGTTCACGCGGATGACAGGTCGTCAGCGACGTAATTTGTAGGAATTTTGTGTCGATTGTGTTGGCAGTGGGTGCACTTGGCATAAACCTCAGCAAAACACCGCACGCTGTAAGAACGAGCTTGCTCGCGATGACAGTGGATCAGTCGACGGTAAATAGAATGCGATCGCCGACCTCAGACTGTCGTTCAGCTAATGGTAATTGCACGGACTTGCCCACCCATTCGAATGGCCCCGGCAGAGGCAATGCCGTTTCACCTTGCAGGGGCGCAAAAGTACTCTGGAAGTACTTCCGCCCCTGATTTGTCTGTTGGAATTACATCTGTCTGCCATTACGCGCAGCTATCGCGACGGTGGTCGGCGAATCAGCAAGAGGAACGAACTGTCGAGTCGCACCATCCAGCGCATCAATGCACCCCGCCTCGATGTCGTAGACCCAGCCGTGCAGATTCATGCGTCCCTGCTCGAGCGCAAGGGCAACCGATGGATGCGTACGCAGATTCGCCAATTGCGCGATCACGTTTTCGCGCACGAGGCCATCGAGCTTTTCGCGGGGTGTGTCGAACTCATGCGCGGCGTTGATCGCTTTTGCGGCGTCCGAGTGACGTAGCCAGTTCGCGACCGCCGGAAGATGATCCAGGCACGTGCAGCGCGAGATCGCGCCCATCGCCCCGCAGTCCGAGTGGCCGCAGATCACGATGTCCTGTACGCCAAGTACGGCGACCGCGTATTCGACGGTAGCCGACACGCCGCCGGGTTCGGGACCATAAGACGGCACAATGTTGCCGGCGTTGCGAATCACGAACAGTTCGCCCGGCTCGCGCTGCGTAAGGAGTTCGGGCACAACACGGCTGTCCGAACAGGTGACGAATAACACTTTCGGATTTTGTGCCGTCGCGAGCTGCTTGAACAGCTCGACGCGTTGCGGATAAACCTCGCGCTGAAAGCGCAAAAAACCGTCAATAATGTCACGCATCGAGTTCTCCAAATTCTGATGCCGGATGCTGACACGAGCACTCGATATGCCATCGTGCCGCAGTGGCCGCCATTATTGCAGACGTTGATCGCGCTGGCTGTACTCGATCATCAATGGACGTCGTACCGCGACCAGCACGGCAGGTGTCCGAAGCATCCTGTCTGCCTTCATCCACCGCCACATCGCGCATTTTTCAAACAGGCCCCCAAGCCAGCCACGAACCAGATGAACAAAACACCGAGAGCCCTCGGCGGTCTATTCTCAACGACTTGAGTTCACTTGAACGGGGCACCGATGTATGAATTCTCTCTGGATCGCACTGGCCATTTTCGGGTGCCTGCTAGCGTCTTCGCTTCTCATGATGCATTGGTACCCCAAGCTCGCAGTGCACCACAGGGATGAGGACACCAACACGGTCGTTCGCCTGGTCGCCAATATTTTTGTAGTCATGACGTCGCTGGTCTTTGGCCTGATGATCAACTCTGCCAAGAACACCTTTGAGTCCATCGACGCGAACTTCCATGGGTACGCAACCAGCCTGATCATTTTTGACCGGACTCTGCGTAGCTACGGGGATGCCACACAAGACACGCGCAGCCGACTGCTTGCTTATCTTGAGCGCGCGATCGAGACCCCCTATCGAGGAGACGAAGCCTTGCAGCATCGTAACAGCGAGGCGGCGAAATACCTGGATGACATAGGAAAGTCGTTGACCGGTATCAAGCCCCCGGATCGCTTCCATGAAACGATGTTTCAGGATATCCGTCAGCAATACCGTTCGCTCATCGAGCAGCGCTGGAGAATCGTCGAGCAATCGGAGGGGGCGATTCCGGGCCCATTGATCGGGATGCTGGTCGCGTGGTTGACCCTCATCTTCGCCAGTTTTGGTTACCGCGCGCCCCGGAACCCGATCGTGATCGGGATGTTTATCATCTCGTCATTGCTTATCGCGGCTTCTGTCTACCTGGTGTTAGACATGGATGAGCCATTTCACGGGCCTATCCAGATATCCGACGAGCCCCTGCGCAGGGCGCTCGCAGTCATGCAGCTCTAGGTTGTTCATTGGGCGCTTGTATTCACAGCGATTGGTGCTCGTTTAAGGGATGGACAGCGAAATGAGTAATCTTGAGAGACAGCCGGGTGTCATGCATATTGCGTGAAGCACGCGAAGGGCGCGTGATGCAGAGATATTGATATTGGCAGGGCTGCTCCGCTGAGCGGTCTCACGAAAACAGATGCGTCAAGGTAGACATCGATGGATAGAGCCAACAATCAAAAGGATTCGGCCGCTGACAAGAGGGTAGGCGATCGCCCTCCCGGCGTGGTTCTGGACTTGCGTTGGCTTATTCTCACCCTTGTGGTGCTCTCGGTACTGGCCACTTTAGGCAACAGCCTCATCACGGCCTATCGAGTGCAACGGGATGCGTTGGTAGAACATGCGCTTCAGGCAAACAGTGCTTACGCCGCGAAAGTAGCCTCAAGCCTTTCTGAATTTATTCGCTCGGCCCAGAGCCACCTGCACTACGGTGCTGTGGAGTTGGGCAAGGAGTGGGGCAATGCCAAGGAATTGCGTGCCGAAGCGATGCGTCTGCAGAAGCAGGATGCCGATTTCAATTCAATCGCGATTGTCGACGTTGATGCCCGGGTGCTGGAAGCGTATCCGGATACGCTGCAAATCATCGGTTCTACACTGAACTCCGACGCCGTTCAGAAAGCCATCGAGGCGAGGCGCCCGTTTATCAGTCCTGCTTACAAATCAGCGGCTGGCAACCTGGTCGTGTTCGTCTCTGAGCCCATCTATGATTCGTCAAACCGTTACGTTGGCATCATTGGCGGTTCAATTTACCTGCAGCAGGACAATGCGCTGCATACCTTGATCAGCCGGCATTTTTATCACACCGGGACATTTGCCTTCGTCGCGGATCAGGATCGACATCTGCTCTATCACCCCGAGGCGTCGCGAATTGGCGAAACGCTTGGATGGAGCAAGACCGTGGACGCTGCGTTACGCGGCGAGAGCGGATCCATGGAGGTGCCTAATTACAAGGGCATACCGATGCTTGCTGGATACGCTCAGGTTCCGGGCGCCGGTTGGGCTGTGGTCGCACAGCAGCCGCGCGAGGTCAGCCTTGCGCCTCTGAAGACGTTGATGGATAACGTGATTATGGGCATGGTGCCAGCTGCTCTGATCGGCTTTGTGCTCATGTGGTGGGGGGCTCTATTGATCTGTCGACCTTTGCACCAGCTTTCCAGCATCGCTGGCCAACTGTCGGCACCGCAAGCGACTGAGAAACTTCACCACGTGAAGGCTTGGTATCGGGAAGCTTTTTCTATTCGTCAAGCGATGCTGACCAGCGTGCAGCTTTTGCAAGCAAAAATAGGCCGCCTCAATCAGCAGGCGTTAACTGACCCGCTGACAGGTCTTGCCAATCGCAGGGCGATGGATGGAGAGTTGCTTGGGCTAGAGCAGGCAGGCCGCACATATTCGGTACTGTCACTGGATATCGACCATTTCAAAAAAGTGAATGATACCTTCGGCCACGACAAGGGTGACTTAGCGATCAAGCAGGTCGCTGGAACACTGGCGAGCTACTCACGCACCGGTGATCTCGCGTGTAGAGCGGGTGGAGAAGAGTTCTTGCTGATTCTGCCGGATACCGATCTCGACTCGGCGAACTTGATTGCCGAGCGAATTCGCCAAGCCATCGCTACGGGTGACATCCCTGGGGTCGGGCGTATTACCGCGTCGATCGGTATCGCTACATGTGTGCAAGCACCCACTCCCGCGGACGTTGTGCTCAAGCAGGCAGACGAATGCTTGTATCGCGCCAAACAGAGCGGGCGTAATAGAGTGGAATCGTGCCTTGCATCAACGCTTCAAAGTGCCGGACCAGAATAAGATTAATCGGGCGTATCCCCCGCGCTTTCGACTCGCTGATGGCTTGTTGATCGGCTCCAGGATTTTAAGCTAAAAGCAGCAATCCTCATCAACGACCCGACACGTCAAACCACGGCCAAGACGCGTCATTAGCCATTGCTCAGGCGGTGATATGAACAGTTCAAGGATCAGCAGCCAGGGTATGCTTCTGGCGCTCCTATCGGTCATCGTCCCGCTGGCCCTCACTTTTGCGGGTGGATGGCTGTTGACGACCTATGTCGCCAACGAACGACTCCACACCCTCGCGCAGATTGCCAGTCAACGCGCCAGCGCTACGTTTGAACAGGCATCCCAAACGCTCAAAAACGTTGCCCTTACCGATCTGCAACCCTGCACGCCGGAAAGCATCGAGCAGATGCGCATGATTGCCATGAACACTTTTTCGGTTGAGTCGGTGGGCTACGAGGAAGATGTGTTTGCCTGTAGTTCCTGGGGCGCTACGTCGCCACGCGCCACTCAGTGGCCCGAAGATTTCGTCACCGAGGATGGCGTGAAGGTTTCCATCGAAGCGTACGACGACAACCCTCTGATCAAGCCGATGCTGGCCCTGCAGTTCGCGGCGTTCAATGTTCTGGTGGACCCCGAGCAATTTCGCGAAGTGGACTTCGATCAAGGCATCAAACTGGCAGTGGGGACACGGCAAGGCCGTTTGCTGGGCCCTGCGCTGCCGAACATGGCGAGCTTCCTGGCATTGGTCCACCAAGGCCCGACTCACGGTCTGAAAGACGGTTTTCTCTATACGTCGGCGGCGCAGGGCAACTTCACAGTCATTGCCGCTATCCCGCGGCAGGAACTGCTGCGAAGTCTCTGGAAACATGTGCTTTATCTGCTGCCTGTTGGCCTGATTGTCTCGGCAGCGTTGCTAATGGTTAATCTGCGCTGGTGGCGGCGAAAACTGTCACCGCTTAACGCTTTGGAACAGGCTGTACGCCGGAACGAATTTCTCGTCCATTACCAGCCAATCATCGAGATTGAAAGCCATCGATGCATTGGCGCCGAGGCGTTGGTCCGCTGGCAAAAAACCGACGGCACAATCGTCTATCCCGACCACTTCATCCCTTTGGCCGAGTCCAGTGGCTTGATTGAGGGCATCACGAATCAGGTGATCCAGACCGTTCTCAATGACCTCGGGACAATACTGGCCAGTGATCGCTCGATGCACGTGGCGTTAAACCTGGCGGCGGCCGACGTGTGTACAGGGCACTTTTTGCCGAAACTACTGGAGGAGGTTCAGCGCCTGGACGTTCTCCCGGGGCAAATTTGGCTGGAGGTGACTGAGCGCAGCCTGCTTGATCCTGCTCCAGCCAAAATCACCATAGAGCGTGCGCGTAATGCCGGGTTCATTATCGCGCTGGATGACTTCGGTACAGGCTATTCAAGTTTGCAGTATCTGCAGCAGTTGCCGCTCGATGCGCTCAAGATCGACCGGTCGTTCGTTGAGCAGGTCGGTGCAGCTGCTGAAAAGACGCTCTTGGTCACTCACGTCATTCAGATGGGCCGCGCCTTGGAATTGACGCTGATTGCAGAGGGCGTCGAGACGACAGGGCAGCTCGACTACCTGCGTGCGAACCAGGTCCGTTACGCTCAGGGATGGCTGTTCGCGAAGGCTATGGATTGTGCGCAGTTCAAAAAACTTTACTGGGCAAGCAGACCTTTGGCGCTGCGGCACAGCTACGATGTTAATGAGAGTTCTTGAATGTGATGTCGGCGCGCTGAGAGCGCCGGTCAGAACCCATGCAAGTGACTGGTCAGGTCGGATGCAAACGGGTAGTCAAGTGGAGCGCAATTTCGCCGTTGAAAAAGCCGCGTTCTTACGCGCAATGCTGTTCAGTTAAGAGATAGAGCGAGCAATCAGTAACCTGTGGCGAGGGAGCTTGCTCCCGCTGGACTGCGTAGCAGTCCCATTTTGGGGGGGCGCTCCCCAACGGGAGCAAGCTCCCTCGCCACAGGTACAGTGTTCGTCCTTAAATGAACAGCATTGCGTTCTTACGCGGCTTTTTTACGCCACATGAGCCGTCGCTATTGCCTGGTGTCTCTGGGCTCACGATCAGCCTCTCGATCCAGCACCTTCGCCACATCATCGATCACCGCTTTGCTCATCGCCGTCAGGTAATGCGCGGCCCAGGCGTGGCGGTCGGTGTCTTTGGCGTAGGCGGCGTCGACGGTGAGTTCCTTGGCGAGGAACAGCAGGTTGGAGGCTTGAGCCAATGCGTCGGCGAGGGGCACGCCGCGGCTGACATGAAACAGCGCCTGGTTCGAGCAGTAGATGAAAGGGGTGAAGCCGATGGTTTTGAGTTCTGAAGGATCGATTGGATTTGTTTTAGCCATGGTGAAGCTCCTAATTTGAAAGAGCTGCTGCATTCGTTTCCAAGCGAATGGGTGGCAACTGTGCGCAGGTTGGAAAACCGGGAAATTAGGAAACCGGCACGCCCGAAGACGTCCCGCGCACAGCCGCCATGACTCAACTTCGTGATGGGCAAACTGTTGCTTTCAATTTCGACGGGTTTCCAAGCCCGATCGCTGAATGGTCAGCGACGTCCGGAGACTATCCCGTCAAACAAAAACGCAACAAGGCATCAAAGTGCCCAAAAGCAAGATTCGGAGTTTGCCTACAAGGTCCTACGGCGTCATCTGATATTGCGGTTTCGTAATTAAACGAGACTAATTAATGGGCGTGCCGGCGGGGCGCGCAGCCGCAAGTGTCCGCTGTCCTGGGACCGAGGACACGTTGAGCATTCGGAGCTAATCGCTGTCAATAGCTCGATTCAAGATTTCCAGTACCTGGATGCGTTCGCAACAAAAAGCCCCGGCTCTTTCGAGTTCCGGGGCTTTTGCATTTCTACGGGAAGCGCTTACAGCGTCGGGTAGTCGATGTAGCCGACCGGGCCCTTGGCGTAGAACAGTTCCGGACGCGCTTCGTTCAGCGGCGCATCGGCCTTCAGGCGTGCCGGCAGGTCCGGGTTGGCAATGAACGGTACGCCGAAGGCGACTGCATCGGCCTTGCCAGCGGCCAGCCAGGCGTTGGCGCTGTCCTTGGTGAAGCGTTCGTTGATGATGTACGGGCCGCCGAAGGCTTCCTTGATTTGTGGGCCGAGGCTGTCGGCGCCTTCTTTCTCGCGGGAGCAGATGAAGGCGATGCCACGCTTGCCCAGTTCACGAGCGACGTAGGTGAAGGTTTCGGCCGGGTTGTCGTCGCCCATGTCGTGGGAATCGGCGCGCGGTGCCAGGTGCACACCGACGCGGCCGGCGCCCCAGACTTCGATGGCGGCATCGGTCACTTCCAGCAACAGGCGGGCACGGTTTTCCAGGGAGCCGCCGTAGATGTCGGTGCGCTGGTTGGTGCTGCTTTGCAGGAACTGGTCGAGCAGGTAACCGTTGGCGCCGTGGATTTCCACGCCGTCGAAACCGGCGGCCTTGGCGTTTTCGGCGCCGGTGCGGTAAGCGTCGACGATGTCGGCGATTTCAGCGGTTTCCAGGGCGCGAGGCGTCGGGTAGTCGGACAGCGGGCGAACCAGGCTGACGTGACCTTTTGGCTGGATGGCGCTCGGTGCGACCGGTGCTTCACCATTCAAGTACAACGAGTGCGAAACCCGGCCCACGTGCCACAGTTGCAGGAAGATCTTGCCGCCCGCGCCGTGGATCGCCTTGGTCACGTTGGCCCAGCCACGCACTTGGTCGTTGGACCAGATGCCGGGGGTGTCCGGGTAGCCGACGCCCATTGGCGTGACCGAGGTCGCTTCGCTGAGGATCAGGCCGGCGGAGGCGCGTTGTACGTAGTACTCGGCCATCAGCGCGTTGGGCACTCGGCCTTCGTCAGCGCGGCAGCGGGTCAGCGGTGCCATGATGATGCGGTTGGACAGTTCGAGGTCGCCCAGTTTGATCGGATCGAAAATAGTCGTCATTTAATTGCTCTCTTTTGAAGATCAGTTAGTAGCAGGAGCCAGTTCGGGATTGCCGTTCTGACGGAAAGTAATCAGGGTCACCACCAGGGCGAGTACGGCCAGTGCGGCGGCCGCGAGGGGCACGCTGGTCAGGCCGAAACCGTGGGCAATCACGCTGCCGCCGACCCAGGCGCCGAGTGCGTTGCCGACGTTGAAGGCGCCGATGTTCAGGGTCGAGACCAGGTTCGGCGCGGCCTTGCCGTAGGTCACCACGTTGACTTGCAGGGCAGGCACAGCGGCGAAACACGCGGTGGCCCAGAGGAACAGGGTGATTTCAGTCGGGATCAGCGCGACGCTGGTCCAGGTCAGCACGGTGGAGACCACGGCCATGGCGATGAAGACGCCGATCAATGTGGCGGCCAGGCCTTTGTCGGCCAGCTTGCCGCCGATGATGTTGCCGACCGTCAGGCCCAGACCGATGAGCATCAGGGTCCAGGTCACGCCACGGGGCGAGACGCCGGTGACTTCGCCCAGCAGCGGCGCGACGTAAGTGAAGAGGGTGAACACCGACGCGGCGAACAGTGCGGTCATGCTCAGGGACAACCAGATACCGGCGCCTTTGAGGGCACGCAGTTCGGCGCGCATGTCGAGTTTTTCTTCATCACGCTTGGCCGGCAGGAAACGGATCAGGCCGAACAGCGCAATCACACCAATCACGGTCACTGCCCAGAAGGTCGAACGCCAGCCGGCTTCCTGACCGAGGGCGGTGCCCAGTGGCACGCCGAGTACGTTGGCCAGGGTCAGGCCGGTGAACATCAGGGCCACGGCCGAGGCGCGTTTGTTGGCCGGCACCAGGCCGGCGGCTACCACAGAACCGATACCGAAGAAGGCACCGTGGCACAGGGCTGTGACCACGCGGGCAAACATCAACACGTTGTAGTCACTGGCCACGGCGCAGAGCAGGTTGCCGATAATGAAAATCCCCATCAACGCCACCAGCGCTGCTTTGCGCGGCAGTCTGGCGGTGGCCAGCGCCATGAACGGCGCACCGATGGCCACGCCCAGGGCGTAACCGGTCACCAGCCAGCCGGCACCGGGAATCGACACACCGAGGTCGGCCGCCACATCGGGCAGCAAGCCCATGATGACGAACTCGGTGGTGCCGATGGCAAAGGCGCTCAACGCGAGGATGAGTAGCGAGAGGGGCATTGGTTAATTCCTTGTCGGCTGGCTGACGTAAAGGGTCAGAGCTCTTTGCTGAAGATTTTGAGGAACTCCTGAATGGTTTCCTCATTGCGTTTGAAAAAGTGCCACTGGCCGACTTTGCGGCTGCTGATCAGGCCGGCGCGTTGCAGGGTCGCCAGGTGCGCGGACACCGTGGACTGCGACAGGCCGCAACGTTGATCGATCTGCCCGGCGCATACGCCGTGCTCGTTGCTGTGGGACTGGTCTGGAAATTCGACGTCCGGGTTTTTGAGCCAGTGCAGGATGTCTCGCCGTACCGGGTGTGCCAGGGCTTTTATTATTTCGTCGAGTTCAAGGTTCATGATGGGGGCTCGTGATCAGTAAAACGCTATATCGCGATGAAGCGAAATTTAAATCGTTATTTCGCGATATACAAATATGATTTTGCTCTGATGACCGAGCAAATCGGTATATCGGGTTATAACGATATGTGAGGTGTCGATACCAAGGCGCAATGCTAAGCTGCGCCCATGAACTATCTCGCACATCTTCACCTCGGTGGCCAGCGCCCCGGTCAATTGCTCGGCAGTCTGTATGGCGATTTCGTCAAAGGCAGGCTGCAAGGGCAGTTCGAACCGGAGATCGAAGCGGCCATCCAGCTGCATCGCAGCATCGACGTGTTCACCGATCGCCATCCGTTGGTGGATGCCTCGCTGTCGCGGTTTTCCCTGACGCGCCGGCGCTACGCCGGGATCGTCCTCGACGTGTTTTTCGACCATTGCCTGGCCCGGGACTGGGCGCTGTACGCGGACCGGCCGCTGGAGCTGTTCACCTCGGATGTGTACCGCGTGCTGTCCAGCGAACGGCAACTGCCGGAGCGGCTGGCGAAGATCGCCCCGCACATGGTGGCCAATGACTGGTTGGGTTCGTATCGGGAATTCGAAGTACTGGAGCAGGTGCTGCGGGGGATTTCGCGACGCTTGACCAAGCCTGAAGAGCTGGCGGCCGCCATGCAGGAATTGCGGGTGTTGTATGAGCCGTTGAGCGAGGATTTCCGGCTGTTCTACCCGCAGTTGCAGGATTTTGCGCAGAGCCATCCGACAACATAGATCACTGTGGGAGCTGGCTTGCCAGCGATAAGTCCGGATCATTCAACATCTACATTGGCTGACCCACCGCTATCGCTGGCATGCCAGCTCCTACAGGGGGATGCGTTCAGGCTGCGATGGCAGGGCGCAACGGGACTTGCTGTTTTTCCGGGATCGCCCCAAACAACGCCTTCTGCACGGCCTGTTGCGCCTCGAACGCCAATGCCGCGCGTTCACGTCCTTCGCAAGCGATCGGCTTGAGCAAATGGATCTCCACACCGCCGCGGTCATTGGCAAACAAGCGCATCAGGTGTGAGAGCAAATCGTCATCGCCAATGAACGGCGCCAGCGTATCGAGCTCACCATCACGCACGTAACGAATCGCCACCGGTTGCAACGCCACGTCGGAATCGATGGCGGCGGACAGCAGGCGCCCGTGGAACGTGCGCAACGAACGGCCATCGGTGGTGGTGCCTTCCGGGAACATCAGCAGTGGATGTTCATGCTGCAGATGGCGGGTCATTTGTTTGCGGATCAACTGGCTGTCGCCCGAACCCCGACGGATAAACAGGCTGCCGGCCTTGGCCGCCAACCAACCGGCCACTGGCCAAGTGCGCACTTCGGCCTTGGACAGGAACGACAGCGGGGTGAGCATGCCCAGCAGCGGGATGTCGGTCCATGACACGTGATTGCTGACCCACAGCATCGGCGCTTTCGGTAATTGACCGTGAACGGTCACGTCGAAGGGCAGGGCATTGCTCAGGCGCGCCATGAAAAATCGCGACCAGCGCTGACGACGTTCCATCGAATGGGCCAGGCCCAGACGTTCGAACATCCCGAACACACTGGCCATGCTCAGCCCCAGCGCCACCACCAGCAACACTCGCGCGATTCGCGCGTACACCCGCAGCCGGCTCATTACACAGCCGCCTTGAAGTGTTTGGCGTAGCGCGGGCAGAGTTCGTCGCGCTTGAGCAGGATGAACACGTCGGCGACCTGAAAATCTTCGTCCCAGCAGGGTTCGCCACAGATTTTCGCGCCCAGGCGCATGTAGGCCTTGAGCAGCGGCGGCATTTCGGCGATTACGTTGGAAGGAATATCCAGGGTCGGCAGCGGTTTTTTCGGTTCGGCGCGCAGGTGTTCGGTGCACAGGTAGCGCTCGCGCAGACGCTGCATGATGGCGTGGGCCTGAATGCCGCCGTCCTGCATCGGGATGCTCGCGCAACCCATCAGGTAGCTGTAGCCGCCCTGGTTCAGCACTTCGGCCAGTTCGCCCCAAAGCACGGCGATGGTGCCGCCGTTGCGGTAGGCCGGGTCGACGCAGGTGCGGCCGATTTCCAGGATCGGCCCTTGCAGATGAACCAGGCCATGCAGGCTGAATTCTTCTTCGCTGTAGAACTTGCCCAGGCTGCTGGCGGCGGTGTGGTCGAGCAAACGGGTGGTCGCCACCAGACGCCCGGTGTTCAAGTCACGCACGCCGATGTGGGCGCAGTGAACATCATAGTCATCCATGTCCAGACCCAGTTCCGCGCCTTTCAGCTTGGCGTTGAACTCGCCGCTGAACACGTTGAAACGCAAGGCCTGAGCTTCCTGCAGAGCCTCGGCGCCCACCAGGCGTTCGGCTTGCAGGCGGCGTTCGTTGCCGGTGTCGCTGATGCGGGCGATCTGAGTCATGGCGAATCTCCGTGCGGGCTGCTCACCCGTCTTTGGGTTACAGCGGATCGACTTTCTTTATCCAGCCTTGTTGTGCAAAGTCAGGCTATGTAGCCCCGGTGTCATCGCCATGAAGCTTTGGTGATGCTTATATGACAGCCCAAAAGGAGCCTCTTATGCCCTGGCAAACCCTGTTGAATAGCCGCGATCGCTTGCCCGCCAACCCGGACCTGGGCGAAGGGTTCGCAACCCTGTTACAGCAATTGGGCACGGTCACGCCGTTCGAGTTGGCGGTGGCGGGCGGGCGCCTGATGGCGACGCCGGGGTTGGCGTTTCTGGTGGGGTATCAGGCGGCATTGCGCATGCTTTGGCCGAGCGCGCCACTCAGCCTCGGCGCCCTGTGCGCCACCGAACAACGCAGCCTGCGCCCGGCCGACATGCAAACCCGCCTGAGCGGTTTGCGCGTGAGTGGGCGCAAGGATTTCGTCACCGCTGGCGATGCCGCCGACTGGCTGCTGATCGCCGCTCGCAGCGAGCAACCCGGCGACGATCCGCGCTTGAGTCTGACGGTGGCCTATCCCGATGAGCCCGGTGTGCGGGTGGAAAAACTGCCGCCGATCCCGTTGATGCCGGATATCAGCCACGGTCGATTGTTTCTGGATAACGCGTTGTGTGAATTGCTGGCGGGGGATGGCTGGGACGCGTACGTCAAACCGTTCCGCACCCTGGAAGATGTCTATGTGCTGAGTGCCATGACGGCGTGGCTGTATGGCGTTGGTCAGGACTGTGATTGGCCGCAGAATCTGCAGTTGCGCTTGCTGGCGTTGCTGGCCGGGTGCGCGGAAGCCAGTCGGCAGGCACCGAATCATCCGGCCGGGCATGTGTTGCTGGGTGGATTGTTTGCGCAGTTCGAGGGGCTCAAGACTGAGGTCAATGAAGCGCTGGCCGAGGGACCGGCGGAGTGGGCGACGATGTGGCAACGGGATCAGGCGGTGATGGATTTGGCGGCGGGGGCGCGAGCAAAGCGTCTCGCCAAAGCATTGGCGGCGACCTGACGGGCCTCATCGCTGGCCAGCCAGCGCCTACAGGGATTTCAGGCGAATGAAATATTGTGTACGACGCAGATCCTGTAGGCACTGGCTTGCCAGCGATGACGGCCTCATTGACAGCACAAATCCCGGAACTGTCATCAACCTCGGCTAGGCTCAGCAGGTTCACTTCCAAGAGCCCCCCGCTATGCCCAAAGGCCTGTCGCTGTTTTTCCTGCTGTTATTCAGCCTCTCGGTCCACGCTGAAAACTGGCCCGCCGAACAATGGGCAACCGGCCCGGCCGTCACCGGTCCAGCGCTTCAATCTCTGGAAAACTACGCCTTCCCACCGCGCAACGACACCACCCGTCAAGGCATCCGCACTGACGCCTTGCTGGTGATCCGCGACGGCCAATTGATCTACGAACGGTACGCCGGCCCGACCTCCGCCGAGACGCCGCACCTGACCTGGTCCATCAGTAAAAGCCTGATGGCCACGGTCCTCGGCGTGGCCTATGGCGAAGGCTTGTTCAAGCTGCAGGACCCGGTGCAGAAGTTTTACCCGCCACTGAAAAAACACCCGGACATGAACATGGCCGACTTGCTGCATTGGGCCTCGGGCATCGACTGGCAGGAAGACTACGAATACGCGCCGTTGAAGTCGTCGGTGGTGGCCATGCTTTACACCCGAGGGCACCAAGACATGGCGGCATTCACCGCCGAACACGACCGATACGCGGCGCCGGGCCAGGCGTTTCGCTACTCCAGCGGCGACAGCAATCTGTTGTCCGCCGCGCTGAAAACCATCGTCGGTGCGAATCGCTATGGGGACTTTCCATGGACGGCATTGTTCGAGCCGCTGGGCATTCGCCACGCGGTTTGGGAAACCGATGCCACGGGCACGTTTGTCGCGTCCTCGTATGCCTACCTCACCGCGCGGGATCTGGCGCGGGTCGGTTTACTGATGGCCCGCGACGGGCGCTGGGGCGACAGGCAATTGCTGCCCAAGGATTGGGTCGCCTTCAATCGTGAACCGTTCGACCACTACCGCGCCCATCAGGATGAGGCGGTGCCCGGCGGCCACTGGTGGCTCAATCGTGCCGTGGATAGCGCCGCGCAACCTTGGCCCGATGCGCCCGTCGATACCTTTGCGGCACTGGGTCATTGGGGGCAGGCGATGTATGTGATCCCCAGCGAAAAACTGGTGATCGTGCGCTACGGCGATGACCGTGACGGCCGCTACCGGCACAACGAAATGCTCAAGCTCGCGCTGAAGGCGTTTGCCGGGAAGGGGCAGCCATGAGTGGTTTCATCAGGCGTCGACCGATCAGCTCATTGTTGTTGATCCTGCTGCTCGTCTTGCTTGGCTGGCTCTGGCATGAGCGGGTCGCGCTGTGGGCATTCCCCGACATCATCAGCGCCTACACCGCCAAGGAATATTGCTCGTGCCGGTATGTGATGAACAACGAGGCCGAGTATTGCCGTGGATACGTCAAACAGTGGCTACCCACCAGCAGCTTCACCGATGACACTGCCAGCAAGCGCATCACCGTCAGCGGCATGGGCCGCAGCAACAGCGCCGCCTGGCTCGGCGAACACCAGGGCTGCCGCTTATCCCCCTGACTGCGGCGATGCTTTTTGTGGCGAGGGAGCTTGCTCCCGCTCGGCTGCGCAGCAGTCGCAAAGTCAGCGACGCGGTGAATCAGACACGCCGCGGTTGCCGGTTTTGGCGCTGCTTCGCAGCGCAGCGGGAGCAAGCTCCCTCGCCACAAGGGGCCGCCAGTGAGATCGACGGCCATCAGGTTCCACACCGTGGAACCACATTCGATTGTCCTCACGCGCGACTCGCGGTTATCTGGCGGTGAGCGCGACCTGCCTTGATGTGTCGCGAAATCAAAACGAACAAAAAGAACGGGACTTCACCCGGCCCGAGGACAATCGTCATGACCCGACATCAGCACATTCTCGCCTGGCTCAGCGACGTGGCCAGCGACCTGCACGCCACCCGCCAGGACATCCATGCCCACCCCGAACTCGGCTTCGAGGAAAACCGCACCTCGGCACTGGTGGCCAAATCCCTCGAAGCGTGGGGCTACGACGTGCACACCGGCATCGGCAAGACCGGTGTGGTCGGCGTCCTGCGCAACGGCAGCAGCCCGCGCAAACTCGGGATTCGGGCGGACATGGACGCACTGCCGATCATTGAAAATACCGGCGCCGCGTACAGCAGCCAGCATCAAGGTTGCATGCACGCTTGCGGGCATGACGGTCACACCACCATGTTGCTGGGCGCCGCGCGCTATCTGGCGGCAACCCGTCAGTTCGACGGCACCCTGACCCTGATTTTCCAGCCGGCCGAAGAGGGTCAGGGCGGCGCCGAAGCCATGCTCGCCGATGGCTTGCTCGAACGTTTCCCCTGCGATGCGCTGTTCGGCATGCACAACATGCCGGGCCTGCCTGCCGGGCATTTGGGTTTTCGAATAGGGCCGATGATGGCCTCGCAGGATTTGCTCACTGTCACCATTGAAGGTGTTGGCGGCCACGGTTCGATGCCACATCTGGCGGTCGATCCGCTGGTGGCGGCGGCGAGCGTGGTGATGGCGTTGCAAACGGTGGTCGCGCGCAACATCGATGCGCAGCAGGCCGCTGTGGTGACGGTCGGCGCATTGCAGGCGGGAGAGGCGGCCAACGTCATTCCACAGCAGGCAATCCTGCGCCTGAGCCTGCGCGCGCTGAACGCCCAGGTGCGTGAGCAGACCCTCGACCGCGTGCGTGCGATCATCGAATCTCAGGCTAAGAGTTTTGGTTGCAGTTCGACAATCGAACATCGCCCGGCTTATCCGGTACTGGTCAACCATGCCGCCGAAACCGAGTTCGCCCGGCAGGTCGGTGTCGAGTTGGTGGGCGCCGACGCAGTGGACGGCAACACCCCCAAACTCATGGGCAGCGAAGACTTCGCCTGGATGCTGCAACGCTGCCCCGGCGCCTACCTGTTCATCGGCAATGGCGTGTCGAGGCCGATGGTGCATAACCCCGCATATGACTTTAACGATGACATCCTGCTGACCGGCGCTGCGTACTGGGGCGCGCTGACCGAGAGCTGGCTCAAGCCTGCCTGATTTCCTCACTTTCTACTGCCGCTGGAACGGGCGCGCGCTGGCGTGCCCGCCGTTACCCATCAGGTTTTTGGAGAGTTCCCATGCAGACTTCGAGCACTGGCGTTTCGCGCACCCGGCAGGTGGTCGCCGCCGTTATCGGTAACGCGCTGGAATGGTATGACTTCATCGTTTACGGCTTTCTGGCGAGCATCATCGCCCGGCAATTTTTCCCGTCTGAAGACGAATACGCATCGCTGCTGATGGCGCTGGCGACCTTCGGCGTTGGCTTCTTCATGCGCCCGGTGGGCGGCATTCTGTTGGGCATGTACTCGGACCGCAAAGGCCGCAAGGCAGCGATGCAGATGATCATCCGCCTGATGACCGTGTCCATCGCCCTGATCGCCTTTGCACCGAACTACGCCGCGATCGGCATGGGCGCGCCGCTGCTGATCGTGGTTGCACGGATGCTGCAAGGCTTCGCCACGGGCGGCGAATACGCCAGCGCCACGGCGTTCCTGGTGGAGAGTGCGCCCGCGCATCGCAAGGGTTTGTACGGCTCGTGGCAATTGGTCGGGCAGTGCCTGGCGGTGTTTTCCGGCGCGGGCATGGTGGCGTTGTTCACTCACCTGCTGACCCCTGAGGCGCTGGACAGCTGGGGCTGGCGGATCCCGTTCATGATCGGCTTGTTGATCGGTCCGGTGGGCTTGTGGATTCGCAAGCACATGGAGGAACCGGAGGAGTTTCTTGAAGCGCGCAAACAGGCCAAAGGCGCCAGCCCGAGCTTGATGCAAGTGATCCGCGAACATCGCCGCGCCATTCTGGTGTCGATGGGCCTGGCGTGCGGTGCGACCGTGTCGTTCTACGTGGTGCTGGTGAACATGCCGACGTTCGCCCACAAGAATCTTGGCTTGCCGCTGGACCAGGTGTTGTTGGTGCAAATGCTGGCCGTGGCGCTGATGACGGTGATCATTCCATTGTCCGGTGCACTGTCGGATCGCCTGGGCCGACGCCCGGTATTGATGGCCTTCACCCTGGCGTTTTTCGTGATGGTGTATCCGCTTTACGTGTGGGTCGCGGCAGCACCTTCCATCGAGCGCTTGCTGGTGATGCAACTGTTGCTGTGCAGCGCGATTGGCGGCTTTTTCGGCCCGGCACCGACCGCGCTGGCCGAGCAGTTTCCGATTGAAGTGCGCTCCACCGGGGTATCAGTGGCCTACAACGTGGCGGTCATGGTCTTCGGCGGTTTTGCGCCGTTGATCGTCACCTGGCTGAGCAAGGTGTTGGCGACACCGGTGGCGCCGTCGTTCTACGTGTTGTTCGCTTGCCTGCTGACGCTATTGGGGACTTACTGCATGCAGGAAGCACCACGGGCAAAGCGATCTGTCGAACTCAACCTTGAGGTGAAACCTTGAGCATCAATCCAATTGTAGAAATGGACGCCGATGCGCTGTCCCGGGCCATCCACGGGCGGCAGGTGTCTTGTCGCGAGGTAATGCAGGCGTATCTGACGCAAATCGAGCGCTTCAATCCGCAGGTCAATGCGCTGGTGTCGCTGCGTGCGGACGATGAATTGCTGGCCGAAGCGGACGCCTGCGACCGGCAACTGGACCAGGGCCAGTCCCGTGGCTGGATGCACGGCATGCCGCAAGCGGTCAAAGACCTGGCCGCCACTTCCGGTTTGCGCACCACCATGGGCTCGCCGCTGTTTGCCGGGCAAGTGCCGCAGCACGACGCCATCAGCGTGGCGCGGGTGCGTGACTGCGGGGCGATCATCATCGGCAAGAGCAACGTCCCGGAATTCGGTCTTGGTTCGCACACCTACAACAGCGTGTTCGGCACCACCACCAATGCCTACGATCCGACGCTGGCCGCCGGTGGCAGCAGCGGCGGGGCGGCGGTGGCGCTGGCGTTGCGCATGCTGCCGGTGGCCGACGGCAGCGACATGATGGGCTCGCTGCGCAACCCGGCGGCGTTCAACAACGTCTTCGGTTTTCGCCCGTCCCAAGGCCGCGTGCCGCACGGTCCGCAGCCGGAGGTGTTTGTCCAGCAACTGGCGACTGAAGGGCCGATGGGCCGCACGGTCACCGATGTCACACGGTTGCTCGGGACGCAGGCCGGTTACGACTCGCGCGTGCCGTTGTCGCAGACGCAGGACCCGGCCATTTTCCATCAATCACTGGCGCAGGATTTCAGCGAGGTCCGCGTGGGATGGCTGGGGGACTACAACGGTTATCTGCCCATGGACCCCGGTGTGATGAGCCTGTGCGAATCGGCGCTGCAGGACTTCGCGGCACTCGGTTGCAAGGTCGAAGCGTGTCAGCCGGATTTCTCCATGGAGCCCCTGTGGCAAACCTGGCTGACCCATAGGCACTGGCTGGTGCAAGGCAGCCTCGGTGCGTTGTACGCCGACCCACAGAAACGCGAGCAACTCAAAGCCGAAGCGCAATGGGAAGTCGAAGGCGGGCTGCGCCTGACGGCAGCGGATGTCTATCAGGCTTCGGTCAACCGTAGCGACTGGTATCGGGCCTTGAACGAGCTGTTCGAACGTTACGACTTCCTGTTGCTGCCCACCGCCCAAGTGTTTCCTTTTGATGCACAAACACCCTGGCCGCGCGTCGTTGGCGGGCAGAGCATGGACACTTACCACCGCTGGATGGAAGTCGTCATCGGGCCGACCCTGGCCGGATTGCCGAGCATGAACGTCCCCGTGGGTTTCAGCCCGGGCGGACTGCCGATGGGCCTGCAAATCATTGGCCCGGCCCAGGCTGACTTCGCGGTGCTGCAACTGGCGTATGCCCACGAGCAGCTGACCCAGTGGGTCAAGCGTCGGCCGCCCGGTTGTCTGCAAAACGCCTGAGCCTTTGGGGGCGGCGCGCATCTTGCTGTACTTTGAAAAAAGAGCAAGCGAGCGTCCATTCCGGCTGAGGGAGATCGAACCGATGGAGACCAAGGCAGAAACCGGCAGCGTGCGTTCGGTCGAGCGTGCGTTGGCGATCGTCGAACTGCTCGGCGAGCATCAGGCGTTGGGGCTGGAGGAACTGCATTACCTGACGCGCCTGCCCAAGGCCACCGTGTCGCGCATGCTGTTGACCTTGCAGGAGCAGGGCTGGATCTACCGCGGCTTGAGCGACCGGCGTTACCGCTTGTGCGCCAAGCGTTTGTTTGGCGACAGCCAGCAACGCTTCAAGCGACGACTGGTGGAAAACGCTGCGCCGTTGTTGCTGGAGTTGAGCGAACGCACCGGGCTGGTGGTGGACCTGTCGTGCTTCGACGGCGAACGAATCGAGGTCATGGAAAGTGCCATTCCCACGGTGCTGCGCAAACGTTACCCAAACAATTGCCAGATCGTCGGCCAGCACGCCAGCCTGTTTCATTCGGCCATGGGCCGGGCTTGTCTGGGGGAACTGGACAGCCATGAAGTGCAGCGCCTGGCCGAGCGTGAACGATTGAGCGACGAAACGCTGTTCAATACCTCGCAAACGGCATTGCATCAGGGCTTTGGCCAACGCACCGAAGGTTACTGGGAATACCCGGTGCGCTTGCCGTTCCTGATTCGCGCGGTGGCCTTGCCGATCCGTACCGATGGCCGACTGGTCGGCAGCATGGCGCTGCACTGGCCGATGGATCAGGCACCGGTGGAGCGGGTGCTGAACCTGCACCTCAACAGCCTGGCCACGACCATTGGCGATGTGCAGCAGGCGATGGCCTGAGTGGAACTTGTTTTGGTTTAGAGACTCAAGGCAACACATTTCTTGCAACCTGTGACAGGCCGGTTAAGGTTCAGCACAGGTTTACTTGCCCCCACGAGTCTCTATGTCCAAGCGGTCAGTCACCCACACCCTTGCTTTACTGCTGTTGGCCGGCGCTTCGCTGTCGGCCCAGGCCAACTGGTATCTGGACGGCGAGTCTTCGCGGCTGTCGTTCGTCAGCACCAAAAACGCCAATGTTTCCGAAGTGCAGCGCTTTCTGGTGCTGCACGGCAAAGTCGATCCCAAAGGCCTGGCGCAGGTTGAAGTCGAGCTGGACTCGATCAACAGCGGCATTCCGCTGCGTGATGAGCGCATGCGTAACAACCTGTTCGAGATCGACAAATTTCCCGAAGCGCTGATCACCACGCAAATCGACCTGCGCCCGATCAACGACCTCGCTCCCGGTGCGCAACTGGAGTTGCGGCTGCCGCTGACTGTCGACCTTCACGGCAAGCAACACACCTACGACGCCGAACTGCTGGCCACCCGCCTGGATGACCGGCGCTTCCAGGTGGTGACGCTGGAACCGCTGGTGATCAATGCCGAAGACTTCGACCTGGCGCCGGGTCTGGAAGCGTTGCGCAAGGTCGCCGGTTTGTCGGCCATCAGCCTGTCGGTGCCGGTGGGTGCGGTGCTGATTTTTACGGCGCGTTGACATGGCCGGGGCGATTTTTCCGTGGCGTGAAGGCAACCACTTCGAACTGCTGATCGACGGTCCGCAGTTTTTCCCGCGCATGCTGGTGGCGATTGCCCGTGCCGAGGAGCAGGTCGAGCTGGAGTTGTACCTGGTGGAGGCGGGCGCCTGTGCCGAGGCCATGGTCCAGGCGCTGGTCCAGGCAGCCGAACGCGGTGTGCGGGTGCGTTGCCTGTTCGATGATTACGGCAGCCTCGCGTTCACCCTGGCCTTGCGCCAGCGGCTGATGGCGGCCGGGGTCGAATTGCGTTTCTACAATCGCCTGAACTGGCGGCGCTGGGTCGGCAATTTTTACCGCGATCATCGTAAGCTGTTGCTGGTCGATCAGAGCATGGCGGTGGTCGGTGGTACTGGCGTCACCGATGAGTTCTGGACGCCGGGCGAAGACGTCAGTGAATGGCACGAAGTGATGGTGGAAATCACCGGCCCGCTGGTGCTCGACTGGCAACTGTTGTTCGACCGCCAATGGATCGCCAACCGCCATCGCCGCGCCTGGAAACCCGCCGCGCATTTCGGTTTGCCGCGTTTGCCTCGCGTGCCGTCGATGGGCGAGGGCATGGGCCGCGTTGCCTACGCCGACGCCCGCCAGCACCGCGACATTCTGCAGTCGCTGATTCGTGCACTGAACAGCGGCCACAAGCGCATCTGGCTGGCCACACCGTACTTTCTGCCGACCTGGAAAGTCCGTCGCTCATTGCGTCGTGCGGCTGGTCGCGGCGTCGATGTGCGCCTGCTGCTGACCGGGCCACGCACCGATCACCCGTCCGTGCGTTACGCCGGGCATCGCTACTATCCGCGCCTGCTCAAGGCCGGGGTGAAGATCTACGAATACCAACCGTGTTTCCTGCACCTGAAAATGGTGTTGATCGACGACTGGGTCAGCATCGGCTCGTGCAACTTCGATCACTGGAATTTGCGCTTCAACCTGGAAGCCAACCTCGAAGCACTGGACCCCGGACTGACCCGGGACGTGGCGGCGAGTTTTGAGAAGGACTTCGCGCTCAGCCAGGAAGTAAGCCTTGAAGCCTGGCGACGCCGACCGCTGTGGCGGCGGATCAAGCAGCGGGTGTGGGGATGGGTGGATCGGCTGGTGGTGAATCTGCTGGATCGACGGGGTTGATCCCGAATTCCTGAACACCCACAAACCACTGTAGGAGCTGGCTTGCCAACGATGGCGCCATAACATCCAACATCTTCGCTGGATGTTACGCGATGCCCTTGTAGGAGCTGGCTTGCCAGCGATGAGGCCATAACATCCAACATCTTCGCTGGATATTACGCGATGCCCTTGTAGGAGCTGGCTTGCCAGCGATGGGGCCATAGCATTCAACATCTTCGTTGGATATTAAACAGCCATCGCTGGCAAGCCAGCTCCTACAGAGGGTCGTGATGTGTTGGATTACAACAACTCAAAACTCTGCTGCGTCACATCCTGGGAATCCAGGCCGATCTGCACATTGAACTTGCCCGGTTCAGCCGCGTACTTGAGCTGGCTGTTGAAGAACTTCAGGTCATCCTCGGCGATGGTGAAGTGCAGGACCTTCTGTTCGCCCGCCTTGAGCAGCACTTTCTGGAAGTTCTTCAATTCCTTGATCGGGCGAATCATCGAGCCGGTCACGTCCTGGATGTACAGCTGCACCACGGTTTCGCCGTCACGCTTGCCGGTGTTTTTCACCGTGACGCTGGCGTCGAGCTTGCCGGTCTTGTTCAGCGTGGTCGACGACAAGGCCATGTCGCTCAGGCTGAAATCGGTGTAGCTCAGGCCGAAACCGAACGGGAACAGCGGACCGGTGGTGTCATCGAAATACTGCGAGGTGTAGTTGCCCGGCTTGCCAGGCGTGAACGGCCGGCCAATGCTCAGGTGGTTGTAGTAGGTCGGAATCTGGCCCACCGAGCGCGGGAAGGTGATCGGCAGTTTGCCCGACGGGTTGTAGTCGCCGAACAGCACGTCGGCAATGGCGTTGCCGCCCTCGGTGCCGCTGAACCAGGTTTCCAGGATCGCGTCGGCCTGTTCCTTCTCTTCGAGGATCGACAGCGGGCGGCCGTTCATCAACACCAGCACCAGCGGTTTGCCGGTGGCTTTCAGGGCACGGATCAGCTCGCGCTGGTTTTCCGGGATGTTCAGATCGGTACGGCTCGACGATTCGTGGGACATGCCACGGGACTCACCCACCGCCGCGACCACTACGTCAGCATCCTTGGCGGCTTTTACCGCTTCGTCGATCAACACGTTCGCCGGGCGCGGGTCATCGACCACTTCCGGGGCATCGAAGTTGAGGAAGTTCAGGTAGTCGAGGACCTTCTTGTCGCTGGTGATGTTGGCGCCACGGGCGTAGATCAGGGTCGATTTATCGCCCAGCGCGGCACTCATGCCATCGAACAGGGTCACCGATTGCGCCGGGCGACCGGCAGCGGCCCAGCTGCCCATCATGTCGATCGGCGCCTTGGCCAGTGGACCGACCAGGGCCACTTTCGCGGTTTTCTTCAGCGGCAGGGTTTCGTTCTGGTTCTTCAACAGCACCAGGCTGCGACGCGCGACGTCGCGGGCCTCGGCGCGGTGCAGGCGGCTGTCGGCGTAGGTGTCGGCCGGATCATCCTCGGCCTTGCCGATGCGCAGGTACGGGTCCTTGAACAGGCCCATGTCGTACTTGGCGTCGAGCACCGCACGCACGGCGTTGTCGATGTCGCTCTGCTGGATCTCGCCGGACTTCAGCAAGCCCGGCAGTTCCTTGCCGTACAAGGTGTCGTTCATGCTCATGTGGATGCCGGCCTTGATCGCCAGCTTCGCCGCTTCACGGCCATCGCGTGCGACGCCGTGCTTGATCAGCTCGAAAATCGCCCCGTGGTCGCTGACGGCCAGGCCCTTGAAGCCCCATTCCTTGCGCAACAGGTCGTTCATCAGCCAGGTGTCGGCGGTGGCTGGCACGCCGTTGATCGAGTTCAGCGCAACCATCACGCCGCCGGCACCGGCATCAATCGCCGCGCGGTACGGCGGCAGGTAGTCCTGGTACATCTTGACCGGGCTCATGTCGACCACGTTGTAGTCGCGACCACCCTCGACCGCGCCATACAGGGCGAAGTGCTTGACGCTGGCCATGATGCTGTCGGCCGCATTGGCGCCAGCCCCCTGGAAGGCCTTGACCATCACCCCGGCAATGCGCGACACCAGGTAAGTGTCTTCGCCGAAACCTTCGGAGGTGCGGCCCCAACGCGGGTCGCGGGAGATGTCGACCATCGGCGCAAAGGTGATGTCGAGGCTGTCAGCCGCGGCTTCCTTGGCGGCGATACGCCCGGACAGGCCGATGGCCTCCATGTCCCAGCTCGACGCCAGGGCCAGCGGGATCGGGAAAATGGTACGGTGGCCGTGGATCACGTCATAGGCGAAGAACATCGGGATCTTCAAGCGGCTGCGCATGGCCGCGTCCTGCATCGGACGGTTTTCCGGGCGGGTGATCGAGTTGAACGTGCCGCCGATGTTGCCCGCTGCAATTTCCTTGCGGATCATCTCCCGGGGCATTTCCGGGCCGATGCTGATCAGGCGCAGCTGGCCGATTTTTTCATCGAGGGTCATTTGCTTCATCAGGTTGCTGACGAAGGCGTCCTTGTTCTCCAGAGGTGCGGGCGTCGTGGCGGCCAATACGTTATGACTGGCCAGGCTGACGAACAGGCCCAGCAAACACAGCTTATTCATGAATAGTTTTCTCAAGGGCCCAAACGGCGATGTACACGCCGGCCAGCCAAAATTTAGGGAGCGACTATTGTTGTTCGGGTACCGGTGCAAAAAATGCCGGATACGGTTGTTTGCGCAGGGCATCTTTTAGCCCATTGCCCCGATGCAATCCAGTGGCGCGGCCGATTATGCCCCAAGAGCCGGCCGAGAGGGTCGCCGGTTGTTTTTTCCATGCCTGTGAAGGGAGCATCACTGATATGAATGTACGACAGTCCTACCGATCGAGCCTGCAAGTTGCCACGTTATTGGTGCTCGCTACGTTGCTGACCGCCTGCGGTATCAACAACATTCCGACCCTCGACGAACAGGCCAAGGCTGCCTGGGGCCAGGTGCAAAACCAGTATCAGCGGCGCGCCGACCTGATCCCCAACCTGGTGGAAACCGTCAAGGGCTACGCCGCCCATGAAAAGGAAACCCTGACCGCCGTGATTGAGGCACGGGCCAAGGCGACCTCGATTCAGGTCGATGCCTCAACCCTCGATAACCCGGAAAAACTCAAGCAGTACCAACAGGCTCAGGATCAGCTCAGCGGTGCCTTGAGCCGCTTGATGGTGGTGTCCGAGCGCTATCCGGACCTCAAGGCCAACCAGAATTTTCTCGCCCTGCAATCGCAGCTTGAAGGCACCGAAAACCGCATCAGCGTGGCCCGGCGGGATTTCATTCTGGCGGTGCAGAAATACAACACCGAGATCCGCACCTTCCCCGGTCGGCTGTGGCACAGCGTGATGTACAGCGACTTGCAGGTACGCGAAACCTTCGAAGCCACGCCGGGTTCGGAAAAACCGCCCGAAGTTAAGTTCTGATCGGTGCGTCACCACGGGCGAGGTTGCACATGCGCGTCTTGAAAGCTGGCCTGGTGCTGTTGCTGTGGGTATTTGCCCTGGCGGCACAAGCCGAATTGAAGTTCCCTGAACTGACCGGTCGGGTGGTGGACAACGCCGGGATGATCGAACCGGTGGTGCGTGAGCAACTGACGCAACAGCTTCAGGCCCACGAAAAAGCCACCGGTGAGCAACTGGTGGTCGTAACGTTGCCGGATTTGCAGGGCACTGACATTGCCGACTTCGGTTATCAACTGGGGCGCCACTGGGGCATCGGGCAAAAAGACAAGAACAACGGCGCGCTACTGATCGTCGCGCGGGATGAGCGAAAACTGCGTATCGAAGTCGGCTATGGCCTGGAAGATCGCCTGACCGATGCGCAGAGTTCGGTGATCATCCATCAGGTGATCACCCCCGCGTTCAAGGCCGGCCATTTCAGCAAGGGCATCAGCGACGGCGTCGCGGCGATGCTGGTGGTGCTGGGCGGAAATCCGCTGGATGAACCATCAACCGTGTATGAATCCACCGGCGATCCGAGTGATGATTTCATCTCGCGGCATCCCGGCCTGTTCGTGTTTTTGCTGCTGTTGTTCATCCTGACTGTGTTTGTTTGCCAGATGCTCGGTATTCTTCCCGCCGGCCGGGGCGGTTCAGGCGGATCCGGTGGTGGTTTCGGCGGAGGCGGTTTTGGCGGTGGCGGTGGCGGTGGGGGCTTTAGCGGCGGCGGTGGCAGTTTCGGCGGCGGTGGTTCATCCGGCGGTTGGTAACAACACAAATGAGCAGGCATTTCACAACATGGCATTACTGACTGAACACGAACAACGCAAAGTCGCCGAAGCGATTGCCCGGGTCGAGCGTGACACCGACGCCGAACTGGTGACCGTGCTCGCGGCCCGCGCCGACGACTATGCGTACATCCCGCTGCTGTGGGCCAGCCTGCTGGCGCTGGTGGTGCCGGGGATCGTGCATTACCTGACGGGCTGGCTGACCCTGCACAGCCTGCTGATGGTGCAGTGGATTTCCTTCATCGTGTTGTGCCTGGTGTTCCGGTTGCCGAAAGTCACCACCCACCTGATTCCGCGCTCGGTCCGTCACTGGCGCGCCTCGAACCTGGCGCGCCGGCAGTTCCTGGAGCAGAACCTGCACCACACCGAAGGCAGCACCGGCATTCTGATTTTCGTCTCTGAAGCCGAGCGCTACGTGGAGATCCTGGTGGACGAGGGCATTTCCAGCCGCCTCGACAATAAGAACTGGGACGCGATTGTCGCCGCCTTCACCCAGCAGGTGCGGCAGGGGCAGACGCTGCAAGGGTTTGTCAGTTGCGTCGAGGCATGCGGTGAGTTGCTCAAGGTGCATGTACCAGTGACGCATGTGCGAAATGAGTTGCCGAATCGCCTGGTGGTGTTGGGCTGACAATCCCTATTGTGGCGTTCCGACAAGCTCCGTCGCCACAGAATTCTTGCCGTTCAGCAAATAACCGCGTGTTCCTTGACGCCATCCCCCCTAAAATACCCGCCATTCTCGATCCGCCCGCCTGAGGCCGTTTTTTCATGTCTGTCACCGCCACTCCCGCCAGCCTCGCGCCGGATCATCACGCCCAGTTCATCGACCTGCTGCAAAGCAGCCTCGAGCAAAACGCCTTCATCAAACTGGTGCTGGCCAAGTACGTGGGCGATGAAACCGATCTGCAGCGGATTATCATCAAACCGGTGACGGTCAAGACGCAGCCTTGCCTGTCCTTCGTCTACCGCTACAAAACCCGCGACATCACCAAGAACCTGCCGCTGGCCGAAGGCGTGGCGAGCATTGCCGAGCTGCTGCCGGCCTCGTTCAAAAATGCGCATCTGTTGGCACTGACCGACGAAGCCCAGCTGGAATACAGCAAAAAGGGCAAGCCTTCGCTGTTCAAGAGCAAACCTCAGCAATTGCGTGAAGTGCCGTCCGCTGAGCACAACCGCGAGAAAAACCGTTTTCTGGATTTGAGCCGACCGTTCCTTGCCGACCTCGGCGTGACCAACAGCAAGCACGAGCTGATCCCGGCGATGTCGCGCAAGTGGAAGCAGATCAACAAGTTCATCGAAGTGTTCAGCCATGCGCTGACCTCGTCGCCGCTGGCGCTGGACAAACCGGTGCGCGTAGCGGACTTCGGCTCGGGCAAGGGTTACCTGACCTTCGCCATTCACGATTACCTGCGCAACACCCTGAACGCCGACGGCGAAGTGACCGGGGTCGAGCTGCGTGAAGACATGGTCACCCTGTGCAATGCGGCGGCCGCCAAACTCGAGCATCCGGGGCTGGTGTTCAAGTGCGGCGACGTGCGCAGCGTGGCGCCGAGCGAGCTGGACGTGATGATCGCGCTGCACGCCTGCGACATCGCCACCGACTATGCCATCCACACCGGCATCCGCTCCGGGGCGTCGATCATCATGTGCTCGCCGTGTTGCCATAAGCAGATCCGCCTGCAAATCCAGAGCCCGGCCCTGCTCAAGCCGATGCTGCAATACGGTTTGCACCTGGGCCAGCAGGCGGAAATGGTCACCGACAGTTTGCGTGCGCTGTTCCTCGAGGCCTGCGGTTACGAAACCAAGGTGTTCGAGTTCATCTCACTGGACCACACCAACAAGAACAAGATGATCCTGGCGGTCAAACGCGCCGAACCGGTTGACCCGGCCCAGCTGCTGACGAAGATCCAGGAACTGAAGGATTTCTACCACATCACCGAGCATTGCCTGGAAACCCTGCTGCGGGCCGACGGCTATCTCTGATCCCTTGCAGGCGCCGGCTTGCTGGCGATGGCGATCTTGAGGGCGCCATCGCCAGCAAGCCGGCTCCTACAGGTTCAGGCGGTGGCGACGCGGGCGGGTTTGACTGCGGTTTTTCGCCCGAGCATCACAGTGACGATCACCCCGCCGGCAAACAACCACGTCACCGGCTCGACGTGTTCGCCAAAGAACAGCGCGGAAAAGGCGATGGTGAAAAAGATCTGCAGCAACTGGATCTGACTGACCCGGGCGATGCCTCCCATGGCCAACCCGGCGTACCAGGCAAAGAAGCCGATGAACTGCGAAAACAGCGAGACGTACCCGAAGGCCCACCAGGTCTTGGCGGAAATCTCGCCCTGATGCTGCAGCGCCAGATACACCACCGGGCCGATCAGCAGCGGCGTCGACAGCACCAACGCCCAGCAGATCACCTGCCAGCCGCCCATTTCCCTGGCCAATCGGCCACCCTCGGCATAACCCAGGCCACCCACGGCAATCGCACCGAGCATCAGCAAATCGCCCGCCTGAATGCTGCCGGCGCCGCTGATCAGCGCGTAACCGAGCACCAGCGCACTGCCCAACGCGGCGCAGGCCCAGAAGGCTTTCGATGGACGTTCATGGGACAACCACGCGGCGTACAGCGCCACGCACAGCGGCTGCAAACCGTTGACCAATGCACCGTGGGACGCCGGCAAGGTTTGCATGGCCCAGGCTGACAACACCGGAAAACCGAGAATCACCCCGGCAATCACCAGGCTCAGGCCTTTGATCTGTTTCCAGGTCGGCCACTTTTCCCGGCGCCACAGCAACAGCAACGCCGCCGGAACCGCTGCGAACAATGCGCGGCCAAGGCCATTGAGCAGCGGATGGAGTTCCTGCACGACGATGCGTGTGAAGGGCAGGGTGAGGCTGAAGATGACGACGCCGAGCAGGCCCAAGGCCATGCCGGTGTTTTCGCGGGAGGACATGATGGCGACCGAAATTGTGGGTTATTGGAAGTGCTTTCATCTAGCCATAAACCGTGGGGTTCGCGCTGTTACAGCTAGGCGCAGAGTTATCCGTACAGTTGGGAGCGAAGCTCTTGTGGCGAGGGAGCTTGCTCCCGCTCGGCTGCGCAGCAGTCGTCAAACCTGCGCACGCTTTCTCAAAATAAGACGCAAGGGGCCGCTTCGCAGCCCAGCGGGAGCAAGCTCCCTCGCCACAAAAGCGCAGTGTCCGTAGTAGTCGGTTATTACCCACCCCCGCGGATAAGGACTACCTTGAATACTCCTGCATGCCCACGTTTCCCAGAGGAGTCCTCCCCATGGCCGCTAAAAAAATTCTGATGCTGGTCGGCGATTACGTCGAAGACTACGAAGTGATGGTGCCGTTTCAGGCGCTGCTGATGGTCGGCCATACCGTTCACGCGGTGTGTCCCGACAAAACCGCCGGCCAGACCGTGCGCACGGCCATCCATGACTTCGAAGGCGACCAGACCTACAGCGAGAAACCGGGTCACCTGTTTGCCCTCAATTTCGACTTCGCCAAGGTCAAGGCAGCAGATTACGACGCGGTGCTGATCCCGGGCGGTCGTGCGCCGGAGTACCTGCGCCTGAACGAAAAAGTCCTGGAGCTGGTACACGATTTCGACAAGGCCGGCAAACCGATTGCCGCTGTGTGCCACGGCGCGCAATTGCTGGCGGCGGCGGGGGTTCTCGAAGGGCGCGAGTGCAGCGCTTACCCGGCCTGTGCCCCGGAAGTGCGTCTGGCCGGCGGTACGTTTATCGATATCCCGGTGACGGACGGCCACGTTCAAGGCAATCTGGCCACGGCACCGGCCTGGCCAGCGCACCCGAACTGGCTCGCCGGTTTCCTCGGTTTGCTGGGCACCAAAATCACGCTGTAACGAGGAACCTGTCATGTGCGAGCTCTACGTCAAGGCTGACCCGATTCTCTACGAATCGCGTTCCCGCTCGCTGCGCATCTGCGGTGTGGTGACCACCTTGCGCCTGGAGAACCAGTTCTGGGACATCCTCAGCGAAATCGCCGAGGTCGACGGCATGACCACCAATCAGTTGATCGCCAAGCTGTATGAAGAGGTGATGGACTACCGCGGCGAGGTGGTGAACTTCGCCTCGTTCTTGCGGGTGAGTTGTACGCGCTATTTGAGTCAGCGGCGGGTTGCACCTGCGGGGTTGTCGGTGGTGCGCGCAGTGGTGAAGTAGGAACTCCGCATCGCCCCCATCGCGGGCTTGCCCGCGATGGGGCCCATACAGGCGACAGAAATCCCGGCTTGGTCTTTACTCTGAAGCGCGCAACCTCTCAATCGCCAAGGAGAAACAGCATGTCCGGATGGTACGAAGTGAGTAAGAGCAGCACCGGTCAATTCCGGTTTGTATTGAAAGCGGCGAACGCCGAAACCATTCTGACCAGCGAGCTGTACACCACCCGCGCCGCAGCCGACAAAGGCATCGCGTCGGTCCAGGCCAATAGCCCGCTGGATGAGCGCTACGAGAAGAAAACCACCAAGGATGGCCATCCTTATTTCAATCTCAAGGCCGGCAATCACGAGATCATCGGCAGCAGCGAATCGTATTCCTCCGACGCTGCCATGGACAAAGGCATCGCCAGCGTGAAGGCCAACGGCCCGAGCAAAGTGATCAAGGACAAGACCTTGCCGGTACTTTGAACCCACCACACTTCCCCTGTAGGAGCTGGCTTGCCAGCGATGGGGCCGGCACAGCCAACGATGGTGTCGTCTGACATGACGCTATCGCTGGCAAGCCAGCTCCTACAAAAGGGCTGTGCAGGGTGGCAGATCAACGTAGGGCTTTGAGCAACCCTTGCAGTTGTTCACAACCGGCCTCGCTCAGCGGGAACACCGGCAGCCGCGGATCCCCAACTTCCAGATCGGTCGCCCGCAAACCCGCCTTGATCGTCGCCGGCAAGCCACCCTTGAGGATGAAATCCAGCAACGGCAACTGGCGATAGAACAGCTCGCGTGCCTTGCCCAAATCATTGGCCAGCACCGCTTCGTACAAATCCAGATTGAGCTGCGGGATCAGGTTCGGCGCCGCCGTGCACCAACCTTTGGCCCCGGCCGCGAAGGCTTCCAGCGCCAGCGGATTGCAGCCGTTGTAGAACGGCACCTGGCCCTCGCCCAAGCGTTGCAGTTGATGCATACGCTGAATATCGCCAGTGCTCTCCTTGACCATGGTCACGTTTTCCACGCCGTTGACGATGCGCAGGATCAGGTCCACCGACATATCGGTGCCGCTGGTGGCCGGGTTGTTGTAGAGCATGATCGGCACGCCGATGCTCTCGCCGATGGCGCGGTAGTGGGCGAGGATTTCCGCTTCGCTGAGCTTCCAGTAGGACGTCGGCAGCACCATCACCACGTCAGCGCCGTGGGCTTCGGCGAAGCGTGCGCGGCGCACCGCTTTGGCAGTGGTCAGGTCGGACACACTGACAATGGTCGGCACGCGCTTGGCCACATGCCTGATGCTGAACTCGGCGACCTGGTCCCACTCCGCGTCGCTCAGGTAAGCGCCTTCACCGGTGCTGCCCAGTGGTGCGATGGCATGCACGCCGCCATCGATCAAGCGGTCCATGGAACGCCCGAGCGCGTCAAGATCAACGCCTTCGCCGTTGGCGGTAAACGGGGTGATGGTGTAGCCGATGATGCCGTGAATGGTTGCGCTGGACATGGTGTCTCTCCGTTCAAAAAATGGTCAGGGGTCAGTTCAGGCAATCGGCGTGTTGGCGCAGATTCTGTCGGGCGTAATAGTTGAAAGCGGCGGCGTGGCGTTTCGGCCGGGCAATCCAGTCGTGGGCTTCACGGCCAAGCTCCGGGATGATTGGCTTGATGGTCCCGGCACTCATCGCCAGCAACTGCAACTTGGCTGCGCGTTCGATCAATTGCGCGATCACACAGGCCTCCTCGATGGTGGTGCCGGTGGACAACTGGCCGTGGTGGGAAAGCAGGATCGCCCGTTTGTCGCCCAGTGCACCGGCAATCAACTCGCCCTCTTCGTTGCCGACTGGCACACCGGGCCAGCCTTCGAGGAACGCGCAGTCGTCGTAGAGCGGGCAGAGGTCCATGTGGGAAATCTGCAGCGGCACTTCCAGCATCGACAACGCGGCGACATGGGTCGGGTGGGTGTGAATGATGCAGTTCACATCCGGTCGGGCGCGGTACACCCAACTGTGAAAACGGTTGGCCGGGTTGGGCATGCCGTGGCCTTCGAGCACTTCCAGGTCTTCGTTGACCAGCAGCAGATTGCTCGCGGTGATTTCGTCGAAACCCAGGCCCAGTTGTTGAGTGTAGTAAGTGCCAGGTTGCGGGCCGCGGGCGGTGATTTGCCCGGCCAGACCCGAGTCATGGCCATTCTCGAACAGAATACGGCAGGTCAGGGCCAGCTTTTGCCGGTCGGTCCACGTATTATCGGCGAGGGTGTTTTGCATCTGGTTGAGCGCTTGCTTGACCAGTTGATCTTTGGGCAGTGCTAATGTCTTGGCCATATCGGAGTCCTCTTTGGCTGAGTCATGCAGATGACACGAAAGATGCTATATGACACTTTGTGTCATGAGCAAGGACAATTCGTCACCTTCTTGATGGATTAATCGCTCCACATGTCTATCCGTTTGAAATTATTAAGAAAAAAACTTGGGGTAACCCTTGAGGCGCTGGCGGAAAAATCCGGCATGACCAAGAGTTACCTGTCGAAGGTCGAACGCGGGCTCAACACGCCATCGATTGCGGCTGCGTTGAAACTGGCCAAGGCGTTGAACGTGAAGGTCGAGGAATTGTTCTCGGAGGACAACGTCAGCGTCGACAGCTACAGCCTGGTGCGTAGCCACGAGCGGCAACCTTTGGGCGCCAGCGACGACAATCCGGGTTACGCCGTACTGGCCCATCAGGTGAGTGAACGTAACCTGCTGCCGTTCATCATTTATCCGCCAAGCGAGTTTGCTGACAAAACCTTCAAGGAACATTTGGGCGAAGAGTTTCTGTTCGTCCACGAAGGGCAGGTGGAAGTGGATTTCGTCAGCGAGCGAGTGCTGCTCAATCGGGGTGATGCGCTGCACTTCAACTCACAGAAACCGCACCGGATCCGCTCAGTGGGCGAGGTGCAGGCGCAGCTGCTGGTGGTGGTGCATAGCGCCGAGGAATGAGCGGTGAGGCTCTTTGTGGCGAGGGAGCTTGCTCCCGCTCGACTGCGCAGCAGTCGTAAAACCTGCCAGCGGATTTACCCTGAAAGTATGCAGGGGGCCGCTTCGCAGCCCAGCGGGAGCAAGCTCCCTCGCCACAAGTTCAGTGTTTGTCTCAGACTTCAACCGGAACAGTGAGCTTCGGGCTGCCAAGCGCATGGGTCTTCGAATCAAAAAACCGCAACTCAATACCCGTTCCTTCGAACACCTTCGCGTAATGCCGCTTCTGATGCTGGATGAACGCCTTGCTGCGCGGATAAATCGAGATCGCCAGCACCTGCGGTTTTGCCAGGCGCAGGGCGTGGATGATGTGGCTGTCCTGCTCGCCCAGCGCATGTCCGAAGATGCACAAGCCGTCGCCGTGGCCGAGTAGCTGCTCGTAGCAGAACGACAGGTAATCGGAACTGCGAATGGTCTTGAGCTTGTCCGCACTCGGGCCTTCGTTGACGAACAGCGGTACGTCATCGAGGGTCTTGATCGTGTTGTTGATGGCGAAATTGCCCAGCAACGTGCCCTCGGTCGACATCAGTTTGCGCGCCGTACCGTCCTGATTGCGCACCAGGTGCAGCCCGCCATGCAGGTACAGCAAACGGGTTTTATCGGTGGCGGTGACGCTCAGGTCGAAGGCGGGTTCGTCACCCTGAAACAGATCGGTGATCGCCTCGGGCTGATGTTGCACCGCCCAGTAGTTGAGCAGGTCGTAATTGGTGGTGAACACCGTGCGATAGGTGCTCAATTCCTGATTGATGGTCGCCAGCGTCGACGGCACCACCAGTCGCCAAGGGATGTGCACCGCATGCACGGTGTTGATCAGCGCTTCCTTGATCGCGTAGTAGCGGTTACGCGGCGCGGCGGAACTCACGGCCAGCGCCTTGTTGACCCGGCTGGTGGTTTTCAGCGCGCTCAGCACTTGCTCGAAACTGCGGCTCTGCATCGCGTCGAACACGCTCAACTCGGAGGGGCTCAGCGGTTTTTCTTCGACGGTGCGAGCGTTTTCGAACAGTGAGTCGTAGCCGAAATCGTCCCACACCGCGCGGCTGGCGCCATTGCCCACCAGCAGGCCGCCGAACGCAGCGTTCGTGCGCAGGGCGTTCCAGTCTTCAAGTTGGGCATCGACATCCTGGAAATCGGTCATTGCGTTGTTCGACTCACGGCAAAAAAAGGGTGATGGGCGGCGACTTTATCACGACCGGGTGCAGAGCCAGCGTGTTCTCACCGGGCACAGCCCGGGCGAACAACGCTATGCTGCGACTTCGTCCGAGCCAACATCACCGAGCCCCTGATGCTGCAAAAAAGCCTGATCCGCCGCCTCGACCTGATCACCCTGCAACTGTTTGTCGCCGTGCACGAAGAGGGCACGCTGACCCGTGCCGCCTCGCGCGAAGCGATTGCCGTGTCGGCGGCGAGCAAGCGTTTGATGGAGCTGGAAGAGGCGCTGGGCATCAGCCTCTTCGTGCGTCAGGCCAAAGGCATGACGCTGACGCCGGCCGGCGAAACCTTGCTGCATCATGCGCGGCAAATGCTGTTCAACGTCGAGAAAATGGGGCTGGAACTGGGCGAGCACAGTCACGGGGTGCGCGGCTATGTGCGGATGCTCGCCAATCTCTCAGCGATCATTCAGTTTCTGCCGGAAGACTTGCGGGACTTTTCCGCGCGTCACCCGCAGGTCAAGACCGACCTCGAAGAACGCCCCAGCGCCGGGGTGATTCAGGGGGTTCTGGATGGCGTGGCTGACCTCGGCATCTGTTCCATCGACAGCGACATCAAAGGCCTGCACAGCGTGTTGTACCGCCCGGACAAACTGGTGGTGCTGATGCCGCCGCATCATCCGCTGGCCAACCGTTCAAGCGTCGCCTTCGCCGATACCCTGGACAGCGATTACGTCGGCCTGCACGCCGCCAGCTCGATCAACATGCGCACCCACGCCGCCGCGCGCGAGGCCGGCAAGGTGCTGCGGGTGCGCATCCATGTGCCGGGGTTCGACGCCATGTGCCGCATGGTACAGGCCAACATGGGCATCGGCGTCCTGCCGCAGCGGGCCTATGAATTGTTTGGTCGGGCACTGGGACTGACGGCAGTGCCGCTCAGCGACGACTGGTCGGATCGCGCCTTGATCGTGGTGGTGCGTGATGAGGCGTTGCTGTCGCCGGTGAGCCGGATGTTGTTTGAGCATTTGCGTGGTTCTGTCTGACAGATTTTCATTGACTGGACTGGTCTCTTCGCTGGCAAGCCAGCTCCTACAAGGATCGGCGGCGCACACGGATCCCTGTAGGAGCTGGCTTGCCAGCGATGGCGGCATGGAGGCCGCGATAATCTCCGCGGTCGTTCGCGTTTCGCGAACGCCCGTTGCCCACTGAAGGTTGGATTCCTTTGTCCCCGGTCCTCTAGCCTTGGCAGCAATTCCAAGAACAACTAGAGGTCCCCCGCGATGACTGCCCCCTTGAGTGCAATCAAAGTGATCGAGATCGGCACGCTGATCGCGGCGCCGTTCGCCGCGCGCATGCTCGCCGAGTTCGGCGCCGAAGTGATCAAGATCGAAGCCATGGGCCAGGGCGATCCCCTGCGCAAATGGCGCAAGCTGCACGAAGGCACCTCGTTGTGGTGGTACCTGCAATCGCGCAACAAGAAATCCCTGGCGCTGAACCTCAAATCCCCCGAAGGTATCGAGCTGGTCAAGCAACTGGCGACCAGCGCCGACGTGCTGATCGAAAACCTGCGCCCCGGCGCCCTGGAAAAACTCGGCCTCGGCTGGGATGTGTTGCATGCCCTCAACCCGAACCTGACCCTGGTGCGGATTTCCGGCTACGGCCAGACCGGCCCGTACCGCGACCGGCCCGGCTTCGGCGCCATCGGCGAGGCCATGGGCGGGATTCGCTACACCACGGGCACCCCGGGTTCACCGCCGGCGCGGGTGGGCGTCAGCCTCGGCGATTCCCTGGCGTCGCTGCACGCGGTGATCGGTGCGCTGATGTCGCTGCTGCGGGTCAAGACCGGGCAGGGCGGTGGGCAAATCGTCGATGTGTCATTGGCCGAAAGCGTGTTCAACGTCATGGAAAGCCTGGTGCCCGAATACGACATGCTCGGCCATGTGCGCGAACGTAGCGGCGGTGCCTTGCCGGGCATCGCGCCTTCCAACACGTACCTCACGGCCGATGGCGCCTACGTGGTGATCGCCGGCAACAGCGACCCGATCTATCGCCGCTTGATGAACGTGATTGGCCGCGCTGATCTGGCTGAAGCGCCGGAATATGCCCACAACGACGGACGTGCGGCCAAGAGCAATCTGCTCGACGCAGCGATCACCCACTGGACCAGCAGCCTGCCCATCGACGACGTGCTGGCCGCGCTGGAAGCCGCCGAAGTCCCGGCCGGGCGCATCTATTCGGTGGCCGACATCGTAGCCGATCCGCACTATCAGGCGCGGGACATGCTGCTCAACGCCGAACTGCCGGGCGGCGTCACGGTGAAGATGCCGGGCATCGTGCCGAAACTCTCGCAAACCCCCGGCGGCGTGAATTGGTCAGGTCCCGGACTGGGCCAGCACACCGACGGCATCCTCGCGCAATTGGGCCTGACCGTCGCCGACATCGAACGCCTGAAAACCCAAGGAGTGGTGCAATGATCACTGATTATTCCGAGCGCCTGATCGTTCAGGAAGTTTCCCCGCGTGACGGTTTGCAGATCGAGCCGACCTGGGTTGAAACCGTCGACAAAATTACCCTGATCAATCAACTGTCGCTGGCCGGGTTCAGTCGTATCGAAGCCGGGTCGTTCGTGTCGCCAAAAGCCATTCCGGCCTTGCGCGATGGTGAACAGGTGTTCAAGGGCATCGACCGGCAACCGGGGGTGATCTATGTCGCGTTGATCCCCAACCTGAAGGGCGCGCAACGGGCAATGGCCTGCAGCGCCGATGAGCTGAATCTGGTGATGTCCGCCAGCCAGACCCACAACCTGGCGAACATGCGCATGCATTGCGAAGACTCGCTGGCCGCGTTTGGCGAGATCGTACAGTCCGTTGGTGATAGCAACGTTCGGCTCAACGCCAGCATCGCCACCACCTTCGGCTGCCCCTTCGAAGGCAAGATCGATGAAGACCGGGTGTTGCAGATCGTCGAGGCCTATCAGGAACTCGGCATCCAGGGCATCACCCTGGCCGACACCACGGGCATGGCCAACCCGCGCCAGGTGGATCGCCTGGTGCGGCGGGTGTTGCAGCGGGTATCGCCCGCGGATCTGACCCTGCATTTCCATAACACCCGAGGCCTCGGTTTGTGCAACGTGCTGGCCGCTTACGAGGCTGGCGCTCGGCGTTTCGACGCGGCCTTGGGCGGCCTGGGCGGCTGTCCATTCGCGCCGGGAGCTTCGGGCAATATCTGCACTGAAGACCTGGTCAATTTGTGCGATGAGATCGGGATCCCAACCGGCATCGATCTGCCGTTGTTGCTCAAGCTCTCCCGAGAATTGCCAGCGTTGCTCGGCCACGAAATACCCGGCCAACTGGCCAAGGCCGGACGTAACTGCGACCTGCATCCCCTGCCGCACAACTTGTAGGAGCCGGCTTGCTGGCGATGCGGACGTGCCAGTCAACCTCAATCTCGACTGACACACGGCATCGCCAGCAAGCCGGCTCCTACAGAAAGAAAGTCACCACCCACCAGACAACAAAAACAATCGGACACCCCAAGGGAAGTCCGCCTGGAGAAATGCAATGAGCCTTAATGCACTGGAGGCCGGCGCGATCCCGGCCGTTAGCCACGATGAAGAAAAAGCCCTGGTCAGCAAGGTCGCCTGGCGCCTGATGCCGCTGATCATGGTCTGCTACTTGTTCGCGTTTTTCGACCGCATCAACATCAGCTTCGCCAAGTTCCAGCTACAGGCCGACCTGAGCCTGAGCGACACCGCTTACGGCCTCGGCGCCGGGCTGTTCGTGGTCGGTTATGTGATTTTCGAAGTGCCGAGCAACATGATGTTGTACAAGGTCGGCGCTCGACGGTGGATCGCCCGGATCATGATGTCCTGGGGCCTGGCCACTGCGTTGATGGTGTTCGTCAACAGCGAATGGCAGTTCTACGTCCTGCGCTTCGTGATCGGTGCGATGGAAGCAGGCTTCGCCCCTGGCGTGCTGTATTACCTGACGCTGTGGTTCCCGCAGCACTACCGCGGGCGCATCACTTCGATGCTGTTCCTGTCGTCGGCGTTCGCTGGCCTGGTTGGCGCGCCGTTCTCCGGGCTGGTGTTGCAACACCTCGACGGTTTTATGGACATGCGTGGCTGGCACTGGTTGTTCCTGCTCGGCGGCGTGCCTTGCATCGGCCTCGGTTTGCTGGTGCTGACCTTGCTCAAGGATCGCATCGAAGACGCCCATTGGCTGACACCCTCTGAGAAAACGCTATTGGCCAGCCGCATTGCGCACCATGAACCCCACAAGAGCGGCGGGTCGTTACTTGCAGCGCTGCGGATTCCGGGTTTCCTGACCCTCGGCTTGATCTACTTCCTGATTCAGGTAGCGTCCTACGGCTTGAATTTCTGGGCGCCGCAATTGATCCGCAGTGCCGGCACCGAAAGCCCGGTGATGATCGGTCTGCTGACCTCCATCCCTTACATCTGCGGCGCCATCAGCATGGTGGTGATCGGGCGGTTGTCCGACTCGACAGGCGAGCGGCGCAAGTTTGTCGCCGGATTGGTTGCTGTCGGCGCGATTGGCTTCTTCTGTGCGGGAATCTTCGCTGACCACACGACCTTCCTGATTGTCGCCCTTGGCTTGCTCGGCGCCGGGATCATCGCCTCGATCCCGAGCTTCTGGACCCTGCCACCGAAACTGCTGGCCGGTGCTGGCGCAGGGGCTGCGGGCGGGATTGCGGTGATCAACACCCTGGGCCAGTTCGGCGGTATCGTCAGCCCGGTCATGGTCGGCCGCATCAAGGACCTCACCGGCAGCACCACGCCGGCGCTGTATGTGATTGGTGTGTGTGCGCTGATCGCGGTGGCGCTGCTGATGTGGGGACTGCCGCAGAAACTGCGCACCCTCGACAAAGCCTAGAAAAATCGCAAGTTACGCCATCTCCCACAGGGACCACGCATCCCTGTGGGAGATGGCGCAGCCTGCGATCTTCTGATTCTCAAGATGTCACCGTCATCACTTCCCCTCCCTGCTTTACCCGAAATTCATCGACTGATGAAGTTCTTCGACGATCTGTCAGTCAGCAACTAAAGACCTGATATAGACTGGCGACCATTTACCACCTGTGCAAAAGGACTTCCCATGACCCCCTCGTTGCTGATGGCTGTTCTCGCCTCGGGATTCATTTACGGCATCACCCCGGGACCGGGTGTTTTGGCCGTGTTTGGCATTGGCGCGGCGCATGGGCGGCGAGCGGGGGCCGGGTTTCTTTGCGGGCATTTGCTGGGGGATGTGATCTGGTGCAGCACCGCGCTGGTAGCGATTGTCGGGGCACGGGAAATCGGCAGCACCGCGTTTGACGTGCTGGGCGTGCTCAGTGGCCTCTATCTGTTCTGGCTCGGCTGGCGTGCGGTGAGGGCGCGGCGCAACAGTGCCGATGCGCCGCAAGGCCCGGCGCGCCAACCGTTTTGGCATGGCATCCTGTTCGGCCTGACCAACCCGAAGGCCTACCCGGTGGCGGTAGCCACGTTCACGGCATTGTTGTCGAGCCGCGCCGAATTGTTGACCTGGTCGATGTTGCCGTGGCTGATATTCCTGAGCTTTGTTGGCGGCCTTATTGCTTACGCTATCCTCATCGGCATTGTCGGGGCGCAGCGGGTTCGCACCTTGTATCAACGTCATGAGCTGGCGATTACGCGGTTGTGCGGGGTGATGTTCATCGGTTTTGCTATCAATGCTTTGGCCCATGCGCTGCCGGGGCTGGTGACGAACAAGGTTTGACGCTGATCGCTCGGATGCATCAGCCGCACATGTACGGGTCAGGGATATGTTTCTATTGCTGCATTGTTCGGACACGCGCTCGGCACCATGACCACCAGAAACTCCGCTCCGATGGCGAGCTACATCGACCTCCTGCTGGACGCCGTTTGCGCGGTCGACAAACAAGGTCGCTTCGTTTTTGTCAGTGCCGCCTGTGAGCGTATTTTTGGCTATACCCCCGACGAATTGATCGGCCAGCCAATGATCGAACTGGTGCACCCGGCCGATCGCCAGCGCACCCTCGACGCCGCCCGCGAGATCATGGACGGCGAGCCCAAGCTCAACTTTGAAAACCGTTACCTGCGCAAGGACGGCCAGGTGGTGCACATCCTCTGGTCGGCGCGCTGGTCGGAGGTCGACCAGCTGCGAATTGCCGTGGCCCGCGACATCACCGAGCGCAAGCAGGCCGAGTCCCGGCAGGCGGCACTTTATGCGATTTCCGAAGCAGCCCATGCGGCGGAAGACCTGCTGGCGCTGTTTAAACGTATCCACCTGATCATCGGCGAATGGTTGCCGGCGCTGAATTTTTCCGTCGCGTTGTTCGACGAACACTGCGCAGAGCTGAATTTCCCCTACCACGTCGACGACCACGAACCACAACCCGAGCAGCCCGGCACGATCACCGCTCGGCTGTGCGCCGAAGTTATCCGTAGCGGCCTGCCGATCCTGCTGACCCCGGGCCAGGAAAACCCGCCCAAGGGCTTCGAGGTGCTGGTGACCGGGCAGAGTTCGCCGTGCTGGCTCGGCGTGCCGCTGAACTCACAGAACGGCACCATCGGCGCACTGATCGTCAAAAGCATCCCGGGGGGCGAGCGCTACACCGAGCAGGATAAAGAGCTGTTGCAGTACGTCTGCGCCCAGGTCGCCACGGCGATCGAACGCAAGCAATTGCACGAGCGGTTGCAACGCATGGCCCAGTACGATCAGTTGACCCAGCTGCCCAACCGCGGATTGCTGCGTGACCGGCTCAAAGTTGCCATCGAGGCGGCGCGTGAGGCGCAGGGGCGCATGGCGCTGCTGTACGTCGACCTCGATCGCTTCAAGCAGGTCAACGACACGCACGGTCATGCGGTGGGCGACATGCTCCTGCAAACCGTGGCCAATCGGCTCAAGGGCTGCGTGCGCGAAACCGACACGGTGGCGCGCATCGGCGGCGATGAATTCGTGGTGTTGTTGCACAGCATCCACGCCTCGGGCGATGCCGATTGCGTGGCGGGCAAAATCCGTCAGGTGCTGGCCGCACCACTGCGCCTGGACGGGCACAGCCTGAACATCCAGCCAAGCATCGGCGTTGCCCAGTATCCCGAACACGGGACGGAAGAAACGCAGTTGTTCCGGCATGCCGACGAAGCCATGTACACCGCCAAGCGCGAGCAACACCTGCGGCTCGTCTGAAAAAATCGCCACCGTTCGTCGTGGCGATTACAGGTTTTCTAAACCTTTTGCATCGCGAAAATTCAGATTCTATGCGGGCTCCAGCTCGCCGCGATCAATACCAAGAGGTAGAGAATCATGCCTAACTCAAGAAACTCGAACTCGGGAAACTTCGCCAACGATCGAACCAAGGCCTCTGAAGCCGGTCGCAAAGGTGGGAAAACCACCACAACGACTGTCGATAAAGAGCCTGCGAAACCCGATATGGGCCGCAAGCCCGGACAGAAATCCAAGTAAGGATGAAGGTGGTTTTGATTGAGAAGCGGGGGCGAAAGCTCCCGTTTGAATTTGAAGAGGAGGGCGCGACCATGAGCCCGATGGCCACCCGATTACGCAACAGCGGTTTTGCCGTATTACTGGGCCTGTGCGCCAACAGCGCCTTTGCCCAGACACCCACCGAATTCATCAACGATGCATCGGCCAAGGGGGTGGCCGAAATCGAAGCCAGCCGCCTGGCGCATCAGAAAGCCGAATCCAAGGAGGTCAAGGATTACACCATCGTCGTGATCAACGACCGCACCACCGCCAACCAGCATCTGGCGAAAATCGCCAAGCAACTGGACCTGCCGGTGGCACCCCGCGAAGAAGTCGTGGAGAAGGCCAAGACCTTGATGCCGCAGGTCATGGACGGCGCGACGTTCGATGAGGCGTACGCCGCGAGCCAGGTGAAGACGACTCAAGAAGCCATCGAGCAACTTGAACAAACGGCGCAAACCACCGACGTGCCGCAAATCAAAGCCTTCGCCGAAGAAACCTTGCCCAAACTGCAAAACCATCTGCAAATGGCCAGGGCGCTGCAGGCCAGTCGCTAGGCGCTGCATGGCTCAGGCGACTTCGGTCGCCTGAGCAACTTCAGCAGTCCTGCAAACCTGACTTGCCCTTTTCTTCGACAACAGTACCTTCCAGTTTTATCGTCTGTCCCTCGCCAAGCTTGCGGTACTGCTTTCTCAGCGCCTCCAGTTCCTTGAGGTCCAGCGCTTCCAGGCCCAGCATCGCGTTCTGCGCTTCTTTCGTCACCCGCAGCAATTCATCGACCTTCAAATGCAAAATGTCCGTGTCGCGGTTCTGCGTGTTCTGGATCAGGAACACCATCAGGAACGTAATGATGGTGGTCGAGGTGTTGATGACCAGTTGCCAGGTGTCGTTGTAACCGAATAACGGACCGCTCACCGCCCACAAAAAAATCAGAATGATCGCACCCATGAACGTCGTGGGGCTGCCGGCCCACAGAGCGAGTTTCTGCGCGACTTTTGCGAATTTCATGGTCGTGTTCCTTATTGGGGATGAACCTGAAATTCAGACATCGGCGGTGGGATGAAAATTCGGCTGAGATCGCGCTAATGAATCGAGGTAGTGGGCTAAATCTTAATTCTGGGTGGGAATCTTCCTTTGTGCCGGTTTGTGTCTAGTATCTATGACAGTCAATTTGCCAGCATGCATTAACACGGAACGATATCGAATAAGAGGGTACTCATGGAATTCTTCGAAAAGTTAGCAAGTCTCGCTGCCAAGGTCCGTTTGCAGGGTGCAGCCATCCAGACGGAGGAGGCGACCAAAAATGCTTTTGTCATGCCGTTTATCAGTACGGTACTGGGCTACGATGTTTTCGATCCGACCGAAGTGACGCCCGAGTTCGTTTGCGATATTGGAACGAAGAAGGGAGAGAAAATTGACTATGCGATTATGAAGGGGGGAGAGGTTCAGATACTTATTGAGTGCAAAAAAATAGGCGAGCCATTGCACATCAATCACGCCTCCCAGCTGTTTCGTTACTTTCACGTTACCAGCGCAAGAATCTCGATCCTTACCAACGGTCAGGTCTACAAGTTTTTCACCGACCTGGACGCGCCGAACAAAATGGATGAGAAACCGTTTCTGGAACTCGATCTATTGGACATCGATGAGTATTCGGTCCCCGAGTTGATCAAACTCACTAAGTCGGCGTTTGATGTAGATTCGATCATTAGCGCCGCAGGTGAGTTGAAGTACGTCAGCCAGATCAAGAAGGTCATTGCTTCTCAGGTGAGCAAGCCCGATGACGATTTCGTAAAAGTGTTTGCTTCACGGGTTTACGACGGGGTGATTACGCAAAAGGTCCGCGATCAATTCCACGAACTTACGCGAAAGGCTGTTGTGCAGTTTCTCAATGACCAGATCAATGACCGTCTCAAGTCGGCCATGAGTGGCGCCATTCAGCCTGCACTGGCCTCACTGCCGATCACTACCGGTAACTCTGAGCAACCAGAGGTTCGAGACGAGTCAGAGGACAAAGTATTGACGACGTTGGAAGAACTGGAGGGCTATCACATCGTCCGTGCAGTGGTCCGGTCGGTTGTCGATGCCAAACGAATTGTTCAACGCGACACCCAAAGCTACTTCGGCATCTTGCTTGATGATAACAACAGGAAACCGATCTGCCGCCTGCACTTCAACCGTTCACAGAAATACATCGGCATATTTGACGAAGAGAAAAATGAAACCCGGCATGCCATCAACTCCGTCGATGACATTTACGAGTACTCGGATCACTTGAAGAAGACCGTCGGATACTACGATTAGGTTTGCTGTCTAGCGACGATGGTCAATCTATTTGCAAAACCTGTGGGAGCGAGCTTGCTCGCGATAGCGCCCTGTCAGTCCACGACAATGTTGACTGTGCATTCGCCATCGCGAGCAAGCTCGCTCCCACAATTTTTGTGCCAAAAGTGCAATAGAGCAGACCTGCCGGCCGATGTATCGTAGCAATCCGGTTTGGCTTAATGGGCTGAACGACGCACCGACAGGAGAACGCAATGAGTTGGTCCGCCAAACAATACGTCGCTTTTGAAGATGAACGCACCCGTCCCGCCCGTGACCTGCTGGCGGCGATTCCCGCTGGGGACGTGCGTTCGGCCGTGGACATCGGTTGCGGCCCCGGCAACTCCACCGAGTTGCTGGTAGAGCGTTTTGCCGGGGCGACGGTGCGGGGGCTGGACAGTTCGCCCGATATGATCGAAGCCGCACGCAAGCGCTTGCCGCAGGTGCGGTTCGACCTTGCGGACATCGACACCTGGCTGGAAAGCGGCCCGTTCGACGTGATTTTTGCCAACGCGGTGTTGCAGTGGTTGCCGGACCACGCCACGTTGCTGCCTTCGCTGGTGAGCAAACTTTCTCCCGGTGGCAGCCTGGCGATCCAGATGCCGGACAATCTCAACGAACCTTCGCACCGCTTGATGCGTGAAGTCGCGGCTGACGCCCCATGGGCGGGCAAACTGGCGGGCGCCGCTGGCCAGCGAACTGAGATGGAAAGTGCCAGCGGTTACTACTCGATACTGAAAGCCTGCTGCACCCGCGTCGATGTGTGGCGCACCACCTATCATCACCCATTGGCGGGCGGTGCCTCGGGTGTGGTCGAGTGGTTCAAGGGCAGTGGTTTGCGGCCGTTTCTCGAACCGCTGGATGAGGCAGAACGGGCGCAGTATCTGAAGCAATATCAGGCGGCTATCGAAAAGGCTTATCCGGCGCTGAGCGATGGTTCGGTGCTGCTGCCGTTTCCGCGGTTGTTTCTGGTGGCGACGCGCTGAGGTGAAAAAGGGGCAGGTGTCATCTGCCCCTTTTTTTCGCGCGTCTGGCGCTCAGGTATTCAAAAATGAATGAAGCAAAGCCGAACAACCCGATCATTGAAATGATCATGATCCCCAACTCTGAACTGGCCATGTTGATCTCTTGGCTAAAGGTGAGCCGAGAGAGTAATTGATCTTTCTCCGGGCTCAACGCCTTGCTACGGATTCTTTACTGCCGCTCGAAAATCCATACGAAAAATAGACGAGCGCCTTCAAAGGCGCCCGAATAATCGTCAGGACGTTTCTGCGTCCATGCGCCGGGCGATCACATCCAACACATCGCAACCATCGCGCAATGGTATGGAGCACAGCAATGCGAAGTCGCTGAGAATGACCGAGTCGGTGCTGATTTCATCTCGCATCGCGAGGTTTTCGAGAACCTGCGTCACGGCACCGATTCGATATCGGGCGCTGCTGAGCAGTGAGTGAAGCGGTTGGGTGGTGTTGACGTAAAACGAAGGGAGGTCGTCGGCGTTGCTGGTTAAAGCCATATATTCATTCATGAGTGATTCCTTGAATTGAGGAGATTCCACCACTCAGTGTCGCCAAACAAAGGGTGGCAGCTATACGCGGGTTGGCGAACCGGGACAAGGCAAACCGGCAGACCCTAGAGTCTCCCACGCACAGCCGCCAAAAAAGGCAGATGAGTGCGTTCAGAAACGCTCCGAGATAGCCCGGAGGTTTCTGTGCTTTGCCATCGAGTCGCCAAACGCGATACGCCATTTGGGCGCGTACCGACTATAGATCTCATGACAAAAGCACAGCAATGCGCAAGTGTACGGACATTTCCCAGACTATTGTAGGACGTTGCTTTTTCTGAAAAACGGCTTCGTTTGAGCGTTCTAATTTCGAGGGTGGGACCAGCGATTCACGAAATGCCGGACATAAAAAAACCGGCCATCAAGGCCGGTTTTTTCTGTCTCTACATCCCCCGTCAAAATCCTCTTAACGTGAGATCAAAATTCGATTGGAGCGGTGAAGGGAGCAGAAGTATTCAGAAGATATAGGGGTTCTAAGATGTTTTGAAGTGCTGGTGTACATGTGGGTGTACAAAATAAAATTTCCAGTAGCTAACGCGAGCTATGGCTTTCAACGCAATCAAGCTATCCAGCACTTAGGTGTTCCAGATGTTCAATGCAGCGGAGCTGTGCAGATTCTGACCTACGTTGAAAGGTGATGTTGGGTGGCGGGGCCAGGCCAACAGCCGTCGTTCCATGACGGGAGCGGATCGGCGAATTGCGCGCCGATCGCGGTGAAAGTCAGTACACAAGCCAACATGGCGGCCAGAATCGTTTGTGCACGTACCGTTTTCATCAATTCGGCTCTCAAAATAGAGACCGCGCCCAATGATACGGGAGCGGTCCAGCTAGCGGGATCAGCCTTGCATTGCGCGAACATCAATTGAGTGCGCCCGCCCGCCGGCGGACGCGAGGTGCGAGTTTTTTCTGTTTTTTCTGTTTTTTCTGTTTTTCTGTTTCATCTTTTCAGCAATTTCTTTGTCTACTTCCTCACGTATCTGATCGATGCTGAAGCTCGCCGGACGTTGACTTGGCGGATATCCGAGTAAGACTTCAGCTTGCTGAGAAGATGCGTGATTTGGCGCTCTTCAACTTGGCCATCGATAGCAAACTGTAGGATCGAGCGTACCGCGAAGTCGACCGAGCGCGGGAAGAAGGCAAGTCGCGCCAAGTAGAGCTGCGCGAACTGCAGCGTCAGTTGAAGGATAGCCGGCAAACGCTGGAAGCCTGCCACACGGCATTGACCGAGTGTAAACGCGAGGCCTCGGCCCAGCAGGCGCGCGCTGAACTCGCGTCGGAACAGGGCGGCCAGGAACGAGCCGCCTTGCAAGCACAAGCCGAGGCGGCGCAGCAGGTGCTAGCCGAGGTTCAGCGCAACGCCATTGCGCAACAGGCGCGTACTGACGCCCTCGAAGCTCAATTCGCTCAATTGCGAGACACATTGCAGAGCAAACGGCAGCGCAATCGCCCTTGATCGGCGGCACTACTTCACTTTGATCACACAGGTCGCGCTCGCCGCATTGAACGACATGAAACCAAGGTTTGCATAGGAGCAACTGATGACCACTGATGACCTGCAGTCGGCCCATGGGAGAAGGCTGCGACGAAGCTGCACCGGGATTGACGCCGGCCGCTCAATACCCGGTGTTCGCGCGCCTAAATCTCTGTGGAGTTACTCGCTGGCCTGGACACAATCGCTCGCCCCACGACGTTCGCAGAGCCGGTAGCGCAAGCGCTCAGCCCAGTAGAGCCCGGCTGCGTTGACATCGCTCCATGAGTCGTAGGTGCTGCTTTCAAACAGACCGATGATCGGCCGCCGCGAGCCGACCCGGCGATCGATTTCGGCGGCGATCACTTCTCCGGTCTTGGCGTCGTCAATCTTGCCTTCGATGGTCACTTGTCCGGTAAACGGTGGCTTGCCGGTGGTCTGTGTGATCGTCTGCATGGTCGCGGCCTTGGCCCCCGGCAGGCCAATCGGGATCGGGATGTAGGAGGCGGCTTTCATCGAGGCATCAGCCGCTTCAGCATCAACAATCGCCACCGAAATTTGCAAGGTGTCCGGCCCAGGCTGATTGACGATCTGGTAGTCCTTGCCCAGTTGTTCGGTCAATTGCTGGTGGAAGCCTTGAACGATGGCGGCGGTGTCGGTCGCAGGGGCATCGTGCAGCTTGGACTTGGGCCCGGCGTACAACTTGATCGGGTCAATGAGCACTTTGTTGTAGTGCGTAAAACTGGCGGCGGAAGCGAATTTCGGGTTGCGATACAAGCGCAATGCTTCCTTGTCTTCGCCTTCTTTCATTTTCGGATAGATATCCCCCAGGAACCCGGAGCCTGTCACGTCCTCCCCGAGGCTTGTGTGCCGGCCTGGCTGCGAAGTCGAAGAACAACCGGCCATCGTGATCAGTGCGGCAGTGAGGGTCAAAGTACTCAAGCGTGATTTCATGAAGTTCTTCCTTGGTTGCATCTTGGTTGGCCCTGCGGTTTAAAACCCAACATTCAGGGTAGTCGATCGAATGGCTGATGCACGTACCCGCACGGATTTCCTCCTAAACGCCAACCTTTGCACATTCTCGGCACGGGTTTACTACGCTGGCAGCATCTGATGGAAAGTTGGCGTGAAATGCAAAAACCGGATGGCCAAGGTGCATCAAGCTGACCTTGGGTCTGCGTGATCCGAAACTCAAAAAACAATTGCCGGAGCGACGGCTTCGAGCACGTCGCAAGGATCTCGTATGACGAAAACAACAATGCCCGTGGGTGCGGGCGGGCAAACCCCGCAAATTCCCCGTTCGGTGTTCATCACCGGGGCCAATGGTTTTATCGGCAAGGCACTGCTCAAACGCTACAAGGCTCTGGGTGCGCAGGTGCGAGGCATGGATCTGTTTGCCGACCCGGAAAATGACGTCGTCGCCGGGGACCTGACCCGGCCACAGGTCTGGGCCGAGCACGCCAAGGGTTGCGATTTGTTCATAAACACGGCGGCGGTCGTATCGCTGGCTGCGCCGTGGAAGCTCTATCGGGAAGTGTCAGTACAGGGCGTGCGCAATTGCCTGAACGTCGCGATTGCCGGCGGTGCGACGCGCTTCGTGCACATTTCTTCGATTGCGGCGCTGGGCTGGAACTACCCGGACAAGGCCGATGAATCATGCGACGTGGTGATTGGTAACCAGTATCGCTACGGCGTGGCCAAGGGTGCGAGCGAGCATGTGGTGTTGGCCAGCCATGCCGCCGGTGAGATCGATTGCACCGTTGTGCGGCCTGGTGATGTCTATGGTCCGGGTTCACGAGCGTGGCTGATCGAGCCGTTGAAGATGGCCAAGGCCGGTGCACTGATTCTGCCCAATGGCGGCAAGGGCGTCTTCACGCCGGTGTACGTCGAGGATTTGCTCGACGGCATCATGCTGGCGGCGGGCCTGGATCAGGCGTGCGGGCATATCTTCCATCTGAGCAGCGCCAGCCCCACCACCTGCAAGGCGTTTTTCGCCAATCACTGGCGCTGGGCCGGGCGCAGTGGCACGCCACGCACACTGCCACTGAGCCTGGCGACAGCGTTGACGCAGCTGATCTGGCGGGTCAACGGTTTGCTCAACATCAAAAGCGAAGTCACCCCGGACGCGATGTACATGCTGGCCCGTAGCGGCGATATTTCGATTGCCAAGGCACGGCGTTTGCTGGGGTATGAGCCGAAGGTGTCATTGGAAGAGGGCTTGCGTCGTTCCGAGGGCTGGTTGCGGGTGAACGGGCAGATCGCGCTGTAACCAGCGGGAGCGGGCTTGATGTTCACCCCTAGTAAATGGCAGCCATTGGCTGCCATTTTTTGCAGGCATCGATTTTACCGAGTGTGCTTGTTGAACTTCAGCACCGACGCCAGCGCCGGCATCAACAGCAGCGCACCCACCATGTTCCACAGGAACAGCAGTACCAGCAACAACCCCATGTCCGCCTGGAACTTCAGCACCGAGAACGACCACGTTGCGACGCCCAGGGCGAGGGTGATGCCGGTGAAGGCCACCGACGTGCCGGTGGTTTTCAGCGCTTCAAAGAACGCAGCCTGGAACTTCAATCCTTGATGCAGAAAGCCTTCGATGCGGCTGTACAGGTAAATCCCGTAGTCCACGCCGATGCCCACGCCCAGGGCAATCACCGGTAGCGTGGCGATTTTCACCCCCAGTCCCATTTTCGCCATCACTGCTTCGCACAGCACGGTGGACAGGTACAGCGGCGCCATCAAGGCAAAGGTCACCTTCAGCGAACGGAACTCCCACAGCACCACCAGGCTGATGATCACGAACACCAGGACCAGCATGGTTTTTTCCGATTGCTGGATGGTGATGTTGGTCGCCGCTTCGATCCCAGCATTGCCGGCGGCTTGCAGGATTTCGAAGTCACCTGCGTCGTAGCGGGCGTTGAAGGCATTCACGGCATCGACCACGCGGGTCAGGGTTTCGGCCTTGTGGTCGGCCAGATAGAGGCTGATCGGCGCGACGCTGCAATTGGGGTCTACGAACTCGCCCGAGACATTCGAGCGCGCGTTGTTCATCACAAACTGGTCACGGGAAAACTCGGCCCATTTCGGATTGCCCTCGTTGCGCGCGAGGATGTTGAAACGCATCGCGTTGTACAGCGACTGCACCGATTCCACGCCCGGCACTTCGCGCATGTGCTGTTCGAATTGATTGGCCAGATCGGCGGCGGCATAGCGCGAGCATTGCTCCGCCGGTGTCTTGAACATCACCACGAAAACATCGGTGCTGGTGGTGTAGTGATCGAGCAGGTACGCGTTGTCTTGGTTGTAACGCGACTCCGGACGGAACTCCGGTGCGCCTTTGTCGAGGTCGCCGATTTTCAGGTCCTGGCGCGCGTAGTAGCCGATACCAAGCAGCATCAGGCTGACCACGATCAACGCCATGGCGCGACGAGGCTGGACGATGCTCGCCACCCGGCGAAACACCGGCCACGACGATCGACTGCGCTTGAGTTGTTGCTGCAAACCCCGTGGGCTGACGCCGACATACGACATCAACACCGGCAGCAGGAACATTTTGGTAAAAATCGCCACGAACACGCCGATGCTGGCGGTGATCGCCAGTTGCTGGATCACCCCGATGTCGATCACCAGCAAAGTGATGAAACCGACCGCGTCCGCAAGCAGCGCGGTGGTGCCGGGAATGAACAACGCACGGAACGTGCGCCGCGACGCTTCGACAGGCGTCACGCCATGGCTCATCTCGCTCATCATCAGGTTGATGTTCTGCACCGCGTGGCTGATGCCGATGGCGAAAATCAGGAACGGCACGAGGATCGAATAAGGGTCGAGGCCAAAGCCCAGCAGGCTGAGCAGACCCAACTGACAAACCACTGTCAGCAGGCAGGTCAACACCGTCACCGCCGTACTGCGCCAGCAACGGCAATACCAGAACAGCAGCGCGCTGATCAGGCCCACGGTCAGGGCGAAGAACAACGCGATATCGCTGGCGGCGGCGAGCAGGTCGCCAATGATCTGGGCAAATCCGATCACGCGAATCGTTACGCCTTGGGCGGCGAAGTGCTGGCGAACCTGGGTTTCCAGGGCCTGGGTGAGGGCGCCGTAGTCCAGTGGCTGGCCGGTTTGCGGGTCGCGCTCGAGCAATGGCACGCGGATGATCGCCGACTGAAAGTCATTGGCCACGAAGCTGCCGATCATGTTGGCGCGCTGGATATTGCGTCGTACCTGATCCAGCGCTTGCGGGCTGCCGTCGTAGGTGTCCGGGATCACCCGGCCGGCGCGCAGGCCTTCTGTGGTGACTTCCGACCACAAGGCATTGGGCGTCCACAGGGACTTGAGGTTGCTGCGGTCGACGCCGGGAATATAGAAAACCTTGTCGTTGACCTCGCGCAGGGTCTCAAGAAACTCCTTGGTGACGATGTCGCCCTTGGGGTTTTGCACCAGTACACGCAGCACATTGCTTTGCGGGCGCAGGACGTCTTCGAACTTCAGGTAATTGGCAATGAACGGGTGCCCGGTGGGAATCATCCGCGTGAAGCTGGCGTCCGGTCGCAACGACAGTGCCGCGATGCCCAGCACCACCGATGCAATCATGAAAAAAGCCAAAACCAGCCAACGATGACCGAACAGCAGGCGCTCGGTGAAGCCCACGGCACGTTGCATGGCGCCGATCTTGATCGGGTCCTGAGGGAGGGGGGCATTCATTTTACGTGTTCCTTGAAGGGCATCATCGGCAGAACCTGCAGGCCGGCAGCGCCGACCAGCAACAGTTGCCCGGTGTGGGTTTCACTGACATTGAGCAGCGCTGCCTTGCTCGGCGCGCGCCATTGCTCGAAGGCCTTGCCATCGGTGCTGTACAGCAACAAGCCACCTTGTCCCGCCAGTACCACGGCGCCAGAAGACAACTGCCTGACGCCGTACAGACTGGCCTTGACCGGTAATTCGCGAAACGCCCAACTCACACCCTGATCATCACTGACCAGCAACGTACCGCCGAAACCGGCTGCCAATACCTGGCCGCTGGACAGTTTGGCCAAGGTGTACAGCGATGCATCGGTCGGCTGTTGAGTAGGTTGCCAGTGTTCGCCGCTATCGACAGAACGATAAAGTCGGCCACCTTCACCGGCGACCAGCAAGCTACCATCGGCCAGGCCCAGAATGCTGTTCAGGTGTAGGCGGTCCGGGTTTTCCAGGCCGTTGACCGCGCGCCACGAAGCGCCGCCATCAGTGGTCTTGAGAAAGATGCCGTAGGCGCCGACCACCCAGCCTTCGCGGGCATTGCGAAACCACAGGCCCAGCAGCGGACGAGAAGGGCCGGACTCACTGGCTGCCTGGGCGTCATCTAGCGCAAACCGGGCATTTTCCAAGGCGTTGGCGAAGTGATCGTCATCGGGTGCAGCGCTGGCAGCCTGCTCGGCAGTGGCCAAAACGTCTTCGGCTGCCTTGAGCAGCAACGGATTGATTGCACGGCCATCAAGTTGCTTGTTCCAGGACCGACCGCCATCCTGGCTGTGCAGCACCACACTGTCGTGGCCCACGGCCCAGCCGTTTTGCCCGTCGACGAACTGCACGGCGGTCAGCAGCAGATCGACCGGCACCTGGGCTTGTCGCACCTGGCCGCTGGCATCGCGCAGCAGAATATGACCTGCCGCGCCGACCATCACTTGTTGCTCGCCAACTGGCTGGACATCGCTCAACAATGTTTGAGCCCCCAGTGCGGTCGATTGCGACGGGCGCTCCAGGCGATCGTTCAGCGTTGCTGCATTTACGGCCGTAGTGCCCAGACAAAGCAGCAGGGCGAAAGCGGGATGTAGGGGGAATTTGAGTGGCATGGCGCACCCTGTTTTTTAGGGAGAGAACGTAAAACAGGCGGTCAACTTGTGCCGACCGCCCGGCCATCGAGGAAGGGACTAGCGGCCGCTGCGACGCAGGGCGGCGGTGCTGAAGTCCTTGAGGTCGGCCTTGATGCCGAACTGCGCGCGTTTCTCTTCGTTTTCCAGACCCGAAACGATGTAGCGGCGAGCCTGCAAGTCATAGCCGACGTCGCTGATGTGAATCGCCGAGAGCACGTCATAGCGCTGCAAACTGTGGGCTTCCTGCACACGCCACAGCTCGCCGCGACCGTCATACAAATCAGCGGCCAGGATTGCCCAGCTGTCTTCGTCGATGTAGAACACGCGCTTGCCGTAGATGTGACGCTGGCCAGGCTTGAGCGTGGCTTCCACCACCCAGACGCGGTGCGGTTCGTAACGAATCAGATCCTGATTGAGGTGATCGGGCTGGATGATGTCGCCGTACTTGAGTGAGTGGGACGCCAGTTTGTAGGTGTTGTAGGCCACCAGCATGTCTTTCTTGCCGACCAGCTTCCAGTCATAGCGATCCGGTGCGCCGTTGAACATGTCCATCATGTCGTTGGTGCGCAGCCCTTCGGACGTCACGACCGGCGAGTCATAAGAGATTTCCGGTGCGCGCAGCACCCGGCGCTGACCCGGGTTATAGGTCCAGGCAAGGCGGGTTTCGGTGGTCTGGTCGATGGGTTCATGCACCAGGTTCTGGCTGCCCGCCACGCTTTCCGGCGAAGTGACCTTGCCCAGGTAGTAATAGAGGCGATTGGGCTCTGGGTTGCCCATCGCCGAGGCCATCATCACCGAGACATCACGACGCACCGGGGTGAACTTGCCGTTGGCTTGCACCACCATTTCCGTCGGGTAGTTGTGATAGCCGCCGGCGCGGTAACGGACCATGTGGTTGTAGATGGCTTCCAGGCCCGTCTTGGGAATCGGGAACGGAACTGACGTGTTCTGGTAATTGAGCATGCCGTTGCCGTTGTCGGCGAGCGAGACCGTGGCTGCTTCCTTGCGGATTTCGGCGTACTCGCTCTGCGGCAGGGCCGCCGTGCGATGGCTTGGGTAGACCTGCATCTTGAAGGTCGGGTACTTCTGCAACATCGCTTGGTAACCCGGCGTCAGCTCGGCCTTGTATTGGGCCATGTTGGCGGCCGTCACGGTGTAAAGCGGTTTCTCATTGGCGTACGGGTCGAGGTAGTCCTGGGCCGGGTTGGAACCGGCGGGCGCCGTGGTTAGTCCGCCGGTCCAGGCAGGAATGGTGCCACTGGCGTTGCCGGCCTTTTCCGCGCCCACCGGGGTCAGGTCGGTGCCGAGGCGGGCGATGTCCTTGCTATCCAGGGCGGCCAGTGCCGGGGCGCTGGCAACGCTGATCATGGCGCCGAGCAGAGTGAGTCGAAGCAGTTTTTTATGGTTCATGGTGAAGTCTCGAACTAGAAGCCCATGCGCAGGCTGAGAGAGATGAAGTCCTTGTCGGTGGGAGCGAAAGGGGTGTTGCCAGTGCCCGACCAGGACACCTCGGCGGAGTAGTCCTGCAAGTAATCAGCGCGCAGGCCGACCGAACCCAGCAAACGGTCTTCGACGAAATTGCCGTCGTAGGACCAGCCCTTGACGTCCTGGCCGAAAGCCACGAACGGCGACAGGTTGACCCCGGCTAACACGCCCGGGTAATTCAACTGGGCACGCAGGCGATAACCCCAAGAGAACCGGCTGGTGTAGCCATCGCTGGAGCAGGCGTACTGTTTGTATTGCTGCACCGTGACCCCGGCGGCGCAGCCGGCCGCGCTGCCGGACGCCAGGTCACTGCCGTAGATTTCCGACTTGTTGTAGCGCCGGTCCGACTGGTCTGGCAGGTCGTGCATGTACTTCATCGCCGCTTCGCCCATCAGGTTCAGACTGTCCGCGCCGAGCACCTGCGGAATAGATTTGATGAAGCCCAGGGAAAACTGGGAAATCTCCAGACGGTCGTAGCCGTTGTAGACCGAACCCGGTGTGGCACGCAGGGCGTCATTGCCCAGGGTCAGCGGCTGGCCGATGGCGGCGCCGGTCGCTGCGGCGTTGCCGGCGAAGGCCGGAATCAGGTCGCCAGTGGCCAATTGCACAGGCTGGTTCGGGCGATAGCTGTACTCGCCGAACACCGAGGTGCCCCACAGGTTGGTGGAGAAACTCAAGCCGAAAATGCTGATGTCTTCGGGGAAGTCGGCAAAGTACGTGGCGTTTCTTGACGCATTACCCGGAGCCAGGTTGGGATCACGCCAACCGGCACCCGCCGGACCATAGAGGTCGGTGTTGATGCTGGCGTAAGGCGTGCGCGAGTGAATGTTCATGGCGTAGGCGCCGAACTCGGTGTCGATGGCGTCGACGAAGTAGCGCAACGACACACCGAACTGGCCGCTGTCACGGGGATCGTTGTCCGGGCCACGGTTGATGTACTGGCCTGCTGCATAGGAGGCCGGGTCATTGGCACCCGCGCGTGGCACGCCGTAGCAGCCGTCGGTGATGTAGTCGTTGCTGGAGAAGTACGTGCCGCAGCCTTCCAGGGTCGAGGCCTTCCATTGCAGTTGGTAAAAGGCTTCGAGGCTCAGGTTGTCGGTCAGGCCGAGGTTGCCGAACAGCATCGGTACCGGCACCAGCGCTTCCTTGAGTTGCGAGCCGGGGCGGCGCAGGGCCGCGGTATCGACCGGGTTGACGGCGTTGATGCCGTTCTGGAAGAACAGGCCTTCACCCCAGTTGACCACCTGATTACCGGCCCGGGCATTGAGCGGGTGCCCGGCGAGATCGAAGTCACCGAACACGTAGGCGTCGAGCAGCTCGATGCCCTGGAACTGCGCAAGATCATCGAAGTGACTGTCGTTGAGCGTGCTGTTGGCCTTGTAGCCGTTGGCGGAATGGCCGAAGTCGACGTTGTGCTGGTTAAGTGTGTAGTCGTACCAGGTTTTGCCGCGGATGAATGCGCCGTAGTTTTTCCAGTTCAGCTCCATTTCACCGAGCACTGTCACGGGGGACGACACCAGGTCGCCCTTGCGCCAGTTCAGGCGGCTGTCATCGACGTTGCGCGCGCTGTTGGGGTTGTACTTTCCGGCATGACCACGTCCGATGCTGTCGGCGTTGCCCTGGAAGATGTAATTGCTGTTGGGGTTCTCAGCGCTCCACACCGAACCCACGCTGATGCTGCCGTTGGCTCGGCCACTGATTTCTCCCCATTGAAACTCCCCCGCTTGCACGGTCTGCATGACAGCCAGTGACAGTGGCGAGAGGACTAGGGCGGTGCGGGCCAGCAAGGTGCGACCACGGATTGGGGTCATAAAAATGCCCTCCTGATTTTTATTGTTGGGGGCTTGAAACAGGCGCGGATTACCTGGGGCCTTGCGCCACTGCGTTACGCAGCCGCGGCAAGGTGGACAAGCTGAGGGAGATGATGGATAGCGCAGCAGGGGAATTCAGTGCATATCACGCCAGTGATTTACCAAATGCTGTCAAAACCTGTGTGCGAGCTTGCTCGCGATGGCGGCAGTACATCCAACATCAAAGTGCCTGACACACCGCCATCGCGAGCAGGCTCGCTCTTGCAGGCTTGTTTCGGTCAAGACTGTGCCTTTTGCTGCTTCAACCACTGCCGCGGACTCACGCCAAACCAGCGTTGGAACGCACGGCTGAAAGCACTCTGGTTGGCGTAACCCAGCACTTCGGTGAGTTGCATCAGGGTCATGTCCGATTCTTCGAGGTAGCGCAACGTCATCGATTGACGGGTGTCGTCCAGCAGTGTCTGGAACGAGGTGCCTTGCTCGGCGAGGTGGCGTTGCAGCGAGCGCGGGCTCAGGCGCATGAAGTCGGCGATGTGGTCGATGGTCACGCGGCCGCTGGGCAGGAAACTGCGCAGCAGTCGCTGAATGTGGCTGGGCAACTGATTGCTGTGCAAGCGGCTGATGTTGTCCAGGTGCTGCTGCATCAGACGATGCAGGGCCGGGTCGGCATCGCTCAAGGACACGCTCAGCAGGTTGACGTCGAACATCCACGCATCGAAAGCGCTGTTGAACCTCGGCGCCACACCGAGCAATCGCCGGTAGCGCACGGGATTTACCGCCGCCGAGTGCTGGAACATCGCCACCGCCGGTTGCCAGCGATTGCCCAGCAGCGTACGCATCAACTGGTGCCCGACACCGACCACCAACTCACTGACATGACGGCTGCCGGGTAGGTTTTCCGCCTCGCTGGCGTAGTAAAGCAGGGCATGTTCATCGGCCTGATGGACCACGACATCGCCATAGTTATCGTGCACGTGAAAGTAGTGTCCGAGATCGCGCAGGGCGTCACCGACGCTTCTGGCATTGCGCACCAGATACAGCAGCGAGCCGAAGATGCCCACGCCCTGATAGAGACCGAACTCCAGCCCGAATACCGGGTTGGCGCTGGCTTTGCTCGCCAGTTCAAGCACCAGGGCGAAGCGGTGAAAGGAGATCAGTGCGTCCGGATTTTCCATGACATCACGAGGCAGGCCCGCCTCGCGCAAGAGCATGTCGGGATTGATGTTCTGGCTGCGGGCGAACTCATTGAAGCCATGCAGTGATGACGCACGGGTGAGGTAAGTCATATGGATTTGCTTGCCTGTATGGCGGGCCGCGCCGGAGCACGACCCTGGGTTGAATCAGAAACGCCAGGTCACGCCGCCACCAATGATATGAAGTGCGCTATTGGGATACTGCCCCGACAGGGTTTCGCCTGAACGCTTGCGCTGCTGTACGTCCATGTCGCCGAGCCAGACCAGCGTGTAATTGACGTTGACGTCCATGTCCTCGGCGAACCGATAGTGCAGGCCGGTGGCCAGGCGCCAGGTCTCGTTCATCGGGTTGTCGACGGTGCGGTCCTTGTCCTTGACCGCCGAGCTGTCGTAGGCGACGCCCATGTTCCAGCGCAGTTTCGGGCTGAGCTGGTTCTGTGCACCGAAGGACAGATGCCAGGTGTCCTGGTATTGACGACTCACCGTGCGCGAGACCGTACCTGCCGCGCTGTCCACCGAGACGCCAATATCGCCGAAGTCACTCCAGTCCTGCCAGTTCGCCGAACCGAGCAGGGTCCATTGCTCGTTGAGTTGGTGGGCAACGCTCACAGTCAGCGTCTGCGGGATATTCATGTCCAGCTCCAGGTTGTCCGCATCGAGTCCGGACAGGGCTTGGCGGAGCAACGGGTTCTGGATGCCTTTGGCCTGTGGCGAATCCTCGAAGTCGAGTTTGACCTTGCTGGTGTAGGCCAAACCCACTGTGGTATGTGCATCCAGTTGGTAGCGCAGGCCCAGGTTCAAGCCGACCCCGGTGGTGGTGTCCTTGTACTGCAACTGGCCATCCTGCTTGAAAGGGCTGACCGGCAGAAACGCATTGTTGTCTAAGGCCATTTCGGTGTTGTAGTAACCCACCACCAGACGCGGGCCGATGCCGACCGACAGATCGTCGCTGATCCTGTAGGCGAAAGTCGGCTGCATCGAGATGCCGAGCAGGGTCGACTTCTGGGTGAAATATCGACCGGCCCAGTCATCATCGTAGTTCACGCTCAGGCCGAAATTCCCGTACAAACCGAATCCGATGCTGGCCCGATCATCGAGTTGATGGCTGATGAACAGGCTGCTTCCCGGCAGGATCGGCAGCGGGTTGCCACCTTCGTTGCCCGGGAAGTCATTGCCGCTATCTCGCTGGAAGCCAAGGTCGCCGAACACGGCCTGACCGTTGAGACTGACTTGCGTACCCTTGAGCGCGCTGATGCCGGCCGGGTTGGTCATCAGTACGCTCGGGTCACTGGCCAGCGCCGCGGAACCGGCATTGGCCAGTCCGGCGCCTTCCTGGCCGACCTCGTAGAGTTGAATGCCACCGGCCAGCGCTTGTGCGCAGTTGCCGGCCAGGGCAAGGAGCATCAATGATTTAGACATGTTCATTTGTGATTACTTGGCAGCAAGGGTGGAGGTGTCCAGTCGCCTTTGATCAGGGCGGCCGACGGGCCATAGGCGCGGAGGGTCAGGGCGAATTCGTGCTCCGGTGCTGGCAGCCAGTTACCCACTTTGTCTTCCGTCGGGCGCCGGTGTTGGATGTACAACGTCAGCGAGCCGTCGGCGTTGTATTTGAGGTCCTTGTTCTTGGTGCCGGTCGAGTAGCGCTTGATCTCGTTGGCGGCGAAGAAGTGCAACGGGTCATACAGGGTCAACGACCAGAAACCCGCCACCGGTGGCGTTTGCCCGGCCGGGAAGGTCAAGGTGTAGCTGCGCTGGCCGGTGAGTCGCTGGCCGTCGCCGTCTTCTTCGCGGAACAGGTAGGTGGTTTCGTTGACGTGATTTTCGAAGATGTTGGATTTGGCAATCGCCAGGCGCGTCAGGTAATCAGTGCCGAAGGCCGCGTTGTTGAACGGACGGTTCCAGCCATTGGCGATGCGCACGCCATTGCTGCTCAAGTAAAACAGGGGGTCGACAAGTTCTTTCTCGCTTTGTTCTGCTGTGTCTTGCAGCACCTTGGCAATCGCCGGGTTCGCTTCGCCAGCGGCAATCAGCGCTCGGAACTGCGCATACAGCGACTCTTCCCCCGGCAGCGGCGGCACCTCGGCCAACACCCGCTTCAATTGCCCGAAGAAGCGCCCGGGCGTGACCCATTTAGTTTCACCGGCCGGCTTGTCGACGCCCGCTTTGGGTAACGGCAGCTTGGGCAGGCTTTTCCAGTCGACGATCTTCACCTTGCCGTCGAATGCCGAGAGCGGGTACATGGCGATCTGGTTCAGGACCGGCTGGATTGCCTGGTGATCTTCTGTCGTATCCGCCATAAACACCCGCGGGACAACTACGCCGGTATTGGTCGGCGAGCGCAGCACCGCTTCGACGCCGGCAGGTTTTTCGCCTTTCCAGTCGGGACCGACGATCAGGTAGAAGCCCGGTTTGGTACCGTAGATTTTTGCCACCTGGGCAAAGCTGTCAGTGCGTTGGTCAGCCAGTTCGAACATCCAGAAGCGGTCGGCGAAATCCGGGACTTGCAGGATCACCGGTTCCTTATCCAGCGCCAGGGCGCCGAAACCGTAGACAACGTCCTGATTGGGGTGGGCGACGATGCGGATGTCCGGGTCGATGTAGTCCGATAGCATGGCCAACTGATTGACCGGCGCCACCGGGGTCGGGCCGAGCAGGCCAATGGTCGGTACCTGTTCATACATCATGCGCCGGGTTTGCAGGTTCACCAGCGGCCAACCCCAGGCGTAGGCCATTTGCGCCACAGCGCGGGCGTAGCCTGGTGTCATCACCGTGTTGGTCACTGGACCTGCGGGAATCACCGTTTCGTTGGCGCTGACCGGTAGCGTGATCAACAGGCTGCTCATGGCCATTGCGGTGAGGGTCATGCGCATGAGTTTCGGTTGGTTGAGCTTATTCAACGGCTTCCACCTGCGGCAGTTCATATTTGCCCTCAAGCACTTCGCCTTTTGGCTGGTACAGCCGCAGGATCGTGTAGAACGGGCCCTTGGGTGCCGGCAGCCAGTTGGCGGCGAACTCGCCATCGGGCTTTTCAGCCTGCAACGGCACTTCGAACGAGCCGTCGGCACGGACCTTCAAACCCTGGGTATCGGAGCCGAGCTTGTAGCGGGCGATGGGGTTGTCCACCAGCATTTTGTCCACGGCGTTGTAGACCGTCAGCGACCAGAAGGCATCCACCGGTGGCGCGCTCTTGAAGCGCAAGACATAGCGTTTTGCGCCGGTAAGTTGCTGGCCCTTGGCATCGGTGGAGCGCAGGGGGTACATGGCTTCTTTCTCGCCCTGACCGCCCAGGTAAGGGCCACTGACCAGCGCGCGCAGCGGGTAGTTGGTGCCGAACTGATCAAGACCGGTCGCCCAGGCCCAGCCGTTACGCTGGGTCGCCGCCGTGGCCAGCGCCGACACTGCGACTTTCGGCCCATCGGCCAAGGCTCGTAGCAGTCCGGCCTTTTGTGGAGGAGTGAGTCGCGAAGGATCGAAACCCTTGGCCGTGAGACCGAAGCGGCCGAATTGGGCAAACAGGGCTTCGTCACGCGGTGCTACCGGGTTGTCCTTGAGCGCCGCCGCCAGATCGCGGAAGAAATCCAGGCCATCGTCACTCGCCGCGGGCAGGGGCGACAGGGACTCCGCCTTGGGCTGATAGTCGCGGTTGTCGCGTTGCGACAGCGGGCGCAGGGTGAATTGTTTTTGCAAGGCGTGCAGGGGCGCTAGGTCTTCACCGTCCTTGACGTGCAAGCGACCCCAGAGCCAGACCTTTTTAGTGCTGACATTCAGGCGTTTCAGGCCTTCGGGCAGCTTGCCTTGCCAACCCGGTGGCACGAGCACGTAATCCCCGGCGGCGGTGCCGGTGGTGCGGCGGCCGACGTAATGCTCCAGTTCCTGCCACATGTTGAACACGTCGACCACGTAGTAACGGTCGGCGGTGTCGGGAACGTGCAGCACATAAGGCTCATCCAGTTGCACCACCGAGCTCAGGTACAACGTGTCGTTGTTGGCGGTCGGCATGTCCTTGGCCGCTGGCGTGGCCAGGGTTTCAGCCCAGCCCAACTGGTTGAGCGGGGCGCGGTAGCTGGTGGTGGGGCGCGGGCTCGGTACCGAGGTGTAGTCGCGCATCACACGCTCCATGCGCACCAGCGGATAACCCCAGACGTAAGCGTTGATCCCGTTGGCGTAAGCGTCTGCTTCAAGCCCGGCGACGATGTTTTCCTGGCTGGTGGGCATGCTCAGCAATGCATCGGGCTGGCTTTGGGCGAAAACCGTTGTGCTGCAAATGCCACTGCTGAGCACGGCGGTTGCCAGGGCGCAGCGTAGCCATATCGATTTTTTAGGCATGAAGACTCTCCCATGCGCTCGGCGGACGCCCTGTCGGGGCGCCCGGTTTCGCATGTGCTGAAGGTGATGAGACGGGTTGGGGTGTTGCGTCAGTTCGACATCGAAGCCATGCCGATGCCACCCGCGCCTTTTTGCGACGGTGGGTAATCCTTCATGCTCTTGGCGAAAGCCTGCATGTAGGGCGCGATGATCGGAATGATCCAGCTGCGCTGCTGCTGCCAGCGGAAGTGGTCGCCGGCTTCAGGCGAACGTTCATACGGATCGACCTTGATGTCGATGACCAGACCGCCCGGGATATTTTTGGCTTCATCCATCCACTTGTCCTTGACGGCGGTGTGCACCTTCCACTGATCCACTCGCACGGCATTCATGTGGGTTTCGCCAAAGAAGAAGAACTCGTGGCGGTTCGACTTGCCGTCGGGTTTGGTCAGCATGTCCAGTTGGTTGTAGCCGTCCAGGTGGTTCTTGAAGGTCTTGTCATCGACGTGTAGGCCGGTGAGCAGTTTTTCTTTGACGTCGGTCTGGCCGACCGCCGCCATCAGGGTCGGCACCCAGTCTTCGGAGGTCATGAACTCGCCGGTCCAGGTGTTGGGCTTGATGTTACCCGGCCAGCGAACTAGCATCGGCACGCGGAATCCGCCGTCCCAGGTCAGGCCTTTTTCACCGCGAAACGACGCTGCACCCGAGTCCGGCCAGTGGGACAGGTTGACGCCGTTGTCGGAGGTGAACAGCACGATGGTGTTCTTCGCCAGCCCCTGGTCATCCAAGGTTTTCAGCAGTTTGCCCACCAGCGAATCGAGTTGCAGGATCGCGTCGGTGTATTCGGTATGGCCGCTCTTGCCCAGCCATTCATCGCTGACGTGGATCTTCTGGTGCATGCGCGACGGGTTGTACCAAAGGAAGAACGGCTTTTCGGCGGCTTTCTGCTTCTTGATCCAGTCGATCGACAGGTCGGTGAACTGATCGTCCACGCTCTTCATGCGCTCGATGGTTAGCGGACCTTCATCGGTAATCTTCTGCTTGCCGACGCGACCCCAGCGCGGGTCTTCGGTGGCGTCGTCATTGGCCGTGGCCACCGAGTGGATCATATTGCGCGGAATACCCGGAAATTTCGGGTCTTTGGGGAAGTTGGTCATCTCGGCGATTTCCATCACGTTCAAGTGATAGAGGAAGCCAAAGAACTCATCGAAGCCGTGGACGGTCGGCAGGTATTCGTTGCGATCGCCGATGTGCGACTTGCCGAACATCCCGGTGGCGTAGCCCTGAGCCTTGAGCAATTGGGCCAAGGTCACGTCGCTGTCCTGGATACCCACTTTCGCGCCGGGCTGGCCGACGGCGGTGAGGCCGGTACGAATCGGATACTGGCCGGTAATGAACGCGGCGCGGCCAGCGGTGCAGCTTGGTTGCGCGTAGTAGTCCGAGACCATCATGCCTTCCTGGGCAAGTCGGTCGATGTTGGGTGTGGTGACGGCGCCGAGCCCGCGGTTGTAGGCCGAGACATCCATGGGTGCCATGTCGTCGACCATGATCACGACGATATTGGGCTTTTCGGCAGCCTGGGTAACGCCCATCGCCGCGAGGCTCAGGCCGATACCCAGCACGGCAGTTCGAATAAAGTGCATGTTGAATTCCTGTTCAATGCGGGAACGGCAAGCCAGAGCTAGTGTGGTTCAGGCTTTACCGTTGCGCAAAAAAAAGCGGCGTTGACGGGATGCTTCAACGTCGGTGAAGGTTGCCGTGTTTGGCATGCCCGACGTAGAACGCCGGCCGGGTGCCCGGGAACATCCAGAACGGCGTCATCTCGGACGATGGAAAGACATTTGGAAAACGCGGGTCGCGCTTGGAGGGTCCGGCGACGGTCGCTTCCTGGACCATGGAGATGTATTGGTCGACGGCGTTTTCCAGGGTGTTGCCGTTGATGATCACTTCGGTGCCGATCATTCGCGCGTAGTCGGCCACGCCGCTGGCGCTGGACAGATGAGGCGCATAGGCATCGACGCTGACACCGTTTTCACTGGTCACCCACAGGCCTTCGTCGGTGTGCACGACGATCGAGTGATTGCCTTCGGTGTGCCCCGGGGTGTGCATCAGCGCCACGCCGTCACCGAGCATGATCGAACCATCGAAACAGATCACCTTGTCTTCCGGCACGCCGGCAATGCCACTCGGGCAGTACCAGTCAGCCTGATAGGGGTTCAGATCCTTGGTCGACTCCCACTCGCGCCAGTGCACCAGCAATTTGGCGTTGGGGAACAGTCCGGGTTGCTTGTCAGTACCGAGCCAGCGGCGGATGTCTTGCGTGTGCAAGTGGTCGTAGGTGATGAAGTCAATATCTTCCGGGCGCAGACCAAGGCGCGCGAGGATCTCGGGCACGGTGTTCTGACGGTCGATAAGGATTTTGGTCAGCCAATTGGCCGTGCGGTCCTGCAAGCGGCGGAAGAACGGTGTTTCACCGTTCCGCTCGTGGTCCGAGGGCGAGACCAGCATCGTTTTCACGCCTTGGGGCGTGTCGAACTGAACCACGAACAACCGATTCTGGATGTGCATGTACTCGACGAAACGCTCGCGCGAGAACGCATTGCGCAGGCCATAACGGACCGGGTAAGGCACCTTGACCAGATTGAACGATTCGAAATAGCGGGCCTTGGGACCGTTCAACATGTCAGCGCGAAATTGCAGCGCGGCAAAACGGGTGTCCTCGACGCGCGCCTGCTGGCCGGCTGCGGCGCGTGAATCTTCAAAATGGCGGATTTGTTCAAATGCACTCATGTTGCAGCGTCCTGTGGGTGATGGGGCGGGATCAGTCGTTGAGCACGGCGCCGTTGCCGCGAAGACTTTTCGCCAGATTGCGGTCGACGATCCAGCGCTGCAGCGACGTGCATTTGCGGGCGAGGGCGCGGATCACCCTGGCCTTGAACCCCGGCGTGATCATGAATTGCCGGCGCTGAATGCCACGCAGAATTGCGGTTACTGCCTGATCCACCGTCAGTACCCCGGCGACCGCGTTCAGCGAGCGGGTCACCGGACTGCCATGCTGGCGTTCGTAGTCGAGCAGCGGCGTCTGGATTTCGCCGGGGCAGACCACCGACACATCGATGCCGCACAGTTTCTGTTCGGCCCGCAGTACTTCGGCCAGACCCACCACGCCGAACTTGGAGGCGGCATAAGCCGATTGCGTGTAGCTGCCGACAATCCCGGCCAGCGATGCCATGAACACCAAATGCCCTTGGGACGAGAGGTACTTGAGGGCACTGGCGGCGAAGTTGCGACTGCCGATCAGGTTGACGTTGATCACCTGAGTGAAGGTTTCAAACGACAACTCGGTGAACACGCCATTGCGCATCAAGCCGGCGCAATTGAAGGCCAGGTCGGCTGACCCTTGCCGTGTCTGCGCCTGTGCCATGACCGCATCCATCGCCAAAGGATCGGTGACGTCCACGGGATACCACGCTACCGATTGATCCGGCGCCGTGCAGGCCTGGCGCAGCCGTTGGTAGACGTCGTCAGCGAGCAGCAGATCGAAGATCGCCACACTCGTGCCTTCATTGAGCAGTGCCAGGGCAATGCCCAGCCCGATGCCGCTGCCACCGCCGGACAGATAGGCAACGCGCGGGCGCCGATACTTCCACTTCGTCATGGACTGACCCGTTATTGAGAGGTTGGGAGTGCTGACAATTTACCTTTGCGCGCCTGCGGTGACTTGACATTTGGCGAATGAAAGTTGATTTATTGCGAATCTTGAAACGAAGGGCGAGCCCACATGTTCCTGTTACGCAGCGGTGCGATCGATGGCTTTGGCAACTTGGTTTCCGAGCTGGGACAAAACCCGGTCACCCTGATGCGTGACGCCGGGATGGTCGTTGCCCAATTGCGTCAACCGAACAGTTATCTGTCTTATGAGAAGACCGCGGACCTGCTCGATGAAACCGCCCGGCAATGCCGGGAACCGCTGTTCGGCTTGCGGCTGGCCTCGCGCCAGAACCTGTTGGCCATCGGTGAAGTGGCTTTGTCGGGCAGTCGGCAGCCGACCGTGGGCGATGCCTTGGGCTTTGCCCGGCAATACCTGTATTTGCACGCCAGCGGCTTGCATCTGGAACTCAGTCAGCGCGGCGAGCGTGCCGAAGTCAGGTTGAATTTTGACTTCAGCAACGCCAGCGGCTTGCTGCACTTGAGTCAGCTCAGTGCCGCACAGTTGTTCAATGCCGTGAAAATAATGACCGGCGCCGATAGCCCGCAGATTCGTCTGCACCTGCAACAAGTAACGGTTAAGAGCCCTGGCTGGCAAGCGGGTAATGTGTACGGCAAGGTGCGTTTTGACAGCGCCTTCGACGGCGTCAGTTTTCCATTCGAGTTCCTTAAGCGTTCGCCACTGGCCAACGAAGAATTGATGCGTGAGCACTTGGTGCATCGCATGCAGTTGCTCAAGACCCAGTACCCGGACAACCTCAAGGCGCAGGTCTGCCATTTGATCGGCAGCCTGCTGCATACCGGTGAATGTGGCATTGAGGCAGTCAGCAGTTCGTTGGGGCTGCAACCTCGGGTGTTGCAGAAACGCTTGCAAGCGGAAGGCAGCAGTTTCAGTCAGTTGCTTCAGGAAACCCGGCTGGAAATCGCCAAGCAGAACCTGCTGCGGGACAAAACCAGCATCACCGACCTGGCATTGAATCTGGGTTATGCCGACGTGTCGGTGTTCAGCCGGCATTTCAAGCTATGGACAGGGCTTTCGCCGCGAAACTGGCGGGCCGCACAGCCGCCGTCCGTTGAAATCTGACAACCGTTCATCGCTGAACTACGCTGCGTTACGTACCCTGGACCTGATTTTGTGACCTAAGGAACTGACGCATGCTGAGCAGGTTGCTCGCTGTAATTTTTACTGTTTTCGGGATGTTCTGGTCAGTTCTTCTGTTCGCGGAGGACACCCCCGCACCGGTTGAGCAACCTTCCGCCGAACTGAAAATCGCCAATCGAAGCATCATGGTTTTCCGCGCCGCTTTACTCGGTGAGGCGCCGGAAGTTCGGGTCAAACGCGCGAAAACAGCGATTAATGAAGCACTGGATGATGCGGATGATCTGCGAGTCAGCCTTGATACCATTCAAAACAGTTATCTGGTGCTGCTGGGCTCGAAGCGCGCCTTTATCGTTTCCCCTAAAGATGTCGATGCCACTGAATTCGAATCGGTCCAGCTAGCGGCCGAAAGCGCGGCCGACAAGTTGCGTCAGGTGGTAGCCGAAACCCAGGAAGCGCGCAGCCTGCGCCTGATTCTCCGGTCACTGGGCGCTGCGGCGCTGGCCACGGGTATCTACATTGCGTTGCTTTGGGGCATGGCGTATCTGCGTCGCCGCTTGCTGAAGAAACTGCCTGACTTGATGCATCGGCACACCCAGGCGCTGAAAGTAGGGCGGGTGCAGGTGATCGACGCCAATTACCTGTATCCGCTGGTCAGTCGCTTGCTGGGGCTGCTGCGCTGGCTGGTCGTTTTGCTGCTCACCTACGAATGGTTGGGGTTTGTCCTTTCGCGTTTCCCCTATACCCGGCCTTGGGGCGAGAGTCTGAACAACTATCTGATGGAGGTCGCCGGTTATCTGCTCCAGGGCATCGTCGGTGCAATACCGGGCCTGGGCGTTGCGGTAGCGATCTTCTTCATTGCCCGGGGTGCCACGGCGTTTACCCGCCGGATCCTGCGACGCATGGCCATGCCAGGCACCCTGAGCTGGCTGAACCATGAAACCCTGCAACCGACCCAGCGCTTGACCTCGCTGGCGATCTGGTTGTTTGCGTTGGCCATGGCTTATCCCTATCTGCCTGGCGCGGGCACCGACGCGTTTAAGGGGTTGTCGGTGTTGATCGGCCTGATGATCTCCCTCGGAGCCACCAGTGTGGTGGGGCAGGCAGCGGCGGGCCTGATCCTGACCTACACCCGAACTCTGCGCCCCGGTGAATTCGTGCGCATTGGCGACTATGAAGGCACGGTCACCGAACTCGGCATGTTCACCACCAGCATTCGCACCGGTCTCGGGGAAGTGCTGACGCTGCCAAATTCAATGATTACCGGCACGGTCACCAAAAACTACTCGCGCACGGTGCAAGGCCCCGGCTATGTGGTCGACACCGTGGTGACCATCGGCTACGACACGCCATGGCGGCAAGTAGAAGCGATGCTGCTGGAAGCGGCCCAACGCACGCCTGGGATTCTCGAAGTGCCGCCGGCCCAGGTGTTCCAGACCGCGCTGTCGGATTTCTACCCTGAGTACCGGCTGGTGGCTCAGGCCATTCCAAGCCAGCCTCGGCCGCGCGCCGTGCTGCTGAGCATGCTGCACGCCAACATCCAGGATGTGTTCAACGAGTACGGCGTGCAGATCATGTCGCCGCACTATTTGGGTGATCCGAACGAAGAGAAAAGGGTGCCCAGGGACAAGTGGTACACAGCGCCAGCGCAAGAACCGAAGGATCTTTGATCGCACTGAAAGGGAGACCGCACCATGCTCGAGTTTCTGCTCCATGCCTTGCGGACCGACCCAGAAATTGCGGTGTTCCTGGCCATTGCGCTGGGCGTGTTCGTGGGCCGCATCCACATTGGCAGCTTTCATCTCGGCTCGGTCGCCGGGGCGTTGTTGATGGGGCTGCTGATCGGTCAGATCGGCCTGGAAGTGCCGACCGGATTGAAGTCAGTGTTTTTTGTGATGTTCATCTACGCGGTCGGTTTCAAGAGCGGGCCGGAGTTTTTCGGCAGCCTCAATCGTGGCACGCTGAAACTGGTGCTGTTGTCGGTAGTGTTGTGCGCGACGGCGCTGGGTTCGATTTTGCTGATGAACGCGATCTTCGACTTTGACGCCGGCTTCACCGCTGGCCTTGGCGCCGGGGCGCTGACCGACACGGCGATCATGGGCACCGCCACCAGTGCGATCAATCAACTGGCGATCGACACCGCTGCCAAAGCCGAACTCAATAGCCATATGGCAATTGCCTACGCGATTACCTACCTGTTCGGCACCATCGGCTTGATTGTCTTTGTCGGCAGCATTGCCCCGAAATTGCTGGGGGTTGATCTCAAGGCGTCGGCCCGGGAACTGGAGCTTGAGTTGGGGATTGCCAAGGAAGAAGAGGCGATCACCGTGCCGTACACGCGCATTGTCGTGCGGGCGCATCAGGTGGCGGCCAATGGGCCTGCGGACGGCTTGCAGATTACTGAACTTGAAAGCCAGCACGAGTCGCTGACGGTTGAGCGGGTGGTGCGCGCCGGCCAAATCATCGAACGCGATGAAGGGTTCACCCTCAAGGCCGGCGACATCATTGGCGTCTACGCCTTGCGCGAAGCGGTCGGCCCACTCTCGCAGTGGGTGGGGCCGGAAATCGATCATATTGAATCGCTGTCGTTTCCGACCCGTCAGGTCGACCTCGTCCTGACCTCGCCGGAGTTCGCCGGCAAGACAATCAAACAGGCCAAATCCCGCCTGGAAAATACCCGGCGCCTAGGCTGCTTCATCAACACCATCACCCGCCAGGGCTACGAACTGCCGCTGCTGCCCAATACCGTGCTGCGCCGGGGCGACGTGCTGACCCTGACCGGCCGCACCGCCAGCGTCGAGGCCCTGGCCAAACGCCTGGGACGGATTCGTGAAAACAACTACAAAAGCGATATCGCCGTGCACACGCTGGGGATGGTGCTGGGCTCATTGTTGGGGTTGCTGTCTACGCACATCGGCATGATCCCGGTGGAGCTTGGTATTGGTGGCGGTGTGCTGGTCGCCGCACTGGTGATCGGTTGGTACAACTCACGGCACCCGGAAATCGGCGCATTGCCACCGGCCGCGCAATGGGCGTTCTCCGAATTTGGCTTGACTGCGTTCGGTGCTGTGGTCGGCCTGCTGGCCGGACCGGCGGCATTCGCGGCCATGAAAGAACAAGGTCTGGCGTTGCTGCTATCCGGCGCCGTGGTAACCATCTTGCCGCCGCTGGTGGCGCTGTACTTCGGCCGCTACGTGCTGCGCCTGCACCCGATGATCCTGTTCGGCGCCCTGGCGGGTGCACAGACCGAAGCCGCATCGATGAACAAGATCATTGAGCAATCCGGCAGCAACACGCCGGTGATTGGCTTTACCGTGTGTTATGCGATTTCCAATGTGCTGCTGGCGGTGTGTGGGCCGATTATCATTTTTGTGGTGGCGGGGTAAGTGGGAGCACGGTCAACTGTCGGAGCGCCGCGCCATCAGAAACCACTCTCGCGCATGAACACCGCCAGCAAATGCGTCGCACCATCGGCCAGCAAACTACGCCGCTCACCCTCGATTTTCAGATGCCCTCGGGTTTCCCTCAGGCTTGGCAGCGGTTCGTCCAGTTGGATCAGTACCTGAAACAGCGCCGTGCTTGGCACCACTGCGTGTTCTGCTGTGGTAATCGGTATTGGGCCGCCGAAGCGTGATGCCAACATACGGTGCGAGAGCTGGCTGGCGCGGGTGCTGCCGATCTGCAAGACGTGACCGCTGAGCGGGGTAGTCTGGCCGTCGGGGTAGAACCGCACGCGATCGCCGGTGGCCATGCGGTGCACCTGGTCCTGGGCAACATAGGCATCCACTTGCCAGCTGCGCGGATCGATCAACATCCCCAGAGATTCCTGACGGCCCACCCATTGGCCAGGCTTCCAGTCGGGATTGACGTCCAGCCATAACCCGGCAAATGGCGTTTGCAGGTTGAGCCGGGCGATTTCCGAGCGCGCCGCCCGGGCTTCTTCGAATTGCACGTTCAGGCGTTGGCGGGTAACCGCGTCTTCCGCCAGGCCACCGGGATCGGCCAACAATCCGGACAAACGCGCTTCATAACTGCGGGCATTGGCTTCGCTGCTGAGCACGCGCGAGGCGATGTCGGGCTCGTCGAGGACGATCAGGGTTTCCCCGGCGTTGACGGGACCATCGGCGTGGATCGATTGCAAGCGTGCCGGGTAGGGCGCATAGACCCGCAGCTGATGTTCGGCGCGGGCCACACCGACCGCATCGATTTGCGTTCGCCAGGGAATCGCCAGTCCCGCCAGAATCACCGCCAACACTGTGTAGAACAGCATTTTGCGCCGCCCCGGAACGGCTGCGCGGTGTTGCCACCAGTGATTCAATTCGCGCACCACCGGCATGGCGATAAACCAGGAGAGTTCGACCATGAACAGGATGATCCCCAGCAATTTGAAGAAGAACAGGTAGACCGCCAATGCGATCCCGAGAAACAGCACCAGCCGATACAGCCAGGTGATGATCGCGAACGTCACCAGCAGTCGACGCTGACCGGTTGGGAATGACTCTGGCCAGTCTTCCTGTAAACCCAACAGATTGCGTCGCAGCGTAACCCGCGCCAATGCGGAGGCGCGTTCATGCAGGTTGGGGAAGTCCAGCAAATCCGAAAGGATGAAGTAACCGTCAAAACGCATAAACGGACTGGCGTTGAGCGCCAATGACAGCAACCAGCTGGTGGTCGCCAGATAGAGCAGGGCATTGCGCAGTGCACCCGGATCGCACAAGGCCCAACCCAGGGTCGAGAGCCCGGCCAGGGACAGTTCGGTGACGATCCCGGCTGAAGCAATCGCCAGGCGTTGCCGTGAACGACTGAGCTTCCAACTCTCGCCGGTATCGGTGTAGAGCATCGGCCACAGCACCACGAACGCGATACCCATGTGCCCGACTCGTAATCCCAGGCGCGTCGCGACCAGCGCATGTCCGAGTTCATGCAGGGTTTTGGCGACGATCAGCGCCAGAGCAAAGCTAAAAAGGCCTTCAGTGGAGAACGACTCAACCACGGCGTGGGTAAAGGTGTCCCATTGTTGCAAGACCAGAATCACCCCGATCAAACTCAGGCAAAACACCAACAGCCCGGTGAGCGGGTGAAACAGCCAGCCCAGCGCTCGGGCCAGATGTTGCAGCGGCTGTTGCGGGCGCAGCAGCGGTATGCGGAAAAACAGGTAATGGTGCAACCACCAGCGCCAGCTCAGCCAACTGCCTTCTTCACCTTTGGCCTGGAGCCGCGCCATTGCGGCTGGACCGGCTCGGAGTAACTGGTGCTGTTCGAGGAACTGGCGGAAGTCGAGGATCTGTTCGACATCCGGTTTGAGCGCGGTGCGTTCGGCGATCTGCTGGCTGATTTGCCGGGGTGATTGACCCCAGCGCAGCAGGCACTCGAACTCCAGCCAGCCGATGCGGTAGAAACGGTTGATCACCGTGTCCTGAATGACCCAGGCCGGTTCACCGTTGCTGCCGTGGGCGGCCTCGCTCAGACGCAGATCCTCACGCAGCGGTGGCAGGGGCAGGTCGGCCGGATCAAGCATCACCAGCCACTCCACGCCCGCAGCGTCGCCAGTGGTCGGCGCAGCAAGTAGTAACCGAGCATCACTCGCCCGCCATAGAGTTTGGCGGTGCCGTGCAGGCCGAGGCGTGCATGCTCCGGTGTGCCGTCGATACTCGCCAGCAGGCGATAAGCGACCACGCCTTCATCGCTGGGGCGCGCCTGGTAACTGGTTTCGAGGATCTTGCCCTTGAGCGGGGTCAGCGGGTACGCAGTGAGGAACAACGTCACTTCGGCGCCCGGTTCCAGGGCGATGGCATCGGCGACGGCCAGCTGAATCAGCATCGCCGGTTGAGTCGGGTCGGCTACCTGCATGATGCGTTCGCCGGTGACCACCGGTTTGCCCAACCAGTCATTGGGATCGCTGAACACCGCGACACCGCCCCGTGGCGCCAGCACTTTGGTGCGTTTGAGCTGGGCCTGCACCGCCGCCAGTTCGGCTCGGCGTTGCTGGGCTCGGCCCTCAAGCAGGGTCAGTTCGCTTTTGCTTTGCGGGTTGTCAAAGGCCCGTTGGCTGGCAGCCTGTAATTCGGCATCAGCCACGGCGACTTCCTTGCCCAGCACTTCGGCGCGGCTGCGCAGAGTGGTTTCGTCCAGCGAGAACAATGGCGTACCGGCGTCTACAGGTTGATTGGGGCGGACCTGAATTTTTTCGATCACCCCGTCGATGGGCGAACTGATGATCTGCGCCTGACGGGAGACGATTTCCGTGGGCGCCAATGCAGTTTGCCGAACCGGCAGCAAAAGCAGGGCGCCCAATACCAACATGCCGAGCAACAATTGTCTGCGATTGAGACGCCAGCGATTGAAACGCCGACGCCGGGTCAATGCCATCCAGCAGTAGCCCCAGGTGTTGACCAGACCTTTGAGGTGCTGCCACAAAACGGCAGGCGGTTCCTGATCCAGCAACAGGACCAGTATCCCCAGTCGCTGCTCGTCTCGGTCTTGCACCGGTACGCACCACAATCCTGACGGCCACCATTCACCCCAGCCTTCGGCAATATCCGCCGGCGGATTGCTGCTGTCCTGGGTCAGCCAGACCGGCTCGCCATCGGGTATCTGTGTAGTGACCCAACGACTGGCACGCCGTAGCCACACCAGATACGGCGAGTCTTCGCTGGGCCGGGACAGGCCGGACACGTTCAACAGTTCCAGGGACGATTCACGCTGGGCAAATACCAGCGCCTGATGGAAGGCGAGCAACGGATACAAATCATTGGCCATGCTGAACGCCAGAGCATTCAGCGAGTCGGCCGCCATCGCCTTGTCACGCAGGGCGTCGAGTTCGAGCAGCAGGTGAGGGTGGGGCAGGGGCTCGTTCATCGTCATGGCTGGAGACTGTTTTGCTTAGCATTGGTCTGCTGGGCATTGTCCTGGTTGAAACGTGCCGTGCCGCTCATGCCGGCCATGAGGTCAGGGAATTTTTCATCGAGCTGCGCTTCCAGCTCGACAGTCTGGGCCACCGCATCGACCCGTGAATTGATCGCGCTGACGTGGGCCGGGTAGGTTTTGCCGGTTTCATAAATGCTTACCTGCAACGGCAAGCCCGGCTTGAGGGATTTCAGCAGGTTGGACGGAACGTTCAGGCGCACCTTCAAGGCGCCGTCACTGACCAGATCGAACAACGGCGTACCGGCCGTGACGGTCTGGTACGGTTTGACGTACACCTTGGCTACCCGCCCGGAAAACGGTGCAAGGACCTGGCAGTAGCCACTCTGAGAGACGCCCATGGCGCGGGCACCGTCGGCTTTCTGAACTTCGGTGTTGGCCATCGAGACCTCGATATCGCCGACGGCATTGAGCTGACGCAGCTGTTTTTTCGCCTCCAGGTTCTGTCTGGCCATGGCCAGTTCGGCGACGGCCACTTTGCTCCGGGCCTCGGCTTCGTTGCAGTTGAATCGGGCCAGAACCTCGGCTTTTTTCACCTGCTCGCCAAAACCGGTTTTCAGTTCACCCAGGGTCCCGCTCATCTGGCTCGATAAAGTGGTTTCCAGTTCAGCGGCAAGCAGGACGCGAATGGCGCTGGCGCTTTCCAGCGACGGGGCCGATGGCGTGTCATCGGCATTGACGGACAGGATCAGACAGGCCAACAACAGGGCCCCTACACGGGACTCAAGGGCGGTTTTGCGCATTCGGCATTCCTTGCTGAGTGATGAGCAGACGTTGTTGTTCTTGTTCGTTCAATGTGCGCTGGATTTCCCGGGACAGGGTCTTGATGTCGTGTTTCGAGATTTCAGTCGGCAGGACGTCCAGGCCCACGGAGTTGTACAAGCGTCCCCATGCGGCCTGAGCACTGGAGAACGCCGCTTCACGCTGGTAACGCGACAGCAGGAAGCGACCTTCGGAGCGAATCACTTCCAGTTCTGAACCCAAGGCCCCGGTTTTTGCGGCCTGGGCGTAATCGAGCAGGCTGCGATCGACCCGCAGACTGTCCTCTGCGAACGCAACTTCCTGACGCGCCAATTGATAACGTAGCGTACCGACCCGTACCTGAGTCAGGATCGCCATGGACAGCGCTACGCGCCGGGTATCGTCGGTTTCGTTCTGGGATTTCTCCGCCGCGTTGAGTGACGGTAATTGCAGCAAGCGCAACAGGTTCATCGACACTTGCAGACCGGTGCCCATCCAGTCGCTGTTGTAGAGGTATTTGTTGGAATCGTACTTGTAGCCAAAATCCACGCTGACGTTCGGCCATAGCTGCGCCTTGGCGATGTCCAGGTCTTTCTGGTTGACCCGTTTGCGATACCACTCCTCCATGATTTCCGGGCGATGTTCCATGGATAGCTGTTCCAGCTGCGCCATGCTTTGCTGCACTTCCGGCAACGGCGGATCAGGCATGTCGGCCAGGACCATTTTCGAACCCGGTGGCAGCGACATCAGCGCGGCGAGTTCGGCCTGGGCAAATTCCAGGTCCTGGCGGCGCACGGTCAGCAAATAGATCGAATCCAGCAACGCGCGTTGGTAGGCGAGTATTTCCTGACGTGGCAACAGGCCGCGTTGCTCAGCTTCCCGGGCAGAGGTCAGTGCGGTGTGGGTACGCATCAACAGCTTGTCCACTTCCGGCATAAGCCGTTGCGCACCGAGTGCACGCCAGTAGGCGTTGCGCACGTCTTGCAGAACGTTTTGCGCGACTTTGCGTCGCCGCTCTTCGGCCATCAGGATCTGATCGGACTTTTGCTGCGTGCGATAATAAGCCACGCCGAAATCCAGCAGGCTCCAGCTCAGGCCCAGGCCATACAGTTCGCGATAGCGCTCTTCGGAGGTCGATGGCCGCAAGCTGACCTGGCGGTCTTCGATGCCGATCGACGTGCCGCCGGAGTCATTGTTGCGCCCGGCATACCCAGCCGAGGCGACCAGTCGTGGCAGCATTTCATGGCTGGACACGTCACGCAGATCCGACGCCAGCGCGCTTTCCATCAGTTTGAGTCGATAGTCGAGGTTGTACTTTAATGCCCGGGCGGCGGCTTCGTAAAAGGTGATCGGCGCGGTGACAGGTTCCTGGCCGGAATACATGCGTGACTGGTCGGCAATGATGCGCTGACGGTTTTCTTCGTCGGTGGAGGGCTTGGGCTCCAGCGATGAGCAAGCGCTGAGCAGCACAGCAGAGGCGAGGGCGGTACTGAGAAACCTGGTCGCGTTTTTCCGCATGTTCAGTCCTTTGTATTCTTGGAAATTATTCGGGTCGAGCACTTCAGTTTCCCCGTCCGCCTGGTCGCAGGCGTTCGGCGGCATTGCGCAACTGGGCGCTGAAACCCCGTGGCGCCGGACGCTGCTCGGGGCTTGCTTGAGTCTGTGCCGGGCCACGGATCATGTCCGCAGCGTCGGTGGCAAACAGCGACGGGTCACTCAACAGGCCATCGGCCGTCAGGCTGGTACGGCCCTGGCGACCCAGGATCCACAGCAAATCAAGGTCGCTTTCGACCCGGCTCTCGCGTACTGCCTGGGCGACGAACTGTCCAGGCACCACGCCCAACCCGTTGCCCAGCGATTCGCTGTTGAATTCGCCGACGGCTGCCAGTCGCAAATTGCTGCCATCGACGCCCCAGGTCGAGAGTTCATTGACCTGCGCGGCACGCTCGACCACGGGCGTCACGAAGATGGCCGGAAGCGGGTCGGGCAGCAGCAGGTTACCGTTGCGGTTGTTCGGATCGCGGTCGAAGAAGTTGCCTTGCGGCGCCGGAATAAACGGTGTGGCGATGTCCAGGTTAATCACCAGTTCAGCCTGGTCGCTGGCGCCGTTGAGGTCATTGATGGTGTAAGTGAACACGTCCTGCAGAACCAGGCCCAGGCCGGCCGCTGCCAACACCTGCGGATTGTTCTGGTCGATGGTGTAAGTGAAGCTGCCATCGGCGTTGAGCACCAGGGTGCCGTAGAGACCGATGATGGGCTGGCCAATCACGCCTGTCGTGCCGGAACCATTTTCGGCACCGGTACGCACCGCCACCACTTGCAGGTTGTCGTTGGTATCCAAATCGCCGTCATTGGGCAGCACGTTGCCGGTAGCTTGCGGTGCGGGTGTCTGGTCGCTGGCTGTGACGCTGTCGTTTTGCGCCACCGGAGCATCGTTGGCGCCCTGAATGACCACAGTCAAACGCGCATCGGAAGTCGCACCCGCCGTATCGGCCATGCGGTAGGTGAAGGTTTCGCTGAGCGTTTCACCAGCAGTGCGCAAGGCTTGAACCGTCGGGTTGCTGTTGTCGATCAGGTAGGTGTAGCTGCCATCGGCGTTGAGCACCAGTTGCCCGTAACGTCCGACCAGCACTTGCCCGGCACCACTGGACTGACCGTTTTCGCTGGTGACACTCAAGACCTGTTTGCTTTCGCCATTGGCCACGCTGTCGACGTCGTTATCGTTGGTCAGCACATTGCCGGTGGCATTGGTGCCCGGTGTGCCGTTGGCGACGCCGCCGGCTTCGAGTGCAGTCGAGCCGTCGTCCTGGGCGGCAGGTGTGTCATTGCGGCCATCGACGGTGATGTTTAACTCGGCGAGGCTGGTGGCGCCCCAGAAATCGACCACGGTGTAGCTGAACACTTCGTTGAGGGTCTGGCCGCTCTGACGCAGGGCCTGCACCACGGCGAGGCTGTTATCGACGGTGTAGGTGTAGCTGCCATCGGCATTGATGACGAGATCACCATAAAGCCCGCGCAACGCCGTGCCCACGGAACCGACCGTGCCGGTGTCAGCCACACCGCCCGTACGAATTCCGATGATGTGCAGGGCGTCGCCTTCGTTGTCGGTGTCGTTATCCAGCACGTTGCCGCCAGGGTCGATGCCCGCCTGACTGTTGTTGATCCCGCCGGCCTCGACAGCCGTCGCCGTATCGGGAGCAGGGATCGGCGCCGTGTTGCGCCCGCGGATGATGATGTGGATCTCCGCCAGATCGTTTTGCCCGCCACGGTCGGCGACCTGATAGGTGAACCGTTCGTTGAGGAACTGCAGCGGCCCCAGAGCCAGGACGGTCGGGTTATTGGAGTCGAGGTTGTAGGTGAAGGTCCCGTCGGTACCGATGATCAATTGTCCGTAGAGCCCGTTGATCAAGGTACCGTTGCTGTTGTTTGTGCCCGTCGTCACACCGCTGAGCGTACCGCCTGCCGCTTCGGTACCGGATCGGATACCGGTAACTTGCAGGCTGTCGCCCTGATCGACATCGGTGTCGTTGGGCAAGACATTGCTGCTCGGGTTGACGCCGTTTCCGGAGCCGTCATCGGCGACTGCGATGACCGTATCGTTGGTGGCCACTGGCGCATCCCAGGCACCATCGATGCGGATGCTCAGTTGTGCGATGTCGGTGGCACCCACGGTGTCGCGCATCCGGTAGGTAAAGGTTTCCACCAGCGAATCGCCGACCTTGAGTGCCTGCACGGCGGCGAGGTTGTTGTTGACCACGTAACTGTAAGTGCCATTGGCGTTGATGGTCAGGGTGCCGTACAAACCAGCGAGGGTCTGGGCCGTGCCGAGGGTGGTAAACGTGCCGCCAGCGGCTTCGCTGCCGGTACGGATATCGGTGACGGTCTTGCTGTCACTGGCATCGACGTCGGTGTCGTTGGTCAACACGTTGCCGCTGGGATTCACGCCCGGTGTGCCGTTGGCCGTGCCGCCAGCCTCCACGGCTACCGTGCTGTCATCGACCGCCAGCGGGTTGTCGTTGGCGCCGCGAAGGGTGATGGTCAGCGTGGCGGTACTGGTGGCGCCGGCGAGGTCGCGGATCTGGTAGGTGAAGGTTTCGGACAGCACATCCGCATTGGTGCGCAGGGCCTGGACTTGCGGGTTGTTGTTATTGACCACGTAGGTGTAGTTGCCGTCGGCACCGAGGGTGAGTGTGCCGAAAGCACCGGCGAAACCGCTGCCGATGACGCCGACCGAAGCGCCTTGATTTACCCCGATCACGCTGAGCGTTTCGCCATTGCCATCGACGTCGCTGTCGTTGGTCAGCACGTTCCCGCTGGGGTTGAGCCCCGGTGTGGCGTTACCCAGGCCACCGGCCTCGATCGCAGTGTTGACGTCGTTTTGCGCGACCGGCGTGTCGTTGCGGCCCTCGATGGTGATGTTCAGCGTGGCGATGTCGGTGGCTGCGGCAGCGTCGATTACCGAGTAGCTGAAGCTGTCGATCAGCGTGTTGCCGACGCGCAAGGCCTGGACCGCAGCCATGCTGTTGTCGAGCCGGTAGCTATAGCTGCCGTCGGCGTTCATGGTCAGCCAGCCATAGGTGCCGCGCAATTCGCTGCCCAAGGTGCCGGCGGTGCCGCTGCCGGCTTCAGTGCCGGTACGAACCGACGACACGGCACGGGTTTCGCCGTAATCACGAGCGGGCAGGTCGCCGGGCACCTCGCCACCGTCGACATCGTTGTCGTTGGTCAATACGTTGCCGACGGGGTCCTGGCCAGGCTGATTGTTGTTCAAACCGCCCGCTTCGATGGCGGTGGCGGCATCGTCGGCGGCGACCGGGTTGTCGTTTTGGCCGCGGATCAGGACGATGATTTCCGCCGAGTCGATTTCCGGCGTTGGGTTGACCTGATCGCTGATGGTGAAAGTGAAGCGTTCCAACAACAAATCCGTGCTGCGGCGTAGAGCCTGAACATCGGGATTGTTGTTGTCGACCGCGTAGGAATAGCTGCCGTCAGGAAAAATCGTCAGTGTCCCGTATAAACCGACAACCACCGTACCGCCGACGTTGACCGCGACCGGCGTACCGGGATCGCCAATGGCTCCCGTCTTGATCAGGGTCACGGTCAGCGGGTCGCCATCGGGGTCAGTCGCATTGGCGGTGACATCGCCGGAAGGATCGACACCGGCCGTGCCGTTGTTGATGCCACCTTTTTCGGTGGCGACGGCAATCACATTCTGCGCCACGGGTGGATCGTTGACGCCGTGGACGGTGATCACCAGTTGCGCGGTGTCGGTCAGCCCTTTGGTATCGGTGATCCGGTAGGTGAAGAATTCTGTCAGGGTCTGCCCTGGGGCCAGTGCCTGGACGGCAGCGTTGGTGCTGTCGACATCGTAGAAGAACGAACCGTCGGCGCCGATGCGCAGCGTGCCGTACAGACCGACCACCAGCGTGCCGTTGGCTGAAGTCGTACCCGTGGCGACACCACTGAGGACGTCGACAGCCGGGTTGTACGCGGCCTCGCTTTTGTTGATCACGCCATTGACCAGCAACTGGCTGCTTGGCTGATCGGCGGCGTCTACGTCCTGGTCGACACCGTTGCCGCCAGGCTGGGTGATCGGGCCGGGACGACTCGGGAACTGAACGACGTTGCCGGTCGGATTGCTTTCCGAGGCGGTGCCATTGGTGGAGGCGGCTTGCGCCGAGGCGGCGTCGTCGCTGGCCACCGGGTTGTCATTGGCGCCCTGAACCACGATGCGCAATTGCGCGACATCATCCAGCCCGCCGGTATCGGTGACCCGGTAGCTGAAGAACTCGATCAATTGCTCCCCGGCACTCAGGCGTTGCACCGTGACGTTGTTGTTATCAATTACGTAGGTATAAGAGCCATTGGGATTGATGGTGAGGGTGCCGTAGAGCCCGGTCACTACAGTGGCGCCGGCAACCGGAGTAAACGGCGCGGTGCCGGCCTCCGCCACGGGGCGAATGCCGGTGAGGGTCTTGGTTTCGCCATTGGCAACACTGTCTACATCGGTGTCGTTGGTCAATACGTTGCCGGGGGCGTCGCTGCCCGGTGTGCCGTTGGCGACGCCCCCGGCCTCTATGGCAACACCGTTGTCATCCACGCCTTGAGGCGTGTCGTTGGCGCCCTGGATCGTCACCGTCAAGGTAGCGGAGGAGGTGGCGCCCTCAAGGTCGCCGACCACGTAGTCAAAGCGATCGGTCAGAGTCTGGCCCGCCAGACGCAAAGCCTGTACCAACGGGTTGTTGTTATCGACCACGTACTCATAGGAACCATTGCTGCCGATCAGCAATTGCCCATATTGCCCGGAGATCACCAGCACGCCGACGACCGGGGTCTGGATGCCGGACCCCGTCGTTCCCACCGACACGACATGCAATTGGTCGGCATTGGTGGCGATGTCCACGTCGGTGTCGTTGGTCAGCACGTTGCCCCGTGGGTCGACGCCGATGGCGGTGTTGTTGGTGCCGCCAGCCTCGACCGCCGTGGCGCTGTCGGCGACCGCGACCGGCGTGTCATTCACCGCTTCGAGGATGATTTGCAAGGTGTCGGTGTCGGTCAGTGCGTCTGCTGCCGTACCGGGTAAGCCGTCGCCATCGGCATCACCGTAGTTGCCTCGGTCGTTGCTGAGGACGGTCAATGTGTCGGTGCCATTAAAGTTTGCGTTGCCCAGATAACGCAGGCTGGCCAAAGCGGTATTGATGTCGGCGAGGTTGCCGGTCAGGGTCAGGTTGGCGGTGTTCGCGCCACTGACGGTGACGCCGGGCACCGTGGCGTCAAGGAACAGCGTGCCGTGGGTCACACTCAAAATGATGCTGACAGCGCGGTCATTGACGTTCGGATCGCGGTCGGCATCCACATCGGCGACGCTGATGCCGCCGATGTTCAGCACGACGTCTTCCTGACCTTGCTGGGTGCCGGGGAGGGTGTTGACCGGTGCGTCGTTCTGTTCGACGTAACCGGCATTGGCCGCTTGCGTGTCAGCGTCGCCGAGGGTGATGGTGACCTGACCAAGGGTGCCGGCATCGCTGTCGACCCTCACGCGCAAATCGCCCACCGGTTGCGGGAAACTGACCAGACCGGCCGGCACATCGATACGGAACACGCCCAGCGGCAGCACGCCAAAATGGTATTGGCCGTTGGCGTCGGTGACCGTGGTAAATATCAGGTTGTCGGCAGTGGTGCTCAGCACTCCGTCGGCGCCGGCCCAGGTCAGGGTCACGGTTTGTCCGGCCAGGCCGGCTCCGTCGGGTGTCGCACTGGCCGTCGGCGAAGCGGTGTCGTTCCACAAGGTGCCGCTGATAACGCCGAGTCCGGCGTTGTCGCGCAGGATGTACTGGTTCGGTCCGACGGTGCTGCCCGTACGTTCACCGTCGACGGCGCCATCGGTGCCGACGCTGTTGCCGCCCCAACTGGTGAAATCCTCGGGCAGGCTGCTCCAGGTCAGGGTCGCATTGCTGCTGGCGACGATCGAGGCATTGGGCAAGGTGACTTGATAGCGCACTTGGATCTGCGCACCGACATCCAGCTGATCGAAGTTGACGCTCACCCCGCCCGTGGTGCTGAAGCTGACCCCTGCGGGCAAGTTGCCTGGGCCGAAAGTCGTGCCATTTATGGTTACGCTGACCAACGTGTAATTGCTGCCACCGGCGAAGCTGTCACTGATTTGCGCGTCGAACGCCGGCAAGCCACCGTTCTGGGTAAAACTCAGTTGCACCGTGGCGCTGCCAGTGGTGCCGCTCGGGTTCGGGTCGAAGGCCACAATGGTTTTATCCAGGCCACTGAAGCTCGGTTCAACAATGTTTTCGACAATCGTATTGCTGCTCGCGCGACCGGCGCCGTTGACGATTTCCAGAGCCGAGACGCCAAGCTGCGCACCGGCAATGTTGCTGGCCACGTTGGTGACCCGCACGTTGAACTCGATGGAGATGCCTTCCAGGTCATCATCGTTACCGTTGCCATTGACCACGTTGCCAAGATTGAAAGTCACGGTCTGCGTGCCATCGGGATTGGTCACGATGGTCAGGCGACTCGGATCGAACACGCCGTTGGGCGCCAGTCCCGAAAGGTCAGCGGTAATCGGCAAGGCTTCAGGGCTGTTTTCGTTGCCGTCGACATTGAGGGTGCCGCCGACTATCAGGTTGGCGTCGCTGGTCAACCCGCCATTGGAAATGAACGCGATGCGCAAGGCATTGACCAGTGCGTCCGGGGAGATGAACTGCAAGCCGTTGGCCAGGGTGATCTGGATCTGATAGTTGGGGTTATTGCCTTCGGGCACCAGTACCACGACCCGATAACGGATGACTTCACCCACGGTCACCTGCTCCACAGGCGCTGTGGTCGGGGCTGGGGCCGTTGTGTCCGGCAACCCGCCAACCCGGGAGATCTGAATGGCTTGAGCCACCGGCACGATCAGGGTCGAAAAATTGCGGTAATCGTTGAGGGTGCCGCCGTTGAGCTGGCCATCGACACCGGTACGTTCGCCTGCCTGTGTTCCATCCAGACTGGTCCATTGCACGTTCGCCACGTTGGCGAAATTGGACTGCGAGGCCGCCGTGGCATTCACCACGCCGGTAATGCTCAGGACAATGCTGCCGCCCTTGGCGATGTCGATGTTGGCACCGTTGACGGTACGCAACTGGCCACCGACCAGCTCGAAATCCACGCCGCCATTGTTGGTGGCGCCATTCTGGTACAGCACACCCGTCAGCGTCAGACCACTGAGTTGGCTCGGCAGGTTGTCGAGGAACGTGATGTCGAAGGCGTTGAAGTCGCTGCCGCCACTGCCGTTGCTGATGGTGATGGTGAAGCTGACGGTGTCGCCCTGGTCATAGCCTCCCAGGCCGGAGGTGGAGGTCAGCACCTGAGTGACCTGCAAGGTCGGTTCACGCACGATTACCGTGGGCAGGCCACCGCTGACGCCGACATTGCGATCCACTGCAACGTTGCCGTTGGGGGTGTCGCTGTCCGGGTCGCTGAAGGTCAATTGCGCGTTGTTTTGCAGCGAGACATTGGCCTGGTTGCTGATGACGTTGTTGGCCACCAGTTGCAGGCGAATCACGAACGTGTTGTTGCCGGTCTGATTGTCGGCCGAGACGCTGGACACACTGAATGTCCAGCGCGCATCTACGCCATCGGCGCCTACCGTGCCGCCGACACCGGTGAAACCGCTGATCAGAACGCTGCCGGCAAAGTTGGCGGTCAACGCGCCACTGTCTGCGGTGGTGGTGATGATCTGATAACCCAGCCCGTTATTGAACGTTGTGTCCAGACGCATGCCCGGCGGGATCAGATCATCGATGCGCAGAGTCTGTGTGGTGCCTTCCGGCAGGGTGACCACGATGTCGTAGCGCATGCTTTCGCCGACCACCAGGTCGCTACCGGTGGTGTGAGTGGCACTGGAGTCGCCGTTGTCCAGCGTGCCGTCGGCAAAGACTTTAGTGATGACGGGCGCCGCGACTTGCTGGTTGGCCAGGTCGGTCAGGTCGACCGGTGTGAAATCGGTGCCGCCGTTGACGCTGGCGTAGTTACTCAAGGTCGCGGTGGATTGCAGGGTGCGGCTGGCTTCGATCGTGGCGCTGACTACCACGTCGTAACTGATGACCACCACATTGGCGCCGCTGTTGTCGGCGGTGGTGCCGCTGCGCCCGGCGAGGAGGGTCGCTTGACCACCGGCATCGAGGAAGGTGATCTGGTTGCCGGTCACGCTGTAATCGGTGCCCAGCACCAGCAACGTTCCGTCGCCACGATAAATCTGCAGGTTCGCCGCCGCCAGGCTGCCGCCAACGAAGCTCAGGCCGGAGGGCAGGGTGATGCTGGTGCTGACATCGTAGGCTCCGCCGCCGCCAGTGTTTTCAATCGCCGTGACCAGCCGCAGGCTGTCGCCGCCGTCGATGTTGATGATGTTGCCGTCCACGGCGGCAAGGTCGGTGACGCTGCCGTTGAACGGCACGCCGCTGGTGCCTGGAGGGTTCCAGCTGCCGGTGGTGTTGCTGACAGTGCCGTTGGAGCCGGATACCACGCCATGCTTGATGTTCAGCACCGGTTCGGCCACGGAGACAATGGCGACCACGTCGGATGAAATCAGCGTGCGGTCGGTGAGGGTGGTTTGCTGGCTCGATTGCGCCAACACATCCAGCGAGCGTTGGTCACCAAACGGTTGGTCGCCAACCCGTACGGTAAAGCGGATGACGATGCGACTGCCGGTGGTGGCAGCCGTGGCGAAACTGCCGAAATCGAACACCAGCGAGTTGCCCGGGCCGCTGAAGACGCTCACCACGCCACCGGCATTGGTGTTGCCGGGGCCAAGCTCCCACTGCCCGACATCGCTGCCATTGGCCCAGGTCACGCCGGTGACATCGAACAAAGGCAGTGGCAGATAGGCAGTCAGTTTGAATTGTTCGTAGTCGCCCGTGACCAGGTCGTAGCTGAGTTCGAAAGTCACCTCATCGCCGGGGCGCAATTCACCGCTGGCTGGCGGCGTACCGTTGTTGACTTCCACCAGATTGATATCGACGTTGCTGGTGGGAATCACGCTAGTGGTCGCTGAGTTGTCGGTTTCACTCTCGCCTGTGAGGTTGAAGAAATCCAGCAGCAGGGTGCCGTCGACGATGGCCGTGTTGCCCAGCTCATCACCTTCGTTGATGTCCGGATGCGGGTTGCCCGAAGGCGGTTTGTAGGTTTGGCCGACAACGGCCGAATAGCTAAGCACCGCCAGCACTGCGCCTTGCAGTGTGTCATCGAACGCCAGGTCGCCATTGAGCCAGCCGCGGATGTTGGAAAATGCATTGCGCAGTGACTGGGCGATATCGAACGCCATTGAGGTGCTGCCGTCGGCGTTGGTGACCACGGTGGTGACCAGCGTAATGGTTTGGGTAACGCCGTTGATGGTGACGGTCAGGGTCGGTGTGCCGGTGAGGGTCTGGCCGTCACTGAGTTGGTCGCGCACGATCAACTGGCCTTCATTGAAGAAGTCCTTGCCGAAGGCAAAGTAGTCGGAAATCGCCAGGTTCAGGGTGTATTGCAGGGTGTCGCCAGGCGTAATGCCGGCGTGTCCGATGTCGGTCTGCAAAGTCGCGGTTTTGATCAGCGTGATCGATTTTGCGATGAATTCCGTAGTGACGCCGGTGCCGCTGAAGTCGATGGTGGTGTTTGGTGCGGTGACGTCCCTCGGGTCGAGCGGCACCCATTGGCCGGACGCACTTGGCGCCCCGAGGGTGATGGTCACCGCGTCGCCGGTGACCGGGTTGATGATCGGCAGGCCATTGGCGTCGACTTCCGGTACATAGAACGCCACCACGGTATCGGTCTTGCCGGTGAGGCTGTCGTACACCACGGTAAAGGAGTTGATGTACACGTCATCGGCGGCGATCAACACGGCTATTTGCGCGGCATTGGTCACCACCGTGCCGTCGTGCAGGGTGATCGAGGTCAATCGGCCACCGGCACCGGGGGTGATGGCGGTGACCTGGATGTTGTCCGGCAATGGCTGGGTAACGATCACATTGGAAAGCGTCTGACCGGGCGCCGAGGTTACAGACACGGTGAGCGTACGGCCAAAGTTGGGCCCGGTGGCGGTTTCACCTTCAGGCGTGCTTAGTGTTTCGTTGAAGGTGATGACGGTCGGATGCACCACAAACGCTGCGGTGCCGGCTTCGATCAGGCTGGGGTCGTTGGTCGGGTTGTCCAGCGCATCGTTGCCGAACTGGAAGCCACCACTGGCGCGGATGGTCAGGTCAGGGCTGCCATTGGAAAAGTTGGTGTCGGCCAGATTGCTCAGGCTGGCTGTGATCTGCACTGGCACCACTGGCTGTTGATTGGTGACGCTGGCGAAAGGTAGTTCGATCACCACGAGTTTATCGCCGGCCCGCATGCCGTACGTCGAGGCGTTGATGATCAGGAAATTGCCATTGGCGTCTTTGGCCAGAGGATGGGTGGCGTTGCCATTGGCGTCAAATGTCACAACATGGCTGATCAGGTTGTTGCCCAGATAGCTGGCGGAGATGAAGTTGACCCCGTCGTCGCCGTCCTTGCCGGTAGCGGGTAACGCCAGATTGATGAACGGTGCAAAGCCTGTCTGGGTCGAGGTATTGCTGAAATTCACGGTAAACGTGAAGCGATCGCCCAACAAAACGTCACTGCCAGCGGTGGGCAAACTAACGGTGGGCGCGGCATCGGCCAGTAAACCATCGAAATTGGCCATTGCTGCGCTACTGAGGGCGATGGCCTTGTCGATATCGCCAACCCTGGTTTCCAGCGCCCAGTCACCGCCTGCCTTGGTGCTGCCGGTGTCATTGCTGGAGGCGGCCACATCGGCGCCGGTCCAGCGCGCCAGCTCGGTGACCAGGGTTTTGCCTGCCAACCCGGCACCGATATCGCAACCGTAGAGCAGGATATCCGAGCCTTGGGTCAGATTGTTACGCCATTGTTCGAGGATCTGGCTCAACTGATCGACGTTGTCAGAGGTGATCGTGCGATTGCCCAGGGTGAACTGCCCGGAGGCGCCGTGGGACATGACCTGAATCGAATCCACTTTACCCAACTGCGCCAGCGCTGCTGAAATCGCCGCCAAGCCATCTTCACCGGCATTCACCACGATGGCCGTGACGTTATCGGGTAACTGGGCGAGCAGTTGATCGCGGTTTTCGATTCGGCTATCGAGTACCAGCAGGGTGCGTGCAGCCGAAGGCGCTTGCTCGGTAGCCGGATGACCTTCGGTCGGGGTGGCGTGAGGGACGGCGGGTTCAGCGGGGGCAGGGGTGGTAGCAGCAGGGTCACTGTGATGCTGATCAGTGGCTGCCGATGCTGCCGCGCCGTCGAACAGAATCCGTGGCTCAAGTGCAAGGGACTGGCGCTGAGGGCGCAGATGGGAAGCAGAAAAAGTACGCCCTGACTCTTGCATAGTGAGGCCCTCTGACTACGCGGTGAACCAATCCGTTGATACACAAGCCCACCATTGGACAGATTGAGCGTAGGACTTTTCCTCGGATTTTCAAGAAGCTGTACGAACTTCTGGATGCAAGTCAGCCGTATTAAAAGGCCATTATTCTTGGTTTTGAAGATTTCCAAGAGAGGTAAAGCGCATCGAACAATACGCTTGCGCCCAGGTACGTACCAGTGGCTGGCTCAGCGTCACTGTCTACTATGGGTCGGTTTCAGCCGGTCGCGACAGGCAAAAATCGACTTCTTCCAGACCGATCAGCTGCTGTAACGCGTAAAAAAATCGACCCATACGTGGATTGAAGGAGGCGAGTTGTTCCGCACCAGGGTCCCGGCCTCGTGCGGGCTCACACCCACCATATTGGTAGATGGGTAATCTTCGCCGCGAAAGTGTTTGGAATAAAAAAAACCGCTTGAGCATTGCCCGGCGGGGCTTTCATTTGCCTACTGCTGCCACCCTGCTGTCACCGCTAAACTGATCTGCCAGGTAAAAGTCTTGAGAGGCCCGGATTATATGGTGTCCCAGGGCAGGTTCGAGCTGCCAACCTTCCCCTTATGAGGGTAGGTTGGTCCATTTAGAGGGGGACTGACAAGCAGTAATTTATGAGCCTGTCAGAAGTGCATCAGTTCCCAAAGGACTGTTGATATACCCATGTTTGCGGTAATTTTCGACCTTGCAGGGTGCAGTCGATACAGGTCAATTTTTTTGGATCGGTCCCGTCAAATGCCAACGTTTGTCCGTATTTTCTGACGTTGTTTTCGGTGTAAACCTCGGTCCAGATTAGTGAGGAGCTTTTTCGACGTCCTTCGAAAATGACGAACTTCTCGCGATCGGCGCTTGACCAAATCATTGAACCATTTCCTTCTTTCCCAATTTTCAGTACGAAATGGTCAAGGTTGTATCCAGTTGCTTCGTATACCCCATCCTTCGGACCATTCTCTCCGCAGCAATCCTCTGCTTGGCCGACAACAACCCCCTTTGACCATAGTCCTTGGCCAATCACGTTTGGCATCTTTCCCCACCCTGAGCTGAGCAGGGCGTGGTACATGGGTTTTGCTTCGGCAAAACTTGCGAAGTGCTGTCCCTGCGCATCATTCAAATAGAGATATTTTTTGCCCTCAGGGTACTCGACCTCGAAATCTGTCTCTCGAATCCCAGTTGACGAGCTTTCAATGAGATGAGCGCCGTTTCCTTTGATCAGCAAAGTCATGTCCATAAGGGGAGCATAGGATCGATATTTATAGGCACCATCCGCGTCGAAAGTTGCTTCGCTTGCGTTCACAATGCATGTAGTAAAAAAAGCAATTAAAACGAAATTCGCTAATTTCAACGTAAGTCTCCTTTTAACTTGTCTTTCAATTGGATGTCAGTTGGGGAGCGCTATTTTGGCAAGGTGAAGAACTGCCACGTATTGGGAAGGCCGCTGCCCAGTCCACAGTTAAAGCAGTCCAGATTTTTTTCATCCAAGGCACGAGCAAAGACGAATGTTTTACCTTTGACATTAGTTAAAAAAGTTTTCCGTCTTTTTCTTTAACGCTAAATTTGTCTTCATTCAGGATGAGTTTGCGAAAGGGGTCGATTCTTATCGCTTTGGCTTCACTTCCATCTATCGAAAGTACGATCATGGGGCCGATAATTCCGTCCATTGACCGATACATACCGTTGTAGTCCTCTCCACAACCGCTAAGCATGACAATGGATAAGAACAAGCCTGCCCACATCATGTTCTTTGAGTGCGTTTTTCATTTCCATTGATTTACTGAGTGGTTAATGCTCAGCCCAGCTCATCCGTGCCAGAAGCTCCATGTCGAATTTTTTTGATCATTTCCTGAGGTTAATGCAGGATTTTTCAACACATAATAGGCGAGGGGAGGCAGTCCGTAGATCTGCCTCCCCTTCATCCAGCAGCCTGAGCATCCTTCATTTGTTGAGTGGAACGCTCCTTCTATTGCTCTACTAACGCTGCATGGAGTCACTGTATTGTAATTTTGGGTCATGTCAATAAGCCATCAAAGGCGTGTGTGAAGCTCTTCACATCACCCCCGATAGCTCAAATTCACGGGCGAATCTCGCTCGTTGCACGGACACATCTGATGACAGGCATTCGCCCCAACAGCTATCTAGTAGTTGTTGTCTAGCGACCTCTTGTGTTTCTGCCAAGATGTGCAGCAAACAGTCTCGAACGGACCCATGATTCGTCATTAATGCTATGGCACGGATTGCATAATTCTCAACGGCGTCAGAGTCAACCAACTGGCTACTGACGGACAGCGCTGGTTCCAATTGAAGAAAGCCCGATTCGAGTAGTAGGCTCCAGCTTGATTTTGAAACGGCTTGTCGAGCCTCATCTATCGTCTCGCCTAAAACCCGTAACAAGGCTTCGCGAGCTTTTTGGTCAGGGCAAAGTAAAGCTACTGCTCGAAGGGGATTTCTGGCTCGTGTCATATAGATAGGTCCTAACTGTGAATGAAAATCTGCGATGCGATCAGCCCGGCTCCTAAGCCGATGAGAACACTGAACAGCTCATTAGCTAATTGCTTTTCCTGTCTGCTCCGCAAAACGAATATGGCAGTTGCAGTCGTGAGGAGTGCCAGCGATCCCCAGGCCAGTTGGCCTGTTAGAAAGCTCGGCCAGACCGGCACGGCAGCGATCAGCGGAATGCTCAAGAGCAAGGTGGCCAACCAAACAGCACGAATTTGAGTCGAGTTCATGTCAGGCGCTCCCCACATAGGAGACGGTGGCAGCCGGAAGTTGTTCCACCAAGCGTTGGTACCAGCACAGGTGTATCTCCTCCAGTCGCGCATCTAGTCGATTCCGCTTGTTCAGTTCAGCCAATACCAGAGCGAAAGTGAAAACATCAATGTCGGGTGTTTCTACTAGCCGTACTTCAATAGGTGTCTGTTCCTGCCAGTCAAACGCAGGGATGCCACTCAGCTGAGGGCGTAGATGCTCTGGGTCGCCACGCAAAACCCAACACAATCCAGGCCATGGCGCGAGCGCATCAAACATGTATCGAAGATCTACTGGGGTATCCCAGGTTTTGGTCCAATCAGCAGTTAGGTAATCATCAAATGTTAGGCCCATGATTGGCTCTCAATAGATTGCTGGAACCCGCATCGTTACTGAGAGTTTTGTGTGCCAGTAGCTATTTCGTGTTTCCGATCTTGGGATCTGAAATCAGGGTGTGACGAGTACGCAGCCCAAAATTAGGTTTGATCATCATGATCTTTCGGTGACCTCGTTTTCTGGCTGCGCGGAGTCCGTCCTTGGGCGAACTTGTTTGCGTTGCTCGCCGGGCGCGAGTTGTCGATACTCGCTCGTTTTGGATTCAAGCTTGGTCCGCTGTAACTACCTCGGTCGGAGCCTTGAGTGTTCTGCCGTGCTGCAGGATTCAAAACAACCGCGCGGCCTTTGGTGCCGCTCCCACCGCCACCACCACCTCCGTTGTTTTTACCGGACGGACCAGTCTGGCTGGCGAATTTAAGTGCAGCTTTTTTATATCCGGAAAGCGACGTGACTAAATCTGCCGTTGCCTTCATCGCTTGAGGTGCAGTCACCGCTTGAGCGCGGGCTGCACCCAGTATCGCTGTGACGCTAACTCCGGTGAGCTTGGTGGCAAGCCAGGTTGCAGTTAATAACAGCACACCAAAAACCATCTGAATCATGCCGTACACCATGTCGATATCAGCACCACCACCCTGCCACCCTGCCGCAGATGCGGCTTGGGCCAGAGCCGCGCTGCTCATTACCACCGACGAGCTCACAGCGATGAGATGAGCGAAAAGAATACATAGCACGGGAAAGACCAGCATAGAGAGCCAGCTCGTCAAACTGTGGAAGCCACGTAAAGGCGATAGTAGAAATGCAATTGGTCCGGTGATTAGAACGAGCCAAAATATGCCAGCCATCGCCCCCACAAACATCGGAAGTAACGTTTGCAGTTCGAGCCAGGCGACCGCGTTTTTTCCCATTTGCCAGGTAGACATCGTTCCAGAAATGATGGCATTCAGACTGCTGGGGGCTACCTTTTCTCCGCCCGCAAACGTCGCCTGCTGGACACGCATCCATGCTTTTTGAGCAGCTAACACGCCAGTGTCGCTATCGACATTTTGACCACCTGACGCTTTCACGCTGCCGGTTTCTACTAGCCCGTTGTAGGCTTGCTCCGCGGCAAACTGGGCGACTTGGTAAGCCTCGACGCAGTTTTTGGGGGCGTACCCTAAGGCTGCCCCCTTGCCTCCTTCCTCCGGTTGCCAAGCTGCGACATTGTTTATCATCTTCGTCGCTAGCTCGGCGGGGGCATCACTTATCTTCAAGTAACTGGGATTTGATTCCGGGTTGCCAGAAGCAATTGCCGTCCAATATTCCCTAGTGGGAAGCGCGTAGGCTCTGGCGGTTACAAACGGTTTTGCATCTTTTTCTAAGGCGCTTATCCCCTCTGCTCGACGGTCTCGTACCGAGCCAGCATCCAGAATGCTATTAGCCATGTTTTGCATTGTTTGAATCTGTGTCCAAGGCATGCTGCCGATAATCTCTTTCGCGCCTTGGCCCGCGATTTTCATTTGCGCGATCCGACTGATCTTTTCATCCGGTATGCCCAGTCCACTACCACCTAACAGCCCAACGGCGTGGTAGGCCTCTATTGAGGTTCCGTCGGCATAGTCCCTGATTGCGCGTGGGGATGGCGAACACTGCCCGTTGTAGTCACGGATGAGCCTTGCCAAATCGCTATTCGCATACTCATTAGCCGAACGCTCAACGCTGTATTGAATCAGCGCAGAGGTTGGTATGAAGGCACCGTCAACATGCATCTCCGCCATGGTGTTGCTAAGCGTCGCATTCAAGGTTCTATTGAAGGACATCACAAGGGAATAGGCTATCCGTTGGCCATGAGTGGCCTCAATCGTAGAGCCGCCCGTTAATGTCAAGGTGGTCGGGCTGAGGCCGTATGTAATAACCAGAAAAATCGCCGCTGTGCTGAAAATTGCTTTGAAAGGGCCATCGGCAGGCAGGCGAATAAGCGCGATGATCAAGGCGATGAAGCCGACTGCTGGTAGCCAAGCATTGATACTTTTACCCAGGGCAGAAAAAAAAGGCGCAGTCGCAACGATCAGGAAGTCGAGTGCGCCGTCAAACAATCCGAACAGCCATTCAAGGCCAGCCAGTGAGTCGGCGCCCATTTTTATAGGCTCCTGTCGTTGTTGATTTTTTTCCTGGGGGCAAGCCAAACGAGTAACAAGGTACCTAATAGCAGTCCAGGCGCGTGCCCCAAGTAGGGAACCTGATCAATGCCATACCGGGCCAGCCAACCACAAAGACCAACTACCATGCCCATCCCCGCAATTCGAAGAACCCTGACTTTTCTTCCTGCCGCTTGATTGTCGCAGGTGTTCATTGCCCAGGAATCGGCATCGCCTTTTTTGAGGCGTTCGAACAGGCGGGCGATTTTTTGCGTCGGCGTGTCGCTGCATTTTTTCTTGCTGGGAGAAGGGCGCATATTGCTATTACGCATATCAAGCTGTCCTTTTGATGACCTGGTAGGCAGTAAATCTCACCGTAAATGTGGGTGCCAGCCAAAATAGGCCCTAGAAATTCACCCATGGTGTGATCGACTTATTTACTTGATCCGAGGTAAACGCTGGTGATCGAAATTCGTTCGTGACCGAGCTCCAGCGAGATGAGCTGCCGCGCTTCGCGATCGCTCAAACCCGCGTGGGTCGAGTCTGTGAGCGAAGGTATTGACCCGACCCGGCCTAGCCAACCAGACTCGAGACCACCAATCAGTTGGCCTTGTTCGATACGCTCAATAGAGGCCCTTACCGCGGGGGCTTGTTTGCCGGTGAGCTCCAAATATCGCTGTTGTGCATAGTGATGGCGCAGCCCGTGCATACGAGTAAGTCCCGCAGCTCGAAGCTGATCTTCATAGCGCCTCAGTTGCTCCCGATAGTTAAGTTGTGCAGGAATCAGGCTGGCATTGCCCGCAAACGCTCTGACCTCGTCCAACACCGTCCGCTGGAGAAGTGTTCGAACCGGGATGGATCTGGATTTTCCCCCTTTTGTCCAGGAAGCTTTCAATTCGATTCGGTTTCCCTTGTCGGCGACTGCAACGATGAACTTGATTGCTTCTTCTCGACGCAAGCCGAATGCCGCCTGCAGGCGCAGGCTCTGACGGACATGTGGGTCTGTGATTTTTTCGAGATTGGCAGCTGGCAAATCGCGTGCTTTGCTTTCCTTCACGACATAGGTGCGCCGAGCGATACCCAGCTCATCATTGGTGATTCGCGCAACGCCGACACGTCCTGCTTTTTCGAGTGCCCAGCGCAGATGACTCATTCGGTTTTTTTGGACTCCGGGACTGATGCCGGTTTCCTGCCAGTGGGCTACGAGCGCCTTGATATGTCGTTGTCCAAACGTTTCGGAACGTAGATTGCGATATCCCAAGTCGCGCAGTTGCTGGGCGCTTAATTTCAGCGTTGCCGCCCGCGCCGCCTGAGTCGAATAAGAACCGTCGCGGTTGCGCCTTTGCTGCTGGGAAAAGTCCCACTGTAATTTGTCCATAAGCTCGTCCCATCCGCTGCTAGAAATCCACAAGACTCGTCGAGTTCGAAACGCCAAAATTTCGGTAAGTGTTGGTTCCTGTCCTCGTCGCAGGAGCGAGAGGAGCTGAGCTTTCGCTCAGGAGCGGAACGGCGTTTCCACAGGCGGCCCAGTTGGGCATCGACTACGGCATATCCCGGGGGAATTGCGGTAACGATAGGCGGGCGCTTGATCACGGAGGAATAGCTGCAGCCACCATCAGCTGTGCGCGGTTTTAGACCGCAATCTCGTCGAGCATGGATCGACAACCCAACCAATTCTGGTTGGTGGACGGGAGCCCGAGCGCCATGCTGCGCCGGGAGGACTTGCTCCGAAGAGTCTGCCCATTACTGATTAGATCCCTGGTCTAATCAGGCCTTTTTTCGCGGTGGGCACGACTCAGTTTTAAGTCCGGAGCTGGACGTTTGCTCTACATCCCAAATCAGCGTTTGAGCCTTCTACTGATTGGTCCGGTTTACGACTTGGCTGTCGGGTGATGAAGCACATCAGGTCGGTTACCAATCCGATCGATGTTGCCGTGTCGTATACCTGCAGTAGCGGGTGAGCGACTTGGCGACGGCACGTGATCAGAAAGGCTGATCAACGTGCCATCTCTCATCAGCAAGGTCTCAAGAAATAACGAGAGGCCCTGGGTGCTGATGATGAGAGTTTGTAGGTCATCACTAGGCTGTCACTGAGCAAATTAGCTCAAATGTAGGCAGTGGCAAAGTGAAAATGAGGGCTGGAAATTCCGTAGGTGTACACGGTTATTTTAGGGAATATTGCTTTTGGCGAAATCACCTTCATGCAGTGGCCAGTCTGTCCAAGCAGGCATGATCGGACCACTAAACAACTCCGCTTCCAGCTTGAGTTCCGGCCTTTCTCCTAAATTCGCAAAGGCTGCTTCCGTTATGAATCGCGAGCCGCTGGGGGCCGCTTTGCGGCCCTACGCTTCGCGTCACTACCGAGTTGTAGTGACGCGAAGCTAAAAGCTGCGTATCTCTATCCCCGAAGCTCCCCTCTTTTTCCCTGAATTGCCCTGAGTGTCCCTCACGCATACCTCATTAATCCCCCATTTCTCCCCCATTGCTCAACCTGAGGAAACCACGGCTGATACATATTCCCTCAGAAATCCCCCATTCTCCCCGTAATGGCCGAAAGCTCCCCGACAGCTCCCCGAAAGCCCCTGTATGATCCCTGATCAAAACGGAGCATCAGATACAGGGTTCATTACGACGGTGGGTAAATCAGGCTGGGATCTCCGCTGCCCTACCCGCGTAGAGGGTGGCTGCCTGCTTGATGGGCTCTTACGGCCTCTATTCAGGTTGATACAGAGCATGGCACACCACATACGCGCGATGTTCGTACGCACTTCTGTGATTTCCGCTCGACACACCAAGTCATTTAGAACACTTGTGAGGAACGGCCTGCGCGCTTCGCTTGCTTACTATTTAGTGAAAAAACTTAGGAGGGTAAGGCTGGTGAAATTTGTCCGAAGCTAAGGCCTGATGCGCCCGTACTGGGCGCGTCTTGTGCCGCAGCTCGTGGATGATTCTGGAAGAATCATGGATGCAATTCTGGCGCTTGTCGCAACGTTAAGCCCTGATTGGGTTCTGACGATTTTGCTGGTTACCGTTACTACGGGGTTTGGACGCTATTGCTACGGGGAAATGGTGCTGATACTACGGGCGTTCCTTCGGGCGGTGAATCGTCCATTTGCCCTTGGCGTATTCACTCAGGGTCCAGCCGATCACCTCTAGCTCAGCTAATGATTTGCGGGCGGTTGTGCGACGTTTCTTGAGTGCACTGACGTTGCTGGTGTCGCTGGGCCAGACATAGTCGCAGAGGGTCTCGAGCCTTGCATTGCCGGCCTTACCAGGATCAATCCAACCGCAGAGACGCTGATGAATTAGACGGGCTGCATCCGACTTAAGCGCTCTAACCTCAGCCATTTCGATACGGGTGTAAGGGCGTTGCCCTAGAACTGCTTCAGCAATACGCGGATTGAGCGCTACGAATAGGGTTTTATTTATTTGGTCAAAGGTATGGCTCATCAGATGAAAAGACGCTTGTCGGTGTCCTTTCATCAATACGACAGTGACATTGGACATGCGGATGAGGCTGGCTTTAACATTTTTGATGTTATCGCCCCCATCAGTCAGGCCGATTTCGGTAAGTAGCTTGGAGACGCTTGCATGCACAACAAGTCCGTCTTGCTGTGTAGCTTCAAGCTGTGGGTCAAGTAGCAGTCGAAGTTGTTGGTTTTTGTCGCATTTGGGGACGGAGGTGAGCAATATCCCATTGGGGCCTGCCAGCGCGACGAGGCCTTGCATTAGGCGCAAGTCATCAGCGCACAACGGCTCAAAGCCTATAAATCGGACCTGTTCATCATCACCATATTGGTATCTCACATCCAACTTGTGTTTTGTTCGTTCACCACGCTTAAGACTTCGGAACAAGCCGGGAGCTAGACAATGGGCTGGGTCATGACGGACGTGACTAAGTTCATACTTCATCTCTCCGTCCTTTTTTCTTCACGCCCGTACTTAGCTCCTGAACGTCAACGGGAACCAATACACCGCCATGGCTACGGTTATACCACCGGTTGCGAGGTGTAATGTCGTAGTTCTGCTTGCTCACACCGAATCGTACAAAGCTGCCCCGTTGGTCGCTAAAAGAGGCCGTGTCTTGGTTCAAAAATCGTATTTTCTTAGTCTCATCTTCTCCCATTTTCGCCAGATAGCCGCACCACCGCACATTGTCGATCAGAGCAGACGCGCCCCTCGCCGCGTGTTGTTGGTCGGTCTGGCCCTCACGCGCGCTGCCCTTACTCACGTGGTGCAAATACAATACCGAAGCACCTGTTTGATCTGCGACGTACTCAAGCGTAGATATGAGGTAAGCCATTTCTCCGTTGCTGTTTTCGTCAAGCCGGTGGATTCGACTCAACGTGTCCAATACGATTAAGCGGCAACCAGTACATTCGCTTACCAAGCTGTCCAGTTCCTCTTGAACCATAATGTTCCATCGATTGCCTGTGATCACCTTCAATGTCATGGATTTCGTAATTGCAAGACGGGCGCTTGGTGTGAGTTTTTGGCCAATACTGTAGATACGCGGATGGAGCGCAGAAACCGGATCTTCAGCGGCTATATAAACTACATGCCCACTGCGCGTCGGTGAAATATTCAGCAGATCACCACCGGGCACGCTGCAAGCTACAGCCATAGCTGCTTGCAGCGCCCAGAAGGTTTTTCCAGTAGCCCCGGGTGCGACTATTGCCCCTACCGTTCCAGCTAAAAAACCAGGCCAGATGAAATCCAGCTCAGGGGGGGCGTTTTCAAATGCTGCTTTAAGATTCATCGGCATTACCGCTCCCTGATACTGAGGATCACTGATTCAGTGGCTACTTCAGATTGAAGCGATACGTCTGATTTTGAGCTGGCTACCGCTGTACGAGCGGCAAGCTTCGACTTCTGCCAAAGAGCCAATTCTGACGATACAAATACGACCCGTGCTTGGCGGGCAGAGCCATCTTTGATCGGTCGAGGGAATGAAGCATCACTGGCCATGAGCTTGTACAAACCGCTGCGCGATTTGCAAAGGAGCTTGCAAGTCTCAGCCAGGCTGAGCATTTGGATTGGTGTGTCGGTGTGCATCAGTAGGTCTCCGTTTGATCACGGATTCCTACTGTATAGAAGCGATTTTTTTATAAAAGCCAAAAGGACCCCTAGTTTTTCAACCGCCATTTTATTCATTTGTCGAACCGGCGAATCCCAGATTGGACTCGGCCATCAAATTCGGCACGTTGAGAAGGTGTCATACCTTTTTCTAGGCTGTCTAAATAATCACCGTACCACTGCATCATGGCTCGGCGCTGTGAAAGATATTGAGCCTTGTTATAAATGCCCGCGACTCCTGCTTCGGTGTGCGCCAACTGGGCTTCGACATGTGCCTTCTCCCAACCATGCTCCCGCAAAAGGGTACTGGCTGTGTGACGGGTGCCATGGCCTACTAGCTTGCCCTTGTATCCAATTTTTTTCAGTGTCAGGTTGATGGTGTTTTCGCTGATGACTGCTTTTTTTGATCCGATTCCAGGGAATAAATAGCGACCTCGCCCGGTACTCCGCTGGAGATCTCGTAGCGCCTCAACGGCTTGCGAAGAAAGTGGTACGACATGGTCGCGTTTGCTTTTCATTTTGGCGGCAGCGATCGACCATGTGCTTTTCTCTAAATCAATTTCTGACCACTCGGCCCACCTCACCATTCCGGGACGAGATGCAGTCCACAGACATAACCACGTCGCTGTGCGCGCGGAAGTACGGCTAGTGCTACTGCGAAGAGCTGTCAGAAAAGCAGGAAGCTCGGGTTCCAACAGATGTGGGTGTGGAATAGCCGCCGGAGTTTTTGTGGCAATCGTTACGAGCTCGGCAGCGGGATTGACTTCACACAGCCCTCTAGCAATCGCTTGACTGAAAATTTGACGCAATGCCACACGAATTTTATCCCTGGTGTTTGTTGCCCCTCTCGCTTCGATTTTCTCTTGGAGGAGGGCGCATTCCCTTGGTGTGATTTCGGCTACTGGTCGCTCCCCTAGCGCGGGCAAGATATCGTTATCCAGATATCCTCGCATAAGGCGAAGCGTGCTTTCAGCAAGCCCGTCATCAACCTTTCGTTGATACCAATACGCTACGGACTCTCTAAAGGGGTTAATGGAGGCCGCAGATTTCGCGGCGCGCTCCTTCGCCTTATGCTCGACTGGGTCGATACCCTTGGCCACTAACTCACGTAATTCTATGGCTTTCTGGCGTGCAATTTTGGCAGGGGTGTCCGGGTAAGCGCCAAGTCCATGCCAGCCCCATCGACCATCAGGTTTTTTATGGCGAAGCAGCCAACCTTTCTGGCCGTTGGGCTTCACACGAAAATACAAACCGTGGCCATCAAGCTCCCGGTACTCTTTGGCTTCCGGTTCTAGACTAGCTAGCGCAGTGTCAGATATGGGGCGCTTTTTGATGTCCGAACGCTTCATTTTTGTACACCAGAGTTATGTGTTTTTTTCAGTGTACAGCTGGGTGTACACCGATCACAACCGTATGGGGCATCAAGCAAAAGCATCCGGACACAAAAAACCGGCTAAGGAGGCCGGTTTCTCTAGGGGTTAGCTGCTCGCCGGCATATGCGGGAACATGCTGAAACAAGGAAGTGGAGCGGGTGAAGGGAATCGAACCCTCGTTATCAGCTTGGGAAGCTGGAGTAATGCCATTATACGACACCCGCTCAGAGCGGTGACTTTGTACCAGATGTGGGCATGGAAATGAAGTTTTTCTTTGCGCCAGACGGGTTTAGCACAGATGACACGGAGCAACGACCGGATGACGGTCTGTCGCGGGCAAGCTTCGTTCCAGCAGGAATGCCATAAACGCAGCGGGGCGAAGCTTGCTCGCGATGACTCTCTTTCAGATTGCCAATGCATGGTGGTCCTGGACGTAGTGGTAACGCGGTCGGCTTTCGTGCAGCGCCGGCTTCAGGAACCCCATCAAGGCGTTGCGGCTGTCTCGGCAGGCGGCTTTGTGTTCCATGTCGAGAAAGTGGCCGGTGGCCTCAAGGGTGGTGAAGGTGGCGTTTTGCACGTGGTTGGCGAACAACCGGGCGCCATCGGCGGCGGTGTATTCGTCCCATTCGCCGTTCATGAACAGCACTGGCACGTTGATTTTCTCCGAGGCTTTCAAGAAGCACTGGCGGTCGCTGTGCAGCAGGTCGTTGATGTGGAAATGCATCTGCCCGTATTCGTGATCGGCCAGGCTGCTGACGTGCCGGTAGTTGAAGCGCTTGAACAGCGTCGGCAGGTGTTTGCCGATGGTGCTGTTGACCAGGTTGCCGACCCGGTCGCCATCGCGACTGCCGAGGTAATCCACACCGCGCTCGAGGTAGTCGAGCATGTGCGCGTTGATTTCCGGGGAGAACGAGCTGATCACGGCTTTTTCGATGCGCCGTGGCCGGTGGGCGAGGGCGACCAGGGTCGCGGCGCCACCCCAGGAAAACGACAGCACGTGTTCAGCGGCGAAGTGGTCGATCAGCTCCAGGAGGATCTGCCCTTCGACTTCCTTGGTCAGCAATTTCTCATGCAGGTTGTGGGCTTTGGACTTGCCCGCGTAGGGCTGGTCGTAGCAGACCACATTGAATTGCGGGTGAAGGTTCTTCACGGTTTGTGCAAACGACGCAGTCGTGGCCATCGAGCCGTTGACCAAGATGATGGTCTTCTCTGCGGCGTCTGCGCGATAGAACTCCGTGTAAACCCGATACTGACCCTGTATATCCAGCACAGCGATTTCTGGCCTCATGTCATAAGACTCCTGGCAAGCGGGTATGCGCGCAAAAGAGATTGCACGAGCTTTGTGACAGGTAGGCATATGCCTGGAATTTTGAGAGGCCCATGTCGATCCAGTGCAGTCCGGTCGACGGGTATTGTTATTGGCGGGCAGTCTGCCGGGTGAGGCCGGAACCCAAGGGTTCCTACCGGCAAAAAGTTTCTTAGAAGTATGTGGTGACTTGTCGGTCACATTTCGGCCGACGTCCTGATTCAAGCAGGGGTCACATCATTGCGCAAGTGCCGTTGGTAAATTGTTCGACAACTTCTGCTCAGCGGTAGGCTGCTTAGATCAATTCGATCTCATCAACCCTCAGCGGACGGTATTCGCCCGGTTTTAACGCATCGTCGAGCACCAGTGGGCCCATGCGTTCGCGGTGCAGGCGCAGCACTTTGTTGTTGAAGTAGCCAAACATGCGCTTCACCTGATGATAGCGACCTTCGACGATGCTCAGGCGCGCGCACTTCGGCCCGAGCAGCTCCAGCTCGGCGGGCTGGGTGGTGAGGTCTTCGAAGGCGAAGTACAACCCTTCGTTGAATTTGATCGCGTATTCGGGGCCGATGACTTGCTCGGTTTCGACGTAGTAGACCTTTGGCAGTTTGGTCTGCGGTTGGGTCAGGCGTCGTGACCAACTGCCGTCGTTGGTGATCAGCATCAGCCCGGTGGTGTTGAAGTCCAGGCGTCCGGCGATGTGCAGTTCGTCCTTGTCCGGTTCATGGATCAGGTCGAGCACGGTCGGGTATTGCGGGTCGATGGTGGCGCTGACACAACCGGCAGGCTTGTTCAGCATGAAGTGGCGCAACGGTTTACCGGTTTGCAGCACCTCATTGTCGACTTCAACACGGCTGAATTCGCGGACGTCGCTGTGCGGGTCGCTGACGATTTTTCCGTCAACCCGCACGCGCTTTTCCACCAGCAGCAGGCGTACCTGCTTACGGTTGAAACGGGGCAGGCTGCTGAGGAATCGGTCGACGCGCATGGTTAACAATCGGGGATGAAAGGGCCGCGCATGTTACGCGATCGGCCGCGTCGCTGCTTGCAACTGCGCCTCGACCTCGGCACAACGCGGGCACAGGCACGCGGCGTTGCGCAGTTCGGCGGGCAGCGCTTCAAGCACCGCCGGGTCGATGCTGACGCCGTAGCACCAGCAGGCCTGGTCGGCGGTGCGCGGGTCGGCCAGGGCGCAGTCGTTGGGTGCGCCGCAGGCGGGGCAGAGGTCAGGCTGGTTCATAACTGGAGTGAGGCTTTTCCACGCAGGTGCGATTGCGGCCACTTTGCTTGGCCCGATACATCGCATGATCGGCCCGCGACAGCAGGGTGTGCAAGGTGTCGTCGGGTTGCAGGGTGGTCAGGCCGATACTGACTGTCAGATGCAGGGTGCTGCCGTTGTAGGCATAACGCTGCTGTTCGACATGATGACGAATTTTCTCGGCGATCATCAGACCGGTCTCACCGTCGGTGTCCTTGAGCAGCACGATGAATTCTTCACCGCCCCAGCGACAGACGATGTCGGAATGCCGCAGGCAGCTCTCCAGGTCCCGGGCAAAGCCGATCAGCACCTGATCGCCAGCGAGGTGGCCATAGGTGTCGTTGAGGGCCTTGAAGTGGTCCAGGTCCAGCAGCAACGCCGTCAACGGTTTCGGCTCCCGCTGGGCTTCGTGCATGGCTTGCGCGGCCAGCAAGTCGAAGCCGCGGCGGTTGGGCAGGTCAGTCAGGCTATCGAGGATGGCCTGGGCCTGGATCCTGCTCTGATAGCGTTTGATCACCCGATTGAGCAGGGCCAGCACGGTCAATGTGACGATCAGGCAGATCAGCAGGTTGAGGTACAGCGAGCGACGGATGTCACTGAGGTCGCCGTCTTCGCGCTTGTCGACGAACAGGTACCAGTTCAACTCCGGGATGAAACGCACGTTGAGAAAATGTCCCTGGCCTTCGCCGGAATATTCGTAGCTGCCGCTGTGGGGTTTGGGCAACTGGCTGACCAGGTTCTTCATGCTGTCGAGTTCGCCCAGGGTCTGCCCGATACGTGCGCCATCCGGACCACCCTCGGCGCCGGTCAGCACCACGCGTCCGAACGTGTCGACGAAGTACACGCTGCGCTGGTAGCGCTGCTGGTATTTGTCGATCAGTTTGATCACTGCATCGACCGTCAGCCCGACACCCGCGGCACCAATGAAACGGTCGTCGTAGTCGTAGACTTTGTAGTTGATGAATACCGTCAGGTTGTCCTTGTTGGCGAGGTCCGGGTCGACGTTGATCTCGTAGGGATCCTTCATGTCGCGCACGCGAAAGTACCAGGCATCGCGCGGCTCGGCGGCCTTGACCTGCTTGAGCACGCCTTTGGCGTGGTAGTACGTCAGGCTGGTGTTGGAGACGAAGAATGCGGTGTAGGCGCCGTAGTGGGTCATGACCTCGTTGAGGTAGCGGGTCATCTGGTCGGAGTCTTTTTCACCGTTGACCACCCAGTCGCGCATGAAGGTGTCGCGGGCCATCATCGAGGAAATCAGGATCGGTCTGACAAGGTCTTTCTGGATTTCCGAGTACACCGTGTCGGATGTCAGCGGCAGTTCGGTGTTAACGATGTTGTCGCGGATCGACGCCCGCGAGGCGTAGTAACTGAGGAATGACGTGGCGAGGAAACCCGCGCCCAGCAACGCGACCAGCGTGAGGACCAACGAACGTTGAGAATACAGCGGCGAGCGAAGCGGCATGGCAATTCCGTTGTCAGTAATCCGATGGCATGCATTCTAGTGGCACTGCCGGGAAATAACTGCTCTATGTGCGCCGCGAATGGTCGTAAATCTTGCCCGGACCTTGTGGGGGCGAGCTCGGGATCGCGCAGTATCAGACACCCGTGAAGGGCGTGCTGACGTCATCGCGAGAAAACTCCCACAGGCTTACTGTCCGACGTAATGCTGTTCAGTTAAGGACGAACACTGTACCTGTGGCGAGGGAGCTTGCTCCCGTTGGACTGCGTAGCAGTCCTTTTTTTGCGGGCCGCTTCGCGCACCATCGCGAGCAAGCTCGCTCGCCACAGGTTACGGCGTGCTCGCTCTATCTCTTGAATGAACAGCTTTACACTGTCAGACGAGGCTTTTCAGATACGCTCGCCATCCGCCGAGCTGGCTGATGTCGGTCGCTCCCTGCAAGCCATACGCCTCGCAGATAAAACCGCTCTCCCAGCGACCATCCGCCAGTTGCACTTTGCCCAACCCCAGCGGTGCGGGAATCCCGGTCAGGAACGAGCCCAATTCGTTGCTTGGCAACTCCCACACTTCCACGGCAATCGCCACGCCACCGTCCTTTACCCGAACCATGCCGGGACGAAACGGCGGGCCACCGGCCAGGGCGTACAGTTGATAGTCCGGTGAGCTGAATGTCGTTTCCACCCATCGCCCACCGCGTTGCTTGAGCTGCCAGTTCAGCGCCAACCCGTCCAGGTGCGCGCCACAGACCACCAGTCGGGCGCGGTCATTGCGCGCAACGGTTGTCGGCGCAGGCGTTGCCAGACCTTGTTGGCGCTGCAAACCGTGCGCCACGCTCAATAGATATTGATCGGTAAACGCCCGGCCAAACAGCGTGACGCCCCACGGTAAACCATTGCCCATGAAGCCGCTCGGCACGGCGATGGCGGCGTAGTCCAGCAGGTTCATGAAGTTGGTGTAGTAGCCCAATTCGGAATTGCGCTGCACCGGTTCGGCGGCGAGTTCTGCCAGGGTGACGGGGCGGCCAATGGTCGGCGTGACCACGCAATCGAGGTTTTCCAGCGCTTTGTCGCACAGGGCTTTCAACGCTTGCAGGCGGTACTGGGCGCGGAAGGTTTGCACGCCGCTGACGGCTGGCGCCTTGGCCAGCACGGCACGAATCACCGGCAGCACGGCTTCGGGATTCTGCTCCATCAGCTCGCCAGCCACGCTATAGCGCTCGGCCACCCAAGGACCTTCATAGAGCAGGCGCGCCGCTTCAAGGAATGGCGTCAGATCCAGTTCCACCGCTTCGCCGCCCAGGTGCTTGAGTTGCTCGATCGCATCACCGAACAACACGGGGCCTTCAGCACAACCGAAAAACGCCAGGTCTTGTGCGCGGGGCACGCCGAAGCGGAACGGGCGCGGCGTGCCAAACGCCGAGCCGTCATTCCACAGCGGATTGTCGCGGCTGTACTCATCCCGAGGGTCAAGTCTGGCGGTCAATGCCAGCAACTGACTGGCTTCCCGGGCGGTCGCCGTAAATGTGGTCACACAATCCAGCGTGCGACAGGCCGGCACCACCCCTGCGGTGGAAATCAGACCCTTGGTGGCTTTCATCCCGACCAGATTGTTCAACGCCGCCGGAACGCGTCCGGAGCCTGCCGTGTCGGTGCCCAAGGAAAAACTCGCGACACCGAGCGCCACGGCCAAGGACGAACCGGCACTGGACCCCCCCGACGGATATTCCGGCAGCACGCTGTTCGGGCAAACGCCATACGGCGAGCGACTGCCGTTGAGGCCCGTGGCGAATTGATCGAGGTTGGTCTTGCCCAACGGCACCGCGCCCAGCGCCAGCAGTTGCTCAACGATGGTTGCCGAACGCTGTGGCACGTAAGTAAAGGCCGGGCACGCTGCGGTGGTCGCAATACCCGCCAGATCAATGTTGTCCTTGATCGCGAAGGGCACGCCGTACAACGGCAGGCTGTCGATGTCGCGACCGTCGAGGGCCGCCAGATACGGTTCCAGTTCCTCGACACTCAGCAAGTGGATGAACAGGTGATAGTCCGGGTTCAGCGCCGCGGCTTTGTCCCGCAGGCTCAGCAGCAATTGCCGGGGCGTGGTGCTGCCGTCGCGGTAAGCGTTGCGCAGGGCGTCGAGTTGCAGATTGATGTTCATGTTGTGCGTCCTTTTCAAAATGGGTTCAGTCGAGTTCCAGCACCACGACGCGTTGTCCGGCGCGCACGGCCGAACCGGGTTGCACGCGAATTTCGCGGACCACCCCGGCCATCGGGGCGAGCAGGGGGATTTCCATCTTCATCGACTCCAGAATCACCAGCACATCACCGGCCTCGACGCGGCTGCCGGTTTCCACCTGCACCTGCCAGAGGTTGCCGGCGATATGGCTGTCGACGCTCAGTTGGCCGTTGGCCAGCGCGGCATCTTCGGTCGCTTCCGGGACCTGTTCCTCGCTGTCGAAATGCGCCTGGCCGCTGGCGATCCAGCGCTCGCGTTCGGCGTTGAACGCGGCTTGTTGCTGATCGCGAAAGGCGCTGATGGTCTCGGCTTCCTGCCCCAGAAATGCCTGGTAATCCGCCAGGTTCAGCTGGCTGTGCTCGATGTTCAGGTCGAAGCGCCCGAGCGGGAAGTCCCGGCGGATGCGCAGCAGTTCATCGGCGCTGACCGGGTAGAAACGGATCTGGTCGAAGAAGCGCAGCAACCACGGTTTGCCATCGAACGCGGCGACTTCGCGGTAGCGGTTCCACATCTGCAAGGTGCGCCCGACAAACTGATATCCACCGGGGCCCTCCATGCCGTACACGCACATGTAGGCGCCGCCAATGCCCACCGAGTTCTCGGCGGTCCAGGTGCGGGCCGGGTTGTACTTGGTGGTGACCAGGCGATGGCGCGGGTCGAGCGGGGTGGCGACCGGCGCGCCGAGGTAGACGTCGCCCAACCCCATCACCAGATAGCTGGCGTCGAACACGGTGCGCTGCACTTCATCGAGGTTCGGCAGGTCGTTGATGCGGCGGATGAACTCCAGGTTGCTCGGGCACCACGGCGCGTCCTTGCGCACGGTGGTCATGTATTTCTCGATAGCCAATTGGCACGCCGGGTCGTCCCAGGACAGCGGCAGGTGGACGATGCGCGACGGTACTTGCAGGTCCTTGGCGGCACACACCGCGTCCCATTCGCCGGCCACGATGCCGAGCAAATCGGCCAGTGGCAGTTGTTCGGGCTGGTAGTGGATTTGCAGCGAGCGGATGCCGGGGGTGAGGTCGATCACGCCGTGCAGGGTCTTGCTTTCCAGCGCCTGCATCAGTGCGTGGGCGCGAAAGCGCAGGACTAGGTCCAGCTCAGGCGCACCGATTTCCAGGAGCAGGTGCGTGTCGCCGGACAGGCGTGCAACCAGCTGCGTATCGTCCTGACCCAACTCCAACACAACAGGCGACATAAGAACGTGTGGAAACACATCCCCTGTGGCGAGCAAGCTCGCTCGCGCTGGGTCGCGAAGCGGCCCCGATCCTTCAAGCACACCATAGGTGCCTGATTGCGAGTGCTGTGCACTCGAGTGGGAGCAAGCTCCCTCGCCACGAAGGCTCTGTGTAGCCAGCTTACGGGCGGTGTTGATGTCAACGGGGGAGAACTGAACCTTGTCCCCAGCCTTCAACTGCCCCAACTGCCAGAGATCCGCCTCGATCACTGTCACCGGGCATACAAAACCGCCAAGGCTTGGCCCATCCGGGCCGAGGATCACCGGCATGTCACCGGTAAAATCCACCGCGCCAATTGCATACGGATTGTCATGAATGTTCGACGGATGCAGACCTGCCTCGCCACCGTCGGCACGCACCCATTGCGGCTTCGGCCCGATCAGGCGCACGCCGGTGCGGCTGGAGTTGAAGTGCACTTCCCACTGAGTGGCGAAAAAGGTGCCGATGTAGTTTTCGGTGAAATATTCCGGGGCGCCGTGGGGGCCGTAGATCACGCGGATCTGCCTCACGGTTGGCAACGCGGTCACGTGCTCTTGCGCCAGTTGCTGACCGACGCTGCGATCGCTCAGCGCGGGTACATGCAACACGTCGCCGGCACGCAAGGCGCGACCGCCGTGCCCCCCAAACTGACCGAGGGTGAAGGTGCTTTTACTGCCCAGATAATCCGGGACTTGCAGGCCACCGCGCAGGCACAGGTAGCTGCGGGCACCGGTGCCGGCGATGGTGCCGAGGCTCAACGTCGCCCCCGCAGGAATCAGCAATGCCGTGTTCATCGGCACGGTTTCGCCGTTCAGCGTCAATGGAATCACCGCCCCGGTCACGGCAACCACGGCGTCGCAATTGAAGCGCAGCAGCGGTCCGCTCATGGTGATTTCCAGTGCCGCCGCGCCTTCGTCGTTGCCCAGCAAGCGGTTGCCCAGACGCAACGCGCGACTGTCCATCGGCCCCGACGGCGGAACGCCAACGGCCCAGTAACCGAGGCGGCCGGGATAGTCCTGCACGCTGGTTTGGGTGCCGGCACTGATGACTTCAAAGGTGTTGGCCTGATACACCAGACCTTCCAGACAACGGGTCCATGGCTGGCCGCTGGCGAAGGGCACATCGAGCAGAATCTGCCGCAGGTAATCGCGATTGGTTTCCACGCCATACAGCAGGCTGTCGCCAAGGGCACGGTGCAAATCGGCGCGGGCTTCTTCGCGCGTTGGCGCCCAACTGATGACCTTGGCAATCATCGGGTCGAAGTACGGAGGGATCTCGCAGCCCGCTTCGACCCAAGTGTCGATGCGCAGCTGGATGCCGTTGGCGGTCGGGAAATTCACGGCAGTGAGCAAGCCCGGGCTCGGCTGGAAATCCCGGCCCGGATCTTCGGCATACAAGCGCGCCTGAATCGCATGGCCCTCGGGTTGCAAGCCCTGCATCAGCTCGCTCAGCGGCGGCAAGTCACCGGCAGCCAGCTGCACCATCCAGCGCACCAGGTCCACGCCCCACACTTGTTCCGTGACGCCGTGCTCCACTTGCAAGCGCGTATTTACTTCAAGGAAATAGAAGCGCTGGGCGTCACTGTCGAAAACGAATTCCACGGTGCCGGCGCTGCGGTAATTCACGGCTTTGGCCAGTTTGATCGCGGCGGCGCAGAGTTCATCGGCCATGCCGTCTGGCAGGTTCGGCGCCGGAGTTTCTTCGAGGACTTTCTGGTTGCGCCGCTGCACCGAGCAGTCGCGCACACCGAGGGCAATCACCTCGCCACAGCCGTCGCCAAACACCTGCACTTCCAGATGCCGGGCGCGCTGGATGTACTTCTCGATGAACACACCCGCGTCGCTGAAATTGTTTTGCCCCAGGCGTTTGACCGCTTCGAAGGATTCACTCAACTCGGCCGCACTGCGGCACACACGCATGCCGATGCCACCGCCGCCAGCGGTGCTCTTGAGCATCACCGGGTAGCCGACCTGTTCACCGGCAATCAGCGCGGCGTCGAGGCTGTCGAGCAGTTCGGTGCCTTCGAGCATCGGCACGCCATGTTGTTTGGCCAGGGCGCGGGCGGTGTGCTTGAGGCCGAACACGCGCAGTTGCTCTGGCGTCGGGCCGATGAAGGCGATGTCGGCGGCTGCGCAGGCTTCGGCGAACGCGGCGTTTTCCGAGAGAAATCCGTAGCCGGGATGGATCGCCGTGGCACCGGTGGACTTGGCAATAGCGAGGATTTTGTCGACCGCCAGATACGTGCCGGCGGCAGCACCTTCGCCGAGGCTGTGGGCCTCATCGGCTTGCAGGATGTGCAGGCTGGCGGCATCGGCTTCGGAGTACACCGCGATGCCCTGGACGTGCAGCTCACGCAGGGTGCGCAGGATGCGGCAGGCGATGGCGCCACGGTTGGCAATCAGGACTTTTTCGAACATGGCATAACCCCTGAAGGGGATGCGGGCCGTCCCGCAGTTTTTCGACAGGCATCCGGGCCGTCCCGGATGTAGAAATCCACATCAACTGTATTAGCTGGCAAGCCAGCTCCTGCAGGGATTAACTGTGTTTTTACTTTTTGAGGCACTGGCCTGAACGGGCCTGGCACAGGGCAAACAACCAGCGACGCAACCGCGAAAATTTCAGTTCCATACCAGCAGCTCCGCAGGGGTCGGGTTGTAGGCGTTGCACGGATTGTTCAGTTGTGGGCAGTTGGAGATCAGCACGATCACGTCCATCTCGGCGCGCAGATCGACGTATTTGCCCGGTGCGGAAATCCCGTCTTCGAAGGTCAGCCCGCCGTCAGCCGTGACCGGCACGTTCATGAAGAAATTGATGTTCGGCCCGATGTCGCCCTTGCCCAAGCGGCCATCGTGCACACAGGCTCGCAGGTAGTTGTCGCGGCAGCTGTGCATGTAGCGTTTTTCCAGGGCGTAGCGCACGGTGTTGCTCTCTTGCGCGCAGGCGCCGCCGAGGGTGTCGTGACGCCCGCAGGTGTCGGCGACGATGGTCAGCATCGGCTTGCCAAGGTTGGAATACAGCACGCTGCCGGTGCTCAGGTACACGCTGTTCTGCCGGCGCAAGGTGCGCTGTACGTCGTAGCGTTCCTTGGGATTGGCAACGCTGTAGAACAGGGTGTCGACCGCCTGATTGCCTTCGAGGTCAAGGATGCGCAGGGTCTGGCCAGCCTTGACCTCCATCAGCCAGGGTTCGCCGGCGGGAATGGTGGCGCGGTAGATTGCGGTTTCTGGCTGCTTTTCAGTATTGATGAGAGCGAGTGACATGGCAGCGATCCTCAGGCGAACAGACGGTCGGTGTTGATGAAGCCGCGCTCGTTTTCCGGGCGCGAGGTGCGGCAGTGTTCGGCGACGCTGGCGTCGGCGTTCATCCAGCTGAGTTTCAGTGGTTTCGGTGCGTATTGCGGCGACGGGTCCATCGGGTGTTGCAGGGCGGTGAGCACCACCAGCGTGTCCATCGGTGCGTACAACTCGATGTAATCACCTGCCTCGGAGTTGCCCTCGACAAAGTGGAAGCGTCCGGCGTCGTCGACGTTGACGCGGCTGAACAGGTTGAGGGTCATCAGCAAATCCGACAGGCCCAGACCCCACTTGCCCAGCTCCACCAACAGGTTGTCGGTGCCGTTGCGGAAGAAACCGTTGCGCAGTTCCTGATAGCGCCCGGCGCCGTATTTTTCGGCGACTTCTTCAGCGCAAAGCACACCGCCGAGGCTGTCGCTCCAGCCGCAGGTGTCGGCGGTGATGGCCGCGAGCACGCGGCCCATGTCCGAGTACAGGCAATGGCCGGTGGTGAGCTTGGCGGTGTGTTGGCACTTGAGGCTGTCGGGCAGGTTCAGGCGTTCGGTTTTTTCATTGGCGTTGAGCAGCGTCAGGCTGACGTTGGCGCCGCCGCGAATGTCAGTCAGGCGCAGCAGTTGGCCGCGTTTCAAAACGAAGGAACGATGGCCGCCGCCGGGGAGCATTTCTTCGGCGAAGGGCGGAAACAGTTGGGTCGAATCAGTCATTGTCAAAGTCCTCTCAAGCGGTTCGAAGTGCGCCTGCCAGTTGCACCGGCAAGGCGTCGACGGCGGCACGGGTGGCGCGGCGGTCGCTGTTCAAAGGGATGTCGTAAGTGATGCGTGCGCCATAGCGGCCGGGTGCATGGGGGTCAAGACGGACCTTGTCGAACACCAGCAAACGGGTGCCGAGGCTGAAGCCTTCGGACAGATCATGGGTGACCATGAATACCGTCAATTGCGTTTCGCGCCACAGCGCCAGCAGCAACGCGTGCATGTCCTTGCGGATACCCGGATCGAGCGCGCCGAAGGGCTCGTCGAGCAGCAGCACGCGCGGCTTCATGATCAACGCCTGGGCGATGGCCAAGCGTTGTTGCATGCCGCCGGAGAGCTGCGCCGGGTACTTGTCCAGCGAGTGCCCGAGGCCGACTTTGTGCAGCAGCGCCGAGGCCTGTTCGCGGGCTTCTTTTTTCGCACTGCCGAACAGGCGACCGAGCAATGGCGAGCGCGGCAGTTCAAGGCCGAGGGCGACGTTGTCCAGTACGCTCAGATGCGGGAACACCGAATAGCGCTGGAACACCACGCCACGGCTGGCATCCGGCTCACCGGCCAACGGTTGGCCGTCGAGCAGGATCTCGCCGCGGCTGGCGCGCTCCTGGCCGAGCAGCAGGCGCAAGAAGGTCGATTTGCCGCAACCGGAAGCGCCGACCAGGGTGCAGAACTCGCCCTCGTTGACGGTCAGGTTCAGGCCTTCGAGCACCACCTGGTCGGCGTATTGCTGCCAGACGTTTTTCACGGTGATGAAGCTCATGCCCGTGCTCCTTCATACCAGGGGAACGCACGTTGGGTCAGGCGTTTCAGGCCCCAATCCATCAGCCAGGCGAGCAGGGTGATCCACACCACGTAGGGCAAAATCACGTCCATCGCCAGGTAGCGGCGCACCAGGAAAATCCGGTAGCCGAGGCCGTCGGTGGAAGCAATCGCTTCGGCGGCAATCAGGAATAGCCATGCCGAGCCGAGCATCAGCCGCAGCGAGATCAGCAGCCGTGGCAGCAGTTGCGGTAATACCACGCGCAGCATCAAGGTCCAGGTCGAAGCGCCGAGGGTTTGGGCCTTGATCAGCAGTTCCACGGGAATTTCCCGGGCGCGCTGTTCCAGATCCCGGGCCAGAGCCGGGGTGATGCCGATCACGATCAGCATCACTTTCGACAGCTCGCCCAACCCGAAAACGATAAACAGAATCGGCAGGATCGCCAGCGGCGGCACCATCGACAATACCGTCAGCAAGGGCGACAACGGCGCGCCAAACAGCGGCAGGGTGCCGGCGGCCATGCCCAGGCATAAGCCGGCGAGGGCGCTGATACCCAAGCCGATAGCCAGGCGTCGCAGACTCGAAGCGCTGTCCTGCCAGAGCAGGTATTCACCGGTGCGGCTGTCGGCGACGAACGCCAGGCGTTTAACCGCATCGGTCATCTGCACGGCGCTGGGTAGCAGCTTGTCGTTGGGATTGTCCGCCAGTCGCTCGGCCGAGCCCATGAAGTAGGCGAACAGCACCAGGGCGAACGGCAGGATTACCAGCAACAGGCGACTCGGGCGATCCGGGTGGCGATTGATCAGGCGCATGGCCAAGTCCTCTTCTTACAACTTGGCGTCGGCGGCCATCTGTACATAGCTGGGGTCGAAGCGCAGTTTGAGGTTGCCTTTGTCGCCGCTGGTCACGCCGTTGGCGAAAGCCATGCCGACCGCACTGGTGTCCTTGGCGCCTTCACCCAGCAAACCGTGCTGGAAGGAGAACTCGGCGACCTTGCGCATGGTTTCCGGCAGTTGCTTGCTGGTGCTGAACGCGAGGGCTTCTTGCGGCGTGGCGAACAGCTTGGTGGTGTCCAGTTGCGCCTGGAAACCTGCCAGGTCGGTGCCCGAGGCTTTGGCCATGTGTTCGAGCGCGGCTTTGCTGGCGGCGTTTTTCGCGTTCATCAACTCGACCACTTCGAACCAGGCGCCGGTCAGTGCTTTGCCGAGGGCCGGGTTGTCTTTGAGGGTGGCGCTGTTGACCACCATCATGTCCATGATTTCGCCGGGGATCTGGCTGGAGTTGAAGACTTCGGTCACTCCGGGCTTGGCCTTGATGTCCGAGAGCATCGGGTTCCAGGTGGTGACGGCGTTGACCTGATCGGTGTTGAAAGCCGCCGCGATATCGGCGTCGGAGGTGTTGACCACTTTCAGGTCCTTCTCGGTGAGGTCCACCGAATCCAGGGCCCGGGCCAGCAGGTAATGGGACACCGACAACTCGACCAGATTGACGTCCATGCCCTTGAGGTCGGCGACTTTTTTGCCTTCGCCCTTGAGCACAATGCCGTCGTTGCCGTTGGAGAAATCGCTGACGATCAGCGCGGTGCTGTCGACGCCACCGGCAGCGGGAATGGTCAGCGCGTCCATGTTGGTCATGGTGCAGCCGTCGAACTGGCCGGCGGTGTACTGGTTGATGGATTCGACGTAATCGTTGAGCTGCACTACGTCAATCTTGATGCCGTACTTCTTCGCCCACTTGTCGACGATGCCTTGGCTGCCGGCGTACTCCCAGGGCATCCAGCCAGCATAAATCGTCCAGCAGACGCTGAAGTGGTCTTTCGGTGCAGCGTGGGACGAGACGCTCACGAGGGCTGCGAAAGCAGCGGCGAGCAGGGTGGGTAAACGAAGCTGGGACATGGTGGTTCTCCAGTTGATCAAGGACGGGCAGGAAGGCAGCGGCACCGCGAACGGTGGCTTGTCTCCCGGGCTTTTGTCCCGCCGTGTAACCTCAACTGGAGGTCGCCAACTCTCGGACCAGTCACTCGCGAAGCGAGCCGGAACCCTAGTCAGCCATTGCAAATTGTGGTGCCGCGAACCTGTGATGACTCCTGCACGCAATTGTTAAAGCGAGAGCCGTGCCAAGTCCGTAGAACGCGTCTAGCGCGCGGTGGTGAGGCAATTCTCGGTGAGTGAAGTGGGGAAGGGCTGCTTTGTGATGGTGCATCGGTGCACTGTGATGTGGCGTGGGTGGCCGTTATTACGGCGGTGGATGTCACCCTCTCCACTACCAATCAGCGCGTGAATGGATGAAAAACCTTTCATCGGCGAGATGTTTCAACTTGTTGCAGGGACGCACCAGATTCTGAAATCGATGTCTGATCTTTCGACAGTCGCCGAATAATCGACTGTCGCCTGCCAGCGTCGCTGGTGTGGCTCACTCGCGGTCCAGGAGGCCGCCATGCTCTCTCGAATTCTACTGATTGCTGTGTTGGGTTTGTCCCTTGGTGCATGCGTGCCTTATTCCGATGGAGGAGTCAGCTACTACAGTTCCGAGGTTTATACCTCGCCAGCGCCAGGCTATTACGCCGGTGGTGATCGCTACTATTCCAATGGCGGTTATTACTCGCCGCCAGCCCGTTACTACGCGCCGCCTGCGCGGTATTACAAGCCATCGCCGCGCTACTACTCGCAGCCGCGGATTTATCAACCCTCACCGCGCTATCACCAGGCGGCACCGCGTTACTACCAGGCGCGCCCCGATTACCGGGCGCATCAGAATCATGGCTGGGATGGCCGCAAGCGTGGCGGCTGGGACAACGACCGAGGCCATGGCGGTCGCAACAACAATCACGGCGGGCGAGGTGACCATAACGGACGCGGTGATCGCGACGGCCGGGGCAATCACCGCTAATCATTCCTTGTAACTACAAAACCTGTGGGAGCGACTCGCTCCCACAGTTCGTTCAGTATCCAGAAAGATCCGCCAACGGATGCCGCCCCTCCCACGCCTTATGAAAATGCGCCTCCACCACCGCATCCGGCACATTATTGATGTCCGGCCAGTGCCAGTGCGGCTTCTGATCCTTGTCGATCAACCGCGCGCGCACGCCTTCACTGAATTCCGGATGGCGGCAGCAGTTGAGGCTTAGCGTGTATTCCATCTGAAAGACTTCGGCCAGCGACAGGTGGCGGGCGCGGGCGATCTGTTCCCAGACCAGATGGGCGGTCAGCGGTGAACCTTCGCTCATGGTTCGGGCGGCGCGGCTGAGCAGCGGGTCGGCGTCATCGCGCAATGGGCTGATGGCTTTCCATGCGCACCGCACGTCGCTCACATCCAGCAGTTCATCGATGCGCTGGCGCCGCGGCAGCCATTGAGGTTCGGGCATCTGTGCGACGGCTTCCTGCTGCAAAGCCTTGAGCAGACTGTTGAGTTGCATCGGCGTCTGTTCCTGCCAGTTCAGTTGCAGCAAGCCTTCGAGTAGCGCTGCCTGTTGCTCGTCGAGCAGGAAGCGGTCGGCCAGGTCCAGATCGATCGCATCACGAGCGTTCATGTGGGCGCCGGTCAAGCCGAGGAACAATCCAAGCTTGCCGGGCAAACGGGACAGGAACCAACTGGCGCCGACGTCCGGGTACAGGCCGATGGTGATTTCCGGCATGGCCAGTCGACTGCTCGGCGTAACAATGCGGATGCTCGCACCCTGCAGCAGGCCCATGCCGCCGCCGAGCACATAACCATGGCCCCAGCAGATCAACGGTTTTGGATAGGTATGCAGGCTGAAGTCCAGGCGATATTCCGCTGCAAAGAAGTGCGCGGCCAGGGGAGGCACTTCGCCGGGATGGTCGCGGCAAGCTTCTACCAGGCTGCGCACCTCACCACCGGCGCAAAAGGCCTTGGCGCCGTTGCCTCGCAGCAGGACGCAGACGATTTGCGGTTCCTTGGCCCAGGCGTTCAGTTTGTCGCTCAAGGCGTTGATCATTGGCAAGGACAGCGCGTTCAGCGACTTTTCGGCATCCAGCGTGGCAACGCCGATGCGGGCGCCGTCGGTGCCGGTGAGTTCTTCGAAGTGCAGATTCATCGTGACCTCGATCAGGAAATTGAGGGTTAAGTATGATCGCTGTGTAGGAAAGTGCCGGATCTGTGTCAGATCAATTGACAAGCGTGATGCGCTTTCCTAGGGTTCGCCCCATTGTTTTTGCCGGATGTAACCATGACTGCTGATGACCGTATCAAACTCGAACCGAGCTGGAAGGAGGCCCTGCGTGCCGAATTCGACCAGCCCTACATGACAGAGTTGCGAAACTTTCTCCAACAGGAACGGGCGGCCGGCAAGGAGATCTATCCACCGGGCCCGATGATTTTCAACGCGCTCAATTCCACGCCGCTGGATAAGGTCAAGGTCGTGATTCTCGGCCAGGACCCGTACCACGGCCCGGGCCAGGCCCATGGCTTGTGCTTCTCGGTGCAACCGGGCGTGCCGGCACCGCCATCGCTGGTGAACATTTACAAAGAGTTGAAGCGCGACCTGAACATCGACATCCCCAGCCACGGTTATCTGCAAAGCTGGGCCGAGCAGGGCGTGCTGATGCTCAACACCACCATGACCGTCGAGCGCGCCAACGCCAATGCGCACAAGGACAAGGGGTGGCAGTTTTTTACCGATCGGATCATCGAAGTGGTCAGCCAGCAGCAACCGCACCTGGTGTTCATGCTGTGGGGCGCTCATGCCCAGAGCAAGCAGAAGCTGATCGATGCGACCAAGCATCTGGTGTTGACCTCGGTGCACCCGTCACCGCTGTCGGCCTATCGCGGCTTCCTCGGTTGCGGGCACTTCAGCCGCACCAACAAGTTTCTTGAGCAGAATGGCGAGACGCCGATCGAGTGGCGGTTGCCGCCGGTTTGAGGAAAGGAGTGGAGCTTTTGTGGCGAGGGAGCTTGCTCCCGCTGGGCTGCGAAGCAGCCCCAAGTCCCGCGACCTGATTTCTACTGACAGACCGCGCACATAGGTTTTACGACTGCTATGCAGCCGAGCGGGAGCAAGCTCCCTCGCCACAGTGGGCGGTGTCAGGATTGCTCCGGGGCCCGGTTCCAATACTTGAACAACGGCTCCGCCAGAAACAACACAAACAACAACCGCATCACCTGCATCGCCGTCACCAACGGCACCGACAGTTGCAGGGTCTCCGCCGTCAGGCTCATCTCCGCAATCCCGCCCGGCATCATGCCCAGCGTCAGTGAACGCAGATCCAGATGAGTCAGCGCACTTAAACCCAATGCCGCTGCCGTGGCGATCAACATGGTCAACACCGTACCGATCAAGGTCCGGCCCATGAATGAAGGCGCACGACGGAAAAACTGCCGGTTGAAGTGACAGCCCAGACCGCTGCCGATCAACCATTGGCCGATCTGGCTACCGCCGTTGGGTAGGCCGATATGCAAATCCCAACCGATACTCACCGCCGCACTCACCAGCAACGGCCCGAACAGCCACGGGTTGGGTTGACGCAGACGCTCCCATATCCAGGCGGCCAATGCGCCTGCAGGGAACAAAATCGCCAGCCAGCGCCAGTCGATGCTGCCAGCGTGGGAAATCGGTGCTCCGTCGCCCAGCAGGTATTTGAATGCTGCCGGTACGCACAATACGACGACCAGGACGCGCAAACTCTGCCCAGCCGCAACACGGCTGAGCACCGCGCCATTGCGGGCGCCGAGGTTGACCATTTCTCCGGAACCACCCGGCATGCTGGAAAAAAATGCAGTGGCGCGATCTTCACCGGTACGTCGCATCAACCAGACACCGACCACGGCCGACAGGCTGGTGACCAACGCACCGAAGAAGATCAAACCGAAATGACTCAGCACCTGCTCCATCACCACCGGGGTGAAATGCAGGCCAATGCCGATGCCGACGATCCACTGGCCGCACTTACGGCCGCCAGGGATTTCCGCCAGTTGCCAGGGTGTCAGGCAGCGCACGAGGATAATCGCCAGCAACGAGCCGACCATCCACGGCAAAGGCCAGCCGACCTGGCTGGCGAGATAACCGCCCAGCAGGCCGACCAGCGGTGTTCCCCACCAGGCTTTGAACGGTGTTCGATCAGACATCGGCAATCGCGCGTTGCGCAGCCGAGCGTTTGCGCCAGATGCGGATGAGCGGCATCAGCAGCATGATCGCCGTCAGCACCCAGCAACCGAACGTGATCGGGCTCGACCAGAGGATTTCCAGTGCACCGTTGGAAATCGACAGGGCGCGACGCAGGTTTTGTTCCATCAAGCCGCCGAGGATGAAGCCCAGCAATACCGGCGACAGCGGGAAGTCCAGCTTGCGCAAGATGTAACCGAAGATGCCGATGCCGATCATCAGGAACAGGTCGAAGGTGGTGGCATGCACCGCGTAGACGCCGATCCCGGTAATGATCGCGATCACGGGTACCAGTGCCCAGTTCGGCACGGCGAGGATGCGGGTGAAGATGCGGATCATCGGGATGTTGAGGATTACCAGCATGATGTTGGCGATGAACAACGACGCGATCAGCCCCCAGACGATGTCCGGTTGTTGCTGGAACAGCAGCGGACCCGGTGTGATGTTGTACAGCGACAGGGCGCCGATCATCACCGCCGTGGTGCCCGAGCCCGGAACGCCGAGGGTCAGCATCGGCACCAGCGCACCGCAGGCGGCGCCGCCGATGGCGGTTTCCGGCGCAGCGAGGCCGCGCATGTCGCCCTGGCCGAAAGTACCTTTGGCACCCGCCATGCGTTTTTCGGTCATGTAGGCCACGGCGCTGGCCAGGGTCGCGCCGGCACCCGGCAACACGCCCATGATGAAACCCAGTACGCCGCAACGGATGTTCACCACGAACACCGACGCCGCTTCCTTGAAGTTGAACATCATCCGGCCGGTGGCTTTCACCGCTTCCTGCCCGTGGTGGGTTTTTTCCAGTAGCAGGAGGATTTCGCTGATGGAGAACAGGCCCAGCACCAACACGACGAATTGAATGCCGTCTGTCAGGTGAATGTTATCGCCGGTAAAACGGTACACGCCGCTGTTGGCGTCGATGCCAACGGTCGACAAGAACAAGCCGATCAGTGCCGCGATAAATGTTTTCAGTGGTCGGTCGCCGGCCATGCCGCCCAGGCAGACGATCGCGAATACCATCAGCACGAAGTATTCCGCCGGTCCGAAGGCAATCGCCCATTTCGCCAGCAGCGGGGCGAACAGCACCATGCCGCAGGTGGCGATGAAGGCGCCGATGAACGAACTCCATGCCGACAGCGACAGCGCCACACCGGCCAGGCCTTTGCGGGCCATTGGATAACCGTCGAGGGTGGTCATCACGGTGGAAGCTTCGCCCGGAATGTTCAGCAGGATCGAGCTGATCCGGCCGCCGTATTCGCAACCCAGATACACCGCCGCCAACAGAATCAGTGCCGACTCCGGTGGCAGGCCGAGGGCGAATGCGATCGGGATTAACAGTGCCACGCCGTTGATCGGGCCCAGGCCCGGAAGCAGGCCAACGACGGTGCCGATCAGGGTGCCGCAAAGCGCGGTCACCAGGTTGTACGGGCTCAGTGCGACGCCGAAGCCCTGACCCAAATAGCCGAGAGTATCCATATCAGTTCTCCAGAACGTCGAGCACGCCAAGTGGCAGCGGCACGTCCATCAACTTGTCGAACAGCAGGTAGAGGCCGACGGCCATCAGACTGATGATCACGATGCTTGGCACCCAGCGACCGCCATACAGACGGGCCATGGGCACGCCGATCAGGATGCTGGCGACGATGAAACCCAGCGGTTCGAAGGTACCGGCGAACACCAGTAGCAGCGCTACGCAGAGGCCGATCTTGGTCAGGGTTTCGCGATCCAGCGGCGGCTCGTCATCGCTGTGCTTGATCGGTGCCGGACGGAACACCATGTACAACAGCGCTGAGCCCATCAGGCCAAGCATCAATAGCGGAAAGGCCCGAGGCCCCACCGGTTCATAGGAAAAAGCCGCTTGATACGGCCACGCCATCAGCGCGAGGCCGAGACAGGCCAGCAACAGCACCGAAGCAAAAATGCGTTGTAAGAGCATGAGGAACTCCTGTGCCGCGACTCCGCCAAACGGAGCCGCAGCCGCTAGACAGAGGCGATCACTGGATCAGGCCGAACTCTTTGGCCAGCACTTTGTAGTCCGCGACTTGCTTCTTCACGTAGGTGTCCAGTTCCGGGCCGGTCATGGCGAACGGGAACAGCTCACGCTGATCGCGCAGCTTGGCGAACTCAGGGGAGGCCAGCAGTGTGTCGAAGGAGCCTTTCCACCAGGCATAGTCTTCGTCGCTGACTTTCGGCCCGAGGTAGAAGCCGCGAACCACTGGCCAGACGATGTCGTAGCCTTGCTCGCGAGCGGTCGGGATGTCCTTCATTTCCGGCTCATCGAGACGCTTGTCGGAGAACACCGCCAGCAGGCGCATGTCGCCGCTCTGGATGTGCGGCATGGAGTCGGAGATGTCGGTGCTGCCGACCTGGATGTGGCCGCCGAGCAGAGCGGTGGCGATTTCACCGCCGCCTTCGAGGGCGACGTAACGCAAGTCACGCGGGTTGATTCCGGCGGCCTTGGCGATCAGGGCGGTTTGCATCCAGTCTTGGCTGCCGACGGTGCCGCCGGAACCGATCACCACTTTGCTCGGATCTTTCTTCAGTGCCTGCACCAGATCGTCCAGGGTCTTGTAGGGCGAATCGCTTTTAACCGCGATGGCGCCGTAGCTGGTGCCCACAGCGGCGAGCCAGCGCACATTGGTTTCGTCGAAACGACCGAACTTGCCCTGGGCCAGGTTCAGTAGCGAACCACTGGACCAGGCCACCAACGTGCCGGCGTCCGCCGGGCGCTGGGCAACCACTGCGTTGTAGGCCACCGCGCCGACACCGCCGGGCATGTAGGTCACGCGCATCGGTTTGGTCAGCAGTTTTTCGTTGACCAGCGCGCTTTGCACCAGTTTGCAGGTCAGGTCGAAACCACCGCCCGGTGAGGCCGGGGCGATGCATTCCGGGCGTTTGGGCTCGGCCATCAGTTGGCCGGCAAACAGCATGCAGCTGGCGGCGAGGGCGAAACGACGCAGTGATCGATTCATTTTTTTCTCCACGGGAGTTGTTGTTTTTGGGGATGTTTCAGGTGCGGCGGTTTCGCTTCGCGCCGCCGATGACGGCGCCGGCAAGCGTAAACGATGGGGAGCGGGAAAAGGCGTGGGGCGGGCAAATCTGGAGCTGGGTGGACAGCATGGCGAAGTACCTCGTTATTGTTCTTATTGGCGAAAACGCATCAAGGCGTTTTTCGGGAGCTACATTTCAAAGCAGGAGCGATGGCTGCGATTGAAACCATCCGTGGATCGACTCTAACGGTCGAACCTTTCGCTAACCTTTCATCGGGCTTTCACGGTTTTTCGGGCTTCACAGTCGTGGATGCGCCTGTAAACTCCGCGCCAAAGAATGGCGTCGACCATCCCTGAATGAGGTAAAGATCCATGCGTGTCCTGCTCGTCGAAGACCATTTGCAGCTCGCCGAAAGTGTCGCCCAGGCGCTCAAGAGCACCGGCCTGACCGTGGATGTGCTGCACGATGGCGTGGCGGCTGACCTGGCGCTGGGCAGCGAGGAATACGCCATGGCGATCCTTGATGTCGGCTTGCCGCGCATGGATGGTTTCGAAGTGCTGGCGCGCCTGCGTGCGCGGGGCAAGAACCTTCCGGTGCTGATGCTGACGGCGCGCAGCGACGTCAAGGACCGGGTCCATGGCCTGAACCTCGGTGCTGATGATTACCTGGCCAAACCTTTCGAACTCACCGAACTCGAAGCGCGGGTCAAGGCTCTGCTGCGCCGCAGTGTGCTGGGCGGTGAACGCCTGCAACGCTGCGGCGTGCTGGCCTACGATCTGGACACCCGGCGCTTCACCCTTGGCGAAGAGTTGCTGACCCTGACCTCCCGCGAGCAGGCCGTGCTCGAAGCGTTGATCGCCCGTCCTGGTCGGGTGATGAGTAAGGAACAACTGGCCTCTCAGGTCTTCGGTCTCGACGAAGAGGCCAGCCCCGACGCCATCGAAATCTATGTGCACCGCTTGCGCAAGAAACTCGACGGCCAGCCGGTCGCCATCGTGACGTTCCGCGGCCTCGGTTATTTGCTGGAAAGCCGCGATGCATAAGCCCAGCAGCCTGCGCTGGCGGTTGCTGTGGAATCTGGCATTGCTGCTGGTGGTGTTGATGCTGGCCAGCGGCTTGAGCGCGTACTGGAACGGTCGCGAAGCGGCCGATACGGCTTATGACCGGACTTTGCTCGCCTCGGCGCGGACCATCGCGGCGGGCCTCTCAGAACGCGACGGCAGCCTCAGCCTCGACGTGCCTTACGTGGCCCTGGACACCTTCGCCTACGACAGTGCCGGGCGGATTTTTTACCTGGTCAATGACATCAACCAGAAGCTGATTTCCGGCTACGAAAACCTGCCTGGCCCGCCTCCTGGGACGCCGCGCACCGATGATTATCCAGCGCTGGCGCGGTTCTACAATGCGACTTATCGTGGGCAGAACGTGCGTGTGGTCAGCCTGCTCAAACCGGTCAGCGAACCGAACATGAACGGCATGGCGGAAATCCGCGTGGCGGAAACCGATGAAGCGCGGGTCAGCATGGCCCGCAGCCTGGCGGCAGATACATTGCTGCGTCTGGGCATGCTGGCGGTCGGGGCATTGATGATGGTGTGGTTTGCGGTAAGTGCCGCACTGCGTCCGTTGGAGCGCTTGCGCACGGCGGTGGAGGAGCGTCAGCCGGATGATCTGCGGCCGTTGCCGCTGGTGGAAGTGCAACACGAATTATGGCCGCTGGTGCGTGCCCTCAATCACTTTACCGAACGCCTGCGCGGACAATTCGAGCGGCAAGCGCAGTTCATTGCCGATGCCGCCCATGAACTGCGCACGCCACTGGCGGCGCTCAAGGCCCGGCTTGAGTTGGGCTTGCGTTCGACCGAGCCACAAACCTGGCGCAGCACGCTGGAAACCACGGCTCAAGGCACTGATCGCCTGACGCATCTGGCTAATCAGTTGCTCTCGCTGGCGCGGGTCGAAAACGGCGCCCGGGCGATCGCCGAGGGCGGCGCGCAATTGCTGGATCTCAGTCAACTGGCGCGAGAACTGGGCATGGCCATGGCGCCGCTGGCCCACAAACGTGGGGTGGCGCTGGCGCTGGAGGCGGACGAGCCGGTTTGGTTACGCGGTGAGCCGACGTTGTTGAACGAGCTGTTGAGCAACCTGGTGGACAACGCCCTGGCCCACACGCCGTCGGGCGGCAACGTCATTCTGCGGGTCTCGGCACCGGCGGTGCTGGAGGTCGAAGACGACGGTCCCGGGATTCCCCTGGATGAGCGTGATCGGGTGTTCGAGCGTTTTTACCGGCGCAACCAGCAAGTGGCTGGGTCAGGCCTGGGGTTGGCGATTGTCGGCGAGATCTGTCGTGCGCACCTGGCGCAAATCAGTCTGCATGATGGGGAGAAGGCGGGGTTGAAGGTGCGGGTGAGTTTCATAGCCGGGGAGTGATCACCGCTTTTTGTGGCGAGGGAGCAAGCTTCCTCGCCACATGGATCGGCTCAGGCTCAGTAAAACATCGACCGCGTTTCTTCCAGTTCCGCGCACCTGGCTTTGTTGTCCAGATCAATCCCGAGTTTGACGAAGGCCGGGACGCTGAGTGGATCGATGCGCGAAATCGGGTGGTCGGTGTCTTTGTGGCAATACAGGCTGGCAACCTGCACCAGGTCGACATAATCGATGCGGGCCGATTGCCGCTTGAAGTTCTGATACAGCAGTGGCACCTGCACCAGCAACTCCGGAAACTCCCAGACCCTGAGCAGCTTGTCGCCGAGCAGCGGATGAATGCGCTCAATCACATGGTTGAGGCTGACCGGATCGGCCAGCAGTTCATAGTGATCTTCGGCATACGTCAGGATCGGCAACACGCCAATCTGATGCACCAGACCGCCAAGGGCAGCCTGGTCAGGCTTGAGTTGGGTGTAAGTGCGGCACAGCGCATAACTGACGCCGGCAATCTCCAGGCTCTTGCGCCAGACATCGCGCATTTTCTGCTCAACCACCTCGGAGCGGGCATGGAAAATCTGTTCCATGACCAGGCCGATCGCGAGGTTGCTGCTGTAATTGATGCCCAGGCGAGTGATTGCCGTGTGCAAGTCAGTGACTTCCTGCGTCGCGCGCAGCAAGGGGCTGTTGACCACTTTGATCAGGCGCGCCGAGAGTGCGGCATCACGACCGATTACTTTGCTCAAACTGCTGATACTGATTTCCGGGTCTTCAGCGGCCTTGCGAATCTGCAACGCCACTTCCGGTAATGTCGGCAGAACCAGGTCATCGTTATCGATGGCCTCAACCAAATCCTGTTGGACCTTTTCCGCCAGCTCAATCATTTAGTTTCTCTAGGTGTCGCAAAAGGGTACTGCGTTATCGCTGGATCTCGCGGTCGCGGTCCAGTTGATAAGGCAGGTCGAGCAAGTGCAGCGCCGGGCCATCGATTGCGCCCACATGAATATCGCCACCCTCTGCAGCTTCGGCTTGCAACACGGCCAACAGTTCAATGTGGTTTTCGGCGTTTGCGGCGAGCACCACTTCACCGATTGCACTGTTATGGCTTGGGGAGAACAGCTGGGTGCCAGGTTCAGGCAGGGCGCTGGCGTCCAGTTTCACCCGATAGAGTCGACGCTTGAGTTTGCCCAGGTACTGCATCCGCGCGACGATTTCCTGGCCGGTGTAGCAACCCTTTTTGAAACTCACGCCGCCAACGGCTTGCAGATTGAGCATCTGCGGAATGAACAGCTCGCGGGTGCCGGGCATGACCTGGCCGATCCCTGCGCGGACCTGGCCCAGCAGCCATTGATTGAGGTCACCTTCCGCCAGCAGCGCTGACAGCTTGCCCTTGATGCTGTTGGCTTGATCCGCAGCGGCCCAGAGTTCGGCGCGCTCGGGCGATACGCGAATGGCGATCAAACCGTCATGTCGCGCGACGCTGTCGGTGTCTGCCGGCAGGTCAAGTCCAAGGCTGTTCAGTGCGACATCACCATGATCAATGCCGAATCGAATCCAGGCAGTGCTTTCGTCAGTCAGTTTGGATTTGGAAAACACGGCGTACTTTTTCAGGTCGGCCAGTTGCGGTTCCAACAGTTCACTGGCCATGGCCAGCAACACGCCGTCACCTTCGAGCAGGATACGGAAGCTCGATTGCATTCGGCCTTTCTGGGTGCAGCGCGCACCGAGGCTGGACTGTGTGTCGCTCAGGTAATTGAGGTTGCAGGTCAATTGGCCTTGCAGGAATTTGCCGGCGTCCGCGCCGCGGACCGCCAGGACACCTTCATGAGACAGCGTGCAGAAAAAAGCAGAATCGGCCATGGGTCATCGCAGGGTAAAGAGTCTGGCGGACATGATAAGGGTGCGCCTTCGAAATGGGTAGTTCACAAAGGATCGCCGGTGCCCGACCAAAGCTGACTGTTCGGCGCGGCGAGGCGCTGTATACTTGCGGCCTATTTGAGGAGCGCTCCATGGTCGAAGATGTTGAACTGAATCGCCTCTACTGGCACAGCCGCCGCGGCATGCTTGAGCTTGACGTGTTGCTGGTGCCATTCGTCAAAGAGGTTTACGCAGGTCTGAACGAGGTGGATCGCGCGTTGTACGTCCGCCTGCTGGAATGCGAGGATCAGGACATGTTCGGCTGGTTCATGGAGCGCAACGAATCGGAAGATCCGGAGCTTCAGCGCATGGTTCGCATGATCCTGGATCGTGTCCAGCCCAAGTAATTCGTTCGAATGCCGCTGGCATGCCTCGCGGCAGTTGCTGGCGGCATATCTGTTGGCCCAGTTGCTCGCGCTGGGATCGTTGTGCCTGCTTGAAATCCCGCTCTGGGCCAGCCTGCCTGGCGCTTTGTGCTGTCTGCTGCATGGTATTCGGGCGTTGCCTCGTCAGATTCGGCTGACACACCCACAGGCATTTTGCGGCTTGCGTCGCGATGCCGATGGTTGGCAGTTATGGAATCGGGCGGGGGGATGGCATCCGGTGCAGCTGCGTCCGGACAGCCTGGCGCTGCCGTTGATGGTGGTGCTGCGTTTTCGTCTGCAAGGCGAGCGTCGGGTCCGGGCAATCTGTGTGCCCCGGGATTCGCAGGCGGCGGATGTGCACCGACGCCTGCGGGTTCGGCTCAAGTTCAGTCGGCGTAGGTGGGCGGCACCAGAATAGTGTCGAGCGCGACGGGCAGCATCTCCGGATAGTCGAGCGTGTAATGCAGGCCGCGACTTTCCTTGCGCTCCATGGCTGACAAAATCATCAATTCGGCCACCTGGGCGAGGTTGCGCAATTCAATCAAGTCCCGGCTGACCTTGTAGTTGCTGTAAAACTCGTCGATTTCATCCAGCAACAACCGCACCCGGTGCTGAGCCCGTTGCAGGCGCTTGTTGGTGCGCACGATCCCCACGTAGTCCCACATGAAGCGCCGCAGCTCATCCCAGTTGTGCGCAATGATCACGTCTTCGTCGGAATCCGTCACCTGGCTTGCATCCCAGGCGGGCAGGGCGATGGGCGCTGAAACCTGCGGCAACTGCTCAACGATGTCCGCAGCCGCCGAGCGCGCGTAGACAAAACACTCCAACAGCGAGTTGCTGGCCATGCGGTTGGCACCATGCAGGCCGGTGAAGCTGGTTTCGCCAATCGCGTACAGCCCGGGTACATCGGTGCGACCTTGCTGGTCGACCATTACGCCACCGCAAGTGTAATGCGCCGCTGGAACCACCGGGATCGGTTGCCTGGTGATGTCGATGGAAAATTCGAGGCAGCGTTCGTAGACGGTGGGGAAGTGCGTCTTAATGAAGTCTTCGGACTTGTGGCTGATGTCCAGATACACGCAGTCAACGCCCAGGCGCTTCATTTCATGGTCGATGGCCCGTGCGACGATGTCTCGGGGCGCCAGTTCGGCCCGCGGGTCGAATCGCTGCATGAAGCGCTCGCCATTGGGCAGCTTCAAGTGCGCGCCTTCACCGCGCAGGGCTTCAGTGATCAGGAAACTCTTCGCTTGCGGGTGATACAGGCAGGTGGGGTGGAACTGGTTGAATTCCAGGTTCGCCACCCGGCAGCCCGAGCGCCAGGCCATGGCAATGCCGTCACCGCAGGCGCCGTCGGGGTTGCTGGTATAAAGGTAGACCTTGGCGGCGCCGCCGGAGGCGAGAATCACGAAGCGGGCGCCATAGGTGTCCACTTCACCGGTGCCGCGATTGAGCACGTAGGCGCCCAGGCAGCGGTCGCCTTCCAGGCCGAGGCGTTTTTCAGTGATCAGGTCGACGGCGACTCGCTGTTCCAGCAGTTCGATGTTCGGCCTTTGCCTGGCCTGGGTCAGCAAGGTTCTGAAAATCGCTGCGCCAGTGGCGTCGGCGGCATGGATGATGCGGCGATGACTGTGCCCGCCTTCACGGGTCAGGTGGAATTCGAAGCCGCCGTCTTCGACGCTGGACTGTTCGTCACGAGTGAAGGGAACGCCCTGGTCGATCAGCCATTGAATCGCCTCTTTGCTGTGCTCGACAGTGAAGCGCACGGCATCCTCGTGACACAGGCCGCCGCCGGCATTGAGGGTGTCATCGACGTGGGATTCGACAGTATCGGTGTCATCCAGCACGGCAGCGACACCGCCTTGCGCCCAGAACGTCGAGCCATTGGCGAGATCGCCTTTGCTCAGTACGGCGATACGCAAATGACCGGGCAAGGTCAGCGCAAGGCTCAAGCCGGCAGCGCCGCTGCCAATTACCAGAACATCGTGTTGAAACTGTTGGCTCATTTCAGGATTCCGCTCAAAGCGACCCGGGTTGGGGGAAGCGCTGGACAACTGGACAGGCGAGTCAGGTTTGCGAACAGCCCACTAGTATATAGAGGGGGGGAGCGGCACAATAGCCGAGCCCATATGGCATTGTGAAACTACTCTTGCGGAAATCACCTGACGCTTCGTCGGATGTTTTTTTGATCGATTCGGCGATAAGTGAACTGTATCGTGGATTTAACAGTCTTTTTCGCTGCGTGGTTGCACAATGTCGGTTTCATGCAGCTATAAATATTTGGAACTTTTGCCAAAGGCCCAAGATCAATAGACGGTTGCCTGATTCAAGGGACAGTGTCGGCTTCAGCGCGGGATCTGCTTTGGATCCTTGTCGGCGAAACCGATAACAAGATTATTCGCGCAGCCGGGGAATCTCGCGCTGCGTTTTTCGTGCGTGCCGAATCAGAGCCCGCAGGAAACTTGCCTGGAGGGGGAGAACTTTTGCGAAAAGCCCGAGTCTATGTTTGCAAGTCCGGTCGTTTAGTTATGCAAGCCTCCTCCGAGCTTATCGAGGAGTGTTCATGCTAACCCAGGAAGAGGATCAGCAGCTGGTCGAACGCGTTCAACGCGGCGACAAGCGCGCGTTCGATCTGCTAGTGCTGAAATACCAGCACAAAATTCTCGGGTTGATCGTGCGTTTTGTGCACGACACCCATGAAGCCCAGGATGTGGCACAAGAAGCCTTTATCAAGGCTTACCGTGCACTTGGAAATTTTCGCGGAGACAGCGCGTTTTATACGTGGCTTTACCGCATCGCCATTAACACGGCGAAAAACTATCTGGTTTCACGCGGCCGCCGGCCGCCGGATAGCGATGTCAGTTCCGAGGATGCAGAGTTCTACGATGGCGATCATGGCCTCAAGGATCTCGAGTCGCCAGAACGGGCTTTGCTGCGGGATGAGATCGAAGGCACCGTCCATCGAACCATTCAGCAACTACCGGAAGATTTGCGTACGGCTTTAACTTTACGTGAATTCGACGGTCTGAGTTACGAGGACATTGCGAGCGTCATGCAATGTCCGGTGGGCACCGTGCGCTCCCGGATTTTCCGCGCTCGGGAGGCCATCGATAAAGCCCTGCAGCCGTTGTTGCAGGAAAACTAAAGACAGCGGCGACAGCCAAGAGAGGAACGCCATGAGTCGTGAAGCCCTGCAGGAATCGCTGTCCGCAGTGATGGATAACGAAGCGGACGAATTGGAATTGCGTCGGGTACTCAGTGCCTGTGACGATGTTGAAACCCGTGAAACATGGGCTCGTTATCAGATCGCTCGGGCAGCGATGCACAAGGATCTGCTGCTTCCACGTCTGGACATCGCCGCGGCCGTTTCCGCAGCCTTGGCTGACGAAGCCGTACCGGCAAAAGCCACCCGTGGTCCATGGCGCAGCCTGGGTCGTCTGGCAGTCGCTGCTTCGGTAACGGTTGCTGTATTGGCGGGTGTTCGCCTGTACAACCAGGACGAGATCGCCGGTGTAGAACTGGCTCAGCAGTCCAGCCAACAGAATCTGGCCGCTCCTCAAGTGAAGGGCCCGGCCGTTTTGGCAGGCTACAATGAGAGCTCGGAAGCCACTGGCCCTATGGCCAACGGCGTATTGCAAGGTCAGCCAGGCTGGCACGATCAACGTCTGCCGAGCTACTTGCGTCAACATGCTCAACAGGCTGCATTGAAAGGCACTGAGAGCGCGCTGCCTTACGCTCGCGCAGCAAGCCTGGAAAACCGCTAAGGAGGATCATGCGCGCCATACCTCTACTTTCGCTTCTGCTCAGTGGCTGGTTTGTTGTCCCAGCCCACGCCGATGAAGCCCAAGACTGGTTGACCCGTCTTGGTAAGGCCGAGCAACAGCAAAGCTTTCACGGTACCTTCGTCTACGAGCGTAACGGTAGTTTTTCTACCCATAACATCTGGCACCGCGTCCAGGATGGCAAGGTCCGCGAGCGTTTGCTCCAGCTCGACGGATCCGCTCAGGAGGTTGTGCGCGTTGATGGCCATACACAATGCGTCAGCGGCACCCTGATTGCAGGGCTTGGGGATTCTCCAAATTCCGCCGCTCGTGCACTCGATCCACAAAAGCTCAAGAACTGGTATGACCTTGCTGTCATCGGCAAGTCGCGTGTGGCCGGGCGTTCGGCGGTCATCGTGTCACTGACTTCTCGCGACCAGCACCGTTACGGGTTCGAGCTGCATCTGGACAAGGAAACCGGCCTGCCACTCAAGTCATTGTTGCTCGATGACAAAGGGCGACTGCTGGAGCGTTTCCAGTTCACGCAACTGGACACCGCTGATGTTCCGCCCGAGAGCGATCTGCAGCCGGGCAGCGATTGCAAGGCAGTCAACCTCGACAGTGACAAGGCTTCGGCAGTCAAGGCTGCGCAGGTCTGGCATTCAGACTGGTTGCCACCAGGATTCGAGCTGACCAGCAGCACGTCACGCAAAGACCCCGAGACCAAAATCCAGGTCAACAGCCAGATGTATGACGATGGCCTGGCGCGTTTTTCTGTTTTCCTTGAGCCTTTGAACGGCGCTGCCGTCACCGATACCCGCACTCAGCTCGGGCCAACGGTGGCTGTATCCCGGCGATTGACGACCCCGCAAGGTGAAATGATGGTGACGGTGGTGGGTGAAATTCCGGTCGGCACTGCTGAACGGATAGCCTTGTCCATGCGCCCCGGCGTCACTGCAACCTCCAAGCAGTGAGCTGAAATCGAAATGTTTCGTGAGCATTTCAGTTTGCAAATACCTCCAAAGTTTTTTATAGGTCAGAGCCCCTCGGCTCTGGCCTTGTTTGTTGTTCCCGGAACAAAAATACCGGCGTATCTTTTCCGGTGTTCCTTGATCCATATCGCTTAACCATGCTCGTCGTAACGGGAGCCGTATGTCGATACTACGCTTGAAGACTTATCTATCCATCTTTGCCACTGTGCTGGTGCTCGGTCAGTCGGTCGCTGCGCAAGCAGTCGAATTGCCTGACTTCACGCAACTGGTTGAGCAGGCATCGCCCGCGGTCGTGAACATCAGTACCACGCAGAAGCTGCCGGATCGCAAAGTGAACCAGCAAATGCCTGATCTTGAAGGCCTGCCGCCCATGCTGCGCGAGTTCTTCGAGCGCGGCATGCCGCCACAACCGCGTTCGCCTCGCGGCGATCGTCAGCGTGAAGCCCAATCCCTGGGTTCGGGTTTCATCATCTCGCCTGACGGCTACATCCTGACCAACAATCACGTCATCGCTGATGCCGACGAAATTCTCGTGCGTCTTGCCGATCGCAGTGAAATGAAAGCCAAGCTGGTCGGCACCGATCCACGTTCCGACGTGGCGCTGCTGAAAATCGAAGGCAAGGACCTGCCGGTTCTGAAACTCGGCAAATCCCAGGACTTGAAGGCCGGCCAATGGGTCGTGGCAATCGGTTCGCCGTTCGGCTTTGACCATACCGTGACCCAAGGCATCGTCAGTGCCGTCGGTCGCAGCCTGCCCAACGAAAACTACGTACCGTTCATCCAGACCGACGTGCCAATCAACCCGGGTAACTCCGGTGGTCCGCTGTTCAACCTGAACGGAGAAGTGGTTGGCATCAACTCGCAGATCTACACCCGTTCCGGCGGCTTCATGGGCGTGTCGTTCGCGATTCCCATCGATGTGGCCATGGACGTTTCCAATCAGCTCAAAAGCGGCGGCAAAGTCAGCCGTGGCTGGTTGGGTGTCGTGATCCAGGAAGTGAACAAGGATCTGGCCGAGTCGTTCGGTCTGGACAAGCCAGCTGGTGCGCTGGTTGCCCAGATCCAGGATGACGGCCCGGCTGCCAAGGGCGGCCTGCAAGTCGGCGACGTGATCCTGAGCATGAACGGTCAACCGATTGTCATGTCCGCCGATTTGCCGCATCTGGTGGGTGCACTGAAAGCCGGTGCCAAGGCTAATCTGGAAGTCATCCGCGAGGGCAAGCGCAAGAACGTCGAGCTGACCGTCGGTTCCATTCCTGACGAAGACAAAGAGCTCGATGCATTGCCGAAGACAGGCGCAGAAACCAGCAGCAATCGCATGGGCGTTTCGGTTGCCGAGTTGACCGCCGAGCAGAAGAAAACCTACGACCTCAAGGGTGGTGTGGTGATCAAGGAAGTGCAGGACGGTCCTGCTTCGATGATTGGCCTGCAACCAGGTGACGTCATTACACACCTGAACAACCAGGCTATCGAGTCCGCCAAGCAATTCACCGACATCGCCAAGGCGCTGCCGAAGAATCGTTCGGTATCGATGCGCGTATTGCGTCAGGGTCGCGCCAGCTTCATCACCTTTAAACTGGCTGAATAATCCAGTTGCAGGTTGAATAAAAAACCGCCTCGAAAGAGGCGGTTTTTTTATGTCTGAAACAAACTATCCCATCATGTCCTTGATCATGCGCTCCTGCTCCATCAGCTCTCGCTGGCGGGCATCGATGCGTGACGACAGTGGGAAGTTGGAGCCGGCCTTGCGCTTGGCGAAGTCCAGTTGCTGGATGGCCTGGCGGTAGTCGCCGACCAGTGCGAAGTACTCGGCGCGAGCCTGATGCAGGCCAATGATGTTGCCTGACAAGCCGCGAGTTTCTGCCACCTGATACCACACGTCCGGATCGTCCGGGCGCGACTTGAGCAAACCTTCCAGTGCTTTCTCAGCGTCCGCGGCGCGGTTCTGTTTCAGCAGCAGATCGACACGCACCTGGTTCAGCGGATAGTTGCCGGGGTATTGAGTCAGCATCCGGTCAACGCGGGTCTGCGCATCCGGCAGACGGTTGTTGGTGATGTCCAGATCAATCTGGGCGAGGTTGTAGATAATCTCGTTGGGCGCCTTGGCCAGCAGCAGCTTGAGATTCTCCCGTGCCTCGTTCAGTTGGCCACCCTTGACCTGGGCAATGGCCAGCCCGTAGCGAGCGACATCGCTTTTCGGGTTTTCATCCAGCTGGGCGCGGAAGCGCTTGGCGCCCAGGCCCGGAGTTTCCTCATAAATCAATTGCACGCGTGCGCGAATCAGTTGATAGCGCACGGTGTCTTCGATTCCCCCTTGTGGAGCCTGTTCGGCGCGGTTGCGGGTGTCGGCGATCCGCGATTCGGTGACTGGGTGAGTCAGCAGGAATTCGGGTGGCTTGGCATCAAAACGGTACTGACGCCCCAGACGCTCAAACATGGTGGGCATCGAGCGCGGGTCGTATCCGGCCTTTTCCAGGTTGAGAATGCCGATACGGTCGGCTTCCTGTTCGTTCTGACGAGAGAAGCGTCGTTGTTCCTGAATCGCCGCCGCCTGCGTGCCGGCAATGGCCGCGATCCCGGCATCACCGGCACCGGCCGCCGCAATCACGATCCCGGCCAGCAGCGCGGCCATCATCGGCACTTGCATACGCTGTTGGGCTTCTACGCCACGAGCAAAGTGGCGTTGCGACAAGTGAGCCAATTCGTGGGCCAGCACCGAGGCATACTCGCCTTCGGTCTGGGCGTTAAGGAACAGGCCGCCATTGACCCCGACAATGCCACCCGGCGCTGCGAATGCGTTGAGTTGCGGGCTGTTGATCAGGATGAACTCAAGACGCCGGTCATTGACCTGGCTGGTTTCCACCAGGCGATAAACGCTGGATTCGACGTAGTCCTTGAGTTGCGGATCGTTGAGTTGTGACACCTGGCTGCGCAACAGCGCGAGCCAGGCGCGACCCAACTGATATTCCTGCTGCGGCGAGACAATGGCAGAACTGGCGTCGCCGAGTGACGGCAGGTCGTCGGCGAAGCCCGGTGAGGCGAGCAGGCAAGCGAGCGTCAGCAGGGTAGGGCGCAAAAAAGTCATGCACAAAGCCTTAGTCGACAAAGACCTTACTGTAGCCGGACACCAGCCTTGCGACCAGATATTCTAGGCAACTCGACTATGTGACCCGGAGTGATGCAATGATCGATGCTGTAGCCCATGACGTTGAGCTGGACGCCAGTGGCCTGAATTGTCCGCTGCCGTTGCTCAAGGCCAAGATGGAACTCAATCGGATGGCCAGTGGCGCGATACTCAAGGTCATTGCCACCGATGCGGGTTCGCAGCGCGACTTTCGCACCTTTGCCCGATTGGCCGGTCATACGCTGCTTCGTGAAGAAGACGAAGCAGGCGTTTACCGCTACTGGTTGAAAAAAGCCTGAAACCTGCGGCATTTGTTCTTAAGGATTATTGATGTTCAAAGTGTTACGCGACTGGATTCAGCGCTATTTCTCCGATGAAGAAGCGGTGGTGCTGGCGGTGCTGCTGTTTCTGGCGTTCACCGCGGTCCTCACGCTGGGTGGCATGCTGGCGCCGGTACTGGCGGGGATGGTGCTGGCGTACCTGATGCAAGGGCTGGTGTTGGCGCTTGAACGAATGCGCGTGCCGGGCTGGGTGGCGGTGGGGCTGGTTTTCGCCTTATTCATGGGGTTGCTGCTGGTATTCATCGTGGTGGTCGTGCCGCTGCTGTGGCACCAACTGATCACGCTGTTCAATGAGTTGCCGGGGATGCTCGCCAAGTGGCAATCGCTGTTGTTGCTGCTGCCCGAGCGCTATCCGCATCTGGTGTCCGACGAGCAGGTGCTGCGGGCCATCGAAGTGGCGCGGGGCGAGATCGGCAAATTTGGTCAGTGGGCACTGACATTCTCGCTGTCGAGTCTGCCGCTGTTGGTCAACATCATGATCTACCTGGTCCTGGTGCCGATCCTGGTGTTCTTCTTCCTCAAGGACCGGGCCATGATCGGCCAGTGGGTGCGTGGCTACTTGCCGCGCGAACGGGCTTTGATTACCCGGGTCGCCCATGACATGAACCGGCAAATCGCCAACTACATTCGCGGCAAGGTCATCGAGATATTCATTTGCGGCGGTGTGACCTACATCGCCTTCGTCGTCCTGGAACTCAACTACGCGGCACTGCTGGCATTGCTGGTGGGGATTTCGGTGGTGGTGCCGTATGTCGGCGCGGTTGTGGTGACTGTGCCAGTGTTTCTGATTGCGCTGTTTCAGTGGGGCTGGAGTGATCAGTTCATCTATTTGATGGCGGTGTACGGAATCATTCAGACGCTGGATGGCAACGTGCTGGTGCCGCTGCTGTTTTCCGAAGCGGTCAACCTGCATCCAGTGGCGATCATCTGTGCAGTGCTGCTGTTTGGCGGGCTGTGGGGGTTCTGGGGAGTGTTCTTTGCGATTCCCCTGGCAACGCTGTTCAAGGCTGTGCTGGATGCGTGGCCGCGCAAGGAGCCAGTGGTGGCTCCGCTGCTTTAAAGAATGTTGATAAAAAAATCGCAGCTCAGGGCTGCGATTTTTTTTGATGATCAGGCCTTGTTCAGCGCCTGAGCCGCAGCCAATACCGCATCAACATGCCCCGGCACTTTCACGCCGCGCCATTCCTGGCGCAAGACGCCATTCTTGTCGATCAGGAACGTGCTGCGATCCACGCCCATGTATTCCTTGCCATAGAGCTTCTTCAGCTTGATCACGTCGAACAGCTGGCAAAGCGCTTCTTCCTTGTCGCTGATCAGCTCGAACGTGAACGCCTGCTTGGCCTTGAAGTTCTCGTGGGACTTCAGGCTGTCGCGGGACACGCCGAACACTTCGGTGTTGGCAGCTTTGAACGCGTCCAGTTGATCGCGAAAGCCCTGCCCTTGGGTTGTGCAACCCGGTGTGCTGTCCTTCGGATAGAAGTAGATCACCACTTGCTTGCCTTTGAGGCTCGCCAGGCTGACGGTTTGCCCGCTGGTGGCGGGTGCTTCGAAGTCGGCAACCGGTTGGTCGATAGCAACGGCCATGAATAGCTTCCTTACATTGGGTTCTGTGGGCGCCACGGTTCGATCAGGGCGTCCAGGTTCAGCGCGTCGGCGAAGTCGAGGAACTGATCGCGCAGCCAGCTGATTTGCACGCCGGCCGGCAACGTCACGGTAAACGTGGCATTGAGCATGGTGCCGCCGGTCTGTGGGGCCTGATAGGTGTCGCAGGTCAGGTTTTCCAGCTCGACGTTGTGGTCCATGAAGAACTGGCACAGTTCATTGATGATGTCCGAACGGTAAGCCGAGCTGACATAAGCCACGTAAGGCAGGGCCTGGGGACGATTCTCCAGTGCCGCGCTGCGCACCACGTTAACGGTAAACGCATGACGCTTGGCCAGCACCGGCAGGCTGCCTTCCAGGCGCGCCAGGGCGTCCCAGCTGCCGGAGATTTCCAGGACCAACGCACTGCACTCGCCATGACGGGTCAGGCGGGAGGTGACGACGGCGCAGCGGTTTTCATGGCTGGCTCGGCACAGGACGTTAGTCAGCTCCATGGGGTTGGCGCCGAGGGCACTGATGACAAGGAATTGTTCGCGAACTGTGGGGGTGGACATGCAGCATTCCTAAAGCGATGAGCGGTCGGTACTTCTATTGGCTGGTTCTGCCGGGAGTGAGCCTGCGAATGCGAATTCAGAAAGCCCCGGGCGCAGGTTGCAACGTGCTCCAGTATGGCAGGAGCGGGGGGTAGCAACGCTGGGGTGGGGCTTATGATGCCGAAATTGGAGGCTTAAACCCGGTGTACGAGCTTGTCAGTAACGATCAAAGTCTGAAGGGTAGCGAAAAGCGACGCCAAGGGGAATGGCGGCAGCGCAGTACTTCGCTTGTACAAGCATCTTGGCGCCAGTACCATTACGGCTCTCTTTTTCCGGCAGGAGCGGTTTCATGATTGCGGGCAGTATGGTGGCACTGGTCACTCCCATGGATGCACAAGGGCGTCTTGACTGGGACAGCCTCAGCAAACTCGTGGACTTCCATCTCAAGAACGGTACCCATGCCATTGTCGCGGTCGGAACGACCGGCGAGTCGGCAACCCTTGATGTAGAAGAACACATCGCCGTCATCAAAGCCGTGGTCAAACAGGTTGCCGGGCGTATCCCGGTGATTGCCGGTACCGGCGCCAACTCGACTCGCGAAGCTGTCGAACTGACCCGTAACGCCAAAGAGGCCGGCGCCGACGCCTGCCTGCTGGTCGTGCCGTATTACAACAAGCCGACCCAGGAAGGCCTGTACCAGCACTTCAAGCACATTGCCGAAGCCGTCGACATCCCTCAGATTCTCTATAACGTTCCTGGCCGCACCTCCTGCGACATGCAGGCCGAGACCGTTATCCGTCTGTCCACAGTGCCGAACATCATCGGCATCAAGGAAGCGACCGGCGACCTGAAACGCGCCAAAGCCATCATCGACGGTGTGAGCAAGGACTTCATCGTGCTGTCCGGCGATGATCCGACTGCCGTCGAACTGATCCTGCTGGGTGGTAAGGGCAACATCTCGGTCACCGCCAACGTCGCACCGCGCGAAATGGCCGACCTGTGCGAAGCCGCTCTCAAGGGCGACGCCGCGACCGCCCGTGCAATCAACGAAAAACTGATGCCCCTGCACAAAGACCTGTTCATCGAAGCCAACCCGATTCCGGTGAAGTGGGCTTTGGTTGAAATGGGCTTGATGCAAGAAGGCATTCGCCTGCCGCTGACCTGGCTGAGCGCACCTTGTCATGAAACGCTTCGCACGGCCCTGCGCCAGTGCAGCGTCCTGGTTTAATTGAGGAAGTACAACGCATGAAGCGAATGGCCGGACTTTCCGCACTTGCCTTGATTATCTCCAGCACCAGTGGCTGCGGATGGATCTGGGGCCCGGAAGGTTATTTCCGTGACCGTGGTAGTGATTACCTGGAAGCGCAACAGACTGCACCGATGCAACTGCCACCCGACATCAGCACCGCCAAGCGTCTGGATCCGCTGTTGCCGATCCCGCGTAACGTCGCTGATGACACCGCCAAGGGCGAGTACGTTGTACCTCGTCCGCAGCCGTTGTCGGCCGCTGCCGATGCCAGCGCCTACTCCCTGCAAAAGAGTGGCGATACTCGCTCGATCCTGGCGCAGAACCCTCCGGCCGAAGTCTGGCCTGTGGCCGTGCAGTTCTTCCAGGACAACGGTTACCGCCTGGATGAACAGCGCCCGCAAACCGGCGAGTTCACCACCACCTGGCAGCATTCCGACGAGCTGTCCGCAGCCATGGCCAAGCGCCTGAGCGCGGCCGGTGTGAGCACCGACAGCGAAACCCGCGTCCGGGTCCGCATCGAGCCGGGCGTGCAGCGCAACACCAGTGAAGTCTACGTGGTCAGCGCCGAGCGTCCTGCCGGCAGCACTGCCGATGTCGCCTTCACCAACCGTTCGGTCAATACAGGTCTGGACGCAGCACTGGTCGACGACATGCTCGCGAGCATGAGCCGTATCTCCGAGAAGGGCGGTTCGGTTTCCATGCTGGCTTCCCGTGATTTCGACGCACCTAGCCGTGTCAGCCTGAGCGAAGATGGCAGCGGCAACCCTGTGCTGAACGTCGGTACCGATCTGGATCGTGCCTGGTCGAGCGTCGGTCGTGCGCTGGAACAGGGCGAATGGCGCGTTGAAGACATCAACCGCAGCCTGGGCCTGTACTACATCAACGTGGCCGAAAAAGCCGAGAAGAAAGACGACAAGCCAGGTTTCTTCAGCAGCCTGTTCGGCAGCGCGCCGAACAAGGAAGAAGTTGAAGCCCGTGCCGAGCGTTATCAGGTTCGCCTGAGCAAGGTGGGTGAAAACGTTCAGGTCACCGTCGAGAAGAACATCAACACCGTGGCGCCTGCTGACGTGGCGCGTAAAGTGTTGAGCGTGATTCAGGACAATCTGGGCTGATCACATGCGTTTTGCCGTTCTCGGCAGCGGTAGCCAAGGGAACGGCACGCTGATAGCCAGCGCTGATACGTACGTGCTGGTGGATTGTGGTTTCTCCCTGCGGGAAACCGAAAAACGCCTGCTGCGCCTGGGTGTGAACCCTGCGCAGCTGAGCGCGATACTCGTGACCCACGAACATGCCGACCACGTGCATGGCGTGGGTTTGCTGTCTCGGCGCTACAATCTGCCTGTCTACCTCAGTCGCGGGACCCTGCGCGGGATGCGCAAACCGATTGAACCCGCAGGCCTTCTGGCCGGCGGCGAGCAACTGCAAATCGGTGACTTGAGCATTGGTGTCATTGCCGTGGCCCACGATGCTCAAGAACCGACGCAATATGTGTTCAGTGATGGTGAGCGGCGTTTCGGCCTGTTGACCGACCTGGGCTCGTATTGCGACAGGGTGCTGGACGGCTATCGGGACCTCGATGCATTGATGATCGAGGCCAACCATTGCCGTGACATGCTGGCTCGCGGTCACTACCCTTATTTTCTCAAGCAGCGGGTAGGCGGTGAATTGGGACATTTGAACAACCACCAGGCGGCATTCCTGGTGTCCGAGTTGGGCTGGCAAGGCCTGCAACATCTGGTCCTGGCCCATCTGAGCAGCAAGAACAACCTGCCGCAGCTGGCCCGGCAATGTTTTGTCGACACCCTCGGGTGCGACCCGGACTGGCTGCAATTGGCCGATCAAGATTCAGGGCTCGACTGGCGACACATCGCCTAGCCCATCTACTTAGCAAGCGGAGCCCATCATGGAAAAACGTGAAGAACTCTACCGCGGCAAAGCCAAGTCGGTTTACAAGACCGACGACGCTAACCGTTTGATCCTGCTGTTTCGCAACGACACTTCGGCGTTCGACGGCAAGCGCATCGAGCAGCTCGACCGCAAAGGCATGGTGAACAACAAGTTCAACGCCTTCATCATGCAGAAACTCGAAGCTGCCGGCGTACCGACACAGTTCGACAAGTTGCTGGGCGACAATGAGTGCCTGGTGAAGAAGCTGGACATGATCCCGGTTGAATGCGTCGTGCGTAACTACGCCGCCGGCAGCCTGGTCAAGCGTCTGGGTGTTGAAGAGGGCATGAAGCTCAACCCATACACCTTCGAACTGTTCCTCAAGGACGACGCCAAGGGCGACCCGTTCATCAATGAATCCCACGTCGTGGCTTTCGGTTGGGGCACCGCCGAGCAACTGGTTCGCATGAAAGAACTGTCGCTCAAGGTCAACGAAGTCCTGAGCAAGCTGTTTGACGACGCCGGCCTGCTGCTGGTCGACTTCAAACTGGAGTTCGGCGTATTCCACGACGGCTCCATCGTCCTGGGCGACGAATTCAGCCCTGATGGCTGCCGTCTGTGGGACAAGGCCACCAAGAAGAAAATGGACAAGGACCGCTTCCGTCAGGGCCTCGGTGACGTCATCGAAGCCTACGAAGAAGTCGCCAATCGTCTGGGCGTACCGCTTTAACCGACGCAAGCATCTGATAGCACAGAAATATTTCGCTCAGGGGGTTCGCTTCCGGCAAAAGTGTTGTTATGATGCGCGCCGTTGGAGAGATGCCAGAGTGGCCGAATGGGACGGATTCGAAATCCGTTGTACCTTCACCGGTACCTAGGGTTCGAATCCCTATCTCTCCGCCATTACATAGAAAAAGCCCCGTAGCTGAAAAGTTACGGGGCTTTTTTGTTTGTGCGGTTTTTCTCTCGATGGATGAGTGTCGGACATAGCAGCATTTCGATGTAAGAAAAATATGCCGATTTTCAAGAAAAATTACCTACCCCTGTCGCTGAATTTACCGACCCCTTAATCCATTGGTCGCCCCCGCGGTCCAAGGTTTTCTCCCGAAATATTCTCTGACACCCCGACGCTTCGCTGCCGAAAAACCTCATCTACTCTGGCATTCACGGGTCAGCGACCTGTTGTAATCAGTCATCGCAAGGAGCGAACAATGTATTTTGAGATTTACAGGCAAACCCGCGGCTCGATCCTGACTGGGAAAGGCCAGTGGAGGTGGCGTTTGCGGGCGGGGAATCATGAAACGATTGCCAGCGGCGAGGCGTACGTCAACAAGGCCGATTGCGTGCATGCGATCAGTTTGATCAAGGGCACGTGCGACGTGACTCCGGTCAAGGAGATCTAAGTCAGTCGGCGAAGCCGATCAGTCAGCCACTTTGTCCCGGTCGGTCAGTTAATTTGCAGAGTGTTGCGGCTATTCGCTCGTGTTGCATAGACGCCGATTGGGACATCTCCCTAAACTGTCGACAGTTTTTGGGCGCGGGGCAATGGATGAATCGCAACGAACTACGCAAGGCCGACATCAACCTGATGGTGGTGTTTGAAGCATTGATGCTTGAGCGCAATGTCACGAAGGTGGCGAACAAGCTGTTTCTCGGTCAGCCGACCATCAGCTCGGCGCTCAACCGTTTGCGTACGATGTTCGACGATCCGTTGTTCATTCGCGTCGGCCATCGCATGGAACCGACCGCACGGGCCGAAGAGATCTTTCGCTACTTGTCGCCGGCACTGGACTCGTTGTCGGTGGCATTGAGCCTGACCCACGATTTCGACCCGAGCAACAGCACCATGACTTTTCGTATCGGCATGTCGGACGATGTCGAGTACGGGCTGCTGCCGCCACTGCTGCGCGCGCTGCGCCAAGAAGCGCCGAAAGTGGTATTCGTGGTGCAGAACGTCGATTACTGGCGGATTCCCGATTTGCTGGCGTCTGGCGATATAACGGTCGGTATCAGTCAGACACGTGGGCTACCGGCCAATGCCAAGCGCAAGTTGCTGCGGCACATCTACCCCAGTGTGCTGCGGGCCGATGCGTCCGATACGCCGTTGACCCTCGATGAGTATTGCTCGCGCCCGCATGTGCTGGTGTCCCACATCGCCAACGTCAGTGGTTTCGCTGATGAGTGGTTGGCGCAGATTGGTCGTTCGCGTCAGGTGGTGCTCTCGGTGCCGCAGTACAGTTCGTTGCCGGCTTTGCTTGCAGGGACAGATCTGATTGCCAGCCTGCCTGACTACACCGCCGAAGCCATGGCGGCTTCCGGTCATCTGTTCAAAGAACCATTTCCCTTCAATACTCCGACCCTTGAGTTGTCGATGGTTTGGCTCAGCCATGCCGACAGCGATCCTGCGGAGCGCTGGTTGCGCTCACGAATTGAAGCGTTCATGGGTGAGCGCAATTTGATGTCATTACCGCAATGACTCGGGCAGCGCCGTGTTATATGTACGAACTTTCCACCCACCTACAGGAGTTACCCCATGCCTCATCTGCACTTGGAATACACCGCGAACCTGACTGATCTGAACGCCGATGTAGCGTTGATGCGGCTGAACAATACGTTGGTGGGTTCCGGGCAGTTCGGTGCCGAGTTCGACATCAAGAGCCGCGCGGTGAAAGTCGAAACGTTCAAGGTCGGGACGGCGATGGCAGAGCGGGGCTTCGTGCATGTGAAACTGGCGGTGTTGAGCGGTCGCTCGCCGCAGATCAAGCAGCAATTGTCGGAAAGCCTGCTGACGGTGGTGAAGGAGTTGTGTGAATGGCCGGCAGGCGTTGAAGTCCAGTTGTGCGTGGAAATCCTCGATATCGATCGTGAGCCTTACGCCAAGGCTGTCATCGGCGTCTGAGTTTCAGCTTTCCGGCTCGACACAAGCCTTGAGCACCTGCTCGCGCAACCAGGTATTGGCGCTGTCCTGATCGACATTTTGACTCCACTGCATGTCGAGGCTGAAACCTGGCAGACCAATGGGTGCTTCACAGTGATTGAACACGGCCTCGTTGGCCAGCAACCGCTGGATGCGTCGGGGCAGGGTCAGGAGAAAGTCTGTGCCGGTGATTGTCTTCAGTGCCGCGCTGTAGCTGTTGGCCCGGGCAATAACCTTCCGTTGCCGGGCCTGCTTGGCCAGCCAGCCGTCGATCATATTGGTGCTGGATGTCCACGGTGTCGGGAACACATGCTGGCGCTCAATGAAGCTTTGCAGGCTCAAGCGCGGCTCCGGCGGGGTGGCGCGTTTATCGAAGACGCAGACGAGATCCTCTTCCAGCAGCGTTTGCGCGTTGAGGTCGCCGTGGCTTCGATGGAAGTTCGGCCCGAAACCTATCACCAGGTCAAGGCTGCCGTCACGCAATGCGTCAGCCGGGATGTCTGTTTCCAGTTTGTGCATATTGACCATGACCGGCAACCGGTCAAAAGCAAAGCTCTTCAACAAGCGCGGCAGGACCAATTGCTCGAAGTATTCGGGTGCGCAAATGTTGAAGGTCGCCGGCTGCAAGGTCGGATCGAAGGTGGAGGCTGCGGTGTGACACAGGTTGATGCTTTCGAGGATATTCAGCATATGGGGGTACATGGTGCCGGCTTTGAGCGTGGGGCGCATGCCGGCGCGGGTGTTGATGAAGAGTTCGTCCTCGAAGCCGGTACGCAGCTTTTTCAGGCAGTAACTTACGGTGGACTGGCTGACGCTCAGCGTCTCGGACACACCGGTGACACTGTTTTGTTCATACACGGCGACAAACACCATGAGGTCCTGCATATCCAGTTTTCTAAGTAAATTGCTGTTCAGCATCCATTCCGTCCCGCGGTACCCATTGCGCTGATCATGCACAATCTTGTGTGAAAGATCCTAACGGAATGGAGAGTGCCGGAGAAAGTCACTGGGCACTCAGCGCTCAGTGAATATGTCGGGCGTAGTGCTGGGGATCGAAGCGCAAGACCATCAGCAGCATCAGCAGCATGACACCCGTCAGTGACCACCAGGCCCATTCGAAGCTGCCGAGCTGATCACGGATCAATCCGGCAATCAGTGGCGAGAGGCCGGCGATCAGGTAACCGATGCCTTGCACGAAAGCGGTAAGGCTTCCTGCACGGCGTGGCTCATCAAGATGATCCAGTGCCACGATCAGGCTCATTGGAAACAGGCCGCCAATCCCCAGCCCCAGCAGAGTCGGCCACAGCAGGCTTAGCTGATTCGGGCAGAGTATCAGCCCGCAAAAACCGGCCATGATCAGCACCAGCAATGCCCCCAATACCCAGCGCCGATCGCGGCTGCGATTGGCAATGGCCGGTGTCAGCAAGCCCGATATCACTTCCATGGCGGTCAGAAAACCCAGCAGCAATCCGGCGTTCTGTTCGCTCCAGCCTTTTTCCACGTAATACGGGGCCAGCCAGGCCAGGACGCAGGTGTAGGACGCCGTGCCCAGGCCAAAGAAGATGGCGAGTAACCAGGCGCGGGAATTGTTAAAGAAGCTTTCGTTCGCTGAAGGCTTTGCAGGCTGAGCCGACATCACTGCACGCTGGATGCACCACAACAGCAACGCGATCACCGCCAGTGCAGCCCAGATCGCCAGGCCCATTCGCCAACTGCCGGTGCGGGCCGTTACCACTGGCGCGAAAGAGGCAGCAATGGCGGCGCCGGCCATGATCGAGGTGACATAGAGGCCCATGCACAGGGCAACGTTGTTGGTGAAACGGGACTTGATCAGCGCCGGCATCAATGCCTGGATCAGTGCGATACCGACTCCTGCCAGCACCGCGCTGAGGATCAGCTCTGCCGCCGAATCGAGGAACAACCGCGATAGCGTGGCAATCCCCACAATCAGCAGCGAAAGCACCACCGTGCGGTGTTCGCCAAGGCGCTGGCTGATTGCAAATCCGAAGAACATCGCCAATCCCATCGCCATCACCGGCAGCATGGTTAGCAATGATGCCAGGCTGAAACTCAGCGGGATGTCGAGGCGAATGGCCGATAGCAATGGTCCGACGGCAGCCATTGATGGGCGCAGATTCAGGGCGACGAGAACGATGCTGAGCATCAACAGGTAGGCGGGGCGAGTGTTTGTGCGAACGGTTTCCATCATCGGACCTTGGGGGGGCAAGGAGCCGATTAGGCGCTCGTGCTCTCAGGGCGGCAAATCAGAAAGTCGGTAGAGGTATCTGGAAATCAAATACTGTTGCGACGCCCCAAAACTCGTGGGTTGCATTGAACAATCACTGAACCAGAGCTGAACCATTCTCAAATAAAATGGAAATTTGATTCTGCGAGGGCAGGCCAACTAATCGTTGGCTTCTTTTTCACAAAAAATTGATGGTCCGCTACCCAGAATTAGTGTTGTCACAGTAAATGAAATTTTCACATTTACAGCAGGCACTTCTTTTCAGGAACAGCCAATCATCATGTTGAAGATTAAAGCCGTTCGCCCCGAGTGGGTGACACTGATTGCCAGCGCTTTTCTAATAACCGGCTTTAACCTGGTTCTATGGAAACATCTGTTTGAAATCACCGCGACTGACGCTGCGGGCATCCTCATGCGTCTGGCATTCGGGGCGATGATCTTCGCGGCCTTCAATATTGTGCTGACCCTGCTGGCGTTCAGGCCAGTGATGAAGCCGTTCTTGACGCTGTTGTTCATGGTCAGCGCGGGTGTCGCGTATTTCATGAGCCAGTATGGCGTATTGATCGATGCCGGAATGTTGCGCAATTTCGCCGAAACCAACGCCACGGAAGTTCGTGACTTACTGTCATTGAAGTTGTTTGTTTATATCGTGTTGCTCGGAATTTTACCTTCGTGGTTGTTGTGGAAGACCCCAGTTAATTATCGCCGCTGGCATCGTGAGCTATTGAGTAAAGTGTTGGTATGTTTTGCGTCGGCGGCGGTAATCGGTAGCGTTGCACTGATGAACTATCAAGGCTTGTCGTCACTGTTTCGTAATCACCACGAGTTACGTCTGATGGTGGTGCCAAGCAACTACATTGGTGCTTCGTTTGGTTATTTACGTGAACAAGTCGCGTCGGCCCGGCAACCTTTTATCGCTGTAGGTGAAGACGCGCAGCGCAATCCGGCCTGGCAAACCCACGGTCGAAAATCCCTGACGGTATTGGTGGTGGGTGAAAGTGCCCGGGCCGAAAACTTCGGCATCCTCGGTTATGACCGCGACACGACCCCAATGCTGAATAAAGAAGCCGGCCTGATCGCGTTTACCGATGTGCACTCATGTGGCACTGAAACCGCTGTATCGGTGCCGTGCATGTTTTCCAACATGGGCCGCAAGGATTACAGCGCCAGCAAGGCGAAGAACGAAGAGGGCCTGTTGGATGTGCTCAAGCGTGCCGGTCTCGACGTGATCTGGCGCGACAACCAGTCCGGCTGCAAAGGCACTTGTGATCGGGTCACGCTCGATGATGTCAGCAAGCTGAAAGACCCGGTGCTGTGCGCCAACAGTGAATGCCGCGACGAGATTCTGCTGCAAGGTCTGCAGCACTTCATCGATAACCTGGATAAAGACACGGTATTGGTGCTGCACCAAATGGGCAGTCACGGTCCGGAGTATTTCAAGCGTTACCCGAAAGCATACGAACGCTTTACCCCGGTGTGTGAAAGCAACGCGCTGAACAATTGCAGCCGCGAAAGTATCGTCAACGGCTACGACAACACCCTGGTCTACACCGACCATGTGCTGTCGACCCTGATTGATTTATTGCGCAGCAATCAGGACAAGGTCGATACCGCGATGCTTTACCTGTCGGACCATGGCGAATCCCTGGGCGAGTACAACCTGTACCTCCACGGCACACCGTACATGCTGGCGCCGGAACAACAGAAGCGCGTGGCGATGCTGGCCTGGTTCTCCGACAGTTATCAAAAGTCGTTCTCCGTAGACACTCATTGCCTGCAACTGAGCCGTGAAAAACCCCTGAGCCAGGACAACCTGTTCCACTCGATGCTGGGGTTGCTGGAGGTCAACAGCAAGGTCTACAACCAGGATCTGGATATGTTTGCCGGATGCCGCTCAGCGGTGATCGATGGCGTGTTGGCCGAAAAATGAGGGCCGCATCTCCTTTAGTCGAGTTTGCTTACATGCCCTGTAAGGCCGCTTGAGTGGGGACTTGCGGGCTATTCTCAGTGAGCGTCGGGTGTTTTCGCTAAAGCTCTTGTTCAGTGGATGCGCGGAAATCGCCGGGGGCGATATATACTGCGGGCCATTCTTCAAGGGAGAGCCGTGTGGCCATCGATATTCACTGGATTCGCGACAACGATAGCCTCGGTCAATTTTGCGCCGAGTGGCAAAAGTTGCCATTCGTTGCTCTCGACACCGAATTCATGCGGGTCGACACCTTTTATCCGATCGCAGGTCTGCTGCAGATCGGCGATGGCGAACGCGCTTACCTGATTGATCCACTGACCATCGACAACTGGCAGCCCCTGGCCGCGTTGCTGGAAAACACAGCCGTGGTCAAAGTCCTGCATGCCTGCAGTGAAGACCTAGAAGTCTTGCTGCGCCTGACCGGCAGCCTGCCGGCGCCGCTGTTCGATACGCAGCTGGCCGCCGCTTACCTGAACCTTGGTTTCTCGATGGGTTACTCGCGTCTGGTGCAGGAAGTGCTCGGCATTGATCTGCCCAAGGGCGAGACCCGTTCCGACTGGCTGCAACGCCCGCTTTCCGAGACCCAGATCAGCTACGCCGCCGAAGATGCCGTGCATCTAGCGGAAGTTTTCGTACAGCTGCGTCCGAAACTTTCCGACGACAAATATGCCTGGGTCCTGGAAGACGGCGCCGAACTGGTGGCCAACCTGCGCCGCGAGATCGACCCGTACGAGGTCTATCGCGATGCCAAACTGGCCTGGAAGCTCTCCCGCGCTCAGCTCGCGGTGCTGCGTGAACTCTGCGCCTGGCGTGAAAAAGAGGCCCGTGCCCGTGATTTGCCGCGTAATCGCATCGTCCGCGAGCATTCGCTGTGGCCACTGGCGCGCACGCAACCGGACAACCTTGGCGCGCTGGCGAAAATCGAAGACATGCATCCGCGTACCGTGCGTCAGGACGGCGAGTTTCTGCTTGATCTGATCAAGCGCTCTGGCAGTGTGTCGCCAGATCAATGGCCGCCAGCCGTGCCGGAGCCGTTGCCCGTGGACGCCGCCGCACTGCTCAAACAAATGAAAGCCATCGGCCAGGCCGAGGCGGAGCGTCTGAACATTGCGCCGGAACTGATGCTGCGCAAGAAAACCCTGGAAGCGCTGCTCAAAAGCGGCTTCCCCAATGGTCCTTACCAATTGCCTGATTCGCTGCGTGGCTGGCGCCGCGAATTGATGGGCCAGGCGCTGCTCGACAGCCTGGCCACCGCCGGAGAACAGCCTTGAAACGTATTTGCTCCATCTACCGCAGCACCAAACGCAATGAAATGTACCTCTATGTGCTCAAGAGCGATGCCTTGGAGCGCGTACCTGAAACGCTGATGGCGGCATTCGGCAAAGCCATCCACGCCTTCGACCTGGTGTTGAGCCCGGAGCGCAAGCTGTCGCGCGAGGACATCACGGTGGTGCTGGAAAACCTCGACAAGCAGGGTTATCACCTGCAAATGCCGCCCGCCGAGGACGAGTACATCGAACACTTGCCGGAAGAGTTGTTGCGACGCAACGACCCTATGTAATCGGTAGACAGGCTCTGTTCAGAGTCTTGATGAAACACTGGAATGATTTTGGCGATGGTCGTGAGGACGGAGCGAAGCTCTGTCGGCGACCGTCTGCACTGTTTTCGAAAGGTTTGATGCATGCGCGTTCTGATTGCTGAACACGACCACCCGGTGTACGCCCAATTGTTGCGGGAGGCCGCGCCTGATCTGGAAGTACTGACCAGTGGTGACTCCGCCGAACTGGCCCGTCAGGCAGCCGATTGCCCGATCTGGCTCGGCCAGCCCGATTTGCTGGCGACGTTGCTGCGACAGGGACACCAGCCGCAATGGCTGCAATCGACATGGGCAGGCATTACGCCGCTGCTGGTCGACGGCCTGCCACGGCACTATCGCCTGACCCGCGCAGTGGGGATTTTTGGTCAGGTCATGGCCGAGTACGTGCTCACCTACATGCTGGGGCATGAGCGCGAAGTGCTGGCGCGGTTGGTCAGCCAGGTTGAACGCAAGTGGGACAGTCGCCCTTGCCAGAGCCTGGCGGGTCGCAAGGTGCTGATCGTCGGCACCGGTGACATCGGTCAGACCGTTGCGCAGTTCCTCGTGCCGTTTGGCGTTGAACTGTACGGCATTGCCAGCAGTGCCCGGGAGCAGGCGCCTTTTATCGAAGTCGGCGCGATGGCGGATTTGCCACGCCTGGTCGGCGAGGTGGATTACGTGATCAATCTGCTGCCAAATACTCCGAACACCCACGATATCTACGATGCCGCTCTGTTCAAGCAGTTCAAGCCGACTGGCTTGTTCATCAACGTCGGACGTGGCGTGGCGGTGGTCGATGCTGATTTGGTGGAAGCCTTGAAAGAAGGGCATCTTGCGGGGGCGGTGATTGACGTCTGCCGTCAGGAACCTCTGCCGCAGCGCCATCCGTTCTGGACTGCCTGGGGCTTGTTGTTGACGGGCCACAGTTCGGCACCGACGTCGCCGTCGTTGATGGTCAAACTGTTTGTCGAGAACCTGCGGGCGTATCAGGCGGGTGAGGCGTTGCGCGGGGAAGTGGATTTCAATCGCGGGTATTGAGTCAGGACTGAAAAAAGATCGCAGCCTGCGGCAGCTCCTTCAGGTTATTTACACCAGAAGGCGCTGCCGCAGGCTGCGATCTTTTGCTTTTAAAGGGTGAAGTCGCCTTCAGCCGCCAACTCGCTCAACGGACGACGCGGACTCGGCTCTTCGCGGGCCTGCAGGTACTCCGCCAGTGTGGCCTTGTCACCCAGCTTGCCTACCGCGACAGCCGCGTGCAGGGCGTAGCCTTCAGGAATGTTCAGCTCCTTGCGGGTCAGTTCCTGATCGAAGCCGGCCATGCCGTGGGTGTGCCAGCCGCTGAGGCTCGCTTGCAGCGCCAGGTGGCCCCAGGCCGAACCGGTGTCGAAGGTGTGCCACAGCGCCGGGGTTTCTTCGGTCGCACCCGGTACGGCGAAAGTGGTCTTGGAGATCACGATCACCAATGCCGAGGCGTGTTGCGCCCAGCTACGGTTGAACTCGTTCAACAGGCCCAGGTAGCGCTGCCAGTTTGGCGTGTCGCGGCGCGCGTAAAGAAAGCGCCAAGGCTGCGAGTTGTACGCCGATGGTGCCCAGCGGGCGGCTTCGAAGAAGCTCAGCAGGGTTTCTTCAGGGATGGCTTCGCCGGTAAAGGCGCGGGGCGACCAGCGATCGGTGAACTGAGGGTGAATGGCGTATTCGGCAACGCGTGGGTTTGCACTCATCAAGAGATTCCTTGCTACGTCTGAAAGTGATAGGCGACGCAAAACCCTACTTGGCGGCGCAATAACTGACAAGCGCGTTCTACCGACAGTCGCCAATGCTTGGCCCGCGGGGCTGCGGGCACTAGACTGGCGGCCTTTTCACCACCTGATGTTGACGCTCGAACCATGGCCGCCAAAGTAGAACCGTTCTGGATACGCAAGACCCTCGATCAACTCGATCAAGAGGAATGGGAATCGCTGTGCGACGGCTGTGGGCTGTGCTGCCTGCAAAAGCTTGAAGACGAGGACGACAACAGCGTCTATTACACGCGCATCGCCTGCAAACTGCTGGACTTGAAAACCTGTCAGTGCACCGATTACCCGAACCGTCGCGACTCGGTACCCGATTGCATCCAGCTGACGCCGGGCAAGGCTGACGAGTTCAAGTGGCTGCCACCTACCTGCGGTTATCGCCTGGTCAGTGAAGGCAAGGATCTGCCACTCTGGCATCACCTGGTCTGTGGTGATCGCGACGCGGTGCACCACGAGCGTATTTCCCAGTCCGGACGTATGCTCGCCGAAGGCAGCGTGCCGGAAGATGATTGGGAAGATCACCTGATTTTCCGCGCGGGTTAAGCGCCCCGCGAGTCGACGGTTTTATCAAGGAGTGAGTATGGCTGTGGGATGGCGGCGGGCGCTGATCGTTGGAATGTGGATCTTGAGCTCACCGGTGTGGGCAGCGAAGAAGGTCGATCTGGATTACCACGTGCGCCTGCTGCCGCAAAGTGATCAGGCGGAAGTACGCCTGACCCTGGCCCAGGGCTCGGCGGTTCGCAGTCTGGATTTTGCCCTCGGCGACGGCAGCCGCTACAGCGATTTCAGGGCCGACGGCCAATGGCAGCTCACACCGGGCAAGCAGGCCCGCGGCATCTGGCAACCGGCGGCGGACAAGGCCAGCCTGACCTACCGAGTGCGTATCAGCCAAGGCCGCAAAAGCGGCAGTTTTGACACACGCATGACGCCGGGTTGGGCGTTGATGCGCGGTGACGATCTGGTGCCGGCTGCCAGGCTTGATCAGCAGGACGGTATCGAACTCGTTTCCCGACTTGAGTTCGAGTTGCCCAGCGGCTGGAAAAGCATCGAGACGGCCTGGCCGCGGATCGGCAAGAACACGTTCCGCATCGACAACGTCTCCCGCCTGTTCGACCGGCCCACGGGCTGGATGCTCGCAGGCAACCTTGGCAGCCGCCGCACCCGGCTCGGTGAAACCGAAGTCACCGTGACTTCGCCGCAAGGCCAGGGCATGCGGCGCATGGATGTGCTGACGCTGCTGACGTTCGTCTGGCCGCAAGTACAAGCGGTGTTCCCTCGTCATCCCTCCAAGTTGTTGATTGTCGGTGCCAACGATCCGATGTGGCGCGGCAGCCAGTCGGCGCGTGAGTCGATCTACCTCAACAGTCGCCTGCCATTGGTCAGCGAAAGCGGTAGCAGCGCGCTGGTGCGTGAACTGGTTCAGGTGTTCGGGCGGATCAATGATTCGCAGCGCAGTGACTGGATCAGCGAAGGGTTTGCCGAGTATTACGCCATTGAACTGGTGCGCCGCGCCGGTGGCATGAGCGATGAGCGGTTCGAGAGCCTGCATGGAAAACTGGTCAAGTCTGGGCAGAAGGTCACGACGCTGCGCGGGGAGCAGGTTAATCCGGCGCAGGTGGCCAGGGCGGTGGTGTTATTGCAGGAGCTGGACCGCGAGATTCGCCTGAAGACGCGCAACAAACGTTCGCTGGATGATGTGGTGCGCGGGGCGATGCGGTTGGAGAGCATCGATACCAAGGCGTTTGTGCAGCTCAGTGAGAGCGTAATTGGCGACTCATCCAAAGTCCTTGATACCGGGTTGCTTCAGTGAAACCGCCATCGCGAGCAAGCTCGCTCACACCGCACAACCCTGCGGGAGCGGGTTTGCTCGCGATGGGGCTTTCAAACTCGCCGACCCTTGCCGGTCAGACGCCGGTTTTTGGCGACTTCAACGAATCATTTCCGGTGACGGTGGCGGTTTTGGTCGCCGCTTCGGCATTGGCCTTCAGCGTCTGCAACTCTTCACCGGCACGCTGAATTTTCGCCCGCACGTTATTCATGTCCTGACGGCTTTTTTCCAGCAGGCTTTTCGCCGAGCTGTGGCCGGTGATGCCACGGGCCAGGGCTACGCCGCCGATGGCCACCTGGATCAGGCCAAAGAAGCCGCCGCGACGCAGACCCTTGCCGACCATCACCACGCCACCGGCCAGTGAGCCGAGGCGTTCCCAGCCCTGAACGTTATGATCGGACGGGGTCTGGAACGGGGTGGATTCGATGCGCTCTACACGTTTGAGTTCGCTCATGATCTGTCTCCAGGCAGGAAGGGCTGCTTCAGTAATCGATAGTTAAGCTGACTGCGCGGGCATGTCGCTTGTTCCATCGGATGTGCGGCAACTCAGCGGAATTTCGGTCCCGAGCGGGTATTGAGGCCCTTTGCCATGCGGTCATAAAGCACGACATTGACCGTGGCGGCCAGATTCATGCAGCCGGTGGTCGGGATGTAGACCACGTCTTCGCACCAGTCGCGGATTTCTTTATCCAGCGAGCCGTCTTCCGGGCCGAAGATGTACAGCGCGCGGTCCGGGTGAGTGTACTCGGGCAGCGGGCGGGCGCCTTCGACCAGTTCCACGGCGACCGGAACGCAGTTCAGTGGCAGGATTTTCTTCAGGTCGTCGATGCCGATCAGCGGGATGTCGTAGTGGACGCGCTTGGTATCGGTGACGAAATCGGCGGCGCGTTCATAACGCTTGCCGGTGTAGAACACCGACGCCACGCCATAACAGCCAGCGGCGCGCATCACCGAACCGACGTTCTCCGGTGATTTGGGGTTATACAAACCAATGCAGCTGTACCGTTTGTCTGCCACGAGCGGGGTGCCTTTCGGGAAAAAAGCGCGATTATACGGGGATTGGGGAAGGGGTGCTCAGGTTGGCGATCTATGTGTCTGGGCTATTGCTATCGCGGGCAAGCCCGCTCCCACAGAGATTTCTGTCGTTCACAAAATTTGTGTACACCCGATAACCTGTGGGAGCGGGCTTGCCCGCGATGAGGCCAGTTCAGGCAATGAAGGTGTTCAGTCTTCTTTCTTCATCAGGCCGGCCAGTGCGGCAAACGGGTTATGCGTCGCCTTGGCGATTTTCGGCGTGCTCAGCGAGCCTTCGCCGAAGTACTGCTGGTCGGTGTAGCGCGAGTGTTCGTTATCGTGGCAGTACAGGCACAACAACTCCCAGTTCGAGCCGTCCTGCGGGTTGTTGTCGTGGTTGTGGTCGCGGTGGTGCACGGTCAGTTCGCTCAGGCGCTTGCCGGAGAACTCACGGGCGCAGCGGCCGCACACGTGCGGGTACATCTTCAGGGCTTTGTCGCGGTAGCCCATTTCCTTGTCGCGCTGATTGTCGGCGAGGATGCGATCGAGCTTCGACGTGTTGGTTGGGGTGGACGAACTCATGGGTTCACCTTTGTAGAAAGACTAATGACGGTTATGCAGCCAGTTTAGCTCAGCCCTTGAGCTTCTCGGCAATCCAGATGGTATGGCGGGTGCCCTTGTTGCCGTGGGCGAAGACCTGCACTTCTTCGGCCTTGAACCCGGCTTTTTTCAGTTTGTCGGAAAACTGCCGGTCTGCGCTGGCCGACCAGACCGCCAGCACGCCTTTGGGCCGCAGGGCCTTGGCGCAGGCGCTGAGGCCGCCGGCGGAGTAGAGCCAGCTGTTGGCCCGTTGGGTAAGGCCTTCGGGGCCGTTGTCGACGTCGAGCATGATCGCGTCGAAGCCCTGTGGCTCGGCTTGCAACACGTTGGCCACGTCCTCCATGCGGATGACAGTGCGCGGGTCCTGCAGCGGGTTTCCGGCTTTTTCACCCAAGGGCCCACGGTTCCATTCCACCACGCCCGGCACCAGTTCGGCGACCACCACTTCGGCGGTCTTGCCCAGGTGCTTGAGTGCCGAGGCGAGGGTGAAGCCCATGCCCAGGCCACCAATCAACACCCGAGAATTCGGACGACCGGCGACCTTGCGGCAGGGGATCTCTGCCAGGGCATCTTCGGACCCGTGCATGCGCGTGTTCATCAACTGCCCGCCGTCGCCGCCCTGGATCTTGATGACGAAATCCTCGCCATACTCGAACAGGCACAAGGCGCCGCCGTTTTCGGGAATGGGGGCGGTATCGAGTAGAACGAAACGTTTCATGGGGCTCACTTGAGGAAAAATGGCAGCACAGGGGGAAGGCAAATCGACGCAGTTGGGAGTAGCCTGCAACAGACCACAAGGCCAACGGAGCCATTGATGAAGCGCACCATTCTAACGGTCATTGCCATGGCCGCGCTCTCGATTACTGCAGTGCAGGCCCAACAGCTGCAATCCCTTCCCGTCAGCCCCGCACCCATGCCCGGTTCACCGGGGACCGCGACGCCTACGCCGTATCCGCAAATCAGCCCGGCACCCTTGCCCAGGGTCGGTCCCGGCAGCGGCGGCCCGCCGTTGGTGCCCATCGAGAGACCGAGCCCGCCACCCAAGGACCAGCCGTTACCGGGTGTTGAACCTGACCCGCCGAAAGCCAAATCGCCCGGTGGTTAGACCTGCTGCGTAAGCAATTGCCCGTCAGCCATGCGCAGGCGTTTGGAAAGCGCGATGGCGAGGGCGCGGATGATCTTGGCGGCGATTTTCGGTGCGTCGTTGAGCATTTTTTCCAGTGAGTCCTTGCCCAGATTGAGCAACTGGCAGTTGCTCGCCGCCACGCAACTGGCCGAACGCCGTTCACCATCGAGCACGGCCATTTCGCCGAACGAGCGACCACTGCGCAAGGTCGCAATGGTCACCTGCTGGCCGTCACTGGTGGTCTTCTGCACGGCCACCTGGCCGGTGTGGATGATGCACATGAAACTGCCGGCATCACCCTCGTGGAAAATCTCTTCGCCCTGGGCAATGGTGCTGATGCTGAAGTAGCCCGAAGCCGCGGCAAAGTCCGCTGGCAGCAGCTGGTCGAACAGACCGCAGTCCATCAGCCAGTCGCGGATTTCGTTGTTCAGGAAGGTGGGTTCTGACATGTCGACGGTCTTTTTTGTTGTGTCTGATGGCGGCTTTTTGAGTATTCCCAATCCATTGTGGAAGCGAGCCTGCTCGCGAAGGGGTCTGCACATTCAAGATCAATGTTGACTGATTCGACGCTTTCGCGAGCAGGCTCGCTCCCACAGGGATCTTCGTTGTTTCGGGTCCGGTGTACTGGTCTTAAGACCGGTTCATCGGACCAAGTTCCTCAGGCAACGCCCAAAACCTTGAACAAAAATGCATATTCGAGCGCTACGTCACGCAATCCCTGATACCGGCCGCTCATCCCGCCATGCCCGGCGCCGAGTTCGGTCTTGAGCAGCAGGGGATTGGTGTCGGTTTTGGCAGTGCGCAATTTCGCCACCCACTTGGCCGCTTCCCAATACTGCACGCGACTGTCGTTGTAGCCGGCAATGACCAGCATGGCCGGATAGGCTTGCGCCTTGACGTTTTCGTAGGGGGCGTAAGCCTTGAGCCGCTCATAGACGTCTGGCTCCTGCGGGTTGCCCCACTCGTCGTATTCGGTGACGGTCAGCGGCAGGTCCGGGTCGAGCATGGTGTTGAGCACGTCGACGAACGGCACTTCGGCAATCGCCGCACCGAACAGCTCCGGGCGCTGGTTGAGCACCGCGCCGATCAACAGGCCGCCAGCGCTGCCACCGCTGATCGCCAGTTGTGGCGCGCTGGTGAAGCCGTTCGCTATCAGGTGCTCGGCGCAGGCTATGAAGTCGCTGAAGGTGTTTTGCTTGTGTTCCTGTTTACCGGCGCGATACCAGGCCTCACCCAACTCGCCGCCACCGCGAACGTGGGCAATGGCGAACGCCATGCCGCGATCGAGCAGGCTCAGGCGCGCGTGGGAGAACCACGGGTCGAGGCTTTCGCCATAGGCGCCGTAACCGTACAGATACAGTGGCACCGGTTTGCCGAGGGCTTCGCGCTTGATCACCAGGCTGATCGGTATCTGCGTGCCGTCGGGCGCGGTGGCCCACAGGCGCTGGCTGACGTAGGCGTCGGCATCGAACGGGCCGAGCACCGGGGTTTGCTTGAGCACTTGCTGTTCGCCGTTGCTCAGTTGCAATTGGCGAATCTGTGCCGGACGGTTCAGCGCTTCATAGCGCAGGCGAATCCGCTCACTGGCAAACTCCAGAGTGTTCTGCACATGCAGGCTGTACGCCGCGTCCGGCAGTTGCACGCGGTAGCTCGGCAAATCCTGTGGGTGAACTTCGATGATCGGCAGGCCACCTTCACGCAGGCTCAGGGTCATGGCGCCGGCGTTCAGGCTCATGCCGTCGATCATCACCGTGTCGCTGTGCGGGATCAGGATTTGCCATTGCGCCTCGATCGGCGCCACGCCGGTATCGACAGCGGTGTACAGCGCGAAGTTGATGCCGTCGCGGTTGGTGCGGATGAACCAGGTCCACTGGCCGTCGAGTGCGCCGTGGTCGACGTCGTATTCGTGGTCTTCGACCCTTGGCGCGATACAGGAAAAGTCTTGTTGCGGCTGGTTGGCATCGAGCACCCAGACTTCGCTGGTGGTCTTGCTGCCCACGGACAGCAGCAGTTGTTGCTCGGAGCTTGCGCGGTAGCAATGCATGAAGAAGCGGCCGTCCGGCTCATGGAACACTTCTTCGGCCGCCGTGCCGTCCAGACGATAGCGATACAGCTTGTGCGGGCGGTGGGTGTCGTCCAGCTCGCCAAAGAACAGCGTCAGGCTGTCGTTGGCCCAGGTCATGCTGCCGTCGCAGTCCTGGAACTCCAGTTCGCTGACACGGCCGTCGGACAGTTCCTTCACGAACAGCGTGTAAATCTCATCGCCCGTGGAGTCAATGCTGTAGGCCAGGCGCTGGTGGTCCGGGCTGATGCTGAACGCCCCGAGGGAAAAGAAGCCGCCGTTGGCCAGCACGTTCGGGTCCAGCAGCAGTTGTTCCCGGCTTTCGTCGAGCGTCAGGCTGTCGTCGGCCGGACGCGGGCAGCGGTAATGGAGGGCGTATTCATCGCCTGCCGTGGTGCGCGTGTAATACAAGTACGGCCCCCAGGGCGAGGGCAGGGACAGGTCGGTTTCGAGAATCCGGCCCTTGATCTCCTCGAACAGGGTTTCACGCAACGCGGCCTGATCGGCGGTTTGCGCCTGCTGGTAGCTGTTTTCAGCCTTGAGGTAGTCGAGCACGGCCTCGGTGTCGCGCTCCTGCAGCCAGGCATACGGATCGGAGCCTTCGGCCTTGTGGGCGATCGGGGCGTCGCAAATGATGGCGGATATGGACATGGAGGGCTCTCGAACAATGTACGGAATATAGGGTTTCGTAGAAAACAGGGCAGTCTTGAAGCCTGCAGAGACTCTGTGGGAGTGCCGGCAGGCATTGGTGCAGCCTGATGGGCGAAAAGTCGTTATCATAAGCGCCTCTTTGCCTGCCTTGCCATGGACACCATGACCGAGAACGACTATCTGATCGCTTGGGGCCTCTACGCCTTTGCCGCTTTGGGCTGCCTGTTGGTGTGGATGCGCATTACCCGCTGGATGTGGCGCTGGCTGCGTGAACCGCTGCGGTTGCTGATGGCGGTGCTGCTGTTCAGCCCGACGATCATTGACCCGGTGAAGGAAAAGGTCGCCCCGGCCATTGCCATTACTGCCCTGGACCTGCTGTTCAAGGTCGGCAACAACGCCTGGCGGGCCATTTCCGATCTGTTCATGTACGGCATGATCGCGTTCGGCATTTACCTGGTATTCGTGGCCATCCGCTTCCCCCTCGAACGCGCCGCCAACGCCCGCAAGGAACAGGCCGCCGCCGCCAAGGCCGCTGCCCGTGCCGACGATCCGGAAGAAGAGGATCATCCTTTTGGTGGTGCCGGCGATGATCGCTACGGCCGTCCGCCGGTACCGAGCAATCCCCAGCGTATGCGGGTCGAACCTCGTCTTTAACCGTGCCCCCTGCCATTGAGCGAGAGTCCGAGCATGTGTGAGTTATTGGGCATGAGCGCCAATGTCCCGACCGATATCGTGTTCAGCTTTACCGGGCTGATGCAGCGCGGCGGGCGCACCGGTCCGCACCGTGATGGCTGGGGCATCGCCTTCTACGAAGGTCGAGGCTTGCGGCTGTTCCAGGACCCGGCGGCGAGTTGCGAGTCGGAAGTGGCCAATCTGGTGCAGCGCTACCCGATCAAGAGCGAAGTGGTGATCGGGCATATCCGCCAGGCCAACGTCGGCAAGGTCTGCCTGTCCAACACCCACCCGTTCGTCCGTGAACTGTGGGGCCGCAACTGGTGCTTCGCCCATAACGGGCAGCTGGCGGATTTTCAGCCGACGGCCAGTTTCTATCGTCCCGTGGGCGATACCGACAGCGAGGCGGCGTTTTGCGATTTGCTCAACCGCGTGCGCGCGGCGTTCCCCGAGCCGGTCGAGGTCGAAGAACTGCTGCCGGATCTGGTGGTCGCTTGCGCCGATTACCGTAGCAAAGGCGTGTTCAACTGCCTGCTCAGCGATGGCGACTGGCTGTTCTGCTATTGCTCGACCAAGCTGGCGCAGATCACCCGTCGAGCGCCGTTCGGCCCGGCCCGCTTGAAGGATGTCGATGTGATTGTCGACTTCCAGGCTGAAACCACACCCAACGATGTGGTGACAGTGATCGCCACCGAACCGTTGACCGAAAACGAAACCTGGACCCGTTACGAACCGGGTCAATGGAGCCTGTGGCGACGCGGTGAATGCGTCAGCCAGGGCCAGACCTCATAAGGATCTACTGCCCATGTTGCTCAGTTATCTACGGCTGGTGTTGTTCGCGGCGGGACTGTTGATCGGTGTCCAGGTGCCGGGGTTCATCAGCGATTACGCCAAGCGGGTCGAGGCGCACCTGATTGAAGCGCAGACCGGGTTGAGCGGATTCCAGAACACCGCCAATCAGTTTTTCAAGGGCGATATGCAGGCCTTGGTGGCGCATTATCGCGCCAGTGAAGACCCGATCTTTCGCAGCGATGCCGACAGCCTGAGCAATCTGCTGACCCGTCAGGTCGCGCTGGATAAACAGTTCCAGGCGATGCAAGGCCCGTGGTACATCCGGTTCCTGCAAGTGGTGCTGGCCGCCGACCCGGACATCCGCAAGGAAACCTGGAATGGCTACAGCTACCAGATCCTGCTGACTCCGCAAGCGATGATTTGGGGCATGAGCGGCGCGTTGCTGCTGTCGTTCGGGATTGAGTGCCTGTTCCGGCTGATCGACTGGGTGGTGCTGGGCGGCAAGCGCCTGCGCCAGAGCCGGCCGATTGAAGAGCGGGATTTGCGCGGGCTGTAAAAATCAACCTGCAGGCGCTGGCTTGCCAGCGATCCAGGGCGATGCGGTGGGTCAGACAGGACGCCATCGCTGGCAAGCCAGCTCCTACAGGGGGCTTCAGCGATTCAGGGTGATGTAGTGTTCGCCCACCTTCAACGCATATTCCTCCAGCACCTGCTGACACAACGCCACAATCTCTTCGACCCACTCCACGCCCACGCGCCACGACACCACCACCTGCAAATCCGGTGGCCGTTGCTCGATGTCGAGCAAGGTCAATTCCCCGCGCGCCAGTTCCTCGGCCACCAGCACCGGCGGCAACGCGCCAATGCCAAAGCCGTCACGCAACAACCGGGTAATCGCCGACACCGAATTCACGCAATTGAGTCGCGGTGTCGCCACGCCATTGGCCTGCATCAGGGCGAGCACTTCCTGATGCGGGTGGGAGTTTTTCGAGTAGGTGATGATCCGTTCGTTCGCCAGGTCGGCGATGCCCGAATACTCGCGGTTGTAGAGGGCGTTGCTGGCAACGATCCAGCCCATCGGATGGCTCGCCAGTTCGAGGCTGCGCACGCTTTCCTGGCGTAGCAGGTCGGTTTGCAGGATGACATCGAGAAAGCCCTTTTGCAGCTGATCGCAGAGGTTCAGCGAGGTATCGGCCACCAGCTCGATTTCCACCAGCGGGTAGTGATCGGTCATCTGCGCCACCAACGGGCTGAGCCAGGTGTGGATGACCGTGTCCATCACACCGATGCGTATGCGCCCGGCCTTGCTCGAACGGGTCTCGATCGACTGCTTGAGCGCCTGCATGGTGTCCATCATCTGCTCGGCGTAATCGAGCACTTTCAAGCCTTCGGGCGTCAGGCTCACGCCGCGTGAGTCACGCAGAAACAGCTTCACCCCCAGCTCGCTTTCCAGCACGGCGATGCGGCTGGAAATCGACGCCTGAGTGGTGAAGAGCTTGTCGGCGGTCAGGCGAAAACTCTTGAGTCGGGCGACCCAGACAAAGGTCTCGAGGAACTTCAGGTTCATGGGATAAAGATTTCTTATGCCTAAGGCGGGGTTTTATTAGTTGGACGCAGCAGGGAAGGGCGCACAAAAATCAGGGCCATCCGGTTCCCACGATAGGCGTCGTCGGGGCTCAGAACAATACCAATAAAATCAGCGCGGAGATTTGCCATGAGTGCGCCCGACACTACCGCCATCCCGAAAGCCTCGGCCCGCCCGGGACCTTTCGACTGGTATCGCAACATCAATCAACAGGAACGTCGCACCTTCTGGAGCTGCAAGATCGGTTATGGCCTCGATGGCATGGACACCCAGATGCTCAGCTTCGTGGTGCCGACCCTGATTGCCATGTGGGGCATTACCACCGGCCAGGCCGGGTTGATTCACACCAGCACGCTGATCGCTTCGGCCATCGGTGGCTGGGTGGCGGGGATTCTCTCCGACCGTATCGGCCGGGTGCGTACGCTGCAGCTGACCGTGCTGTGGTTTGCCTTCTTCACCTTCCTCTGCGGTTTCGCGCAGAACTACGAACAATTGCTGATCGCCCGCACCCTCATGGGCTTCGGGTTCGGTGGCGAATGGACCGCGGGTGCGGTGTTGATCGGCGAGGTGATTCGCGCCAAGGATCGCGGCAAGGCCGTGGGCATGGTGCAATCCGGCTGGGCGCTGGGTTGGGGCCTGACGGCGATTCTGTACGCGGTGCTGTATTCGATCATGCCGCCGGAAGACGCCTGGCGCGCGCTGTTCATTCTTGGCATCGTGCCGGCGATTTTCGTGATCTTCGTCCGTCGCCTGGTGAAAGATCCGGAGATCTACCGAGAAGCCAAGGCCAGACAGGAGCCAAGCAACCCGTCGAAGTTCTACGAGATCTTCGCCCCCGGCATTCTCTTCACCACGATTCGCGCTTCGCTGCTGACCACCGGTGCACTGGGCGGCTATTACGCGATCACGTCCTGGCTGCCGACGTTCCTGAAGAACGAGCGCGGTTTGAGCGTACTCAATACGAGCGGTTATCTGGCGATGGTGATCGTCGGGTCCTACGTCGGCTACGTCATCAGCGCCTATCTGACTGACATTCTCGGCCGCAAAAAGAACTTCATCCTGTTCGCCGTCGGCTCGTTCACCATCGTCTTGCTGTACACCCAACTCTCCGTCAGCAACGGCGTGATGCTGTGGCTGGGCTTCCCGCTGGGCTTCTTCGCCTCGGGGATTTTCAGTGGCATGGGCGCATTCCTGACCGAGTTGTTCCCTACACGCATTCGCGGTTCCGGCCAGGGCTTTTGCTACAACATCGGCCGGGCGCTGGCGGCGTTGTTCCCGCTGTTGATCGGTCTGCTGAGCCAGACTGTGCCGCTGAGCGTGGGCATCGGTGCCTTCGCGGCGGTGTCCTACGGCGTGGTGATTCTGGCGGCGTTGAGCCTGCCGGAAACCCGTGGCAAACAACTCGACGCCCAGTAACTGATAATCTGCGGGCGTGTCATACGGATATGTCCCACAGCCGAAAAGAATAAAGCCTACAGGAGTGTTCACCGTGAGCCGCCTGCTATTGAACTGCGACATCGGCGAGAGCTTCGGCAACTGGACCATGGGTCTGGACGCCGAGGTCATGCCTTTCATCGATTGCGCCAACATCGCCTGCGGTTTTCACGCCGGCGATCCCAGCATCATGCGCAAGACCGTCAGCCTCGCGCTCAGCCACGGCGTACAAATCGGCGCCCATCCGGCGTATCAGGACCTCGTGGGGTTCGGCCGGCGTTCCATGGCCTACGCGGCCCAGGAACTGCAGGACATTTTGCATTACCAGATCGGCGCGCTCGACGGCATCTGCCGGGCTCAGGGCGGTCGGGTGAGCTACGTCAAACCCCACGGCGCGATGTACAACGACATGATGGCCAACCCGGCGCAATTGCGCGCCGTACTGCAAGCGGTGGCGTCCTATGGCCGCGACCTGCCACTGATGTTGATGGCGACCAAGGACAACAGCGCCGCGCAGCAGTTGGGTGATGAGTATGGCGTGACCCTGTGGTTCGAAGCCTTCGCCGACCGTGCCTACGACAGCGCCGGCATGCTGGTTTCGCGGCAGCTGCCGGGGGCGGTGCATCACGATCCGGAAAAAATCATCGGGCAGGCGCTGACCATTGCCCGTGGCGACCCCCTCACCGCCAGTGACGGCAGTGCCTTGCATTTGCAGGCCAACACCCTCTGCGTGCACGGCGACAACGCCAGTTCGGTGGCCGCCGTGCAACGCATCCGCCAAGCCCTGAACCAGCAGGGCACGTCATGAAACTGCGGGTGGAAGTCGTCGCGCTGGATTGCCTGATGGTGCGCCTGTTCGATGAAATCGCCGAAGCCAACATGCCGTGGATGCTCGCGGCCAGCGAAAGTCTGCGGGCTGCGTTTGCCGGGCACCTGATCGATCTGGTGCCGTCCTACACGACGTTGATGGTGCATTACGATCTGACCGCATTGAGTCCGGCCCAGGCCCGCGAGTTGATCGCCCACGCGTTGATTGATCTGTCGCCCAATGCGCGGGCACGCGGCACCTGTCATGTGCTGCCGGTGTGGTACGACGTGAGCGTGGGCCCCGAGTTGAGCCTGTTGGCGCAACGCAGCGGGTTGGCGGTGGAGGAGGTGATCCGACGCCACAGTGAGCGTGAATATCAGGTGTTCGCCCTGGGCTTTGCGCCGGGTTTCGCGTTCATGGGGTTGGTCGAAGAAGTGCTGGCTGCGCCGCGCTTGAACACCCCGCGCAAGAAAGTCGCCGCCGGCAGCGTCGGCATCGCCGAGCGACAAACCGCAGCCTATCCGGTGGTATCACCGGGCGGCTGGAACCTGATCGGCCGAACGCCGGCCAAATTGTTCGACCGCAACCGTGACGGCTACAGCCTGATGCAACCGGGCGACACCGTGCGCTTTGAAGCGGTCGGTCATGCCGAGTTCATCAATCTGGGCGGTGACGACACGCCACTGGAGGCCCAGGCATGAGTCGTTTGACGATTGAGGCGAGTACGCCGCTGTGCCTGTTGCAGGACGCCGGGCGTTTTGGCGTGCGGCATCTGGGCGTGACCCAGGGCGGCGCGGCTGATTGGCGGTCGATGTCGTGGGCCAATTGGTTGCTGGGCAATAGCCTGGATGCCGCCGTGATCGAAATCACCCTCGGTGGTTTCACGGTGGTGGCTGAACAAGATTGCGTATTGGCACTGGCCGGCGCGGATCTCGGCGCGCAGGTGGACGGTGAGGCGTTGGCACCCTGGCGCAGTTTCCGGTTGCACAAAGGCCAGCGTTTGCAATTCACCCAACCGTTGCTAGGTGCGCGTGCCTATCTGGCGGCACCGGGTGGCTTCGATGCGCCGAAAGTGTTGGGCAGTGCCGCGACGGTAGTCCGTGAAGAGCTCGGCGGGCTGGATGGCATGGGGCGTGCGCTGAGCCAAGGCGCGAACTTGGGCTATTCGGGCAACTCCGTGATGCTGCTGCGGGAATTGACCGCAGACCAGCGGCCGGACCTGAACCTCAATGCGCCGCTGGATTTGGTTCTCGGTGCACAGATTGGTGAATTCAGCGGGCAGAGCCTGTTCGATGCGTTCAACTGCGCATGGCGCCTGGACAGCCGCGCCGACCGCATGGGCATTCGTCTGTTGGGCCCGGCGTTGCAATACCAGGGCAAGCCGATGATCTCCGAAGGCATTCCGCTGGGCGCCGTTCAGGTGCCGCCGGATGGGCAGCCGATTGTGCTGCTCAATGATCGGCAGACCATTGGCGGTTATCCGCGGTTGGGGGCGTTGACGCCGTTGGCGCTGGCGCGGCTGGCGCAGTGTTTGCCGGGGGCGAAGGTGCGGTTGCGGCCGGTGGTGCAGGACGTGGCGTATCGCGAGCAGGTCGAATATCTACAGCGCTTTTAGTTGTGGCGAGGGAGCTTGCTCCCGCTGGACTGCGAAGCAGTCCCGTTTTTTCGAGAAAAGGGGTCGCTTCGCAACCCAGCGGGAGCAAGCTCCCGCGCCACAGGTTCAGTGTGTTATTTGGACAAAAACCGCATCCCTTCCTCCAACCCGCGAAGGGTCAGCGGATACATCTGGTCGTCAATCAAGTCCCGCACAATATTGGTCGACGAGGTATAGCCCCATGTGTCCTTCGGATACGGGTTGATCCAGATGAGCTTCTTGTACTTCTCCTTGAACCGCTGCATCCACACATAACCGGCTTCTTCGTTCCAGTGCTCGACACTGCCGCCCGCCTGGGTGATTTCATACGGCGCCATCGCGGCATCGCCGATGAAGATTACTTTGTAGTCGGCGCCATACTTGTGCAGCAGGTCCTGGGTCGAAGTGCGCTCGGACGTGCGGCGCATGTTGTTTTTCCACACCGATTCATAAATGAAGTTGTGGAAGTAGAAGTACTCCAGATGCTTGAACTCGGTCTTGCAGGCCGAGAACAGCTCTTCGCAGATCTTCACGTGCGCGTCCATCGAACCGCCGATGTCGAACAGCAGCAGCAACTTGACGGTGTTGCGCCGCTCCGGTCGCATCTGGATGTTCAGCAGCCCCGCGTCCTTGGCGGTGTGGTCGATGGTGCCATCAATGTCCAGTTCTTCCGCCGCACCCTGACGGGCGAATTTGCGCAAGCGCCGCAGGGCCACCTTGATGTTGCGCGTACCCAGCTCGACCGAGTCATCGAGGTTCTTGTATTCACGCTGATCCCAGACCTTGGCCGCCTTGCCCTGGCGCTTGCCGGCGTCGCCGACCCGGATGCCTTCCGGGTTGAAACCGCCGGAACCGAACGGACTTGTGCCGCCGGTGCCTATCCACTTGTTGCCGCCCGCGTGGCGTTCTTTCTGTTCTTCCAGGCGTTTCTTGAACTCTTCGATCAGCTTGTCCAGGCCACCGAGGGACTGGATCGCCGCGCGCTCTTCATCGGTCAGGGAACGCTCGAATTCCTTGCGCAGCCAGTCTTCGGGGATCAAGGCCTGCAAGTGATCGTCCAGTTTTTCCAGGCCATTGAAGTAGGCACCGAAGGCCCGGTCAAACTTGTCGAAATGCTTTTCGTCCTTGACCAGAATCGCCCGGGACAAGTAGTAAAACTCATCCATGTCGGCGAAGGTCACGCGCTGTTTCAGCGCGTTGATCAGGTCCAGCAACTCTCGCACCGAGACCGGTACCTTGGCTGCGCGCATTTCATTGAAGAGGTTGAGCAACATGGGTTGACGCCTGTTTAGTAGTGCTTAGCGGCTGCCGCGACGACTCATGAACGCCAGACGTTCAAGCAGTTGCACGTCCTGTTCGTTTTTCACCAGCGCACCGGCCAGTGGCGGGATGGCTTTGGTCGGATCACGTTCACGCAGCACGGCTTCGCCGATGTTGTCGGCCATCAACAGCTTCAGCCAGTCCACCAGCTCGGAGGTCGAAGGCTTTTTCTTCAGGCCCGGCACTTTGCGCACGTCGAAGAACACGTCCAGCGCTTCGCTGACCAGGTCTTTCTTGATGTCCGGGTAGTGCACGTCAACGATTTTTTGCAGGGTGGTGCGGTCCGGGAAGGCGATGTAGTGGAAGAAGCAGCGACGCAGGAAGGCGTCCGGCAGCTCTTTCTCGTTGTTGGAGGTAATGATGATGATCGGACGCTTCTTGGCCTTGATGGTCTCGTCGATCTCGTAAACGTAGAACTCCATCTTGTCGAGTTCTTGCAGCAGGTCGTTAGGGAACTCGATGTCGGCCTTGTCGATTTCGTCGATCAGCAGGATCACCCGCTCTTCGGACTCGAAGGCTTCCCAGAGCTTGCCCTTTTTCAGGTAGTTGCGCACGTCGTGGACTTTTTCGTTGCCCAGCTGAGAGTCGCGCAGGCGGCTGACCGCGTCGTACTCGTACAGGCCCTGATGGGCCTTGGTGGTGGACTTGATGTGCCAGGTGATCAGCTTGGCGCCAAAGGATTCGGCCAGTTGCTCGGCGAGCATGGTCTTGCCGGTGCCCGGTTCGCCCTTGACCAGCAACGGCCGCTCCAGGGTGATGGCGGCGTTGACCGCGAGCTTCAGGTCATCGGTGGCGACGTAGGCCTGGGTGCCTTCGAACTTCATCTGCTAATCCTCGAACGGTAACGCCGACCTGAGCGAGGCAGGGCGGGGCGCAATAAAATAGTCAGCCCCGACTATAACGCGCTGCCCGGTCGACTGTGAACGCAGACGACTTATTCAGTCTCTGAATGGGGCGTCACATCTTGACTTGGTTTCGACGTGTGGCCGGTATTGAGCTAGGTTCGAGCAGGCCGTGCTCGGGGACGACGGCTGGTGCGTTGAATGGCCTGAGCTAGACATCCAGATCGGCGCCGATACGTTGTATCTGGATGCGCTCGCGCAAAACGCAGCCGACGAAAATACCCGGATTTTCATCGATTGGCGCGCTCGCACCGGCCTGCCGTTGCATCAGGCCGCCGAGGCATTGGGCATCAGCACCCGCAGCATCACTCGCTACAGCAGCGGTCGGGAGCCTGTGCCACGCTCATTGGCGCTGGCCTGTCTCGGCTGGGACTTCCTGCAACTGCAAGCGAAATCGCCAAGGGCAGCCGAAGAGACCGGGCGGTACACCGTCACACGAAAACGTTAACCGGCATCCGGCTTCGGCCGCTCATACCGTGCATTGAATGCCTGGATGAAACCATTGCGTAAAATCTGCAAAAACGCTTCGAATGCGCTGATATTTTGCTGGTGTACGCTGCCACTGAGCTCAACCCGCGTGGCGAACTGGTTTTTGCCCTGATTTTTCAGCACGGTTTCGGAACCGCCGACGATGGCCTCCCAAATGGAACGGAACAGGCCTTTGTCTTTGTTTTCCACGTCTTGCTGCCAGTTGAACACGTCGACGTCTTTCAACAGTGGCTTGATATAGCCGGTCAGTCTGGCCTTTTTTGCCTTGGCTTCGATCACCACATCGCCATGGCCCGCGTTGAAATCGAATTTTCCGTAGGCCGAGGCGAAGTCGTTCATGCGTTTGAGCTCGATATCCCTGGCCCGCAAGCGGAACTCGAAATCTTCGAAATTGCTCAGCGGGTCAAACGTTGCGGTGGTTTCCAGCGGCGCATGCCCCAGCAGCAGCGCTTTGCCTTCGAAACGGGCATCGCGTTTGCCTTCGGTGTCGACCACATTGGTCAGGTTGAAAATGCTGGCGTCGACATTTGTGGCATTCATGTTCACCGGTGGTTTTGAGTTGAAGTTTCGAAAAGTGATTTTGCCATCGCTGATTCGCACCTCGTTCAGGGTGATAGGCAGCAGTTTGCCCAGTTGCGCCCGCCAGTCGGTGCCCTGACCGGTCTGGGAATTCTGTTTGTTGGCGCCGCCGTCGACGAAGTTCACTTCGGGTTTGATGAACTGGACTTCGGCGACCACGGCATGGTCGTACCAGAGCGAATGCCAGCTGACGGAGAGGTCGATCAACGGCGCGTTGACGAACGGTACCGGAACCTTGCCGTCGACCTTGACGATTTTCAGCCCGTTGATCTTGTAGGCACCCCGCCACAGGGCCAGGTCAACATCGGTTATCTGGCCACGGTAATCGCCCATGTCCGCCAACCTGTCGTTCAGGTAGTCACGCACCAGGTAGGGCAGGGCAAAGTGCAGGGCAATGAGTAGCACAACGAGACCGGTGAGGGTCCACAGTGGCCAGCTGTATCGACGTTTCATGGTGGCAAATCTCTGGCGATCTAAAGCCATTGACTGCACTGACCTGCGGACGTTCGACCTGACTGGACGCCTACCGGCAAGAGGCTTACCTTGATGCCCTATTTCAATGCTGTCGTTAAGGACCCAGCCATGAGCCGTATTTTCGCTGACAACGCCCATTCCATCGGCAATACGCCGCTGGTGCAGATCAACCGTATTGCTCCCCGTGGTGTGACCATCCTGGCCAAGATCGAGGGGCGAAACCCCGGCTATTCGGTCAAGTGCCGCATCGGCGCCAATATGATCTGGGATGCCGAAAGCACCGGCAAACTCAAGCCGGGCATGACCATTGTCGAACCGACTTCCGGCAATACCGGCATCGGCCTGGCCTTCGTTGCCGCCGCGCGGGGCTACAAACTGATGCTGACCATGCCTTCTTCCATGAGCATCGAGCGCCGCAAGGTGCTCAAGGCACTGGGGGCGGAGCTGGTGCTGACCGAGCCGGCCAAGGGCATGAAGGGGGCTATTGAAAAGGCTGGGGAAATCGTCGCGAGCGATCCTTCCACCTACTTCATGCCGGCGCAATTCGACAACCCGGCAAACCCGGCCATTCACGAAAAAACCACCGGTCCGGAAATCTGGAACGACACCGATGGCGCAGTGGATGTTCTGGTGGCAGGTGTCGGAACCGGTGGAACCATTACCGGTGTGTCGCGGTATATCAAGAATACCCAGGGCAAACCGATTCTCTCAGTGGCGGTCGAGCCCGTCGTATCGCCGGTAATCACCCAAGCGCTGGCCGGTCAGGAAATCAAGCCGAGCCCGCACAAGATCCAGGGTATCGGAGCCGGTTTTGTGCCGAAGAACCTCGACTTGTCGATTGTCGATCGCGTGGAGCTGGTCAGCGACGAAGAATCCAAGGCCATGGCCCTGCGTTTGATGCAGGAAGAAGGCATTTTGTGCGGTATCTCCTGCGGCGCGGCGATGGCGGTGGCGGTGCGATTGGCCGAGACCCCGGAAATGCTAGGGAAAACCATTGTGGTGATCCTGCCGGACTCCGGCGAGCGCTATTTGTCGAGCATGCTGTTCAGCGATCTGTTTACCGAGCAGGAGAACCAGCAGTAAACCGCAGCGTCCGGTTGATGGTGGAGGAGGGGCAAAAGCCTTCTCCATCAAGGCTGATTGACGTCAGCCAGCGTTCAGGCCCTTCGTGCTAATAAGTGCTTTGTTGCACATTCGTTAACACTGATTGTTGGCCCAGGCGGGTTTTCCCTTGGTGGGTAATGTTTATCATGCCGGTTGCAACGTCGGGTAAATGGCGTTGTGCAACGTGTTTACTGCCAAGGAGTTGTTGATGACCTTTTCTTTTGCCGCGAAGGCTTCGTTGTTGCTGCTGTTTCTGGGCAGTACCCTCTATGTGCATTTACGTGGCAAGGCGCGTTTGCCGGTCCTGCGCCAGTTCGTCAACCACTCGGCACTGTTTGCCCCCTATAACGCCTTGATGTACCTGTTCTCCAGCGTGCCTTCCAAACCTTATCTGGACCGCGACAGGTTTCCCGAACTGGACGTGCTCAAGCACAATTGGCAAGCCATTCGCGACGAAGCGATGCACCTGTTCGACGAGGGCTACATCCGCGCCGCCGAGAAAAACAATGACGCCGGTTTTGGCTCGTTTTTCAAGAAAGGCTGGAAGCGTTTCTATCTCAAGTGGTACGACAAACCATTGCCCTCAGCAGAACTGCTGTGCCCGAAAACCGTGGAGCTGGTCAACAGCATTCCCAACGTCAAGGGCGCGATGTTTGCGCTCCTGCCAGGCGGCAGTCACCTCAACCCGCATCGCGACCCGTTCGCCGGCTCCCTGCGATATCACCTGGGCCTGTCCACCCCCAATTCCGACGATTGCCGGATCTTCGTCGACGGCCAGGAATACGCCTGGCGTGACGGAGAAGACGTGATGTTCGACGAGACCTATGTGCACTGGGTCAAGAACGAAACCGACCATACCCGGGTCATCCTGTTCTGCGATATCGAGCGGCCCCTGAGCAATCGCGTGATGACGCGCATCAACCGTGCCATCAGTGCGTTTTTAGGACGCGCCACTGCGCCCCAGAACCTGGATGACGAACATGTCGGCGGGATCAATCGGGCTTACGCCTGGAGCAAGAACTCCAGTGATAAAGTCAGCGGTGCAGTCAAACAGTGGAAACGTGGTAATCCAAAGGCTTACCGAGTGCTGCGGCCTGTGTTGGCTGTGCTGGTATTGGCGTTGTTGGGGTATTGGTTGTTCGGGTGATGGTCTGCATAAAAAAACCGCTCTCTTGGAGCGGTGAACAACCGTTTTACTTGGTCAGCGCATGCTCGGCCCGCACCGAGTTCATGAACGCCTGCATCGCCGACGACTGAATGCGATGACGGCGAGTGATCAAGCCGTACGGTGGCAACCGTGCTTCGAACTTGATCGGCAGCACAGCCAACAGGTCACGACCGGGATAATCCTCGACCACCGACACCGGCGTGACACCCAGCATGTCGGTCTGTTGTATCAATGAAAGCAGGGTCATGATCGAAGTGGTTTCGACGATGCTGCTGGGGATGTCGACCCGGGCGTTGTGGAACACCTGATTGATGATCGCGCGCATCGGACTGGGTTGTTGTTGCAGCACCCACGTCATGTTCTGCAACTCTGCCCAACCCAGATTTTTCTCTTGCGCCAACGGATTTTGCGCACCGGCAATCACGCACAGTTCTTCTTCACCGAGGCTGTCGAAAAGCAGTTCTTCAGCCCGCGCACCGGGCGGAATCCGCCCCAGCACGATGTCCAGTTGATCCTGCAGCAGTGCCTGTACCAGCACGTCGCTGGTATCGACCTGGATGCTCATGGACAAGCGTGGATGGCTCTGTTTCAACGTGGCAATGGTGCGGGTCAACAGCCCCGAAGCCAATGCCGGAATGGCACCGACCGCGACCCGCCCAAGGTTGCCCGATTGGAGCGCCACCAGTTCTTCGCGCATGCCGCTGAGTTCGGCGAACACCATGCGTGCGTAGTAGATGACGGTTTCACCAAAAGGCGTGGAGCGCATGCCCCGAGGCAGGCGTTCGAAGAGCTCGACGCCGAGCAAATCCTCAGCCTCGTGCAACATTTTGGTCGCCGCCGGCTGGGTCATGCCGATGTGGTCAGCGGCGCGCCGCAACGAACCGAATTCCTCCAGCGCCAGCATCAACCGCAGTTGGCGCAGACGCAGTCGACTGTGGATTACATTGGCATCTGGAATTCGGGACATGGGCCGTACTCGCAATAAAGACTGCGGCAAGCCTGACAACAAATGTCAGGCCTTGCCAGCATTGCCGTGTCACAGCACCGATTTTGGTTTGGCGACGTGAGGTTTGCGCAGGCCCAGCAGCGCAGCCAGCGCCTTGGAAATCAACGGCCAGAACAGCATCAGCAGCGCTGCCGTGGTCAGGCAGCCCACCAGTGGGTTGGACCAGAAAATGCTCAGGTGGCCGTCAGAGAACAGCATCGACTGACGGAACGCATCTTCAGCCTTGTCTCCCAAAACAGCCGCCAGCACCAGTGGCGCAATCGGGTAGCCGAGTTTCTTGAACAGGTAACCCAGCGCACCGAAGCCCAGCATCAACACCACGTCGAAGAACGAGTTGTGCACCGAGTACGCGCCGATGGCGCAGACCATGATGATGATTGGCGCGATGATCGAGAACGGAATGCGCAGGATCGAAGCGAACAGCGGCACGGTGGCCAACACCACGATCAGGCTGACCACGTTGCCCAGGTACATGCTGGCGATCAGGCCCCAGACAAAATCGTGTTGCTCGACGAACAACGTCGGCCCCGGGTGCAGGCCCCAGATCATCAGGCCACCGAGCATCACCGCGGCCGTGGCAGACCCCGGAATGCCCAGGGTCAGCATCGGCAGCAGCGCGCTGGTGCCGGCGGCGTGGTCGGCGGTTTCCGGGGCGATCACGCCTTCGATTTCGCCTTTGCCGAAGTTGTCGCGGTTTTTCGAAAAGCGCCGCGCCAGGCTGTAGCTCATGAACGATGCGGCCGTCGGGCCACCAGGCGTGATACCCATCCAGCAACCGACCAGGGTGCTGCGCACAATCGTCCACCAGTAGCGCGGCAGTTTTGCCCAGGTGCGCAAAATCACCATCGGTGTAATCCGCGCGTGTTCGCCACGGAACACCAGGCCTTCTTCTACAGTGCAGAGGATTTCGCCGATGCCGAACAGGCCGATCACCGCGACTTCAAAACTGATCCCGGTCATCAGGATTGGCTGGTCGAATGTCAGGCGCAGGTTGCCCGACACGGTGTCCATGCCGACTGCCGCCATGGCGAAACCGATCATCATCGCCACCACGGTTTTCAACGGCGGGTTCTTGCTCATGCCAATGAAGGTGCAGAACGCCAACAGGTACACCGCGAAGAATTCCGGCGAGCTGAAGGACATGGCGAACGCGGCGATTTTTGTCGACAGGAACGTCAGCAACAACACCCCGCACAAGGCACCGATCAGTGCCGAGCTGAACGCCGCGGTCAACGCTTCGGCAGCGCGGCCTTCGCGGGCCATCGGGTAGCCGTCAAACGTCGTCGCCACCGATGAGGGCTCACCGGGTATGTTGAACAGGATCGAGGTGATCGAACCGCCAAACAAAGCGCCCCAATACATGCACGACAGCAGGATGATCGCCGACACCGGCGACATGGTGAACGTCAGTGGCAGCAACAGCGCCACGCCGTTGGGGGCGCCAAGGCCGGGCAGGACGCCGACCAGAATGCCCAGCAGCACGCCGATCACCATCAGGCCGATGTGGCCCGGGGTCAGGATCAGGTTCATGCCTTGCAACAGGGAATCGAATTCGCTCATTTGAAAGTTCTCCCGGCCAGGGCAATCCAGTCGCCCATCGGGCCGGCATCCAGCGGGACCTTGAACCACAGCGCGAAGATCAGGTAGCTGGCGAGTACCGCGCCGAGGGATACGCTGCCGATCATCAATTTGCCGTACGGTTTTGCACGGGCCTTGTCACGCCACATGAACCACGCGATGAAGCACGCCGAGGCGACGTAGATGCCGGTGAACGGCATTGCGCCGACGAACAGGGCGATGGGCACGAACACCGACATCACTTGCCTGAACGCACTGCGGCTGACGAATGCAACGCTCATGGCTTGCCAGCGCACCACGGTCAACACGCCGTTGGCGACGCTCGCAGCGCTCAACATCAAGCCGATGTAGAAGGGAAAGTAACCCGGCTCAGGGCCGGCATCGCCCCAGCCGATGCCTTGTTCGATACTGCCGTACATCACCACCGCGCCGAGCAGTGCGGTGAAGACCGTCAGGCCGAGCTCGACCCAACGGGTGCCGACCAGCGCCGGTGAATCCGAAGAATGGGACATCAAACACCTCCAGCAGGTGACGGCCGCCCGTGGGCGAGCGGCCCTGGCAACTTCAGTTTTTCAGCCAGCCGGCTTCCTTGAACACCGGAGTGACGCGGGCGGTGTCTTTTTCGATGTAGGCGGTCAGCGGTTCGCCTTCAAGGAAGGTTGGCACCAGCGCGTTTTGCTTCACGTAGGCCTTGAACTCATCGGTCTGCGTGACTTTGCGCATCAGCTCGACATAAAACGCCCGTTGTTCGGCGCTGATATCGCCGGGCATGAACACGGTGCGCGGGAAGCGATATTGGTCGATACCCAGGCCTTGTTCGTGGCAGGTCGGTACGTCGGCCCAGGATTTCTCGCCAGCCACCTTCTCGGTGTAGCTCATGCGCTCCTTACTGAACACACAGAGTGGCTCGACCTGGTCGCCACGCCATTGGCTGATGCTTTCGCTGGGGTTGTTGACGTTGGCGGCGATGTGTTTGCCGGCCAGTTGCGTCGCGGCTTCACTGCCGCTCTTGAACGGGATGTACACCAGTTTGCTGTTGTTGGTCTGGTTGAGCAGCAAGGTCAGGGTCTGGTCGACGTCCTTGGACTGGCTGCCACCCATGCGCAGTTTCGACGGATCAGCCTTGGCCGCTTCGTAGAAGCCCTTCGCGTCTTTCCACGGCGCGCCTTTGTAACTCCAGAGGATGAAGTCATCTTCGGCCACGGCGGCAATCGGTGTCAGTTCCTGCCATTGGTAACCGAGCTTGGACACCAGCGGTAACAGGTAGATGTTGTTGGTGCCGATCACCAGTTTCTCGGCATCGCCCTTGTTCATTTTCATGTCGAGGAACGCTTCGGCGCCGTTGCCGCCGCCCTTGTTGAGGACGATGGTATTGACGTCGAGCAGCTTGTGGGTGGTGATGATTGACTGGATCAGGCGACCGAGTTGATCGGTTCCGCCACCGGGGCCGCCGGCGACAACGATTTCGACGTTCTTGTCCGGTTGCCAGGCGGCCTGAGCGAGAGCGGGAAGGGCACCGGTGGCGATCAGGCTGCAGCCAAGAACCAGACGGGAAGTGCGACGGACGAATGCATTTCGCATGATGGAAGAGCCTCGTTTTTGTAGTTGTTATGAGTGACTTGTCTGCGCTGTGAAGCCGCAAGCCTGGCCTGAGTGTGGGAAGGCGCGGTCGCCGCGTCTAGTCAAAACAATACATACACCGATAGCCTAGGGTTATAGCTCGTTACCGGGAAAACCGTGGATATTGCTCAGAGACCTGCGCTAGAGCTTTTCCCGAAACAAGTCGAAATAGATAGAGGTGGGTGAAAGCCCAGTGAAAGCAGCCTGTGCCATAACCCGAAGCTATCACCTGATTTCAAGTTTTGATTAGACGGTTATCACCGGGCCTTCGATAGTGCTCATAACGTCGTGAAAAACGCGGCACAACGCTCACCCGGCTCCTACAGATTGACGTTTGCATCTCCACAAAAATAATAAAACGAGGTTCGCACCATGGCTCGTCCCAGTGCTTCCCTGCATCTGCCCGGCGTAGAGGCTCCACCCGCCGTCGCGGCTGTACCGCAGGCCACCGCCGCCAAGGCCAGCAGTGTGCGCTGGCGAATCTTCGCGATCGTCTTTGCGCTGACCATGGTCAACTTGATCGACCGGGTGTCGCTGTCCATCGCGATACCGACCATTGCCCATGAGTTTTCCCTGTCGCCGAGCATGCAAGGGCTGATCCTCAGCAGTTTCTTCTGGGCCTGCATGCTCGGCGGTGTTCGTGCTGGCGACGTTGTTCATCAGCCTGGATGAGGTGCGCCATGGCTAATGCGCAATGGGACACCCAGCGGGCGATGTTCGCCAGCAACTTTCCGGTGGACAGCCTGTGCGGCTCGTTCGACGACATCTACAGCGGTTTCAAATCCATCGTCGCCGATCTGCCACAGGCTGATCAGGAGCGACTGTTCTACAGCAACGCGCAGCGCATCTATCGCTGCGAACCTTGCGCCATTGACCAGGCGCGACCTGAATTCTTGAGGAGTGAAGCATGAAAAAAACCACTATCGCCATGGTCCTCGGTGACCCGGCGGGCATTGGCCCGGAGTTGATTGCACGCTTGCTCGCCGAGCCCGACGTGCGCAGCAAGGCCAACGTCATCCTGATCGCCGACGAAGCGGAAATGCTTCGCGGCATGCGCATTGCCGGCACCGAGTTTCCTTATCGTCGAGTGGAGACTTTGCAAGCGCTGCAGTTTGTCGATGACACGCCATTGTTCTACGACTTTCGCGGTGAGGCGGTGGGTGAATTCCCGCGCAGCGAGGCCAGCGTGATTGGCGGTCGCTACAGCCTCGATACTTTGGAACAGGCCCTGCGCCTGACCGAAGCCGGGACCACTGACGCAATCCTGTTCGGGCCGCTGAACAAGACCTCGCTGCACATGGCCGGCATGGCGCACAACGACGAACTGCACTGGTTTGCCGAGTTGCTGGATTTCCACGGGCCGTTCTGCGAATTCAATGTGCTCGACAATCTGTGGACTTCACGGGTGACTTCCCACGTGGCCCTGGCCGAGGTTTCGGGTCTGCTCAGTGAGCAGCGGGTGGTTGAAGCGATTCAACTGATCGACACTGCGCTCAAGCGCAATGGCCTGGAGAAACCGCGCATCGGCGTTTGCGGTTTGAACCCGCACAACGGCGACAACGGTTCGTTCGGCCGTGAGGAACTGGACATCATCGGCCCGGCCGTACGCTCGGCGCAGGCGCTGGGGATCGCGGCGGAAGGGCCGTATCCCGGGGACACGATTTTCCTCAAGGTCCAGGGCGATGCCAGTGCCTTCGACGCGGTCGTGACCATGTACCACGACCAGGGCCAGATCGCGATCAAGTTGATGGGCTTTTCACGGGGCGTCACGGTGCAGGGCGGCCTGCCCATCCCGATCACCACCCCGGCCCATGGCACTGCATTCGATATTGCAGGGCAGGGCAAGGCAAATGTGGGCGCGACTCGCCAGGCCTTTGAGATTGCCTGCCGGATGGGGGCCAACAGCTACTAACGCAACGCAATACCCCTGTAGGAGCTGGCAAGCCGGCTCTGATTGGTGGTGTCTCCAAATTTTTTTGAACAATGCAATTCCCCTGTAGGAGCTGGCTTGCCAGCGATGACGGCCTGACAGACACCCTGGAGTGACTGCCAGGCCCCAATCGCAGGCAAGCCAGCTCCTACAGTTTTATGTAATACCCGATAACTCGATCTACCTGATAACTGCTTTTTCCTATCACCCCAGGTTATCGGCGGATACGCATAAGTGATTATCCGCATCCCCCGGGCGCTGGCTAAAGTCGGCCCATCGAATGCCGGAGCCGACCGTTCTGCGCACACGACCGACAACTACAAGAAACCGGCAGCCCAAGGAACTGTATTCATGAAAATCAAAGCGATCCGTACCCGCGTATTCGAGTGGAAAGGCAAAGTCGTTCCACCCCAAGCGCACTTCTGCACCAACGCCAGCGACATCCTCTTCGAGCGCGGCGATGCCATGGGCTCGTTCCGTTTCCACGGCTGGCTGGTGGTGGAAGTCGAGACCGACACCGGTCTTGTCGGCATCGGTAACTGCGCCCTGGCGCCGCGTGTGGCCAAGGAAATCATCGACACTTACCTCGCGCCGATCGCCATTGGCGAAGACCCGTTCGACAACGAATACATCTGGCAGAAAATGTACCGCCAGAGCCACGCCTGGGGCCGCAAAGGCATTGGCATGGCGGCGATCTCGGCGATCGACATCGCGATCTGGGACATCATGGGCAAAGCGGTCAACAAACCCGTCTTCAAGCTGCTCGGCGGTCGCACCAAGGAAAAGATCTGGACCTACGCCTCCAAGCTCTACGCCAACGACAACCTCGACCTGTTCCTCGAGGAAGCCCAGGGCTACCTGAACCAAGGCTTCACTGCGTTGAAAATGCGCTTCGGCTACGGCCCGAAAGACGGCCCGGCGGGCATGCGCAAGAACATCGAACAAGTACGCGCGCTGCGTAATCTGGCCGGCCCTGACGTCGACATCATGCTCGAATGCTACATGGGCTGGACCCTGGAATACGCGCGGCGAATGTTGCCGAAACTGGCCGAGTTCGAACCGCGCTGGCTGGAAGAGCCGGTGATCGCCGATGACATCGAAGGCTACATCGAGCTGAAGAAGATGGGGATCATGCCGATTTCCGGCGGCGAGCACGAATTCACTTCCTACGGCTTCAAAGACCTGCTGGAACGCCGCGCCATCGACGTGATCCAGTACGACACCAACCGCGTCGGCGGCATCACCGCCGCGCGCAAGATCAACGCCATGGCCGAAGCCTGGTCGGTGCCGGTCATCCCCCACGCCGGGCAGATGCACAACTACCACCTGACCATGTCCACCACGGCTTCGCCGATGGCCGAGTTCTTCCCGGTGTTCGACGTCGAAGTCGGCAACGAGCTCTTCTACTACGTGTTCAAGGGCGAGCCGCAACCGGTCAACGGCTACATCCAGCTCGACGACAACAAGCCGGGCCTGGGCCTGGAAATCTCCGATGAGTACTTGAGCGACTTCAACATCATCGAGTGACCTGGAGGCGCCGCAAACCTGCGGCGCCCACCCTGAATTTCTGGAGGCCAGCATGCGCCTGATTCAATTCGAAAACGCCAACGGGGAGCGCCAGGTCGGACTCGTCGACGGGGCACAAGTCCAAGTGCTCCAAGGCACCCGCAACACCCGTGAACTGGCACTCGCCGCGATCCGCGGCAAACGCAGCCTGCAAGAAGAGGTCGCCTTGCGCGGCACCGAGCCGGGCCCGGATTACGCACAGCTGTTGCAACAAGGCAAAGTCCTGCCGCCACTCGACCATGAAGACCCGGCCCATTGCCTGATCAGCGGCACCGGCCTGACCCATTTGGGCAGCGCCTCGGCGCGGGACAAAATGCACCAGCAGGAAGGTGCGGTGGAAGCCGGCATGACCGACACCATGCGCATCTTCAAATGGGGCCTTGAAGGCGGCAAACCTGCGGCGGGGCAGGTCGGTGCACAACCGGAATGGTTCTACAAAGGCGACGGCAGCATTGTCGTGCGCCCCGGCGCGGACTTCCCGGTGCCGCCGTTTGCCGAGGATGCCGGTGAAGAACCGGAGCTGACCGGCCTCTACGTGATCGGCGACGACGGCCAGCCGTATCGGGTCGGTTATGCACTGGGCAATGAGTTCTCCGACCATGTCATGGAGCGGCGCAATTACCTGTACCTCGCCCACTCGAAACTGCGCAGCTGCTCCTACGGTCCGGAGCTGCGCGTCGGTGAATTGCCCAAGCATCTGGTCGGTACCAGCCGCATCAAGCGCAATGGTGAAACGATCTGGGAAAAGGAATTTCTCAGCGGCGAAGACAACATGTGCCACAGCCTGGCCAACCTTGAATTCCACCACTTCAAGTACGCGCAATTTTTGCGCCCTGGTGACGTCCATGTGCATTACTTCGGCACCGCGACCTTGTCGTTCGCCGACGGTGTGAGGACCCAGCCGGGGGATCGTTTCCAGATCAGCCTCGACGAGTTCGGTGCGCCATTGGTCAACGGCATTGGTGAAAGTGCCCAGCCGTTGCAAATCGGTCAGGTGCGCACACTCTGACCCCGCATCGGGAACGCCGACGAACCTGTAGGAGCTGGCTTGCCAGCGATTGGCCTTCCAGCCTTGTGCCGTCCTTGTGGACGCCATCGCCAGCAAGCCGGCTCCTGCAAGGTTTGCCATTGATCAAGGAATCCACATGACCATTCTTTTTGGACACAACTACATCGGCGGTCGCCGCAGCGCCAACGGCACCTTGCAATTGCAAAGCCTCGATGCGACCACCGGCGAACCCTTGCCCGGCACATTTTTCCAGGCATCCGAAAGTGAGGTAGATGCAGCCGCCAAAGCCGCTGCTGCGGCGTACCCGATCTATCGCAACTTGAGTGCGGAAAAACGTGCCCGGTTCCTCGATGCCATTGCCGATGAAATCGACGGACTGGGCGATGACTTCGTCGCTACCGTGTGCCGCGAAACCGCGTTGCCGGCCGGGCGCATTCAAGGGGAACGGGGACGCACCAGCGGCCAGTTGCGCCTGTTCGCCAAAGTACTGCGTCGCGGTGATTTCTACGGCGCGCGCATCGACCGCGCGTTGCCGGAGCGCCAGCCATTGCCGCGCCCGGATCTGCGTCAGTACCGCATCGCCCTGGGGCCCGTGGCGGTGTTCGGCGCGAGCAATTTCCCGTTGGCGTTTTCCACCGCTGGCGGCGATACCGCGTCAGCGCTCGCCGCCGGTTGCCCAGTGGTGTTCAAGGCCCACAGCGGCCACATGGCAACCGCCGAGTGGGTGGCCGATGCGATCATCCGTGCCGCTGAACGGACCGAAATGCCGACTGGCGTATTCAACATGATTTATGGCGGCGGTGTCGGTGAGTGGCTGGTCAAGCATCCGGCCATTCGGGCGGTGGGCTTCACCGGTTCGCTCAAGGGCGGCAATGCCTTGAGCCACATGGCCGCCAACCGGGCGCAGCCGATTCCGGTGTTCGCCGAGATGTCGAGCATCAACCCGGTGTTCCTGTTGCCCGAGGCACTGGCAGTGCGCGGTGAGCAGATTGCGGCGCAACTGGCCGGTTCGGTGACGTTGGGTTGTGGTCAGTTCTGTACCAATCCGGGTCTGGTCATCGGCTTGCGTTCGCCGCAGTTCAGCCTGTTTCTGGAAACCTTCTGCGCCAGCATGAACCAGCAACCGGCGCAGACCATGCTCAATGCCGGCGCTCTCGCCAGCTACAGTCAAGGCCTTGGCGAGTTACATGAACATCCGGGCCTGACGCATCTGGCGGGCAAGCCGCAACAGGGCACTCAGGCGCACCCGCAAGTGTTCAAGGCCGATGTCAGCCTGTTGCTCAAGGGCGATGAACTGCTGCAGGAGGAGGTGTTCGGACCAACCACCATTGTCATCGAAGTCGAAGATCGCGCGCAGTTGGCGGCGGCATTGCACGGCCTGCACGGGCAATTGACGGCGACCTTGATCGGCGAGGCAGACGAGTTGCTGGAATATCGTTGGCTGGCAGAGGTGCTGCAAGAGAAAGTCGGGCGGATTTTGCTCAACGGCTATCCGACCGGAGTTGAGGTGTGTGAGGCGATGGTGCATGGCGGGCCGTATCCGGCGACCTCGGATTCGCGGGGCACATCGGTGGGCACGCTGGCTATTGATCGGTTCCTGCGGCCGGTGTGTTTCCAGAATTATCCGGATGCGTTGCTGCCCGAGGCGTTGCAGGATGCCAATCCGCTGGGCATACGGCGGTTGGTGGATGGGGAGGTGAGTGCTTTAGCCCTTTAGATGTGGGTGCCTGATCGACCGCTATCGCTGGCAAGCCAGCTCCTACAGTGTCAGGTGTTGTACGTAAATTACGTGGGCAACCCCGATCCCTTGTAGGCGCTGGCTTGCCAGCGATGGCGTCATCAGCGGCACCACAAATCTATTTGGCCGCTACCTTAGCCACCTTCACCAGTGCCGGCTTCAACACCAGCCACAACGCCACGGCAATCAATACCCCGCCATAGATATGCGCCATCGACAGCGGCTCATCCAGAAACAGCGCGCCCCACAACACACCGAACAGCGGGATCAGGAAGGTCGTGGTCATCGATTTCACCGGGCCAACCGAGCTCAGGAGGCGGAAGTAAATGATGTACGCAAACGCCGTGCAGCCCAGGCCCAATCCCAGCAGCGATAGCCAGACACTCCAGCCGCCCCAGCTCGCCGGTGGTTGGCTGATAACGCTGTAGCCGAACAGCGGCAGCAGGAACAGCGTCGCGCCGAGCATGCTGCCCAGTGCCGACAAGCGGCTGTCGAGACCTCCGGCCTGATCGAGCCAGCGGCGCGCCAGAAAGCCCGCAAATCCGTAGCACGTGGTCGCGAGCAGGCAGGCGACGGCACCCATCAGCAGTTCCATATCGAACGCCACCGGACCGGCACGGGTCAGCACGCCCACGCCGAACAGCCCGAGGAACACGCCGCCGAGCTTGGCGCCGGTGAGCCGTTCATGGAAAAACAGGCCGCCGATCAACACGCCCATCAACGGGGTGGTGGCATTGAAAATCGACGAATAACCGGCGGGCAGCACCTGCGCGGCCACCGAATAGAGCGTCGCCGGAATGCCGGAGTTGATCACCCCGAGCAGCATTACGGTTTTCAGTTTGCCCTTGAAATCCCAGCTGATACGCATCAGCCCCAGAATCACCAGCAACCCGGCAGCGGCAATCGACACACGGAAAAAAGCGGTAGGGATGCTGCCTATCACCGGCGCAATGATGCGCATGAACAGGAAGCTCGCCCCCCAAATGGCCGCAAGTGACAGTAAACGGAATAAATCGACGGGGTTCACAGCGCGTTCCTTCCTTGATGAGGGCGAGAGTGTTGCTGAGCGCCTGATCGATGGCAACCGGAAAACGAGCAGGTAACTCTCAAGGCGTTGATGACGCGGCAGTCACAAAATTACGCTTCTCCTGCACCCGTTTCACTGGCTAAGCTCAAGGCTCACGAATTCCCGCAGAGGTCTCACCATGCCGCAGCAATGGCCAGCCGCCGACATCGCCCGTTTGATCCTCGATGGCTTTGACGATTACCGCGAGCATTTTCGCCAGATCACCGACGGCGCCCGTGCCCGCTTCGAACAGGCCAAGTGGCAGGAGGCGCAGTCGGCGTCGGCCGCGCGGATCAGCCTGTATGAAGAAAAAGTCAGTGAAACGGTGGGCCGCTTGCGCACGGCATTTGACACCGACACGCTGGACGTCAGCTGCTGGCCACTGGTGAAAAGCGCCTACATCAGCCTGATCGACCTGCGCTTCGACGATGAACTGTCCGAGACCTGGTACAACTCGATTTTTTGCGGATTGTTCAGCCATGACCTGATCAGCGATGGCTGCATGTTTATCCACACCACCCGACCCAGCCTGCGCCGGGCCCGCGCTGCGCAAACCCGCACCTATAAACCCCAAGGGCAATTGTCCGGCATGCTCGCGAGCATCTTTGCCGATTACCGCTTCAGCGAGGAATACGCCGACCTGTCCGGCGACCTCAAGCGCCTCGAAGCACAACTGCGCGAGAACCTGCCGGACTGGGTGTGCAAGGACCCGGAACTGAGCGTCGAACTGTTTTCCTCGGTGCTTTACCGCAACAAGGGCGCTTACCTGGTGGGGCGCATCTACACCGCCGACGAACAATGGCCGCTGGCGATCCCGTTGTTGCACCTGGAGGGTCGCGGCATCCAGATCGACGCGCTGATCACCGACGAGGCGGACGTGTCGATCATTTTCTCGTTCACCCGTTCGTATTTCATGGTGGATGTGCCAGTGCCGGCTGAGTTCATCGGCTTCCTTAAACGCATTTTGCCGGGCAAGCACATCGCCGAGCTGTACACCTCGATCGGTTTCTACAAGCACGGCAAGTCCGAGTTTTACCGAGCGCTGATCAATCACCTGGCCAACACCGACGACCAGTTCATCATGGCCCCCGGTGTGCGCGGCATGGTCATGAGCGTGTTCACGCTGCCGGGGTTCAACACCGTATTCAAAATCATCAAGGACCGTTTCTCGCCGTCGAAAAACGTCGACCGCGCCACGGTGATCGAAAAGTATCGCCTGGTGAAAAGCGTCGACCGCGTCGGGCGCATGGCCGATACCCAGGAGTTCGCCGACTTCCGTTTTCCGCTAAGCAAATTCGATCCGGCGTGCCTGGAAGAGCTGCTGGAAGTCGCGCCGTCAACGGTGTCGGTGGAAGGCGACACGGTGCTGATCCGCCACTGCTGGACCGAGCGCCGCATGACGCCGCTGAATCTGTACCTGGAAAACGCCAACGAAGCGCAGGTGCGCGAAGCGCTGGAAGATTACGGCCTGGCGATCAAGCAACTGGCGGCGGCGAACATTTTTCCCGGGGACATGCTGCTGAAGAACTTCGGCGTGACCCGCCACGGTCGTGTGGTGTTTTATGACTACGACGAAATCTGCTTCCTGACTGAAGCCAACTTCCGCCACATTCCCGAGCCGCGTACACCGGAAGACGAAATGGCGTCCGAACCGTGGTATTCGATCGGGCCACTGGATGTGTTCCCTGAAGAGTTTCCGCCGTTCCTGTTTGCCGATTCGGGGCAGCGCAAGCTGTTCGATCAACTGCATGGCGAGTTGTACAACGCCGACTACTGGAAAAGCCTGCAAGAGGCGATTCGCGCCGGCAAAGTAATCGACGTATTTCCCTATCGCCGCAAAGGTCTGGATAACGAGTAACTTCATTGGAGCCACCACAAACCTGTAGGAGCCCGGCTTGCCGGCGATAGCGGTCTTACGGACGCCATCGCCGGCAAGCCGGGCTCCTACAGGTCTAGGGTGAACACCCAGTGGCGAGGGAGCTTGCTCCCGCTGGGGTGCGAAGCGCCCCCGAAACCAGGCGCCGCGCAGTTTCAGACTTATCGAGATCGCCTGATTGCGACTGCTGCGCAGTCGAACGGGAGCAAGCTCCCTCGCCACAAAAGTGCTCTGGCCACAAAAGCTCCCTCGCCACAAAAGCGATCTGGCCACAAATGCCCCCTCGCCACAGAAGTGGTCAAATCTGCGACAATCGCCAACCTGCGCCACTAGACGACTGAATTGCGTACCCGATGACCGACGAATCGCCCTCCATCGACAAACTGCTGAAAAACCTCGATCACGCCATGCTCGCCGACCGCCACCGGCTGCGGCGGCAGTTGCTTGAGCTGCGCAAGAAACCCGATGAGGCCAAGCTGGCCCAATGGGTGGCGCGCATGCAGGCGTCCTGTGATCAGGTGCTGGCGCGCCGCGCCAGCCTGCCGGTGATTCGTTACGACGACAGCCTGCCGATTGCCGCCAAGCGCGACGAAATCAAGAAAGCGCTGGAAAAGCATCAGGTGCTGATCATCGCGGGCGAGACCGGTTCGGGTAAAACCACCCAGTTGCCGAAGATCTGCCTGGAAATCGGTCGTGGCCAACATGGCCTGATCGGCCACACCCAGCCGCGCCGCATCGCCGCACGCAGCGTGGCCGCGCGGGTCGCAGAAGAATTGGGTACGCCGTTGGGCGCGCTGGTCGGTTATCAGGTGCGGTTCGAGGATCAAAGCGATTCCAACACCCTGATCAAACTGATGACCGACGGCATCCTGCTGGCGGAAACCCAGAACGACCGTTACCTGGAACGCTACGATACGATCATCGTCGATGAAGCCCACGAGCGCAGCCTCAACATCGACTTCCTGCTCGGCTACCTGAAAACCCTGCTGCCGCGTCGCCCCGACCTGAAAGTCATCATCACGTCGGCGACCATCGATCTGGAGCGCTTCTCCAAGCACTTCGACGATGCGCCCATTGTCGAAGTGTCCGGGCGTACCTTCCCGGTAGACACCTGGTACCGCCCGCTGACACTGGAGCAGGATGAAGAGGGCAACCGTGTCGAGGATGACTTGACCGTGGACCAGGCGATCCTCGCCACCCTCGACGAAATCGCCGCTTATGAGCGCAGCGAACGCCGCAGTCCCGGTGACGTGCTGGTGTTCCTGCCCGGCGAGCGCGAGATTCGCGACGCTGCGGACATGCTGCGTAAAGCCCAGCTCAAACACACCGAAATTCTGCCGTTGTACGCGCGGCTGTCGCCGGCCGAACAGCAGCGGATTTTCCAGTCGCACCCAGGCCGCCGTGTGGTACTGGCGACCAACGTCGCGGAAACCTCGCTGACCGTGCCGGGTATCCGCTACGTGATCGACAGTGGCACCGCGCGCATCAGTCGCTACAGCTACCGCGCCAAGGTCCAGCGGCTGCCCATCGAAGCGATTTCCCAGGCCAGTGCCAACCAGCGTAAAGGTCGTTGCGGGCGGGTCGAGCCGGGCATCTGCGTGCGCCTCTACAGTGAAGAAGATTTCCTCGGGCGCCCGGAATTTACCGATCCGGAAATCCTGCGGACCAACCTTGCAGCCGTTATTTTGCAGATGCTGCACCTGCGCCTCGGCGAGGTCACGGCGTTCCCGTTTATCGAGCCGCCGGATGGCAAGGCGATCAGCGACGGCTACAACCTGCTGCAAGAACTCTCGGCGGTGGACCGCAACAGCCAGCTGACCCCGCTCGGTCGGCAATTGGCGCGGCTGCCGGTGGACCCGCGCATGGGCCGCATGTTGCTCGAAGCGGCCAAGCTCGGCAGCTTGCAGGAAGTGCTGATTGTCGCCAGCGCCATGTCGATCCAGGACCCGCGCGAGCGCCCGCCGGAGCGACAGCAAGCGGCGGATCAGGCCCACGCACAATGGAAGGATGTCGACTCGGACTTCGCCGGGCTGGTCAATCTGTGGCGCGGGTTCGAAGAGCAGCGCCAGGCGCTGACGGCCAGTCCGTTGCGTAACTGGTGCCGCAAGAACTTCCTGAATTACCTGCGCCTGCGCGAGTGGCGCGATTCCCATCGCCAGTTGAGCCTGATCTGCCGCGACATGCAGCTGAGCCTCAACAAAGAGCCGGCGGACTATCCGAAACTGCACAAAGCGGTGCTGGTGGGTTTGCTTAGCCAGATCGGCCAGAAAACCGAAGACGGCGACTACCTCGGCGCACGGCAGCGGCGCTTCTGGATTCACCCGTCGTCGGGCATCGGCAAGAAGCGCCCACAATGGCTGATGACCGCCGAACTGGTGGAAACCACCAAGCTCTACGCGCGGATGGTGGCGAAGATCGATGCCGACTGGATCGAGCCGCTGGCCGGGCACCTGATCAAGAAAAACCACTTCGAACCGCATTGGGAGAAGAAGCGCGGCCAGGTGGTTGCCTTCGAGCAGATCACTCTGTTCGGGCTGATCGTGGTCGGTCGCCGGCCGGTGCATTACGGCCCGGTCGATCCGGTGGTGTCCCGCGAGCTGTTCATTCGTGAAGCGCTGGTGCGTGGCGAGATTCAGTCCAAGGCCAAGTGCCTGACCGCCAACAAGCAATTGCTGGAACAGCTCGACGAACTGGAAGCCAAGGCCCGACGTCGCGACATTCTTGCCGACGAAGAAACCCTGTTCGCCTTCTACGATGCGCGGCTGCCGGCGGAAATCCATCAGACCGCGACCTTCGACAGCTGGTATCGGATCAACAGCCAGAAAGACCCGCAGCTGTTGATCATGCGCGAAGAAGACGTACTGGCCCGCGAAGCCAGCGAAGTCACCGCGCAGCATTACCCGGACACGCTGCACATCGGCGATCTGGAATTGGCCCTCAGCTACCACTTCGAACCGAACCACCCGCGCGACGGCGTGACCCTGCGCGTGCCGGCGCCGCTGTTGCCGATGCTGCCGCCGGAGCGCCTTGAGTGGCTGGTGCCGGGTGTCATCGAGGCCAAGTGCATTGCCCTGGTGCGCAACCTGCCCAAGGCGTTGCGCAAGAACTTCGTGCCGGTGCCGGACTTCGTCAAAGCCGCGTTGCAACGCATGACCTTCGCCGAGGGCTCGTTGCCTCAGGCTTTGGGCCGCGAGTTGCTGCGCATGACTGGCGCCCGGGTCAGCGATGAAGCCTGGAGCGAAGCGGCGCAGCAGGTCGAAAGCCATTTGCGCATGAACCTGGAAATCGTCGACGCCCAAGGCAAGTTCCTTGGTGAAGGCCGTGATCTGGCCGAGCTGACGGCGCGTTTTGCCGAGGCGAGTCAGGCCGCGTTGGCGGTGCCGCAAACCGCGAAAAGCCAACAACCGGTCGAGCCGAAGGTGTTTGCCGCGGTTGCCGAGAAGACCCAACAGAAGATCGCCGGGCTGTCGATGACGGTGTATCCGGCGTTGGTGGAAGAGGGCGGTACGGTCAAGGAAGGACGGTTCTCGACCCCGGCCGAGGCGGAGTTCCAGCATCGTCGGGCCTTGCAGCGGTTGTTGATGCAGCAACTGGCCGACCCGGCGAAGTTCCTGCGCGGCAAGTTGCCGGGCCTGACCGAGCTGGGCCTGCTGTACCGCGACATGGGCCGTGTCGATGCGCTGATCGAAGACATTCTGCTGGCCAGCCTCGACAGCTGCATTCTTGAAGGTGAAGACCCGTTACCTCGCGACGGCGCCGGCCTGGCGTCGTTGGCCGAACGCAAGCGTGGCGCGTGGACCGAGCACGCCGAGCGGGTGGCGAAGCTGACGCTGGAAATCCTCAAGCATTGGCATGGCCTGCAAAAGCGCTTCAAGGGCAAGATCGACCTGGCACAGGCCGTGGCCCTTAACGACATCAAGCAGCAGCTCAGTCACCTGGTGTATCCGGGGTTCGTCCGGGAAACGCCGATGCAATGGCTCAAGGAGTTGCCGCGATATCTCAAGGCGATCGAACAGCGCTTCGAGAAAATCGCTGCTCAGGTGCAACGAGACCGGGTCTGGAGCGGCGAGTTGTCGGGCCTTTGGACGCAATACCAGACCCGCGCCAACAAGCACGCCCAGGAAGGCAAGCGCGATCCGCAGCTGGAGCTGTATCGCTGGTGGCTGGAGGAATACCGGGTTTCGCTGTTCGCCCAGCAATTAGGGACCAAGGTGCCGATCTCCGACAAACGCCTGAACAAACAGTGGACCCAGGTCGAGCCCTGACGCAGACCCCGTAGGAGACGGCTTGCTGGCGATGGCGTTCTTAAGAGCGCTGTCGCCAGCAAGCCGGCTCCTACAGGTCCTTCATCCGCATTCCGAAACGCTGTTTCATGGCGGGTCATCTCCCAAATAGGGCGAAAACCCTGGGTTTATGGCAAACTTCGCGCCTATAAACGCCGGCCCCGCGGTTTTGAGCCTTCGCCACTGCGGGCAGACCGGAATAAAGCGATGCCAGGTTTGCGTCCCCCGGATGGGAATAGACCCTTTGTGTATTGGTACGACGGTGCCAATGCTTTCTGCCTGAACAGATTAGAGACACGACCATGCATAACGTCGTCATCAGTGGCACCGGCCTGTACACCCCGGCCAACAGCATCTCCAACGAAGAGCTGGTGCAGTCTTTCAATGCCTATGTCGCGCAATTCAACGCCGACAACGCCGATGCCATCGCTCGCGGCGAAATCGAAGCATTGACCGAGTCCAGCGCAGCGTTCATCGAAAAAGCATCCGGCATCAAGAGCCGCTTTGTCATGGACAAGGAAGGCATTCTCGACCCGCAACGCATGGCGCCACGCCTGCCGGAGCGCTCTAACGACGAATGGTCGGTGCTCTGCCAGATGGCCATCGGCGCCGCCGAGCAAGCCTTGCAACGCGCCGGCAAGACCGCAGCGGACATCGACGGCGTGATCGTCGCTTGCTCCAACCTGCAACGTGCCTACCCGGCCATTGCCATCGAAGTACAGGAAGCGCTGGGCATCCAGGGTTTCGGTTTCGACATGAACGTGGCGTGTTCTTCGGCGACCTTCGGTATTCAGGCCGCCGCCAACAGCATCCAGCTGGGCCAGGCCCGGGCGATCCTGATGGTCAACCCGGAAGTCTGCACCGGTCACTTGAACTTCCGCGACCGCGACAGTCACTTCATCTTCGGTGATGCGGCCACTGCCGTGATCATCGAACGCGCCGACCTGGCCACGTCCGAGTACCAGTTCGACATCGTCAGCACCAAGCTGCTGACCAAGTTCTCCAACAACATCCGCAACAACTTCGGCTTCCTCAACCGCGCAGCGGAAGAGGGCATCGGTGCCAAGGACAAACTGTTTGTCCAGGAAGGTCGCAAGGTGTTCAAGGAAGTGTGCCCGATGGTGGCCGAACTGATCGGTGCGCACCTGGAAGAAAACCAGCTCAACGTCAGCGACGTGAAGCGCTTCTGGCTGCACCAGGCCAACCTCAGCATGAACCACCTGATCGTCAAGAAACTGCTCGGTCGCGACGCCACCGAACAGGAAGCGCCGGTGATTCTCGACACCTACGCCAACACCAGTTCCGCCGGTTCGGTCATTTCGTTCCACAAGAACCAGGACGATCTGCCGGCCGGATCCCTGGCGGTTCTCAGCTCGTTCGGTGCCGGTTACTCGATCGGTAGCGTGATTCTGCGCAAGCGCTGAGTCTTCGGGTTACCCCCGGTCCTTGTGGGAGCGAGCAGGCTCGCTTCCACAGTGGATCGCCGCGATATTCAAATTCGCGGCAAACGAATGACCGCCGTCAGCCCGCCACCCGGAGTTTCCTCCAGCTTCAACTCTCCGCCCAGACGTTCAGCCGCCTCACGGGCGATGGTCATGCCCAGGCCCACTCCACCGGAGTTGCGATTGCGCGAACCTTCCAGGCGAAAGAACGGTTCAAACACCGCTTCACGTTGCTCCGCCGCGATGCCAGGGCCATGGTCGATCACTCGAATGATCAACTGCTCGCGATGGTCTTCGAGGGTAATCAGCGCCTGGCCGGCATAACGCAGGGCGTTGTCCAGCAGGTTGTTGACGCAGGAACGCAGCGCCATGGGTTGTACTTGCAGTGGTGCGCAATGACCATTGGCCTGTACGTCGGCGCCCTGGTCCTGGGCGTTTTCGCACAGGGATTCAACCAACGCCTGCACATCCATCAACTGCGGTTGCTCGCTGGTGCGCTGTTCGTGCAGGTAGGTGAGGGTGGCGTCGAGCATGCTGATCATGTCGTCCAGATCCTGGCGCATCTGGCCCTGCAGTCTGTCATCGTCGATCTGTTCCAGTCGCAGCTTCAGGCGTGACAGTGGCGTACGCAGGTCGTGGGACACTGCGCCGAGCATGCGCGAGCGCTGCTTCACCTGCTCGATGATCTTGCGCTGCATCTTGTTGAAGGTGTGCGCCGCCTGCCGCGCCTCCCGTGGACCGGTTTCATCGAGCGGCTCGCTGTCGAGGTTTTCGCTCAGGCGCTCGGCGGCGTCGCTCAGACGCTGGATCGGTCGGCTCAGCAGTTTGGCGCCGTACCACGCAGCGATGATCAACGAGATCAACTGGAACGTCAGCGGCACCACTGGCCCACCGAACCATGGCCGTGGCGGTCGACCGTCGAATCGCGGGTCGGGTGCCGGACGTTGTCCGTCAAACGCTTCGGAAAACTCCGCGGGCGGCGGTGGTGGTGGAGGGCCGTAATGGCGAAACCAGGCAAACGCCAGCAGGTGCGCCAGGATAATCGCCACCAGCAGCACGCCAAACAGGCGACCGAACAGCGTATCGAAGCGCCCGCGCATCAGCCGATGTCTCGTGCGTCGAACAGATAGCCTTCGCCGCGCACGGTTTTGATCAGTTGCGGTGCCTTGGGGTCGTCCCCCAGTTTCTGGCGCAAGCGCGACACCAGCAGGTCAATGCTGCGATCAAACGCTTCGATCGAGCGCCCGCGGGCCGCATCAAGCAGTTGCTCGCGGCTCAGGACCCGGCGCGGACGTTCGATGAATACCCAGAGCAAGCGGAATTCTGCGTTGGACAGCGGCACCACCAAACCGTCTGCGGCGATCAACTGGCGCAACACGCTGTTCAGGCGCCAGTTGTCGAAACGGATGTTCGCCCGCTGTTCACTGCGGTCGTCGCGCACCCGACGCAGGATGGTCTGGATGCGCGCCACCAGTTCCCGTGGTTCGAATGGCTTGGCCATGTAATCGTCGGCACCCAGTTCCAGGCCGATGATCCGGTCGGTGGGTTCGCAACGGGCCGTGAGCATCAGGATCGGGATATCCGACTCGGCGCGCAGCCAGCGGCACAGCGACAGACCGTCTTCGCCCGGCAGCATCAGGTCGAGCACCACCACATCGAAATGCTCGGCTTGCAGGGCTACGCGCATGGCGGCGCCATCGGTGACGCCGCTGGCGTGGATGTTGAACCGGGCCAGGTAGTCGATCATCAGTTCGCGGATCGGGACGTCATCGTCGACGATCAGGGCGCGAATGTTCCAGCGTTTGTCGTCGCCGGGCGCTTTTTGATCGTCGTTCAGGGGGGCTTGGGTGTTGAGCATGCGTGCGTTCATCTGCCAGGTAGGCTGCCAACCACAAAGATGGGCTGCGAGGTTGTGGTTTCAGCATAGGCGTCCGGCCCGGGGGCGGGAAGTGCTGTTGTAAGGACGTATTGCGGTTGGCGAGGGTAGCGGACAAGGGTGTTGCGGGCATGTCGGATGTGTACCGAACTCGACACAATTGCGGCAAAGGCTAGTCTTGCCTGAGCGCTATCGACGATTTACCGATCATCGGGTCCCGCAGCGGCGCTGGTTCCGCTACAATGCGCGCCGATTTCGACTTGCCTGAGAGCCCACTCATGTCCGCCTGCCAGACTCCTATCATCGTCGCCCTGGATTTCCCTACCCGTGACGCCGCACTGAAGCTGGCCGATCAGTTGGACCCGAAACTGTGCCGGGTCAAAGTCGGTAAAGAACTCTTCACCAGTTGCGCCTCGGAAATCGTCGGCACCCTGCGTGACAAGGGCTTCGAAGTGTTCCTGGACCTCAAGTTCCACGACATTCCAAACACCACCGCCATGGCTGTGAAAGCGGCAGCGGAAATGGGCGTGTGGATGGTCAACGTTCATTGTTCCGGTGGCTTGCGCATGATGGCGGCCTGCCGTGAAGTGCTGGACAAGCGCAGCGGCCCACAGCCTCTGCTGATCGGTGTGACCGTGTTGACCAGCATGGAGCGTGAGGATCTGGCGGGCATCGGCCTGGACATCGAGCCGCAAGAGCAAGTGCTGCGCCTGGCCGCATTGGCGGAAAAAGCCGGGATGGACGGTCTGGTGTGCTCGGCCCTGGAAGCCCAGGCCCTGAAGTCGGCGCACCCGTCGCTGCAACTGGTGACCCCGGGGATTCGTCCGGCGGGCAGCGCCCAGGACGACCAGCGCCGCATCCTGACCCCGCGTCAGGCATTGGACGCCGGTTCCGACTACCTGGTGATCGGCCGTCCGATCAGCCAGGCAGCCGATCCAGCGAAGGCGTTGGCCGCTGTGGTAGCCGAACTCGCCTGAATATCGATCTGTAGGAGTCGGCTTGCTGGCGATAGCCTCACCACGGTTCACCTGAACCCGCGCGGTGGGGCCATCGCCAGCAAGCCGGCTCCTACAGGTTGGGGTTAAACCTTCAACACCAATTTGCCGAAATTCTCCCCGCTGAACAATTTCATCAGCGTCTCCGGAAACGTCTCCAGTCCTTCCACGATGTCTTCCTTGCTCTTGAGCTGCCCCTTGGCCATCCAGCCGCCCATTTCCTGCGCGGCACTGGCGAACTGCGCGGCGTAGTCCATCACCACGAAACCTTCCATGCGCGCGCGGTTGACCAGCAACGACAGGTAGTTGGCCGGGCCCTTGACCGCTTCCTTGTTGTTGTACTGGCTGATGGCGCCGCAGATCACCACGCGCGCCTTCATGTTCAGACGGCTCAGCACCGCGTCGAGAATATCGCCGCCGACGTTGTCGAAATACACGTCGACGCCTTTCGGGCATTCGCGCTTGAGGCCGGCAATCACGTCTTCGCTCTTGTAGTCGATCGCTCCGTCGAAGCCCAGTTCATCGATCAGGAACTTGCACTTGTCCGCACCGCCGGCGATACCGACCACACGACAACCTTTGATCTTGGCGATTTGCCCGGCAATGCTGCCCACCGCGCCGGCGGCACCCGACAGCACCACGGTGTCACCGGCCTTCGGTGCACCGACATCGAGCAAGGCGAAATACGCGGTCATGCCGGTCATGCCCAACGCGGACAGATAACGCGGTAGCGGCGCCAGCTTCGGATCGACCTTGTAGAAACCTCGCGGCTCCCCGAGGAAATAATCCTGCACGCCCAAGGCGCCATTGACGTAGTCCCCGACGGCGAACTGCGGATTGTTCGAAGCAACGACCTGACCGACGCCCAGGGCGCGCATCACTTCACCAAGCCCGACCGGCGGAATGTAAGACTTGCCTTCGTTCATCCAGCCGCGCATGGCCGGGTCCAGGGACAGGTATTCGTTCTTGACCAGGATCTGACCTGCCGCCGGCTCGCCGACCGGTACTTGCTGATAGGTGAATGTTTCGCGGGTGGCTGCGCCCACCGGGCGTTTGGCGAGCAGGAACTGGCGATTGGTCTGGGAGGTCATGACTGGCACTCAAGATGAATGAAGCCTTGTTGATAGCCCTTCATGGGCGATGCCGCAAGTTTGGCTGATGCGGCGAATGCAGGTTTATCCAGTGCAGTGATAGTTGGTACGGCAGTTCCATCACTGCAACTCATGGGCAGCCAACCGGCCACCTGATAGTGCTGCCTCGGCAGGGGCCGCTGTGGCTAGACTGGGAAAACGCGACCCCCCGCAAACTTCTCTTCGAGGACATAACAATGAGCATGACGTTTTCCGGCCAGGTAGCCGTAGTGACGGGCGCCGCCAATGGTATCGGCCGGGCGACCGCCCAGGCGTTCGCCGCCGAGGGCTTGAAGGTGGTAGTCGCCGACATGGACACGGCGGGTGGCGAGGGGACGGTGGCGCTGATTCGCACGGCGGGCGGCGAAGCGACGTTCGTGCGGTGCAACGTCACCGTAGAAAGCGAAGTGAAAAATCTGATGGATGAAGTGGTCAACACCTACGGTCGTCTCGACTATGCCTTCAACAACGCCGGCATCGAGATCGAAAAGGGCAAATTGGCCGAAGGCACTGTCGACGAGTTCGACGCGATCATGGGCGTCAACGTCAAAGGCGTGTGGCTGTGCATGAAATATCAGTTGCCGTTGCTGCTGGCCCAGGGCGGCGGCGCAATCGTCAACACCGCTTCGGTGGCTGGCCTCGGCGCCGCGCCAAAGATGAGCATCTACGCCGCCTCCAAGCATGCGGTGATCGGCCTGACCAAGTCCGCTGCCATCGAATACGCCAAGAAAAAAATCCGCGTCAATGCGGTGTGCCCGGCGGTGATCGACACCGACATGTTCCGCCGCGCTTACGAAGCCGACCCGAAGAAAGGCGAGTTCGCCAACGCCATGCACCCGGTGGGTCGCATCGGCAAGGTTGAGGAAATCGCCAGCGCGGTGCTGTACTTGTGCAGCGATGGCGCTGCGTTCACCACGGGGCATTCGTTGGCTGTGGATGGTGGGGTCACGGCGTTCTGAAAAGAGCCCCCTGGAAACCCCGGACTACAGTTTTTCGCTTGCCTTGAATGTCCCGGCAGTGTGTTTCAAATGGTTAAAACCGCCGGTTTTGGCGGCGTTGTCGCACATCCCGTCGAACGCTCCTGTGATTAACTGTTTCCGGCAGAACCCACAGGAGTTTTCTTGCTCATGGAATTGAGAATAGATCGACAGGCATTGGTGCCGGTCGTACAGCAAATCGTCGACGCACTGGTCTGTTGGCTGCATTGCAACGAGTTGGCGCCGGGAGCGCGTTTGCCTCCCGTGCGCCAGATCGCGCGAAACAACCTGCTCAGTCAGTCCTGTGTCGTCGAGGCTTGTGAGCGTCTGGTGGTGCAAGGTGTGCTGGAATCTCGACAGGGCGCCGTTTTCGTCGTGGCGGCGTCAACGCCCGATGCCCGGGATCGCCAGGATGATTTGTGGTTTCGAGGCGCAGAGCCGGGACCTTCGTCTGAATTGCAACTGGGCTGTGGTGGGCTGCCCGAAAGTTGGCGCGAGACGGACGATTTGAGTTACGCGATCCGTCAGGTCAGCCGCACCGACATGGCCGGCCTGTTCAACTACAGCACGCCCTTGGGGTTGCCCGCCTTGCGCGAGCAAATCCTCAAGCGCCTGAAACCGCTGGCCATCAACGTAGAAGACAATCGAGTCATGACCACCGCAGGCGCCAGTCAAGGGTTGGACCTGATCGTGCGGACGCTGTTCAAGCCGGGGGATTGCGTGGTGGTCGAGAGCCCGGGCTATCCGATGTTGTTCGACCTGCTGAGGTTGCACGGAATCAGCATGCTCGAGGTGCCACGAACGCCTCATGGGCCAGACGTCGCCGTTCTGGAACAACTGCTGGTGGAGCACCGCCCGCAAGGGCTGTTCATCAACAGCTTCCATCACAACCCTACGGGCGGCAGCCTGGTCCCGGTGGTGGCGCAACGGTTGCTGCAACTGACAAGAAAACACGGTGTGCTGCTGATCGAGGATGATGTCTACGCCGATCTGCACAGCGGTGCCGGTACGCGTCTCGCTGCCTTGGATGACCGTGTGATCTACGTCGGCAGCTACTCGAAAACCCTCAGCAGTTCCTTGCGAGTCGGCTTTGTGGTGGCCAGTGCCGACGTGATTGCGCGGTTGGCTGAAGTCAAGATGATCAGCAGCCTGGGCGCTTCACGATTTTGTGAGTCGGTGATGGCCTGCCTGCTGGCTAATGGCGCCTATCGCAAGTTGCTGAAGCGTCAGAGGCAGCGTTTGAACACTGACAGGCAAGCGGCTTTGCAGTTGCTGGAAGATGCCGAGTGGGAGGTTTTCGGCAAGCCCACTGCCGGCCTGTTCATCTGGGCGCGTTCACGGTGGATGGACTGCGCGCAGGTGCATGCCCGGGCGCAACGTCATGGTGTCGTGTTGTCTTGCGCGACAACCTTCAGCCCCATGGGCGAGGCCACTGATTGGCAGCGTATCAATGTGGCTTGTGCCTGCGATCCGCGAGCCAGGGCATTTTTTCAGGCCACCGCTCCGAATCGACCTCAAACGTTCTGAAAACGACGTGGGCGTAGCTTTTTGCCATTATTCCGATGCCAGAGACTTGTGTTGATAGAGGCCCGTTGCGAATCTGCGTCCATAGACTATGGCAGGGGACTACACGCAATGATTTCGGCCGTGCAAGGACGTTTTGCCAACCTCGGTATGGCAAAAAAACTGGGTGTCGGGTTTGTGCTCGTGCTGCTGTTGACCGCCTTGGTGGCGGCCATCGGCGTATGGTCCCTGCAAACCATCAGTCAGCGCTTCGACGGACTCAAGCAGATGTCGTCGCTCAACAGCGGTTTGCTCAAGGTGCGGCTGCTGGAGCAGGAGTACGCCTTGCACGGCAACCCGAAAACCGCCGATGCCCTGCGTGAAGGGGTGGACGGCCTGATTGCGCTGGCGAATCAGCTCAAGGCTGAGTCTGCAGCGAATGTGCCGGTGATGACTGATGTCGAGCAATCCCTTGCGGCGTATCGCAAGGCGTTTGATGAGTTTGTCTCGCTCAGTCAGGCCAAGGACCTGGCATTGGAAATGGCCAGTTGGTCGGTGTCCAGCGTTGCCAATAATCTCGACGTCTTGCAGGCGGGGCTCGCCGATGACGGCGCCTATACCCTGAAGGATTCCGAAGGCAAGGACGGTGCGCAGTTCATCGAGCAAGCCAGTCAGGTCAGCCAGGTTTCGCGCCTGATGCTGCAAGCCATGAATGAAGCGCGCGTGCGCCTGGACCAGAGCCGCAAGGGCGACGACAGCGCAGGGCAGGGCAAGATCGAGCAGGCCAGTCAGGCATTGACCCAAGCCGAAGCATTGAAAACCACGGTCAAGGATGAGGGTTATCAAACGGTTCTCAATGAAGTGAGCGGACATATCGCCAGCTTCAACGACAAGCTCGCCGAGTACACCGGTTTGCTGGAGCAGGAAAAAACCGTTTACCAGCAACTGCATCAACGCGCCGGCCAAGTGGTGGAGCGGGTGGACCAGGCGTATGCCGCCGAAGACCAATCGATGCAGACAGAACTGAAAAAGAATTCGCTGCTGATCATTGGCTCATCGGCCCTGGCGTTGTTGGTGGGGTTGATCGCGGCTTGGGTAATTACCCGGTTGATCGTGGGGCCACTGCGCAGTGTCATCCGTGTGGCGCAGCAGATCGCTTCGGGGGATTTGAGCGGGACTGTCGAAGTCACCCGTCGGGACGAGATTGGCCAATTGATGCAAGCCATGCAGCAAATGGGCGCGGGTCTGAGCCAGATCGTCAGCGGTTTGCAGGCAGGCATCGAGCAATTGGCAACGTCGGCTCAATCGCTGTCAGCCGTGACTGAGCAGACCAATCTTGAAGTCAGCAGTCAGAAGGAAGAAACCGAGCAAGTCGCCACAGCGATGAACCAGATGACCGCCACCGTTCACGACGTCGCGCGTAATGCGGAGGAGGCGGCCCAGGCTGCGCAAACGGCAGACGGCAAGGTTGAAAGCGGCCAGCACGTGGTGCGTCAAAGCATGGCGCGGATTGAGCAGTTGGCCGACTCCGCCCATTCGGCCAGTTCAAGCATCGAAAGCCTGAGTGCGGAAATCCAGAACATCGGCACGGTGCTCGGTGTGATCAAGAGTGTGGCTGAGCAGACCAACCTGCTGGCGCTCAATGCGGCCATTGAAGCCGCACGCGCCGGCGAGCAGGGCAGGGGCTTCGCGGTGGTAGCCGACGAGGTGCGCGCCCTGGCCAAGCGGACGCAGCAATCGACCGAGGAAATCGAACGTCTGGTCAGCGCCTTGCGCGTAGCGGCGCAGAGCTCTGTGCAGCAGATTCAGAACAGTGGCGAACTGGTGAAGCTGGCGGTCAGTGATGCGCTGCAAACCGAGAGTGCGCTGGGGAGTATTGCGGCGGCGGTTTCGTTGATTCAGCAGATGAACCAGCAGATTGCGGCGGCAGCCGAGGAGCAAAGTTCGGTGGCTGAGGAGATCAACCGCAGTGTCACGAGTATTCGTGCCAGTGCTGATCAGTCTTCGTTGGCGATGCAGGGGAATGCGGCGTCGAGTATTGAGCTGGCGCAGTTGGGGGTTGAGTTGCGGGGGATGGTGGGGCATTTCAGGCTTTGAGCTTTTTTGATTGGGTACCTATCCGGTGCTGCGGTAACGGCTGCTTATGGTTTCGCCCTTACGGCGAGTCCCTTTTGGCAAACGCCCCAAAAGGAACCAAAAGGTCTCGCCCCTTTCGTACGGCACCTCGCTCGGGCTCGGTGTTCCTTCGCTCCGGCATTCACCCGGGGGCATCGCCTCCGGTCTGCTTCGCGACGACCTCCTCTCGATGTGTGCGGCTGCGCCGCACGGCGCTACGCGCCCACCCCCGGATAAACGCCTCCACTCAGCCTGCCGAGGGGGCGGGTGGATCAAAAACGGCAGGCGAGCTAACGCTCGGCCTGTGGAGTGGTGAAGAGCTCGGGTGTACTCATATCCACTGTAGGAGCCGGCTCGCTGGCGATGACGTCCTGACATTCAACGTATTTCACTCGGATGTATGCATCCTAAAAATCCAACCCCAAAAAAAGCCACCTCTCGGTGGCTTTCTCTTTTATCGCTGATCAGTCGTAGATCACTTTCTTCTTCCAGTCCGCATCCGCCTCGACGTCTTTGAGGCCTTCGGTCAATTGGTTGACTTCGCCTTCTACCGGGGCAATACGGTCCATGACCTGGGCGTTGGCGCGGGCCAGGAGTTTTTCCAGATACTCGAGCTGTTCGGCATAGATCTGCGGCTCCTGCTGTTTGCGCAGGTATTGCACGCCACGTTCGAACGCCAATCGCGCCTGGCCAGGTTGGTTCTGTTGCAACGAGTGCTGACCGAGGTTGTTGAAGAACTCGATGTGCAGCAGCACCAGAATATGACGGACCTCGCGGATCCAGCGCTTGGCTTCATTAGGCGGCAGGTAGCCGTCCTGTGCGGCGCGGGTGATCTGGCCGTGCAGGGCTTCAAGCAGGAAGCGCACATCCTTGGCCTTGGCTTCGGTCTGGATCGGCGCCGGCGGGTTGTTGACCGGGATTGATTCGCCCTGGGCGACCAAAGTCTCCAGCTCGCCAATCCGTGCCTTGAGGTTGGAGCTGGTTTTTTCCAGATTCAACAGGCGCTGGCAGACGTTCAATTCCAGGCGGGTCATCAGCAGCTTGAGCGCCGGCGTCATCAACTGGCCGGGGAAGGTCTCGGTGATCTCACCGCAACGACGCAGGCGATCGTTGAGTTCAACCTTGGTGCGGGCCCTTTCCAGCTTGTTGTTTTCCACCACATGGTTGATGTAGCCAATGGCGATCAATAATGCGATCCCGGCTACGACGAGCAGGGTGATCATGAGTGGTGTCACCGGTAAGACCTCTTTTTAGGGTTCGCGTGCGAGTGTAGTGGCTGGGCATATAGGCGCCTAGGGCCGCTCGACGAGCTGATCGATGTGGCCCAATCTGTATCGGCCGCAGTCTTCTTATATGAATGCTGGCATCGGTAGGGCGGATTGCCATCATTGCTGGCTCCGACTATAACGCCTTGGCGAGTGTCAGAATATAGGCGCCAAACACCGGGCGACGGAAAATCCGGATTGGTGCCGGAAAGCAGGGCGAAGTCATTGATTTAAATAAATTTATATCAGGGGGTTGACGACCTCTCAATCCATCCATAGAATGCGCGCCACTTGCAGCGTAAAGCACACAGCGAAACGAAGCAGGGAGTGAATGTTGTAGTGTGTCCCCTTCGTCTAGTGGCCTAGGACACCGCCCTTTCACGGCGGTAACAGGGGTTCGAGTCCCCTAGGGGACGCCAATGCGGGAATAGCTCAGTTGGTAGAGCACGACCTTGCCAAGGTCGGGGTCGCGAGTTCGAGTCTCGTTTCCCGCTCCAATTTTAAACAGCGTTGCTTTCGGGCAGGGCTGAGTGAAACCAGAACCAAGTCTTCGGACGCGGATCTGGGCACCGAAACACACACCATGTGTTCCGGGCAGCGTGTCCCCTTCGTCTAGTGGCCTAGGACACCGCCCTTTCACGGCGGTAACAGGGGTTCGAGTCCCCTAGGGGACGCCATTTGCGGGAATAGCTCAGTTGGTAGAGCACGACCTTGCCAAGGTCGGGGTCGCGAGTTCGAGTCTCGTTTCCCGCTCCATATTTAACGAAAACGCCGCTCAGCAATGAGCGGCGTTTTTGTTTGTGCGCGATTCATGTTCCAGATAAAAAAAGGCCCGCCAGCCTGACTGTGCGGGCCTTTTGCATGTCCTGCGCATTTACATCGACAGCATCAACCGCCCAGCAAACAAAATCAGGACCACCCCCATGGTGCGTTCGAACCAATGCCCCATGCGCATGAACAGCAATCTGACCCTGGGACTGGAAAAGAACAGCGCCACGATCACAAACCACAGGGCATTTACAAAGCACATCCACACCCCATACAACGCCTGAATCTTCAGCGGTGTCGTGGCGCTGATGAGCGTGGTGAAAATCGCCAGGAAAAACAGCGTGGCCTTGGGGTTGGTGGCGTTGGTCAGAAAACCGGTGGTGAAGGCCTTCAGCAATGTCTGCTGGATAATCGGTTCGTCGGTGGCTTTATCGCCCTCAAGTACGGGTTTGGGCTGACTCCGTACCAGGCTCACCCCCAAATACAGGATGTAGGCACCGCCCGCGACCTTGGCCACCGTCAGTAGCCAGGGCGTGGTGTGCATCAATGCGCCGACGCCAAGTACCGTATACAACACATGTACGGAAATGCCCGCGCCGATGCCAAGGGCCGTGCAAATCCCGACCCACCGGCCGAAGCGTACGCTCTGGCGGATTGTTACGGCGAAATCCGGGCCGGGGGCGACCACGGCGAGAAAATGGACGATCGCCAGCGCCAGAAACTCGGCCAGGTAATTTGAAAGCATCTCAACTCCAGAAAGTCAGCGGGGGAAGCGAGAGTCGACGAAGCCCTCGAATGCAGGCGCCATCCGGCGTTGGGCAACGGCATGGGCGCCCTTGCCCAAGGGCTCAATCCACGTGGTAGTGGACGGATAACGTCCCTTTCTTTTGCGCAAGGGATTCGATTGTGACCGTGCCCAGATCCTTCAGGCTACGTACATGGGTGCCGCCGCAACCGTAGGCGGGCAGTTCACCGAAACCGATTTCCCGGGCGCCTTCGCGCAGAGATATCAGGCGCGGCAGGTCGTGGGCGATCCACTGCGCAATGCCTTGTTGCAGGATGTCTGCTTCAACTTCCTGGGCTGATTCCGTCGGCTTGAATTGCACGCGCCCTTCGCCAGGCCAGTGATGCGCCTTGATCGGCATCCAGCCCATGGCCTGGACAAAATGGCCAATCAGATGCCCGGCGGTATGCATGCGTGTATTGAACTGGCGGCGCTCCTCGTCGATCCGGATCTGGGTCATCCCGATTTTTACCGGACTGTCGACGAAATGGATGATCCGGTCCGGGTCCTGGACCACGCGCAGCACTCGGCTCTCACCGATCCAGCCGGTATCGAAGGGTTGTCCGCCGCCCTGAGGGTGGAACAGTGTTGCGCGCAGCACCACGGCGAATTCGATCTCGTGGGGTGTGCAATCCAGGACTTCCACGTTGGCCTTGAGGTCATCACTGTGGAAGAAGAGGCGAAGCGTCATGTTCCATGCTCGAATTAAAATGTCTGATTTTTATTATATGAAGGGTGGAATAGCGTGATAATCCGTTCAAACATCAAAGGACTGTTGTGTTGTGAGCATAAATCTTCCACTGCCACTGCTGGGTGAAATGGCGATTTTCGTCAAGGTTGTCGAGACCGGCAGTTTCTCCGAAGCGGCACGTCAACTGGGCTCTTCACCCTCGGCGGTCAGTCGCAGTATTTCGCGGCTGGAGAAAGCGCTGGCGACCCGGCTCCTGCAACGAACCACGCGCAAGTTGCGCTTGAGCGACGGTGGGGAAGAGGTATTCAAACGCTGCCAGGAGATGGTCAACGCTGCACGTTCGGTGATGGAGATCAGTGGTCAATTTACCGATGAGCCCGAAGGGGTGGTGCGTCTCAGTGTGCCAAAGGCGGTGGGCCGGATCGTGATTCATCCGCACATGCCGGAGTTTTTGCGCCGTTATCCCAAAGTCGATGTGGAGTTGTTGCTGGAGGATCGCCAGGTGGATTTGATCGACGATCACGTCGACCTGGCGATACGCATCACCGATCGCCCGCCTGCGGGGCTGGTGGGTCGCCAGTTACTGACGATCGACCATTTGCTCTGCGCTACCCCGCAGTATCTGGCCGAACATGGAACGCCGACCCATCCCCATGACTTGCTCAACCACAGTTGCATTTACCTGGGGGAAACCCCGAGCGATGCGCGGTGGAAATTCAAGAAGGGCAGCAAGTCGGTCACGGTCGGTGTGCGCGGGCGCTATGCCGCCAATCACACGGGCGTGCGGTTTGGCGCGGTATTGCAACACATCGGCATTGGCAGCCTGCCGTATTTCACGGCGCGCCGAGCCTTGGAAAAGGGGTTGATGGTGCAAGTGTTGCCGGACTGGACTTTCCTGGCGTCCTACCACGGCGGTGCCTGGCTGCTGCATTCGCCAACTCGATACCTGCCTCCCAAGCTGCGGGTGTTGATCGATTACCTGGTGGAATGCCTGGAGAAGGAGCCGACACTGGGCAAGCCCGGTAAACCGGGTCGCCTGAGTACGGCGGTATCGGAGTATGAGCTGCCCGAGAGTGATGGGTTGTTCTGAGGAAGATCAAAAGTTCGCCGGGAAAAACAAAAAAGGTCCGCATGCGGACCTTTTGTTTTGCTGATCCTGGATCAGTGCTTGCTGTCCTGATTGGACAGCGCCAGCAGCTGTTTTTCCTGGTTCCAGTCAAACGGTTCGTCATTCTGTTCAGCTTCGAAACGACGCTCTTCCAGCGCCTGATACAGGTCGATTTCGTCGTCGGGCATGTAGTGCAGGCAGTCACCGGCGAAGTACCACAGCAGGTCGCGCGGGACCAGGTGGGCGATTTGCGGGTAACGGGTGATCACCTGGCACAGGATGTCCTGGCCCAGGTACTGGCTTTCGATCGGGTCGACCGGCAGCAGTGCAAGCAGTTCGTCGAAGCGCTCCAGGAACAAGGCATGGCTTTCGTCGGGAACCTGTTCGGCCTCACCTACGGCGACCAGGATGCTGCGCAGGTGGTCGAGCAATACGAGATGATCGGCAACGATGTTGGACACGAGATAAGTCCTCAAGAGCAAAACGGGCGCGGGAGTATAAAGCTCCTGCGCCCGTTTTTACATGGTGTACGGGGACGGTTTGATCAGCGGACCTTCCCCGGTGCTATCGCCAGCTCCTCTTTATCGAAGTCATCGACATCGATCACCTTGCGCCGTGCCGCCTCGGCTTCACGCAGGGTTTGCGCTTCCACCGGTTGCAATACGCCGGCCTCCAGCGCCGCATCGATCACGTGTTCGCCGGCGACCGGTTTGACCTGACCGCTCTTGAGCGCCATATGGAGTTTTTTCTGCAGGGTTTGTGCAGCGCCCGTCAGGTTGCTGGCGTGTTGCAGGGCGCCGACCGGATCTTCCTTCGATTGTGGGCGATAGCAGCCGAGGAGCACTTCCTCCAGCGCCGGATCACCCTTGGCCCGACCGATGATCGCAGCCACTTGTGCGCCCAGCTTGTCGGAAGGTCCTTTGTGGCGGCGACCGAACGGAAACACGATCACCCGCAGTAGACATGCCAGCACCTTGTTCGGGAAATTGTTGAGCAGTTCATCCATGGCCCGTTCGGCCTGGCCGAGGCTTTCCTCCATGGCCCAGGCAAACAGTGGCTCCATGTGTTCCGGCGCGTCCAGGTCGTTGTAGCGCTTGAGTGCGGCGCTGGCCAGGTACATGTTGCTGAGCACATCACCCAGTCGTGCCGACAGGCGTTCGCGACGTTTCAGTTCGCCGCCCAGCAGCATCATGCTCAGATCGGCAAGCAGCGCAAATGCGGCGGCCTGACGGTTGAGGGCGCGGAAATAACCCTGGCTGAGTTTGTCGCCCGGGGTATGTTCCAGGTGGCCAAACCCGAGGTTCAGCACCAGCGTGCTCGCGGCATTGCTGACGGCAAAGCCGATGTGCTTGAGCAGCAGGCCATCGAATTCGATCAGTGCCTGATCCTTGTCTTCCCGGGTGGCCAGCGCCATTTCCTTGAGGACGAAAGGATGGCAGCGAATCGCACCCTGGCCGAAGATCATCAGGTTGCGCGAAAGGATGTTGGCGCCTTCCACGGTAATGAAGATCGGTGCGCCACACCATTTGCGCGCGAGGTAGTTGTTCGGTCCTTGAATGATTGCCTTGCCGCCATGCACGTCCATGGCGTGGCTGATGCATTCGCGGCCCCGTTCGGTGAGGTGATACTTGAGGATCGCCGACAGCACCGAAGGTTTCTCGCCCAGATCCACCGCGTTGGCGGTCAGCATCCGCGCGGCATCCATCATCCAGGCGTTGCCGCCGATGCGGGCCATGGATTCCTGAATGCCTTCGAACGCGGCAATCGGCACGTTGAACTGTTCGCGAATCTGCGCGTACTGGCCCGTCACCAGACTGGTGAACTTGGCCATGCCGGTGCCAACGGCGGGCAGGGAAATCGAACGCCCGACCGACAGGCAATTCATCAGCATCATCCAGCCTTTGCCGAGCATTTCCTGGCCACCGATGAGGAACTCCAGCGGGATGAAAACGTCTTTGCCGGCGTTAGGGCCGTTCATGAACGCTGCGCCCAGTGGCAGATGACGACGGCCGATTTCCACGCCGGGAATATCGGTCGGAATCAGCGCGAGGCTGATACCCAGGTCTTCTTTATCGCCCAGCAGGTGGTCCGGGTCGTAAGCTTTGAATGCGAGGCCGAGGAGGGTGGCCACCGGTCCCAGGGTGATGTAGCGCTTTTCCCAGTTCAGGCGCAAGCCGAGGGTTTCCTGGCCTTCCCATTCACCTTTGCAGATCACCCCGGTGTCGGGCATGCCGCCGGCATCGGAGCCGGCCATGGGCCCGGTGAGGGCGAAGCACGGGATATCGTCGCCCCGCGCCAGTCGTGGCAGGTAGTGGTTGCGTTGTTCGTCGGTGCCGTAATGCAGCAGCAGTTCAGCCGGACCGAGGGAGTTGGGGACCATCACGGTGGAGGCGAGGTCGCCACTGTGGCTGGCCAGTTTCATTGCCACTTGGGAGTGGGCATACGCCGAGAAGCCCTTGCCACCAAATTCCTTGGGGATGATCAGGGCAAAGAAACCGTTTTCCTTGATGAACGCCCAGGCCTCGGCCGGCAGGTCCATGGTTTGACCAATCTGGTAGTCACTGACCATGGCGCAGAGTTCTTCGGTCGGGCCGTCGATGAAGGCCTGTTCCTCTTCGCTCAGCTGTACCTTGGGATACGACAGCAGTTTGTTCCAGTCCGGACGACCGCTGAACAGTTCGCCATCCCACCACACGGTCCCCGCTTCAATCGCATCGCGTTCGGTTTGCGACATGGGTGGCAGCGTTTTCTGGAACCAGTCGAACATCGGCGCGCTGAAGAATTTGCGGCGCAGGTCTGGCAGTAATAATGGTGCAGCCACCGCAGCGAGCAACACCCAGAAAATCAACAACAACCCACCCGGCGCGTGACTGAAGATGCCCATTGCCAGCAGATAGACAGCCACGATGCCCAAGGCAGGCAGCGGTGAAATGCGACGGTGGGCTAAATAAGCGATCCCGACAACCAGAACCAGTATCCACAACAGCAGCATATTTAATCCTCCGTGAAACCAGGGCGAGCCAACCCACAGAGCTTAGACGGCATCCGCAAAATGGGGTGGTCGGAGCGAGGTGATTGAAATCGTGGGAAATCCCGGATGATTTCTGTAGGTCCGGTTGGCAACAGGCCTGGGAAAACGTTCATTGGGCGGGCGACTAAGCGCCCATGTTTGGCCGAAACGTCGTTATCTCTGTGCTTAACCTCTCGTTAGACTCGAGGCTTCCCCAGGAGATTTCGCGCATGCACGAGTATCTGAGCCCCGGCCGCTTCATCGATAGTGACCATCCCGACGTGGTGGAGTTCGCCGAAAAACACCGTGGCAGCAGCCGCGACCCGCGCGAGCAGGCGATCAGCCTTTATTACGCCGTGCGCGAGGCGGTGCGCTACAACCCGTACACCTTCAGTCGTGATCCGCTGACCTTATGCGGCAGTTACGCACTGGCGGCCGGCGAGAGTTATTGCGTGCCCAAAGCCACGCTGCTGGCCGGCGCCGCGCGGCATTGCGGCATCCCGTCGCGGATCGGCCTGGCGGATGTGCGCAATCATTTGTCGACGCCGCGCCTGCTCGAATTGCTTAAGAGCGACATGTTCGCCATGCACGGTTACACCGAGTTCTACCTGCAGGATCGCTGGGTCAAGGCGACCCCCGCGTTCAACCAGAAACTTTGCGAGTTGTTCAATGTGGCGCCGCTGGAATTCGACGGCATCAACGACAGCGTTTTCCACCCTTATAACCGCGATGGCGAGCAGCTGATGGAGTACCTCGTCGATCACGGCCAGTTTGCCGATGTGCCTGAGGCGTTCTTTTTCGATCACCTGGAAAAATGCTATCCGCATCTGTTCGGCGAGCAACTGCCGCCGTTGTTGGGTGACATGCAGACTGATTTGAGTCGCGCCTGATCCGGCGTATCCTGCCTGCGCATTCATCAATCGAGAGGCGGTCATGCTGAAGATCTGGGGTCGGAAAAATTCATCGAATGTCAGAAAACCATTGTGGGCCGCCGAGGAGTTGGGGCTGGCGTATGAGGCCATCGATGCGGGCGGGGCGTTTGGTGTTGTCGATACGCCCGAGTACCGCGCCATGAACCCCAATGGACGCGTGCCGGTGATCGAAGACGACGGTTTTGTGTTGTGGGAATCCAACGCCATCGTGCGTTATCTGTTGGCCAAACATGCGGCGGATACCGCGTGGTATCCAGCCGGTGTGCAAGCACGTGCCATCGCTGACAAATGGATGGACTGGACCACTTCCAGTTTCGCCGGCCCGTTCCGCACCGTGTTCTGGGGCGTGTTGCGCACCCCGGCAGATCAGCAGGACTGGCCTGCGATCAAGGCTGCAATCAAGGAATGCGAGGATTTGCTGGCAATGGCCGATCAAGCGCTGGCGACCACGCCTTACCTGTCCGGCGACGAAATCGGCATGGGCGACATTCCCCTCGGCAGTTTCATTTATGCCTGGTTCGAGATGCCGATCGAGCGCGCGCCACGGCCGCATCTGCAAGCCTGGTATGCACGGCTGAAACAGCGTCCGGCCTATCGCAAGGCCGTTATGACCGCGTTGACTTAATACCTACTATCGACACACTTGACTGTACTTGTGTGGCGGCGACAAGCACCATTGCGCTCATGCGCCGCGGTTGCATTGCTCGCCGCCCGCCCTTATTTATCTCTTTCCTCCCTTCTTGGTGCGTAATCCGATATGAGTTCCGCTCTGTCCATCCGGCAGCTAACCAAAACCTACGGCAACGGTTTCCAGGCCTTGAGTGGTATCGATCTGGATGTCGCCGAAGGTGACTTTTTCGCCTTGCTCGGCCCCAACGGCGCCGGTAAATCCACGACCATCGGTATTCTTTCGACCCTGGTGAACAAGACCAGCGGCTCGGTGAATATCTTCGGTCATGATCTGGACAAGAATCCTGCGCAGCTCAAGCGCTCCATCGGCGTGGTGCCCCAGGAATTCAACTTCAACCAGTTCGAAAAGACTTTCGACATCGTCGTGACCCAGGCCGGCTACTACGGCATTCCGTCGAAAGTCGCCAAGGAGCGTGCCGAGCAATACCTGACCCAGCTCGGTCTGTGGGACAAACGCGATGTGCCGTCGCGTTCGCTGTCCGGCGGCATGAAGCGTCGCTTGATGATCGCCCGTGCACTGGTTCACGAACCGCGCCTGTTGATTCTCGACGAACCGACTGCCGGCGTGGACATCGAACTGCGTCGCTCGATGTGGACCTTCCTCACTGAGCTGAACCAGAAAGGCATCACCATCATCCTCACCACGCACTACCTGGAAGAGGCTGAGCAGTTGTGCCGCAACATTGGCATCATCGACCACGGCACGATTGTCGAGAACACGAGCATGAAGCAGTTGCTCGGCCAGTTGCACGTCGAGACCTTCCTGCTGGATTTGAAGAACAGCCTGAGCGCGCCGCCGCAGTTGCTGGGTTATCCATCCCGTTTGCTCGACGACCACACGCTGGAGGTCCAGGTGGACAAGTCCATGGGGATCACGGCGCTGTTCACCCAGCTTGCCCAGCAGAACATCGAAGTGTTGAGCCTGCGCAATAAAACCAATCGCCTTGAGGAGTTGTTCGTGTCCCTGGTGGAGAAAAATCTGTCGAAGGTGGCAGTATGAGTTCCGAGCTGCGCCCCAACCTCGTTGCCCTCAATACCATCGTTTACCGTGAAATCCGGCGCTTCACCCGGATCTGGCCGCAGACCCTGCTACCGCCGGCGATCACCATGGTTCTGTATTTCGTGATCTTCGGTAACCTGATCGGCCGGCAAATCGGCGACATGGGCGGCTTCACTTACATGGAGTACATCGTGCCGGGGTTGATCATGATGTCGGTGATCACCAACTCCTACGGCAACGTGGTGTCGAGTTTCTTCGGCAGCAAATTCCAGCGCTCCATCGAAGAACTGATGGTCTCTCCGGTTTCGCCGCACACTATCCTGATCGGCTACACCCTGGGCGGCGTGCTGCGCGGGTTGATGGTCGGGATCATCGTGACGTTGTTGTCGCTGTTCTTCACCCACCTGCAGGTGCATCACCTGGGTGTGACCATTCTGGTGGTGGTGCTGACGGCGACGATCTTCTCGCTGCTGGGCTTCATCAACGCGGTGTTTGCGCGCAACTTCGATGACATCTCGATCATCCCTACGTTTGTGCTGACGCCGTTGACCTATCTCGGTGGGGTGTTTTATTCGATTACGTTGCTGCCGCCGTTTTGGCAGACCGTGTCGCTGGCCAACCCTGTGTTGCATATGGTCAATGCTTTCCGGTACGGGATCCTTGGGGTTTCGGATATTCGGATCAGTGTGGCGATTGCCTTTATGGTGGTGGCGACTGGGGTTTTGTATGTTGGGTGCGCGCGGTTGTTGGTGAGTGGGCGGGGGATGCGGACCTGAGGTTGTTTTGGGTTTTGCGTGTATATCCGTTTCTGCGGTAACGGCGGCTTATGGTTTCGCCCTTACGGCGAGTCACTTTTTTTACAAGCGCCTAAAAAAAGTAACCAAAAAAACGCTCGCCCCTTACGTACGGCCCCTCGCTAAGGCTCGGTGTTCCTTCGTTCCGGCATTCATCCGGGGGCATCGCCTCCGGTTGGCTTCGCTTCAACCTCCTCTCGATGTGTGCGGCTTCGCCGCACGGCGCTGCGCGCGCCCCCCCGGATAAACGCCTCCACTCAGCCTGCCGAGGGGGCGGGTGGATCAAAAGGGCCGAGGCGGCCTACCGGCCGGCCTGTTTGTCTGGTTGGTTCGCATTCCAACCTGTAGGAGCCGGCTTGCTGGCGATGACGCGCTGCCAGCCAACCAATCTCTGCCAGATACCCCCAATCCCACTGTAGGAGCCGGCTTGCTGGCGATGACGCGCTGCCAGCCAACCAATCTCTATCAGATACCCTCCAATCCAACTGTGGGAGCCAGCTTGCTGGAGATAGCTGTATGTCAGTCTCGATGATGTTGACTGAGCGGTCGCTATCGCCAGCAAGCCGGCTCCTACAGGGGGAGATGCGCACGAACCAGATAAACAGGCCGGCCGGCATGCCGAGCCTAGGCGAGGCACCGAACGAAAGGGGCAGGAGCGTTTGGTTACTTTGCGCTTTTCAAAGTGACCCGCTGTAAGAGCGGAACCATAAGCAGCCGTTACCGAAGAAACGGATATGCACACGATCAAATCCAATCACATCCGACTCTGCTTACGCCGCCGCCACTGCCGCGCCACCCACCACCGCCAATACAGCATCACCAGACAATAAGCCAACGCCCCCAGCACCAACCCCGTCACCACCGACCCCAGCAAAAACGGTTGCCATAACGTCGAGAGCTCGCCGCTAATCCATTCCCAGGTCAACTCATCCGGTAAATGCCGTGCAGGAACGTCCAACAACCACGCCCCCGTCTGATAGGTGCAAAAGAACACCGCCGGCATGGTGATCGGATTGGTCAGCCAGACCAGGCTCACGGCAATCGGCATATTGCCGCGCACCACGATCGCAAGGAAGGCAGCCAGCAACATCTGCAACGGAATCGGCAGGAACGCCGCGAACAAGCCAACCGCCATGGCGCGTGCGACGGAATGGCGATTGAGGTGCCAGAGGTTCGGGTCATGCAGCAGCGTGCCGAGAAAGCGTAAGGATTTGTGTTCCCTGATGCTGGTCGGGTCTGGCATGTAACGTTTGAATAATCGCCGGGGCATAAGGCTTCTCGGTCGGTCAAGGCGGCAAGTATGTCTGGATTCTATGAAGCGCCCATTCAGACTTTGTGACAATTGATAACGACGAGCGTGCGCCCGGACGTCTATGCCTAAGGCCGGGACTCTCAAGGACGGGCTTATGCGCACAGGGATGATGGCGCTGGCGTTGGGTCTGCTGGCCCTGCGTTTTTTACCGGCATTGCCGCCGGTCGGGTTGTGGTTGTTGATGCCGGTTGCCGGTTTGATGTTGTTGCCGTTCAAGACGTATCCGGCGGCGTTTTTCCTGTTCGGTTTGAGTTGGGCCTGCGTGCAGGCCCAATGGGCACTGGACGATCGTTTGGCGCCGAGCCTGGACGGTGAAACCCGCTGGGTCGAAGGGCGGGTGACGGGGTTGCCCGAGAACGGCGAGGCGGTGGTTCGCTTTGAATTGGCGCAGGCTACGTCGCGACACGGGAAAGTGCCGACACTCATGCGCCTGGCCTGGTACGACGGCCCGCCGGTGAAAAGCGGCGAGCGCTGGCGATTGGCGGTCAAGCTGAAGCGGCCTGCCGGTTTGCTCAATCCGCAGGCCTTCGATTATCAGGCTTGGCTGTTGGCGCAGGGCATTGGTGCGACAGGTACGGTCAAGGACAGCGAGCGGCTGTCCGAGGCGCGATGGGCCTGGCGCGATGGCATCCGCCAGAGGCTGCTGGCAGTGGATGCCCAGGGCCGAACGGCTGCGCTGGCAGCGTTGGTGCTGGGGGATGGCGCCGGGCTCAGCCGTGAAGACTGGCAAGTGCTGCAAGACACCGGCACCGTCCACCTGTTGGTGATTTCCGGGCAACACATCGGTTTGCTGGCGGGCGTGGTGTACCTGCTGATCGCCGGTCTGGCCCGCTTTGGGCTGTGGCCGAACCGTCTGCCGTGGTTGCCCTGGGGCTGTGGCCTGGCATTCAGTGCCGCGCTCGGTTATGGCCTGTTGGCCGGATTTGATGTCCCGGTACGCCGTGCCTGTTTGATGATCGGCCTGGTGTTGTTGTGGCGCCTGCGTTTTCGTCACCTCGGCGCCTGGTGGCCGTTATTGCTGGCACTCAATGGCGTATTGCTGCTGGACCCGCTGGCCAGTTTGCAGCCGGGGTTCTGGTTGTCCTTCGCCGCGGTCGCGGTGTTGATTTTTACCTTTGGTGGTCGCCTGGGCCCTTGGCGCTGGTGGCAAACCTGGACCCGCGCCCAATGGTTGATCGCCATTGGCCTGTTGCCTTTGCTGTTGGTGCTGGGGTTGCCGATCAGTGTCAGCGGGCCGCTGGTCAACTTGCTGGCGGTACCCTGGATCAGTCTGGTGGTGCTGCCTCCGGCATTGCTCGGCACCGTGTTGTTGCCGCTGCCTTACGTGGGCGAGGGCCTGTTGTGGCTGGCGGGCGGTTTGATCGATGGCTTGTTCAAGGGACTGGCGTTGGTCGCTGGGCGGATTCCGGCGTGGGTGCCCATGGCGATCCCGTTCTGGGCCTGGTGCGTGGGGGCGATGGGCGCCTGTCTACTGTTACTGCCCCGGGGTGTACCCATGCGCCCGCTGGGGTGGCCGATGTTGCTGTTGCTGGTATTTCCCCCTCGCGCAGAACTGCCCGAAGGTATCGCCGACATCTGGCAACTGGATGTTGGCCAAGGCCTGGCGATTCTGGTGCGCACTCGCCATCACACGCTGCTGTATGACACCGGTCCGCGTTTCGGTGATTTCGACCTGGGAGAGCGGGTCGTACTGCCGTCATTGCGAAAACTGGGGGTGAAAGAACTCGACGTGATGCTGATCAGCCACGCTGACGCCGATCATGCCGGCGGTGCCCGGGCAGTGGCCAATGGGCTGCCGGTAAAGCGCGTGATCAGTGGTGATCCGCAGGCCCTGCCTGCCGCGCTGCAAGCCCAAGCCTGTGAAACCGACCGGCAATGGACCTGGGATGGCGTTCAGTTCCGGCTCTGGCAATGGTCGGCAGCCGGGGACAGCAATCAGAAGTCCTGTGTTTTACAGATCGAAGCCAATGCCGAACGCTTGCTGCTGACCGGTGATATCGATGCCACCGTCGAGCGATCATTGCTCGACAGTGCATTGGCCGTACCGACCGACTGGCTGCAGGCACCGCATCATGGCAGCCGCAGTTCGTCGTCCATAGCGCTGCTCAACGGCTTGCAGCCCAAAGCGGTGCTGATTTCCCGCGGGCACGGCAATTCATTCGGCCATCCGCATCCAACGGTCGTGGCGCGCTACCGCAAACGTGGCATTACGGTCTACGACAGCGCTGAGCAGGGCGCCATTCATCTGCAATTGGGGCGGTTCGAATCCCCACGCTCAATGCGTCTGGAGCGACGGTTCTGGCGCGATCCGCCTTCATTGAATCCATAACCGAGCGTTATTAAAGCCCGACCGGATGCGACATCACGGTCTTCGGTGCGTCCACCCCCTATGTTAGAGTGGCGCACTTTTTCGAGGGGACTGACACTGTGTGGGAATTGGTCAAATCCGGCGGCTGGATGATGCTGCCGATCATCCTGAGTTCCATCGCGGCAATGGCGATCGTTGCCGAGCGTCTCTGGACCCTGCGGGCCAGCCGCGTGACCCCGGAGCATTTGCTCGGGCAGGTCTGGGTCTGGATCAAGGACAAAAAACTCAATAAAGAAAAACTCAAGGAACTGCGCGCCAACTCGCCGCTGGGTGAGATCCTGGCCGCGGGGCTGGCCAACTCCAAACATGGTCGCGAGATCATGAAAGAGTGCATCGAAGAGGCCGCCGCCCGGGTCATCCACGAGCTGGAGCGCTACATCAATGCCCTCGGCACCATCGCCGCCATGGCGCCGTTGCTCGGCTTGCTGGGTACGGTGTTGGGCATGATCGATATTTTCAGCGCATTTACCGGCAGTGGCATGACCACCAACGCGTCGGTGCTGGCCGGTGGTATCTCCAAGGCCTTGATCACAACGGCGGCCGGTTTGATGGTCGGTATCCCGTCGGTGTTCTTCCATCGATTCCTGCAACGCCGGATCGATGAGCTGGTGGTGGGGATGGAGCAGGAAGCGATCAAGCTGGTCGAGGTAGTGCAGGGCGACCGCGATGTGGATCTGGCCGAGGGCAAAGCGTGAAATTCCGCCGCAAGCAACGGGAGAACGTGGACATCAACCTCGCGTCGCTGATTGACGTGGTGTTTATCCTGCTGCTGTTTTTCGTCGTGACGACGACGTTCACCCGTGAAACCCAGTTGCGCGTCGAGCTGCCCGAGGCCGTCAGCGGTTCGCCGGCAGAAGACCAGTCCAAGCAACTGGACATCGCCATCAGTGCTGACGGCGTGTTCTCGGTGAACAACCAGGTGCTGCCGAAAAACGACCTGGCCACCCTGATGGACGCCTTGCAGAAAGAGTCCAACGGCGATACCAGCCGACCACTGTCCATCAGTGCCGACGGTAAATCCCAGCATCAATCGGTGATCACGGCCATGGACGCCGCCGGCAAACTCGGCTTCAACCACTTGCGCATGACCACAGTCGAGGCGGCGCCGCCCGCGCCCTGATGGCCATGTCCGATCGCCTGCTTGCCGCGTGGTACCGAGGCCATCCGGCCCTGAAGCTGTTGCAGCCGCTGGAGTGGTTGTACCGGCGTGTGGTCAACAAAAAGCGCAAACGCTTTCTGGCGGGCGAGGGTGAAATCTACCAGCCGCCCGTGCCGCTGATCGTCGTCGGTAACATCACCGTCGGCGGCACCGGCAAGACGCCGTTGATTCTGTGGATGATCCAGCATTGCCAGCGCAGCGGTTTGCGGGTCGGCGTGGTCAGTCGTGGTTACGGCGCCAAACCGCCACAGTTACCATGGCGCGTCGAGGCGGAGCACAGCGCTGAAATTGCCGGTGACGAACCGTTGCTAATCGTGCAGCGCACCGGCGTGCCGCTGATGATCGACCCGAACCGCAGCGCCGCGGTCAAAGCCTTGCTGGCGAGCGAACCGCTGGACCTGATCCTCTCCGATGACGGCATGCAGCATTACCGTCTGGCCCGGGATCTGGAACTGGTGCTGATCGACGCTGCCCGAGGCCTGGGCAATCAACGATGCCTGCCCGCCGGGCCGTTGCGCGAACCGGTCGAGCGCCTGCAAAGCGTTGATGCAGTGCTTTATAACGGCGCCACGGCTGATCGTGACGGCGGTTTTGCCTTCCAGCTGCAACCGACAGCGCTGGTCAATCTGCAAAGCGGTGAGCATCGCCCCCTCGATCACTTTCCCGCAGGTCAGGCGCTGCACGCGGTGGCCGGGATCGGTAACCCACAGCGTTTCTTCAAGACCCTCGAAACGCTACACTGGCAGCCGGTGCCGCACGCGTTCGCCGACCACGCCGAATACAGTGTGCAGGCCTTGAATTTCACCCCGTCATTGCCGTTGGTGATGACCGAAAAGGACGCGGTGAAGTGCCGTGCCTTCGCCGCCGCCGACTGGTGGTACCTGGCGGTCGATGCTGTGCCGTCGCCGGCCTTCGTGGCCTGGTTCGATACACAGTTGATGCGCCTGTTGCCGGCTCGACTGTTGCCTTAAATCCGTTTTTATCCAGGGAATGCTCATGGACACCAAATTGCTCGACATCCTCGCTTGCCCGGTCTGCAAAGGCCCGCTCAAGCTCAGCGCCGACAAGACCGAGCTGATCAGCAAGGGCGCCGGCCTGGCGTACCCGATTCGCGATGGCATCCCGGTGATGCTCGAAACCGAGGCCCGCACCCTGACCACCGACGAGCGCCTGGATAAATGACCACAGCCTTTACCGTTGTCATTCCTTCGCGCTTCGCCTCCACCCGTTTGCCGGGCAAACCGCTGCTGTTGATCGCCGGCAAGCCGATGATCCAGCACGTCTGGGAACAGGCGAGCAAAAGCAGCGCCCAACGCGTAGTGGTCGCCACTGACGATGTACGCATTGTCGAGGCCTGCCAGGGCTTTGGCGCCGAAGTGGTGCTGACCCGTGAAGATCACAACTCCGGTACCGATCGCCTGGCGGAAGTCGCGACCAAACTGGGCCTGGCGCCCGACGCCATCGTGGTCAACGTCCAGGGTGACGAGCCGTTGATTCCGGCGAGCGTGATCGATCAAGTCGCCGCCAACCTGGCCGCCCACACCGAAGCGCGCATGGCCACCCTGGCCGAGCCGATCGAAGACGTGGAAACTTTGTTCAACCCCAACGTGGTCAAAGTCGTCAGCGACCTCAATGGCCTGGCGCTGACCTTCAGTCGCGCCACGCTGCCATGGGCGCGGGACTCGTTCGCCCAGAGCCGCGAGCAGTTGCCGGAAGGCGTGCCGTATCGCCGCCACATCGGCATCTACGCCTATCGCGCCGGTTTCCTGCATGACTTCGTCAGCTGGGGCCCGTGCTGGCTGGAAAACACCGAGTGCCTGGAACAGTTGCGTGCGCTGTGGCACGGCGTGCGGATTCACGTCGCCGATGCGCTGATCGCGCCGCCTCCGGGCGTCGATACCGTTGAAGACCTTGAGCGCGTTCGTCGCCTGCTGGAGGCCTGATGCGGGTTCTGTTTGTCTGCCTGGGCAACATCTGCCGTTCGCCCACGGCCGAAGGCGTGTTGCGCCACAAACTGCGTGAAGCAGGGTTGGCCAACCAGGTCGAAGTCGCCTCTGCCGGCACCGGTGACTGGCACGTCGGCAAGGCGCCGGACAAACGCAGTCAGGCGGCGGCGAAGCTGCGTGGCTACGACCTGTCGACCCAACGCGCCCAGCAAGTGACCCGCGCCGATTTCGCCACCTACGACCTGATCCTGGCGATGGACAACAGCAACCTGCGCAACCTCAAGGCTTTGCAACCGGCCCGGGGCAGGGCTGAGCTGGATTTGTTCCTGCGCCGTTATCAGTCGGAAATCGACGAAGTCCCGGACCCGTATTACGACGGCGACCAGGGCTTTGAGCAAGTGCTGGATCTGATCGAACGCGCCAGTGATTTGCTGGTGGTCGAACTGAAGGGGCGGTTATGAGTTTGCAGGTTCGGTCGCAGGTTTCGCTCAAGCCGTTCAACAGCTTTGGCGTGGATGTCCGGGCCCGGTTGTTCGCCGAAGCCCATAGCGACGCCGATGTACGGGAGGCCCTGGCCTACGGGCTGGAACATCAGGTGCCGGTGCTGGTGATCGGCGGCGGCAGCAATTTGCTGCTGACGGCGGACATCGAGTCATTGGTGCTGCGCATGGCCACTCGCGGGATTCGTGTGCTGAGCGATGACGGCAGCAAGGTGGTGATCGAGGCGGAGGCCGGTGAGCCCTGGCATCCGTTTGTGCAGCACACGTTGGCGCAGGGATTGTCGGGCCTGGAAAATCTCAGCCTGATTCCTGGCACCGTCGGTGCGGCACCGATGCAGAACATCGGCGCCTACGGGGTTGAGATCAAGGACGTGTTCGCCGGCCTGACCGCGCTCGATCGCCATAGCGGCGAACTGCGCGATTTCAGCCTGGAAGAATGCAACTTCGCCTACCGCGACAGCCTGTTCAAGCAGGAGCCGGGGCGCTGGTTGATCCTGCGCGTACGCTTCGCCTTGAACCGCGTCGCGCATTTGCATCTGGAATACGGCCCGGTGCGTCAGCGCCTGACCGAGCAAGGTGTCGAGCACCCGACCGCCACCGATGTCAGCCAGGCCATTTGCAGCATCCGCAACGAAAAGCTCCCGGACCCGGCGGTGCTCGGCAATGCCGGCAGTTTCTTCAAGAATCCTTTGGTGCCAGCGGCACTGGTCGCTCAGCTCAAGGGGCAATACCCGGACCTGGTCGCTTATGCACAACCCGATGGGCAGATGAAAATCGCCGCAGGCTGGCTGATCGAGCGCGCCGGCTGGAAAGGTTTCCGTGATGCCGATGCGGGCGTGCATAAATTGCAGGCGCTGGTACTGGTCAACTACGGCAGCGCCACTGGCCTGCAGTTGCTCGACCTGGCGCAACGTATCCAGAAGGACATTTCAGATCGTTTCCACGTCGAGCTGGAAATGGAGCCGAACCGGTATTAGTGCAACAGCGGCAAGCCACTGGCTACAAGCTACAATTACAGATCGCAGGCTATGGGCTGTTTCACTTTCACGGAAAGTTTTCAGCTTGAAGCTTGCAGCAAAAAAGCCCTGTCTCAGCAGGGCTTTTTTGTTAATGCTGTCCCGTCCTGAATAAGGTTTACACCTTCTGACTTCTTTTCAGGAAGGTGCAATGGATACGGGCACAAAGCGCAGTCAGCGTGATTACACACTGGCTTTTAAATTATCGGTTGTCGACCAGGTCGAAAAAGGCGAGTTGAGTTATAAAGAGGCTCAGCGGCGCTACGGGATTCAGGGTCGGTCGACGGTGTTGGTTTGGTTACGCAAACATGGTCGCCAGGACTGGAGCCAAGGCGCCTCCATTCGCTCCCAGAGGATCAGACCTATGGACGAGCCAACCTTGCCCCTGACTCCCGAGCAAAGAATCAAAGAACTCGAGGAACAACTGGCGCTGGCAACTCAGAAAGCCCAATTCTTTGAAGCCGTAGTCGATGTTCTGAAAAATGACTACGGCGTATCTGTCGTAAAAAAGCGACCCGGCAAGTCGTTGCGCAAACCCAAACCCTGAGTGTCAGCAGGGCTTGCCAATTTATGGGAATAAGCCGTCAGGCCTATTACAAACGCAACCGGGTCTACAGAGCTCGGGCCGACCAGGATCAGCAGCTCATAACGTTTGTAGAGAAGATCCGTGCTCGCCAACCGTGCATCGGCACTCGGAAGCTGCATTCGATGATGCATGAGCAGCGTGAGCAACAGGAGCTCCATGTTGGCCGGGATCGTTTGTTCGCGGTTTTGCGGGAAAGCCGCCAATTGGTCCGCAGAAAACGGGCGTACCACAAGACGACCGACAGCCATCATCGCTTCCGCCGACACCCCAATCTGCTCAAACCAAGCCCGGAACAAATAGTCGCTACCGGCCCAGAACAGGTCTGGGTTGCCGATATCACGTACCTGCCTACCCGTGATGGCGTTGCCTATTTGAGTTTAGTGACGGATGTCTTTTCGAGAAAAATAGTCGGTTATCACGTGCATGAAAGTCTGCACACCAACTCCGTGGTGCAAGCCTTTCGAATGGCTTTGAAGCGACGTCGAAGCGTTCAGAAACTCGTCCATCACTCGGATCGAGGCGCCCAGTACTGCTCGGCCCTTTATCAAGAAGTGCACGCAAAGCATGGCATCATTTGCTCGATGACCGACGGCTACGACTGCTACCAAAACGCCTTGGCAGAGCGGGTCAACGGTATCTTGAAAACAGAGTTCTTGATCCACCGACCTGCGGATTTTGCGCAGGCCACACAGATGGTGCGAGAGGCCGTCACGATCTACAACCAGGAGCGGCCGCACCTCTCTTTAAAATACAAAACGCCCGATGCGGTGCATCGGGCGTTAGGGTGAAACAGGTGTAAACCTATTTCAGGACTAGACATGCTGGGTTAACTTAGCCGGCTAACGATGCAAGCATTTGTTTCACCAAAGGCCCGGTGCAGACGTCTGCGTTCGCACAAGAGAGCCCATTAGCCTGAGTCGATCTGCGTGCCGAACCAAGATCCCACGGCAGATTGCTCGACCCCATAACTCAAGAAATATGCGGGCGTGCCCATGATTACCCTGAAACTCAACGGTCAAGACCATCAACTCGACGTCACCGAGGACATGCCGCTGCTCTGGGCGATCCGCGACGTTGCTGGCTATAACGGCACCAAATTCGGCTGCGGCATGGGCCTGTGCGGTGCTTGCACCATTCATATCGAAGGCGCGCCGGCGCGCAGTTGCATCACGCCGATCGGCTCGGTGATCGGTCAGAACGTCACCACTATCGACAACCTGCACGCCGACCCGGTGGGCAAAGTGGTTCAGCAAGCCTGGCTCGACTCCGCAGTGGCCCAATGCGGTTACTGCCAGGGCGGGCAAATCATGTCCGCCACCGCACTGCTCAAGATCCATCCGAACCCGAGCGACGAACAGATCGAAGAGGCGATGGTCGGCAATATCTGCCGCTGTGGCACTTATAACCGCATCAAGACCGCCATCCGCCAGGCATCCACTCACCTGAAGGAGGCCAAGGCATGAGCCAGCTACCGATGGATTTCGCCCTGAGCAACCTCAGTCGCCGTGGTTTCCTCAAAGGGGTGGGCGCTACCAGTGCCTTGGTGGTCGCCGCGAGTTGGGGCTGGCAGGACGTGTTTGCCGAAGAAGTGAAGAAGTTCGGCGCCGACGGCATGCCCAATGGTTGGGTGGATGATCCCAAGGTGTACGTGAGCATCGCCGGCGATGGCACCGTGACCGTGATGTGCAACCGTTCGGAAATGGGCCAGGGCGTGCGCACCAGTCTGACCATGGTGGTTGCCGACGAACTGGAAGCTGATTGGGCGCGGGTCAAAGTGCAGCAGGCACCGGGTGACGAAGTGCGCTTCGGCAACCAGGACACCGACGGTTCGCGCAGCATGCGTCACTGGTACGAGCCGATGCGCCGCTGTGGCGCCGCCGCGCGGACCATGCTGGAACAGGCCGCCGCCAATCAGTGGAAAGTACCGGTCGGCGAATGCCATGCGCAGCTGCATAAAGTCATTCACAAACCTTCCGGCCGTGAACTGGAATACGGCGCGCTGGCTGCCGCCGCCGGTGCCCTGGCCGTACCGGCGCGTGACAGCCTGAAGCTCAAGCAACCGTCTGAATTCCGCTACATCGGCAAAGAAGGCACCAAGGCCATCGACGGTGACGACATCGTCAACGGCCGTGCGGTCTACGGCGCCGATGTGCATTTCGACGGCATGCTGTACGCCACCATTGCCCGGCCTGCGGTGTATGGCGGCAAGGTCAAAACCTTCGATGCCAGCGCGGCGATGAAAGTGCCAGGCGTGGTCAAGGTGGTGCAAATTGAAAGCCGTCCGCTGCCATCGGAATTTCAACCGCTGGGCGGCATCGCCGTGGTGGCGAACAATACGTGGGCCGCGATCAAGGGCCGCGAAGCGCTGAAAATCGAGTGGGATGACGGTGCCAACGCCAGTTACGACTCGATCGCCTATCGCAAGGAACTGGAAGCCGCGTCCCTCAAGCCTGGCAAAGTCATCCGCAATACCGGCAACATCGACGAAGCCATGAGCGGCGCCGATAGCACGCTGGAGGCCTCCTACTATCTGCCGCACCTGTCGCAATCACCGATGGAGCCGATGGTCGCCATCGCCCGCTACAAGGATGGCGCGTGCGAAGCGTGGGGGCCGAGTCAGGCGCCGCAGGTCACCCGTGAACGGATCGGCGAGCGTCTTGGTCTGCCATTCGATAACGTCACCTTCAACGTGACCTTGCTCGGTGGCGGCTTCGGGCGCAAATCCAAGCCAGACTTCATTATCGAAGCGGCCATACTCGCCAAGGAATTTCCGGGCAAGGCCGTGCGCGTGCAGTGGACCCGTGAGGACGACATTCATTGTTCCTACTTCCACACCGTGTCGGCCGAATACCTGAAGGCCAGTCTGAACAAGGATGGCCTGCCGTCTGGCTGGTTGCACCGCACAGTGGCGCCGAGCATTACCGCGTTGTTCGCCCCGGGCATGAATCACGAGGCGGCTTTCGAGTTGGGCATGGGCTTCACCAACATGGCCTATGCCATCCCGAATGTGCGCCTGGAAAACCCCGAGGCGACGGTACACACCCGCGTGGGCTGGTATCGCTCGGTGTCGAACATCCCGCACGGCTTCGCGATCCAGAGCTTTATCGACGAACTGGCCCACAAGGCCGGGCAGGACCCGCTCAAGTATCAGATCAAATTGCTCGGGCCGGACCGGCAGATTGATCCTCGCACCCTGAGCGAAGAATGGAACTACGGCGAATCGCCCGAGCGCTATCCGATCGATACCGGTCGCCTGCGTACCGTGTTGGAGACCGCCGCCAAAGCCGCCGGATGGGGGCGTGAGTTGCCGAAGGGCCGAGGCCTGGGGCTGGCGGTGCATTACAGCTTCGTCACCTACGTGGCCGCGGTGATCGAGGTCGAAGTCAAAGACGATGGCACGCTGATCGTGCACAAGGCTGACATTGCCGTGGATTGCGGCCCGCAGATCAACCCCGAGCGGATTCGCGCGCAGTTCGAAGGCGCTTGCGTCATGGGCCTGGGCAATGCGGTGTTGGGCGAGATCAGCTTCAAGGACGGCAAGGTCCAGCAGGACAACTTCCACATGTACGAAGTGGCGCGCATGTCACTGGCCCCGAAGCAAGTCGCTGTGCACCTTGTCACGCCACCCGGCACCGTACCCTTGGGCGGTGTGGGTGAACCGGGTGTGCCGCCGATTGCCCCGGCGCTGTGTAATGCGATCTTCGCCGCCACTGGCAAACGCATTCGCAACCTGCCGGTTCGCTATCAGCTGCAAGACTGGCAGAAGGCGCCGGCCTGATGGACAGCGTCGATCTGAACGTCCTGCGCAGCGTGCTGGAATGGCGCCGCGCCGGTCAGCGGGTGGTGTTGTACAGCGTGGTTCAGACCTGGGGCACTGCGCCCCGGGCGCCTGGTGCCATGCTGGCGCTGCGCGAGGACGGTGTCGTGATCGGCTCGGTGTCCGGCGGTTGCGTCGAGGATGACCTGATTGCGCGGTTGCATGACGGTCGAATCCCGCCTGACGGGCCGCCGGTACAACTCATTACCTACGGCGTCACTCGTGAAGAAGCCGCGCGTTTCGGTTTGCCGTGCGGCGGCACCTTGCGTTTGACCGAGGAACGGGTCGGTGATGCGGATTGGGTCGAGCAATTGCTGACCCGCTGTGAAGCCCATGAAATCGTCGCGCGGGAACTTGATCTCGACACTGGCGAAGTGATCCTGAAGCCTGCCAGCAAGTCGGATGTGCTGACATTCGACGGGCAGGTATTGCGCGCAATCTATGGTCCGCGTTGGCGTTTGTTGCTGATCGGCGCGGGCCAGTTGTCCCGGTATGTCGCCGAGATGGCGCGGCTGCTGGATTTCGAAGTGCTGATCTGCGATCCGCGCACCGAGTTCGTCTACGGTTGGGAAGAGCAGCACGGCCGTTTTGTCTCGGGCATGCCCGACGATGCGGTGCTGAACATTCAGACCGACGAGCGCACTGCGATTGTCGCGTTGACCCACGACCCGCGCCTGGACGACATGGCGCTGCTCACCGCCCTGGATTCCAAAGCCTTCTACGTGGGCGCGCTGGGGTCGCGGGTCAACAGCCAGAAACGTCGCGAAAACCTGGCTCAACTAGGCTTGTCGCCACAGGCCATTGAGCGGCTGCACGGCCCGATCGGCTTGCACATTGGTAGCCACAGCCCGGCGGAAATCGCTTTGTCGCTGATGGCCGAGATTGTCGCGATCAAGAACGGCGTCGAGCTGAAACAGAAGAAGCCGTTGCGGGAGGGCGTATGAGTGAGTCCATCGGCGTCATCATTCTGGCGGCGGGGCAGGGCAGCCGTTTTCGGCAGGTCGCAGGCGAGGAAAAAGACAAGTTGCTGGCGGACTGCAAAGGGCGTGATGGCGCGGTCCGTTCGGTGATCGAGCAGGTGCTGGTGAATCTGCCGGCCACGCTGGATAAGCGTGTGTTGGTCACCACAGCTGAGCGGCCCCAAGTGATTCGTATGGCCAAGGCTTATGGCTGTGAAATCGTGCTGATCGAATCCGCGGGAATGGGTGACAGCATCGCCGCGGGAGTTAGTGCGTGTGCGCAACTCGATGGCTGGCTGATGGTGTTGGGGGATATGCCGTTCATCCTGCCTTCAAGTATTGAGCATGTCGTGGCGCAGATTGCTGATGGCTGCATCAGCGTGCCGGTGCAGGACGGCGAATACGGCCACCCGGTGGGATTCGGCCGCAGCTTTGGATCGGGGTTGATGGCGTTGTCGGGTGATCGCGGGGCCAAGCCGTTGTTTGCGCAGGGGCGTGTGGTTGAAGTGACGGTGGATGATCCGGGGGTGTTGTGGGATGTGGATGTGCCCGAAGCGCTGATCTTCAAATAAATATAGATCCTGTGGGAATGGGGTGAAGCTTACAGACATAAAAAAACCCCGCCTGGGTTCACCAGGCGGGGCTTTTTATTGACCGATGGAATCAGACGAGTGGTTTAGGCTCGTGTTCTTTTTCCTCGGCTTGTTCGTGTTGCTCTACCGCTTCCTGAACGGAGCGTGGCGCTTCCTCGATCACCGATTCAGCCTGCTCGGCGGCGACTTCGGCAACAGGGGCAGGCGCTGCCTCGACCACTTCAGCAACAGCGGTATCAGCCTGAGCAGCAGCGGCAGCCAATTCGGCTTCCTTCTGCAGGCGCTCTTCTTCACGCTTGCGACGACGCACTTCACGCGGGTCGTTTGGCGCGCGGCCGCTTGGTGTCAGGGCGCTGACCGGAGCGGCTGCAACGACAGGTGCTGGCGCTTCGGCAACAACCGGTGTTTCTACCACGGGTGCTGGCTCGGCAGCTGCAACAACCGGCTCGGAAACCACCGCTTCAGCTACTTCGGCTTGAGCAACCGGCGCTGGAGCAGGCGTTTCAGCAACGGCTGGCTCGGCTACCCAGTTGAACGCAGTTTGCTCTTCGCGAACTTCACGAACGGTTTCGGTCACGGTTTCAGCAACGGTTTCAACCACCGGTTCTGCAACCTCGGCAGGTGCTTGGGTAACAACAACCGGCTCGACAGCTGCTTCAACTACTGGCTGGGCTTCTGGCGCCAGGGCCACTTCGATTTCCGGCGAAGCGGTCACTTCTACCGGCGTGGTCGCTTCAACGACTGGCGCTTCAACCGGAGCAGTTTCCAGGGTGGCGGCAGTGGCGCGTTCGGCTTGCTCGTTGGCTTGTGCTTCGGCCGGAGCGCTGATCACGGTGCTGGCAACGGCTGCGGTTACCGCCAGGCCGGCGGCCAGGTCGGCAGTGCTTGGTGCTTCAGCGTTATCGCCGGCTTCGGACTCTTCCGAACCTTCGATCACGTTGCCGTTGGCATCACGTTGACGCTCGCGACGGTTGCTGCGGCGACGCTGGCCACGGGAGCGACGGCGTGGACGATCGCCTTCGGCGCCTTCCTGACCTTCTTCCTGCAGTTGCTCTTCGTTGGTCGGCAGCTCTTCTTCGGCTACAGCGGCAGCGGCCTGCTCGGCACGTGGCTGACGTTCTTCACGCGGTGGGCGTGGCGCGCGTTCTTCACGTGGCTGACGGGCCGGACGCTCTTCAGCATTGGCAGTTACAGCAGCAGCGGCAGCTGGAGCGGCATCCAGTGGCTCACGCAGTTCACGAACGCGTTCTTCACGCTCGCCACGTGGCTTGCGATCTTCGCGTGGAGCGCGCGGTGCACGTTCTTCACGCGGTGCGCGTGGAGCACGTTCTTCACGGGCTACGGCTGGCGTCTCTTCACGGGCTTCGCGTGGCTGACGCTCTTCGCGTGGTTCGCGTGGTGCGCGTTCTTCACGCGGTGCACGTTCCTCGCGCGGCTTGCGTTCTTCATCGCGGCGGCCGTTACGGTTGCGGCTCTGCTGACGACCGTTGCGACGCTCTTCATTGCGAGCTGGGCGCTCGGTGGCCGGCTTCTCAACTACTACGGGAGCCGCTGGCTCTTCCTTGGTAGCGAACAGGCTGACCAGCGACTTCACCAGGCCTTTGAACAGGCTTGGCTCTGGCGCGGCGGCGGGTGCGGCAACCGGGGCTGCCACTTCGGTCGGAACCGGAGCATTGGCGCGGGCTGGTGCAGTCTTGACCGCAGCTTCCTGGCGAACCAGGGTGCGGGTCGCGGCAGCTGGCTGAACTTCTTCAACTTCGGCGGCGGCAGCGGCGATTTCGTAGCTGGACTGGTTGGTCGCGGCTTCCGGGCTGTCGTCACGCAGACGTTGCACTTCGAAGTGCGGCGTTTCGAGGTGATCGTTCGGCAGAATGACGATGCGGGCACGGGTGCGCAGTTCGATCTTGGTGATCGAGTTGCGTTTTTCGTTGAGCAGGAACGCGGCCACCGGGATCGGCACTTGTGCGCGAACTTCGGCGGTGCGGTCTTTCAGGGCTTCTTCTTCGATCAGGCGCAGGATCGCCAGAGACAGCGATTCAACGTCACGGATGATGCCGGTGCCGTTGCAACGCGGGCAAACGATGCCGCTGCTTTCGCCCAGGGATGGACGCAGGCGCTGACGGGACATTTCCAGCAGGCCGAATCGCGAGATGCGACCGACTTGCACGCGAGCGCGGTCGGCTTCCAGGCATTCGCGGACTTTTTCTTCCACGGCGCGCTGGTTCTTGGCAGGGGTCATGTCGATGAAGTCGATGACGATCAGGCCGCCGATGTCGCGCAGGCGCAACTGACGGGCGATTTCTTCGGCGGCTTCAAGGTTGGTCTGCAGGGCGGTTTCTTCGATATCGCTGCCTTTGGTGGCGCGCGCCGAGTTGATGTCGATGGACACCAGGGCTTCGGTCGGATCGATAACGATGGAGCCGCCGGAAGGCAGTTCGACCACGCGCTGGAAGGCGGTTTCGATCTGGCTTTCGATCTGGAAACGGTTGAACAGCGGAACGCTGTCTTCGTACAGTTTGATCTTGCTGGCGTACTGCGGCATCACCTGGCGAATGAAGGTCAGGGCTTCGTCCTGGGCTTCAACGCTGTCGATCAGCACTTCGCCGATGTCCTGGCGCAGGTAATCGCGGATGGCGCGGATGATCACGTTGCTTTCCTGGTAGATCAGGAACGGCGCGGCGCGGTCAAGCGAGGCTTCTTTGATGGCGGTCCACAGTTGCAGCAGGTAGTCGAGGTCCCACTGCATTTCTTCGCTGCTGCGGCCCAGGCCGGCAGTGCGCACGATCAGACCCATGTCGGCCGGGGCAACCAGGCCGTTCAGCGCTTCACGCAGTTCGTTGCGCTCTTCGCCTTCGATGCGACGGGAGATACCGCCGGCACGCGGGTTGTTCGGCATCAGCACCAGGTAACGGCCGGCCAGGCTGATGAAGGTGGTCAGGGCTGCGCCCTTGTTGCCACGTTCTTCTTTTTCGACCTGAACGATGACTTCCTGGCCTTCGCTCAGGACGTCCTTGATGTTGACGCGACCTTCCGGGGCTTTCTTGAAGTATTCGCGGGAGATTTCTTTGAGGGGCAGGAAGCCGTGGCGCTCGGAGCCGAAATCGACAAAGGCAGCCTCAAGGCTTGGTTCGATGCGAGTAATCCGGCCTTTATAGATGTTGGCCTTCTTCTGCTCGCGTGCACCGGATTCGATGTCCAGGTCGTAGAGGCGTTGGCCATCTACCAGTGCAACACGCAACTCTTCGGGTTGAGTTGCGTTAATCAGCATTCTTTTCATGTAGTACCGTCGGTTTCCGGGCTGCCGGAAACGGCGTTCGGCACACACGACTTCTCACGGTCGGTGTCAGGTGCGTCGGGAGTGGTTGGCCATTCCCGTGTCCAGCGATGTCCGGCCAATGAGGGCCTGCATCGCGACGTACGCGTCCTGCTTGCTGTGGCTACTTAAGCACTCAGTCAGGAGGAGGAATCAACCGGCGGCTGTGGACGAGATGAAGCGTCTTGATAAAGCCTATTGCTACACAGTCCAGCGGTTGTGCATCTCCACCCTACACGTATCCCTGATAATTCGGGTGCTGCCGCGCGCAGAATCCGCAGCGGGTTGGCATTTACCGTGAGCTCCGAAAGGGGAGGTCACGCATCATGGCTAATTTAGGCGGTGTTTCCGAAGCGTTCGCTCGGGGTCATTCGCAGCTGACTGCACTTTGTGAACTGGCCGTGAATATGGCTCGCAAAACGAGTGAGAACTCTGCTTTACGGCGTGATTCAGGCCTCATGTCACCTGCGCTCGTTACACCTGCAAACTCCACCGTTACGTAGCGAAAGCCCCGTAGGACGGCCTCGCGTCCTGGTGAATTGCGTTGGTCAGGGCCGGTTTTTGACCGTTGGTCCGCTGTCCAGGCCGCTTTTGGCGGCGTTCGCGACTATAGCAGCAATGATTAAGTGCTTCAATTCCATAAAAAATTGTTATCATCCGCGCCATGACGACTACTGCCCCTTCGACCCCAGGCGTCCAACTGCTTGAGGTCTCGCCGGAATATGCCGGCCAACGTATTGATAACTTCCTTCTCGCTCGGCTCAAAGGCGTGCCCAAGACCTTGATTTATCGCATTTTGCGCAAAGGCGAAGTGCGGGTGAATAAAGGTCGGATCAAGCCCGAATACAAGCTGCAGGCGGGCGATATCGTGCGCGTGCCGCCGGTTCGCGTGCCTGAGCGCGACGAACCGGTGCCGCTGGCGCAAGGCCTGCTGCAGCGACTCGAGGCCTCGATTGTCTACGAAGACAAGGCGCTGCTCGTGATCAACAAGCCTTGTGGCATTGCCGTTCACGGCGGCAGCGGCTTGAATTACGGGGTCATCGAAGCCTTTCGTCAGTTGCGCCCCGATTGCAAGGAGCTCGAGCTGGTTCACCGCCTGGACCGTGACACCTCCGGCCTGCTGATGATCGCCAAGAAGCGCAGCATGCTGCGTCACTTGCACACGGCCTTGCGCGGTGATGGCGTCGACAAGCGCTATATGGCGCTGGTTCGCGGTAACTGGGCGTCTTCGATCAAGCAAGTCCGGGCCGCGCTCGGCAAGAGCAATCTGCGCTCCGGCGAGCGTATGGTCGAGGTCGACGAGGAGGAGGGCAAGGAGTCTGTGACCGTGTTCAAGGTCCTGCGTCGTTTCGGCGACTTTGCCACCCTGATCGAAGCCAAGCCGATCACTGGTCGCACCCACCAGATCCGCGTCCACACCTTGCACGCCGGGCACTGCATCGCCGGCGACACCAAGTACGGCGATGACGATTTCAGTAAGGAAATCCGTGATCTGGGCGGCAAGCGCCTGTTCCTGCACGCCTACATGCTGACCGTGCCGCTGCCCGATGGCGGTGAACTCAAGTTGCAGGCGCCGGTCGACGAGATGTGGGCCAAAACCGTGGAGCGCCTGAGTGCACCCATCTGATTACAAACTGCTGATTTTCGATTGGGATGGCACACTGGCCGATTCCATTGGTCGGATTGTCGAGGCGATGCATGTCGCCTCCGAACGATCCGGCTTTCAACTCTGCGATGACTTTGCCGTCAAGGGCATCATCGGGCTGGGGCTGCCGGAAGCGATCCGTACGCTGTACCCGCAAATCAGCGATGCCGAGTTGATCGCCTTTCGCGAGCACTACGCCGACCACTACATTGCCTCAGAGGCTGTGCCTTCTCCGTTGTTCGAGGGGGTGGTGGCGTCGATGGAAGCGTTTCGTGCCGAGGGTTATCACCTGGCAGTCGCAACGGGCAAGGCGCGCCGTGGGCTGGATCGGGTGCTGAAAGCGCACGGTTGGGCGGACTATTTCGATATCACCCGGGCCGCTGACGAAACTGCCAGCAAGCCCCACCCGTTGATGCTTGAACAGATCCTTGCGCATTGCGAGGTTCGCCCGGAGCAGGCGCTGATGGTCGGCGACTCGTCCTTCGATTTGCAGATGGCGCGCAACGCCGGCATGGATTCGGTGGCGGTCAGCTACGGCGCCCAGTCGATCGAGGCGTTGAAACTGTTTGAGCCACGCTTGGCGATTGATCACTTTTCAGAATTGCACGCCTGGCTGAGTCAGCGGGCTTAATACGTTTTTGCTGGGGTAGATGGCATGACCGACGAATGGAAAGCGCCCGCAAAGGCGAGTGCAGAGAGCGGTGACGAAAAGAGCTGGAAGCTGCTGGAAAAGACCTTGCTGGCAGGTGTGCAGGAGCAGCGTCGCTCCCGTCGCTGGGGGATTTTCTTCAAGTTGCTGACGTTCGTGTACCTGTTTGGCGCGCTGTTGCTGTTCTCGCCGCTGATGGACATGGAAAAAGCCGCTACCCGCAGCGGCAACTACACCGCGCTGATCGATATCACCGGCATGATCGCCGACAAGGAACCGGCCAGCGCCGACAATATCGTTGGCAGTCTGCGTGCCGCCTTCGAAGACAAGAAGGTCAAGGGTGTCATCCTGCGCATCAATAGTCCGGGTGGCAGTCCTGTGCAGTCAGGTTACGTTTATGACGAGATCCGTCGTCTGCGCGCTCTGCACCCCGATACCAAGTTGTACGCGGTGATTTCCGACCTCGGTGCCTCCGGCGCCTATTACATTGCCAGTGCCGCCGATCAGATCTACGCCGACAAGGCGAGTCTGGTGGGCTCCATCGGTGTGACGGCGGCCGGTTACGGTTTTGTCGGCACCATGGAGAAGCTGGGTGTCGAGCGTCGCACCTACACTTCGGGTGAGCACAAATCGTTCCTCGATCCGTTCCAGCCGCAAAAGCCTGAAGAGACTGCGTTCTGGCAGGGCGTGCTCGATACCACGCACAAGCAGTTCATCAACAGTGTCAAGCAGGGTCGTGGCGATCGCCTGAAGGATAAAGAGCATCCGGAGCTGTTTTCCGGGTTGGTCTGGTCTGGCGAGCAGGCGCTGCCGCTGGGGTTGGTGGATGGCCTGGGTAACGCCAGTTCGGTCGCGCGTGATGTGATTGGTGAAAAGGAACTGGTGGATTTCACGGTCCAGGAGTCGCCATTCGACCGCTTCTCGAAAAAACTCGGTGCCAGCGTGGCTGAGCATTTGGCGATGTGGATGGGGTTTAACGGTCCGTCGTTGCGCTGATTTCCGAAAGCACAGAAAAACCGGCCATTGCCGGTTTTTTTGTCGCCACGGGCCCCGTAAGGGCTGGCATGCCAGTAATGAAGTCCTGAAGCTCAAGGCAGGATTCAACATCGATCGCCAGCCAGCCAGCCAGCTCCTGCGGAGGGTGTGTTCAGGGGATTTGCACGCCCTCGGCCAGCAGCATGTCCACAAGGCGAATCAGCGGCAGGCCGACAAGGCTGGTGGCGTCAGGGCCTTCGGTGCTTCGAAACAGGCTTACACCCAAACCTTCGGCCTTGAAACTGCCTGCGCAGTCGTACGGCTGCTCGGTGTGCAGGTAGCGTTCGATGTGTGCGGCGTCGAGTGTGCGCATGTGTACGGTGAAGGGCACGCAGTCGACCTGGCAATGGCCCGTCTGGCTATTGAGCAGCGCCAGGCCGGTGAGGAAGGTCACGCTGGCACCGCTGGAGGCCAGCAGTTGTTCGCGGGCCTTTTCGAAGGTGTGGGGTTTGCCGATGATCCTGTCGCCGAGCACGGCGACCTGGTCGGAGCCGATGATCAAATGAGCGTCATGGCTGTGCGCCAGTGCGCGGGCTTTTTGCTCTGCAAGGCGTTTTACCAGATCAATGGCAGCCTCGCCCGGACGATGACTTTCGTCGATATCCGGTGAGCTGCAAGTGAATGGCAGCCGCAGGCGGGCCAGCAAATCCCGGCGATAGACCGAGCTGGAAGCGAGTAATAAAGGCAGCATGCGCATCTCCAAATGGCAGGTGCGAATTCTAGCGAGGCTTCCAAGTGACGGACAGGGCTGAATTTCCTTTGACATGGGCGGGTGCATCCCTATAATGCTGCGCCTATGTTGAATGACCCGATTCCACCTCACGTTGACCCGCGCAAATTGGCTGATCGTGGCACCACCCTTCAAGGTGAAATGCTGCTGGCCGATTTGGAGAGACTCTGCGACCCGCTTTCCGACAATGTCGGTACGGTGCAGGCTAAATTCGTTTTTGAACGAGATGAACGTAAATCTGTGGTAATCCACAGCTTTATCGACACTGAAGTCAAAATGGTTTGCCAGCGTTGTCTTGAGCTGGTCACCCTGCCGATCCATAGCGAATGCAGTTATGCTGTGGTGAAGGAGGGTGCGAATACCCAGTCGTTGCCGAAAGGTTATGACGTGCTGGAACTGGGCGAAGATCCATTGGATCTGCAGTCACTGATCGAGGAGGAGCTTCTGCTCGCCTTGCCCATTGTGCCTGCTCATCATCCGGAAGAATGCCAGCAGCCGGCGGGAGCAGATGAGCCCGAACCGAGCGAGGACGAGGTAACGCGGTCCAACCCGTTCAGTGTATTGGCGCAGTTAAAGCGTGACCCAAACGTTTAGGAGTTAATCAATTATGGCTGTTCAGCAGAACAAAAAATCCCGCTCTGCCCGTGACATGCGCCGTTCGCACGACGCTCTCGAGGCTAGCACCCTGTCTGTAGAAAAAACCACTGGTGAAGTTCACCTGCGTCACCACGTATCGCCAGAAGGCGTATACCGTGGCCGTAAAGTGATCGACAAGGGCGCTGACGAGTAATCACTTGTCCGCTCAAGTCATCGCGATTGACGCAATGGGCGGGGACTTCGGTCCCCGCAGCATTGTCCAGGCCAGCATCGCTTGCCTGTCTGCTACGCCCTCGCTGCACCTGACCCTCGTCGGTCAACCCTCCCTCCTTGAAGAATTGATCGCTGGCCAATCGGCTGTGGATCGCGCGCGCCTGTCGATTACTCCGGCGTCCGAAGTCATCACCATGGACGAAAAACCTGCCCAGGCCCTGCGTGGCAAGCCTGATTCGTCCATGCGCGTCGCGCTTGAGTTGTTGCGTGACGGCAAGGTCCAGGCGTGTGTCAGTGCCGGCAATACCGGGGCGTTGATGGCGTTGTCGCGGTTCGTGCTCAAGACGTTGCCGGGCATCGATCGTCCGGCCATGGTTGCGGCGATTCCGACGCAGAAGGGCTATTGCCAGTTGCTCGATCTGGGCGCCAATGTCGATTGCAGTGCTGAACACCTGTTGCAGTTTGCAGTGATGGGTTCGGTCGCGGCGGAAACCCTGGGTATCGTTCGTCCCCGGGTGGCCTTGTTGAACATCGGCACCGAGGACATCAAGGGCAATCAGCAGGTCAAGCTGGCTGCAACCTTGTTGCAAAGTGCGCGTGGTATCAACTACATCGGTTTTGTCGAAGGTGACGGTTTGTACCGCGGTGAGGCGGATGTCGTGGTGTGCGACGGTTTTGTCGGCAATATCCTGCTCAAGTCCAGCGAAGGGCTGGCGACCATGATTGCCGCGCGCATCGAGGCATTGTTCAAGAAAAGCCTGCCTTCGCGCATGGTGGGGGCGTTGGCGTTACCGCTGATGAAGCGTCTGCAAGCAGATCTGGCGCCAGCGCGACATAACGGCGCGAGCTTCCTCGGTTTGCAGGGCATTGTCGTGAAAAGCCACGGTTCCGCCGGGGTGCAGGGTTTTCAGAGTGCTATTTCCCGTGCCTTGATCGAAATTCAGGAAAATCTGCCAGAACGCATCCACGGTCGTCTGGAGGATTTGTTGCTTTAGGCGTTTTCGTCGGACAATGCTTAAATGTGACCGCTCAGTTCAATTGGCCATCCAACTGTCAGTTTCTTGCGTCCCCCCTAAGCGGGACGTCAATTCTCCGACGACAAGATCATTAGGGGCTTGTTACATGTCTTCTTCCCTCGCATTCGTCTTTCCGGGACAGGGTTCGCAGTCCCTCGGCATGTTGGCCGAGTTGGGCGCGCAACATCCGGTTGTCCTCGAAACATTCAAAGAAGCTTCCGATGCTCTGGGTTACGACCTGTGGGCACTGACCCAGCAAGGGCCGGAAGAGCAACTCAATCAAACCGATAAAACCCAGCCGGCCATTCTGACCGCTTCGATCGCCCTGTGGCGCTTGTGGCTGGCGGAAGGCGGCGCGCGCCCGGCTTATGTTGCCGGTCACAGCCTGGGTGAATACAGCGCACTGGTTGCTGCTGGCAGCCTGAGCCTCGGCGACGCGGTGAAGCTGGTCGAGCGTCGCGGTCAGCTGATGCAGGAAGCCGTTCCGGCCGGGCAGGGCGGCATGGCCGCGATCCTCGGTCTGGACGATGCCGATGTGCTGGCAGCCTGCGCCGAAGCGGCGCAAGGCGAAGTGGTAAGCGCGGTCAATTTCAACTCCCCTGGCCAGGTGGTTATCGCCGGTGCCAAGGCTGCGGTCGAACGTGCCATTGAAGGCTGCAAGGCGCGTGGCGCCAAGCGCGCCATGCCGTTGCCGGTCAGCGTGCCGTCGCACTGCGAGCTGATGCGTCCGGCAGCCGAGCGTTTCGCCGAGTCGATCGCCGCGATCGACTGGCAGGCGCCGCAGATTCCTGTCGTGCAGAACGTCAGTGCCGCAGTGCCTGCCGACCTGGAAACCCTCAAGCGCGATCTGCTTGAGCAGCTTTACAAGCCTGTACGCTGGGTCGAGTCGGTCCAGGCACTGGCAGCCAAGGGCGCGACCCATCTGGTCGAGTGCGGTCCTGGCAAAGTACTCGCCGGCCTGAACAAACGCTGCGCCGAAGGCGTATCGACTTCCAACCTCAATACCCCAGACGCTTTCGCTGCCGCCCGTGCAGCGCTGGCCTGAATCAGGAGAAACTTGCATGAGTCTGCAAGGTAAAGTTGCACTGGTCACCGGTGCAAGCCGTGGCATCGGCCAGGCTATCGCCCTGGAACTGGGTCGTCAGGGCGCCATTGTTGTTGGCACCGCGACCTCCGCTTCGGGTGCCGAGCGTATTGCCGCCACTCTGAAAGAAAACGGCATCCAGGGTACCGGCCTTGAGCTCAACGTGACCAGCGACGAGTCCGTGGCGGCTGTCCTGGCGAGCATCCAGGAGCAGTTTGGTGCGCCGGCGATCCTGGTCAACAATGCCGGTATCACCCGCGATAACCTGATGATGCGCATGAAAGACGACGAGTGGCATGACGTTGTCGATACCAACCTGAACAGTCTGTTCCGCCTGTCCAAGGGCGTTTTGCGCGGTATGACCAAAGCCCGTTGGGGACGAATTATCAGTATTGGCTCGGTTGTGGGTGCCATGGGCAACGCAGGCCAAGTAAACTACGCTGCCGCCAAGGCCGGTCTGGAAGGTTTCAGCCGTGCACTGGCGCGTGAAGTCGGTTCGCGTTCGATTACGGTAAACTCGGTGGCCCCAGGGTTCATCGATACCGATATGACCCGCGAACTGCCCGAGGCACAGCGTGAAGCCTTGCAGACGCAGATTCCGCTGGGTCGTCTGGGACAAGCTCAAGAGATCGCGTCTGTGGTCGCTTTTCTTGCCTCCGACGGTGCGGCTTACGTTACTGGGGCTACAATCCCGGTGAACGGCGGGATGTACATGAGTTAAATGTGACGGATTGCTTCAAAAAAATGTCATACGAGCTGTCTAAAATCCGTTATAAAGCTGCAATCTATTTATAGGCAGAGGGTCACCGGGTTTGAGGAGTGAAGCTTTCAGTTGAAAAGCTGAAAAGTCTTTCTATACACTTACCCACTGGCCAGCTGCCTGAATTTGTCCATTAGGAGTGAAAACAAGGTATGAGCACCATCGAAGAGCGCGTCAAGAAAATCGTTGCCGAGCAACTGGGCGTTAAAGAAGAAGAAGTGGTCAACACTGCTTCCTTCGTTGAAGACCTGGGTGCTGACTCCCTTGACACCGTTGAGCTGGTGATGGCTCTGGAAGAGGAATTCGAGACCGAAATCCCTGACGAAGAAGCTGAGAAGATCACTACTGTACAAGCTGCAATCGACTACGTTACTAGCCACCAGGCGTAATAGTTTGTAATCGTTGCTTGCTGTCATGGAAAAACCGCACTGCCATCATGGCGTGCGGTTTTTTCTTTAGGCCTGATGCAAAGTCGTCATTTGAAAAAGGAGAGTGCTGTGTCGCGTAGACGCGTCGTAGTCACCGGTATGGGTATGTTGTCGCCACTGGGCACGGATGTGCCAAGCAGCTGGCAGGGCATTCTGGCTGGCCGCAGTGGCATTGGTCTGATCGAACACACCGACCTTTCTGCCTATTCCACCCGTTTTGGCGGCTCGGTAAAGGGCTTCAATGTCGAGGAATACCTGTCACTCAAGGAAGCACGCAAGCTCGACCTGTTTATTCAGTACGGTCTGGCCGCAGGTTTTCAGGCAGTGCGCAATGCCGGTCTGGAAGTCACCGACGCCAACCGTGAGCGCATTGGCGTGGCGATGGGTTCGGGCATTGGCGGACTGACCAATATCGAAGAAACCAGCCGCACGCTGCACGAGACCGGTCCACGACGGATTTCTCCGTTTTTCGTACCTGGCTCGATCATCAATATGATTTCCGGTTTCCTGTCCATCCACCTGGGTGCACAGGGACCTAACTATGCCATCGCCACGGCGTGTACCACCGGTACCCACTGCATCGGCATGGCAGCCCGCAACATCATGTACGACGAAGCCGACGTGATGATCGCCGGCGGCGCCGAAATGGCCGCTTGTGGCCTCGGCATGGGTGGCTTCGGTGCCTCCCGCGCACTGTCGACCCGCAACGACGAGCCGACCCGCGCCAGCCGTCCATGGGACAAGGGCCGTGATGGCTTCGTTTTGTCCAACGGTGCCGGTGCGCTGGTTCTGGAAGAGCTGGAGCATGCCAAGGCCCGTGGTGCGACCATCTATGCCGAGCTGATCGGTTTCGGTACCAGCGGCGATGCTTACCACATGACCTCGCCACCTGCCGATGGCGCCGGGGCGGCCCGCTGCATCACCAATGCGCTGCGCGATGCCAAGGTCAATGGCGATCAAGTGCAGTACATCAATGCCCACGGTACGTCGACCCCTGCCGGCGACCTCGCGGAAGTCAACGCGATCAAGTCGGTGTTTGGCGAGCACGCGTACAACGTGGCTGTCAGCTCGACCAAGTCGATGACCGGTCACCTGCTCGGCGCAGCCGGTGCGGTTGAGGCGATCTTCAGCGTGCTGTCGATCAACAGCCAGGTGGCTCCACCGACCATCAACCTGGATGAGCCGGACGAAGGCTGCGATCTCGATTTCGTGCCGCACACTGCGCGCAACATGGAAATCGATGTGGTCCTGTCCAACTCCTTCGGTTTTGGCGGCACCAATGGCTCGCTGGTGTTCCGCCGGTTCGCAGGCTGATGGACACCTGGGTCGACGGTCAACCGGCTGACGCACTGTCGCTGAAAGATCGCGGCCTGGCGTACGGCGATGGTCTTTTCGAGACCATCGCGGTACGTAACGGCTCCCCGGTACTGCTGGATCGTCATCTGGGGCGTCTGGCCAAGGGCTGCCAGCGGCTGGCGATCAACCTCGATCATGAGGCAGTGGTCAGGGAGCTGGTGACCTGCGCCGGGGATTTGCAGGAAGGTGTGCTCAAACTGATCGTGACCCGTGGCGACAGCCTGCGCGGTTACGCATTTGATCCCTCGGTCCAGGCCCGTCGCATTTTGTCGGGTAATCCCCCGGCGACTTACCCGAAGACCCATAGAGAACAAGGCATTCGTCTGTTTCCCTGCGCCACGCGACTTTCCATTCAGCCTCTGCTCGCCGGTCTCAAACACTTGAACCGTCTCGAACAGGTGATGGCGCGCGCCGAATGGCAGGACTCCGAACATGCCGAAGGTCTGATGCTCGATCAGGACGGTCGAGTGATTGAAGGTGTGTTCAGCAACCTGTTCCTGGTGCGCGACGGCGTGCTGATCACCGCCGATCTCAAACGCTGCGGCGTAGAAGGCGTGATGCGTGCCGAATTATTGTTTCAAGCCGAGTCACTGGGCATCCCCACAGAAATCACCGATATCACGCTGGAGCAGCTGCAGCAGGCCGACGAGGTGTTTGTCTGCAACAGTGTCTATGGCGTTTGGCCGGTGCAAGCCTATGCCGCACTGAGCTGGCCGGTTGGGCCGCTCACCCGTAAACTCCAAACCATTGCCTGCGCGCTACTGGATGCTTGATACGTGAGACGTAAATTCTTGCTGCTGCTGGAAACCGGACTGGTTCTGGCGGGGCTGATGTTGGGCGCTTCTGCCTGGAAAATTCATTCGGCGCTGGTTCAGCCGCTGAACATTACTCAGGAAGAACTGTTGGAGGTGCCCAAAGGCACCACGCCGAACCGCACCCTCTTGCGAATGGAAGCCGACGGCGTCATCAAGGACGCATTCTGGCTACGCGTGTACTGGCGCTTCAACCTGCCCAAGCAGCCGTTGCACAGCGGCGAATACCGCATGACGCCCGGCATGACTGTCGAAGGCCTTATCGACCTGTGGAAGCGCGGGGAAATGGTCCAATACAGCCTGACCCTGGTTGAGGGCTGGAATTTCCATCAAGTCCGTGCGGCGCTGGCCAAAGAGGAAAAAATCGAGCAAACCCTCAACGGCCTGAGCGACAGCCAGGTCATGGACAAGCTCGGCCATACCGGAATTTTCCCGGAAGGGCGGTTCTTCCCCGACACCTACCGTTTCGTACGTGGCATGACCGACGTCGAGCTGCTGAAGACCGCCTATGACCGTCTCGACGAAGTCCTGGCCAAGGAATGGAATCAGCGCGCAACCGATTTGCCTTACAGCGGCCCGTATCAGGCCCTGATCATGGCCTCGTTGGTCGAGAAGGAAACCGGCGTGCCGCAGGAGCGCGGGCAGATTGCCGGCGTGTTCGTGCGGCGCATGGCCATCGGCATGATGCTGCAAACCGATCCGACCGTAATCTACGGGCTGGGCGACCGTTACAGCGGCAAGCTCACGCGCGCCCATCTCAAGGAAGCGACGCCTTACAACACCTACATGATTTCCGGTTTGCCGCCGACCCCGATTGCCATGGTCGGCCGCGAAGCGATCCACGCGGCGTTGAATCCGGTGGATGGCAGCAGCCTCTATTTCGTCGCTCGCGGTGATGGCAGTCATGTGTTTTCCGATGACCTGGATACCCATAACAACGCCGTGCGAGAGTATCAACTCAAGCGTCGCGCCGATTACCGCTCCAGCCCGGCACCAGTGACCGCGCCGGAATCGCCGGAGGCTCCGGTTGAGGAACCTCAGGCTGAGCCGGAGCAGGCGCCAATCCCGGCTGCATCACCTGACACCGCTCCCGAGACTTTACCGCAAGTACCGCCGCAAGCACCTGCGCCTGAACCTGCACCAACGCCCGCACCGGATGCAGCCGCGCCGCAAAACTCGCAATGACTCTGACTAAGGACTGCCTGTGACTGGCTTGTTTATTACGCTGGAAGGCCCGGAAGGCGCCGGCAAGAGCACCAATCGTGAATACCTGGCCGAGCGCCTGCGCGCCGCCGGTATCGAGGTCGTGCTGACCCGCGAGCCGGGCGGTACTCCGTTGGCCGAGCGTATCCGTGAAGTGCTGCTGGCGCCGGTCGATGAAGTGATGAATCCGGACACCGAATTGCTCTTGGTATTTGCGGCCCGTGCCCAGCATCTGGCCGAGGTGATTCGCCCGGCGCTGGCCCGTGGTGCAGTGGTCTTGTGTGATCGTTTCACGAACTTCTTATTTTCTGTTGGTAGTAAACGTAAACCAAAGACAGATTCTCGTTTCCACCCTCTTCAGAAAACGTTTCTTGCCTAGAAATCCCTATATACATGGGTTTCTGGTTTCAGAAGTCCGCTGCTTGATCCCATTATAGTAATGGTAATTTTCAAAAAGTAAACCCCCGTGCTCGCGCTCTGGTACGAAAAATCAAACGTAAACCCGAAACGCCCGTTTCTTCCGCTAGTGGCCCCCATGTCCTAGCCTCATGCGACTCGAAACCCAATAAATATGGGCTCATTCCACGTTTACGTTTTCATTTTATCGCGCCATCAACGACCGCCAAGCGCTTATCCGCTTTTTGCTCCAAGCCAATAGTCAACAACAGGCGATGGGCCCACCGTGCTCAGGACTGCCCACAAACCCCGCAGCGTGGATGCCGTGGGTAATGGCAACGCTGGAAATGGAAGCACCGGATTGCAAGCACTCCTGAACAACTTGGGCATCGAACGGTTTTGGGGTAAGAGCTTCGTTGGCGCATGGAAATCTTGGCGATCAGGGTGATCAGGGTGATCGCGCCCGCTTAAAAATACGCGGCCACCATCGCCCTTAATGCTGGAGCTCGGCAGGTCTGTTTGCCATCCGCTTACACAGTACCGGCATTCTTGGTATTGCCAGGCATACCCGGAGCCTTCATTTTCGGTCCTTTGTCTACAAACCGACTTCGAAGCTCCCCGCGCTATGTACAGAAATCGTTTTACTCGGTCGTGCCCGGTTCAATAAGTCTTTAGTGCGATCGCCATCCTGCATGTAATGCGGATTGAGGGCTCAGCGAAGAGGTCTAGTGGAGAGGAAGCATGCCTGAGAGGTGATTCATCAGATCGGTAATTTCGGCTTTTACCGTTAATGAGGAGCCTTGGCGAGATACCGTTGTACCGTTGACTTAGAAACGTCCAATTCTCGAGCTATCTCTGAATTAGATAGTCCTTTTTGCTTCAGTTGTGGAGCAAGTTTTAGTCTTTCACTTGCAGCGAGGTTGGAAGGTCGTCCATGTTTGCGTGGCATACCGCCGCTGGAGATCAACTCGATCACTCCAGTCTCTTTCAACGTCTCTAGCTTCCTCGAGATCCGCTCCAATGCGACATCTGTCGCCTCCTCAGAAAGCAAAGAAGTTGTTAGGAGCATTAGAACAGTGGGCTCAGCGTCCAGCATTTTTGACATTTTCAAAAGCATTTCGATCGAAACGTTCCCTTTGCCGCGCTCCACGCGGCTCAGGTAAGAGCGATCAATTAAAGGTAGATCGTCCTGGGACATTCCTGATTTCTGTCTCAAGGCCCGGACAACGGCCGCAAATGCTTCGCTGAGAGACATTTATGATCCTCTACAAAACAGAGGATAAAGCCACATTGCGTTGACCCATAACACGTCATATAATCCCTTTTGTGGGTCGATCGGTTTCGTCATTCATGAAAAGGCAATGCTCGAGGTAGTGTCGCTTCCGTGAGCTTTCCTAACGGTGATGCGCTTAAACATATGACATGTATTGACGGGAATGAAGCATGGGACTCGAAGAAATCCAAGCAGCCATCGAGCTCCTCTCTACCACTGGAGAGCCACGCTCTGGATCTGGAGAAAACCCAAGAAGCGCTAATTCATATCGCGCAAACCCGCTTCCCAAACAAAGGTTTTTGCATCGTCTAGCAGTGGACGATCGTGCGTGCGATAGCGAGCGATGCGGATCTCACAAAAATCAACGTACATGGCCACCTGTCGCTCTTCGTTTTCGCCGAAAAAGTCATCCTCGACAGCCGAGGACGCTTCGATTACGGAAATTGGGTGCGCAGCACCATGGCCATTTCATTCCAAGATGGCTTTCTCTTTGAAACCAAAAACACGGTGTACGTTTTGGCGGGAGACGGCGACGAAAGGTCAGCCAGTCTCGCGTCGATACTGTCTCTTTATCAGTGATGTCAGCTGCAACAGCGGCCTGTAGATCCACGGGAATGTGAAATGTTTAGAAGTCATGAAACTGTTGCCGAGGGCACTCCTAATATTTTTGGGGATGGGTATTCGAACTGGCGGATGTTTGAACGCCACTTGGCTCATCCTTGGTATCACGTCGTCCTTCAGGAGCGCTTGGAGGGCACGGTATGGTCAAGCACCATGATGATTAGTGACGTCGATATGCTCGAAGAAATACTTTCCAAACAAACCAGCGAGTTTGTCGTTACGGAAATTCAGGTCGTCACGCCTGGGTGGATGAACAAAGCCGGCAAATGGATTATGGAGGGGCTTTCGGGGTTGCTGGTCGGATATGACTCTAGTGGTGCTCGTGTTTGCCTTCATAACATTGGCGACGAAAAGGCTTATACGGATGCCCCAGGCTGTCTTGTTGACCCTCACTCTCTCAAAGGGCTTCGAGTGATTTTTTAATCCGAGTACGTAAATCGCAGCCTCTCCTGGCAAGGCGCGCCATGGTCGGAGGCCGCCTGCCACAGCTGTATGCAATGTACAACTAAAAAGAAAGTGGTCGTCTGCTATGAAAATTCAGATTTACTCAGATCTGCACCTCGGCTTCGCTCCATTCGATCCAGCCCCAAGCCACGCGGACGTAGTCATTCTCGCTGGCGATATTGATATCAAATCTCGCGGCGTGAACTGGGCAAACGACACATTCCAGTGCCCGGTAATTTACGTTTGCGGAAATCATGAGTACTACGGCGGCCACATTGATCACACGCTGCGAAAAATGAAAGAGGCGGCTGCTGCTCACGTGCACGTCCTCGAAAACGAAGTATTGATACTCAATCAGACGAGGTTTTTGGTCACGACTGCATGGACAGATTACTCGTCGACCGGAGATGTCGTTGCCGCGAAACGAGTCGCTTGGGACTGGATGAACGATTTCACCGTGATCAGAACCGATGAAAATTTCCGACGTTTACGTCCTGATGACTTGATCGCTAAATCACAGGCGGCGTACACCTGGCTTACTGAGGAATTGAGCAATCCCTTCGCCGGGAAAACTGTCGTCGTCACGCACCATGCCCCTACGTCGGAATACGTAAGTGGGGATTTTCCAGAACACCTCGTTGCTGCGTACGCAAACAATTGGCCGGAGCTTCTGGAGAAGGCCGATCTGTGGATTTATGGACATACCCACATCGCTGCGGATTTCGTTAAAGGAGGATGCCGCGTTGTGTCAAATCCTCGCGGATACCCGAGTGAAGACACCGGTTTCGATCAGGAGCTCCTGATCGACATTTGATGAACGGAATTCAGCGATGAACGTCAGCAATTTGGGTTTTTTCCTACGTTTTAGCGCTGGGATGAACCTATTAGCGATCAAAACCTAAATCGATCTCGAGAATTTCACATGGTCACATTAGAAGACATTTCCCAGCTTCTTTACGGAGCAGGACAGGAAGCACCTGGCTGGCAGGGCACCGAAGATGAGCTGATTGCATTGGCAGCAAAAACATTTCCCGGCAAAGCATTCTGTGTGGTGAAGCAGTGGATCCTGATCGACCTCACGGTTAACCCTGCTGAGAAAGAAAAGCTCTCCCGGCTCGGTCTACTTCCGGCGACGCTTTTCGCACACGAAATCGTACTGGACAGTAAAGGTCGCTTCCAACCTAGCATGTGGGTGCGCAGTAATTTCGGCGTGTCTTTCACTGAAGGCTGCATGTTTGAAACCAAAAATACTGTCTATCTTCTGCTTGGGCCAGGATTGAGCAAAGAGGCTAGCATTGGGGCTGCTTTTTCGATGAGGGCAGGGTAAGCGATGCTTGCCGACGGTTTATTCACGGTCGTTTTGGAGCTTGTGTTGGATGCCTGAAGTAATTGAGCTGGAATTTCATAGCAAAGATGTCAGCGAATTTCAGCTGAGCCGTTTGGTTCGAGCAAGCATTCGCAAATACACGGTGCCTGTCAAGGCATTTATCAGCGACGCTTTCATTGCAGATGACACATGCGTCGGGGTGTCATTCGATCACTCTGAGAAGGATGATGCCTACCACAGAGCTGATGGTTCTATCCTTCGCACAGGTAAAATTCAGTCGGCGAGGAAAGAAGGGCGATTTTGGTTGCTCGAGACTCAAGATGGTAATTACGTCATCGCTAGCTTCAGGCGAGACCTCGGAAGAGCTAGCTTTTTAAAGCTTCTCCAGTCCGCCGATAGATTCTAATCGGTAGTATGAAAGCCATCCTTTGATCACTTGGTAGGGCCGTGTCATATGCCAGATGAACGATGGTCAGTCGTTAGGGCAATAGCCCATTTTGACGAGTTGCTCGACCAGATGATCACGACTCGCAAACCAGTTTTCGTAGAGGGAGAACGCGGGACTGCGGTGCTTATTTCAATGGAGGAATGGCTGTCGATTCAGGACAAGCTCATTGCTCGAGCTCCGTTAGACCGATGAAAAGTCGCTTGCTAGCCCGCTTACGGTTTTCATTAGCAGCGCTCCGAGTGACCCGTGCGGAGCGCTTCAAACTGACTCTATCCTGTGACGCTGGTTTTATCATCGCACGGCTCACAGCGGCCTTGGCTTAGTAACCGTACTCGTTCAACAGTTTTTGCAAAAACTCACGCCGCCGTTGGACGGTGCTCAAAATGAGATAGTCGCGCTCGGTGTCTCTCGTCGACAAATGCCCAGCGTCCACAAGACCGTGGATATAGCCTTCGGCTTTGCCCCTAGCTTCGAGCAATGCCTCTTTCGATGTGCTTTTGTAGATGTCTCCAGCGATGAGCTCCCACCGCTTGTTCTGACGGTGCCCTACGGGGTCATCGGAAAATTTCGGAGCATTGATCAGATTGTTAAAATCGGCATGTGCGTTTGGTGTGTTCAAAGCAGATTCTCGGAACGTTGATAACTGAGCGGAGGTTATCATGCGCACACTAAATCGCTTGTTGTTGGCTGGTTTACGTAGGCGCTGGCGCGAAGGAGCGATTTCAATGATGGTGCCCGCTATCGGTGGCACCTTCGAACATTGCGGAGCGTTCAGGCAGTGCTATTCAGTGAGTACGTTCCTAGCCCGGAGTCCGATATGGGATACCTCAGCCTAGAGGACATCTACCCCGATGACGTAGAAAAATATGGCCATATGAGGGTAGGAATGACCGATCTCTACGTTAAAGACAATCACGCGGTTTATGGTGTGGTTACGCGTGGCGAATATCGCGAGCTGACCAGCAGTCTGCTGCGTGATGAAACGGTGCAAATGATCATCAGCGCTAAGCTCGCCGTATTGCCAGAGGACTACGACCCGTGGATTAGGCGGATCGAACGCAATCGCGCCTTACGCGCTAGGTACGGGGGAAAATTCGATCCCTGGGGGGACAACTGAAAGCGCCCACGTCTTGCTGTTAGGTTTACAGCAGGCCATTTCCCGATTGAACGTGTAGCGCAGTAAAGGCTAGGCGCTTAAGCGAAGAAACAATTGCATTACCACTTGGGAACTGCGCTCCGGCTCGCCGCTATTCTGATTAGCCAAATGCATCGTTTTGGCGACAATGCTTGCGGTGTTACCGGCATCGACCCATATACATGGATGGGCATGCTGCTGATTTTGATCGCGGGCTTAATGGTTTTTCAGGGTCAAAAGGAGGCTCGATAAACGATTTTTGGCCAGCCAAAAGGTTTCCCGCATAGCCGGTTCGGATCGAATCTGCATTTACATTCGAAAGAATTTCTCTACTCAGCCGCCTAGCGTGGACTTAACAAATAGTCTCCGCCCGAGAGCTCGTGCAGCGTTCAAATGCGTTGACGGATTAACCGTCTCCGAGTCGAGTAACAGTTCGGAGTTCACGACGCGGGCGCCACAATAATCGAAGATCCCATGGTCAATTTGCGTTTTCATGGCATGGGCATAGCCGTGCCGCTCTTAGGTTGCCCGATCGGCACCGCCGACACCGACGAGATGAACTTGCAGGTGATGAAGCTTCTTCACCAGCTTGGCGTCTGAACTGAAATCGAAAGCCCAACCATTGGAGAAGACACGATCAATCCATCCCTTCAAAAGCGCTGGCATTGACCACCAATAAACGGGGTAGACCAACACAAGGGCATCGGCTCGATCAATCCGTAACTGTTCGGCGACAACGTCGGCGGGAGGCAGGGCTTCTCTGTGGTGAACAGCAAGGTCTGCATCCGTAAATCGTGGATCAAAGCCTTGCGCAGAAAGGTCAGCGATTTCAGATGAGTTCCCAGAGTCCACTTCGGACAGGCCTCTGGAGATTTGTGCAGCCAGAGCATGGGTGAGTGATTCAGTATTGTGATGGGCAACAACGATGAGCGCATGCATATCGGAAGTCCTACTGTTGATTGAGCGTGAAGGGTGGAAGGTTATATACTCGTGGTAGGTTACTCTTGGTAAGTTACTTTTGGTATATAGACATGTCAAGCATCGAGAAAGCACGGGAAGATTTCGGTTCGCAGCCGCGCCGCCGTATGTCTCGGGAAGATAGAAAGCGTCAGTTACTGGATGTCGCTTGGCGGCTAGTGCGGGAGGAAGGGACTGAGGCTCTCACGCTCGGACGGCTTGCCAAGCAAGCGGGCGTGACAAAACCGGTGGTCTACGATCATTTCAAAACGCGTCCTGGGCTGCTCGCAGCGCTCTATCAAGAGTTCGATGCTCGCCAGACTAAACTCATGGATGCCGCGCTTCAGGCGAGCGAGCCCAACTTGCGGGACAGGGCGACCGTCATTGCATCATCTTACGTTGACTGTGTGCTTCTCCAAGGTAATGAAATTCCTGGCGTGATCGCGGCGTTGGCCAGCTCACCTGAGCTTGAGAATATCAAACGCGAATACGAAGCGATTTTCATGGACAAGTGCCGGATGGCGCTTTCTGCTTTCAAAAAAGACCGTGACATCTCGCACGCCGGTCTTCGGGCGATGCTTGGTGCAGCCGAAGCGCTTTCTCATGCCGCTGCAATCGGCGAAATCACATCCATACAAGCAAAAGATGAGCTCTTTGAATTGATTGTTGCGATGACTGAGAGACATACGCGCGGGCGTGAGCAATGATCGCCTCAGGCCGTAAAGAAAAACCTGGTTAAACCGGTGCCATTGGCGGCTTACATTTTTACCAAAAACACAGATTCGGCTATGACCATCATTGATGACATTCAGTCCGGCGACGCCCAATTGAACGGCGTAATGCCTAGCCCGATCTGACATTTCCCATTAGCAAATTATAAGTTTAGGTGGGTTACGTAAGAAATCGAAAATCTTCCCGGATGACGTTAATGCATACTGGGAAAATCAGATTTTTCACAACTATGTTGACTACGCTTTTTCAGTTGAGTTTGAGGGGGGAACCAATTGCTGAAGCTTGCTGCTACCAAGCGCTGCGCCATTATGTGTGCGGAAGCCGTTTGGTGGCTATGCCATCGTAGAATATTCGCGGACTACTTGGTGACCGAAGAACGGAGGTCTTCCAAATCATGGAAATTGGCAAGTTTACCAAACCGATGCTCAATCCCTGCGCCGCGCGTTCAGGCGTCAAGCTTACATATTCTGAAAAAAATTAATGTTAGAGTGAATCTGCGCAGTACATCGCGTTCGGTTATCCGTATGGAGAGCTGTCTTTCGGCGGGAACGTAGAGACTTCGAAAAATGGCTCAGCCATATTTTTTCGTTTCATTTTAACCCTCTTAGCGTAAATCTCTGATCTCGAATATACTCCTAGCGAATTGTCTAACTGAGGTCTGTCATGTCAAAACTCGCCGAATTCCGCCAACTAGAGAAACACCTCGCAGAGCAGCTCCAAGCGCTCGAAGCCCTGAAGGGCGATGCTGGCCTTAAGAAAGAAATCGAATTCGAAACCAAACTGCGTGATTTGCTCGCAAAATACGGCTACAGCTTGAAGGACGTGATCAACCTGCTTGATCCGCAAGTAGGGCGTCGCGTTCCAGCCGTCGAGACCAAAGCCGGCAGCCGAAAGCCGCGCCAGGTGAAGATCTACAAAAACCCTCACACCGGTGAAGTCGTTGAAACCAAGGGCGGCAATCACAAAACGCTGAAGGAATGGAAAGCTGAACACGGCTCAGCGACAGTGGAGTCGTGGTTGGCCAAGTAATCGTTACTGCAAAAAGGCCCTTCTGGGCCTTTTTTTGTACGCGTATTCCAACCAATTCCTGCTTTAGCTGTTTTTCCGGAAAAGCAGCCATGTAGCTTGAAAATACTATGAGGCAGATAGTTAGAGAACGGTCTCCGGTCAATGCGTTTGTTCTGGGGTAGTGCTGTGGTTACCGCTATTTTTATAACTCTGCGCGAGCACATCTGTACCATGCCCCATGCCCAGCAGCACTTTACCGAGTCTATTACAGAGCACGTCGATACTATATTCGCTCCTGCTGAGCTTCTATCGTACGTCTAAACGCAGCCCTAAATGGAAGCTTTACACTGCTGCCTCGCTGTATAGCGGCTTTAGACTCTATCAAAACAAGTAGGAGCACAGTTCAGAACTCTTGGTCGCTAGTCGAGCGACACTGCGGTTCGATGAAGGGCATATTCGTTGGCGGACGCTGGCCAGTGCATGCTGGCCGACGCCTCAGCATTTCATTCATTGGAACCACGTGAAAAGGGTTGTGCCACGTTGTTTGAACGTACGGTCGAAGCTCGCTTGAGCGTGTTGGGCCAGGGTTTAGGCACAGGATACCTGAACCTAATGAAGTCTTTGTCGGCTTAACAAAAAACAGTCAGTTTTTTTATATCCGAAGAGCCTCATTGTGCTGCCATAACAGAGCAAATAAACCGGAGCTTGAGCATGAACAAACTTACAACAGTGGCTGGTGCCCCCGTCGTTGATAACCAAAACTCGCAATCTGCAGGGCCACGTGGGCCGCTAATGTTGCAGGACGTATGGTTGTTGGAGAAACTGGCTCATTTTGATCGCGAAGTAATCCCCGAGCGACGTATGCACGCTAAAGGTTCTGGTGCCTTTGGTACCTTCACGGTTACTCACGACATCAGTCGCTATAGCAAGGCCAGGGTATTCTCAGAGGTCGGCAAGAAGACTGACATTTTTATGCGATTTTCAACTGTGGCCGGTGAGCGTGGCGCTGCTGACGCCGAGCGTGATATTCGAGGTTTCGCCGTAAAGTTTTATACGGAGCAGGGCAACTGGGACTTGGTTGGCAACAACACCCCCGTGTTCTTTCTGCGCGACCCATTGAAATTTCCTGATCTGAACCACGCCGTAAAGCGTGATCCTCGCACTAACCTGCGCAGCGCAGAGAACAATTGGGACTTCTGGACTTCGCTACCCGAAGCTTTGCACCAGGTCACCGTGGTAATGAGCGATCGCGGTCTACCCAAATCACACCGCCACATGCACGGTTTCGGTAGCCATACGTTCAGTTTCATTAGTCCTCAGAATGAGCGGTTCTGGATCAAATTCACCCTCAAGACCCAGCAAGGGATCGAGAATCTCACTGACCAAGAGGCCGCCGACTTAGTCGCCGGCGACCGCGAAACTCATCAACGTGACCTGTATGACAGCATCGAAAAAGGCGATTTTCCTAAGTGGAAGATGTTTGTTCAGATCATGCCCGAGCAAGACGCTAGCACCTATAGAATCCATCCCTTCGACTTGACCAAGGTCTGGCCACACGCCGATTATCCGTTGATCGAGGTCGGAGTGCTTGAACTGAACCGCAACCCGGAAAACTATTTCCACGATGTTGAACAAGCAGCGTTCAGTCCGGCCAACGTGGTTCCGGGCATCAGCTTCTCGCCAGACAGAATGCTGCAGGGACGCCTTTTTTCCTACGGAGATGCACAGCGTTATCGCCTAGGTGTCAATCATCACCAAATTCCAGTTAACGCCCCGAAATGCCCGGTCAATAGCTACCATCGAGACGGACAAATGCGCGTCAGCGGTAATGGTGGCGGCATGATCGGGTACGAGCCAAATACCAAAGGTGCGTGGGTAGAACAGCCAGACTTTTCCGAACCTTCATTGGCGTTGAACGGTGCAGCTGCTAACTGGAACTACCGCGAGGACGATGACGATTATTACTCTCAGCCGGGCGCTCTGTTTCGCTTAATGACACCTTCGCAACAGCGGGCGCTGTTTGACAACACGGCGCGCGCTATCAATGGGGCTTCGGCATTGGTGAAACAGCGTCATATCGATAATTGCACCAAGGCTGATCCGGAGTATGGCGCTGGCGTAGCAGCTGCAATCGAGCGGTTGGGCTAAGCAATAATAAAAGAGGCCTCCCCAGGCAACGCATTTCTTGCTTCGAGCCGTTAGTCGCTGAAAGTGCATCGCGCTTAAGGGGCGGCATTCGCATCCTTGGTTCGTTCGACGAGCTACTGCAACTGTGACCGTTGCACGTGTTTCCTCATCTGCGCGACAGCTGCATCAATGGGTGATTGTTATTGCCATTGACGTCTTTCAATCAGAAGGGACGGTCATATCACATGCTTGCACAGTCGACGGTTTAAGCCGTCGGCTGTCAAGCCGGCCGGCGATAGAGTTCTTAACGTTTCGTATGGTTTACCAAAAGCACCGATAGTTCTCTGGTTTTATTTGGATAGCCTGATTTGAATATTTTACTTAAGAGGTAATACTTATGAAGTTTTTAGCTGTGATTTTCGTTCTTTTTGGTTTGAATAATGTCGTGCTGGCAGAGGGGAGTGCGGCTAGTTTGGAGAAAAAAATACCTGTTGAGCAATATAACTATTCAGAGCACCTTGATGTTGCGAAAGTTATTTCCGAAACGGAGGCGCCTGATGTGTGCGGTGTTGTAACGAAACAAATGGTCTATGAGGACTCGCAAGGTAAGCGCCATATCTTGGAGTACGAGGTTGTTGGTAGCGGTTGCAGCGGGGGTTAATCAATCAAATAATTGGATTCATGAAGGGAAGGACTCTCGCGGTAACCTTCTGAAAGTCATAAAAGGAGAGCTTGGTCAAAAGGTAGACAGTCATTCGCACATAAATATATTACATCTGAGTCGCGGTAGTTTCATTTCGCCATGCGTGCTAATGGGCCGTTCTTGGACGCAAACGGATCAGATGGAATGTGCACCTACTAGGCGGAGTGAAACCGTTATTCTGATGGTTTGGATTTTCTAGGATATTTAGGCGCTATAGATCGGTGTGATTAGGAGTCGCTCATCCCCGTGCGAGGAATTAGAGTGTGTTGAAATCAGCTCTTGCACATTGAGTTCGGTTATGTTGCGTGAGAGTACAGATTTATGCAGCTGTGAGAAATTCCCTTATTTGTCAATTTTAACTACGCGTGTAGAAGTTGGTATTCTATTCACTCTGCAGTTGTGCCGAGTAAAGCTGCCGTGTGGCGCCTCTAGTGCGCATGCTCACCAGCACTAAAGACGATATAATCCCAGGGATAATGGCTATGATGAGTCGCACGCAGAACTTACGCAGAGACCTGGAAGGGCTCGCCGCTGAACTGAAATGGTCTGGAGTGGAATTAGTGAGGATTGCAGGCCGTTTGAAACAGGTTGGAAATGATCCTGATGCCCAGGCATTGTACCGGATGATCAATACATTCCAGCGAGAGGAGGAGCGCCTGAGCGTCATCGCAAAAGACGTAGCTGCGGGACGTATCATCGAACTCAGCGGTTCAATACCCGCTTGAGAATCGATCTCGCTTAGAGTGCTCAAAGCTCACCGGCGCAAAACTGTAAAGATAATGTAGGTTGCCGAGTGTGCTTCCCGGCCGGGCTGATTCAATCACTTACCAGCTATCCCTTTCGTCTGAAGCAAGCTCCTGCTCATCTAGCTGCCTACCAATGCCTCCCCTTGCATTCCGTGTCGCTGGGCAATTCATAAAATTTTCATTCGACGGCGATTGCTTATTATGATCCCGATACTTCCATCAAGTTTTCGAATCTATCCCTTTCTGTTGACTAAAACGAATGTTGCGATTCTCTTTTCTGGTAATGACTAGCACCTGTCACGTGGGATTAGAGCTGCCAACATCGTGCACAAGACGGCCATGGCACCGTCAGTGCTGAATTTATTTTTTCTATAATTACACTTCGACTACGATGGAGCGCATCGCTTCGCATTTTGAGGGGATGACGTGGATGCAAATGTCTTAGGCCTGACGACGGTGTTTGCTGGGAATCGACGGCCGATTACGCCAAAAGCAAACCTCGCCCCCTCTTTCAAAAAATGCTCCAGTGCTCTTTTCCTCGTCCGTATCCGCCGCGTTGACCTCCCTGCTGCCTGAGTTGATTGATTCGTTGGTTAGCAAAATATGCCAACCTTTACTGAGCATTTCTGCTAACGCCTCCGCAAGTTTTCGCTGGATAAAAAACCATCCGGGAAACTAGACGAGGTCATTACCGTTCGGAAAGCGTCAGCGCCGACGCCAAAAGAGTTGCCAACGTCATCAAGTTACTGCGGAAAGTCGCCAGGTTAGCAACTGGTCAGTCGGAGCGAGTCGAGCTGCATGATGCAGTCGAAGACGCGCCTGCGCTTTCAATGCCCGAAATGTCGAGACGAAGAATTCAGCTTCCAACCTCACTCAGTCGTGGTTGCTACCTCACCGCTCCCGCTGCCTATCTTCAGTTCGCTTTGTGTACATTAATTATCAGTACGCTGAAGCTCATTCCCCAAGAGCAGGCTCAAAGCGCCGTATTGCGACTTTAGGTTGCGGTGGTTGGGCGGCAAATTGAACTGTGTGCGGCAGCGAGCACTGCAAGTAGTACAGTTGCTGAGCGCCAACGAGCGGTATCGGGATTCGGCTCTAGTGACCGCTGGGGCCCTGGTATGGATTTCGCTATTTGTAAGCTGGTCATGTCCGCACTTGGTGGGAGTGTTGAACTGGAGCCGGCGTCATTCAAGGGCAGCCATTCCGTCTGCACTTTCCCGTGAATTCCGATTGAGTTGGAGCCCCAATCGTCCCACCCTGGCCAACCTCTTTTCCCAGAATTTTGTTCGGATCAGATTTACCGCACTTCGCTTTGGTTAACCAGGGGATGTGCTTTGTCAGGCCAGCAAGCGTTCAGTCGGTCTTAATCTCCCCAATCAGTTTAGCAAGGCTTCCCCGGTGGTCTGCGAGCATCGGAGTCAGGGTCGTTACGCCGCCTCTTACTTTTGATTGAGCACGGCTGTTTAAATGACGTTTCGGGAGCGGGCACGCCATGCGGGTTTGTTGACGGAGCTGAAGTATTTCTACCACGTTTTGGTGCCAGGGTCAGCGATTTACTCGGGCTCTGATATCCCAGCAAATCGAGGGGGAGGCGGGGGACAATCTTTATCGCTCTTGATAACCGTAAAGAATGGCCCCGATGTCGCGACATCGGGGCCATTGTAATGGCGAGCGCATACACCTCAAATTACTGATATGGTGGTTATTCAGGACGAGTAGATTGTCTAAAAGCGGGATCACCGGTCTGTCTGCAGCACCATTTAGTCGGCTTAGCCTTTATGTTCATCGTTCATGTTGAGGCAGAGTGTCATCAGCGTATTCGATCACTCGAACTTTGTGAATGTTCCCCTGACTGTCAGCATATTTCATAGTGACAGGTACGAGACCTTCATCTTTGCTGATATCTGTCATGGAAATTACCTTGGCTACATCTAGGTGCATACCGTATTTGTAGTCGACGATGGGAATGTCTTTGTCTTGTATAGGCTTCGCGCCCTGGCTGACCTTCAGATTTTGATTGGCAGGCTTCGCTCCCGTCGTGGTCGTAGCGCACCCTGAAAGTGCAGCGAGTACCGTGATAGCGCAAATCAGTTTTTGCATGTTCGTCTCCTTTTGAAGCGGTTGGTCTATGTACTTAAGATAGGAGCTGTAGCAGTTATATAGCGCTTTGCTACTACCGACCGCATTGTCGGGCTATCTCTGAGTGAGATTGAATGGCTTGACGTTAATGCTTGGTCGATGGTGAGAGTAAAGATTTTTTAAACAACGAATCTATGGGCGAAGGGTCATTAAAAAGAAGCACATGTATACAAAATTACGCACGCTATTGACCCTTGAGTGAGGCGATAGTGTTTTTTGCAGGTACCACGGTCGAGCCCTCTTTAGGCATCGATATATGCCCATCGACTGTGGCGAGCGCTACACAAGCTGCGCAAAGAATAGCGAGGCTATATGCAGTCAAGAACGTTAGCGAGCTTTTCATAACGTAATCCTCTGGCTCAGCAATAACTAGCGCGGATTACCCATTGCTAGTTATTGCTGGATAAATTGGCTTTGGGCATCTATTTTGTGGCGACGATGTTTGCTGCAGAGATGGATCAGTGGTGGTGAATAACGGACTTCCCTTTAAAGACCCAATAACTACATGCTGTATAGATAAGCATCAGAGGGAAGACAACAAGCCCGGCTCCCCAAAACATAAATCGCAGGCTGGATGTAGGCGAAGCTGCTTCCTGAAGGGTAATACTGAACGGGATCATGTAGGGCCAGAAGGAGATCGCAAACATCGCATAAGCACAAATGAAGAGCAGCACTGTGCCGTTGAACGGTGAGCGATCGTTGTCCCGCTTGCAGCCTGACAGAATGACCCAGTAGGCCGCTGCGGCAATTACAGGTACAACAAACAGAATAGGACGGTCAATCCATCGATCCATGATCCTCAAGTTGCTTATAAGTGCATGTGCAAAAAGTATAAATACTAGAATCAGAGTAATCCCAGCAAGGCGTGGGGCGAGTGAAAGTGCTTTTGAACGCGCTTTACCTACACATTTTCGTGCAACCCACCCTGCGCCTAATAACGTGTAACCGAAGCAAAGAGAGATTCCGCACAACACGGAAAAAGGACTAAGCCAAGTCATTGCATCGCCGGCGAATCGCCCGTTGACGACGGGTAAACCTTCCACTAGCGAACCCACCATTGCGCCTTGCATAAACGCAGCGCATAGCGATCCGAAGAACAAGCCGAGCGTCCATACCCAGCGCGAACGGTGTGCGTGAGATCTGAACTCAAAAGACACACCCCGGAAGATCAGTCCTACCAACATGAGCGAGACAGGTATGTAAAAAGCGGAAAGGGCGGCTGCGTATACAGGCGGAAATGCTCCCCAAAGGGTTACGCCGGCCACGACTAACCAGGTCTCGTTGCCGTCCCAAACAGGCGAAATAGATGAAAGCATTGACTGACGGTGGTCTTCATCTGAAGTGGTGCCAAATAGCATTCCAACACCCAAGTCGAATCCATCGAGAACTACGTACAGCAAGATACTGATGGCAAGAACTGCGGCCCAGTAAGTGATCATGGTGAGCTCCTCTCAGCCTTTAAACTGTAATGTTCACGTTACCCATACCGGCGCCGAGTGGTCGGTTTGGCATAGGGGGAGACGATTCATCGTCAACGCTCTTCGGGCCGATCCGCAGCAACTTGTGGATGTAGAATGTCCCGAAGCTGAAGATGATCGCGTAAGCCAGGCAAAAGATGATCAGCGACGTGCTCGCCGCTTCTACTGTAAGAGTCGGCGTAACCGAATTAGCGGTACGCATCAGTCCATAGACTGTCCATGGCTGCCTCCCAACCTCTGCCGTAAACCAGCCGGTGATAATGGCAATAAATGGCATTGGAAAGCCGAAGAACACAGCCCAAAGCATTAACCGATTTTCTGCCAACCGACCTTTACGCGCGAGGAAAGAGCCGACCCAGGCGATAAAAAGCATCAATAGACCCAGTACGACCATAAGCCGAAAAGTGAGGAACGACAGGAGAACTGGCGGGCGCCCATCTTTCGGAAAGTTGGTGAGACCAACCTCTTTTGAATCAGTTGTCATGGTGGCAATAAGGCTTCCAAGCACGGGGATGGAGATCTCGAAATTGTTTTTCTCCAAGTCTTCATCCGGCCATGCCCAAAGCACCTCGGAGGCGGGTTGCTCATCGTGCCAACGGCCTTCGATCGCTGCGAATTTTACGGGTTGATAATCGTGGACATAGTCACCGACGAGGTGGCCAAAAAGGAGTTGGATGGGCATCAAAATCGCAGCGAGATACAGACCCATGCGCAACATGACTTTAGCTTCCGGCATCGAGAATCGTCGAAGTGCATACCACGCGCCCGTAGCTGCCACGCAGAATGCCCCGGTCAGATAGGATGCGAAAAGCATGTGCGGGAAGCGAACCCAAACTACAGGGCTGAAGACAATAGCTGCCCAGTCCGTTGGAACGAACTGCCCATTAACCACTTCGTAGCCTACGGGATGCTGCATCCAGCTGTTGTTGACCATGATCCAGAACGCTGACAGCGTCGTTCCAAGGGCGACCATGCCCGTTGAAAACAGATAGAAGCCCGGCCTTACCCGAGATCGAGCAAACAGCAGCACGCCAAAGAAGGACGCTTCGAGCATGAACGCGGTGAATGTTTCATAGGCAAGTAGCGGCCCCTGGATGGGCCCTGATGCGCGAGAAAGTTCACTCCAGTTCGTACCAAATTGGAAGCCCAGAACGATGCCTGAAACAACGCCCATTCCGAACGCTACGGCAAATATCTTCAACCAGAAGTCGAAGACCCGTCGATACACCTCCTTACCGGTGTACTGATGAACGGCTTCGAGAACAGTCAGCCAGGCAGCGATACCAATCGTTAAAGATGGAAAAATTATGTGATACGAAACTGTGAACGCGAATTGAATCCGCGACAGTAATAGCGCCGTGAGTTCCATGGCACACCTCAGAAGCTAATCATTGGGAAAGACATCAGCAGCTAGCGTCGCCGCGAACCATTTCAAAAAGCTTGTGGTTGTCGCGATAGTCAACATGAACGCCGACAACGACCGGCCCGGGAATTTCCATAGCCTGGCGCATCACCGCACCGATCTCATCCGGATGGCGGATCATCAAGCCTGTAGCACCCATTGCCTGGGCATAAAGTACGACATCCACCGGCCCGAAATCGCAACCAGAGGAGCGGCCATATTTGGCTTTCTCTTGCACGGCAACCATGTCATAAGTCCCGTCGATCCAAACCATATGTACCAAGTTGGACTTGAGGCGCACCGCTGTTTCAAGCTCCATCGACGAGAAGAGAAAGCCTCCGTCCCCAGAAATAGAAAGTACTTTTTCAGAGGGACGCACAATTGATGCTGCAATTGCCCAAGGCAGCGCGACTCCGAGTGTCTGTTGGCCATTGGTAATCAAGACTTGTCGAGCGCGGAAGGTGTAGAGGTGGCGCGCGATCCACAGATGGAAAGAACCCATGTCCAAGCACAGCGTGGTGTCGTCTGTGAGTAGCTTCTGCAACTCGTAAACCAGACGCAGAGGATGGACGGGACTGCCGTGCATGTTTGCGGCCATCAGTTGAAGCTGAGCGCGATCGCTTTGGATGGAAATCAATACATTTGCGGACAAAGCATTACGGTCGTGACGAAGAATCTGTCCGGTCAAAACCGACAGCGTCCGAGCGATGTCACCCGTCAGCTCTACGCTCGGGCAATAGTGATTGTCGATGTCCGCCGGCAGGGCGTCGATATGGATAATCTCGCGTGTGTTCTTGCCGTTCCAATCCGACGGGCCGTATTCGACAGGGTCGTAACCTACAGTGATCACCAGATCCGCTGTGTCGAGTAAACGGTCGGCTGGTTGGTTTGCCAATTGACCAACTCGGCCACCAAAATTTTCGAACTGATGAGCACAGATAGCGCCTGCAGCTTGAAAGGTGCCAACCACGGGTAAGTTGCTTTGATCAATGAACTGCCTAAGTGCCTCGGCGTTTGCAGGTTTGCTAGCTGACAGACCCAATAGAACAATTGGGTTTTCTGCACGGTTGATCAACCGTGCAGCTTCGGCAATGGCGTCAGCATCTGCCAGACCTGGGCCGAAATGTGTCGGAGACTTGAGGACATTAAATGGGCACGGGGCTGCTTGTATGTCCTTAGGGAGGTTAATGAACGAGGCGCCGGGGCGTCCAGACTCCGCAGCCCTGAAGGCGTTCAAGAATACTTCGCCAATCGCTGATGGTGACTGCACAGTGGCACTGAATTTAGTGACCGGCTTGAGGATCGCAACTGCGTCCATTGTTTGATGTATCTGTTTCAATGTGTCGGACAGGCCGACAGCTCCTCCGATGGCGACTACTGGATCACCTTCAGAGTTAGCTGTAGCGAGACCTGTAACCAAGTTCGATACGCCAGGGCCTGACGTTGCAATCGCGACCCCTGCCTTGCCTGTCATGCGGCCGATACCACCGGCGATGAAAGCCGCGTTTTGCTCGTGGCGAGTGACGATCGTCTTGATGGGAGAGTCGAGCAGCGCGTCGAATACAGCATCGATCTTGGCTCCTGGAATGCCAAATACATGAGTAACGCCTTGTTCCTGGAGCATTTTGACAACGAGTTGCGCACCATTTTGAGTTGGGAATTGGTTATCGCTCATTTTAAATGTCCTAGTGTGATTTTTCGGCGTAAGCGAGCTCTGCACTGCTGTCCTTGGAGAGGTCAGCAGTCAGAAACTCTTGGGTCTCAGGGAGCGCCAGGTGAAAGTCATTCAACTCCTCCATCTGCAACCGCAGCGGGCCGAAGGAGGCGCAATCGAGCAAGTGCCCGCCGTGCTGACGGTCGGCTGACAGGAAATGGAAGTGGTGCCCAGGAACGCTGAAAGCGCTGGAGAAACTCGGCGACCAAATTCCTATGAGTGATCCTTCGATATTGCAGAAACGGAACTCTGTTTGAGATTTTGCAGCATCGGCCAGACGTGTACCTTTCGAAGGTGGATTCACAACTCGCGTATGAACTTGCGCAAAGTGACCATCGATACGGAATGCATAGAAGAGGTTTTCTGAGGGGCTATGCGCGTCGCACATTTCTTCTAGTTGGGAGAGACTTTGTACCTGACCGATGGTGAGGTCTTTCTGAGGTTTGAAGCGTGTCACGACGGCAAAGGGGGCGAGGGCGTCGTCAGGGGCAATGGTGACTTTTCCGTTGCCACGAATTTGATAAACCTTTCCTTCCATTACCGCCATTTCACCATCAAGGCTGGCAAAAGTGCCTAGGCCAAAGTCTCCATGCTGGAGGAGCGTATCTACCGCTACCATTCCGCTATATACTCCAGCGACAAGTGCCCCAGACGTGGAAACTTGAAAAAGTGTATGCAATGGCAATTCAAGATACTGAGCCAGTGCGTTATTGATTATTTGGTCAGTTGGCTCATTTTTTTGAGTCGCATGTTTATCCAGTGCTTTTTTTAAAGACACAGGGATATCGATTTCGAGCAAGGGCATATGGTTGATCCTCGATCGGCTGGCGGAACTGAAGTTCCGCCAACTATGTTCGATGGTACAAGTAGATGGTCGATATGGTCAGGAATCAGCTTGGATTAGCGGCTTTAAGCTGTTTAACGGTGCCCGCAGATTTGGCTGTCTGGCCGGAAGCATCTCTATAGAATGCCAATTTGGACGTGTGACCAATGCCAGGATTAAAGCAGTTGCAAGGATCCAGTGTTTGGTAGTGTTCTTTCAAAGCGGGTTTGGCGTAGTACAAGTGACCCACGTTGTGTTCGGCCGGATACTCAGCGCCGCGCTCATCAAGTAACTTCCACATCTGATGTTCCAGAGCCATCGGGTCATGGCCTTTCTGTATGATGTAGTCCTGATGGAAAACGTGGCAGAGGAAATGGCCGTAGTACAGCTTTAGCATAATTGGTTTCTCAATTTCCGCTGGAAGATGCTCGAACCAGTCACGCTCGTTACGGGGAAGTGCGATATCCAATGCCAGGATATTTTCCACTGTCTTTGTGTGAACTGCACGATATCGATTAGCTGCGCCAGCCGCTGCAAACCGATGTAAAAATGCCTTTTCGCCCTCTTCCTCGTTACATTCAAAATATCCACCGCTGCCATTGTTGAAGTAATTTTTCAGGAAGACGCGCGCTTCTTCTGCACCCTCTGCACTCACCTTTAGCAGCAGGTGATGCTCGTAAGATTGGTGATACTCCTTCAAGCGTTTCGGAAGATGGCTCGGAAACAGAGTGCTCGCAAATTGCATGACACGATCAGTGAAGTTCGAGGGTAAGAAAGGTAGTCTTGAGAAAAAGTTATCAAACTTGGCTTTGATAGCAAATAGACCTGGCAATCGAGAGGTGCCTAGGAAGTGGATCAGTAAGAAGGTATCCTTTCCGTACTTTTCAGCGACGGTGAAAGCATCCCGATGGAGATACTCGCCCGAGATGGGCAAGTGCTGGAAGTCAGCTAGAACAGCACGGCGAATATCGGTCAATTCATCAGTTTTGTTGGTTCCGATGTAAAATACTTTGGCGCCTTTTTCAGCAACGAAGGTATCCAGACGCACCGCGAAAACCATCACCTTACCGGCTGAGCCTGATGATTCGAAAAGCCGATTCGGATCTGCGTTAAACCGAGCAGGTGTAGACTCTTCAACTTGGCGAACATGTTCGACATAGTTATGGTCGTGGCACACGCTGTCATTGTGGATAATGTCGGCATCGCTGAATTTGCCTTCATCGAGGCGCGCTAGAAGCTCTTCCTCTGAGCAATCGAAATTTAGCCCAAGGTGATTTACCAGTTCGAGCGTTCCTTCATCGGTAACACGCGCATAGACGGTCATTTGGGTGTAAGCCGGGCCGCGTTGAACCAGAGATCCACCCGAGTTATTGCAGATACCACCAAAAACTGAAGCTCCGATGCAGCTTGACCCAATAACCGAGTGAGGTTCCCGACCCAAGGGCAAGAGAGCTTGTTCCAGTTGATCTAGTGTCGCACCAGGCAGGCAGATCACCTGAGTAGCATTTTCAATCAGGTAGATTTTTTTAATGCGTGTAGTGCTGATAATGACGATTTCCCGATCGTAGTCATCGCCATCAGGTGTAGAGCCGCCGGTCAGGCCAGTGTTTGAGGCTTGGCCAATAACGATAACGTCGGCTTCCATGCAAGCTTTTAAGGTTCTCCACTGTTCAACAAGACTCCCAGGACGTACCACCGCAAGAGCCTTGCCATTACCGAATCGGAAGCCGGTGCGAAATCGTTTTGTTTTGCTTTCATCAGTCAGCACGTGTTTCGAACCGCAGATCTTTGTCAATTTGTCCAAAAGATCGCGGTAAGTATCTGTACTGTTAGCACGTTTGGCTGACGCTAATACGGTAGTCATAAAGGCTCCTTGTGTCGATGAATGCTGGCCGGTCGAAGCTTGACTGCTGATAGGCACACCTAGGTCGCCCGGACAGGAATGCCAATTTCAACTTGTACGAGGAGTTTCTAGCTGTTGAGGCAAGCGAGATCTTGTACTGATGTGCGTTAACACGCTGTTCGCCCAACTTACTATCCACTTCGGCCAACATTTTGGGTACGTCGCTTAGACTAGGGAAGGAAAACTCCTCAATCTTGATACGATGTGCTCCACGAGATACATCGAAGTAAAAAAAGCATAGGGTCATGACCTAAAACTGAATAGCCACCAACAGAGGGAGCAACGTTTTGCTCGTTACCCAGAATCAGTTGATGACTCAGTCAGAATTTCGAAGCAGCGCTAGGCTGCATTTGTGAGGACAGTTGCTGCACTGCCTGGACGAGATTGTTGATTCCTCATTGAATATTCTGAAGTACGCCTTCAGCTTGATTGACGAGATTCACGCCACTATCCGCATGGGCCTTACTGGTTCGCATGAGATCGAATGCCTCAGTGACCAATGCTTGGTTTGCAGTGGCGACGTTCGTTATTTGTTTCGTTGAGTCGGTGGTCACCTGAGCTAGGCGTTTGATCTCATCAGCGACGACTGCAAAACCGCGACCGCTGGAGCCAGCTCGCGCCGCTTCAATCGCTGCGTTCAGCGCCAGTAAGTTTGTCTGCGAAGCTATTCCCGCTATGTTCTTTGTTATGTCTGCGATGACCTTGCTCTGATTGTTCAAAGCGTCGATTTTTTCATGCATCACCTTCATACCCTGAGCGATGTTGCTCATGAGATCCGCGGTTTGAGCAAGCACGGATGAACCTTGAGCGGCGGTATCTTCAGCTGAACATGATGTCTCCAATGCCATCAGGGCGGCTTGGCGAATAGTCTTTTCCTTACTCACCTCGCTCGTGGCAACCCATGCAAATTTCACGATACGAGCTAATGTTCCGTTCGCATCACGAATAGGGTCGTAACTCGCTTCCAACCAGACGACATTGCCTTGTTTATCGATCCGTTTGAATCGTTGTGCAATGAATCGTCCTGATCGCAAGGTTTCCCAAAACCGCTGGTAATCAGCGCTCGTGGTTTCAGTTGGGTCGCAAAACATCCTGTGATGCTGGCCCCGAATTTCGTTTTCCGTATAATCCATAGCCTCAAGAAACAGGGCGTTGACAGTCAATACATGGCCATTGATATCAAACTCAATCACTGCGGTAGATCTTAGTAATGCCTGTATATAACTAAAGGTTTTGGCGCGTTCTTCAATTTGATCAGTGATTTCTCTACCCACGAATACGTGATCGTTACCGCTTGGTCTGCCGGTGTGTCGATTAATGTTGCATGAATCCAGCGGCTATCTCCATGAGGTCGTGGAAGGGAAATCGTTGTTTGATAACCCTCTATTTTAAGGTGAGGTGTGGAGGCACTCGTTTCGCTCGCCGCTTGACGCGCCAGATTTAATATAGAGGGGGGATGGCCAGTGAGGTGAAATTCTACAAAGTCTTTGAACGCTTGGTTAGATTCTTTTATGCGGCCGGCATCATCCAGTATAGCCACCATATTTCTACACTCAAGAAAGGTGTTATATGTCTCAAGCTCCGCAACTTTATTCTTGAGAGAAATATTTTCTGTTTTTGCGGTATTCCTAAACATATTTATACCCGAATCTCTCGAATTTTTTTGCTCGGTCTTTATGGATCCTTTCATATAAACGGATCAGCAGTTCAGACTCAGAGAGCCCGTGAACAGTCCAGCTTTTTTGCCTGCCGCACGTTAATGCGCGTCTACGGATCGTTGCCTTCGATCGCTCTAGCAGGGCCGAAGAACTCGTAATGGATATCTGTGGGTGCAATTCCGATATCCAGCAAGATCTTGCGCATTGCGGACATAAAAAGCGGCGGCCCCAACAGATAAACCTTTGCAGCACGCAACGGTGCGAGCCAATCGGCAAGCTGTGGCCGCCCCAGATGGCCTACGAAGTCGCAGAATTGCCCTTCAGGCAACGGCTCGCTGTAGCAGACTCGGGTAGTCAGCAATGTTGAGCACAAAGCCGCATCCGCGATCTCTCTTGCGAAACCTTGCACCGAGGCGTTCCGCGCGCAATGAATGAATAGCACTTGTCGGTGTTGCTCCAAAGCACGACTCAGCATTGGCAAGGTAGGGGTAATGCCGACGCCCGCGCTCAGAAGGACTAAAGGACGAGCTTCTGCTGTAAGTACAAACTCTCCTGATGGAGGGAACAGCTGAACAACCTCTCCTAGCTTGAGCTCGTCATGCAGAAAGTTCGAAACCTTACCCTGTTTTTCTCGTTTAACGCTGATGCGGTACTCAATCCCATCGCTGAGCTTCGACAAGGAGTAATTGCGACGATGCTCTTCGCCGTTTATGAACAGCTTGATTCCGATGTATTGTCCAGGTTTGGCAACGATAATCGGATGAAAATCCACCGGCTTGAAATAAAATGAGGTGATCTCACTGCTTTCTGTCTCTCGACGAGAAAGGTAAAAGTCTCTGCCACTTGTCCAGCCCCCCGGCAGCGCTGCGTTGGCTTGGTACCGTTTACTTTCTGCGTCAATCAACATCTGAGCGAGTTGCCCGTAAGCCGCGCTCCAGGCTTTCAAGACCGCCGGCGTCGCGGTCTCTGCACCCAACACATCCTCGATAGCAGCAAGCAGGCATTCGCCAATAATGGGGTAGTGTTCAGCCTGAACTTGCAGCGCTACGTGTTTATTGATGATGCGGGTTACGAGCTCGCTTAGTTCGTCCAGGTGATCGATGTGTTTAGCGTACATGAGCACGCCGTTTGCCAACGCTCTAGGCTGGTCACCGGTAGCTTGATGCGCTTGGTTGAAGAGAGGGCGGACTTCAGCATGCTCAGCCAACAGTTTATTATAAAAATAAGTGATCAAAACTTCGCCACCTGTTTCAAGCAACGGAACGGTGGCCTTTACAATTTTTTTTTCATCAGGGGTGAGCATTGCTTTCACCTGCTGCAGTAATTTCTGCCAAAAACCAAGCGCGCTCTTCGGCCTGATCAACCCATTCTTCCAACAGGCTCGTGGTAGAAAGATCATTGGAGTCTGAAGTCAATGAGTGCAGTACTCTCATATACGCAGCCAAGCGTTCATTATCGTTACGCAACTCACTGGTCATGGTTGAGGCGTCTGTAGCGGTTCCATCGCTGCTCTGCAGACGTGAGAGGCTGACGATTTGCTCCACCGTCTTAATAGTCTGTTGTCCAATTTTGCGAGCCCGCTCGGCTACGGCGTCAGTCATCTCAAAAAGCTGAGTCGCTTGATCATCCAGCATCAGGTGATAGTCCCTGAAATGAGGGCCGCACATGTGCCAATGAAAACTTTTGGTCTTGATGTATAACGTAAAAATGTCGGATAGTAGTACGCTAAGTTGGGTGCCAATTTCAGGTTTGTTGTGAATGAATCCATCCTTTTTAAGTTGTGGGTTTGTTTCTAAAGGCAAAGAGGTACGAGTCGTTGGTTGATTGTGCATGACGATTACTCACTGGGTTTAAGTTAGGGTTGCTGTGAATTTACAATTGGTATATGTGCAGCAGACGCTGTAACGTCTCTATCGCGGTTTGTTCTTGAACTTGATCCTGCATCGATTACCGAGCGAGTATTAATTCTCACCACAACCGACATCCCCGGTCTAACATATTTGATGGCAGGCTGGTTATCATCGATTTTCAAACGAACTGAAATTCGTTTAGCAATTTTCACAAAATTGCCGGTGGCATTATCTGACTGTAATAATGCGAACTGCGATCCAGTCGCTGGTGAAATTTGCTCCACCCGCGCAGTAAGCTCTCTGTGATTGAATGCGTCGACCGTGAAAGTGGCAAGTTGACCTATACGTACATTAACCATCTGCGTTTCTTTCATATTCGCGATTACCCATCGATCTGACGGTACGAGGCTCATTAGTTGACTCCCTGAGTTTACCCATGCACCCAATCTCACGCCGATCTGCCCGAGTTCGCCGTCGCGAGGGGCTGTAATTCTGGTATTTGATAGGTTGACCTCGGCAAGCTTGACATTCGCAGTAGCAGTCTCAACGGCGGCGAGGACGCCGTTACGTTGGATAACAGCGGCTTTGAGCCTTTCCTCTGCAATACTGAGCGCGGCTTTGGTTTGCTCGTAAGTGCTTTGCGCTTGAGATTGCGCTGCTTGAGAGTCGTCAAAGTTCTGTTTTGAGATAGACCCGTCAACTATCAGTGCTTGGCTACGTTTCAAATCGGCATTGGCTTTATCAACCTGAACTTTGGCGTTTCTGACAGATGCGTAGTTTTGCTGTATTGTTGCTTTAGCAATCGCTTGGTCTTGGAGATTGTTTTCTAGTGATGCCCGCTGAGAATCCAGCTCCGCGTTGGCCCTATTCAATTGTTGGGCGTAGATGCGGTCGTCGAGTCGTACAAGCAAGTCTCCCTCTTTGACATATTGGAAATCCTGAACGGGAACCTCGAATACGTAACCCGAAAGCTCAGGGCTGATAGAAGTGACGTAACCTTGGATTTCTGCGTTTTCGGTACTTTCGATTGCAGAGGAAAAAGGCGGGAGTTCCCAAGCGTACAGGACTATCGAGATACCAATTAGCGCGACGATGGCGAACAACCCCGCTGATAATGCTTTGGCATGGGGTAATCTCTCCTCAATAACCTGCGGCGACGCTTGAGAGCGATCTCCATTCATCGCTGCAATTGCTGTAGTAGTCGTCTCGGTCGTCATTTTTTTAGCTTCATGAAGAGTGATTTCAAGTTGTTACCGGTCTGCACCTGTGCTCCTCGAATGGTTATCCAGGAAAGAGTTATAAGTGCTACTATCGCTATCAATGCGAAAGTGTCGTTATAAGCCATAATGTTGCTTTCCCGTGCTACAGCGTTAGCCAGTATTCGCATGCCTTCAATATGTTGCTCTAGGGATCCCGGCACATGTAATGATAAGATACTTTGAGAGTTCCTTAGGCGGTCTGCAACAAGCGGGTTTTGAAGTGATATTGCATCGGTCAGATAACTAGAGTGATATTTTTCCCTAAGCGTTTGCCAAGTTCCCAGTAGCGCAGCCCCAGTGAGGTTTCCTAGATTTTGAGTGATTCCGAACATCACGATAAAACTAATATAGTTTTGCGGGGCGTTGAGAACATTTTTTGTTCCCATTAAAAGTGCTGGCCCTAAGAAAAACATTGAGCCAAACGCAAGTAAAAATTGTGAGATGTACAGTTGTTCAGGACGTGTGATACTCGATGAGAACGTGTCCATTATGGAGCCGGTAGCCATTAGAGCGAGAGATATGGCCATGGGCTTAAAAAGGTGAGGTGGGTTGACTGTCAACGCGCTCACTACCCATCCGGTGATACTGCCAACTAGCATCACGTAGTAAAGTTGGTTCAATTGATCGCTGCTGAGATCCAGATACTGCATGAAACCAACCGCCCCGGTTGATTGCTCAGAGGTCACCATGCGAATGAGCAGAATAGCTAGTGCCAGACGAAATATTGGGCCGCTTCCCAACCAGCGCGTCATCAACATCGGATTGATGCGATTGTGTTCAATGCATAATCCAGTGGAAATCAGAGCGATAGAAGCTACAAGCGCCCAGCCGATCCACACTTCCTCAAGCCACCAGTCAACTCTACCGAGTGCGAGTACTGATACAAGAAGCGCGAATCCAGGGGCGAGCAACGAAAATGTGAGGAAGTCGAGCGGTTCGAAAGTTTTATATCTATCGCTAGGCGGCAGCCTTAATAGAAATACGCAACCTAAGGTAGTTAAGCACAGGCCCAGTTCGAAAAAATACAGGCCTTTCCACTCACCAATTTGTAAGAGTTCTTGTGAGAATACCCTGGCAAGTGGTAGTGCTAGTTGCGTTGAGCCGACACCGAGTACGAGCGCGCGGGGTCTCCATTTAAATGGAAACGCCTGAACCATGTAATACAAGCTCAAGCTTGTTAATGCCGCACCTACCATCCCATGCGCCGCGCGTACCGCGATGGCGGACTCAAGAGAATTGGCGAATAAGTGCGCGAATGCCACGAGGGCATATAGGCATAAAAAAACCTCGGTGAAGGCCTTCAAACCAAACCTTTGTCTAAACTTCACAACGAGAAGGTTAATCGTGATGTTGGTCATCACATAGGCTGCTGGCAGCCAAGCCATTTCGGCAGTTGTAGCCCCAAGCGTACCCTGCAGATAAGGTATGTTCACCGTAACCAGCGCATTCCCAAGACCACCAGTAATTCCCACGAGCATTCCTACTGCGCCGAAGGCGAAACGCTTACTGGTAGGATGTACTGGTGTGGACGGAGACCCTGGGAACGCAGGTCGTTCTCCGGGTGCCCAATCATGCGTCTCGTAGAGTTTCATAAGGTCGAAGAGGCGGTGAGTGACTTTTCAGGGGTCAAAGCTTCTTTCGTGCCCATGGCCAAATGCTGAAGGATGTCGTCGCTATGAGGGAGTTGCTGTAATAAATGTCGGTTTGAAAGCATGATCGTTGCCCTTAGATGTATCACGCTTTCAACGGCGTCAGATCGCACTACGATCACTAACAGTGACCAAGTCGCTGCCTTCGAGCCGCCGTTGATTTCGGATGGAAGGTGATTTCCGCCAAAGCTAACGATTGTCTTCATGCTTTTATTGGATAGTTGTGCTTGAGCACGTAAAGCTTAAAACGGGACGTCAGGACACGCTTGGCTCTAGATGCAAGAGCCAAGCGGGTAACTTTTCTACTGACAGGGTCAAAAGGAAAACGTCATTACTATTCTGTTAGTGAGCTCACACAGAAGGTGATTCCAATTCTGCATCCACCGTATTCGTTAGTGTCTATCGTGATAGTGCCTCCGTGTGCATCGATTACCGATCTGCAAATGGATAGACCCATTCCTAAGCCTGTGGACTTGGTTGTAAAAAATGGTTCGAATACGCTTTCTATGTTTGCCTTGTCAATGCCTGGGCCATTATCGTCGACTGAGATCTCCACATACTCGCTAAAGGAGCGTGTCGTAATCGCAATTTTTCTGTCCGTCCTCGTGTATCCTTTCAAGGCTTCATTTGCATTCATCACCAAGTTGTAAAATACTTGGCGTAATTGCAATGCGTCTGCCATTACAATACAGTCTGGTTGTAGGAAAAGGATGAGTTCAACATTATTGCTCAAAAGTTCGTTCGATGTTAAGCGTGAAACATCTCGAATTACCAAGCTCAAGTTTACGGGGCTCAAATCCGGTGATGCCTTTTTAGCAAGCGATCTGAGCCCTTGGACGATTTCAGCCGTTCTAGTGGCATCCAAGCTTATGTCTTCTAAACTGGCGATAGCATACTCCACATTCGGCGGATCCATCTTTAACCAATTCAGGCTAGCCTTGGCGTTATTTTCCATCGCGGATAAGGGTTGGCTAATTTCGTGAGCAATGGCGGCGGATAGCTCGCCCATCACGGCGGAGTTGGACGCTTTCGATAGTTCGCTTTTAGAATTCGCTAATTCTGCTTCAATGTTTGCACGTATATGGTTGACCTCTACCAGGCGTGCATACAACTTCGCGGTTTCTACAGATACAGCAGCTTGTGCTGTCAGTAACTCAAGTAAAGGCACTCGTTCTGGTGAAAAAACGCCAGCCAGGGATGCGTTTTCTAAATAAACCAATCCAGTGATTGTTCCTTGGCGCAGCAGAGGAAGGCAAATTACGGATCTGATTTGCCTTCCTTTCAGATCGGCTTTGAATCCGTCAGGACAGTCCGTCATTGCATCGTCGATGACAATCGTGCGCCGTTTTCTCATCGTCGCGTAGATTAGAGAGGCGGGCACTATGTCAGCAGTCATCCCACATTTTGCGTGTGAAATCAGCACGGAGCCGCCCTCAACTTTAGCGAGCGCTTCCACTGTGAGTGAGGAATCAGCAGTCAGTAACAGCGCGCCTTTGCTTGCTCCCGCGTAAATAATTAGATTTCGGATGAGCGTCTCAACCAGCCGATCCTGTAGGACTTCATCCGAGAGTGCCTGAGTAGCTTTTATACTGATTGATAAATCAAGGTTGGATTTATTGCCATTTTCCCGCTCGATTATCTCAGCTTCTGTGGAAAGGAAATGATGGCTTAACTCTATCAGCTGCGCTTTACCCTCCGCTCCCCAGATTCGATAGGCGTCACGAGCCGCCCGCCAGCGGTAATGCGCCCCGGAAATTAATCCATGCGCCTCGCACATACCTGCAAGGAACTCATGAGCTAATGCCTTCTCATGGATAAATCCGCCGGCACCAGCGTTAATGGCGGCTTGGTCAAAAAAACTTATCGCTAACAGGTCTTGTCCTTGTCGTAGAGCTAGCGAACCTTCTATCAACATATGTTTGTGCTTGAAGGTGGTGGGATTAATTTCACTCAGGTGCGCAAAACGAGCCCTTATTTCCTCCAGCTCTCTAACTATTTCGGGAGCAGGGGACGGATCAGTGCATTGAGCTAGGCAATACCAGAGTTGGTACTCGGTATGAGCAATGTGGCCTCTTAGGCCTCGGGCATTCAAAGCATTATCGCGATAGATTTTTCGCGCTTGCGCAGGATCACCAAACGCTAACGCGCACATTCCTTCATAAATGGCTGTCATCGCCGCAACTAGCCCCGAGGGCGCGCTTTGGGTACCAGGCAGCGCGCTGTCGAAACTTGCTCTTACGCTCGGGCTGGTGGCGCTGATACCCTTCATAAGTGTTTCGCAATAATAGGCCTGAGCCTGCAGAATTCTCTCGATATCTGAGAATCCGTACGAGCGAACAAAGGCGATCCCACGGTCGATTTCTTCAGCAGCTGCTGCGAGATTTCCTCCTCTAAACAGTAATCCACACGTTACATGTTTCCACGCGTAGCAGGACATACCAATGTCACCGCCAATGGCTCCTCTTTCTTGAGCCCGCCTCGCATGTCGTAAAGCATGGTCGATGGGGTGCGTCCAGCCAAACATCTGATCACAAGCTACCAGTGTGCTGGTCAAAGTAACGTCGTAACTATGCTCCTGAACGAGTTTAAGCGCTGTTGCTGCGAGTTCGGATCCGTAATCATACAATCCATAGTGCTCGCCTAGTTTCACTGCGTACCAGCTTAGGCCATGGCTTGCCTCTGGGGTAACGCCATGAAGTAGCGTTAGCTCTACCATTTTTGCGAGATGTGTGAAACTGATAAGGTTATCCACAAAAAAAGAGCAAATCAGATTGCTCAATAGTTTCATTGCAACGTTCACCCACTCGCTATGGCAGGTAGGGAGCCTTAAAAGGTCGTCAAGCTCATAATTCTTCAGTAGCCGATCGGTAATTTGAAATGCCTTGTGCATCTCATCGAGATCAGGATTCTGATGAAGGCTAATGCCACAATGCTCTAGGCCTTTGAGAGCGAACTTGATCGTGCTTTGATAATCTGATTGCAAAGTGCAGATAGAAGACTTTAAATGAAAGGATTTCGCTGTATCCAAAGGCCTTTGGGAACGCTGCAGGCAGACATCAATGTAGCCCTTTGCGTTATCTATGTTACCCAGTTGTAGTTCGCATTCGGCGGAAAGAAGATAAGTCTCTAGAGCGTGCGAGTAATTGTGCGTCCAACAGTGCGCGCATAGAAGATCTCGCGATTTGCATAAATATTGAGCTGCCTGCTCATAAGCTGCAGTCTGTGTCGCATTTTTGGCCGCAATAACGAGCGCTTCGCCAGGAATATGATCGCCTATTGAGACGTCTTGAGTTTCAATTTTCAAAAGTTGGTTGGCAATGGCGAACGCGTTACTCCTCTGATGAGGATTTTTATAATCAATCATTTTTTTTGCTATTTTTTTATGCAACTGGCTACGCAGATTTTCTGATAATTGATCGTAGGCTGCATCAAGAATCCTTTGATGTGGAAATGTATAACTTGATTTTACTATCTTCAATAAACCCATGCTCACCAAGGGTGAGGTCAGTGCTAGCATCTCAGCAACTTCTAGGTCGGCAATATGTGCAGCTAAAGCAATTTCACACGATGTACCCAAGCAGCTCAAAAGCTTAAGGATTTCTTTTTGGTCACTATATAACTTTTTGAACTTCCATAGCATAAGGTCGGCAACATTATCCGCATAACGGTATGCTGAAACCTCATCAAGCGACCAAAGCCATTTTTGCGTGCTTGAGTCGTATCTGAATATTTTTTCATCGATTAACGAGCGTATAACTTGGCGAACAAAAAAAGCATTGCCTAAAGTTTTTTCATGGATTAAGTTAGCTACTAATGTAACTTCACTTTCAGAGGTTTTTAGGCGTTTGGCTAATATGGTTGCCACGGAGCAAGCAGGAATTGGGCCGACTTCGATGCTTAGCGAGCACATTTTTTTGATGTTGTTGATGTATTTTATAAATTGCGTGCCGTTTTCTTGGATATCTGATCTGTAAGCTAAAATAAGAGAAATGTTACTTGGCTTTTGCTCAGCGAATGTAGATATAAGTTCTTTAGTCGATTCGTCAGCCCATTGCAGGTCGTCAAAAAATAGAATCAATGGCCGTTCCGGGGTTGCAAGAGCCGAAAATGCTTTAACGAGAATCGTGTTGTTTCTATGTATTGTAGCGAGAGAAGGCATGTCCTCTGGGCTCGCTGCGTCGCCAATAACGAATTTGAAGTCGGGAGATAGCGTAGTAAGCAGGTGTCCCTGATTAGAAATCGCGCCTAAAAGCTTCTGTCGGACTTCTAGCAAGTCTTCTGTCGGATACCCCAAGAGATCATTTGCGATGGATGTAAGCAGTTCACTAATAGTACTATATGGTATATTCTGTTTTAGCTGTTCCGCTTTGCCCGAAGCAGATTGCCCCCCCACCAATTCTGACAAGAATTTTTTGACGAAAGCCGTTTTGCCCGAACCTGTTGGCCCATTAACAAGCGCAATTTGAAAGATAGGCCGTTCAGATGCTTTTATGAACATGCCAGACAGCATTTCGATCTCGTAATCTCTGCCATATGTTTCGCATGATGATTCATCTAATATGGGTGGGTCGGATAAGCCGATCTGGAATAGGTTCTCTCCATTATCCTGGCATGGGTTCTCTGCAAGCCGAATCAAGTCATGTAAAAGTGACTCGGCGCTTTGGTAACGATTTCGTGGATCCTTTTCCAAAGATTTCATAATTATATTGCTTAGAGTATTTGGAATATCGTTTGAGACTGATGACGGGGCAGCGGGTGAAACTGCGAGATGAGCATGTCGCCATTCTTCTGGGCTTGACGCCGTGTGCGGTGTTTTGCCAGTTATCCATTCATAGAACACCAAACCCAAGGCATAGATGTCTGATCGAATATCTTTTCTGTCAGTTGTTCCATTCAATAGCTCTGGCGGAGTATTAAATGAAATTTGATATTGTGATTGGCTTTCGTCAACAGCCGTCAGCGGACATAACCAGTGTAACCGCGCTTTACCTCCGGTAAATACGATAGCGTTGGTGCCCAGATTGCCGTGAATGACTCCATGACTATGAGAATGGCAAACTGCTCTGGCTGCCGAAATGCATGTCTCAAGCGCATTCAACATTGAATCAAACTGTCTGAACTCTATGGGTAGGTTTGAGTGTTGTTCAAACACCAGAACCATTTGATCTGATGACCTGATTAATGTCGAAGGTACGACTGCCCAGGTCGACGAGAGCTTCATACTAAAATATCGTTCAAGTAAATTGCATGAATGTGCTGAGTCGAGCGAAGTGACTATGGCTTCCCAGTGCTCGTCTCCATCAACGAGTCGCACGCAGGAAAGCCCTTCCATTTTGTGTATCGGTTCCATCGCGCAGCGCGCTAACCATTTTTCGTCTAACTTTCCCACGGAACCTGCAAGGTTTAGCTTGGAAGGCATCAGAATCACTCCGTCGATACGTATCAACCCAGAAGGGTATGAAGCTGGGTAATCATGGTCATAGCTTACACGGAGGCATAATATTTCCGATGCAAAAAATGGGGTTGTGAGTATGAGTAATTCGCTTCTGGAGAAAATTGACGATGGGTTTTCAGGTTTGCCTCAGAAAGTTATCCGAATGGGTAATATGTTTCTTTATGTATCCGAGTTAGAGTCTACGTAACCGTGAACAGCAAAGTCGAGTGAACCATGGATGAGACAACCATGATCCGCATAGGAGACGCTGCCGTATGCACCGTCCGGCGTATTGTGTGCAGGAACGGCGAACCAATTCCGCTTAGTAGTCGCGCTTTTGACATCCTGGAAACGTTGTTGCGCGCGGGGGGCAGTACTGTCAGCAAAGAAACTCTCATCGCTTCCGCTTGGCCAAAAACTGTCGTGGAAGACAACAATTTGCAGGTGCACATCTGCATGATCCGGAAGGTGTTGGGCGGAAAGACATTCATTCAGACGGTGCACCGACAGGGGTACCGGATCTGCATTGGCGATCGCCCAACCGCCCCGTTGGAGGCAATGTCCAAATCGACAGTCGCTTCTCGCCTTGCGCCGATGCATGACGAAACCACCCCAACTGTGGAAGCTCAGTACGTTCTCATCATTGACGATGACGACCGTTTTCGAGCATCTATCGGGAGGTTGGTAGCTTCGGTAGGGCTTTCACATCTTTCATTCTCCTCTGCCGCAGAGTTTCTCGATACCCAAATCCCCGATGCGCCCGCGTGCCTGCTCCTAGATGTTTCTTTGCCGGGCGTGAATGGATTGGCGCTGCAAGAGATACTTAACCAGCGAGGCGAATGGTGGCCAATTATCTTCATGACGGGTTACGGTACGATTCCTATGACCGTTCAAGCCATGAAAGCAGGTGCGACCGAGTTTTTAACGAAGCCCTTCAGGCCTGACGCCCTTATAGAGATCGTAAGAGCATCGTTGGGGCTCGCTACTCAACAACACCGTAGGCAGCGTGTTCTGAACTCCATACATAAGCGCTATGCTTCTCTCACCGCACGTGAACAGGAAGTGATGAAGCTTTTGGTTGACGGCCAATCCAATAAGCTCATAGCAACGGGCTTGGGTACCACCGAAGTGACCATAAAAGTGCACAAGAGGCGGGTTTTGGAAAAAATGTCGGTAAAGTCGACGGTCGAGCTTGCGCAAGTTGTAGCTTCCATCGGAGCGGGTCGAAATATAGAAACGCCTGGTAGGGCATAGAATGTAGCTATGAATCGGTTCAGCAATCAGATCTTGCAACACCGTTAGATAGTCCTATATCCCATCCTTGAACAATGTTCTGTTGTTCAGGTCACCCGCATATGGGTCGTCACTTGTTGGCGGTAACTCAATATCCTGATGTTTTTTGTTTGCTTGCAAGCACGATTGTCCTATAGAACATTGCGCGTCAGCTTTACTCTTAAAATGAAACCTAGGAGTGCTACGTAATTATTCGTAATGCAAGTCCTACGTTTTTGCTATGAGCTATGGTGGCGCTGTATTCAGTCGTCCATGCCCCCCTAAATGCTTGGTTTGAAGCGACCCGGCGTAGGTTATTGACATGTGCAACGATTCTACAGTTCCAGAGTATCTCAACGATAAAGTTAGTTGAAATTTAGGAGATGTGAAATGTCGTATTTGGTTCTTAAAGATGGTACTGAGCTCTACTACAAAGACTGGGGTAAGGGTAAGCCGGTACTGTTCAGTCACGGCTGGCCGCTGAATGCTGATTCGTGGGAAAATCAGATGAATTACCTTAGTAGCCGTGGTTACAGAACCATTGCTTTCGATCGCCGCGGATTCGGTCGATCGAGCCAACCGTGGGAAGGTTACGATTATGATACTTTCGCAGATGACATTGCTCAGTTGATCGAGCATTTGGATCTGACCGAAATCACGTTGGTTGGGTTCTCAATGGGCGGCGGTGATGTATCTCGTTATATTGCTCGTCATGGTAGCGCTAAGGTTTCAAAGCTGGTTCTGCTCGGGGCGGTTACGCCGATTTTCGGGAAAGTTAACGGGTACGAGCAGGGCGTACCACTTGATGTTTTCAGCGGCATTCGAAATGGCTTACTCAAAGATCGCGCGCAATTCATTGCCGACTTCACGCCTGTTTTCTTTGGCACCAACCAAGGTCAAGTTGTGTCGCAAGGCGTATTTACCCAGACCCTCAATGTCGCTCTTTTGGGATCACTTAAAGGCACCGTTGATTGCGTGACGGCGTTTTCTGAGACTGACTTCCGTCCAGATATGGCCAAAATCGACGTTCCCACATTAGTCATTCACGGAAGCGGGGATCAAGTGGTTCCCTTTGAATCGACCGGAAAATACGCTGCGCAGCTAATCTCCGGCGCGGAACTGAAGGTATATGAAGGCGCTCCGCATGGGTTCACCGTCACTCATGGCGAACAGCTGAACGAAGACCTTATTTCGTTCATACAGCGTTAATTACTGTCACCTTCATCTATCATTCTTAAGTTGGCTTAGTGCTCGACGCAGATTGTGTCGGGCGCTGAGTTAAGTGCTCGTAATCCTCAGTGTCAGTTAAGTGGGCGATCAATTCGTTCGCTTCGCTGGATTTGATCGCGCAGATACATTTGCAGAAGGATCTATAGTGGCTGAGGTTATATTTTGATTCGAAAGGCGGCATAAGGAGTCAGGCAAATTTTTGACTAAGTTCTCTAGGTCTTTCATCGGATTGATACAGTATGAGCAGATTAGTAATGTAGCCAGCTACTAACATCTAGGTATCCCTGCTTCTGATCTAAATCAATTTCCTTTCGTTGGAAGCCCGGATTCCGATGGCTACCCGGCTATCTATCACGCTTTGGAACAGGGTGAGGTGTACCTCGTCTATTAATGAATGAAGCAAAAGGCTCAATCGATATTCGTCCGTGTATACATTAGGGCCTGGTTCAACAAGCTTTAAAGTCATTAAACTGAGGCTGTTCTTTGGCGCAACAGTTGTCAGCGCAATTTCGAGATATTGTTCTATATGCAGCTTTCGATAAATGGTTATTTAAGACTTAAATTCTCTTCATTGCTGACGCGACTAGATTTACGTAGTTGGAAAGCGTAGCAAGCTCCGTCAATCTGAGAGGGCTTTAGCAATATCAACTTTTCTCTATCTGACCACCCTTCATATGCGTCTGTGTTGAGCAGGGTGGATGATAATGGGGAAATCATTCTCTCCAGAATTTGAGGGAATAGAGATCTGGAGTCAGCCTCCGCCGGATGGTCAGTACTTTGCCTGGAATCGAAAACCGGTTGGGCAATTTCCCACACATCATGCTTTTCCTCATCGGTCTGCTGAGGATGGAACATGCTGTTTGCTTAGAATCGATCATCTCCTTCGAATTGCGATCTTGGAATAACGATTTCCAGATGGAAGGGTGATGTACACTTCTCTGGGAAAAATACCTTAAAAGTTTAGGCGACCCTATCCTATCTTGATCTACCGTTTCAGTTTTAATAACCTGAAAAACGGGTCGTTTGGTCACGCCTTCTTTTGGGTGTTTAATAGTGCCTCAGCAGCTAGTCGAGGAAGACTCAAAATGCTGCTTTTTAAACAAAGGTCTAGCAGCGAAACACTGGCCTGCGTCATTGCTGATTTTTACCGGCATGCTATTAACCCGCGAGCTGGAAAAAACCTGGCATTAGCCTTCTACCATCCAAGTTGACCATGTCAGTATGCGCGCAGCGGTAGCGCATTACTTCTTCATCGGAGCCTACGGCTATGAATCGACCATTGGAGATCGCTACGGCCGTTGCGTCATGCACCTCCCGATCCTTGGTGTGCACCCTGCCGTTGAAAAGTATCAGGTCTGCCTGATTAAGCATTTGAGTCTCCTAAGAGATGAAAGGGCCAGTGAGCTTCACAAAAAAATCATGAGATGGACTACCAGGAGTTAATAAATAAAACTACGATTCTGACGTTAAATTTTATTATGATATGGTCTGGGGTTCTCTTTTATTCCCAGTCAAGTCGCCACTGCTTCTTTCGTGTGAATTTGAGATCAGGCGGACTTCGCGATGTTTGACATCAGTCTTCGCCATGCGAAAGGGGTTTCGCCCGTAGATTTGCTAAATACGCGCGAAAAATGAGATTGATCGCAAAATCCGCAGTCCAATCCGATTTCTGCGATTGATTTACGAGTCTCCGTTAGGAGTTGTTTGGCCTTTTCTACTCTGGCTTTCAGCACCCAGCCCTGAGGTGAGTAACCTGTGTTTTTCTTGAACGCTCTAGAAAAGTGACTACGAGATAACCGGCACTCCTCAGCGACTTTGCTAATGGCAATTCCTTTATCGTTTGCAGATAACAGTTCTTTGGCTTTTCGCTCTTGCCATGGTGCAAGCTGTGCTGAACTGTCCGAACCTCGTAATGCCGCTGGGTATGTGGAGAGAAGATGAGCACACAACGCCAAGCAACCCTCGTAGGCTTCTATGGGGCGTCTTTTAGCTAATGCCATCTGCAATGTAGAGGCCAGGAGGATAGACTTTTGATCAACAGGAATTTCCGCAACGCTATGAGCCATGTTCATGGCAGGATCTCCTAGGGATTGGAGACTTAATTCTGCGTTCCAGGCTCGATTGGAGTCCTTTAGAAATTGTTAATCTTCAATTAAGAAATGGGTAGTTGCGTTGTCTATTCGTAAAGGAAAGGCTTTAAGTGTAGGCGCTTGCTGTCAGCCGATCAGACTGATGGATCGCAGCAGAGTATCGCTGGAGAAGGGCTTGCTTAGGCAGTCAATCGCGCCCTGATTTTTTGCGCGCTCCAGAATGGCATCGTTCCAGTAGGCAGACATGCAAACGATCGCGGGAGGCTTAAGGTTTTTGCTGAGCTCGAGTTGGACATCAATGCCTCTGAGTCCAGGCATGAACATGTCGAGCAATATGCAGTGAGCGGTATCTACCATATTCGACTGCAGGAGCGCTTCTCCGGATTCAAAGCCAACCGCAGCAAACCCCTCGGATCGTAATAAATTCACGAGGGATTTGCGAACGGATGGGTCGTCATCTACCACGCAAATAATCTTCATGGCTGATGATCACAACCCAGTAGGATAGGAGGATGGCTGCCCGGAAGGGTGTCATCCTCTGCCATATTTTTGCAACATAGCGTCATGAGCAGACTTCCTCAACTTTAATACGTGCCGCCCATAGGAGGCAGGATTCTAACACCGAATCAATCGCCACCGCTGTTTTATGGATGTTTTTATGCCCGCTAATGGATGCATGGCGGAGAATAGATTCAAGTCCAGCCACTGACGGGCGATACCTAAGAATAGTTCATTTTTTATTTTAAAGCGCACTAAAGGGAGCGTGTAACTTGATCGATTACGGGGTAAATAGTAATACTATTGTCCGCCTCGATTTGGGAAGTATTAAAGCTTTTTTCCTGCGGCTCGCCAAGATTTTTCCATTCACTGCTCGTCCTTGAATACAACCAACTCGTCCAAATAATCAGGTTCTGACCGTTGCTTTGTAGTGCCTCTGGCAATGATCTGCGTAGTGTCGGTGATAAACAACGGATTTCGCACATTTTGTCATTTCAAGTACCGGAACCGATAAATCTTCCTAATCCGATCTAATTCTAGATATTTTTTAGACGCCTGTACATTATCCTTAGGGGTAACAATCTTTATCCTAACGATCGCTCTATCTTCAATTATGATGGCGTTTCCTGTTCAAACCTTAAGGCTTTTCGTTATTTTGGCACACTCCAAAGCATGACAAGTGAATGACTGGCGATAAATTTTTGGCAGCATGCTAATCCAATGTGGCGCGGGTGCTTTGATTTATGTGCGCTTGTGTCAATTGTTTTACGCGCGCAGCTTTTGTAAGCACGAAAATGCAAGATCTGTGAATGAAATCTGAATAGGGTAGGGAAACCTTATTTCGGAGTAATTTCATGAAGCTCTTTTACATCTTAGCCACCGCGGCTTTTTTTTCAGCGGCTAATGTCAATGCGGCACTTCCCAAGCAGGTCGAACAACAGGTGCCAGGTTACTTTCGCCTTGCTGTCGGGGAGTATGAAATCACCGCATTGTTCGATGGATACAATGACCTCTCCCCTGACTTGTTGAAAGGCCTCTCTCAGCAAAAAATCAGGGCGTTGTTAGCTCGTAACGCCATCAACGGGGACAAAATTCCGACGACATTCAACGCGTTTCTGGTCAACACTGGCACGCATTTGGTTTTGATCGATAGCGGAGCAGGGCAGTGCGTTCCTGAAACGGCGGGGCAGTTGGTTTCAAATATTACAGCAGCAGGCTACCAGCCGGATCAAATTGATACCATTTTACTGACTCACCTACATCTCGATCATGTCTGTGGTTTGGTTGATTCGCAGGGAAAGGCTCTGTTCGAAAACGCGACAGTGTATGCGTCCAAAGCAGAAGCGGACTATTGGCTTGACCCATCGCACAAAGCCAGCGCACCTGAGCAGGCAAAAGAATATTTTGACATCGCCACTCACTCCTTGGCGCCTTATCGCGAAGCGGGGAAATTTCAGACCTTCGTTCCACCACAGTCTCCGCTTCCTGAAGTCCAAGTCTACAGCAGTGCTGGACACACACCTGGTAGCGCAATGTACCGTTTCGCCTCCAAGGGGCATGCGATTACGTTTATCGGTGACTTAATTCACAATGCTGCTGTGCAATTCGCACATCCCGAAGTTGCTATCCGCTTTGACAACAACCCCTCCGAAGCCATCCATGCTCGGGAAAGCGAATTCAGTAAGCTCGCAAAAGATGGTGAATGGCTTGCGGCCGCACATCTTCCGTTTCCAGGTGTCGGCCATGTGACCCAAGACGGAAAATCATTCACTTGGGTGCCGGCACTGTATGGGCCATACAAGCGTGCGGCACGAGTCCCTTATCTGAAATAGCCCTTCTGTCAACTCGTCCATTTCCATTTACCTCCTTGTGTCGGTGGACGAGTTGCCCGTGCTTAGCGGTATCACTGGGTCGAATCGACACCTTCTGTGGTAGGCCCTAGACGTACTTCACGCTATATGGATAGCCAGTCCGAGTGTCTCGATTCGCGTCCCGATGATGAGTGCTACCTCTTGCAAGAGACATTAAATGACAAAGTCTGAATCATTCATCGGTAATCGCAACGCCCAGAAATTGTGGTTCAAGATCGCATTTATCCTGATTCTCACAGGCATCGGGGCAGGCATGACTGGAATGTTGTTAGCCATGCTGCTGCGCGTAATCCAACACGTCGCTTACGGCTATGGCTTCGATGACACGATGGAGAGCTTCCTCCTAGGGGCTACCAATGCTTCTGATAGGCGACGAATTTTGGTACTTGCAGCGTGTGGTTCGGTTGCCGGCATTGGATGGTGGGCGGTGCATCGATTCGGCAAGCCCATCGTCAGTGTCAAGAAAGCGATAGTGTTGGACGCACCCGAGATGCCCTTTGGATCGACACTGGTGCATGCACTGCTTCAAATTGTCACCGTAGGTATGGGGTCGCCGCTTGGAAGGGAAGTCGCTCCGAGAGAGGTGGGGGCATTGATAGCGAGTGAGATCTGCAAGCGTGCCGATATAGCACCTTCTATGCGTCAGGTAATCATCGCTTGCGGAGCCGGCGCGGGACTTGCGGCTGTTTACAATGTGCCTATTGGTGGTGCGGTATTTGTCCTGGAGGTTTTGCTAATCACATTTAGCTGGCATGTTGCACTCATGGCTTTGACAGCTTCCGTTATTGGAGCTGGCATCGCCTGGATAGGTTTGGGAGCTCAGGAACAATACACGATTCCACATTTTTCACTGAGTACCAATCTCATCGTATTTGCGATTCTTTGTGGCCCATTATTCGGTGTTGCTGGCTATGGTTTTGTTCGTCTGACTGGTCGCGCACGTGCTAATGCTGTGCGAGGCATGAAGCTTGTCCTTTTTTGTTTTGTGAATTTCGCTTTCATTGGATGCCTCGCGGTTTGGATACCCCAGATCCTCGGCAATGGGAAGGGCCCTGCTGAGCTGGGTTTCGAAGGAGAGGTGGGATTGGGGGTAGCGGCAGTTTTGTTGGTTGCAAAAGTTTTCATCACTACCACCACCCTCCGTTCTGGGGCTGAAGGTGGTTTGCTCACACCAAGCCTAGCTATTGGGGCCTTGCTTGCAACGCTGATCGGGTATGGCTGGAATTCTCTCTGGCCAGGCGCACCCTTGGGGGCGATCGCTATTATCGGCGCAACAGCTTTTCTGGCGTCTTCCATGAGCATGCCATTATCAGCGATCATTCTAGTTGCAGAATTCACTAGGATCGACCACGATTTTTTAGTACCTGTAATGCTTGCTGTTGCTGGCTCCGTCGGCGCAAGTCGACTGTGTACGGCAAAATTTCAGGCACTACATTGAATAGCGAACGCCGCTTAGGTTGCGAACTCCAAAATCCCAGATCAGATGCCTAAGGAGCTCGAGGTCGTTTAGTGCGCGTGAGACAGCTATAGAGTGACTGGGCGGCTCACCGGTAAATCAGAAGTTTACCCCGGACAAGGTGAGCGCTGCATGTTCTCAAATAACCAAGCTTTCAAAGTTATGCATTTTTTATCTTGCCTCACGAATTCTACAAAAAGTGATCACCCATTTCCCTTCCGCTGTGCCAGAGATGCTCTGCAAACGCTAGTTGTGGTCGCTCCCAATGGCCTAATGTCCTATCAATGTCGCTAGGGAAATGGCTCAGAGCTGAGCACAATGTCAGTGCGTCAGAGGCGGCTTTGGAGGTGCTTGCAAATGTGTGAGGGTGCGCATTGGCAGCGGCATCACCCAGTAATAAAACGCGCTGATGGATCATGCGATCAACCCGCAAGTCACGAATAGCTTGTACATAGGGTTCACGGGTTGCATGGACAACTGCACGGAACTGGGGTGGAAGCAACATATTGGCGCATCGCCGAATGTTGTCTTTCCAAAAGTTAGCGAGCCGTCCAGCAGGGACAGAGTAGCCTCGGCACTTTCCATTGGTATCTCGCATGATGCCTCCAGGAGGTCAAGAGGAGCGGGTCGATACCATGCCCAGCTGTAGAGCCTGCGTCCGCGTCGCAGATCATTACCTTCACCGGGAATGAGGTATCCGAGAAAATGTGAGCTTTGATTAGTGGCCATACAGAAATTTTCTATCAGATCCTTGCGAACCTCCTTTGGAATGTCATTCTCAGGAATCACTCCGTGCCAAGTTACGTACCCAGCATAAGTCGGCTCTCTTTCTGGCCAGAGTAGCCTGCGCACGGTCGACTCGAAGCCATCTGCACCTAAGAGTAAGCTTGCCTCGGCGTGTAATCCACTTGAGAAAATCGCTTGAACCGTTCCCGATGCACTTTGATTAACTTTTGTCAGGGTCTGACCACGATGGTAATGCTCAGAACCGAATTTGTTCCTTAAGGTTGTGTAGATCATCGGCCAAGAGGTTTGAACCTGAGAGGCAAACATTTGGTTGCGGATCGATCCATCTGGGCGTAAAGAAATTCGAAACTCTGATTTATACCTAGCTGACTCGATGGCGTTTCACAGCCGATTTCTCGAAGTGCTTTTAACAACTGAGGTTGTAAAATTATGCCGCTTCCACGTCCCCCACATTTTATGTGTGGATCGTTCGAATATATCAATCTCCCATCCTGCTGAGCGCAGAAGATTACCGGCAAGCAACCCCGCCAGAGAACCCCCTACGATAATTGCTCGGCGTGCATTTTTATATGTACTCAATCTGCTACCTCATATTTGATCTAAAGCTTCGAGCATTGTTGGTGAGCATCTAATGTTTTTGTGGCTGGCAATCAACGCGTACGACCGCAGTTGAAAGGACAGGTGTAGACTGTTAATAGTTGTAGTGTGCAAAATTTGCATGCCTTGCAAGTCGCCCTTGTCCCACACTCGACGCATTTTGTGCGTGAATAGAAAAATTCTTGAACAGATGTGCACAAAAGCGGGTGTGTTTTTTTGCATGTTAAAGGCTAGTTTGCGATATCGAAAAAAAAGGCATGTCATTTTCTCGAAACAACAAGTGACGATATGAAAGCTAGTTTGATTGAACTAGGTTTTTGCAAAGTTTGGTGAGTGTGCAAGCACGAATATACAAGAAATATAAACTATGTCTATATATATTCAAGTGTCCAAATCAGTCGGAAAGTGGTTAATAAGTCTGTAATTGAATTCCTTAGTACTACTGTTATCGACAATTCCATTAGGTTTAGTGTGAGGGTGTCATGGATAAACTCATGGCAATGAGAACTTTTCTTGCAACAGCTGAGCAAGGAAGTTTTACGGCCGCAGGCCGTTTGTTGGGAGTTTCATCGTCTACGGTCATTAGAGACGTCTCTGCTTTGGAGGCAAGCCTAGGGGCAGCGCTACTTGACCGTTCAACTCGATGCGTAGCATTGACACAAGTGGGTGCCAAGTATCGTGATTGCATAAAGAAAATTGTATCAGCTATCGATATGGCTGACTTTGAGGTTGTCCGTGGGACGTTGTCTTGTAACAGGCGTTTTAGAGTTAACGTGCCGATTCATCTCGGGCGAAAACTTATACTCCCGCATATTCAAAAATTTATGGAGCGGAATAAAGATATCAGTTTATGTATGGTCAGTGACGATGGTGTGGTTGATGTACGGGATAATACTGTGGATCTAAGGGTTTTTGTTGGGCAGTGCACTTCGACAGTAGGTTTAATAACTCGCACGTTGGGATATTTTGAATATTGTCTCGTAGCAAGCCCTGGTTATCTGGCGCGACATGGAAGACTTGAGCATCCGGAGCAGCTTGCTGGGCATGCATGTTTAACAGAGGGAGAGAATGGGCATGCTCGCTGGTTGTTAAGCGGTGATAGCAGTGTGAGCGTGCATGGTGTATTCAGTAGCAACGATCCCGAAATTCTTCGCAAAGCTGCTATTTCTGGAGTCGGCGTGGCATTCCTGCCAAGTTGGCTTGTGCATGAAGATGTGTGGGCTAATCGGTTGATATCAATTTTACCATTGTTCACTTCGCGGGTGCCGAACGGAGGATCCATCAATATTGAGTATCCTCTCAAATATCGACGCTCGCTTCATGTCAGGGAGTTCATCAAACTCATGCAGGAGGCTTTGGACGTGAGTTGTGTGTACACTCGTTAATTCGTAACTCGAAAATTTCGCGAATAGCATTTTTCGCAGAAAGCACAACTGCGGTGCAAAATAAAAGCATCCTGGCGAATGACAATTACTTTCTTTTCTGGTGGCGGCTGTACGCCTTACCAAGGTAATGCCTACAACTCAAATTAAAATTAGACGAAAAAAAGGCCGGGAGGAGCCGGCCATAAAGGGAGGATGTATAGATGAAACAGTGAATCAAGCCATCTGCTGGGTCTAGAGTGAAAGTAGTCACTTGTTTGACTCAGACCCCTTTATTAAACAGCATCGGATCTCTGATCTCTTGTATGCATGTGCGGCTAATTTATACATCCATGCGGTGCCGCCATGCCTGGATAAACCTGCGATCGTCTACCCATAGAAGAGTGATCGATGGATCGGTAGTCGTCCGTTGATGGATGAAAGGTGCGCCGCTAAGAAGGACGAGAGCCCGCCATTTTATTAATTCTCTTCCGGAAAATTTTGCGTATTTTATGCTTTGCCAAAAAACTAGCAAAGCCAGATGGAGCAATTTCATTCTAATGGCATAGGTTTCTGGCTGCTGTTCGATATAAACCTTTTGGCTTCGACTAGCTCGATTTTTGAAAGGATGTGCGAGGCACATTTGTTCAAGAAACAGTACTAAATCTCGTATAAAGTTTGTTCATCAAAGCGCTGATGTCGTGTGCTAGTTGCATATGGGAAAGCAGTGCCTGTCAATTGAACGTTCGAATGGGTGAGTGTTAATAACGTGCGTCTTCTCACTCTGGTGTGGATATTTGGATTGCGTCGATTCGTGAATGCCAAAGGTTCCAGCTCTGCTTTTTCATTTCAGGGGTTAATTTGATGTCGGAAAATTCGTCCAGGCGTCACTTTTTGAAAGCGAGTCTAACGTTAATCCCGGCTGTCACTATGGTGTCGGGTTCTGTATTTGCTAGCACTCATGACGAAGAGAAAGTTTCGGCTGATCGCCTATTGACGGCCGGCTCAAAGCGATATGCCCCGCGATTTTTCAGTGAGTCAGAATGGGTATTCATCAACGCCGCAACGATGCAGCTAATCCCAGAAGATGACTTAGGCCCAGGCGCCATCGCATGTGGCGTCCCAGAGTTTATCGACCGGCAGATGGAAACACCCTATGCGTTCGGGGCCCTATGGTACATGGAGGGGCCTTTCTACCCGGATCAGGCGCCAGAATTCGGTCATCAGCAAAAATTGACACCTCGTGACATCTATCGTTTTGGTATCGAAGCCTGTGAAAGCTGGTGTTTGCAAGCGAAAGGGCAAAACTTCAGCAGTCTGTCAAACGATGAGCAAATTAAAGTGCTAATGAATTTGGAGTCTGATGCTGTTGCAATGAAAGAAATGAAAAGCTCTCTTTTCTTCAGCCAGCTGTTGAAAAACTCCAAAGAGGGGTATTTCGCGGATCCTAGGTACGGGGGGAATCGGCAATTGGCCGGCTGGAAAATGATCGGTTTCCCAGGCGCGCGTGCTGATTTTATGGACTGGGTCGATCATCCGAACGAACGATATCCACTCGGCGCCGTGTCAATTGAAGGCGAGAGGAGTTGAACTGTGGCTAGCCAAAATTTACCTGTTGATGTCGTAATTGTCGGGTTCGGATGGACAGGTGCCATCACAGCTATGGAATTAGCCGACTCAGGTTTACAGATTCTCGCGCTGGAGCGTGGAGAGATGCAAGATACCTCCACGACTGCAAATTACCCGAACATCATCGATGAGCTGGCCTACAGCACCCGGGGAAAGCTTCTGCAGGATTTGTCCAAGGAGACAGTGACTATTCGCCATTCGAGCAAGGATGTCGCTGTGCCTTATAGACAGCATGGTGCTTTTCTTCTTGGTAACGGTGTGGGCGGTGCCGGATTTCATTGGAACGGAATGTCCTGGAGGGCTTTCGCTTCAGATCTGAGGCTAAAGAGTCACTATCAGGAGCGTTATGGCGCTGGCTTCCTTTCGAAGGAAATGACCATTCAGGACTACCCCTTGACCTATGAGGAACTTGAACCCTACTTCGCGCAGTGGGAGGACGTGGCCGCAGTTTCAGGGAAGGCGGGGAATCTAAGAAATCAGATAGTTCCTGGTGGAAATCGCTGGGAGGCCCCGCGTAGTTCGGACTATCCATTGCCGGCGCTTAAGTCTGTTTATGGTGCGCAGGTGTTTGGTAGCGCTGCCAACCAATTAGGCTATGCATCCTTTCCAGTCCCTGCTGCGAATGCATCGGCTCCCTACACCAATCAATATGGGGTGCGATTAGGCCCCTGTAATTTCTGCGGTTTCTGTGAGGGGTATGGTTGCTACATGTACTCCAAAGCTTCACCCCAAACCTCGATCTTGCCAGCACTCAAAAGTAAAGAGAATTTCACTCTCAAACCAAGATCGCATGTGCTTAGGATTGAGACCGATTCAACAGGAAAGATTGCTACGGGGGTCACTTACGTCGACACCCAAGGTCAGGAAATATTCCAGCCCGCCAAAATTGTCATCCTCTGTGCATTCCAAATGCATAATGTCCGGTTGCTTCTGCTTTCAAAAATTGGAAAACCATACGAACCCGATTCAGGTTTGGGTGTAGTGGGTAAAAACTACGCATATCACATGAACAGCAACGTCAACGTGCTGCTACCAAAAGGCACGCAGCTGAATCCTTACGTGGGTGCAGGAGCAGCTGGAACCGCAATTGACGACTTCAACGGAGATAACTTTGACCATGGGCCGCTAGGTTTCATCGGTGGCGCCAGTGTCTACCACCTTCGTACAGGGGGGCGCCCGATCGGACAAAGCAAGCCGCTACCGGGAGGGCCAAACTGGGGGGCAGGCTGGAAGTCAAGCGTCCAGGAGGACTACCAACGCACACTTCCTATCTACGCTCAAGGTACGGTCATGGCCTACCGTGATACGTACCTAAGCTTGGATCCGACCTACAAGGATTCTCATGGTCAACCCTTGCTGCGCATGACTTTCGATTGGCATGAGAATGAATTCGCAATGATTAAGCATGCAATCGAAGGCGCGACTGAAATAGGAAAATCAATCGGCGGCAGTGTCCAAGTCAATTTACGCAAGTCAGGTACTCACTTTGATACTCGTGCTTATCAAAGTACGCACACGACTGGCGGTGCCATCATGGGCGACTCACCAGCAAACAGTGTGGTGAATCGGTATCTGCAGAGTTGGGATGTTCCAAACGTTTTTGTTATGGGGGCCTGCGTATTTCCACAAAACATTGGCTACAACCCTACTGGGTTGGTGGCTGCTCTGACCTACTGGTCTGTTGACCACATCAAGAAAATATACCTTAAAAACCCAGGCCCTATGGTTCAGGCGTAAGGGAGTCGGCACCATGGCTAAAACACTAGCAGCAGCGCTTTGCATCACTGCGACCTTAACGGCGTGGGGAGCAGAGAATGACCAGGCTTCGATCGCCAAAGGTGAGTACCTTTCTCGTGCCGGGGATTGTGTGGCCTGCCACACGGCAAAGGGGGGGAAGCCGTTTGCTGGGGGCTTGCCGATGGAAACACCGATAGGAACGATTTTTTCGACCAATATAACGCCGGACTCTAATAGCGGAATCGGTAATTATTCTTTCGAAGACTTCGACAATGCGGTGCGTAGAGGCATTCGAAAGGATGGCTCCACTCTTTATCCCGCCATGCCTTACCCCTCCTACGCACGCGTCAGCGGTGATGACATGCGGGCGTTGTACGCATATTTCAATTCCGGGGTGCCTCCCGTCGACCAAATCAATAAGGACTCCGAGATCCCGTGGCCTATGTCCATGCGATGGCCATTGGCTGGGTGGCGGTTAATGTTTGCCCCAGAACCAAACCCGGAAGCTAAAGCTTCGGGCGAGCGTGGGGCTTATTTGGTAGAGGGGTTAGGGCATTGCGGGGCGTGCCATACGCCCCGGGCGTTAACCCTTCAAGAAAAGGCTCTTAACGACCATGTCGGGAACGATTTCCTTTCCGGTGGAGCGCCTATCGAGGGCTGGGTGCCCAAGGATTTAAGGGGGAGCAAAACCACAGGCCTGGGGCAGTGGACTGAAGTGGATATCGTGCAATTCCTCAAGACGGGTCGTAACGATCGTACAGCCGTGTTTGGGGGCATGAGCGAGGTGGTAGACCATAGTCTTCAACATTTATCCCAGGATGATCTCGGGGCAATAGCCCGATATTTGAAAACCTTGTCTTCTCGAAATCCAGAAATAGCAGTACGAGGCGACGATGATGCCGCACAAAGGTTGCACCGTTTGAAAATCGAGAGCTTGGGTGCCAGGATCTATGCCGACAATTGCATGGCTTGTCATAGAAGTGATGGTTTGGGATATAGCCAAACTTTTCCAGGCCTCGCTAACAATTCCGTTCTCTCTGATTCTTTGGCCGACTCAGTAATCCGCATTGTTTTGACAGGTTACACAACGCCAGCAACCAAGGAGGCAGTTACACAATACACCATGCCAGCATTTGGGTGGCGCTTATCCGACGAAGAGGTTGCCCAGGTTACAACATTTATCCGCCAGTCTTGGGGGAATGTCGGACATCAAGTTACAGCAGATGATGTAGCCAAAATCCGTAAAGGTATTTCTGATCAGGAACTGCTTGGGGCTGCTGGCCCGCTATTAGAAAGTGATTCGAACCGAAAGCCAGTTGATAAGTGATATCAGGTCTTAAAATTCATTATTAAATAAAACCCAGCGTGGTCACTCGAAGGCTTATTAGCTTGAATTTATGTTGTTTGTCTTCCGAGGTTGATAACTCGCGGAGTCATTTGGCTGTTAATACCGTCGGCTTACACAGTCAGCTTAATGTTTTTATACATGTGAACCATCTGAGGGATAGTTATGACTGCTACGCGAAGCTACACAATTGAGGCTAATGGTATTCGTCAGCATGTTGTAGAGGCGGGAAAAGGAGCGCCTGTGATCTTGCTTCATGGGTTTCCGGAGACTGGTTATGCTTGGCGATATCAGATACCAGTATTAGCAGAAAAATACCGTGTCATTGTGCCGGATTTGCGTGGCTATGGTGAGACCGACAAACCAGCCAGTGGCTACGACAAGCGCAATATGGCCTTGGATGTTCGCGAGCTTATGCGCAAATTGGACATCCATAAAGTAGCCTTGGTTGGCCACGATCGCGGTGCAAGGGTCGCCACCAGGTTTGCTAAAGACCACCCGGATCTGATTGATCGTTTAGTTGTGATGGATAATGTTCCAACTCGCATCGTTGCTCGCGACCTCAACGCAAAGATCGCAAAGGCGTACTGGTTCTTCCTGTTTCATCTGGTTCCTGACCTACCAGAGGCGCTAATCGCAGGGCGTGAGCACCTTTGGCTCCGACATTTCTTTTCTGATTGGTGCTACGACCCGATGGCCATTTCAGGCGAGTCTTTTGATACTTATGTCAAAGCGTATCAGGCCCCGGGAGCTGTGCGTGGTGCGATGGCCGATTATCGGGCCAACTCAGTCGATATCGCTCAAGATCTTGAAGATGGGCATGTGAAGATTGAGTGTCCCACTATGTCCCTTTGGGGTGCAGATTTTTACGCCGTCGGGAAGCTATTTGATATGCCCAAGATATGGTCGGAAATGGCCTCCAATCTCGAAACCTATGCGATTGAGCAATGTGGTCATTTGCCTCAGGAAGAACAACCAGAGATCGTTAATAAGCTGCTTTTGAATTTTCTCGAAGGTTGGAAGGGTTAGATTTTTTCGAATACTAATTCATAGTTTAATATTTTTCTGGAAAGGGATATTTTATGAAGCTGGTAAGATTTGGAGCAAAGGGGGAAGAACGCCCCGCCATTCTCGGCGCTGACGGTTTTCTGCGTGATTTGTCCGAACACGTTACAGATATTGACGCCTCCACACTGTCCGCAGACAAGCTAGCCAAAATTGCGGCGTTGAATGTGGAGGAACTCCCAGTTGTGCAGGACGATTCAGTTCGGCTTGGGCCACCTGTTAAAATCGGCAAGATCATTTGTATTGGTCTTAATTACACTGACCATGCTGCGGAAGTAAAGCTCCCATTACCTACCGAGCCTACAATATTCATGAAAGGCTGTCATCCAACGGGGGCATTCGATTCAGTCACTTTACCTAAGGGCTCTGAAAAAGGTGACTGGGAGGTAGAGCTTGGTATCGTTATCGGCAAACGTGGCTTGTACATAGACACATCAAATGCTCTTGAGCACGTCGCCGGGTATTGCGTTGTAAATGATTTGTCCGAGCGATCATATCAAATGGATCGCGGTGGGCAGTGGACGAAAGGAAAAAGCTTTCCGGGATTTGCACCTGTAGGCCCATGGTTGGTCACAGCGGATGAAGTCCCTGATTCCAGTTCGCTTTCAATCTGGCTTGCTGTCAACGGGCACAGATATCAGGACGGAAATACTCGAAATCTGGTATTTGACGTGCCAGCGGTAGTTAGTTACGTCTCAAATTTCTACCAGCTTGAGGCAGGTGATTTGATCATCACTGGTACTCCTGCCGGGGTAGGTCTAGGTCAAAACCCCCCCGTGTTTCTGAAGCCTGGAGATGTCGTTACCGCAGGGATTGAAGGGTTAGGAAGTCAGCGTCTAGAAATTCGAGGATGGAAGGAGTGATCAGCCAAACTCCTCTATGAATACGAGTTGATGGGCTGTTCCAACTGGGTGCAGGCGGGCCAATTTAGAACCGTTTTACGGATACCGGCCCGCTGCTGCTCGATCGCAAACTTACCTCCCAAAAAACCCTACAGGCACCTCTGGGCAGAGTGTTGATCGTTCTGTTGAACGAAGCGTATTTCTGTGTAGTTGCCACTGCCTGCCGTTCACTGGCGAAAAAATATGAATGTGCTTTTCTCTGTAGTACTGCCCATCTTTGCGTTAGTGGGCGCGGGCTGGGCTGCGCGACGTTATGGTTTTTTAGGGCCATCTGGCGCGCGTGAATTAAACCACTTTGTTATTTATCTAGGAATGCCGGCATTACTGTTTCAGATTATGGCCAACGCTAGCTGGCATGATCTAAACCAGCCAGGTTTCACCATGGCATTTGCGCTTGGATGTGCTGTCACCTTCGCACTCACCGTGATTATCAGATACCTCAAAACCAAGCAATTGGCAGATGCAAGCCTAGATGGACTGAATGGTGGCTACGCCAACGTCGGTTTTATCGGGTTTCCGCTTTGCATGGCGGCTTTCGGCGCACAGAGCCTGCCATTGGTAACAATCACAGCCATCTTGACTGTAAGTATTCTGTTCGGCATTGCGGTGCTACTGGTGGAAATTGGCTTGCAGCCAAAGGGGAACCTGTTCGGAATAATGGGTAAGGTTATGTTATCCCTAGCCAAAAACCCTATGTTGCTGGGCCCTGTTTTAGGTGTGCTGTACGCTGAGTTTGCACCGCCCCTGGCAGAAGGCCCCAATCGATTTCTTAGCTTGCTCGCCGGTGCCGCGAGCCCTTGTGCACTGGTTTCCCTCGGAGCGTTCATCGGGGACGCGAAAGGACGGTTTGATTGGTCGCATCTCTCATTCCTGGTAGCGTTCAAACTTGCACTGCAGCCAGCAATCACTTGGTTCGCCGCCCTTTATATTTTCCACTTGTCCCATGAGCTCACAGCAATCGCCGTGGTTGTGTCGGCACTGCCAACAGGTACCGGGCCCTACATTTTGGCTAATCTTTATAATCGCGATGCGGATACAACAGCGGGCAGCATTCTCATCTCCACGATGCTCTCAATCGTGACGATCGCGGTGCTAGTCTCACTGTTTAAAACTTAATAGCTGATTCAATTTATCATTCGCCGCAGCTAGCTGCGGCGTCCGTTTAATTGACTGAACCTTATAGGAAAAGTGGATGGGCGGTAAATAACCTTTTTTTCAACTCAGTTAGCCGAGAACTTTTCCCGCCAAGCTTTCGGAGAGATACCGGAAGCTTCTTTGAAAACACGAGAAAAATGTGATTGGTCGGAGAACCCACATTCGAGGCTAATCTCGGCAATATTTTTTTTGGTTTTAACAAGCAGCTCTTGCGATTTTTGCAATCTGATGCGGCTAAACCATTCTTTTGGTGACATTCCTGTGTTGCATTTGAATGCTCGGGAAAAATAGCTGCGCGAGAGGGCGCAGGCATCAGCGATTTTATTTATGGATATATTTTCGGAGATTCCAGAGTTCATCAGCTCCTTGGCCCTATCTTCCTTCCACAAAGGTAACCGCTGGTTTGTCTCCTTTGAGCCTTCTTGCGGTGATTCCAAGCATAGCGTGATTAGTCCGACTTTCAGCTGCTCTTCAAGGACTTTCTCATATCCAGCCGGCGCGTTGACTGACAGAGCACAGCTCACGGTTTTTATGAGTTTGAAAGTTTCGAGCCTGATTGCAATCTCGCGAGATTTGCTTAATGCCGTCATGTTAAGGAATCCATGGAATCTCAGCGCCACGTTAGGTGGAAGTATCTCCAAATCAAGCTATAGCCTTCGCGCTCTTAGGCCGAGGTGTTCGCCTGGACTGTAGGGGGCGGATGCTATTTGCTTGGAAGAAGCCGTCCCGCCGTGCGTATCAATGTTTTCATATAGTACGTTGGGGAGATTGAAGTCACATGCTGAACATTTTCATGACAGTGATGCATAAGTGCATCTTTCCTCTGCGACGTTTTTGTCTCAAGACCCGCCATTAGACGGCTGACACGATTCTTCGAGGGGCGGGGTCAGCGTACAGGTGGGGCAGGTCGTCAGCAGGCAGGTGAGGAGGCAGAGCTGACCTATGCCACCACGTCCAATGCTTCACCGTGTTTTAGCCAACTGCTAAGCGTAATCGTGCTACTACCCCCGCAGTAACACAATGCTCATTCAAGGTGCGGGAAACTGGAGTGCGTATTCGTCTGACCCTAGCGTATTGCTGTTGCCATGCTCACCGACGGTGCGCTATGTCTGAGTAACGTACCCTTCAGGAGTGATAGAAATTTTGATCGTTTCGCTAGATTGGCCTTGGTCAAACAAAAAAACTTTTGAAAATCCCACCTTTCATCAAGCGCACAAGCATCCAATATTTCCATTAAGTGGCTGTCTACCATTTCTACGAAGTAGGTTAAACGATGGCTGTACCTCTATCTAACACAGTGCGGATAAATTTTGCTTATAAACGTGCAAGGTGTTTGGTAATAGTTAATAAATTTCAGCTGGAAAGTCCATGCTGTATGACTTTGAGTAAACCCTTGATTCCTAAATCATCGGTCACTGTAATCAAACCTTTGAACTTAAAATGCTTGCCATTGCCCGGCTTGGAGCTTTTTTATGTACGAAAACGATATCCCCCAATTAAAAAAGTCTCCATTGAGCAAGGCCGCGATGGCAGTACGTTTCGTCGCTATCGGCGCAATATTAGTTATCTCACTTAGTGCGATGGGCTACGTCAATGGTTTGTTTGACGCGAAACGCCTGACGCCTGAGAGGGTTGTTAATGCGCTTGAGCGTAACGCTGGTTTACATCCCGGATACCGGCGCAACCATCCTAAAGGTGTATGCGTTGTGGGCTATTTTGAAAGCAATGGATTAGTCGCCACGCTGTCTAAAGCCCAAGTGTTTAGGCCTGGCCGCATCCCCATTATTGGGAGGTTGGCGTTACCAACGGGCGATCCTTTTTCCCCTGACAATGCTATCCCTGTTCGCAGTTTTGCAATCCAATTTACTCAACCGGATGGGCAGCAGTGGCGCACAGGTATGAACAGCATGCCGGTGTTCCCGGTTGGTACGCCTCAAGCCTTTGTTGATTTGCTTATTGCGACCTCACCCGATCCCAAGACAGGAAAGGTCGACCCATCCAAACCTGCCGCTTTTTTTGCCGCTCATCCCGAGGCGCAACCATTCCTCGCGTGGGTTCAAAACGCCAAACCCTCTGCGAGTTACGTGACACAAGCGTACAACAGTCTAAACGCTTTCTTTTTGGTAGATGCGCAAGGACACAAGCAAGCAGTTCGCTGGACGCTTGTGCCGCAGTCCTCCGTGGCGGGTGAGGCTCCCACCCAAGTGGATTATCTGGAGCAAGATTTAAATGAGGAACTGAAGAGCGGCCCTAAGCGCTGGAGTTTGGTTTTCACGCTGGCTAACCCCGGAGACCCTGCGAATGATGCTTCCAAGCAATGGCAGGGTGATCATCAGACTCTTGATGCAGGAACGCTTGTGATCGATCGCGACATGCCACAAATCGAGGGCGATTGCCGTGATATCAACTTCGACCCTTTGATGCTACCTGAAGGGATTGAAGGATCAGATGATCCGCTGCTGGCTGCCCGCTCAGCCGCCTATGCAAGATCTTATTTGCGCAGAACCAGCGAGGTTAGCGCATTACAAGTGCCACAAGCCCAGGAGCACCAGCAATGACCACACCGTCACATCATTTCGCTCGGCTAACTCGTTTTTTGCACTGGCTGATGGCTTTTATGGTCATCTCGATGTTGTTTATTGGAGCTGGGATTACCGCATCCGTTTCAGAGCGTCATGAGTGGTTGCTTGACCTGCATAAACCTTTGGGAATTGCAATCTTGGCATTGGTCATTGTGCGAATTATCGGGCGTTTGTCGTCGAGAACGCCGCCACTACCGCTTGATCTGCCTGAGTGGCAAGTGGCTGCGGCCAAGCTATCGCATTTCCTTCTGTATGGCCTGATGCTGGTCATGCCTCTGCTAGGTTGGGCGATGATTTCGGCGGCGGGTGACCCGGTTATGCTTTCCGACGCGGTGCGTTTACCTTCCTTGATCTCGCACAATGCTGAAACTTACGCGCAATTGCGTCGAGCTCACGGTTATCTCGCTTACCTTTTCTTCCTGACAATACTGGCGCACCTAGGGGCAGCTCTCTTTCATGCTTGGATTAGAAGAGACGCCGTGTTCGCGAGCATGGCACGGGGCACGCCCAAGCGTTAATTTCTTCGCAATCACTGGCACCTTAGAGCCAACGCTGATCCAAAATGTACCGCTGGTTTCGGTACGCGGATGCCTAACAGGATCTGGAACAGCGGTTCTCTACTCGGGGAGCCGCCAGTTATCGTCTCTACCTCATGACGTACCTGAAATTTAGAGTCATCTCCTGAGACAGCCCCGATTTGTCTCAGCCAAAATCGAAAACGTCTTCTGTGTCGGGTATCGGGAAATGGCGTCGCTCCACTGAGATCCCTTCGACATCCTGTCGAATTATCAGCCTGTCTGAATACATTTTGACAGTTGTTCAGCACATTGAGTTAGAGCCAATACTCGGAGCAAATTGTTCAGCCCGGGCCGAACTTTAATCTGCTGCCCATTAAGGATAGGGCGGAGATACCGCAGGAGGGAAACGATGATCGCGTTGATTTTACGGCATGCCCAGATCTGGGTAGTGATACTAGGGTTAATGGTGCTTATTGCGATCCTGTTGTTCGATTAGACCCCCGTGTCTGCTGGGAGCTCAGGCGCAAAACCTTAAAAATCCTTAAAGCTTGCCCTCGTCTATGGCAATTCGATGATGGCATAGCGATAATGTTCCTGCGAATCATTAGCATTAATGCTGTCGACCTTCCGTTTCCTCGCAGGTAACTCACTACATGTTATTTTCATTTCCGTCGCGGCCCACCTTGCTCGCTCTTTGCTGCTCCGCCAGTTGTTTCGCCCAGGCCGCAGAGCCGATTGAGTTAGGAGTAACCGACGTTACTGCCGATTCGGTCAATGCCAATTCCAATACGTTACCCGCAGCATACGCTGGTGGCCAGGTAGCGAGGGGAGGGCAGATGGGGGTGTTGGGAATTCAGGACAACATGGACGTCCCGTTTGTGATGACAAGTTACACCTCAAAGTTGATTGAGGATCAACAAGCTGAAGATTTGGGGGATGTACTCCTCAATGACGCGTCGGTGCGCCAATCTTACGGGTTCGGTAACCAATCCCAAGTGTTCGTGATTCGTGGATTGCCTCTGAACAGCGACGACATCTCGTACAACGGTCTTTACGGTGTGCTGCCTCGTCAAATTTTGTCTACGGATGCTATCGACCGTGTCGAGGTATTCAAAGGCTCCAACGCTTTCATTAATGGTGTAAGTCCCACAGGCTCAGGACTTGGTGGCGGAGTAAATCTGCAGCCCAAGCGAGCGGAGGATATTCCTACCCGTCGGTATACACAGGACATCAGTACAGATGGCCGCATTGGTGAACATCTAGACCTCGGACAGCGCTTCGGGGAAGACAATCGTTTCGGCGCTAGAGTGAACCTAAGTCAGCGTGAGGGAGAAACAGCGATTGATGATGAGGATCAGCGCACGAAATTATTCGTCGCGGGTCTGGATTATCAAGGAGAGGACTTCCGGCTTTCCACTGATTTCGGTTATCAGAAGCAGCGCATCAATGGGCTGCGTAATTCAGTCAATATCGGAAACGCCTCTCGCATTCCTACTGCCCCGCATGCCGGCCATAATTATGGTCAAGACTGGACTTACTCCGAAACCGAAGACACTTTCGGTATGGTTCGTACCGATTGGGATTTGAATGAAAACTGGACTGCATACCTTGCCGGTGGAGCTAAGCACACCCGTGAGACGGGTGTCTACGCTACTCCCACGCTGGTGGGAAACAACGGCGTATCTACGATTGGTGGGTCAGAAATTCCGCACAACGAAGACAACACTACCTTCGCTGCAGGGCTAAACGGGCGTGTTAACACAGGCCCGATTTCACACCAGATCGCCGTTGGCGGATCGACTATATGGACGGAACAGGAAAACGCTTACACTTTCTATCGTTCCGTCAGTGGCAACAGCAATATCTATAATACACCGGGGCTTCCTAAACCGACGTCGGTGTCCAGCACCGGCGGCAAGATGGGTGATCCAGGAGTGACGGGCAAGACTCGCAACCGCAGCCTCGCGATCTCCGATACGCTTGGCTTGTTCGATGACACATTGCTCCTGACGTACGGTGTACGCCGTCAGCAACTGCGTGTTGAAAACTACAAGTACGACGGGAGCACTTCAGGTGGTGTAGCTAATCCAGCAAACGATGGCAGCCGCAGTGCTCTATACGATGAGTCCATTACTACGCCTGTTTACGGGATAGTGTACAAGCCTGTTGAAAGCGTTTCGCTCTACGCAAACAGGATTGAAGGTCTCGCAAAAGGGCCTGTTGCATCGGGTACAGGCATCACGAACGTGGGGGAAGCCTTTCCACCGGGCCGCACTAAGCAGCTGGAAGCAGGCATCAAGTTGGACATGCAAACGTACGGGGCCAGCTTGGGCGTGTTTCGCATAGAAAAACCTTCAGATGGCTACGTTGACAATCAGCAAAGGCTTTACGTGCGCGATGGGGAGCAGGTCAACAAAGGATTGGAGATAACTGTCTTCGGTGAGCCGATGGAGGGGCTGCGGTTGATGGTCGGTGGTACTCGAATGACGTCGGAATTAAAGAAAACTGCCGGAGGAATTAATGACGGCAATCACGCCATTGGAGTCCCCACCTTTCAGCTCAATGCCAGCGTGGATTGGGATGTTCCAGGTATCGAGGGAGCTGCTCTGAGCGCACGGATGTTACGCACCGGAGGTCAGTACGCCGATCAGGCTAATAATCTAAGCTTGCCTACATGGAACCGTTTCGACGCAGGGGCTCGCTACAAAATGAAGTTTGTCGAGAAGGATCTCACTTTGCGAGTCAATGTCGAAAACATTACGGATAAAAACTACTGGGCATCCGCAAATGGCGGGTATCTCTCCCAGGGAGATCCACGTTTGGTCAAATTCTCAGGCACTGTCGATTTCTGAACAGGCATTAGCGAAAAAACACTGTAAAACGTGCGGCGCGTTATTTGACGACTCGCATGTCCGGTATAGGAAATCTAATCATAAGCCGTCTTTCTTGGCGGCTTTTTTAACGTCAAAAATCCTGCGCGCATTAGCATAGCATCGTGGCAGCTCCTTCCATCAGCTTTTTTGCGTGGAGGACGGTCTTTGGTGAACATACGCCTAGCACAATCAATCAAAAAATTACGCCGACTTTACAAGAACAACGCAACCCTTGTAGTTAAACTAATGCACCTACAACGTCAATCGAGGGAGGAGGGCGGGCCCTTCAAATTTCTTGGGGTACTATCCAGCGCGGTAGTAGTATCTGCCGATGATCGACGATCCGGAGAGTAAGTGTCCGCCATGTTTCAAGATAACCATTCACCAGTCAAGCAAGGTTTTTGGGAGAACGTAGAGTGGTTAGATCACTGCGCGTTGACGCTGCTGCGGCATGAGGAGTATCTGACTTACCTACGTATTCGCGACTTGCGTACAGATGCTGAATGGGATGCTGCGCGGGCTTCCTCATCTTGCCCCATCGCTTGCCAGCAATTGGAGCGTGACTTCCGCATACCGCTGGATGCCGAGTGGGCCGTTCAGCCCCTCGCCTTTATACGTTCGGTTGAAGGCCCGATGGTCATCTATCCCCGCAGCACCAATCTGCAAGAAAGCACTCCAGTTGGGGGATTTACGTTATCCAAATTTCTGGAAATTGCGATCGCAGTGGCGCACTCACTCGCTCGCTCGCATTCGGCCGGGGTGGTACATGGTTGTTTGACCCCTATGCACATCGCTGTAACCGACTCAGGTGTCAGGCTGAATTTTTTCAAATCTAGAGATGGCAAAAAACCTTCCACGGGGTCGTTTTCCGAAACTCAATGGCCTTACATCGCTCCGGAACAAATGCGTGACGATTTGAAAGTGAATGGAGCACGCTCTGATGTCTATTCACTGGGTGTAGTTCTTTATGAAGTCTTGACCAGACGCCTCCCTTTTCAAGCAATGACACTTGTGCAATGGCTTCATCTACACGCTGCTGTACAACCGATAAATCCATCAGAGATTGATTCAGAAATTCCCGAAATTATCAGTAGGATTATTCTGAAATGCCTCGCCAAGGAACCTGATGACCGATACCAGTCTGTTGAAGCATTAGTGGCAGACTTGGCCCATAGCGGCGATCAGTTGGCCGAGGGTGGACGGATAAGTTCGTTCGACCTTGGGCTGTTAGACAAGCCTCTCGAATGGTCAATGTCCTCTGGGCTGATAGGTCGGGAAGCAGAGGAATGTAGGCTGACGCAATCTTATCAGCAGGTTGCATCAAGCGGTCATTCTGCAGTGACCGTTCTCTCGGGGGTGGCGGGAGAGGGCAAGTCGAGCCTGGTCAGGCATTGGATTGCTGACGTCATGCCTGAATATTGGGCAAGCGGCAGAAGTAAATTATTACAACGTGAAATTCCTTACGCACCATTTCGGACGGTGCTTTCCAGCTTGGCGAAATTACTGACCGCGCAGAGCTTTGCAGAGCTTGAGCGATTAAAGGTGCTGTTGACCAGCAAATTGGGCAATCGAGGTCAACTGATCGTCGATCTCTGCCCTTGCTTCTCGGATGTTCTGGGCCCTCTCGTGGTACAACCGACAGTGCCGGCCGTCCACGCTGTCGTTCGAGCTAATCAAACGTTGCTCGATACCTTCGAGGTATTTGGCAGCCATAAGAAACCGTTGGTACTGTTCATCGACGATCTTCAATGGGCGGACGAATCGACACTCTCACTGCTTCACGCGTTTATAGAAAACCCACCTAAAAATGTTTATCTGATCGTTGCTCATCGCACTGCGGCCTCATCCAAATGTGATGATTTGAACCGTTTTCTTGAAAAAATTGATCTCGCTCAGGCGTTAAACACCGAGACCATTGCTCTCAAACCTTTTTCTGTCGAAACCGTCGCTCAATTCTTATCCAGCAAGCTGAACATGACTATTGCGGAGCTGGACGAAGTCGCTCTCCTCGTACATCTCAAGACGGCAGGTAATCCTTTCTTTATCGTCCAGATTTTGCGCGCACTTATAGACGATAAATTATTGATTTTTGAGAACAAGCATCGCCGCTGGGCCTGGCTGCCAGAAGAAATAGCACGCCACCGCTACGCGGACAACGTTGCTGATTTGATGGTGAATCGCTTAAGCCGCTTACCGATTGATGAATTGGGCTTGATGCGACTTGCCAGCTGCGTGGGGGTGAAAGTTCAAGAGGGTTTTCTAAGTGAGCTTAGTGAACTTGAAGATTTCGAGTTTACCAAGGCGATGAAGTCTCTTATTGAGGCTGGTTTTTTGATGCATGAAAACCAATTTCTGAATTTTCCTCATGATCGCATCCACGAAGCCGCTTACAGCCTTACTGATTTCGACGTTCGTCCGAGTGTCCATGGCCACATAGCCCAAGCCATGATCCGTCAGCATGGCAATGGAGGTGACTTCTCCGTATTCGAAATCGCAAATCACATTCGATGGAGCGCGATAGCCGAATATCCAAATGAAGTGAGTGAGAAACTCATTTCTATTTTGATGGAGGCTGCCACACTCGCCCGGAATGCGGGCGCCGTGCGGCAAGCATGTGACTACCTTACAAGCGCGACCGCGGTGTTGACGTGTCAGCCAGATGGGGGGGGCTTTGCGTTTTCGGTAAAGTGGCTAGCAACGGAGTGCTATTTATCGCTCGCTGAATTGGACAAGGCGGAAAGTTTAATTGGTCAATGCTTTGCCGAGGCGAGAAGTGATGAGGATAGGGCCAGTACTTACCGATTGCTGGCAACGCTCAAAACTTTGCGCTCAGATCATGAGGGCGCCATCTGCGCTGCACTTACAGGCCTTGATTTGGTTGGCAGTGCTCTTAAACGCAAGCCTGATGACCATGATTTGGATGAGATTTATGACAGCATCCGCTCTTTGATTGGCAGCCGATCGATCACTGATCTCCATGCGCTGCCTCGGATGACTGATCCAAGAGTAGAAGTCACAATGGAGTTGCTGACCACTCTGCTTTCATCATTCTTCACTCACGATGGACTAGGATTCCTGCATTTAGCAAAAATGGTAGAGCTGACTTTGATCCATGGAACCTCCTCCTCAAGTTGCTACGGCCTGGCGTGGTTCGGAGTGAGAATCGCCTCTCGATATGAAGAATACGAGTATGGGCACGCGTTTGTGCAACTTGCACTAGATATAGGAGAGCAGAGGGGGTATGAGGCTGGACGTCCCTCTTCGCTCCTAGCGCTGGATCAGGTTAGCCCTTGGACGCTACCGCTTGATTTTGCCAAGGAGCAGGCAATGAAAGCTTTCGAGATAGGGAGTCAGGGCGGTGACGTAGTAATGGCATGTTACGCGGTAGCGCACATCGCGGCCGACATGCTCGTTATGGGAGAAACGCTACCTATAGTTCTAGATGAGCTGGAACGCGGCATGCGCTTCGTTCGTAAATTCGACTATTTCGACGTGGAGCGGATCACTGAAGCGCAGAGGAAATTCGTCACCGATTTGCAACACGGTGCTAAAGCACTGGTGAGTCCGGATTTCGAGCAAAAAACAGAGTATCCGTTCGATGGTCAGGAGGTTTCTCCACCTACTAGGTTCTGGACGGTACTATATGCTGGCATGTCTGCTTGTATAATGGGCGACGCAGAATCTGCAATTCGCCATTTCGAAGCTGGTGCAGCTACGTTGTGGTCGGTATCCGCTCATATCAACCTGTCCAACTACTACTTGTATTATAGTCTGGCACTCGGACACCAGCACGCGCCTGGGACTGCAGAATCCAAGCTGGTGCTTCTTGCTCAGCATCGTCGACACATCGCTCTTTGGACAAAATTGAATCCGTCGACATTCCGTCATAAATTGCTGCTGATTGACGGAGTTATTGCCCGCCTTGAAGGGCAAGATGTCGTGGCTATCCGAAATTTTGACCATGCAGGAATTGCAGCAGCAGCTACGGGAGCGGTTCATGAACAGGCAATTGCCCATGAGCAGCTTGCTCAAACATGCATATGCACAGGACTCATATCGGGCACAAATTTACACCTGCGAATTGCGCGCGACTGCTATCGACTGTGGGGAGCAGGCGCAAAAGTTGAGCGAATGGAGCAGGAACACTCTTTCCTCACGATTGATCCCATAGTCGAAAGGTACAGCGTGACATTGCTCCAAGAGCAACTCGACATGGAAGCGGGCATTGGCGTTGCGAAAGCTGTGTCCGAAGAAGTACATTTGGATCGTCTGATTGAAACGTTTATGAAGCAGATGATGCTTTACTCCGGGGCAGACAGCGGCGTGCTGGTTGGGGTGGATGGCGCTAATTTCAACATTGCCGTATCAGCCAGTGTGAAAGATGATGTAGTCGTTTCAACTCTGGAGCCTTTGACAACTGATTTCGAAAACCTTCCCTTATCGGTGTTGTACGCTACCGCCCGTACAGCCAAACCGTTGGTCATTGACGATGCGATGCGGCAGTGTCCGATCGCTCATCGAGCTGATCTTTCTAATCGTCACATCAAGTCGATGCTTTGCTTGCCATTGGTCAAACAGGGGAACGTATTAGCCCTGTTGTACCTTGAAAACAAACATACCTCTCGGCTATTCGATCATAAAAAATTGACGATGCTTGAATTGTTAGCATCTCAAGCCGCAATGTCTTTGTACACTGCACGTATTTACGCTCATGCGCTTGAGGAGAGCCGGTTGCGCGCCAAAACAGAGCTAGAGCTAAGCGCATCTCAGGCAGAACTCGCGCGGAGTACGCACTCAGCCGTACTTGGAGAGCTCGCGGCGTCAATTGCGCATGAAATTAGCCAGCCGCTTTTAAGTATCATGACTAATTCTGCTGCAAGCTTGAGTTGGCTCAATCGCGAAGATCCCGACTTAGAGGAGGTAAGGACAGGTCTGCATGATATCTGTGTCGATGTCCAGCGTGCGACCGATATTGTTCGGGCTTTAAGATCACTGGCGACGCAAACCCCTATGCAAATTTTACCAATATCGGTAGATGACATCATCCGGGATGTAATGCGGCTACTGCTGCCTAAGATCTCTTCAGCAGCAGTGCGGGTGCATATTGAGCTTTCAGCGCCACAGCCAGTTCCTGGTGATTCGGTGCAGATTCAGCAACTACTGTTTAACCTGATCACAAATGCTCTAGACGCCATGTACCATCAACGCGCCGAGGGGCGAGTGCTGACTGTGCGTACCTACTGTGACGAAAGATGGTTGCATACGAGCATCGAGGACAATGGCCCTGGGATACCTGAGGAAAATGTGGAAAAAGTCTTCAATCCTTTTTTCACTACAAAAGGTAGTGGCATGGGAATGGGGCTTTCCATCTGTAGATCCATTCTCGATGCACATTCCGGCCGGCTTACCATCGACACCACTTTCACCGCCGGATGCAGAATGCTTTTCAAGATTCCGCTCGGGCCAGTCGTGTAACCGAGCGCGTTGGCGGAACGGTAGAGGCTCAAAGTAATGAAGCAACGGCTGCTTCAGGTTTGGAAGCGGTCTTGCTTTCTTGATTATATTCTTTCTTCTCTCTTACTCTGTCTATTTCTATTGTCGGCAGCAGCCCATTTTTTGTACGCGGGTCTTCAAAAAAATGCGCACTTGGCATCAATATTTCAAATTCAGGATTGACCATCCTACTTCCGATAGCCTGTCGATGGAAAGTCTGCGGGCTGACTAATTCTTGTTGTGATAATTGAGTCCACTATCACCTGTGCGAGCAGTGTGCACCGCTGGTTCTGGATCAAATCCACAAGGCATCTCTTCGGTAGGGCATTCGTTTAGAAATAACCGCCCAAGCCACCAAAGTTGCTTTGGGACAAGGATTTTTTTCTGAATTATTTGGGGTCACCGATGGATGAAATGCTCACTGCAGTGTTCGGCGCTCGATTAAAGAAATACCACTACCTCGTTAAACTCCATTTATGGATGTGCGTAGCGCTGATATTGGTAGTTGTATGTTTGCTGGGTACTCATGGATTGCGGGGAGGAACTGGAGCTCCTTCTTCGCACCTGCATATTTTCGAAGCTAGTCAGAGTGATCTCTCGAAGAATGCCGGATTAACCTCTATGACATGCGTTTACTCTCGTTTCATCACACCACTTCTTGATGCCTCTACGATCCCGGTAGTAATGCCTACTGCCGTACTCCCTGAAAACGTCCAGTTCAGGAGCGAAGTGAGCCGAAAACATCTTGAGGATAACAAGTTCTACCTGGGATTATTGCATGGCTCGTACCCACCTCAAGATGGGGGTGATGATGGGTTTGACCGTTTGGAAACCTTGGATTCCACTCACCCAAGCGAAACTTACAGTATTAATGCACAAATCTATCCGATCACGCCGCACCGTACATTCATGTTTTGAAGATATCGCTTTTGTATCCCCGCAATGTGTTCGATGCCGATAGTGGGACTTTTGATTATCGTCACCCTATCGCATGACTGCGTGGGTGCGCGGTCATTTGCATAACCGAATCACTCTCGTTGCGCCAATCCACTCTTACCCCTCACTTCGCAATTTTCGGAGCCCGCATGATGGTAAAGAGTTTTGTATGCAACGGGCGTCCAAATCGCGTGGTTTTTGATGTGGGATCCGTCCAAGGGCTTGAAGAAGTTGCGCGATTAAGCTCATCTCGCCTGTTGATTGCATTCACGCCGCAGCAGTGAGGAATGGCAAAGAGGGCCGCACTGATGTCGGGTTAACAGGTTGTTGGTATTTTTGATAAGGCAGCGACCGAGACGGAACCGGCGATGTCATTGACGACGCAAGAGGGCGTTTGCTCAATGATTACTGCTTGCTTCAGCTCAAGAATGATCCTACTCAACTTGAAGCTCGCACCAGTTGCCTATACGGGGCCTGGCTTTGCAGAGCAGTTTTGGGGAGCGTCACGATGGCTCGTCATCACAAGCTACGTCAGATCCTGAGGATTGCTTCCCCATTTAATTGGCTATAACGAGGTCGCTGTCTCTGAGTAGAGAGAGCGAATCAGCAGCACGCTGGAGAAGGATCCAAATCAGCTCAGTCCCGTTAGTCAAATTCACACGGGCGGTTGATGCCCTTGTTGCTTGAAGGATCTTAATAAATCTCAGTCGGATCCTGGCTCTTGCGGCGAGCTTTCGAAGGGGCTCCGCCTGCTTCAGTTGATATCCACTGCAAGTAGTTGGTTTGGGTAGAGGCTAATCATGCATGCTGCCGCCGTATCTGGGAGGCTAAGCGCACACGATGGGTTGGATTGCTTCGCATTGGTCGCAATGGCGGAGAGCGCTTTCGCCAAACCCGAGTGACTGCCGGTCTGCTTGCGCCCAACTTTATCAATACGAATTTCCCTACTATCACAGACGCTTAGAAAGCGCATTCGTCCAATGCAGCCGGTGTTCTCACGTTTATATCTAGGTTAGTTCGCCGCCTAAGGCGGCAAATTTTTCACCGGAGCCGACTCATGAATCGCAACGACCTTCGCCGTATCGACTTGAGCTTGTTGGTTATTTTTGAAGCTCTGATGTTCGAAAGAAACCTCACCCGCGTAGCCGAAAAGTTATTTTTGGGTCAGCCAGCAATTAGCTCGGCATTGGGGCGGCTGCGAGATCTGTTCGACGATCCACTGCTGTTGCGTAACGGGCGGATGATGGAACCTACAGCCCGTGCCATGCACATCCTTCAAGAGTTAAAACCTGCCTTGGATACTATTTCCAGCGCAGTCAGTCGAGCGAAGGAATTTGATCCGGCTACGAGCTGCGACGTCTTTCGATTGGGCTTGTCGGATGATGCCGAGTTTGGGCTGTTTCCGCCGTTACTTAATCATCTGCGCGACGTGGCTCCGGGCATCATCGTTGTTGTGCGTCGTGCCAACTATCTCTTGATGCCGTCACTCCTGGGATCCGGCGAAATCTCAGTTGGGATCAGCTACACGACCGATCTCCCTGCAAATGCAAAGCGCAGAAAGCTTCGCGACATTGAGACTAAAGTTTTACGCGGCGACAACCGCCCGGGGGGGTTAACCCTAGATGAATACTGTGCCCGCCCCCACGCTATGGTGTCTTTTTCAGGAAGCTTGAGTGGAAATATTGACAACGATTTATCAAGGATTGGCCGCACGCGAAAAGTAGTCATGGCAGTGCCGCAATTCAGCAGCTTAAGATCCTTGTTGGCGGGTACGGAATTAATTGCCACCATTCCGGATTACGCCGCCTGTGCCTTGGTTCAGGGGTGCAGCTTACGTGCAGAGCAACCGCCATTCGAGATCGATCCTGCCGAGCTTTCTATGGTTTGGAGTGCTGTTTACGACAATGACCCAGCGGAAAGATGGTTGCGCTCTCAAATTGTCAAGTTCATGTCCGAGGAGAGCTGTCCAAATCCCTATAACTAATTCTCCTACTTGACGCGATAGTAAAGCGATAGCTTTTAATAATGAGTGATATTTGCCTACTTCTGGTGCTTGGTAGAAGTTTCGAAAATCCACCTTTAGGAGAATAAAAGATAAAGTGTTTGTTTGTTTGTTTGGATGGATGGTAGGCGTAATTCAATAGCTATTGGCTTTCGGTGGGTGTTTTCGAATAGAGCATTAGATGCACGTGCTTTTTTTGTTTCACTTTTAAGTGTGGTAAAAATTTTAAGCGTAATGATTATTTTCTATTTTGAGAATGCTTCGCCGCACAATCATCCAATAAATCTGCTCGAACGCTTCCTAAGCTTTAGCAGGAGTCCTATGACTCTATGAAGTCATATCCTACTCTACGCGAAGGAAGATATTTACATGAAACTCTGTGCGCAATTAACACTAGCGTTAATCTGGGGGGCAACGGTATCGGGAGCGGCGCAGGCAGATATCTCGTCGAACCTTGCAGTTGGGGCTCAATACGATACGAGCCACGTTTACGTCGCCCCCGTCGATGTCGACAGCTTCGTAAAAAGCTTTACAGCCACCTTCGGTGGACAGAGTACACCACAGGTAGTGGTGAATGTGCTGCCCGTTCCTAGCAGCACAAGCTCGCAGCTAATTCAAACACCCGTCGGCACTGTCTCGTTGTTCGGTTTCAAAACGCCTATACCATTTCCATTCGGCTCTGAGCGCAATGGCTATTTGGTCAAAGATATGGACATAGCCATTGCTGAAGCAAAAAAGTACGGTGCAGATGTAATCGTGCACAATTTTCCTGATCCAATAGGGCGAGACGCTGTCATACAGTGGCCAGGCGGCATCAACATGCAGCTCTACTGGCACACCAAAAGCCCGAGTTATGCGACATTCCAAACCACGCCGGAAAACCGAGTTTACCTTTCGGAGGTTCGCGCAGACGCCTTCATCAAAGCTTTTACAGGTTTTTCCGCCGGTACAGTCGTTGCTGATGAGAAACATCTGAACGGCGGAGTAGTAGGTGAGCCATCAAAAACTATTCGCAGGGTAAAAATCGAATCTGCATTCGGAAAAATGGTTGTATTCGTCACGGACGGACACTTGCCTTACCCATATGGTCGCGAAACCACAGGGTATGAAGTTAGCGATCTGAGCAGCACCCTCAGTAAGGCTAAAGATTCAGGTGCCGAACTGCTGGTAGAACCGAAAGACGAGCCAGGCCGTAAATCTGCAATGGTTTCATTTCCGGGTGGCTACGTCGCTGAAATTCACCAGCAGGTTGCCGCAAAATAAATGGTGCACATATGAACAGCCAAACGCCTTCACATCAGTATGTATGGGCACTGGCTTTGCTGTGGCCGCTGGGGCTCTCCAGCGGGTACGCTGCCGACCAGGTAGAGCGACCGGCGTTGAAGACAAATCGTTGGCAAGAGGACTGGTCAGTCCTTCAGAACCCTTCGCTGAGAACAGAGCCGCTGGATGACCTCAAATATATCCCTTTGTCAGCTGATGATCCTCAGCGATATATCTCACTAGGAGCAACCCTGCGTGAGCGCTTCGAACTCAACGATGCCAATGGATTTGGTGTTGGCAACCTCTCACGCGATTCTTGGTTGATTCAGCGTTTTCAAGTTCATGCAGACGTTCACCTCAATGAGCACTGGCGGGTGTTCACGGAATTGGAGGATGCGCGAGCTTTTGATAAAACTAGCGTCGGTGGAGCCGACCAGAACCATTTGGATTTACGACTTGCATTTGCTGAGTACATTGATCACAGGGCGAATTATACCTTCAAGACTCGCGTGGGCCGACAGGATTTCGCTTTTGATCTACAGCGGTTCATATCGTCCCGCGATGGCCCGAATATCAGGCAGTCATTCGATGCTGTTTGGGCTGACTGGGAAACCGGAACTTGGCGTGTGATCGGCCTCGCCAGCCATCCCGTTCAATACCTTGATAATCGAAAATTTGATGACAAATCAAACTCCGATTTGGGGTTTCACATGCTTCGAGTAGAGCGTCTTGTAAGCGGCAAAAACGAACTCTCTGGCTACTACGCACTTTTCCAAAAGCGAGAGGCCAACTATCTCGATGCTCAAGGGGATGAAACACGCCATATTTACGACGTCCGCGTAGCCGGTTCCAGTAGCGGCTATGACTGGGATGTTGAAGCTATGGCCCAGAACGGTTCGGTGGGCTCAAAGGACATACGGGCATGGGGCGGAGGGAGCAGGGTGGGATATACGTGGCAACACATCCAATGGACGCCGCGCGTTGGGCTACAACTCGATGCGGCATCAGGTGATGCCCGTAGAGGCGATGGTAAGCTGGGTACGTTCAACCCGCTTTTTCCAAACGGCTATTACTTTTCCTTGGCGGGCTACACTGGGTACAGCAACCTGATCCACGTTAAACCTTCCCTTACGGTAAAACCGATATCGGGCCTATCGATTCAAACCGCAGTCGGACTTCTATGGCGCCAGACGACGGAAGACGCGGTTTATACGCAGCCTAATTTACCAGTCGCAGGAACAGCAGGCCAAGGCGGTCGCTGGACGGGGTATTATGATCAGCTACGGATGGACTACGCGTTGACTCGAAACCTGTCGGGTGCGATAGAGGCCGTTCACTACGAAGTTGGCGAAGCACTGAGGAACGCAGGTGGGGATAACAGCAATTACTTAGGGGTCGAACTTAAATTCCTATGGTGAACCTGCATAGGCAACCTGTGCGTCGTTATAGGATGGGGCGACGCAACGAGGACATACGATTGCTGAGGGTTGAGAGGAGGCTGGTTTGGCCTCCCGTGATCAAACGCCTACGGATGCAGTTTTATGTAGAATTGGTTCATGGGTTTGGCAGTGAGGCCAAGCGCAGCCTCGTGAAACTCATCGCCGTACAGCGGTGACTTCTATTTCTACCAAGTAGCTAGGCTTAGCCAGGGCTTGAACTTGAAAAGTTGATCTGGCTGGTAATGCGCCGCCATTTTTGTTTTTAGCAAAAAATTTCCCATAACCACGCATAAATCCATCAAAATCCATTTTATTATCAAGCTTCGTATCGCCCACTAGGAATACTTGCATCTTCACTACATCATCAAGGTGCAGGCCTAGCTCCAAGAGCTTGTCTTCCACTTGTTGTAAAACATCAGTTGTCTGCGCTTCAGTTATTGAACCCGTCTTGGTTGCCACATTATCTCTTGGCACCATTCCACTCAGAAATACAAGACCTTCTATTTTTTTCAGCTCTACCGCTGCCGCAATTGGAAAGTCTGAAGCTTTCAAAGGATAACGTACGACGTCGCCGGTGTCAGCGTTAGCGGTATTAAATGCCAATAACAATCCCGAAAAAGCGCCAAGCCTAATTACCGTTTTTGTTAACATTTTCTACCTCGTTGTTAATTATTCAAACTGAGATCATTAGGGTTATCAACTATAGGTGCGTCAAGATAGACGCTTAATTCCCTATAAATCCCACTGTTGATATTGATTGTTTAGAATTATTGATCGCTCACTAATCGAATCCGTGTCGCGCTGCCTTGGCCCCGCAACCGAAAGCGCCTCCCCACGCTCACCATCGCATGAGGGAGCAGAGGCGGATTGACGGCTGCAGTTTCAGCGACTCGACCGTCTACACCTAATTTTTCAGCATGGAGGAGGATGCTTCGCGGGATTTCAATGCTAACCGTATGCCCACGAGAATCACTGCCATGCCGGCAGCATGGTATAGATGAAGCGATTCGCCCAAAAAGACAACTGCGAGAACTGCTCCGAATAACGGTATGAGGTGGATGCAGAGTGAAGCCTGGGCCGCTCCAAAGTGTGATACGGCCAGGGTGAACAGGATATAACCGAGTACTGAAGGAAATATGCCGAGATAAAGCAGTGCTAACGCTCCTTTTGTACTTAAATATGTCGTGGCTCCATGCGAGTACTCAATCAACCACAGTGGAGCAAGGAATATAAAGGCAGCGGCGATTTGGGCTGCCATCAAGCCAGTCCTGTTTACTTCGGGAGGAACGTTCCTTGACCAAAGTGTATAGAGGGCAAATGAAAGCATGGCGCTGAATACGATTAGGTCTCCCTTGGAAAAAGCTAAATTTTTGAGTGCCTCCCAGTCTCCGTGTGTGATGATTACGAGCACACCAATGCACGATATAAAAAGCCCCATGTTCTGGATGCCATGCAGGCGCTGTCCGAAAAATAAAGAGCCCAAGATGGCGATCAAAACGGGCACGCAGGAATTTAATAGCAGAGCGTTAGCTGCCGAGGTATCGTGAAGGCCTATATAAGCCAGGCAAGTGAACCCTACGACACCTGTTAGTGAAAGGCGCACAATCAGCCATGGATGCTTTTTGTAGTATGGCAGGTCGCGTCGCAAATATTTCCACGCGAATGGTAGGATAATGATCATTGCGATTATCCAGCGCCATAGTGATAACGTCATGGGAGGGATGCTATCCCTAATCGCTCTACCAACAATAAAGTTGCCGGCCCAGAAAAGAGGCGGGAAGATAAGCAGTAATAAGTAAGGCGATATGATTTTTTGGCTTTTAGTCGTAAGCAATGTTTTTCCCCCTTCCTGTCTGCAGACGTTCTGCTAAAGGTTCCAGCCAGCGGAGTGCGAAAAACGAGCTGTCTCAAGCACCTCCCCCACGACCAAATGCAGGAGCTCAGGCACCGTCTTGTGAGTACCTTCACGTTACGGGTAGTCGTTTTGGCAGTCTTGAACAATCCTGCATAAACCTTTAATTTCCTGCACCGAACTGGCTGTGTCCATACTAATGGGACTTAGATCAAACCAAGGGGGCGCTGACAATGCATGACGATTTCGCTCTCGCTGATCGCAAAAATTCCGTTAGCGTTTGGACGATGAAAGATCTGTACGACGCGGAACTGCTCAAAGGTGCCTATTTCGACCACCGCTACCCTTGGCACGCGCACGCTGAATTCAGCTTGGGGGTTGTACTGGCTGGAGGGGTGAGTTTGCAGACGCGCCGGTCAGAAAGTGTTGCAACTAGGGGCAGTTTTGTATTCATCAATGCAGAGGAAATGCATAGAGGGCATCCCCAAGCGCAAGGCTGGCGGTGTCGAACCCTACACATCGATCCCGAAGTGTTGCGCCGCGTTAATTACGAGATCTTCGGCCGCCACCATTTGCCCTGGTTCGCGAGTCCCGTCATCGAAGACCGTGTACTGACGTCTAGCTTGCTGCGTCTACACCAGCTTTCCGAAGCGACATGCTCATCGCTGGAGAGACAGTCTTGGATCACTTCGATTATTGCGCGCCTTTTGACACATCATGGGCACGGATTAGATTTGCTGAACGTATGCAGGGAGCCCATCGCTGTCGAGCGCGCACGGGCTTTCTTGGACGCAAATCTTTCAGATAAAGTAACCCTCGACCAGCTTGCGCTTGTTGCCCAGATACCCGCATTTCGCCTGTTAAGAGCTTTCAGGCAGGCCTTCGGGGTAACGCCACATGAGTATCAGCTTCAGGCGCGTGTAAGGAGTGCGCATACGCTTTTAAAAATCGGGGTCAGCCTGGCCGATGCAGCAGTTACATCTGGCTTTTCCGATCAGCCTCACTTTACCCGGGTGTATAAGAAAATCATGGGAGCGACGCCAGGCCAATTTGGGCGCGAGGAACGCAATGGAAAGGGCGGTTATCCTTGAAATTATGGTAAGCGCATGAAGACATCTGTGTTGTCTAGGTGCTCAATCGCTAGGTCTCCCTCATGGCTACTGATACTGTGGACGCGAAAGTCTCCGTTGTGATGAGCCGGCAAGCCGTTCCCGCCTGTAGAGTCTCCGTGGCACCTCTTACAGATCTGGATAATCATCAAGCTTAAGGCTGGGAGCGCCTCCGTCTGAATCGCCCCGGGTTTCGTAGACACCTCCATGCCTTAAAATGAGGCCAATCAGGAGGTGCCATGAGCAACCCGCTTTCCCGAAGGATTCAAAATCCAAGCGGTCAATCAAGTGACCGAAAAGAAGCTTCCCGTCGCTGACGTAGCGGCCCGTCTTGGTGTGTCGACGCATAGCCTCTATGCGTGGATAAAGCGCTACAGCAAACCTCAAGAAGAACGGCAGCAAGACGATGACCAGCACGCTGAACTACGTCGACTGCGAGCGGAACGTAAGCGTCCGGCGAACTCACCTTCCGAACTCCAGCTTTAAGGGCGATGGTGTCCGCGTATTTTTAAGCGGACGCGATTACCCTTATCGCCAGGATTTCCATGCGCCAACGAAGCTCTTATCCGAAACCATTCAAAGCCCAGGTCGTTCAGGAATGCCTGCAACCTGGAGCAACTGTGTCCAGTGTCGCCATCAGCCACGGCATCAATGCCAACGTCATCCGTAAATGGATGCCGCTCTATCGAGACCCGTCCGTAGCAGATTCACTACCGGCATTCGTCCCGCTAAAAGCCGCACCTAAACGGCCAACCGAAGCATCAGTGACTATCGAGTTGCCCCTGGCTGGGCAAGTGATCACGGTGAAATGGCCAATCTCAGATCCCGAGGGCTGCGCGCAATTTATCCGGGCTGTCGCTCAATGATCCGCATCGATGCGATCTGGCTGGCCACCGAGCCGATGGACATGCGCGCCGGTACCGAAACCGCATTAGCCCGGGTGATCGCGGTGTTTGGTGCGGCGAAGCCGCACTGCGCTTATCTGTTCGCCAATCGCCGGGCTAACCGAATGAAAGTGTTGGTGCACGACGGCGTGGGAGTCTGGCTTGCAGCGCGACGACTGAATCAAGGCAAGTTCCACTGGCCCGGAATTCGCCATGGCAGCGAGGTCGAACTCGACAGCGAACAACTCCAGGCCTTGGTGCTGGGCCTGCCGTGGCAGCGTGTCGGTGCAGGCGGTGTGATTAGCATGCTGTAAACGCCGGCCATTTGGCCGGTCTACATGTCGTCGCCCCGTGCCTGCTCTGGCACAATCGGCGGCATGACTTCCTCACCCAACCTCGACCAGATGACCCCGGAACAGCTTCGTGCCTTGGCGGCACAGGCGTTGCAGTTGCAGTCCCAGGTCGAGGCGATGAACAGGAAGATCCAGAACGATCAAACCGTCATTGAGCAGCTCACTTACGAAATTGCCCTTCTCAAACGGCACAAGTTTGCCAAGCGCAGCGAGCAAATCAGCCCGGCGCAAAGCAGCTTGCTGGATGACCTGCTCGACACAGACCTTGAAGCTATCGAGGCCGAGCTGAAACAGCTCCTCCCAACTGCGCCACAGGCCGAACCACGGCAATCCCCCAAACGTGCGCCGTTGCCGCCGCAGTTTCCACGCACGGTGATTCGTCACGAACCAGAAAACACCCAGTGCGCCTGCGGCTGCCAACTTCAACGCATCGGCGAAGACGTCAGCGAGAAGCTGGATTACACACCGGGCGTGTTTACCGTCGAGCAACATGTGCGTGGCAAATGGGCCTGCCGTCAGTGCGAAACACTGATCCAGGCGCCGGTACCGGCGCAAGTGATCGACAAAGGTATCCCGACCGCAGGCTTGCTGGCCCAGGTCATGGTGGCCAAGTTTGCCGATCACTTGCCGTTGTACCGGCAGGAGAAAATCTTTGGCCGCGCCGGGCTAGAAATTGCTCGCTCGACCTTGGCCCAGTGGGTAGGACAAACCGGCGTGCGGCTCCAGCCGCTGGTCGATGCACTGCGTGAAGCAGTGCTGAGCCAGGGCGTGATCCACGCCGATGAAACACCCGTGAACATGCTTGCGCCAGGCGAGAGGAAAACGCATCGAGCCTACGTGTGGGCCTACAGTACTACGCCGTTTTCGACGCTCAACGCAGTGGTGTATGACTTCAGCCCAAGCCGTGCGGGCGAACATGCACGCAACTTCCTGGGTGATTGGAACGGCAAACTGGTCTGCGACGACTTCGCTGGATACAAGGCCGGTTTCGAGCAAGGCATCACTGAAATCGGCTGTATGGCTCACGCCCGCCGCAAGTTTTTCGATCTGCACGTGGCGAACAAAAGTCAGCTGGCCGAACAAGCGCTGCACTCGATTAGCGGCTTGTACGAGATCGAACGCCAAGCGCGGGACATGAGTGATGAAGATCGCTGGCGAATACGTCAGGGAATGGCGGTACCGATCATCAAAACACTGCATGACTGGATGTTGGCCCAGCGCGACCTGGTGCCCAACGGATCAGCCACAGCTAAAGCCGTCGATTACAGCCTGAAACGCTGGGTAGCGCTGACGCGCTACCTGGACGATGGGGCTGTGCCCATCGACAACAACCAGGTTGAGAACCAGATACGGCCATGGGCACTCGGACGCTCGAACTGGTTGTTTGCCGGGTCGCTGCGCAGTGGCAAACGGGCGGCTGCAATCATGAGCCTGATCCAATCAGCGCGCATGAATGGGCATGATCCGTATGCCTATCTCAAAGATGTGCTGACGCGGTTGCCGACGCAGCGGGCCAGTGAGATCGGGCAATTGCTGCCGCATCAGTGGGTGCCGGCCTGACTTACGCAAGGTGAGTTCGCCGGACGCTTACAGCGGAACTCAAGCGGGTCACTGAAGAGCGAGACATCTTAAAAAAGGCCGCCGCGTATTTTGCCAAGGAGTGCGGCTGAAGTACGCCTTTATCAAGCAGCGCGCGGGCGACTATTCCATTCGACGGCTTTGCCTGACGCTGAAAGTCCATCCCAGTGGTTATTACGCCTGGTTGTCTGAGCCGCAATCTGCACGCGCTAAAGATGATCAGCGATTGCTGGTTTTGATTAAGCATTCATGGCTGGAGAGTGGCGGAGTGTATGGCTATCGCAAATCCGTGATGATCTTCGCGAGGTCGGTGAAGATTGTGGTCGGCATCGTGTGGCGAGGCTAATGTGTCTTGAGGGGCTGCGCTCTCAGACAGGGTATCGACGACGCCCTGGAAAGTACGGAGGTAAGCCAGCAGTCGCCTCACCCAATTTACTGAAGCGCCAGTTCGATGTCGTAGAACCGAACAAAGTGTGGGTCACCGACATCACCTACATTCGCACGTACGAAGGCTGGCTGTATTTGGCTGTGGCGCTGGATCTGTTTTCTCGTCAGGTCGTTGGTTGGTCAATGAAGTCGCAGATGACCAGTGATCTGGCCATTGATGCGTTGTTGATGGCGGTTTGGAGGCGTAAGCCGAAACAGGAGGTGATGGTTCACTCCGACCAAGGTAGCCAGTACAGCAGCACCGATTGGCGCAGTTTTTTGAAGGCGAATAATTTGGTTGCCAGCATGAGTCGCCGAGGCAACTGTCATGACAACGCCGTAGCCGAGAGCTTTTTCCAGCTTCTAAAGCGGGAGCGTATCAAGCGGAGAATCTACACCACGCGGCAGGATGCTCGTAGCGATGTGTTCGACTACATCGAGATGTTCTACAACGCAAAACGCCGTCATGGTTTCAACAATCAGCTGTCACCGGTAGAGTTTGAAAAGCGTTACGCAATGAGCTTGCAAGGTGTCTAGAGAATCCGGGGCGATTCAAGTTGTGTATTATTCCTACTCCCGCTTGGTATCTAGGGCCACTGTTCCCAAGATAGAAACCAGGTCTCCGGGCATCACTGCGTAGAGGCGAGTGAAATGCCGTGTCTGCTCAGTAGCTACTCCGCAATGCGTTCACCAAATGCATCGGATGCTCGGCATACAATGTAGAGCAAACAGCCTCTGCCTCTGGCATAGCTTTGAAGACACCATGCTTACTGGCTGAGCCGCCCTCTACAAGATCAACGACCCTGTATCGCTTGCTGCCATCCTCCAGCGTGGTGGTTTCAATCACTCTGAATCTTCCGTGCATGGTTGCTTTCCGTGCATGACATTGGTGTCTAGGCGCTTGCGCGAAGAAGCGACTGCATCACGGCTGAATTGGTAGCAGGCGCACTGTTAGATCTGTGGATGGGCCGGGGTGGCTGCATTGACGTAGGGTGCATTCGCCGGACGCTTTCGTTAAACGGGTGTAAATGGGTTTGTAATTGGGCGTTGAGACTCTGAAGCTCGTTTCAGATCAATTCCTCGATTTGGAGCAGGTGAGCCTTAGCTTGCCGGTAAGCTGCTCTCGCCTGGGGAGGATTTGATTCCCACGGCAGGCTCTAAGAGGATGAGGGCGATACCCCCTGTCGCGTTTGGTAGGTTTCCGTTTGACCGCAAACACCGTTCGGCGGCTTACTGTGCGAACATACAGTATTCGGCGATTTGTATCATGGTCACCATCCTAGGGCCGCTATCCAGCAGCGGCGTTCAGCTTCCGTTTTATTCCTACCGCGTTCCTGCTGGCTTTCCGTCGCCAGCGGCGGATCACCTTGAACAAAAGGTTTCATTGGACGAGCTTTTGGATCTGCGAGCACCCCATACGTACCTGGTGCGTATCGAAGGCGACAGCATGATCGGTGCCGGAATTTTTCCGGGTGACCTGGCCATTGTGGACAGATCCCAAGAAGCGGAGTCAGGGCATATCGTCATTGCGGCAGTAGATTGCGAGCCCGTCTGTAAGCGGCTGGTCAAGGAGTGCGGGCAGATCATTCTGAAGTCTGAGAACCCAAAATATCCTTCGCGGTACATGATGGACGGAGAAGAACTGCAGGTCAATCAGGTGAATGCGGAAGCTCTCGAACAGGTAGAGCTGCCTGATCTGCCACACCATGCGTTGCTAGATGCGCGAATGCTTGCAGAGCTTTTCAGAATCTTGGCCTCCCGGCTTGTTTTGTCACCATAGAGGCGCATCACGACGCACGCCGATTAGCTTTGGTCGGTGTGCTGCAGGTGAGTCCAGTTTCACCAACCGTGTGGAAGCGGCAAAACTGTATTATTCCGAATTATGGCTCAGCCATAATTATTGCTGAGCCATAATTTTCACTTTCAAAAACTCTGTTCGATCGGAGCAACACTTTGGCATCAGAGCAGACGGAACCTGCCGCAGTTGATGCAACGTCGAACCTCATAAGGTTGAGTCATGAATGATCCCCGTATCCACATAATCGCTTCAAAGAACCGCGTTCAGAGCGACACCGCGCCGGTGCTGACTGAACTGATCGAAGATCATCTCTCCGTATCCCGAACTCTCGAACTTCTGGCGGCTGACATTAACGCGTTCCCGGAGCGAATGCTGCCGGTGGATACGCGTCTCTTCGATCGCATCACTTCGCTAATCGGTCAGGTAGATGTTGACTTCAATACGCCGCTCTTGGCGGAGGACGAATAAGCAGGGGAGCGAAACTAGACTCGCGTACACGGGGCTCCCTGACTCTAAATTCAAATTGTGATTTTTGGTGTATTGTTAGGTGACTAACTACCTAGAGAACGACCATGTCCAAGCTCGCAGAATTCCGCCAACTCGAAAAACACCTCGCCGAGCAGCTAGAAGCTCTTGAGGCGCTGAAAGGCGATGCTGGCCTCAAGAAAGAAATCGAATTTGAAACCAAGCTGCGCGCTCTGCTTGCCGAGTACGGCTACAGCCTGCCGAACGTGATCAACCTGCTTGATCCGAAGTCTGGTCGACGCGCACCAGCCGCCGAGACCAAGACCAGCACTCGTAAACCACGCCAAGTGAAGATCTACAAAAATCCTCACACCGGCGAAGTCGTCGAAACTAAAGGCGGCAACCACAAGACACTGAAAGAATGGAAAGCAGAACACGGCTCCGCGACGGTTGAGTCTTGGCTGACCAAGTGAGTTTGGTGAGTTTGGTTTGAGTACAAAAGGCCCGAGAGGGCCTTTTTTGCAGTCCATGTTTTATTCAGAGACGGTGTTTACCTGGTCACCAATAAGTTGAGCCGTAACCGTCCGGGCAAGACGCCTTCCCTGACTCCGTCACTTGAGGCGATGGTGTCCACCTAAATTTAAGTGGACACCATTTTTAGTCTTTTTAAGCGACGGCCATGCCACAAAAGCGCCGCTCCTATTCCAAATTCTTTAAAGCCCAAGTCATTGCCGAATGTGCCAGCCAAGCGCCTCGATTGCCAATATCGCATTGACCCACAAGTGATAGATAGCCTTAGACTGACTGTCTATCCCGGCCTTGGTAATGATTTTCACGCGCAGCCCTGAGCCCCTTTGCCGGCTACGACCTGATAGAGACCTCAGCGACTAGCTTTTAACGTTTCAAGCATCGCCTCGGCGGCCAGGGTGTGGACTTTGCGAGTGGGGTGCCATTCGTCCCAGTAGTAATGGGAATCTGGATTTTCACAGACGGGCTTAACGTCCGGATAGGTGGCTTGGCACGGGGTATCCAGATCCTTCAAGCCCGCAACATCGGGGGCCGCGCGAAGCTTGTTGCTGAAGGCCAGGTGGTCAAAGTAATCAATACTGATGTGATGGGCTTTAGCCAGTGTTGTTAGCACGGCTGGCAGTTTTTTTTCGAGTCTCTGCTGGTATTCTGTTGCATTCCTGATTTGATTGCCCTGCACCACAGCCGGCACATGACTCAAATCGGTAGTCCCCACGACCATCACGTGCTTCGCGCCAGCAGCAATCAGGGTCTCGGTAGCCTTCTGTATGTTCGCCACGCTGTTCTGGCTTAGCACGTCAATCGATTCTGGGTGGGAGAAGTCGGCCCATTCAAAAAAGTCATTGGCTGAGATGAAAATGAAATAGAGCGAATTCGGATCCGCTTTGTGTGTTTTAGCGGCTTTCAGATGATCGGCGATTTGGCCGAAAACCCCAGTATTTCGAGATGACTCCATCCAGGCATAGTAGTTGCCATTGCCGCTCTTGGCACCGCCAATCCCGTAGTCGGTCAAGGGGGTTTTCAAGGCGTGAGCCAAGTTCTCGACGGCGGTGGGGCCATTGCTCCAGCGCCCCTGCCAATACAACGAACCGGGTAGCTCCTGTGCATCTTTGACCTTCTGCGTGGCCAATGTTCTAGTGAAGGTTTGACCCGCGCCATTGTCAGAGTAGCTGTCACCGAAAGCATAGAGATGATCGTAGCTGGGGGAGCCAAAGGCTGTTGATGCAGTCAGTGTCAATAGAGCGGCCAAGCAAGCACGTCGAGTCATTGAAAGTCTCCCAGGTTGTCACCTCAGACTACCGGCGGCGACATTTTACTTTGTCACGGTTGCGACCTATGTTTAACCAGGTGCGCAAAGACTGTCCTGTTAGCGACTGGTGGTAGCGAGTAGATGACTTTGCCTTACGGATACGGAGGTGCAAGTGCTGTCATTGATCAAAACGAACATCCTTACCTGGAGGGGATCAGATCATCAGTCCGGTGGCATCGGTAACCTAGAGATATTTGACCGACAGGCGACTATTACTTGCTCCTCTGCACGTCGCATGCGGAGACAATGAAAAATCTGAAGTATGGCAATAGAAGCTTTCAATCCTCTTCTTTTTAGCAAGTGAGTGATCACGACTGCCCGATTGCTTGTTGCTCCGAAGGGCTATTTTCGACACATAGCCGACGTTGACCCATTTACACCGTGCGAATTCACACAGAAAAAGGGCCGGTCGAGGACGAGTGTACGTACCCATGTATGCGCTCCTTTAATTAACAGCTCTATCCTTGACTTATAATTTCTTCAGAAGCCCGCCATCCATCAGAATAGGCACTTCGGCAATACGCCCTTTGAGCTCTCTCAGAGAAATATGCGTATGAAGCCTGCTTACACCTGGTAATTGATGTAGTTTGCTGTGAAGCAAATTTGAGAAGCTATCTAGGTCTTTAGATAATACAACTAAAATATAATCTTCTAGTCCCGAGATAGAATGGAACATAACGACTTCGGGTATTTGTACTACTTCTGTTTGAAACTCTTTAACACGAACAGCCGACTGGTAATCCAGTGTGATCATTACAAAAACTAAAAAACCGAGGTCGACTTTAGTCCGATCTATCTCCGCATGATAGCCGCGAATCACTCCTGAATTTTCAAGTTTGTTTAATCGTCTCCAGCATGGGGATTGGGAGAGGTTCACACGGGGTGCTAGCTCCGATGTGGTCAACCGGCCATTTTGTTGAAGCTCGCTCAAGACCGCAAAATCGATGGAATCCAATGCTTCGCGCATAAGTTATTCTCCGAACAATCAATATTTTTTATACTTATGCATTTTATCAGCAAGTGATGAATAGGTCTACCACTCGGCTTTTTCTCGGATATAAACTCGTTTCGCGAATTTCGCCATTTTGTTGTTCGCGAACTATATCGACCGAAGGTATATAAAAATGACAACTGACCAGATAGATCGGCGGGAAGCAGGCTTGCAAAGAGGGCTATCAGCTAGCCAGATGAGCATGATTGCCATTGGAGGGGCAATCGGTACAGGTCTGTTCTTAGGGAGTGGTTATGCAACAACTACTGCAGGGCCTGCGGTAATTGTAAGTTTCGCAATCGGCGCGCTTATCTCCATAATGCTAATCGCATGTTTAGCAGAAATGACAGTTACCCATCCTAATGCAGGTTCATTTGGTGCATGTGCTGAGCGTTACATGGGGCCGTGGGCTGGATTTGTAGTTCGGTATACATATTGGGCTGGCATGGTTTTGGCAATTGGCTTAGAGATTAGTGCGGTTGATACGTATGCGAGGTATTGGCTTCCGAATTCACCTCCAGGGATATGGGGAGCAGTGCTGGCAGTAGCTTTGATCGGGTCTAACCTTCTAAACGTTAAAGTCTTCGGTACTATCGAGTACGTATTCTCTTCCATAAAAATCGCGGCCATCATTGCTTTTATACTGCTTGCAGGCTACGTAGTGTTTTTCATGAACCTGCCAGGCGTGGGATTTCATAACTATGTCTCCAATGGCGGCTTCATGCCCCATGGCTTTGCCGGTGTGTGGAACGCGACGCTCATCGCCGTTTTTAGTTATACCAGTATTGAGATGATTGCCGTCGCTGCCGGCGAAGCCGCAGATCCGCGCAGGGCAATCGTAACTGCTTTCCGTGGCACCGTTATCAGATTGGTACTGTTCTACATTTTGTCGATTTCTCTGATGCTGGCCATTGTGCCATGGCAACAAGCAGGATCCGGCGGTAGCCCTTTTGTAAAAGTCATGGAAGTCATTAATATTCCATGGACTGCCGGCGTGCTGAATTTCATTGTACTCATCGCCGCGCTGTCAGCAATGAATAGCCTTCTCTATGTAACTACCCGAATGATGTTCAGCCTTTCCTGCGCAGGCCAGGCACCCAAGCGATTAAGCAAACTAAATAAAAGGGGAGTGCCTACCGCTGCGCTGGCACTCTCTAGCCTCGGGGCTATCGTAGGTGTGACAATCACCGTCCTCTGGCCGAAAGAAGCATTCATCTGGATGGTAGCGGTGGTGATGTTTGCACTGATGTTCGTCTGGGCAATGATTTTCCTTACTCATATATTCTTCCGTAGATCCTTGAAGAAAAACGGCCTCGAACCAGCTTTCAAGATTAAAGGCTATCCGATATACACGGTGGTTGGCTTGGTGCTGATGGTTTCTTTAATGGCAAGCACGGCTATGTATGAGGACTTTAAGCTGACGCTGCTGACAGGTGTTCCGTTTATAATTTGTCTAAGTGCCCTGTACTATTTAAAGTATCGTAACAAAACCGTGGATTTGGTCGATGGTATCGCATAGTCGTATGCTTCACTGAATGACTCCAGGTTTAATAATTAAAGTAAGGTGTTTATCACATGTTTAGCAACGTGGCGTATTATCACGGCGATCCTATTTACAGTTTGTTTGAAGAGTTCGTAAAGGATCCCCGGGCCGAAAAGGTTAGCCTTAGCGTGGGCGTCTACTGCAATGAAGATGGCAGTACTCCATACATGAAGGCGGTTCAATTGGCAGAACATGAAATCTCGCAAGATTTCGGGGCCCGGCCCTACCTGCCGATGGAAGGGATGCATTCGTTCAGAGATGCTGCCCAAGCGCTGGTTTTGGGTGACAGTCGCAACGATAGTGCTGGCGAACGCGTAGTAACGATTCAGTCAGTGGGCGCGACTGGCGCCGTGCGTGTGGGCGCAGATTTTCTCAAGCACAATCTGAACTGCGACAATGTCTGGATCAGCGATTTTACTTGGGAAACTCACGACGACATTTTTAAGGCAAGTGGCTATCAGGTTAACCGTTATCCTTATTATGACGCCCGCACCGGCGGCGTTAACTTCAATGCCCTGGTGGACTGTTTAGAAAAACTGCCAGCACAAAGTGTGATCGTACTACATGCATGCGCGCATAACCCCACGGGTGCTGAACTCTCTAATACAGAATGGGATACGTTAAGTGCCCTTATGGCTAGGAAAGGACTCATTCCTTTCTTGGACATGGCATACCAGGGCTTCTCCAAGTCGCTGGAGAATGATGCGTACGCGATTCGCTCACTGTTCGATGCAGGTGCTTCTTTCTTAGTGGCGAACTCGTTCTCGAAGAATTTTTCTCTTTATGGTGAACGAGTGGGCAACCTGAGCATCGTCTGTCCAAACGCTGCGCAGGCCAGGAATGTTCTCGGGCAATTGAAAGCGGTTGCACGCAGAACCTACTCAAGCCCGCCTACTCACGGCGCCAGAATCATCGAGAAAGTGCTGACAACACCTGCATTAAGAACTGCTTGGGAGCATGAGCTCGACTCCATGCGTGCACGTATTCAGTCTATGCGTACGGGTCTATACGAGCGGCTTGTGCCGAAAGTCGGCCATGACAACGTTGCTTATCTGCCCGTGCAAAGTGGGATGTTCAGCTTCACGGGGCTGAATGCAGAGCAGATTAAATGGCTCCGCGACGAGAAAGCCATTTACTTGGTGGGTTCAGGACGAATCTGTTTGGCAGGTCTTACGCCGACGAATCTGGACTATGTAGCGGAGTCGATGGCGTTGGCCATGACCCCCGAGTTCGTCTGAAACCACTAAGCCACGCCTCACTCAGTGTGAGGCTTTGGGAGTGCACTATGGGAAGTAATCTAAAACAGCAAATTCAGGCTCAGCATCCTATCGCTGGCTGCTTTATATCGATTCCGCATCCTGCCTCAGTAGAGGCCTGCGCCGTCAGCGGCATTGATTTTATCTGCATTGACGCGGAGCACTCGGCAGTCGGACGTGACACGTTGGAGAACATGGTTCGGGCTGCTGAGTGCGCCAAGCTACCTTCACTCGTTCGAGTACCTGATGCCAAATCCGGATGGATTGGCTGGGCGCTGGACTCCGGCGCAGATGGAATCATCGTGCCACGCGTGGAGACTGAAGACGACGCGAAGTTGATCGTCAATGCTGCCTACTATTCTCCTAAAGGCTCGCGGGGAGTCGGTATTGCACGGGGGTCAAGTTATGGCGCCTCACTGCTGTCTGATACTGAGAGCGCGCATGATCGCACCTGCGTTATCGTGCAAATTGAAACGTTGGAGGGTGTGCGCAATGCGCAGAAAATCATCAACGTTCCAGGTATAGATGCGGTGTTCATTGGGCCCTTTGACCTCGGACTTAGCCTGCGAGCGGTTCCTGAGCATGAACGTCCAACATTAGAATCAACGATTTTGACTATTCGCCAAACCTGCGAAGCTTCTGGCATCAACGTTGGCATTTTTATACCCAACGCAGGCGAAGTTAAGAAGTTCGCAGAGTTTCCCCTGAAAATCATTGGTACTGATGTGATGCACTTGCAGCAAGGTCTGAAAAGCATTGGCGCGGCGTTGTCGGTGCCGGACTAACAGAAGTCGTTAGCTCACTTTAAGCAGTGGCCGTGCATCAAGTGGCTGCTGCCCCTGACTTGTATTTTTTCTCGATCAAAAAAGGTCGCAGTTTAAGAGAGTTGTAACAGATGAAATTGGATACTATCGACTTGCAGATACTCCGTGTGCTGCAGCAAGAAGGTAGTCTACACAACCTTGAGTTAGCCAAGCGTGTCGCGTTGTCCGCGTCGCCTTGCTCGCGGCGCGTACGCAAACTAGAGGTCGATGGCGTCATTGATCGATATGTCGCCGTCGTAAATCCGAACAAGATCGGGAAATCGATTACACTTTTTGCTCGAGTTTGGTTGAAGTCCCAGGGGGGCGAGGCGATCGAGCAGTTTAGTAGTTTGGTGCATTCGCTCCCCGAGATTCTGGAGTGCCACTTGATGGCATCTGAATGTCATTTCTTGCTCAAGGTCGTCGTACCTGACTTGGACGCGTTCGGATTATTTCAACTCACCTATTTGGGCAACGCTCACGGTGTTAGAAGCGTGAAGACGGAAATTCCGATGAAAACACTAAAAAGCACTACCGCGTTGCCACTGTGAATGGCTAGGGAATAAACGCAAACATTCAATCTATTGGGGATCTGCTGCTCGCTTAACGGATGGCTCAGGCGTCAAATTTATTTAAGTTAGCCCTCGGCACATACGTACTCGACTAGTTGGATCAACATTGTATCGCATGCATGCAACTGATCGATTGTAATCAATTCGTCAGGATTGTGCGCTTGATCCATGATGTCAGGGCCATGCGCCACGGTATACATTCCAGTCTGACCATTCCGCCATCGGAGCAGAACGCTACCATCGCAAAACCCGAAGAACCACTCTGTAGCACGAGAAGTCGCAATACATCGTTTTGAGGTGAGCTTAACAGCTCTGAATACGCACTCAGTACCTGTAGGCGAAAATCCATTTCCGGCTTCACCCACCGCATGGTTGACATGGCTACCGCTTGAGCGGACTGAACACGGCCTGAGCATCGAAGTTCGGAAAAGCCCTGACCTAAAAATAGAAATCAGATTGGCGGGAACGATACTCAGAGCCCTCTACCTTTGATTAGGCCTGTCGCCGGTTGAGGGCGACAACTATCGGCCAGAAGCCTCCGTAGTAGATATAATAATTGTTCGGCGATTGACTTGTCATTTTTTGCATATTTAGATATTTGGCACACTAACAGACGCTTATATCGATATTATATTAAGGTTTTGTTTTTTGTTTCTTGGTCGATGAATAATTTTATGTGCTGCAAAAAACATTCATGAAATTTTGATATTTTTTTCTGAGGTGGCAACAACATCGTGAAATCCATTTCAATGGCGGGTTGAAACCTACGAAAAACAATTCCGTTTCCTTGATACTCCAGCATGCTGATCATATCAACCAGAGCGATGCCCGCGCCTTGCTCTACAAACTTGCACATCGCCATAGATAATTGTGTTTCTATATTCAAAACTCGCTCAATACTGTGGGCAGCAAATATTGCATCAATGTGTTGGCGAGAGGCGACAGTATGGGGGAAAGAAATGAACTCCTCTCGTTCGAGATCTTCAGGGACAATTACTTCCTTGGAGCACAGGCGGTGATTGCTTGGCAGTGCGCAAAGCAGATGTGAGGTGATGATTTTTTCACCCCAAGGGCTGGGATAGGCATTCGGCTGTGCTATGAAACCCAGATCGCAGCGCTCTCCGGCGATGGCGTCTACTACTTCTCGTGAAGACTGCACCATTAACGTAATTTGTGCCTGTTCATGAGTCTTTAAGAAAGCAGTGATTGCACGAGGAATGAACGACAACCCTAATGCAGGAACACAAGAAATCTGCAATGAACCTCGGGTGAGGTTCGCGATTTCTCGGGCTGTGCGTGCAATACGCTCAACCCCTACCAATGACCGCTGCACTTCCTCATAAAGCACTAAGGCTTCGGCGGTGGGTTGCAAGCGACCTTTCGTCCGTTCGAATAACGCAAATCCGATGTTTTCCTCGAGTGAAAGGATCAATCGTGTGGCCGCCGGTTGCGAGATGTGAAGCATCTCCGCAGCGCGAGTCACTGTCTGGCCAAGTATCACTGCTCGAAAGGCTTCTAGCTGACGAAGATTCACTTTGCACCCCATAACAAAAAAACATGGCTTACGAAAAATAAAGCATTTTCCAGGACTGCTTCAGCGCCATAGCATCTATGAACAGCAGCCTTGACCAGCGTTTAGGTCGTTCGTACATCACTTTAAACCTGATCATGAATGAGCAGACCCTATGCAGAAAAGTGATTTCATAATAATCGGTGGGGGCCTTGTCGGTATGTCTATTGCCTACGGCCTTGCACGGCAAGGTTTGGTCGTCCAAGTGCTGGATGAGGGCGATCTTGCATTTCGCGCCTCCCGAGGCAATTTTGGCCTGCTCTGGGTTCAGGGTAAGGGGCATACAATGGCGCCATACACTCGCTGGACGCGTGCTTCCGTCGCCCAGTGGCCAAAGTTCGCTGCCATGCTGAGTGACGACACCGGTGTAGATGTTCACCTCAAACAACCAGGGGGATTTCAGCTCTGTCTTACCGAACAGGAACTGTTTGAGGAAGAGCACATTCTGCGTTCAATACAGAATATGCAGGGTGGAGATTATCCATTCGAAGTGCTGGATCCTAAAGAACTGCGAAAGCGCCTCCCTGGCGTTGGATCAAAAGTAATCGGCGCGTGTTACTCGCCTATGGATGGCCACGTTAATCCACTAAAACTGCTCCATGCCTTGCACACGGCGTGCAAGCTGCGAGGCGTGCAAATTCTCAATGGGCGCAGGGTTATTGGCATCAACAAACTGGTAAATGGTTTCGACATAGAAACCAGCGAAGGTCGAGTAAGTAGCGACCGATTAGTCCTTGCAGCAGGTCTTGGCAATAAAGCTCTGGGAGCGTTATTGGGGCATGAAGTACCGATCGATTCAACTCGCGGACAAATCTTGATCACCGAGCGGTTGAAACCCTTTCTTCATCACCCGACGACCTATGTCCGCCAGACAGATGAAGGCACGGTTCAGCTTGGAGACTCTGCTGAGCGGGTGGGACTTGATGACCGCACCAGCGTGTCAGTGATGGCGCAAATTGCGGCCCGTGCGGTGACTTGTTTCCCACTTTTGGAAAATGTTCGGCTGGTTCGTTCATGGGGGGCATTACGAGTTCTGAGTCCAGATGGTGCGCCGATATATGAAATGCTGACGAATGCTCCTGGTTGCTTCTTGGTCTCCTGTCACAGCGGCGTAACGTTGGCGGCCGCCCACGCCTTGAGTCTGGCACGTTGGATTGCAGGCGACGAGAGTCTGCCGGAGGTGAAAGCTTTCAATCTCAATCGTTTTTCCCGTTCCGAGGTAGTGGCGCATGACTGCTGAAAGCCTTTTTGTTCAGATGTCTCCTGAGCGGCCATTAAGTGTCATTGAGTTTGATGGCGAAAATTTACCCGTTCCGGAGGGTATTTCTTTGGCAGCTGCGCTACTGGCAAGTGGTGTTCGAAGCAGTCGTAGGACTCCCGTCAGTAATAGCCCCCGAGCGCCGTATTGTCTCATGGGAGTATGTTTCGAATGTTTGGTGGAAGTGGACGGAATGCCGAACTGTCAGGCATGCATGATTACCGTTCGGCATGGGATGCGCGTATCCAGTCAAAACGGCCCAAGAGCTGTTTCTGCAAGTCTCTTGACTAAGGAAAGTTACAATGAGCCTTGAATCCGTAGACCTGTTGATCATTGGTGCAGGCCCTGCTGGTATGAGTGCCGCAATTGAAGCTATGCGCAACGGCCTCTCGACGACCGTCCTCGATGAGCAGTACACACCTGGTGGTCAGATCTACCGCAATGTAAAAAATGCTGGCGCCACTCAGAGAGAAGTTCTAGGGGTGGACTATTCAAACGGACTTGCGCTGGTGAATGAGTTTTTGGCCTCTGGCGCACACTATGTCAACAATGCTTCAGTGTGGCTCGTGGATGAAGATAAGCAGGTGCATTATCTGGTAGAGGGTAAAGCCTATGTAATTAAACCTCGACGCCTCCTGATCGCGACGGGTGCATACGAGCGACCAATGCCTATCCCGGGCTGGACACTGCCCGGCGTCATGACAGCGGGCGCCGGGCAGATTTTGATGAAAAATGCAGCGCTTATCCCGGTTAAGCCTGTGATTTTGGCCGGGTGCGGCCCATTGCTCTATTTGCTGGCAGTTCAATACCTGAATGTCGGTGGGAAAATTGCTGCACTCGTTGATACATCTGATCGCAGGGATGCGTTTAATGCCTGGGCTGAATTGCCACGCGCACTTAGAGGCTGGCGAGATTTGCTCAAAGGATTCGGTCTTCTGAATAAATTGCGTCGAGGTGGTGTTAAACACTATCGAGGTGCTCGGTGCCTTCGTATTGAGGGGGACTCAGACGTAAAGGCGTTGACGTTCGTGAATCGCTCGGGAGAGCACCGCATTGAGTCGGAATTAGTTCTGCTTCACCAAGGTGTAGTACCGAATACCCAGATTAGTTGGTCATTACGTTTAGCTCACCAATGGAATGATGCCCAGCTCTGCTGGCAGGCAAAACGTGACGGCTGGGGAGAAACAAGTCTTCCTGGAGTGTTCATTGCTGGTGATGGCGGCGCGATTGGAGGGGCCCAGGCCTCAGCATTGCAAGGAAGACTCACAGCATTAGCCGTAGCGAAGCAGCTGAAGAGAATCCCCCCTGAACTTGTAGATCAGCAAGCGCGGCCGGTTATTGCTGCGTTGAAGCGTCATTTGGCTGCGCGTCCGCTGATAGATGCAATTTACCGCCCTCACACTCAAAACACCATTCCAGCGGATGAGGTCATTGTCTGCCGGTGTGAAGAGGTCACAGCCGGTGACCTACGGCGTTATGTAGATCTCGGGTGTCAGGGGCCGAATCAAACGAAAGCATTTGGCCGCTGCGGAATGGGGCCCTGTCAAGGCCGACTTTGTGGGCTCACGGTGACGGCCGTTATCGCTGATTGGCGCAAAGTCTCGCCTGTCGCCGTTGGGTATTACCGCATCAGACCGCCAATAAAACCTGTAACCATCGGCCAATTGGCCAGCGAGTCCATCCCTACCTGAAGAGGATTTGTATGAACAAGATTGAACGAGTGGAAAAAAATGCTCGCTTAAGCAGAGCAGTTGTTCACAACGGTCTGATCTGGCTGAGTGGAATCGTCGCAAATGATTTCAATGAAGACATCCATGTTCAGACACAACAGGTTTTGGCGCGTCTAGATGAAATGTTAGAAAAAACAGGAAGCTCAAAAGCGCGACTCCTGACGGTTCAAATCTGGTTGAAAGATATTGTTGCGGATTTCGATGGGATGAATGAAGAGTGGAGTAAGTGGGTTTGTGAAAATGAGCAGCCCGCACGTGCTACTGCTGGTGTTTCGTTTGATGATGAGAATATTCGTATTGAGGTTGTAGCGGTCGCTGCAACGCTGTAAATAACAGTAAGCATTTTAACTTGTAATCTACCGAGCGATTGCGTCAGGCTCACTCTTGGACGGGGCGCGATTAATGGTTTTCGAAAAATAATAAAGTTGGAGTAAGTTATGAGATTTTATCGTAAGTTATCTGTATTTGCATTTATGTCTGTATTTGTAATGGCAAGCAATGCGCATGCGGCTGAACGAGTGCTCCGAATTGGCATTGAAGCCGCGTATCCACCGTTTGCTTTCAAAACACCTGATAATAAGCTCGTAGGGTTTGATTACGACATCGGAGAAGCATTGTGCGCAAAACTGAATGCGACTTGTAAATGGATCGAAATCGAGTTCGATGGACTCATTCCATCGCTCAAGGTAAAGAAAATTGATGCTGCAATTTCTTCGGTATCTATTACTGAGGAGCGATTGAAATCAGTCGATTTTACCTCTAGTTATTATCGTTTGCCTGCAAGGGTGGTAGCTAGAAAGAATGGTGGAATTGAAAATGTAACAAGTGATCTGGCGGATAAGCGCATTGGAGTGCAGCGAGCAACCAATTTCGATCGATACGCAACCGAGCGTTTTGAGCCTGCAGGTGCAAAAATCATTAAGTACGGTAGTCAGAACGAAGTATTTTTGGATCTTTTATCCGGACGGCTGGACGCTGCATTGGCAGGATCGGTTGCAGTGGAAGAAGGTCTGTTTAAAGTGTCGGGTGGTTCGGATTACCACTTCGTAGGCGAACCCTTCACTGAAGAAAAATATTTTGGTACCGGGGCAGGTATTGCAGTTCGCAAAAATGACCCCCTCGCTCAGGAGTTAAGCCAGGCATTAGCTGCTATTCGTGCAGATGGAACATATGATTCAATTCGAAAAAAATACTTTCAGTACGATATTTCAGGCGAATAATAGCCGGTGCGTGCAGGGTGGAGTCTAGGTGAGTTTCCGCCGTACGCGTGAAACTCACTGTTTTGTGGGATAAAAAATTATGCGCTTAGATCAGGTTGAGCTTAATGCTTTGAGGCACTTGTTTGGTAATGAGCCTTCAATGTCAGCGCTGAATGCTGATGAAGTCACCTGCATAGTGATTGAGCGCGCACTTACATCTGTCGGATTTTATTCAATAATCAAATTTACTGATGCGCGCGAGGTCGAGCCTTCTACAGAGGTTTCTAAAAATTTCAAGCACCCATGTTTGAAGAAAGGTGGTGCATATGTTTGTTGGGTCAATCAAGATCTAACGTTTTGCTTGGAAGGTTTTTCTAAAGAAAGTGCCTGGCCTAGGGCGCTCACTCCTTTGGCACTGCAGTGATCAGCTAATAAGGCGTACTTTGGTAGTAGTCGCTATAACTTGTCTTCGCGGCATGTAGGTATTGCATTCTATGTTTCCCACAACACCACGTGTGCGCGTGCCGTTGTTGCTTGCGATGAACTCAAGGCGGAGAAAGCGCCCTCAGTAGCGGCGCGCTCCGAGTCGCAGCTGGGCACAAAGGCTGGGTGATGGTACTGAGCATTGAGAAAGCGTGAAACACCTGCTGCCCGATAGTGGGTGTTGATGACCGAGGTTGAAAGGTGGAGCACGGTATTAGTAATTCGATGACAAACCGTTTATTTATCGTATCCGCACGGTCTGCCGACGCTTGAGGCGTTCTAAAACGATCAGCTGTTAAGATTTGAGAGCGCACAGCCCGAATCAAGGTGTCTTCACCGAACGCTTGCGTATGGCGGACAGGTTTCGTGATTGGTTTAAGCCTTTGAGGCTGCGATGAAGTGGGAAGGTTCAAGCGTGGAAGTATTCATCTCAACGCCAACTTGCTGTCACATCCTGTCGATGCTCTGGAGGGCGGATCCATAGGTGGCGGCGCAAAATTCTGCGCCGCTTGCCTAGTAGCTAGCCGCAGCGATGATCTAGTTGAGAGCGGATTCGCTCCACTCGCTATTAATAAGCCGTTTTAGCTTGAGCGGGTTGCTGTTCTGTAACGCTGGAGGTAAGAGCGCGTCGGGATAGTTTTGGAAGCAGATCGGACGCAGAAAACGATCGATCGCCAATGTACCCACGGACGTACCACGCGAGTCGGACGTTGCTGGATATGGCCCACCGTGAACCATGGCCTCGCAGACTTCAACTCCGGTTGGGTAGCCGTTCAACAATATCCGTCCGACCTTTTGTTCCAGCACCGGCAAAAGCCATTGGTACTGTTGGAGGTCGGCAGGTTCGCCAATCAGCGTGGCGGTCAGCTGACCGCGTAACGATTGAAGGGCAACCCTTAGTTCCGCATCGTCTGCCACTTCGATCACGATCGTGGTCGGGCCAAAGATTTCTTCCTGTAGCAGTTCATCACCCTCCAGCAGCAGGCTCACATCCGCTTTGAATAGTTGTGGGTGCGCCTGATTGCCGGCCTGATCAGATCCCGTCAGATGGGCAATGTCGGGATGGGCATGTAGGTGTTCCAACCCTTTGACGTAACTGAGTAAACCACCCGCGTTGAGCATGGTTTGCGGTGCCTGTACTGCCATTTGTTCCTGTAGGCGCTCAAGAAAATGAGTGAACTGCGGCGATTTGACCCCGATCACCAGGCCCGGATTAGTACAGAATTGACCGCAACCCATGACTACGGATGCGGCCAGATCTTTGGCCACTGTGTCACCTCTGGCAGACAGAGCATCCGGCAGCACAACGACTGGGTTGATACTGGACATTTCGGCAAACACCGGGATGGGGCATGGTCGCTCTGCCGCCATCTTGCACATCGCATTTCCACCGCTTAGCGAACCGGTAAAACCGATGGCTTGAATGGCCGGATGTTTGACCAACCACTCACCCACGCCGCCACCGAAAATCATGTTGAACACGCCCTTGGGCATGCCGGTGAGTTCAGCCGCTCGAATTATTGCGCAACCGACCTGGTCTGCAGTTGCCATATGGCCGCTGTGAGCTTTGAAGACGACTGGACAGCCCGCAGCGAGCGCCGCAGCGGTATCACCACCTGCGGTAGAAAACGCCAGGGGAAAATTACTGGCGCCAAATACAGCAACCGGGCCGACACCTATACGGTATTGACGTAGGTCGACGCGCGGCAGCGGTTTGCGATCAGGCAGGGCCAAATCGATTCGAGCCCCCAGGAAGTCGCCCCGGCGAAGCACTTTGGCGAACAAACGCATCTGGCCACTGGTACGTGCTCGCTCACCTTGGATACGGCTCGCTGGCAAAGCGGTTTCCTGGCAAACTACAGAAACGAAATCGTCGTCCAGTTGATCAATTTCATCGGCAATTGCTTCTAAAAACTCGGCGCGGCGTTCAGGGCTAAGCTGTCGATACTCGATGAAAGCTGATTCGGCAGCCAAAGCGGCGCGGTTTACTTCAGCCTCTGTGGCTTGATAGAAATCATACGGTAAAGCTTGACCCGTAGTCGCATCCAGGGACTTGAGGCGTTGTTCGCCGTGGGCGCTACGTTCGCCAGCGATAAAATTTTGACCAAGCAGTGTGAACATGGCTGTCTCCCGTTCGCTTCAGACTGAACAGTGTGCGCAACTCTGAAGGCCGTTAAGTGATGTGGCATAAGCGGAGCACTTGTAGTGCCCCGCTTGTTTATGAAGGGTGAAGCGTTATCTGTAGGGAGAGGGCGTTCCGCACGTGGCTTGATGCGTCAGCGCGGCAGCGTACTCGTCGACTGACGTATTTTTGTTACTGGGCGCCCAATTTTTTGATCAGGGCATCCAGTTGTTCCATTTCGTTTGGTAGCAGGTCGGTCAATGGTGCGCGTACCGGCCCTGCATCATGCCCAACCAGCCTGGCACCGGCCTTCACAATGCTTACGCCGTAGCCTTCGCAACGATTGCGAATATCCAGATAGGGCAGGAAAAAGTCGTCGATCAGCTTGCCCACGGTTTCGTGGTCTTCGCTTGCAACTGCGCGGTAAAAATCCATCGCCGTTTTCGGAATGAAGTTGAATACCGCTGAAGAGTAGACCGGCACACCCATCGCTTTGTAGGCGGCTGCATACACCTCGGCAGTTGGCAGGCCGCCGAGGTAAGTCAGGCGTTCGCCCAAGCGACGACGGATCGAGACCATGCTTTCGATGTCACCCACCCCGTCCTTGAAACCGATCAGGTTCGGGCAACGATCAGCGAGTTTTTCCAGGCTATCGGCGTTCAATCGGCAGACATTACGATTGTAAACAACCACACCGAAATCGACTGATTTACAGACTTGTTCGACGTGTGAAACCAAGCCTTCCTGACTCGCTTCGGTCAGATAGTGAGGCAGGAGCAATACGCCGGCGGCACCCAAGCGTTCAGCTTCTTGTGCGTAGGCGATGGCTTGGCGGGTGGGGCCGCCTGTGCCGGCGAGAATAGGAACTTCACCTCGACAGGTGTCGACAGCCACCTTGATGATTTCAGAGTATTCGCTGGCTTGTAGCGAAAAGAATTCGCCCGTGCCACCTGCTGCGAATAGCGCACTGGCGCCGTAGGGGGCCAGCCATTCAAGGCGCTTGGCGTAAGTATCTGCACGGAAGTCGCCGGCCACGTCGAAGTCGGTCAGCGGAAATGACAGAAGGCCTTCAGAAAGGATGGACTTGAGCTCTTGTGGATTCATGTGATTCGCCTGTTTCGCTAAAATTTATTGAGATGTCAGGATGCTGTTTCATGATGGTTTCGTTCGGGCCTGCCTCGGGTAAGGGCGAGGCAAGCCGTTCAAACGACGGGGTTAGCGCACCATGCACGGACGTTTGTTGTTGAACTCCCAACCCGACACCAGATATCGCATGGCGGTGGCGTCATCGCGGGCGCCCAGCCCCATGGATTTGTAAACTTCATGAGCTTTCATCAACGCGTCCCAGTCCAGTTCGACACCCAAGCCCGGCTTCTTGGGCACCTCCACCAAACCGCCTTTGATCTGCAACGGCTCTTTGGTCAGGCGCTGACCGTCCTGCCAGATCCAGTGGGTATCGATGGCGGTGATGTTTCCTGGGGCGGCGGCGGCAACGTGAGTGAACATGGCGAGCGAGATGTCGAAATGGTTGTTCGAGTGGGAGCCCCACGTAAGACCCCATTCATTGCACATCTGTGCCACACGAACCGAACCCTGCATCGTCCAGAAATGCGGGTCGGCCAATGGAATATCGACGGATTGCAACTGAATCGCATGACCCATCTGACGCCAGTCGGTGGCAATCATGTTGGTTGCCGTGCGCAGACCCGTCGAGCGGCGGAACTCGGCCATCACTTCGCGACCGGAATAGCCATTTTCAGCACCGCACGGATCTTCCGCGTAGGCCAGAACGTGATGTTGATCGCGGCACAAAGCCACTGCTTCCTTCAACGACCAGGCACCGTTTGGATCAAGGGTGATGCGTGCGTCAGGAAAGCGTTCAGACAAGGCTGTCACGGCGGCGATTTCGTCTTCGCCACGCAGCACTCCTCCCTTGAGTTTGAAGTCTTTGAAACCGTAGCGGTCATAGGCTGCCTCGGCGAGTGCGACCACCGACTCCGGGGTCAATGCCTCTTTGTTGCGCAGGCGAAACCATTCGTTATCGGCTTCGTGTTCCGAGCGATAGCCCAGATCTGTTTTGTTTCGGTCGCCGACGTAAAACAGGTAGCCCAGCATCTCAACGGCATCGCGTTGTTGACCCTCACCCAGCAGTGCCGCGACAGGCACTTGCAGGTGCTGACCCAGCAGATCCAGCAAGGCCGATTCCACCGCCGTCACCGCATGTACAGCGATGCGTAAATCGAAGGTTTGCAGACCACGACCGCCCACGTCGCGGTCAGCGAAGGCGTTTCGAACTTTGTTCAACAGACTTTGATAGTTGCCGATGGACTGGTTGATCAACAGATGGCGGGCATCCTCCAGCGTCTTGCGGATGCCTTCACCGCCAGGCACTTCACCGACACCGACGTGACCCGAGCTGTCCGTCAGGATCAGGATATTACGAGTGAACAATGGGCCGTGTGCGCCGCTCAAGTTGAGCAGCATGCTGTCATGCCCGGCCACCGGCACGACTTTCAGGTCGGTTATCACGGGGGCGCCAGTAGCGGCCTGGGATTGGTTCAGAGCTTCCATGAGTTCATACCTTTCTTGTCGTTGGCAGTAATTCGCCTGGATGTGCTGTCGTCGCTGGCTCGTCAGTCACGCCTTTGAGTTCGATTCGTTTGATTTCGCCAACGATGAACAGGTAGCTGATGGCCGCGACGAGTGCGTTGGCACCCACGAAGACCAGCGCCATTTTGAAAGAGCCGGTGGCTGCAATGATGTAACCGATGATGATCGGGGTGGAGATCGACGAGAGGTTGCCGAAGGTGTTGAACAAGCCACCGGAGAGGCCGGCGATCTGCTTAGGTGAAGTGTCCGACACCACGGCCCAGCCCAGTGCGCCTATGCCTTTGCCGAAGAACGCCAACGCCATGAAGCACACCACCATCCAATCGGCATCAACGTAGTTGCAGATGATCATGCTCATCGACAACACCATGCCGCACACGATGGGGGTCTTGCGTGCAACGCTCAAAGAGTTACCGCGACGCAACAACGTGTCTGAAATGACGCCACCCAGGACACCACCGAGGAACCCGCAGATCGCTGGAAGCGATGCGATGATGCCGGCTTTGAGAATGGTCATGCCGCGTTCCTGGACGAGATAGACCGGGAACCAGGTGAGGAAGAAGTAGGTCAGGGCGTTGATGCAGAATTGCCCCAGGTAGATGCCCATCATCATGCGGTTGGTCAGCAGCTGGCGGATGTAATCCCACTTCGGGCCACCGTCCTTTTTGTCTTTCGAATCTTCAAGATCGACCAGTCCACCGTTGTCGGCGATGTATCTGACCTCGGCGGCGTTAACCAGCGGGTGATCTTTCGGCCCGTAGATGACCTTCAACCAGATGAGCGAGAACACAATGCCCAGGGCGCCCATGACGATGAACACGTGCTGCCAGCCGTAGGTGTAGACGATCCAGCCCATCAAGGGCGCGAACAGCGCGGTGGCAAAGTATTGCGCCGAGTTGAAAATGGCAGACGCCGTTCCGCGTTCTTTGGTTGGAAACCACGACGCGACTATCCGGGCGTTACCGGGGAAGGAAGGCGCTTCTGCAAGACCGACCATAAAGCGCAGTAGAAACAGCAAAACCACCGCAGTTGAGATACCGAACTCGCCGATATAGCCCTGCAACAGGGTGAACAAAGACCAAGTGAAAATGCTCCCCGCATAGACCTTCTTTGAACCAAAGCGATCAAGCAGCCAGCCGCCGGGGATCTGACCCAGTACATAAGCCCAACCGAATGCGGAGAAGATGTAGCCGAGGGTTACGGCGTCCAGACCAAAATCTTTTTGAATACTGGAGCCCGCGATGGAGATTGTTGCGCGGTCGGCATAGTTGATCGTTGTCACCAGGAACAGCATGAGCAAAATCAAATAGCGGACGCGGGTTTGCTTGGGTTCTTGCATGGTTGACGCTCCCACGAATTATTTTTGTGCGGGTAGACCTGTCAGGTCGACGACGTTCGTCTCGTGTCGTTGTGTGTTGTCGTACAACGATAGCGCTATCATTAAACAGATAGCGCTATCATTTCAAGCGCCGCTTGGCGGGATTCTCCAAATTGATTTAGGTGCTGGCGCGCTCGATCAGCTCGAAGCCTGTATCTATCTGGCTTGTAGCGCTGTCGCGATCGCCAGAAAATCTTTTTAGCAATGCCTCGGCGACTTTCCGGCCCATCCTTGCGGAATTGACACTGACCGTTGACAGGGCAGGGTGAGAATATTTGGCATTGGTGATGTCGCCGAATCCGAGAACGGCGACATCTTGGGGAACGCGCAAGCCCTGGCTGGCGGCTTCGGCGAGCACGCCGAAGGCCAGGGTGTCTGAGCTACAGAAAATAAGTTCAGGCAGGGATTCACGTTGCTGCAGCCGTTTCAAACCTTCTCTGCCTACTTCCCATGTCGAAGGTAGCGGCAGGATTTCCACAGGCACGTCGCGCAGCTCATGCTCTTTGAGTCTTTCAATCAGGCTATTGCAACGCCGGATGGCGCGGGGGTCGTCCACCGAAATAACCGAGAATCGACGATAGCCTTTGGCAAAAAAATGATCAGCGACGAGCTCTCCGACTTTTTCATGGGAAAAACCGACTTGCATATCCAGTGTTGTATCGCTCAAATCCCAGGCTTCAACCACCGGAATATTGGCTGAGGCGAGTCGATTTCTACTGGCTTCAGTGTGGAGGGTGCCTGTCAGCACGATGCCATCCGGACGCCGGCCCAGAATGGCTTCAAGCAAGACTTCTTCTTTTTCAGGGGAGTAGCCGGTCGGGCCCAAGAGCGACTGATAACCGGCCTCTGTCAGTCGATCCATAATGGCTTGTACCGCGCCGGCGAAGATCGAGTTGGCTATCGTCGGCAGCAAAATGGCAACCAGTCGGCTCTTGCTGGATGCCAGGCTTCCGGCCAATAGATTGGGCACGTAACCCATCTCACGCACAGTTTCTAGGACGTGTTGCCTTGTTGTATCGCTCACCAACTCTGGGCGGTGCAGGGCGCGCGAAACCGTAATAGGCGAAACTCCAGCTCTGAGAGCTACGTCAGCCACGGTTAGCGGAGTTTCCGAGCTGCCATTGGCGGAGGCAATCTCACGTTTCGACTTTTTGGCCACAAAGCACCCAACAGATCAACAGGATAAGAGCAATGAGCGATGTTAACGGGCTTTCACCAGGCATACCATGAGGTAAGACTGGCATTGGGTTGAAAGCGGGCCACTTTAAAGTCGTAGAAAGCGACCGCCTAAACGCATTGCCAATCTCTTTGAGAAAGACATTTTCCCTGTTCGATGAGGAGGAAGTCGCTCCTTAGGGCCAGCGAGGCTCGGTTAGCCACCTAACTCAAGACCTACTCACCCAGACCTCATGAGCACCGCTAACGTCATTTTGATGTTGCTGATCGTTTCCAGCTCGCAGCGCACATCAGCCGATTCTGATTGATCTTGAAGAGTAGGGAAGGGATTAGGTCTGCGTTGGACATTGTGATTCCTCCGTGGAAGAGGATAGCGTAGCAGTGAGGATGTTTTGGAGTACATCTCTCGAACCCTGAAACGACTTCAGCCAGCGCCTATCGCCGGCAATGTCCCTCATCGGAAACCGAAGAACATTCCTTGCTATGGTGGCAAACAGCCGCTAATAGTGAAAGGGTGATTGATGAGGATATGAGATGATTTTGAGGTTCGTTGTTGTCCCCGCAATCCCAACAGAAACGGGATCTATGCGCAGCGGAGCTCGCTTCTACTGCGAAACCGCTCCTATAGGTTTCAACATCTACGACAATGAAGAAAAGCTGCGTCTGAAGACTGTCTATCAGACACGTGCTGAAGCGGAGGGTGCTTGCCTGGAACTTAACCAGGAGCAGCTGCAAAGCATGCTTTCAGGGCGTGAATCCATGTCTTCCCTCTAGCTCTTCCACAAAGAAAGCTTTGTGATCTCCTGGCTCAAAACTAACAGCCAGGTCAGAGCGAGGTTGCAGATGCAGCACGGTTTTTATCCGCTGATTTAGGGCCTTCAGCGTTCAGCGCTGAGCACACGGTCTCAGCCTCTGTCCTAACCTCGAACACACCATTTTTGCTGGCTGAGCCTCCCTCTACAAGATCAACGACCCTGTATCGCTTGCTGCCATCGTCCAAGGTGGTGGTCTCGATGACTCTGAATCTTTCGTGCATGGTTGCTTTCCGTGCATGACATTGGTGGCCTAGAAGTACCGGCAAAACAAGACGATTTCAAGAACTGGACGGGCTTCAGCTGAGACAATTTATGACAGTGCAATGCGCTCGCCTTTGCGGGGAGGCCGGCTCAGCAGTAGGCGGTGTGTGGTTGCATTTCTAAAAGTCGCTGCTTCGGGCCGACGGGCCCGGCTGAGTCAGCTTGAATGACGTCGGGGCACTGACCAGAGACAGTAGTATGGTGCTGTCATCGATCAAACCGACCCAACCTTTGAGCAACTGCTCGTTGTATCCCGCAAAACTAAACACCAATCAAGAGTCTGCTGAAGCGAATGATTAGAGATGGAATGTACTTTCACCCTGGCATACCAATTGCCGTCTGACGACAACGATATGGATGCGATTATGGGTCGCTTGGCGGAAGCAGGTTGTGATGATGCGTTGGTTGGAGTCGGGCAACCAAGTCGACTGGCGTTAGAGTTTGTCCGTGAAGCACCCTCTGCACATGAAGCAATTGAGGGCGCCATAGAAGACGTGCGCCGAGCCGTACCTAATGCACGCTTGATCGAGGCAGCACTCGCTCTATGACTGACTGCGGTCGCCATACATTGCGCGGGTGGCACATGTGAGATTCGATAGGCGATGTGTTCGGCTGCGGAGCTAAAGCTACTTTGGTTATCGCTCTTTCGGGCTTTAGCCCGGCTCCACTTTACCTCCTCACGTTTGGTCTCCGTTGCTATGAGCTGGCAAGCAGTTCCTGCCTGTAGATTCTCAATGGCACCTTACAGATCCGGATAATCATCAAGCTTAAGGCTAGGAGCGCCTCCGTCTTCCGGTTCACGCTTGAAAATTAATTCGTGTTTGTCGCTAAAGGTTTAAGCAAATCGATCCGATCATATATGCAGTAATGCTATTTGGTGGGTGCATATGAATACTGAGGCTTTGGCTGCAAACAAAGTTGTTTTTAAGGCTGAACGCTTGATTAGCAGGCACGGTTATCCTGATAGTGCGCCGTACTTGGCCTCTGTTGAAATTATGGATGGCAATGTGTCGCTCGTCCTTGATCATTCGGAGTATTGTTTAACCGCTCAGCAATGCGCTGAGGTGACAAAAAATCTTGTGAGGATGTTGTTAAAATACGCGGATCTTGGAATTTTCCAAGCTAGCGCGGAATGTGTTGCGCAATTAGAGGCTCAGGCCTCCTGGTTCCGGTTGTTTCAAGCGCGATCGCTCTCTGCTGAGCGATATTCATTGCAGACCTATGAGTCCGAAAGCAAAGGAGTTGAATTTTGCGCTTCCGGTTCATTTAGGCAATCAGAACTGCGCCATGGGGAAGCGATTTATTACAAGCTCGTGATTTGCTTGGATGATGACCTTAATCTTCCATGCTTAGGTATTGACGATAGAGCTTTTGCGTTCAATTTTGATGAAGCGTTCTGGATAGCGAAGCATCTTTGGATCGCAGGGTATCTGGTGGCTCAGACCGCGCAACCGATTTATACCGCGACTCAGGAGCCGTGGATAAATGACCAAGGTCAACTCATGAGGGTGTAGCTACGAGCGCCAAGTTTTGGGCGCGTGTATTGCACTGGCCTAATGATTTTGAAGCCCTTGTTGAGGCCTATCGAGCGAAGAGGAGCGTGTGATTAGGGAGCGTTGCACGTTCCAGGCCCATGGTTATTTCGGGCCCTTGAGGGGGTTGTGTTCAAAGTAATCTGCGCTCGCGTCGTCGCTGCCCATAGCTAAGCTGCGGTATGAAGTGGCGTCAACGGGCTGGTCGATCCTTCGGGCCTTAAGGCCCGGCTCATCAATTAGCTAAGCATTTCCTTCACGATGGAAGCCACATTTCTCGCATCGTCTATCCCTCGGTGATACGTATCCAGCCAAACCAAGCCCAACGACTCTACTGTTTGCTTAAGACTTTTCGGCTGATCGTCGTATAGGCCTTTATTCCACTTGCTGACGTTGAAGTGCTGCAGGCCGGCGAGCAGGGAAGGGCACGCAGCGACTCCGGCATCACGCTCAAGCTGTCTTGCATCGTAGTCACCCCAAGATGCCCACGCCGCGTCTGGATATTGCTCAATGAAAGCTCCTAGCTCCCGGCCAGTCATTGCGTGCTGGTCGCGTCCCCCGATTATTTGGCACAGCATGCGGCACCAGTAGAGCCAGAAGATCTCAACGATCATCAGTGTCTGTTGCTGGGAACGGTTGATTATGCGCGGGATGAATGGCAGATGAAGAGCAAGTCCGGCACCGCCACTTTCGTGCCCACCGGCCCAAGCTTTAGCGTGAATGATATGGACGCAATGGCGGTCGCTGTTCGATCCGGAGCGGGGATAGGTTTGTTGGCTGGATTCTCGGCCATCGACGATTTGCGCTCGGGGAAACTAGTACGGGTTTTACCTGAGTACCATACCTACGAGCGCAATGTTTATGCGGTTTACACTTCCCGCCAGTTTGTCGATGCAAAGATCAACCGATACATCGAATTACTAAAAGCCAACGTGGGCAGCCAATTGGCAGCCACTGCAAGAGAGTTCATCGATAGATGACCCCAGACCACCTCTGAAGGATCGCTACTCCCCCAGGGTGGCCGATATTCAGCCGGTCACACACACCTGCGGTATTTTCCCGGCAAAACTGTCAACCAGACTCGCCACCACCATCTCGCCCATTCGCGTTCGGGTCTGCAGCGTTGCGCTGGCGCGGTGTGGCTGCAGTACCACTTGCTCGTTGCCGTACAGCGCTTCGGGAACGTTCGGCTCGTCGACAAACACATCCAGCGCCGCTCCTGCGATCTCGCCGGCAGCCAGTGCAGACACCAGATCAGCCTCGTTGACGAGTTTGCCACGAGCCACGTTGATCAAATACCCGCCCTTGCCCAGAGCTTGCAGCACCTGGGCATCGATGATGGCTTCTGCCTTGTCGGCGGCGGCCGCGAGAATCAGCGCGTCACTGTCGCTAGCCAGTTGCTGCAGATCGGCGATGAAGGTGTGGTTCACATCGCTCATCGGCTGCAGGTCGGTGTAACTGATCGGGCAGCCGAACGCCGCTGCACGGGTCGCCACTGCGCGGCCGACCCGTCCCATGCCGACGATCCCGATGCGCATGCCGGAGACCTGGCGGGCCAATGGCAACGGTGCTAACGGCGTCGCACTGTGGGGCCATTGGCCCGAGCGCACGTAACGATCACTGGTGCATAACCCACGACATACGGCAATCAGCAATCCGATCGCGAGATCGGCGACATCTTCGGTCAGCGCGCCGATGGTCGCAGTTACGCGGATCCCACGATCCCGTGCGTAAGCCAGATCCACCGCGTCGGTGCCCACGCCGTTGACCGCCACCACTTCCAGGTTGGGCAGTTGCGCCATCAGAGCCTGGCTGATTCCGGTATGCCCGCCGGTAATCACGCCGCGAATGTTCACGCCATGTTCCTGCAAATAGGCCGGCTTGTCGGCCTGCTCGAAGTAACGTCTGACCGTAAACAGTTCACTGAGCCGGGTGTTGATTTCAGGGATCAGGATCGGGCTGAGCTGCAAGACTTCTGGCTTCATGTAAACCTCGAATAACGAAATGGAATGGCGAGTTCAGCCGCGACCGGCAAACGGCATGGCGCTGGCCATGACCGTCATGTTCAGGACGTTCGCTTCCAGGGGCAGACCGGCGATGTAGCGAACGGCATCGGCCACATGCTTGACGTCCACCATTGGTTCTATCGCGATGGTGCCATTGGCCTGGCGCACGCCTTTGGTCATGCGCACCGACATTTCGGTCAATGCGTTACCGATGTCTATCTGACTGCAGGCGATGTTGAATTCTCGCCCGTCCAGGGCCAGTGACTTGGTCAGTCCCAGCACCGCATGTTTGCTGGCGGTGTAAGCGCTGCTGAACGGTCGTGGGGTATGGGCTGAAATCGAACCGTTGTTGATGATGCGACCGCCTTGTGGCAGTTGCCGGCGCATCAATCCGAAGGCGCCGCGGGCACAGAGGAAAACGCCGTTGAGGTTGGTGTCGATCACGTTTCGCCACTGCTCGAATGTCAGTTCATCCAGTGGAACGGCGGGGGCATTGACCCCGGCGTTGTTGAACACAACGTCCAGGCGTCCGTACACCTCCGCGATGGTTGCAAACAGTGCATCGACACTGGCCGGATCGCGCACATCGGTGGGCACTGCCAACGCTTCGCGTCCTTCGCTGGCCGCCAGTTCGACCAGGGCTTGTAATGGCTCCGTTCGGCGTCCGGCAAACACCAGGGTGAAGCCGTCGGCCAACAAACTGAGGGCCACGGCGCGGCCGATTCCGCTGCCGGCGCCAGTCACCAGGGCTACTTTCAAAGGACTCTTCATGTTGTTTTCTCCTTATTCAATTCGAGGGGATGCCGGGGTCAAGGACGCTGACCGACGCGCATTTCCAGTTGACCGACGCCATCGATTCCGGCGTTGATAATGTCGCCGGGTTGCAGCACATCGACCCCTGCCGGGCTGCCGGTCATGATCAGGTCGCCGGCTCTGAGAGCTACGCATTGTGAGATACGGCTGATGATTTCACTGACAGACCAGATCTGGCTGTCGAGGCTGTCGCGCTGGCGTTCCTCGCCATTGACGTTCAACCACAACTCCCCATCGGGATGCCCTGTGCGAGTGACCTGCACAATGGCGGTCATGGGTGCGGCGCCGTCGAATACCTTGGCACCTTCCCAAGGCAAACCATTGCTCTTGGCCAAGCGCTGGACATCACGTCGAGTCAAGTCGAGTCCGGCGGCGTAGCCCCATACATATGCCAGGGCCTGGCTCTCCGGAATGTTCGCGCCACCTTCACCAATGGCCACAACCAGTTCGATTTCGTGGGCGAACTCTTCGGTCAACGGTGGGAACGCCACTTCACCCTGCGCATCAATCACGTTGCTCGCCGGTTTCATGAAGAACACAGGCGGTTGGCGGGACTGGCCTTGGGTGTCTGGCCAGGGGTAGTTGCGGCCGACGCAAAAAACCCGGCCAACGGGAAAGCGCTGCTGGCTACCGGCGACCGGTAAGGTTACGGGCAAATCCGGAGTGAAAACGTATTCGGTCATAGTCATTTTTGTCGTTGTCCTGTTGGAAGCATCAGCCTAAGGCGGCTTCGTTTTGCGAAGTTGGACGAAAGCCGCTTGATGTTGGAGAAAAACGCTTTTCTAAGCTCAGCGCATCTTGAGTTCGATGCGATACAAGCGACCGAGGAGCAACGAGTAGGACAAGGTGCCAATCAGCGCCACGCCGCCAATGAACCAGAAGGCGTAGGCAAACGTGCCGGTCGCGTGGACGATGCCGCCGATCACGATCGGGGTGACGATCCCGCCGATATTGGCGGCCAGACTGGTGACCCCGCCGGTCAGGCCGATCAGTTCCTTGGGCGCCACTTCCGACACTGCGGCCCACGACGATGAAGCGATGCCCTGGGCGAAAAAGGCGATGGTCAGCACGGCAATGCAGATCACATTCGAGTCGGTGAAATTCACCAGGACGATCGACATCCCCAGCATCGATCCGACGACCAAGGGCAGCTTTCGAGCGAAAGACATTGAATAGCCGCGACGGATAAGCAGGTCGGAGACGATGCCGGCGAGCAAAATGCCGACCGTCGCGCCTACGAACGGCAGTACCGCGAAAATCCCGGCCTTGATCATGGTCAGCTTGCGTTCTTCGATCAGGTACGTCGGGAACCAGGTGAGGAAGAAGTACAGCGCCGAGGTGCTGGCGAACTTGCCGATGCAAATCGCCCAGATCTGCCGATAGCTGAACAGCTCGGCGATCTGCCGCCAGTTGAATTTGGTACGTTCCTGGCTGCTCTTGACCAGGCCACCGCCGGATTCGATGTACTTCAGTTCTTCCTTGCTGACTTTTTTGCAGTTCAGCGGATCGCGGTACAAGTACAGCCAGGCCACACCGAAGACAATGCCGAGTGCCCCGGTGCTGTAGAACACATGACGCCAGTCATAGGTTGTCGCCAGCCATAACAGCACGCCGGTAAACAGCGCCGTGCCCAGATACTGGCCGCACACGTAAATGCTGCTGGCCATGCCCCGTTCCCGGGCCGGGAACCACACCGTCACCGCGCGGCTGTTTGCCGGAAAGGCCGGGGCCTCCATGGCGCCGACCGCCAGGCGCAGCCCGAACAGCGACGCGAAGCCCGTGGCGAAGCCCTGGCACACTGTGACGGTCGACCAACTGATCAGCGATACGCCGTAGGTAAATCGGGAGCCGAAGCGATCGGCCACAAACCCGGCGGGCACTAGGGCGAGGGCGTAAGTCCAAGCAAACGCGGAAAAAATCAGCCCCATTTCGATCTTGTCCAGGCCCAGATCCTTGGCCAGGAACGGAGCCGCAATCGAGATGTTCACACGGTCGATGTAGTTGATGATGGTGGCAATCAGCAATAGGGAGAGCATGAACCAGCGTCGACGCGTTGGCAGTCGCTGAGGCAGCACGGCGTCCCGGGCGCCGACACCCACCGACGGCGCGGTGGACGGGGAGGTTTGCGAGTTCGACATGAGTAGACCTTTTTATTGTTAGAAGAATCGAGATGTCCGCGCGTAGCCGAAGCCGATGCCCCCAGTGCCGGGGCACAGCAATCGCTACTTGATGAGAAGCGCGAACAGCCGCTGTCAGGCGCTCATATACGCCTTCGGCCAGGGCAATCGGGGAGGAGTCGAGAGGGACAAATGCTGGTTCATGGGTGCGCACCTTTTGATTGTTTTTGGAAGGGTTGGGCTGCATTGGCTATCACAGTGGTCGTACAACCATTTCCAATCAACGGAGGCGTTAGATCGTTTTTTCTCTTCAAAACAGTCTTTAACGCAGGTGTCCAAGAAAAAGAAAATCATCAGTTTTCTATTTTTTTGCTGAATATGAACATTAACTATATGTTTTTGTTAGGTTTTAAGTTTTTGGCTTGACGTCGTTTTTTGGACAGTCGACGTAGCACACACTCATACAATTATTTTTATGATTTTCGGTGTCATCCTATGACTTGTTGATATTCAATCGTGTCCGCCTACACAATCACACACGTCGCCGCCTGTATCCCCGCGCGACGACAACCTGTCCAATGTACCTGTCGAGGATCCTCAGGCGATGTCGTCACCGAGCCGAGTACCCACCTATGTCATGCAGCAACGCAGCGAACTGACGGACTTCTATATCCGCGACAAAAAAGGACGGCACGCGGAAACAAGTCCGCATCGACACGAGTACTTTCAGATCCAGGTCAACCTGGGTGGCGATACCGTGCAGCACATCGGCAACGTCGTGCGTCCGTTCCCGCGCAACACGCTGGCCTTCATCCTGCCGCATCGCGTGCACGTGATTCCGCATCCAGCCGACAGCAATTTCATGGTCATCAATTTTTCCCAGACCTTTCTGCTACCGCACTTGCAGTGCGACCCGATGGATCTAGAGGAAGTCTCGATTCTCCTGGCGCCCGAGTTGTCGCCGTTCCGCTTTCAGGAGCATCTGGATTTCATTCTGGGCGACGTGGATTTCAGCCGCGTTTGTGCCTTGATCGAAAAGATGCGAGTGCTGGATGGAAACCGTCAGTTCGGTACCCGCGAGATGCTCAAGGGGCTGCTTCTGCAAATGGTGGGCAGCGTCTGTGCCTTGTACGCCGAGCCGCTCAAACGGTTGGCCGAAGAAAATGCCGCTGAAGCCAGCCGACGTGACGCTCTGAGCAGGATGTCCGAATACTTGCGCAAGAATATCGCTGACCCCGATCTCAACCTGATCAAGGTTGCTGCCGCGACCTACCTTTCACCGACGTACCTGACGCACTGGTTGCGCAAGGAAATTGGCAAGACGTTCACCGAACTGGTGCTCGAGCGCAGGATGCACGCGGCGCGCAATTTTTTGCTCAATGGAACACGACCCGTGGGGGAAGTGGCGAGACTCTGCGGTTTCGCTGATGAAGCTTATTTTTCCCGACGCTTTCGCCAGATACATGGGCAGCCCCCGGGACAATTCAGACGCCAGCAACTCAATCCCGATACGCCGCAATTGCCGTCTAATACGTGAAGATTGTCGGGCAGAAAGTTCTGCTCAGACTCAGAGACCCACGCAGCCCAACACAGTTTGTGAACTCCATAATAGCGCCCTCGAGGGCGAGATGATGTCCGCCGGCAGCAAGCTCGGAGACAGCGTACTGTGTCCATATCACAGTTGGCGGTTTGGAGCGGATGGATCTGTACGCATGTACCTGCGCAGCCAAACCTGCGAATTCCAGCAAAGGCCCGAGTCGATGCATATCCAACATTGGAACGTTACGGTTGGATTTGGGCCTTATTGGGCGACCTCCCTGAATCTGAACGTCCCCCTCTACCAAATCTCGATTGGATCGATGATCAGGCCGTCCGAGTGGTAACAGGCCATTTTGATTGGGAGGTAAGTTGGGATCGGATTGTCGAAATGGCCTCGATTTCGCTCACGCTCCATTTGTACATCGCTCTTCCTTTGGCGATCCGGATCATCCTGAGATTGAGTCATTCAATGTAGAAAGCGATTCTTGGAGCGGTAGTGCGCAGATGGTCATCCGATGCAGCAGTGGGTGGAGGGGGGGGGCGCAGCGCCTCATCAGGAATTCGAATCGCACCGTCACCACCCCATTATTCGACGATGATTTTATTGGTGCTTTCTGACGCGTGGTCTCCGAACGCCATCAATAGATGGCGGCTTTTGAGCAAGTCCCCATTTCTTTAGACCCGTTCGAGCATTACCGATTAGGCACGACTAAAACTAACGGTTTCAAACGCCATAACGCTTGTTCCCGCCTGATGTGATGCAGTACCTACCACCTCTCGGGCCAATGCATACACTGCCGGAAGAACAAAGACAGGAAGAGCCATATTCAGGGGCTGATCTACGGGCAGGTTGCGGTGCAGGCCGCGCTGGTTTTGGTTGAGATGCAACGTAGCAATTCGATCCGCTGCAAAGGCTTTTTGAAGACAGCCACTTAGCTGGTTGGCTATCAATGCTTATGCGCACCCAATCGTTTCGTTTTGCATAGATCTGCACCTTGTCACCACGTAGCAGGTTGAAAATGACTTTTCCGCCTGGTTGATCTCGAATGTTGAGTTTGTCTGCGCTCACATACTGATCGTTGGAGGTGCAGGTGCAGGAATAGGTGACGTGGGAATTAGCGTGTTTGGTGTGCTCTGGGCGCTGGGCTGAACATGGGCAGGAGGTGTGTCATTTTTGCTCGTTGCCCACAGGACAGCAAAAAGAATCAAGAGGGGGATTAACCATGATTGAGATTTCTTGCGCATATCCATTGCTCTCGTCGAAAATTATGCGCCAGTTGTCTTCGTGACGAATTCGGTCACGGCGACTTAGCGTGGGCTTAGCCATGCATTCGCTTTTTGCTTGATACCAACCGGCGAACTCGGCATCGCTCGGCTTTTATATTTCGGTAAGCAAACTTTCTAGCCGCTCACGCTGCGAGGATTCTAACATTTCGACCGGATCAGCTCCGTCGCGCAGCCAGAGTTCGAGTGTCCCGACTCTACCATCAGGCGACCTGCAGTACTCGCAGTAGTCCAGGGTGTCACAGTCATTGAAGAGTGTGAGCTGCCAGCTATCAATTTCCACGAGCATGAGGCCGTGATAGATCTCATCCCATGATTGAATCGAGCTTCGCATCATGATGCGTTCGCCAAGCGCGACGTCCGTCAGCACTTGGCAGACCTCGCGGGCGGTGAGAGGAGAGATTGCGTTCAAATCATTCTGAGCTCGAGTCATCGCTTGCCCATCGCTAGGCGGCGGTATGAGGTGGCCACCACGGGGAGGTCGATTCTTCGGGCCGGTTGGCCCGGCTACGCATGGATTCGCGCCTATTAGTTGAAACCGTCTATTGCTCCTACCTCAGACATTGTCGGCTGTGGTCAATAGCTGATTCGAATGCCGCTGGCGGGTAAGGGCCTACTCGGAATTGAGTAACTTGGAGGCGACCGAGCCCCATTCGACTGAAGCTTGGCACCTCCTTTGATGCCTTATGCTCTCGGCTTCTTATTTCGCGAAGATTGGTAATAACGCGACATTTCGGAAGGGATATGGCCTACCAAATTGGCCACGGTTGCCTGCGTTGACTCTGTAATAGCTCGGATGAATCGAACGATCACTGAAAGTCGCATTGCATGAACCGATACTCCCGTCGGATCAATTTGTGCTTCCAATAACCAGGAGCGCAAAATTTTATTCAATTCAAAGGTGGTCATTGGATAGGCACCGTTCTTGCTGGATGGAAACAGGTAATCTCCGTGAGACAACGCATTTCTTTCAATGTACCTATGAACTAACCCTGCATCGATAGGAGTCAAAATGCTTCGTTGCCGGTTCGCGTCCGCTTTGGTGGATGGTAAGTCCAGCATCACCTTATGATTGGTGTAGCTTACGTTTTCGACTCTGAGCCGGAGTAATTCAGATTGTCGGATACCAGAGAGCAGCACCGAACACAAAACTCGATCACGAAGGATGGCTTTGCGGTGGACTACCTCCGCGATGGCATCAAGCTCATGCTCACTCAGAAATTTTTTTGATTCGTCGAAAGGCGCGGAGTTCGAGGGCACAGTGCCTGAAGAATCTGATGCTTCGTGAATTACGCCTCGAGCCGCTCCTGCGGATTTTTGCCTTGAACGCACTTTCGAACCATGGCTATGTGTCTTACCTATGTCAGCCGTTTGCCCTTGCCTGAAGCTGTGGAAAGCCAGAAGTTCATGCAGCGGCAATAACATGACCAAACCCTCGATATCACTGTCGTCGATACCTGCGGCGTTGCTGGATTTGAGAAACTGAAAAATAGATGTGCTGACGTTGTCCCTTACCTCTGGAAGAGTAGGGACAGGTGCATCCGGCGAGCAATTTTTTGAAGATTGCGACACATCGTGAAAATCGCGATAGCCCAACCCTCGAGCCAGAATCTCTTGCGCGGTCATGTGGCTGATATCGTTAGCGATAGGCCAGTGACGCCGAAGCACGTTTGCAATACGTTTGAATCGGCGTTTTGGAGTTAGATCGAAGGTGTAGATCGGAAAGCGCATGGCATTTCTCCAATGCGTCAGGGTGTCGGCTGCCCTCTGACTATTGTCGAATGCCTACGGAGTAGATCATGACAACCTGAGGCCCATGGCCTATTGCGAACCGACCGCTCGATCCAGGAAATCGATTTTTTCAAAGTTAGCATAGCTTTGTGATCTGTCTAGGAAAAATCGCCCTTAAGGATTAGCAGCCTGAAGAAGCAGTCCTTGGTCGAATAGGTCAATTGTTAAGCGGGCGCTACGATGTGCTTGATCGCGCGGTCACTCAGTAATGGCAGCTGAAATTGATTGCAGCTATCGCTCCTTCGGGCCTAAGGCCCGGTTTAGTAAGCCAAGCATCTCCTGAATGATGGAAGCAACATTTCTCGCATCGTCTATCCCTCGGTTATAGATACCCAGCCAAACCTTGCCCAACGATTCTAGCGTTTGCTTAAGTGATTTCGGTCGATTGTCATACAAGCCTGCATGCCATCCCCTGGCATTGAAGTGGGGCAAGCCTTCGAGTAGGAGTTTATTGATGACTGCTGAGTGAGGCTTGTCTACCGAGGCGTCAGGGTGACCCTCGCGCAACCTTCCCAGGATCCGGAACGATAAACTGGTCTGGGGTGGCCGGATGTTATGTGCATAGTGTGTTCCGTGAACGCTCAGTCATCTTCATCCACTGTGCCTAGGCTCTCGCGCATGTCACTGTCGCTTCAAGCGTGCGATGTCAATGCAGTTGACATAACCCGAATTTTGCACAAAAATGCCGGTTGACAGTCGTTCGTTTCTGCACGCTTTTAGGAGTGCCATGCATGGCCCAAACCCAGCATCCAAGTGATTTCGAGTCTAAGTTGACCCCCGAATATCTGGCGATCGTATGCAATAACGTACTGGACGCGGCCTATCGCGCCTTGGTGGCGGCATCAACGGACGACGACACGAACTGGACGGTTGGGACATTGCTTTATGGGCGCGTGCATGGTCGTTTCAAAACCATGCATCGTGATAAATCGCTGCCTTGGTTTAAACTCGCCAACAGCACGATGGACTACACCCCGAGCGTCAATGGTGTGCTGATGCAGGTCGTTATGGACGATCCTGATGTGCGCAAGAAAGCTCACCGCATGGCCGCTAGTCGAGTCGAGCTGTATCAAGCGAGTCTGCTGGGCCCCTCAAGCGATAGCAATCTGACTTGGCGCCTGTATGTCGACAGCGATGGCAATATGGAAGACCCGAAGCTAACGGTGACGGTGCTCGGACTTGATACCAATCAGAATGTCGTTTGCCAGTGGATGCATGACTACATACCACTTCAGTCCGTTCGTACGATCGATTTGCCCGTGGAAGTGGATATCCCGGAACAATTCCCTACTCGCAGGGACAAAGATGCCGACCGGAATGTACCGATAGAAGACGCTGACCAGATCGATGAATGATAAAAATGGCTTTTTGCCGTTTGGGGATGAGTTTTCCCCAGACAAGCTTCGGCTCGCGCGATGCGCTGCGGGCCGTTCACTGGCTGACATCGGCGACCTGCTCGCTGTCACCCGACAGTACGCCCACAAGCTTGAAATCAACGCGATTCCTTCTTCTACTCAGCTTAAGCAGCTGAGCGATCTGCTCGGCGTTGATGAGCGATTCTTTTTCACTGCACGTCGGGGTTCGGTAGACCTTGAACAGTGCCATTTTCGTAGTGTGCGCTCCTCATCTCAAACGCTAAAAAAGACAGTTGCCGCTCAGGTGGAAATGTTTGAGCTGTTGGTCGATGAGCTTGAGAAGGAGGTTGCCTTTCCGCCGGTTAGTTTCAAACCTTACGACGGGCCGACGCCTACGGCAGGGGAAAGTGAGAGAATTGCTGAGAAGTTTCGCCGCGACCATGGCCTGGGCCTAGGCCCTATATCCAGCATGACCAAGCTGGCGGAAAAAGTGGGTGTTCTCGTCGTCAATCTTGCCGATGTCGACGAGCGCGTGGATGCGTTTTCACTGTTCAACAAACGGCCCTTGATCGTTCGTAGTACTGCCAAAAGTAGCCCAGGCCGCCAGCGATTTGATCTGGCCCATGAGCTCGGTCATCTGGTCATGCATCAAGGAATCGAGACCGGCTGCCGGCACACCGAAGATCAGGCGAACCAGTTCGCTAGCGCGCTGTTGATGCCGCGAGCAAGCTTTGCTTCTGAATTCCCCTCGATGCGAGGTCGGTACCTTAACTGGCATGCCCTGAAGGAACTCAAGTTGCGCTGGAAGGTGAGTTTTAAAGCGTTGATCTATCGGGGTAGGGCGCTTGATCTGCTCACTGCTGAGCAGGCGAAGTCGGGGTTTACGCACCTCAGTCGCAAGGGATTCACCAAGTTTGAAGAATACGACGATCTTCTCCCATTAGAGGCCCCCATGCTCGTCCAGCGGGCTTTGGACTTACTCGACTACACCAGTTGGAAGAAGGTGCTGGTTGCATCAGGACTGACGCCTGAATGGGTCAGTGGACGGTATTTGCTGAACATACCGGTTTCCCCGCTTCGACTTGTCAGAACTCATTCCGGATAGGGGAAAGAGCCGCAGGAAATGTGACACGTACCGGTGTAGTCGTGGCGCGCTCCATATCCTGCTCAGGTCATCCAGCATTCGCATCCTGGATGACCTGGATCCCAATGACGAGGATCCCCAACGAATTCTTCCTGAGTCAGTCAGGCCTGCTCTTTACGTTTGCTGCGCAGACGCGCCACACGTGCCTTAGCGATGATCGATGAGTAGGCCACACATAGATAAATCCCATTGGGGAATTCAGAAAGGTCTAACAAGTGCTGGCCTATGACCGTTGGATCAAATGTCTTGATCGCCTCATTGGTCAGTGCATCCAGGTCGGGCGGGGCGATGCTGTCTTGTGGCTGGCCACCGTAGTGGTGACTGCCAGGCTCAAGAGATCCCGTCTCGCGCGGAGCGACGTAGTCAGCATGCGCCGTGGGTAGTATCGGTTGTACAGGCTGTACCGACTCTAAAGGAGGAGCACTCACCTCGGGCAATACATTATGACGTTGAATAGGCGCTTCAACGGCTGGTTGTTTCTCACTGACCGTAGTGGGCTCATCAAACATATCGACCGTATTACTCACCGGGCGCGATGCCTTTCGAGTTTCGACTACGGCATCTTCGTTACCTAATAGTGCAGGGCGACAGCGAATGAGCAATGTCTGACCCCAATCACCCGTAAACCATTGCCACACTGCCGACTTTTGTTTGCCGGAGAAGATTCGGCCAGACGGTTTAACCTTGCCCAAGCCCAAGAGTTCGAGGCCTGCTGGCGTGGCTTCCAACGAATCAATCACAGCCCTAGGGGCTTGCCAATAGAGCATGTCTGGGTAGGTAAAGCTCTCAGCACGTCCACCTTGACTGATAGCGTACAGGCGCTTTGCTTCTTGGCGCAGGTAAGTTTCATCTTGGATTTCACCCAAGCATCTGACATCTGGGTGTGCAGCGCCTATCAATGCACCCGCCATGGTCGCGATCGTATCAGTATCGCTGTTAAGCAAATTGACTACCTGCTCAATGATCTCCTGGGAGCCTACTCGCTGACCCAGAAGTGCTGCGACGTTTGCGAACAGGGCACATTTGAGTCCTGAGCCTCTTTCTTCGGCGCTCAGTCCCTTGTCGCTGGTGACTATCTCAACATAGAGCTCAGCAGGTGATGCCAATTTGTTGGCCAGGCAATTAACCGCGTTACCAACAGAAGCTTCCCATTCAGCCGCAACCTGATCCACAGCAATTTGAAGCGACGTGTTACTAGCCTTTTCCCACGTAGGCGCCCAGAACGTTGCGAGCTCCGAGTCGCTTCTGATCAGAGAAGGGATACTCCGGATATCGGATGTAAATTGGAACCACTCTGTTTCACTGGGCACACGCCCGTGTTGGAATACGTGGGCTAGAGAAACTGCATGCACAACAGCCCCCGCGATACCCCGCATGTGTCCATGGGTACAAATGGCGTTACGGATGACATCAACCAGATACGAAGGCTTGTTTGTAACGTCTGCAGCGGCCCATACGTGAGGTTGGACGCGCATCGCTGCACCGTTGCCGCCGCCATTCACATACCCGTTGAAGAAGTTGCTGAACCAGTTCGTGCTCCGATTGCAGAGTGAGCTCGCTGCTGACTTGCTTCCTCGTCCGGCTCCCAGCGCATAGACCTGCCAAATAGGCAGTTCTATTTTGGCAAATGCCTCTACATCAAAATATCCTTGACCCGAGATCGCGCGACTGGTCGAAAGACGCAGTTGAGTATCGTCTGAATAGCTTCCTGCGGGAAGGACGACCTGAGCGCCGAATCTTCCGCCGATAATCCTCTGCCATTGCTCCGTTCTGGTTGAGCGTGGCTGACCGAGTCGTTCGCTGACAAGGTTTTCGGAAGCGAGCTCCGTCGGGAATCCCATGGCGTCGCCGTAGGCTGCCCATAGCGCCGATGAAATTGTGCGTTGCAGCCTATTTTCTGACATTGCTCTACTCACCTGATCCCTTCAAACAGCTCTGGCCTAACCACTACGTTGACAGGGGAATGCCCCGTTGCAGCCATCTGACCCGCTAGCTCGTCACTGTCATTGTCGCAACGCACGTAGATACGTTGCAAATGGTCTGTCGACAGTTCTTGGGGATACAGGATCTCGGCTTGGTTGCAGGTCGGGAGATTACTCGGATGATTGGCGGAACGATGTGAGTAGTTTGCTAAGTACTGATGAATTGGGGTCTGGAATATGGCTTCCAACCCTTCAGGGCCCTTTGCACGCTCGACGTTGGTATAGATGTTGTTCGTCGTCGTGAACCAGACATCATCGTGAAGCAGTATTTCAGGCGTGAAATCCAGAATGCACCAGAAAAAATCCTTCTCCTTATGCCAGCTACCGGAGCACGTTCTGAAGAACGCGGTATTGATTTGGCTGACGGAAAGGTTGGCATAATCCAGCCAGGCCCGATCCTTGTCTCGGTAGCGCGCATTAGGTTGGAAGATGTGCTTGAGCTGTTGATCTGCGTTAAGGCGCTGGCGAGATTTGAGCGCCCTTGATGCAAAGAGCCCAAGGGAGCCGCGATTGGTGGTGAAGTGGAGGATGGACTCGATGCCGCGCTCCGCAATAAGCTGCTGAATAGTCATACGTCCCGGCCTTCATACAGATCATCATCTACGAAATGCATAATGTCCGGCGCATCGGATGGCTTGAATCCAATCAGGACGCTTTCCCTGGCCCTTCCCACGCCCATTGCGACCAGGCGGCGCAGCCGCGCTGATGGTTCGTGTTCTGCCACATCGATTTGATCCTCATCACCAGGCATGTCTACCTGAAGAACAGAACCGTCCAGGCCTATCATGATGACGTGATCGAACTCCAAGCCCTTACTGGAGTGCAGCGTACACAATGCAATGTTCTCAGGCCCCTCTGGCCATACAGGAGAGCCGGTCAGATTGACGAAGGGCAGACCCGCACGATTCAGAGCGGGTATCAGATCCCGAAACCAGCCTTTGTAGTGCAAAAACGCTACAGATTGTTGGGTGAGATCAATGTCGCGAAGGAACTCTATCGCTCCGCGTACCTGATTCGGGTACGAGCCTCTCAAGACGATCGGTTTCGGCCCATCAGCCCTTGCGGTGGCGTAATTTGGCATCGTCCCGTTGTCGTCGATCGGGAGCCCTGTGAGCATGGCACTCGCGAACTGAGCAATCTGACGGGTGTTCCGGTAGTTGGTCTGCAGGGTATGGCTCTTTTCCGGGCGCAGGTTTACCCCGACCTCAACCCACGTGAAGTTGCGTGAATAGATGCGTTGAGCACTATCGAGTACGAAGGTCACTGAGGCGTCCGCCGAGCGCTGATTGAGCACCGCTCGTACCTCATTTGCCGAGAAATCCTGGGTCTCGTCCACCACGATTACGTCGTATTGCTCAAGCTGGGTGTTGCTTAGGTCGCACGCCAGATCCCCCCAATCTACCCGTTCATGCTCTGCTTTGAATTCAAGATAGGGTCGGATGACGAGCTCAAGGAGCTGCTGCCTGGCCGGACGTTCCATCCGAGGCGTCACGCCTCGTCCATCTCGACGTGCAGACAAGTAGTCGTCCAATTCATCAATGTGGAAACGACCAAGAACGTACTGAGCTTCCTCAACAACGAATTCAGACTCAAGCCCTGCGGCAGCGGCGAGTCGTCGGAGATGGGCTGATGCAACTTCCAGATCGAGAATGTTCCGGGCGCCGGTCAAACGCTGGGCCCATTTGTTGAAGGTGGCTATTTCCAGCGAAATGAGAGGCTCTTGACCAAGTTGCCGCTCGGTGAGTTCGTTTATGTAGCCACGAAGCGTTCTGTTGAACGTCAGTACCAAGACTTTCACAGGTCGCGGTTCAGCTTGCCGCCGCGCGCGATTCAAATAGAACGCCACGCTGGTGCGCAGCTTGAGGAGGGCTGTAGTCGTCTTCCCACTTCCTGCGGCTCCTCGAATCACATCAACGCCAGATGTGACTCGGGAGAACAGCGCAAGCTGCTCAGCCGTGGGTATAACGTCGATCAGCGCCTTCATCTGTCTATTCCATCCGTGGGGAAGCTCGAATCCTATCACCTAATAGTGGCGTTACAATGGCGCATATCAATATTTTGTAAAATCGAAGGATTCGATCAGTTTGTAGCGTCCGAATCACCGCCAGATGTCAAATGTGGATTTGTGCTACGAAATGTAGCCATGGATGTAGACGGCGATTGAGGCTGAGGCGACGGCAGTGCTGAGTAGGCCTTAGAAGGCTCGCACACCATCGCCCAGCGTGCCACCTAGGCCAGGCTCAAGCAGGCAGTCAGGCGAGCATCTATTTCACGAGGAGCGCGACATTGTAGCCGCGTCAATCCCTCGGTGATGCATAGCCCGGCTCGTCACTGCCGTTGTTCTCGGAAATTCGCCAGCTGGTCTCAAGTGGGATGACCGGACTATGTTGATACCTCCCGAAGGGCGATTGTTCGTCGTGAGGAGGGAGCCGAAACCAATGCTCCCTCTCGAGCAGCTCTGGAAAGCGTTTGAAGACGGTCAGGTGATGCAAGGGGATGGTTTGAATGTAGGCATGGAGATTACCTAGATCGATGAACACCCTAGGATTGTCGGATGCCTGAAATTCCTCGCTGAGTACGCGCGAAAGATTCCACTCAATCGAGTGGATATCGATGTCCGGCCGAGCATCAGTCCATGACGATGAAAGCTTCTTGGCGTGGTGGTAGCTGTCATACCCAAGACCCTTGGCGAGAAGATTCAGTGCCTGCGTATGCATGATCGGCTTTACGCCAGGCCACGTTTTAAAAAGGAAGCGCGCGGCACTCTTCATGCCTGTTTTGCGTTCAAGATCAGCGGGGAAAATTGGAAGAATCATCGCAAGCTCCGGTCGATAGCGGTGTCGGCTGCCCGCGAATGACGACTGTCGATTGCGTGAGAATAGGGAGGGTGTATCGCCTGCGACGTAGTCTTTGCGTGCCGACCGCGCGATCCAGGTTATCGCTCAGCCGACATGCTAGTGAGGTTGAGCACCAAGGTCAACGCGGTGCGTGTACTTTTCTGGCGCTCTTTATGAACTTGATCTATCCAACGGCGCAGAGCCGTAGGGCCGACGTCCATCAATGCACAGACGTCGGGAATTGAACAGTTATCTGGCCCACTGGATCATTTAGTGAAGCCTAGTGGTGGGCCAGATGGACTAAGCACGTTGAAAGACCATTCGACGCCTGGATACAGGACTTTTGCTCCGCGAGAAACGCAGCCGGACAAGGCCTTTGAAGGGCGTCAGCACTTCCTATTTGGCAACGGCACAATTTGTTGTTCGGCAGTTGGCTATTCCCGTTGATGGTGAAAAAATTGCTGGCAGCAGAAGGATTTTATGAGCTTAAGGATGAGGATGTCATAGCTCTGCGCGGGTTTGAGGCGTTCTTCGCCCATGACCTCTTAGCCTACGCTGATGACGAAGAAACGTATCTTGGTGGAACCGGGTCACTGCATCAATGGAGTCTTGCCGCTTCCATTTGCAGCAAAAAAAACCACCGTCGTGAGGAAGGTCAAATCGATGATCTCATGGATGGGGAGCGTCATGGATCATCCGAAGACTTCAAGCTGAGCGTTGATATTGAAGTCCTCGGTAATGATTTCATGCACGTGGCCGCCTTTGGCCATTACCAGTGAGCGGGCCAGATCGAGGTAGTGCTTGTAGGTGGTGATCGGATCAGAGTGGCCCATTTGGTTGGTAAGCACCTGCACAAAAGCAGCATCAATTACATCGGCAGCCGGGGTTAATAATTTCTTCCCATGATGTTGCGCCATCATCACGGTGGGCCACCAGTGGCGTGACTGGTAAAAATTATTGCTCTTGCGGAAGGTTGGGTCTCTTTTGTGGGCGATTCCGCACGCGTAGTTCGTGGCACTTGCGATCATGCTCTCATCAACCGGGTCGCCTTCAGCATTCAAGAAAAGAATCGAAGGAGGGCAAGCCTTCCCGTACTTCGCCTTGTATTTTTTCTTGCGGGCGGGGTACTCGGACGAGGTATAGGTGTCGTATATATCCTTTAGGGCGTAGGCGGGGATCTTGATCGTTCGCAGCTTTTTTCCCTTCCCAAGAATTTCGTACTCGAAGGCACCCTGATCCTTGGGGAGTTCAGAATAGGGGAGGATATGTCGGTTCTTGCCTTTGCCGAGGTAGGGGAACTGGCACAGCTCCATCGGTCGGATCGCTGTCGCCAAGGCGAAGTTAAACAAAACGGCGTACACCTTATCGGGGTAGGTCTTGAGGAGCGTTTTGATATCCTTGTTGGTGATGAGCGACTTGGGGCGTTTCTGATGGGCGCGCCTATCCAGGACGCGGATTGGGTCGGAATCGATCCTCACCCGAGCCCTACGCTTGACGTAAGTAAGCACCCTGTCTTGTTTGAAATTGGCGACCCAAGTCTCCAGATGAATTTTCACGTTGGTAGTGAAACCTGATTTCACCACCCAGGCAAAAAACGCCTGCACGATCTTGGCGTCCTCAAAGGTGGTCGCAGTCGTCGGATGGTCACTGTCCTTGCTGACACGGACGCTTTGCCGTTCCATCTGCCACAGCTGGATGTCCAGGTTGGTGGTGATAACGTGATAGTCACCAGGGCTCAATGATTTGTACTTCTGGCGGGTAGACAGGAATCTATAGAACATCGCAATGACGCCTGCGTAGCGCCTTGATGTCTGCTCCGACTGCCGTGTCTGTTCGTACAGGTACAGGTTTGGGACGCTCAGCAACATCAATTTGGGCTTGGTGTGTGCTGTCAGAACGTAGTGTTCAACCGGAAGCTCCAGAAGGGCGCTGGTGTACGAAATCAGTTTTTTATCGATGTTGAGCATCAGTCGCCGCGCCTTACCCGAAAGACTCGTACTTCATCAAAACCCCAGGTGATTTGAGGCATCTTGGCTTTTGTTGCATCCAGGAACTCATCTTCAGGTATCTCCCTGAAATCGAATTTTCGCTTGGCAGCAACGATCGCTTCCGAACTGCTGAAGGGCACGTGGATGGTGATCCGATGTACGGGCTTGAGCTCACTCAAGAAAACACCCAAGTCCTCCTGGCCGTACCAGGGCACCTGTGCAACCACTGTCAGTTTCCCCTCCTGTGCGGGAAGCGTGTCAGAGAGTTTCTGGAAGCTTGAGATATACCTCTCTTGGAAGATGTGCAGCTCGATCTGGCTGGGATCTGGAAAACGGTTCAGCGTCTCGATGATCTTCTTGATTTCAGCTTCCTTGACATCTTCAAAATGATCGAAGTTTTTGTCCCTGTGGTAGGCGGTGCACGCTTTCTCAAGGTTGAGAGCGAGGGTCAGAAAATTCTTGGCATCCTTGGGAGTGGTTGTCTGTGCTTCCTGAGCTGGTTCGGTCAATGCTGAGGCTGCAGCGTCCATTTGCAGCTTGGTGTTACCAAGCTCCATCTGCCGGAGTTTGCTTTTGAGAGACTCATTGTGAAGGCTCTGGGTCGTCAGCAGTGAATTCACCTCCATGGCATTGAAGGCAATGATGTCGTTGTTCATCAGCGACGTGATGTGCTTGGTCGATGCGTGTTCCAGCTCCTTTTTATGCTGGGCTTTCAACCGCTTTATCTCCTCTTGGAGCGTCGCGACTTCCCGGTCGCGCTTCTCAAGGAAGGCCATGGCAGAATCACTGTCCTCGTTCAAAAGATCGAGAATCGATGTCCCCAGGGTGTAGGGCTTCAGATCGTCATAGAAGCGATTGAAGGACTGGCGGGTGATTCCCGCCCGGCTCGAAAGCTCCTTGATCGCGAGCTTGGTAAGCCCGTGCTCAAGCTGGTGCTCCTTGATGAGTTCGATCAACCGAGCACGTGTGTCGACGGTTGTCATGCATTCACCTGCACCGCTGGGATGAGCTCTGGGTCTTTACGTAGCCGTACAAGGTGCGACGTGTTGCCCGCGATCTTGTCACGCAGCATCTTCTTGGCGCGTTCACTCAGGGTGTCGGAGGCATTCTCAAGCATGTTGGCGTAGAACCTCACATTATCCTCCATGGCGACGCGAGCCTTTTCAACCACCACGGCGTGCTCGCAAGAAACGTCACACCAAATCGGGTCAGGCAGAGCGTTCGTCACAGCGCCCTGGCGAGCCGCCAGGCAAGGTGGCAGGTTAGGGGAGGAATAGGTTTCGGTACTCAGGCAGTAGCTACCCACCGCTGTCCGGTGAATAAAGAGTGGTTCACCGGCAGAAAGCAGGTTGGAGATGTATATGAAGATCGTTACCTGCAGCCGTGTCCCCTGGAACGCCTCGGGCCGTGCACGCACACGTTCGAGGAGGCGATCAGCGCTAGCACCCGAAGAAGCACTGGTTGTGAGCGCATTGATCAGTTCCGTGAACTCTGCCGTGTAATTCTGCTCGATCGCTTGTGCGACGCTGCGAACGAGATAGGGGTTGCGGCCAATGTACTGGAGCGTCATCGAATAGCTTTTGTGCCCGAACAAGTGCCGGATGATGTCGATGTTACGTTCGCTCCGGTTGATCAGAATCTGTGCGATAGTCTTTCGGAACCGGTGGGTATGAATCCGGTCGATGCCCGTCGCCTCTTCAAGCTCTCGGGTCACCTGCTGCAGCATGTGTGCTGTCGGCTTGTTGACCACGCGGCGGCCTTTGCAGCTCTGGAACAGGTACCCTTGGCCGATCATGGTGTAGACGCTGCGTAGTTTCTTCAAATCCTCAATCCGCTCGCCTACATATTTAGGAATAGGAAGGTAATCGACGTCACCGTGGAAGTTTGGATCCTCACTGGTCTTGAAGCGAGTAACGCGCAAAGTGTAGTTACCGTCGCCGTCCTTTATGATGTCATCAAAGCACAACGCTCGCATCTCGCTCACTCTCAACCCTGTGACGAGCGCCAACAGCACATAGATCGCATTGCGGACGTTATCTATGGCAGCAGAGTAAGAGTTGATCCAGTTGTATACAAAGGCTTTGAAAGAATTGATGTTCTCGTATTTGTAAAAGTATTTGTTCTTACTTGCAGCCACGATGACTTGGCCATCTATAACGATATTGAACTGTCGCTCAATTTCTAAATCCTCCTTATAACGAGTGATCGCGGATTTTGTCTTCTCATCAATTTTATTCTCTTTGACAAAGTCTACGAGCTTAAGGAGCCGTGGCAGGGCTTGCCTAGTCCAGAAAAGAGCGTGCGTGACCAATGTGCCCAGATCTTCTTCGGAGAACGGTTTCCAAGTGCCCATCGACCCCGAGAACTGCATCAGATCTTTCCATCGCTCGGCATTATCAACCGCACGCATATCGACCTTAAGTGCTAAACCCTCTGGCATCAGTCCCTGTGTGCTGAGTGATCCCCAGAGCCGGATCAGATAGAACAGCGACAGGTAATGGCGCATGCTGGACGCGGTATTCTTCGCTTCATTTAACGCCCCGTTGAGAATGCGCGCATTGATCATTGCGATGGACTGGGCATCCCCAGCTAAGAAGTTATTTGTGAAAATATAGCGCTCCAGCAGGAAAAACAGGCTCGCTTGCCATGTCGTGGTGCTATAACTGCGGATTGTACCGAAAGGTGCAAACTCCGGAATCGTGTAATAGATTAGGGCCTTCTTCAGGGCAATCAGGGGTGGTGTAAGTCCCGTGAAAGGAACCTTTTTCTGCGTGCCGTACCGGTTGATGAACAACACCCAGGTGTCATCGCAGTAAAGCGAGTGCTCCGAGATGGGGAATGCGCCGTCCGGGAATTCCTCAAGCTTGATCCTCAACGTGCTCAAGCGCTGAACCAGGGTGCCGCCGGTCTCTGCCATGAGCGCTGACAGCTCTGCCTCAGCTACTTCTTCTAGGTCGCTATTGAATTGGGTTTGAAGCTCATCCTGTAGCTCATCCAGGTCGTCGAAATCTGACTCATCGCTATAGTCAGCGTCCTCCAAGTCGTCGTCAGCCTGCTTGGCTTTACTGGCTTTACTGGCCTTCTTGGACTTTTTCGCATTCCCTGTTTCTTGAGCGCTCCCAGCTTCTCCTGCTTGCGCGAATCTTTTGCCAAGAGCATCAAGGCCGCTTACGTGAGAGCCGCCCAAGTCATTAGATTCAAGGCGTGTTTCGGAATGAAGTTTGAATTGCGCGTCGAGTCTTGGTTCAGCCTGGGATTCGAAATTCAGGTTGGGGGCGCCCACGGTGACCCCATTCATGCCCATCACTTCGCCATCCAGTGCGTGCGCAGGCGTAATAGGCGCTTGCAATGATTGAGAGAGAGACTCTGCCAGCGGCAACGGGTCAGCCATCACCTGAATGACATCTCGCTGCTCGTTCGAGTGGGCGAGCGTCGAGTTAGGGTCGTGCAGAGGCTTCTTATCGATGTTCATTCCATGTCCTCATCTTCAAAAATCAGCTGCAAAAACGTCAGGTCGCGTGGGAGCAGCGGGATGTTCTTGCGCTGCTGGGCGCGCTGGTAGCGAGCGGCTTCTACGACCTTGTCCTGCTCGTCCCAGTTGTTCAGTACGTAGTTCAAAACCGACAGCTCGGAATCAAGCGTATCGCTGAACTCAGATTCATTCTCCGGACGCTCTTCAATAAGCTCGACGACATGAATGCGTCGCTCAATCAGATACGGGAGTGAGTCCTCATACAGATTGATTCGCTTGCAGAACAGGCAGTTTCGAATCGAATAGCACCGATCCCCAGGCTTGACCTCCACATCTGCCCCTGGCCATGTGGGCTGGCGTTGGTTGTCACACCCCCAAAGTGCTTTCTCCATGCCTGGAATGTGGAAAATCTTCAAAGGAAGCTGAACCGGAGTTTCCGGCTTTTTTGTGCCCAGCATGCCCACCCAGCGGCCCTGCAGGAACAGTTCCATGATTTCCTCAAGCTCGGAGCGTAGGCGTTGCATACGCTCCTGAACGGCGGCTCCAGAGCTGTCATAGTGCACGTCAGTGGTGGTGGTGTTCTGATGTCCCATCTGCATTGCCAGCAGGCCAAGTCCCGCGCCTTTGACTTTGCGCTGGAACAACGACCACGTGGGGCGCAAGCGTTTGGTGAGCTGCTTCGCACTCGTCAGCCGCGTGCCGTTTTCGTACACCGGGTAGGCGATGAAAAAATCCTTGATGCCACGCAAGAATGCTTTGCTATTAGTGGCGGACGTATGCCTGCCGCCCCGTGTAGCCCACACCGAGTAATAGCGTATGCAGAGGAATAGCTTGTTGTAGATCAGGTTTTCCTGACCTGTTGGAATGACGTCATATTCATAGGGCAACAATGGCTCCGACAAGGCGGTAGCAAGCTGGATCAAGTTGTAGCTGGAGTAGCGGTCAGTTTTGCTACTCACCGCCACAATGTCCTTGGGAGCGTAATAGGGCTTGTCCAACCCTTGTGAGCGATTCTTCTCGGAGTGGAGCAGAACCTGGGCTTCGGACATGGCGCCGGTCAGAGGGTGTTCGCAGTTTTTCTCGTCTACGGCGAGCACGGTTTCCTTGTTCCAGTTGCTCTGCAGCATGATGAAGACAATGATGCAGGCCATGTCCATCATGCTCGGGTAATACAGGGCCAGCAGGTCGTCCCAGGGCTTCAGCGGATAGCGAATAAGCCGCACGTCGCCCAATCGGTTCCACCGAAATAACATGAGCTGAACGATGTCTTCGCAGTCTGATAGCGATAAAAGCTTCTTTGCGGAGAAATGGTGCGCGATTTCGTCTAAGGAGACATCAAACGGATAGCCGTTTTCAAGCAGGGTCTTTAGCGATCTGGCATCATCGGGATTCCAGTGCCATAGACTGTTTTCATCAAATGGATTGACTGGCCTCGCAAACCGATAACATTCCTCGCGCGCCTCGAACATTTTCCTAAAGGCAGCCAGGGTGTTAGGTACATCCAGCAAGGATCTCAACTCAGGATCGGTAGCGTGCTTGAGCTTGAAGTACAAGTTACTGCTGGTGAGCTTCTTATTGCGCTCCAGCTTATCCTGTGCCCACTCGAAGATATTGGCCTTGGAGTATTTGGGGGTATAGGTATCACGGATCTGCTGGTATTCATAGGGTTGCGCAGCATGCACAGCCTCTCGGAACTCCAACTTTTTATACATAATGTCGGCGTGGGTTTTCAGGGCCGTCACCAAGTCGTCATACGCGTCATCAGTGAACGGCTGGTTCACCTGCTTGGGAGGGCGAGGAACTGGTGGCAACATTAAGTTGGGTAAGAGATCTGAAAGCTTGCCAACGTATTTAATCGCTGTCTTCAGCCTAGAAGCATTGATGCCTTTCTCATTGTTTTTAAGTAGATAGTTGTGGAAACCCATAAAGACCTCTGCGGTGAGGTCAGTCAGGTGTGCCAGCTTTAGTGCACCTGGGTTGCGACTGTTGTAGTCGTGTGCAAAATCAAAAAAAAGAATCACCGACTGGCGGAGTGAGTAGCCAGAAATCCGCCGGTGACTAGCAGCATATTTAATAAAAACCAGATTCAATGCCAGGCAGATGGGTTTTTCTTTGTTATAAAATGGGTGCGACTGATATGTGCACTCGATAGGTAGTGAGTCAGTTGTAGGGGCAAGGTCGTGTGTTCCTGCAACAGGAACTTCAAAAGCGGTCAAGGTGGAAAGTCCTTAGTCAATAGGCTCGCGGCTGTTTTGGTTTTTTCAGTTGTTTGGTTTCCTGTTTTATGTGCGAGTGTCGTTATTGGCTGCTTTGCCGTTTGTTTCTAAAGTCTCATTGTTTTGCTTTTCGGCGGTTAGCTTGGCCTGAAGACTGGCCCAAGCATGTTCGATTGCCGACGTGTAATTTTCCAAGGTGCCATTGTTGTGAATAACGGTATCCTCCGGTTTGACCTTGATCCCTGCTTCGGAAGAGTGCGTTTTAACGGACTCGACATTGTCACGGATGATGTGCCAGATTTCGCCGTTCAGGAGGCGAATGAAATGTGCTTCGTTCTCAAAGCGTATATCTTTGATGATGATTACTTCTTTGTCTTTCGCATCAAAGACTGGAGCGTTGAATGTGGTTTTATTGTCGGAGGTTTGGATACGCTGTTTTTCCAGAGTGTCCTGGATGTGCTGGGCTCGCTGAGCATTGAAGTCGGGGAAGTCCCGGAAAGTCATGGCTTTCAAGATCATGAGCATCTCGTTTGGCGAGATCTTCCAATACTCATCAACATTGTTACAAAGGTCAGCGCCCCAAAAGCGGTCGGGCAGGGCGAAGATGGCGCTGACGGCTTTGATGAAAGGCGCATCAGGGTCGGAGGCGCTGTTGGGATCTTGGGCGTGCGGGGCGGGGGAGCTATCAGGACGGCCTGCAATACCGTTGATCTCCATGTCGGCACGTTTGAGCCAATGCAGCGGGTCACGGCCGCGCATCCACTCAGTGCCTACCCGCTGATAGAACTCACGAGGGGATTGGCCCCAAGCAGCCAGTTGCGTCTCCTTTACGGTATCATCCCAAGTCTCGGCATCTGTCAGGGCGAATAGGGCTTGGCAGCCACGTTTCAGTGGGTCAGCGAGGGCGAAGGCAGCTACCCCAGGGTTAGCAAGTAGCAGCGAGGCGGCCGTATCTTTGCCTGAGCGCGCTTTGGCAGCTAGGCCTAGGATTTTTTTCATATAGAAACTCCTCGGGGACACCTGAATTCTGGGGTTTTTGGGGTTTACATTTTTATCTGGTACAAAGTATATCATTGTGTTTACCTTTTCTAACATTCAAAAACAAGACTCGACCTATGCCTATCAAGGTGGCGGCCGTGGCTTGTCACTGGCGCGGATCGCGGCGCTGGAAACCTTCGTGCAAGGTGATCTGCGCCCCGACCTGACGCTGATCTTCGATCTGCCGGTGGGAGTCGGCCTGGCCCGCGCCAGCGCACGCGGACGGCTGGATCGTTTCGAGCTTGAGGGCCGGACGTTTTTCGACGCCGTGCGTAATGCTTTTCTCACGCGCGCAGCGGCGGAGCCGGCGCGCTATGTGCTGGTCGATGCCGCGCAACCGCTGGCGCAGGTTCAGCAGGCGCTGGATGCCTTGCTGCCACGTCTGCTGGAGCTGACCCGTGGCTGAAGCCTATCCGTGGCAGGACAGCCTTTGGCAGCAACTGGCCGGTCGCACTCAGCACGCTCATGCCTATTTGCTGCATGGCCCGGCCGGGATCGGCAAGCGGGCGCTGGCCGAACGCTTGATGGCCAGCCTGCTGTGCCAGCGTCCGACCGCGCAGGATGCCTGTGGCGAATGCAAATCCTGCCTGTTGCTCAAGGCTGGCAGCCACCCCGATAACTACATCCTGGAACCGGAAGAAGCGGACAAGGCGATCAAGGTCGATCAGGTTCGCGATCTGGTCAGTTTCGTGGTGCAGACCGCCCAGTTGGGCGGACGCAAAGTGGTGCTGATCGAGCCGGTCGAGTCGATGAACATCAACGCAGCCAACGCCTTGCTCAAAAGCCTTGAAGAGCCCTCCGGCGACACGGTGTTGCTGTTGGTCAGCCATCAACCCAGCCGTCTGTTGCCGACGATCAAGAGTCGCTGCGTGCAGCAGGCCTGTCCGCTGCCAAGCGCGGCCATGAGCCAGGCGTGGCTGGCCAAGGCCTTGCCCGACTGTTCGGAAGAAGAGCGGGTCGAATTGCTGACGTTGGCTGCTGGCTCGCCCCTGGCCGCCGTCAACCTGCAAGCCCAAGGTGTTCGCGAACAGCGCGCGCAAGTGGTCGAAGGCGTGAAGAAGTTACTCAAGCAGCAGCAATCCCCGACGCAACTGGCCGAGTGCTGGAATGCGATCCCGCTCTTGTTGCTGTTCGACTGGTTCTGCGACTGGTCGAGCCTGATCCTGCGCTATCAGTTGACCCAGGATGAGGAAGGCCTGGGCCTGATGGACATGCGCAAGGTGATTCAATATCTCGCGCAAAAAACCGGCCAGGACAAAGTCCTGAATATCCAGGACTGGATCCTAGCCCAGCGCCAGAAAGTATTGAGCAAAGCCAACCTCAATCGGGTATTGCTGCTGGAAGCCCTGCTGGTGCAATGGGCATCCTTGCCTACCCAGAGGTGACCGTCTGCGCCTAGACTCTGTGCATCAGCAGTGGAGGTCAGCATGAATGAACCCGCAAGCCCTGGGCCACGCAACGGCATTTTGTCCCTCACCATCAAGGACAAGTCGGTGCTTTACGCCGCCTACATGCCGTTCATCAAGAACGGCGGCCTGTTTATCCCGACCAACAAAAGCTACAAGTTGGGCGATGAGGTGTTCATGCTGCTGCACCTGATGGACGAGCCGGAAAAAATCCCGGTGGCCGGCAAGGTCACCTGGGTCACCCCCAAAGGCGCGCAGGGTAACCGAGCCGCCGGGGTCGGCGTACAGTTCAATGACGGTGACGACACCGCACGCAGTCGAATCGAAACCCATCTGGCCGGAGCACTGAAGTCCGACCGTCCCACTCATACGATGTAAGTTGCAGTCATTTTTATGCTCGTAGATTCCCATTGCCACCTCGATCGCCTTGACCTTGCTGCCCACGACGGCTCCCTCGATGCCGCCCTTGATGCGGCTCGCCAGCGCGGGGTAGGGCACTTCCTGTGTATCGGCGTCAGCGTCGACAACGCCGCCGATGTCAAAGCCCTCGCCGAGCAGCATGACGACGTGGACTGCTCGGTCGGCGTGCACCCGCTGGATGTGCAGCCCGGCGCGGCTCCCGCGCTGGACTGGTTGTTGCAGGAACTCAATCACCCGCGCGTCGTGGCGATCGGTGAAACCGGTCTGGATTATCACTACGAACCCGAAGCGGCCGAGTTGCAGCAACAATCGTTCAGGCTGCACCTGCAAGCCGCGCAGCAGACCGGTAAGCCTGTGATCATTCATACCCGTGGTGCGCGCACCGATACCCTGAACCTGCTGCGTGAAGCGGCTTTGCCTCAGGCAGGCGTGTTGCATTGCTTCACCGAAGACTGGGACATGGCGAAAGCCGCGTTGGACATGGGTTATTACATTTCTCTGTCCGGGATTGTCACGTTCCGCAATGCGGACGCGTTGCGCGATGTGGCGAGCAAGGTGCCGGCCGATCGCCTGTTGGTGGAAACCGATTCGCCGTACCTGGCGCCGATCCCGCATCGCGGCAAGCCGAACCTGCCACAGTACGTGCGGGAAGTTGCGGAATTTCTGGCAATGTTGCGCGGTGAGTCCTACGAGCGATTTGCCGAGCAGACCACGGAAAACTTCAAGCGATTGTTTCCCCTGGCGCATGTCCGGGCGTCGGCGTAACGCTGGAAGGAAATCGCAACGTGAAGCCTTTCCTGCGGGGCTTTGGCCACTAAATCGCAGGCAAAAAAAACCCGGGTTCTGGGGGGTGAATCCGGGTTAAGACCATTAGGAGTAAAACAATGGTACGCGGTCCGTTGGTACCAATATCGGCGTGACACTTGGGGGAGATGCCCCGCCGACAGTTCAAGTATTGATCAGTATTTCGCACAGTCCAGTTTGATAACCCGGGTTTTTAAACAAATTTGGAATACGCCCGCTTCGGAAGTGTTCTCATCAACCTCCCGGCGTACGCGAAATGACCAGAAAACACAGATATGGTCGGATGATCCGTGCATTTTTGCGTAATTTAGGCATAATACGCGGCTTCGAATTTTGACCCCTACAGACCTTTTCTTATGCATAAAGAACCTCGTAAGGTCCGTGAGTTTCGTCGCCGCGAGCAAGAAATTCTCGATACCGCGCTAAAGCTGTTCCTCGAGCAAGGTGAAGACAGTGTCACCGTCGAGATGATTGCTGATGCCGTCGGTATCGGCAAAGGCACGATCTACAAGCACTTCAAATCCAAGGCCGAGATCTATCTGCGCCTGATGCTCGATTACGAGCGCGATTTGAACGAGCTGCTGCACTCCGCCGACGTCGACAAGGACAAGGAAGCCCTGTCCCGCGCCTATTTCGAATTCCGCATGCGCGATCCGCAACGTTATCGTTTGTTCGATCGCCTGGAAGAAAAGGTGGTCAAGGGCAACCAGGTACCGGAGATGATCGAGGAGTTGCACAAGATCCGCGCCTCGAACTTCGAACGCCTGACCTTGCTGATCAAGGGCCGGATCAGCGAAGGCAAGCTTGAAGACGTGCCGCCGTATTTCCACTACTGCGCGTCCTGGGCGCTGGTGCACGGTGCGGTTGCGCTGTATCACTCGCCGTTCTGGAGCAATGTGCTGGAAGATCAGGAAGGTTTCTTCCAGTTCCTGATGGACATCGGCGTGCGCATGGGCAACAAGCGCAAGCGCGACACCGACACCCCGAGCAGCTGAATCATTCAGCCGCCTTATTGCCCCATGATTTCGCTACATGGGGCAGTACCGCAGGAATATACTCAGGCATGGGACTTGCTAAAACTTGATTTGTGAGTCAAGTTTTAGCAATCCGAATATCCTTTCGCCGGAGTGGCCATGATCGTTGACCGTCAAGGCAGGCGTTTTCGCAATTTGCGAGTCAGCCTGACCTCAGCCTGCAATTACGCCTGTACCTACTGCGTGCCCAACGGCAAGCGGCTGGTGGCTGCGCAGGATGAACTGTCGGCCGAGGCCATGGCGCGCGGTGTGGCCTATCTGATCGAAGCGGCCGGCATCGAGCGTTTGCGCATCACCGGTGGCGAACCGCTGGTCAGTCCAAAACTCGAAACCTTCATGACTGCGGTCGGGCAGATGGGCCTGCAAGACATCAGCCTGACCACCAACGGTCAATTGCTGGCGAAGAAACTGCCGCTGCTGGTGGACGCCGGCATACGGCGCATCAACGTTTCCCTCGATACTCTCGACGCCAGCGCCTTCCGCAGCATTGCCCGTGGCGGCGACCTGGCGACCGTGCTCGACGGCATGGACCAGGCACGCGCGGCCGGCATGAAGATCAAGGTCAACATGGTGCCCTTGCGCGGCCAGAACCTCGATCAGGTGATGCCGTTGCTCGATTATTGCCTGGAGCGCGGTTACGAACTGCGCTTCATCGAGTTGATGCGCATGGGCCACTTGGCCAGCGATTCCAATGCCTTTCTTCAACAGTTCGTCAGTCTTCAGCAGTTGCTGAGTCTGATCGGCGAGCGTTATGAGTATTTGCAGGCCAACGCGCCGGTTGATGCGACGGCGGTGCGCTATGAGATTCCAGGACGTGGACATTTCGGCGTGATCGCCAATGAAAGCGTGCCGTTCTGCCGGACCTGTTCGCGGTTGCGTCTCTCGTCGACGGGATGGCTGCATGGTTGTCTGTCGTCGAGCAATCGCCACTATGTCGGTGATCTGCTGGACAAGCCGCGCCATGAGGCGTTGCCGGCGTTGCAGCGACTACTGGTCAAGGCGTTGGGCGACAAGCAGGAAGTGGCGTTCTCCGGCGGCGCAACCGTCATGAAAATCATCGGCGGCTGATTAATCCCAATCGCGGGCAAGCCCGCTCCCACAGGGTTTGCGCAATCCTGTGGGAGCGGGCTTGCCCGCGATTACATTCCATCAGGCAACGAAGAGATTGAGCTGGCTTAAAAGCTGCATCCCACGGCCATTCGCCGGTTTTCCGTCACCGGCCTCTGGAGGATAGGATGCGTAGCCTGGTTTTGCTGCTGGCCGTTTTGGCGCTCGGTGGCTGCATGAACGTCAGCGATATGGCCGAAGGGACTCGCTACCATATGAGCGATGCGGGCCTGCTGGATCACAGCGACAGCCGCCGCGTGAATAACCTGCGCATTCAGCCGGACTCGTTCGTCTACATCGCTCAAGGCGCGTTCATGCCGCCGGGCAGTGCCGTTTACCCGCGGCCAAACGTGATTGCCGAAGTCGCGTTTGACGGCTTTATCGAATATTTCCCGATGGTCCGCCGCGCGCGCGTGCCGGAAGGCCTCGATCAGGCCATGGGCGAAGCCCGTGCCGTCGGTGCCCATTACCTGCTCTATACCCGCTTCGCCAAATCCGATGACCGCATCGGCAACTCGGATGAATGGCTGGATCAGGAAGCCCTGGATCGCCTGGGTGTCGACACCGGCGTGATTCAAATCATGTTGATCGAGACCAGCACCCAGTATTTGATTGATACTGCACGTATCAAGAGTCGTGGCGGTTTACTGACATTCCACGACGAAAAACCCGAAGACCTGATGGGCCCGCCGCTGGAGCAGTATGCTCGCAGCCTGTTGGGTCTCAGCGACCAGTAAGTTCAAGGAGTACGCCATGAGTGGCCCGCAAAAAGCCAACGACCTGTTGGGGCAAATCCCCAAGACCAAGGGCTTGCCGCCGGTCCACTTGTGGAACCCCGACTTCTGCGGCGACATCGACATGCGGATCGCCCGCGACGGCACCTGGTATTACCTGGGCACGCCGATCGGGCGCAAGCCGATGGTCAAGCTGTTCTCCACGATCATTCGCCGCGACGGTGATGATTATTTCCTGATCACCCCGGTTGAAAAGGTCGGCATCAAAGTCGATGACGCACCGTTTGTGGCGATTGCGGTGGATGTGGAGGGCGAGGGGGAAGCTCAAGTCTTGCGCTTTACCACCAACGTCGACGAAACCACCGAAGCCGGGGCCGAGCACCCGATTCGCGTGGTGATCGATCCGGACACCCAGGAACCGGCGCCTTATGTGCATGTGCGGACCAATCTCGAAGCGTTGATCCATCGCAATGTGTTCTACCAACTGGTGGAGCTGGCGGTGAGCCGCGAGATTGATGGGCAGCGTTGGTTGGGCGTGTGGAGTGGTGGTGAGTTTTTTCGTATCGGGCTTGAGCCCTAAATAGATCGCAGCCTTCGGCAGCACCTACAGGAGCGCACATTTCCCGTAGAAGCCGCCGAAGGCTGCGATCTTTTTTATTTGACAGTCAATCATATGATGATTAGCGTGGACACCCATCGCGAACGGCTTTGAGGTGTCCATGTCCAGCAGTTTTCATGCGTCAACGGTCGACTGGCTGGGTTGCTGGATCGCTACCGGGCAGATCAAGCCCGGTGAAACCCTCAAGGTCGAAGCCGATCTTGGCGAGCAGCTCGGTGTCAGCCGCACGGTCATCCGCGAAGCCATCAAGACCCTGGTCGCCAAGGGCATGCTCGAAGTCGGGCCGAAAGTCGGCACCCGGGTGTTGCCGGTGCGGCGCTGGAATCTCTTCGACCCGCAAGTCGTGGGCTGGCTGTCACGCAGCGGCTTGCCGGAAAATTTCGTCGATGACTTGCTCGACCTGCGCCGCACCATCGAACCCATGGCCGTGCGCTGGGCCTGCGAGCGGGCGGATGCCGAGCAAGTGCAAGCCGTGCTGCTGGCCTACAATGCGCTGGAACGGGCGGTGGAAAGCGGAGTCGATTACAACCGCGCGGACCAGATTTTCCACGAGTGCATTCTCGCCGCCAGCCACAACCAATTTATCGAACAAATGATCCCGGCCCTCGGCGCGCTGTTGGCGGTGTGCTTCGAAGTGTCTGCTGCCGACCCCGACGAACTGCGCCGCACCTTGCCGATTCACAAAGACATGGCCGACGCCATCGCCGCCCGGGATGCCGCGCGGGGTGTCTGGGCCTGCATGACCCTGATCGATAACGCCGACCTGGCGATCAAGCGCTATTACCCGCAAGTCATGGCCGACAAAAAGGCCAGCTGAATAACGAAGAACCTGTGTAGGCGCCGGCTTGCTGGCGATTGCGATTGAAGCGCTGGTGTTCCTGGAGGACGCCATCGCCAGCAAGTCGGTCTGAAAACAATAAGAAAGCAGGAGGTTTCATGACGTCGAACGCGGTTACCGAGCACCGGGCGCAACTGGGCGAAGGTCCATTCTGGGATGCGCCGACCCAGGCGTTGTACTGGGTGGACATCGCCGGCAAGCAAGCGCTGCGGCTGATCGGCGCCAACGTGCAGATCTGGCAGATGCCGGAACACGTTTCTGCGTTTATCCCCTGTGAAAGCGGTGATGCACTGGTGACCTTGAGCAGCGGTGTGTATCGCCTTGATCTGGACTCCCCGGGGCTGGACCCACGGCTAACGCTGTTGTGCGTTGCAGATCCGCAACCGGGCAACCGCGCCAACGAAGCCCGCTGCGATGCCCAGGGCCGGCTCTGGCTCGGCACCATGCAAAACAACATCGGCGAACAGGGCGAAGACTTGCCCATCGTGCGCCGCTCGGGCGGCTTGTTCCGTATCGATCGCGATGCGCGGGTGACGCCACTGCTGCGCGGGCTGGGCATTCCCAACACGCTGCTGTGGGGCGATGACGGCACCACCGTGTATTTCGGCGACAGTCTCGATGACACGCTTTATCAACATTTCATTCGTACCGACGGCAACCTTGAGCCGGCCCAGACGTGGTTTGGGCCTCATGACCGCGGTGGTCCGGATGGCTCAGCGATGGACGTCGAGGGTTTTGTCTGGAACGCCCGTTGGGATGGCAGTTGCCTGCTCAGGCTGAGCCCGGACGGCAAAGTCGACCGAGTGATCGAACTGCCGGTGAGCCGCCCGACCAGTTGTGTGTTTGGCGATGCTGACTTGAAAACCTTGTACATCACCAGCGCTGCCAGCCCGCTTGGGCATCCACTGGATGGGGCGGTTCTGGCGATTCGGGTCGACGTGCCAGGAAAGCTTTGTACGCGGTTCTCTGGATAAATCCCTAAATATGGGATGTAAATATATATATTGAGATTATCTGCGAGCCGGGTTTATAGTCGGCTCCATCAGTTACACGCACTCACACTTAAAAAAACAAAACAGGTGAAGTGATGCAGCGATCCATGGCTGAACCCCTCTCCATGCCAGAGGCGCCCAAACCGCCCAAGGGCGAACGCCTGAAAAACAAAGTCGTATTGCTGACCGGTGCTGCCCAAGGCATCGGTGAGGCGATCGTTGCGTCCTTTGCGTCGCAGCAGGCCAAGTTGATTATCAGTGATATCCAGGCTGAGAAAGTCGAAGCCGTTGCCGCTTACTGGCGAGACCAGGGTGCCGACGTGCAGGCGATCAAAGCCGACGTTGCGCAGCAGCAGGACTTGCATGCCATGGCCAGACTGGCGGTCGAACGTCACGGGCGGATCGACGTGCTGGTCAACTGCGCCGGGGTCAACGTGTTCCGTGACCCGTTGGAAATGACCGAAGAAGACTGGCGCCGCTGCTTCGCCATCGACCTTGATGGCGCCTGGTACGGTTGCAAGGCTGTGTTGCCGCAGATGATCGAGCAGGGAGTCGGCAGCATCATCAACATCGCGTCCACTCATTCCTCTCACATCATCCCGGGCTGCTTTCCCTACCCGGTCGCCAAACATGGCTTGCTCGGCCTGACCCGCGCCCTGGGAATCGAGTACGCGCCGAAAGGCATCCGCGTCAACGCCATCGCCCCGGGTTACATCGAAACTCAACTGAACCTCGACTACTGGAACGGTTTTCCCGACCCACACGCCGAGCGTCAGCGCGCCTTGGACCTGCATCCGCCAAAGCGTATCGGCCAGCCGATTGAAGTGGCCATGACTGCCGTGTTCCTGGCCAGTGATGAAGCACCGTTCATCAACGCTTCCTGCATCACCATCGATGGTGGTCGCTCGGTGATGTACCACGACTGAGAGATCGGGATTTCAGGCGCATTACTACGACTAAAATCCAATCATCATACGATATGACTATTGGCAGTATGGTTACACCGCTTTTTGTTTTTCAAAGAACGCTCAAGAAAAATAACAAGGAGTCAGCTTATGAATCGTCGTCATGCCATCCGAACCCTGTGCTGTGCCGCCCTGGCGGTTTCGGCGGTCAGCCTGAGCAGCACGCTGCTGGCGGCTGAAGAGGTGAAAATCGGATTTCTGGTCAAACAAGCGGAAGAGCCCTGGTTCCAGACGGAATGGGCCTTCGCGGAAAAGGCCGGTAAGGACAAGGGCTTTACCCTGATCAAGATTGCCGTGCCGGACGGTGAGAAAACCCTGTCGGCCATCGACAGCCTGGCGGCCAACGGCGCCAAGGGCTTCGTGATTTGCCCGCCGGACGTGTCGCTCGGCCCGGCAATCATGGCCAAGGCCAAGCTCAACGGTCTGAAAGTGATTGCTGTGGATGACCGCTTTGTCGATGCCAGCGGCAAGTTCATGGAAGAGGTGCCGTACCTCGGCATGGCCGCCTTTGAAGTCGGCCAGAAGCAAGGCGCCGCCATGGCCACGGAAGCGAAAAAACGCGGCTGGGAGTGGAAAGACACTTACGCGGTGATCAATACCTACAACGAACTCGACACCGGCAAGAAACGCACTGACGGTTCGGTCAAAGCGCTGGAAGACGCTGGCATGCCGAAGGATCACATCCTGTTCTCGGCCCTCAAGACGCTTGACGTGCCAGGCAGCATGGACGCCACCAACTCGGCGCTGGTGAAACTGCCAGGCGCGGCGAAAAACCTGATCATCGGCGGCATGAACGACAACACCGTGCTCGGCGGCGTGCGTGCCACGGAAGCCGCCGGATTTACCGCGGCGAACGTGATCGGTATCGGCATCAATGGCACCGACGCCATCGGCGAGTTGAAAAAGCCTAACAGCGGCTTCTTCGGTTCGATGCTGCCAAGCCCGCACATCGAGGGCTACAACACCGCCAGCATGATGTACGAGTGGGTCACCACCGGCAAAGAGCCGCCGAAATACACCGCCATGGACGACGTGACGCTGATCACCCGCGAAAACTTCAAGCAGGAACTGGAAAAAATCGGCCTGTGGAACTGAAGGCCGGTTGATTTCAACGGTGGCCCCGGCAACGGGGCCGCCCGTTCTGTGTGAAGAGGTGGGCTATGCACGCGCAAACACAAGTACAACACAATGCAGGCGGCAGCTTGCGCTTCAACGGGATCGGCAAGACCTTTCCCGGGGTGAAGGCGCTGGACAATATCAATTTCGTTGCCCATCCGGGGCAGGTTCACGCCTTGATGGGCGAGAACGGTGCCGGCAAGTCGACGCTCCTTAAAATCCTCGGCGGCGCTTACGTGCCGAGCAGCGGCGATCTGCAGATCGGTGAGCGGACGATGGCGTTCAAGTCCACGGCCGACAGCATCGGCAGTGGCGTCGCGGTGATCCACCAGGAGCTGCACCTGGTGCCGGAAATGACCGTGGCGGAAAACCTGTTTCTCGGCCATCTGCCGGCCAGTTTCGGCCTGATCAATCGCGGCACCCTGCGCCAGCAAGCGTTGGCCTGCCTCAAGGGCCTGGCCGATGAAATCGATCCGCAGGAGAAGGTCGGGCGTCTGTCCCTTGGCCAACGGCAACTGGTGGAAATCGCCAAGGCGTTGTCCCGTGGCGCCCATGTGATTGCTTTCGACGAACCCACCAGCAGCCTGTCGGCGCGGGAGATCGATCGTTTGATGACGATCATCGGCCGTCTGCGCGATGAAGGCAAAGTGGTGCTCTACGTTTCCCATCGCATGGAAGAAGTGTTCCGCATCTGCAACGCAGTGACGGTGTTCAAGGACGGCCGTTATGTGCGCACCTTCGAAGACATGAGCGAGCTGACCCACGATCAACTGGTCACGTGCATGGTCGGCCGCGACATCCAGGACATCTACGATTATCGCTCGCGGCCCCGTGGTGCGGTGGCGTTGAAGGTCGATGGCCTGCTCGGGCCAGGCCTGCGCGAGCCGGTGAGTTTCGAAGCGCACAAAGGCGAGATCCTTGGCCTGTTCGGCCTGGTCGGAGCGGGGCGCACGGAATTGTTCCGCATGCTCAGCGGCCTGGAACGCAACACGGCCGGGCGCCTGCATTTGCGCGGTCATGAGCTGAAATTACGATCACCTCGCGATGCAATTTCGGCGGGGATTCTGCTCTGCCCCGAAGACCGCAAAAAGGAGGGCATCATGCCGCTCTCCAGCGTCGCCGAGAACATCAACATCAGCGCCCGCGGCGCTCATTCCACCTTCGGTTGCCTGTTGCGCGGCCTATGGGAAAAGGGTAACGCCGACAAGCAGATCAAGGCGCTGAAAGTGAAGACGCCCAGCGCGGCGCAAAAAATCATGTACCTGTCCGGCGGCAATCAACAGAAGGCCATTCTTGGTCGCTGGCTGTCGATGCCGATGAAAGTCCTGCTGCTCGATGAGCCTACCCGTGGCATCGACATCGGCGCCAAGGCCGAGATCTACCAGATCATCCACAACCTGGCGGCGGATGGCATCGCCGTGATCGTGGTGTCGAGCGACCTGATGGAAGTGATGGGCATTTCCGACCGCATCCTGGTGCTGTGCGAAGGCGCGCTGCGTGGCGAGCTGAGCCGCGAACAGGCCAATGAATCCAACCTGCTGCAACTGGCTTTGCCGCGCCAACGCGCTGACGGCGTGGCGAACTGAGAGGTGACTATGATGACAACCCAAAACGAAACCCTGCCGACTGCGCGCAAACCACTGGACCTGCGGCGCTTTCTCGATGACTGGGTGATGCTGCTGGCGGCTGTCGGCATTTTTGTCGCCTGTACCTTGCTGATCGACAACTTCCTGTCACCCCTGAACATGCGGGGGCTGGGGTTGGCGATTTCAACCACGGGGATCGCGGCGTGCACCATGTTGTACTGCCTGGCGTCCGGGCATTTCGACTTGTCGGTGGGCTCGGTGATTGCCTGCGCCGGGGTCGTCGCGGCGGTGGTGATGCGTGACACCGACAGCGTGTTGCTCGGCGTCGGCGCGGCGTTGGTGATGGGCCTGATCGTCGGCCTGATCAACGGTATCGTGATCGCCAAGCTGCGGGTCAATGCGTTGATTACCACGCTGGCGACCATGCAGATCGTGCGCGGCCTGGCTTACATCTTCGCCAACGGCAAAGCGGTGGGCGTGTCCCAGGAATCGTTCTTCGTCTTCGGCAACGGTCAGTTGTTCGGCGTGCCGGTGCCGATCCTGATTACCATCGTCTGCTTCCTGTTCTTCGGCTGGTTGCTCAACTACACCACCTACGGGCGCAACACTATGGCCATCGGCGGCAACCAGGAAGCGGCGCTGCTGGCCGGGGTCAACGTAGACCGGACCAAGATCATCATCTTCGCCGTGCACGGTGTGATCGGTGCGTTGGCCGGGGTGATCCTCGCCTCGCGCATGACCTCCGGCCAGCCCATGATCGGCCAGGGTTTCGAGCTGACGGTGATCTCGGCGTGCGTGCTCGGCGGGGTCTCGTTGAGCGGCGGGATCGGCATGATCCGGCATGTGATCGCCGGGGTGCTGATTCTGGCGATTATCGAGAACGCGATGAACCTGAAGAACATCGACACGTTTTACCAGTACGTGATTCGCGGTTCGATTCTGCTGTTGGCGGTGGTCATCGACCGACTGAAACAGCGCTGACACCCACCTTTGTGGCGAGGGAGCTTGCTCCCGCTCGAGTGCGCAGCACTCGCAAATTCCTCGATCAAAACAGAGGATTTGGGGCCGCTTCGCTGCCCAGCGGGAGCAAGCTCCCTCGCCACAATGATTCCTCCTTCCGTCACCTCCCCATAAATATTTCTTGCTCGTTTCATCCACTTTCGGTTATCACTTTGTACATGATTAGACAGGTTCGATTTGACAAGAAACAACGGGTGGTCGACGAGCTCATCCGGCGCATCGAAAGCGGCCTCCTGGAGGACGGCTTTCAGTTGCCGGGCGAGCATCAGTTGGCTCAAGAATTCAAAGTCAGCCGAGGCACTTTGCGTGAAGCCCTGGCCGAATTGAAACGGCGCAACTACATCGCGACGCAAAGCGGGGTGGGTTCCATCGTCACATTCGACGGTGTGGTGCTCGACCAGCGCAGCGGCTGGGCCCAGGCCCTCGCCGACAGCGGGGCGCTGGTCAATACCGAAGTGCTGCGGCTGGAGGCGGTGACCCGTCCCGACTTGCTGTCGCGCTTCGGCACCGAGCAGTTCATCACCCTCGACCGTCGTCGCCGTTCCAACGACGGTACGCTGGTGTCCCTCGAACGCTCGTTGATGCCCGCTACCGGAGGCCTGGAAAGCCTGCCGCGCGTGGGGCTGATCGACAACTCCCTGACCATCACCCTGGCGGCCTACGGCTACATCGGCGAGCGTGGCGATCAATGGATCGGCGCCGAACCGTTGAGTGAACAGGACGCCGAGCTGCTGGGACGTCCGGTCGGCACGGTTTTCCTCAAGGCCTTGCGTACAACCTACGACCGGCAAAACCGCTTCATGGAGCAAGTGGAAAGTTTGCTCGACCCTGTGCATTTTCGTCTGCACCTGCAATTTGGAACTTCAAAATGACCGCGCTCGATCGTGCCTTGGGCGCGTTCTATGGCCTGGCCCTGGGCGATGCCCTGGGCATGCCGACCCAATCGTTAAGCCGCGCTGAAATTCAGGCGCGCTTTGGCGACATCACTGACCTCGAAGATGCCGGCCCCGATCAACCGATCGCCGCGAACATGCCCAAAGGCTCGATCACCGACGACACCGAACAAGCCATCCTGGTCGGCCAGTTGCTGATTGATGGCGAAGGCAAGATCGAACCGTCGGTCCTCGCCCAGCGTTTGATCGAATGGGAAGCCGTAATGCAGGCCAAGGGCTCGCAGGATCTGCTCGGGCCCTCGACCAAACGCGCCATCGAGATGATCCTCGCCGGCCATTCACCGCAAGAGGCGGGGCGCTACGGCACCACCAACGGTGCGGCGATGCGCATTACGCCAGTGGGGATCGCAGCGAATGTTGCCGATCCGCAGCGTTTCATTGCAGCGGTGGTGCAGGCCTGCCAGGTCACCCACAACACCACGCTGGGTATTTCCAGTGCGGCGGCAGTGGCGGCGGTGGTGTCCGCCGGGATCAACGGCATGGACCTGGGCGAAGCGTTGAACCTCGGTCAGCACATCGCCCAGCAAGCCGAAACCCATGGCCACTGGGTAGCCGGTGGACGCATTGCGTCGCGCATCAGTTGGGCGCGGACTATCAGCGTCGACAGCGACAAGGCATTACTGGCCGACTTGATGTACGACGTGATCGGCACGTCAGTGGCTTCGCAGGAGTCGGTGGTGGTGTCGTTTGCCCTGGCCCAGCAAGTGGCCATCGGTGAAATGAATGCCTTCGAGGCGCTCTGCATGGCGGCGAGCCTGGGTGGCGATACTGACACCATCGCGGCGATCCTGGGCGCGATGCTCGGGGCCTGTCTGGGTCTTGAGAGTTGGCCTGTGGAGATGATCGACACTGTCAAGGCGGTGAACGATCTTGAGCTGGAGCCCTTGGTGCAGCAGCTGCTGACGCTGCGCTGATTTTCGGGTCGATCCGATTTCCCGTGGCGAGGGAGCTTGCTCCCGCCCGGCTGCGCAGCAGTCGTAAACGCTGACGACTCGGTGTGCCTGCCTCACGACTGTCGCAGGTTCCTCGCCACACATGTCTTATCGTTTTGCGTCATTGCCACAACCACAAAAATGGCAACAGGAGCATTTTCATGAGTTCATCAAACGCCGGGCAAAGTGCCGGGCAACTGGAAACCCGCGGCATCGAACCGGTGCCGGAATCCGAGTGCAACGGCCATCCGCTGCAACTGTTCTGGGTCTGGTTCGCCGCCAACATTTCCATCCTCGGCCTGCCCCTGGGCGCGACCCTCGTGGCCTTTCGCGGGCTGGCGATCTGGCAGGCAGTCATCGTCGCGATCCTCGGTGCCGCCGGCTCTTTCGCGGTGGTCGGGATCATCTCCATTGCCGGTCGTCGTGGCCGTGCGCCGAGCCTGACCCTGTCACGGGCGATCTTCGGCGTACGTGGCAATATCGGTCCGACCCTGGTGTCGCTGATGTCGCGTCTGGGCTGGGAAACCGTCAACACCACCACCGCGGCATTCGTGCTGCTGTCGCTGTGCTCGATCCTGTTCGGCTCGCCGGTGGAAGCGAAAAGTGCACCGCTGCTGACCCTGGTGTTCATCGCGATTTTCGTACTGTTGACGTTGTCGGTGTCCGGCCTGGGTCACGCCACATTGCTGGTGATCCAGAAGTGGGCCACCTACGTGTTCGGTGCGCTGAACATTCTGGTCGGCGGGTTCCTCTGCGCGACCATCGACTGGAGCGCGGTGTTCAACGCGACGCCTGCACCGATTAGCGCGATGATCATCGGCATCGGCACCATGGCGGCCGGCACCGGGATCGGTTGGGCCAACGCCGGCGCGGACATGTCGCGCTATCAGCACCGCAGCGTCAAGGCCGTGCGCCTGGTGGCCTCGGCGGCCTTCGGCGCGGGGATTCCGCTGGTGCTGCTGATCACCCTCGGGGGCCTGCTGTCGGTGGGCAACAACGACCTGGCCCAGGCCACTGACCCGATCATCGCGATCCGCGACATGTTGCCGACGTGGATGGCCGTGCCGTACCTGATCACCGCCTTCGGTGGCCTGTTGCTGTCGAACAACTTGTCGGTGTACTCCGCCGGCTTGACCACGCTGACCCTCGGCCTCAAGGTCAAGCGCGTCTACGCGGTGGTGGTCGACATCGTCGCGATCTTTGCCGGTTCGATCTACTTCATGCTGATCGCCGACAGTTTCTACGGCCCGTTCATCACCTTTATTTCCCTGCTGGCCGTGCCGATCACGGCGTGGGTCGGGATCTTCGTGGTCGACTTGATTCACCGTCACTACTACAGCCCCAAGGATCTGTTGGACGTCAGCCCGAGCAGCGCCTATTGGTATCGCGGCGGCGTGGAATGGCGTGCATTCGGTGCGTGGGCCATTGCCATCGTGTTGGGTTTCAGCTTCACCACCATCGGCACCACGGCAGAGAACGTCTGGTTCAAGGGCTTCCTCTCCGACTCGTGGCTGGGCCATAACGGCCTCGGCTGGATCGTGACTTTTGTGGTGGCCGGCGGGATCTACTGTGTACTCGGTGGGGCGAAGGACCGTCGCGCTGGGTTGACCGAGAATGCTCATGCCTAAGATGTTGCACACCGGCCAGGTCATCATCGACCTGGTCATGGCCGTGGATAAACTGCCGCAAGCCGGGGGCGATGTGCTGGCGCAATCCGCCAGTTTCGAAGCCGGCGGCGGTTTCAATGTGATGGCCGCCGCGCAGCGCAACGGGTTGCCGGTGGTGTATCTCGGTCGCCACGGCAGCGGGCGTTTTGGTGATCTGGCCCGTGACGCGATGAACGCGCAAGGTATTCACATCGGCATCGCCGATCCCGCCGAGCGTGATACCGGTTTGTGCGTTGCAATCACCGATGCTTCTGCTGAGCGTAGCTTCGTCTCCTACATAGGCGCCGAGGGTGAATTAAGCGCAGAGGATCTGGCCAGCGTCTCGGCCGAGGCGGGCGACTATGTCTACGTCAGCGGCTACAGCCTGCTGCACGTGGGCAAGGCGCAACCGTTGGTTGACTGGGTACTGACGCTGCCGGCAGGCGTCAACGTGGTCTTCGATCCGGGCCCGCTGGTGGATTCCCCGGATGCGCCGTTGATGCAGGCGTTACTGCCGCGCATCAACGTGTGGACCAGCAACAGCGTCGAGGCGTTGAAGATTACCGGCGCGACGGACATCGCTCAGGCATTGGATCGACTGGTCGGATATCTGCCGCGCGATGTGCTGATGGTGGTGCGTGACGGGCCGCAAGGGTGCTGGATCAGCCAGGGTTCTGAGCGCAGTCATGTGCCGGGATTCAAGGTTGAGGCTGTGGACAGTAACGGGGCCGGTGATGCCCATGCGGGCGTGTTCGTCGCGGGATTGGCGCAGGGCTTGTCGGCGTTTGACGCGGCGCGTCGGGCCAATGCGGCCGCGGCGTTGGCGGTGACTCGCTGGGGGCCGGCGACCTCGCCCGGGACTGCTGAGGTGGATGCGTTGATGGGTAAGACTTTCGGCGACTGATCCGCCGCTATCGCGAGCAAGCTAGCTCCTACAGAGGTTCTGTGTACCACACAAATTCCTTGTGGGAGCGAGCTTGCTCGCGATAGGTCAATCAGCTTCAACACAAATCCCGGACGCATGCCCGGGAATGTCATCGCCCTCAGGCATCCAGCTTGCGTGCCGCCTCAACCCCGGCGGCGCTGAGCTTGATGGGCAGATTCAATGAATGTTCGCCGGCTTCATTGCACTGCACATTGCCGTGCTGGATCAAACCGCGCTCCTGCAACGTGGCGAGGGTGCTGGCCACGACTTTCTCCCCCCGGTAATTGTCCAGGACCTCCTTGCCCAGGCCGCTTGGGTGGGCGTGCAGCAGGCGGGTCAGGACTTCTTTTTCCAGGTTTTTATCGACGTTCATGGTTACCTCTTCATGGTGATGGACTTCATGATGATGGGTAGGTACTGCGGAGAATTACTGGCTGGCACCGCCTTCTGAACCCGAACCACCGGTCGTGGTTTTCGAGTCCATGCCAGGGCCGGCGTTGTCTGGCGTTTTGGTGTCCGGCACGTTGAGGCCGCCCTGACGGCCCATGTCGTTACCTTGAGTTCGCGGGTCGGTGCCGGTGGACGGCGGCAGGCTATTGTCAACGCCCGTGCCGTTGGTGTTCATGCCGGGGGCGCTCTGGATGGCGGGGGACTTGGGCGCTTCGACCGGATTGGTCGGGCCGGTGCCGGACGCGGTGGTCGCAGCGATGGCAAGCGGGGAAAGCAGGGCAGCGAAGGCGAGGGCGGTCAACCGGGTCGAGATCATGGGGGTGTCTCCATTGATTTAGAGTCCTTACCTGATGTTGGTCCGCCCTTGTTTTGAATTGGTGCCTGATGAACGACGAACGGTTCAGGTTCGCTGCAAGGTCTTTTGTGGCGAGGCAGCTTGCTGCCGCTGGACTGCGAAGCCGTCCCAATAGATATCGAACGCGCGGCGACTTAGTATGGCGTTTTCAACCTCTGACAAGGCATGTCCATGACGATCGAAATCCGCCCGGCAACCCCCAGTGATGCGCCGCAAATCCTCGCGTTCATCACTGAACTGGCCGACTACGAACGTGCCCGCCATGAAGTCATCGCCAGCGTCACCGACATCGAGCGCAGCCTGTTCAGCGAAGGCGCCACGGCCCATGGCCTGATCTGCCTGCGCGAGGGTTTGCCGATCGGCTTCGCGGTGTTCTTTTTCAGTTACTCCACGTGGCTGGGCAGCAACTGCCTTTACCTCGAAGACCTCTACATCACCCCGGAACAACGCGGCGGCGGTGCCGGTAAAACCCTGCTGCGGCACCTGGCGAAAATCGCCTGCGCCAATGATTGCGGGCGGTTTGAGTGGAGCGTGCTGGAATGGAACACGCCGGCCATCGATTTTTATAAATCCCTGGGCGCGCAACCGCAGGAAGAGTGGGTTCGCTATCGCATGGACGGCAAGGTACTTCGCGAGTTCGCAGACGGAAATTGAACCGTGACAGTTCGCTGTAAACCCATTCTGTAGGAGCTGGCTTGCCAGCGATGGCAGGCTCGAAAGCAACGTAGCGCTTTAGGGCTGGCTCCTACCGTTGCTTTATCAATATCGCAGAAATCGACCTCTGCGATTTTTTTTGCCTGACTCAAGTGCATCCCAATATATGGGAGTGATATTTATATATTGAGATTTCGCCTCGCGAGGGTTTATAGTCCAGCTCACTCACTGCCAAAAAACAAAACAGGTGAAGCGATGCTGGCGCAATTGATCGCGCTCGATTGGGGGACAACCTCATTACGTGCTTACAAACTTGCCGAAGGTGGCCAGGTTCTCGAACAGCGTTCGCTGTCGTCGGGGATCATGCAGTTGCCCAAGGCGCCACGAATCATCAACGGTCGTGAATGCACCGACGGTTTTGAGCTGGCTTTCGACGAGGCCTGCGCAGACTGGCTCGATGCTCAGCCCGATCTGCCGGTGATCGCCTGCGGCATGGTCGGCAGCGCCCAGGGCTGGCGCGAAGCGGCCTACCGCGATACGCCGGCCAACGTTGCCAATCTCGGAACCTCCCTGCAAACCGTGCGCAGCCTGCGTGGCGTCGATGTGTATATCGTGCCGGGTGTGATTCAACGTTCGCACCTGCCGAACGTGATGCGCGGCGAAGAGACTCAAGTCCTCGGTGTCCTGCAAACCCTCGCGGGCGAGGCGGGCGCTGACCTGTTGATCGGCCTGCCGGGCAGCCATTCGAAATGGGTGGAAGTGAGCGATGGCTGCATCGTGCATTTCGATACCTTCATGACCGGCGAAGTCTTCGCCGTGCTCAGCGAACACAGCATTCTGGGGCGCACCCAACAGCGCGGCGGTTCGTTCGATGGCGAGGCGTTTGATCGTGGTGTCCAGGTCGCGCTGTCGGCGGACGGTGACATCGGCGTGCTGTCGACCCTGTTCAGCGCCCGCAGCCTCGGATTGACCGGCGAACTGAGCGCTGCGGCGCAACCGGATTACCTGTCCGGCCTGCTGATCGGCCATGAGCTGTCGGCCCTGGCCTCCGTTCAGCGTCGTCGGCGCAACAGCGTTCATCTGCCGGCGATCATCCTCATCGGCAATTCCCAACTCTGCACCCGTTACAGCCGTGCCCTCGACGCTTGCGGCTTTACCAAGGTGTCTCTGGCCGAGCAGGCCACTGAACGCGGGTTGTGGCAACTGGCGCTGGCTGCCGGGCTGATCCGGCCCAACCCAATCCGTTAAACCTGACTGGAGTCCTGACATGCTCAAACAAGCACTGGCGCAAAACGGTCTGATCGCGATCCTGCGCGGCTTGCATCCGCAAGAAGCGGCGGCCATCGGGGAAGTCCTGTACGCCGCCGGTTTTCGCGTTATCGAAGTCCCGCTCAACTCTCCTGTGCCGTACGAAAGCATTCGCATCCTGCGCGATGCCTTGCCCGCCGATTGCCTGATCGGTGCGGGGACGGTGTTGAGCCCGGCACAGGTCGAACAGGTGAAAGCGGCGGGCGGCCAGGTGATCGTCATGCCCCACAGCGACCCGAAAGTCCTGCGCGCAGCGAAAGCAGCCGGGTTGTTCCTGTCACCGGGCGTGGCTACACCGACCGAGGCGTTCGCGGCACTGGCTGAAGGCGCCGATGTGCTGAAGATGTTCCCGGCCGAGCAGATGGGGCCGGCGGTCGTCAAAGCCTGGCTCGCGGTGTTGCCGGCTGGAACCGTTCTGGTACCTGTCGGCGGGATCACCCCGGACAACATGCAGGCGTTTATCGACGCCGGCGTCAAAGGTTTCGGCCTCGGTTCGGGCCTGTTCAAACCGGGCATGACAGCCGAGCAAGTGGCGGCCAATGCCAAGGCCTACGTCGCTGCCTGGAAGGCCCTTCGCTAAGACTTTTTTGGCGCTGCGAGCGCTGCATCCAATAAGAGAGACAAACAGATGAAAATCACCAAACTGACCACTTTCATCGTTCCGCCACGCTGGTGCTTCCTCAAGGTTGAAACCGACGAAGGCGTAACCGGTTGGGGCGAGCCCGTCGTCGAAGGCCGCGCCCACACCGTGGCTGCTGCCGTTGAAGAATTGTCCGATTACCTGATCGGCAAGGACCCGCGCAACATCGAAGACATCTGGACCGTGCTTTATCGCGGTGGCTTCTACCGTGGCGGTGCGATTCACATGAGCGCCCTGGCCGGTATCGACCAGGCCTTGTGGGACATCAAGGGCAAGGCGTTGGGCGTGTCGGTCAGCGACCTGCTTGGTGGTCAGGTGCGGGACAAGATTCGTGTCTATTCGTGGATCGGCGGCGACCGTCCGGCGGACACCGCGCGGGCGGCGAAAGAAGCCGTCAGCCGTGGTTTCACAGCAGTAAAAATGAACGGCACCGAAGAGCTGCAGTTCCTCGATACCTTCGACAAGGTCGACCTGGCCCTGGCCAACGTTGCCGCCGTGCGTGACGCGGTCGGCCCGAATGTCGGCATTGGTGTCGACTTCCATGGCCGGGTGCACAAGCCGATGGCCAAGGTGCTGATGAAGGAGCTCGACCCCTACAAACTGATGTTCATCGAAGAGCCGGTGCTCAGCGAAAACTATGAAGCACTGAAAGAACTGGCACCGCTGACCAGCACGCCGATTGCCCTCGGTGAGCGCCTGTTTTCGCGCTGGGATTTCAAGCGCGTGCTCAGCGAAGGCTACGTCGACATCATCCAGCCGGATGCGTCCCACGCGGGTGGCATCACCGAAACCCGCAAGATCGCCAACATGGCCGAAGCTTACGACGTGGCGCTGGCGCTGCATTGCCCGCTGGGTCCGATTGCCCTGGCGGCGTGCCTGCAACTGGACGCGGTTTGCTACAACGCGTTCATTCAGGAGCAGAGCCTGGGCATCCATTACAACGAGAGCAACGACCTGCTCGACTACATCAAAGACCCACGGGTGTTCGACTACGACAAAGGCTTCGTGAAGATCCCGAACGGCCCGGGCCTGGGCATCGAGATCAACGAGGAATACGTGATCGAACGCGCCGCCGTCGGCCACCGCTGGCGCAACCCGATCTGGCGCCATGCCGATGGCAGCTTTGCCGAGTGGTGAGAGATCTCTGACCCACGACAAATCCCCTGTAGGAGCTGGCTTGCCAGCGATAGCGTCCTGTCAGTCACATCAATGCCGGATGTGATGCCGCCATCGCCGGCAAGCCAGCTCCTACAGGGTTAGCGTCAGTCTTTAGAACGACCTCAATAAACATAAAAAGAGGCACTCCCCATGCAACCGCAAACCCTCACCGGGCAGGCGTCGTTGGCGGCGCCCAGCCGTAAGCGTTTTTTCATCATGGTGCTGCTGTTCATCACGGTGGTGATCAACTACCTGGACCGCAGCAACCTGTCGATCGCCGCCCCGGCGCTGACCAGCGACCTGGGTATCGACCCGATCCACGTCGGGCTGATTTTCTCCGCATTCGGCTGGACCTATGCCGCCATGCAAATCCCCGGCGGCTGGCTGGTGGACCGCGTTCCGCCGCGCATCCTCTACACCGCTGCATTGCTGCTGTGGTCGATCGCCACGGTGATGCTCGGGTTCGCCGGCAGCTTCATTGCGCTGTTCGTCCTGCGCATGGCCGTCGGTGCCCTCGAAGCCCCGGCCTATCCGATCAACAGCCGCGTAGTCACCACTTGGTTCCCGGAACGTGAACGCGCCACGGCCATCGGCTTCTACACCTCCGGGCAGTTTGTCGGCCTCGCGTTCCTGACGCCGGTACTGGCCTGGCTTCAGCACGAATTCGGTTGGCACATGGTATTCGTCGCCACCGGTGCGGTGGGCATTCTCTGGGCGGTGATCTGGTACGCGGTGTACCGCGAGCCGCGTGATTTCAAGGGGGCGAACGAAGCCGAAATCGAACTGATCCGCGAAGGCGGCGGGCTGGTGGATATCCAGGCCGAACAAGCCAAGGTCAAGGCCAAATTCAGCTGGACCGACCTCGGCATTGTCCTGAGCAAACGCAAACTCTGGGGCATCTATCTCGGCCAGTTCTGCCTCAACTCGACGCTGTGGTTTTTTCTGACGTGGTTCCCGACCTACCTGGTGAAATACCGCGGCATGGACTTTATCAAGTCCGGCCTGTTGGCATCGCTGCCGTTTCTCGCGGCGTTCGTCGGCGTGCTGTGTTCCGGGTTCTTCTCGGACTTCCTGATCCGTCGCGGCTACAGCGTGGGGTTCGCCCGCAAGTTGCCGATCATCAGCGGCTTGCTGATTTCCACCTCGATCATCGGCGCCAACTTCGTCGAGTCGACGCCGCTGGTGATTGCATTCCTGGCGTTGGCCTTCTTCGGCAATGGCCTGGCGTCGATCACCTGGTCGCTGGTGTCGACGCTGGCTCCGGCGCGATTGCTGGGATTGACCGGTGGGGTGTTCAATTTCATCGGCAACCTGTCGGCCATCGCCACGCCCATCGTCATCGGTTTCCTCGCCAGCGGTGATTCCTTTGCCCCGGCGATCACCTATATCTCGGTTCTGGCGTTGATCGGTGCGCTTTCCTACATCTTGCTGGTGGGCAAGGTCGAGCGTATCAAGTTGTAGTCGTGGCATCCGGGCGACCATAATGCCGCCCGTTCACTCGCTCAACGGTAAAGGCTGGATATGCAGGAAGACGCCCCAAAAATCGCCAAGGACGCCGCACCGACCGGCACTCAGACACTGCTTCGCGGTTTGGGTGTGGTCCAGGCTGTGGCCAGCGGTGCCCGCGATCTCAAGGAAATCGCCCGGCTGATCGGCACCACGCGCAGCACCACCCATCGTCTGGCCAGTTGCCTGGTGGACGAGCGTTATCTGCGAGTGGTGCCGCAAGTGGGTTATCTGCTGGGGCCGAAGCTGATCGAACTGGGATTCCAGGCGCGTGAAGAGTTGCCATTGGTGACGCTCGCCGGGCCGTATCTGGATGAGTTGTCGGCATTGACCGGCGACACCATTCATCTGGCGATCCGTGAAGGCGACGAGGTGCTGTACCTGCACAAGAATCCGGGGCGCAATGGCCCGGAAATGCGTTCGCGGGTCGGCCATCGCATGCCGTTGGCGCGCACCGGGATCGGCAAGGCGCTGATGCTCGATGACACGCCGCAAGAGTGGCAACGGCTGTACGAAGTCAGCCTGCCGGCGGGTGGGAAAAATCAGTTCTGGCCGCAGCACCCGGAGCAGTCCTGGGAGCAATTTCAGCAGCGCATGATTGAGTACGTGGCCGGCGGTTATGCCTTCGACCTGGAAGACAACGAACCGTCGATCCGCTGCGTGGCGGCGCCGATCCGTGATGCCAGCAAACGCATCGTCGCCGCGATCAGCATCGCCAGCACCGTGCCTTATATGCCGCTGGAAAAAATGGCCGAGCTGATTCCCCTGATCAAAGGGGTCACAGCCCGGCTGTCGGCGGAGCTTGGCCTCAAGGTTTAAACCTTGAGGGTCGCCATGTCGATGACGAAGCGGTACTTCACGTCACCGGCGATCATGCGCGTGTAAGCCTCGTTGATCTGGCGGATGTCGAGCATCTCGATGTCGCAGGAGATGTTGTGTTCGGCGCAGAAATCCAGAACTTCCTGGGTTTCGGCGATGCCGCCGATCAAGGAGCCGGCCAGTACGCGGCGGCTCATCACCAGTTTGCCAGCGTGTACCGGTGGCTCTACCGGCTCGATCAGCCCCACCAGAATGTGCACGCCGTCGAAGCGCAGGGTATCGAGGTAGGGATTGAGGTCGTGTTGCACCGGAATGGTGTCGAGCAGGAAGTCGAAATGCCCGGCAGCGGCTTTCATCTGTTCGGCATCGGTGGAGACGATGACGTGGTCCGCACCTTGGTGGCGAGCTTCTTCAGCCTTGCTAGCCGATCGGGTGAACAGCGTCACTTCAGCGCCCATCGCCTTGGCGAACTTGATGCCCATATGGCCCAGGCCACCCATGCCGAGAATCCCGACTTTGTCACCGGCCTTCACGCCGTAGTGCTTGAGCGGCGAGTAGGTGGTGATGCCGGCGCACAGGATCGGCGCGGCACTGGCCGGATCGAGTTTCTCGGGGATGCGCACCACGAAGTGCTCGCTGACCACGATGCTGTCGGAGTAACCGCCCATGGTGTTGCTGCCATCCACGCGGTCCGGGGTGGCGTAAGTCATGGTCGGGCCTTCGAGGCAGTATTGCTCGAGGTTGGCCTGGCAGGCTTCGCAGCTACGGCAGGAATCGACCATGCAGCCAACGCCAACCAAATCGCCGACTTTGTGCTGGGTGACATTCGCACCCACGTCGGTAACTTTTCCGACGATTTCGTGGCCAGGCATCAGCGGATAAACGGCAATGCCCCATTCGTTGCGGGCCTGATGGATGTCGGAGTGGCAGACGCCGCAGTAGAGAATCTCGATGGCCACGTCGTCGGCCCGTGGGCTGCGCCGTTCGAATTTCACTGGGGCGAGGGGGGTGGTGGCCGATTGGGCGGCATATCCGATGGCGGTGTACATGGTGAACCTCGCAAAAGCTTTGACAGGTGAGGTGGCGCATTCTGGGCGCCGAGACCTGTGTCGCAAATGACGATTCCTCCGGGTGTCATGCCTAATCCTCCGGCATGCGGGGGGCAGCCATCGAATTGGCCAGCGGATCTGCGATGATGCTTTCATCCCTTTTTCCGTGACTTTTTTTGCGAAGAACTCCGATGCTGTTAACCCGTCATCTTGATGCCAACGCCGCGCTGGTTTCGTTGATCGAGCCTTTGTCGTCCCGCGACGGCTTCGTCCCGACTGCACTACCGGGCGTACAGGTTTTGCGTGCCACCTGTGACGTGGCCCGTGGACCGCAGATTTATGAGCCGAGCCTGGTGATCATCGCCCAAGGCAGCAAACTGGCGTATCTCGGGCCTCGTACCCTGGAATATGGCGCCGGGCACTATCTGATTCAGGCGCTGCCAGTGCCGTTCGAGTGTGAAACCTTTGCCGCACCGAACGGGCCGATGTTGGGCGTTTCCGTCGCCATCGACCGGGTGATGCTGGGCGAGTTGGTGATGGCGATGGGGTTAGTGCCGGGGCGGCATATTCCGGCTCAAACGCCTGAGTCCATGACCTCGGCGGTGCTTGACGATGCCATGCGGGGTTGTGTTGAGCGGTTACTGCGTTGCCTGCACGATCCGCTGGAATGCCAGATCATGGGACAAGCGCGGTTGCGCGAATTGTTGTTCGTCGCCTTGCGCGGTCCTCAAGCCGATGTGTTGCGGGCACTGGTGGAGCAGCAGGGGCAATTCGCCCGGATCGCGGCATCGCTCAGTCATCTGCATGCGCACTACACCGAACCCTTGAATGTCGAGACTTTGGCCAGTTGCGCGAACATGAGTGCGTCGACGTTTCATGAGCATTTCAAGCGCAGTACGTTGCTGTCACCGGTGCAGTATCTGAAGCGATTGCGTTTGCTTCGGGCACAGCAGTTGCTTGTGAGCGAGGGGTTGGGTGTGGCGCAAGTGGCGCACAGGGTGGGGTATCAGAGCACGTCGCAGTTCAGTCGCGAGTACAAACGCTACTTCGAGCGCAGCCCCGGAGAAGAACGCGCCGCCTGATCCCGAAACGAAGCCCTGTGGCAGGTGTTTATATGCAGGCAACAAAAAGGCCCCCATTCGGGAGCCTTGATGTTCAGCGGTTCGGCTTACATGTTCGGGTAAGTCGGGCCGCCAGCGCCTTCCGGCGTCACCCAGGTGATGTTCTGTGCAGGATCCTTGATATCGCAGGTCTTGCAATGAACGCAGTTCTGGGCGTTGATCTGGAAGCGCTTCTCGCCGTCTTCCTTGGTGATCACTTCGTACACGCCGGCCGGGCAATAACGCTGGGCAGGTTCATCGTACAGCGGCAGGTTCTTGCTGATCGGGATGCTCGGATCGGTCAGCTTCAGGTGGCACGGCTGCTCTTCTTCATGGTTGGTACCGGAGATGAACACCGAGCTCAGTTTGTCGAAGCTGATCTTGCCGTCCGGTTTCGGGTAGTCGATCTTCTTGCAGTCGGCGGCCAGCTTCAGGCAAGCGTAATCCGGCTTGGTGTCGTGCAGGGTGAACGGCAGTTTGCCGCCGAAGATGTTCTGGTCGAGCCAGTTGAAACCACCACCCACGATCGCGCCGAACTTGTGGATCGCCGGGCCGAAGTTGCGGCTGGCGAACAGTTCTTCGTGCAGCCAGCTGTTCTTGAACGCGTCGACGTAGCTGGTCAGTTCTTCGCTGCCGTCCTTGTCGGCGAACAGTGCGTCAGCCACGGATTCCGCAGCGAGCATGCCGGACTTCATTGCCGTGTGGCTGCCTTTGATCTTGGCGAAGTTCAGGGTACCGAGGTCGCAACCGATCAGCGCGCCGCCCTTGAAGACCATTTTCGGCAGCGAGTTCAGGCCGCCCTTGCAGATGGCACGTGCGCCGTAGCTGATGCGCTTGCCGCCTTCCAGATACTGCTTGAGCACCGGGTGATGCTTGAGGCGCTGGAACTCGTCGAACGGTGAGAGATAGGTGTTGCTGTAGGAGAGGTCGACGATCAGGCCCACTACGACCTGATTGTTTTCCAGGTGATAGAGGAACGAGCCACCGGTGTTCTCGGTGCCCATGATGTCCATCGGCCAACCGGCGGTGTGGACTACCAGGCCTGGCTGGTGCTTGGCCGGGTCGACTTCCCAGATTTCTTTCAGACCGATGCCGTAGTGCTGGGCATCGGCGTCAGTGTCCAGGTTGAAGCGCTTGATCAGTTGCTTGCCGATGTGGCCACGGCAGCCTTCGGCGAACAGCGTGTATTTGCCACGCAGTTCCATGCCCGGGGTGTACAGGCCTTCTTTCGGATTGCCTTCGCGGTCAACGCCCAGATCACCGGTGATGATCCCGCGAACGATACCGTTTTCGTCGAACAGCGCTTCCTGGGCGGCGAAGCCTGGGTAGATTTCTACGCCCAGGTTCTCGGCCTGCTGGGCCAGCCAGCGGCACAGGTTGCCCAGGGAAATGATGTAGTTGCCTTCGTTGTGCATGGTCTTGGGCACAAAGAAGTCAGGAATCTTCTGCGCGCTTTCGGCGTTCTTGAGCACGAAGATGTCATCGCGGGTGACGGGCGTGTTCAGCGGCGCGCCGAGTTCCTTCCAGTCCGGGAACAGTTCGTTCAGGGCGCGTGGTTCAAACACGGCACCGGACAAGATGTGAGCACCGACTTCGGAGCCTTTTTCGACCACGCAGACGCTGATTTCCTTACCGGCTTCAGCAGCCTTCTGCTTCAAGCGGCAGGCGGCGGAAAGACCAGCGGGGCCGGCACCGACGATGACCACGTCGAATTCCATGTATTCGCGTTCCACAGGCTATCTCCTACTCAAGGCTCAACAGTTTTTTTCTAATTTTGGAGGTTAGGTGTCGCATCCTTGAATCCCGGCGCAAGGTCGGGAGAGGACAATCGAGTGACCACCTTTCTCTTTGGGTGGCGCATTATATCTACACCACTCTCAGGGTCCAATACAAACGTTTGTTTGAATTGGCTCAAAGCCAGAGAAATCAAAGTCACGCGGCTTATGAACGGCTATTTTGCCGTATTGACCGGAATAGGTGTTCCGGTCAAGATACGGGCGGTTTTGCGCTCGCCGTAGGCTGACTGTTGGTTTCAAGAGCACCTCTAAAGACAGGGCGATGGCAGTAGCAAGTGATGCGCCACGACGATTTGGCGCGCAGTTTACACGCCGCGATATTGAATGACTCGTCAGTCACTCCTGACGAACGGTCATCAACATCATGAGCGAAGCTCACTTGACACTTTTGCCGGCGTTTTTGGAGGTGCCCTTGCGCCCGATGAGCATCAACCGCCAGGTTCGCCTAGGCGACTTTCTTTTCACCGGAGAGTAACGAGGAATCCATGAAGGTTCTTGTAGCTGTCAAACGCGTTGTGGATTACAACGTCAAGGTCCGCGTCAAGGCGGACAATTCCGGCGTCGATCTTGCCAACGTCAAGATGTCGATGAACCCGTTCTGCGAGATCGCAGTGGAAGAAGCCGTACGCCTGAAAGAGAAAGGTGTTGCGACTGAAATCGTCGTCGTCTCCATCGGCCCGACCACCGCTCAAGAGCAACTGCGCACCGCGCTGGCTCTGGGTGCCGATCGCGCCATCCTCGTCGAATCCGCCGAAGATCTGACTTCCCTGGCTGTTGCCAAACTGTTGAAAGCTGTTGTCGACAAGGAACAGCCACAGCTGGTGATCCTTGGCAAACAAGCCATCGACAGCGACAACAACCAGACTGGCCAGATGCTCGCTGCATTGAGCGGCTACGGTCAGGGCACGTTCGCTTCGAAAGTCGAAATCAGCGGCGACAGCGTTGCTGTCACCCGCGAAATCGACGGCGGCGCGCAGACGGTTTCCCTGAAACTGCCGGCCATCGTCACCACCGACCTGCGTTTGAACGAGCCACGCTACGCGTCTCTGCCAAACATCATGAAAGCCAAGAAGAAGCCTCTCGAAGTGCTGACTCCGGACGCTTTGGGCGTTTCCACCGCCTCCACCAACAAGACCGTAAAAGTCGAAGCGCCTGCTGCACGCAGCGCGGGTATCAAGGTCAAGTCGGTGGCTGAACTGGTCGAGAAACTGAAAAACGAAGCGAAGGTAATCTAAATGACTATCTTGGTTATTGCTGAACACGACAACAAAGTGCTGGCTCCGGCCACGCTGAACACCGTGGCTGCTGCTGCCAAAATCGGCGGTGACATCCACGTTCTGGTTGCAGGCCAGGGCGCTGGCGCCGTGGCTGAAGCCGCTGCGAAAGTGGCTGGCGTGGCTAAAGTGCTGGTTGCCGACAACGCTGCCTACGCTCACCAGCTGCCGGAAAACGTTGCGCCTCTGGTCGCTGAACTGGGCAAGGGCTACAGCCACATCCTGGCTGCCGCTACTTCCAACGGCAAAAACATCCTGCCGCGCGTTGCCGCTGCACTGGACGTTGACCAGATCTCCGAGATCATCTCGGTAGAAAGCGCCGACACCTTCAAGCGTCCGATCTACGCCGGTAACGCCATCGCTACCGTTCAATCGAACGCTGCGGTGAAAGTGATCACCGTGCGTGCCACCGGTTTCGACCCGGTTGCTGCTGAAGGTGGTTCGGCTGCCGTTGAAGCCGTTGCTGCTGCTCACGACGCTGGCATCTCCAGCTTCGTCGGCGAAGAACTGGCCAAGTCCGATCGTCCGGAACTGACTGCTGCCAAGATCGTCGTTTCGGGCGGGCGCGGCATGCAGAACGGCGACAACTTCAAACACCTGTACGCCCTGGCCGACAAGCTGGGTGCTGCCGTGGGTGCTTCGCGCGCCGCGGTCGACGCAGGTTTTGTACCGAACGACATGCAGGTCGGTCAGACCGGCAAGATCGTTGCTCCACAGCTGTACATCGCCGTCGGTATCTCCGGCGCGATCCAGCACCTGGCCGGCATGAAAGACTCCAAAGTGATCGTTGCGATCAACAAGGACGAAGAAGCGCCAATCTTCCAGGTGGCCGATTACGGCCTGGTGGCGGACCTGTTCGAAGCCATCCCTGAGCTGGAGAAGCTGGTCTAATCCGGCTGCTTCACTTATAAAGAGCCCGACCTTTTGGTCGGGCTTTTTTTTGCTTGTCTGTAGGATTCGGCTTGCTGGTGATGGCATCCCTGCGGTTCATCTGGAACACCGCAATCATGCCATCGCCAGCAAGCCGGCAACTACAGGGAGATATAACGGGGTTTGAGTGGAGTGTAACGCCATGGATTTGCGTGTTGTGTGGAGTTTGCTGGGGTTGACGCTGTTACCGGGGCTTTGCGCCGCCGCAGGCAAGTGCGAACGCCTGGTGGTAACCGGCAGCCCCGACGCGCCGCCATACCTGTGGCAAGACCCGCAAAACCCCAAGCATCTGATCGGCGCCAGTGCCGATTTGTTGGAGCAAGTGGCAGGGCAGTTGGGCATCAAGGTCGAACTGCTTTACGCCGGCAAACGCTCTCAGGCTCTGGACGAGGTGCGCAGCGGACGCATGGACATGCTGGCTGACGCGCCCTTGACGGTCAGTGAGCTCGAGTCCCTGGATTACATTCATCCACCGTTGCTGGAAAACGATTATCTGGTCTGGACCCGCAAAGACTCGCCACTGGTTTACAACGATGTGCAGGATCTGCAGGGCCACCCCGGCGCTTTGTCGGAAAAGTCTCGATTAACCTCTGCATTCGGCACATATGCCGAACAGAAATTGACCCTCACCCGTACACCCAATCTGACCCAGGCCTTTCAGAAATTGCTCTTGGGCGAGGTGGAATTTGTTCTCGCCGGACGCTACTCCGGCATGGCGATGGCGCAGACACTGGGCATGGCCAACGACTTGATCGCCCGTGTGCAACCGGTCGACAGGCCGGGGCTGTTTCTGGCGGTTTCCCATAACTCGGCATGCAACGACCCCTGGTTGCGCGGACAGCTGGCCAAAAAGATGACAGAATTGCCCGCGTCCGGACTGACGGAGGCTGTGCTGCAACGCAATATCGAGCGTTGGAATGCGCAACAGAAAGAACCTGTCAGTGCCCCAAAACAGTAGGGATTTTTAGTGAGTATTCGACCTCTTTTCGCTGCCCTGGCCGTTCTGGCTCTGGCGGGTTGTGCAGCCGATCCGGCGCCGAATGAACAAATGCGCCTGACCGAACAGGCACTCGAACAAGCCAAGGCTGTTGGCGCCACTGCCGATGAAGTGCCGGAAATGAAACTGGCCGAAGACAAGTTCAAGCGGGCCAAAGGCAGCATGGCCGACCAGTCTTACAAGAATGCGCGGATGCGGGCCGAGCAGGCCGAGCTGGACGCGCGTCTGGCTGAAGCCCGGGTCCTGACCCTCAAGAGCGAGGAACAGTTGAACGTTCTCAACACCCGCATCGCCCGTCTGCGCAAGCAGTTGGGAGATGCCCAATGAATCTCAAGTCCAAAGTGCTCGGTGGTTTGATCCTGGCCGGTTGCGCCAGCCTCTATGGTTGCGCCGGCCAACACAGCGAGGCGGCGTTGCAGCAGGCAAGTGCCGACTTCCAGAAGGTCAAGGAAGATTCCAATGTGCTGCGTATCGCGCCCAAGGATGTGATTCGTGCCGGTGAGTCCCTGGCTCGGGCCGACCGCTTGTCCACTTACTGGGGCAGTGGTTCGGACGTGTTGCAGTACGCCTATCTGAGCCAGCGCTACAGTGAGATCGCTCGGGAGCACACCAATCAGGTGCTCAACGAAGAGCGTGCAGCCAAGCTCGAACTGGAGCGTCAGCGCCTGCAACTGGCCTTGCGCGAATCCAAGCTGCTCAGCGTGCAGCAACAGGGTAAATGGCTCGAAGAGCAGATCGTGGAGTTGGCGACGACGCAGACTGATCGCGGCTTGGTGATGACCTTGGGCGATGTGCTGTTCGATACCGGTGAAGCGGAGCTGAAAAGCTCGGCCAACCGCGTGGTATTGAAGATCGTGCAGTTCCTGCAGCTCAACCCCAAGCGTGTGGTGCGAATCGAAGGCTACGCCGACAGCACCGGCGGCAAGCAGGAAAACCTCAAACTGTCCCGTGACCGTGCGCAATCGGTGGCGGACGTGCTGATGGACCTGGGCATCGAAGACAAACGCATTCAGGTCGAAGGTTATGGCGACGAATACCCGGTGGACGCCAACGCTTCCGAGCGTGGACGTGCGCAGAACCGCCGCGTGGAAATCGTCTTCTCCGACGAAAAAGGCCAGCTCGGCGCCGCCCGCTAAGGGCGCTTTCCGCTGAAACTCTGCACTCTTACAAAACCCGGCCTGCCAGACAGCGCCGGGTTTTTTTGTGCCTGCCGAATACCCAGCAAAAACAGTACAGTTTTTGCTGACACTGCACTGTACTGTCGACTATTGTGACAACTGTCCCAGTACACTTCCAAACTGTTCCGGTATTGTTTCACACAAGAATAAAACGCCCGTGAAATCGAGTGCTGCGTCATGACCAATCTCTTGCTTTATCAACGTATTGCTCAGCAACTGGCCGAGGACATCCGTCGTGGTGTCTATCAACCGGGCGAGCGCGTGCCTTCGGTGCGCAAGATGAGTTCGCAGCTCAATGTCAGCCATGCCACGGTTTTGCAGGCGTATGCCAACCTGGAAGATCAGGGTCTGATTCGCGCCCGGCCACAGTCCGGTTACTACGTGCACCAGACGCCGGCCCTGACAGCGCCGACGCCGGACATCGCCAGGGTCGAGCGTCCGGGCCTGGTCACGCGCAGCAGCATCATCCAGCAGGTGCTGGTCGAGTCGCGCCGCGAAGGTGTGTTCCCGTTGGGGGCTGCTGTGCCAAGCGTCGACTATTTGCCGGTGCGGGCGTTGCATCAGCAATTGGCCAAAGTCACCCGTTTCCATAGTCCCCGTGCGTTCAGCTACATGTTCAGCCCCGGTTTCGAACCGCTGCGCCGACAAGTGGCGATCCGCATGCGCGATGCCGGTGTCGTGGTCGATCCTTCGGAAGTGGTCATCACCCACGGTTGTGTCGACGCCTTGCAGATGTCGCTGCGGGTGCTGACCCGGCCTGGCGATCTGATCGCCGCCGAGTCGCCGACTTACTACGGTTTGCTGCAACTGGCCGATTTGCTGGGCCTCAAAGTCATCGAAATCCCTAGTGACCCGTCCACCGGCATGAGCCTCGAAGCCCTGCAACTGGCGGCCAACCAATGGTCGATCAAGGCACTGGTGCTGACCACTCGCTTGAGTAATCCGTTGGGCGGCACCATGCCCGAAGAGCGGCAAAAGCAGCTGCTTCGCCTGGCATCGGACTTCGATATTCAGATCGTCGAGGATGATATCTACGGCGAGCTGATGTTCGAGCAGGGGCGCACCAAATCCCTCAAGGCCTATGACCGGCTGGATCGGGTTATCTACTGTTCGAGTTTCTCCAAGACCCTGTCACCGGGGGTTCGCATTGGCTGGATGATCGCTGGCAAGTTCCAGCAGGAAATTCAGCGGCTACAGACCTTCAGTACCCATTCAGCCTGCAGCGTCACGCAGATGGGCATTGCCGCCTATCTGGAAAACGGCGGTTACGACCGGCACCTGCGCTACATCCGTCAGGAGTATCGCAAGAACCTCAGTGCCTTCCAGCTCGCGGTGCAACAGTACTTCCCCGAAGGCACGCAGATGACGCGGCCGACGGGCGGTTTCATTTTGTGGGTGAGTCTGCCAGGGCGGGTCAACACCCAGGAATTGCATGTGCGGGCGCTGCAGCAAGGCATCAGTATCGCGCCGGGGCTGATTTTCAGTAACACCGAGCAGTTCAATCACTGTATCCGGCTCAACTGCGGTATCCCGTGGAACCGCGAGGCTGAGCGTGCATTGATGACGCTGGGCATGCTCGCCACTCAGCTCTGTCAGGAAATGGCCGGAGGGCTGTAACAAGTAATATGGCGTTACTGGCCGTGCTTGTCTTGTTGGTTGCAACAGGCGAGCATAGGCGTCTCTGCCGTTTGCGCCGTTGGGTCCATGAAACCGATTTTTCCTGCTGCCTGGCTTTTGGTCTGCCTGTTAATCAGTGCTCAGCCGGGATTTGTGATGGCCGCTACCGCTCAGGAAAAACCGGCGGCAAGCACGCCTTCGAAAAAAACCGCAGCCACCAAACAAACGGTGCCGGTTAAAAAGAAACCTGCCGCGGTTAAAAAGCGTCCACCCATCGCCTCGAAATCGAAAACGGCCAGTGAAGTGGCGAAAACCCAATTGCCTTCCACCCACCTGGATTTGAGCTTGCCCAAGGACATGGTTGAAGAGCTTGATCCGGTCGGCACGGTGCCATTGCCCAAGCGCGAACCTGTGTTGCCGCAAATGTTCGGTGACAAAAGCAGTCAGTTTCAGCTCAACGGTCGCTTGATCAGTAACGAAATGCAGCTGCAATTGCGCAATGAAGAGCGCCGCGAAGTCGAAGGCGCCGCGCTGGAGTTCGAGTTCAAGCAATAACCCCCAGCAGTTCATGACCTGCGAGCCAGACGCTTTGTCGGAGACTGGGCAGTCACGCCGCCGTTCAGGTAAAAACCCATGGCCGGGTAATTTAAAACAACTGTTTTAGCGGTTACTCTGTGCCCCGTCCTTTAATACATTGCTCGTCGTGAGGTACTTGTCGTCATGAAATGCCGTGAGGGCTGTGGCGCTTGTTGCATTGCCCCTTCCATCAGTTCGCCGATTCCCGGAATGCCTAAGGGCAAAGCCGCCGGTGAACGCTGCCTGCAATTGTCTGCCGAGAATCTGTGCAATATTTTCGGACAACCGGAGCGTCCAGCCGTGTGTTCGGCATTCGAGGCTGATGTTGAGGTGTGTGGCAGCAGCAGTGAAGAAGCCATCAGGCTGATTGGCTGGTGGGAGCAAATGACGGCGGCGTAATGTGTCAACGAACGGAACTTCAACAATAAGGAATAACATGATGGGTTCGCTGCATCGTATCGCTGTGTTGTGTGGTTTGACGGCTGTATTGGCCACCTCGGTTGCACAGGCCGAAGACTGGAAAGTCGCCAAGAACGAAGACGGCATCAAGGTTTCCTTGAGTGAAGTGGCGGGTTCCGACTACAAGGCCTACCAGGGTGTCACCCTGATGAAAACCACCATGGCCAAGCTGCGCGCGCTGCAGGAAGACGTATCCGGTGCCTGTGCCTGGATCCACGAGTGCAAGAGCCAGAAGTTGCTCAAGCACGAAGGTGACCAGAGCTGGACCTACACTCAATTCAATACGCCATGGCCAGTCACCCCGCGTGACTCGGTGTTGCACATCACCACCGTTGAAGGTGCCGACGGCAGCCTGACCCGCAAGCTTGAAGGCGTGCCCACGTACGCTCCCGAAGAAAAGGGGTTTGTGCGGGTGACCAAGGTTGAAGGCTTCTGGAAGTTCGTGCCCAAGGGCGATCAGGTTGAAGTGACTTATCAGGTTCACACCGAGCCGGGTGGCAGTATTCCTTCGATGGTTGCCAACAAGTTTGTGGTAGATGCGCCGTTCAATACGCTGAAAAATCTGAAGGCTCGCGCCGAGAAGTGATGAGGTTGCTGGTAATGCGCCCCGACTTGCTCGGGGCGTTTTGTTTGCGGCCAACCCGGCGTAATCGTCCCCGCGTAAAGGGAATCAGCCACCTGGATGCCCCCAACTCCTGGGGTCCAAACCTGTTTCTTTTGTTTCCAAATATGCGTTGCACAGAATTTTCACAATGCCTACAAGACAATTCGCCCGCGTTTGCATCGGCAACAGTAATCAATGGCAATGCCGCCGTTGATCGTGCAACATTTGCGCACCGCGCAAGCCCCGGGGCCGGGTAATGGCCAATAGAGGGCAAGGCGCCGCTGTATCTTGAAACTTCAACTTCCAATGGGTCCTAAAACGACATGGCAATCCCGGACGCCCTGAGTCAGCAGCGAGCTTCGAGTCGCCTGCTGCAACCGACCGTCAAATCGCATCTGGCCTACACGCTGCTGTGTGCCTTCGTGATGATGGTGATGTTTTCCGCCCTGCGCCTTGCGCTGCTGGTCTACAACCGCGAAATGATCCTCGATACACCGGCCTCGACCTTTTTCGAAGCGTTCGCCAACGGCCTGCGTTTCGACCTGCGTCTGGTGGTCTACCTCAGCATCCCGTTGATCCTGGCACTGTTCAGCGCCCGGGCCATGGCTGCGCGCGGGTTCTTTCGCTTTTGGCTGACCATTGCGTCCAGCATCGCGTTGTTCCTGGGCCTGATGGAGATGGACTTCTACCGTGAGTTCCACCAGCGCCTCAACGGACTGGTTTTCCAGTATGTGAAAGAAGATCCGAAAACCGTGATGAGCATGCTCTGGTACGGTTTTCCGGTGGTCCGCTACCTGCTGGCCTGGGCCGTTGGCACCTGGCTCCTGAGCCTGGCGTTCAAGGGCGCAGACCGAGCGACCCGTCCTCGTGGTCCGTTCAGCGGCGGCAGCATCAGTACCCGCCAGGTTGCACCGTGGTACGCACGCATCATGGTCTTCGTGGTCTGCCTGCTGATTTGTGTGGTCGCCGCTCGTGGCACCTTGCGCCAGGGCCCGCCAATGCGTTGGGGTGATGTCTACACCACCGATTCCAACTTCGCCAACCAACTGGGCCTGAACGGCACGCTTTCTCTGGTAGCCGCGGCGAAGAGCCGGATGTCCGAAGATCGCGACAACATCTGGAAAGCCACGTTGCCGCAACCGATGGCGCAGCAGACCGTGCGCGACATGCTGGTGATGAAGGACGACAAGCTGGTGGATGGCGAAACCGCCGCAGTACGTCGTGACTACACGCCGCCAGCCGACAAGACCCTGCCGATCAAGAACGTCGTTGTGATCCTGATGGAAAGCATGGCCGGACACTCGGTCGGTGCGTTGGGCGCCTCGGGCAACATCACGCCGTACCTCGACAAACTGTCGAAGGAAGGCCTGCTGTTCGACCGTTTCTTCTCCAACGGTACCCACACCCATCAGGGCATGTTCGCCACCATGGCGTGCTTCCCGAACCTGCCGGGCTTCGAGTACCTGATGCAGACCCCGGAAGGCAGCCACAAATTGTCCGGCCTGCCACAGTTGCTCAGCGCCCGTGACTACGACGACGTGTACGTCTACAACGGTGATTTCGCCTGGGACAACCAGTCGGGTTTCTTCAGCAACCAGGGCATGATCAACTTCATCGGGCGTAACGACTTCGTTAACCCGGTGTTCTCCGATCCGACGTGGGGCGTGTCCGACCAGGACATGTTCGACCGTGGTCTGGTTGAACTGAAGGCCCGTGACGGCAAGGACAAGAAACCGTTCTATGCCTTGTTGCAAACCCTGTCCAACCACACCCCTTACGCCTTGCCGACGCCATTGCCGGTCGAGCGTGTGACCGATCGTGGCAGCCTGAACGAGCACTTGACCGCCATGCGTTACGCGGACTGGGCGTTGGGCCAGTTCTTCGAGAAGGCCCGCAAGGAGCCGTACTTCAATGAAACCCTGTTTGTTGTGGTTGGCGACCACGGTTTCGGCAACGAGCGGCAGATCACCGAAATGGATCTGGGTCGTTTCAACGTGCCGATGCTGCTGATCGCACCAGGCATCCAGGAAAAATTCGGCACGCTGAACCACACCGTGGGTACGCAGATCGACATCGTACCGACCATCATGGGGCGTCTCGGTGGCGAAGTGCGTCATCAGTGCTGGGGGCGTGACCTGCTCAACCTGCCTGAAGGCGATACCGGTTTTGGTGTGATCAAGCCATCGGGCAGCGAACAGACCACGGCCATCGTCACGGCAGACCAAATTCTGGTTCTACCACGGGACAAGGACATGGCGCCGAAAATGTACCAGTACGAACTGGGTGCCAAGCCGCACGCCGAGGTTGTACCGGATGCACCGCGCACCGCCGAACTGAAAACCAAGCTTGAGGCGTTCCTGCAAACGGCGACCAAGAGCTTGATCGATAACACTGCCGGTGTTGTCGACGGCACGCCGGACTAAACGGTGACGCAATAAAAAAGAGGCCCTTGAAAAGGGCCTCTTTTTTTTGCTTTTCAAACCTTCATATTTTGCCGAGTAACAACAGAATCAATATCACCACCAACACCACGCCAATGATACCGGACGGGCCATAACCCCAACTTCTGGAGTGCGGGAAGACCGGCAGACCACCGATCAGTAACAAAATCAGAATGACGAGAAGAATTGTGCCCATGTCTATTTCCTTGCTGTAAGAGTTCAGGAATGACGTTGCCGTTATCAGTCAGCGGGAATGTCATTAATTCGAGCTGCTTAAAACTTCCGACCATCGCGCTCGAAAAATAATTCCAAGTTTTTTTGCTGTTTTTCGAACCAACGCCAATTCCAATTCTTGTTGTATTAGTTTATCCATCCGTTCCGCCGGTTTGCTCGGGCCATTCAGCAATCTGATGGAGCGTGGGTCGGGCAATATCCTTCGCTACACTCGACGCATCTTCCCCGGAACAACAAGGCTGTTTGCTATGCAAAATCGCATGATGATCACTGGCGCAGGCTCTGGCCTGGGTCGCGAAATCGCGCTGCGCTGGGCGCGTGAGGGCTGGCAACTGGCCTTGTCGGACGTCAGTGAGCCCGGCCTGCAGGAAACCCTGAAACAGGTGCGCGAAGCGGGCGGCGACGGTTTTATCCAGCGTTGCGATGTCCGCGATTACAGCCAGCTGACCGCGTTTGCCCAGGCTTGCGAAGTGAAGCTCGGTGGTATCGATGTCATCGTCAATAACGCCGGCGTGGCGTCGGGTGGGTTCTTCAGTGAACTGTCCCTGGAAGACTGGGACTGGCAGATCGCGATCAACCTGATGGGTGTGGTCAAGGGCTGTAAGGCCTTCCTGCCGCTGCTGGAAAAGAGCAAAGGCAAGATCATCAACATCGCGTCGATGGCAGCGTTGATGCAGGGCCCGGCCATGAGCAACTACAACGTGGCCAAGGCCGGCGTGGTGGCGTTGTCCGAAAGCCTGCTGATCGAACTGGCTCAACAGGAAGTCGGCGTGCATGTGGTATGCCCGTCTTTCTTCCAGACCAACTTGCTCGACTCTTTCCGTGGCCCGACCCCGGCGATGAAAGCCCAGGTTGGCAAGTTGCTGGAAAGTTCGCCGATCAGCGCCGCTGACATCGCCGACTACATCTATCAGCAGGTCGCTGCCGGCGAGTTCATGATTTTGCCCCACGAGCAGGGCCGCATGGCTTGGGCACTGAAACAGAAGAACCCGCAATTGCTCTACAACGAAATGACGATCATGGCTGACAAGATGCGCGCCAAGGCCAAACAAAGCGCAGGCTGAACTTGCCCGCGCGCGACGGCATCGTTAGGGTGGCCGCCATCGGCCACTCTCACGAGACGTTCGCATGCTCAACTATTTGTGGTTCTTCCTCGCCGCGCTGTTCGAAATCGCCGGTTGCTTCGCGTTCTGGATGTGGTTGCGCCAAGGTAAAAGCGCCTGGTGGATTGTGCCCGCGCTGCTTAGCCTGACCTTGTTCGCACTGTTGCTGACCCGCATCGAGTCGACTTATGCCGGTCGCGCCTATGCCGCCTACGGTGGCATTTACATCATTGCCTCGATTGGCTGGCTGGCGGTGGTCGAACGGATTCGTCCGCTGGGCTCGGACTGGATCGGCGTGGCGTTGTGCGTGATTGGCGCCAGCATCATCTTGTTCGGACCACGTTTTTCCGCCTCCTGAAAACGGGCGGTACTTTTACAAGCTTTGTCAGACGTTTCCGTCAGCACTCTGGTCGCGGGCTGTAAGTTCAGTCTGGATTACCGCTGCTGCCTTGAAGGCCCGACCTGCGCCGGGCATCTTCAGGGTTCGGTAATCCTTAAAGGACCAAGGCCATGCTTGTACTCAGTCGCGTTGTGGGCGAAAAAATTTCCATCGGTGACGACATTTCCATCCGCGTTGTCGCCGTCAATGGCAACAATGTGCGTTTCGGCATCGAGGCGCCGAAGACCGTCAGTGTGCATCGTTCGGAGATTTACGATCGCATCAAGCGCAAGCTGCCCCGACAGAAAGAATCAGTCGAATAGATGTTTGGGCACGTCGTGCTTGAGCATCAGCTGGCACTGTTCGCTTTCCGGGTCGAAGACGATCAATGCCTGGCCCTTGGTCAATGCCTGGCGCACCCGAAGAACACGGGTTTCCAGCGGCGTGTCGTCGCCATTGTCGGTGCCGTCGCGGGTCACGAAATCCTCGATCAGGCGGGTGAGGGTGTCGACTTCAAGTTGGTCGTGGGGGATGAGCATAGGCACCTCGGGTGAACAATGTGGCGATGCTACGGCGAATGGGCGAGTGCGGCTAGTTCTGCCTCCTCCGTTGACGGCACCATCGCCATCGCGAGCAGGCTCGCTCCCACAGTCAATCGCGTAGTCCTGTGGGAGCGAGCCTGCTTGCGATGGCGCCAGATCAGTCCACAAAAATGCAGTGATCAACTATCCGACCGCTGCCCTACGAGGCTGTCCACCGACGGCACCCGCGTATCGCTTTCCATCTGGGTGTCGTGCTCGATCTGGTGACTGAACCGATCCAGTGATCCCGTGGCAGGTTGGGCGTCGCTGGCGAAGACCGGCGGGCTGAGGATGTAGGCGCCAAGCAGGCGGCTCAGGGCTGCAAGGCTGTCGATGTGGGTACGTTCGTAGCCATGGGTCGCGTCGCAGCCGAAAGCGAGCAGGGCGGTGCGGATGTCATGGCCGGCGGTGACCGCCGAGTGCGCATCGCTGAAGTAGTAGCGGAACAGGTCGCGGCGCACGGGCAAGTCGTTATCGCTGGCCAGGCGCAGCAAGTGTCGCGACAGGTGGTAGTCGTAAGGCCCGCCAGAGTCCTGCATCGCGATGCTCACCGCGTGTTCGCTGGAGTGCTGGCCCGGGGCGACTGGCGCGATGTCGATGCCGACGAATTCGCTGACGTCCCACGGCAATGCCGCCGCGGCGCCGCTGCCGGTTTCTTCGGTGATGGTGAACAGGGGATGACAGTCGATCAGCAGTTCCTCACCACTGTCGACGATGGCTTTCAGCGCCGCCAGCAGTGCCGCGACCCCGGCCTTGTCGTCGAGGTGACGGGCACTGATGTGACCGCTTTCGGTGAACTCCGGCAGCGGGTCGAAGGCGACGAAATCGCCGACGCTGATGCCCAGCGAATCGCAATCGGCGCGAGTCGCGCAGTAGGCATCCAGACGCAATTCGATGTGGTCCCAACTGATCGGCATTTCATCCACGGCCGTGTTGAAGGCATGCCCGGACGCCATCAACGGCAACACGCTGCCACGGATCACACCGTTGTCGGTGAACAGGCTCACCCGGCTGCCCTCGGCAAAGCGGCTGGACCAGCAACCTACCGGGGCCAGGGTCAAACGACCGTTATCCTTGATGGCCCGCACGGCTGCACCGATGGTGTCCAGGTGGGCGGAAACGGCGCGGTCGGGGCTGTTCTTCTTGCCCTTGAGGGTGGCACGGATGGTGCCGCGACGGGTCATTTCAAAGGGAATGCCCAGTTCTTCCAGGCGTTCGGCGACGTAGCGCACGATGGTGTCGGTGAACCCGGTAGGGCTGGGAATGGCGAGCATTTCCAGCAGGACTTTTTGCAGATAAGCGAGGTCGGGTTCGGGGTATTTAATAGTCATGGAAACTCCTGATGAGTGAAGAGCATCGATGGTTTCGATGAGTGAAAACGTTGTCGTCTGTTGAGCCGCCATCGCGAGCAGGCTCGCTCCTGCATGGGTGCGCGTCACCTTGGAGGAGCGGGCCTGCCGATCAGGCGCTACATCACTAGGAAGCTGCCGGCTGGCTATGCGGAAACAACAAATCCACAAAACGCTCAGCCGTCGGTTGCGGCTCGTGGTTGGCCAGCCCGGCGCGTTCATTGGCTTCGATAAACACATACTCCGGCTGATCGGCGGCAGCCACCATCAGATCCAGGCCCACCATCGGGATATCCAGCGCGCGAGCGGCTCGTACGGCAGCGTCCACCAGGGTCGGGTGCAGGATCGCGGTGACGTCCTCGAGAACGCCGCCGGTATGCAGATTCGCCGTACGCCGCACGAACAGATGTTCGCCCGCCGGCAGGATGCTGCTGTAGTCGTAACCGGCCGCGTGCAGGGTGCGCTGGGTTTCATGGTCCAGGGGGATTTTGCTTTCGCCGTCGGTGGCCGCCTGGCGACGCCGGCTCTGGGCTTCGATCAGCGCGCCAATCGAATGCTGACCATCACCCACCACTTCCGCCGGCCGGCGAATGGCCGCCGCCACCACTTCAAAGCCGATCACCAGAATGCGCAGGTCGAGGCCTTCATGGAAGCTTTCCAACAACACACGACTGTCGAACTGGCGGGCTGACTCGATGGCCTGCTGGACCTCTTCGATGCTCTGCAAATCCACCGCCACGCCCTGGCCTTGCTCACCGTCCAGCGGTTTGACCACCACACGTTGGTATTCGTCGAGGAACGCCAGGTTGTCATCGGCATTTGCGGCCAGTTGTTGTGCGGGCAAGTTCAAACCGGCGGCCTTGAGCACTTTGTGGGTCAGGCTTTTGTCCTGGCACAGGCTCATGCTGATGGCGCTGGTCAGGTCGCTGAGCGATTCACGGCAGCGAACACGCCGCCCGCCGTGACTGAGGGTGAACATGCCGGCCTCGGCATCATCGACATGCACATCGATGCCGCGTCGATGCGCTTCTTCGACGATGATCCGCGCGTATGGGTTGAACTCGGCTTCGGGGCCCGGACCGAGAAACAACGGCTGATTGATGCCGTTCTTGCGCTTGATGGCGAATGTCGACAGGTTGCGAAAGCCGAGCTTGGCGTAAAGGTTTTTCGCCTGGCGATTGTCGTGCAACACCGACAAGTCGAGGTAACTCAGCCCGCGGCTCATGAAGTGCTCAATCAAATGCCGCACCAGCACTTCGCCGACGCCAGGCCGCGAACAGTGCGGATCGACCGCCAGGCACCAGAGGCTGCTGCCGTTCTCCGGATCGTTGAATGCCTTGTGATGATTGAGGCCCATGACGCTGCCGATGACCGCGCCGCTGTCCTCGTCTTCGGCCAGCCAGTACACCGGGCCGCCAAGGTGTCGCGGGGTCAGCAAAGTAGCGTCGATCGGCAGCATGCCGCGTGCCTGGTACAGCTGGTTGATCGCATTCCAGTCAGCGTCGCTCTGGGCGCGGCGGATACGAAAGCCGCGAAACACCCGAGTGGCCTGACGATAGTCGCTGAACCACAGGCGCAAGGTGTCGGACGGGTCGAGAAACAATTGGGTCGGTTCCAGCCCCAGCACTTGTTGGGGGGCAGCGACGTACAGCGCAATATCGCGTTCGCCGGGTTGCTCGTTGAGCAGCTCCTTGGCGAGGCTGGCCGGATCGGCAAAGGTATGACCGATCAGCAGGCGGCCCCAGCCGCAATGCACGGCAATCGGCTCGCCGCCCAGTGCGCTGCCGTCTTCGGCCAGGCGCGCCTGCAAGCGTTCGTAGGAGGGCGCCTGACCGCGTAACAAGCGTTGGCTGAACGCCGTGGCGTGAGGTTTCATCGATCAGATTCCTTGTTCACTGAGCCACAGGTTCAGGGCCGCCAGTTGCCACAGCTTGGAGCCGCGCAGCGGGGTCAGTTGCCCTTGCGGGTCAGTCAGCAGCCGGTCGAGCATGGCCGGGTTGAACAGGCCGCGATCCTGGCTAGGGTCGAGCAACAATTCGCGCACCCAGTTCAGCGTGTCACCCTGCAAATGCTTCAGACCCGGCACCGGGAAGTAGCCTTTCTTGCGTTCGATCACTTCACTCGGGATCACGAGTCGCGCGGCCTCCTTGAGCACCTGTTTGCCACCGTCCGGCAGTTTGAATTTACCCGGCACTCGGGCCGACAATTCCACCAGGCGATAGTCCAGAAACGGTGTGCGTGCTTCCAGGCCCCAGGCCATGGTCATGTTGTCGACGCGTTTGACCGGGTCGTCCACCAGCATCACCGTACTGTCCAGGCGCAGGGCTTTGTCCACCGCTGCATCGGCACCCGGTTGTGCGAAATGGGCTTTGACGAAGTCACCGGCGGCGTCATTGGCGGTCAGCCATTTCGGCTGCACGGTGGCGGCGTAGTCGTCGTAGCTGCGGTCGAAAAACGCTTCGCGATAGGCCGCATACGGATCGCTGGCGCCGTCCACCTGCGGGTACCAGTGGTAACCGGCAAACAGCTCATCGGCGCCCTGGCCGCTTTGCACCACTTTGCAATGCTTGGCCACTTCCCGGGACAGCAGATAGAAGGCGATGCAATCGTGGCTGACCATCGGCTCGCTCATCGCGCGGAACGCGGCGGGCAGTTGCTCGATGATCTCTTTTTCATCGATGCGCAGTTGATGGTGTTGGGTGCCGTAGTGTCTGGCGATCAGGTCCGAATACTGGAACTCGTCGCCACGCTCGCCACCGGCATCCTGGAAGCCGATGGAAAACGTCGACAGGTTTTCAACACCGACTTCACGCAACAAGCCCACCAGCATGCTCGAATCGACACCGCCGGAAAGCAGCACGCCAACATCGACCGCTGCTCGTTGGCGGATCGCTACGGCCTCGCGGGTACTGTCGAGCACACGGTCGCGCCAGTCTTCGAGTGTCAGATTCATCTCATCAGCGTGTGGGCCGTAGGGCAGGGTCCACCAGGTTTTCTGCTCGGTACGGCCATCCGCCTCGATGCGCATCCAGGTCGCGGGCGGCAGTTTTTCGATGCCGGCCAGCAACGTACGTGGCGCCGGGACCACAGCATGAAAATTCAGATAATGATTGAGCGCCACCGGGTCAAGGATCGGGTTGATGTCGCCCCCCTTGAGCAGCGCCGGCAACGCCGAGGCAAAGCGCAGGCGCTGGCCGGTGCGCGACAGGTACAGCGGTTTTACACCGAGACGGTCGCGGGCGATGAACAGGCGTTGGGCATCACGCTCCCAAATGGCGAAGGCGAACATGCCGTTGAGTTTCGGCAGCAGCGCTTCACCCCAGGCGTGAAAGCCTTTGAGCAGCACTTCGGTGTCGCCACCGGAATAGAAGGCATAACCGAGCGCTTCCAGCTCGGCACGCAATTCGGGGTAGTTGTAGATGGCGCCGTTGAAGGCCAGGGACAAGCCCAGTTGGTTGTCGATCATCGGCTGCGCCGAGCCGTCCGACAGGTCCATGATTTTCAGGCGTCTGTGGCCCAGGGCAATCGGCCCTTGGCTGTGAAAACCCCAGGCATCGGGGCCGCGTGGTGCCAGGTGATGGGTAATTCGTTCAACCGCCGCGAGGTCTGCAGGTTGATGATCAAAACGTAACTCGCCAGCTAATCCGCACATAAATTCCTTACCGGTTTTTCCGTTGGGGAGGGGCAAACGATACCGCGCCAAAACGGCGGGTACTCAGAAACTGACCCGGCTCAATCCCCGGAGTTTTAGACCGATAAGTTATAAAGAGCGCTAGCCCTCCCGGTTGGGCGACGGTCACCCAACCTGTAGGCGTTGGCTTGCTGGCGATGGCGTCCATGGATTTGGCGCCGGGTTTGAGGCCCTGTCGCCAGCAAGCCAGCTCCTTCAAGGGGCGAGTCAGGCGTGGGTGCGGCGGATCAGGTTGCGCAGTGCGAACCGGTTCGGGTGACAGGCTTCGGCCACGCTTCTGGGCAGGGGCAAGGGTTCATCATCCAGCCAGGCGGCCAGCAGTTCTCCGGACAGCGGTGCGGTGATCAAACCACGTGAGCCATGACCACTGTTGACGTACAAACCGTCGAGCCACGGGCAGTCGATATTCGGCACCTGCCGGGCGTCCTTGCTCAGGGCGGCGTAAGCCTGGGTAAATGCCTGGCTGTCCGCCAACGGGCCGACGATTGGCAGGTAGTCGGGGCTGGTGCAGCGAAATGCGGCGCGCCCCTGGAGGCTTTCAGGGGCCAGTTCGGCGATGCGTAATCGGCTGACCAGATCCTCGGAAATCTCTTCGAGCATGGCCAGGTTGCCCAGGTGTTCAGCGGTGGTCGGGGTCAGGTCATCGCTCTTGAAGTCGAAACTCGCGCCCAGTGTGTGCTCGCCCAGACGCGCCGGTGCGACATACCCTTCGGCGCAGACCACCGTGCTCAACGCCTGACTTTGTGGGGTTTGCATCAGGCGGGTGATTTGCCCGCGAATGCGTTTGAGCGGCAGCCCGGCGCTTTCCGGAAAACGCTGAATCTCGGCGGCACCGGCCAGCACCACCACCGGAGCGCTGGCGAGCAAGCGCTCGCCGTCCCAGGCTTGCCACTGGTCATCGACCTTGCGCAATTGCACGGCATCGTGATGCGTCAGTATTCGAATATCGGGGTGCGCGGCCTGCCATTGGCACAACGCCGGAGGATGCACCCAGCCACCTTCGGGATAGTACAAACCACCGTGCGCCAGGCCGATCCCCGCCAGCGCCTGGGCCTGGGGCTGCTCGACCAGGTGCAGCAGGTCCGCAGGAAACGCCTCGGCCAGTTGCGCCTGACGTTCGCCTTCCTTGGCGTTGAACGCCAGTTGCAGCACGCCGCAATCGTCCCAATCAGTGCCGCGTTGCAGGTGTTCGAGTTGGCGTCGGGTGTAACCGAAACCGCTGACGATCATTTGCGACAGCGCGGTGCCGTGAGCGGATAACTTGAGGTAAAGCACGCCTTGCGGATTTCCGGAGGCTTCCTGGGCAATGTCGGCGTGGCGCTCGAGCACGGTCACCTGCCAGCCCCGCGCCGCGAGGCTGGCCGCGCTGGCACAACCGGCCAGTCCGGCGCCGATCACCAGTGCGCGGCGTTCACCGGCCAGCGGTGCAGGTCGGGCGAACCAGGGTTTGGCTGGCAAAGGCGCGGGAACCTCCTGCGGCCAACCCAGAAACTCACCGCGCAGGATCTCCCATTTATGGCCGATACCCGGCGTGCGTTTCATCTTGAAACCGGCGGCGTTGAGTAGTCGCCGGACCCAACCGGTGCTGGTGAACGTGCTGATGGTCGAGCCTGGGGCGGCCAGTCGCGCCAGTTCGACGAACAGTTCGGCGGTCCACATGTCAGGATTTTTCGCCGGGGCAAACCCGTCGAGAAACCAGGCGTCGATCTGCGCGTCCAGTTGCGGCAGTTGCTCCAGTGCATCGCCGATCAGCAAGGTCAGGGTCACCCGACCGTTGGCCAGCGTCAGCCGCTGAAAGCCTTGATGGATGGCCACGTATTGCGCCAGCAATTGATCGGCCAATACTTTGAGTTCGGGCCACAGGGCCAGGGCGCGTTGCAGGTCGGCGGGGCTCAAGGGGTACTTTTCGACACTGACAAAATGCAGCCGCGCACCGGCCGGCGCGTGTTGCTCGAACACCTGCCATGCACACAGAAAATTCAGCCCGGTACCAAACCCAGTCTCGCCGATAACCAGCCGGCCATCGTGCGGCAACGCGGCAAAGCGTTCCGCCAGGCGGTTCTGCTCGATGAACACGTAGCGGGTTTCGTCCAGCCCCGACTTATCGGAGAAATACACATCGTCGAACAGGCGCGAATAGGGACGACCCTGGTCGTCCCAGTCGAGCTGGGCGTGGGGCAATACAGGTTTCATGGCGGGCTCGGTCACGGCAAGGTGGCCATTCTAGCTGATCGCGGGGCCGTGCTTGATCCGCTTTTGTGGCGAGGGAGCTTGCGTCTGCAAAAATTGGATTTCTTCCACGTGACACCGGTCAATCCGCTAGTCTTGCTCACATCTGGAAGGGAGCCATCCATGTTCGAATCCGCTGAAATCGATCACGCCATCGACAAAGAAACCTACGACGCCGAAGTACCCGCGCTGCGCGAAGCTTTGCTGGAAGCGCAATTTGAGCTGCAGCAGCAGCACCGGTTTCCGGTGATCATCCTGATCAACGGCATCGAAGGCGCCGGCAAGGGCGAGACGGTGAAATTGCTCAACGAGTGGATGGACCCACGCTTGATCGAGGTCCGCACGTTCGATCAGCAAACCGATGAAGAGCTGGCGCGGCCGCCGGCCTGGCGTTACTGGCGGATGCTGCCGGCCAAGGGGCGCATGGGCGTTTTCTTCGGTAATTGGTACAGCCAGATGCTGCAGGGCAGGGTGCATGGCGAATTCAAGGACCCGCGTCTCGATCAAGCCATCAACGGTGCCGAGCGCCTGGAAAAGATGCTGTGCGATGAAGGCGCGCTGATCGTCAAATTCTGGTTCCACCTTTCCAAGAAACAGATGAAGGCGCGCCTCAAGGCGTTGGCCGACGATCCATTACACAGCTGGCGCATCAGCCCGCTGGACTGGCAGCAATCGCAGACCTACGACCGCTTCGTGAAGTTCGGCGAGCGGGTCTTGCGTCGCACCAGTCGTGACTATGCGCCGTGGCACGTCATCGCCGGGATGGACGCGCGGTATCGCAGCCTGGTGGTGGGCAAGATTTTGCTCGACAGCCTGAACGGTGCGTTGAAGCGGCCGAAGATCCATCCGGAAAAAGTCAGCGCCGCACCGGTGTTCCCCAGCGTTGATCATGTCAACCTGCTCGACAGCCTGGACCTGAGCCTGCACCTGGATAAAGACGATTACGAGGAACAGTTGGTGACCGAGCAGGCACGGCTTTCCGGGTTGATGCGTGACAAACGCATGCGCCGTCACGCGCTGGTTGCGGTGTTCGAAGGCAATGACGCCGCGGGCAAGGGCGGGGCGATTCGGCGAGTGGCAGCGGCGCTTGACCCACGGCAATACAACATCGTGCCGATTGCCGCGCCCACTGAAGAAGAGCGCGCGCAGCCGTACCTGTGGCGCTTCTGGCGACACCTGCCGGCGCGGGGCAAGTTCACCGTGTTCGACCGCTCCTGGTATGGCCGGGTGCTGGTGGAGCGTATCGAGGGCTTTTGCAGCCCCGCGGACTGGTTGCGCGCCTACAGTGAAATCAATGACTTCGAAGAGCAGATCGCCGATGCCGGGGTGGTCGTGGTCAAGTTCTGGCTGGCCATCGACAAACAGACGCAACTGGAACGCTTCCAGGAGCGCGAAAACATCCCCTTCAAGCGCTTCAAGATCACCGAGGATGACTGGCGCAATCGGGACAAGTGGGACGACTATCGCGCCGCTGTCGGCGACATGGTCGACCGCACCAGCACTGAAATCTCGCCGTGGACATTGATTGAAGCCAACGACAAGCGCTGGGCGCGGGTCAAGGTCTTGCGCACCATCAATCAGGCACTGGAAGACGCCTTCGAGAAGTCCGACAAGCGCGCCAGCAAGGAAAACAAAAGCAAGAAGTGAGGCGATGTTTGCGCATACGCGGGGTGAATGATTGTCGCGGTCGGTAATTGGGTGGGCTTATGCTCGGTCCATTCTCAACCGACAACAACAATGAGGTATGCCATGCGTGAAGTGGTGATCGTCGACAGCGTGCGGACCGGCCTGGCCAAATCCTTTCGCGGCAAGTTCAACCAGACCCGTCCGGATGACATGGCCGCGCATTGCGTCAACGCCTTGCTGGCGCGCACCGGTATCGACCCGGCCAGCGTCGAGGACTGCATCGTCGGCGCCGGCTCCAATGAAGGCGCCCAGGGCTACAACATCGGTCGCAATGTCGCGGTGCTGTCGCGTTTGGGCATCGGCACCGCCGGCATGACCCTCAACCGCTTCTGCTCGTCTGGCCTGCAGGCGATAGCCATCGCCGCCAACCAGATCGCTTCGGGTTGCAGCGACATCATTGTCGCCGGTGGTGTCGAGTCGATCAGCCTGACCATGAAAAGCGTCAACACCGATCACCTGATCAACCCGCTGCTCAAGGAGCAGGTGCCGGGTATTTATTTCCCGATGGGCCAGACCGCCGAAATCGTCGCTCGCCGCTACAGCGTCAGCCGCGAAGAACAGGATCTGTACGCCCTGCAAAGTCAGCAACGCACCGCCCAGGCGCAGGCTGCCGGGCTGTTCGACGATGAAATCGTGCCGATGGCGGTGAAGTACCGCGTTGAGGACAAGGCCACCGGTCAGGTTCAGATCCTCGACGCAATCGTTGATCGCGATGACTGCAATCGTCCCGAGACCACGCTGCAAAGCCTGGCCGGATTGAATCCGGTGTTCGCCGAGGATGGTTCGGTCACGGCGGGCAACTCGTCGCAGTTGTCGGACGGCGCTTCGATGACCTTGGTGATGAGCCTGGAAAAAGCCCTGGCGTTGGGCTTGAAGCCGAAAGCGTTTTTCCGTGGATTCACCGTGGCAGGTTGCGAACCGGATGAAATGGGCATCGGCCCGGTGTTCTCGGTGCCGAAACTGCTCAAGGCCAAGGGGTTGCAGATGGGCGATATCGATCTGTGGGAACTCAACGAAGCGTTCGCCTCGCAGTGCCTGTACGCGCGTAATCGGCTGGAGATCGATAACGACAAGTACAACGTCAACGGCGGCTCGATCTCCATCGGCCATCCGTTCGGCATGACCGGTTCGCGTCAGGTCGGGCACATCGTTCGCGAGTTGCAGCGGCGTAATCTGCGCTATGGCATCGTGACGATGTGTGTGGGTGGCGGGATGGGCGCTAGCGGGTTGTTTGAGGCGGTGCGGTAAACGCGTCGGATTTTGTTGGTGACTGTTGTATAGCTATCGCTAGCAGGCTATCTCCCACACTGGATCTGTGTCGCCTATCAGACCCCTGTGGAAGCTAGCCTGCTAGCGATAAAGGCGACTCGGTTTATCTATTTACCGCCATATTCTGCATCCGCTCAATGTACGCCTGAATTTCCCGCGCCGCCGCCTCGGCACTCTCAAACGGCCCCTCCAGGGTGTTTTCCCGGGTGCTGAAAAACAACTCTCCATTGACCCGACATAACCGGTCGCTGCGAAAGTGCAGGGCGGGGGCGTTATCCTGGGCACGCATGCCATACATGGCGATCTCCTGAAATTTTCCTGGCGTGGATCCAATCAGCTTATGCAAGAACCACTTGCGGCGCCTGGCGATCCGATCGACGGCAGATCGCCAACTTAACGTTGCGACCTGCACAGTTTCATTCGCGGCCGGATGCCAACTGTCCCTGTGTAGTGCGGGCCAGTGCGCCTAGAATGCGGTGACTTGTCATTGGGTTTCGGGGTTTGCATGCACATTTCATCGGGTCGCTGGGTGTACGGTTTGTTTCTGGCCCTGCTGACCGCGCTGCTGTGGGGAATCCTGCCCATCAAACTCAAGCAGGTCTTGCTGGTGATGGACCCGGTCACGGTCACCTGGTTTCGCCTGATGGTGTCCGGCAGCTGCCTGTTCATTTATCTGGCCGCGACCAAACGTCTGCCGAGCCGCAAAGTGCTCGGCCCGCGCGGCGGCTGGCTGGTAGCGATGGCGGTGCTTGGGCTGGTGGGTAACTACGTGCTGTACCTGATGGGACTCAACCTGCTCAGCCCGGGAACCGCACAATTGGTGGTGCAGATGGGGCCGATCATGTTGCTGATCGCCAGTCTGTTTGTATTCAAGGAGCGTTTCAGCGTAGGGCAGGGGATTGGCCTGCTTGTGCTGCTGATCGGGTTCGCGTTGTTTTTCAATCAACGACTGACCGAGTTATTGACGTCGTTGAGCGATTACACCGCCGGTGTGTTGCTGGTGTTGTTGGCGTCTACGGTCTGGACCTTCTATGCCTTGGGGCAGAAGCAGCTGCTGACGGTGTGGAATTCATTGCAGGTGATGATGGTGATCTATCTGTTCTGCGGGCTGTTGCTGACGCCGTGGGTGCATCCGCTTGAGGCGCTGGAGTTGAGCCCGTTGCAAGGCTGGTTATTGCTGGCGTGTTGCATGAACACCCTGATCGCCTACGGTGCGTTTGCCGAAGCGCTGGCGCATTGGGAAGCTTCGCGGGTCAGCGCGACGCTGGCGATCACGCCGTTGGTGACCTTTGGCGCTGTCGCCATCGCCGCCTGGATGTGGCCAGACTATGTGCATGCCGAGACCATCAATGGCCTGGGGTATGGCGGCGCGGTGCTGGTGGTGCTGGGGTCGGCACTGGTCGCGTTGGGGCCTTCGCTGATCGCCGGCCTCAGGGCGCGCAAGATGCGGATGGCGGCTAACTAGACCGCGTCATCGTTCATCGCGGGCAAGCCACGCTCCCACAAGGACTGTGTCGGTCACAAATATTGCAATCGACACAAAACCTGTGGGAGCGTGGCTTGCCCGCGATGACGGACTATCCGGCGCTAGAGATCTCAGCCCTTTGCCCCAGCCTCCAGCATATTCTCCGGCCGCACCCATTCATCAAACTCTTCATCGGTCAGATACCCCAACTGAAGAGCAGCCTCACGCAAGGTCAGTCCCTCGGCGTAGGCCTTCTTGGCGATCTCCGCCGATTTGTCATAGCCGATGTGCGGGTTCAGCGCCGTCACCAGCATCAAGCCTTGCTCCAGGTGCTCAGCCATTTTCCCGGCATCCGGTTCCAGGCCGGCAATACAATGCTGCTGGAAGTTGCTGCAGCCATCACCCAGCAGGCGAATCGATTGCAGCAGGTTGTGGATGATCACCGGTTTGAACACGTTCAGTTGCAGGTGACCCTGGCTCGCGGCGAAACCGATGGCGACGTCGTTGCCCAACACCTGACAGGCGAGCATCGACAGCGCTTCGCACTGGGTCGGGTTGACCTTGCCGGGCATGATCGAACTGCCGGGTTCGTTGGCCGGCAGTTTCACTTCGGCGAAACCGGCACGTGGCCCGGAGCCCAGCAAACGCAAGTCGTTGGCGATTTTCATCAGCGTCACGGCGAGGGTTTTCAGGGCGCCGGACAGCGTCGTCAGCGGCTCGTGCCCGGCCAATGCCGCGAACTTGTTCGGCGCGGTAATGAACGGCAGGCCGGAAAGCGCGGCCAGTTCGGCGGCGATGGCTTCACCGAAACCGTGGGGTGAATTCAGCCCGGTGCCGACCGCGGTACCGCCCTGGGCGAGTTCACACACCGCCGGCAGGGCGCTGCGAATGGCCCGCTCGGCGTAATCGAGTTGCGCTATGAAGGCTGATATTTCCTGGCCGAAAGTGATTGGCGTGGCGTCCATCATGTGCGTGCGGCCGGTTTTCACCAGTTTCATGTGCCGCGCCGACAACTCGGCCAGACCGCCCGACAGTTCGCTGATCGCCGGCAGCAAATGGTGCTGCACGGCCTGCACGGTGGCGATGTGCATGGCGGTGGGGAAGCAATCGTTGGAACTCTGGGAGCGGTTGACGTGATCGTTGGGGTGCACCGGCGACTTGCCGCCACGCGGGTTGCCGGCCAGTTCGTTGGCACGGCCGGCAATCACTTCGTTGACGTTCATGTTGCTCTGGGTACCGCTGCCGGTTTGCCAGACCACCAGCGGGAATTGATCGTCGTGCTGACCGTCGAGCACTTCATCCGCCGCTTGTTCGATCAGCCGGGCGATGTCGGCGGGCAGGTCGCCGTTGCGGTCGTTGACCCGGGCCGCCGCTTTCTTGATCAGCGCCAGGCCGTGAAGCACGGCCAGAGGCATGTGTTCGTTGCCAATGGCAAAGTTGACCAGCGAGCGTTGCGTCTGAGCGCCCCAGTAAGCTTCGTCCGGGACTTCAACCTGGCCCAGGCTGTCTGTTTCAATACGGCTCATCGGTCACACTCCTGTAGGTCTGATTGCGCAGTTTAGGCCGTGATCACCGGCCGGGGTTCCATCCGTCTCGATTCTGCCCATTGAAGCCCTCTAAATCACGCGCCACAAGGCTTGGGGTTGAGCGACACACTTTTTTAGGCGCAGAATGGTCGTCCTTGGGGTTTTACCTCGCCTGCTAGAAAAGGAAACTCGATGACTCGTCTTCGTGCCATCTGTACCGCGGTTGCATTGGTTTGTGCCAGCGGCCAGGTTTTTGCCGATACCGCCAGCCACAACGCCAGTGCCGAGGCTTTCCTGACTCTGGCGCATGCTGACAAATTGGGCACTCCGGTGTACATGCAGGTCCAGCAGATGTTCGCCCAGCGCTTCCAGCAAACCAAAGCCCCGGAATCGAAAAAAGCCGTACTCGAAACCTACCAGGCCAAGGCTAACGCCGCCCTGGACCAGGCCATTGGCTGGAACAAGCTGAAACCGGACATGGTCAAGCTCTACACCACCAACTTCACGGAATCCGAGCTCAAGGACCTGGTGGCGTTCTACAAGTCGCCACTGGGCAAGAAAGTTCTGGAAAAAATGCCGCAGCTGACCCAGCAATCGGCACAGATGACCCAGGCCAAGCTGGAAAGCGCGGTGCCTGTGGTCAACAAACTGCTGGCTGACATGACGGCCGAGCTGGAGCCGAAAGGCGCCGCCGAGCCAGCCAAGAAAAAGCCTTAAGCGGAGTTCGGTATGACCATGCAACAACGCATCGAATCGACGCTGGGCCTGCTTCAGCCTCAGCATCTGCAGGTGCTTGATGAAAGCCATATGCACAGTCGCGGGTTGCAGACCCACTTCAAGGCTGTGGTGGTCAGTCAGCAGTTCGAAGGCCTGAACCGGGTCAAGCGCCACCAGAAAGTCTACGGCACGCTCGGCGAGCTGATGGGCGAGTTCCATGCGTTGGCGCTGCATACCTACACGCCTGAAGAATGGGCACAGATCGACGCGGCTCCGGCTTCGCCGACCTGCGCCGGTGGTAGCAAACACTAAAGATCACCCCCTGTAGGAGCCGGCTTGCTGGCGATGGAGTGACAGTCGACTGCATCGTAGCTGGCTCACCATCGCCAGCAAGCCGGCTCCTACAGGGATGGCTTTTTTGGTAGAATGCCCAACGCGCCGCTCACCCGGCGCGTTTTTTTTCGCATCCGGTTCACCCCTTACGAGGGTAGCCACCTGGAGATTTACCCATGACACAACAGATTGTCGTGGCGGCACTGTATAAGTTCGTCACCCTGGAAGATTACGTTGACCTGCGCGAGCCACTGCTCAAGGCGATGGTCGACAACGGCATCAAAGGCACCTTGCTGATCGCCGAAGAAGGCATCAACGGGACCGTGTCCGGTAGCCGCGAAGGCATCGACGGGTTGATGGCCTGGCTCAAGAACGATCCGCGCATGGACGACATCGACCACAAAGAGTCGTACTGCGACGAACAGCCGTTCTACCGCACCAAAGTCAAACTCAAGAAAGAAATCGTCACCCTCGGCGTCGAAGGCGTGGACCCGAACAAAAAGGTCGGCACCTACGTTGATCCGCAGGACTGGAACGCGCTGATCAGCGATCCGGAAGTGCTGCTCATCGATACCCGGAACGATTACGAAGTCTCGATCGGCACCTTCGAAGGTGCGATCGACCCGAAAACCACCAGTTTTCGTGAATTCCCCGACTACATCAAAGCCAACTTCGACCCGGCCGTGCACAAGAAGGTCGCGATGTTCTGCACCGGCGGCATTCGCTGCGAAAAGGCATCGAGCTACATGCTCAGCGAAGGCTACGGTGAGGTCTATCACCTCAAGGGCGGCATTCTGAAGTACCTCGAAGAGGTGCCGCAGGAAGAAACCAAGTGGCAGGGCGACTGCTTTGTGTTCGATAACCGCGTGACCGTTCGCCACGACTTGAGCGAAGGCGATTACGATCAATGCCATGCCTGCCGCACGCCGGTCAGCGTCGAGGATCGCGCTTCGGAGCACTACGTGGCCGGCATCAGTTGCCCGCATTGCTGGGACAAACTGAGCGAGAAAACCCGCCGCAGCGCCATCGATCGGCAAAAGCAGATCGAACTGGCCAAGGCCCGCAACATGCCTCACCCGATCGGCTACAACTACAAGCAAGCATCATCTTCCGAGGCCTGAACCATGACTGCGCGCCTGCTCTATGTGATGGACCCGATGTGTTCCTGGTGCTGGGGCTTTGCTCCGGTTGCAAACGCATTGGTAGAGCAGGCGGCGGCCGCCGGAGTAGACGTGCATCTGGTGGTGGGCGGTTTGCGCACCGGCAGTGGCGCCGCGCTCGAACCGACCACCCGGCGCTACATTCTCGAGCACTGGCAGGCGGTCACCGAGGCTACCGGCCAGCCGTTCAAGCGCGAAGGCGCATTGCCTGACGGTTTTGTCTACGACACCGAACCTGCCTGCCGGGCACTGGTGACGGCACGTAACCTGGCGCCGGATTGTGCGTGGAAACTGCTCGGGCTGATTCAGCACGCCTTTTACGCTGAAGGTCGCGATGTCACCCGGGCCAGTGTTCTGGTGGAGCTGGCAGAGCAGGCCGGTCTGCCGCGAATTGAATTTGCCGCCGCGTTCGACCGTGCCGATACGCACGCCGCGACATCGGCCGACTTCACCTGGGTCCAGGACCTGGGCATCGCCGGTTTCCCTACGCTGCTGGCTGAGCGAAACGGCCAATTGGCGTTGTTGACCAATGGCTATCAGCCTTTGCGCGAATTATCCCCGTTGCTCGGCCGCTGGCTGGAGCGCGCTGCCTGTGCATGATCTGCCCGACGAAGCCGTACCCGCTAAACGTGTCGACCGCTTGAGCTGGGCGGAAATCCGTCGCCTGGCCCTGCATCACAAGAAATCCCTCTGGATCGCCAACGGCGTGGCCGTACTGGCGACGCTGTGCAGCGTACCGATCCCGTTGCTGTTGCCGTTGCTGGTGGACGAAGTGTTGCTGGGGCACGGCGATGCTGCGCTGAAAATCATGAACCTCGCGCTGCCTGACGTTTGGCAAAAAGCCGCGGGTTACATCGGCCTGATGCTGGTGGTGACCCTGGCCCTGCGTTGTGCCGCGTTGTTGTTCAACGTACTTCAGGCGCGATTGTTCGCCGCGCTGGCCAAAGACATCGTCTACCGCATTCGCATCCGCCTGATCGAACGCCTCAAACGCATTTCGCTGGGCGAGTACGAGAGCCTGGGCAGCGGCACGGTGACCACGCATTTGGTCACTGACCTCGACACGCTGGACAAATTTGTCGGCGAAACCCTCAGCCGTTTCCTCGTGGCCATGCTGACCCTGGTCGGCACCGCCGGGATTCTGATGTGGATGCATTGGCAACTGGCGCTGTTGATTCTGCTGTTCAACCCGCTGGTGATCTACGCCACGGTGCAGTTGGGCAAGCGGGTCAAGCACCTGAAGAAACTCGAGAACGACAGCACGTCGCGCTTCACCCAGGCCCTGACCGAAACCCTGGACGCGATCCAGGAAGTGCGCGCCGGCAACCGCCAGGGTTTTTTCCTCGGTCGTTTAGGGCTGCGCGCCCGGGAAGTTCGCGATTACGCGGTTAACTCACAATGGAAAACCGACGCCTCGAACCGTGCCAGCGGTTTGCTGTTCCAGTTTGGCATCGATATTTTCCGTGCTGCCGCCATGCTCACCGTGCTGTTCTCCGACCTGTCCATCGGCCAGATGCTCGCGGTGTTCAGCTACTTGTGGTTCATGATCGGTCCGGTCGAACAACTGCTGAACCTGCAATATGCCTTCTACGCCGCCGGTGGTGCGCTGTCGCGGATCAACGAATTGTTGTCGCGCGCCGATGAGCCGCAATACCCGAAGGGCGTGGACCCGTTCACCGGGCGCGATACCGTGGGTATCGAGGTTCAAGGCTTGAGCTTCGGTTACGGCGACGAACTGGTGTTGAGCCAGATGAACCTGTCCATCGCCCCCGGTGAGAAGGTTGCGATTGTCGGTGCCAGTGGTGGCGGCAAGAGCACGCTGGTGCAGCTGCTGCTGGGCTTGTACACGCCGTTGGCCGGGACCATCCGCTTCGGCGGCTCGACCCAGCAGGAGATTGGCCTGGAAACGGTGCGGGAAAATGTCGCCGTGGTCCTGCAACATCCGGCGCTGTTCAATGACACCGTGCGCGCCAACCTGACCATGGGCCGCGAACGCAGCGATGAGGCCTGCTGGCAGGCACTGGAAATCGCCCAATTGCACACCACCATCCGTGACCTGCCCAACGGGCTGGACAGCATTGTCGGGCGCTCCGGCGTGCGTTTGTCCGGCGGGCAGCGCCAGCGTCTGGCGATTGCGCGAATGGTATTGGCAGAACCGAAAGTGGTGATTCTCGACGAAGCCACCTCGGCGCTGGACGCCGCCACCGAATACAACTTGCATCAGGCACTGGCACGGTTCCTGAGCAACCGCACCACGCTGATCATTGCCCATCGACTTTCGGCAGTGAAACAGGCCGACCGTGTATTGGTGTTCGATGGCGGGCAGATTGCCGAAGATGGCGATCACCAACAGTTGATCGCCGACGGCGGCTTATACGCCAAGCTGTATGGTCACCTACAGCAAATGTAATTTTTGAGGCCGAGTGAATGAACGCTGTTTGAAACTTGTCTGAAGCCCGAAAACAAGAACATCGTCAACGGCACCAACGGCTGTCCAACCCCTCTCGGGCGAGGCTCGCCGCTTGCCGGGAGCGCAATCGCCACCTAGTCTAGCTGGAGCGATTTCGTCCGGATGACGATCAAGCAGTGCTAATGCAAGGGACCTCATGAATCAAACGCGGACTCTCGGAACGCCACGGTTGTTGGGCATCGTCTGGCCATTTATTGCCGTTGTGCTATTTCAAGCCTTGTTGGGTGGCGTTAGCCTCTATGTGCTGTCGGCGGTTCGCGGCTATGTTGCCGGCGAAAGCCTCTGGTCCAAGGGCCAGAAAGATGCCATCTATTACCTCAATCTCTATGCCGATAGCGGCGATGAGGGGATTTTTCGCAAGTACCAGCACGCCATCTCCGTGCCTCAGGGCGGGCATGAGTTGCGCGTGGCACTGGATCAGCAACCGCCTGATATTGACGCGGCGCGGCTGGCGATTCTCAAGGGCGGTAACCACCCGGACGACGTCACCAGCCTGATCTGGCTGTACCTTAATTTCCGCCATTTCAGTTACCTGGAAAAAGCCATCGATCTGTGGACGGTCGGTGACGCCTATCTGGTCAAGCTCGACGACGTTGCGCGGGACATGCACCAGCACATCACCACCAGGCCGGCTTCCGAGGCGGATATCCTGCGCTGGAAGGATCAGATTTTCGCCATCAATGATGAGGTGACGCCGGCTGCGAAAGCCTTCAGTGATGCGCTGGGGGAAGGGTCGCGGGTCATTCTGCGAATATTGCTGCTGACCAACCTCGCCACCGCCCTTGGCTTGATCGCGCTGGCGTTGATGCGCACCCACAAGCTGCTCAAGCAGCGCCATGAATTTGCCAATGCACTGCAGCTGGAAAAAGACCGGGCGCAGATCACCCTGCAATCGATTGGCGACGGGGTGATTACGACGGATGTCGATGGCGCCATTGCCTACATGAACCCGGCCGCCGAAGCGTTGACTCACTGGAAGGCCGAGCAGGCAGCGGGATTGCCGCTCGCGGCGTTGTTCAATCTGCTGGATGAAAACGCACAGGCCGATGGGTTTACCTTGATCGAGCGCATTCTGAGCGGCCAGCTCAGCGGTGGCAGCGAGCATTCAAAACTGATTCAACGCCTGGATGGCAGCACGGTTTCGGTGACATTGGTGGGGGCGCCGATCAGCAACGCCGGCAAGGTCAGCGGCACGGTGCTGGTGTTGCATGACATGACCCAGGAGCGGCAATACATTGCCAATCTGTCGTGGCAGGCTACCCATGACGCCTTGACCGGCCTGGCCAATCGCCGCGAATTCGAGTATCGCCTGGAACAGGCGCTGCACAACCTGACGCGGCAGCCGGGGCGGCATGCCTTGATGTTTCTCGATCTGGACCAGTTCAAACTGGTCAACGATACCTGCGGTCATGCCGCGGGCGACGAGTTGCTTCGACACATCTGCGCGCTGCTGCAATCCGGTTTGCGCGAAGGCGATACCCTGGCCCGGCTGGGCGGTGACGAGTTCGGCATCCTCCTGGAAAACTGCGGGCCCGAGGCTGCGGAGAAAATCGCCGAGTCGCTGCGCCAGACCGTGCAGAACCTGCACTTTGTCTGGAAGGGCCGGCCATTCGTGACCACCGTGAGTCTCGGCCTGGTACATGTTTCACAGACGCCGACCACCCTTGAAGCCTCGCTTCGCGCTGCCGACATGGCGTGCTACATGGCCAAGGAAAAGGGGCGCAACCGGGTTCAGGTCTATCACCCCGACGATTCGGAACTGTCCCTGCGCTTCGGTGAAATGGCCTGGGTGCAGCGCTTGCACATGGCGCTGGAAGAGGACCGCTTCTGTCTGTACGCGCAGCAAATCGCGCCGCTGGGGATCGACGCGGAGGCTGGGCATATCGAAATTCTGCTGCGCCTGCATGATGAAGCCGGGCGGATGATCCTGCCTGACAGTTTCATTCCGGCTGCCGAGCGTTATGGCCTGATGAGTACCATCGATCGCTGGGTCGTGAAGAACGTGTTCAAGATCATTGCCCAATGCCGCGCGGAGAGCCCTGGCGAGCCGCTGGCCATGTGTGCGATCAATCTGTCAGGCACCACCATCGGTGACGAGGCGTTTCTCGACTTCCTGCGTGAACAGTTCGTAACGTATTCAATTCCGGCTGAAATGATTTGTTTTGAAATCACAGAAACCAGCGCAATTTCCAATCTCGGCAGCGCAATTAGATTCATTAATGAACTCAAAGGCTTAGGCTGCCTGTTTTCGCTGGACGACTTTTGCGCCGGGATGTCCTCATTCGCGTACCTGAAACATTTGCCTGTAGACTTCCTGAAGATCGACGGGAGTTTCGTAAAGGATATGCTGGACGACCCGATTAACCGCGCCATGGTCGAAGTGATCAACCACATCGGCCATGTCATGGGTAAGCGCACGATCGCCGAGTTTGTCGAAACAACTCAGATCGAGCAGGCATTGCTGGAGATCGGGGTGGATTACGCTCAAGGGTATGTCATTGAACGTCCGCAACTGTTTACCTGCGATAGCCTCCAAAGTCGTCCTGCCAGGCCCCAGCCTTTGCTGTTCAAGGCGCCTGGCACATTCCGTTGAAAACTCTCGATGATCTAACAATCACAATCAAAAGGAGCTCGACAGTGATCGACACATTCAACAGAACCGGACCGCTCATGGAAGCTGCAAGTTATCCTGCCTGGGCCCAGCGCCTGATTCAGGATTGCAGCGAGAGCAAGCGCCGGGTCGTGGAACACGAACTGTATCAGCGCATGCGAGATAACAAACTCAGTGCAAAAACCATGCGTCAGTATCTGATAGGTGGCTGGCCGGTGGTTGAACAGTTCGCGTTATACATGGCACAAAACCTGACCAAGACCCGTTTCGCCCGCCACCCTGGCGAGGACATGGCGCGTCGCTGGCTGATGCGCAATATTCGTGTCGAATTGAACCATGCCGACTACTGGCTGAACTGGAGCCGTGCACACGGCGTCAGCCTGGAAGATCTGCAGGCACAACAGGTTGCCCCTGAACTTCACGCCTTGAGCCATTGGTGCTGGCACACCAGTTCGGCGGATTCGCTGATCGTCGGCATTGCCGCCACCAATTACGCCATTGAAGGCGCGACGGGCGAGTGGTCGGCGGTGGTCTGTTCCAATGGCGTGTACGCCGCCTCGTTCCCCGAGGAAGAGCGCAAGCGTGCGATGAAGTGGCTGAAGATGCATGCCCAGTACGACGATGCCCATCCTTGGGAAGCGCTGGAAATCATCTGCACCCTGGCGGGCACCAACCCGAGCAAAGCCCTGCAAGTGGAGCTGCGTCAGGCGGTGTGCAAGAGCTACGACTACATGTACCTGTTCCTTGAACGGTGCATGCAGCTGGAGCATTCAGAGAAAGCGCCGGTAGTCCGGGAGCGATTGGAGTTGGCTGAAAGCTGATTCCGAAATACGCAATAAAAACTGTGGGAGCGAGTTTGCTCGCGATGAGGCTGTGTCAGTCAGCGATCATGTTGAATGACACACCGCTATCGCGAGCAGGCTCGCTCCCACATTGTTTTGGGTTGTGGCTGAAAATCAGCCGGCCATCGTCAACCGGTTACGCCCCTCGCGCTTGGCGATATACAACGCATTATCGGCCCGTCGCACGAGGCTCTCGGCGGACTCGCCGGGCAGCAGGGTCGAGCAACCGAGGCTGATCGTCAGCTGGATCGAGCGTCCATCGGCGATGTATTCCTCGGCCTGCGCGGCAAATCGCAGACGCTCACCCACCAGGGCAGCGGCTTCGCGGCTGGTGTTCGACAGCAGAATCAAAAACTCCTCGCCGCCGAAACGAAACACCATGTCGACATTGCGCAGCTGATTTTTGATCGAGGCGGCAACCGCCTTGAGCACGTCATCGCCGGCGCTGTGGCCATGGGTATCGTTGACCCGCTTGAAGTGGTCGATGTCCAGCATCAGCAAGGACAACGGTTGCAGATGACGCCGTGACAGCTCGATTTCCCGTTGCAGCGTCTGATCCATTGCGATGCGGTTGCCGGTGTCGGTCAATGGGTCGCGTAAGGCACTTTGGGTGGCGGCGCGGTACAGCAGGGTATTGCGCATCGGGTACAGCAGCGTCGCCAGCAGCGATTCAAGGTTGCCCTGTTCCTGCTCGCTGAAACGCTGATTGCGGCGAAACACCAACTCACCCAGATGTTCACCCTCGTGGCTGAGGCTGTAGCTGATCGAGTGGTGACCCCGTTGGCCGAACTCCAGTCGCAGGTCGCTGCTCTTGTGCTCGTAGCTCAAGGCATCCAGCGGGACCAGGCGCTGAACCTCGCGGAAGAACAAACCGAGAATGCGTTGCGGCTCAAGACTGGTTTGCAGCTGCATGCTCATTTGCTGGCGCAGTTTCGCAAGGCTGACCGGGCTTTCCAGAGAGGGTTGTTGCTGACCAAAGCCCAGGCGTTGCAATTTGGCGCTATCGAAGTCAATTGCGTTGGTCTGGGAAGGTGATTTCATATGGCGTGCGCCCTTGAGCAGTAAGGCTGTCTTACAAGCTGGGTGAGAGCGGCTTTGGGCTGCGCGTCAGTACTGGTCCGTCAGTCCCGTAGGACATTTCGTACAAGTTTAATCTGCTTTGTAGAAGTTGAGCATGCTCAAATGCCGCGACGGGAAGTCGACGCGGCACAAAAGCGACGTACGGCATTACTGCGCGTTGAAAGCCTGGCCGTTGATGCCCGTGCTGTCCGGGCCCATCAAGTACAGATACACCGGCATGATCTCTTCCGGGGTCGGATTGTTGAGCGGGTTTTCTCCCGGGTAAGCCTGGGCGCGCATGCTTGTGCGGGTGGCGCCCGGGTTGATGCTGTTGGAGCGCACAGGCGCTACGCTGTCGACTTCGTCAGCCAGGGTTTGCATCAGGCCTTCGGTGGCAAACTTGGAAACGCCGTAAGCGCCCCAGTACGCGCGGCCCTTGCGGCCGACGCTGCTGGAGGTGAACACCACCGAGGCGTCCTGGGACAACTTGAGCAGCGGCAACAGTGTGCTGGTGAGCATGAACATGGCGTTGACGTTGACTTGCATGACACGCATGAAGTTTTCGCCCGACAGCTGTTCGATCGGCGTGCGCGGACCAATGATCGAGGCGTTGTGCAGCAAGCCGTCAAGGTGACCGAATTCAGTTTCAATCATCGCGGCCAGCTCATCGTATTGATGGGGCAGGGCGGTCTCCAGATTGAACGGAATCACCGCCGGTTGCGGATGGCCCGCGGCTTCGATTTCGTCGTAGACCTGAGTGAGGTTGGCTTCGGTCTTGCCCAGCAATAGCACGGTCGCGCCGTGGGCTGCATAGGTTTTAGCGGCGGCAGCGCCGATGCCACGACCCGCGCCGGTGACCAGAATGACCCGATCCTTGAGCAAGTCGGGGCGGGCGGAATAATCAAACATAAAAACCTCTACACAATTATGCGGGCACCGAACTGTGGTGAGGGAGCTTGCTCCCGCTCGGCTGCGAAGCAGTCGTAAAACCATTCAATGCGGTGTGCCCGAGATACGGTGGTGGTAGATAGAGGGGCGCTTCGCACCCCGGCGGGAGCAAGCTCCCTCGCCACAAAATCCGGTTCGGCTCAGCAGCTGCAGAGGGCGCTATCGAGCACTTTGCGCAACTCCAACGGATGATCAACCACCACATCCGCACCCCAATGCCGCGGATTGTCATCCGGGTGGATGTAGCCGAAGGTCACTGCTGCCGTCTTGGTGCCGGCATCACGCCCCGACTCGATATCGCGCAAGTCATCGCCCACAAACAGCACGCTGGCCGGATCCAGGTTGAGCATCTTGCAGGCAAGGATCAACGGTTCCGGGTCCGGTTTGCTGTTCTTCACGTGGTCCGGGCAGATCAGCAGGGCCGAGCGTTCGGCCAGCCCCAGTTGCTGCATGATCGGTTCGGCGAAGCGCAGCGGCTTGTTGGTGACCACGCCCCAGATCAGGTTGGCCCTTTCGATGTCCGCCAGCAGTTCGCCCATGCCGTCGAACAGTTTGCTGTGGACCGCGCAACCGACCAGGTAGCGCTCCAGAAACTCCAGGCGCAGTTCCTCGAAGCCCGGTGATTCCGGGTCCATGGAGAAGGTCACTGCGACCATCGCCTTGGCGCCGCCGGAGATCTCGTCGCGGATGTGTTTATCGTTGATCGGTGGCAAGCCACGGTCGGCACGCATCGCCTGGCAGATCGCAATGAAGTCCGGCGCGGTGTCGAGCAGGGTGCCGTCCATGTCGAAAAGAACTGCTCTGATACGCATCGGCTTACTCCTCGCGCAGGGTCTGGATCATGTAATTGACGTCCACGTCGGCCGCCAGTTTGTAATGTTTGGTCAGCGGGTTGTACGTCAGGCCGATGATGTCCTTGACGGTCAGCCCGGCCATGCGGCTCCAGGCGCCCAGCTCGGAAGGGCGGATGAATTTCTTGAAGTCGTGGGTGCCGCGCGGCAGCAGCTTCATGATGTATTCGGCGCCGACGATGGCGAACAGGTACGCCTTCGGGTTGCGGTTGATGGTGGAGAAGAACACCTGGCCGCCCGGCTTGACCATGCGGAAACAGGCACGGATCACCGAGGACGGGTCCGGTACGTGTTCGAGCATCTCAAGGCACGTGACCACATCGAACTGTTCCGGCATTTCTTCGGCCAGGGCTTCAGCGGTGATCTGTCGGTATTCGACGCTCACGCCGGATTCCAGTTGATGCAGCTGCGCGACCGCCAACGGCGCTTCGCCCATGTCGATGCCCATCACGGTCGCGCCGCGCTGAGCCATGGCTTCGCTGAGGATGCCGCCGCCGCAACCGACGTCGAGGACTTTCTTGCCGGCCAGGCTGACGCGTTCGTCAATCCAGTTGACCCGCAGCGGGTTGATGTCATGCAGGGGTTTGAATTCGCTTTCACGGTCCCACCAGCGATGGGCCAGGGCTTCGAATTTGGCGATTTCGGCGTAGTCGACGTTGCTCATGGTTTAAGTCCTCTAAAACTTGAAAAATCCTGTTGCCCCGGGGTTGAGTCCGGGGGGCTTACGATTCGGTACGGCCGCTGATGCGCTGGCCCCAGGCCTTGGCGGTGGCGACCAGTTGCTGTTCATCCAGGCGCGTCAGGCGACGGTCGTCGAGCAGTTGCTTGCCGGCGACCCAAACATGTTTCACGCAGTCCCGGCCGGTGGCATATATAAGCTGTGAAACCGGGTCGTAGATCGGTTGCTGGGCCAGGCCGGAGAGATCGAACGCCACGATGTCGGCGGCTTTGCCGACTTCCAGAGAGCCGGTTTCGGTTTCGATCCCCAAGGCGCGGGCGCCGTTCAACGTGGCCATGCGCAGTGCGCGATGGGCGTCCAGTGCGGTGGCCGAGCCGGCGACGGCTTTGGCCAGCAGCGCGGCGGTGCGGGTTTCGCCCAGCAGGTCCAGGTCATTATTGCTGGCGGCGCCGTCGGTGCCCACGGCAACGTTGACCCCGGCCTGCCACAAGCGCTCCACCGGGCAGAAGCCGCTGGCCAGTTTCAGGTTCGACTCCGGGCAATGAATCACATGGGTGTTGCTTTCTACCAGCAGCGCCAGGTCTTCTTCGCTGATCTGGGTCATGTGAACGGCCTGGAAACGCGGTCCCAGCAAGCCCAGCCGAGCGAGGCGGGCCAGGGGCCGTTCGCCGCGCTGTTCGACCGCTTGCTGCACTTCGAAGGCGGTTTCATGCACGTGCATGTGGATCGACGCGTCCAGCTCTTCGGCGATCACGCGGATTTTTTCCAGGTTTTCGTCGCCCACGGTGTAGGGTGCATGGGGGCCGAAGGTGATCTTGATGCGTTCGTGATGCTTGAGATCGCCAAACAACTCGATGCCCTGACGAATGGCTTCGTCCGCGGTGCTGGCGCCGGGGATCGGGAAATCGAGGACCGGAATCGCGATTTGGGCGCGAATGCCGCTGTTGTGCACGCGCTCGCTGGCAACCTTCGGGAAGAAGTACATGTCTGAGAAACAGGTGATGCCACCTTTGAGCTGCTCGGCGATAGCCAGGTCAGTGCCATCACGCACGAACGCTTCGTCGACCCATTTCGCCTCGGCGGGCCAGATGTGGTTTTCCAGCCAGGTCATCAAGGGCAGGTCATCGGCCAACCCGCGGAACAAGGTCATGGCCGCATGCCCGTGGGCATTGATCAGGCCCGGACTGAGCAGCATGTCCGGCAATTCGCGGACTTCGCTGGCGTCAAGCTTGAGTGCGGCAGTCCGTGGCCCGATAAAAACGATGCGTCCGTCGCGGATGCCCAGGGCATGATCCTTGAGGACAACGCCGGCAGGTTCGACGGGTACCAGCCAGGTCGGCAGTAATAGCAGGTCGAGCGCAGCGGCAGTGTTCGGCATCGAGGGTCCAGTGCTTTTGTAAAGGATGGCGAAGTATACCCGAGCGTCTTCGCGGGGGGATCGCTATAATCGGCGGCTTTTGTTCATGAGTGCGGGGTGTGGGATGCGCGATCGACTGTTGGCTGCGGAGAAGGTGAAGGCCATCGATTGGCGTGATGGCGCCCTCTATCTGCTGGATCAGCGTGTTTTGCCGTTCGAGGAAACCTGGATCCCCTACACCAGCGCCGCTGGCGTGGCCGAAGCCATTCGGTCGATGGTGGTGCGCGGTGCGCCGGCGATTGGCATCAGCGCCGCCTATGGCATCGTGCTGGCAGCCCGCACCCGGATTGCCGAAGGCGGCGACTGGTATGCGGCACTCGAAGAGGATTTCGCGCTGCTGTCCGATGCACGCCCGACGGCGGTCAACCTGTTCTGGGCGCTGGGCCGCATGCACGACCGGCTCGATCGCCTGAAAGACAATGTCGACCCGTTGGTGGCGCTGGAGGCCGAAGCGCTCGCCATTCATGAAAGTGACCGCGAAGCCAACCTGACCATGGCGCAATTGGGCGTGGACCTGATCCGCAAGCATCAGGGCAATGCCCAGACGATCCTGACCCACTGCAATACCGGGGCGTTGGCGACCGGTGGTTTCGGCACGGCGCTGGGGGTGATTCGCGGTGCATTCATCGAAGGCATGGTCGAGCGCGTGTATGCCAACGAAACCCGGCCCTGGCTGCAAGGTTCGCGGTTGACCGCGTGGGAACTGGCCAACGAGGGCATTCCCGTGACCCTCAACGCGGACTCTGCCGCCGCCCACATCATGAAGACCAAGGGCATCACCTGGGTCATCGTCGGCGCTGACCGGATCACCGCCAATGGCGACGTGGCGAACAAGATCGGCACCTATCAACTGGCGGTCAACGCCATGCACCACGGCGTGCGTTTCATGGTGGTGGCGCCGAGTTCGACCATTGACATGCACCTGGCCAGTGGCGACGACATTCCGATCGAAGAGCGTGACGGCCGCGAGTTGCTGGAAGTGGGCGGCGAGCGGGTCGGGGCGGATGTCGATGCCTTCAACCCGGTATTCGACGTGACCCCGGCGGACCTGATCGATGTGATCGTCACTGAAAAAGGCATCGTCGAACGCCCGGATACCGCGAAAATGGCCCAGCTGATGTGCCGCAAGCGCCTGCATTAAAGAATTGTTGTGCCTGAAAGGTCGCCATCGCTGGCAAGCCAGCTCCCACAGGGTTTGCACCCGCCAATAATCCTGTGGGAGCTGGCTTGCCAGCGATGGGGCCTTAAAAGTCAATAAACAACCACAAGCCAGGCCTCAAATCTTCGTACAAAGAAGCTCTAAGCCTCTCTCGTCCCCTTCAAGCCTGTCACCGGTCAACTAACTATGCTCCATGCGCATCAGGGGGATAGGTGCGTGGCGGCTCTTGTGATAACATCCGGCGGTTTCCAAGGTTGCCCCGCGGGGCGATCTTTACTGCGCAGATCCATGGCATAACTCGTTGATTTGTCGTAAGTCGGTGCATGGCACTCAGCCTGCAGCGGCGAGCTTCGTTGGTCCCATATGGATGTGACGAAGTTTCACCAGAAAAAGGAATCAGGCTTCTCATGGGCGAACTGGCCAAAGAAATCCTCCCGGTCAATATCGAAGACGAGCTGAAGCAGTCCTACCTCGACTACGCGATGAGCGTAATTGTCGGGCGGGCACTGCCGGATGCGCGCGATGGCTTGAAGCCCGTGCACCGGCGTGTGCTGTTCGCGATGAGCGAGCTGGGCAACGACTTCAACAAGCCGTACAAGAAATCTGCCCGTGTTGTCGGTGACGTGATCGGTAAGTATCACCCGCACGGTGATACCGCGGTGTACGACACCATCGTTCGGATGGCGCAGCCATTCTCCCTGCGCTACCTGCTGGTAGACGGTCAGGGCAACTTCGGTTCGGTCGACGGCGACAACGCCGCGGCGATGCGATACACCGAAGTGCGCATGACCAAGCTGGCGCACGAGCTGCTGGCTGACCTGCACAAAGAAACCGTGGACTGGGTGCCGAACTACGACGGCACCGAAATGATCCCGGCGGTCATGCCGACCCGTATTCCCAACCTGTTGGTCAACGGCTCCAGCGGTATCGCCGTGGGCATGGCGACCAACATCCCGCCGCACAACCTCGGTGAAGTCATCGACGGTTGCCTGGCACTCATCGACAACCCTGAGCTGACCGTCGACGAGTTGATGCAATACATCCCGGGTCCGGACTTCCCGACCGCTGCGATCATCAACGGTCGCGCCGGCATCATCGAAGCCTACCGCACCGGTCGCGGCCGCATTTACATGCGTGCCCGCTCGATGATCGAAGACATCGACAAGGTCGGTGGCCGTCAGCAGATCGTCATCACCGAACTCCCTTACCAGCTGAACAAGGCGCGTCTGATCGAGAAGATCGCCGAGCTGGTTAAAGAGAAGAAGCTTGAAGGCATCACCGAACTGCGCGACGAGTCCGACAAGGACGGTATGCGCGTCGTGATCGAGCTGCGTCGCGGCGAAGTGCCTGAGGTGATCCTCAACAACCTCTACGCCCAGACCCAGTTGCAAGCGGTGTTCGGTATCAACATCGTTGCGTTGATCGACGGTCGCCCACGGATCCTGAACCTCAAGGACCTGCTGGAAGCCTTCGTTCGTCACCGTCGCGAAGTGGTAACCCGCCGTACCGTGTTCGAACTGCGCAAGGCGCGTGAACGTGGTCACATTCTGGAAGGTCAAGCGGTCGCCCTGTCGAACATCGACCCGGTCATTGCCCTGATCAAGGCCTCGCCAACGCCGTCGGAAGCCAAGGAAGCGCTGGTCAGCACCCCTTGGGAATCCTCCGCTGTGGTGGCGATGGTCGAGCGTGCCGGCGCCGATTCGTGCCGTCCGGAAAACCTCGATCCGCAATACGGCCTGCGCGAAGGCAAGTACTTCCTGTCGCCAGAGCAGGCGCAAGCCATTCTGGAACTGCGTCTGCACCGCCTGACCGGTCTGGAACACGAAAAACTGCTGGCCGAGTATCAAGAGATCCTCAACCAGATCGGCGAGCTGATCCGCATCCTCAACAGCGCCACGCGCCTGATGGAAGTGATCCGCGAAGAGCTGGAAGTGATCCGCGCCGAATACGGCGACGTGCGCCGCACCGAGATCCTCGATGCCCGTCTCGACCTGACCCTGGGTGACATGATCCCGGAAGAAGAGCGCGTCGTGACCATTTCCCACGGTGGCTACGCCAAGACCCAGCCTCTGGCTGCGTACCAGGCCCAGCGTCGTGGCGGTAAAGGCAAGTCGGCGACCGGCGTCAAGGATGAGGACTACATCGCTCACCTGCTGGTTGCCAACAGCCACACCACGCTGCTGCTGTTCTCCAGCAAGGGCAAGGTGTACTGGCTGAAAACCTACGAAATCCCGGAAGCGTCCCGCGCTGCCCGTGGTCGTCCGCTGGTTAACCTGCTGCCGCTGGATGACGGTGAATACATCACCACCATGCTGCCGGTCGAGGAATACACCGAAGGTCACTTCATCTTCATGGCCACCGCCAACGGCACCGTGAAGAAGACCCCGCTGGAATCCTTCAGTCGTCAGCGCAGCGTCGGTTTGATCGCGCTGGAGCTCGACGAAGGCGACGTATTGATCAGCGCGGCCATCACCGATGGCGAGCGCGAAGTCATGCTGTTCTCCGATGGCGGCAAGGTGACTCGCTTCAAGGAATCCGACGTTCGCGCCATGGGCCGTACCGCTCGCGGTGTGCGCGGCATGCGTCTGCCGGAAGGCCAGAAGCTGATTTCCATGCTGATCCCGGAAGAAGGCAGCCAGATCCTCACTGCTTCGGCGCGTGGCTACGGCAAGCGCACGGCGATCACCGAGTTCCCTGAGTACAAGCGTGGTGGTCAGGGCGTTATCGCCATGGTCAGCAACGAGCGTAACGGCCGTCTGGTCGGTGCGGTCCAGGTGCTCGACGGCGAGGAGATCATGCTGATTTCCGACCAGGGCACTCTGGTTCGTACCCGTGTCGACGAAGTCTCCAGCCTGGGGCGTAACACCCAGGGCGTGACCCTGATCAAACTGGCCAATGACGAAACACTGGTCGGCCTGGAACGGGTTCAGGAGCCTTCGGAAGTCGAGGGAGAAGAGCTGGAAGGTGAAGAGGGTGCAGTGTTCGAGGGTGACGTCGTCATCGATGATGTTGCCGAAGACCAGCAGCTCGACGCCGCCGCTGACGAAGAACCACAGGAATAAGCGGGTAAACAGGGGGCGGATGAAAATTCGCCCCCTTGTTGTTTGTCCGTACTGAAATATCGACACCTCTGGAGATCCCTTGTGGGAGCGAGCCTGCTCGCGATGCAGGCGCCACGCTATGTCTGAAGTCTCGCGGTGATGCAATCGCGAGCAGGCTCGCTCCCACAAACCCTTGTGTCAGCAGGGGACCGGTGTCGGCTGTTAATGTGATTTATTGCGTGATACCACCAGATCAGAGCGAGATTGGATGTGAGCAAGAGAGCCTATAACTTCTGTGCCGGTCCTGCGGCGCTTCCCGAAGCTGTCCTGCAGCGCGCCCAGGGTGAACTTCTCGACTGGCACGGCAAGGGCCTGTCGGTCATGGAAATGAGCCATCGCAGCGATGAGTTCGTGTCCATTGCCACCAAGGCCGAGCAGGATCTGCGTGATCTGCTTAATATTCCCTCGAACTACAAAGTGCTGTTTCTGCAAGGCGGCGCCAGCCAGCAATTTGCCCAGATTCCGCTGAACCTGCTGCCGGAAAACGGCTCTGCCGACTATATCGACACCGGTATCTGGTCGCAGAAAGCCATCGAAGAAGCTTCGCGTTACGGCCACGTCAACGTTGCCGCGACCGCCAAGCCTTACGACTATTTCGCCATTCCCGGCCAGAACGAATGGAAGCTGTCGAAAGACGCGGCCTACGTTCACTACGCGCCGAACGAAACCATCGGCGGCCTGGAATTCCAGTGGATTCCTGAAACCGGTGATGTGCCGCTGGTGGCCGACATGTCCTCGGACATCCTGTCGCGCCCGGTGGATATTTCCCGTTTCGGCATGATCTACGCCGGCGCGCAGAAAAACATCGGCCCGAGCGGCATCGTGGTCAACATCGTGCGCGAAGACCTGCTGGGTCACGCCCGTTCGCTGTGCCCGACCATGCTCAACTACAAGGTCGCCGCCGATAACGGCTCGATGTACAACACGCCGCCGACCCTGGCTTGGTACCTGTCCGGCCTGGTGTTCGAGTGGCTCAAGGAGCAGGGCGGTGTCGAAGCCATCGGCAAGCTCAATGAAGTGAAGCAGCGCACGCTGTACGACTTCATCGACGCCAGCGGCCTGTACAGCAACCCGATCAACAAGTCGGACCGCTCGTGGATGAACGTGCCGTTCCGTCTGGCTGACGATCGCCTGGACAAGCCGTTCCTGGCCGGTGCCGACGAACGTGGCCTGTTGAACCTCAAGGGTCACCGTTCCGTGGGCGGCATGCGCGCCTCCATCTATAACGCCGTCGATATCGTTGCGGTCAACGCACTGGTTTCGTACATGGCAGAGTTCGAGAAGGAACACGGCTAATGTCTGAGCAAGAACTCAAGGCACTGCGCGTTCGCATTGATGCTCTGGACACTAAAGTCCTGGAGCTGATCAGTGAGCGTGCGCGTTGCGCCCAGGAAGTCGCGCGAGTAAAGATGGCCTCGCTGGCCGAAGGCGAAGTGCCGGTGTTCTATCGTCCTGAGCGCGAAGCTCAGGTGCTCAAGCGTGTGATGGAGCGCAACCAGGGGCCGCTGGGCAACGAAGAGATGGCGCGGCTGTTCCGCGAAATCATGTCTTCGTGCCTGGCGCTGGAGCAGCCGCTGAAAGTGGCTTACCTCGGCCCTGAGGGCACCTTCACCCAGGCGGCGGCCATGAAGCACTTCGGTCACGCCGTGATCAGCAAGCCGATGGCGGCAATCGACGAAGTGTTCCGCGAAGTGGCGGCCGGTGCGGTGAACTTTGGCGTGGTTCCGGTGGAGAACTCCACCGAAGGCGCGGTCAACCACACCCTCGACAGCTTCCTCGAACACGACATGGTGATCTGCGGCGAAGTCGAGCTGCGCATCCACCATCACCTGTTGGTCGGTGAAAACACCAAGACCGACAGCATCAGCCGCATCTATTCCCACGCCCAGTCCCTGGCCCAGTGCCGCAAGTGGCTGGACGCCCACTACCCGAATGTCGAGCGCGTGGCGGTGTCCAGCAACGCCGAAGCGGCCAAGCGGGTCAAGGGTGAGTGGAACTCGGCGGCGATCGCCGGCGATATGGCGGCCGGCCTGTACGGCCTGACCCGCCTGGCCGAGAAGATCGAGGACCGTCCGGACAACTCCACGCGCTTCCTCATGATCGGTAATCAGGAAGTGCCGCCGACCGGCGACGACAAAACCTCGATCATCGTTTCCATGAGCAACAAGCCGGGCGCGCTGCACGAGTTGCTGGTGCCGTTCCACGATAACGGCATCGATCTGACGCGCATCGAGACCCGTCCTTCGCGCAGCGGTAAATGGACCTACGTGTTCTTCATCGACTTCGTTGGCCACCATCGCGATCCATTGATCAAAGGTGTGCTGGAAAAGATCAGTCAGGAAGCAGTAGCACTCAAAGTGCTGGGTTCCTACCCGAAAGCAGTTCTCTAAGGGGCGGTAGCAAATGAGTGGCAATTTCCTCGCTCTGGCACAGCCGGGCGTGCAACAACTTTCGCCTTATGTTCCGGGCAAACCCGTGGACGAACTGGCGCGTGAGCTGGATCTCGATCCGGCCAGCATCGTCAAACTGGCGAGCAACGAAAATCCGCTGGGTGCCAGCCCCAAGGCGCTGGCAGCTATCCGCGACGCACTGGCCGAGCTGACCCGTTATCCGGACGGCAACGGTTTCGCGCTCAAATCGCTGTTGGCCGGGCAATGCCGCGTCGAGCTGAACCAGGTCACGCTGGGCAACGGCTCCAACGACATTCTCGAGCTGGTGGCGCGCGCCTACCTGGCGCCGGGGCTCAATGCCGTGTTCAGCGAGCACGCGTTCGCGGTTTATCCGATTGCGACCCAGGCGGTCGGCGCCCAGGCCAAGGTCGTTCCGGCCAAGGAGTGGGGGCATGACCTGCCGGCCATGCTCGCTGCCATCGACGCCAATACCCGCGTGGTGTTCATCGCCAACCCGAACAACCCGACCGGGACCTGGTTCGATGCCGAGGCGCTGGACGAATTCCTGCAGGATGTTCCCGAGCACGTGCTGGTGGTGCTGGACGAGGCCTACATTGAGTACGCCGAAGGCAGCGACCTGCCGGATGGTCTGGATTTCCTCGCAGCTTATCCGAACCTGCTGGTCTCGCGTACGTTCTCCAAGGCCTACGGCCTGGCGTCGCTGCGCGTCGGTTACGGCTTGTCCACCGCGGTAGTGGCCGATGTGCTGAACCGTGTACGCCAGCCCTTCAACGTCAACAGCCTGGCCTTGGCCGCTGCTTGCGCGGCGTTGAAAGATGAAGAATACCTGGCAGAAAGCCGTCGCCTGAACGAAGCCGGCATGCAGCAACTGGAAGCGGGTTTCCGTGAACTGGGGCTGGGCTGGATTCCGTCCAAAGGCAACTTTATCTGCGTCGATCTCGGTCAGGTCGCGGCTCCGGTGTTCCAGGGCTTGTTGCGTGAAGGCGTGATCGTGCGTCCGGTGGCCAACTACGGCATGCCGAACCACCTGCGCGTGACCATCGGTCTGCCGGCAGAGAACAGCCGCTTCCTTGAGGCGCTGACCAAGGTTCTGGCTCGTGGTTGATGTCACTGCACTGCAATCTGCTGAACCTATGATCGGGCGCCTGGTGGTGGTCGGTCTGGGATTGATCGGCGGTTCGTTTGCCAAGGGTTTGCGCGAAAGTGGCTTGTGTCGCGAAGTGGTCGGGGTCGATCTCGACCCGCAGTCGCGCAAGCTGGCGGTTGAATTGGGTGTGGTGGATCGCTGCGAAGAAGACCTGGCGGTTGCTTGCCAGGGCGCCGACGTGATTCAGCTGGCTGTGCCGATCCTCGCCATGGAGAAAATGCTCGGCCGTTTGGCGGGCATGGACTTGGGGCAGGCGGTTCTGACCGATGTCGGCAGCGCCAAGGGCAATGTCGTCCGTGCCGCCACTCAAGCGTTTGGCGGCGTGCCACCGCGTTTCGTGCCGGGGCACCCGATTGCCGGTTCCGAGCAGAGCGGGGTGGAAGCCTCCAACTCTGAGCTGTTCCGTCGCCACAAGGTGATCCTGACGCCGCTGGAGCAGACCGATCCGCAAGCCCTGGCCGTGGTCGATCGCCTGTGGCGCGAACTGGGCGCCGATGTCGAGCACATGCAGGTCGAGCGTCACGACGAAGTGTTGGCGGCAACCAGCCACCTTCCGCACCTGTTGGCGTTCGGCTTGGTCGATTCGTTGGCCAAGCGCAATGAAAATCTTGAGATCTTCCGTTACGCTGCGGGCGGTTTCCGCGATTTCACAAGAATCGCCGGAAGCGACCCGGTCATGTGGCACGACATCTTCCTCGCCAACCGCGAAGCTGTCCTGCGCACACTCGATACATTTCGCAGCGACCTCGACGCCTTGCGCGACGCGGTCGATGCAGGGGATGGGCACCAATTGTTGGGCGTTTTCACTCGCGCCCGGGTTGCCCGCGAGCATTTCAGTAAAATCCTGGCCCGTCGGGCCTATGTGGACGCTATGAATTCCAACGATCTGATTTTCCTGGCTCAACCTGGTGGCCGCCTGTCCGGTCGGATTCGCGTACCAGGTGACAAATCGATTTCCCACCGTTCGATCATGCTCGGCTCCCTGGCCGAAGGCGTCACCGAAGTCGAAGGCTTCCTCGAGGGCGAAGACGCCCTGGCGACCTTGCAGGCGTTCCGTGACATGGGCGTGGTCATTGAAGGCCCGCACCACGGTCGCGTGACCATTCATGGTGTCGGCCTGCATGGCCTGAAACCTGCGCCGGGCCCGATCTATCTGGGCAACTCCGGCACTTCGATGCGCCTGCTGTCCGGCCTGCTGGCCGCGCAGGATTTCGACAGCACCCTGACCGGTGACGCTTCGCTGTCCAAGCGCCCGATGAATCGCGTGGCCAATCCACTGCGTGAAATGGGTGCCGTGATCGAAACCGCCGCCGAAGGCCGTCCGCCGATGGTCATCCGCGGTGGCAACAAGCTCAAAGGCCTGACTTACACCATGCCGATGGCCAGTGCCCAGGTTAAATCCTGCCTGCTGCTGGCGGGTCTGTATGCCGAAGGCAAGACCACCGTTACCGAGCCGGCACCGACCCGCGACCACACCGAGCGCATGCTGCGCGGCTTCGGTTACCCGGTCACCGTCAATGGCGCGACCGCCTCCGTCGAGTCCGGCAACAAGCTGACCGCGACCCACATTGAAGTGCCGGGCGATATCTCGTCGTCGGCATTCTTCCTGGTGGCGGCTTCGATCGCTGAAGGCTCGGAACTGGTGCTCGAGCACGTCGGCATCAACCCGACCCGTACCGGTGTCATCGACATCCTGCGTCTGATGGGCGCCGACATCACCCTGGAAAACCAGCGTGAAGTGGGCGGCGAGCCAGTAGCGGACCTGCGCGTACGTGCAGCTAAACTCAAAGGTATCGAAATCCCGGAAGCGCTGGTGCCATTGGCGATCGACGAATTCCCGGTGCTGTTCGTGGCGGCGGCCTGCGCTGAAGGGCGCACCGTGCTGACCGGCGCCGAAGAACTGCGGGTCAAGGAGTCGGACCGTATCCAGGTCATGGCCGATGGTCTGCTCGCCCTGGGCGTCAAGTGCCAACCCACTCCGGACGGCATCATTATCGACGGCGGCCAGATTGGCGGCGGCGAAGTGCATGGTCACGGCGACCACCGGATTGCCATGGCATTCAGCGTGGCTTCGCTGCGTGCGACCGCGCCGATCCGCATCCATGATTGCGCCAACGTCGCGACGTCGTTCCCGAACTTCCTGGCGTTGTGCGCACAGGTCGGTATCCGCGTTGCCCAAGAGGCTCAGTCGTGATCAGCATTGCACCGGTCATCACCATCGATGGGCCAAGCGGCTCTGGCAAAGGCACGGTAGCCGGGATTCTGGCCAAGCGCCTGGGCTGGAACCTGCTGGATTCCGGTGCGCTTTATCGGCTGCTGGCATTTGCCGCGCATAACCACGGCGTTGATCTGACCAACGAAGAGCTGCTGAAAAAACTTGCCGCTCATCTGGATGTTCAGTTCATCGCGGCGACCGAGGGTCAGTTGCAGCGCATCATTCTGGAAGGCGACGAAGTCAGCGATGTGATCCGTACGGAAAGCGTCGGCTCCGGCGCCTCCCAGGTGGCTGCATTGCCCGCCGTACGCGAGGCGCTGCTGCAGCGCCAACGCGCATTTCAGGAAGCGCCGGGCCTGGTGGCTGATGGTCGCGACATGGGCACGGTGGTTTTTCCGGACGCGCCGCTGAAGATTTTCCTGACCGCCAGTGCCGAGGAGCGTGCGCGCCGTCGATACTTGCAGTTGAAGGGCAAAGTCGATGGTGTTAGTCTGTCGAGTCTGCTAGATGAGATACGTGCACGCGATGAGCGTGACACCCAGCGAGCGGTAGCCCCGCTCAAGCCGGCGGCTGACGCCATACAGCTGGATTCCACGGAATTATCCATCGATCAGGTGCTGCAACGCATCATGAGCGAGATCGCCATTCGCGATATCGCCGGGTGACCAAGAAGGCCGCAGGGGACCAGTCATAGTTCTGCGACGCTTCTTTTAAATGAAACTAACCCACACCGTCTGGGGTGTGGAGATGGGCGTATTCTTCGCCCTCATCAACAGGAATTAAAATGAGCGAAAGCTTTGCGGAACTCTTTGAAGAAAGCCTAAAAACCCTGAACCTTCAGGCAGGCTCCATCATCACCGGTGTTATCGTTGATATCGATTACCAAGCTCGCTGGGTAACCGTTCACGCTGGCCTGAAGTCTGAAGCACTCATCCCGCTTGAGCAGTTCTACAACGACGCTGGCGACCTGACTATCAACGTCGGTGACGAAGTTCACGTTGCTCTGGACTCGGTTGAAGACGGCTTTGGTGAAACCAAGCTGTCCCGTGAAAAAGCCAAGCGCGCTGAATGCTGGATTGTTCTGGAAGCAGCCTTCGCAGCCGAAGAAGTGGTCAAGGGCGTTATCAACGGTAAGGTTAAAGGCGGCTTCACTGTCGACGTTAACGGCATCCGTGCGTTCCTGCCAGGTTCTCTGGTTGACGTCCGTCCAGTGCGCGACACCACGCACCTGGAAGGCAAAGAGCTGGAATTCAAGGTCATCAAGCTGGACCAGAAGCGCAACAACGTTGTCGTTTCCCGTCGTAGCGTCCTGGAAGCCGAGAACTCCGCCGAGCGCGAAGCTCTGCTGGAATCCCTGCAGGAAGGCCAACAAGTCAAAGGTATCGTCAAGAACCTCACCGATTACGGCGCATTCGTCGATCTGGGTGGCGTCGATGGCCTGCTGCACATTACCGACATGGCTTGGAAGCGTATCAAGCATCCTTCCGAAATCGTCAACGTTGGCGACGAGATCGATGTCAAGGTTCTGAAGTACGATCGCGAACGCAATCGTGTTTCCCTGGGCCTGAAGCAACTGGGCGAAGATCCATGGGTTGCTATCAAAGCCCGTTACCCAGAAAGCACTCGCGTTACCGCTCGTGTAACCAACCTGACCGACTACGGCTGCTTCGCTGAGCTGGAAGAAGGCGTTGAAGGTCTGGTACACGTTTCCGAAATGGACTGGACCAACAAGAACATCCACCCTTCGAAAGTCGTACAAGTCGGCGACGAAGTGGAAGTTATGGTTCTGGACATCGACGAAGAGCGTCGTCGTATCTCCCTGGGCATCAAGCAGTGCAAATCTAACCCGTGGGAAGATTTCTCTGGCCAGTTCAACAAGGGCGATAAAATCTCCGGCACCATCAAGTCGATCACCGATTTCGGTATCTTCATTGGTCTGGACGGCGGCATCGACGGCCTGGTTCACCTGTCCGACATCTCCTGGAACGAAGTGGGCGAAGAAGCCGTACGCCGTTTCAAGAAGGGCGACGAGCTGGACACCGTTATCCTGTCGGTTGACCCAGAGCGCGAGCGCATCTCCCTGGGCATCAAGCAGCTGGAAAGCGATCCGTTTTCCGAGTACGTTCAAGAGAACGACAAAGGCGCAATCGTTAAGGGCATCGTGAAAGAAGTTGACGCTAAAGGCGCCATCATCACTCTGGCCGACGATATCGAAGCGACTCTGAAAGCCTCCGAAATCAGCCGTGACCGCGTTGAAGACGCGCGCAACGTTCTGAAAGAAGGCGAAGAAGTAGAAGCCAAGATCATCAGCGTTGATCGCAAGAGCCGCGTAATCCAGCTCTCGATCAAGTCGAAAGACGTTGAAGACGAGAAAGAAGCCATCCAGAGCCTGCGCGACAAGCCAGTAGCTGGTGACGCTCCAGTAGCAACCACCCTGGGTGACCTGCTGCGTGCTGCACAAGCGGAAAAACAGAACTAAGTTCTGACTTTCTGTAGAAAAGGGCGACTTCGGTCGCCCTTTTTTTTGCCTGAAATTTGCTGTTCCAGTGACCTGTATCAGGATCGTAGCAACAGCGTGAAACAAATCCCTCTTTCGGGATGTCTCTTTCCTTAACAGGATCAATCGTTTATTTGCAGCTAGTCTTATTCAGAAGCGAACGACGCTCGGCAGGGTGCCTGGCATAAGGAAGTGAATGAACAAGCTCATTGTCGCAATAGCATTACTGACACTGGCGGGTTGCACCACAACTGCCAAGACCCATGCGGTACGTGGAGTCAGCGGTATAGAGGTTGATTGCTCCGGGCTGGGCTCGGGCTGGGAGAAGTGTCACAAGCGCGCAGCGAAGGAGTGCAAGGGGGCTGGCTATAAAGTCGTCACCAGGTCGGATGATGCAAAGGAAGAGGACGAATTCCCGTTCGGCTTCAATCCCGCGGGCTACCTGACACGAACCATGCTGGTGATTTGCAGGTGAGGCAGTAACTGGCAGTGGAACCGACATCGTGTGATGCGTGAAAAGATGTCAAAACTCGGGCTGTTCAAATCCATGCGGGCATGCTAAAACCTCTGGAGCGATTTTCCTAGCTGCTTGAAAAAGAAGGGAAAAATATGACGAAGTCGGAGTTGATCGAACGAATTGTCACCCATCAAGGGCTGCTCTCATCAAAAGATGTGGAGCTGGCCATCAAGACCATGCTTGAGCAAATGTCCCAATGTCTGGCCACCGGTGATCGCATCGAGATCCGTGGTTTTGGCAGCTTCTCCTTGCACTACCGCGCGCCGCGCGTAGGCCGCAATCCAAAAACAGGTCAGTCGGTTAGCCTGGATGGTAAGTTTGTTCCCCATTTTAAGCCGGGCAAAGAGTTGCGAGACAGGGTGAATGAGGATGAGGAGGAAGGTCTTTGATCGTTATTGCAACGCAAGGGGATGCTGATGCGTAATCTTAAGCGCGTATCGCTCGCGGTATTCCTTCTGATGCTGGCGTTGGCGATACTGGTCTTCATACTTGAGAATCAGCAATCGGTTGCATTGCAGTATCTTGGGTGGGCGGGGCCCCGACTGCCGATGTCAGCGATTGCCCTGATTGCATTGCTGATTGGTATGTTGATCGGACCCTGTATCAGCTGGCTATTGGGCCGATCGTCACGAATTCGCCGAAAAAATCTGGCTTAAGTATTGCCTCTGGTTCCTCTCTAGAGAGTTAGGAAGGGCAAAGAATTGCCTGCAAAGGCCGCCTTGCGCAACCTGGTTCGATCCTTGTGTGGCTTAATCAAACATGCGAAGCTCACCGGCTAGCTAGATGGTGCTAAAATTTGAGTTCGCTATCGTGAGTCTGGCGATATGCGCAGCGATTCATATCTAGTGCTCGGACGAATCAGCATGAAATTAAGTCTACAGTGCTTGCCTTTGGTATTTCAGATATCAAAGTGCCTCCATCTCAAGTTTACATTGAGTGCCAGAAGGCTTGAGATCTATAGCAAGTATTTAATAGGGTGCGGAACGGTATGCCTTTGGTCAATAAATGAATAATAACTCATTCTTGTCAAAATTTTTTTTGTATGTGCCTGTGAAGCTGATCCCTGCTTTTATGGGGATCTTTTTCGTTTTTTTTCTGTATAAATTTTTCCCAGATGGACAGTACGTCAGTTATTCCATCTGTGTGACCTCTGCATTGATAGCGGCACAGTTATTTGCAGGATGGGTAGGTAACTCCTTTGTTTATTATTTTTCAGGCAGTGAGGATAAAAGAAGTTTTTTTTCTAGTTGTCTCGCGGTGATTTTTCTTATAGCTCCCGTAGCGGGCTTATTGGCGGCTACGGTTTGTGTTTTTTTTGTTGAAGATGATTTTGTTTTTATCTGTGTCTGGGGGTTATGCGTCAGTCAAATATTATTTTTCTTTCTCTCGTCTGTGTGCCAAGCGGATTTTCTGGTTTGGCAGCAATTGAAGGCTGCTGTCCTTCAGGCTGGGATACAGGCAATATTGATATTTACCTTGTTTGATGTACTGGGCGTTGATTTTCGGTATGCATTAGTTGCGTTGATGGTTGGATATGTTTCTGCATGTTCTATCCTTCTGTATAGCACTGTCAACAAGTATGGCTTTTCTAATCCTTTAGGTTTTTACGAACAATTCAAATCCGTAGTAAGTTCTTTGTATCAATATGGTGCAGCGCTATCTCCTTGGATATTTGGCATGCTGGTTATGGCTGCTGCGGATCGATTTGCGATTGGATATTATGGTATTGAGGGTGGTGATACTTATTTGTCACTGAAAGATTTATTTGCAGGGGGGGCAGGTTTATTAAGCATGCCGCTGCTGATGGTGGTGCACCCATTGGTGATCAAGCGATTCAGGGAGAAGCGCTTCGCAGCAAGTATTTTAGAGACTTCCTTCGGTTTCCTCATAGTCACGTTTTCGCTCCTTTGGTGTGCGTTAAGTTTTGTTGGGTTCGATTTCTTTGAGCGTCTGACTGGCAAATCGATCGACGTATCTTTTTTGATCGTTTTTTTCTCTTTTTTTAGTGTGTTTCTTAACTCATCTTCCGTGTATGTGCAGAAGAGGTTGGAAGTGCATCGCAGAATGAAGTTGTTGGCGGTGTTTTCTGTAGGTTCGGCGCTGGCTTCAGTCGTCTTCTCTCATATTGGGGGGAAGTTCTGGGGGCTTTACGGGATTTCAATGGGTCTAATGCTTGCCCAGTGTCTATATTTTTTTCTGGTGGCTTATAGCATTCTTAAGAAAATAAATATCTACCGCTGCGTGGTAATGCCGCTAATCGTTTCTCTTTTGACTGCTGTAATAGGAGCTGTCTATTATTACGCATTGAATAAGTGGTTTGGCTTTAGTGATTGGCGTGTCGCATCACTATTGTGGTTGGTCGGGTTTGCTGGTATGAGTCTCGTAGCTCTCTGGAAAGGAGTTCGGTGGAGTGAGTTTGCTCGGTGAAATGTTTGGTGAACGCTAATATAGGTCCAGGCCTCGTCAGAATCAGTAGTGAATATGCGGTTTGAACGAGAATCGTTAGTTAATTGTGTTAGGCAGGCAGGTAAAAATAATGACGTTATTAAATAAATTTAGAGTGTGGGTATCAAGAAACTTAGCTCCGATTATATTTCTTATAGCTTATTTTTTTACCGTTGTTCTGGGTAATATAATTTATAGTTTTCCTTTCGGGAAAACGCAGTTATTAAGGAGTGAATATACCGCAGATATATTGGGTTTCGATACCCTGTTCACTCCTGGGTACTGGGCGTTGCTATTTCTGCCGTTCGTATTAACACCTTTAGTCGTGATATTGGTGAAGAGGGGGGCGGGAAAGATAGTTTTAGATTTGTCCCGCTTTGTGGCAGAGTTTACTAAGGTAGAATATTCTTTCATATTGGCTGTGTGCTATGGCATTGTGTTATATGCGTTAGTGAAGGCCGATGCATTTACTCTGTTTTTAAATGGTGCTGATGCTGTGGCGTCAGTGGTGGCGCGTTTCAAGATTAGAAGTCAGGTTGGTTTTTTTCCATTGATGGTCCTGATGTCGCTCCTTCACTTCTTGTCTATTTACTCTTTAGTGCGATGGATGCGGGAGAGAAGTTGGTTTTGGGTTGGGGCTAGCATCTTTAATGGTATAGTCATGTCCGCATTTTTGATCATGCTGAATATGAAATGGCCTATCCTTATTTTTTATGCAGGCTTGGTCCTAACTATTTTTGTCTACGCTAAACGATATGCTTATTTGAAAACTGCGCTTGGAGGGATCCTGCTAATTGCCGTTTATCTATTGATCTCGGCATTTGTATTTCGTCTAGCCGCAACAGACCCTAATCAGGCGGCCGCGCTTGAATCGTCAGCAGTTCCAAATGTTTCACGTACTCAGGTCGCGAATGTTGGCGCGGCAGCAACGAAAAATGCACCAATGTTAATATTTGCTGCAGTTAACCGCATGGCAATAATTTATCCCTATTACTATCAAGTGTTTACAACGGAAGGTGCAGTGTGTGGCGGCGTTCTAGCGCAGGCTAAAGTTGGACCTGCATGTCGTCCAAGTACATTTATTTATACCAGGATGTTTAATGATGGTTTCAATGGGCGAGGTACTGCTCCTGCTGCTGTTCATATTTCCGGATATGCATTGGGGGGATGGCCGGTAGCCATTGGTTTTCTCGTTTTTGGTTCTTTTGTGCTCGCGTTGTTTACGTGCCTGCCACTACATGCGAATGCCGTGACGGGAGCGCTAGCAATTACAGGGGGCATAGCTGGGTATCATTACTCTCAATTACCCTTGGAAGGCCCAATTATTTATGATCATGGATTACTTTGGGTTTTTCTGATGTTGTTTGTTTTTACTGGGTATCGTTATCTGTTTGGATTCTATAAAGGCTCGCTAGTGGTCGCAAGAAAATAATATCAGTAGGCAATCGGTGCGCTCGTAGGGCGCACTTTTTGCGTGAGTCATCAAAGCATGTCTCGGCTACATAAGCATCGTTTCAGGGAGTCGCAAGGGAGGGGCGGATGAGCAAGCGGGTGGCTTTGTTAGGTTTCTATGTCGGGGATCAATATTTTGAGCAATTTTCAAAGGATGATCCTTTTCCACAGGTGGCGGCTTATAAGTTAGAATGCCGGTTTAGGCAGGCCTTGAATGTAGGTGGTGTTAACGTCGAGTCGGTTGCCAGTATTGCTGTTTCAACTTACCCGCGAAACAAAAAGATATACTTTCCAGGCTCGCACTTTATTGATGCGATGGGTAAAGGTGTCGTGACGCCCCTATTGAATTTGCCAATTCTCAAGCTGGTTTCTAGATTCTTGGGTGCGATTTTTGAACTTGGCCGGATTAGACGCGGTGGCGTCGATGCGGTGTGTGTGTATGCTGCGCATACTCCAAATTTGTTGGCGGCTTATCTGTTCAGAAAATTTTTCAATATTCCTTTTTTCGTATATGTACCGGACTTGCCTTCCTTTATGGATATGGGGATGAGAAGGTCGTGGCTTTTGAAATTCATGAAAAAAGTTGATGGTGGTATTATTGATCACCTGATGAGTGCATCTTCAGGGTTGTTTGTAGTTAGTAAACATATGGTGGAGGATAATAAAGCATGGTCCGGAAAGCCCTATCTGGTTCTTGAAGGCATCGCAGGGGGGGCGAACTCCGCCAGTGATACAATTTCCTACGAACGGGAAATGCCAGCCAAGAAAGTGATTTTCTACGGCGGAGGGTTGAATAGAGCTTACGGTATTGCCGAGCTTGTTGAGGGCTTTATTCAATCTAATCTCGATTATGAGCTTTGGCTTTGCGGGCGTGGAGATCTGGAAGAGTTTATTGTCGAGGCTACGAAGCGATGCCCTGCCGTTAAATACCTTGGGAATATTAGTCCAGCAGAGGTTTCATCGATTCAATCTCGTTCAGCACTTCTGGTTTTGACTCGTGATCCAAAAGAGACTTATACCCGCTACTCGTTCCCCTCCAAGTTGCTGGAGTATCTGGTAAGCGGCGTCCCGGTGTTAACCACTCGTTTGAGTGGGATTCCTGACGAATACTTTGAATTTTTTAATGTGATCGAGCAATTTTCAGTTTCCGGTATCAGTGATGCCTTGAAGGCGATTGATAACGCGGACCAGCAGCTTTTGTTGCGGAAGGCGGCGTGTGGTAAAATTTGGGCTTTGGAACGCAAGTCTAGCGCCGCCGTCGGTCGAAAAATTGTAAATTTTATGGAGAATTATAGTTGACTATTTTTAGCGATAAGAAATTGTTGATCACTGGCGGTACCGGATCATTTGGCAATGCGGTGCTGAAGCGCTTCCTCGACTCTGACATCGCTGAAATCCGGATTTTCAGTCGCGACGAAAAAAAGCAAGATGACATGCGTAAGCATTACGCCAGTTCGAAGCTTAAGTTCTACATCGGCGACGTTCGCGACTATCAAAGTGTCCTCAATGCGACAAGGGGGGTCGACTACATTTTTCACGCGGCGGCACTCAAGCAGGTACCTTCCTGCGAGTTTCACCCTATGGAAGCGGTCAAAACCAACGTGATCGGTACCGAGAATCTGCTTGAGGCTGCTATCCAGAACGAGGTCAAGCGAGTTGTCTGTCTGAGTACCGATAAAGCGGTTTATCCAATCAACGCTATGGGCATCTCCAAAGCGATGATGGAAAAGGTCATGGTCGCAAAGTCTCGCAATGCAGACGACAATAAAACCGTTATTTGCGGGACTCGCTATGGCAATGTGATGGCGTCACGGGGTTCTGTCATTCCTCTGTTAATTCAGCAAATTCGTGATGGAAAGCCATTGACGCTGACCGATCCGAACATGACTCGTTTCATGATGACGCTGGCTGACGCGGTCGATCTGGTTCTTTATGCCTTCGAGCATGGTAGTAATGGTGATCTTTTCGTGCAGAAAGCGCCTGCTGCCACTGTTGAGGTCTTGGCCAAGGCACTGACACAAATGCTCAAGAAGCCAGATCACCCAATACAGGTGATAGGTACCCGCCACGGAGAGAAGCTCTTTGAAGCGCTTTTGAGTCGTGAAGAAATGGCGTGTGCCGAAGATCGTGGCGAGTACTATCGTGTACCACCAGATTTGCGCGATTTGAATTACTCGAAATTCGTCGAGCAAGGTGAAGAGAAGATTTCTAGAACTGAAGACTACAACTCCCATAATACAGAACGCCTGGATGTTGAAGGCATGAAGCAGTTGCTGTTGAAACTTGAGTTCATGCGTGCCATCCAGCGTGGCGAGTATGCGACTCCGGAGGAATGATCAATGAAAGTATTGATCACGGGGTCGAATGGTTTTTTAGGAAAAAATCTTATTTCTCACTTGAGTGAGCGAGCGGATGTGGAAGTTGTGCCTTTCACTCGTGCAGACGATATCTCACTGCTACCCGAACTAGTGCGGGACGCGGACTTCATATTCCATCTTGCAGGTGTGAACCGTCCTAAAAGTCCGGAGGAGTTCATAAGTGGAAACACAGATTTAACCAAGGTTTTGTGTGATGCAGTTGCCGCTAGTGTAAAGCCGGTTCCTGTGCTTTACACCTCGTCCAGTCAGGCCGAGTTGGATAATCCTTATGGTATTAGTAAGCGCAATGCTGAAGAAGCTTTGCTCGCATTGACGCAGCAAACGAAATCTCCAGTATATTTGTTTCGCTTGCCGAATGTATTTGGAAAATGGGCTCGGCCTAACTATAACTCGGCTGTCGCTACCTTTTGCCATAATATTGTTCATGACTTACCAATTCAGATCAACGATCCGCAGGCACTTATCAATCTTGTTTATATTGATGATGTGGTTGCGAAGTTCGTCACGGTTATGGATGGGCTGCTGTCTGACGAGAGTTTTGCAACTGTCGAACCGCAGTACAGTATTAGTGTAGGTGCATTGGCCGATCAGTTGCGTGCGTTTCGTGATAGTCGCGCCAGTCTGATTACTGAGCCAGTTGGTACGGGGCTGGTTCGCGCTCTTTACTCAACCTATGTCAGCTATCTACCCCCGGAAAAGTTCACCTATTCCGTGCCTAAATATGGAGATCCCCGCGGAACATTCGTGGAGATGCTCAAGACGCAGGATAGCGGCCAGTTCTCCTATTTTACGGCTCATCCAGGCGTCACTCGTGGTGGGCATTACCATCACTCGAAAACAGAAAAATTCTTGGTTATCCGGGGGAAGGCATGCTTCCGGTTCCGGAATATCTTGTCTGGTGAGTTCTATGAGCTTTTCACCACTGGAGAGCAGCCTGAGATCGTTGAGACTGTGACGGGTTGGACTCACGACATCACGAATGTTGGGGATGACGAGATGATTGTGATGCTTTGGGCAAATGAGGTTTTTGATCGCGAGCGCCCTGACACGTATGCGCGTCCGGTAGGGGCTCAGCCGTAAATAGCACGATTTTGGTTAGTGTCGGATTCAGGCAGGACGCTTCAGCTTTAGAAGCAAGCGTCCGAAGCTTGCGTTCCGTTTTGATAGATTAGGTAGAGTTTACAATGAAAAAAATGAAGGTTGTCACGGTTGTAGGTACCCGTCCAGAAATCATCCGCTTGTCACGTGTGATGGCCAAGCTTGATCAATATTGTGATCATGTACTGGTTCATACAGGTCAGAACTATGACTATGAACTGAACGAAATTTTCTTTCAGGACCTGGGTATCCGCAAACCTGATCACTTTCTTAACGCGGCGGGTGCGACCGGTGCGGAAACTATCGGTAACGTGATCATCGCTGTTGATCGGGTATTGGCCGAGGTACAACCCGAAGCATTGTTGGTTTTAGGTGATACCAATAGCTGCATGGCGGTGATCCCTGCCAAACGCCGTAAGATTCCAACTTTTCATATGGAAGCTGGCAACCGCTGCTTCGATATGCGCGTACCGGAAGAGATCAATCGCCGCATTGTCGATCACACCGCAGACATTAATCTTACTTACAGTTCGATTGCTCGTGATTACCTGCTCCGTGAAGGGCTGTCTCCCGATATGGTTATCAAGACGGGTAGCCCGATGTTTGAAGTACTCGATTTTTACCGTGATGGTATTGAGGCGTCGGACGTACTGGTGCGTCTAGGTTTGGAAAAGGGCAAGTTTTTTGTTGTAAGTGCCCATCGCGAAGAAAATATCGATTCCGATGTAAACTTTAAAAAACTGGTAGATGTGCTAAATACTGTTGCAGAGCATTATGGTTGTCCGGTCATTGTTTCAACTCATCCACGCACACAAAAACGTGTCGATGCTATGGGTGTGACTTTTCACAAAAATGTAAAGCTGCTCAAACCGTTGGGTTTCAAGGACTATAATAAACTGCAAGTTGAGTCTAAGGCTGTACTGTCTGATAGCGGCACAATTAACGAAGAGTCTTCTATTCTAAACTTTCCAGCGTTGAATATTCGGGAAGCGCACGAGCGTCCAGAAGGTATGGAGGAGGCTGCTGTAATGATGGTCGGCTTGGAAGTGGAGCGTGCAATGCAAGGCTTGCAGATTTTGGAAGGGCAGGCTCGGGATGAGGAACGCGGCCTTCGCCTGGTGGCAGACTACAGCATGCCAAACGTGGCTGAAAAGGTGGTGCGGATCGTCCACAGTTATCGTGATTATGTAAATCGGGTTGTCTGGAAAAAGTACTAGTTGAGTTACGGGGATGATGGAGAGTAAATTAAGGATTTTAGTTGTTACTCAATATTTTTGGCCAGAAAATATGCGGATTAACGATTTAGTTCGTGATTTTGCTGAAGCTGGCCATGAAGTCACTGTGCTTACGGGTTTTCCAAATTATCCTGAGGGCAGCGTTTTTCCCGAATATAAAGCAAACCCTGATGATTTCAAGGAATACGTTGGTGCTCGTGTTGTCAGAGTTCCGCTTATGCCGAGAGGTAAGCGAAGTCTAAATCTGATTTTAAATTATCTTTCGTTCTTTATCAGCGCCTCAACGATAGGTGCTATAAAACTCCGTGGGCAGAAGTTTGATTCTGTTTTTGTCTATGCAGTCTCTCCTATAATGGCGGCTATACCGGCAGTCATCATAGGTCGAATGAAAAACGCACCCGTATTCATCTGGGTTCTCGATCTTTGGCCGGAAACACTTCGAGCCGTTGGTGTACTTCGACAACCCAATTTGTTGGCAATGGTTGGGCGAGTGGTTTCGTGGATATATAATCGCGCGGATTATTTGCTATTACAATCTAAAGGCTTCGTAGACAATGTAAAGCTATATTGCACCAAAGAGATCTCTCCAGACCGGCTTGTCTATTTCCCGAGTTGGGCAGAAGACGACTTTTCATCTCCATCACCAGTATCATCTAGTTTGCTTGAGCGCGATAACTCCGTTTTTACTGTTGTTTTTGCCGGAAATTTGGGGGAGGCACAGGACTTCCCAGCAGTGTTGGATGCAGCAGAATTGTTAAAAGGCAGAGTTCCTGTCCGTTGGGTGATTGTAGGGGACGGGCGCATGAGCGAATGGCTGAGCGAGCAAGTCGAGTCAAGACGCCTGGATAATGTCCTGCTTTTAGGGCGCCATCCACTGAGTGCTATGCCGAGTCTATTTGCTTGTGCCGATGCGCTATTGGTTTCTTTGAAAACCAACGATGTGTTCGAGAAAACTATTCCTGGCAAAGTCCAGGCTTATTTAGCTTCGAGCAAACCCATATTGGGAATGATTAATGGTGAGGCTGCACGGATAATCGAAGAGTCCGGTGCCGGTTTCGCCTGTTCCTCCGGTGATACCCAGGGTCTTGCAAGCATCACTCTAAAGTTAGCAACTACTGACGTCGCTCAGCGGGAACTAATGGGGCAAGCCGGCCGTTCCTATTATTTGCGCCACTTTTCGAAATCGACGCTTATGCTCCGTCTGGAAAAACTATTTCGCGAAGCGACTTTACGAAGGGCTGTCAAATAATGTCGCAATCTATATTTCTAACCGGTGCAACCGGTTTCGTGGGCGGGGCAATACTAAAGCGTTTGGTTGCCGAAAAATACACGGTTGTTGCGGCTTTACGTAACGGGCCTCAATTACTCGAAGATAATATCAAGATTGTCCACGTTGAAAGTTTTGATGATGCTACATCCTGGGAGGATAGCCTTGACGGTGTAGATGTTGTTATACATGCCGCGGCTCGCGTTCATGTTATGAATGATGCGGAGGCTGATCCTTTGGGGGCCTTTCGAAGGGTCAATGTGGAAGGTACGCTGAATCTGGCGCGCCATGCCCTCAAAGCCGGTGTCCGCCGCTTTGTTTTTATTAGTTCCATTAAAGTCAATGGAGAGGGCACACCTGCGGGTGTCGCCTATTCGCCGCAAGATGTTCCAGCGCCAGCAGACCCGTATGGGGTCTCAAAAATGGAAGCGGAACGGGGACTGCGCGAACTTGCCGCTGAGTCCGGGATGGAAGTCGTCATCATTCGACCAGTCTTAGTCTATGGTCCTGGGGTCAAAGCCAATTTTCGGAGTATGATGAATTGGCTCGATAAAGGCATCCCTTTGCCTTTTGGCTCTATCCATAACAAGCGCAGTCTTGTGGCGTTGGATAATCTCGTGGATTTGATTATCACCTGCATCAGTCATCCAGCGGCGGCTAATCAGACTTTCCTTGTCAGTGATGGTGACGATCTTTCTACAACCCAGCTTCTGCGGAAAATGGCATCAGCTCTCGACCGACCCGCGCGACTTTTGCCAATCCCCGCCAGGGCTTTAAGCGGTGTCGCTATATTATTGGGTAAGAAGTCACTATCAAACCGACTGTGTGGCTCATTGCAAGTAGATATCAGCAAGACGCGCTCACTGCTCGGATGGTCTCCCATTGTTTCTGTGGATGACGCTTTGAAAGCCACGGCACAAAATTTTCAGGAACGTAAAAAGCAATGATCTATTGGTGGCTGATCCCGGCGGTGGTTGGTATTTCGTTCGCATTGACCGCAGCTTTGCGACGCTATGCTTTGGCTCGCAGCATTATTGATATTCCAAACGCACGAAGCTCTCACTCTATCCCTACTCCTCGCGGAGGTGGTGTTTCCATAGTTCTTGCGTTTTTGCTGGTGTTGCCAGTGCTTGCATGGGCAAAATTGGATACCCTACCGGCACTAGTGGCAATAGGTGGCGCAGGGGCATTGGTAGCTGTTATCGGTTTCATGGATGATCATGGTCACATAGCTGCCCGTTGGCGTCTGCTTGGTCACTTTTGTGCCGCGGCCTGGGCATTGTTCTGGTTGGGAGGTTTTCCGCCGATTGCCATGTTCGGCATGAGCATCGATTTTGGTTGGGTGGGTTGTATTTTGGCCGCTTTCTACCTTGTCTGGATGCTTAACCTTTACAACTTCATGGACGGCATCGATGGTATTGCCAGTGTAGAGGCGATCTCTGTCTGCTTCGGCGCTTGTCTCATTTATTGGCTCAGCGGTTTCGAAGGTCTGATGTGGATTCCAGCGTTGTTGGCCATGGCAGTTGGCGGGTTTTTATACTGGAACTTCCCTCCCGCACGCATTTTCATGGGCGACGCAGGAAGCGGGTTTTTAGGCGTAGTGCTCGGTGCGATTTCGATTCAGGCAGCCTGGGTGTCGTCGCAGCTGCTCTGGGCCTGGTTGATCCTGCTAGGTGTATTCATTGTTGACGCGACCTATACCCTCATTCGGCGCCTTATCCGGGGCGATAAAGTTTATGAAGCGCATCGCAGCCATGGCTATCAGTTTGCCTCACGTAAAGTCGGGCGACATCTGCCGGTGACGCTCGGTGTAGTGGTCATTAATATGGTTTGGTTGCTTCCGATTGCTCTGTGTGTTGGAGTCTTTGGCCTCAATGGTTTGCTTGGTCTGGTATTAGCCTATGTTCCCCTCATTTCGCTCGCTATCAAGTTTCACGCCGGCGAACTGGAGAAAGCCTAAAGTGCATTTCTTTCCAGTTGATGGGGTTATAACCGCTGTTCCAGTGTTCAAATATCTGAATATCTGACATTAGTTATTCAGAGCTAGAAGCGTTCAGGAGTGTGAAATAGGCTTATGGATAATATACGGGCATATTTGTTAAGCCTTCCGCGGCGACGTAAGCGCATTTTACAAGTCATCACCGATTGCCTGCTTGTCTGGCTATCCTTGTGGATGGCGTTTATCGTTCGCTTGGGTATTGACGAAATGGTCAATCCCTTTACTCAGCACTTTTGGTTGTTTGTGTCTGCGCCAATTGTATCCATACCTCTTTTCATCCGATTCGGAATGTACCGCGCGGTCATGCGGTACTTCGGTAACGATGCGCTCATAGCGATTATCAAAGCAGTTACCCTGTCTTCGCTAATCCTTGGGGTTGTCGTGTATTGGTACAGCAACCATCAATATGTTGTACCTCGTTCAATAATTTTTAACTACTGGTGGCTAAGTCTGATTATGGTCGGCGGGTTACGCCTGGCCATGCGCCAATACTTTCTCGGGGATTGGTTTGCAGCTGCTCAGCATGTGCCATTTACCAATCGGAACGACGGACTGCCTCGTGTCGCGATCTATGGTGCCGGCGCCGCAGGTAATCAGTTGGTTGCTGCCTTGCGTATGGGGCGGGCGATGCGCCCGGTAGCATTTATTGATGATGATAAAAGCATTGTAGATCGCGTGATTTCTGGCTTGCAGGTTTATAAACCCAAGCATATTCAACGCATGATAGACGACACTGGAGCTCAGGAAATACTGTTGGCGGTGCCGTCGGCCAATCGTGGACGACGTCGTGAAATTCTTGGCTTTCTGGAAAGATTCCCGCTACACGTACGCAGCGTTCCTGGTTTTATGGACCTTGCCAGCGGCCGGGTAAAGGTAGATGACATTCAGGAAGTCGATATCGCCGATTTGCTCGGTCGGGACACAGTGCCAGCGCAGGCCGATTTGCTTGAACATTGCATCAAAGACCAATCGGTTCTTGTCACTGGAGCCGGCGGTTCTATTGGTTCTGAGCTTTGTCGTCAGATTCTGTCATTGCAGCCTACTACGCTTTTATTATTCGAACACAGTGAGTTCAATCTTTACAGCATTCTGGCGGAACTGGAACAACGTATCGCACGTGAATCTCTTTCGGTGCGTTTGTTACCGATTCTCGGTTCTGTTCGTAATCAGGGCAAACTACTGGATGTTATGAAGACATGGCATGTGAATACGGTGTATCACGCAGCAGCGTACAAACATGTCCCGATGGTCGAACATAACATCGCTGAAGGAGTATTGAACAACGTTATTGGTACATTGAATACTGCTCAGGCAGCTCTTCAAGCGGGTGTATCGAACTTTGTGCTGATTTCTACAGATAAGGCTGTTCGTCCCACTAATGTTATGGGTAGTACCAAACGGTTGGCGGAACTTACGCTGCAAGCTTTGAGCCGAGAAGTAGCACCGGTAATGTTTGGCGATAAGACTAACGTGTCTCAGGTGAACAAAACTCGTTTTACAATGGTTCGCTTTGGTAATGTGTTGGGATCTTCTGGGTCGGTTATACCGCTGTTCCATAAGCAGATAAAATCAGGTGGGCCTTTGACGGTAACCCATCCTAAAATCACCCGTTATTTCATGACAATTCCGGAAGCTGCGCAATTAGTGATTCAAGCCGGCTCAATGGGGCAGGGCGGGGATGTGTTTGTGCTAGATATGGGCGAACCCGTTAAAATCGTCGAGCTCGCAGAGAAAATGATCCATCTCTCCGGTTTAAGTGTTAGGTCGGAGAAGAACTTGCAAGGTGACATTTCCATTCAGTTTACTGGGCTACGTCCAGGCGAGAAACTTTATGAAGAGCTGCTTATTGGTGATAACGTAGCGGCTACTCAGCACCCGATGATCATGACCGCCAACGAAGACTATCTAAACTGGGAGGTACTGAAAGCGAGGCTTAGCGAGCTGTTGAAGGCCGTTGAGCAAGACGACTATTCTCATGTACGACAGTTATTGCGAGAGACCGTCAGTGGTTATACCCCCGATGGAGATATCGTTGACTGGATCTACCAGCAACGTCGCCTCGAACCTTGATTGATTGAAAGATCGCAATAATACGGTTACTGATGTCTTACATCCACTGACAACATTGAAGGCAGCTTTGAATGAAGCTGCTTTTTCAATTGATTGATGCGACGTCATTTAGATGCATTATTTTTCGCTTTGTTTAGCAGGAACTCTGGTGTCCCGACGCAAAAGTCGAAAAATTTACCTCTACCCCCAAGCCCGTCGACTTTCGTAAATCCATCGATGGCTTGCACCCCTTTAAAATATGGAATTCATGGAAAGATTGAAATTGTTTTTATTTTACCTCAAGACCCATATGTAGGGTCGGACCTTGAAGAGCTTTATGAGTAAAACTTAGAGATTGAAAGCGTTCTAGAGTCGAAACGGGTAAAGTGACGCATCATATTATGTTTATGTACGGAGGTCGGACGCCAGTGACGGTAGCTGGCGTCCTAATGCGTTAAGCCTAGTCTAGTTTAACTCCGTTTTTCTCAGCCCATTTGATGAAGTTTTTACCAACTTGGTCGCTGGCGTATTCAGAGTAGTGGAAATACTCGTCCCGATAGGCAGGCATTCCATCAATAACCATTGAGCATCCGCTGTTGGAGCAAAAAGTTTCGTTTTGGTCATAAAACAAAACGTTTGGATTGTGTTTGGTTATTTTCGCTGCAAGTCCATTAAAAATATGTAGCAAGCGCTCTCGAACTACAAGGCCGAATTTGCAGTCCTTCTCGGGTGATTTGAATGGGCGTGCAAAACAAGCTCTGGGATTATATCCAAGTGTGAAATGTGGCACGAAAATTACTACTTTTATTCCCAGTTTATCCATGTAGGATATCCGAGAGGAAAGCTTCTCAGCATAACTTTCATCGTCTACTAGAGTGATCCCACTGATAATTACAGTTTTTACAGTTCCGGACGATTTTATTATGTTATCAATGTATTCATTTTGCCGCTTCGGGCTATCGAGCGAGCAAGGGTTCCCAGGGAACTCGGCATTTACAATATGACCAGCATCGCAAGTGCCCATGGATAAAACAGTGGCATCAGGAGTTGCATGGATAATTCCTGGGTATAGGTGGTTTGCATAGGAGTTACCGATGATCACGGTCGTTGGAGGTTGATCCCTATTGGTAGAACAGAACCACCATGGAAGTGTTTTAGCGTACTCAAAATTGTAACGAGTTAGGCATGTATCATTTTTTGCATATTTCCATCCAGTGGTGGCCACAAACTGTTCGTTAATGGCCTTTGAATTTTGCACCGTAGGCCGGCTGGTCAATCCCCCGCTTGTGAACGTGATATAACCTATGGTTCCAACCGCGCCCATGAAGGCAAGAAAAAAAACCACCCGAACTTTCGATGAAATATTTCTAAGCGGTAGCTCTATCAGTCGATAGGTTAACCAAGACAGTACAATGGCAATTACAATCGCACTACAGCGCATTTCTATTGATGGGGTGCCACTGTTAATGATTCTAGCAAAAGTCAAAAGCGGCCAGTGCCACAGATAAAGCGGGAAGCTGATCAGCCCGAACCAGACAAACAGTCGACTGGATAGCACATTTTTGTTGAGCCATGCGGATGGTCCGGCACTGATGATCAGTGCGGCACCGAGCGTTGGCAGCACCGCCCACCAGCCGGGAAATTGATTGCTCTTTGTGGTCAATGCGAAGGCGGTGGCAAGAAGCGTCAACCCTGTTATAGACAAGATGTTTCGGGCCGTCTGGCCGCTTATTTCTCTCCAGATTTGGAAGTGTTGATGCTTGTGCAGGGTAACGTAAGCCAGCAACGAACCTACTAGCAATTCCCAGAAACGTGTTTGAGGGGAGTAGAAGGTCCCAACGGAATCGGAGTGCACGTTTAAAATGTTCAGGGCAAATGATATTCCGCCTACAAGGACGATCAGGATTAACGCGTTGACTCGTATTTTCCATGCTGCCCAAACCATCAGTGGCCAAACGAGATAGAACTGTTCCTCGATACCGAGCGACCACAAGTGCAAAAGCAGTTTGGTCTCAGCACTATTATCGAAGTAGCCGGCTTCCCCCAATAGCACAAAGTTCGATACGAACGCAGCTCCGCCGGCAATGTGTTTGCCCAGCTGTGTGTACTCATCAGCGAGCAGGCTGAACCACCCGAATCCCCATGTTGCAGCGAGCATAAGTAAAAGCGCGGGGAAAATTCGGTTAACTCGACGGGTGTAAAAGTCTAAAAAACTGAACCTGTTTTTTTCAAGACTTCCGAAAATTATGCTCGAGATAAGAAATCCGGAGATCACGAAGAATACGTCTACGCCAACAAAACCACCCTGTATTAGGGATGGGAAAGCGTGGAACGCGACCACAGATAGAACCGCGATCGCGCGCAGTCCGTCAATGTCGGGCCGGTATTTCGGGTGTATGGGCTGTTTGTCTAGCGCCGGCAGGGGCGCTTCAGAAAGGGCGGTCATTGTTGAGATATCCATTTAAAAAAAAGCCCCGCTTGGGCGCCGCGCATCGTACCAGCACCACCAACGTTTCCCGCCATTGATCGGGTGTTTTTTTTCTGGAGAAAAGTGATGGCAGTTACCGGAAAAAATCGCGGCATCCTCGCGCGGACCATATGGGGCGAAGCCCGCGACGAAAATGTAGTCATTCAGATCGCCATAGCTTGGACCATCCGCAACTGGCTGTTTGACGGCAGACCCAAGTCCTGGTGGCGAAGAATATGCCAGCGTTTGCCAGGTGCCGTACCAGTTCAGTTGCTGGAACAAAACCGATCTGACCGACTGTGCAACCGAAGCCGCTCAACGTCTGGAGTTCCGCGCCTGAGGAGTTGGGCTTAGTAAGACGAACGGGTGACATCAAGGACTGCGCAAAGCCAATCGACCCTCTCTTGGGTATTCAGTTGATCAATCAGCGCGTGCGCTTGTACTCTTCTGACATCAAGAGCGCGGTAGCCTTTTTTAAAATGGATTTCTCCCGCTCAGTGCGGGCGATTCGAGCTTCCAGTTCCTATATTTTCTGCCGCTCAGGCGTCAGCGCTTTGTTTTGCGGAGTGACGCCATTGCGCTCCTGCTGCAGCTGATTGACCCAGCGACGCAAAAGCTGACTCGACTATTCGAGCGAGCAGCAGGCTTCGATATGGCTATAGCTTTGATCGAGCACGAGGCCGGCGGCCTCGCGTTTGAATTCAGCAGAAAAGGAACGGTATTTGGTCATCAGACTCCTCTATGGCGAGCATTCTCGCCTAAATGAGTGTTCAGTTTCATTTCGAAAAAAGCATAGCCAGGCCTAGAGTGTTAGCGATGTTGCTCACAACCAAATACGACGACGGTTTGCCACTTCAGCGCTTCGAAAAAGTCCTCAGTCGCCACGGCGTCGATACCTTGGGCGCTGGATTATCCAGTGCAGTGAACACCAGCAGCCCTTGCTTAATTTGATGCGCGACCGGCTATTGGAGAGCCACGTCAACCACTGCGATGAAACGCGTGTCCAGGTAATGAAAGAGCCAGATCGAGAGCCCACCAATCAATGGTGGATGTGGGTGCAAACCGGTGGGCCACCGAATCATCCCGTTATCTTGTTTGACTACTCGACCAGCAGGGCGCAGAAGGTTCCGTCGCGGCGTCTGGATGCATCTTGAGCTGCTGGCTCCAGAAGAGATCGGGAGCACAGCATCGGTTTTCAACTGACGGCTTCAAATGTGGGCTTCATGGAGCAATTACGTTGTTTCTAGCTACTGATTGTTTAAGTTTATGCAGCAGTAACCACGATCGTTTTTTTGTTGGTTATTCTTAAAGTCTTTAGGCATCCATTCACACCTGGTTATTATGCCCGGGCTATTTTGTTTTTTTAAGAAGGGCAGTAATTTTCCGTCGGTAAGATCGCCGCCGTATCCTAACTCTGATACGTATAGAACATGCGTAGGACTTTTGTCTTTCAGGTAATGAAAGTAAGTCATATGATCGACTACTACGTGCTTCGCATTGCTTTCTGGTATATGGCAAAGTTTGCCTAATTCTTGAATTGATTTGATGTGGTTCTCCACTCCCATTACGGGTATAGATAAAGGTTGCCCGGGGATGGATGCGTATTCATAATCAGAATTTTTGATTAATGTTGGGGTTATTGAATAAAATAAAATGAATAGAGATGTGAGCGACAGTCCGGTTATAAATACGTGAGCTATTCGAATGCCTGTATTGAATGTTGCGTACTTTGATGTTTCTAATATTTTTGGAAGTAGTAATGCTAGTATTATTATCGAGATCGGTATGTATTGGGTCCCAGCATAAAAATTTTGAAGCTTGAAAAGCATAATGTTTATGAGGTCAGCCGCGGCTAACAGTGCGGCTAAAAGAGTGGCGCTTGATATGTTGCGCTGCACTAGAGATTTTAGAGCTATCCCTAGTGCGAATAAATGGGTGCCTATCACCAACAGGAAAAGAGTGTAATAGATAAGCGGGTTGATCCATCTTAATAACGCGTTGTCATCGGATAATGGCGGTAGCCAACCCGATTGGAAGTCTGGGGTGAAGGTGAGGTGTACAAGCAGGCGATGGGGGAACTGTATGGTGTTTTCCCAGATCAGGGAGAAAAAAGTATAAGGATCCTTCAATAATTGACTTGGCATTAAACTGTTTGCGTTTAGCATTGCCTGAATGGCAGGTGCATCGGTGCACCCACCTAGTAAACTTGCATTGCGCAATACTTGTACGCTCAAAGCTATAATGTAAATAATCAGTGCGGTACGAAGAAATACGTTAAAATTTCTTGTGCTAATCCATGCGGATGCTAAGAAAAAGGGTGTGAAAAAAATAGTTTTAGAGTGTGCATAGAAAAATACTGATCCAAGCACCGCCAGTGCAATGGTGCCGCCTACCTGTTGCCACCTCCCAACATTTATCGGCGGGTGCATCGCAGCGATGCAGAAAATTAGAATGGGCAGGAACATGAACTGTTCGGGGCGGGATAGCACCCAAAGATACGGTAATACGCCGAGTGAACCGAGGGCTGCCAGCAGTGTAAAGTGTCCACTCCAGCTATTTTTCGACTGCCTTAAGCACCAGTACGCCAAAAGTGCGAACCAAATTAACGCAAGTGCAATTCCGCTAATTCGTAAACCTAACGGGCCCAAATAGGCGTAAATAGAAGAAATCAAAGCTGCGGCTGGATAAAAAACCCATGCTACTTCGTGGCCGACAGTAGTCGTGCATTGTGGGAAAAATGATAGCATTTGCCCTTCTTCTAGAAAAAAGCGTGCAATCTTAAATTTCGTTACCACTTCATCTGAGTAAATTGGTAAGAATATTCCACTAAGCAAGGCGCAGATAAACACCATAGGCATTAGAAGTTGAAAGTGTTCCTTTAACGCTTTGTTCATGGAGAAGTCCGGCTTGCACGACAAAAAAGTGGGTAAAGCTACCACTACTTGAGGACTTAGTGAAGTACGTGGATGGGACTAGTGTCTGTCTTTCGTGCGGCCTGTCACCCTATATGGCTCAATGTGAGAGAAGGAGAGATCAACTTTTTGACGCTCGCTGATTCCTCACACTCTGTTACCACCTCAATTTTGACAACGCTCATCCAGTGCCTAAATTAAGGAAGCAGCTTCGGAAAGCTGCTTCCAAAATCAATGTCATGGAGCGTCATTTATGCGTACAGGCTTTATCTCTTCCTTGGTTTTTGCCCTACTCACCACTCTCTCAGCTGCAGGGATTGCAGCGCCTGCGGCAAAGTCGGAGGGTGAAACTGCTCCGATGGCACATCAGGTGTCAACAAAAGAGCAAATCGGTAAGATTAATTTGAATTCTGCCGATGCACCCACCTTGCAACGCGAGTTGGCCGGTGTGGGAGAGGCCAAGGCCAAGGCGATTGTTGCGTATCGTGAAACCAATGGACCTTTTGCGTCCATTGACGAACTGCTCGAGGTGAAGGGAATTGGCAAAGCCATTCTGGATAAAAATCGCGAGAAGCTAGAGGTGAACTAAGCTTGTAAGTCAGCGCCAGGGGCCGGTCATTGATCGGCCTTTTTGCATTCTGGCCACAGCTGCGAGGATTTGCCTTTTGTCGGCTCTATTTAAATTATGGCTATCATACGCTGCTTAAATTATGCCTATAATTAATTCGATTTCCGTCGAAGCGTCCTGAGCCTCAGGCGCTTGGCTTTCCCTTCAAGCATTTCCCTGGAGCATAGTCATGACTTCTACTCAGTCCCAAGGCACGGCCCTCGTCACTGGTGCATCTTCCGGTATCGGCGCGGTGTATGCGCAGCGTCTGGCGGCGCGTGGTTTTGATCTGTTGCTGGTCGCTCGCGATCAGCAGCGGCTGGAGGAAGCGGCGAGCACGTTGCGGGATGAGTACGGTGTTCAGGTCGAAGTGTTGAAAGCGGACCTGACGCAGAAGGACGACGTGCTCAAGCTTGAGCAGCGTCTGCGCAGCGATTCCAGCATCAGCCTGCTGCTGAACAATGCGGGTGTCGCGGCGGATGGCTTGTTGGCCAATGCCGATACCGACCTGCTGGAGCGAATGATTCAGCTGAACGTCACGGCGGTCACTCGTTTGGCCTCGGCGGCAGCAGCCAGTTTTGCCAAGGCTGGCCGCGGCACGATTATCAATATTGCGTCGGTGGTGGCGTTGTTCCCCGAGCGTTTCAATGCCACTTACAGCGCCAGCAAGGCTTATGTGTTGAGCCTGACTCAATCCTTGAACGCCGAGCTCGATGGCACCGGGGTCAAGGTTCAGGCTGTGCTGCCCGGCGTGACGCGTACCGAAATCTGGGAGCGCTCCGGAATCGACGCTACGCAGATTCCGGCGGAGATGGTCATGGAAGCGGGTGAAATGGTCGACGCGTCGTTGTCGGGCCTGGATCAAGGTGAGCTGGTGACCATTCCGTCACTGCCAAATGCTGCCGACTGGGATGCTTTTGTCGCGGCACGTCTGGTCATGGCACCGAACCTTTCCAAAAGCCAGGCCGCTGCGCGTTACAAATGAGCGCCGTCAATCGGCATGAGGTAGTTGCGGTATGAGTGATCGTCGAGTGGTTGTAACGGGGATGGGCCTGGTGTCTCCGCTGGGTAACGGGGTCGAAGCGGTCTGGGCACGCCTGTTGGCCGGGCGTTCCGGGTTGCGCAACCTGCCGGATGCGGTGGTCGCCGATTTACCGGCCAAGGTCGGTGGTGCGGTGCCGACTGTGGCGGACGATGCCGAAGCGGGGTTCGACCCGGACCGGGCAACGCCGCCCAAAGAACAGAAGAAGATGGACCGTTTCATTCTGTTCGCCATGGAAGCGGCGCGTCAGGCGTTGGAGCAGGCCGGTTGGCAGGCGCAGACTGCCGACGCCCAGGAACGTACGGCGACCATTATCGGCTCGGGTGTGGGTGGTTTCGGTGCGATTGCCGATGCCGTGCGCACAACAGACAGCCGTGGCCCACGGCGTTTGTCACCGTTCACCATTCCATCGTTTCTGGTCAACCTGGCAGCGGGGCACGTGTCGATTCAGCACGGTTTCAAGGGGCCGTTGGGTGCGCCGGTGACGGCGTGTGCCGCCGGGGTGCAGGCGATCGGCGATGCGGCGCGATTGATTCGTTCCGGTGAAGCGGATATCGCGGTGTGTGGTGGTACCGAAGCGGCGATCGACCGGGTCAGTCTTGCCGGCTTTGCAGCGGCGCGTGCGTTGTCCAGTGGTTACAACGACACCCCGGAGCGCGCCTCGCGGCCGTTCGACAGTGGGCGCGATGGCTTCGTCATGGGGGAGGGCTCGGGCTTGCTGGTGATCGAGTCACTGGAACACGCCTTGGCCCGAGGTGCCCAACCGCTGGCGGAGCTGGTGGGTTACGGCACCACCGCAGATGCGTATCACCTGACCGCAGGCCCGGAGGATGGCAGTGGTGCACGTCGCGCGATGTCGCTGGCGTTGGCTCAGGCCGGTATCTCGCCGGAACAGGTTCAGCATCTGAATGCCCATGCGACCTCAACACCGGTTGGGGATCTCGGAGAGTTGGCGGCGATCAAGTCGTTGTTCGGTGCGGATAACAAGATTGCGGTGACATCGACCAAATCGGCAACCGGGCATTTGCTTGGTGCGGCGGGGGGGATTGAAGCGATCTTCACCCTGTTGGCAATTAGGGACCAGATCGTACCGGCGACCCTGAATTTCGATAATCCGGACCCTGCCGCCGAAGGCGTGGACATTGTTCACGGTAAAGCCAGGCCGATGAACATCGAGTACGCATTGTCCAACGGCTTTGGCTTTGGCGGGGTGAATGCCAGCGTGTTGTTCAAACGCTGGAAGGACTAGTCTCGGACTGGTTCAAGTGGGTGCGCGTGACGTCGAGAATCTGCTGGGCCAGCTCGCGGTTCTCGACACTGCGCGAAAGCAGCAAAGCACCCACCAGTGTCGACATGATGACGATGCTGCGCTCTACCGTGTTTTCACCCGCAAGCGTGTCCTGAATTTGTTGAAGGCGCGCATTCAGCACCACATCGGAAGTGGGACTCGGCTGCCCGCGCATGCCGAGTTCCGACGACATGGTCGGCAGCGGGCACCCTTCATGGGGCGAGGTCTGGTGCCATTCGGACAAGTAGGTATTGATGAATACTTCCAGCGGGCGATCCGAAGCGAATATCTGGGCACATAACCCATCCACCTGTTTGCCTGCTTCTTGCAGCGCCTTTTCCACCAGTTCGTCCTTGGACTTGAAGTGCGAATAAAAGCCACCGTGAGTCAAGCCCAGCGCCTTCATCAATGGTTGCAGGCCGGTCGCGCCGATACCGTCACGGCGAAAGCGTTCTGAAGCTTCCTTGATGATGCGTTGGTGGGTCTGGGCTTTATGGTCCTGCGAGTAACGCATCTGATATCTCCACATCAATGCCCCCCATAGTAACCAATGAAAATTGGATGGTGACTGTACTTCTACTTCTAAAAAGCATGCAGATGCGTGGATCTTGGTTCGAACGCGTTCGAGTCCTGGCACGAATAGTGATTACTCTGGTTGCATCTTCACATCACTGATCGAGGGGTACTTGCATGTACAAAGACTATCCGGCGGCCTATCAAGTGAGCAAAGGTTCGGCCCTGCAGGTGGACAAAGCGTTCTATGAGCGGGTGCGCGATGCGAAGGACGCACGCACGCTGATCGAGTCGTTCGAAGTGCCGATCCGCACCGGTCGCGCCTGGAAGGTTCCCGCCGGGCATGTGTTCAGGGTCACGACGCCTGTTGGCCCGCAAGTGGGTGACTTCAACGTCTGGAATGCCCACGATCCCCGCGAACGGTTGTGGGCGTCACGTACCCGGCAGCTGCAAGGCGCCCATGTCAGCACTCACGATCGACTGTGGTCGAACCTGCCGTTTCTGCGACCGTTGGTAACCATCACCGATGACAGCCTGGCCGGCTATGGCATCGATGAACACGGCGGTCGCCTGCACGATTTGCTCGGCACGCGCTGTGATCCCTATGTGAATAAAATGCTCACTGGCGAAGACTTCCATCATCACTGTCACTCCAACCTGACCCGTGCGGTATTGCCCCACGGCCTGACCGAATTCGATGTGCATGACGTGCTGAACATTTTCCAGTGCACGGGCCTGAACCACGACGACATGTACTTCATGAAAGCTTGTCCGGCGCAGAAGGGTGACTATCTGGAGTTTTTTGCCGAGATCGATCTGCTGTGCGCGCTCTCGACCTGTCCGGGCGGAGACTTGTCACTGGCGATGTGGGGGCCGGACGCGCAGGATCCGCTAAGCGTGTGTCGCCCGCTTGGGGTGGAGATTTATCGGTTGGAGGATTCGTTGCTTAAGGGCTGGAGTCAGCCGGAACGCGCGGCCTATAAAGGACTCCATGGCTTGCACATTGCCAAGGCCGATTGGGAGAAATAGAAACGCTTTTGTGGCGAGGGAGCTTGCTCCCGCTCGACCGCGCAGCGGGCGCAAAAAATGTGCGAGGGACTTCAAGGGCCGCTGCGCGACCCAGCGGGAGCAAGCTCCCTCGCCACAGTTGTTTGTCAGCGGTCCTGCGCTTCCTTGGCGTCCGCTTCCGCGTTGCGTTCGGCGACGCGTTTGCGCTGTTCATCGGTCAGCTCAACCTTGTTGGCGGTGTCACGCAGCATCATCAAACCGCCAACGATAGAGCCAATGGCTATCACCAGAATTAACCAGGCATACCAGGGCATGGGACTCTCCTTGAAGGCAGGTCACATGGCGAAGGTTTCGCCATGTGCTCGTGCATATCATTTTGAGCGATGTGATTTCCCAAGGGTTCCATCGCAATGACTCCATTCTATGCCTGATATGCCAGGATCACCCGTGCTGCATCACAGACCGGTCAACATCGCATCCGCCGGTGCGTCCGCACGCAGTTGCGCCGTGAGCATGAAGTACACGAAACCCACCGCCATGAACGCGAGGAAGATCAGCCCGATCAGCGTGTTGAACCAGGCCATGGCCACCAGGCACACCACTGCCAGCAGCAGTGCAATGAACGGCACCAGTGGGTAGCAGGGCGCGCGGAATGTGCGCTCCAGGTTCGGTTCGGTTTTACGCAGTTTGAACAGGCTGAGCATGCTCATGATGTACATCACGATGGCGCCGAACACCGCCATGGTGATCATCGCCGCCGTCAGCGTCATGCCGCCGAGATTGATCAGGCCATCGCTGTAGATCGCCGCGATGCCGATCACGCCGCCGGCAATGATCGCCCGGTGCGGTGTCTGGAAGCGTGACAACTTGGCCAGCGACGCCGGCAAGTAACCCGCGCGGGCCAGGGCGAAGAATTGCCGCGAGTAACCGAGGATGATTCCGTGGAAGCTTGCGACCAGGCCGAACAGGCCGATCCACACCAACATGTGCAGCCAGCCGGAGTTTTCACCGACCACGGTTTTCATTGCTTGTGGCAGCGGGTCGTTGATGTTCGACAGGGTGCGCCAGTCGCCGACGCCGCCGGCAAAGAACATCACGCCCATGGCCAGCACCACCAGTGTCAGGATGCCGCTGATGTAGGCCTTTGGAATGGTGCGCTTCGGGTCCTTGGCTTCTTCGGCAGCCATGGCCGCGCCTTCGATGGCAAGGAAGAACCAGATCGCAAACGGGATCGCCGCGAACATTCCGGCAATCGCCGGTGCGCCGAACACATCGGACCCGGCCCAGCCGTTGAGGGCAAAGTTGCTGAAGCTGAAGGCCGGCGCCACCACGCCCATGAACACCAGCAACTCCGCCACGGCCAGTACACAGACCACCAGTTCAAAGGTTGCCGCCAGCTTCACACCAAGAATGTTCAGCCCCATGAACACGATGTAGGCACCGACCGCCGCGTGCTTTGGGTCGAGGGCGGGAAATTGCACATTGAGGTAGGCACCAATGGCCAACGCGATGGCCGGCGGGGCGAAGACGAATTCGATTAGGGTGGCCAGCCCGGCGATCAATCCGCCTTTCTCGCCAAAGGCCCGACGACTGTAGGCAAACGGCCCGCCCGCATGGGGAATGGCGGTGGTCAGCTCGGTAAAGCTGAAGATGAAACAGGTGTACATGGTGGCGACCATGAATGAGGTCACCAGAAAACCCTGCGTGCCGGCAACGCCCCAGCCATAACTCCAGCCGAAATACTCCCCGGAAATCACCAGCCCGACCGCAATGCCCCACAGGTGTAGCGTTCCCAGCGTGGGTTTGAGTTGTGTGTTCATGCGTTTGCTCCCTGAACGGATTGGAAAGCTCGGGGGAGGGCGTTTGCAGTGGGCGTGCCAGTGTTGTGATGGCAGTCGTAAAGGGCTTAAAGCTGTCGTATCAAGGATGATAGACTCTAATTTTCTACATTTCGCGCACTAGTTGAGGGCAGGGCGGAGGGGCGTGCCATGTGCCCGTGCAGGTTCCAGTCGTTGGCTGCAAGTATCTATGACCCGCGGTTTACCCGACAGGAGGAAACTATGCATTTGAGCGGCGAACAAGGTGGGTACCAATCAATCGGAATGGTCAATTCGTAATTGACGATCAATGATGGTTTGATTAAGGGATAGCCATTGCATTTTTCTCCCGGTGTTCCTCGAACGGAAAATGTGGCAAAATCCTTCCAAAAACAAGCTGTCATCATGTTTGTTAGTATTAAATAGTTCTCAACATGCAAAAAAATCAATTAGGAGTGGGCTTGCGTGGTCGATATTAAGAAAATTGTTATTAAAGCTATTTCCGATGCGTCGGTGCCGAATGCTGAAAAGCTTCGCGAGGATATAAGCCTTACGGATCAAGGTGTTGATTCCTTGGGGATGTTTACCATTGTGATGAATGTCCAAGATTCATGCGGAATTGAAATTCCAGACAGTGATCTTGATAAGGTTAGGTCAATTAATGAGTTTGTTGATTATTTAAGTGATAGGCTTGTCTGAAAGAATGGTATAGGCCAGTGCATGCTGGCTTATACTACGTACTATCTCTAATGGTGGTCTAGTTTTGCTTTTTTATTTTGTCCATGTTTGGGGCTTAATTCCGCCCGTCGATGATGTCTGCACTCTTGAGCATTCATAATGCCTGCAATTATAGCCAAATTATTTGTCGCCCTTGCCATTGGCATTTTTTTGATCTTCAGGTTTGATATAAAGCTCGAAAGTTTAGTTGCAGAGATTTCTAATTGGTATTTTATTTTGGTTGCGGCTGTGATCCCGCTGACGTTAAGTACTTTTCTCTCCGTCCATCGATGGCAAGTTTTTTTGCGGCTTAATGGAATACATGAACGCCTGATTACGCTTTGGAAAATTAACCTTCTATCCCAGTTTCAGGGTTTGATTCTGCCTTCATCGCAAGGGGCTGATGCTTTTCGAATTTTCTACATAGAGCAACGGAACCCGCAAAAACGTGGTGCTGCGGGTAGCACGGTTGTAGTGGAGAGAATGATGGGGCTGCTTGTGCTCTGTGCATTCACTATTGTAGCGCTGCCATTTCTACCGGTGTCAGGCGATTATTCATTACTTGTAACTCTCGTTGCGATTATAAGTTTGGGCGCGGTAACAGCGCAGTTCATTCTAGTAAGTGAGAGGATTCACTGCTGGTACAGCGGTTTTCAGTCTCGATATCAAATTATCCAAAAGATAATGAGTTATGCTGAAAAGCTTCACGCCGGAGCAATTAACTTTCCTTACAAAAAAGCGCTGTTGCCCTCTATTGTTCTGATAAGTTGTTATCAAGGTTCGCTTATCTCCGTGGTTTACTTTGTTTTTCGTGCCTACGGCTACGATATTCCTTTTATGCAACATTTTGCCCTTTATCCGGTTATCGCTATTTTGACATTAGTCCCGATTACCATCGGTGGTCTTGGGGTTCGCGAAGGTTTTTTTGTTTATTTTTACTCAATGATAGGCGTTCCTCCTCACATTGCTGTCGGCGTTTCGCTTGTGAACTACTCACTTATGGCCCTTCTCCCGGCAGTATTCGGTGCCGTTGTTTACTTGTGGAGTGGCTTCCGGGAAAATCATCGCTATAAATCAAATTGAATAGAGAGTGGATACGATGAACTCTGGACACAAACCATTCCCCAAGGTTGCTTTTGATTCGCTGGCGTCTTCGGAGGCACGGCACTGGTGGTTTCGAGCCAGAAATCGGCTGATTCTCTGGGTTCTGAAGTCCCGAAACGTCAAATTCCAGAATTTCCTGGAGATTGGTTGTGGTACCGGTTTCGTGTTGGATGGCATCTCTCGAGAGTTTCCAGACGCTGATCTGTTTGGTACGGAGTATTTTGAAGAAGGCTTGGCTCATGCACGCCGACGCATTCCATCGGCTAGCTTTGAACAGATGGACGCTCGACTCATGAGCGATGCCGATCGCTACGATATGATTGGCGCGTTTGATGTGATAGAGCATATCGATGAAGATGAAACGGTACTCACCAATATTTCTCGAGCCCTTCGAAAAGGGGGGCACCTACTGATTACTGTGCCGCAGCATCGTTGGTTGTGGTCAGAGGCGGATGAGCGGGCTTGTCATGTGCGCCGTTACACTCGCAAAGAGTTGGTTGACAGGGTTCATAAAGCAGGACTGGACGTGCAGTACGTAACGTCGTTCGTGAGCTTGCTGGTACCTTTGATGTGGCTATCACGCCAGAGAGGCGGACAAAAAAACGCGGAAAAGAACAGCGAATTTGATATTTCCGATACAACCAATCGGATACTGGAGTTTGTTATGAAGGTGGAGCTTAAGTTAATACAATTAGGCATTCGCCTACCATTTGGTGGATCGGTTTTGTTACTGGCGAAAAAAGTCACCTCTTAGGTCGGAAGTATATTGGCAAGATTCCGTTCCGGGACTTTTGCCGACCGACTGGGGGCGTGCGCGCAGAACAAAGTCAGCCCTTCTACAGAAGCAATATCCATTACAATGACTCGGTTTTGAACTGAGGTGGCCAGCCTAATCAGTGACAAAATCGGAACATCGAGATGAGGCCTAACGTGGTAAACAATGTCGTTTCTATCAGCCTCGTTGTACCCGTTTTTCGAAGCGGGAGCACGCTGGCTATCTTTTACGAGAGAGCCAGCCAGGTGCTGCAAAAAATTTGCAACGACTGGGAAATAATTCTTGTTGATGATGCTAGCCCGGATGAAACATGGTCAGTTGCGTTGGCGCTACGGGAGCAAGATTCGCGTGTCAAAGTTATTCGTTTTGCAAAAAACAAGGGGCAGCAGCACGCTACGCTTTGCGGCTTGGGTTATGCTAGCAAACGCTATGTTGTAACCATTGATGACGATTTACAATGTTATCCAGAAGACTTGCCTTTATTTATTGAGCAATTAGTTGCTGGTAAACACGTTGTTATTGGGAAAATTCCAGTCGCTGAGAAGAAACACAGTGTATGGCGCAATGTGGCTTCCCAACTTAATCAAAAATTAGTCAGCCGGATAATGGGAAAACCAACCGGCTTTTCACTTTCCAGCTATCGAGCAATGAGCTTGGCGGTGGTCAGGCAATTAGTGAAATACCAAGGGTCGCATCCGCATATTGCCGCGATGATTTTCAATTCGGTGCCGGTTTCGATGATGGCCAATGTATCTATTCGCCATTCTGCTCGGGCAGATGGAGAATCCAGTACTTACACATTTGGGAAGTTGTTCAAGACAATTTCTTTTTTGATCGTGAATTATTCATTATTGCCACTGCGTTACGTTTCGATTTGGGGTTTTATCGTAAGTATCTCGAGCATCTTGTTTGCTGTTTTCATAACACTGAGAACTCTATTTACAGATCATGCTGTTCCGGGATGGGCCTCGTTGGCAATTTTGATCTCATTCCTGACGGGAAATATATTATTGGCATTGGGTATTCAGGGGGAATATCTAGGCAGGCTTGTAGAGAATGCGACGAATCTTAGTCAGTTTCCGATTATCGAAGAACACTTGGAATGATCATGAAATCCAGATATCAAGCACATGATTACTTTTCGAGCGAAAGCGTCCTCAATAGCGGCGGATTTGTATATCTAGATGAAATTGATGCCGTACTTCCTGAGTCGCTTGTTTACTGCCAAAATTTGCACTATCTACAAGTCGCGCTAGCTACCAGTAACGTCTCATGTATTTTATGCCCAAACTCTCTCAGGGGTGAAAGCCTGACGACGGAAAAAACATTAATTTTTTGTGATGACCCACGGACGGAGTTCTTCCGTCTTTATCAAAAAATGGCTCTGGTTATCGACGGTAGAGCGACAGATCAGCCAGTCATGGGAGAAAATTGTAAAATTCACCCGAGCGCGGTTATCTCTCCTCGCGCACGACTCGGCGATCATGTCGAAGTGTCGGCCAACGCGGTTATTGAAGACAATGTGGTCATTGAGGACAATGTTTACATTGGGTCTAATGCAGTCCTCGGTGCAGAAGGGCTTATCACGCTGCGTGACGATTGCGGCGTTCTGATGACTGTTAAACACCAAGGTGGTGTGAAGATTGGAGCAGGCTGCCAGATCTTGGCAGGTGCGGTAATTGCTAAAGCGCTGTTTCAAACGCCTACGACGATCGAAGAAAATTGTCAGATTGGAATAATGACCAATATCGGCCATGGCGCTGTCATCGGAAGAAACTCTGTAATTTCTGGCAATACGGTTATTGCCGGTAGGACCCGAGTGGGAACGGGAGTATGGATGGGAACATCTTGCTCCGTGGCCCAAGGGCTGATCATTGGTGATGGCGCACAAATAAAGATGGGCTCCGTAGTCATCAACAATATAGGGGATGGGGCTGTCGTTTCCGGAAATTTTGCCATCAGTCACCGGGCTAATATGACCGCGCATCTAAGGAAATTACAGTGATTACATCTAAAGAATTGTCGCTATGCTTAAAAGGTAGTAGAGAATATATTCAGGGTGCGAATATGTTAATTGCTTCGATGGAAGCTGTCGCACAAAGGGCGCAAGGAAAGTCAATTCAAAATTTGAATTTTTCCATTAACAAAATGACGGCAAAAAATCTTGTATTTAGTTGGTGGGAGAAAGGCCAGCCTTTGGCCGTACACAGAGAACCTATCGCCACCTGCTTTTTTGATTTAGAAGGCGTTCCTTATGAGGGTGGGCTTGTTGAGAATAAAGATAGCGTCAAAATGCGAGTTCCTTTTGATGAATCTTTGATTACTAGTCGCTGCGAAATTTCCCCAATTGAGAAAGTGATTAGGCTCATTGATACACCCTCAGGTATTTCTCCGATCGAGATATTAGTTTCAATGAATAAGGCATTGCACTATCAGGTATACACAATACCCGGTGACAGTCAGTGGGTGTTTTGCCGTTGGGAGAGTGCCGCTTGGCCGATAAATGATGAAATGGCTGGTATCACTATCACCCTGGAGCAAAGCTTGGGTACGCGTTTGACGAGAGCTCGTGTTGAGTTGAAAAAAGAGCTGATTGGCAGGATTTACTTCAGTGCTCGTAACTCAGGGACTTAACCCAGATCCTATCGGTCTCCTATTCAGGTATGCATAGTATTTTTGTTTGTGGTTCCGAATCGGACTTCTCTACGCCCGGTGCCTAGTTTTGTATGGGCACCGGAAGCAGAGGCCTTTTTTTAATCAGCGAATTATTTAGCAGCCTCCAGTAAGCATTCTATGATTTTGTCTTGTTGCACATCGCTTAGGCCTACCCATAACGGCAGTCTAATTAAACATTCCGACTGCCGATGGGTAACGGACAACGAATCATGTGCCCGTCCATAGCGTCGACCGGCCGGTGAAGAATGCAGCGGTACGTAATGAAAAACAGCATCAATCTCATTTTGCTTCAATCTGTTCAGTACCGCTTGCCGATTAGTTTCCGGGTTTAGCAAAACATAATACATATGAGCGTTATGTTTGCATTCTGTGGGAATGATTGGGCGACGCAAGGTGCCTTTGTTTTCGGCCGCGGCCAGCAAACGATGATAACGGTCCCAGCTCGCCAGGCGCCGTGAAGTTATATTTTCCGCCTCTTCCAGTTGAGCCCAAAGAAATGCTGCAATCAGTTCACCCGGTAGGTAAGAAGAGCCCACTTCCTGCCAAGTGTACTTATCGATCTCTCCACGAAAAAATCGACTACGGTCCGTTCCTTTTTCACGAATGATTTCAGCACGCAATGCCAAGGCAGGATCTTTGACCAATAGGGCCCCACCCTCGCCAGAAATCACATTCTTGGTTTCGTGAAAGCTGAAAGCCCCCAGATCACCAATACTTCCCAATGCCTGTCCTTTATAGCTCGCCATGACACCTTGGGCGGCATCTTCCACAACTTTCAAGCCATGACGACGGGCGATCTCGAGAATGGCGTCCATCTCGCAAGCGACCCCGGCGTAATGGACGGCGACAATTGCTCTTGTGCGAACTGTAATGGCTGCCTCAATCAGTTGCTCATCGAGATTCAAAGTGTCTTCCCGTATATCCACGAATACAGGAACTGCGCCCCTTAAAACAAAAGCGTTTGCAGTGGAGACAAAGGTATAAGAAGGCATGATGACTTCGTCACCGGGCTGAATATTTAGCAGTAAAGCGGCCATTTCGAGCGCTGCAGTACATGAATGCGTAAGTAGGGCTTTTGCTGATCCGGTGTTTTCTTCTAGCCAGCTGTGGCACTTCTTCGTGAAGGGGCCGTCCCCTGCCAATTTATTGCCTAGCTTTGCTTGTTCAATGTAATCAAATTCCCGGCCAGTCATATAAGGTCGGTTGAACTGGATCTTTTCGATGCTCACGTAACGCTCCGGGCCGCTAAAATTTTTGACGTTATAAACAGTTGACAGTTGCGTAGATTCTGAAGGCTAGCAATTCAGGCTTTAATCACAATGGCGATCAAAGGCAAGTTTTTAAGGGCAGTTCTCAGCTTCTTCAATCATATACTAGGCTTGCGCTGCCAGACACTCGTGCAACGCGTCCTGCCATTTAGGTTGACCTACGCTCCATTCACGCTGCAAGCGACTGCAATCGAGGTGCGAGTTAAGCGGTCGAACGGCCGCGGTCGGATACTCGCTGGAAGGAATGGGAAGCAAGTTCGCGCAAGGTTTGCCCTGTTGGCGCAAAGCTTCGCCAATGGCTTGAGCGAAGCCGAACCAAGAGGTTTCTCCGCGTGCGGTCAGGTGATACGTACCCCATTTACCGGCGCCACCCGTCTGCCAGCGCTCAATGATCTTGTGAGTGCTATCGGCTACAGTACCTGCCCAGGTCGGTGACCCGATCTGATCGGAAACAATGCGCAACTCTTTTTCTTCTTGCATCAGGCGCTGCATCGTCAGCAGGAAATTGCGCCCATGTGTTGAATAGACCCAACTGGTACGCAGGATAAGGTATTTTCCAGCCACCTCTGTGATAGCGAGCTCACCAGCCAGTTTGCTTGTGCCATAGACATTCAATGGGTGGGGAATATCATCCTCTGTGTATGTCCCTGCCTTACTGCCGTCAAAGACATAATCCGTAGAGTAGTGAATGAGCGGTATGTCGAGTACTCGTGCTTCTTCGGCAAGGATGCCGGGTGCAACAGCGTTGATGGCAAAGGCGGTTTGCGGTTCGCTCTCAGCCCGATCCACCGCTGTGTAAGCCGCGGCGTTGATGATCAGGTCAGGACACAGGCTGCGAATCTGCTGGCGAATTTGCTCTGGCTGCGCTAGATCGAGCTGATCACGACCAGGTGCAAACAGCTTGTTTGATGGCGCGAGTCGCAGCTGAAGTTCGCGAGAGACTTGGCCAGTTTGGCCGCAAATGAGAATTTTCACGTCAGTGGATCAGCTCAATTCAAGCGTTTTTAACGCAATGGTCCACGTATTGTAATCAATCACGTGACTGTTCTTCTCCTGCCAGCCTCGCGAGATACTGACCGTAGCCAGTCTTGCCGAAGTAACGGGCACGCTCCAACAACATTTCACGGCTGATCCATGTATTCATGTAAGCAATTTCTTCGAGGCAGGCAATTTTGAGTCCCTGGCGGTGCTCAATCGTCTGCACATATTGAGAGGCCTCGAGCAAACTGTCGTGAGTCCCGGTATCGAGCCAAGCAAAACCGCGCCCAAAGCGTTCGACTTTGAGGTCGCCACGCTTTAGATAGGCATTGTTGATATCAGTGATTTCCAACTCGCCACGCGGTGAAGGTTTGACTGACTTGGCGATTTCGACCACATCGTTGTCGTAAAAATACAAGCCAGTGACCGCATAGCTAGATTTTGGGTTTACCGGCTTTTCTTCAATCGAAACAGCGCGTCCCTCCCGATCGAAATCGACTACGCCGAAACGTTCCGGGTCTTTGACCCAATAGCCGAATATGGTTGCGCCGGATGAGCGCTTGGCTGCATTTTTTAACTGCCCACCAAAGTATGAACCATGGAAAATGTTGTCACCCAGAATCAGGCAAACCGAATCATTGCCTATGAAGTTTTCACCGATGAGAAATGCTTGGGCGAGACCATCTGGTGACGGCTGTTCAGCATAACTAAAACTCAAACCGAACTGGCTGCCGTCACCCAATAAATTCTGGTACTGAGGCAGATCCTGGGGGGGCGAGATCAATAAGATGTCTCGGATCCCGGCTAGCATCAGTACCGAAATCGGATAGTAGATCATCGGTTTGTCGTAAACCGGCAAGAGTTGTTTGGACACGCCCAGGGTTATGGGGTGTAGGCGTGTTCCAGAGCCTCCCGCTAAAACAATACCTTTCATGCGAGCATTTCCTTTGGGTTCAACGCGCCGAGTCGCTCACCTTTGTAACTTCCATCCTGAACTCGGCGACACCATTCCAGATTATTTAAATACCATTGCACTGTCTTGCGCAGGCCGCTGTTGAACGTTTCTTCAGGAACCCAACCCAGTTCGCGTTCGATTTTTCCGGCATCGATTGCGTAACGCAGGTCATGACCAGGGCGATCCTGGACGAATGTGATCAGGTCGGCGTAATGCGCCACACCTTCAGGTTTTTCAGGTGCCAGTTCTTCGAGCAGGGCGCAGATCCCTCGCACCACGTCGATATTCTTTTGTTCGTTGTGCCCTCCGATGTTGTAGGTCTCGCCGACGCTACCCTCGTTGACCACTTTAATCAGCGCCCGGGCATGATCTTCTACGAACAACCAATCGCGTACTTGGAGGCCGTTGCCATATACCGGCAACGGCTTGCCCGCCAAGGCATTGAGTATCACTAGCGGAATCAACTTTTCGGGGAAATGAAAGGGACCGTAGTTGTTCGAGCAGTTGGTCAGTATGACCGGCAGGCCATAGGTGCGGTGCCAGGCACGGACCAAGTGATCGGAAGCGGCTTTGCTGGCGGAGTACGGCGAGCTAGGCGCGTAGGGTGTCGTTTCCGTGAACAGGTCATCCACCCCGTGCAAGTCGCCATAGACTTCGTCGGTGGAAATGTGATGGAACCGGAAGGCGCTCTTTTCTGGCTCGGCAAGCGTATGCCAATAGGCACGTGTCGCCTCCAGAAGGCTGTAGGTGCCAACGATGTTGGTCTGGATGAAATCCGCGGGACCGTCAATGGAACGATCGACGTGCGATTCCGCAGCCAGGTGCATGATTGCATGTGGCTGGAAACTTTCTAACACGGCACTGACGGCTGCCTGATCGATGACATCTGCCTGGACGAATTCATAGCGAGTGTCGTGGGCAATACTGGTCAAGGATTCGAGATTGCCAGCGTATGTCAGCTTGTCCAGATTAAGTACTTCATGGCTGGAGTGGCGAATCAACTCCCGAACCAAAGCAGAGCCAATGAAACCGGCACCGCCGGTGATGAGGATACGCATGTGGACCAGCCTTTTGCAGTGAGCCTATGACACAGAGGTACATAGCTTGTCGGCATGCGTGGGGGAGTGCAATAGAAGCCGTAATCTGATTTTGCCCTTTCAGCCATTATGCCGGCTCCGCGAATAAGGTCCGACATCCTGTAACCCCCGCATAAACCCACTCTTTACGCATTCTTTATGCCCCGCCAACACCCTCGGTCTCGTTCCTTTACACCCTCCCTCCCGACAATGACTCCACACGCGGCAATACGCCGTAACACGGAGAACTTCCATGAGCGTTCTGGACGGGGTGTCACTGCTGTTGGCAGTGGGGCTGTTCATTTATCTGTTGGTTGCGCTGTTGCGCGCGGACCGGAACTAGGAGCGGATATGCACAGTTATGACTATTGGCTGATCCTCGCGTTTTTTGCGGTGGTGTTGGTCCCGGCGCCGTTTCTCGGGCGCTTCTACTACAAGGTCATGGAAGGCCAGCGCACCTGGTTGACGCCGGTTCTCGGCCCGGTGGAGCGCGGCTGCTATCGCGTGGCGGGTGTCGATCCGCAGGCGGAGCAGAGCTGGCAGAAGTACGCGCTGGCCTTGCTCGCGTTCAACCTCGCGGGCTTTTTGCTGTTGTTCGCGATTTTGCTGTTCCAGGATCACTTGCCGCTCAACCCGCAGAATCTGCCGGGCCAGGAGTGGACGCAGGCGTTTAACACTGCCGTCAGTTTCATGACCAATACCAACTGGCAGTCCTACAGCGGTGAAGCATCGCTGAGCTACCTGAGCCAGATGGCCGGCCTCACCGTGCAGAACTTCGTCAGCGCCGCCACCGGCCTCGCCGTGCTGGTTGCGTTGTGCCGCGGTATCGGTCGCAAGTCCAGCCAGTCCCTGGGTAACTTCTGGGTCGACATGACCCGCGCCACCCTCTATGGCCTGCTGCCTCTGTGCCTGCTGCTGGCGCTGTACCTGGTGTGGCAAGGCGTGCCGCAAACCTTCGCGCAATACGTGAATGCGGTGACGATGCAGGGCGTTGATCAAGTGATCCCGCTCGGCCCGGCGGCCAGCCAGATCGCGATCAAACAACTGGGTACCAACGGTGGTGGCTTCTTCGGCGTCAACTCGGCGCATCCGTTCGAGAACCCGACGGCGTGGAGCAACCTGTTCGAGATGGCCTCGATCATCCTGATCCCTGCCGCGCTGGTGTTCACGTTCGGCCATTACGTGAAGGATCTGCGTCAGAGCCGCGCAATCATCGCCTGCATGCTGGCGCTGTTCCTGATTGGCGGCGCGACTTCCATGTGGGCCGAGTACCAACCGAACCCGACCCTGAACAACGCCGCCGTCGAACAGACCGCGCCGCTGGAAGGCAAGGAAGCGCGTTTCGGCACCACCGCCACCGTGCTGTGGTCGGTAACCACCACCGCGGCATCGAACGGTTCGGTCAACGGCATGCACGACAGCCTCAACCCGCTGAGCGGTATGGTCGCACTGGTCAACATGATGGTCGGCGAGGTGATCTTCGGCGGTGTCGGCGCCGGGCTCTACGGCATGTTGCTCAACGTGCTGATCGCGGTGTTCCTCGCCGGGCTGATGATTGGCCGCACGCCGGAATACCTCGGTAAAAAACTGCAAGCCAGGGAAGTACAGTTGTTGGTGGTGACCTTGATGGTCATGCCGATTGGCGTACTGGTGCTGGGCGCAATTGCCGCCAGCCTGCCTGGTCCGGTGGCCTCGGTAACCAATCCCGGCGCCCACGGTTTCAGCCAGTTGCTCTACGCCTACACCTCGGCCGGTGCCAACAACGGTTCGGCGTTCGGTGGCTTCGGCGCCAACACCCCGTTCCACAACCTGATGCTGGGCCTGGGCATGTTGATCGGTCGTTTCGGCTACATCCTCCCGGTACTGGCATTGGCCGGCAGCCTGGCGATGAAGAAACCCGCACCGATCAGTCAGAACAGTTTCCCGACCCACGGCCCGCTGTTCGTGACCCTGCTGACCGTGACCATTTTGCTTGTGGGTGGTTTGACCTTCCTGCCGACTTTGGCACTGGGTCCTATCGCTGAACATTTGAGCATGGGCTTCTAAGGAATCCATCATGAATATGCCTGCAATCAAACCCGCCGCCGCCAAGGCGCCGGAGCAACCGAAAACCGCGTTCTCGGCCTTATGGCGCCCGGCGCTGGTGCAAGCCTTCGTCAAACTCGACCCGCGGCAATTGCAACGTGCGCCGGTGATGCTGGTGGTCGAGCTGACCGCGATCCTGACCACCGTGCTGTGCTTCATTCCCGACACGGCGGTGCCGACGTTCGTCGCCGTGCAAATCGCCGTGTGGCTGTGGTTCACCGTGTTGTTCGCCAACTTTGCCGAGGCCTTGGCCGAAGGGCGCGGCAAGGCCCGCGCCGACAGCCTCAAGGCCGGCAGCGAAGGCTTGAGCGCCCGGCGCAAAACCAGCAGCGGCAGCTTTCAAGTGGTGCCCGCCGCCAGCCTGCGCAAGGGCGATGTGGTGCGCGTCGAAGCGGGGGAAATGATTCCCGGCGACGGCGAAGTGATTGAAGGTATCGCGGCCGTCAACGAAGCGGCGATTACCGGTGAATCGGCGCCGGTGATTCGCGAGTCCGGCGGCGACCGCTCGGCCGTCACCGGTAACACGCGACTGGTGTCTGACTGGCTGCTGGTGAAAATCACCGCCAACCCCGGTGAGTCGACACTGGACCGCATGATCGCCTTGGTCGAAGGCGCCAAACGCCAGAAAACCCCGAACGAAGTGGCGCTCGACATCCTGTTGATCGGCCTGACCCTGATCTTCCTGCTGGTAGTTGTCACGCTGCAACCGTTCGCCCACTTCGCCAACGGCAGCCTGCCGCTGGTGTTCCTGGTGGCGCTGTTGGTCACGCTGATCCCGACCACCATCGGCGGTCTGTTGTCGGCCATCGGGATTGCCGGTATGGACCGTTTGGTGCGCCTGAACGTGATCGCCAAGTCGGGACGTGCGGTGGAAGCGGCGGGTGACGTGCACGTGCTGCTGCTGGACAAGACCGGCACCATCACCTTCGGTAACCGTCGTTGCACTGCAGTGGTTGCGGCCCCGGGTGTGAGCAGCCAGGAGCTGGCTGAAGGTGCGTTGTTCGCCTCGCTGGCCGATGACACCGCGGAGGGCAAATCCATCGTCGAGTACCTGCGTGTTACTCAACCACAGCCTGAACCGGCCGCCGAGTTGTTGACCGCCGTGCCGTTCAGTGCCGAGACGCGTTTGTCCGGTGTCGATTATCACGGGCGCGTCTACCGCAAAGGCGCGGTGGATTCGCTGCTGACCTTTGTCGGCATGAAACGCGCTGATCTGGCCCCGGCCCTGTCGCGGGAAATCGACAAGATCGCGCAAAGTGGCGGTACCCCGTTGCTGGTCTGCGCCGACGGTAAGTTACTGGGGGCGATCCACCTCAAGGACGTGGTCAAGCCCGGTATTCGCGAGCGTTTCGCCGAGTTGCGCAAACTGGGGATTCGCACCGTCATGGTCACCGGCGACAACCCGCTGACCGCCGCCGCCATTGCCGCCGAGGCGGGCGTGGACGATGTGTTGGCCGAAGCCACGCCGGAGAAAAAACTGGCGCGCATCCGTCACGAGCAGAACGACGGTCGCCTGGTCGCCATGTGCGGCGACGGTGCCAACGACGCCCCGGCCCTGGCCCAGGCGGACGTCGGCATGGCGATGAACGACGGCACGCAAGCGGCCCGCGAAGCGGCAAACATGGTCGACCTCGACAGCGATCCGACCAAGCTGCTGGACGTGGTGCAAATCGGCAAGGAATTGCTGGTGACCCGCGGCGCGCTGACCACGTTCTCGATCGCCAACGACGTGGCCAAGTACTTCGCGATTTTGCCGGCGCTGTTTGCGGCGATCTACCCGCAACTCGGTGTCTTGAACGTCATGCACTTGAACAGTCCGCAGAGCGCGATTCTCTCGGCCATCGTGTTTAACGCGCTGATCATTGTGGTGCTGATTCCGTTGGCGCTGCGCGGTGTGCGGGTGCACGCAGCCAGTGCGGCGGCGTTGCTGCGGCGCAATCTGCTGATCTATGGGCTGGGCGGGATTTTGGTGCCGTTCGTGGGTATCAAGGCGATCGACATGCTGTTGACGGCGTTGCATCTGGTTTAGTGGGTAGCGGGTGGCTGGAGAGGGGCTTTTTGTGGCAAGGGAGCTTGCTCCCGCTGGGCTGCGAAGCAGCCCTAACCCAGACACCGCATTTGTTCAGGCGCATCACATTTACCAGGTTTACGACGGCTGCGCAGTCGAGCGGGAGCAAGCTCCCTCGCCTCAGGTGATGTGTGTTTTTAGAGAATTCGAGGATTTTGAAATGTCCACAATGATACGTCCGGCCCTGAGCCTGCTGGTCCTGATGACCCTGATCACCGGCGTCGCTTATCCGCTGGTGGTGACCGGCGTGGCTCAGGTCGCCTTCCCGGACCAAGCCAACGGCAGCCTGCTACGCGATGCCGACGGCAAGGTCCGCGGCTCGTCACTGATCGCCCAGGATTTCGTCGGCGACGCCTGGTTCCATCCGCGGCCTTCGGCCGGCGCTTTTGCCACGGTGTCGAGCGGGGCAAGTAACCTGTCGCCGAGCAACCCGGCGCTGGCGACTCGGGTGATCGACGACGCCAACAAGCTGCTGGTGCCCGGCCAGGGGGCGGTGCCGTTGGCCATGCTCACCACCTCCGGCAGCGGTCTCGACCCCCACTTGCCACCGGCCGCGATTACCTATCAACTGGCGCGTGTTGCGGCGGCCAGGAATGTGCCCGTGGCAACCCTGCAGAACCTGCTCGACGCTCATATCGAGCAGCCGCTGGTGGGGCCACCGGTAGTGAATGTGCTTGAGTTGAATCGGGCACTGGAAAACCTGTAGATCGGCGGCGATCCCATTCGCGAGCAGGCTCGCTCCCACATGGGCATGCGTCCCCCTGTGGGAGCGAGCCTGCTCGCGAAGACGGCAGAACAGCCACTACATGAACATCTAAAAAAGAGATTCCCGAACATGAGCAACTCCGGCCGCGCCGACGCGCTGTTAGCAGACCTGCCCCGCAATGGCCGTGGCCGGCTCAAGGTATTCCTCGGTGCCGCGCCCGGTGTGGGTAAAACCTACGCCATGCTGCAAGCGGCCCACATCCAGCTGCGCCAGGGTGTGAAAGTCATTGCCGGCGTGGTCGAAACCCACGGCCGGGCGGAAACCGAAGCGCTGCTGGGCGGCTTGCCACAGCAACCCTTGGTGCGCTCGGAATACCGTGGCGTGATGCTCGAAGAGATGGACCTCGATGGTTTGCTGGCCGCCAAACCGAAGCTGGTGCTGGTGGATGAGTTGGCCCACACCAATGCGCCCGGCAGCCGCCATGAAAAACGCTGGCAAGACATTCAGGAACTGCTTGCCGCCGGCATCGACGTGTTCACCACCGTCAACGTCCAGCACCTGGAAAGCCTCAACGATCAGGTGCGCGGCATCACCGGTGTACAGGTCCGTGAAACCCTCCCGGACTGGGTGCTGCAAGAAGCCTTCGAGCTGCTGCTGATCGACTTGCCGCCACGGGAACTGCTTGAGCGTCTGCGCGACGGCAAGGTCTACGTGCCGGAGCAGGCGAGGGCGGCCATCGACGCGTTTTTCACCCAGACCAACCTCACAGCCCTGCGCGAACTGGCGATGCAGACCGCCGCCGCACAGGTCGATAACGACCTGACCCTGGGCTATCGCCAGATGGGCCAGGCGGCGCCGACGGTGCGCGGTCGCTTGTTGGTCGGTGTCGATGGCGATGCCCAGGCCGAACGACTGGTGCGCCATGCCAGCCGTGTTGCCCAGCGTCGCCATCTGCCCTGGAGCCTGGTGCATGTGGACAACGGCAGCGTGCGGGACGAGCAATCGCGCCTGCGCCTGCAAAGCGCCCAGCAACTGGCTGAACGCCTGGGCGGCGAAGTGGTATTGCTGCGGGCCGGCGAGGTGGCGAAAACCCTGATCCAGCATGCCGCCGAACGTCGAGCCAGCCTGGTGTTGGTCGGCCAGTCGCGGCCACGTTGGCGCCGACGCGTGTTCGGCGGCGGGTTGGCGGCGCGTTTGTTGCGCAATGCCCGCGGGCTGGAAATCAACGTCCTCGACAGCGATCACGAACAGCATCAACCACGCCAGCGTTCCATGCAGGCGCTGGTGTGGTTCGACTATGCCCTGGCCGTGGTCGCGACGGTGTTGGCCACTGCCTTGGCCTGGGCGGTGGCGAGCGTTTTGCCGCTGCCGAATATCTCCCTGGTGTTCCTCGCCGCGGTGCTGCTGGTGGCGGTGCGCAGCAGTCTCGGCCCGGCGCTGGTCTGTGCGGCGCTGTCGTTTCTGACCTACGACTTTCTGTTCATCCCCCCGAATTTTTCCTTCAGCATCCAGCGCGAAGAAGACGTGCTGACTCTGCTGTTTTTCCTGTTGATGGCCGCGCTCACCGGCAACCTTGCGGCGCGGCAACGGCGACAACTGCAGGCGCTGCGCGACACCCAGGAAGAAACCACTGAGCTGCTCGACCTGTCGCGCAAACTGACCGCCGCCACCGACCGTCAGGCCGTGGTCAGCGCGGCCGCCCAGCACCTCGATGGCTGGAGTGATTTGCAGCTGTGCCTGCTCAATCGTGACGGTCAAAGTGGCTGGAAAGTCGAAACCGGTGGCCCGTTGGAATTCACCGAAGCCGAGCGCGCCGCCGCCGATTGGGCCTGGCAACACGATCAACCCGCTGGCGCCGGCACCGGTACGTTGCCGTTCGGACGTTGGTGGTGGTGGCCATTGTCGGTGGAGGACGGACCGCTGGCGTTGCTGGGCGTGTGTGCGAAAGAAGGCCAGACCCTCAGTGGCCAGCGCCGCCGTTTGTTGACGGCGCTGAGCCAGCCACTGGCGCAGGCGTTGGCGCGCGCACAACTGGCGGATGATCTGGAAGCGGCGCGGCTGCACGGTGAAACCGAGCAATTGCGCAGTGCCTTGCTGGCGTCGGTGTCCCACGATTTGCGTACGCCGCTGACCTCCATGCGTGGCAGCATCGACAGTCTGCTGGCGCTCGGCGAAGCGATCCCGTTGGAGGATCGCCGGGAATTGCTCGAAGGCACCCGCGATGAAGCCGAACGTCTCGACCGCTACATCCAGAATCTGCTGGACATGACCCGGCTCGGGCACGGCGCCCTGAAGCTGGCGCGGGACTGGGTGTCGCCGGCTGACATCGTCGGCAGTTCGCTGAGTCGCTTGCGCGCGGTACTCGCACCGTTGCAAGTCAGCACTGATGTTCCGGCGCAGTTGCCGCTGCTTTACGTCCACGCCGCGCTGATCGAGCAGGCGCTGATCAACGTGCTGGAGAACGCCGCACGCTTTTCACCGGCCCACGGTCGTTTGCAACTGCGCGCCGGGGCGGACGACAAGGAGCTGTTTTTCTCGGTCAGCGACGAAGGGCCGGGAATTCCGGAAGCGGAGCGGGCAAAAATTTTCGACATGTTCTACACCGCTGCGCGCGGTGATCGTGGCGGGCAGGGCACCGGGCTGGGTTTGGCGATCTGTCAGGGCATGGTGGGCGCCCATGGTGGGCGGATCAGCGTGGCCGATGGCATCGAAGGGCGCGGCACCTGCATCACCTTGCACTTGCCGTTGCAGGAGCAACCAGCCTTTGAAAGTTAACAGCCGAAAGTGAAGCCTGATCGTGCTTGCGTTACTCTCTTGCCACTTCTTTGTGTTGATGTGAACTCATGAGCCAGACCGCGACCATCCTGGTCATCGACGACGAACCGCAAATCCGCAAGTTCCTGCGCATCAGCCTCGCTTCCCAAGGCTATAAAGTGCTGGAAGCCGGCACCGGTACCGAAGGGTTGGCGCAGGCCGCGTTGAACAAGCCGGACCTGCTGGTGCTCGACCTCGGTTTACCGGACATGGACGGCCAGCAGGTTTTACGCGAGTTTCGCGAATGGTCGACGGTGCCTGTGCTGGTGCTGTCGGTGCGTGCCAGCGAGGGGCAAAAAGTCGAAGCGCTGGATGGCGGCGCCAATGACTACGTGACCAAGCCCTTCGGTATTCAGGAGTTCCTGGCGCGGATACGTGCGCTGTTGCGTCAGGCACCGGCGGGCGAAGCCCAACAAGCGGCGCTGACCTTCGGCCCGCTGACGGTGGATCTGGCGTATCGCCGCGTGCTGCTCGAAGGCATCGAAGTGGCGCTGACCCGCAAGGAATACGCCGTGCTGGCGCAACTGGCGCGCCATCCCGGGCGGGTCATTACCCAGCAGCAGTTGCTCAAGGATATCTGGGGGCCGACCCATACCGACGACAGTCATTACTTGCGGATTGTGGTTGGGCATTTGCGGCAGAAGCTGGCGGATGATCCGACCGCGCCTCGGTTTATCGTGACCGAGGCGGGTGTTGGGTATCGGTTGTTGAGTGAGGGCAGCCTCTGATTTTGTGTAGTCTGAATATGCCCCATCGCTGGCAAGCCAGCTCCCACAGTGTTTTGTGGTGACCACACATCCAGATTTCACGCACATCCTGTGGGAGCTGGCTTGCCAGCGATGAGGCCCTCTCGTGCACTCGAGAACTCAGGAATCGCGCTCACTCTCCCACAGTGTTTTGTGGTGACCACACATCCGGATTTCACGCACATCCTGTGGGCGCTGGCTTGCCAGCGATGAGGCCCTCTCGTGCACTCGAGAACTCAAGAGTCCCGCTCACTCTCCCACAGTGTTTTGTGGTGACCACACATCCGGATTTCACGCACATCCTGTGGGTGCTGGCTTGCCAGCGATGAGGCCCTCTCGTGCACTCGAGAACTCAGGAATCGCGCTCACTCTCCCACAGTGTTTTGTGGTGACCACACATCCGGATTTCACGCACATCCTGTGGGAGCTGGCTTGCCAGCGATGAGGCCCTCTCGTGCACTCGAGAACTCAGGAATCGCGCTCACTCTCCCACAGTGTTTTGTGGTGACCACACATTCGGATTTCACGCACATCCTGTGGGAGCTGGCTTGCCAGCGATGAGGCCCTCTCGTGCACTCGAGAACTCAGGAATCGCGCTCACTCTCCCACAGTGTTTTGTGGTGACCACACATCCGGATTTCACGCACATCCTGTGGGCGCTGGCTTGCCAGCGATGAGGCCCTCTCGTGCACTCGAGAACTCAAGAGTCCCGCTCACTCTCCCACAGTGTTTTGTGGTGACCACACATCCGGACTTCACGCACATCCTGTGGGAGCTGGCTTGCCAGCGATGAGGCCCTCTCGTGCACTCGAGAACTCAGGAATCCCGCTCACTCTCCCACAGTGTTTTGTGGTGACCACACATCCGGATTTCACGGACATCCTGTGGGAGCTGGCTTGCCAGCGATGAGGCCCTCTCGTGCACTCGAGAATTCAGGAATCGCGCTCACTCTCATACCGGTCCAGCGTATCCCGCGCAATTTCCCGCCCCAGCGCGATCAATTCCGGCGCTTTGTAGAATTCGAAAAACCGGCATACCCGCTTCGGCACGTTGATCAGAATGTCCGGTGGATAACCGGCAATCTTGTACTGCGCCAACGACGTCTGCATGACCTCGAAACTCTGGTTGATCAAGTCCAGCAAAGACGCCGGACCGACGTTGTCGATGATGAACGATCCGGTCGCCGACTTTGGCGCGCCGGCACGCTCCGGCGCCGCTGCCGGTTGTTGCGCTTCGGGTTCGGCAGATTCGATCCAGGGATTGATCTCGGCCGCTTGGGCCATCAACGCTTCCTTCTCCAGCCGCAGTAACTGCTCGGCCTGAGTACGCCGGAACGGCATTTTCGAACCGAGAGAACTGATCAGACTGTTGAAACGGCTCTTGAACGCGGCGGGGCGCTCGATCACCGGCAACTGATAGTGACGCTGGTTGGTGGAGTTGAGGTTGACCGCGATGATCAAATCGCAATGGCTGGAGACCACCGGCACGATCGGCAGCGGGTTGAGAATGCCGCCATCCACCAACATGCGATTGCCCTGCATCACCGGGGTGAACAGGCTGGGAATTGCCGCCGAGGCGCGCATGGCCTGATGCAGACAACCCTCCTGGAACCAGATTTCCTGCTGGTTGGTCAGGTCGGTGGCCACCGCCGTGTAGGGGATGCGCAAGTCTTCGATATTGATCTCGCCGACGATCTTGCGGATCTGCCCGAAGACCTTTTCCCCACGGATCGCCCCCAGACGAAAACTGACATCCACCAGGCGCAACACATCGAGGTAATCCAGTCTCTCGATCCAGTCGCGATATTCATCGAGCTTGCCAGCGGCGTAGATCCCGCCAACCACCGCGCCCATGGAACACCCGGCGATGCAGGCGATGTCGTAGCCACGCCGTTCGATTTCCTGGATGACGCCGATATGCGCATAACCCCGGGCTCCACCCGAGCCCAACACCAGTGCGACACGCTTTTTCATTGATCGCCCTCGTTTGAATGGTTCAACAATGCACCCATCCGGGGGCACGCTTCAATCGGCAAAGTCGCTCGGGGCGGCGAACGCGTCGTTTTTTCGACACTCCGTGGTGGCAGATGGTTATTCTCGCTCAGCTATAGTTTGCGCTGGCGATGGACGGCACTTTTCCCGTGCCAGACCGTCCTACCAGCATGACTGTTTTCCTATCTCTGAGGTGTGTGTGATGAAAGCCTGGATTTGTGTGCCATTGATTGCCCTGGCACTCGCCGGTTGCGCCGGTAAAACTGCCTATCGCGACAGCTGCGGTAGCAACCTCGACGCCGCCTGGCGTGAGCTGGACCTGGCCAAGGCCGAGGGCTTCGCCGGGACCGTCAGTTATTCCAAGGCCCTGTCGCTGCTGACCGCGGCCAAGACCCAGCAACAATTCGAAGGGTTCGAAGGCTGCACCAAGAAGGCCCAGAAGGCGCGCTTCTATATTGGTGAGTCACGCGCCGGCCGTTGAGGCATGATGTAGGACTACGGGGGCATTCAAGTCAGGGAGCAAGTGATGTCGGCATTGGTTGATCGATTGGTGGCTCATGTTCTGGGTCTGGAAGTTCGTCTGCTGGCCTGTCAGGCGCGCTTGACTGCCCGGACTGACCCTGAGGCCTTGCACGACCTGCGCACCACGGTGCGCCGTCTGCGCAGCCTTCTGCGACCGTTACGCGGATTGCCCGGCGTCGAGCAGCTGGAAACGGCAGCATCGGGCGTCGGCGACCTGACCACGCCCTGGCGTGATCGCGAAGTGTTGGCCGCGTACTTGGTCCAACACGATCAACCCGAAGCGGCACAACGGCGTCTGGTGCAGATGGCGGTGGCTTATCCGGCGGTGGCGAGCAGTACCGAGCTGGCGCAATTACTGGTCATCCTTGATGCGTTCCCACGTTTTCTGCGGGCCTCCCAGCGTCAGGGTTTGCTCAAGGGGTTGGGCAAGCGCATTGAGAAACGCCTGGGCAAGCAATGGAAGAAACTCGACCAGGCCCTGCACGATCCCGCCCATGACCGCCATCGCCTGCGCTTGCTGATCAAGCGCGTGCGCTATGGCATCGACGCTTACCCCGAACTGGATCGCTTGCCGAAAGCGGCCATGCCCCGATTGAAATCGGCGCAAGGTGCGTTGGGCGACTGGCACGACTGCCTGCAATGGCTGGCCATTGCAGAGCAGGAAGCGGATTTGCGCCCTTGCGTCGCCGGTTGGCACACCGCCATGGCCAAGGCCGAACAGCGCGCCGACCGCGTGCTGGACAAGCTCAGCGCGGACTGCTTCAAACCCTGAACTCCCCTGCGGTCGCTCCTATAGGGGCGACGGCCCATCTGTCAGTCAATTTGGCCGGAATGCGCGCTGTACAGCCTCCGCCGGCTGGTTAATATCCCTGCATCTTTTTCCTGCTTGCGAGGTTTTCATGCGCTTTTGCGACCTGCTCGACGCCGTCCGCCGTCAACCACTGGAGCTGACCATCCCGGCCGGTTGGGCTCAGGGACGTGCCAGTTTCGGAGGCCTGGTGGCGGCCCTGCAGTACGAAGCCATGCGCGCAAAGGTTCCGGCGGATCGGCTGGTGCGCTCGCTGGCGATTACGTTTGTAGGCCCGGTCGAACCGGAAGTCCCTGTCAGTTTTGAAGTCGACGTGCTGCGCGAAGGCAAGGCTGTCAGCCAGGTGCTGGGGCGTGCGATGCAGAAGGGGCAGGTGGTGACGTTGATTCAGGGCAGCTTCGGCGCCTCGCGTCCCTCTGAAGTGGCGGTACAGGCCGAACCGGCGCCCGAGATGAAGCACTGGGACGAATGCCAGGAGCTGCCGTTCATCGCAGGCGTCGTCCCGGAGTTCATGCGTCATCTGGCGATGCGCTGGAGCGTCGGCGGGCTGCCGTTCAGCGGTAGCACATCGCGCCAGATGGGTGGCTGGGTGCGCTTGCGGGGGGACGTGAAGGAAGAGGCGATCACTGAATCGCACATTCTGGCACTGGTGGACGCCTGGCCACCGGCCGTGATGCCGTTTCTGAAAAAACCGGCAATGGGCAGCACGCTGACCTGGACCATCGAGTTCGTCCAGCCGTTGCTTGAGCTGAGCACCCTGGATTGGTGCAAGTACCTGGTCGAAACCGAATATGCCGCCAACGGCTACGGCCACGCCGCCGCGACAATGTGGGACGCGCAAGGTCGATTGATCGCCATGAGCCGGCAAACGGTGACGGTGTTCGCCTGATCAGTGACGACGGTGGCGTTCACGCCAGGCACGCCACCAGCCGCCACTGAGGAAAAATCGCGGGAAGGTCAGGAACTGCTCGACCAGCAGACGCGAGACGGCATCTTTGCGATCACTGAACGGTTCCGATGCCTGGTTTTCCAGGCTGTGACCGTGGCGTTGCAAGCCGAGTGCCGCGATCACCCCGATGATGCCGATGGCAACGTTCGCCAGATTGAGGCCGAACACGCCGGACACGATCAACAGAAACGCCACGATGAACAGCGGCACGGCAATCAGGTGCAGCACCAGGTTGGTCGGGTGCTGGTGATTGTTCGGGTAGGCACGCCATTGCCAGGCGGGAAGGTTGGGGTGACGTTTGCCCATGATGCTAATCCTCGATCCATGTTGAACACATGCTTGAAGAATAGGCCCGGCCGAGGCGGGCGGCGAATCAAGGATGGCTATGGCCACGATAGGTGTAATGGGCAGCGATCTTTTGACCTCAAAGCTTCAACTGCCCGATAGCCTTGCTCAACTCTGCGGCCAGCGCCGCCAGTTGATGACTGGTCGTCGCCGAACTGACCGTCTGCTGCACGGTGTTTTCGGTCACATCGCGGATGCTCACCACCGCCCGGTTCATTTCCTCCGCTACCTGACTCTGTTGTTCCGCTGCCACGGCGATCTGCGTATTGCTTTCACGCATCTGCGCTACGGCGCCGGTGATTTGCGCCAACGCAGCGCCAGCCTCCTGGGCCTGTTGCACGCAATCGTCAGCCCTGAACGAGCTTTCCTGCATGAAGTCCACGGCATCCCGCGTCCCGGCCTGCAATGCCGAAACCATCACGGTGATTTCATCCGTCGACGCCTGCACGCGCTTGGCCAGGTTGCGCACTTCATCGGCGACCACCGCAAACCCACGGCCCATTTCACCGGCCCGGGCTGCTTCAATCGCCGCGTTGAGCGCCAGTAGGTTGGTCTGCTCGGCAATGCTGTGAATCACATTGACCACACCGTTGATTTTCTGACTGTCCTCGGCCAGCCGCTGAATCATCTCGGCGGTCTGCTGGACCCCGGTGGACAACCCGGCAATCGACTTCTGCACACGCATGACCACCGCCTGTCCGCTGCCGGCCAGGGTGTCGGCCGATTGCGACAAATCGCGGGTGGCACCGGCGTGTTGGGCGATGTGGTAGACGGTGGCGGTCATTTCATTGATGGCGGTGGCGGCCTGATCGGTTTCACTCTGTTGACCCAGCATGCCGTGCTGCACTTCGTTCATGCTTGTTGCCAGTCGTGCGGCGCCGTCATCGAGTTGGCGTGCGGTGCTGGCGACGGTATTGACCACCCGTTGATAACCGGCCTGCATGGCATTGAAGGCATTCGCCATCTGCCCGACTTCGTCGCTGCCGGCCAGCGGAACGCGGGCCGACAGGTCGCCGGTTTTCTCCACGTGAAGCATCACGTCTTTCAAGGTATTGAGCTGACTGAGCAGGAAGCGGATCAACAGCTGCGAGGCGCCGAGCATGGCCAGCATCAACACGAACACCGCCACCGCATAGTTGGCCAAACGCTCGCTGAACACCTGGCTCAGACTCGGCCCATGGGCAATCACGGCGACCTGTTGGCCATCCGCGCGCGTGAATACCTCAGCGCCAATCAACAGGTTGTCACCGAACAACGGCATCGCGTTGATCTCGACCCAGCCCTTGGCATCGGCCAGCTCCAGCACCGGCTGGCCGTTGAGCAACGGTGCCTGACCGCGACTGAATGTCAGCAGATTTTCGGTTTGGGGCAGCGGTTGACCGACGGGCCATGCACTCAGTAATCGCGCCTGTGCCTGAGCCGATAGCTGCGCGGCATGGTTGCGGGCCTGTTGTTCGAGCTGCACGGCGTAGAGCACCAGCAGCAACGTGGTGACGAAGGCGACGGCGTTCACCGCCCAGAATTTGTATTTCAGCGAGATATTGCTAAGCCAGGCACCCATGGAGGTTTTCTCTGATAGCGGAAACAGCATTGGCAAGGTGCCATTATTGTGCCGCTATGCAGAAACGGGGAGTTGATATGGATCAATGTGGGAGCGAGCGTGCTCGCGAAGGCGGCGTTTCAGTCGATATTGCGTCGACCGGTGTACCGCTATCGCGAGCAGGCGCTCGCACAGGGGATTATGCTGACTGGGAAATGGAGGGCAGTCCGTAAAACGCCCGTGCACACGCGGTCGTGTGCGCCGCCAGATCTTCCTCACTCTCCCCACGATGCAACGCCACTTCACGCAACACCTCGGTCAGATACGCCGGCTCATTGCGGCCGTTCTTCGGCTTCGGCCGCAAACTGCGCGGCAGCAGGTACGGGGCATCACTCTCGAGCATCAAGCGTCCGCGCTTGATCTCTTTGACCAGTGGATGCAAATGCGTGCCCCGGCGTTCATCGCAAATCCAGCCAGTGATGCCGATGTGCAAATCCAGATCGAGGTAGCTGAACAGCGCAGACTTTTCCCCGGTGAAGCAGTGCACCACGGCAGCGGGCAGTTGATCACGATAGTCGCGCAGGATGTCCAGAAGACGCTGACTGGCATCGCGCTCGTGCAGGAACACCGGCATTTGCAGTTCAACCGCCATCGCCAGGTGCTCTTCCAGTACTTTTTCCTGCTGTGGGCGCGGAGAGAAATCGCGATTGAAATCCAGGCCACATTCACCCACGGCGACCACATTCGGCTCTTTGAGCAGGCTGCGCAGGCGACGGGCGCTGTCGGCATTCCAGTCACTGGCCGAATGGGGGTGAATGCCGGCGGTGGCGAACAGCCGTTGCGCGCTTTCGTCCAGCTGCCCGCACAGCTCAAGCGCCTGCTCGCTGCCTTCGACACTGGTGCCGGTCAATACCAATTGGCACACGCCAGCGGCATAGGCGCGGTCGAGTACAGCCTGGTGTTTGTCGGCAAAACTGGGGTTGGTCAGGTTGACGCCGATATCGATGAGTTGCATGGTGCTACCTCGGACCAAAGGCCGGAAAGCATATCAGAGCTGTAGATTTATAAGAAAAATCAAGAACTACAACGAGTTATAGCTGTCATTTGATTCCGCGGGAGTGGGCAGGGTGGTCAAGGTGCCATCACTGTGCCAGTCTTTCGCACTTTGCCAGCGCTCAGGCGCTCTGTTGTTGTCGTTTGATTTCATGAAAAAACTCATGCGATCAACCCGAATTCTTTCCGGAGAGTGGATGATTCGTCCCTCGGTTTTGCTATTGCTGTGTGGTGCGCTGCTGCTGCCGATGTCGGCGGTCGCGCGTCTGCCCGGCCCGCTGCAAGCCGTGCCGGCCGCCAAGGTCCGAGACCTCACGGAAATCCGCAGCAGTCGAGTGCTCCGGGTGCTGGTCAACCAGAGCCGCAACAGCTCCGGTGAAGTCCAGGGCCAGGCCATCGGCGTCGAATACCATCGTTTGCGCGCCTTTGAGCAATACCTCAATGGTCACGCCCGTGACGGTCAGGAAATCAGCCTCAAAATCATTCCCAAAGCCAAGGATCAACTGCTCGGCGCGTTGCAGCGCGGGGAAGGTGATCTGGTTGCGCCTGGGGAATTACTCGACCTGCAACCGGGTTACGCCGTCAGCAGCAGCGAACCGGTGGCCAGCAACATTCCGTTGGTGCTGGTAGGCATCAAAGGCGAGCGCCGTTACACCCGGCTCGAACAGCTGTCAGGTAAAACCCTGGCGTTGCCGACGGGCAGTGCCGCCGGGGATGCCATCAGCCAGATCAATCAAAAGCTCGCGCTGCACAAACTGCCACCGATCATCATCGAATGGGTCGACCCCAGTCTGGCGGTCGAAGACGTGCTGGAGATGGTGCAGGGCGGGATCTTTCACCTGACCATCGTCGAACAACCGATCGCCGAGCGCTGGGGCAAGATCCTGCCGAAATTGCGTGTCGATCGACAGGTGCTCATCAGCGAGCCGGGCGAAGAGTTCTGGTTCGTGCGTCGCGAGGCATCCATGCTGCGGGCCAGCATTGATCGCTTTCTTACCGGTTACAAAAAACCATCGGATCAGGATGCGGCCTTCCTGCGGATCTATCGACGCCTGTATCAGGTTCACTATCCACTGGCCAAGGCTGACCGACAGCGTCTGGAGAAACTTCGCCCGGTACTGCAAAAACATGCTGACGCCCAAGGCATGGACTGGCTGAACCTGGCAGCGCTGGCGTTCAAGGAGTCCGGCTTGAAACCCACGGCCCGCAGCGGCGGTGCGCCGACGGGGCTGATGCAGATCACGCCTTCAGCGGCCCAGCGGGTAGGGGTCAGCAACATTCAGGACCTCGATGCCAATGTGCAGGCCGGGGCCAAGTATCTGGCGATGATTCGTCGCAAGTTCTTCGCCAGCCCCAAGCTCAACGAGCGCGAGCGCATGGCGTTCGTGCTGGCGGCCTACAATATCGGCCCGGAGCGGGTTCAAGGGATGCGTGCCGAGGCGCGGCGACGGGGCTTGAATCCGAACCAGTGGTTTTTCCAGGTCGAGCGCGTTGCCATGGAGCAGGTGGGAATGGGGCCTGTCAGCTATGTTAATAGCGTGAACAAGTATTACCTGGCGTTCGATCGGGAGAGGGAGTCGTTGGAGCCCCGGGGGCAAAAAGTTGCCCTTCGTAAGTGATCGAATAAACTGATTGTTAGGGTGGATTTTTTGCGCTTTTAACATGAAATTTACTGATTAATATAGCGGCCAACCAACACACACAAACAATGGATGACACAGCATGAGCACATTGATCAACAAGGTCCTGTTTACCCGCGCTGGCTACGGCCTGACTGTTTTGCGGATTGTCGTCGGCATCATCTTCGCTGCCCACGGCTCGCAGAAACTGTTCGGGGCATTTGGTGGCTATGGCCTGGCCGGCACCGCGCAATACATGGAAAGCATCGGCCTGGCGCCGGGCTACCTGATGGCGACATTGGCCGGTGGTACGGAGTTCTTCGCCGGGCTGGCGCTGATCATTGGCCTGCTGGCTCGTCCGGCAGCGCTGGGCCTGACCTTCCTTTCCCTGGTGGCGATTTTCTCGGTGCATATCAGCAACGGTTTGTTCATGGCCAACAACGGTTATGAGTTCGCCCTCGCCCTGCTCGGCGGCAGCATCGCGGTGCTGATCGAAGGCGCCGGCAAGCTCTCGGCAGACCGTGCCATCGCGGGCTGACCGCTCTGGCTCAACGAAAAGGCCCGCATTGTGCGGGCCTTTTTTGTTGTGCGTCATTCTTGACACTGTCCGGTCAGCTTCTCTAGGATGCTGCCCATGCGCCGATTTAAACAGCTACTTGCGGGGCGCCAGGTGACTCATTCCGTTGCCGATAGAAGCTTGAAGCAAGCTTCGAAATACCGCTAAAGCGCTGGTTCGGTGTTGCCTCTCACCTGCCATGCAGACTTTTGAGGCAGAGACACGACACGATGAATGCACTAAGCCCTGTAGTACGTCCCGCGCCGATCACGGCACATCTCACCCAGCGCAACCCAAAAATCCTGCTTGGCGGCAAACATCAGCCAACGCTTTTGCGTTATCTCGATGGCTGGCCACGTCGTACCGGCGGTCCGGCTGCGTTCCTGATCCAGTTCGTTGAAGACGGCGAATCCCTGGCCCGTTTTGCCAGCGACAGTTTTGATCTGGCGGTGATTCAATCGCCGAGCCTTGAAGACGCCCATGAAGTCATCAAGCAACTGACCCGTGTCGCCCGGCAAGGGCTGATTACCCGTCGCTGAGCGGCGACTTACGGATAATCGATCGCCACGATATACACGCATTGTTCGCCGGTCGGCGTCTGGACCCGTACTTCGGCGTCCAGTGCCTTGCCGATCAAGGCGCGGGCCAGCGGCGAGTCGATGCTGATCAAGCCTTGCTTCAGGTCCAGTTCATCCGGCCCGACGATGCGATAGCGTGACTCTTTGCCATCCTCGTCCTCAATGGTGACCCACGCGCCGAAATAGACTTTGTTCGGGTCGCTGGGTTTTTCGCTGACAACCTTGAGCGCTTCCAGGCGTTTGGTAAGAAAACGCACACGACTGTCGATTTCCCGCAGCATCTTTTTGCCGTAGGTGTATTCGGCGTTTTCCGAACGGTCGCCCTGTGCCGCCGCCTCGCTGACAGACTGCGTGACTTGCGGACGACGCACGTGCCAGAGCTCATGAAACTCGGCACGCATCCGCGCTTCACCTTCGGGGGTGATCAGCGCGGTGCCGGCGGTGCGGGGAGGGCGGTAACGGCTCATGGCGACTTCTTGTGGTTAAGAGCGCTTGAGTTTATCAACCCTCGCGCAAAACTGTCAGCGGGCTGGCATTCAAGGCGCGGCGGGTGCCAAACACCCCGGCGCCGCCGATCAGCACTGCACCGATCAATGGCAGGATCAGGAGCCACGGATGCGGGTGCCAGGGCAGGTCGAACGCATATCGGTAGAGCACCAGGCTCACCACTTCCGAGCCCAGCGCTGCCAGCAAGCCGCTGACCGCGCCCAGCAGACCGAACTCGATCCGTCGTGCCTTGACCAGCAATTGCCGCTCAGCACCCAACGCTCGCAACAAAGCGCCCTGGCGAATGCGTTCGTCCAGTGTCGCTTGCAGGCCGGAAAACAACACCGCCATCCCCGCCGCCAGCACGAACAACAGCACGTACTCCACCGCCAGGGTGACTTGGGCAAGGATGCTGCGCAGCTGCTCCAGCAGCGCCTCGACTTGCAAAATGGTCACGGCCGGGAAAGACCGGGACAGATCGACGATTTGCTGGTCATGCCCCGGTGCCAGATAGAAGCTGGTCAGGTAAGTCGCCGGCAGGTCCTTCAAGGTGCCGGGCTGGAAGATCATGAAGAAGTTCGGCTGGAAGTTATCCCAATTGATGTCCCGCAAACTGGTGACTTTGGCTTCGCGATTAACCCCGCCGACGGTGAAGATCAGATGGTCGCCCAACTTGAGCTTCAGGCTTTCGGCGACTTTGCCTTCCACCGAGACGCCGGGAATGTCATCCGGCGCCTGCTCGGGCCACCAGTTGCCGGCTGTGAGTTTGTTGCCGGCGGGCAGGTCTGCCGCCCAGGTCAGGCTCAGGTCACGCTGGATCGCCCGGTCACCTGCGGATTCCTTGGTGACGAGTTGCTGCACCGGCTCACCGTTGATACTGATCAGGCGTCCCGGTACCACCGGATACAGCGGCGCCGATTGTGCCGACAGTTCCATCAGGCGATCGGCGAAGGCCTGTTTGTCGCCTGGCAGAATGTTCAAGGCAAAATAATTCGGGGCGTTTTTCGGCAACTGGTTCTGCCAGGTATCCAGCAGTTCTCCGCGCAGCAACGCGATCAAGGCCATCGACAGCAGGATCAGGCCGAATGCCAGCGATTGTCCCGCCGCCGCCAGGGGGTGACGCAACAGTTGACCCAGGCCCAGCCGCCACGGCAGGGACGCACGGGCGAGCATCCGTCGCAGGCTTTTGAGCAACAGCAATAACAAACCACCCAGCACCAGCGCGGCAACGACGCCACCACCGAGCAGGGCGAAGGTCAGTAACAGGTCCAGGCTCAGCCGCCACATGATCAGGCCGAGGGCGCCCAGTGCAGCGCCGTAGACCATCCAGGTGCTGGTGGGGATCGGCAGCATGTCCCGGCGCAGTACCCGCAGCGGTGGAACCCGACCCAGCGCAGCCAGTGGCGGCAAGGCGAAACCGGCCAGCGCCACCAGGCCAGTACCGATCCCGGCGAGGGCCGGAAACAGGCCGCCGGGCGGCACATCAGTCGGTAACAAATCATGCAGCAGGGCGAACAGCCCCAGTTGCGCAAGCCAGCCGATAACGGCACCGCTGATGCTGGCGAGCAGACCGAGCACGGTCAGTTGCAGGCTGAACAGCACCAGGGTTTCCCGGCGGGACAATCCCAGGCAGCGCAACAGCGCACTGGCATCAAAACGGCGGGTGGCGAAGCGCGTCGCCGAGAGTGCCACGGCGACACCGGCCAACAGTACCGCGACCAGGCTGGCCATGTTCAAGTAGCGCTCAGCCTTGCCCAGCGCGCCGCCAATTTGCCGGTTACCGTCGCGGGCATCCTGGATGCGCTGGTTGGCGGCCAGGCCGGGTTTGATCAGTTGTCGATAAGTTTCCAGTGTCTCGGCGTTGCCGCGCCAGAGTTCACGGTAACTGACCCGGCTGCCGGGCTGCACAACGCCGGTGGCATCGAGGTCGCTGAGGTTGATCAGTACGCGCGGCGTCAGGCTGTAGAAGTTGCCGGCGCGGTCGGGTTCGTAGGTCAACACGCGCGCCAGTGTCAGGGTTTTCATGCCGACATCGATGCTGTCGCCGATCTTCAGGTTCAGCGCCGTCAGCAATCGGGCTTCGACCCAGGCTTCGCCGGGTTTCGGGCCGCCTCCGGGTTCTTCCGGGGCGAAGGGGGCAGGGGCGCTTTTCAGTTCGCCGCGCAATGGATAAATGTCGTCGGCAGCCTTGATGCTGGACAGTTGAATGCCATTATCGGTGGCGATGACGCTGGAGAACTCCACCACTTGCGCATGTTGGAGACCCAGTTCGGTGCCGCTTTTGATCTGTTCCGGGCGCGCCGCAGAACTGCCTTCCAGCACCAGGTCGGCCCCCAGGAATTCGGTGGCGCGCAGCATCATGGCGCCGTTCAGGCGAGCGCCGAAGTAACCGATGGCAGTACTCGCGGCCACGGCCACCAATAGCGCGAAAAACAATACGCGCAATTCACCGGCGCGAGCGTCGCGCAGCAGTTGGCGGAGGGCGAGGCTGAACAGGCGCAACAGCGGCAGACGTGCCATCAAGGCTCCAGAGGGGCGACCAGCAGGCCGGCTTCAAGACGGATCAGGCGCCGGCAGCGATGTGCCAGGCGTTCATCGTGGGTTACCAGCACCAGTGTCGTGCCGCGTTCCTTGTTGAGTTCGAACAACAGATCGCTGATGCGCTCACCAGTATGGCTGTCGAGGTTGCCGGTGGGCTCGTCGGCGAAGAGCACATCGGGCTCGGCGGCAAATGCCCGGGCAATCGCTACACGCTGCTGTTCGCCGCCGGAGAGCTGGCGGGGCGAGTGGGTCAGGCGTTGGCCCAGGCCGACGCGTTGCAGCAGCTCGGTGGCGCGGCTACGGGCGTCCTTGCGGCCATCGAGTTCCAGCGGCAGCATGACGTTTTCCAGGGCGTTGAGGCTGTCGAGCAACTGGAACGACTGAAAAACAAAACCGACATGTTCGGCGCGAATGCGCGCGCGCTGGTCTTCGTCAAGGTTACTCAGGCCCTGGCCGGCGAGGGTGACTTCACCGCTGCTGGGCAGGTCGAGGCCGGCCAGCAGGCCGAGGAGGGTGGATTTGCCGGAACCGGACGCGCCAACGATGGCCAGGCTGTCGCCCTTGTTCAGTTCCAGGCTAAGTTCGTGCAGGATAGTCAGTTCACCTTCCGCGCTGGGAACCACTTTGCTGAGGTTCTTCGCGGTGAGAATGCTTGCGCCCATGGAGAATCCGATGCGTGTGTGGTTTTTGAGTGCTGGCCTGGCCTTGATGTGCATGGCCCAGAACGCAGCGGCGGGTACTGTCCTGATCGTTGGCGATAGTATCAGCGCCGGTTTCGGACTGGATACCCGGCTGGGGTGGGTGTCATTGCTTGAGCAGCGGCTCAAGCGCGAAGGTTTTGACGATAAAGTGATCAATGCGTCCATCAGCGGCGACACCAGTGCCGGAGGCCAGGCGCGGCTGCCCGCGCTGCTTGCAGAGCATAAGCCGGAGTTGGTTATCCTCGAGTTGGGCGGCAATGACGGACTGCGTGGATTGCTGCCAACGCAATTGCAACAAAATCTTGCGTCGATGATCGACAGCTCCCGAGCCAGTGGTGCCAAGGTGTTGCTGCTCGGCATGCAATTGCCACCCAATTATGGCGCTCGTTACACCAAGGCTTTCGCCGATGTTTACAGCAACCTGGCCGACGAGAAAAACATCCCGCTGGTGCCGTTTTTTCTCGACGGCGTGGGCGGTCATCCCGACCTGATGCAGGCTGATGGCATACACCCGGCGGCCGGGGCTCAGGACAAGTTGCTGGAAAATGTCTGGCCTACTCTAAAACCGCTGTTATGACACTTTTCTAGCGGCAGGCTTTCGGCTAAGGTGGCGCCCCCGATTTGGAGCCCCCGATGCCGCGTCCTGCCTGGTCACTTTTTGCCTATCAACTGATCGAGCCTGACGAACAGCTGGATCTGTTCGCCTGCCAGGAAGTGCGGGTGCATCTTGTGACGCGTCAGCTGGAGCTGGGTGGTTCGGCTGACCGGACGTTGTGCGGCAGTCTGTTGCCGGCGCAGCCGCGTTGGTCGAGTGTTGATCGCCGGGTGTTTCAGGATCAGCGTCTTTGTTCGCTGTGCCGGGCTATTTTGGAGTCGCAGAAGCGAGGGACTTCGCCGATCTGGCCTGAGTTGCGGTTTGAGCTTTAGCCTGTTTTTTGCTGTAGATACCCTTTACCGCTTGCTTTGTTCGCACACATTCCAAACTTGTAGGAGCCGGCTTGCTGGCGATAGCTGTGTGTCAGGCACAGCGATTTCGACTGGACGGCCGCCATCGCCAGCAAGCCGCCTCCTACAGAGGAAATGTGTATGCACTGGCGACCAGACAAGCCGGTAGGCCGACTCGCGCCACCAGCAATCGGGGCATCTCCCCGAAATAACAGACGGCGGTGTACAATCGCCTTCTTATACCCTCTGTTGATCATGCGAAGGATTTTCCGGATGTTGCCGCGCTTTCCCGCCGTCACCCGCTGCCTGACACTTGCCGCCCTTTGCGTGGCGGGTCCCGTCGCAGCATTGGAGCTGCCACTACCACCGCCTGGAGAAGACATCGTCGGCCAGGTGCAAGTGATCAAGGCCAAGTACGAAGATACCTTCGCTGACCTTGGCACCACCTACGACCTGGGCTACACGGAAATGGTCGCGGCCAACCCGGGCGTCGACCCATGGTTGCCGGGCGCCGGCACCGAAATCGTCCTGCCGACCCGTTTCATCCTGCCGCCGGGCCCGCGTGAAGGCATCGTCATCAACCTGGCCGAATACCGCCTCTACTACTATCCGAAAGGCAAGAACACGGTATACACCTTCCCGCTGGGTATCGGTCGTGAAGGCTGGGGCTCGCCGATTGCCCACACCAGCATCATCGCCAAGACGCCGAACCCGACCTGGACGCCTCCAGCGTCGATCAAGGCCGAGCACGCCGCCGATGGCGATCCACTGCCGAACGTAGTGCCGGCTGGCCCGGACAACCCGTTGGGGCCGTTCAAGTTCACCCTGGGCACGCCTGGCTACCTGATCCACGGTTCGAACAAGAAATTCGGCATCGGCATGCGCACCAGCCACGGTTGCTTCCGCATGTTCAACAACAACGTGCTGGAAATGGCGGGCATGGTGCCGGTCGGGACGTCGGTGCGTATTATCAACGACTCCTACAAGTTCGGCATGAGTGGCGGCAAGGTTTACCTGGAAGCCCACACGCCGCTGGACGACAAGGGCGACCCGTCGGTGGTCGACAAGCACACCGCGGTGATCAACGCGATGCTCAAGCGTGAAGACATCACCAACAACCTGCGCATGAACTGGGATGTGGTGCGTGATGTTGTCGCGGCTGAAGATGGCCTGCCGGTGGAAATCGGCGTACCGAGCGCTGCTGCTCCGATGGTCTCGAGTGCACCGCTCGACCCACTGCAGTAATGCTTGAAAGGAACCCGTCGATGCGGCTCGCATCGACGGGTTTTTTATTGCCTGCAATAAACGCCGGGCAATAAAAAAGCCGACCCAAAAAATGGGTCGGCTTGATAACAATCCCGAAGGACTATTACTTGCGGCTAGCTTTTTCCAGCATGCGCAGAGCACGCTCGTTAGCTTCGTCAGCAGTCTGTTGTGCTTTTTGAGCAGCAGCCAGAGCTTCATCAGCTTTACGGTAAGCTTCGTCTGCACGAGCTTGGGAGCGAGCTGCTGCGTCTTCAGTAGCGGTCAGACGTGCTTCGGTTTCTTTCGATGCGCTGCTGCAACCGGTAGCCAGAACTGCGGCCAGAGCCAGAGCAGAGAATTTCAGAACGTTGTTCATCGTGTTCCCCTTCAAGGACTTTCAATTAAGTAGCTGTCTCCTCAGATTGAGGAAATAGCCGGCGTACATACTACCTATAACTTGAACTAAGTAAAACTGACGTGAAGCAAGAAGCAAAAAAAATTGTAGGCGTTGATTCTTTTTCGAGCAACTTTTAACTGCGTTGTTTAAAAAATATCCAGCTACAAGGCCCGAGCTGAGCGAGCCGGAGAAGAAAAGTTCCCGACGCTTACGGCTCTTTTTCCAGTCTTGGCTAAAGTCTGGCTAGATGGATTCGTCTACACTTTTGTTCGGATTTTGCGCAGCGTCTCTCAATATCTTTCTGCGTATTCAGGTGACTTTAACAACGGGCGCTCGTCTTAAGTCTCAACATCCGGCAATGTTCAGGCTTTCGACCTTCGAGGATCTTTGGTCGAGCCAGTCCTGCGTGACCCGGAGCGGCACCTGCCAACCTGCATGATGACGAGCGTACCTTGAGCATTTCTGCCAATGGTGCCTACTATTTGTACGTGCTCGGTTGCGCGAGATCGGTGTAGCTCTTCTCGGTGTCCATTCAGGCACGGGGTGGCGTAGATGTTCCTTCGCCGGAAAAACATCGGTAAGGTAGGGGTCGAAATCCAAGACCCGCGAGGAGTAGTGATGAGCGAGGCGTTGTCCATCCACCATGACCAGGCTGGTCATCAGTTCGAGACCAATGTGGACGGTCATCGTGCCTACCTGACTTATATGGATCTGGGAAAACAGACCCTGGATATCTATCGCACGTTCGTGCCTAACGCACTGCGTGGTCGCGGCATTGCTGCGGCATTGACCGAGCAGGCATTGCAGTACGCCGAGGAGATGGGCTACACGGTCATCCCGTCGTGCTCCTACGTCGAACGCTACATGGAGCGTCACCAGCGGCATGCGGCCAAGCTGAGTCAGTGACCTTCAACAAAACGAACGCATAAAAAAACGCCGGGTTGAGCCCGGCGTTTTTTTGTCTGGCGAAAAGCGCGATCAGGTACGGGCGCGTTTCGGCAGCACTTCCTTGAGCTTGGCATGCATGCTGCGCAAGGTGTTTTCGGTAGCGGTCCAGTCGATGCAGGCATCAGTGATCGACACGCCGTATTGCAGGTCGGCAAGGTCTTTCGGGATCGACTGGCAGCCCCAGTTCAGGTGACTCTCGACCATCAGGCCGATGATCGACTGGTTGCCTTCGAGGATCTGGTTGGCGACGTTCTCCATCACCAGCGGTTGCAGGGCCGGGTCCTTGTTGGAGTTGGCGTGGCTGCAATCGACCATGATGTTCGGCTTGATCTTCGCTTTGTTCAGCGCTTGTTCGCACAGGGCGACGCTGACCGAATCGTAGTTCGGCTTGCCGTTGCCACCGCGCAGCACGACGTGACCGTAGGCGTTGCCCTTGGTGGTCACGATCGACACGCCACCTTCCTGGTTGATCCCCAGGAAGCGGTGCGGGCTGGAAACCGATTGCAGGGCGTTGATCGCCACGGTCAGGCCGCCATCGGTGCCGTTCTTGAAGCCGACGGCCGAGGACAGGCCGGACGCCATTTCACGGTGAGTCTGGGATTCGGTGGTGCGCGCGCCGATGGCCGACCAGCTGATCAGGTCCTGCAAATATTGCGGGGAGATCGGGTCGAGGGCTTCGGTAGCGGTTGGCAGGCCTTTTTCGGCCAGGTCCAGCAGCAGTTGACGACCGATGTGCAGGCCGTCCTGGATCTTGAACGAGTCGTCCAGGTACGGGTCGTTGATCAAGCCTTTCCAGCCGACGGTGGTGCGCGGCTTCTCGAAATACACGCGCATGACCAGATACAGGGTATCGGACACTTCCGCGGCGAGAACCTTCAGGCGCTCGGCGTATTCGTGGGCTGCCTTGATGTCGTGGATCGAGCAAGGCCCGATAACGACGAACAGGCGATGGTCGGTGCCATCGAGAATGTTGCGAATGACTTCGCGGCCCTTGGTCACGGTGCGCAGCGCAGCGTCGCTCAGGGGAATATCGCGCTTGAGCTGATCGGGGGTGATCAGTGTCTCGTTGGAGGCGACGTTTAGGTCGTTGATCGGTAAATCAGCCATCGTTTACTCGTCAGGTCACGGGTGCCGGCCGCCAGCGAACCCGCGCGGCGGAGCACAGCAAATTAAGCGCGTCGGGGAGCCGAACCTTAGCGCGTTACACCGTGGCTAGACAATGGGCTGGCAGCGCTTTAATCCAGTGCAGGCTGTGCAAATGCCTTGCGAACCGTTTCGTGGGAGAACTCGTCGGCGTGTTCCTGGACCCACTCCAGCGCCAGCGCCTGAATTTCCTGCAGATCATTGTGGGTGTCGTGCTCACGGCAGTAACGCTCGATCTGGCACACCTGCTCGCCCATTCGGGCGCTGAACAGCGTCTGCTCGTCGACGAAAGCAATGCCCACCAGGTAGCCGTGTTTACGTCGCAGACACCAGGCCACATAGCCCAGAAAGCGCATGTCGGGGTTCAGCGTCGGCATGCGCACTTCGAGCGCCGTGCCGTGGCGCCAGGCGCGGTGATAATTGCAAGCCATGCCCCCGAGGCTGATAGTGTGCAACTGTCGTCGCGAAATACACTCAGGTTTGAGCAACGTTAATTCCACGGGCACATCGTCAGGATGAGGAATAAATCGTCCCATGAACACGGACTCCATGTGTCGGCCATCTGACATTGTTTCCCCCAGTATAGTGGTCGAATCGGAACTGACCGATTTCGACGCCGACCAACGGCTGCTGGCGATGAACGGCGTGTCGCTGGTGATTTTCACCAGTGTCGGCTGTTCCAGCTGCCGTTTTGCCCGTGAGCAATTACCGGCACTCGATCTGGCAATCGATCGGCTGTGCTGGATCGATGCCGGGAACAATGGCGGGGTGGTCGAGCGATATCAGGTTTTTCATTTGCCGGCGCTGTTCCTGGTACGCGACGGTGAGTTCTTCGGGGCATTGCATTCGCGCCTGACCGGCACCGAACTGAATCGGGCGATACGTCAGGCGTTGAGTCGAACAGCAGAGGAGTTGCCATGATGGGGGCAGTTGCCAAACCGACGATCGGTATTATCGGTACCGGTGCAATCGGTGGTTTCTACGGGGTGATGCTGGCGCGTGCCGGTTTCGATGTGCACTTTCTGCTGCGCAGCGAGTTTTGCGCGGTGGCCGAAAACGGGTTGCAAGTGAACAGTGCACCCCATGGTTCGCTGACGTTGAATCCGGTGCAGGCCTATTCGGATGCGCAAGACATGCCGCCTTGCGACTGGTTGCTGGTGGGCGCCAAGACCACCAGCAACGCGGATTTGGCGCCGGCGATCCTGCGAGCCGCCGCGCCGAACGCCAAGGTCCTGTTGTTGCAGAATGGCCTGGATGTCGAAGACAGTCTGCGCGGGCTGCTTCCTGACTCGCTGCATCTGCTGGGCGGGCTTTGCTACATCTGCGTTCATCGCGAAGGGCCGGGGGTCGTGACCCATCAGGCGCTGGGTGCGGTGCATGTCGGCTACCACAGTGGCCCCGCCGATGAATCGACGCGCACGGCGATCGTCGAGGAGGGTGTCGGGCTGTTCCGCACCGCCGGCGTCGACTCCCAGGCCATGGCGAACCTGCATCAGGCGCGCTGGCAGAAACTGGTCTGGAATATCCCTTACAACGGTCTGTCGGTGTTGCTCGGGGCGAGCACCACACCCTTGATGGCCGATGCCGACAGCCGCGAAATGGTCAAGGCACTGATGGCCGAAGTGGTGCAGGGCGCAATCGCCTGTGGTCACGATGTGCCACCCGGTTATGCCGAGCACTTGTTCATGATGACCGAGAAAATGCCTGCCTATTGGCCGAGCATGTACCACGATTTTCTGCACAAGCGACCGCTGGAATTGCAGGCCATCTACGCCCGGCCTCTGGCCGCGGCCAAAGCGGCGGGCTGTGAAATGCCGCGAGTCGAGGCGTTGTATCGCAGCTTGAGTTTCATCGATCGACGTAATGCTTGAGTCGATCAAGGCAAGGGGGGAAGGGGATGCCAAAGGCAATTGACGACAAACTGGTGCTGGCGATTTCGTCGCGAGCGTTGTTCGACCTGAGTGAAAGCCACAAGGTCTACCTGTCGAGTGGCGTCGAGGCTTATCGGCAGTATCAGATCGAGCACGAAGACGAAATCCTCGAGCCCGGCGATGCGTTTCCGTTGGTGCAGAAACTCCTGAACCTTAACGCCAGCCTCGGGCGCGCCCGGGTCGAAGTGATCCTGGTGTCGCGCAACAGCGCCGACACCGGCCTGCGCGTTTTCAACTCGATCCATCATTACGGGCTGGCGATTTCCCGCGCGGCATTCGTGGGCGGCCGTAGCCCTTATCCGTACCTCAAGGCGTTTGGCTGCGACCTTTTTCTTTCGACCCACGCCGAAGATGTGCGCAGTGCCCTGGATGCCGGTTTCGCCGCGGCGACCATTTTGTCCGGCGGTGCCAGCCGTGCGGCCAGCGACGAACTGCGCATCGCGTTCGACGGGGATGCGGTGCTGTTTTCCGATGAATCGGAGCGCGTCTATCAGGCCGGGGGGCTGGAGGCGTTTCAGGCCAGCGAACGCGAAGCGGCGCGCGAGCCCTTGCGTGGTGGGCCGTTCAAAGGTTTTCTCGCGGCCCTCAATGTGTTGCAGCGCGAGTTCCCGGACGGCGAGTGTCCCATCCGCACGGCGCTGGTGACGGCGCGCTCGGCGCCGGCCCATGAGCGGGTGATCCGCACGTTGCGCGAATGGGACATTCGTCTGGATGAGTCGCTGTTCCTCGGTGGCCTGGCCAAATCGGCGTTTCTCGAAGCCTTTGCCGCCGACGTTTTTTTCGATGATCAGGCCGGCCACTGCGAATTGGCCCGTGAAGTCGTCGCCACCGGTCATGTGCCCCATGGCATAAGCAACGAGCAAAAGGTTTAAGCCCGCCGTTCAACGCGTTACGCAGGGCGTCGTACTCGCCAAGGCGCTGCTAAGCTGAATCAATCTCCGCCATGTTGGCATTCGAGGAGGTCATATGATTCGTTCGATGCTGTACGCCACTGACCTCGGCCTGTACGCCCCTGTGGTGATGCAGCACGCCCTGGAAATGGCTCGGACATTCAATGCCGACTTGTATGTAGTGCATGCGGTGGAACCCATGGGGCTGTTCGCCGAATCAGTGCTGCAGAGCTACCTTGACGAGCAGGCGTTGAACGAGTTTCACAGCCAGGGTCTGAGCACAGTCATCGCCAGTATCGAGCAGCGGGTGCTGGACAGTTTTCGTGAAGAGCTGGGGGAGGAGGGGGCGCTGGACCTGAAAAGAATCCAGGCGGTGCGGGTGCTGCAGGGCGATCCGTCGCAGGTGATTCTCGACCAGGCGCAGAAACTCTCCGTGGATTTGTTGATCGTAGGTAGTCACAGCCATGGTGCTGGCGCGGAAACGCCGCTGGGTCGCACGGCTGCGCGTGTGCTGCAGTTGTCCAAGGTGCCGGTTTATCTGGTGCCGCTGGTGCAACGTCGTCGCCAAGGGGATCGCTAGAGCGCGAATGGTGGCGCTTCGATAAAAAAGTTCTAGATTTATTCTTCAAGCCATTAATATAGTTATATACCGTCGCTGATGCCCGTGGCGTCTATCTGCTTTGAGGGATTCATATGAAGCTTCAACAACTGCGCTACATCTGGGAAGTGGCGCACCACGACCTCAACGTTTCCGCTACAGCCCAAAGCCTCTACACCTCGCAACCGGGTATCAGCAAACAGATCCGCCTGCTGGAAGACGAATTGGGCGTCGAAGTGTTCGCCCGCAGCGGCAAGCACCTGACCCGCGTTACTCCGGCCGGGGAGCGCATCATCACCACCGCTGGCGAAATCCTGCGCAAGGTTGAAAGCATCAAGCAGATTGCCCAGGAATTCTCCAACGAGAAAAAAGGCACCCTGTCGATCGCCACCACCCACACCCAGGCGCGTTATGCATTGCCGCCGGTGATCAGCAACTTCATCAAGCAGTACCCGGACGTTGCCCTGCACATGCACCAGGGTTCACCGATGCAAATCGCCGAAATGGCGGCTGATGGCACCGTGGATTTCGCCATCGCCACCGAAGCGCTGGAACTGTTCGGTGATTTGGTGATGATGCCTTGCTACCGCTGGAACCGTTGCGTGGTCGTGCCTCAGGGCCACCCACTGACCAAGCTGTCGAAGCTGACCCTCGAAGCCCTGGCCGAATACCCGATCGTGACGTACGTGTTCGGTTTCACTGGCCGTTCGAAACTCGACGAAGCTTTCAGCCATCGTGGCCTGACACCGAAAGTGGTGTTCACCGCCGCCGACGCCGACGTGATCAAAACCTACGTTCGCCTGGGCCTGGGGGTAGGTATCGTGGCGAAAATGGCCGTCGACACCAAACTCGACAGCGACCTCGTGGTGCTCGATGCCAGCGAACTGTTCGAGTCCAGCATCACCAAGATCGGCTTCCGTCGTGGCACCTTCCTGCGTGGTTTCATGTGCGACTTCATCGAGAAATTCGCCCCGCACCTGACCCGCGAAGTGATGGCCAAGGCCATTCAGTGCCACAACAAACAGGAACTGGAAGAGCTGTTCGACGGCGTCGAACTGCCGGTCCATTAAGCCTTTCTAGATGACCTCGGTAACAGCGAACTGTTGCCGAGCGCCCGCCACCAGAATCTCCACCTCATCACCTTCGAACTTGCCCAGCAGGCTTTTGCCCAGCGGTGAGCGCGGGGTGATGACGGTTATCAACTGCCCCACCAGGTCGACTTTCAGGCCCGCCGCATCAGGCGCCAGGAACAGCCATTGCTCACGGCCCTTTTCGTCCTCCAGGCCGAGCAATGCACCGATCTCGATGCCCCGTTGATCGTCATACGCACGCAACGCCAGGTTCTGACAAAGCGTCAGTGACTGGCGAATCTCTTCGACCCGTTTGGCCTGCCCGGCAGCCAGATAGGAGGCCTCCAGCCCCAGCGTGTCGTACTTGTTTTCGGCGATGTTTTCTTCATGGGTCGCGGTTTCGTAAGCGGTTTGCGCGGCCCGTTCAGCGATGTCGAGATCGACTCGCAGCTTGTCGAGAATCAGTTGGTGGACAGTTTGTTTGTTCATGATCAATCGCAGAATTGCAGGACGTTGGCGCGGCTTTTTTCGCTAGGTGCCGTCTGGTCCTGTTGCAGCCAGAACTGGCATTTGGCGTTCGACAGATTGCGGTTGCTGCCGCGGGCCTGATCGAGTCGTTGCGCCTGCTCGTTCTTGCGCAGGTTCTCTTCATACTGCTCGAACAGAGGGCTCTGTGGCGGGATATCCGGAACCTGTTGCACCACCGGCGGGTTCGCCAGTTGCTGCACCGCCTGGGCCACCGGGGCCAGTTGTTCGCTGAAGAACAGGCGCGAGGCGAGCCAGCAGGTCAGCGCGATGGCGAGAAAGCCCAGCCACAAACCGAGGGCGATGCTGCCGGTCAGTTGCACGGCATTGAGCTGGATCGGCAACGGGCGGCGCGGTGTGGGACGGTGGGGCATGACGGCCTCCTGGCGGTGAGTCGCGGGCGAGTGTCGATTGTCGCACGAAGATTAATCGTCGTCGGCTCTTCTGCGCAGGGTAATTTATGCGGACAATCGCTGCCTTTGCCAACGGGAACCTGGAATGTCTGAATTGAAAACCCGCTGGGATATTTTTTGCACCGTGGTCGATAACTACGGCGACATCGGTGTGACTTGGCGTCTGGCTCGGCAACTGGTGGCCGAGCATTCGCTGGCGGTGCGTTTATGGGTCGATGACCTGCGTGCTTTCGAGCGCATGTGCCCCGAGATCGATATCCATGTCGCGCAGCAATGGCAGCAGGGTGTCGAGGTCCGTCAGTGGCCAGCCGAGTGGTTGCCGACCGAGGCCGCGGATGTGGTGATCGCCGCATTCGCCTGCCAGTTGCCCGCTGCCTATATGGAGGCGATGGCCGAGCGCAAACAACCGCCGCTGTGGATGAATCTCGATTACCTGAGTGCCGAGGACTGGGTGATTGGGTGCCACGGTCTGCCATCGGTTAAATACAGGCACGTGCAGAAGTTCTTCTTCTTTCCGGGGTTCCAGAAAGGTACGGGCGGCTTGTTGCGTGAAAGCGGCTTGCTGGAACGACGTCGGCAGTTTCAACAGGATCCACAGGCTCAGCGAACATTCCTGCAAGGCCTGGGGGTCGATCGAGCGCCGGATGCGCAGTTGATTTCGCTGTTTGCCTACGAAAACGCCGGGCTGGCCAGTTGGCTGGATGCGTTGGCCGGCGATTCGACGCCCACTCATGTGCTGGTGCCTGAGGGGCGGGTGCTCGGCGATGTCGAGCGCTGGCTGGGCGTGAACGATCTGAAGGCCGGCGCGCTGCACGTGCGCGAAGCCGTGACCGTGCAGGTGCTGCCGTTTGTCCGTCAGGACCAATATGACCAGTTGCTGTGGTGCTGTGATTTCAACGCCGTGCGCGGCGAAGATTCCTTCGTGCGTGCGCAATGGGCGGGTCGGCCGTTGCTCTGGCATATCTATCAGCAGGAAGAGGATGTCCACCTGGACAAGCTCGAAGCCTTCCTTGCGTTGTATGTCAAAGGGCTATCGGAGCCTGCCAGCGACGCGATCAGCAGTCTTTGGCGGGCGTGGAACGCCGGGGAAAAAATGACCGACCACTGGCATTCCACCCGTAAACACTGGCCGGAGCTGGAAAAACACGCCGAGACGTGGTGTCTGGAACAGGCCTTGCAGGCCGATCTTGCCACGGCGCTGGTACAGTTTTATGGAAATTGGATATGATACGCGGCCTAGATTTTTGTAAATCCCATCCAAATTCGGATATTCGCAATGAAAACTGGTAAAGAACTGAAACCCGGTACCGTGATCCGTCTCGAAAACGATCCTTGGCTGGTTCAGAAAGCTGAATTCACCAAGTCGGGTCGTAACAGCGCGATCATGAAGACCAAGCTGAAAAACCTGCTGACCGGTTACAAGACCGAGATCGTTTACAGCGCCGACGACAAACTGGACGACGTAATCCTCGACCGTAAAGAAGCGACCCTGTCCTTCATCAGCGGCGACACCTACACGTTCATGGACACCACTGACTACACCATGTACGAGCTGAACGCTGAAGACATCGAAGCCGTTCTGCCTTTCGTTGAAGAAGGCATGACCGATGTTTGCGAAGCGATCTTCTTCGAAGAGCGTCTGGTTTCCGTAGAACTGCCGACCACTATCGTGCGTCAGGTTGACTACACCGAAGGTTCCGCTCGCGGTGACACTTCCGGCAAGGTAATGAAGCCTGCCAAACTGAAGAACGGTACCGAGCTGTCGGTTGCTGACTTCATCGAAATCGGCGACATGATCGAGATCGATACCCGCGAAGGCGGTTCCTACAAAGGCCGTGCTAAATAAGCACTGCTTCAGGAATGAAAAAGCCCGACCATTGAGTCGGGCTTTTTTGTGTCCATCGATTGAGCCGCAGCGCAAACCCGTAGGAGCCGGCTTGCTGGCGATGACGTCTTCGAGATCGCTATCGCCAGCAAGACGGCTCCTACAGGTGGTGTCATTTCTTCAGATGTTCCTTGAGCTCTTGCGACGCCTGCAGCATCGCCGAACGCACCGCCGGCACCTGACTCACCACATTGAGCAAACCGTAATCGTGGATCATGCCGTTGTAGCGAACCGAGGTCACCGGCACGCCGGCTTCATCGAGTTTGCGGGCGTAGGCTTCACCTTCATCGCGCAGCACGTCGGCACCCGCCGTTTGTACCAGCGCCGGTGGCAGGCCCTTGAGTTGCGCAGGGGTTGCCCGCAGCGGTGAGGCATAGATCTCGTTACGCTGTTTGGCGTCGGTGGTGTAGTTGTCCCAGAACCACTTCATCATGTTTTTAGTGAGGAAGTGCCCCTCGGCATACTGGTTGTAGGATGCCGTCTCGAAGTTGGCATCGGTCACCGGCCACAGCAATACCTGGAACTTGATCGCTGGTGTGCCTTTGTCTTTGGCCATCAGGGCAACCACGGCCGCCATGTTGCCGCCGACGCTGTTGCCGGCCACGGCCAGGCGTTTGCCATCGACGTTGATGTCTTTACCGTGTTCAGCCACCCATTTGGTCGCGGCGTAGGCCTGGTTGATCGCCACCGGGTAGTGAGCTTCGGGTGACGGCGTGTAGTTGACGAAAACCGCTGCTGCACCCGAACCGACAACCAGATCACGAACCAGTCGTTCGTGGGTTGGGAAGTCTCCCAGCACCCAGCCCCCGCCGTGGAAGAACATGAACACCGGCAGCTCACCCTTGACCCCGGCCGGCCGGACGATGGTCAGGCTCAGCGGTTGGCCGTCGACCTGAATGGTCTTCTGGCTGACATCGGCTTTTGGCAGCGTCAGCTTGACCCCGGCCTGCGCACCCACCAGCACGGCGCGGGCTTCGGCCGGCGTCATTTGCTCGATCGGTTTGCCGGTGCCGGCATTCAACACATCGAGGAATGCCTGGGTGTTGTGTTCAACATCACCGGCGAACGCGTTGCTGATGGACAGCGCGAGGAGGGTACCGGTCAAGACTTTGCTGAAAGCGTTCATGTTCATTTCCTGTTCGGTCTGAGTGGCTCAGTGATTAGACGGTGACGTGCAGGCGCACTTCAACGTTGCCGCGGGTGGCGTTGGAGTACGGGCAGACCTGGTGGGCCGCATCGACCAAGGTTTGCGCATCGGCTTGTTCCAGGCCTGGCAGGCTGATGTGCAAGTCGATGTCCAGACCGAAACCGCCAGGGATCTGGCCGATGCCGACGTGGGCGGTGATCGACGCATCGTTCGGGATGCTGCGCTTGGTTTGGCTGGCAACAAATTTCAGGGCGCCGATGAAGCAGGCGGAGTAACCGGCAGCGAACAGTTGTTCCGGGTTGGTCGCCGCGCCGCCAGCGCCGCCAAGCTCTTTAGGTGTGGCGAGTTTGACGTCGAGAATGTTGTCGCTGGAGATTGCACGACCGTCACGGCCACCGGTGGAAGTTGCAACTGCGGTGTAGAGAGTTTGCATGGTGAAATCCTCGTTCGGGCTTGATTGTTTGCGCTAAATGTTTGCGCGCCAAGTAAGTGCGAGGTGAATGTATCGCGCTAATGTTTAGCGCGCAAGATAAATTTATGAAAAAAGTTGAAAAAAATGAGAGAGAGGTGATGATCCCCGCTTGAAAGGCTTGAATTAGAGCGTTCGAAAGGAATTTTTTTCAGCGGGATTTTTTCAGTGGAAGGGCGCGACCCTGATTTTCGCTTTCTTTAACGCAGAACGAACTGTGGGAGCGAGCCAGCTCGCGATGGCGGCGTGTCAGCCAACACACAGGCTGAAGGTCACACCGTTATCGCGAGCAGGCTCGCTCCCACAGGGGATTTGCGCTTGCAGGAGCGTTAGAGGCTGTCTTGCAGGTGCTTGCGCAGCGCTTGCAGCTCCGCCTGCAGTTTCTGCAATCGCTCCAGGCTCATGCCGCTGGCACCGAGGATGCATTGGGGGATGCCTCGGGCCTTGTCGCGCAAGGCACGACCTTTTTCGGTGAGTTCGATGATCACCACCCGCTCGTCTTCACGGCTACGGGTGCGGCTGAGCACACCTTCGGCTTCCAGGCGCTTGAGCAGCGGGGTGAGCGAGCCGGGATCCGTCAGCAGGCGCGTGCTGATTTCACCTACGGTCAAACCGTCCTGTTCCCACAACACCATCATCGCCAGGTACTGCGGATAGGTCAGGCCCAACGCCTGCAACAACGGCTTGTAGACCTTGGTCATCATCAGCGAAGTGGAGTGCAAGGCGAAGCATGCCTGGTTGTCCAGCAGCAGGTCATCGCAGTTGTCCGGGGTGTTGCGTTCGGTGGTCATTTTGAAGCCTTCGATCAGTGATCGTCATGAATCTAGCGGGCAAATCTTTAACGCGCCAGATAATTTGGACTAGCGGTGGGCCAGATGGGTCTGCAGGACCAGATCCCACGGCGGAATAGGGCTGAAGCGGGTTTTCAGGTATTCCAGCAGCAGGCGACTGCGGGAATTGGGTTGTTGTTGCAGGCGCAAGGCATAGATCCCGGTGATTTCCGGTCTGGGCAGGCCCTTCTCGCAGAACAGCGGCACCAGTTCACCGCGCAACAGGTATTCGCTGGCCAGCCATGTCGGCAAATGCGCGATACCCAGCCCGGCCAGTGCGCCGCAGACCAGGGCTTCAGCGTTGTTGGCGCTCATGCGGATGCGCGAGGGGCGGTGCAAGTGCATCTGGCCTTCGCGTTCGAAGCGCCAGGCGAAGGGGGGCGCCAGGCCATCCCAGTCGAGACCGTCGTGTTCGATCAGCTGCGCCGGATCGGTTGGTACGCCACGGCGCTGCAAGTAGTCCGGGCTGGCGCAGGCGATACGCACCATGCTCGCCAGCGGTGTGGCCACCAAACGGGTGTCGGCCATTTGCCCGGCGCGCAGCACCAGGTCAACCTTGCCCAGGTTCAAGCCTTGCATGTCAACGAAGCTGTCGATCAGGTGAAGCTGCACATCGAGGCCGGGATAGAGCATCAGAAAATCGGCAATTACCGGCGCCAGGTGCCGTCGGCCAAACGCGGCCGGGGCATCGATACGAATCAGGCCTTCGGGTGCGCTGCTCAAAGACACCGCCTCGGCCCGGGCCAAACGCAATTCCGCGACGATGCGCCGCGCGCGCTCGGCAAACGCCAACCCCGCAGGGGTAGCGCGTACCGCGTGCGTACTGCGAAAGAACAACTGACTGCCGACCGCGCTTTCCAGGCTATCGATACGCCGGGCTACCGCTGAAGGGGTCAGCGGATGACGACGAGACGCTGCGGAAAAACTACCGGTTTCCAGTACGTCCAGAAACAGGCCCAGTTGTTCGGTCAGTTGATTCGGATTCATGGCGAGTTTGCGCTTGTGCGAGTTTGGCAAAGCCATTGTGCGTTGCTGTGCGTTTCCGCGCCATAACCAACTGCGTAGGATGAGCGGTCTGATGTGAGAGGAAATCGCGGTGATTGAATTTTTGATGTATCTGGTCTTCGGCGCTGCCTTGGGCACGCTCGGCGGAATTTTCGGTATCGGCGGTGGCTTGATCGCCATCCCGCTGCTGGGCGTGTTGTGCGGTCTCGATCAGCAAATCGCCCAAGGCACGGCGCTGGTGATGGTGGTGCCGAACGTGATGCTGGCGTTGTGGCGTTATCACCAGCGTAACAAGATCGAGTTGCGCCACGCGCTTCCGCTCGCTTCGATGGGGTTCTGCTTCGCCTGGATCGGTTCGATCTGGGCCGTGGGCATTGACGCGCAAACCATGCGCATCGGCTTCGTCGCCTTTCTGGTCGCGCTATCGGCCTACAACCTGATGCGAATGTTCTTCGCCAGTGCACCGGCCTCTTCGCAAATGAATTATTCGTGGCCCTGGCTGGGTGTACTCGGTGCGGCATCCGGCACCATGGGCGGTTTGTTCGGCGTGGGCGGGGCAGTGGTGGCAACGCCCGTGCTGACAAGCCTGTTCGGTACCACTCAAGTGGTCGCGCAGGGATTGTCGCTGGCGCTGGCATTGCCAAGCACCGGCGTCACGCTGGTGACCTATGCCGTGCATCATCAGGTGGACTGGATGGTTGGTGTGCCGCTGGCGATCGGTGGATTGTTGAGTATCAGTTGGGGCGTGAAAATCGCCCACGCCATGCCGGAGCGCCTGTTGCGCGCACTGTTCTGCGGTTTTCTGGTGCTCTGTGCGGTGATGCTCGCGTTTAAAGTTTGAAGCCTTCGACGATGTGTTCGGCCAGGCATTCAGTGATAGGCGACGGACTGTGCAGGTTTCGCACGAGCATGATGCTGGCTTCAGGTAGCAGCGGGAGGTCTTCGGCTTCACCGAGGATGCGCATGTCCGGAGTGATCAGGCTTTCCAGTTGCGCAGTGATCGCCAGGCCAGCGCTGACCACCGCCATGATTGCCGAGAGGCTGTCACTGTTATACGCCACGCGATAATCGCGGCCCTGTGCATCAAGGGCATTGCAGGCCCACATCCGGCAGAAGCAATCACTGTTGAACATTGCCAGCGGCAGCGGCGTTTGTTCGTGGGCGCTGTAGCATTGAGCTTCGGCCCAGACAAACCGCTCCTTGCGCAACAACTGGCCTATTTCGCTGCCCGGTTCGCGGGTGACGATGGACAGGTCCAGATCCTGACGCATCAGCAATTGTTTTGATGATTCGCAATGCACTTCGATCTGGATCAGCGGATAGGACTGGGCAAACCGCCGCAGAATCCCCGGCAGAAAACGCATCACGTAGTCGTCCGGCGTGCCGATGCGCACCGTGCCGATCATGTCCGGCTCGCGCAATGTATTGAACACTTCACTGTGCAACTTGAGGATGCGCCGCGCGTAGCCCAACAGCACCTGGCCTTCGGCGGTGAGGCGCACCTGGCGTCCGTCGCGCTGGAACAACTGGCGCTGCAACACATCTTCTTCCAGCCGTTTCATCTGCATGCTGACGGCTGACTGGGTGCGATGGACCAGCTCGCCGGCGCGGGTAAAGCCACCCTGGTCGGCAATCGCGACAAAGGTGCGCAGCACTTCGGTATCGATCGTCGGGTAGCTCGACATACATCAATCTCCGAGATGGTTGCCATCAGAAACATTTGTTGGATTGATCTTAGACCCGGCGCGAGACTGGAGCCATCCAAACGGAGGGCAACAAGATGAAAGGTCAACATGAGTTCCAGGGTTCAGAACATCATTCGGTTCACCTGATATCCGATCTGCTGCACAAGATCAGCCGCTGGTATGAGTTGCATCGCGAACGCGAACTGCTGGCAAGCTTGAGCGACGAAGCACTGAAGGACATTGGCATGAGCCGGGCGGATGTCGAGCACGAGTCGATCAAGCCGTTCTGGAACGACCCGATGCATAAATGATCCCGACCAATAAATGATGAGTGCGAAGCTACACAAACCCCTTACCGGTGAGGTAGGTTGCGAGCAGACAAGGAGATGCTCATGCCCGCAACGTTGTCCTTTACCCTCAAACAAGCTCGGCGTCTGGCACTGGCCGCCCAAGGGTTCAACGGGCGCCAGCCGCCAGCGGCGATCAAGGCTGTGCAGCTCAACCGCTTGATCGAGCGGCTGGGTATCCTGCAAATCGACTCCGTCAACGCCGTGGTGCGCTCGCACTACCTTCCACTGTTTTCCCGTCTGGGTTCCTATTCTTGCGACTTGCTCGACCAGGCTGCCTGGAGTGCGGGGCGACGTCGCACGCTGTTTGAATACTGGGGCCACGAAGCGTCGTTGCTGCCGATGTCGATGTACCCGCTGATGCGCTGGCGAATGCAACGTGCGGCCCGTGGTGAAGATATTTATCAACAGCTGGCGCGTTTCGGTCGTGAGCAGCCAGACACCATTCGCCGGGTGCTGGCTTCGGTTGAAGAACTGGGGGCGTTGGGCGCTGGCAGCCTGTCGACCCGCCAAGAGCGAGCTGGCCCCTGGTGGGACTGGAGCGCGGAAAAGCATGCGCTGGAATGGTTATTCGCCGCTGGTGAAGTCACCGTGGCTGGCCGGCGCGGATTCGAGCGGCTTTATGACTTGCCGGAACGGGTCATTCCTTCGCAGGTACTGGCGCAGCCGTTGGTCAATGAAGCCGAGGCTCAGCGGGGCTTGCTGCTGCATGCCGCGACAGCCTTGGGCGTGGGCACCGAAAAGGACTTGCGTGACTACTTCCGTCTGAATCCCGCAGACAGTCGTCCACGTCTGGCGGAGTTGGTCGAGGCGGGCGAATTGCTCACTGGCGAAGTTCAGGGCTGGAAGCAGCCAGCCTATTGCCTGCCCGAGCCCAAGGTGCCGCGCAAGGTTGAGGCCAGTGCGTTGCTTTCACCGTTTGATTCGCTGATCTGGGAGCGCAGCCGCACCGAGCGTCTGTTCGACTTTCGCTATCGGTTGGAGATTTATACGCCGCAGGACAAACGGGTCTACGGCTATTACGTCTTGCCGTTTTTGCACAACGAACGCATTGCCGCGCGGGTCGATCTGCGTGCCGAGCGGGCGGTGGGGCGGTTGGCGGTGCATGCGGTGCATGAGGAGGAAACGGGACTGGACGAGGAGGGGATGCTGGCGTTGGCGGTGAATCTGCGGCGGATGGCGGATTGGATGGGGCTGGCGCAAGTTCAGTTGAACTGCCCGCGGGCGAGTGCAGACCGGTTGCGGGTGGCATTGGCTCAGTTTGCTGGTGACTGAGCTGACGCCATCGCTGGCAAGCCAGCTCCCACAGTGATCGCTTCGGACATAAATTATGTGTACGGCGCAAATTCTGTGGGAGTGCGGACCGGTTGTGGGTGGCATTGGCCCGGTTTGCTGGTGACTGAGCTGACGCCATCGCTGGCAAGCCAGCTCCCACAGTGACCGCGTCGGACATAAATTATGTGTACGGCGCAAATTCTGTGGGAGTGCGGACCGGTTGTGGGTGGCATTGGCCCGGTTTGATGGTGACTGAGCTGACGCCATCGCTGGCAAGCCAGCTCCCACAGTGACCGCGTCGGACATAAATTATGTGTACGGCGTAAATTCTGTGGGAGTGCGGACCGGTTGTGGGTGGCATTGGCTCAGATTGATGGTGACTGAGCTGACGCCATCGCTGGCAAGCCAGCTGCCACAGTGACCGCGTCGGACATAAATTATGTGTACGGCGTAAATTCTGTGGGAGTGCGGACCGGTTGCGGGTGGCATTGGCCCAAATCGGTGTGGACTGAGCTGACGCCATCGCTGGCAAGCCAGCTCCCACAGTGACCGCGTCGGACATAAATTATGTGTATGGCGCAAATCCTGTGGGAGCTGGCTTGCCAGCGATTGTCTTCACGCGATTTAGCGTCGAACCTGCTTCAAGGTTTCAGCAATCAAAAACGCCAGCTCCAGCGACTGATCGGCATTCATCCGCGGGTCACAATGGGTGTGATAGCGATCCGACAATCCATCTTCGGTAATCGGTCGCGCACCGCCAATGCACTCAGTGACGTTTTGCCCGGTCATTTCGATGTGGATACCGCCGGCGTAGGAACCTTCCGCTTCATGCACCTGGAAGAACTGCTTCACCTCACCCAGAATCTGCGCAAAATCGCGGGTCTTGTAGCCGCTGCTGGCCTTGATGGTGTTGCCGTGCATCGGGTCGGAACTCCACAGCACTTGCCTGCCTTCACGCTGCACCGCGCGAATCAGCTGCGGCAAGTGATCGCCAACCTTGTTCGCGCCCATCCGTGCGATCAGGTTCAGGCGGCCGGGATCGTTGTCCGGGTTGAGCACGTCGATCAGGCGAATCAGGTCTTCAGGATTCATGCTCGGGCCGACCTTGACCCCGATCGGGTTGTTCACTCCGCGCAGGAATTCGACGTGGGCGCCGTCGAGTTGACGGGTGCGATCGCCGATCCACAGCATGTGCGCCGAGCAGTCGTAGTAATCGTTGGTCAGGCTGTCGCGACGCACGAAGGCTTCTTCGTAGTTCAGCAGCAGCGCTTCGTGGGCGGTAAAAAAACTGGTTTCGCGCAGTTGCGGCGAGCTGTCCATGCCGCAAGCGCGCATGAAGGCCAGGGTTTCATCGATGCGGTCGGCCAGGTGGCTGTACTTTTCCGCCAGCGCCGAGTTGGCGATGAAGTCGAGGTTCCACTTGTGCACTTGATGCAGGTCGGCAAACCCGCCCTGGGCGAAGGCGCGCAACAGGTTCAGGGTCGCAGTGGACTGGTGATAGGACTGCAGCAAACGTTCCGGGTCCGGCACGCGGCTTTTTTCGTCGAAACCGATACCGTTGACGATGTCACCGCGGTAGGCCGGCAGGGTCACACCGTCGATGGTTTCGTCATTGGCCGAACGCGGCTTGGCGAATTGCCCGGCCATGCGCCCGACCTTGACCACCGGACAACCGGCCGCGAAGGTCATGACAATCGCCATTTGCAACAATACTTTGAAGGTGTCGCGGATTTTCGCGGCGGAGAACTCGGCGAAACTTTCGGCACAGTCACCGCCCTGCAACAGAAATGCGCGGCCCTGGGTCACTTCGGCAAACTGACGACGCAATTCCCGGGCTTCACCGGCAAACACCAGCGGCGGATAGCTGGCCAGCGTTTGCTCGACCTGCTGCAAATGCGCCGCGTCGGGATATTGAGGTTGTTGCTGGATCGGCAGGGCGCGCCAGCTGTCAGGACTCCAGGGTTGGCTCATCATCATCTCTAGTGTTTTACGCTCGGGCGTCCATGTTATCAGCAATTAGTGCGTGACCTGTTCCCGTCGCTTCGCGGACAATCGCGCCTTTGCCGCAGCCTGTTCGCGGTGTTATTGCGTTGCCGGCTACGGTGACGATCGGGAGACGAAATGACTGAGGAGCGCGTCGAGCATTTGCTCGCCGAGGTGCAGGACGAATTTGGCGTGATTCGCGTGCTGGAAGTGGCCGATTACCGTTTTCTCGAATTCGGTGATGCCATCGAGCAAAGCTGCGTGTTCACCGCCGATCCGAGCTGGCTCGAGTATGACTACACCCGGGCGATGCTGATTGGCGCGCTGTGCCATGAACAGCCGGAATCCGCGCTGTTCCTCGGCCTCGGTGCCGGCACGTTGACCCAGGCGTGCCTCAAGTTCCTGCCGCTCGAAGATGTCGAAGCCATTGAGTTGCGCCCGGATGTGCCGCGCCTGGCCATCGAATACCTCGGGCTGGATGACGATCCGCGCCTTTATATCCGTGTGGGCGATGCGCTGGAGTTGCTGGATACCGCCGAGCCCGCGGACCTGATTTTCGTCGACCTTTATACCGATGTCGGCCCGGGTGTCGGGCATCTGGCGTGGACCTTCCTGGAGAACTGCCAGAAACGATTGAATCCCGGTGGCTGGCTGGTGATCAATCAATGGGCCACCGATGATGGCAAACCGTTGGGCGCTGCGTTGCTCCGTGGGCTCTATCATCGGCATTACTGGGAGCTGCCGGTGAAGGAGGGCAATGTGATTCTGATCGTGCCGTCGGACCTGGATCAGGAACTGGACATGGATGGCCTGGTAGCCCGTGCTGAAGGCCTGGCGCCGCGGTTGGGGTATTCGTTGCAGTCGTTGATCAAGTGCATCCGTCCGGCGACTTGATTCGGCAAGGTGATTAACTGTGCCGAGGGAGCTGGCTCCCTCGGCACAAAGGTAAGTCAGCAGCCTTTGAAGATTCCCGGCCGCCGCTCCACCAGTGACCGCACACCTTCCTGCGCATCCTCAGTGACCAACAGTTTTTTCACCAGCGCCGGCAAACCCTGCGCTGCCGCCGTTTCCCCTTCATAGCGCGCCTGCCGGGCCGACATCAGCGTCGCCTGAACCCCCAGCGGCGCCTGGCGGGCGATCCGCTCGGCCAACTCAATCGCCCGTGGCAGCAAGTCCTCGCTGGCCATGACTTCCTGGACCAGGCCCAGATGCAACGCATCGCGGGCATCGAACTCGTCGCCCGTCAGCATCCAGCGCATCGCATTGCCCCAACCGGCGACCTGATGCAGGCGCAATGTGGCGCCGCCGAAGGGGAAGATCCCGCGCTGTACTTCCATTTGCGCGAAGCGGGTATTGCTGGCGCACAGGTTGATATCGGCGGCCAGCATCAACTCGATGCCGATGGTCAGGCAATACCCCTGTGCAGCGACAATCACCGGTTTGCTCACCCTCGGGCCGGCGAATACACCCCACGGATCACAACCGCCGGGCGGGGCCTGCCAGCCTTCGGTCAGCGCCGCACTGGCATTGACCAGATCCAGGCCGGCGGTGAAATGCTCGCCATGGCCGAAGACCACTGCAACACGGGCATCGCTGTCGGCTTCGAACTCACCATAGGCCAGGCTCAGCTCATTGAGCAGGTCGAGGTCGAAAGCATTGCGCTTGGCTACCCGATCCAGACCGATCAACAGGACATGACCGCGCTTTTCACGGCTCACACGGTGGGTGTTGAGCTCTTTCATGGTGCATTTCCTCGGGCGGGAAAGGGTGTCAGACCAGCGGTCCGGGTCTTCAAGGTGAACCGATTTAGCGCCATCACCCGCAGGGCCGGGCCTTTGAAAAATAGACGCTTGCACGATTATCCGCAAAGCCTGTGACAGAACGCCGTACGCGGGAGTTTTGCGATAAAAAAAGCTCCCTTTTTCGGCAAATTCCGGTATAGTGCGCGCCGGCCTTTAGCCGGGCCGCGTTTAGGTAGAGCAATTCCCCGAAGTCAGCTTCGGCTGCACGTCCGTACTGCGGACTCTCCCTTGACGATTCTTTTCATTCATTCGTTTTCGCAAATCCCCGCCGACAAAGCTGCCAGGGCGACTCTTGAGTCTCAACACGGCACGCGCAGCTTTGGAGCATGGGTCTTTGCGGATGCACTTAGAGGCAGACCCATGACCCAGGAAACCGGCGGCTTCGCCGCTTTTAATCTTAATCCGAATATTCTCGCAGCCGTCACCGCGACTGGCTACGAAGAGCCATCGGCTATTCAGCAGCAATCGATCCCGATCATCATGGCCGGTCACGACATGATTGGTCAGGCGCAAACCGGTACGGGTAAAACCGCTGCGTTCGCCCTGCCGATCCTGCATCGCATCGATCCTGCAAAGCGCGAGCCGCAAGCCCTGATCCTGGCACCAACTCGTGAGTTGGCGCTACAAGTTGCAACCGCTTTCGAAACCTACGCCAAGCAAATGCCGGGCGTCACTGTTGTGGCTGTCTACGGCGGCGCGCCGATGGGCCCACAACTGAAAGCAATCCGTAATGGCGCACAGATCGTTGTCGCCACTCCGGGCCGTCTGTGCGACCACCTGCGTCGTGACGAAAAAGTACTGGCGACCGTGAACCACCTGGTTCTCGACGAAGCCGACGAAATGCTCAAGCTGGGCTTCATGGACGACCTGGAAGTTATCTTCAAGGCTCTGCCAGCAACCCGTCAGACCGTCTTGTTCTCGGCCACCTTGCCGCAGTCGATCCGTGCCATTGCCGAACGCCACCTGCGCGATCCGCAACACGTGAAGATCCAGACCAAGACCCAGACCGTTACCGCGATCGAACAGGCTCACCTGTTGGTTCACGCTGACCAGAAGACTTCTGCCGTTCTCAGCTTGCTGGAAGTGGAAGACTTCGACGCCCTGATCATGTTCGTGCGCACCAAGCAAGCGACCCTGGACCTGGCCAGTGCCCTTGAAGCCAAAGGCTACAAAGCCGCTGCGCTGAACGGTGACATCGCCCAGAACCAGCGTGAGCGCGTAATCGACTCCCTCAAGGATGGCCGTCTGGACATCGTTGTGGCGACCGACGTTGCTGCTCGTGGCCTGGACGTTCCGCGCATCACTCACGTATTCAACGTTGACATGCCGTACGACCCGGAGTCCTACGTTCACCGTATCGGCCGTACCGGCCGTGCCGGTCGCGAAGGTCGTGCACTGCTGCTGGTGACTCCGCGTGAGCGCCGCATGCTGCAAGTGATCGAGCGTGTAACCGGTCAGAAGGTTGCTGAAGTTCGCCTGCCGGACGCTCAAGCCGTTCTGGATGCGCGCATCAAGAAACTGACCAACAGCCTGTCGCCGCTGGTGGCTGATGCCGAATCGACCCACGGTGATCTGCTTGATCGCCTGACCGCCGACATCGGTTGCAGCCCGCGTGCCCTGGCCGCAGCCCTGCTGCGCAAGGCCACCAACGGCCAAGCGCTGAACCTGGCCGCTATCGAGAAAGAGCGTCCACTGGTGCCGAACAACGCACCGCGTGGCGATCGTCCAGAGCGTTCCGGTGACCGTCCTGAGCGTGGTGACCGTGAGCGTCGTGCTCCGATGCCGCTGGGTGAAGGCCGTGCTCGTTGCCGTACCGCGCTGGGCGCGCGTGATGGTATCGCTGCCAAGAACCTGCTGGGCGCCATCCTCAACGAAGGTGGCCTGGCTCGCGAAGCAATCGGTCGCATCCAGGTGCGTGACAGCTTCAGCCTCGTTGAGCTGCCGGAAGATGGTCTGGAGAAGTTGCTGACCAAGCTGAAGGACACTCGCGTTGCCGGTAAGCAGTTGAAGCTGCGTCGCTATCGCGAAGATTGATCCGCCCTTGGGCTGATTGATCGAACATAAAAAATCCCCGACTGGTTCGGGGATTTTTTTTGCCTGATCGTTCCCACGCAATGGGAATGATCAAGTGTCAGCCAAAGCGATAAATGTCCATCCCCAGCGCCCCCATGGTGAACCCCTGATGCGCAATGCTGAACTCACCCCCAGCCGCGCGGGCGAAGTACAGCGGCAGCAGGTGTTCATCACTCGGATGGTTGCGCACAGCATTCGGAGCTTGCTGACGATAGTCATGCAGCGCGGCTTCGTCGTCGGCAGCCAGTTTTTCGATCATCCAGTCGCGGAACGTCCGGGCCCAGGGCTCAACGCTTTCCGGACCGGCATGCCAGTCCAGTTCCCGCAGGTTGTGCGTGATGCTGCCGGAGCCGATCAGCAACGCGCCGTGCTCGCGCAGGCTGGCCAAGGCATGGCCAACGCGGGTTTGCAGGGCGGGGCCGCCACGGGTGGGCAGGGACACCTGAACGATCGGGATGTCCGCCTGCGGATACATCAACGACAACGGTACCCAGACCCCATGGTCAAACGGGCGCTGAGGGTCAATGCGCGCGGGAAGGTCGCTGGCCTTCAACAACTCGACGACTTCTGCCGCCAACTGGGGATTGCCGGGCGCCGGGTATTGCACTTCAAACAGGGCTTTGGGGAAACCGCCGAAATCATGCCAGGTGTCAGGTTGCGGGTTGCCGCTGACCAGCAATTCGTTGCTTTCCCAATGCGCAGAAACAATCACGATGGCTTTTGGCTTCGGCATTTCCGCCGCCAGACGCGCGAGAGCTGGCCCACTGGCACCAGGTTCCAGGGCCAGCATCGGGGAGCCATGGGATATGTACAGGCTGGGGAACATGTATGAGCTCCTGAGGGTTAAGATGGCGCCATCTTCAATCAGATCATTGATCTAAATCTAATATAAGTTTTAGGGTGTTTTGATCGAATTTTCGGGGTTATTTATGCAACCGGAGTTTTGGCACAAGAAGTGGGCGTCGAATCAGATCGGCTTCCATCTGCCGCAGGTGAACCCTTATCTGCGCCGGTTCTGGCCGGCGTTAAGTCTGGAAGAGGGCGCTCGTGTGCTGGTACCCCTGTGTGGGAAGAGTCTGGATTTGTTGTGGCTTGCCCACCAAGGGCATGAGGTTCTGGGAGTCGAACTGTCGGAAAAGGCCGTGGAGGACTTCTTCAGCGAACACGGTTTTGATCCCGCTGTTAGTGAGCAGGGGCCATTCAAGGTTTACCGGGCGGGTACGATTGAGTTGTGGTGCGGTGATTTCTTTGCACTGACCGCCGGCGATGTAGCTGATTGTTCTGCGCTCTATGACCGTGCCGCCTTGATCGCGCTGCCACCGGCGATGCGGGAGCAGTATGCCGACCATTTGAAGCGGATACTGCCGAAGGAATTCCTTGGGTTGCTGATTACGCTGGACTACGACCAGGCACAAATGCCTGGCCCGCCGTTTGCCGTGGTCGATGATGAGGTGCAGCGGTTGTTTGGGGCTTCGTGGGCGCTGAAGATCCTGGAGGATCAGGACATTTTGAGCGAGAGCGGGAAATTCATAGAGGCGGGTGTTACTCGGCTTGAAGAGCGGGTTTATCGCCTGATGGGCCGTTAAAAGCAAAAGATCTTCAAGGCAAAAAAAACGGGGCGATCAGATCGCCCCGTTTTTTGTTGCCGCAGAATTATCAGCCCCGACGACGAGCCAGCGCGTCAATACGCTCTTCCAGCGGCGGGTGGCTCATGAACATACGAGCGAACCCTTGCTTGATGCCACCGTTGATGCCGAAGGCGTTCAGGGTGTCAGGCATGTGCACCGGCAGGCCTTGTTCCGCACGCAGGCGTTGCAGGGCGCCGATCATCGCGGCGGTACCGGCCAGGTTTGCACCGGCTTCGTCTGCGCGGAATTCGCGTTTGCGCGAGAACCACATCACGATGGCGCTGGCCAGAATACCCAGGACCAGTTCGGCGAAGATGGTTGCCACGTAGTAGGCAATACCCTGGCCTTCTTCATTCTTGAAGATCACCTTGTCGACAAAGTTGCCGATGATCCGAGCGAAGAACATCACGAAGGTGTTCACCACGCCCTGGATCAGCGCCAGGGTGACCATGTCGCCGTTAGCCACGTGGCCGATTTCGTGGGCCAGAACGGCTTTCACTTCATCCGGCGAAAAGCGCTCGAGCAAGCCCTGGCTGACTGCGACCAGTGCGTCGTTCTTGTTCCAGCCGGTGGCGAACGCGTTCGCCTCGTAGGCCGGGAAAATCCCGACTTCGGGCATCTTGATCCCGGCTTCACGGGACAGTTGCTCGACGGTTTGCAGCAGCCATTGCTCGTGACGCGTGCGTGGCTGGGTGATGATCTGGGTGCTGGTGCTCATCTTCGCCATCCACTTGGAGATGAACAGCGAGAACAGGGAACCGGCGAAACCAAAGACCGCACAGAAAATCAGCAGCTGATTGAGGTTGAGATCAACCCCGTTGGCCGCCATGAACCCGTTGAAGCCAAAAAGGCTCAGGGTGATGCTGGCAATCAGCACGACCGCCAGGTTAGTGGCCAAAAACAGCAGGATGCGCATCATGGTTGTAGAAATCTCCTTATGCTAAAGATGTAGCGTACTGCGGGGTATATAAGGTGCTGCACCGGGGTATTCAACCGGGTGACTATTTCAAACTGTGTCCTACGGCAAAAGCTTAGCTGCTTGCAGGGCATTTCCGACATTTATGAAGGAAGCGTTTGTAGGCCGGCAGATCTCATTCACCCCGTCGGCATTGGGCCAGAGCAGGCAGTGCAGTTACGGTATGGGGTAGAGGTGTCAGCGTTCTACAGGGCGCAAACATGTGTTGCTGAATGAATCACCGTGCGATTCGGCAAGCGCCGTCGCACGGTGATCCGCTCGTTCACTGGCGATAGGATTTGAGGAAGTTGCCGATGCGGCCGATGGCCATCTCCAGGTCATCGACGCGAGGCAGGGTCACGACACGGAAGTGGTCCGGCCATGGCCAGTTGAAGGCGGTGCCTTGAACCACCAGCAGTTTCTCGGAAAGCAGCAGGTCGAGGACGAATTTCTCGTCGTTGTGGATCGGGCAGACTTTCGGGTCGATGCGCGGGAATGCATACAGCGCGCCCATCGGCTTGACGCAACTGACGCCCGGGATGTCGTTGAGCAGTTCCCACGTGCGGTTGCGCTGTTCCAGCAGGCGTCCTGGCGGCAGCACCAGGTCGTTGATGCTCTGATAGCCACCCAGCGCGGTCTGGATCGCGTGCTGGCTCGGTACGTTGGCACACAGGCGCATGTTGGCCAGCATGTCGATGCCTTCGATGTAGCTCTGGGCGTGGTGTTTTGGCCCGGAAATGGCGATCCAGCCGGAGCGGAAACCGGCGACGCGATAGGACTTGGACAGACCGTTGAAGGTCAGGCACAGCAAGTCCGGCGCAAGGGAAGCGGTGCAGATGTGTACGGCATCGTCGTACAGGATCTTGTCGTAGATCTCGTCGGAGAACACCACCAGGTTGTGCTGGCGGGCCAGTTCCAGCATGCCCAGCAGGACTTCCCTGGAGTACACCGCACCGGTCGGGTTGTTCGGGTTGATGATCACCAGGGCCTTGGTGTTCGGGGTGATCTTGGCCTTGATGTCAGCCAGGTCCGGCCACCAGTTGGCTTGCTCGTCACACAGGTAGTGCACCGGGTTGCCGCCGGACAAACTGACGGCGGCGGTCCACAGCGGATAGTCCGGAGCCGGCACCAGCACTTCGTCGCCGTTGTTGAGCAGGGCCTGCATCGACATCACGATCAGCTCGGAAACGCCGTTGCCCAGGTAGATGTCTTCAATGCCGACGCCTTCCACCTGCTTTTGCTGGTAGTACTGCATCACGGCCTTGCGCGCGCTGAACAGGCCCTTGGAATCGCTGTAGCCCTGGGCGGTCGGCAGGTTGCGGATCACGTCCTGGAGGATTTCATCCGGCGCTTCGAAACCAAAGGGCGCCGGGTTGCCGATATTCAGCTTGAGGATGCGATGGCCTTCCTCTTCCAGGCGTTTGGCGTGCTTGAGCACTGGGCCGCGAATGTCGTAGCAGACGTTGGCGAGCTTGTTCGATTTGCTGACCTGCATGGCGATGTGTTCCCGAAAATGAACGATCCAGGCGGCGTGTGAACAACCGTACTGGGAATCCTGCGTAATCACACAGGCCTGACGCCTTGGAGGCAGCACCCATAAATCTGTTTGAATGCGCGTGGTCTGGCTGCCAGACTGGCGTTTGACGAGGCGCAATCATACGTGCCGCCCGATCCGTGGAAAAGGTACAGATCGGGCTTTTTCAGCCGCCGAGGTGTGATGATGGAAAAGTTGGAAAAAACCCTGGAAGAATGGAAGGCCATGCTCGATCCGGAGCAGTACAACGTGTGCCGCCTCAAGGGGACGGAACGGCCGTTTTCCGGCAAGTACAACGACAGCAAGGTCGATGGTGTCTACCACTGCATCTGCTGCAACGAGCCGCTGTTCGATTCCAGAACCAAGTTCGATTCCGGCTGCGGCTGGCCGAGTTTCTACGCGCCGATTGGCGACAATGCCATGACCGAAATCCGCGATGTCAGCCACGGCATGATCCGCACCGAAGTGGTCTGTGCTAAATGCGATGCGCATTTGGGCCACGTGTTCCCTGATGGTCCACCGCCGACCGGGCTGCGCTATTGCATCAACTCCGTGTGCCTGGACCTGGTGCCACGCGAATAAAATCCCGAAAGCGGTCAATCGATCGCTTTCCGTTTATTTGAATTGCACACAATTCAATTGCTCGCTATGTTTGGCTGATCTTCCTGAATCCGGAGCCCCTCGTCATGAGCGACAACCTGCTGAACATCCCTTGCACCACCATCAAGGGCGAGCAAAAGACCCTGGCGGATTACGCCGGAAAAGCCGTACTGGTGGTCAATACGGCCAGCAAATGCGGTTTCACCCCGCAGTACAAAGGCCTCGAAGAACTGTGGCAGACCTACAAGGATCAAGGCCTGGTGGTGTTGGGCTTTCCCTGCAACCAATTCGGCAAGCAAGAGCCGGGTAACGAAGGCGCGATCAGCGAGTTTTGCGAACTGAACTTCGGTGTCAGCTTCCCGCTGTTCAAAAAAATTGAAGTCAATGGCGCCGGTGCCCATCCGCTGTTCGTGCAGTTGAAAAAGCGTGCCCCGGGCGTGCTCGGCTCCCAAGGCATCAAGTGGAACTTCACCAAATTCCTGATCGGCAAGGACGGCCAGTTGGTCAAGCGCTTTGCTCCTGCCACCAAGCCGCAGGACCTTAGCCGCGAGATCGAAGCCCTGCTCAAATGAACAGCTTGTCAGTCGATTCCCTGAATCTCGACAGTCAGCTCTGCTTCAAGCTGTACGCCGCGTCCCGCGCAGTGATCCGGGCCTATAAGCCGATGCTCGATCAATTGGGCCTGACCTACCCGCAATACCTGGCAATGCTGGTGTTGTGGGAGTGGCAGGAGACGGCCCCGGAGCAGCCGACCGTCAAGGCACTGGGCGAGCGCCTGGCGCTGGATTCCGGCACGCTGACGCCGTTGCTCAAGCGCCTGGAGCAACTGCAACTGGTTCAGCGTCAACGCTCGGCACGGGATGAGCGCGAAGTGCACCTGAGCCTGTCACCTGCCGGGACGGCATTGCGCGATCAAGTCGGACCGCTCAAGGCCCGGTTGTTATGCGACAGCGGCGTGGACCTCGATCACCTGAATGACTTGCGTGATGGGCTGGACCATCTCCTGGGGCAGATCAGGGCACTGTCGTAGCGGGTACCCACAAGTCCAGCAGCGCGGCCAGTTCTTCGCGGCGGAAGGGTTTGGCCAGGTAGTCGCTCATCCCCGCCGAACGGCAGCGCTCGCGCTCTTCCGACATGGCGTTGGCGGTCAGGGCGACGATCGGCAACTGTGGCCAGCGTCCGCTGCGACGGATCTGCCGACTGGCTTCGTAGCCATCCATCACCGGCATGTTGCAATCCATCAGCACCAGATCGAATTCATCGCTCTCCAGCCGGTCCAGCGCCTCGACACCGTGGGCCGCGACCGTGACGTCGCAGCCGAGTTTGCCGAGCATGCCCTTGGCCACCAACTGATTGACCGGGTTGTCCTCGACCAACAATACCCGCGCGCGGCGCTGCGGGCTGAGAGTGTCGATGGGTGTATCGCTGATGATGTGGGTTTCCGGTTGCAGGATGCGGCGCAAGGTCTGATGCAGTGCGTTGCGTGCCAGGGGCCGGGCTTGCTGCTGCAACGGGGCGAGGGCGTTGGCTTGTTCGCTGGGCATGAAACTGCCGTAAGCGGTCACCAGCAGAATCGGTGCGGTCAACGTCGGGCGCAGGTTGAACAGGCACTCGGGGCAATCGGTGATCAGTACATCGGGATGCAAGCCGAACAAAGGGTCGTCTATGGAGCGTTGCTGATACTCCAGCCCCCAAACGGGCAACACGCTGCCGAGCAATTCCGCCAAGCCACTGCTCGCGGCAGTGATGGCGAGAACCTTGCCTTGCAATGGGGCTGGAACCAGGGCCCGGGTGTGGCGGGGCAGCGGCAGTTCTGCGCAGAACTGACTGCCGAAACCGGCCTCCGAGCTGATGGTCAGGCGCCCTTGCATCGCTTCACAGAGGTTGTAGGTCAGCGCCAGCCCCAACCCGGTCCCGCCGAACTGCCGGGTAATGCCGGCACCGGCCTGGGTGAACGGCTGGAAGATCTTGACCTGGGCATCCTGAGGAATACCGATGCCGGTGTCACACACCTCAATCCGTACGCCGTCACCGGCACTCGACAGGCGAACGTCGACCCGCCCGAAGCGGGTGAACTTGAGGGCGTTGGACAGCAAGTTACTGACGATTTGCCGGACCCGCGTCGGATCGCCGAGCACCAGCGCCGGGAAGTGTGGATCGATCAGGCACGTGAGCTCGACACTCGGTGCAGCGTTTTGCGACAACAGGTTGGCCGTGTCTTCCACCAGCGCGCCAAGGTCGAACGGGATGTGTTCGAGTTCAAGCTGGCCGGCATCGAACTTCGACAGGTCGAGAATATCGTTGAGCAATTCCACCAGCACTTTGCCCGAGTCGTGGGCGATGGACAGCTGTTGCTGCTGCTCGGCGGTCAACGGTCCGTCCAGCGATAGCGCGATCATGCCCAGCAGGCCATTGAGCGGCGTACGGATTTCGTGGCTCATGTTGGCCAGGAACACCGAGCGGGCTTCGGCCATGTCCAGCGCCGTGCTGCGAGCCAGCTCCAGCTCCTGATTGGATTGGCTGAGTCGGGCGTTGATTGCCTTGAGTTCCGCCGTGCGCGCCGAGACGATGTTTTCCAGCTGGCCGAGGTAATCGGTCAGGCGGTTTTCGGCATTGCGTCGCTGCTGGATTTCGGTGGTGACGTTTTCAAACTGCTGGTTGGCAACCTTCACCAGGACGCCGATTTCATCGTTGGCATGCCCGGTCGGACATTCCAGCGGCGTGGGTTCGCCGCTACTTGGATCTCGACGACTGAGTTCATGGATAAGCCGCACCAATGGCTTGGTCAGCATCATATAGAACAGCGTCAGCAGAATGCCCGTCAGGATCAGGCTGCGGGCGAAGCCGTTGAGCAAGGTCACTTCGGCCCGACGCAGGAAGCGGTAGCCGAACGAATAGGTGTCGACATCCAGTTGCAGGGTGCCAAGGGATTCGCTGGGCAGGTGGTCGAGATAGAGGCGGTCTTCGAATTTTCGCTCGGCACCGAACAACAGGTCACTGATCACGCGATAGCCGCTTTGCAGGCCGGGGCGCTTGACGTTGGCCAGCACGTTGCCGTTGTTGTCGATCAGCCGGGCGCCGATGATTGCCGGAGAACGCAACAGACCCATGGTCAGTTCCTGGGCGAGTTCGGCGTCAATGTTGTAGGCGATGCGCGAGGCGGGGTTGTGGCTGATTTCAAGTAAAGAAACTATTTCACGGTTGATGGAGGCATCTTCACTGGCATAATCGATGCCTATTTGCAGCAGGCTGAGCAGCATGCCCAGAATGAAACCAACCAGCACGGTAAGCCGGGCTTGCTTGTAAGACAGCCGGTTGGTGAACTTGATATCCATGGGGTGTTGAACCACTTCCGTTTTCCCTTCGCTGCTCAAGCATAGTCGATCATGCCTGTATACCGATGTTCTCGCGAGCCTTGTAAGGGTGGGAATCGCTGATCGAACGCTATGTTCCGTTGCTGTAACGCCATCATTACTGTGAACGTGCCCGAGGATAAGACGTGGACTCCCGATTGAATGCTTTTCTTGAACGCGCCGATGCCGTTCTGGCTCGAATCGAACCGTTGCTGCCTGCAGCTCGGTCAGCTATTGACTGGAGCCACTGCCTGGCCGCGCGCTGGCAGCGCGAGGGGCGCAGCGGGTTCCTGTTGCCGCTGGAAGTCAGCCTCGACATGCGCCTGTCCGACCTGATCGGCGTTGACCGGCAATTGGAACAGCTGGGTCGTAACACCCGGCAGTTCCTCGATGGCATGCCAGCCAACCACGCCTTGCTCTGGGGTTCGCGCGGTACCGGCAAGTCGTCGCTGGTGCGTGCCTTGCTGGCCGAGCATGCCCAGGGCGGATTGCGCCTGATCGAGATCGAGCGCGATCACCTGGCCGACTTGCCGCGAGTGGTCGAACAGATCGCTAAATTGCCACAACGTTTTGTGTTGTTCTGCGATGACTTGTCGTTCGAATCGGGCGAAGGCGATTACCGCGTGCTCAAGAGCGTGCTCGACGGTTCGCTGGAACAAGCGCCGGACAACGTTTTGTTGTACGCCACTTCGAACCGTCGCCACCTGGTGCCGGAGAAAGAAAGCGACAACGAAAACTGGAAACGCGTCGACGGTGAACTGCACCCCAGCGAAGCGGTGGAAGACAAGATCGCGCTGTCGGACCGCTTCGGTCTGTGGCTGTCGTTTTATCCATTTACCCAGGAACACTATCTCAACGTGGTCGAACACTGGATCGGCCAACTGGCTGCCAAGGCCGGCCTCAAGTGGCAACGGGACGAGGAGCTGGACATCCTCGCGGTGCGTTGGGCCACGGGGCGCGGCAATCGCAACGGACGTTGCGCGTATCAATTTGCCCGCTATTGGGTCGGGCTGAAACTGTTGGAGCACAATGCATGATCGATTTACAAAAGAGCGGCCAGGGCCTCGAAGGCTACGGCATGCTGCACGCGCAACTGGAATCGCTGCTGGCGGACGAGCGGGATTTCATTGCCAACGCCGCGCAATTTTCGGCGTTCCTGTTCAATCAGCTCGATGACTTGAACTGGGCAGGTTTCTACCTCAATCGCAACGAAGAACTGGTCCTGGGTCCGTTCCAGGGGCAGATCGCCTGTGTGCGCATCCCGTTCGGCCGTGGCGTATGCGGAACGGCGGCGGCGACCTTGCAGACGCAACGGGTCGAAGACGTGCACGCGTTCCCCGGGCATATCGCCTGTGACAGTGCGTCAAACAGTGAACTGGTGGTGCCCCTGGTCAAGGATGGCCGACTGATCGGCGTGCTTGATCTCGACAGCCCGAAACTGGCGCGTTTCACTGCACAGGATCAGGCCGGAATCGAGCAGCTGGCCGCGATTTTCCTGCGCCTGACCGATTGCTGATCATGCCTTGAGGCCTGCCTTGATCAGCAGGCCCGCCGGGTCCACCGCATCAATTTGTTGCGGGTCGAGATAGCGCTCGGCGTAGAGCAGATAGATGCGGGCGTTGATGAACAGTCCAAACAGTTGCGGGTCGATGTGGGCGTCCCGGCACATGAATGCCATGATGCCCAGTGCTTCGCTCAAGGACTTGGCTTTCTTGTAGGGGCGGTCGGCGGCGGTCAGTGCTTCGAAAATATCGGCAATCGCCATCATTCGCGCCGGCAGGCTCATCTCCTCGCGTTTCAGCCGTTTCGGGTAGCCGGTGCCATCCATTTTTTCGTGATGACCACCGGCAATCTCCGGGACGCTGCGCAGGTGTTCGGGGAAGGGCAGGTGGTTGAGCATCAGGATCGTCTGCACCATGTGATGATTGATGATGTAGCGCTCCTCGTTCGTCAGGGTGCCGCGGGTAATGCTCAGGTTGTAGAGTTCGCCGCGGTTGTACTTGTAAGGCGGCACATCGAGCTTGAAGCCCAGGGGGTTGTCTGGCGCGATCAGTTCAGCGACGGGGCGCTCGAACAGGTGCTCGGGTTTGTCGGCCAGCAGCGACTCAATGACTGGCAGCGTCGCCGCCGGGGTGCGCGACTGACGCCGGTTCTCTTCCCATGAAACGCCCAAGCGGTCATCCAGGGTTCGCGTCCAGGCACGTTGACCGATGCTGCGCAGGCGTTGCAGATCGGCTTCGGCCATGGCCTCGCCACCGAGGTTGCAGCGAGCGATGAATGCAAAGTCATCATCGAGTTCCGCCAGCGCCGCATCGCGCAGTGGCGCCAGCTGTTGCTCGTCGCCACCCAGGGCAATGCCTTGCCAATAACTGATCCAGACGTCGCGCTTGAGCACTTCGACGCGGGTGCGGATTTCGTGGATGCGGTCGTTCAGCGTTTCCAGTTTCGTGGCTTTGTCGACGACGTATTCCGGGGTGGTGATCTTGCCGCAATCGTGCAACCAGGCAGCGATGTGCAACGCCTCCCATTCATCGTCCGTGGGGTTGTAGCCGACGAAGTCCGGGTCGTGGCTGGCCGCAGCCGCCTGGGCGAGCATCAGGGTCAACGCCGGGACGCGCTGGCAATGGCCACCGGTATAGGGACTTTTCGCGTCAATCGCACCGGCCAGCAGTTTGATGAAAGCGTCAAGCAACTGCTTTTGCCTGGCTTGGAGGCGCTGACTCTCGATACTCACAGCGGCCGCGCCAGACACTGCCTGTAGAAACGCAATGCGATCCGGACGCAGTTTTTCCAGATCACTGCGATCGCCGCTATCCGCCAGCAAAAACAGCAGTAGCCCCACGGTTTCGTTGTGGCGATTGTGCAAGCGGATGCCGATCAGATGCACCCGCGGGCAGGCCATCGCCAATAGCACTTTCTGCAAGTCCCCGGCCTGTTCGAAACCAAGGTTGGTCACGACGTTGTTGGCGCCCGCCAGCTGCTGCATCCACGCAGGGCTTTGCGCGCCTTGCAGCTCGTGCGCCTGGATGTCGAAGGACGACAGGGGCCGGGCGACATCGTGAATGACCAGGCCATGGGGCTCCATGCGGTCACCGTCACCTTCGCGCAGGTAAATCAGACCCGCCTGGGCCTGGCCGATTTTTACCGTTTCAAACAACACCCGTTGCAGCAACGGCGCAAAACGGGTTTCGGCGCTCAGGCTGTCGGTGATCCGGAAGAAGCTCGCCAGGGTGTCTTTCATCCGCGCCATTGACACGCTCAGTTGATCGACCTCTAGCACCGGAGAGCGGCGGGACAGCGGAAAGTTGAAATCGAAGCTGCGTATCGCATCGGCTTCCTGCACCAGTGCACGCAGCGGCTTGACCAGAATTCTCGACGTCAGCCAGCCCAGCGGCAGGCACAGCAACAAGGTTGCCAGGGTTATCAGTGCGCCCTGCCAGCGCATGCGGTAGGCGTCGACGAGCAATTCATCTTCCGGCACCAGCATCGCCAGTTGCAGGCCTTGGGGGCCGCCTTCCTGCATGCTGCTGCGGGCCACGATCCACTCGCGGCCGGCGGCATTCAGGCGATTGCCTTGCGTCGGGTTGTTGAGCAACGCGCCTAGGCCGGGGCTCAGGTCTGCAGCCTTGATCAAGCGTGCGGACTGATCGTCGATGATCAGTCGATTGCTGTCGGGATAAGCAATGGCGTTGCCCTGGGCGTCGAACAGCACGATTTCGGTGGCCGGCGTCACCACATGCTTGGCCAGGGTTGCGCTGAGGGCGGCCAGGGTCAGGTCGGCGCCCATCACCACATTTTCGCCACTGCGCCGAGCGAGGGTAGTGCCGACGTTGTGGGTGGAGAAAAAGACGTAGGGTTCGGTGGTGATCTGATCGTTGTCGTGGCTGGCGCTGGAAAACCAGGCGCGGCTTCGCGGATCGTAGGTATCGCCGGGGTTGTCGTGGCGACTGATCAGCAACAGGTTCTGATCGAAAAACAAAGACTGGGAATGAACCTGTCCGCTGGCGTTACGCTCGATGCTCCATACCTGATAGGCCGCTGTGTCCGGCGCTTTGAGCAGGGTTTTCAGCGGCTCGCTGCGCAACGGCCGAACCATGAAAAAGTCACCGTTGTCGTAGCCCAGGTACAGTGAGGCGAGGTCGGGATTGTCCTTGAGTGACTGGCTGAAGGACGGCAGTAAGGTCAGGCGCTGTTCCAGGTCCGGCGCCTGGACCGCAGGCGTGTGCACCAGCAGGCTCAGCAAGTGACGAATCGGTTCGTAGGTCGCGTGCAGGTCCAGGCGCACGTCCTGTTCGATTCGATTGAAAAGCTTCTCGCTGCTCGACAGGATGATCTGCGTGGTCTGTCGATAATTGAAAATGCCCAGCACCACCCCGGTCAGCGAAAGCAGCAAGGTGAACATCACGCTGATATGCACGTGCAGGGGAAACCGGCGTGGATCCGGGCGCAGTGGGCTGGGCATGCAGGTTTCTCCATGATGGTTAACACACTGCTCAGCGTCCAAGCATAGTTAAGCCCTGTTCATCCTGCCTTGGTCCTTTTTGTCGATTTGGCGTAGCAATGCCTGGTCCAGTTCGAGCATGGCGTGTTCCAGGTCCGTGCAACGATCGGCCACGTCGCCGGGCTGAAATTTGTCGTGGCACGATGCTTCGAGCGCCTCGCAGCTGTCGATCAATCGGCTGGCCTGGACGATTCGCGCGGCCCCTTTGATTTTGTGGGCAATGTCGAGAAAAGCCTGAGGGTCCGTTGACCCGGCCAGCGCCAATAGGGCCTGGCGATCCAGCCGGTTGCTGTTGAGCAACTCGTCCAGCAATCGCTGATTGAGCAGCGGGTTTGTTCCGGTGAACTGTTGCAACGCTTGCATGCTGAAGGCGGGTGCGACATGAGCAGGCGTCAGGCCTTTGACCCATTGGCTCAGGGCGGTCAGCGTCAGGGGTTTGAACAGGCAATCATCCATTCCCGCCTGTTTGCAGCGTTGCACTTCTTCCGGCTGTGCGTTGGCGGTAAAGCCCAACACGGTGCAGGGCGGCAACTGCATGTGGTGTTCGTGCCGGCGAATGGCGCGCGCCAGTTCGTAGCCATTCATGACCGGCATGTTGCAATCGGCGATCACCAGATCGAATGTGTCGCTTTTCCACGTTTCGAATCCGGCCTGACCATCCTCTGCAACGCGGAAACGATGACCCAGAAATTCCAGCTGCTGACACATCAGCAGGCGGTTGGCGGCGTGGTCGTCGACCACCAGGACATGCAACGGGGCGGCAGTGGTCTCGAGCGGCGTTTCGGCCTTGCCCACCTGCGGCTCGCGCGGCAGTGTGGTCAGGCGAAGCGACATTCGCACTTGAGTGCCCATCCCGGGCTGACTGCTCAATTGCAGCTCACCGCCCATCATTTCGCACAGGCTGCGGCTAATCACCAGGCCAAGCCCGGCACCGCCTCTGCCAGATTGCCCGGTGGTTTCGGTCTGGGCGAAGGGCGCAAACAGGCGCTGCTGGTCGGCTTCACTGATCCCTATGCCGCTGTCTTCAACCCGTAGCATCATCTGCACCTGATCGGGTTCGGTGCCGGGTTGCAAGCTGACGACAATTCTGACCTGGCCTTGCTCGGTAAACTTGATGGCGTTGCTGACCAGGTTGGACAGCACCTGTTTGAAACGCAGCGGATCCAGCAGAACATCGACTGCCGGATCAGGCGAATCGAACTCCAGCAGCAGTTCCAGCGCTTTCTGCCGGGCGAGTCCGTCGAAGATTCGCACCACCGACGCCACGATCTCTTCGGGATTGACCCGTTCTGGGCTCAGGCTCAAATGCCCGGATTCGATACGCGCAATGTCGAGTATGTCGCCGATCAACTCCAGCAGGTCTTTGGCCGAGTGGTACGCCACATCGATTGCCGGCCGATCGGGATGGTTGTGTTCGATACGCTTGAGGGTCAATTCGAGCATGCCGATCACCGCATTCATGGGCGTGCGGATCTCGTGGCTCATGGTGGCCAGGAATGTGCTCTTGGCCCGGTTGGCTTCATCGGCGCGCTCTTTCGCGCAACGCAGATCATCGAACAGTTGCCGCCGTTCGCTGATGTCGATCCAGCCACCGATGATGCCTTGCACCTCACCACTGGAGTCACGGTACGGAAGAATCCAGTGATAGATCGTCAACCGGCGGCCGCCGATGTGCAGCGGCCGGTCCAGGATCAGCGGCGTGCCTTCGGTGACGACACGCCGGTAATCAGCCTGAAACTCCCGGGCTTCGAACGCATTGCTCATCGTGCCCTGGATCACGCTTTTGCCAATGACGTCTTCGCGTTTTGCGTTGAAGGCTTGCAAGTAACTGTCATTGCAACTTTGCAGCAAGCCCTGACGGTCGCGCACATAGATCGGGTGAGGCGTGCCGTTGACCAGCGAGCGCATGAACTCGAACTGATCGTTCAGCGCTCGCTCGGCCGCCTTGCGCTGGTTGATCTGGCGCCGCATGTAAGCATTCCATGTCACGGAAATCATCAGCAACACGCCGGCCCCAATGACGATGTTGTAGAAGAGTCGGTGCAAGGTGCGCCAGGTGTTTTGCGTGGACTCCGAGTAGCCCCGCCAGCGACTGTTGATGATGCCCAGTTCTTCCGGGGCGATGCTCAGCAATGCTTTGTTGAGGATGTCGTTGAGTTCCTTGGCCTCCCGGCCGGTCGCCAGGGAGAAGGCGGCCTGCTCGGTGCCGATGGTGGTACTGATCTGTAGCGAGTGCTCAAACAGGCGCGAAGAAATGAAATAGTTGGCAATCACCAACGAATTGACCGCACCTTCGGCCAAACCTTCGGCCAGCATTTCCACGGCGCTGAAGGTGTCCGGGGTTTCGATGAGTTTTATCCTTGGAAACTCTGTGCGCAGATACGTCATCAACGGATTGCCTTGGGCGATGGCCAGACGTTTTCCTTGCAGCTGCTCAAGATTGACCGGGCTGTCCGCCTCCCTTCGCGTCAGCAGGACATAGGAATTTTGCAGATAGGGGCGGCTGAAATGGAGCAGGGTGTCCCGTTGCGCGCTGGGGAGCAGGGCGGCAATCAGGTCGACCTGGTTGTTCTTGATTCGCTGGATCATGTCGGTGTCGCTGCGACTGCGCTGGATGTCGAAGCGCAAGCCGGTACGCAGGCGGATCAGTTCCAGTAAATCCGCGGCCACGCCACGGAAGTTGCCGGCGCTGTCGAAAAACGTCAGGGGTGCGAACGCTTCATTGACCACCACTCGTACCACGGGGTGTTGCGCCAGCCAGCGCTCCTCACTGTAACTGAGCTCCAGTTTGTGATCGGTGAGCAAAATGTCGCTGCCGGCACTCCAGCGTTTGGCAATGTTTTCCCGAACGCTGACGGGGATCGCCAGCAACATGGCATTGATGATGCCGAGCAGTTGTGGATTTTTTTTGTTCACCGCGAAACTGAAACCGTGGGCTTCGTGCTTGCCGAAGTTGGCCATGCGGATGTTGTTGAGGTAGCCCTTGTTGATCATGTAATGGGTGGAAATGGTATCGCCAAGAAACACATCGGCCTGGTCGAAGGCCACGGCGTTGATCGCATTCTGATAGGACGGATAGGAGGTGATGATTGCCTTCGGGTACAGCGCCTTGACTTCCTCCAGCGGCAAATAGTGATAGACCATGCTCAAGCGCATGCCGGCGAGGCCATCGGTCAACGACCTGGTTTCACCTTCACGCGTCACCAGAACCGGCTGATCTACGGCATAGGGCGCGGAAAGGACGATTTTGGCGTTGTGGGCCTCAAAACCGTTGGCCGTCCCGAGAAGGTCAACCTCGCCATTCTCAAGCGCTTCGATGGCCGCTCCCCGGGATGCGAAGCGCTGGACCCTGACCGGCAAACCGGTGGTGGCGCCGAGGATGCCGGCGTAATCGGCAGTGAAACCTTCATAGTCCTTGCCACTGAGTGTCAGGTCAAAGGGTGGATAATCCGGTGCAGATGTACCCAGGACCAGCTCGCGCTTGTCCTTGAGCCATTGCCGTTGTGTGGCATCGAGGCGGATATCCAGTTGCCCGGCCGTGGAGCGACTCAGCAGGGCGAAATTTTCACTGCTCGGTGCTGCGAACAATGAGGTGCTCAGGCACAGGCCTGCGATCATCAATATCAGATAGTCCGTCAGGCGGCTGCGCATCGTCGTCCTCACACCAATGCGTTGCGCTTGGCCATTTCGATGAGCTCGACCAGGGATTTGGCTTTGAGCTTTTGCATCAGGCGTTTCTTGTAGGTGCTGACAGTCTTGTTGCTCAGGAACATGCCTTTGGCAATTTCCTTGTTGGTACGACCTTGTGCAAAAAGTTGCAGTACCATCAACTCCCGGTCGTTGACTGATTTGAATAGCTCCAGTTCGGCCCAACGAATGTCATCACTTCGTACAGGGTTCAACGCTTCGCTCGGGAAATAGTTGTAACCCGACAATACGGCTTTTATTGCGCTGACCAACTCACTGAGTTCTTCCTGTTTGCACACATAGCCCGAGGCACCGGATTGCATGCAGCGAATACCAAAAAGTGTCGGGCATTGCGCCGTTAATACCAATGTTTTCAGCGGGGTGCTCATGGCGTTGAAACGGGCGAGCACTTCCAGTCCATCAAGTTTGGGAATGCTGATATCGAGAATGACCAGGTCAGGCATGCACTCGCGAACCATCTGCATGGCGTCCACCCCGTTATCGGTTTCACCAACGACTTTAAAACCTTCGTGTTCCAGCAACATGCGAACGGCAAGTCGGATGACAGGGTGATCGTCGACGATAAAAACGGAGTTCATAATCAAATCCCATGCGAGCTCAAATAAAGCGCGCACCTTAGCTCAGATAGTTGAGGGGACGTACGAACGGGTGTGCCTGTAGCTGTAATATAGGAATGGTCCTACAAATGATAAGGAATAGGCTTACGTATCAACTAGGTTTTTAATGGGGATGAATAAAAGTTGTGTTTGTTTGTTTACAGTTGTGTTGGGTGTTTTTGAGGTTGTTAATTTTTGTCTGCGCTTGAATTTTTATGGCGGTCCAATAATCAGGGTAAGGTCAACAGGTGTGTGAATTCAGATTGTTTCAATGGTTTTATCAAGTAGCCCAGTAACGGTAGGTCATGAATGTTTGCCGTGCTTTCTATGCCGTCCAGCTCTGCGGAAGTCAGGCTGCTCAGTAAAATTGCTTTCCTGATCATTCCAAGTTGACTGGCAAGTTTGACCAGGTCAATCCCGAGCATATCGGGCAGACATTGGTCACACAAAAGAATATCGAACGGTTGTTCAGCGCGAAGCATTTCCTGCAAAGCGCCATGAGCACTGTCGCTTGTAATTAATCGGCAAAAACCGAAACTCTCGAGTAAATATTGTGTTGCCTTAAGCTGAAATGGATGGTCTTCCACCAGCAAGATGCGCAGATTGTCCTTGATCATGTTATTCACGCTTATTTTGTTGTAAGAAAATAGTCGTGATTGTTTCGCGACAACACAGAGCAATCGATCAGTTCACTCGACTTCAGCTGTAGGGATATTCCGCGAAGGTTGAATGCACTTGTGTTGCTTGTGGTTAATCGGCCATTACAGACGACGTAATGGCCGATCAGCCAATTGGGTTCAGTGACTGGAACGTCCGGTCATTTCCAGCGCCATATCGCTGGCGTAGCTGTCGGTCATGCCGGCGATGAAGTCGATCATCCGTAGAAAAGAGGTGTGTAACGGGCCGTTCGGGTCCGGCGCATTATTGCCCAGCAGATCGAGGATCCGCCGACTTTTGAACGAGGGCGTTCGACCGCCATGCTGCTCGAGTGCCGCACCGCAGAAGGCGTTAAGCAAGATCTCCAACGTGGTGTAGGCGCCTATTTCGTGCAAGGTCTTGCGTTTGTCCTGGAAGATTTTTTTACGCGCCATGTCTTTTGCGTTCAGGACGCAACGTTTGGCCGGGCCGTGCATGTGCTCAACCAGATCCCCAGGCAGCGTACCGGCCAGCAATGTGTCCTGCTGTTCGACAAAGGCGCGGGCAGCGGCATTGGTCAGGTGCTCGATGGCCTTGCCGCGCAGGATCGCCAGTTTGCGTCGACGTGAATCCCTGGGGCCGAGCTGGCGATAGGTTTCCGGCAGATCGTCACCCACCAGGTCCAGCAACAGCGACTCGACTTCGGCGTATTCCAGCAACTCCATTTCCAGGCCGTCTTCAAGATCGATCAACGCGTAGCAGATGTCATCGGCGGCCTCCATCAGGTACACCAGCGGATGGCGCGCCCAGCGTTGCTCATCAAGTTGTGGCAAGCCTAGTTTCTGAGCGATCTGCTCGAGCAGCGGCAGCTCACTCTGGTAGCAGCCGAATTTGTGTTTCTTGTATCCCAGCGAATCGGCATGCTTGGCCGTCCACGGGTATTTCAGGTACGTGCCGAGCGTCGCGTAGGTCAGTCGCGTGCCACCATCGAACTGGTGGTATTCCAGCTGAGTCAGGACTCGAAAGCCTTGGGCGTTGCCCTCGAAATTAAGGAAGTCATTGCGCTCGGCTTCGCTCATCGCGTCCAGCCAGCCACGGCCGGCAGCCTGCTGGAACCAGTGACGAATCGCATCTTCGCCAGAGTGTCCGAACGGCGGGTTGCCGATGTCATGGGCCAGGCAGGCCGATTGCACGACCATGCCCAGATCACTGGGTTCGCACCAGTCGGGCAGGGCGCTGCGGATGGTTTCGCCGACGCGCATACCCAGCGACCGGCCGACGCAACTGACTTCCAGCGAATGCGTCAGGCGTGTGTGGATGTGGTCGTTGCTCGACACCGGATGAACCTGGGTTTTGCGTCCGAGGCGGCGGAATGCACCTGAGAAGATGATCCGGTCATGGTCTTTGTGAAAAGGGCTGCGGCCGAGTTCTTGCGGGCTGTGCAGGGGCTTTCCAAGGCGTTCGCGGGTAAGCAGGGTAGGCCAATCCAAGGCTGGTTCTCTCCGTCAGGTGACTGAGGGCCTAGCTTCCCGGTTCGCACCACGACCTGCAAGGGGCAAGAGGGGGTTTGGCGCACAGGGAAACCTATTGAAACCTCTCCTACAGTCCAACGGCGTCGATATCGATAAGCAGCAAGCGTTCGCCATTGTCAAAAAACTGCCCCGCGGTCAGGCAGTACTGGTTGCTGGTGGCATCGCGATAGGTGTTGGACAGAGTCAGTCGGCGCTCGTCCCAACCTTCTGCGAGCAGGTGATAGAAGTAGGGGCGCCAGGACCAGTTATGGCCGAGATAACGGCTGTCGGCGACCCAACCGTTGTTGCGCCATTCCAGGTTCGGCGTCAGTTGTGTGCCGTGGCGGTCACATTGGTAGAAGCGCAATAGCCAGGGAAAAGCATCCAGTTGCGGCAGGGCGCTCAAGGGCGCGCGGGTCTGCGCCCAGGCTTGCAGGATTGCCATCAGTTCACCCAGTTGTTGGCGCATGATCATCAGGCGCCCGCGTTCTGTGAGTTTTTGCTGAACGTAGCGTTGTCGCAGTTGAGCAAATTGTTCGACGAAGGCCCCGGTGGCGAAGAATTGTTCTTGCGCCCCGGCGAACAGAAAACCCTGCACATAACGCGATCCGCATTCCAGGGCAAAGTGGAGCTGAGCTTCGGTTTCCACGCCTTCGGCGATAATCCAGCAACCGGTTTTCTCGGCCATTTGCGCCAGGGCCTTGACCACGTCGCTACTCGGCCCGCCCAGCGCGGCAGCCTGGAACAGGCGCATGTCGAGTTTGAGGATGTCCGGTTGCAGCGCCAGGACGCGATCGAGTTGCGAGTAGCCGGCGCCGAAATCATCAATGGCAATCCGCGCCCCGGCCAGTCGGTAGCGGGCGACTACTTGCGCCAGGCGCTGGATGTCGCCACCCAGTTCGGTGATCTCGAAAACGATTCGCCGTGGGTCGACGTCATGCCTTGCCAATTGCTTGAGGCTTGGAAGCGGTTGATCCGGTCGCAGGCGGCTGATCCAGCGCGGGGATATGTTCAGGCTTAGAAACCAGTCCGGCGGTGCCTCATGTAACCGGCTCAAGGCGTTATCGCGCAGCTGGCGGTCCAGACGACGAAGCGAAATAGCGTTGGTTCTGGGGTCGGCGAACAGGGGGCCCACGGAAGCCATTTGCCCATCGGCGAGACGCAGTCGTCCCAGTGCTTCGACGCCAGCGATACGGCCGGTCGCGGTATCGATGAACGGCTGAAAGCAGGCAAGCGGTTGCCCGTCGATCACAAGGCCTCCTTAGTAGATCTTGTTTTTGAGTTTGGGCTGGGCACCGGGTAGGCACGCAGGATCGAACCTCTCGATAAAGAGGTTCATCCCGCGGGTATTGCAAGAATGCAGCCAGATAGTGGCCGTCTAGTTTTTGCGTGAGGAGCCCTGCATGACCAACTTGATCAGCGGCCCCAACGTGGTGCCCAGTCGAACCAGGCGCGTCAGGCTGCTGACCCCGCCGCCATGTTTTGCACCCTTGCCTGTCAGAAAGCCAAGCAAGGTCACGGCGGCCACGCCCCACAGCGGGGCATGCTTGATGCCGAAGCCGTCTTGCAGGTTCTGCGTCATCCCGCGAACACGCTGCAGGGGTTGCAGCAGTTGCGCGGATTCGTGACGGATTTCCTGGCGATGCATTTCCATGCGCAGGCGGATCAACGCCTTGCGCATTTCCGTGCGCGAACTGTTGCTCGGGAGTTCAGGCAGGTTCATGGCAGCAGGCGCTCCCGATCATTGGCCAGTTCTTCCAGAGTGCCATGGAAGGGCGAGGATTCATCGAAAATGGCTGCTCTGAGGCGCATGCCGCAGAAGACCGCCGCCAGGGTATAGAACACGCAGAGCCCGATGATGGCCGCCAGTCGATAGGTGTCCCAAAACAGGATCAGCACCAGCGTCGACAGCCCCACCAGCAACAGCAAGGCAAATACCAACGCCAGGCCTGCGAATAACAGCAGGCTTACCGTGCGGGCCTTTTGCTCCTGCAATTCAATGCCAAAGAGTTCGACATGACTGTGCAGCAAACCAAGGAATGCGGCGCCCAGGCGCCGCGATGAGGAGCTTGTGCCTGTCTCGGACGAGCCGGATTCACCGATTGCCATATCAGCGCCGTGTCGCCAGCAGACCGATCAGGAAGCCCACGCCCGCCGCAATCCCGACCGATTGCCAAGGGTTGGCCTGGACATAATCCTCAGTGGCGGTAACGGCAGCCTTGCCGCGTTCACGCAGGGAGTCCTCGGTCAATTTCAAGGTTTCGCGTGCGCGCAGCAGACTGTCGTGGATCTGGTCTCGCAGCTCATCGGCCTGGTCACCGGCCAGGGAAGCGGTGTGCTCCAGCAACCGTTCGGTGTCGCTGACCAGTGTCTGAAAATCGCTCATCAGGATTTCTTGAGCAGTCTTTGCCTTGATGCTGGCCATTGGTGATCTCCATAGGTGGCTTTCTGAATCGTTCGAGTATGAGCCTTGCGCGAAGGTTCAGTACAAATGACTGGTACAACTTTTGCTGTGTCGTGGTGCGCCCGCCTGCGCGGTTGCGCTGTTGCCGGGCACGATTTGCGTAAAACCTTAACTCAAACGAGCGAAACCCGCGCCATTGTCCGGTATCGATCGGTTTTAACGAACCCTGTGCGCCAAAGCGGTTCATCGGGAGTGATCGACTCGATTCGAGAAGTCACTACTTGGTGCATGGATTGCCCGCGTGAACTGCTTTGGTGCTTTTTTCAGCCTTTAGGTCTGCCAAATCCATGGAAAATATACAAAGCGCTGTGGACAGCCTGGTCCATAGTTCCAACACGTTGTTCATCCTCATCGGCGCAGTCATGGTGTTGGCCATGCACGCCGGTTTCGCCTTCCTCGAAGTCGGAACGGTCCGGCAAAAAAACCAGGTCAACGCATTGTCGAAGATCCTCAGCGACTTTGCGATTTCGACATTGGCTTACTTCTTTATAGGCTATTGGATTTCCTACGGCGTCACCTTTATGCAACCGGCAGCGGTGATCAATGCCGATCACGGTTACGGTCTGGTGAAGTTTTTCTTTTTGCTGACCTTCGCCGCGGCGATCCCGGCAATCATCTCCGGTGGTATCGCCGAGCGTGCACGGTTCGTTCCGCAGCTGTGCGCGACAGCCCTGATCGTGGCGTTCATCTACCCGTTCTTCGAAGGCATGATCTGGAACGGCAACTTTGGTCTGCAGGCTTGGTTGCTGGCGCAGTTCGGTGCCGCTTTCCATGACTTTGCCGGCTCGGTAGTGGTCCATGCCATGGGCGGCTGGCTGGCGCTGGCTGCGGTGTTGTTGCTGGGGCCACGCAATGGGCGCTATCGCGAAGGGCGGTTGGTTGCGTTCGCGCCGTCGAGTATTCCGTTCCTGGCATTGGGCTCGTGGATTCTCATTGTCGGCTGGTTCGGATTCAACGTGATGAGTGCGCAAACCCTGCAAGGGGTGAGCGGTCTGGTGGCGGTCAATTCGCTGATGGCCATGGTCGGCGGCACGGTGGCGGCCCTGATTGTCGGCCGCAACGACCCCGGCTTTCTGCACAACGGCCCATTGGCCGGACTGGTGGCGATCTGCGCCGGTTCCGACCTGATGCATCCGGTGGGGGCGCTGGTGACCGGTGCCATTGCCGGGGCATTGTTTGTCTGGTGCTTTACGGCCGCGCAGGTCAAATGGCAAATCGACGATGTGCTGGGTGTCTGGCCGTTGCACGGCTTGTGCGGGGTGTGGGGCGGCATTGCCTGCGGCATCTTCGGCCAGAGCGCGCTGGGCGGTTTGGGCGGTGTGAGCCTGATCAGCCAGTTGATAGGCACCGCGTTGGGTGTGGTGGTGGCTTTGGCCGGCGGCTTTGCGGTGTATGGCACGATCAAGGCGTTCCACGGTTTGCGTTTGAGTCAGGAAGAGGAGTACTACGGCGCGGATCTGTCGGTGCACAAGATCGGCGCGGTCAGTCAGGATTGATTCAGGCCTCATCGTCTTCGGCGCCGGGATAAAAACCGTGCAACAGGCGATAGCGATCACGCCGCACCCGATCAACCCGGTCCTGTACTTGCGGGCCAGTCAAGCCCAGCAAGGTCAGCGCATGTGAAGCCAGCATCAGGCTGGATTCGAGCAATTCCGGCACCACCTCGCTGGCGCCGGCGGCCTTCAGCTCACTTAGCTGACTGTCATCGTGGGTCCTGACAAGGATCGGCACATCGAGATTGTAGCGGCGCGCTTCCTTGAGGATCATCAGGGCGATATCGGTATTGTCCACTGCGATCACCAGCAGTCTTGCCCGCTCAAGTCCAACCGCGACGAGGAGTTCGCCTCGTCGTGAGTCGCCGTAATGCACGCAGCTTTCATTGGCGGCCGCTTCCTGGATGCGCACTGGATCATTATCCAGCGCGATATAGACTTGTTGCTCGTGGTTGAGAAAACGGCCGATGGTTTGGCCTACGCGACCGTATCCGCAAATCACCACATGGTCGCGCAGGCTCGCATTGAGTGCGCTGATCTCTTCGAGTTTCGCTTCTTCATTGGGTTTGCGGTGCAGACGCATCGCAATGTGTGGTGCGGCGCGCAACAGTAATGGCGTAACCAGCATCGAACAGAACGTCGCCGCCAGCAGCAACCCTCCAAAGCTTTCGGGCATTAGCCGGTTTTGCTGCATTTGCGCAATCAAGGCAAAACAGAACTCACCGCCCTGGGCCAACGCCAGGCCACTGCGCCACGCGGTTTCACTGTCGCTGCCACCTCCCTTGACCAGTAGCGCGATGACGCAGCCCTTGATCAGCAATAATCCGAGGGTCATCGTGAAGATCAGCAAGCCATGGCTGGCAAACAGCTTCACATCGATCAGCATGCCGATGCTGACGAAAAACACGCCGAGCAGGATATCGCGAAACGGGCGTAGATCAGCCTCGATCTGGTGTCGGTAATGACTTTCGCCCAGCAACATGCCGGCCAGGAATGCCCCCAGCGCGGGGGAGAGACCGAGCATGTGCGTTAATGATGCAGTCATCAGTACGATAACCAGCGCCAGTAAGACGAACAGTTCGGCAGAACGGGCTGCCGCTACCTCATGGAATAATCGCGGCAGGAGCCAACGACTGGTCAATAGCAGACCGAAAAACAACGCGGCGGTTTTACCCAGTGTCAGCGGCACCGCCCAGTACCAGGCCTGTTCGCTGTTACCGGCGAACACCGGTACAAGGGTCAAAAGCAATACCGCGACAATGTCCTGAAACAGCAACACAGCGATAGCATTCTGGCCGTGGCTGCTGAAAATTTCACCGAGACTGCCCAGTTCCTTGCTGACGATTGCGGTAGACGACAGCGACAACCCGGCACCCAGTAACATTGCTGGCAAGACGGGCATGTCAAACACCAAAAGCAACCCGCCCAGGACAATCGCGCAGGCCAACACTTGCAGGCTTCCGAGACCAAACACCACCCGGCGCAGGGTCAGCATTTTCGACAACGAGAACTCCAGCCCCAGGGTAAACAGCAGGAAAACCAACCCAAGTTCGGCGAGGTCCGGCAGCTGTTCATTTTCGTTGACCCAGTTGAAAGCGGTCGGCCCGATCATCAACCCGACACACAGGTAGCCCAGTACGGGGGGGAGTCGCAGTCGCTGGAACAGAGCGATGACCACCAGGGAGGAGGCGAGGATGATCAGCAGGCTGGCGAACACGGAAAGCTCCTGGGCGGTCAAGGCTTTTCAAGCGTAGAAGGCAAACATACTGTCAGTATCGGGCAACTGCCGATGAAGACGACTGATATGCGTCAGGTTGTTGCAGCAACCCTCATGCTCCTTGGCTACAGCCCAGAGAATTCAATGGCTCGACGGTTTTCCAAGGCAGGCCTAAAATGAGCACTTAATTTTATCGGTTGAGCGCTCATGCTTCCTGAATGTCAGTTGTTCGGCACCTTGGGGTGCCATCTCTGTGAAGTAGCCGAAGCCATGCTGATGGAATTCGTCGAGCGTGGCCTGTTGGTGGAACTGGTGGATATCGCTGAAGACGAAACCTGGTTCGCGGCTTACAGTCTGCGCATTCCGGTATTGCGACGCGTCGACACAGGGGCTGAGCTGGGCTGGCCTTTCAGTCCCGATGAAGTGGTGGCATTCCTGCGGTAACGATTTTCACGGCAACGATGTTCCCGCCTGTCGAACTTTACGATTGATCCTCTTGGCTTAAAGGTTGGTATTCGGATACTGTATGCGCATACAGTTATTCGCAATGCGGTCTTGCCGCTGCCGGTTACCCGGCGAAAGTGTGCATGTTCAGGCGTGAGAGGGAAAAATCGTGGTCAATGTCGAGCAATTGAAAAGCAGCGTTAACCGGATGTCGGTGGACGTGGTACGCGAGGCAGTCCTCGAGTTGCGCCTGGACGGACTGGTGACGGAACGAAAAACCCCTTTTAACAAAGTCCACTTCAATACCTGTTTTGCAGAAATCGAAGCCTTGTTCCAGCGTGCTGGCTTTCACCGGCAACTGGACGTCGTGGGTTATCAGGGTTTGTTGTATGCGATTTATGATCCGGGACGCTGGGAAGCGGTCGACGTACTGCGCTGGTTGAAGGAGTACACCGAAGCGGCGGCGCGTACGCAGATTCCAGCCTGAAGAATCTCCGCTAGGTTCGACCCCGTTGCTATTGGATAATGCCGCCCTGCATTGAGGGTCAGAACGATCGTATGTCCACTTCATCTTTTTCCGCCGCACACAGCCAGGCCAGCACGCTCTATTTACCGGCTGGCCCGTGGCAGACCGTAATCGACTGTCTGTGCGAGCACTTCAGCGCCATCAGTCGTGAGCAATGGCTGGACAGGGTCGCCCGTGGGCGCGTTCTCGATGGACACGGCATGCCAATCGCGCTTGATCTGCCGTACAAGGAAGGTTTGCGGATTCACTATTTTCGCGAAGTGCCGGACGAAAAACCCATCCCGGTGACTGAGTCGATCCTGTATGCAGATGAACATCTGGTGGTGGCAGACAAGCCACATTTTCTCCCGGTGACACCGGCCGGTGAGTACGTGGAGCAGACTTTGCTCAGGCGGCTGATCCGCCGTCTGGATAATCCGCACCTTGTGCCGCTGCATCGCATCGATCGCCATACCGCTGGCCTGGTGCTGTTTTCCGCCAACCCGCAAAGTCGCTCGGCGTATCAATCCCTGTTCCCAACCCGGCAGATTGAAAAGCGCTACGAAGCCATTGCCCGGGCATTACCTGATCTGTCTTTTCCGCTGGTCCATAAAAGCCGACTCATTGATGGCGAGCCATTCTTTCGCATGCAGGAAGGTCCGGGCGTCAGCAATACCGAGACGGCGGTGGAGGTCAGGGAGAAAAATGGCGATCTGTGGCGTTACGGCCTCTATCCGGTGACGGGCAAGAAGCATCAGTTACGTGTGCACATGACAGCCTTGGGCGCGAGTATCTGCAACGACCCGTTTTATCCGCAGGTACTCAGGGACGCGGAAGATGACTACGCCAATCCTTTGAAACTGCTGGCGCAAGGGTTGAAGTTTGTCGATCCGGTGACCGGGGAGGAACGAGAGTTCGAGAGCGCAATCACTCTTCAGTGGTGATCGCGGTACGGAAAAAATCGAATTTCCACGCTGGTTTACAGTCATTTGAACAGGCACCACGAATGTGGCGTTCAATGATCTCGGTACCGCCAGTGAGTTTCCCGGGCAGTGCCGAGGCTTTCCAAGCCAGGAGATACTCATGAAACGTACCGTTTTTGCTGGAATGTTCATTTGCGCTGCGATGTTGGCCTCTCCCGCATTTGCTGCGGACAGCGATCTTTGCACCATCAAGCTTCAGGAACTCAAGGACAAAGTCACCAGCCTGCCTGCGACGTCCGAAAATACCACGATGGAAATCAAGCGGATGCAGGCAAGTGCTGAAGCGGCCCGGGCTGCCAATGATGACAAGAAGTGCATCACCGAGGCCACTCAGGCGCTGACTCGGGCGGATAAACTGAACAGCGAGCCGAATCCGTAGCCTCCGGAACTTAAACAGCAAACAAAAAAATGCCCCGACTGATCGGGGCATTTTTGTATCCGGTGGTGCCGTCAGGATTACAGCTCTTTGACGGTGCGAACCTGATCCTTGTTGATGCGGGTCTGCTTGCCATCCAGCTGTTCGAATTCGTAGAAGCCCGAATCGTCATCGTAGTTTGGCGTGTCGACGGCCTGGATTTCGCGACCGTCATTCAAGGTGATCACTGTAGGCGATGCGCAGCCGGCGAGGGTAGCGAGGCCCAGTGCGAGCATGAAAGTGGCGAGGGTCCGTTGAGTCATGGGTGTGTCTCCGAAAATGAATTCTTTTGGTTACTGAGCTTGAGACGTAAACAGCGCCCGCAAGTTCCTTGGGTAGTGTCAGTCTGACACAGTGTTGTGCGTGCTTAACAGTTCTGGCGTGTTCAGGTTGGCCAAGCGCGGGTCATTGTCGGGACACTGCAGGGCAATCGCGCCCAGCTTGCGCATCACTCGCCCCGGGCTGCGCTCACCCTCGTGCCAGGCGCTCTCAAAGTCCGCAAGAAGGGCCACAGGGATAACGCATAGCAACGGTTCCCAGTGCTCGTCATGCCACAACATCAAGGGTTTGTCTGGATGCTGGCTGGCGGTTTCGCGCATGTTGGCAAGCAGGACAGCATCGATGCGAGGCACGTCACAAGGCAATACCAACAGATGCGTATGCCGCGCAGCTTTCAGGCCAGCACGAATCCCGGCCAGAGGCCCTGGAAAGTCACCTTCATCGTCATGCACCAACTGGTCGGCGTAGGCGGCGTACTTTTCCTGATTGCGGTTGCAGGAAATGATCAGGTCATCGCTCAGGGGACGCGTCTTGCGATGCAAATGCGCAATCAGCGGCTCGCCGTGCCATTCCAGCAACCCCTTATCCTGTCCGCCCATGCGCTGGCCGCGCCCGCCTGCCAGGAGCAGAATCGAGCAAGGTGGCAATTGTGCATTCGATGTCATGGCAGTTCTCCATGGGGGCGGCGAAAAAAGGGAGCGCTGTGATATAACACCGGGCTGTTTCTCCTACAACTGGACGAGCCTATGAAAGCCAAGGCTGATGTACCTTTCGCACCGCTGAACATTGCGGTTTTGACGGTCAGCGATACCCGTACCCTGGAAACCGATACCTCAGGCCAGGTCTTCGTTGACCGATTGACGGCGGCCGGCCATAACCTGGCTTCCCGTGTACTGTTAAAAGATGATCTCTACAAAATTCGTGCGCAAGTTGCCAACTGGATTGCCGACGATGTCGTGCAGGTCGTGTTGATCACGGGCGGCACCGGTTTTACCGGCCGCGACAGTACTCCGGAGGCGGTGAGCTGCCTGCTCGACAAACAAGTCGATGGTTTTGGCGAACTGTTCCGGCAGATTTCCGTGGCTGACATCGGCACGTCGACGGTCCAGTCCCGTGCCCTGGCTGGCCTGGCGAATGGCACGCTGGTCTGCTGCTTGCCAGGTTCGACCAATGCAGTACGGACCGGCTGGGACGGCATTCTTGCCGAGCAGTTGGATTCACGCCATCGCCCTTGCAACTTCGTCCCTCATTTGAAACAGGCAGCGCCTTGTGAATCCCGTGGGTAAGCCGGGCAAGACCGGCAGCCTGATGCCGGTCGAGACAGCGCTGGCGCGGTTACTGGAAATGGCGGACGCCACACGGGTTCTTGAGCGTGAACGCTTGCCGTTGGCCCAGGTTCAGGGCCGTGTGTTGGCGGATGATCTGCTGTCGACGCTGGATCTGCCGCCATGGCCTAACAGCGCCATGGACGGCTATGCGCTGCGTACAGCTGACTGGACCGGTGAGCCGCTGGTTGTCAGCCAGAAGATTTTTGCCGGTCAGGCTCCGGAACCTTTGAAGCCAGGCACCTGTGCCCGGATTTTCACAGGGGCACCTGTTCCAGCCGGAGCCGATTGTGTCGAGATGCAGGAAAACGCTGAAGTCCTGGCGGACGAGCGAGTCGCATTTATCGAAGCCATCAAACCGGGGCAGAACATTCGTCCACAGGGCCAGGAAACGACTGTCGGTGAACTGGTTTTGCCGGCGGGTACGCGCTTGGGGCCGATCGAGCAAGGTTTGGCTGCGTCGTTGGGTTGCGCCGAGCTGGATGTGGTTCGCAAGGTCCGTGTTGCGGTTCTGTCCACCGGCGATGAATTGATTGAGCCAGGCCAGGCGCTGGGCCCGGGGCAGATCTATAACAGTAACCGTGTGCTGCTCTGCAGTTGGTTGCAGCGTTTGGGTTGTGATGTGGTCGATGCCGGGATTCTGCCTGACGATCTGGACACCACGCGTACGCGACTCGGCGAACTGAAAGATGTCGATCTGATTCTCTCCACCGGTGGTGTATCGGTGGGTGAGGCTGATTTTCTGGGCATTGCCTTGCGTGAAGAAGGTGAGTTGAGTTTGTGGAAGCTCGCCATCAAGCCGGGCAAGCCGCTGACATTCGGACATTTTCGTGGCGTTCCGGTCATCGGCCTGCCCGGTAATCCGGCATCGACACTCGTGACCTTTGCCTTGTTGACCCGGCCTTATCTTTTGCGTCGTATGGGCGTCAGAGATGTCGAGCCATTGAAGGTGCAAGTGCCGTGCGGGTTTGACTGGCCCGTTGCCGGCAACCGGCGTGAATACTTGCGGGGTCGCCTTGAGAACGGCCGGGCGATCATTTACAAAAATCAGAGTTCTGGCGTGCTGCGTAGTGCCGCCTGGGCTGACGGACTGGTTGAAGTATTGGAGGGGCGAACGCTGGTTGCAGGTGACAGCGTCAGCTTCATCCCTTTGAGTGAAGTTCTGGTCTGATTCCTACAGCGGTGAAGTCTCGCAAACCCGGTTGTTGAACCGGGTTTTGCGTTTTCGGCTGCTTAATGTGCCAGCAGCAACGTGACAAGCTGATCGAAACGGCTGTTGGCGATCCAGCCAAGCAGCCCCAGCACCACGGCCGTTCCGCCCGCGGAATAGGCCAGCCTGTGTTTGATGGACTTGACGTCACTGCGCACTTCTTCCATGTCCTTGCGAATGTATTTGAGGTGTGTCTCCAGCTCAATGACGCGCGGTTCCATATCAACTTCTCCCTTGGTTTTTTTGCTGCTTGCGAAATCTGCCTGATGATCGGCCCATTTTTCAGTGATCGGTACAACCGGCATCACTGGCAACCTGATGTCATGGTTTTGCATGGCACGTCCTTGTGTTTGTCCTGCTGATGACTGAAATCCGTGGCCCCCAAGGTGTACCAATCACGAATATTGGTCAATTGAGCCGATTCCTCAGGTTATGTAAGAAAAATCCCGTCCTTGTAGGACGTGCAGGACGCCCCCTGGAAAAAAATCAAATTCGTGCGACTTTTAAGAGGGGCGGCGAGGTCAACATCTCCTGTACGCCATTCAATTCCGGGAGTGAACACCATGAGCGAACGCAAGGCGCTGTTGATTCTGCATGGCAAGCAGGCGCTCAACGAGGAGGTGCGCGCGGCTGTCGAAAGCAAGCGCGAGCAAGGCTGGGAGCTCGCCGTTCGGCTGACCTGGGAGGCTGGCGACGCACAGCGCCTGGTGGAAGAGGCATTGGCCGCGGGCTACCCACATATAATTGCCGGCGGGGGGGATGGTACGTTGCGCGATATTGCCGAGGCCATGGCAGCGCAATCGGCGCAGGCGAGCCTGGTGCTGATGCCCTTGGGAACCGCCAATGATTTTGCACGCGCTGCCGGCGTCCCGCTGGAGCCTGCAGAGGCACTGAACCTGCTGGACGTTGCATCGAGCGCCATCGATCTGGGAGAGGTCGGCGGGCAGGTGTTTCTGAACATGGCCACGGGTGGATTTGGCAGCCAGGTCACCGCCAATACCTCCGAGGACTTGAAAAAGGTGCTCGGTGGCGCGGCGTATCTGTTCACCGGCCTGTCACGGTTCAGTGAACTGCACGCGGCTTACGGTGAATTACAGGGGCCGGACTTTCACTGGAGCGGCGAGTTGCTGGCCTTGGGCATCGGCAATGGCCGACAGGCGGGTGGTGGGCATGTGTTATGCCCGCAGGCGCTGGCGGACGATGGATTGCTCGATATCAGCATCTTGCCGGCCCCGCAGGAAGTGGTCGGGACTTTGAAAAACCTGCTGGCGGACGGATTCGGCATCGATAGCATGTTTGTCCGGGCCAGGCTTCCATGGGTCGAGATCAAGGTGGCTGAAGGTTTGTACATCAACCTCGACGGCGAACCGCTGGAAGGGGACAACCTGCGGTTTTCGGCGCGGCCCGGAGCGCTGCGGGTGCATCTGCCCGCAGATTCTCCAGTGTTGAGCGCAAATGAGGCGGTCAATCGTCCAGACTGATGATCTGCTCGCGCACGGCGAACAGCACCAGGCCGGCCACATCGTAGATCTGCAAACGTTTCATGATTTGCGAGCGATGGGTTTCGACAGTCTTGACGCTCAGGCCCAGGCCGGTGGCAATCTCCCGGGTGGATTTTCCGCGCACGATCAAGCGCAGGATTTCCAGCTGGCGGGCGGTCAGGTTGTGCGAATCTGCGGGCTCCGGGTGTTTCTGGTTTCGGGTCAGCGCCTGGTTGATCACCGTATGGGCGATGGCCGGGCTGAGGTAACGTTCATTGTTGCGCAAGGCTTCCAGCGCATGTTCCAGCTCGGTGGCGGTGGTGTCCTTGAGCAGGTAGCCGTGGGCGCCGGATTCCAGCGCCTGCATGATCAGCGCCGGGTCGGTGTGCATCGACAGGATCAGAACCTTGCTCTGCGGGCGGATCTTTTTCAGTTGCTGCAAGGCATCGATGCCGCCGGTCTGCTTCATGGAGAGATCCAGCAGCACGATGTCCGGAGATAGATGCTCGACCATCGCGAGCAATTGTGAGCCGTCATTGGCCTCGCCAATGACCGCATAGCCAGGAAGGTCCATCACCAGGGCGCGCACGCCAGCCCTGATCAGCGAGTGGTCATCCACCAGAAGTAAGTTACAAGTCAATGCATAACCTTATTCGTACTGGCCCGTTCAAGCGCGCGGGGCGCCCACGGGAAGAGTGCTTCGATTTGGGTGCCTTTGCCCGGCTCGCTGGTAACAGTCAATGTTCCGCCGAGTTGGTTGATCCGTTCCGACATGCCGGCCATACCACGCTGCCCCTCGCGACCCGGATCAGTGGCCGGCGCAAAACCCTGACCATCGTCACTGATTTGCAGGCGCAGCCCCTTGGGCAATCGCGTCAGGCAGACCAGCAGATTCTTTGCCTCGGCATGCCGCAGAATGTTGGTGACCGCTTCCTGAGTGATGCGAAACGCGGCGACGGCCATTTCTTCCGGTATTCCGGTCAGGCGTTGATGGCATTCCAGACTCCAGTTCACCGGAGCGTTGGCCAGCGTTTTAAGCAAATGAGCGCGCAGACTGGCTTCCAGTCCCAGGCTGGTCAATTGCCGGGGATTGAGGATGGCCGATACATCGCGGACTTTGGCGAGGGTTTCTTCCAGCGTGTCGCACAGTACCGCGCATTGTCCCTGAAGCTCTTCCGGCATTCGGCGTTTGAGCCAGTCACTTTGCAGCTTTGCTGCGGTGAGTAACTGGCCGATGTCGTCGTGCAACTCCCGACTGAGTCGGTGACGCTCGTTCTCCTGGACCTGCAGCAAGCGATCGGCCAGTTCTTGCGGCTGAAACTTGATCGACTTGCGGGACAGGCGATATTGCACCCACACACAAGCAAGTGACGCGACATTAAGGATCAGCAAGCCCAAAGGCAGGTGAGTGGACAGGCCATAGATAAGCAGGCTGCCGAGCGTCGAGCAGGCACACAGCAATAGGGTGAACCGGCGAGCGTTTTCTCGTGAGGGTGGCCACATGGTGATCGACTTGAGGCTGGCGTACATAGCGGATGGAGCCAATGGAGGTTCGCTGCGGGCAGACCGGTCATGCTGTTTGACGGATCTCTGTTTTGTAGTGTTATGCATCGACTTCAACGGTGCGTACTTCCGATGAGAAATCCGGCCTGGAACTTGATCGTTGCAGTCACCCACAATCACATTGCTATTAATTGACGTCAACTAATGGGCGGCATAATAGCACCGAACATACCGTTGGTCGCGTCGTGATATATGTCCATGTAGTCAGGAAACAAGGCGTTTTGGACGGTAGTTCCACAATGCAAAAGTGTGGGGGCTATCGTCAGCAAGATACCCTTGGTCACAGGGGTTTGGCCCCGTTAGCGCCAGGTAAAACCCTGGTCAGGCGAGGAGGGGAAGTGAGACAAAAAGTTTGAAGGTGTCGTAAATGGATATGTAATGTTCAATTACGACCTGAGCATGCCCAAGTAATTAGCAGTCATGACCTAAATGATGGAGCGCGGCTAAATTCATTGAAATTAAGCCTGGCGCTCCATGTAGGAGACGAGCGTGAACGGCCGGGAATTAACCGGAGGCTGGAAATGCCGTTGCCCGACCTGGAAGGCGAAGGCTTCGATCAGGGTTGTCTGTTCGCTTTCGTCGAGACTGAGCTGGCCGGTCTTCTGATCGATCAGCTCCAGTTGCCAGGCGATCAACGTCAGGCAGTCCTTGAGCGCGCCCAACGCTTCGTCGTGCAGGTCCATGTGATGCTGCGCATGATTGAGCAAACCATGGATGTGCAATGAAAACTCTGAAACGGCTGCCAGCGCGAGGGCATCCGCCTTGCTGGCGAGCTTGAGAAGGGTACTGAGCATGCAGTCGATGGCGTCCTTGTCATTGCTGATCAGTTGCAAGTGACTGAGGCATTCCTCGGTTTTGGCCAGCAGTGTTTCGGCTTCGACGAGAAACTCAGGGACCCGCTTCGCCCACTCTGTGCGATTGTTCGGCATGCTTATCTCCACAACGTCATGTTAAGTGAGGGGATGTCGTGTGTGTCGACGAGGACGACAGTCGTCCCGACGTAACCGGTTCGTCGTGAGATCGCGCTCTGGCCGGCTGGAGTGCAGGCTGGGTAAGTCAAAAGGGTGACTGGCCACGTACTTGCGATCGCACACAAAAGCCTGACTCCATTCATGCAATGAGAATGGCGTCACATTAATGGCTATTGGATATCGCGAATATCAGGTTGCACCTGATTGTTGCTAGGGGAATCCCTTACGCAACGGAACCTCACGCGCAAACGATTGTCGCGGCGCAGGAATATAGCAGATGAAATTACAGCGCCAGTAAAGCATGATGTTAATGTGACATCAATGGTAGAGCGCGGCATTTTACAGGGGGTCAAGGTCCGGCAAGAACAGCCGATAACCCTCTATTAGTGAATTCATCAGTACAAGCCCAGGAGTGATTGATGGCCGGCATTCTCGATACGGTAGACCAACGTACGCAATTGGTGGGTGAGAATCGCCTGGAAATTTTGATGTTCCGGCTTGCCGGGCGGCAGTTGTTCGCCATCAACGTGTTCAAAGTGCAGGAAGTCCTGCAACTGCCGAAGCTGACCTTGATGCCCCAGCGTCATCCGTTTGTGTGCGGTGTGGTCAATTTGCGAGGTCAGACGCTGCCGGTGATCGACCTGTCCCAGGCGATCGGCATGCGGCCGCTGGTGCCGGGCCCGGGCAGCACGATCATCGTCACTGAGTACAACCGCTCGGTGCAGGCCTTCCTGGTCGGTGGCGTGGATCGCATCGTCAACATGAACTGGGAAGCAATTCTGCCGCCGCCGACCAGCGCTGGTCGCCAGCACTACCTGACGGCCATCAGCAAGGTCGACGATCAATTGGTGGAAATCATCGACGTCGAAAAAGTCCTGGCCGAAATCGTCCCGTACAACGCCAAGGTGTCCCGCGACAAACTTGAAGATCCGGTGCTGGAACGCGCCCGTGGTCGTGAAGTGCTGTTGGTGGATGACTCCAATGTGGCGCTGGCACAACTGCGCGATACGTTGGGGCAGTTGGGCGTGAAAATGCACATCGCCAGTGACGGTTTGAAGGCGCTGAACATGCTCAAGGCCTGGGCCGATAGCGGTGTGAACATGACCGACAAGCTGCTGATGGTCTTCACCGATGCCGAAATGCCGGAAATGGACGGCTATCGCCTGACCACCGAAATCCGCAACGATCCTCGCTTGCGCGGCCTGTATGTGGTGCTGCACACGTCGCTGTCCGGCAGCTTCAACGACTCGATGGTCAAGAAGGTCGGTTGCGACAACTTCCTCTCCAAATTCCAGCCGGACAAGCTCGTCGATGTGGTGCGCCAGCGCCTGATGCTCGACGCCGTGCCGGCGTGATCATGACCCACCTGCAGGGGCCGGTTTGCCAGCGCGATCTCACCGATCGCATCGCCAGCAAGCCGGCTCCTGCAAGAACTGCGCGTGCTTCAGTCTTCAGCCTTTGATTCAGCGCTCAAGCTCGTATAGGGTGGCGTTTTTGGCCCACCAGGGAGCTGGCTATGCTGCGTCTGAGCGCGCTTTATCGTTATCCGTTGAAATCCGGCAAGGGCGAGATCTTGCAACAGATCAGCCTCGACAAGCTCGGGCTGGACGGGGATCGACGCTGGATGCTGGTGGACGAGGGTAGCGGGCGTTTCCTGACCCAGCGAGCGGTAGCAAAAATGAGTCAGCTGTCGGCGCTGTGGAATGCCGAGGGCGGCTTGACCCTTCAGGCTCCTGGCCTCGCTGCTATCGATATCGCCTTGCCTGGCAGCGACGCCGAACTGCGCGGTGTAACCATCTGGCGCGATACTTTGCGCGTGCCCGATGCCGGTGATGCGGCGGGTGCCTGGGTCAGCGAGTTCATCGGCAAGCCGACGCGCCTGGTGCAAGTGCCGCTCGATCGTGCGCGTACGACTCAGGCCGGTTATGGCAAGGACGATGATCAGGTGGCGTTCGCGGACGGTTTTCCGTTGTTGTTGATCGGGCAGGCATCCCTGGAAGATCTGTCGGAGAGAGTCGGGCGGCCCATGGAAATGTTGAGATTTCGGCCGAACCTGGTGATCGAAGGCAGTGATGCGTTTGCCGAGGATGACTGGAAGCGCGTTCGCATTGGTGATGTCGAGTTCCGCGTGGTCAAGCCGTGCTCACGGTGCATTCTGACCACCATCGACCCACAGACCGGCGAACGCAGCGCGGATCGTGAACCGTTCGCTACCCTGCAAGCCTATCGATCCAAAGCGGATGGCGCGATGTTCGGGCAAAATCTGGTCAACGACAGTAACGGCCGGCTGGAAGTCGGCATGCCGGTGACTATCCTTGAATGAAAGCCGCTGAATGAAAAAATGCCCGTGTCCTTGGACACGGGCATTTTTTTGCTTTGTGAAACCCAGGGTTTTAGCCGCGGTATTCGCACAGATAAGCGGTATCGACAGATACTTTCAGTTTGAATTTGCTGTTGGCAGGCACGTTGAACTGGCTGCCGGCGGCGAAGGTTTCCCATTCTTCGCTGCCGGGTAGCTGGACGGTCAGGGCGCCGGATACCACGTGCATGATTTCACGCTGGGAAGTGCCGAATTCGTAGTCGCCTGGAGCCATGACGCCGATGGTCGCCGGACCTTCAGCGGTGCCGAAGGCGATCGACTTGACGGTGCCGTCGTAGTACTCATTGACTTTAAACATGGCGATTCCTCGAAAAGGGCTAAAAATGGCCGGCCAGTATGCACAAGGCCTTTGTTGGCGTCACCTGTCTAAAGCGGCAGAACCAGGGGTAACAATCGTGCGGTATTGCGCGCGTCTTCCAGTGCCCGGTGCTGCTGGCCGGTAAACTGCAGACCGGCCAGTTGCAGGGCGCCATTGAGCCCCAGCGGGCGTTCCAGCCGTCGGGCCTTGGCAAAGCGTTGCTTGAGGTTCATGTGCTGTACACGACTCAAGACGCTGTCGAGTTGCAGGCGCTGCCACTCCTGCAACAGTTGCTTGCGGTCGTAATCACCCCAACTGGCCCAGCCTTCAAGGCGGCTGTGATGTTGGGCGAGCCAGCGCTCGAACAATGGCCAGACCTCGCCCAAAGGTTGCGCGCTATCGATGTTGGCCTGGGTGATATGCGTCAGGTCTCGGCAAAATGGGGTCAGCAACGGTCGCCGCAACGGGCGGACGAACCGCTGGAAGTGATCCAGTTCCCGTCCCTTGCGATCGACCAGGGTGGCACCGATTTCGATGATTTCCATCTCTGTTACTGGCCAACCACCCTCGTCGGTGGTGGCTTCCAGATCAATGACCAGCCAATGAGGCATCGCAGGGTTCCTGGTATCCGCGTCCTGATAGGTTTTGAGCGTAGCCAAACCCGACGGATCCGCCTAGCGGCTTATTCGACCTCCAGCAGAATCTGCCGATTTTTTACCTGATCACCGACCCGCACCTGCAAGCGCTTGAGCACGCCGTCGATACCGGATTTAAGCGGATGCTCCATCTTCATGGCCTCCAGCACCACCAGCAGCTGGCCTTTGCTGACGGTGCTGCCCTCGCTGACCAGCACGTCGACAATCGCGCCGTCCATCGGCGCCTTGAGCGTGCCTGAGCTGACGTTGGCCTGGCTGCTGACCAAGGCCTGGGTTCGGTCCTGCAGTGTCAGGCTGCCCGGTCGGGTAAACAGGCACAGGTGTCCACCCTCGAGTCGATAGGCATGGCGTTGGCGGATTCCGTTGATTTCCAGGGTGGCCCAGTGTCCGTCGCTGTGGATGACTTTCACTTCAAGCGTGCGGTGGGCGACTTCAATCCGGAACGCCTCGCCCGGTACCGCGTTCACGACCACCGACCACTCCTGATCTTCCAGGCCTAGACGATAGTGCAGCCGCACACTTGCGTTATTGCGCCATCCGGACAATGGGGCACGATGCGTCTGGGCCGAGGCCTGATAGAGCAGGGTCGCGGCAATCGCCAATTGCTCGTGAGTAGGCGCATAAGGTTGCAAACAATGATGTTCGGCAAATTCCTGGGCGATCAGGCCGGTGCTGAATGCTCCACGAATGAATGCCGGGTGTTGCAACAGGCTGGCGAGCAGGCGCTGGTTGCTTTGCACGCCCAGCAGCACGCTGTCCTGCACCGCCCGCAGCAGTTTGCGCCGGGCTTCTTCGCGGGTAGCACCATGGGCGATGATCTTGCCCAGCATCGGGTCATAGAACGGGCTGATGCGCTGACCTTCGATCAGGCCGTGGTCGAATCGCACGCCGTCCTGCAAACCGGGTTCCCAGCCGGCAATGCGTCCGGTTTGCGGGAGGAAACCCTGGGCCGGGTCTTCAGCATATAAACGCACCTCCATGGCGTGGCCGGTGAGCTGCACTTGCTCCTGACGCAATGGCAGCGGTTGTCCATCGGCAATGTTCAACTGCCAGGCCACCAGATCGAGCCCGGTGATCAGCTCCGTCACCGGATGCTCCACTTGCAGGCGCGTGTTCATTTCCAGAAAGTAAAACTGCCCACGTGCATCGAGCAGAAACTCCACCGTGCCGGCACCGACGTAGTTCACTGCACGCCCGGCCTTGAGCGCCGCTTCGCCCATGGCCTGGCGCAATTCGCCGGTCATTACCGGGCAGGGGGCTTCTTCGATGACTTTCTGGTGCCGACGCTGGATCGAGCAATCGCGTTCACCGAGGTAGATCAGGTTGCCATGTTGGTCGCCGAACAGCTGAACCTCAACATGCCGTGGCTCGATCAACGCCTGTTCAAGAATCAGTTCACCGCTGCCAAACCCGTTCAACGCTTCAGAGCGCGCCGTGCGAATCTGCTCAAGCAAAGCCCCGGCGTCTTGCACCAGGCGCATGCCGCGCCCGCCACCGCCGGCGCTGGCCTTGATCATCAACGGATAGCCGATGCGTTCGGCTTCGCGGTTCAGAGTCGCGTCATCCTGTTCGGCGCCTTGATAACCCTGGATGCAGGGCACACCCGCTTCAATCATGGCGATTTTCGACAGGCGTTTGCTGCCCATCAGTTCGATGGCTTCAGGACTGGGACCAATAAAGGTGATACCGGCCTGCTGGCAGGCGCGGGCGAAGCCGGCGTTTTCCGAGAGGAAACCGTAACCGGGATGGATGGCATCGGCGCCCGTGCGCCGGGCGGCGTCGATGATCGCCGGGATGTTCAGGTAGGACTGTTGGACCGGGGCCGGGCCGATGTTGACGGCTTCGTCGGCCATTTCTACGTGCAGTGCATCGGCATCGGCATCGCTGAACACGGCGACAGTGCGATAACCCAGCGCCTGGGCCGTGCGCTGGATGCGGCAGGCGATTTCACCGCGGTTGGCGATGAGGATTTTGCTGAATCCGGGCATGTTCTGTTCCCTGGGTTTTTGCGGTGAATGTGATGGCCCCATCGCTGGCAAGCCAACTCCCACACAAAACCTTGCGGGAGCAGGCTTGCCAGCGATGCTTTTAAGAGGCCCACCCCGGTTTACGCTTCTGCACAAAGGCCATCGTCCCCTCGACGCCTTCAGTCCCGGTCACCGCGTCGCTGAACCACTCGGCGGCTTGGTCGAGTAGCGCATCCGAAGGTTGCCCGGCGCTGGCCAGCAACAGTTTTTTGGTCGCCGCATTTGCTTCGGGGGCGCAGCAAAGTACATGGGCCAACACCTCATCGAGACGCTCGGCCAGGGCTTGCGGGTCATGTTCGACAAAGTGCACCAGGCCCATTCGCCGCGCCTGGTTGCCATCGAAGCGCGCCGCCGTCAGCGCCAGTCGCCGGGCTTGGGTCAGGCCGATGCGCTGGACCACGAAGGGCGCGATTTGCGCCGGCAGCAGGCCGAGGCTGGTTTCCGGCAGGCCGAATTGCGCCGAATGATCGGCCATGGCGATATCGCTGACACAGGCCAGGCCCAGGCCTCCGCCAAGCACGGCACCTTGCAGCACGGTGATGACCACTTGCGGTGCGTGTTGCACCTCTTGCAGCGCACCGAACACCCGGTTCAAATCGCGGTGCGCGCTGGTGCCTTGGGCGCGGGCGTTGGCCATGTCCTTGATGTCGCCACCCGCGCAAAAATGCCCACCGGCACCGCCGATGACCAACGCCCGAATAGCGCGGTCATCGTGAATCGCCGCCAGTACTGCGCGCAGTTCGCTCACCATCTGCAAGCTCATGGCATTGCGGCTGTCCGGGCGATTGAGGGTGATGTGCAGCACGCCGTTGTGCAGTTCCAACAGCAGCGTCTGGCAATCGGGTAGCGTGCTCATTTCTTTTTCCCCGGCAGGATGCCCATCAATTTGCAGATGATCCCCAGCATGATTTCGTCGGCACCGCCGCCAATCGACACCAGCCGCACGTCGCGGTAGGCGCGGGCCACCGGGTTGTCCCACATGAAACCCATGCCGCCCCAGTATTGCAGGCAACTGTCGCTGACTTCGCGGCCCAGTCGACCGGCCTTGAGTTTGGCCATGGACGCCAGGCGCGTGACGTCCTGGCCTTTGATGTATTGCTCGGTGGCCTGATAAACCAGCGCCCGCAGGCATTCGATTTCGGTTTGCAGTTCGGCCAGGCGGAAGTGGATTACCTGATTGTCGATCAGCGCGTTACCGAAGGTTTTACGCTCCTTGCAATACTCGATGGTGCTGTCGACACAGTACTCCAGGCCCTTGATCATATTGGCCGCGCCGAACAGGCGTTCCTCCTGGAACTGCAGCATCTGCATCATGAACCCCGCGCCTTCGTGGCCGATGCGGTTGCGCTGCGGCACGCGCACGTTGTCGAAAAACACCTGTGCGGTTTCCGAACTGCGCATACCGAGTTTGTCCAGGTGCGAGCTGAGGCTGATGCCCGGCGTGTTCATCGGCACCATGATCAATGATTTGTTGATGTGCGGTTTGTCGTCCGACGTGTTGGCCAGAAGGCAGATGAAATCGGCGCTCGGCGAGTTGGTGATCCACATCTTGCTGCCGTTGATCACGTAGTCGTCGCCATCCTTACGGGCAGTGGTTTTCAACCCGGCCACATCGGAACCGGCGCCGACTTCGGAGACGCCAATGCAGCCGACCTGCTCGCCGCTGATGGCCGGGCGCAGGAACTCGTCACGCAGTTCATCGGAGCCGAAGCGGGCGAGGGCCGGGGTGCACATGTCGGTCTGCACGCCGATGGACATCGGAATGCCGCCGCAATGAATGGTCCCGAACTCTTCGGCGGCGACGATCGAATAGCTGTAGTCCAGGCCCATGCCACCGAATTTTTCCGGTTTGGAAATGCCCAGCAGGCCAAGGTCGCCAGCCTTGCGGAAGATATCGTGGATCGGAAAGCGCCCGGCCTTTTCCCATTCCTCGACATGGGGGTTGATCTCGTGCTCGACGAACTGGCGGACGGTGCGGCGCAGTGCTTCGTGTTCCTGGGTGAAGATCATTTTTATTGTTCTCCTCTGATCGCCCTTAGAAGCGGGCTACACCAAAACTGTTGGCTTGCAGCGGCCGCACTTCGGCCTCCTGACAGATATCCAGCAAGTAACCGAGCAAGGTCCGGGTATCGCGCGGGTCGATCAAACCGTCGTCCCACAGGTTGGCGCTGCCGTAGAGTGCCGTGGACTGGCTGTCGAGCTTCTGCGCGGTGACCTGTTCAAGCATGTCGAGCATTTTCGGATCAGGCACCAGCCCGTCCTTGGCCTGTTTGGCTTCGGTGACGATGCGCAACACTTTGCCCGCCTGCGCGCCGCCCATCACCGCGGTGCGGCTGTTGGGCCAGGCAAAGATGAAACGCGGGTCCAGGCCGCGACCGCACATCGCATAGTTGCCAGCGCCGTAGGACCCGCCGACAACGATAGTCAGTTTCGGCACACGGGCATTGGCCACGGCCTGAATCATCTTGGCGCCGTGCTTGATCACACCTTGCTGCTCCGATTCGGTGCCGACCATGAACCCGGTGGTGTTATGGAAAAACAGCAACGGCGTCTGGCTCTGGTCGCACAGCTGAATGAACTGCGCTGCCTTGCTTGCACCCTTGGGCGTGATCGGGCCGTTGTTACCAATGAAGCCGCAGGCGCGGCCCTGGATTTTCAGTTGCCCGCAGACGGTTTGCTGATCGAACTCGGCCTTGAATTCGAGGAAGTTCGAACCGTCGGCGATGCGCGCGATGATTTCGCGTACGTCGTAAGGTTTTTTCGGATCATCCGGAATGAGCCCCAGCAGTTCGTCGACGGGGTAGAGCGGTTCTTCCCAGCGCAGTTCGGGTAACCATTGCAGTTGTTCGTTCCAGGGCAGCATGCCGACGATTTCGCGCACCTGACGCACGCCATCGGCATCGTTTTCCGCCAGGTATTCGGCGGTGCCAGCTGTTTGTGCGTGCATCTCGGCGCCACCCAGTTCTTCATCCGTGGCGACTTCCCCGGTCGCCGCTTTCAACAGCGGCGGCCCGGCGAGAAACAACTTGGCCTTGCCGCGTACCACCACCACGTAGTCCGACAGCCCGGGCTGATAGGCGCCACCCGCGGTGGCTGAACCGTGCACCACGGTGATCTGCGGCAGGCCCATGGCCGACATCCGCGCCTGGTTGGCGAAGCTGCGCGCGCCCTCGACGAAAATCTCCGCCGCATAGTTGAGATTGGCGCCGCCGCTTTCGGCGAGGGTGATCACCGGCAGTTTGTTTTCCATGGCGATCTGTTGCAGGCGTAGGGATTTTTTCAAGCCGCTGGGGGAAATGGTCCCGCCCTTGATGGCGCTGTTGTTCGCCACCACCAGCACCCGCACCCCGGACACGTAACCGATGCCGGCGATCAAGCCGCCGCCGGCCGAACTGCCGTCCTTGTCATCGTGCAGTTTATAGCCGGCCAGGCTCGCCAGTTCGAGGAACGGCGCACCCGGGTCGAGCAGCAGATTGAGGCGTTCGCGGGGCAACAGCTGGCCGCGTTTATCGAACTTGGCTTTGGCTTCGGCAGCCTTGTCCAGCAGGTTTTGTTCGAGGGTGCGGACCTGTTCGACAGCGCTGAGCATCGCCGCACGGTTGCAGGCGAACTGTTCGCTGTTGGCATCGAGTTGCGACTGGATCACCGGCATGGGTTATTCCTTGTCCTTGAGGACGTCAGGAAGGTAGGCGCGGTGGAAGCCGTTATACGATTGGCTGTTGGTCGCCTTGTGAATCGGCCATGCCCGTCCGCCAAGGCTGGCGGCACCGTCGATACGCAAAGTGCTGCCGCTGATGAACGCAGCGGCCGGGCTCAGCAGGAATACGATGGCGGCGCTGACTTCCGATTCAGTACCGATACGCTTGAGCGGCACGTGTTCGCGCAAGGTTGGAATGACTGCCTTGAACGCACCTTCGTAGGTGTCCATGCCGCTGGAGGCAATCCAGCCCGGCGCCACGGCGTTGACCCGTACGCCGGCATAACCCCACTCGAACGCCGACGTCTTGGTCAGGTTGTCCATGCCTGAGCGCGCCGCTCCCGAATGCCCCATGCCCGGCATGCCGCCCCACATGTCGGCGAGCATGTTGACGATGGCACCGCCGTGTTGACTCATGGACTGGTTGAACACTTCCCGGGCCATCAGGAAACCGCCCACCAGGTTGGTGCGCATCACGGTTTCGAAACCCTTTTGATTGATCGAGGCCAGCGGAGACGGATATTGCCCACCGGCATTGTTGACCAGACCGTGAATCGGGCCGTGTTGACGGATCAGTTCGCTGACCAGGTGCGTTACCGCTTCTTCGTCGCGAATATCGCAGGTGCTCCAGTCAGCCTTGCCGCCATCCTCCACAATTTCGGTGGCGACGGCTTTCAGCTTGTCGGCCTTGCGCCCGACCAGAATCACATGGGCGCCGAGGGCCGCCAGTTCGTGCGCAGTGCAGCGGCCGATGCCACTGCCGCCGCCGGTGACGATGATGTTTTGGCCGGCAAACAGATCAGTTCTGAATATCGAATCGTAGGCCATGGCGGCAGTCCTCTATTTGACCTGGTCGGCGATGCGCTGCGGCACCGGAATCTGGATTTCCAGCAACTGCTGGGCGAAGGCCTTGCCTTGTGGATCGATCCGCAGGCTGGCGATGCCACCGCCGCCGAGGGCGTTTTCCAGCAGGAAATTCAGGCTCTGGCTGGCAGGCAAATACCATCGCTCGACGCGCCCGTGCACCGGGTCGAGGACGTGGCTCATCCAGTCGACGATCACCTCGGGGGTCAACGCCTCGGCGATCCACGGCAGGTACTCTGGATCGCGGGCCATGACGCCGATATTGCTGTGATTGCCCTTGTCGCCCGAACGCGCCACCGCGAGTTTGACCAGCGCCACGCTGGCATCGGCCAGCCCCGTGGGCTTCGGAGGTTCCAGCGGTGCCGGCAAGTCCGCACTGTCGAGGACATCGAGGGCGGGCAGGGCGCACGGGTGGCGCTGGCCTATGAAATCAATCTCCAGTGAACAGGTGCTTTTGTCGATCAGGAACGAGAACAGCCGGATCAACGGATAGACCGTCGGCCGTCCGCCGACAATTCCGGTCAGCCCCGGCGCCATGCCCGTGGCGGCCTGGGCGATTTCCCGGGAGAACACGATCAACGCCTGTTTGTTCGGGTGACGCACGGCAAGCTTGATCACCACTTCGCGGCTGTCGTGCCGTTGCCCATGGGGACCGTAGGTGGCCTCGCTGCCGAGCAGTTCGATGTTCACGTCGCTGTAGGGTGGCCAGCCGCGCTGGGTGAATATTTCCGAGGTCTTGTTGATGATCGCTTCACTGACGCGCCGGGCCTTGTCCACCGCATCGATGCCGGCCATCAGGCAACTGGCGGTGCATCGGAACCCATCCGGGTAGGTGGCACTGACCTTATATTGATCCGTTGGCGGCAGGCCTTTCGCGCCGTGCACCTGCACGGCATTCTTGCCTTGCTGATGCAGTTTGACCTGAGTGAAATCGCAGACCACATCGGGCAGCCGATAGGCCCTTGGATCGCCGATTTCATAGAGCATCTGCTCACCCACCGTCAGCGGTGTGACCAGGCCACCGGAGCCTGCGGGTTTGCTGACGACGAACTGGCCGTCGGCGCTGACTTCGACGATGGGGAAACCGATGTGTTCATAGTCGGGTACATCGCGCCAATCGGTGAAGTTGCCGCCAGTGCACTGGGCGCCGCATTCGATGATGTGCCCGGCCAGTGCCGCCTGGGCCAGTTTGTCGTAGTCGTGCCACGACCAGCCGAACTCATGCACCAGCGCGGCGCTGACCACCGCGCTGTCGACCACGCGTCCGGTGATCACGATGTCCGCTCCCAGCCGCAAAGCCTCGACGATGCCCGGTGCGCCGAGATAGGCGTTGGACGAGACGCACATCGGTGGCAGCGGCGCGCCGCTGAACATTTCATGGATGCCCAGGGTGCTCAATTGTTTGAATTGCGGTTGCAGGTCATCGCCCAGCAGCACGGCGATCTTCAAGGAAACGCCGGCCTTGTCGCAGGCTGCTTGCAGGGCGGCGCCACAGGCTTGCGGGTTGACCCCGCCGGCATTGCTGATGACCCGGATGCTGTGATCGGCGAGTTGCGGGAGCAGGGGGCCGAGTACTTCGATGAAGTCGCTGGCATAACCGGCCGCGGGGTCTTTCATGCGTGCGCCAGCCATGATCGACAGGGTGATTTCGGCCAGATAGTCGAAAACCAGATAGTCCAGGCAACCGCTTTCCACCAGTTGCGCGGCGGCAGTCGAGGTATCGCCCCAGAAGGCGCTGGCGCACCCAATGCGAATTGTTCTTGGTGCAGTCAAATCCATAACCACCTCCAACAGAGTGCATCGAGACTACCAAGCAAGCGCTTGGTTTGTAAATGACAGAAATATCTTCTGCCCGAGCGCTTGCTTGGTTCGGGCCGTCAGCTTAAATTGCCCGCGCAACCCCGCTGTTTTAGCGGTGATCACGACTGTAGGAGAGATCGGGTGGATGAGCAAAAAGCCCTGGGGGTCATGCGCGAACTGGTCGACAGCGGCCAGTTGACCGATCCGGACAGTGCCCGTGGCAAGTTGCTGCAAGTGGCAGCTCACCTGTTTCGCAATAAAGGCTACGAGCGCACCACCGTGCGCGACCTGGCCGGTGCCGTGGGCATTCAGTCGGGCAGCATTTTTCATCACTTCAAGAGCAAGGATGAAATCCTGCGCGCGGTGATGGAGGAGACCATTCGCTACAACACCGCGTTGATGCGTGCGGCCATTGCCGAAGCGGGCAGTGTGCGCGAGCGCGTACTGGCGCTGATCCGTTGCGAATTGCAGTCGATCATGGGTGGCAGTGGCGAAGCCATGGCGGTGCTGGTCTATGAGTGGCGGTCGTTGTCCGAGGACGGCCAGGCCCAGGTGCTGGCGCTGCGGGACATTTATGAAGACATCTGGCTGCAGGTGTTGGGTGAAGCCAAAAGCGCCGGTTTTATCCGGGGCGATGTGTTCATCACGCGACGCTTTCTGACCGGGGCGCTGTCCTGGACCACTACCTGGTTTCGTGCCGGTGGCAGCATGGGCCTGGATCAACTGGCCGACGAGGCACTGATTCTGGTACTGGAGGAGAAGTGATCGGCTGGATTGGTTGGCAGGAAACTGGCTAACTGGGCGAAACCGCCTAGCTTGAATGCATTGATGCAGTACTTTGGGGAGTGGCTTGTCTTGATGTCTTCGCCAATTCGGACGGCTTCGCGGCTTTTGCTGGCGACGCTCGTGGCGTTATGGTTGCTACCGTCCCAGGCTGCGCAACTGGTGCGAATCGGTGCCGCGCACTTTCCGCCGTACACCGTACGCCCGGAATCCGGTGCCGACACCGGCTTGCTGCCGCAACTGGTCGAGGCGCTGAACACCCTGCAAAGCGACTATCAGTTCGTGCTGGTGCCGACGTCCATTCCTCGACGCTTTGGTGACTTCAAGCAGGGGCGGATCGACATGGCGATCTTCGAAAACCCCGACTGGGGCTGGAAAGACATTCCCCACATGGATGTCGACATGGGCCTGGAAGACGCCGAGATTTTCGTCGCACAACGCCAACCCGAGGGCCGTGCGGTTCGCCAGCAAGACTATTTTGCAAACCTGACTGACAAGCGTCTGGCGCTGTTCAGCGGCTACCACTATGAATTCGCCAACTTCAATGCCGAGGCCCGATACCTCGCCAAAAACTACAACGCCACGCTGACCTATTCCCACGACAGCAACCTGTTGATGGTGTTGCGCGGCCGGGCCGACATCGCGCTGGTCACGCGCTCCTACCTCAACGACTATTTTTTGCGCAATCTGAATGTGGCCAATGAGTTGCTGGTGTCCGATCGCATCGATCAGATCTATCACCATTACGCCATCCTGCGGCCGGCGGCGCCGATCAGTGGCGAAGCGTTCGGCAAGCTGCTGCAAGGCTTGCGGGACAATGGCCAGATGCTGAAGATTTTCGAGCCTTACAAGATTGCGGTGGTGCCTGTCCCGGGCAGCTGAGATCGTCTCTTCAGATCAGCTAATGACCGGATTTTCTTAAATTTCCCGCTGCGGCTGACGTCACATGGTTGAACTGTCGACGATCGTGAGCCCGACCCATGTCCAATCTGAATGACCTGACTGCCCTGGCGTTACCCTCAGGCAGTCGTCTTGAAGCCGATGAAACCGAAAACCGCCTGAGCCTCAGCCTTGACGGCCAATCGCTGGTCCAGCTGCGGCTCAGTCGCGACCCCGAGTTGAAGGTGCAACGAGAGGAAGGCGGTCACCTCGACACCTCGGCTGTGTGGGCTGCCTGTTACTGGCTGTTCGCCCGTGATCCGGCCTGCCAGCGCCTGATCTGGCAACTCGATGAAGCTCCGACCGAGGCTCTGCTCAGCGGTTTGTTGATCCCCACGCAAACGGCCAGTCAGTTCCGCTGCGAGCGCACGCTATTCTGGCAGTTGCCGCAGCCGTGGCTTGTGCAGTCGTTGACCAACAGCTATCCCCAGCAAATGATCATCAGTGGCGGCAAGCGCCATCCCTTGCGGCCGCCCCAGCCACGCGGCGAGATTTACCGGCGTTTCGATGCGCGACTGGGGATGTGGATTTCCCTGCGCACGGTGGACATTGATGCCGATCTGGCGCGTTTCAATCGGTGGCAGAACAGCGCGCGCGTCGCGAGTTTCTGGCAGGAGGAGGGCAGCCTCGAACAGCATCGCGAGTACCTGGGCAAACTCGAAGCCGACCCCCATACCCTGACGCTGATCGGTTGTTTCGACGATCAACCGTTTGCCTATTTCGAAGCCTACTGGGCCAAGGAAGATCGCATCGCACCGTTCTACGATGCCGGCGATTATGACCGTGGCATTCACATGCTGGTGGGCGAGGAACATCACCGTGGCCCGCACAAGGTCGCGAGCTGGTTATCGGCGTTGGTGCATTACCTGTTTCTTGATGAGCCGCGCACTCAGCGGGTGGTTGCCGAGCCTCGCGCCGACAACGCCAAGATGATCGGGTACATGCAGGATCAACGGTTTTTCCGCGAGAAAGAGTTCGACTTCCCGCACAAGCGTGCTGCTTTGATGGCGCTGGGGCGTGAGCGGTTTTTTGATCGGTGCGGGTTGGTGTGACGGCAAGGCTCAAGGTCGGTATGGGGCTTGAGTCCGTCATCGCGAGCAGGCAGCTAGCCTGCTAGCGATTAGTGGCGACGCAAACTTCAGTTCTTAACGACGAGCAATGCTGTCCGCCCGAGTGCCCGACACCTTGCGGCAGTGCACCAGCGCATCGCGAATCATGAAGTTCACCAGGGTCGGCGAGACGCCGAGTTCCTTGGCGATGTCCTTCTGCGGCACACCGTGCAAGCGATACATCTCGAAGGCGTAACGGGTGCGGCTTGGCAGCTCTGTCAGCGCATCGGCGATGTTTTCCAGGGTCGAGAAATTGATGTGCGACGTTTCCGGCGAAGCTCCCTGGATGACCACGTTCAGGCCTTCCTCTTCAGGTCCGGAATACTTCTGCTCCAGTGCCTGCTTGCGGTAGTGATCAATCGCCAGGTTGCGCACGATCTGGAACAGATAGCTGAGCTGAGCCTTGAACGAGGACGTGATTTGCGGCGCGGATTGCAGCCGGAAAAACGCGTCCTGCACCACGTCTTCAGCGCGAGATCGGCAGCCGGTGATGCGGGCTGCAATCTTGACCAGAATCAGTCGATTGTCGACGAATGCCTGAAGTAGCGGCGAATCGCACCTGCTTGTGGAGACTTGTTCCGTCATGGAAATCACCCTGCTGCCAAAAGGTTAGTGGGACGACGAGAAGTCCTGGGCCGCCCTACACATCGAGCGACAAATTATGTTGAATGATAATGATTGTCAATTGAGAAAGAGAACTAATGCTCCTTGAGGGTGCAGAGTGCGAACTGCGACACGCTGACGCACGTTCGCAGCTCCCCGGCCTGGTTGGCGCTCAAGCCTGGCGACTAATTATTTCGAGATGCCATCCGTTCTCATTGGTGAATGGCTCCGGGCAGTAGCCCCGGCACAACCGTATTCCCAATGCCTTGCGCGGTCGGCAAAGACCGCGCCCTGCGCGCCCTCGAAGGGGCGTGACGTCAGAAAACCGATTCCATTTGCAAGCCGAATTCAGGCAGGAAACCTCATGACCGACGCGTTCGAACTCCCCAGCACACTGGTCCAAGCCCTTCAGCGCCGCGCGGCCCTGACGCCGGATCGTGTGGCCTTGCGTTTTCTCGCCGAAACCCGGGATCAGGCTGTGGTGCTCAGCTATCGCGAACTGGACCAGCGTGCGCGAACCATTGCCGGCGCGCTGCAGGCCGAGGCTGATTTGGGGGATCGCGCGGTGCTGCTGTTTCCCAGCGGCCCGGATTACGTCGCGGCGTTTTACGGTTGCCTGTACGCCGGCGTGATCGCCGTGCCGGCTTATCCGCCGGAGTCGACGCGCCGTCATCATCAGGAGCGCCTGCTGTCGATCATCAGCGATGCAGAGCCGCGCCTGCTGCTGACCAGCGCCGGTTTACGTGATGCGTTGCTACAGATCGAAGGTGCGCCGCCGTTGCTGTGCGTCGATACCCTCGACAGCGCATTGGCCGAGCGGTGGGTCGCGCCGGACCTGCAAGGCGATCACATCGCATTCCTGCAATACACCTCCGGCTCAACCGCGTTGCCCAAAGGCGTGCAAGTCAGCCACGGCAACCTGGTGGCCAATGAACGGCTGATTCGCCACGGTTTCGGTATCGACCTCAACCCCGACGACGTGATCGTCAGCTGGCTGCCGCTGTACCACGACATGGGCCTGATCGGCGGCCTGCTGCAACCGATTTTCAGCGGGGTGCCGTGCGTGCTGATGGCGCCGGCGTATTTCCTCGGCCGGCCGCTGCGCTGGCTCGAAGCGATCAGTGACTATGGCGGTACCATCAGCGGCGGGCCGGACTTTGCCTATCGGCTGTGCAGCGAGCGGGTCAGCGATTCGGCGCTGGAGCGCCTCGACCTGAGCCGCTGGCGCGTCGCGTATTCCGGCTCCGAGCCGATCCGTCTCGACACCCTGGAGCGCTTCACCGAGAAGTTCGCCGCTTGCGGTTTCACGGACGACAGTTTCATGGCCTCTTATGGTCTGGCTGAAGCCACGCTGTTCGTCGCCGGCACACCGCGCGGCCAAGGTATCGGCAACCTGCGGGTGGACGATCAAGCGCTGACGCAGAACCGCGCCGAGCCGGGTGAGGGCAGCGCGATCATGAGCTGCGGCATCAGTCAGCCGGATCACGCGGTGCTGATTATCGATCCGGCATCGCTCACTGAACGGGACGACAACGCCGTCGGCGAAGTCTGGGCGGCTGGCCCGAGCATCGCCCACGGTTACTGGCGCAATCCCGAAGCTTCGGCCAAGACGTTCGTCCAGCACGCCGGCCGCACCTGGCTGCGTACCGGTGACCTGGGTTTCATGCGCGGCGGTGAGCTGTTCATCACCGGCCGCTTGAAGGACATGTTGATCGTGCGCGGCCACAACCTTTATCCACAGGACATCGAGCAGACCGTCGAGCGAGAAGTCGAGGTCGTGCGCAAAGGTCGCGTCGCGGCGTTCGCGGTCAGTGTGGACGGTCAGGAAGGCATCGGCATCGCGGCGGAAATCAGTCGCAGCGTGCAAAAAATCCTGCCGCCCGAAGCGCTGATCAAAGCGATTCGCCAGGCTGTCGCCGAAGCCTGTCAGGAAGCGCCAAGCGTGGTGGTGCTGCTCAATCCGGGCGCACTGCCCAAGACCTCCAGCGGCAAACTGCAGCGCTCGGCGTGCCGCAATCGCCTGGCGGATGGCAGCCTCGACAGTTACGCCGTGTTCCCGTCGGCAACCAGCGAAAGCGCAGGCGCTACCGAAATTGGCTCCGGGCTGCAAAGCCTGATCGGGCGAATCTGGTGCGAGCAGTTGCAGCTCAACGAGGTGGGCGCCGACGATCACTTCTTCCTGCTCGGCGGCAACTCCATTGCGGCGACACAGGTGGTGGCGCGTTTGCGCGAAGAGTTGGGCCTGGAGTTGAACCTGCGCCTGCTGTTCGAAGCGCCGACCCTCGGCGCATTCGCCGAGGTGGTGGCCCGTCAGCAAGAGGAGGGTGGGCTGGCCCAAGGGCCGATCACTGTGCTGTCACGCCATCAACCGATGCCGCAATCCCTGGCACAAAACCGTTTGTGGATCACCTGGCAACTCGACCCGCTGAGCAGTGCCTACAACATTCCCGGTGCCTTGCGTTTGCGCGGTGAGCTGAATGAAGACGCGGTGCGCGCCAGTTTCCAGCAGTTGATCGAGCGCCACGAATCCCTTCGCACGCGGTTCTTCGAACGTGACGGCGTGGCCCTGCAACAGGTGGTTGCGGCTGACGAATTCAGCCTGCAAGTGATCGATATCAGCGACCTTGCGCCCGCCGAGCGTGAGGCGCGCGCGCAGCAAATCCGCGAAGACGAAGCGCGGACCCAGTTCGATCTGGAGAAAGGCCCGCTGTTCTGGGTGACGCTGGTGCGCCTTGACGACGAAGACCATCAACTGTTGCTGACGATGCACCACATCATCGCCGACGGTTGGTCGCTGAACGTGTTGATCGACGAATTTGCACGGTTGTACGCGGCGGCTTCCCAAGGGCAGCAGGCAACGCTCGCGCCTTTGCCCACTCAGTACGCCGACTACGGCAGTTGGCAGCGGCAATGGCTGGCGCAAGGCGAGGGCGAGCGGCAACTGGCTTACTGGAAAGACCGGTTGGGCGATGAGCATCCGAACTTGAGCCTGGCCACCGACCATCCGCGTTCGGCGCAACACCTGAACAGCGCCGAACGCCACACCGTGCGCCTGGACGCCGCCCTCAGCGATGCCATTCGCCAGACCGCGCAGGCCCATCAATCGACCCCCTTCATGCTGCTGCTGGCCGCGTTCCAGACCCTGTTGCATCGCTACAGCGGCCAGCGTGACATCCGCATCGGCGTGCCGAACGCCAACCGTCCGCGCCTGGAAACCCAAGGCCTGATCGGCTTCTTCATCAACACTCAGGTGCTGCGCGCGCAAGTGGACTCACGGCTGCCGTTCACCGACCTGCTGGCGCAAACCCGGCAGGCGGCATTGGGTGCGCAGGCGCATCAGGATTTGCCGTTCGAACAACTGCTCGAAGCCTTTGCGCAAGCCCGTGAACAAGGGCTGTTCCAGGTCATGTTCAACCATCAGCAGCGCGACCTCAGCGCCTTGAAACGCCTGCCGGGGTTGCTCGCCGAAGAATTGCCGTGGCACAGCCGCGAAGCCAAGTTCGATTTGCAGTTGCACAGTGAAGAGGATCGCAACGGTCGCCTTAGTCTGTCTTTCGATTACGCCAGCGAGCTGTTCGAGGCGGCGACCATCGCGCGTCTGTCCGGGCACTTCAGCAACCTGTTGCAGGCCATTTGCGCGCAACCGCAAACCGCCATCGGCGACCTGCAAATGCTGACCGGCGCCGAACTCGATCAGCAAGCCGACTGGTCCGTCGCGCCCGGCGCGCCGGCCCAGCAGTGGCTGCCTGAACGGCTCAACGAACAGGCCCGTCAGACTCCGCAGCGCACTGCGCTGTTGTGGGAGGGTGGCCAGATGGACTTCGCCGAATTGCACACCCAGGCCAATCGCCTGGCCCATTACCTGCGCGACAAAGGTGTGGGGCCGGACGTTTGCGTAGCGATCGCGTGCGAGCGTTCGCCGCAACTGCTGATCGGCCTGCTGGCAATCATCAAGGCCGGTGGCGCTTATGTGCCGCTCGATCCGGATTACCCGGCCGAGCGTCTGGCCTACATGCTCAGCGACAGTGGCGTGGAATTGCTGCTGACGCAAAGCCCATTGCTGCAGCGTCTGCCGGCAACTGACGGCGTCAGCGTGATCGCCATGGATGCCCTGCATCTGGAGCGCTGGCCGAGTCACGCGCCGGGCCTTCACCTGCACGGCGACAACCTCGCCTATGTGATTTACACCTCCGGCTCCACCGGCCAACCGAAAGGGGTCGGCAACACCCACGCGGCCCTTGCCGAACGCCTGCAATGGATGCAAGACACCTATCGCCTGAACGACACCGATGTGCTGATGCAAAAAGCGCCGATCAGTTTCGACGTATCGGTGTGGGAGTGCTTCTGGCCGCTGATCACCGGTGCCCGCTTGCTGATCGCCGCCCCTGGTGAGCACCGCGATCCGCATCGCATCGCGCAACGGGTCCAGCAATATGGCGTGACCACGCTGCACTTCGTCCCGCCGCTGCTTTCGCTGTTCATCGACGAACCTCTGACGGCTGAATGCACCAGCCTGCGCCGGGTGTTCTGCGGTGGCGAAGCGTTGCCCGCCGAATTGCGCAACCGCGTGCTGGAGCAATTGCCGGCAGTGCAACTGCACAACCGCTACGGCCCGACCGAAACCGCGATCAACGTCACCCATTGGCACTGCACTCGCGCCGATGGCGAGCGCTCGCCGATTGGCCGGCCATTGAGCAACGTGATTTGCCGCGTGCTCGACAGCGAGCTCAACCCGGTTCCGGCTGGCGTGCCGGGTGAGTTGTGCATCAGCGGCATCGGTTTGGCGCGCGGTTATCTGGGCCGTCCGGGCCTGACCGCCGAACGCTTTGTGGTCGATCCGTCTGGCGAGCAGGGCGCGCGTCTGTACCGCACCGGTGACCGTGCGCGCTGGACCGCCGATGGCGTGATTGAATACCTCGGCCGCCTCGATCAGCAGGTCAAGCTGCGCGGCTTCCGCGTCGAGCCGCAAGAAATCGAAGCGCGGCTGCTGGCCCAGGATGGCGTCGCTCAAGCCGTGGTATTGGTGCGCGAAACCTCAGCCGGGGGGCAACTGATCGGTTACTACACCACGACCGATTCCAGTGAATCCATCGACGCGCAAACCGCACGGCTGAAAACCACATTGGCGACGCAATTGCCGGAGTACATGGTCCCGGCACAGCTGATGCGGCTGGACGAAATGCCCCTTGGCCCGAGCGGCAAACTCGACCGTCGTGCCTTGCCGGAACCGCAGTGGCAGGTGCGCGAACACGTCGAACCGGTGACCGAACTGGAGCAACAGCTCGCCGGTATCTGGCGCGAAGTGCTGGGCCTGGCGCAAGTCGGTCTGCGCGACGACTTCTTTGCCCTCGGCGGCCACTCGCTGCTGGCCACGCAAATCATTTCCCGCACTCGCCAGGCCTGTGACGTCGAGTTGCCGCTGCGTGCGCTGTTCGAGAACAGTGAGCTGGGCGCCTTTGCCGAGCAGGTCCGCCTGATCCAGGCCAGCGGCAGTACCAACAAACAGCCGCCGATCGAGAAAGTCGACCGCAGCCAACCGGTGCCGCTGTCCTATTCCCAGCAGCGCATGTGGTTCCTCTGGCAAATGGAGCCACACAGCCCGGCCTACAACGTCGGCGGCATGGCGCGGCTGCGCGGGGTGCTGGATGTCGGGCGTTTCGAAGCCGCGTTGCAAGCGCTGATCCTGCGCCACGAAACCCTGCGCACCACGTTCCCGAGCGTCGATGGCGTGGCGCGTCAGCAGGTGCATGCCGAGACGGGTGTGCGCATGGACTGGAAGGATTTCACTGCGCTGGCAGCCGATGTTCGCAGGTGGCAAGTCCAGCAACTGGCCGACGCTGAAGCGCACCAGCCGTTCGATCTGGAGAGCGGACCGCTGTTGCGCGCCTGCCTGGTCAAGACAGCCGAGCAGGAACATTACTTCGTGCTGACCCTGCACCACATCGTCACCGAAGGCTGGGCGATGGATATTTTTGCCCGCGAGTTGAGCGCGCTGTACGAAGCGTTCATCGATGACCGCGAGTCGCCGCTGACGCCGCTGCCGGTGCAGTACCTCGACTACAGCGTGTGGCAGCGTCAGTGGCTGGAGTCCGGTGAGCGCCAGCGTCAGCTCGACTACTGGACCGGGCAACTGGGCCGTGAACATCCGCTGCTGGAGTTGCCCGCCGACCGACCGCGTCCGCCGGTGCAAAGCCATCAAGGTGAGTTGTACCGTTTTGACCTGAGCGATGACCTCGCCGCACGTGTCCGCGCCTTCAACGCGCAAAACGGTTTGACCCTGTTCATGACCATGACCGCCGCCCTGGCCACGCTGTTGTACCGCTACAGCGGCCAGACCGATTTGCGCATCGGCGCACCGGTGGCCAACCGGATTCGTCCGGAAAGCGAAGGGCTGATCGGTGCGTTCCTCAACACGCAGGTACTGCGTTGCCAGCTCGACGGGCAGATGTCCGTGGGCGAGTTATTCGAGCAGGTTCGCCACACGGTAATCGAAGGCCAGTCCCATCAGGACCTGCCGTTCGATCATCTGGTGGAAGCCTTGCAGCCGCCACGCAGCGCTGCTTACAACCCGCTGTTCCAGGTGATGTGCAACGTGCAGCGCTGGGAATTCCAGCAGAGCCGCACCTTGGCCGGCATGAGCGTCGAGTACCTGGCCAACGATGCCCGTGCGACCAAGTTCGACCTTAACCTGGAAGTCACCGACCTCGACCATCGCCTCGGTTGCTGCCTGACCTACAGCACCGATCTGTTCGACGAACCGCGCATTGCGCGCATGGCCAGGCATTGGCGCAACTTGCTGGAAGCGTTGATTGCCGATCCGCAACAACGCCTCAGTGAATTGCCGCTGCTCGAAGCCGGCGAACAACGCCATCTGCTTGATAGCCTCGGTGTCGAAGCGGGTGAGCATCGCCTCGATCAGTGCATCCATCATCTGTTCAGCGAGCAGGCACTGGCGCGTCCCGATGCGCCGGCACTGACCTTCGCCGGGCAGACCCTCAGCTACGCCGAACTCGACAGCCGCGCCAATCGCCTCGCATGGATGCTGCGCGAACGCGGTGTCGGGCCGCAGGTTCGCGTGGGTCTGGCATTGCAGCGTTCGCTGGAAATGGTCGTCGGCTTGCTGGCGATCCTCAAGGCCGGCGGCGCCTATGTGCCGCTGGACCCGGAATACCCACTCGATCGCTTGCACTACATGATCGAAGACAGCGGCGTCGGATTGCTCTTGAGCGATGCGGCGATGTTCAAGGCCCTCGGCGAATTGCCGTCGACGGTTGGCCGTTGGTGCGTCGAAGAGGACGCCGCAAAACTGGCCGATTACCCGGCCAGCGAACTGCCATTTATCAGCCTGTCGCAACATCAGGCGTACCTGATCTACACCTCGGGTTCCACCGGCAAGCCGAAAGGCGTGGTGGTGTCCCACGGCGAAATCGCCATGCACTGCCGCGCCGTGATCGAGCGTTTCGGCATGCGCCCGGACGATTGCGAATTGCATTTCTATTCGATCAACTTCGACGCCGCTACCGAGCGGTTGCTGGTGCCGTTGTTGAGCGGTGCGCAAGTGGTGCTGCGTGCGCAGGGCCAATGGGACGCCGAAGAAATCTGCGGCCTGATCCGCACTCATCACATCAACGTCCTCGGTTTCACCCCGAGTTACGGCAGCCAGTTGGCGCAATGGTTGGCGACTCGCAACGAGATCCTGCCGGTGCGCATGATCATCACCGGGGGGGAAGCGTTGACCGGCGAACACCTGTCGCGCATTCGCGCGGCGTTCAAACCGAGCCTGTTCTTCAACGCCTACGGCCCGACCGAAACCGTGGTCATGCCGCTGGCCAGTCTGGCCCCGCACGTCCTCGAGGAAGGCCTGGGCAGTGTGCCGATCGGCAGCGTCATTGGCGACCGCGTGGCGTACATCCTCGATGCCGATCTGGCGTTGGTGCCGCAAGGCGCGACCGGTGAGTTGTACGTCGGCGGTGCCGGTCTGGCCCAGGGTTATCACCAGCGTGCGGGCATGACCGCTGAACGCTTTGTGGCTGATCCGTTTGCCGACAACGGTGGGCGTATCTACCGCACCGGCGACCTGGTGCGTCAGCGGGCCGATGGCCTGGTGGAGTACCTCGGGCGTATTGACCACCAAGTGAAGATTCGTGGTTTCCGTATCGAGCTGGGGGAAATCGAAACCCGTCTGCTGGAACACGATTCGATCCGTGAAGCCGTGGTGTTGGCGCTGGATGCACCGAGCGGCAAGCAGCTGGTTGGCTATCTGGTGAGCGACGTCGCGGAAACTGGCGAAGCGCAACAGGCTGAACTGCGCGAGGCGCTCAAGGCGCATCTCAAATCGCAACTGCCAGATTACATGGTACCCACGCACCTGATCCTGCTGGCCAGCATGCCGCTGACCGCCAACGGCAAACTCGACCGTCGCGCCTTGCCGGCACCGGACCCGGAGCTGAACCGCCAGCAATACGTCGCGCCGGGCAACGAGCTCGAAATCACGCTGGCGCAGATCTGGTGCGAAGTGCTGAACGTCGCGCAGGTCGGTCTCAACGACAACTTCTTCGAACTGGGCGGCGACTCGATCCTGTCGATCCAGGTGGTCAGCCGCGCACGGCAGCAAGGCATCCATTTCAGCCCGCGTGACCTGTTCCAGCACCAGACCGTACAGACCCTCGCCGCCGTGGCGACCCGCACAGAGCAGGTCAGCGCCGAGCAAGGTTTGCTCAGCGGTGAGTCACACCTGACGCCGATCCAGCACTGGTTCTTCGACACCGATATTCCACAGCGCCAACACTGGAACCAGGCGTTGTTGCTACAACCGACGGCACCGCTGGAGCCTCATCGTCTGGAGCAGGCGCTGCTGGCGGTGATCGAACAGCACGACGCCTTGCGTTTGCGTTTCAGCAACGTGGCGGGCCAATGGCATGCCGAACATCAGGCGATTTCCGATGCGCCGGAGCTGTGGCAGGTGCGCGTTCCGTCGATGGACAAATGCGCCGCGCTGTTCGCCGACGCCCAGCGCAGCCTGGACCTCGCCGAGGGGCCGCTGATGCGCGTGCTGCTGGTCGATGGTCCCGAGGGCCAGCAGCGCTTGTTCATCGCGATTCACCACTTGGTGGTCGATGGCGTTTCCTGGCGCGTGCTGCTGGACGATCTGCAAACCGTGTACCGCCAACTCGACGGGCGGCAATCGGTGAAACTGCCGGCGAAAACCAGCGCGTTCAAGGACTGGGCCGCACGCTTGCACGCCTATGCCGGCAGCGAATCCCTGCGTGAAGAACTGAGCTGGTGGCAGGCGCAACTGGCCGGGCCGAGCGCCGAATGGCCGTGTGATCGTCCCGACGGTGGACGGCAAAACCGGCATGCGCAAACCGTCAGCGTACGCCTCGACCGCGAGCGAACCCGGCAGTTGCTGCAACAGGCGCCGAGCGCTTATCGCACCCAGGTCAACGACCTGCTGTTGACCGCACTGGCCCGTGTGCTGTGCCGTTGGAGCGGTCACGCCTCGACGTTGATTCAACTGGAAGGCCATGGCCGCGAAGCACTGTTCGACGAGATCGACCTGACCCGCACCGTCGGCTGGTTCACCAGCGCTTACCCGCTGCGCCTGACCCCGTCGAACATTGAAGAGGCGGCCGGGCAGGGCGCTTCGATCAAGGCGATCAAGGAACAGCTTCGCGCCGTGCCGCACAAAGGTCTGGGGTATGGCGTGCTGCGCTATCTCGCCGATGACCTGTGTCGCCAGAGCATGGCCGGGTTGCCGGTGGCACCGATCACCTTCAACTACCTGGGGCAGTTCGATCAGAGTTTCGGTGCCGATGCGCTGTTCCATCCGCTGGATGAAGCCATCGGCGCGGCCCACGATGCCAATGCACCGTTGCCCAATGATCTGAGCATCGACAGCCAGGTGTACGCGGGTGAACTGGTACTGCGCTGGACTTTCAGCGCCGAACGCCACGATCCACAGACCATCAACGAGCTGGCAGACGCTTACCTTGGCGAGCTGCAAAGCCTGATCGAACATTGCCTGCGTGATGACGTCGGTGGCCTGACACCGTCGGATTTCCCGCTGGCGCGGCTCAATCAGACGCAACTCGATGCGCTACCGGTCCCGGCGGCGGTGATCGAGGATGTCTACCCGCTGACCCCGATGCAGGAAGGCATGCTCCTGCACACCTTGCTGGAACCCGGCACCGGCCTGTACTACATGCAGGATCGCTATCGCATCAACAGCGAACTCGACCCGCAGCGTTTCGCCCAGGCCTGGCAAGCGGTCATCGCCCGTCACGAAGCGTTGCGCGCGTCGTTTTGCTGGAACATCGGCGAAGACATGTTGCAGGTTATCCACAAGCCGGGCAGCACGCCGATCGAGTACCTGGACTGGAGCGATATCGCCGAAGCCGAGCAGGAACCCAAGCTGCAAATCTTGCTCAAGACCGAGCGCGAGGCTGGCTTCGATCTGCTCAACCAGGCACCGTTCCACTTGCGCCTGATTCGTGTGGGCGCGGCGCGCTACTGGTTCATGATGAGCAACCATCACATCCTCATCGATGCCTGGTGCCGTTCGCTGTTGATGAACGATTTCTTCGAAATCTACAGCGCCCTCGGCGAGGGCCGGGACGCGCAACTGGCCGTGCCGCCGCGTTACCGCGATTACATCGGCTGGCTGCAACGCCAGAGCCTGGCCGAAGCGCGACAATGGTGGAAAACCAATCTGCAGGGCTTCGAACGCACCACGCCGATCCCGAGTGATCGACCGTTCCTGCGTGAACACGCCGGCGACAGCGGCGGCATGACCGTCGGTGACCGCCATACCAGGCTCGACGCCCGTGACGGTGCACGACTGCGTGAGCTGGCCCAGGCCCATCAGCTGACCATCAACACCTTCGCCCAGGCGGCGTGGGCGCTGGTGCTGCGCCGCCTGAGCGGTGATCGTGACGTGTTGTTCGGCGTCACGGTGGCCGGGCGACCGGTGGACATGCCGCAGATGCAACGCACCGTTGGCCTGTTCATCAACAGCATCGCGCTGCGGGTGAAGATGCCGCAGGACGATCAGCGTTGCAGCGTGCGCCAGTGGCTCAGCGGTTTGCTCGACAGCAACATGCAACTGCGCGAGTACGAATACCTGCCGTTGGTGAACATCCAGGAACAAAGCGAACTGCCGAAGGGCCAGCCACTGTTCGACAGCCTGTTCGTGTTCGAAAACGCGCCAGTGGAAACTTCGGTACTGGACCGCGCCCAGAGCCTGAACGCGACCTCCGACTCGGGCCGCACCCACACCAACTTCCCGCTGACGGCGGTGTGCTATCCGGGCGATGACCTGGGCTTGCACCTGTCCTACGACCAGCGCTACTTCGATGAAAACACCGTCGAGCGCATGCTCGGTGAGTTCAAGCGTTTGCTGCTGGCGTTGGTCGAAGGTTTCCACGGCGACATGGCCGAGTTGCCGTTGTTGGGTGCCGAGGAGCAGGACTTCCTGATCCACGGCTGCAACCAGAGCGAGCATGCCTATGCGCTGGAGCAGAGTTACGTTGAATTGTTCGAAGCGCAGGTTGCCGCGCATCCACAGCGGATCGCCGCCAGTTGCCTCGCGCAGCAGCACAGCTACGCCGAACTGAACCAACGCAGTAACCGTCTCGGTCATGCGCTGAGGGCTGCCGGTGTCGGGCTGGATCAACCGGTGGCCTTGCTGGCCGAGCGCAACCTCGATCTGCTGGGCATGATCATCGGCAGCTTCAAGGCCGGGGCCGGTTATCTGCCGTTGGACCCGGGGCTGCCGAGCCAGCGCCTGAGTCGCATCATCGACCTGAGCCGTACGCCGTTGCTGGTCTGCACCCAGGCCTGCCGCGAGCAGGCGGTTGCGCTGCTGGACGAATTCGCCTGCGCCCATCGGCCTCGATTGCTGGTCTGGGAAGAGGTGCAGGCGAGTGGGGTGTCGAGCCATAACCCGGGGATCTACAGCGGCCCGGATAACCTGGCTTACGTGATCTACACCTCCGGTTCCACCGGTTTGCCCAAGGGCGTGATGGTCGAACAGCGCGGCATGCTCAATAACCAGTTGAGCAAAGTACCGTACCTGAACCTGAGCGACACCGACGTGATCGCGCAGACCGCTTCGCAAAGCTTCGACATTTCGGTCTGGCAGTTCCTCGCCGCGCCGTTGTTCGGTGCGCGAGTGGACATCGTGCCGAACACCATCGCCCACGATCCGCAGGGCTTGCTGGCGCATGTTTCGAATCAGCGCATCAGCGTGCTGGAAAGCGTGCCGTCGCTGATCCAGGGCATGCTTGCCCAGGAACGCATGAGCCTCGACGGTTTGCGCTGGATGCTGCCGACCGGTGAAGCGATGCCGCCGGAACTGGCGCATCAGTGGTTGCAGCGTTACCCGGACATCGGCCTGGTGAATGCCTACGGTCCGGCGGAATGCTCGGACGACGTGGCGTTCTTCCGCGTCGATAGAGCCTCTACTCGCGGCAGCTACTTGCCGATTGGGATGCCGACCGACAACAACCGTTTGTACCTGCTCGACGGTGCCTTGGAACTGGTGCCGCTGGGTGCGGTGGGCGAGTTGTGCGTCGCCGGCACTGGCGTCGGGCGCGGTTACGTCAGTGATCCGCTGCGCACCGCACAGGTGTTCGTGCCCAACCCGTTTGGCGCGCCGGGTGATCGGTTGTATCGCACTGGCGACCTGGCCCGCCGTCGCAGCGATGGGGTATTGGAATACGTCGGGCGCATTGATCATCAGGTGAAGATTCGCGGCTACCGCATCGAACTGGGTGAAATCGAAGCGCGCCTGTACGAACAGCCGGAAGTCCGCGATGCGGCGGTCGGTGTGCAGGAGGGCGTAAACGGCAAGCACCTTGTTGGTTATCTGGTCGCGGCGGATTCCACGCTCAATCCGGCTGAACGCCTCGCGCGCATCAAGCAACGCCTGCGTGCCGAACTGCCGGAATACATGGTGCCGCTGCACTGGCTGTGGCTGGACAGGTTGCCGCTCAACGCCAACGGCAAACTGGACCGCAACGCCTTGCCGACGCTGGAAATCGGCCAGTTGCAAAGCCAGGACTTTGTAGCGCCGCGCAATGAACTGGAACAGACCCTGGCAGATATCTGGGCCGAAGTGTTGAAGGTGGATAAGGTCGGTGTTCGCGACAACTTCTTCGAGTTGGGCGGGCATTCGCTGCTGGCCACGCAGATCGCCTCGCGGGTGCAGAAAACCCTGCAGCGGGATGTGCCGCTGCGGGCGATGTTCGAATGCAGCACGGTTGAGGAGCTGGCGGGGTACATCGACGGTTTGGCGGCCAGCGAGATCACCGGGGACAAGGCGGAGCGGTTGAATGATTTGATGGCGGCGCTGGAGGGGCTTTGATTCTCTAGCGGCTGGGCTGGACTCATCGCTGGCAAGCCAGCTCCCACAAGGTGCAGTGGTGGACACATAAACTGTGAACAACATTGATCCCTGTGGGAGCTGGCTTGCCAGCGATGGCGGTTGTACAGACGCATACAATCGTGTGATTGACTACGCACCGTCAGCCGCTCAGTCTTCATGCTCCATTTTTCACGGCGGAGACACTTGATGCCTTTCGTAACGATAGACGGCCAACCCCTGCACTACATCGATCAAGGCACCGGCCCGGCAGTCCTGCTGGCCGGCAGCTACCTGTGGGACCAGGCCATGTGGGCGCCACAGATTGCCGCACTGTCGCAACAGTATCGAGTGATCGCGCTGGACCTGTGGGGCCACGGTGAATCGGGGCCACTGCCTGCAGGCACTGCATCGCTGGACGATGTGGCGCGCCAGGCCTTGGCGCTGCTCGATCATCTGGATCTCGCCCGCGTGACGCTGATCGGCCTGTCGGTTGGCGGCATGTGGGGCGTGCGCCTGGCATTGTCGGCACCGCAGCGGCTCAACGGGCTGGTGTTGATGGACACCTATGTCGGTGTCGAACCGGAGCCGACCCGCCAGTATTACTTCTCGCTGTTCAAGATGATCGAAGAAAGCGGTGTGATCGCGCCGCAACTGCTCGACATCGTGGTACCGATTTTCTTCCGCCCGGGGATTGATCCGCAGTCGGCGCTGTATCAGGACTTCCGTGCCAAACTCGCGGCATTAGCGCCGCAACGGCTGCGCGAAAGCATCGTGCCGATGGGGCGGATTACGTTTGGGCGCGATGATCTGTTGCCGCGTCTGGGTGAACTGGATGCCGCCAGTACGCTGGTGATTTGTGGTGATCAGGACAAGCCGCGTCCACCGTCGGAAGCCCGTGAGATGGCGGAGTTGATTGGTTGCCCGTGTGTGCTGGTGCCGGAGGCGGGGCACATTTCCAATCTGGAAAATCCGGGGTTTGTGACTGCCGAACTGTTGAAGTTTATCGCTGCAAGAAATCATTAACCCTAACGACGCCATCGCGAGCAGGCTCGCTCCCACATTGGAATGCATTCCCCTGTAGGAGCGAGCGTGCTCGCGATGAGGTGAGTGAAGTCACTTTGGCCCGAGAATTTTCGCCAACTTGTCCGGCGACGGCGCGCCTTGTTGCTGTTGCAGCTCACCCTTGCTGTCCATGTAGAAAATCGCCGGGGTGGCTTGCAGCTCCAGGTCTTCCATCAGCTGCATGTTGGCCGCGAGTTTCGCCTGGATCGCCGGTGGCACTTCCTTCAAGGCTTTGAGCGTACTGGCCTTGCCGGCGGATTCGTGGTCTTGCAGGGCTTTTTGCGGGTCTTTGGCGGCGAGCAGCGCGGCGGACTTGCCGGGGCTGTCTTCACGGATGATGCCGACCATGATGTGCCGCAACTGCACTTTGCCGGCCTTGACCCATGGCCGCGCCTGTTCCCAGAACATGTTGCAGTAGGGGCAGTTCGGGTCGCTGAACATGTAGACGATGCGCGGCGCATCCTTGTTGCCATCGGCGATCCAGTTGCTCGCTTCCATCTTGCCCCAGACTTCCTTGGCCATTGGCGCGTACACCAGTTTCTGCAACGGCGCGCTGCTCAGGTCGTTGCCCTCGGCGTCATACAGATTGCCCAGCAGCACGTGCTTGCCGTCCGGCGTCAGGTACAGCGCCATGCCTCGGTTCTGGTATTGCGCGGCGTAACCGCGCAAGCCGTCAGGGGCATCGAACTGGCCGACGATCTTCGCGCCTTTGGCTTCGATCTTCTTGATCGCCTCGGGTAGCTCTTCGGCCTGCACCGATGGCAGGTGCAGCAGGGCGGCACCGAGGCTCAGGGTCAGCAGGTGGCGGAGGCGGGGCATGGCAGTTTCCTTGCAGAGGTGGCAGGTACGGAGTCGAAGTTTTCCAGGGCGCGGGCCAGGCTGGCGTGTGACAGTTCACCCAGATGACTGCCCAGCAAGCGACCGTCGGTGTTATAGAACAGCGTAGTTGGCAATGCCATGGAACCCACGGCCTGGCCCAGGCGGCCACTGCCGTCGAACAGCACGTTGGACAGACTCAGGCCTTGGGTTTCCAGAAACGTAGCAACGCTTTGCATGCTTTCGGCCTGATTGACGAACAGAAAGGTCAGGTCCGGGCGTTGTTGTTGAGCGTTTTCCAGCACCGGCATTTCCCGACGGCAGGGCGGACACCAGGTGGCCCACAGGTTGATCACCAGCGGGCCGCCCTTGTAGTCGGCCAATTGCACGGTTTCACCGGCGGCATTGCGCAGGGTGATTTCCGGCAGGCGTGTGCCTTGCTCGTAGATCGTCAGCGAAAACGTCGCCAGGAGCCAGAACGCCAGGCCGCTGGCCACGCCAAAGCCCAGCGGGCGGCGCAGGCCTGGCCGACGCCAGCCCCGGTATACGCTGGCGAGCACCAGCGCGATCACGCCCGGCCAGGCGAGGAAACCGCCATCGCGCAGATCAATGACCTGCCAGGGATCATTGCGATAGTGACTCCAGTAAACGGCAACGAAACCGATCCGCGCCGCGAGCATGCCGATCAGGAACAGGCTGAACAGCACCGACTCGGGGTTATCGCCTCCGCGCTTGGCCACCCGCCAACCGACAAAGGTCGCCAGTGCCAATGCACTGATCAGCAGCAGGTGGTTAAGCGCGATGGCAAAGGTGCCGAGGGTAAAGGTCAGCATTAGCGGGCGTCTCGGGTGGTGGTCCAGCGTTGCAGGAACGTCTCGGCATCGACTTCGCCAGTGATGCGCTGACTGCGACGCTCAACGCCGTCGGCACCGATCCACAACAGGCTCGGCGGCCCCGGCACTTTATAGCGACCGAGCAATTCGCGGCTGGCGGCATTGTCGGCGGTGACGTCCAGTCGGAGCAAGCGCACATCGCTCAAGGCGTCGAGCACTTTGGTTTTACCGAACACCTGTTTTTCCATGACCTTGCACGACACGCACCAGTCGGCATAGTAATCGAGCAATACCCACTGGCCCTGCGCTTGCGCGGCGTCGAGCTCCCGTTGCAGGGCTTGCGGATCCTTGATGGTGGTGAAAGCGTCGTGACCCGCCGGAACAGCAGCAACGGCCGAACTCGACGCGCGGAAAACCTGCAACGGCTTGAACACGTCATCACTGCCCCCCGCCGCACCGATCAGCAACAGACTGCCCCACAAACCGAGCAGCAACGATGTGGCTCCGAACAGATGCGCCACGCGACCAAAACCCTCTGATTGCTTCCACGCGCTATAGGCCGCGATTACCAGCAACGCGCCGCACAAACCGACCCACAGGCTTTCGTCCAGCACCGGGCGCAGCATCAGCAACGCAGTGGCGAGGAACAGGAAGCCAAAAATGCCTTTGACCAGGTTCATCCAGGCGCCAGGCTTGGGCATGAAGCGGTTGCCGACAGTCACCAGCAACAGCAGCGGCACACCGATGCCGACGCCCATCGCGAAGAGGATCAGCCCGCCGTGCAAAGCGTTGCCGCTTTGTGCGATGTAGAGCAGGGCGCCGGCCAGCGGTGCGGTCATGCACGGGCCGACCAGCAGACCGGACAAGGCACCCAGCACACCCGCGCCGATCAGGCTGCCGCCGCGCTGGTTGCGCGAGACATTCTCCAGACGATCACGCACCGCTACCGGCAGTTGCAGTTCAAAGAAACCGAACATGGGCAGCGCCAACAAGACGAAAATCGCCGCAAAACTCCCCAGCAGCCATGGGTTTTGCAGCCAGGCTTGCAGGTTCGCTCCGAGGGAGGCCGCCAACACACCCATCGCCGCATAGACCAGCGCCATGCTCACCACATAACTGCCGGCCAGCGCCACGCCACGTTTGGGGCTGGCGCCGCTGCCGACGATCAACCCGGCCAGGATCGGCAGCATCGGTAATGAACAAGGGGTGAAGGCCAGCAACAGGCCCAGACCGAAGAACACCAGCAGGCTCCAGCCCAGCGCCCGTTGTTGCAGGTTGCTGGCCAACGCTTGATCCGGTGCTTCGTTTGTCACAACGGTTGCCACATTCTTGCCCAGATCGACAACCTGGGTCTGCGGCGGATAACACAAACCCGCATCGGCACAGCCCTGGAAACCCACCTTGATCTGGCCACTGGCCCCGGCCGGGATCTTCAGTTCCAGACCTTGTCGATAAACCTGCTGCTCACCGAAAAACTCATCACTGTGCGCTTCGCCCTGCGGCAACGCTGGATGCTGATCGGCAGGCAATCCGTCGAACTTCAGCCGTTTCTGATACAGGTAATAGCCGTCGGCAATCTGCCAGAACAACTGGGTTTCACCGGAGTCCAGGCGTTCAGAAGTAAAAACGAAGGCTTTGCTGACCGGAAGAAAGTCCGGTTTGGAATCGAATGGATTGCTGCCAGCCTGGGCTATACCCAGGCTGGCAAATAATGCCAGCAACAAGAAAACGACGTAACGCATCGACAACACCTGGGGCTTCATGATTTGCCCACGATGATGGTCGTCGATTAACCGGGTGTTAAAGCAAAAAAGCCCGCGAGCGCATTGATTGAGACGACATCGCGTGACTGGCCAAGCCGAGTTAACTGATATCGCTGTAGGTCAACCTGTACTCGGACATTGGCGGATGATCCGCCTCCCACTGCCGGGCAAAGACTTTGGCCGCGGCGATCTGATCGGCTGTCATGTCTGTGGCTACGGACCGGAGGTCTTGCGCTGCCAGGTTATGCACAGACAACTCCCGGGTGGTTTGAGTGATCAGCCAGAATAAGCCGTAACTTTTGACCGGATCTTCCGTGAAGCCATATTCATCAGTGCCATCTTCAGCGGTATAGAAACCACCGAGGGCGCGGGCATAGTTCAGCAGGGAGTGGACATTATTCATTTGGGCGCGTTTTTCCAGCCACTGACGCCTGACAGGCAGATCCTGCTTGATGGGAGGACGATTGGCGTACCAACTCATCGCCTGCGAAAGGCCGCCCTCTGCGGCTTTTTTCAGCAATGCGTCAATCGTCGATTCCCGTTCGATGCTGTCGGTAATGAGATTCGGGTCCGACTCGTACTTGACTGCGAGAATGTACTGGGCCTCCAGCGATCCGGCGTCGGCCGCTTTTTTAAGCACCGCAATATCCTGATCCATTTCGTACAGCGCCAGCATGGCGTCGGCATTGCCCTTATCGGCTTCTGCCTGAGCCAGCCCCCGTGCTTTGGTCAATGAGTCAGCGTCACCCAGCCGCAACAGGGCGTACACGTGATTTTGCGCCGCAGCCAGTTGATACCACTTTTTAGCGTCATCGTTCAGGCCCCGTGCGCGACGCCTGAAAACCTCGCCCAATGCGTATTGTGACGCGCGGTCTCCGGCGGTGGCGCCGATTGTCAGATAAGGTTGCGACTGGGTGAACTCACCCAGGTCATACAAGGCCAGGCCCTTGGTTGTGGCTTCCACTTGCTGATCGGTCACTTGGCCAACGTGGATGCTGATTGCCTCGCGCAGATTGAATAAGCTCCTTAACGCTGTTTCATGGGTATACATAGTTAATCCCTGTGTTGAGTTGAATTTAAGTGCTACCCGACACAGGCTATTGGGAAAGATCGGCGCGGATGCGGTAGATATGTATTGCACTGAGCCAACGTTGCCGCGTGTTATTGGACCGTTGTGGACAGCAGGCATAATCTCGGGTTAATCGATCTGTTGCCTAATCGGCTTTATTTTTACGAGGCTTTCCATGCACGTACTGGTTTGTGAAGACGATGAGCTGATCGCCAGCGGCATCGTCGCCGGCCTGACCGCTCAGGGGCTGACCGTGGAGCACGTCGCCACGGCGTCCGCCGCCCGGGCGATGCTCAAGGTCGCAGCGTTCGACGTGATGGTGCTCGACCTCGGGTTGCCCGACGAAGACGGCCTCAAGTTGTTGCAGCAGCTGCGCCACAACGGTCTGGAACTGCCGGTGCTGATCCTCACCGCCCGGGACTCGGTCACCGACCGCGTCGATGGTTTGCAGGCTGGCGCCGACGACTACCTGCTCAAGCCTTTCGACCTGCGCGAACTGGCCGCGCGCCTGCACACGCTGTTGCGACGCGTGGCGGGGCGCAGTGTCAACCTGATTGAACACGGCGCCCTGACTTACGACCCGAGCAGTCGTGAAACCACGCTCGCCGGTCAACCGGTGGATTTGTCGCGCCGCGAACAGTCGCTGTTGCAGGCCCTGCTGCATAACCGTGGCCGGGTGCTGTCCACCGAGCAACTCAAGGACAGCGTCTACGGCTTCAACGACGAACTGGAAAGCAACGCCCTCAACGTCCATATCCATCACCTGCGCAGCAAACTGGGAAAAGGCATCGTCGAAACCGTGCGCGGTCTGGGCTATCGCCTGGGGCCGGCTGACGGCGGAGATCAATCGAAGTGATGAGTTTGCGTTTGCGCCTGAGCCTGACGCTCGGCGCCGCGTTTGCACTGATCTGGGCGCTGGCTGCGGCCTGGATGCTCAGTGACCTGCGCAACCAGATGATGTTCTCCCTCGACCAGCGCCTGGTGGCCTCGGCGCGGATGGTCGCCGGGCTGATGGAGCAACTGCCGCCGGTACCGAGCAAGGGTGAGGGCACGCATTTCAGCGCCGAACAGCTGAACATTCCCGGAGGCATGGCGTGCCAGGTCAGTTCGTTGCGCGGGGAAATCCTCGCCCGCAGTCACACCGATCCCGGACAAACCCTGGAAGCCGAAAAAATGGGCTTCCACGACCAGATGATCGACGGCGCGCCGTGGCGCAGTTTTACCCTGGCTCGCGGCGATCTGCGCATCACCACGGCGGACCGGCAAATCGAGCGTGAGGCCTTGAACATGTCGATCCTGCTGGCCGCTTCGGTGCCGGTGGGTGTGGCGTTGCTCGGTTGCCTGTGCCTGCTGTGGCTGGGGATCGGCCAGGGGCTGGCGCCGCTCAACCGTATGCGCGATGCCTTGATGCGTCGCAGTCCCGACTCTCTGGAACCGTTGCAGGTCCAGCCATTGCCCAGCGAACTGCAACCGCTGCTCGACACGCAGAACCAGCTGTTCCAGCGAATCGGCAAGACCATCGAGCGTGAGCGTCGGCTGACCGGCGACGCTGCCCATGAATTGCGCAGCCCGCTGACCGCGATCAAGACCCACCTGCAGGTGGCGCGCATGACCGATGGCGTGGCTCGGGACCAATCCCTGGCCCGGGCCGAGGAGGGCGCCGACCGCCTGCACCGCACGCTTGAACAATTGTTGTTGCTGGCCCGGGTCGAGGGCAGTTTGTCGTTCGATGACGGTGTGCAGTGCAGCGCCGAGCAAGTGGCGAAACTGGCGATTCAGGACGCGGCGGGCGGCGATCGTCAGCGCATAAAGTTCCAACCGCCGACCAAGGCCTCCCAGGCGCCGGTGCAAATGCCCGCAGTGCTGTCGATTGCGGCGCTGCGCAACCTGCTGGACAACGCTTTGCGTCATACGCCCGGTGAAGGGCAAGTCGAGCTGAGTTTGCAGACCAGCGGCAACCGTGTGCAATTTGTGGTGCGCGATCACGGGCCGGGCATTGCCGAAGACGACCTGCAGCACCTGACCCAACGATTCTGGCGCAACGGTCAGAGCACCGGATGCGGTCTTGGCCTGGCGATTGTCCAGGCCATCGTCCAGCGCTGCGGCTGCACGTTGCATTTCGACAGCCGACCGGACGGGTTGCGGGTTGAGCTGACCATGCCGTTGCAATCGGTCTGATAAACACAACAAGACCCTGTAGGAGCGGGTGCACATCAAAAGTAACGTCTCTCCATTGGCTGCCCGGACCTCCCACGACTATCGTTCCTCAAACTCAACGGATTGAGGAACAGCGCCATGGACGACCCCATACACACCTGTAAGGCTACCCCGGGCGACGCCGGCATCATCAGCCGCATCATCGAGCGTTCCATCCGCGTCGGTTGCGCGCTCGACCATCGCAACCAGCCGCAAACCGTCGCGGCCTGGACCCGGAATCAAACCCACGAACATATCCGCCTTTGGCTCACGGACCCGCGTCTGTACCTCAACGTCGGCCTGTTGCAGGACAAACCGGTCGGTGTGGCGATGGCGTCGAACGAGGGGCAGGTTGCGTTCTGCTATGTACTGCCGGAGTGGTTTCGGCGCGGGGTGGGTCAGGCGTTGGTGGGTGATCTTGAAAACTGGTTGATTGACCAGGGCCTGCGCCAGTCACGACTCAACAGCACGCGGACCGGCGAAGCCTTTTATCGGCGCCTGGGTTACCAGCCGCACGCCGGAACGTTCACGGTGGCGGGGCTTCCTGCCATCCCCATGCACAAAGCCTTGTCGAAGGTGTAAATCCTTGAGCCCCTGATGCGTTTCCAGAACAGGAAAACCTTATTGAGGGGTCGAGAGATGTCAGTCGCTACCAGCCTTATCGAAGATCAGCCGGCCCGGGTCGCCCCGACCGAGACGCTTTATCAATTCACTGAATCGCCGTTACTGGCCCGTCAGAACCAGCAGGAATCCAACGCGCGCAGCTATCCGCGACGCATTCCCCTGGCACTCAAGCGCGCCAAGGGCATCCATGTCGAAGACGTCGAAGGTCGCACGTTCATCGACTGCCTGGCCGGTGCGGGCACTCTTGCGTTAGGGCACAACCATCCGGTGGTGATCGAGGCCATTCAGCAGGTGCTGACTGACGAATTGCCACTGCACACGCTGGACTTGACCACGCCGGTCAAGGACCGGTTCGTTCAGGACCTGTTCGCCCTGTTGCCGCCAGCACTGGCGGCCGAGGCGAAGATTCAGTTCTGCGGCCCCACCGGCACCGACGCTGTGGAAGCCGCGTTGAAACTGGTGCGCACTGCCACCGGTCGCAGCACCGTGTTGTCGTTTCAGGGCGGTTACCATGGCATGAGCCAGGGCGCGTTGAGCCTGATGGGCAGCCTGGGGCCGAAAAAGCCCCTGGGTGCGTTGCTCAGCAACGGCGTGCAATTCATGCCATACCCTTACGATTACCGCTGCCCGTTCGGCCTGGGCGGCGCGCAAGGGGTCAAGGCCAACCTCAATTACCTCGAAAATCTGTTGAGCGACCCGGAGGCCGGCGTGCAATTGCCGGCGGCGGTGATCGTTGAAGTGGTGCAGGGCGAGGGCGGGGTGATCCCGGCCGATCTGGACTGGCTGCGTGGCTTGCGCCGGATTACCGAAAAGGCGGGTGTGGCGCTGATCGTCGATGAAATCCAGAGCGGTTTCGCCCGTACCGGCAAGATGTTTGCCTTCGAACATGCCGGGATCATTCCGGACGTGGTGGTCCTGTCCAAGGCCATCGGCGGCAGTCTGCCGCTGGCAGTGGTGGTGTATCGCGACTGGCTCGACACCTGGCTGCCGGGCGCCCATGCCGGGACGTTCCGCGGCAATCAGATGGCCATGGCTGCCGGGTCCGCGGTGATGCGTTATCTGGTTGAGCACAAGGTGTGCGAACACGCCGCCGCCATGGGCGAGCGCTTGAGCGAACATTTGCGCATCTTGCAGCGCGACTTCCCGCAACTGGGTGACATTCGCGGTCGTGGCTTGATGCTGGGCGTCGAACTGGTCGATCCGACCGGGGCGCTGGACGCTTTGGGTCATCCGCCTGCCTTCGCCCGTCTGGCGCCACTGGTGCAGCGCGAGTGCCTCAAGCGCGGCCTGATCCTGGAGCTGGGTGGCCGGCACGGCGCGGTGGTGCGTTTCCTGCCGCCGTTGGTGATTACCGCCGCAGAAATCGACCGCGTCGCCGAGATTTTCGGCCGGGCATTGGCCGCCGCCACCACCGGGCTTTAAATTTTCCGGCCGCCGGAACGTTCCTTCTACATAGCGGCTGCACATCGCGTACAGCCCACCCTACAGTGATGGAGAAACAGCATGACTTCAGTTTTCGACCGCGAGGACATCCTCTTTCAGGTCGTGGTCAACCACGAAGAGCAATACTCGATCTGGCCCGACTACAAAGCCGTGCCTGAAGGCTGGCGGACCGTGGGCAAGAGCGGACTGAAAAAGGAATGCCTGGCTTACATCGAGGAAACCTGGACTGACATGCGCCCGTTGAGTTTGCGCCGGAAGATGGATGAGCAGGCTGTCGCTCACTGATCATTGACGCAAAAAAGCCCGCTGGACCGGTGACGGTCAGCGGGCTTTTTTGTGGCCAGCGGTGATCAGCCACTCAACCCCTTGATCACCAAATCCACATCCCCCTCCAGCTCGGCCACCGGATCAGTCGCATCGACGCTCAACACCACCAAGCGACTGCCGGCTTCGGCGATCACCGTTTTTACCGCATCGGAAGGCTGACGATGGTGCAACACCACCGCGACGTCATTGTCCTTGAGCGTCGTCCCCAGGGCCTTCAAGGCCTCCGGCGTCCACTCGGCATCCGGTCTTGCATCCTGGCCAACCAGCTCAAGATTGAGCCCGCCAATCAGATAGCCGAAATGATCGCTCAGGCTCATGACACTCAAATTGTCGGCAGCCGCCAGGCGCGCTTCGCTGTCTGCGCTGAGTTTGAGCAGGCGCTGTTTCAGTGCCGCCAGATTGGCCTCGATCGCAGGCTTGGCCTTGGGCGCCAGGCGCACCAGGTCTGCCGCCATCACGTCCGCCATGCGCCCCATGTTGTTGCTGGCCAGCCACGGCTGGCTGTTCAACCCATCGACCTTGCTGCCAGGTTGTACGGCAATGCCGGGCAGGGCGCCGTCCACCGGGCGGGCGGCGTCGACTTCGATGATACGGATATTGCTGCGCCGTGAGATGGGATACAGCGGATCATCCGGCCACAACGAACGCAGGCCGATGACCGCATCGGCGTCGGTCGCCAGTTTGGCCAGCGCCGGCGCACCGCGGCCGGTGAAGTAAGCGGTCTGACGGCTGCCGGGCAGATTGTCGGGGGCCGCGCGTTGCAGATTGACGTCGGTACCCTTGAGCAGCACTTCGCCCAGCCCGTAGGTGATTGGCAACGAGGCCAGTACGCGCAGCGGTTTGCTGTCGTCAGCGGCGAAGGACGTTGTGGCCAGCCCGCACAGGGCGACCGCCAGGGTCAGTTGTCGCAGAGAAAAAGTCATTTATCCAAGGTTCCCTTTCAGGCTGGGGACGACGCCGCGCGCGATGGCGGCCAGGGCGAAAGCGATACCAGCCACCAGAATGATCGCGGCACCGGAGGGGATCGGCAGGTCGAAGACGATCGGCGCGAGAATCCCGCACAGTGTGCTGACCGTGGCGATCAGCACCGAACACCAGAAAAAGCCCTTCAACGATTGGCTGAGCAAGCGCGCCGCAGCGGCCGGAATCACCAGCAGTGCACCGACCAGAATCGCACCGATGACTTTCACCGCGGCGACGGTGATCAGCGTCACCAGAATCACGAACAGATAATCCAGCGACTTCACCGCCACGCCGCGCACCGCCGCCAGTTGCGGGTTGAAACTGGCGAGCATGATGCGGTTGTACAGTGGCAAGGCCAGGGCCATCACCAGGGAACCGACGATGGCCAGCACCAGCAGGTCATTGCCATTGACCGTCAGCACCGAGCCGAACAGCACGTTTTCCAGAATGTGTACGTTGATCTTGCCCGCCAGAATCAGCAGCAGGCTCGCGCCCAGTGCCAGGGACACCGAAAGGAATACGCCAATCAAGGTGTCTGGTGCCAGGCCAGTGCGGTTGCGCAGGTAGTTGAGCAGGATGCCGAACAACAGGCAGTAGCCGAACAGGCTGCCATAGGGACCGGTGTAGGGTTCGCCAAGCAGAATGCCGATGGCCACGCCAGTCAGTGCCGCGTGACCCACCGCTTCGGAGAAAAACGCGAAGCGCTTGACCACCACCAGCGTGCCCAGACCGCCCAGCACCGGGCCGATCAACAAACCGGCGAGTAGCGCGTTGACCACAAAACCATAGGCCAGCGCTTCAGGCAGGTACCCGGACGAGGCCCAGCCTTGGACCATCAAACGAAAGGCTTCGTAACTCATCAGGCAGCGCTCCGTGGATGGGTCGAAAACAGTGTCAGCAGTCGATCCGGGGTCAGTGCCTGTTTCGGCGTGGCATCGAACAATACCCGGCGATTGAGGCCGGTGACGTGATCGGCCAGTCGCCCGACGGCTTCCAGATCGTGCTCGATCCACAACACGGTGATGCCCGCCGCGCGCCAGTCGCCGAGCAAGCGCTCGAACACCTGTATCCCGGCTTCATCCAGCGCCGACATCGGTTCGTCCAACACCAGCAATTGCGGCGCCGGAATCAGCCCTTGTGCCAACAACACCCGCTGACGCTCGCCACCGGACAGCGCGCCCATGCGCCGCTTGCGCTTGTCCTGCATGCCGACTCGCTCCAGCGCCTCGCCAATCGCCGCGGCGTAATGCTTGCTCAGGCCGAGGAATGCCGGGCGCCGTTGACACATGGCAGCCATGAAATCGTCGACGGTCATCGGCAGGCCGCGATCAAACTCCAGGGCCTGCGGCACATAGCCGATGATCCCCGGCTCGCCCGGCCATTGCAGGCTCAGGCGACCCTGATGCGGCATCTGCCCGAGCAAAGTCTTGATCAACGAACTCTTGCCGCCACCGTTGGGCCCGACCAGCGCATGCACGCTGCCGGGACGGACCTCAAAGGTGACCTTGTCGAGAATTGTCGTACGACCCAGCGTCAGGCTGACCTCCGAAAAATCCAGCGTCGGCCCCGAAACCTGTAGAAGCGAGCTTGCTCGCGATTGCGGTGTGTCATTTGGCAAGGACACTGACTGGCCCACCGCATTCGCGGGCAAGCCCGCTCCCACAGGGGACTCGGTGTCGGCCAGGATGGTTTCTTTCGATGTCATTTACCCGACTCCTGAATCGCCCGGACGACCGTATTGAGGTTGCCGGTCATTTCCTTTTCGTACTTGTCGGCGGTGTATTCGCCGTAGGAAATATGCGACAGCGGATACAGCTTCACCCCGGATTCACGCTGAATGGTGTCGACGTAGGAAGACGGGAAGTCCATCTCCGAGAAAATCACCTTCACATCCAGCTCACGCAGTTGGTCGATGGTTTTCTTCAGCTGGCTTGGGCTCGGTTCGATGCCGTGGGCCGGTTCGACCACGGCGGTGACTTCCAGGCCGAACTCGCGCAGCAGGTAGTCGTAAGCCGCGTGCACCGTGGCCACTCGCAATTCGGCGTTGGGTGCCTGGGTCAGTTTGGCCAGGGCATCGGCGCGCATCTTGCGCAGGCGTTTGCCATAGGCGCGGGCATTTTCGGTGTAGGTCCTGGCGTTGGCCGGATCGAGTTTGCCCAGCTCCCGGGCGATGTTGTTGACTTGGGCAATCGACGCGCTGATCGACAGGAAGGTGTGCGGGTTCACCACCTTGCCGGCACCGCGTGCGGCTACGCCGGTGGCGGCCAGCAGCGGCACGTTTTCGTTGGCTTCGATCACCGGCACCTTCGGCGTCTCGCTGGCGGCGATCATGCGGTCGGCAAAGTCGTCATGACCCACACCGTTGAGCACAATCACGTCGAGCCCGCTGATGCGCTTGATGTCTTCCGCGCGGGGTTCGTAGGCATGCGGGTTGAAACCAGCCGGAATCAGCGGCACCACCTCGGCCTTGTCGCCGACGATGTTGGCCACGTAGCTGTAATACGGATGCAGGGTGATGCCGATGCGCAGGCGCTTGGCCTCGTCGGCACTGGCCAGGGGTGTCAGCAGGCAGGCCAGCAGACCGACCAGTGTCAGGCGCAGAACAGAGCGTAGAGATGAAATAGGCATGGGAAAGCGGTCTTCTCTCGGGTGAGGGCGAGGGTTCAGTGCCGGTGCTGGCGGGTCACGCCGGCATCGAATTGCGCGACGATCTGCTGCCAGCCGGCGCTTTCGAGCGCGGCGTCGCTGAGGTCGGCAGGGGCCTTGAGGTCGGTGGCGCGGTTGAGCCAGATGTCGGGGGCGTCGTCCTCAACGGTCAAACGCATCAGAAACGAGCCGGCCACACTGGCGGTCTGGCTCTGGCCGAAATAAGCCTTGGCATCGAGCAACTGCCAGGCATGGCCGCCACGACTGACAGCGCTGGCGTCCTGGGCGAACGGCGCGAAGCCTTCATCGGCGAGGGTTGCAGGTGTCGGCAGGGTTTGTTGTTCCTGGCGCAGCAGATGAATTTCGTCCAGCGTTACCCGCAGATCGGCGTAGATGCCTTGCTCGGATGCGCTGAGGTCGCGGCGGGCATCCAGCTGATGGCTGTTGACGCTGCTCACCTCCTGAGACTCGCCGCGCCAGGCGACCACCGAACCGGCCACTGTCAGAATGATCAGGCACAACAGCAATACGTAGAGGGTTTCATGGCCGGCACCGGCCGGGCGGACGACTTGGGTGGTGGGCGTACTCATGGGGTCTCGATGTCCGCTTGATCGATTTCGACCACATGGCCGGGGCCTGCGTCGAACAGCACGTAGAACTCGGCGCCGGGTTTCTTGAAGGTCAGGGTCGAGTCGGCCCCGAGCTTGCCTGGCACCAGAATGGTTTCGTCGTAGCCGATCACGTCCAGCGTTACGCCCGGTGCACCGCTGCCATCGGAGAAGCCGCCGGTGCATTTGATCTGTTCGGCGTCGATCGCCTTGCACTCGCACATCGGGTTGTGGGCCAGGGCGCTGGTGCTGAAACCGGCGCAGAGCAGCAGCATCGCGGCGCTGAGAGGGCGAATAAGGTTGTTCATGGTTTGCCTCCTTGAGTGCTCAGCCAGGCAAGGGTGGCGGGGGAGGCCTGGCTCAGAGGAATGGATGCCTGATGCATGGAGCCGTCCCAGCCTTCCATGGTGATCCACAGTTCGGCGTCGGCCTTGGTTTTTTCCGGGATCGGCAACATGGCGCCCATGCGGTACGGCGTGCCAAAGAAAATCACCCCGGCGGCGCGCAGGCTGCGGGGTTTGCCGATGCGCAGGTAAGTGGCCTTGACCTGCTCGCGGCAGCTGTCGCACAGCGCGGCGTTGAAGCTTTTCATATAGCCGGCCGGGCCATCGGGGCGCGGTGCTTCATTGCGCAGCTCGGCAAGACGCACGCTCCACGGGCCGACCTGGACTTCGCCGATTTCCCGTTCGCCGAGCCCAGTGTCACCGCGAAACAGCGCGGCGTCGGCGAAGTACTTGGGCATAAAACCCAATGGCACCAGCAACAGCAGGACGTTGATGTGGAAACGCCATTTGTGCCAGAAGCGGCTCAGTTTCGAGGCTGGTTTTTCCGCAATGAACAGGCTCATTGGCTGACCTCCGTGGTTTCACGGCCGGTCACCGGGATATTTTCGTTGCGAGGGCGTTTGTTGCTGCGCTTGAGGGCATTGGCGGTGGCCAGGGCGGTGCGCTTGGTCCAGATCAACAGGCCGCTGAGCACCATCATGCTCAGCAGCAGGCCGAAGAAGAACCAGATCAACTTGATCCAGAGTCCGCCAAAATCACCGGTGTGCAGCGGACGCATGGACTCGGTCACGAACTCCAGGCCCGAGCGGTCCGACAGCAGGCGCGTGGCGGCAACATCGCCGGTGTACGGGTTGATTTCGGCGGTCTGGAACATCAGTGGATACCAGCTGCGCCCCCCCACCGACAGGTAGCTGTAGGCGTTGGCCGGCATGCTGACAAAGCTTTCGTCCAGACCGGGAATGCGCGCCTTGGCTTCGCGGATCGCCGCTTCCAGGCTGATCATCGGTGCCGCCGAACCGTCGGCGGTGAGCGGCACGCTCTCACGGGGCACCACGAGCGCCACCGGAGCGGTGGAGATGGAAATCTGGTTGTCGAACATGAACGCTTCGATCAGGAACCAGGTGCTGGTCACGGAAATCACCGCGATGAACCAGATTGACCAGATGCCACTGAGACGGTGGAAATCGCCCCAGAAAATCCGTGCGCCGTGGCGAATGCGCAGGGTCGGGCGCAAGAAACCTTTCCAGAAGCGTTTGTACACCACCAGCCCGGTGATCAAAGAGGCCAGCAGCGGCAGGCTGAGGAATGACACCAGATACCAGCCCCAGCTGTAGCCATTGGTGAACGGCACCAGCCACCAGCCATGCAGGGCGCGGGTGAACGCCTTGAAGTTGAATTGCGGAGCGGGGCCTTGAATGGCGCCGGTGTAAGGGTTGACGTAGACCGTCAGCGCCCGCCCGTCGGGGTAGTTGACCCCGACGTCCAGGGCAAAGTGCGACTCGTCGGGACGACTGATGCTGTCAATGATGATATCGGGCTCGGCCTTTTTGATCGCGCTGACGATCTGGTCGTAGTTGAGCCGCGGCGTATCGTCCGAAGGCTGGCTGGCGCGCATTTGCGGGTTGGCCAGCCAGACGATTTCCTGGCTCACCACGGCCAGGGTGCCGGTCACACAGACGATCAGGACGAAAAACCAGATCGGCAGCGCCAGCCAGCTATGGACCAGGAACCAGAGTTTTGAACGGGATTTCTTCGACATGATTAGGGCGTCTTATATCGATGAAAGGCCTCTACTACGGGCTTCGCAGCGATGAGGTCCATGAAAGGCCCGGCCGTGGCTTTTGCCTACGCGACAGGACTGCATCTATATAGGACGGATGAGCACCCGAAATCCCGAAGGGTGATATGAAAGAAAATGTTTCGTGTTTTCTTTTCGTTCTCTGGCTTGGGCAAAATGCCCCTCAGGAACCGGGTTGCTGGCGATAGGCACCACGGGTTCAACATCGCCAGCAAGCGGGCTCCGGCAGGGATGATTGGTATACACAAGACCTGTGAACAACCGGATTCCTGTGGGAGCTGGCTTGCCAGCGATGACGGCAAATCAAACACCTCGGGACTCAACCCTGCTGAAACATTTCCCTGGCCCGCTGCTCAATCTGCTCCTGAGTCAGATCTTCTTTACGCGTGGCCAGAAACCAAAGATGCCCATAGGGATCCTTCAACGTCCCGGAGCGGTCGCCATAGAACTGATCCTTGACCTCCGAGACCACGGTGCCACCGGCGTCGATCGCCTGTTTGTAGGATTTATCCACATCGGTCACATACAAATGAAGGCCCACCGACGGTGAACTGTCCGGGTTGCTCAACGGCCCCTGATCGCATGGCGTGCCGAGCATGATCGGGCAGTCGCCGATACGCAGTTCGGCGTGACCGATGCCGCCGTCGGGCATGGACAGGCGCATGACTTCGATGGCGCCGAAGGCTTTTTTGTAGAAGTCGATGGCTTCGGTGGCTTTTGCGATGCCCAGATACGGGGTGATGCTGTGATAACCCTCTGGAATGGGTTTGACGCTCATGATCGTTCTCCTTTTTTATTGTGAGACGAAGATCGTTCTCCAGCCGAATCAGTGTAGGAGTTGCCGAAGAGTGCGATCTTTAGATTTTGATCTTCGGCAGTCTTCGAGTTCACAAAAAGATCGCAGCCTGCGGCAGCTCGGGGGAGCCGACTGCCGGAATGCAAGTCTCTGTGGGAGTGAGTCTGTTCGCGGTGGCCGCACCACTATTTCGGATCAACCCCCGATTCCAGCAGCCGCGCCCCCGGCCCTCGATCCCCAAGCACATCGCCAAAATTGCGCAACGGGCAAGCCTCCATCGACAGACACCCGCAGCCAATGCAGCCATTGAGCTTGTCACGCAGCAAGGTCAATTGATTGATCCGCTCATCCAGATCCCGGCTCCATTGCGCCGACAGTACTTTCCAGTCCGCCGCTGTTGGCGCGCGGTTATCCGGTAAAGCCTTGAGCGCCTCGCCAATTTCCGCCAAGGGAATGCCCAGGCGTTGAGCCACTTTGATCAAAGCCACACGGCGCAACACTTCCCGTGGATATCGCCGCTGGTTGCCCTGATTGCGATTGCTTTTGATCAGCCCTTTGGACTCGTAAAAGTGCAACGCCGTGACCGCCACGCCGCTGCGGGCAGCCAATTGGCCCACGGTCAGTTCCTTGTGCAGTTTTTCCGGGGTGATCATTTGAAAAAGCCTCTTGACCTCTAGTTAACTTGAGGTTTTACCCTGCACACCTTCGGATCGCAAGATTCGTCTTACCAATGAGTGGGGACATTTCATGCCAGTGTCTGAGAAAAATCGCAGCTTCACCCAATTGATCGAATTCGAAATCGAGCCTTGTCAGCAACCGGCACTGGTGTCGGCACTGTCACGGCAGACCGAGCGCCTGGCCCAGCACCACAGTGGGTTTCTGAGTGCGAGCATCCAGGCCAGCGACGATGGCCGGCGGGTGCTCAATTATCTGCAATGGCAAACCCGCGAGGCCGGGGAAGCTGCGTTTCAGGGTTTTGAAAGCGGCGAACAGGATTTCTGGCAACTGATCCGCACCCATCAGGCGAAGACCGTGACCTTCGGTTCGTTCCAGGTGCTGCACAGCCTGGAACTCAGTCACGACCAGGCACTGCACTGCAATCTGGTGGGTTAGATCGACAGTTGCATCAAACGCTCGCCCTGTACGTTTTCCGTTGGGCGGCGCTTGTTCACCGCCAGTTCGCCAATCTTGATCAGGCGTGTGCGCGTCACGTTGCGGCTCAGCCCCAGCAGCGCGGCGGTGTGCACCTGGTTGTAATGGCAGAAACGGTAGGCTGCGCGCAGCAACGCGTCTTCGACTTTTTCGTGCAGCGCGCCGGCCTGATGTTCGAACAACTTTTGAAAGGCCCGATCAAGCAGCGCTTCGGCGGAGTCGTCGGCTTGAACGTGATGGTCGTCCTGACGCTCGATGCGCATGTTCGACAGGCGCAGGTCATCGCGTTCGATCACGCCGTTGCGGCAAATCAACAGGGTGTGGTGAATGACGTTTTCCAGTTCGCGGATATTGCCCGGCCAACTGTAGCTGCGCAGTTTCAGCTCGGCTTCTTTGCTGATGGTGATGCTGCCGTAACCTAGGCGCTGACTGTAGGCGTCGATGAAGTGGCGGGTCAGCGGCAGGATGTCGCCAGGCCGATCGCGCAACGGGCTCAGTTCCAGGCTGACCACGTCGAGCCGGTAATACAGGTCCTCGCGAAAATGCCCGGCGTTGATGGCTTTCTCCAGTTGCACGTTGGTCGCCGCGAGCACCCGCACATCGATGGGAATGCTCCTGCGCGACCCCACGCGCACCACTTCACGCTCCTGCAGGACCCGCAACAACTTGACCTGGATAGCCATTGGCAAATCGCCGATTTCATCGAGGAACAAGGTGCCGCCGTCAGCCTCTTCGAACCAGCCGGCCTTGGCGCTCAGGGCGCCCGTGAAGGCGCCTTTCTCATGCCCGAACAGCTCGGCCTCGACCAGGGATTCGGAGAACGCGCCGCAGTTCACCGCCACGAACGGCCGGTTGCGCCGGGCGCTGAGGTTGTGGATATGTCGCGCCACCAACTCTTTGCCGGTGCCGGTCTCACCAATGATCAGCACGCTGGCTTCGCTCGGCGCGACTTGTTGCAGGTGCGCAAGCAAGGCCTGGGATTTCGGGTCTTCGAACACTTGCGCGGTGGCGCGGATCGACGTGGCCAGAGCGGGCGAGGGCGGTAAGGTCAGCAATTGCATGAGGCACGCTCCATGTAGGGCAGCTTATGACCATGAATAAATCCTTAAGCGATTTTCAGCCGATTGTCGGGGTGCACGCCGAACAAAGGCGCGGCGCGTTTTGCAGCAAGGCGTATGCGGGCCTTCAACGGGTCACTGGTTATCTGGTAATTGGCGAAATCGGCTTCGGTGGCGTGTACGCCAATCGGCGGCAAGCGATGCAGTTGTTATAAAGGTCGTTTGTTATTCCTCAAAAGATCATTGATTGATATTTATAGATCATTAAGAGATATACGAGCCTCCTGCAGGTCATAGCGAGCAAATCTCGATACCCACTATCGAGAGCGATGATTTCTGCCCGTCCAAACGCGCGAGTAGCCTGTGTTCATTGCCCCGAACCCAGATGCCAGGACGCCGAACATGAAAACTCTAATCGCCACCTTGATGCTGCTCGCGGTCTCCGTTCTCGCCGGATGTGCCAGCCATGTTTCTCCGGAATTGCGGCCCTACACCGCCGAAGAAACCCGGGAGCTGGCGCTGGAAGCGTTGAACCGTCGCGGCTTGTCCTTCGACGAATACCACGCGAAAAAAGCCGAATTGCTCGGCCAGCCACAGAAGACGTTCGGCTTCGACAAACAAGGTGAAATGAACGCCGAGCGAGCTATACAGCTGCACGGTCGTCCAAGCTGAGCGAAGACTGTACTGCTGTAAGTTTTACCCAACTGTCCGTGGGTTTCCTGCGGGGTGTGCGATAGGGTCAACACCTGACCGACCCTGATGGATTGCCACCCATGACACTCTCGCTTGATCTGCTGCTGGGCTTCGCCCTGTTTGCTCTCGTGACCTCAATCACGCCCGGCCCGAACAACACCATGTTGCTGGCATCCGGCGTGAACTTCGGCTTTAACCGCACGATCCCCCATATGCTGGGCATTACCTGCGGCTTTTTCGTGCTGGTGGTGGCGGTCGGTTTCGGCTTGGGCGCGGTGTTCCAGACGTATCCCTTGCTCTATACCGTGTTGCGTTACGTCGGCGCGGCGTATTTGTTGTACCTGGCATGGAAAATCGCCCACTCCGGGCCGGTCTCGGACAGTGCCAAGGGTGAGGCGAAACCGATCAGCTACCTCGGCGCCGCCGCGTTCCAATGGGTCAATCCCAAAGCCTGGATCATGGCCATCGGCGCAATCAGCACCTATACGCCGATGCAAGGCTACTTCACCAACGTGATTGTGATTGCGGCGGTTTTCGCCCTGATCAACCTGCCCAGTGTCGGCGTCTGGGCGGCGTGCGGCACGTTGTTGCGCAACGTTTTGAAGGATCGCCGCTGGTTGCGCCTGTTCAACTGGGGCATGGCGGCATTGCTGGTGGCGTCGCTGTATCCGATCCTGCTCGAAAGCTTCAGCTGACGCATTGCTTCAACCGATTGCCTGATGCCTGTTAAGCTCACTTTTCAGGAGCGTTCCTACGCACTTTTAAATGAAGTTGTGCTTCTTTAACGGCATCCGATCAGGTATTGGTAACGTTCTGAAAACCGGACGCAGCTCATAAGGTTGCGTTTCGCTGTTGCAGTCATGAGCCTCCTGATCCCGGAACACGCTCTGCGAGTTTTTTATGAATAAACGTCCGCTGTATTTCGACTACGCCGCCACCACCCCGGTGGATGAGCGAGTCATCCAGGTCATGGTCGAGTGTCTGGGCTTTGACGGCAACTTCGGTAATCCCGCCTCCAGCTCCCACGCGTTCGGCCAACAGGCCCGGCAAACGGTCGAGCAGTCGCGAAGGCAGGTCGCCGAACTGGTCGGCGCCCAGGCTGAGCAAATTGTCTGGACCTCCGGCGCCACTGAATCCAACAACCTGGCCCTCAAGGGCGTCGCCCAGGCGCGCGGCGTTGCTGGCGGTCACATCATTACCAGTCAAATCGAACACAAGGCGATCCTCGACACTGCCCGGCAGTTGCAGGACGCGGGCGTCGAGGTTACCTATCTGGTTCCGGACGCCGATGGCCTGATCACCGCGCAAGCCGTCAGCGATGTCATGCGCGATGACACCTTCTTGGTGTCGCTGATGTTGGTCAACAACGAGTTAGGCACAGTCAATGACATCCCGGCCATCGGCCAGGTGGTGCGCGAGCGCGGCGCGTTGTTTCATGTCGACGCGGCGCAGGGCGCGGGCAAAGTGAAGATCGACCTGGCCGAGTGGCCGGTAGATTTAATGTCGTTTTCGGCGCACAAGCTCTACGGCCCCAAAGGCATCGGCGCTTTGTACGTTGGCCCTCGGGCGCGGCCGCGTTTGTTGGCACAGATCCACGGTGGCGGACACGAAGGTGGCCTGCGCTCCGGTACCCTGGCGACCCACCAGATTGCCGCCATGGGCGCGGCCTTCGCCTTGGCCGCGGCTGTGTTCGACGAAGAAAAAGCCTTGATCGTGCGCCTGCGTGAACGCTTGCTCGATCCATTGCTGGGCATGCCCGGCGTGCGCCTCAATGGCAGCCCGACCCGACGCATTCCGCACACCCTGAGCCTGACCTTCAGTGAAGGCGAGTTCAATTCAGCGGCCTTGCTCGCGTCGATCGCGTTTTCCGCGACCTCGGCGTGCAATTCCGCGAGCAATGCTCCGTCCCACGTACTGCTGGCGCTGGGGCATGACGCCCGCTCGGCAAGTCGCACCATTCGCTTGAGCCTGGGACGTTTCACCACCGAGCAGGATATCGATCAGGCCGTACAACTGATTAAAACAGCCTGCGCCAGTGCCCCGGCATTCTGGCAGTAAGGCGCAAAGCGCCGGCGTCGATCGGCACTGAACAATAATGATGAGTGGTTAGCAGGAGTCATGATGAATACGCAGGTTTCAATTACCGGATCGGTGCCTCAGCGCCTGGCGCATACCCGTGAGCTGATGAGCCGGGAGGGCATTCACGCCTTGCTGGTGCCGTCGGCCGATCCGCACTTGTCCGAATATCTGCCGGGTTACTGGCAAGGGCGTCAATGGTTGTCGGGTTTCCACGGTTCGGTCGGCACGCTGATCGTCACTGCGGATTTCGCCGGTGTCTGGGCCGACAGCCGTTATTGGGAGCAGGCGACCAAGGAACTCAAGGGCAGCGGCATCGAACTGGTCAAGCTGCAACCGGGCCAGCCGAGCCCGCTGGACTGGCTCGCCGAGCAAACCCCGGAAGGTGGCGTGGTCGCAGTCGATGGTGCGGTGATGGCCGTGGCCTCGGCGCGTACCCTGAGCGGCAAACTCGAAGAGCGCGGGGCACGACTGCGGACTGACATCGACCTGCTGAGCGAAGTCTGGAGCGATCGCCCGACGCTGCCGAACGCGCCGATCTACCAACATTTGCCTCCACAGGCGACCGTCAGCCGTGGCGAAAAACTCGCCAAACTGCGTGAAACCCTGCAGGTACGTGGCGCCGACTGGCATTTCATCGCCACCCTCGATGACATCGCCTGGCTGTTCAACCTGCGCGGCGGTGATGTCTCGTTCAACCCGGTATTCGTTTCCTTTGCCTTGATCAACCAACAACAGGCCACCCTGTTTGTGGCGTTGAGCAAGGTTGACGCCGAGCTGCGCGCGGTACTGGAGCAGGATGGCGTGACCTTGCGTGATTACAGCGAAGTGGCCGATGCCCTGCGCGCAGTGCCGAACGGTGCAAGTCTGCTGGTCGATCCGGCGCGCGTCACTGCCGGTTTGCTGGATAACTTGAACGATGGCGTCAAACTGGTCGAAGGCCTGAACCCTACGACGCTGGCCAAGTCGCAGAAAAGCCTGGCCGACGCCGAACACATCCGTCAGGCCATGGAGCAGGACGGCGCGGCGCTGTGCGAATTCTTCACCTGGCTGGACTCGGCCTGGGGCCGCGAACGCATCACTGAACTGACCATCGACGAAAAACTCACCGCTGCCCGTGAACGTCGTCCGGATTATGTGTCGCTGAGCTTCAATACCATAGCCGCATTCAACGCCAACGGCGCCATGCCGCATTACCACGCCACCGAAGAAGAACACGCGGTGATCGAAGGCGACGGTCTGTTGCTGATCGACTCCGGTGGTCAGTACCTCGGCGGCACCACCGACATCACGCGGATGGTCGCGGTGGGAACACCGACTGCAGAACAGAAACGCGACTGCACCCGCGTGCTCAAGGGCGTGATTGCCTTGTCCCGTGCGCAGTTCCCGAAAGGCATCCTGTCGCCGCTGCTGGACGCCATCGCACGTGCGCCGATCTGGGCCGAAAACGTCGATTACGGGCACGGCACCGGTCACGGCGTCGGCTACTTCCTCAATGTTCACGAAGGCCCGCAGGTCATTGCCTACCAGGCTGCCCCGGCCCCTCAGACCGCGATGCTGCCGGGCATGATCACCTCCATCGAGCCAGGTACGTACCGTCCGGGTCGTTGGGGCGTGCGCATCGAAAACCTGGCGATGAACCGCGAAGCAGGCAGCAGCGAATTCGGTGAGTTCCTGAAGTTCGAAACCCTGACCCTGTGCCCGATCGATACCCGTTGCCTGGAAACCTCGTTGCTCAGTGAAGAGGAAAAACAATGGTTCAATGCCTACCACGCCGAAGTGCGTGAGCGCTTGAGCCCGTTGCTCGACGGCGCGGCCCTTGAGTGGCTGAACACGCGTACCGCGGCTATTTGATGGCTTGCAGCTCGGGCGCTGTTTCCAGCGCCTGACTCATGTAATCGACAAAAGCCTTGACCCTGGCCGATTGGCGACGATTCGCCGGGGACACGGCATGTATCGGCAGCGGCTGCGCGGTGTAGTCACGCAGCAACGCTGTCACTCTCCCGGCTTTCAGATCCTCGCTGAACAGCCACACCGGCGACAACGCCACCCCCAATCCCCCCAGGACCAGCTCGCGAATCGCTTCGGAGTTGTTGCTCTGCGCATTGCCCTTGATTCGCACTTCATGACGCTGTGCGCCATGGTTGTAAATCCACAAGTTTTGACTGGTCAGCAGATTGAACTGCAGGCAGTTGTGCCCGCGCAGATCTTCCGGCGTTTGCGGCTCGCCGTGTTGCGCCAGGTAATGCGGTGCCGCCACGGTCATCCGGTGGGTGGTGCCGATGTGGCGAGCTATCAGGCTGCTGTCATTCAACGCGCCAATCCTGAACGTGACGTCCAGACCTTCACTGACCAGGTCCTGATTCTGATCACTCAGTTGCAAGTCAATCTGAATCCCGGGATAGCGCCTGAGAAATGCCGGCAGACGCGGGGCAATCTGCAGGCGCCCGAAACTCACGGAAGAACCGATTCGCAGTGGACCGGCAATGGTCTCCCGGCCAGACTGGAAGCTGTGTTCGGCGGCGTCCACGGCAGCGAGGATGTGCCGGCATTGGTCGTAGTAGCGCTGGCCTTCATCGGTCAGCGATAACTTTCGGGTGCTGCGGGTAATCAGCTTGCCGCCCAGTTCGCTTTCCAGTGCCTGTAGCACTTTGCTGATGGTTGGCTGACTGGTCTGCAACTCCCGGGCGACGGCGGAAAAACTGCCGCGTTCAACCACTCGGACGAAAATCGCCATTGCGTTTAATTTGTCCACGAGGCGTCTCATTGATGCTGTCAGGGCATAGTCACTATAGCGATATGGCGTCTTATCGGCATGAGTAGGTTGGTTGAAGATCATTCCTACAACCACCTCTGACGGGAGTATGCGAAATGACTGACTCATTGCAAATGCGTGCGCTGATTGTTGACTCGGCTAATGCGCCGCTACGCTTGGCTTGTATTCCTCGGCCGACTCCAGGCGTGGGACAGGTTCTGGTGCGGGTAGCGGCCAGCGGGTTGAATCCATTGGACGGGAAGATTCGGTCGGGCCAGGCCGCCCACGCGCGGCAGCCGTTGCCGGCAGTGTTGGGCATGGATCTGGCGGGGACAGTGGAAGCGTTGGGGGAGGGGGTAAATGGCTGGAAGCCGGGTGATCAGGTCTATGCGATGGCGACGGGGATTGGCGGAGTTCAGGGTTCACTGGCTCAGTACGCGGTGGTCGATGCGCGGCTCTTGGCGCATAAACCGGGCAATCTGGACATGCGCGAAGCGGCCGGTTTGCCGTTGGTGCTGATTACCGCGTGGGAAGGGTTGGTCGATCGGGCGCGGGTGCGGGCGGGGCAAAAAGTCTTGATTCACGGTGGTGCAGGAGGGGTCGGGCATGTAGCGGTGCAGATCGCCCGTGCATTCGGCGCAGTGGTGTTTGCCACGGGGTCTGCGCGCCATCAAGCGGTTATAGAGGACTTGGGGGCAACGTTTATCGATTACCGCCAGTCTTCAGTCGAGGCTTATGTGGCGGAGCACACGGATGGGGTGGGCTTCGATATCGTTTATGACACGGTGGGCGGTGAAGTACTGGACGCATCATTCAAGGCCGCGCGGGTTTATCACGGCCATGTAGTGAGTTGTCTGGGATGGGGGCAGCACAGTCTCGCGCCGCTTTCATTTCGCGGGGCAAGCTATTCCGGCGTATTCACGTTGCTGCCATTGCTGACGGGCGAGGGACTTGAGCATCACGGGGAGATTCTTCGGCAAGCGGCGCGTTTGATCGAGGCCGGCAGAGTTAAACCCATTCTCGATCCGCGCCGGTTCACCTTGCAAACCGCCGATGCCGCCCATGAACTGCTGCAATCGGGAGCAGCGCAGGGGCGGTTGGTGGTCGAGGTTTAACGCAGGGCTTCTAGGACGAAGTCCAGTCGATCCTGGCCGAAGAACAACTGGTCATCCACAAACATGCTTGGAGCACCAAACACGCCGCGCTGCACCGCTTTTTCGGTATTGGTCTTGAGCGCGGCTTTGACCTCTTCGTCGGCGGTCAGGGCGAGTACTTCATTAGGGTCGAAGTTGTTTTGGGTCAGCACGGCGCCGACGGTGGCCGGTTCATCGAGGCTGCAGCCGTCAACCCACAGCGCTTTGAACAGGCAGTCGATAAACGCCAGAAAACGCTCGGGGTGGCGCATCTGTATGCCAGTGACGGCACGCATCAACATGAGGGTGTTGATCGGGAAATGCGGATTGAACTTCAGCGGCACGCCATAACGTTTGGCAAAGCGGTCGAGGTCTTGAAACATGTAATGCCCCTTGGCTGGAACATTCGCCGGGGAAGCATTACCGGTGGCTTTGAAGACCCCGCCAAGCAGGATCGGGATGTAGAGGAGTTGGCTGTCGGTTTGCTCACAGATCTTGGGTAGCTGTGTGTATGCCAGGTAAGTGGCGGGGCTGCCCAGGTCGAAGTAGAACTCCACGGTTTTGCTCATGGTCGTTGCGCTCTGTTGTTGTTATAGGGGGAGGGCTTACCAGCGTTCGCTCCAGGGACGCAGGTCCAGCTCGAAGGTCCAGGCGTCGCGAGGCTGGCTGTGCAGGTACCAGTAGTTCTCGGCGATGTGTTCGGGGTTGAGAATGCCGTCCTGATCTTTGGTTGCGTACTTCTCGGGAAAACTGTCGCGAATGAAGTCGGTATCGATGGCACCGTCGACGATGATATGGGCAACGTGAATGTTCATCGGCCCCAGCTCACGCGCCATGCTCTGCGCCAGGGCACGGATGCCGTGCTTGGCGCCGGCGAACGCGGCAAATCCTGCGGCGCCTCGCATGCCGGCGGTTGCGCCAGTGAACAGTATCGTTCCGCGCTGACGCTTGGCCATGCGAATGGCCACTTCACGGGCGTTGAGAAAACCCGAGAAACAGGCCATTTCCCAGATCTTGAAATACTTGCGGGCGGTTTCTTCCAGAATGCTGCAAGGCACGTTGGCGCCGATGTTGAAGACGAAAGCTTCGATGGGGCCGATCTCGCTTTCAATCTGCTCGACCAATGCCACCACATCGTCCTCTTTGCGCGCATCGCAAGCAAAGCCGTGGGCTTCACCGCCGTCGGCCAGGATTGCGTCGACTAGCGGCTGGAGTTTGTCCGCGCTGCGGCGGGTGACGCAGGCGACGAATCCTTCTTGGGCAAAACGCTTGGCAATGGCGCCACCGGTAGAATCACCCGCACCAACGACCAGTACGACCTTCTTGTTATTCATGGGTAGATCCCTTTAGTAAACGATCGTTAACTAAACGAACGTTATGCTACGATTTGATCAGCGTCAAGGCGATCAATCCTGAGGGAAAGGCAATGCGTTACTCGGCCAGTCACAAGTTGGAAACCAGAGAAAAACTCCTGCAAAGCAGTGCGGTATCGGCAAAGCGATCCGGGTTTTCGACGGTGGGTGTGGACGGCTTGATGAAGGCGATCGGCTTGAGTGGCGGGGCTTTCTACAGCCACTTCTCTTCAAAGGACGAATTGTTTGCTTCAGTTGTCGAAAGTGAGTTGAGGCAAAGTCTGGAACGATTGGGGGCCGAGCAGGATCGCGACAAGCTTGAGCGGTGCCTGAAGCAGTACTTGAGCATGTCCCATGTCGAACATCCGGAAACGGGTTGTGCACTGCCGGCGCTGGGCGCCGAGATCGCGCGTTCTGACATCGCGATTCGTCAGCAGGCGGAGCGCTGGATTTGTCAGTTGCAGGAGAGTTGGGCGCAGGTGCTGGAGAGCGACAGTTTGGCTTGGGCCATTCTGTCGCAATGTATCGGGGCGTTGGTAGTGGCGAGGATGTTGGCCACTACGGAGCTTCAGCATAAGGTGCTGAAGTCCAGTTACGATGAGATCGGACGGCAGATCGCAGGCCCTGGAGCCTGACGACGAGGTCGCAAACTATTTGCAGATGACAATCATGCTGCGACTGGTGTAGCCCGCTGGATTGAGGCCAAACGGATAGTCGCCCGGTTCCTCTACGGCATCCCCTGACTTGGCGATGACCTTGTATCCCTTCGGTGCGCACGAGTTGGCGGCACTGGCGTAGCACTGATCCCAGGATGACGACAGGCCTGAACAGTTGATGTGCAGCCCTTTCCTGCCGTGCTTGACCTGGGTCGTCGATGTCGCCGCGCAGCCCGCAATTGCAAGTACGGCGATCATTATCAAAATTCGTTTCATTGCTGTCCTTGTTGCTTTCCCGGATCTGACGCCCGGTCTGGCAGTATTCGCTTTCGCATGAAGCGTGCTGATTTCCCTGTCTTGAAAAGTCCATGTCTGACATCGGATTGCGGGCTAAACATGGCCTAAATGAGCGGCAAATACCAGAGTCTCTTCAAATCTTGCATCAATCCGCCGCAATCGCTGGCTTGGCTGAGCTCCCCATGGTCATGGTCGCGCCGACCGAAGCCAGGATGATGCACAAGATAGCCATCCATTGTGACAGGGACAGGTATTCCTGCAGGAACAGTAAGCCGGATAGCGCACCAATAGCGGGTTCGATGCTCATCAATGTTCCGAATGTCCTGGCTGGCATGCGGGTGAGGGCGACCATCTCCAGCGTATAGGGGAGGGCTGTGGACAGAATGGCAACTCCAAGGGCAATCGGGATCAGTGATGGGGTCAGCAGCGCGGCTCCAGCATGAACAATGCCTATGGGAGCTACGAACAGGGCGGCAATCATTACCCCCAGTGCGGCTGTCTGCACGCCATTGTCGGCACCGGCCTTTTGGCCAAATAGAATGTACAGCGCCCAGCATACCCCGGCGCCCAATGCGTAGCCGGCACCTACCAGGTCAATACCTGCGGTCGTTGCACCCGTAGGTATCAGTAGGAGCAAGCCGAGAGCTGCAAGTGCGATCCACAGGAAATCGATTGCTCGTCGTGAAGCGTAAATGGCGACTGCCAATGGCCCGGTGAACTCAAGGGCCACCGCGATACCCAGAGGCACTGTGCGCAAGGACATATAGAAGAGGAAGTTCATGCCGCCCAGAGCCATGCCGTAGACGATAACGGTTCGCAGGGACTTCGCCGTAAGCTTTGCGCGCCATGGGCGCAAGAGCAGCAGCATGATTACGCTGGCAAAAATCAGGCGCAGAGTGGTGGTCCCTTGGGCGCCAACAATGGGGAACATGCTTTTGGCCAGGGAGGCTCCGGACTGGATCGATGCCATGGCTATTATTAGCAGGCCGACCGAGAACAGGGTCGAGGCAAGGCTGCGAGGTTGGTCATTCATTGAGAGGCATCGTCCAAAGTGGGTGGAACTGGAGCGCTATTGTTGTGTTGAGCAATATACTGCGCATTCCTTGGTGGCGCGTCTATATATAAGCAGCGATTTTGCGCATCCTGATAGAAAAACCAAATCAGTGCTTGACGGCAGATTTCAGGTGTCTATAATTCGCCCCACTTCCGGCGCAGTCGAAACGGAAAACTCCTTGGTAAACAACGAGTTACGCAGTTTTCGGCAGCAAGTTGCTTCAGGTCATCGAAGCCAAAAGGAAGTTGAAAAAGAGGTGTTGACAGCAGCGTGTAACGCTGTAGAATTCGCCTCCCGCTGACGAGAGATCGAAAGCGCAAGTGGTTGAAGTTGTTAAGGAAATCCTTGAAAACTTCTGAAAATAACCACTTGACAGCAAATGAGGCTGCTGTAGAATGCGCGCCTCGGTTGAGACGAAAGATCTTAACCAACCGCTCTTTAACAACTGAATCAAGCAATTCGTGTGGGTGCTTGTGGAGTCAGACTGCTAGTCAACAGATTATCAGCATCACAAGTTACTCCGCGAGAAATCAAAGATGTAACCAACGATTGCTGAGCCAAGTTTAGGGTTTTCTCAAAACCCAAAGATGTTTGAACTGAAGAGTTTGATCATGGCTCAGATTGAACGCTGGCGGCAGGCCTAACACATGCAAGTCGAGCGGATGACAGGAGCTTGCTCCTGAATTCAGCGGCGGACGGGTGAGTAATGCCTAGGAATCTGCCTGGTAGTGGGGGACAACGTTTCGAAAGGAACGCTAATACCGCATACGTCCTACGGGAGAAAGCAGGGGACCTTCGGGCCTTGCGCTATCAGATGAGCCTAGGTCGGATTAGCTAGTTGGTGAGGTAATGGCTCACCAAGGCGACGATCCGTAACTGGTCTGAGAGGATGATCAGTCACACTGGAACTGAGACACGGTCCAGACTCCTACGGGAGGCAGCAGTGGGGAATATTGGACAATGGGCGAAAGCCTGATCCAGCCATGCCGCGTGTGTGAAGAAGGTCTTCGGATTGTAAAGCACTTTAAGTTGGGAGGAAGGGTTGTAGATTAATACTCTGCAATTTTGACGTTACCGACAGAATAAGCACCGGCTAACTCTGTGCCAGCAGCCGCGGTAATACAGAGGGTGCAAGCGTTAATCGGAATTACTGGGCGTAAAGCGCGCGTAGGTGGTTTGTTAAGTTGGATGTGAAATCCCCGGGCTCAACCTGGGAACTGCATTCAAAACTGACAAGCTAGAGTATGGTAGAGGGTGGTGGAATTTCCTGTGTAGCGGTGAAATGCGTAGATATAGGAAGGAACACCAGTGGCGAAGGCGACCACCTGGACTGATACTGACACTGAGGTGCGAAAGCGTGGGGAGCAAACAGGATTAGATACCCTGGTAGTCCACGCCGTAAACGATGTCAACTAGCCGTTGGGAGCCTTGAGCTCTTAGTGGCGCAGCTAACGCATTAAGTTGACCGCCTGGGGAGTACGGCCGCAAGGTTAAAACTCAAATGAATTGACGGGGGCCCGCACAAGCGGTGGAGCATGTGGTTTAATTCGAAGCAACGCGAAGAACCTTACCAGGCCTTGACATCCAATGAACTTTCCAGAGATGGATTGGTGCCTTCGGGAACATTGAGACAGGTGCTGCATGGCTGTCGTCAGCTCGTGTCGTGAGATGTTGGGTTAAGTCCCGTAACGAGCGCAACCCTTGTCCTTAGTTACCAGCACGTAATGGTGGGCACTCTAAGGAGACTGCCGGTGACAAACCGGAGGAAGGTGGGGATGACGTCAAGTCATCATGGCCCTTACGGCCTGGGCTACACACGTGCTACAATGGTCGGTACAGAGGGTTGCCAAGCCGCGAGGTGGAGCTAATCCCATAAAACCGATCGTAGTCCGGATCGCAGTCTGCAACTCGACTGCGTGAAGTCGGAATCGCTAGTAATCGCGAATCAGAATGTCGCGGTGAATACGTTCCCGGGCCTTGTACACACCGCCCGTCACACCATGGGAGTGGGTTGCACCAGAAGTAGCTAGTCTAACCTTCGGGAGGACGGTTACCACGGTGTGATTCATGACTGGGGTGAAGTCGTAACAAGGTAGCCGTAGGGGAACCTGCGGCTGGATCACCTCCTTAATCGACGACTCAGCTGCTCCATGAGCTCCCACACGAATTGCTTGATTCATTGAAGAAGACGATAAGAAGCAGCCCGAAATTGGGTCTGTAGCTCAGTTGGTTAGAGCGCACCCCTGATAAGGGTGAGGTCGGCAGTTCGAATCTGCCCAGACCCACCAATTTTGTGTGGGAAACGCCTGTAGAAATACGGGGCCATAGCTCAGCTGGGAGAGCGCCTGCCTTGCACGCAGGAGGTCAGCGGTTCGATCCCGCTTGGCTCCACCACTACTGCTTCTGACGTTTGAAAGCTTAGAAATGAGCATTCCATCAAGGTGATGGTGAATGTTGATTTCTAGTCTTTTGATTAGATCGTTCTTTAAAAATTTGGGTATGTGATAGAAAGATAGACTGAACGTTACTTTCACTGGTAACGGATCAGGCTAAGGTAAAATTTGTGAGTTCTCTTAGTTGAGAAATTCGAATTTTCGGCGAATGTCGTCTTCACAGTATAACCAGATTGCTTGGGGTTATATGGTCAAGTGAAGAAGCGCATACGGTGGATGCCTTGGCAGTCAGAGGCGATGAAAGACGTGGTAGCCTGCGAAAAGCTTCGGGGAGTCGGCAAACAGACTTTGATCCGGAGATGTCTGAATGGGGGAACCCAGCCATCATAAGATGGTTATCTTGTACTGAATACATAGGTGCAAGAGGCGAACCAGGGGAACTGAAACATCTAAGTACCCTGAGGAAAAGAAATCAACCGAGATTCCCTTAGTAGTGGCGAGCGAACGGGGACTAGCCCTTAAGTGGCTTTGAGATTAGCGGAACGCTCTGGAAAGTGCGGCCATAGTGGGTGATAGCCCTGTACGCGAAAATCTCTTGGTCATGAAATCGAGTAGGACGGAGCACGAGAAACTTTGTCTGAATATGGGGGGACCATCCTCCAAGGCTAAATACTACTGACTGACCGATAGTGAACTAGTACCGTGAGGGAAAGGCGAAAAGAACCCCGGAGAGGGGAGTGAAATAGATCCTGAAACCGTATGCGTACAAGCAGTGGGAGCAGACTTTGTTCTGTGACTGCGTACCTTTTGTATAATGGGTCAGCGACTTATTTTCAGTGGCGAGCTTAACCGAATAGGGGAGGCGTAGCGAAAGCGAGTCTTAATAGGGCGTCTAGTCGCTGGGAATAGACCCGAAACCGGGCGATCTATCCATGGGCAGGTTGAAGGTTAGGTAACACTGACTGGAGGACCGAACCGACTACCGTTGAAAAGTTAGCGGATGACCTGTGGATCGGAGTGAAAGGCTAATCAAGCTCGGAGATAGCTGGTTCTCCTCGAAAGCTATTTAGGTAGCGCCTCATGTATCACTGTAGGGGGTAGAGCACTGTTTCGGCTAGGGGGTCATCCCGACTTACCAAACCGATGCAAACTCCGAATACCTACAAGTGCCGAGCATGGGAGACACACGGCGGGTGCTAACGTCCGTCGTGAAAAGGGAAACAACCCAGACCGTCAGCTAAGGTCCCAAAGTTATGGTTAAGTGGGAAACGATGTGGGAAGGCTTAGACAGCTAGGAGGTTGGCTTAGAAGCAGCCACCCTTTAAAGAAAGCGTAATAGCTCACTAGTCGAGTCGGCCTGCGCGGAAGATGTAACGGGGCTCAAACCATACACCGAAGCTACGGGTATCACTTAGGTGATGCGGTAGAGGAGCGTTCTGTAAGCCTGTGAAGGTGAGTTGAGAAGCTTGCTGGAGGTATCAGAAGTGCGAATGCTGACATGAGTAACGACAATGGGTGTGAAAAACACCCACGCCGAAAGACCAAGGTTTCCTGCGCAACGTTAATCGACGCAGGGTTAGTCGGTCCCTAAGGCGAGGCTGAAAAGCGTAGTCGATGGAAAACAGGTTAATATTCCTGTACTTCTGGTTATTGCGATGGAGGGACGGAGAAGGCTAGGCCAGCTTGGCGTTGGTTGTCCAAGTTTAAGGTGGTAGGCTGGAATCTTAGGTAAATCCGGGATTCTAAGGCCGAGAGCTGATGACGAGTGTTCTTTTAGAACACGAAGTGGTTGATGCCATGCTTCCAAGAAAAGCTTCTAAGCTTCAGGTAACCAGGAACCGTACCCCAAACCGACACAGGTGGTTGGGTAGAGAATACCAAGGCGCTTGAGAGAACTCGGGTGAAGGAACTAGGCAAAATGGCACCGTAACTTCGGGAGAAGGTGCGCCGGTGAGGGTGAAGGACTTGCTCCGTAAGCCCACGCCGGTCGAAGATACCAGGCCGCTGCGACTGTTTATTAAAAACACAGCACTCTGCAAACACGAAAGTGGACGTATAGGGTGTGACGCCTGCCCGGTGCCGGAAGGTTAATTGATGGGGTTAGCTAACGCGAAGCTCTTGATCGAAGCCCCGGTAAACGGCGGCCGTAACTATAACGGTCCTAAGGTAGCGAAATTCCTTGTCGGGTAAGTTCCGACCTGCACGAATGGCGTAACGATGGCGGCGCTGTCTCCACCCGAGACTCAGTGAAATTGAAATCGCTGTGAAGATGCAGTGTATCCGCGGCTAGACGGAAAGACCCCGTGAACCTTTACTATAGCTTTGCACTGGACTTTGAATTTGCTTGTGTAGGATAGGTGGGAGGCTTTGAAGCGTGGACGCCAGTTCGCGTGGAGCCATCCTTGAAATACCACCCTGGCAACTTTGAGGTTCTAACTCAGGTCCGTTATCCGGATCGAGGACAGTGTATGGTGGGTAGTTTGACTGGGGCGGTCTCCTCCTAAAGAGTAACGGAGGAGTACGAAGGTGCGCTCAGACCGGTCGGAAATCGGTCGTAGAGTATAAAGGCAAAAGCGCGCTTGACTGCGAGACAGACACGTCGAGCAGGTACGAAAGTAGGTCTTAGTGATCCGGTGGTTCTGTATGGAAGGGCCATCGCTCAACGGATAAAAGGTACTCCGGGGATAACAGGCTGATACCGCCCAAGAGTTCATATCGACGGCGGTGTTTGGCACCTCGATGTCGGCTCATCACATCCTGGGGCTGAAGCCGGTCCCAAGGGTATGGCTGTTCGCCATTTAAAGTGGTACGCGAGCTGGGTTTAGAACGTCGTGAGACAGTTCGGTCCCTATCTGCCGTGGACGTTTGAGATTTGAGAGGGGCTGCTCCTAGTACGAGAGGACCGGAGTGGACGAACCTCTGGTGTTCCGGTTGTCACGCCAGTGGCATTGCCGGGTAGCTATGTTCGGAATAGATAACCGCTGAAAGCATCTAAGCGGGAAACTAGCCTCAAGATGAGATCTCACTGGGACCTTGAGTCCCCTGAAGGGCCGTCGAAGACTACGACGTTGATAGGTTGGGTGTGTAAGCGCTGTGAGGCGTTGAGCTAACCAATACTAATTGCCCGTGAGGCTTGACCATATAACACCCAAGCAATTTGATTACTCGAAAGAGCATCAGATTGCGGTGTGTGAAGACGCAATGAACCGAAAGTTCGTACCGTTCACAAAACCGCAAAATCTATCGCATACCCAATTTGCTGAAGCGTCGAAAGACGAGTCGGCACACCGAATTTCTTGACGACCATAGAGCATTGGAACCACCTGATCCCATCCCGAACTCAGCAGTGAAACGATGCATCGCCGATGGTAGTGTGGGGTTTCCCCATGTGAGAGTAGGTCATCGTCAAGATTAAATTCCGAAACCCCAATTGCGAAAGCAGTTGGGGTTTTGTTTTGCCCGCAGGAAAATCTGTCTTGCTCGATTTCTATGCAATTGCTCGAAGCGTGGCCAGCGATCGTCGTTAGAGGAAAACGCACTAAAGTGACCGGGCAGTTTTTGGTATGGTGCAGCTCTTTTATTAACGGACTGTTTTGAAGCCCACGGATCGGCGCTTCCCTTTTCAAAGAGTTGCTACAGAAATGCCCCAACCGATTCCGATCAAAGACCACGAAAAAGAAACCCGCCTGGTCAACAAAAGACTCATGGCTTGCGCGTTGTTCGTCGTCGCCATTACTTGCGCGCTGGTGGTGCGCCTGTACGTTCTGCAAGTCGTCGAATTCGACTATCACTCCACGATTTCTGAAAACAATCGCGTGCATGTCCTGCCGATCACGCCTACCCGTGGCTTGATCTATGACCGCAATGGCGTGGTGCTCGCAGACAATCGGCCTAGCTACAACCTGACCATCACCCGCGAACGCGCAACCGACGTCAATGAAGAGCTGGATGAGGTGGTCAGTCTCCTGCATTTGCCCGCAGAAAACCGCACGCTGTTCGACAAGGCCATGAAGCAGGCACGCCATCCGTTCGTACCCGTGACGCTGTTCTATGAGCTGAGCGAAGAGCAGATCGCGGTGCTCGCGGTCAACGAGTTCCGTTTGCCGGGCCTGGATGTCGAGCCGCAGTTCGTTCGGCACTACCCACTGGGGGAGCATTTCGCTCATTCGGTTGGCTACGTCGGACGCATCAACGAAAAAGAATCCAAAGTCCTGGATTCGGTCGAGTACCGCGGTACCCAATCCATCGGCAAGACCGGGATCGAGAAATTCTACGAGTCGCAGCTACACGGCCATGTCGGTTACGAGGAAGTCGAAACCAATGCCCAGGGCCGCGTATTACGCGTGCTCAAGCACACTGATCCGGTGCCGGGTGAAAACATTGTCCTGAGCCTCGATATCAAGCTTCAGGAGGCTGCCGAACACGCCTTGGGTGATCGCCGTGGTTCGGTCGTCGCGCTCGATCCGTCGACCGGCGAAGTGCTTGCCATGGTCAGCAATCCAAGTTTCGATCCAAATCTGTTCGTCACCGGTATCAGCTCCAAGGAATACTCGACGCTACGCGATTCCATCGACCGGCCACTGTTCAACCGTGTGCTGCGCGGTCTCTACGCGCCGGGTTCGACCATCAAGCCCGAAGTGGCGATTGCCGGGCTCGACGCCGGCGTTGTCACGCCACAGACCCGAGTGTTCGACCCGGGTTATTACCAATTGCCGGACTTCGATCACAAGTACCGCAACTGGAACCACAGCGGCGATGGTTGGGTGGATATGGACGCGGCGATCATGCGCTCCAACGACACCTACTTCTATGACCTGGCACACAAGCTGGGCATCGATCGCCTGCACGACTACATGGCGATGTTCGGCCTGGGTGAGAAAGTCTCGCTGGATATGTATGAAGAGTCGTCGGGTCTGATGCCATCCCAGGCGTGGAAGCGCGCCACGCGCCGTCAGCCGTGGTTCCCAGGTGAGACGGTGATCCTCGGCATCGGCCAGGGCTACATGCAGGTCACGCCGCTGCAATTGGCTCAGGCGACGGCCCTGATCGCCAACAAAGGGGTGTGGAACCGCCCGCACCTGGCCATGACCGTGGACGGTGTCGCGCCGGTGGATGAGCACCCGATGCCAAACATTCTGCTCAAGGACCCGCGAGACTGGGAGCAGGTCAACCACGGCATGCAAATGGTGATGCACGATTCCCGCGGGATTGCCCGAGCCGCAGCGGCAGGCGCGCAATATCGTATTGCCGGCAAGAGCGGCACCGCGCAAGTGGTGGCGATCAAACAGGGCGAGCGTTACAACCGCGAGAAAACCCGCGAGCGCAACCGCGACAATGCCTTGTTCGTAGGGTTTGCCCCGGCCGAACACCCGAAGATTGTGATTTCGGTCATGATCGAAAACGGTGAAGCCGGGGGGCGGGTCGCAGGACCGGTAGTGCGGCAGATCATGGATGCCTGGCTACTCGATCAGGACGGTCATCTGAAGCCGCAATACGCGGCGCCAAGCAAATCCCCCGGCGATCCTCACGTCTGACTCATCAAGACGGGCCTGAGGCGTGGGCACGCTGATAATCAGAGTGCCTGTAAAAAAGATCGCACTTAAGGGGCTGATGGCACCGGACACCCCAAATCCCCCTCCTGACACTTCAGGTACGTCTTGAGCGTCTCAACTCGCGCCCGGGTCAACTCCGTCACGCAAGTTCTGTAGATCAGCGGATAAACACTGCCGCCTTCCACGCCCGACGCCGAAAACTTGCACTCGGCATCGCGAAATGCAATCCACGAGCGCTGCGCGCCCAACAGCAGCTTCTTGCGGTCGGGGTCGCCCTTGAGGCGATTGGTAATCTGTTGGTAAAGCGCATTCAACACTTTGTCAGCCGCTGCATGCTGCTGCGATGCACACTGGTTCATCGTCGCCTGGTCAGTGGCGTTGTCGCAGTTCACGGCGGCGTAGGTCTGGGAGGTGAGTATCAATGGTGTCAGCGCCAGAAAAAAGCGTGAGTACATGGGAAATGGTTCGCTATTGCAGGAAAAATTGAGCTTAAGTGTAGCGAAGACAAGTGAGTAAGTTTGTAGTCTCGCGCAAACCTGTGGTGACGGAGCTTGCTCCCGCTGGGGAGGGCGAAGCGTCCTTCGAATCAAATGCTGCGCAGCCGAGCGGGACGCTGCGGGGATCCGACAAGTTCCCTCGCAACAGTCGACTGCGGGGGGGGAAAGGGAGTGCTGTCCATCAAGGCGTCAGCCATGGCCTCGATGCCTTCGCGCAGGTGCAGCTTTTCCAGCCAATCTTTGCGGATGCCCTTAGCGCCATAATGGGCCCCGGCCAACTGGCCGACGATAGCCGCAGTGGTGTCAGCGTCGTCGCCCAGATTGGCAGCTTTGAGGATGGCGGCTTCAAAATTGTCCGTGTGATGAAAACACCACAGGGCTGCTTCGAGTGAGGCAACGCAGTATCCACTGCCCTGGATACTACTTTCAGGTTTTGCGAGGTAATCGCCTCGGGCGATGGCGGCGACTTTTGGCTCGTGAAATTGCGTCTCCGATATGTTGAGCAACTTATGCTTGGGTAACCCTCGCAGGGCATTAAAGATCAGCTCGGTGAACAACAGACAGCATTCGACTGCTTCCGGTGCGGCGTGCGTCGTCCGTGAACTCTGTGCGGCAAATGTCCTCCCCCGCTCGCGATCCGGAAAGTAATACAGCACCACGGGCACCAGTCGCATCAGTGAACCATTACCGGCCGTATAGGGATCGCTGGAGCCGGCGAAGGGGTCCCCTGTTTCCTGAAATCGGGCGAGGGCGTCACTGACGGTCATACCGATGTCGAAGCATTCTCCGGTCGAACTCAAGTGCCCGTGTTGCCACCAGTCGACATAGCGATTCATTTGGTCGCCTGCATCGAATCCACTTGTCGTCAGCAGACTTTCGGCCAGGCACAGCGCCATCGAGGTGTCGTCGGTCCATTGCCCCGGCTTGAGCTTGAAGGGGCCGCCGCCCACCATGTCATTCAGGATCGGGAATGAACCGCGCGGCCGGAACTCGACACTGGTGCCAACAGCATCGCCGCAGGCCAGACCCAAGAGGGCTCCTCGATATCGTTCCGTGAGTGAAAGCTGCATAAATATTCCTTTGTCGGGGGACGGTCAGGATGTAAACGTTAGCAGTTCCGGTTCCGTTGCCACTGCTCTCCAGCCCAGAACGGATCGCCAGAAATGCAGCCGGATATTTCAGGAAAAGTTACTCGTCACACAACTTTCGGGTTGGACTTGTGGTCTTACAGGCCTACTGTTGTCCAGTACAGGAGGTGACAAATGAAACCAGTACCCAATAGTTTTGAGCGCAAAATCACGCTTAAATCGCCGCGCTCCCATGTTTGGCGTGCATTGGTCGATGCAGAGGCGTTCGGACAATGGTTCGGCGTAGCGCTTGAAGGCAGGCGCTTCATTGCTGGCGAGTGGACGCAGGGGCAGGTGACATATCCCGGATACGAACACGTGCTGTGGAATGTGCTGGTCGAGCGGGTCGAGCCGCAGCAGTTGTTCTCCTTTCGCTGGCACCCTTACGCGGTGAATCCGAAGATCGACTACTCCCAGGAGCCCACCACGCTGGTGAAATTCGAACTGGAAGACTTTGAGGACGGCACGCTGCTCAAGGTTTCCGAGTCGGGGTTCGCGCACATTCCCGACGTCCGCCAGAAAGAGGCGTATTACATGGACAGCCGTGGCTGGGAAGAGCAGTTGAGCAGGCTCGAACAGTTTCTTGTTGAAAATGCCAAGGCCCGCGAGCGTGAGGGTGACTGACGGCTATGCCTTGAGCCTTGGCTGAAACGCTGGACGCTGGTGTCGGACGCCTGCAGGTCATGAAACTCATGGCTTCGAGGCTGGATACCTGAGGCATCTAAGGGTTTTCGGAAGGGGTGCTATGGCGAATGTCTTACACGCTGTAACAACTATGTCGTCTATTGCAGATTGGATCCGATGCGTATTCTGGCCCCATCCACTGAAGCACAAGGAGTGCTCAGGATCATGGATGATCGGCCATTTGCATGGATTGCTCACGACAGGGAGTCGTAATGGTCTTGGAAGAACCCGCTTCGGCGGGTTTTTTTATGGGCGCAAGAAAAGTCTGGCTGCGAGATGTTCATCTCGCAGCCATTTTTTATGGGCGGTCGAGTTTCGCGGCCGCGCGTTCGGTAATGTCTGCGCGCAATTGTAACGAACCAGCGGCACGTTTGCGGGCCTCTTCCAGTACGCTGGCCGGCGCGGTTTCCGGGCTGCCTGCCTGAAACGGCGGAGCCGGGGCGTATTCCAGCTGCAACTGCACCAGCTCCGCGGTGGCTTGATCGAACAGCTCAGCGGCCAGGGTCAGGGCAAAATCGATACCGGCGGTGATGCCGCCACCCGTCAGCAGATTGCCGTCGCGCACCACCCGATCATTCACCGCAATCGCTCCCAGCGGCGCCAGCAGTTCGTGGTAGGCCCAGTGGGTGGTGGCGCGTTTGCCTTTGAGCAGGCCCGCCGCACCGAGCACCAGCGCGCCGGTGCAGACTGACGTGACGTAACGCGCGTTCGCCGCCTGAGCCTTGATGAACGCCAGCGTTTGCTCATCTTCCATGAGCGGCCCGACGCCACTGCCACCGGGAACACAAATCACGTCCAGTGTCGGGCAGTCGTCGAAGGTGACGGTCGGTTTCAGCATCAGGCCGGTGCTGGCGGTGATGGGCATCAAGTCCTTCCAGATCAGATGCACCTTCACACCGGGTAACGAGGCCAAGACGTCGTAAGGGCCGGTGAGGTCGAGTTGTTGCACCTGTGGAAACAACAGAAAACCGATCTGCAAGGTCATGAGGTTTTTCTCCTGAAGTGGGTGGACGCCTTCACTGTAGGCGCCTAGGATTTGGCGAATACGCCAATCAGCCCACGAATTACGCCAATATGCCGAAAACCATTCACGTGCTCGCATTCGCCAATGTGCAACTGCTCGACGTCACCGGGCCGTTGCAGGTGTTCGCGTCCGCTAATGACATCGCCCGCCAGCAAGGCGCACCTGCACCTTATGCGCCGTCGGTGATTGCCAGCGGCGGCGGGGCGGTGATGTCATCAGCGGGCCTGGCATTGTTGGCCGAGCCGTTGCCCGAGCAGGGCAGTGACACCTTGATCATCGCCGGTGGCTGGGGTGTTTACGCGGCGGCGCAGGATCAGCCATTGGTGGCCTGGGTACGCGAGCATGCAGCAGGATGCCGTCGGGTCTCATCGGTGTGCACCGGCGCATTCCTGTTGGCAGCCAGCGGCTGGCTCGATGGTCGTCGTGTGGTCACCCACTGGACCCGCTGCGAACAGCTGGCGCAGCAGCATCCGCAATTGCGGGTGGAGCCCAATCCGATTTTCATTAACGACGGCCCGGTCTGGACCTCAGCCGGAGTGACCGCCGGTATCGATCTGGCGTTGGCGATGGTGGAAGCCGATCTGGGTCGTAACATGGCCCTGGAAGTCGCCCGGCAACTGGTGGTGTTTCTCAAACGCCCCGGTGGACAGTCGCAATTCAGCGTGACCCTGTCTCTGCAAAAAGAAGGCAGTCGCTTCGACGAACTTCACGCCTGGATCAGTGAAAACCTCACCAAAGACCTCGGCATCCCGACCTTGGCCCAGCAGGCGGGCATGAGCGAACGCAGCTTCGTGCGCCACTACCGCGCCGAAACCGGCCAAACGCCGGCCCGGGCCATCGAATTGATCCGCGTCGAGACCGCACGACGCCTGCTCAGCGATACCGGCGTGCCGATCAAGCGGGTCGCCGTGCAATGCGGATTCGGTAGCGAGGAAACACTGCGCCGCAGTTTTCTGCGGGCGATGGGCGTGACGCCGCAAGCTTATCGTGAGCGGTTTTGCGTCAGCCTTGCAGGTGGCTGACGCCACCTGTCCAGTCCAGCACCGGCAGTTCGACGATTGAGGCCGGTTCGAAGAAGTTCATGCTGCGGGGCCGGCCGTTTTGTTGAAAACGTATGGGCAGTGGGCTGCGCCGAACCCACACTCAAGGCTGCCAAAAACTCTTCTCGCCACTCAATTTCCGATCGAGAAAACACGCCGCGCTGATCAACGCCAGGTGCGTCAGCGCTTGCGGGATATTGCCCATGTGCCGGGCGTGGCTGTCGAACTCTTCGGCGTACAACCCCAACGGGTTGGCGTAGCGCAGCAGTTGCTCGAACTCCAGATGAGCCTTCTCGACCCGGCCGGCGCGGGCCAGGCATTCCACGTACCAGAAGGAACACGCGGCGAACGCGCCTTCGGTGCCCGGCAGGCCGTCGATGTGGGTGTGTTCGTTGCGGTAGCGGTAAACCATGCCGTCGCGCACCAGGCTTTTTTCGATGGCGTCCAGGGTTGCCAGCCAGCGCGGGTCCTTGGCACTGACGAAACGCACCAACGGCATCAGCAACATTGAACCGTCGAGGCCGGTGCCGCCGATGTGCTGGACGAAATGGCCAAGCTCTTCGTTCCAGAAGTTGTCCCAGATGTCGGCGTAAATGGCCTGCCGCGTCTGGTCCCAACGGGCGAACGGGGCGGGCAGCGAGCGTTTCGAGGCGAGTCGGATCGCCCGGTCCAGCGCCACCCAACACATCAGGCGCGAGTGCAGAAAGTGATGTTGCTCGCCGCGCATTTCCCAGATGCCAACGTCCTCCTGATTCCAGGTTTCGCAGACCTGATCGATCACTACCACGGTGTGTTTCCAGCCTTCGTGGGAGATGGCTTCGCCGTACTTATTCACCAGATACACCGCATCCATCAGCTCGCCGAAGATGTCGAGTTGTACCTGCGCATAAGCCAGGTTGCCGATGCGCACCGGTTTTGCGCCGCCATGCCCGGACAGGTGCGTGAGTTCGATTTCCGGCAGCTCCTGACGGCCATCGATGCCATACAGAATATTGAGTTTCATCGGCTGGCCCCGGCAGTCGCTGACCCGTCCGCGCAACCAGCGCATGTAGGCGTTGGCCTCTTCGACGAAGCCCAGGCGCATGAAGGCATAAACGGTGAACGAGGCGTCACGGATCCAGGTGTAGCGGTAATCCCAGTTGCGTTCACCACCGACGGTTTCCGGCAGGCCGAAGGTTGCGGCGGCGAGGATGGCGCCATGTTTACGCGAGGTCAGCAGCTTCATCGCCAGGGCCGAACGGTTGACCATTTCCCGCCAGCGGCCGCGGTAGTTGGACTGGCCGATCCAGTCACGCCAGAACTTCAGAGTGCGCTCCAGGCACATCGACGCGGCGCCTTCCTTGAAGCGCGGATCGTCGACGGCGCCAAGCAGGAATTCGGCGTTCTGGTCCTGTTCGAGGGTGAATTCGGCGACGGCGGCATCGGCGTCTATGCGTAACGCCTGATCTGCAGACAGGCGCAGGGACGGCTGATTGTCCGCTTCGAAAATCACGGTTTTTTTATCAAGGCGGGCGCGGGTCGTGGCGCGGGCATAGTCGTGTCGAACGGCGCAGCGCAGGTGAAAGGTTGCCTTGCCACTGACCACCCGGACCTGGCGCATCAACACCGGCAGATCATCCTCGCTGTCACCAATGGGCAGCAGGTCGGTGACTTCGACCACGGCGCGATCGCTGAGCCAGCGGGTTTGCAGAACATTGGTGTCCGGCAGGTAAATCTGTTCGCGACGGGCGTCGGGCAAATCTGGCGACAACTGAAAAATCCCGGCCTCGGGACTGTCCAGCAGCGAACAGAAAATCGACGGGCTGTCGAATTCCGGCCAGCAGAAAAAATCCACGCTGCCCTTGTCATTGACCAGCGCAGCACTGCGCATGTCACCGATGATGCCGTGGGCGTCGATGGGGCTTTGGCGTTCGGGTTGATCAGCCATTGTCGCGAAACTCCGGGAAACTGAGACCTAAGTAGCTGACTGGTCTGGATGGGCTGGAGTTCATTTGTGCGGTGACTGTTCTGGCCTCTTCGCGGGCAAATATGGGCGCGAGCTTGCCCGCGACAGGACCTTCACATTCAACCAACAATTCCAGCCTTTCCCCCCATTCAGCCTTATGGCAACGTGCAGGCCCCTGACGAGACCTGCATCCATGGCCAACCCCTATCGCGAACTGTTCAACGCCCCCGGCGCCCGGGCCTTCGTGCTGGCCGGGATGATTGCGCGCATGCCGATTTCCATGACGGGCATCGGCCTGATCACCATGCTTTCGCAGCTGCAGGGCGGCTACGGTTTGGCCGGTGCGGTGGCGGCGACGTTTGCGTTGGCCACGGCGTTTTGTGCGCCGCAGGTGTCGCGGCTGGTGGACCGTTTTGGGCAGCGGCGGATTTTGCCGGTATCGGCACTGATCGGTGGCGGGGCGTTGTTGCTGGTGTTGTTGTGCACGCGTTTGCAGGCGCCAAACTGGACGTTGTTTGTGTTCGCCGCCATCGCCGGGTGCATGCCGAGCATGTCGGCGATGGTGCGGGCGCGCTGGACCGAGTTGTATCGCGGTCAGCCGCAACTGCAAATGGCCTATGCGCTGGAGTCGGTGCTGGACGAAGTCTGCTTTATTGTCGGGCCGCCGTTGTCGGTGGGCTTGTGCATGGTGGCGTTTCCCGAGGCAGGCCCCTTGGCGGCCTTATTGATGCTGGCGATCGGCGTCACGGCGTTTGTGTCGCAACGCAGCACCGAGCCACCGGTGCATCCCCATGAGGAACATCATGCGGCGTCGATCATTCGCTCCGTCGACATCCAGTTGCTGATGTTGTTGATGGTGGCGATGGGCACCATCGTCGGCGTGGTGGACGTGGTCAGCGTGGCCTTCGCGCAACAGCAGGGCCAACCGGCGGCGGCGAGTATTGTGTTGTCGGTGTACGCCATTGGTTCCTGCATGGCCGGTCTGGCGTTCGGTGCCTTGCGCTCGAAAGTGCCGTTGCCGCGCCTGTTTCTCTACGGCGGGATCGCCACGGCGGTGACGACGTTGCCGCTGTTGCTGGCGGTGAACATTCTCGGGTTGTCACTGGCGGTGTTCGTTGCCGGGCTGTTTTTCGCGCCGACGTTGATTGTCGCCATGGCGCTGGTGGAACAGATCGTGCCACCGGCCAAACTCACCGAAGGCCTGACCTGGCTGGTCACCGGATTGAGTATCGGGGTGGCGATCGGTGCGGCGGGGTCGGGCTGGCTGGTGGATGCATTCGGAGCGAGAAGCGGGTTTTGGCTGGCGATTGGCGCGGGTGCGGTAGTACTCGGTTCTGCGGTACAGAGTTATCGTCACTTGAAGGATTGACCCTGTGGGAGCGGAGAGGACCGCTCCCGGGCCAGCATCGCATTTAAACCGTCAGGCGCCAAAGCCGCCGTCGATGGTCAGGCTCGCGCCGGTGATGTAACCCGCTTCGGGTCCGACCAGGTAGGCGACGAAACTGGCGATCTCTTCAACCTTGCCGTAACGACCGACCGCCATCAGCGGGATCAGGCTGTCGGCGAAGTCACCCTCGGCCGGGTTCATGTCGGTGTCGACCGGGCCCGGCTGCACGTTGTTAATGGTGATGCCTTTCGGGCCGAGGTCTCGGGCCAGGCCTTTGGTCAGGCCGACCAGTGCCGACTTGCTCATTGCATACGGGCCGCCACCGGCGAAGGGCATGCGGTCGGCGTTGGTGCTGCCGATGTTGATGATGCGGCCACCTTCGGTCATGTGCCTGGCGGCGGCCTGGGTGGCAATGAACACGCTGCGCACGTTGATGGCCAGGGTCCGGTCGAAATCTTCGAGTGTGAAATCTTCCAGCGGCGCCACCGCCAGCACGCCGGCGTTGTTGACCAGGATATCCAGGCGACCAAAGGTTTCTACCGTCGCGTTCACGGCGTTGTGGATGGCTTCGGCGTCGGCGCTGTCGGCCTTGATGGCGAGGGCTTTGCCGCCGTCGGCGATGATGCCGTTTTGCAGTTCTTCGGCCTTGGCTGTGGAGCTGACGTAGGTGAAGGCTACTGTCGCGCCTTGCGCGGCCAGGCGTTTGACGATGGCCGCACCAATGCCGCGGGAACCGCCTTGAATCAAAGCCACTTTGCCGTTGAGGTTCTGAGTAGTCATTTCGTTCTCCAAAGTCCCGAGGCGAGATGTCCCGGTTGATGGAGACTAGTATCGATTGAGGATTGCAACCTGAGTAGACGGTAATTGCTATAGTCTGTGTAAACCAGAAGTTTATAGTGATGCACCATGGAAACCTTTAGCAGTATCGAATGCTTTGTCCGCAGTGCTGAAGTCGGCAGCTTTGCCGAAGCCGCGCGGCGCTTGAGCCTTACGCCGGCGGCGGTGGGTAAAAGCGTCGCCAAGCTGGAGGCGCGGTTGGGTGTGCGGTTGTTTCAGCGCAGCACCCGCAGCCTGACGCTGACCGAGGCCGGTCAGCTGTTTTTGGGGCAGGTCAGTGCCAGCCTGACGACCATCCAGAACGCGGTGGCCCATCTGGCTAACGCCGAAGGCCAGCCGGCGGGGACTTTGAAGGTCAGCATGGGCACGGTGTTCGGGCGGCTGTATGTCGTGCCACTGCTCGGCGAGTTTCTGCGGCGCTATCCGGCGATCAATCCGGACTGGCATTTCGACAATCGCCAGGTCGACCTGATCGGTCAGGGTTTCGATGCGGCGATTGGTGGCGGCTTTGAGCTGCCCCAAGGCGTGGTCGCACGCAAGCTGGCACCGGCGCATCGGGTGTTGCTGGCCTCGGCAGACTATCTGAAGCGACATGAAGCGATCACGGAGCCGGACGATCTTCATCATCACGACGGCATCCTGATCCGGTCGCCGCAAACCGGACGCGTGCGTTCCTGGCAGTTGACCGGCCGCAGCCCTCAACACTGCCGACCGTTGATGCTCAAGGCGCGAATGACCATGAGTGATTCGGATGCCGCTTGCGCCACAGCTGCCCAAGGCTTGGGCATTGCGTTGGTGAGCATGCCGTTTGCAGTGAATTATCTGGAAGCGGGCACGTTACAGCGGGTGTTGCCGGACTGGTACATCGATGACGGCAATATTTCGATCTACTACGCCGAGCACAAATTGTTGCCGGGCAAGACCCGGGCGTTTGTCGATTTCATTATTGAGCAGTTTGCGCAGCGGGGGTTGGCGCAGAGGTTCAGTGCGGTTTGAGCATGGCTGTAGACCGAGGCGTGGCCATCGCGGGCAAGCCCGCTTCCACAGGTTCTGTACCGGCCTCAAATGATGTAAACGACGCAGATCCTGTGGGAACCGGGCTTGCCCGCGATGAACGATCACGCGGTCTACCGCATGAACTTCTGCGGCCAGCCAATAATGTTCTTCGGCCGTGGTGTCGCATACGTGCGCACCTTCGACGTCGACAGGCCCAATCGCACCAGCGACTCGGCAATGGTCACTGCCGCGGTCACGCCATCGATCACCGGCACACCGGTACGCTGGCGAATCTGCTCATCAAGCCCGGCCATGCCGCCGCAGCCGAGGCAGATGACTTCCGCTTTGTCTTGGGTCACCGCCAACTCGGCTTGATGCACGATGGCCTCGAGTGCGCGTTGCGGCTCGTGTTCCAATTCCAGCACCGCCAACCCGCTGGCGCGCACCGACGCGCAGCGATCCCAGAGACCCGAGAGTTTCAGGCGATCCTCGATCAGCGGTACGGTGCGGTCGAGGGTCGTGACCACCGAGTAAGCATGACCGAGGAACATCGCGGTGCTGGCCGCTGCATCGGTGATGTCCACCACCGGCACGTTGAGCAGCTCCTGCAAGCCTTCGCGGCCGTGTTCGCCGTAACCGGCCTGAATCACCGCATCGAAGGGCTGGTCGTAGGACATCACTCGGTCCATGACCGCGATGGCGGCCAGGTAGCTTTCGAAATTGCCTTCGATGGAGTCGGCACCGAAGTAGGGCGTCAAGCCAACGATTTCGGTGCCGGGCGCGGCCACGGACTGGGCCGAGCGGGCGATGGCCTGGGTGATGGATTCGGTGGTGTTGACGTTGACCACGAGAATTCGCATGGGAAGTCCTTATAGCGGGTGGTTCCGCGGCCCGACGCTACTGCCGGGCCGCGATGGAGTTAATGGCTGACATTGTCGACCGCGATCGCTTCGCCGCTGACGTCGGTGTAATGCGGTTGGCGTTTGGCGATGATCAGGTAGAGCAACCCTGCAATCGCGGCGCCAATCAGCCAGGAGAACGGCGACACCAAGTGGAAACCCGGTACCAGCGCCAGGACGATGGCGATCAAGGCTGCGGGAATGAACGCCGCCACCGCGCGCAAATTGACCCCGCGGCTGTAGTAATAAGCACCGTTCGGGTCTTCGCTGTACAACTGCGGCACATTGACCTGACCTTTTCGTAGCAGCCAGTAGTCGACCATGATCACGCCATACAGCGGGCCGAGCAGGGCGCCGAGGCCCGAAAGGAAGTACACGATCACCAGCGGGCTGTTGTAGAGGTTCCACGGCAGGATCAGCACGGCGATGGTCGCGCTGATGAGGCCGGCACGCCGGAACGTCAGGTACTTCGGCGCCAGGTTACTGAGCACGAAAGCCGGGGCGACGAAGTTGGCCATGATGTTCACGGCCACGGTGACGATCAGGAACGCCAGGCAACCGAGGACCAGGAAGAACGTGTTGGGGATCGAGGCGATGATTTCGGTCGGGCTTTCGATGATCCGGCCGTTGATCTGAAATTGCGCGCCGCACAGCAGGACGGTGATGACGGCGAACACCAGAATGTTCACCGGCAGGCCCCAGAAATTTCCGATCTTGATGGTTTTTCGGCACGGCGATGAACGGGCGAAGTCGCAGAAATTCAGGATCAGCGTGCCGTAGATCGCCAGCCACAGCGCGCCACCGGCAAAGATGTTGCGCCACATTTCGCCACCGGTGAGCGGTTCGCGGATCGACCAGGCAATGGTCGCGTCGGCCTGAAAGTACATCCAGGCGGCGAGGGCGGCGACGGTCAGCAGAATCACCGGCCCGGCAAATGCTTCATAGCGGCGCACCATTTCCATGCCGTAGGCGAGGATCGCCAGTTGCACGAACCAGATTGCTACGAAGCATATCCAGCCGAGGGTCGACAGGCCGAGGATGGCGTCGTGGTCGTAGTCGGCAAAACCTGGATGGACGGCCGTCAGCAAGACGCGAAAGACCACCGAGGCCAGGTACGTCTGAATGCCGAACCAGGCAATGGCGATCACGGCTCGGATCAACGCCGGAATCTGCGCCCCGTGAATGCCGAAACTGATCCGGCTGATGACCGGAAACGGCACACCGGTCTTCTGGCCCATGTAGCCCGACAGGTTCATGAAAAAGTACACCAGCGCCGCGCCAATCCCCAGGGACAGGAGAATTTGCCAGCCACCCAGGCCCAACGCATAAAGACCGATGGCGAAGGAGTAGTTGGCGATGTTGTGCACGTCATTGGTCCACAGCGCGAAAATACTGTAGCGACCCCAGCGTCGCCCTTCGACCTTGGTCGGCGCGAGGTCTTTGTTGTGCAGGCGGGGGCTGAGGACCACGGGAGATTCAAGCGTTTGATCAACAGTCTGTGTGGTGTGGGAGGAGGGGAGATCCAGCGCAATATTGTTGTTTGAGAGACTTGTACGCATTCCGGCAGGCTCCTGATGCTCGACGCCGCGATGACTGTGCATGAGCGTTGGCTCGACAAATCTTCGTCGCGGTGTAGCGAATATCATTGGTTACGGGGCATCTGCAGCCTGTACGGGATAGGGCGCTTCAGGCTTGCGGATCTAGAGTGTGTGTATGTCTTGATATGATTGTATACAAAACATGTATGCACTTAAGCCAGATCCATGCCAGCCGGCCGTTCTATGAATGGCGCTGCTCATTTCGTTTTGTTATGGATTTGCGCCAAGCTGCTGAAAAATCGGAAATATAAACTGACCGTTCGAGCAGGTTTTTATTTTCGCGGGGGAAGGCTCGAGGACGTAGCGGCGCAAGGGCGGAGAAGGAATGTAACTTTTAGGGGCGTGGAAACGAAAAAGTGCACACATAAATGGCACCGATGGTGACATTCGTGTGTACACATTTTTTTGTTCGATGACTGACTTTGTAGGAGCCGGCTTGCTGGCGATAGCGGTGGTCCGGTCACAGTTTCAATGACAGAAAGATCGCTATCGCCAGCAAGCCGGCGCCTACAGGGGATATCGCCGGGCTGGGAATCAGGTGTTGGACTTGCTGATGATATTGCCCGCATGCAACCCACATTCTTTCTGGGTTGCTTCTTCCCACCACCAGCGGCCTTCGCGCTCATGCTGGTTCGGCAGCACCGGACGGGTGCAGGGTTCGCAGCCGATGCTGATGAAGCCGCGCTCGTGCAGGCTGTTGTACGGCAGTTCCAGCATGCGGATGTAACCCCAGATCTCTTCGCTGGTCATTTGCGCGAGCGGGTTGAATTTGTACAGGGGGCGTTCCGGGGTGGAGAACGCGGTGTCGATCTCCATCACCGCGACGGCGCTGCGGGTGCCCGGGCTCTGGTCGCGGCGCTGGCCGGTGGCCCAGGCTTTCACGCCGGAGAGTTTGCGGCGCAGCGGCTCGATTTTGCGGATACCGCAGCACTCGCCATGGCCATCCTTGTAAAAACTGAACAGGCCTTTTTCCTTCACGAACGGTTCGAGTTTGGTGTAGTCCGGCGACACCAGTTCGATGTCGATCTTGTAGTGCTCGCGCACCTGATCGATGAAGCGATAGGTCTCGGGATGCAGACGGCCGGTGTCGAGGCTGAACACTTTGACGTTCTTGTTCAGCTTCCAGGCCATGTCCACCAGCACCACATCCTCGGCGCCGCTGAAAGATATCCACAGTTCGTCACCAAACTCGGCAAAGGCGAGTTTCAGGATGTCCTGGGCGGATTTATTGGCATAGGTCGTGGCGAGTTCCACGACGTCGAACGTTGGGCTCATCAGGGCGGCTTCCTACAGGTCGGTGGCGCTGGGCGCTCTATATGGGGCCGATGGTAACAAAAAGCGGCGTTGCTCGGGGCGTCCTGTGCGTTGCGCGGTGGGGGAGGAATCGCTAGAGTTCGGCAGTCTTTTAGCTCGCTCGACCAATAAACAATATAAATGGGAGTGTCTTGTGGAAATTGCCTGTCTGGATCTTGAAGGTGTGCTGGTTCCGGAAATCTGGATCGCCTTCGCCGAAAAAACCGGGATCGAATCCCTCAGGGCCACCACTCGGGACATTCCCGACTATGACGTGCTGATGAAGCAGCGCTTGCGGATTCTCGACGAGCACGGCCTGAAGCTTTCGGACATTCAGGAAGTGATCGCCACCCTCAAGCCGCTGGACGGCGCGATTGAGTTCGTCGACTGGCTGCGTGAACGCTTCCAGGTGGTGATTCTGTCGGACACGTTCTACGAATTCTCCCAGCCGCTGATGCGTCAACTGGGTTTCCCGACCTTGCTTTGCCATCGTCTGATTACCGACGACACCGGGCGTGTGACGAGCTACCAGTTGCGCCAGAAAGATCCCAAGCGTCAGTCGGTCCTGTCGTTCAAGAGCCTTTACTACCGGGTGATTGCGGCGGGGGATTCCTACAACGACACGACGATGCTGGGCGAAGCGGATGCGGGGATTCTGTTCCATGCGCCGGATAACGTGATCCGCGAATTCCCGCAATTCCCGGCGGTGCACACGTTTGAAGCGTTGAAGCAGGAATTCATCAAGGCTTCGAATCGGGCGTTGAGTTTGTAAATGACCTGTGGCGAGGGAGCTTGCTCCCGCTCGGCTGCGCAGCAGTCGCAACCCGGTGCATGCATTCTATCTGACGGTATGCGGTGTCTGGTTTTGGGGGCGCTTCGCACCCCAGCGGGAGCAAGCTCCCTCGCCACAAAAGGCTAGAGGTCCTGCAGGGTATCGAGCAGCACTTTCACCTTGGTGATCGATTCCTGATACTCGGCCTGCCACTCCGAATCCGCGACGATCCCGCCACCACCCCAGCAACACACTTGCCCATCCTTGACCAACAAGCTGCGAATCGCGATGGAGCTGTCCATTTCGCCGCGCACGTCCAGATACAGCAACGAACCGCAATACAGTCCGCGTCGAGTCGGTTCCAGCTCATCGATGATTTGCATCGAGCGGATTTTCGGTGCGCCGGTGATCGAGCCACCCGGAAAACTGCCGGCGATCAGGTCCAGTGCATCCCGATCATCCGCCAGCTCGCCGGTCACGCTGCTCACCAGGTGATGCACGTTCGGGTAGCTTTCGAGGCTGAACAACTCCGGCACCGCTACCGAACCGGTACGGCAGGTGCGGCCCAAGTCGTTGCGCAGCAGGTCGACGATCATCAGGTTTTCCGCGCGGTCCTTGGGGCTGGCCAGCAGTTCGGCAGCGTGGGCAGAGTCTTCGGCAGGCGTCAGGCCGCGCGGGCGGGTGCCTTTGATCGGGCGGGTTTCGACATGGCCTTCGCTGACTTTGACGAAACGCTCCGGCGACAGGCTGAGCACGGCGCCCCCGTCAGGCAGGCTCTGGAACCCGGAAAACGGTGTCGGGCACGCCAGACGCAACGCGCAATAAGCGGTCCACGGGTCACCCTCGCACGGTGCGCGGAAGCGCTGGGCGAAGTTGACCTGATAGCAGTCACCGGCCTGGATGTATTGCTGAATCCGCTCGATTGCCTGGCGATACTGATCGGCACTCAGGTCGGCATTCATCGGTGCTTGCAGGTTGAACGGAATGACCGCCTCGGTAGTCGGTTGGCTGAACAGCTGGATCAGGCGCTGACGTTCGCTGTCGGCCAATGTCGGGTGAAACACCAACTGGCTGGTCATCTGCTGGTGATCGCTGATCAGCGCCCAGTCGTACACACCAAAACGCGCATCCGGCAATTGCAGGTCGTCCAGCGCCTGGCTTGGCAGAATCTCCAGATGTCGGCCGAAGTCATAGCTGAGGTAACCGATCAGACCGCCGGCGAACGGCAGCTCATGGGGAACAGTCGCTTTACCGAGCCGCGTCAGATTATCGCGAAGGCGTTGCAGGAAATCGCCGCCATTTTCGTCGGGCGCAACCGTGAGTTGTTCCAGCGGCCACGCGCTGAGCAAGTCGTAGCGCCCGCGGTCGGCGCTGGGGCGGCCGCTGTCGAGCAGCACGGCGCCAGGGGCATGACGAATGGCCGCGAAGTACTCGGCGGGGTTGGCGCGATAGGGCAGCGGGTGTACGGAGCAGGTCAGCATGGGCGGGTTGGATCAGCCATCGAGGCGGGGTGGCGATTGTAGTCCCCTCGGGAGTTTGCTCCTAGAGGGGATGTCGGGGATTGGCAGGTTGGAAGCGTCGACGTGAAACCTGTGGCGAGGGAGCAAGCTCCCTCGCCACAAAAAGCAGAGGTCAACTGTCAAAGAACAGGGATCAACCCTCGACCGGCGGAATATGCCCAAACATTTCCTGTACGAACGCCACGCGCTCTTCCACGGTTTCGGTCACGCCACGGGCCTTCAACTCTTCCAGACGTGCCTCGACGGCATGGGTGCGCAGCGTCAGCCCGCAATCGTTGGCAATCTGAATGTTCAAGCCGGGACGGGCGTTGAGCTCCAGAATCAGCGGGCCTTTTTCCTGGTCGAGCACCATGTCGACACCGATGTAACCCAGCCCGCACAGCTCATAACAACCGGCGGCGAGTTTCATGAAACCGTCCCAGTAGGGCAGTTGCACGCCGTCCACCGCGTTGGTGGTGTCCGGGTGCTTGGTGATGATGTTGTTCAGCCAGGTGCCGCGCAGGGTCAGGCCTGTGGCGAGGTCGACACCGACGCCGATCGCGCCCTGGTGCAGGTTGGCCTTGCCGCCGGACTGACGGGTCGGCAGGCGCAGCATCGCCATCACCGGGTAGCCCATCAGCACGATGATGCGGATGTCCGGCACGCCTTCGTAACTGATGCTCTTGAAGATCTGGTCCGGGATCACGCGGTATTCGATCAGCGCGCGATCACGGTGCCCGCCGAGCGAATACAGGCCAGTGAGGATGCTGGAAATATGATGCTCGATCTCTTCGTGGGCGATGATTTTACCGGACACCGTGCGATAGCGGCCCTCGAAGCGGTCGGCGATGACAATAATGCCGTCGCCTCCCGCGCCCTGCGCCGGTTTGACCACGAAGTCAGTACGCCCGCCGATGATCTCGTCGAGCTTTTCGATTTCTTTCTCCGTGGAGATCACACCATACAGTTCCGGCACATGAATGCCGGCGGCGATCGCACGTTCCTTGGTGATGATCTTGTCATCGACGATCGGGTACAGGCTGCGCTTGTTGTACTTGAGCACGTAGTCCGCGTTGCGCCGATTGATGCCCATGATGCCCCGGGCTTCCAGGGCCTTCCAGGTTTTCCAGAAGCCGAACATCAAGCGTCCGCCTTTTTCAGGAAGGCCTTGAAACGCACCAGTTCGGTCAGGCGATAACCGCGATAGCGTCCCATCGCCAGCATGAAGCCCACCAGGATCAACAGGATCGCCGGGAAGGTGAACACGAAGTACACCAGTTCCGGCACGCTCATGATCAGGTGCGCCAGGGAGGCGGCGAACAGCGTGCCGATCGCCACTTTCATGGCATGGCCACCGCCACGCTCTTCCCAGGTGATCGACAGGCGTTCGATGGTCATGGTCAGAATCACCATCGGGAACAGTGCAACCGACAGCCCGCGTTCCAGGCCGAGTTTGTGGCTGAACAGGCTGATAGCAGCTATCAATACCACCACAAACGTCAGCACCACCGACAGCCTCGGCAGCATTTGCAGCTTGAGGTGTTCAAGGTAGGAGCGCAGCGACAGCCCCAGTGCCGTGATGATGGTAAACAGTACGATGCCGAAGCCGAGCTGGGTTTCGCGGAAGGCCAGGGCAATCAGCACCGGCGTGAACGTGCCCAATGTCTGGATGCCGATCAGGTTGCGCAGGATCAGGATCACCAGCACGCCGATCGGGATCATCACCATGATCATGAAGGTCTGCTGGGTCTGCAGTGGCAGGCCGTACAGCGAGTATTCGAGGAAGTTGGCGTCGGTGTTTTCATCCGTCAGCTTGGCCAGGCGAATGGCGTTCATTTCGCTGTTGTTCATGCTGAAGGTGACAGTGGCCTTCTTGCCGCCATCGACGGTGATCAGGTTTTCGTCGCCGGTCCACCACAGCAGGCGGTCGGTCGGCAGGCCCTGTTCGCCGGATTCCGGGTTGAAGTACAGCCAGTCGGTTCCGTTGAAGCTGCGCAACCAGAGTTCAGGGGTTTGCGGTTGGTCGGCCACCAGGCGCACGGTGTGGACCTTTTCCACCGGGACGTGGGCGATGGAGAGCAGCAGTTCGACGATCTTCGCCTTGTGCGCCGGGGTCGGGTCGCCGGCCAGCAGCATCTTGGCGTTGTCATCGTTGCTGTTGTTGACGCGCTTGATGGCTTCGCTGATGAAGGTCTCGACGTCAGCCGAGTGCTGGCGGATCGGCGCGAGCAGGGCTTCGGCGGCGATTTTCTCAGGGCCTTCGATGGCGATGCTGTCGCGGAAGGTCGGGCCTTTGATTTTGGCTTTTTCAGCGGTGTAGCGCTTGGTCAGCACCAGACGGTAATACAGCGTCTGGTTACCCTTGGCCCGACGCGCCGACCAGGTGACCTTGCGGTTGCCGTCGACGCGGTTCACGGCCACGCCGTAGTTATTGGAGATGAAGCTCTCGTTAAGACTGACGTAGTCGCGGCTCAATGGCGGCACGAACATCTGGATCTTGACCGGGTCTTTGGCACTGGCGACGAACTCGACCTTGGCGTCGATGTTCCACAGGTCGTCGGTGGCGTCTTCGGTCACGGGAATGCCCAGCACGAAGATCTGATAGGCCGTAACTGAAATGCCCAGCACCACGAGGATGGCAATCAGCATTTTCAGATGAAGGGTAAGAGAGCGCATTGGAATTACTCTGCGGTATGAGCGTCGGTAGCGCAGGCGGGTTTGCCGGCAGCGTATTTAAGACTTGGATCGACCAGCGCATCGAAGCGTTTGAGTGCTTCGGAGCCAATCAAGAGCGGATATTGGAAGGCACTTCGGTCGGTAAGGTTCACTTCGATGGTGCGTAAAGCCGAACCCATACAGATATCGAGCTCGATCACCGGACGGGCGGTGTACTTTTTGCCTTCTTCCGGATCGTAGTCGCCGGCCCGGCGCTTGATCTTGCTGACACGGGCCAGCGGTCGTTCAATCGGGTGTGAGTGGGCGGCGTCGATGGCCAGGTAGAAGCGCACCCAGGACTCGCCATTGCGCTTGAAGCGCTTGATGTCGCGGGCACTCAGGGAGGCTGTCTTCGCCCCGGTGTCGAGTTTGGCCGCCACTTCCAGGTCGATGCCACCCAGGGAAGCGTACTCATTGAGACCGTACACGGTCTTTTCCCCCGCCGCTGCAAACCCCGGCAGGCAAAGAAGATAAAGGAAGGTGGGAAAAGGCTTGAGTCTCATAAATCCTGGTGCGCAGCGGGCCATACTTCGATTCAAGACCCTGGCATTACTGCGCAAGCTCCTTCGTATGCCTATCAGTGTTTTATGACAGACAGTGCAGATGTGACAAACAAATGCGGGCGGCATTCTAGCACGGTGGTTTGTTGGCGCCAGCGCTGGCCGGCTGCTATGAGGCACGCTGCAGGTCGCGCTGTCTTCGTGGAAGCCGGCTTGCTGGCGATAGCGCCTGTCCCGTCGCCAAATCCATTGCCGACCCTGCGCCATCGCCAGCAAGCAGGCTCCTACCAGGAATGTGGTTATTAGACGATTGTCGACAATATCTAATTATCCTTTGACTATGTCCGGCGTATTCGCTAGTTTTTGCGGCATTGGCTTTCAAGGTGTCGACAATATGCTGGGTCAACTCGATCCCCCGGTTTCTACCCAAGACGATTCGGAGACGCTTTCCGAGAACGTCTTCCGCCGTATTCAAGCGGCCATCGTCAAAGGCGATATCGCGCCGGGCAGTAAAATCTCCGAACCAGAGCTGGCCCGCACCTACGGCATCAGCCGCGGCCCGCTGCGCGAGGCCATCCACCGTCTGGAAGGCCAGCGCCTGCTGGTGCGCGTGCCGCACGTCGGGGCGCGGGTGGTGTCGCTCAATCATGCCGAGTTGATCGAGCTTTACGAAATCCGCGAATCCCTGGAAGGCATGGCCTGTCGCCTGGCCGCTGAACGCATGAGCGTAGAAGAAATCGACGAACTGCGTCGGGTGCTCGAAACCCACGAGCGCGACGAGGCGTTCCAGGCTGGGCGGGGCTATTACCAACAGGAAGGCGATTTCGACTTTCACTATCGGATCATCCAGGGCAGCGGCAACCGCACGCTGACCCAAATGCTGTGCGGCGAGTTGTATCAACTGGTGCGCATGTATCGCATCCAGTTCTCCACCACGCCCAATCGCCCGCACCAGGCCTTTGCCGAACACCACCGAATTCTCGATGCCATCGCCGACCGTGACGGTGAGCTGGCCGAGTTGTTGATGCGCCGCCACATCGGCGCCTCCAAACGCAACATCGCCCGTCATTACCAGGACGGCGTTAACCCGACAGCCAAACGAGGTGAGTCATGAGTTCCAACAAGAGCACTCCAGGCCAGCGTTTCCGCGATGCGGTCGCCAGCGAGCATCCATTGCAAGTGGTCGGCGCAATCAACGCCAACCACGCGTTGCTGGCCAAGCGCGCCGGTTTCAAGGCGATTTACCTCTCGGGTGGCGGGGTGGCTGCCGGCTCCCTCGGCGTGCCGGACCTGGGCATCACTGGCCTGGATGACGTGCTGACGGACGTGCGCCGCATTACTGATGTTTGCGATTTACCGCTGCTGGTGGACGTGGACACCGGTTTCGGTTCCTCGGCGTTCAACGTTGCACGCACCGTGAAGTCGATGATCAAGTTCGGCGCGGCGGCGATTCACATCGAAGACCAGGTCGGCGCCAAGCGCTGCGGTCACCGTCCTAACAAAGAGATCGTCTCCCAGCAGGAAATGGTCGACCGTATCAAGGCAGCCGTCGATGCCCGCACCGATGACAGCTTCGTGATCATGGCCCGTACCGACGCCCTGGCGGTGGAAGGCCTGGAGTCTGCCCTGGATCGCGCTGCCGCGTGCATCGAGGCCGGTGCCGACATGGTGTTCCCGGAGGCCATCACCGAACTGGACATGTACAAGCTGTTCGCCAACCGCGTGAAAGCACCGATCCTGGCCAACATCACCGAATTCGGCGCGACGCCGCTGTACACCACCGAGCAACTCGCCGCAGCCGACGTGTCGCTGGTGCTGTACCCGCTGTCGGCCTTCCGTGCCATGAACAAGGCAGCGGAAAATGTCTACACCGCGATCCGTCGCGACGGCACGCAACAGAACGTCATCGACACCATGCAGACTCGCATGGAGCTTTACGATCGCATCGACTACCACACCTTCGAGCAGAAGCTCGATGCGTTGTTTGCGGCGAAGAAGTAAGTCGAATAACTCCCTAATAAATTCAAGATTGGAGACAGCAATGGCCGAAGCAAAAGTACTCAGTGGCGCCGGGCTCCGTGGCCAGGTTGCCGGGCAAACCGCACTGTCCACCGTGGGCCAGTCGGGTGCCGGTCTGACCTATCGTGGTTATGACGTTCGTGAACTGGCGGCTGACGCACAGTTCGAAGAAGTCGCTTACCTGCTGCTGTACGGTGAACTGCCGAGCAAGGCGCAACTGAACGCCTACATCACCAAGCTGAGCAAGCTGCGCGACTTGCCGCAAGCGCTGAAAGAAGTGCTGGAGCGCATCCCCGCCGACGCCCACCCGATGGACGTGATGCGCACCGGCTGCTCGTTCCTGGGCAACCTTGAGCCGGAGAACAACTTCTCCGAGCAGCACGACAAAACCGACCGTCTGCTGGCCGCGTTCCCGGCGATCATGACTTACTGGTATCGCTTCAGCCACGAAGGCAAGCGCATCGAGTGCGTGAGCGACGAGCAGTCCATCGGCGGCCACTTCCTGCACCTGCTGCACGGCAAGAAGCCGAGCGAGTTGCACGTCAAGGTGATGAACGTTTCGCTGATCCTCTACGCAGAGCACGAGTTCAACGCATCGACCTTCACTGCACGTGTTTGCGCGTCGACCCTGTCCGACCTGTATTCCTGCATCACCGCCGCCATCGGCTCGCTGCGCGGTCCGTTGCACGGTGGCGCCAACGAAGCGGCGATGGAAATGATCGAGCGCTTCTCTTCGCCTGAAGAGGCGGTCGAGGGCACCCTTGGCATGCTGGCGCGCAAGGACAAGATCATGGGCTTCGGCCACGCGATCTATAAGGACAACGATCCGCGTAACGAAGTGATCAAGGGCTGGTCGAAAAAGCTTGCTGACGAAGTGGGCGACACAGTGTTGTTCCCGGTGTCCGAAGCCATCGACGCCACCATGTGGGAACAGAAAAAACTGTTCCCGAACGCCGACTTCTACCATGCCTCGGCGTACCACTTCATGGGCATCCCGACCAAGTTGTTCACGCCGATCTTCGTCTGCTCGCGCCTGACCGGCTGGGCGGCCCACGTCTACGAACAACGCGCCAACAACCGCATCATCCGCCCGAGCGCCGAATACACCGGCGTCGAACAGCGCAAGTTCGTGCCAATCGAACAACGCTGAATGGTGAGTGCCGAGCACTGATCCAGAAATTCACCGAAAGCCCTGTGGGAGCTGGCTTGCCAGCGATGGCTGAGTCACATCCAACATTGATGTTGACTGACCCACCACTATCGCTGGCAAGCCAGCTCCCACAGGGTTCAGTGTGAATTTCAAGGTCGGAATCTGGCCCACCTTTTGAAACTACCGTGACTGAGTCCTGACCGATGAACACTGAATTCCGCAAATCGCTGCCCGGCAGCAAACTGGATTACTTCGACGTCCGTGCGGCCGTCGAGGCCATTCAGCCCGGCGCCTACGACACCCTGCCTTACACCTCTCGCGTGCTGGCGGAAAACCTTGTGCGTCGTTGCGACCCGGCCACGCTCACCGAATCCCTGAAGCAATTCATCGAGCGCAAGCGCGACCTCGACTTCCCGTGGTTCCCGGCCCGCGTGGTGTGCCACGACATTCTCGGCCAGACCGCCCTGGTCGACCTCGCCGGCCTGCGTGACGCCATCGCCCTGCAAGGCGGCGACCCGGCGCAAGTCAACCCGGTAGTGCCGACGCAGTTGATCGTCGACCACTCCCTGGCCGTCGAGCGCGGTGGCTTCGATCCGCAAGCGTTCGAGAAGAACCGCGCTATCGAAGACCGTCGCAACGAAGACCGTTTCCACTTCATCAACTGGACCAAGAAGGCGTTCAAGAACGTCGACGTGATCCCGCCAGGCAACGGCATCATGCACCAGATCAACCTGGAGAAAATGTCTCCGGTGATCCAAGTGCGCGACGGCGTGGCATTCCCTGACACCTGCGTCGGCACCGACAGCCACACCCCGCACGTCGATGCGCTGGGCGTGATTGCCATTGGTGTCGGTGGCCTGGAAGCCGAGAGCGTGATGCTCGGCCGCGCATCGTGGATGCGTCTGCCGGAAAGCGTCGGCGTCGAACTGACCGGCAAGCTGCAACCGGGCATCACCGCCACCGACATGGTGCTGGCGCTGACCGAGTTCCTGCGCAAGCAAAAAGTGGTTGGCGCATGGCTGGAGTTCTTCGGTGAAGGCGCAGCGGCACTGACCCTGGGTGACCGCGCGACCATTTCCAACATGGCCCCGGAATACGGCGCCACCGCGGCGATGTTCTACATCGACCAGCAGACCATCGACTACCTCAAACTCACCGGCCGTGAAGACGAGCAGGTGCAGTTGGTCGAGAACTACGCCAAGACCACCGGCCTCTGGGCTGACAGTCTGAAAGGCGCACAATACGAGCGCGGCCTGACGTTCGATCTGTCTTCGGTAGTACGCAACATGGCCGGCCCGAGCAACCCGCACGCTCGTGTGGCGGTGTCGGATCTGGCGGCCAAAGGCATCTCCGGTCAGTGGGACGATGTACCAGGCCAAATGCCCGACGGCGCGGTGATCATCGCGGCCATCACCAGCTGCACCAACACCAGTAACCCGCGCAACGTGATCGCTGCCGGCCTGCTGGCGCGCAACGCTAACAAGCTGGGTCTGACCCGCAAGCCATGGGTCAAGTCGTCCCTCGCACCGGGTTCGAAAACCGTTGCCCTGTACCTCGATGAAGCCGGCCTGACCGATGAGCTGGAACAGCTCGGTTTCGGTGTCGTGGCCTTCGCTTGCACCACTTGCAACGGCATGTCCGGCGCACTGGACCCGGTGATCCAGCAAGAGATCATCGACCGCGATCTGTACGCCACTGCCGTGTTGTCCGGCAACCGCAACTTCGACGGCCGGATTCACCCGTACGCCAAGCAAGCGTTCCTCGCGTCGCCGCCATTGGTGGTCGCTTACGCCATCGCTGGCACCATCCGTTTCGACATCGAAAAAGATGTGCTGGGCGTGGTAGATGGCAAGGAAATCCGCCTGAAAGACATCTGGCCGAGCGACGAAGAAATCGACGCCATGGTGAAAGCTTCGGTGAAGCCGGAGCAGTTCCGTCAGGTCTACATCCCGATGTTCGCCATCCACGAAGACACCGGCCCGAAAGTCGCGCCGCTGTACGACTGGCGCGAAATGAGCACCTACATCCGCCGTCCGCCGTACTGGGAAGGCGCACTGGCCGGCGCGCGTCCGCTCAAGGGCATGCGCCCGCTGGCGGTACTGCCGGACAACATCACCACCGATCACCTGTCGCCATCCAACGCCATCATGCTCGACAGCGCCGCTGGCGAATACCTGGCGAAAATGGGCTTGCCGGAAGAGGACTTCAACTCCTACGCGACTCACCGTGGCGACCACTTGACCGCACAGCGCGCTACCTTCGCCAACCCGAAGCTGTTCAACGAAATGGTTCTGGAAAACGGCAAGGTCAAGCAGGGTTCGCTGGCTCGCGTCGAGCCGGAAGGCCAAGTGATGCGCATGTGGGAAGCCATTGAAACCTACATGGATCGCAAGCAGCCGCTGATCATCATTGCCGGTGCCGACTACGGTCAGGGTTCGTCCCGCGACTGGGCGGCCAAAGGCGTGCGCCTGGCCGGTGTCGAAGCGATTGCCGCCGAAGGTTTCGAACGCATCCACCGCACCAACCTGGTGGGCATGGGCGTGTTGCCGCTGGAGTTCAAACCCGGCACCAACCGCCACACCCTGGCGATCGACGGCAGCGAAACCTATGACGTGATCGGCGAACGCACGCCACGCGCCGAGCTGACATTGGTGATCCATCGCAAGAACGGCGAGCGCGTCGATGTGCCGGTGACCTGCCGTCTCGACACCGCCGAAGAAGTGTCGATCTACGAGGCCGGCGGCGTGTTGCAACGCTTCGCCCAAGACTTCCTCGAAGAATCGGCGGTAGCCGTTTAACACTTGCTGCGCAGACACGGGACTTTGAGTCCCGTGTCTGTTTTCTAGCTAAGGAGTAAGCAACACCATGGCTCATGCACCGCAAATCAAAATTCCAGCGACTTACATGCGCGGCGGCACCAGCAAAGGCGTGTTCTTCAGCCTGACCGACTTGCCAGAAGTCGCCCAGGTGCCCGGCCCGGCCCGCGATGCGTTGCTGCTGCGCGTAATTGGCAGCCCCGACCCGTACGACAAACAAATCGACGGCATGGGCGGCGCGACCTCCAGTACCAGCAAAACCGTGATCCTGTCGAAAAGCATCAAGGCCGATCACGACGTCGATTACCTGTTCGGTCAGGTCGCCATCGACAAGCCATTCGTAGACTGGAGCGGCAACTGCGGCAACTTGTCGGCGGCGGTCGGTTCGTTCGCGGTCAGCAATGGCCTGGTGGACGCCAGCCGCATCCCGCACAACGGCGTTGCCGTGGTGCGCGTGTGGCAGGCCAACATCGGCAAGACCATCATCGCCCACGTGCCGATCACCAATGGTGAGGTGCAGGAAACCGGCGATTTCGAACTCGACGGCGTGACCTTTCCGGCGGCAGAAGTGCAGATCGAGTTCCTCGATCCGGCGGCGGACGAAGAGGGCGGCGGCGGTTCGATGTTCCCCACCGGCAACCTGGTGGACGACCTCGAGGTACCCGGTGTAGGCACTTTCAAGGCCACCATGATCAACGCCGGCATCCCGACAATTTTCGTCAATGCCGAAGACATCGGCTACAAGGGTACCGAGCTGCAAGGCGCGATCAACGGTGATCCGAAAGCCTTGCTGATGTTCGAAACCATCCGTGCTTACGGCGCATTGCGCATGGGCCTGATTTCGAATGTCGACGAAGCGGCCAAGCGTCAGCACACGCCAAAAGTGGCGTTCGTGGCCAAGCCTGCGGACTACGTATCGTCCAGCGGCAAAGCGGTTGCGGCGGGCGATGTCGACCTGCTGGTGCGTGCGCTGTCCATGGGCAAGCTGCACCACGCGATGATGGGCACGGCAGCTGTCGCCATCGGCACTGCGGCAGCGATTTCCGGCACGTTGGTCAACCTTGCGGCGGGCGGCGTCGAACGCAACGCCGTGCGCTTTGGTCATCCGTCGGGCACCTTGCGCGTCGGCGCGCAAGCCAGCCAGGTCAACGGCGAATGGACCGTGAACAAAGCCATCATGAGCCGCAGTGCGCGGGTATTGATGGAAGGGTTTGTGCGAGTGCCGGGTGATTCGTTCTGATTCGCTCCCTGTATGAGCCGGCTTGCTGGCGATGGCGTCCTTGAAATCGCCATCGCCAGCAAGCCGGTTCCTACAGAAGACACCGCCTCCTTGTAGGAGCTGGCTTGCCAGCGAAGAGGCCGTCAAATTCAACATCATTGTTTTGTGTGACACCGCTATCGCTGGCAAGCCAGCTCCTACAGGTGAATCGAACATGAGCGCCAACGTCGACCTGAACAACCGCCCTGACTACGACAAGGTCCTGCAGGACATTGCCGATTACGTGCTCAGCTACAAGATCGAGTCCAAAGAGGCGCTGGAGACCGCGCGCAACTGTCTGATCGATACCTTGGGTTGCGGCCTGTTGGCCTTGCGTTTTCCCGAGTGCACCAAGCATTTGGGGCCTGTGGTCGAAGGCACCGTCGTGCCGTTCGGTGCCCGCGTGCCCGGCACCAGTTACCGGCTCGATCCGGTGAAGGCGGCGTGGGACATCGGTTGCATCGTGCGCTGGCTCGATTACAACGACACCTGGCTCGCCGCCGAGTGGGGGCATCCGTCGGATAACCTCGGCGGTATTCTCGCGGTGGCCGACCATTTATCACAAAAGCGCCTGGCCAATGGCGAAGCACCGCTGACTGTTCGTATAGTTCTTGAAGCGATGATCATGGCCCACGAGATTCAAGGCGTGATCGCCCTGGAGAACTCGTTCAACCGCGTCGGCCTCGATCACGTCATTCTGGTGAAAGTCGCCTCGACGGCCGTGACGGCGAAACTGATGGGCGCCAATCGCGAGCAGTTGTTGTCGGCGTTATCTCACGCCTTTGCAGATGGTCAGGCGCTGCGCACGTACCGGCATGCACCGAATGCCGGTTCGCGTAAGTCCTGGGCAGCGGGGGATGCGTCCAGTCGTGGCGTGCGCCTGGCGGACATGGCGATGCGCGGGGAGATGGGTATTCCGGGTGTTTTGAGTGCCAGGCAGTGGGGTTTTTACGACGTGTTGTTCAGCCACACCAATAATGATCTGGCGCTAAAACCCGAAGACAAGCGGGCGTTCGGTTTTTCCCGCACCTACGGCAGTTATGTGATGGAAAACGTCTTGTTCAAAATCAGTTTCCCTGCCGAGTTCCATGCGCAAACGGCGTGTGAAGCGGCAGTCACCTTGCATCCGCAGGTGCGCAATCGCCTGCACGAAATCGACAGGATCGTGATCACGACCCATGAGTCGGCGATTCGCATCATTTCCAAGGTCGGCCCGTTAGCCAATGCCGCTGATCGCGATCACTGCATCCAGTACATGACCGCTGTGCCATTGGCCTTCGGCAATCTGGTGGCCGAGTATTACGAGGACGAATTCCACAAGGCGCATCCGATCATCGATGTGCTGCGCGACAAAATGGAGATTGTCGAGGACCCGCGTTTCACCCGCGAATATCTTGAGGCCGACAAGCGCTCGATCGCCAATGCCATCCAGGTGTTTTTCAAGGATGGGACCAGCACCGAGAATGTGCTGGTGGAGTATCCGATCGGCCATCGTCGGCGGCGTGCCGAGGGCATTCCGCTGTTGGAGGAGAAATTCAAGACGAACCTGCTGACACGATTCACCGGGCAGCGTAGCGAGGAGATTCTTGCGTTGTGCAAGGATCAGCAGACGCTTGAGACGACACCGGTGAACCGGTTTATAGACTTGTTTGTTATCTAGCAGATCGCGTTATCGTTCAACGCGGGCAAGCCCGCTCCCACAGGGTTTTGTTGTGAATGCGTCATTCACGAACACCCCAAAATCCTGTGGGAGCGAGCTTGCTCGCGATGAGGCCGGAGCAGGCACCGAAAAACTATTTGAAGCGCCGCTCGACGCCTTTCTCCACAAGGATTTTCGCGGAGATTTCTTCGACGGAAAAATGCGTGGAGTTGATGTGTGGAATGTTTTCGCGGCGGAACAGGTTTTCCACCTCGCGCACTTCAAATTCGCACTGGGCGTAGCTCGAATAGCGGCTGTTGGGCTTGCGCTCGTTGCGGATCGCAGTGAGGCGGTCGGGGTCGATGGTCAGGCCGAACAGCTTGTGTTGGTGGGCGCGCAGGGCGTTTGGCAGTTGCAGGCGCTCCATGTCGTCTTCGGTCAGCGGGTAGTTGGCCGCGCGGATGCCGAATTGCATCGCCATGTACAGGCACGTCGGTGTCTTACCACATCGCGACACGCCCACTAGTATCAGGTCGGCCTTGTCGTAATAGTGCGTGCGGGCGCCGTCGTCGTTGTCGAGGGCGAAGTTGACGGCCTCGATACGCTCCATGTAATTGGAGCTGGTGCCGATGGAGTGGGATTTGCCCACGGTATAGGAAGAATGCTCGGTCAGTTCCTGTTCAAGGGGTGCCAGGAATGTCGAGAAAATGTCGATCATGAAACCATTCGAGGTAGCGAGAATCTCACGAATGTCCTGATTGACGATGGTGTCGAAGATAATCGGACGAAAGCCGTCAGTTTCGGCGGCTTTGTTGATTTGTTGTACCATGGCCCGCGCTTTGTCCACGTTGTCGATGTACGGCCGCGTGACTTTGCTGAAGGTAATGTTTTCGAACTGCGCCAGGAGGCTTTGACCCAGGGTTTCGGCCGTAATGCCGGTGCCATCGGAGATAAAGAAAGCAGATCGTTTCATTTGCACCTTGGGCCTTAAGCTAGTAACGAATCTTGGATATGATAGGCGCGATTTGTCGGCCGCCATTGGCCCGCATTCTCACTTATTTTCCAGGTCCAGGCCATATAGCCGGCAAATGCCCATTCAAGCAGCCGGTTTCTGAGCTTTTCCAACACAGTTAGTGGAGAGATCACCTTGGTAGAGTACGTAGTTTCCCTCGATAAGCTCGGCGTCCATGATGTAGAGCATGTGGGGGGCAAGAACGCATCCCTGGGCGAGATGATCAGCAACCTTGCAGGTGCCGGTGTATCGGTGCCCGGTGGCTTCGCCACGACCGCTCAGGCATATCGTGATTTCCTGGAACTGAGCGGCCTGAACCAGCAGATTCACGACGCCCTCGATGCCCTGGACGTCGACGACGTGAATGCCCTGGCCAAGACCGGTGCCCAGATCCGTCAATGGATCATGGAAGCCGAGTTCCCGGAAAAACTGAATGCCGAAATCCGCACCGCGTTCGCCACGCTGTCCGCCGGCAATCCTGACATGGCCGTGGCCGTGCGCTCTTCCGCTACCGCCGAAGACCTGCCGGACGCTTCCTTCGCCGGCCAGCAGGAAACCTTCCTGAACATCCGTGGTGTCGAAAACGTCATTCGCGCCGCCAAAGAAGTGTTCGCTTCGCTGTTCAACGACCGCGCCATTTCCTACCGCGTGCACCAGGGCTTCGACCACAAGCTGGTCGCCCTGTCGGCTGGCGTGCAGCGCATGGTCCGTTCCGAAACCGGCACCGCCGGCGTGATGTTCACCCTCGACACCGAGTCGGGCTTCCGTGACGTGGTGTTCATCACCGGCGCCTACGGCCTGGGTGAAACCGTCGTACAAGGCGCGGTGAACCCGGATGAATTCTACGTCCACAAAGGCACCCTGGCCGCTGGTCGCCCGGCCATCCTGCGCCGCAACCTGGGCAGCAAGGCCATCAAGATGATCTACGGCGACGAGGCCAAGGCCGGTCGTTCGGTCAAGACCGTCGATGTGGACAAGGCTGATCGCGCTCGTTTCTGCCTGAGCGACGCCGAAGTCAGCGAGTTGGCCAAGCAGGCGATGATCATCGAAAAGCACTACAAGTGCCCGATGGACATCGAATGGGCCAAGGACGGTGACGACGGCAAGCTGTACATCGTGCAGGCCCGTCCGGAAACCGTTAAGAGCCGCACCCAGGCTAACGTCATGGAACGTTACCTGTTGAAAGAAACCGGCACCGTGCTGGTTGAAGGCCGCGCCATCGGCCAGCGCATCGGCGCCGGCAAGGTCCGCATCATCAAGGACGTGTCCGAAATGGACAAAGTCCAGCCAGGCGACGTACTGGTCTCCGACATGACCGACCCGGACTGGGAACCGGTCATGAAGCGCGCCAGCGCCATCGTCACCAACCGTGGCGGTCGTACCTGCCACGCGGCGATCATCGCTCGTGAACTGGGCATCCCGGCCGTTGTGGGCTGCGGTAACGCCACCCAGCTGCTGAAAGACGGCCAGGGCGTAACCGTTTCCTGCGCCGAAGGCGACACCGGTTTCATCTTCGAAGGCGAACTGGGCTTCGACATCAAGAAGAACTCCGTGGACGCCATGCCGGATCTGCCGTTCAAGATCATGATGAACGTCGGCAACCCGGACCGCGCCTTCGACTTCGCGCAGCTGCCGAACGCCGGTGTCGGCCTGGCCCGTCTGGAGTTCATCATCAACCGCATGATCGGCGTGCACCCCAAAGCACTGCTGAACTACGACGGTCTGCCGCTGGACATCAAGGAAAGCGTCGACAAGCGCATCGCCGGTTACGACGATCCGGTCGGCTTCTACGTCGAGAAACTGGTTGAAGGCATCAGCACACTGGCTGCAGCGTTCTGGCCGAAAAAGGTCATCGTGCGTCTGTCGGACTTCAAGTCCAACGAATACGCCAACCTGATCGGCGGCAAGCTGTACGAGCCGGAAGAAGAGAACCCGATGCTGGGCTTCCGTGGCGCTTCGCGTTACATCAGCGAATCGTTCCGTGACTGCTTCGAGCTCGAATGCCGCGCCCTCAAGCGCGTGCGCAACGAGATGGGCCTGACCAACGTCGAAATCATGGTGCCGTTCGTCCGTACTTTGGGCGAAGCGAGCCAGGTTGTAGACCTGCTGGCCGAAAACGGCCTGGCCCGTGGCGAGAACGGCCTGCGCGTCATCATGATGTGCGAACTGCCGTCCAACGCCATCCTGGCTGAAGAGTTCCTCGAATTCTTCGACGGTTTCTCCATCGGTTCCAACGACCTGACCCAGTTAACCCTGGGCCTGGACCGTGACTCCGGGATCATCGCGCACCTGTTCGATGAGCGTAATCCGGCGGTCAAGAAGCTGCTGGCCAACGCGATTCAGGCCTGCAACAAGGCCGGCAAGTACATCGGCATCTGCGGTCAGGGTCCTTCGGACCACCCGGACCTGGCCAAATGGTTGATGGAACAGGGCATTGAAAGCGTTTCGTTGAACCCGGACTCCGTACTGGAAACCTGGTTCTTCCTGGCTGAGGGTCAAGCGCAGGCTTGATCCGGTGTGAACGGGCCGTTCTTTCTGTAGGAGCGGCCCGTTTTGAGATTCAAGTAGGGCGGGCTCCATCTGGATGCCGCCCTTTTTTGTGCAAGAGATTATGCAAAGCAGCAGCAACCTATTTCCTGTCGCCCTGATCAGCGCCGAGCGGCGCGGCGATCTGAGCGAAGACGTTTATCGTTTGAAACCGGCCAACAGCCCGGACCCGAGTGTCGAGCTGGCGGTCACCCGCCTGGGCATGGCCGATGAGCCTGCCGTGCGTGGCGTGCCAGTGATCCTGCTGCACGGCAGCTTTTCCAATCGACGCTTCTGGTTTTCCCCCAAGGGCCTGGGCCTTGGGGCGTATCTGGCGCGCCTGGGGTTCGACGTATGGATCGCGGAAATGCGCGGTCACGGCCTGTCGCGGCGCAACCAGAACTATCGCAAGAACCGCGTCGCCGACTATGCGCGCTACGATCTGCCGGCCATTGGTGCGTTCGTGCGTGAGCAGAGCGGCCAGGTCCCTCACTGGATCGGCCATTCGCTGGGCGGAATCACCCTGGCGGCGGCGCTGGGCGGCGAGTACATCGGTGAGCCGGTGGTGGCGTCTGCCGCGTTCTTTGGCACCCAGGTCAGCCGCACCTATTGGCCGCTGAAGATTCCACCGGTGGAGTGGGGCGGGCGCTTCATCCTCAAGCGTTTTGCCCAGCTCTCGGGCTCACGGCTCAAGCGCGGCCCGGAGGACGAGCCGATTGGCCTGGCCCTGGAAAGCATGCGCTGGTATGGCTTGTTCGGCCGCTTCGGTGACGCTGACAAGGACTGGTGGGCGGGGCTCGCCGAACTGAAAATGCCGGTGCTCGCGGTGAGCGCGGCGGGTGATCATCAAGATCCTGCCTGGGCGTGCCGCAAGTTGTTTGAGCAAGTGGGTTCCGAGCACAAGCAGTTCATCAATCTGGGCCGCGAGCAGGGTTTCGGCGACAATTTCGGGCACGTCGAAATGCTCGTCAGCAAAGCTGCACAGGTTGAAGTCTGGCCACTGGTGGCGCGCTGGCTGGCGGATCCGCACACGCCGTTGCTCGCTGACAAAGCGCAACTGGCCAAGGCGATCTAAGCTGGGCGCTCTATCAAGGGCATTTCGCTCTGATCGGCTTGCGGCTAAGATATGACGCATTGAGCTGTTCTGGTCATTTTCGATGACTGATTCATCAGTGATGTTCGTGCTGTCTCCCTTATTACAGGAGTTTCTCGATGAACCATTACCTCACGCCTGACCTGTGCGACGCCTACCCGGAGCTGGTCCAGGTGCTGGAACCGATGTTCAGCAATTTTGGCGGCCGTGATTCCTTCGGCGGCGAAATCGTGACCATCAAATGCTTCGAAGACAACTCGCTGGTCAAGGAACAAGCCGAACTCAAAGGCAACGGCAAGGTGCTGGTGGTTGATGGCGGTGGTTCCCTGCGTCGTGCGCTGCTGGGTGACATGATCGCCGAAAAAGCCGCAAAAAACGGCTGGGAAGGGCTGGTGATCTACGGTTGCATCCGTGACGTCGACGTCATCGCCCAGACCGATCTGGGGGTCCAGGCCCTCGCCAGCCACCCGATGAAGACCGACAAGCGCGGGCTCGGCGACCTCAACGTAGCCGTGACCTTCGCCGGGGTGACTTTCCATCCTGGCCACTACCTCTACGCGGACAACAACGGCGTGATCATCTCGCCGAGCCCGCTGAAAATGCCTGAATAAAATCCCCGATTGACTGAAGGAATGCGGATGTTCGAGGAAGAAAACGCGCAATGGGGGCTGGTACATGCCCTGGTGCTGGACGGTAAAGGTGGTGCGCGTTCGATAGCCCGGACTGAACTCGATGAACTGCAGCTGCAGGCCCATGAAAGCCTGTGGCTGCACTGGGATCGCAGTCATCCGCAAACCCAGACCTGGTTGCGTAAATACAGCGGTTTGAGTGAGTTCAGCTGCGATCTGCTGCTGGAAGAAAATACCCGTCCGCGGCTTTTACAGCTTCCCGACAGCGAACTGCTGCTATTTTTGCGTGGGGTCAACCTCAATCCGGGTGCCGAGCCTGAAGACATGGTCTCGGTGCGGATCTTCGGTTCTGCCCAGCGGGTCATTTCCTTGCGCTTGCGGCCGCTGCGCGCCACTGAAGAGCTGCTGGTGCAACTGGAGGAAGGCAAGGGGCCGAAAACCGCCTCCGAGCTGATTCTCTACATGGCGCAGTACCTCACCAACAAGGTGCAGGATCTGGTCAGTTGCCTCTCGGAAGTGGTCGATGAGGAAGAAGAAAAGCTCGATGCCGACGAACGGTATACGCCCGAGCATGGATCGATCTTGCAGATCCGTCGCCGGGCCGCTGCGTTGAAGCGGTTTCTCGCTCCGCAGAGGGATATTTTCGGTCAACTGACACGGATCAAAGTGCCCTGGTTCGTCGAGGACGATGGTGATTACTGGAACGAATTGAACAACAGCCTGACCCGCTATCTCGAAGAGCTCGAATTGACCCGAGAGCGCGTGGGGCTTGTGCTGGAGGCTGAAGACCGGCGATTGAGCGTGCGCATGAATCGCACGATGTATCGCTTCGGTGTCATCACCGGGATCTTTCTGCCGATGAGTTTTTTGACCGGGCTTTTGGGGATCAACGTGGGTGGCATTCCATTCTCTGCGAGCCCGTATGGTTTCCTGATCGCATGCCTGTTGGTGGTTTCGGTGGCATTGGGGCAGTGGTGGTTATACCGACGTTTGCGCTGGGTCTGAGGGAGCGCCATGTGACCCGACCAAATTTCACCGCGTCTTTCACAGACATCACGAGAGGTGCGTATGCACGATCCGTTTGAACAGTCTTTGCGTGACATGCTCAAGGCATCACCGTCCACCCGGGACGACGATGCATGCCTGGGGCGTGTACTGAAAACCGCCAACCGTCAGGTCGGCGCCGGTGATTTGTTCAGCCTGCTGGGCCGTTGGTTGCCAGCCCTGATGATCGCCCTGAATAATGGATCGGCCCACGTGGCGCCGGTGTCCCGTCTTCGTAAATCTACCGCTCGCACTGCTGATAAGGCTGATTGAATATGGAACTTGATCTCTGGACACAGAGCCTCGTCACTGCAATGACTGCGTTATGGACCAAGATTGCCAACTTCATTCCGAACCTCTTCGGCGCACTGGTTGTGCTGCTGTTGGGTTTTGTCGTGGCCAAACTGCTGGACACGCTGCTTTCCAAATTGCTCGCCAAGCTGGGCCTCGATCGTCTGATGGGCGGCACCGGCCTGACCAAGCTGCTGTCACGCGCCGGCCTGCAAGTACCGATCTCGACACTGATCGGCAAGATCGTCTATTGGTTCGTTCTGCTGATTTTTCTGGTTTCAGCCGCAGAATCCCTTGGACTTGAGAGAGTTTCAGCTACGCTGGATATGCTAGCGCTGTATTTGCCGAAGGTATTTGGCGCCGCGCTGGTGTTGCTGGTGGGTGTTTTGCTGGCGCAACTGGCCAATGGGCTGGTGCGCGGAGCGGCAGAAGGCGTCGGCCTGGACTACGCTTCGGGGCTGGGGCGAATTGCCCAGGGCCTGGTGATCATCATCAGCATCTCGGTGGCGATCAGTCAGTTGGAGGTCAAGACTGACCTGCTCAACCACGTGATCGTGATCGTTTTGATTACCGTTGGTCTGGCAGTTGCGCTGGCCATGGGTTTGGGAAGCCGGGAAATTGCCGGTCAGATTCTTGCGGGAATCTATGTGCGTGAGTTGTATCAGGTTGGGCAACAAGTGCGAGTTGGAGAGGTCGAAGGGCAGATCGAAGAGATCGGCACGGTTAAAACCACATTGCTGACCGATGAGGGTGAGCTAGTCTCTCTCTCCAATCGGATCCTACTTGAGCAGCATGTGAGTAGCCGCTAACCCGGCAAACCCTGCTAATGTATGCCGCCGCAAAATGCCGCCTGATGCTGGCTGCGGCGGACATTGACCTGACTGTCGGCCCGACTTGTTTTGAATAAAGCCCAATCGCTATCCACGCGCTACGACCCCCGCGAGCTCTCTGATGAGGAGTTGGTCGCGCGCTCGCATACCGAGCTGTTTCACGTAACGCGCGCCTATGAAGAATTGATGCGACGTTACCAACGAACATTATTTAACGTCTGTGCACGATATCTCGGGAACGATCGCGACGCAGACGATGTCTGTCAGGAAGTCATGTTAAAGGTGCTGTACGGCCTGAAGAACTTCGAAGGTAAATCGAAGTTCAAGACATGGCTATATAGCATCACGTACAACGAGTGTATAACGCAGTATCGGAAGGAACGGCGAAAGCGTCGCTTGATGGACGCATTGAGTCTTGACCCCCTTGAGGAAGCGTCTGAGGAAAAGGCGCCGAAACCCGAGGAGAAGGGCGGACTTGATCGCTGGCTGGTGTATGTGAACCCGATTGACCGTGAAATTCTGGTGCTACGATTTGTCGCAGAGCTGGAGTTTCAGGAGATCGCGGATATCATGCATATGGGTTTGAGTGCTACAAAAATGCGGTACAAACGCGCTCTAGATAAATTGCGTGAGAAATTTGCAGGCATTGCTGAAACTTAGTTCGGCGCAAATATCTCTTACGTGTAGGCAAGTTCTGATAGACTTGTCGCCGAGTTGTCCCCCGGTTTGCGGGACTGCTTCACAATCACCAGATGGGGATTTAACGGATGAAACTGAAAAACACCTTGGGCTTGGCCATTGGTTCTCTTATTGCCGCCACTTCGTTCGGCGCTCTGGCACAGGGCCAAGGCGCAGTTGAAATCGAAGGCTTTGCAAAGAAAGAGTACTACGACAGCACTCGTAACTTCAAAAACGACGGCAATCTGTTCGGTGGTTCTGTTGGTTACTTCCTGACCGACGACGTTGAACTGCGTCTGGCTTACGACGAAGTGCACAACGTACGTTCCGATTCCGGCCAGAACATCAAGGGCGCCAACACCGCTCTGGACGCTCTGTACCACTTCAATAACCCAGGCGACATGCTGCGTCCTTACGTCTCGGCCGGTTTCTCCGACCAGAGCATCGACCAGAATGGTTCGAACGGTCGTGACCGTTCCACTTTCGCCAACGTTGGTGGCGGCGCCAAGCTGTACTTCACCGACAACTTCTACGCCCGTGCCGGCGTTGAAGCTCAGTACAACATCGACCAGGGCAACACCGAGTGGGCTCCTAGCGTCGGTATCGGTGTGAACTTCGGTGGCGGCTCCAAGCCTGCTGCTGCTCCAGTTCCAGCACCAGCTGAAGTCTGCTCCGACAGCGACAACGATGGCGTTTGCGACAACGTTGACAAGTGCCCAGACACCCCAGCCAACGTAACTGTTGACGCTGATGGCTGCCCGGCAGTTGCTGAAGTTGTACGTGTTGAGCTGGACGTGAAATTCGACTTCGACAAGTCGGTAGTCAAGCCTAACAGCTACGGCGACATCAAGAACCTGGCTGACTTCATGAAGCAGTACCCATCCACCACCACTACTGTTGAAGGTCACACTGACTCCGTCGGTCCTGACGCTTACAACCAGAAACTGTCCGAGCGTCGTGCAAACGCCGTTAAGCAAGTTCTGACCAACCAGTACGGTGTTGAATCGTCCCGCGTTCAGTCTGTTGGCTACGGCGAATCCCGCCCAGTTGCTGACAACAAAACTGACGCTGGCCGCGCTGTAAACCGTCGCGTAGAAGCGCAGGTTGAAGCTCAAGCTAAGTAATTAGCTCGCCGCTCTGAGAAAAGCCCGGCTTAGGCCGGGCTTTTCTTTGTCTGCGATTTGCTGATGAAGCGTGAGATGCAGGTCTGCAGCGAAAAGATCGCAGCCTGCGTCAGTGGCTATACAAGCTGCGCGTAGATACCTGCAGGCGCTGCCGAAGGCTGCGATCGTTTGATTTTCTCGCTAGCCGCGACTGCTCCGATGACCAATATCGCCGGGCTTTTCAGGCCGAAGGCGTCAGCATCCTCTTCCATCGCCGTCAGATCACTACGGCATTCCCGTTGCTGTGGCAGTGACGCGTTTTCAATCATCGCCACTGGCGTATCCATCGCCATCCCTCCGGCCAATAGCTGCTCGCGAATTTCGCTGAGCCTGGCAACGCCCATGTAAATCACCAAAGTCGTACCGCCCTGGGCCAGTGCCTGCCAGTTCAGGCTGCTGCCGTCCTGAGTATGCGCGGTCACCAGTGTCACCCCGCGCGCGACACCGCGCAGCGTCAACGGGATATCGCATTGCGTGGCTCCGGCGAGCCCGGCTGTAATGCCATTGACCAGCTCGACTTCAATCCCGCGCTCACGCAGCCACTGCGCCTCTTCACCGCCACGCCCGAAAATGCACGGGTCGCCGCCCTTGAGTCGCACCACGCATTTTCCCTGGCGCGCGTAACGCAGCATCAGACGATGGATGAACGCTTGCGGCGTGGAGCGGCAGCCACCGCGTTTACCGACAGGAATGACTCGCGCCTGCTGGCAATGTTCGAGGACCGCGGTATTCACCAGATCATCGATCAATACCACATCCGCCTCTCTCAATGCCCTTACGGCCTTGAGTGTCAGCAGTTCCGGATCACCAGGTCCCGCGCCCACCAACCAGACTTTTGCGCTCATCGTGTGTTCCTCAAATGAAATGGCATCAGCCATGAAATACCGCACATAACAGCGCCAGATTCGCCAGCAATGACACCAGTGCCAACGTTCGCCACACCTTCAACGGCTCACGTTCAAGCAGTGGGCGAGGGCGTACAGTCAAGCTGTGTCGTTCGCCTTGTTCGATCAGCAATAACCATTCTTCCGCCGTTTCAAAACGTTGTCCGGGATCGGCGGCAACCGCCCGTTCCAGACTTTGCGTCAACCAATCCGGCAGGTCGGGGCGATAACGGCTGGCGCTGACGGGTCTGCCGAACCTTGGTCGTTGAAACGCTTCGATTTCGCCGTAGGGAAAATGCCCGGTCAGCAGGAAAAACAGGGTCACGCCGACCGCATAGAGATCCTGCTGTGGTGTCGGCACTTCGCCGCGAAACGCTTCCGGTGCAATGAAGCTCGGCGTGCCGGGGAGGGCAGAGGGTTGGTCTTCAGACAAACCGGGGCAATAGGCGAGGCCGAAGTCCAGCAAACGCAGCTCGCCATCGTCTCCCAGCAGCAGGTTCTCCGGTTTGATGTCGCGGTGGAGGATCTGCCGACGGTGCAGCAGGCCGACCGCTTTTAGCAGGCGTTCGGCCAGGTCCTGCCACTGGGCCAGTGGCAGCGGGCCGGTTTGCGCGTGCAACTGCGCCAGGGTCGTGCCGGAATATTCGCGCATCACGTAGTACAAATGCTGACGCTGGCTGACGGCATGGACTTCAGGGAAATGCCGGCCTGCCACACGCTTGAGAAACCATTCTTCCGACAGCAAGGCTTGCCCGGCCCGATGATCGTCGTGCAGGTGGCCGGGCAGGGTTTTCAGCAGCCACGGTTGTTGCTGACTGTCGCGCACTCGATAGAGCAGCGACTGCTGGCTCTGGCCGCGTATCCCATCCACCTGCCAGCCCTCGAAATCCTGTCCGGGTTTCAGGGCCGGCGGCAATGGCCATTGCTGCAGGTGAATCAAGGCATCGCCAATACTGGTTTCACCGAGGCCATCGACCCGCACCAGCAGCGCACTGGCGTTGTCCTGGCTGCCGGCCAGGTGCGCGGCATGTACCAGCGTCTTCGCGGCGCTTTCGAGATCCGGTTGATCGCGCAGGATCGCGGAGATCGCGGTGTCACCGAGAACCGCCCAGATGCCGTCGCTGAGCAGCACGAAGCTCTCATCCAGGCGCAATTCACCGTCGAGGAAATCCAGCACCAGGTGTTGATCCAGTCCCAGCGCTCGCTTGAGCACATGCTGCATGCCCGGTTGATCCCAGACGTGATCCTCGCTGACGCGCTGCAATTGCTCGGCGTGCCAGCGATACACCCGGCAATCGCCGACGTGAGCCAAAGTAAAACGCCTGCCACGCAGCACCAGAGCGCTCACCGTGGTCAGCAGCGGTTGCCCGCCACCGTTGGCCTGCAACCAGCGGTTTTGCGCCAGCAGCAGGCGATCAAGGGCTTGTGCCACGCCCCAGGTTTCCGGGGTGGCGTAGTAATCCAGTGCGAGCGCCTGCAATGTCGAACGGGCTGCCAGGCCACCATCGGCGCACTGGCTGACGCCGTCGGCGATGGCGAACAGGTAACCCTTGCTGGCCGCCAGCGCCGGGGCTGGCGTCACCAGACGCAGGGCGTCCTGATTCTCTTCGCGAGGGCCGGTGGCGCTGGCTTCGGCGAAGCTCAGTTGCAGGCTCATTTAAGACCTCAAACCCGCGCAGCAGTCACGGCTGCCGAACCCCAGGTGGTTCTCCAGCGACGTTTCACGCCGTGCAGGCCGAACCATGCGAGCACCGCCAGGCTGGCGAACAACCACAACGCCAGCTGGTAACTGCCGGTGCTTTGCTTGATCGCGCCCATGCCTGCTGCCAGGGCAAAGCCACCGATTCCGCCGGCCATGCCGATCAAACCGGTCATGACGCCGATTTCGCGGCGAAAACGCTGTGGGACCAATTGGAAAACCGCGCCGTTGCCTGCACCCAAACCGAGCATGGTGCAGACGAAAAGCGCCAGGGCGGCGTAGGAACTTGGCAGGTTGAACCCCACGGCTGCAATGCAGATCGCCGCGACGGTGTACATGCCCAGCAAGGTGCGGATGCCACCGAAGCGATCTGCCAAAGCACCGCCCAGTGGTCGCATCAGGCTGCCACCAAACACGCAGGCAGCGGTGTAGTAACCGGCGGTTACCGGGTTCAGGCCATATTGGTCGTTGAAATAGCCGGGCAGGGCGCTGGCCAGGCCGATGAAGCCACCGAAGGTCACGCTGTAGAAGAACATGAACCACCAGCTGTCGCGGTCGCCCAGGGCCTTGAAGTAATCGGCCATCGACTTGGCTTTCGGCCGTTCAGGGGCATTCTTGGCCAGCCAGGCGAACACGATCAGGGTCAGGATCAACGGGATCAGGGCGAAGCCGAACACGTTGCTCCAGCCAAACGCGGCCGCCAGCACCGGCGCAATCAGCGCGGCAAGGACAGTGCCTGAGTTACCGGCCCCGGCGATGCCCATCGCCTTGCCCTGGTGCTGCGGCGGATACCACTGCGACGCTAGCGGCAGAGCCACGGCGAAGGACGCGCCGGCCATGCCGAGGAACAGTCCCAGCAGCAGTGCTTGTTCGTAGGTGTGGATGCCGAGTTTCCAGGCACCGAACAATGCGCAGATCACAATGACCTGGCCAATCAGGCCGGCGGTTTTTGGTGACAGGCGATCAGCCAGCATGCCCATGGCAAAGCGCAGTATCGCGCCGGCCAGAATCGGCGTGGCCACGACCATGCCGCGCTGTTGGGTGGTCAGGTGCAAGTCACCGGCAATCTGAACTGCCAGGGGGCCGAGCAGGTACCAGACCATGAAACTCAGGTCGAAATAGAGGAACGCCGCGAACAGGGTCGGGGTATGGCCGGATTTCCAGAAGCTTGAATTCATCGCGCACCTCAGCTGATAGGAGTCTCGAACGGGAGCCAAAACAAAAAAACGCCGCCACCTGATTCGCCTTGGGGCAAATGAGGTGAGCGACGTCTTTGTCGTAGATTGGGCAACCGCCGTTGGTTACCTGTGGGGATTTCTTTGCGAGATTTGTGCCAATAGTTCGCTTTTGTGGCGAGGGTGCTTGCTCCCGCTCGGCGTCGAAGCCGTCCTGTAACCGAGTTGTGCCAGATTCACAGAGACCGCAACTTTAGGGGGCCGCTACGCTGCCCAGCGGGAGCAAGCTCCCTCGCCACAGTGATCGTGTCAGCCGAGCAGTTCACTCATGGCAATAATCTGCTCCGCCACCTGAATCAGCTTCTGCTGGCGGCTCATGGCCTGGCGGCGCATCAGGGTGTAGGCCTCTTCTTCGTTGCAGTCCTTCATTTTCATCAGCAGACCCTTGGCCAGCTCTATGCGCTTGCGCTCCGCCAGTTGCTGGTCGCGGGCGTGCAGCTGCGCACGCAGGGCTTGATCGCTTTCGAAGCGCGCCATGGCGACATCCAGAATCGGCTGCAAGCGTTGGGCGTGGATGCCCTCGACGATGTAGGCACTGACCCCGGACTTGATCGCCTGGCGCATCACGCCGGGGTCGTGCTCGTCGGTAAACATCACGATCGGCCGTGGCTGGTCGCGGCTGACCAGCACTACTTGCTCCATGACGTCGCGGCTCGGTGACTCGGTATCGATCAGAATCACGTCCGGACGCACCGTTTCGACGCGCTCGGGCAGGTCGATGGTCAGGCCTGATTCGTCGATGACCTCGAAGCCGGCTTCGGTGAGGGCCGCTTTCAGGCGTCCGACTTTCTTGGCGGTGTCGTTGATCAGCAGGATACGCAACATGTTCGCAGTCTCCTGTCAGCGGCTGGCGAGTCGGGGCGAGCTGTCGCTCATGGCGTGCAATTTGAAGCTGCGGGCATAGCCGGCGGGGTCTGAACCGTCCCAGACCTTGCCGTCGATCAACTGGCTGCTGCGCATTTCTTTGGCCAGTGACGCGACACCGACGGCACTCGCCGCGTCTCGGTACACATCCAGTTGCTGAACCTGGCGGGCCACGGCGAGGTAATCCGGATCATCGCGCAACAAGCCCCAGCGACGGAACTGGGTCATGAACCACATGCCGTCGGACAGGTACGGCAGGTTCACTTCACCTTCGCCGTGGAAGCGCAGTGCGTGCGGGTCTTGCCAGCGATTGCCCAGGCCATCGTCGTAGTCGCCCAGCAGACGGGGTTCGATGCATTCGAGCGGGGCGTCGAGGTACTGCGGCGCGCTGAGCAATTGCGCGGTGCTGCGACGGTTCTCGACGCTGTCTTCAATGAAACGGCTCGCTTCGAGGATCGCCATCACCAGTGCCCGGGCGGTGTTGGGGTATTGCTCGACGAAGGCGCGGGTGCAGCCGAGGACTTTTTCCGGATGATCGGGCCAGATGGTCTGGGTGGTGGCGAGGGTAAAACCGAGGTCCTGTTGCACCGCGCTGGCGGACCACGGCTCGCCGACGCAGAAACCGTCAATGCGCCCTGCCTGCAGGTGCGCGACCATTTGTGGCGGCGGTACCACCACGCTGTCGACCTCCAGCAACGGATGAATGCCCTGACTGGCGAGCCAGTAATACAGCCACATGGCGTGGGTGCCGGTGGGAAAGGTTTGGGCGAACGTCAGTTTTGGGCGAGTTTGGTGCACGTGCCGGTGAAGTGCCTCAGGACCGGTCACGCCAAGGGTCTGCAAGCCCTGGGAGAGGTTGATGCTCTGGCCGTTCTGGTTCAGGCCCATGAGTACGGCCATGTCGGTCGCCGCCACGCCGCCGATGCCCAGATGCACGGCGTAGATCAAGCCGTACAGGCTGTGGGCGGCATCGAGTTCACCGCTCACCAGTTTGTCCCGCAGGTTGGCCCAGGACGACTGGCGCTTGAGGTTCAGCGTCAGGCCGTAGGGTTGGGCGAAGCCCTGGGTGGCGGCGACAACCACCGAGGCGCAGTCGCTCAGGGCCATGAAGCCGAGGTTGATTTCGGTCTTTTCCGGGGCATCGCTGCCGTTGACCCAGGCCAGAGGGCCGGCTGATGGTTCGTTCATCGATTTCGCACCTTCAAAAAAAACGTCGCCCCAGCCCTTGAACCCGCAAGGCCGCGTGACGACGCCATTGTCCTTGCACACATTCCGTCGTTGGTCTGTGTGCTGATGCCTGAACGGGTGCAAGGCATATGCCATCCCGGGTTCATCAGTTTTACATCAGGATTCAACGCGCCATGTCTTTCATCCTGCCGACCCCTAACGTCAGGCTGCAAAGGAGGTTGGCGTGCCCATCGAATCACTTCGCGTCACAGGTTCCCCCGATGCCCGTCTCAGCGAGCGGGTGCTGCATCTGAGTGTCGGGCAATCCCCCGCGTATCTGGTCTCGCCTCAGTGTGCGAAGGCCTGCCAACTGCCCGTCGGGTGGGAAGGGTTGATTGCGATCAGCGCTGCCATCGAAGTGAGTGGCAGTGTGCAAACCCGTCCGATTCAAGAAGCGTCGCTGGTGAAGTTGCAAGTGTTCATCGATCTGGGTGAAGCGCTGGTTGACCAACCCTCCGGCCATGCACCTTGGGCGGCACTGCCGATGGCTGATCCAGCCGCGCAGTCGCAGAAAGCACTTGAGCGCTGGTACATCGAGCAGGCCATGGCGGGTGGCCCGGCCTATCAGGCGTTTGCCGGCGTACTGCGCAACTGCGAGAGCTATGGGCTGGTGCGCTTCCTGCTGGAGCAGGGCACCCACAGTGAAAAACTGACCACGCTGGCGCAGCGTTATGGCGTCTCCGTTTCACATTTCCGTCGCTTGTGTCGACAGGCACTGGGGACAGCGGCCAAACCCGCCTTGCGTGGCTGGCGGACGGCCCAGGCATTGCTGAACATGAGCCAGCAGGACGGCTCCCTGACGGATGTCGCGCTGGAGTTCGGTTTCGCCTCCTCTTCGCATTTCTCCAAGGAAATCCGCGAGCTGGTGGGCTTCACGCCCAGCAGTCTGGCCGATATTACCTACCTTCCAGGCAAGTGAGCCGATGAACTGCCGATTGTTCTCTTTCCCCCTTTTGCCCGTCTGCCTGAGCGCAGCGTTGCTGTTCGCACCGGTTGTCGCGCAGTCCGCGATCTATCAGTTCGAGGCCCGTGAACAGAGCGCGCGTACGTTTTTCAGTGAGCTGTCGGGGCCGCTGGGCAAACCGGTGATCGTCAGCAAGGCAGCCGCGGTCAAGCGGGTTTCCGGAACGTTCGATTTGCTCACGCCACAGCGCACCTTTGAGCGGATCAGCTTGCAGATGGGCCTGATCTGGTACACCGATGGCCAGGCGATTTACCTGTACGACGCCTCGGAATTCAAAAGCTCGATGATGTCGCTGCAGACCCTCACCGTCGCCAGGCTCCAGGCGTTTCTTGAACGTTCCGGACTGCACGACAAGCGTTACCCGTTGCGCCACGACGGCCTGCGCACGTTCCATGTGTCGGGCCCGCCGATGTATGTCGACCTGGTGGTGCAAGCGGCCGGGATGATGGATAACCAGCGCTCGGAACTGTTGCTGGGCAAGCAGCAGATCGGCGTTATCCAGGTGCGCAACACCTTTGTCAGCGACCGCAAATACGAGCTGCGCGATGACAAGGTGACCATCCCCGGCCTGGCCACCGTGATCGAACAATTGCTGCGCGGCGAAAAACGCGAGGTCGAACCGTCGGTGGCCCAGGCCGTTGCGCCGCGATCGCAAGGCCTGATGCCGGCATTTCCGCTCGAAGGCCTGGCCAGTGCGCCTTCGGATCAAGACCCGGCCGCGCCGCGCGTTATTGCGCGGGATGTGGCCGCCGGAAATATTCGGGTGGTGGCTTATCCCGACACCAATAGCCTGTTGGTCAAGGGTTTGCCGGAGCAAGTGCGTTTCATCGAGAACCTGGTGAGTGCGCTCGACACGCCCAAACGCCACGTGGAGCTGTCGTTGTGGATCATTGATCTGCACAAGGACGAACTCAATCAACTGGGCATCAATTGGCAGGGCACCGTCAATTCGGGCGGGACCTTTTCCGCCTCGCTCAATGCGGGCTCGGCGACCACCCTCGATGGCGCTTCGTTCGTGACCCAGGTCATGGCGCTGGAGCGGACCAACCGGGCCAACGTGGTTTCGCGACCGGTGATCCTGACCCAGGAAAACGTGCCGGCGATCTTCGACAACAACCGCACGTTCTATGCGCCGCTGGTGGGGGAGCGCAGTGTCGATTTGCAGCACGTCACCTACGGCACGCTGGTCAGTGTCCTGCCGCGTTTCGCCAAGGCCGACGAGGTGGAAATGTCGCTCAATATCGAAGACGGCAATGAAGTGGAAAACCCCGGCCAGGGTGAGCGCCCGAACGCACTGCCCACGGTCGGACGCACGCGGATCAACACGGTGGCGCGGGTGCCCCAGGGCAAGAGTCTGTTGGTGGGCGGTTTCACCCGCGATGACCACAGCGAGCAAATCGGGCGGATACCGGTCCTGGGTTCGATTCCATGGATCGGACGCTTGTTCAGCTATCGCCAGAATCGCTCGGCCAACACGGTGCGCGTCTTCCTGATTCAACCCAAGGAAATTCTCGACGCCCTTGAACCCGTCACGGAGCCGGCCCCGCAGCCACTCACCCCGCAGCAGCATGAGCGTGTGCGTCGATCGTACTTGCGGGCTGCACAATGATGATCCTGCCACCGGTTTCCACGGGGGGGCGGGCGGCCCAGGCACGGCTGAATGCCGAGAAAGCCGCTGAACAACCGGCGCCGCAGGCAGAGGCGGACCTTGATCTGGACGACAGCGGAACGGCGGCGGCTGCGCAGCGGTTTGTCCAGATCAGCGACGAAATGTCGGCGGCGTTGGCGCAGTTTCGTAGCCGGCGGCATTTCGAACTCAAGTCGGACACCCTGACCGACAACTTCGATCGCGTGCTCGACGACGACACGCTGCCCAAGGTGCAGCGGGTGCTCAGCCTGGCACGGCTGGCGGACAAACCTGTTACCTGGCTGTTGCAGCAGTTGCGCGGGTTGTTCCCGGATGACAGCGATCTGGTGTTGGTCCTGCGGGAATTGTTGCGCCGCAAACGGCTGGATGGCGGGTCGCGTCGGCGGCTCGAACGGGCATTGCAGGCGGCGCTCGCCGAGGCTTCGCCCAAGCGAATGAATGCCGGTATCAACACGGCCCTCAAAGCTCGGATGTTCGGCGCGAGCATGGCTGTACGTGCGGGTTTGCTGCGCGAAACCTACCGGGATTTTCTCGAGTCCGACGACGGCCCGGTGAGTTGCTACCAGGACTGGATTGCCCTGTACGGCGCGGCAAAACGCATGAGCGTGCTGGTGTTTATCGAAGACGCCTTGCTCACTGACATCAGTGCCCTGGACCCGAGTTGCTCGCGCGCGGAGTTTGGTGACCTGCTGGCCAGGCTGGCCGACCTCAAGCGACTGCGATCAGCCGATGCCCTGTTCATCGGCAGCCTGCTCGGCGACGAACTCATCTGCCGGTACAACCCCGAGGAGTCCGACTGGCTGGTATTGCTCATGGGGCTGCTGACCTACCCCGACGAACTCGATCAGCTGCTGCTCGGCGCGCTGGGTGAACGCCTGTTGTTGAGCCCTCACCGTGAGCGCGGGACGGTGTTGCAAACGCTGCGTCGACTCAGTCTGCAATTGCCGTTGCCACTGTTTGCCGATGAAGCGGCGCCGCAGCGTCTGGCCGAACAGTTCACACGCCTGGCTGACATTAGCTATGCCCACGAATGTATTGAACGACGACGTCTCGGCGGTTGCCCATGACTTTTTCCCGGAACTGACCTGCCATGCTCAATGTGTTTTTACGCAATGTCAGCGCTCGCCCGGAGCTGCTGATTCTGTCGTTGATGGTGATGATCATCGCCATGCTGATCATTCCCTTGCCGACGGTGCTGGTGGATTTTCTGATCGGCTTGAACATCATCATTTCGTTGCTGGTGTTCATGGGCTCTTTCTACATCGAGCGCATCCTCAACTATTCGACATTCCCGGCCCTGCTGCTGTTGACCACGTTGTTTCGCCTGGCGCTGTCGATCAGCACCAGCCGCCTGATCCTCAGCCAGGCCGATGCGGGCGAGATCATCGCCTCGTTCGGTGAATTCGTGATCGGCGAAAGTCTGGTGGTGGGTTTCGTGATTTTTTCCATCGTTACCATTGTCCAGTTCATCGTGATCACCAAAGGTTCGGAGCGGGTTGCCGAAGTGGCAGCACGCTTCTCCCTGGACGGCATGCCGGGTAAACAGATGAGCATCGACGGCGACCTGAAAGCGGGCGCCATCACCGCCGAAGAAGCCCGGGAAAAACGTAGCGTACTGGAGCGCGAAAGCCAGTTGTACGGCTCCTTCGACGGGGCGATGAAGTTCATCAAGGGCGATGCGATTGCCGGCATCATCATTATTTTCGTCAACTTCATCGGCGGCATGGCCATTGGTGTCGGGCAAATGGGCATGGACATGTCCACCGCGCTGTCGACCTACACCTTGCTGACCATCGGCGACGGCCTGGTGGCGCAGATTCCGGCGTTGCTGATTGCCATCGGTGCCGGTTTCATCGTCACCCGCGTCAACGGCGATGACAGCAACCTGGGGCGCAACATGCTTGCGCAAATGCTCGGTAATCCATTCGTTCTAGGGGTGACAGCGCTGCTGGCGGTGGGCGTCGGTCTGCTGCCCGGCTTTCCACTGTTAACGTTTTTGTCGATTGCCGGCGTGCTGGGGCTGGTGGTGTTCATGCGCCATCGAAAATCTTCCAGAGCCGCCGGACAGGGTGAAAGTCGTGCTGCACCTGCTGGCCAGGACGCGCTGCAACCCGAGTCGGGATTGCTCGATGATGTCGACAACGTCGCCACTGAAACCGTGGCCCTGATGTTGTTGGTGCCGACATCGCGCCTGGAAGAATTGACCAGGGCGCGCTGGGCGGCGCGCTTTCGCAGCCAGTTTTTCGTCGACTACGGCTTGCGTATTCCTGAACCGCAGCTTCGTGCCAGCGACGCATTGCCGGCCTCTCAAGTCGCGGTGCTGATCAATGAAGTCCGTGCCGAGCAATTCGATATCCATTTCGATCACTGGCGATTGCTCGACTATTCGCCGGAGCTGGAAGCCTTGGGTTTTGCCTTGGTGCGCGGCAACGACAGCAATCGTCTGGGCGGTGTCTGGGTCAACGCCACCGACCGCGAGCGGGTGCAACAGTTGGGCTATCACCTGCGTCCCGCTGACGAAGAATGCTACCGCTGCCTGGTCACGCTGCTGGCGCGCAACATCCAGGAGTTTTTTGGTGTGCAGGAAACCAAGCAACTGCTCGACGAAATGGAAGCGCGCTACCCCGACCTGCTCAAGGAAGTCTATCGCCACGTCACCGTGCAGAAGATCGCCGAAGTGCTGCAGCGGCTGATTGGCGAGCGTATTTCCGTGCGCAACATGAAGCTCATTCTCGAATCACTGGCCCATTGGGCATCGCGGGAAAAGGACGTGCTGGCGCTGGTTGAACACGTTCGCGGCACGATGGCCCGCTACATCAGCAACAAATTTGCCCAAGGCAATGACTTGCGTGTGCTGCTGTTGTCACCGGAATTCGAAGAGGTGGTGCGGCGCGGGATTCGGCAAACCTCGGGCGGCAGCTTTATCAACCTGGACCCGGCCGAGTCGGAAGAGCTGATGGACCGGCTGAGTGTCGGCCTGGACAACCTGCACATTGCGCAAAAAGACATGGTGCTGCTGTGTTCGATCGATGTGCGGCGCTACATCAAGAAACTCATCGAGGGACGCTTCCGGGAGCTGGACGTGATGTCGTTCGGCGAAATCTCCGAGACCGTTTCCGTCAATGTCATCAAAACGCTGTAAGGAAAACCTGTAAATGATTCCGATGGACATCGCTGATCTATTGCGCGAGGCGCTGCGTCACAGTGGCTGCGAAGACAGTCAGATAGGGCACTTCGACAGTCACAGCACCATTGAGATGCAAATGAAAAACCTGCCCGATATCAGCGTGGCGGTGGTCGAAGGCGATGTCTGGGTCTGGGCGGTGGTCGCAGAGGCGAGCCCGAATGTCATGAACCATTGCGCCTTCGAGCTGATGCAGTTTTTGCTCGAAGGCAATGCGTTTTCCCGCACCGGGCAATTGCATCTTTGCGTGGTGCAGGAGCGCCTTGAACTGCGATTGATGGCCAATGCTCACGCCTTGAGCGATGCCCCGCATTTCGCCCAGGCCCTCGATGGTTTCGTGCAGGCCACCGAAACGCTGTGCGAGCTCTTGCGCCGATGACCCTCCGGCTGGAACGGCATGCGGCTCATCCCCTGCGTTTGAACGGACCCCTGATCGAAGCGGCGCTGGGCGATGTTGTGATTGGCGAGGTCTGCGAAGTCCGTCGTCATTGGCGCATGCCCGGGGTCGCGGCGAGGGCGCAGGTCATTGGCTTCAAGCCCGGCTCGGTGTTGCTCAGTTTGCTCGGTGATGCCAAGGGCTTGTCCAGGGAGTCGATGATCGTGCCCACCGGCGCGACGCTGCAACTGACCTGCAGTGACGCCTTGCTCGGCAGCGTGGTCGATCCCCAGGGCAACATCGTCGAGCGCCTGGCGCCGTCAACAGCGGTTGCCCGGCAAGACTATCCCGTGGACGCTGACCCGCCGTCCTACCAGCAGCGGCGCCCGGTGGCAGAACCATTGCGTACTGGCATTCGCGTCATAGACGGATTGCTGACCTGCGGTGTCGGTCAGCGCATCGGCATTTTTGCAGCCGCGGGCTCCGGTAAAACCACCTTGATCAACATGCTGATCAACCACACCGAGGCTGACGTTTTTGTCATCGGTCTGATCGGCGAACGCGGGCGTGAGGTGACCGAGTTCATCGAGCATTTGCGCCAGTCCGAAAAACGCTCCCGTTGTGTGGTGGTGTTTGCTACGTCGGATTTTTCCTCGGTCGATCGTTGCAACTCGGCCCTTCAGGCCACGGCTATCGCCGAGTACTTCCGCGACCAGGGCCAGCGCGTGGTGTTGTTGCTGGACTCGTTGACGCGTTATGCCCGGGCGCGGCGCGACCTGGCCCTGGCGGCCGGTGAAGCACCGGCGCGGCGCGGCTATCCGGCCTCGGTGTTCGATGCCTTGCCGCGCTTGCTGGAGCGACCGGGTGTGACCGGCTCCGGCAGCATCACGGCCTGGTACACCGTTTTGCTGGAAAGCGACGATGAGCCTGATCCGATTGCCGAAGAGATCCGCTCCATTCTGGATGGCCACATTTACCTCAGCCGTGCCCTGGCGGCCAAAGGTCACTACCCGGCAATCGATGTGCTGCACAGCGTCAGTCGCGTGGCGACCCAGGTCACCACGCCCCAGTTGCAGCAACTGGCGGCGTCGACCCGCGAAACGCTGGCGCGCCTTGAGCAGTTGCAGATTTTCCTCGACATGGGCGAGTACACCCAGGGCGCGGACGCCGCCAACGACCACGCCCTGCAGCGCCGCGAAGCCCTCACCCGATGGCTGCGTCAGCCGACGGACGAATGCTGCGAACCGGACGAAACCCTGCGGAGTTTGCATGAACTCATTGGCTGATCGGCGGCGCCTGTTGGCGTTCAGTCAGTTCCGTCGGCAACGCGGCGAACAAGCGTTGCTGCGTACCCAACAGCAACTGCAACCGCTGATGCGGGAGCGGGCCGGTTTCGACGGGCAAGAGGCGTCGCTGCAACGTCTGTTGGCCAGCCATCGGGCGAACGACTGCGTGCTGGATTACGGCCAACTCTTGGCGCTGCTGCGCAGGCAGGCCGTGATCCGTCGCCAGCTCGATCTGTTGCGTGTCGAGCGTGACCGCGTGGATCAGCAGTGCCGGCAGGTCGAGCAACAGTTGCAAGCGCAGCGCGAGCAATTGCGTTTCTTGCAGGGCAAACACGACAAATACCAACGGTCTGTCCAGCAGCTGTTGCGCGTGCAAAGGCTGGATCAGGTGCGCCGGGAAGAACGAGAGATAGAAGAGATGAGCGGAGTGCGGCGATGAGCGATGTATCAGTCATTTCACCTATACCGGTTCAAGTCCTGGATCCGGTTACCGACGGTTCGATGGATGAACTGCGGGACACGCTGGTACCGGTGCAGGAGGAAGACCTGCCGCAAGGCGTGCTGGATCTTCTGGCGGCGCTGATTCAGCGTCAACGATCGACAATGAAACTGGACGGCGCACAGGCATCGCAATTGATGAGCGATGTCCATGGGAGGGCAGAGACCGTGCACCACAAAGCGCCACCGCCTGTTCCGCTGGCGACGACTTATGCCCAAGCCGACCGACCGATCCAGCCACTGCCGCCTCAGATGAAGGCGTCTATTGAGCCTTCCGTCGACAGGGTGGAAATGCCTGTGCCGGGAAAAGTCGGGGACACCGATGCGAACCCGCGTCGACCAACTCAGCCACCAGGCCCGTCCATCGAACGCGTGTCGATCGCGGCGGCACTGCCGTTGATCGAACGTACGTCGAGTACCAAGGAATCGCCGCCTGTCGAACGAATCACCCATCCCGTTACCGCTGAGCCGCCTTTGCCGCAGGCACTGCAACTGCCGCCCGCCACCACCCGTCACGCGGTAACGGATTTACCACCGACTGCACCGGCCGCCCCGACACTGCGACCCGTTCCGCCTGCCGATGTGAGGCTCGAAACCTTGCCGGGCACGGACCGTGGCCTGCTGCAGGTGCCGTTCAACAAAGGCACCGCCAGCGGGCAAGTAACGATCAGTCGAGTGCCGGACGAACCCACCCGCAGCCTGCAACTGAGCCCCAGCAATGGCCTGGTCTTTGATCAGCTCAAGGTGCCATTCGAGCAGATTCGTGAACCGGTCTGGCGACTGACTGACAGTGGCGGCGAGCAACAGCGGCAGGACTCACAGCAGTCGCCGGAAGACGAGCAGGGCGAGCAGTCAGAGCTTCCCGCATGAGCGTACTGAAGTTGCGCCAGGTCGATCCGGCGGCTCATGCCCGCGCGCGGTCGGTCGAGCGCTGGCGGGGTGCCGGCCATGACGCTGGTTGCGATGGTCTACCACGCATGCCCGGTTATTTGCGATTTAGCGCGGGGTACGAAGCAGGGGAGTGGCACGGTCTGATCCTGGCCCGCGAATGGTTACATCACTCGCTCCCACAGTTGCAGGCACTGCTGACGGTCGAGACCCCGTTGACGAGCATTGCCGGCCTGTTCCGGGCCGTGCCACAGCCATTACTGCTGGCGCTGGACGAGCTGCACTACCAAACGCTGAGCGATGTCGCGCTGGTCGATCCACTGGTGTTGCCGACCCACAGCGTGCCGTGGCTCGAAACACCTCAGGGGCGCGTTTGGGTCACGCGGTTGCCATTGGCCCGTGCCGCCAGCGAACCCTTGAACCCCAGCGCCTGGCTGAATGATTTACCGCTGTGCCTGACGTTGAAACTGGGTGTCAGTCACCTTGACCCTGCGAGCCGGATCCGACTGAACGAAGGCGATGTCCTGCGCATCACCCAGCGCGCTCAACACGGCTTCGTGGCGCAGCGATGCATCGGCGCTTTTACCTTTACTGAACAAGGACTACTCATGCAATCGACTGATACCGATGCCCATTCGCAGGCCGTGATCGAAGCCCCTGCGCAGGTCGAGCTCGACGCTTTATCCGTGCGTTTGGAGTTCATTCTCGCGACCCATGACATCGACCTCGCCACGCTGTCGCAGATTGTCGATGGGCAACTGATTCCACTGGCCGACGATGCCGCGCGACACATCGAGGTTCGCGCCAATGGCAAGCGTGTGGCCCGGGGCGAGCTGGTGCAGCTGGACGGGCAATTGGGTGTCGAATTGATCGAGGTCTATCGGGACACTGTTTCGGAACAGTCGCGATGAATGATGTTTCGCTGATTGCCCTGTTGGCATTCGCTTCGCTGTTGCCGTTTCTGGTGGCGGCCGGCACCTGCTACATCAAATTTTCCATAGTCTTTGTCATCGTGCGTAACGCCCTGGGCTTGCAGCAGGTGCCGTCGAACATGGCCCTCAATGCGATTGCCTTGATGCTGGCGATTTTCGTGATGACGCCGGTGATGAAACAAGGCTATGGCTATTACAAGGAAGAACAGGTGGCCTTTACCGATATCGGGTCGGTGGTGAATTTCGCCGAGAACGGGTTGGGGGGCTACAAGGCATACCTGCGCAAATACACCGACCCGGAGCTGGCGCTGTTTTTCGAGCGTGCCCAAGCGGTTCAGAGTGAAACCGACGCCGGGCTGCCCGCCGATGAAGCACTCACGCCGTCGCTGTTTTCCCTGTTGCCGGCCTACGCGCTGAGTGAAATCAAAAGCGCCTTCAAGATCGGCTTCTATCTGTACTTGCCGTTCGTCATCGTCGATCTGGTGATTTCCAGCATTCTGCTGGCGCTGGGCATGATGATGATGAGCCCGGTGATCATTTCGGTACCGATCAAACTGGTGTTGTTTGTGGCACTGGACGGCTGGGCGTTGCTGTCGACCGGACTGGTCAAGCAATACCTGACCTTGCTGGCGTAGGAGCGGCCGATGAACGATCTGGTCTATGCCGGCAACAAAACCCTGTACCTGATTCTGTTGATGGTGGCCTGGCCGATCATTGTCGCCACGGTGGTTGGCCTGGTGGTCGGCTTGATCCAGACCGTGACGCAGTTGCAGGAGCAGACCCTGCCGTTCGGTTTCAAGCTGCTGGCCGTCGCCGCGTGCCTGTTCCTGCTGTCGGGTTGGTATGGGGAAACCCTGCTCGATTTCAGCCGCGAAGTCATCCGCCTGGCGCTGGGCTAGCGCGATGTCGGTCACGTTGTTTTTCGACCTGTATGCCTGGTTCGCCGCCGCCATCCTGGGAGTGGCGCGCCTGGCGCCGATTTTTTTCATGTTGCCGTTTCTCAACAGCGGTGTGCTCACGGGGGCGCCACGCCAGGCGGTCATCGTGCTGGTGGCGACAGGGTTCTGGGCCTATGTGGGCGTGCCGTTGCCGGCGCTCGACGGTTTGGCGTTTTTCGGTCTGGTGTTGCGCGAGGCCGGCATCGGCGTGGTGCTGGGATGCTTGCTGTGCTGGCCATTCTGGGTGTTGCACGCCATGGGCAACCTGATCGACAACCAGCGAGGGGCCATGCTCAGCAGCACCGTGGACCCGGCCAACGGCGTCGATACCTCGGAGCTGGCGAATTTTCTCCAGTTGTTTGCCGCCGTGGTTTATCTCGAAGGTGGTGGCATGTTGCTGATGCTCGAAACCGTCGGCCACAGCTATCGCATTTGCACGCCGGTCAACGGTTGCGAAATGCACCTGACAGCGATTTTTAGCCTGCTGGATGCACTGGTCAGCAAGACCCTGGTGATCAGCGCCCCGGTGGTGGCCACGTTGTTGGTCAGCGAAGCGCTGCTCGGTTTGCTCTCGCGGTATGCGCCGCAAATGAACGCGTTCTCGGTGTCGCTGACGGTCAAGAGCCTGGTGGCACTGGTGGTGTTGATGCTGTATTTCGGCGTGCACCTGCCGGACGAAGTCCTGCGCCTGGGCGCCAAATCCCAAGGGCTGGAACATTATCTGGGCCGTGAAGGGGAGGCCGTCGATGTCGTCCAGCGCCTCGAAAACTGAGAAACCCACCGCCAAGCGGCTGCGCGATGCCTCCCGCAAAGGCCAGACGTTCAAGGCCAAGGACCTGGTGATCACCTGCCTGACCCTCTGCGCCATCACCTACATGGTGTTCAACAGTTCACTGTTTGAGGTCATGGAAGTCTATCGGCGGATCATCGCCAATGACTTTGACATGGACCTGCAAGCGTATTCGGCGATGCTGGTGCTGGTCGGGCTCAAGGCCTTGTTGCCGTTGCTGCTGGTGTGCGTGTTGACCAGCGCATTGCCTGCGCTGTTGCAAAGCGGTTTCGCCCTGGCCAGCGAAGCCTTGAAGCTCAATCTCGGCGCGTTGAATCCGATCAATGGCTTTAAAAAACTGTTCAGCATGCGCACCGTCAAGGACACCGTGAAAGCGCTGCTGTACCTGGGCAGTTTTGCCCTGGCGCTGTGGATTGTCTGGATCACCCAGCGTCAACTGGTGTTTGCCCAGTTGTTCGCCCAGGCCCCGGATCTGTTCGCTATCTGGGGGCATTTGCTGCTGGTGTTGGTGCTGGCATTCCTCGGCTGCGTGCTGCTGATCGTCGTGCTGGATGCGCTCTGCGAATACTGGCTGTTCATGAAAGATCAGATGATGGACAAGGACGCGGTCAAGCGTGAACACAAGGAGCAGGACGGCAACCCGGAAATCAAGGGACGCCGTCGTGACTTGCATCGGGAGCTGCTGTCGGAGCAGATCAAGTCCGATGTACGCAGCTCACGGATGATCATCGCCAACCCGACCCATATCGCCATCGGGGTGTATTTCCGTCCGGAAATCACCGTGCTGCCGTTTATCTCCCTGATGGAAACCAATCAGCGTGCCCTGGCCGTTCGAGCCTATGCCAAGGAGGTCGGTGTGCCGGTGATCAACGACATCGCCCTGGCCCGGCGGATCTTCAAGACCCACCAGCGCTACAGCTTCCTCCAGGTCCAGGAAGTCGAAGAAGTCCTGCGTCTGTTGATCTGGCTCGAGCAAGTCGAGAACGCCTGATTTCCCATCTTTCCCTTTTCTTCCGAACGCCGGCATGAGCGCAATTTGGCAGCGTGCTCACCGGCGCTTTGGCTCAATGCAGTCGTCAGCAACGCTGACGTTTTTCAGGAGTGTGGCTGATGAGTCGCGATAAACAACCCGATGAACAAGTGGCCCTCGACGTCGTGGAAGCAGTGCTCGGTGGCGCGGCATTGAAAGACGTGCAAGGCATCAGTGACGAGCACATGAACAGTCTCTATGCCTTCGCGTTCCAGTTCTACGAACAGGGGCGGCTGGACGATGCACAAAAGTTCTTCCACTTCCTGTGCATCTACGACTTGAGCAACAGCCATTACTGGATGGGGTTGGCCGCTGTGCACCAACTCAAGGACGACCACCAGAAAGCGATCGACCTGTACGCGATCGCCTTCGCCCAGGGCAAGAACGACTACCGGCCGATGCTGTACACCGGCCAGTGCCACCTGGCGCTGGGCAAGATCGGCAAGGCCCGGTTGTGTTTCGAGTATGTGCTTGAACAAGCCATGGAAGACGATTTGCGTGAACAGGCTCAGGTGTATCTCGACACTTTGAGTCAAATTGAAAAGGAATGTTCGGAGACTGAGCATGAGTGAAATCAGAAGTACTTTTACCTCGGCCGTTTCGAGCCCGATAGCTCGAACCGAGGCCTTTGAAAAATATGGCAAGGCGGCCAGTCAGGCCACCGCGAGGCCGGATTATCAGGAGGCCGGCCGAAAGGCGTTGGCCGACCTGAGGTCGGTGAGCTACGAAGGTCAGCCTGGCCCAAACGTCGCCAGTGCGGGCAGACCCGTGCTGTATGCACCACCACCGCGCGCCGATGGCAACAAACAGGAAACCAACGGTGATCTGTTCACGCTGTTGATGGCGATGATCAGTGAGCTGCTCGGTGAGGTCGATGCCAACAAACTGAAAAATCGCCTGGCGATGCTGCAAAGCATGGCCGGTGCCAGGCAGCAGGGGCATGAAAAACTGGCCGCTGAATACGCCGCCGCCGTCGAGGCGCTAGAGGCTGCCGAGGGCCAGGTCGGAAGCAGTCAGGAGCACCTCGATCAATTACAGGAACGGGTTCTGCGTGCCCAAGGTTTGCTGGATGCAAGCGAAGCACGGTTGGCGGGGCTGGATCCTGAATCACCGGAGTACGCCGAGGAACTGGCGCTGCGCGACAAGCTTAAAGGTGAGCTGGCAGGTCATACCCAGACGCTGCAAAAAGCGGCCGATGCCCACTTGAAGTTGATCGAGGTCGCCAATGCCTGCGCCAGAACGCTGGCTGCGGTAACCGTGAAGGTTCAGGACGCCGGACTCGCTGGGCCGTCGGTGAAGGAGTCCAGCGAAAAGGCGCTGAGCAGCAGCGCCTTGGCGCTGCTCAATCGCTTGAAGATTATCGAGTTGCTCGGCGAGTCGGCACAGGCCAAGGAGGAGCTCAATCAGGAGTTGTTTCTGGAGCTGCAAGCCAGGCTTCAGGAACACATGAAGCTTGAGTCGGAAAAGTATCTGGAAGAGGTGCGCAAGGCCGAAGCGCTGCAGAAGACCATGGGCTGCATTGGCAAGATTGTCGGTGCGATATTGACTGTTGCGACCATCGCTGCGGGCGTGTTGACCGCCAACCCGGTGCTGATCGCAGTGGGCGTTATTGGCGCGGCGGTGATGATTTCCGACTCGGCGATTGAGCAAGCGACCGGCGTGTCATTCATGGCCGAAGCCATGAAGCCGCTGACAACTGTGATGCAGGAAGCGATCAAGCTGTTCACCGAGCTTTATACAAAATTGCTGGTGACGTTCGGTGTCGACCCGGAAACCGCTAAAGACATCGCGCAAATTCTCGGCATGATCCAGGGCATCGCCGCAACGCTGGCCGCTGTTGCATTGGTGGCGGTGGTCGGGGCGCAGGTGATCGGGCCGATGGTCGGCGCCATCGCTTCGAAACTGTTCTCCATGATCGCCAACGCCACGCCTGCGGCCATGCAGGCATTCAAGCAGCTGGGTTCATCGGTCAGTCAATCGTTGACGCAGATGCTGACCCAACTGCGCAGCTTTATCACCAACGGTGCCGATGCCGTGTCCCTGGCCCGATACGCCGCCAATCTGCAGACGGCTCAGGCCGTTACCGAGTTCAGCAATGTGGCCGTACAAGGCGGGTTGCAGATCAAAAGCGGCCATCACCAGGCCCAGGCCGCTGTGCATCTGGCTGATGTGCGGGTACGGATGGCGGTCAGCGAAGAGATCACTTCCTACCTCTCTCGATTGGTCGAGGACTACGGCCAGACAATGCAGGGCCGCACCCGACAGATCGAGCAGCTGCTTGCCGACCTGCAACGCAGTCATTCCGTCAGCCAGTACATGGCCAGGCACGTTTGAACTCACGGATAAGAAGGTAATTTTTCATGGCTACCATTCACACCATGTCCCGGCCCGTTCCAGCGACATTGACTCCCGATCCAGTGAACGGCGCAGGGTTGAGCGAGTTGATTACCCAGGAGCAATTCTCGAAAGAACTCAAAGGTAAACGGCTCTCGGATACGGCGTTAATCAACCAGGTCACCGCACAGCAAGTGCTTCAGAAGGCGAGCTTCATAGCGCCTACGGCGGCGGAGCTCGAAGCTGCAATCAACACCCGCCAGCCCACAGAGTCGGACTGGCAAGACTTTACCGTTGCCCTGACGAAACTCAGAGAAGACGAACGTAATGAGTTGATGTTTGATCCGGGTGCCTGGGAAAAACACGCAAACGTATTGATCGTGGCGATTATTGCGTTGAATGTTGCGCGGGTCGTCAACGCGCAGTTGCGCGGGCATTTTGGTGTCATGGCCGCGGATGCAGCCAAGGCTCAGGGTGCGGCCATTATCGAATCCGGCAATGCGGCCTTTCACAGCGCCGTTACTGCTGCGGTGGTGTCCGGTGTAATCGCCGGTTTTGCCATGTTTAAGACCCTTCAAGGTCATGGCCTTAAACATGCGGATATCAACCTGCACAAACGCAACGCGCTGGACGCCAACAACCTTGAGCGTGACCTCAAGCAACATCGCTCCCGCGATGACTGGGACCCGCAAACCACTTACAAGATAAAGACCTTCGATGATTTCGGCCGAACGATTTCCGTCGACTTCAAACCCAAGGGTTCAACGCTGACACCTCAGGAGCAGGCATGGTTCGACCGGGAAATCCTCAAGGCGCAGAAGATCGCTCAGTCCTCCGACTGGCTGAGCCACATGGGCATCAAGGGCATTGAGAAAAAACTCGAAATCGGTCGTACGCTCAGTGCAATGGCAATGAGCCTGAGTCAGGTCGTGTCCAGCATGGTTCGCATGAGCGAGCACGCTGCGCGGGAAGAGGAAGTCTTGCAGCAAAGTGCACAAAACACTCAGAAAAGCTTGAGTGACGAGATCGGCCAGAAAGACTCGGCCGACGGCGCGCTGTTGCAGAAACTCATGGATATGGTGATGCAGATTTTGCAATCGCGTATTGATGTCATCAAAAGCGTTTGAGTGAGAAAACCCATATGAGAATTCCAGATTTCACCCCTCCAACGAATAGGCCAGCAGCAGACTTAAACCTCAATGCTGAAGCACCGCCGCCGCCTGAAATGCCCATCGAGCTTCATGCTGCATTTTCCCTTGCGCAGTTGCTCGAACGCTCGCTAAAAACACTGAATCGCAATCACGACAATATGCTCAAGTGCTCTGCGGGAATTGCCAAGGAGGGGGAGGGCGGGTCAGCCGAATTCACGTCATCCGAATTTGTTGAGCAGACCGAGGCAAAACGCATTCGATGGCAAATGTGGGCGCAGCAGCTTAAACAGTGTGGGCGTGTGTTTGCCCATTGCCTCGAAACACTGCCGATGGAACAGCGCGAGCAACTTTACGCTGAGCAAGTCCGTATTCTGGTTGACCTGAATAGAAATCAGAAGCCGGTCGAAATCGCCGGTTCATTCAATTCTGAAATAAATTCATCCAACGATTTTTTCGACAAACTGCTCGAACTCATCGACTTGATTAAAAACGGTTACCTGGCCGGGTATGAGCACATCTTTACGGCCTATTCAGACTTCTTTTCCGACTTCAATAAGGAAATTACCGCGAAGTTGAAAGACTGGATCGTGGGGGCCAACGACGGCAAGGAAGTGGATCTCAATGCACCCGCATTGCGAGCGGCTCTGGATGCCCTGATCCAGAAATACTCACACCCCAATCCTGGCTCAGTGCTATTCCCCGAGCCCGGCAGGGAAGGCGCGAGCAGGGAGGAGGCGGAGAAGTGGCGGGAAGCCTTGGGCCTTCCTGCTAGTTGCCTGAAACAGAACGCTGACGGCACTTATTGTGTAGTCATCGACCTCACACCGCTCTTGACGATGAAGGACAGTGTGCCAGGGACGGGAACGATCGTGAGATGGGATACCGCCAGATTCCAGGCCTGGCAAACCGGCTTCAATGCCCAGGAAGAACGCATCAAGAACACATTGCAGTCGTTGACGCAGAAGTATTCGAATGCCAACTCCTATCACGATAACTTTAACAAGACGTTGTCTTCGCATCTGAATCAGTTTTCAGACATGTTGAAGGCGATGTTGAGTTTTTGATGCAGATTCGATGATTGTGAGTGGGTAATTCAATCTTGATTTTTGGCAGGCGTGACACGGGTTCGTTTTAACCTAAGTCGCGCCTGTTTTTTTGTGTCGGAGGAATGAATGTCTGATTTTTTGACGGATGAGTCAGGGCTTGAGCGCCAAGTGAAAAAGGTTTTATCAGATTATTTTTCGGTCAGTTGGACGACCATCGAGATTCATTCACGATTGGTCGAAGACTTGTATGTGGATTCAGTGGGCGTGGTTGAAATCGTCATGGCTTTGAATGAGGCGTTCGGTATTGATCTGCCAGAGGAGGGCGTAGAACAGTGGAAGACGGTGGGTGATATTTGTGAGTTGGTCAACGCTACAGCCAGGTCTTTGGATCGCATTCATTAAATTCCTTAACGCCTAGTTATTGAGTGGTGTTTTTCCTACAAATTAAGTCGTGTATTCACCGGGCGATACGTACGCCTGTCTTACGGAATCCCCCCACTCAACTTCCTATAGTCACGCAGCTTGTTATCTCGAGCCTGTCCCTTCTCAGGCTCGATTGCGTTTCAGTACCTTTCTATAGAGAAGTCTCAAAGTATGGACAGTGCCACTGATCAATCGCCGGTCCCGTCGTACGTTTTTGACCACTGGCAACTGCAAAGCGATGGAACGCTGATGCGAGATGGACAAGGCGTCCACGTCCCCCCAAAAGAGTTGAGTGTTTTACGTCTGCTGCTCGGTTCGGCGGGCACGGTGATCAGCAAGGACCACTTGCTGGACCGTGTATGGCCCGAAACCGATGCCGCTGAAGAGTCGTTGACCCGTTGTATTTACGCGTTACGCAAGTTGCTCAAGGAGAACAAGGATTTCATTGCGACCGTGTACGGCCAGGGTTATCGCTTTACCTGCGCGGTTGTCGCACTGGACACGCCTGGCCACGCAAAGGTTGCGGCACCGACGCTGGCCGTTCTGCCATTTCGCCATCTCGACGAGGGGCCCGCTCTGGATTTGCAGGATGCGATGATTCGTCAGTTGACCACGGCGTTCGGCGAGGCATTGCACGTCATTCCCTCGGGATTGATGGCGGCTTACGGCCAACCGGTCGAGGTGCGGGCGCTGGCTGGGCAATTGCCTGTCGACTACTGTTTGAGCGGGCGCGGTTCCGGCACGAGCGAACGAGCGCTGTGGTCGGTCGAGCTGATCCGTGGCCGTGATCATGTGTTGCTGCATGGGCAGACATTGGACGCCGGTGATCCGGCGGAGGCGCTGGGTGCGTTGACGTGTCTGTTGGCGCAGCGCATTCCCGGCTTGCGTCCTGTCGGTGATGCCTGTGCTTCCTACCCGGCCGCCGTGGCCTATCTGCGTGGTTTGTGCAGCGTGCAGCAACACACTCCACAAAGTCTGCGCGATGCCCTTGTGCAGTTTCGGTACTGTTTGCAGTTGGCCGCCAATTACGCAGCGGCCTGGTGCGGGTTGGCGGATGCCTGGCTGGGGAAGGCCATGCTTGGTTTGTGCGAGCAGGGGCATGCCATTGATGAGGCGAGGTCCGCGATTTCCAGAGCCATGGCGCTGGAACCCGCCAGCGCGCAAGCGCTTGTGCGTCTTGCCCTGCTGACCAGCCTTCGTGGGTGCGAGGACGCTGCGAACGTGCTTTTTCGACGTTGTCTACTGGGCGCCGAACAGGCCGATGTTCATTTTTTCTACGCCTGGCATCACTGGTTTTGGCGACGGACCGAGCAGGCGGCGCAAAGTCTGGAAAAGTGCCTGCGGCATGACCCCGAGTGTGTGCGGGCGAAGATATTCAAGGACCGTATTGCACTGGCAGGCAACGGCGCAGAGGTCGTGCTGATGGGGCGACCAACCTTGCAGGGCGTTGAGCCGTCGCCTGTGCTTGATCGCTGGCGATCTCTGGCATGAGTCGGCGCACATTCAAACCGATCCTTATGTTGGTGTGTCTTGGTTCCGGGTCCGCCCATGCGTTTTGCTGGCATTCGGCTGGCGAGAAGCATGCCATTGAGCCGGAACTGCTCCAGGCGATCGCCGAGGTGGAGTCGGGCCAGTCGGCGCGAGCGATGAATTACAACAAGGACGGCAGCCACGACATCGGCTTGATGCAAATCAACAGCCATCATCTACCTCGACTTGGCGAACAGGGTATTACCGAACAGCGCTTGCTGGATGAGCCTTGCCTGTCGGTCGAAGTCGGTGCATCGGTGCTCGCCGATTTTGTCGCCCGTTACGGCTACAACTGGACCGCGGTGGGCGCGTACAACGCCGGCAATTCTCCCCATCGGCAAGCCGCGCGTCTTCGCTACGCGCGCAAGGTCTGGCAGCGCTATCAGGTGTTTATCCAGACGCGATAGTGGCGGGCCAAGGGAAGGCTGCCCGCGGATTCTGATCCTCCGTAGAGCGCAATCGGCAGAATTCGATCAGGAATCCCGCGATCAGCCTTTCTAACATGCCTGCTCAATTTCACAGCTCTGGAGCTTGACCGGTGACAGACTCCGCCCGACAGCCCTGCGTATTACGGATACTCAACGGTCCGCTGCAGGGATGCGAATTTCCCCTCGGCGACACCACCACATTGTTCGTGGTCGGGGCTGTGGATCTGTTGGGGCAGGGGGCGCTGACTGCCAGTGTTCCTGCCGACGCAGTCTTCGTTCCCCTGGAGGAGGGAGGCTGCAATTTCGAGGTGCTGGCCGATCAGGCGACGCCCGATGGCTTGCCGGTTCGGTTGCTCGACGACTGCGCAGAGATCCGCCATTGCGCCTTCCAGTGCAGGGTGCAGATCGGCGGCCTGCACATCGCCTTGCGCCCTGACGACCAGACCTGGGCACCAGAAGTGCTCGGACAGCCAGTCTGCGTTTCATCCGAAACGTTCCAGCCTGCGTGGTGGCGTAACCCATTGACTCGATGGATCGCCGGTGGGCTGGCGCTCGTCGCGTTGGTCGCCACAACCAGTCTCTTATCGGTGCCAAAACCGGCACCTGAAACCGATATCCGTGCGTTGATTGCCGGAGCCAGTGCCGAAGCCCGGGTGTTGAGCGGCCGTGACAATTCAATCTATGTCTTCGTGGCCTCCGAGCGTGATGCCGGTTGGAGTCGGCAGGTGCTGGTGCGCCACAACGTACTGAGCGGCAAAGTGTTGGTGACGGACCAGGAGCGCCGTCGACTGGAGCAGTTGCTGATCGAGCATGACCCGCAACTGGCCTGGCACGCTCTTGATCTCAAGGAACCCTCGATACCGCGCCTGCTGCTCAGCGCCCAACGCAATCTGCTGACACCTCAGAGGCAAGCGAAGCTGATCGATGCACTGCTCGCGGCCGCACCCTATGCCCGAGACATCACCCTGCAAGTGCAGGATGACAACCTGCTGGCCGACCTGGCGCAGGAAGGGCTGCAACGTCTTTCACTGGGGTTCAACCGCTCGGAGCAAGAGGGCAGTGTCTCGTTCGCCGTGACGGGCAACCTGCAGGACTCCGAACTGGCCGCCGCTCGCCGTTATGTCGACAGTTTTTACCGGCAGTGGGGTGATCGTTACGTGAATTTCACAGTCGAGCTCAAGGACGATGCGCTGAGTGACAAGTCGTTTCAAACCGGCCCGCAGGGCTACATCAAGATGACGTCGTCATCCTGGCATTTTCCAACACAACACTAATAGGTGATTCATGTCTGGTATTGGTATTCCGATCGACTTTTCCGACGACTTTCTCGGGCGTCAAGCCGCAGCGTTCGAACTCGGTGCAGAAAATCTCAAGATAGCCCTGGACAAGGCCCTGGACGAACTCAAGGACGATGCTTCCGACCCCACGAAGCTGGCGGCCTACCAGGCAGCCTTTTCGTCCTACACGGTTTTCCGTAATGCCCAGACCAACACGATCAAGGGCTTCAAGGACATCGACATGGCGATCATCCAGGCGGCGCGTTGATTCCTTCTTTTCGGTCGGCCATCGATGTAGATCGATGGCCTTTTTGAGTGCTTTGCATGTCCATTCAGAACATTTCCCAGCCCTTTATTGCGCGTACGTCGTTCAGTGAGTTGCGTGGTCCGCAGGAAGGACCGATCGTGTCCCTCGAGTCGCGCTTGATCGAAGCGTTTGCCGGGTCTGCGGTCAACAGCGAACAGGAAGTCTCGGCGATCAATCAGCTGATGCAGCACCCGGATATCACCAGTCCTGAAGTGCTGACTCAGTTGCAGGAGCAGGTGGGGCAGTACAATGTCGACATCAACTTGCTCAACGTGCTGGTTCGCAAAGCGGTAGGCACGGCCGAAACCCTGTTGCGTGCGTCATGAAGGTTAGGGCTTTACTGGTTGTCATGTGCGTGGCGTTGATTGGCTGTCGGCAGCCGAGTCTGCTTGAAGGGCTGGATCAGCAGCAGGCCAATGAAGTGCTTTCCGTTCTGCAACGCAACAACATCGCCGCGGTGAAAGTCGACGCCGGTAAAACCGGCTACGCGGTGAAAATCGATCAGGTGGATTTTTCCGCCGCCGTCGATTTGCTCAACCTCTATTCGTTGCCTTCCCGGCCACGTTTGCAAGTGGCGGAGATGTTTCCTGCCGAATCGCTGGTGGCCTCGCCCCGTGCCGAAAAAGCCCGGTTGTATTCGGCACTGGAGCAGCGGATCGAACAGTCGCTGGGTGTGCTCGAAGGCGTGGTTTCAGCGCGGGTCCATGTCAGTTACGACCTCGATGCCGGCGAAGGCGGGCGCAAGTCACCGCCGATTCATCTCTCGGCGGTAGCCGTCCATGAACGCGATATCGAACCGCAATTGCTGATCACCGACATCAAGCGTTTTCTCAAGAACAGTTTTGCCGCGGTGGAGTACGAGAACATCTCCGTGGTGCTGTCGAAACGTTCGCCGACACAGCACGTCGCACCGTCCGTGATCGCGACGCAAGGGCACACGCAGTGGGTGTGGTTGTTAGCCGCGGTGAGCGGATTGCTATTGGCCATTGGTGCAGCCTGGGCCTATCGCCAATCGAGCACAGGACAGCGTGATGGCGCACGCTGAATGTTTGCAGCGAATTCTCGCCGAACCTCTGAGTTATCTACACCCGCAGCGCCTGTCTTTGCCGTCGCAATTCGATGGGGCCGAGGCCCGCAGCCTGCTCGACCGGATGCTGCTCGAAGGGCTTGATTTGCAAGGTCCGTGGCCTGCGACACCGCTGTCAGCCATGGGGACTCTTTGGATTGATCATTGGCGAGAGCTGCCCTACATCGCAAGGCTGATTGGCGCTTATTGCTTGATGCCGGATCTGGCGCAAGGCGCCGCGCTGCTGCGCTTGCCGTTATCGCTGCGCCGGTTTGCCGGTTACAGGCTGGGCACTCGAAGAGGCGCGTCGATCAAGGGGGCCTCCGATCCCCTGGAGCAAGTCGAAGCCGCCGGCCTCAATACGTTATGGAGCTGGCGCGAGCAGGTGCCGCCGATGTTGCTGGAACGCCTGATCCTGCAATTTTCCGAACCGGTTGTCAGCTTGTCCAGGCAATGGCCGATCACTGAACCCGATCCAGTTCTTTTCTTCTTGGCGGTGCAGCATGCTCGACGCTATCCGAACCCTGACTGAACTCCCCGATTCCCATGCTGTGCATCTGCCTCGCGAGGATATTATCGCCGCACGGCAACGTCGCACGTTGCAACGCCAGGCTCAGCGGTGGGCCCGTGACTGTGTCGACCAGGCCCGGTGTGATGCCGAAGCGGTGCATGCCCAGGCGTTTCAGCAAGGCTATGCCGAAGGCGTCTTGCGCGCGGTCGAGCATCTGGCGAACGGTTTGCTGGAGTCGCAGGCGCTGGGGCAAACATTACGCAAAGACCTTGCGCAGGCCGCTCGCGCAATACTTGAAGACGCGTTGAGTCGTCCCGAGTGGCTGGACGAAATGCTCGAGCGCTGGCTGGCGACGCAAACGGGCGATTCGGGCGCTGTGCTGCAAGTGCTGCTGCCGATGCATTGCCGTTCCCGGGGTGATGAGTTGCGTAAGCGACTGTGCAGGCTGTGGTCCGGCGAAGTGGTCTTCGACTATCACCCACAGGAGCGGTATGTGGTGCGCCTCGCGGATCAACTGCTCGAATTTGATGTGGAAACCAACCAAAGGCGTCTGGAGCCAAGGTTGTTGGCGAGCGTCGAGAAACTCCCGGACTGGGCTGGTGCTTTGGACCAGGCCGCAGTCCAGGCGCTGACAACGCTGTGTTCGACCTTTGGCGCGCGCGTGGCCGATGGAGTCAGCCATGAAGATTGATCACCTGATGAATCATGGCGCGCCCGTGCAGGAGAGCGGGGTGCAGACGCTTGAATCACGTGTTCTTGCTGCCGGGCAGAACGTATCTGAAAGCAGGCGCCCGGACCCGGAGTTCGAGCACCTGTATCAATTGCTGTTAACCATGGAGGGACAAGGAGACAAGACGATCTACGATTTTCTCCGTTCGTTGCGCAGCGCCGACGGCACATCTGCTGCCTATCCAACGGCTCAGAAACTGATGGCCGTCACCCTCCAGGTACTGGTTCGCCTGAAAGAAGAGAAGCTGGAAGGCTCGCTGCTCTTCAAGGAAATGCGTGGTGCCAACAGCCTGGCGTTCAGCATGGATGTTTTCGTCAAGGCGTTCATGAAAGAAGTGTTTGAGCCGATGGGGGATGAGGCGCGGGAAAAGAGTGATTGGTGAGCCAATACGCTGCGCTGTCAAACCAGTCAGACATTGGCGGCAGGCTTCGTTCCCTGGTGGGCGTATACGAACCCGGGACGACTCGCGAACACCACTGCGGCAACCAGCGCGTTGACGATGTGATCGACTTCGGCTTTGGAGATTGGCAGTGTGGAGAAGTAGCGACTGGCTGAAACCACAACGGTGATGATGGTTTCGCTCATTGAGGTGCGGATCGCATTGGTGGTCAGGAATTGGTTGGCCACGTGTTCCGCGGAGGGAATGCGTGGCGGCATGAGCTTGATCCGGAAGCCCTCAGGGTTTTTCTCCGGTTGAAGGGCATGCATGATTTCGCCACCGAGGACCTGGCTGGCGATGTCGGCCCCAGCATTGTAGGTGCCGCGTAAAACATCATGGCCGATGACCGGGGCCAGGGATTCGAGAATCTCGGTGGTCCGGTTTTCCACAGGCAGCTCGACACTGACCGCGGCCTCGGTGTTGCGTGCAAGCCAATCCGAAAGTTGTGTCGCGAACACCTCATCGGCTGTGGGCGGCGCACTGCCCGCCGACATCGCATAGCCGGGGCCGGAGTTCGGCGCCGTATGGTTCATGGCTGTAAAGGCCAGAAACTGCAAGGCGCCATTCAGACCTGCAGTGGCTACCGTTCCTGTCGCATTGGGGTTCGAATTGTCGCTGATCGGCAGGAACAGATTCACCAGATCGGAGGCGAAGCTGTAAAAGGCCGTTTGCGAACCGTACGAAGCCAATGCCGGCAGCGCATGGGGCGCTGCTGCTGCCGTTGCCAGTGCGGCCATCGATAACGTGAGGGTGGCGAGGCGGGCCAGGCGCGTTTGGGTATTTGCGGTGCCGTTGCACTCATCCCTGACCGCGCCAATGATGTTCAGCGCAGGACCAATCATCAGTGAAATCGCACCGATCACATTGCGTGTCAGCGGCGAGGCGGCACTCGATTGCAGGGTTTTTTCCAGGGCGAATCCGATCAACTGGCGAATCGTTGTCAGGGTGCCCACGACAAGGCCGGTACGCAGGCCGGAAATCGTCAGGTTGCTGGCCCAGCGACCGAGATCGCCTTCGAACTCGTTACGGCCAAGTTTGCCCAGCAGTTCGCCGAGGGAGTCGGTGATGGTTTGGGCGCGTCGGATTGTTGCTGCAGGTGATTGATCTGTTCGTTCCAAAAAGTCCAATTCGTCGAACTTGTGAGCAATGTATCGCTCGATTGAGCCGTCGAGAGCATTGCTCTTTGCTCCCTCTACTTCACCAGCGAGGAGCTGATCAATGGTTTGCGCAAGGTTGGCCGAATGAACAGCGTGACCGGTGGACTCAGTTGCGATGATCTTATTCAGGTTCCGCTCCATGCTCTCTAGCACAGGCTCTATTTCAACCACTACGGAGCTATTGTCCGGTCCGTCCGGATAGGGAGCCTGCATCACCAAGGCAGTTCCGATCTGTTCGGACGACACGTAGCTGTCCATCTCGATTATCGTGTGGTCTTTGCGTGGAGTCCGCGCCGAGAGGTTGGTGTCGGGCTGAGTCGGGAGTCTTGATGTCGGAAAACCTGCGGGCGATAGAGGCATTTTTTTCATCCAGTGAAAGGGAAAGAGACTGCGTCATTGCAGTCGCATCGATCATTGGACGCTCTGCGCTGGTGGAACTATCAAAAAACGCTCACGGGCGATGCCTGCACTGATCGCCGCAACTACAGGTCTCTAATTAAGCGGGTTTCTCGCCCGTTTCCTCCCGGGCCGGCTATAATCTCCGCCACTTTTTATTAGCCCAGAGTCAAACCCGCCCATGTACACCCTGGCCCGTCAGCTGTTGTTCAAACTTTCCCCGGAAACTTCCCACGATCTGTCCCTGGACCTGATCGGTGCGGGAGGGCGTCTGGGACTCAACGGCTTGCTGTGCAAGGCGCCGGCGAAAAAACCGGTGAATGTCATGGGCCTGGATTTTCCGAATCCGGTGGGGTTGGCGGCCGGTCTGGACAAGAACGGCGCGGCCATTGATGGGTTCGCCCAATTGGGTTTCGGTTTTGTCGAAATCGGCACCATCACCCCGCGTCCCCAACCGGGTAACCCGAAGCCACGGCTGTTCCGTTTGCCGGAAGCCGAGGCGATCATCAATCGCATGGGCTTCAACAACCTCGGCGTCGATCACCTGCTGACCCGTGTGGCGGCGGCCAAGTACAAGGGCGTGCTCGGTATCAATATTGGCAAGAACTTCGATACGCCGGTCGAGCGCGCGGTTGACGATTACCTGATCTGCCTGGACAAGGTCTATGCCCACGCCAGCTATGTGACGGTCAACGTCAGCTCGCCGAACACGCCGGGCCTGCGCAGCCTGCAGTTCGGTGACTCGCTCAAACAACTGCTGGCCGACCTGGCCACACGCCGCGCGGAACTGGCGTTGCGTCACGGTAAACACGTACCGCTGGCGATCAAGATCGCCCCGGACATGACCGACGAAGAAACCGCGCAGGTCGCACAGGCATTGATCGAAACCGGTATGGATGCGGTCATCGCCACCAACACCACCCTGAGCCGCGTGGGCGTTGAAGGCATGGAGCATGGTGACGAGGCGGGCGGTCTGTCCGGCGCACCGGTTCGCGACAAGAGCACCCACACGGTGAAGGTGCTGGCGGCGGAGCTGGGTGGTCGCCTGCCGATCATTGCTGCCGGTGGCATTACGGAAGGCAAACATGCGGCCGAGAAAATCACCGCCGGTGCGAGCCTGGTGCAGATTTACTCAGGCTTCATCTACAAAGGCCCGGCGCTGATCCGCGAATCCGTCGACGCCATTGCTGCCCTGCGCTAATCCCTGTGGGGATCGGGCTTTTGTGGCGATCCGACAAGCTCCCTCGCCACAATGGAATTCACAGGCATAAAAAAGGGCCCCTTTAAAGGAGCCCCTGGGCCGCAGCCCGCCGTCCGGATGGGACGTGCGTGGTTAATGCGTTACGTAATCAGATTGTCGTGTCGGAGTGATGTGCCCTGTGTTAGCCGACGGCGTGAAGTTCGTTGAGTCTGTGGATTCCCGCAGTGCCGGTCATACCGTCCCAGTTGTCGCCGCGTCCTTCTCGCCAGCCGTTAATCCAGGCTTGACGTACCGACGGTAGAGTAAATGGGCAAAGCTCACGGGATTTGCCACCAACGCCATATTGATATCCGCGCAAAAATGCTCTTTCCAACGGATCACGCTTAAGTCTTCTCATAGGGTGTTGCCCTCACTTGTTGACTGTATTTATCGCGTCGACCTCAATTGAGGTCTGGCAGAAAAACTCTGCCGTTGGGGGCTCGTTGCCGGCGTGACGAGCCAAGGTGTTGGCGCCATTGCGACGCCAACCTGTATGGAGTTCTAACCAATGCGTCACATCGAGGGAATGATCGTTTTGTCATAAGGACGTAACTGTTCATGTGCTAAGGCCATAAGTAACCGGATGTTCGCTGCGTTTTTTTTAGGCAAACCCCGGTATGATCGGCCCTGCACAGGATGATCAGGTTAATCCTTTGGTGAGAATGCCTCCCGTTGCCGGGAAGGACTATTCGACGAAGGGTCGACTTATGACATTTTATTGCATCAACTTTTTTATCTGTCCTTGCATCTAAGCTCCTTTAACCCGGGCAGCAGGGGTGGAACGGCACACCTTCGTGCCACGCGGGCGCTCTTCGAGAAAAGCGCCTGATTGAAAACCGGTCCGGCAATGCGTTGTCGGGCCACTCAGCCAAAGGCTCCGAATTCTCATGTCCGATCGTTTCGAACTCTTCCTCACTTGTCCAAAAGGCCTTGAAGGCCTGCTCATCGAGGAAGCCGTCGGGCTTGGCCTTGAGGAAGCACGTGAGCACACCTCTGCCGTGCGCGGCATGGCCACCATGGAAACCGCTTATCGCCTGTGCCTGTGGTCGCGTCTGGCCAACCGGGTACTGCTGGTGCTCAAGCGTTTCCCGATGAAAGACGCCGAGGACCTCTATCACGGCGTGCTCGACATCGAGTGGCAAGACCACATGCTCAATGACGGCACCCTGGCCGTTGAATTCAGCGGTCATGGCTCCGGCATCGACAACACCCACTTCGGCGCCTTGAAGGTCAAGGATGCCATCGTCGACAAACTGCGCACCCCGCAAGGCGATCGCCCGTCCATCGACAAACTCAACCCGGACCTGCGCATTCACCTGCGTCTGGACCGTGGCGAAGCGATTCTCTCCCTCGACCTGTCCGGCCACAGCCTGCACCAGCGCGGCTATCGCCTGCAGCAGGGCGCGGCGCCGCTGAAAGAAAACCTCGCGGCCGCCATCCTGATCCGTTCCGGCTGGCCGCGTATCGCGGCTGAAGGCGGCGCGCTGGCTGACCCGATGTGCGGTGTCGGTACGTTCCTGGTGGAAGCGGCGATGATCGCTGCCGACATCGCGCCGAACCTGCGTCGCGAACAGTGGGGTTTCACTGCCTGGCTCGGTCATGTACCGGCGTTGTGGAAAAAGCTCCACGAAGAAGCGTCCGAGCGCGCCGCCGCCGGTCTGGCCAAGCCACCGCTGTGGATTCGCGGATACGAAGCCGACCCGCGCCTGATTCAACCGGGCCGCAACAACGTCGAGCGTGCCGGCCTCAGCGAGTGGATCAAGATCTATCAAGGCGAAGTCGCGACCTTCGAGCCGCGTCCCGACCAGAACCAGAAAGGCCTGGTGATCTGCAACCCTCCCTACGGCGAGCGTCTGGGTGATGAGGCGAGCCTGCTCTACCTTTATCAGAACCTCGGCGAGCGCCTGCGCCAGGCCTGCCTGAACTGGGAAGCGGCGGTATTCACCGGCGCGCCGGACCTGGGCAAGCGCATGGGCATTCGCAGCCACAAACAGTATTCATTCTGGAACGGCGCGTTGCCGTGCAAGCTGCTGCTGATCAAGGTGCTGCCGGATCAGTTCGTCACCGGCGAGCGTCGCACCCCGGAACAACGTCAGGCCGAGCGAGAGCAAGCGGCCTACGATGAAGCGCCGAGCGAACCGCAAGAGCGCAAGTACAACAAAAACGGCAACCCGATCAAACCAACGCCAGCCCCGGCACCCGTGATCGAGCAGCCGCGCCTGAGCGAAGGCGGGCAGATGTTTGCCAACCGCCTGCAAAAGAAACTCAAGGCAATGGGCAAGTGGGTCAAGCGCGAAGGCATCGATTGCTACCGCGTCTACGATGCCGACATGCCGGAATATTCCATGGCCATCGACCTGTATCACGATTGGGTCCACGTCCAGGAATACGCCGCGCCGAAATCCATCGATCCGGAAAAAGCCTCGGCGCGGATGTTCGATGCCCTGGCCGCCATTCCGCAAGCGTTGAACATCGACAAGAGTCGTGTGGTGGTCAAGCGCCGCGAGCGTCAGAGCGGCACCAGGCAGTACGAGCGTCAGGCGGCACAGGGCAAGTTCGTCGAGGTCAACGAAGGTGGCGTGAAGCTGCTGGTCAACCTCACGGATTACCTGGATACCGGTCTGTTCCTCGACCACCGTCCAATGCGCATGCGCATTCAGAAAGAGGCGGCCGGCAAGCGCTTCCTCAATCTGTTCTGCTACACCGCCACGGCCAGCGTGCACGCGGCCAAGGGCGGCGCGCGCAGCACCACCAGCGTCGACCTGTCGAAAACCTACCTCGACTGGGCGCGTCGCAACCTGTCGCTGAACGGTTTTTCCGACAAGAACCGTCTGGAGCAGGGCGATGTGATGGCCTGGCTGGACGCCAGCCGTGACGAGTACGACCTGATCTTCATCGACCCGCCGACGTTCTCCAACTCCAAGCGCATGGAAGGCATTTTCGACGTGCAGCGAGATCAGGTGCAGTTGATCGACCTGGCGATGGCTCGATTGGCCCCGGGCGGGGTGTTGTACTTCTCCAACAACTTCCGCAAGTTCGACCTGGAACCCAACCTCAGCGAGCGCTACGCGGTCGAAGAGATCACGGCCCAGACCATCGATCCGGATTTTGCCCGCAACCCCAAGATCCACCGCGCCTGGAAAATCACCGCCCGCTGACACTTGAACGGGTTGGATCCACAGAGCCTTGATTTTAAAAGGCTCTGTGGGTTCTTTCAGCACTGGTCAAATTAGTGGCTAATAGCTATAACTCAACTCAGGGCCAAAGGGCTTTCCCGCACCTGGCGTTTTGAGTTGCGTTTATGTCGTTGCACGCCATGCGCCCAAAGATTCTGGGTTTTATCAGCGAAGATGTCTCGGCCTGGCTGGTCGCGCTCCTGGTTTTGCTCGTCGGCGGTATTCTTACAGGATTGCTGGCGTGGTCGACCCTCAACCTGTTTCAACATCAATTGCGGCAACGTTTCCAACTGCTGGCCAGTGAGCGTTACAGCCGTATCGAAGAACGTTTTGAAGATCAGGAGCAGCGCCTCGATGGCCTGCGCCGGTTTTTTGCCAACTCCGATTCGGTCTCCCGAGACGAGTTCGATGGCTACACCCAACCTTTATTGCACCGGACCCAGGCGTACTCGTTTGCCGAACGGGTGAGCCGTGACCAACGCGCGGCATTCGAAAGCCGTGTTCGTGGCGAGGGCCTGAGCAGTTTCAGCTTTCGCGAGCTCAACGCCGACGGCCAATTGCAACTGGCTGCCGAGCGGGACGAGTACGTGGTTGTGGTGTACAGCCAGACACAAAGCAAACTCGGCGCGCCGCTCGGTTTCGATTTACTGGCCCAGCCGATGCGGCGTGCCACCCTGGAGCGAGCTGATCAGCATGAGCAGATGGCCGTCTCGCAACCCATGCACCTGGTCAGTATCGAGCCGGCGTATGCGCGGGGCGTGCTGCTGGTCGCGCCGGTCGTGTTGCGTAACCGTCCAGAGCCAGCCAAACCCATCGGTTATGTCATGGCCGTGATCAGCATGCGCCAGTTGCTGGCAGACGGTTTGCCGGAGGCGGGGCGTGACTATCTGACGGTGCGTATCCTTGATTTGTCCATCGATGATCAGCATGAAGTGCTGTATGAGTCGCCAAACACTCCGGCCGTCAGCGAGTTGTCGGCGACCCGGTTGTTGCGTCTGGCCGACCATGATTACCAGGTCGACATCCAGCCCAGCGAGGCGTTTCTCAAGGCTAACCACTCATCGGTGACCAGCCTGGTGGTGCTCGGTGGTTTGCTCAGCATGCTGCTCAGTGCGTTGCTCTACGTGTTGGTCAGCCAGCGGCAGCGGGCACTGAAAATGGTTGAGCAACGGACTGAAGAGCTGCGCGCCCGCGAGCAGGAACTGCGTGGCACCCATGGCCAGTTGCGCGGCGTGCTGAACGCCGCGACCCAGGTGGCGATCATTGCCACGGATTTGCGCGGGGTGATCAGCACCTTCAATGCCGGTGCCGAGCAGATGCTCGGCTACACCGCCGCCGAGGTGGTGGGGCACATGACCCTGGAAAACCTGCACCTGCCCCGGGAGCTGGCGGCACGCTCGGCAGAACTGAGCGCACGCTTCGGCAAACCGGTGCCCACCTGTCATGCGATGTTGGTTGAGGGCAGCGAGGGCAGCGAGGGCGGCAAGCACGAGGCGCGGGAATGGACGCTGGTGCGCAGCGACGGCAGCCATTTGATCGTCAACATGCTGGCAACCCCGATGCTGGATGAACAAGGTCTGTGGGTCGGGCATCTGGCGGTGTGCATCGATATCACCGAACGCAAACGGGTACACGAGGCACTGGCCGCACGAGACTTGTTGTTGAAGAAGCTCAGCGCCCATGTCCCCGGCGGTATCTATCAGTTCAAGATGGAATTCGACGGTCGCTTCAGCGTGATCTACGCCAGTGACGGTATTCGCGAAATCTACGAACTCGAGCCGGACGTATTGCTGCTCAATGCCGAAGCGATCTTCACGCGGATTCATCCCCAGGACACCACCCGTGTGCGCGCCTCCATTCGCGACTCGGCTGACACCATCAGCCCCTGGCGCGAAGAGTATCGCGTGCAACTGCCGCAGCGCGGTCTGCGTTGGGTGCGCGGCGAGGCGACGCCGGAAGAACTGCCCGGTGGCGGCGTACTCTGGCATGGTTACATCTCTGACATTTCCGACATGAAGCGGGTGGAAGAAGAACTACGCGCGCTGTCGGTCACCGATTCCCTGACCGGCATTCACAACCGGCGCTATTTCCAGGAGCGCCTGACCACGGAAATGGCCCGGGTCGAGCGCGGTGGCGGCGAGCTGTCGGTGATCATGCTCGACATCGACCATTTCAAACGCATCAATGACCAGCATGGCCATGCCGTCGGTGATCGGGTGTTGCAGATCGTCTGCGAGCGCATTGGCCACCGGTTGCGCCGTACGGATGTGTTTTGCCGATTGGGTGGCGAAGAGTTCATGGTGCTGTGCCCCGACATCAGCGGTGAACACGCGTACGTGTTGGCGCTGGAACTGTGGCAAGGCTTGCGCAGTTCGCCGATCGACGAGGTCGGGATCGTCACTGCGAGTTTCGGGATTGCCAGCTGGCGAATCGGTGAGGGCGCGGATGCGCTGCTGCTGCGGGCGGATTCCGGAGTGTATGCGGCGAAACAGGCGGGCAGGGACCGGGTCCAGGGCGAGACGAACTGACCCGGCCCACACACAAACCCTGTCGGAGCCGGCTTGCTGGCGATCGCGGCACACCATTGAATTGATGGTCCTGACATCCCGCTATCGCCAGCAAGCCGGCTCCTGCATTGGTTTTGTGGGGCTTACAAAACCGAAGCGGTCTGTGGCAGTTTTGGCTGGCGGTACAGGTCCAGCAGCACTTGGTCGAGCACCGACGATGCACCGAACGGCGCCTTGTCGTTGAGGATCGCCACGACCGCCCAGGTGTTGCCATTGACGTCGCGGCTGAAACCGGCGATGGCGCGCACGGTGTTCAGGGTGCCGGTCTTGACGTGGGCTTCGCCGCGCATCGCGGTGGTCTTCAGGCGTTTGCGCATGGTGCCGTCGGTGCCGGCAATCGGCATCGAGCTGATGTACTCGGCGGCGTAAGGGCTGCGCCACGCGGCCTGCAGCATCGACGCCATTTCCCGGGCGCTGACGCGTTCGGAGCGGGACAGGCCGGAGCCGTTCTCCATCACCAGGTGCGGCGCGGTAATGCCTTTCTTCGCCAGCCACTGGCGGACGACGCGTTGTGCCGCCTTGGCGTCGTCACCGTCGGCATCGGTACGGAATTTCTGCCCCAGGCTCAGGAACAGCTGCTGGGCCATGGTGTTGTTGCTGTACTTGTTGATGTCGCGGATGATTTCCGCCAGATCCGGCGAGAATGACCGCGCCAGCACCTTGGCGCCTTTCGGCGTTGGCGCCAGGACATCCTTGCCCTGGATACTGCCGCCCAGTTCTTTCCAGATCGCACGCACGGCACCGGCCGTGTACGTCGCGTGATCGAGCAGCGACAGGTAGGTCTGCGAACTGCAGCCTTCGCCCAACTGGCCGCCAACGGTCACGGTCACGCTGCCATCGGCTTGGGGCACCGGGTTATAGCGTACGCCGCCGGTGCATTGTTTGGAGTTAATGGCCTTGACCTGATTGTCGATGCGGATGCTGGCAATCGGCGGTTCCACTGAGACCAGCACCTTGCCCGAATCGTTGCGCGCGACAAAGCGCAGGGCCTTGAGGTTGACCAGCAGCGCATCGGGTTTGACCAGGAACGGTTTGTTTTCGTCGTTGCCGTCGTCATTGAACTCGGGCAGTTGCGGCTGCACGAAGAAGTTCTTGTCCAGTACCAGATCGCCGGTGACCTGGGTCACGCCATTGGCGCGCAGGTCGCGCATCAGCAGCCAGAGTTTTTCCATGTTCAGCTTCGGATCACCGCCACCCTTGAGGTACAGGTTGCCGTTGAGAATGCCGCCGCTGAGCGTGCCGTCGGTGTAGAACTCGGTTTTCCACTGGTGGTTCGGGCCAAGCATTTCCAGGGCCGCGTAGGTGGTCACCAGCTTCATGGTCGACGCCGGGTTGACCGATACGTCGGCGTTGAAAATGGTCGGGGTGCCAGGGCCGTTGAGCGGGAGCATCACCAGCGACAGGGCGTTGTCCTGCAGCTTGCTGGCCTTGAGGGCTTTTTCAACGTTGGGTGACAAAGAGGTGTTGATCGGGGCAGCGGAAACGGAAAGGGCCAGGGGAAGCAGCAGGCCGGCCAGCAATAGTGGACGCAACGATTTGATCATGTGAAATAGAACCCTACAGCCGAGGGGAAAAATAACGAGGGCATGAAGATAAATTCCCTCAGTGGTCATGAAAGTGTCGGCATTATGCCCCAAGGTGTCACGGCTTGTGCCGTGCCTTGGCCCTCTAATCGGCTATTTTTTTACCGGCGGTAGCCTTAGCGCCCCAGAGAGTCGGGCAATCGGCGGCTTAAACTGCTAAAGTGCCGCCCGTTATTACTTAAGAGGATTGTTCCAATGGCGACTAACCGTTCCCAGCGTCTGCGCAAAAAACTGTGCGTCGATGAATTTCAAGAGCTGGGTTTCGAACTGAACCTGGATTTCAAAGAAGATTTGGCTGATGAAGCCATTGATGCTTTCCTCGACGCGTTCCTTAAAGAAGCCATGGAAGCCAACGGTCTGGGTTATGTTGGCGGCGACGACTTCGGTCTGGTTTGCCTGCAGAAGCGTGGCTCGGTTTCCGAAGAGCAGCGTGCAGCTGTTGAAGCCTGGCTCAAAGGCCGCAGCGAACTGACCGAAGCGACTGTCAGCCCGCTGATCGACGTCTGGTACCCGGAAAAGCCGATCAATCCGGTAGCTTGATGTCATGAAAAACGGCGACCTGCGGGTCGCCGTTTTTTTTGGAAGCGATGAACCCGAAAGCGTCGCGGGGTGTCATGTTTCCAGCGTCATCGTTGACGACCATCGCGAGCAAACTCGCTCCTACAGGGCCTTGCGCCAATTCAGAATCATCAGCGTCACAACCCCCGCCACAATCCCCCAAAAAGCCGAACCAATGGAAAACAGCGTCAACCCCGACGCCGTGACCATGAAGGTGATCAGCGCCGCCTCACGTTCCTTCACTTCGCTCATGGCAATGCTCAGGCCGTTGATGATCGAGCCAAACAACGCCAGCGCGGCGATCGAAAGCACCAGTTCCTTGGGCAATGCCGCAAACAATGCCGCCAGCGTCGCACCGAATACCCCGGCAATCCCGTAGAAAATCCCGCACCAGACGGCGGCCGTGTAGCGTTTGTTGCGATCTTCGTGGGCATGCGGCCCGGTGCAGATGGCGGCACTGATCGCTGCGAGGTTGATGCCATGGGAGCCGAATGGCGCCAGCAGCAACGAAGCGATGCCTGTCGTGGTGATCAGCGGTGAGGCTGGCACGTTATAGCCATCGGCGCGCAATACGGCGATGCCGGGCATGTTTTGCGAGGTCATCGCCACCACGAACAGCGGAATGCCGATGCTGATCGTCGCGGCGAAGGAGAAGTGCGGCGTGGTCCAGACCGGCGTGGCCAGTTCCAGATGGAAACCACTGAAATCCAGCAACCCCATGAAGCCGGACAACGCCGTACCGATCAACAGCGCCCCCAGCACCGCATAGCGAGGCGACAGGCGTTTGACCAGCAAATAAGTGACGAACATGCCCAGGACCAGCGCCGTGCGATGCTGGGCGGCGACGAAGATTTCGCTGCCGATCTTGAACAGAATGCCCGCCAGCAATGCGGCCGCCAACGAAGCCGGGATCTTTTTCACCAGGCGCTCGAAACTGCCGGTCAGGCCGCAAATCGTCACTAGCACGGCACAGGTAATGTAGGCACCGATGGCTTCGCCGTAGGACACACCGCCGAGGCTGGTGATCAACAACGCGGCGCCCGGGGTCGACCAGGCAATGGTGATCGGCGTGCGATAACGCAAGGACAGACCAATGGAGCACACCGCCATGCCGATGGAAATCGCCCAGATCCACGACGAAATCTGCCCGCTGCTCAGGCCGGCCGCTTGTCCTGCCTGGAACATCAGCACCAGCGAACTGGTGTAACCGGTCATCATCGCGATGAACCCGGCGACGATCGCCGACGGTGACGTGTCGGCCAGGGGGCGTAATTGCGTGTGCGTGGCGTCGTTCATGACGGCGGTGTTCCTTATACAGATGAAGACATCCCCTACAGGAGATCGTGCTTGGGAGCAGATTCTGCGATCAAGCCTAAACTCAAACGTAATGGAACGTTGCAATACAGCGGAAGTGACAAACAGCCGTACAGTCGTGTTGCCACTAAGCATTGTGTACAATCGCCATGTTTTTTACGCGATACTTGCCAGCGACCCACTGTGCCGTATTACAGTCACGGTCAATTCGCCGCAGTTCTCCCGACTCGAGTGCCCATGAACGAACAGTTGCAGCCCCTAAAGAAACAACCGCGAGCAGGCAAAGCCGGCCGTAGCGGTACCCAGGACGATATTGTCTACGCGCATATCTTCGAGGCCATCCTCGAACAGCGTCTGGCGCCCGGCACCAAGTTGAGCGAAGAAGCGCTGGGGGAAATTTTCGGGGTCAGCCGCACCATCATTCGCCGCGCCTTGTCGCGCCTGGCCCATGAAGGCGTGGTGCTGCTGCGTCCGAATCGTGGCGCCGTGGTCGCCAGCCCGAGCGTCGAAGAAGCCCGTCAGGTGTTCATGGCCCGCCGTCTGGTGGAGCGCGCGATCACCGAACTGGCCGTCCAGCACGCCACCGCCGAGCAGATCGCCGAGTTGCGCCAGATGGTCAACGACGAACGCGACAGTTTTTCCCGTGGTGATCGCGGTGCCGGTATCCGTCTGTCGGGCGAATTCCACCTGAAACTGGCCGAGGCGGCGAAAAATGCGCCGTTGATCAGCTTCCAGCGCAGCCTGGTGTCCCAGACATCGCTGATCATTGCCCAGTATGAAAGCGGCAACCGTTCCCACTGCTCCTACGACGAGCACACCCAGTTGATCGACGCCATCGAAAAGCGCGACGGCGAACTGGCGGTGAACCTGATGATGCATCACATGGATCACATCGACAGCAAACTCAACCTCGATGAGGAAAGTGCTTCGGATGATCTGCATGCGGTGTTCTCGCATTTGTTGCAGACCAAGAAACCAGGGCGGTCGCCGGCGAAAATCTGACGGACCGCGTCGCCTCTATCGCTGGCAAGCCAGCTCCCACAATGATCTTCGGTGGTTAAAAAAACCTGCAACTCACCTCGGTACCTGTGGGAGCTGGCTTGCCAGCGATGACGGACTGACAGGCAATAAAAATCCCCCGGGCTGAAAAGCGGCGGGGGATTTTTTATGCCCGAAGAAAACTCAGCGCTGATGCACCAGATTCCCCGCCGCATAGGTCTGCTGAACCGTCCGGTCATCCCCCAGCGTCATCAGCACAAACAATGTCTCGGCAATGTTATTGGCCTGCTTCAGGCGATAGCCCAGCAACGGTGTGGCGTTGTAGTCCAGCACCAGGAAGTCGGCGTCGGTGCCCGGTTGCAGGTTGCCGATCTTGTCCTCCAGACGCAACGCACGGGCGCCGCCCAGGGTCGCCAGGTACAGCGACTTGAACGGGCTCAGGCGCGCACCTTGCAGCTGCATGACCTTGTAGGCTTCGTTGAGCGTTTGCAGCAGCGAGAAGCTGGTGCCGCCGCCGACGTCGGTGCCGAGGCCGACATTGAGTTTGTGCTTCTCGGCCATTGGCAGGTTGAACAGGCCGCTGCCAAGGAAGAAGTTCGAGGTCGGGCAGAAGGCGATGGCCGATCCGGTTTCCGCCAGGCGCGCGCACTCGTCGTCGCACAGGTGCACGCCGTGGGCGAACACCGAGCGTTCACCGAGCAACTGATAGTGATCGTAGACGTCCAGGTAACCCTTGCGCTCGGGGAACAGCTCCTTGACCCACTCGACTTCTTTCAGGTTTTCGCTGATGTGGGTCTGCATGTACAGACCCGGGTATTCGCTGAGCAACTGGCCGGCGAGGGTCAATTGTTCCGGGGTGCTGGTCGGGGCGAAACGTGGCGTCACCGCGTAGTGCAGGCGACCCTTGCCATGCCAGCGCTCAATCAGCGCCTTGCTTTCGACGTAGCTGGATTCAGCGGTGTCGGTCAGGTAGTCCGGGGCGTTGCGGTCCATCATCACCTTGCCGGCGATCATCCGCAGGTCGAGCTGCTCGGCGGCTTCGAAGAACGAATTCACCGATTGCGGATGCACGCTGCCGAACACCAGTGCGGTGGTGGTGCCGTTGCGCAGCAGTTCCTTGATGAAAATGTCCGCGACTTCATCGGCATGGGCCTTGTCGGCGAACTGGCTTTCGCACGGGAAGGTGTAAGTGTTGAGCCAGTCCAGCAGTTGCTCGCCGTAGGCGCCGACCATGCCGGTTTGCGGCAGGTGAATGTGGGTGTCGATAAAGCCGGGGGTGATCAGTGCGTCTTGATAGTGGGTGATTTCAATGTCTGCCGGCAGCGTTGGCAGCAAATCGCTGGCGTGGCCCAGTGCGCTGATTTTGCCGTTATCCACCACCAGCAGGCCGTCCTCGAAATACTCGTAAGAGGCTTCGATGCCGACTTCGGCAGGGTCGGCGATGCTGTGCAGAATGGCGGCGCGGTAGGCTTTGCGAGTCAGAGGCATGTGGGTTCCCGATTTCTGAGGCTTATCAATTGGAGGCTTGGCTGCGGCGTGAAGCAGGCAGCAGTTTGGCAATCGATGATCCGGCGCTGGCAGTCTGCTGGCCGAAATTCGCGTTGTAAGTGGCGATGATCTCGCCAGCGATGGAGATGGCGATTTCCACAGGCAACTTGCCTTTGACTTCGCCGATGCCCATCGGGCAGCGCATGCGTTGCACGACGCTGCTGTCGAAACCGCGATCACGCAGGCGATGTTCGAACTTCACCCGTTTGGTCTTCGAACCGATCAGGCCGAAGTAGGCGAAGTCGTTACGCTTGAGGATTGCGGCAGTGAGTTCGAGGTCGAGCTGGTGGTTGTGGGTCATGACGATGCAGTAGCTGCCGGCGGGCAGGTCGTCGATTTCATCCACCGGTTCTTCGGAAACAATCTTGCGCACGCCGTGGGGGATCTGTTCAGGGAATTCGTCATCGCGCGAGTCGATCCAGCGAATACGGCAGGGCAGGCTGGCGAGCAACGGCACCAGTGCGCGGCCAACGTGACCGGCGCCGAACACGGCGATTTGCGCTTGCACCTGGCCCATCGGTTCGAACAGTAAGACGGTCGCGCCGCCGCAGCACTGGCCGAGGCTGGCGCCGAGGCTGAAGCGTTCCAGATGGGTGTCCTGTTTGCCGCTGGCGAGCATGTCGCGGGCGATCTGCATGGCCTTGTATTCCAGGTGTCCGCCACCGATGGTGTCGAAGGCCTGGCGAGCGCTGATGACCATTTTCGAACCGGCATTACGCGGCGTCGAGCCGAGCTCTTCGATGATGGTCACCAACACGCAGGGCTCACCCTGGTTTTGCAGGTCGGCGAGGGCGTCGATCCAGTTGTACATGTTTCACCTCAACATCTCTGTTGTCAGTTCGGGCCTCATCGCTGGCAAGCCAGCTCCCACAGGATTTGAGTTGAATCCAGATTCTGTGGACACCACAAAACACTGTGGGAGCTGGCTTGCCAGCGATGGCCGCGCCTCGGTCTAGAGCGGAGCCAACTCGGTTTCAGCCTCGACAGCCTTCGCCACCTTCAACTGGCGCATCTGCTCGCACCCCCACAACACCCGCTCCGGCGTCGCCGGGGCGTCGATTTTCGGTTGATGCTTGTAGTCGCCCAGACTCGCCACGGCATCCTTGATCGCGCACCACGCGGCGATGCCGAGCATGAATGGCGGCTCGCCCACGGCCTTGGAATGGAACACCGTGTCTTCCGGGTTCTTGCGGTTTTCCACCAGTTTCACCCGCAGGTCCAGCGGCATGTCCGCCACGGCCGGGATCTTGTAGCTGGCCGGGCCGTTGGTCATCAGTTTGCCTTTGTTGTTCCACACCAGTTCTTCCATGGTCAGCCAACCCATGCCCTGGATGAAACCGCCCTCGACCTGACCGATATCGATGGCCGGGTTCAGTGAGGCGCCGACATCGTGGAGGATGTCGGTGCGCAGCATTTTGTATTCGCCGGTCAGGGTGTCGACCAGCACTTCGCAGCACGCCGCACCGAAGGCGAAGTAGTAGAAAGGGCGGCCCCGGGCCTGGCTGCGGTCGTAGTAGATCTTCGGGGTCTTGTAGAAACCGGTGCTCGACAGCGACACCTGATTGAAATACGCCTGCTGGATCAGTGCTTCGAAGGTCAGGATGTGATCGCGAACCCGTACGTGGCCGTTGTGGAACTCCACATCTTCTTCGCTGACTTTGTACTGGCGAGCGGCGAATTCCACCAGGCGTTGCTTGATGGTTTCAGCGGCGTTCTGCGCGGCTTTTCCGTTCAGATCGGCACCGCTGGAGGCCGCGGTCGGCGAGGTGTTCGGTACTTTGTCGGTGTTGGTGGCGGTGATCTGCACGCGGTCCATTTCCACCTGGAACACTTCAGCCACGACCTGCGCGACTTTGGTGTTCAGGCCCTGACCCATTTCGGTGCCGCCGTGGTTCAGGTGGATGCTGCCATCGGTGTAGACGTGCACCAGGGCACCGGCCTGGTTGAGGAAACTGGCGGTGAAGGAAATACCGAATTTCACCGGGGTCAGGGCCAGGCCTTTTTTCAGGATCGGGCTGTTGGCGTTGTAGCGACGGATCGCTTCGCGACGCTCGTAGTACTGGCTGCTTTCTTCCAGTTCGGCGGTCATTTCCTCGAGCATGTTGTGCTCGACGGTCTGGTAGTAATGGGTGACGTTGCGCTCGGTCTTGCCGTAGTAGTTGGCCTTGCGCACCGCCAGCGGATCGAGGGCCAGATGGCGGGCGATGGCATCCATCACTTCTTCGATGGCGACCATGCCTTGCGGGCCGCCGAAGCCACGGTAAGCGGTGTTCGACGCGGTGTTGGTCTTGCAGCGGTGACCGTTGATGGTCGCATCGCCCAGGTAGTACGAGTTGTCCGAGTGGAACATCGCCCGGTCGACAATCGACGCTGACAGGTCCGGCGAGCAACCGCAGTTGCCGGCCAGTTCCAGGGCGACACCGTGCAGACGACCGGTGCTGTCGAAGCCGACGTCGTACTCGACGTAGAACGGGTGACGCTTGCCGGTCATCAGCATGTCTTCGACGCGGGGCAGGCGCATTTTGGTCGGCTGGCCGGTCAGGTGCGCGATCACCGCGCACAGGCACGCCGGGCTCGCGGCTTGCGTTTCCTTGCCGCCGAAACCACCGCCCATGCGGCGCATGTCGACGACGATCTTGTTCATCGACACGTCCAGCACTTCCGCCACCAGCTTCTGCACTTCGGTAGGGTTTTGCGTGGAGCAGTAGACGATCATGCCGCCGTCTTCGGTCGGCATCACTGACGAAATCTGGGTTTCCAGATAGAAATGCTCCTGGCCGCCGATGTGCAGCGTGCCCTGGATGCGGTGCTCAGCGGTGGCCAGCGCGGTGGCTGAGTCGCCGCGCTGATGGGTATGACTGTCGAGCACGAAGTGGCGTTTGCGCAGGGCTTCGACCACGTCGAGTACGGGCTCGAGGTCTTCGTATTCGATGATCGCAGCCATCGCTGCTTTGCGTGCGGTGTCCAGGTCTTTGGCGGCGACGGCGATCACCGGTTGACCGACGAATTCCACGGTGTCGATGGCCAGCAAAGGATCGCCCGGCAGCAATGGGCCGATGTCTTTCAGGCCCGGCACGTCTTCGTGGGTGATGGCGATGCGCACGCCTTCAAAGGCGTAGCACGGCGATGTGTCGATGCTGATGATTTTCGCGTGGGCGCGGTCCGACAGGCGTGCATAAACGTGCAGCTGATTTGGAAACTCCAGGCGATCGTCGATGTACTGTGCTTCACCGGACACATGTTTGGCGCCGCTGTCGTGCTTGACGCTGCGGCCGACACCGGTGGTCAGGTCTTGGGCGAACAGTTCAGCCAGTTCGGCCTGGGTCTTCTCTACGGCGTGATGATTAGACATAAGCGGTCACCCGAGTCTCGATGTGCGGTGTTTGCAGTTCGATGAAGTATTTGCGCAGCAGGTTCTGCGCGCTGAGCAGGCGATATTCCTTGCTGGCGCGGAAGTCCGAGAGCGGCGTGAAATCTTCGGCCAGGGCGGCGCAGGCACGTTCAATCGTGGCGTTGTTGAACGGCGCACCGATCAGCGCGGTTTCGCAGCTGTTGGCACGTTTTGGAATGGCGGCCATGCCACCGAAGGCCACGCGGGCATCGGCGATCACACCGTTTTCCAGGCGAATGTTGAAGGCGGCGCACACCGCAGAGATGTCGTCGTCCAGGCGCTTGGAGACTTTGTAGGCGCGGAACAGTTTTTCGACGCTGGCGCGGGGCACGATGATTTTCTCGATGAACTCGCTTTCCTGGCGCGCAGTCACGCGGTAATCGATGAAGTAATCCTCCAGCGCCAGGGTGCGGCGGGTTTCACCCTTGCACAGGACGATTTGCGCGCCGAGGGCAATCAGCAGGGGCGGCGAGTCACCGATCGGCGAGGCGTTGCCGATGTTGCCGCCGAGGGTGCCCTGGTTGCGAATCTGCAAGGAGGCGAAGCGCTGCAGCAGTTCGCCGAAATCCGGGTACTCGGCCTTCAACGCTTCGTAGCAGTCGGAGAGGGCGGTGGCAGCGCCGATTTCCAGGCGGTCGTCGAAGCGGTCGATGCGCTTCATCTCGGCGACGTTGCCGACATAGATCATCACCGGGAGGGTGCGGTGGAACTGCGTGACTTCCAGCGCCAGGTCCGTACCGCCGGCCAGCAGGCGGGCCTGCGGATAAGCATCATAGAGGTCGGCCAGGTCGGCCACGGTCAGCGGCACCAGGCAGCGTTTGTCGCCGCTGTTGAGTTCGCCGATGTCGGTGGGTGCGATGGCTTTCAGACGGGCGATGGTCTCGGCCTCACGAGCGTCGAACTGGTCTGGTTGCTTGCCGCAGCAGGATTGCTGGGCTGCTTCCAGAATCGGCCGATAGCCAGTGCAACGGCAGAGGTTGCCGGCGAGGGCTTCGTGGGCTTTATGGGAATCGGGCTGGTCGCTGTTCTTTTGCAGGGCGAACAGCGACATCACGAAACCGGGGGTGCAAAAGCCGCACTGCGAACCATGGCAATCGACCATGGCTTTCTGCACGCTGTGCAGTTCGCCTTTGTGCTTGAGGTCTTCGACGCTGATCAGTTGTTTGCCGTGCAGGGACGACACGAACGTCAGGCACGAATTGAGGCTGCGATAGCGAATGTGTTCGCGGCCGTCATCATCGGTCTGCAATTCGCCGACCACCACGGTGCACGCGCCGCAGTCACCGCTGGCGCAGCCTTCTTTGGTGCCGGGTTTGCCCACATGGTCGCGCAAATAGTTGAGCACGGTCAGGTTCGGGTCCAGGGCGTGCTCGCTACGGAGTTCCTGGTTTAGTAAAAACTGGATCACGGAAGGCCTCGCAGACTCATTATTGTTGTTAACCGATGGGACCGAATTTAGCAGGTCTGACTTTTCGGTCAATGGTTTTCTGACTTAAAGGTCAGGAAAATGCATTTTGTCGACTAACAACTCGTTTGTTCATTATTGACCCTCGCGGGCTAGCCTGCTTTTTGCTTGAATCGTGCCAAAACCCCCGCCAGGGCTGTGCGCCATGACGTATCAATTGCGCTACACTGCGCCGCTTGTGCAGATCGAACAGTTTGAAGGACAACCATGACGTTCAAGGCGCCGGACAGCCTCGCCGAGCAAATCGCTCACCACCTCGCCGAACGCATCATTCGCGGCGAAATGAAGCCCGGGGAGCGCATCCAGGAACAGAAGGTCACGCTGGCACTCAATGTCAGCCGCGGCTCGGTCCGTGAGGCCTTGCTGATCCTTGAGCGCCGCCATCTGATTGCGATCCTGCCGCGACGCGGTGCCCACGTGACCGAGCTCACCGAGCACAAGGTGCGGAGCCTGTGCACGCTGATGGGCGAGATGTACATTTTGCTCGCCAACGCCGTGGCCAGTGGCTGGAAAGTCCAGGCCGACCTGGCGCCGTTCGTGCAGATCCAGCAGCGCCTGACGGCCAGCTTCGAGCGCCAGGACATCCATAGCTTCGTTGATGACAGCTTTAATGTGATGCGCGCCACCTATTCGTTCGCCAACAACCCGTACCTGCAGGAAACCGTCGAAAATCTGCAGCCGGCCATGAGCCGTGCGTACTTCCTTGCCCTGGATCAGCGCAAGGCCTCGATGAGTGAGTACCTTGAACTGTTCGAACGCCTGCTCGCCGCCGTGATTGCCCGTGACTTCCCACAGATCCGCGAAGTGCTGACCGCCTACGGCCAGCGCAGCTGCGATCTGGTGATCTCCGCCCTGACGGACGCCTGATCTTGCGGCTCAAGTGCATCAAGCTGGCGGGGTTCAAGTCCTTCGTCGATCCGACCACGGTGAACTTCCCCAGTAACATGGCGGCGGTGGTCGGGCCCAATGGTTGCGGCAAGTCGAACATCATCGACGCCGTGCGTTGGGTAATGGGCGAGAGCTCGGCCAAAAACCTGCGTGGCGAGTCGATGACCGACGTCATCTTCAACGGCTCCACCAGTCGCAAGCCCGTGAGCCAGGCGAGCATCGAACTGGTGTTCGATAACTCAGACGGCACGTTGCTCGGCGAATATGCCGCCTATGCGGAAATCTCCATTCGCCGCAAAGTCACCCGCGACAGCCAGACCACTTATTACCTCAACGGCACCAAATGCCGTCGTCGCGACATCACCGATATCTTCCTCGGCACCGGCCTTGGTCCGCGCAGCTACTCGATCATCGAGCAGGGGATGATCTCCAAGCTGATCGAGTCCAAGCCCGAAGACCTGCGTAACTTTATCGAAGAAGCGGCGGGCATTTCCAAGTATAAGGAGCGTCGGCGCGAGACTGAAAACCGCATCCGCCGCACCCACGAAAACCTCGAGCGCCTGACTGACCTGCGCGAAGAATTGACGCGTCAACTCGAGCGCTTGCACCGCCAGGCCGAGGCCGCCAAGAAGTATCAGGAATACAAGGGCGAAGAGCGTCAGCTCAAGGCGCAACTGTCGGCCCTGCGCTGGCAGGACCTGAACGATCAGGTCGGCCAGCGCGAAGCGATCATCGGCACGCAGGAAATCAGTTTTGAAGCGTTGGTCGCCGAGCAGCGTAATGCCGATGCGAGCATCGAACGCTTGCGCGATGGCCATCACGATCTCTCTGAACGCTTCAATCTGGTGCAAGGGCGCTTCTATTCGGTCGGTGGTGACATCGCCCGGGTCGAGCAGAGTATTCAGCACGGCCAGCAGCGCTTGCGTCAGTTGCAGGACGATTTGAAAGAAGCCGAGCGCGCGCGGCTGGAAACCGAATCTCACCTGGGCCATGACCGCACGCTGTTGCTGACCCTCGGCGAAGAGCTGGATATGCTCACGCCGGAACAGGAAATCACCAGCGCCGCTGCCGAAGAAGCCGCCGCCGCGCTGGAAGAGTCCGAAACCACCATGCACGGCTGGCAGGAACAGTGGGACGCTTTCAACCTCACCGCTGCCGAGCCGCGTCGTCAGGCTGAAGTGCAGCAATCGCGAATCCAGCAGCTGGAAACCAGCATGGAGCGTTTGGCTGATCGTCAAAAACGTCTCGGCGAAGAACGCGCCTTGCTCTCGGCGGACCCCGAAGACGCGGCAATCATGGAACTCAGCGAGCAGCTCGCTGAATCCGAAGCGACCCTTGAGGATTTGCAGACCAGTGAAGAAGCTCAGGTCGAAAAACTCGAGCAACTGCGCCAGCAATTGCAGCAGACCCTGACGGCGCAGCAACAAGCCCAGGGTGATCTGCAGCGACTCAACGGACGACTGGCGTCACTGGAAGCCTTGCAGCAAGCCGCGCTCGACCCCGGCACCGGCACCGCTGAATGGCTGCGCGAGCAGCATCTGGCGGATCGTCCGCGTCTGGCCGAAGGCCTGAAGGTCGACGCCGGTTGGGAGCTGGCGGTGGAAACCGTGCTGGGCGCCGACCTGCAAGCGGTGCTGGTGGATGACTTCAATGATTATGATCTGGCCGGGTTTGCCCAAGGCGATTTGCGTTTGCTCAGCCCGGCCGGCGATGGCCTGCGCGTGCCTGGCAGCCTGCTCGACAAGGTCGAGGCGCAGATTGATCTGTCGCCTTGGTTGGGGCAGGTCAAGCCGGTTGAAAACCTTGAGCAGGCGCTGGCCTTGCGCGGGCAATTGAGCGCTGGCCAAAGCCTGATCAGCCGTGACGGTTTCTGGGTTGGCCGGCATTTCCTGCGGGTGCGCCGGGCCAGTGAGGCAGAAAGCGGTGTGCTGGCGCGGGGGCAGGAAATCCAGGCGCTTGGCCTTGAGCGAGAAGAGCGCGAAGCCGCCGTCGAAAACCTCGAGAGCCAATTGCAAAACCTGCGCGCCCAACAGCGTCAGCAGGAAAACGGCCGCGAACATTTGCGCCGTTTGCTGCAAGACGAAGCCCGTCAGCAAGGTGAATTGAAAGCCCAATTGTCGGCCGGCAAAGCCAAGGCCGAACAGTTGACCCTGCGCCGCACTCGCCTCGACGAAGAGCTCATTGAGCTCGACGAACAGCGCGCGCTGGAGCACGAAAACATCGGCGAAGCGCGCCTGCAGTTGCAGGAAGCGCTCGACAGCATGGCGCTGGATACCGAACAGCGCGAGTTGCTGCTGGCCCAGCGCGACAGCCTGCGCGAGCGCCTTGATCGGGTGCGTCAGGAGGCACGGCAGCATAAGGATCATGCCCACCAATTGGCGGTGCGCCTGGGTTCGCTCAAGGCTCAGCACGACTCGACGCGGCAGGCGCTGGAGCGTCTGGAAATGCAATCCGAACGCCTGACCGAAAAGCGCGAGCAGTTGAGCCTCAATCTGGAGGAGGGCGAAGCACCGCTGGAAGAGCTGCGCCTGAAGCTCGAAGAGTTGCTCGACAAACGCATGACCGTCGACGAAGAACTCAAGACTGCGCAGATCGCTCTGGAAGACGCCGACCGTGAACTGCGTGATGCGGAAAAACGGCGCAACCAGGCTGAGCAGCAATCGCAGTTGATCCGCGGTCAACTCGAACAGCAACGCATGGAATGGCAAGCGTTGACCGTGCGCCGCAAGGCCTTGCAGGATCAACTGCTGGAAGACGGCTACGATCTACACGGCGTACTCGCCACGCTGACGGCCGAAGCCAGCGAGAAAGCTGCCGAGGAAGAACTTGAACGCATTGCTGCGCGAATTGCACGCCTCGGTGCGATCAACCTGGCGGCCATCGACGAATACCAGCAACAATCCGAGCGTAAACGTTATCTGGATGCCCAGGACGCCGATCTGGTGGAAGCACTGGAAACGCTGGAAAACGTGATTCGCAAGATCGACAAGGAAACCCGCAACCGTTTCAAGGATACCTTTGATCAGATCAATGGCGGTTTACAGGCGCTTTTCCCAAAAGTTTTCGGTGGTGGCCGCGCGTATTTGGAACTGACGGGCGAAGATCTACTCGATACAGGGGTAACGATCATGGCGCAGCCGCCAGGAAAGAAGAACAGCACCATCCATTTGCTCTCCGGTGGCGAAAAAGCCCTGACTGCATTGGCGCTGGTTTTTGCGATTTTCAAGTTGAACCCGGCGCCGTTTTGCATGCTCGATGAAGTTGACGCGCCACTGGATGACGCTAACGTTGGACGCTACGCACGACTGGTCAAAGAGATGTCGCAGACGGTGCAATTCATCTATATCACCCACAACAAGATCGCCATGGAAATGGCCGATCAACTGATGGGGGTGACGATGCACGAACCCGGCTGTTCGCGTCTGGTGGCAGTGGATGTCGAGGAGGCGATGGCGATGGTGGATGCCTGACCCGGGATTTGTAGGGGGAGTATTTGCAGTCTGTAGGACTTTTTACTTGCTTGGACTTGCTGGCCAATCGATATATTCGCGTAAGCCGGGGTGGTAGACGGTGTAAAGTTGCCTTTGGTCGTGCTAGTTTAATGTCAATTTTTCGTATACGTGGGCAAAACGCCTGTCAGAACATAGAGTTGGCGCCACGTTTTAAAGCGGTTTGCAGGTTGTAAACCCCTTATTTTTCAGCATTTTTTATAGAGGCACGGGATTACATGGAAATCGGTCTGCGCGAGTGGCTGATCGTCATCGGCATTATTGTCATTGCCGGTATTCTTTTTGATGGCTGGCGCCGGATGCGCGGCGGCAAGGGAAAACTGAAATTCCGTCTTGATCGAAGTCTGTCCAACCTGCCGGATGAGGACACCAGCGCCGAGCTGTTGGGGCCGCCCCGTGTGCTGGATTCCCACAAGGAACCGCAACTGGACGAGCAGGATTTGCCTTCGGTGAGCATGCCGGCACGTGAGCCGCGTGAGTCGGGCTCCAAGCGTGGCAAGCGTGGTCATGGCGAGCCATCCCAGGGCGACATGAACCTCAGCCTGGATCTGGACGGCGGCCCGAGCTTCAGCAGTCGTGACGATGATTTCCCGGATGACACCAAGTCCTCGCCATCGGTCAGCGAAAAGGATCAACCCCAGGCTGAAGAAGTGCTGGTGATCAGTGTGATTTGCCGCGACACCGCCGGCTTCAAAGGGCCGGCGTTGTTGCAGAACATCCTTGAAAGCGGTCTGCGTTTTGGCGAGATGGATATCTTCCATCGTCACGAAAGCATGGCGGGCAACGGCGAGGTCCTGTTCTCCATGGCCAACGCGGTGAAGCCGGGTGTTTTCGATCTGGACGACATCGACCACTTCAGCACCCCGGCGGTGAGCTTCTTCCTCGGCTTGCCAGGCCCGCGTCATCCGAAGCAAGCCTTCGACGTGATGGTGGCTGCAGCGCGCAAGCTGTCGCAAGAGCTGAATGGCGAATTGAAAGACGATCAGCGCAGCGTACTGACTGCCCAAACGATCGAGCACTATCGTCAGCGCATCGTCGAGTTCGAGCGTCGCGCGTTGACCCAGAAGCGATAAGGTCGCTTTTGTGGCGAGGGAGCTTGCTCCCGCTGGGTCGCTAAGCGGCCCCAAGGCCATCCGCCTCGTTGTGTCTGGTACGACGAGGTTGCAGGATTTACGACGGCTACGCCGCCGAGTGGGAGCAAGCTCCCTCGCCACAATGTCCATAGCCTTGAGCTATTGTGATTTGGAAAATTGAGCAGCCTCGGCTGCTCTTTTGCTTTATGAGAGAACACCCATGACTGCCGCCAAAAACCGCATTCTAGAGCTGCGTGCCGAGCTGGATCAGCACAACTATCGCTATCACGTGCTGGACGAGCCGAGCATTCCGGACGTCGAGTACGACCGGTTGTTCCACGAACTCAAAGCCCTTGAAGCCGCCCACCCGGAACTGGTGACCAGTGATTCGCCGACCCAGCGGGTGGGCAGCGCGGCACTCTCGGCGTTCACCCAGGTGCGCCATGAAGTGCCGATGCTCAGCCTCGGCAACGCCTTCGAAGAAACCGACATGCGCGAGTTCGACCGGCGGGTGACCGAAGGTCTGGATCTGCCGGTTGGCGATCTGTTCGGTGGTGGCGCGGCGGTGGAGTACAGCTGCGAGCCGAAGCTCGATGGCTTGGCGGTCAGCTTGTTGTATCAGGACGGCGTGCTGGTGCGCGGTGCCACGCGCGGCGATGGCACCACCGGCGAAGACATCAGCGTCAACGTGCGCACCGTGCGCAACATCCCGCTCAAGTTGCATGGCACGGGTTGGCCGGCGACGCTGGAAGTGCGCGGTGAAGTGTTCATGTCCAAGGCCGGTTTCGAGCGGCTCAACGCCTCGCAACTGGAGGTTGGCGGCAAGACCTTCGCCAACCCGCGCAACGCTGCCGCGGGCAGTTTGCGACAGCTGGATTCGAAGATTACTGCCAACCGGCCATTGGAGTTTTGCTGCTACGGCATCGGCCAGGTTTCGGCGGACATTGCTGATACACACATCGGCAATCTGCAACAGCTCAAGGTCTGGGGCTTGCCGATCAGCCACGAGCTGAAACTGGCGAACGGTGTCGATGAATGCCTGGCGTATTACCGCGATATCGGCGAGCGCCGCAACGCGCTGCCGTACGAAATCGACGGTGTGGTGTTCAAGGTCAACAGCATCGCTGCACAGCGAGAGCTGGGTTTCCGCGCCCGTGAACCGCGCTGGGCCATCGCTCATAAATTCCCGGCCATGGAAGAGCTCACCGAACTGCTCGACGTGGAATTCCAGGTCGGTCGTACCGGCGCCGTGACGCCGGTGGCGCGACTGAAGCCGGTCAAGGTCGCCGGTGTCACCGTGGCCAACGCAACGCTGCACAACATGGATGAAGTGGCGCGCCTGGGTTTGATGATCGGTGACACGGTGATCATCCGCCGCGCAGGCGATGTGATTCCGCAAGTGGTGCAGGTGGTGCTCGAGCGTCGTCCGGATAACGCGCGGCCGGTGCAGATTCCTGAGCAATGCCCGGTGTGTGGCTCCCACGTCGAGCGTACGCAACTGGTCAAGCGCAGCAAAGGCCGTGAGACAGTCAGTGAAGGGGCGGTGTACCGCTGCGTCGGCCGACTGGCCTGTGGCGCGCAACTCAAGCAGGCAATCATTCACTTCGTTTCGCGTCGGGCGATGGACATCGAGGGGTTGGGCGACAAGAGCGTCGAGCAGTTGGTCGACGAAGGGCTGGTCAGTTCGCCAGCGGATCTGTACGCGCTGAAGTTCGACGACATCGTTGATCTGGAAGGTTTTGCCGAGGTGTCGAGCAACAAGCTGCTCAGCGCCATCGAAGACAGCAAGAAGCCGGGGCTGGCGCGCTTCATCTACGCGCTGGGGATTCCCGATGTCGGCGAAGAGACGGCCAAGGTGCTGGCGCGCTCCCTCGGTTCGCTGGAGCGGGTTCAGCAGGCATTGCCACACGTGCTGACGTACTTGCCGGATGTCGGCCTCGAAGTGGCTCACGAGATTCACAGCTTCTTTGAGGATGCGCACAACCGGCAGGTGATCGCCGATCTGCTCAAGCATGGTTTGCAGATTCAGGACCAAGGCGACTTGGGCGCCGAATTTGCCGCCAGCACGACATTGGGAGGATTGCTCGACAAGCTGCACATTCCTTCGGTCGGGCCGGGCGGGGCGCAGAAACTGGCCGAAAAGTTCGGTTCGCTGCAAGGGGTCATCAATGCCGACTGGCTGGACATGCGTCAGGCGTTGCCGGAAAAGCAGGCCAATTCGGTTCGCGAGTTTTTTGCCATCGAGGAAAATCGCCAACTCGCCGAGGCAGCTGAAAAACAACTGGCCGATTTCGGCATGCACTGGCTGAGTGAGAAGAAAGTCGTCGAAGGTCTGCCGTTGGCTGGGCAAACCTGGGTGCTCACCGGTTCGCTGGAGCTGATGAGCCGCGACGTGGCCAAGGACAAGCTCGAAAGCCTTGGCGCCAAGGTGGCGGGCTCTGTATCGGCCAAGACCCATTGCGTGGTCGCCGGACCGGGCGCGGGGTCGAAGTTGACCAAGGCCAATGAGCTGGGTTTGAAGGTGCTGGATGAGGAGGCGTTTGTGGTGTTCCTGAAAGAGCACGGCATCGAAGCCTGATGCAATTCCCTGTGGCAACGGAGCTTGCTCCCGCTGAGCTGCGAAGCAGCACCATCCAATCACCGCATTTACCAGGCATACCGCATGTCCTGGTTTTGCAATGGCTGCGCCGCCGAGCGGGAGCAAGCTCCCTCGCCACAGTGGGTTCTTTGCTTCGAGTGGGTAGTACACAACGGAACGATCCCGGCGCCGCAATGATCTAGTCTTGGCAAGCCCCAGGGAGAGATCGCCATGTACCGCTTCTTCGAACAGCTCAGCTCGCGCATCGCTGCACCCTTCATGGGCGAAAGCTCGCGCAACAGCAAGATCTGGCCCTGTCGGTGCGGGCAGTCGCTGTTCTTCCGCAACAGTCAGTGCCTGGCGTGTTCGGCAGCGCTGGGCTATCAGCCGGAGCAGAGTCGCTTGTCGTCGCTGCAGCCGGGCGATTTCCCGGATACCTGGTTGCTTGATGTCGATCCCGCGGCAGGTCTGTTTCGTCGTTGCGCCAACCTTGACTCGCCGGCCGCGTGCAATTGGCTGCTGCCTGCCAATGACCACGATGCGTTGTGCGTCGCCTGTAGCCTGAATCGCACCATTCCCGATTTATCGATAGCCGAAAACCATGAACGCTGGCGCAAGGTGGAGACCGCCAAGCGGCGGCTGGTCGCGCAGTTGGTCAGCCTGGGTTTGCAGGTGACTCCCAAGACAGTCGACGAAGAAACCGGCCTGGCCTTCGATTTCATCGGCGTGGACCTCGAGGGCAAGTCGCCCACCACCGGTCACGCCAATGGCTTGATCACCCTCGACATCAAAGAAGCCGACGATGCCCATCGCGAACAGGTGCGGGTGCAGATGCACGAACCCTATCGCACATTGCTCGGGCATTTTCGCCACGAAGTGGGGCACTACTATTGGGATCGACTGATCGCCAACAGTGATTGGTTGCCAGCGTTCCGCGGGTTGTTCGGTGATGAGCGCGACAGCTACGCCGAAGCCCTGGAACGGCATTATCAGCAGGGCGCACCGCTTGATTGGCAGCAACGCTACGTCAGTGCCTACGCCACCATGCATCCCTGGGAGGACTGGGCGGAAACCTGGGCTCATTACCTGCACATGATGGACGCAGTCGATACCGCGCTGGGGTTCGGCATGAGCGCCCGGGAAATGGACTTCGACTATCAGCCGTTTCCGCTCGATACCCTCTATGATCCGCAGCACCCCGGCGGTGCGGCGTTCCTGTCGTTTGTCAACGCGTGGATCGAGCTGGCCGGGATGCTCAATGAACTGTCGCGCAGCATGGGACAGCCGGATTTCTATCCTTTCGTATTGCCGCCGTCGGTGATTGCCAAGTTGCACTTTATTCACCTGGTGATCCAGCGCGAGGGCGGCAGGGCGGATGAGGTGCTTGCGCAATAAAGTCAAAAGATCGCGGCCCGCGACAGCTCCTGCATTGGAGGGCGTACACCCTGTAGGAGCTGACGCAGGCTGCGATCTTCTACGGCATGCCGCATGTCCTTGAAGCAGTTCATATTTTTTAATCCGCTGGAACGGTTGTAACTTCGTCTCAGATAGGTACAATGGCGCGGCTCGCCGTCAGGTGAGTGTCGTTATGGTGACCCCATCGGTCCCCCCGCAACGATTACCCGTGAACCTGGTCAGAGCCGGAAGGCAGCAGCCACAGCGGGAACATTGTGTGCCGGGGTGTGGCTGGTGGGGTTGCCTCCATAACGCACCGCGAGTCTTCTCTCGCGTTATCTGAATCAAATACTTTTTTATTGCGCTGCCATGGCTTTAGTCCATAGCGGTTTTCTGTCGTCTGCGAAAGGGTAAAGCGACATGAATTGGAGCAGGCGCGCCCAATGGATTAGCCTGCGGCTCGCTATAGAAGTCGGAAGGTCATCGACGGGTGTTTGCGGCAGGTGGCGGCATGATCGCTTACCTTTCCTTGCAAAATGTGCCGCATCTCGTAGAATCGCCGCCGGAAACGGGCATTTGATGGCTCCTTTTCCGGCGCTCGATCAATAATTTCAAAGCCAGCATGGCGTCCGCTCACAGGGTTAAGTGAGTCTTTGGGCCGCCGTGATATCCCGCGAACTGTCAGCGGCATATCGCCGCTTCTGCGCCGCCAATGTTAGCAACAGCGAGTCTGACTCATGGATGAGAAGTACCGCAGGGCCGTGGATGCCGCCGCGATTTTTTCCGAAACCGATCTGTCCGGCCGGATCACCCACGTCAACGACCAATTTTGCGCCATCTCCGGCTATAGCCGCGAAGAGCTGCTGGGGCAAAATCATCGTCTGCTCAATTCCGGTACCCATTCGACCGAATTTTTCGCCGGCATGTGGCGCACCATCGCCCTGGGCAATGTGTGGAAGGGTGAAATCTGCAATCGCGCCAAGGACGGCAGCCTGTACTGGGTCGAAAGCACGATGGTGCCCGTCCTCGACAAAGCCACCGGGCGGGTCGAGCGGTATTTGTCGATTCGCTTCGATATCAGCGAAAAGCGTCAACTGCTGCATACCCTGCAATGGCGGGTCGGGCACGACGTGTTGACCGGTTTGCCCAATCGCGCGTTTCTTTCCGATTTGCTCGATCAGGCGCTGGAGTTTTCACGACAGGAAAACATCCCGCTGGCGGTGTGCATGCTCGACCTTGACGGTTTCAAGGCGGTTAACGATGGTTACGGGCATGCCACCGGCGATCTTTTGTTGGTCGAAGTGGCCAAACGATTGCGCAGTATCATTCGCGCCGAGGATGTCGTGGCGCGGCTGGCCGGTGACGAGTTTGTGCTGGTGCTGCGTTACGTGCGCGACCTGCCGGAGTTGCGTGCGGCGTTGAACCGGGTGCTGGGCACGATCTCGGCGCCATACGCGCTGCACGGCAAGGACATCAATGTGTTTGCCAGTATTGGCGTCACGCTGTTTCCCCATGACAACGAAAATGCTGAAACCCTGCTGCGTCACGCTGATCAAGCGATGTATGTGGCCAAGCAAAGCGGACGCAAGCGTTTTCACCTGTTCGATGTGTCGCGGGACCGGGAGGTCAAAGCCACGCACCAGACCGTCGAGCGGGTGCGCCAGGCGCTGAACAACCATGAATTGCGTCTGTACTTCCAGCCCAAGGTCAATATGCGGCGTGGCGAGGTGGTCGGGTTCGAAGCGTTGCTGCGCTGGAAGCACCCGCAAAACGGCATGCTGGCTGCCCGGGACTTTTTGCCCCACGTAGAGGAAACAGACCTGATCATCGATATCGGTGAGTGGGTGATGGACCAGGTTTTGTTGCAGTTAGACCTCTGGCGTCAGGCCGGACTTGACTGGCCGGTGAGCGTGAACATCGCGGCACGGCATTTTCAGCGGGCGGATTTTGTCGACCGGCTTAAAAGTGCATTGGCCCGGCATGCGCGGGTTGCCCCGCAGAGGCTTGATCTGGAAATCGTCGAGTCGGTGGCCATCGAGAACATTCAGCACGTCGGTGAGTGCTTGCGGGCCTGTCAGGCACTGGGTGTGCAGTTTTCGTTGGGTGATTTCGGCACGGGTTACTCGTCCCTCAGCTATCTCAAGCGCTTGCACACACAAACGATCAAGATCCATAAGTCGTTTGTGCAGGACATTTTGCATGATGGCGACGACCTCGCCCTGACCACGGCAGTGATCGGCCTGGCCCGGGCGTTTGGCCGACAGGTAATTGCCGAGGGCCTGGAAAGTATCGAGCATGGTGAATTATTGCTGCGCCTGGGGTGCGAGGTGGCGCAGGGGTATTTCATTGCCCACCCGATGCCATCTACCGAGGTGACGGGGTGGGTAGAGGGGTTTGTCGCACCGCTGCAATGGCGCAATTGTTGACCCGCCTGCGCAAACGGCGGGTCAGGTTTACCGCCGATGATCAGCAGCAATACCCCCAAGGCCAACCGCATAAACGCTTCTATAAACCAGCACAAAATGCAGCTTGGCCAGATTAGACGAGGACACCGGATGCAATTTTGGCCTTGCTCCGCTAGCATTAGCCGCTTCTGCTTCCTTCGCTGCGACGGTTTTCGATGAGTTATCAGGTTCTTGCACGTAAATGGCGTCCGCGCTCGTTCCGCGAAATGGTCGGCCAGACCCATGTGCTCAAGGCTCTGATCAATGCCTTGGACAGCCAGCGGCTGCACCACGCGTACCTGTTCACCGGTACGCGCGGGGTCGGCAAGACCACCATCGCGCGGATCATCGCCAAATGCCTGAACTGTGAAACAGGTATCACTTCGTCGCCGTGCGGTGAGTGCTCGGTGTGTCGCGAAATCGATGAGGGCCGTTTTGTCGACCTGATCGAGATTGACGCCGCGAGCCGGACCAAAGTCGAGGACACCCGCGAGCTGCTCGACAACGTGCAATACGCTCCGAGCCGCGGGCGCTTCAAGGTCTACCTGATCGACGAAGTGCACATGCTCTCCAGCCATTCCTTCAATGCGCTGCTGAAAACCCTCGAAGAGCCGCCGCCGTACGTCAAATTCATCCTGGCCACCACCGACCCGCAGAAACTTCCTGCAACGATTCTGTCGCGGTGCCTGCAGTTCTCCCTGAAGAACATGACCCCGGAACGGGTGGTCGAGCATTTGACCCACGTGCTGGGCGTCGAGAACGTGCCGTTCGAAGACGACGCGCTGTGGCTGCTGGGCCGTGCCGCCGATGGTTCGATGCGTGACGCCATGAGCCTCACCGACCAGGCGATTGCTTTCGGCGAAGGCAAGGTGATGGCCGCCGACGTGCGGGCGATGCTCGGGACCCTCGATCACGGTCAGGTCTACGACGTCCTGCATGCGTTGATCGAAGGTGATGCCAAGGCCTTGCTCGAGGCGGTCCGCCATCTGGCCGAACAAGGTCCGGACTGGAGTGGTGTGCTGTCCGAGATTCTCAACGTGCTGCACCGTGTCGCCATCGCCCAGGCTTTGCCTGAAGGCGTCGACAACGGTCACGGCGACCGTGACCGGGTGTTGGCGCTGGCCCAGGCGCTGCCGGCCGAAGATGTGCAGTTCTATTATCAGATGGGCCTGATCGGCCGCCGCGATTTGCCGCTGGCGCCGGATCCCCGTGGCGGGTTTGAAATGGTGCTGCTGCGGATGCTCGCCTTCCGACCGGCAGACACCGCGGATGCCCCGAGGCAACCGCTAAAGCCAGTGGGGATCAGCCAGGCCACAGTTGATTCCGCAAATTCAGTGGCTGCCGCGCCGGTTGTTGCGCCGGTAGTCGCTGCGGCCGTTACACCGACACCCGTTGCCGCCATCGCGCCAGCCGCGCCGGTGGCTCCCGCCCCTGAGCCTGAGCCGGTTGCAACGGTCGTCGAGCCCGAGCCTGTGGTCGAAGCGGTGGTGGTCGAAGAAGTGGTCGACCTGCCGTGGAATGACCCGGTCGAGCCTGCACCGGCTCAGCAGCCAGCGGTCGAGCCTGTACTGGAAACCACCAGCGAACAACCCGAATTGCCACCGATGCCGTTACCGACGCCTGACAGCGTGGTGCCGGACGCGCCTGAATGGGCCGCTTCGCCGATTCCGGAGCCGACCGTGGCAGAGGTCGATGCTGCGACGCCAGGCATCGACCTGGATGACGAGCCACCGCTCGACGAGGACTACATCGAGCCGGATATGGATTCGGCCTACAGTTACCTCGACGAACTGGCCAGCGAGCATGCCGCCGAGCCTCCGCCGGAACCTGAACCTGAGCCCGCAGCGGCGCCGGCCACCGGCCTGGCCCTGCAATGGCTGGAGCTGTTCCCTAAGCTGCCGATCTCCGGCATGACCGGCAGCATCGCCGCCAACTGCACACTGATCGCCGTGGATGGCGACAACTGGCTGTTGCACCTGGACCCGGCTCACAGTGCCTTGTTCAACGCGACGCAACAGCGCCGGCTCAACGATGCCTTGAACCAGCATCACGGCCGCACCCTGACCCTGACCATGGAGCTGATCAAGCCCGAGCAGGAAACTCCGGCCCAGGCGGCGTCTCGCCGTCGTGCCGACCGTCAGCGCGAGGCCGAGGAGTCGATCCACGGTGATCCGTTCATCCAGCAAATGATGCAGCAGTTCGGTGCGGTGATCCGTAACGATACTATTGAACCTGTCGAAGCTCTGGTCAGTCAGGGCTAATAACTGAGGGCGTTCGGCCGTCAGGGCCGGACGCTGTTTTAATCCAAGTACTTTTGAGGTGATTCCCATGATGAAAGGTGGCATGGCCGGCCTGATGAAGCAGGCGCAGCAGATGCAGGAAAAAATGGCCAAGATGCAGGAAGAACTGGCCAACGCCGAAGTCACCGGTAAAGCCGGTGGCGATATGGTCACCGTAGTGATGACCGGTCGTCATGACGTCAAGCGCGTGACCATCGACCCAAGCATGGTCGAAGGCCTGAGTGAAGACGATCGCGAGATGCTGGAGGCCGTGTTCGCCGCCGCCGTCAACGACGCCGTGCGCAAGATCGAAGCCAACAGCCAGGACAAAATGTCCGGCATGACCGCAGGCATGCAACTGCCGCCGGGCATGAAACTGCCGTTCTGATTCGCCTTTGGGCAGCAGATGAGCTACAAAAAATGCCAGGCATCGCGCCTGGCATTTTTATTTGTGGCTGTTGGTACAGGCTGTCTGATGGCGTCGACTCGGTACAACTGCTGAATCATCGAACCCACCACCGCCACAAAGGTCTGCTCCCTATATCACCCACCTCATCGATGAAAGGAGACGCTGACATGTCCGACCCCATGACCCTCAACCAACGCATCGTCCTGGTTTCACGTCCGGTAGGCGCGCCGACGCCGGAAAATTTCCGTCTGGAGCGGGTCGCACTGCCCGATCTTGCCGACGGTCAGGTGCTGCTCAAGACCCTCTATCTGTCGCTGGACCCGTACATGCGCGGGCGCATGAGCGATGCTCCGTCCTACGCCGCTCCGGTAGAAATCGGCGACGTGATGACCGGTGGCGCTGTCAGCCGTGTCGAGCGTTCGCTCAACCCCAAGTTTCAGGAAGGCGACCTGGTGGTCGGTGTTACGGGTTGGCAAAGCCACAGCATCAACGACGGTCGCGGCATAATTCCGGTCCCTAAAGGTTTGCCGAGTCCATCCATGGCCTTGGGCGTACTGGGCATGCCGGGTATGACGGCCTATATGGGCTTGATGGATATCGGCCAGCCGGCATCCGGTGAAACCCTGGTGGTCGCGGCGGCCTCTGGCGCGGTGGGTTCGGTGGTCGGCCAAGTGGCGAAGATCAAGGGCCTGCGTGTGGTCGGCGTGGCGGGCGGTGCGGACAAATGTCGCTACGTGGTGGAAGAGTTGGGCTTCGATGCCTGCGTCGACCACAAGAGTGCGAGTTTCGCCGACGAGTTGGCCCAGGCCTGCCCCAAAGGCATCGATATCTACTACGAAAACGTCGGCGGCAAGGTATTCGACGCCGTGGTGCCGTTGCTCAATCCCAAGGCGCGAATTCCGTTGTGCGGCCTGATTGCCTCATACAACGCCAGCGAAGCGCCCAGCGGGCCGGATCGCTTGCCGCTGTTGCAACGCACGCTGCTGACCAAGCGTGTGCGGATTCAGGGTTTTATCGTGTTCGATGACTACGGTGATCGCCAGCCGGAATTCATCAGTGCGATGGCGCCGTGGGTGCGTGATGGCAAGGTGAAATTCCGTGAAGACGTGGTCGATGGCCTGGAGAACGCACCGCAAGCGTTCATCGGTCTGCTGGAAGGGCGTAACTTCGGCAAACTGGTGGTGCGCGTCGCGCAGAGCGAGTAAATGGCGACGTAATTTGACGCTAAACGGAGGCGCGGGTATAAACCGCGTCTCGTTGTTTTGTCGGACTTTTTCCTCATGAGCTTCAGCCCTTTGATTCGCCAACTGATCGACGCCCTGCGAATTTTGCCAGGTGTGGGTCAGAAAACCGCCCAGCGCATGGCGTTGCAGTTGCTCGAGCGTGATCGCAGCGGCGGCTCGCGACTGGCGCTGGCCTTGAGCCAGGCCATGGAAGGGGTCGGTCACTGCCGTTTGTGCCGCACGCTGACCGAAGACGATCTCTGCCCGCAATGCGCCGATACCCGCCGCGATGACACGCTGCTGTGCGTCGTGGAAGGGCCGATGGATGTCTACGCTGTGGAGCAGACCGGTTTCCGTGGCCGCTACTTCGTACTCAAGGGGCATCTGTCGCCCCTTGATGGCCTGGGGCCGGAAGCCATCGGCATCCCGCAATTGATGGCGCGGATCGAAGAGGCGGGCAGCTTTACCGAAGTCATTCTTGCGACCAACCCAACGGTGGAAGGCGAGGCCACGGCTCACTACATCGCACAGTTGCTCAGCAGCAAAGGCCTGATCGCCTCGCGTATCGCCCACGGCGTACCGTTGGGAGGCGAGCTGGAGTTGGTGGATGGCGGAACGCTGGCGCATTCGTTTGCGGGGCGTAAGCCGATCAGCTTGTAATTTTGTGTCGTCTGAGTTGACGCCATCGCGAGCAAGCCCGCTCCCACAGGAGTTACGCTGAACCTGTAGGAGCCGGCTTGCTGGCAATGCTGGCACCTCGGTCCTCCAGATTCACACAATCCTGTTGAAAACCAAGCAAGCGCTCGGTTAACTTCGCTGAACCCCTCAGTGGAGTTCGCCGATGTCTGCCTTTCAGGAATACTTCGACCCCAGCCACCAAATGGTCCGCGACAGCGTCAGACGTTTCGTTGAACGCGAGATTCTTCCGGATATCGACCAGTGGGAAGAAGCCGAAAGCTTTCCCCGTGAGCTCTACGTGAAGGCCGGCACGGCCGGGATTCTCGGCATCGGCTACCCGGAGCGCTACGGTGGCAGCCACGAGGGCGATCTGTTCGCCAAGGTCGCCGCCAGCGAAGAACTGATGCGCTGTGGCTCGGGCGGACTTGTGGCGGGGCTCGGCTCGCTGGACATCGGCTTGCCACCGATACTGAAGTGGGCCAGGCCGGAAATTCGTGACCGAGTGGTGCCGCAGGTGCTGGCCGGGGAAAAGATCTGTGCCCTGGCCATCACAGAGCCCGGCGGCGGTTCCGACGTCGCCAACCTGCAAACCCGTGCCGTGCGTGAGGGGGATGTTTACCGGGTCAGCGGCAGCAAAACCTTCATCACCAGCGGCGTCCGTGCCGATTACTACACCGTTGCCGTGCGCACCGGTGCGTCGGGTTTTGCCGGCATCAGCCTGTTGTTGATCGAGAAGGGCACACCCGGTTTCACCGTGGGGCGGCAGCTGAAGAAAATGGGTTGGTGGGCGTCGGACACGGCTGAGTTGTTCTTCGATGATTGCCGCATTCCTGTAGGCAACTTGATCGGCGCAGAGAATATGGGCTTCGCCTGCATCATGGGCAACTTCCAGAGCGAACGCCTGGCGTTAGCCCTGATGGCCAACATGACCGCACAAATGGCGCTCGAGGAAAGCCTGAAATGGGCACGGGCGCGAGAGGCTTTTGGCAAACCGATCGGCAAATTCCAGGTGATCAAGCACCGACTCGCCGAGATGGCTACGCAACTTGAGGTGTCACGGGAGTTCACTTATCGCCAGGCGGCAAAAATGGCGGCGGGGCAGAGCGTGATCAAGGAGATTTCCATGGCCAAGAACTTTGCCACCGACACGGCGGACCGAATCACTACCGATGCGGTGCAGATTCTGGGCGGGCTGGGGTATATGCGCGAAAGTCTGGTGGAACGGTTGTATCGGGATAACCGGATTCTGTCGATCGGCGGGGGGACGCGGGAAGTGATGAACGAGATTATCAGCAAGCAGATGGGGCTATGAGGCTTGCGGTGTAACGACTGACGCCATCGCTGGCAAGCCAGCTCCTACAGAGATCTGCGTCGTACACCCATCCAGTGCATGACAAAGAACCCTGTGGGAGCTGGCTTGCCAGCGATGGCGTCAGTGAAGGTGCCGCTTACTTGTCAGTCAGCGCAAATTGCGTCAGGCAGAACGTCGGGATCCCCATATCTTGCAGGCGCTGCGAACCAGCCAGCTCCGGCAAATCAATGATCGCCGCCGCTTCGTGCACCCGCGCACCCATGCGCCGAATCAGATTCGCTGCAGCGATCAACGTACCGCCAGTGGCGATCAGGTCATCGAACATCACCACCGAGTCGCCTTCGCACAAGCTGTCGGCGTGCACTTCGAGGAACGCTTCGCCGTATTCGGTCGCGTAACCCTCGGCCAACACGTCGGCCGGCAGCTTGCCTTGCTTGCGGAACAGCACCAGTGGCTTGTTCAACTGATAGGCCAGCACCGAACCGATCAGGAATCCACGGGCATCCATCGCGCCAATGTGAGTGAAGTCGGCCTCGACGTAACGGTGGGCGAAACTGTCCATTACCAGGCGAAGCGCCGTGGGCGACTGGAACAGCGGGGTGATGTCACGAAAGATCACGCCCGGCTTGGGAAAGTCGATCACGGGGCGGATGAGGGATTTGATGTCGAAGGAGTCGAAGACCATCGTCGGTTGTCCTGGCAGGCTGCAAACGACGCAGTATAACGGCGGCTGAACCGTTTCGCTCAGCCGCAACGGCTTGTTTCAGCTTTCCAGTGAGCCGCCGGCCAGAGCACAGAGCTGGATCGGGTCGAGGATGCGGATTTCCTTACCCTCGGCGGCGATCAGTTCGTTCTGCTGGAAGCGCGTGAACACCCGTGACACGGTTTCCACCGCCAGGCCCAGGTAGTTGCCGATTTCGTTGCGCGACATGCTCAGACGGAACTGGTTGGCCGAGAAGCCCCGGGCGCGGAAACGTGCCGACAGGTTGACGAGGAACGTGGCGATGCGCTCGTCGGCGGTTTTTTTCGACAGCAACAGCATCATTTGTTGATCGTCGCGGATCTCGCGACTCATCACGCGCATCAATTGACGGCGCAGTTGCGGCAGTTGCAGGGCCAGTTCGTCGAGACGCTCGAAGGGAATCTCGCACACAGAAGTGGTTTCCAGCGCCTGTGCCGACACCGGGTGTTTTTCGGTGTCCATGCCCGACAGGCCAACCAGTTCGCTCGGCAAGTGGAAACCGGTGAGTTGTTCTTCGCCGGCATCGCTGAGGTTGAAGGTCTTGAGCGCGCCGGAGCGTACCGCGTAGACCGAGTCGAACGTATCGCCCTGGCGGAACAGGTACTCACCCTTTTTCAGTGGGCGCCCACGTTTGACGATTTCGTCCAATGCATCCATATCTTCCAGATTCAGCGAAAGCGGCAGGCACAGCGGGGCCAGGCTGCAATCCTTGCAATGGGCCTGGTTATGAGCACGCATTTTTACTGGCTCGGACATTTCTTCAATCCTTGTGGGAAAACACACATAAGACGTAAGGGTAACTCACCCAAGGACATTGAGGCCAGTGCGTGGCGGTTTTGTCACAGCGGTCAGATCACTCTGGAAAACCGCTGACGACCGTGTTGTTCCAGGTACGCATCGAACACCATGCACACCGAGCGCACCAGCAAGCGCCCGGCGGGCAATACGTTGATCCTGTCGCTGTCGAGTTCGATTAACCCGTCCTCGGCCATGGCTTGCAGCTGTGGCCAGAGCTCACCGAAATAACCCTGAAAATCAATGTTGAACGCTCGTTCGATCGCAGCGAATTCCAGGCTGAAATTGCAGATCAGCTGCTGAATCACGGCTCGACGCAGACGATCGTCGGCGTTGCACAGCAGGCCACGACTGGTGGCCAGTTGCGTGGAGGCCAAGGCGTTCTGGTATTGATTCAGGTCGCTGCTGTTTTGGCAGTACAGGTCGCCGATCTGGCTGATGGCCGACACGCCCAAGCCGATCAAATCGCAATGGCCGTGGGTGGTGTAGCCCTGGAAATTACGCTGCAGAGTCGACTCTTCCTGGGCAATCGCCAGTTCATCGTCGGGCAGGGCGAAGTGGTCCATGCCGATATAGCGGTAACCGGCGGCGGTCAGTTGTTCGATGGTGCGTTGCAGCATTTCCAGTTTTTGCGCTGGCGTCGGAAGTTCGTCGCTGTTGATCCGCCGCTGCGGCATGAAGCGTTCCGGCAGGTGCGCGTAGTTGAACACCGAGAGCCGGTCCGGTTGCAGGCGGATGACTTCTTCGACGGTACGGGCGAAGTTTTCCGGGGTTTGTTTCGGCAAGCCGTAGATCAGGTCGATGTTGATCGAGCGAAACTGCAGGGTCCGCGCAGCGTCGATTACCGCACGGGTTTCCTCCAGGCTTTGCAGGCGATTGACCGCGCGCTGCACGGCGGGGTCGAGGTCTTGCAGGCCGATGCTGACCCGATTGAAGCCCAGTTCGCGCAGCAGGCCCATGGTCGACCAATCGGCCTCGCGCGGATCGATTTCGATGCCGTAGTCGCCCGAATCGTCGTCCAGCAAATTGAAGTGTTTGCGCAAGTGCGCCATCAACTGGCGCAGTTCGTCGTGGCTGAGAAAGGTTGGGGTGCCGCCACCGAAGTGCAGTTGCTCGACTTTTTGCGCGGGGTCGAGGTGACAGGCGATCAACGCGATTTCCTGTTCCAGGCGCTGCAAGTAAGGCAGGGCCCGCCCGCGATCCTTGGTGATGACCTTGTTGCAGGCGCAGTAGTAGCAAATGTTCGCGCAGAACGGTACGTGCACATACAGCGACAACGGGCGTAGCGCCTTGCGGCTGTCGCGCAGGGCATGGAACAGGTCTAACGTGCCGATCTGGCTGTTGAATTGCACGGCGGTCGGATAGGAGGTGTAGCGGGGTCCCGCCAGGTCATAACGGCGGATCAGATCGGTGTCCCAACGAATGGCGTCGAGCATCATGCGGGCGTTCCCCCGGATTGGCTGGCTGTGTCGGCCAGTCTAGGGGGCGGGGCGGCGGGGCATCTTGATTTGCGTCAAGGGTAAAAGGTGATCGTGATCGGTTGTTGTGGCGAGGGAGCTTGCTCCCTCGCCACAGTTCAGTGGCCCATCAACCAATGCTGATGTGGCCCTGGCAGCGTCCAGATACCGAACAGCATCACCAGCATCCCGCCCGCCATGCGCACGCTGCGTTTACGCAGTACTGCGGTCACCCGCTCGGCGGCTAATCCCGTGGCGAGTAAAACCGGCCAGGTTCCCAACCCGAACGCCAGCATCAGCAGCGCACTGTCCAGCGCATTGCCCTGGCTGGCCGACCACAGCAAGGTGCTGTAAACCAGGCCGCAGGGCAACCAGCCCCAGAGCGCGCCCAGCAACAGCGCTCGGGGCAGGCTCGACACCGGCAGCAGTTTGTTGGCAACCGGCTGGATATGCCGCCAGAGGCCGCGCCCGAGGCTTTCGATACGCGTCAGGCCACTCCACCAGCCAGCCAGGTACAAGCCCATCGCAATCAGCAGCAGCCCGGCGAGCACGCGCATGAACATCGCCGCCGGACTGTTGGCCACCGCCCAGCCAGCCAGGCCGATCAACAGTCCTGCGGTGGCGTAGCTGAGAATTCGCCCAAGGTTGTAAGCCAGCAGCAGGCGAAAGCGCCGACTGCGTTGTTCCTTGGGGATCGCCAGGGTCAATGCGCCCATCAAACCGCCGCACATGCCCAGGCAATGACCGCCACCGAGCAGACCGAGAATCAGCGCAGACACCAGCAGTGGCGCCAATTCAAGCATGGGGCGGGGCCTTGTCGTCGGGTTTGGCCGTTTGGCCGCTGGCTTCGTCGACGGCCGCGGTGTGGTTCGGGTCCTGGTCATCGAACAGGATGCTGTGGGCCGGGCCGTCGAGGTCGTCGTACTGACCGCTGTCGACCGCCCAGAAGAAAATGTAGACAGCGATGGCCACGATCAGCAGGGCGGCCGGGATCATCACGTAGAGAGCTGGCATCTGGACTCCATGCCCGCGCGGCTCAGGCCGGCAGCGGGCGGGTTTCTGGCGTGGCGCTGGCACTTTGCACACCCGGCAGGCGGGTGAGGCGGAGCGCATTGAGCACCACGGTCAACGAACTGATCGACATGCCGACGGCGGCCCACACCGGAGTGATCCAGCCGAGGGCGGCGAACGGCAACATGAGGCCATTGTACAACCCGGCCCACAACAGGTTCTCGATGATTACCCGACGGGTGCGCCGCGCCAGGCTGAAAGCTTGCACCAACGCATCGAGACGGTTGGACAGCAGCACCGCGTCGGCGCTGGTTTTCGCCAGGTCGGTGGCCGAGCCCATGGCGACGCTGATGTCTGCCGCTGCCAGCACCGGTACGTCGTTGACGCCGTCGCCGAGCATCAGCACTTTACGTCCTTCTTTGTGCAACTGTTGCAGCACTTGCAGTTTGTCGTCCGGACGCAAGCCGCCCCGGGCTTCATCGATGCCGAGTTCGGCAGCCACGCTGGCAACCATCGGCGAGCTGTCGCCGGACAGCAGCAAGGTATGCCAGCCGCGGGCCTTGCAGGCCCGGAGCAACGCGGCGGCATCAGCGCGCAGGCGGTCATCGAGGACAAACCAGGCCAACGGCCCGTGGCTGTTGCCGAGCAATAACCATTGGCCGGCTTCGTCTGGCATCACGGGCACCTCAGCGCCGCTGAGCTCGCAGACAAAACCGGGGTGACCGATACGCAAGCGTTGATCGCCAACCACACCTTCCAGGCCAAGCCCCGGCGTGCTGTGTACTTCTTCAGCCGCCAACGGTGCGCGGCCAAAGGCACGGGCGATCGGGTGTTCGGAGCGGTTTTCCAGCGCGGCGGCCAGCGCGAGGCACTGGTCGCCAGTGAGGTCGCCGAGCGGGCGAATCAAGCGCAGCGCCAGACGCCCTTCGGTGAGCGTGCCAGTCTTGTCGAAAATCACCGTGTCGATCTGGTTCAAGCCTTCCAGCACATGGCCGCGCGTCAGCAGTAAGCCGAGTTTGTGCAGGGTTCCGGTCGCGGCGGTGAGGGCGGTTGGCGTGGCCAGAGAGAGCGCGCAAGGGCAGGTCGCCACCAGCATTGCCAGCACAATCCAGAACGCCCGCGACGAATCCAGCTCCCACCACAGCAAGCCGATGGCGGCCGCAGCGATCAGCGACAGCAACAGGAACCATTGAGCGGCGCGGTCGGCAATCTCCGCCAGACGCGGTTTTTCCGCTTGGGCACGATCGAGCAGGCGGACGATAGCCGAGAGTCGGGTGTCCTGGCCGAGCGCCTGGACTTCGACGGTCAGCGCGCCTTCAACGTTGAGGGTGCCCGCAGTCACCGTATCGCCCGGGATACGCGCCTGTGGGAGGTATTCGCCGGTCAATAGCGACTCGTCGATACTCGATTGGCCATCGAGGATCTTGCCATCCGCCGGGAGGACCGCGCCCGGGTGCACCAGCACGTGATCGCCCACCCGCAGTTCACTCAGCAGGATCCGCTCGCTCTGGCCGTCGGCGCTTAGCCGCAGACAAGAGGCAGGCAGCAAGTTGACCAGTTGCGCGGTGGCAGCGGCCGTGCGTTCGCGGGCGCGACGCTCAAGATAGCGTCCAGCCAGCAGGAACAGCGCAAACATGCCGACCGCGTCGAAATACAGTTCCCCGACGCCGGTGATCGAGGTCCAGATCCCGGCAATGTAGGCGCTGCCAATCGCCAGCGACACGGATACGTCCATGGTCAGATGGCGGGTGCGCAGGTCGCGCATGGCACCTTTGAAGAATGGCGCGCAGCTGTAGAAGACGATGGGAGTGGTGAGAAACAGCGCGACCCAGCGCAGGATCGTGTGCAGTTCGGGGCTGAGGTCGATGTTGAATTCAGGCCAGGTGGCCATGGTTGCCATCATCGCCTGAAACCACAGTAGCCCTGCAACGCCGAGTTGGCGCAGGGCCAGGCGATTCTCACTGGCCAGTTGCTCGCTGGCACGGTCGGCCTGATAAGGATGGGCGACGTAGCCGATGTGGCGCAGCTCGCTGAGTAGTTTGCTCAGCGGCAATTGTGCGTCGGCCCAGCGCACGTGCAGGCGATGGTTGGACAGGTTCAGACGGGCTTCTTCCACGCCCGGCAATGTGCGCAGGTGTTTCTCGATCAGCCAGCCGCAGGCAGCGCAGCTGATGCCTTCCATCAGCAATGTGGTTTCGGCGAGTTCGCCTTCATGGCGCACGAAGGGTCGCTGCACATCGGCACGGTCATACAACGCCAGTTCGTCCACCAATTGCACTGGCAAGGCTTCGGGGTTGGCCGAGGCTTCGCTGCGATGCTGGTAGTAGCTTTCCAGCCCGCCGGCGACGATCGCCTCGGCCACGGCCTGGCAACCCGGGCAGCAGAATTCGCGGGATTGCCCGAGCACGACGGCGGTGAAGCGGCTGCCGGCCGGGACGGGGAGCGCGCAGTGGTAGCAGGGGAGTGGAGTGGTCATTTCTGTAGCCATGAAAGCCTTTGTGGCGAGGGAGCTTGCTCCCGCTCGGCTGCGAAGCAGTCGTCGTGCTGCGGACTCGCTGTACCTGAAGGAACCGAGTTGCAGATTTCAGGGGGGCTTCGCACCCCAGCGGGAGCAAGCTCCCTCGCCACATTTGATCGCATTCGCAGGTAATTACTTCTTCAAGTCTTCCGCGCCCTGCAGGGGTTCATCACCGAGCAGCAGGTCCTTGTCATGGCTGACCAGTTCTTCTTCGAACATGCGCCAGATATGGTCGTCCTGAGTACCCAGTAATTCGACAAACCGGCGACCGTCGATCTTGTCGCTCAACTGGCCGATGTAGCGGCCTTGTTCGCTTTCGCTGCGGGTGAGGACGATCTTGCGGTCTTTTTCCGGCTGGGTTGGCGAGATCAGGTTCAGCTCCAGGGTCTTGGGCTGGCTGTTGCCGCTCAAGCGCAGGTCGACTTCGCCGGTCACGTCATCCAGGTGCACGCTGGCGCGCAACAGCAGGGTTTGCGCCAACAATTCGCGGTCGAGGGAGCGGTTGATGCCTTTGCCGGCTTCGTAATAGTTGTCGTTGACCAGGTTGTCCGGGTTGTTCACCGCGATGGTCACCATGGACAGGGTCAGGGTCACCGAGCAGGCCAGAATCCCGATGATGATCCACGGCCAAAGGTGCTTGTACCAGGGACTTGCGGCAGTTGCTGCGGGCATGATCACTTCTCTCAACGAATTTGTGGGCCGATGAATCGGCTCTTGGCTTCAACTTGAATACTGGCGTCATCGGCATCCTTGAGGATGAATTTCACCTCGTTGGTGCTCGATGGCAGGTGTTCCGGTGCCACGGACAACTCGGCCGGCTGGCTGATGATGTCGCCGGCCGCGACCTTGATCTCGCGTCGGCCTTGCAGCTTGAGATCCGGCAGGCCGGTGGCTTCAAGCACATAAGTGTGGTCGCGCTGATCTTTGTTCATGATCTTCAGGCTGTAGACGTTTTCGATCCGGCCTTCGGCGTTCTCGCGGTACAGCACGCGGTCCTTGCTGACGTCGAAACCCACCAGCGAGCGCATGAAGAACGCGGTCACCAGCAAACTGATCATCGCCAGCAGCACCACGGCATAGCCGATCAGGCGAGGACGCAGTTTATGGGTTTTCTGCCCGGACAGGTTGTGTTCGGTGGTGTAGCTGATCAGGCCGCGCGGGTATTCCATTTTGTCCATGATGGCGTCGCAGGCATCGATGCACGCGGCGCAACCGATGCATTCGATTTGCAGGCCGTCGCGGATGTCGATGCCGGTCGGGCAAACCTGGACGCACATGGTGCAGTCGATGCAGTCACCCAGGCCCTGGGCCTTGTAGTCGATACCTTTCTTGCGCGGACCGCGACCTTCGCCACGGCGCGGGTCGTAGGAAACGATCAGGGTGTCCTTGTCGAACATGACGCTCTGGAACCGCGCGTACGGGCACATGTAGATGCAGACTTGCTCACGCAGCCAGCCGGCGTTGCCGTAGGTGGCGAGGGTGAAGAAGCCGACCCAGAAGTACGACCAGCCATCGGCTTCGCCAGTGAAAAACTCGATCACCAGTTCGCGGATCGGCGAGAAGTAGCCGACGAAGGTCATGCCGGTCACAAAGCCAATCAGCAGCCACATCGTGTGTTTGCTGAATTTGCGCAGGAACTTGTTGGCGCTCATGGGCGCCTTGTCCAGTTTGATGCGTTGGTTGCGGTCGCCCTCGGTGACCTTCTCACACCACATGAAGATCCAGGTCCACACGCTTTGCGGGCAGGTGTAGCCGCACCAGACCCGACCGGCATACACCGTGATAAAGAACAGGCCGAACGCGGCGATGATCAACATGCCGGACAGCAGGATGAAGTCCTGAGGCCAGAAGGTGGCGCCGAATATGAAGAATTTGCGTTCGGGCAGGTTCCACCAGACGGCCTGATGACCACCCCAGTTCAGCCAGACCGTGCCGAAATACAACAGAAATAGCGCGGCACCGCCTGCCATCCGCAGGTTGCGGAACAGGCCGGTGAAAGCGCGGGTGTAGATCTTTTCTCGAGAGGCGTAGAGGTCGACGCTGTTGTTCGCGTTCTTGGCGGGTGGAGTGACGTCATGTACCGGAATCTGGTTGCTCATCATTGCATCCCACGGCAGTGGAAAAATGCCTCGGTCAGTACGTGCCAAACGAGGTCAAAAGGGGCATTGCAGTGGCGCAATGATACGCCTGTCGCTCTAGCCCAAGGGTGCGACCTTTGGTCACGTTGGGAGAAATTAAACGATGGTGTAATGACTTGAATCAATTGACATGTGAATTATGGACGCTTTTGTGAGGTGGACGCTCAATCGGCCCATGGGTTAATCAGCGGCACGCCACTGGCTTGAAAATCGCCGACGTTGCGGGTGACGACCGTCAAGCCATGAACCAGTGCGGTCGCTGCAATCAATGCATCGGCTTCATTGGCGCGATCCGGAACATGCAAGCCGGCACAGCGAAGGGCCACGGCAGCGTCGATCGGCAGGATACGGGCATCGAACGCCGGAAGGACGTGACGCTTGAGCCAGGTGCGCAACACTTTGCCCTGGACGGGGTCGCGGCGCTCCATGCGCAGCACTCCCGTCTCCAGTTCCTTCAAGGTAATGGCTGAAATGAACATGCGTGGAGCGATGATGCTTTTGGCCCAGGCGACGACGTTCGCGTCTGCCTGGGGTTTGCGGAGCTCGGAAATCACGTTGGTGTCGAGTAGGTACATCAAGACAAATCCACAGGGCGATGAGTGATCACGGCGCGCTCGGTTTCGAACTCGATGTCTGCCGCTTCCGGCATGACCAGGAGCTCGACGATGTCGGCGTTGGTGCCCGTGAGTTTTTGGTACTCCTCAATGCTTAGCAGCACATGGGCCGGTTTGCCTCGGTCGGTGATGAAAACCGGCCCCTGACGCGTGGCTTTTTTGGCACCACTTGTGTCCTGGTTGAATTCACGGCTGGAAATGGTGGTGATGGCCATCATGTTGGGCCCTCCTGAAAACCTATATGTAGCAACGTTACTACCTGTATCGGTATCTCGCAATATCGTGGTGAGCGCACTCGACCACCGGTCATTACGGGCTGACCGGGCTTTTTAGGAAACATCCATTATCGAAGCTATTAATCCAAACCTTTGTTTTGGATTAATTCATATCGTAAGTTGTTGGCGTGAACTTGTTTGTTCTCAAGGAATTTAAAACTAATGAATATGGATTTCTATGTTTCTTGATAAAAGATTTAAGGTGATAGTGTGTGCCTTGTTATGGGTTGTTACTTGTAGTGCCTGTTCGGCGCAAGATGATTATTTTCCGCGGTATCTGATTTTTACTTCGGATCCACAGTACCCGTGGACGGAAAGCTCAGATCATGGCTGGGAGGAGTCCACCTCGGAGAAAGAACGGCGTTCGCAATGGCTGATTGAAACCCAGTACTCGGACGTGGCCAATTTCAGAAGGAACTTCAGTCCTGTAGCCGCAGCGATTCCCGTCATGATAAATGGCGACATGACCGCTTTCGGGCATGGTCACCAGCGCTCCACGGTTAAAACCTTGTTGGAGAAGAAACTGGGGGAGGATTACGATTATGGCTTGGGTAATCATGACTACGAAAATAACGTGAATGACTGCCAGTTTCCCGAAAACAACTGTGCGGCTGGAAGCATTCTTGATTTAAGAGAGCGCTACTGGGGGAAAGTATCAAGTTTTGATCTTGCCGCGCGGGAAGAGGGTGGGAGCAAAGTGTTTTACGGCAGTCTTGCTTACTCCAGGGTAGTGGGTGACATTCATCTGACTCAGTTAAACAATGAACCCACTTACTCCGTCGGTTTCTCTTCCGGTTTTCCATTGAACAGGGTCAGGTATGAGGTTACTGACGCGCTGGATTGGCTGGAACGCGATCTGCAGCGTGCACGCAGTGCGGGCAGAATAATCATTCTAAATATGCACAAGCCCGATCGGTGGAAGGGGAGTGACCAACAGATAGCGCGTTTCAAAGCGATGATTGAGCGCTACAAAGTCACCGCGGTGTTCGCCGGGCATTTGCACAATGATCCTGGGAGGTATTTCGGCTGGAACCGAGAAGACTACTTTGGCGACGTCCCCGTGTTTCTCAGTGGCGGTGCGTCCAACCAGACTTATCTGATTGTCGATGTTGCGCCGGATCGTCAATCGCTGAAGGTGCATCAGGTCAACGGCAACAATTGGCCGAGCCGTAAAGAAATCGCCATCATCCCTGTTCGGTAACGCGCGTTTGCCACACAAAAAAAGACCCCGTCGAATGACGGGGTCTTTTCTATCACATCAAGCGTTTGCCTTACTGGGCGTCCGCCGCCGGAGCTTTCTCACCGTGAGAGAGGCTGTAGACGTAAGCGGCCAGCAGGTGAACCTTGTCGTTGCCCTGCATTTGCTCTTGCGCAGGCATCTGGCCCTGACGGCCGTAGCGGATGGTCTGCTGCAGTTGAGCAAAGCTCGAACCGTAGATGAATGCGCCCGGGTGAGTCAGGTTCGGTGCGCCCATGGCCGGGGTGCCTTTGCCTTCCGGACCGTGGCAAACCGCGCAGTTGGCGGCGAACAGCTTCTGCCCGGCAACCGGGTCTGCCTTGGCGCCTTCCGGCAGCTTGCGGCCGTCGAGGCTGGTCAGGACAAACGCTGCCACGTCGGCCACGCCTTGCTCGCCAATCACTTCAGCCCACGCTGGCATGACCGCGTGACGGCCGCCCATGATGGTGGTCTTGATGGTTTCCGGCTCGCCGCCCCAGCGCCAGTCGGCGTCGGTCAGGTTAGGGAAGCCATAAGCGCCCTTGGCGTCGGAACCGTGGCAAACCGAGCAGTTGGAGGCAAACAGACGGCCACCCATCTTCAGGGCTTGCGGGTCCTTGGCCACTTCTTCGATTGGCATGGAAGCGAACTTGGCGAAGATCGGGCCGAACTTGGCATCCGACTTGGCCATTTCCTTTTCCCACTCGTGAACGCCGGTCCAGCCGGTCTGGCCGTTGGCGAACGCAGTCTGCTTCTCGTTATCCAGGTAGTTGTAACCTGGCAGCAGGCCTTTCCAGTTGCCCAGGCCCGGGTACAGCACCAGATAGCCCAAGGCGAAAATGATGGTGCCCACGAACAGCATGAACCACCATTTCGGCAGCGGGTTGTCGTACTCCTCGATACCGTCGAAGGAGTGCCCGACCGTCTCTTCGGTGGACTCGGTGCGCTGGCCCTTGCGGGTCGACAGCAGCAGCCAGGTCAGGGAAAAGATCGTACCGAGACTGAGGACTGTGACGTACAGACTCCAGAATGTAGTCATTCTTTGTTACTCCTAGAAGCTTGCTCGACGTGCTTGATGGCTTCGGGATCATCCGCAAAAGGCAGCAAGGTCGCGTCTTCAAACTCCGACTTGCGCTTGGGGCTGAATACCCACAACGCCAGACCGATGAAGGCCACCATCACAACGACGGTGCCCAGGCCACGAATCATCCCGATATCCATTTAGATCACCGTTTGCTTTTGATGATGGTGCCCAGGCCTTGCAGATAGGCCACCAGCGCGTCCATTTCGGTTTTGCCCTTCACAGCATCCTTGGCACCGGCGATGTCTTCGTCGGTGTAAGGGACGCCGAGCGTGCGCAAGACTTCCATTTTCTTGGCGGTGTCTTTGCCGTCGAGCTTGTTTTCCACGAGGAACGGGTAGGCCGGCATTTTCGACTCAGGCACTACGTTGCGCGGGTTGTACAAGTGCGCACGCTGCCAGTCATCGGAGTAACGACCGCCGACGCGGGCCAGGTCTGGACCGGTACGCTTGGAACCCCACAGGAACGGGTGGTCCCAGACGCTTTCACCGGCAACCGAGTAGTGGCCGTAACGTTCGGTTTCAGCACGGAACGGGCGGATCATCTGCGAGTGGCAGCCGACACAACCGTTGGCGATGTAAACGTCCCGGCCTTCCAGTTCAAGGGCGGTGCGGGGCTTCATGCCCTCGACCGGCTTGTTGGTGACATCCTGGAAAAACAGCGGAACGATCTGGGTCAGGCCGCCGACACTGACGGCGATAACCATGAAGAAGGCCAGCAGGCCAATATTCTTCTCGACTGCTTCATGCTTCATCAGTGAGCTCCAACTACAGCAATCTGTTCGGCGGCTTCAGCTTCGGCCGGGTTCGAGGCGCGTACGGTACGGAATACGTTGTAGGCCATGAACAGCATGCCGGTGGCGAAGAACGCACCGCCCAATGCACGAACGATGAAGCCAGGGTGGCTGGCTTGCAGCGCTTCTACGAACGAGTAGGTGAGGGTGCCGTCATCGTTGATTGCACGCCACATCAGACCCTGGGTGATGCCGTTGACCCACATCGAAGCGATGTACAGAACGGTACCGATGGTTGCGAGCCAGAAATGCGTGTTGATCAGGGCGGTGCTGTGCATCTGCGCACGACCGAACAGTTTCGGGATCATGTGGTAGATCGCGCCGATCGAGATCATCGCTACCCAACCCAAGGCACCGGCGTGTACGTGGCCGATGGTCCAGTCGGTGTAGTGCGACAGCGAGTTCACAGTCTTGATCGCCATCATCGGACCTTCGAAGGTCGACATGCCGTAGAACGCCAGGGAAACGACCAGGAAGCGCAGGATCGGGTCGGTGCGCAGCTTATGCCAGGCGCCCGACAGGGTCATCATGCCGTTGATCATGCCGCCCCAGCTCGGAGCCAGCAGGATGATCGACATCGCCATGCCCAGGGACTGAGCCCAGTCCGGCAGGGCGGTGTAATGCAGGTGGTGCGGACCGGCCCAGATGTACAGGGTGATCAACGCCCAGAAGTGCACGATCGACAGGCGATAGGAGTAGATCGGACGCTCGGCCTGTTTCGGCACGAAGTAGTACATCATCCCCAGGAAGCCGGTGGTCAGGAAGAAGCCCACGGCGTTGTGGCCGTACCACCACTGGATCATCGCATCCGTCGCGCCCGAGTAGGCCGAGTAGGACTTGAAGAAGCTGACCGGCAGGGACGCATGGTTGACGATGTGCAGCATCGCGGTCACGACGATGAACGCGCCGTAGAACCAGTTACCCACATAAATGTGCTTGGTCTTGCGCTTGACGATGGTGCCGAAGAACACCAGACCGTAGGTGACCCAGACGATGGCCAGCAGAATAGCCAGGGGCCATTCCAGCTCAGCGTATTCCTTGGTGGTGGTGTAACCCAGCGGCAAGGTAACGATGGCGCCGACAATCACCGCTTGCCATCCCCAGAAGGTGAAGGCCGCGAGGCTGTCGGAAATCAGTCGCGTTTGGCAGGTTCGCTGCACGACGTAATAAGAAGTGGCAAACAGTGCACATCCACCGAAGGCGAAAATCACCAGGTTTGTGTGCAACGGGCGCAAGCGTCCAAAGCTCGTCCACGGCAGACCGAAGTTCAACTCCGGCCAAACCAGTTGCGAGGCGATGAAGACACCGAGCCCCATGCCAAGGATCCCCCAGACCACCGTCATGATGGCGAACTGGCGGACTACCTTATAGTTATAAGCAGTCGGACTGATTGCTGTGCTCATTCTAAGGTTCCACGGTTTGGGTGTTTTATTAGGATTGAAAATCGGCCGCAAGTATGGAGAAAGCAGGGGGTCATTGCAACGCGCCATGACCTGGGTCAATGCTTTCAAAAGCTGATTCTGCGGCCTTTCCATGCGCCGCGTAAGGGCAAAATTAACCATGGACAAATCGTCCCGGCGAAGAGATCAGGCGAGGGGGTCAGGTCGGGTGTAACGGGGTGTGTTCAAACGCAACGTTTGGGTGACCGCAGGCAATTGGCGCGACAGCCGGTATCTACCAGCCTTTGCGGCCTGTCAGTCAGCCGATTCGTCGAACACGTCGTTTCAGGGTCGACCTGGAACCGGCACTGGCCAGTCCGCATCGGGGGAAGCTTAGACCCGAATCCGGGGATCCGAAAGGAAGACTGAAGGAGGGTGCGACAATGGGTCGCAAAGAAGAAGGGAACTGCCGCATTGCGAAGAATGCGGCAGCAGAGCGGTCGAGATTTATTCGCGGTTGTCTTCAGCCTGTAAGCGCTCGGTATTCAAACCGTGGGACAGGCTGTACACATAAGCGGCCAGCAGCTGCACTTTGTCGTTGCCCAGCAATTCGTTTTGCGCAGGCATATGGCCCTGGCGACCATGACGAATCGTCTGTTCAAGTTGGGTCAGGCTGGTGCCGTAGATGAAGCCGGCCGGGTGCGTCAGGTTCGGCGCGCCCATGGCTTCGGTGCCCTGGCCGTTTGCCCCGTGACAGGCTACGCAAGTGCTGCTGAACGCCTGTTGTCCGGCTTGCAAATCGGCCTTGCTGTCGGCGGGCAATGGCAGGCCGGCCAGTTCATGGCGTACATAAGCTGCGACGTTTTTCACGCCGGCCTCACCCAATATTTCACCCCAGGCCGGCATGGCCGCCATGCGACCGCCCATGATGGTGGTCTTGATGGTGTCGGCGTTGCCGCCCCAGCGCCAGTTGCTGTCTGCCAGGTTGGGGAAACCGAACGCACCCTTGGCATCCGAGCCGTGGCACACCGAGCAGTTTGAAGCGAACAAGCGACCGCCCATTTTCAGCGCTTGCGGGTCCTTGGCCACTTCTTCCACCGGCATTGCCGCGAATTTGGCGAAGATCGGCCCGAACTTCGCGTCGGCCTTGTCCATCTCCTTTTCCCACTCGTGCACGCCGGTCCAGCCATTTTCGTAACCGGGCAGGATGCCTTTCCAGTTGCCCAGGCCCGGATAAAGAATCAGGTAACCGACGGCAAACACCAGCGTGCCGGCGAACAGCATGAACCACCATTGCGGCAACGGATTGTCGTACTCCTCGATGCCGTCGAAGCTGTGGCCCATGGTCTGGTCGACACTGCCCTTGGTTTCGCCCTTGCGGGTGCCGATCAATAGCCAGGTCAGGCCGATCAGGCTGCCGATGGTCAGTACGCAGATCCACGTACTCCAGAAAGTGGTCATGACCGGGTACTCCTTGTGACAGGTGCTTCAGTGATGTCGGATTGCGGCTCATCGGCGAATGGCAGCAAGCGCGCTTCGGCGAACTCCGGGCTGCGCTTGGCGCTGAACACCCACAGGGTCAGGCCGACGAAGGCCACGAACACCACGACCGTGCCGAGGCCGCGGATCATTCCAGTACTCATTTCAATGACCATGCCTCACCTCTTGCTCTTGATCGCAGTGCCGAGCACTTGCAGGTAGGCGACCAGTGCGTCCATTTCGCTCTTGCCCTTGAGCGACGCGACGGCCCCACTGATGTCTTCGTCGGTGTACGGCACGCCGAGGGTGCGCAGGGTCTTGAGCTTGGTTTCGGTGTGGCTGCTGTCCAGCGCGTTGGCCACCAGCCACGGGTAGGCGGGCATCTTCGATTCCGGTACGACGTTACGCGGGTTGTACAAGTGCGCGCGGTGCCAGTCATCCGAGTAACGCGCGCCGACCCTTGCCAGGTCCGGCCCGGTGCGTTTCGAACCCCAGAGGAACGGGTGATCCCAGACGCTCTCACCGGCCACCGAGTAGTGGCCGTAGCGCTCGGTCTCGGCGCGAAACGGGCGGATCATCTGCGAATGGCAGCCGACGCAGCCTTCGCGGATGTAGACGTCGCGACCTTCCAGTTGCAGCGCGGTGTAGGGCTTCATGCCTTCCACCGGTTTATTGGTCACGTCCTGGAAGAACAGCGGGACGATCTGGGTCAGGCCGCCGATGCTCACGGCGAGCACCATCAACAGCATCAGCAGGCCGACGTTTTTCTCGATTGTTTCGTGTTTCATGGCGGACTCCTCAGGCCATCTGCGCGGCAGCGGCGACGTCGGCGGGCTGCGAGGCCCGCACGGTGCGCCAGGTGTTGTAGGCCATCAGGAACATGCCGCTGAGGAAGATCGCGCCGCCCACCAGCCGCACGACGAAGCCCGGGTGGCTGGCCACCAGGGTTTCGACGAAGGAGTAAGTCAGCGTGCCGTCCTCGTTCACCGCACGCCACATCAGGCCCTGGGCGATGCCGTTGACCCACATCGAAGCGATGTACAAAACGGTGCCGATGGTGGCGAGCCAGAAATGCGCGTTGATCAAGCCGATGCTGTACATCTGCTCGCGTCCGAAGACTTTCGGGATCATGTGGTACAGCGCGCCGATGGAAATCATCGCCACCCAGCCGAGCGCGCCGGCGTGTACGTGGCCGATGGTCCAGTCGGTGTAGTGGGAGAGGGCGTTGACGGTCTTGATCGCCATCATCGGGCCTTCGAAGGTCGACATGCCGTAGAACGCCAGCGACACCACGAGGAAGCGCAGGATCGGGTCGCTGCGCAACTTATGCCAGGCGCCCGACAACGTCATCATGCCGTTGATCATCCCGCCCCAACTCGGCGCCAGCAGCACCAGCGACATCACCATGCCCAGCGACTGTGCCCAATCCGGCAGTGCGGTGTAGTGCAGGTGGTGCGGACCAGCCCAGATGTACAACGTGATCAGCGCCCAGAAGTGCACGATCGACAGGCGATAGGAATACACCGGGCGTTCCGCCTGCTTCGGCACGAAGTAATACATCATGCCGAGGAAGCCTGCGGTGAGGAAAAAGCCCACGGCATTGTGCCCGTACCACCATTGCACCATGGCGTCGGTGGCACCGGCGTACAGCGAGTAGGACTTGGTGAAACTCACCGGTAACTCAAGGTTGTTGACGATGTGCAGGATGGCCACGGTGATAATGAACGCACCGAAGAACCAATTGCCGACGTAGATATGCCTGGTCTTGCGCTGCATGATCGTGCCGAAGAACACGATGGCGTAGGCGACCCAGACGATGGTGATCAGAATGTCGATCGGCCATTCCAGCTCGGCGTATTCCTTGGAACTGGTGTAGCCCAGCGGCAAGCTGATAGCTGCCAGGAGAATGACAAGTTGCCAGCCCCAGAAGCAGAACGCGGCGATTTTCGGCGCGAACAGCTGTGTCTGGCAGGTGCGTTGTACCGAGTAGAAAGAACTGGCGAACAGGGCGCAGCCGCCGAACGCGAAGATCACCGCGTTGGTGTGCAGCGGGCGCAAGCGGCCGAAACTGGTCCACGGCAAATTGAAGTTGAGTTCGGGCCAGACCAACTGGGCGGCGAGAAAAACCCCGAGCCCCATGCCGACGATGCCCCACACCACCGTCATAATGGCGAATTGGCGGACCACCTTGTAGTTGTAGGCGGTACTGATAGAAGTGTTCATGGTTCCCCATCCACGGTTCAGCCGAAATGGGCGCAGCGCAAGGCAGCGTCCCCTTCGCCTGGAGTTATAGGCAGACTAAAAGCGAGGCAAGCATGAACAATGGGCACAAGGCCGGTATTGACGGGGATCAATGGGCGCAGTGTGTGCGGGAACACGGGTGGCTATGGGATGACGCCTCAGGCACGGCTTCGGCAACGTTGATGTTGGCCCACGGTGCCGGTGCACCCATGGACAGCAGCTGGATGAACGACATGGCCGCACGCCTCGCGGCGCAAGGTGTCAACGTGCTGCGCTTCGAGTTTCCGTACATGGCGCAACGACGAATCGACGGCGGCAAGCGTCCACCCAACCCGGCGCCAAAACTGCTGGAATGCTGGCGCGAGGTGTATGCCGAGGTGCGACGCCATGTCACCGGGCCCTTGGCCATTGGCGGCAAGTCCATGGGCGGGCGGATGGCGAGTTTGCTGGCGGATGAGCTGGGGGCGGATGCGCTTGTGTGTCTGGGCTATCCGTTTTATGCCGTGGGTAAACCAGAGAAACCGCGGGTCGAGCATTTGGCTTCGTTGAATACCCGTACCTTGATTGTGCAAGGCGAGCGGGATGCGCTGGGCAATCGCGAGGCGGTCGAGGCTTACGCGTTGTCACCGAGTATTGAAGTGTTCTGGCTGGTGGCGGGGGATCATGATTTGAAACCGTTGAAGGCTTCGGGGTTCACGCATGAACAGCATTTGGCGGCTGCGGCGAGCAAGGTGGCTGCGTTTCTTCAGTGATATTTGCGGTGAACATCATGGCCCCCATCGCTGTTCAAGCCAGCTCCCACGGGGACGGTGATCCCTTGTGGGAGCTGGCTTGCCAGCGATGGGGGCCTATCAGGCGACATCATTTTCAGATCGGCAATAAAAAACCCGGAAGCTTGCACTGTCCGGGTTTTTGTCATTCCAGCATCAATCAGCGGTTAAACCGCTCCACCAACGAATACTGGGTATTTGCCGTCTTGGTCAGCTCTTCACTCAACAACGCCGAGTTCTGCGCCTGTTCCGAGGTCTGGTCAGCCAGGTGCGAGATGTTGCTGATGTTGCGGCTGATTTCTTCGGCGACAGCGCTTTGCTCTTCGGTGGCGGCGGCGATCTGGGTGGTCATGTCGGTGATGTTGGCCACCGCTTCGCTGATCCCCACCAGTGCCTGATCCGCTTCCAGTACTCGCGCCACACCTTCCTCCGCCTGACGGTGCCCGGCTTCCATGGTTTGTACGGCAGTGCCTGCAGTTTGCTGCAGCTTGGCGATCAGGGCGTGAATCTGCCCGGTGGATTCGCTGGTGCGTTGCGCCAACTGGCGAACTTCATCGGCCACCACCGCAAATCCACGACCCATCTCACCGGCACGGGCTGCTTCGATGGCGGCGTTGAGCGCCAGCAGGTTGGTCTGGTCGGCGATGCCCTTGATCACGTCGACCACACCACCGATTTCGTCGCTGTCCTTGGCCAGTTGAGTCACGGTCAGGCCGGTTTCCCCAACCACTACCGACAGTCGCTGAATCGCTTCGCGAGTTTCCCCGGCGATGTCGCGACCGCGACCGGTCAGGCGATTGGCTTCCTGGGTGGCATCGGCAGTGCGCTGCACATGGCTGGCGACTTCCTGCGTGGTGGCGGCCATCTGATTGACGGCGGTCGCCACTTGCTCGGTTTCGACGCGCTGACGTTCCAGGCCGGTAGAGCTGTTGTGCGCCAGTGCATCGGACTGCCTGGCTTGTTCGGTCAGGTGTTCGGCGGTGTCCTGCAAGCGGGTCAGACAAGTTTTCAGGCGGGCTTCCTGACTGAGGATCGACATTTCCAGACGCGCCTGGGCGCCGCGGCTGTCGGTGTACATCTGCGCGATCAACGGGTCGGATGTGGTCTGCTCGGCCAGGCGCAGCAAGCGCTTGATGCCACGCTGTTGCCAGCTCAGGCCCATCAGGCCCAGCGGTACCGAGAGGGCGGCGGCGAGGGCGAAACCCCACTGCGAAGTCAGGGTGGCGCCGATCATGAAGCTCAACTGGCTGACCAGAATGAACGGCAGCCAGTCTTGAAGAACCGGCAACCATTTATCCGAGGAAGGGATGGCCGACTTGCCCTGGTTGATGCGTTGGTAGAGCGCTTCGGCGCGGTGGATTTGTTCGGCGGTGGGCTTGACCCGCACCGACTCGTAACCGATCACCTGATTGCCTTCGAAGATCGGTGTCACGTAGGCGTTAACCCAATAGTGATCACCGTTCTTGCAGCGATTCTTGACAATACCCATCCATGGCAAGCCTTGTTTCAGTGTGCCCCACATATGCGCGAACACGGCGGCCGGGACGTCGGGGTGACGCACCAGGTTATGCGGTGCACGGATCAGTTCTTCACGAGAAAACCCGCTGATCTCGACGAAGTCGTCGTTGCAGTAGGTGATCATGCCCTTGGCGTCGGTGGTGGAAATCAACCGTTGCTGGGCCGGGAAGGTCCGTTCGCGTTGTGTAATTGGCTGGTTGTTACGCATGGCTTTTTAATCCGCAAGGCTTTCAAGTGCTGTATCGGCACCCATAGCCATTTGTTGAAATTATTTTTCGATAGTCAGCGGCACGTCGCAAAATGCCCCTTGCGTCAGCCGGCAAGCATCGGATAGGTGAACAGGCCGAAGTGCAGCACGTTCAAGGCAAAGTGCGTGGCGATGGCGGCGGCCAGCCCGCCATAACGGTAGGCCAGGCCGTAGCCGAAACCTGCCAGGCTGGCCAGCAGAACCCATTGCCAGCCCGCTCCTGCGTGCACCAGGCCGAACAACAACGAGGTCAGCAACAGCGCGAGGTTTTCGCCGTACGCCAAGTGTTTGAAGTGTCGGCTCAGGCCGCCCTGGATGTAACCGCGAAACAGCGCTTCCTCGACCAGCGTCACCAGCAGCAGATTGTTGAGCAGCCATAGCCAGCCAGCGTCCGGCCATTTCGGTGCCCACCCGATGACGCCCAATAGAAGCGCGCCGCCCAGTGCAAGCACGGCGCTCAGGGCCAGCGCGACGGGCGTGGCATACAGGAACAACCGCAGTGAGCGCCGACCGACAATCCACGGGCAGACCAGCAATAGCCAGAAACCGATCAGGGGTTTATCCAGATTCAGGTACATGGAAAACCGCACGGCATCGTCCGTGAAGCGCTGTGGTTCGATCACCCGTCCGTTATGGAAGCCGGGCAGCCAGTGCAGCGCCAGTGCCAGCGCGAGGAAGATGAACAGGCCATGGCCGAGATAGCGGCCGAACTGCAGTTTTGTTTGACGCACCGCGAAGCCGGCGATCAGTAATAAGCCGACGGAAATCCCCGCAAGCCAGCCGAGTCGGCCGTAGGCCAGGGCCATGCCGTAGCCGAGGGAGAGCAGCGCCAGAAATGTCCATGGCAGAGCGAGCATTGAGAATCCTTGTGTCTGGGCCTGCACCAGCTCCCTGTGGGAACGAGCCTGCTCGCGATAGCGGAGTGTCATTCAGCATTATTTGTGAATGTTACACCGCCATCGCGAGCAGGCTCGCTTCCACAGGCTTTTTCGTAAGCACAAAAAAACACCGCCCGAAGGCGTAATGCTGTTCATTTAAGGTCGAACACTGTACCTGTGGCGAGGGAGCTTGCTCCCGCTGGGGAGCGAAGCGCCCCCAAAATGGGACTGCTACGCAGTCCAGCGGGAGCAAGCTCCCTCGCCACAGGTTACTGATTGCTTGTTCTATCTCTTAACTGAACAGCATTGCGCCCGAAGGCGGTGTCTTTGTCAGCAGAACTACGACGCGATCAGCTGCCGCAACACGTAATGCAGGATCCCTCCCGACTTGAAGTACTCCACCTCATTAAGGGTATCGATCCGGCACAAGACTTCGATTCTTTCGCGGGTGCCGTTTTCACGGTTGATGACCAGGGTCAGGTTCATTCGCGGCGTCACCTCGGTGCCGGTCAGACCGAGAATATCCAGGGTTTCAGTGCCTCGCAGATTCAGGCTCTTGCGATTCTGGTCGAGTTTGAACTGCAGCGGCAGCACGCCCATGCCCACCAGGTTGGAGCGGTGAATCCGTTCGAAGCTTTCGGCGATGACCGCTTTGACCCCCAGCAGATTGGTGCCCTTGGCCGCCCAGTCTCGGCTTGATCCCGTGCCGTATTCTTGTCCGGCGATCACCACCAGCGGCGTGCCCGCCGCCTGGTAACGCATGGCCGCGTCGTAGATCGCCAGCTTTTCACCGGTAGGGATATAGAGCGTATTACCACCTTCTTCGCCACCAAGCATTTCGTTGCGAATGCGGATGTTGGCAAAGGTGCCGCGCATCATCACTTCATGGTTGCCGCGGCGCGAGCCGTAGGAGTTGAAGTCCCGCGGTTCCACGCCTTTCTCGCGCAGGTAGCGGCCCGCCGGGCTGTCGGCCTTGATGTTGCCGGCCGGGGAGATGTGGTCGGTGGTTACCGAATCGCCGAGGAGGGCGAGGATGCGCGCACCTGCGACATCCTTCACCACCGGCGGCGGTCCGCCAATGTCGTCGAAGAACGGCGGATGCTGGATATAGGTCGAATCGTCCTGCCAGACATAGGTCGCCGCCTGCGGCACTTCGATGGCTTGCCACTGTTCATCGCCGGCGAACACTTCGGCGTATTCCTTGTGGAACATGGCGGTGTTGACCTGCTCCACGGCAGCAGCGATTTCCTGGGTGCTCGGCCAGATGTCCTTCAGGTAAACCAGATTGCCGTTCTGATCCTCGCCCAACGGCTCGCGGCTGAGGTCGATGCGCACGGTGCCGGCCAGCGCATAGGCGACCACCAGTGGCGGCGAGGCCAGCCAGTTGGTTTTCACCAGCGGATGGACCCGGCCTTCGAAGTTGCGGTTGCCGGACAACACCGAGGCCACGGTCAGGTCGGCTTTCTGGATGGCTTTTTCGATCGGTTCCGGCAACGGCCCGGAGTTACCGATACACGTGGTGCAGCCATAACCGACCAGGGCGAAACCCAACTCATCGAGGTACTGCGTCAGGCCGGCAGCCTTGTAGTAGTCGGTGACCACTTTTGAGCCTGGGGCCAGTGAGCTTTTCACCCACGGCTTGCGGCGCAGGCCTTTTTCCACGGCTTTCTTCGCTACCAGACCGGCGGCCATCATCACACTCGGGTTTGAGGTGTTGGTGCAGGAGGTAATCGCCGCAATCACCACCGCGCCGTTTTTCAAGCGCACGGTTTGTCCTTCAAAGTCGTAATCCACTTCACCGGCCAGATCGGCGTTGCCCACCGCCACACCACCACCGCCTTCGCTTTCCAGGCGGCCTTCTTCCTTGCTGGTGGGCTTGAGTTGCAAACCGAGGAAGTCGCTGAAGGCTTGCGCGACATTGGGCAGCGATACCCGGTCTTGCGGACGCTTGGGGCCGGCGAGGCTGGCTTCGACGCTGGCCATGTCCAGAGCCAGACTGTCGGTGAACACCGGTTCCTTGCCCGGCAGGCGCCACAGGCCCTGCGCCTTGCTGTAGGCCTCGACCAGTTTCACGGTTTCAATCGGGCGGCCGGACAGGCGCAGATAATCCAGCGTCACGTCGTCCACCGGGAAGAAACCGCAGGTGGCGCCATATTCCGGGGCCATGTTGGCGATGGTTGCGCGATCCGCCAGCGGCAGGTCGGCGAGGCCGTCGCCGTAGAACTCGACGAATTTCCCCACCACGCCTTTCTTGCGCAGCATCTGGGTGACGGTCAGCACCAGGTCGGTGGCGGTAATGCCTTCCTTGAGCTTGCCGGTGAGTTTGAAGCCGATCACTTCCGGGATCAGCATCGACACGGGTTGCCCCAGCATCGCCGCTTCCGCTTCGATGCCGCCAACGCCCCAGCCGAGCACGCCGAGGCCATTGATCATCGTGGTGTGGGAATCGGTGCCGACCAGCGTATCCGGGAAGGCGTAAGTGCGGTCGTCCTCGTCTTTGGTCCACACTGTGCGGCCCAAGTACTCCAGATTCACCTGGTGGCAGATCCCGGTACCCGGCGGCACCACGCTGAAGTTGTCGAAGGCACTCTGGCCCCAGCGCAGGAACGCATAGCGTTCGCCGTTGCGTTGCATTTCAATATCGACGTTCTGTTCGAACGCGCTGCTGGTGGCGTATTTGTCGACCATCACCGAATGGTCGATGACCAGGTCGACGGGGGAGAGCGGGTTGATCCGCTGCGGATCACCACCGGCCTTGGCCATCGCCGCGCGCATGGCGGCCAGGTCGACCACTGCGGGCACGCCGGTGAAGTCTTGCATCAGCACCCGCGCCGGGCGGTACTGGATCTCGCGATCGGAGCGGCGCTCCTTGAGCCAGGCGGCAATGGCCTTGAGGTCGGCACCGGTGACGGTTTTTTCGTCTTCCCAGCGCAGCAGGTTTTCCAGCAGCACTTTCAACGACATCGGCAGCTGGTCCAGGTTACCCAGGCTCCTGGCGGCATCCGGCAGGCTGAAATAGTGGTAGGTCTTGTCGTCGACTTGCAGGGTTTTCAGTGTCTTCAGACTATCGAGGGACGGCATTACGATCACTCCTTTGAGTCCGCACGGCTACGGACTGAGGGGACGGGCAGAGCATTAAACCTAGCCCTGTTTTAAGTAGCTGGCTAATAACTGGACTCTATGGACAGACCCCAGGTTCCGATCTCGGCTATCATGCGCCGGTTTTCGTGACAGGCTTTGCTCCAGAGCAAGCCTGGGCATCGCGCAGTGGTTGAATGTCTCGCCATCTGCCCAGGAGTAAGAATGAACACCCTATTCATGCATTGCCGGCCGGGCTTCGAAGGCGAAGTCTGTTCCGAGATTTCCGACCTTGCCGCACAACTGAACGTGGCCGGTTATGCCAAGGCCAAGGCCGCCAGTGCCTGCGCCGAATTTGTCTGCACCGAAGAAGATGGCGCCGAACGCCTGATGCGCGGTCAGCGTTTTGAACGCCTGATCTTCCCGCGCCAATGGGCACGGGGCATTTTCATTGATCTGCCGGAAACCGACCGCATCAGTGTGATCCTCGCGCACATGGCGGATTTCCCCGTGTGCGGCAGCCTGTGGCTGGAAATGGTCGACACCAACGATGGCAAGGAGCTGTCGAACTTCTGCAAAAAGTTCGAAGTGCACCTGCGCAAGGCATTGATATCCGCCGGCAAACTGGTGGACGACGCCAGCAAACCACGCTTGCTGCTGACCTTCAAGAGCGGTCGTGAAGTGTTCGTCGGTCTGGCGGAGTCGAACAACTCGGCGATTTGGCCGATGGGCATTCCGCGGTTGAAATTCCCCCGCGAAGCGCCGAGCCGTTCGACCTTGAAGCTGGAAGAGGCCTGGCACCATTTCATCCCGCGTGATCAGTGGGACGAGCGCTTGCACAGTGACATGACCGGCGTCGACCTCGGCGCCGCGCCTGGGGGCTGGACCTGGCAATTGGTCAACCGCGGCATGCTGGTGACCGCCATCGACAACGGTCCGATGGCCGAAAGCCTGATGGACACCGGCCTGGTGCAGCACTTGATGGCCGACGGTTTCACCTTCAAGCCCAAGCAACCGGTGGACTGGATGGTCTGCGACATCGTCGAGAAACCGGCGCGCAACGCCGCGATGCTCGAAGAGTGGATTGGCGAAGGGCATTGCCGTGAAGCGGTGGTCAACCTCAAGTTGCCGATGAAACAGCGCTATGCGGAAGTGAAGCGCCTGCTGGAACGCATTGCCGATGGTTTCAAGGCCCGGGGCATCAAGGTCGAGATCGGCTGCAAGCAGCTGTACCACGACCGGGAAGAAGTGACTTGCCATTTGCGCCGGATCGACGTGAAGAAGCCCAAGTCCCGCTGATATCCCTCTATGGCTTTTGTGGCGAGGGAGCTTGCTCCCGCTGGGCTGCGAAGCGGCCCTGAACTCAGCAACCTCGCAAGATCAGGTACACCTCACCCACAGGTTTGACGACGGCTTCGCCGCCGAGCGGGAGCAAGCTCCCTCGCCACAAACCCGGCAATACGCGACAATGCCGGCAAGTTTCAGGAGTTGATCATGAGTGAAATGCTTGATACGCCGGTAGACGGCACCCTCGACGCCACCGGCCTCAACTGCCCGGAACCGGTCATGATGCTGCACCAGCACATCCGTGACCTGGCACCCGGCGGCCTGCTCAAGGTGATCGCCACCGATCCGTCGACCCGTCGCGATATCCCCAAGTTCTGCGTGTTTCTCGACCACGAACTGGTGGGACAGCATGAAGACGCGGGCATTTATCTGTACTGGATCCGCAAGAAATCCACGTAAACCCCGTAGGAGCCGGCTTACTGGCGATCGCAGTAGTTCAGCCGGTATTAACCTGACTGACACACCGCCATCGCCAGCAAGCCGGCTCCTACAGGGTGCGGTGATTAGCGAAGGCTGAGCCGGATTCGTTTGCGAGCACTGCGGGTCAGGCGGATCGACAGCATCAGCGCCGCACAGCTCAAGCCGGCGATCAAGCCTTCCCAGAGCCCGCTCGGGCCGCTGGCCGGGCCGAGCCAATCGGTCAGCCCCAGCACGTAACCGACCGGCAAGCCGATACCCCAGTAAGCGAACAGCGTCAGGATCATCGTCACACGCGTGTCCTGGTAGCCACGCAGCGCTCCGGCGCAGATCACCTGGATGGCATCCGAGAACTGATACAGCGCGGCGTAGACGATCAGCATCGACGCAATCTGGATCACCGCCTTGTCCGGCGTGTAGATCGAGGCGATCGGTTCGCGAAGGCACAGGATGAGCGTCGCCGAAAACGCGGCAAACACCAGCGCGGCACCGAGGCCGACCTTCGCGGCGAACCGCGCTTGCCAGGGATTGCCGGCGCCCAGTGCCTGGCCGACCCGTACCGTGACTGCCATGCCCAACGAGTAAGGAATCATGAACAGCAGCGAGCTGATGTTCAGGGCGATTTGGTGGCCGGCGACCACGGTGGAGCCGAGGCTGCCGATCAGCAGGGCAATGACCGCAAAGATGCTGGATTCGGCGAAGACCGCGATACCGATCGGCAGGCCAATGCTGACCAAGCGCTTGATCATGGCCCATTGCGGGCGGTCGAAGCGCACCAGCACACGAGTACGCGCATAAAACGGTGCCCAGAAGGTCCACGCGGCCATGCTCAACGCCATGAACCACATCACGATGCCGCTGGCCCAGCCGCAGCCGACGCCACCCAGGGCCGGAGCGCCGAAGTGACCATAGATCAGCGCATAGTTCAGCGGGATGTTCAGCAACAGGCCGCACAGGCCAATGACCATGCTCGGACGCGTCCGACCCATGCCATCGCTGTAGCAGCGCAGCACATAATAGAAGGCCATGCCCGGCAAGCCGAAAGCGATGCCGTGCAGGTAACCCATGCTCGGCTCGATCAATTGCGCATCGACTTTCATCCAGTGCAGGATCGGCTCGGCGGCAAGCAGCAGGCCACTGCCGATCAACCCGACACACAGTGCCAGCCATAACGCCTGGCGTACCAGCGGACCGATCTCGTCGAACTGCCCGGCGCCAAAGCGTTGTGCGACCTTGGGCGTGGTGGCCAGCAGAACGCCGGACATCAGCAGGTAGACCGGAATCCAGATCGAGTTGCCCAGTGCCACCGAGGCGAGGTCCCGCGGGCTGACGCGGCCGGCCATCACTGCATCGACAAAGCCCATGGCCGTGGTCGCCAACTGCGCGACCATGATAGGCAAAGCCAGGCTGAGCAGGCCTTTGAGCTCGATGCGGATGGGCGTCGTCCGCGCAGGCGCTGCGGCGACGGTATTTTCAGTTACAGGATTCAATAGCAAAGCGTCCAAAAGGTTTTGTTGCACAGGCGCGCATTCTACGCGTTGACGCAGCGGTCAGGAAAAGACCCGTGTTAGCGATTTGTAATCGACCCTCTGGCGCGTGCTAGGCGTTATGGGCCATCTCCGCCTACACTGCCGATCCGCCTAAGGAGCCTGCCATGCTGATTGTTGCCGACGAAAATATCCCCCTGCTCGATGCCTTCTTCGAAGGTTTCGGAGAAATCCGCCGGGTGCCGGGCCGATCCATCGATCGCGCCACCGTCGAACAGGCCGACGTATTGCTGGTGCGCTCGGTGACCAACGTCAACCGCGCGCTGCTCGAAGGCAGCAAGGTGCGCTTCGTTGGTACCTGCACCATCGGCACCGATCACCTTGATCTGGATTACTTTCAACAAGCCGGCATCACCTGGTCGAGTGCGCCGGGTTGCAATGCCCGGGGCGTAGTCGACTATGTGCTCGGCAGCCTGTTGACCCTGGCCGAAATCGAAGGCGTCGACCTGACGCAGCGCACATACGGCGTGGTCGGTGCCGGTGAAGTGGGCGGGCGACTGGTCAAGGTCCTGCAGGGGCTTGGCTGGAAAGTGCTGGTCTGCGACCCGCCCCGGCAAGCCGCTGAAACTGGCGATTTCGTCAGCCTTGAGGACATCATCGAACAGTGCGACGTGATCAGCCTGCACACGCCGCTGACCAAACAAGGCCCGCAATCGACCTGGCATCTGTTTGATAAAAAACGCTTGAACCAGCTCAAACCCGGCGCCTGGCTGATCAATGCCAGCCGCGGCCCGGTGGTCAACAATGCTGCATTGCGCGATGTGTTGCTGGAGCGTGAGGACCTGCAAGCCGTGCTTGATGTCTGGGAAGGCGAGCCGGAAGTCGATGTAGCGCTGGCCGAACTCTGCGTACTGGCAACGCCGCACATCGCCGGCTACAGCCTCGATGGCAAACAACGCGGTACGGCGCAGATCTACCAGGCGTATTGCGATTTCCTCGGGCAACCGGCCACGGTCAGCTTGAGTGATTTGCTGCCGGCACCCTGGTTATCGCAAGTGACCTTGAGCGCGCAAAGCGATCCGGCCTGGGCGCTGGCGATGTTGTGCCGAGGCGTGTACGACCCGCGCCGTGACGACGCGGACTTCCGCCGCAGTCTCGTAGGCAGTGTGAGCGAGCAGCGTGCGGCGTTTGATGTGCTGCGCAAGAATTACCCATCGCGGCGTGAGATCGATGGCTTGCAGGTGCGGATCGACGGTGATGCACCGGCATTGCAACGGATTGTGGCAGCGTTGGGCGCAACACCTGTCTAAAGACCAACCCTTCGGCATCTCCCACACAAAGCATGTTCATGCAGGCATAAAAAACCCGGCCTACAAGGGCCGGGTCAAGAAGACGGTGGCTATATCACTCTTGTTCGACAGGCTTGACCAATCGCTTCTCCAGTTCGCTGCAAGCTTTCTGGATCATGTCTTCAGTGATCGGTACTTCGCGGCCCTGTTCATCAATAATCGAGCAACCCAGAGACTGGTCTGGCTGTGTGCGGATCACTTGAATCTTGTCATCGCTGCTGTTTTGCAAGGACATGGCCTGTCTCCTCATCAGGTTGTGTACCCACTATAAAACCGCCAGGTGACCAGGCTATGACAACTCCCTGCGATCACTTCAAAACGGCAATACCAGTCCACCAGAAATACTTCGGCGTTACCACCCGGACGTTAGACCGATAGCGTCTAGCGCCTAGTCTTGGTGGACATAATTAACCTGACTCATTGTGATTTACCAAGTTCCACCCCATTGATCGGTGTAGGTTGCCCTTATCAACTGTTCCGTCCTGGATGATGCCAATGCTCACTGTTCGACACCGCCGTGCCATTCGTCTGGCCAGTCGTTTTATTGCACCTTATCGCTGGCATGCGTTGGGTGCTTTGCTGGCGTTAATTGTCACGGCGGGCATCACCTTGTCCATGGGGCAAGGCATTCGCATGCTGGTGGATCAGGGCTTCATGACCCAGTCGCCGCATCTGCTCAACCAGTCCATCGGCGTTTTCATGTTGCTGGTGTTGGGGCTGGCGCTCGGCACCTTCGCCCGGTTTTATCTGGTGTCGTGGATTGGCGAGCGCTGTGTCGCCGACATTCGCCGGCAGGTGTTCAACCATCTGATCTATCTGCATCCCGGGTTTTACGAAAATAACCGCAGCTCGGAAATCCAGTCGCGGTTGACCGCCGATACCACGCTGCTGCAATCGGTGATCGGTTCTTCGCTGTCGCTGTTTTTACGCAATCTGTTGATGGTAATCGGCGGGATCGTCCTGCTGTTCATCACCAATCCCAAGCTCACCAGCATCGTCGTGGTCGCCTTGCCGTTGGTCATTGCGCCGATCCTGATTTTTGGCCGACGGGTGCGCAGCCTGTCGCGCTTGAGTCAGGACCGGATCGCCGATATCGGCAGTTATGTCTCCGAGACCCTCGGCCAGATCAAAACCGTGCAGGCCTACAACCACCAGTCCCAGGACGAACAGCGGTTTGCCGTCACGGTGGAAGAAGCATTCGACACCGCGCGTAAACGCATCTTTCAGCGGGCCTGGCTGATTACGTTGGTGATCGTGTTGGTGCTGGGTGCGGTAGGGGTCATGCTCTGGGTCGGTGGCATGGACGTGATTGCCGGGCGCATTTCTGCGGGTGAGCTGGCGGCATTCGTTTTTTACAGCCTGATCGTTGGCAGCGCTTTCGGCACCTTGAGCGAAGTGATCGGCGAATTGCAGCGCGCGGCCGGTGCAGCGGAACGGATCGCCGAGTTGCTGCGCTCGGAAAACATCATCCGGCCACCGACCACTCATCAGGTGGCGTTGCCCGAGCGGGTCAAGGGCGAACTGGTGCTTGAGAATGTGCGCTTTTCCTACCCGTCACGTCCCGAAAGCTATGCCGTCGATGGCTTGAGCCTGAGCATACGGGCTGGCGAAACCCTGGCCTTGGTCGGCCCTTCCGGGGCGGGCAAGTCGACGGTGTATGACCTGCTACTGCGCTTCTACGATCCCGCCGAGGGGCGAATCCTGCTCGACGGCACGGCGTTGACCCAGCTCGATCCATTGGACCTGCGTCGTTGCTTCGCACTGGTCTCGCAGACCCCGGCGCTGTTTTTCGGCAGCATCGAAGAGAACATCCGCTACGGCAACCCGACGGCGACGCTTGCTGAAGTGCAGGAGGCGGCAAAAATCGCCTACGCCCACGACTTTATCGAAGCCATGCCCAATGGTTACCAGACGCATCTGGGCGATGGCGGCCTCGGTTTGTCCGGCGGCCAGCGTCAGCGCTTGGCCATCGCCAGGGCGTTGCTGGTGGATGCGCCGATCCTGTTGCTCGACGAAGCCACCAGCGCCCTCGATGCGCAAAGCGAACACTTGATTCAGCAAGCGCTGCCCAGCCTGATGAAAAACCGCACCACCCTGGTCATCGCCCATCGCTTGGCCACCGTAAAAAACGCCGACCGCATCGCGGTGATGGACCAAGGCAAACTGGTGGCGGTGGGCACGCATCAAGAACTCATCGCCAGCAATGCGCTGTATGCGCGGTTGGCGGCTTTGCAGTTCAGCGATGGCAAAGCCGCGCTCGATCTTCATTTGTAGGTGCTGCAGCAGGCTGCGATCTTTTGCTCTCGCTTCAACAAAAATGCCCGCATCAATCGATGCGGGCATTTTTGGTGGCTTGCAGAGAAGGGCAGATCAAGTGATAGCAGCCTTCGGCAGCTTCTGCCGGGGGATCACTGATCGTCGAAATACCGTTCGTGCCAGTCCACGATTGGCTGCGGTGAGTTGAGTTTCTGGCCGTAGATCACCGAGTACGACAACACGTTTTGCACGTACTGGCGGGTTTCGTCGAACGGGATGCTTTCCACCCACACGTCGAAGCTCAGGTGGTCGGCACCGCGCAGCCACTGACGCACGCGGCCCGGGCCGGCGTTGTAGGCGGCGGAGGCGAGGACGCGGTTGCCGTTGAACTGGCTGTGCACCTGGCTCAGGTAGGCGGCGCCGAGCTGGATGTTCTTGTCCGGGTCGAACAACTGCTGCGGCGACGCGTACGGAATGCTGAATTTGCGCGCGGTTTCCTTGGCCGTGGCGGGCATCAACTGCATCAGGCCCGAGGCGCCGACGCCGGAGCGAGCGTCATCCATGAAGGCGCTTTCCTGCCGGGTAATGGCGAACACCCAGCTGGAATGCAGGCCACGGTTCTTGGCTTCACGCACCAGTGCGTTGCGGTGAGCCATCGGGAATCGAATGTCCAGGTCATCCCAGTACTGCGCCTGGCTGATCGTACGGATCGCCGGGAAATACCATTTCAGGTCGTAGGCCAGTTTCGCCTGGGCAACCATTTCATCGCGGCTGAAGTGGCGACTGACGTGGTACCACTCGCGACGCCCGTCGACGATTTGCCCGCGGGCGTGGAACTCCAGGGCGCGCCGTATGCCGGGGGTATTTCGCACTTTGTTGACCAGTGCCTGGCTGAGCACCAGTGGCTTGTTGTTCAGCGAATAGGCAGATTGCGAACGATCCGCTGCGAGGAAGCCATAGAAGTCGCGTTCACGGGCCAGGTTTTTATAAAGGGTTTGCGGTTCCTGACTCTGCGGTTGTGCCAGCTCCAGGCTGCGGGCCTGCCAGTAGCGCCAGCGGTTGGTGGTCGCCAGGTCTTGCGGCAGGCGTCGGGTCAGCTGATAGGCGTCGTCCCAACGAGCCAGGCGCAGCAACAGGCGCATACGCCATTCGGACACGGTGTTGTCGCGCAGCTCCGGATCGTATTTGGTCATCATCTCCAAGGCGCGACTGTCGAAACGCTTGGCGAGCGTCAATCCGATTTCTCGGGCGATTGCGACTTTTTCATCCCGTGAGAAGTGCATGCTGCTGGCATAGCCGTCCAACAGGTTCATGGCCCTGTCCGGATCCTGGCGGGCGAGGCGGCGCAGGCCGAGACTGACCACGTCGGACATCGGCTCGTCGGCCGGGGTGAAGCGCGATGGTTGGTTCAACAGCTCCGGGTTCTGCGCCACATCCACCAGCAAACGGCCACGAGGGGCGAGGGTGGTCAGGCCATTGATCAGGCTGTTGGCCAGTGGATAGTTGCGCGCCTGGGCGGCGAGCTTGGTGCGCTCCCAACGTTTTTGTTCGGTCAACTGGCCGTCAGCGGCCCACATGCCGAACAGCGCGTCACATGCCGCCGGTTGCGATTTGCCGGTCAGCCAGAGCTTGTTGGCGTTGGCATAGCCTTCGGACTTGAGGTTGTGGCTGATCTGGTACTGCGCGTTCAGGCAGTCCAGCTCAGTGAAGTTGAGCTTGGGGTCGTAGTACTTGACGAAGGTCGCCCAGTCGCCGCGATCGGCCAGCCAGCGCAACCAGCGCAGTTTCATCCAGTTGGCTTGCGGCAGGTCGCCGTGCTCGGCGAGAAATTTTTCGATCTCAGCGTTGCTCGCGGTTTTCAGGCGCGCGGTCAGCTCGTCGTAGGCAAGGTAGGGTTCCAGCGGATAATCGGCCAGGGCCTGGCTGTATCGGAAATAAGGGCCGGTGTCGCCCTTGGCCAGGGCGCGCTTGGCTTCATCGTAATACTGGCGTTGGGTGGACAGGTCTACCGCCTGGGCGGATTGAACGGCAGCGGCAGACAGTAAAAAGCACGACAAAAAATTGAAAAGGCGACTGCGCATGAGACGTCCGGACAGAAAAACCATGACAAGTGCTGGCGATGCCGACACTGAATTATCCGTAGCTTAGCCTTTTGCCAGCAACGGGTGAAAGCTTTGCGGACCTGTCTGCATCAGTTCGCAACATTTGTTGTGCAGAGTGCTTCGACAGTGAAATTGCCGGCCTTCTGAAGCCTCGATTCAGGTAGAATGCGCGCCCGGTTTTTGGAGAAGCTCATGACCCTGCTCAAATTCAGCGATGTGTCCCTTGCTTTCGGCGCTATGCCGTTGTTGGACAAGGTGTCCTGGCAGATCGCCCGTGGAGAGCGGGTGTGCATCATCGGCCGCAACGGCACTGGCAAATCCAGCATGATGAAGCTCGTCAAGGGCGACCAGAAGCCCGATGACGGCTCGGTTTGGCGCGCACCCGGCCTCAAGATTGGTGAATTGCCGCAAGAATTGCCGGTAGCCGACGAGCGGACCGTGTTCGACGTGGTGGCTGAAGGCCTTGACGGTGTCGGTGCCTTGCTTGCCGAGTATCACCACCTGAGCCAGAACATCGTCACCGACGCTGACCTGGACAAGCTGATGCACGTCCAGCACGACCTCGAAGCCCGCGATGGCTGGCGTTTGCAGACGCTGGTCGACAGCACCCTGAGTCGCCTGCAATTGCCAGCAGACAAGACGCTGGCCGAGTTGTCCGGTGGCTGGCGTCGCCGCGTTCTGCTGGCCCAGGCCCTGGTTTCCGAACCGGACCTGTTGCTGCTCGACGAGCCGACCAACCACCTGGACATCGGTGCGATCGCCTGGCTCGAAGAAGCGCTGAAGGATTTCCAGGGCGCCGTGCTGTTCATCACCCACGACCGTTCCTTCCTGCAAAACCTTGCCACCCGCATCCTCGAACTGGATCGCGGCGGCCTGATCGACTGGAACGGCGACTACGCCAGTTTCCTCGTGCATAAAGAAGCCGAACTGGCTGCCGAAGCCACTGCCAACGCGCTGTTCGACAAGCGCCTGGCCCAGGAAGAAGTGTGGATTCGCCAGGGCATCAAGGCTCGTCGTACCCGTAACGAAGGCCGCGTGCGTGCCTTGAAAGCCTTGCGCGTCGAGCGTAGCGAGCGTCGCGAGCGCACCGGCAAGGCCAACATCCAGCTGGAAACGGCCGATAAATCCGGCAAGCAGGTGATGGTGCTCGAGAACGTGAGCTTTGCTCACCCGGGCGGGCCGTTCCTGATCAAGGATTTCTCCATGGTGTTGCAGCGCGGCGACCGCATTGGTCTGCTCGGCGCCAACGGCACTGGCAAGACCACGCTGCTCAAGCTGATGCTCAGCGGTCTGCAACCGACCAGCGGCAAGGTGGAAGAGGGCACGAAGATCGACGTCGCCTACTTCGACCAGTTGCGTCATCAGCTGGATCTGGAAAAGACCGTGATCGATAACGTCGCGGAAGGTCGCGACTTCATCGATATCGACGGCCAGAGTCGTCACGTGCTGAGCTACCTCGGCGACTTCCTGTTCAGCCCGCAGCGTGCCCGCACGCCGGTCAAGGCGCTGTCCGGTGGTGAACGTGCCCGTCTGTTGCTGGCCAAGCTGTTCAGCAAGCCGGCGAACCTGCTGGTCCTCGACGAACCGACCAACGACCTCGACGTCGAAACCCTCGAGCTGTTGGAAGAGGTCTTGCTGACCTTCAACGGCACCGTACTGATGGTCAGCCACGACCGGGCATTCCTCGACAACGTGGTAACCAGTACCCTGGTCTTCGAAGGCGAAGGCACGGTTCGCGAATACGTCGGTGGTTATCAGGACTGGCTCCGTCAGGGTGGCTCGCCGCGTCTGCTGGGCGTGACCGAAAGCAAATCCGGCAAGGCCGACCTGAACTCCGCGGTGGTCAAGGCTGAGCCTGCGCCCGTGGCGGCAGCGGTCGAAGCACCAGCGAAGAAAAAGCTCAGCTACAAATTGCAGCGCGAGCTGGAAGCGTTGCCGGGCCAGATCGAAGCCATGGAGCAGCAGATCGCCGCTGTGGAAGCACAGATGGCTGATGCGGGTTTCTACCTGCGCCCTGCGACTGAAACCGCAGCCGTGATTGCTCAGCTGTCGCAGTTGCAGGCTGAGCTCGACGTCATGGTCGAGCGCTGGGCTGAACTGGATGCTTGATTGATCCTGAAATAATAAAGCCCGGCTTCACGCACGTGAACGCCGGGCTTTTCGTATGAAATGCAATTTCCCTGTAGGAGGGGGCTTGCCAGCGATGGCATCACAACGGTGCATCAGGCAGTCCGTGTTGCCCGCATCGCCAGCAAGCCGGCTCCTACAAGGGGGTGTTGTCAGCTTTTGCTTTGCAGACGCACCGCCAGCACATCGCAGGGTGCGCCGTGCAATACATCATTGGCAGTGGAACCCAGCAGTAGCGCCAGACCATGTCGGCCATGGCTGCCCACCACGATCATGTCGCACCCTTGCTCCTTGGCCAGGTGGTGGATTTCCTGGCGTGGCTGGCCGTAGGTCAGGTGGCTGTACTCCTTGGAAAGCTCCGGATACTTCACGATCAGCCGGTCCAGACGCTCCTTGGCCTGATCGAACTGCTGTTGTTGCAGTTGTGACAGGTCCATTGGCACGTCGCCGCCGAAGGCCATGGCCATGGGTTCGACAATGTGAACCAGGGACAACTTCGCACCGTTGCTCACCGACAGCTCCCGAGCACGATGGATTACAGGGTCGCACTCTTCGGTTAGATCTACAGCGACCAGAATATGGTTGTAGGGCATGAGGTGCTCCTCCTGAGGGATGCAATATTGGTAAGTATGGCTGGTTTCAAGCGCATTGGTTTCAAAGTGACTCAATGCGCTCATTCAGAATCGGGAGTACAGATATGACGGTCTGGATAGTGGTGTCAATCCTGCTGGTGGTGCTCAGCCCTCTGGCATGGTTGCGTCCATCGCGTCATCAGAGCGGCCGGATGGCTCTGCGCATGGAGGCGCGGCGCATGGGCCTGGCCATGCAACTGGCGCCTCAGGAGTGGCCGCACTGGCTCGGTAAGGAGCCGCCAAACCCCTGCGCCCAGTACCATCGACCGCGGCGCGGCAGTCAGCCGGCATGCTGGAGTTATTGGCAGAAAACCCCGGGTGTGTGGGTGAATCAGTGGCAAGAGGTCTGCGAGGATCCCGCATTACTGATTCATTTCGAAAAGTTGCCGGACAACGTCTACAAGGTTGAAGCCGACAAGCAGATGATTACCTTGTACTGGGGCGAGAAAGGCGAAACCGAGGTTTTGCAGCACATCGACGCCACCCTCAAAGCCCTCGCCTGAAATACGGACCTCCAGCAGGTCCTTATTTCCAGGCAATAAAAAGCCCGACATCAATCATCGGGCGGGGTTGGCCAGGCAGGCCGGTAATTCGGTTTGGGCAGATCTTACGCTGGGTATTCACCGCAGCGTTCAAAAATTTTCTTCTCAAGTCCCGCCAGCGTAGCTTGTTAAACAAAAGCTGCAGGGAATTAGGGCGACTTTTCTAATGATTGATTCTATGAATGGCAGCACATGCACCCGCGTGTTAGAGATCTTCGCGTTACGGAAGTGACTGCAAAGTCGCGTTTCAACCTGCATTTTGGGCGATTGACAATTGCCGGAAATTCCGTGAAGGTGGCGTACCCAAATCAAACGGGCGTATGAATTGAGCGTTTGTATTTCAGACCGCTCCTACAGAATCCCGACTATCGCGTTGGCGGGTGTGCCGGGTTGAGAGGCGTAGCATCGACGTTTAACGTCCCTGCCGAACCATTCACCTGGGTCCGACGTGTACTGTTCAGCTTCCATATCGTGGAGATCAGTTGATGATTTACGAAGGTAAAGCCATCACGGTTAAGGCTCTTGAAAGTGGCATCGTCGAACTGAAGTTCGACCTCAAGGGTGAGTCCGTCAACAAGTTCAATCGTCTAACCCTGAACGAACTGCGTCAGGCCGTAGACACCATCAAGGCAGATGCTTCGATCAAGGGTGTGATCGTCAGCAGTGGCAAAGACGTCTTCATCGTCGGCGCCGACATCACCGAATTTGTCGACAACTTCAAGCTGCCGGATGCAGAGCTTGTTGCAGGCAACCTCGAAGCCAACAAGATTTTCAGCGATTTCGAAGACCTCAACGTCCCTACAGTCGTTGCCATCAACGGCATCGCGTTGGGTGGTGGTCTGGAAATGTGCCTGGCGGCGGACTACCGCGTCATGTCCACCAAGGCCAAGATCGGTCTGCCGGAAGTCAAGCTGGGTATCTACCCGGGCTTCGGCGGTACCGTACGCCTGCCGCGCCTGATCGGTGCCGACAACGCCATCGAATGGATCGCCTCCGGCAAGGAAAACCGTCCTGAAGACGCGCTGAAAGTCGGCGCCGTCGATGCTGTGGTTGCTCCTGAGAAGCTGCAAGAAGCTGCCCTTGAAGTGATCAAGCGCGCCATCTCCGGCGAGTTCGACTACAAGGCCAAGCGCCAGCCGAAGCTTGAAAAACTCAAGCTGAATGCTATTGAACAAATGATGGCTTTCGAAACCGCCAAAGGTTTCGTGGCTGGCCAGGCTGGCCCGAACTACCCGTCGCCAGTTGAGGCGATCAAGACCATCCAGAAAGCCGCGAACTTCGGTCGCGACAAGGCGCTGGAAGTCGAAGCCGCAGGTTTCGTCAAACTGGCCAAGACCTCCGCCGCGCAGAGCTTGATCGGTCTGTTCCTGAACGATCAGGAACTGAAGAAAAAGGCCAAGGCCTACGACGAAATCGCCAAGGACGTGAAACAGGCCGCCGTACTGGGCGCCGGCATCATGGGTGGCGGTATCGCCTATCAATCGGCGTCCAAAGGCACGCCGATCCTGATGAAGGACATCAACGAAGCCGGTATCGAACAGGGTCTGGCCGAAGCTGCCAAGCTGCTGGTTGGCCGTGTTGACAAAGGCCGTATGACCGCCGCGAAAATGGCTGAAGTGCTCAACGGCATCCGCCCAACCCTGTCTTACGGCGACTTCGGTCACGTGGACCTGGTGGTGGAAGCGGTTGTCGAGAACCCGAAGGTCAAGCAAGCCGTACTGGCAGAAGTTGAAGACAAGGTCAAAGAGGACACCATCCTCGCCTCGAACACTTCGACCATTTCCATCACCTTGCTGGCCAAAGCCCTCAAGCGTCCGGAGAATTTCGTCGGCATGCACTTCTTCAACCCGGTGCACATGATGCCGCTGGTGGAAGTGATCCGTGGCGAGAAGTCCAGTGAGCTGGCGGTTGCCACCACCGTTGCCTACGCCAAGAAAATGGGCAAGAACCCGATCGTCGTCAACGACTGCCCGGGCTTCCTGGTCAACCGTGTCCTGTTCCCGTACTTCGGCGGTTTCGCCAAGCTGGTCAGCGCCGGTGTGGACTTCGTCCGTATCGACAAGATCATGGAAAAATTCGGCTGGCCGATGGGCCCGGCGTACCTGATGGACGTGGTCGGCATCGACACCGGTCACCACGGTCGTGACGTGATGGCTGAGGGCTTCCCGGACCGCATGAAAGACGACCGTCGTTCGGCCGTTGACGTGCTCTACGAAGCCAAGCGCCTGGGCCAGAAGAATGGCAAGGGCTTCTACGCCTACGAGACCGACAAGAAAGGCAAGCAGAAGAAGGTTGCCGATCCATCGGTACTGGAAGTGCTCAAGCCAATCGTGTTCGAACAGCGTGAAGTCACTGACGAAGACATCATCAACTGGATGATGATCCCGCTGTGCCTGGAAACCGTGCGTTGCCTGGAAGACGGTATCGTCGAAACCGCCGCCGAAGCCGACATGGGTCTGGTCTACGGTATTGGTTTCCCTCCATTCCGTGGCGGTGCGCTGCGCTACATCGACTCGATCGGTGTTGCAGAGTTCGTTGCCCTGGCTGACCAGTACGCTGATTTGGGCGCGCTGTACCACCCGACCGCGAAGCTGCGCGAAATGGCCAAAAACGGTCAGAGCTTCTTCGGTTAAGCGCCCCCAACTAGAGTGAGAGTGAACTTATGAGCTTGAATCCTAGAGACGTCGTGATTGTCGACTTCGGTCGTACTCCGATGGGCCGCTCCAAGGGCGGCATGCACCGCAACACCCGTGCCGAAGATATGTCGGCGCACCTGATCAGCAAACTGCTGGAACGTAACGTCAAGGTTGACCCGAGCGAAGTCGAAGACGTGATCTGGGGCTGTGTGAACCAGACCCTGGAGCAGGGCTGGAACATCGCGCGCATGGCGTCGCTGATGACCCAGATCCCGCACACTTCGGCCGGCCAGACCGTCAGCCGCCTGTGTGGCTCGTCCATGAGTGCGCTGCACACTGCTGCGCAAGCGATCATGACCGGCAACGGTGACGTGTTCGTCGTCGGCGGCGTCGAGCACATGGGCCACGTGAGCATGATGCACGGTGTCGATCCGAACCCGCACATGTCGCTGTACGCGGCGAAAGCCTCGGGCATGATGGGCCTGACCGCTGAAATGCTGGGCAAAATGCACGGCATCACTCGCGAGCAGCAGGACGCTTTCGGCGTGCGCTCCCACCAACTCGCCCACAAGGCGACCGTGGAAGGCAAGTTCAAAGACGAAATCATCCCGATGCAGGGCTATGACGAGAACGGTTTCCTGAAAACCTTCGACTACGACGAGACCATTCGTCCGGAAACCACCCTGGAAAGCCTGGCGGCTCTGAAGCCAGCGTTCAATCCGAAGGGCGGCACCGTGACAGCCGGTACTTCTTCGCAGATCACCGATGGTGCTTCGTGCATGATCGTGATGTCCGCGCAGCGTGCACAGGACTTGGGTATTCAGCCTCTGGCGGTGATCCGCTCGATGGCAGTGGCAGGTGTGGACCCGGCGATCATGGGCTATGGTCCAGTACCGGCCACACAAAAAGCACTGAAGCGCGCGGGCCTGGGCATCAACGATATCGACTTCTTCGAGCTCAACGAAGCTTTTGCCGCACAGGCCTTGCCAGTGCTGAAAGATCTGAAAGTGCTCGACAAGATGAATGAGAAGGTTAACCTGCACGGCGGCGCGATCGCCCTGGGTCACCCGTTCGGTTGCTCTGGTGCGCGTATCTCCGGCACTTTGCTGAACGTGATGAAGCAAAATGGCGGCAACCTTGGGGTAGCCACCATGTGCATTGGTCTCGGCCAAGGCATCTCCACCGTCTTCGAACGCGTTTAAGCGTTTCGTTGATGGAAGCCGGGGCCAAGTGCCCCGGTTTTTGTTTTTCCGGATTTATTTTTGTTTTTATTTTGAAAAAATTTGAGTGAGGGCCAAAGCATGCCGATACAACCTGGGCTCTACCAACATTACAAAGGTCCGCAGTACCGCGTTTTCAGTGTTGCGCGGCATTCGGAAACCGAAGAAGAAGTGGTCTTCTACCAAGCCCTGTATGGCGATTACGGCTTTTGGGTACGTCCCTTGAGCATGTTCCTGGAGTCCGTCGAGGTTGACGGCGAACAGGTGCCACGCTTTGCTTTGGTGCAGGTCGAAGAAAGCCTTTTTACCAAGCCATAAGCTGAGTTCGCGCAAAACCCTGCGCTTGACCTCACCTTGTTGCCACTATATATAGCGGTGCCGCGTCAGGCGCCAACCGCCTTTCACTTCTCGAATTCAGGAATTTTCCGATCCATGGGCAAATCGCTGGTCATTGTGGAATCCCCGGCTAAGGCCAAGACCATCAACAAGTATTTGGGCAACGAATACGTGGTGAAGTCGAGTATCGGCCATATCCGAGACCTGCCCACCAGCGGTTCGGCTAGCGCCAGCAAAGAGCCAGCCGCCAAGCGCGGCAAGGCTGCTGCGGGCGAAGCGCCGGCCTTGTCGCCGAAAGAAAAGGCGCGCAAGCAGCTGGTTGCCCGCATGGGGGTCGATCCCGATCATGGCTGGAAAGCCAAGTACGAGATCCTTCCGGGCAAGGAGAAGGTCATCGAAGAGCTGCGCCGGCTCGCCAAAGATGCTGACACCATCTATCTCGCAACCGACTTGGACCGCGAGGGGGAAGCCATTGCCTGGCACCTGCGCGAAGCCATCGGTGGTGACGACACCCGCTACAAGCGCGTGGTGTTCAACGAAATTACCAAGAAGGCGATTCAGGAAGCCTTCTCCAAGCCGGGCGAACTGGATATCGACCGCGTCAACGCCCAGCAGGCTCGTCGCTTCCTCGACCGCGTCGTGGGCTATATGGTTTCGCCGCTGCTGTGGGCCAAGATCGCCCGTGGCCTGTCCGCCGGTCGTGTGCAATCGGTTGCGGTGAAGCTGGTGGTTGAGCGTGAGCGCGAGATCCGTGCGTTCATCCCGGAAGAGTACTGGGAAGTTCACGCCGACCTCGGCACAGCCAAAGGCGCCACCGTACGTTTCGACGTCGCTCGCGAGAAAGGCGAAGCCTTCAAGCCGCTCAACGAAGCCCAGGCCATGGCCGCGCTGGAGAAGCTCAAGGCTTCCAGCTACAGCATCGTCAAGCGCGAAGACAAGCCGACCAGCAGCAAGCCGTCGGCGCCGTTCATCACGTCCACCTTGCAGCAGGCCGCGAGCAATCGCCTGGGCTTCGGTGTGAAGAAAACCATGATGATGGCCCAGCGTCTGTACGAAGCCGGCTACATCACTTACATGCGTACCGACTCCACCAACTTGTCGACCGATGCCGTGGCGATGGCGCGGACCTACATTGAAAGCGAGTTCGGCAAGAAGTACCTGCCGGAAACCCCGAACGTCTACAGCAGCAAGGAAGGCGCACAAGAGGCTCACGAAGCGATTCGTCCGTCTGATGCCAACACCGAGCCAAGCAAGCTGTCGGGCATGGAGCGTGACGCTGAGCGCCTCTACGAGCTGATCTGGCGCCAGTTCCTTGCTTGCCAGATGCTGCCAGCGCAGTACCTGTCGACCACCGTGACTGTCGGTGCCGGCGACTTCGAGCTGCGCGCCAAGGGCCGCATCCTCAAGTTCGACGGCTACACCCGTGTCATGCCGCAAATCGCCAAGCCAGGCGATGACGACGTACTGCCGGACATGGCCCAGGGCGACGTGATGAAGCTGATCAAGCTTGATCCGACCCAGCACTTCACCAAGCCGCCGGCGCGTTACTCGGAAGCCAGCCTGGTAAAAGAAATGGAAAAACGCGGCATCGGTCGTCCTTCGACCTACGCTGCGATCATTTCGACCATCCAGGACCGCGGCTACGTGGCGTTGCACAACCGTCGTTTCTATTCGGAAAAGATGGGTGACATCGTTACCGAGCGTCTGGCCGAAAGCTTCTCCAACCTGATGGACTACGGCTTCACCGCGGGCATGGAAGAGCATCTCGATGACGTGGCCCAGGGCGAACGCGACTGGAAAAACGTGCTCGATGAGTTCTACGGCGACTTCAAGAAAAAACTCGAAGTAGCCGAAAGTCCGGAGCACGGCATGCGCGCCAACCAGCCGGTCATGACTGACATTCCGTGCACGACCTGCGGCCGCCCCATGCAGATCCGTACCGCGTCGACTGGCGTGTTCCTCGGTTGTTCGGGTTACAGCCTGCCGCCGAAAGAGCGCTGCAAGGCCACCGTCAACCTGGTCCCGGGCGATGAAATCGCTGCGGACGATGAGGGTGAGTCGGAATCGTTGGTACTGCGTGGCAAGCATCGCTGCCCAATCTGCAGCACCGCAATGGATGCCTACTTGCTCGATGAGAAGCGCAAGCTGCACATCTGCGGTAACAACCCGGATTGCGATGGCTACGAAATCGAAGAGGGCACCTATCGCATCAAGGGCTACGAAGGTCCGAGCCTGGAATGCGACAAGTGCGGCAGCGAGATGCAACTCAAGACCGGCCGTTTTGGCAAGTTCTTCGGTTGCACCAATCCGACCTGCAAGAACACCCGCAAACTGCTGAAGAGCGGTGATGCGGCGCCGCCGAAAATGGACCCGGTGAAGATGCCTGAGCTGAAATGCGAAAAGGTCAACGACACCTACATCCTGCGCGACGGTGCTTCCGGGTTGTTCCTGGCGGCCAGCCAGTTCCCGAAAAACCGCGAGACCCGTGCTCCATTGGTTCTGGAAATTATCCCGCACAAGGATGAGATCGATCCGAAGTACCATTTCCTTTGTGATGCGCCGAAGAAAGATCCGGATGGCCTGCCAGCCGTGATTCGCTACAGCCGCAAGACCAAGGAACAGTACGTCCAGACTGAAGTCGACGGTAAGCCGACAGGCTGGAAGGCGTTCTACGACGGCGGTAAGTGGAAGGTTGAAGACAAGCGACCAGCCGCGAAGGCGTAAAGCGTTGCGGTACTGAAAAGGCCGCATGACAACCCTCGGGTTTTCATGCGGCCTTTTTGTTTTGTGCTTGCGGTCAGCTCGGGTGATCCACGACACTGTCCGACCTGCATCAAGCAATTATTTCGTTGTGGAGGCTGCCGTCATGGCCCACGAACTCTATACCCGTACCAACCAGAAAATTTACTTCGCCGGCCTGTCGCTGGAAGCTCTCGCCAAGGCAGAAGAGGGGCGGGCGATGAATTCCCTGGCGCTGATTCAGGCGGGACGCGAATCAGCGTTGTTTCACCTGTACGGGGCGCTGTTGGGGCTGTGCCATGAGATAGCCGGTTTCTACCGTTTGCCTCAGGCCAATGCATCCCGGGCCGAGTCTTTGCTGACCCGCGAAGTGCTGGACAGTATCGCCATTCCTGAAATGGCCGAGATGGTTGAGCTGGCCAACAACCCGGAAACCTGGTTGGCCAAGCTATTGGCAGCCCACGCGGCGCTGTTTCAGCCACCACGTGCGCCGCACAAGCCTAAAGGCGACGTGACGCAGCCTTTGATCCTGGCTGTGAACCTCGACGAAGAGGAGGCACCTCAAGAGCTGAGTCGTGATGAGCTGGAGAGCTGGCGTCAGAATCTCAAGGGGTTGGCGATCCGTTTTCGCGAAGGCCTGAACGAATGCTGAAAGAAACAGTTTTGGGGTGGCATCTGGTCAAGATCCCGAGCGAACCCTGGCCGATGCCTATATAATCCCCGCCTTTCGTGGAGAACAGACCTTTATGCCAACGTCCTTTCTAGAAATTGTCGAGTTACCAGACGGCCGTATCGAGCTGCGAAGGGCTGAGGACGAGGGTTCTCTGGTTACTTTGGATTTCTCCGAGGACGCCAAAGCATTTCTGCAGGGGCAGCACGTAGAAGTCGCCAAGGCGATGCTGAGTGTCGGCGTGCAGATGGCTGGACGCCTGGTTGAAGGTGAACTCGACAAGGAAGAGGGGTCGCGGGTCCTTCATTGATCCCGTCTGTCGGTTTTTTCTGATATCGATTCATTTCGGCTTCTCTGTCCTTGGAGAAGCCCGGCGCGACTTACATATGCGCCACTTGCCAGTTAACCCAACCGAATATTCAGGCTTTGCGCGTCCCCGGTTCGGGCGGCGCTGATCAGTTGTTGGCGCGAGGTTGTGCTCAGCGGGTTCAACCAGCTGACAACCGTGTGGCTGCGACCCAGGCGAAGGGCCTCGCACGTCAGTTGCTGGGCACTCTGTGTGCCGCGTGGTTGCAGCAGCAGGATGCGCTCACGATTGAGTCCGGCGTCCCGTAGCCAGGCCTGAGTCAGGCTGGCGGGTGGGGCGATCAGCGTCAGCCAGCGGGCATCCTGATCCTGACTCAGTTCCCTGAGAATTGGCGCCAGAAGGTTCAGGCAGTTCCCGGCTGCCCCACGCAGCGACAATTCACTGAAGACTTCAGGTTCGGCGCTCCACGGCGACTCGACCACTTCCTTCAGAATTGGCGCAAGCGGTTGCGCCATGAACGCTTCGAACAGCAGAGGCAATTGGGCTTGCTGGGATGTGTGTGGGAACTGCATAGAGCCTCCTTTAGCGGCGAATGACGCCGACACTCAAGCCTTCGATCACCAGTTCCTGATCTTTAAGGTTCACTTCGATAGGGGCAAACTCAGGGTTTTCCGCGATCAGCCAGACCTTGCTGCCCTCGCGCTTGAAGCGTTTGACGGTCACTTCGTCACCGATCCGTGCTACTACGATCTGGCCGTTGCGGGCTTCGCGAGTGGTATGGACTGCCAGCAGGTCGCCGTCGAAAATACCAACGTCCTTCATGCTCATGCCATGAACCCGCAGCAGATAATCGGCGCGAGGGTGGAAGAACGCCGGGTTGATGTTGCAGGATTCTTCGACATGTTGCTGGGCAAGGATTGGCGCGCCAGCGGCGACCCGGCCGATGATTGGCAGGGTGGAGTCGTCGGCCTTGGCTTCAAAACCGGGAATGCGAATTCCGCGGGAAGCACCGGGGGTCATCTCGATGGCGCCTTTGCGAGCCAGCGCCTTGAGGTGTTCTTCCGCCGCGTTGGGCGATTTGAAACCCAGTTCCTGAGCGATTTCCGCACGGGTCGGCGGGTAGCCGTTGTCTTCCAGGCAGCGTTTGATGAAGGCCAGAATCTCGGCTTGGCGTGGCGTCAGCTTTAGCATATTGATCGCTCTGTCTTTTTATACAGTGACTGGGATTATATACAGTGAAACGTTCTTGGCAATGCCCCTTTTTTTGCAGCCCGCCAGACGGTCGATCAGCCAGTTGATTGAAGCTTTGCTGTTGTATGGTTAAATGTCTGACCGACCATTCCCAAAACGAACTGCCAGGCTTGACAAGGCACAGGCTGAAACGTATGTTTCAAACAAGTGTTTGTCAGGCGGAGTAGCCATGGCCCAGTCGGAAACCGTTGAACGCATTCTTGATGCTGCCGAGCAGTTGTTCGCGGAAAAAGGTTTCGCTGAAACCTCGTTGCGTCTGATCACCAGCAAGGCCGGTGTCAATCTGGCGGCGGTGAACTATCACTTCGGGTCAAAAAAAGCGCTGATCCAGGCGGTGTTCTCGCGATTCCTCGGGCCGTTCTGCATCAGTCTCGATAAAGAGCTCGAGCGTCGTCAGGCCAAGCCTGAAAACAAACCGACGCTTGAAGAGCTGCTGGAAATTCTCGTAGAGCAAGCCCTGGTGGTCCAGCCACGCAGTGGTAACGATCTGTCGATCTTCATGCGGTTGCTCGGTCTGGCTTTCAGTCAGAGCCAGGGGCATTTGCGTCGTTATCTGGAAGACATGTACGGCAAGGTGTTCCGCCGTTACATGATGCTGGTCAATGAAGCTGCGCCGCGCATTCCGCCGATCGAGTTGTTCTGGCGTGTGCACTTCATGCTCGGGGCCGCAGCGTTCAGCATGTCCGGGATCAAGGCCTTGCGCGCCATTGCCGAGACCGATTTCGGCGTGAATACCTCCATCGAGCAGGTCATGCGTCTGATGGTGCCGTTCCTGGCCGCTGGCATGCGGGCCGAATCCGGTGTCACTGATGCCGCCATGGCCACCGCACAATTGCGTCCACGCAGTAAATCGACACAGGTAGCCGCCAAGGTTTAACCGCTCACGGGTGGGCGCGGCAGCTTACATCCGCTAAGCTAGCCGCCCATGTCGACTCTCGTTCTGAACCTGCTCCCCAGTAATGTCGCCGAACTGCCGGGCACTGCTCATGGCGGCGATTTGGCACGAGCCGGATTTATCGTTATCAAGGAATCTCTATGACTGCTGGCCTGCAAGGCTCGTTGATGGTGGACGTCGCCGGTACCTGGCTGACGGCTGAAGATCGCCAACTGTTGCGGCAGCCCGAAGTGGGTGGCCTGATCATTTTTGCCCGCAACATTGAGCACCCGCGTCAGGTGCGGGAACTGAGCGCATCGATTCGTGCCATTCGCCCCGATCTGCTGCTGGCGGTGGATCAGGAGGGCGGGCGGGTTCAACGGCTGCGCCAGGGATTTATCCGGTTGCCCGCCATGCGTGCGATTGCCGATAACCCGAATGCCGAATACCTGGCTGAGCAATGCGGCTGGATCATGGCCGCCGAGGTGCTGGCGGTTGGCCTGGACCTGAGCTTTGCGCCGGTGCTGGACCTCGATTACCAGCGCAGCGCGGTGGTCGGTACTCGCTCCTTCGAAGGCGACCCGCAGCGTGCAGCGTTGCTGGCTGGCGCATTCATTCGCGGTATGAACAACGCTGGCATGGCGGCCACGGGCAAGCATTTCCCCGGCCACGGTTGGGCTGAGGCGGATTCCCATGTGGCGATCCCGAACGACGAGCGTAGCCTCGACGAAATCCGTGCCAACGACCTGGTGCCGTTCGCCAAATTGAGCAAGCAACTGGCCGCTGTCATGCCGGCCCACGTGATTTACCCGCAAGTCGATTCCCAGCCTGCCGGCTTCTCTCGCCGCTGGTTGCAGGACATTCTGCGTGGTGAGTTGCAGTTCGACGGTGTGATTTTCAGCGATGACCTTTCCATGGCTGGCGCTCATGTCGTTGGCGATGCCGCCAGTCGTATCGAAGCGGCGCTGACGGCGGGTTGCGACATGGGCCTGGTGTGCAATGATCGTGCTGCCGCCGAGCTGGCCCTGAGTGCCGCGCAGCGACTGAAGGTCAAGCCTTCAGCGCGTATCGCGCGGATGCGTGGTCAGTCGTTTGCCAGCACTGAATACCGTCAGGATCCACGTTGGTTGGCTGCGGTCGGTGCGCTGAAAGAGGCTCAGCTGATTGATTGAGTAGACCCCATCGCGAGCAGCCTCGCTCCTACATATTGGCCTGTGTTTAGCCTCAAGAACCAGGCCGACACAAAACCACCGTAGGGTCGAGCCAGCCGCGATAAGGTCGGTTCGGACGCAAAGGATCTCAGCGCTTTTCAAGTTTGTCCGGCAACGGCGCAAACAACGCCTCGATATCATCGTTCTGCAGTTTCCAGTCCCCGGCCTGACGGCCATCCAGTACGCCCGCTGCCAGATCGGATTTTTCCTTCTGCAGGTGCTGGATTTTCTCTTCCACCGTGCCGCGTGCAATCAGCTTGTAGACGAACACCGGCTTTTCCTGGCCAATACGATAGGCACGGTCCGTCGCCTGATTTTCCGTTGCCGGGTTCCACCACGGGTCGTAGTGAATCACGGTGTCTGCTTCCGTCAGGTTCAGGCCAACACCACCTGCCTTCAAACTAATCAGAAAAATCTGACGCTTGCCGCTCTGAAAGTCTTTCACGGGCGTTCGTCGGTCGCGCGTCTGGCCGGTCAACAATGCGTAAGCCACCCCGCGTTTTTTCAGTTCGTCTTCGATCAGCGACAACATGGAAGTGAACTGCGAGAACAGCAAAATCCTTCGGCCTTCCTCAAACAACTCTTCAAGCATCTCCATCAGGCTGTCGAGCTTGCCTGACGTGCTGCCGCGCGCCGGTAGGGTTGCGTCATTGACCAGGCGCAAATCGCAGCACACCTGGCGCAGCTTCAACAGCGCCTCGAGAATGATGATCTGGCTGCGGGCCACGCCTTTGCGGGTAATCTCGTCGCGGACTTTCTTGTCCATGGCCAGGCGCATGGTTTCGTACATGTCGCGCTGGGCTTCGTTGAGCTCGACCCAGTGGATGATTTCGGTTTTCGGCGGCAGTTCGGTGGCCACCTGTTCCTTGGTTCGGCGTAGCAGGAAAGGTTTGATCCGACCGTTGAGGTGCTGAAGCCTTACTTCGCTGGTGCGCTTTTCAATCGGAACGCGGTAATCACGATTGAAGCTTTTCACATCGCCGAGCCAGCCCGGCAGCAGGAAGTGAAACAGCGACCACAGCTCTCCCAAGTGGTTTTCCAGAGGCGTGCCGCTCAAGCACAAACGCTGGCGGGCGTTCAGTTCCCGGGCGGCCTGTGCGGCCTTGCTGTTCGGGTTCTTGATGTATTGCGCTTCATCCAGCACCAATACATGCAGTGGTTGGGAGGCCAGGCGTTCGACATCCTTGGGCAGCAGTGCGTAGGTGGTCAGGATCAGGTCGTAATCCGCCAGGTGCTCGAAATGTTTTTTACGACTGGCGCCGTACAGCGCCAATACTTTGAGCTGCGGCGTGAAGTGCGCCGCTTCGTCGAGCCAGTTGGGGATCAGGCTGGTCGGCATCACCACCATACAAGGGCGGTCAAGGCGGCCGGCGATTTTCTCGGTGAGTATATGCGCCAAGGTTTGTAGGGTTTTACCCAGGCCCATGTCGTCCGCGAGAATCCCGCCAACCTCCAGTTGCCGCAGCGATTGCATCCAGCTCAAGCCTTCGAGCTGATAGGGGCGCAGCGTTGCGTTCAGGCCTTGCGGTGCAGTCGCGGTGTAATCCTTGATGTCCCGCAGGCGCTGGGCAAAGGTACGGATTTGCTCGCCGCCCTCCCAGAGCAGGGGCAGGTCTTCCAGTGGATTCAGGCGCGTGGCATCAGCCTTACTCAGGCGTAAGGTGGTTTCGCCTGGTTCCTGCAGATAGAACTCGCCGAGCGTGGCCAGCACCGGTTTCAGGCGGCCGAAGGGCAGGGCGACTTGCAGTGGGCCGTATTCGGAGTTCGGTCGGTTTGGGATGTTCACCAAGATCAGCTCGTCGTCGCGACGTCGGGCCAGTCGTTCCGGGTTGAGGAGTTCGGTGTGCGAGCGCATCAGGTTCAACAGGATCGGTAGCAGGCTCAGTCGCTCGCCGTTGACGATGATCCCCAGTTCCAGATCGAACCAGTCGCGCTCCGGCGCTTGCTCTACCGTGGCGTACCAATCGTCCACCGCCGTCAGGTCGAAGCCGAAGTCCTCATTGATCTGCAGCTCCCAGCCTTGGGTCCGGAGCTTGGGCAATTCATTGAGGGTGAAGGTCAGCCAGGCGCTGTCATTGACCATCTCGAACAATTCCCCGGCGCTTTCCGGCAGGGCCTTGCTCTGGCGGGTGGCGATTTTGAAACCGAGGATCCGTAACTGTTCGCGGTAGGACTGTTCCACTTCCGGGTGACGTTTTATCCGTAAGGTCTGTGTTTCCTGGCGGATCAGGATGTCAGTGTTTTTCTGCCCGGAAACGTATTCGTCCAGATAGCTGAAAGACAGCGCCGCGCGATGCTGGATATAGCGCTGCATTCGTCCATTGCGCGGCTCGAACGCGCTGAATTCGATGCTCGCCAGCCATAGGCGCGGCACGGGTTGCACGTTGTCCACCATGACTTGCGGCAGTGACTTGGGATTGCGGTTCTCCAGCACGGCCTGGAGTTTTTCCAGCAGCTCGGCGTCTTTGGCTGCGGCGGGGTAGTCGAGGGTTTCCTGCACTTGCAGCAGTACCGCTGCGCAATGTTTGCAGTTGCTGTGAACCGGGCAGGAGCAGATGGCATCAACCATCAGCAGGGTGCCTTTGGCGGACTCACGCAAGCGAATGGTCTGACGGTAAACATTACCGCCAGAGCCTTCGCAGGCCGCGATGATGGTGGCGTCGCCGGCCTCGACGATCCTGACGCGGTTTTCCAGTGCGTAGCGCCGGCCACGCTCCAGGCTCTGTTCCTTGAATCGGCTGACCCAGGAAGGTGCCAGGGGTTTGCTCAGGGTCGCGGACATGGGGACTTCAATCAGTCAGGGACGACTTCAGGGGCTTCCCGTGGAGCGGGCGCCGTCAATGAAGTGATCTTGATCAGCAAGCCGAGGTGGCCGGCGTCGAGGAAGTTCAGTTGGCCGTTTTTGGTATGGCTTTCCTGTTTCAGGCGTTCGCTGGCGGTCACCAGGCCGTCTGCGTTGAACTGGTTGACCCAGAAATCGGCGTCAACATCGGTGAAGCGCCCGAGTTTAAGGTCGAGGGTGCCTTCGATCGGGAACTGGCCGAATTGCTCCTTGCCATCACTGATCGCCACTTTGACCGGTGTTTCGCCAAGTGTCTGCTGCCATGCCTTGTGCATCAGGACGCTGTAGTCGTTGCTGGCGGTGAGCTTTTCCACTTCAGGGTTGAGGCTCGGCGTGCGAAAGCTGTCGGGATCGATGCGCTTGGCGCCAGCATCCCAGTCTTCCGGTGCGGCACGGCTGACAATCGCCGGCACGGCGTTTTGACGGACCAGAATCATTTCGACCTGATACAGGTCATCGGCAAACGCCGTAGGTGCGACCAAAGTCATCAGCAAGGTCAGTGAGCGAAACAGGCGCATGCGGCGTCCTTCAAGCAGTTTTCGGAATGAGGCGCTCGAACAGCGCCTCTACAGTATTAAAGCGCTCTTCCGGGCGCTCCATCGGGACCTGGAACTTAAACATCGTGGCCCCTTCGAATTTGTAGCGTTTTGGCTGGCTCTGGATCAGTTTGATCAGGGTCAACGGGTCCACCGGAGTTTGCGCCGCGAACTCGATGCGCCCACCTTGCGGGCCGCCATCGACTTTCTTGATGCCCAGCAATTCGGCCTGCAATTTCAGGGCGGTGATGCGCATCAGGTTCTTGGTCGGTTCCGGCAGCAAGCCGAAGCGGTCGATCATCTCCACCTGCAAATCCTTGAGGCCTTCCTCATCGGTGGCCGAGGCAATGCGCTTGTAGAGAATCAGGCGGGCGTGAACGTCGGGCAGATAGTCTTCGGGAATCAACGCCGGTACGCGCAAGTTGACTTCCGGACCACCGCCCAGCGGTTGATCGAGGTTCGGCTGCTCGCCCTTGCGGATCGACTTCACCGCGCGCTCGAGCATTTCCATGTACAGCGTGAAGCCGACCGCCTGGATTTGCCCGCTCTGGCCGTCACCGAGCAATTCGCCGGCGCCACGGATCTCCAGGTCATTGGTGGCGAGCACGAAGCCCGCGCCGAGGTCCTGGGTGTTGGCAATCGCTTCCAGTCGCTTTTCCGCGTCCGCGGTGATCTGCTGGCGCGGCGGCGTCAGCAGGTAGGCGTACGCCTGGTGGTGACTGCGTCCGACCCGGCCGCGCAACTGGTGCAGTTGCGCCAGGCCGAACTTGTCGGCACGCTCGATGATGATGGTGTTGGCGCTCGGCACGTCGATGCCGGTCTCGATGATGGTCGAGGCGATCAGTACGTTGAAGCGCTTGTGGTAGAAGTCGCTCATCACCTGTTCGAGTTCGCGTTCGCGCATCTGCCCGTGACCGATGCCGATCCGTGCTTCCGGTACCAGCTCGGCGAGGTCGGCGGCGCATTTCTCGATGGTCTTCACGTCATTGTGCAGGTAATAAACCTGGCCGCCACGCAGCAGTTCACGCAGCAGGGCTTCTTTGACCGTGCTCTTGTTCTGCTCCATGACAAACGTGCGAACCGACAGGCGTCGGGCCGGTGGCGTGGCGATGATCGACAGGTCGCGCATGCCCGACACCGCCATGTTCAGCGTGCGCGGAATCGGCGTGGCGGTCAGGGTCAGGATATCGACTTCACTGCGCAGGGCCTTGAGCTGTTCTTTCTGACGCACGCCGAAACGGTGTTCTTCGTCGATGATCACAAGGCCGAGGTTTTTGATCTTCACGTCGTCCTGCAACAGCTTGTGCGTGCCGATGACGATGTCGATCTTGCCTTCGGCCAAATCCGCCACGGCTGCGTTGACTTCTTTGGTCGACTTGAAGCGGCTCATCACTTCCACGGTCACCGGCCAGTCGGCAAAGCGGTCGCGGAAGCTGTTGTAGTGTTGTTGGGCGAGCAGGGTGGTCGGCACCAGAATCGCCACCTGGCGACCGCCATGCACGGCGATAAACGCGGCGCGCATCGCCACTTCGGTCTTGCCGAAGCCGACGTCCCCGCACACCAGTCGATCCATCGGTTTGGGCGCGAGCATGTCTTCGCGCACGGCTTCGATGGTGGTTTGCTGGTCGGGGGTTTCTTCGAACGGGAAACCGGCGCTGAAGGTCGCGTAGTCGGCTTTCGGGTCGGCAAAGGCATAGCCTTCACGGGCGGCGCGGCGGGCATAGATGTCGAGCAGCTCGGCCGCGACGTCCCTCACCTGCTCGGCCGCTTTGCGCTTGGCTTTCTGCCAGGTTTCGGAGCCGAGGCGATGTAGCGGGGCCAGTGCGTCGTCGCTGCCGGTGTAACGGGCGATCAAGTGCAGGTTGGCCACCGGCACGTAAAGCTTGGCGCCCTCGGCGTATTCCAGGGCGAGGAACTCGGCGGCCTGGCTGTCGATTTCCAGGGTCGCGAGACCGAGGTAGCGACCGACGCCGTGGTCGATATGCACCACCGGCGCGCCTTCGCGCAACTCGGTGAGGTTCTTGATGACGGCGTCGTTGTTGGCGTCGGCGCGTTTTTCGCGGCGACGGCGTTGCATCACACGCTGACCGAACAGCGGGCTTTCGGCCACCAGCGCCAAGGCGGGGTCGTCCAGCAACAAGCCTTCATCCAGCGGCGCGATGGTGATCGCCAGGCGTTCTTTGCCAGCGACAAAGTCCGGCCAGCTGTCGACGGTCTTCGGACGCAGCTTCAAGCGTTCCAGCAGTTCCAGCAGCACTTCGCGACGGCCCGCAGATTCGGCGGTGAACAACACGCGACCGGGGAACTCGTCGAGGAATCCGGCCAGTGCCGCCAATGGCTGGGTGGCCTTGGCTTCGATCGCCAGGTTCGGCAACTCGCGAGCGGGGAAGCGCTCGCGGCCAACGCCGCTTTCTACATCCTGTTGACTGGCCACCACCCGCGGCCAGTTTTTCAGGCGCGCGAAGCAGTCTTCCACCGGCAGGAACAGTTCGGCGGGCGGTAATAAAGGACGGGACGGATCGACGCGGCGCTCTTCATAGCGATTGCGCACGTCATTCCAGAAGTTTTCTGCCGCTTGTTCGATGCCTGGCAGGGAAAACACTTGTGTGTCCTGGGGCAAGTAATCGAACAGAGTCGAAGTTTCTTCGAAAAACAGTGGCAGGTAGTACTCGATACCGGCGGGGGTAATTCCGCTGCTCAAGTCCTGAAAGATCGGGCAGCGACGGAAATCGACATCGAAGCGCTCGCGAAAGCGTGCCTTGAAACGGGTGACCGCTTCTTTTTGCAGCGGGAATTCCTTGGCCGGCAGCAGCTTGACCGATTCGACTTTGTCGATGGAACGCTGGTTCTCCGGATCGAAGGTGCGCAGGGTTTCGATTTCGTCGTCGAACAGGTCGATCCGGTAAGGCAGTTTGCTGCCCATCGGAAATAGATCGATCAGCGAGCCGCGCACGGTGAATTCGCCATGCTCATAAACGGTATCGACGTATCGATAACCGGTGGCTTCGAGGCGGGTGCGCATTTGTTCGACGTCGAGCTTTTGGCCGACGTCCAGCACCAGGCTGCTGCCGAGCAAAAACTTGGTCGGCGCCAATCGGTGCAGGGCGGTGGTGATCGGCACCACTAATACGCCATGACTCAGCTCCGGCAATCTATAAAGAGCCGAGATGCGCTGGGAAATGATGTCCTGGTGCGGCGAGAACAGGTCGTAGGGCAGGGTTTCCCAGTCAGGGAAATGCAGCACAGGCAAATCCGGGGCGAAGAAACCCAGCTCCTGTTCCAGTCGTTCGGCACTTTGGCTGTCGGCTGTAAGCAGCAGGGTAAAGCGCTTGGCAGCGCTGGCGGCCTCGGCGATGGCCAGGCTCAGGGCGGCACCGGGCAGGTTGCCCCAGTGCTGTTTACCTGCCGCAGCAGGGAGAAGCGGTAGACGCAGAACGGGCACGGAAGGTTGAGCTCCAAGCGTTGCGACAAAGTCGGTAATTGTAGCGGTCCGGAGTGCCGCCTGTCAGTTGCTGACTGTGTCTATTACGCAGGTTTGGCGAAATGTAGTGGTAAAGACAAAAAACCTCGGTTTTTTCCCGGAAAAAGCCAATTATGTAGTGGTAAAACGAAAGGGTGTTACGGAGGGTTACGGACAACGTAGCGATCCCTCCAAAAAATTGACTCTTCTGAAAGCCCCGGTTTTACTGGGTTTTAGCGCCGTGCAAATTTTTTGAACAGGAAAATGTTACTGATCGCACGACAGGCGCGCATTGCTACACGCGTCACTCGGCGGCATAATGTAGCCCCTTTTTTCTGCCCCTACATGTGGAAGGTTCCCGTGACTCAGAAGCCCGACCAGTGTCTTGGTGAATGGATCGACCGTGAAGCACTCGCAGAAGCGATGATTCCGCTTATCGGTCAGCTCTACCGCAATAACAACGTGGTGAGCTCGATCTATGGCCGCAGCCTGATCAATCGTTCAGTCATTGCGATTCTCAAAGCTCACCGCTTTGCTCGTCACCGTCAGTCCGACGACAGCGAGCTGTCCGTCCACGAAACATTCCCGCTGCTCAAGGCAATGAGCGAGCTCAAGCTCGGCGCCGCTTCGGTCGACCTGGGCAAGCTGGCGGCCAAATTCAAGGCCGAAGGCAATGGCCGTACTGCCGAGCAGTTCGTCCGTGAAGAACTGGCTGACGTGGTTGGTCAGCAGAACGCTTGCGCCCGTAAAGGCACCGACGTTGTCCTGTACGGCTTCGGTCGTATCGGCCGCCTGCTGGCGCGCATCCTGATCGAGAAAACCGGTGGTGGCGACGGCCTGCGTCTGCGCGCCATCGTGGTCCGCAAGGGTGCCGAGAACGATCTGGTCAAACGTGCCAGCCTGCTGCGCCGTGATTCGGTACATGGTCCGTTCGACGGCACCATCACCATCGACGAAGCCAACAACACCATCACCGCCAACGGCAACCTGATCCAGGTTATCTACGCCAAGAGCCCGGCCGAAGTCGACTACACCCAGTACGGCATCGAAAACGCTCTGATCGTCGACAACACCGGTGTATGGCGTGACGCCGATGGTCTGGGCCAACACCTTGCCTGCCCTGGCGCTGCCCGCGTAATCCTCACCGCACCTGGCAAAGGCGCGCTGAAGAACATCGTACACGGCATCAACCACGGCGAAATCACCCCTGACGACAAGATCATCTCGGCCGCTTCCTGCACCACCAACGCCATCGTGCCGGTGCTGAAAGCTGTGAATGACAAGTACGGCATCGTCAACGGCCACGTCGAAACCGTTCACTCGTTCACCAACGACCAGAACCTGATCGACAACTTCCACAAAGGCAGCCGTCGTGGCCGCGCCGCGCCGCTGAACATGGTCATCACCGAGACCGGTGCTGCCACCGCAGCCGCCAAGGCACTGCCAGTGTTGAAGGGCAAGCTGACCGGTAACGCGATTCGCGTTCCTACGCCGAACGTGTCGATGGCTATCCTGAACCTGAACCTGGAAAAAGCCACGACTCGCGAAGAGATCAACGAGTACCTGCGCCAGATGGCCATGCACTCGGATCTGCACAAGCAGATCGACTACGTCAGCTCCCAGGAAGTGGTTTCCACCGACTTCGTTGGCTCGCGCCACGCAGGCGTTGTGGACGCTGAAGCAACCATCACCCAAGACAACCGCGTTGTTCTGTACGTTTGGTACGACAACGAATTCGGTTACAGCTGCCAGGTGGTTCGCGTGATGGAAGACATGGCCGGTGTAAACCCGCCAGCATTCCCGCGCTAAGCCTTAGCCGCACATGAAGCGCCCCGACTTTGGTCGGGGCGTTTTTGTTTGTGCGCGGGAGCCGGTTCGCGATGACGCTCTGTCAGGCGCCGCCTTTTCTGATATGGGCATGCATAATGTCTGGCTTCGGTGGTGTGTCAGGGGGGGCGGGAATTGTTGATGGGGCGAGTAGGTGTTTTCGTGTTGCTGTTTGGCCTGCTGTCCGGCTGCGGCGATGGCGACTCCATGGAAAGCTTCGGCGGTCCGACCATGGGCAGCACTTGGTCGATCAAATACGTGCGCCAGGCCGGCGCTCCCCATCAAGAAGAAGTCCGGGGCGAGGTCGAAAAGATCCTGGCCGACGTTGACTGGCAAATGTCGACCTACCGCAGCGACTCTGATATCGAGCGTTTCAACCAATTACCCGCCAACCGATGTCAGAAAATGCCCGCGTCGATCCTCGAGTTGGTCCGCGTTGGCGAGCAGTTGTCAGTGCAAAGCGACGGCTCCTTCGATTTGACGGTGGCGCCGTTGCTCAATCTCTGGGGCTTCGGCCCGCAGGCGCGTGAGGATAAAGTCCCGACGGCGCAAGCGCTCGCCGACGCGCGTCAGCGGGTCGGTCATGGCCACCTGCGCATTGATGGTAATCAGCTGTGCAAGGATGCAGCGGTCGAAGTCGATTTCAACAGCATTGCTGCCGGCTATGCGGTGGACACGATTGCCGCGAAGCTCGAGGCGCTGGGGATTCACAACTTTCTTGTCGAAGTGACCGGCGAACTCAAGGCGTCCGGCATGAAACCCGACGGCTCGCCGTGGCGCATTGCCCTGGAAGAACCTCGCGATGATCAGCAAGTGGCCGAGCGCATCGTCGCCATTGATGCTTATGGACTCTCCACGTCAGGCGACTACCGCAATTATTTCGTGCAGGGTGGCAAGCGTTATTCCCACACCTTCGATGCCCGCACCGGTGCGCCGGTCTCACACGCCCTGGCCTCGGTCACGGTGATTCATCCTTCCGCGTTAATGGCCGATGGCTTATCAACGCTGTTGCTGATTCTCGGTCCGGAGCGCGGTTGGGACTACGCGGAAAAACACGACGTTGGCGCATTTTTTGTCATTCGTGCCGATACAGGTTTCGTCACACGTACCAGTCACGCTTTTGAACGCCTCAGCGCTGGAAAAACTGAATGACTGCGGCGATTGAAGCATTGAAAAGTGGCGTTGTAGTGCAGGCAAAACTAGCCTACGACGCGACCAAGGGTTAATGTGCGCGGCGTTGACGCTTCTATAGACTGTGTCCGGGTTCTGCACTGGCCCCAAATTGTTCCTTCATGCCACAGATTGGCGTGATTTAGCCGCAGGTGCCGATGGCGCCGCGGCCTGTTCTGAGGAGTACGCATGGCTGTCTACAACTACGACGTGGTGGTGTTGGGTTCCGGCCCGGCGGGAGAAGGCGCGGCAATGAACGCCGCCAAGGCAGGGCGCAAGGTCGCGATGGTCGACAGCCGTCGCCAGGTCGGCGGCAACTGCACTCACTTGGGCACCATCCCGTCCAAGGCACTGCGTCACTCGGTCCGGCAGATCATGCAGTTCAACACCAACCCGATGTTCCGGGCCATTGGTGAGCCGCGCTGGTTCTCGTTCCCGGACGTGTTGAAAAGCGCTGAAAAAGTTATCTCCAAGCAAGTCGCGTCGCGCACCGGCTATTACGCCCGTAACCGCGTCGACGTGTTCTTCGGCACCGGCAGCTTCGCCGACGAGCAAACCATCGAAGTGGTCTGCGCCAACGGCGTGGTCGAGAAACTGGTGGCCAAGCACATCATCATCGCCACCGGCTCGCGTCCGTATCGCCCGGCGGACATCGATTTCCACCACCCGCGTATCTACGATAGCGACACCATCCTCAGCCTCGGTCACACCCCGCGCAAACTCATCGTTTACGGCGCTGGCGTAATCGGTTGCGAATACGCATCGATCTTCAGTGGTCTGGGTGTATTGGTCGAGCTGGTGGACAACCGCGGCCAGTTGCTGAGCTTCCTCGACTCGGAAATTTCCCAGGCGTTGAGCTACCACTTCAGCAACAACAACATCACCGTGCGCCACAACGAAGACTACGACCGCGTCGAAGGCGTGGACAACGGCGTGATCCTGCACCTCAAGTCTGGCAAGAAGATCAAGGCCGACGCCTTGCTCTGGTGCAACGGCCGTACCGGCAATACCGATCAGCTAGGCCTGGAAAACATCGGCGTGAAGGTCAATGGCCGTGGCCAGATCGAAGTCGACGAAAACTACCGCACCGGCATCCAGAATATTTATGGCGCCGGTGACGTGATCGGCTGGCCAAGCCTGGCCAGTGCGGCTCACGACCAGGGTCGTTCCGCCGCTGGCAGCATCGTCGACAACGGCAGCTGGCGCTTCGTCAACGACGTGCCGACCGGCATCTACACCATTCCGGAGATCAGCTCGATCGGCAAGAACGAGCAGGAGCTGACCCAGGCCAAGGTGCCGTACGAAGTGGGCAAGGCGTTCTTCAAGAGCATGGCGCGTGCGCAGATCGCCGGCGAGCCGCAAGGCATGCTGAAGATTCTGTTCCACCGTGAGACTCTCGAAGTGCTGGGCGTGCACTGCTTCGGTTATCAGGCGTCGGAGATCGTGCACATCGGCCAGGCGATCATGAACCAGCCGGGCGAATTGAACACGTTGAAGTACTTCGTCAACACCACGTTCAACTACCCGACCATGGCTGAAGCCTACCGGGTAGCGGCGTACGACGGCCTCAACCGGCTTTTTTGAGCGGCTCCGGCCGGTGGCCTGAGCCGGCCGGGGAGACCGATTTCAGCAATTCTCGAGCGTGGCAGTGGCCAAACCGGGAAAGTCTGTAATCAGGCTGTCAACGCCGAAGTCGGCGAGTCTGCGCATCAGCGCAGGCTCGTTGACTGTCCACACCGACACATGCAGCCCCTGGCGCTGCGCCTTCTGCAGGCGTTCCGGCGTACACAGGGTCCAGTTCAGCGCCAGAATTTCACAGCCATAGCTTTGCGCGACCTTCAGCGGGTCGAGCCAGGCGTACTCGGCCACCAGTCCGCGGGAAACGTCCGGCACCAGGTCCAGCGCTGCCTTCAGCACTTCGCGGGAGCTCGAGGTGATTGTCACCTTGTCGAGCAAGTCATGACGTTGCGCCATTTCGCGAATCGCCAGCACGGTGGTCGCGGCGCGGGTGCGTGAAGCGCTTTTGACTTCCAGTTGCCAGTGCTCGAAGTCGCATTGCTCGAACAATTGCTCCAACGTCGGGATCGGGCACGGCGTGATCCAGCCCGGGCCGCCCTTGCGCGCGTCGTAAGTCACCAGATCGGCTGCCGTGTGCTCGGCGACCTTGCCGCGCCGGTCGGTGGTGCGCTTGAGCGTCGGGTCGTGGATGACCATCAACTCGCCGTCCTTGGACAGGTGCAAGTCCAGTTCGCAGCGACGCACGCCGTGCTTGAGACATTCCTGAAAACTGGTCAGGGTATTTTCCGGTGCTTCGCCCTTGGCGCCGCGATGGCCGTAGATGAGGGTCACGGTTCTTCCTTAAATTAATTGCCTGATTCGAGTTGTTCGCGGGCCAGGCGTCGTTCCTGGGCCTGCTTCTGCAAGATGTGTCGGGCCAACAGTTGCCGCTGGGCGTCGGTCAGGTGTTCGAACTCGGTGCCGACGTCATAACCATCACCCTTGCGGTCGCAGTGGGTGACGCGAGCGCGCAACAGCAACCCCAAGGCCTGGGGCATCAGCACCAGCTTGACCGACAGGCGAGAACCGGCGGCAATTGGCGTAGGGTGCTGGAAGTCGATGCCACCCTCGGAGATGATCACTGGCTGCGGTTCGCCAATTTGCCCGAGTACCGTCAGGGCGATGACCTGGCTCAGCAAATCGATGCGCTTGTTCTGGGCTTTCAGGAACGCGGCGATGTTGCGGTCGCGCTCATTGATTTGGCGCAACAGGTGCTGCGACTCGAATTCGCTCAGGTGCAATTCGCTGAGCAGGTTGAAGAGTGGGGAAGCATCCTGCAACACTTCCTGGCCTGTGGCTTCGGTAGCGGACAGGGGCCGAATTTCCAGTGCGATCGTGTCCTCGATACGGTAGTATTCGCGGCGATCTTCTTCATCTAATGTCGACATGGCGAACCCATGGTAGCGGCGGTGGTCTGAGTGTAAAGCTGGTTATCGACCCCCGCCACAAGGACGTTCCTTTTCCCTCCGAACAAGCCCCGACATGTTCAGACCTCTCTTCGTATTTATCGGCACGCGTTACACCCGTGCAAAGCGTCGCAATCATTTTGTGTCATTCATTTCCCTGACTTCGATGATCGGGCTCGCCCTTGGCGTGGTCGTGATGATCGTCGTGCTGTCGGTCATGAACGGCTTCGATCATGAGATGCGTACCCGCGTGCTGGGCATGGTGCCCCACGCGACCATCGAATCCGGTGAAGCCATCAGCGATTGGCAAAGCCTGGCCACCAAGGTCAAGCAGAACCCGCAGGTGACGGCCGTGGCGCCGTTCACGCAAATGCAGGGTTTGTTGACCAACAACGGCAAAGTCTCGAAAGTCCTGCTCAATGCCATCGACCCGGCGCTGGAGCGTCAGGTGTCGATCATTGATCACTTCATGCAGCAGGGCAAACTCGACGATCTGGTGCCAGGCGAGTTCGGCATCGTCATCGGCGACAAGGCCGCGGCAAAGCTCGGTGCGGCGATTGGCGATAAGCTGACGTTCGTGGCGCCTGAAGTCACCGTGACCCCGGCCGGCATGTTCCCGCGCATGAAGCGTTTTACCGTAGTGGGCATCTTCCATGTCGGCGCGGGCGAGATCGATGGCTACCTCGGCATCACCAACCTTCAGGACCTGGCGCGCCTGCATCGCTGGAAACCGGATCAGGTCCAGGGCCTGCGCCTGAAGTTCGATGACCTGTTCCAGGCACCGCGTACCGCGTGGAATATCGCCCGGGACCTCGGCGAAGATCATTTCTACGCCCGCGACTGGACGCGTACCCACGGCAACCTGTATCAGGCGATCCGCATGGAAAAAGCCATGATCGGCCTGCTGTTGCTGCTGATCGTTGCCGTCGCCGCCTTCAACATCATTTCCACGCTGGTGATGGTGGTGAACGACAAGAAAGGCGATATCGCGATCCTGCGCACACTGGGCGCCACGCCGGGCACGATCATGCGCACGTTCATGGTGCAAGGCACGGTCATCGGTGTGGTGGGTACCGCCATCGGCGCGGTGGTCGGGATCTTCGCCGCGTTGAACGTCAGTGCCGCGATCTCGGCCCTCGAAGGCTTGATCGGGCACAAGTTCCTCAATGCCGACGTGTATTTCATCGATTACCTGCCGTCGCAAGTGCAGAGCCAGGATGTTGTGATGGTCTGCTCTGCGGCGTTGGTCCTGAGTTTCCTCGCCACCCTGTATCCAGCCTGGCGTGCCGCGCGCACCCAGCCTGCGGAGGCGCTACGTTATGAGTGAGTCGGGCATGAGTGATAAAGCAATCTTGAGCTGCCGCAACCTGGGCAAATCCTACGAGGAAGGCCCGGAGTCGGTGGAAGTGTTGGCCGGCCTGCAACTGGAGTTGCACCCGGGTGAGCGCGTGGCGATTGTCGGTACCTCGGGTTCGGGCAAGAGTACCTTGCTCAACTTGCTGGGGGGCCTCGATACGCCGACCAAGGGCAGCGTCTGGCTCGACGGCGAAGAACTCTCGGCCCTCAGCGAAAAGAAACGCGGTCTGCTGCGAAATCGGTCGCTGGGTTTCGTCTACCAGTTTCACCATTTGCTGCCGGAATTCACCGCCCTGGAAAACGTCTGCATGCCGCTGCTGATCGGCAAGACTGCGATTCCTGAAGCGCGCCAGCGTGCCACGGCGTTGCTGGAGCGGGTAGGGCTCGGCCATCGCCTTGAGCACAAGCCGGCCGAGTTGTCCGGCGGCGAGCGTCAGCGTGTGGCCATCGCCCGCGCCCTGGTGAACAAGCCGGGCCTGGTGATGCTCGACGAGCCAACCGGCAACCTTGACTCCCACACCGCCCAGGGCATTCAGGATTTGATGCTGGAACTCAGCACCTCGATGCGCACGGCGTTCCTGGTGGTGACCCACGACATGAACCTCGCCCGCCAGATGGACCGCGTCCTGCACTTGCAGGAAGGTTGCCTGACGGCTATCTGACGGATTGAAACCCGATGCCTGAAAAGGCCTCGGGTCTTTATTTTTATACGGTGCCCCAGCGAATGTTCAGACCGTTATCGATCTTTATCGGCACGCGCTATACCCGCGCCAAGCGCCGCAATCGCTTCGTTTCTTTCATCTCGATGACTTCGATGATCGGCCTCGCCCTGGGTGTGCTGGCGATGATCGTGGTGCTGTCGGTAATGAACGGCTTCCAGCGTGAAATGAGCTCGCGCATCCTCGGCATGGTGCCGCACGCGACCATCGTCGGTGTTAACCCTATCGACGATTGGCAGCCCGTTGCGGCGGCCGCGATGAAAAACCCGGAAGTCACGGCAGCGGTGCCGTTCACCGAGATGGAAGGCATGCTGTCCTATAAGGGCACGATGCAGCCGATCCAGGTCAGCGGCGTTGATCCGGCGCTGGAAGGCCAGGTGTCGATCGTCGCCAAGCACATCGTCCAGGGGCGTCTCGATGCCTTGAAACCGGGTGAGTTTGGCGTGGTGATCGGCGAGATCACGGCGCGCCGCTTTCGCTTGAACGTCGGTGACAAGATCACCCTGATCGTGCCGGAAATCAGCACGGCGCCGGGCGGGATTACCCCGCGCATGCAGCGCTTGAACGTGGTCGGTGTGTTCAAGGTCGGCGCCGAGCTGGATGGCTCGATGGCGCTGATCCACGTTGCCGATGCTGCGCAGATGCAGCACTGGGAGCCGAATCAGGTGCAGAGCGTGCGCCTGGCGGTGAAAGATTTGTACGCTGCGCCAAAGGTGTCGGGTGACATCGCCACCGGGCTCGGCGCCGCTTACAAGGCCGATGACTGGACTCACACCCAAGGCAGCCTGTTTAGCGCGATGAAGATGGAAAAAACCATGATCGGCCTGCTGTTGCTGATGATCGTCGCGGTGGCGGCGTTCAACATCATCGCCACCCTGATCATGGTGGTGAACGACAAGGGCGCGGACATCGCGATCCTGCGCACCATCGGTGCTACGCCCCGGCAGATCATGGCGATCTTCATGGTGCAGGGCACGGTCATCGGTATCGTCGGCACCTTGATTGGCGGGGTGCTCGGCGTGATTGCCGCGCTGAACGTCAGTCAGATCGTGGGCTGGATCGAGCGAGTCAGCGGCCAGCACATCTTCAGTTCCGACGTGTATTTCGTCAGCAACTTGCCGTCTGAATTGCAGGGTGCGGATGTGGTGTTGATTTGCTCGGCGGGGTTTGTCTTGAGCTTCCTGGCCACCCTTTACCCGGCGTGGCGGGCGGCGAAGATCGAGCCGGCTCATGCGCTGAGATATTCGTAATCTTTAGCCGTTATCGCGGGCAAGCCAGCTCCCACAGGGATTGAAGTCGCTCACTCAGGTGTGATTCAACCCGGACATTGTAGGAGCTGGCTTCCAGCGATGAGGCCGGACCTGCCGGCTTCAATCTCCTTTTGGCAACTCAATCACAAACCTGGTCCACCCATCAGCCGATTCGCAACGAATCTGCCCACCATGGGCGCGGACAATCGACTGGGTGATCGCCAATCCCAACCCCGCATGCTCGCTGCTCCCTTCATGCCGTGACGGATCGGCCCGGTAAAAGCGATCGAACAGGCGCGGCAACAAATCTGCGCAAACCCCGGCCCCGCTATTTTCAAGCGTCAGGCTCAGGCCTTTGGGCTGATCGACGATCCGCACCCGAACCTCGCCATTGGCTGGCGTGAAACGCAACGCATTGTCCAGCAAATTGGACAGTGCACGACGCAACATGCTGCGGTCGCCCTCGAAGCGTGCCTTTCCCTCTCGAGTCAAAGTCACTTGAGCGTCCTCGGCCAACGGAGCAAAGAATTCCAGCAACACATCCGCCTCCTCTGCAAGATCCAGTGATTCGCGTTTGGGCATTAATAACCCGTGGTCTGCCTTGGCCAGATACAGCATGTCGTTGACCAGTTGCGCCATCCATTGCAGTTCTTCGAGGTTGCTGTGCAGCGCTTCGCGATAGTCCTCGAGGGGGCGCGGGCGGGTGAGGGTGACCTGGGTGTGGGTCAGCAGGTTCGACAGCGGTGTGCGCAGTTCATGGGCGATGTCAGCGGAAAACGCCGACAGCCGCTGAAAGGAGTCGTCAAGGCGTCCGAGCATCGCGTTGAAGTTGTGGGCCATTTCCGCAAGTTCCGGCGGCATGTCCTCCTCGGGCAGGCGTGCGTTGAGTGATTGCGCCGATACACCGCTGGCGACCGCACTCATGCGCCGCAACGGCCGCAGCCCGCTGCGCGCCGCCCAGGCACCGAGCAGGGCGGTGGCCAAGGCTGACAAACCGACCGTCAGCCAGATCAGGTGCTGCATGCGTTGTAGAAAGTGCTGGTGGTGGGTGATGTCCAGCAGCAAGGTCAATTGCGGGGAGTCAGGCTTGTCGGCAAACAGCGGCGCATTCAGGACGCGGTAGTCAGTGCCGTCGTGGTTGAGGGTCGACAGGCCTGGCTGTTGTGGGAGTTGATCGGGCAGTTGGATCGAGCTGTCATACCAGCGTTTGCCATCGCTGCCGGTGATCCGTAATGACAGATCCGCCTGCCGACTCAATTCATCGGCGAGTTTGACCTGGCTGTCGCTCGATTGAAGATCGTGCAGCGCCCGCCGCAGGCCAATCAACTTGCCATTCAGCAGTTGCTGATCAAGCTCGATGAAATGCGCCTCGCTGGCGCGACTGAACAACACCCCGGCGAACAATGAAACGACCGCGGTGCAGGCGGCAAACAGCAGCGCCAGGCGACTGCTCAAGGACAGTCGGCGCATCAGGCGCAGCGCTCTTCAAGCACGTAACCCATGCCGCGCACGGTGTGGATCAGTTTGTTGGGGAACTCATCGTCGATCTTCAGGCGCAATCGGCGGATCGCGACCTCGATGACATTGGTGTCACTGTCGAAATTCATGTCCCAGACCTGGGAGGCGATCAGTGACTTGGGCAGGACTTCACCCTGACGACGCAAGAGCATTTCCAGCAAGGCGAATTCCTTGGCGGTCAAATCGATGCGCTGGCCGTTGCGTTCTACCCGGCGGCGAATCAGGTCCAGGCGCAGATCAGCCAGTTGCAGGCTGGTTTCCTGCGGCGAGGCGCTGCCACGGCGCAACAGGCTGCGCACCCGCGCCAACAGTTCGGAGAACGCGAATGGCTTGACCAAATAGTCGTCGGCGCCCAGTTCGAGGCCATGAACCCTGTCTTCCACCGCGTCCCGTGCGGTCAGGAACAGGACTGGCGTATCAAGGCCTGCACTGCGCACCGCTTGCAGGATCTGCCAGCCATCGCGACCCGGCAGCATCACGTCGAGAATCAACAGCGCGTAATCACCGCTCAAGGCCAGCTGCTGGGCCGTGCTGCCGTCGGCCACCAGTTCGGTGGTAAATCCGGCTTCGGCCAGGCCCTGGCGCAAGTAGTGGCCGGTTTTCGGTTGGTCTTCGACAATCAGCAGTTTCATGGGGGGCTCGGGTCAAATGGAACGAAAGCTTTATACCGCGGGCGCCGACGGTGCGGGCCGACCTGACAAAGTTGTAATCTGGTTGTCAGGTTGCGGGCAGTGATTGCAGTTTAGAGTCTTCCACAGGCTGAACCTTATTTTGTTGGAGTACGACTATGTTTATGCGCAAAACCCTGGTGGCCGTCGCGTGCCTGTTGACGCTGACTTCGCCTGCATGGGCTGCCCCGGCGCACACCTACGATTTTGGCCAGCCGGCGCCTGCTGCCAAGGCAACTCGCAGTGTTGAAGTGGTGATGGGTGACATGTCGTTCAACCCCGGGACCATCGAGATCAAGGCGGGCGAGACCGTGCGTTTCGTGCTAGTGAATAAAGGTCAGTTGCTGCACGAATTCAACCTCGGTGACGCAGCGATGCATGCCAGACACCAGCAGGAAATGTTGCACATGCAACAGAGCGGCATGCTCACGCCTACAGGTGTGAAGGAAATGGACCACGGTGCAATGGCCGGTATGGGTCACGGTTCGATGGGGCACGATATGAAGGGCGGCATGAAGCACGACGACCCCAATAGCGTGTTGGTGGAGCCGGGCAAAACGGCGGAACTGACCTGGTCCTTCACCAGGGCGACAAGTCTCGAATTTGCCTGCAACATCCCGGGCCACTATCAGGCCGGCATGGTCGGCAAATTGACTGTCAGTCAGTAAGCACTCAAAGGCGGGAGCAAAGGCTGATAGAATCCGCTGATTCTTCAGTCAGGTTTCCGCCATGCATCCCGCAGCCGAACACTCGCCGCTGGGCAAATCCAGCGAATACATCGCCACTTACACGCCGTCCTTGCTGTTCCCGATTCCGCGTACCGCGAAGTGGGCAGAGTTGGGCCTGACGGCTGAAACCCTGCCTTATAAAGGCGTCGACTTCTGGAACTGCTTCGAGCTGTCGTGGCTGCTGCCTTCGGGCAAGCCGGTGGTGGCGATCGGCGAGTTCAGCATCCCGGCGGACTCGCCGAACATCATCGAGTCGAAGTCCTTCAAGCTGTACCTCAACTCGTTGAACCAGACCCCGTTTGCCGACACCGCCAGCCTGGAAGCGACGCTGGTCAAAGACCTGTCGGCCGCTGCCGGCAAGCCGGTCGGCGTGCGGGTTCGCAGCCTGAAAGATGTCGAAGCCGAAGGCGTCGTGGCGCTGCCCGGCGTGTGCATCGATGACTTGGATATCAGTGTCAGCAACTACGAGCATCCGCGTCCGGAATTGCTGCGTTGTGACGACTCGCGCATTGTCGAGGAAAGCGTGCACAGCCATTTGCTTAAGTCCAACTGCCCGGTGACCAGTCAGCCTGACTGGGGCAGCGTCGTGGTGGAGTACCGTGGCGCGGCACTCGATCATGCGAGTTTGCTGGAGTACATCGTCAGCTTCCGCCAGCACTCGGACTTCCATGAGCAGTGCGTGGAGCGGATTTTCCTGGATCTGCAGCGATTGTTGAAACCGGAAAAACTGACGGTCTATGCGCGTTATGTGCGCCGTGGCGGGCTGGATATCAACCCGTATCGCAGTACCCAAACCGTGCAGCTGCCGAACCATCGTCTGGTTCGTCAATAAAGATCTGAGCCTGCGGGAGCGAGCCTGCTCGCTCCCGCAGGCTCAGATCCCCATGCTGTGCAGGGCCGTGCCAATTCGGCGCAGGGCGTCGGAGAGGGTCGGGTGCTCAAGTTCGAAACGTTCGACGGCAAGGTTGACGTTATCGGCCAGGTTGACGTCCTTGGTTGTGTTTTCGAGATCAAGTTCCAGCTCGATCTGCTGCATCAGCACGTGCAGTTCTTCGCGCTCGGGTTCGGACAGCGGAGGATTCTTGTCCAATTGCTCGCGCAGGGCATTGAGCTGTTCTTGCAGTTCGCGGGCAGGCATGGCGTTCTTCCTTATCTCAATTGGCACTGGCATAGACCGCAGCGAAACGCCAAAGGTCTATGGCTTGCCTTAAGATTAATCCACTCCTGCGTAACCTGCATGCTTCATTGGTGTGAGGACGTGATCAGGGCTTTTCGCCTTTGAGTCGACGCAGACGGATATCAGCCAGGCAGGTGTCGAGTTCACCGAGGTGATCGATCACCGAATGCACACCCAAGCCAAACAGTTGCAGGGTTGCCTTGCCGCGCTTGATGTCGCGTTCCTGCGCAGACAGCGCTTGCCATTGCGCAGGCGACAAGCCGCAAAGCGAGCCGCAGGACGCCAGCCCGATAGTCCACAGACCGGCATTGAGCCCCGATTGCAGCAGACGCGGTTCGCCACTGACCAGTACACAACCATCCAGTCGTTCGACGTTAAGCGCCATCAAGGCTTGCCAACACGCGTGGGGTGCCGGCCAGGGATTGTTTGTTGCAGAGTGTTGCGAGGATTTCACCCACTCCGGCAAGGCGATCGCCAGGGACTGGCTGAGGGCAGGAGGCAGCTCATCGAGCCACGCACAAGGTATCTGTTGCTGCTGCAAGCTGTGCAGGCTCTCGAGGGCGCCGGGCGTGGCCTCGGTGTGCTCGGCCGAATGACCGCCGTTCAGACGCGTGTGAGCGCCGAAATCCACCAGGCAACCACTGAGGCCGAACAGCACGGCAGTTAGGTTTGGCGCAGTTTGAGGCTTGGTTTCGGCGTGCGGCATGTCAACGTCCCTGAAATAGCCTCGAGGCTAACGGGCCGCGATGACAGTTGAGTGACACGGATGTGAATCGATCACAAACCGCAAAATCCCGAATCAGCCCTTGGGGGCATGCTGCCTAAAGCGACCTTTCCGTCTTATACTATCGGTCTTTGCGCCAGGCTCAGCGCCCGGCAACGGAACAATCCAAGGAGTTTTTATATGCGCTGGAGCAATCAACTCGCTCAGCTTTGTGTGTGTGCCAGCGCGTTGCTGGTTCCGTTCGTTGCCCAGGCAGCGTCGGAAGACGACCCTTGGGAAAGCATCAACCGTCCAATCTACAAATTCAACGACGTGCTCGACACCTACGCCCTGAAGCCTTTGGCCCAGGGATATCAGTTCGTGACGCCACAGTTCCTTGAGGACGGCATCCATAACATGTTCCGCAACGTCGGCGATGTCACCAACCTCGCCAACGATATCTTGCAGGCCAAGCCTGCGGCGGCCGGTGTCGATACCGCGCGTTTGATCTTCAACACCACCTTCGGCCTGCTCGGTTTCTTCGACGTCGGGACCAAGATGGGCCTGCAACGCAACGACGAAGACTTCGGCCAGACCCTCGGTTACTGGGGTGTCGGCAGTGGTCCGTACGTCATGCTGCCACTGCTGGGGCCAAGCACCGTGCGTGATGCGCCTTCGAAATTCGTCGACGGTTACACCGGCCCGTACCGCTACATCAACGATGTGCCGGTGCGTAACTCGATCTTCGCCCTGAACATTGTCGATACCCGCGCGAATCTGTTGTCCTCCGAGAAACTGATCTCGGGTGACAAGTACACCTTCATCCGTAATGCGTACCTGCAGAACCGCGAATTCAAGGTGAAAGACGGCCAGGTTGAAGACGATTTTTGATCTTTACCGGTCATTGAAGAAGGCGGCCATCGAGCCGCCTTCTTCATTTCTGGATGCCGCCGGTCCTTCCATTGTGTTTCGGTTTTGGCTGTTCTTATAACTCGCGGTGATTTGACACAGATGGATGTCAAGCGACAATCGGCGTGAGCTTGAAACGCCTCGCGGATGGGAGTACCGTCTGCGCCTTAGAAGGGCACCTCTGGTGTACATGTGTGTAGGGCAAATGCTCGAAAACAGTGCGACAGAGAGGCTAGAAAGCGAATCCAGTAGTGTGAGCCGGGCCAAAATCCGAGCCGCTACGCCAACCTAATTCTGGCGCCGTTTGCCCACATGCCAAAAACCAGTGCCACGCTGCTGATTATCGATGATGACGAAGTAGTGCGCGCGAGCCTCGCCGCCTATTTGGAAGACAGTGGTTTCAGCGTCTTGCAGGCCAGCAATGGTCAGCAGGGTCTTCAGGTATTCGAGCAAGACAAGCCCGATCTGGTCATCTGCGATCTGCGCATGCCGCAGATGGGCGGACTCGAACTCATTCGCCAGGTGACCGAACTTTCCCCGCAAACGCCGGTGATCGTGGTGTCCGGTGCCGGCGTGATGAATGACGCGGTCGAGGCATTGCGCCTGGGTGCGGCGGATTACCTGATCAAGCCTCTCGAAGATCTGGCTGTGCTCGAGCACTCGGTGCGTCGGGCCCTGGATCGAGCGCGCTTGCTGCTGGAGAACCAGCGTTACCGCGAGAAGCTGGAGAAGGCTAACCGCGAGCTCGCCGCCAGCCTGAACCTGCTCCAGGAAGACCAGAACGCCGGTCGCCAGGTGCAGATGAACATGCTGCCGGTCAGCCCCTGGACCATCGACGAATTCAAGTTTGCCCACCAGATCATCCCGTCGCTGTACCTGTCGGGTGATTTCGTCGACTACTTCCGGGTCGACGAGCGCCGGGTTGCGTTCTACCTGGCAGATGTTTCCGGTCATGGTGCCTCTTCAGCTTTCGTTACCGTGCTGTTGAAATTCATGACCACGCGCTTGCTGTTCGAATCCAAGCGCAGCGGCACATTGCCGGAATTCAAGCCTTCAGAAGTCCTTGGTCATATCAACCGGGGCCTGATCAGTTGTAAGCTGGGTAAACACGTCACAATGGTCGGTGGAGTCATCGACGAGGAGACAGGTTTGTTGACCTATAGCATCGGTGGTCATTTGCCGTTGCCAGTGTTGTACACACCCGACAGTGTTCGTTATCTGGAAGGGCGTGGTTTGCCGGTTGGCCTCTTCAACGAAGCCACTTATGAAGACCACGTGCTGGAGCTGCCGCCGACGTTCAGCCTGACGCTGATGTCTGATGGCATTCTGGACCTTTTGCCAGAACCCACACTCAAAGAAAAAGAAGCTGCGTTGCCCCAACGGGTCAAGGCAGCGGGCGGCAGCCTGGATGGTCTGCGGCAGGTTTTTGGATTGGCCACGCTAGGGGAGATGCCGGATGATATCGCCCTGTTGGTGTTGAGCAGGAATCTTCAATGAGTACCGGTAGAATCCAGTTCGCCGAGCAGGACGGCACCTTTGTCCTGAAGTTCGTCGGTGAAGTTCGCCTGACCCTGTGTTCGGCGTTGGATGCGACTATTGATCGGATCTTCACCGCGTTGAATTTCAACGCCATCGTGATCGACCTGACCGAAACCCGCAGCATCGACAGCACCACCCTTGGCCTTCTGGCCAAGCTGTCGATTCTTTCGCGGCAAAAGGTCGGCCTGCTGCCGACCGTCGTCACCACTCACGAAGACATTACCCGTCTTCTGCAGTCCATGGGCTTCGAGCAGGTGTTCAACATCGTTGACAAGCCTGTGCCGTGCCCGGAGTGCCTGGATGACCTGCCAGACCAGGATCAGTCCGAAGAAGTGGTGCGGATCAAAGTGCTCGAAGCGCACAAGATCCTCATGGGCCTGAACGATTCCAATCGTGAAGCGTTCCATGACCTGGTGAATGCGCTGGAGCGGCACTAAGCACACCGCTAGCCTGTGGCCAGGGAGCAAGCTCCCTCGCCACACATCATCATTGGCCACAAAGCCGCAAAAAAAGGGCGAACCCGACAGGGTTCGCCCTTTTTGCATCACGGCAGCTCAGATCACAGCTTGGCTTGCAGCAACGCCTCGAGCTTTTCCTGGTCACGAGCAAACTGACGAATGCCTTCAGCCAGTTTCTCGGTCGCCATGGCGTCTTCGTTGGACAACCAGCGGAACTGCGCTTCGTTCAGGTTCAGGCGCGCTTCACCGGCCTGGCCCGGCGCCAGTTTGCGTTCCAGCTTGCCGGTATCCGCCGCCAGCTTGTCGATCAGGTCCGGGCTGATGGTCAGACGGTCGCAGCCGGCCAGTTGCTCGATCTGGCTCAGGTTACGGAAGCTTGCACCCATGACCACGGTTTTGTAGTCATTGGCCTTGTAGTAGTTGTAGATGCGGGTCACCGATTGCACGCCCGGATCATCCGCGCCGATGAACTCGTTACCGGTGGCTTTCTTGTACCAGTCGTAGATGCGGCCCACGAACGGCGAAATCAGGAACACCCCGGCGTCGGCACAAGCAGCGGCCTGAGCGAAGGAGAACAACAGGGTCAGGTTGGTCTGGATGCCTTCCTTTTCGAGGGTCTCGGCGGCGCGGATGCCTTCCCAGGTGGAAGCGATCTTGATCAGCACGCGGTCGCGGCCAATGCCGGCCTTTTCATACAACTCGACCAGACGGTGCGCACGCTTCAATACGGCGTCAGTGTCGAACGACAGGCGTGCATCCACTTCGGTGGAAATACGCCCCGGGATCACCTTGAGGATTTCTTGCCCTACCGCGACGCCAAAACGGTCGCTGGCCAGGCCTACATCGCCCTTGCAGTCGCTGACGCAAGCATTGAGCAGCTCGGCATAAGCGGGGATGGCTGCGGCCTTGAGCAGCAGGGAAGGGTTGGTGGTTGCGTCTACCGGCTTAACGCGGGCGATCGCCTCGAAGTCGCCGGTGTCGGCAACCACGGTGGTCATTTGTTTGAGTTGTTCCAGCTTGGAAGTCATGGGCGTGCTCTGTCCTATGGGTCTGATGACATTACCCGAGCGCTGACAGCCACTCAAGGGTGTGTACGTGTATCGAGGGCCCCTGCGGCAACAACCTGAAAACGATTGTTTGAAAGGTGGGGCGCAGTGTCGATGAATACGATGCCAAAACAGCTCACAGGTTCAAAGCAACCGACCTGCGCACAGATCGGTTACGCAGGCTTACTCTGCATTGAAGTGACTTTCGACGGTCATTCTTGCCGGTTTCGGTTGCCCGTCGGAGGTCAGCAAACCGAAATTCTTCTCCCGGTCATTGCTGCCCGAGTCGCTGTTTTTCCATTCATAGATGGAGGTCAGCGGGATGTTGAGCTTTTTAACATCGGCGATGAACGTACCGATTTTGCTGGCTTGTCCTTCGGCGCCGCCATTGGAGGAGAGCGCCGAGACGCCCCATTCACTGATCACGCCCGGCAGATGGAAGTTCTGCTGGATAAACGCCTGCGCGTTGCTGATCTGTGTGCTCGTCATGCCATAGGGGTGATAGGAAATGGCGTTCAGGCATTTGGGGTATTCGCTGACGATACGGTTCAGCGCCACGGTCGATGCAGAACCGGCCGTCGGGGGGCGGGCAAAGCCGAAACCCACCCGGGGCGTCGATTGCGGTTTGTCTTGCAGCGACTTGCACATGGCGCTCATGAACGGCACGAAGGTCGTGTCGAAATTGCGCGTCGGCCAATAGGTTTCGAGGTCCGGTTCATTCCAGATTTCGATGGCCACGAGTTGAGTGCTGTAGGCGGTTTCCAGCTTTGTCACGGTGTTGGCAAAGGATTCGCCAGCGCTTGCCAGTTCACTGATGTTGCCTGACGCGGCCATCAACGGCTTGATGGCGCGCACGGTCAGCAGCACCGGCAGGCCAGCGGACTTGGCCGTCGCAAAGGCATCGCTGACCTGTTTCTGATACTTCGCACTGCCCAGGCTGTCGCTCCATACGCCGAAGCGCACAAAACTGAAACCGGCCGCTTTGATCTGCCCGGCGTCGGCGGCGGAAAAGTTCTGAATCTTGACCTGGATGCCAACGGTCCGGGCGGGGAGGTTAGGGAACAGTTCGCTGGCGTGAACCTGAGTTGTCGCACCCAGCGCTATCAGTGTCAGCGCGCCGAGCCCCTTGAGATGTGCTGATTTCATGTCTGCTCTCCTGATGAGAAGTGACAACTTCGAATAGATATCTCATTACTCATGTTTCGATAATGAAGAGGGCATGAAGTGCACGAATGTTATTTTTTGTCGGAAAACCATCGGCTGAAAATCACAGTTATTTTTAGTCCGGTAATTGTGGTTGGGGGCCTTTTAAACGCTGTGGTACTTAATGCTCCGGTACTAACAGGGCGAATCTATTTCTGAGTTCAGGAAGATCCTGAGGGTTCATTAAGATCCTCTCGACATGTTGGCCGTTTGACATTACACGGGAAAGTAAAACCTTGTTCAGAAAGATCCTTGTCGTCTGCGTGGGCAATATATGCCGAAGTCCGACAGCAGAGCTTTTGCTGCGTAACGCGCTGGCCTCTTCAGCGATCACGGTGACCTCCGCAGGCCTGTCCGCAAGGGTTGGCGAGTCCATGGAAGCGTCGGCCCGGCAAATTCTCGAAGACCATGGGCACTGCGCTGAAGCGTTCACAGCGCGGCAATTGACACCGGACATCGTCAATGAAGCAGACCTGATTCTGGTCATGGAAAAAGAGCATGTAAAACAAGTATTGAAGATTGCCTCTCACGCGAGGGGCAAAGTGTTTCTGCTCGGTAAGTGGCAGAGTGAGCGCGAAATACAAGACCCGTATCGTCAAGGCAAGGCCGCTTTTATTCATGCCCATGCATTGATTGAAGATGCTGTTAGCTCATGGGCACAACGCCTCGCGCGTTGATAAATATTCTTCAGATCAATGAATGGTAAGAACAGACTTATGCAGTTACCGTCCGTAGTCGGCACCCGTGACAACGATCAAGACAGTATTGATCTTCTCGGCATATTTGGCAGTTTGATCGATCAGAAATGGTTGATCGGCGCGCTCACCGGCGCCTTCATGGTGACCGGGGTTGCCTATGCGGTATTGGCGACGCCGGTGTACCTGGCGAACGCGCTGGTGCAGGTCGAACCGAAGAAGAACGACATGCTCGGGTTCTCCGATCTCAACAGCATGCTCGGGGGGCAATCGCCCTCGGTGACCGAGATCGGCATCATCAAGTCCCGCGCGGTGATCGGCAAAACGGTCGATGACCTGCGCCTTGATATCGACGTCACGCCCAACACTTTCCCGGTGATTGGCGGCTTTCTCGCCCGGCGTTATCGCGGCGAGACCGAGTTCAGTGTCGCGGCGCCGCGTTTCGGTCTCAACAGCTACGCCTGGGGCGGTGAACGCCTGGAGATCACCCGGCTCAATCTGCCCAAAGACCTGCTGGGCAAGAAACTCACGCTGGTTGCCGGTGAGCAGCAACGATTCCAGTTGTTCGATGAAAACGACAACCTGCTGGCGGAAGGCGTCGCTGGAAAGGCGTTCGTCCAGGACGGCGTAGAGGGTTTGATCGCTCAGTTGTCGGCTAACCCTGGCACCCGCTTTGAAGTGGTGCGCAATCCACGGATCGTGACCATCCAGGGTTACCAGGATGCACTGGATATTTCCGAGCAAGGCAAGGAATCGGGGATCATCCGTTTGGCCCTGGCAAGCTCTGACGCGGCCGAGGCAGTGAAAATCCTCAACAAAATCGCTGCGTTGTATGTGCAGCAGAACGTGCAGCGCACCTCGGCGGAAGCGGCGCAGAGCCTGCAATTCCTGCAGGGCCAGTTGCCCCAGGTCAAGCGTGATCTGGCCAAGGCCAGCGATGCGCTGAACAGTTATCAAACCCGTGGCAAGACGGTCAATATTTCCCTCGAGACCCAATCGGTGCTGGAACAGGTCGTCAGCCTGGACACGCGGATCTCCGAGCTGAAAATGCAACAGGCGGAACTGGACCGCAAGTTCACCAAGCAGCACCCGGCGTATCGTGCGCTGATGACCCAGCTCGGCGAGCTGACCCAGCAACAGAAGGCGCTGGAGAGCAAGGCCCAGGATTTGCCCGCCACGCAACAAGAGTTGCTGAACCTGACCCGCGATGTGGAAGTGGCGTCGCAGATCTACACGCAACTGCTGAACAAATCCCAGGAACTGGACATTGTCCGGGCCGGGGCAGTGGGCAATGTGCGCTTGATCGACAGCGCGGACGTCGATCTGACCAGCCCGGTCAAACCGAAGAAAGCCTTGATCGTGCTGATTGCAACCTTCCTCGGTGCGTTTTTCGGGGTCGCGCTGGTGTTGCTGCGCAAATCCCTCAGTCGCGGGCTGGAAGGGCCGGAAGCCATCGAGCAACTCGGCTTGCCGGTGTACGCGTCGATTCCCTACAGCGCATTGCAGCAGGAAGAGGACAGCAAAAAAGGTCGCGCCCGGGACGGCGTGGACAAACCGGCCTACCTGCTGGCCCTGCGCAACCCGACGGATCTGTCCATCGAGTCGATTCGCAGCTTGCGCACCTGCCTGCACTTTGCCGGGCTCGACTCGACCAACAACCGCATCATGATTTCCGGCCCGAGCCCGCAGGTCGGCAAGACCTTCGTTTCTTCCAACCTCGCGGCGGTGATGGCACTCAGCGGACAGCGCGTGGTGCTGATCGACGCCGACATGCGCAAGGGCCATCTGCACAAAACCCTGAACACACCGATCACCAATGGTTTGTCCGATCTGCTGGTCAAGCGCTGCAGCCTCGAGCAGGCGATCAATAGAGTCGAAGTCGACAACCTGCATTTCATCAGTCGTGGCCAGGTTCCGCCCAATCCTTCCGAGCTGTTGATGCACGCCAACTTCCGCGAACTGCTGGCGCAACTCAGCGAGCGGTATGACCTGGTGATCATCGACACGCCGCCGCTGCTGGCCGTGACCGATGCGGCGATTGTCGGTCGCGAGGCGGGCATCAGCCTGATTGTCACGCGCTTCGGGGTGAACCCGGCCAAAGAGATCGAACTGACGATCCGTCGCTTCGCCCAGAACGGCATCGAGTTGAAGGGCGCGGTCTTCAACGGTGTCGAGAAGCGCGCGGCCAGCTACTACGGCAACGGCGGCTACGGCTATTACAACTACGAATACGCGTCCGACAAATCCTGAGTGTCAGCGATTTTTCTTTCATGTTTGAAGTGGGTGACTTGTGAAAAAAATATTGCACGTGGCTGAGACAATCAAAGGTGGCGTCGCGACGGTGATCCGCACGATTTCGGCTTCGCCCGAAGGCGACGCGGCCAACTATGAGCTGGTCTATCTGGTCCCGGAGGATCAGGAAAAGGAACTGCACGGGATTGCCGCGCAACAGGTCCGCACCTTCGCCCGGACCGGGCGCAATGTCCCGTCGTTGCTGCGCTTCGCCTGGCGGTTGACCCAGGTGGTGCTCAAGGAAAAACCCGATGTCGTGCATTTGCACAGCACCTTTTCCGGGGTTATCGGGCGATGCGTGTGCGTGATGTTGCGACCTTGGCGCAAGCCGAAAATCGTTTACTGCCCGCATGCCTTTTCGTTCCTGATGGAAAGCTCGCCGACCAAGCAGAAAGTCTATGCGTGGATCGAGCGGGTGTTGCAGAAGGTCACTGACGTGATCATTTGCGTCAGCCAGTACGAGCTGGATAAAGCCGCGCGATTCGGCATTCAGCGCAAGCGCATGAAGCTGATCTACAACGGTATTCATCACCGGGACGAAGCGGCCAAAGCGAGCAATCCCGAACCGATTCATCTGCTGTTTGTCGGCCGTCTCGACTACCAGAAAGGCTTCGACGTGTTGCTCAAGGCGTTCGCCAACGTCCAGCGCAACGATCTGAAACTGACCGTGGTGGGCAGTGCCGTGAACGAAGATTCGGTCGAGTGTCCGCCGATGGAAGGGGTTGAATACCTGCCGTGGGTGACACCGAGCGAAGTCCAGGCGCTGTATCGAAAAGCCGATGCGCTGATCGTGCCGAGTCGCTGGGAAGGTTTTGCCATGGTGCCGCTGGAAGGCATGGCCATGGGCTTGCCGGTGATTGCCAGCAACTGCACGTCGCTGCCCGAGCTGGTCACCAACGAGGTGTCCGGCTACGTCTTCCCCAGCGGGGATCACCAGGCGCTGGCCGATGTGTTGAAAAAAATCCAGAAGCCGCGGTTGCTCGACCTTGGCAGTGAAGGGCGCAGCATCGTCCGCGAGCGCTTCAGCGCCGCGTTGATGATCCGCCAGACCTATGACCTGTATCGCGCCCCCTCTTTTTAAGTAGAACTCAAGCATATGAACGTAACGATTTTGCATGGCTACAGTGCGTCCAACTCCGGAGACGGTCTGCTCGTGGATCTGGCCATTGCCCTGGTACAGCGAAACTTTGGCGACGACACCGCGATCAGTGTCGTGGCCTCCGATCCAGAGTCCTTCAGCTACTTGCCGCACCCGCGCTTCGACGCGCCGGTGATGGCGGCCAAGGGTTTGGGCCGGGTCAAGCAAGCGGTATTCCTCAACCAGTCCTACGCCGGACTTGCCGATCTGTTGAAGAAAACCGATCTGATAGTCGGCGTCGGCGGCGGCTACATGCGCTCGAAGAGCGCCTTCGAACACATCAAGTTGAAACTCGGTCACGCCAAGCAACTGGAAACCGCGATCCTCAGCAAAGTGCCGTCGGTCTACCTGCCGCAAAGCATTGGCCCGTTCCACGGCGAGAGCAGCAAGATCGTCGAGCATTACGCCAGCGCCGATGCGGTGTTTGTGCGTGACAACAGGTCGTCGGCGATTTTCGATGCCTGCGAAAATGTCTACCGTGCGCCGGATCTGGCGGTCCAGTCCCTGGCGAGCAAAATCCTCCAGCAACCCAAGTTCACCCGCTGCGCTTCGTCGCCGGCCACGGTGTGTGTGGTGCTGCGCAAGCCGCCGGAGTGGAGCAAGGAAAAGAAAGTCGCTTATGTGGCCAACTTGAAGTTGCTGCTACAGCGCTTGAAGAACAAGAGCAAAGTGGTTTGCGCGGTGCAAAGCGCGGTGCGCGGTAACGATGACGGCGCTTTCTACCGCGAGCTGGGCATTACCGAAGACCTGTTGCCGTTGAAGGCGACGCTGGCCAAATATCAGCCGGACCTGGTGATTTCCGTGCGCCTGCATGGCGCCATCGAATCGCTGCTCTCCGGCGTCCCGGCGTACCACATCAGCTACGAGCGCAAAGGCTTCGGCGCCTATCAGGACATGGGCGTGGAAGACTGGGTGATCAACGGCGGCGACATTGATGTCGATACCATTATCAACACGGTCTACGCACCGAACGCACTGTCCGGTTTCGGCAAACGTCTGACCGACACCTGTCGCGAGATCGAAGCGAAAACCGTGGCCATGGACGACATCATCAAAGGTGTCGTTCGATGATATTTCGGCTGTTGCTTCGCGGCGGTGCATTAGGCGCGAAGTTTTTGCTGGTGTTGGCCATCACCCATTACCTGGGCTATGAAGCGCTGGGCTTTTATGGCGTGGTGGTCGCGGCTTCGTTGATCGCTTCAAAGTTCTACAGCGTCGGGTTCAGTTCCGAGATCAATCGGTTGATCAGCGTGGGAGGGACTTCGCGGCGGGTGGTCGACAAGGTTTTGCTGCTGTATCTCGCGGTAGGGTTAGTACTGTCGGTGGTGACGGTGCTGATTTACTCGCTGTTCCAGCAAGTCGAAGCAACGACTGCGCTGATCCTCTGCGTGACGCTGGTTCTGCTGACCGAACACCTGTCTTTCGAAATCAATTCCTTCGTGTTTTCCGCGCAGAAAGCCACGGCGGGTGCGCTGCTGTTTTTCGTCAAGACCGGCCTTTGGGCGGTGTTGGCGGTGGGCGGGATGATGCTGGGCTGGGTGTCCGGGATTGCCAGCGTATTGTGGCTCTGGGTAGCCGCCAACGTGCTGGTGATCATCGCCGGTTACCTGATTGTGGTGAACGTGCATAAAGGCCGGGAGACCGGCTCGCTGGCCACGGCCACCGTGTGGAAAGCCGGGTTGCCGTTCTATCTCGGCACCGGGTTGATCGCGTTGAGTCAGTATGCCGAGCGCTTTCTGATCATCGATCTGGAACCCTACGCCAGCCTCGGTAAATACGTGTACGCATGGTCAGCGGCGAACACCTTGCAAGCGTTGTCCTACGCGGTGGTGGCGGTGGTTGGAATTCCGGTGCTGGCCAAGCGTTTTCAGGCGGATCAACAGCCGTTCACGGTCCGGCAGTTGTTCGTCAACAAATGGGTCATGCGCTCGCTGGTGGTGTCTGCCGCGGTGGCGGTGCTGATTTATCTGTTTTTCAATGTTGTCCTTGATTACGTTGGCGCGGCAGTGCCGCGGCCGGACAACGCCATCCTCGGCGTGTTGATATTTTCCTTCGCCCTGCGCGCCATCGGCGACATCGTCTGGGGTGGGTTGATCGCCTCGAAAAACAGTCGGGTGTCATTGGCGAGCGCGGTCATCTGCCTGCTGGTTTCGGTGCCGGTCAGCTACCTGCTGATCAAACACTATTCGATCTACGGTGCTGCCTGGGGCAACGTCTTCGCGATCATTGTGCAGCTCGCTGCGATTGCTCTGCTGACCCGTGTGACCGGCGCGAAAAAGGCTGCTCTGTCATGGGCCTGAAGCTGCCGTGCATCGAGTTTCGCGGCAAGAAACTCGACTCGTCGATTTCGTTTTTGATCCTGTTCACCGGGTTGTTTCTGTCGGTGGCCATGCCACTGTTGGTCCCGCGTGATCCCGGCCCGGATGCCATGACGTTGTGGTCGTCCTATGCGCGCGCCGACAACTGCAACTTCTGGAACCCGTTCTCGCCGGATCGCTCTTCTTATGAGTGCTCGGCATTTCTGTTGCGGCCCACCGGGATCAACCTGACCAATGCCTGGGCCTACGGCATGTTCTGCAATTTTTTCCTCACGGCGATTCCGGTGGTGGTGTTCCGCCGCATGCCGTTGACGATCTTCGGCACCCTGTGTTTGTGGGGCATTGTTCGCTCGTTTTTCCTTGAGAACCTGACCAAGGAAATCATTGTGTCGGTAGCGGTATTGAGCATTTTGCTCAGCTCGCTGACGCACAAATATCGCGGCGGGTTTTTCCTCTCGGCGGTGATCTACGGCGTGCTGATCCGGCCCTACTGGATTCTGTTTTCACTGTCCTGGGTCGGCGTCTGCGTGATGAAGAAGTACGTCTCGCGCTTCACTTTCTTCCTGATGCTGTTCCTGTTCTACCTGGCGGTCGCCATGGCGATCCAGGTGGCGCTCGGGTTTCCGGTGTCGTCGATTCGCGCCAGTAACAACGAACTGCGAACGGCGGGTGAGGAGGGGTCGAAGTCGTTGATCGTCTCGTGGCTCAGCGGCAGCGATTTTGTCTCGCAGGCCCTGGACTCGATGATCATCTTCTTCCGGCTGTCGTTTCCCGTGGAGCTGATCCTGCTGTCCGGACCGGGCCAGGTGATCTTCGTGGCGTTGATGATCATGACCGCGTTGCTGCTGTTCAAAGTCATCACCTCGACCGATTACAAAGGCGCACCGATCCAGACCAAACCCAAGGAACTGATCGCGATTCCGCTGGCGTTTTTGCTGGTGCAAGGCTTGTTCGAACCGGATTTCGGCTCCTTCGCCCGGCACTTTTCCATGGTGGTGCCGGTGCTGTTTGTCGGCCTGGGATTGATGCTGCGGGCCAACAAACCCGTGCAGGTTGAATCAAGAATATTGAATTGAGGCAGGTGCTTTATGTCGAGCAAAAAAAAGTCCCTGGAGATAGAAACCCTGCGTGGCCTGGCGTGCCTGTTGCTGGTGCTCTACCACGTCATCGGCCCGTTGGACGGCGGTTTGAAAATTGACCTGGGCTCGCCGTTCCGGGTGATCGCCGACTCGATGGTGTACGTGCGCATGCCGCTGTTCACCTTCATCTCGGGCTACATTTATTCGATCTACAAAATCCGTGGCAATGACTTCTCAACGTTCTTCAGCGGCAAGGTGCGACGGTTGATCGTGCCGCTGTTTTGCGTGGGCGTGCCGTTTTCCGTATTGCAAGCGGTTGGTCCGGGGGTGAACAAGGACGTCGGGGTGATCGACGCGTTGTTGTCGTTCTGGGTGCCGATCAACCACTTCTGGTTCCTGCAGGCGGTGTTCATTATTTTCATGTTCGTCGGCTTGCTGGAGTGGCGCGGATTGCTTCGATCGGCGACGCGCTTGTACCTGTTGTTTGCCTTTGCGGCGGTGGTGTTCCTGCTGCCGCCGTTCAAGGTCGATGCGTTCGGCATCAACGGCGCGATCTACCTGCTGCCGTTCTTTGTGGCGGGGATGATTGGCCAGGAAAACGTCGACGCATTGAAGCAGCGGTTCAAGGTAATCGGTCCGCTGTTGTTCGTGGTGATCTCGCTGACGCTGCTGTACGTGGCGGCGGTGGATCGCGAGCTGATCGTCGACCGTCGCAGCCTGATCGGTTTGACGGTGGGCTGCGTGTCCTGCATCGCGTTGCTGTCCAGTGACATGCGCTCGAAGTGGTTGACCTGGCTGGGCGGCTACTCCTATGCGATCTTCCTGTTCCATGTACTGTTCGCGGCCACTTCGCGGTTTGTCCTGGGGCGGTTGGGCGTGAAGGATGAAAGCCTTCTGGTGTTCGGGGGCGTGGCCTGTGGTTTGCTCGGGCCGGTGGTGTTGTCGTTGATGTTCAGTCGGTTCAACTTCACCTCCGTGCTGTTTCTCGGTGAACGCGCAGCGAGCAAAAAAGCCCCGGCGAACATCGCTCCGGTGGCGCAGACTTGATGATTGTCCGAGTGAAGGAAGCAGCGCATGTTGGCAGTTGATGACGTCCAGCCTGTTGCGGCGTCGGTGGTCGAGGTAGGTGACGCCCGCGAGCGTTTTGCTCAGTGGCGTGAAGGCAAGGCAGGCAAGGTTCTGTCGATCTCGGTGATCGGCGACAGCTACAGCGCCGGGCAGGATTTCTATCTGAATAAACTGGTGCAGCGCGTGTCCGGGGAGGTCGGATTTGCCGGCCCGGGCTACGTCGGCTTCAACCACGGTGCGGCCCTTGGCGGTACGCATTTCAAGTACACCCGCAGCAGCGAAAAGTATTTTGGCGGCGACTGGCAGGTGTCCGGCCTCGGCCAGGCCAGCCCTGACAGCCGCACGGTGACGGGGCGCTCCGGCGCCTGGCTGCAGATCGATGCCAGCCCGACACCGTCCATCAACACCGCTGTTACCCAGGCAAAACTGCTTTACCTCGGCAACGGCGAGCCCAGCGAGATTCGCTATCGCTGGACGCCATCGCAAGACTGGCGACCCTTGACGCTCGGCGGCTCGGGTGTGCAGGAAGTGCCGTTGCCCGACGCATCACAGGCAGCGGACTGGGCGTTCAGGCTGGAGGTGGTGAAAGGTGCACCGACTCTGTTCGGCCTGTGGATGAGCAACGATCAGGGCGGCGTGCGGGTTTCCAAACTGGCGGCGTCTGGCGCAGCGTCCGCTGACTTCTACCACAGCGACAGCCGCTGGCAGACGCAGTGGAAAGCGGCGGTATCGAAGATCCCTGCGGATATCTATCTGATCATGCTCGGTGGCAACGATCAGGGCTTCGGCGTGAAGCCCGAGCAGTATCTGAAGAACGTTCAAGGCCTGGTGGGGATGATTCGCGAGATCCAGCCGGCGGCGAGCGTCAACCTGATCCTGCGTCAGGAAACCACACGCTCCAGTGCCTATCCGATGTCGGCGTATGCGCAGGTGTTGGAGCCATGGGCGCGCGCGGAGCACCTGGGTTACGCTGATCTGCAGTGCGCGTTCGGCAGCGACGTCAAACGCTACGCCGCCTCCATGATCGGTCCGGACAAGATTCATCCGGTTCCGGCCACGGGTGGACGGCTGATTGCCGATTACTTCTATCGCTGGATGGTGGGCGGGCAAGAGCGCTGCGATTGGGGCTTGAAGTAGACGCTGCCGCAGTGTTTAGCGTTTCTCGAAGGAGTCCAGGTGACTTAGCAACTCTGCGGTCTTGAGCGGCATCAATTGTGTCGCGCAACGGGTTTCCACATTGATGATGATGGCCGGGTCGTTGCAGCAAATGCGCACCCGGAACCGCCAGTCGCTGAAAATCACTTTGAGACCATCGCGGTCATCCACTTCCAGTGCCTGCTCGCCATAGAGCTTTTTCAAGTGGGCGAGGAGAGGGTAGGGGTCGCGCAGCGGGCGGCGGATGTCGCCTGATGAGGGAAACATGCCGATCCGCTCCACCAACAGCGTGGTGCCCAACCATGGCTCGTTCGCGCTGGGTAGCGGCTGATGGCGGGACAACCAGGTCATCACGCCGAGGTTGCCCACCTCCAGTTCAATGTCTGCCGAGTGTTTTGCATTGTTCATGATGGCCTGCCTGAGTGAAAAGTGGGCGTGGTTGTGCGTGCAGCGATGAGTCAGGGTGGGTCGTCAAAGGCCCTTGAGGTACACGTTGTCGTAGCAGAAATTGGTCGCCTCGAGATAACCCTCGGCGCCGCCGCAATCGAAGCGCATGCCTTTGAATTTGTAGGCCAGCACGCAACCGTTCTGCGCCTGTTTCATCAGTGCGTCGGTGATCTGGATTTCCCCACCTTTGCCAGGTTGGGTGTCGGCGATCAGATCAAAAATATCCGGCGTCAGGATGTAGCGGCCGATGATCGCCAGGTTGGATGGCGCGTCTTGCGGGCTGGGTTTTTCCACCATGTTGTTGACCCGGTAGATGCCTTCGGAGATCAGCTCGCCAGCGATCACGCCGTACTTGTGGGTCTGGTCGTGTGGCACTTCCTGAATGGCCACGATCGAGCAGCGGAATTTCTTGTAGAGCTGGATCATTTGCGTGAGCACGCCGTCACCTTGCAGGTTCAGGCACAGGTCATCGGCCAGCGCCACGGCGAAGGGCTCATCACCGATCAGCGGGCGGCCACTGAGAATCGCGTGACCCAGGCCCTTCATCTCGACCTGACGGGTATAGGAGAAGGTGCAGGTGTCGATGAGTTCGCGGGTGCCAGCGAGGAATTTCTCTTTCTCGGTGCCACGAATCTGGTGCTCAAGTTCATAGCTGATGTCGAAGTGGTCTTCCAGTGCACGCTTGCCCCGACCGGTCACGATTGCCATGTGTTGCAGGCCGGCGTCCCGAGCTTCTTCAACGGCGTACTCGATCAACGGCTTGTTGACGATCGGCAGCATTTCCTTGGGCATGGCTTTAGTGGCCGGCAAGAAACGCGTGCCGTAGCCGGCAGCGGGGAACAAACATTTACGAATCATAAAAGTATCCTGGACAGTCACGGCACACCATTAACGGCTGCGCGCAATAACAAGTGATTGCAAGTTCAATGATTATTGAAGGAGTACTTTAATACCCGAGTCGGGTTGTTAATGGCAATTAGCAGTGCGCGCAGAATGCGCCAATGTTATGAGATGTCGGTTTGATAGTTGTTAGTTATTTTTAGTCGGTATCTGTTGATAGTGAGGAAAGCATCGGAGTGCTAATAAGTACCGGGCAATACAGTTTGACCTGCAAAAATATTTATTGCCAGTCGTTGAACTAAATTTGTTTTAGGTTGTTGTCGCCCTTGTTTGTGTGGTTCACCACGCATCTTTAATACATGGGGCTTGACACGCTACTGAGTACTTATCTCTCTATGGACCGCACCATGAAAATTCTGGTAACGGGTGGAGCCGGATATATCGGCTCGCACACCACACTCGCGCTGCTCGAAGCAGGCTATGAAGTTGTAGTGCTGGATAATCTTTGCAACAGCTCCGATGCGGCCTTGCATGCGGTGCAAGCCATATGCGGCAAGAGTGCACTGATGATTCGCGGCGATGTGTGCGACCGGGCTTTGCTGGACCGGATTTTTCGTGAGCACGCCGTTGATGCGGTCCTGCATTTTGCCGGGCTCAAGGCGGTGGGTGAGAGCGTGCGCAAGCCGCTTGAGTATTACGAGACCAATGTCAGCGGCAGCATCACGCTGTGCCAGGCGATGGCCGCTGCCGGGGTGTTCCGTCTGGTGTTCAGCTCGTCGGCCACGGTCTATGGCGCGCCGGAGCAGATGCCGATCCGCGAAGACTTCCCGACAGGCAATCCAACCAACCCTTATGGCCAATCGAAGCTGATCGTCGAAAACGTGCTGCGCGACCTGAGCCTCGCTGAGCCGCGCTGGAGCATCGCCCTGTTGCGTTACTTCAACCCGATCGGCGCTCACGACAGTGGTCACATGGGTGAAGACCCCAACGGTATTCCCAATAACCTGGTGCCTTATATCAGCCAGGTGGCGGTCGGCAGCCTGCAGGAGTTGTCGATCTTCGGCGACGATTACCCCACGGTCGACGGCACTGGCGTACGTGACTACATCCACGTCGTGGACCTGGCGGACGGGCACCTCAAGGCATTGCAGTCCATCGCCGGGCGCACCGGCATCCATACCTGGAATCTCGGTACGGGCGATGGCTACAGCGTGATGCAAGTGCTGCGGGCTTTCGAAGAGGCGAGTGGCCAACCGGTGCCGTTTCGCGTGATGCCGCGTCGTTCGGGTGATGTTGCCCAGAGCTGGGCCGACCCTTCCAAGGCCGCGAAAGAACTGGGCTGGAAGGCGACGCGCAATTTGCAGGAAATGATGACCGACACCTGGCGCTGGCAATCGAATCATCCCAAGGGTTATCTCGGATGATGTCGTTTTGGCCTAATGTTATTTCCAGTCAGGTTGTTAGATAACGTCGGGAAAATACACTGGAAATGCCTTTTGCATGTCCGTAGATATAAACCTGCCGTTTGACGTTTATCAGTCAGGTAGGACTGTGAATGAATGACGGATCTTGTTCGCACTTTTCGCGACTTGAACTCTACCAACTCTAACGGAACATCCGGTTTTAATCGGGTCGAATGTTAGAAAGGAGTTGATATGAAAAAAGTGATGGCGATTGCCTTGTTGACGATGTTCAGCAACTGGGCTGCCGCAGCTGAAACGCCGCTGACCGCGGTGACCAATGTAGGTGGCAGTGTAGCGGCTTCTCAAGCCCCTGCAGCCAGTACTGCAATGGTTGCCAGTGCAATAGCGGCGTCCAATAGCGGTGGCAGTGCCAACGGCGGTACCACCGGTACGACCGGTACCACCGGTACCACCGGCACGCATAACTAACAGAAGTTCTTGTTAGTGCAGTACAGGGTCGCCCGACGCAAGTCGGGTGACTTCTTTTTAGATTCGCCCTTGAATAGCGTAGTGCCATTATGACTCGTAGTTTTTCTCTTTTAATGTTGGCAAGTCTCGCTTTACAAGGTTGCATGTTTTCCCCCGGCCAATACCTGAGCACCAGTGATATCACCCGCCAAGGGGCCAGTGAAAGCAGCCGGGTCGAGCTGATCCCGATTACTCCCAAGCTGATTTCCACCACCCGCGCCACGCAAAAGCGTGAGTCGCTGCCGGCGGAGTTGTTGGCGACTCCACCCGAGTACCGCATCGGTAACAACGATGTCTTGTACATCACGGTCTGGGATCACCCTGAGCTGACAGCCCCGTCCGGCGCGCAACAACAGATCGATGCCAACGGCCGACTGGTGCGCTCCGACGGCACGCTGTATTACCCGTACATCAAGGAAGTCCAGGCTGCCGGGCGTACGATCCAGCAACTGCGCGCAGACATCGAGCAACGGCTGTCGGCCTTCATCGCCGAGCCGCAGGTAGATGTCGCGGTGCTGCGTTTCGCCAGTCAGAAAGTCGTGGTGACCGGCGCCGTGGCCAAGGGCGGTCCGCAAGCGATTTCCACCAATCCACTGAGCGTGGTCGAGGCCCTCGGTTCCGCCGGAATCGATACCAACAACGCTGACTTGTCCGGCCTGACGCTGACGCGCAACGGCCGGGTGTATCCGCTCAATCTCGACTCGCTCAACCAGCAGGATTCCGAGTTGCAGGGCGTCTATCTCAAGGGTGGCGATCAGTTGTATCTGCCGTACAACGACAACAAGCGCATCTACGTCATGGGTGAGGTCAACCAGCCGCGCGCATTGAGCTTCAAGACCGCCACCATGAACCTGTCCGATGTGCTCGGCTCGGTTGGCGGCTTGAGCCAGACCACTTCCAACGGCAACGCTGTGTACGTCATCCGCGGGGTCGAAAACCTGGACGTGGAGCCGGCCAAGATCTACCAATTGAACGCTGAATCGCCGACCGCCATGGCGCTCGCCACGCACTTCGAAGTGCGCCCTCAGGACGTTGTCTATGTCGGGCCTGCCAATGTGACTCGCTGGAACCGCTTCATCAGCCAATTGGTGCCATCGGCGTCGATTGTCGGTACGGGTGCTTCCGCTGCGAAGAACTGGAGCGAATACAGTAACAACAGCAAATAAGGTCGCCGACTGTGAACACGTTGAAAGTTGGCGTCTGCCTGAGTGCGGCCCTGTTGTTGTGTGGCTGCAATCCGCTGATGAGCGCTTCGTTGAACAACCTCAAATCGGCGGTGATCGGACCGGATGAGGTGGACGTGACCCCGGCGCAGGTGGCCGAGGTCAACTATCCGCAGATCAAACTGACCACGCCGACCGGCTCCGGGGTGTTGGCGCTGGTGCGCGAGCGTGAAGACCTGCAGTTCTGGGTCGCCTCCGGCAAACAAGTGCTGCTGCTGCGCGATGGCCTTGCCGTGCGCAGCATTGGCCTGGGCCTGGAGGGTGACCTGGACGGCACGCGTCTATCGGATACCTCACCGTTCAAGCAAGGCCTTCATCAAGTCGCCGATGGCTACACCTCCCGGCGCTGGATCGATCTCTACAAGGGCCAGGAAGTGGGGGTGATCGTTAACAGTCGCTTCTCCCGAAAATCCATGGACACCTTGACCATTCTCAACAAGGAATACAGCGTGCTGCGTGTCGATGAGCAGATTGATGCCCCGGCCATCGGCCTGCGGGCGACCAATCGTTATTGGGTCGATCCCGTCGACGGTTTCATTGTGCAGAGCGAGCAACAGCTGACGTCGCAGTTGCGCGTCAGGATCGTGCAACTGACCCCCAACCGCAGGCATGTCCCGTGAAGCGCCTGGGAACGCTATCGGCGTGTTTACTGCTGATCACCAGCTTCAGTCAGGCCGCTGTCACTGTCAGCGGTGACGTCGCCAACCCCGGGCCGGTCGAGTTGCCGGCCGGCGGGCGCTTGCTCGATGTGATCAGCGTGGCCGTGCCCAATGCCGAAGGGTATTGGCTGGCGGGTGTCTTGTTGCGTCAGTCGTTGCTGGAAGAGCAGGCGCGGCTCAAGGCGGGTGTGTTGTTTGATCTGGACGTACTGCAGCGCATGGCTTTGCTCTTCGACAAACCAAGCCGTGCAGCACTGGCACTGCGTTTGTCTGAGCAAGTGCGGCAGATGCCGGTCACCGGGCGTCAGATCGCCAATCTTGATCCGGTCGCGTTGGAAGTCGGCTTCGCGCGCAACATTCGTCTCGACGATGGCGATCGCCTGATTTACCCGAAACGTGTCGATGAAGTCGAAGTGCTCGGTGCTGTCGCGCAAACCTGCCACTTGCCCTATCAGCCGTTACTGGAGGCTCGCGAGTATCTGCAAGGTTGCATGCCGCTGGACGATGCCGAGGCCGATTACCTGTGGCTGATTCAGCCCGACGGTGGGGTCCGGCGGGTCGGTATTGCGCACTGGAATCGCCAGAGCGGTCACTTTCCCGTTGCCGGCAGCAAGATTCTGGTGCCAGTGAAAAATGATGATCTTGATCCGCCTCTCCCTGAACTGAATCAGCAGTTGGCCGAATTTATTGCCACGCAGCTGGCTGAGGTGGTTCGTTGAATTTACGTTTTGCAGCCGTATTGTTATTACCGTGTGGTCTGGTCCATGCAGAACCACGCATTACTCAGAATGACTTTGGTGGCGCTGGCTTGTGGCAAACGCCGACGGCGCGGATGTTGCCGGCCGGTGAGTTGAGCGTGAATGCCAATCGCACCGATCCCTACAGCCGATACAGCGTGTCCCTCCAGCCGTTTGAATGGCTGGAAGGGTCGTTCCGCTATACCGCCATCACCAACCGCCCTTATGGCCCCGACTCGCTGAGTGGCAGCCAGAGCTACAAGGACAAGGCGGTCGACCTCAAAGCCCGACTCTGGGAAGAAAGCCATTGGGCGCCGGAAGTGGCGCTGGGCTTTCGAGACATCGGTGGTACGGGTCTGTTCTCCAGTGAGTTTGTGGTCGCCAACAAGCGCTATGACAATTTCGATTTCAGTGCCGGTATTGCCTGGGGTTACATCGGCAATCGCGGCGACTTCGACAACCCGCTGGGCGAGCTCGCTGACCGCTACAATACCCGGCCCGAGAGCGAAGGTACCGGCGACGTCAACGCCGGGTCGTACTTTCGCGGCAAGCCTTCGCTGTTCGGCGGCGTGAGTTACCAGACGCCATGGGATCGGCTCAGCCTGAAACTCGAATACGAAGGCAACGATTACAAGCACGAACCGAAGGACAACGAGATCAAGCAGGATTCGCCGATCAACCTCGGCGCGGTCTTCAAACTGACCGATTCGATCGACGTCAGCGCGGCGTGGGAGCGCGGCAACACCGCCATGTTCGGTGTCACCTTCCACACCAACTTCGTCAGCCGCAAAGCACCGGCAAAAAACTTCGACCCACCGGCCGAACCGTTGCCGGCTAAAAAGCCGAGCACGGAAATGGAGCAGGTCAATTGGGCCGATGTGTCCCGACGCCTGCAGCAAAATGCCGGCTACAAGGTCGAGCGCATCAGCCAGCGCGGGTCGGAGTTGTTCGTCTATGGCGAACAGCAGCGCTATTTCCATTCGGCCAAAGCGGTGGGGCGCGCGAGCCGGATTCTGGACAACAGTGTCAACGACGATATCGACTGGTTCACCGTGGTGAACAAGCGTTACGACCTGCCGCTGGAAGAGACCAGCGTGCCGCGACAAACCTTCCGTGAAGTGATCAACAACGAGGAGCCATTGCAATCGCTGCACCGCACCACCGAGGTCAATCCGGCGATGCCGCACAATGAAAAAACCCTCTACACCGAAGCCGCTCAGCCATTCAGCTATGGCGTCGGGCTGGGCTTCAAGCAGAACGTCGGCGGCCCGGATGGCTTGCTCTATCAATTCAGTGCCGACGCGGACGCCGAGTACCGCTTCAACCGCAACACCTGGTGGAACGGATTGCTCAGTGCCAATCTGGCGAACAACTTTGACAAGTTCACCTATGACGCTCCCAGCGGCTTGCCCCGTGTGCGCACGGATTTGCGTCAATACCTGACAACCTCCGAAGTGACCATGCCGTTGTTCCAGGTCAGTCACGCCGAGCAGTTGGATAAAGACCTGTACGGCATGGTTTACGGCGGCTATCTGGAGTCGATGTTCGCCGGGGTAGGGGGCGAGGTGCTGTTTCGCCCGACCGGCCAGCGCTGGTCGCTGGGTGCTGACCTGAACTACGTCCGCCAGCGCGAATTCGATCAGGGTTTCGGTCTGCGAGATTATTCGATCGTCACGGGTCACATCACCGGCTACACCGACTTGCCGTTCGATACGCTTGCGGCGGTCAGCGTCGGTCGTTACCTGGCGGGTGACTGGGGCGGCACGCTGGATATTTCGCGGGAGTTTTCCAACGGCGTGCGATTTGGCGCCTGGGCGACGATCACCACCGCCAGCGGCAACGAGTATGGCGAAGGTAGTTTCGACAAAGGCATCTACCTGTCCATCCCGTTCGACGAGTTGATGAGCATGTCGACCATGCGCCGCGCCAACCTCGTCTGGTCGCCACTGACCCGGGACGGCGGTGCGCGACTCAACCGCAGCTATCAGTTGCACTCCATGACCGACAGCCGCGACGACGACATGTTCTACCGCAACTTCGAGAAGATCACCGAGTAACCCTGTAGGAGCGAGCTTGCTCGCGATGGCGTCGGCCCACCAAACATGGATGCCAGCTGACCCACCGCTATCGCGAGCAAGCTTGCTCCTACAATTGCTCGTCGGTGACATAGCCATCGACCCCCACCCAAATCCCCTGTAGGAGCGAGCTTGCTCGCGATGGCGTCGGCCCACCAAACATGGATGCCAGCTGACCCACCGCGCTATCGCGAGCAAGCTTGCTCCTACAATTGCTCGTCGGTGACATAGCCATCGATCCTCACCCAAATCCCCTGTAGGAGCGAGCTTGAACTGGCCTAATGATTTTGGACACTTCAATCGGGCGCTATGATGGCGCCCAAATCTGAGGTGTTTGGATATGCGTAAATCTTATTCGAGAGAGTTCAAGCTCAAAGCTGCGGGCATGGTGCTGGACGAAGGCCAGTCAGTTCCCGATGTCTGTGCCAATCTGGATATTGGTCCTACGGCCCTGCGCCGCTGGGTCGATCAAGTTCGAGAAGAGCGCCTGGGCTCGACCCCGGTGGGCGCCAAAGCGATTACTGCCGAGCAGCGAGAGATCCAGCAGCTCAAAGCCTTGCTCAGGCAAAAAGACCTGGACATCGAAATCCTAAAAAAGGCCAGTGCTCTCCTGCTTTTGGACTCCAAAGATCATTCTCGCTGATCAACGAGCTGGACGAGCAGTACGGCGTTAACAATTGCTGTCGGGCGTTTGGAGTCAACCGCAGCAGCTTTTACGCCTGGCGTCAGCGCCAGGGCAAGGTGAAGCCTGAGCGGGAGAAACTGAAAGCCGTGCTGATCGAACATCACAAGGAATCCAGAGCCTCTGCCGGCTCTCGCACCTTGGCCAAGCAGCTGCAAGCCAAGGGACATCGTGTCGGACGGCATATGGCTCGCAGCTTGATGCGCGAAGCCGGTGTTGCCAGTCATCAGCTGCGACGCCACAAGTACAAATCCTCCGGCGTGGAAGCGCTGGTGGCACCCCATGTGCTCAAGCGCAAGTTTGCTGTCACGGCGATGAATCAGGTGTGGTGCGGCGATGTCACGTACATCAAGGTCGGCAAGCGCTGGATGTATTTCGCGGCGGTGCTGGACCTGTTTGCTCGTCGGATCGTGGGGTGGGCGTTTTCGATGATTTCCGACGCCACGCTGACCTGTGAAGCGTTGCGAATGGCGGTGCAATTGCGAGGCAGTCCAAAAGAGGTGCTGTTTCATTCTGATCAAGGCTGCCAATACACCAGCCACAAATTCAGGAATGAGATGCGCAAGCATGGACTCCTGCAAAGCATGAGTCGCAAAGGTGAATGCTGGGACAACGCCCCGATGGAGCGTTTCTTTGGGAGCCTGAAGTCAGAATGGGTGCCCGAAGATGGCTACAGCTCGGAACATGAAGCCCGTGTAGATGTGCAGCGTTATGTGATGCGTTACAACAACGTCAGGCTCCACAGCTACAACGGCTATCGGTCGCCGGTAGCTATGGAGAAACTGGCGGCGTGAAACCTTAACTGGTGTCCAGAATTACTTGACCAGTTCAGCTTGCTCGCGATGGCGTCGGCCCACCAAACAATGATGCCAACTGACCCACCGCTATCGCGAGGGCAACTACCAATCCCAAATCCCAGTGTCTAGTCCTGAAATAGGTTTACACCTGTTTCAGCCTCAAAACGCCCGATGCACCGCATCGGGCGTTTTGTATTTCAGCGACAGATGAGGCCGCTCGTTGTTATAGATCTGCACCGACTCGTCCACCATCCGGATGGCCTCTGCAAAATCTTTGGGGCGATACAGCAATAACTCGTTTTTCAAAATCCCGTTCACACGCTCAGCCAATGCGTTTTGGTAGCAGTCGTAGCCATCGGTCATTGAGCAGGTGATGCCGTATTTGGCATGCAGCCGCTGATAAAGCTCGGAGCAGTATTGGGCGCCTCTATCCGAGTGATGCACCAGGCGTTGCTCCGTTGTCCGCTGCCTGAGGGCTTTGTTGAACGCCTGGATCACCGATTCGGTGTGCAAGCTTTCATGGACATGGTGCCCCACGATTTTTCGGGAGTACGCATCGGTGATCAAACTCAGATAAGCCACACCCGTTTGCGTCGGTAAGTAGGTGATGTCCGCAACCCATACTTGCTCTGGCGCCTTGGCGACTACCTGAATAGGCCCATCTTTGAGCAGGTTTGGATGCCGGTGAAAGCGATGATGGCTGTCTGTCGTTTTGTGATAGGCCCGTCTGCGGGGAACCAGTTCGCGCCGATCTCGCAAGATATCGAATAAACGGTCTCGACCAACCTTTACGGACACTTCTGGCTCAGTGCGCATTAGATTGTGAAGTTTTCGGGTGCCAAGGCGCGGCTGCCTAAGTCGCTTTTCCCTCACGAATCCCATCACTTCCTGGGCATGACAGGCCCGGGCATCACACGCCCGGTTGCGCTTGTAATAAGCCTGACGGGAAATCCCCATGAACTGGCAAGCCCTACTGATGCTCAGGCCTTGGATCTGCCCTTGGGAGAGGACTTGCCGGATCGCTTTTTTACGACAGAAACACCGAAGTCGTTCTTCAAAACGTCAACGACGGCTTCGAAAAACTGAGCTTTCTGGTTGGCTTGGGCAAGCTTTTCTTCAAGCTCTTTGATTCGCTGTTCGGGTGTCAGCGGTTTATCGGGCTCATCCATGGAACGGGGTCTCTTGGAGCGAATGGACGCGCCTTGACTCCAGTCCTGCCGACCATGCCTGCGTAACCAGTTCAGTACGGTCGTTTTACCCTGAATGCCATAGCGCTCTTGAGCCTCTTTATAACTCAACTCGCCTTTTTCGACCTGATCGACGACCGACAATTTAAAGGTCAGCGTGTAATCACGCTGACTGCGCCTTTCTCCCGTATTCATTACTCCCTCCTGAGAATGGGTCAGAAGGTGTAAACCTTATTCAGGACGGGACACAGCCACAAAAAAGGGGACTTGCGTCCCCTTGCGGTGTTGCGTCGTGCAACGCTAAACCATCAGTAGATGTCCTTCGACAGCAGCGTAAACGGCGTCTTCACCAGAATCTTCAAGTCCAGCCACAACGACCAGTTGTTGATGTACTTGAGGTCAATCTCTACACGCTTCTGCATCTTGTCGATGGTGTCGGTCTCACCACGGCAGCCGTTGATCTGTGCCAGGCCGGTGATGCCCGGTTTGATTCGGTGGCGCGCCATGTACGCGAGGATTTTCCCGGAGTAGTAATTGTTATGCGCGACGGCATGCGGCCGTGGGCCAACCAGTGCCATATGGCCTTGCAGCACGTTGAACAATTGCGGCAGTTCATCCAGCGAAGTGCGGCGGATGAAGCGGCCGACGGCGGTGATACGCGAGTCGTTGCGGCTGGCCTGCTTGACCTCTTTATCATCGTGGACACGCATCGAGCGGAACTTCCAGACCTGAATCACCTTGCCGTTCCAGCCATGACGATCCTGCTTGAAGAACACCGGGCCCGGCGAGTTGAGTTTCACCGCCAGTGCAATGACCAGCAGTACCGGGCTCAACAGGATAATGGCCAGCAGCGCCACGCTTTTTTCCACCAGGCTTTTGCTCAGTGCAGCAGTAGGGCGGCTGGTCAGCGGGCTTTCGTTCAAGTAGATCGCCGGCAGGCCGTCCACGACTTTCACCGAGTGATTGAGCAGCGTCAGGCTGTTCAAGTCCGGCACCCACACCACGTCAACGTTGGCACCGAGCAAATCGACATACATGGCTTCGATTTTTGCCGCTTCCGACAAGGGCAAGGTGATGTACAGGCGACGGATGTCATGGGTTTTGATCAGCTCGAGCAGATCTTCCTGAGCGCCGACAATGCTCGGTGCGTCGGGCTCCAGCGAGGGAACGCTGCCGTTGCTGACCAGACCAACCAGTGGCAGGTTTTCAAGATGGCTCAGCTTGTTTGCCAGCCCCAGTGCCAGTTCGCCGGTGCCAACGATCAGGGTTTTATGCTCGCTTTTGCGCGAACGCTGGTAGAACTTCGAAAAAGCATGCAGCGGCGCATACAACAGTGCCTGACCCAGGAAACCGTACACCGCCCAGCCAAGAATCACCTGCCGCGAGAACAGCTCATCGGCCTTGCAGATAAACGCAATGCAAGCCAGTGCAGCCATGGTCATGGACCAGCCCATGAACAGACGTCCCAGACCCGTCAGATAGTTGTCTCTTTTTCGATAAACGCCACTGAACGTGTAAGCCGGAACTGAGGCAAGTACGGCCAGCGTTGCGCACATTCGGTAGTAGAACTCGACCGATCCTGTGTGTCGCTCCGCCAGGATGAACAACAATGAAACAACAAAGCCCTGTGCCAGCGCCCATTGGCCCCAAAATGTAAGTCCCTTGAGGCCGGTGTTTCGATTGATACGAAGAGTAAGATCCATACGATATCCCCAGAAAACGTCCATTCAGGTTTCGACAGTTGAAATCCGAGTTGTTAAGTAGACTTATTGTTTTTATTAGAGCGAGTGTCCTGAGGAAACAACGCCGGTACGCGGAACTGTCGTCAGTCAATAGACTAAGTTATTGCTGGGGATGCTGTCTGACGAGTTCTAACAAGATGGCAAAGTGCAACTAGCCAGCAAATATATACACTCGGGCGTTAGAATTGGTCGACGAGCAGGGGGTGAATAAATGGTGTTGTATTGGGTATTGTAGGAGGGGTGGAGGCAGGAGGGCGTAAGAGGAAAGTTAAAACAAACAGAGTGCTATTTTTATTGTTGTCGCACTGTTGTTTGATGGGGTCAGGCGTTCAGCACACCACTTCCTGGATCAGGCAATAGCCGCGGTTTCTCACCGCACGAAACAGGCGTTCACCATTGCTGGCACTTTTGAATTTGTCTTGAAGACGACTCAGGCACATTTCCAGGCCGCGGTATTGTTCTGGTTCCCGGCCGATACTCAGGATCAGCTCGTCCCGACTGACGACGCGTTCTTCATGGTGCAGCATTTTCTTGACCAGTGCAGTTTCCAGTCCGGTCAGGCTTATCTCGACACCCTCTTTAACCAATGCACCTTGATCATTATCAAGTTGCCAGACTTCGCTGCAAGGAGCATTACCCTCGATTGTTTGGGAGGCGCCACTGGCGTCAGCCATGATGGCCGGCTTACTGTGGAAAGGATTTTCTGATTGTGCTGCCAACCATTCGGACTCAAGGGTGGCCAATATTTTCTGCGTATCGTGTTCGATACTCTGCGCAACTTTTTTCCTTGTCACGCTTGGGTAAGAGAACTCCATCAGCACGGGGGCGGAAGAGGGCGAGGCAACTCCTTCAACAAACATTTGTGCCTGGGAGGTCCCAAATGAGTTAAATCGCTCACTGGACAGAATGGTCTCTAGTTCACGTTGCGACGTTGTGCTGTGGGTTACGACGACGAAATATTTCCTTGGGAGGGGGGTACTAATTTCCATGTCTCTCTCCTGAAGTACGCACCAAATTTGGCAAAAAAATGATCGGCAGGGGAGTAAAGACTCCCTCGGAAGTAATCGAAAGGCAGGGTTTGGGCCCAAAAATGGCCCTCGATGGGTTCCACACGATCTGCTATAGAATGACTTCTTATTGTTATGGTTCAGTGTTGCCACGGTCATGGAGTCGATAAATTGGCGTGAAGTATAAAAGACAAATCAAACAATGAAACCGATATCTTTGTACAGCTTAAAAAAACATTCCCTTAGATGATGTCAAAAAGCCTTTGAATTGCTGGCTCATACAGTCGATATCAACCCTCTCATCAGGCGATATCCATAGCCTCGAATGCTCTGGATGGCATTTGTACCGTACACATCCTTGATTTTTCCGCGCAAGCGGCTGATGGATTTTTCCAGTGCTCTGGGGTCGTAGAAATTGCTGTTGAGCCCCATGATAGCGGCGATTTCATCGTGACTTAGTATGTGATTACTGGTTTGCGCAAATGCTTCCAGAATCTTCATCTCGGCAAATGAAATATCCAGTTTTTTGCTGGTGCCCATTAGGCAGATACGAGTAGGGTCCAATATCAGATTGATATCTCTTTGCCATTCTTCACTGTTGAAAAAATCGGCAAGTAGCTCTGAGCCTTCGTCAGATAAGGTATTGAACTTGATACAAAAGTCGGCCCCTGCCAGATAGTATTTCATCTTGTTGGGGGTGCCGCGCCCGGTAATGACCGCACATATGATGGGCGTTAAATGGGCGTTGCGCAGGTTTTCGACTACCGCAAGGCTCTCCTCGAGGGCCTGAGGGCTATCGATGATGATGAAGATGGCTCGATACGAACCGAGGTATTCGTTCTTCTTATATGAAAGAGTGTACGAACTGGCATCAAGTGCTATATCGGTTCGCACGTGCCTTGCGACTAGCGCTCTAAAATTTTCAGCCACGCCACGCGTCCGGCCCAGGGTGAGAACACCGGGTTCGTCGTTTGTCTGGCGCAGGCTTCTAGTCGCTAAGTTCCCTGTAAGCATCATGCATTGACTCGAATAGGTGCTGACATCGGGATGTTAAAGCACCAGTTCTGATCTGTGACTGACAATTGGTAACATTTAAGCGAATTTTAGACGTGGCTCCCGAGTTTTCTAACAATAATTAAGCTTTTCAAGCTTTTAGTTGATTTTCTCGGTGCACTGAACTAGTGAAAATAGCTCGTTAGATGGTGGCAATGTGGAATTGTGCCACTATTTTGAGTCTATGGCGATTTCTTTTTCATGTCCTTTTGCCACTGTTTGTAGCCTGTGTACCGCGATGCATGAAATTTAGGTCATTCGCGTGGAAATACAAATAGTGTGAGCTTGATCACATTTTAACGGGTGAGGGCGTAATCTCGCCTAAATAGCGAATTACTTCCGCTTAAGTAGCAGTCGGACGATTCTTAACATGGCTTGAGTGTATTGTTTGATAAGACATATTCTCCGTCGCTGGGTCGGGCAATGGGTGTCAATTTGCCAGTTGCCCAGGGTTCAGTTGCTCAATACCTGAAAGTAGTTAACGGTGTGCTCATACGGGCAGTCTGACGGAGGATTAATGGATTTCTTGACCCTTATAAAGGTGTTGATTCTAGGTGCAGTAGAAGGCCTTACAGAGTTTTTGCCCATCTCCAGTACGGGGCATCAGATTATTGTTGCTGATTTATTAGAGTTTGGCGGTGAACGCGCCATGGCGTTCAATATTATTATTCAGCTGGGTGCCATTCTTGCCGTCGTATGGGAGTTTCGTCCGAAGATCTTCGACATCGTCAAAGGCTTGCCGACCCAGCGCAATGCTCAGCGTTTCACCCTCAACCTGCTGATCGGTTTTCTGCCCGCCGTTGTGCTGGGGGTGTTATTCGCCGACAAGATTCACGAATACCTGTTCAACCCGATAACCGTGGCCGTCGCGTTGGTCATAGGGGGCATTGTCATGTTGTGGGCAGAGCAGCGGGATCATGTGGTGCACATCGAGCATGTTGACGATATGCACTGGTCAGATGCGCTGAAGGTGGGGTTTGCACAATGCCTGGCGATGGTGCCGGGTACTTCCCGTTCCGGGTCGACCATCATCGGAGGTTTGCTGTTTGGCCTGTCGCGCAAGGCCGCCACCGAGTACTCGTTCTTTCTGGCGATGCCCACCATGGTCGGCGCTGCGGTGTACTCGGGCTACAAGTACCGCGACCTGTTCCAGAACAGCGATCTGCCGGTTTTCGCCCTGGGCTTCGTGACTGCATTCTTTTTCGCGATGATCGCTGTGCGCGGCCTGCTCAAGTTCATTGCGAACCACAGTTATGCCGCTTTCGCGTGGTACCGGATTGCCTTCGGATTACTGATCCTGGCGACCTGGCTATTTGGCTGGGTGAATTGGACGGCGGCTGCAGCGGCGGGCTGACAGCAATGCCAGGCGGTTCAAACCGCCTGGCTTGATTGACGGGGATTAACGCCCTTCAAGCAATTCAGCGGCTTGATCCAGCAGTGCCAAGGGCTCCTTGGCCTTGTGAATATCCACCGACAACAACTGGCGAAACTTGCGCGCGCCCGGAAACCCGGTGCCCAGGCCCAATACGTGGCGGGTGATGTGGTGCATCGAGCCGCCCGCATCGATGTGCGCAGCGATGTAAGGCCGCAACTGCGCAAGCGCTTCGGCACGGGTGATCACCGGCGCAGTGCTGCCGAACAACTGCTGATCCACTTCAGCCATCACGTACGGGTTGTGATACGCCTCGCGGCCCAGCATCACACCGTCAAACGTCTGCAAATGTTCATGGCAGGCTTCCAGCGTCTTGATCCCGCCGTTGAGAATGATCTCCAGCTCCGGAAAATCCGCCTTCAACCGCGCCGCGACGTCATAACGCAACGGCGGAATGTCACGGTTCTCCTTCGGCGACAACCCTTCCAGAATCGCAATGCGCGCATGCACGGTAAAACTGGTGCACCCGGCATCACGCACCGTACCGACGAAGTCGCACAGCTCTTCGTAACTGTCGCGCCCATTGATGCCGATGCGATGCTTGACCGTCACCGGAATCGACACCGCATCGCGCATCGCCTTCACACAATCGGCCACCAACTGCGGATGCCCCATCAGGCACGCGCCGATCATATTGTTCTGCACCCGATCACTCGGGCAGCCGACATTCAGATTCACCTCATCGTAACCATGCTCCTGCGCCATCCGCGCACAGGCCGCCAAATCCAGCGGAACACTGCCACCCAACTGCAACGCGAGCGGATGCTCAGCATCGTCATGCCGCAGAAAACGCTCGTGATCACCGTTGAGCAGGGCGCCGGTGGTGACCATTTCGGTATAGAGCAGGGCGTTTTTCGACAACAGACGTAGGAAAAAACGGCAATGGCGGTCAGTCCAATCCATCATCGGCGCAACCGAAAACCGGCGGGACAGCGGGGCGGGTGTAGCGTTGTTTACGGGCATGAGGAATCTGGAATCGGTGAGGCTGGGAGGTGGGGGAGTTTATCAGGATTGGGCTTGTGGGGCGCGGACGTGTCCCAAGGTGATGTTTTCAACACTTCCTGAACCGGCGCTGTCGCTGAATCAGGTTTCATCCTGCCTGACCGAACTCCGGCATAGGATCAATCCCGACCCTCTTCAAACTGCATCCAGCCCCCCAGGAATCCGCAAAAATGATCGCAAACCTCATCAAAGTCTCGTTGATCGCGGGTGCTGTGCTGTTGAGCGCCTGTTCCGGGGTGAGTACCGATCACCGGTATGCGGATGACTCGCCGTCGGCTAACGGTTTCGGCCCGGGACCGACTCGTAACTCCAGTCAGCTGAATTTCCACGGCAGTGCGTTAGGCAATAGCTTCGGTGAGTACAGTTCGGGGTTGTTGCATGACGATTGATCGGTGCGCGACGGTGGAATGAGTTCCACCGTTGCGCGCTGCGGATGAGGCTCAGACGATCCTCAAACCTTCGAAGGGATTCCAGCCTTGTGAGCCTTTGACCTGTTTCAGGTAGTAGGCGTAGTTGGCGCTCAATCCGTACATCAGTGCAAAGACGACATTCAGGCCGGTGTTTACGGCTTTGGGTCCTTCGTCGTAACCCAGCAGACTGAATACCAGTGTCAGGACGAAGGAGATGGCGATGATGATCGCGATGATCGCCAGGTTTTTTTTCCACAGTCCAAGCACGAATAGATAGATTGGCCCGAAGAAAAACGCGATGAAGTTCAGGTTGATCAGAATGCGCTTGCGCGCTGGCAACTGCTTGAAAGCCGATTTGAATTCAGGGCTTTTTGGCGCGCCGTGTTGATCAAAGAAAGCGAAACGCTCTTGCCATTTCGGGCTGGCGTTGTAGGTTTGCAATTCATCCGTGCTGCTCATTGTCTGTCCTTTTTTTGAGGGTTCTGCTCGGTCGAGGCATCGACCGAATGATCGTTCGGTGCGCTTATCAACGCGTCTTGCATAGGACCGGCGTGCTGCCGGTGCGACCGCAGTTTCGGACATGTATCAAGATTTAACAAGCCATGACGTCACAACTCGTCCACTTACGGGCTCAACGTTCCCAGCTGCGCCACCAACCCCACAATCAACACGCCTGCGACGAGCTCCACCCTCACGCTGCAGCGAAGCGTGTTCGCCGCCACGCGATACTGCCCCTCTCGCAATGATTGCTGGAGCAATGGTCCCCAATGGAGGCGGTTTAGCGCGGCCAGTACGAGCATACCGGCGAACAATGCGATTTTGATCAACAGCAAAACGCCGTAGGTGCCTGGCAGCACTGCGTCGATGTTTGGTCCGGCGATGTATAGGTAGTTCACAACGCCGGTGACTGTTATGACAACCACAATCAGCGCACCCACGGACTCAAACCGGGTGACGGCACGGGCCAGGAGGCGGATATGCTTTTCCGATTGCAGGCTGTTGTTGCGTGACATCCAGAAAAACGCGACCAATGCGCCCAGCCAGGCACCCGCGGCCAGCAAGTGCAGGATGTCTGCGGTGAAATGCCAGACGCCTTCATCCATGGCACCATGTCCGTTCCAGGCCAGGGAGGCGAGGGCGATAGCGCCAGCAATAGTCGCTATCCATAAGCCAGGGGCAGATGCGCGCATGTTGCATGACATCGCCAAAGCGATGACTGACAACATCGTGATCCGAATCATCCAGGCCATCCCGGCGTCCATTTCAAACACCATCATTTCCATGTGCGGGCGCAGTTCGCCAAGGTCGGATTCCCCGCTCATGGCGCTGACCATCAGCAGCATGCCAATGACGGATAGCGCCCCCCCGACAATGGCCGCGCCCACCAGTAGTGATCGAAATGGCAGCACGCCCCCCGAAATCCGTTCCTGCCCCTTAAGGCTGTACAACCCGAACAGCGCGATGCCAAACAGCAGCATCAAATCCACGTACAACAAAAAGCGCAGAACGATGTTGGCCCAGTCGCTCATCAATCACTTCACTTTGAATGAAACGTTACCGGTGATCGGGTGGGTGTCCGAGGACACGGCGCGCCACTCGACCTTGTAGGTGCCAGCGGGTAGCGGTGCCAGCGGCTTGATGAGCATGGTTTTCGGGTCGCTGCCACCGCTGACTCTGGCTTTCATGGGCATGGGCGAATGCGCCATGCCGGCCATTTCGGTCATGACCAGTTTTGCCCCGGAAAACTGCGTGACCAGGTTTTCGGAAAAGTGCAGTTCGATGGTGTCGGGCGCCGCACCCATTGCACCATCGGCAGGGCTGGAGGACAGCAACTTCGGATGGGCTTGAACTAAGGTGCCCATTAGCAGGCCGGCTGAAAGCAAGACAGTGACAGCGGTGTTTTTGATGATGTGCATGCAAGGCCTCTTGCCGCTCAATGCGGCTCGTTATCATTGTGGGTATATGGGTTCAGAACCACAGGCGCACGCCGAGAACCAGCCGCGCCTCGCTGCGATCCTCGCCTTCGGCCGCGGCGTAATCGGCGGTTTTGCCGTAGGTACGGTTCCATGTCACGCCAATGTAGGGCGCAAATTCCCGGCGAATTTCATAACGCAGGCGCAGGCCCGCTTCGCTATTGGACAGGCCGGAGCCAACCCCTCGTTGCGGGTCGTTCTTGCCGTAGAAGTTAAGCTCCGCGGTCGGTTGCAGGATGAGACGGTTGGTCAGCAGGATGTCGTAGTCGCCCTCCAGTCGCACGGCGCTCTGACCGCCTTCACCGATGAATGCCGTCGCCTCGGCTTCGAAGTTGTACAACGCCATGCCTTGCACGCCGAGCGCGGCCCAGGTTTGCGGGGCACCGGGTTTGAAGTCCTGGCGGATACCGCTGACAACGTCCCACCATGGACTGATCGCATGGCCCCAAAGCGCCTGGATTTCAGCATCTTCGGTCTTGCCGTTGGTGCGTTCGCCTTCAGAACGCAGCCAAAGACGATCAATGTCGCCACCGATCCAGCCGGACAAATCCCAGGCCAGGGTGCTGCCGTCGTCGGCGTCCTGCCATTCGAGTTTGTCGGCGAGGAAGAGTGAGTTCAGCGCGGTGTCATGTACGGCATGACCGCTATGGCTGCTGAAGACGGCAGCACGGTCGGCGTCGGTCAGTGCCGGAATGGGCGTACGACTTTCGGTCGGGGCTGCAGGTTGCATCTGGCCTTCGTCCATGGTTTGCAGCTCGCCATGATCCATTGAGGTCATCTGGCTGTGATCCATGCCCTGCATGTCGCTTGAGGCGGCTTTTACCATGGAGAGCGGCAGGCCAGCGGTGATGAGGGCCATGGCAATGGGGGTGAGTCTGATCATGGTTGGCGCCTCATTCTTCCACGCGAACTTCACGGAACATACCCATTTCCATGTGGAACAGGAGATGGCAGTGATAGGCCCAGCGCCCGAGCGCATCGGCGGTTACCCGATAGCTGCGGCGGGTGCCCGGTGGCATGTCAATGGTGTGTTTGCGCACCATGAAGGCGCCGTTCTCGTCTTCGAGGTCGCTCCACATTCCGTGCAGGTGGATGGGGTGCGTCATCATGGTGTCGTTGACCAGCACCACACGAATGCGCTCGCCATACTTGAGGCGCAGAGGCTCGGCATCGGAGAACTTCACGCCGTTGAACGACCAGGAAAACTTCTCCATATGCCCGGTCAGATGCAACTCGATCGTGCGCCCGGGATCGCGGCCATCCGGGTCCTCGAAGGTACTGCGCAGGTCGGAGTAGGTCAGAACCCGGCGACCATTGTTGCGCAGGCCCAGGCCAGGGTCGTCGAGTTTGGGGGCGGTGGACATGGCTTGCATGTCCACCAGCGGGTTGTTGTTTTCCGAGTCGGGATGAGACTGCATCCCGGGCATGACCATGTTGCTGTGGTCCATGCCAGCCATGTTGCCGTGATCCATCCCGCCCATACCCATGTCCTCCATGCTGACCAGGGGGCGCGGGTCCAGCGGTGGCACTGGCGCGGACAGGCCAGGCTTCATCGCAAGGCTGCCGCGGGCGTAACCGGTACGGTCCATCGATTGAGCGAACACGGTGTAGGCGGTGTCAATCGGCTCGACAATCACGTCGAAGGTCTCGGCCACGGCAATGCGAAATTCGTCGACGCTCACAGGTTTGACGTGCAGGCCATCGGCCGCGACAACGGTCATTTTCAGGCCTGGAATGCGCACGTCGAAGTAGCTCATGGCCGAGCCGTTGATGAAGCGCAGCCGCAGTTTTTCGCCGGGACGGAACACACCGGTCCAATTGGCGTCCGGCGCCTGTCCGTTCATCAAGTAGGTGTAGGTGGCGCCGCTGACGTCGGCCAGATCGGTGGGATTCATCTTCATTTCAGCCCACATCTTGCGATCGGCAACGGTCGCGCCCCAACCGTTGGCGCTGACGTCGTCGATGAAATCGCCCACGGTGCGCTTGTGGTAGTTGTAGTAATCGGATTGCTTTTTCAGAGTCTTCATCAGGCTGGCCGGGTCTTCGTCGGTCCAGTCGGTCAGCATCACCACGTAATCGCGGTCGTACTGGAAAGGCTCCGGTTCACGGGCGTCAATCACCAGTGGACCGTAGACGCCGGATTGTTCCTGTAGCCCCGAATGGCTGTGATACCAGTAGGTACCGTTTTGTCGGACTTTGAATTGGTAGGCAAACAGCCCGCCGGGGTCTATGCCCTTGAAGCTCAGCCCTGGTACGCCGTCCATGTTGGCCGGCAACAAAATGCCATGCCAGTGAATGGAGGTGCTGTCCTTGAGTGCGTTCTTCACCCGCAAGGTGACCGTATCGCCTTCGCGCCAGCGCAGGAGAGGGCCGGGAAGGCTGCCATTGATAGTCATCGCGGTGCGCGGATTGCCGGTGAAGTTGACAGGGGTTTCACCGATGAACAGCTCGAAATCGCTGCCGGCCAGCACTTGCGGTTCGCCGGGGCTGGTGATCGCCCAGACGGACGGGCGCCATAATCCGAAACCGCTCAGCAGTCCGCCTGCGGCCAGACCTTTGACGAAGGTGCGTCGTGAAGTGTTGGAGTGCATGCCGATTATCCCGTCCGTCAGCCTGGTGAACTTGTCGACGAGACTAACGAACAGTGCCTTTCAACAGGCTGAGGCGAAGATTACAGTTTTGTCAGGTGGATGATGTTTACTGGCGCTTGGTAGGTTTGTCGGACGAGGCCACGGTGCCGCCGCTGCAGTTAATGTAGGACGACGACTTCAGCCAGCGCTGGTCAGGGTAGTAGGAGAACAGCAGCTGCCCGTCCTTCATCGAATCGATCAGTCGATGGGCAATCGCCGGCCGGACGGCCGGGCAACCGAGGCTTCTGCCGATCCGGCCGTTGGCCTTTGCCAGCACGGGACTGACGTACGGCGCGCCATGAATGACGATTGCGCGGTCGAAGGCGTTATCGTTGAAGCCCGGTTCCAGGCCTTCCATGCGCAATGAATAGCCGTTCTGGCCGCGATAGCTTTGCTGGGTCCGGAACAGGCCCAGGCTGGTGGCGAAGCTTTCGTTCTGATTGGAGAACTGGGTGGCCATGTTTTCGCCGCTGTTGCGGCCATGGGCAACGAGCTCCTGGAACAGCAATTTGCGTTTTTTCAGATCGAACACCCACAGGCGCTGTTCGGTCGAAGGCAGGGAGTAATCGATCACTGCTAGTCTCTGTGCCGGGGCTGCGCCTTGGACGCGGGTGCATTGGGTGGCACGGACTGCCAGGGCAATAACCTTGGCATTGGCATTTGGAGCAGCTTTGGCCAGCGCGACTTCAAGCGAATCGGCGTAGGCTGTTGAAAGGGAAGCCGACGTCAACAGCACAGCTGTGTACAGAAAGCCAAAGCGATGTAGCGCCATAAAAATGTCTCATCAGGAATATTTCGAGTCTAGCAGCGAGTTGGACGCTAGCCCTTTGATTGCGGGAGATTAAGGATTATCCATGGGTCAATTAACAAGGTTATTCGTCATAAGCCGTGTATTTTTTATGGTCTTTCTGATCAGCGGCACTGCGTTGGCGGAAACTTCGCCGATCATGCCGGTAACTGCGCCAAGCAGCCCAGCGGCCGCCGCACCGGATGATGTCGTCGGTCAAGCGATCCAGGCGGTGCTGGAACCGCTGCAATCTTCGTTCCCGCCGCTGCTCACTTCGCGCAAGCATCAACGGGTGGATGTCGGCCGGGTAGTGATGGATTTCTATTCCCATCGTCATTTTCGTGCCGCCTGGACGGACGGGCGGGACGTTGCGCAGTTAATCAAAAGCCTGAACGAAACAGAAATCGATGGCCTTGTGCCGACGGATTTCCGGGTGGCGGAGTTGGCCCAGGCACAGCTGGCGCTTAATGCGATTGCTCCGACTCCGGCGCAGGCGGCAGCTTTTGATCTCGCGGCTACTCGCACGTTCATCACCGCGCTGCTGCAATTGCGGCGTGGCAAGGTCGATCCGGCACGCCTGGATTTTCACTGGAATTTCGATCCGGTCGGTGTTGATCCTCGCGAGGACGTAAACGGCTTCTTCGCTGCCCTGGACGATCACGACGTGGCCCGCGCATTTGCTCAGGCGCCACCGCAGGAGGCGGTTTATCGCAACATGCGTGTGGCCTTGGCGCAGTTGCGCCAGGTCAGGGATGCCGGCGGCTGGCCAAAAGTGACGGAAGGGCAATCGCTCAAGCCCGGCATGGACGGTGTGGCAGTGACGCAATTGCGTGCCCGCCTGACGGCGGGTGGCTACCTGGAAGCGCAACCGGGCAAGCGCACGGATTACGACGAGAAAGTCATCGCGGCGGTGAAGAAGTATCAGGCTGAGCAGTATCTGGGCGCGGACGGTGTCGCGGGGGCGGCGACTCTGTCGGCGTTGAACGTGCCGGTGGAAGCGCGGATCGATCAGGTCCGGGTGAACATGGAGCGGGCGCGGTGGTTGCTGTACAAACTTCAGGGCACGTTCGTCATCGTTGATATCGCCGGATACAAGGTCGCGCTGTATCGCGATGGCCAACCGATCTGGCGCTCCCGGGTGCAGGTCGGCAAGCCGTTTCGCAGCACGCCGGTGTTTCAGTCCGAAATTACCTATGTCACGTTCAACCCGACGTGGACGGTGCCGCCAACGATTCTGGTCAAGGACATGCTGCCCAAGATTCAACAGAATCCGGGCTATCTGGCCGCCAACCGGATCCGGGCCCTCGACCGGGAGGGCAATGTGCTCGATCCGGCGGGCATCGACTGGTACAACGCTCGCGGCATCACGTTGCGCCAGGATGCCGGTCCGGAAAACTCCCTGGGCCAGGTGGTCATTCGCTTCCCCAACGATTACGCCATTTATTTGCACGACACGCCGCACCGCGAGTTGTTCGCCAAGTCCATGCGTGCCACCAGTTCCGGCTGTATTCGGGTGGAGAATCCGTTGCAGTTGGTCGAACTGTTGTTCAACGATCCGGTGCACTGGAACAGTGAAGGCATAAAAAAGCAATTGGCCAACGGCAAGACCGAAAACATCAAGCTGCCGGTCAAGGTGCCGGTGTTGTTGGCTTACTGGACGGTCGATATGAGCAACGATGGACGGGTGACATTCAAGCCCGACGTCTACGGCTATGATTCCCCCGTGTTACGCCGGTTGAACATGCCGACGGAGTTGCCCGCGCTGGACTTGCAGCAGGCGGCAACGTCTGTGGTTGTGTCCGGGCAGAACAACTGATCGCCCGGGAATAGCGGCGGTTAATCCGTTTAATAACGGCCAAACGCTCTAGTTCGGCCTTTGTGCTCCGTCGCAAATTTGCGAACTGGCAGCGCAAGGCGGTTGGCTCACGTGTTTAAAACTATCACAATGAAAGTAGGTCACAGGTGACCGGGCTAAATGGGATAGGAAATTCAAGATGGATGTTGTGCAAAAAAAATCGTCACTCACCGCGGGTCCACTTCATGTGCATGACCTTGATGAGTGCCGCAACATTCAGAAAGGAGCAGTGTTTATTGTTGCTTCAGGGGCGTCCGCCAAAGACTTTCCAGTGGAAAAGTATGCAGACGTACCCATGATCACCATGAACGGTGCGATCTCGAAGTTCGTTGGAACAGGGATCAAACCGTTTTTTTATGTGTGTACCGACCTGGGTTTTCCCCGGCAGCAACCCGACTTGTTTTCCCAGGCCATGTGTATCAGTGAGCGAGTCGCACTCGGGGAAGATCATCTCTGGGGCAATCAGGCCGAGCCTCAGGGTGAGTTGTATCTGCTGGGGCGGGCACCCAAACAGTCCTGGAGTGATTTGTTCCGCACGGATCAGGAGTTGGTCAGAAGTCGCAAGTTGGGCACCGGACGCACTCGCAGCCTGGGTTTCAGCAAGAATCTCAAACGCGGTTTTTTTGACGCTCGCACGGTGGCCTATCTGGCGTTACAGCTTGCCTATCACCTGGGGTTTACCAAGGTGGTTCTGGTGGGCGTCGACTTGAATGAAACGGTCAGTCGTTTCTACGAAAAGCCTGGCGCCATGACATCACCTTGCCGGCTCGATCAGCATTTTTATACGAGAATTCTGCCGTCGTTGGAGATTCTGTCGAAGTACGTCGTGAATGAAGACTTTCAGGTCTACAACCTGTCGCAGACTTCGAGGATTCCAGTGGAGCTTGTGCCCCGGGTGACGTTGGAACAACTCGACGCACTGATCTGACCGCGGTCGCAGGAGAATCGGGCTTAGGTGGTCGATAGCTCTCCTCGCAAAAACGTGACCAATGCCTGCTGTAAACCGCTCAGCGCTCCATCGCGGCTGATCAGCGCCAGTTCCGTCGGTGGCAGTGCCGGCAGATCGGTGCAGACGCTGTGTTCAGGCAATACCGCCGAGGCGGGCAACACCGAAATACCCAGCCCGCAAGCCACGGCGGCTTGAATGCCTGTCAGGCTATGACTGCCGAAGGCGATTCGCCAAGGCCGTTGCGCGACATCCAGCAATCGGATGGCGCGCTGACGATAGATACAGCCCTGCGGAAACAACGCCAGCGGTAATACGCCGTCGGTGGAATCAATATCCGCACCTTTGACCCACACAAGTGCTTCCGGCCAGGCGTCCCAGCAAGGGCCGCTGCCGGGTTCGCGCTTGACCAGCGCAATATCGATGTCGCCGCTGGCGAGTTGCTGTTTAAGGTCGGTGCTCATGCCGCTGACCGTTTCCAGACGTGCCTGGGGTTTCTCCCGCTTGAACCCGGCCAGAATGGTTGCCATGCGCCGGGCGTCGAAATCCTCCGGGACACCGATGCGCAGGATCTCCAGATCAACCTCGCTGGCCAGGGCTTCGACTGCTTGCGACGACAGCGCCAGCAAGCGCCGGGCATAGTGAATCAGCATTTCGCCATGCTCGGTGACGCTGATGTTTTGCCCGGTGCGATCGCGCAACAACAGGGCATGCCCCACCGATTCTTCGAGTTTGCGCAGCTGTTGACTCACCGTCGATTGTGTTCGATGCACACGCTCGGCGGCGCGGGTGAAGCTGCCTTCATCCACCACGCAAACGAAGGTTTTGAGCAGTTCGAGATCGAGCATGGCGATTCCTTTGATATTTGAATCACAACTAACAAGTGGCTATTAATTTAATTTCACACTATCACGCTGCGTTCATAAGCTGAAGATCACCGTTCAGAGGATGATTCCATGACACTGCAAAACACTCCACGCCCCGAATGGCTGACCTTCGATTGCTACGGCACGCTGATTCAGTGGGATGAAGGCTTGAAAGCCGTGGTGGCCGCTATTCTGCGCGACAAAGGCGAACATGCCGTGGATGTCGAGCGCCTGATCGAGGTCTACGACCGCCACGAGCATCGACTGGAGCAAATCCCGCCGCATCGCTCGTTCCGCGAATTGAGTACTCAAGGCTTGCAACTGGCCCTGGAAGAGCTTGGGCTGACGAGCGACCCACAAGACAGTCTGCGACTGGCCTCGGCCATCCCGCGGATGCCGCCGTTCCCCGAAGTCATTGCGACACTGGCGCAGCTCAAGGCCATGGGCTTCAAGCTGTGCATCGTTTCCAATACCGACGACGACATCATTACCGGCAACGTCGCGCAACTTGGCGGGCATATCGACCGGGTCATCACCGCCCAGCAGGCCGGCGCCTACAAACCCGATCCGCGCTTGTTTGACTACGCTCACCAACAGCTTGGTGTCACTCGCGAGCAGGCGGTGCACATCTGCGCCAGCCCGATGCTGGATCACACCGCCGCCCGGGACATGCACTTCCGGTGCGTCTGGATCGACCGTGGCACCGGCCGGCAATTGCTGCCGGATTATCGACCTGATGCGATATTGAACACGCTGGATCAGGTCGTGCCCTTGTTTAAATCCCTTGGCTGGTAACACACGGAGTCGTCGACATGGCACACACGCTTGCAGGCCGTTCCCGGGGTTCGTTTTACGCTGATCTCAATCTGGACTCAGAGGCTGTCATCACCGCTCGCACCGAGTTGGCGGCGTGCTTTCGACTGGCGGCGCGCCACGGTTTGGAGGAGGGCATCTGCAACCATTTTTCGGCCATGGTGCCGGGGCGCGACGATCTGTTTTTTGTGAACCCGTATGGCTACGCGTTCGAAGAAGTCAGCGCCGACAACCTGCTGGTCTGCGACTTTCACGGCCATGTGATCGACGGCGAAGGCCAGCCGGAAGCGACGGCGTTCTATATTCACGCGCGGCTGCACAAGCAACTGCCCCGGGTGAAAGTGGCGTTCCACACGCACATGCCGCATGCCACGGCGTTGTGCCTGCTGCAGGGGCCACCGCTGTTATGGTTGGGCCAGACTGCCCTGAAGTTTTATGGCCGAACGGCGGTGGACGAGCATTACAACGGCCTGGCCCTTGATGAATCCGAAGGCGACCGGATTGCCGGCGTCATGGGCAACGCCGACATCCTGTTCTTGAAAAACCACGGGGTGATAGTCGCCGGGCCGACCATTGCCGAAGCCTGGGACGATTTGTATTACCTGGAGCGCGCAGCACAGGTGCAATTGATGGCGATGGCAACCCAGCGGGAACTCAAACCCGTGCCCCATGAAGTCGCCCAGCGGGCCTATGAGCAAATGCGCCTGGGCGATGCCGAGAGTGCGCGGGCGCATTTGCACAGTGCGATGCGGCGATTGCAGCGTTCGGGCTGATGCGGCGCTGTATCAAGCCAAGCACGCGGGGCGCAATCGCTCGGCGGTGCTGTCGATGGAGGGAAATGTTGAGGCGCTGATGCGTCCTGACCGCTAAGTCGGAATTCGCCTCTGTTTCACGAAAGCAACACCTCGGCCAACCGGCGGTCCGCCTGTCGGGTCTTGTTCATTTGATCGTCTAGAGTTCCGATAGCTCTGCCAAATCCGGCAGATCTCCCCAACGCACGGACGATCGCCATCATGTTGATAACTCACGCATTGACAGCTGTTGCCATGACCGTTGTCACCGCAGCCATGTTTCCGCTGGCCAGTCAGGCTCAATCGAAAATCACACCCGAAGAAGCTCACGCCATTGGCGTCGAGGCCTACGTTTATTTCTACCCGTTGTTGACCATGGACATCACCCGCAAGCAGTTCACCAACATCGAGCCGGGCAAGGAGTTCGGCAAAGGCCCGATGAACATGTTTGTGAGTGTGCCGCAGTACCCGCCCGCGGATTTCAAAGGGGTGGTGCGCTCCAATTTCGACACTCTGTATTCCATTGCCTGGCTCGACTTGACCAAGGAACCGCTGGTCATCGCCGCGCCGGACACCGCCGGGCGCTTCTATTTGCTGCCGATGCTCGACATGTGGAGCGACGTTTTCGCCTCACCGGGCTGGCGCACCACGGGTACCGAAGCCGCGCAATTTCTGGTGACGCCACCGGGCTGGACCGGCACGGTGCCGGCCGGGCTGAATCATCTGCCGGCGCCGACGCCTTTTGTCTGGGTCATCGGCCGGACCAAAACCGACGGGGCGGCGGACTATGCGGCCGTGCACAAGATCCAGGCCGGCTACACCGTGACGCCGTTGTCGCGACTGGGCAAAGAAGCCGAGCCGGTCAGCGTAAAAATAGATTCGTCGGTCGACATGAAAACGCCGCCGAAGATTCAGGTCGACTCGCTGTCGGCGGCTGACTACTTCGCCTATGCCGCCGAATTGCTCAAAGTGCATCCGGCCCACAGCACGGATCAGCCAATGCTGGCGCAGATCAAACGCATTGGTATCGAGGCCGGCAAGTCGTTCGACATGGGCGCGCTGGAACCTGGAGTCAAAGCTGCGCTCGACACCGTGCCCGCAGAAGCGCAGAGCCTGATGAAGTGGAAGGTGGAAACCCTGGCGCGCGTCGTCAACGGCTGGTCGATGAATACCGACACCATGGGCGTCTACGGCAACTACTACCTTAAACGCGCGATCGTCGCCCAGGTCGGGCTCGGCGCCAACTTGCCCGAGGATGCGATTTATCCATTGAACATGGGCGACGCGGCCGGCAAGCCGCTCGACGGTACGAACCAGTACGTGTTGCATTTTGACAAGGGCGATACGCCGCCGGTGAACGCTTTTTGGTCGATTACGCTGTACGACCCTGAAGGGTTCCAGGTTGGCAATGCGCTCAATCGTTTTGCGGTCAGCAGCTGGATGCCGTTCAAGAACAACGCCGACGGCTCGCTGGACCTTTACTTCCAGAACGAAAGCCCCGGCAAAGACCTTGAAGCCAATTGGCTACCTGCACCCAAAGGGCCATTCAACCTGACGATGCGTTTGTACGGCCCCAAGGCGGAAGCGTTGAACGGTAAATGGAATCCACCGGCTGTCAGGCAGATTTAGCTCTCCGGCAGCAGGCAGCCGACGGTGTCTCACCATCGGCAAGTCTGCGAGGTCACAGCCAGGACAGCCAGGCATATGGAGCGTGGGTCATGAAAAAACTGCGAATCGCGACGTTCAACGTCAACGGCATGCGCGCCCGGTTGCCAAACTTGCTGGCCTGGCTCGAGCGCGAGAAACCGGACATCGCTTGTTTGCAGGAGCTGAAGTCGGTGGACAGCGCATTTCCTGCCGCCAAGCTTGAGGCCATTGGCTACGGTGCGATCTGGCAGGGGCAGGCGTCCTGGAACGGGGTGGCAATTCTGGCGCGGGATGCGCAGCCGCTGGAAAGTCGACGAGGGCTGCCGGGTGATGACAGCGACAATCACAGCCGCTATCTCGAGGCTGCCGTGCATGGGGTTCTGGTGGGGTGCCTGTACCTGCCCAACGGCAACCCGCAGCCGGGTCCGAAGTTCGATTACAAACTGGCGTGGTTCGAGCGACTGATCCGCTACGCCCAGGCACTGCAGAGCAGCGAGCACCCGGTGGTGCTGGCCGGCGACTACAACGTGGTACCGACAGACCTGGACATCTATAACCCGCGCTCCTGGCTCAAGGATGCGTTGCTGCAACCGGAGAGCCGCGAGTGTTATCAGCGACTGTTGGACCAAGGCTGGACCGACTCCCTGCGACATCTTTATCCGGAAGATCGGCTCTACACCTTCTGGGATTATTTTCGCCAGCACTGGCAAAAAAACTCCGGGTTGCGCATCGACCATCTGCTGCTCAATCCGGCCTTGAGTCCTTATCTGGTCGAAGCGGGTGTCGATGCGTGGGTGCGCAACGAACCGCATGCCAGTGACCATGCGCCGACCTGGATTCAACTGGGTTCGCGCAAGCGTCGTTGATTTGTCCTGCGCAGCGATTGGCTAAATCAATTGTCGTGCACAGCGGTTCATCCCTTATACATAGCGGCCATTGGCGGAGCGATCCGCCGCTTGCGTGCATAAGGACTGAACGATGAGCAAACCCCGCCTGACCAATCGAGCGCTGTACCTGCAACGGCTGGGCTTCGATGCGCCGCCGGCGCCGACCCTGGAGACCTTGCGTCAGCTCCAATTGCGCCACACCGGCGTGTTCCCGTTTGAAAACCTGACCACCTTGTCCGGCGAGCCGGTGCTGATCGATCTTGCGTCGATCGAACAAAAAGTCCTGGATCAGGAACGCGGCGGTTACTGCTACGAACTCAATTACCTGTACCTGACCTTGCTTCAAGAGCTGGGTTTCGATGCGCATGGCATCAGTGGCCGCGTGGTCATGGGCCAGCCCGAAGGCGCCTGGACAGCACGCACCCATCGCTTGAGTGTGGTGACGCTGGGTGGCGTGCGCTACATCAGCGATGTTGGCTTTGGCGGCATGGTGCCCACCGCGCCGCTGTTGCTCGACAGTCCCGCTGAGCAAACGACCCCTCATGAGCCTTATCGCATCGAACAACACGTGGACGGCTACACCCTTCGCGCCAAGGTCGGCGACGAGTGGCGAGCGATGTACATCTTCGACCTGCAGCGCCAGGAAGACATCGATTACAGCGTCGGCAACTGGTACGTCTCGACTCATCCGCAATCATCCTTCGCCAGGCAGCTGATGGTGGCGCGGACCGGGGAGGGGTGGCGTCGTACGCTCAACAACGGCAGCTTCGCCATCCACCGCATCGGCCACGACAGCGAGCGTCGGCAGGTGGCCGATTTGCAGGCGTTGCTCGGCGTGCTGGAAGGGGAGTTCGGTATTCGGGTGCCGACCAATGCGACGTTAATGCGCACACTCGAGGGTCTTATCCAGCCGGAATAGCACCATATCGTGTGCACAAGAAAGGGGCGGATTGAATCAATCTGCCCCTTTTTGTTGGCCTACGGCCGAGCATCGGGCTTCATCACACGATGAATTTCATTCAGGGCCTCCAGCAGTTTTTTCTCCAGGCTTTTCAACTCGGTGGCCGTGATGCCCGGTTTTAAATGCCCGGTCGTCTTCGGCTCGGTCGCTTTGTTCAGATCGCTGAGCAATGTCCGTCGCAGGATGTTGTTGATGACGGTCTGATAGCCGTATCCCTCAGTTTCTGCCAATTCGCGTGCCGCCTCGATGACCACTTCATCGAGCATGATGGTGATTCGGGTTTTGCCTTTGCCCGAAGCAACGGCCCCGCGCTTGGCATTGCTGAAGTCGTATTCGTCTTTCATGGATCAAGCCTCCAGATACTGGCGTCGCTCGGCTTTGCTGGCGAGGCGCGCAGAAATAATTCGAACGAAATTCGGATCACGATAGGTGTACGCAACGACCAGCGAACGCCCTTTGCCATCCAGCCCCATGGTCATCCAGCGTTGTTCGTCATGGTCTTCGTCCTGAAGGGTCAGGACGTGCTCGTCATGGAATACCGGTTCGGTCTCGGCGAGGCTGATGCCCTGGTGCTTGAGCTTGTTGGCTGCGTTCTTTGCCTTGTGGTACTGAATTTCGAATGACTTCATTATGCATACTTTATATGTATATGGAAGAAGGCGACCTCTACCGATGGTCGCCATGAATTCAAAAGCCTAGTGGCTGCAGGAGAATGGCTCGGCTGGGTGTATTGCAAGGAATTCGGCAAGGCAGGGACGCGGTGGCACACAGTCTGCATGACCGACCGTTCATAATTTGACGGGCAAGTTGTATACAACTCTATAGACATTTGTCCTGAGTCTTGCATACAGTGTGCGCATAACAAAAACCAGGGAACCCCCTAACATGAAAACGCCCCATGTTTCACACCAACGGCCCGAAGACGAAAACCTCGGGATCGGCGCGAATATGGCTTACGGCCTGCAACATGTTCTGACCATGTACGGTGGCATCGTTGCGGTGCCTTTGATCATTGGTCAGGCGGCCGGGCTGTCGCCGGCGGACATTGGTTTGTTGATTGCTGCTTCATTGTTTGCGGGGGGGCTGGCCACGTTGCTGCAAACCCTGGGTCTGCCGTTTTTCGGTTGTCAGTTGCCGCTGGTACAGGGCGTGTCGTTTTCCGGCGTCGCGACCATGGTGGCGATTGTCAGCAGTGGCGGCGAGGGTGGGTTTCAGTCGATTCTGGGGGCGGTGATAGCGGCGTCCCTGATCGGGTTGCTGATCACGCCGGTGTTCTCGCGAATCACCAAGTTCTTCCCGCCGCTGGTCACGGGCATTGTAATCACCACCATCGGCCTGACGCTGATGCCGGTGGCGGCGCGCTGGGCCATGGGCGGTAACAGCCATTCCCCAGAGTTCGGCAGCATGGCCAACATCGGCCTGGCCGCCATGACGCTGGTGTTGGTGCTGTTGCTGAGCAAGATTGGCAGCGCGACCATCTCCCGTCTCTCGATCCTGCTGGCAATGGTCATCGGTACGGTCGTCGCGGTGTTCCTGGGCATGGCGGATTTCTCATCCGTTGGCGAAGGTCCGATGTTCGGCTTCCCGACCCCGTTCCACTTCGGCATGCCGACTTTCCACTTCGCGGCGATCCTGTCGATGTGCATCGTGGTCATGGTGACTCTGGTGGAGACCTCGGCGGACATCCTGGCAGTCGGTGAAATCATCGACACCAAGGTGGACTCCAAGCGTCTGGGCAATGGTCTGCGCGCTGACATGCTGTCGAGCATGATCGCGCCGATCTTCGGCTCCTTCACCCAAAGCGCCTTCGCCCAGAACGTCGGGCTGGTGGCGGTGACCGGGATCAAGAGCCGCTACGTGGTCGCCACGGGTGGTCTGTTCCTGGTGATCCTCGGCCTGTTGCCATTCATGGGACGGGTCATCGCGGCCGTGCCAACCTCCGTCCTTGGCGGCGCCGGTATCGTGCTGTTCGGCACCGTAGCCGCCAGCGGCATCCGGACGCTGTCCAAGGTCGACTACCGCAACAACGTCAACCTGATCATCGTCGCGACCTCGATCGGCTTCGGCATGATCCCGATCGCTGCACCGAACTTCTACGATCACTTCCCTAGCTGGTTCGCCACGATCTTCCATTCGGGCATCAGCTCTTCGGCGATCATGGCCATCGTGCTCAACCTGACCTTCAACCACCTCACCGCCGGTAACTCCGACCAGCAGTCGGTATTTGCGGCGGGCACCGAGCGGGTCCTGCGTTATCAGGATCTGGCGGCGTTGCGCGAAGGGGATTACTTCAGCGACGGCAAACTGCATGACTGCGATGGCAAGGAAGTTCCGGTGGTCGAGGTGGACCACGGGCATGGCGAGCCACGGGCGGCGCATGCGAAAACCAGTGAGCATGTCTGACGTTTGAGTGAATGCAAAAAGGCCGATCCGTTGAATGACAGATCGGCCTTTTTCATTGTCGGTTTCTATTGCGCGCTTTGCGTCCAGCGGTCCATCAACGTATTGGACGGCAGTTGTTCATCCAACAGCTTTCTCGCCGTTTCCACCCCTGCCACCGGCAGCCCTTCAGGGTTCAACAAGCCAATTTGCACCAGCACACTGGCCTGGTCCCAGTAGATATGCTCGTGGTACAGCTTGTCCCCTCGAAACTTGATCACCCCCAGCATTGGAATCTCCACGTACTTCCCGGTCGGAGCCACGTTGGGCAGCATCCAGTCGATTTCGCTGCTGTGGGTGAAGCACATGATGAATTCGTCGACGATCTGCAGGGCGCCGATGGTGCGGGAGATGGGGATGAGCTTCATGTCTGGCGGATTGCCGTGGACAAAATGGTGTTGGTAGAAGCGGCTGAGTTCCCTGGCGCCGACGCCGCCGGTCATGGTCGGAATATGGTTGACGTAGGGTTCGGCGACCATGGTCGCCATGGTGGCGGGCACGTCGCGGGTGTCGAACTCGTGGCGGATGTGTTCTTCCCACAGGGCGGACAGGTTGAAGTGCGGGCCGATCTCGCGCTTGAGTGCGGCGATGCTGCGTTCATGGGCCATCAGCGAGGCCGGCTTGTCGTAGTGTGAACTTCCGGCCCGGGCGAAAGCGTGGTCGACGCCTGGGTAAACGTAGATTTCCGCTTTGTCGTTGCCGGCCAGGTGTTCACTGATCAGGGTGCGGGCACTGGCGTCGCAGTAGCCATCGTTTTCGGCAAAGTGCAGGACCAGCCGACCCTTGAGATTTTCCGATTCGTGCAACAGGTGTTCGATGCCCATGCCGTAGTAACCGACAGCGCAGGCCACGTCGGTGCGCGTGGCGGTCAGCCAGGCCAGTTTGCCGCCCATGCAGAAGCCGACATAACCCAGGCCCGGGCCTTCCACCTCCGGCAATGCACGCAGGGCTTTGAAGCTGGCGTCGATGTCGCTGACGGCCTTGTCCACGTCCAGGCGCTGGAACAGGTCGATGGCGACGGCGAAATCCGCTTCGGTGTAGCCCAGGTCAACGCCCGGCTGCAGGCGCCAGAACAGGTCCGGCACCAGCGCCAGATAACCTTCCTCGGCATAGAAATCGGCCACCGCGCGCATGTTGGCGTTGACCCCGAATATTTCCTGGCCGATCACCACGCCGGGGCCCTTGCCGCTGGCCGGCAGGGCCAGGTAACCGCTGAACGTGGCGCTGCTGTCCGTTGCCCGGATCTCAATCATTTTGCCCATGTCATCTTCCTCATTCGGTTATCAGGATTTATTGGCTGTCACGGTGTTGCTGAAACCACACGCGCGGCGACACGCCACGGTCGGGCCCGAGAATCGAAAAGCCGCCGTCCACCGGCAAGTCGACCCCGGTCATCCAGCCTGCACCCGGGCTGCACAGAAAGGCCACCACGCTGCCGATTTCATGGCCACGGCCGATGCGTCCGAGCGGGTGAAAGGGTGCCCCGACCCGGTCGGCCAGTTGCGGGTCGTTGTTGCTGAAGTCGGCGACGCTGGGCGACCAGGTCCAGGCCGGGGATACGCTCAGCACCCGGATCTGTTCCGGGGCCAGGGTCATGGCCAGGTTTTTCGTCAGTTGCAGGATGCCGGCCTTGGAAGCCGGGTAGAGCGCGCGCCCGGCCGCGCCGAACTTGCCGCCCGTGCTGCCGATGTTGATCACCACGCCGCCACTGGGCAGATGCACGGCCGCCTTCTGGGTAAAAATCGCCGCCGACACCAGATTGACGTTCAGGGTTTTCAGCCACTGTGCGCGGTCCGAGGCCAGCCCCTGATCGGCGTACAGGCAGGCGTTGTTGACCAGAATGTCGAGCCTGCCGAAGCGGGCCAGCGTGGCAGCGATGCACGCGTCGATATCTTCGTCGCGCTCCACGTCGCACGCTGAAAACCCGCAATCGAGTTCTTCCGCCAACGCTTGGCCACTGTCGGCGTTGCGTCCCACCAGCATCACCCGCGCACCTTCGGTCAACAACTGCCGGGCGATGTCCAGGCCCAGCCCTTGGGTACTGCCAGTGACAATCGCCACTTTGCCTTCGAGCATCATGCGAAATCCTCCAGTGCTGCCTCGACGTGGCTGATGCGGGCGATCAGCGCCATGCTCGCCAGCGAGGCCGTGTGTGTGCCGCTGTCCGCGCTGGCGCAGGCATCTGCCGCCACCGTCACTTCGAAACCGCAGTCCACGGCGTGACGCACCGTGCTTTCCACCACCGAGTGGGTCGCCACGCCCGCGATCAACAAATGCGAAGGATTGAACTGGCGCACCAGGCTTTCCAGCGGTGAGCCATAAAAGGCATTGATCCGGTTGTGGGTGACGACGAACTCCTGGCGGCTGACCTTTGGTGCCAGGGCGCTGTAGAACTCCGCGCCCCAGCTGCCTTCCCGGACAGCGCCAAGGCTGGCGACAGCGCGCAGGATCGGCGCGTTCTGGATCAGGTCGGCGTAGTCCGGGCGGAACGCCACGCGCACGTGGATGATCGGCCAGCCCTTGGTTCGCGCGCCGGCGAGCAGCCGCCCGGCAGCGTCGAGCAGCGCAGCGCGCACGAGGTCATCGGCCCCCAGCCCGACCCGAATCTTGCCCTCGGGGTGCAACACGTCGTTCTGATAGTGCAGGGCGATCAGCACCGGCGCGCTCATCACACGAACACCTCGAGGTTGGCGAACACATCGTTGCAGTTGATGAGGTCCACGCGCTTGAGCTGGATCTGCCAGCCACCGCTTTCCCGAGCGGCCAATTTATAGGTGTAGCGCCCGGCGAGCTGGCGTTGCTCCAGGCGCCATTCGCTGTACTGGAAGCTGGCGCTGACCACCAGCAAGCCCTGGGCATCGAGACCCTCGACCATCACGTTGCCCACCAGATGCGCGGTTTGGGTCTGCGGTTGCTGGGACCAGTTGCGGGCGTTTTCCACCCGGCGGATCCGCACCTCGCGCAGCATGCGGTTTTCCCAGAACAGCGAGATATGGTCGAACGGGTTGGCTTGCTCGTGCTTGTGCGGCACCCAGTACATGCCGGTGTCGGTGAACAGCTTGTCCCACTCCCAGAAACGCCGCTCATCCAGCAGGCGCGCTTCCTGGTAAAGAAACTGTTCGATCTGGCGCAGGGTCTCGACGGGAACCTGTGCGGGGGTCAATTGGCGGGTGTCGACGTCGATTCGGCGGTCAAGCAGCATGGGTGCTCTCCTTGGCGATCAGGGTGGCGGTCATGAACTGTTTCCAGGCGGCGAACTGGTTGCGCATCGGCAATTCGCTGGTGCCGTTGGTGGACACCGCGCCGTCTTCCAGCGGCTTATCGGTACCGACGTAGCGGTGCATGCTGATCCACTCGCCGCCGCGGGTCATGTTGCCTTCCTGGCAGCGAGCATAGACTTCGACGTCGTCGGGCATCACGTTGGAGGAGGGCGAGTTGATGACGTTGGCGTAGGTCAGTGCGCGGTCGAACACGGCATCCGGGGCGCCTTTACAGCGGAAGGTCTGGATCTCGACCATGGTCTGGTCCACGGCGATGGGGCGGATCACCCGGAACTGCATGAACACCGTGTGCGGCGAACCGCTGCCGTAGATCACCGTGTTGTGGCGGTTCATGCCGAGGATTTCCTTGGCGCGCTGGTCGCCGTAGGCCTGGCTCAGACATTCGAAGTGTGCGCGGGAGACCTCGTCGCGCTCGGCGGCGGCCGGGTCGAAGATCGCTTCCATGTAGCCATGGCCGTTGTGGTAGGCGCGCAGTTCGAGTTTTTCCCAGAAGTCATAAGGCTCGCCGTTGCCGTCCATGATCAGCAGCTCGAAGGGCATTTCACCGATGGCTTGGGCTTCGTCACGCGCAGCGTCTACCGACGATTCGTGGGTCACGCGGGCGTGCATGGTGTCGTGCAGGTTCTCGTAGAACACTTTCCAGTTGGAGCGCTGCTGAACGCGGAAGATACCGCCCGCCACCTCGACCTCACCGACGGGCGATCGATCGCAGAGGTTGTCGATGGAGGTGATGACGCCGCCCAGAAATGTTTTCAGGTCCGGTCCGAACGCCGCCTGGCTGGCAAACACAAAGCCGCGATAGGCCTCGACGCGAGCGACGCTGACCATGGAAAAATCCGGGTGCTTGGGGTCGTAGCAGGTGCCTTCGAAACCGCTCTTGAGCGGCGCCGACAAATGCTGGCCGTCGAGCTTGAAGGTCCAGGCGTGGTACGGGCAGCGGAAGAATTTGCCAACACTGCCGTCACCGTCAGCCACCAGTTTGGCGCCTTTGTGCGGACAGCGGTTGTACAGCACGCTGACCTGCTGGTTGGCGCCGCGCACCATGATCACGTCCTGATCGCCGATGCGCGTGGTGTGGTAGTCGCCGGGGTTCTTGACCTGGCTTTCATGGCCGACGTAGATCCAGGCGTTGCCGTAGATGCGCTCCATCTCCAGCTTGAACAGGGTCGGGTCGGTGTAGACGCTCTTGTGAACGCTGTCCTCGCGGATCAAGGCAGCGATTTGCTCGTTGGTCGGTATCACGGGATGTCCTCGGCTTGTCACAGATCGAGTACCAGCAGCGCGCTGCTGGCACGGGAGACACAGGTGCAGAAACTGCCGCTGGCGCGGTCGCGCTCCGACAGGCAGATGTCGCGGTGGTCGGGCTGACCGTCGATGACCTGGGCGACGCACACGCCGCAGTCACCCCGTCGGCAGTCGAACATCGGGTCGAGGCCGGCCTGAAGCATGGCGTCCAGTACGCTTTGCCCGGCGGCCACTTGCAGGTTCACGCCGCTTTCGCGCAGGTGCACCTCGAAGCCCTGGTCGCCGGCCATTTCCAGCGCGCCGCTGAACAGTTCGTAATGCAAGTGATCTTCTGCCCAGCCCTGTTCGCGAGCGCAGGCCAGCACGCTGTTGAGCAGGGCGGTCGGGCCGCAGATGTAGAGGTGCAGGCCGGGTTTAGGCGCAGCCAGAATCGCAGCGGCAGGCAAGCGCTTCTGCGGGTCGCCGTCGCTGATCCAGCAATGGTTGTCGAGGCAGGCGCGCGCTTCGGGCAGATAGGCCATCTGTGCTTCATCGCGACCGGCATAGTGCAGGGTGAAAGACTTGCCCGCCGCTTGCAGCGACCGGGCCATGCTCAGTATGGGCGTGATGCCGATGCCACCGGCAATCAGCAGCGCGTGTTCGGTGTTGTCACAGAGTGGGAAGTGGTTGCGTGGCGCATCGGCCAGCAGTTCATCGCCGACCTTGAGCGAGTGCACCCAGCGCGATCCACCGGTGCTCGTTTCTTCGAGCTGGACGGCGATTTCGTAGTGTTCGCCGTCGGGCAGGTTGACCAGCGAATAGGCACGGCGTTGAGCGCGGCTGCCAGGTACATGCAGCTCCAGATGGGCGCCGGCAGTAAAGCCCGGCAGTGGCTGGACGCCGCTGGACACCAACAGCACGCGGCGGATTCTGGGGGTCAGAGGCTCGATCTGTTGGACCCTGAGCGAGAGGCTGGACATACGCAATTCCTGTCTGAATTCGTAGCCACTGTATGAAGCCTGCGAGGGTCAAAAAAGCCGCAAACGGCAAACCGGTATCCACTTCTGGCGAGAGTGATTTTCCAGGAGCAATGCGTGCTCCTACGGGGTCAGGTGCTCAAGCAAGGCCCGCACGTGTTCGCCATCCACCCTGGCCAGATCGTCCAGCACCGCGAAGTGATGACACTCGGCAAGCTCGACAACGCGCACGGCCTGCCCAGCCTCGCGGCAGGCACTGGCGTACTCGCGCGAATGGCGGATCAATTCCGGCAACTCGTCCCCGCCCACGGTCACCAGCAACGGTGCGCCATCGCCGATCAGCCGTTGCGGGCTATAGCGCTGGATGTCGTCTGCGCTCAGGCGCAGCTTGTCGTTAAGCCAGCAGCGGCTGATGGGGTCAAGCTCCATCAGGCCGCTGATCGGCATGGCCAGGGTCACCAGCGGATGGCGGCGATACAGCGCGGTCAGATGGCCACCCGCCGAGTGCCCGCACAGCACCACCTGCTGACCGATGTTCAAGGCGTCGCGATGCGCCAGCAGATAATCCAGCGCCTTGCCGATCTGTCCGACGATGGTGCCCATGCTCGCTTCGGGCGCCAGGGTGTATTCCAGCAAGCCGACATTGAAACCGGCCTCGATCAGGCCCTCGGCGATAAAGGCGTAGTCGTCCTTGTCCGACGCCTGCCAGTAACCGCCATGAATGAACAGCAGCGTCGGCGCCCCGGCATCCGCCTGGGCGTACCAGTCGAAACGCTCGCGCATGGCAGTGCCATACGCCAGGTCACGCTGCCAGGCGTGGCTCGCGTAGGTCCGGGCACTGCGTTGGCGAAAACGCTGCATGATCTGTGGAAAATTACCCACGGCCGCGACGTTGTTGTAAGCCTGATCGAGGTCCATGTCCGTTCATACTCCCAGGTAGCGTTGCGACAGTTCGGGTTGTGCCGCCAGCTCCACTGGTGTGCCATCCCAGACCTGGCGCCCCTTCTCGATGATGTGATGGCGGTCGACCACCCGCGCCATTTCCTTGAGGTTCTTGTCGATCACCAGAATCGTCTCGCCCTCGGCCTTGAGGGTGGCCAGGCAATTCCAGATCTGCTCGCGGATGATTGGCGCCAGGCCTTCAGTGGCTTCGTCGAGAATCAGCAGGCTGGGGTTGGTCAACAGCGCGCGGCCGACCACCAGCATCTGCTGCTCACCGCCCGACAGGGTGCGTGACAGCTGGTCCTGGCGCTCCAGCAAGCGCGGGAACAGTTCATAGACCCGCGCCAGATCCCACTTGCCCCGCGTGGCGGTGGCCAGCAGATTTTCCCGCACGCTCAACGTGCCGAAGGCGCGTCGGCCCTCCGGCACCAGCCCCAGGCCGGCCTTGGCGATGCGGTAGGGCGCAGCGCCACGCATTTCCGTGCCATTGATGCGAATGCTGCCGGCGCTGGGCTTGAGCAAGCCCATGATCGATTTGACCGTGGTGGTCTTGCCCATGCCGTTGCGGCCGATCAGCGACACCACCTGGCCCTGCTCGATGCTCAGGTGCATGTCGAACAGCACCTGGCTCAAGCCATAGCCCGCTTTCAAACCTTGAACCTCAAGCATGTTCTTCTCCCAGGTAAGCGGCCCGCACTTGCGGGTCGTTGCGCACTTGTTCGACGCTGCCGGTCAACACCGTCTGGCCGTACACCAGCACCGTGATGCGGTCGGCGAGGGCGAATACCGCGTCCATATCGTGCTCGACCAGCAGGATCGCGTAACGGCCCTTGAGGCTGTGCAGCAGCTCGGTCATGCGCGCGGACTCGTCGGCGCCCATCCCGGCCATCGGCTCATCGAGCAATAGCACCGAAGCTTCCTGAGCCAATGCCAGGGCGATCTCCAGTTGCCGTCGTTCGCCATGGGACAGTTCGTGGACCGCATCTTGCGCGCGAGGGCCCAGGCCCACTTGCTGCAAGTAGCCCAGCGCCGGTTCCAGCAGGCGGGTGTCGCGGCTCAGCGGACGCCACATGCCGAACGCCTTGCCGTCGCGGGCGGCGATGGCCAGCGCGACGTTCTCCAGCAGGGTGAACTCGGTGTACAACTGGCTGACCTGGAAGGCCCGCGCCAATCCCAGGCGAGGACGTTGCCAGGCCGGTACGCGGGTGATGTCCTGGCCATTGAGATGGATCTGGCCCTGGTCGGGGAAAATCTCGCCGGCAATCTGCGCGATCAAGGTGGACTTGCCGGCACCGTTGGGGCCGATGATGGCGTGCAGTTCGCCCTTGGCCAGTTCAAGGCTGGCGCCGTTGGTGGCTTTCACCGCGCCAAAGGCCTTGTGCAGATCCCGAATCGATAGCTGTGCGCTCATGGGCGTGCCTCCACGGCGGCATTCGGTTTGATGGCAAGTGCCTTGGGTTTGCGTTGCAGCAGGCTGAGCAGCAATCCGTAGACGCCTTTCTTGCCGAACAGCACCACCAGCAACAGCAGGGGGCCGAAGATCAGCATCCAGTGCTCGGTCCACTGGCTCAGCACCTGTTCAAGTCCCAGGTAAGTGGCCGCGCCCAGCAGTGGGCCGAGCAGGGTGCCGACGCCGCCGAGAATCACCATCGCCATCAGCTCGCCGGACTTGTGCCAGGCACCCATGTCGGGGCTGACAAACAGCGCGTAGTTGGCCCACAGAATTCCCGCCAGACCACCGCCGGTGCCGGCGATCACAAACGCCGTGAGGCGATAGCGCAAGGGTTTGAGGCCGAGGCTGACGCTGCGCCGTTCACTCTGCTTGAGCCCGCGCAGGACAAAACCGAATCGCGAATTGACCAGCCGCCGGCACAGCAGCAACCAGCCCGCCAGCAAGACCACGCACAGGTAGTAGAAGTGGTTGGCGTCACCCAGGTCCAGCACGCCAAGGGTATTGCGCTCGTTGAGCAAAATGCCGTCGTCACCGCCGTACAGCGACAGCGAGCCGAGCACGAAGTAGAGCATCTGGCCGAACGCCAATGTGATCATGATGAACTGCACGCCGCTGGTGCGCAGCGACAGATAACCCACCAGCAGCGAAAGCAACGCGCACACCAGCAGCGCCAGTGGCCACACCACCAGCGCGCTGTTGCTGCCTTCCCAGCCCCACAACGGCATGCCTTGCGAGGTATGAAAGGCCACGATGCCGACGATATACCCGCCCAGGCCGAAGAACGCCGCGTGGCCGAAACTGACCATGGCGCCGTAGCCGATCAGCAGGTCCAGGCTGATGGCCGCCATGCCATAGATGGCGAGGCGGGTGAAGAAGCTGACCAGGTAAGGCTCGTGCAGCCAGTGGGCCAGCAGCGGCATGCAGGCGAAGGTCGCCAGGCACGCAAGGTCGATGATGAGGCGTGGTGACATAGGGTTCTCCTCAGGCGCGGGCCGGCAGCAGGCCGCGCGGGCGCACCAGCAGCACCAGGGCCATGACGATGTAGGCGCTGGCGGAAATCAGCCCGGCGCTCAGGGTGCCGCTGGTCTCGCTGGGCAGCAGTTGGTCCAGCAGCGGCGGGATGTAGGCACGGCCCAGGCTGTCGACCATGCCGATCAGCAAGGCCCCCACCAACGCACCGCGCACCGAGCCGACACCGCCGACGACGATGACCACGAAGGTGGTGATCAGGATCTTTTCACCCATGCCGATTTCCACCGACAGCAGCGGTGCCGCCATGAAACCGGCCAGGCCGCACAGCACGCAGCCGAACACGAAGACCAGGGTGTACAGCCGGGCGATGTTGACCCCCAGTGCGCCGACCATTTCATGGTCATCGGCACCGGCGCGAATCAGCATGCCCAGGCGCGTGTGGTTGATCAGCAGCCACATGCCGACCGCCACGATCAGCCCTGCGGCGATGAACAGCAGCCGGCTGACCGGGTACATCAATCCGGGCAGCACTTCGACAAAACTGGAATACCACTCGGGCGTGGGCATCGCCGGTGGGCTGCGGCCGAAGATCAGGGTCAGCAGTTCGTTGCTGAAAAACACCACGGCCAACGTCGCCAGCACCTGATCCAGGTGATCGCGATTGTAGAGGCGGCGCATGATCGCGGTTTCGATCAATGCACCGTAACAGGCCGAGCCGATCAGCGCGGCCAGGCCGCCCAGCCAGAACGACCCGGTGGCCATGGCGGTGTAGGCGGCACAGAACGCGCCGACCATGTAGAAGGCGCCGTGGGCCAGGTTGATCACGCCCATGATGCCGAAAATCAGGGTCAGGCCTGAGGCCAGCAAAAACAGCAACGCGCTGTATTGCAGGCCGTTGAGAATCTGTTCGAGCAATAACATGACTGCGTTCCTCACGAAAACGCCCCGCAGCGGTACTGCGGGGCGAGGACAGGGCTCAGGTGCCGGTCAGATCGAGCATTGAGCGGCGTAGCTGTCGACGTGGCGGGTCGCCAGGGTCCTGATCGGCACTTCGACCAGCTTGCCGTCGGCGCCGGTCTGCACTTGCAGCAAGTACCAGTCGATCACCGGGTGCTGGTTCTGGGCGAAGCTGAAGTCGCCGCGAATGGAGTCGAACTGGACGTTCTTCATCGCCGTGCGGAAGGCCGGCTGGTCCTTCAGATTGCCCTGGGAGGTTTTCAGGGCGGCACCGATCAGGCGTGCCGTGTCATAAGTCTGGGCCGCATACACCGTCGGGGCGCGCTTGTATTTTTCGGTGAAGGCTTTGATGAAAGCCTGGTTGGCCGGGTTGTCCGATTGCGGGTTCCAGAGGGTGACGACGTTGGTGCCCTTGGCCACATCGCCGACGGCGGCGAGCATGCGTTCATCCATGGAGAACACCGGCACCACCATCGGGATGTGCGCCGACAGGCCCGAGCCGCCGTATTGCTTGGCAAAGTTGATGCCGCCGCCACCCGGGTGAAACTGGAAAATCGCATCCGGCGTCAGTGAACGTACGCGCGCCAGTTCCACCGAGAAATCCAGCTGGTTGAGCTTGGTGTAGATCTCCGTCACCTCGCCCTTGAAGGTGCGCTTGAACCCGGCCAGTGCGTCACGGCCGCCCTGATAGTTGGGCGCCAGGATCACCATTTTCTTGTAGCCCAGTTCGTTGGCCGCGACACCGGCCATTTCGTGAGGGGTGTCGTTCTGGTAGGAGCCGACGAAGTAGTTGGCCATGCACTTTTCACCGGCCAGGGTCGAGGGCGCGGTGTTGTTGCTGACGTAGAAACCGTCCTTGGTGGCGGTGTTGATCACGGCCGCCAGCACGTTGGAAAAAATCACCCCGGTGTACAGCGAGATGCCGTCCAGGCTCATGCGGTCGGCGATCTGCTTGGCCTTGGCCGGTTGCAGGCCATCATCTTCCACGATGAGTTGCACCGGCACGCCGCCGAGCTTGCCGCCTTCCTGATCGATCGCCAGTTGGAAGCCGTCACGCGAGTCTTCGCCCAGGTAGCCGGCGGGGGTGGAAAGGGTGGTGATGAAGCCGATTCGGACAGGCTCCACGGCCTGGGCAGCCGTCGCTGCGCAGAGGGAGGTTGCCAGACATGCACGCAATACCAGGTTTTTCATGAGGCGGCCTATGAAGTAGGTCGTGCCAACGCACGGTAGATGTCGATGAGGGCAGTGATTCAGTATTCGGACGGGCCGATTGATTGTTGTTATGGGGTGCTGCGTCAGCTGTTGCTCTCGGTGAACTTCTCCAGGTAAAGGCGGCTTTGGTCCAGGCCGTGCTGCTGGCGCCAGTCCTTGATCGACTCGACCATTGGCGGCGGGCCGCACAGGTACAGGTCGAACGGCTGGTCGCGCATTTCGGCCAATTCGAGGTGTTCGGCGATGTAGCCGGTCTTGCCCGGCCAGTCGGGGTTTGGATTGCTGACCACGGGCGTGAAACGGAACCCCGGGATCCGGGCGGCATAGGCCTCGATGCGCGAAACCTCGCACAGGTCCTCGGCCTCGCGCACGCCGTAATACAGGTGCACAGGGTAGCCGCAGCCTTGCTGCTCGGCAATCTGGTCGAGCATGCCAAGGAACGCCGACAACCCGGTGCCGCCGGCGACCATCACCAGCGGCCGGTCGATATGGCGCAGGTAGAAAGCGCCCAACGGCGCTTCCATGTGGATCACGTCGCCGACCTGGCAACGATCGCGCACGTAGTCGGTCATCACGCCGCTGGGCAGCAAGCGAATCAGAAACTGCAGGTTGCTGCTGCCCGGTGCGCAGGCAAAGGAATACGAGCGCCGATGTTCGGTGCCCGGTACTTTCAGGCGAGCGTATTGCCCCGGCAGATAGTCCAGCGCCGCGCCCGCTGCGCCGACTTCCACGTGCACGATGGCGGTGGTCGGCGAGACCTGCCGCACCTCGCTCACAATGCCTTGCAGACTGCTCGGGCCGTTACTGCCGCAGAGGCTGGAATCGAAGTCGAAGTAGAAGGCCGCGTCCGACTGCACGCGCGTCTGGCAGGTCAGCACCTTGCGCTCGGCCAGGTCGCTGGCCGACAAGGCTTCATCGTCCACGTAGTCCTGGGTGTACTGCCCGGATTCACAGCGGCCCTGGCAGGTCGCGCAAACCCCTTCGCGGCAATCCAACGGAATCTTGATCCCGCTGCGCAGGGCCGCGTCGAGCAGGATTTCATTGTTCTGCACGTTGCAGAAGCGTGTTTTGCCGTCGGCGAAACTGAAGGCGACCTTGTACGTCATGAGCGTTAATCCGCAGGGTTCAGAGATGGTAGAAATCGAGCACGGAGTTGATCGTGTCGTTGAGCAGCACCACGTGTTTGCGGGCGATTTTCCAGCTCTCGCCGTCGGGGCGCAGACGGTACGTGGCGTGGCCGAAGAACTGCTCGGCGGTCTGCATGCGGTAATAGAGGGTGCTCCAGTTGACGCGCACCTCCAGCTCATCGTCCTGCAGCGGCGCGATGCGCACGTTGCTGATCAGGTGCAGGGTGCGCGGCATCGGAATGGTCGACGCCGCCTTGCCGGTACGAATGCGGAACACCCGGTCCTCCAGGCCGCCGCGGTTGGGGTAATAGATCAGCGACATGCCTTTTTTCGGATCGGTGGTGTAGACGTGTTCGGAGTCCCATTGCGGCAGGTGGAATTCGCTGTCGTCGCTGAACATGTCGAGGTAGGTGTCCCAGTCCTGGGCATCACAGGCCTCGGCCTTGCGGTAAAGAAATTGCTCGACGCGGTATTGCAGTTGCGAATTCATGTTCACACCTCACGCAGTTTCAACGGTTGTTGTTCGGCCGCTTTGCGCTCCAGGCCTTCAAGCAAAAAGCGCTGCCAGTTGGCGTGCTGGTTGACGTACAGGCCTTCATGGGTGAACTCGGTGCCGGTCAGGGCTGGAGCGATGCCAATGGTTTTGCTGTTGCGGGTCGGGCCTTCGACCCACTTGCCCTGACCGCGGGAAATGTCGCTCCAGCGCTCCAGGCGTGCCTGGAAGCCACGCTGGGCTTCACGGAACTCCACCAGGTCATCGGGGGTGCCCATGCCGGACACGTTGAAGAAGTCTTCGAACTGACGAATGCGGTTTTCCCGATCCGCGTCCGACTCGCCGACGACGCCCAGGCAGAAGCTGTTGATCTCGGTCTTGTTCCAGGCCAGCGGGCGGATGATCCGCAACTGCGAGCTGATCTGGTCGAGGAAGAACATGCTCGGGTAGACGTTGAGGTTGCGCAGGCGGTGCATCATCCATTCGGCTTTGCCTTGGCCGTGTTCCTCGACCAGGCGCGGCATGATGCTGGCGTAGCCCGGGCGCACGGCGGGGTTGGGCATGTCGCTGAACAGCACGCTGTGGCCGTTGTGGAAGGCGAACCAGCCGTCATCGGTTTCCTTGTCGCCCGCGCCCAGCTTGCTGTAGTCCAGGGTGTCGCTGGCGGTCAGGCCTTTCTCGGCGTTGACCTGCTGGCGATGCTGAACGGTGGCCACGTAGTTGTAGTGGACGGTGCTGACGTGATAACCGTCCAGACCGTTCTCGTTCTGCAGTTTCCAGTTGCCGTCGTAGGTGTAGGCCGACTTGCCCGGCAGCACTTCGAGCTGACCGGTCGGCGACTGCGCCACCATCATGTCGAAGAACACCTTGGCGTCACCGAGGAAGTCTTCGAGGGTGTCGGTGCCTTCCACGTTGAGGCTGACGAACACAAAGCCGTTGTAGCTTTCGATACGGGCCTTTTTCAGGCCGCGGGTGGCCTTGTCGAAACCTTCGGGGTATTCCCCCGGCGCCTTGACCTTCACCAGGCGGCCGTCGCTTTTGTAGCACCAGGCGTGGAAGGGGCAGGTGAAGGTCGACTGGTTACCTTTGCCGACGCGGGTGAGGGTGGTGCCGCGGTGCTGGCAGGCGTTGATCAGGGCGTTGAGACGACCTTCACCATCGCGCGTGATGATCAGCGGCTGACGGCCGGCGCGCATTGTCATGAAGTCGTGATTATTGGCGATCTCGCTTTCGTGGCAGGCGTAGATCCAGTTCTTCTCGAAAATCAATTCCATTTCCAGATCGAACAGTTCCGGGTCGGTAAACATATCGCGGGCAATGCGATAAACACCGTCTTGCGGGCGGAAGTCCAGGCAACTTTCTATATAACTTTTCCACTGTTCGACACTTCGTGCAGTTGTCATTTCCCAGTCCTCGGCCAATGGGCTAATTCACGCCTTCATTTAATGCCGTCGTAGCCGACAGGGTCTATCCGCTTATTAGTGGAAACTCATCCGGAAAATAAGCAGTCACCTCGGTTGTTGGCGATAGAACCCCCGTAATTACTGGTTGTTGCCGCGCCAAGCGGCTGAGCAAGTGGCTATTTGTCATTTAGTAACGGGATAGCCGCTGACGAACTTGTTGCGGCTTAATTTCAATCGAAGCACCAGCAGAGTGTCTCGCTTCAGGTCACTAAAAACTGCCATTACTCATGGCCCAGGGTTCTGTACCCGAAGTGCCTTCTATTCATGCGCTGCTCAATAAGCGGCAGGGGGAAGAAATAATATGTTGCATAAGTCGTGGCTAGTTCGGGGAGTTCAAACAGTTGGCTTGTTGACACCCTTATTGGCGCAGGCGGATGTCGTCAATGACAGCAAGCTGAGCCTGGGCACCCGTAACTTCTACATTGATCGGGACTTCAAGGGCGACAACCCGCCCCGTTCGCGAGTGGGCAGTTGGACCCAGGGTTTCGACCTGCGTTTCGCCTCCGGCTACACCGAAGGCCCGGTGCAGTTTGGTGTGGATGCGGAGGTGCAATACGCCTATCGACTGGACGGCGGTGGCGGGCGGGGCGATGACACCATCATCCCTTACAGCCAAAGCCGTCAGGAGCAGGCCGATGAATATGGCCGCGGCGGTGCAACGCTGAAAATGCGCTATTCGAAAACCGAGTTGAAAGTCGGTGAGCTGCGACCGTTTCTGCCGGTGGTGATCATTGACGACTCTCGCCAATTGGTCACGACCTATCGCGGTGGCCTGCTCGAATCCAAGGAGATCGACGGCCTGACGCTGACCGCCGGACGGCTGACGGAAATCGGTGCGCGTAACTCTTCCAACTACGAAAAGCTGTACCTGCAGACGGGCTCCGGTGTGCGCCACGGCAGTGACGGCCTCAACCTCGCCGGTGCCAGCTATGCCTTCACCCCGTCGCTGACCGGTTCTTACTTTTATGCGCAACTGGAAGACATCTACCAGCAGCACTACCTGGGCATCACCCATCTGGCAGACCTGGGTAACGGTTATGGCCTGAAGACCGACCTGCGTTACTTCAACAACAACGAAGAGGGCGACGCCCTTTACGGCGACATCGACAACAGCTCCTATGGCGCCATGACCTCGCTGAAAAAGGGCGGGCACCGGTTCGGCGTGGGCTACCAGCGCATGCTTGGCGACAGCAACTTCCCGACCCTGGGCGGTTATGTACCGCAGCCGTTTCTGGTGAACTGGTCGCGGGTGGGGTTCATCAAGCCCAACGAAAAATCCTGGCAGGTTCGTTATGACTACGACTTTGCCGCGATGGGCGTGCCAGGCCTGAATTTCATGACCCGCTACTTCAAGGGGACGTCGGTGGACCGAGGCGACAACCTCAGCCAGGCGGCGGAACAGGAACGCGACCTGGTGCTGTCGTATGTCGTGCAAAGCGGGCCGCTCAAAGGTGTGGGCGTGGAGGCCGGCAACGTCGTTTCCAAATTCAGCCACGGCAATGACTGGGTAGAGAACCGCCTGATCACGACCTACACATGGAAATTTTGGTAACGTCCTGCCCTGAAATGGCAAGCCGTTGTGCGCTGAAGTGACGCCTTGGGTAGCGTTTTACCCGAGGCGTCGACCCGTTATGGCACCCTGGCTGTGCACATCAACGCCGCGCAACGCGTTCAATATCCGGATAGTGTCCGATTGTTAGCCGAAAAGTGCGGATTTCGCCTGTTCGCACCGGCTGGGCATAGCCCTTGCAAACCCAATGAGAATACGCGCCGAAGAGCGTGTCGATGTCCATTGCCGTGGGTGTACTGACATGACCGAACCAAATGTTGTTCAGTTTCGAGATATCCGCATAGATCGCTACGACCTGGCCGGTGCCCGTGCGTGGATGGCCGGCATTTGCGGGCCGCATGAATTGCAGACCAGCCAGCCGAACCGGATTCAGTTTCACCACAAGGCCAATGTGTTCAAATCCATGTCCACGACCCTGGGTCGCATGGAATACGGCACCGATGTGACCATCGGCGTCGAGGACGCTGAACACCTCAACTGCTATAGCCTCAGCCTGCCGATTCGCGGCGAGCAGGAGCTGATCAAGGATGGCCGCCGGCTGCACTCCAATCAGGATCAGGGGCTGATCGTGACGCCCCACGAAACCCAGTCACTGAGCATGGCCGGTGACTGCCACAAGATTTCCGTGGTGATCACCCGCATGGCCATGCGCCAGACTCTGGAAGGCATGCTGCAACGTCCGCTGGACATGCCGGTGAAGTTCGATCCGGTGATGGACGCAGTCAACGGCGCCTCTGCCTCCTGGTGGCGACTGGCCCGTTACTACATCGATGAGATGGAGCGCGGCCATGACCTGTTCAATCAGGTGTTCTTCACCCGCGATATCGAAAGCGCGCTGATCAAGGGCCTCATTCTTTCCCAGCCCAACAACTACAGTGCCGAATTGCGTGAGCAACTGGGCGTGAAGTTGCCGTATTACCTGGTGCGCGCCAAAGACTTCATCGAAAGCAACGCCCGCGAGGACATTCACCTGGAAGACATCGAAGCGGCGGCAGGTGTGTCGCGCTTCAAATTGTTCGAGGGTTTTCGCAAGCACCTGGGCGTATCGCCCATGGCTTACCTGAAAAAGTATCGCCTCGGCGCCGTGCGCCAGGAAATCCTCGAAGACGCCTCGGTGCGCAATATCTCCGTGATCGCCATGTGCTGGGGGTTCTCGCATCTGGGCCGGTTCGCCAGCGAATACCGCAAGCTGTTCAACGAAACGCCCAGCGCCACCCTGCAACGCAGCGAAGCCCGTCGCAACCGGTCGCTTTGAAATGACGACTCTACACGCGGCCACCGCCAACAGTGTGGGCCTGAACTTGTCGCTGATGTGCCGCGAGCCGGTCTTCACCAGTCGCTCGGCGCAGGAAACCCAGCGCTTGATGAGGCAAGTGCTGGTGGAACATGAACTGGATTGGCCGCGGGGCGGTGTCGATACGGCGTTCTATCGTGGCCAGGTCGCCAGTTGCGAACTGTATGCGCTGCGCTACGGCGGCCAGGTAGAAATCCGCCCGCAGCCGTTCGAAGATTTCGTGCTGGTACAAATGCCGCTGCGCGGCAGCGCCACCCTGGAGTCCGACGGCATGAGCTATGGCGTCAGCCCTGGCGAAGTGGCGATCCTGTCCCCGCGTGAGCAGGCGCGAGTGGTGTGGGAGGAGGGCTGCGAGCAACTGATCCTGAAACTGCCGCGGGCGTTGCTCGACGCCAGCCAGAACGCACTGGGCGATGATTTGCCAGCGGGCTTCACCTTGGCGCCGGTCAGCCGCTTGCAACGGCCACTGGCGATGCGCTGGTTTCGACTGGTCAGCGAGTTGCTGGAGCATTTGCCCGAGGGCGAGGCGAGCGCGACACCTTCGCGCTGGTTGCAGCATCTGGAGCAAAGCCTGCCGCTGTTTCTGCTCAGCCATTGTGGCGTTGCGCAACACGACTCGCCTTCGCCACGACAGCCCACGCGCCAGCTGCAAAAAATCGACGCGTGTATGCGCGAGCACCTTGTCCAGGGCATTACCCTGGCTGAACTGGCGGTTGCCACCGGGGTGAGCATTCGCAGCTTGAACACTTTGTGCCAGCGCGAATACGGTCAAAGCCCGATGGATCGCCTGCGCGGATTACGCCTTGAAGCGGCCCGGGAATGCTTGCTGGCGAAGCCGCATTCCAGCGTGACGGAAGTGGCGCTGGAGTTCGGCTTCGGGCATGTGGGGCGATTTGCCAATTACTATCGGCAGCGGTTTGGAGAGTTGCCGAAGCAGACGATGAAGTCTCAGGCGTGAGCAGGAAACGCGAGCACAAAAAAACCCGCCATAAGGCGGGTTTTTTGTTGTCCGGAGATGTTGATCTCCAAACCTTATATGGCTCCACGACCTGGACTCGAACCAGGGACCCAGTGATTAACAGTCACTTGCTCTACCAACTGAGCTATCGCGGAATGGCGCCTATGTTACTGATTCAAAAAGAGAAGTCAAGCGCCTGATAGCTAGTTGACGGATTCATCGGGACAGACGGTGGTTTATCGGTGATTGGCGGTTACCGTAATCGTCCCAGGGGGCTAACATGACGACCCGGAAGTGGTAACACGCGCTGCCGGCCATTCGCCGAAAAGGTACGCGCCATGACCCGTTTGACCCCTACAACGTCTCGAAACAACGAGGTGCTCGCATGAGCATCGCTCAGATCAGTCTGCCCAAAGGGGTCGGCCCGCATGCCGAAAAACTCTTCGACGCGATCACTCAGGCTAGCACCGCCGATGAGTTGAATCGCGCAGGAGGCAAGGCCGAGGGATTTGTCCTGGGCCTGGAAAGCACCAAGGCGATCAAGAGCCAGGTCGCGGAATCGCTTTACGTCGCCTATGACGACGCCGCCAGCCAGCGCGCGACCGAGTTGGCTTAACCGCCGAAAGTGATCGTGCCCATCATCAGTTTGGCGTAGAGCGCCGTGGCGCCCAGTTGCACCAGCCACAGGGCCAGGCCGCCGAGAAACACGCCGGCAGCGACTTGCATCACCAGGTTGTTGCTGCGTTGTTTGGCCGGGGCGCGAGGAGTAAAGCGATCCAGGTCGTCAAGGTCATCGCGGTCTGCGCGAAGGTCATCGTTTTTCATGTGGGTTCTCTTTCGAATTCTCGGGTGTACACAAAACCTGCAGGAGCCGGCTTGCTGGCGAAGAGGCCATAACATTCAACATGGATATTGACTGATCGCCATCGCCAGCAAGCCGGCTCCTACAGCAGATAGCGTGCAGTTTAAGGGCTCGGTCGCCGCTTTGAGATTTATCTGCGACAAATAAAAAACGGGAAGCCCAATGGCTTCCCGTTTTTCGCATCACGGCGCGGTTCAGATCACCTGAACGATCGCGTCCGTCACAGCCTTGATGTTGCTCTGGTTCAACGCAGCCACGCAGATACGACCGGTGTCCAGCGCGTAAATGCCGAACTCGTTGCGCAGACGGTGAACCTGCTCAACGCTCAGGCCGGAGTACGAGAACATGCCACGCTGACGACCGACGAAGCTGAAATCACGCTGCGGTGCGTTTTTCGCCAGGGTCTCGACCATCTGGGTGCGCATGCCGCGAATGCGCAGGCGCATTTCGGCCAGTTCCGCTTCCCACTGGGCGCGCAGTTCCGGGCTGTTCAGTACCGCGGCAACGATGCTTGCACCGTGGGTCGGCGGGTTGGAGTAGTTGGTGCGGATCACGCGTTTGACTTGCGACAGCACGCGCGCGCTTTCTTCTTTCGATTCGCTGACGATCGACAGGGCGCCAACGCGCTCGCCGTACAGCGAGAACGATTTGGAGAACGAGCTGGAGACGAAGAAGGTCAGGCCCGATTCCGCGAATAGACGCACGGCAGCGGCGTCTTCGTCGATGCCATCGCCGAAACCTTGATACGCCATGTCGAGGAATGGCACATGGTTTTTCGCTTTCACGACGTCCAGAACGTTTTTCCAGTCCGCCGGGCTCAGGTCAACGCCGGTCGGGTTGTGGCAGCAAGCGTGCAGCACAACGATCGAACCGTTTGGCAGGGCGTTCAGGTCTTCCAGCAGGCCGACGCGGTTCACGTCATGGGTCGCGGCGTCGTAGTAGCGATAGTTCTGCACCGGGAAACCGGCGGTTTCGAACAATGCGCGGTGGTTTTCCCAGCTCGGGTCGCTGATCGCCACAACCGCGTTCGGCAGCAGTTGCTTGAGGAAGTCGGCACCGATTTTCAGCGCGCCGGTACCACCAACAGCCTGGGTGGTGAGGACGCGGCCGGAAGCGATCAGTGGCGAATCATTGCCGAACAGCAGTTTTTGCACGGCCTGGTCGTAGGCGGCGATGCCGTCGATTGGCAGGTAGCCACGGGAAGCGTGTTGAGCGACGCGAATGGTTTCGGCTTCGACAACGGCGCGCAGGAGTGGAATTTTCCCCTCCTCGTTGCAATAAACACCGACGCCCAGGTTGACCTTATTGGTACGGGTATCGGCGTTGAATGCTTCGTTGAGGCCCAGGATTGGATCGCGTGGTGCCATTTCGACAGCGGAGAACAGGCTCATTTTTGCGGCGGCTCTGAATGGAGAATGGAGGGACGTGTCGCGCTCCAGCCGAATGCACTAGAGCGGTGCACAAACGGGGAGCTAGTATAGAGGCCATCTGCGATCGATGGCGACAGACGATTCGGCTTTTAAGGTAAGTTTTTCCGATTATTTTTCGACCGTTAGTCGATTGGTGTCGTCCAAGGCTTTACGTGATGTAAGACGTTTGCCTTGAAAGCGATGGCAATCGGCTCCACATTGAGCGCAATCCAGTTTTTTCCTCGGGCGACATCGGTCGTTTGCGGTCTTTCTCGTTCGCGCCGGTTTTGCCGGCAAGCGTGATCCCAGAGGTTTTACATGTCTGAATTTCAGCTAGTCACCCGTTTCGAGCCCGCTGGCGATCAGCCGGAAGCCATTCGCCTGATGGTCGAGGGCATCGAAGCCGGGTTGGCGCACCAGACGCTGCTCGGTGTGACCGGCTCGGGCAAGACCTTCAGCATCGCCAACGTGATCGCCCAGGTGCAGCGTCCGACGCTGGTGCTGGCACCGAACAAGACCCTGGCGGCGCAGTTGTACGGGGAGTTCAAGGCGTTCTTCCCGAACAACGCCGTGGAGTATTTCGTTTCCTACTACGACTACTATCAGCCTGAAGCCTACGTGCCGTCCTCGGACACCTTCATCGAGAAAGACGCCTCGATCAACGATCACATCGAACAGATGCGACTTTCCGCGACCAAGGCGTTGCTTGAGCGCAAGGACGCGATCATCGTCACCACCGTGTCGTGCATCTACGGTCTGGGTAGCCCGGAAACCTATCTCAAGATGGTGTTGCACGTGGATCGCGGCGATCGGCTCGACCAGCGTGAATTGCTGCGCCGTTTGGCGGACCTGCAATACACCCGCAACGACATGGATTTCGCCCGAGCGACTTTCCGGGTGCGTGGCGACGTGATCGATATCCACCCGGCGGAATCCGACTTCGAAGCGATCCGCATCGAACTGTTCGACGACGAGGTGGAAAGCCTGTCGGCCTTCGATCCGCTGACTGGCGAGGTCATCCGCAAACTGCCGCGTTTCACCTTCTACCCGAAAAGCCACTACGTGACGCCACGGGAAACCCTGATGGGCGCCGTCGAGGGCATCAAGGTCGAATTGAAGGAACGCCTGGAATACCTGCGCTCCAACAATAAATTGGTGGAGGCGCAGCGCCTGGAGCAACGCACCCGATTCGACCTGGAGATGATCCTCGAGCTGGGCTACTGCAACGGCATCGAAAACTACTCGCGCTACCTGTCCGGCCGTGAAGCCGGCGCGCCGCCGCCGACCCTTTACGATTACCTGCCGGCCGACGCCTTGTTGGTGATCGACGAATCCCACGTCAGCGTGCCGCAGGTTGGCGCGATGTATAAGGGTGACCGCTCCCGTAAAGAGACGCTGGTGGAATACGGTTTCCGCCTGCCATCGGCGCTGGACAACCGGCCGATGCGTTTCGACGAATGGGAAAGCATCAGCCCGCAGACGATTTTCGTCTCGGCGACACCGGGCAACTATGAAGCCGAGCACGCCGGGCGTGTCATTGACATGGTGGTGCGTCCGACCGGTCTGGTCGACCCGCAAATCGAGATCCGCCCGGCACTGACCCAGGTCGACGATTTGTTGTCGGAAATCACCAAGCGCGTCGCGCTGGAAGAGCGGGTGCTGGTCACCACGCTGACCAAGCGCATGGCCGAGGATTTGACCGACTACCTGGCCGATCACGGCGTGCGCGTGCGCTACCTGCACTCGGACATCGACACCGTGGAGCGGGTCGAGATCATCCGCGATTTGCGCCTCGGTACTTTCGATGTGCTGGTGGGGATCAACTTGCTGCGCGAAGGCCTGGACATGCCGGAAGTCTCGCTGGTGGCGATTCTCGATGCCGACAAGGAAGGCTTCCTGCGTTCCGAGCGTTCGTTGATCCAGACCATCGGCCGGGCGGCGCGTAACCTCAACGGTCGGGCGATTTTGTATGCCGACCGGATCACCGGCTCCATGGAGCGGGCGATCGGCGAAACCGAGCGTCGTCGCGACAAGCAGATCGCCTTCAACCTGGCCAACGGCATCACGCCCAAAGGCGTGTTCAAGGACGTTGCCGACATCATGGAAGGCGCCACCGTGCCGGGTTCGCGCAGCAAGAAGCGCAAGGGCATGGCCAAGGCCGCCGAAGAGAACGCCAGGTACGAAGCGGAACTGCGCTCGCCGGGCGAGATTGCCAAGCGCATCAAGGGGCTGGAAGAGAAGATGTATGCGTTGGCGCGTGATCTGGAGTTCGAAGCCGCAGCGCAGATGCGCGATGAAATCACCAAGTTGCGTGAGCGGTTGATCACTGTTTGATCTTTACCGCCTGACGGGGCCTCATCGCGGGCAAGCCCGCTCCCACTGGGTCTGGGGGACACAGAATTTGTGAACACCCGTAATCATGGTGGGAGCGGGCTTGCCCGCGATGGGACACTACGGTCTTAGTGCGCCTCGCCAGCCTTCAATCCTTCCGGCAGCTTCTTGGTCAACAACACTGCCAACATGCTGATCCCCAGCGCAATCCCGACAAAGTGAAACGCATCGTTGTAAGCCATGATCGACGCCTGTTGATGGGCAATCTCGCTGAGCTTGCCCAGCGCCGCCGTCTCATTGCCCAAGCGGTCGGTGAGTGACGCAATACGTTCGGCAACCTGCGGGTTGCTCGGCACGATGGATTCGCGCAAGTAGTCAAAATAGGTCTTGGTGCGCGCATCCAGCAGTGTGGCGAGGAGGGCGATGCCAATGGCGCCGCCGAGGTTGCGCAGGATGTTGAACAGGCTAGAAGCGGACCCGGCGTCTTGCGGCAGGATGTACGCGGTGGCGATCAACGAAATGGTGACCATGATCAGCGGCTGGCCCAGGGCGCGGATGATCTGGATCTGATTGAACTGTGGCCCGGCAAAGTCCGGGTTCAGCACCCCGGACGAAAAACTCGCCAGGCCGAACAACCCGAAACCCAGCGTGCACAGCCATTTCGGCGAGATGTATTTCATCAGCTTGGGCACCAGCGGAATCAGAAACAGCTGCGGTACGCCCATCCACATGATCACTTCACCGATCTGCAGGGCGTTGTAGTTCTGGATCTGCGCCAGGTACAGCGGCAATAGATAGATAGAGCCATACAGCCCGACACCCATCCCGATACTGGAAATACTCGACAGGCCGAAATTGCGATTGCCGAGGATGCCCAGGTTGATCAACGGATTGGGTTTGGAAAACTGCACGATCACAAAGGTGATCAGACTGATCAGCGCGATGCTGCCCAGGCTCACGATCAGGCTCGATTCAAGCCAGTCCTTGCGATGGCCTTCCTCCAGAAACACCTGCAGACAGCCGAGACCGACGCCCAGGGTGACGATGCCGGCGTAGTCGGTGCTTTTGAGCAGTTCCCAGTGCGCTTCTTTCTTTTCCAGACCGTACAACAGGCCGGCGATCATGATCAGCCCGGGTGGAATGTTGATGTAGAAGATATATTCCCAACCCCAGTTCTCCGTCAGCCAGCCGCCCAGTGTCGGGCCGATGGAGGGCGCGAAGGTGGCGGTCATGGCGAACATGGCCATGCCTTTGGCGCGGTGATGCTCCGGGAGTTTGATCAGTGTGAGGGTGAACGCCAGCGGAATCAGCGCGCCGCCGGTGAAGCCTTGAAGGGCGCGGAAGACGATCATGCTTTCCAGGCTCCAGGCCATGGAACACAGCAAGGACGCGACCAGGAAACCGAGGGACACCCACACCGCCAGGCGCCGCGCCGACAATAGCTGCACCAGCCAGGCGGTCAGCGGGATCATGATGATTTCCGCCACCAGGTACGAGGTAGAAATCCATGAGCCTTCTTCCAGGGTGGCCGACAGTGCGCCCTGAATGTCCTTGAGCGAGGAGTTGGTGATCTGGATATCCAGCACCGCCATAAAGGCGCCGAGCATCACGCTCATCACCGCAATCCAGTCCCGCCGCGTCGGTTCCCCGACCGGGCGGATCAGTTGATCACCGGCCATCGACAGGGGAGTCTTTGATGTTCACTTTTGCGGTGACCGACATGCCCGGGCGGATTTTGCCATGCAGTGGATTATCGGCGGCGAAGGTCAGTTTGACCGGAATCCGTTGAACGACCTTGGTGAAGTTGCCGGTGGCATTGTCCGGCGGCAACAGGCTGAACTGCGCGCCCGAGGCGGCGAACAGGCTGTCGACCCGCGCTTCGATCGGCGTGTCGCCATACGCATCGAAGGTCAGCTCGGCTTTCTGGCCGGGCTGCATGTGGCCGATCTGGGTTTCTTTGAAATTGGCCTGAATCCAGATGTCTTCATCAGGCACGATCGACAGCAGATAAGCGCCAGCCTGCACATATTGGCCATTGCGCGCGGCACGCTGACCGATCAGGCCGCTGATCGGCGCGTGGATTTCACTGCGCGTCAGGTTCAGCTCGGCCTGGGCCAGGTCAGTCCTGGCGTTGGCGATTTGGGCGTCGAGGCGTTTGATTTCAGCGTTCAGCGCATTGATCTGCTGGCGCTGGCCCTGGGCATCCGCCTGGGCCTTGGCCAATTGCGAGCGGGCAATGTGGTTATCGGCGGAGAGGGTGGTTACGCGCTCCTCTGAGATATAGCCAGGTTTACGTAAGGTTTCGGCGCGGGTCAGGTCGATCTGTGAACGACCAAGGCTGGCCTGGCTGGACGCGACTTGCGCATCGCTGGCGGCAATCAGGCTGCCTTGTTGGGTCAGCTTGCTCTGGGCTTGCAGACGTTCGGCCTGGCGGGTGGCAAGGGTTGCGTTGGCGCGGTCGACGGCGAGGCGGAAGTCATCGCCTTCGAGCTTGATCAGTAACTGGCCTTTCTCGACGTGCTGGTTGTCCTGCACCAATACTTGATCGATGCGCGCGCCCAATTGGCTCGACACACGGGTGATCTCGCCCTGCACATAGGCGTTGTCAGTGCTTTCATAAAACCGTCCCTTGAAGAACCAATGGGCAAAGAAGCCCCCGGCAATCAGTAGGACGATCAACAGGAAAATGGACAGGCGACGCTTGAGTTGGGCAGGCATGGGGCAAACTGTAGTCGAGAATATGTAAGGAAAGTTATCAGCAGGTCAATCTGGCATACAGCCGATAAACGGTAAATGGCATCGGCTGATATCCAGCCATTCACCGCGCCATACGGGGGCTGGAGACGCAACCTTGGCTTAAATGCCCTGTTCGCTGGAGCGGGGCGTACGTCGCCTGTTACCATTCGGCTCTTGTTTGAAGTTCGCTTTGATCTTCGCTTTTTATTCTTTTCGAGACATGCCATGACCACCGTCCGCACTCGCATCGCGCCATCGCCTACCGGGGACCCCCACGTAGGTACCGCTTACATCGCACTGTTCAACTACTGCTTTGCCAAGCAGCATGGCGGTGAGTTCATCCTGCGGATCGAAGACACTGACCAATTGCGTTCGACCCGCGAGTCCGAGCAGCAGATTTTCGACGCCCTGCGCTGGTTGGGCATCGACTGGAGTGAAGGCCCGGACGTCGGCGGTCCGCACGGTCCGTATCGTCAAAGCGAGCGCGGCGACATTTACCAGAAGTACTGCCAGCAACTGGTCGACATGGGCCATGCCTTCCCGTGCTTCTGCACCGCCGAAGAGCTGGACCAGATGCGCGCCGAGCAAATGGCTCGCGGCGAAACCCCGCGTTACGACGGTCGTGCGCTGTTGCTGTCCAAGGAAGAAGTCGCTCGTCGTCTCGCTGCCGGCGAGCCGCATGTGATCCGCATGAAAGTGCCGAGCGAAGGTGTCTGCGTAGTGCCTGACATGTTGCGTGGCGACGTGGAAATCCCGTGGGACCGCATGGACATGCAGGTCCTGATGAAGACCGACGGCTTGCCGACGTACTTCCTGGCCAACGTGGTCGACGACCACTTGATGGGCATCACCCACGTATTGCGCGGTGAAGAGTGGCTGCCATCGGCGCCGAAACTGATCCTGTTGTACGAGTATTTCGGCTGGGAACAACCAGAGCTATGCTACATGCCGCTGCTGCGTAACCCGGACAAGAGCAAGCTGTCCAAGCGCAAGAACCCGACCTCGGTGACCTTCTACGAGCGCATGGGCTTCATGCCTGAGGCGATGCTCAACTACCTGGGCCGCATGGGTTGGTCGATGCCGGACGAGCGCGAGAAGTTCTCGCTGCAGGAAATGGTCGACAACTTCGATCTGAAACGCGTTTCCCTTGGCGGGCCGATTTTCGACATCGAGAAGCTCTCGTGGCTCAACGGCCAATGGCTGCGCGACCTGCCGGTGGAAGAATTCGCCGCGCGCGTGCAGAAATGGGCATTCAACTCCGACTACATGATGAAGATCGCGCCGCACGTGCAGGGCCGGGTTGAAACCTTCAGCCAGGTTGCACCGCTGGCCGGGTTCTTCTTTGCCGGTGGCGTGAACCCTGATGCCAAGCTGTTCGAATCGAAGAAGCTCTCGGGTGATCAGGTTCGGCAGTTGATGCAGTTGATCCTGTGGAAGCTCGAAAGCCTGCGTCAGTGGGAGAAAGACAACATCACCGCGACCATTCAGGCTGTGGTGGAGTCCCTGGAGCTGAAGCTGCGTGATGCCATGCCACTGATGTTCGCCGCGATTACCGGTCAAGCCAGTTCGGTATCGGTGCTCGATGCGATGGAAATCCTCGGTCCGGACCTGACCCGTTTCCGTCTGCGCCAGGCCATCGACCTGTTGGGTGGCGTGTCGAAGAAAGAAAACAAAGAGTGGGAAAAGCTGTTGGGCGCTATTGCCTGATCCCACGTGCCTGACCTTGTAGGAGCCGGCTTGCTGGCGAAGCGACCTTGCAGCTTGCATCGATCCTGCGGCCGCCTTCGCTGGCAAGCCAGCTCCTGCAGTTGAGGGAAACCCCGATTTTTCGGGGGGAGGGCGGTAAGTGGTTGTTATGCCGACAAAAAATTTTGAAATTTTTCAAAAATAAGTTTGACAGGCTTTCGATACGCCCTTAAGATTCGCCCCGTCCTCAGCGATGACATCAACGATGAGGGGCTATAGCTCAGCTGGGAGAGCGCTTGCATGGCATGCAAGAGGTCGACGGTTCGATCCCGTCTAGCTCCACCAATTTACACTTCAAGGCCTGGCCACACCGGCCTTGAAGCGATCAACACTCAGCGTTGATCAGTTGTATAGAAGGGTTTGCGTCCCCTTCGTCTAGTGGCCTAGGACACCGCCCTTTCACGGCGGTAACAGGGGTTCGAGTCCCCTAGGGGACGCCAGTTTTACAGAAGTGATGTTGCAAAATGTCGCTCCGCCGCGAGGCGAAAAATCCGGGGCTATAGCTCAGCTGGGAGAGCGCCTGCATGGCATGCAGGAGGTCAGCGGTTCGATCCCGCTTAGCTCCACCAATTTTACAGTTCAAGGTCTGGCCACACCGGCCTTGAATCGATCAGCTCTCAGCACTGATCAGTTGTATAGAAGGTTTGTGTCCCCTTCGTCTAGTGGCCTAGGACACCGCCCTTTCACGGCGGTAACAGGGGTTCGAGTCCCCTAGGGGACGCCACGATTACCCGCTCTGCGGGATTTTATAAGGGTCATTCAATTATTGAATGGCCCTTTTGTTTGTCTGGCGTTTGGCCAAATCCCCCCAATTCTTTCAAACTGTTCTTCAGACCAGCGGTCACATCCACGACTTGCAGAAAATTATTATGAGAATAATATTCTAGTCGTAATATTCGGAGGCAACGATGAACGATAAAAAAGCTCAAACCCGCGAACGCATCCTCAAGGCCGCCAGCGCAGCGCTGATCCAGCGCGGTCCGGCGGAACCGAGCGTTGGCGAAGTGATGGGCGCAGCGGGCCTGACGGTCGGCGGCTTTTATGCGCACTTCGAAAGCAAGGACGCGATGATGCTGGAGGCGTTCAAGCAATTGCTCGGCCACCGTCGCGGCCTGATTGCCGATATGGATGCCGAGTTGACCGGCGAAGAGCGTCGCGCCTTGGTGGCGGCGTTTTATCTGTCGCGCAAACACCGTGACTCGTCCGAATCGGCGTGCCCGATTCCTGCGTCGGTCGGTGAGCTTGGGCGACTGCCGGAAGCGTTTCGTATCGCCCTGAATGAGCACGTGGAAATGATGGTCGCGCAACTGGCGGCCAGCCCGGAAGACACCGACAAAGCCCTGGCTGACATGGCGTTGATGGTGGGTGGTCTGGCTCTGGCGCGGGCGCTGGGGCCGGGAGAGTTATCCGACCGTTTACTTCGCGCCGCTAAATCAGCGGTGCTGTGACCTGAAGGCTGCGGCCTGGGGAGAATGCGATGAGCACGTTGAAGTGGGTTCGTGGCGTGAATGGCACCTTGGGTTGGTTTGCACCGAAACTGGTGGCAAGCAAGATGCGCCTGGCGTTCATGACGCCGAGGGATTTGCCGCCGCGTGACTGGGAGTTGCCACTCCTGGCGAAGTCCGAGCGGATTACCTTGCGGTTCGGGCTGTCGGCGTTGCGTTGGGGGCAAGGCCCTGCGGTATTGCTGATGCACGGCTGGGAAGGTCGGCCGACGCAGTTTGCCAGCCTCATCACTGCGTTGGTCGACGCCGGTTACTCGGTGGTCGCCCTCGATGGCCCGGCCCACGGTCGCTCACCCGGCAGCGAAGCGAATGTGGTGCTGTTCGCTCGCGCCATGCTTGAGGCCGCCGCCGAATTGCCACCGTTGCAAGCCGTCATTGGTCATTCAATGGGAGGCGCCAGTGCCATGCTTGCAGTGCAACTGGGCCTGCGCACCGAAACACTGGTCACCATTGGCGCGCCCGCCCGAATCCTTGGCGTGTTGCGCGGGTTTGCCCGCTATGTGGGTCTGCCGCCCAAGGCTCGTTCGGCGTTCATTCGCCAGGTCGAGAAAGATGTCGGGATGCGCGCCGCCATGCTCGACGTCGCCCACTATCAACTCGACATGCCCGGCCTGATCGTCCACGCCGAGGATGATAACTTTGTCTCGGTCAAGGAATCGCAACTGATCCACGAAGCCTGGTTCGACAGCCGCCTGCTGCGCCTGCCAGAGGGCGGTCATCAGCGGGTGATGGCTGACCCTCGGGTGATTGATGGCGTGTTATCACTGCTGGCGGGCCGCAGCCTGCAATCGCGCCAATCGGCCTGAGCTTCCGTTACACTGCCCCGGTCGAAATAATCTGACCGGGAGTAGGGCATGGGCTGGGATCGGGCAACGCCGTTTATCATTGATCTGCAAGTGGGCGCCGAAGACATCGACGGGCTGGGCCACGCCAATAATGCGGTGTACGTGACCTGGCTCGAGCGCTGTGCCTGGCGCCATTCCCAGCGCCTGGGCCTGGATCTGGTCGAATACCGTCGCCTGGACCGGGCCATGGCCGTGGTGCGGCACGAGATCGATTACCTGGCCGCTGCCTACGAAGGTGATGAGCTGCAATTGGCGACCTGGATCGTCGATTGGGATCAGCGCCTGAAAATGACCCGACACTTTCAGTTGAAGCGCCCCAGCGACAACGCCACATTGCTGCGTGCGCAGACCACGTTTGTCTGCATCGAACTGTCCACGGGCAAGCCCAAACGCATGCCGGCCGAGTTCATCGACGGTTATGGCCCGGCCTTACAGGTCCTGATTTGACAAGACGGTGTGGCAAGTCTTTCGCTCGATAATCCAGTAAACTGCCGCACGTTTTTTCCTTGAGTAGTGTTTTCCCCATGCAAATTGCCTTGGCGCCCATGGAGGGGTTGGTCGACGACATCCTGCGCGACGTGCTGACCCGAGTGGGCGGCATCGATTGGTGCGTGACCGAGTTCATTCGGGTCAACGACCAGTTGCTCACGCCGGCCTATTTCCACAAGTTCGGCCCAGAGCTGCTCAACGGCGCCCGCACGGCCTCCGGTGTGCCACTGCGCGTGCAACTGCTGGGTTCCGACCCGGTGTGCCTGGCGGAAAATGCCGCGTTGGCCTGCGAGCTCGGCTCCGAAGTGATCGACCTCAACTTCGGCTGCCCGGCCAAGACCGTGAACAAATCCCGTGGCGGTGCGGTGTTGCTCAAAGAGCCCGAGCTGTTGAACCGGATCGTCGAGCACGTCCGTCGTGCCGTTCCGGCGCACATTCCCGTTACCGCCAAGATGCGCCTGGGCTTCGACAGCCCGGATGGTTCGCTGGTCTGCGCCACGGCGCTGGCCGAAGGCGGGGCGGAACACATCGTGGTGCATGCGCGGACCAAAGTGGACGGCTACAAGCCGCCGGCGCACTGGGAGTGGATTCCGCGGGTGCAGGACGTGGTCAAGGTGCCGGTGTTCGCCAATGGCGATATCTGGAGCGTCGAAGACTGGCGCCGTTGCCGTGAGATCAGCGGCGTGGAAGACATCATGCTCGGCCGTGGCCTGGTTTCGCGCCCCGATCTGGCGAAGCAAATCGCCGCCGCGCGGGCCGGTGAAGAGGTCGTGGAAATGACCTGGGCCGAGCTGCTGCCGCTGATCCAGGACTTCTGGCTGCAAGCCAAGGCGCAGATGACAGCGCGGCAATCGCCGGGCCGCTTGAAACAATGGTTGGCGATGTTGACCCGCAATTATCCCGAAGCTGTCGAGCTGTTCACCGTCCTGCGTCGCGAGACCGAACTGGATAACGTCTCGCGTTTGCTGGGCCTGCCGGTGGCTGAAGCGGCCTGAAAAAATCTGAAAATAATCTCTTGAAATGCAATCAGCGGTCCCTATCTAAGGGTTACGCGATGCCGAATTCGGGTCGCGGAGACAAAAGACCTTGCTGATTGTTTTCAGGAGATTTGAACCATGACTACTGCATTTTCCCTGGCACCACTGTTCCGTTCCTCGGTAGGTTTCGACCGTTTCAACGACCTGTTCGAAACCGCCCTGCGCAACGAGCCAGGCAGCACCTATCCACCCTATAACGTGGAAAAACACGGCGACGACCAATACCGCATCGTCGTAGCGGCGGCCGGTTTTCAGGAAGAAGACCTGGAACTGCAAGTCGAGAAGGGCGTGCTGACCATCAGTGGCGGCAAACGCGATGCCAATGAAGGCGTGACTTTCCTGCACCAAGGCATTGCCCAGCGCGCGTTCAAGCTGTCGTTCCGTCTGGCGGACCACATCGAAATCAAGGCCGCCGACCTGAGCAATGGTCTGTTGAGCATTGACCTGTTGCGGGTGATTCCGGAAGAGGCGAAAGCCAAGCGCATCCCTATCAACGGGGCGCAAAAACCAGCTCTGCAACACTAAGCCGAGCAAAACAAGAAGGGCGCCAATTGGCGCCCTTCTTTGTGTCTGCGGTTTAACGTTGTCCGGTCACGGTTGCGGATTCCACCGCTCGCGGGTGCCGGGACGAAAACAGCAGGCCGCCAGCGATTTGCCAGATCACCGCAAACGCGCCGACCAGGAACACGACGTCGCCGAACGTCCGCACCCAGCGCAGGGTTTGCAGCAAGTCCTGCTGCATGAAAGCTTCGCTGCGGGCGTACCACAGTCCCTGGCTGGCGCTGGCGTAAAACTGCAGGATGCCGATCGGCAACAGGCTGGTGACGATCATCAGCATCAGACCGCCGTTGAGCCACCAGAAGCCGGTGTTCATCAGTCGGTCGTTGAACTGCAGATTCGGTCGCAGATAACGCAGGATCAACAGGCTGAAACCCAGCGCCAGGGAGCCATAAACCCCGAACAGGGCCGCGTGTGCGTGCAAGGGCGTGGTGTTCAGGCCCTGGATGTAATACAGCGCGATCGGTGGGTTGATCAGGAAACCGAACACGCCGGCACCGAGCATGTTCCAGAACGCGGTAGCGATGAAGAACTGCAGCGGCCAGCGCAGCCGTGCCATCCACGGCGCGCGCTCTTTCAGGCGCCAGTTCTCCCAGGCCTCATGCCCGAGCAATATCAGCGGTACCACTTCCAGCGCGCTGAAGGTCGCGCCGACAGCCATCACCGGGGTGGTGGTCCCGGCGAAGTAGATGTGATGGAACGTACCGGGCACACCGCCAAGCATGAACAGCGAGGCCGAGCCGAGGGTGGCGGTGGTGGCGAGGCGCTTGGAGACCAAACCCATGCTGGTGAAAATGAAGGCCAGGGCGGTGGTGGCGAACACTTCGAAAAAGCCTTCGACCCACAGGTGCACGACCCACCAGCGCCAATACTCCATGACCGACAAATTGGTGCGTTCGCCATAGAACAGGCCAGCGCCGTAGAACAGGCCGATAGCGATTACAGACGCGGCCAACAACGCCAGCAGGTTCCTGTCGCCAGGTTGACGCAGGGCCGGGACCATCGCGCGCAACATCAGCACCAGCCAGAACACGATCCCGGCGAACTTGGCGATCTGCCACAGACGACCCAGATCAACATATTCGTAACCCTGATGCCCGAGCCAGAAGCTCCATTGCGCCGGCATCAACTGGGCGATGGCGAGGAAGTTGCCGGCATACGAACCGACGACCACCAGCACCAGCGCCCAGAACAGTACATCCACGCCGAGCTTCTGCCATTTCGGATCTTTGCCGCCATTGATGAATGGCGCCAGAAACAGCCCTGCCGCGAGGAAGCCAGTGGCGATCCAGAACATCGCACTCTGCAAATGCCAGGTTCGGGTCAGCGAGTAGGGGAACCACTTCGACAGCGCCAGGCCATAGAAATCCTGGCCCTCGACCGTGTAGTGCGCGGTCACGCCGCCCATCAGGACCTGGAAGCCAAACAGTGCGCCGACCAGCAACAGGTATTTGCCCAGGGCTTTTTGCGAAGGCGTGAGTTTGATCAGGCTCAGCGGATCCAGGGGCGGGACTTTGGGTTGGCCTTCGTCGTGATTGCGCAGGAACGCCCAGCCCCAGACCAGGAAGCCAATACCTGCCAGTAGTACGACGATGCTGACAATCGACCAGACCATGTTTTCGGCAGTCGGCTGGTTGTCGATCAACGGCTCGTGGGGCCAGTTGTTGGTGAAGGTCGCGCTCTGGCCATCGCGTTCGGTGGCGGCAGCCCAGGCGGTCCAAAAGAAAAAGTGCGTCAGCTGCTGACGCCGAGCGGCATCGGGCAGCGTGTTTTCTTTCATGGCAAAGCTTTCGCGGCTGTGGTGCAGCGCAGGGTCATTGCCGAACAGGGCGTGGTAATACGCGGCGGTTTGCGCGATAGCCTGGATGCGGCGGTCGCTGAGCACCAGTGTGCCGTCGACCAGGCGGTTGGCGCGGTACTCGCGTTTGAGTTGATGGCGCAGCAGGGCCTGCTGATCGTCATCGATATCCTGGTAAAGCTTGCCATAAGTCTGCTGCGCCGCCAGGTCGAGCCAGGCGAGTAGTTCGCGGTGTAGCCAGTCGGCGGTCCAGTCCGGCGCCTGATAGGCACCATGACCCCAAATCGAGCCTAGCTGCATGCCGCCAATACCCTGCCAGGCCGTCTGGCCGTCGAGGATATCGTCGGCACGAAACAGGATCTTGCCCTCGACGCTTTGCACCTGATCGGGAATCGGTGGTGCCTGTCGATAGATCTCGTGGCCGAACCAGCCGAGCAGGCAGAAGGTCACGCCGAGGACGCCAATCAGCGACCACCAGAGTTTGCGGTATTCACCCATGGTTCACCTTAATGTCAAAAAAAAGCGCCCGCATAACGAGTATGCGGGCGCAGAAAACCCGGCCGTGTGATCGGGAAGAGACGCCGGGGTGTTGCTCAGGGAAAATGATCGGCTGCCATTGATCATTCATCGTCGGAGGCGGGGCGTTTGGCCGTCGTCCGATTGCGTGGGATCAATGTACGGGGCGGCCGGCATGGCGTCATTTGTACGCAGGGTCAGTGGCGTCACGTCTGGGTTTTAACGATTCATACGAAGGTATGAAAAACTGTAGGAGCTGGCTCGCCAGCGATCGCGGTTGGTCTGCCGCCATCATTGTTGAATGTGCCGGCCTCTTCGCTGGCAAGCCAGCGCCTATAAGGGGTTGATGTCACCTGAGGAGTTTTTGAAATTCTTCCACCGGCAATGGCTGGCTATGCAAATACCCCTGATAAAAATGGCAGCCCAGGCCCTGCAGGAACTCCAGTTGCTCAGCGGTTTCCACGCCCTCGGCAATCACTTTCAACTCCAGGCTGCGGGCCATGGCAACGATGGCGCGGATGATCTCGGCGTCATTGGGGTCGGTGGTGGCGTCGCGGATGAACGACTGGTCGATTTTCAACGTGTCGACCGGCAGGCGCTTGAGGTAGGTCAGCGATGAATAGCCGGTGCCGAAGTCGTCCATGGCGAAACTGACACCGAGTTTTTTCAGGCGGCGCATTTTGCCGATGGTGTCTTCCAGGTTCTGGATGACGATGCCTTCGGTGATTTCCAGCTTGAGCAGCGAGCAGGGCAGGCCGTAGCGAGCAAGGCTTTCTTCGACACGCTCGACGAAGTCGGTCTGGCGAAACTGCCGTGGGCTGATATTCACGCACAGACTGAAATCGAGTGGGTCCACCAGGCCGTTGGAAACCATTTGCCGACAGGCCTTGCAAGCTTCGTCGAGAATCCAGGTGCCGACCTCCAGGATCAAACCGCTGTCTTCCAGCACCTTGATGAACTCGTTGGGGGACTGCGCGCCGAGTTCCGGATGGTTCCAGCGCACCAGGGCTTCGGCGCCGACGATGCGGTTGTCGCGAGCATCGAGCTGCGGTTGGTAATGCACACGGAACTCGCCACGGGACAGCGCCAGGCGCAAGTCGGTTTCCATGCGCAGGCGTTCACTCGCGGCCTTCTGCATGGTGTTGTGGTACATCTGCGCAGTATTGCGCCCCGAATCCTTGGCGCGATACAGGGCAATGTCGGCACGTTTGAGCAGGTCGGTAGGCGTTGAGCCGTGATCGGGAATCAGCGCAATGCCGATACTCGGCGTCACTTGCAGGCGCTGGCCGTCGAGGAACATCGGCTCCGACAACAATTCGCGCAAGGTGTCGGCCAACTGCCGGACCTGGGCGCTGACGTCATTGCGTGAGCCCTCAAGCCCGCTGAGCAGCACCACGAATTCATCGCCGCCCAGACGCGCGACGGTGTCTTCCATGCGTACGCTGGCCTCCAGGCGAGCGGTGATGATCTTGAGCACCGTATCGCCCACCGGATGGCCGAGGGAGTCGTTGATGTGCTTGAAGTGGTCGAGGTCGAGGAACATCAGCGCGCCACGTAGATTGTGGCGTTTGAGCAGGGCAATCTGTTGGCTGAGCCGATCCATCAACAAGGCGCGGTTGGGCAGGTTGGTCAGCGGATCGTGGTAAGCCAGGTGGCGGATCTGCGCCTCGGCGTTTTTCAGCAGGCTGACGTCCCGCGCGGTCAGCAACAGGCACGCGGTTTCGTTGAGGGTGATCGGCTCCACCGAGACCTCGACGGTGAGCAACTCGCCACGCTTGTTACGGCCGAGCATTTCCAGATGATGAACCCGACCCTTGATCTGCAACTCGGCCAGCAACGCCGAGCGTTGTTTTTCTTCGGCCCAGATTCCCACCTGATACACCGTGCGGCCAATCACTTCGTCGGCGCGGTAACCGGTCAAGCGTGAGAAACCATCGTTGACCTCCAGATAGCGCCCGGTGTCGCGTTCGGTGATGGTGATGGCATCGGGGCTTGAGTGAAACGCCTTGGCGAATTTCTCTTCGCTGGCCTTCAGCGCCGCTTCCGAGCGTTGTTGCTGGGTGATATCGCGCAGGGTGGTGACGATGCACGGCTGGTCGCCGACGCTGATCTGCCGGCTGGAAATCACGCAGGTCAGGGATTGCCCGTTCTTGTGCTGGACGACGATCGCCACGTTATTCAAGCCTTGTTCGCGAATCACCTGCTCGATCCGCTGCAAACTTTTTGCCGAGGCGTCCCACAGTCCGATTTCATCGGCGCTGCGACCGATCACATCGGCGGTGGTCCAGCCGAAGGTCTGGGTGAAGCTGGAATTGATCTCGATGAACTGGCCGGTGTCCTGGCGGGTCACGCAGATCGGGTCCGGACTGACCTGGAACAGCGTGGCGAATTTCTCTTCGGAGGCCACCAATCGTTGCTCGCGTTCGACCTGATCGGTGATGTCGAGCAAGGTGCCGGCCATGCGCAGCGGCAGGCCGTTTTCATCGCGGTAGAGGCGGGCGCGGCTTTCCAGGTAGCGCGAGCTGCCATCGGGCAGCTGCACGCGGTAGGTCAGCTGATAGTTGCCGGCCGGGCCTTCGCGCAGGCTGCGATAGGCGTCGCGCATGGTGTCGCGTTCTTCGCCGGGCACGCCTTCGAAAAACTCGTCGAAGGACTCATGGAAAGGCTTGGCTTCCAGACCGTGCAACTGCGCGGCGCGGGCCGAGCCATAGAGCATGCCGCTGGGAATGTGCCAGTCCCAGGTGCCCAGTTGCGCAGAGTCCAGCGCCAGGTCGAGGCGTTCCTGGCTGTCCTTCAAGGCATGCTCGGCGATTTTGCGGTCGGTGGTGTCGAGGAACGTGCTCAGCAGATAGGGCTGGCCCTCGAGCTCGACCTTTTGCGCGCTGAGGATGCCATCGTGGATTTGCCCGTTGCTGGCGCGAAATTGCACCTCCATGTTGGTCAACTCGCCTTTGGCCTTGGTGGCCTTGACCAACTCCGCCCGTTGCTCGGGGTGCACCCACAGGCCCAGTTCCAGGGTGGTGCGGCCGATGGCGTCTTGCACCGGCCAGCCAAACAGGCTTTCAAAATACTGGTTGGCCTCGGTGATCAGACCGTCGTCCTGACGGGTCAGCAGGACCATGTTGGGGCACAGGTGAAACAGCGTGGCGAAACGCTTCTCCGAGCTGCTCAGCGCCTGCTCGCGCTGGCGCTGATGGGTGATCTCGCGGATCACGCCGATCATCCGCGGCCGGCCGTGTTTGTCCGGCAACAGGCTGCCGTTGATCTCCAGCCAATGCAGGCTGCCGTCGGGCCAGCGAATGCGATGGTGCATCGCCCGTTCCAGCGGTGCACCGGCAATCACCGCGTGGAAGGCGCGAACGGTTTTCGCCCGGTCCTCGGGCGGCAGCAGATCGAGGTATTCGAGATCTTCCGGCAGCGGTACTCGGGGATCGTACCCGAACAGCGCCTGCGTGCCCCGCGACCAACTGATCTGCCCCCGTTCGATATCCCAATACCACGCACCCAAACGCGCGCCGTTCAGGGCAGCCAGCAATTGCGGAGCACTTTCCCAGCTCTGCTCGGAGCTTTTGGGGTCAAGTGCCTGGATACGCGGCATCGGCGGAACACGGTCAACAGATTTCGGCATTGGCAGGCCTTAGACTGAATTGAGCATTGGGCACAGGATTTCGCGGCTCTATAGGAGTAGCACAAGTTAGCCTTGAGTCCCTGGCAGATCGATTTGCGCATCCAGCAGGGCCATGAAGGCCCGTGCCGCATTCGACAACGTCCGTTCTGTGTGCAGGATATAGCCTAGCTGGCGAGAGAGCTGTATGCCCGGCAAAGGTATCCGCGCAACTTGATCGTCGAGCATGGTGCGTGGCAACACGCTCCAGGCCAGGCCGATCGAGACCATCATCTTGATGGTTTCCAGGTAGTTGGTGCTCATGGCGATGTTCGGCGTCAGGCCCTGGGCTTCGAATAGACGCTGGACGATATGGTGGGTGAAGGTGTTTCCGCCGGGGAAAACCGCCGGGTGCCGGGCGATGTCCGCCAGGTTGACCGCGCTGTTGCTGAGCAGCGAATGCTCCGGGGCTACCACGAAATCCAGCGGATCGTCCCAGACCGGCGTGGCCTTGACCAGTCCGTGGGGCTCCGGCGCCAGGGTAATGACCGCCAATTCGGCACGGCCATGGAGGATTTCTTCGTAGGCCACTTCCGAATCGAGAAACTGAATGTCCAGTGCCACTTCGGGATAACGCCGGGTGAACTCCCTTAATAAGGGCGGCAAACGGTGCAGACCGATGTGGTGACTGGTGGCCAGGGTCAGACGACCGGTCACTTCGCCCGTGAGATTGGTCAGGGCACGGCGCGTATCATCGAGGACGTTCAAAATCTGGTAGGCCCGTGGCAGCAGGGCGCGACCGGCCTCGGTCAACCCGACCTCGCGGCCCAGTCGATCGAACAGTCGCACCTTCAATTGCTGCTCCAGCCCGGCAATGCGTTTGCTGATCGCCGGTTGTGTCAGGTGCAGCCGTTCGCCCGCGCCAGAGAAGCTTCCGGTCTCGGCGATGGCAATAAAGGCATTCAGGTTGGCCAGGTCCATGGTCGCATTCCAGTTGGTTATCCAAAGCATAAAAAATATGAATTTGAGTTATTTAATGTAACCCCATAGGATCAGCCTCACAAGCCAAAGGGTTATTGAAAACTTCAAAGCCCGGGGCATAGAAACAAGCTGATGAGGAACCGTCTGATGGCCGGCAAAACGCTCTACGACAAGCTCTGGGATTCGCATTTGGTCAAGCAGCGCGACGATGGCTCCGCGCTGATCTACATCGATCGTCACATCATCCACGAAGTGACCTCGCCGCAAGCCTTCGAAGGTCTGCGTCTGGCCGGGCGCAAGCCTTGGCGTATCGATGCCAACATCGCGACCCCGGACCACAACGTACCGACCACTCCGGAGCGCAAGGGCGGCATCGAAGCCATTGCCGACCAGGTCTCGCGTTTGCAGGTTCAGACCCTCGACGACAACTGCGATGAATACGGCATCGTCGAGTTCAAGATGAACGACGTCCGCCAAGGCATCGTCCACGTCATCGGCCCGGAGCAGGGCGCTACCTTGCCGGGCATGACCGTGGTCTGCGGCGACTCCCATACCTCGACCCACGGCGCATTCGGCGCTTTGGCTCACGGTATCGGCACCTCCGAGGTCGAGCACGTGCTCGCCACCCAGTGCCTGGTCGCCAAGAAAATGAAGAACATGCTGGTCTTGGTCGAAGGCCAATTGCCGTTCGGCGTGACCGCCAAGGACATCGTCCTCGCGGTGATCGGCAAGATCGGCACCGCCGGCGGTAACGGCCACGCCATCGAATTCGCCGGCAGCGCGATTCGCGACTTGTCCGTCGAAGGCCGCATGACCATCTGCAACATGTCCATCGAGGCTGGTGCCCGCGTTGGTCTGGTCGCGGCTGACGAGAAAACCGTGGCCTACGTGAAGGGCCGTCCATTCGCTCCGAAAGGCGCGGAGTGGGACCTGGCTGTCGAAGCGTGGAAAGACCTGGTGTCCGATAAAGACGCCAGGTTCGACACCATCGTCGAGCTCGACGCGACCCAGATCAAGCCGCAAGTCAGCTGGGGCACCTCGCCCGAGATGGTGTTGGCTGTGGATCAGAACGTGCCGGACCCAGCGAAGGAAACTGACCTGGTCAAGCGCGGTTCCATCGAGCGCGCGTTGAAGTACATGGGTTTGACCGCCAATCAGGCGATCACCGACATCCAGCTCGACCGCGTATTCATTGGTTCCTGCACCAACTCGCGCATCGAAGATTTGCGCGCAGCAGCCGTGATCGCCAAGGGCCGCAAAGTGGCCTCGACCATCAAGCAGGCGATTGTGGTGCCGGGCTCGGGTCTGGTGAAGGCTCAGGCTGAATCGGAAGGCCTGGACAAGATTTTCCTCGAAGCCGGTTTCGAATGGCGTGAGCCGGGTTGCTCGATGTGCCTGGCGATGAACCCGGACCGTTTGGAGTCCGGCGAGCATTGCGCCTCGACGTCCAACCGAAACTTCGAAGGCCGTCAGGGCGCGGGTGGTCGTACTCACCTGGTCAGCCCTGCCATGGCCGCCGCCGCCGCTGTGAACGGTCGTTTCGTCGACGTCCGTGAATTGATCTAAGGAGCACAGCATGAAAGCTTTTACCCAGCACACTGGACTTGTCGCGCCTTTGGATCGTGCCAACGTCGACACCGACCAGATCATTCCAAAGCAGTTCCTGAAGTCGATCAAGCGTACCGGTTTCGGCCCGAACCTGTTCGACGAGTGGCGTTACCTGGATGTGGGTCAGCCGTATCAGGACAACTCCAAGCGTCCGCTGAACAAGGACTTCGTGCTCAATGCCGAACGTTACCAAGGCGCCAGCGTGTTGCTGGCCCGCGAGAACTTCGGTTGCGGTTCCAGCCGCGAACACGCGCCGTGGGCGCTGGAAGAATACGGTTTCCGCAGCATCATCGCGCCGAGCTACGCCGACATCTTCTTCAACAACAGCTTCAAGAACGGCTTGCTGCCGATCATTTTGAGCGATGCCGAAGTCGATGAGCTGTTCAAGCAGGTCGAAGCCGATCCGGGTTATCAGTTGCAGATCGATCTGCAAGCCCAGACCGTGACCCGCCCGGATGGCAAGGTGTTGAGCTTCGAAATCGACGCGTTCCGCAAACACTGCCTGCTCAACGGCCTGGACGATATCGGCCTGACGTTGCAGGACCATGAGGCGATTGCGACGTTTGAAGGCAAGCACCGTGCGAGCCAGCCGTGGTTGTTTCGCGACGCTTGATTCTCGGTAGTCAGTGCAGCCAGCTCCCACAGGTTTTGTGAGCGCCGCAAATCACTGTAGGAGCTGGCTTGCCAGCGATAAGACCCGGACAGACATCACAAGACTAAACCCTGAAAAAGGAAGTCCCCATGACCCGCACCGCCCAGCACAGCCAAGTAGTGCAGAAGCAATTCGGTGAACAGGCTTCGGCCTACCTGAGCAGCGCCGTACACGCTCAAGGCACTGAATTCGCGCTGCTACAGGCCGAACTGGCGGGGCAGGGCGATGCCCGGGTTCTGGATTTGGGTTGCGGCGCCGGCCACGTGAGTTTTCACGTAGCCTCGCTGGTGAAGGACGTGGTGGCTTATGACCTGTCGCAGCAAATGCTCGACGTGGTGACGGCCGCTGCTGCCGATCGTGGCTTGAGCAACGTGTCCACGGTCAACGGTGCCGCCGAACGCCTGCCGTTCGCCGATGGCGAGTTCGACTTCGTGTTCAGCCGTTATTCGGCGCATCACTGGAGCGATCTTGGCCTGGCCTTGCGGGAAGTGCGTCGGGTATTGAAACCGGGCGGTGTGGCGGCGTTCATCGACGTGTTGTCACCGGGTAGCCCGTTGTTCGACACTTACCTGCAAAGCGTCGAGGTGCTGCGCGACACCAGTCATGTGCGCGATTATTCCGCCGGCGAGTGGTTGCGTCAGGTCAGCGAGGCGGGGTTGCATACCCGCAGCACCACGCGGCAGCGGTTGCGTCTGGAATACAACAGCTGGGTCGAGCGCATGCGCACACCAGAAGTGATGCGCGCCGCCATCCGTGAATTGCAGCAGTCGATGGGCAACGAAGTGCGCGAATATTTTGAGATTGAGGCCGACGGTTCGTTCAGCACCGATGTGTTGGTACTGTTTGCAGAAAGATAGGTACAGATCGATAGAATTTTTCCGGGGGCGCCCAAGGGCGCACCGACTGATGACATGAGGAAAGCATGAGCAAGCAGATTCTGATTCTCCCAGGTGACGGTATTGGCCCGGAAATCATGGCCGAAGCGGTCAAGGTGCTGGAATTGGCCAGCAACAAGTTCGACCTGGGCTTCGAGCTGAGCCACGACGTGATTGGTGGCGCGGCCATCGACAAGCACGGCGTGCCGCTGGCCGACGAAACCCTGGAACGTGCCCGCGCAGCCGATGCGGTGCTGCTGGGCGCCGTTGGCGGCCCGAAATGGGACACCATCGAGCGTGACATCCGTCCTGAGCGCGGCCTGCTGAAAATCCGCGCGCAACTGGGCCTGTTCGGCAACCTGCGTCCGGCGATCCTGTACCCGCAACTGGCCGAAGCCTCCAGCCTGAAGCCGGAAATTGTGGCGGGCCTGGACATCCTGATCGTTCGCGAGCTGACCGGCGGCATCTACTTCGGCGCGCCACGTGGCACCCGTACCCTGGAAAACGGCGAGCGTCAGTCCTACGACACCCTGCCGTACAGCGAAAGCGAAATCCGCCGCATTGCCCGCGTCGGTTTCGACATGGCCATGGTCCGTGGCAAGAAGCTGTGCTCGGTGGACAAGGCCAACGTATTGGCCTCCAGCCAGTTGTGGCGTGAAATTGTCGAGGAAGTGGCCAAGGATTACCCTGAAGTCGAACTGAGCCACATGTACGTCGACAACGCCGCCATGCAACTGGTGCGCGCGCCGAAGCAGTTCGACGTGATCGTCACCGACAACATGTTCGGCGATATCCTGTCCGACCAGGCTTCGATGCTCACCGGTTCCATCGGCATGCTGCCGTCGGCGTCCCTGGACACCAACAACAAGGGCATGTATGAGCCGTGCCACGGTTCGGCGCCGGACATCGCAGGCAAAGGCATTGCCAACCCGTTGGCGACCATTTTGTCGGTCTCGATGATGCTGCGTTACAGCTTCAACCAGCAGGCCGCGGCCGATGCCATCGAGAAAGCCGTCAGCCTGGTGCTGGATCAGGGCTTGCGCACGGGCGACATCTGGTCGGCCGGTTGCACTAAAGTGGGTACGCAGGAAATGGGTGACGCAGTAGTCGCCGCGCTGCGGAATCTGTAATCTCTCGGGCCCGCTGCCCATTTCACCCCCGAAAGCAGCGGCCCACATTTCAAGAAGGTGTAGTTGCGATGAAACGTGTAGGTCTGATCGGTTGGCGCGGTATGGTCGGTTCCGTGCTCATGCAGCGGATGCTGGAAGAGCAGGATTTCGATCTTATCGAGCCGGTGTTTTTCACCACTTCCAATGTCGGTGGCCAAGGCCCGTCCGTGGGCAAGGACATTGCTCCGCTCAAGGACGCTTACAGCATTGAAGAGCTGAAAACCCTCGACGTGATTCTGACCTGCCAGGGTGGCGACTACACCAGCGAAGTCTTCCCGAAACTGCGCGAAGCCGGCTGGCAGGGTTACTGGATCGACGCTGCTTCCAGCCTGCGCATGCAGGATGACGCGGTCATCGTCCTGGATCCAGTCAACCGCAAGGTGATCGACCAGCAACTGGACGCGGGCACCAAGAACTACATCGGCGGCAACTGCACTGTCAGCCTGATGCTGATGGGCCTGGGCGGTCTGTTCGAAGCCGGTCTGGTGGAGTGGATGAGCGCCATGACGTATCAGGCGGCCTCCGGTGCCGGCGCGCAGAACATGCGTGAACTGATCAAGCAGATGGGCGCCACCCACGCCGCTGTTGCCGATCAACTGGCCGACCCGGCCAGCGCGATCCTCGACATCGACCGTCGTGTGGCCGAAGCCATGCGCAGCGACGCGTACCCGACCGAAAACTTCGGTGTACCGCTGGCCGGCAGCCTGATCCCGTGGATCGACAAGGAACTGCCAAACGGTCAGAGCCGTGAAGAGTGGAAGGCCCAGGCCGAGACCAACAAGATCCTCGGTCGCTTCAAGAGCCCGATCCCGGTCGATGGCATCTGCGTGCGCATTGGCGCCATGCGTTGCCACAGCCAGGCGCTGACCATCAAGCTGAACAAAGACGTGCCGATCGCCGATATCGAAGGGCTGATCAGCCAGCACAACCCTTGGGTCAAGCTGGTACCGAACAACCGCGAAACCAGCATTCAGGAGCTGAGCCCGAACAAGGTCACCGGCACCCTGAACATCCCGGTTGGCCGTCTGCGCAAGCTGAACATGGGCTCGCAGTTCGTCGGCGCGTTCACCGTCGGCGACCAACTGCTGTGGGGCGCAGCCGAACCGCTGCGTCGCATGCTGCGGATCCTGCTTGAGCGTTGATTGACTGACGCAATGAAAGAACCCGCGCCTTGAAAGAGGTGCGGGTTTTTTTATCCCTGACGTTTCTCGGTTGTCTGGTCTGGCCCCATCGCTGGCAAGCCAGCTCCTACAGGTTTCGTGGTGTACCCAAAATTTGTGCGTGATACCACTCACTGTAGGAGCTGGCTTGCCAGCGATGGGGCCGGTACGAGCCCCGTCGAATTGCCTGTGTGGCACTCACCCGGTAAAGTGCCGCTCCCCCCGTTTCGCCAGAGGTAGAACCATGAGCCAGTCCATTGATATTGCCGTGATCGGCGCCACCGGTACTGTCGGCGAAACGCTGGTGCAGATCCTCGAAGAACGCGACTTCCCGGTCGGTAACCTGCACCTGCTGGCCAGCAGTGAATCCGCCGGCAGTTCGGTGCCGTTTCGCGGCAAAAACGTGCGTGTGCGCGAAGTCGATGAATTCGATTTCAGCAAAGTGCAGCTGGTGTTCTTTGCCGCAGGCCCGGCAGCTACCTTGAGTTTCGCTTCCCGCGCCACGGCTGCCGGTTGCTCGATTGTCGATCTTTCCGGCGCCTTGCCGGCCGACCAGGCGCCGCAAGTGGTGCCGGAAGCCAATGCTCATGTGCTGGCCGGTTTGAAAAAACCGTTCCAGGTCAGCAGCCCGAGCCCATCGGCCACCACCTTGGCGGTGGTGCTTGCGCCGTTGCTGGGCTTGCTCGACTTGCAGCGCATCAACCTGACCGCGAGCCTGGCGGTGTCCGCCCAGGGCCGTGAAGCCGTGAGTGAGTTGGCGCGGCAGACCGCCGAACTGCTCAACGTGCGTCCGCTGGAACCCAAATTCTTTGATCGGCAGATGGCTTTCAACTTGCTCGCGCAGGTCGGCAAGCCAGACGAACAGGGCCATACGCTGCTGGAAAAGCGCCTGGTCCGCGAACTGCGTCAGGTGGTGGCGCTGCCTTCACTGAAAATATCTGTCACTTGCATTCAAGCCCCGGTGTTTTTTGGCGATAGCTTTAACGTGACCCTGCAGTCCGGGAGCGACATCGACCTGGCGAACGTCAACGCTGCGCTGGAAGACGCACCCGGCATCGAACTGGTCGAGGCCGGTGATTACCCGACACCGGTCGGTGACGCGGTAGGGCAGGATGTGGTCTACGTTGGTCGGGTTCGCCACGGTATCGACGACCTGTCGGAACTTAATTTGTGGCTGACGTCAGATAACGTACGCAAAGGGGCCGCGCTCAATGCTGTGCAGCTGGCCGAATTGTTGATAAAACACCTGCTGTAAAAGATACTTGGCAACAATTTTCGAATGATTCCGGGTGAGCGCTATGCTTGCCGGGATGCTGAAGGTCAGCCACCCTGCGGGGCTTTCCGGGGCATGCACGAAACAATCGCGCGCGACGACCTTTCGCCGCCGCACGCAATGCCTTACGGCAGCGACTATCAACACCTTCTCGCTGGCCGAGGAATGTTCAAACTAAGGATGAGCTATGGTTCAAGTTCGCAAACTGGTGTTAGCAATAGCGGCCGCCTCGGCGCTGTCCTCCGGTATGGCGCATGCCCTCGGTCTCGGGGAGCTGACCCTGAAATCGACGCTGAACCAGCCGTTGGTGGCCGAGATCGAGTTGCTGGACGTCAAGGAGCTCACCGCTGCCGAAGTGGTGCCGAGCCTGGCTTCACCTGAAGATTTTGCCAAGGCCGGTGTCGACCGCCAGGCGTTCCTTAACGACCTGACGTTTACTCCGGTGCTGAACGCCAGCGGCAAAAGCATCCTGCGTGTGACTTCCAGCAAGCCACTCTCCGAACCGATGGTGAAATTCCTGGTTCAGGTCATGTGGCCCAACGGTCGCCTGCTGCGCGATTACAGCGTGCTGCTCGATCCGTCCAAATTCTCGCCGCAAACCGCTGAAGCGGCTGCGCAACCGGCACCGACGGGCACCACGCCGGTCACGGCTGCGAGCAAACCGTCCCAATACACCACCACGTCGCGCGATACCCTGTGGGAAATCGCTGCGAAGGCGCGTAATGGCGGTTCGATCCAACAAACCATGCTGGCCATCCAGGCGTTGAACCCGGATGCCTTTATCGACGGCAACATCAACCGCCTCAAAACCGGCCAGGTGTTGCGTCTGCCGGACCAGGCGCAAAGCACCAGCTTGGCGCAACCCAAGGCTATTGCCGAAGTAGCTGCGCAGAACACCGCCTGGCGCCAGGGTCGTCGCTATGTCGCGAAGCCGGCAACCGGGCAGCAGCAACTCGATGCCACCAACCGTGGCCGTGGTGAGGCGGTATCGACCCAGGCCGGCCGCGACAACCTGAGCCTGGTTTCTGCTGAAACCGGCAAGGCTGCCGGCAAAGGTCCGGCTGGCGATGCCAAGGCCCTGGGCAACAAATTGGCGGTCACCCAGGAAAGCCTCGACACGACCCGTCGTGACAACGCCGAACTGAAAAGCCGCGTGGCCGATCTGCAAAGCCAGATGGACAAGCTGCAACGCCTGATCGAACTGAAAAACAATCAACTGGCCAAGTTGCAAGCCGAAGGCGCCGCGGGTGCACCGGCTGTAGCAGCTGCACCTGCCATTACGGCGGAGCTGGCGGCAGACCCGGCGGCAACGCCTGCCGAAGCAGCGCCAGCACCAGCCCCTGCGGCGGCTGCCCCCGAGGCTGCACCGGCTCCGAGCGAGCAACCGGTTGAGCCGGCACCTGCGGCGTCCGACGAGCAGACATTCAACGAGCTGCTGACCAATCCATGGTTGCTGGGCCTGGCTGGCGGCGGGGCAGTGGTTGTGTTGCTCTTGCTGCTGTTGCTGGCCCGTCGCCGCAAAGCTCAGCAGGAGGCCGAGAAGCATCTGCGCATGGCTCGCGCCCTGTCCGAAGAGCAGGAGTTCTCCGCTGACCTCGACCTGCCGGAAAGCAGCTTCGAAGGTCTGGAGGTTCCACCGCCAAGCGTGAAGCTGGCGAATGCTCCGGCACCCGCGCCAACCCCGGCTCCGGTGATTGCTCCGGTGGTGGTAACGCCGCCGATTGCTGCGCCACTGGTGGCGCCAGCCGCCGAGCGCTCCGACGATGTGTTGGGTCAGGCCCAGTCGCATATCGCCGCGGGTCGTCTCAATCAGGCTGCCGCGTTGCTGGAAGACGGCGTCAAGCAAGAGCCGCAGCGCAGTGATCTGCGCCTCAAGCTGATGGAGGTCTACGGTCTGCAGGGCGACCGCGATGCGTTCGTGGTTCAGGAGCGTCAACTGGTGGCCAACGGCGACAACTTCGCCCAGGTCGCCAACCTGAAAAGCCGTTTCCCGGCCATGGCGCTGGTTGCCGCAGGCGGTATCGCCGCAGCCGCCGCCGCTGCCGAGCTGGACGCCCAGTACGTCAAGGACTTGTTGCTGGACGAGCCGCAAGCACCTGAACCAACGCCGGTTGACGATGACTTCGACAGCGCTTTCGATCTCAGCCTCGACGATCTGGAAAACGTCACGCCGGTCGCTGAAGCACCTGCTCAGGCGCCGGTTGACGACGGTCTCGACAGTGCGTTCGACCTGAGTCTCGATGACCTCGATAACATTACCCCGGCAGCCACTGCACCAACGCCTGTGGCGGAGCCGATCGCGACCCTCGACGAGCTGGAAGACTTCCCGCTGGACGACGACCTGAGCTTCGAGTCGGTACTGCAGCAGCAGACGGAAATCAAAGAGAACCTTGATGACCTGTCGGATTTCGACCTGGACATGGATCTCGGGGGCGAGCCATCCCCAGCCCTTCTGGCGGAAGATGATTTCCTGCTGGATCTGGACGACGACGTGAAGGATCTGCCGTCGACCGAAGCGCCGACAGTGGCAGAAGCACCGCTGGACGACCTGGAACTGCCGGCCGATTTCGACCTGTCGCTGGCCGATGAGATGGACGCTCCGACCGCTCCGGATGCATTCGCCGCCGAACTGGACGACGTCAACGCCGAACTGGATCGCCTGTCCCAAAGCCTCAGCGAGCCAACCTTCACCGTGGACGATGCTTTGGCTACCGTGGAGGACGAGCCGGACTTCGATTTCCTGTCCGGTACCGATGAAGTTGCGACCAAGCTCGATCTGGCCCAGGCCTATATCGACATGGGTGACAACGATGGCGCCCGGGATATCCTCAATGAGGTGGTGACCGAGGGTGATGACGGTCAGAAGAGCGAAGCCAAGGAGATGCTGTCGCGGCTGGCATGAATCAAGCGTTGTGAATGAAACGGCAGCCCGATGAGGCTGCCGTTTTTGTTTGTGGCTGCAGTCGAGGTTGAGTGAAGGAGTGGGACATTGCTGGCAACCGGCTCCCATTATGATTTATGTCGCCAGGTGAGCCTGTGGGAGCTGGCTTGCCAGCGATGGGGTCGTAACAGTCATTGGATATCTCACTGGCATCCCCGCCCGAGCACCTTATAATGCCTGCCTTTGCGTACTTCAGCAGGCTGTCCCTCCTTGGCAAATATAGATAACCCGGCTGCTGAAATGGCCGCCGACGGCTTTTTCCGGATCGCACTGGGCGTTGAATACAAAGGCTCGCGTTATCGCGGCTGGCAGCGCCAGGCCTCCGGTGTACTCACCGTGCAGGAAACCCTCGAAAACGCCTTGTCCAAAGTCGCCGACTCACCGGTTTCACTGCTGTGCGCCGGGCGAACCGATGCCGGTGTGCATGCCTGCGGGCAGGTGGTGCACTTTGATACCCAGGTCGAGCGTTCGATGAAGGCCTGGGTGATGGGCGCCAACATCAACTTGCCGCACGACGTCAGCGTCAGCTGGGCCAAGGTCATGCCGGCGCACTTTCATGCGCGGTTCAAAGCCATCGCCCGTCGCTATCGCTACGTGATCTACAACGATCAGATCCGTCCGGCGCACCTCAACGAAGAGATCACCTGGAATCATCGTCCGCTGGACGTCGAGCGCATGGCGGAGGCGGCTCAGTACCTGGTGGGTACTCACGATTTCAGCGCCTTCCGCGCCGGTCAGTGCCAGGCCAAGTCGCCGATCAAGGAACTGCATCACCTGCGGGTGACGCGCCACGGCAAGATGATCGTGCTGGATATCCGCGCCAGCGCCTTCCTGCACCACATGGTGCGCAACATTGCCGGTGTGCTGATGACGATCGGGGCCGGCGAACGTCCGTTGGAATGGATGAAGGAGGTACTGGAGAGCCGCATTCGTCGTACGGGTGGGGTGACGGCGCATCCGTTTGGCCTGTATCTGGTGCAAGTCGAGTACCGTGATGAGTTCGAATTGCCCGAGCGTTACATTGGGCCGCATTTCCTTACCGGGTTCGCCGAACTTGACGGCTGACGCCCTCGAACGCTTTTGTTACCATCCGGGACTTTCCGGATTTGCCGTGGGGTTTTAACGACATGTCAGCCGTTCGCAGCAAGATTTGCGGGATTACCCGCATAGAAGATGCGTTGGCGGCGGTCGATGCCGGGGCCGACGCCATAGGGTTTGTGTTTTACGCGAAAAGTCCGCGGGCTGTGACATTTCAGCAGGCGCGCTTGATCATCAAAGCGCTGCCGCCGTTTGTTACGACAGTCGGGTTGTTCGTCAACGCCAGTCGTGCCGAACTGACTGAAATCCTCGATGCGGTGCCGTTGGACCTGTTGCAGTTTCATGGTGATGAGACTGCTGCGGAATGCGAAGCCTGGCAGCGTCCATACATCAAAGCGTTGCGGGTCAAGGCCGGCGACGACATAGCGGCGGCATGCGACGCCTATCCAGGTGCAAGCGGCATTTTGCTCGATGCCTATGTCGAAGGCATTCCCGGGGGAACCGGCGAAGCCTTCGACTGGTCACTGATACCGCAAGGCTTGAGCAAGCCGATTGTTTTGGCGGGTGGACTGACCCCGGAAAACGTCGCCGAGGCCGTGGCACGGGTCCGGCCCTATGCCGTGGATGTCAGCGGCGGGGTAGAGGCGAGCAAAGGCATCAAGGATCACGCAAAGATTCACGCGTTCATCCAGGCATTACGTTGATGTGACGGCTGGCAGTCTGCCGCCGTCCACTGGACTGCGCTGTACAAAACGGCTGAGGGTCATGGGGTGGTACGCAGGTCACGTTTCGCTGATCCGGCCATTCACTGAATCATCGCCGCACAACATGAATTTAGCTCAAGGGCATACGCGGGGCTGCGAACCAGAGCGTTCGGGCCGCCGGTACTGGAGAAAGAAAGCATGAGCAACTGGTTAGTAGACAAACTGATCCCTTCGATCATGCGTTCCGAGGTCAAGAAGAGCTCGGTGCCTGAAGGTCTTTGGCACAAGTGCCCGTCTTGCGAGGCTGTGCTGTATCGTCCGGAGCTGGAAAAAACCCTGGACGTTTGCCCCAAGTGCAACCACCACATGCGTATCGGCGCTCGCGCCCGTATCGACATCTTCCTCGATGTAGAAGGCCGTACCGAACTGGGTGCAGACCTGGAGCCGGTTGACCGTCTGAAATTCCGCGACGGCAAGAAGTACAAGGATCGCCTGACCGCTGCGCAAAAGCAGACCGGCGAAAAAGACGCACTGATCTCCATGAGCGGTACGCTGCTGGGCATGCCGGTTGTTGTATCGGCGTTTGAATTCTCCTTCATGGGTGGTTCGATGGGCGCCATCGTTGGTGAGCGCTTCGTGCGCGCCGCCAACTACGCGCTGGAAAAACGCTGCCCGATGATCTGCTTCTCCGCCTCCGGTGGTGCGCGGATGCAGGAAGCGCTGATTTCCCTGATGCAGATGGCCAAGACCTCCGCGGTGCTGGCGCGTCTGCGTGAAGAAGGCATTCCGTTTATCTCCGTACTGACCGACCCGGTCTACGGTGGTGTTTCCGCCAGTCTGGCGATGCTCGGCGACGTGATTGTCGGTGAGCCGAAAGCCCTGATCGGCTTTGCCGGTCCGCGTGTTATCGAACAGACCGTGCGCGAAAAACTGCCGGAAGGCTTCCAGCGCAGCGAGTTCCTGCTGGAGCACGGTGCGATCGACATGATCATTCACCGTCAGGAGCTGCGTCCGCGTCTGGGCAACCTGCTGGCGCAAATGATGGGCCTGCCGACGCCGAAATTTGTCGCCGCGCCAATCGAGCCGATCGTGGTTCCACCGGTACCTGCCAACCTATGACCGAACGTACCCTTGGCGAGTGGCTCGCCTACCTTGAGCAGTTGCACCCTTCGGCCATCGACATGGGCCTTGAGCGCTCGCAACAGGTAGCGTCCCGCATGGGGCTGGGCAAGCCGGCGCCTCGGGTGATCACGGTCACCGGCACCAACGGCAAGGGCTCCACCTGTGCGTTCGTGGCTTCATTGCTACGCGCCCAGGGCCTGAAAGTCGGTGTCTACAATTCACCGCACCTGCTGCGTTATAACGAGCGGGTGCAGGTCAATGGCGTCGAAGCCACTGACGCCGAGCTGTGCCAGGCCTTCGCGGCAGTGGAGGCGGGGCGCGGTGACACTTCCCTGACCTACTTCGAAATGGGCACCCTGGCGGCGTTCTGGCTGTTTCAACAGTCCGGGCTCGATGCGGTGGTGCTGGAAGTGGGTCTGGGCGGGCGCCTGGACACGGTCAACGTGGTCGACGCCGACATGGCGCTGGTCACCAGTATTGGCGTCGATCATGCGGATTACCTGGGTGATACCCGCGAATCCGTGGCCTTCGAGAAGGCCGGAATTTTTCGCCAGGGCGCGCCTGCGCTCTGTGGCGATCTCAATCCCCCGCAACCCCTGCTGGATAAAGCGCGCGAGCTGAACTGTCCGTTTTTCCTGCGTGGGCGCGATTTCGACCTTGGGATCACCGATCACAACTGGCAATGGCGCGGCGTTGACGCCCAGGGTCGTGTGATCGAGCTGCGCGACTTGCCACTGCTCGATCTGCCCATGGAAAACGCCGCTCTGGCCTTGCAGGCTTATCTGCTGCTTGGTTTGCCTTGGGTCGATGCGCAGATTAGCCAGGCGCTGCAGGCGACGCGGGTGGTCGGTCGTCTCGATCGCCGGCAATTCGACTGGCAGGGCAAGCGTCTTAATCTGTTGCTGGATGTGGGGCATAACCCCCATGCGGCGGAGTATCTGGCCCGGCGTCTGGCCAGTCGTCCACCGCTCGGCAAGCGTCTGGCGGTATTCGGATTGCTGGCCGACAAGGATCTGGATGGTGTTATTGGCGAATTGAATGCTAGTGTCGAGCACTGGGCTGTCGCTCCGCTGGATTCGCCACGGGCGCGGCCGGTGGCCGATCTGCAAGAGGCGTTGCACAAGCGTGGCGCTTCGGTAGCATCCTATGACAGCGTGGCCGCCGCCCTGGAAGGGCAGTGCGCGCTGGCAACGAGCGACGATGAAATACTGTTGTTCGGATCATTTTATTGTGTCGCCGAGGCCCTTGAATGGCTGGCTCGGCGCTCCACGGAGGAAGCGGCAAATGGCATTGCTGGATAAGGCCTACAAACAGCGCATGGTTGGCGCGCTCGTACTCGTCGCGCTGGCCGTGATTTTCCTGCCGATGCTGTTCTCGCGCCAGGATGAGCAGCGTCAGGTAACGGTCGAAGCCCCGGCTGCCCCTCAAGCGCCGGCGTTGCCACAGGTTCAGGTGGAGCCGGTGGTGGTGCCTGAGCCGCAAGCCTTGCCGCAAGAGCCTGTGCCGAGCGACGACGAAATTGCCCAGCAGGAAGCCCCGGCTGCCCCGGCTGCACCGGCTGCCCCGGCTGCACCGGCTGCCCCGGCTGCACCGGTCGCTCCGGCGCCAGCGGCAAAACCGGTCGCGCCGCCGCCTGCTCCGGCATTGGCGGCTAAACCGGCGACTGCGCCGTCCCAGCCGATCAGCGCCGCACCGGGCAAGCCTGACACCACTCAAAGCCGCGTTGACGCCAATGGCCTCTCGGTGAGCTGGTCGGTACAACTGGCCAGCCTGGCCAACCGTGAAAGTGCGGAAAAACTGCAGAAAACCCTGCGCAGCCAGGGTTACAACGCCTACATCCGCACCGCCGACGGCAAGAATCGTGTGTTTGTCGGGCCGCTGATTGAGCGTGCCGAGGCCGATCGTCTGCGTGACTTGCTCAACCGCCAGCAGAACCTCAAGGGGTTCGTGGTGCGCTTTCAGCCGGAACGCGGCTAAATCTATCGCAGCGATTTGAAATGCACTGACAATCGCAGCTTACCGATAAGCATGGGCTCTGCTAAAATGCGCCGCCTTATCCGTCTGTAGGCTGCACTGTGCCATTTACCTGGGTTGACTGGGCGATCGTTGCAATCGTCGCCATCTCTGCATTGATCAGTCTGAGCCGCGGCTTCGTCAAAGAAGCACTGTCGCTGGTGACCTGGATCATCGCAGGAGCTGTTGCCTGGATGTTTGGTGGCTCACTGTCCGAGTACCTCGCCGGATATATCCAGACTCCATCGGCTCGCGTGATCGCGGGCTGCACCATCATGTTTGTCGCCACGTTGATCGTAGGCGCAATGATCAATTATCTGATCGGCGAGTTGGTACGCGTCACCGGGTTGTCCGGGACCGATCGATTCCTCGGCATGGCCTTCGGCGCTGCGCGTGGCGTGTTGCTGGTGGTCGTGGCGGTCGGGCTGTTGAGCCTGGGGCCGGTACAGCAGGACGAGTGGTGGCAGCAGTCGCAACTCGTGCCAAAATTTCTATTGGTCGCCGACTGGTCCAAAAACCTGATCCTCGGGTGGAGCAGTCAGTGGCTTGCCAGCGGAATCAGCGTACCCGCTGATATTCCGTTCAAGGAGCACCTCTTGCCGACGGCCAAAACGCCTCAGTGAGTTGTGTTCAGTTCAGATCCATTAAGTAGGGGTTGCGTCGCATGTGTGGCATCGTCGGTATCGTCGGTAAGTCGAACGTCAATCAGGCGCTGTATGACGCGCTAACCGTCCTCCAGCACCGCGGCCAGGACGCTGCCGGTATCGTGACCAGCCATGATGGCCGGTTATTCCTGCGCAAGGACAATGGCCTGGTACGTGACGTGTTCCATCAGCGTCACATGCAGCGTCTGGTCGGCCACATGGGCATCGGCCATGTGCGCTATCCAACCGCGGGCAGTTCGACTTCGGCCGAAGCTCAACCGTTTTACGTCAACTCGCCTTACGGCATCACCCTGGCGCACAACGGTAACCTGACCAACGTTGAACAGCTGGCCAAGGAGATTTACGAATCTGACCTGCGCCACGTCAACACCAGCTCCGACTCGGAAGTGCTGCTCAACGTGTTCGCTCACGAATTGGCCCAGCGCGGCAAGTTGCAGCCAACCGAAGAAGACGTGTTCGCCGCCGTGACCGACGTGCACAACCGTTGCGTGGGTGGTTACGCGGTCGTGGCGATGGTGACCGGTTACGGCATCGTCGGTTTCCGCGACCCGCATGGCATTCGCCCGATCGTGTTCGGCCAGCGTCACACCGACGAAGGCGTCGAATACATGATCGCCTCCGAAAGCGTGTCCCTGGACGTGCTCGGCTTCACCCTGATTCGCGACCTGGCACCGGGCGAAGCGGTCTACATCACTGAAGACGGCAAGCTGCACACCCGTCAGTGCGCGACCAACCCGTCCCTGACTCCGTGCATTTTCGAACACGTCTACCTGGCGCGTCCGGACTCGATCATCGACGGTGTTTCGGTGTACAAGGCCCGTCTGCGCATGGGTGAGAAGCTCGCCGAGAAGATTCTGCGCGAGCGTCCCGAGCACGACATCGACGTGGTTATCCCGATCCCGGACACCAGCCGCACCGCGGCACTGGAGCTTGCGAACCACCTCGGCGTGAAATTTCGCGAAGGCTTCGTGAAGAACCGCTACATCGGCCGCACCTTCATCATGCCGGGCCAGGCCGCGCGGAAAAAATCCGTACGCCAGAAGCTCAACGCCATCGAACTGGAATTCCGCGGCAAGAACGTGATGCTGGTGGACGACTCCATCGTTCGCGGCACCACCTGCAAGCAGATCATCCAGATGGCGCGTGAAGCGGGCGCCAAGAACGTCTACTTCTGCTCCGCTGCGCCGGCCGTGCGTTTCCCGAACGTCTACGGCATCGACATGCCGAGCGCCCACGAACTGATCGCCCACAACCGTTCGACCCAGGACGTGGCCGACCTGATCGGCGCTGACTGGTTGATCTATCAGGACTTGCCTGACTTGATCGAAGCGGTCGGTGGCGGCAAGATCAAGATCGACAAGTTCGATTGCGCGGTGTTCGACGGCCAGTACGTGACCGGCGATGTCGACGAGGCGTACCTGAACAAGATCGAGCAGGCACGTAACGATGCCTCCAAAGTCAAGACGCAGGCAGTCAGCGCGATCATCGATCTGTACAACAACTGAGTTTCTACCGGCCCCTAGGGGCCGGTTTTGTATCTATCAAAAGACTTTTTATCCAAGAGCAAGGCAAGGAGTGACAGCATGAGTCAGGATTGGGATGCCGGTCGGCTGGACAGCGACCTCGAAGGCGTAGCGTTCGATACCCTGGCCGTACGTGCCGGTCAACACCGTACGCCGGAAGGCGAACACGGTGATCCGATGTTCTTCACTTCCAGCTATGTGTTCCGCACCGCTGCCGATGCTGCTGCGCGTTTCGCCGGGGAAGTGCCGGGCAACGTTTACTCGCGCTATACCAACCCGACCGTGCGTGCTTTCGAAGAGCGCATCGCCGCACTGGAGAGCGCCGAGCAAGCCGTGGCCACTGCCACCGGCATGGCGGCGATCATGGCGGTGGTGATGAGCCTGTGCAGCGCCGGCGATCATGTGCTGGTGTCGCGCAGCGTATTCGGTTCGACCATCAGCCTGTTCGAGAAGTACTTCAAGCGTTTTGGCATCGAAGTCGACTACGTACCCCTGGCGGACCTGTCCGGCTGGGATGCGGCGATCAAGGCCAACACCAAATTGCTGTTCGTCGAATCACCGTCCAACCCGCTGGCCGAGCTGGTCGATATCGCCGAGCTGGCGAAAATCGCTCACGCCAAAGGCGCGATGCTGGTGGTCGACAACTGCTTCTGCACCCCGGCGCTGCAACAGCCGCTGAAAATGGGCGCGGACATCGTCGTGCACTCGGCGACCAAGTTCATCGATGGCCAGGGTCGTTGCATGGGCGGTGTTGTGGCCGGTCGCAGCGATCAGATGAAAGAAGTGGTGGGTTTCCTGCGCACTGCCGGGCCGACCCTCAGCCCGTTCAACGCCTGGATCTTCCTCAAGGGCCTGGAAACCCTGAACCTGCGGATGAAGGCGCATTGCGCCAACGCCCAGCAACTGGCCGAGTGGCTGGAGCAGCAGGAGGGCATCGAGAAGGTTCATTACGCCGGTCTCAAGAGCCATCCGCAGCACGAACTGGCCCAGCGTCAGCAGAAAGGTTTCGGGGCGGTGGTGAGTTTCGAGGTCAAGGGCGGCAAAGAGGGCGCCTGGCGCTTTATCGATGCGACGCGCCTGATTTCGATCACCGCCAACCTGGGTGACAGCAAGACCACCATTACCCACCCGAGCACCACCTCCCACGGCCGTCTGGCGCCGCAAGAGCGTGAAGCAGCGGGTATTCGTGACAGCCTGATCCGCATCGCAGTCGGCCTGGAAGATGTAGCAGACCTGCAAGCCGACCTGGCGCGCGGGTTGGCTGCCTTGTGATCGAGTTGTCCACGCCAACCGGCTCCAATGGTCGTGTAGCGCTGGTCACCGGCGCTGCACGGGGCATTGGCCTGGGGATTGCGGCCTGGCTGATCAGCGAAGGCTGGCAGGTCGTGCTGACGGATCTGGATCGTGAACGCGGGTCGAAAGTGGCGAAGGTGCTCGGCGACAACGCCTGGTTCATTGCGATGGACGTTTCCAACGAAGGGCAGGTGGCGCTGGGTGTTGCTGAAGTGCTGGGGCAGTTCGGGCGACTGGACGCGCTGGTGTGCAACGCGGCGGTCGCCGATCCGCACAACATCACCCTGGAAAGCCTCGATCTGGCTTACTGGAATCGGGTGCTGGCGGTCAATCTCAGTGGGCCGATGTTGCTGGCCAAGCACTGCGCGCCGTATCTGCGTGCTCACAACGGGTCGATCGTCAATCTGGCCTCGACCCGCGCCGGACAATCCGAGCCCGATACCGAGGCTTACGCGGCGAGCAAGGGCGGTTTGCTGGCCCTGACTCACGCGCTCGCCATCAGCCTTGGCCCGGAGATTCGGGTCAATGCCGTCAGCCCTGGCTGGATCGACGCGCGCGACCCTTCCGTGCGTCGTGCCGAACCGTTGACCGACGCCGATCATGCGCAACATCCGGCGGGCAGGGTAGGGACGGTCGAGGACGTCGCCGCGATGGTGGCCTGGCTGTTGTCGAGGAACGCCGGGTTTGTCACGGGGCAGGAGTTCGTGGTTGATGGTGGCATGACCAAGAAGATGATCTACAGCGAGTAGATGGGTTTTTACTCCGGCGTTGAAGTTGGATGTGTCGCCGTCTTCGCGGGCAGGCTCGCTCCCGCAGGAGAGCAGCGACCCACTGTGGGAGCGAACCCAGCTCGCGAAAGCGATCTTGGGGTTGCCTGTCTCATGCGGAATGACTCGATTTTGTCTTTTTCAGAAAAACTTCAATCCTGCTATTGACTTAGGTTCGGTACCTGCGTAAATTTCGCGGCCTCGGAGATGCAAACGGGTGATTAGCTCAGCTGGGAGAGCGTCTGCCTTACAAGCAGAATGTCGGCGGTTCGATCCCGTCATCACCCACCACTCCCGAGATACTTGCGAAAGCAAGAGGTAGGCTGAAATGCCTCCACCGACGCGCAGCGGTAGTTCAGTCGGTTAGAATACCGGCCTGTCACGCCGGGGGTCGCGGGTTCGAGTCCCGTCCGCTGCGCCATTATTTACGAAGCAGATTTCGGTCTGGTTCGCGATTGAAAAGCACCGAAGCTTTCGATCAAACGAGTTACCTGGACGCAAGTCCAAAGCGATACGCAGCGGTAGTTCAGTCGGTTAGAATACCGGCCTGTCACGCCGGGGGTCGCGGGTTCGAGTCCCGTCCGCTGCGCCATATCTGCACCAAGGCCCACTGAACGCCTTGGCGCTACGAAGAAAAACCGCTGGTTTACTTCGAGTCGATAGCAAAGACCCTGGTCGAAAGACCGGGGTTTTTTGTGTCTGAAATTTGGCTTTTTCTCGCTTTCCCTCCTGGCTCCCCATCTTTCTGCGCCTTTGCTGCATAAAGGACTTGGTCCATCGTCGCGATATTAATTAGAATCACTCTCATTTACGATTCCTTGGCACAGGGCTTCTTGAGATGAGTGATGCAGCGATGCCGCAGGCGCAAACCTTTCACGACCTGTACCGCGATCACCGTGGCTGGCTTGAGGGCTGGTTGAGGCGGCGCATGGGCAGCGCGTGCGATGCGGCGGACCTCAGCCAGGATACGTTCTTGCGTTTGCTCGCCAGTTCTCAACGGATTGCCGACCTGCAAGAGCCCCGTGCCTATTTGCTGACCGTGGGCAAACGCTTGCTGAGCAATTTCTACCAGCGTCGCAGTCTCGAGCAGGCCTACCTCAACGCACTGGCATCGTTGCCCGAAGACTGCGTGCCGTCCCCGGAACAGCGCTGGTTGTTGCTGGAAACCCTGCAAGCGCTGGACGAATTGCTCGATGGCTTGCCGCGGGCAGTGCGACGGGCATTTCTCTGGAGCCAGCTCGAAGGCCTGACGTACCAGCAAATCGCCGAGCGCTTGAACGTGTCGGAGCGCACGATCAAGCGCTACATGGCGCAAGCCTACGAGCATTGCCTCATGGTGGAACTGTGAGCAGCGCCGCGCCCGATGCCCGTCAGGTGGTGCGAGCGGCCGCGCAATGGCTGGCGTTGCTGGAGTCCGGCGGCGCCACCGAGCAGGATCGCGCCAACCTGCAACGCTGGCGCGACACGTCGGTCAGTCACGAGCAGGCCTGGCAGAAGGCGCAAGCCCTGCGTCAGCGCTTTGCCGACCTGCCCTCAGCGTTGGCCCTGAGCAGTCTCGACCGCCCTGATCCCGGGCGGCGCGTGGTGCTCAAGCGTGCGTTGGGTGCGGTGGCGTTGGTGCCGGCGGCCTGGCTGATCAGTCGCCAATTACCGCTGGAGGTCTGGCGTGCCGACTTGCACACCGCCACGGGCGAGCGCAAGCAGGTGCAATTGGCCGATGGCAGCGCGTTGCAACTCAATACCGCCAGCGCCGTCGACGTGAATATGACGAGTCGCCACGTGAAGCTGGTGGAGGGCGAGATGTCGTTGAAAGTGTCGGGTGTCTCGCCGCTGACGATCCAGACCCGGTTCGGCCAAGTGATCGTCAGTCAAAGTGAAGTCTGTGTCCGTCAGGATGTTCGTGGCTGCCGGGTTTCGGTGTTCAACGGCGCCGCGCAGCTGCGACCGTTGCAGGGCGCCGAGCTGATGCTTCGCGCAGGCCAGCAGATCAACCTGCAAGCGTCCGGCGCCGGTGCGGTTCAGGCTTTTGACGTGCTGCAACCCGGCTGGCGCGAAGGCGTGCTGATGGCGAACAACCAGCCGCTGGGGGATTTCCTGCGTGAACTCGACACCTATCGCCCCGGCGTTTTGCGTTGGGAACCGGAACTCGAAACGCTGCGCGTGACCGGCAGTTTCCGGCTGGACGATAGCGATCGCATTCTCGCGCTGCTTAGCGCCAGCCTGCCGCTGGAGGTGCAAATGCGCACCCGTTACTGGGTGACGTTGCTGCCGCGCCAAAAAGTTGTTTGAAGCCTGTCCCCTTTTTTCAACTCGCTTGTCATTCAAGGCAACTGAACGCACAAGAGAGCTTCTTCAATGCCCGCAGTAAAGCCTTGCAGTCCGCGCCCGGCGTCGTCCGGCCTGCGCCCGTTGTTGCGCCTGAGCCTGATGCTGAGCCTCAGCGCCAGTCCGTTTTTAATCAACAGCAGTTGGGCCGAGGACGTTGGCCGTCGCAGTTACCAGGTGCCGGCCGGTAGTCTGAGTGATGCGCTGACGCGGTTTGCCGGTTTGGCCGGGGTCAACCTGTCGGTCGATCCGGCGCTGGTCAGCGGTCGCAGCAGTGCCGGCCTGGACGGTGATTACGGGGTGGAAGAGGGCTTTGCCCGCTTGTTGTTGAACTCCGGCCTGCAACTGCAACCGGTGGGCGAGCAGGCTTACATCCTGATTCCAGCGCCGGCCGGCAGCAGCCTGCAACTGGGGGCGACCTCCATTCTCGGTGCCGTGGATTCCGAACACGGTGATCCGTATGCCGGCGGCCAGGTTGCGCGCCGAGGCTCGCAAGGCCTGCTGGGCTCGCAGGATTTCATGGAAACGCCGTTCAGCATGACCACCTACACCAGCGAAACGGTGAAAAACCAGCAGGCCCGCACCTTGGGCGACCTGATCGCCAGCGATCCTTCAGTCCGCGCCACCAACCCGGCGGGTGGGCGTTACGAGCAATTCACCATTCGCGGGCTCAGCCTGTTCAACAGCGATGTTTCCTACAACGGTCTGTACGGCGTGTTGCCGACCTACACGATCGACATGGAGATGGCCGACCGCGTCGACATCATCAAAGGCCCGAGCCAGCTGATCAATGGCATCTCGCCGCGAGGCAGCGTGGGCGGCGGGATCAACGTGGTGCCCAAGCGTGCGACTGACCAGCCGATCACATCGTTCACCGGTAGCTACGCGTCCGACAACCAGGTCGGCGGCGCCGTGGATGTCGGGCGGCGCTTTGGCGAAGGTGACATGTTCGGGATTCGTTTCAACGGCGTGAAGCAGTCTGGCGATACCGATTGGGATCACCAGAGCGTCGACCGCGAGATGGCCGTGTTAGGCCTGGATTTTCGCGGTGAACGCCTGCGCCTCTCGACCGACATCGGCCACACCGAACGCGATACCGATGCACCGCAAGAGCGCGTGCAGGTGGGGGCCAACGCGAAGGTGCCGAATCCCGATGATGTCCGCGACAACTATGCGCAGCCCTGGAGCCAGGCACGGACCACCGACACCTTCGGCACGCTGAACGGCGAGTTTGATGTCAACGATTCAGTCATGCTGTACGGCGGCGTGGGCGCGCGCAAAAGCAATCATGACTTTCTCCGGCATGCGGTTGCGGTCACCAATGACGCGGGCGATTTCAGCGTGCAGCCGCGTGACTTCACCCGTGACGAGAATGTCCGCACAGCCACGGCGGGTGTGCGCAACTGGTTCCATACCGGCCCGGTGAGCCATCAGGTCAACCTGGCGGCCAGCTATTTCTACATGGACTTCGAAAATGGCGGTGCCCGTTATGCGGCCGCCCCCAGCAACCTCTACAACCCCGTGGAAACGCCGACGCCTGTACGGCCTACGCGGCAGGATCCCGAGGTTTACACCGAGAACCGCTTCAGCAGCGTGGCGTTGTCCGACACCCTCGGTTTCTTCGATGACCGTTTGTTGCTGACCCTCGGTGGTCGCTGGCAGCGGGTCCAGGTCGACGACTGGTCCGATGACGTCAAGGGTGACACCGCCTATGACGAGGAAAAGTTTTCGCCATCGGGCGGCATCCTGTTCAAGGCGACCGACAAACTGTCGCTGTACGCCAACTACATGGAAGGCTTGAGCCAGGGCAAGATCGCGCCGTCGACCTCGGTGAACGAAGACGAAATCTTCCCGCCGTTTATCAGCCGCCAGGTCGAAGTCGGCGCCAAATATGATGCCGGTGCCTTCGCCATGACCGCTGCCGTTTTCCGCATCAAGCAGCCGGCCTACGAGACCAACGCCACGACGCGAGTCTTTGGCCCGAACGGTAAACGCAAGAACGAGGGGGTCGAGTTGAGCGTGTTCGGCGAACCGCTCAAAGGGTTTCGACTGCTCGGCGGTGTGATGTACATCGACAGCGAGTTGACCGACACCACCAACGGCACCTTCGACGGCAACCGCGCGCCTGCCACGCCGAAATACAACGTCAACCTCGGCGCCGAGTGGGACGTGCCGAACGTGCAGGGCCTGACCCTGACCGGTCGCGGCATCTATTCCAGCTCGCAGTATCTGGATCAGTCCAACAACAAGGAAATCGATGCCTGGGAGCGTTTCGACGTGGGGGCGCGGTATGCGTTCCGGGTCGACGAAAAGACCATCACCGTGCGCGCCAATGTCGAGAACGTGGCGGACAAGCGCTACTGGAGTTCGGCCGGGGCTTCGGATGACAGTGAGCCGGGGTTGACGCTGGCGACGCCACGGACCTATTTGCTTTCGGCGACTGTGGATTTTTGAGCCGTGAGTGAATGTGGCGAGGGAGCTTGCTCCCGCTGGACTGCGCAGCAGTCCCCCCTGGGGCGCTTCGCACCCCGATGGGAGCAAGCTCCCTCGCCACAGGTTTAAAGCAAGTTCAGCCCTGCAAATACACCGCATGGGTATGGGTGTACTCATACAACCCATGCTTGCCATCCGCGCCGCCAATCCCCGATTTACGCACGCCGGCATGGAAGCCCTGCATCGCCTCGAAATTCTCGCGATTGACGTAGGTTTCACCAAAATCCAGCTCGCGCATGGCATGCAGGGTTTTGTTCAGGTCGCGGGTGTAGATCGACGAGGTCAGGCCGTATTCGCAGTCGTTGGCCAGGGCGATGGCTTCGTCCAGGTCATCGATGATCTGGATCGGCAGCACCGGACCAAAAATCTCTTCGCGCATGATGTCCATGTCGGCACGGCACCCGGCCAATACGGTGGGTTGGAAGTGGAAGCCGTCAGGTAGATCAGCGATCTGTCCACCACTGATCAGGTTCGCGCCCTGACTCAACGCCGTACGGACTTTGCGGTTGACGCTGTCCAGCCCCTGGCGATTGATCAGCGGGCCCATTTCCACATCGGGCTGCGCTATCGGATCGCCATAGCGGGTCGCGCTCATCGCTGCAGCGATGCGTTCGATGAATTGATCCGCCACCTTGCGCTCGACGTACACCCGCTCGGCGCAATTGCACACCTGGCCGCTGTTGATAATCCGCGAATCTCGAATGGCTTTTACCGCCAGATCCAGGTCGGCATCCGCCAGCACAATGGCCGGTGCCTTGCCACCCAACTCCAGATTGAGCTTGGTGATGTTCGGTGCGGCAGCCGCCATGATCCGCGAGCCGGTGGCGACGCTGCCGGTGAAGCTGATCATGTCCACCCCCTTGTGCGCGCTCAGTGCCGCACCCACTTGGCCGTCACCGCAAACCACGTTGAACACACCGGGCGGCAGATCGGTTTCAGCCACCAGTCGGGCGAATTCGAAGCAGTTGTTTGGCGTTTCTTCGCTGGGCTTGATAACGATGGTATTGCCAGTCAACAGGGCCGGGGCCATTTTGCGGGCGATCAGGAAGAACGGGAAATTCCACGGCAGAATTCCGGCCACCACGCCCAGTGGTTTGCGGAACAGGAAGATGTTTTCGTGTTGGCGGTCGCTGGTGATGATCTCGCCTTCGATACGCCGCGCCCACTCGGCCATGTAGTCGAGATAATCGGCGGTGAAGTTGACTTCGACTTCGGCCAGGCCGCTGATCTTGCCTTGCTCCAGGGTGATGGTCCGCGCCAGGTGCGAAACGTTTTCCCGCAGCTTGGCGGCGATGCGGCGCAGGTAGCCGGCGCGATCATTCGCCGGTTTGCGCGACCAGTCTTTTTGCGCCGCTCGGGCAGCGGCAAGGGCGCGTTCGACGTCTTCGGCGGTCGAGGCCGGGACTTTCGACAGCACGGCCCCGGTGGCCGGGTTGATCACATCGATGTGGGCAGCGCTGGCCACGAACTGGCCGTTGATGAAGTTTTCGTAAACAGGCACGGACGACATGGGACGACTCCTTGGCTGATCAGTAGGTACGCGACGGCGCTTGTTCGATGGCCGGTGTGCGGTAGCGGGCGAGGGTGGCCATGGCGCTCTGGCGCAGCAGGCTGATGTCGATAGCCACGGCGATGAACTGGCAGCCCCAGCTTTGATAACGGCGCGCGTCGTCTTCATTCGGCGCGAGGATGCCGCAGGCCTTGCCGGCCGCGAGTGTGGCGTTGATGGCGTGTTGAATCCGTTCCTGAACTTGCGGGTGACCCGGATTGCCGGAGTGGCCGAGACCGATAGAAAGATCCGCCGGACCGATAAATACCGCGTCGACACCTTCGACGGCGGCGATGGCCTCCACGTTGTCTACGCCGAGCCGCGATTCCACCTGCACGATCAGACACAACTGCTCATGGGCGGTATTGAGATAATCGGGCACGCCGTCCCAACGGGTGGCACGGGTCAGGCCACCGCCGACACCGCGAATGCCGTGGGGCGGATAGCGCATGGCACGAACCAGCGCGGCGGCTTGTTCGGCGGTTTCGACCATCGGGATCATCAGCGTCTGCGCGCCGATATCCAGCAGTTGTTTGATCAGGTTGGCGTCGCCGTTCACCGCGCGCACGACCGGCGCGGTGGAATAGGGCGCCACTGCCTGTAACTGCGCCAGCACGCCCGGCACGGTGTTCGGTGCGTGCTCACCGTCGATCAGCATCCAGTCGTAACCGGTGGTGGCGACGATCTCGGCGGCGTAGCCAGTAGCAAACCCGGCCCATATTCCGTATTGCGTCGCCGATTGTTTCAGTGCGGCTTTGAAAGCATTGTGCGGCATGTTCATCACGAACTCCTTTCTCAGCGGTTATACGGCCGATGCAGTTGGCATTCCGGGTTCAGCGTTACGCCGAAACCGGGTTGATCGAGTTCCGACAGGCGCATACGGCCGTTCACCGGCACCGGTTCGCCGAGCAGTTGCGGATGGAACATCGGCACCACTTCGTCAGCCTTGGGCGCCATCATCAGGAATTCGGCGAACGGGCTGTTATGCCGGGTAGCGACGAAGTGATAGCTGTACACGGACGAACCATGGGGAATGACCAAGGCGTTGTGGGCATCGGCCAGGGCCGAGATTTTCACCAGTTCGGTGAGGCCACCGCACCAGCCGACATCCGGCTGAATGATGTCGCAGCAACCCATCTCCAACAGCATGCGGAAGCCCCAGCGCGTGGCTTCGTGTTCGCCAGTGGTCACCAGCATGCCTTTGGGCACGTTGTTGCGCAGCGCTGCGTAGCCCCAGTAATCGTCCGGCGGCAGGGCTTCCTCGATCCACTTCAAGCCATGTTCGTGGGCGCCGACAGCCAGTCTGGTGGCGTAGTTGAGGTCCAGGCTCATCCAGCAATCGAGCATCAGCCAGAAGTCCGGGCCGACGCGCTCGCGCATGGTCGCCAGTTCTTCGAGGTTCTTGCGCAGGCCTTCTTCACCTTCGGCAGGGCCGTGGTGCAGCGGCATTTTGCCGCCGATGAAACCCATTTTCTGCGCCAGGTCCGGGCGGGCGCCGGTGGCGTAGAACTGCAGTTCGTCGCGCACCGCACCGCCGAGCAGTTGGTGCACCGGTTCCTGGCGGATCTTGCCGAGCAAGTCCCACAGCGCCAGGTCGACGCCGGAGAGGGTGTTGATCACGATGCCCTTGCGCCCGTAATACAGGGTCGATTGGTACATCTGGTCCCAGATCTTCTCGATGTCGGTGACGCGAGCGCCTTCGAGGAAGCGCGCCAGGTGTTTCTCGACGATGTACGCCGCAGGTTCACCGCCGGTGGTTACCGCAAAACCAATGGTGCCGTCGCTGGCTTCTATCTCTACCACCAGGGTGCCGAGCACGTTGATGCCGAAGGTGCGGCGGCTCTGGCGGTACTCGGGGTATTTGCTCATTGGCGTGGCGATGTGATCGTCGATCCAGTGGCCGTCCGCCTGATCGTGATAATCCGCGCCGCCGCCACGCAGGGTGAAAGCGCGCACGTGTTTGATGGTTGGAATGCCCATGGTGTGACTCCTTTTTTTAACGGCGGTCAGGTTTAAACGGTGGCCGGTTTGTTCGAGGCTTTATGCCCGGGCGCACGTACGCCCAGCACCAGCAACGCGGCGATGACGGTGGTAGCGGCAAGCACGTACAAGCCTGCTGCTGGGGAATGGAAGGCGCCTTCGGCCCAGTTCTTCAGCACCGGGGCGATGAAGCCGCCGAGGGCGCCGAACGAGTTGATCAGGGCGATACCGGCCGCAGCGGCGCTGCCGGCGAGGTAGCTGGAGGGGAAGGTCCAGAACACCGGTTGCACGGCGATGAAACCGGATGCGGCGAAGCACAGGGCAAGGATGCCCAGCAGCGGGTTGCTGAAGGTCACCGAGCAGGCGATCCCGGCGGCGGCCATGAGCAAAGTCAGGCACGCGGTGCGGCGGCGTTCACCGGTTCGGTCGCTGTAACCAGGAATCAGGTAGGCGGCGATCAAGGCGCAGATCCATGGGATCGCCGTGACCAGCCCGACCATCAACCCGACCTTGGTGCCGAGCAGCCCACCGACTTGGGTCGGCAGGTAAAACACCACGCCGTAGACGCTGGCCTGGATCAGCAGGTAGATCAGGCACAGATACAGCACCGAAGGCTGGCAAATGACATTGAGCAGGCTGCGGCCGTGGTTCTGTTTGTGGCTGTCTTCCTGATCGAGCAGGCTTTGCACTTGCTGGCGTTCCTCGACGGTCAGCCACTTGGCATCGGCCGGACGGTTGTCCAGATACCAGTAGGCCCAGATGCCCACCGCCGTCGCCATCAAGCCTTCGACGGCGAACAGCCATTGCCAGCCGTGGAACCCGGCAAAGCCGTCCAGTTCCAGCAGCAGGCCGGACAACGGACTGCCGAAGATGAAGGCCAGCGGTGCACCGAAGTAGAAGAAACCCATGGCCTTGCCGCGCACGGCGCTGGGGAACCAGTAGGTGAGGTAAAGGATGACGCCGGGGAAAAATCCGGCTTCCGCCACGCCAAGCAAGAAGCGCAGGACGTAGAAGGTGGTTTCGTTGTGGGCGAAGACCATGGCCGCGGAGACGAGGCCCCAGGTGACCATGATCCGGCACATCCACAGACGGGCGCCGACGCGGTGCAGGATCAGGTTGCTCGGCACTTCGAGCAGCGCGTAACCGACGAAAAACACCCCGGCGCCAAAGGCGAACGCGGCATCACTGATATTGGTATCGGCTTGGAAGGCTTGCTTGGCGAACCCGACGTTGGCGCGGTCGAGGAAGGCCATGATGTACATCAACAGGAGAAATGGCAGCAGCCGCCAGGAAATTTTGGCGAGCAGAGGCGCAGGTAGAGTCGTCATCGCAGTTTTCCTTTGGTAGGGCATTTGTTCTTATGGGGAAGACTGTACGGCCGCTGATCGATGCGTTACAAATCGAATCTAGCTCACAACTGATACCCTCAGGGTATCGATAAAAAAGGCCCGTCATGACCACGCCGACCCTCTCTCGCAGCCTGCTCAACCGCTTGCGCTACAAGCATCTGCACATGCTGGTGACGCTCAGCACCAGCCAGAACCTGCACCGCGCCTCGCAAAGCCTGAACATGTCGCAACCGGCGGCAACCCGCATGCTGCATGAAATTGAAGACATGTTTGCTTGCGACCTGTTCGAGCGTTTGCCTCGTGGCATGCAACCGACGGCCTTGGGCCAGGAGTTGATCCGTTTTGCCGAGTCGGCCCTCAGCGGCCTCGACCGTTGCGCCGAGGACCTGATGGCGCGGCAGCAGGGCGGTTATGGCTATCTGTCGATTGGTACCATCATGGGCGCAGCGCCGGATCTGGTCATGGATTCGATTGCCGAAATCAAGTCACTCAACCCCCAGCTGCGGATTCGCATCATGGGCGACACCAGCGACCAGGTGATCCAGTTGCTGGAGCAGGGCCGCATCGACCTCGCCATCGCCCGGCGCAATGCCGCCACCGACAGCGAGCATTACGTCTTTGAGCAACTGGGCAACGAACGGTTGCTGGTGGTGGTGCACGCCGGCCACCCGCTGGCCCGGCGCAAGAAGCTGGAAATGGCAGAACTGGTCAACGGTTGGCCGTGGATCCTGCAACCGGAAACCAGCCCGGCGCGTATCGGCCTGGATCAAGCCTTGCAGCGCCGGGCACTGCCGTTGCCGGCAGACATCATCGAATGCAGCTCGGTGTATTCGATGCAGCAACTGATCCAGTTGACGGACGCCATCATGGTGCTGTCGGAAACCGCGTTGCGCGACTACCTGAAAATGGGGCTGGTGGTGGCGCTGCCGGTGGAGCTGGATGTGCAACTGGCACCGTTCGGGCTGCTGTTGCGCAAGGGTGAGCACATCAGTCGGGAGTTGGGTTTGTTCATTGATCTGCTGCGTCGAAAAGCCGCGGTTTTTTGATTCCTTGGTCAGTTTTTTGTTTTCCGTGAGCGCATAAACCTTTAAAGTTAACCTTTCGGTCAGCTTTGCACTGTCAACACAGCCCTTTGCATCGTCAAAAAGGGCTTCTGCAAGACTCGAGATTCCCAGTACATAACCAGAAGGGCGGACCCATAACCGCCCAGAGGATGATCCATGTCCAACCGTGATATATCCCGGCGCTCGTTCCTTCAGGGCGGGCTGGTAGCGGGTGTGAGCGTGACGCTCACACCCTTGAGCAGCCAGGCGCTGGCAGCCTTGATGGAAAACAGCGTGACCGTGCCGTCCGAGCAATGGCTCGGCAACAACGGCAAGGCCCGCGCCCGTAACGATGCCTTGTCCAAGGTCTGCGGCAGCAAGGTGTTTGCCCGCGACATCCGCGCCAAGGACATGCCGGGCTGGCCGCAGCAGCAAGGCCACGCCATGCTGCTGAAAACCATCAAGGCCGACCGCATTTATGACGGCTACGACCTGTCGTGGCTCGGTGCCGAACTGCAACCGGACCGCATCGTCACCGCCGAAGATTTGGTCAAGGACGGTATCGTCTTCCCTGAAGAGCATGCGCCTGATCCGCTGCTGCCGGCCGGCAAGGTGCCGATGTTCATCGGCCACCCGGTGGCGATCCTGATCTGGAACGACTTCGAGCGTTTCCGCCAGGCCAAGGCCAAACTCAAGTTCAATGACAAAGCAATCCGCTACGGCGAGAAAGCGCCGTTCTACGAAGGTGATCCGTACGGCAGCTTCCGCTATGTACGCGTCGGCGGCGCGACCTCGGCTGACGAGGATGAATTCGCCAGCCTCAAGGATTCGATCCTGTTCCCGATGCTGAAAAACCGTCGCCCGGTGTGGAATTCCCAGCCGAACCTGCACGGCAACCTGACCGAGCGCGGGCTGTTCTACGCCGAGCGCATGAAGCAGCAAATCGACACGCCGCCGGACAACTGGCTGGTATTTGACGAGCGCTACAAGACACCGTCGATCGAACCGGCCGCGATGGAACCGGACAACGGCAACGGTTGGTACGACCCGGCCACCAAGACCCTGCATTTTGTCGTTGCGACACAGTGCCCGCTGGAAACCGCAACCGAGACCGCGAAGATGATCGCGCCGTCGCGTTTCGGCCTGGCCAACCTGAACATGCACCCAGGCTACACCGTCGGCTACGGCTCAAAGGACCACAACATTTTCGTCTACTACGCCGCCCTCGCGGCGTTGTATGGCGCCGGTGTGCCCGTGCGTCTGGCCAACGACCGCTACGAGCAATTCCAGAGCGGCATCAAGCGTCACCCGTTCGATATCCGCTACCAACTGGCCGTGGACAAGACCGATCACAGCTTCAAGATTTTCCGCGCCGAAATGAGCGTCGACGGCGGTGGACGGGTCAACTACAGCCCGTCCGTGGCAGCGGTTGGCGCCACGGCGGCGCAGTCGATCTACTACATGCCGCAGAACGATTTGCAGGTCACGGCCTATCACTCGCGCGCGGTGGAAGCCGGGTCGATGCGTGGCTACGGCACCCTGCAGAGCATGGCGTCCACCGAAATGATGGTCGACGAAATCGCCGATCGCCTCGGTGTCGATGCCATCGAACTGCGCCGCAAAAATGCCCTGCGCTCGGGAATGAAAAACACTCAGGGTGCGGTGCCTGCCGGTGCCTTGCGCCTGCACGAAATTCTCGACAAAGCCGCCGTCCACGAAGTCTGGAAAAACCGCGCCGCGATCAAGCAACAACGCGAAGCCGCCGACCCGGATAACTGGTACGGCGTCGGTTTCGCCATCTGCCAGAAAGACTTCGGCACCGGTTCCGAAGCGCCAATGGCGAGCATCGAATACACCGTTGACGGCCGCATCACCCTGCGCCACATCGGCATCGAAATCGGCACCGGCATGTCCACTTCCCAAGCGATGGTGGTGGCTGACTTCCTCGGCAACCCGGCGCACGAAGTGAAGACCGGCGAGACCGAATGGCAAGAGTTGCAGCTGATCAGCGGCGGCAACCCGTACATCATGAGCCAGGCCGAGCAGGACAACTTCCTGCGCAACCCGCGTTGGGTCGGCAAGGTTGCTTCGGCCTCGTCCGCGACCAACTCGGCGTACTACTTCAGCCACGCCACCCGCGAAGCGGCACGCGTGCTGTTCAACCACGGCTTGTGGCCGGCGGCGCTGGAGATCTGGCGACAAGGCCCTTTTGGCGGCCAGGCCAACCCTTACGTGGTGCGCCGCGAAGACGCCCATTGGGTGGACGGAAAGCTCACCGCCAACGGCATGGAGCCTTTGCCATTTGCAGTGCTGGCCAAGCGAGCCCACGAGCGCGGTCTGGTGACGGGCGCCACGGTTCACGGCTTCAACCGCTGGAGCTGGGCCGAGGCCGAGTACAGCATCGATGGCGTGCGTGAGCGTCTGCCGCTCGATGGCCTGGCAGTGAAGTACGGCGACGGTGCACCGAAGGCGAAGAAGGCGCAGATGAACAGCGCCGGTTTCCACCTGCTCGATCGACAGAACATCGCCTACCCGGCGACCCAGTTGAATAACGCGGCGGTGACTTACTACAGCCCGGTGGCGACGCTGGTGGAAGTGAAGGTCAACAAGGGTTCGAACGAAGTGTCGGTACTCAACCATCACTCGTGGGTCGAGTGCGGTCGGGTGCTGGTGCCGGAACTGGTCAAGGGGCAACTCGAAGGCGGTATCGCCATGGGCATCGGCCACGCGTTGATGGAAGAAATGCCGCTGTACGAAGGCGGGCCGGGGGAGGGTGACTGGAACTTCAACCGTTACCGCTTGCCGATGGCGCGCCACGTTGCGGTATGGAAACAGACTGCGGAGATCTTGCCGCCACTGTCGCCAAGCGATCCGTCCAAAGGCATCGCCGAAGTGGTGATGATCCCGGTGGTCGGTGCCATCGGTAACGCCGTGGCCCATGCCATCGGCAAACGTGTCCGCGACCTGCCTATCACTTCTGCACGCATCAAGGAGGCCCTCAATGGCTAACCGTCCGCTTCAACTGACCCTCAACGGTCAATCCGTCGGCCCGGTGGACATCCCTGATGACCTGCCGATGATCGACTACCTGCACGAATACAAGAACCTCACCGGTTCGCGCCTGGGCTGCGGCCAGGGCATCTGCCACGCCTGCGTGGTGATCGTCGACAACCCGGACGGCACCAGCGAAGAAGTGCGCACCTGCATCACCGGCGCGCACTATTTCGAAGGTAAAAAGGTGCGGACCATCGAAGGCCACGCGACCCGCGATGAGCAGGGCAAAGTCACTGAACTGAACCCGATCCAGCAGCGCTTCGTCGACGAGTTCGCGTTCCAGTGCAGCTACTGCGCACCCGGTTTCGTCAATGCCGCGACAGTGCTGGTGGAGAAGCTGCAGCGTCAGCCCATCGTCAAAAGCCAACTGGAAAAAGTCATCGAGGACAGCCTCGGCCATCACATCTGCCGCTGCACCGGCTATGTGCGCTACTACAGCGCCACGCGCAACGTGCTGACCGATCTCGGCCTGGTCAAGGAGGGTTAAGCATGAAGCATTTACTTTCCCGCCTGGCACTGGCGGTCGGTCTGGCTGCGCCTGTGTTGCTGGCCCACGCCGACGAGGCGCAGGTCAAGCAAGGCGAATACCTCGCCCGCGCCGCCGACTGCATGGCGTGCCACACCGCACCGGGTGGCGCGCCATATGCGGGCGGCCTGCCGATCGTCTCGCCGTTCGGCACGATCTATGGCACCAACATCACCCCGAGCAAAGAGCACGGCATCGGTTTGTACAACGATGACGAGTTCTTCGCTGCGTTGACTGAAGGCAAGCGTCGCGATGGCGCGAACCTGTATCCGGCGATGCCGTACACCTCGTATCACCTGATTCCGCGTGCGGATTCCGATGCGATTCATGCCTACCTGAAAACTGTCGCGCCGATCGAGCGCGCCGCGCCGGTCACCAGCCTGACTTTTCCGTTCAACGTGCGTCCGGGCCTGATCGGCTGGAACATGATGTACGGCAAGGACGTGAAGCTCGAATCCGCCGAAGGCAAAAGCGAAGCCTGGAAGCGCGGCCAGTACATGGTCGACGTGCTCGGCCACTGCGGCGAGTGCCACACACCACGCGGCTTGCCCGGTGCGATGCAGATGGACAAGCGCATGACCGGTGGCATCCTCAACGGCTATCTGGCGCCAAGCCTGCTGGCCACTGACCTGGCAGCCCGTGGCTGGAATCATCAGGACCTGAGCTCGTTCCTCAAGCACGGCATGAGCGCCCAGGGCACGATGTTCAACGAGATGTTCCCGGTGTTCCACAACAGCACTCAGGGACTCACCGATCCGGATCTGGCCGCCATGGCCACCTTCCTGCTCGGCGATCAACCGCCAGCGGCGAAAGTGCTGACCGACGTGCCGCTGGAAAAACTCAGTGCCAGCGCCCAGCGTGGTCGCCAGGATTATCTGAACGTCTGCGCTGGTTGCCACGCGGTCGATGGCGAAGGCAAACCGCACATCGCCGTGGCCATGCGTGGCAACACGACGCTGCGTCTGGAAGACCCGCGCAACCTGGTGCGGGTGATTGACGACGGTATCGGCGAGCAGAAGTTTTCCGGGTTCGAGCACATGCAACCGATGCCGGGGTTCGTCGAGAAACTCAGCGATGCGCAACTCACGGATCTGCTGAACTACCTGCGTCAGGGTTGGGGTGGTCAGCCGACGGATCTGGCCGTGAGCGACGTGCAGAAGCTGCGGGCCGAAGCGCCGCCGCTCGAGCACAAGGCCCACTGACATGCAGCATCTCGATCTGCAAGTGGTGCGGCGGGCGCTTGAGTGGTCTACGGCCGGGCAGCGCGTCTGGCTGTGCACGGTGCTCGCCACCTACGGCTCGGCGCCTCGTGCGCCGGGCTCCCTGTTGGCGGTGAACGCTGATGGCCAGTGGATCGGTTCGCTGTCCGGCGGCTGCGTCGAAGAAGATTTTCTAGAGCGCGTCGCCGAAGGCGCGTTTGAGGAATCCGTCAACGTTGTGCGCTACGGCGAAGGCGACGATCCGCGCTCGCGGGTGAGCCTGCCCTGTGGCGGCGTACTCGACGTGCTGGTGGAAAAGCTTGAGTCTGATTGCGACGTCCAGGCGCACTTGCGGGAGCTGGAGTCGGCGCTGTTGGGTCGACGTCGGTTGATCCGTGAAGTGGACCTGTCCAGCGGTGCGCGCAGTCTGTTCGATGATCGCGAGCAGGGTGTGCGGGTTGAGCGTGAGATAGACCGGGTCCGACTGCGCATCGGTGCGGCCCAGCGTTTGTTGCTGGCCGGATATTCCAGCGTGGCGCAGGCTTGTGCGGAGTTTGCCGTGGGCCTGGGGTTCGAAGTGATTCTTTGCGATCCGCGAGACGAAGTGCTGGTAGGCGTCGAGTTGGACAACGTGGAGATTCGTCGTCAGTTGCCCTCAGTGTTCATCGCTGAGGGTGGTTGCCACAGCGACACCGCAGTGGTGGCGCTGACCCACGATCCGCGCATCGACGATTTGGCAATGATGGAAGCGGTGCGCACCGAGGCGTTCTACATCGGCGTGATGGGCTCGCTGCAGACTTCGCAAAAACGCTTCGAGCGGTTGCGGCGTATTGGTGGCTTGGGCGATGCCGAACTGGCGCGGATTCATGCGCCGATCGGCTTGAACCTGGGCAGCAAGACGCCGCCGGAGATTGCGCTTGCGGTACTGGCTGACATCTTGCGCATTCGAAGCGGTATAGCGCGGGATCGACTTTAGCTGCAAACCCTGCGGGAGCGAGCTTGCTCGCGATGAGGCCGGAACATCCAACATAGCCGTTGGCTGCCAGACCGATATCGCGAGCAGGCTCGCTCCCGCAATGTATTGCGTGCGGCTTAGTACCCGAACTTGTCCCGCAACCCGTAATACCAGGCCCCCAATGCCGCAAACGGTGTGCGCAGCAATTGCCCACCTGGGAACGGGTAGTGGGGCAGGTCGGCAAACGCGTCGAATCGCTCCGCCTGACCACGCAACGCTTCGGCCAGGACCTTGCCTGCCAGATGCGTGTACGTCACGCCATGGCCGCTGCAACCCTGGGAGTAGTAGATGTTGTCGCCCAGACGCCCGACTTGCGGCAGACGCGACAGTGTCAGCAGGAAATTGCCGGTCCAGGCGTAATCGATCTTCACATCCTTAAGCTGCGGGAAAGCCTTGAGCATTTTCGGGCGGATAATCGCCTCGATGTTCGCCGGATCGCGCGCGCCATACACCACGCCACCGCCGAAAATCAGACGCTTGTCGCCGCTCAGGCGGTAGTAGTCGAGCAAATAGTTGCAGTCCTCGACGCAGTAGTCCTGAGGCAACAGGCTTTTCGCCAACGCGTCACCCAAGGGCTCGGTGGTGATGACCTGTGTGCCACAAGGCATCGACTTGGCTGCCAGTTCCGGCACCAGATTACCCAGATACGCGTTGCCCGCCACGATGATGAATTTTGCCCGGACCTTGCCCTGTGGCGTGTGCACCACCGGATTCGCGCCGCGCTCAATGCGCACAGCCGGCGATTGCTCATAAATGACACCACCCAGCGACTCCACAGCCGCTGCTTCGCCCAGCGCCAGGTTCAGCGGGTGTATGTGACCGCCGCTCATGTCGAGCATGCCGCCGACATACTGATCACAGGCCACCACATCACGAATGCGTCGCTGATCCATCAACTCCAGTTGTGTGTGACCGAAACGTTCCCACAGACGCTTCTGAGACTCCAGATGGCCCAACTGCTTGGCGGTGATGGCGGCGAAGACGCCGCCGTCCTTCAAATCGCACTGGATATTATATTTGGCAACCCGCTCACGAATAATCCGCCCGCCCTCAAACGCCATCTGCCCGAGCAACTGCGCCTGCCTGGGGCCGACACTGCGCTCGATCACGTCGATATCGCGGCTATAACTGTTAACGATCTGGCCGCCGTTGCGCCCGGACGCGCCGAAACCAACCTTGGCGGCTTCCAGCACCGTGACCTTGAAACCGTTCTCCAGCAAAAACAGGGCAGAGGACAGCCCGGTATAACCGGCGCCGATTACACAGACATCAGTCTCAACGTCATCCTGCAACGCCGGGCGCGGTGGAACCGCATTGGCCGATGCGGCGTAGTAGGACTCTGGGTAGGGGGTGTTCGCCATCCTGCAGCCTCTGTTTAATATATTTTACGAGTGCAGCGATCCTACCCGAGTTAAAAAACCACCGCCAGCCACCGGAAAATCTTCTTTGCCACAGCGAAATTAAATATTTTGCATATTCATAGGGTTAGCGCGAAAAAAGGTGTTGACACCCCTCCGGAATTCCGTAGAATGCCGCCTCACAGCAGGCACGTAGCTCAGTTGGTTAGAGCACCACCTTGACATGGTGGGGGTCGTTGGTTCGAGTCCAATCGCGCCTACCAAACAAAATCCGCTCTGCTGGGCGGTCTAGAGGGGTCACCGGAAACGGTGACCCCTTTTTGCTTTCTGCCTTTGGGCAAACTTTGGGAATATTCTGGGCAAACGACCACCGCGCTACACCTTCAGGTCGGCTTTCACCTTCATATAAACCACCGCATCATCACCGTGCCCTGCCTGATAGTGCTCGGTCATCTTCACGTCAGCGTGCCCCATCAAGCCTTGGATATATTCCTGCTCGAAACCCTGCTGCTCGTACAGCCAGGCTCCGAGAGCGCGGATCTCGTGAAAGGTGGGGCGCTCGCCGGCCGGGACGTCGTCGTAAGCGTGTGAATCGTCTCGCGCCTGGGCGAATGACTTGGTCAGGTAATCCGCTGTCACCGCATTCCAGTGTAGCTTGGCGTCCAGCTGGCTCCGCTTGCGCGCCTTCGGCGAGTAGTGGATCAGGTACGGGCAGACAACCGGCGACTTCATGCACTCCAGCACTACCTCCCGCAGCGCCTGGCCCATGACGATCTCCAGGTGAACGGGCTTCCCGTAGTTTTGCGTCTTCCCGGGCGATACCTTGATGGTGTTCTGCTCGAGGTCAACGGCCGATTTCGGCCACACCACGATATCCTCCCGCCGCTGAAGACTCAGCAACCCCAGCCGAATGGCGCGTTTCAGCCAGATCGGCGTCCCCACGTAATCCAGAATCGTGTTCAGCCCCTCAACGGTATGGCGCTGGCGCTTCTTCTCGGCCTCCTTTTTGACCAGGGTCAGCTCAGCGGAGTTGCGCTCGCACAGACCCTTGGCCACCGCGAACGCGAACACCTGGACCAGCAGCCCACGGTGCTTCGTGTAGGCGTTGTTCTCGAAACCATCCAGGTAGTCCGCGACAGTCAGCACATCCAGTTGCCCCATCATCAAATCACCCAGGTCCTCGCGGTACCGGGCCAACTTGAATTTGATTTCCTTCAGCGTGCTCGCCGCGTAGGTCTTGGTGATCAGCCATTCATCTTCGAAGCGCTCCAGGCAGCGAGTGAACTTTGGTGCAGCGTCACCGGTGATCATGGAGAGCAGTGAGCCGTCGTCAGCCAGCAGCGGAAGCAGCTTGGCGTTGGCGGCGTTCGCCAGCTTGATGGCCTCGGCCATTGGCTTATTGATGCTGGTCTTCTTGCCTGTGATCGGGTTTTTGTACTGCCAGTACTTCCCGTTCGGGTACAGATTCGCTGGAAGATCCCTGTTTTTCACTGTCCTGGCGCGCGGGGGAGCCATCAGCCCACCTCCAACATCTTGGCGAGCAACGGATCGTTCGATCCAATCACGGCTGCCTGCAGGTCCACGAAGTACATACCGCCCTTTACCTCTCCAATCACTTCGCCTTCCTCAATCCATTTTTTCAACTGTTGCACACTCGGCTTGCCGCCGGCGTAACGCAACTTCCTGTACTCACTCACCTCCATCAGGCGAGGGAGCCTTACCGTAATCTGGGCAATGACTTTTGCCATGATGATGCTCCATGCCGCGCGTGGCGGCAGAAGGTGGTGATGGGTTATGCGGATCGGCGCCCGCTTTCTTTCTGGCGCTCAATGTCGATCTGTTCATACAGGGCTTCGACCTTTTTGCTTTTTCTGTCGATGGCCTGAGACCGTTTAATGTGGTCTGACATGGCCTTGTCATAAGGCTCAATCAGCTTGATCAGCCGCAACTTCTCTTCTGGATCCTTCGATTCGTTAAACCTGACAGCAAGTCGGTCGCGCTCTTTGAAATCCACTCCATCGAGTTCGCGGTTTTCTTTTTGCATTTCCTCGAGCACCTCGGCCGACTGCCTCTCCCAGCGCAGATACAGAACATCGCTTCGTTTGGGACGCGAGAAGTGGTGGCTTCTGATCCAGGCCACCAGGTCCTCCTTGGTCATTTCGTCGAGAACATCTTTCACGGCTTGTCTGGTCATACGTGCATAGCTCCGCCCGCCGTTCACCGGCAGGCTGGTAGGTGGAAGAGGGGTTACTTCGGGGTTGAGTTTCGTTTTCGTGCGGCGGCAACCAGTGCTTTCGATGTGCTTGCCACGCCGCCGGCAACGTCCTCCGGCAGAATGGCGGTATTGCAGTGCGGGCAGAGCGGTGCCATCTTCGTGCTGCGCCAGGCTTCGTCCATCACCTTGGCGGCGCGGCTGCGGATCTGGAACTTCTCAGCTTCAGCCAGCTCCGCCGAGCGGCGATTAATTCGGGATGCCGCGGCGCTGAACTTTTCAACCAGGTTGGTGAACGCGTCGAATGGCTCGACCTCCGCCTCGCAATCGCTGCACCAGACGCGCCGCTCTTTTTCGTCATAGACGAGCTGCTTGTGCCGGCAGGAGGAAGCAGGGCGCCGGGTCATGCCGCGAGCCACCCGGATGTCCTCGATCTGCACGACCTTCACGCCGTACAGGTATTCTTGCGGTTCAATCGGTGCATCACTCATCGCCACGGCCCCTTGTAGATGAGCCAGAGCATGTAGAGCGGCGCTGCTAATGGGATGATCATGTGGCCACCGCTGCGACAGAGAGGATGATGGCGCCCCAGATGCAGGCGCTGAAAGCCATTACTTTCAGGATCATGCGGCGGCCCTCGCTTCTGTGATCTCGTCGATGAGAGATTGTGGGAGCCGTGCGGCAAACTCCCCCTCTGACCACGACAGCGGCTGAGACTGGCGGATCATCTCGTTCAGCAGATCGAATGCCGCAAGCAACTGGTCATCGTTGATCTCGCCGTCCTCCGGCAAGTCATCGCAGAAGTGGTCGGCCGGATCGATTTCACTTGGATAGTTCGGCTCACAGATGCAGAGCTGCAGGTCAGCCAAATCGATTTCGCTGTCAATCAGGTAGTCGCGCAGGTTGTCTTCATCGAAGAAGTACCGATCACCGTCGAAAATGACCAGAGGTTCGCCGGCCCATTCCTTGACTGGCATCGTCGCGAATTTCGCTTGGCGCCGGGCGTGATGGCACGCTTTGCAGTATCTGTTCACTTCGTAGATATCGTGGTCAGGATTCACGTCGCAGCGGCGGTGGGTGGCACCGCAGTAGCGGGCAAGGTTTTCGTCGGCGCCGAAAAATCGACCGTCAGCGGAAACCCAACCGGTTACCGTTTTGAGGCTCGCCGCTTCCGGAGCGTCGAACATGATGATTGGCTTTTGTTCAGGCATGACTTCGTCCTTGCCGCTATAGCGGCTGACTTTGAAGGGGGAGGGAGTTACAGCGGGAAGTTGGTGATTGCCGCGCGGTCGATACGCTCGATTTCGGCGAGGATCAGGGCGCCGGCCTTCACCAGATCACGGCGTGGAGTCGATGGTTTCCAGTGGACGTTGTCCCAGCGGAACAGCTGACGCCCGATTGAGCGCGCGCCGCCTGCGCTGGCAGCGTATCCGGCTGCAGCCAGAGCGAGCTCGCCGAAGCTGTAACAGTCATCACGCTCCGGGTTGTGTCCCTCTGCCATTATCTGGCGCTGGCGCTCAGCGATAACGTCAGCAGCCGCTCGCGAGGCTGCACCGGTCAACTCATCAATCCGCTGATCCGCCTCATTCAGGCGCTGTTGCAGGGCCTCGATCTTTTCACGAGCGGACGCCTCACGCGCCAGAAAGATTCCGTAGGCCTCCTGGGATACCCGAACCGAACGTCCGTCGATACCGAAATCCACGCCGGAAGATTCTTTCGACGCGGCGGTAATTGTGTCCGGAGCAGGGGCGGAGCCGAGCATGGCCGCCCAGCACAGTTTCGCGCGGAACGCCGCTTGCTGGCAGCCGCTCATATCTTGGTACTGCTCCCATACTTCCTCATCGGTGAAGCACTCGTTTGGTTCCGACTCAAAACCGTTGCTGACCATGGTTTCAGTCGGTTCGACCGGCACCAGTTTCCATTGAGTGCTCATCCTGCAATCTCCATCGATACCAGATCATGGGCATCTACAACCGTCATTCCGAGCGCGCCGGCGATGTGCACTTCGAGGCGGGCGCCCTTTGAATGCTCCCAGCCCGGGAGCGTGGCCACCGTGTCGCAGTCCATCAGGGCGGCAATGTCGCGGCGCATGCAGTCGTTCCAGGAACCGCCGTCAGGGTTCAGTTCCGCGGGGTTGGTGACGACGTGGCCGCCGGCGCGCAGGCTGGCGGTCATCGCGGCGAACGCTGGGAAGTTGAGGCCGGGCAGGCCGGTCATGGGGCCTGACAGATAAATTCTTAAGTTCATAGCACTACCTTTTGAAGGGGAAACGTATAAAATTCTCAGCCTATGCATCGGAGGGGTTATGAAAGATAAGGATCTAGCGAGTAAATACGTCAGCAATTTCAGGCGGCACTTCTCGCACTATTTGCTTCCAGGAGTTTCATTAAAATCCTCGGTGATTCTTGTTAAAGATGGCGGCGGTATCGTTAAGTTGTCATTTTCAAGAAAAGGTAGTGCAGATGATGTGTTGCCTACTGCGAAGACAATGTCGGAAGCGCTTACCTCTTTTGGGATTAAGTCATTCGGAGATGCCCAGGGAATCGTTTTTTCAGGAACCAATATGGTTCTTGAAGGTGACTCCATGTTCTTGATTAAGGGCGAGGACTCAAGTGCTTGGACAGATGCAGGCGCCAAGGATGATGTGAAGCGAATTCTCGACGCGGCTAGGAAGCAAAAGCCATGAAAGTAAGGGGATTGGAGGGGTCTCCGCAGGAAATTCACGACTTATTCAAAAATAACGGGATGGACTTGTCAAACTATATTTCCGCGCCGATGAAGGCTATATGGTTGGTAATCCCAATCGTAGTGTCTGTTATCGTTCTAACGGTGATAGTGTTTGGTCAGGTTTCTTACCCTTCGTTTGGGGCTAAGTGTTTACCTGTCGCATTGATACTGCAGTTGGTTTGTGTTGTTTGGTTGGTTGCTAGCGTTCAACTTAAATTTGAAAGTGTGACGACAACTGTGGTTCTTTCAATAAGCTGTTTGTTGTTGTTAGCGATAGTCGCTGGAATGATGTCGATCAGTGATGCTCTCAAGTTAATACAGACCTTCAAGGGCGGTTAATACGGGCTCTCGCCGGCTGGCGTGATTCGTTGAAGTGGGGTATTTGTGTTCGGCTAGGAATGCAGCCAGGGGAGTCGCAAAAAATGAAAAGAGTGGATCTGAGTGGCGTTGATCCAGATTTTGAGACTGACAGCGAAAAAATTCATCGTCTGGCACGAATAGGGTTAAGTTCGATACCTGTTGTGGGTAGCCCACTGGTGGAAGTATTTAACTCCGTCCTTGAGTCACCATTAAGTAAGCGGCGAAATGAAATTATTATTCAGATCGGCGAAGTCTTAAATGAGCTAATTGAAAGTGGCGTGGTGACTGAAGAGGCATTGCGTGAAAATGAGGTGTTTATAAGCACTGTTGCTCAAAGCTGTAGTATTGCATTGCGGAATCATGAGTCCGAAAAAATAGAAGCATTGAAAAATGCTATCAAAAACGCTGCGACCCCCGACAATTCGGCGGGGGACTATAGCCCAATGTTTCTAGGGTTTGTGGACTCATGCACTACTGCTCATATTCAGCTTTTGCATGTATTTCACAATCCTGAAAAATGGTTCATCGATAGAGGAATGGAGTTTCCTATTACGGGAAGTAAAGGGCGAATGCACAGCATAGCAGCCGCTGCTTTTCCTGCGTTTGAGAAAGAATATGATTTTTACGAAAACGTGTGGGGTGATTTGTGTCGTCGCGGCTTTGCATTTAATAACGGTTTCGAAGACACCCTAGAGAGAGAAGCTATTTTGACCAGGCTTACAACTCCTCTTGGTTTCCGTCTTATACGCTTTTTAACTTGATTGCTGTACGAATTCTTCAAGTTGTCGCGACCACTTTTCGGTGACAACAATTTCAGGTCGCGACATGTTGGCGAATCGTCCGGACTCATAGGCCGTTGCGCCGGCAAGGTTGATCAACAAGGTAGACACCGTCTCCTGCCACTCCTCGAAGTCGTGTCGCTCGCCCAGCACTTCAAGTGCATCAGCGAGCGCTTTCGGCACAATCAGCGTGCGTTTCTCGGCGCCGATCCGGTCCAACAGGGCTTTCTCCTTGGCGCGCTTGTCCTTCTGCAATTGTGCATTGCTTTTGGCCATTTCCTGCCTCTTCAATTCCGTGGGCCGGTAGATCCAGCCATGTCTGTCGTCGGCGCTGGCGCACCTGTTTGATCATCCGTTTCATGCCGCAACCTTCACCTGATGCCAGGCTCCGGCGGTGTTGAACAGCTTCGCAGCCTGAGCTTCTTCGAGCGTTACCTCGGCTGGAACCGCAATCCAGCCTGACGCAACCAAATGGTTGGGGTTGCAGCTGTCTCGCAGCTCCAGGTAGTAATGCTCGATCGCATCCGTCAGGCGCTCTACCTTGTAGATGCCCTCCGGCGATATCTCCACCGACATGATGTACTCGCCACCGCGCTCGTCGCGACACATGGCGGCGATGTAGATCGTCCAGTGGTAGGAGAAGTCGAATAGTGCATTGGCTATCGCAAGGCTGCGGATCTGCCGGCAGTTCTTCCAGTTAGCCATGATCTGGCTGCCGCTGGGGTCGATGTTCACTACCGCGACGTGGTTGGTGCGCAGCAGTGCCCGGCAGCTGCGTTCAGCCCGGGCGAAACCGTTGTTGGGTTTGCGTTTCGACTTCATAGTGTGACCGCCATTTTGCGTAGCGCCTTGCGTTCGGCCGCCGATATCGGCTTCGGCCGCCGCTTGAGGACCGTTTCAGGGTCTATTTTTTTCGAGCGTGGCGGTGGAAGTGGATAGCGCGGCGGGCTTTTCAGTTGATCAATCCGCCCGCCGGCGACCAGGTACTGAGCGATTTGCTCAGCGATCGACTCGGCGTCCGGTCGGTGCTGCTCGACGAAGTTGAGGTGGTTGCTGATCATGCTGGCCTCACTTGATCCTGATCGAACTGTCGCCGCGCTCCAAATGCGCGTAGGCAGGTTCTTCGAGCAGTTCGTGTTCTGCGTCTTCGCCGGCGGCCATCCGCTTGCGCACGGCTTCGTTGTGCTCGCGAATTTCCTTGAACTTGGCGGCGATCGCGTTCTTGTCCGGGGCAATGCTGGTTTTCACGGATGTCAGTTCGTCGGGCACCGCTTCCTCGTTGTCGACGATGACTTTCTCCTTGCCCTGGGCCAAGGTGATGGTGAACAGTGGGCGCTTGATCGACTTGAGGTTGGCGGCTTCCATGTTCCGGCGCAGGTAATCGCTGATCTGCGCAACGCTGTTGGACTTGATACGCTTGAGCTCGGTCAGTCGCTCAATCTCCGTGTCGATGGCCGTCACGTCGCTTTCAATGTTGCGGCGCAGCATGACGATGCTGTCGGCTTTCACCTCGAACTCGCCCTGGATCTCGTTCATTGCGTGCTGCAGGGCCTCTTTCAGACCCTCATCATCGGTGTCTGCCATTCCCTGAAGTTCGGCGAGCTTGCCAGTCAGTGCGTAGAGCTGGGTCATGCTGCATTCTCCTTGCCGGGCTCAAGAGCCGCTTTGCGCTCTTCGAAGGCGCGGGTGATTCGGGCGATAAACGTCGGCTCGTTGCGGCGGGTCGCCTCTCGGATGTATTTGACGTTCAGCATTTTCAGTTCATGACTGGTCACGGCTTTGCCCATCGTTTCTACGGCCGAGTTGAGCCAGTCCAGTCGTTCCTGCTTCTGACGCAAGATCTCAGCGTCCTTGTCCACTGCCAGTTCAATCGCCTGTTCTTCCTTGAGCTGCTCGACATAGGTGTGATCGTCGAACATGCCGAGAAAAACGTCGGCACTGAAGCCGAGCATCGACAGGGATTTCTTGATGGCGTCGGTCAGCGACTTTTTAGGCGCCTCGCCGTCGGTAGTGGTGCCATACTTCGATTTGTAGAGGTAGCGCGTGCAGCCGTACTGTTCGATCTCGCCGCGCTTCCCGTCCAGCTCGAACCAGAAACGAATCTTGATGGTGTGGTTTAGCTCGCGGCCCAGCACCAGGCGCTTGTCACCTTCACCACTGACCATTTCAGAGCCTTCATCGAAGCGCTCTTCAATGATCGACCAGCCGAATCCGATACCGACCGGGCCGAAAACTTCAGTCGCCTTCATGATCATTGCGGTGCCGTTTAGGCTAGTGATCTTTTGACCACCTACTTCGGCCGCTTTCGTGTATCGGGTGTCAGTCGTACTAACCTTTTCCCAAATATGCATGTTCATGGACATGAGTCTCTCCTGCGCCCCTGTATCCAGGGCACTGTGCGTTGTATGTCAGATGTGGGATATTTCAGAAGACAAGATCAGGAGGATCAAACCGTGCCGAAAACGAAAATCATCGAAGCTCCAAAACCCAGTTGTGGGTTTTACGGAGCCACGACGAAAAACACCGGACTGAATCAGCGAGAAACGCTAGAGGAGATAATGATCAATCTCGCAACATCCCTCGGCATTAAGGTGATTCACAAGGCGCTCACAGCTCGCGATAGTTATATATACGAAGCACAGCACCCTGGGTTTGGCAGCTTTCAAAGTGCGTCAAATACGATCCTTGAGCTGTCTAGGGCCCTGGCGAAAAAATCTAGTTTGTGACGCGATCAGCCAGAGCGCTGAGCAACATCAGGAAGGTGTAGATAGCGAGGACAGGCAGCGAGCCGCGCCAGATCAGAACACGGCGCGCCCATTGTCGGGAGGTCACCTGAACACCCGGTAGGTAGTCGAGTGCGGTGCCTGGCAAACGCCAGACGAATCGCGAACGACGCCGTAAGCGCCTGCGCCGGCAACCAGAATCACAACGAGAGTCCAGTAAACGAGGTTCATAGCCACGGCCTCAGCTGCTGTAACACCAGTTCATGCAGCGCCTTGCCGTCACGGCTCATGCGCTGCCCTCGGAGCTGCCACTTTTTCGTGCTTGGCCAGCAATCGATCATTCGACTGTCCGGAAGCGTCAACACGACGTGATAGCCGTTGTTGTGTCGCTTGTGGGCGAGGCCAGTACGAGCCAGCCAGACGTCAAAGCGCTGCATGGCCTCAGCCTTCATGCGCTTTTTATGTCCTTCAGGGTTCGGCTCGCTGCCTTCGCCGCCGCAGTTTCTGCAAGCCCGTGGATATCCGACATCCTCGCCTATGAGCTGGCTACAGCTCATGCAGTGGCTACCATCGGCCACGCTGTCTTCGTGAAAGCTCACGACCGAGCCCTCACAGCGATTCTTCCGCCCTTCATGGTCACCGACAGGCGCTGCCGGAGGCTGGCGACTAACTCCTCAGGCTTGCGGCCGATCACCTCATTGAAGGGGAGGCCGAAGGCGAGCAATGCGATCTTGCGCTCGATGTCGTCGATCTGCTCGTCGATCAGAGTTTTCACCGGTGGCGTGCTCATGCGAACTCCTTGCGCTGCCTGCAATGCTTCAGCAGGCGCTGGCAGTAGTGGCTGAATTCTTCGAGGGTGATCAACTGGTCCGTCATCAGGTTGGTGATGATTTGCTGAACCAGAATGCTGTTACCGGGCGGGCTGTCCGGATGCGAGAGGCCATCCAGCGCTTCATCGATAAGGATGTGAGGGCTCATAGATCACCATCCAAATCGTCTTCGGCCTTTTCACGCTGGGCGGCGGCCGCGTCGGCGGCGTGCGGGCGGAGTAGGTCGGCGGCGATTTCCTCAAGCCGTTCGACCAGTCGCTCACTCCCCAACAGGTATTTCGCGTGGGTGCGGCAATCACTGCCGCTTCCGACAACCGTACTCAGCACCAGCTTGGCGAACGAGTCGCGGTCATCGAGGCCGTCGATCTGCCGCTGGTTCAAATACAGCTGCAGGTGCTCGGCGTACTGCGCCGAGGTCACCTTCTGCGCTGGGCCAAGCCGCCGTTTCCACGTCACGTCAGTTCCGCACACCAGTTGTTCGGCGGCGCCTTCCAGCCATTCCTGTTGCTGGTCCGACTCGCTCACCGGCGGAGGTAGCTGCGCGTCGTACACGGCCTGATTGAGTTTCAGTGCTGCGTTCATGGTCGCCTCCAGAGTGGCGGTGGTAATCCAACAAAACTCGGCTGCACTCTTCCTTTCCGCTGGTTGCCGTTGGGCGCGGAGGGGAGTGCATGCGGGTGGTGTCGGGAGGATGTGCCGGTTACTTGTCCGGCGCTGATGTCACCAGCAGATCCTGTGGGCTATGCCCGCTGCGGGGCGCTGACAAGGCGCGCTCTCCGGAACCGATATTCTCTCGTCGGTCAAAGCGCCCAGCACTTTAGTGGCTGGGGAGACTGTTGCTCGGCAACGGTGGGTTATTCCTTCATGGCGGTAGCTCCTATCGTTCGCTCACTGGGCAGGCAGTGGCCACCTGTGATTTCCCGTCTAGCCCTGTCGCCAAGGCCAGCCAGTGAAATCTGTTTCCCATTCCATGCGCGGCGCCGCGGTTTCCCCACCTGGCCGGCGTCACACATTTCGTGTTCGGTGTTCTTCGCCGGCTGGCTTGCATGGTTTGGCGTACTCCCATAAGGGGAGTCCGGCAGGTTCCAGAGCCTGCATGGAGATCGAAGTTTGTGTTTCGCGCTGTGCCCGTTTCCGGGGATCGATCCGCGAAGATTCCAGACTGTTAAAGAGCGGCGGGTCTGTTGAGGCCCTGGCGCCTTCTTGTTGTTTGGCGTTGAACAGAAGATAAGCTAATGCCTAATATGTGTAAATAGCTAATGCCTTATTTTTTAATATTTTGCCTTATCAGGAAGCTTTTTTTGGGATAGGAATTTTTAGAGCGCTGAGATAAGCTTTGCTTTAGCTGTATGGATAACCAGTATTTGGAGCTTTGGAATGGCGAAGGCGAAAAAACAAGAGAGGCATATAGAACGGGCTGAAATGAGCGGGATAGAGCGGCTTGGATTGCGCGTGTCTTCGATGATCAATCACCCAGTTGCGCAGGTTCAGCGCTGGGTGACAATCCATCGACTGGATACGGATGGCGAGCGGGAGTGGGAGGAGGTGATGGGGTTACTGTCAGAAACAGACGGCATAGACATGACGTTCAACGACGATGAGTCTGTGACGTTGAAGTGGGAGGCGAGTGCGGTGGAGGATCGACCGGTGGAGGTGTTCGAGCCTGAGGAAGAGCCTGCGCCTTTCTGACAGGCAATAAAAAGCCCGGCGATAGGCCGGGCAATCGAATTTCTGAACTTGCTACTTTAAGGCCTGCTGCGCCTTGATTTGCTCAAGCAGCAACCTTGTCTCGGCCGACTGCTGCTTCATGTCTTGAAGAGCGGCGGAGGTGTCACGTCCTGAATCGAAGTTAGCAACGCCATACGCCATTACAGCGATGACGATACCTACGATAGCAATCACTGAAAGGATCGAGTTAAGAATTATCGTGCCCTTCAACCCTCTGACGCCCGCAAGATCCTTGTCGAGCAGCTGCAGGCTGTGATTCATTTGCATCAGACCATCGCTGACCTTTCCTTCAAATTCCTTAAGGCGCGCATCAACCTTCAGCTGCTGATTATCGAGTCTGGCGTTGAGTTCTTCACGAGTAATGTCGTTCATGATTTTAGTATGGGCATCTTCAACCGTTCTGTCATCAGTCCTACCCTCATGAACGCCCTGAAACCAAAACGGTTTGTCATTCGCCATGTTTCGGATACTCATATTTCATAAAGTACTGAATTCGAGCCCACGCAAACGATCGCAAATTTCCGCAATTCTTGCAGCTTATGACAAAGACAGGGTTGAGCACGCCCCGAGAAAGCGGTTCTTCCCAGCCGGCAACCTTCATGTCGGGAATCGTAAACCAATCATCCACACCACACGCTTCGCATGGGCGATTATTGATTGTTTTTAAAAAAGCTGCCGCAACCTCATCAGTCAATGACTGGATTTCTTGCTGTAGCTCTTCGGGCGTCTGTAGTGAATCGTCCAAACTGCAACACCTTTGATAAGGGGCAAAATCGATAGGAGCTATACCAGGCTGGCGTTCCACACCAACAATACCCGCGCCTGGATAAAGGTATCGTCTGCCCTGATGGTTTGGGGCGGATGCCGGGGGTTGTCAGAGAGCATGTTGATCTGCTCATCACCTAGCCACTGTAGCCGCTTGATGTAGAGGTGGCCTTCCCAAGAGAACATGTAGATCCCGTCGCCTACGAACTCGCGAATGCTGACGTCGACCAGCAGCGGGTCACGGTGCTTGATGGTGGGCGCCATTGATTGGCCCCAGCCTGTAACCATTTTCAGGTGAAAGTGTTCTTTGAACTCAACACCCATCTCGCGCAAATGCTGCGGGCTGACACGCACGTCCTGAAACATCTCGGGATAGTCGTGTGGGATCTGCCCGCCGCCCATCGCCGCACGGACATCGTAGTGAGCAATCCAAACTTCGTCGCCTACGGCTCCCGGGCGGTAGTAATCGCGCTCCAGCACGCCACCTCCATCCTCGGCTTCAGCCACTTCAAGTAATCGCTCGCGAGCTACCTCTGAAAGTCCTTTTCCTTGCTTGGAAAGCATGGCCCGCACGATATCCGCAGCTGATTTTTCACCGTGGGTTTGGGTCAGCCGAATCTTTTTTGGGATGTCAGAGTCGCGATCTGGCGTCGGGTCAATATCTGCTTCAGGGCCTGGTGCGTGCTCTGAACCAGGCCTTCCGAAAGCGAAGTGATGGCTCAGCCCCCAATGCTCAGGCCCAACCACGTCTTCGAAATAGGCGATGACAGCCATTAGCTTTGACTTGTCGATCCGGCCGTTTTTCACCCAGCCCTGAACCGACGGAGGCTTCACCTGGAAGTCGTCTGCGAGTTGCTTTTTCGATACGCCCTTGGCGATCCGCGCTGCCTCAATGGCTGCGCCTAATTCTGGTCCGGTAAGCATTGCCTAATTAAGCCTATCGGCAGATTGGTTAGGCAATAGCTTGTCCAAAATAAGGTAATGCCTTATATTCATTTGCAGTTTCCAGGAGAAAATCATGAAATCAGCAGAAGCAGCCAAAGAAGCATCCCGCTTGCTGGGCAGCCAGGCGGAGATGGCGCGCCTCCTGCGGGTAACAGCCCCCACTGTCAATCAATGGTGTTCCGGAGAGCGTGCGGTACCAGCAAAGCGAGCTTTGCAAATCGAGGCACTGACCGAAGGCCAAATCAAAAGATCAGACCTGTGCCCATCTTTTCCCTGGGCGCAGATCAGCCCTGTGATCGGCCAAACGCTTTCCGCCGCCTAACAGACCACTTTTCGCTTCGAGGCGAGCGAAACAGTTGCGCGCTCAAAACCCCGCAGCTCATCACCGTCAAGTCGATCACGCAAAGGGCCGGCAACCCGCTCAAACGTAGGCCAAAGCCGAAGTTGAGACGACAAGGGAAGGGTGGAAGTCAGGGCGACGACCAAGCAGCAAAGGGCGGCTATCTCGCCTTGTAATTCGGAATGAGTGGTCATTGATAAGTCCCTGATCAGTTGATGACCAGATCATCGCTTTGTTGGCGTAACGCCACCACGGAAACAAATTTGAGGTTTTACGAATGGAAGATTTTCTGCGGGCCTGCCAAAGCGCTGTTCTGGGTAACGAGGCCAAAGCACTGGCGGCAAAGATGGGCGTTGCGCACGTTGGCCTGCTCCAGCGTGCCAACCCCGACAATGATGCTCACCACCTGACCGTGGAGCACTTATTCGGGATCTTGCTGCACACCGGCGACATGCGGCCTCTGACAGCGCTCGCAAACGAATTCGGCTTCGACCTAGTCGCCAAGTCTGCTCCTCAGCCTCAGGCACTCACCAAATCGCTCATCAATGTAGGCAAGGAAGTGGCCGATTTGACTATCGCCGTGCATGAAGCGCTCGGCGACGACCATGTCAGCACCTTCGAAAAAACCTTGATTCGCCAAGAGATCAACCATGTCCGGCAAAGCCTGGACGTGATGGATGCATCGGTGAAGGCCGCCTGAATCCCAGGCACAAAAAAGCCGGGATTGCGCCCCGGCTAATTCGATACCACTCAATGAGGCGGATTATGCAGAGCCAACCCAATTCAAGCAATACCTCGACCAATGTCGCGACACGTTTTGTTAATTCTGAAAACGTGTCGCGTACCACGATGTCTTCCCGCGAGATCGCCAACGTCACCGGTAAGCGGCACGCCAACGTGAAGCGCGACATCACCGCGATGCTGAAAGAACTGAAATTAGATGTACTCAGTTTTGAGCACATCTATTTGGATGGCCAGAACCGCGAGCAGGTCGAATACATGCTCGATCGCGAGCACACCGACTGCCTGCTCACCGGCTACAGCGCGCCGATGCGCATGAAGGTGATTCGCCGGTGGCGCGAGCTTGAACAGCAGGAGGGCGCCCGCGAGCAGGTTCTGCTCAATGGCACAAAGGTCGTCGGCGAGATCGCCATCATGGAGTGCTTCACGCGCCTGCTGAAGCCCGCCCCGTCCTGCCAGATGGCAATGCTGACGAAGATCGCCCAGAACAACGGCCTGGACCCAAAATTTCTACCAAACTACGCCGTCGACGCGGCGCTTGATGCGGCCAGCGGCTCATCGATGTCCACCAAGTCGGCCACGGCCTTGCTGAAAGACAACGGCATCCGTATTGCGCCGACGGCGTTCAACCGTGCATTGGCTGCGAAAGGCTTCCTCAAGCAGCTCCAACGCAAAAACTCCAAGCAGGAGACGGTCGACTTCTGGTCGGTGACTGAGCAGGGCCTTCGTTTTGGCAAGAATTTGACCAATCCTCAATCCCCCCGCGAGACGCAGCCTCACTGGTATGTCGATCGCTTCCTCGAACTGGCCAAACTGGTCGGGAAGGCCTGATATGCAATTCACCGTCACGATCAACCAGGTGAAGGCGCTGGAGTGGGGGCTGAACTCCCAGCAGGCCCTGCTGTTCGCCTTCGTCTATGGCTGCCCGAGCTGGACCAAGCCAATCAAGACGGACGACGGGATCTTCTTCGCGCTGAGCAAGGCCAAGATCATCGAGGAGCTGCCGCTGCTCACTGACAAGCCGGACACCGCATATCGCATGCTGAAGGCCCTGGAAGAGGCCGGTTTGATTGAGCTTTCCAGCACCTCGAACATCACACTGTTTCGCTTGACCGAAAAGGCGATCGAGTGGAACCAGAAGCTTGATGGGTCGGAAAAATATCCGACCCCACCAGAGAACAAGGGTCGGAAAAAAATCCGATCTACCTCGGAAAAAAATCCGATCAAGGTCGGAGAAAAATCCGAGCCAGGGTCGGAAAAATCTCCGACAAATCAGGATACCAATCATCAGGGTACCAATCAGGATACCAGTCAGGACTTGCAGGACGGCCCGGACAAGCCGGCCCGTAACTTGGTGCTGGTGGTTGATCGTACCGAAGGTCCTCGGGTTGAGATTCCCGCCGACATGCCAGGCCCAAAAGACCAGTCCTGCAAAACATTCAAGGTCTGGGCGAACTACGCCATGGCTTACCGCAAGCGCTACAGCACCTGGCCGGTTTGGAACGCCAAGGTCGGCGGGCAGCTCGGCCAACTGGTCGACCGCCTCGGCGCCGATGTCGCTCACCACGTCGCAGCCCACTTCCTGAAAACCAGCGATGCCGCCGTCCTGCGCAAGTGCCACAGCCTCAACGAACTGCTGGCCAACGCCGAGAGCTATCACACCCAGTGGGTGACCGGTCAGCGCATCAACGGCGCCACTGCGCGCCAGTTGGAGCGCACCGAAGCGAACGCATCGGCTGCCGAACAGGCAGCCCAGATGGTTCTGGCCAAGCGCCAGACGGGGGCACGCAATGAGTACCTTTGAGATGAATGACCAGCAGGTTGCCGGCCTGGCGGCAGCGATCTGCGCCACCGCTGAGGCCATGGGCCAGGAGATGAACCCAGGTACTGCGGCAATGATGGCTGAAGACCTGTGCGCTTACTCCGTGCCCGTCGTGAAAGCTGCGCTGAAGGCCTGTCGCTTCGAGGTAAAGGGCAAGCTGGCCATGGCGGACATCCTGCAGCGCGTCCAGTCCGCCGACGGCCGTCCAGGCAAGGATGAGGCATGGTCGATTGCTCTTTGCGGGCACGACGAAAGCGAAACTGTGGTTCTCACCGTTGAGATCCAGCAAGCCATGACTGCGGCCGATTCGATCCTTCGATTGGGTGACAAGGTCGGGGCGCGCATGGCGTTCATGAGCACTTACGAACGCCTGGTAGCCCAGGCTCGCGCCGAAGCGACCCCGGTGTCTTGGAGTGTTTCGCTGGGCCATGACCCAGTACGGCGGGTGACGGCAATTGAATCGGCAGTTCGCATGCAACTGATCAGCCAGCAAAAAGGCACCCAGTACCTGTCTGACCTTCGCATTGCCCCAATCACCGAAGATGGCCAGGCCATTGCTGGCTTGCTAACAGGGTCAGCTGTGCAGCCATCCGCAAAGCTTCGGGCTCGTTGGCAGCAGGTCAGGGATGACCTGCTGGTACTCCGCCGCCGCAAACAAATTCAATACCAATGGGATGCGCGGGCAGAGCGCCGGCGACTCGCCTCACGCAAGGCTGAGCAACTAAAAGCGCTAGAGCAACTGATGCGAAAGGAGCACCCGTGATGACCGACAAAATCAGTGTCAACTGTCAAGCCAAGCTTTCCGAGGCCATCACCAAACTCAGCACCATGTTCCGCGACAAGAAGTTCGTCGTGGTATCCCTGCGAACGGGTAAGGACCGCACGCTCGACCAAAACAGGCTCTGGTTCGCGATGTACAAGCGCATCGCAGAGATGACCCAGATCGGCGACGAGGCTGACGCTCGGCGGTACTGCAAGTTGCACATCGGCGTGCAGATCCTGCTGAACGAGGATTCCGGATTTCAGGCTGAGTGGTACCGGGTGATGCGCCACCTCCCGTACGAAACGAAGCTGGCGATGATGGGCGGCTGCAAACTCTTCGGCCCGGACGGCTTCCCGGTGACCAGCCTGTTCAACCGCGCCCAAGGCATTGCCTACACCGATCGCATCGTCGCGCGCTTTGCTCCGCAGGGCGTGTACTTCGATGACCTGCTGAGCCAGGAGGCCGCGTGAGAACAGCGATCAAGGATGTAAAGCAGAAGACCTGTAAGGCCTGCGGCGAGAAGTTCGCCCCGATGTTCAACACCACGCAGATGGTGTGCAGTCCGAAATGTGCGCTGGCTCATGCACCAGCCAACAGCGAAAAAGCCCGCAAGGCCATCGACCAGCGCGAGCGCCGCGAGATCAAGGTCCGAAAGGAAAAGCTCAAGAGTAGGGCAGAGCACTTGCGCGAGGCCCAGGCCGCTGTGAATGAGTACGTGCGCCTGCGTGACGCACATCTGCCGTGCATCAGCTGCGACTCGATGCCGAACGACAACGATCTCATGACCGGCAGCCGATGGGACGCTGGGCACTACCGTTCTGTGGGCGCCTGCCCGGAGCTGCGTTTCGAGCCGCTGAACATTCATCGTCAGTGCGTGAAGTGCAACCGCAACCTGTCCGGCAACGCGGTGGAGTACCGCATCCGGTTGGTGCTGCGCATCGGCGCCGAAACAGTGGCATGGCTCGAAGGGCCTCATGAGGCACGCAAGTACACCGTCGAAGATATCAAGGCCATCAAGGCCGAATACCGGGCAAAAACAAGAGAGCTGAAGGGGAGAGCAGCATGAAGATCAACTCAGCACGACAGGCGTGGCACGACTGCAAATACAACCCGGCCCCCGGCCAGTCTTCGGACGTTGTCCAGTTGGGCGTGGTGGTGCAGAACACGGAGCGCGGTCCAACGGCAAACCACGCGGTACACGGCGCTATGGCTGGACACATCCAGTCGGTAATCGCTCGGCTGCACCCGCAGATCCGCGTCTTCGGTGACTTCATGTACGCCGCCGAGCAGAGCGACGACATCCGCGAGGCCGCAGAAGAAGTGGTGTTCCTCATTGTGCAGGGAAAGTCGCCCCGGATGACGGCTGCCAAACGGGAGAAGCTGGAGTTTGTGGTGAAGGGCGTCATGAGCCGGTACCGATACATGCACCAGGGCGGCCAATCGGCAAATGAAGACCCACTCGCCAACGCCGAGAAGTTCCGGGCGTGGTTGTGGCAGGTGTACGGGGTCCGGCTGGAGTCGTGCAACTGGGAGCGGGATTGGGGTGGTGTGCTGCAACTGATTTTCGAGTGCTGCGAGGACCTGGATCGCCGCGCACTGAGTCCAGTTGCGGCGGTAATTTACGAAATGCGCGAGGCCGCTTGAGGGCCTATTGCGTTCCCGTGCGGCTCATGGCATGATTTCGCCACTGTTAGAGTTTTGCCCTCGGCAACTTACTCATTGATCCAAGAAAACCCGGCCACCGTGCCGGGTTTTTTCATTTAAGGTCGGTACTCTTCTCCCAATCCCGCACATGCAGGACAAATGAGTCGCCCCTCACGACCCGATCCTGAGCATCGTGTGCACGGATGGAGATCATCAGGGCCGATTGTGTGGAGTGCATTCCTGCAGCGCTTGCCGCCGCCAATGTCCGCTAAGCACTCGTCGTTTGGAAATCTGGCATTGGGCTGTCTGCAGGATCTACATACGGAATTGGGCGTTGGCTGCATAGCTATCTACCTCGAATTTAGTTCGTCTTGGATTGTAGCGCGCGCACACCGCAAGTTTGACAGTGTTACCCAAATGCAGGCGAAAGACCGGAAAGACCCTCCTGCTCATTCAATACAGAGGATCTACCGATGTCGCATATCACTCGCTGCAAAATGACTCTCCGCTCCAAAGGGCTTGTTCAGGGCTCGACGGAATCGCTGACCCGCCTGCACTTCGGTGCCGTGTGGTCGGCCAACCCTAAGGAGGAAGACGCGATCTATGGCAAGTACACGCCATACGGTGAATACACCGTGAACGTGGCTGCCGACCGCGCCGAACATTTCGAAGAAGGGAAGGACTACTACTTCGATATTTCGCCAGCTTTCTGATTTCACTGTAGCCAGGACAGCCCTCGGGAAGGCCTAGACGTCGATAGCCGGATAGTGCGACGTACGGAATCAACACCGCCAGCCCCGCACTCGGACCTCACATGCTTGCAGAGTGGCGCGAGACGGATCAGCGAGATCGATGCAATGGGGCGTCGACGCTGGGATGGTCTTTGGCCGACAGCGCGGAAAGACGCCCGCACTTATTGAAAGCCTGGCCATGCGTTGGCCTATTTGTATCGGCCAGAAAGCAAAAAAGCCCCGACATGTTCGGGGCTTTTTCATTGGCGCGGAAAAAGAGAGGGCGACTCCAGAAGGTGCTGTAACACCCAAAGGAGACGCCAGTTCGCAGATATAGCCTGCAAGCCAGCCAAGGCCCTCACTGCTCGCGCGAGCGGGACGGAGCCTAGCAGAAAATCAAAAGGCTTTGCAGATGTTGAAAGAATGCAGATGCGGTAATTGCAAACGACTTCTCGCCCGGGTGGGTGAGTTTACCGAGCTCCAGATTAAGTGTTCCCGATGTGGGACGCTGAATCATGAGAAGGCCGCGAGCCTCGAGCAATCGCCTTTGAGCGACATGAGAGCGGAATCCTCCGCGAATAATCAATCGACTCATAGGTGACAATTATGGCCGGACGCACACGTACTCCATTTCAAGGTAGCGGCACCTCGTTGCTCCCTGCATATCAAACCATGACGGCTGGGCAGTTCCTTCTTTCTCCAAACGGCCGATTTAAGCTTGTGCTGCAAGCGGACGGTAATTTGGTGCTGCTGGACAATGGCGCGGTGGCATGGGTAGCTAATGAAGCAACTCCTTACAGTTCGACTGTTCCATTGAGAAGCAGCGTGCCGACACAGTTCTACGTTCAATACAGCGCGTTCCTGGATGATCCGGCCCGCGCTCGCACCTGGCTGACTACCAATTCTAGTTTCACCAGTGAGGATCAGTGGAATCGAACTAACCTGATTTTGCAGGACGATGGGAACATTGTTCTCGTTGATTCCAAGGTTCTTTGGAACGCTACTCCATCCATCCCCGTGGATGTGGGTAGTGTTGCGTACATTTTTGGTGGTCCTACCACGCTAGAGATGGGCGTTCCTTACCCAGCTGGCGACGGTTACTTGGTTTTTCAAGGGGACGGCAATCTCGTGAATTATGGTCCAAACGGAAGCGTTCGCTGGGCCAGTTATTCCCAGAATAAAGGGGCTGTTAACGCTGTTTTCCAAGCGGACGGAAATCTTGTTCTGTATACAGCGAACTTCGCACCGATCTGGAACTCCGGCACTGGTGGCAATCCAGGTGCATCTTTGCGCCTCCAGCCAAATGGCAGTTTGGCAATCGTTCAAGAATCTCCTGTCTGGGCTCGTTTTGGGTATACGCCAACGATTCGTCATCGGAAAGTTTACTACCCGGATACCGCTAATCCAGAGCATAACGGTACAGATCCATATCCAACTTATGGCCATATCGGTTGGGAGTTCTGATCGCTCTCCACACCAGCTAGCGGCGTAATGCCGAATTCGCCCCGCGCAGATGAGGCAGGAGTAGCAAAAGGGTCGTGCCTGTTAGGGCGGCCCTCTGACAAGCGAGAACTCTCGCACCCATCTCAAATCCTCGATATTCATCGGGGCTTTTTCGATTTCGGCTCCCCACACCCATCGCTCCGAGCTGGGAGTGCTGCTGGAGCTGATTTAAATCAAGTCATGCCAACGGAGTCGAGCGCATGGAGTACTTGCAGCGCCTGCTCGACAACCTCGACAGGTTTGGATTGTTGATCGCTGGCTTCACTGGCGCTGTCATTGCCAGCTGGTGGCACAAGGACGACCTAAGGGACTGGCGCGCCTGGGCGATCTTCCTGATTACCGGTGTCGCCTGCTCGTGGTACCTGACGAGCATGGTCAGCACATACCTTGGCGTGACCGAACCGAAGATCGTCGCCGGCATCGGCTTCCTGCTGGGCACCTTCGGTGGTTCGCTCCTGGCAGCCATCAACCGCGCCATCAAAGCCGCTGACCTCTGGGCGCTCATCCGCCAGCGGTTTGGGGGAGGCAACCCACCATGAATCTTGAACTGATCAACTCCATCGCCTGTGGCTTGATTGCCTTGTGGGCGACCTGGTGTGTCCTGAGCGGCCGGGTGCGAGACGGGATCCTCGGCAAGCTCATCTATTCAGCGATCGCCATCAGCGGTTTCGTCGTGATGACCCGCAACCAGAACATCTTCTTCGGCCCGACGACGGCCGGGCTGACCCTACATGTGTCCTTGGCTCTTGCCGGCCTGCGCCACATCTTCATGGTCATATGGTGGCAGCGGGTGAAAGCTTGGCTCTGCCGCACGTTGAACTGTGAGCACTGCTTACGCTGCGACAAGGTGCCCGGTGGCATAGAGCGCCGGAGCAAGTAAGTCGCGATACGTTTCGCGAATGAGCAAATTGTGTCGCGACACAGGAATAGGGCATGACAGCAGATATTCACGAAATCGCGGACCGGCGACCCCACCTGACAGTGGTGGCAAGTGACGCCGTCCACGTGCTGCCGTGGGACTTGGTGTGCTCAGTGATTACTGGAGACAAACCATCCGCCATCCTGACCGAGCCAGTAGTGCGCCGGATCATTGAAGAGTGGCTCGAGCAGGTTAGCTCTTCGCGTTATAGCAAGCTCTCAGGGATGCTTGGTATTCCTCCCCCAAACCTCTGAGTACGCTGAGACGTGTATCCGAAGCGTTCCACTGCTGCGCTGAGTCCAGCGAATTACTTAGGTCATCGACCTTCAGCCTGATTGGCTCGCACCTGTCGTGCTCCAAGTACTGAACTCTTTGTTGAGCGGCATTTAGCTGTGTTTGAAGGGTGTTGTTTGCGGCTCTCCATTCGCTGATATAACCGGCCAACTGTTCGTTGGATTTTTTCAGTTCATCGTTCCTCTCTGACGCGACAGACAGGTCGCTTGTTAGCTGACCATATATTGCGCCGGCCGTGACGGCTGAAGATAAAATGGAAAGTGCAAGCGAAATTGATCCTGTGGTCAACCAGCTTGGCCGATTGCTTCCTTGTTGTGACATGAATGCTTCTCTGGGATGGGGGCGACGAGTTTATATCAAGGATGCGAAAGCGTTTAGCGGGGTATTTATGGATAGGCCGGTACCTCCAACAATACTGTTTGAAATAGCTGACTTTGGCATTCGGCTAACGCCCGCACCCGACGTGTGGGAATGGCTCCAAGTCGAGATCCTTGCAGACACCGTCAGCATCCACAACGAAGACCATGCCCATTTACTGGATGCAGACATCCGGGTCATGTGGGCCTCTTCAGCCTTCGAGAAGCAGGGGCGCACAGTGCTTGGCCAAGCCGAGCAAGTAGCGTTCCGCGCCGGTGGTTGGCAGAAAGCCCGCATGGAACAACAGATGCGTGATTGGTTCGGCGAAGTGCCGGCTTTCATCATCACCCTAGCCGCCGATTACTGCGCCCAGTGCAGCGACCTTGAGTTCTGTGCACTGATTGAGCATGAGCTGTATCACCTGGCTCACGCGACCGACAAATACGGTCAGCCAGCATTCACCCAGGACGGCGCACCGAAGATCAAGCTGCAGGGCCACGACGTCGAAGAATTCGTCGGTGTCGTCCGGCGCTATGGTGCGAGTGCTGATGTCCAGGCGCTAGTGGATGCTGCAAACAATCCTGCCGAGGTGGGGAAATTGAACATTGCGAGGGCCTGCGGAACCTGTCTGCTCAAGTCGGCCTGACTTTGACAGTACTTTGACGGATGCCCATCTATGGCCGCACTCAGAGACGAGGTGAAAGCCTTTGTAGTACAGGCACTCGCCTGCTTTGACACGCCATCGCAAGTTGTTGCGTCGGTCAAAGAGCGATTCGGTCTCGATGTCACTCGCCAACAGTGCGAAGCGTACGACCCGACGAAATACGTAGGCCGCAACCTGCATGTGAAGTGGCAGACCCTATTCAACGACACCCGTAAGCGCTTTCGTGAAGAGACAGCCGAGATCCCGATCGCTAACAGAGCATTCCGCCTTCGTGCCATGAGCCGATTTGTGGAGAAGGCCGAGAAGATGAAGAACATCGGCCTGGCCATGCAGATTCTGGAACAGGCCGCGAAGGAAGTCGGCGACATCTACGTCAACCGCAACCGGAAAGACGAGCCTGACGACGAGCCGGCGATTCCGACTCGTATCCAGGTGGATGTGGTGGATGCGAGGAAGCCGAATGCCGAGCCTTAACGTTCCGCAATCGCAGTTCCTGCTGTTGCCCCACAAGTTTCGTGCTTTCGTCGCTGGCTTCGGTTCAGGAAAGACCTGGGTGGGCTGCTCGGCACTTAGCAAGCATTTCATGGAGTGGCCGGGCGTCAACGCGGGTTACTTCGCGCCGACCTACCCGCAGATTCGCGACATCTTCTATCCGACGATGGAGGAGGTGGCGTACGACTGGGGGCTGAAGACCAAGATTAACCAGGCGAACCATGAAGTTCACATATACAGCGGCCGGCAGTATCGCGGAACTGTGATCTGTCGCTCGATGGAAAAGCCGCAGACGATCGTCGGTTTCAAGATTGGTCATGCCCTGGTGGATGAGCTGGACGTGCTGACGTCGCTGAAGGCTCAGCAGGCCTGGCGCAAGATCATCGCCCGGATGCGCTACAACCTGCCGGGGCTGAAGAACGGCGTGGATGTGACCACGACGCCGGAAGGCTTCAAGTTTGTATTCCTCCAGTTCGTAAAGCAGCTGCGTGAAAAGCCAGCGCTGAAGGATATGTACGGCCTGATTCAGGCCAGTACCTTCGACAACGAACTCAACCTGCCGGACGACTACATCCCATCACTGATGGAGTCGTACCCCGAGCAGCTGATCCGCGCGTACTTGAATGGCCAATTCGTCAACCTGACGTCCGGTTCGATCTACCACGCGTACGACCGCAAGCTGAACCAGTGCTTCGACACTGTGCAGCCAGGCGAGCCGCTCTTCATAGGCATGGACTTCAACGTCGGCAAGATGGCGGCGATCACCCATGTCAAACGCGACCAGGGTCTGCCGCGCGCGGTGGATGAGTTGATGGATGGCTACGACACACCGGACATGATTCGCCGCATCAAGGAGCGCTACTGGCGGCACAACGGCAACGACTTCGAGAAAACCTGCGAGATCCGGATTTACCCGGACGCATCGGGCGACTCACGCAAATCTGTCAATGCCAGCGTCACAGACCTGGCGATGCTCAAACAGGCCGGCTTTGCAGTCATCGCGCCGGCAGCAAACCCACCGGTGAAGGACCGGATCAACGCAATGAACGCCATGTTCTGCAACGCGCAGGGCGAGCGGCGTTACCTGGTCAATCCATTTACCTGCCCGACTTACGCAGACGGCCTCGAGCAGCAAATCTGGGCGCCCAACGGCGAGCCCAACAAGAGCCAAGGCAACGACCACGCCAACGACGGCGGCGGTTACTTCATCCACCGCGAGTACCCGATCGTGAAGCCGGTCACCTCAATGAAAATGGGAGTCGCCCGATGATGGACGTCACTTTTACCCGTCCCGAGTACGACGCGGCGCAGTACCGCTGGCGCTTGGTGCGCGACGTCTGCAAAGGATCGGAAACCATCAAAGCTGCTGGTGACCGATATCTGCCGCGGCCGAACGCATCCGACACTAGCCAGGACAATCGGGACCGCTACGACGCCTACAAGAAGCGCGCTGTGTTCTACAACGCTACAGGCCGGACGAAACACAGTCTCGTCGGCGCGGTGTTCCGCACCTGGCCAACGCTTACTGTTCCAGGCGCTCTCGATTACGTGTCAAAGGACATCGACGGGCAGGGTGTGAGCATCTACCAGCAATCGCAGTCTGTCATTGGGCATCTGCTCGAAGTTGGCCGCCACGGGCTACTGGTGGATTACGCGGCTGTCCAGGCTGGCACCGTGAGCAAGGCGGACGAACAAGCGGGCCGGGCTCGGGCGAACGTCGCCAGCTACCCGGCCGAAGCCATCATCAACTGGAAGACCCGTCAGGTCGGCGGCCAGCACCTGCTGTGCCTTGTCGTACTGCGCGAAACGGTTGATGTCGACACAGACGACGGCTTTGGCAGTGAGCGGGTTGTGCAATACAGGGTGTTGCGGCTCTCGGCTGGCATCTACACCCAGGAGGTTTGGGAAGAGGGCAGCAGCAAAACGGAAATGACGGTCGCCCCATTCGCGCCCCTGAATGGCCTGGGCCAGACATGGCGGATCATCCCGTTCCAGTTCTTGGGCAGCGAGAACAACGACACAACAATCGACGATTCGCCGCTGTACGACATGGCGGAAGTCAATGTGGGCCACTACCGCAACAGCGCGGACTACGAAGAGGCGGCTTACCTAGTGGGCCAGCCTCAGCCGTGGATGGCAGGGCTCGATGAGCAGTGGCGTGACCACATGGAGAAGAACGGCATTTTTCTTGGCTCCCGTGCACCTTGGCTTCTGCCGGTCAGCGGCACATGTGGCGTATGGCAGGCTCAGCCGAACACTGTGGCCAAAGAGGCCATGGACTCCAAGAAGGACGACATGGTGTCGCTCGGCGCCCGACTGATCGAACGGGGTAGCGCGGTGAAGACCGCGACCCAGGCCGACAACGATAGCGCTGCCGAACACAGCGTCCTGTCGTTGGTTGTAAGCAACGTCAGCGAAGCTTACAGCCAGTGCCTGGTTTGGATGGCCGAGTTTGTGAATGCCCCGGGCGAAACGCTCTACAAGCTCAATCAGGATTTCAGTCAGATCACCTTGGACGCGACGATCCTTTCGGCATTGTTCAATGCGGTACAGGGCGGCAAGTTGCCGGCGGGCGACTTCTGGCAGTACCTGCGCGATCGCGGGGTTATCGATCCCGAAAAGACCGACGACCAGATCCGCGACGAATTGGAAGCTGAAGCGCCGGCGCTCGACTTGGACGATGACGATGAGGTAACCCCGAATGGCGGCAAACCAAGCGATCCTTGATGCCACGATTCGGCACGCCGTCTTCCTCGAGCAACTGAAGTCGGGAGAGGTCGCCAAATTCGGGCCCTTCCTCAAGGAGATTGATCGGTCGATCCGTGAGCGGCTGACCAGGGCAGATCTGACTGACTATACCGTCGCTCGGCTGGAGCGGCTGCTAAGCGAAGTCGACAGCCTGCTGCTGAGCATCTTCGATCGGTACAACGAGAAGCTGAACCTCGACCTGGTGGATATCGCCAACTACGAGGCCGAGTTTGAGGCGACCAACCTGACCCGGGCGGCTCCAGTGGGCGTGTCATTCGATGCAGCAGTGCCAGGTGCTGCTGCAATCAGGGCTGCCATCCTCACCAATCCGCTCAGCGTGCGTGGTGCGGACGGCGGGAAGCTGCTCGAATCATTCATTGAGGGATTCACCAGCACCGAGCGGCAGCGCCTCACTGGCGCGATCCGGCAGGGCTTCTTCGAAGGCCAGACCAACTTCCAGATCATCAAGAACATTCGCGGTACCAAGGCGCTGAAGTACAACGACGGCATCTTGGCCACGACCAACCGTAATGCCGGCGCCATTGTTCGGACGGCGGTACAGCATGTCGCCACACAGGCGCGCATGGAAACTCTAAAAGAGAATTCCGATGTCGTGCAGTCTGTGGAGTGGGTCAGTACGCTGGACACGAAGACGACCAGTCAGTGCCGAACGCTCGATAAGCGCAGGTTCAAGTTGACTGAGGGGCCACGGCCGCCGATCCACATCAACTGTCGCTCGACAGTGGTGGCGGTGACGCGCTTCAGTGCTTTGTTCGCCAAGGATGCCACCCGGGCATCCATCGGTGATAGCGGCGCCCAGCAGGTGAGGGCAGATCTCAGCTACTACGACTGGCTCAAGCAGCAGCCAGCGGCGTTTCAGGACAAGGCCATTGGCCCAGTTCGCGCCAAGCTGTTCCGCGAAGGTGGTCTGAGCATTGAGCGATTCTCCGAGCTTCAGCTTGATCGCAACTTTTCACCTCTGACACTCGTTGAGATGAAGTCCTTAGAGCCCTTGGCGTTCGAGCGGGCAGGCATCAAATAACTGCTGGCCAACTGGTGGCACGACGGTGATGCGTTCCTCTGTCGCGTGACCGTTGACTGAGGACGGGGATCTTCATATACATTCCGCTCTTTCTATTTTTGTTGCGATAAGTCATGAGCGAAGAACGAGATATCCCCGAGCCAGAGCACGATCACCTGCTCGATCATGAATTCCATGATGACGAATCATGGGCTGAAGAAGACGCTCAAGCAGCTTTTGACGAGGAAGACGATGATGTTGATTTTCTCGATCAGATAGATCAGGAGGAATGACCCGAAGGATCTACATGTTTCGAATCAAGCCCTGGCATCCGCTGGGGCTTTTTTATGCACGCGATTCACTCAGGCCTCGTCAATGACGGGGCTTTTTCATATCTGCGGGCAGGGCCTGCAAATCGTCTCTGGGAGACAAGCAAATGGGTTTGAAATATCAGCTGGACACTCTTGACGGACTCGATGACTCCGTTAAATCGCTCTACACCGAGAAAGAAGGCAAGTTTGTCCTCGGTATTGAAGGCCTGCCGCAACCAGAAGACGTATCCGGCCTGAAATCCAAAGTCCAGGAGCTTCTGGACGAGAAGAAGGCCGCCGATAAGGCGCGCAAGGATGCTGAAGAGCAAGCCCGCCTCGATCGCGAGGAAGCCGCTCGCAAGTCCGGCAACGTCGAAGAACTCGAACGATCCTGGACTGAAAAATACAACCGCCGCGAAGCTGAGCTGAACGGCATGTTGGAGCAGGAGCGTGGAACGCTGAGCGGACAGATCCGGGATCTGACCGTTGGCCGTACCGCTACCGACATCGCGTCTGCCCTGGCAATCCCCGGCAGCGCCAAAGCCCTGTTGCCGCACATCGAACGCCGCCTGGGCGTCGAGCAGCGCGACGGAAAGCCTGTGGTGGTCGTCCTTGATCCGCAGGGCAAGCTCTCGGCGGCAACGCTGGATGAGCTGAAAGCAGAATTCGCAAACGACACGGCATTCGCGCCGTTGATCGCGGGTAGCAAGGCATCGGGCGGCGGGGCTGCAGGTGCTGGAGGTGGCGGCGGGGCCGCAAAAGGAAAAATCGGCGGCACCAAAGAGGAACGCACGGCCGCAATCGCGAGTCGGTTCCCGGATCTCCCTCAATCGTAAGGAATAACTCATGTCCCTGTCGCAAATGCAGGTTTTCAACGAATACATCATGCCGGCGACTCTCGAGACGCTGGATCAGTATCTCGCCGCTTTCAACGCCGCAAGCCGCGGTGCAATCGTGCTGTCCCCGGACGGCTTCACGGGCGACTTCCTCCAAGAGTCGTTCTTCCAGACCTTGGCGGCAGCTCAGCGCCGCGTGGACCGTTACAGCGCAAACGCCGCTGTCGCTGCAACCGACCTGACCGAGTTGAAGAATACTTCCGTCAAAGTCGCCGGCGGCTTCGGTCCGATCCGCTACGAGCCATCGCAGATGACCTGGCTGGAGCGCCCGACCGCTCAAGGCATCGAGGTGGCGAGCCGCGCGTTTGCTGAAATCCTGTTGAAGGATCAGCTGAACACTGCAATCGCAGCATTAGTTGCCGCTATCACCGCCCAAGCTGCCGCTGTCAACGACGTGTCTGCTACCGCAGGCATCACCTACGCCGGCCTGAACAACGCCCATGCGAAGTTCGGCGACGCAAGCCAAAACTTGGTGACCCAGGTTATGCAGGGCATCAGCTACCACAAGTTGGTCGGCCAGAACCTGGCGAACCAGCAGCAGCTGTTCCAAGCGGGCAATGTTCGTGTCGTGGACATCCTCGGAAAGATCTCCGTTGTGACGGACGCGCCAGCGCTGATGCAGGCCGGTACCCCTAACAAGGAGATCATCCTGTCCCTGGTGCAGGGCGCGGCGTTGGTGCACGACGGTCGCGACATCATCAGCAACGTCCAGACCACCAACGGCAAGGAGCGTATTGAAACCACGCTCCAGACCGATTACACCTTCGGCCTGGGCTTGAAGGGTTACACCTGGGACACCACCACCGGCGGCAAGTCGCCAACCGACGCCGAGCTGGCGACCGGTACCAACTGGGACAAGACTGCCACCAGCATCAAGCACACCGCCGGTGTGGCTCTGATCGGTGACGCTTCCAAGTAACTCCCGAATGTTGAGCCGGGCGACGTGCCCGGCTCGACGAGGTAATGATCATGAGCAACAAAAACATCTGGTACTTGCCTGGTCCATTTCACCAATATCAGGAAGATGTGAAGGCGCTGGCTAAGGAAAACGGCCTGCGCATTGTCGACGCGAACGCCACTGGAAGCCGCGAGGATGAGGCTGACGATGTTCCGGAGGTGACGGTCCGACAGGTTGAGTCGACGCCAGTGCTGCTGATCGACGGCGAGGGTGGTGTGGATGGTGCTGCGCTGCAGGAGCTGATCGAAAAGTTACATGCTGAGCGCGACGGCATCGTGCTGCTGATCGAAGCGGTCGAAGGCCTTGCGCCGCTGGAGCACCCAGGCGCCGGCGAACTGCCGATCCGCCTGTACGATGCTCTGAATGCCATTCACAGAGATGTCGTCACCCTCACGGGCGAGCGTGACAACCTGGTGAGTGAGGCCGAATCGCTCCGCGCTGAAATTGCACGCCTCAAGGCAATAGCGGATCAGTCTGGCGATAATGCCGAGAAGATCGCAGCTCTCAAAGCGCAGCTCGACGCCGCCAGCGTGCAATATCGGGCGAATGCTTCGGTAGAATCGCTGGAAAAGGCGGTTGCTGATCTGACAAAGGCGTAACTTTTCGGGCTCCGGGTAACCGGCGCCTGATCTCCAAAAACACAGCGAGCTGACACATGGCACTAATCATCGAGGACGGCACTGGCAAGTCTGATGCCGAAAGCTATGCATCCGCTGAGGACCTGGCCATGTACGCCGTGAAGTTCGGCGTGGCCATACCTACGGAAGTGCCGGCACAGGAAGCGCTGCTGCGCCGGTCTGCCTTGGCGATGGATGGCATGACGTGGAAAGGGCGGAAGTCCAATAGCGTGCAAGCCCTGTCCTGGCCACGCCGCGGCGTCGAACTGGATTACGAGATCAAGCCCGACAACTACCTTCCGGCGCGCATCCAATATGGGCAGATGGCACTGGCTGCCGAGATTCATCAGGACGACATCGACCCGGTGGAGAAGCGGAAAGGCGCCATTACCCTGGAGCGTGTTGAAGGGGCGGTGACCCGCGAGTACGCGACGATCCCGAATATAAGCGGCAGACTGTTGCCGGCGGCGCCGGATCGGCCGAGCGCAACGCAGTTTGCAGACTATCTCCAGAAGCGCGGGCTTTTCGCCGTCCGCGCATAGCTGATACGGAGCCACCATGGCCTTCTACAACGAAATGGCCGTGATGGCTCTGGATATGATCACAGAGTTCGGCCAGTCCGTGACCATCAGGAAGCTTGAGCCGGGCGAATACGATCCTGAGACGGGGTCGGCTGGACCTGACACCATCACCGACCAGACTGCCCAAGGCATCCTGCTCGACTTCACAGGCCAGGAGTTCCAGAACAACAGCCTGATCAAGCAGGGCGACAAGAAGCTCAAGATCGCCGCGCAGGGGCTTGAATGGGCGCCTGACCTGCTGAACAAGATCATCGTTCAAGGCCGCACCTGGTCAATCGTTCCGCCGCTGAAAGAGATCAACCCAGCCGGCACGCCGATTCTGTATGAGCTGCAGGTGCGATCGTGAGCCGGGCCGGCGCCGGACAATCCGGAAGTTTCGCCCTGAGCCTTGCTGAGTTTGCAGCCCAGGCCACCGAGGCCATTGACGCGAGCCTGCGCGAGATCATCATCGAGGTCGGTACCAGCGTTATCAAAATATCGCCTGTCGGCAACCCAGAAATATGGGCGCAGAACGCTGTGGCAAGCCAATACAACAAGGCCGTCGACGAGCACAACAGTGCTCTGCGCAGTGATCCGGCCAACCTGACTAAAGCAGGACGGCTAAAACCCGGGCGCAAACTGAACGACGGAATGGACATCGTCGCGCCAGAAGGCTACGTCGGCGGGCGATTCCGGGCGAACTGGCACCTCTCAATCGATGTGGTCGAGAACGTCACCTTCGACGAGGTGGATCCCAGTGGGGACGAGACAGTCGCCGCGCTGATCTCGGCGGTCAGCGACTTCACCGCCGGCCAGACGGCCTACCTCATAAACAACCTGCCGTACGCGATCCCGCTTGAGTTCGGACATTCGACCCAGGCCCCCGGCGGCATGGTCCGCATCACCGTGGCCCGCTTCCAGCAGATCGTGCAGGAGGCCATCAGGAACAACCAGGTATGAGCCATAACATTATCGCTTCGATCTACGAGGCCAGAATAATCGTCTGGGCGAAGGCGCTGCCGGTGCCGCTGAAGGTTGTTGTCGAGAACGAGGCCTATACGCCCGCGAACGGCGCCACTTACCTGAAGGCATTCACGCTACCGGCTGACACCGCGAGCAACACGCTCGCCGGTGACCACAAGCTGTACACCGGGGTGTTTCAGGTCAGCATCGTGACACCGTCTGGCATGTACCGCGGCGCGGCCGGTGCGATAGCCGACCAGATTGCAGCGCTGTTCCCTCTGTACGAGCGAATCACGAAAGGCACGCTCACCGTGGTGACCATGAGCCCGGTGGACCCAGGCCCAGGCATTCCGGACGACACCACCTTTACTGTTCCTGTGTCGTTCCAGTACCGAGCTGACACCAACTAAATCCGCCCGTTGGGCAACCCGGAACCCGCCATCGAGCGGGTTTTGTCATTTCTGAAAAGAGGAAACCCCATGAGCGTCAAGATTCCCAACGGCACTACATTTGAGATCGCGGCCACGCTGAGTGCCCCAAAAGCGTTCACCTCGATCAGCAATTCCAGCCCCGCAGTACTCACCGCTGCTGCCCATGGCTTGGCTGACGGCGATGTGATCGTTATCGACTCCGCATGGGCGAAGCTGAATGGTCGGCCGGCTCGCGTTATCGATTCGGATACTGGCGATTTTGCGGCGGAAGGCATCGATACCACTAGCGTGAAGAGCTACCCGGCAGGCTCCGGGGCGGGCACTGTTCGTGCGGCTTCCGGCTGGACGCAGATCTCCCAAATCACTGAGCCCACAGCCAACGGTGGCGAGCAGCAGTTCCTCACTTATGGCTTCCTTGAAGACGACGACGACCGTCAGCTGCCCACCACTAAATCGGCGAGCAGCATGACCCTGCCAGTTGCCGATGATCCGGCCCAGGCCTACGTCGCCATCGTTGAAGCGGCCGACGAAGACAAAGAGCCGCGCCTGATTCGCGCGAACCTCCCGGGTGGCGCGACCATTTTCTACTTCGCATACGTATCGATCACGGCAACCCCGACTCTGAGCCGTAACAACATCATGACGCGGACCATCACGCTGTCTTTCGCCTCGCGTCCAACCCGCTACAACGCTTAAGGGGATCCCATGGCAAAGTTTTCCATTGCGCCGAAGCCGACGTTCACCGTCGATGTGGCCATCCCCCAGGTCGGCGGCAAGCCGGCCGTGGTGCCGTTCACGTTCAAGTATCGTGACCGCACTGCGCTGGCTGAACTATTCGATACCTGGAAGGAAAGGGCGGAGGCCATCGGCGAGCGCTTCAAGGGGACTGAGCCGACGCTCTCTGAAATCACCGCCGCAGAGGTCGAGCAAGGCGTCGACCAGATTAAGGACCTGGTGGTGTCCTGGGGCTTTAACGACAAGCTTAATGATGGGTCGATCACCGCGCTGGTGAAGAGCTGTATCGGCGTGTCGGATGCCGTCGTGAAGGCCTACAGCGAAGCTTTCGGCAAGGCCCGCTTGGGAAACTGATCGCCGCCGCCCGTGCGCTATATGAGGCTGAAGGATCTGCCGAGCAGATGGCTATTTTCGGCTTCTCCCCAGAGGACTACGACGAAATCGTCGAAGTATGGCCGGATAACTGGCCATCCTTCCTCGTCATGGATGCGATGGGCACCCAATGGCGCACAGGCGCGTGCGGCGCAACAGGGCTCGACTACGGCGTTTTGCCTAACGTGATGAAGCTTGTCGGAATCCCGCCGAAGGATCGACCAGCCGTGTTCCAGGACATCCGCGTGATGGAGTCGGAAGCGATTGCAGCTATGGCGGAAACAGGAACGGGGTAACAAAACACTTAAATCCCCAAGCCCTCGATCGCAATTACCTCTCGAAATTTCCAGAGCAACAACTCTTTCAGGTCAGGCTCTTTCGAGAGTTCTTCCTCGATAGCCAGCATTCGTTCTCGCTGAGAGTCATAGGCATTGAGATCCGGCCTCAGCTCTCCCTTTGGCTGATGAAGCTCTTGGTAAATCTTTTGACCGTCAACTTTTGTCCCTCTGAAGCCAAAGAGAATGTCGTGCATGTTCTCTGCGACTGACTCCCTAAGACTTGAAATGATTTTCTCAGCACGTTCGTCATTAGTCATAAAAATCCAATAAAACAATGGGTTAAGCCTTGGTTTTACTCACTGTTTTTCAATGGGTCAATGCTTCTGGCGTCTCGGAGTACTCATGAACATTGCAGAACTCGGCATCAAGGTCGATTCGGCTGATGCCGCCCACGCTGCAACCGATCTCGATAAGCTGACAAAGGCCGGTGATCGTGCTGAGCAGTCCGCCGTCGGCCTGATGAAAGAGATGGAAGCGCTGGAGAAGTCGCTGTCGAAAGGCGCGACCTCTACGCAAGAGCTGGCGAAACAACGTGACAGCCTGGCGAAGCTGACCAAGACCGGTGCCTATGGTGAGGCTGAATTCACCAAGATCACTGCGCAGCTGGATAAGCAGCAGGTGGCGCTGGCCAAGTCGACGCTGGATGAACAGAAGGCCTTGAACAATCTACTGGGGGCAATCGATCCGGCCCGCGCCGCAATGGCAAAACTCGACAAGCAGGTCGAGGACCTGGGCAAGCATCTGGATGCTGGTCGCATCAGTCAGGACCAGTACAACTCGGCCCTGGGCAAGATCGACAAGGATTATGCCAAACTCGAAAAGACCACCACCGGCTTCGACAAGCTCCGCCTCGGTACCCGCCAGGCGCAAGAAAACGTTGTTCAACTCGGTAACGCCCTGTCGTCCGGTGACTGGGGAAGCGGCGTTCGTGCTGTTGCCCAACTGGGCGCGGGCGCGGGCGCCTCTGCCGCCGGACTTCTCGCCATCCTTGCACCTATCGCCCTGGCCACTGCCGCTGTGGGTGGTTTGGCTGTCGCCTACTACAAGGGCAGCAAAGAGCAGGATGCCTACAACAAATCCCTGATCCTCACCGGTAACTACGCCGGTGTGAGCGCTGCGCAGTTGGGCGACATGGCTCGCCAGGTGAGCGCCACGGTAGGCACCACCGGGCAGGCGGCCGAAGTGCTCGCATTGCTGGCGGGAAACGGGAAGATCGCCGGCGAGAGCTTTGCAGGTATTGCCCAGGCTGCCGTGTCGATGCAGGAAGCCACCGGCAAGGCAGTCAGCGAAACGGTCGCTGAGTTTTCCAAGTTGGCTGATGATCCGGTCAAAGCATCTGCCGCGCTGAATGAGCAATACCACTACCTGACGGCCTCGGTTTACTCGCAGATCGCGGCCCTGGAAGAGCAGGACGACCACGCGGGGGCGGTCAAGCTCGCGACGGAGCTGTACGCCGACGCGATCAACGAGCGCACGCCAAAGATCCTTGAAAATTTGAGTTTCTGGGAGAAAGGCTACAACGCTGTCGCCCGGGCAGCGGACAACCTGAAGAACATCGGACGGCCCGACATCGACGCTGATATCGAGCAGACTCGGCGCAACTTGGCATCCGCTCAGGCTGGCGATTTCGGCGCGTTTCAAAACCAGAAAGAAATGGTCGAGCTGTACAGCAACCAGCTCAACATGCTCGAGGATCAGAAGGCCGCGGCTGCTGATATTGCCAAGTGGGAAGGTGAGCAGGCGAAGGCGCAGCAAAGCGCAGTCGTAGCGATGTCCAAAGTGGACGCCATCACTAAGTCCTCGCTGACCAATGAGCAAAAGCGTGCCGAGGCAATCAAGGATTACAAGAAAAGCCTGGACGATATCCAAAAGGTCGATCCGAACGACTCCCGGCTTGATCCAACCGAGGTTGCCAAGAACGTCGCGAACATCAACGATAAGTTCAAGGATCCGAAGGTCGCCGCGGGCAGTGTCGACACCACCGGTTTCAACAACGCGAAGAACGCACTGGCCGAAACCCTGGCCTACTACAAAAACGCCGACAAGGAGTTGGAAGCATCCCAGCGCGCCGGCGTGATCAGCCAGGCCAGTTACACCGAGCAGCGGATCAGCCTGTTGAAGCAGCAGGCAGACGAAGTTGCCCAAGGTTACCAGGCGGAGATCGATGCGCTCGAAGGTGCCAAGGTCAAGAAGGGCACCACTGGCGCCCAGATCATTCAGATTGACCAGAAGATCGCCGACGCCCGAACCGCTATGGTCAAGGCTCAGCAGGACAGCGACAGCGAACTGGCAGTCATTGCAACGAACGAAGAGGGGCGATTGCGCAAGCAGACGCTGGCCGTCAACACTTACACCAGCGCCTTGCAGCAGCAGGTCGACACGCTTCGTCAGCAGGGCCTGCGCGCAGCATCGAGCCTCGGCCAGGGTGACCGGCAGCGTGCGCTGACCGATCAGCAGAACGGGATCGACGATCGCTTCAACCAGCAGCGCCTGGAACTGGCCAACCAATATGGAGATGGCTCGCGCGGAATGAGCCTCGACGAGTACAACCAGAAGCTGACCGCGTTGAAAACCACGCAGCAGGATTTGCACGACACCGTGCGGGCCAACTACGACGATATGACGGTAGCCCAGGGCGACTGGAGCGCCGGCGCCTCTTCGGCGTGGCAGAACTACTTGGAATCGGCGCGGGATGTCGCGGGGCAGACGAAGAGTCTGTTCACCAGCGCCTTCAGCTCAATGGAGGACGCAATCCTCAACTTCGCCATGACAGGGAAACTGTCGTTTGCCGATTTCACTAAGTCGATTCTGGCGGATATGGCCCGAATCGCGACCCGGCAGGCCAGTTCGGCCTTGCTCAGTAGCCTGGTCGGGGCGGGTGCAAGCTACTTCGGTGACGGCGGCGCGGCTACGTCAGCTGGCTCTACTGCTGCTGGCTACAGCGGTGATTTGTCTGGTTTCACGCCAGGCAGTATTCAGGCGAATGGCGGCGCGTGGTCGGGCGGCGTTCAGATGTTCGCCAAGGGTGCAGCGTTCACCAACTCCATCCTGAACAAGCCAACTGCGTTCGGTATGGCGGGCGGCGATATCGGCGTGGCGGGTGAGGCCGGGCCGGAGGCGATCATGCCTCTGACTCGCACCGCTGGTGGGCAACTGGGCGTTCGCGCAATCAGCGGTGGTGGGAGTGGTGGTGGCAACGTTTACAACTTCCCTGTCGCGGTATCAGTCCAGACCGCTGGCAACGGTGGTGCGGCCAATACCGAGGACACGACGCAATTGGGCAAGGGCATTCAGCAAGCGGCAAAGGCCGAAGCCGAAACCGCAATTGCTCGAGCGCTGCAGCCTGGCGGCTCGATCTGGCGACTTACGAACGGGAGGGGCTGATGGCCATCGAGACATTCATCTGGCCGACTCAGCACGGTGACTCACCCGAGATTACCTATCGGGTGCGCACCTCGAAGTTTGGCAACGGCTACGCGCAGAACGTCGGCGACGGCCCGAACAACAAAGAGGACTCCTACCCAGTTACTTGCGTCGGTCAGAAGGCCAAGGTGCAGCAGATCATGGCGTTCCTCGACCGGCACGCCGGGGCAAAGGCGTTTCTCTGGACAACCCCGCTCGGTGAGCTTGGGCTTTTCACCTGCAAAAATCCCGCTCCCATACCAATGGGCGGCGGGGTCTTCAAACTCACCGCCACGTTCGAGCGGGCATTCCAGCCATAAGGGGCAACCATGCCACTGATCAGTGACATCCAGGTGCTTGAGCCTGGCAGCGAAGTGCTGCTCTTTGAATTGGACGGCACGGACTACGGTGCGGACGTTCTGCGCTTCCACGGGCACGCGATACCGCACACGTCGGCCGAGTTGATCGCTGCCGGCGACGATGCCGATCAGCTTCCGGCGAAGGCGATCTACTGGCAGGGCAATGAGTACAGCGCTTGGCCGATGCAGATCGACGGCATCGAGGCGAACGGCGACGGGACTGCGGTTCGTCCCACTCTATCGGTGGGCAACGTCAATGGGCGCATCACCGCGCTCTGTCTGGCGTTCGAGGATCTGCTCGAGTTCAAGCTGACAATGCGCCACACACTTGGCACGTACCTGGACGCGGCGAATTTCCCGGCCGGCAATCCGACAGCGGATCCAACTCAAGAGACAATCGAGGTCTGGTATATCGACCAGAAATCGAACGAGGACGGGGAGAAAGTCAGTTGGGAGCTGGCCAGCCCGGGCGACGTCGGGAATGAGTCAATCGGCCGGCAAGCCACAACGCTGTGCCATTGGTGCCTGACAGGCGGTTACCGCGGTCCGAACTGCGGATACACCGGCGGATACGTCACGAAGGACGGATTTCCAACCGACAACCCTGAACTGGACGAATGTGACGCCACGCTGGGTCGGGGTTGTATTCCGCGCTTCGGCGAGGGTAACCCGCTGCCGTTCGGTGGCTTTCCCGCTGTATCCCTGATCGCACGGAGCTGACATGCGAAAGCACATTTTGAACGCGATCCAGGCGCACGCGGCGGCCGAGTACCCGAAAGAGTGCTGCGGGCTGCTGCTGGCGGTCGGACGAAAACAGCAGTACTTCCCGTGCCGCAACGTTTCCAGCGAGCCGAACGAGGAATTTCGTATCGATCCAGAGGAATACGCCGCGGCCGAGGACGTCGGAGAGGTTATTGGCGTAATTCATTCACATCCGGACGCCACCAGCCGCCCTTCACCGCGCGACCTCGCTATGTGCGAAGCGACGGCCATGCCCTGGCACATCCTGAGCTGGCCGGAAGGTGATTTGCGAACCATCGTTCCGACCGGTGAAGTGCCGCTTGTGAAACGCCCTTTCGTCCACGGTGCTTGGGACTGCTGGCAGGTCTGCGCCGATTGGTACAAGCGCGAGTGGGGGCTGGAGTTCGAAGCCTTCAAGCGCGCCGACGGCTGGTGGGAGAGCAAGGACAACACCAGCTTGTACGAAGCCAATTACGAAGCGGCCGGCTTTTATAAGGTCGACCAGCCGCAGCGCGGCGACATGATCGTAATGGAAGTAGGACGGACGGTTCACCCGAATCACGCCGGAATCTTTCTTGGCGCCGATCCGGCACTGCCTGCAGAGGACTCGGCCACCTTCGGACCTGGCCCGTTCCTGCTGCACCACCTGTACGGCAGACCTTCGGAAGTAATCGTGTTCGGTGGTCCGTGGCTGGACCGCACGCGCCTGATACTCAGGCACAAAGATGCCCGCTCGGCCTACTAAGCCTGCCTACAGGATATTTCGTAGAGTGGCTGGATCAACACTGCAAAGGAAGTTGTGTACCCATGAAAGTAGAGAACCATGATCCTGCGCGGATTGAGCACGGGGAAATATCGTTATCAGAAATTGCGGATCGCTTCCGCGGAACCAAAATTCCCGATACTCCCATTTCACATTTTGCTGAAGCGCGGCGGCAAGACCAGGATGGGCAGAGCAATTCTTATTCGACCATTCCAGCCACAAGCGATAAATGCCCTTAATCGTCTCTTCGTTCTGAGCAAGTTGCTGATCGCGAGGAGTGAACTCAACGTAGGAATAGAACGCCCCGTCCATTTCTCCGGTAAGGCAACCCAGCGTCATGAACGCTCGGTTTGGTGCATTCATCGAGATTAGCAGATCTCTCAAGCCGTTTTCTGTCGTAGCTTCATGAATGACGTCAATCAGTTCCGGGGTCTCTATCAAATTGATCCCGCCGTTATTGCGGTCGCCATTTACTGAGACATCTGCCGACTGAAAAGGCCAGACCTTGTAGCTTGTAGAATCGTCGATCTTTTTCATGTCGGTGTTTATTTCTACTGCCTGACTCAACGACACATTGACCTCCAGGTCATAAACGCGCCGAAATTGGCGCAATCCCAGTCCTTGGGCTTGCAGGCAAAGGACTGGGGAATCCGTTGTTCAGGTCGCTCTCATGCCATCGTACGGCAATAGGGTGATGTCAACTTGAAGAAGGTGGCCGTCTTCACCCTTCACGATTTCAAGTGGAACGCCTGGGTGAAGTACCTGAGTTACGACCCATCCACCGGTGAAGATGAATTTCACCTCCACAGGAGTTGGAGCGCCTCGGAAATTGAATACGAGTTTTTTACCGACCGGAGTATTCCGTAGGGAGTCGGTGAACTGCTCAGATAGGTCAGCGTTCCGCTTCATATTCGTCTCCTGAACGTGAGGCATTACGCTACTACAGCGCGCTGGGCGGCGTTACTGGGGATTCGTACAGACGAAAGCCCAGTCTGCCGAACTATGCCTGGATGACTTCAGGCTGTTTATCGAAAAGCTTGAGAAGCATCTGGTCGTGCGACGCTCGTGTTGCCCTATAGAACATGCACCGATCTAGAAGAATCCGCTTCATGCTTCGGACCGACGCAAGGTGTCTGGGCTCGACAGAGATCGTCGCGGTCTTGCCGCTGGTACTGCCAGTCACTTCCAGGTGATATCGTCCAATTAAGCCGTCGTCTCGTCTGGTATGGCCGACGTATTTGAAGGTGAAAGTGTGGTCTGTCATGCCGTTCTCCCCATTCAGAGTGTGGATGGTTCCTGCCTTCGGCTCGTAAAAAGGACTTCGCTTATCCGTTGCGGGAAGGCAGGAGGCTACTATGGAGGGAGGTGAGGCGTAACTGGGGATTTGTACAGGCTGCATGTTCGGTTGGACACGGTCGGGCCAAAACAGTAGCGTTCAGTACCTAGTTAAAAATCTTCAGCATCAGGGAAGGCTATGTCGATCAAGCTCGTCACGCTAATGGTTGCAGCAACCCCACTACTGGTGAGCTGTATTTTTCTTCCGATGAGTGCGGAGGAGAAGGCGAAAAACGCCGAATTTTGGCGCGCAAATCAAGACCCTGCCACCTATCAAGCTATGGATTGCAATACGTTATTGCTTACGCAATCGGGCTACGAGAAGTACCCAACACCCAGAACGGAAAAAATCCGGCAAGTGATTGGTCAGGTAGTTACTCAGAGAGGGTGTACTAGCACGGTCGATACCAATACAGGGGTGGCAACGAGCGCTTCACCAGCCACGCAGACTGCTCCAAGTTCTACCCCAACGCAGATTCCTCCCGCGGCGGTGCCGGCTCCGGCTGTCAAACCGGTTCCTGTAGGACGGTTAGGGGCACATATAAGTCCAGTAACCCCGACAGTCGTAAAAAGCTTCGGCTTACCATCTGAAAAGGGTGTACTGGTTTTTGGTCCAGAGTCAGGAATCGACGTAGCAAAAATGGAGCTACTACCAGGCGACATCATTTTGGAAATCGCTGGCAAGACGGTTAATAGTCCTTCAGATGTAACCGCTATTATCAGCCGAATGTCCCCAGGTGAAAGCGCGTCACTAAAAGTCTGGCGTTATCGTACCGTCACCGATGTAAGGGTTGTAGTTTCTGATGGTGCGAATGCTGATCAACCATTGTGACTCACTTTTTCGTTCCCCCTTCCGATGCTACATTTCCGCCTTTCCACAGGAGTGACCTGCATGAAATTGATCGTAGGGGCATTCGCGCTTGCCCTGCTTGCTGGATGCGTGTCGCCCGGCGACTTGCAGAAAAATGACCCAAGTTTCAAGGCAGCAACCGCGAAAGACCCCAAGCGCTATGCGTTATGTGTCTTTCCAAAATGGCAGGACGCCCGAAGCGACGCCTCAATGTCCGAGACAGAAAGCGGATACCGATTGCTGGTCGCGAGCAACAACATGACCGACGAGTTGTTGGATATACGCAAAGCGCCGAAGGGCAGTTCGGTCACGCTGTATCAGCGTATGGCATGGTCGCCGGGCTATGGTCGCGGAGACATGAAGCAGGCGATAAAAGACTGCCTCTGAAAATCAAAAATATAGCCGCCGAGAGGCGGTTTTTTATGCCTGGAGAAAACCGTGACAGCAACCGCGCGTAGCCACCCGATGATGACGACCATTCTTCTTTCAGGTCCGCTGATTGAACTGTTTGGACGAGTTCATTATCGCGAGCTAGGTAGTCGATCTGTAGGAGAGGCGTTCAAGGCGCTGAAATGTACCCTCGAGGGTTTTGAGGCAGCGATCAAAGACTTGGAGCGACGCGGTCTGCGATTTGCCATTTTCCGAAACAGAAAGAACGTACCTGAAAAAGATTTCGCGTTGGGCGGCGCCCAAGAAATCCGCATCGTGCCCGTGGTTGGCGGCAGCAAACGTGCTGGCTTGCTTCAAACAATAATCGGAGCAGTTCTGATTGCTGCGTCGTTCATCCCAGGCTTCCAGGCTTTGGCCCCGGTCGGCATTGCGCTCGTCGCCGGCGGCGTCATCCAGATGCTCAGCCCACAGGCCTCAGGCCTGAAGCAAAGCGCGTCCCCTGAAAACTCCCCGTCCTACGCGTTCGGCAGCGCCAAGAACACCACGGCCAGCGGCAACCCGGTACCCATCTGCATCGGCGAACGCCGGTGGGGTGGAATGATTATCTCGGCCTCAATCCTGGCCGAAGACAAAGCGTAATCAGAGCGCAACACACAGACCGCCCGCGAGGCGGTTTTTTAATGCCAGGAGGAAAGCATGGGCGCAGCACTAGAAATGGATATCAACGGCGAGAAGGGCGGCAGTAGCAAGCCGAAGTCGCCTTCCGAAGCCAGCGACAGCCTGCGCTCGACCAACCTGGCAAAGCTGTTGATCGCCGTGGGCGAGGGCGAATTCGACGAAGTCCCGACCGATTACGACATCTACCTGGACAACACGCCGATCCGTGATGCCAGCGGTAACTACAACTTCCCCAATGTGAAGTGGGACTGGCGCCCGGGTTCGGTTGATCAGACCTATATCCCAGGCATCCCGGCAGTCGAGAACGAGACCTCGCTGAACGTCGAGTTGCGCAGCGATGCACCGTGGGTGCGCTCAATCACCAATACCCAGTTGTCGGCCGTACGTATGCGTCTGGCTTGGCCAGCGTTACAACGGTCAGATGACGAGGGCAATGTTGGCGGTTACCGAATCGAGTACGCCATCGACGTGGCCACCGACGGCGGTGCCTACCAGCAGGTGCTGGTCGATGCTGTGGACGGTAAGACCACAACCCGCTACGAGCGCTCGCGCCGCATCGATCTGCCGGACGCCACCACGGGTTGGCAGATCCGCGTGCGCCGCCTGACGCCGAACCAGAACACCAACAAGATCGCCGATACCATGCTGGTGGCCGGCTATACCGAAGTCATCGACGCAAAGCTGCGCTACCCGAACACCGCGCTGCTCTATATCGAATTCGACGCCGAGCAGTTCACCAACATCCCGGCTGTCACCGTGAAGTGCAAGGCGCGGCGCTGGATGGTGCCGAGCAATTACGACCCGATCCTGCGCACGTACACCGGCACCTGGGATGGATCGATGAAGTCGGCGTGGACCAACAACCCGGCGTGGATCACCTACGGCGTGTGCACCAACGATATGTTCGGCCTGGGCAAGCGCATCAAGCCGTTCATGGTCGACAAGTGGGAGCTGTACCGCATCGCCCAATACTGCGACCAGCTTGTGCCGAACGGACTGGGCGGCCAAGAGCCGCGCTTCCTTTGCGATATGAACCTGCAGGGCAAGGCGGATGCCTGGTCGCTGCTGCGGGATATCTCGGCAATCTATCGGGGCATGACTTACTGGGCGGAAGGTCAGTTGGTGATGCAGGCGGACATGCCTCGTGCGCAGGATATCGACTACGTCTTCACTCGCTCAAACGTAATCGACGGTAAGTTCTCCTACGGCAGCTCCTCGGCAAAAACGCGGTACACCCGTGCACTGGTCAGCTACGACAACCCGGCGAACAACTACGACACCGATGTCATTCCGTTCGCTGACCTGGATCTGCAACGCCGTTATGGCGACCGTCCGACCGAGCTGAGCGCGATTGGCTGCACCCGTGCCTCCGAAGCTCAGCGCCGCGGCAAGTGGGCGATCCTTAGCAACAACCAAGACCGCACCGTCTCGTTCAAAACTGGCATGGAAGGCGCGATTGCTCTTCCTGGTTACATCATCCCGATCGCCGATTCACTATTGGCCGGGCGCGAGATTGGAGGCCGGATATCGTCGGCGGCGGGTCGAGTGATCACACTCGATCGCGACACTCAGGCCAAAGCCGGCGATCGGCTGATTATCAACCTGCCAGGCGGCCGCGCCGAAGGCCGAACCGTGCAAAGCGTCAACGGTCGTGCTGTGACCGTCACGATCGCTTACAGCGAGCCTCCTGCGGCACAACTGCAATGGGCGCTGGATGCAGATGACTTGGCGATTCCGCTTTACCGAGTTCTCCGCCGGCGCCGTACGACTGAAGGCGATTTTGAGTTCACTGCGCTTCAGTTCGAACCGAGCAAGTTCGCTTTCATCGACACTGGCGCGCGTCTGGAAGAACGCCCAATCAGCGTGATTCCCATCACCGTTGTGCCAGCGCCGGCGAGCGTGTCGCTTTCGTCGACTTCCTCGGTCGTGCAGGGGCTGGCCGTGGCCACCATGACCATCAGCTGGCCCGCTGTGAACGGCGCGGTCGGTTATGACGTGGAATGGCGCAAGGACAGTGGCAACTGGATAAAGCTGCCGCGCACCGGCATGACCACTGTGGATGTGGTTGGTATTTACGCTGGCGCCTATGTGGCACGCGTGCGCGCGGTGAGCGCCTTCGATATCTCGTCGATCTGGCGCAACTCGATCTTGACCAATCTCAGCGGCAAGCAGGGGCTGCCTCCGGCGGTGTCGTACCTCACGGCCACGCCGCTGCTGTTTGGTATTTACCTTAAATGGGGATTCCCGGCTGGCGCCGAGGACACCCAGCGCACGGAAATCTGGTACGGACCAACGACAGACCTTGAGGCCGCAAGCAAGCTGACGGATCTGTCGTACCCGCAAAGCGATTTCTCGATGCTTGGTCTTCGAGCAGGCGTGACCTTCTACTTCTGGGCGCGCCTAGTGGACAGGATTGGCAACATTGGTCCGTGGTATCCGATCGGGATCGGTGTCCAGGGACAATCGAGTGCAGATGCTGCAGCGATTCTGGAAATGATCGCTGGCGAGATTGGCCGCATGGAGCTGGGGCAGGACATCCTCGACGAAATCGACAAAATCCCGGGGCTTCAGGCGCAGATCGATGCGCTGGACGGCCTCAAGGCGTATGACCCGGACGCAACCTACGAAGAGTACGACCTGGTGGTAGTCGGCAAGCGGATCTATCAGGCAACTAGTGATGTTCCGCTCAACACGCCGCCGCCTAACCCTGCTTACTGGCTCGACATTGGCCAGACAGTGCAAACCGCCAACGGCCTGGCCCAGCAGGTGGCGACCAACACGGCGGATATCACCGAGATCGACGGTGTGGTCACAGCCCAGGCGACTGCGTTCCAGGCCTTGCGTGCATCCTTCCGCGATGACGATGGGGAGGGCGACCTCGCCGATGCGCTGAAGGGTTGGAGCAGTACGGCAGCGATCGCAACCGAAGAGAAAGTGCGGGCTTCGGAAAACCTCGCCAGCGCACTTAAGATCACAACGCTGACTGCTGCGGTTGGGGAAAACGAAGCGAATGTCACGGACCTGCGGCAGGTTGTGGCCACTGATAAGGAAGCCACCGCCACGGCGATCACACAGTTAACTGCTACGGTTGGCGAAAACACTTCAGCCATTCAGGAAACATCTGAAGCTTTCGCTGACCTGGATGGCAACCTGAGCACGATGTGGTCGGTAAAGATGTCGGTCACTGCCAATGGGCAATATGTCGCGGCAGGCATTGGGCTTGGGATCGAGAACGTAGGCGGGGTGTTCCAAAGCCAGTTTTTGGTGGCAGCGGATCGATTCGCCATCGTCAACACCATCGCTGGGGGCGCCATTGCAGTTCCGTTCGCGGTACAGGGCGGTCAGGTGTTCATCAACTCGGCCTTCATTGCTGACGGCACCATCACCAACGCGAAGATCGGCAGCTACATCAGCTCGACCAATTACATCGCCGGCACGCAGGGTTGGATTCTCAACAAAGACGGAACGCTTGAAATCAATGGCATCGTCCCCGGTCAGGGGCGTCTGGTGATCAATTCGCTGAACGTCTCGGTCTACGATGCCAACAATGTGCTGCGTGTTCGTCTCGGCTATCTGGGGTAATTCATGGCTCTATTTGGCCTGCGTGTCTTTAACGAGAGCGGTCAGCTCGCCATGGACACGAACTCATTCACCTATCAGGTGCTGTGGCAGGGTGTGATCGATTTCAGCGGTGCCGTGCCCAGCTACACAATCAGCATTCCTGGCTTCAACCCGGCCAACTGCGTATTCATGATCATTCCGACCAGAGCACAGGACGTGCAATCGGCAGAAAACGATGGTGGGGGTAATGCAAAGTCCTATCCCTATGTCAGTACTGGCGCAGGTGTTGTGACCGTCCTGCCGAAAAACCCCTCAGCCGGCCCCGCCATTGGGCAGACACGGATTGTCGCCAAGGGCTACGCGATAAGGTTTTCAACATGAGTTATGGCTTCCAAAGCATTAATGACAATGCCTTTGTTCAGATTGACTCCGAAGCCCCGCGGCTCTGCTTGCTGACAAAAGGGGCATATTCAGGGACTACCGATGCGTCGGGGGTGTTTGCCAGAGTAATCACGAGCCAGGATCCACCATTGGTGTTCATCCGCCCGGATGCGGGGGTGATGCAAGTTCCGATATCCGTGTGGTTCACCGGTGGCCCGGGAAACTGGACAGGTTTCAGCATCAAGGCATCCAACGTCACGGCATCGCTGAGCGGTCAATATTTCGTGGCTGCTTGGGCATCCATGGGCACCGCGGCGTATGGCCTGCGTCTGTGGGGGCCTAATGGTGCGCTGGTGTATGACAGTGGCGCCCCGGCTGTGGTGGTGACCTTCGCTGCGGGCAACTGGGTTTATATCGGCGATGAGGTGCTCACTGTAGGGCGGCGCTACATCTGGGCCATCAACAAGCTGCTGGGTGCCGGGGAGTACATCTCAATCAATCCTTTCGCCATGAACTGCCACAACGGCGCTTCCGGCGGCGGCTGTGCGATTGGTGTTGATTACGGCAATAGCCAAATCAGGATGTACAGCCTCGCCACAACCGCCTGGACCGACCAAGGTCACAGGCCATTTCTCTGCGCCAAATTGCTGGCCTGAGCCTTATTTTTTGGAGATAACCAATGCCCTGGTACAAATCAGGAACGGTTTATGTCGCCTTGAATTCGAACGCCGTCATCGGTACCGGTACCGCCTTCCTTTCCAACAGTCGTGTGGGGGATGCATTTCGCGGACCCGATGGCGGCTGGTATGAGGTGACAAACATCGCGAGCGATACGGCGATGTCGATTGCTCCCAACTATCAGGGGCCAACCAGCGCAGGCGGTAGTTACGCCCTTGCGCCGATGCAGGGTTACGTCAAAGATTCTGCTGATGCGTTGCGCGGGCTGGTCAATACCTATGGTGCCAAGCTGGCCGCCCTGGGTACGACCGGCAACTACGACATACTGCCGATAGAAAAAGGTGGTACTGGTGGGGGTAGTCAAGCGGATGCTCGGACAGGGCTGGGCCTCGGCTCAGTTGCTACGCTCGCCGTTCAGGAGAGCGCTTCGGACAAAACCGCGGGGCGGGTTTTGGCTGTTGGCGCTTTTGGTTGGAATGGTGGGTTGGCCATCTCGCAACTCAATACGGCTGATGTGCGAGCGTTGCCGGCTGGTTACTTTTATTCCTTTCCCAATGGCGGGCTCAATCTGCCCGTGCCGAACCAAGCATGGTATGTCGAGGTAAGCGCTCACTCGACGTTGATATTGCTTGAAGCCACCGGGATGAATGGTGCCAACAAGGGCCAGCGGTTTATTCAGGTGTACGACGGGGTTAGTTGGTCTGGCTGGACCCGGATTGCGGCGGCCGGGGCAAACTCCGACATCACCAGCCTTACAGGGCTGACCACTGCGCTATCGGTGACCCAAGGGGGTACTGGTGTTACCAGTCTTGGCGCGCTGGCAATCGCGCTTCTAGCGGCCGGTGTATATGGAAAATCAAATATTCTCGGCTCGGTATCGCAGTCTGCTGGAGTGCCGACCGGGGCGGTGATTGAGCGCGGCAGCAACGCAAACGGCGAGTGGACCAAGTATGCCGATGGCACAATGATTTGTCGGGGATTCAAAGACCTCGGATCTCAAGCAATCATTACTCCCGTTGGGTCATTGTTTTATGTGGGACCGTTCAACGGAATCGTCTTTCCTCAAACTTACGTGGGGTTGGTTGAAACTCACGTTGATATCATATCTTCTGGAGGTCTTGCATGGGCTACTCAGGGATCAGCACTTCCTACGACAACCGCCACTGGATCGTTTTTTATTTTAAATCCAGCCAGCGCAACTTTCGCTCTCAGTGCTATGTGGACGGCTATAGGTAGGTGGTACGCATGAAGATTATCCTTTCCCCTAGAGGAAACACTCCTGATATTGAAGTCATCAAACAGGGCAATACGCTCACCATAAACGGTGAGTTATTTGATTTTTCGCAGATGTCTGAAGGCGATACTTTGCCTCGAGATGCAATTCTTTCAAGCTGGTTCGATGGCGACGTAAATATCATGGACGGTGAGATTGTTCTGACGATGGTGTTGCCGCTGCCCTGGAACTATAGCCAGGAACAGGCCTTCCCTCAGCCATTGCTGAATGTTCCGGACGGGCCGGTTGTGCTTCCGCCACCGCGCATTGTCACAGAGACCGAACAAGCTGCAAGGGACGCGGCCTTGTCCATGATCGAGGCAATACAAAATGCTGAATAATATTGACTGGTCAAAGCTGGTAACGAAGGCGATGAAGGTTGAAACCGAGGCTGCGCGCGCTTTGGCGGCGGTGGTTACGGAGACCGACAAACGGCGAGCTATTGCAGACAAGGCCATTGCACCGCTGCAGGATGCGATTGAAATTGGTGATGCGTCTACTGAGGAAAAAGCATCGCTGCTGCTTTGGAGGAAATATCGAGTGGCCCTCAATCGCATAAATTTGCAGAATGGGTTTCCGGGCGCCGTTGAATGGCCTGTGGCGCCCGAATAGTATTTAGGTTATTTCAGCTCAACGCCATTTTTAGCGGCCCACTCAATAAAATGCTTGCCTACCTGATCACTAGCGTATTCAGATAAATGGAAGTACTCGTCCCGATAGGCAGGCATTCCATCAATAATCATTGAACATCCGCTGTTGGAGCAGAAAGTTTCATTTTGGTCAAAAAACAAAACGTTGGGATTATGCTTGGTTATTTTCGCTGCAAGCCCATTAAAAATTCGTAGCAAGTTCTCCCGAACAGCAAGGCCGAATGAACAGTCCTTTTCGGGTGATTTGAATGGGCGTGCAAAACAAGCTCTCGGATTATATCCAAGCGTGAAGTGTGGTACGAAGATTACTACTTTGATTCCAAGCTTATCCATGTAGGATATCCGAGATGAAAGCTTTTCGGCATAGCTTTCATCATCTACTAGAGTGATGCCACTGATGATTACAGTTTTTACAGTTCCGGCAGATTTTATTATGTTGTCAATGTAGTCATTCTGACGCTTCGGGCTATCTAGCGAGCAAGGGTTCCCAGGGTACTCGGCATTTATAGTGTGTCCAGCATCGCAAGTGCCCATAGACAAAACAGTGGCATCAGGAGCAGCATGGATAATTCCTGGATATAGGTGGTTTGCATAGGAGTTACCAATGATCACGGTCGTTGGAGGTTGATCCCTGTTGGTAGAGCAGAACCACCATGGAAGTGATTTAGCGTACTCAAAATTGTAGCGAGTTAGACATGTATCATTTTTGGCATATTTCCATCCAGTGGTAGCCACAAACTGTTCGTTAATTGCCTTTGAATTTTGCACGGTAGGCCGGTTGGTTAATCCTCCACTTGTGAACGTGATATAGCCTAGTGTTCCAACCGCACCCATGATGGCAAGAAAAAAAACTACCCGAGCTTTCGATGAAGTATTTCTAAGCGGTAGCTCTATAAGTCGATAGGTTAACCAAGACAGGACGACGGCCGCTGCAATCGCACTACAGCGCATTTCTATTGATGGCGTTCCACTGTTAATGATTCTGGCAAAAGTCAAAAGCGGCCAGTGCCATAGATACAGCGGGAAGCTTATCAGCCCGAACCAGACAAGCAGCCGACTGGACAGCACATTTTTGTTGAGCCATGCGAAAGGTCCGGCACTGATGATCAGTGCCGCACCGACCGTTGGCAGCACCGCCCACCAGCCGGGAAATTGGTTGCTCTTTGTGGTCAATGCGAATGCAGTGGCAAGTAGCGCCAATCCTGTCATAGACAAGATGTTTCGAGCCGTCGGGCCGCTTATTTCTCTCGAGATCTGGAAGTGTTGATGCTTATGCAGGGTAACGTATGCCAGCAACGAACCTACTAGCAACTCCCAGAAACGTGTTTGAGGGGAATAGAAGGTCCCCACGGAATCGGAGTGCACGTTTAAAATGTTCAGCGCAAATGATATTCCGCCTACAAGCACGATCAGAATTAACGCGTTGACCCGTACTTTCCATGCTGCCCAAACCATCAGTGGCCAAACGAGGTAGAACTGTTCCTCGATACCGAGCGACCACAAGTGCAAAAGCAGTTTGGTCTCGGCACTATTATCGAAGTAGCCAGCTTCTCCCAATAGCACATAGTTCGATACGAACGCAGCTCCGCCGGCAATGTGTTTGCCCAGCTGTGTGTATTCATCAGCGAGCAGGCTGAACCACCCGAATCCCCATGTTACAACTAGCACAAGCAAAAGCGCGGGGAAAATTCGGTTAACTCGACGGGTGTAAAAGTCTAAAAAACTGAAGCTGTTTTTTTCAAGACTTCCGAAAATTATGCTCGAGATGAGAAATCCTGAGATCACGAAGAATACGTCTACGCCTACAAACCCCCCCCTTATTAGGGATGGGAAAGCGTGGAACGCGACCACCGATAGAACCGCGATCGCGCGCAGTCCGTCAATGTCGGGCCGGTATTTCGGGTGTATGAGCTGTTTGTCTAGCGCCGGCAGGGGCGCTTCAGAAAGGGCGGTCATTGTTGAGATATCCATTTTAAAAAATGCCCCGCTTGGGCGCCGCGCATCGTACCAGTACTACAAACATTTCCCGTCATTGAGCGGGTTTTTTTTTACCTGGAGAAAAGTGATGCCAGTTACTGAAAAAGAACGCGACATCCTCGCTAGAACTATTTGGGGTGAGGCCCGAGGCGAAACGTCGGCTGGCCAGGTGGCCGTGGCCTGGACGATCCGCAATCGTGTATTCGATGGTAAGGAGAGGTCGTGGTGGGGCGAGGGCTATGCCGGTGTGTGCCAGAAGCCGTTCCAGTTCAGCTGCTGGAACAAGACCGACCCGAACTATCAATTCCTGATCGGCGTGAAGCAGATCCCGTTCCGCGAACTGGCACAGTGTCGAGTCGTGGCCGACCAGGTGATCGACGGCAAGGTGCCCGACCCCACCGGCGGCGCCACGCACTATTACGCGATCGCCATGAAGACACCGCCGGCGTGGGCAGCGAAGGCGAAACAGACACTGAAGTTGGGCGGGCACGTCTTCTTCAAGGATGTGCCTTGAGCCCGCTGGCGTGGAAGGTTGTCGGTGCACTGGCGCTGGTGATGCTCGGGGCCATAAGTGCCTGGACGGTTCAGGGCTGGCGATACGGTGCCCAACTCGCCGATCAGTCGCGGTTGCACACCGACACCCTCAATCAGTTGGCCATGGACGGCGCCGCTGCGCAGAAGGCCGAGCAGGACAAACGGCTGGGGCTCGAGCAGCGCCTGGCGGCTAGTGACCAATCCCACCATGAGACTTTGACCAATGCCCAAAAAGACCAGGCTCGCCTGCGCGATCGCCTTGCCACTTCTGATCTGCGGCTGTCAGTCCTCCTTGACCAGGGTTCAGCCGATGGCTGTTCAGTGCCTGCCGCCACCGGCGCCAGCCGCGTGGTTCATGGTCCCGTACGAGCCGAACTTGACCCAGCGCATGCTCAACGAATTGTCGCCATCACCGATGAAGGCGATCAGGCATTGATCGCATTAGCGGCTTGCCAAGCTTATGTCCGCGATGTCGCCCGCTGATGAAAAAGGCTTGATTGAGCCACGGGAATAATCGTTAATGCCGACGAACTGAGTCCGGGCCATTGGCTACCACCAGAATATTGCATTATCATGAATGGCTTGCCGCTAGAAACTGCGGAATTTTGATGACAATTTAATTGAGAGTATGGAAGTGTCTTACAATAGTATAAATGGATTTAGGGGGTATTTTTGCCGTAATTTGCAGCCAATATGTTTCTTGGTTGCTTATTTTGTACTTGTTGTTTTGGGTAATTTAATTTACGCCTCACCTTTCGGTCTGCGGGCTATTGAGGCTTTTGGTTATCCTGTTGCAACTCTCAAACTCAATCATATTTTCACGTTAGGGTATTGGGTTTTGCTTTTTATGCCTTTTGTTGTTACGCCTATGATAGTGTTTTTAGTCAAAAAAACTTCGGTAAACCTTGTTGAGTGTTTTGCAAAAAAAATTCCGGAGATGACAAAAGCGTGGCTCATAGTGTTATTTTCTTTGTCTTGCATATTTGTGCTATCGAATTTTTATAAGTGTGGTGTTTTCGAGATTTTTCAATCTGGCAAAGATTCTGTTTCTTCTGTAGAAGCTCGATTTGAAATTCGAGAAAGATTGCACTTTGGCGTATTTATTGTAATACAGGCGATAGTGCCTTATTTGTCCTACGTGGCAGTCACTAATTTATCTAAGAAGGGTGGTGCTTTTTGGTATGTTTTTTCTTTGGTTTCTATACTGATAGCTTCATCTTTCTTTGTGATGATCAATATGAAATGGCCAGTGGTTCTATATTACGTTGGTGTTGTGCTGACCATTTTTGTTCACACTGAAAAATATGCGTATACCAAGGCTGTCGTGGGCGGGCTGATCGTAATCGCAACCTACTTGCTCATCTCAACGGTGGTATTCAGATTGGCTCCTGAGCCGATGGATAATTCAGTATCCACAGCAAGTGCTATTCATGAAAAAGCACACATAGATCAGCATCAAGCAGGGTCACAAGAAGCTAAGCCACCAAAGCTCATTGTCACAGAGATTGTACCTAAGGCTATTCAGCCTGGGGGAACTAACCTTGCAGTGAGTGCAGAAAGGGCTGCGGTAGTTTCCGAAGCAGCAATTAGTGCTACGCCAATGTTAATGATGCACTTGTTGAGTCGCATGTCCATTGTTGTTCCATATTACTACCAAGAGTTTACCGATCATCCATCGGCTTGCGGGGGGATTCTTGCTCAAGCGAGACCTGGACCTGTTTGCCGGCCTTCTACGTATATTTACAATAAGTTATTTGTTTCCTCCAATGATCAGTTTATAGGACTGGGCACCTCTCCGGCGGCTGTGCATATCACTGGTTACGCGGTGGGAGGTTGGACGGTCGCGATATTTGCCCTGCTGTGCGCTAGCGTCATTCTCGGCGTTCTTTCGTGTATACCAGTAAATGCAAGTTCTACCGTATCTGCTTTTGGGATAGTTGGTGCTCTAGCGGGATACCATTTCTCACAAATTCCTGGAGAAGGAGTGATTTTTTATGAGCATGGACTGTTCTGGCCATTTCTTCTAATGGCTGGATATACTTGCGCTGTGTGGTTATTCAATAGTAAAACTATGGCTGCCGAATCGGCGCTTTAGGCTAGATCGCGCCTTTAGATATCGAGCTTTATTGTTTTTATACGGTGTGAGTGTTGGTGTTTCAATCCGTCGAAAAGTTGGAACAGCAGGCGCTAGTAATACTTCATAGGACGAGCCATGCAACACCTTAGCATTCCCAAAGCCGCTACGATTGCTCGCCTTGCTGCGAATAGCCATGAAGCGTATCTCAAGCGTCATCCTGGGAAACGCGTGATTGGCTCGAGTGAGTTGAAGTCACTGATACGCGAACCTGACAGTGACGACCAGGTTGCTTTCGAGGGAGCATTGCGTGCGCTGTCAGCTGATGAACTCTTGGATCTAGTAGCTCTGATGTGCGTTGGGCGTGGGGAGTACGTTGAGAATTCTGAAGATCAAAAGTCAATTTTGAGCGCATTCGCAAGGCATCTCCATGCATTTTCAAAGGGCACGCATGAGCAATTGCTGGATTATATTTCTGGTAACGAGGCGGTCATTCACCGGTATCTCGCACAAGGCCTTGAGCGAGTTGAAATCGCTTTTTTTTAAGCGCGTTGTTGATTTGCAGCTCATGTTAGATCACTTCATTTTGATTAAGAGTCCGGTTTAGGCGCTGGATCTCGGACAGCTGATCAGTAGTCTCCGATTCAAACTTCGCCATCCCGAGCCGTTTCTTTTCAAGCTCGATAGACAATTTTTCGATCATTTGGACGAGACCTGAGATGTTTGCCTGAGCTTCGCGCAGTTCCCATTTCAGTGATTGGATATCTTCCTCGAGCATACTCGCATAATGCTTGACCGTTTCTAGCCTGGATGGGGATCCTAGCCAATCGTCGGTGTCCTCTATTTCGTACTTGTCCACGGCGACGTCTTACTAATGCTGTTTGTATATACAGTAATCGAGGCGCGACATTTACGCGATGGTGAGGCGACGAGGAGTGGTTTTCGAGTGGCAGAACGCCGGAAAGGTCTGGGCCAATTCTTGGGCCAATTTTTCGGGGAAGGGCGGAGTTATACGGGGATTCTTTGGGATTCGGCCCTTGATTTCAAAGGCCGACTCCCCGCTAAACCCCGTGTTGACGTCATAATTAAATGTCGCGTCTATCCGCTTGCAAGGCTTCAGCCGACTCGTTGCTGCCATTCACAGGATTCATGAGCCGGCCTTAAGCGTTCAACTGAATGAAGGGGGTAGGCCTCTGCAATTCTCGTTACGGTTCACGCCATTCGACAGTGCGACTCTTGGCATCGAAATGCACCTGCCCGCCATCCGAATCGCCGTAGTACCAGATCGTGAAGGAGCCATACGCATCTACCCTCGTAGGGCTGCCGAGCAACCTCTCCACCTCGGTGTCCGATAGCCCCTTGTGAAGCTTTCGCCAGTTAACTTTGTCTGGTGAAATGGAGGTAGCGGTATTTCGCTGGCGCAGTTGATCCTCAATTGTCGCTACGCGACGCTCCAGAATGCGAACGGTCTCCTCAAGCTTATCTACTCGAGATTCTGCGCTCGACTGCGCCAAGGCCTGTCCGGTGGCGGCGAATAGCACCACGGAAAGCGCGAAAAGATAACGATGTTCAATCATTTAGTTCTCCCGGTGAATTCTGCGAAATCGTGGGTTATTCCGGCGTCATCATTACCGCGAGCGTCATCTTGATGAACTCCTCGTTTCTGTCGATCGCTTCCAGGGCGCCACGCACATTGTCGGCAACGTCGGCAGCACCTCGCTGCTCGACCCAGTTAGAGAGCTCCATGATGGCGGCCTCCAGAGCAAGTTGGTTCTCGTTGATTTTGAAGAGCAGGGAAGGGAGTAGATCTGAGTTCGGCATGCACTTTTCCTCCGTGGATCAAGGAAGCGTAGCACCGCATTCAAAGGATATTTAACGAACGGCAGAACGCCGGGGAAGGGATACTACTGTAGGAATATACAACGCTAAGTTATTGATTCTTATAGGGTGATGTGGCGATTTTGCGCCCCCAGATAATTGCTATATTTTCTTTGTATATCAACTGCTTGCGCAGGTTTCGGGGTCACCTTGACATGGTGGGGGTCGTTGGTTCGAGTCCAATCGCGCCTACCAAACAAAATCCGCTCTGCTGGGCGGTCTAGAAGGGCTCACCGAAAGGTGGGCCCTTTTTTGTTGTCTGCGATTTATTCGGCGATCCATCGAAGCCTCAGTATTGTCTTTGTTTCCGTGGGTGAAGTGGATTCCAGGCTGCAACTTCAAGCTAACCTGCCGTCCAAATGAAAATCATTTCTACCCAGCATTGAACTGTGGGCACCGAACTGCATCCAACCAAAACAGGCGACCAAGCGTTTGACTGGGTCATATCGCAGGAGAGGGGCGAATGGGGAGGCGAGCGATGATGCGATTCTCTGCGGCTTACTTGTTTATTTGCCTTCTGCTTCAATGGACTGTGGTCGAAGCGTCCCCCTGGATCGCCTCTCATGTACTTCTGAGATGGATCCTGTAGCGCAGTGATTCATGCGTGGCCTGATCCAGAGGAGTCGCCAATGATCTCCAATCAAATGAATCAGCAGTCATCGGAAAACAAGGCTGTTTGGGATCAATATTTTTGCGCAGCGTTGATTGCCGAAAGCAATCTGACGGCACCTGTTGTCGGTGGGGCGACTCACGAAGACAGGCAGAATCTGTTGATTGAAAGGGCAAAGGCCCTCGCCGACAAGATGATGGAAAACAGAAAGTAATCAAAGCCCAGCCATTGCGCTGGGCTTTTTGCGTCTGGCGATTACGTTCGTTTCACGCCAGTGCAATCCATTGCTTGATGGGCTACTACTGACAGGTTGATACAACTCGTCCTGAAAGGAGCTTCTCGATGCTGATTCACTGGATTCTTGCAGCCGTACATCTTTTGGCAGTGGTGCTGGGGTTTTGGGCGGTTTTGGTTCGTGGCACGAACTTTCGACGTTTGGCGGCTGGCGTGGGTGAAGTTCGTAGCGTGTTGATTGCGGATAACATCTGGGGGATTTCAGCGGTCATTCTGTTAGTAACAGGTGGGATGCGGGCGTTTGGCGGATACGAAAAGGGCGCGGACTATTACCTGCAACAGCCGTTGTTTCATCTGAAGATGACGTTGTTCGTGGTGATTCTGCTGCTGGAAGTCGCGCCCATGGTGACTTTGATCAAATGGCGTATCGCGCTCGCGCGTGGCGCGGCTATCGAGACGGGACGGGCGAAGTTGTTTGCGCGCATCAGTCATGTTGAAGCGTTGTTGCTATTGCTGATGGTAATCGCGGCCACTGGCATGGCGCGTGGTGTGACGTTTGGTTAGGCGCGGGGTGGTTCAAGATGTGCAAGAGTGACAAGGCGGGGGCGAGCAAAAGGCGTTGCAGTCCGTGAATCTTTAGCCAGCCGTCGTTCCGGGGGTGAACGGGCTGGCTACTGACTGCATCAGGATTCAGGGAGTTTGCGGTTTGTCCGGGGCGGTCAGGCCAGCCTGAATGCGCTGATAAATCTCTTCGCGATGCACCGCAACGTCTTTCGGGGCGTTGATGCCAATTCTGACTTGCTGGCCGCTAACGCCGAGGATGGTGATCGTAATGTCATCACCAATATTTATGCTTTCACCGACTTTGCGGGTGAGTATCAGCATGGTCTTCTCCTTGATTGCTTTCTGGGGCACCTGATTCGGACAGTGCAGAGGTCGGTGGTATGTATAGATTAGTGCGAAGTCTCACAATTTGGGTGCCTCTTTCTGACGCGCAGATGCAGCATTAATTCCCAAGACGTAACTATACAGAGGCCGCAACCATCATTCTCGTTGTTTTGAGCCCATTTTGCGGCACTCGAGAACTATTCATGAGTGTTAAAATCCGCGCTTTAAGCATTCAGAGGGAAACGCAGTGCGCAAAATGGTCGTGGTGATTGCAGTATTGGCGCTGGCGGGATGCGGTGAAGGCAAACGTGTCGATACGCCAAAGCCGCAGGCTACAGCAGCGGCGGTCCCAGCGCAGGTGTCGGGGCCACAGTGGGATCTTGAAGTGCGAGGCGAAACACCACAGGCGGTCAGCGATCTCAGTGGCTGGCTGATCGAGCACAGCTTCATGTCCAACGTCATTCGCGAAAATGGCAAGACCCGGATTCTGATGGGGCCTTACAACTCGAAGGCTGAAGCCGACGCCAAGCAGGCGCAAGTGAACGCTGCGTTGATCAAGGCAAAGAAACAGAACATTGAAGTGCTGGTGCTCGAGCGTCCGGCAGCGCAGTAAGTACCCTATTCACTCGAATCGGCGGCGGTTTAAAAAAAGGCCCCGGGTGTTGAGCCCGGAGCCTTTTTTGTTTTCAGCGCGCGTTTAACCGCAGGCTTTCATGTCTACCGGGCCGACAAATTCATTGCCGCGCCCCATGACGCACGCCACGCTCTGGTTGCGCTGACGTTCCCAGGCCTGGACCGGATAGGTTTTGTTCCAGGCTTCGTACAGTTGCCGATCCTGTTTCGACAGGCGCAAGCCGTACTGTTTGCTCATGTAGAAGTAAGTCCGGGCGATCATCCCGCGAATGGATGGGCGCGGCATGACCTTCTTCGCCTTGAAATCAACCTGGGTCAAGCAAGAACCATATTGGCCGGATTGCTCCGGCAGCCAGCCGAAACTGAAATTGCTGCGGTCGCCATTCACCTCGCCAATGCTCGGCACCAGGTTGTGCAGGTCGGCCTCGGCTTTTTGATAAGTGGGGTCGTAGCGTGTGCAGTTCTTGCGTCCGCCTTCCTGCCAGCATTGACGCTGATGACCTATTTGCCAGGCCGGCACAATGTGCTCCCACTCGATGCGCGAGGCGCGTTTGGCGTTTTTGCGTGGTACGTAGCCGCAGGCAGCGAGGTTCACTCGATTGCCGGTGTATTTGCAGCCGCAATAAAACTCGGTGGATTGCGGGGCATACAGCTTCCAGGCGACTTTCTTGGCTTCGTTGAAGGTGCGTGGCGCATCGGCCTGGGCGCCCATGGCGAACAACAGAAACAGCAAAGCAACACAACGGACACTCATTGACTCAGTCTTCCTTCGGCACAACCCAGAAAATCTGCACGCCGCCGTCATCGCGATAGGCGAGGGTGACGTTGTCGTTTTCATCGATTTCTTCGAGCAATTGCTCCCACTCATCCACGGGCTCATCCGGAAGACGGAAGATCAGCGCAGCCTTGGCTTTTTGAGCGGTGGGGGAATTGATGATTTTCTGAACGCGTGTGCCCATGCGTACATAGGAGTCAGGTGAAGCGGAGATGGTGTCCACGGGATTATCCTTATTAAGCTGTACGTGCATACAGTATTTAACTGTAGGCATTTTCGCAACTGCTTAAAATTCAAGAAAATCCTCTGACAGCGGTTTGTGCCATTTGGTGTAGGACGAAGGGATATTTTTTGTCTTACGAGGGGTGCCCGACCGGATCCGGTCGGGCGAGGGCGAATCAATACTCCCAGAACATCCGTTGCAGCTCTTTGCTGTCGTTGGTCTTGGTCAGCGCGACCATGGCCAGGATGCGGGCCTTTTGCGGGTTCAGGTCGTGCGCCACCACCCAGTCGTACTTGTCGTCAGGCTGTTCAGCGTTGCGCAGAACAAAGCCACCGGCGTTGACGTGGGAAGAACGGATGATCTGTACGCCATCCTTGCGCAAGGCTTGCAGGCTTGGAACGACTCGCGAAGAGACCGAGCCGTTGCCGGTGCCAGCGTGGATGATGGCTTTGGCGCCGGACTGTGCCAGCGCCTTGTAGGCGGTATCGCTGACGTTGCCGTAGGAGTAAGCGATTTCGACGTCGGGCAGGCTCTTGATGGTTTTAATGTCAAATTCCGAATCCATGGTGTGGCGCTTGGCCGGCAGGCGGAACCAGTAGGATTTGCCTTCTACTACCATGCCCAGTGGACCCCAGGCACTTTTAAACGCTTCGGTCTTGATGTTGATCATCTTGCTGACGTCACGACCCGACTGGATTTCATCGTTCATGGTCACCAGTACGCCTTTGCCGCGTGCTTCTTTGCTGCTGGCCACCGCCACCGCGTTGTACAGGTTCAACATGCCGTCGGCCGACATTGCAGTGCCCGGGCGCATGGAGCCGACAACGATGATCGGTTTCTCGGTCTTTTCCACCAGGTTCAGGAAGTAGGCCGTTTCTTCCAGGGTGTCGGTGCCGTGGGTGATCACGATGCCATCGACGTCATCGCTGTCGGCCAGTTCGGCGACGCGACGCCCCAGTTGCAGCAGGTTTTCGTTGGTGATGCTCTCGGATGCGATCTGCATCACTTGTTCGCCGCGAACGTTGGCCACCTGGCTCAATTCCGGCACCCCGGCGATCAGTTTGTCGATGCCGACTTTCGCCGCTTGATAGGTCGCGCTGTTGGCCGCGCTGGCACCCGCGCCGGCAATGGTGCCGCCGGTGGCCAGGATCACCACGTTGGCGAGTTTCTGTTCGGATTGAACTTCTTTTGCCTGAAGGGCAGTCGGCAGGAGCAGCAGGAGGGCCAAGGCGCCCGGAACGAAAGTCTTGAAAGCAGATGTCATTATTTTTCTCTCTAGTAGTGACGGTGCTGATGCAGGTTCATCTAGATGCGCCCCCGGCGGATCTGAACGCTGGGGGTGCCTGAGAAGAGCAGAATCTGTACCAATTACACTTCGTATTGAGAGAATCGTTCAAGTCACTGATTTGTTTAGGTATTTAAACGACGTTTCAACGAATTCGACTGTGCTGCTGTCCGGGTTTCCGACTGAATACGGGTTTTGCGTTCGGCTCTCCGAAAGGGAGTTCACCCCCGAGCGCTAAAGAAACCAACACGCTGGCCGATCTTTCCCTCAGGAATCTTTTTCAAGGAGTTCACATGTCGTTGACCATCGGTTTTCCAAATGCGTCCGTGATCAACATCGGCGGGAAAGCAGCGTCGTCTGCCGAAACCTTGAGTGACACGACAGCGGAGTCATCGACCCAGCGCCTCGGTCTGGAAGGGGAAGATAAAAAGTCTGTCAGCCTTGGCGGCGTGCGGGGTAGCGAACAAGCCGAAAGCGCCGGCAGCCAGCAAAGCATTGCGGTGCAGATGCTGCTCAAGCGCATGCAGGAGTTGCAGGAGCAACTGCGCGAGCAGCAACAGCAATTGGCGGCAACCCAGGCTGCGTCGTTCCAGTCGGCGGAAGCCAAGGCAACTGCCGTCATGTCGATTCAGGCACAGATTGCCGATACGTCTGCCGCGTTGATGCAAGTGGCGGCCGCGCTGGCGAAAGAGCTGACAGGATCCGGAAACGTAGTCAGTACCACGGCGTAATCGGCCGCTGAATCATCGCTTTCCCAGCATTGACAAATCTCGGCAAGATTCGCATAGTCCGGTCTACGCAAACGTTTGCGCAGCTCTGCTGATGGGTGAAATCCATCGGCGCAGGCCACGCAGCTTACGCCAGCGCAAGCGTTGCTCACAATAATCATAAGATCGGAGTAAACCCATGAAGCTGCCATTCGCTGGACGTCTTCTCGCTGTCGCAATGCTGGCTGCCGTTTCCGCCGCGCTGCCTGTCTCTTCGGCTTTCGCCGAAACGCCTGAAAAACCTAAAGTCGCCCTGGTCATGAAATCACTGGCCAACGAATTCTTCCTGACCATGGAAGACGGCGCCAAGGCCTACCAGAAAGAACACGCCAGTGAGTTCGACCTGATTTCCAACGGGATCAAGGACGAAACAGATACCGCCGGCCAGACGCGCATCGTCGAGCAAATGATCCTGGCCAAAGTCAATGCGCTGGTGATTGCTCCCGCAGATTCCAAGGCCATGGTTCCGGTGATCAAGAAAGCCATCGATGCCGGTATCACCGTGATCAACATCGACAATCAGCTCGATCCGGCCGTAGTCAAAAGCAAGAACATCAATGTTCCATTCGTTGGCCCCGACAACCGCAAAGGCGCGCGACTGGTGGGGGAGTACCTGGCCAGGCAGCTCAAGGCGGGTGACGAAGTCGGCATCATCGAAGGTGTGTCCACTACCACCAATGCCCAGGCCCGCACCGCAGGCTTCAAGGATGCAATGGAGGCGGCGCAGATCAAGGTTGTGTCGGTTCAGTCCGGTGACTGGGAAATCGACAAGGGCAACAAGGTTGCTGCGTCGATCCTCAGCGAATACCCGCAAACCAAAGCCCTGCTGGCCGGCAACGACAGCATGGCGCTCGGTGTGGTGTCGGCGGTACGCGCAGCGGGCAAGGCTGGCAAGGTTGAAGTCGTCGGCTACGACAACATCAACGCGATCAAGCCGATGCTTGCCGACGGGCGAGTGCTGGCCACAGCCGACCAGTTTGCCGCCAAGCAAGCGGTGTTCGGCATCGAGACTGCGCTGAAAATCATCAAGGGCGAGAAAGTCGACAGCAGTGCCAATGGCGTGATCGAGACGCCGGTAGAGCTGGTTACCAAAAAGTAGTCCTCTGGCGACACAACGGTGCTCGCCCGTCCGGGCGAGCGCATGGAGAGTTTTTATGTCCGTTCGCGACCCGAACGCTGTCCTTTCGGTCAGCGGCATCGGCAAGACCTACGCCCAACCGGTCCTGGCCGGCATCGACCTGACGCTCATGCGTGGCGAGGTGCTGGCGCTGACCGGTGAAAATGGCGCTGGCAAAAGTACGCTGTCGAAGATCATTGGCGGGCTGGTCACGCCGACCACCGGCCAGATGCAATTTCAGGGGCAGGATTATCGACCGGGCAGCCGCACCCAGGCTGAAGATCTGGGCATCCGCATGGTCATGCAGGAACTCAATCTGCTGCCGACCTTGTCGGTGGCGGAAAACCTGTTTCTCGATAACCTGCCGAGCAATGGCGGCTGGATCAGCCGCAAGCAACTGCGCAAGGCGGCGATTGAAGCCATGGCCCAGGTCGGGCTCGATGCCATCGACCCGGACACGCTGGTCGGCGAGCTCGGCATCGGTCACCAGCAAATGGTCGAGATCGCCCGCAATCTGATCGGCGATTGCCACGTGCTGATCCTCGACGAACCGACCGCGATGCTGACGGCCCGTGAAGTCGAGATGCTGTTTGAGCAGATCACCCGCCTGCAAGCCCGTGGCGTGGCGATCATCTACATCTCCCATCGTCTCGAAGAGCTCGCCCGGGTCGCCCAGCGTATTGCGGTACTGCGCGATGGCAATCTGGTGTGCGTCGAGCCGATGGCCAATTACAACAGTGAGCAACTCGTCACCTTGATGGTGGGGCGTGAACTGGGCGAACACATCGACATGGGCCAGCGCAACATCGGTGCTCCGGCATTGACGGTCAAGGGCCTGTCCCGCGCCGACAAGGTGCGTGACGTGTCCTTCGAAGTGCGGGCCGGCGAGATCTTTGGCATTTCCGGATTGATCGGGGCAGGGCGCACCGAGTTGCTGCGGCTGATCTTCGGTGCCGACACCGCGGACAGCGGCACCATAGCGCTAGGCTCTCCGGCACAGGTTGTCAGCATCCGGTCGCCGGTGGACGCGGTCAGTCACGGTATCGCCCTGATCACCGAAGACCGCAAAGGCGAAGGTCTGCTGTTGACTCAGTCGATCGGCGCCAACATTGCCCTGGGCAACATGCCGGGTATTTCCAGTGGCGGGTTCGTCAATCAAGTCGACGAAGCGTCCCTGGCCCAGCGTCAGATCGACGCCATGCGCATTCGCAGTTCCGGCCCGGCGCAATTGGTATCCGAGCTGTCCGGAGGCAATCAGCAGAAAGTGGTGATCGGCCGTTGGCTGGGGCGCGATTGCTCGGTATTGCTGTTCGACGAGCCGACCCGGGGCATCGATGTCGGTGCCAAGTTCGACATTTATGCACTGCTCGGTGAGTTGACCCGGCAGGGTAAAGCGCTGGTGGTGGTGTCCAGTGACCTGCGCGAATTGATGCTGATCTGCGACCGGATCGGCGTGCTCTCGGCGGGCCGTCTGATCGATACCTTCGAGCGCGACAGCTGGACTCAGGATGACTTGCTTGCCGCTGCTTTTGCCGGCTATCAGAAACGTGATGCGCTGCTCAACGAAGCCGCGCCTAGGGACCTTCCATGAAAACCGTAACTTCCGCCGGCAAACGCAGTGGCAATTTTTACGGCCTGGGCACTTATTTGGGCCTGGCCGGTGCCTTGCTGGCGATGGTCGTGCTGTTCTCGCTCCTGAGCAGCCATTTCCTGTCCTACGACACCTTCAGCACCTTGGCTAACCAGATCCCGGACCTGATGGTCCTGGCGGTCGGCATGACCTTCGTGCTGATCATCGGCGGCATCGATCTGTCGGTGGGCTCGGTGTTGGCGCTGGCCGCCTCGACGGTCAGCGTGGCGATTCTCGGCTGGGGCTGGAGCGTGTTGCCCGCAGCATTGCTCGGCATGGCGGCCGCCGCGCTCGCGGGGACCATCACCGGCTCGATCACGGTGGCGTGGCGCATTCCATCGTTCATCGTTTCCCTCGGCGTGCTGGAAATGGCACGCGGCGTTGCGTATCAGATGACCGGCTCGCGCACGGCGTACATCGGCGATGCTTTCGCCTGGCTGTCCAACCCGATCGCTTTCGGGATTTCGCCATCGTTCATCATCGCCTTGCTGATCATCTTCATCGCTCAGGCGGTGTTGACCCGTACCGTGTTCGGTCGCTACCTGATCGGCATCGGCACCAATGAAGAAGCGGTGCGGCTGGCCGGTATCAATCCAAAGCCCTACAAGATCCTGGTGTTCAGCCTGATGGGACTGCTGGCCGGTATCGCCGCGCTGTTCCAGATTTCGCGGCTGGAAGCGGCGGACCCGAATGCCGGTTCTGGCCTCGAGCTGCAGGTGATCGCCGCCGTCGTCATCGGCGGTACCAGCCTGATGGGTGGGCGTGGTTCGGTCATCAGCACCTTCTTCGGTGTCTTGATCATTTCCGTATTGGCGGCCGGTCTGGCGCAGATCGGCGCAACCGAGCCGACCAAGCGCATTATTACCGGCGCGGTTATCGTGGTGGCGGTGGTGCTCGATACTTACCGCAGTCAGCGCGCAAGTCGGCGGGCCTGAGTCATGGCAACGATCAAAGATGTGGCAGCGCTGGCGGGTATCTCCTACACCACGGTTTCCCATGTGGTGAACAAAACCCGGCCAGTCAGCAAGGAAGTGCGGATCAAGGTGGAGGAGGCGATCAAGACCCTCGACTACGTCCCCAGTGCCGTGGCTCGCTCCCTGAAGGCAAAAACAACAGCCACCATCGGATTGCTGGTGCCCAACAGCCTCAACCCGTACTTCGCCGAGCTGGCCCGGGGCATTGAGGATTATTGCGAGCGTAACGGTTACTGCGTGATTCTCTGCAACTCCGACGACAATCCGGACAAACAGCGCAGCTACCTGCGTGTGTTGCTGGAAAAACGTGTCGACGGACTGATCGTCGCCTCGGCGGGTGGCGACAGCGGCTTGGCTGAAGGCCTGGCCGGGGTGCGCACACCCATGGTGATTGTCGACCGTAGCCTGGAAGGCGTCGATGCGGACCTGGTTCGTATCGACCACGAGTACGGCGCCTACCTGGCGACCCGGCATCTGCTGGAGTTAGGGCATCGGGATATCGCCACCATCAGCGGCCCGGCAACCACCAGCGTGGCGCAGCTGCGTTTGGCCGGTTTTTGCCGAGCCCTCTCGGACGCGGGCCTCGACGTGCCGGCGGAGCGCATGCTGGAAAGCGACTTCACCAGCACCGGCGGCTACAACGCCGCCGCTATCCTGCTTGAACGCAATCCGCCCAGCGCCATTTTCGCTGCCAACGACATGATTGGTATCGGCGTACTGCGAGCGGCGGCCGAGCGCAATATCCGAGTGCCGACGCAGTTGTCGGTCATCGGCTTCGACGATATCCAGATGAGCCGTTATGTCTACCCGGCGTTGACCACCGTGGGCCAGTCAATCCTGCAGCTTGGCGAGATGGCGGCTGAAGTGCTGCTGCGTCGGATCGCTACGCCGGATCTGGCCACCCGGCAGCGGATTGTTACACCGAGCATTGTCATGCGTGAATCGACCGCGCCGCTGACCGGTCTGTTCGCGCAATTCCGATAACCCAACGCGCCGCTGAAATCGAATTTATGAGTAGTGATGTATGCCAGCAAAAGTAGTGGTAATAGGCAGCCTCAACATGGACCTGGTAACCCGGGCGCCGAGGTTGCCGCGTGGCGGTGAAACGCTGATCGGAGAATCGTTTTCCACGGTTTCCGGTGGCAAGGGCGCCAATCAGGCGGTGGCCGCCGCGCGCTTGGGCGCTCAGGTATCAATGGTTGGCTGCGTGGGTAGCGATGCCTATGGCAAAGCACTGCGCGATGCCTTATTGGCCGAGCAGATCGATTGTCAGGCGGTCAGCACTGTTGAAGGCTCCAGTGGTGTGGCGCTGATTGTGGTCGATGACAACAGCCAGAATGCCATCGTGATTGTCGCTGGCGCCAACGGTGCGCTGACGCCGGCGTTGATCGGTTGTTTTGATGCGGTGCTGCAAGCCGCCGATGTCATCATCTGCCAGCTTGAAGTGCCGGACGCCACGGTTGGCCACGCGCTCAAGCGCAGTCGAGAATTGGGCAAAGTCGTGATTCTCAATCCGGCCCCCGCCAGTGGGCCGTTGCCGGCGCATTGGTACGCGAACATCGATTACCTGATTCCCAACGAAAGTGAGGCATCGGCATTGAGTGGCTTGCCGGTGGACTCTCGACAAAGTGCAGAAGCCGCTGCGGCCCGTTTGATCGAAATGGGTGCCGGCAAGGTGATCATCACGCTCGGCGCCGAAGGATCGCTGTTTGCCGATGGAAAAAGCTTCGCGCATTTTTCGGCGCCTGCCGTGAAAGCGGTCGATACCACTGCGGCTGGCGATACGTTCGTCGGTGGTTTTGCCGCCGCACTGGCCGTCGGCCGAAGCGAGGCCGAAGCGATAGGCTTTGGCCAGATTGCCGCGGCGTTGTCGGTGACCCGTGCTGGCGCGCAACCCTCTATTCCTTTCTTGTCCGACGTTCAGGCATTCAAGACATCATGAAAAAAACACCGTTGCTCAACGTCGCGCTGTCGCGCCTGATCGCCTCACTGGGCCATGGTGACATGGTGGTCATCGGTGACGCCGGTCTGCCAGTGCCGCCTGGTGTTGAGCTGATCGACCTGGCCCTGACCCATGGCATTCCGGATTTCATCTGTACGCTTAACGTTGTGCTCAGCGAAATGCAGGTTGAAAGCCATGTGCTGGCGCAGGAAATTCTCGAGAAGAAGCCATCGGCTCTGGTCACTCTGGATCAGCTCAACGCCGACGGGGCGCTGGGGCGTCGCGAGTTGCTCAGCCATGAGCAGTTCAAAGTCCTCACTCGACAGGCTCGAGCGGTTGTGCGTACCGGCGAGTGCCAGCCGTACTGCAACGTCGTGCTGATCGCCGGGGTAACGTTCTGATTGGCAATTGTCTTCCTCATCCACCTTGCACAAGGAGTGCACCATGTACCGCTATATTCTTGAACTGCGTCACTTGCTTCGGAGTTTGCTGCTTTTGTCCGTAATCACCGCCACCGGCGCCCAGGCGGCGGAAAAGATTGATCTGATCATCGACACCGATCCCGGTGCCGACGATGTCGTAGCCCTGTTGTTTGCGCTGGCATCGCCGGATGAATTGAACGTTCGGGCGTTGACCACCGTCGCCGGCAACGTACGACTGGACAAGACCTCGCGTAACGCGCGGTTGGCCCGCGAGTGGGCTGGGCGTGAAGAGGTGCCGGTGTATGCCGGGGCGCCGAAACCGATGATGCGCACGCCGATTTACGCCGAGAATATCCACGGCAAGGAAGGGCTGTCGGGTGTCACCGTGCACGAACCGAAGAAAGGTTTGGAGCAGAGCAAAGCCATCGACTACCTGATCGATACGCTGATGTCAGCCAAACCCCACAGCATCACCATCGCCATGTTGGGGCCGCAGACCAACCTGGCCCTGGCATTGATTCAGGAGCCGGGAATCGTTCAGGGCATCAAGGAAGTGGTGATCATGGGTGGTGCTCACTTCAATGGTGGCAACATTACCCCGGTGGCGGAATTCAACCTGTTTGCCGATCCACACGCTGCCGAAGTGGTGGTCAAAAGCGGCGTGAAGCTGACTTACCTGCCTCTGGATGTCACTCACAAGATTCTCACCAGTGACTCGCGCCTGAAGCAGATTGCTGCGTTGAACAACAATGCCAGCAAGCGCGTGGGCGAAATCCTGAATGAGTACATCAAGGGTGATATGGAGCATTACGGCATACCGGGTGGCCCGGTGCACGATGCCTCGGTGATCGCCTACCTGCTCAAGCCCGAGCTGTTCAGCGGACGCTCGGTGAATGTGGTGGTCGACAGCCGCGAAGGCCCGACCTTCGGTCAAACCATCGTCGATTGGTACGACACGTTGAAAGCGCCGAAGAACGCCTTCTGGGTTGAAAGCGGCGATGCACAAGGCTTTTTTGATCTGTTGACCGAGCGATTGGCCCGACTGAAGTGATGCTTGCCCCCACGAGTGCTCACTTGTGGGGTGTTACGCTTGCTCAGGTGCAGTGACGGGGTATTTCGCGAAAACCTGCTTGATGAAGGACTGGGCGGCTTCGGTGCCCAGTTCCCTGACCAGCAAATCAATGCTGATGATTGCAAGCTCTTCCGAGCTGCCGGGGCTATAGGCGCTGTGACCCTCTGACCACTTGGCATTGATGGCGGCGTCGATGGTGATGGTGGTCATGGTTGCGCTCGTGCGGTCGGGTAAGTCTGAACCTTGAGTTAACCATTTTGCGGCGCGTTTGGCACTCCGACTTAGGCATGAGTGGAGGGCTATGCGACACTTGGTCTTTGCTCTCTTTTCAAGGACCGCGCTGTGCAGATCGATTTGAACACTTCCGACGGCTTGACCCTTGAAGCCGTACGCCAATTGTTGGCGGCGGCCAGCGACGATGAGCACACGCAGCTGCGTGTGACCAAGGGCGGCATCGCCTATATTTCATCAGGCGTGGTGGGCGGTAGCGACATCGACGGGCTGCTGTTTCGCCTGGAAACCTGGGCCAAGGGTTCCGGTTATGTCGGCCGCGTCGCTGCAAGTGACGAAGTCTGGGTCATGCAGATCTACAATGCGCTGAAACAGAACTGGCCGAAGCCGGCGTTCGATTACATCGACGTCTATTGAGCGCTGTTCATATTCAGTCACGATTGAACAGAGAAGGTGAGGGCGTTGCTCAGGCAAACTTGCCGTTTTGCGCGGCGAGGGCGGTTCAACAGCATGCACTGTGAAACCAAACGCCGGATTGGCGGTCGCACGATCTCAGCTTAACTACCGAAAAAAGGAGGCTTCATGCCTTGGAAGCTCGCGTCATTGGGTACTTTGTTGGCCGTTGCAACGTTGGCCGGTTGCAGCACTGCCTCCACCGAGTCGGCAACAGACCCTGTAACGACGACTGACACAGGTCACAGCCGTTGCGAAGCCAAAGCGGCCGAATTCACCATCGGCAAACAAGCTTCGCCCCAGTTGCTGGAACAGGCGCGTGAGCGTGCAGGTGCGCAGAATGCACGGTTCCTGCTGCCAACGGACATGGTGACCCTGGAATATCGCTCCGATCGCCTGAACCTGAACACTGATGCCAATCGTGTAGTCACCCGCGTCAACTGCGGCTGATCGCTCAGGCTTTTGTGTCACCCATAAAAAACCCCGTCACATGGACGGGGTTTTTTTAGTGCGCCTGGAAATTACTCTGGGCGAACTTGAGCAGCTTGCATACCCTTTTGGCCTTTCTCAGCCACGAAGGAAACGGTTTGGCCTTCTTTCAGGCTTTTGAAACCGTCGCTTTCGATAGCTTTGAAGTGTACGAACAGGTCGTCACCGCCACCTTGAGGAGTGATGAAGCCGAAGCCTTTTTCATCGTTGAACCATTTAACGGTGCCGGTTTGGCGATTAGACATGGTGTATCTCCAAGAAACATATATTTTCAGTAGTACTGTGCTGCTCAGGCCAACTGGGCACACCGGGGTATCATAGTCGAAATGTGCGCTTTGGGAGCCCCCCGCAGGTGCTGTTTGCCCTACAGTCACGCTTTCTTTGTTGCCTGATATGGCTGAAAGCCCCGATTTAAAAGGCTTTCGGCCGAAAGTAAAGAGGATAAAAAAAGCTGTAAAACCTGCATAAATTGTAGGAAAAGGCGATTTTCAGAGGCTTTTTAACCGCTGAAATCGCTTTTCCAGCGTTTTTTCAGGCTTACTTTTTCGCCGGAACGTTGGCTTTGCACTTGGCAATCTGCGTCAGGGCCTGCTGTTTCAGCCCGTCGCTGGCCGTGTTGTCCATCAAGGACTGAAGGTCCTTGGCCGGGTACGATTTGATTGCATCGGCGCCGCAAGCACAGTGGGATTTCGCAGCCGCAGCACCGATTTGCGGAGTGGCCGCTTCAGTGCACTGAGCCATGTATTTTTCGCGCTCGCCCTTGGGCCATTCGGCGTGCGCGGCCAGAGGCAACAGCAGGACGATAGGTGCGACTACAGCGAACAAACGATTCAGACGCATGCCGGGATGCTCCTTGTGGGTCAATGTCTTTTATCTGAGGGGTAAAGCACGGATCTAGTTCAGCACTCTGGCACAAAAACACCGGATTTGCCTTGGCAGAAAACCCGCGCACAGCCACGACCGTTCATCTGTGCTAGCATGCCCCGCTGAGGCTTTTGCAGGCTTCGGTCGACCTTCAGTCCCGGATGCGGCAACTGCCCGAATAACCCTGATTTGAATCCCAGTCACTCTGGTTCGATTTTCCGGTTGGCCGCAAGGCTCCTGCCGCTGTAAGGCAGGCGTTCGTCATTGAATGGCCTGGATCGGATCTTGTACTGGCTCATCCCAACCCACGTGACCTTTGGTAGGGGTCACCACTAGGAGAGGAGGCGCCATGCCAACTATTACTCTTCCCGACGGCAGTCAACGTTCATTCGATCACCCGGTTTCCATCGCCGAGGTCGCCGCATCCATTGGTGCCGGCCTGGCCAAGGCCACCGTGGCCGGCAAGGTCAATGGCAAACTGGCTGATGCCAGCGACATCATCGACAGCGACGCGACGCTGCAAATCATCACGCCAAAGGATGAAGAGGGGCTGGAGATCATTCGCCACTCTTGCGCTCACCTGGTTGGCCATGCGGTCAAGCAGTTGTACCCGACAGCCAAAATGGTGATCGGGCCGGTCATCGATGAAGGCTTCTATTACGACATCGCCTTCGAGCGTCCTTTCACGCCGGACGACCTGGCCGCTATCGAACAGCGTATGCAGCAGCTGATCGAAAAAGATTACGACGTGATCAAGAAAGTCACTCCGCGCGCCGAAGTGATCGAAGTGTTCAGGGCTCGCGGCGAAGACTACAAGTTGCGCCTGGTCGAGGACATGCCGAACGAGCAGGCCATGGGCCTGTACTATCACGAAGAATACGTCGACATGTGCCGTGGTCCGCACGTGCCGAACACCCGTTTCCTGAAATCCTTCAAGCTGACGAAGTTGTCCGGCGCCTACTGGCGCGGCGACGCCAAGAACGAGCAACTGCAGCGCGTTTACGGCACCGCTTGGGCGGACAAGAAGCAACTGGCTGCTTACATTCAGCGCATTGAAGAAGCCGAGAAGCGCGATCACCGCAAGATCGGCAAGCGCCTGGGCCTGTTCCACACCCAGGAAGAGTCGCCGGGCATGGTATTCTGGCACCCTAACGGCTGGACTCTGTACCAGGTGCTCGAGCAGTACATGCGCAAGGTTCAGCGCGACAACGGCTATCTGGAGATCAAGACTCCGCAAGTCGTTGACCGCAGCCTGTGGGAGAAATCCGGGCACTGGGCCAACTACGCCGACAACATGTTCACCACTCAGTCGGAAAACCGCGACTACGCCATCAAGCCAATGAACTGCCCTTGCCACGTGCAGGTGTTCAACCAGGGTCTGAAGAGCTACCGCGAGTTGCCGATGCGTCTGGCCGAATTCGGTGCCTGCCACCGTAACGAGCCATCAGGTGCGTTGCACGGCATCATGCGCGTGCGTGCGTTCACTCAGGATGACGCCCACATTTTCTGCACCGAAGAGCAAATGCAGGCCGAGTCCGCAGCGTTCATCAAGCTGACAATGGACGTCTACGCCGATTTCGGCTTCAAAGACGTCGAGATGAAGCTGTCCACTCGTCCGGAAAAACGCGTTGGCTCCGACGAATTGTGGGATCGCGCCGAAGCAGCATTGGCTGCAGCCCTTGATAGCGCTGGCCTGCCGTACGATCTGCAGCCGGGCGAGGGTGCATTCTACGGTCCGAAGATTGAGTTCTCGCTGAAAGATTGCCTCGGCCGAGTCTGGCAGTGTGGTACCCTGCAGCTCGATTTTAACCTGCCTGTCCGTTTGGGCGCCGAATATGTCTCCGAAGACAACAGCCGCAAGCATCCGGTTATGTTGCATCGGGCGATCCTGGGCTCCTTCGAACGATTCGTCGGAATTCTGATCGAGCACTACGAGGGTGCATTCCCTGCGTGGCTGGCTCCGACCCAGGCAGTGATCATGAATATCACTGATAAACAGGCAGATTTTGTTGCCGAAGTAGAAAAAACTCTCAACGAAAGCGGGTTTCGTGCCAAGTCTGACTTGAGAAATGAAAAGATCGGCTTTAAAATCCGCGAGCATACCTTGCTCAAGGTTCCCTATCTCTTGGTTATTGGGGATAAGGAAGTCGAGATGCAGACTGTCGCTGTGCGTACTCGTGAAGGTGCTGACCTGGGCTCGATGCCCGTCGCCCAGTTCGCCGAGTTCCTCGCGCAAGCGGTTTCCCGGCGTGGTCGCCAAGATTCGGAGTAATTATTATTAAGCGTGAAATGAGACAAGATAAACGAGCTGCACCGAAAGCCCCGATCAACGAGAATATCTCGGCACGCGAGGTTCGGTTAATTGGCGCTGACGGCGAGCAGATTGGCATCGTCTCGATTGATGAAGCGCTTCGTATTGCTGAAGAAGCCAAGCTTGATCTGGTAGAAATCTCCGCCGACGCAGTCCCACCAGTTTGCCGGGTGATGGACTACGGCAAATCGATCTTCGAAAAGAAGAAGCAGATTGCGGCAGCGAAGAAAAACCAGAAGCAGATTCAGGTAAAAGAAATCAAGTTTCGTCCAGGGACGGAGGAAGGGGATTACCAGGTAAAACTGCGCAACCTGGTACGTTTCCTGAGTGACGGGGACAGGGCCAAGGTATCCTTGCGATTCCGCGGCCGTGAGATGGCCCACCAGGAGCTGGGGATGGAACTCCTCAAGCGAGTTGAAGGTGACTTGCTCGAGTACGGTTCGGTCGAACAGCATCCTAAGATGGAAGGACGCCAGCTGATTATGGTCATCGCCCCGAAAAAGAAGAAGTAATCAACAGGGCACGGCAGGCCTTCTGATTATGTTTATCAACTGAATGCGGAGTATCCGAACATGCCAAAAATGAAGACCAAAAGTGGTGCTGCTAAGCGGTTTCTGAAAACTGCTAACGGTATCAAGCACAAGCACGCTTTCAAGAGCCACATCCTGACCAAAATGTCGACCAAGCGTAAGCGTCAACTGCGCGGTAGCAGCTTGCTGCATCCGTCTGACGTGGCAAAAGTCGAGCGCATGCTGCGCCTTCGTTAATTTTAGTCAAGAATAGAGGAAGTAACTCATGGCTCGTGTAAAGCGTGGCGTCATTGCCCGTAAGCGTCACAAAAAAATTCTGAAACTTGCTAAAGGCTACTACGGCGCACGCTCCCGCGTATTCCGTGTTGCCAAGCAAGCGGTAATCAAGGCAGGCCAATACGCCTACCGTGACCGTCGTCAGAAAAAACGTCAGTTCCGCGCTCTGTGGATCGCTCGTATCAACGCTGGTGCTCGTATCAACGGTCTGTCCTACAGCCGTTTCATCGCCGGCCTGAAAAAAGCGTCCATCGAGATCGACCGTAAGGTTCTGGCTGATCTGGCAGTGAACGAAAAAGCGGCGTTTGCTGCGATTGTCGAGAAAGCTAAAGCCACCTTGGCTTAAGTACCCCCGACAGTCACCCGGCCTCACCTCTGTGGGGCCAGGTGTTAAACGTCATAAATAGGGGAAGAGCCTTCAAGCTCTTCCCCTATTTTGTATCTGGAGTCTGTACATGGAAAACCTGGATGCGCTCGTCTCTCAAGCACTAGAGGCTGTGCAAAGCGCTGAAGATATCAATGCCCTGGAGCAAATCCGGGTTCACTACCTTGGCAAAAAAGGTGAATTGACTCAGGTGATGAAGACCCTGGGGAATTTGCCGGCAGAAGAGCGTCCGCAAGTCGGTGCGCTGATCAACGTTGCCAAGGAGCGTGTCACAGACGTTCTCAATGCACGCAAGGCGTTGTTTGAAGAGGCCGATCTGGCTGCCAAACTGTCCGCCGAGTCCATTGACGTGACCCTGCCGGGCCGCGGTCAGACCTCCGGTGGTCTGCATCCGGTTACCCGCACTCTGGAACGCATCGAACAATTCTTCACCCGCATTGGCTACGGCATTGCCGAAGGCCCTGAGGTCGAAGACGATTATCACAACTTCGAAGCGCTCAACATCCCAGGCCATCACCCGGCCCGGTCGATGCACGATACCTTCTATTTCAATGCCAACATGTTGTTGCGCACCCATACCTCGCCGGTACAGGTCCGCACCATGGAGTCAAAACAGCCGCCGATCCGCATCGTCTGCCCAGGCCGTGTGTACCGTAGCGACTCGGATATCACCCACTCGCCGATGTTCCACCAGGTCGAAGGCCTGCTGGTAGATCGCGACATCAATTTTGCCGACCTTAAAGGCACCATTGAAGAATTCCTGCGGGTGTTCTTCGAGAAAGAACTGGCTGTGCGTTTCCGTCCTTCGTACTTCCCGTTCACCGAGCCATCCGCCGAAGTCGATATGGAATGCGTGATGTGCAGCGGCAAAGGCTGCCGTGTCTGCAAGCAGACTGGCTGGCTGGAAGTCATGGGCTGCGGCATGGTTCACCCGAACGTGCTGCGTATGTCCGGGATCGACCCGGAGGAGTTTTCGGGCTTCGCCTTCGGCATGGGCGTTGAGCGTCTGGCCATGCTGCGTTACGGCGTGAACGACTTGCGTCTGTTCTTCGACAACGACTTGCGGTTCCTCGCGCAATTTCGCTAGTCGTAACGAATTTTTAGGAGAGCAGGATGAAATTCAGTGAACAATGGCTGCGTGGCTGGGTTAGCCCGCAGGTAAGTCGCGATGAGCTGGTTGCTCGTCTGTCGATGGCCGGTCTTGAGGTCGATAGCGTTACGCCGGCCGCCGGTGTATTCAGCGGTGTGATCGTGGGCGAGGTGCTCAGCACCGAACAGCACCCGGACGCCGACAAGCTGCGTGTTTGCCAGGTCAGCAATGGTTCGGAAACCTTCCAGGTCGTGTGCGGTGCGCCAAACGTGCGCCCTGGCCTGAAGATTCCGTTCGCCACCATTGGTGCCGAACTGCCGGGCGACTTCAAGATCAAGAAAGCCAAGCTGCGCGGCGTTGAGTCCAACGGCATGCTGTGCTCGCAGGCCGAGCTGCAAGTCGGCGAGGGCAACGATGGCCTGATGGAACTGCCGGCCGATGCGCCAGTGGGCCAGGACATTCGTGAATACCTGAACCTGGAAGACGCCAGCATCGAGGTCGACTTGACCCCGAACCGCGGTGACTGCCTGTCCCTGGCCGGTCTGGCCCGTGAAGTCGGCGCGCTGTATGCCGCCAAGGTCACGCGTCCAGTGGTTGCCAGCGTTCCGGCAGTTCACGACGAGGTGCGCTCGGTTGAAGTACTGGCACCAGCTGCCTGCCCGCGTTATCTGGGGCGTGTGATCCGTAATGTCGACCTGTCCAAGCCTACGCCGCTGTGGATGGTAGAGCGCCTGCGTCGTGCTGACGTGCGTAGCATCGATGCTGCCGTCGACATCACCAACTACGTGATGCTCGAACTGGGTCAACCGCTGCACGCTTTTGATCTTGCCGAAATCAACGGCGGCATCCGCGTACGCATGGCCGAAGAAGGCGAGAAACTTGTATTGCTCGATGGTCAGGAAGTCAGCCTGCGTAGCGATACGCTGGTGATCGCTGACCACACCCGCGCGTTGGCAATCGCTGGCGTCATGGGTGGCGAGCACAGCGGTGTCAACACCGCGACCACTCGCGATATCTTCCTGGAAAGTGCGTTCTTCGATCAGATCGCCGTCGCTGGCAAGGCCCGTTCCTACGGCCTGCACACCGATGCATCGCATCGCTACGAGCGCGGCGTGGACTGGCAGCTCGCCCGTGAAGCCATGGAGCGCGCCACTGGCCTGCTGCTGGAAATCACCGGTGGCGAAGCCGGCCCGATCATCGAAACCGTGAGCGAACAGTACCTGCCGTCGATTGCGCCGGTGACCCTGCGCGCTCAACGCATCACCCAGATGCTGGGCATGGAAATGGACTCGGCTGAAGTTGAGCGTCTGCTCAGCGGTCTGGGCCTGACCATCACCGCTGACGGGGCAGGGCAGTGGCGCGTAGAAGTGCCAAGCCATCGCTTCGACATCAGCCTGGAAGTCGATCTGATCGAAGAGCTGGCGCGTCTGTACGGCTACAACCGTCTGCCAGTTCGTTACCCGCAAGCGCGTCTGGCGCCGCAAGCCAAGGCAGAAGCGCGTAGTGACCTGCCGGAACTGCGTCGTCTGTTGGTCGCCCGTGGTTATCAGGAAGCGATCACCTACAGCTTCATCGATCCGAAACAGTTCGAGCTGTTTAATCCGGGTGTAGAGCCGTTGCTGCTGGCCAATCCGATTTCCAACGACATGGCTGCCATGCGTTCGTCGCTGTGGCCCGGTCTGGTCAAGGCGCTTCAGCACAACCTGAACCGTCAACAGGACCGCGTGCGTCTGTTCGAAAGCGGTCTGCGTTTCGTCGGCCAGCTCGAAGGCCTGAAACAAGAGCCGATGCTGGCCGGTGTGGTTTGCGGTAGCCGTCTGCCGGAAGGCTGGGCACAGGGTCGCGACACCGTGGACTTCTTCGACGTCAAGGCTGACGTGGAAGCGGTGCTGGGCTTCGCCGGTGCTCTGGATGCATTCACGTTCGTGCCGGGCAAACACCCGGCGTTGCACCCGGGTCAAACCGCGCGCATCGAACGCGAAGGTCGTCTGGTGGGCTTTGTAGGTGCTATCCACCCTGAATTGTCGAAAACCCTGGGTCTGGATCGTCCGGTGTTTGTTTTCGAGCTGGTTCTGGCGGAGGTGGCGTCGGGCAAAATGCCTAAATTCCACGAGTTGTCGCGCTTTCCTGAAGTGCGTCGTGACCTTGCACTGATTGCGCACAAAGACGTTGCAGCCTCGGCTGTATTGGACGTAATCCGTGAAAATGCAGGCGAATGGCTGACAGACCTCAGGCTATTTGACGTATATCAGGGTAAAGGTATTGATCCTGATAGAAAAAGCCTCGCAGTTGGCTTGACCTGGCAGCATCCATCGCGCACTCTTAATGACGATGAGGTGAATAACACGACGCAAAACATCCTCACCTCGCTCGAACAAAGGTTGGACGCCACGTTAAGGAAGTGACGTATGGGGGCTTTGACGAAAGCTGAGATGGCGGAACGTCTGTATGAAGAGCTGGGCCTGAACAAGCGGGAAGCCAAGGAATTGGTTGAACTGTTTTTCGAGGAAATCAGGCACGCTCTTGAAGACAACGAACAGGTCAAATTGTCCGGTTTCGGTAATTTCGATCTTCGGGACAAACGCCAGCGGCCTGGCCGCAATCCGAAAACGGGAGAAGAAATCCCGATCACGGCTCGCCGTGTGGTCACCTTTCGTCCAGGGCAGAAGTTGAAGGCCCGAGTTGAGGCTTATGCTGGAACCAAGTCATAACGACGAGCTACCCGTCATCCCAGGCAAACGCTACTTCACCATTGGTGAAGTTAGCGAGCTGTGTGCGGTAAAACCGCACGTACTGCGCTACTGGGAGCAGGAGTTTCCTCAACTCAACCCCGTCAAACGCCGCGGAAACCGCCGGTATTATCAGCGCCAGGATGTGCTGATGATCCGGCAGATCCGCGCACTTCTTTACGATCAAGGGTTCACCATCGGCGGCGCACGCTTGCGTTTGTCCGGCGATGAGGCCAAAGACGACACCACCCAATACAAGCAAATGATCCGCCAGATGATCGCCGAGCTCGAAGATGTTCTGGTGGTCCTCAAGAAATAAATTCCTGCTTTTAAATACTTCCAGTTTTCAAAAGCTTGCGATATATTCTTGAGCGTTCCTCGAGGTTGAGGAATGAGTTTCACGCCTAGTCGGGGCGTAGCGCAGTCCGGTAGCGCACTAGCATGGGGTGCTAGGGGTCGAGTGTTCGAATCACTCCGTCCCGACCATATAAATCAAGGGGTTGCGAGATTTTATCTCGCGACCCCTTTTTATTTTTGGTCGTTTTTACCCCCACAAAACCACCGGCTCTGGGTGGAGTCCTCACGGCTTCCGCGTGGGCGGGCGCAGGCTTTGGCGCTCACGCGTGGTCTCTTTACCAATGTTGTTTGGTCTTTCTCTTCGGTCCTGACGTTTTTGAGTGTTTAAGACTATTTTCCTGCTTATTGAGAACTACATACGGGTCAACCATCAGCTTGTTTATCTCAGGTCGCTCGGGTCATCCTGCGTACCCGGTAGTTAGGCTTGGGCGGCACTGGGATCGTATAGCCGTCGGGGACTAGACTGCGTAGGTCATAGCCCATCATGAATAATCCAGCTTCAAAGGCGTGGCAGCGGTCTACCAGCTGAGGCTGCTTGGCGAATAGTTCGGACCCTTCTAGTACCGCGCGGATGATCCAACCTAATTGGAGCTGGCGCCGTGCCCAAAGGTGGTGACTGGTGGTGGAGAGTTGCGGTGTACCGTTGTAGCCAAGCATTAAGTGTTTTGGGTTTCGAATCTGGTCGCCGATCCCTGGCCCCCAGGCGAAGTCCACTACCTGCGGCGCAGTGGTGCCGGTGCCTTGGCGTTACAGGCAGTAGAGCAGCGCGATGGCGGCACCGACCCGGCCGTCATAGATTGGAGAGCCAGTGGTGTCGAGCAGGGCATGGATCTTAGTCATGCCCGAGTCGAATCTTAGGATGTTCTGCTTGGTGAGGTGGTTGAGCTGCTGCTTGCGGTCCAGCGCGAGAAGCGCCTGGCACTGCTTTAGGTAATTCATCAAGTTCTTGTCGTGCATTTGATTCTTGAGGAATCCGACGGCGCCATCGACTTTTCTCCACGCTAGGATCGCTTCGCAGGCTCCATGCGTGGCGAACTCATCGCGGGCGCGAACCGCCAAACGCAAGCGAATGCGCTGCCGGCGCAGCTCCGCCTTGACCGTCTCCCAATTCCCGCCCCACTGGTATTCGCCGCTTCGATACCTTGAACCTTGCAGTCGATCGCGTTGCGCACGAGCCTACTGCGCGCGACCTTCAGATGTACTGGAAGAGTGGGAAGGTTTTCGATTAGCCACTCGATGAGGCCGAGCATGTCCGGTTGCTCGAGAAACTGCTTGCGATTCATTCCATGGTGCCTGGTCGCGCCGTGATGCGGATGATGCTCTAAGGTGGCGCACGACGGGGTAGACTCGGGGATTGATCGTGCTGCGGTCTCGTGTCACCGGAAAAACCATGTTCTGAGTTCAGTGGACATGACCTGCCAAGAAGGGGGGGTAAGTGACAAGAGTTGGGCAGGGCGCTTGCTCAGGTTTTTTATTAGCCTGATGAAGCTTTTGTGGAACAGCATTAGTAAAACCGCGACAGCAGGAAAAGCCATCGCGGTTGTTCTGCGTTTTAGCGGTTAGCGTTGGCCAAGCCAGCCTCGATGAAGCGAACGGAACTTTCCATAGCCTGCTGACCTTCTGGCAGCATGGTGGCGTAGAAGTGCCAGGCGTGGAACATCGCAGGCCATACTTCCAGGTTCACGCGAACCCGGTTATCAGCCAGGTGAGTTGCAAGGCGCATTGCATCACTCAACATCAGCTCGTTCTCGCCGATCTGCACCAAGATTGGTGGAAGACCGGTGACGTCCGCGAACACAGGTGAGGCCAGAGGATGATTGGCCAATGTGTCGCCTAGGAATGCTCTGGCGAGGATGTCCAAGACAGGCTTGGAGTTCAGAGGATCCAGACCTTCACGGTTGCTCATGGAAGCACCGGTGTGTTCAAGGTTCGCCCATGGTGAGATGGAGGAGCCAACCGCAGGCAATGGAAGCCCTTTCGATTTAGCCGCGACCATGACGCTGACGACCATTGCGCCGCCAGCCGACTCGCCAGAGAACGCAATTTTGTTAGCCGGGATTTTCTGCTCAAGCAACCATTCGTAAGCGCGCAATGTGTCGTCAATTGATGCTGGGAACTTGTGCTCAGGAGCGAGGCGGTAGTCCGGCATGTACACACGAGCACCGAGCATTTTCGCGTAGTTGCCGCCGATACCGTGGTAGCCGTCTGGACGTCCTACAATGTAGGCGCCGCCGTGGATGTACATCACGACCGCGTCGGTTTTGATCTCGTCCGGAGTAACCAGTGTGCCTGGTACGCCACCCATGTCGACTGCTTCGAATTTAACGCCAGCTGGCGCTGGATTTTGCGCGAGCATTTTTGCGTAAGAGTCGCGGATGTCGCTCATTTTTGTGGTGGTATCGATTCCCTTAAGAACGGGTACCAGATCGCTAAGGCTATTGGCCCAGGTTTGGACGGCTGCTTGGACTTTAGTGTTCATAATGACCTCAATTGATCGTTGGGAGTGGATTAGCTAATTGAGATACTATGCTTAGTATTGGGGAATAGGGTTCCCCATAACAGGTGCTAAGCCGCCCGAACGTTGAGACCACCGAGGCCCTATGGAACTCCATAACCTGAATGATATTGCCGCGTTTGTGAGCTCGGTAAACGCTGGAAGCTTCACTGCGGCGGCAAAACAGCTTGGCCTCACGCGCTCTGCAGTGGGGAAGTCGATAGTCAGGCTCGAGGCTCGTTTACAGGTACGTTTACTGAATCGCACTACGCGCAGTTTAAGCATGACGGATGACGGCCAGGTTCTGTATGAGCGCTGTGTGGGCGTTCTTCAGGATCTGGACGACGTGGAGGATGCCCTTGCGTTTCGTCGTTCGACACCCAGTGGGCGACTGCGGATGAGTCTGCCGGTTGCGCTGGGCAGACTTCATGTCCTTCAGCACATTGAGTGCTGCCTTAAGGATTGGCCCTCCCTGAGCGTGGATATCACCTTTTCTGACAGGCTGGTCGATCTGATCGATGAGGGATTTGATTTGGCCATGCGCATCGGGCCACCGAAGGAAGATTCTCGGTTGTTAACGCGCACTGTGGCCTACCAACAAATGATTACCTGCGCTTCCCCCAAATATTTGGCTGAGCATGCCGAGCCTAAAACGCCGGAGGATTTATCCGAGCACCAGTGCCTGCATTTCGTGAGCGGTGGGAGATTGCTTCCTTGGAATTTTCGCGTGAATGGTAGCTCTGTGTCCGTTACTCATGGTGGAAGGCTACAGATGGACAGTGCTGAGTCATTACACCAGTCAGCTGTAGCTGGCCTGGGCATCGCGACTCTTCCTTCCTACGTGGTGAACGACGATTTGAGGAGCGGCAAGCTTGTTCAATTGCTCGCTGGGTATGCAGAGGCCGCAGAGCCTATTCGGGTGATCTACCCTAGCAAGCGGCACCTCTCTCCCAAAATTCGACTCTTCATCGATAAGCTCGTGGAGGCTTGGTCACCATGCCCACCATGGGATCAGCATTCTGCGGAAGGCATTCATTCTGCCTGACCCGTGAGTGAAGCCCGCACGACTAGTCGATACCCAACATATGCATCGCGTATTCATTTCACTTGAGCACCGACTTCCAGGCGTGGGCACTGCGCCCGTATTCCGTGCATCTGCCAAAGGAGCTGGTGCCTCATAGGCTTAGTGCGCCGGTGTTTTCCACATCCTCAATATGATTGGCGCAGATGCTCATGACTGCGTTTCGTCGGAACTACTGGCGCTCCTTGCTGGGGAAGTGACCATGCAGACCGCTTGACAGCGGTCAAATATCCGAATAAAAATGAAGCGCTTCATAAATATCTCTTTCGAGAATAAATACAAAAATAGAGTCGTGAAAAAACCACAGATTTTGTTGGCTTAGGTCCGCAGGCTGTGAGAATGAAACGATTCATATTTGCCGTTTTCCTAGGCAAGTCTGGAGATCATAATGATCACTGCATCATTAGCCTTCGCTCGGTCAACGACGCAGGCTGCCCTCGCCACTCTCTTACCTAAAGTCACAGACCGCTCCGGCACGGGGGCACTGGCTTCGCCACGCAAATCTCCTAAAACCACCCGCCTATATGAGTCCAAAATTTTCGGTCAGCCAGTGCGGCATCGGACGCGTTTGAGCATCACCGCCTCTTGTTTCTGTTTTTTCAGCGCGGGGAATTTGGCATGACGAATCTTCGACATTCAGGACGCACAGTTCTCATTACCGGGGCAGGAGGGGGCATCGGTGCCTCAATTGCCCGGCTGTACTGCGAGGAGGGCGCGCGGGTTGCCTTGGTAGATTTCGACGAACAGTCAGTTTCCGAGCTTTCCCGGCAACTCAGTGCTGCCGGACATTTGGTGGCTTGGGCTAAAGCTGACGTATCAGATTTCGCTCAATGCAGTCGAGCCTGTCTTGAGCTTAGTGAGCAGCTCGGCCCGATCGACACCTTGATCAACAATGCAGGCGTGTCACCCAAACATCAGGGCGCACCCGCACCGATTTGGGAAATGGATCCTCTGGAATGGGAAAGGGTCGTCGGCATCAACCTCACTGGCTCGTTCAACCTGGTTAGGGCAATCGCGCCGGGAATGGTTGAGCGCGGCTTTGGAAGAATCGTGAACATGTCTTCCGTCGCCGGTAGCGCCTATTTGCCTATTGTCGCGGCGCATTACAGCGCTACTAAAGCCGCGATTATCGGTTTTACCCGTCACCTGGCAGGCGAGCTCGGGCCCTATGGCATTACTGCAAACGCACTGGCTCCGGGACGAATCGAAACGCCGCTTCTTAAAACCGTTTCTGCGCAGGCGAACCAGGCAGTCGTTGATGAGACTCCGTTGGGCCGTCTTGGAACGCCACTTGAGGTAGCTAAAGCAGCATGCTTTTTGACTTCAAACGACAGCGACTTCATCACGGGCCAAGTTTTGGATGTGGCGGGTGGCTGGTTGATGCGCTGATCCATCCGGGCTCGTATTCAACGTAACGATTTATCTCACGGTTTTTTTAAGCAGCGGGTGGTGGCATGGTTCGAACAATGGGTTTTCCTGGCCGATACGAGCAAGGGCCTGGCGCGCTAAAACAGCTTGGCAGAATCCTTTCCGATATGGGGCAATCGCGCCCTTTGGTCTTGTGCGACGAGTTCGTCTCGAAGCATCTGTGGCCTGAGGTAGGGAACGCATTGTCAGAGCATGGCTTCGAGGCGAACAGTATCGTTTTTCCTGGTGAATGCACTAAAGCTGCAATTGCGTCTCTCTGTGAGCGATCAGCAGATTACAGGCCAGACACCATCATCGCTTTGGGCGGGGGTAAGACAATTGACACGGCTAAAGGGATGGCAGCTCAGCTTAACGTCCCCATTGTCGTATGCCCGACCATTGCTTCCAGCGACGCCCCAACCAGCCGTTTGATTGTGCTTTACGACGAAGCGCACAAGGTCGTTGGTGTCGAGTACCTGAACATGAACCCCTCTGCAGTAGTCGTGGACACCGAAGTGATTGTCCGTGCGCCTGCAAGGTTTTTCGCCGCAGGCATCGGCGACGCCATCAGTAAAAAGTTTGAGGCGCAACAATGTCAGTCTGCCGGAGGCAATAACTCATTTGGTACTCCAGCGTTGAACACTGCATTGCTGCTAACAGAGGCAGTGTTTAAGACGCTTATGACCTACGGGTACAGCGCTTACCAAGCAGTAGGCCGGCACGAGGTTAATGATGATGTCGAGCGGGTTGTTGAAGGAACCGTCCTTATCAGTGGCGTTGGGTTCGAGAGTGGCGGCTTGTCGTTAGCCCATGCGCTTGTGCGAGGTCTTACGTCAATTCCTGCGATTACTTCCATGCTGCATGGTGAGCTTGTCGCATTCGGGACGCTGGTGCAGATGTCCGTCGAAGAGCGCCCAGACTCAGAGATCCTAGAGGTCGCTCAGCTTCTGAATGATGTGAATCTTCCCGTCACCCTTGACGGCCTTGGCCAGACCTCTGCGTTTACCTCTGAGGAATTGGACATTGTCGTCCAGGCAACCCTGGGTGCGGTGTACGCGAAAAATATGGCGCCAGCCCTTACGGCTGAACGACTCATCCGAGGACTCGCTCGTGCCGACGAGCTGGGACAACGATTTGAACGTTTCAACTAACCGCTAAATGCAGCACAGCTAATCCAAGAATAAAAGAGGCTCAGAAAATGACAGACAAGACCGTTCCGCATATTCATGACTTGCTCAAAGACTCCCCTAAGAACTGGGGTAAGTGGGGCCCGGATGATGAGGTAGGCTCACTCAACTACCTTACAGGTATCGAAGTTCTCCAAGGGGTCAAAGAGGTCAAGCAAGGCAAGACATTTACTTTGCAGGTACGCATGGCAGATCCTGCTGGTGACCCGGTCTGGCCTGGTCGCTCCCAGTCAAAACGCATGAATATCATGGATCGTGGTCACTACAACTGTGGCAAAGGCCCACATTTTCCGGGCTCTTACGAGTTCGCCGACGACGTGATGTTTTTTCATCTTCAAGGGTCAACTCAGTACGACGCCCTTGGGCATGTCTGGTACGACGATCAGATTTGGAATGGCTACAGCGCCGATACCACTATCGGTTCCCTGGCCAAGGCGAGCGTTGCTCCATTGGGTGAAAAAGGCATCGTTGGCCGAGGCATTCTGATCGACATAGCGCGCCACCGTGGTAAAGACGTGCTGGATGCAGGTGAAACGTTCAACCATGAGGATTTAATGGCTGCGGCCCGGGCTCAAGGCGTCTCTATCAACAAGCGCGACATTCTCATCATCCGCACTGGATGGATCGGCTCGTTTTATAAACGCGACCCGGAAGAGTTCTACAAAGACTTTATCGAGCCAGGCCTGACCTACAGCCCTGAGCTGGTGAAGTGGTTTCAGGAGATGGAAATTCCGAACATCGTTACCGACACCATTGCTAACGAAGTCACCGTCGATCCCGTGTCAGGGGTTGCGTTGCCGTTGCACAATGCACTCATGAGGAACTTGGGCATCACTCTCACTGAGATCGCTCAGCTTGATCCTCTCGCTGAGGACTGCGCTGAGGACGGTCAGTGGACGTTTCTCTATACCGCAGCCCCTCTAAAGGTCGTTGGCGGAACCGGAGCTCCTGTGAATCCGATCGTCATTAAATAAGTGTTTTTGCCTGGGGGCAGCAGAAACGCCGCTCTCAGGTTTTTCCCTCCAATTAACGGCTCCCGAACGGCGGGCTGTTGGCTTATCATCCTCTGCGCAAATCGAGGGCGTTCTTCTGATCGTCCTGTCTCCGCGCTACGATCGAGGATGCTGAATCTCCAATGAAAAAAATCGAGAAACCGAAGCTCAAGGATGTGGCTGAATTGGCGGGCGTCTCGATGGGGAGTGCTTCAAGAGCATTGGCTGTCCCGCACTTAGTGAAACCTGCAACGCTGGCCAAAGTACAAGCAGCTGTTCAAGAGCTCGGGTACGTGCGAGACGGGGCCGCGCGTGCTTTGGCATCCAGGCGCACGCACAGCATCGGAGCCGTTTTTCCTACTTTTAACAACCCTGCGTTCGCTGAAGCTGTCCAGGCCCTCCAGTTAAGGCTAACGGAGCTTGGGTATCACCTAATCATTTCTTCCCATGAATACGACCAGGCGCAAGAACTGGTAAACGTAAGGAACATGATTGAGCGGGGCGTCGAAGGCCTACTGTTAGTGGGTACTGAACATAGTCCTGAAATTTATGAAGCACTAACTGCCGCCCAATGCCCATTCATTCTCATGTGGTCGCTAGATGGTGCTCACGACCATCACTGCGTGGGGTTCAGCAATGAGGAGGGTGGTCGATTGATAGCCAAGCACTTGCTTAGCCTTGGTCATCAAAGTATCGCCATGATCAGTGGAGTTGTTTCTAACAACGAACGGGCAAAATACCGTCTGAAAGGAATCACCGCTCAGCTACTCGAGTCAGGGATAGAGCTTTCAAGTGAACGGATTATTGAGCAGCCATTCACGATTGAGGGAGGGCGCGCCGGGCTGCGGATTGCTATGGAGCTTAACCCCAAGCCTACGGCCATTGTCTGCAGCACTGACCTCACCTGTATCGGAGCGTTGGCGGAAGCGCGCTCTAATGGGATCGACGTCCCCAAAGAACTATCAGTCAGCGGTTTCGATGATATCGAGTTCGCGGCTGCCTACGTGCCAGCCCTGACGACCGTCAGGGTGCCGACTTCGAAAATTGGTATCAGCAGCGCCAACAACATCGTTGCGCTGATCGAGGGGCGCCCACTTGCACGCCGCGAGCGCATACAAATCGAACTCGTCGTCCGAGATAGTACGGCGCCACGGCCCTAGAGCGTTTCCGGGAAGGGACTAAGCTCTTGGTGCTTCATTGGCATTGAACCAGCCTGGGCGGTACTCGCTCCAGGTCAGTTGCCAGAATCCTTCATGCTTGCGACGAAGCCGCATCCGATAATGCGCGCCATAAAGAGGCGTGCCATCTTGCGTGTGTGAGTTTCCAGGAATGACTCTGCCGACAATCATTTCCGCTACACCCTTTTCCTCGTCGGACTTGATCTCCAGCACGTCCGCGAAATGCTGCATCCACGGCCAGGGCCTGCGAAACTCTTTGAAGGAGCCGATGATCGCGTGGCGCCCTTCAATAAGGCCCATCGGTTGGAAATCACCAGCGGCGTCGTTGGCAAAGCAATGGGCAAGTAGCTGCATGTCAGCCTGATCCAGCGCCCATGAGTAACGAGCGTAGGTTTCAGCAATACACTCCTCGCTGGGTACCGAAGGCGTTGAGCTTGGGAAAGCAAGCCATGGCGCGTTCAGTTCGCTCACGATGGTCGGAGCTGGATCGCCAATCCTCCATCCGTCGTCACCTGGTGGAAGCTGCCAGTGAGTTGCAAGCGAGTAGTCCCCGGTTACCCAATTCAAGGCAATCAGCACGCTGTCGAGGTGCCAGGTGCCTGCTGTCTTTTTCAGAGAGCCCGTGACAGTCATTCCAAATCCGAGCTTGGCCGACTTTGTGGCTTTGCCGATATGGCCATAGACGTAGAAACTGAAAGTGGCGTCGGTTTCTCCACCTCCCACATAGTGATTGGTTGCCTTCACTGAAAAGCCATCAGCCTTGGCACGGTCTTGCTGGAAAGCTCTGACAATCTTGCGTCCACCCTCATGAGCGGACATGTGGCTTGTCACCAACTGGCAATTGTCAGTGAATATATCCCCAGCAGATTCCCAATTACCGCTCTCCCAGGCTTCCAGAAAGGTGGCTATAACGCCCTTAATGTCGGTGCGATCACTTGAGCCGGTCACTGGGTCACCTGCGAGGCAGGTTGGCCTATGGGAAAGTGTGGCAGGACATACTCAGCCATTTCCTCCAGGACATCAGCGGCTGGTCGCTGCAGAGGTTTGATATTCAGTGCGACGTGTGAAACACCCTCATCCTGTTGCCGTTTCCAGAGCTCCACCAGAGCATTACGCCCGATCCTTATTCCGTTGTAGCCGCGTTCCAGCGGTGTGTTCGGATCCTTCGCCAGATCGAAAAATGTCGCGTAGCCGTATGGTTTTGCATTGCCGGTCTGGCTGGCAGAACGGAACTCGCGGATGAGGCCGGGCAAACGATTGAAGTCGCTCAGATGCCAAATCCATGCATCGGCATTATTGGCTATCCACTCAAGCGTCTGACGGGCCCGGCCCACGACAATCATGGGGAGTCGAGGGCCAACTGGCTTGGGTACCATGTCTAGCAAGCCTTCCAGCTGGCCGAAAAGTTTGGTTGAGACGCTTGGGAAGCTGTTTTCAGTGACTGTCTTAATCAGCTCGAAGCCTTCCCGGTATCGTTCTTCTCTCGCTTCGAAATCAATCCCGAATGCGGGATATTCAATCGGGCGATCTCCGCTGGATAGTCCTAGCAAGAAACGACCGCCGGTTAGCTGGTCGACCGAAACGGACTGCTTAGCGACGATCAGTGGTTCACGTAACGGAAGAACGATGCCCGTTGTGCCCAAGGCAATGTTTTTGGTAACAGCAGCCAGATATCCCAGATATACAAACGGGTCGATCATTTGACCAGTATCACCAAAGCTCGGGTCATAGAAGGGCACATCTCTCATCCACAGACTTGCGAATCCAGCCTCGTCCGCGATGCGAGCAAGGCGTTGATGATCCTGCAGCGTGGGAAACGGTGAATTCGGATAGCCCTCCAAGGGCATGATGTATCCGAAGGTGAGGCCTTCGGGCTGGAACACTCGCGAATAGGCCGGATGAGCTGCAAGCTCGGGACTGAGCTCAAGGGAAGGGCTGAGAGAAGTCATTGCTAAACCTCATTATTTCAAGCCGATTACTACTGTGTAAGCGGCTTTCAGATGAACAGGTCTGCATGGTAGTGAAGGTATTGGGGAAAATGTGTCCCCTCTGATGGGGCGCGATCCACTGGTGGCCGCTATTCACTCAATGAAAAATCTGCTGGGTCAATCGCTTGAACTCGTCCGCAGTAGGCGTCTTAGATGAGACGCGGCCTTCAACGGGATGAGTCTTACGCGCTGTGACGAGTGGTCACAGATGGTGTGAATTTCTGAGTATTCTCCTGTGCGAGAGCATCACCTACTCTCACTCAGCGATTGAAATCCTGGCTCGCTCGCCAGTCACACGTTGAGAGAAATTATAATGAATACGCCCGTTAAACCTGATGAACTTGCCATTCCTTATGCTTTGCCGCAGGTGCCTTTCATGTCTCCAGACATGGTGCATCCAGGCGTTATGACCACTTGGCTCGAAGACGATAATCTCTGGGTGCCTGTCACCAAGTCAGTATCTTTCAAACCACTGCTGCTGAGCGTTAGCGGTGGGTACTACATCAACTTGCTCCGAGTGCGGCAGAGCGGGGTTTTGTCTCGTCACCGCCACTCAGGTGCAGTGCATGCGATCGTGTTGAAGGGGCGTTGGTACTACCTCGAACACGATTGGGTTGCTGATGAAGGCTCCTTTGCATTCGAGCCGCCAGGGGAGACTCACACTCTGTTCGTCCCTGAAGATGTCGAAGAAATGATTACTTGGTTCCACGTTCAGGGTGGCTACACTTACGTCGACCCACAGGGTGTCGCGGTTGGCTATGAAGACGTTTTCACCAAGCTGGAAGCTGCCCGCAGCCATTACAAAAATTTGGGCTTGCCGGACGATTATATCGAGCAGTTCATTCGCTGATTTTGGTTCAAAAAAGAACGCGCTACGGCGCGTTTTTTTGTGTAGATAAACAGGTAGATTCAGTCGCGTAAGGAGCGTACCGAAATGGATCAATACTCCCAAATGCTAGCCTTCATCTGGTCAACAGAGTGCGGAAGTTTTTCTGCTGCCGCCAGGGCGCATGAGATGACTCCGTCGGCCATCAGTAAATTGATAGCGCGGCTAGAGGATCGGCTTCGGGTGAATCGCCCCGGGTTTCGTAGACACCTCCATGCCTTAAACTAAGGCCAATCAGGAGGTGCCATGAGCAACCCACGTTATCCCGAAGAATTCAAAATCCAAGCGGTCAATCAAGTGACCGAGAAGAAGTTGCCTGTCGCTGATGTGGCGGCGCGTCTTGGCGTGTCGACGCATAGCCTCTATGCCTGGATAAAGCGCTACAGCAAACCTCAGGCAGAACGGCAGCAAGACGATGATCAGCACGCTGAACTGCGTCGTCTGCGAGCCGAACTCAAGCGGGTCACCGAAGAGCGAGACATCTTAAAAAAGGCCGCCGCGTACTTTGCCAAGGAGTGCGGTTGAAGTACGCCTTTATCAAGCAGCGAGCGGGCGACTATTCGATTCGACGGCTTTGCCTGACGCTGAAAGTCCATCCCAGCGGTTATTACGCCTGGCTGTCTGAGCCGCAATCTGTACGCGCCAAAGACGACCAGCGACTGCTGGGTTTGATCAAGCATTCCTGGCTGGAGAGCGGTGGCGTTTATGGCTATCGCAAAGTCCATGACGATCTGCGCGAAGTCGGTGAGGATTGTGGTCGGCATCGTGTGGCGAGGCTGATGCGTCTTGAAGGTCTGCGCTCTCAGACAGGGTATCGACGCCGTCCTGGCAAATACGGCGGTAAGCCAGCGGTCGCCTCACCCAATTTACTGAAGCGCCAGTTCGATGTCGTAGAACCCAACAAAGTTTGGGTCACCGACATCACTTACATTCGTACGTATGAAGGCTGGCTGTATTTGGCGGTGGTGCTGGATCTGTTTTCTCGTCAGGTCGTTGGCTGGTCAATGAAGTCGCAGATGACCAGTGATTTGGCCATTGATGCGTTATTGATGGCGGTTTGGAGGCGAAAACCGAAACAAGAGGTGATGGTTCACTCCGACCAGGGCAGCCAGTACAGCAGCTCCGATTGGCGCAGTTTTTTGAAGGCAAACAATTTGGTTGCCAGCATGAGCCGCCGAGGCAATTGTCATGACAACGCCGTGGCTGAGAGCTTTTTCCAGCTTCTGAAACGGGAACGAATCAAGCGGAAAATCTACACCTCACGGCAAGATGCTCGTAGTGATGTGTTCGATTACATCGAGATGTTCTACAACCCAAAACGCCGCCATGGTTTCAACAATCAGCTGTCACCGGTAGAGTTTGAAAAACGTTACGCAATGAGCTTGCAAGGTGTCTAGAAAATCTGGGGCGATTCAGGGTTCGACTGTTCCAGAGGGGTTCCCGAGTCCTCACTCTGACGGAGGAGGGGGCTGCTTATCTGCGCAGTGCGAAAGCTGTGGTTGAGGCGATGAGTGAAGCTGACTCTCTGGCAGAAGGGCTTCCTTCAAGGGTCAGTGGCACGCTTCGCATCCACACGATGACCTCTTTTGCGAAGCAGCAGATCGTGCCTTGGTTGCCGGAATTCCTCGACACATATCCCGGTCTTGATGTCGAGATTCAGTTAGGCGCTCAGTTCGTTGACCAGTTCGAGCAGGGATTGGACATAGCCATCCATAGCGGGATTCTTCCGAGCTCTTCCAGAATCGCGAAGAAAATCGGCGAGTGTGAATGGTTGCTGTGTGCCTCACCTGACTACTTGGAAAAGTATGGAACACCGCAGCAGCCAAAAGACCTGATGAATCATCGATGCTTTAATTTCAGTTTTGCCAGCCCTTGGAACAAATGGGCCTTTATCCAGGACGGTCTGGGTGTGACGACCCCTGTGAAGCCCCGAGGATCGTTTACCCAAGGCGAACTGCTGAGGGACATGGCCAAATCAGGCGCGGGTATAGTCCGCCTTGCAGATTTCCACATTGGAAAAGACATTCAAGATGGTTCTCTGGTGCTTCTGCTTGACGAGTATAAAGCAGAGATCTTGGAGCCTATTTACCTCCTTTATTCAGACCGTAAGCATCTGAGTCCTCGCATCCGAGTTTTCATCGAGTTTTTTCAGGAAAAATGGATTAAGCATCCATGGAAGGTAGTAAGGCCTTGAGCCTTTAAGCTTTTACAGTCAGTTCGGCACCGACGCTTCATTGTGCTGGTAGCTGGCAATTTCAGCGTGCCATGACGACATTGGAAATCTGTGTAAAGAAAGGCTCCAGCCTTTCTCGTGGAGCATCATGTTCAACCACTAGGGCTGCGACCTCACCACACTCCGCCACTTGATAATGCGCGACGCTAGAGAGCTTCTCATTGGTCGCAGCGATAACCAGCTGGCCGCTCGCCGCGATGACCGCGCGTTTGAAGTCGGCGTCCTCCAATTCGAATGCCGTCACGCCATTGTCAGGGTCGATAGCGCAGGCTCCGATAAAGCAACAGTCAAAGTTAAAATGCTGTAATTGCTGGACTGATCTTAACCCCGTCACGCCTCCCGTCATCGGATTCAGACGGCCCCCCAACAGAATGACCTCGGCGCCTGGCAGTCTCATCAATTGCACTGCAATTAATGGCGAGTTGGTGGTAACGGTCAGTTGCAACTGTGGATCAATCGCACTGGCGATCGCCATATTTGTTGAGCCCGCATCAATGAACACATGTTGTCCTGAGGTCAAAAATGAGGCGGCGGTCTTACCAAGTCTATTCTTGCGCGACGAGTCCTGAAGTACCCGGATATCCATAGGATCCTCCGATTCACGCATCAGGATTGCCCCGCCGTAGACGCGCTTACAAAGCCCAGCAGCCGCTAAGGCACTTAGATCGCGTCGTATAGAGTGCTCGGATACACCGAACTCACTCGCCAGATCGGTTGCAATCACACGCCCATACCTTCCCAGGCGGTCTTGAATAAGTTGCTGGCGTTCTCCAGGAAACGTTTCAAGTGTCGAGGTCATGCTTAAAATCCTGCTAAAACGATCATGATCGAGCTAAACCGAGCATTAATATGGTGGTTTTTGGTTGTGCCGTCAAACGGAGCTATGTCGGACGTAGGTGTCTTTTCCCTAATGCATTTACTTCGTCGCCTGCATGCTCAAGGGCGATGGTGCTGCAACTGGTAATCCCTTAGTTCTGTGCCACTGACCTGTTCCTGGCGGTCACAGCAGGTGTGCTTTGCCAGCTATATTCAGCCCTGAATTTGAGCCATAACCTCTGTCCATGGTGAGCAGTACGACAAGTGCTGAATCATCTCGGATGTTGAGGCGTATGTGTGCAAAACACCGATCCTCAGCCGGAGAATAAAAATAAACACCCGGAGATATCCCCATGGGATTTGCTCAAGACAAAATCGAAGCATTACCTGCGGTCAATCGTGTGCCGAAAGGAGCAGGTGCAGCCTCGTGGGGCGCGATGGCTCTTTTGTGGCTCGTATATGCCATGGATGCCAACTCCCGCCAGATGTTCTTTATGGTATTGCCCTCCATCACCAGCGAGTTCAAGACAAGCGCTGAGCTGACTGGACTGCTTGCCGCTTTCATCACGATCGCTACATCTTTGATAGCCGTGCCTTGCATGATTTGGGCTGATAAAGGCGGTCAGGGATGGATGCGAAAATACCGCCACCTGCCAATCGTGATTGCTTACACGCTATTCACCTTTCTGACCGGCCTCAATTTCTTGACTGGCTCGCTTGGAGTGCTTGTCGCGCTGCAAGTGATGTCTCACGCATTTGGCGGTGCTGGCGAAGCCATCGAAGTCACCTCCTTGTCTGAGTGGTGGTCGAAGGAACGCCGTGGTTTCGCCCTAGGACTTCATCACACCGGATACCCTTGGGGCACATTGATCGGTGGCTTGGCGATCAGTGCTCTACTCCACGCTTACGGCCCGGAAAATTGGCGCTTGGCATTCCTGCTTTTCCCTGTACCGATGATCATCATCTTTTCGGTCTACTGGTGGTTCAGTACGAAGAAGCGTTACGAGTCTTTTGTTGAACACGCTCAAGCCGTGGGTGAGACCCCTCCATCAATGGAAGCGGTACAAGGTGTGGTGGAGGTGCCCAAAGGCGCGTTCAAGTCGGCAATGAAAAATCCGAACATCTCCGCTATCGCTCTAATCTCGATGTTTGCAATCGTTGGCTACTTCGGCATCAGCTTCTGGCTACCTCAGTACCTGGCCTTTGTTGCCCATTACAACTTCGCAGAGGCAGCTGCTTACTCGGTGCTCTTCACGATCACCGGTGGTATCGGCCAGATCGTTTGGGGATGGATTTCAGACCGTGCAGGCCGAAAACTTTGCCTAGTCCTTGTTTTCGCGTGGCTTGCGGTGGGCATGTACCTCTTCAAATACTCATCCGTCAGCCTGACTTGGCTTATCGCGATTCAGTTGTTTGCTGGGTTCGCGATGAACGCGCCCTACACGTTGCTGTATGCCATTGCGTTTGACTCTGCGAAGCAAGGCACGACTGGCCTGGCGGGCTCAATCGTCAACGTCGGTATTTACGCCGGTGGCTTTGGGCCATTCGTGATCGGGATGTTCATCGGCGCAGGTGGTGGCTTTGAGCAGGCTGCGGGCTACAACTACGCGCTCTACTTTATCTCCGGCCTCATGGTACTGGCGGCCATCATCACCATTTTCTTCACCCGTGAAACCACCGGCTGGTTCCTTAAGTACGACAAGGCGCTGGTATCGAAGTCCTCTTGCAACATGGGTTTGTAACGAACCGATCGTACCTGCACTTACAAGAAAATCCCCTTTGGGATAGCTAAAGCTAGGAGAAAGTCATGACCCTTATTAATGATGCCAAATGGTTGAGCCAATTCGCCGACGAGTTAAACGGTGATGCTGATTGGACTGCCGCTGCTCGCTATTTTGATGGGCGCATTCAATTCAAGCACAGCACAGGTTTTTCAACGCTTGCGGTTCTCGCCGGTAAAGTCGTTGCGGTTTACCCGGAAGGAAGCCCGTTGGGCGCTGACATCATCGTGTCTGGTGCTGATGATGAGTGGCAGCGCGTTCTTGACGGAAAGATCGACTGGTTTGAAGCGTTGTCCCCTGGATTGGGAAAACTTGAGCTTGAGGGCAACGTGGTCGCTGCATGGCAGTACGTAGATGTGATGGCCCGCGCGTTCGACGCAATGAAGCGTGTAGGGAAAGCCAATAATAACCCACCAGTCTCGTACTCTCCCGGGCCTAAGCCGTCGGGGAAAGAGACGGTAGGACGGTACATTACTGTTGATGGAATTCGCGTTTACTACGAAGAAGCAGGGGAGGGGCGTCCACTCGTTTGCTTCCACGCGGCATCACAAGATTCTCTAATGTACAGGCACGTACTGGACGGTCTCTCAGATGAGTTCCGCGTCATTGCAGTTGACGCCCCTGGGCACAGCAAATCAGAGCTGCCCGAATCAGGCCCATTCCACAGCCTCACTCGCCATGCGGAGTTCAACGAACATCTTATGGAGGCCTTGGGACTTGAGAAGCCCGCCATCATGGGATGCTCCATGGGCGGCAATCTGGTGCTGGAATTGGGGGCGCGTCGGCCCGATGCGTACAGCGCGATCATTTCAGCTGAAGGGGCAGATTTTACCCCGACGGTTTCCGAGTTCTTCCTCGATATGTTGCTCATGAATGGGCCAGAGATCATCGGTGCCTGGTCTCGTTCGATGACGGGCAATCGCACTCCACCAGATCGTGCAAGGGAGGTGGTGTGGCAGATCTCGCGCACCACGCCGCAGGTGATGAAAGGTGACCTGACAGGCTATGCGAACTTTGATCAGCGGCAACAAGTTGGAAAGATCAAAGCGCCTGTTTTACTTCTGCGCGGTGACGCGGATTGGTTGGTGTACCAAGAGAAGGTTGAGGAGACAGCATCTCGCATTCCCGGCAGTAAGATCGCCGTGCTCGCAGGTACTGGCCACTATCCAATGACTGAAAACCCATTGGAGTTCTGTGACACGGTACGCGCGTTCCTTCGTCACGCGGGTCACGGCCACGCAGGCTGAAAGATCTGATTGAGGAGCCCGCTCGTCAGGCGGGCTTTTCTGCGTTTATTTAACGCGAAGGTTCAATCCCGAAAAAAACCTTTTCTATTCCCGCACAAAAACCTGAAGCGCGCCGACCCACTGAGGCTCAGGCCGTTGCGGGAGCTATCTCGACCCGCGAATCCCTTGCATAGCCGATCGTCAGACGATCAGAATTATTTGCTTGTGATCTGTGATCACAGTGGATAGCATCTGTCTCAGAGCGAACATCTGAGCGTCAGCATTGTTCACCAACCGCTCAAACGATTACTCCTAAACATAAATACAAAATTTGGAGAACATCATGCGAAGTACAACTCCATCTGCGACCGAGCGTGGCCCCATTGCAATCGTTGGCGCAGGCCTGATTGGGAGAGCATGGGCGATTGTTTTTGCTCGAGCAGGACATCCGGTACGCCTACACGACATGGATCTGCAGACAATGCAGAACAGCCATGCCTACATCGAAGCGAGACTTAACGAGCTCGCAGAGTTTGATCTTCTCAATGACGCCCCCCTCACCGTACTGGCACGCATTACTTGCGTTCCCGACTTGGCTGATGCGCTACGTGACGTGGTGCTCGTACAGGAAAATGTTCGGGAAACGGTAGAGGCGAAAATCGACATCTTCAGTCGAATGGATGCGTTGGCGCCCAAGGACGCGATTCTTGCCAGTTCAACTTCATGGTTACCGGCCTCCGAGTTCACTAAAGATCTACCAGGTCGGGGGCGCTGCGTAGTTGCACACCCTACCAACCCACCTTACTTAGTTCCTCTTGTGGAGCTTTGCCCTGCGCCGTGGACAGAATCTGAAGTGATGATTCGAGCGCATGAGATCTACACCGCAGCAGGGCAGAGCCCTGTCGTTCTATCCCGAGAGATCCACGGCTTCTTGTTGAACCGAGTCCAAGCAGCAGTCCTCAACGAATGCTTCAAATTGCATGAGGAAGGCTTTGCTAGCTCTGAGGATATTGATCGGGTGCTCAAAGATGGACTCGCCCTCCGCTGGTCATTTATGGGCCCCTTCGAAACCATCGATCTCAACGCCCCTGCCGGCGTATCTGACTATGCCAAACGCTACGGTCAGCAAAATCGCGAAACGATCAATTCCGAAAATGCTTTTGATTGGTCGGAATCAGCAGTCGCCCGAGTACATGACGAGCGCCGCCAAAAACTTGAACTCGAAGGAATTGCGTTGCGATCCGCTTGGCGTGACCGCCGCCTTATGGCTCTCGCTGCGCACAAGCGTCAAGCACCAAATTCCTGACGGCATCACTTCATCCTGAACACCAAAATAAAAGTAACCAGGAGGTCACCATGGCTCGTAAAGTCATCATCACTTGCGCGGTCACCGGCGCAATTCATACACCTTCCATGTCTCGTTACCTGCCGGTAACACCAGGTCAAATTGCCGAAGCGGCGATTGGTGCCGCTGAGGCTGGCGCCTCAATTGTTCACCTACATGCTCGTAACCCAATTGATGGCAGCCCCTCTCAGGATCCGGAACTGTTTAAGCAGTTTCTGCCGGCTATCAAAGAGGCTAGCGATGTGGTGATCAACCTGACTACAGGTGGTGCACCGACAATGTCGCTTGAAGATCGACTTCGTCCAGCACATCAGTTCAAACCGGAAGTGGCCTCGCTGAACATGGGCACGATGAACATGGGTCTTTACCCAATGCTCAATCGGTTTAAGGAGTTCAAACACGCTTGGGAGGAACCATATCTCGCCGGCAGCCATGACCGCATTTTCAAAAACACATTTACCGACATAGCCCACATCCTCGAGTCATGCAGTGAGAACGGTACCCGTTTTGAAATCGAATGCTATGACATTGGGCATCTCTACACCGCAGCACATTTCATTGATCGTGGCCTCATCAAACCCCCGTTTTTGATCCAATCGGTTTTCGGCATTTTGGGCGGTATCGGCGGGCACCCCGAGGACGTCCTGCATATGCGGCGCACAGCTGATCGTCTCTTCGGAGATGACTATCAGTGGTCGGTTCTTCCAGCAGGAAAGCAGCAGATGAGCATTGGTGCTCAATCAGCCACGCTTGGAGGACACGTGCGTGTGGGTCTTGAAGACTCGCTTTGGGACGGGCCGGGCCAATTGGCAAAAAGCAACGCAGATCAAGTCTCGCGTATGCGCAAAATTCTCGAAGGGCTTTCACTTGAAGTGGCGACACCTGCTGACGCGAGGGAAATCCTAAAGCTCAAAGGTGGCGATAACGTCAATTTCTAAGCGCGGGCACTCACCCCCCATAAAGTCTATCTAGAGGATATTTTGATAATTAAAGGTCGCGGTACAACACCCGCGCCTTAGCAACTTATCCTCATGAGGAGAAAATGAACCATGTTAGCTACGACCCATACAAAAACACAAAAGGGACAGTCGCTGAACGCTTTAATGTTTCGCAAACTAATGCCGATGTTAATCTTTGCTTACGTTATAAGCTTTCTAGACAGAACTAACATTTCACTTGCCAAAACACACATGGCAGTAGACTTGGGTATTTCCGCTGCCGCCTACGGTTTTGGCGCGGGGCTCTTCTTCCTTACCTATGCACTGATGGAGGTACCCAGTAACCTGATCATGCACCGGGTAGGTGCCCGACTCTGGATCACCAGGATCATGATCACCTGGGGGTTGTTGTCTGCCGGTATGGCCTTCATTACCGATGAGACTACGTTTTACATTGCCCGCGCGCTACTGGGCGCAGCTGAAGCCGGATTGTTCCCAGGTGTAATGCTCTATCTAACCTATTGGTTTGGTCGTGAGCAAAGGGCACGAGCCAGTGGCTATTTTCTAATCGGGGTCTGTCTCGCGAATATCATCAGCGGGCCGGTTGGCGGGCTGCTGTTAGAGATGGATGGAATCTGGGGTTGGCACGGCTGGCAGTGGCTGTTCTTCTTGGAGGGAATTCCAGCTGTTCTATTCTCCATCGTGATTTGGCGAAAGCTTCCGGACGGCCCATCTACGGCAAGTTGGCTATCAAAGGAACAAGCCACTGAAGTAGAGCAAGTTCTGAAAAAAGAACATGATGAAGAAATCGCCTCCGGCAATGTTGGTCATTCTTTTAAGGGCGTTCTTAAAATCCCTCAGATTTGGCTTGCTATCGCGGTGTACTTTCTCCACCAAGTGAGTGTGTATTCGGTAATTTTCTTCTTGCCGGGCATCATTGGCACGTATGGAGGCTTGTCATCGTTACAAATAGGATTGTTAAACTCAATCCCATGGATAGCAGCAGCACTCGGGGCCGCGTTTCTTCCAAAGTATGCAACTACTCCGAAAATTTCACGCAAAATAATGTTCGGTGGGCTGCTCCTGATGTCGGCTGGATTGACCCTCGCGGCCTTTACCACTCCACTGATAGCACTAATAGGATTCACTCTTACGGCATCGATGTTTTTCGTTGTTCAGCCTGTGATATTCCTCTTTGCCAGTTCAAGGTTGGCGGGAGCAGGTATGGCGGCGGGTCTGGCGTTAGTGAATACCTTTGGTATTACCGGTGGTTTCTTCGGCCCTTCACTTCTGGGCTTCGTTGAACAAACTACTGGAAGTACGAAGAATGGACTCATTATTGTAGCGGCTCTTTTAACTCTCGCGGCATTCCTGAGTTTGAAACTACGTCAGGCACAAGAAACGATTACTACAAAAACGCGGGACAACATTGTATTGCCCCAGGCTGCGCCGTGTATTACTGATAATGCGAGGACAAAATGAAGAGTACATCCCTGGCACTTAAACTACATCCCGACGATAATGTTGCAATCGCACGCGCTTCGATACCTCAAGGAACCGTGGTTGCGGAGTTCGGTAATATCGTGGTGCTCGCCGATGTGCCCGCAGCGCACAAAATCGCCCTTGCACACGTAAACCCAGGTGATCCTGTTCTGCGTTATGGCCAGATCATTGGCTTTGCTACTAAACCCATTGAGCCAGGCGATTACGTGCATACGCACAATCTGGAGATGGCGACGTTCGAGCGAGACTACGCGTTCGGCGAGGATGCCAAGGTCGCGTCGCCTGCAGCCTCTCCTGTGACATTCCAAGGTTTCGTCCGCGCTGACGGGCGAGTCGCAACTCGAAACTACATTGGTGTAGTGAGCACTGTGAACTGCTCCTCCACTGTTACCAAAATGGTGGTTGAACACTTCTCGCGAAACGGTGTGCTGGATGCCTACCCAAACGTGGACGGTGTGGTGCCGATCACCCACAGCTTCGGTTGCTGCATAGAGCACAATGGCGAGGGGGTGAACCAACTGCGGCGCACGCTAGGCGGGTTCATCAAACACGCCAACTTCGCTGGCGTGGTGGTCATCGGCCTTGGCTGTGAAGCCAATCAGATGGGCGCGCTATTCATGGCCCAGGGCATCGAGACCGGCAAGCTTATCGCTCCCGTGGTCATCCAAGACGTTGGCGGAACCCGCAACGCAGCGGATGCCGCCATTGCCGCCGTGGAATCGATGCTGCCGGTTGCCAACGAGTGCAGACGCGAGCCGGTCTCGGCGCGGCACCTGACCGTGGCGCTCCAGTGCGGCGGTTCAGACGGATACTCGGGCATCACGGCCAACCCCGCCCTCGGTGTGGCTGTCGATATGCTCGTAGCGCAAGGTGGAACGGCCATCCTTAGCGAAACGCCGGAGATCTACGGCGCTGAACACCTGCTGACTCGTCGCGCGGCAACCCGTGAGGTTGGCCAAGGTATCGTCGACCTTATCAAATGGTGGGAAAGCTACGCAGACCGCGAAAAAGGCAGCATCGATAACAACCCCACACCTGGCAACAAGGCTGGCGGCCTGACGACCATTCTTGAAAAGTCTTTAGGCGCAGTTGCCAAAAGCGGCTCCTCCGCACTCATGGGGGTGTACCGTTACGCCGAGCCAATCACGGCCCGAGGCTTGGTGTTTATGGATGCACCTGGCTACGACCCGATGGGAGCCACTGGCCAAATCGCCAGCGGCGCAAACCTCGTTGCGTTCACCACCGGACGCGGCTCGTGCTTTGGCGCCAAACCTGCTCCTTCGATCAAGCTTGCGACGAATACCAAAATGTACACTCGCATGAAGGATGATATGGACATCAACTGCGGGGATGTCATGGATGGCGATGCCACCCTTGAATCGAAGGGTAAAGAGATTTTCGACATGCTCATACGAGTGGCTTCTGGGGAAAAATCTAAAAGCGAGGCGTTGGGCGTCGGCAATGAAGAAACAGTTCCTTGGATGATCGGCGCTCAGATGTAATGAGCGAACAAAAAAGGCGTCCTGATATCAGGGCGCCTTTTTTAAACCTTGTTGATGAGGTTAATCAGCTTCGACAGGCTTGTGCGCATCGGCAACGATCAGCGCCCCTGTATTCAGGATAAACTCGGCAGCACTTTTGATGTCATCTTGCAGTGATTCACAGGCGGCAACGGAGTCACCCTTCTTTAAAGCATCAACCATCGCTGCGTGATGACTGGCTTGCACTCGCTGAACCACACGCTCAGTGCCAGATCGTAGGTCATAGTTGATGATAGGCCCTATTCTCAGCCACAGGGACTCAACTATCTGGAGCAGGATAGGCATGTCCGCCTGATTATAAATTGCGAAATGCAATTCTTTGTTCAGCGTAATCAGCCGTGACTCATCGGGAGCGCCTTTTGCGAACTCTGCGCAAAATGCCTCGTGTATCTTTTCAATCTCAGCCAGCGCCTGCGAATCAACAAGCTCCGCAGCACGAGCTGCAGCTTGCCCCTCCAGATTCAACCGGATACTGGTGATTTCCCGGAACTGGCTGACTGTCAGTACAGGAACGCGAATATATCGATTAGCCGCCATTTCAAGCGCTTGCTCAGCGACCAACCTGTGAACAGCCTCTCGCACTGGCATGACGCTAACACCAAGAGCGTCCGCTATAGATCTGAGCGAGAGCTTTTCCCCAGGCATAACGCGTCCACTTATCAGCAGATCACGCAGCTGGGCATAAACGTCCGCACTGAGAGTCTGGCGGATCATGGGCGTTACGAGTGTGGATAGGTTCATGGCGAGAATTATAGGCAGGTTCGATCAGCCAGCATAGGAAAATGAGACAACTGTGATCACGGATGTGCCGGTAAAGAAAGTGACGGAATCCGGGAGAAACGAGCTCTCTAGAACACGCACAATAAGCGTCTCGCTACCAAGGTCGGTGGCGAGACGTGTAGGTCTGACTAATCAAAGATACTCGACATTGCCGTCGATGCTGATCGCTTGTCCTGTCACATTGTTAGCAGCAGGAGAGCATAGAAATAGGGCCATTGCTGCCACGTCTTCGGGTGGAGTCATCCGGCGCAATGATATTTTCTTCAATGTTTGTTGGCGCATCTCCGGCTCTGAAATGCCTAACTGTTTGGCGCGATCACTGATGACGCGATCCTGGCGCGGGCCCTCGACGATGCCTGGCAGCAGTGCGTTGACTCGAATGTCTTTTTCGCCCAACTCGGCTGCCAATGACTTCATAAGACCAACGATGGCCCACTTGGTCGCGGCGTATGGAGTCCGCCAGGCATAGCCTAAGCGACCCGCGACCGATGAAATATGAATGATGTGTGCGTGTTCTGACTTCGTTAGGAGGGGGACAGCATGATGAGCGAAGCGATACTGCGCATTGAGATTGATGTCTATTGTCTGTTCCCATTCTGCATCGCTAATTTTGTCGATTCCACCGGTCGGCCCTGCTATGCCTGCATTGTTGATAAGTACATCGAGCCCATCCACCCAATCCTGTTGTATCTCGAAGACTCGCTTAATTTGAGCAGAGTCGGAGACGTCAGCCAATGTGGCCAAAGCCTCTGGATAGCGCTCACGAAATTGTGCGATCGCCTGCTCACTTACATCGCATACATGGACTCTTGCCCCAATTTCGAGATATGCAGCCGCGATCGATTCGCCAATGCCTGCTGCCCCACCGGAAATCAAAACTCTCAATCCGGTATAGGGTGTCAGCCGCTTCATCACGTTCATAGCTAATGCGTCCTGTCTTATTTTTGTTCATGAGTTCTTTCGTGGCTACGGCGTGCGTAGACAAGAAAACCTCATTAAGTGATATGTGATCACAGTTTATTTGTCAAGACAGGCTTGCCGCAGGTTTGCAGGTGAATTACCGGGGAGGGCGCAGACTCCTACCCCGGTTCAGCATTGCAATCTACGGCCCGATTACTCTGCGAGTGGCAGCCGGCGGCGACTGCGCTTACCTCAGCACTACATCGTTATCGGATCTGGGCCATGGTCGGGTAATCCGTATAACCTCGCTCCTCACCCTGATAGAAGGTGGTCGGGTCTGCGTCATTCAATGCGACACCCTGTTCGAATCGCTCTACCAGATCCGGGTTGGCCAGGAACGCAGTGCCAAAGGACACCAGATCAGCATTTCCTTCTCTGAGGGACGTTTCTGCGCGTTCCGCGTCATAGCCCCCATTGGCGATGTAGGTGCCTGCGAAACGACGCTTCAGTTCTCTGAAGTCGAATGAACCCGCACCGACTTCTACTACGTGAATGTAGGCTAGCCCGTAGCGACTGAGCATTTTCGCTGCATAGTTGAAAGTCGCTTGGGGATCGCTGTCGCTCATGGAGAAGTAATTAAAAATCGGCGACAGGCGAACGCCCACGCGGCTAGCCCCGAATACTTCGATGACCGACTCCACAACCTCCTTAAGAAACCGAGCGCGATTTTCTGCAGAGCCGCCGTATGAATCGGTTCGGGTGTTGGTGCCATCGCGCAGGAACTGATCGATCAAGTAGCCGTTCGCGCCATGTATTTCCACACCGTCAAAACCTGCACGCTTCGCGTTTTCAGCACCTTGGCGAAAATCCGCAATCACACCAGGAATTTCATCCAGACTCAGAGCCCGTGGCGACTCGTAAGGCTTCAGTCCTTCAGGCGTGTAGATCTCGCCATCAGCCTTGATCGCTGAGGGGGCTACCGGCAGCTGATTATCGAGCTGTACTAGGGAGTGTGACAGGCGCCCAACGTGCCAGAGCTGGAGAAATATCCGTCCGCCCTCTGCATGCACGGCGTCGGTCACGTGTTTCCAGCCGGCGATTTGCTCGCTGGTGAAGATGCCCGGTGTTCTCATGTAGCCTTTGCCTTGAGTCGAGACCTGGGAACCCTCAGTAATGATGAGGCCGGCGCTTGCACGTTGACGGTAATACTCGACTACTGTGGAAGTTGGAACATCACCTTGGCCAGCCCGGCTTCGCGTCAGAGGCGCCATCACCATATGATTTTTCAAGGGTAGGTTGGCGATTTGAGCGGGGGACAAAAGAAGGTTGAGATTGCTCGCTGTCATGACGTGCCTCAGTATGATTTGGGGTGTTGGATAGTTATCGTCGAGATGATTTTCACGCCGGCTTGAGCGGCGCTAGTTGAGCCGTCCTTGTTGCCGCAGCCGTGTGCCAATCCGCTGTATTTCCGTTTCTCCCTGCGCCAGAGCTGCCTTGCTCGTGTGAACCGAGTAGTGACCCGTTACTAGGTGGTACGGATGCTTTACCGCCGAGCCCATCACGAAAGAGCAATCGCCTTTCGCGATGAAGTTGATGCGGTGCTCTGACTCTTCGAACACGGCTAATTCGCCGGCATTGATCAACCCACCTGCGTCCAGACTTCCAGAACTCACAGCGAGCCAAGCAATGTTGTGGCCGGATGGAGGGGTGTAATGCCAGTGCTCACCGTCTTTTAAACTCACGGCGAGATAGTTCATTTCACTCGGCACTTCAATCAGGCTTTGGGCTGCCCCGTAACGTCCCAATAGCAAACGCGCGGGGCCCACTTGAGGAACTTGCGACGGCGCAAGGTAGACACTCATCGCGGGTGCGTTTTCAAGAGATGGTGGCAATGCCACCCAGAGCTGGAATCCCTGTATTGCGGACTCGCTTGCTAGCGTAGCGTCGTGCCACACCCCATTGCCGGCCTGCATCCACTCAACACCACCCGCGAGCAGTAAACCGGTCGCCCCAGTGGTGTCCTCATAAAAGACATCCCCTTTTGTCATGAAGGTAACCGTTGCGATTCCTGAGTGCGGATGCATGCCGAAACTCGACTTACTACCACTGGCGTTCAGGCTGAAAATGTCCAGGAAAATAAACGGTTTCAACAGCTCTCCTAGATCACCTGGACTCATAAGCCTCGTTATGGGGCCATGTGTGGTTCCTTCAGTACGATGGACAATGGCGCGTGGTCGAACTACTACGGTGGCGGTCATATGCTTTCTCTTTGTTCTCCCTTGCCGACAGACGATGTCGTCGAGCGGAGTTCCGGCTGGCTGGACTGGATGTGGATTAACTCGTGATGCCGAAAAGCCTTGACGGTCAGCCCGTAGGAGATTCCGGCAAGTGAGGGTCAGCTGCAGCAATGACTGAAGGATATGCGTCTATTGATTGCTTTATTAGATGGCATAATTGGATTGAACTGATCCATTTTTGGAGTGGGTGGCAGCAAGATGATCGATCTGAATGACGTCGCATTGTTTGTAAAAGTGGTGCGCAGCGGCAGTTTCGCTGAGGCAGCACGGCAGCTTGGAATGCCCTCAAACACCTTAAGCCGGCGGGTTCAACAGCTTGAGGCTCAACTCGGTACAAGGCTGCTGCAGCGCTCCACGCGCAAGCTCACACTCACCCAGTCTGGCGAGGCTTTTCACGAGCGATGCTGTGGAGCCGTGGATGGACTGATTGACGCAAGTGAGCAGCTGATGACAGGAAACCAAGAGCCGAGTGGCATCGTGCGCATCGCGGCAATGGCTGACTTTTTCGACTTTTTTCCTATGGATTGGGTAGCCGACTTTCTCGAGGCGCATCCACGGGTACACGTCGACTTTGTGCTGAGTGATGCACGCGCCGATTTGATCGCTGATCGTATCGACATTGCGTTTCGAGGCGGAGCGTTACAAGACTCAGGATATGTCGGTCGCCAACTCCTTGGAGCTGGTAACGAAGGTCTGGTGGCCAGCCCGAATTACCTTAGAAAAAGAGGCGTACCTGATTCGCTTGGAGATTTGGTCAATCATGATTGTGTAACTTTTGGTCATCCTAGTGGCGTCACCACCTGGACTCTCCATGGGCCAAATGGTGCAGCGGAAGAAGTGCGGGTCACTAGCCGTTTCAATGGAAACACCGCCCAAGCTTTGCGCAAGGCGACGTTGGCCGGGCTAGGAATTGCCTTGCTGCCGCCCGCCATGACAAAGTCTGATCTTCAGACAGGGCGCCTTGTGTCTGTGCTTCCGCAGTACCATAGAACCGGATACGGCCTGCACGTGCTTTACCCCAGTCGGCAACATTTGCCGCTAGCTGTGTCTGCATTCATTGAGTTGGTTATGGAGAAGCTAGAGGGTCAAGAATTCCCCGTGACGGCTCGTTCCTGATCAACACATTGCCCAAGTATCGTTCAAGCAGTTGTCTTCGAAAGAAGGGGGGCAGGGATGCAGTGAAAAGTCAGGAAGTGCCTGCGCCCGTCCTCAACACCTTTTTTTGTGTAGTTCCAACAGCTCCGCCGGTGAAAGGATGCGGTTTCTTTCGGCTTCGTAGTCGACAGGGGTCAGTGGGGTGATGTCGACCAGTTCCGTCGGATTGCCCTCGACCAACAAGGCCCGCCAAGTTGGCGCTTTCTGGCCCAACTGAGTTGCCATCTTTACGCGCGACGCCATCCAACAGCCAGGCCTTGATCAGGTCCTGGACGGTCAGCGTTTGCACCTTCGTCGTTTTTACTTGTTCGGCCTCTACGTTAGCAGCGGCGCATGTCTATGCCTTGGCGGTTTTCTTATGCTCGTTGGGATTGATCTGCTCATCGGTGAGCGCTCGGGCTTGGTTGCGTACCTTGCGGATGTCCGTCAGTAATTTGCGCGGCCAAGACCCGCAGGCGTACTCTTTGTTTTGCCCGCCCCACCGATTGCGATAGAAAAAGCTGACCGACACGCCGTCCTTACGCACGGAGATTCGACCGGCCAGATTGCCATCCTCCCTGAGGATTCGGCCGGCATCGTTGGCGGTCAGTGATTCGAGTTCTTTGATGGTGATTTTGGCCATAAAATGGGTTCCCCCTACTTTTACCCCCACAAAAACGTCGGCTCTTGGTGGGCGTTACTGGATTCTCGTAGAGCAGAACACCGCTGGAACTGAAGTAAATACTCGCTTAGAAAAATCCAGAGCAAAATTTTGGAAGCTTTCAAGAAGTATGAAAAAGGAGATGGGGTGCTAGGGGTCGAGTGTTCGAATCACTCCGTCCCGACCATATTTTCTGATTGAATTCAGACATTTAAGCCGATCAGCTAGATCGGCTTTTTTGTGTCTGCGCAGAACCCGCGCAAAACTACCCGCTGAATTCAAATATCGTTCTTCGACCTGCGTCCAGTGACCCTTTGTCTGCGCTGTTTCTGCTTTTTGCGATCAGGCCGGCTTTGGACCAGGTAAGGCGAAACGACGTCATCCCGGCACCGGCTGATCACAGCCTGGAGTTCTTCGGTCACTTTGAACCGGATCCAGCGAGTATTCGGAGATCCGCGTCCTCCAGATAATAACTGGCGCTAAAGGATGGATAACGCTGACCGGTGGTCAGGCAGTATGAATCAATATGAGAGGGGCGTACTCCACCGCCCGAGGAGCATGTGTTTCTCAATCGCGGTAATTTCCGCCCAAGAGAAAAGCAATGGCTTCTATCGACGACTTCAGATTTGAGTCGCACCGGCTGTTATTAGAGCTCGATGCTGCGACCATGGGGATGATGGCGCTAGTTTCGTCTAGATGTGTTTCAGGTCCCGAGTGGGATGCTGCAAACGAACGACAGCACGTAGCCTATAAATGCTGGGATGCCTTCATGAATCCCCCGCTCACCGCCGACTCCAAAAATACCCCCACTCCTGACTGAGAGAAGGGCATAGGTTTGTGGATGGAGTAGAAATCTACTCCCTGATACAGCTCTACAATAGCTGTACAAAAACTAATGCTGTGTATAAGTTTTGTGCCAAACTTCAGAAAAGGAGTACCAGTCGAAAATATTGACCCATACCTTCGCTTCAGAAAGCTGGGCACTACCATGATTCCTACCGACGACTTTAGATTCCAGTCACACGTCCTTCTTGTGGAGCTTGACGCTGCAACAACCCAGTTGATGATGCTGGTAGTCGCTGGCGAGCTCTCGGGAAGTCGTTGGGATGAGGCGTTCGCACGACAAAGCTCCGCCTACACAGCTTGGGTAAGCGCCGCGCAGTGCGTCCAAACCGACCCGATGCCAGTTCCTGATGGTCGACCTGATGACGGGACGCTCGCTTCGGAAAAATGAGCCTTCATCGGTAGCTTTTGTTGATGCGCTTGGCGACGACCGTATGCCCGGCCGCGGCGAGCTCGTTGAGGCGCGGCGCTGATGCCCGTGGGCGTTGGAGGCGCGCGTCCCGAGTCAACCGAAAACCCACTCCACAATCACAAAAGCCAGCAAATACCTACGGTCCAGGCTTGGCCGGTGGTTGCCCTTGCATGTAGTGTTGGTGCCTCATCATGTTGTCCATCATCATTTGCTGCATCCCTGTGTAGCTGTCCATCATGTACTGGCGTTGACTCTTTTGCTCCGGGGTCAAGTTTGAGTAGTCGTGCCACCCCATCATGTGGCCACCCCCCTTCATGTGTCCTTTGCCCATCATTCCCGGCCCCCACATACGGTTCATCATGCCCATTCCGGCTTGCATCGTATTCCAGTGTTCCTGGAGGAGTTTCTGCCGCTGCTGGGGATCCTGGGTTTGCTGAATTTTCTCCATCTCTGCCTGCATCTTCTTGAAGGTGTCTTGCGCCTGAACCATCTGTTTATCGAACTCGGCAACATTCGGAGTTTGTTGTTGCGTCTGTGTCACTTCAGTTTGCTCTGCTGCTAATGCCCATATAGGGGCTAACGAAGCGGTGAAGAGGAGCACGGCCAACCTGGTATTTTTCATGACTAGTTGCCTCAGTGGTGGCGAGCTGAAGCAAATTCTGAATTAGCCGATTGCGGGGAATGTGTTAGGCCGCATTCGCCAAAATCAAAGACTTCAGCATGACCACTCAGTTATTAGCAGAGCTGTCGCAAGCGACCTTGACATAGATCAGATGCTGAAATGTCAGGCGGACTCAACGGCGAGGAAGGCTACGATCTCTCCGACTGTGCTGCGTGCTGTTCGTGTTACACCGATCAGCGTGGCAGAAGCCGAACCTGTCCACTCGCCGTAACCGACCAACCACAGCCTTGGCTCTTTGGTCGAGTGGGTTCCTTCGACCTCGACGCGGCCGTCTGGGTTGACCAGCTCCAGTGATTCAAGATGCTGTACGGCTGACTTGAATCCGGTGCACCAGATCACCGCGTCCACCGCAGATTCGGAACCATCGCCCCAAACAACCCCGTTGCGAGTGAAACGCTCGAAAGGTCGTACAGACTTGAGGACATTGCGCTCTCGGGCTTCGACAACTGGCGGCACCATGACGATATCGCCCAGCCCACCCACTGGCTGCTCAATGACCCGCCCCTCCAATTGAGCTTTCCAGCGCTCGGTTGCACGCTCGAACAATACCCGCCCATCCACGTCGTCAGGCAAGAACATCGGTTCAACCGGGGTTACCCACGTGGTATCAGCGACCTTTGAGACTTCGGCCAGAATTTGTGCCCCTGAATTGCCGCCACCTACCACCAACACTTTCTTGCCGGCAAACGCTTGTGCCTCGACATAGTTCGCTGAATGTAACTGCCGCCCGGCGAAAAGCTCGGCATTGGGATAGTGAGGTATGTAGGGATTGCTCCAAGTGCCTGTAGCGCTGACAACAACCTTGGTATCCCAATGCTTGTCGGCAGAACGTACACGCAGGCCAGATTCCGTGCGCTCAACCGACGTGACCTGTACCGGACGTTCAACCGGGAACTGGTAGCGCTGTTCGTACTGGCTGAGGTACTCGATTACATGATTTCGTGTCGGGTAGCCATCTTGTGCGGGAGGCATCATCCAGCCGGGGATCGAACTCCAGGTGGACGGGGAGAACAGACGCAGCGAGTTCCAGCCATGTCGCCAGGCACCACCAGGCGCTTCCTGCGCATCGAGGATAACGAATGAAAGCTGAGTTCGACGCAGGAAATAAGCAACTGCCAGGCCTGATTGGCCTCCACCGATAATGACCACGTCTAATGAGCTGGCGAGCGAATGCGTCATGAGGAACATCCTGGAGGGTAGAAAGCGACAATACCAGTCTCCACCGGCACTCAACCAATCCACCCGTTCAAGGGTGGCGCCGAGTCTCCAGCGCAGTAAACACCCACATGCCCGTCAGCATGGCCAACACGAACACGATCACTTGCCAGTGTCCTGTCAGCAGAATGGCGACGGCGGGGCCCGGACAGATGCCCGCTATGCCCCAGCCGATGCCGAACAATAGGCTCCCGCCAATCAAACGCGGGTCCATCTCACGTTTGACCGGTAGCTGCATGGGCCTTCCCAGCAGCGAACTGGATTGTTGTCGCGCCCAGGTTAGCGGGCCAACGGCTATGCCAATTGCGCCGACCATGACCAGCGCCAGGGAAGGGTCCCAGGCCCCGGTTAAATCCAGGAAAGCGAGTACTTTGCCGGGGTTGGCCATGCCTGCCAGAAGCAGACCCAAGCCGAACAGCAGGCCAGCAATGAACGCAGTCAGTTTGGTCATGTTCACCCCCCCAGCAGATGACGCAAGACAAACACCGTGGCGAAACCACTGAACATGAAACACGCCGTGGCGACCATCGACCGCGGTGAAAGGCGCGATATGCCGCACACGCCATGGCCACTGGTGCATCCCGAGCCGTAACGGGTGCCGATGCCTACCAATACACCGGCGACGATCAGGGCGAACCCGCCACTTTGGAACTCGATCGGCGGCAGCGTGGCGAACAAGCCCCATAGCAGCGGCGCGATGAGCAGGCCCAGGAGAAACAGCGCTTTCTCACTCACCCCCTCGCTCCCACGCTGTAAAAGACTGCCGATCAGACCGCTGATGCCGGCGATACGCCCGTTGGCGACGACGAATAAACTGGCCGCCAGGCCAATCAAGGCGCCACCGGCAAGGGATGACCAGGGCGTGAAGTTTTGCCAGTCGACATTCATGAGGCTTCTCCAGCGCTAAATAGTCGATACAGGGAATGGATGACCGGCAATTGTTCAGATTTTTTCCGGGGATACCACCCACACGCTGCAGGGCAACTTGTACAGCAGATGTTCCACCGTACTGCCAACCAGCCGCTCCATGCCGTGGTGACCAATCCGTCCCATGACAATCACATCGGTGTCATAGGCCTGCGCATAGCTGGACAGCACCTTGGCGGGATTGCCCATGATCATGTGCTGGTGTTCCGGCGGGATGCCATTGCGCTCGGAAAGGTCGCGAAACGCATCAGCCTGCGCATCGAATAGCGTCTTGGCTTTTGCCGTGGAGAAAAATGCCGAGCCATTACTGAAACCGAATTCGTCCGCGCTGATGCTGGAAAGGTCATGGGCGTAGATCACGTCCAGTACTGCATCACAGGTGCTCGCCAGTTTGGAGGCCTCACGCAGGATTCTGTCGTTGAAGCCCTTGTACTTGTCATCAGAATGAAACGGGTCAACGGCGGCGACGATCTTGCGCGGCAAAGCATGGTGCACATCACTGACAAAATGCAGGGGCACCGGGCATTCACGTAGCAGGTGAATATCCAACGGGGTAAACATCAGGCGTGACAGCAGCGATTCGCGCTCCAGGGCCTTGATCAATACGGCCATCGGCTGTTCTTTGAGATGAATGAGGATCTCCTGCAAGGGTCTTTCGACCCAGACGACTTCCGTGGTGACCTGCACACCGATCTTGCGCAAGGGGCGGGCCTGGTCTTCGAGCCACTGACGATGGCGCTCGACATAGCCCAGTCGCATCTGTTCCAGCGCCTGCTCGTTGACCATCGCGGCAGTCGCCAACCCTTCAAGATAATCGAACGCCACGATGTGCAGTGCAGCACCTGCAGCCTTCGCCAAGGCAGCGGCCCGGTCGAAGGCAGGGCTGTTTTCCATCAGCGGTGAGACGACCAGCATGAAGCGTAGTTGATCGGACATGACAGATCTCCGGTAGGTAATCGCTTGCCCCGATGGCTGCGGTGTTCTTGGGCAGTGAAGCCTGAACCTAGCCTGCCGCTGTTCAGGACGCCGGTGTTGATCTTTGTCAAATCCAGGGGAAAGGATGGTATGGCCCGACGCGCGGTGATCCGGACTTCAACCCATGACCCAATTATTGACCATTATCAATTTTTCGTCCGTCTTCCCGGCGCAGTCTTTGGGCTCGTGGATTGTTTGCCCACCAGCGGGACGGTGTCATGAAAGTCGCGATTACGCCGTGAGGCTGTGCGCGATGATTTTCGAAGCAATACGGAGGTCGCTATGATCATTGATATCGCGCAGAAACCGGCAAGTCATTGCTGGGTCGTGTGCATGGATGACTTTAAAGTGAGCTTCAACAGCCTGGGAGAAGCGCAGGCATTTGTCGGCCTGCTCAAGGCACGTATCGAGGCACCCCATGTCTGGCCGAGTGTTGCTGACTCTGGCGATGGGGGCAGGCGCGGGAATTGCCTGACGGATATCGCGCGCGGCACTGACAAAAATCAAATGCTCAAAACTGCCAGGGATCAATCTGTGCCTCTATTAGTGGATTGAAATGGCCGCGTGCCGAGGTGCTCCATGTCGCAGATGCAACGTTTACTCTTGATCGCCCCGCCTGCCATGACCCGCACCCCGGCCTTCGACCGGGCCGCGGCGTTGGCGCTGGCGATGCAATTGCCAGTGCACATCGTGGCGTTCGACTATTCACAGGCCCTGGCGGTGGCCGGGTTGTTTGCTCCGGAACAATTCGCGCTGGCCCGGGATGGCTATCTGCAAACCCATCGCCAATGGCTCGTCGATCAGGCCGGATTAATGAGCAAGCATGGCGTGGAGGTCACCAGCGAGGTGGTGTGGGTTCAGCATCCTTTTGAGGAGATCCTGAACTTCATCAATGAGATGCCGCTGACGCTGATCATCAAGGACGCGCAGGAGGAGTCGACGTTCAAGCGCGTGTTTTTCACCCCGCTGGATTGGCAATTGCTGCGTGATTGTCCTGTGCCGGTGCACCTGGTGACCACGCCGTTGAATGCCCGGCCTCGCAACGTATTGGCCATCATTGATGTGCTGCGCGATGAGGATCAGGACCTTGTGTTCAATGACCAGATTATCGATGCAGCCGCAAAGCTGGCGGCGCTCTGTGACGCCAATCTTGAACTGGTGCATGTGTATGACTGGACGGCTGTGTATGTCCAGGACATGGGTTTTGGTGCATTGCCGTTGGCCACCGGGGTCTACGAAATGTTGGGAACGGCCCAGCATGAAGCATTTGCGGCCATTGCTGAACGCCACGGCGTGCCACCGGAGCGCAGGCATTTCATGGAGGGAGCCCCCGTGCCGAGTATTTGTGAGTTTGTCAGTGAGCACGACATCGATGTCATCGTCATGGGCACGGTGCAAAACAAGGGGTTGAGCAAACTACTGGGCACCACGGCCGAGCAACTGCTGCACCGGGCGCCGTGCAGTGTATTGGCGATCAAACCGGGGAAAATGCTGCAATCGTGAGGGCTTGAGCGCCCCGCGATGAGCCGTTGGCCGGCACATCGCGGGGCGACTTTCTACAGGTAAAGCCGATGGATCACCTGACGGCTGTCGTCCGGATCATTGTGCGTTTCGAAGCCGAGCGCCTTGGCCAGGTCGCGCATGGGTGCATTGCTGGACGAGTCCACGGAATACATTTGGCGGAAGCCGTTTTTGCGGGCGGCCTTGATCAGATGCTCCATCAGTAATGTGCCCAGCCCCAGATGAGTCCATTCATCGGCCACCGTTACTGCACATTCACACTCATGCTCGCGGGTGGCCGCGTAACGGCTGATGCCGATCTCGATCAGTTGCCCGTTGTCATGGACCAGGGCGATATAGGCAACACGCTGTTTATTGTCAGTGTCCATCAACTGATTGAGCATCGCCGCGCCGGGTTCGTTGATCTGCGCGAGAAAACGCATGTGGCGGGACTCGGGAGACAGTCGTTTGATGAAGGCATATTCCCGGTCGCGATCCTTTTCCGCCAGCGGTCGAATCAGCACGTGACGACCGTCCTTGAGTGCTTCGATCCAGTATTGGCCGTGGACCGCAGCGTAGGCGGCTGCAGCCCGATCATTGTGGTCTTTGACGGTAAGCATGGGGTGTTTCCTCCAGTGCGGTTTGAAAGGTTGGCTCGCGGCAAAAGAACCACGCTTGAATCCTTTCTACACCGCTGTCGATGCTTGAATCTGATCTGGATCAGACTCCGGTGCCGGCGGCATTGATTGGCTTGTGCTTGATGTAAATCAAACCGCACGCAGGGATGACGCGCAGTCTTCAAGCATGCCGGCACTGCATGACCGGAGTCGAACGGAGGTGTGTGATGGGGCAATTTCAACGTTTTCTGCTGATCGCTGACCCAAGCCTGCATCAGTCTCCTGCCCAGTTGCGCGCCGTCGCATTGGCCAAGGCGGCCGGGGCCGTGCTGGATGTGCGGGCCTTTGTCGAACCGGCGCCGGTGGTGCATTTGTGGCAGGAAAAAATCGACGACGCAGAGCATCAGCGCTATGTGCGGCGCTACCATCGCTGGGAGGTCGAAGAGTTGGATCGGCTCGGCGACCTGGGCCTTGAGGTGACGGTCAAAGCCGTGTTCACCACTCATCCGCTGCTGGACATTTTGAAGACGGTCGGGGATCTCAAACCCGATCTGCTGATCAAGGATGTCACCCTCGAACCTGTGCTCAAGCGGGTGTTCATTACCCCACTCGATTGCCACTTGTTGCGTGAGTGCCCGATCCCTGTGCACCTGGTCAACCAGGTTCGCTACAGCCTGCCTCACAGGGTTGTCGCGGCAGTCGACCCGTTCGATCCTTCGACTCATATCAGCGGATTGAACGACACCATCATTCAGACTGCCAACGCCCTGGCCCTGCAATGCGATGCGCCGTTACACCTGCTATACGCCTACGATCTATCGCCGGCCTTCAACGGCGAGGCGCCACTGATCGGGGGCGGTTGGGGGGTGGATTTAAGCGAAGAGCTGCGTCAATCCCTGCACCAGGCCTTTATAACCTTGGCAGAACGCTACGGAGTACCACCGGAGCGCCGGCATTTCGTCATGGGTTTACCGGTGCCGGTGATCAGTGAGTTTGTCGAGCAATACCTGGCCGACGTCGTGGTGATGGGCACCGTGCATCGAGTGGGGATCGACCGGCTGATCGGCAGCAACACAGAGCGAGCGTTGTACTCTGTGCCAGGCAGCATTCTGGCGGTCAGGGCCAATCACTGACGCCTGACCATCAGCGGTTTGCGTCGTATTTCCCCGTCCTTTGGAGATGGATCATGAGCCAGTATCAACGTCTATTACTGATCATCAATCCGGCGCTGCGTCATTCTCCCGCCGTGAATCATGCCGCAGCACTGGCCAAGGCCAGCGGCGCGAGTTTGCATATCGCGGCGCTGATCCCCTCGCTCAAATGGTTATCGCTGCTTGAGGAGGGTGATCGAACCCTGGCCCGCGAGCAATACCTGCAGGACCATCGCGGCTGGCTGGAGGCTCAGGCGCAGAACCTGCGTGGCCGGGGAATTGAGGTGACCACGGAGATAGCGTGGGCGCAGGACATGAAGCAAGACGTCATTGATCACGTCACGGACATGCAGCCGGACGTGTTGATCAAGGAAATTGACCATGCCTCGGTGCTCAAGCGGGCCTTTTTCACGCCGTTGGACTGGCATTTATTACGTCACTGTCCGGTACCGGTTTATCTGGTCGGCGGCAGCGGCTTGGGCTTGCCCCGCAAGGTTGTCGCTGCAGTCGAAGTATCGGAGGTCGAGTCAGCTGACGACGAACTTAATGACCGGATCATCAAGCAGGCTTGCCGTCTTGCCATGCAGTGCAATGCCGAGCTGCATTTGCTTTTCGCCTGCGATATCTCGGCTGCTTTTCTGGGCACATGGACGGCCTCACGCTCGCGGACCTGACTAAAGCGCTGCGCAAGGACCTGGAAGAGTCTTTCCTGCGGTTGGCAGGACAGTTCGGTGTGCCCGCGGACCGTCGACATTTCATAGACGGACACCCGGTCAAGGTGTTGAGTGAGTTTGCTGATGAACACAACGTGGATGTGATCGTGATGGGCAGAGTCCAGTCCCATGGTCTGGACAAACTCCTGGGCAGCACGACCGAGCATATCTTGTATCAGGCACCATGCTGCGTTCTGGCGGTTTAGCTCGAATGTGTACCGCGTTGGATGGCACGACCCGGCTCGACAGCTAGTCGATGCACTGTGGAGGACGGACGCCCATTGAGGTGATTCGACCGCGATAGCGGCTATTTGCGTTTCCAGTATTTCTGCATTTCCAGAAACACAAAGGAAGCGGTCCAGGTGATAAGCACCAACCCGGTCAATCACTTGATGTCGCCCACGGGTGAAATATCGCCAAAGCCAATCATGGGCTGATTCGTTGATAAAAGTCAGGTTCCCCCTCGGCATGAGACCCAAAATCAACAGGCATGCAGGACCCAGGGTGAGGTACGTGATGTTCAAGCTCAAACGCATTCTATTGATAGCCCCCAGCGAAATGACTCATAGCCCGGCGTTTGAGCGTGCACATGCCCTGGCGTGTGCAACCGGTGCGTTGTTGCACTTTGTCGCGTTCGATTATGTTCAGGCGTTGGCGGTAGCCGGGCTGCTGGATCACGACGCGATGGCCCAGGCGCGAGAAGGCTATTTGCAAGTGCACCGTCATTGGCTGGAGCAGCAGGCCCGTTTTTACCGATGTGGCGGCGTGCAAGTGAGCACCGAAGTGGTCTGGGCGAGGTCAAGCCTGACCAACCTGCTGGAATACGTGAGTGACTTCCATCCGGACCTGGTGATCAAGGATACGCATTACGTGCCAGCGCTCGACCGAGCCTTTCACCGCGCCCTGGACTGGCGCCTGCTGCGCGAGTGTCCGGCGCACCTGCATCTGGTGACCAGTGCCAGAAATCCCAAACCATTGAAAATCCTGGCGGCGATCGATTTGTCCCATCTGGAAGAGTTGACGCAGGGTTTGAATGACCGAATAGTCGATCTGGCCTCGACCCTGGCAGCCAGTTGCGGCGCCGAGCTGCACTTGCTTAACGTCAGTCGTTGGTCAGAAATCAGCGATGCACTGAAGAGTGTGCCGACAGGCAGTCTTGATGACAGCTTCAGGGACGCGATTGAAGATACTCAGCAAGAGGCTTTCGATGTGCTTGCCGAGCGCTATTGCGTCAAGGATGCACATCGACATCTCCTGACGGGTATTCCCCACAAGGTCATTGGATTGTTCGCACAACAGCATGCCTTCGACATGGTGGTGCTCGGCACGGTTTATCACCAGGCGCCTGAACGGTTTATCGGCGATACCGCCGAGAGCCTGTTGAACCGGGCCCCGTGCAGTTTGATGATCGTCGGCAACGGCCATGCGAATCACATTTCTAGGTGCCGCGGGTACGGTCACGGGTAGCAAGTATCTGCTGGAGCATGGCAACCAACATGTGCTGATCGACTGCGGTCTGTTCCAGGGCTTCAAGCAATTGCGACTGCACAATCGCGGCGGGTGGTCCATCACCTCAAGGCACTGGCGCCCAATCCGATCAACACGCTGCTAATGCCTGGCTTCCAGGCCGGTGGCACTCGTGGTGCGCAAATTGTTGCGGGAGTCTCTTCGGTGCGTATCCACGGCAAGGACGTGCCGATCCGCGCCGAGGTGGTACCGATGCAAACACTGTCCGCACACGCCGATGCTGAGGAAATCATGCAGTGGTTGCGTGGGTTCAAGCAGCCGCCTAAACACACCTTCGTCGTCCATGGGGAACCTAACGCCTCGGATGTGCTGCGCCGGCGCATCAGCCAGGAGTTGGGGTGGTCGGTGTCGGTGCCGGAGTATCGCGATAGCGTCGAACTCTCAAGCAGTGACCGCACCGCAGGATCATGACGAAAACCTCAACGTGATCTCTGTTTGTGCGCCCGGCTTGATCCAGATCAAACGGTATTTTTCAGTGAGCGCCATTGTTTTGATAACAAGGGTGAGAGATCCCGCCATGTCGAACCACAAGCTTTTCAACCGTTATCACGCGGTTCAGGACTGGAGCAGGGGGGCGGCGCACAGGTGCCTGCACTGGCCGGGCCTGCGTTCCTGGAAGCGTGAGGCAACCCTCTTGCTGTTGGTCTCGGTGGCGTTGATGGCAGGCTATCTCATGGTGTTGAACTTCGCCTCTCACGAGGTGCAGGATCTGGTCAACACGTGCACGGCACGTTTAGAGGTCGAGTTTGAAAATGCCGAAATAGATTCCCTTCCAGAAACCCTCCCTCGGTCGTTGTGTGAATGCGTGGCCCATCATCTGGTCGACAAAAATGGCCTGGTGCGCCTGGCCATGGTCGACAAACACCTGCTTGAACCGATGGCCCTTGAACCCGTTACGCAAAAGGACGAAGAGGCTTGCATTAATGCCCTGTGGCAGCCTCATGACGAACTGGCCAGGCGCTTGTCCTTTTGAGTGAGGGGGCGGCAGACGCAGAGATGGCCGTCGAGCCCGCGCCGAAGTATCGCTGTGTGCGGCAGACGTTCACGCCAACCGTATTTTCCGCAAACTCGTAGCGCTGAAACAGACAGCCGGTACATGGGGGATTGTCCCACTTGACCAAGACTCAGATTGCCGAACTAGGCCGACTATTTTGCGATCCAGCGAGTCGCCCGGTATATGGCGGCGCTGGGTGCAAAGCAATGATCGTGCGCGGGGGATCACGGAGTAGCCGAAGGCGTCTCACGGCACTAGCACGATCGCGCCGTTGAACTGACCGCTGCGCAACAGCGCCAGTGCCTGATTGGCATCGTCGAGGGAAAACCGAGTGGTGTCGCAATGTACGGGGGTGTGCTGCAGTTCTTTAAAAAACGCGGTGCCATCGTCGCGGGTCAGGTTGGCCACCGATCGCACGCTACGCTCGCCCCATAGCAACCGATAAGGAAAGGCGGGGATGTCACTCATGTGAATGCCGGCGCAAATCACGCAGCCCCCCTTGACAGTGGCGGCCAGCGCCAGTGGCACCAGCGCCCCCACCGGCGCGAAAATCAGGCTGGCATCGAGCAGGTGCGGAGGTGTCTGGTCCGACGAACCGGACCATGTCGCCCCCAGGGATCGGGCATACGCCTGTCCTTCGGTGTCATCCGGTCGAGTGAAAGCGTACACCTCTTGACCTCGTCCCCGTGCGACTTGAATGGCCAGATGCGCTGCGGCTCCAAAACCATATAACCCGAGGTGGTGGGCGCTTTGTGCCATTTGCAAGGCGCGAAAACCGATCAGCCCGGCACACAGCAACGGTGCAGCTTCAGTGATGGAAAGGGCCTGCGGAACAGGGAAACAGAAGCGTTGGTCGGCCACGGTATATTCGGCGTAACCACCGTCCAGATGACATCCGGTGAACAGGGCCTGATCGCAGAGGTTTTCCCGTCCGCTCTGACAGTATGCGCACTGCCCACATGTCCAGCCGAGCCAGGGAACACCCACCCGCTGGCCGATGCGCTCTGCGGCTGCATGGGGGCCGACCGCTACGACCTCACCGACGATTTCATGCCCCGGCACCCGGGGCAGCACCGCTTGAGGCAATTCACCGTCTACCAGATGTAAATCGGTGCGGCAGACGCCGCAGGCCAGGACTTTGATCAACAGTTGATGGGCCCCGGGTGTCGGAATGGGCCGCTCTTCGCGTCGCAGCGGCTGACCGGGCGAGTGTAGAACCATGGCGCGCACAGGATGACCGGGATCAACAGGCAGGAGGGCGATGGCAGCCGGCAATCAACTGTTTGAGACCCTCCAGATTGAGGATCTTGACGTCACGGCCGGAAATTTCCACGAGCGCTTGATCCCGCAGATGGGCGATGCCCCGGCAAATAGTCTCCAGGCGCAGCCCCAAATAGGAGCCGATTTCCTCGCGGCGCATTTTCAACACGAAATCCGTCGATGAATATCCACGGGTTTTCAAACGTTGTGACAGGTTCAGCAGAAAGGCTGCCAGACGCTCGTCCGAGTTCATGTTGCCCAGCATCATCAGCATGTCGTGATCGCGCACGATTTCCCGGCTGAGGATTTTGTTGAAGCTGTGCTGCAGGGAGGGCAGCTCATGGGCCAGTTCTTCCAGATGAGCAAAGTGGATAGGGCAGACCTCGCTGTCTTCAAGCGCTACCGCGTTGCACGCATGCAAGTCCGTGCTGATAGCGTCCAGACCGAGCATTTCGCCGGGGATCTGAAATCCCGTGACCTGCTCGCGACCATCGACCGACAGAATGCTGGTCTTGAACGAGCCGATGCGCACCGCATACAGCGAGCGCAGCGGATCACCAGCCCGGTAAAGCGCTGCGCCCTTTTTGACCTTGAAGCGTTGCACGATCAAGCTGTCCAGACGTTCGACTTCCTGGCCGGTCATGCCGATGGGCAGGCACAACTCCATCACACTGCAGTTCGAACACGCAGCCTTCAAGACATGCACTTGCAAAGTGCGAACATTCGACATGAGAAGTGACGCCAATAGGGATGACTCACTAAGGATAGGCGGCGCGGCGTCCGACCCGCACCGGATTCTCGGCAAGAGAGATGTAATAGACGAACGGGACATCCAGTACCAACGTTTACGACACCCTCGTGCAATTGCACTTCGAGCAGGAGGAAGAACTGTTTCGTTTTCTGGATTGGCGCTAGTGGTTGAGCGGGTAGGCTGAACTCAGAGCATTTTCCTGTGCACCGGCCACAAGGTGCATGGACACGACCGGCTGCTGGTTATCCATGGAGGGGATTTCAAAACTGCCCACAATCTGAAGCTGTCGCTCGCCCAACCCGGTTGCCTCCAACTCTTTTGCCTTGGCCATTCTCGCGTGGTTCGCTGCGATTTCATTGAGAGTTGACACGTTACATCTCCGGTGACTGACCAAGCGTTTCGCTGGAGTCCTTAAGCATTAGTTTGAGGTGCTGCCGTGTCAGAATTATGTCATTCCGGGCAGCGACGCTCCGCCTGTGCAAGCCGTAAGCCAGACACGGGTATGAATTGCACCCCGTGTTTTGCTTTGCGACGAAAGGTTGTACAACGCCTGTGGCCCGGCTATTTCCGTTACTTGATGAACCATCCCTTTGAGTGTTCGACCGTTGACGGTTTGCAGTCCATGGCTACAAGGGACGTTATGTTGACGGTAGCAGACGGCCGGGGAGTTGCCAGAAAGCCCAAACCTTTCAGATTGGGCTGTTTCAGGCGTGCAACAGACAGGTGATGTCACTGGTCCTTTTCGCAGTTGACCATCCACGACACACCAAACTTGTCGACCAGCATGCCGAAGCGTGCCGCCCAGAAAGTGGCGTCCAGTGGCATTTCGACTGTGCCGCCATCGGCCAGCGCCTTAAACACCTGCTCGGCTTCGGCGATGCTGTCGACATTCAGCGAGATCGAGCAGCCGCTCATGCCTTGGGTAGGGCGGTCGGGCGTGGTATCTGAAGCCATCAGCATCTGATCGCCGACTTTCAGGCAGGTGTGGATGATCAGGTGGTGATGTTCTTTCGGCACGTGCTCGGCGGCAGGTGTTTCGCCGAAGGACATCATCGCTTCGATTGTGCCCTGCAGGCATTGCTCATAGAAGGTGAAAGCGGTTTTGCAGTCGCCGTTGAAGATGAGGTAAGGATTGATTCTCATGGTTCTGCTCCCGGTCAATGAAGGTGCACATCGGTTCGGACATCGCTTGGCGCGATGAATTCTGATGTTCTGACCGGGGACAGCAAAGCGCTAAAACGCGGCGGCTGCCTGAATATTGTTAGATGTTTTTTCGATGGATCGGCTGATGCTTATCGCGTCGCCCGTGCGCCTTGGCGCCAGCAGGCGTTCGATGGCACCGCTCACCAGGTTCTCCAGCAATTCATTGTGCTCTTGCTCGTCCAGGGCATGAGTGGTCAGCCAACTGGGCGCGCTGTTGAGCAATGAGGCAATGGCGTGCCCGGCCGCCAGTTGGCCGGATTCGCTGAAGCGCGAGCGAGCGCCGAGCACCACCAGCAACGTGCGTTCGTACTGCTCGCGCAATTGCCGGACCCGTGCCTGCTGCTCTTCATTCAGGCAGCCGCTGTCGCGTTCCACCAGGCGAAAATGCCACGGCATGTCGCGGTGCAAATTGAGGTGCGCGCGAATCAGGTTGTTGAGTCGGTCGCGTTTGGCCGGAGCCTTTTGCGGGATGCGTCCCAGTGTCGCCAGCAACTCTTCGTAGAATTCTTCGATGAGGTCCAGCAACAGGTGCTGTTTGCTCGGGTAGTGGTGATACAACGAGCCCGGGGAAAGCCCCAGGCACGTCGCGAGCTCACGCATGCCGACTTGACCGAAACCCTTGCAGGCGAACAGTTCCAGCACCTTGTCGCGGTATTCGGCGAAACGCGAGCAACGCTCAGGCATAGGCATGGAAGCCGCGCCCCGTTTTGCGTCCCAGGTAACCGGCGGCCACCATTTCCTTGAGCAGCGGCGCCGGCCGATATTTGCTGTCGTTGAAGCCTTCGTAGAACGCCTCCATGATCGCCAGCAGGGTGTCGAGGCCGATCAGGTCGGCCAGCGCCAACGGGCCGATGGGCTGGTTGCAGCCTAGGCGCATGCCGGCGTCAATGTCTTCGGCGCTGGCCAGGCCTTCCTGAAACACCAGGATCGCTTCATTGATCATCGGCACCAGAATCCGGTTGACCACGAACCCCGGACGGTTGCCGGCAGTGATCGCGGTTTTGCCCAGGGTGGTGGCCATGTCCAGCGCCAGTGCGTGGGTAGCGTCACTGGTCTGCAGGCCGCGAATGACTTCGATCAGGCCCATCACCGGCACCGGGTTGAAGAAGTGCAGGCCGATGAAGCGCTCAGGCTGGCTGACACTGGCGGCGAGCTGGGTGATCGACAGCGACGAGGTGTTGGACGCGATCACGCAATCTGCGCTGACCTGCGCGGCAATCTGTTGCAGCACCCGCAGTTTCAGATCGAGATTTTCCGTGGCGGCTTCGATGACCAACTGCGCGTTGTGCAGGCTGCTGTAATCGGTGCTGGTGCGAATCTTGTCGAGGGCGAGGTTTTTCTGTTCGGTGGTCAGGGTGTCCTTGGCGATCTGCCGATCGAGGTTTTTACCAACCGTCGCGAGGGCTTTTTGCAAAGCGCTTTCGCTGATGTCGAGCAAGGTCACGTTGAAGCCGGCGAGGGCGCAGACTTGCGCGATGCCGTTGCCCATGGTGCCAGCGCCGATCACGCCAATGTTTTGCAGATTCATGTTGCCGTCCTTCCGATAAACCCTGCGATACCTTGGCCGCCATGGCGACCGAAAGCGTACTATTGCCGCGAGTCTAGAACCGGCAGGGCGGTTGTCCTATGCCGAAACTGTTCAACGGGACTGATGTTTTTTGCCATTTCGAGTGATCGGGAGAGAAGCGTTCACATGCGGGAAAAGGATTCAGTGGCCGCCTACTTCGTGCAGGCAATGATCCATGGGCTGGCGGACGATCCGCAGCGTGTGCGTGGCGTGCTGGAACAGGCCGGCGTCGATCCCGCCGTGATGCAGCAGCCATCGGCGCGGGTGCCGGCCAGTGCCTTTGCGGCGTTGTGGCTGATCCAGATCCGCGAGCTCAATGACGAGTTCTTCGGCCTCGACTCCCATGGCATGCCGCCGGGGGCTTTTGCGCTGATTTGCCGGGCATTGATCCAGGAGCCCGACCTGCACAAGGCCATGCGCCAATGCCTGGCCAATTTCGGCCTGTTCCTGCGCGACTTTCGCGGCACGCTGACCGTGCGCGGCAAACGCGCGGTGATCAGCCTGGACACCGATTCACAGAACGTCGATGCCAGTCGTTTCGGCGAAGAAACGTTCCTGGTGTTGATGATCAGTTTGCTCTGTTGGCTGGGCGGCCGGCGCATTCCCATCGACCGCGCGGACTTTCGCCATGAACGCCTGTCGCTGAGCGATGACCGTTTACTCTGGGGACCTAACCTGACCTTTGGAGCCGAGCGCACCGAAATCGAGTTCGCCAGCCACTACCTGCGCTTACCGGTTGTGCAGGACCTGGCCTCGCTGAAAGTATTTTTGCGCACCGCGCCGCAATGGCTGGTGATCCGTTTTCGCAATCAGCATGGTCTGGCGTCGCAAGTGCATCAACGCCTGCGCAACAGTCATTACAGCGAATGGCCGACCCTGCAGGCCTTTGCCCTGGAACAACACTTGAGCCCCAGCACCTTTCGCCGAAAACTGGAGCGCGAGGGCTGTTCCTATCAGGAGATCAAGGACGAAGTGCGACGCGCAGTGGCGTTCGAGCAACTTCGCGAAAGCCGCGCGAGCATCAGTGACATCGCCGAGCAGTTGGGCTTCCAGGAGCCGAGCGCGTTTCACCGGGCATTCAAGAAATGGACGGGGGAAAGTCCGGGGCGGTATCGGGCGCGCTACCAAACGGGCGATGCGAATTTTCTGACAGAGACTTCTGATTCGCTGCGCAGCTGATGTTTTTGCCAACGCCGGCCTGTACATTCGAAGCCTGCCACCGCGCCTCAACACTGCTGAAACAAGGATTTATTGTTCATGGAACTGGAACCGGTCGACGTCACCGATTGCGCAAAAACAGCTGAAGCTGCCTCCAAACATCCTTCGAGAAACCGCTACGCGCAATTGAGCCAAGGCTTGTTGTGGCTCAATGAGCGTGCCTGGCCGTTGGGCGGTAGCATTTTGCTGATCGCCGGGATTTACCTGTTCCAGTACATCCAGGTGGAAAAAATACCGCTAAGCATCACGTCTTCCGCCGTTGTCGCGGCCTTGCCGGCGATGTTCGCCATGCTGGTGTTCGTGATCGCGATGCTCGGGGCATTGATCGTCATGCCTGCGTTCATCCTGTTTCAACGGTTGAATGATTCCGGCGAACGCTTGAGTGACCACTTGAGCTTCGATCGGGGCAAATCCGGACTGACCCCGCTCCATCGACGTCTGATCTTGCACTGGTTGTATGGAGTGTTGTTGCTGGGCCTTTACGTCTGGGTGATCGGCGCCTTTGCGGCCTATGGCTATACCAGTGGCGGCTGGATTGTCGGCATGGTGGGCTTGGGGATGCTCACATTATTGGGACATGCGTGGATTATTACCCGCGTATGGAAAACCCGTGTTTCCTTCGAGTTCTGGTTCGCTTGCGTGATGTCGGCCCTGGTGCAGTGGGTCGCGATCCTCAATGTCACGGTGGTGCTTGCACGGAGCGTCAGCGAGTACGTGGATGACGTCTGGCTGTTCTTGCCGTTCATGCTCCTGGAGCTGATTGTGCTGTGGTTGATCCAGTTGGGCGGCGCTTATTTTGTGGTGGTCATGCGGCGCCATGAGCACCCCGTCGCACACGCGGCGCTGGCGGCGATGGTTGTCATCTTTGTAGTGGGGCTCATCCCCCAGGCGAGCGCCAAATTGGCGGGGGTTACCTTGCAATTGCCTTCGTCCGGTGCTCGCAATTGCACGGTGATGACCTGGGCACCCGGCACCCAGTTACTGGATGCGATCAAGGACCCGGAAAATCCGGGCAGTAGCATTCGGTTGCGTCTGCTGGCCGAGGCGGATGGCATGTACATCGTTCGTCCCTGGCGAACAGTATCCAAAGCCGTGCAGTTCGTCCCCCGGAGCAGCGTGACGGGGATCGACGATTGCGCGCCTGAACCGAAAGCGGAAAACGCAAGCCGCTAAGTCAAGCAGTTCTGGATTGGCCGACATCGGCGCGTGAAGCTCAGGAGTCCTGAGCGCTGCGCGTCGCCGTCGGTCCGGCCATCTGCGACGGTTTGGCTTTCATCAAGCCATCGAGTGCCTGTCGATACCGGGAGCCGCCCAGGCTCATGCTGTTGTTGTGCGTTCCGCCGGGAATCAGCAACAGGCTTTTCGGTGGGTTGGCCGCATTGAACAGTTGCTGGCTGAATCGCGACGGCATGAACTGATCGGCCAGGCCGTGGACCACCAGCAGTGGCATGTCGATGTCGACGATCTTGTCGATGGAATCGAACTTCTGTGACAACAACCAGCGTACCGGCAGCCAGTTCACCGGCAAGTTGTTATCGGCCACTTCCGCCACGGCATCGCCAAGCGAGGTGAAGGTGGACTCGATCACCAGGCCACGGACCGGCACCGAGCCATGATTCTTCTTCGCCTGCGCAGCCAGGTCTGCCGCAAGATCGATGGCCACCGCACCGCCCAGCGAATGACCGTAGATCAAGCGCTTGCCGGCATCAGGTTGCATCACCGTGAAACGCTCCCACGCCGCCCGCGCATCTTCGTAGACACTGGCTTCCGACGGCAGATCGCCTTTGCTCTGGCCGAAGCCCCGGTAGTCAATCGCCAATACCGAATAGCCCATGGCGCGTAGCTGCTCGATGCGGAACGCCTGGCCGGTGAGGTTCCAGCGCACACCGTGCAGATAGAGAATCGACGGCGCATCTTTGCGCGCGGCCGGCCACCACCACGCATGCAGATTCTGCCCGGCCTTGAAACCGGCAGGCTTGATGTCGAACGCCTGAACATCCTGCGGCAAGCCGCGATACCAACCCGCCGTGCCCGGTTCGATGCGGAACAGCAACTCGCGTTCCTTGTACTTGAGCGCGCCGCAACCCACGGGCAGACCGACAACCAAAGCCGCCATGCACAACAGTGGCAGCCAGCGTCGACGCAGGCGTGTGAGAAGGGCAGTGGGCATCGGGTGGTCCATGGGTGCAGACATGAAGTTCGCGTTTTAGCAGATGTGCGCCGGGGACGGGAATAATTTCGACTTGTGGGAGGCCGCTCGTCCACCGGGGAGAAAACTCTGGATAAAAAAGATTGAATAATCACATTAAATGTTATTTAAATAACAAAACAAAAACGCCAGGTTCAAGCCTGGCCAGCCGGATCAAGGTGGGAAAGCAATGAGCAAGATCGCAGTCATCGGCAGCAACATGGTCGACCTGATTACCTACATCGACCGCATGCCGGCCCAGGGCGAGACACTCGAAGCGCCGGGTTTTGCCCTCGGTTGTGGCGGCAAGGGTGCCAATCAGGCAGTGGCGGCGGCCAAGCTCGGGGCGGATGTGCTGATGCTGACCAAGGTCGGCGATGACATGTTTGCCGACAACACCCTCGCCAACTTCCAGCGCTTTGGCATCGACACCCGCCATGTTCAACGGGAGCCCGGAGTGTCCAGCGGCGTGGCACCGATTTTCGTTCAGGCCGACTCCCATAACAGCATCCTCATCGTCAAAGGCGCCAACGCGCATCTCGTCCCGACGGACATTGATGCCGCCGCACAGGCGTTGCACGAATGTTCGCTGATCGTCCTGCAACTGGAGATCAACGTTGAAACCGTCTATTACGCCATCGAGTTCGGGCGCGAACACAAGATTCCAGTGCTGCTCAATCCGGCGCCGGCCTTGTCGGGGCTGAGCCGGGAACATTTGGCGCAGCTGGATTTCCTGGTGCCCAACGAATCCGAGCTGGCACTGATCACCGGCCAGGTCGTGGATTCGCCGGCGTCAGCGCGCGATGCCGCGCAGACCCTGGTCAGCAGCGGTATTCGTCACGTCATCGTGACCCTCGGCCAGCAGGGCGCGCTGTATGTCGGCGAGGAAGGCGAATTCCAGATCCCCGGTCTGCGGGTGGCCGCCCGTGACACCACCGGCGCAGGGGACGCATTCATCGGGTGCTTCGTCCATCACTGGAGCCGCGACCGTGACATCCGCGCCGCGATGACCCAGGCCGTGGCGTATTCAGCCTGCTCGGTCACGGGGCTCGGCACCCAGACGTCCTACCCGGACGCCCCCGCATTCGCGCAATTCCAGCGCAGCTTCGGCGTCCCGACGACGGAGTGATTCAACGGCTGCACTTTTCCCAAGCTCACCACGGAGAACAACAATGACAAAGCCTCCGCTCCAACAGACGCCCGACGGTTTCTACCTCAATCGCACGCCCTGGTTCGCCTTCATCCTGCTGTGCAGCATCTTCGCGCTGTGGGCGGCGGCCGCGAGCATGAACGACGTGCTCATCGCGCATTTCAAAAAAGCGTTCCTGCTCAGCGATTTCCAGACCGCATTCGTGCAGTCGGCGTTTTACCTGGGCTATTTCTTCGTGGCGATTCCAGCCGCGCTGGTGGTCCGCCGTTTCAGCTACAAGACCACCATCCTGATCGGCCTGATGCTGTACATGTTCGGCTGCCTGTTGTTTTTCCCGGCGGCGTCCACCGCCAAGTACGGCATGTTCCTGCTGGCGCTGTTCGTGATCGCGGCCGGGCTGTCTTTTCTGGAAACCGCCTGCAACACCTATTCGACATTGATGGGGCCACGGGAAACCGGCACCCGTCGCCTGAATATTTCGCAGACGTTCCACCCGTTCGGTGCGATGGCCGGGGTGTACGTCGGCAGTTTCGTGATGTTCAAGGACACGGACGCGACCCACGAGCAACTGACTCAGATGAGCGCTGCGGACGCAGCGATCCAGCAACTGCAGATGATCCAGTCCACGTTGCTGCCATACAAATGGATGATTGCGGTGCTGGTGCTGATGTTTATTTTGATCGCCATCACCCGCTTTCCCGCCTGCAAGGGCAACCAGCCCGTCAGCAAGAAAACCACGCGCCTGAGTGAAAGCCTGTCGCGGTTACGCCGCAATCCGCGTTTCACCTTTGGTGTGCTGGCGCAATTTCTGTATGTCGGTGCCCAGGTCGGTGTGTGGAGCTTCACCATTCGCCTGGCCATGCAATTGGGTGGCATGAACGAGCGCAGCGCTTCGTGGTTCCTGCTGACCACTTTCGCCGCGTACTTCGTCGGCAAGCTGATCGCCAACGTACTGATGCGCAAACTGCACCCGGCCAAGGTACTCGCGGTATACGGCGTGCTGTGCATCCTGTTGCTGGCCTACACCATCCTGGTACCGAACATCACGGCCGTGTATGCGGCGGTGGGTGTGAGCGTGTTCCTCGGTCCCTGCTGGCCCACCATCTACGGCCTTACCATCGACGGATTGGGCGAAGACACCGGTGTCGGCGGTTCGCTGCTGGTGATGAGTATCGTCGGAGGCGGGGTGATTCCGATCTTCCAGGGGCTGCTGTCGGACTACAGCGGCGGCAACATGCAACTGGCCTATAGCGTGCCGCTGCTGTGCTTCATCGTGATCGTGGCCTACGCGGTGCGCTGCCTCAAACACGCCGAGAGCGAGCGGGCGCCGGTCGGCGCGGTGGCTGCATCATGAACACGCGGATCAATCTCTATCCGTCGCTGTTTGGCGAAGCACGCAGAACCTTGTTGGAGTCCGAGTCCTTCAAGGTCAGCGCCTGGGTGTATCCCAGTGGTGTGCTGGCCGTGGAGTTGGCGAACAGGCGCGGGCATCTGGTGGTGTTGCCGTATCAGGGGCAGATGATCTGGTCTGCCGTGTTCGACGGTTGCGACCTGACCATGAAAAACCTGTTCAGCCAACCCCGGCCAAGCCCGACAGTGATCGGTACCTACGGCTGTTTCATGTTTCACAGTGGTCTGCTGCGCAATGGCTGTCCGAGCCCGCAAGACGATCACCCGCTGCACGGCGAGATGCCTTGCGCGGCCATGGACCATGCCTGGCTGGAAGTGGGTGAAGACAGCGCCGGCCCCTACCTGCGCCTGGGCGGCGATTACGAATACGTGCAAGGTTTTGGCGATCGCTATCGGGCGAACCCGAGCGTGACGCTGCGTGGCGATTCAGGGTTGTTCGATATCGACATGCAGGTGACCAACCTGGCGGCCAAACCGATGGACCTGATGTACATGGCGCACATGAATTACGCCTACGTCGAAGGCGGCCGATTCATCGAGCCTCTGGGTGTCGAACGTGTGCGCTTGCGCAGCAGCATTCCGGCCCATGTAAAGCCGACGCCAGCCTGGAGTGCTTACATGGATCAGTTGGCGCGCGAGCCTGAACAGTTTCAGTGCCTGGAGCGCCCGGCACTCTACGATCCGGAAATCGTGTTCTTCTTCGACGGCGTGCGTGCCGACGCGTCTGGTCATGCGCATTTTCTGTTGAGTCGTCCGGATGGCGCGGCATTCTACACCGGCTATCGACCCGACCAGTTCGAGCATGCAGCGCGCTGGATTTTGCACAACGCCGATCAACAGGTGGCGGCGTTCGTGCTGCCCTCTACCTGCGAGCCGGAAGGCTATCGGGCGGAATCCGCCAAGGGCCATGTGCGCTCGTTGGCGGCTGGGGACACGGCGGCGTTCAGCGTCACCACCGGTTACCTCAGCGCCACGGAGCAACAAGCCCTGGTCAGATGATCAACTGCGCACCGCTGGCGGTAATGGCGTCGCGGTAGGCCTTGGGAATTTTCTTGTCACTGACGACGTAGTGGAAGTCCTCCAGCGTCGCGAAATGCGCAGTGCGCACGGTGTCGAACTTGCTGTGATCGGCCAGCAGCAGCCGCTGTTGGGCCTGGCGCAAGACCTTCTGCTTGACCTCCACTTCATTGAAATTGAAGCAGGTCACGCCGAAGTCCTGGCTGATTCCGGCGGCCGAAACAAAGGCCCAGGTCAGGCGCACGCTATCGAGAATGCCGAGCTCGCTCTGGTTCTCGAACACCTGGTTTTTGCGGTGGAACGTACCGCCGCACACCACGATATTGCAGTTGGGCTTTTGCGAGAGTTTGAGCAGGACGTTCAGGGAGTTGCACACGGCGGTGAACTCCAGTTCGTCGGGAATGAAGTCCACCACGAACGGCGTGGTGGTGCCGCAATCGAAAAATACCGTGTCGCCAGGCTTGATGAAACCGGCGGCCAGTTTGCCGATCCGGCGTTTTTCCTCGACGTGCCGGGTGTCCTGTTCGGCCACGCGGTAATCGCTGGGTTCGTTGCCATCGTGGATTTTGGTGATGTAGCCGCCGAGCAGGCGCAAGTGGTCGGTGTACTTGCTCAGGTCGCGGCGCAGAGTCATCTCCGAAACGTCGAGCAAGGCGGCCATTTCACGCAGGTGAATGGCGCTCTGATCTTGCAGGGCTTGTTGAATAAGCTTGAGGCGCTCGGCTTTTTTACTGTCCACAGGCATTCCGGGGTTGATTGTTTGTGTTAAATAAGTAACATTATTTGTTAATTTTGTAACGTTTTTGCGCGATTGATCCTCGATTGTGGCGCAGGGGCATTTGAATACACAAACAGGAGTTTTTGCGATGGCACACCTCGAACCTCAGGCACTGGCGCAATTTATCGATCATACCTTGCTGGCGCCCGACGCTTCTCGCGAGCAAATCGCAACCCTGTGCCGTGAGGCGCAAGAGCACGGCTTCTATTCGGTGTGCGTGAACTCCGGGCAAGTGCCCCATGCGTCGCAGTGCCTGGCCGGGCAAAACGTCAAAGTGGTTGCGGTAGTCGGCTTTCCCTTGGGGGCCGGGCTCAGCGACAGCAAAACCTTCGAGGCCGAGCGGGCAATTGCCGCCGGAGCGGGGGAGATCGACATGGTGTTGAACATCGGTTGGTTGAAGGACGGTCTGTTCGATCAGGTTCACAGCGACATCGCGCGGGTCAAACAGGCCTGTGGCAGCGTACCGCTGAAGGTCATCCTCGAAACCTGTCTGCTCAACGACGCTGAAAAAGTGAAGGCCTGCGAGATTTGCCGTGAGCTGAACGTCGCGTTCGTCAAGACCTCCACCGGGTTCAGCCGCAGCGGCGCCACCGTGGACGACGTAGCGCTGATGCGTCGCACAGTGGGCGCCGGGGTCGGCGTGAAGGCCTCGGGCGGGGTGCGCGACTACCCGACCGCGCTGGCGATGATCGAAGCGGGTGCCACACGCCTGGGCACCAGCTCTGGCATCGCCATCATCAGCGGCGCGCAGGCGGCGGGCGACGGTTACTGAGCAACGCTCAGGACAATCTTGCCGATGTGATCGCCGGCCTCCATTCGGGCATGGGCCAGCGATGCATCGGTCAGCGGGTACACCTGGTCGATCATCGGCAGGCAACGACCGGCCGCCAACACTGGCCACACGTGCTCGCGCAGTTGTTGCGCGATCGCGGCTTTTTCCTCGCGGGTGCGCGAGCGCAGCAGCGAACCGGTGACGATGGCGCGTTTAGCCATGATCGCCAGCAGGTCGATCTCCTTGGCCACCGCGCCGCCGAGGAAGCCGAGCATCACCAGCCGGCCTTCGAGGGCCAGGGCCGCGACGTTACTGTTCAGGTACGAACCGCCCATGATGTCGAGAATCACATCGACGCCGCGGCCCGCGGTTTTATCGACAATGACCTGGGCGAAGTCCTGCTCGCGATAGTTGATCGCTTCGGCCCCCAGTTCGCCAATCACCGCACATTTTTCCGCGCTGCCCGCTGTCGCGAAAACCTCGATGCCGAACTCGCGGCAGAGCATCAACGCGGTGGTGCCGATGCCGCTGGTACCACCGTGAATCAACGCGCGCTGGCCTTTGCGGGCACCGCCCATTTCGAACAGGTTGGCCCATACGGTGAAGAACGTTTCCGGGATCGCCGCAGCCTGTACCCAGTTCATGCCAGCGGGGATCGGCAGGGTCTGGCTGGCCGGGACCGCGCAATACTGGGCGTAGCCGCCGCCATTGGTCAGCGCACAGACTTTGTCGCCGATGACGAATTCGCTGACACCGGCCCCGACGGCGACCACTTCACCCGCCACTTCCAGCCCCGGAATCGGGTTCATGCCGGGTTTCATCGGGTATTTGCCGGCACGTTGCAGCACATCCGGGCGATTAACCCCGGCGGCGTACACGTGGATCAGCACTTCGCCGGCACCTGCCCTGGGCACGGGGACCTGACGCGGTTGCAAGACTTCGGGGGCACCGGGTCGGGTGATTTCGATGTGGGTCATGGTTTGCGGTAGAGACATGGTCAAGAGCCTTTTCTGCAATGAATTCAGTTGGAAATTGTGGGAGAGAGCCTGCTCCCACCGTTTTTTTGGATCATGTGATTGCTGCATTGGCACAGATTTTTTCATCGGACCGTGTCGGCAAACGCACAACCAACTCCAGCAACAGCGCCACAACAATCGCCCCGGCCGCAATCACGAACATCAATCCGTGATGCCCGCCGCTAGCGTTGAACAGCACCGAGTAGGCGAAGCCGGCCATGGCCTGGAAGGTGGCGAACGATACGGTGGCGCGGCTCCAGGCGATCTGTTGTGGGTGATGCTCGGGGATCAGTTCGTGAACCCGGGCCAACCCCAGCGGCACGATGCCCGGCGGGAACGAGCCGAGGATCACCGCCAGCAATGCCAGCGCCGTAAACGCGCTGCACATCGACAGCAGGCCAAGGGCAATGGCTTGCACCACCAGGACCAGGCGAATGCTCATCTGCGCGCCCAGTCGATCGGCCAAAAAGCCATAACTGACCGGACCGATGATTGCGCCGAGCCCGTACATCACCCAGATCAGGCCGCCGACGTGCTGCCCTGCACCGAGCCCGCGGGCTACGTAGTCGACCAGGAACACCATGGCCGGCACCAGTCCCACGGCCATGAGGGCGTATTGAGCAAAAAGCAGGTAGACCTTCGGGTTGATCGATTTCGCATCGGCGAGCGTCGGCGTGGTTCGTGACGCGGCTGACGGCCAGGCAAACCAGCTCGCAACGGTCAGGATCAGCGCCAGCGCACCAAGGCCGAGCCAGGTTTGCTGCAAGCCCAGGCTCAACAGCGGCGGCACGATCGTCCCCGATCCGGCGATGCCCAGCCCGATCCCGAGAAAAATCGCCCCACTGGCCAGGCCTTTGCGCGAAGCCGGGACGTGTGGCAATACCGTGCCCGCCACCAGCACCATGATCGCGCCGCCGGCAATGCCGGACAGCAGGCGCCAGCCGAAAAACCAGCTCACCGACAACGGAAAGGCACAGGCGAAAAACGCCAGGGTCACTGCCAGCATCATCAGGCGCAGGGCGGTGTTGTTGGAGGTATGCCGCGCCAGTGGATGACCGATCAGCGCGCCAATCAAGTAACCCACCAGATTGGCGGCGCCAAGGGACACCACATCGCTGGCGGAAAACCAGCGAGCCTCGATCAGCGAGGGAATCAACGGTGTGTAGGCAAAACGCGCCAGGCCAATGCTGACCAGGCTGGCGCACAGGCCGGCAAAGATCGGCAGCCAGAACCCTGGGCGTGGAGGGGGGGAGGGGCTGAGCATGAGAGCTCTCCTGCAGGATTTTCAATGGCCCCCAGCTTATCCAGAACTCGCGTTGCATTAACGCAGCGATTTCGCGCTATTGTGATGCGAATATGCATCACTAGGAGAACGCTGTGAATTGGGATGACGCGCGGGTGTTTCTGGCGGTTTGTCGCGAGTCGACGCTCAGGGGCGCGGCGCGGGTGCTGGGGGTCGATCAGGCTACGGTCGGGCGGCGCATCACCGCGCTGGAAAAGTCCTTGAGCGCGACGCTGTTCCTGCGCACCTCCGAGGGGTACGCGTTGACGGCTGTCGGTGAAGCGGCGTTGAAGGCGGTTGAGAAAATGGAGCATTCGGCGCTGGAGTTGGAGCGGCGTATACAGGGGCTGGATGATCGGCTGACCGGCACGGTGCGGGTGACCACCACCGACACCCTGGCCATCGATTTTTTGATCCCGGCCATCGCTCGTTTGCATCAGCAACACCCGGACGTGCGGGTGCAACTGGACGCTTCGACGCAAATTCTCAGCCTGGCCAAGCGCGAAGCCGATATCGCGGTGCGCAATACCCGACCGGACAACCCGGACCTGATCGCCCGGCGGATTGCCCGTTGGCCGTTGGGATTGTTTGCTTCGCACGCCTACGTCGAGGCGCATGGCATCCCGGAACCCGGGACGGCGTTCGACGGGCATGATCTGGTGGTGTATCAGCCGTATCTGCAAAGCGGCAAGGACATGACGCTGGTCGGGGAACCGATCGGTCGCGGGCGAATTGTCTCGAGTCTGAGTTCCAGCCTGCTGGTGCGACGGTCCATTGCTGCGGGAATCGGCATAGGGGAGGTGCCCATCCACATGGGCGAGTTGGACGGGCTGGTCAGGCTCTGGCCGGAGCGGACGAATCCGGTGCCGTATGACATCTGGCTGGTGACCCACGCCGATTTGCGGCATACCGCCAGGGTGCGGGTGGTGATTGACGAGATTGTTGCGGGGTTTGCCGGGACGGGTGAATAAAAGATCGCAGCCTCGGGGAGCGAGGCTGCGATCTCTTCGGTTACGGCATTTCAGGCAGTTCCTGCGGGCGCAGGTCGAACACCAGTACTTCGGCATCCACGCCGTTGTTCAAGGTCAGCACCTGTTCTTTGCGAACCCGCACGCCGTCGCCTTCCTGCAACGGCATGCCGTTGAGTTCGACACTGCCGCGTGCCACATGCACGTAGGCATAGCGGTCGGCGGCCAGTTCCAGGGTGGCGCTTTCCTTGCCGTCTATCAGGGCGGCATACACCCGCGCATCCTGGCGCACCTTCAGCGAACCCTTGGCACCGTCGGGCGAGATGATCAATTGCAGGCGACCGCGTTTTTTCTGCGTGCTGAAGTGCTCTTGCTGATAGCGCGGTTTGGCGCCACTGACCTGCGGCACGATCCAGATTTGCAGGAAGTGCACGGGCCGGGTGTCCGAGTGGTTGTATTCACTGTGGGCCACGCCGCTGCCGGCGCTCATCAACTGCACGTCACCGGGGCGAATCACCGAACCGGTGCCCAGGGTGTCCTTGTGTTCCAGCGCGCCTTCGAGCACATAGGAAAAAATCTCCATGTCGCGGTGCGGGTGCTGGCCGAAACCTTTGCCGGCGGCGACACGGTCATCATTGATCACCAGCAGGTCGGAAAAACCCTGTTCTTTCGGGTTGCGGTAGTTGGCGAAGGAAAAGGTGTGGAACGACTTCAACCAGCCATGGTTGGCCATGCCACGATCAGAAGCTTTGCGAAGGGTCAGCATGATGGAATCTCCTGCGGGGACGTTGATTCGTCCGAGTGAGGAGAAGGTTAATGGTTACCCTGAGATGCAATAAGTAGATGGAAATTGAAATACTGTCTCTTTTGAGTTGACAGTCATGGGTGGATTTAATCGCCGATTTCACCCGATACGGCCATAATGAACAGCATCAAAACCTGTGGGTGCGAGCTTGCTCGCGATGGCTGCTTCACATTCAATACTTGTGTCGACTGATCCACCGCTGTCGCGAGCAAGCCCGCTCCCACAGGGAACCGCGTTCGCTAAGCCTTTTGTTCAATTACTGTGATCTCTAACCCATGAAAACCGTGGCAATGGTGCTGTTCCCCGACTTCCTCCTGCTCGACATGGCAGGCCCCTTGGAGGTGTTTTCCATCGCCAATCGCTATCTCAAACCCGACGATCACTACGTGCTGACGACCATCGGCACCGAGCCGGGCGCATTGCGGGCCTCCAACGGTGTAAGCGTGCACGCCGACCTGTTTATCGATCAGGCCTGCGACGGCTATGACTTGCTGCTGGTGCCCGGTGGCCCCGGTGCCTACAACGAAAAACATCCGCCGTTGCTTGACTGGCTCAGGCACAACATTGGCCGGTCCGCCGGTTACGGCTCGATCTGTACCGGGGCGTTTGTGCTCGGGCATGCGGGGCTGCTCGACGGGTATCGCGTGACCACGCATTGGCATTACACCGAACGCCTGATCAAGGCATTCCCGTCGGCCACCGTCGAAACCGACCAGATCTTTATTCAGGACCGCAACCTGATCACCTCCGGTGGTGTCACCGCCGGCATCGATCTTGCGCTGTCGGTGGTCGCTCGGGACCATGGCAAAAAAGTTGCCCAGGATGTGGCCAAAGTGTTACTGGTGGTGATGAAACGCCAGGGTGGCCAGGCGCAGTTCAGCCCGCTGATGGCGGCGGTGGCGCCCCACGAAACGGCGATCACCCGCGTGCAGAATCACGTACTCGAACACCTCGACGAAGCCTTCAGCATCGAACGCATGGCCAGTCTGGCGACCATGAGCCCGCGTCACTTCGCCAGGGTGTTTGCCCGGGAAGTGAACATGACGCCCATGGAGTTTCTGCAAAGTGCACGCATCGATTGCGCGAGGAATCTGCTGGAAACCACGGAGCTGCCGCTCAAGACCGTGGCTTTCAAAAGTGGCTTCGGCAGCGTGCGGCACATGCGTTTTCTGTTCGGAGAAAAACTTGGCCTCACCCCGACCCAGTACCGCGAGCAATTCAGCTAGCCTCCTTGGCCGTCGCGCGCACCGTTATGGCCGTGACGCTCCCCCCGTGGCAGTTGTACCTTCGCCGAGGCCTGCCAAGATACCGTTGAACTCTTTGCATGGACGGTACGGAGCCTGGATGGACCCACGTGCCGGGCAGGTTCCTGTGGGAGAAGCATGAACAGCCTTAGAGATTTTCACGGTGAAACGGTACTGCGCTTCGGCCCCTACGCGTTCCACCTCAACCAGCGACTGGTCTTGCACGGTGACCAGCCGCTGCGTTTGGGCGGTCGGGCCCTGGATATCCTGCAAGTGCTGGTCGAGCACGCGGGCTCGGTGGTCAGCAAGCAAGCGTTGATCGCTCAAGTCTGGCCGCGCTCGGTTGTCGAGGACATCAACCTGCGCGTGCACATTGCCGCACTGCGCCGGGCCTTTCGCGACGGGCAGAACGGTGACTGCTACATCGTCACCGTACCCCAGCGCGGCTACAGTTTTGTCGCCTCGGTGCAGTCCGCATCGCCGGCAATACCGCTGCCGATCGAAACCCCCTATCAACCCCGGCACAATTTACCGGCGCGACTGACCCCGGTCACCGGGCGTGATGCGGTGGTTGGCAACCTGGTACGCCTGCTGCCGTCGCGGCGCTTCATGACCCTGGTCGGGCCATGTGGTATCGGCAAGACCACCGTGGCGTTGCGGGCCGCCGAACTGTTGTTGCAGCACTATCGCGATGGCGTGTGGCTGGTGGATCTGGCGATGATCGACGATCCGGCGCAGGTGGTTGATCACCTGACGCGCACCCTCGGTCTGGACACTGGCACGACCCTCGAAGCCTTGGGCTCATGGCATGCGCTGTTGATCCTCGATAACTGTGAACACTTGCAGGACAGTTGCCGGACGTTGATCGAAGCATTGCTGTCCTCGGCACCGTGCCTGTCGCTGCTGGTTACCAGTCGCGAACCGCTGTTGGCCCCGGGGGAAACGCTGCTGCCGTTGCCGCCGCTGGTGGTGCCACCGGCATCGGCGCTACGCAGTGTCGAAGAGTGCATGGGCTATTCGGCGGTGCAATTGTTTGTCAGCCGTGCCCGGGCACGCCAGCAGGGTTTTGCCCTGCGCGAACAGGATCTCAAGGCGGTGCGGGAAATCTGTCGGCGGCTCGATGGCTTGCCCCTGGCGATTGAATTGGCGGCGGCGCAGATCGATGCGTTGGCGCTGGTGGGCTTGCGGGCGCAACTGGACAACTGTTTTCAACTGCTGACCCAAGGACGTCGCACCGCGGTGCCCAGACACCAGACCCTCAAGGCGGCCCTCGACTGGAGCTACGAGCGGCTGAGTCCGCAGGAGCAAACCGTGTTGCAGCGTCTGTCGGTGTTCAAATCGGCGTTCACCCTGCAAGCGGCCAAGGGCGTGATCAGTTGCGCTACGCTGCAACCGGCGAGCCTGACCCGCGCGCTGGAAAACCTGGTGCTCAAGTCGCTGTTGTCACAGGAAACGGCCAGTGGCATCAGTCGCTATCGCTTCCTCAATACCACCCGCAGCTATGCCCTGGAAAAACTCGAAGCCAGCGGTGCATTGCGCACGTTCGAAATGCGCTATGCCGGTCACATCAATCACGCGCGGTCCTCAGATCGGCAGGTGGCCCTGTAGCTCGTCGAGCACGTGCCGTGCGGCCTTCAAGTCGGGCGTGGCATGACCTTCGGTGAAACGCTGATAGATCGGCGCCAGTAATGTATGGGCTGGCCCGTAGCGACCCTGACGCTGCCAAAGCCGCGCCAGCGAACTGGCGCTGCGCAGCTCCCAGGCCAGGGCGCCCTGGGATTTCGCCACGTTGATGGCCTTGATCAGCACGGTTTCGGCGGTGCAGTTTTTCACCGGGCAATCGGCGGCCAGCAGCGCATCGGCGCGGGCGCGCAGAATTTCCGCCGTGCTCCAGCCCGCGGCACCGCTGTCGGCGCGTTGCAGCAAATCGTCATCGACGAGCGCGGTGTCCAGGGTCACCATGATTTCCTTGATCAGACCGACCGCCGCCCGGGGCGAGGGTGGCGCCTCTGCGCTGTCGATCACTTGCGCGTAGTGTTGCGCCCAGGTGTAGAACAGCTGCACCGAATGCTTTTGCGCCTGTTCCAGCAGCAGCCGCAGCAACTCACGGGCGGTGCGGGTGTTGCCGTTGTAATGGGCGATCAGGCAGCCGGAGAGGGCCAGGGTGTAGCAGATCGAAGTGCCATGGTTGATCTGCAATGCGATGTCCAATGCCTGCCGCGCCGTGCGCCACGCCTGTTCCGGTTGCCCCTGCAACCAGAGGGTGCGCGCGAGGATGGTCAGGGCGGCGACGCTCTGGTCGTATTGCACGCCAAAACCATGGGTGAAACGGTTGAGATGGCCGCTGTGGGCCATGCGCTGGAGCACTTCCTCGGCATTCACCCGAGCCCGATGCTGATCCCCGGCGAAGTGCAGGGCCAGCACCCGCAAACGATGCATGCTCAGCGACAGCAGCGGATCGCCGTCCAGCCCCAGCCGATCAAATTGCTGACTCTGTTCCAGGGCCATTTGATAGTTGCCACAACTGAGATTGACCGCCAGATGACCGGAGATGGCGCGCAATTCTCCGACCACGTCCTGGCACTGTCTGGCCAGGGTTCGTGCGGTGACGAAGGCGCCAATGGTTTCAGCGCTGCCGCCCTGGGCGTGATAGCAGGCGCTGCCCAGCGCCAGTTTCAGGGACATTTTCAGTGGCAGACAGGGCTCTGCTGATGCATCCAGCATGGCCAGGGCCTTGCGCACGTAACCACCGTGTTCCTTGAGCAGCGACAGTTCCTGCCAGAGGGGCGTGGACGCCGCGGTCAGGCGAATCGCCAACGCCTCGGGTCCGCGGGCATTGAGGCCCCAATCGAGCGCCGCGCGGATGTCTTCAAGGCCCCGGGCATAGCGCTCGATCCACAGCGCTGTGGGGATGTGTTCCCAATCGGTCTGCGCTTGTTGCATCAGCGCCAGGCAGCGTTTTGCATGGCGCGCTCGGGTGTCGGGCAACTCGCGGGCCTGTTCGAGTTTTTTCAGCGCATAGCTGCGCGTGGTGTCGAGCAGGCGGTAGAACACCTCTTCGTCACCGACGTCCACGCTCAACAGGGACTTGGCCACCAGTTGCGTGATCGAGCCAAACACCTCGCGCGGCGCGATCTGTTCGCCGACGATCACCGCCGCGGCCGACGCCAGGGTAAAGCCGCCACGGAACACACCCAATCGGCGCAAGCAGGTTTGTTCGCAGGTGTTGAGCAGTTCAAAGCTCCAGTCCAGCGTGGCGTGCAGCGTCTGGTGCCGGGCGAGCGCCGACTGGCCGCTGTGGGTGAGCAGACGAAAACTGTCTTGCAGTTGCGTGAGCAAACCGTCGAGGCCAAGGCTGGCGACTTGTGCCGCCGCCAGTTCCAGGGCCAGAGGAATGCCGTCGAGACGCCGGCAGATGTCGATAGCCAGTGGCAACTCGGCATCGCTCAGTTCGAAACTGTCATGGCTGGCCATGGCGCGCTCGACGAACAACTGCAACGCGGAAAAGGTCAGCGCCCGGGTGCGGTCCAGCTCGGCAGCGGGCGGAGGGCAGTCCAGGGACTCCAGGCGCTGGACGAATTCGCCCTCGGCCCGCAGGCTCTCGCGGCTGGTGGTCAGAATGTGTAAGTGCGGCGCGCCGCGCAGCAGGCTTTCACAGAGCAGCGCGACGCTGTCGATCAGGTGTTCGCAGTTGTCGATCACCAGCAGCATCTGCCGATCGCGCAGGAAGGTCGCGAGATCGCTCATCGGTTCGTTGTCGTGCAGGGACAGGTCAAGCAGCGCGGCCAAATGGCCGGGGATCAGCAACGGGTCGTTGACAGGGGCGAGGTCGAGCAGCCGAATGCCGTCGCGGTAGCGGCCGATCAATTGTTCAGCGACGCGCAAGGCTAAGGTGGTTTTGCCGATACCGCCGGGGCCGATCAGGGTGATGAAACGCTGTCGCGGCAGTTGCGCCACGAGGTTGTCGACCAATGCCTGGCGACCGATCAGGCGGGTGCGGCGCAAGGGCAGGTTATGACCGTTCGTTACCTTGGGAGGGCAGACCGGATGTTGCCCGACCTGCTCCAGCGAGTAAGGCGCGACAAAACTGTAGCCGCGCTGGGCCACGGTAATGATGTAGCGTTGCCCGGCCTGACCGTCGCCGAGGGCTTTGCGCAGGGCTGCCATGTGCACGCGCAGGTTGATTTCTTCGACCACGCTGTTGGGCCAGACTTCGGCGATCAGTTGCTGCTTGCTGACCACGTTCCCGGCGTGCTCCAACAGGATCAGCAAAATATCCATGGCCCTCCTGCCCAGGCGCAGGGGCTGATCAGCCTCCATCACCAGGCGTTGTTCAGGGTAGATTCTGTAGGGGCCGAAAAGCACGGCCCGCTCATGGGAAAGGGTCAACAACACGCTCCTGCCTGCATCCGTCTAGTTCGCGGTTTGCGAGCATGTTCCTCAGGTTTTTCAATCCATGCAAGGTGCTTTCGGGATGACTGTGCGGTGCCTGTCTCGACTGCTGCGTTTGCGCACCGTCGGGCATCGCGCCAGCAATATCGTGGAAAGGTTCTACGCTGAATGTCTGCCCCAATACGCCGACGGCGTTACCCACGGGTTGATACACCCCGACGCGGGCGTAGATCAGCGTCGGTTTTCGCTCCTGATGAGCCGCAGTCCATTGAGAATCCATTCATGAAAAAGCTGACCAACGCCACCGGCGCCCCGGTAGCCGATAACCTCAATATCCAGACCGCCGGGCCACGCGGTCCGGCGCTCCTGCAAGACATCTGGTTGCTGGAAAAACTCGCTCACTTCGACCGTGAACTCATCCCTGAGCGGCGTATGCACGCCAAGGGTGCGGGTGCTTATGGCACCTTTACCGTCACCAATGACATCACTCGTTACACAAAAGCAAATATCTTCAGCTCAGTGGGCAAGCAGACCCCGCTGTTCGTGCGTTTTTCCTCGGTGGCCGGGGAACGCGGTGCCGCGGATGCCGAGCGTGACATCCGTGGTTTCGCAGTAAAGTTCTACACCGACGAAGGCAACTGGGACATCGTCGGCAACAACACCCCGGTGTTTTTCTTTCGCGATCCGCTGCGTTTTTCTGACCTCAACCATGTGGTCAAGCGTGACCCGCGCACCGGCCTGCGCAATGCCACCAGCAACTGGGATTTCTGGACGCTGCTGCCCGAGGCGTTGCACCAGGTGACGATTGTCATGAGTGATCGTGGTATTCCCACCAGTTTCCGCCACATGCACGGCTTCGGCAGCCACACTTTCAGCCTGATCGACCGGGACAACCAGCGGGTGTGGGTGAAGTTTCATTTCGTCTGCCAGCAAGGCATCGAAAACCTCTCCGATGCCGAGGCTGCGGTGGTGGTCGGCCAGGACCGGGAAAGCAATCTGCGGGATTTGTACGAGAACATCGAGCAGGGGCATTTTCCGCGCTGGAAACTGTGCATCCAGGTCATGGAAGAAGAGCAGGCCATCCACTATCGGCACAACCCGTTCGACCTGACCAAGGTCTGGCCACACGGCGAGTTCCCGTTGATCGAAGTCGGCACCATGGAGCTCAACCGCAACGCCGAGAACCATTTTGCCGAGATCGAACAGGCGGCATTCTCGCCGGCCAACGTGGTACCGGGCGTCAGCTTTTCGCCGGACCGCATGCTGCAGGCGCGGCTGTTTTCCTATGGTGATGCCCAGCGCTATCGACTGGGGGTGAACTTCAATCACATCCCGGTCAATGCACCGCGCTGCCCGCACCATAGTTACCACCGTGACGGCGCCATGCGCACCGACGGCAATCTGGGCGGAACGGCCAGTTATTTCCCGAACAGCGTCGGCGAATGGGAGGATTCCAAGGAATTGTCAGAGCCGCCGCTGCCGCTGGAGGGCTTTGCCCAGCACTATGATCATCGGCTTGAAGAGGATCATTACGAGCAGCCGGGCAACCTGTTCCGTCTGCTGGACCCGGCGCGTCAACAGCTGTTGTTTGAAAACACCGCACGGGCCATGAACGGTGTTCCGCAGTTGATTCGCCAGCGGCACATCGATAACTGCACGAAGGCTGATCCGGCTTATGGGCGTGGGGTGGCGGACGCGCTGGAACGGTTGGTGCCGTTGGGCTGAAGCAAGGCTCGCTCCCACAAGGGATCGGCGGCGTACGTCAATCTCGTATACGACACCAATCAACTGTAGGAGCCAGCTTGCTCGCGATGACGGTCGCACATTCAGCATCACCGTTGACTGCTGCACCGCTATCGCCAGCAAGCCGGCTCCTACAATGAATGTTTGCCAGGCACAGATCTTGTGTTCGTCGCAGATCCCCTGTGGGCGAGCCTGCTCGCGAGGGGGCCGGCATTTCCAACATGGATGTCGCCGGCATGGCCGCCTTCGCGAGCAGGCTCGCACGAGCTTCTGATGTCGCGCATGACCTTGCAACGCCAGGCAAACGGATTGATGCCCTCACTGCGGGTGAACATGTGGCAGAAGTGTGCCTGATCGCAGAAGCCGCACTCCAGGCTGATTTGCGTCAGGCTCAGGTCGGTGTGCTGGATCAGCAGCTTGGCGCGGGCGATGCGTTGCTGGCGAATCCACTCTTGAGGCGAGCAGCCGGTGCTGGTTTTGAAGGCACGGGAGAAATGGCTGCGTGACAAGGCACAGGCCTGGGCCAGTTCGGTGACCTCAAGGGTTTCACCGAGGCGTTCGAGAATAAGTTGTTTCACCAACCGTTCGCGCTGGGGGCTGAGGCCGCCAGCGTTTTTCTTTGGTGCTTCGGTGACGGTCGCGCGGGCGGCGGTTTGCTGGAAGTGAGCCATGGCGAAGGTCCGTGTCAGTAGGCTTCATTCTTTGATCCAAGGGCTCTGGCATGCGAGTTAAACGTTGTTAATTCCTTCTGCGTTACGGGATGTCTTGAATAAAGTCAGACACAATCGGCACACTCGAAGCTGACTGAACTCACTCACAAGGAACCCGTGTCTATGAACCGTAACGATCTGCGCCGCGTCGACATGAACCTGCTGGTGATTTTCGAAGCGCTGATGTTCGAAAAGAACCTGACCCGCGTTGCAGAAAAGCTGTTCATGGGCCAACCCGCGGTGAGTGCGGCGCTCGGTCGGTTGCGCGATCTGTTCGACGATCCGTTGCTGTTGCGCAATGGTCGCGGCATGGAGCCGACAGGGCGGGCGCTGGCGATTCTCAAGGAGTTGCAGCCGGCGATGGACGTAATTTCCGGAGCGGTCAGCCGGGCCAAGGAGTTCGACCCGACGACCAGTTGCGATGTGTTCCGCATCGGGCTCTCGGACGATGCCGAGTTCGGCTTGTTTCCACCGTTGTTGCGCCAGTTGCAGGAAGAGGCGCCGGGTATTGTCGTGGTGGTGCGGCGGGCCAATTATCTGTTGATGCCGGCGTTGCTGGCGTCTGGGGAAATTTCCGTCGGGGTCAGCTACACCACCGACCTGCCGGCCAATGCCAAGCGTAAGAAACTGCGTGATATTCCTTGCAAGGTGCTGCGCGGAGACGACCGGCCCGGTCCGTTGACGCTGGACGAGTACTGCGCACGGCCCCATGCGATGGTGTCGTTTTCCGGTGACCTGAGCGGCAATATCGATCTGGACCTGGCCAAGGTCGGACGCTGCCGCAAAGTGGTGCTCGGCGTGCCGCAGTTCAGTGGATTGCGGGCATTGCTCGCGGGCACCGAGATGATTGCCACGGTGCCGGATTACGCAGCCTGTGCGCTGGTCGAAGGCTGCGGCTTGCGCGCCGAGGACCCACCGTTCGAGATCGAAGCGGCACAGTTGTCGATGGCCTGGAGCGGGGTGCACGACAACGACCCGGCGGAACGCTGGCTGCGCTCGCGCATCAACCAGTTCATGTCCGTGCCACTGGACATCCCTGAACCCGCCTGACTGGCCCCGGCCCATAAAAAAACCGCGACCCTCCCCCGAGGGCCGCGGTTTTTTACGCTGCGCGATTATTGCTGCAACACTGTTGCCTGGTTGGCCGAACCAAACTGCTGCACGTTGGCGGTCTGGCTCATGCCACTCTGGTCGACACTGGCAATGTTGCCGGTGCCGCCCTGGGTGACGTAGGCCACGTTCATGGTGTCAGCCTGTTTGACGGTGATCATGTTGTCGTCGCCGTACAGCTGTGTGGTGTACGCCTGGTTGCCCAGGCCTTCCTGATTGAACTCGGTGCTGTTACCGCTGCCGTTAGTGCTGCCCTGGGCCAGGTTGGTGGTGCCGCGCTGATCGGAGATCAGGATGTTGTCGCTGCCGTTCTGGTCGAAGTACAGCTCGTTGAACGAGTCGGCCTGGCTGACCGTGGTTTTGTTACCGGAGCCGGTCTGGTTGGTGGTCATGATGTGGCCGATGCCGTCCTGGGTGAAGCTGGCAACGTTACCGGTGCCGGCCTGGTTGACGGTGGCGCGCTGGTTGCTGCCGAACTGGCCACCCGATTGCGGGCCTTTCCAGTTGCTGGCGTAGACCTTGTTGTCGTTACCCACCGACGTGGCATTGAGCACATGGCTGTCGCCGCTCTGGTAGGTGAAGTGCACGTTGCCGGTGCCCTGTTGATAGAGCGCGACGGTGGAGCCGAGCGATTCGAACTGGTCGGCGTAGATCGCGTTGAGGTCACCGACTTGCAGCACGGTGGCGACGTTGTCCTGGCCGAAGCTCTGATCGACGATGGTTTCGTTGGCGCCGCCGTATTGGTTGATGGTGGCCTGGGCGTTGACCTGGGTGTCCTGCCAGACTTCGGTGCCGTTGCCATCGCCATATTGATTGATGGTCAGGGTGCCACCTTCGCCATAACGCTGGTCGCCATAGGCGTAGTTGGTGCTGCCGGCCTGGTTGATGTTGATCTGGCCGTTCATGTGGCCGATCTGTTCGGCAGTCGCGTAGTTGGTGGTGCCGTACTGGATGATTACGGCATTGTTGGCCATGCCCGGTTGTATCTGTTCGATGTTGGCTTCGTTGCCGTCGCCGAACTGGAAGGTCTGCCCGGACGTGTTTTCCTGACTGTCCTGATAGACGAACGAGAAGTTGCCGGTGCCTTCCTGTTGCTGCAGGGCTTCGCCATTGCCAAGACCAATCGACTGGCTGGCGTGGGCGACGTTGAAGCTGCCGGTCTGGGTCTGGGTGATGGTGCTGTTGTCTTCGAACAGTTGCTCGGCATAGCCGGCGTTGAAGTCCCCGGTCTGGGTCTGGGTAATGACACTGGTGGCCGTGTCTTGCACGGCGGCCGCGTCGTTGCCCTCGCCGAGTTGCTGTTGGGTGGCGGTACTGAACGGAGCACTGCTCTGTTTCACATCGGCGATGTTGGCGGTACCGAACTGGTTTTGGGTGGACACGCTGTCATCGGCCATTGCCTGGGCACTGACTATGACCAGGATGGCGGCTGTGAGGGGCGTCAGTTTGAACATGATGAAACCTCCAAGTGGTGCAGTGCTTTAGCGATATTGAGTGACCGATACGCTCATGCCATTACCTGCCTGGGTCACAGCACTTTGCTGCCCCGTGCCGGCCTGGACGATGTTGGCGTCGTTGTTGTTGCCGTTTTGGGAAATCTGCGCACGGTTATGGCTGCCGGTCTGGGTAATCGACGCGGCGTTGCCGGAACCTTGCTGGTTGATCAAAGCCATCAGGTCGCTGCCTTGTTGCATGATCCAGGCTTCCTGATTGCTGCCTGACTGCACGATCTGGCCGAGCAGCGACTGGCCGTTCTGTTGCAACAGCGCGACGTTGGCCTGGCCGTTCTGGTCGATCAAGGCGTGCTGGCCCACAGGGGGTGGCAGCTCGCCGAGATCGGCACCGGGTGCCAGGTCGTCGTTCTCCATCAAGTCGTCGGCGCGCACGCCGGCACTGCTGCAAAGCAGGAGCAGGCAGAGCAGGGCGGCGGTCGGCGTATTCATGGACGTGGTCCTTTGGTTGAGGGCTTGCCCCACCAGCCGGGTCGGCCGGTGGGGCGAGCGTTTACTGCACGTTGACGTTGACGGTACGCACGGTGCCTTGGGACGAAGTGATGGTGGCTGTCGGGTTCGCCGACGGAATCACCGTTGTGCTGTTGCTCACGGTCAGCCTCCAGCGTCCAGTGAGCGGCACCGTGGTGCTACCGAGCGTTACCAGTCCGGTCGGCGTGGTCACCTGGACGGTGATGGTGTTGCCGGTGGTCACCGATGAGGTCCCCGTGAAGTCCCAGTTGAAGCGGTTGTTGGAGCGGGCCGTCACACTGGCCGCCGTGACCGCAAAGGTTTCCGCAGCAGGTCGTGGCGAGACTTGCACCGTGACCGTGGCCGGTGACGTCGCCAGGGCGCCGAAGCTGTCCCGGGCGATGTAGGTGAAGGTCGTGGTGAACGCCGTGGTGACCGTGGCCGGTGGGTTATAGGTCAGGGTGGTGCCGTTGCTGGTCACCGAGCCGCGATTGAGCGGTGGTTGAGTGAAACTGGCGATTGCGAGCGGCACGTTGCCTTCCGGATCGGTGTCGTTGGCCAGCACGTTGATTGGAATCGACACACCCAGGGTCGCAATGCTGTCGGCGACGGCCACTGGAGGCTGGTTAGGTGCCACGGTGATGGTCACGGTCGCAGCAGCGGTCGAGGCCAGGCCTTTGATGTCTTGCGCCTTGTAGGTGAAGGTCGTGGTCAGCGGTGCATTGACCACGGCTGGCGGGGTGTAGACGACGGCCGTGGTACCGCTCAATGCCACGGAACCCTGGCCGTCGGCTGGTTGGGTCAGCGCGGTGATGCTCAGTGGTGTGTCGCCGTCCGGGTCGCTGTCGTTGGTCAGCAGATTGAGGGTTATCGGCAAGCCGAAGCTTGTGCTACCGCTGTCAGCGACAGCAACCGGGGCCTGGTTTTCACCGGTGTCCGGCGCGGTGCCGACCACGACGACGGGCTCGGTATCGCTGCCACCGGAGGCCGATTTGATCGTCACGGTGGCCGGTGGTTGAGGCAGGTCGGCGACGGTCAGGCGCTGCAGGGTGCCGGACTTGGTCAGCCGTCCGTAACCCTGGGCAACCATGTCCGGCACGACCACTTCGTCGGACGAGGTGGCTTCGATCAGCAGGCTTTGGTTGCTCCAGCTGTAGCGAGCGGTTTGTACTTTGACCACGTCGGAGACTTTGCTCGAGACCGCTGTCGGCCGGGTGGTACTCGTCGGGTCGGTCGCGGTGAGCACAACCACCGGCGGCACGGTGCTGCCGGTCAGACGGTGGCCGAAGAACTGGCCGGTGTTATCGCCGAGCATGCTGGTCAGGCATGGCGTCTGCGGTGGTCCGGGAACCAGGGCCACGGTTTCGCGGAAGCACAGGCTCGAGTTGTTCGACGATTTGCCGAACACTTCTACCCGGGTACTGCTGGTGCCCGGGCCTGTAGCAACGCGACGGTACGTCGCGCGGCTGATTTCCGCAGGGGTTTGTGCACGACTGTCGAGGACTTTGCCGGACACGGTAAAGAGCGTGGTCTGGATGGTCCCGGGTGGGCCCTGGACAAGCAGGAAGTTGGTGTTGTTGGGGCTGCCGGTGACCGCTTCGGTGAGGTTCGGGTCACCCACGAACGTCTCGATGGCGCCGGTGTCCGGGTTCACTTCGGTGTAAGGGCCGTTGACACTGCGCAGGAAGGGCCCGACTTCACCATTGAGCGCGCCGGCGAAGTTGCCCGGCGCGCCGATGCCGATGTCGCGAGTGATGTTGATCGCCCGACGACCCGGCGTGGTGACATTGACCGTTTCCACGCCATACGGGTGAGTAATGGTGTAGGTGCCCGCCACGGGTACGTTTATCCGCAGGCGAATCCGCGCGAAGCTTGCCTGATCGCCGTCGACCGGGTTTTCCGCCGCGAAGGCCGCTTCGATCCCGGCCACATAGGCGTCGACGCCATACCCGCCGACATCGGCGATAGTGGTTTCGGCGAGGTACCAGAAGGTTTCCGGTGGCCAGTTATCCGGAAATACCATCGGCAGGGTGTCGTCATAAACCCCGGGTTCCGGATTCAGGATGCACATGTAGGCTGGCGCGCCAGGAGCGCCAGGTGACCGCGAACTGGTCGCCCGCGACTGGCACAGTTCCAGCGACAGCGAATTGTTGTCCTGATACCACATGGGGAATTTCCCCGTGGCATAGGTGTAGGGGCCAGGGTCGACGGCAGCGAGTTGCGCGAATGCACTGCCGGACAACGATAAAGTCAGTCCCAGGGCGTTGAGCGCCAGGCGTGGCAATTTGTTCATGATGCCTCCTGATGAGGATCTGGGCATATGTGCGTTCATTGCACGACGACCACTTCTTCGGTATCGCTGCCGCCATTGGATGACGTCACTCGAACCTTGGCCGGTGGAATCGGCGAGATGCCGGTCGACAGCGATTTCACCGCGCCGTCGCCGCTGAGCGCGCCGATGGCGACTCCGGTACCGGTGGTGACGGTCAGGACCGGTGGCGATGTTTCATCGCTGGTCGAGGCCACGACGCTGATCTGCCCGCTGCTCAGGCTGTACTGCGCCTGCGAGATCACCACCAGGTCGGTCAACGGCATGGAGATGGAGGTCGGCGTGCTGGTGGGAATGGCCAGGTGGTTGTCGGCGGTTACCGCAAGGGTGCTCGGCAGCGTCGGGTTGGTGGCGGACTGCGCGTACCAGTGGCCGGTGGTATCGGCCTCGGTCAGGTTCAGCACCGGGCTGTTGCTGTCGAGGGTCACGGTGGCCGGTGGCGGCGGGGCCATGACGAAGACGTCCTGTTGCGCCTCCGGTGCACTGGCACCGGCTTTGCGCGAGTAGGTGCTGCGCTCGGCAATGATCGGAGTGGGGCGCACTACCGTCGACAGCTTGCCGGAAATGGTCATTACCGTCGTGCGCAAATCCAGTCCATTAGGGCCTTCGATGCGGATGAAGTTGGTGTTGAAAGGACTGCCGGTGAAGGCCTCGGCCAGGTTCGGATCGCCAATGAATTGTTCGGCGGCACCGGTGACCGGGTTGGTCTCGGTGTAGGGGCCGTTGACGCTGCGCAGGAATGGACCGATGTCGCTTCTGAGCGCGCCGTCGTAGGCTTGCGGCGAGCCGATGCCGATGTCCCGGGTCATGTTGATCGCACGGGTTCCAGCGGCGGGAACGTCAAATATGTCTACGCCGTAAGGGTGAGTGATGGTGTAGACACCGGCAGTGGGCACATCGACCCGAATGCGGATTCGGCCAAAACTGACCTGGTCGCCTTCTTTCACTTCTTCCGCGGCGAAGGCGGCTTCAATAGCGCTAACGTAGGTCAGGTCGATGCCACGGGCGGCGTCGACGATGGCGCCGTCGCCAGTGAACCAGAACGTTTCATCGGGAAAGTTGCTTGGGAAAGCGATGGGCTGCGTGTCGTCGAAAACGCCGGGAGCCGGATTGAGGACGCACATGTAGCTCGGCGCACCGGGTGCACCTGGAACCCTGGAACTGACGGCTTTTGATAAGCACAAGTCGAGGGTTCGGCCGTGGGAGTCCTGATACCAGGCAGCGAACCCACCGGTGGCTGGCAAATAGGGACCGGGATCTACAGCAAACAACGCCGCCTGGGCAGCGCCTTGGGCCAGAGCGGTCACAGCCAGTGCGATCGCGGTTTTGGACAGTAAAGGGTGCATGTGTATTCCCTCTATCAGAGTACCTGCCCCTTGGATGTGGGTCAGTTGACAGGTCTTCGGCAACTCCCATGCCAACCGGTAAAAATGGCCATGAGAGGCCCGGAACAAAGGTGTTTCGTCAATAAGTGATGGCACTTCCCCGATTGTGGGAACGGGCCTCTTTCCCCAGCATTGGGGGAGATTGGGCAACGGGAAAGTCGGGGGAACCGGGGAGGGGGAAAAGACCCGGCAGCCGGGCAAATTGCCAGCAGTGGGCTATAAACCCTATAGGGCTTTTCCGGGAACAACATCCAATGACCACGCTTGCCAAAACCCTGGCCACCGACAAGGCCGACATGCGATTGAGCACGCGCAAACAGCCGTTCAACCTGCTGCGCTGGTTTTCGCTGATCAGCATGGCGGTGATCGGTACGGTGGCGGTGGCGTTGGGCTCGGTGTCCACCAAATTCGTGATTACCGAAAGCGTGCAGCGCGATGCGTTGCTGACCTCACAGTTCATTCAGGCAATCGCCGCCGCCGAAGTCCGCCACGTTGCAATCCCTAACGTGCGGACCATGGGCGAGTTGCTCGACCCGCGCAAAGACCGGGATTTTCCCGACGTCGATCCGATGGCCCGGGCCAACGCCCGGGGGGAATTTCTCGATCACATCGAACATTTGCCCGACGTCATCCTGGCCAATATTTACGCCCCAGACCGGATGATTATCTGGTCGACCAACCCGGCCCTGATGGGCACCACCATTCATGTCGATGAAGACCTGGATAAGGCCTTCGCCTCGAAGACGCCGGTATCGGCCAGTTACCACGACGTCGACCATGCCCGCATGGAACAGAAGTTCATCACACCGCCGGAATACATCTTCATCGAAAACTACATTCCGCTGTTCGATGCCGAAGGCAACAACGTTACGGCGATGGTCGAGATCTACAAGGAGCCCAAGGACCTGATCAATCGCATCGAGCGTGGGCTGGTGTTGATCTGGTTGGCGACGGCGTTGGGCGGCGGGCTGATTTACCTGGGGTTGTACTGGATCGTGCGGCGTGCAGCGATTTTGCTGGCGACGCAACAGAAGCAACTGATCACCAACGAAACGTTCGTGGCGTTGGGCGAGATGTCCTCAGCGGTGGCCCACAGCCTGCGCAATCCGTTGGCGACCATTCGCTCAAGCGCCGAGCTTGCGCTGGAGTTCGACAGTGGTCCGGCGCACAAAAACATCAACGACATCATCGGTCAGGTCGACCGCATGTCGAAGTGGGTCCGGGAATTGCTGCAATCCTTGCGGCCGCTCAACGACGAAGCCGAACCGGTCAACCTGGTCGCGGTGCTACACGACAGCCTCAACGCGTTCGAACAGCAGATCGCCAAGGGTCGGGTCACGGTGGTGTTCACCCCCAAAGAGACACCGATGGTCTTGAGTCAATACGTGCAACTGACGCAAATTCTCAACAGCTTGCTGGCCAATGCGCTGGAGGCTATGGACGCTGGCGGTACGTTGACGATCGCTCTCGACCCCTGCGATTCCCGGCGGGTGTGTGTGACGATCAGCGACACCGGCAAAGGCATGACCGAAGAACAACGGCGCATGGCGTTCCGACCGTTTTTCACCACCAAGCAGGGCGGGCTCGGTGTCGGGCTGGTGCTGGTCAAGCGGATCATGGAGCGCTTTGGCGGCTCGGTGGCGCTCGATAGTCGTGAAGGCGAGGGCACCAGCGTGCGACTGGTGTTCAAGTTAATCCCTTGAAAATGGGGAATGGCTTTCCCCGTTAGCGGGTGACATTCCCCAGTCGTTTTTACGGTCGTGATGCATTGATATCGATAAACGATTGTTTTTTAAGCTGTTAGTGTTTTTGTATAAAACAGTTACAAAGATGGCGAGCTCCTTGCAATCCTCCCATCACCCCTTCCCGTATTCGAGGCGGTTGGTGATGGCCACAAACGCAGTTTCGACTCGCTCACGTGCCTTGGGCATGCACCTGGTGTTGGTGTTGTCGGTCTGTTTACTGGCCAGCCAGTTGCTGGTCGCGAAACCGGCGCCACCGACACCCGTACCGGCGAAAGAAACCGCCGTCGCCGATACCGCCACACCATGGAGTGGCGACTATGTCCCCAACACCTTGCTGACCGACCAGGACGGTCGGCAGGTGCGCTTTCTGTTCGAGCGTTTCGACAAGATCCCGATGTCCAACCTGCGCATGGATGAACATGCCGCGCAGTCGGTCATCGCATTTTTACCAGCACAAACCGATCGCCAGCATCCGCCGGCCAGCGCGTTGGCGGCCGGCAACGATGAGCCCGAACACCGCAACGCAATCGCCGGCCCCGCCAAGGCTACGGTGCAATAGTGGCTAAATAGCTTCATTGCTCAGGCATTGCGAGCAATGCCACCTACACTGATTCGAAACACAGCAGAAAAGGCTTGCAGATCCGCCACCAGGACAGTCCCATGCAGACACTGGAAGAACAAAAAACCGCGGCGCCGACAACACCGGCAGCCGCAGAAGGCAAGGATTGGCGTCCGCCCTTCAATCTTGTCCGCTGGTTTTCCCTGGCGAGCTTTTTCATCATTGCCGCGGTGGCATTGGGGCTCGGTTATATCTCTACACGCTTCGTGGTTGAAGAGAGCATCGAGCGCGACTCGATGCTGACAGCGCAGTTTATCCAGGCCATTGGTGAAGCCGAAGTTCGTCACGCGTCGATCACGCCGACCAGAACCATGGCCGAAATGCTCGACCCCCGCAATGACAATGCTTACCCCGACGTCGACCCTGGTGCCCGTGCCTCGTCGCGCATCGAGTTCCTCGATCATGTCGAGCATTTGCCGGACATTCTGCTGGCCACGGTATACGCCCTGGATCGCACGGTGGTGTGGTCGACCAACCCGGAACTGATCGGTGTGCGCATCGAAGATGACGAGGAACTGGACGAGTCCTTCGAGATGAAAACAGCGGTTTCCACCAGCTATCACGAAATCGATGGGGAACGGCCCGAGCAGCGTCTGTTGCGAGAGCCCCAATACCTGTTCATCGAGAACTACATTCCGATGTTCAACGCCGACAAAAGCAAAGTGATCGCCATGGTCGAGATCTACAAGGAACCGGTGGATCTGGTTGAACGGATCCAGCGCGGTTTCAAGGAGATCTGGCTGACAACGTTGCTCGGCGGGGCGGTCATCTACCTGGGGCTGTTCTGGATCGTGCGCCGGGCGGCCATGCTGTTGCAGAGCCAGCAAAAACAACTGGTGGCCAATGAAACCTTCGTCGCCCTCGGCGAAATGTCTTCGGCGGTGGCGCACAGCCTGCGCAATCCGCTGGCGAACATTCGTTCCAGCGCCGAACTGGCCCAGGAAATCGCCAGCCAGACGGCGCAGAAAAACATCGGCGACATCATCAACCAGGTCGACCGCATGTCGCGCTGGGTCCGTGAACTGCTGGTGTCGTTGCGACCGGTTAACGACGACTTCGAACATGTGGATCTGGTCCTGGCCATCGACGACACCCTGAGTGCGTTCGAGCCGCAGATCAAACGCTCGAACGTCGAGGTGCGATTCATCCCCACGACAGTCCCTGCGGTCGTCAGCCAACAGGTGCTGCTCACGCAAATTCTCAATAGCCTGTTTGCCAACGCTCTGGAAGCCATGCCCAAGGGCGGCGTGTTGAGTATCGATATTGAACAGCCGACGGCCGATGAGGTGTGCATGATTCTTAATGACACCGGCAAGGGCATGAGCAAACAGCAGCAGCAAATGGTCTTCAAGCCATTTTTCACCACCAAACAAGGGGGACTGGGCGTGGGCCTGGCCCTGGTCAAAAGAATAATGGAGCGTTTCGATGGCTCGGTCGAACTGACCAGCCAGGAGCAGGAAGGAACCCGCGTTTGTCTCAATTTCAAAGTGGCAACGGGAGGGGAATATGGAACACAGCATACTGCTGGTCGAGGATGATGAGCTCCTCGCCGAGAATATTCAGACCTACCTGGAGCGCAAAGACTTCGAGGTTACAGTCTGCCACTCGGCTGAGGATGCACTGGAGCAACTGAAGACCTTCGCACCGGATGTCGTGCTCACCGACAACTCGTTGCCAGGCATGAGCGGCCACGGGCTGATCCAGAAGCTGCGCATCAGCGCGCCGGATCTGAAAGTGATCATGATGACTGGCTACGGCAATGTCGAAGACGCCGTGGTGGCGATGAAAGAGGGCGCTTTTCACTACGTCACCAAACCAGTGGCCCTGCCCGAACTCAAACTGCTGCTGGACAAGGCCCTGGCCACCGACCGGATGGAACGCACACTGTCGTTCTATCAGGAGCGCGAGGCGCAGAAATCCGGGGTGCAGGCGCTGATCGGCGATTCCGCGCCCATGGTTTACCTCAAGGGCACCATCGCCCAGCTGCTCGACGCCGAGCGACGCATGGCCAACAGCGATCTGCCCCCGGTCCTGGTGGAAGGCGAGACCGGCACGGGCAAAGAGCTGGTCGCCCGGGCGCTGCATTTCGATGGCCCACGCAGCAAAGGCCCGTTCATTGAATTCAACTGCGCCTCGATTCCGTCCAATCTGGTGGAATCCGAGCTGTTCGGTCACGAGAAGGGCGCCTTTACCGATGCCAAGGATCGTCGACTGGGGCTGGTGGAAGCGGCGGATGGCGGGACACTGTTCCTCGATGAAATCGGCGAGATGGATTTGATTCTGCAGGCCAAACTGCTGAAACTGCTGGAAGACCGGACCATCCGCCGGGTCGGTTCGGTGAAGGAACGCAAAGTCGATCTGCGGGTGATCAGCGCCACCAACTGCAACCTGGAACAAATGGTCCAGCAGGGCAAATTCCGCCGCGACCTGTTTTTTCGCCTGCGCATCATTTCGATCAAGGTGCCACGCCTTTACGCCCGTGGCGAAGACATCCTGCTGCTGGCCAGACACTTCCTGGCGGCCCATGGCAAACGCTATGGCAAGCCAAACCTGCATTTCAGCGATCAGGCCGAAGAGCTGCTGCTCAATTACACCTGGCCGGGCAACGTGCGTGAGTTGCGCAACATGCTCGAGCAAACGGTGTTGCTGGCACAGAACGACACCATCGCCGCGCACCAGCTCAACGTCTGCATGAGCCTGGTGGACGAGCCGCCAATGTTTGCGCATGAAATGCCACCGAGCGAACCACGCCCGACCTACAACGGCAGCGAGTCGATGAACCTGCCGGAAGTCGAACGCGACATGGTGCGCAAGATGCTCGACAAGACCGACTGGAACGTCACCAAATCCGCTCGACTGCTGGGCCTGAGCCGCGACATGTTGCGTTACCGGATCGAGAAACTCGGCCTGGCGCGTCCGGACAAGCGGCAGTGGTAAGCGAGAGCGGCCGGGTTACAAGGACGGCCCCGGCGCACTCAGGCAGGCCAGCATGCAGGTCGGATCGATGACCTCCTGGTTCACGTAGACGCCACGCACCTGATCGTAGGTGCGGATGAACACGCGCACGGTGGCATCCGCTACCGTCGGCAACTGCGAGTCGGAAAACACGTGCTCGCTGGACACCGGAATGAACGTTTGGGGTGAGGTCGGGATGTACGCCCCCGGTGGCACGGTACTCAGCGAAGGTGGCGCGGGGTGGGCGAAAGGCTGATCGGCCCCGTAATAGTGGAATTCAGTGTTCGATTGCTCGGTTTGCATCAGGCTGTCATCCGCCTGCGCAACGCTGGCGGCAGTCAGGCAAAGGGCAAGCAACAACGTGTGTCCGGATTTGTTCATGGCAGCACCTGCGAAGTCGGTTTATCCGCATTCCCCCGAGGTCATTAACTATAGCGCTCCATTGGGCGGGCCACCCATCACAGGCAGCTTTCCATGAATTGCGGCAGCAGCACTGAGCAGAACAGCAGCGCTTGGCAATGCCCAATCGCCACTTCAGATCAGATAGCCCATCCCTCCGAAGTTTCAGCTGATTAGTTACGCCATGTACTAACTGATATTTCAGATCGTCCGTTTATCTTGATGATCGTCATAAATATAGTGACCCCATCGTTCTCCAGAAGCACTGCCAGTTTCAATTTTCAATAAAAAAAACGGCGATGTTGGCTGGCCGGCAGAAGGGGATATCACAAGGTTGAGCATCGACATGACCACAGCGCGCCTATATTTGCCCAAACGGTACTGCTAATTCGAGCATCAACGGGTGCTCGTGGTCCTGAACAGAACTCAGGTCATTTCATCGCTGTTCATTCCATAAAATGGGAGTTCCACCATTATGAAATCACGACGTATCGTAAGCGCCACACTCGCCTTTAGCATGCTGTTGGGCGGGAGCACCCTGGCTGGTCAAGCCCTGGCGGCCGACACTGCTACCAGCCCCCCAAAATCCGCCAGCTCCTCCCCCAACCAGTTTCTTATTGAAAAGGTCAGCCCCGAATACTGGCGAGTGCAGATCAACAACCCGCCTTTCAACATCTATGGCCCGGATTCTACCTTCCAGTTCGAGAAGGTGGTCAACGCGATAGAAAACGACACCAAACTCAAAGTGGTGGTTTTTGAAAGCAAGGTGCCTGGCTTTTTCCTGACCCACTACGACTTTGCGGAGCCCCTGGAGCGGACCCTGGAAATGCCCAACGGGAAGACCGGCCTGCCGCCCCTTCCGGACATGTTGGTACGCCTGAGCAAGTCCCCAGTGGTTTCCATCGCGATGATCAACGGCCGCGCCTCTGGCGTGGGCAGCGAACTGGCCCTGGCCAGCGATATGCGTTTTGCCAGCGACAAGGCAGTGCTTTCCCAATTTGAAATTGGCGCCGGCTTTGTTCCAGGCGGAGGCCCAATGGCGCGCCTGCCACGCCTTATCGGCCGCGGCCGTGCATTAGAGGTCCTGCTAAGCGGTAACGACATCGACGGCAAGCTGGCCGAGCGTTATGGTTACGTAAACCGCAGCTTTCCCGAAAACGAGCTGAACAGCTTCGTCGATGCTCTGGCCCGCCGCATCGCCACCTTCGACAAGCAATCTCTGGGCGAGATCAAAGAACTGGTGAATGTCGCTTCCCTGCCTTCGAACGAAGACATCGGGAAGGAATGGCCCGCTTTTCTCAACTCTGTTCGACGCCCTGCCGCCCAACACCATATCGGCCGCCTTATGCAGCTAGGCCTGCAACAAAAAGCTGATGTGGAAATTAATCTGCCCAAGTATACCGGCCAGGTCAGTGCCGAGAAAAACTAAGGCGCAGGGATCGTGGCGAGCATGATGACGCACGGTCGGGTGGGAATTATCGAGTCGCGTCGAGTGGCAGCAAATGGTCGTCAAGTGGGGCCGGGGTGGCCCCACTCGATTCGTTGATCAAGCCTGCGCCGCCGCCGTCACCACTGGCCGGCCCGGTTTGCGCAGTGGGTCCAGGCGGGAGCCGCTGTAGCGGGTTTCGCGGAAGAAGCGCCAGCGCCCAAAGAGGCCGTAGACGTGGGTGACCCGGCCCTGTTCCTGATAGCCCATGCGGATGTGCAGTTTCAGCGCGGGGATGTTGTGGGTTTCGCACACGTCCACCACCTTGTTGCAACCTTGCGCGGCCATCGCTTCCCACAGCGCGACCTGCACGTCCACTGACAGGCTGCTGCCGAAGTAGGCGCGGATCATTTCTCCGCCAAACTCGAAGAACTCGCCGGGTTTGACCGGAAACCAGCAGCCGTAATAGTGGCGGTCGTGGTAGTCACGGGTGCTGCCCCAGATGAAGCCGATCGCGTGACCTTCCTCGTCCAGGTACATATGCCCGGTGTGACCTTCGGCAGCGAGCTCGGCCATGGTTTGCACGCGGTCACCGAAGTGCTTGGTAAACGCAACTGCGTTTTCCGGGGTGATGGTGACCCTGCGCACGCCGGAGTAGGGGCGCAACTTGTGCGGCGGGACCGGGCTGACCAGGTCGCGCTCCATCCACAACAACTCCCAGTGAAAAAACACATAGCGTTTCCACAGTGTGCTGAACGCGCGGCTCAAGCCTTTTTGTTTGATTCGTTCGCGGAGTTTGTCGATCAGGCTCATGAAGCCCTCCTTGGCCGGGACTGGCCGTGCTTTTGGATGAAGGTACTGATGGGTATAGATCACCATGGCAATTGCATGGCACGTCCTTTAACAGTGTTTTGTTTCAATTTGTGTTTCAGTATTGACACAGTTTTTCCGGCGTCAAAAAGCTGCGCTCCGGCACCTCTGGAGAGGCTTTGAACGGGCAAAAAAACGCGGCTCACGGTCACTCCGTCACGACCTCCACCCGCCTGATGACACGGTCGCCGGCCTCGCCGTAGGCCACCCTCGGCACCCCGGGCAAGCGTTGTTCGAGCAGGGCGCTCAATGACTCCCCCGGTTCCAGATAAGCATCGCCAAAATCGGCGCCGAGCTGGTTGGGGTGGGCGACGATTTCCAGCAAACCGTCAGTGGGCGGCGCGGCGTTGCGCAGATCCACCGGGGTGCAGACGTAGTCGGCGGTCGAGCCGGCCAGGCTGTTCAAACGGTGGTTGAGCAATTGTTTGAACAGGCGCTTGGGCAGGCTGAGGTTTTGCCCCAGGTTGCGCGCCAGCCGCACGGGGACGCCTTGCCGGGCGGCGAACCGCGCGACGATCTCGCCGATGGGCCAGATGTTGTGCACGTGTTGATGGGAGTCCAGATGACTGGGGCGCACGCCGTTATCCAGGCAACGTTGCCATTGCGCTTCGAGTTCTTCCTCGACGGCCAGGCGGTCCTGATGACCGAGCCACAGGCGAGTGCGCGACAGGTTGAGGTCGAACACGCCGGCACTGTCACAGAAGGTCCGGCGGGTGAGAATGCGTCGGCTCAACGGGCTGCCGTAGGTCAGGTTGAAATGCAGGCCGATACGCCCCGCCAGCAACGGATGCTGGGCCAGGGCACACGCCGCTTCGAAGGCTGGCATGTTGGCCATGGCCGTGGCGGAACTGATGATCCCGGCCTGGAACGCTCCCAAAATCACCGCGTTTTCGCAGGCGCTGAGACCGAAATCGTCAGCGTTGACTATGACTTGGTGTGGCATGTTCGCCCTCCATGAGTGTGTCGGTGGATGCCGGCGCCTTGACCGCCGGCGCCGCGACAGGAGCAGGGCTGCTGGCCGCTGCCGCGCGCTTGGCCCGCCACTGTTGCAACCGCGGTTTGATGTGCTGCCAGAAGCGCAAGGCCAGGCCCAGGGCCAAGCCGCTCGGGCGCCAGGAATAGAAGCTCCAGCGCCAGTGTTCCATGTGCCCGGTCATGCGTTCATGCAGTTGATGACTGGAGTTTTCCAGGCTGACCCGCGACGCGTCGATCCAGAGCCAGTTGTCCTCCAGGCCCCAGCGAATCCATTCTTCGAGCAGCACCCGGCCGCTGCCAAGGTCGGCGTACTGCGGCAGGAATGCGAGGTTGTAGTCGTACAGCCGGCCCTGTTCCAGCAAGCCGAGGCGATAGCTGATGCAGCGCCCGTCCAGCTCCAGGGTCACCACCCGCACCAGGCCTTGGGCGGCGAGGGCGGTGAAGGCGGTGTCCATCCATTGGCGGTGACGCTCATCGGCAAAAATGCCCACGCCTTCATCGCCTTTCCAGCTCACCGCTTCCACCTCGGCGATGACCTTGAGCAACGGCCCCATAGTCGTTGCATCGGGGGTAATGCGGCGCACTTGCGCGCCACACGCGGCAATCCGCTTGCGTGCCCGGCGCAGTTTGTAGCGCGGGTCGCCGGACACTTCCTGGCGATCCGCATCGGTAATCAGATGCACCGGCGCGCGACAACTGAGGCGCCGCTCGGCAGTTGAACTGCGCGCGCGCCACGCCGTCAGCACAGTGTCTTCGCCAGCCAGTTCATTGAGTTGCAACAGGGCATGGGGCAAGCGCCGCCGAACCTCGGTCAACGCCTTGCGCATGCCATCGGCATCCACGCACGCGAGCAGCGCAAGACGGTCAGCCAGTGGATAGCCCAAGTGATGCAGCACCCGAAACGGCAGCCCGCCGAAGCGTGAGATGGACGCCACCAAGGGCAGACACAGGACCAACTCATCAGCCTGCCAGCCCAGCAGAACGTGCAGCCGTTCCCCAGCCGTCAGTGCCTGTTGCGACGCAACCATCCAGGCCAGTGCGTTGAACGGCGTGTGGTCCATCACTCGCAGACGCAGCGCTTCATAGGCTGCTGCGGGAAAGTCTGCTGCGCACAACGAAGTACGCCATTCAAATCGCACAGTCATAGGCTCAGGCCACCGAAGGTTTTGCAGGTGAACGTTCCGGTTTGCGCAAGGCATCCAGGCGCGAGCCGGTGTAGCGGGATTCACGGTAAAAACGCCAGCGACCAAACAGTTCATACACGTTCATGATGCGCCCCTGTTCCTCGTAACCGGTGCGTATGTGCAGTTTCAGCGCCGGGACGTTGTGCCACTCGCACACATCCACCACCTTGTTGCAGCCTTGCGCGAGCATGGCTTTCCACAGCTCGGTTTGCAGGTCCATCGACAGCGACGTGCCCCAGTAGCCGCGGCTCAGTTCGCCGCCGAATTCGAAGAACTCGCCTTCTTTGACCGGGAACCAGCAGCCGTAGTAATGGCGGTCGTGGTAGTGGCGTGCGGCACCCCAGATGAACGCCACCGCATCGCCTTTTTCGTCCAGGTGCATGTGACCGGTGTGACCTTCGCGGGCCAGTTCGGCCATGGTTTCCACGCGGTCGCCGAAGTAGCGGGTGAAGGCCACGGCGTTTTCCGGGGTGATCCTGACCACTTGCAGCGGCGGATAAGACTTGAGTCTATGCGGTGGTATGGGACTGACCAGGTCACGCTCCATCCACAGCAGTTCCTGGTGGGAATACACGTAGTGCTTCCAGATTTTTTTCAGGGTGGCCCGCAGGCCTTTCTGTTTGATGTGTTGGCTGAGCTTGTGCAATGCACTCATGTTATTGGCTCCTGACGGGTTGACCCGTAAGTGGAGTGAACCAGCGCGCGGCAATAGGCCTGCGCGGCCAAACAGACGAGCGGCGGTCATGAAGCGCTCCAGCTCAGGGCGAACAGGGTTTGCCCTGGCAGCTCGAAGCTCACGCGACCGTCGGCGCAAGTGAACGGTGCGTCGCGGCTGCGGTTGTCCGCGCCGAAGTAACGCAATGAGCCTTTGGCCAATGGGCACGCCGCACCATTGACGCTGACATGCTGCACGCGCGAGCCTTTGTTGACCCCCAACAGGCTGCGTTTGAGATCGTCGGCCATGGCCAGCACGTCGACCTCGAATGCGTTGTTTTCCAGACGCATCACAGAATGCAGCCAATGCTGCTGGATGAACTGCTGGGCGAGAGCGACCGGTTTCAGTTCGAAACGGTCGTCGCCGAGCATTCGCAGCATGCCCTTGGGGTACTCGGGCTCGTCGGCGGCCTGGAACCAGTTGAGCATCTCCAGCAAACCATCCTGGGACGCGTTGATCACCACCGAGGCCCACCACAACGAGGTGAAGTGGGTTTCCTGATCGTAAGGGCTCAGGCTTGAACCGCTGGACAGGTTGGTCTGGTCCAGCAGCAGCGCCTTGCGTGGCCGACCGTTGGCGTCGAGACCGACGAGGTCGGCGGCCCGGCGCACGCTGTCGCGATAAACCCGGGTCGCCAGCAAATCGCGAATCATCCACTCGTGCCAGGCCAGGGCATCGATCTGATCGCCGGATTCTTTCAACAGGCGTGCGGCCCAGTCGATGCCACGCTTGTCGGCGGCGTTGTCGGCGAACGGGCCGTTGACCAGCCGCGAACTGGCCGGCATGGCGATGCGCACACCGGCCTTGGCGTTGTCGGGGTTGCTGCGCACCTGCCGGGCCATGCTGGTGAAAATGCTCTGGTAGCTGGCGTAGTCCGGGTAGTTGAGGTTCGGCTCGTCGGCGAAACCGATGTAATGGGTCCCTTTGCCACCGAGGGCGCGGGTCGCGGCAAGCCAGGCGTCGAGGCCGGCGTTGCTGGTGGTGTCGGCGCGCAGATCGGCCTGGCGCTGGCTGCCGGCGAGGAGGGTGATGTCTTGGGTGATGCCGAATCGATCCTGATACAAACGACGGAACGCGTCTTCGTAATGCGGCTGTTTTGCCGTGATGTCGACGAAACTGTAATAGGCACCGGCCTGGGGCTTGATGGCGTCGAGCACGGCATAACTGGAGGGCGGCGGCATCACGTAGGGCAGGGCGATCCCCAGCTTCGGCGTGTTGCCGATCACATCCTTGTGCAAGGTCAGGCGGGTTTCACCCTCGTCCTCGCGCAGGGGTTTGAGCTGCTGCGGATTCTGCGCGAACAGGTTGGCCGTACCGTCGAGCCAGAACGCCGCTTTACCGCTGCCTTGCAGGCGCAGGCGCCAGACTTGCTCGGTGCTGGCAACCGGCAGGGCGACCTGATCGAACTGCCAGTAAGCACGGTACGGTTTCAGCGTCAGCGAGACTTGCTGACCGCCGCCGACACGCTGCGCTTGCAGGGCGCCGACACCCCCGTGGAACTTGCCCGCCAGCACCGCGTGTTCACCGGCGCCGACCTTGAAAAACAGCTCGTCGCCGTCGCGGGTTTCCGCGCTGAAATGCACCTTGGCCGGTGCGAACAACGCCACCGTGCGTTCGTCATGTTCGACCTTGTAGCGGCGAAAACTGTAGCCGGGAATCTCCAGTTGATAACTGCTGGCACCCGGCAACAGCGGCCAGCTCTGGCTGCCCCGGGTTTCGCTGGCGGCAATCTTGCGTTCGCCCGCCAACTTGCCCTTGCCGTCGAGCAGATACAGGTGTTCTTCGTTGGCATCCGCCTGCCACGCCGGCACCCAGCGCACGGTCACGTTATCGGGGCGATCCGCTTGCAGATACAGGCTGCCGTCACGAATGTCGGCCCAGCGCATCGGCCCGGCATAAGCGTCGAGCGACAGACCCAGACCCACCGCCAGGGCAAAATATTTCATGCCGATTTCCGTTGCAGGATTTGCAGCATCGGTGCCACGTCGCTGGGCAGGATGATCAGGGTTTGCCACAGCGGCACATGGCTCAAACGGCAATACATCACCAGCAATGCGACGGTCACCGCCAGGTACGCGATGGACGAAGCGGCGGCCGCGCCGACGATGCCATAGGCGGGGATCAGCAACAGGTTCAGCGCCAGGTTGAGCAAGGCGCCGAGGCCCATCAGCAGCGAAATCGAACCGGGTCGATCCTTGCCCAGCAAATCCAGGCGCAGGATGCTCGCGTAGCACAAGCCGAGCAGCCCCGGCAGCAGCGCGAGCAAGGCCGGATACGCCGGCTGATAGGCGACACCGAACAGGGTGACGATCAGCCATTCGCCGATCACCGCCATGGTCAGGCACGCGCCGAGCATCACCGTGGCCGTCAGGCGCAGGGCCAGTGGTGTGACTTTTTCGATGCCTTCTTCTTGTTGCAGCAAGCGTTTCATCAACGGCGTGGTCACCGCTTCCGGGACGATCAGCAGCAACTCGGCGGCGGCGCTGGCCATGGCGTAGTGACCCAGCGCGGTGCTGCCGAGCAGGGCGCCGATGAACAGGTAGTCGGAGCGCAGGATCACTTGCTGGAACAGCATGTCCGGATGGCTGCGGGCGCTGAAACGCAGCAGCTCGTTCTGACTGGCGCGATCCCATTGCAGGCTCAGCGGTTGATTGCGCTTGAGCCAGACCCAACCGACCAGCACCACCAGGCTGATGCCCGCCAGCCAGCTGATCAGCGCCGCTTCCAGCGCGGCGCTTTTCCACATCCAGAACAACGCGAGGAACAGCAACAGCGGTGCCAGCGACTCGATCAGGCGCAGCGCGTTGAACGCCATCACGCCGCCCGAGGCGTTGTGCAATGTCAGCAGCCCGCTCTTGAGCACGGTCAGCGGCACCGCCAGCAACAACAACCAGGCCAGCAGGCCGAGCTGCGTGGTGATGTCCAGTTCGCTGCCGAATTCACGGGTCAGCGCCACCACCAGCAAGGTCAATAACCCCGCGAGCAAACAGCCGAACACTAACACCTGACTGAGCAACAAGCCCATCGGCCGTTGCTTGGCCGCCTGGTAACCCACCGCCGAATTCAGCCCGCCACTGGTGGCGGCGCTGATCAGGTCCGGCAGGGTACTGAGCAACGCGAACAGGCCGCGTTCACTGGGCCCGAGAATCCGCGCCAGCAACACGTTGCGCAGCAAGCGCAAGCCGATCATCGCCAGCTTGGTGCCCATGCTTAGCGCCAGGTGCTTGAGGTAATGGCTGCGACTCATGGGCGAGCCCCACGGTAGATGCGCCAGGACAACAGATCCGGATTGCGCGCGGTGCGCTGGCTGACACCAAAACGCGGCAGGGCCAGGGGATCGTTGGCGCCCCGGTAGATGCCGGTGCCGGTGCCCAGGGCAAACGGGAAGTCGTGGTCGGCCACGTGTTGCCGCACCCGCTCGTCGTTGTCACCGTTGGGGTAGCAGTAGACCGGCAACGGCCGGTTGCAGCCATTCAACAGGGCCTGACGACTGCGGCTCAGTTCTTCATCCAGGGTTTGATCGTCGAGGCCGGTAAGGATCGCGTGACTGGCGCCATGGGGCCCGAAACGAATCAGGCCGCTGGCCTCCAGCGATCGCACCTGTTGCCAGTCCAGCGCTTGCGGCAACGACTCTTGCGGGCACTCATCGGTCAGCCGATTGAGGTCTTGGGGCGACAGGGTTTTCAGGTCCTGCAGAAAGTGCAGCAATGCCAGGCTGCGCCGTTGCACATCCGGGTCATCACACAGTGCCGGCAACGGCCGACCCAGTTGCTGCAAGCATTCGATCAGGTGCGCACGGGCCTTTTCACCGTGGCTGTTCCAGAGGGTTTCGCCGATGCTTTCCCACCAGAAACGCTGGCGGCTGCCGATGAAGTCCGTGGACAGGAAGATACTCGCCGGCACCTGGTATTTCTGCAGCAGCGGGAAGGCGTTCACCGCGTTGTCGCGCCAGCCGTCATCGAAGGTCAACGCCACTTTCGGCCGCTCGGACCTGAGGCTGCCCGGTTGCAGGATCTCCATCAGCGGCACGCAATCGAAGTGTTTTTTCAGCCAGGCCAGCAGGTGCTCGAAAGCCTTTGGTCCGACGCACAGTTCATTGCGGTGGGGCAGGTTGGCGGCGTGGTCGTTGGCCAGCACCCGGTGCAGCATCAGGATCACTCCGGCGCCATGCAATTGCTGGCGCCCCACCGAGGAATTGAGGTAGAGCCAGCCGCTGGTGCGCTTGAGTAACTGTTTGATCGCCATGGCACGTGCCTCTCATCGATTTTGCTCGGGGTTCCATTGCGCATAACGCTGACCGCGCAGGAACTGCCACAGACCCATGCTCATTCCGGCGAGGGTCACCAGGAGGAACGCGGCGAGGCGAAAGGGTTTGGGCAAGCGGTGTTGCGAGTCGAGCAAACCGGCGATGGCCGCCGAGTACCCGAGCAGTTGCGCGATCAGGCTCAGGCGATAGAAACCGTGGTCGTTCCACAGCCAGAAGTTGCTCAGCAGCAGCGGCAGCAACAGGATCGGCGCCAGGCGGCGGATCAATTTGTGGCTGATCAAGGCAATCGCATACAGGCCATGCTTGAGCGGATTGAGCAGTTCGCGGCGCTGGGCCAGGCTCTGCAAACCGCCCACGGTGACCCGCTGGCGCCGACGAAATTGTTTGTCGGCCTCATCGACGCCGGTGTCGATCACCCGGGCTTCGGGCACGTAGATGATCCGCTTGAACGCCACCGGCGCGCAGGTGCTGATAAAGAAGTCGTCGTTGACCTCCGCTGGCACGTTCTGGAACAACTCGCGGCGCAGGGCGAGCAGGGCGCCGTCGGCGGACACCATGCAACCGGTGCGGTTTTCCACGTAGCGCAGCCAGCCTTCGTAGTGCCGATACAGACTGTCGCCGATGCTCAGGCCTTTGCCGGTCACCGGGATCAGCATGTGCCCGGCGCAGGCACCCACCTGAGGGTCGGCCAACGGTGCGAGCAAATGGCCCAAGGTGTCGTGGGACCATTGGTTGTCGGCGTCGGTGAACACCAGGATCTCACCAGTGCTCAGCGCCGCACCGGCATTGAGGGTCGCGGCCTTGCCCTGACGGGGCAGGTCGAGCACGGTGATGCGCGGATCGACGACCTTGCGCGCGCAGGCCACGGTGTCGTCGGTGGAACCGTCGCTGGCGAGGATTATTTGCAGCGAGCGCGCCTGATAATCCTGGGCCAGCACGGTGCGCAGTTTTTCTTCGATGTGCCGCGCCTCGTTGTGCGCGGCAATGACGATGCTCACGTCCATCGGTGCCGCCGGGCCGTGGCGGCGCGCGGCGAAGAACGGCGCGAGCAAGGTCAGCAGCAACGGGTAACCGACGTAGGCGTAGACCGGCAGCAACAGGCACAACCAGAAAATGAACTCAGCCACGGGCGGGCCTCCTGGCATTCCAATGACACAGACTGAGAATGAACGCGGCACCGGCCAGGTGCAGGCGTACCCAATGCAGGCCCCACAGTTGCACGGTCAGGCACGGGTTTCGGTGCTTGGCGGTCTGGCGCACGCTCAGTACCAGCGCTGGAGCAGTGGTCAGCAGCACCATGATCAACGCATGGTGAGGAAAACCATCCAGCAGCGCAGATATCGCCAGAAAGTCCAGCAGCCAGGCACCCAGCGACAGCAGCGGAAAGCGCAGCAGACGCAGGCTCATGCCATGGGTGCGCAGCAATTGCAGATGGCTGCCCTGGCGCCACATTTCCTTGCCCATCCACTCGCGCCAGTTCATTTCGTAGCCCCAGTGCAGGGCGACGTTTTCGTTGATCGACATCAGCCGCGCGCCGTTGGCAGACAGGCGCAAGGTGAAGTCCTTGTCCTCACCCGTGCGCAGGGTTTCGTTGAAACCGCCGACCTTGTCGAACCATGAGCGGCGCATCAGCAGGTTGGCGCTGGGCAGCCAGTCCACCGACTGCACGGTGTGGCGCGAGGGACGCAGGGTGCGCCGTTGCCAGGCGGTGGCATACCAGGGCGCTTGCGCCGGGGTGTGCAAGTCCAGGCCAAACACGTCGGCGACACCGGCTGCTTCCAGTTTCAGCAAATGGGTGAGCCAGTCTTCGGGCATTTCGATGTCGGCATCGATGAAGGCCAGCCATTCGCCCGTGGCGGCCGCGGTGCCGCGGTTGCGCAGGGCGCCGATCAGCACGCCGGGCACGACCAGCACTTGTGCACCGGACTGCCTGGCAATCTCCGGGCCCTGATCCTGTGAGCCGTTGTCGACCACGATCAACTCGCATTCCAGGCCGGCAACATTGGCGGCGCGTTGCGCTGCCAGCAGGGTCCGGGCGATGTGCCGGGCTTCGTTGTACATCGGGATGACGATACTGATGCGGCTCATGCCTTGGCCTCCAGGACTGGACTTTCTTCGGCTTTCAGACGCAGGACGCTGGTCAGGGCGAGCATGATCCACACGTACTTCTGGTTCGGTGCACTGAGGAACATCAAGAACAGCGTCAACGACAGAAAGCTCATGCCCAGGTGCGTCATCAGGTCGGCCTGCTGCCAGTTGCGGCGCTGCATCCAGGCTCGACGGGCGCGCATCAGGTTGTACAAGCCGAGGCCGAGCATGCCGACGAAGAACAGGCCGGCGGGAATCCCCAGTTCACTGAAGATCTCCAGATAGGTGTTGTGAGCGCGGCGGTACAGGTCGCCGACTTTGCGGTTGGCGGAAAACGCTTTGGCGTAACCGGTGGTGGCGTAGTGCAGCGGGAAGGTCCCGGGGCCGGTACCCAGCAATGGGTTTTCGCGGATCATCTGGCTGCCGACGACGATGTACGAAGCCCGGCGACCGAGGGATTCGTCCTGCGCCTTGGCGCCGGAACTGAGGATGCTCAAGGACTGGATGCGTGCCACATAACCCGCCGGCATCGCATAGATGGCCAACGGAATCACGATGGCCAGCCCGACCATGGCAAAACCCAGGTGACGCGGGCGAATGCGTGTCAGGTGCGAGCGGTAGTGCCAGGCGCCAATGACCAGGCTGAGAAACAACACCACCAGGCCCGAACGGGACTCGGTCTTGGTCATGCCGCCCAGCAGCAGGATAAAACAGCCCAGCCAGAACAGGCGATGCAACAGGTTCGGGCTGCGGATCACCAGCAGCAGCGCCAGCGGCACGGCAAATGCGATCAGCATGGCAAAGGCGTTCGGGTCTTCCAGCAGGCCGGCGGCGCGACCCTGGTCCTGGTACTTGCTGGAAAACATCGCCAGCGCGCAGGTGAGGGTGACGCTGAGGGTGACCAGTCGGGCGAACAGGTCCAGGTTCATTTCACGGCCGATCAACAGCGTGATCACAAACAGGATCAGCCCCACGCTCATTTCCCGCAGATGCCCCAGCGACATGCCCAGGTCATCGGTGTTCAGCATGCTCAGCAGATAAAGCACCATGAAACCGATCAGCAAGCGCCAGATGTTGCTGCGCAAACGTTCCGATGGAATCTGGTGCAAGACCAGTTGCAGCATCAGGATCAGCGCCAGAGACGCGCCGATCATCTTGGTGCCGGACAGCGCGCTGTCCTTGAAGAACCCTTCGAGCGGCACCAGCGCCGCAATGCCCAACAGGCCCCAGGCGGGCTTGCGGAACAGCACGGCGACGCCCACCAGGCCCAACACCGCTCCCGGCGCCAGAAAGGGATAAGGGCTGGCCAGCAATGCGAGGCAGACCAGACCGAGAAAACTGACGATCGAGAGCGGAAAAATCACGCGCGTGCCTCCCGTGCAGTACGGATATAAAGCTGCGACCAGCGTTCGGCCAGGGCCTTGAGGTCGTAGCGATCCAGTTGTGTGCGTCGTGCGTTGTCGACCAGCTTGTGCGCCAGCGCCGGGTCACGTAGCAGGGTGTCAATCTGCCGGGCGAGGGCGGCGCTGTCGGCGGGTGTGGCCAGCAGGCCGTTGTGCCGATCCTCCAGCACATCGGGAATCCCGCCGACGCCAAAAGCCACCACCGGCACCCCGGCCTGCATGGCTTCGAGCAGAATCATCGGCGTGCCCTCGGTGCGCGAGCTGATCACCAGCGCATCGAGTTGCCGCCACCACACACGCATGTCGGTCTGATACCCCGGCAGCGTGATGCGCTCCTGCAAACCGGCCTCATTGATTCGTGCCAACAGGCTGTCCCGTTCCGGGCCGTCGCCGAGCATCACGGCGTCCAGTTGCGGGTGTTGCTGACACAGCGCAATCAATGCGTCGAGAAACAGGTCCGGGCCTTTTTCGCTGCTCAGCCGGCCGACGTAACCGGCCAGCCAGCGTGGCCGTTGCGCGTTGTGCGGTTGCAGATCGTGGGTGGCCGGCAGGCCGTTGGGGATCACTTGCAGCTTCTGCGCACTGACGCTGGCCTGACGGTGCAGCGCGGCAATGCTTTCGGCGACACAGACCACGCGATTGACCGACGCGGTCCGGCACAGTTGCAGGCTCAGCCAGGTGTAGAACTTCTGCTTGCGACTGCGCGGAGTGAAGCCGTGCTGCGTGATCACCAGCGGCAGGCGCAACACAGTCGCGCCCACCCAGCCAAACAGCAAACCCTTGAAGTTGTGCGTGTTGATCAGCGGCCGCTCGGCCCGTCGCTCACGCAAATGCGCAAGCAACGCCCCCAGCCCGGTGCAACCGCGACAGTCGACCCCCGCCTCGCGAAACCGTGCGAGCAACTCGTACGGTGCATCGAGAAACAGCACCTGATGTTGCCCCGGCGTCGCCAGGCAGTGGTCGAGCAACATCCGCTCGGCCCCATAGAAGCCGCCACTGCTGAGCAAATGAATGATCGGCAGTGATGGGCTGCTGTGCCCGGTCGACAGGGGCGCGTTCAATTGCGCACCCAATGGACGAAGCTCGGCACGCTCCAGTTCTTGTGCGGGTTGCCCGGCTCGGCGTTTTGATCGTTGATCACCAACAGCACCGGCAGACCCAGTTCATGGGTGATTTGCGCTGGATGCTTGAAGCGATGATCGAAGAACTCACGCACGTAGACGAAGGCAATCGCCAACAACAGACCGGTGAACAAGCCGAACGGAATGATCAACAGCGGTTTGGGGAACGCCGCCTCGGTCGGTTCGAACGGCGGGCTGAGTACCCGGGCGTTGGACAAGTCATTGTCCAGCGAACGGGCGGTGCTGCTTTCGGCAAAGCGCTGGGCGTAGGTGGAGAAGGCCGCGTGCAGGGCGTCGATCTCGGTGTCCACCTGGCGCAGCTTGCTCTGGGTTTCCTGCAACTGGTGGATGCGGTTCTTGAACTCGGCAATGCGCGCGGTTTTCTGGTCGATCACCGAGCTGACAATCGCCAGGTCATTGGTGCGTTCCTGAATCCGGTTGCTGACCACTTTGAGGAACTGCTGGCGGGTGCGGGCGATTTGCTCGCGGGTCAGCAGCATCGGCTCACTGCCGGGCTGGAAGATCGCCAGATCGTTCATGTAGCGACTGACCTGGGCGGTCAGCGCCTCACCCATTTGTTTGATCTCGCGGTCTTCGAATGCCACGTTGTCGACGGTGGTGGTGAAGGTGTAGGGGAAGGTGTAGTCGTTGAGTTTGGAGTCCTTGGCGGCGGCCAGGCTGGTTTTCAGATAGTCGAGCCAGCGTTGGCTTTGCAGCAGGCGATCACGGTACAGGTTGAGCGCTTGCTCCTCGGTATTGATCGCGTTCAGGCGAAAGGTAATTTCTTCCTTGGGATCGGACGCACCGATAGCGCCCAGCAAATCCTGGCGGTTGCCTTCCAGGCCATCGAGACGCACCTGATATTGGGTTTTCTTGGTTTCGTAGAAGCTCTGCGGCAGGTCGATCGATTGCAGCGCCTGACGGCTGACCAGGTAGTTTTGCAGCAGCGACGCGACAAACCTGGTGCCCTGGGCCGGGTCGGGAAAGCTGTAGATGATCGAGATCACGTTGGAGCCCGGCAGGGTTTCGATCGTCAGGCTGTCGATGGCTTCTTGCGTCAGGGCGTCGAGCGCGGTGTCGCGCACCGGATCGGTTTCCATCCCCAGCGCCGATTTCACCGGGTTGATTACGTGCTCACGCAGTGGCGTGCTGACGTAGTTCTTGAACGGTTGCGCCAGCAGTTTATTGAACAGGCCAGGGGGCGGGGTGTACTCGCCCTTGTCGCGCAATTCGCTGATGGTCTGCCGGATCAGGGCCGGGGAGCGCAGGATATTGCTCTCGGTTTCCATGTCGGCCAGTGATGGTGGAATGAAGGTTGCGTTTTCCTGATTCAGCGACGTGGTGGCGTCACCCTGGGAGAGTTTTTTCGACTGCACGATCACCTGTGCGGTGATATCGAAGCTCTGCTTGAGCATCAGCGGCAGTACCAGTGCGATCACTGCAAAGACCAGGAACACGCGCTTCACCAATTGTTTGTTGGCGAAGAAGATCCTGAAGAACTCGTGCAGGTAGTTTTCCTTTGGATTCATGTCGGGTCACCTGAGAGTAAGTTAGTCGTCACTGTCTTTGTTATCGACGCGGTAGCCGAAGCTGAAACCCACACCCTGGAACAACACCACATCCGCCAGTTGCCGTGCGAGCTCACCGGCGCTGGCCAGTTTGGTCTTGGGCACGTAGAGCATGTCGTCCGGTTGCAGGTAGGCGATCTGCGAGGCATCGCCGGCCAGGGCTTTTTCCACGTCGTAACGACGGGCTTGGACCTGATTGCCGTTGCGGCGCATGATCACCACCGAATCCAGGCGCGCCTTGACGTTGGAGCCACGGGCCAGGGTCAGCGCTTCGAGCACCGAGACCGGACGGCGGATCGGGTAGGAACCCGGCTGGCCGACTTCACCGAGCACGTAGATTTCGTTACCGGCGGTGGACTTGAGCAGCACGTCGACGGTCATCCGCCCCGGCAGCTGTGCGTACTTTTTATTGAGGAAGGCTTCCAGCTGATTGACCGTCATGCCTTGCAGCGGCACGGCGCCGATCTCCGGGAAACTGGCGTAGCCGTCGGTGCCCACGGTGATCTCCCGGCTCATGCCGGTGGCCGGGTGGTTCAGCGCGTTTTTGAGGTTCTGCTCGTTGGTCAGCGGACTGATGATCTGCACGGTCAGCTGATTACGGTTGGGCTGGAACAACTGCTTGCGCTGATAGGCTCGCTGGATTTCCTCGCGCGCTTGTTCACTGGTCAGCCCGGCGATTTTCACCGAGGTGTTGGCGCCCGGCAGTTCGATGGTGCCGTCGGGCAGCACCAACTGGTTGCCGTTGAGCTGGCTGGCAGCGGTGAAGTTCAGGCCGATCTGGTCACCGGACTGCACGCGGTAGGCATCCGAGCCACTGGTGCTGATGTGGAAGATCACGTCCAGCACATCCTGCGGGCGCAAGGTCTGTTCGATCTTGGGCATGTCAGTGGCCTGGGCGTTGGCCGGTGAGGCCGTGAGGATATTCACCGGCATGTTCTGGGTTTCCGAAGTGCTGGTGCAACCTGCAAGCGGCAGCAACAGCAGGACAAGCAATTTGGCGTTCATGGCGTCATCCTTTTTGCGAGGGCTTACAGGTTTTTGTAGAGCCACTTGGGCATGTAGTACTTGCGCCGGTTGAACACGCTGCCGACCAGTTTCGCGCCGGCCTGGGTCAGGCGTTGAACCGCCGCCTGCGCCACTTCCCAACGCGTGTCTTCAGAGCGCACGACCATGATCACGCCGTCCACCTGAGTGCTGATGACCAGCGTGTCGGCGGCCGAATACACCGCGTCACCGTCGATCACCACGAAGCGGTACTGACTGCCGAGCTGATCGAGCAACGGGCTCAGGCGCTCCGGTGTCAGGTGTTCAGTGCCCCGCGAAAAACGCCCGAACGGCAGGACGTGGAAGGGCAGGCTCGACACGTTGACCACACAGTCCTGCAACAGCGGCGGGCTCTGCTCGTTGAAGAGCAGGTCGCGAAAACCGCGTTCCTTGCCGAGCCCCAGTTGTTGGGTAAGGTTGGTCGAGGACTGGCTGGCATCGACCAGCAGCACCTGGCCGCTGCTCATTTGCGCCAGTTGGCTGGCCAGCGCCAGGGCGCTGGTGGTGGTGCCCGCGCCGGGGTTGGCCGCGGTCAGAAACAGGATGCGCAGATCCTGATCCAACACGGCCGACGTCAGGTTGGACTCGCTCGGGTTAGCGATGCTGAGGCTTTTTGCAGTTGAACCGTCCATTAGCTTGCTCCGTGGCCGCTGAATACTTTGAAGGGGGTTTTCAACAGGATCTTCAGATCAAGCAGCAGGCTCTGCTCGGCGATATAGCTGAGGTCCAACTCAACGCGCTGGTCGAAGTCGATATTGCTGCGCCCGGAGATCTGCCAGAGACCGGTCATGCCGGGGTAGATGCTCAGGCGCGCGAGATGATTGTCCTTGTAGCGATAGGCGTTGAACGACGTTGGCCGTGGGCCTACCAGTCGCATGTCGCCCGTCACCACATTGATCAGGTTGGGCAGTTCGTCGAGGCTGGTGCGCCGCAGGAAACCACCGATGCCGGTGATCCGCGGGTCCTTGTCGATCTTGAAGTCGATCGCGTCCTTCCCGTGTTTGTTCAAATGCCGCAGCGACTCCTTGAGCTCCTCGGCGTTGGCCACCATGGTGCGGAACTTGTACATGCCGAACATCCGGCCGCGATAGCCGGTGCGTTTCTGCACGAACATCACCGGGCCCGGGCTGGTGAGCCTGATGGCCAGTGCCAACACCAGCAGGACTGGCGAGATCAGCAGCAAAATCACCAGTGCGCCGAAGCAGGCAAACACCCGGTTGGTGCGCGACAACGTCCATGGCCGGCCACCGTCACGGCCTGTCACCCAGCCGCGTCCCTGCATATGAATGGCGGCGTCGAGGCGCATTCGGTGTTCGGGATCCAGGCGCTTGTCACGGCGCAGGTGTTGGATGGGTACACCTTGTTCATGTCCAGTCATTGAGCAGTCCTCCGCTGGAATTCAGCCGCGAGCGGCGCTTGGGCGATAGGCAGTGGGTAGTAATCACGAAACCAGGCGATGAACCGCCCGAGTCCTTCATCCAGCTCGATACGGGGCTGGAAACCGGTGGCGCGGGCCAGATCGCTGGCGTCGGCGCAGGTGTTCAAGACATCGCCGGGTTGCAGTGGCAGCAACTCGACCCGGGCTTTTTGCCCCAGGTGTTTTTCCAGCAAGGCCAGGTAATCCTTGAGCGCTACCGGGTGCTGGCCGCCGATGTTGTAGATCCGCCATGGCGCCATGCTGCTGGCCGGGTCCGGTTGTTCGCGGTCCCAGTCGGCGTTGGCTTGCGGCGCGCGGTCGATCAGCCGGGCGATGCTTTCGATGATGTCGTCGATGTAGGTGAAGTCGCGCTGATGCTCGCCGTAGTTGAACAGCTTCAACGGTTGCCCTTGGGCAATCGCCCGGGCGAACTGGATCGGCGACATGTCCGGCCGGCCCCAGGGGCCGTACACGGTGAAAAAGCGCAGGCCGGTGCAGGGAGTGCCGAACAGATGGCTGTAACTGTGGGCCATCAGTTCGTTGGCTTTCTTGGTCGCGGCGTACAACGATAGCGGGTGGTTGACGCCGTCTTGTACCGAATACGGGGTGTGCTGGTTGGCGCCGTACACTGAGCTGGACGAGGCGTAGATCAAATGCTTGACCGGGTGCCGGCGGCAGCTTTCGAGAATGTTCAGGAAACCGTTCAGATTGCTGTCGAGGTAGGCCCGGGGATTGTCCAGGGAGTAGCGCACGCCGGCCTGGGCCGCGAGGTGAATCACCACGTCGGGTTGTTCCTGGGCAAACAGTGTCTCGATGGCCGGAGCATCGGCCAGGTCAACCGTTGAGAGCTGGAAAGGGCCGACCTGCTCCCGCACCCATTGCACACGGTCGTGCTTGAGTTGCGGGTCGTAGTAGTCGTTGAAGTTATCCAGTCCGAATACCTGATGCCCGTCGCGCAACAGCCGCAACACACAGTGGGCACCAATGAATCCGGCGGCTCCGGTCACGAGAATCTTCATGGGCGCGGCGCCTCGGGCACGACGTGACGCAAACCGATGCCGCTGTAATGCAGGCCCGCCGCCGCAACGTGTTCGGGGTTGTACAGATTGCGCCCGTCGATGATCACCCGCGAACGCAGCTTGCTCGCCAGCAGGTCGAAGTCGACCACACGGAAATTTTTCCACTCGGTGCAGATCACCAGCGCATCGGCATCTTCCAGGGTGTCGTCGCGGGTGGCGCACAGGTGCAGGTCGTTGCGATAGCCATAAATGCGTCGGCATTCGGACATGGCTTCCGGGTCATAGGCCTGAACGCTGGCGCCTTCGGCCCACAAGGCATCCATCAAATAGCGGCTGGGTGCCTCGCGCATGTCATCGGTGTTGGGCTTGAACGCCAGGCCCCAGATCGCAATGGACTTGCCGGCCAGCCCTTGGGGAAACTGCGCCTTGAGTTTGCTGAACAGGATGTGGCGCTGGCTGTCGTTGACGTCGGTAACGCTACGCAACAGACGCAACGGCATGCCGTTGTGTTCGGCAGTGTGCAGCAGGGCGCGCAGATCCTTGGGGAAGCATGAGCCGCCGAAGCCGCAACCGGGATAGATGAAGTGATAACCGATGCGTGGGTCCGAACCGATGCCTTTGCGCACCGCTTCGATGTCGGCCCCGAGCAATTCAGTCAGGTTGGCCAGTTCGTTCATGAAACTGATGCGAGTGGCGAGCATCGCGTTGGCCGCGTACTTGGTCAGCTCGGCACTGCGGTTGTCCATGAACATGAGTTTTTCATGGTTGCGGCAGAAGGGTGCGTACAGCTCGCTCATCTGGCTGCGGGCGTCGTCATCGTCGGTGCCGACGATGATCCGGTCCGGACGCATGCAATCGGCCAGGGCACTGCCTTCCTTGAGAAACTCGGGGTTGGACACCACCCGCACCTTGAGCGCGCCCTTGTCCCTGCGTTGCAGTTCCTTGAGGGCGGTGGCGGCGACCTGGTCGGCGGTCCCGACCGGCACCGTGGACTTGATGATCAGGGTGCGATCGGCCTCCATGTAGCTGGCGATCTGCCGCGCCACATTCAGCACGTGGGTGAGGTCGGCGGAACCGTCTTCATCGGCGGGTGTGCCGACGGCGATGAAGATCAACTCGGCGTGCTCGACCGCGTCACTGGCCTGGGTGGAGAACAGCAACCGTCCTGCCTTGATGTTTTCTTCCAGCGTGCCGGAAAGTCCCGGTTCACTAATCGGTGGAACGGCTTGTTGTAGTTGCTTGATCTTATTGGGATCAATGTCGACACATAAGACACGATGTCCGACATCGGCCAGTGCCGCTGCTTGTATCAGGCCAACATAGCCCGTACCAAATACGCTCACGTCCATATTGGCGTGCCTCGTAAGTTCGCTGGAAAGATCAGAAATGAGACTGTCAAAAGGGGTATAGCCCAGCCTTGGCAAACCGTGTCAGCAAAATGACATGTTAAAAGAGTAAGACACCCCCGCTTTTGGGGGGCCAATTGCCATCAAAGGCTTGCCGCAGTTGGGTTTACGTTGAATTTGAGCGGGTGGAACATTTTTCGGGAATGCGATAAACGGTCGTAAGGCTTGAATTACAAGGCTTGTAGGCACTTGAGTGTGTCAGATTTGAGACGTTTTTTTTTTGACGCTTTTGTCTCTTTTACGTCATTGCTTGCGCTTTGATGGCCCGGTGCTAGTGTCAAAAAATGGCCGACTACTTATTGACCGTCATTGTGAACGAGTATTGGAAAACTAATGATTGGATATCTCAAAGACATATTCATAGCTGTCTATTTTATTACCCATTACGACTATTACTTTGGGCGTATCAGCGCGATCGGAATCAGCTATCCATTAGTTTTATTTGCGGGAATGTTCGTCGTATTGACAGTAGCGCTGTTCATGTCGGCTTATATTCGCCAAACATTTATTCGGCATTTCTTCGCCCTCGGCATATTTGGCTCGGCGGTGTTCTTCGATGTGTATTCGCGGGTTACTGCCGATTACCTGACCTACAGCAGCTTTGTTTCGCTGGTGTATTCCGGTGGTTTTATCCAGGAGGCGCTCATCCAGTACCGCGATGCGATCATCTGGGGGGTGCTGGGTGGTTTGCCGCTGCTGTTCGGTATTGGCTTGAAGCCGCGTCGACGCCTGCCTCTGCCGGGAGCGCTGCTGGTGGCAGCACCGGTGCTGGGTGTGCTGCTGCTCAGTGCGGTGCTGTTCGTGCGCGCGGGCGAGGGCGCCCGTGGCCTGCCCCAGATGTACACGCCGCTGGCCTATCTGAACCTGTTCGCCTATGAATCCCTGCACAACACCGTCGGCCCGCGTGAACCGGTAGGTCTGGCGCGCGTCGACAAAGCGGTGAGCCACGACATTGTGCTGATCATCGACGAGAGCATCTCCGGCAACTACCTGGACATCAACGCGCCGTTCGGCGTGCACAGCAACCTCAAGGCGCCGCGCCCCGGGGTCGACATCTTCAACTATGGCTACGCGGCGTCCATCGCCAATTGCAGCGCCGACACCAATATCACCTTGCGTTATGGCGGAACCCGCGCCGATTACATGCGCATCAACAGCACGATGCCGTCGATCTGGCAGTACGCGAAGAAGGCCGGGTTGCGCACGGTCTACATCGATGCCCAGCGCACCGGCGGCAATCTGCAGAACCTGATGAGCGACACCGAGAAAAGGGACATCGACGAGTTCGTGCAATTCGACCAGACCAGCGTGCGCGAGCGTGACATGGCCGCAGCGGCGAAACTGATCGAACTGCTAAACGACGACAAGGCGCAGCTGGTGGTGATGAACAAGGTCGGCGCGCATTTTCCGGTGCACGACAAGTACCCGGATGCGTTCATGGCCTACCGCCCGACACTGCCTCGCGGGCAGTTCGTCGAGGTGGCCGATACCGGCGAGCGCGATGGTTTCAATGGCCAGCCCGATGACTGGGAGCTGTATCGCAATGCCTACAAAAACACCTTGCTGTGGAACGTCGGGGAATTTTTCTCGCGGGTATTCGCCCAGGCCAACTTGAACAACGCGTTGCTGATCTACACCTCCGACCACGGTCAGGACTTGCATGAGCGAGGCAACCCCGGCCTGAACACCCATTGCGGTGGCGACCCGGTGGAAGAAGAAGGCCTGGTGCCCCTGGTGGTGATCCAGGGCAGCGGTTTGAAAACCCTTGATTGGCAAGCGCAACTGGCCGACAACAAGGATCGCTCCAGCCACTACAACATTTTCCCGACCTTGTTGCAGCTGATGGGCTACGACCTGGCGGGAGTGGAGGCGGTGTATGGCAAGCCGCTAAACGTGGCCACCGGCGATGAATTCACCTTCAACTACCGGTTCAATGCGCGGCTGGGGGCCAAGCCTGAGTGGAAGTTTATCGATCTGAACAGCATTGTGACGCCAACCGAGGCGCCAGCCAGTGTGGCGGCGGGGCAGTGAGGTTTTGAGCGGTTGGGCTGGCCTCATCGCGGGCAAGCCCGCAGGGATCTGAAGTGGACACAAATTTTGTGCACACCGCCGAACACTGTAGGAGCGGGCTTGCCCGCGATGAGGCCAGTCCAGTCAACGCACTTTGCCCGCGATGACAGGGCGGCGTTGGGTCGCGGCGGTTATCGCCAACGGACAAAAAACATCCAGGCCCGCTATCCTTGGCCCACGCTCATCGAACGGGTCTTTCCATGCTTGAAGTCCAGGGTGTCTTTAAAAGTTACGCCACGCCGCAAGGGCCGTTGCCGGTGCTGCAAGGCGTCGACCTGACGCTCAAGCCCGGCAGCAGCCTGGCGCTGATGGGCGAGTCGGGCAGTGGCAAGAGCACCTTGCTGCACCTGATCGCCGGGCTGGACAAGGTCGATCGCGGCAGTATCCGCAGTGGCGAGCATCGGCTTGAGCTGATGAACGAAGGGCAACTGGCGAGCTGGCGGCGCACCGAGATCGGCCTGGTGTTCCAGCAGTTCAACCTGATCGGCAGCCTGCGGGTGGAGGACAACCTGGCTTTCCAGGCACGGCTTGCCGGTCGTCATGATCCACGCTGGCAGGCGCATCTGGTACAGCGTTTGGGGCTTGGCGATTTGCTCAAACGCTATCCGGAACAACTCTCTGGCGGTCAGCAGCAGCGGGTTGCACTGGGGCGAGCGCTGGCCTCGCAGCCGAAACTGTTGCTGGCCGACGAGCCCACCGGCAGCCTCGATGAAACCACCAGCGCCGAGGTGTTGAGGTTATTGCTGGAGTTGCTCGATGACAGTGCCACGACGTTGTTGATGGTCACCCACAGCCCCGGCGTGGCGGCGCAGCTGGCCGAAAAAGTGGTGCTGCACGGTGGTCGCCTGGCCGCTGTGGACGGTCGCTGAGGTGCGCATCTTCGGTGAAACCCTGCGGGCGCTGCTCAGCCACTGGCGGCAACACCCGGTGCAGTTTTTCAGTGTACTGACCGGGTTGTGGCTGGCCACCAGTCTGTTGACCGGTGTGCAAGCCTTGAACAGTCAGGCGCGAGAAAGCTATGCGCGCGCCAGTCAGTTGATTGGCGGCGAACCTCAGGCCAGCGTCAGTGCTATCGCTGGCGGCACGTTCCCCCAGCAATGGTTTGTCGACCTGCGCCGCGCCGGTTGGCCGGTGTCGCCGGTGTTGCAAGGACGACTGACGCTCAAAGGCCATGAAGATCAGCGACTGCAACTGATGGGCATCGAACCGGTGTCGCTGCCGAGCGGTTCGCCAGTGGCGGGGCAGGCGTTGGCGATCGAACAGGTTGTCGAATTTTTTACACCACCGGGCAGTGCCTGGATTTCGCCATCGACCTTGCAGTCGTTGGGCCTGCGCGAAGGTGATCGGCCGTTGAGCGCCAACGGGCGGCCATTGCCGCCACTGCGTGTTCAAACCGATATGGCCCCCGGGGTGTTACTGGTGGACATCGGTTTCGCCCAACAGATTCTCGGCTTGCCGGACCAGCTGTCGCGCCTGCTGCTGCCCACGGATTTCACCGCGCCGCTACCTGACGCGTTCAAGGGGCAACTGCAATACAAAAGCAGTGCTGAAGAAAACAACCTGGCGCGCCTGACCGAGAGCTTTCATCTGAATCTCAATGCATTGGGGTTTCTGTCGTTCGTGGTCGGGCTGTTTATCGTCCATGCCGCGATTGGGCTTGCGCTGGAACAACGCCGTGGTTTGCTGCGGACAATGCGCGCCTGCGGGGTCAGCGCGCGGATGTTGATCGCTTGCCTCGCGGTTGAACTGGGTGGGCTGGCCTTGATCGGCGGCGTCGCCGGGGTGGTCAGTGGTTATTTGCTGGCCGGCGTGCTGCTGCCGGATGTCGCCGCCAGCCTTCGCGGCCTGTACGGCGCGGAAGTGGCGGGGCAGTTGAACCTCAGTCCGCTGTGGTGGCTCGCAGGTATCGGCTTGAGCCTGTTCGGCGCTTTGCTCGCCGGGGCCAGCAGTTTATGGCGGGCGTCGCGTTTGCCATTGCTGGCCCTGGCCGATCCGCAGGCGTGGCATCAGGCGCACGCCCGCTGGTTGCGGCGCCAGGGTTGGGTGGCGACGCTGGCCTTGGGCATCGCCGGGCTGGCGCTGATCTTCGGTGACAGCCTGATCAGTGGGTTTGTGTTGATGGCGACACTGTTGATCGGCGCCGCACTGGCGTTGCCCGTGGTGCTCAATGTGCTGCTCAACTTGTTGCTGCAACGCAGTCGCTCGGTGCTCGGCCAGTGGTTTCTCGCCGACTGTCGCCAACAGTTACCCGCCCTGAGCCTGGCGTTGATGGCGTTGTTGTTGGCGTTGGCCGCGAACATCGGCGCCGGCAGCATGACCGCCGGTTTTCGCCAGACCTTCAGCGACTGGCTCGAACAACGGCTGACCGCCGAGCTCTACCTCAATCCGCAAAACCCGACCCAGGCCCGTGAGCTGCACAGCTGGCTCGCGCAGCAGCCGCAGCTCACGGCGGTGTTGCCCAACTGGCAGGTGTCGATTCAATTGCAAGGCTGGCCGGCGGATGTGTTCGGGGTGATCAATCATCCGACCTATCGTCAGCACTGGCCGCTGCTGGAAGCCTTGGGTGACAAACCGTGGGAGCAGCTCGCGACGGACGATGCGGTGATGCTCAGCGAACAGCTGGCCCGGCGTTTGAAAGTTGGCTTGGGCGATCATCTGTCGATCTCGACCCCTGGCGGTCCGTGGTCGCCGCGCATCGTCGGGATCTATGCCGATTACGGCAATCCCAAGGGCCACGTGCTGGTCAACATCAACCATCTGCTGCGCGGTTGGCCGCAATTGACGCCCAACCGGTTCAATCTGCGCATCGAGCCGGCGTTGATTGCGCCGTTCCTGCAAACGCTGCAAGCGCGTTTCGACCTGGAAGACAGTCGCATTGTCGATCAGGCACGGCTCAAGGGTTGGTCCACGCAAGTCTTCGAGCGCACGTTCGCCGCCACCGCCGCGCTCAACAGCCTGACCCTGTGCGTAGCCGGCGTGGCGTTGTTCATCAGCCTGCTGACCCAAAGCCAGAGCCGCCTCGGACAACTGGCGCCGTTATGGGCGCTGGGGGTGACGCGACGGCAATTGATGCTGCTCAACCTTGGGCAAACCTGGTTGCTGGCGGTGCTGACACTGGTGCTGGCGCTGCCGCTGGGCATTGCGCTGGCCTGGTGCCTCGACACGGTGATCAACGTCCAGGCGTTCGGCTGGCGCTTGCCTTTGCGGGTGTTCCCCCTGCAATTGCTGCAGCTGATGGGGCTGGCATTGATGGCGACGTTGCTGGCGTCGGCATGGCCGCTTTACGCGTTGTATCGCACGCAGCCGGCGGACTTGCTGAGGACCTTTGCCCATGAGGATTAAGCTCGCCGTGTGCCTATTGGCGTTGTGGTTGAGCGGCTGCGATCAACCGGCGCCAACGGAAAAAGGCTTTGCGGGGCTGGGCAACCAGGCGGCCGCGTTCACGCCGGTGGTGCCGGACCGGGTGTTCAGCTTCCCGACGGATCATGGCCCCCACGACGGTTTTCGCATCGAGTGGTGGTACGTCACCGCCAACCTCAAGGACGCACAGGGTCACGAATTCGGCGTGCAGTGGACGTTGTTCCGCAGCGCCTTGAAAGCCACGCCCGAGGTGGCGGGGTGGGAGAACCAGACGATCTGGCTCGGGCATGCGGCCGTCACTTCGGCGACGGTGCATCACGCGGCCGAGCGTTATGCCCGGGGGGGCGTTGGTCAGGCAGGTGTCAGCGTGGCGCCGTTCAATGCGTGGATCGACGACTGGGCTTTCAGCAGCCAGGCCTCTTCTGATAATCCGTTGGCTGACCTGCAGCTCAGCGCCCGCGACACATCCTTCAGCTACCAGTTGCGGCTGACCTCGACACGACCGTTGGTGCTGCAAGGCGACAAGGGCTTCAGCCAGAAATCCGAGCAGGGCCAGGCGTCGTATTACTACAGCCAACCGTTTTTCCAGGCCAGCGGTACCCTGGAGATCGACGGCCAGCACTATCAGGTCAGCGGCCCGGCATGGTTGGACCGTGAATGGAGCAGCCAGCCCCTGACCGCTAACCAGACCGGTTGGGACTGGTTTTCCCTGCACCTGGACAGTGGCGAACAGGTGATGCTCTATCGCATGCGGCACAAGGACGGTGAGCCTTATCTGACCGGGACATGGATCGATGCTCAAGGCCAGACCCAGAGGCTCGGGGCCGGCGACATCCGCCTCGTCCCGCAGGACACCGCTACCGTGGCGGGCCGCAAGATGCCGGTGCGCTGGTCGATCCAGATCCCCGGCAAACACCTCGACATCGTCATCAACGCCCTCAACCCCAATGCCTGGATGGATTTGCGCATTCCTTACTGGGAAGGCCCGGTGCGCTTGAGCGGCAGCCACGGGGGGCAGGGCTATCTGGAGATGACCGGGTATTGAGTCGGAACTCTCGGCAGCGCGCGGGCCTCCTAAATCATGAAGGCCATTAATGTGGCCCGGGAAGTTGACGACCCCGAGGCCTGAGGAAAATCCCCATGAACCCTGCACCGGAAACAGAAAACCCCGACGAACCACGACCACCCGGAGAAACCGAGCGCGACAACGATGCCCTGCGTCCCACCGACCCGACGCGGCGCAAGGAAAGCGGCAAAGGCACGTCGAGCGGCGAATCCACTGCGCAAGAAACAGCAAAGAATGCAGATTAGCGTCGCTCTTCCGGAACAGCGTCTATGCTCATTCGCACGCGGCGTTGAACGTGGGTTCAACGCCGTTTGTCGCCAATGATCACAGGGAATGTTCTGCCTATGAAACGCCACGCACTGACCAAAGCCATCACCCTTGCCACCTTGCTCTCTGCCACCAGCCTGAGCGCCGTTGCCGCGGACATTCCGCTGTCTGCCGTCGTGGAAGCGGATCAAGTCACCACCAAGGTCGTTTCTGTCGATGCCGCCAACCATCAAGTCGTACTTGAGGGGCCTGAAGGCAATCAGGTGCATGTGCAAATGACCGACAAAGCCAAGAACCTCGGCAAGTTGAAAGCCGGGGATCAGGTCGACGTCAAGGTAACCCGCGCTGTCGCGGCCTACCTCGACACCGATATCGACAAGGGCCTGCCAGGCAGCATCGAGCGAACCGGTGAAGTCCGCGCCGCGCCGGGCAGTGACAATCCTGGTGGCGAAGCCTACCGTCAGGTACAGGTACAGCTGAAAATCACCGGTATCGATGCGAAGAACAATCGAGTGACCTTCGAAAACCCTAAAGGCCAGTCCAAGACGGTTGATGTGGTAAGGCCGGAAGTTCAAGCCAAACTCAAAGACCTGAAAGTAGGCCAAAGTGTGTATGTGACCTACACCGACATACTGACCGTGACCAGCAGAACCGGAAGTTGAGTGACTGCTCTATTTATTGATTATTCCTGTACAAGTTGTATAGGAATAATCACTCGTTTGGACGATTTGGCGCGTTCTAATGCCGGTTGGATTAATATTTGAATCGACATTTGATAAATATGTATCGGTAAATTTCATATTTATACTCGCGGACAACTTCATCGAGTTGATTTAAAATGCGCCTCGTTCGCCCAGTGTCACGGCTCTTTACCAGTGCATGGATTGCCGAGGCCATTGCACTGGGCGAACACCTTCGTAGGTTTTATATCAAGATTTCATAGGGCAAAGGGCGACGGTCATGTCGCCCTTTTTTATGGGTTCTGTTTTATTCGGTTTTCATCTTGCGCCAGTCATCCGAGCCGGAAGTGCTGGATGCAATGTGAGTCCACGAAATTTTCCGATAGGAAAACTCTACATCTTGCAAGTGAGTAAAGTGTGCGTTGGCAGGGTCTTGGCAGTTATGCATGTAGTCTTTGATATTGACGATGATTGCGTCCTCCAAAACGGTTGTGTAGTAGTGCTCTTGAACGCCATGCCCTGAAGTACGGAACCATTGGATTTCGATTTTTGTAAGGCATTCGCCGGATGTCAGCGCTGCCAGCAACAGTGGAGAGGACTTGTCGAATACCTTGGTGATCACCGCAGGTTTATGAAGGCGCTGGCCGGTAGGCTGACCGGACTGCGAGTCACGCGGAATGCTTATTTCGTGCTTGAAACCTTGAATCATTACCTGGTCTTCGTGACCTTCCTGATAGGTGTTGCCAACGGAGTCGGCCGTGAAGGCGCCAGCAGTGATCAGGCCCTGTTTCTCGCCGGTGACGGACATATACGCGGGTGTAGCCATGGATGCTCTCCTTGCTAGGATTGGGTTAGGCTCTCGAAAGGTACGATCGCCAGATGGGAGCCACACGATTAACAAGGTCCGTGCCACACCCCGCAAAGCCCCGAAAGCCGCCAGTCGAGTCAATTCAGGGAACGTTTGCTCGCAAAATCACCTCGATATTTGCGCAGGAAGTTGCGCGACAGGAGGCGGATTTTGGCGCACCTTGTTGAATCGCCCGACAGACCGAATGATCCACTTCGCGCCAAGCCCCATGCAGCCTGCCAAGCGGGCAGTTTTTGGCGCATCACGGCTATAGGCCACCACCGCAGTCCCGAGACGGAGTGACGACATGAAAATCCTGATGGTTTTAACGTCCCACGATCAATTGGGTAACACCGGCAAGAAAACCGGATTCTGGCTGGAAGAATTCGCGGCACCGTATTTCGCCTTTAAGGATGCCGGCGCTCAATTGACCCTGGCCTCGCCCAAGGGCGGTCAACCACCGCTGGACCCGAAAAGCGACGAGCCGGATGCGCAAACCGAAGCCACCGAACGTTTTCGCAAGGATTCGGCGGCGCAGTCGGCCTTGGCGTCAACGGCGTTGCTCAGCTCGGTAAACGCCGGCGACTACGATGCGGTCTTCTATCCCGGCGGCCATGGCCCGCTGTGGGACCTGGCCGAAGACAAACACTCGATTGCCCTGATCGAGGCGTTCTACAACGCCGGCAAACCGGTCGCGGCCGTTTGCCATGCGCCCGGTGTTTTACGGCATGCCAAAACCGCGGACGGCCAGCCTTTGGTCAAAGGCAAGAAGGTGACGGGTTTTACCAACAGTGAAGAAGACGCCGTGCAGTTGACCGATATCGTGCCGTTTCTGGTGGAAGACGAGCTCAAGGCCAAGGGCGGGATTTTTTCCAAGGGGCCGGACTGGGCGAGCTATGTGCTCACCGATGGTCTGTTGCTGACCGGGCAGAATCCGGCGTCGTCCCAGGCGGCGGCCGAGGCTTTGTTGGCGAAATTGAAGTCGTAGAAAATCAAAAGGTCGCAACCTGCGACAGCGCCTACAGGGGCATGTGAACACCTGTAGGCTGTCGCAGGCTGCGATCTTTTTTGTTTATCCGTTCAATGCGGTAAAGCACTGCTCGATCGAGCGCCGCTGCGTTTCTGCATACAGCCCCAACTCGTCAATGGTCGGGCGGCCCAACGCCTTCTCGAACGCTTGCTGATTGGAGTGCACGCCGTAGTGGGTTTGCGCAGCGTCCCCCAGGTTTGACTGAAAAATGCCCGCTGCGCTGACCGGCAGAAAGTCCTCGTACACCAACGGTTCTACTCGCAAATAGCCGCCACTGACCAGGTCTTCCAGTGGCAAGGTTTTCAGTTCGGTCGCTGCCAAGCCTTTTTCCGTCACGAAGTAGCGAAAGTACGCCAGTTCCTCACGGCGCATGCCCTCGTAGGTGTCAGGAAATTCGCTGAAGTGTTGCGCCATCAGCGTGTTGTAACGCTGGGCGTTGGCTTCATTGGGGAAGTCCTTGAGTTCGTCCCGCGCAGCATTGAGCAAACGGTCATACAGCGCCCGGCCTTTGGGGGTGAGGGCCGCACCGCGTTGTTCGATTTCGCCGAAGCGAGCGCTATGGCTGCCGCGTGTCTGGGCCTGGTCGGTGAACGCCACCGGTTCGTCGAGGGCTTTGAAACTGGTTTGGCGCAGCAGGATCGGGCACTGGCGACGCGGTGGGCCTTCGATCACCGCTTTGGGGGTGATGCCGTGGGCGGGCATCTGTGCCTGAACGATGTCGATGTCCAGGGTGCGCGGCGTCAGGTGATTGATGTGCGGGCCTTTGAACGCCACCACGTCGGCAATCAGGCGATGTTGAGCGCTGAGTTTCTGGTACTGCTCGGCAGTCACCGTCGCGCTGTGGTGCCAGCGGAACGTTTCCAGCGCCTGCTCGACGAATGTTTCAGCCTCTTGTTCAGTAAGCCCACCCTGGTTTTCAGCGCGCTCGATCAACTTCAATGCAACTGGAGTGAAGATCGAACGCTTGTCCAGCACCGACTGAGCGAATGCCCGCAGTTCAAGGTCTTCAATCAGCTCCAGGCGCAACAATGAGGTGAAAACGCGGAACGGGCTGACCTGCAGCGCCAATTCATGCACCGCACGAAACGCCGTGGAATGCACCGGCACGCCGGCCGGCGTCAGGTCGTAATACCCCACCGGCTGCATGCCCATCACCGCGAACAGGCGGGCGAGGGTGGCCAGTTCAGCGGCGGTGCCGACGCGAATCGCACCGTGGCGCTCCAGGTCCAGTCGCTCGATTTCGCCGGTGCTGTGCAACTGCTGCGCCACTTGCGGATCGCTGTCGAGCACGTGGCGGTTGGTTTTTTCAACCAGTTCCATCAACGCGCCGTACAGCGGCACTTCCTCGCGGTACATGTCGGACATCGCTTTGGAGAAGCGTTGGCGGATCAGGTCAGGGCTGACGAAGTTCGGGTGGTTCATGAACAGAATTCCTGGCGCGGTGACGAGAAGGATGGAAGAAAAGATCGCAGCCTTGGGCGTCGCCGACAAACGAAGTTTCTGACGGACTTCATTCTGCAAAGGACTGCATCGTTAATGCAGTCGTTGATCCTGCGGGCTTTCCGATCGTAACGATGCCAAAAACTCCCGATAAAGGTGAGCTGATCCGGCCGGTGCCTCGACCATCGGCATATGACCGATGCCTTCCCAGATTTCCACCCGCAGATCCGCGATGCCTTTGCTCCAGATCGCCACGCTGCTGACGTCGATCAAGCGATCCTTGCGTCCCCACAGCAACAACGCCGGGGCTTTGATCGACGGCAGTTTCGGCTCCATCGGCGGGCTGGCGCGAAAGTCGCGGAAGATTTCTTCCAGTTCGTCCCGTGCCTGTTCATAGCGATGGGCGATGGCGTCCAGTACCACGCGCGGCACCCACGGTGGATCGGCCATGGTCATGGCATAGAAATAGTTGAACTCTTCCCGCGAGTTGATCAGGAACGGGTTGTGGCCCTTGGCCAAATGCCGCTCCAGATCACTGGGCTCCGGCGCGGTGACGCCCGCCGGATCGATCAGGGCGACCGAGACAATGCGCTCCGGATACGTGGCCGCCAGCCATGCCGCCAGGTAGCCCCCCATCGAGTTGCCGATCACATGGACCTTGTCCACGCCGCAGACATCCAGCAACTGGATCATGCGCTTGGCCTGCAGCGGGATGTCATAGCCGCCACCGGCCTTGAAGCCGGTTTCGCCATGGCCGGCGATGTCGGGAATGATGACCCGATAGTTGCCGACAAAATATCGGGCAAAGCGCAACCAGATGTTTTTGTCGGCGCTGTAGCCATGCAGCATCAACACGTTGCTGGACGCTTCATAAGGGCCGCCTTGCCAGGTCGAGACGGTCATTTCGGCGATGGGCACAACAATCTTGTGCAGCTTGTACAGCTTGGCTTCGGCGGCCGTGCTCAAGTTGTAAATCAAATAGCCGATGGCCGGGTAACTCAGCCAGCTCCAGGCGGCAAACACCGCGATAGCGACAACCAGTAAAAGCATCAGGCGCCTTCCTTCTGACGGATCAGGACAATATGTGATCGGCCGGTTTCAGGGTTCGGGTCAAACGGTGGAAGCTGAAACTGAACCCCGGGAACATGGCTATCACATGACCGCTCTTGCTTTGATACCAACTGTGGCAGCCTCCCGACTTCCACACCGTGCGCTCCATTTCTCTATGGATCATTTCAGTGTAGGTACGTTCTGCCTCGGGGCGAACTTCAATGCTGCGCAAACCTTGTGCTTTTAACGTGCGAATGCAGTCGAGGATGTAGTTCATCTGCGATTCGATGATAAACAACGCCGAGGTATGGCCGATGCCGGTGTTCGGGCCGGTGACGATAAACAGGTTGGGAAAGTCCGGCAGGGCGGTGCCGAGGTAGGCTCGGGGAAATTCGGCCCAGACATTTCGCAGTTGCGTGCCGTCTTTGCCGGTGACCGGGTAGGAAATTACCCCGTCGGTGGCGTCATAACCGGTGGACCAGACAATCAGGTCGAGGTCGATGTGCTGGCCGTCCTGCATGACGATGCCGGTTTCATCGATTGCGGCGATGCCTTGTTCGCGGCTGTGCAGCGTGACGTTGCTACGCGCCAGTGCCGGGTACAGCGTGCTCGACAGAATCACCCGTTTGCAGCCGATGGTGTAGTCCGGCGTCAGTTTTCGCCGAAGTTCGCTATCTGCAACCTGGCGCTTGATGAACCGCAGGGCCTGTTGCTGGACCATTCGCACCGCCGGTTTTGAGTATTTGAAGGCAATTACCCGGGTTTCGAACTGCCAGTAGATCATCCAGCGCAGCAGCGTGTAGGCCGGCTTGAGCCCAAGCAACCAGCGCTGGAAACGCCCGAATGTGCGGTCAGCCCTGGGCAACACCCAATGCGGCGTGCGCTGGAACACGTGCAAATGCCCGACGTCCGGGGCTATCGCTGGAATCACCTGGGCCGCACTGGCGCCGCTGCCGACAATGGCAACGCGTTTTCGCCGGTAATCGTAGGCATGGTCCCAATTATTGGTGTGAAAGGTTTTGCCCTGAAAGCGTTCCTGCCCTTCGAAGTGTGGGACTACCGGCTGGCTCAAAGGGCCTGTGGCGTTGATCAGGAATTGTGCGTGGAACGTGCCTTTGGTGGTGTGCACGGCCCAGCGTTTGCCGGCATCGTCCCATTCGACACGCTCGACATTGGCTTGCAGTTCCACCCGGTCGCGCAGGCCGAATCGCTCCATCACATAACCGGTGTAACGATGAAGTTCGTCCTGCGCGGCGAACATCTGCGTCCAGCGGTAGGGGGCAAAGGACAGCGAATACAGCGGCGAGGGCACGTCGACCGCCGCGCCGGGGTAGGTGTTCTGGCACCAGGTACCACCGAAGAAGTCCCGCCGCTCCAGCAGTCGAAAGTCGGTGATGCCGGCCTTGAGCAAATTGACGGCGGCGCACTGGCCACCAAAACCGCTGCCGATGATCAACACTTGAAAGGTCTGCATGCGCCTCCTTGTTTATCGTTTTCAGGCAATGCCTTTCTTCATGTATAGCCAAACGCCGGGCCATTGCATCCGGGATTGATGTCGCCTGAGAAGCCTGCTGGCGGTCCTGCCATAGCGGGCTGCCAGCCGGTGATGGCTATTTAACGTTGCCCTGTTAGACTCCAAACATACCTGCAACCCCGGTGTTATCAGGTTTCGTTCCGTGTGGCAGAGGTCCCAATGGGAAAGATGGGAGGAAATGGACTTTCACTGGCCAGGAGGCTCTACACATCGCGCATCCTCGGCCTCGTGCTGGGTTTGTTATGCGTGGGTGTGGCGATGTACCCACTCAATCCGGCGCCCTGGGTCTGGGGCCTCATGCTATTCAACGGTTTGCTCTGGCCGCACCTGGCTTTCCAATGGGCGCGCCGCGCTGCGCGTCCCTATCATGCGGAACACCGTAACTTGCTGGTAGACGCCTTCATGGGGGGCTTTTGGGTGGTCGCCATGCACTTCAACCCTTTGCCCAGCGCCACCACCATTTCCATGATGGCGATGAACAATGCCGCCATCGGCGGCTTGCGTTTTCTGCTGGCGGGCAGCGCCGCGCAGGTGCTCGGGATGGGCGTCGGCTGGCTGATATTCAGGCCTGTGCTTGTTCCTGAAACCAGCCAGCTCCAGCTCTATGCCTGTTTGCCGCTGATGTGTTTTTATCCGCTGGCGCTGGGTTTGATCTGCTATCGCCAGGCGCATACCCTCGGGCGACAGAAGCGTGAGTTACTGGCCCTGAGCCGCACCGACAGCCTGACCGGGCTGCTCAATCACGGCGCCTGGAAGGACCAACTGGAAGTCGAATTCCAGCGCTGCCAACGGCAACAGCAGGGCGCGGCGATTGCCCTGATCGACATCGACCATTTCAAAAGCATCAACGACACCTACGGCCACGTCGCCGGTGACATCGTGTTGCGGCAACTGAGCAAGATCCTCAAGCAGAACCTGCGGGCCACTGATGTCGCCGGGCGTTATGGGGGAGACGAGTTCTGCGTGATCCTTCCGGACCTGCCCCTGAACAGCGCCGCTGCGGTCATGGAGGGCCTGCGGGATCGCTTCGCCACGCTGGGGTATGAACAGAATCCAGCGCTGAAAGTCAGCCTGAGTATTGGCCTTGCGGCGTTCAATCCTGGGCACACGGAGGCGACGCTGTGGCTCAATGATGCGGATCAGGCGTTGTATGAGGCCAAGAGCACAGGGCGCAATCGGGTGATCTGCTGCGGTGACGGGCGGGCGCATCAGGAACTGCTGGATTCCGTTTGACCCTGTTTGCGAGGTTGCCCGCGAAGGCGCCGAGTCAGGCGCCGGCGGACGGGCTACCCATCATTCCTTGACGCTCATGAACTCCTCCGCATAGCGGATGTATTCCTCAGGTTGCGTGTAGGTGTGGGTCAGTTCGGTGGCGCTCAGGTCCGAGGCCTGGGTGAAGATCTGGCGCTGTTCGCGCAGGCTGTCGTAGGTCGCCTTGATCGCGGCGAAGTAGGCGCCATGGCCGTCGATGGTGACGCGCACGCCGAGTTCGGCCAGGCGTTTGTCGTCGCGCAGCAGCGGGTTGCCGTAAGTCACCAGCATCAGCGGGACGCTCAGGTGTTCGGCGATTTGCTCCAGGTGGTCGAAATCCTTCACGCCTACCATGCAAATGCCATCGGCACCTGCGCGCTGGTACTGCTGGGTGCGGCTGATGATTTCCTGCACTGGCAGAATCCCCGCGTGGGTGCGGGCGATGATTGCCATTTCCGAATCGCAGCGGGCTTCCAGTGCCGCGCGGATCTTGCCGACGCCCTCGGCGACCGTGATCAGGTCGGTGGATTTGCGGCCGAACTGCGCCGGCAGCAGGGTATCTTCGATGGTCAGGGCCGCGATACCAGCGCGTTCCAGTTCGACGATGGTGCGCATCACATTCAATGCGTTGCCGTAGCCGTGGTCGGCGTCGGCAATGACCGGCAACTGGGCGACACGACCAATGCGGGTGGCTTGTTCGGCGAACTCACTGAGGGTGATCAAGGCAAAGTCGGGCGCGCCCAGTACCTGTAACGAGGCAACCGAACCTCCCAGGATGCCTACCTCAAACCCCAGGTCGGCGGCGATGCGTGCCGACATCGGATCGAAGACCGATGCGGTGTGGTAGCAGGTGTTGGAGGCGAACAGTTGGCGAAAATTGCGGCGTAAATCTTGATGTGACAGCCTGGACATATGAGTTCCACCAATGGAAATGGAAGGGCTTGAGCAAAAGTGTCAACGCCGAAGATGTAAAAGGCTATCACGCTGGGGAGTCAAGAATGATGACGAATTTGCCGTGATTGCTGCCTTTTGGTGTATGCCATTGTTTGATTCAAGAAAAAAAGCGGGATATGACGAGCCCCGGTGACGGGTTACGCCGCCACCGCCTGTTGCTGTTGGTTGAGCAGTGGCACGGCCCGGACAGAATCACCGGGTTGCAACTGCAGGCGCTTGGCGGTGAGCCGATCAACCATCAGGCTGCGCCCGGCCTGTCGCGCGCGGGCAGCGGTGATGCGACAGTTTTCCAGCCTTCGATTGTGGATCAACCATATCGGCGCCTGGTCGTCCGCGGCGCCAATCGCCAACTCCAGCAACTGACTGTCGCGCACGGTGCGAATGCCGGACGTCGGGGCTTCGATCACCGGGCCGGCGTCGAAGATGTCGATGTAGCCCTTGTGGGCAAAACCCTCGGCGCTGAGGATTTTCAGTGCCGCTTCGCTGTTGGCGTGAGGTTTGCCAATCACCGCTTGCGCCTGTTCGGTGAGCAGGCAGGTGTAAATGGGTTGGCGGGGCATCAGTTCGGCGATGAACGACTTGTTGCCCAGTCCGGACAAGTGATCGGCATGGCTGAAGTCCATCTTGAAAAAGTGTCGGCCCACGCTGTCCCAGAAGGGCGAGCAGCCCTGTTCGTCGGCACTGCCGCGCAACTCGGCGATGAGTTTGTCGCCGAACAAGTGCGGGAACTCCGCCACAAACAATAACCGGCTCAAAGACAATAAACGCCCGTGGCTGCCCAAACGTTGATCGGGGCGCAGGAACAACGTGCAGAGTTCCGATTGCCCGGTCATTTCATTGCTCAGGAACAAGGTCGGAATGTGTCGCTGGATGCCCAGGTCCCGGGATGAACTGACGGTCAAACCGACCCGGTAGTTGTACCAGGGTTCGCGCAAGCCCACGGCGCCTGCCACGGCACTCACGCCCACCACTTGCTGGTCATCGTCTTCAAGCACGAACAGGTAGTCCGCATCGGCGCGTTCGACCTGTTCGGCGAACGTTCTTTTCGCCCATCGCAAACGGTAGTTCAACCGTTCCTCGTCCGCCGGCAACGTCGTCAGGCTCCGGCCCGCGAGCCGAACCAGTGCGAGCAGGGCGGGCAGGTCGGTCACCTGGACCGGTCGGACAATCATGATGCCGCTCCTGCTTCGAGCTTGTTCAGAGAGGGTGGTCGGGCACCGCGCTTGACGCTGCTCACAGGGCAATCAACCGCACTTGTCGGCCTTCGCTCACCTTCAGTGCTGCACACATCGCGGCATCGAGGGTGACAGGTTGCCCGGGGATGTAGTCCAGTTCTGCGACGATGGCGCGAAAGTTTTCCAGCGAATCATTGCTGACCAGATAACGTCCCCGGGCGTCGATGGACCCACCGGGACTGGCCGGGGTGGTTGCGCTGCGGGCGATGGAGCGAATATTGCCGGTGCGGGCATACAGCGTCGGGCCGCCGTCGAAGAGGTCGACGTAATTATTGGTTTCGAATCCTTCGCGCTCAAGGATATCGAAAGCTTCCTGGCCGTCGGGGTGGACGCGGCCGATGCAGTCCTGCGCCGCCTGGGGCAGCATGGGCACGTAGATCGGGTATTGCGGCATCAGTTCGGCGAGAAACGACCGGCTTTCCAGGCCACACAAGCGTTCCGCTTCAACGTAGGGCAAATCGAAGAAGTGCTTGCCCACGGCATCCCAGAAGGGTGAATGGCCCTCATCGCTGCTGTAACCGACGATTTCGGTAATCACGGTGTCGGAAAAACGCTGGGGATGGGCTGCGATGAATAGCAGGCGCGCGCGCGACAACAGTTCGGAAGAGGCGGTTCGCACCCATGCCGCATCGATGTGGAAGCCGCGCAGCAGGGTGTGGCCGCTGAGGTCGTGGCACAGCGACAACGCGGGTACACCATGATCGATGTTCAGCTCCCGCGAGGCACTGTTGAAGTGGCGATTGCGCAGGCTGTAGAACGGTTCGTCATACCCGGCAGTGGCGAGAATCTCCGAGCAGCCCACCAAACAGCGGTGGGTCAGGTCCTCCAGGACAAAGAGGTAATTCTCCGGCCCGGGGCTCTGCACGCTTTGCTGGAATGACGTACAGGAGTCGAGAATTTTTTCTCTTAAACGCTCGCTGTCGTCCGGTAAAGACGTCACGCCCACCAGGCTTTCACGAGCAAGGCGCTGCAACTGGGGCAGGTCGGTTAACTGCACTGGACGCAAGACCAGCATGGATGCACTCCTGTCTCAATGGGCTCGGTGGCGGGCACCCAGCCTGACAATCACTGTCGGTTTTCCACGCGTTTCATCGGCGGTAGCCTCGTAGGGCGTCGCTCTTTTTTCATTTGTTACCGGTATGACCACACGCACTTCCCGTGCCCGCTGCAGAACATGCAAAGGGGGTGGTCGTAGTGTTTACGTCTGGTGTTCGTACGGATCGGAATCCAGACCGGCATCGATGATCAGGTCTTTCAACAAAGGCATCCGGGCTCCTGCTGGATGTGGGCTATCGGTAATCCGTTGAAGGCAGTATTTATTTAAGCCGCACTCCATGTCTAGCTAATTTTCGTGCGCGATTTCAACGCCCGGTAACGGTGCTCTATAGCGGTGCATTGAGGCTACGGGGAAGTCCATCCGTCTTGTAGGCCATCGCCTAAAGTGCAGTCAGAGATGGCTGATCCTGTGACAGAAAAAAGCCCTCGACTGTCCGTGGCCACCGCTCGAACGAAACACCCCCGACGACCTTTCTTACGGCACAATTGTTAAGTTCTGGCGGTCAGACGCCGTTCATCCCTTCCACCGACAGAGAAAACTTCCGTGCAGGCGACTCGTTTGACCCTGATGTGCCACGCTCGAACCGTCGCACAAAAACTTGCGTGTTTTCCTACGGACGAGCCAGTGGAGATGGATTGGCAATCTGCGCGGGGTTCGCTCAGCAGGCAATTCAAGGGCACACCGAAGCTGTTATGCGGGCCGGAGTTGCGCACCCGCCAAACCGCCGAGTTGTTCGGCAGCACGTTTGAGGTCGTTGCAGCGTTGAGGGATTGCGATTTCGGGCGTTGGCGCGGCGCACGGATCAATGACTTGCAGACCTCTGAGCCTGAATTGCTCGCGGGCTGGATCGCCGACCCGGATTCAGCGCCACATGATGGCGAGTCGGTGGCGCAAGTCTGTGAACGAACGGCCGCGTGGCTGATGACGCTGCAAGCCACGCCTGGACATGTCATCGCCGTGACCCATCCGTTTGTCATTCGCGCCGCGCTGAGCCACGTCCTGCAAAGTCCGGCGTATAACCTCATCGATGTCGAGCCGTTGTCGGCCATCGAACTGCGGTTCAATGGTTGCTGGCGTTTGCGTTTACCGGGCATTGATCGTGAAGGGGTGTCTTGATGAAAAAAATACTGGTCATCGGCATCGGTGCCGGAAATCCCGATTACATCACCCTGCAAGCGGTCAAGGCGCTGAATCGGGTTGACGTGTTTTTTCTCATGGACAAGGGCCAGAGCAAAGACAAGCTGATCGACCTGCGCCGCGACCTCTGTGAGCGCTACATCAGCCACCACGATTACCGTTTTGTCGAAGCCGTGAGCCCGGAACGCGAGCGTGGCGATGTGGACTACACTTCGAGCGTCGATGATTTGAACGTTGCCAAGCAGCGGATTTTCGAGCGCTTGATCAATGAGCAGTTGGCTGACGGCCAATGCGGCGGGTTCCTGGTTTGGGGCGACCCGGCGCTGTACGACAGCACGCTGCGAATCCTGCAGGCCATTCTCGCGTCAGGCGCCTGCACGTTCGAGTTCGAGGTGATTCCCGGCATCACCAGCGTCCAGGCGCTGGCGGCGCAGCACAAGGTCACGCTCAATCAGATCGGTGGTTCGGTGGAAATCACGACGGGCCGGCGATTGGCCGCCGGTCAGGTGAGCGATGCCGATACGCTGGTGGTCATGCTGGATGCGCAGGATGCCTATCAGCAGGTGGCAGATCAGGAAACGCAGATTTACTGGGGGGCCTACCTCGGGACGCCGGATGAGATCCTGATCAGCGGCAAGCTCAAGGACGTGGCGCAGGAGATCGAGCGGGTGCGCAAGGCGGCCAGAATGACCAATGGCTGGATCATGGACACCTATTTACTGCGCAAGCCCTAGCGGCACGCTCCGCAAAAAGAGCACGTACATCCAATTTTTTTCTCCCCGCCACCGGCACCATTGACGCGTTATCCAACTTGTTCAGCCGGAGACTTTCGTCATGTCGCAAATCCAGTCCCGGAGCACGCAAGCACCCGGGTTCGATGAAGTGGTCACGTTGGTCGTCAAGCATCGGGTCAAGCCCGGATTTGAAGTGCCCTATGAAGCCTGGCTGCGCAATATCGTCAAGGTGGCGGGGCAGAGCGTGGGGCACTTGGGGGTGGATGTGGTGCGCGGCAAGCACGCGGGCCTCGACACTTACACCTGCGTGCTGCGTTTTTGCTCCACTGAGTCGATGCAGCGCTGGCTCGATTCGCCGCAACGCCAGGCGCTGGTCGACGAAGCCGCGCCGATGCTCGCGGATGGCGACCAGACCGAGGTCAACCCGGTCAACGAATTCTGGTTTACCCCGCAGGGCGAAAACGAAGCGCCTGCGCCACGCTGGAAGCAGACAGTGGTCACGCTGCTGGTGATCCTGCCGCACACACTGCTGGTGCCCCTGATCTGGGGACCGCTGCTGCAACTCAACGCGTTCCTTGCCAATTACGTCGTTGCCACGTTCCTGATCACCCTGACCATCGTGCTGTCGGTGGTGTACGTCTTCATGCCCATGGCGACGCGTCTGTTCGCGCCGTGGTTGTCCGCCTCTAATTTGCCAAAGGAAAAGCGATGAACGCCGATCTGATTTTGTTCAATGGCCAATTTCATACCGTCGATCGTGAGAACCCGCTCGCCAGCGCGGTGGCGATCAGTAAGGGGCGTTTCGTCGCGGTCGGCAGCGATGCCGAGGCCATGGCGTTGCGCGGATCGGGCACGCAAGTGATCGATCTCAAGGGTCGCTGCGTGATTCCCGGCCTCAACGACTCGCACCTGCACCTGATCCGTGGCGGCTTGAACTACAACCTTGAGTTGCGCTGGGAAGGCGTGCCTTCGCTGGCCGATGCCTTGCGCATGCTCAAGGAGCAAGCCGATCGCACCCCGACGCCGCAGTGGGTGCGGGTGGTGGGTGGCTGGAACGAGTTCCAGTTTGCCGAAAAGCGCATGCCGACCCTTGAAGAACTCAATCAGGCCGCGCCGGACACGCCGGTGTTCGTCCTGCATTTGTACGACCGTGCCTTGCTCAACCGGGCCGCGCTGCGGGTAGCCGGGTACACCCGCGACACGCCGAACCCGCCGGGTGGCGAAATTGTTCGCGACGCCAACGGCAACCCCACCGGCATGCTGGTGGCGCGACCCAATGCGATGATTCTCTACTCGACCCTGGCCAAGGGGCCGAAGTTGCCGCTGGAGTATCAGGTCAACTCGACGCGGCAGTTCATGCGCGAGCTCAATCGCCTGGGCCTGACCAGCGCCATCGATGCCGGCGGTGGTTTCCAGAATTACCCCGACGATTATCAGGTCATCGAACAGTTGGCCAAGGATGAGCAACTGACCGTGCGCATCGCCTACAACCTGTTCACTCAGAAACCCAAGGAAGAGCTGACCGACTTCACCAACTGGACCAGCAGCGTGAAGCTGCATCAGGGCGACGACTACCTGCGTCACAACGGCGCCGGGGAAATGCTGGTGTTTTCGGCGGCGGATTTCGAAGACTTCCTCGAACCTCGACCGGACCTGCCGCAAAGCATGGAGGACGAACTGGAGCCGGTGGTGCGCCACCTCGTCGAACAACGCTGGCCGTTCCGTTTGCACGCCACGTACAACGAATCCATCAGCCGCATGCTCGATGTGTTCGAGAAGGTCAACCGCGACATTCCGTTCAATGGCCTGCCCTGGTTCTTCGATCACGCCGAAACCATCACCCCGCAGAACATCGAGCGGGTGAGGGCGCTGGGTGGCGGCATTGCGATTCAGGATCGCATGGCGTTTCAGGGTGAATATTTCGTCGAGCGTTATGGTGCCAAGGCTGCTGAAGCGACGCCGCCGATCAAGCGCATGCTCGCCGAAGGGGTGCCGGTCGGTGCCGGTACCGACGCGACGCGGGTGTCGAGCTACAACCCGTGGACCTCGCTGTACTGGATGGTCAGCGGGCGCACCGTCGGCGGTCTGGAGTTGCACGCCGAGGGCTTGTCGCGCCTGACCGCGCTGGAACTGTTCACCCACGGCAGCGCCTGGTTTTCGTCCGAACAGGGCAAGAAGGGCCAGATCAAGGTTGGGCAACTGGCGGACGTCGCGGCATTGAGTGCGGACTTTTTCAGCGTCGATGAAGAGGCGATCAAGTGGATCGAATCCGTGCTGACCGTGGTGGGCGGCAAGGTGGTTTACGCCGCCGGTGATTTCGAAAAACTCGGGCCGGCCAGTGTACCGGTGCTGCCGGATTGGTCGCCGGTGGTGAAAGTCCCCGGGCATTGGCGGCCGAATTCGCCATTGCAGGCGCAGGTTCACCAGTGCAGTGGACCCTGCACGGTGCACGCGCACAGCCATGACCGCGCGCGCCTGTCGAATGCCCCGGTCAGTGACTTCGCCGGTTTCTGGGGCGCCTTCGGCTGCTCGTGTTTTGCCTTCTGACAGATAAAAACAGCGCCGGTCGTGCGGACCGGTGCTGCAAGCGACATCCATCCACCAAGGAGTTTTTTCATGAGCAACGTTCCCTACAAACGCCTGAACAAAGACGATGCCGTTGTGTTGTTGGTCGATCACCAGACGGGCCTGATCTCGCTGGTTCAGGATTTTTCGCCCAACGAATTCAAGAACAACGTGCTGGCCTTGGGCGATATCGCCAAGTTCTTCAACCTGCCGACCATCCTCACCACCAGTTTCGACAGCGGCCCGAACGGCCCGATCGTGCCGGAACTCAAGGCGCAATTCCCGGACGCGCCATTCATCGCACGCCCTGGCCAGATCAACGCCTGGGACAACGAAGATTTCGTCAAGGCAGTGAAGGCCACCGGTCGCAAGCAACTGATCATTGCCGGTGTGGTAACTGATGTATGCGTGACGTTCCCGACCCTGTCGGCACTGGCCGAAGGCTTTGACGTATTCGTGGTGACCGACGCTTCCGGCACCTTCAACACTACCGTGCAACAAGCGTCCTGGGCGCGTATGTCGGCGGCCGGTGCACAGCTGCTGAACTGGTTCTCCGTGGCTTGCGAGCTGCAAGGCGACTGGCGCAACGACATGGAAGGCCTGGCCAACCTGCTGTCCGAACGCATCCCGAACTACCGTAACCTGATCAACAGCTACACCACGTTTACCGCGAAGTAATCTTCAAACGCAAAACCTGGAGCGAGCGTGCTCGCGATGGCGTTGGATCAGCCGGTACCCGTGCTGAATGTGAAACGGCTATCGCGAGCAAGCTCGCCCCTCACATAAAAACCGTCGGCTGCTCGACGTGCTCCTTGGTATAAAGTGCTGGACCGTCAACCAAGGCGTGACAATGAACCCGTTCGAAGACATGCGTATTTTTTGCCAGGTGATGGACTCTGGCAGCTTCACGGCTGCGGCTGATCAGCTGGGCCTGTCCAAACAATTCGTCAGCCGCCGCCTGATGCAACTCGAAGAGCGCCTCGGCGTGCGTCTGCTTAATCGCTCGACCCGGCGCCTGGACGTCACGCCGCTTGGCCAGAGTTACTACGAATCCGCCCTGCGCCTGCTCGCAGAAGTCGAGCAAGTGGAGCAGGGCATCGCCGGGCAGACCACCGAGCCGCGCGGCACCATCCGCGTCAGCGCGCCACTGTCGTTTGCACTGGCACACCTGGGCTGTCTGCTGCCGGTGTTTTTGCAGCGTTATCGTGACGTTACCGTGGAAGTGGATTTGAGCGATCGCCCGGTGGACCTGCTCGGTGAAGGCTACGACCTGGCCTTGCGCATTGGCACGCTGGAAGACTCGACGCTCATTGCCCGACGCATCGCCACGATCGAGCGCGTGTATTGCGCCAGTCCGGCTTATCTGGCCGAGCGTGGCACGCCGGTCAAACCTGACGATTTGCTCAAGCATGACTGCCTGCCGTACGGCCACGGTCGTCAGGTGCAGTGGCGTTTCACGGGGCAGGGCAAACCACTGGCCGTCAACGTCACCGGGCGGATGCGGGTCAATAACGGGGAGTTGCTCAGGGACGCGGCGATTGCCGGGATGGGCATCACCTATTTGCCGACGTTTATCGTCGGCTCGGCTTTGAAGGATGGCCGGCTGGTGCCGGTGCTCGATGGGTTTCGACCGGAGCCGCTGACGTTGTCGGCGGTGTATCCGCAGCATCGCCAGTCGTCGCGGCCGGTGCAGGCGTTGATAGGGTTCCTGCGTGAGCGGCTGGATACAGCGCAGGGTGGCTTGTGAATGCGTTGCCCGATTGACATCGCCCTTAGCAGGAACCCACTTGCTCGCGTTTGCGAAGGGCATTCAACATTGCTGTCGTCTGACACTCCGCTAGCGCGAGCAAGTTTGCTCCTGCAGGGTTTTTGCGCTGTAGGTGGATGTGAGTTCATCCCACACATTCATTGTGGGAACAGTGCATGTCAGTTGACGCGTTTATCGTCACCCGGTTCACCCGAAGCATGCATGCCACGATCGTCGCCGACTTCGCCTGAGCGATGAACGCCATTGTCGTCACCCGAGCGATGTACGCCATTGTCATCGCCTGAGCGATGTACCCCATTGTCGTCGCCCGAACGATGGACGCCGTGATCGTCACCCGGTTCGGAATGGTTGCTGCTGCGTCCGGAATTCGAAGCTGTGCTGCCGGAGTGTGACGACCCATGGTCACCGCTGCTGTGACCGCTGCCAGCGCTGTTACCGCCATGACCACTGCCGCTACCACCGCTGCCGCCACCGCTGTGGCCTCCGCCACCGCCGCTGCCGCCACCCCCGTGACCGCCGCCACCGCCGCTGCCGCCACCCCCGTGACCGCCGCCGCCACCGCTGCCGCCACCTCCGTGACCGCCGCCACCGCCACCCCCGTGACCACCGCCACCACCGCCACTACCACCATCTCGTGCCTGTGCGCTGGATACCCCGGACAGGCTGTCCGGGATCAGTACGGTAGACGCCGACAAAACCGCGCCAATAGCAACTGCAAGTAAAAGCTTGTTGATGTGCATGTCGTTCTCCGTCTTCTTGTTCAGGTTGGAACATGGATGAACATTGCAACGTGCTGGCCTATTCGGAAGGTGAACACGCCACGGCGGCGATTTATTCAGTCAGTCCGTCGACAAACTCCGCGAGCGGCAGCCAGCCCCCATTCCAGAGGTGTTAATGAATGCTCGAGGCCAGCTCGAAAATCGGGATGTACATCAGAATCACGATCACCCCGATCAACAGGCCGATGAAGGTCATGAGCAGCGGTTCGAACAGCCGCACGAACCATTCGATCCAGCGACTGATTTCTTCGTCGTAGAAGTCGGCGCTGCGCTCCATCATCTGCCCGAGGTTGCCGGACTGTTCGCCGGCGCGCAGCAGACGCAGGGACACCGGGGTCACCAGGTGATTGAGTTCCAGCGCCGCCGACAATGACTGACCCTCGCGCACGCGCTCGCAGGCCTGGTCCAGACGCGATCGCGAGGCGACGGTGAGCAGGTTGCGCACCATGCCCATGGCGGTGACGAGGGGAATGCCGCCCTGCAGCAAAATGCCCAGTGAACGGTAGAAACGCGCCAGTTCATACATGAAGATGCGCTGGTGCACCGCCGGGAGTTTTTCGATCAGGCGATCCAGGCCACGGCGAAACGACGGCTGGCGCTGGAGCAGGGCAATCGCAACGATGAAGGCCATGAAGGCGCCGAAGAATTCGCCCTGGTGCGCGTGCAGGAACATGCCGCTGGTCATCAGGATCTGCGACAACCACGGCAGGCTCGACCCCAGCCCTTCGAACACCAGGCTGAAGCGCGGCACCACATACCCCATCAGGAACAACACCACGCCACCGCCCACCACCAGCAACAGCATCGGGTAAATCGAGGCGCTGATGATCTTCTGGCGAACCTCGTCCATGCGTTGGCGATAGCTGACGTAACGGCCCAACGCTTCACCCACCGCGCCGGTTTTCTCGCTGGACTGCACCAGCGCCACATACAGTGGAGGGAACACCGCCGACAACTGGCCCAGGGCCTGGGAGAACGATTTGCCTTCATACAACAGGCGCACCAACTCGCTCAGGGTTTTACGCGCCTGTGGCGCCGATTCTTTTTCCGCCAGGCTTTCCAGCGCGTCGATCAGCGGCAGGCCGGCATTGAGCAGCGTGGTCAGTTCCTGGCTGAACAACACCAGGTTGAAGGTTTCGCGCTGCTTGAGGCGCAATGCCCGCCAGTGTCGCTCGGCGTGCAGGCTGACCACCCGCAGGCCCTGGTCTTCGGCGATGCGCCGGGCTTCGCTGTGGCCGGGGGCTTCAACGGTCATTGAAACCACACCGGCCTTGCCAACCGCTTTGAGGTGAAAACGCATGGTCGCCATATCCGTCATTGCCAACTGGTGACTTCGGCGTTTTCGCCTTCGCCGCCGGGCTGGCCATCCTTGCCCATCGACAACAGGTCGTACTCGCCGTTTTCCCCGGGATAGCGGTAGGCGTAGTTACGACCCCACGGGTCCTGCGGCAACTTCTTCTGCAAGTACGGGCCGGTCCAGCGGGTTTCGTCGCTGGGTGCGGTGACCAGTGCCTGCAAGCCCTGTTCGGTCGAGGGGTAATGGCCGACCTCCAGGCGATAAAGATCGAGGGCTTTGCCCAGGCCTTCTATTTGCGCCTTGGCGACTTTCACTTCGGACCGTCCCAATTGAGCGAAATATTTCGGCGCGACGATGCCGGCCAACAGCCCGAGCACCACCAGCACCACCAACAGTTCAAGCAAGGTGAACCCGCGTTGAGTACGCGGAGCCAAGACACGCGAACGCTGTTTCATGATGACCTCACACAGTCGGCAGAAGGGTCGCAACAAGGCGTATGCAATTGCCATGCAAAGGTCTGCATAAGGTCTGGCTTGCTTCTGTAACCCCCGTAATACGGCCTCTCGCGCTTTCGGCACAGTGCTTGCGTAGGGCTGATAAACGACCGGCCATTGGGGCATTACCCCCATTTTTCGGGGCCGGGCAGGGGAGACAGAACCATGAAGACTCTCATCACAGGAATGCTCGGTTTGATGCTGCTGGCTGGCGCTGTTCAGGCTGATGTATTCGTCTCCGTGGACGCCAAGGGCAACTTTGTCCTGTCCAACGTTCACCGCCCCGGTCGCCAATACGAGCGGGTGATTCGCGAGGCCGAGGCGGCGGTCGTCAGCCTCGACCAGCAACCGCAAATGATCGCCACCCGGCCCTATGCCGAACTGGTGGCGGCGGCGGCCACGGACAACCAGCTGCCGGCGGCGCTGTTGCACGCGGTGATCCAGGCCGAGTCGAGCTACAACGCCAGCGCCGTATCGCCAAAAGGCGCCGGCGGGCTGATGCAGTTGATGCCCGACACGGCCCGCGAAATGGGGGTCAAGGACGTCTACGACCCCAAGGCCAACATCCAGGGTGGCGCCCGCTACCTCAAACGCCTGATGACCTTGTTCGACAACGATATCGCCCTCGCCGTGGCGGCCTACAACGCCGGGCCGCAAGCGGTGCTCAGCCGTGGCGGAGTGATCCCGCCGTTCGCCGAAACCCAGCGTTATGTGCCCAGCGTTTTGCGCCAGTACCGGCGCCTGCAGGGGCTGGCAGTGGATGCCCCGCTGTGATCGGGACCACCGGGAAGGTGCCCCAACATTGGGGCATGGTAGCCCCGGCGAGAAAGTGGGGAATAAGTGGGGGATTTCCCCCGATGTGTGAAGTGACAAACGCAAGTTTTTGAAAAGCATGAAAAATTTTTATGGCATGCAGTTTGCTCAATAGGATTTGTCGAGAATTATTCCCTGTGAGCACCCACAGTGAGGCCCGTGATCATGACCGGCATTTACCACGCTCCAAAAATCCTTCCCTGGTTGCTTTTGGTCACTTCGATGCTCGGTATCGAAATTTCCGAAGCCGCTGTGCGCTGTGAACGCAACCTGGTGGCCAACGTCGTGGCGCTGGACCAGCCGTTGATGTTCAACCGCCTCGGTGCGCAGAACGTCAACGGCATGATGTTCGCCCTGCGCCGCGATGTGGTCGATGAGCGCCAGGTGTCCCTGGAGCAAGGAGGCGCGGCCGTGCCGGGCAAAGTGTCGTTGCGACCTGACAAGCGTCCGCGTCCGCTGACGCTGCGGGTGGCTGCCGGTGACTGCCTGACCGTCAACCTGCAAAACCTGCTGGCCTACCAGGCCAACCCCGGTTCCCACAGCAACGGTGGCGAAGAGGAGGAGGGTGAAGAGGAGGAAGGCATCGAAATCGGTGGCGGCCAACAGCAGTTCAAGGCCGATGAGCAAGTGGCTGACCGCCACGTCGGCTTCCAGGTCAACGGCATGCAAGCGGTCAACAGCATCGATGACATCTCGTCCTATACCGGACGCAACGCCAACAGCCTGGTCGCCCCCGGCGCCAGCCGCTCGTACACCCTGTACGCCGAGCGCGAAGGTGCGTTCACGGTGAGCAGCCGTGGCGCGACCTTCGGTGGCGAAGGCGCGGCTGGCAACAACGCCAACGGTCTGTTCGGCCAGGTGGCGGTGATGCCCAAGGGCGGTCGCAGTTACCGCAACACCCTCACCGAAGAAGAGATGCGCCTGGCCACTACCGGGCGCACACCGGCCGGTCAACCGATCGTCGATTACCAGGCGCGCTATCCGCAGCGCGAGCCGTGGATCCGTGAAGGCAAGGCTGGCAAGCCGATCATCAACATGGTCGACGGCAATGAAATCGTCTCCAGCGAAGCCGATGCCATCGTCATGGGCAGCAACGCCGACGGCAGTTTCCCGGCTTCGACCTACCCACTGGAAGCCCTGGGCAAACGCAACCCGGCGATCCCCAACCGGCTGGAGCCGTTCCGCGATTTCTCCGCGCAGTTCCAGGATGAAACCGCCGTGACCCAAGCGTTCCCCGCTTACTTTGCAGACCCGGTGATGGCCCATGTGCTGGAGCCGACCCGCGACTCGTTCATGATCAACTATGGCGCCGGTGGCATGGGGGCCGAGGTGCTCGCCAACCGCCTGGGCGTGGGGCCGATGCACGACTGCCTGTCCTGCGCCTATGAAGAGTTCTTCCTCAGTGCCCACACCGTCGGCGACGTGGCGATGCTGGTGGACGTACCGGCCAACGCCGGGCTGGAAGGCATCACCCCCGGCCAGACGCCGAACGCCGACCAGGTCGGGATCAAAGCGACCACGGCGCTGTATCCGTCGGAGCCTTCGAACGTCGCCCACAGCTACATCGGTGACTTCGTCAAATTCCGCAACACGCACAACGGCTACGAGCACCACATCTTCCACTTGCACGGCCATCAGTGGCTGTTCAACCCCAACGATGACAACTCCGACTACGTGGATGCCCAAGGCATCGGGCCGGGCGCCGGCTACACCTATGAAATCGCCAACGGCGGTTCGGGTAACCGTAACCGGGTGGCAGGCGACGCGATTTATCACTGCCACTTCTACCCGCACTTCGCCCAGGGCATGTGGGCCATGTGGCGTGTGCATGATGTGTTTGAAGAAGGCACCAAGCTTGAAGTGTCGCAACAGGGCGCCGATGGTTTCCACAGCGAACCGTATGCCCTGCGCAGCGGCAAACCGGCGGTGGACGCACGGGCGTTGCCCGATGGTGAAATTGTTGCCGGTACGCCCATTCCGGCGATCGTCCCGCTGCCCGGCAAGGCCATGCCGCCCATGCCTGGCAAAGTCGCAGTCGTACCGAAAATCGGCGAAACCCTGGTGGCTGCCAACGATGACGATGATGAAGAAGAAGGCGACGACGACGGCGAGCATCATGGCGGCAGTGTGACCGGAGCCATTGGTTCGCTGGCGCTGGTCGATCGCAGCGAAGCCAACCGCAACGCCGATGGCACCCTGAAAAACCCTGGCTATCCATTCTGGATCGGCGGCATGGAAAGTTCGGTCGGCCAACGCCCACCGACGCCACCGCTGGACATGCTCGATGCCGCCACCGCGCAAGCCTTGAAAGCCAGTGGCAAAGCGCTGTGGGCCGACCTCGACCCCAATCAGTCCGGTGGCTGGGACGGCGGTTTGCCGCGCCATGCCCTGGGCGGTGTGTCCGAGGGTGGCGAAGCCGAAACGGTCACCACGTCGCTGGATTTCTCCAAGTCAGTGACACGGGCCAAGCCGATTTACCTGCCTGAGGAGGGCACCGAAGTCGAACAGGCGGCCATGGCTTTCCACGCGAAGAAAGACCACCCAAGCTTCGCCCTGTTGCCCGGCAACCAGATCGTGGCGCGCAACTTCCGCACCAACGGCGCCTTGCCGGTGGCCGGTGCGCCGTACTACGAACCGTGCATGGATGACCGGCAAAAACGCCTGACCAGCAGCGCCGGCACCGGTGAGTTCATGAGTGGCGAGCGTCTGGACGGCATGTCGTTCATCGGCGCCTCGACCTTCACCGCCGACCGTCCACGGGTCTACAAAGCGGCGAACATCCAGTTCGATGCGGTGTACAACAAGGTCGGCTATCACTTCCCGCAAGCGCGCATCCTGGCGCTGTGGGAAGACGCCTGGCCGGTGATCACCAAGCAGCGTCCGCCAGAGCCTCTGGTGATGCGCATGAACACCTTCGATTGCGTGCAGTACCAGCAAACCAACCTGGTGCCGGCCACCTATGAGATGGACGACTATCAAGTGCGCACGCCGACCGACGTGATCGGTCAGCATATTCACCTGCCGAAGTGGGATCTGGTGTCCGCCGATGGTTCGTCCAACGGCTGGAACTACGAGGACGGCGTCCTTTCTCCTGGTGCGGTGCAGGAACGCATCCAGGCCATTCGCGAGTTCAACCAGTGTGAAGGTACCGACCCGCGCGATGGCACACCGGCCTGTCCGAAAGCCAAGAATCACCCGTTCTTCGGTCAATATGGCCGGGCCGATTGGGTGGGCGCGCGTACGGCGATGCAGCGCTGGTTCGTCGATCCGGTGGTGAACACCTATGGCGTCGACCGTGGCCTGGGCACCATCTTCACCCACGACCACCTCGGCCCATCGACGCACCAACAGATTGGCCTGTACGCCACTGTCCTGGCTGAACCGGCCGGTTCCACCTGGTTCCATGCCGAAACCGGCGAGCCGCTGTACAACGGCGCGCGGCAGGACGGCGGGCCGACCTCGTGGCAAGCGGTGATTTCTACCGGTGACCTCGATGGCGACGGCAAGAACGACAGCTTCCGCGAGTTCTTCCTCGAATACAGCGACTTCCAGCACGCCTATGAAGCCGGCGTGTACGTGGGCGCCGGCCCTGACGGCGTGCCGAACCCGCAAGCGTTCCCGGCCACGGCCGACAGCTTCCGCTACGCCATCAACCCGCCGGTACGCGACAACACCAGCGAGTTGCTCGAAGCGGTGGTCGAGCTGCGCGGCGGTGTGAAGCCAGGCTGTCCGAGCCGGCCATGCCCGCAAGCGATCTCGGTGGATGACCCTGGCATGTTCGTCGTCAACTATCGCAACGAACCACTGGCCCTGCGGGTGTACGACCCGAACAAGGTCGGCCCGGACGGCAAGCGCGGCATGCAGGCCGATGGCCTCGGTGGCGACCTCGCGTACGCCATGCAAAGCCGTACCGACCGTGCGATTCCGGCGATGAACCTGGCGCCGAACCTGATCACCGCGGCCACCGGCCCCACCGGCGGTACCACGCTGTTCCCGCCGCACATCAACAAGGGCGGCGCCGAGCCGGGCGATCCGTTCACGCCGATGCTGCGCACCTACACCGGTGACAACGTGCGGCTGCGGGTGCATGCCGGTGGTCATGAAGAGGAGCACAACGTCACCCTGCACGGCGTGAAGTGGCTGCAAAGCGGTTCCGGCTTCGGCAACAGCTCCAACTCCGGCTGGCGCGCGTCGCAGATGGTCGGTATCTCCGAGCAGATGGGCTTCAATGCGCCGGTGTCGATGATCTCGAGCTCGGCGGCGACCACCGGTGACTACCTGTACACCATGGACGCGTCCATCGAGGGTTACTGGAACGGCATCTGGGGTGTGATGCGCAACTACACCGCGCAACGCAGCGACCTGTTTGCCGTGCCGAGCAATCCGAAACCGACCGGCATGCGCAACACCGTGGCGTTCGACGGCATCTGCCCACGCTATGGCGCCAACCCGAACGGCATCGGCACCCGGCCAACCGTGCAACGCAACTATGAAGTGGTCGCGGCCCTGGCCAACGACATCCTCGGCAATCCGTTGGGCCTGTCCATCGATGACCCGGCGGGTATCGGCCAGCATGTCGGCGGGCCGTTGAAACCGGCGGGCGGCACCCTGGTGCTGAATTCGCGGCCGATGAGCATTCCGCAGGTCACGATCAACGATCCTGAAGATGGCGAGACCTTCACCATCGGCGGGCAAAGCGGCCCACTGCACGACCCGACCGCCATCCTGTATGTGCGCAAGGGCGACCTCGATCCGGTCACTGGCAAGCTGAAACCCGGTGTGCCTGTCGAACCGCTGATCCTGCGTGCAGCGGCGGGTGACTGCATCAACATCACCCTGGAAAACCGTCTGCCGAGCGTCATGCCGGACCTGGCCCAGACCGCGATCATGCAAGGCCTGGCCAAGCGTGACCGCAACGACGGGATGGGCTCGACCACGTTCAACAACAACCTGTTGCGGCCATCGAGCCACGTCGGCCTGCACGCACAACTGCTGGCCTATGACATCACCAAATCCGACGGTGCCAACGTCGGCGCCAACCCGACCCAGACCGTGCCACCGCGCGTCGGCACCACCGGCGCGTACCCGACCCGTACCTACCAGTACTACGCCGGGCACCTGGAGCGTGAAGGCAAACCGATCACTCAACTGGGGCGCAACGTCGACAACATCAACGCCACGGCGGTGGAGTTCGGCGGCTTGAACTTCACCCCGGCGGACGTGATCAAGCAACCGCAAAAAGGCCTGGGCGGTGCGATGAGTGTCCTGCCGATCGGATCCACCTGGGTTGAAGATGCCAAGCGCGCTTCGGCCACGGTGACCGCGTCGGGCCAGACCACTTACCGCGATTTCGCGATGGTCTGGCAGCGCGCCTTGAATACGCGCTGGGCCAATGGCCGGCCGGTGGAAGGCATTGCCGCGGAAGGCAACGGTGTACCGAACGATCCGAAGGACAACGCCAGCATGGCCATCAACTACAAGATCGAACCGATGTGGTTCCGCTTCGGCCTGGCCCCGGATGCGCCGTTCGGTCACGCCGGCAGCCCTGGCACCTTCGGCGACGTGCCAAACGCGCACATGGCTTACAGCAACGCCCTGGTGGGCAGTGATCCGCAAACCCCGGTGTTCTACGTCAAACCGGGACAACCGTTCCGCACGCACATCCTGATGCCGTCCGGTGGCAGTCGCGGCTCGACCTTCCAGCTCGACGGTCACGTCTGGTCGGTCAACCCGTTCCAGTCGGAGAAGAGCGATCTGGGTGGTTACCCGATGGGCAAGCCAGGCGTGGGCTCGGTGAGGTTCGGGCTCAACCCGATGTCGATGTACATCGGCGCCCGGGAAAGCGTGTTGCCGGCGGCGCACTTCAGCTTCATGCACCCAAGCGCCGGGGGCAGCAATGCGATAGCGGGGGACTACCTGTACCGCGACAACGCGTCCTTCGGTAATACCGCCGGGTTGTGGGGGCTGTTGCGAGTGACCAACGAGCCGGAACCGGCGCCGGCGCCTGCGCCGTAGCCGGGAGAGGGAGTAAGTCATGACGATCTGTGGCGAGGGAGCGTGCTCCCGCTTGAGTGCAACGCACTCACAAAATCTGCATTGATTGCAAAAGTTTTGGGGCCGCTGCGCAGCCCGGCGGGAGCAAGCTCCCTCGTCACAAAGGCAGGCATGCTGGATAGGCAGACACAGATCTGAAGGGGAGTATTGCCATGAACAGGACCATCACTTTCGCCAGTTGTGCGCTCGTTGTCGCAGGGGCGTTGATCTGGCTCGGGGTATCGCGTACGACACCGCCAACCCTGCTCAGCGAAGTGGCGCTGCCCGACACCTGGACCGGCCAGACACTTGAGCGGGACGGCGTATCGGTGGCCATGCAGGTACGGCCACTGGCCGACGATGGCGTACTGCGCGAAGGTGAGTTCGCTGACGTGCAATTCCGGGTCACCGACAAGGCCTCCGGCCAACCGCTGGCGGGCGTCGCTCCCGGCGCCTGGCTGGATCCGGAAGCGGTGGCCGCCGACCTCGCCCAGGGGCGTGACAAGAGCTGCAAATCCCGGGTCGGGGTGTTCCTCAAGTCGAGCATCGGCGCACGGCCGTTACTCGACCTCAATAGCTACTTTCTGCTGGTGATGAACCGCGATGCGAGCATTTCGGTGGTGGACCCGTCGGTGTCGGTCGGCGGCATCACCAGCACCATGGCGCGCATCGACATCAAGCAAGCGCCGATGGATTGGGTGACCCCGCGCGATAACAAGCGCGTGTTCGTCTCGATGCCGGGCGCGGGTGAAGTGGCGGTGATCGACAGCGAACAATTCAAGGTGATCGACTCCATTGCCGCCGGCAACAACCCGGTGCGCGTGGTGCTGCAACCGGACGAACGCCTGCTGTGGGTGGGCAACAACGCCAAGGACGCCGGGCAATCCGGGGTTACGGTGATCGATACCCGCAGCCTCAAGACCCTCAAGCATTTGCCCACCGGGGGCGGCCATCACGAAATCGCCTTCAGCAAGGACAGCCGTTTTGCCTTCGTCACCAACCGCGACGACGGCACCGTGAGCATCATCGATATCGCCAGCCTGACCATCAGCAAACAGCTCAAGACCGGTTCGCACCCGTTGTCGGTGGCGTACTCGCCGCTGTCCGGTGCGGCCTATGTGGCCGATGGCAAGGACGGCACGGTGACCGTGGTCGACGCCTCGAGCCAGGCGGTGCGCCGGGTGATCAAGGTGAAGCAGGGGCTCGGCCCGATGGGGTTCAGCGCCGATGGCCGGTTCGGCATCGTGCTTAACACCCTGGAGAACCAGGCCTCGGTGATCGACGCGGCCAACGACTCGCTGATCCATGAACTGGAAGTGTCTGCCGAACCCTATCAAGTGGTCTTCACCAAAGCCTACGCCTACATCCGCGGCCTGGCCTCGCCCAAGGTGACGATGATCAACCTGGCCTCCCTGGGCGAAGGCCGCAAGCCGATCACCCAGGGCTTCGAAGCCGGGCCGAAGCCGCCACGGCTGGCCGGTGACCTGCCGCTGGCGTCGAGCCTGGCGGTGTCGCGGGACGACAACGCGGTGTTTGTGGTCAACCCGACCGACAACACCACGTACTTCTACGCCGAGGGCATGAACGCGCCGATGTCCGGCTACCCCAATCGCGGGCAAGTGGCGCGGGCGGCGATGGTGATCGACCGCAGCCTGCGCGAGGTCGAGCCGGGGCTGTACAGCGCGCGGATCCAGTTGCCGTCGGCAGGGCGCTTCGACGTGGCGTTCCTGCTCAATCAGCCGAACATCATCCACTGCTTCAACACCGTGGTGCAGGCCAACCCGGCGATCGCTCAGCCAGTGGGCGCCGCGAAAGTGGAGTTCCTGCTCGACAAAACCACCGCCACCCTGGGCAGCCCGTACGTGGTGCGTTTCCGCATCGTGCAGGGCAAGCAGAAGGTTGAGCGCAGCGGGGTCAAGGACGTTCAGGTGCGTTACTTCCTGGCACCGTCCTCCCGGCCTCAGACCGTTGCGGCACTGGACGTCGGCAACGGCGTGTATGAAGCCCCGGTGACCCTTGACCAGAAAGGCGCCTGGTACCTGCACGTGCGTGCGGCGTCCCTGGGCGCGGAATTCGGCGACCAGACTTTTGCCAGCGTGCGGGTGCTGCCCGACGCCGCTCATTGAAGAGGACTTCGACATGAACCGATTTGCACATCGTGGACTGCTGACGCTCTGCCTGTTGGCCGTCGGTACCGGACAGGCCCTGGCCCACTCGGCGGATGAACACGCAGGGCACAACATGCCGGCCAAAAGCGCCAGTTCGGAGAGCGCCCAGGTCAAGTTCGCCGACGTGGCGCTGGTGGACCAGAACGGCAAGAGCGTACGCCTGGAACAAGACCTGATCAGCAACAAGATCGTGGTCATGAGCTTCATCTACACCAGTTGCACCACGGTGTGCCCGGTGGTGTCTTCGATCATGGGCAAGGTGCAGAAACAGCTCGGGGCGCGGGTCGGCACCGAGGTGCAGCTGGTGTCGATCAGCATCGACCCTCAGCGCGACGATGCCAAACGCCTGAACGACTACGCCCGCACATTCCAGAAAGGGCCGGGCTGGAGCTGGCTGACCGGCTCACCGCAGTCGGTCAGCGAAACGCTCAAGGGCCTGGGCTCGTTCAGCAGTGACTTCAAGAGTCACCAGCCGTTGATCCTCGTGGGTGACGGCAACAGTCGCCACTGGACCCGCTTCTACGGCTTCACTGATCCGATGGTGTTGAGCCGTGAAGTCGAGAAACTCAGCGGCGAACGCAACGCCCATGCCAAACACACCGCCATCGCCATGGAGCATCAGCCATGAAAGCGCTCGCCTTGATATTCCTGACCATGTGCTTTTGCCTGATCAGTTTTCTGGCGTTTTCCCATGAGGGACATGAGCAATCGGCACCCGCTACCGCGACAGCCGCGGCGCAACCGGCGAGCGGCACCCGCGATGCGAAAACCTGGTTCACCGACACGCCGTTGCAGGACCAGAACGGCAACACCCTGCGCTTCTACAGCGATGCCCTGCAAAACCGCGTGGTGCTGCTCAATGTGATTTTCACCAGTTGCACCGATGCCTGCCCGTTGATCACCCAAAAGCTCAAGGAAGTACGAGAAGCGCTGGGCGACAAGGCGGACGGCATCACCTTTATCTCCCTTACCAGTGATCCGCTGCGCGATACACCGGCGGTACTCAAGGCTTACACCTTGAAGCAGGGCGTCGATGGGCCCCACTGGCTTTTTCTTACCGGCGACAAAGCGCAAATGGACCTCGTTCTGGGCCGTATCGGCCAGGTGATCCCGAGCCCCGAGCAGCACTCCACCCAGTTGATCGTGGGCGATGTGGCCAACAAACGCTGGAGTAAAATCCGCCCTGATGCCCCGGCCGCCGCCATTGCCCAGCGTTTGCAGTTGCTGACGATGCCCGTGGCTGGCCGTTGAGTACGCGCCATGAAAAACGCCCTCATCCTCGGCCTGTTCCTCCTCGGTGGCATCAGCTGCGCCACCCACGCCTTGGCGCTGACTTCCAGCGAAAGTGCGGGCAAGCGGCTGTACCGCGAGGGGGTGTCGGCGAGCGGTGAGCCGATCATGGCCCGGGTCGGGGCGTCCGGCATGTTGCTGCCGGCCAGCAGCCTGCCGTGTGCCAATTGTCACGGCAACGATGGCCTGGGCCGACCCGAGGGTGGCGTACGACCGCCGGACCTGACCTGGTCGCGGCTGACCAGCACCTATGGCCAGCAGCACATCAACGGCCGCGCTTACCCGGCGTATACCGAAGGCACCTTGGCCCGGGCGATCCAGGAAGGGCGCGACCCGGGCAACAATCGGCTCGACCCGGCGATGCCGCGGTTCGTGCTGTCGATGAGTGATCAACGCAACCTCACGGCGTACCTCAAGCGCCTGGCCGATGAGCGCGATCCGGGTCTGAGCCCCGACAGTCTGCATCTGGGCACGTTGTTGCCCAGCACCGGGCCTTTGAGCGAGGAGGGCGCCACCGTGGCGGCGGTGCTGCGGGGCAGCGTCGCGCGGATTAACGAAACAGGCGGGATACACGGTCGACAGTTGCGCCTGACCATTCTCGATCCCGGGCCGGACCGTGCCAGTGCCGAGCAGGCGCTGGACCAACTGATCGACCAGGAACAGGTGTTCGCCCTGATCGCACCGATGGTGCCGGTGCTGGATAACGAGCTGGCGCCGCGCCTGGAGCAGGCCGGTGTGCCGCTGATCGGACCGCTGTCATTGCAAGGCTCGGCCCAGCTCAGTCGGCAGATTTTCGAACCGCTGCCGGGGCTGCGTGAGCAGATGATCGCCCTGGCCGATTACGCCGCCGCCAGTCTGCGGGTATTGCAGGGGCCGACGCTGATCGCCTATCCGGACGAGCCCGGCCAGCGGCAGGCGGCGGAAAAACTCGCGCAGTACCTGCAAGACAACGCCTGGCAGAAAGTGCGCCTGCAACCCTACGCGTCGTCGCAGGACGAACTGCCCCTGGGCTCGCGTTCGGTGTTCTACATGGGCAGCAGCGGCGGTTTCAGCCAACTGGCCGAGCGTCTGCAAACGGCGGGGCAGGTGCCCTACCTGTTTGCCGCGTCGAATCAGGTGGCGGGTGACCTGTTGCAAGTGCCCAGCGGTTTTTCCCGACGGGTGTTTCTGGCTTATCCGTTCGTGCCCAGCGACTGGACGATAGCCGGACGCCTGGCCCTGACCCAGTTGCGCGAACGGCAAAAGCTCGGTGGTGAACACGCGGTCCTGCAGGTCGGCGCCGTCAGCTCGATGATGTTGCTCAGTGAAGGCATGAAGCAGGCCGGGCGCGATGCCAGCCGCGAGAAACTGATCACGGCCCTTGAAGGCCTGCATGACTTTGATACCGGCCTGACACCGCTGATCAGCTTCGGACCGGGCCGCCGACTGGGCCTGAGCGGCGCGCATATTGTCACCGTGGACCTGCCTGACCAGCGCTTTTATCTGGTCGCACCGTACAAACCCATCGCCGCCATGCCCTGACCGGAGGCCGAACATGACACTCAAGACATTGCTGGTGCTGTTGACGTTATGGGTTCCCGCCGCGTTTTGCAGCAATGGGCCGGCCGTGGCACGGGTCAATGGCGAGGAAATCTCCCAGTTGCGCCTGGAGCGCTATTTCGTCGAGTACCTGGAAGATCAGGGCCGCGCGCTGGGCAGCATCCGCAATCCCAAGGCGTACAAGCAATTGCGCAAGGCCGCCCTGGATGCCTTGATCGATAAAGAATTGCTCTGGCAGGAGGCCGTCAAGCGCGGCGTGGTGGTCAGCGATGCCGCGGTGCAAAGCCAGGTCGACCAGACGCGTCAGGCCTTCGGTGGTGCCGAGGTATTCGCCCGGCGCCTGGAGGACGCCGGTTTCGATGAAGCGACCTACATCGAATACACCCGCCGTGACCTGGCGGCCCAGCAGATGTTTGCCGAACTGACCAAAGTCAGCGAACCGGACGAGAAAGAGGTGCAGGCATTTTTTACCGAGCATCGCGCCGAAATGAACCGGCCCGAGCAAGTGCAGGCCAGGCATATCCTGATCAAAGTGCCTCAGGGGGCGCAGGCTTCCACAGTTGATGCGGCAAGGCTACGCTTGGAAGAAATGCGAGCGAGCATCAATGCCGGGGCAGACTTTGCCAGTGTCGCCAGGGCCGGTTCCGAAGACGCTTCGGCCAGCGAGGGGGGTGATCTGGGCTATTTTTCGCGGGGGCGCATGCTGCCTGAGTTCGAGGCCGCGGCCTTTGCCCTGGCGCCGGGAGCGGTCAGTGAGCCGGTGCGCACAGCGGTGGGATGGCATCTGATTTATGTACAGAACCGAATGGAGGCAGCCGATGTCACACGAGAGCAGGGACTTGACATGGTTCGGGCTTACCTTGCCCGACAGAAACAGGTCCAGGCCCGCCTGCAGGCGCTGGCACAGCTGCGTTCCAGCAATCGAATCGAACGGGTTGACGACGATTGAGCATTCCCCAACAGTGGGGGAAAGCATCAATGCACATCCGTTCGCTTTTCCCCGCTTTTGGGGGACGGGGCCTGTGGGCATAATGGCATTGCTTTTAAATTCAAGGACATGAATGCATAAAATTACCGGCGCTCAGCCTGGCATGAAGTGTGCGTTAGACCTCTCAAGGCGCGCACTCCATCAGGCTCGGTATTCGGACCTGCGGTTTCAAGGAGTCCACCTTGTTAAACAAAGTACTGGTTGTTGACGACGAACAACTTCTTGCAGAAAACCTCCAGGGTTACCTGCAGGCGCAAGAGTTGGACGTCCGGATTGCTCACGACGGTGCACAAGGAATCGCTGAAGCTAACGATTTCGCACCCGATGTGATGGTGTTCGATTACCGCTTGCCCGATATGGAAGGCTTTGAGGTGCTCGATGCCGTCCGCCAGAACAGGAACTGTCATTTTGTGCTGATCACCGGGCACCCCACCGCAGAAGTTTGCGAACGGGCGCACCAACTGGGAGTCAGCCACATCCTGTTCAAACCGTTTCCATTGGCGGAATTGGCCCGGGCAGTACTGGACCTTCTAGGGAGGGAGCGCGAACCCAGAGCAGGTGCGAGCATTTCCGAAGGATTCGTCGAACGACGCCAGAGCAGGACCGAAAGTTTCCCGCTGCAGTTGTACGACGGTAGTTGGGTGCTTGCAGATCGCCGACGAAGTTCCACGGTCTCGACAGCGCCAGACGACGAACAATTGCTCACCGGGGAGTAGTGGCGCGACAAGACGTTCCGGCCTCCACCGAAATGGCTCGCCGCGCCGACAGGGCTCAAAGCCCCGGGCGTTGGAGAGCAAGCCATGGACCGTCTATCACTTGTCGTCGATGCTGCGCCGCTGGATTGTGTACCGACCCGGTTTACCAGTGAGCAATTGGCCCAGGCGCGGGCACTGGCCGCCACTTCCGGCGAACGCATGCTGGAGGCTCTCGGAGAACTGAGTGAACTGGCCCCGATGCCGTTCATCCACTGCCTTGGCGCCACGTTGCACTATCCGGTGCTCGACACCGACAGCCTGTTTCAATCCACCCCTGTTTTCGACCGGGTCACCCTGGCCCAATGCCTCAAGCGCGAATTCACCCTGCTGCGTCACGACGACGCGGTCATCGGCGTGTTTGCCGACCCCTTCGACACCGCACGCCTGGCCTGGATTGACGATTGCCTGCACGGCGCGGCGTTGTACCTGGTGCATGCCGACGATCTGAAAGCCTACCTGGCGCGCCACGAAGAGAGCTTCCACGCGGTGGAATCGCTCAACGCCCAGAGCGACACCGGCGCCGAGATCGATAACCTGCAAAGCCTGTCCCTGACCAGCATCAGCGAAGACTCCAGCGTGGTGGTCAAACTGGTCAACTCGACCCTCTATGACGCGCTGAAAATGCACGCCAGCGATATCCACCTGGGCACCACCGGCAGCGGTCTGGTGATCAAGTACCGCATCGATGGCGTGTTGAACAACATCAGCAAAATCCAGGGCAATGAGTTTGCCGAACAGGTGATCTCCCGGGTCAAAGTCATGGCCGAGCTGGACATCGGCGAGAAACGCGTGCCCCAGGACGGTCGCTTCAAGATCGGCATCAGTGGTCGGCAGATCGACTTCCGGGTGTCGATCATGCCGAGCATTTTCGGTGAAGACGCGGTGCTGCGGGTGCTCGATAAACAGGACCTGGCCGACAAGGTCTGCGGCGTGCAGCTGCAGGCCCTGGGCTTCGAAGAAGAAACCCTGCGCCAACTGCGCCGACTGGCAGCCGAACCCTATGGCATGGTGCTGGTCACCGGCCCCACCGGCAGCGGCAAGACCACCACGCTTTACGCGATGATCACTGAGATCAACCACGGCGTGGACAAGATCATCACCATCGAAGACCCGGTCGAGTACCAACTGCCGGGCGTGCTGCAAATTCCGGTCAACGAAAAGAAAGGCCTGACCTTCGCCCGGGGCCTGCGCTCGATCCTGCGTCACGACCCGGACAAGATCATGGTCGGTGAAATCCGCGACCCGGACACCGCGCAAATTGCCGTGCAATCGGCACTCACCGGTCACCTGGTGTTCACCACCATCCACGCCAACAACGTGTTCGACGTGATCGGCCGGTTCACCCAGATGGAAATCGACCCCTACAGCCTCGTCAGCGCTCTCAACGCGGTCCTGGCCCAGCGCCTGATCCGCCTGGTCTGCACCAGTTGCAGCAGTGTGTATGTCCCGAGCGAAGAAGAGCTGGAAACCTCGGGGCTCGATCCACAGCAGGTCGCTCACTACCGGTTCGTCCACGGCAAGGGTTGCGGCCACTGCCGCGGCACCGGTTACCGCGGACGCAGTGCGATTGCCGAACTGCTGCACCTGGACGACGAACTGCGGCAGATGATCGTCGAGCGCCAACCCATTTCGAAAATCAAGGCGCATGCCTGCAAACGTGGCTTGCGCCTGTTGCGCGAGTCAGCCCTGGAACTGGTGCAACAAGGCCGGACCACTCTCGAGGAGATCAATCGTGTCACTTTTATCTCGTGAGCGTTATGTCGCCGTACTCGGCGCCAGTGGTGTCGGCCTCGGCCAGCGTCGGGGCAGCGAAACCCTGTGGCTGGGCAGCGTCGGCTTCATCGATGAAGGTTTCCATGCCTGGGCCGTGGCGCTGGAAACCCTCGATCGTCTGCTGGGTGAACACACCCGCGCCGGTGCGGAATTGACCGTGGTGGTGTCCGGGCACTTCAGCCGTTTTTGCCTGGTGCCCTGGAGCGAGCAGATCAGCAGTCCGGAAGAACTTCGCGGGTTTGCCCAGCTGTGCTTCGAAGACCTCTACGGTGCGGTGAGCCAACCCTGGAGCCTGGTGCTCTCCGCCGAGCCGGCCGGTTACGACCGCATCGCCACCGCGCTGCCACAGGACTTGCTGGACCGCCTGCGGACGCTGGTCAGCGGTCGGGGCCTGCGTCTGCGCTCGGTGCAGCCCTACCTGATGGCGGCGTTCAACCACTTCGATAAAAGCTTCGACGCCGGCGACTTCCTGTTCGTTGTCGCCGAGCCGGTGCGCAGCGTGCTGCTGCTGGCCCGCGAAGGTCGCTGGGCGGCGGTGCGTTCGGTCGGCAGCAGCGACAGCGATGCAGCACTGACCGCGCTGATCGGTCGCGAAAGCCAATTGCAGGCCTCCACCAGCGAACGGCCACTGAACGTTTACCTGCACGCCCCGGCGCGCATCGACTCGCCTCCTGAAGTGGCCGGTGTGCACGTGCGCACCCTTGAAGAGGACCGGACTGCCGTACGCGATTGCCTGTACGTCATGTCTCGGGCGGTGGCCTGACATGCGCCCGCTGATGCTCGATTTCCAGCCGCGCCGCCGCTCGAGCCCTCTGGGTTGGAGCCTGCTGGCCGGGGGCGCAGTGCTGGCGCTGAGTTGCATCCTGATCCAGCAACACCTGAGCGGGGAGGCCGAGCAACAGCAAGGTCACCTGCAAACCGCCCAGCGCGTGCTCACCGGCGACACCGGCACCAAGGTCAGCCTGACCCCGGCCGAAACCCGCGAGCAGGCGCAGAATCTGGCCGAGATGCGCAAGGTCTCGCAGCAATTGCGTCGCCCTTGGGAGCGCCTGTTCGCCACGCTCGAATCGATGCCCCGGGACAACATCGCCTTGCTGACCCTGACCCCGGACGCCCGCAAGGGCCAGGTACGGATCAGCGCCGAGGCGCGGGATCTGGACGCGATGCTCGACTTTCACCGGCGCCTCGAAGCCAGCGACGAGCTGACCGATGTGTCGCTGCTCAGCCACGAAATCGTCGCCAACGTGCCGGAACAACCGGTCCGCTTCAACCTGTCGGCTACCTGGGAGATCGGCGATGCAAATCCCTAGATTGATTGTCCACGAATACCTGCAAAGCCTGGGTGTGCCTGGCCTGGCAGGGCTGGTCATGCTGGTGGTGGCGCTGACCTGGGGCCTGGGTGGTTTGCTGCCGGACTGGCAATCGCTGCAGCAGCTGAGCCAGCAAACCCGCGAAGCCAGTGAGTATCTGGCCAAGGTCGAGGAGGGCAGCGTCGCTGCGCCGGTGGTGCCCCAGCGGCAGCTCGATGATTTCCGCAGCAAATTGCCGACCCAGCCGCAGGCCACCGTCGCCATCGACAAGATCTACGCGCTGGCCGCTCAGGAACGCATCACCCTGTCCCGTGGCGAGTACTCGCTGGGCATTGATCCGAAGACGCACCTGGCGCGCTATCAGATTCTGCTGCCGGTGCGGGGCAGCTACCCGCAACTGCGGCGCTTCATGCACGCCTTGCTCCGCCAGTTGCCGGCGGTGGTGGTCGAGGACCTCGAGTTGCAGCGCAAAAAGATCGCCGACACCGACCTGAACGGCCGGATCCGCATGACCCTTTACCTGTCGAGGTCATGATGAACAGCAAACGCGTTGTGGGTTGGGTGGCGTTCCTCGGTGTCGCAGCGGCGCTGACCTGGTTGCCCGAGTATTTCAAACAGGTCGACGACAGTGATGTCGAGGTGGCTGCCGTGGCCACGCCTGCTGAAGGCAAGGCGCGGCAAGTGGCGAACGCCTCCGCTGCGCCCGCGCCGATCAGGGACTTGAGCCCGGCCGGCGATCTGTTTGCCGCTCGTAGCTGGAAGGCGGCGCCAAAGCTCGCCAGCGTCACCGAACAACCCGTCACCGTTGCCCCGGTCGTGCAGGCCCCCACTGCACCACCGATGCCTTTCCAGTTCATTGGCCGGATGGATGATCGCACTGACCTGCAAGTGTTTTTGCAGAACGGCGAGAAAATCTACGTCGTGCGCAAGGGGGATGTGATCGACGAAACATGGAAGATCGAGGGGATTTCCGATCTGGAACTGAGCCTGGTCTATTTGCCTCTGCATTTGTCCCAGACCTTGTCTGTGGGGAGCGCGCAATGAACAAATCCCGTTTGCTGATGAGCCTTTGCCTCTGTGCAGGGCTGGCCGCGTGCAGCTCGGCTCAGGTTGCCAAGGAAGAGGCTTCTGACCTGATCGAACAGGGTCAGTACGAAGCTGGCCTGGCCCGGATCGAGGAAGGATTGCGCGAAAACCCTCGCGACACCGAACTGCACATCGCGCTCAACAGTGCCCGTGCCCGCGCGATCACCGCGCTGCTGACCCAGGCCGACATGGACCGCACGCAACGTGATTTCGCTTCGGCGCGCATGGGCTACGGCCGGGTGCTGACCATCGAACCGAACAACCGTCGCGCCCAGGACGCCATGCGTCAGCTGGAACACATGCGCAGCCTCGATGAAAAACTCGAACTGGCCCGTGGCGACCTGCGTCGGGGCGACATCTACGGGGCTGAACGCCAGGTGCGGCAGATCCTCGAACTGGACCCGAACAACGAGGGCGCGCTGGAACTGCAAGGCAATATCCGTCTGGTGCAAAGCCGCAACGTGGTGCCTTACCCGCAACTGCGTACCCGCCTCGACAAACCGGTGACCCTGGAATTTCGCGACGCCAACCTGAAAACCATTTTCGAAGTGCTGTCCCAGGTGGCCGGTTTGAATTTCATCTTCGACAAAGACCTGCGCCCGGACATGAAAGCCACGATTTTCGTGCGTGACGTGCGCATCGAAGACGCGGTGGAGCTGCTGCTGCAACAGAACCAGCTGCATCAGAAAGTGGTGAATGAAAACACCTTGCTGATCTACCCGGACTCGCCGCAGAAGCTCAAGGATTATCAAGAGCTGGTGATGCGCACCTTCTACCTGACCAGCATCGATGCCAACACCGCGCTGAACATGATCAAGACCATGCTCAAGACCCGCGACGTGTTCGTCGATGAACGCCTCAACACCCTGACCATGCGCGACACCGGTGACGCGATCCGCATGGCCGAGAAACTCCTGCAATCGCAAGATCAGTCCAACCCGGAAGTGGTGCTGGAAGTGGAAGTGATGGAAGTCGCCACCCAGCGGATTCTCGACCTTGGCCTGCAATGGCCGAACACCTTCGGTGTGGTCAACAGCGACGGCTCGGCGGTGACCATTCTCGATCAACTCAAGGGCATCAACTCCAGCCGCATCACCATCTCGCCCTCGCCACAAGCCAAGATCAATGCCCAGGACAAGGACATCAACACCCTGGCCAGCCCGGTCATCCGCGTCAGCAACCGCGAGCAGGCGCGTATCCACATTGGCCAGCGCGTACCGATCATCAGCGCCACTTCGGTGCCTTCGACCCAGGGCCCGGTGATCACCGAAAGCGTGACTTACCTCGACGTCGGTTTGAAACTGGAAGTGCAGCCGACCGTGCACCTCAACAACGAAGTGGCGATCAAGGTTGCGCTGGAAGTGAGTAACGCCACCCCACTGGAACCGACCCGCCAGGGCACGATTCCGGTCCAGGTCGATACCCGTAACGCGCAGACCACACTGCGCTTGCACGACGGCGAAACCCAGATCCTCGCCGGCCTGATGCGCAACGACCATGGCAGCACCGGCAACAAGATTCCTGGCCTGGGTGACATTCCTGGCCTGGGCCGGTTGTTCGGCAGCAACAAGGACGACGTCAGCAAATCCGAACTGGTGCTGTCGATCACCCCGCGGATCGTGCGCAACCTGCCTTACCAGAGTCCGTCGGACATGGAATTCGCTACCGGCACCGAAACCAGCATGCACATCCAGGCACCCGACCGTCGGATGGACGCCGCGATCCAGCCTGAGCGTATCGATCGGCCGGTGGCGTCCAACGTCACCACGCAAGTCACCGTCGGGAAGCCTTGATCATGAACGCCTCGCAACGCGGTTTTACCTTGATCGAAGTCGTGGTGACGCTGTCCCTGATCGGCCTGCTGGCCGGCATGGCCGCGCCGCTGACCGAGACCGTGGTGCGCCGGGGCAAAGAGCAGGAACTGCGTACTTCGCTGTACCAGATCCGCGATGCCATCGATGCCTACAAGCGTGCATTCGACGCCGGTTACATCGAGAAATCGCTGAACAGCAGCGGCTACCCGCCAAACCTGCAAGTACTGGTCGACGGTGTACGGGACGTGCGCAGCGCCAAGGGGGCCAAGTTCTATTTCCTGCGGCGCGTGCCCCATGACCCGCTAGCGCCGGTCAAGCGCGACGACGAAGGCGGCTGGGGCGTGCGCTCCTACGACAGCACGGCTGAAAACCCGCGTGAAGGTGAAGACGTCTTCGACGTTTATTCCAAGGCCCGGGGCAAGGGTCTCAACGGCATCGCGTACCGGGAGTGGTGAGCATATGCGCCGGCAAAAGGGTTTTACCCTGCTCGAACTGATGGTGGTCATGGCAATCATCGCGACGCTGATGACCATCGCCTTGCCCCGTTATTTCAACAGCCTGGAGGCCTCGAAAGAGACCACCTTGCGCCAGAGCCTGTCGGCCATGCGCGAGGCGCTGGATCACTACTACGGCGACACCGGGCGTTATCCCGATTCCATCGATCAACTGGTCGAGCAGCGTTACCTGCGCAATTCACCGATGGACCCGATTGCCGAGCGCAAAGATGCCTGGGTCATGGTTGCACCGCCTGACGGCGTGGCCGGCGGCGTCGCCGATATCAAGAGCGGTTCCACAGGGAGGGCGCGTGATGGCAGCCTTTATTCCGAGTGGTAAGCCGGCGTCAGAAGACGGCTTCACCTACCTGGGTGTGCTGTTCCTGATCATGGTGATGGGCATGGGCCTGGCCAGTGCCGGCGAGTTGTGGTCCACCGCTTCGCGCCGTGACCGCGAGCGTCAGTTGCTGTGGGTCGGCACTCAGTATGCCCAGGCGCTGCGCAGCTATTACCGCAGTTCGCCAGGCCTGGCGCAGTACCCGAAAGAACTCGCCGACCTGTTGCAGGACGAGCGTTTTCCCGGTGCCAAACACCACATCCGCCAGCTGTATCCCGACCCGATTGGCGGCGGCGAATGGTTCCTGATGCGCGGCTTCGACGGACGCATCACCGGCATCAGCAGCCCGTCCACGGACAAGCCGCTCAAGCAGGCGGATTTTCCCGCGCAATGGTCGGATTTCAACGGCATGGCCAGTTACAAGGATTGGCAGTTCGTGGCCGAGAAAGCCTTTATCGACGGCGCTTCCGGCCCGGCCAAAGGCTTGTCGCAACAGCCACAGGCGGCGCAGCCATGAACAAATTCTGCCTGGCGTTCATCCTGGTGCTGTGCACCTCAGCGGCTTCGGCCAGCGAAGAGGACGAGATGCTCGGCTTCATCATCGACGACACGATCTCGCACATCGGCCACGACTTTTATTACTCGTTCAGTGAACGCCTGCGCGCCACCAGTCCGATGGATTTCAACCTGGTGGTTCGCGAACGACCTTCGGCTCGCTGGGGCAGCCTGGTGACCGTGGAATTTCAACAGCGTTTGGTCTATCGGCGCTTCCTGCCGCCGAACACCGTGGAGCTCAAGGACGAGGCCTATGCCGCCGCCGACTGGGTACGCGGGCAGATTGTCCAGCGCAAGCTGGAAGCCTTGTTGCAGGACACAACGGACCTTGAGAGGGACGAACTATGAAAACGAAAACGTTCTTGCAGCGCACCGGTTTGTGCTTGCTCGGCCTCGGCAGTTACGGCCTGGTCCAGGCCACGGAGCTGGTCTACACGCCGATCAATCCATCGTTTGGCGGCAACCCGCTGAACGGCACCTGGCTGCTCAACAACGCCCAGGCGCAGAACGACTATGACGACCCTGACTTGAAGGACCGCGCCGCCCTGACCGGCACTTCGGCCCTGGAACGCTTCAGCAGCCAGTTGCAATCGCGATTGCTGGGGCAGCTGCTGGACAACATCTCCACCGGCAATACCGGAAGCCTGTCCACGGACGCTTTCATCGTCAACGTCCTCGACGACTCGGGGCAACTGACGATTGAAGTGACCGACCGAGCGACCGGTGAAGTGTCGGAAATCAAGGTGAATGGCCTGGCCCCTTGACGGGCATTTGGGCTGACGGGGAGCGACGGACATGAAAAAGATAATTTTGCTAGGGATGTTGTTGGCAGCACTTCAAGGCTGCAGCCTGCGCGAGCCGATCGGCGCCGAGCAGGACACCGAAACGCCGACCCTGACACCTCGGGCGTCTACCTATTACGACTTGATCAACATGCCGCGGCCCAAAGGCCGGCTGATGGCGGTGGTGTATGGTTTCCGTGACCAGACCGGACAATACAAACCGACCCCTGCCAGCTCGTTCTCCACCAGCGTCACCCAGGGCGCGGCGAGCATGCTGATGGATGCCATGCAGGCCAGCGGCTGGTTCGTGGTGCTGGAACGGGAAGGGCTGCAGAACCTGCTGACCGAGCGCAAGATCATCCGCGCGTCGCAGAAAAAGCCCAACACCCCGGTGAACATCCAGGCTGAACTGCCACCGCTGCAAGCGGCGAACATGATGCTCGAAGGCGGGGTCATCGCCTACGACACCAACGTCAAGAGCGGCGGGGAAGGCGCGCGCTACCTGGGCATCGACATTTCCCGCGAGTATCGGGTGGATCAGGTGACGGTAAACCTGCGGGCGGTGGACGTGCGCAGCGGGCAGATACTGGCCAACGTGATGACCAGCAAGACCATCTACTCCGTGGGCCGCAGTGCCGGTGTGTTCAAGTTCATCGAGTTCAAGAAACTGCTCGAGGCCGAGGTCGGCTACACCACCAACGAACCGGCGCAACTGTGTGTGCTGTCGGCGATCGAATCGGCGGTGGGGCATTTGCTGGCGCAGGGGATCGAGCGGCGTTTGTGGCAGGTTGCCGGGGATAACTCGCAGCCTGTGCAGAATGAGACGCTGGATCGTTATCTGACGCAGAACAGAGTGACGCCTGAGGGTGAGGGTTCGGACGAGTAAACCGAGGCGGCCTTCGGGCCGACCGGGTTCGCCCGCATGCCAAACGGTAGGAGCCGGCTTGCTGGCGATAGCGGCCGGGCAGTCAGCAGAGAGGATCCTGGTGAAAACCCTGGTCCTGCCCAAACCGCTCCCGATACACCGAAGGCGGCACTCCAACCACATTCCGAAACGCCACCCGAAAGCTTTCCACCGACCGATAACCACAGCGCAGGGCAATCTGCTCGGTATTGTGGTCGGTGCTTTCCAGCAACTCACGCGCACGCCCCAACCGTTCATGTTGCAGCCACGTTTTCGGCGACTGCCCGCTGGCCTCGCTGAAGCGCCGCAAAAATGTGCGTTCGCTCATCGCCGCTTCGCTGGCCAGGTCGCGCACTTCCAGTGGTTCATGCAGACGCTCGCGCGCCCACTGCATGACGCGGGAAAGATCGCTGCGTGGGGTCGGGCTGACCGGTGTCGGAATGAACTGCGCCTGGCCACCGGTGCGTTGCGGTGACATCACCAGACGCCGGGCCACCGAGTTGGCCACCTGCGTGCCGAAATCCCGCGCCACCAGATGCAGGCAAGCATCGATGCCGGCCGCGCTGCCGGCAGAGGTAATCATCTGGCCCGAGTCGACATACAGCACGTCCGGGTCCACCAGAATATTAGGAAAACGTTCCGCCAGTTCGCGGGTATAGCGCCAGTGGGTGGTCGCGCTGCGCCCGTCGAGTAAACCGGTGGCAGCCAGCACGAAGACGCCCGAACAGATCGACAACAAACGTGCGCCCCGGGCGTGGGCCTGGCGCAGGGCGGCGAGTAGTGCGTCGGGCACGGCGGCGTTGCGGTCACGCCAGCCGGGAATGATGATGGTCCGCGCCTGCTCCAGCAACTCCAGGCCGCCATCGGCCAGCACTTGAATACCGCCCATGGCGCGCATGGGGCCTTGATCGACGGCTGCGATCTGATGGCTGTACCAAGGGAAATCGAACTCCGGCCGCGCGAGCCCGAAGATCTCCACGGCGATGCCGAACTCGAAGGTGCAGAGGCCGTCGTAGGCCAGAATCGCGACCAATCCAGGGGTGGGCTGCATTTGGCGGAAAGTTCCCGGTTAGTGTCTTGTGCGCCACTTTAGCCGCAAGTGACAGGCAGATAAAGTCTGTTCACACCCCAAAACTCTGGAGCACAACCCATGACCAGCCTGGTCCGTGAAATTCCTGCAGCCCCCTCGGCCATTGCCCTGATGCACTTCAGCAATCGTCTGACCTTTGAAACCGATTGTTCCGACGTTCATGGCAGCCAGGCGGCTGGCGTGGTGGATTTTGTTCTGGTCGATGTGCGCGGTCCGCTGGCGTTCGAGCGGGGGCATGTACCGGGGGCGATCAATATTCCGGGGCGGCTGCTCAACGCTGAGCGCCTGGCGACTTATCCGAAAACCAGTCTGTTCGTGGTCTATTGCGCCGGCCCGCATTGCAATGGCGCGAACAAAGCGGCAGTGAAACTGGCGGCGCTGGGTTACCCGGTCAAGGAGATGATCGGCGGCGTGACCGGCTGGCTGGATGAAGGGTTCGCGTTAAACGTTGCGACGTCGCAGCCGGTGAATCATGTGATCGGATGCGAATGTTGATTTTTTAATTAGTCATCCAGCGTCACCGCAACATCCTGGCCTTTTTTTATATTTATTTGTCGCTTCGAAACAATTGACGTGGCTGAAGCCACCATAGACTGCCGGCCACTTCGGTCCTTGTCAGCCACACGCTGCGACCGAAAGTTGCCACTCGAAGCTGCCAATAAAAGCCTCCGCACACAGGAGTTATAAATGAAGAAGCTAGTGATGTTCGGTGCCCTGGCACTGTCGATGTTGTCCCTGACCGCCGTGGCCGAAGACGCCAAGCCGATCCGCATCGGTATCGAAGCCGGTTACCCGCCATTCTCGATGAAAACCCCTGACGGCAAGCTGACTGGCTTCGACGTCGACATCGGCGACGCGCTGTGCGAGCAGATGAAAGTGAAGTGCACCTGGGTCGAGCAAGAGTTCGACGGCCTGATCCCGGCACTGAAGGTCAAGAAAATCGACGCGATCCTGTCGTCCATGACCATCACTGATGATCGCAAGAAGAACGTCGATTTCACCATCAAGTACTACCACACGCCGGCGCGCTTCGTGATGAAGGCAGGCACCGACATCAAGGATCCGCTGACCGAACTCAAAGGCAAGAAGGTTGGTGTACTGCGCGCCAGTACCCACGACCGCTTCGCCACCGAAGTGCTGGTGCCGGCCGGTATTGAGCTGGTGCGTTACGGTTCCCAGCAGGAAGCCAACCTGGACATGGTCTCCGGCCGTGTTGACGCGCTGCTGGCCGACTCGGTCAACCTGGACGACGGTTTCCTGAAGACCGACGCCGGTAAAGGTTTTGCCTTCGTCGGCCCGACTTATGAAGATGCCAAGTACTTCGGTGGCGGCGCCGGTATTGCGGTGCGCAAGGGTGATAAAGAGCTGGCGGACAAATTCAACACCGCCATCACTGAAATCCGCGCCAATGGCAAGTACAAGCAAGTGCAAGACAAGTACTTCGCCTTTGACGTGTACGGCCATTAATACGCCGTAGAGAAAAGTGGCCCCGTTCACGCGGTGGCCACTTTTTTACGCGCTCTTTTTCGTGAAACGAGAAACCTGTGGGAGCGAGCGTGCCCGCGATTGCGACTTTATCAGTCACTGCATCAGCGTCTGATACACCGTCATCGCGAACAAGCTCGCTCCCACAGTGATCTCAATGGCCTTGATTCTGGAGTTCTGCCATGCAACGCATCGACCACTCACTGCCCTGGAGCCACCTCGGTACCGAGCGCACCCTCAGTGTGTTTCGTTATGGCGCGGGGACTCGTAAGGTCTACATCCAGGCCAGCCTGCACGCAGACGAACTGCCGGGCATGCGCACGGCCTGGGAACTGAAAAAGCGCCTGGCTGAACTTGAGAGCCAGGGGCAACTGCAAGGTGTGATCGAACTGGTGCCGGTGGCCAACCCCATCGGGCTCGATCAGCACTTGCAAGGCAGTCACATGGGCCGCTTCGAACTGGGCAGCGGCAAGAACTTCAACCGCTCGTTCGTTGAGCTCAGTGCACCGGTGGCGCAGTTGATCGGTGATCGGCTGGGCAGCGAGGCGGAGGCGAACATCGCACTGATCCGCCAGACCATGGGCCAGGTGCTCGATGGCTTGCCGGCGCCGGCTTCACAGCTCGAAGCCCTGCATCGTCTGTTGCTGCGCCATGCCTGCGATGCTGACATCACCCTCGATCTGCATTGCGATTTCGAGGCGGCCATTCATGTGTATGCGCTGCCGCAACACTGGCCGCAGTGGCAATCCCTGGCCGCACGTTTGAAGGCGGGCGTAGCGTTGCTGTGCGAGGACTCCGGCGGCAGTTCATTCGATGAGTCTTGCTCTTCGCCATGGTTGCGCCTGGCCCGAGCGTTCCCTGAGGCGGCGATTCCAGCGGCTAACCTGGCGACCACCCTGGAGCTGGGCAGCATGGGCGACACTCGGGTTGCGCAGGCGCAAGCCAATTGTGAGGCGATTCTGGGCTTTCTCGCCGAACAGGGCTTCATCCGGGGCCAATGGCCGGCGGCGCCGGGCGAATGTTGTGAAGGCATGCCGTTTGAAGGCACCGAGTACCTGTTCGCACCGCATCACGGGGTGGTCAGTTTCCTGCGCGAGGCCGGGGAATGGGTGGAGAAGGGTGATGCACTGTTTGAAGTGGTTGACCCGTTGAACGATCAAGTCACCACCGTGCGCGCTGGCACCAGCGGCGTGCTGTTTGCCATTGATCGCGGGCGTTATACGCAGCCAGGGACGTGGCAGGCGAAAGTGGCGGGGCGTGAGCCGATTCGGGCGGGCAAGCTGATCAACGATTGAGCAGGATGTTCGTCGGTGCCGCAAAAGGCCTCATCGCTACACCCGAGATGCTTCGGCCTGCTTCACAGTGTTAGGCTCCTCTTCGAATCCTGCGCACTGTGAAGGAAGGCTTATGTTGAAGATTCTCGCTCTGCTCACGCTGCTGGCATCCGCCGCTGTTCACGCTCAAACCCCGCTGCAAACCGATCTGCCGCTCAAATACCTGGCGCAGGCCACCCCCGAATCCCGCGATCAACCCCTGGTGATTTTCCTCCACGGTTACGGCAGTAACGAGCAGGATCTGTTTGGCATCAAGGACGAATTGCCAAAGCAATACACCTACCTGTCGGTGCGGGCGCCGAGGGTGATGCAGGAGGGCAGCTATCAGTGGTTTCGCAAAAAAGGTGAAGGTGCCTACAACGGCGAGACGGATGATCTGAAGTCCAGCGGCCAGCTGTTGCTGGATTTCGTCACCCAGGCGACAGAGAAATATCACACACAACCGGACAAGGTGTTCCTGGTGGGGTTCAGCCAGGGCGCGATCATGTCCTATGAGGTCGCCCTGCGCCATCCCGACTCTGTGGGCGGGATTGCCGCGTTGAGCGGGCGGATTCTGCCGGTGCTCCGGTCTGAATTGATACCGGATGAAAAGCGTCAGTCGCTAGCGATTTTCATCGGTCATGGCACGGCGGACAAAAGTCTGCCTTATAGCGACGGCACCGAAGCCAACAGCCTGTTGCAGAGCATTTCACTCGAGCCCGAGTTTCACACCTACCAGGGTGTCGGTCATAGCATCAGTGCCGAAGAGATTCAGGATTTGAACGCCTGGCTGCAGCGCCTCAATCCCTGAGACTTACTTGCCGCTGACGATCTGCTTGATCAGCGTTTCGTGGGCGGCCATGTCGCCCGGGCGGGAAATGACCTGAACCACGGTCATGCGGCCGCCGGACGCACCCATCAGTGTGGTGTTGAGGGTCTGGCCGCCGCCCTGGGTGGCGGTGCTGTCCACCTGGCGCAGGCCCAGGCCAGTGCTCTTCAGGGTCAGGCTTTTCTCACTCAGCTTGTTGTAATCCGGTAGCGCCTTGCGTTGTGCCGAGTCGAAATCGGCCGCTGTGCCGTCCAGAAATTCGCCGTCGTTATCCTTGACCTTGACGCCTTCCGGCAAATTGTTTTCTGCGGCAATCACCACCGTTTTGGTGGCTTCGTTGGCGTACATGGTGCCGCTTGCGCCGGTAGGGCTGGTTGGCAGTGCATTGGCGACGAAACCCTTGGGCAGGGTGAACGTGAACTTGCCGCCGAGCATCGAGACCTTCTGCGCCGCGTCCTTGGCGGGCGCCTTCGCCGCCTGCGCACTCAAAGCCCCCAGGCTGGCAGCCGCTGCCAGCAACAGGACAACGGCTTTTTTACTCAACAGTGACATTCGAAATCTCCAGGGATGGTCGCGCAATGGGGGGCGATCATCCCATGGAGGTTGTGAGGCATTCCAGTGCGGGGTAACGGACGGTCGCGTGGTTTGAACTGAGGCCGATGGTGGGCGAGCCCGTTCGATTGACGTACGGGGCCGATGATCTACCCGTTTGAAATTGTTGAAGATGGCGCGCTCGGCACCGGTTTTGCCAGCAGGCGCCGGGTGACCCCGAGCATGGCCACCGAGACGGCGACACCGAGGCCGAAGCCGATCATGCCCATGCGGGGCAAGGTCAATGTCACCACCAGGCAGAACGCCGAAAACGAATACATGCCGGTGGTTGTCGCCCGCAGCAGCACGGCGGTAAATGCCGGGCCGCGGGTTTGTTGGGAGAACACCGCCATCACACTGCCCAGCACCGGGAACACCGCGAGCAGGCCGCTCCAACGGTCGCCGACGGTGCTGGCCAGCCAGGTAACAGCCAGGGTGAGCAGGGCGCCGGCGACCATGCGCAGCAGCAATTTGTCGGACTTCGATGCCGGGCCGGCAAGGACCGGCTGCACGGAAGGAAACAGGTAAGGCGCGGCCAAAAGAGCGGTCGCGGCGGCGAGCACTGATAACAGCAACGACGGCGTCATCAGCGACAACACCACGGCAATCACAGCCCAGACCATCAGTGAAACCGTCAATGCCAGCGGCCATCCCGTGCGTTGGCAGACCTGCGCGTAAGTCACGCAAAAGGCAATCATGGCGAACATGGCCGACAGGGCTGCCATGGCCGATTGGGCGGCGAATGCCTCGCCTTGTTCAATGGCGAGGAAAAACAGGATCGGCCCGACCACCACCGGCAACCCGGACAACCAACCCGCCACGCTGGGTCCCCAGCGTTTTCCGGCCAGGGATATCAGCAGCAGGAAACCCGGAATCACCAGCAGTTTGAGGATCAACACGCGCACATCTCCATCGGTGTGAGGTAGCAACGGTAACATTGCAGTGATGAAATTGCGCTATAGATTATGTGATTTTGTATACAAAAATATCGCCAGTTTTCTGCAATTGGCTCAAGCGTTTTTCGCCTTCTGGCTCGATCCGCGCGCCCGGCAACCCGAACTGCACCAGCAGTTGCTGGGCATCGCCCCATAAAGTTTGCGATGATCTACCGGCGACCCTGCGCCTTCCCACCTGTTGATGGATCATCGTGTGAAATTCAGTTTGCCCAAAATCGGCACAGCGCCGTTTTGCCCGCCGGAAGTGGCGGGCTCCGTCGCCGTGGACCCCGGCGCGTCATTCTTCAAGCGAGTTCTGCGCTTTGCCGGTCCCGGCTTGCTGGTGTCCATCGGTTACATGGACCCGGGCAACTGGGCCACCGCCATCGAGGCCGGGTCACGGTTTGGCTACAGCCTGTTGTTCGTGGTGCTGTTGGCGAGCCTGGCGGGGATGGTGGTGCAATGCCTGTGCTCGCGCTTGGGCATCGCCACCGGGCGTGACCTGGCGCAATTGTGCCGCGAGCGCTACAGCAAACGGACCGCACGCACCCAATGGGTGTTGGCGGAAATCTCGATCATCGCCACCGACCTTGCCGAAGTGCTCGGTTGTGCCCTGGCTTTCCATTTATTGCTGGGCTGTTCGCTGACCTTCGGTATCGCCCTCACGGCCTTCGACACCTTGCTGGTGCTGGCCTTGCAGAACCGTGGTTTTCGTCGACTTGAAGCGATCATGCTGGTGCTGGTGGCGACCATCGGCGCCTGTTTTTTTGTCGAGTTGCTGTTGATCAAACCCTACTGGCCGGAGGTCGCCCAAGGCTTCAAGCCATCACTGTCGGCCATCAGTGATGCGGCGCCGTTGTACCTGGCCATCGGCATCCTTGGGGCTACGGTGATGCCGCATAACCTGTACCTGCACACCTCGATTGTGCAAACCCGGTTGATCGGCAAGGACCTGGCCAGCAAACAGGATGCGGTGAAACTGGCACGCATCGACACCATCGGCTCGCTGGCATTGGCGCTGATGGTCAACGCGGCGATCCTGATCCTCGCGGCGGCGGCCTTTCACCAGACCGGGCATAGCGACGTGGTGGACATCCAGGACGCCTATCATTTGCTCGATCCCTTGGTGGGCGGGGCGTTGGCGAGTGTGTTGTTCGGCGTCGCGCTGTTGGCTTCAGGGCAGAGTTCGACCTTCACCGGCACCATCGCCGGCCAGGTGATCATGGGGGGTTTCCTGAACCTGCGCCTGCCGTGCTGGCAACGGCGTTTGATTACCCGCGGACTGGCGCTGATACCGGCATTCATCGGTGTCTGGCTGATGGGCGACGATGCGATCGGCAAGTTGCTGGTGTTGAGTCAGGTGGTATTGAGCTTGCAGCTGCCGTTTGCGTTGTATCCGCTGATTCGCATGACCAATGACCGCCAGTTGATGGGACCGTTGGTGAACAGGCTGCCGACGCGGGTGTTGGCGTGGGGGTTGTTTGTGCTGATCAGTGGGGCGAATAGCTGGTTGATTCTGCAGTTTCTGGGGTGAATGTTCTGGCCTCATTGCAAGCGCGCGGACCCGGCAAAAAGAACCCGGTCTGAAGCGCGGGGACAACCCTGTAGGAGCCAGCTTGCTAGGGATCGCGGTGCATCTGTCAACAATGATGTCGACTGACATGCCGCTATCGCCAGTAAGCCGGCTCCTACAAAGATGCCATCTCGCCACGGAACCGGGGGTGTTATCAGACTGCAGCGGATCTTCGTGGGTCCCCGCGCAGCCTGTTGAACGCTTTACGCTCGTTCGAGCGCCAAGGCCACGCCCTGACCGCCACCGATGCACAGGGTGGCGAGGCATTTCTTGGCGTCACGCTTGAGCATTTCATGCAGCAGGGTGACCAGCACGCGGCAACCGGAGGCACCGATCGGGTGGCCGAGGGCGATGGCACCGCCGTTGACGTTGACCTTGTTCAAGTCCCATTCCAGGTCCTTGGCCACGGCCAGCGATTGCGCGGCGAAGGCTTCGTTGGCTTCGATCAGGTCCAGCTGGTCGATGGACCAACCGGCCTTGTCCAGGCAACGGCGAGTGGCCGACACCGGGCCGATGCCCATGATTGCCGGGTCGACGCCTGCGTTGGCGTAAGCGGCGATTTTTGCCAGTACCGGCAGGCCCAGGGCCTTGGCTTTCTGCGCACTCATCAGGATCACGGCCGCCGCGCCGTCATTCAGCGAAGAGGCGTTGCCGGCGGTCACCGAACCGTCCTTCTTGAACGCAGCCTTGAGTTTGCCCAAGGATTCGGCAGTGGTGCCGGCCCGTGGCTGCTCGTCGGTGGCGAAGGACAGCGGATCGCCCTTGCGCTGCGGGATCAGGATCGGGGTGATTTCATCGACGAAGCGCCCGGCTTCGATGGCGGCCACGGCTTTCTGCTGCGAGGCGGCGGCAAACGCGTCCTGCTGCTCACGGCTCAGGCTGTATTTCTCGGCCAGATTCTCGGCGGTGATGCCCATGTGGTAATCGTTGAACGCATCCCACAGGCCGTCGCTGATCATGGTGTCGACGATTTGCGCGTGACCCATGCGCAGACCGGTGCGCGCACCGGGCATGACGTAGTTGGACAGGCTCATGTTTTCCTGGCCGCCGGCGATGATCACCTCGGCATCGCCGCAGCGAATCGCCTGGGCACCCAGATGCAGGGCTTTCAGCCCCGAGCCGCAAACCTTGTTCAGGGTCATGGCCGGTACGGCGAAGGGCAGGCCGGCCTTGATCGAGGCCTGGCGCGCAGGGTTCTGCCCGGCGCCGGCGGTCAACACCTGGCCCATGATCACTTCATCGACCTGCGCAGGGTCGAGCCCGGTTTGTGCCAGCAGTTGGCGGATAACGGCCGCGCCCAGGTCCACGGCGGACACATTGGCCAGCGAACCCTGGAAACTGCCGATCGCGGTGCGCGTGGCGGCAACAATGACGACTTCTTGCATGGAATGATTCCTCACTGGGCAGCGAACTGCATTTCCGGCACGTGGTCCGGCACGATCAGTTTACCGGCAGTCTTGGCGACGATCTCTTCGACGCTGACACCCGGTGCGCGCTCTTTCAGAATGAACGCGCCGTTTTCGATTTCCAGGTAAGCCAGATCGGTCAGCACACGTTTGATGCAACCGGCACCGGTCAGTGGCAGGCTGCACTTGGACAAGAGCTTGGACTCACCGTCCTTGGACGCGTGGGTCATGATGACGATGATGTTGTCGGCGCCGGCCACCAGGTCCATCGCGCCGCCCATGCCCTTGACCAGTTTGCCCGGGATCATCCACGAAGCAATGTTGCCCTCGACGTCCACTTCGAACGCGCCCAGCACGGTCAGGTCGACATGGCCACCGCGGATCATCGCGAAGGATTCGGCCGAGGAGAAGATCGAAGCGCCGATACGGGCGGTCACGGTTTGTTTGCCGGCGTTGATCATGTCGGCATCGATGGTTTCTTCGGTCGGGAACGGACCCATGCCCAGCAGGCCGTTTTCCGACTGCAGCATGACTTCCATGCCTTCGGGGATGTAGTTGGCGACCAGGGTGGGAATGCCGATGCCCAGGTTCACGTAAAAGCCGTCCTGCATTTCGCGGGCGACGCGTTGAGCCATTTGTTCGCGGGAAAGTGCCATTGTTGTTATTCCTTCATTCGGTCCGGGGGCAGGGGATCACTTACGCACGGTGCGCTGTTCGATGCGCTTTTCGAACGTGCCGCAAATGACCCGGTCGACGTAGATGCCTGGGGTGTGGATCTGCGACGGGTCCAGCTCGCCGGGTTCGACGATTTCTTCGACTTCGACCACGGTGATTTTGCCGGCGGTGGCGGCCAGCGGGTTGAAGTTCTGCGCGGTGTGGCGATAGATCACGTTACCGAAATGGTCGGCTTTCCAGCCTTTGACAATGGCAAAGTCACCGGTGATGGACTCTTCCATCAGGTACTTGCGGCCATTGAATTCGCGTACTTCCTTGCCTTCGGCAACCGGGGTGCCGACGCCGGTGGCGGTGAAGAAAGCCGGGATGCCGGCGCCGCCTGCGCGCATTTTTTCGGCGAGGGTGCCTTGCGGGGTCAGGATGACTTCGATTTCGCCCTTGAGCAGTTGTTCTTCGAACAACTTGTTTTCGCCGACGTAGGAGGCGACGACTTTGCTGATCTGGCGGTCGGTCAGCAGCACGCCAAGGCCGAAACCGTCGACGCCGCAGTTGTTGGAAACCACGGTGAGGTCGCGAGTCCCTTTGCGCTTGATCTCGGCGATCAGGTTCTCCGGGATCCCGCACAGGCCGAAGCCGCCGGCGATCACGGTCATGCCGTCTTCAAGACCTGCCAGAGCTTCCTCGTAGGAACTCACACGCTTGTCGAAACCTGCCATATGCACCTCTTTTATTCTTTGTGGGCGGCTGGCTAGCCGAATGGGGTTGAGTGTCACGCTGTGAGATTAATTTGTTAAGTTGATTTTTAATGTTGATTGATAGATAAATCTCAATAATGCACCGCTTTGGAGGCAACGATTATGACAGTCAAGCAGATCCGCGCCTTCCTGGCCGTGGCCCAGAGCCTGAGTTTCGCCGTGGCCTGCGAGCGCCTGCACCTTTCGCAATCGGCCTTGAGCCTGACGATCAAGGCGTTGGAGGAGGGGCTGGGCGGTCGGCTGTTCACGCGCAACACACGTAACGTGGCGTTGACTGCCGAGGGTGAGTCCCTGGTGCCGCTGGCGCGCCGCTTGATTGCCGATTGGGACAATGCCGAGGACGAATTGCGCCAACGGTTTACCCTTCAGCGCGGTCGCGTGACCCTGGCCGCCATGCCATCGTTTGCCGGCAACCTGCTGCCACCGATCCTCAAGACATTCCGCGCCCGGTATCCGAAAGTCAACGTCACGGTCAACGACGTGATCAACGAGCACGTGCTGGAAATGGTCCGCGACCGCCAGGTGGAGTTGGGCGTGGCATTCGAGCCGACCCAGAGTTCGTCGCTGCAATTCACGCCGTTGTACATCGACCGTTTTGTCGCGGTGGTGCCCCATGATTCGCCGCTGGTGGAGCGGGATGAAATCGACTGGCAGACGTTGCTCAAGGAGCCGTTCATCACCTTGCAACGCCCATCGACGGTGCGGGTGATGCTGGAGGAGCACTTGCAGGCACGGGGCATGAAGCTGCCGGTGGAGTTCGAGAGCCATCAACTGGCGACAGTCGGGCGGATGGTCGCCAGCGGACTAGGCGTGAGCGCGGTGCCGGCGTTGTGTGCCGGGCAGATGCGTGAGCTGGGCGCACGCTGCATCACCTTGCGCGACCCGGTGGTTGAGCGGGCGATTGGCGTGCTGACCAATCCTGGGGGGGAACTGTCGGCGGCGGCGCAGGCACTGTTCGATATTCTCAAGGAAGAAAGCCTGGGTCCACGTTTGGAGCCCGCTACAACTTTGCGGATGACGCCAATCCTGTAGGGACCGGCTTGCTGGCGATGGCGTCCGCCCAGATGGCGCAAGGGTCAATCTCCTATCGCCAGCAAGCCGGCTCCTACAGGGTGGTGGGTTAATCAGGAGGAGAGGCGTTGGGCCAACAGGGGCAAAAGCTGCTCGCAGGACATTTCGATCTTCATATCCAGAATCTCATCCGCCCGGGTCTTGCCCAGGTTGATCGCCAGCAGCGGTTTGCCTTGATCCACCACCGCGCGGCACAGGCGAAACGCCGAGTACGCCATCAGTGACGAGCCGATCACCAGCAACCCGGCGGCATGTTCCACCGCGGCCATCGCTTTGGCAGCCGTGGCCTGCGCAACGTTCTCACCGAAAAACACCACGTCCGGTTTCATACGTTCACCTCGGCAATGCGGGCAATGCGGCACTTGAAAGCGTGCCTCGAACGCCGGATCGAGCAGGGTGTCACCGTCCGGCGCCTGCACCGCGTCCACGCCCGCGAGGTATGGATTCTGGGTTTCCATCAGGCGCTGGATCGAATCCCGTTCGCTGCGCTTTCCGCAGTCCAGGCACAGCACCCGGTGCAGGCTGCCGTGCAGTTCGATGACGTCGTGGCTGCCGGCCTGATCGTGCAGGGTGTCGACGTTTTGGGTGATCAGCTCGCTGATCTGCCGGGTGCTCTGCAAACGGGCCAGTGTCTCGTGGGCCACGTTCGGTTGCGCCTGACGCACCCGCGGCCAGCCGAGCATCGCCCGAGCCCAATAGCGTCGACGGGACTCGGCGGCGGAAAGAAATTCCTGATACATCATCGGTTGCCGGCCACGTCGCACACCCTGGTTGTCGCGATAGTCCGGAATGCCCGACGGGGTGCTGATGCCGGCGCCGGTCAGGACAACGAACGGCTTGTCGGCCATGAGCTGCTGGAGCCGGTCAAGTTGTTCGTGGATAAGGCTGTCGAGCATGTTCAGCACTCCGCATGGGCAACGAGTGCAAGCAGATTAGCATTTTGCCGCTAGCCCCTGTAGGAGCCGGCTTGCTGGCGATGGTGATCTTGAGGACGCCATCGCCAGCTGGCCTGCTCCTGCAGGTCCGGTGTCATTTGCGTGCTTCGAGTATCAGGTTGAAAGGCGTTTCCGTGGCCCGGCGGAAACTCGAGAACCCGGCCTCGGTGAATACCTTGCGCAACCGCGCCTCACCCGCTTGCGCACCGAGACCGAGGCCCACTTCTTGGGACAGCGAATTGGGTGTGCAGATAAAGGTCGAGGCGGCGTAGAACAACCGGCCGACCGGGGTGATGTTGTCATCGAGCGAGTCATTGGCGAACGGCTCCACCAGCAGCACCGAGCCATCCGCTTTCAATGACGCGTATGCGTGTTTCGCCGCGCCTACCGGGTCGCCCATGTCGTGCAGGCAGTCGAAGTAGCAGATCAGGTCGTAGTCATCGCCGGGGTAGCCTTTCGCCGTGCCCTGGAAAAACCGCGCACGGCTGGACACGCCACCTTCTTCAGCGCGTTGGGTGGCCACGGTGACGGAGGGCGCGTGGTAATCGAAACCGACGAACTGCGAATTGGGAAACGCCTGAGCCATGATCACCGTCGACGCGCCATGGCCGCAGCCGATGTCCGCGACCTTGGCGCCTTCCTCCAGCTTGGCCACTACGCCGCTGAGGGCCGGCAGCCATTCAGCGATCAGGTGCGCCTTGTAGCCGGGGCGGAAGAACCGTTCGGTGCCGCTGAACATGCACGGATGGTGATCGCCCCAGGGCAGGGCGCCGTCGCCGCGCATGGCGTTGATCAGTTTGTCCTTGTCGTGGAAGAACGACGCAACCACCCCGATACCGCCGGCGATGTACACCGGCGAGTCTTCGATGGCCAGCGCCAGGGCTTGTTCTTCAGGCAGGCGGAACTGGCCGTCGCGGTGTTCCATGTAGCCGGAAGCGGCGTGGGCGCTGAGCCATTCGCGCACCAGGCGGGGGTTGCAGCCGGTTTTGTCGGCGAGTGTTTCAGGGCTGATCGGCTGGCTGTCGGCCATGGCCCGGTACAGGCCAAGCTCTTCGCCGAGGATGACGTTGGCGAGCATCGCCGCGCCGCCCATGTCATTCACCAGTTTGCCCATGAAATCGTTGAGTCTGGCCTCGTCCATCACGTGTGCTCCTTCAGAAAGGATCACGGTCCAGAGGCTTCGTTTGCCTGGGCATACGCCGCTGGGCGGTGGTCGTGGGAATGGACAGGACATCGGGATGCCCTGTGTGGATTAAGTTTAGTCCGACACGGGACCCTGTGGGAGCGGGCTTGCCCGCGAAGAGGTCGGCAGAGCCAGCACATTTGTTGTCTGACATACCGCTATCGCTGGCAAGCCGGCTCCCACAGGTTTTTGGTAAGCAGGACATGCGCCTGTATCCCACTGTATCTAAACGGCCTCTCGATACAGTCCCCCGCAATTCATGGCCACCGCCGAACACAGACCAGATACAAACCTGCGCTGAACTGTGAAGACCGTCAGACGCCTGCAAACGCGCGTCAACGCCACTTCCAGGTCGTCGCATCAGGCGGCCGTTCGCTCCTGACACTGTAGGGGACCACAATGACAACACTTGTGCCTGAATCCACTCTCCACGCTACGCCGGTCAATCGCCTGCGGGTCGATCACTACACCAACGGCATCATCGGCCCGAGTCAGACGATGCTTGGGCCACTGGCCGACGGCGGCACCCTGATTACCGGTACACCACCGGGCTGTTGGGGGCCGATGATCACGCCAGCGTTTGAAGGTGGCCATGAAGTGACGCAACCGGTGGCCATCGTCGGCGCGGAAATCGGCGATGCCGTGGCGATCAAGATCAAAAGCATGCGCGTGACGTCGCTGGCAACGTCCTCCGGCGTGATGAAGTTCGTTGAAGGGCGCTACAACGGCGATCCGTTCGTCGCCAAATTTTGTTCCAAATGCGGCACCGAGCATCCGGCCAGCCATGTCGAAGGCATTGGCGAAGACGCTATTCGCTGCAACAACTGCAATGCCGAAGTCAGCGCGTTTCGCTTCAGTCACGGCTATGTGATCGTGTTCGATGCGCAGAACCAGGTCAGCCTGACGGTCAACCAGGACATCGCCAATCAACTGGCCGGCAACGCCTCGCAAATGTCGGCACTGCCGGAGTTCGCCGCGCAGCACTCGATCCTTTCCCTGGCCCGTGCCGATATTCCCGGCGTCGCGGCGCACATGCGGCCGTTCCTCGGCAACATCGGCACTTTGCCGTCCCGTGACCTTCCCGATTCGCACAACTGCGCCGATTTCGGCCAATACCTGATCAACGCACCACACCGTTTCGGCATGTCCCGCGAAGAACTGCACGCGGCCAAGACCGACGGCCACATGGACACCAATTCGATCCGCGAAGGCTGCGTATTGATCTGCCCGGTGAAAGTACCGGGTGCCGGGGTGTACATGGGCGACATGCACGCCCAGCAGGGCAACGGCGAAATCGCCGGGCACGCCACCGATTGCTCCGGGGAAACCGAAGTGGTGGTGCAGGTGGTGAAAAACCTGACGCTGGAAGGGCCGATCCTCCTGCAAAACCTCGATGACCTGCCACCGATGGCGCGCCCGATGAACGCCGAGCAACGGGCCAAAGTCCGCGAGTTGGGCGAGCGTTGGGGCCAGCACGAGATCGAGCAGAGCGGCCCGATCACCTTCCTCGGCAGCGGCGAAAACCTCAACCTCGCGGTGGAGAACGGCCTGCAACGCGCCGCTTCCGTCACCGGCCTGCCGTACGACGAAGTGCTCAATCGCGCCACCATCACCGGTTCCATCGACATCAGCCGCCTGCCGGGCACCGTGCGTGTGACATTCCTGTGCCCGATGGACGTGCTGGATCGCATCGGCATTGGCCATCTGGTGCGCGAAAAGTACGACCTGGCGTAACCCTGCCCAGCGGGTTTGTATTCGAACGTGTACAGACCCGCTGGCGATACACGCTGTGCCGTTTTCCGTGAGTGCGCAACACAGAGCCGATACACCGCTTCGATTAACTGTGAGTCCGCACTGACAACCTTTGAGACCGACATCATGCAAACCCCCATCACTTCCACCAAGGCCAGCGCCGGGCTCGGCTTGCGTCGCGGTTTAATGAAGGACCTGCTGGCCGCCCCGACCGGCCATTTCGACTTTCTCGAAGTCGCGCCCGAGAACTGGATCGGCATCGGCGGCGCCCACGGCGCGGCGTTGCGAACCCTCGCGGAGCGCTATCCGTTGTCCTGTCACGGCCTGTCGCTGTCACTGGGCGGGCCGTCGCCGCTGGACGTCGGATTTCTGCAAGAGGTGCGGGTTTTCCTCGATCACTACAACGTGCCGCTGTACAGCGAGCACCTGAGTTATTGCAGCGATGACGGTCACCTCTACGACCTGTTGCCGTTGCCCTTCACCGAAGAGGCGGTGCATCACGTCGCCGCGCGCATCCGTCAGGCTCAGGACATTCTCGGTCGACGCCTGGCGGTGGAAAACGTTTCCTACTACGCCGCGCCACAGCAGGACATGGACGAAGTGACCTTCACCAACGCCGTACTGCGCGAGGCCGATTGCGACCTGTTGCTGGACGTCAACAACGTCTACGTCAATTCGATCAACCATGGTTTTGACCCGCAGACGTTCCTCGCTGGCATCGATTCGAACCGCGTGGTGGCGATGCACATCGCCGGGCATTTCGATGAGTCCGATACCTTGAAGATCGACACCCACGGTGCATCGGTCAAACCAGCGGTGTGGTCGTTGCTGAGCGAGGCCTACGCCCGTTTCGGCGCGCAACCGACCCTGCTGGAGCGGGATTTCAACTTTCCGGCGTTTTCCGACCTGGTTGCCGAATTAAATACCATCCGCCGGTTGCAGAGCGAGGAGGTGAGCCGTGGCTAAGCGCTCGCTGCATGAACAGCAACACAGCATGGGCCTCTACCTGCGCGATCCCGATCACTGCGCGCCGCCGCCCGAGATGGACCCGGCGCGGGCGCAGGTTTACCGCGACCTGGTGTTCGCCAACCTGTCATCGCTGATCAGCGGTACTTTTCCGGTGCTGGTGAGCATTCTCGGCGACCAACAGTGGCGGGCACTGGTGCGACTGTTCCTGCGCGACTACCGCGCCCACACGCCAAAATTCGGTGAAATTGCCGAGGAGTTCGTCGAGTTTCTCGCTTCTGAACCTGCGGCGCTGGCCGACGGATCGTGGCCGCCGTTCATGGTTGAACTGGCGCACTACGAGTGGGTGGAAATGGCCCTGCAACAGTCCGAGGCCGAGCCGTTGCCCCCTGGCGATGGCGCGTCGTTGCTGGATCGTCCGCTGCAGGTTTCACCCTTGGCGTGGCCGTTGGCCTATACCTGGCCGGTGCAATTGCTGGGGCGGGATTTTCAGCCCGATGTGGCCCCGGATCAGCCGACGTTGTTGCTGGTGCGTCGTGACCTGGATTTCAGTGTGAAATTTTCCGGATTGAGCCCGTTGGCGTTTCGGTTGTTGCAGCGCATCGATGAATTTCCCGGGCTGACCGGGCGAGGGCACTTGCAACCACTGGCCCAAGAGGCGGGGATGACCGGTTCAGCCGAGTTTCTCGATAACGGTTTGGCGCTATTGCGGCAGTTGCATGATCAAGGTGTGGTGGGTCACTTCACTGACTGACCCATCCTTGAACCATACCGAATCTCCTGTAGGAGCAAGCTTGCTCGCGATGAGGGATTGCCAGTCGCCAGCGATGCAATCTGAGACACAGCTATCGCGAGCAAGCTTGCTCCTACAGAGGCGAGGTGTTGGTGGAATATGGGTACATCCGTCCCAATTGTCTCGCCTGTGAAACAGTCCTAACTATTTGAAAATTATTTGCTAAATCCCCGCAATAAACCTCAAGCCTGGCCGATATAACCATCAGGCGCAGACAAGTTGATTACAACAATGGCGCCGGCCTGAAGGGGGAGGCGCCAATGCCCGCCTTTGAGAAAAACGGCATGGACGCTCGCAGCCACATCACCCGAGTATCGTCCTATGTCATTGCGTAATCTGAATATCGCGCCTCGCGCGTTCCTCGGTTTTTCCTTCATTGCCCTGCTGGTCATCGTGCTCGGTGTGTTTGCCGTGAACCGCATGACTGTCATCCGCGAGGCCTCTATCGACATGGAGTTGACGCAGCTGCCCAGCGTCGGCTACCTGGGCAATATGACCGAAAACGTCCTGCGCATGCGCATCCTGTCGTTCCGGGTGTTGGTCAACCGTGAGCCGGCAGCGTTGCAGGAAGCCCAGACGCGCATCGGTGTGCTGGTCGACAAGCTGCGCAGTGCGCAAGCCAGTTACGCCGCGCTACCGGCCGGGGCCGAAGAAGCGCAGCTGTACAAGACGTTTACCGCCACGCTGGACAATTACATGCAAGCCCAGTCCCAGATGCTGGAGCTGTCGCGGCAGAACAAGCTTGATGAAATGCGTGCGCTGATCAACACACGGATCAAGGACGGCACCGATCAGATGGGCGAGCAACTGAACAAACTGGTGGCCCTCAATACGGCCGATGCCAAGGGCGCTTCGGCTACCGCGGGTGCCAACTACGACAGCGCCATCATCGGCATCGTCGTGGTCGCCGTGATCGCCGCGTTGTTGACCGTACTGCTGGCCTGGTTGTTGACCCGCAGCATCGTCACGCCGCTGAACCGCGCCGTACTGGCGGCCCAGACCATTGCCGAGGGCAATCTGAGTAAGGTCATCGACGTCGATGGCAAGGACGAACCGGCGCGGTTGCTCGGCGCCTTGGCCATGATGCAGGCCAGCCTGCGTAAAACCATCGAACAGATCGCCGGCTCCGCCACGCAATTGGGTACTGCCGCCGAAGAACTCAGCGCGGTGACTCAGGATGCGTCCCGTGGCCTGCAGCAACAGAACAACGAAATCGAGCAGGCCGCCACCGCCGTCAACGAAATGACCGCCGCCGTGGAAGAAGTGGCGCGCAATGCGGTATCGACCTCCGAAGCTTCGAACCAATCGACTCAGGCCGCCCGCGAAGGCCGGGACCGGGTGGTGGAAACCGTCGATGCGATCCAGACCATGACCCATGACGTGCACAACACCTCGTTGATGATTGAAGGCCTGGCGACCCAGGGACGTGACATCGGCAAGGTGCTGGACGTGATCCGTGCCATCGCCGAGCAAACCAACCTGTTGGCGCTGAACGCGGCCATCGAAGCGGCCCGTGCCGGTGAAGCCGGTCGTGGGTTTGCGGTGGTGGCGGACGAGGTTCGGGCGTTGGCCCATCGCACGGCGCAATCGACCCAGGAAATCGAGAAGATGGTCGCCGGCATTCAGAACGGCACCGGAGAAGCGGTGGCGTCGATGCAGCAAAGCAATCAACGTACCCAGAGCACCCTGGAACTGGCCCGCGCCGCCGGTGTGGCGCTGGAGCAGATCACCGAGTCGATCCATTTGATCAACGAGCGCAACCTGGTGATCGCCAGTGCCTCGGAGGAACAGGCGCAGGTGTCTCGCGAAGTCGACCGCAACCTGGTGAACATTCGCGATCTGGCCACGCAGTCCGCCGCCGGCGCCAACCAGACCAGCACCGCCACCCATGAACTGTCGCGTCTGGCGGTGGATTTGAATGCGCTGGTGGCGCGCTTTGTCATCTAAGGTGTAAGGCTGATCTGTAGGGGGCCGCGTCCCCCTACAGGTATCAGCCGCGCAGTTTGAGCTCGGCGCACAAGCCACCGCCTTCACGATTACTTAACGTCAACGATCCCCCGATCGCCAACGCCAGTTGCTGTGCAATCGCCAGCCCCAACCCGGTGCCGCCGGTGCTGCGGTTACGCGAGTTCTCCACGCGGTAGAACGGTTCCATGACCTGGGCCAGCTCCGCTTCGGCAATGCCCGGGCCGCGGTCCATGACTTTTACCGAGACGCTGCCGTCGGCTTTCTTTTCGACCTGCAACTCGGCGGCGCCAGCAAATTTCAGGGCGTTGTCCGTCAGGTTCACCAATACCCGGCGCAAGGCGTGAGGGCGGGTGTCGATGACGGTGGCGCTTTTGCCGCTCAGTTGAACTTCCTTGCCCACGTCCTGATAGTCGAACACCAGGCTATCGAGGAACGAGTCCAGGTCGGTACGGCGACTTTCTTCGGTGGCGCCGTGGACGCTGCGGGCATAAGCCACGCCTTCGCGCACCAGGTGTTCCATCTCGCCGAGGTCGCTCCACAGTTTGTCTTTTTCCACGCAGTCATCCATGAACTCGGCGCGCAGCTTCATCCGGGTGATCGGCGTTTGCAGGTCATGGGAAATCGCGGCCAGCAGTTGCATGCGTTCTTTCAGGTAAGCGGCGATGCGCGCCTGCATGGCGTTGAAGGCCCTGGCGGCGTGGGCCACTTCGGTCGGGCCTTTTTCGTCCAGCAGCACCGGGTGGGTGTTGGGGTCAAGGTTGTCCACGGCTTCGGCGAGGCGGGTGAGGGGGCGAATGGCGATGCGTACGGCCAGCCAGGTGCAGGCGATCATCAGCGCCAGTTGGCCGAGCAGGACGATGGGCAGCCAGGGCGACAGCGGCACCATCGCAGGCCGCACATCGATGGTCAGCGGGCTGCCGTCCGACAGCTTCAGGTGCACCTGAAAGTGCTTTCTCGGCCCCGGAATATCGGTGAAGGTCATCGGGTAATCCTTGCCGATGGCGTCCTTGATCGAGGCCATTGCGATCGGCGCGCCGGGCATGTCCATGTCCATGGGGTCACCGTTGGCGCCTTCACCCAGGAGATAACCGTAGTTGGTGCGTTGTAACTGCTGCAGCCATCGCATGCGTTCGTCGGCCGGCAAGCGGTCAAGGATGGCGATGGAGGTCGAGACGTCGGTTTCCAGGTTGCCGAGCATGGTGTTTTTCGCGCTTTCGTAGCGCTCGTAATACTGCGCACCGAAGGACAGCGCCTGGGCGAGGATCAGGCCGATCAGGAAGATCAGCGACAGCCGTGAAGCCAGGGTGCGAGGCCAACGCATCGACAGGTTCATGCTGGCGCACCGACGATTTCCACCGGCAGCGAAAACACATAGCCCTCGCTGCGCACGGTCTTGATGTAGGCCGGTTCGCGGGCATCGTCCAGCAGTCGCTGGCGCAGGCGGCTCACCAGCAGATCAATGGAACGGTCAAACAAATCGGCATCTCGGCCCTGGGTCAGGTTGAGCAGCTGGTCGCGGTTGAGCACCCGCTGTGGGTGATCGAGGAACACCCGCAGCAAGCGGTATTCGGCACCGCTCAAGGCGACCATGGTGCCGTCGCCGTCGAGCAGGTGGCGGGCCGAGGTGTCCAGTTTCCAGCGCCCGAAGGCCAGCAGGCGACTGCTTTCGGTGACCACCAGGTTGGGGGGCAGCATCCGCGTGCGGCGCAGCACGGCGTTGATCCGCGCCAGCAATTCGCGGGCGGCGAACGGCTTGACCAGATAGTCGTCGGCGCCCATCTCAAGGCCGATGATGCGGTCGGTTTCATCGTTACGGGCGGTGAGCATCAATACCGGCGTGGCCTTGTGTTTTCCCGAACGCAGCTCGCGGCAGAGCATCAGGCCATCGTCGCCCGGCATCATGATATCCAGCACGATCAGGTCCACCGGCGTGGATTCGAGAAAAGTCCGCATCTGCCGGCCATCGGCGACGACGGTGGTGCGCAGACCGTTTTTCTTCAGGTAGTTGCCCACCAGTTCGCGGATCTCGCGGTCGTCGTCAACGATGAGAATGTGGTCGACGTGTTCCATGGGTCTTGCCTCTATATGTGGGGGATGTCGACAGTCTACCCAGCCTTTTCCCGCTCGCCCGCAGCGGTTTGTATTGCAGTGTATCTGGCTTGTTGGTGGATACACACAGACGTAAAAAAGCGATTTTTCCGGGGTTTTGTATCGCTCTGTATCCCGGCCCGGCTCAGATACTTTCCGATTTATCCGCGCCTGTTTCCGACACATGCGGGATACCTCGCAGGCTTTAAATAGGTTCCATCGAGGCAAGCCCAACCGCCTCTGCCCAAAAACGATTGACCCTATCCAGACCTTGAGGAAAACACCATGAACACCAAAGCCGTCTACGCCGCTTGCCTGTTTGCCGCCCTGAACATCTGCACCTTGTCGGCCCGTGCCGAATCCGATGTCAGCGCTAAACCGTACACCTACGGGACCCACCTGGACATCCAGAAAGTGGTGTCGCTGAAACAGGACGCTTCGCCTTCCTGCGGTGTGGTGGATGCCCAACTGACCTACCTCGATTCCCAGAGCAAAACCCAGGTCCTGGACTACCGCAAGATTTCCGATAACTGCAGCTCGGATAACTGAGTCCTGCGATTCGCCATTGCTCATCCCCTTTGAAACGAGGAACCAGACCATGAACAACATCAGCCGATTCTTGACCGCCTTTGCCTTCTCCGTCGCCGGCGCCGCCGCGCACGCCAATGCCGCTGTAGAACAAAGCGCCTGCGGCAGCAGCACCTGCTTCCAGTTGACACCGGTGGCGCAGAAGGGCGGTGAGGGTTTCCTCGCCGAGGATGGTTACAGCCGCACGCCGCAGGGGCAGGTCGTTGCCGAAAACGGGTCCAGCCACACGCCGCAGGGCAAGTGGCTGGATGGCCAGACGGCCTGATGAACAACGCCACAGGGCTTAGTGTTTGTCCCACATATTCAAGGTGATCCCATGTTCCTCATCGCTTTTCTGGGCGGCATATTAACCGTCCTCAGCCCGTGCATCCTGCCAGTCGTGCCGTTCCTGTTTGCCGGTGCCGACCGCACCCGCTCATCGATCCTGCTCACGCTCGGCGGCATGGCCGTGACCTTTGCCCTGGTCGCCAGCCTGGCGGTGGTCAGCAGCGAATGGGTCATTCAGGCCAGCAACGCCGGCCGCCATGTGGCCCTGATCGTGATGGTGCTGTTTGCCCTGTCGCTGATTTCCGCGCGGGTCGGCGAGTGGCTCACGCGTCCGTTCGTGCTGCTGGGCAATCGTCTTGATCCCAACAGCCGGAAAGTCTCCGGCCCGCTGGGTTCGCTGATGATCGGCGTTGCCACCGGCCTGCTCTGGGCGCCGTGCGCCGGACCGATCCTCGGGGTGATCCTGACCAGCGCCATGTTGCAAGGCGCGAACGCCGGCACCAGCCTGTTGTTGGTGGCGTATGGCGCGGGCAGTGCGTTGTCGCTGGGCATTCTGATCTTCGCCGGTCGCGGCCTGGTCAATCGCTTGAAACCCTCGATCCCGGTCACTGGCTGGCTGCGTCGTGGCGCCGGTGTCGCGGTGTTGGCCGGGGCGGCGGTGATCTCCACCGGCGCGGATAGCGTGTTGTTGGCCAATACCTCTTCGGAAAGTGTCAGCAGTGTTGAAAAAGGCGTGCTGGAAACCGTGCCAAAAGTTGTCGATTACTTCGTCAGCAAGGTCAAGGCCGAGTCCATGGACAACGCCCAGGGTGCCATGCCATCGCTGAACGGCGCCGTGCAATGGCTCAACTCACCGGCCCTGACCAATGAATCGCTCAAAGGCAAAGTGGTGCTGGTGGATTTCTGGACGTTCGACTGCATCAACTGCAAACACACCCTGCCGTACGTGAAGGACTGGGCGAAGAAATACGAGAAGGACGGGCTGGTGGTGATTGGCGTACACACCCCGGAATACGGCTTTGAACGGATCATCGATAACGTCAAGGACAAGGTGAAGGAGTACGGCATCACCTACCCGGTGGCGATCGACAACAACTACGCGATCTGGCGCAACTTCGAAAACCAGTACTGGCCGGCGCATTACCTGGTCGATGCCAAGGGCCAGGTGCGTTTCACCCACTTCGGTGAAGGTCGCTACGACGCCCAGGAGAAGATGATCCAGCAACTGCTGGAAGAGGCCAAGGCCGACGCCAAGGCCACCACTCCGGCGGCTTGATCCCGCAAATCAATGGCTCACAGGTCTCGCACCGTGGGCCATTGCGCGGTTCTTCTGACTACGCCGTCACGCCGCTGGCGGCGCTCCCTATTCGCGACGAAATGTCTGGTTGAAACCGCCGGACGATCGGACAAGGTCGCCCGACGATCGGGCAGGACAGCAGCGGCCGGCAGCGCGATAGTTGACGCACAGGGTCTGCCGGCCCTGTCATGTGAACATCATCGATCCCACCACGGCGCAATAATCGTCCGTCGATCACTGTTCAGTGCGCCAAACAGAGAGTGTCTCCATGAGCACACCCATTGATCTTACTGCCTTGAAAAACCGCCAGATGGCCGCCTGGGCCAGTGGTGATTACGCCGTGATCGGCACCACCTTGCAGATCGTCGGCGAGCAACTGGCCGAAGCCTGTGACCTGCTGTGCGATGAGCAAGTGCTTGATGTCGCAGCCGGTAACGGTAACGCAACACTGGCGGCGGCGCGTCGCGGTTGCCAGGTCACTTCCACCGACTATGTGGCCGCACTGCTCGAACGCGGCGAAGACCGCGCCCGGGCGGAACGTCTGAACGTGACGTTCCAGGTGGCCGATGCCGAAGCGCTGCCATTCGACGATGGCAGTTTCGATGCCGTGCTTTCGACCTTCGGCGTGATGTTTACCCCGGATCAGGCCAAAGCCGCGTCGGAGCTGGCGCGGGTCTGTCGGCCCGGTGGCCGGATCGGCCTGGCCAACTGGACGCCGGAAGGTTTCGTCGGCCAGATGTTCAAGACCCTCGGTCGGCACCTGCCACCACCCCCCGGCGCGCAACCGCCGTCGCAGTGGGGCACGGAGGCGTGGCTGCATACGCATTTCGACGAGCGTAACTTTCTGGTTCAGGTGACGCGCAAGACGTTCAATTTCCGCTATCGCAGTGCCGGGCATTTCATCGATACGTTTCGAATGTGGTATGGGCCGGTGCACAAGGCGTTTGCAGCGTTGCCGCCGGAGGGGGCAAAGGCGCTGGAGCAAGATTTGACGGACTTGATTGAACGTTCGAATCGGGCGGGGGACAAGTCTCTGGTGGTGCCGAGTGAATACCTGGAGGTGGTGATCACCCGACGCTAGAAAAAAGCGATGAAAAACCTGTGGGAGTGAGCAAGTACGCTCCCACAGGGAATTTACATAGCATTACTTGTGCCGCGACCCATCGAACCACTCCAACGCCGTACGCCAAATGCAGATCCCCAGAAAATACGCCGACATCAGCAACCAGAGCCCCATCACCATCGGGTTGATCACCGGATGATTGATCACCAGCGACAAGCTGCACAGCAACCAGGTCGCGGTCACGGCAATGTTGATCGGCATGAAGCGGCGCACGCGGAACGGGTGCAGGAATTTCATTCGGGTCAGCGTCAACAGGGCCAAGCCAATCACGGTGAGGAAAGTGATCCACGGTGAAGGAGCAATGATGTACAGGCACAAGGCGACCACGTTCCACGCGGCGGGAAAGCCCTGGAAATAGTTGTCCTTGCTTTTCATATTGACGTTGCAGAAACAGAACAGTGACGACACCAGGATCAGCGACACGGTCAGCAACAGCGTGTAGTCCGGCAACGGGATGTAGCGATAGATAAACAGCGCCGGAATGAACACATAGGTCAGATAGTCGATCACCAGATCGAGAATTGAGCCGTCGAAACCGGGCAGCACCGCTTGCACATTGACCTTGCGTGCCAGCGCACCGTCCAGGCCGTCAACGATCAGGGCCACGCCCAGCCAGAGCAGGCAATGGGTCGGCTGGTTATCGAGCAGGGCGAGTGTGGCGAGGAAAGCGGTGACCACGCCAGTGGCGGTGAATCCATGGGCACCCCAGGCTTTGAGTCTGGCGATGTGTAGGGTCGATATCACGGGGGCGTTCTCCAGAAAGTGAAGCGAGCCATTCAACGCCTTCAACAGAGGGCGGCGGCAAACCGGGTCGGGTTGCAGGTATCGACCGGGTATACGGGAATAAGGTTCACCACCCATGAATCTTAGCCAAGCCCCGAAAAAACACCCCGGGCAAACACGCGCGGCTGATTGCCGGGCGTCAGCCAAACGGTGGTGGCGCATTTACAGGTGAGGTCTATCGTTGCCTGACGGATCACTCCCTTGGATGAGGACGTCGTCATGAACACCAGCGATCTGCTCGAACAATTACTGCGTGCCGGCCAGGGCTCGATGTCGCGACAAGGCGGCGGTGGGGCCTCGGCCCAAGGCGGCCTCGGCGATCTGGGCGGATTGCTCGGGGGCCTGTTGGGTGGCGGTGGCGGCGCCAGCGGTGCCGGGGCGGGTGGTGGAATGGGCGGGCTGGGTGGCTTGCTCGGCGGATTGCTCGGTGGTGGTTCGTCGCCGATGGGCGGCGCGCCGCAATCGCGATCCGGTGGTGGCGCCAACTATGCAGCGCTTGCGTCGCTGGGGATGATGGCATTCCAGGCCTATCAAGCCTGGCAACGCAGTCAGGCATCGCAGCAACAACAGGCGCCGCAACAGGCAATGCGCACGGTGGACATGCTGGCCGGACCGGAAGTCGAAGAGCACAGCCATGCGATCTTGCGTGCATTGATTGCTGCGGCCAAGGCTGATGGCCGGTTCGACGACGCGGAGAAGGCGATGATCAACAAACAAATCGCCAGCCACACTGACGACCCGCAGTTGCAGCAGTGGCTCGACGATGAAGTCGCCAAACCGCTGGACCCCAATGAGGTGGCCCAGTCGGCAACCGATCCTGGCATGGCCGCCGAAATGTACCTGGCCAGTGTGATGCTGGTGGATGATCAGCAGGAAGCCGAACGCCGCTATCTGGATGAACTGGCGGCAGCGTTGCGGATTGAACCGGATTTGCAGGTGCGTCTGGAACAGCAGGCCAAGGGCGGGGTTGCTTGATTTTGTATCCGTGAGGACCCGCGGCGCCAGCCAGGCCGCCATCGCGGGCAAGCCCGCTCCTACAGGTACCGAAGCTGTACACAAAATCTGTTGCGGCCATCTATCCCTGTGGGAGCTGGCTTGCCAGCGATGAATGATGACGCGGTCAACCTGCCGGTGAATCCGGTCTCCGGGAATCCAACTGTGCCCGCTGAGTATATTCCCTCAGCCGCAAGCCCGATGCGGCCGACAGGCCCGTCTGTCCGGGCAATTTCAACGCCGATGGAATTTTTGCCCGAACGGTTTGCTCTGCTGAGTTAAGGGACATGCTGATTCAGCGCCCTGCAGCGATCCGCAGGTGAGCCATGAACAAAAACCTCGATGACTACAATCGTATGCGCGATTTTTCGGCGACGTCCGAACCGGCTGCCGTCAAGCGAGCCGGCAGGAAAAACGCCAAGGATCATGCGCTGCAATTCTGCATTCAGAAGCACGACGCCTCGCGCCTGCATTACGACTTCCGCCTGGAGCTCGACGGTGCGCTCAAGAGCTGGGCGGTGCCAAAAGGCCCGTCGCTCGATCCCAAGGTCAAGCGCCTGGCAGTGCACGTTGAAGACCACCCGCTGGACTACGCCACCTTCGAGGGCAGCATCCCCGAAGGTCACTATGGCGCCGGCGATGTCATCGTCTGGGACCGTGGGGTGTGGATTCCTCAGGACGACCCGGCAAAGGCCTACGAGAAGGGTCGTCTCAAGTTCGAGCTGCAAGGCGAGAAGCTCGAAGGGCTGTGGAACCTGGTGCGTACGCACATGCCGGGCAAGCAGGAGCAGTGGTTCCTGATCAAGCATCAGGATGGCGCGGCGCGGCCCGAAAGTGATTACGACGTGGTGAGCGCCGAGCCCGACAGCGTCATCAGTGAGCGCACCATCGTGGCCAAGGCACCCAAGGCGAAAAAAACCGCCAAGCCCAAACTCATCAAAAAACCGGCTGCCCCGGTGAAGGAAAAGTCCGCGCCGCTCACCGGCGCGCACAGGGCCAAACTGCCGGATCAGATCAAGCCGGAACTGGCGACCCTGGTGGAAAAAGCCCCGGACGGCCAGTGGAGCTATGAGGTCAAGTTCGACGGTTACCGGATCATGGCGCGCATCGACCACGACGAGGTCAAACTCTTCACGCGCAACGGCCACGACTGGACGCACAAGTTGCCCGAACAGGCCAAGGCGTTGGCCGGCATGGGCCTGGAATCGGCTTGGCTCGATGGCGAAATGGTCGTGGCGGACGAGCAGGGCGTACCGGATTTCCAGGCGTTGCAGAACGCCTTCGAAGCCGGTCGCAGCGGCAACATCCTTTATTACCTGTTCGACATGCCCTACCTCAATGGCGTGGACCTGCGCGAGGTGCCGGTCGAAGAGCGAAGGGCTGCACTGGCGACCGTGCTCAACGCCAGCAAAGACCCGCTGCTGCGCTTCTCCGACGCGTTTGGCGAAGATCCCCAGGCGTTGCTCAACAGCGCCTGCCAGATGCGCATGGAAGGCCTGATCGGCAAGCGCCTCGGGTCGCCTTATGTCTCCCGGCGCAGCAGCGACTGGATCAAGCTCAAGTGCAAGCATCGCCAGGAGTTCGTCATCGTCGGCTACACCGATCCCAAGGGCACGCGCAGCGCGTTCGGTGCCTTGCTGCTGGGGCTGCACGACCGCGACAGTGGCAAGTTGCGCTATGCGGGCAAGGTCGGCACCGGGTTCACCGAAGCGACGCTCGACAGCATTCATCAACAGCTCAAGCCCTTGCAGACCAAAAAACCACCGGTGCTCAATCCGCCCACGGGCGTCGAACTCAAGGGCGTGCACTGGCTCAAGCCTGAACTGTTGGCCGAAGTGGCCTTCGCTGAAATGACCAAGGACGGTTCGGTGCGCCATGCGGTGTTCCATGGCCTGCGTGACGACAAACCTGCCCGGGACATCACTGAGGAGCGAGCGACGACTGTGAAAACTGCCTCCGCGAAAAAGCCTGCCGTCCAGTCATCCGCTGCAGCCAAGCCGAAGAAAGCCGAGCCGGCACCGTCACAGATCGGCCTGGAGGAGGGCAAGGTACGCATCACCCACCCCGATCGGGTCATCGATGCCAGCAGCGGCACCACCAAAGTGCAATTGGCTCAGTATTACGCCAGCGTCGCCGAGTGGATTTTGCCGCAACTCAAGGATCGCCCGGTGGCGCTGGTGCGTGCGCCGGACGGTATTGCCGGCGAACTGTTTTTCCAGAAAAACGCCGAGCGCCTGGCGATTCCCGGCATTACAACCCTGGATCAAAAGCTCACGGGCCAGCCGATGATGGTCATCAACAACGCCGAGGCGTTGATTGGCGCGGTGCAGATGAGCACCGTTGAGTTGCACACCTGGAACGCCACGTCCGACAAGCTCGACAAACCCGACCGCTTTGTACTCGACCTTGACCCGGACCCGGCCTTGCCGTGGAAACGCATGGTTGAGGCGACCCAGCTCACTCTTTCGGTGCTGGATGAACTGGGGCTCAAGGCGTTTCTCAAGACCAGCGGCGGCAAGGGCATTCACCTGGTGGTGCCGCTGACCCGCAAGCTCGGTTGGGATGAGGTCAAGGATTTCAGCCACGCGATCGTCAGTCATATGGCCAAGTTGCTGCCCGAACGGTTTTCGGCGGTGTCGGGGCCGAAGAATCGGGTGGGGCGTATCTTCATCGATTACCTGCGCAACGGCCTGGGGGCGACGACCATCTGCGCCTATGCCGCGCGTACCCGCGAAGGAATGCCGGTATCGATGCCGATTTTTCGGGAAGAAGTGGAGGACTTAAAGGGTGGGAACCAGTGGAATATTCACAACGCCCATGAACGCTTGGCTGAGGTGGGGGATGAGCCGTGGGCGGACATGAAGAAAACCCGGCAGACCATTACGGCCGAGATGCGCCGACGGGTCGGGATGAAGAAGACCTGATGCCCCTGTAGAAGCTGCCGCAGCTTGCGACAGCTCCTACCAGAGGCAGTGTATTACTTGATGAACGCCTGGAAGTCATTCCCCAGCTTGTCGATCGCTGCCTTGAAGTCCTGGGCAGTGATTTTCTGCTTGTCATTTTCCAGCGTGGTGCCAAAGACCTTACGCACGACCTTGGCTACGGTTTGATTGTTTTTGGCGTCGATGAACTCGGCCTCGATATACAGTTCGGTGTTTTCATCCCGGATACCCGTAGCGGCGGACACACCGCCGACGACCGCCGCGATGGGCACCACTTCATACCAGTGCATGCCTTCAGGCGAGGCACTGACGCCAGTGATCGCTGCCCGCATGACCAGGGTTTTGGCACCGGCCGGCGCAGCGCTTGGGCTGGAAACCACCCGGTACTTCTGCCCCAGCGTGGTCTTGGCCTTGTTGCTCATGTAGTTCTGAATGTCAGCCAGCGTCTGCTGGTTGACCCGCTCATTGGGCTTGGGCGCCGGGTACATTTCCAGACGGGTGAATGCCACGGTGTCGTAGGCATTCGGGTTCCACGACGGGCTTACCCAACGCATGGCTGTTCCGCCGCTGGGCGTTTCAACTTGCTGCAGATTGTTATAGTTGGATAGGTAGCCGGAGTACTGATCCTTCTCGGTGACTTTCGACGTACAACCACCGAGCAATAGACTGGCCAGGGCAGTGCCGACGAGCAATTTACGGGTCAGGTTCATAGTGCTGTTTGCTCCTTGGATAAAGTTCTTTTTTCTTGAAAACAATCAGGAACGCCAAGTCATGTTTCCGGTCACGGCTTGAATCCCGGCACTGTCGATTTGTCCGGTAGCGCGATTGCCCGATGTGGATTTGGTCTGCCTGCGACGAGCACTGTAAAGGTGGCTAAAGCCAATGGTTTGAAATGCATGGCGTCAGCACCTGTACGTCAGTTCCTGACAACGCTTTTTAAGTTGTCTTACGCAATGAGCGTAGGTTCGAATCACAAATTCGCCAGTACGGATTTGCTGCGGCTATGTCCGCGCTTCAGTCGCGACTCAACCCTGCCACTGGCCATTGTCGGGCACGAATAAGACGTATGTATTAACGTCGGCGACGAGGAACTCCAGAATGGGGTATCACGCATCCCGCAACAGGTCGTTGGCGTTGAGGACTTCGTAGGCGATTTCCGGGCGTTTTTCCATGGCGCGGCGGATCGCCGCCGGGATCGCTGCGCGAGTTTTGCGGCACAGCCCGGGCAGCTCGCCGACGTGAATGCCGATGCCGCGCATGGTTCGCACTTCGTTGAAACTTGGGACGATGTCGACGCGGATGCCCAGTTGCTCGAGCATTCGCCGTTGCAGATGCTCCAGGTCCTGAAGGCTAGTCAGGTTTTCCAGGCGATCAATCAGGCGCTTTTCTTCCATGCGCGTCAGAAACAGGATGCGCACATCCGCCCCCGGTGTTTCGAGCAACGGGTCACGCCCGCAATCGCAGGCGCCGGGCGGGCAGGGTTGGCGGATCGGAGCAGAGGGGTTCATGGGGTTCAATCATAGAGCGCTGTGCTTGAATTTGCCCATAGGGTTTGGGCAGGTACAGGCGACCCCCTGCAGGAGCGGGCCTGCTCGCGATGGTGGATCAGCTTTTCGACGATAAGGCATTTTGCTGGCCCCCAGGTTGTTCGGTTGTCGCCAGAATCGCTTCATTTTCAGGCGGTTAGGGTGGGTATTTGATGCGCAATATGTGGGTCGCGTTGATCTCGTTCGGCATTGCGGGCCTTGCAGTTTCTGCCGAGGGAAAGGAACTGAAGGCCGGCGATACTTATATGTGCAGTTGGGGCGCGGGTACGGCGGCTAGAGCACAGGAACTCAAATTGTCCGGGGTTTCGCTGTATGCGGCGCGACAAAAAATCCAGTCGTACAAGTTTTCCAAGTCCTGGATGCGGATGATGGCCATGGGTATTACAGAGCAAACTTATGACAGTCCGACGAGGATGAAACCGGCGGCGGTTCGGCAGAGTTTTTATGATGATTGTTTGAAGTATAAGTTGGCTCGTAAATGAGCCAGCTTTTGGTTTGGAATACATTTCCGTTGCTGTGGTAACGGCCACTTAGGGATTCGCCTTTACGGCAAGTCCCTTTGGCCAGCCATGACCCTCGTCGGATCAACCGCCTCATCGACCCACGCCGTCTATATTCAATGACTGGCATCAAGCCTGAACCTCGTTTTCTGATTCACCTGAAATTGCATAAACCTCAATTCAATCAGGAGATCATCATGACCCAACTCGACAAAGTCCTGTACACGGCAAAAACCCACACCACGGGCGGCCGCGACGGCGCATCGCGCAGTTCCGACGGTATTCTCGATGTCAAACTCTCATCCCCTGGCGCCGGCGGTGGCGGCACCAATCCAGAGCAGTTGTTTGCCGCCGGCTGGTCAGCCTGTTTCATCGGCGCGATGCAGGTCGCGGCCAAGGAAATGAAAGTCGCCTTGCCCAAGGATGTGGCCGTTGACACCGAAGTCGACCTGGGCACCAACGAAGGTGGCTACCTGCTCCAGGCGCGTTTGAATGTCAGCCTGCCGGGGCTGGACCGCGAGACCGCGCAAAAAATTGTCGAAACCGGGCACCAGTACTGCCCGTATTCGAAGGCCACGCGCAATAACATCAATGCGGTGGTCAAGCTCGTTTGAGTTGAAATGAAAAAAGGTCTTGGCGACAGATTTCAGGGAGCAACATCGCCAAGACCTGAAGGGGGGCAAGTCACGGGAACGCCGGTGCATCTCAACCGTCCTCGACATGCCCACAGCCGCTGTCCACCTCCAGCAACAGGGGCTAATATGCCGCGATAAAACCACAATAACGACGTGACCTGCCTTGTATGAAAATCCATCCATTACCGCCACTTAATAGTCTGGTCGCGTTTGAAGCGGCGGCACGCCATTTGAGTTTCACCTTGGCTGCGCACGAGTTGAACGTGACGCAAGGTGCGATCAGTCGGCAGGTTCGACTGCTGGAAGACTACCTGGGCAAGGTTCTGTTCGAACGGACCACCCGCACGATTCAACTGAGCCCGGCGGCCAGTCAGTATTATGAAACGGTGCGTGCTTCATTGCTGCAAGTGGCACAGGCCACCGGTGAGATTCGCCATTGGCAGGGCGCCGAACAGGTGACAGTCGCCACCAGTACCGCCATGGCTTCGTTGTGGCTTTTGCCAAAAGTGTCCGAGTTTCAAAGGGAGAATGAAGAGATCGACCTGCGGATCATCGCCCATGACCAGGTCAAGGATTTCTCCCGTCTCGATTGCGACCTGGCGTTGTATTACTGCAAGACACCGCCACGGGACATGCAAGTCACGCCATTGTTTTCCGAAGAGGTTTATCCGGTTTGCAGTCCTGCCTACCTTGCCAAATATCCTGCCTTGAACAAGCCAGAGGATCTGGCCGCCTGTACCTGGCTTTTTCTCGATGACCCGCAACGCGACTGGATTGGCTGGCCGGACTGGTTCCGCAGCCAGGGCTTGAAAAACGTCGAGCCCAAACGCCGGATCAACATCAACAGTTACTCGATGCTGATCCAGTCGGCCATCAGCGGACAGGGCATTGCACTGGCCTGGTCCAACCTTGTCGATGATCATCTGCAGAGCGGCGCGCTTATCCGTCCACTCGATACCGTACTGAAAACCGATGCGCAGTTTTGCTTGCTGGAACCCTTGGCACGCGGGGGGATGCGGCAAAGCGTGAAACGTTTCCGTAGTTGGTTGTTGAACCAGCTTCCACCCGCCGAGGACACCCGGTAACGTCGCAGCCCCGCCTGAATATCCACCACCAGTCGCCCGGCATTTTCGATGCCGGGCGATTTTTTTTGCCTCGCGTCAATGCGCGTCAAAAACCTGCACCAGCCCTCAAGCCGGCCGCCAATACTTATGACAATAAGTCATGAATTGCGCCGGAAATATCGTTTGTCGACACCCCCTCCGTTTTCCCAAACTGGCTGCCAGCGGACCCCGGGCCTATGCGCCCGCCGATCATCCAAACCGTGCCCAGCAGGGGAAAACAATAATGAGCAGCATCCAGCAAATTCCTGTGCATCATCTCGAAACCGTCCTCAATCCGATCCATGAAGCGACCGGCCTGAGCAACGAGTTTTACACCGAGCAACGTTACTTCGAACTTGAGCGCGATCAGGTCCTGGGCAAAACCTGGGCCTGCGTCGGTTTCGCCAGCGACCTGGGCAAGGCCGGTTCGGTCAAGCCCATCGACTTCATGGGCCTGCCGTTGCTGTTGATGCGCAACCGCGAAGGCCTGGTGCAAGTGTTCCATAACGTGTGCAGCCACCGCGGCATGAAGCTGGTGGAAGAGGCCGGTGAAGTGCAGGGCGTGATTCGCTGCCCTTACCACTCCTGGACTTACGATCTCAACGGCGGGTTGCGCGGCACGCCTCACGTTGGCGGCATCGACCAGCACAAAGACGAGCGTTTCGCCTGTGAAAAACATGGCTTGAAAGCCATCCGCAGCGCGATCTGGATGGACATGGTGTTCATCAACCTGTCCGGCGATGCGCAGCCGCTCGAAGACATGCTGGCGCCATTGACCCAGCGCTGGACCCAGTTCCTCGGTGAAGACGGCATGAGCCTGCTGCGCCGTCGTCCCGGTCATGACGCCACGACGCTGGACATCAACTGCAACTGGAAACTGGCCGTCGAGAACTACTGCGAGGCCTATCACTTGCCGTGGGTGCACCCGAGCCTGAACTCGTACTCGCGCCTGGAAGATCACTACAACATCATTTTTGACGAGCACTTCGCCGGTCAAGGCAGCTATGCCTACAACCTGTCGGACGTCGCCGGCACGCACTTGCCGACTTTCCCGGGCTGGCCGCTCGACCGTCTGAAAAATGCCGAGTACGTCGCGTTCTTCCCTAACGTGTTGCTCGGCATCCAGGCTGACCATGCCTTCGCCATGCAGCTGGAGCCTGTTGCACCGGGACGCACCATCGAGCACCTGCGCCTGTTCTACGTAGGTGATGAAGCCGCAAGCAGCGAAGAGTTCAGCGCTTGCCGCGATGCGATTCTGGAATCCTGGAAAGTGGTGTTCGCCGAAGACATCAGCTCGGTGGAAGGCATGCAGAAAGGCCGTCATTCCCCCGGCTACAAAGGCGGCGCGTTCTCGCCGGAAATGGACATCCCGACGCACTTTTTCCACCAGTGGGCTGCACGTCAGTTGCTCGCCACCACGCCGTCTGCCTGAGGAGCGCTGCCATGTATCCGATAGCCTCTCACTGGCTTAACTACATCGACGGGCAATGGAGCGATAGCAGCCAGCGCCTGACGGTGAACAACCCCGGCACTGCCGAACCGGTCGCGACCATCGCCCAGGCCACCGTGGCCGATGCCGAGCGTGCGTTGCTGGCAGCTCGTCGTTGTGCCGACAGCGGCTTGTTGACTCGCGCCCGTCCGGCGCAGCGCGTCACCTGGTTGCTGCGCATTGCCGAGGAGATTCGCGCCGTGGCGGATGAGGGCGCCTGGGTGCTGTGCCAGGAAAACGGCAAGCGCCTGAGCGACGCCAGGGACGAGTTCATCGAGGCGGCGCGCTACTTCGAGTATTACGCCGGCATGGCGGACAAGATCGAGGGCACTTCGATTCCGCTGGGCAACGGTTACATGGACTTCACCCTGTACGACCCGATGGGCGTTTCGGCGCAGATCGTGCCGTGGAACTTCCCGGTGTCGATCTGCGCCCGTTCGCTGGCACCGGCACTGGCGGCGGGTAACGCGGTCGTGATCAAGTCCCCCGAGCTTTCGCCGTTGGGCATGTGCGTGCTGATCCGCGCCATTGCCAACGCCGGCTTGCCCGATGGCGCGGTCAACCTGATTTGTGGGCGAGGTCGTGAAGTCGGTTCGTATCTGGTCAGCCATCGTGCCGTCGACCAGATCGTGTTCACCGGTTCCGTGCCGACGGGCCAGTCGATTCTGCGTGATGCCGCGCAGCATGCGATTCCGAGCGTGATGGAATTGGGTGGTAAATCGGCTGCAATTGCCTTCGCCGATGCCGATCGGGAGCAACTGCTCGCCAGCGTCCAGTCAGGGATTTTCTTCAATGCCGGCCAGGTCTGTTCGGCGATGTCGCGCCTGCTGGTGCAGCGCGAGATTTATGAAGACGTGGTCGAGGCCGTGGTCGCCATGGCCGAAGGGCTGAGTGTCGGGTTGGGTCAGGACAATGCCGACCTCACCCCCGTCGTCAGCGCCGGGCAACTGACGGGCATTGAAGCCTTGTGCCGACGGGCGATCGCAGAGGGCGCCGTGGCAGTTACCGGTGGCGAGGCTTTCGCCGACCGTGCCGGGCACTTTATGCGTCCGACGGTGTTCCGCGACGTGACCGCCGACATGTGCATCGCCCAGGAAGAAGTGTTCGGGCCGGTGCTGGCGATCATGCCATTCGACACCGAAGAACAAGCCATTGCGATTGCCAACGGCACCGAGTTTGGCCTGGTGGCCGGAGTGTTCACTCAGGACATCAGTCGCGCCATGCGCTGCACGCGCCGCCTGAAATCCGGCCAGGTGTTCGTCAACGAATGGTATGCCGGCGGCATCGAAACGCCGTTTGGCGGTGTCGGGTTGTCGGGCTTCGGTCGGGAGAAGGGCCAGGAAGCCTTGTACAGCTACGTGCGCACCAAGAACGTAGCGATCCGGATTGCTGGGGAGTGAACACCATGTTCAAGACGTGGCTTTGCATCGTTTGCGGCCTGATTTACGACGAGGCACTGGGCTGGCCCGAGGATGGCATTCTCGCCGGCACGCGCTGGGAGGATGTTCCCGAGGATTGGGTCTGCCCCGAATGCCACGTCGGCAAGGCAGATTTCGAGATGCTCGATATCAGTGAGTACACGCAGGCAGTGACGGCCGTCAGCGTGCCCGTCAGTACGCCACCGCTCGCGGTGGCGGCACCTGCGGTTGCTGCGTCGCCACGCCAGCCGATCGTCATCATCGGCAGTGGTTATGCCGGTTACGGTCTGGCTCAGGCGTTGCGCAAGGCAGATCCCAAGGTAGAGATCCGTGTGCTGACGCAAGAGTCCGGCCACCTGTATTCGAAACCCGCGTTGTCGATCGGGCTGTCCCAGGGCAAAAGCGCCGAGGCGTTGTCCGGCGAATCGCCGCTGGCAATCGAGCAGCGTTTGAACATCCGCGTGTATCCACACTGCAAGGTGCTGGGCATCGACAGTGCGACGCGGCGCCTGCGTACCAGCTTCGGTGAAATGGAATACGGCCAGTTGGTGCTTGCCAGCGGCGCGCAGCCGATTCGTCTGCCGATTGAGGGCGATAGTTCAGCGCTGATCAGCGTCAATAACTTGCAGGATTACCACGGGTTCCGTGAGCGTCTGACCGGTGTACGGCGTGTGGCGATCCTTGGGGATGGCCTGATTGGCTGCGAATTTGCCAATGACCTGGCCCATAACGGCTACAGCGTGGATGTCATTGGTCTGGGGCACTGGCCGATGGAACGCCTGTTGCCGGCCGAAGCCGGGCAGGTGCTGCAAAACGCTTTGAGTGTGTTGGGGGTGACGTGGCATTTGCAGAACACCCTGGAAGCCATCGACGCCACGGCTCAGGGTTATCAACTGAAACTCGCCAACGGCCAAACCCTCGAGACTGATCTGGTGTTGTCCGCCGTCGGCCTGCGTCCCGACCTGAGCCTGGCAGAGAGTGCCGGGTTGGTGGTTGGGCGGGGCATTCAGGTGAATCCCCAACTGCAAACCTCTGCGCCGGGCATTTACGCCCTGGGCGATTGCATCGAGATCGATGGACAGCTGCTGCCGTACCTGGCACCGATCAATCAAGGCATTGCTGCGTTGAGCAAGACATTGCTTGGCCAACCCACGGCGGTTGACTACCCGTTGATGCCGGTGACAGTGAAGACGCCGGCCGCGCCGCTGTGTCTGTTGGCACCCGCTAACGCCGGCGAAGGTGAATGGCGCTGCACGCCGACCGAGGACGGCTTGAGTGCCGGATTCTACGACGCGGCGGGCAAGCTCAATGGTTTTGTCCTGCTCGGTCGTCAAGCGCAAACGCAACGCAGCACATTGCTGCAGTCCTGTCAGCATTCCCAGCAGGCGGTAGCCTGAGGCCCGACTCATGAAAAACACGATCAACCTGCCATTCGACGACTCGAGCTGCGGCTGGTACGCCGCGCTGCCTGAGCAACCGTCTTGCCAACGCTTGTCCGATGAGCAGCGTGCAGACTACGCGGTGATTGGCGCGGGCTTCGCTGGCCTGGCCGCTGCCCGTCGCCTGGCCGAGCATCATCCGCAGGCCCGAATCCTGCTGGTGGACGCGCAACGGGTCGCCCACGGCGCCTCGGGGCGCAACTCCGGTTTTGTGATCGACCTGCCGCACAAGTTCGCACTGGAGCATCCGGACCCTGCGCACAAACAGCGTTTGCTGTCGCTCAACCGTGCCGCGATTTCGCAGTTGCAAGGGCTGGTGCAACGTCACGGCATCGATTGCCAGTGGTCCCATGCCGGCAAATATCAAGGCGCGGTCGGGGCGCGTGGCCTGGCTTACCTGGATCACTTCGAGCGGCTGATGAGCGACCTCGGTGAGCCGTTTCGCCGGGCCGATTCCGCGGAGCTGGCCAAGGTCTTGGGCACCGATCATTACAGCGGCGCCATCTACACGCCCGGCTGCTATTTGATGCAACCGGCGGCGCTGGTCACGGGCCTCGCGCGCTCGTTGCCGGGCAACGTCGAATTGCTCGAGGAATCACCCATTCAACGTCTGGAGCGTGACGGCCGTGGCGGCTGGATTCTGCATGGCACGGCGGGGCTGATCCGCACCCCGCAACTGCTGTTGGGCACCAGCATCTTCACCCAGGAGTTTGGTTATCTGCGCAATCGCCTGCTGCCGGTCATGACCTTCGCCAGCTGGACCCGGCCATTGACCGATGCGGAACTGGCCACCTATGGCGGCCAACTGGACTGGGGACTGACCCCGGCGGACCACGCCGGCACGACTGTGCGCATGACTCAGGATCGCCGGCTGATCATCCGCAACACCTACAAACACGTGCCCAAGTACGGTCGCAGCACCAGCGATGGCATGCGTTCGAAAGTGCGCGATTCGCACCGCAAGGCTTTCCTGGCGCGCTTCCCGCAGTTGGCCGACGTGTCTTTCAGCCATACGTGGGGCGGCGTTTATGCGATCTCGCGCAACTTCACTAATTTCTTTGGCGAGCTGGAGCCGGGCGTTCATGCGTCAGCGTGCGACAACGGCGTCGGTGCAGCCTGGGGCACCATTTCCGGGACAATGCTCGCTGATCTCGCTGTCGGTGCCGACTCGGCGCAGCTCAACGATATTCGCGCCGTGACCGGCATGCCGTCGCTCAACCCGCCGGAACCGTTCCTGGGCCTGGGTGTTCGCTCGCGTATTCATCTGGCGGCCTGGAACAGCCGGAGTGAGCTATGAGCCCTCCAGCCAAAGGCAAGAGCCCGGTGCGGCGCATCGACCATCAGGACCTGGACTTCACCTTCCGTGGCGGTCCCCCCGGCGCCGCGTACGTGGCGCGGGCACTGAGCAATGAAGTCTCGCCGAACATCGGTGTGGGTTTCGCCCGCTGGGAAGGCGCGCAAGTCGCCTGGACGGTGCTGTACGACGAGGTGATTTTCGTGATCGAGGGTTGCTTCGAATTGCGCGTCGGTGAAGAGCTTTTTGAAGTCACCCCCGGGCAGTTGCTGTGGATTCCCGAAGGCACCGAACTGGTGTATGGCGGGCATGCGTTGTTTGGGTATGTGGTTCACCCCGGCAACTGGAAGCAACTTCACGGCTTGGCTTGAAGCGCAACTATCGGGGATCGCACGGTGATAAGACTGACAAAAACCTTCGGTGCGCTTTATCTGGCCAGCCTGTTGATGCAGCTGGGATCGACCTTGCTGATGACCTATCTGGCACTGCGCCTGAATGCGATGGGGGCGAGTGAAACGGCAGGGGGGGCGTTGATGGCCGCCAATGCCTTGGGGATGGTGCTGGGTGGCTGGGTCGGGCGCAGCCTGATCGCACAGGTCGGGCATATTCGAACCTATGCGGCCTGTGCCGGACTGATTGCGGCAGCGGTGTTGGCGCATGAGTTCAGCACGTCCCTGCCTTTCTGGTTGGTGCTGCGCGGGCTGGTCGGGCTGGCCATGATGTGCCAGTTGATGGTGCTGGAAAGCTGGCTCAACGATCAGGCCCGGACCGAGCAGCGCGGTAGCGTGCTGGCGCTGTACATGGTCGCCAGCTACGTCGGGATGATGCTCGGTCAATTGGCCTTGAGTCTCGACGAGGGGTTGGGGATCCGTGCGTTGCTGGGGGTGGCGATGGTGTTTGCGCTGTGCTCGGTGCCGGTGGCGCTCACTCGCAGCGCCCATCCGACGGCGGTGCCCGCGGCTTCGATCGACCTGCGGTTGTTCCTGCGGCGCATTCCGCAGTCCCTGGTGACGATTCTGGTGTCAGGCATGATCAACGGCAGCTTCTACGGGCTGGCTGCGATCTATGCCAGCAAGCAGGGACTGGAAACAGCACAGGTCGGCCAGTTCATGGCACTGACCATCGGGGCAGGCTTGTTGGCGCAGTTGCCGTTGGGCTGGCTCTCGGATCGTCTGCCGCGTGCCAGTCTGATCCGCGCGGTGGCGATCTTGCTGGTGCTCATCAGCCTGCCGCTGGCCTTCAATCAAACGCCTGCATTCGTGACTCTGCTGTGGTTCGGCTCGGCGATCGGCTTCCTGCAGTTCTGCCTGTATCCGTTGGGCGTCGCGTTCGCCAACGACAACATGGAGCCGCACTTGCGCGTTTCGCTGTCGGGCATGTTGTTGATCACTTTTGGTGTCGGTGCCTGCATCGGTCCGCTGATTGCGGGTGTGCTGATGGAGCGCTTCGGCACCTCAAGCTTCTACTTTTTTTATGCCGGCAGTGCCGCGCTGCTCGCGCTGTGCGTGGGCCAGGCGAAGGTCACAGGCAAGCACCTGCAAAAGGATGCGCCGCTGCATCACCCGGTCACGCCAAACGGGATTGCCAGCTCTAACCTGGTGTCGGTGGGTGACCCCGTGGGCGAGTGCATCGACAGGCGTTAAGTGGAGGAGGGCGAACCGGATTTATTGATGCGTTTTTCTCATGAGTCGGTGATTAAAAATGGTTTGAACGATGGTCAGGTTTCAATCATCTTGGCGATGCTGCCAGAACCGAGTTAGAACGGAATTAATCTGAAGATATACAGCACCCTGATGTCATTCGATATCAAGGGATAAGTATCTTGCGGAATACTCTCTAAAACCCTTAAACAAAAACAAAAGGGGAAAATAATGCGTGCGCAAACAGGCATGTTAAAAGGCTTGAACCCGAATGTGACAGTCGCTTCGATAGTAGCGGTGATCTCATTTGTTCTGTTCTGTGCATTTAAAGACGAGCAGGCAGCCAAGGCCTTTGAAATGGCTTCGGTGTTTATCCTGCATAACTTTAAGTGGTATTACATCGCCCTGATCAGTGGCGTACTTGGTTTGCTGCTGTATATCTCTGTCAGCCGTTTCGGCAATCTCAAACTGGGCACCGAGCACGATCGGCCCGAGTTCAGTTTCGCTTCATGGATCGCCATGCTGTTCAGTGCGGGAATGGGCATCGGCCTGATCTTCTGGTCCGTTGCCGAGCCCATGCTGCACTACGCCGATAACCCGTTTTCAAAGGGCCTGACGGACGAGTCGGCCACCATCGCGATGCGCATCACGCTGTTCCACTGGGGCCTGCACCCGTGGGCGATCTTCTCCATGATCGGCCTGAGCCTGGCGTATTTCGCGTACCGTAAGGGTCTGCCGCTGGCCCTGCGTTCGCTGCTGTATCCGCTGATTGGCGACCGCATCTACGGCTGGATCGGCCATGTGGTCGATATCATGGGTGTGGTGATTACAGCCTTTGGTGTTTCACAGTCCCTCGGCCTGGGTGTTGCGCAGATTAATACCGGGCTGCATCAAGTGTTTGGCATTCCGGTCAGTATTGGACTGCAGTTATCCATCATTCTGGTTGTCAGTATTATTGCCTGCATTTCGCTACTTGCCGGGTTGTCCAAAGGTATGAAGCGGATCTCCACGCTTAATATGTATCTGTCTTTTCTTTTGATGTTGGCGGTACTGGCCATCGGTCCAACGCGTTATATCCTCAACTTGATGTTTGAATCCACCGGTGACTATGTGCAAAACATCGTTGGCCTCAGCTTCTGGATGGACACTCAGAAAGACACCGAATGGCAAAACTGGTGGACGGCGTTCTACTGGCCGTGGTGGATGACTTGGGGGCCTTTTGTCGGCCTGTTCATTGCGCGGATTTCCAAAGGCCGGACCATCCGGGAACTGGTGATCGGGGCGCTGGTGGTACCGACCATGGTGACCATTTTGTGGATGTCGGTGTTCGGTGGCGCTGCCCTGAAAAACGAACAGCAGGATCGCCAGGCTTATCAGGCATCGGTTGCCAGCCAGGTAGTGGCTCAGGAACAACCGAAGTTCGAAGGCGGCACGGTGCTGCTTGCCACCAAGAAAGAAACCACGGCGGCGATGTTCACGCTGGTTCAGTCGCTTGATGGCCCCACGGTTGGCGCCATCCTCTCGATTCTGGTGTGCGTATTGCTGGGTGTGCACTTTGTCACCACGGCAGATGCCGGAACCCAGGTGTTGTGTACTTTGTGTGCCCTGGGCAGCACCAATCCGCCCAACTGGATCCGCTTGCTGTGGTGCATTCTGGAAGGGGCGATTGCGGCGGGCCTGCTGCTCGCCGGCGGACTCAAGGCCATTCAGATGGCAAGCATCGCCGCCGGATTGCCGATCGCCATGTTGCTGCTGGTGATGTCGTACACCTTGATTCACAGCTTGCGCAAGGAGATGCCGAGTGTGCCGGCGTGGACGCCAGCGGTGGATCGTTTTCCAAGCCAGGCGCTTGATCAGGCCGACCGCCGCGAAGCACCGTCGAGTGTACCGTTGACTGCCGCATAAACCTGTTGGATAGCAGTTGGAGAAAAAACCGAAACCGTCTGCTCAGGCTGACGGTTTCAGTTTTTGTCTGGCATTCAGCCTCGAGCAATTGATCGATGCGTACCGGCAACTCCGGCTGATCGCGTTCTAGCCGACTCAGTCATTCATCCCGTCATCTATCGCGATACCTTGCGCACGCATGGCCTTGATCAGGTCGCCGCGGGTGCCAGGCAGGTTGAGCATGGTCTTGGCCCGCAAAGTCGCGACTTCATCAGCGCTGTAGGGCTGGTAACTGGCCGGAACGCTCTTGCCGGCCATGCCGTCTTCGCGCATCAGCCAGTTGAGCAGGTCCGCCAGTTGCGCGTTGTTCAGCGCCGACTGCGACATGCCCGGCACGCGCACCAGAAATTCGCGGCCCCCGGGGACTTTCAGGAAGTTGCCGACAAAGCCTTTCATCCGTGGCGTGTCGTTGGCCGCGGAGCCGCTACCGTCGCCCAGATGGCAACCGGCGCATTGCAATTGATAGTTCACGCCGACGCTGTAGTTGGCTTCGGCGATGGGTTTTTGCAATTCTTCGTTGCCCGGTGCGTGGCGCTGGTCGGGATTGGGAATGGCCCGGGCGTGGACCTGCGGGGTGATGAGAAGGCCGGCCAGACTGAGGATTAACAAATGACGCATGACAATCCCTTTTTATTGTGGGTGCGATCTTCAAAAAAAACCACCGATTGCCCAGGCAACCGGCGGTAAACGCGTGTCAGATCGCCACGCCACGGATGATCGAAACGGTGCAGTGGTAGATGTGCGATTTGGCGGCCAGGCACCAGTTCACATCGTTGTTATTGAACGGGCGGTAGGCCGGTTCTTCACTGTCGTTGCGGGTGCAGGCGCACTGGGCGCAGCTTTGCTTACCGCAGCAGTCGTTGTACGAAATGATGTAGTCCTTGCCATCGGCCGGGTTGCGGCAGGTGCCGATCCAGGTCACTTGCGAGGCTTCGGTGCCCGGTGGACAGGACGTCACCGAACCACCGCAGCAGCTGCACAGAAAGCCGTCGATGGAGCAGTAGCGCCAGTAGTCGCAGCTGTTCGGATCACCCGGGTCACCGGCCTTCGGGTCAGTGGCCGCCAGCGCCTTGCTGGTGCGATCCAGTGGTAGCAGCAGGGGCAGGGCGGCACCGGCCACCATCAGCGAGCCCATGCGCGACAGCAGTTTGCGGCGCGAAGTAGTGTCGGCAACACGGCGCGTCGAGCGCTCGAACAACAGATCCAGCAGTTTCATGAGGGTCTCCCTGCCTTATCAGTGGCTATGGCCGTGGCTGTGGTCATGGTCGTGGGGCTGCGCGTTGAGGTACTGCTGCAGCGTGGCGTGTTTCAAGTGCTCGACTTCGAACAGGCTGTCCAGATGCTCGCGGGAGTTGACCAGGCCTTTGGCGCGCAGGGTGCCGGACTTGTCGATCAGCGCGGCGTACGGCAGCTTGCCGATCTGGTAGGTCATGCCGACTTCCGGGCCGACCACATAGGTGGCGTCTTCCAGTTTGTGCTCGCGGATCAGCGCTTGCTGGGCGTCCATGTCGCCATCGCTGACGAACACCACGTCGAGCGTACCGGCCTGTTCTTTAGCGATGGATTTGATCGCCGGTAGCAAGGATTTGCAGATCGGGCAGGTGGGCGAGAGGAAGAACAGCAGTTGCGATTTTTCACCGGCATAGCCGAAGTTCACCGGACGACCCTTACGGTCAGCGGCAGTGATCTGCGGCGCGGCTTCGTTGACGGCCACGCCTTTGTCGACCATCAGTGCGCCGGCCGGGGCCAGGCGACCGTGCAGCACGCCGATCTGACGGACCAGGCCCATGACCACAAACGCCACGGCCACCAGCAGCACCCAGAGCAATACGTTGGAAACGATCAAGCCTTCCATTTTGATTACCTACCAATCAATTTGAGCAAAAGAGGGGAGTTCGCCATCAGGCCAGCGGCCGCGGCGTAGATGAGCAGCGCGACCGCGGCGGCAGCCACGGTGACGAAGCCATCGAACACAGTCATGTCACGCACCACCGGCGCCACGCTGGCCAGCAGCGCCAGCGCTACCAGCACGCTGTTGCGCAGCAGCAGGACCGGACGCAGCGGTTGCGCCTGGTCTGGCCCGGCACAACCGCAGTCGATGTCGCGACGACCGCGCCACAGGTTGATGCCGATGGTGACGGCGTACAGCGCCAGCAGGCTGGCCGCACTCAATGCCGCCCAGCCCCGGCTGAGCGGAACCAGCAGCGCGAAAGCGATGGCCAGTTCCAGCAGCGGGATCAACCGCGCGCTCGGACGCACCAGCGCCGCGGGCAGCAGTTGGTAGTCCGCCAACTGTTTGGCGAAGCGTGCCGGCGCCCGCACCTTGTGGGTGGCGGCACTGGCCAGCAGCGCCGAAATGGCGAGTGCGCTGGCAATGATGAAGATCGGATCTGATTGCATGGCCGAACCCCGTTAGTAGCTCATGACCTGAGTCGCGGTTTTGGCGACCTTGGCCATGCTGCCGGTGTGCTTGTTGGTCTTGAGGTCGAAGATCTGCAAGCCACCTTCAACATCGGTGCCCAGCAACAGCGGTTTGTCGTCGCCGGTTGCCTGCATGCTCCACACTGGTGCCGGGGCTTCCAGGGTGGCGATTTTCTTCATGGTCTTGAGGTCGTAAGCCCAGATGAAGGTGCTCGGGTCTTCCCACTTCATCGGTTCGTGGGCGTCGTGCATCAACACGTACAGGCGGTTCAGCTTCGGCGCGACGGCCATCAGCTGCCAGCCACCCGGTGCCCAGCCGGCTTTCTTTTCCTCATCGGTGGTCAGCGACCAGCTCGGCAGGATTTTTGCCGTATCACCGGAGAAATCCACGGCGCGCACGGTGCCGGTGGTGGTCGTGAAGTAGTAGGTGTCGCCGACGTTGACCGCGCGCTCCACCAGTTTCTCGGCGTTCGGGTCGAAGAACGGCGTGCGGTTGCGCGCGGTTTCCTGGCCCTGATCGTTGAGGGTCACCACTTGCAGGCTGCCGTCGCCACACAGCGAGGCGAAACGGCGTTTGCCAACCGGGTAGTTGAGCACGCAGCCAGGGATCGCGATTTCGCTGGCGACGGCTTTGGTCTGGGTATCGACCACCGTCACCGAGGTCGACGGGGTGAAGTTGTAGACGTAGACGAAACGGTCATCGCCGCTGGTCTTCAGGCCGTAGCGCTGGGTCAGCGATTCGGCGCGCTTGTTTGGAATCAACACTTCCCAGGCCGGCGACAGGGTCGAGGTGTCCCATGCGGTCAGCACGTCGGTGCGGGTGCCGCGGGTGCCACGGGAATACCAGATGTCCGCGGCGTAGATCAGCTTGCCGTCATGGCTCAGGGCCGAAGGTGCGGCGAAACCGGTCGGCACCATGCCCAGCACGCGTTTCTGATCCGGGTTGACCACGGTGATACGGCCGGCGACGAAGCTTTCGAACTCGACATCGACGACGAACGCGCGGTGCGGTTCAGCGGGGAAGGCCAGGGTGGTCTGGCCGATGCCGGTGTCGGCCGGCAGGTCCGCACGGGCACTGTTCAAACCGAGTACAAGCAGGCTCAGGCCTAGCGCTGACTGTACGGAGATCCTGTTTGTTCGCATAAGGGGAACTTCCTGAATTGTTGGTAACGCGGATCGCGGGTGAGTGGGCAGATTCTGACGATTGAATAGTGCCTCGCCCGGCAACCTCAGGAATTGCCCTGCCTGCCAAGTGTTTGTGTCTCTGTGCCAGTGTCATGAAACCCCCTTCATGCACCTGTTAGGGGGCTCGAGTTGCTGACACCGGTAGAAGGCATTGGGCTGTGTGTACGATTGCCAGTCAGCGTCAGGTACGCGGTGAGCTCTCGCTGGTGTATCTGCGGATCATGCGGGAGTGGGGTTTGCGCGCGGGCATGGCGTTCGCCCCGATCGATCCGAATGACCAGCGCCAGGCGCGATCCCCGGTGGCGAGGGAGCTTGCTCTCGCTCGGCTGCGCAGCAGTCGTAAACCCTGACGACTCGGTCTGCCTGGAGAAAGCCGGGGGGCCGCTTCGCGACCCAGCGGGAGCAAGCTCCCTCGCCACAGGGTTGTGTGTCAGGCGAGGGGGAGGGAGAAGGTGAACACTGCGCCACAAGGCTTTTGGTTCTGCGCCCAGATCACCCCGATGATGTTCTTGCACAGCGCCAGGCGCGATCCCCGGTGGCGAGGGAGCTTGCTCCCGCTCGGCTGCGCAGCAGTCGTAAACCCTGACGACTCGGTCTGCCTGGAGAAAGCCGGGGGGCGCTTTGCGACCCAGCGGGAGCAAGCTCCCTCGCCACAGGGTTGTGGGTCAGGCGAGGGGGAGGGAGAAGGTGAACACTGCGCCACAAGGCTTTTGGTTCTGCGCCCAGATATCGCCCCGATGATGTTCTTGCACAGCGCCAGGCGCGATCCCCGGTGGCGAGGGAGCTTGCTCCCGCTCGGCTGCGCAGCAGTCGTAAACCCTGACGACTCGGTCTGCCTGGAGAAAGCCGGGGGGCGCTTTGCGACCCAGCGGGAGCAAGCTCCCTCGCCACAGGGTTGTGGGTCAGGCGAGGGGGAGGGAGAAGGTGAACACTGCGCCACAAGATTTTTTGGTTCTGCGCCCAGATATCGCCCCGATGATGTTCTTGCACAGCGCCAGGTGCGACCCACTGTGGCGAGGGAGCTTGCTCCCGCTCGGCTGCGCAGCAGTCGTAAACCCTGACGACTCGGTCTGCCTGGAGAAAGCCGGGGGGCGCTTTGCGACCCAGCGGGAGCAAGCTCTCTCGCCACAGGGTTGTGTGTCAGGCGAGGGGGAGGGAGAAGGTGAACACTGCGCCACAAGGCTTTTGGTTCTGCGCCCAGATATCGCCCCGATGATGTTCTTGCACAGCGCCAGGCGCGATCCCCGGTGGCGAGGGAGCTTGCTCCCGCTCGGCTGCGCAGCAGTCGTAAACCCTGACGACTCGGTCTGTCTGGAGAAAGCCGGGGGGCCGCTTCGCGTGCCAGCGGGAGCAAGCTCTCTCGCCACAGGGTTGTGTGTCAGGCGAGGGGGAGGGAGAAGGTGAACACTGCGCCACAAGGCTCTTGGTTCTGCGCCCAGATGTCGCCGCGATGACGGCCGATGATGTTCTTGCACAGTGCCAGGCCGATGCCGTTGCCGCTGACCTTGGACGAGAAAAAACCGTCGAACAGCTTCTCCTGCGCCTGGGCCTGGATCCCGCGCCCGCTGTCTTCGATACGCACCAGCGCCACGCCGTTGTCGGTGCTGGCATGGATGCGCAACAAGCGTCGTTCGATGGGCAAGTCAGCCATTTCTTCAATCGCGTTGAATGCCAGATTGAGGATCACCTGGCCGATCAGCACCTTCTCGCAACTCACCCGCAGCGGCTCGGGCGAGGTCACGATTTCGACACGCACCAGACTCGGATCGGCGCGCAAGCTGATGAAGTAACGGGTTTCGCGCAGCAGCTCATTGAGGTCCACCAGTTCTTCGGACTGCTCAAGCTTGACCACGTAATCGCGCACGCTCTTGATGATGACCGAGGCGTGCTCGATTTGGCGCACGGCATTCTGCAAACCCCAGGCGACGCCTTGATCGGTGTCGCCGGCATTGCCCAGGCGAATCACCGTGCCTTCGATGAAGTTCCGGGTTGCCGCCAGCGGTTGGCTCAACTCGTGGGCGATGGCCACGGCCATTTCACCCATGGCGTTGTAGCGCGCCAGGTATTCGAGCTTCTGTTCGCTGACCCGCCGCGCCTCTTCGGCCAGCACCTGTTCGGTGACATCGCGAAACAACAGCAGATGGCCGACCAGGTCGTCCTCAATGTCGATGAAGCGGCAGGTTGCGTCATGCCAGCGCCACTCGCCGTCGCGTCGCTGCACTTTGTAATGAACGCTGAACGGCGCGTGTTCCGGCGTTTCGTTGGCGAGCTGTTGCAGTAGGCGCTGGCGTGAGGCGTCGTCGCACCAGGCAAGAAAGTTCTTGCCCATCAGCTGGCGCACTTCGCTGGCGAGCAAGTGCGCGCCGGAGTCGCTGATAAAACGGATATCGCCCTCCGGGCCCAGCACCGCCACGCCTTCGGCCAAATCCTGCATGAACGCCTTGAGCCGGCTCTCGAAGCGCTTCAAGTCGCGCTTGACCTTGTCTTCTTTAGAGATGTCGCGGAATTGCACCATCAATACATCGCGGCCCTCCAGGTGCACCAGCGTCGCCACGGCCTCGGAAAGAATCTCCACCCCTTGCTTGGAGCGATAGCACCACTCGATGGCGCGCTGCCCGGTACGCGCGGCACCCTCCAGCCAGCGCAAACCCACTGAGCGCCGATATTTCGGTGCGTCGCGGGTCATGTCCGGGGCTTTGAGTGGCGTCAGTTCCTCCAGGGTAAAGCCCAACGCCGCCAGGGCCGCGGCGTTGGCCCAGAGGATTTCCTTGGTGTGCGCATCGTGAAGAATGATGCACAGCGGCATGGCTTCGATCAGCGCATAGAAGTCGTTTGGTTTTGGCAAATACATCGCACAGCCCTTGGCGGCAGAGGGTTCCGACCGGTGAAGTCAGAAGTATGGCTTTTTATACCTGCTCGCGCATGGAGACGCGCTCAGAGGTATGGGGTGTCGGCCTAGGGGTTTTCTTTAGTCCGGGGGCTGCACGCACCAATAGTGGCGCCGGGACGCGGTTTTTACACTGGACCGCAATGCAAGGGCATCCACACCCCGGTAGGAGCTGCCCACTAACAATAATCAAAACGGAGAATGCCCATGCTGCGTTCAGCGGTTGCGCAACAAGACGCATCGATCGGCGTTGACGAGAATGGTGTCGACAGCCAGGCCTTTGCGCGGGTCCTGGACGAAGTGCGCCAGCGTCGCGAAGAGTTCGACGCCGGCTCCCACGTGCCACGGGACATGATCGAACGCTTCAAACACGTGGGCATCTACCGTGCCGCCACGCCGAAATGCTTCGGTGGTGACGCCCTGGCGCCGCACCTGTTCCTGCAAATGATCGAACGCATCTCCGAAGCCGACGGCTCGGCGGGCTGGGTGGCCAGTTTCGGCAGCGCCGGCGTTTACCTCGCCGCTTTGCCACGGGAAACCCTGGCTGAACTCTACGCCGAAAGCCCGGACCTGGTGTTCGCTGGCGGCTTGTTCCCGCTGCAACCGGCGGAGGCTGTAGAAGGCGGCTATCAGGTCAACGGCACCTGGAAATTCGCCAGCGGCTGCAAGGGCGCGGACCTGCTCGGTGTCGGCATCGGCGCTGCAGGCGGTAAGCCACGCACCGCCGTGTTCCGTCCAGAGCAAGTAGAGATCGTCGAAAACTGGGACGTGGTCGGCCTCAAAGGCACCGGCAGCCATGACCTGCGCGTGAGCGACCAGCGCGTCGACGAGCGCTGGACTTTCATCCGCGGCGGTGCCTCGACCATCGACGAACCGCTGTTCCGCTACCCGTCGATTGCCTACGCCGCGCAAGTGCTGGCGGTGGTCAACCTCGGCCTGGCCCGCGCGGCACTCGATGAAATCAGCCGCATGGCTGGCGGTTCAGGCATCACCGGTGCGCCGAAACTGTCCGATCGCGCTTACGTGCGCATCGAAATCGCCAAGGCCGAAGCCAAGCTCGCTGCTGCCCGTGGGTTCTTCTACAACGCCACCGAACAGGTATGGAACTCGATCATTAAAGGCAACCCGGTCACCCCGGAGCAAACCAGCCTGCTGCGTCTGTCCGCCATTCACGTGTCCCAGGCCGGTGCCGAGGTGGTGCAAAGCGCTTACAGCCTGGCGGGGACCACCGCCATTTACCTGCGCCATCCGCTGCAGCGCTACCTGCGCGACTCGATGGTGGTGACCCAGCACGCGTTCCTCAGCGAAGGCCTGTATGACGGCGCCGGCTCGGTGTTCCTCGGCGTGCCGCCGTTCCCCGGCTACATCTGAATTCTCATTACTTTTTCAAGGATCAACAGCATGTCCCAAGCTACCCAGGAACCATTGCGCGTCGTCTTCTGCATCGGCATCACCCAGAACTTTTTCGACCTGCCCACCGGTGAAGGCCTGAGCGTGTGGAAAGGCTTCAGCCAGATGATGGGCGACCTCGGCGCGATGCCCGGCATCACCGTACTCGGCGCCATGGACGACGACCGCTTGATGGTCGGCCCGTCGACCACTTCGCCGTGGACCGTCTACATCATGGCCGACGTCGACTGCCACCAGTCGGTGATCGACGCCTGCAACCTGTTCCGCACCACGCCGGTCGGCCAATACAGCCTGTGGCGCTACGCCAAGATCGAAGCGCGCATCGGTCGCCCGCTGACCATCCCTGATGCGGCCAAGGTGTAAGCCATGAACGAGGCCTTGCTGCAGCGTCTGGCGACGCTCGAAGGGGAAAGTGCCGTGCGCCGCTTGATGGCGCGCTACATGGACCTGTGCGATGTGCCGCGGGCGGCGATTCATCTGGGTCAGTTGGCGCAATTGTTCACCGAAGATGCGATCTGGGAAGGCCTCGGCACCCAGACCGCACAGACCTTCGGTCAACACCGTGGGCGTGAGGCGGTGGCGGCGTTTGTCGGCGGTTATCTGCCGCCGTCCGATCATTTCAAGCTGAACCTGCATTACCTCACCAGCGAGTCGATCGTGGTTGACGGCAGCGGGGCGCAAGGGCAATGGATCATGCAGCAGATTTCCACCTATGCCGATGGCCGCAGCGAGTTGTTCGGCACCCGTTTGAACATCGATTTTCGTTGTGTCGACGGGGTCTGGCTGATCGCGCATTTCCGCACGCAACGGCTGTTCAATACGGGGCTTTCCATCACAGAGGCGGATGCATGAGTACTTTCATCAGCGAATTTCTGCTCGGTGGCAGCGGTAAACGCGTGGCTATCAAGGATTCCATCGACATCGCCGGCCATCCGACCCGTTCGGGCAGCCGTGCGTTTGCCGAGGCACCCGCCGCCAGCAAAAACGCCGAAGTGGTCGACGCGATCCTCGACGCTGGCTGGCAGATCGTCGGCAAGACCAACCTGCATGAACTGGCCTTCGGCGTCACCGGGATCAACGACTGGACCGGCACACCGATCAACCCGCAAGCACCGGATCGCGTGCCGGGCGGCTCGTCCAGCGGTTCGGCATCCGCCGTCGCCGCAGGCCTGGCGGACATCGCCATCGGCACCGACACCGGTGGTTCGGTGCGGGTGCCGGCCGCGTGCTGTGGCGTGGCCGGGCTCAAGCCGACTTACGGTCGGGTCAGCCGCGTCGGTGCGCATCCGCTGGAATCGAGCCTCGATTGCGTCGGGCCGTTCGCCAGATCCATGGCTGACCTGATCGCGGCGATGCAGGTGATCTGCCCGGGCTTTATCGCTCAAGGCGTGCCAGGCGAAGGCGCCAAGGTCGGTTTCCTCGACGTGGCCTGCGACCCGCACTTGAAAGCCTGCCTGGGTGCCGCCGCCGACCGTGCCGGCTGGCTTCGCAGCCACCTGCACCTGAGCGAGTTCGAAGCGGCATTCGCTGCCGGCCTGACCGTGATCAATTTTGAAAACTGGGCGGCCTTCGGTCATCTGACCGGCAAGGGCCTGATCGGCGCTGATGTGGAAACACGCCTGCTGGCGGCCAGCCGCACCACCCGCGAAGACCTGGCCCAGGCCGAAGCCGTGCGCACCGCATTCACCCAACAAGTGGATGCGGCGCTGGAAGACTTTGCCGTGTTGCTGTTGCCGACGCTGCCGACCCTGCCGCCAACCCTCAGCGAAGCCCGCGCCGGCAGCAAAGCCGTGGCCGGCATGACCCCGCTGGTGCGGCCGTTCAACCTCAGCGGCCACCCGGCCCTGACGGTACCGGTGGAACTCGATTGCGGCGGGCTGAAGGTCGGACTGCAGATCGTTGGCCGCAAGGGGCAGGACGAACAAGTCTGCGCCTTCGGTGCGCAGCTGCAACAAAGCATGGCCGGTGAACGCGCCGGCGCTAAAAACAAATCATAAAAAGAAGCCATGAGGAGAACCGCATGAGCACTCATGAATATCAGCTGATCGCGACGTCGAAAAGCCCTGAAGAGCTGGTCCAGCATGACCGCGTCGACGTCTCGCTGTACAACGACCCGGCGCTGTTCGAAGCCGAGCTGGAAAAGATTTTCTACCGCACCTGGGTGTGGGTTGCCCACGAAAGCGAAGTGCGCAACAGCGGCGACTTCAAGACCGCCACCATTGGCCGTCGCCCGGTGATCGTTGTTCGCGACAAGAAGAACACCATCAACGTGCTGGAAAACCGCTGCCGCCACCGTGGCGCCACCGTGTGCGAGAAGCACAAGGGCAACGCCACCGGTTTTACCTGCCCGTACCACAGCTGGTCCTATGGCCTGGATGGCAAGTTGCGGGCGCTGCCATATCCGGATGGCTACGAAGGCATTCTGGAAAAGTCGGAACTGCCGCTGACCAGCCTGCGTGTGGAAAGCTATGCCGGCATGGTCTTCGCCAGCTACAACGACGAGATCGAACCGCTGGAAGACTTCCTCGGCGGCGCCAAGCACTGGATGGACCTGTTCATGAAGCAGGGCGCCGGTTACCCGATCAAGACCCAGGGCGAACACAAGTTCAGCTTCAAGGGCAACTGGAAGATCCAGCTGGAAAACACCACCGACGGTTATCACTTCCCGATCGTGCACAAGTCGTTCATGTCGTCGGTGGATGAAGAAACCTCGGAAATGCTCTCGTTCATGACCGACGAACAAGCCGTGACCCACTCGCTGGGTAACGGCCACAGTGTGATGGTCATGGTGCCGGAGCACGTCGATCTCGATCACGACGACGGCACCGAACAGCTGCAAGAGCGTTTCGCCCACGTCACCGAAGAACTGTCGAAAACGATGCCGGCCGATCAGGTCCGTCGCATCGTGCGCTCGCTGCACGGCGCCGGTTTCAACCTGAACCTGTTCCCCAACGTGGCGATGTCGATGTCGTTCTTCCGCGTACTGCGCCCGGTGTCGGTCACCGAAACCGAGATCCGCCACGTGGCCCTGGGCATGGACGGCGGCCCGGAAATCGCCAACCGCGAACGCATGCGCATTCACGAACACTTCCAGGGCCCGTTCGGTTTCGGCAGCCCTGACGACGCCGAAGCCTGGGACCGCGTGCAGCGTGGTTCGTACGCCGGTGTCGACGCGCCGATCCTGGTCAACCGCGGCCTGAACCGCGAAATCACTGCCGAAAACGGCGACAAAGTCAGCCACGCCACCGATGAAGGCGGCATGCGCGGTGCCTACGACATGTGGAAAAGGATGATGAGCCAATGAGCAATCACGACACCCTGAACGGTTTTTCCGGCCCGTTGGCCCAAGCCATCGAGTTCATCTGGCGCGAAGCCGAACTGCTCGACCACAAGCACTACGCCGAATGGGCGACCCTGTGGAGCGAAAGTGGCAAGTACATTGTGCCGATCGACCCGGACACCGAAGATTTCGAAGCGACCCTCAACTACGCCTACGACGATGCACGCATGCGTGATCTGCGCATCGAACGCCTGACCGCCGGCTACTCGCCGTCGGCGGTGGATGCGGCGAAAACCATCCGCACGGTTTCGCGTTTCCGTCTGGTGGAAGCGGCCGGGGACATCGTCGAAGTGAATTCCGCGCAGTTGCTGTACGCCTACAAACGCGGCGTGCACACACCGTTTGTGGCCGACCTCAATCACCGCATTCGTTTCACCGATGGCGTGCCGTCACTGGAGCGCAAAGTGGTGCGCCTGATCAACTCCACCGACAGCCTGAGCGCGCTCGGCTTCCTTTTGTGAGGACACCATCATGAGTCGAGTAGCCCTTGTAACGGGTGCCTCGCGCGGACTGGGCGAGTGCATCGCCCGTCGTCTGCATGCGGCGGGTTATCGCGTCGGCCTGGCGGACGTGCGCCTCGAAGGCGTGCAACGTCTGGCGTTGGAACTCGATAGCAGCGGCGCCAGCGCCATGGCCATCGAGCTCGACGTGCGCAGCAAAGTGGCGTTCCAGCAGGCGCGGGATCTGCTTGCCGAGCGCTGGGGCGGCACTGACATTCTGGTGAACAACGCTGGGGTGTCGAAGGTTGCAGCGCTGATGGATATCACGCCGGAAGAGTTCGACGAGTCGATGGCGATCAACCTGCGCGGCACCTTTGTCGCTTGCCAGGTGTTCGGCGCGCACTTCGCCGAGCGTGGCTTCGGGCGCATCGTCAACATCGCGTCCCTGGCCGGGCAGAACGGCGGCACCGCCACCGGCGCACATTACGCGGCCGCCAAGGGTGGCGTGGCGACCCTGACCAAGGTCTTCGCCCGTGAACTGGCGCCGCAAGGCGTGACCGTGAACAGCATTTCGCCCGGTCCGCTGGACTTGCCGGTGGTGCGCGAAACGGTGGCCCCGGAGCGTCTGGAACAGATCCTGAAAATGATCCCGGCCGGCACCCTCGGCGACCCGGCGTTCATTGCCGACAGCGTGCTGCTGTTGATCGCCGACAACGCCACCTCCGTAACCGGCGCGTGCCTGGACGTCAACGGCGGCTTGTTCATGCGCTGAAAATTGTGGCGAGCGAGCTTGCTCGCGCTGGGCTGCGAAGCGGCCCCAACGTTTTCAGCAACACCGAATATTTTGCGATTGCTGCGCAATCGAGCGGGAGCAGGCTCCCTCGCCACAAAAGCTGTGCCAGACCCATGACTTAACCGAAACAACAGTATTCAGGTGATGCAATGATGAAGGTGAAGATCGAAAGGATCGTCGACGAAGCGCTGGATATCCGCTCCTTTCGCCTCGTGCGCAGTGACGGCCAGCCGCTCGACACCTATGAGCCGGGCGCCCACGTCGACCTGACCGGGCCGACCGGCGTAACCCGCCAGTATTCGCTGTGCAGCCCGCCCCAGGACCGCCGCGCCTATCTGGTGGCGGTGAAGAAAGAAGCGCAGTCTCGCGGTGGCTCGCTGGCGCTGCACGAGCAAGTGGAAGAGGGCATGGAGCTGGAAATGGGGGCGCCGCGCAACCTGTTCCGTCTCGATGAAAGTGCCCGCGAACATGTGCTGTTCGCCGCCGGTATCGGTGTGACGCCGCTGCTGAGCATGGCGTATCGACTGGCGGAAAGCGGCCAGCCGTATCGCCTGCATTATTTCGCGCGTTCGGCGCAATACGCTGCATTTGCCGAGCTGTTGGCGACCCATTTTGCCGACCATGTCGAGTTCCACTACGGCATCGAGCCTGCGGATCTGGACGGCGCCTTGAGCGCATGCCTGGCGCGCGCCAATCCGGCGGCCCACGTCTACACCTGCGGTCCGGCGCCGTTCATGAACAAAGTGGTGGAAGTGGCGTCCCGCAGTCGCCCTGACGATTCGATCCACCTCGAGCACTTTGCCGCAGACCCGGCCGCCAACAGCGCCCCGGCCGGCACCTTCGAAGTCGAACTGGCCAGCTCAGGCGTGGTGCTGCAAGTGCCGGCCAACACTAGCCTGGTCGATGTGTTGCAGGCCCATGGTTGCGACATCGATACCGAGTGCCGCGAAGGCATCTGCGGCACGTGCATCGTCGAGGTGCTGGACGGTGTGCCGGAACATCGCGACAACTGCCTTTCCAACAAGGAAAAGGCCTCCAACAAGCAGATTTGCGCCTGCGTTTCCCGGGCACTTTCCGCTCGTCTGGTATTGGACATCTAAGCGCTTTCTTCACTGGAAAGCTGACGCCGGAGCCTGTTGAATGGCGCCCGACGGCCATCGAGGGAGGCGATGGTTTTCAGATATAACCGTGTTACCGAACCGCTCGATGAAGCGGTGGAAAAATAACAACAAAAACGTGAGGCTTTGCGGACATGACTACAGCATCGGCGGTGCGCAACGAGGCGTTCGAAAGTTGGTTGAGCCAGGTGAACCAGGCCTGTGGGCGTTTCGATGCCCGGGCGCTGGACACTGATTTCTACGGCGAACTGGCGGAGTTTCGCAGCGGCGCGATCAACCTCAGTGTGGTCGACATGGCGCACGTGCATTTGTACCGCACCAGCAAGGATGTCAGCACCAGCAGCGACGGCCATTATTACGCGGTGTTCCAGATGCGCGGCAGCTCGCGACTGGAGCAGGGCGACCACCGCGCACAACTGGGCTGTGGCGACATCGCCCTGATCGACGCCAGCCGCCCGAGCGACATGATCTACAACGACGATTGCCGACAGCTGTCGCTGATTCTTCCGCGGCAGGTGGTCGAGCGTGGGTCGCATTTCAATGGGGTCAATTGCGCCACTCGGATCGCCGCCAGCAGCCCCCTCGCGTCGATGGCCAACAAGCTAGTGTTGGAGACCCGTCAGCAGGAAGGCCTGGACATGCAGGAAAGCGAAGCCGTACTCGATGCCCTGGCCAGCCTGTTGCTGCCGGGCATCAGCGCCCAGGACAGCGGCGGCGATTCCCATGAACGGCAATTTCGCAAGATCATCGCGTTCATCGACCAGCACATCAGCGACGAAGAACTCTGTCCCGAGCTGATTGCCCGTGAGGTCGGCGTTTCGGTGCGAGGCCTGTACCGGATGTTCTCCAAGCGCGGCCTGGTGGTGGCGCAATACATCAAGCACCGCCGCCTGGACTTCTGCGCGGAAAACCTGCGCCGCGCCGATGTCGAGCAGAAGCTCTCGGCCTTGTGTTATGCGTGGGGGTTCTCGGATTCCAGCTACTTCTCGTCGGCGTTCAAATCGCGCTTCGGCGTGTCGCCGGGGGCTTATCGCAAGCGGTATAGCCAGATCTGATCCGCCGGCATTGATGTTGAACTTGCCGTCCTCATCGCTGGCAGGCTAGCTCCCACAGGGATTTTTGCCGCGCGCAGATTTTGTGTTCGCTGGAGATCCACTGTGGGAGCTAGCCTGCTAGCGATGGCGGCCGAATGGCCGCCACAAATCCCTCAGTGCCGCACCGGCTCATCCACCGGCAAATGCAGCACTTCGCGCACCAGCATGGCGATGCTGGTCACACCCATCTTTTCCTTGATCTTGGTGCGATGCACGTCAACGGTCTTCACGCTGATGTTCAGCTCGCGGGCGATGACCTTGCTGGCCTTGCCATCGATCACCAGCATCAGCACTTCCCGCTCACGGCTGGTCAACAACGCCAGTTTGCCTTGCAGGTTCTGTCGCTGCTGCTGATCGGCCTGAGCATGCACCGCGGTCTTCAACGCGGCCTGGATGCGGTCGATCATCTGTTGCGGGTTGTAGGGCTTCTCGACGAAGTCCAGCGCACCGTTCTTCATCGCCGTGACCGACATCGGAATGTCGCCATGGGCCGAAACGAAGATGGTTGGCAGGGTGCTGCCGCGCTGATTGAGGATCTCCTGCAACTGGAAACCGCTGGTCTCCGGCATGCGCACGTCGAGCACCAGGCAGGCGGGCTGCTGGGGGTCGTATTGGCTGAGGAATTCTTCGGCGCCGGCAAAGCACTGCGCCTGCACACTGACGGACTCCAGCAGCCACGCCAGCGAAGTGCGCAGATCCTTGTCGTCGTCAACGATGTAAACAATCGGTTTGCGGGTTTCCATCAGGGCTGCCACGAAAGTCTTCTAATTATTGTTTTCGCACGCGAACGCGCGGCACGCATCGGCTCATCTTTCTGGAGCCTCTGCGCAGGATACCCACTGTCGCCGGCCCTTGCGATAAAGAAACCACCTAGTCGACTAGCGGAAACCCAACCTCATCATGGGGATCGTCAGAATGGTTGCGCCGCGGCCGGCGTCTTAGTCTTGTTCCATCACCTACGGGCCGCACGATGGCGGTCCTCCTGAAGGAAGGGGCATCGACATGGCCGACTTGAGCCAGCAGCAAATCGACTTTCGCAACGCCATGGCGCAGCTGCCTGCTGCGGTGAACATCATCACCACCAACGGCCCTGGCGGTCGTTGCGGCATTACTGCCAGCGCCGTGTGCTCGGTGACCGACTCGCCACCGACCGTGCTGGTGTGCGTCAACCGCAACAGCGCCACCCACGACGTGTTCCGCGCCAACGGCCATCTGTGCGTCAACGTGCTGTGTGGCGAACAGGAAGAGTTGGCCCGCCACTTCGCCGGCATGACCAAAGTGCCGATGGAAGAACGCTTTGCCTGGGACCTGTGGGACGACGGCGCGGCCGACGTGCCGGTGCTGCGCGACGCCCTGGTGCAGTTGGAAGGGCGGATCAGCGAGTGCAAGGAAGTGGGTTCGCATTCGGTGATGTTCGTGGAACTGACGAAGGTGGGCGTGCGCGAGCCGCGCGACAGCCTGGTGTATTTCAACCGCCTGTTCCATCGCGTCGAGCATGCCAGCGCGGCTTGAGGCTTGTGGCGAGGGAGCTTGCTCCCGTTCGGCTGCGAAGCAGTCGTAATTCCCGGCAATGCGGTTCATCTGGATAACCGCGTTGACTGGTTTTGGGGCCGCTTCGCAGCCCAGCGGGAGCAAGCTCCCTCGCCACAGGTGTTTTTGTATTTGCAGTGACTGTTGCAAATGTGGCGGTGTGTCAGGCGCGGGAGCTGTTGAATGTGCCACCGTCATCGCCAGCAGGCTGGCTCCCACAACCCCCTGTAGGAGCAAGCTTGCTCGCGATGGCGGACTAACAGGCAACATCATCCTCAGATCCGAAAACTCCCCACCAGCAGATTCAACCGCCCAGCCTGTTGCTCCAACTCGGTACAAGCCCGCAACGTCGCCTGCAAATTCTCCACGCCTTGCTGGTTCAACGTGTTGATCCGGGTGATGTCGACATTCAGCGCTTCGACCACCGTCGTCTGTTCTTCCGTTGCAGCGGCGACGGACTGGTTGACGTTGTCGATCTCGCCGATGCGCTGTGTGACGCTGCCCAGGCGGGTGCCGGCGAGGTTGGCGATGGTGACGCTTTCTTCGCTGTGCTGCTGGCTTTCGGTCATGGTGGTGACCGAGTCCCGGGCGCCGACTTGCAGTTCTTCGATCATCTGCTGGATCTCCAGCGCTGAGGCCTGGGTGCGTCCGGCGAGGCTGCGCACTTCGTCCGCTACGACGGCAAAACCGCGTCCTGCTTCACCGGCGCGTGCCGCTTCAATGGCGGCGTTGAGCGCCAGCAGGTTGGTTTGCTGAGAGATACCCTTGATCACTTCGAGGATCTGCCCGATGTTCACCGTCTTGTCGTTGAGCACTTCGATGTTGGCGCAGGACGCACTGATCTTGCCCGACAGTTCATTCATCACCTCGATCGTGCGTTGCACTACCTGGCGCCCGTCCTCGGCTTGTTGCCGTGCGGCGGACGCCTGGTGCGAGGCGTCGGAGGCGTTATGCGCGATCTCTTGTGCGGCGGCGCCCAACTGATTGATGGCCGCGGCCACGCTGTTGGTGCGGCTGTATTGGTCGTCGAAATTGCTCAGTGATGAGTTGGACGCCTCCAGCACCCGTCGGGCGCCTTCGTTGACGCCGTGGGCTGCCGACGACACCTCGCGCATCGACTGGTGAATACGTTCGACGAAACGGTTGAACGCCGTCGCCAGTTGGCCAATCTCATCCCGCGATTGCACGTGCAGGCGACGGGTCAGGTCGCCTTCGCCGAGGGAAATGTCCTCCATGACCCGCGTCAGCACCTGCAACGGCCGGGTAATGCGCCGGGCGGTGTACCCGATCAACAACAGGCCGAGCAACGCCGAGCCGCCGCCGAGCAACAGTTCCAGCGCAGTGCTTTGCACGCCTTGGGCGTCGAGTTCCTTTTGCAGAGTGGTTACGGGCGCCAGCAACACCTCTTGCGGCACGCCCACCAACACGCCCCACGGTGCGGCGTCGGCAATCGGTGGCAGCGGTTCGAGCACCTTGATCTGTTGCGAGTCGACAAACACCTTTGGCTGGCCCTGACGCAAAGCCTCCATCACCTCGGCGTTGTCCATCGGTTGGCCGAGTCGGCTCACATTCTGACTGTCGGCGGAGATCACGCCTCTGGGGCTGACGATGCTGATTTGACCGTGGCCATCGAACAGTTCAAACGCACTGGCTTCGCTGTTCTTTTGCAGGGCGGCGAGGTTGATGTCGAGGCCGACCACGGCGATGACCTTGCCGTTTTCCAGCAGCGGGAAGGCGACGCTGGTCACCAGTTTGCGGCTGCCGGAGGCTTCGTCGAAGTACGGATCCAGCACGCAAGCCTGACGGGTGTCACGGGCGCAGGTGTAGAAGGCGTTATACGGCGCGCCGCTCGGCCCGGGTTCGGTGTTGGCCAGCAAGCCTTCGTCACCGATCACGGCCTGGAGTTCGCCGGGTTTGCTCTGCACCCAGTACAACGAGAATCGCCCGTTTTCGTTGCTGCCCAATTCGGCCTGATTGGCGAAACCGGTGTCGGCGCCGTCCAGCGCATCGGGTTCAAAAATGACGTAAAGCCCGAGCAGGTCGGGCTTGTCGATCAGGGCCTGATGAAGCTGGGTATTCAGCTCCTGGCGCAGTTGTGGGGCGCTCAGTCGGCCCTGGTGCTGGAGTTGCCTGAGGTAGAGCAAATACCGCGACAACCCCTGGCCGAACTCGTGGGTTTGCATGAAGGTGCGTTGCACCTGCATGGCCTGGACTTTGCCCAGCGCCTGCATGTGTTCCCTGGCGGCGTCGGCGAGCATTTCGCCGCTGGCCTCGGCCACTTGCCGGCTGCTTTTGTGCGTCTGATAGAGCGACAAGCCCATCAGCAAACCGACCACCAACAACAGACAGAGACCGGCGAGCAGGGCGATCTTGCTCTGGATCGTAAGGAATGTTTTGCGCATTGGAAAAGCCTTTTTCCATGGGGGCAGTGGATGCGCCACTGCCCCGTTATGGCTTAGAAAGTGGTGGCGAAAATCAGCTGGCTATAGAGGTTCTTGTCGTTGTTGCCCAACTGCGTGCCGCCCTGATCGGCGCTCTTGTCCGGCTGGAACAGGCCAACCAGCGGCATCACCGTGATGTGGTCGTTGAGGTGCCATTCGGCATACAGGTCGATTTCGTGGCCATCGGTGTTGCCCAGGTCGCGGTCGATGGTGTCGAAGTTGAAGTACATCGCGCCCACGGTCAGGTTTTCCAGTGGCGAGACAGTGAACTTGAGCTGCTGGATGCGCGAGTTGGTGTTGAACGGGCCGGCGTAGTTACCCGCCACTTCACCCTGGAACCAGGTACCGAAGCCACGACTGAAACCGTAGAACAGCGTGTCATAGCCTTCCGAAAAGCGGCTGTAGCGGTAGCCGGCATACGGCGTCCATGGGGCTTCGGAAAAGGTCCAGCCGGCCTCCAGATACCAGGCGTCCTCGGTGGCGGTGTGAGGTTTGTCCTGCTTGGCGTATTCACCGGACAGGAATAGATCTTTGACCCCGGCATTGCCGGTCGCACGCAGGCTGTAGGTCTTCATGCCGTCGCGTTCGAGTTGCGCAGGGGACGCGTACTGTTCGTCGATGTCTTTGGTGTCGACGTAGGTCACGCCAACGGTGCCGGCTTCAGACACGTGCTCCAGGGTGCCAACGTACATTTCGGTCATGGCCTGGGCGCGGTTGTTGGACTTCAACCACATCAGGTCGCCGCGCCAGCCTTCCTTGCCACCGATGCGCAACACGGCGGTTTCGTCGAAGGCCTTGCGCGCGGCCAGCCAGTAGGCGCCACCGCGATTGAACTCGCCGTCGGCCAGGCCTTTGCCGAGGTTCAGGGCGTCGCCATTGATCAGGAAGCCGTCGCCGACGACGACGTTCTGCCGACCGAAAGACAGGTCGATGCCGTCGGCACCCAGCACCGGAAACAGGTCAGCCGAGCGCCAGCCGAGGTAGGCGTCTTCGAACCTGGTGGTGCGTTCCGAACCGTCGCTGAAGCCGGCCGCATCGCCGTCGCCCCAAGTGCCGGAGCTGAGCATGTTCGCCGCGCCGTACGCGGTACCCACACCGCCCAGGCCCTGGTCGAAACTCAAACCGTATTTGATGTAGCCCTCGCGCCACGACGAAGAACCTTCATCGAGACGTCCCGACAGGGCGTAATTTTCCTGACTGTGGAAAACGCCGAATACCGCTTCCAAGGTGGCGTTCAGGTGACTGTCGTCATCGGCGTAGAGTTCATAGGCTCCGGCCTGACCGGCGCTGATCATCAGCGCGAGCGAAGAGAGTCGAAGCAAGGGGGACTTGAGCATGGCAGGACATCCGTTCTTGTTCTTGAGCGCAGGTTTGCGGTCTGCCCGGATACTAAGTCGCGCCTTTTTTCGAGCCTTTTGCCTGTTTGCCAATTAGTTGGTTGTGCATGCCAGATTGATCGGTTTGGCACAACCGCCAACACAACTGGCACGCAGGGCAAAACCTGTCGGCCAGCGACCGCCCACAATCCCTCTCAACCTGCCGGTGCACCGCTGCCCCGGCACTTTCAGTGTTGGCGTTCGCTGGCTGGCGAGCGCGTGGATTTTCAAGGGCGTTTTCTTATGTTCACCACCCTGCGTTTGCCCCTTATCGGTTTGCTGTCATTGACCCTGGCTCAAGCCGCGCTGGCTGCCGATTGCTCACCGGTGCAAAGCCGGGGCGCCGAAGTGTTTGCCAATGAATGCGGGGTTTGCCATGCCGTGGCCAAAGGCGCGGCCGGCATGATGGGTCCGAACCTGGCGGGTGTGGTCGGGCGCAAGTCCGGCTCACTGGAAGGCTTCAACTATTCACAGGCCATGCGCAACAAGAACATCGACTGGCAAGCCGAGAACATCGAACAACTGATCACCCAACCCCAGGCCTACGTGCCTGGCACCTACATGCCCTACATGGGCATGGCCTCGGCGGACGATCGCCAAGCGGTTGTGTGCTTCCTCAAAGAACAACATTAAGCGGCTGGTTAATTTTCTGACCAACCAATCCCTGTGGGAGCTGGCCTGCCAGCGAAGGCGGCCTTGAATATTGCAGTGCCCGTGAAGGCGCATTCGCCGGCAAGCCTGCTTCTACATCTGAATAAAAAGGTGATTTATGAACAACGTTGAAATCCTGCCGCAGGTGGCTGCCTTCCTCGATCGCCGTCATGGCTGCTTCATCGACGGGCAATGGGTGTTTGCCGAAGGCGACAGCATTGCCGTGGTCAACCCGGCCACCGGGCAGACCTTGTGCGAAACCCTCGATGCGCCACTGGAAGTCGTCGAGCGTGCCGTGCAGTCGTCGCACAAGGCGTTCAAGTCCGGCGTCTGGTCGAGCCTGCGTCCGGCCGACCGTGAACGCATCCTGCTGAATTTCACCCGCCTGGTGGAGGAGCACGCTGAAGAGCTGGCGCAGCTGGAAACCCTGAGCCAGGGCAAGTCGATCAACATGGCCCGCGCGCTGGATTTGAACGCGACCGTGGAATTCATGCGCTACATGTCCGGCTGGGCGACCAAGATCGAAGGCCAGACCTTCGACGTGTCGATTCCGCTGCCACCGGGTGCCAGGTTCACCGCGTTCACCAAGCGTGAGCCGGTGGGCGTGGTGGTCGGTATCGTGCCGTGGAACTTCCCGCTGCTGATTGCGGCCTGGAAACTGATGCCGGCGCTGGCCACCGGTTGCACCGTCATCATCAAACCGGCGATGGAAACCCCGTTGACTGCCATGCGCCTGGCCGAACTGGCGCTCGAAGCGGGTATTCCGGCGGGGGTGTTCAACGTCGTCACCGGCGGTGGAGCTTCGGTGGGTGGCGTGCTGACTTCGCATCCGCTGGTGAGCAAAGTGTCGTTCACCGGGTCCACCGCCGTGGGCAAGAGCGTTGGCGTGGCGTGCATGGAAAACATGACGCGTTTCTCCCTGGAACTGGGCGGGAAAAACCCGATGATCGTGCTCGCCGATGCCGACATCGAAAAAGCCGTGCAGGGCGCAATTCTCGGCGGCCTGCTGAACAATGGCCAGGTGTGCGCGGCGGCTTCGCGTTTCTATGTGCATCGCTCGATTCACGACAAGTTTGTTGATGCCCTTGCGGCTGCTGTCTCGTCGATGCCCATTGGCGACGGCATGAACTGCGACGCGGCAATCAACCCGCTGGTATCGCGCAAACAACAGCAGAGCGTGCTCAAGCACATCGAGCTGGCCCGCAAGGAAGGGGCACGCGTGGTGACCGGTGGCGAGTTGCTGGAAGGTGACGGGTTCTTTGTGCAGCCGACCATTCTGGCCGACATCAACCACAGCATGGCCGTGGCCCGCGAAGAGGTGTTCGGCCCGGTGCTGGGCGTGATGCCGTTCGACGATGAAGACGCGGTAATCGAATTGGCCAACGACAACCGCTACGGCCTGGCCGCCAGCCTGTGGACCAACGACCTGGGCAAAGCCATGAACCTGGTGCCACGCATCGAAGCCGGTACGGTGTGGGTCAACGCCCACGTGCTGCTGGACCCGGCAATGCCGTTCGGTGGGGTCAAGCAATCGGGCATGGGCCGCGAGTTCGGACGTGCGGTGATCGAGGCTTACACCGAGCTCAAGTCGGTGTGCATCGCCCACTGACCAGTGGCTGCAGGGTGATCTGCGTCATGCGGTGGGTGGTTTTGCCAGATTAATCCCGGCGGCGCTCAGCCGTTTGAGAATCTCGAACAGCAGTTCGCTCTTGATCGAGAGCACCATGCGCGGGCTGCTGACATAACCGGTGACGGTCAGGGTAATGCCTTCAGGCTTGAGCTGGCTGAAGCGCACCACCGGCGCCGGTTTGTCCAGAATCGACTCGTGCTCGACATAAGTGTCGTACAGCAGCGTGCGCACCTGTTCCGGGTCGATGTCCAGCGGGAACATCAGTTCGAGTGACGTCACCCCTTGAGCGCTGCCGCCCAGGGTGACGTTGCGCAGGTTCTGTGAGATCAACTGCGAGTTGGGCACGATCACGATCGAACGGTCGGCCAGCTGTATTTCGGTCGCCCGTACGTTGATCCGGCGGATGTCGCCCTCGACCCCGCTGATGCTGATCAAGTCGCCGACCTTCACCGGGCGCTCGGTCAACAGGATGATGCCCGAGACGAAATTCTTGACGATCTCCTGCAAGCCGAAGCCGATGCCCACCGACAAGGCGCTGACGATCCAGGCCAGGTTAGTCCATTTCACGCCCAGCGAAGACAACATCAGCAACAGCACCAAGGCGTAGCCGATGTTGGAGAACAAGGTGCTGAGCGAAGCACACATGCCGGGGTCCATTTCGGTTTTCGGCAGGAACTCGTTGTCCAGCCAGCGGCGCAGTGAACGGATCAGGTAGACGCCGATGATCAGCGCGAGCAGCGCTTGCAAAAGGTTGGCGGGGACGATGTTCAGTTTACGCAGGCCGTCACCGCCGAGGATCGCCAGAATGTTGGTGGCCAATTGTCCCAGTGTCGAACCGACCCCGCCCACCAGCAGGGTGATCAGCGCAATCAGCAACAGGGCGGCGCGGCCGACGCCGGACAGGATGATCGAAATCTGTTCCAGGCGCGTATCGCCAATGCCCAGCAACTCCTTGATGGCTTTACCGGTGGCGTATCGGGGGGAAAACAGGAACTCGCAGCCGTCCTTGAGCATTTGGATCAGCAAGTAGAAGCCAGCAAAGATGATGAAAAACCAGACCAGTTCGTAAGTGATGAAGCGCGACAGCGACACGTAGCCGATGATCAAGGCGAGGAACGAAACCACGATCGCAATACTGGCGAAGGCATAGATCACACCGGCCAGGGTACGGCCTGCTTCGGGGGCAGTGCCGGCCATGACCATGGCCCGCCGCGTTTTGCTGACATGCACCAGCAAGGTCGCGATCAACGCTGAAATGATCAATGCAACCAGGCCCCTGACTGAAATCACCAACTGTGAGCTCATGCCGGTGGCATTGGTCATCTGCGCCAGCGACACCAGCACTAGCAGCGCAACTGCCAACCGCAAGGGATAAGGCTTGATCACCAACGCGAGCGGATCGGCAAAAGCCGGCAGCCGCCATGAAGGGTGCTCGGTGGACAGCAGCGCACGGCTCAGACCGGTAATCAGCACGCAGGTGTAGACGATCTTTTCAAAATCCTGGGAAAACCCGGTCAGTTGCGGCGTCAGGGGCAGCTCTCGGGTGACGGTAAAAAACAGCAACTGCAGGGCAATCCAGGCAGACAGAACCGTGGCCACCACCGAGGCCAGTGCCAAGGCGCTACGGCGCAGGCGACCTTCCGGCATTCGATGAACGCACAACCAGGTCAGCCCGCGTTCAGCCACCCTGCGACCGAAAAACCAGAACGCCAGGGCCACGGCGAGCAGCAGGCTGGTTAACAGGCGTTCGCCCGGTTGCCACGAGGCAGCCAGTGTGGCGCCGATCTGCTGAATGAATGCGTTGAATTTTTGCCGATCTTCCTGCGGCGGATTGAATAGCGGTGCCCAAAACCAGGGATTGAGCACGCTGCGGGTCTGCTGCGTTACTTCGGTTTCCAGCAGACTGCGGCGGATGGCGGCAATCTGGGTCAGCAGTTCGGCAGCGCTGGCCTTGAGGGTCGCCAGGGTTTTCAAGCGGGAGTCGACGTGGTTTTTTTGCTCGGTGAGGGCTGCCCTCTGGCTGGCAATTTCGGATTTCTCGAGCCCGGCATCGGGCAGGGGCGTTGGGCCCAGCACCGCCAACTGTGCCTGCAACTGAGCCTGTTCGGGCACTAACAGCGCCGTGAGCCGGTCAACTTCGCGGATAAGGGCCTGAACCAGATCCTGCGGGGCTTCCAGCTGACTGTAATTGTTGGCCTGGGACACCTGCTGTTTGAGATTGCCGAGCTGGGCCATCAGCGCGTCCAGATCGCTTTCTGAAACGCTGGCCGGCGCGGGCGTTGACGTGGCGGAAGACGGCGTGAGCGGTTCTGCCGCCGACAGCATCCCGACGTTCGGCCCGAACAGAAAAACGATGAAAATAACCAGGCTCAAAGCATTGCGCATCAGCGTGCTCGACTGTTTGTGTGTCACTGAGCCTATGAGGTTAGGTCATGACTCACGTTATCGAGGCGATTTTGTTCATTCGCCTGCACGCCGCGCCGGAAAAACCAACTCAAAACACGTCACACCCTCAGCACTCGTGACGCTGTACCGACCATTGTGCAGTTGCATGATCGTCGCCACGATCGACAACCCCAAGCCGTTGGATTGCGCCGAGCGTTCGCGGGATTCGTCGACCCGGTAAAAACGTTCGAACAGGCGGGAAAGGTGTTCGGCGGGGATCGTCTGGCCGTGATTGCGCACTTGCAGGCGGATGCCATCGGCCGTTGGCGTGGCGCTGATCGACAACTCGGAGTCCGGCGCGCCGTACTTGATGGCATTGGCACACAGGTTGGCCAGGGCGCGGCGCAGCAGCATCGGCTCGGCCCAGATCACGCCGCTACCGTGGGCGTTGATGGCGATCCCGACATCCGCCGCGAGCCCTTCGAAATAGTCGGCCATGCGTTCCATTTCATCAAAGGCGTCCAGTTCCTGGCGTTGGCGCAGGGCGCTGGCCGGGTCGGTGCGGGCCAGGAACAGCATGTTGTCGAGCATGCGCGCCAGGCGCTCGAGTTCCTCGACATTGGAGGCAAGTAACTGCTGATAGGCTTCGATGCTGCGGTTTTGCTGCAAGGCGACCTGAGTTTCACCGAGCAGGTTATTGATCGGTGTGCGCAGTTCATGGGCCATGTCGGTGGACACCTGGCCCAGTTGCACGAAGCCTTTGCCGAGGCGGTCGAGCATGGCATTGAAGGCGTCGATCATCGGCAGCAACTCCAGTGGCGCGCCGTGGCTGTCGAGGCGTTCGCCGAGGTTACCCACGCCGATGCCCTGGGCATGTTGGGCCACGCGTCGCACCGGCAGCAGGCCGCGCTGCACCAGCACGTAGCCGGAAAGTGCCAGTAGAATCGACGCCACGCTGGCGAACAGGTAGACGTTGAACCGGTAACGGGCGAGCACCGCCGTACGTTCAGTCATCAGGCGGCCGGTCAACACTTGCAGAGTGCCCTGGTCACCGGAATCGATGGTCGCCGCCACAGCCGAAAAAGGCACGCCGTTGACGTTGGGCAGATGCTGCACATCGCTCAGGCTCAGCGGATGGTCAATGGCCATGGGGGGCACCGCGGGCATCTGCAGATTGCCCGGGTTGACCACCAGCAACGGCGCTTGCCCGGGCGCGCCGATACTCAACAGGGCCTCGCGGTTGCCCAGCATGTTCTGGAACAGCGCGGGTTTGGTGCGGATCAGCTCCAGGGTGTTGCTGTCGTTGAGGAATGTGCGCAGTTGATCGATGCGGGTGATCAGGGCCGCGTCATCACGGCGGATCAGTTCGCGCTCCAGGTCGTGGTACAACGCTACGCCCAGCGACGTCAGCGAGACAAACGCCAGGAACGCAAACACCAGCGCCAGGCGCAGCGTCAGGGAGTGGCCCAACCGGGACGGGCTGTTCATGGCTGCGTATCGAAGCGGTAGCCGATACCGCGCACGCTGTGGATCAGCTTCAGCTGGAACGGATCGTCGATTTTCAGCCGCAACCGGCGTACGGCAACGTCCACTACGTTGGTGTCACTGTCGAAATTCATGTCCCAGACCCGCGAGGCGATCATCGACCGCGACAGCACTTCACCTTGATGCGTGGCGAACAGGTGCAGCAGGGCGAATTCCTTGTTGGTCAGCGTGATGCGCGTACCGGCGCGGGTGACGCGGCGCTTGAGCACGTCGATCTGCAAGTCTTCGATGTGCAACTGTTCTTCTTCACGAGTGGGGCCGCGACGGGTCAGGGTGCGCAGGCGAGCGACCAGTTCGGCGAAGGAAAAGGGTTTGATCAGGTAATCGTCGGCGCCCAGTTCCAGGCCCTTGATGCGATCGGCGATGTCATCGCGAGCGGTGAGGAACAGCACCGGGGTGTCGGCCTCCTTGCGCAGGCGCCGCAGGACTTCCCAGCCGTCCATTTTCGGCATCATCACGTCGAGCACGATCACATCGAAATCGTGTTCCAGGGCCAGGTGCAGGCCATCGACGCCGTCGCGGGCCAGGCTCACGGTGTAACCGAGTTCCTGCAAGCCATTGAGCAGGTAATTGCCGGCCTTGGGTTCATCTTCGACGACGAGAATGTTCATGAGGTTCTGCCAGGTGTGGGGTCAGCAAAATTCAGCGCCGTGCAGGCGGGCTACAGCGGCATGCCGGTGCCGCCAGTGTAGCCCGTTCATCTGCCGCTACGCAGGGGCGACGATCAATGATCATTGGTGCAACCGCTGCCCTGGACCAGGTAATCCAGCTGATGCTGGCGACCTTGATGGTCGAGGTAGTTCAGTTGGGCGGGGAGGATGCCGCACTGCTGGGAAATGTCCGTTTCCCCGAGCACCTTGGCGACGTCGAGGTGGACGAAGGCCGCGTCCTTGTCGTGGATCACGGGGGCGGTGCTCTGGGTGTCGGCAAACGCAGAGCCGGTAGCGAAAAGGGCGGCGAAACCGAGGATATACATTTTCATGACGGTGCTCTCTTTTCAGGGTTTGAGTTGGCTGTCGACGGCTTGGCCTGACAGTGAGTTCAGGTTAAGCAGCCGATCTGGACAGCCAACCAACAGCTCGATGACAAAGTTGTAATAAATGACGGTGGTTTACGGTTGGCGACCGGCGGCAGCGAGGATCAAGTCGGCGATTTCCTTGGAGTGGGACACCAGCGACAAGTGGCTCGACGGCAGCTCGATGGTGGTGGCGCCCATGCGCTTGGCGAGGAAGCGCTCAAGGTCCGGGTTGATCGTCTGGTCCTGGCTGGAGACGGCGTACCACGACGGTTTTGTGTGCCAGGCTGCGGCGGTGGTGCGGTCGGTGAACAGGGTCTTGGCGATGGGTTGCTGCACGGCGAACAGCTGCATGGCCTTGTCATGAGGCACATCGCTGGCGAAGTATTTGAGGAAGGCGTCTTGCTTGAGGCTGATGTAACCGTCGTGTTCTTCAGTGCCGGCGCGCACTGGCATGGTCGGGTATTTGGCCGACAGTGCTACGAAATCTTCCCCGGCATCGGGCGCCCGGGCTGCCACGTACACCAGCGAACTGACCTTCGGATTGACCCCGGCCTCGCTGACCACGGTGCCGGCGTAGGAGTGGCCGACCAGCACGGTCGGGCCGTCTTGCTGATTGAGTACTCTCTGGGTCGCGGCCACATCATCGGCCACCGACGTCAGCGGGTTTTGCACGGCGGTAACGTGAAGACCGGCAGCCTGCAAACGGGAAATCACATCCGACCAACTGGAGCCATCAGCCCAGGAACCGTGCACCAGCACGACGTTGTTGGCCTTGACCGGTGCGGCGGTGGTGGCCGCCATGGCGGATCCGGTGCCCAGCACGAACAGGCTGGCGGCGATCAGGCAGAGTTTGCTCAATGGATTCATGGTATCGACCCTTGTCATCATCAGTGGGAGGCGTGTCACCCGGTGTGGGTGACTGACGACTTCACTGTATGGCGCGAGGGTGCTGGCTACGCTGACAACTCCATGACAAGTCTGTAATGCAACGGCTCGTTCATGTGTAGGCCAGCAAGCGGCCGCAGAGGATTGCGCTGATCCATAGCACGATTGAGAACAGGGCCTGGAGCCTGGCCACGCCTGGCGCTGGAGTGCCGGTGTCCCACGCCGTGACAGACCGGTACACGCCGACATGGAACAGCACGGCGTTGAGGCCCGCCGTGGCGATCAGGCACAGCTTGAGGATAAAAATGTCATTGGAGGCGAAGTCGTGTGGATGGGCGGAAAACATCATCAATCCGGCTGGCACGATCAGAAGCAGGGCTGCCAATGACCAGGGCAGGAGATGGCGGGCGAGGGCTGTCACCTGAATATTGCGTGACACGCCGAGCACCCGCAGGTCGAACATCACCACCGAACCGACCAGGATCGCGAAACCGAGGATGTGCACCACCTCCACCAGCGGATACAGCCACAAATCACCGCGCATGGCTGACCCCAGCGACGAATCATTCAGCCAGTCCATCCAGCCCGGTTCGGATGTCATCAGCGCAACTCGATGGTTTTGTCGTCGATCGTGATGCGTTCTGCGCGTAACTCATCGGGTTTGCTGCGGTTCTGGTAGCCGACCACCGTCGCCTGCGTGCCCACCGCCATCATGTCCTTGGTCAGCCCACGGTTTTCCATGCGCGAGGGCGGAGCCAGCACCACGTTCCAGGTCTTGTCCGCGGTCTTGAGGTTCACGAAGCCGTGGGGGTGGGAATAACCGGATTTTTCTATGGTCCCGCTCAGTTGCAAGGGCTTGGTTGAGTCGTACTCGCTCCAGCCGTGATGGGCGAATGCCGCCGTGGCCACCAGCAGCAGTGATACGCCAAAGCCTTTGAGCATGATGTTCATGACCGGGTCTCCTGTTGCAGGGTTTTTTGGGTCGATGTTTTTCAGGATAGTTGGCGTATTTCACGGGCCGGAACACCCCGACCAAAAGAATGTTTCATGCTGTGACGCAGGACTCGCAAGGCCCGGCAGGCCTTCGACGCAAGCATGTTCTACGCTTATCCGCAGATGACACCCATAAAAACAATGCTAAAGGGAGATCCTCCATGTCTGCTTTGCTTCGTCGCGTCAGTCATTGCCTGGCCGCAGGCCTTGTTGCTGCTGCTCTCACCACCCCCGCGCTGGCGTTGGACACCGTCAAGTTCATGGCCCCCGGTTCCGTGGGCGGCGGCTATGACCAGACCGCCCGGGTGCTGGGCAAGGCCCTGATCGAGGCCAATGTCGCCAAATCTGTCACCTTCGAAAACAAGGGCGGCGCGGGCGGCACGTTGGGGTTGGCGCAGTTTGCCAACAGCACCAAGGGCGACCCGAATGCGTTGCTGGTGGTTGGCGCGATCATGGTCGCGGGCATCGAACAGAACAAGCCGCAAATCAGCTTGAAAGACGTGACGCCGATTGCCCGGCTGTTTACCGAATACAACGTGATCGCCGTGCGCAAGGAGTCGCCCTACAAGACCCTCGACGACCTGATCAAGGATTTCAAGGCCAAGCCGTCGAGCATCACTTGGGGCGGTGGTTCCAAAGGCTCGATCGACCACATCGGTATCGCTGAATTGGCGGGCAAGCTGGATGTTCCGGTCAACAAGGTGAATTACATCGCCACCGGCGGTGGCGGTGAAATCGTCGCCCAGACCTTGGGCGGGCAAATCAAAGTGCTGACCGGCGGATATGCCGAACTGGGCCAGTACATCAAGAATGGCCAGATCCGCGTGCTCGCCATCGGTGCCCCCGAGCGTGTTCCGGAGATCGATGCGCCGACCCTCAAGGAGAGTGGCTACGACGTGGTCATCGGCAACTGGCGCGGTGTCTATGGTGCGGCCGGGCTTACGCCCGAGCAGCGTAAAGAAGTGACCGACGCGGTGCTGGCTGCGAGCAAAAGCAAAGTCTGGCAAGACAACATTCGCGTCAATGCCTGGACGGAGAGCGTGTTGACCGGTGACGAATTCGGCAAATTCGTCGACGAAGAACACGTGCGGCTACGCGCAATGCTGGTCAAGGTCGGACTGCTCTGAGATGGCCGCGTCGCGTGCAGTGGTGCCGACGCAACTGGCGATCGGCATCGGTCTGATGGCCCTCAGCGCCGTGTTGGCGCTGGGGGCTTATCGGTTTCCGCCCGAGATGGGTTTCGTCATTCTGCCGGCGTATGTCTATCCGTACGTGGTTGCGGGGTTTCTCTGTGCGGTGGGCGCGTTGCTGAGTTATCAGGCGGTCAGTGGTGGTTTTCGCGAGCTGGACAAGGGCAGTCCCGGCACCGCTGGCGGAAAATTCGGCGCGGCTTGGGTCACGGGTGGGTTGCTGGGGGTGGCGCTGTTGATCAACGTCATTGGCTTCGTGCTGGCCGCCGGGTTGCTTTTTGCCTGTTCGGCCCGGGGGTTTGGCAGTCGCCATCCGCTGCGCGACCTGGCCATCGGCATTGCCCTGACGCTGCCCATTTACTGGTTGTTCAACGCCGGGCTGGGGGTTTCCCTGCCGCCGCTGGTCAATGCCTGGATCTGATCCGGGCCGAAGGAGGTCGTCTGCGTGGACATTCTTGCAAGCCTGGCCATGGGATTCGCCGCGGCGCTGACACCGATCAATCTGATGTGGGGGTTCATTGGCTGTCTGTTGGGCACTGCCATCGGCGTGCTGCCCGGCATCGGGCCGGCGTTGACCGTGGCGTTGCTGCTGCCAATCACCGCCAAGGTCGACCCTACGGGCGCGCTGATCATGTTCGCCGGGATTTACTACGGTGCACAATTCGGCGGCTCGACCACATCGATTCTGCTCAACACGCCGGGTGAGTCTTCGTCCATGGTCACGGCGCTGGAGGGCAATCTCATGGCGCGCAATGGCCGGGCGGGACCGGCGTTGGCGACGGCGGCGATCGGTTCATTCGTGGCGGGCACCATCGCGACGATCCTGCTGACGTTGTTCGCGCCGCTGGTCGCCAGGCTGGCGCTCAATTTTGGCCCGGCGGAGTACTTCGCGATTCTGGTGCTGTCGTTCACCACGGTGTCGGCGGTGCTCGGCGCGTCGATGCTGCGCGGCTTTGCGTCGTTGGGGATCGGATTGACCATCGGCATGATCGGTCTTGACTCGACCTCGGGCATTGCCCGCTACACCCTGGGCGTCCCCGAATTGGTGGACGGCATTGAAGTGGTGCTGGTGGCGGTAGGGTTGTTTGCCGTCGGCGAGGCGTTGTACAGCTTGCTTTATCAATCGGAACAGGCGGAAGGGCGGCATCGCCTGACGTCGTTATGGATGACCCGCGCCGACTGGAAACGCTCGGTGCCGGCCTGGCTGCGGGGTACGTTTATCGGCTTCCCGTTTGGCTCCATTCCGGCCGGCGGTGCGGAGATACCGACGTTTTTGTCCTACTCCACCGAACGCAAGCTCAGCAAATACCCGAAAGAGTTTTCCGCCAACAAAGGCCAGGGCGCCATCGAAGGCGTGGCCGGCCCGGAAGCGGCCAACAACGCCAGCGCCACGGGCTCGCTGGTGCCGTTGCTGACCCTGGGCATTCCCACGTCCGCCACCGCGGCGATCCTGTTGGCGGCGTTCCAGAACTACAACCTGCAACCGGGGCCGATGCTGTTCGAAACCTCGGCCGATCTGGTTTGGACCCTGGTGGCTTCGCTGTACATCGGCAACGTCATCCTGCTGGTGCTGAATCTGCCATTGGTGGGGTTATGGGTGAAGTTGTTGCAGATTCCCCGGCCTTACCTGAATGCCGGGATTCTGGTGTTCGCCACCATCGGGGTTTATGGCATGCGCCATTCGTCCTTCGATTTGCTGCTGATGCTGGCCATCGGCTGGGCCGGGGTATTGATGCGACGCTTCGATTTTCCGGTGGCCCCGGTGATCGTCGGCATGCTCCTTGGCCCGATGGCCGAAAAGCAATTGCGCAACGCCTTGTCCATCAGCGAGGGCGACTGGACGATATTTCTGACCCAACCGATCGCGGCTTCTTTCATGGGCCTGACGTTGTTGGTGCTGGTGGTGCCGTATCTGCTACATAAGCGCGGCATCAAGCTGCACGAAGATGACTGAAGACACGCCATCCTTGTGGGAACCAGCCTGCTGGCGATGGGTTCGGGTCAATCAACCTCTCCTGTGCCTGACACACCGCCCTCGCGAGCAGGCTCGCTCACACAAGGGATCTGCGGCGTACGCCAATCTCGCATACGTCACCAATCAACTGTAGGAGCAAGCTTGCTCGCGATGGCGGTGGCAGAGTCAACATTACCGTTGACTGATGCACCGCTATCGCCAGCAAGCCGGCTCCTACAATGGTTTTTGCCAGGCACAGGTCTTGTGTTCATCGCAGATCCGCTGTGGAAGCCAGCCTGCTGGCGATGGGGCTGGCAGATTCAACATCACCGTTGACTGACACACCGCCATCGCGAGCAGGCTCGCTCCCACAAGGGATCTGCGGCGTACGTCAATCTCGCATACGTCACCAATCAACTGTAGGAGCAAGCTTGCTCGCGATGGCGGTGGCAGAGTCAACATTACCGTTGACTGATGCACCGCTATCGCCAGCAAGCCGGCTCCTACAATGGTTTTTGCCAGGCACAGGTCTTGTGTTCACCGCAGATCCCCTGTGGAAGCCAGCCTGCTGGCGATGGGGCCGGCACAATCAACCTCTCTTGTGCCTGACACACCGCCCTCGCGAGCAGGCTCGCTCCAACAAGGGATCTGCGGCGTACGTCAATCTCGCTTACGTCACCAATCAACTGTAGGAGCAAGCTTGCTCGCGATGACGGCGGCAGATTCAACATCACCGTTGACTGACACACCGCCCTCGCCAGCAAGCCGGCTCCTACAATGGTTTTTGCCAGGCACAGGTCTTGTGTTCATCGCAGATCCGCTGTGGAAGCCAGCCTGCTGGCGATGGGGCTGGCAGATTCAACATCACCGTTGACTGACACACCGCCATCCCGAGCAGCCTCGCTCCCACAAGGGATCTGGGGCGTACGCCAATCTCGCATACGTCAACAATCAACTGTAGGAGCAAGCTTGCTCGCGATGACGGCGGCAGATTCAACATTACCGTTGACTGATGCACCGCTATCGCCAGCAAGCCGGCTCCTACAATGGTTTTTGCCAGGCACAGGTCTTGTGTTCACCGCAGATCCCCTGTGGAAGCCAGCCTGCTGGCGATGGGGCTGGCACAATCAACCTCTCCTGTGCCTGACACACCGCCCTCGCGAGCAGGCTCGCTTCCACAGCTTCAGGCCAGCATCGACATCAACCCGCCCTGACGATCCAGTTTGGCCAGGTCATCGAAGCCGCCGATGTGTGCGTCGCCGATGAAAATCTGCGGTACGCTGCGGCGGCCGCTGCGGGTCAGCATTTCTTCAAGCTTGCCCGGTTCGCGCTGGATGTTGATCTCCTCCATGGGCACGCCTTTGCTGGCCAGCAGTGATTTGGCGCTGCGGCAGTAAGGGCAGGTGTCGGTGGTGTAAAGGGTCACAGTGTTCATGCTCGTGATCTCCGCAGCAGGTTGATCAGGCGTCGATGGCCGGAAAGTCGATATCGGTCAGGGCGACGTTGTTCAGGTAGTTGGTCAGGGTCTGTGAGGCCACGTGGGCGATCACTTCGATGATCTTCGCGTCATTGATCCCGGCGGCGCGGGCGGCGGCGATCTGTTCGCTGCTCAAGTGGCCACGGCTTTCGGTGATCTGCTGGGCGAGCAGGGCATAAGCGTCCAGCTGGCCTATTCGGGCACTACGGATTTCCTGATCGGTCAGCCCGGCCTTGCCGGCAAACAGCGTGTGCGCCGCCAGGCAGTAATCACAGCCATTGACCTGCGAAGTCGCGAGGAAGATGGCTTCCTTCTGCGTGGCGCTCAGCGAGGTCTTGCCCAGTGCCGCCGAGTTTTGCAGGTACGAAGCCAGCACCGCCGGGGCGATGGCCAGCACGCGGAAAACATTGGGCAGGAAACCTATTTTCTTTTGCACGCCTTCCAGCATCGGGCGGGTGGCGTCGGTGGTGTGTTCGAGGTTGACAGGGGCAATGCGGGTCATGGCGATTCTCCGAGGATTGAAGCGCGACAGGCGCTGAGTACGGAGTCCATGCTAGTGATTTGCCCTGGCCTATTTGGTGCAAATCGTCGAAGATATGCGACAGATCGTCCAGAATCGTTCCCGGGAGTCCCCATGGATCGCTTGTCCACTTTGCTCAGCCATTTCGGCGTCAACGCCGGCACCTTCCACAGCGGCACGTTTTGCGGCACGACGGCGTTCGATGGCAACCAGGCGTGCGGCCATCTGCATCTGCTTCAGGGCGGTCAGTTGTCGCTCAAACTGGCGGACGAACGAACGCTGCACATCAGTGAACCGACCCTGATTTTCTTCCCGCGCCCCTATCGTCACCGCTTGTTCGCCGATGAAACTTTCGGCACGCAATTGGTCTGCGCATCACTGGATTTCGACGGCGGAGCCGGCAATGCCCTGGCTACAGCGCTGCCGGATTTCCTGGTGCTGAAACTGGATGAGATCCCCACCCTGGCCAGCACCCTGCAGTGGTTGTTCGATGAAGCCTTCGCGGGCACCTGCGGCCGGGAAGCGGTGATGGATCGGCTGTTCGAACTGGTGGTGATCCTGCTACTGCGCCATATCCTCAGCAGTCGCAATCAACAACCGGGCATGATGGCCGGCCTCGCCGATCCACGCCTGGCGCGGCCGTTGAATCTCATGCACGAAGCACCCGGCAAACCTTGGAGCGTGGCCGAATTATCGGCGGCGGCCAACATGTCGCGGGCCAGTTTTGCCGAGCATTTCAAGCGCGTGGTCGGCCAGGCGCCGGTGGATTATCTGGTGAGCTGGCGCATCAGCCTGGCGCAGAAACGCTTGCGCGAGGGCAAGCCCATCGCCCTGATCGCCGAAGAAGTCGGCTATGAAAGCCCGTCGGCACTGGCCCGGGCATTTCGTCGCAAGACGGGAGTCAGCCCACGGGAGTGGCGGGGGTAGGTCGTGCCTTTGGCTTACTCCAAACAGTTGTTTTGCAGTTTGACGCGGTACAGCTAATCTAGCCGACGCTAGGGTGGAAATGTCGCCTTGGGATGTCATTGTCTGGCAATGGAGCCGCCCGCCATGAGTACCGATCAGAGTCATTACAGTCCGCCCACCTTGCTGGTGGTGGATGACACGCCCGATAACCTGCTGCTGATGACAGATCTGCTCAAGGACCGCTACCGGGTCAAGGTCGCCAACAGCGGTGAGAAGGCTTTGCGATTACTCCAGGGCGGCACACTGCCGGACCTGATCCTGCTTGACATCATGATGCCCGGGTTGTCTGGCCATGAAGTGGCAAGCCAGCTCAAGGGCGACCCGCGTACCCGCGATATTCCCATTATCTTCCTGACGGCCATGGCCGGGACTGAAGACGAGATCCATGGCCTGGAACTGGGTGCTGTCGACTACATCACCAAACCGATCAGGCCGGCGCTGGTACTGGCGCGAGTGGACACCCAGCTCAAGCTTAAGGCCGCGGCAGACTTCCTGCGTGATCACAACGACTACCTCGAAAAAGAAGTGGCGCGCCGCACCCGCGAGGTGACGGCGATCCAGGATGTGGCCATCCAGGCCATGGCGTCACTGGCGGAAACTCGCGATAACGAAACGGGCAACCATATCCGCCGGACCCAGCATTACATCAAGGTGCTGGCAGAGTATCTGCGTGATCATCCGCGTTTCAGTCATTTCCTCAGCGAGGAAACCATCCAGTTGCTGTTCAAGTCGGCCCCCCTGCACGACATCGGCAAAATCGGCATTCCCGACCATATCCTCCTCAAGCCCGGACGCTTCACCGCGGAAGAGTTCGAGATCATGAAGACGCACACCACGCTGGGGCGTGATGCCATCCAGCATGCCGAGGATGCGCTTGGCATTCGCGCCGAGTTCCTCAGCCTGGCCAAGGAGATTGCCTACAGTCACCAGGAAAAGTGGGACGGCAGCGGCTATCCGCTGGGGCTGGTGGCTGACGCGATTCCCATCAGTGCCCGGTTGATGGCGGTGGCTGACGTCTATGATGCGTTGATCAGCCGTCGGGTCTACAAATCGGGGATGCCTCACGAGCAGGCTGTCGAGATTATTCGTCAGGGACGAGGCACGCACTTCGACCCGGACATCTGTGATGCCTTTCTGGTCTGCGTGGATCAGTTCCAGCTCATTGCCGAGCGTTTTGCCGATACCGATCAGGACATGGCCACCCAGCTGGCTGCCCTGGAACGTGCCGGGCAGGCTACCTGAGCCGAGGCCCGCGAGCCCGCTTTATCAGTGTATTCATCAGGTTCACAAGGATTAGGTCATGGCTGGATTGCGCAATCTGCTTGAGCGACTCGCGCTCCTGCACAAACTGATCCTGGGATTCGCCGCGCTGCTGCTGTTGGTGCTGGTACTCGGCGTGCAAAGCCTGCGCACTCAGCAATCGCTGAAGCAGGACATGCAGAACCTCTATCTGCAGGAACTGGTCGGCATGGAGCACCTGAATGAGGCGCGGGTGCAACTCCCGCATATGGTGCAAACCCTGCAGCGCGCTGTGGGCACCAACAGCGCGCAGATCCGCGTCGAATCCTTGCAACGCCTGCGTGATACCGAGGATCGTCTGCAGCAGGCGCTGGCTCAAGCCAAAGTGACCCTCCGGCGTCCGGAGAATCTGGCGCGCCTCACCGAGCTCGATCTGCTGCTGCAACAGTTGCAGGCTGATAGCGAACAGGCCTTTCAAATGATTGATGAAGGTCGACAGGGACAGGCGTTGCTGCTGCTCAATAGCAGTGAGTTCCAGCAACTCGATCAGCAGGCCGACACACTTTTGAGCGCGATCGCCCAGGTCAAGAGCGCCTCGATTCGCGACACGGCCAAGGAAATTGCCGACTTTGCCGAACGCAGCACCCTGTTGACTTACGTGCTGTTGTTCGGTGGTTTGTCGTTGGCGCTGCTGCTGTCCTGGTTGGTCAGTCAGTCGATCCGCAATCCGCTCAACCGAGTGCGGGTGGCGGTGGATCAGTTGGCCGCCGGGCAGCTCGACCAACCCATTCCTCACACCGACCTGAACAACGAAACCGGTGATCTGGCACGCGCCATCGCCAAACTGCAGACCGAGTCCCAACAACTGGAACGCCAGCGCTGGATCAAGGCGCATACCGCACAGTTGCAGGTCGATTTGCAGCAGGCAGAAACACCAGACGAGCTGGCTCAGGTCTTTCTGCAGCACATGGCCAGCCTGCACGGGATCTGCCAAGGGGTGCTTTACAGCGCCCATGAAGAGACCGCCAAACTGCTGCTGATGGGCCGTTATGCGACCGATGCCGAGCGGCCGCCTGAGGCGCAAGTCATGTTCGGCGATGGCCTGCTGGGGCAATGCGCGGTGGATCGCCAGCCTCGGCAATTTCAAACACTGCCGGAAAACTTCTGGCGTTTGCGTTCGCCGCTGGGGGAAATTCCGGCCAGTTGCCTGCTGTTGCAGCCCATCGTGCATGGCGATCGTCTGCTTGGGGTACTTGAGCTGGCCGGACTGGAGCCGCTAAGCGAGCGCGAATTGCTGCTGTTGCATGAAGCCACCCCACGGCTGGCCGCAGCCATGGCGATCATGGAGCGTAATGAAGCGGTCAAGTCGCTCCTGGCAGAGACTCGTCGCCAGGCCAATGAAGTGGCCGAACAGGCACTGCAATTGGAAGAGCAGGCGCAAGCGCTGGAAACCCAGCAATCGGCACTGCGCGCGACCGAGGCCTGGTATCGCGGGATCATCGAAGCGGCGCCGGACGGCATGCTGGTGGTGGATGCCGAAGGACTGATCCTGCGCACCAATCGACAACTGGACCAGCTGTTTGGCTACAACGCGGGCGAGTTGCTCGGCGAACCCATCGAACGTCTGGTGCCGTCGGCGAGCCGAGGGCCGCATGTGGCGAAGCGTAATGGGTTCCTCGCCCACGGCAACACGCGACAGATGGGGGCTAACCTGGAAGACCTGCAAGGCGTGCGCAAGGACGGCAGCCTGTTCTCGGCCGAGATCAGCCTGTCGCGCTTGCCGAGCCTGGAAGGCGGGGGCATATGCGTCTGCGCTTCGGTGCGGGACGTAAGCGAGCGCCGTCAGTTGCAGGCGGCGTTGAAGGCCAATGAAGCGCAGTTGCGCGCCGTGCTCGACAGCAGTCCGGTGGCCATGGTGATCCGCGATGGCGATGGCCGTCCTACCTACTGCAACCCGCAGTTCGAGAGTCTGTTCGGGATCCGTCTGGTTGACCTCGAAGGTACCGATCCGGCGCAGTTCTGGGTCGATCCAGAGGTTCACCAGCGCTTTCTCGCCGCCGAGTCGCAGGGCGCGGTGCTGAATTTCGAGGCAAGCATGCAACGTGCCGAGGGCGATCGTTTTGATGTGCTGGTTTCAGCCATCACAATGACGCTGGGGGAGCGGGGCGTGGCTGCCAACTGGTATTTCGATATCACCGACCGCAAGCTCGCCGAGGCCGAAGTGCAGCGCGCACGCGAGGCGGCAGAAGAGGCGACCCGGGCCAAGAGCGACTTCCTGGCCACCATGAGCCACGAAATCCGCACGCCGATGAACGCCATCATCGGCATGAGCCATTTGGCATTGCGCACCGAGCTCAACCATCGTCAGCGTAATTACATCGAAAAGGTCCATCGCTCGGCGGAAAACCTGTTGGGGATCATCAACGACATCCTCGACTTTTCCAGAATCGAAGCCGGCAAGATGAACCTCGAGCACATTCCCTTCCGACTTGAAGATGTGCTGGACGGCTTCGCCAGCATGATTGGCCTGAAAGCCGAAGACAAAGGCCTGGAGCTGCTCTTCAGCACCGCCGCCGATTTGCCGACCGCATTGATCGGCGATCCGCTGCGTCTGGGGCAGGTGCTGATCAACCTGGGCAACAATGCGACGAAATTCACCGAACAGGGCGAGATCGTGCTCGGTGTAGAACTGCGCGGTGCTGTGGGTGAGCAGGCACAGTTGCATTTCTGGGTGCGTGACAGCGGCATCGGCATGAACACCGAGCAATGCTCGCGGCTGTTTCAGCCGTTCAGCCAGGCTGATAGCTCCACCACCCGCAAATACGGTGGCACCGGTTTGGGCCTGGCCATCTCCCGGCATCTGGTGGAGTTGATGGGCGGGGACATTTGGGTCGAGAGTGAGCCGGGGCACGGTTCGACGTTCCATTTCGACGTGAGCCTGGGCGTGCAGCATGACGTTCAGGTGCGACGCATGGTGACTGCCGACGAACTCGCGGGCTGCCGTGTGTTGGTGGTCGATGACAACGCCAGCGCACGGGAGATTCTGTCGAGCATGGCCCGCAGTTTTGGCGTGGAAGTCGACGTCGCGCAAAGTGGCCGGGCCGCATTGGCCATGTTGGTGGAGGCTGAATCCAAAGCGCTGCCTTATGACCTGGTGCTGATGGATTGGCGCATGCCGGGCATGGATGGTGTGGAGACAGTGCGGCAGATGCATGCCGCGAAACTGGCGCAAACTCCGTCGGTGATCATGGTCACCGCTTTCGGTCGCGAGGAGGCGCACGAAGAAGCCAGTCGGCATGGCCTTCAATTGCCGGTGGTGCTGACCAAACCGGTCACGCCTTCTACCTTGCTCGAGTCGCTGGGCGCGGTGCTTGGCAAGGCCCCGCAAATCGATACCCGGGCCAGCGAGCGCGTGGGGCAGAGCGCCAGTGCCATGGCCAGCCTGCGAGGCGCGCGACTATTGCTGGTGGAAGACAATGAATTGAACCGCGAGCTGGCGTGTGAACTGTTGGAGAGCGCCGGCATCGAGCTGAGCCTGGCCTTCCACGGCGCGCAGGCGCTCGAGCAACTGGAGCGTGACGCAGACTTCGATGGTGTATTGATGGACTGCCAGATGCCGGTGATGGACGGATATACCGCTACCCGCAAGATTCGCGAGCAATCACGCTGGGCAACGCTGCCGGTGATCGCCATGACGGCCGACGCCATGGCCGGGGATCGCGAACGGGCGCTTGCCTGCGGCATGAACGACCACATCTCCAAGCCCCTGCACGTCGATGACATGTTTGCCACCTTGGCCAAATGGATACATCCGAGACCGGGCCGGGGCGCTTCATCAGCCGAACTTTCGCCGCTCATCACGGCGCCGACAGCGGGCCTGCCAGCCAGCCTTCCAGGAATAGATGTGAACGCAGGCCTGGGCACCTGCATGGGCAAGGTCGAACTCTACCTGCGCCTGCTGCGCAAGTTCCACGCCAGCCAGCAAGCCTTTGGCACGGAGTTTCTGGCGGCCCGAAGTCAAGACGATTCAACGGCGGCAGTCAGAGTGGCGCATACCCTGCGCGGTACCGCGGGCAACATCGGTGCTGTTGACGTGGCAAACGCAGCCGGCGCCCTGGAGCAGGCGTGCCTTGGCGCAGGGCTGGAGCAGGAGGTGGCCGATCGACTGGCAGAGGTCGAACGCTGCCTGACACCGATGCTTGAAGGATTGGCGGTACTGACCGAGCCGACATCGGCCGAAGACCCGGCAGCCGCGCCAAACCTGAACAACGAGTGGCTTGCGCAGTTGGAGCTCGTTCGTTATCTGTTGGCGGAAAGTGATGGCCAGGCGTTGACGGCCTTGCACAAGTTGCAGGGTCTGGCTTGCGGGGCGCGGGTGACCGAGCAGTTGCATCGGGTTGTCCAGCAGGCCGAGTGCTTTGAATTCGACGAGGCGCTGGAGTTGCTGGAAAAGCTGGTGGTGAGTTCTGCCAGCGGTTAGTAATTCAACGTGACGGAATCACATCCGGCAGAACTTCGATCTACACCCGAGAGTCCCAGGGCTTTAGGCGTGCCGACGGGATGTACCGTCGAAAGACGCAAACGCCTCTGGCAGCACGCCGATGAAGCGCCAGGAATAGGGGCGGGCGACTAAGATCCAGAGACGCCGGGCACATCCATGTTTATTTTGCGCCAGGCAGCTTCGGAGAAGCTGTATGCCGAAAAAGCGATTAAACCCAGTGCCATCACCATCAAAATCAAAGCTCCGGCTGGCAGGTTCTGGAGAGCATCAAGGGCCTCCTTCATGCCCGGGGGCTCAGCGGCTTTGTACCGGGAACCGCTTATCGCCAGAAGCAGGGCTATCTCGATAAACACCACGCCTCGGGCAATGAGTCCGAACCGGGACACCGGGCGTATATAACGCATGACGTCTTCATCAGCCTCAAAGTACTTCTCGAACGACGCCTTCCATCCCTTGATGATGTGAGCAACGCCTACGCCTAGCGGGATGAGTGCCACGAGGTAGATCAACACGTTTGAGTGATCCCAGGACAAAAGATACGCCAGTAAATCCTTTGTCTCCCCCCCTGCGGAATTGCCTGAACTCCGAACGCCGGTGATGAGTAGGCCCAACGCAAAAAACGCAAGCGCACCGTTAACCAAACCTCCCGCCAACAAACCTGCCCGAATCACCAAACCCTTGAGTTTCGTACCGTGATGATCGACGTCGTGAATCGCTTGCAGCACTCGCCACCCGGCAAAGGCGAGCAAACCCGCCACGACTAGCCCGACGAGCACATATCCGAATGGCTGGCTTAATAACGCCTCAAGGCTTTTGTGACTGTCCTTGGGCCGGGTCGAATCTTGAGCCGCCAGCAGAGCGAAGATACCAATGATCAGATACAGGACACCTCGAGCGGCATATCCGCCCCGTGCGAGTACGACCAGGGTGTGATGAGCGGACATTGGATTTTTTCCGAGGGAGTTATACAAGAACAGACTCATCGCTGCGCAAGGGGTTCGATAAACCGACTCGTCTGGACAATGTTGACGTGGGTGCACCGCTGAATGGCATGTTGATGAATGCTTCGTTTCTTGCGCTCGCGGACCCGCTCTACACGTTCCGAGATCAGTGGCCTACATTGTTCTTGATGATATTCAGTCGTACAGGCTCACATCTTTGAACAGTACGAAAGGCTATCCGTCCGCTTGGCGTCAACGAGCGGACATCCGTCGCACGCCTTTTATTGTGAGGTCCCGCCATGCGCCAATACACGCTGCAATACCGGTTCAACGGTGAGTCTCGTGAGTACATGCTCGAACTCAAGCAAGATCAATTGCCCGTGCATGAGGCGGCAATGCATCTGTTACAGCTGCATTTTGGAGACGGGGAGAACAGCCTGCTCATGCCTTCAGCAGACGCGACGGCGCGAGAAGTCCTGGCGCAGGCTGAACAGCTGGGACTGACCCGGATCAGGGTTGTTTGAGTTTCAAAGCACTGATGTCCCGACTGACCCGGCTCGCCATGGAGCAGTCACCCGCGACCTCAAGGCTGCTTGCGGAAGAACAAGGTGATCTGACCGACCTCCACCCCGAATTTGCTCATGAACGAGCGATTGATCAGGGTGTTCTTGTCCATCAGGTACATCCAGTCGTCCAAGTGAACCTCGTACACCGTGCCATCCACCGGAAGGCTCAGCACATATTTCCAGCGCAGTGCATTGCCTGCCACCTCACCAAGCGCCTCGCCCACCACGTCGCCAGCGGTTCCGCGCCATTGGCCAGGGCCAGCAGGGGTTAGCGTCCACACCCGTTTTTGCTTGGTTCCATCGCTGTAGGTAAACGATTCGTCGAGGATCAGCTTGTTGCCTTCGGAGTGGCCATTGATCACCACATGGAAGCGCTTGGTTACCTCGCCTGAACGCTTTTGAAACATACCCCACGCTTCAACCCGGCCCTCGAAGAATTCGCGTAACTCGAGCGTGGGCGTCTCCTGGCTGTAGGTCTGCACATCCACCCGGCTGCAACTCGCAAGGCCAATGCATAGCAGCATTATCCATATCTTGAGCATGTGCATTTCCTCAACTGTGTCAGGGTTTAAGGAACCAGTGTAGTCCGCTATGACCCGAGCCATTTCGAGCTGAGTCGTAGCAAGTAGCCGGGTTCAGCAAATCCGGAGCAACGTATGCGTCCGGGCATCACGTATTGCGTGATTAAATCGGTTGTCACTTATGTGAGAGCAATGCCCGAATTCACCAGCGGATCACGACCACCCTCGTCAATCACCTCATCCACAGCACATCAACGTTGCCCAGTCCGGGTGCTCACATCCACCCACACGGCCAGCACCAGAATGCTGCCCTTGACGATCATCTGCCAATAACTGTCGACGTCGAGCATGGACATGCCGTTGTCCAGGCTGGTGATGACCAGCGCGCCGAGGAGGGCGCCGTAGACGGTGCCGGAGCCGCCGCGCATGGAGGTGCCGCCGATGAAGCAGGCGGCGATGGCGTCGAGTTCGCCCATGCTGCCAGCCGAGGGCGAACCGGCGGCCAGGCGTGCGGTGTTGACCACGCCGGCGAGGGCGCACATCACGCCCATGATCCCGAAAATCCAGAGCTTCACCGCCTGCACGTTGATACCGGACAGGCGTGTCGCTTCCATGTTGCTGCCCACGGAATAGACGCGTCGGCCGAAGACGGTCTGGCTGGTCATGTAGATGAATCCGCCCAGCAGAATCAGCAGAAGCAGGACCGGCACGGGAATGCCGTCATAGCTGTTGAGCGTCTGGACAAAGCCGGCCAGCACTGCGCCGATCAACAGCACGCGTATTACGTCACGCACCCGTGAATGTGCCGCCAGGCCGTGAAGGGCGCGATTGCGCCGTTGTTTCCAGGTCAAGAACAACGTCAGTGCGAACAGCAGAACGCCCAGGCCTGTGCCGATCGTGTGGGGCAAATAACCCTGGCCAATGTAGACGAGTTCCGGCGAAACCGGGGCGATGGTCGTGCCGCCGGTGATCCCCAGCAGAATCCCCCGGAAAGCCAGCATGCCCCCCAGCCCGACAATGAAAGACGGAATGCGCAGGTAGGCGGCCATGTAGCCGTTGGCGAGGCCGATCAACAGTCCGCACAGCGCGACAAGGCTCAGGTTCGCCAACAGCGGTATGTGGTAGATAACGTCGAGAATCGCCGCGACGCCACCGAGCAGGCCCAGCAATGAGCCGACCGACAAATCGATCTCGCCGCTGATGATCACCAGCACCATGCCGCAGGCGAGAATGCCGGTAATGGACATCTGGCGCAGCAGATTGGAGAGGTTGCGCGGTGTCAGGAATCCACCGTCGGTCTGCCAGCTGAAAAATAGCCAGATAAACGCCACGGCAAACACCAGCGCGAGCATTTTGTAGCGAGTGAAGAGTTGTTTGACCTGATTCATTTACGCGGATTTCCGATCATTATTGTTATGGCCATCAGGCTGGCTGAGTGCGGCGGTGAGCACCTGTTCCTGGGTGAGTCCTTGGTTGATGAAGTCGCCACGTAACTGTCCTTCGCCGATCACCAGTACGCGATCGGAAACGCCGAGCACTTCGGCCAGCTCCGACGACACCATGATGATCGACACGCCTTCGGCCGCCAGCGCGCCCATCAGCTTGTAGATCTCGTACTTGGCGCCGACATCCACGCCTCGGGTGGGCTCATCGAGAATCAGCACCCGGGGTTTGGTCAGCAGCATCTTCGCCAATACGGCTTTTTGTTGATTGCCACCGGACAGGCTGGTGATCGGCAGGAACGGGCTCGCGGTCTTGAGGTGCAGGCGCGAGATTTCTCGACCGATGCTTCCCAGTTCCGCTTCGGCATCGATGCGGGTCAGTTTCGAGTAACTGTCCAGCACGGCCAGGGTGATGTTCTGGCCGACGCCAAGGTCTGGAATGATGCCCTGACGCTTGCGGTCCTCAGGCACCAGGCACAGGCCGGCACGGATTGACTTGAGCGGCGTGCGGGTGTCGATGAGTTGGCCGTCCAGCCAGACTTCGCCTTCGTGGCGGCCGGGGTAGGCGCCGAACAGCGCTGTCACCAACTCGGTCCGGCCTGCACCGACCAACCCGGCGATGCCGAGGATTTCCCCGTGTTTGAGGCTGAACGAAATATCGTCGACCCGTTTGCGCCTGGGGTTGTCGACGTCGTAGCAGGTGATGTGGCGGGCCTCAAAAATGACCTCGCCAACGTCGTGTGGCTCGGTGGGGTAGAGGTTGCTCATTTCCCGTCCGACCATCTGGGTGATGATCTGAGGAATATCCAGGTCGGCCATGCCGGTCGTGGCGATGTGTTTGCCGTCACGGATCACCGAAATGGTGTCGCACACGGCGGCCACTTCATCGAGCTTGTGGGAGATGTAGACGCAGGCGACACCCTTGGTTTTGAGGTCGCGGATGATGTCCAGCAGCACCTCGATTTCCGAACGGGTCAGGGCTGATGAAGGCTCGTCGAGGATCAACAGGCGCGCATGCTTGTTCAGTGCCTTGGCGATTTCCACCAGTTGCTGATGGCCGCCGCCGTACTGCGAAACCGGCAACGATACGTTCATGTCCGGCACTTTCAGTTCACGCATCAGGCTTTCGGCGCGGTGGATCATCGCCGGATAATTCATTCGCCCACCGGGCAGCGTCAGTTCATGGCCCATGAAAATGTTCTCGGCCACCGACAGGTCGGGAACCAGCGTCAGTTCCTGGTGAATGATGACGATGCCGGCGGCTTCCGTTTCACTGATCGATTGCGCCTTCAGCGGTTGACCGTCCCAGAGGATTTCACCGTCCCAGGTGCCATAGGGGTAGACCGCGGAAAGTATCTTCATCAACGTGGATTTGCCGGCGCCATTCTCGCCGCACAGCCCGACGCATTCCCCCGGCTTGACCTTGATGTCGATACCATTGAGCGCTTTGACACCGCCGAAGGTTTTGACGATACCGTTCATTTGCAGCAGATAGTCGGACATGGCAGAGGGCTCGTATAACAAAGACTCACATGACACTAATCATTGTGGGAGCGAGCCGGCTCGCGAAGGCGTCAGCACCGTCAATCGCGATGCAGGCTGAACCACCGTCTTCGCGAGCAGGCTCGCTCCCACAAGGGGTTTCGCATAACCAGGGACTGATGCCTTGGTCACTGGCCGGCTATCTGCGCCTTGGTGTAAAACCCGTCATGTTCCAGCAGGTCGATGTTGTCCTTGGTCAACGGAGTCGGCGTGAGCAGGATGGTGTCGACTTTTTTGCTGCCGTTGTCGTACTGCGAGCTGTAGGCGGGTTTCTCGTTACGCGCCAGTTGCACCGAGAGCTTGGCGGCTTCGGTGGCGATGAGTTTGAGCGGTTTGTACACGGTCATGGTTTGCGTGCCGGCGATCACTCGCTTGACTGCTGCGAGGTCTGCGTCCTGCCCCGAAATCGGCACCTTGCCGGCCAGTTGCTGAGAGGCCAGTGCCTGGATGGCGCCGCCTGCCGTGGCGTCGTTGGAGGCGACGATACCGTCGATTTTGTTGTCGTTGCGGGTCAAGGCGTTTTCAACAATGCTCAACGCTTCGGTAGGGTTCCATTCCTTCACCCACTGTTGGCCGACGATCTTGATATCACCCTTGTCGATGGCCGGTTGCAGCACTTTCATCTGACCTTCGCGCAGGACTTTTGCGTTGTTGTCGGTGGGCGCACCGCCGAGCAGAAAGTAATTGCCCTTGGGCGCCGCGTGCAGCACGCCGGCGGCCTGCATCTCGCCGACCTTTTCATTATCAAATGAAATGTAGGCGTCGATATCCGCGTTGAGTATCAGGCGGTCATAGGACACGACCTTGATGCCGGCTTTCTTCGCTTCGGCCACTGCGTTGGTCAGCACCGTGGCGTTGAACGGCACGATGACGATGACATCGACGCCACGGGAAATGAGGTTTTCGATTTGCGAAATCTGCTTTTGCTCGTTGGCATCGGCCGACTGAACGAAGACCTTGGCGTCCATTTTCTCCGCCGCCGCAACGAAGTAATCGCGGTCACGTGACCAGCGTTCCAGCCGCAGATCATCAATGGAGAAACCGATTTTCGGGTGGGCAGAATCGGCCATTACTGGCAGCGAAAGCAGCGCCAGGGCACTGGCCAACAGCGCGCGTTTTACATTCTTCATGGTGGTGCGTCCTTTTATTCTTGTTTGAAAGACACTGCCTGACGATGAATCTCGGGCTGATAGAACTGTAGGGGAATCGGCAGACGCAGCGGACACAGATTTGTCGTGCGAATGTCACAGGGTTGTTGCGCCCGAGGACACCGTTGGCGATCAGCGATAGATGAACCGGTTGACGACGTTTTCGAGCATTTCCTGCCTGCCGCTGACAGCCTGCGGATTCAATTCGTTGGCGAAGGCATGTTCGGCCAATGATTGAAGGTTGAACTCACCCGTCAGCACCGCCTGCCCGAACGGCTGCTGCCAGCCGGCGTAGCGTTGATCCTTGAGCAACTGAAGCTGGTCGTCTTGCACCATGGCGGCTGCCCGCTCCAGGGACTGCGCGAGGACGTCCATTGCGCCGACGTGGCCGTGGAACAGATCGATCTCATCGAGGCTCTGGCGGCGAACCTTGGAGTCGAAGTTGTAGCCACCATTGGTGAAACCGCCGGCCTTGAGAATTTCATAGGTGGCCAGGGTCATTTCTTCGACGCTATTGGGGAATTGATCGGTGTCCCAGCCGTTTTGCGGATCACCGCGGTTGGCGTCGATGCTGCCGAAAATTCCCAGCGATACGGCCGTCGCAATCTCGTGATGAAAGCTATGACCTGCCAGGGTCGCGTGGTTGGCCTCGATGTTGACCTTGATTTCCTTTTCCAGGCCGAACTGTTGAAGAAAGCCAAACACGGTGGCGCTGTCGTAATCGTATTGGTGCTTGGTCGGCTCCTGCGGCTTGGGTTCGATCAGCAGGTCGCCTTTGAAACCGATCTTGTGCTTGTGCTCGACCACCATGCGCATGAAGCGGCCCAGTTGCTCGCGTTCACGTTTCAAATCGGTATTGAGCAGGGTTTCGTAGCCTTCGCGACCGCCCCACAACACGTAGTTGGAGCCTTTCAGGCGTTGGGTCGCGTTCATGGCGCTGAAGACCTGGGCTGCGGCGAAGGCGAACACTTCGGGGTCCGGATTGCTGGCGGCGCCGGCGGCAAAGCGCGGATTGCTGAAGCAGTTGGCGGTGCCCCACAGCAGCTTGATGCCGCTTTCTTCCTGGTGTCGCTCCAGGTGATCAATCATCTGCGCGAAGTGGTTGCGGTACTCCTTCAGCGAATTGCCTTCCGGGGCGACATCCGTGTCATGGAAGCAGTAATAATCGATACCCAGTTTGGAGAAGAACTCGAATGCGGCTTCTGCCTTGCCAATGGCCAGTTCCATCGGGTCGCCGGCATGTTGCCATGGGCGCTTGAATGTACCTGCACCGAACACATCGGAACCTGGCCAGACGAAGGTGTGCCAATAACAGGCAGCCATGCGCAGGTGTTCGCGCATGGGTTTGCCGAGGATGACTTTGTCGGCGTCATAGTGGCGGAAGGCGAGGGGAGAATCGCTGGCAGGGCCTTCGTAGCGTATCTTGTCGACATCGGGGAAGTACTGCATGGGCAATGACCTTGTTGTTCTTGGCGGTGTCTCGATACTAGCAACGGCCCCCTGCCTGCTGATTATGAAAATCACCAAAGCAGGGTGCGATTTTGCGTATTGAGATTCGTCGCCTGCGCGCCTAGTCTGTGCAAACCGCCTCCGTGACAGGGGCCCCGGAACAAGCCTAAAAACAATGAAAACAGTACCGCCTGTTCACCGCATCGCACTGTTGTTCAACGGGAGCAAGATCTATGACCGGGGCATCATCAGCGGCATCGGCGACTACCTGAGCAGCACCCGCGCGTCCTGGGACCTGTTCCTGGAAGAGGACTTTCTCTGCCGGTTGAAGGGGATCGAGCGCTGGCAAGGTGACGGGATCATTGCCGACTTCGACGATCCGCTGATTGGCGAGGCGCTGGCCGACATCAAGTTGCCGGTGGTGGCAGTGGGGGGGTCCTATCAGGATGAACGCGCCTACCCGAAAGGCATTCCTTACGTCGCCACCGACAATAACGCACTGATCACCCTGGCTTACGAACACTTGATCGAGGCGGGGCTGCAGCGTTTTGCCTGCTTCAGCCTGCCTGAAGCGCAGGCCAATCGTTGGGCCCAGGAACGGGAAAAATCCTTTCGACGATTGATGCAACGTGACGGCTTGCACGCCGAGGTCTATCGCGGCATGGGCACCAGCGCACCGCTCTGGGACAGCGCCGTCGAACAACTGATCGCCTGGCTGCAAAGCCTGCCAAAGCCCATCGGTATCATCGCCGTCAGTGATGCCCGCGCCCGGCAGTTGCTGCAAGCCTGCCTCACCGCCGGAATCGCCGTGCCGGAGCAGGTGGCGTTGATCGGTATCGACAACGACCCCCTGACACGCAGCCTGACCCGTGTCCCCCTGAGCTCGGTCATCCAGGGCACCGAAACCATGGGCCGCACCGCCGCGCAACTACTGCACCAGATGCTGCACGGCATGCCGTCCATGGGCACACAAATCCTGATCCCGCCGGATGCGGTCAACGTGCAGGTGTCGAGTTTGCACCAACCGCTGGGCAACCCCTACGTCATGCAAGCGCTGCTGTTCATCCGCCAATATGCGTGCCAGGGCATCAAGACCGCGCAAGTGGCGGCTTATGTCGGCGTCTCGCGTTCATCGCTGGAATCGCACTTTCGAACTGAGCGAGGCTGCAGCGTGCACGACGAGATTCTGCGTTTCAAATTGGCGGCGGCCACCAGCGGGCTGGAAAATACCGACACCGCAATTGCGGACGTTGCCCGCACCTGCGGTTTCAAATCTGCACAATATCTACACTCGGTGTTTCGTCGCGAGTTTGGCTGTACGCCTCGTGAATATCAGCAGGGTGCACGGTATGAGCGGTCGTCCGCTTCTGGACGATAACGGCCCATGAAGGGTGGTTTTCGGCCATTGTCCAGTCATGGGTGGCCGCCATCAACCCTTAATGGACGTTCGACCGCGGCTGTCATGCAGCAAACGGTCAGTCTCGGTCTTGACCACCAGATAGCACTCGCAACTGAGCTGTTCCAGGCGGGGGCGGTCGAGTACCGTGATCTGCCCTCGGCTGTACTCGATGACGCCCTGGCGCTGCAGTTTGCCGGCTGCTTCGGTGACGCCTTCGCGGCGTACGCCGAGCATGTTGGCGATCAGTTCCTGGGTCATGTTCAGGCGGTTGCCGGGCAGGCGATCGAGCGATAACAGCAGCCATCGACACAATTGCTGATCGATCGAGTGATGGCGATTGCACAGCGCGGTCTGGGACATTTGCGTGATCAGCGCCTGGGTGTAACGCAGCATCAGCAGGAGCAGGTCGCCGTGGCGGTTGAACTCTTTCTTGAGCTTTTGCCCCGGCAGGCGAAAGGCAACACCGGCACTCTGTACCACCGCCCGGCTGGAAGTGCTTTCGCCGCCCATGAACAGGGCGATGCCGATCAAGCCTTCATTGCCGACCACGGCAATTTCCGCGGACGAGCCGTTTTCCGTGACGTGCAGCAGCGAAACGATGGCGTCGGTCGGGAAGTAAACGTGGCGCAGGGTATCCCCCGGTTCATACAGCACATCACCCAGCCCGAGGCTGACCTGCTCCAGATGCGGAACCAGGCGCTGCAGGTCGTCGGCTGGCAGCGCCGCGAGCAGGTGATTGTGGGTTGGCTGGGGGGAAGCAGGCATGGACAGGACACCGTGGCGCGAGTGAGTACCGAGTCAGGGTACTCCCATGCACGCCGCGGCTGGGGATCAATGTCTACTCATCGACCGCATGCGCGTACTCCAGCGTCTGAGGCCCGGGCAGGCGGGCGCGGCAATCGACCCGAACCCAACGCTCCAGGCCATCGTCTTCCAGCGTCAGCACATTGCCGTTCAGCGGCTGGCCGTCGAGGGTCATCGAGGTGCGGGCCGAACTGCCCTGACGCACATCGAAGTGGTAAAAGGTGCTGCCGAAGCGGTAGTGCAACTTGAAGCCCGGCCAGTCGGCGGGTATCAACGGTTCAAGGCACAGCGTACGACCGCTGCGTTGCACGCCGAGCAATGACTCGACAATCAGCCGATACATCCAGCCGGCCGACCCGGTGTACCAGGTCCAGCCGCCTCGCCCGGCATGGGGCGGGGCGCCGTAGACGTCGGCTGCCATGACATAGGGCTCGACCTTGTAAGTGTCTATTCGCGCGACGTTGCCAGGGGCGGCGGGATTGATCAGGTTCAGCACCTCCCACGCTTTGCCGGCATCCCCCAATTGCGCGAACGCCATGCCCGCCCAAACGGCCGCGTGGGTGTACTGCCCGCCATTCTCGCGCACGCCGGGGACGTAGCCCTTGATGTAGCCCGGGTCCAGCGCCCCCTTGTCAAACGGTGGGTCGAGCAGCAGCACGGCGCGGATGTCGCGTTTGATCAGATGCTGGTCCAGTGCCTGCATGGCCTTGATCTGGCGCTCGGCAGAACCGGCCCCGGAAAGCACCGACCAGCTTTGTGCAATGGAGTCGATGCGACATTCTTCGTTGCTCGCCGAGCCGAGCAGTTGCCCGTCGTCGAACCAGGCTCGGCGGTACCATGCGCCGTCCCAGGCGCTGTGCTCAAGATTGTGTTGCAGTGCCGCGGCGCTGTCGCTGCAGCGTTTGGCGAAGGCCTGATCACCTTGCAGGCGGGCGATCAGCGCAAATTGCATCAACACCTGGTGGCTGAAGAAACCCAGCCAGACACTTTCACCTTCTCCCAGATGGCCGACGCGATTCATGCCATCGTTCCAGTCGCCGGAGCCCATCAGCGGCAGCCCGTGCTGGCCACGGAGCAGGCTATGTTCGATGGCACGCACGCAGTGTTGGTACAGAGACTCTTGCAGCGGCGAAGCCCCCGGGAGGTCGTAGTAAGACTCTTCGCCGGCTGACAATTGGCGTCCTTCCAGGTAGCCGGTGCGCTCTTCCAGTACAGCCACGTCCCCAGTCATTTCGACGTAGCGGTTGGTGGCCGCCACCAGCCACAGGAAGTCATCGGAGCAAGCAGTGCGAACCCCTCGGTTCATCGGCGGGTGCCACCAATGCTGCACGTCACCCTCTGCATACTGATGAGCGGCGCACAGCAACAGATGGGCACGCACGGCCGCCGGATCGGCATGGATCATTGCCATGCTGTCCTGCAACTGATCGCGAAAGCCGATGGCGCCGCCCGACTGGTAGAAACCGCTGCGGGCCTGGAAGCGGCAGGCGATGACCTGATACATCAACCAGCCGTTGACCATGACATCGACCGCCGGCGCAGCGGTTTCAATACGTATGGCCCCGAGCAAGGAGCGCCAGTGTTCGCGGACCTGGTGCAATTGTTCGGCGGCGACCATGTTGCCCCGATAGCGCTGCACCAGTTGGCTGGCGGCGTTGCTCGAGGTGGCCGCGCCCAGGCGCAGGATGACTTCCTTGCTCTGGCCATCGACGAGCTCGACCGACACTTGCAGGGCCGCACAAGGGTCCAGCCCGCCGCCCACGCGCCCGGACAATCCGGCGTGTTGCATCGCTGCCGGCGAGGCCAGGGTGCCGCTACGTCCAACAAATTCCGTACGGTCACCGCTGACACCGTGATCGACCGTGTCGGTGTCGAAGAACGCCACGCGCTCGGAAAATTCCACCGAGTAGGCGTTGCGGGCGAAGAGGGCGCCTGTGGCCGGATCGGATTGGGTGACCACATGCATCGCCGACTTGCTGCGCAGATCGCCCAGCACCCATTCCACATACCCGGTGACCGACAGTGACCGGCTGCGTCCCGAGCGGTTGCTCAGCAGTAGCCGCATGAACTTGATCGGTGCGTCCAGCGCCACGTAGATCCACAGCTCGCTGTAGATGCCGTCTTCTTCATGTTCGAACACGCTGTAACCGAAACCATGGCGGGTCTGGTAGGGGCCTTTGCCGGGGCAGGGTAAAGGTGCGGCAGACCAGAAGTGCCCGGTCTCTTCATCCCGCAGATAAATGGCTTCACCGCCGCGATCGGTGACCGGGTCGTTGTGCCAGGGCGTGAGGCGATACTCATGGGCGTTTTCGGCCCAGGTGTAGGCGCTACCGGTCTCCGAGACCACCGTGCCAAATTGTGCATTGGCAATCACATTGACCCATGGCGCCGGCGTCGATTGGCTCGCCAGCCCGCTGATGATGTATTCACTGCCATCGGCGCTGAATCCGCCATACGCGTTGTCCAGTAGCAGTGCTGAAGGTTTGGGCCAAGCCACGGCCGGGCTCGCTTGATAATTGCGCATTGCAATGAAGGGCGCGTGCACCGGCGATACCTTGCGGCGATGAATCTGTTCGGCGAGGCTGCCGGAACCTTCATTCAGTACCAGTCTGGCGGCCGAGAGCACCAGCACGCGATCTTCGTTCGATAGCTGTTGCACCGCACGCACAAAAATCCCCCCCGGACGATCCACCAGCGTGGCTTCACTGCCTAAGGTGATCAGGCCCATGATCGCGTCCTGCAGTTGCTGGCGATAGCCGGCCTGGTCTTCGTTCCAGATCAACAGGTCGACCACCAGTCCTTTTTGCCGCCAGTAGGCGTGGGCCTGGATCAACTGCCGCACCAGGGCGATGTTGTCCAGGCTCTGGATTTGCAGCAAGACGATGGGCAGGTCGCCGGAGATGACCTGACCCCAGAGCCCCGACTGATTGCGCCGATTGGCGATCAGTACGGCGTTGTCGGCGCGCATCGAGGCGTTCGCATACAGCAGCGACGAGGCCATCTGTTCGAACAGCCGGGCGTCGGCCAACGAGATGTTGAGCTGGCGCAGGAGCACCTGGCTATGGGTCCAGGACAGGTCGAACACCCGGTCGGCGAGGTGGCGGTCGCGGTATTTGTTGATCAGGTAGAGGCAGTCAGCACGGGTGTCGGCGACGCCGGTGACCAGGTCGATGGTGGCCTGCTGGCCGGGTTGCAGGGTAAACCGGCAGCGGATTGCGACCACCGGGTCCAGCACCGGGCCTGCGCTGCCGGACAAGTCCAGGCAATCGGCATCGAGCGCCGCCGGTGAGACCAGGCTGCGCCCGCGGCCAATGAACCGGGCACGGTCGGTTTCATAGGAGATCGCCTTGATGTCCACGCCGTGTGCCGCCAGCAAATGGCACATCCACGGCGTCGCTTCGTCGCTGGATCGTGGACGGCGGCTGCAGACAATCGCCTGGAGCTCCGGCAGCAGTTCGGTTTGCACGAACAGCTTGCTGAACGCCGGATGCATGGCATCGCTGGCCGTGGATGTCAGCACCACCTCGGCATAGGTGGTGATTTCAAGCGTCCTGGCCGCTGATGCGCGGTTGGTGACCCGCAGGCGGCGCAGTTCGATGTCGTCCTCAGGCGAGACGACAATCTCCAGGTGAGTGTCGAAATCCAGGTTGCGCGCCCGGAACTCTGCACGGGAGTCACTGAAGATAGCCTCATGACTCTCGGGTTGTTGCAACGTTGGCTGATGCGCGGCCGACCAGACCGCATTGGACTGCACATCGCGCAAGTAGCAGAACATTCCCCAGTTGTCCTGGGACGTGTCTTCCTGCCAACGGGTGACGGCCATGTCGTGGCGGCGGCTGTAGCCACCGCCACCGCTGGTGAGCATGACGTGGTAGCGACCGTTGGACAGCAACTGCACGGCGGGACGTTTACTGCCCGGGTCAGCGAACACCCTAAGCCCGGTGTCCTGGCCCAGGCCTTCATCACCGAGCACGGGCGACTGTGCGGTTTGCAGGTACGGCGCAGCGGATTTCGGCACCCGTTCCTGCAACAGCAAGAGGGCTGATTGCAGCGCCGGGTCAGCCTCGAATCGTCGTTGCATGGGTTGATCGAGCAAGCGACTGGTCAAGGCCAGCAGGCTCATGCCCTGGTGGTGAGCCATGAACGAGCGGACCACGGCGTTGCTCTGGCCGCGCGGTAAGCGAGCCTCGGTGTAGTCCACCGCTTCATATAAACCGAACCGTCCCGACGAGCCTTGCTGGGCGAGCCGTTGCAGGTTCACGCAAGCCGCATCGGCGTTGACCATCAACGCCAGGGCGCTGGCGTAGGGGGCGATGACCACGTCATTGCTCAACCCGCGCTGAAGCCCAAGGGCCTGAACGCCGAAGGCGCGATACTGGTAATTCAAATGCGCATCGAGGGTGTAATAACCCGACTCCGAAACGCCCCACGGAATGCCCAGCAAATCGCCGTGTTCGATCTGTACCGCTACCGCGGCGCGGCAAGTCTGGTCCAGCAGGCTGCCGTCATAGTTGGGCATGACCAGCATGGGCATCAGGTATTCAAACATCGAACCCGACCAGGACAGCAACGTCGGCACCCCCGCGTTCTCCCCCAGAAGCCTGCCCAGGGTGAACCAGGCACGCTGGGGGATTTGTCCTTGAGCGATGACCACGTAATTGGTCAGCCGCACTTCGGAGGCCAGCAAGTCGTAGTAACCGCTGTCGAGCCTGAGTTCCTCGGCGTTGTAACCGATGACGAACAGGTCGCGCTGATTGTCGTAAAGCAATGAAAAGTCCATCTGCGCCAGCGATGACGACAGCAACGCGAGCCGCTCCAGATCTTCCATCCGCTTGCCGGCGATACGGCGCACCTGTTCGATTTGAACGTGATGCTCGGCTGCCCAGTCAGCGGGGTTCAGCGCGGCCCATTGGCGCAAGGTGCCAGGCGGATGCATGGCGGCCAGCGGGGCGGGGAGGCGAAAGCGCTGCAGTTCTTCTGTCCAGTCGCTGCATTGACGCAGAAACGTTTCGCGCCAGTAGAGGCTTTCCTCGTCGGTGTCTGCGGGGCTGTCGTCTACCCTCAGGCGGGCCGTGTTCAGCAGGTCTGTCAGAGCATCGGTTGTCTCTACTGGTGAGGCATGCTCAAGAGCTTTTGTCAGTGGGTTCAGGGCGGTTTCATCCGCGCCCGAGGCGCGCCGGGCATCTGCCAGGATGTTCAGGGTATCGCGCAGGCCTTTGACCACGGAGGGGCCGAACATCGGAGCGTCAGCAAGCTGCCTCAGGCCGACGCTCAAGGTCAGCAGCAGCCCCGCCAGGTTGCCGCTGTCGACGGTGGAGACGTAATGCGGGTGCAGCGGCTCCAGGGTCTGCGTGTCGTACCAGTTGTAGAAGTGCTGCCGATAACGCTCCAGGCCGTCCATGCTGTCCAGCGATGCCGCCAGTCGCGACAGCAACCGTTCGGTGCTCAAGTAACCGAAGTCGTGCGCGGCCAGATGCGCCAGCAGGGACATGCCCATGTTGGTCGGCGAGGTGCGATGGGCAATCGCGGGCTTCGGTTCTTCCTGCACGTTGTCCGGTGGCAGCCAGTGATCCTCAGGCCCGACGTATTGATCGAAGAACGCCCAGGTCTTGCGCGCCAGCAACCGCAGGAAACGCAATTGGTCCGCCGACGGTGCGAAGGTCGACTGCCCGGGGGGCGAGCTGAGTCGCCAGGCGATCCACGGCCCCGCCAGCCATGCCAGCAGCAGCGGACTGGCGATGGCCAGCGTCTGTGGGTTATCCGCCAGCAAGCCCAGTGAAACCAGGACCACCAGCGGCTGAATCCACATCTGCCGATAGAGAGCGGACAGCCGGTTTTCAGTGGCACGCTCCACCTCCCGCGAGGGTTGCCATTGCAACAGCAGGCGTCGGCTGAAGCCGATTCGCCACAGCGAGCGCAGGAGCGCATCGGCGTTGTAGAACATCTCGAAGGGCAGCCACGCGAGGGTCAGACCAGCCCGGGCCAGGTCCTGCCCCAGATCGCCGAGCACCGCGCGCACGTATTGGCCGTAGGGCACATCGGCGACGGGTTGCATCAGGTCGGTCACCGCCCGCAGCAACGGTTGAATCACCAGCAGCCCGATCACGGTGAGCGACCAGTTGAAAGGCGCGCTGCTGGCAAACCAGCCCCATGACAGCATCAGCACCAGCGCCAGCGGTTCCAGGCTGCGGCGCAGGTTGTCGAGAATCTTCCAGCGCGCCATCACGCTCAGCCGGTTGTGCACCCAATTGCCGTCGGCGTTGCGTACCCAGGGCAGTGTCCACGGCAGCAGTTGCCAGTCGCCGCGAACCCAGCGATGGCGGCGTTTGACATCGGCCCCGAAGCGCGAGGGGTATTGCTCGTAGAGTTGCACATCGCTGAGCAGCCCGGAGCGGGCATAACAGCCTTCGATCAGGTCGTGGCTGAGGATCTGGTTGTCCGGCAGGCAGCCTTCCAGGGCGCCGGTGAACGCATCCACGTCGTAGATGCCCTTGCCGATGAACGAGCCTTGCTGGAACAGGTCCTGATAAACGTCTGACACTGCCCGGGTGTAAGGGTCTACCCCGGCGTCGCTGCCAAACAGTCGGGCGTAGACCGAGCGCGTGGCGCTGGTCAGGCTGATGCCTACTCGCGGTTGCAACACCGCGTAGCCGGAGACGATCTGCTCACCGGCACGATCAAACAACGGCCGATTCAACGGGTGCATCATCGCCGCCACGCATTGGCGGGCGACATCGCGGGGCAGCAGGGTGTCGGTGTCCAGGGTGATCACGTAACGCACCGTGCTCAACGGGGTGATGTCGCCGACGATGGCATCGAAACGGTCCTGCCCCTGGCCACGCAACAGGGCGTTGAGCTCGATCAGCTTGCCGCGTTTGCGCTCATGCCCCATCCACACCCGTTCGCTCGCGTTCCAGCGCCGCGGCCGGTGCAGCAGAAAGAAGCGGTCGCTGAGGCCGTCCGCGTATTTCTGGTTGAGCAGGGTGATTGCACGGCTGGCCTGGGTCAGCAGTTCGGCATCCTGGGGCTCGGTTTCTTGCGCGGCATCGAGAAAATCGCTGAGCAAGGCGAAATACAGGTTGTTGTCGCGGTTGGCCAGAAAGCGCACTTCAAGGCCTTCCACCAGTTCGTCCACGTCGGCCAGGCTGGCAATCAGCGTCGGGATCACCACCAGGCTTCTCGCCTCATCGGGAATACCCCCGGCGTAATCCATTTTCGGCAATACCGCCGGCACCAGACTGAACGTCACCAACCAATTGATCAGGCTGATCGCCAGTCGACTGGTCATGACCAGGCAGGGGATCGCCAGTAACAGAAGCGCCGCATCTGCCATCCCGTCGCGCCACGCGGAGGCCAGCAGTGGCCAGGCGAAGATGAGCGTGAGAAAAGCCACCGGCGCCAGGTAAAACATCAGTGGCGACAGCTGCAACAAACGGTTCCAGCGCTCATGGAGTGGCACCCGGGCGCCAAGTCGTCGCTCCAGCGTGGGCAGGCCTGCGCTGATCAGGTAATACCCGACGTGGCGGGCCAGCACTGGGCAGTCAACCTTGGCCTGTGCGCTGGCGGCGAGGTTGATCGCGGTGCGGGCGACCTGGATTTCCGAATGTTGGGGACTTCTTCGGGCGAGGCGCTCAATGACATGCCGATAGCTGTCCCGGGTGCTGAAATCCATCGCCGGATAAACGGCCGCCGGGTCTTCCCTGAGTATCTGATCGACATGACTCATCGACTCGACGAACTCGCGCCAGTCAGTGGCGGACAAGAAACGCAGGCTGGCGATGCTGTTGCTGATGGACACCTGGTCCGCTGACTGTTGTTGCGCGTCGAGCTGCACCTGGCGTTCGATGCTCGACCCGGTCTCGCTGAGCAGTTGCTCGATCCAGTTCAAGGGCAGGGCCAGGGCAGTGCTCTGGCCCTGCAGGCGGCGGGTGAACTCGGCGACAAAGGCGGCGGTGATGGGTGGCGCGGAGCGGGCCATGTCGGCCACGGTCAACACCACGCTCTTGATGTCGCGTTCCGAGGTTTCGATCAGGCGCTCGGCCCAGTCATCGGCCATATTGCGGTCATCGGCGTTGGCCATGACCCGCGAGGCCACTCGCCGCAGGTTTTCGATCAGCGCCAGACGCAACATGATCGGTACCGCCCACAGCTCGCCCAGCGCTAGGGGCATCACGGTCTGATAGGAAACAATGAAGCGGCACAGGCTTTGTTCATCAACGCGACCGTCGCCATGGGAAATGGTCTCCAGTGCGATGTCATAGACCCGAGGCAGCCCGGCGGACGGGCCGTTGATCAGGCGTGGCAACTCGCGGCTGTAGCCTTTGGGCAGGTGCGAGCGGGCGGTTCGAATGTGCTCTTCGACCAGAAAGAAGTTGTCCAGCAACCATTCCGCTGCGGGCGTTACCCGTCGGCTGGACAACTGCGCGTTGGACAGCGCGGTACAACTGCGTTTGAGTAATTGCTCGTTGTCATCGAGCCTGCGCAGCATCGAGTCCCGCGAGGACAGGGAGGTCAGACGATGCTGCCCGGCCAGGGTGATGCCGTGGCTGGCCATCTGATCGGCACTGAAAAGCTCCGAGCGCAAGATCGGCTCGTACTTGAATTTAGGTGGGGAAAATTGTCCGGTTCGCCAAAAGCCAGGCGAGCGAGTAAACACCCTTTGGATGCGTGTCCATATGCTGTTCATAAGGTCCTGTGCCAGAAACGCACGCCTGAAATTGCGCGCATTTGAAAGGTGCGCCAACGCATTGCGCCAGCACCGAGCAGCGCCTTTTTGACGTGGCTTTTCAGCTTCGAGTGTGAGGGGCAGGAGGGCGGTTGGTCTGTTCGTTAGCGAACATAGCGAGCGATCTGGAGAAACAGGCCCGCCGAAGCAGTGATCCAACAATTGGGCGCTGGACGGGGCACGGGTTCATGAGGTTTGTTAAATATTGCTAATACATGGAGTTATTCCTGAGAGGAATTCAGTGCATGAAATTAATGAATTTTTATTATGGAAAGGTCTGCCTTAACTTGGTTCAAGGACATGGAGAACCACCTTGAAATCATTACCGCTCAACCCAGCTGAAAAATTTGATACCGCACGGGCCAATGAGTACGGACGCCAGAGCCGTATTGCACTCGCGGGGTATGACGCCTGTCATGACCTTGCTGCCTGCATGCTGGCGGCAAGCCTCAGCACGACAGCCTCGGCGAAGATACTGATCGTTGGCGCTGGAGGCACGGCGCAGGAAATCATTGCCATGGCAACCCTGGAACCGGGTTGGCGCTTCACGGCGGTTGATCCATCCGAACCCATGCTGGAGTCAGCGAAGCATCAGTTAAAGCTGAACAACTTGCTTGAAAGAACGGACCTGCATCTGGGGCACATTGAAGATCTCGACGCAGACCAGTCCTACGATGCCGCTACGTTGATCGGTGTCCTGCATCATCTGGAGGGGGATGATGCCAAACACCAACTGTTGCAATCCATTCGCGCTCATCTGAAGCCGGGTGCGCCGTTGATTGTCGCGGGCAACCAATACGCTTATGCCAGCCAACCGCTATTGCTGGCCGCTTGGGGCCAGCGGTGGCGGCAGCAGGGGGCTGGCCCGGATGAGGTGAAAGTCAAACTGGGGAAAATCCTCCAGGGCGCTGATCCGCCACATTCTGAGGCAGCGGTGCAAAAACTGCTGAACGACGCCGGATTCGGGGACGCGACACGTTTTTTCAGCAGCTTGTTCTGGGGGGCTTGGTTGACGTTTAAAAGGGTTTGAAACTCTTTCCCGGTAACCCGTGAAGTACCTTTTTAAGTAATCCGAGGAGGGGGAATTACGAATTTGTTTTAAATGTGGAACAAGAGTCTGGGTTTACTAGACTGAGATGTGCCGATTGCCCACCCATCGAGGTTGAGGACGAGCGCCTTGCCCACATCCCAGTTCTTCCTCACCCTGATGCTTGCACTGATTCTCGCTGGCTGCGTCACCACACGCTTGCCCCGTGACTTCAGCGAGGCAATACCCGCTGCTGATTCGGCTTTCGGGCGCTCGATCCAGGCAGAGGCCGCCCGGCATCAGGGACGCTCGGGTTTTCGCCTGCTGCCGAATAGCAGTGAAGCGTTCCGCGCGCGTGCCGAGTTGATCCGCAACGCGCAGAAAAGCATCGATGTGCAGTACTACATTGTGCATAACGGGCTGAGCACCCGGGCACTGGTACGTGAAATGCTGCTGGCCGCCGATCGTGGCGTACGGGTTCGCCTACTGCTCGATGACACCGCCAGCGACGGTCAGGAAGAAGTCATCGCGACCCTGGCCGTGCACCCGAACATCCATGTCCGTGTCTTCAATCCTCTGCATCTCGGGCGCAGCACCCTGGTCACCCGCACCATGGGCCGACTGCTCAATCTGTCCCAACAGCACCGGCGCATGCATAACAAACTGTGGCTGGCCGACAACAGCGCGGCGATCGTCGGCGGGCGCAACCTGGGGGATGAATATTTCGATGCCAAGCCCGACCTCAATTTCACCGACATGGACCTGTTGTGCTTCGGCCCGGTTTCCGAGCAATTGGGCCATAGCTTCGATCAATACTGGAACAGCGCCCTGAGCCAGCCGATCAGTGACTTCCTGATCAACAAGCCGACAGCCGAAGACTTGACCCAGAGCCGCCAACGCCTGGAGCAATCGCTGCAGAGCACCCGGATCGAAAACAAGGCCCTGTTCGACCACCTCATGACCTACCGGACGCAACCGCAACTCGCGACCTGGCGTCGGCAGCTTATCTGGGCGCATGCCACGGCAATGTGGGATGCCCCGAGCAAAGTACTGGCCGATGGCGAACCAAACCGCGCGCTATTGATGGCCACACAACTGCGGCCTGAACTCGACAGCGTCAACAAGGAGCTGATCCTGATCTCGGCGTATTTCGTCCCGCAACAGCCGGGCATGCGCTACCTGCTCGGGCGTGCCGACGCCGGTGTTGATGTGCGGCTGCTGACCAACTCACTGGAAGCCACCGATGTACCGGCAGTGCACGGCGGCTATGCGCCTTACCGCAAAACCCTGCTCGAACATGGCGTGAAGCTCTATGAGCTGCGGCGCCAGCCGGACGATCCCGGTGGCGGCTCTTCCTTTGGTTTCAGCGGTGGTTCGGACTCCAGCTTGCACACCAAGGCCATGATCCTCGACAAGCAGAAGGTGTTCATCGGTTCCTTCAATTTCGACCCGCGTTCGGTGTTCTGGAATACGGAGGTCGGGGTGCTGGTCGACAGCCCTGAATTGGCGGGCTACATGCGCAAGCTGGCGGAGGAGGGCATGGCACCGGCCGTGAGTTACCAGGCTCGCCTGGAAAACGGCGAAATCGTCTGGATCGCCGAAGACGACGGCCGCCTGTATACCCTGCGCAAAGAACCCGGCGGCAAATGGCGCAGCTTCAAAGCCTGGCTCAGCGACGCGATTGGTCTGGAGAAAATGCTTTAGATCGAACGAGTGGAAAAAGGGGGACAGATTACAAGTTCTGTCCCCCTTTTTCCTTTCACTGTCCCGTCCTGAATAAGGTTTACACCTTCTGACCCATTCTCAGGAGGGAGTAATGAATACGGGAGAAAGGCGCAGTCAGCGTGATTACACGCTGACCTTTAAATTGTCGGTCGTCGATCAGGTCGAAAAAGGCGAGTTGAGTTATAAAGAGGCTCAAGAGCGCTATGGCATTCAGGGTAAAACGACCGTACTGAACTGGTTACGCAGGCATGGTCGGCAGGACTGGAGTCAAGGCGCGTCCATTCGCTCCAAGAGACCCCGTTCCATGGATGAGCCCGATAAACCGCTGACACCCGAACAGCGAATCAAAGAGCTTGAAGAAAAGCTTGCCCAAGCCAACCAGAAAGCTCAGTTTTTCGAAGCCGTCGTTGACGTTTTGAAGAACGACTTCGGTGTTTCTGTCGTAAAAAAGCGATCCGGCAAGTCCTCTCCCAAGGGCAGATCCAAGGCCTGAGCATCAGTAGGGCTTGCCAGTTCATGGGGATTTCCCGTCAGGCTTATTACAAGCGCAACCGGGCGTGTGATGCCCGGGCCTGTCATGCCCAGGAAGTGATGGGATTCGTGAGGGAAAAGCGACTTAGGCAGCCGCGCCTTGGCACCCGAAAACTTCACAATCTAATGCGCACTGAGCCAGAAGTGTCCGTAAAGGTTGGTCGAGACCGTTTATTCGATATCTTGCGAGATCGGCGCGAACTGGTTCCCCGCAGACGGGCCTATCACAAAACGACAGACAGCCATCATCGCTTTCACCGGCATCCAAACCTGCTCAAAGATGGGCCTATTCAGGTAGTCGCCAAGGCGCCAGAGCAAGTATGGGTTGCGGACATCACCTACTTACCGACGCAAACGGGTGTGGCTTATCTGAGTTTGATCACCGATGCGTACTCCCGAAAAATCGTGGGGCACCATGTCCATGAAAGCTTGCACACCGAATCGGTGATCCAGGCGTTCAACAAAGCCCTCAGGCAGCGGACAACGGAGCAACGCCTGGTGCATCACTCGGATAGAGGCGCCCAATACTGCTCCGAGCTTTATCAGCGGCTGCATGCCAAATACGGCATCACCTGCTCAATGACCGATGGCTACGACTGCTACCAAAACGCATTGGCTGAGCGTGTGAACGGGATTTTGAAAAACGAGTTATTGCTGTATCGCCCCAAAGATTTTGCAGAGGCCATCCGGATGGTGGACGAGTCGGTGCAGATCTATAACAACGAGCGGCCTCATCTGTCGCTGAAATACAAAACGCCCGATGCGGTGCATCGGGCGTTTTGAGGCTGAAACAGGTGTAAACCTATTTCAGGACTAGACACACTTACGAGATGAGCGATGGCTCCACTGCGATCACGACTTTGCCTTGAAGGCCGTTGTTGGGACTTTCCAACCGGGCATGGGCGAGCGCCAGGTCGGCGAGTGAATAGACAGCGCCGACGTGTGGCCGCAGCTGACCGCGCTCTATCAAAGCGCTCAATTCATCAAGCTTGCCGCGATTCTGTCGTGTGAAAACGAAGTGATAACTCGCGTTTTTGCCCCAGGCCTGAACGACGTTTTGTGGTTGTGCAATGTCGACGATCGTGACCACGCGGCCAAGTTGCGCGAGCGCGTCGGGGCTGCGCGTCAAGGCGTTGCCGCCGATGGTGTCGAACACGACATCAACGCCACGACCACCCGTTTCCCGCATGACGGCGTCAACGTAATCTTCTTTTTCGTAGTCGATGATCACATCGGCACCCATGTTACGTGCGAACTCAACGTTTGCTTCGCGCACGGTCGTGAACACTTTTGCGCCTATTGCTTTTGCGAGCTGGATCGCCACATGGCCGACCCCTCCGGCACCACCGTGTATAAGAATGCTTTCCCCGACTCTGAGCGCTGCACGCACGACCAGTGCTTCCCACGCCGTCCCACCCACCAGGGTCAGGCTCGCCGCCTCAAGGTGGCTGAGTGAGGCAGGCTTCTTGCCGATAATGTTTTCGGCTGCAACGTGGTACTCGGCATAACTTCCCGGGCCGTCAAATATTTGCGGGGTGTACCAGACCTCGTCTCCTGGAACGAAGTTCGTCACACCCGGCCCAACGGCTTCGACGACGCCGGAAACGTCGTGTCCGGTAATGGTTGGCAGTGGGACCAGGTCGGGGTAGTCGCCACGTCGAACCTGGTAATCCAATGGATTGATGGAGGTGGCATGTACCCGCACCAGGACTTGTCCCGCACGCGGCACCGGCTTGGGCACGTCGCGCAATTCAAATGATTCAGGGCCGCCAAATGCTTTAAGGATCATCGCTTTCATTGTGAAACCTCATATCGATAAAAAGGGATATCGAGATATCTCGATATCATGCGGTAAAAAATTACAGCTCTTTCCCTATGAGCTCAGCAAGAACACGGATGGTTGCTTCGTTTCGCTTGTAGTAGGTCCACTGTCCAATGCGCCTGACTTCGACCAAGCCCACACGCTGCAGCGTTGCAAGGTAGCCAGAGACCGTCGACTGCGACAGTCCGATACCTTGCTGAATACTGCTGACGCAGACGCCCACCACGAGAACGTCACCTTCATCCTGAGGAGGGAAGTTCTTTGCGGGATCCTTCAAACCTTGCAAGATTTCAAGTCGCGTAGGGTTTGAGAGGGCTTTGAAGATTTCGAGTAAGTCCATGAGTCGAGGATATCGAGATTTACCGATATGTCAATACGAAAAATAAGAGCCTCTTCGAGCGTTGAACCCGGCAACTAAAACTTCATGACAATCGGCCAACAGCGCCACACTTCAACCCCGCAAAACCCTCAAAGCTACCGATCAATGGCAGAATCCCCTCACTTTGATCGATTTGGAGAACTCCATGCTTCGTGTGTTTGAACGAAGGCTCGACCCATTTCCTCCTGACGAGGTACCACCGCCACCCGACGGACTGGCCCGCTTCCTGTGGGCCTGTACACGGGGCGCCCGCGGTTACGTCCTTGCGCTTGCGCTGCTCAGCGCCGCGGTGTCGATTTACGAAGCCTGGCTATTTTCCTTCCTCGGGCAGGTCGTGGACTTGCTCTCGACCTGGCAGGCGGGCGGGGAGGCGGCGGCCCAGGAAAGTCGCGTGTTGTGGGGCATGGGCATCGTCATGGTGACCAGTGTCGGGCTGGTGGCGTTGCGCACGATGGTGCAGCACCAGATATTGGCGATTAACTTGCCGCTGCGGTTGCGCTGGGATTTCCATCGTCTGATGCTGCGGCAAAGCCTGTCGTTCTTTTCCGATGAGTTTTCCGGCCGGGTCACCACCAAGGTCATGCAGACGGCGCTGGCGGTGCGCGACGTGCTGTTCACCCTGATCGAGATCGTGCCCGGGATCGGGGTGTACTTCATTGCGATCATCGCCCTGGCCGGCGGCTTTGCGCTGAAACTGATGCTGCCGTTCGTTGCCTGGGTCGTGTTGTTCGCGCTGGCCATGCTGTACTTCGTGCCCCGCTTGGGGAAAGTCGGGCAGGAGCAGGCCAATGCGCGGTCGATGATGACCGGGCGTATCTCGGACGCCTACACCAACATCACGACGGTGAAACTGTTCTCCCACTCCAATCGTGAAGCGCACTTCGCGCGTGCAGCGATGGAGGACTTCAAGCTGACCGGCTTCCGACAGATGCGCCTGGTCAGCCAGTTCGAGATCGTCAACCAGGCGTTGGTGGTAGCGTTGATCATGGGGGCAGGAGGTTATGCGCTGTGGCTATGGCACCAGGGGGAGGTCGGCGCAGGTGCCGTGGCGGCAATCATCGCCATGGCTTTGCGTATCAACGGCATGTCGAACTGGATCATGTGGCAAATGACCTCGCTGTTCGAGAGCATCGGCACCCTGCAGGACGGCATGGCGACGCTGACCCTCGGCACCAAGGTGCAGGACGCGCCGGACGCCAGCGTGCTGGTGACTTCCGGTGGCGCGGTAACCTTCGACAAGGTGAACTTCAACTACAACGGCGAACGCCAGGTGCTCGATGGCCTGAGCCTGAGCATCCGCCCCGGTGAAAAAATCGGCCTGGTTGGCCGCTCCGGCGCCGGCAAATCCACGCTGATCAACTTGCTGCTGCGCTTCTATGACGTCGACAGCGGGGAGATCCGCATCGATGGCCAAAACATCGCACACGTGACGCAAGACAGCCTGCGCAGCGCCATCGGCATGGTCACGCAGGATACCTCGCTGCTGCACCGTTCCATTCGCGACAACATCGCCTATGGCCGTCCGGATGCGACCGACGCGCAAATCCGCAGCGCCGCGGCCAATGCCCAGGCCGATGAATTCATCAGCCAACTGAGCGACCGGCAAGGTCACACCGGCTACGACACCTTGGTGGGCGAGCGGGGCATCAAGTTGTCGGGCGGCCAGCGCCAACGCGTGGCGATTGCCCGGGTGATGCTCAAGAATGCGCCGATCCTGCTGCTTGACGAGGCCACCAGCGCGCTGGACTCGGAAGTCGAGGTGGCCATTCAGGAAAGCCTCGATGAAATGATGCAGGGCAAGACCGTGATCGCCATCGCCCATCGGCTGTCCACGATTGCGGCCATGGACCGGCTGATCGTCATGGATGACGGCCGCATCATCGAGCAGGGCACCCACACCGAATTGCTTGCCAGAAACGGCGTCTATGCGCGGCTGTGGCAGCATCAGAGTGGCGGGTTCCTGGGTGAGGACAAGGGCGTGGTCGAGGCGGTGGATCAGGCTTGAACGAAGGGGCTTTTTAAAAGACCGCAGACGTCATTACTGCAACCGTTGAGCGTTTCGCTGCTGTTTCACCCTGTACATCTCGCGGTCGGCCAGCTTTGTGGCCTCGTCGACAGTCATGCTGCCCGGTGTGACTGCCACGACCCCAACACTCGCGCCGGTGTATTGAATATCACCAAGACCATGGCCCAACTCATATCGGCCTATCGTCGCTTTGGACAGGCGATCCTGAAGCAGGTTGGCGGCATGCTGCATGTCTTTTGCCAGGTCTGAATGTTCGGAGGGCGTACCCAGGGCGATCACGATGAACTCATCGCCTCCCGTACGCCCGATGATGTCGCTGGTTCGAAGGCCATGCTGCAGCTGGGTGGCCAGACCACGCAATAACTCGTCGCCTGCCAGGTGGCCGCGGGTATCGTTGATGAACTTGAACCCATCCAGATCGATGACACCGATCAGTACGTACTTTTTCTCCCGCTGCGCCAAGGCGAACAGGCGTGCGGCATCGTTCAGAATGGCACGCCGGTTGGACAGGCCGGTGAGGGGATCGGTCAAGGCCAGCTTGGTCAACTCGGCGTTGGCAGCCTGGAGTCGCTCAACGAGCAGCCCACGTTCAAGGGCATAGCCCAGCAAACCTGAGAGCAGCTTCAACAAGGGCTCCACTTCAGGAGCGCGGGTCACCTGAGCCGAACTGGCGGCACAGACCGTCCCCAGCACCTGCCCATCCTGGGATCGGATGGGCGCGCTCACGTAAGTTCTGATGCCCAACGCCGCGGCGGCCTCCGAGTCGCCCCAACACTCGGCTACGTTATCCGAGTACATCCGATTCTCATCCAGCGCCCGCTTGCACAGCGTGTCTGCCCACGGCACGACCAGCCCTTCAGGAATCACCATTTCACCGACATTGCGTGCGAACTCGACACGCTGCACACCTTCGTCGGTATCAATGGTCGTCAGATACGTCGACTCCATACCGGTAATCTGGCTGAGCAGGGTCAGCAAGGGACGGGTGAGCTGCTCAAGGGTTTGGGCTTTGGGAATGGTATCGGAGAGAAGGGAAAGAATCTGATCCATTGGGGCGCGCCAATTGCTAAGGGGTATTTCAAGTATCGACTAATTGGCGGAATACTGAACAGTGCAGGGCTTTTACCTCATCGGAGTGAGGCGGCCGCCGGTGCGCGATTTCCGAGTGTTGCTGATCTGGATGTGATGATTTGTCAGGGTCTCATCAGCGAAGCCAGCATGGCTTGAGGAAGCTAGGGCGTAAAGCCCTAGCGGATAGCAGATGTCACTTTTTCTTTTTTGCCGGTTTATCTGCCTTGTCTGATTTCTTGGCCTTATCTGGCTTGCTATCAGCTTTTTTTGCAGATTTCTTCGGTTCGGCGTCTTTTTTCTTGTCTTTCTTGTCGGAATATTTTGAAAGAGCCGAGGCCGCCGCTGATTTCTTTGCCGGTGAAGACTTTTTGCTTTTCAGGTCCTTGCTGGCGCTCGAAGCTTCACTTTTTTTCTTCTCGTCTTTAGCCACGTTGATCACCTCTCGGAGTGTGCCGGTATTGGTACATTGCCTGTGCGAGTTTTCACAAGCTGATCATTAGGCGAGCGGGTCCATCAGCCGTTCAAAGATTTTTACCATTAACATTATCCGCGAAGGCGCGTGGCGTTTGAATTGTCCATAAAACCAAGAGCGTAACGACAAACACTGCTTTCATTTTTATTTTTCAAATGGCGTTGTTGTACAAAACAGACCTGAAACGCGCATACCGTGGAGTTGCCACGGCACATTCAGTTCAGGTGAGCATGAACAGGTTTCAAACCAGGCTGAAAATGCTCGCTTCTCCAGTCTGTATGTCGTACGCAACTAATGCCTCTTGAAAGGCGTCGGCGCTGCAAACGAGTTCACCGTCACTGTTCCAGATGGCAGAACAACCAGCGGCTACAAAATCGTCGGCGGCACCGATACAGTTCGCCATTATCACAGTCATGGAATGCTGTTTCGCAATCATCGGATAATGACTGTAAGCCGACGTAATCCCTCTCTCAGATTTGGCCACGCTTGCCAGGTAAACCTGAGCGCCTGACGCTGCGGCTTGTTCGGCATGGATGGGTTGCAATGACTCATAGCAAATGGCAGGTGCCAGGACAAAATTTGCCTGACTCAGCACAAGCTGTTGGGTGCCTGCGGTGAAAAAAGGTAACTCGTCGGCGTGCAGGTGCTGTTTTGAATAGCGAGTGCGCTCCAGCCCGGGCTGGAAGGTAATCATGCTGATCTCCGTGCCTTGAGTTCCCTTCGTTGGCACACCCACAGCAATGAGCATCCCGTATTGGTCGCTTAATTTCTGGAACTCATCAAAACGGCTATCACACGGATGCACCGCCAAGGCCTCAGCCAGCTTCGGTTCGTAACCGGTGAGGGAAAGCTCGGGAAAGAGCACGAGTTGGGCGCCCTGGCTTGCAGCCAAGTGGATGACATCGATGTGTCTGGTGATGTTTTTTTCGACTTCCCCGGCTACAGGGAGGATCTGCGCAGCGACTAGCTTCATTTCCCGTCTCGCATCCATGTGTTGGGTTAGCTTCGAGAGCGTCTGAGCGGTGCTCAGCCCTTGCTTCAAAGCCAATGCATGCTGCACGAACGTCGGCCATTTGAAAAGTCACCCAAGGCCTGTGTCGTACTGATTAGCCACCCAGTGTCAGTCGTAACTTGTTACGAATGGACGATGGCCATGTGGCCTTGCGCCAATCGGCTTTCATAAAAGCGTAACAAATATGTTGCAGAGTTCGGGAGCCCGTAATCACAAGGATTTTTTCCGATGAAAAGTTTCATGAAGTCTGCTGCGCTCGCCATCACGGTTTCTCTTTGTGCCAGCTCGGTGTCATTCGCTGCGGAAAGCGTTCGCCTGACAGGTTCCGGCGCCAGTTTTCCGGCCCCGATTTACCTCACCTGGTTCAAAGATTTCAGCAAGAAAACCGCTGGCGTGACCGTGGATTACCAATCCAAGGGCAGCGGTGCGGGTGTCCAGGACTTCTTGAACAAAACCGTTGATTTCGCGGCCAGTGACTCGGCAATGAAGGATGAAGACATTGCCAAGGTTGCCGAGGGCGCGCAGTTGCTGCCGATGACAGCGGGTGAAATCGTGCTGGCCTACAACCTGCCGGGCAACCCCAAGGGCCTGAAGCTGCCACGCGACGTTTACTCCAACATCTTTCTGGGCAAGATCACGCGCTGGAACGATCCACAGATCGTCGCCGCCAACCCGGATCTGAAACTGACCGACACACCGATCACCGTGGTCGTACGTGCTGACTCCAGCGGTACCACCGCCGTATTCACCAAGCACCTGGCGGCGATCAACCCGGCGTTCCAGAAAGAGCTGGGTGAAGGCAACACCGTCAACTGGCCGGCCAGCGACAAATTCATCAAATCGCCCAAGAACGATGGTGTGACGGCCACCGTGCGCCAGACCCCGGGCTCGATTGGCTACATCGAATACGGCTTCGCCAAACTGGCCAAGGTTGACTTCGCCCAGTTGCAGAACAAGGCCGGCAATTACGTTGTGCCGAACGCGGAAAGCGGTGCAGAGGCCCTGGCGGCAGTGAAGATGCCTGAAAGCCTGGTGGCCTGGTTGCCTGATCCGGACGGTGCCAAGTCCTACCCGATCACTTCCTACACCTGGATGATCTTCCGCAAGCAAAACGAGAACCCGGCCAAGGCCAAAGCCATGCGTGAAATGGTCGAGTACAGCCTGACTGAAGGTCAGAAAATTGCCGATTCGATGGGTTACATCCCTCTGCCGCCATCGGTTGTCGATCAGGTTCGCAAAGCTTCCGCCAACATCCAGTGACGCTCGCGAGGTCTCTCTCGGCGTGAGCTTATAGCCTCGCCGAGGAGCTTTCCCCTACGCTCCGGAATAGCCCATGATCCAGCCATTTGTCGTACCGGTTAACCCGGATTCTGCTTGCCGTCCACCGTCTACCAAGGATTTTCTGGTTGACCGAACCTTCCGCGCGCTCGCGCGCATTGGTGTGGTTCTTATTCTGGCGCTGGTCTTTGCCTTGGTGTTCGAGGTAGGACGCAAGGCGCTGCCAGGCATGGAGAAACACGGACTCGACGTTCTTTTTGGAACAGTTTGGGACGTGAACCAGGGCAAGTACGGCATTCTGCCGGCCATTTGGGGAACCCTCTACAGCGCTTTCATCGCTTTATTGATAGCTGGCGTTTTCGGCGTCAGCATGGCGATCTTCCTGACCCAGGATTTCCTGCCCGCGCAACTGGCGGCCATTTTTCGCACCATCGTCGAATTGCTCGCGGCCATTCCCAGCGTCGTTTATGGTCTGTGGGGCATCTATGTGGTGATCCCGGCCATTCGGCCCCTCACGGATTGGCTTAACAGCGAACTTGGCTGGATACCTTTTTTCGGTACGACCTTGAGCGGACCGGGACTGTTACCTGCCGCGCTGGTACTGGCCATCATGATTCTGCCGACCATTGCTGCCGTTTCGCAGGATGCCCTCACGGCTGTTCCGATGAAAACCAAACAGGCGGCCTACGGCATGGGGACCACCCATTGGGAAGCGATTCTCAAGGTGATGGTGCCATCCGCTGCGACCGGCATTTTCGGTTCCCTGGTGCTCGGCCTTGGCCGCGCGCTGGGTGAAACCATGGCACTGGCCATGCTGGTGGGCAACGCGAACAATATCTCGCTTTCTCTGTTTGCCCCGGCCAATACGCTGGCGGCCTTGTTGGCGCTGAACTTCCCCGAAGCCGGGCCGAACGAGGTCGAAGTATTGATGTACGCCGCACTGGTACTGATGTTTATCACGCTACTGGTGAACGTCATCGGTTCCATGATCATGGTCTATGCCCAGCGTGGTACTAAATGATGACTGACATCACGTCCTCTGCAGCCGCTTTTCCAAGCCTGCAACGCAAGTTTGAAGGCCGTGCGCTGCGTAGCCTGGTGTTGACCACGCTGGTCTGGGCGGGCGCTCTGGTGGCCAGCGTGCCGCTGATTTCCGTGCTCTATATGTTGATCACACGTGGCGGTGCTCGCCTCAGCCTGGAAGTGTTCACCGAGCTACCGCCGACCGGTTTCGAGACGGGCGGTGGCTTCGGCAACGCGATGGCGGGCACCTTCGTCATGGTCGGTATCGCGGCGGCGATCGCGGTGCCGGTCGGCATCATGGCGGCCATCTTTCTGGCAGAACTGGGACCGGACAGCAAGCTGGCCAACGCTGCACGCTTTGCCGCCAAGATGCTCACGGGGCTGCCATCGATTTTGGCCGGTGTTTTCGCCTACGCCCTGGTGGTGATGACCACCGGTACATACTCGGCACCGGCGGGCGGCGTGGCATTGGCAGTACTGATGCTGCCTATCGTCGTGCTCACGGCTGAAGAGTCGATGCGCATGGTACCCAAGATCATGAAGGATGCCGCCTACGGTATGGGCTGCACCCGCTCGCAGGTGATCTGGAAGATCGTCTTGCCTACCGGCCTGCCGGCGATCCTGACCGGTGTGATGCTCGCGGTTGCACGCGCAGCCGGCGAAACCGCGCCGTTGTTATTTACCGCGCTGTTCAGCAATTACTGGATCTACCACGACGGCAGTCTGGCGGTCATGAATCCGACTGCATCGCTGGCCGTACTGATTTACAACTTCTCCGGCATGCCGTTCGACAATCAGCTTGAGCTCGCTTGGGCGGCCTCACTGGTATTGGTGATGATCGTGCTGATCGTGAATATCGTCAGCCGAATTTTCGGCAAGCCAAAGTTTTAAGAATGGGAGCAAACAGTGTGAACGTATTATCTGCGCAAAAAGTCGCCCCGTTCGAGGCCCAGGCCCCTGTGGTCATGGACTGCAAGCTGGACAAGATTTTCTACGGCAACTTCATGGCCGTGCGTGACAGCCATGTGCCGATCGAAAAAAACAAAATCACTGGATTCATCGGTCCGTCTGGCTGCGGCAAGAGTACGGTGTTGCGCAGCCTCAACCGGATGAATGATCTGGTAAAAGGCTTTCGCTTCGAGGGCCATGTGCATTTCCTTGGGCAAGACGTCTATGGAAAGGGCGTGGATCCAGTGGTCGTGCGCCGCTATATCGGGATGGTGTTTCAACAACCCAACCCGTTCTCGATGAGCATTTTCGATAACGTCGCCTTTGGTCTGCGCCTCAATCGCTACCAGGGCGATCTGGGCGACCGCGTTAAGCACGCCCTGCAGGGCGCGGCGCTGTGGGATGAGGTCAAGGACAAACTCAAAGTCAGCGGCCTGTCCCTTTCCGGTGGCCAGCAGCAACGCCTTTGTATTGCCCGCGCCATCGCGACCGAGCCGGAAGTTCTGTTGCTGGATGAGCCGTGCTCGGCACTCGATCCGATTGCCACCCGCCGTGTTGAAGAATTGATGGTCGAGTTGAAGAAGGATTACACCATCGCGCTGGTCACTCACAACATGCAGCAGGCGATCCGTGTCGCTGACACGACGGCATTTTTCTCGGTGGATATTTCGCAGGGGACGCGTACCGGCTATCTGGTTGAAATGGGTCCCACCGCGCAGATATTCGACAATCCACGCGAACAAATGACGAGCGATTACATCAGCGGCAAATTCAGCTGACCCGCAGTCATCCGGTCAAGGCCGACGCAACTGTCAAACGACAGTTGCGTGCATCCGGTCGATTTTCCTCTCAGCCATCTCTCAGGGTTACCAATGTCCGCAAAGCGTCGTCTTGACTTGCCAGCGATTGAACGTGCACTGCGTGACGTGCAAGGTCGCTTCGCCGAGCTCAGCAGGCACTTTACCGAGCCGCGTGATCCCTTGACTGACGAAGTGCTGCGTAATGTGCTTGATGGCTATGCCCTGATTGACGACTACGTCGCACGGGGCGTCGACCTGTTCGATCTCCAGCAACTGAATCTAATGCTGGAGATCAATGCCACCGTTCTCTGTGGCCGCGACCCGGCACGCCGGCTGGAATACGCACAGCACCTTACTGCGACCGAGGAACACTTTTTCAACAACGTTGAAGGTGGGATAAAGGATTTGTACAACTGGTACTGCGCGTATCGCAGCGAATCCGTCTGGAAGCGTGCGGCCGGTGTCTATGTACGAATACTCAGCAAGCCGCAATTGTTCATCGAAGGCAATCACCGCACGGGATCGCTCATCGTCAGTTACTTGCTCATGCGTGCAGGGCTGCCTCCATTCGTGCTGACGCTGGACAACGCCGAGGGTTACTTCAACCCGTCATCTGTCATACGCAACTCCGCCAAACATGGCGTCAAGGCCTTGTACGAATTGCCGAAGATCAAGAAAAAATACGCAGCCTTCCTGGAAGAAAAAGCCCCTGACCCCATGGAATTCTTTGTGAGCGACACTCCGGTGTCCGCCTATCAGGGGGGCCATTGATGAGCAGGCATTCAATGCTCGACAAGTGCCGGGTTTCCAGCGGTCGAGTGTGGCAATCCATCAAGGGCTCTCTTGCGATGCACGCATTAAGGCGTCAGCGCATACGTATTTCGTTTGATATCGATGACACGCTGGCCTGTCAGCTCCATCACTGCGCAGTCGAGCACAGCAGGCTGCCAGCCTGTGTTCATCGTTGGCTGGGCGAGCCTTTGCGTACAGGAACACGCTCACTGACCCGAGAGTTGCGCCGTCAGGGATGCAGCATCTGGGTCTACACGTCGTCCGGGCGGACACCGTCTTACATCCGGCGCTGGCTATTACTCTACGGTATCCACGTTGACGGTGTGGTCAACAGTGTCCGGCATAACCATGCCCTGACGGCGCACGGGCTTTCAAACTCCCCTTCGAAGTTTCCCCCGGCATTCGATATCGACTTGCACGTGGATGATTCAGAGGGCGTGCATATTGAAGGCTGTGATCACGGTTTCCGCGTCGTGGTAGTGCGTCCGGATGACGAGAACTGGGCGCAGAAAGTCTTGAATGCCGTCGCTGACGTCCAGGCTCAGCTGGCTAGGCAGCAACCATTCAGATACAAGGCGCCAGAGCGCGAACACGGGACGGCAGCGACGGTACCTCTGTGGATGGGCAGGTGACAGCGACCCGTCATGACAGTGACCTTCGCTCTTCACAATTGGGTCGAAGCTTGTAGAGGGCGGGCGGGCGGTCGCTTGCGAACGACTGCTTTCGGCCGATTGTTGCGGTCTCCACCGGCAGATCTTGGCCGATTTCTGACTGTGGTGAGGCGCAGCAATCAACCGATTGCTACCTGACATGAAGGGCTGCAACCGGCCCAGAGTGTGTAAAAACCCTTTCTTATCGTGCGTGCTTCAGCCCATTGCTCCTGAGCATGGCAATTTCCCGATTATTTACCGCGATCAGCGCCGGTAACGCTTCAGAGCGCGTATGAAGCGCTTTGGCACCTCTTGGGGCAGTAAAAGCTGGGCTTTTACGCCGCCATCGCCTTCAACAAGCCTTCGGTGCCGATGATTTTCATCACCCGCTTCAAGTTGTAGGCGAGCACATTCAAGCTCATTTCTGCGCTCACCCCATTCAGTTTTCGAGTCAGGAAGTGCGTTGCTCCCATCCATTGTTTGAGCGTCCCGAAGGGATGCTCAACAGTCCGTTTTCGAACCCGCATCATCTCCGGTGCTTGGTTCAGCCGGCGTTGCATTTCCTCCAGCACCGCTTCATGTTCCCAGCGCCTTACTCGACGATTTGTGCTTGGCGTGCACTGGGTTTTCAGCGCGCAACTCTGGCACTTTGAACTCCAGTAACAGTGCATATTCATGCCTTTCTCAACGCTGGAGAATCGCCAAATCAGTGCCTCTCCAGCCGGGCATGTATATTCGTTTTTCGTCGCGTCATAAACGAAGGCATCTTTGTTGAACCGGCCATCAGCCTTGGCGCTTGAAGTCATCGGCTTTGGCACATAAGCGGTGATGTTTGCATCGTGACAGGCGAGGATTTCTTCACCCTTGAAGTAGCCTCGGTCGGCGACTACCGACAATGTTTCTGCGCCAATGGCTTCCCTAGCTTGCTTGGCCATCGAGCTGAGTTGGTCGCGGTCAGAACCTCTGTTGGTGACCTCATGAGCAACAATCAAATGGTGCTGCGTATCGACCGCCGTCTGCACGTTGTAGCCGACGATACCGCTGCCGCGCGTCATCATCGAACGGGCATCCGGGTCGGTCAGCGAAACCTGTTTGTCAGGGGAATCGTTGAGCTGAGTTTCGATCCCTTGGAGCTCTTTCATCTGCGATTTGAGCTTGGCGATTTTATCTTCCAGGCTGGCAATGTCTGGCGCGGAGGCGCTAGGAATCTGTCGATCAGCCGCATCGAGCGCAGCCAAATAACGGCCGATGCTCGCCTCGATTTCTTCCATGCGCCGCTTCAGTTTGGCGCTGGTGAAATTGCGGTCACGGTTGTTCACTGCCTTGAATTTGCTGCCGTCGATGGCAACCAGGTTTTCGTCAAACAACCCCAACTGCTGGCAGAGCAAAACGAACTGGCGGCAGACGCCGCGAATGGCCTTGCTGTTGTCTTTTCGGAAGTTGGCGATGGTCTTGAAATCGGGCATCAAACGCCCGGTTAGCCACATGAGTTCGACGTTGCGCTGGGCTTCTCGCTCCAGACGTCGGCTCGATTGAATTCGGTTTAGGTAACCGTAGATGTAGATCTTCAGCAGGATCGCCGGGTGGTAGGCAGGTCTGCCGGTTTCGGCTGGAATGACGCCATCAAAACCTAGATTGGCCAAATCGAGTTCATCGACGAAAACGTCAACCACCCGAACCGGATTGGTATCGCTGACGTAGTCGTCGAGGCTTTCGGGAAGTAAGGTGCTTTGACCTCGATGTTCACCCTGGATAAACCGTTTCATGGGCGTCCCTTGCGATGAGATTCTCGGAAATCATAGCAAGGGTTTACCGGGATGTTTTTACACACTCTGGACCCAAAGCGGACTGCCGATTTTTTCGAAAGCAGAAGACGTTTAGGTTGAACTTGTGCCTAACGCATCAGAAGGGGGTGGCACGAGCGGACACGATAGATGCCTTGGATCCCTCTTGACTGGTGTGTGCACAAGAGAAGCCTGGACGCTTTCCCAACACTTTCCCTGGGTGCATCCAGGCTTTGGCGTCACGCTCGAATCAGATGTACTCCTGGAATCGTCGAAGCGAGCGGATTGAACTTAGATCGAGCCAGCAGGCGCAACGACAGGAAAGTCCTTCTCGGGATCGAACACGTTATTGAAAAAATTCGTCAGGGAGAACATAGCCACCAACGCCACAATCTCCATGACATTCGCATCGGTGTAGCCTGCGTCGCGGACGGCTTTTAGATCGGCATCACTGACCTTGCCGCGGGTCTCGATGACTTTGTGCACGAACTGAAGGGCAGCGTTGCGCTTGGGGTCGGTGGCGTGGCCCTTCCGTGCGAGAATGATTTCATCTGCTGGTAGTTTGGCCATATGCTCGGCCGTAAAGCTGTGAACCGTCAGGCAGTAGTTGCAGCCATTCGCTTCGGAGACTGCGAGGCCGATGCTGTCACGCGTCTTCACGTCAAGCGCCTTGCTCAATGAACCGAGCAGAATGGCCCATGCGTTGAAAGCTATCGGGCTCTGAGCGAAGGTTGCCATCATATTGGGGGTGAACCCGATGTTCTTGGTGAAAGCATCGAGCGTCGGCACCGAAGCAGCGGGGACTTGTTCCTGCTTTAAAACTGCACTTCTAGGCATAGCAATCTCCATCAGTTACTGGGTTGATCAATCATTAAACGAGATCCAAAACCTCAGTCAGCGGACGGCGGGGTTTCTGCGCCCAGTTGCCCGGACGCTCCGCACCAATGGACAACAGCAGGACCGGCACTTCGTTTGCTGCCAATCCGAACTCACTGGCCACTCCTTCGGTATCGAAACCGATCATCGGCGTCGAACCCAGGCCCAGTGAGCGCGCGGCATAGATGATCGCCGACGCACCGAAGGTGGCTGTGCGTACTGCCTCGTCGCGCTGGCGCTGTGGATGCTCTAAATACAAATCCCGTGCAGGGAGTTCCCAGTCCGACACCATGGCTGCAGGCATCACGCCCGCTGCAACCAGTGGTGCAAGGCGATCCGGAATGACGCTGGAATCGGCCAGTTGGCCACAGATGATGAAGGTGACGGCAGCTTCTGTGATCGGTGGCTGACTCCACGCGATCGGGCTCAACCGGGCTTTTGCTTCAGGTGTGCGCACTGCGATGAAACGCCAGTTCTGGATATGGAAGGACGTTGGTGCGGTGGTCCCGATTCGCACCAACTCGCGGATTTGGTCGTCGCTCAAAGTGGCGGCAGGGTCGTAGTATTTTGCGGCGCTGCGACTCACGATACATTCAATGACGGCGTTGGTCATGATGGTTCCTATGAGGGTTGGGGGATAAATGCTCCGTCTTGGTCTTTAAATGTTGTACCGTCAATGGTACGAATAAAAGAACCAAGAACCCCAGGTTTTGTGTGTACCAAGATTATGAATTCAGACCTGAAAATTCAGCTCGACCGAGCAGCAAAGCTGTCGCTGACGGAGCAAATTCGTATGAGTATCAGCAGGGCAATAGAGTCCGGCTTGCTCACGCCAGGGACTCGATTGCCTTCGTGGCAGGATCTCGCCGCGCACCTTGGTGTGGCGCGTGGGACCGTTCAAACCGCGTATGAACGATTAGCCGACGCCCAAATGATCGAAACATTCGGAGCAAAGGGCACACGGGTGGCGCCACGCCCCCGTGCCGCGGCGATTCAACTGGAACCACCCGAGCCTGGCGCCTTTATGAGCGCCTATCAGCGAATGAATACTGGACCGGCTATTTTCCAGCTCGGAATCCCAGCGTTTGAAGGCTTAGAAAAGCTTTTCGCTCGTGCGCGCTCGTCCAATCTGTTAAAGGCCGGATCTTATTCGTCACTGATCTATCCCGATCCTCGAGGGGAAGTTGAGATGCGCCGAGAGATTGCAGGCTATCTCTCCATCTCCAGAAACCTCCATTGCACTCCTGAGCAAGTGTTCATCACGTCGGGATACAGCGCCGGCTTAGGGCTTGCACTGCGAGTATTGGGTTTGGACGGTAAGAAGGTCTGGATGGAAGACCCCGGATTCTTTCTTACCCGAAAGGGGTTGGAACTCGCTCGTTTGAATCTCGTTCCGATTCCGGTAGACGCCGAAGGCCTTAACGTAGATTACGCCATTGAGAAAGCTGCAGACGCCGCATTAGCCGTCTTGACGCCTGGTCAACAAGCTCCTCTGGGCTCGACGCTGTCATTGAGGCGGCGGCTTCAACTGCTCGAATGGGCAGTCTCCAACGACGCCTGGATCATCGAAGACGACTACCTCAGCGAGCTGCAACTGGAGGGCAGGGCAGCCCCGGCCCTGGCGTCTTTAGACAAGAGCAACCGGGTTATCCACATCGGTTCTTTCAGCAAGACGATAAGTCCGGGGCTACGCCTTGGATTTGTAGTAGCGCCAACTGACCTGGTGAATGCGTTCTCCGAGGTGGCTGCGACGCTTGCCCCTGCACCTTCCCCCGTCATTCAACTGGCCACGGCGCAATTTATTCGTGATGGACACTACATTCGCCGTGTTCGTCGGCTCAAGCGTCTGTATTGCGCCCAGCGTGACGCGCTATGCGAGCAGTTACGAATGCGCGATGCGCAGTGGGTCAAGGCAGGCTTGGCAGTACTTCTCAAACTCCCCGAAGGAGCACCCGACGTGCAAATTGTTCGGGACGCGATGACCTTTGGCCTTGCCCCTTCGCCTTTATCAGCGTGGTTCGCGACTCCGTCCGGGGGCTCCCCTGGTCTGTTGCTCGGGGTCGCTACAGCGCCTGAACCTTACCTCGCGACAGCATGCCATCGATTATTCGAAATCATCGAGCGATATTGCGAGCCTGGGTTGGGGGTGTCACATGACTACGAGGCTTTCTCAAAGAAAGCAAAGGGAGTGACTGAGTTGCCCTCATGGATTGCCTCGGGTTCGAGATGAACATTGCGACTGAGTTAATGACCGCTTTTGGCCGATTTCTGCCCCTCACGACAGGCTGAATTCGGCCAACAGCAGGCGTTCACTAGTGTCCGCTTTGGGTTGAAAAAGATCATGGTACGACTTGAGGGTTTGACGCGTGGATGACGAGATCTGTTTTTCCGGCGTTTCGTTTAGCTGTACCTCGACTTCCTTGAGCTTCTGCACTTTGGGTTTCAAGGCCGCGATCTTGTCATGGAGACGTTCGGCTTTGGCCTGGGCAATGAAAGGCTCCTGACGGTCCGCGGTATCAAGTGCGGTCAGATAGCGATTGAAACCGGATTCAATTTCCTCCAATCGCCGTCGAAGCTTGGCACTGGTGAAATTCCGATCCCGATTGTTGAGCGCTTTGAACTTGCCGCCATCGATGGCAGCGAGCGCTTCCGAGAGAATCCCAGTTGCTGGCACAGCAGCACAAATTGACGGTAGACCCCGCGGATGCCTTGCCCTCGATGTTCGCCTTGGATAAAGCGCTTCGTGGGCGATCCTTGCGATGAATTCCTCAGCAATCATCGCAATGGTTCACGAATGTGTCTTTAAGCAATCTGGGCCGGAAAGCGACGGTTTAGTTGCGACCGTCGCTGGGGGATTTACACCTCTTGCTGCTTACCTGCCTCTTTTAGGTGGAGATAAGCCCGCTTTAGTTGGCGGTCTTCAGTTGCACTTCGGCGGTCGAACTGGAGCGGGCGATCACAGTGAGGATCGACAGGGCGGCGATCACCAGCCCTGGTGACGTCGCCAGCAGCACGCCAGTGGTACCCGCACCGGCTGCAAGGATTTGCCCTGCGGCCAAGGGGCCTGCCACCGAGCCCAAGCGGCCGATCGCTACGGCCGCGCCGACGCCGGTGGCGCGCACTGCGGTGGGGTAGGACGGTGGCGCCAGGGCGTAGAGCACCAGTTGCGCAGCCATGACGAACAACCCGGCGGCAAACCCGGCGATCGCCATCGGCACGATGCCCACGGCCAGGCCGACCCCGGCCAGCGCCGTCAGCAACCCGGCATAGACGAACAGCACGACCTTGACGCCGTTGCAACGGTCCAGGAGCAGGCCGCCGAGCAGCGAGCCGAGGGCGCCGCCGATGTTGAACAGCATCTGCACCAGACCCGCCTGGGGTTTGCTGAAGCCCTGTTCCAGCAGCAACGAAGGCAGCCAGTTGAGCAGCATGTACATCACGGTCAAGGTGAAGAAATAGCTCAGCCACAAGGCCAGTGTGTTGCGTGTGCGGCCTTCGCCGAACAGCGCCTTGGCACTGGATGGCCGCTGGCTGCCAGTGGCTGAATGTTGTTGGCGGAAGGCGCTGGATTCGGGCAGCAGCAGGGCCATCAGGGGTACCACCAGCAAGGGCACCAGGCCGCCGATGATGAAGGTGATTTGCCAGTGCTCGCTGGAAAACATCGCCACCACCGCCGCGAGCGCACCGCCCAGGGGCACGCCGCAATACATGACACTGATGGCGGTGCCGCGGTTGCGTTCACTCACGGCCTCGGCGCACAAGGCAATCAGGTTGGGCAGGGCGGCGCCCAGGCCCAGGCCGGTCATGAAGCGCACCAGCAACAGGCTTGAGTAGCTCTCAACGTAGGCCGTGCACAGGGAAAACAGGCCGAACAGCAGCACGGCACTGACGAGGATTTTCTTGCGGCCGATGCGATCGGCGACCCAGCCGCCAAAAAACGCCCCGGGCAGCAGGCCGATGATCCCGGCGCTGAACACCCAGCCCATCATCTTCGGGTCCAGGGCAAAACTCTGGCGCAACCCGGCGGCAGCGGTGCCGGCGGCCTGCAGATCGAATCCCTCGATCAGCGCAACGATAAAGCACAAAGCGATTGTCAGCGTCGAACGACGCGATGGGCTGTCCATGGGTGGAACCTCATTGTTGTTTTTGTTGTGGAGTCGAGCCATCCCATTGCACCGGGTATGTGGAAGATGGCTGCTGGCGAATAAGATAACAAAGATAACTATAAAATGAACTGCCCAATGAAAATCGCAAAAAACAACAAATAAGCCATATAAATCAAATATTAAGATCTACATAAGGCGGCCAGTTTAAAAATAGATAAGAATATTAATGTTCGATTATCGGTCATTTGCAATTGACAGGGTTCATTGGCTGTTTCCATTCTCTGTTCGCGAAGCCGGCTGCACTGGGCTCTGCCGGCGGCACAAACAACAATAAAAAATGGAAATCGAACATGCCAAATCTCCCCACGCACGACGTTGCGACGGCGTCAGCCACCTGTGTGCCCGATATCAACCGAGGGTTGGTCCTGGCGCTGCTCGGCTTGAGCGTTCTCCCTACGCAGCTTCGCGCCGCAGGCTTTATCGAAGACAGCCACGGGACCCTGACCCTGCGTAATTACTACCTGGACCGGCAATACAAGGACGATGGGGCCAAGACCGCCGCGCAGGAGTGGGCCCAGGGTTTCATCATGAACATGGAGTCCGGGTTTACCGAAGGGCCGCTGGGTTTTGGGCTGGACGTTCGCGGGCTGCTGGGGGTCAAGCTCGACTCCGCGCCGGATCGCAGCGGCACCGAATTGCTGCCGGTGTCGGCCAGCGACAATCGGGCGGCGGATGAGTACTCGCGCCTGGCCCCGACCGCCAAGCTGCGGTTTGCCCAGACCACGGTGAAGTCCGGGGACGTCTCGATCTTCCTGCCGTTTGCTTTTGCCAGCCCCTCGCGATTACTGCCACAAACCTTTCGCGGTACCACTCTCAGCTCCAGGGACTTCGATGGCCTGACGTTGAATACCGGGTACATCGATCGCATCGACAAGCGCAATTCCACCAACTATGAGTCGATGACCCTCGCTTCGCCCAACCGGCGCTTCAACGCGACTGCCACGACCTCGCACATGGCGTATGTAGGGGGCGATTATCAAGTCAACAAAACGTTGAGCCTGCGTGCCTACCATGCCGAGGTGACCGACTTGTACCAGCAGGATACGTTTGCGCTGCTGCATGACCTGCCGCTGGGCGGGGGAGTATTGACCAGCGATCTGCGCAGTTTTTTCAGTCGCGAGGATGGCAGCGCCAAGGGCGGTGAGGTGGATAATCGCAACGTCTCGGGGCTGTTCAGCTACCGTTACGGCGGACACAAGCTGGGCATCGGTTATATGCATTCCAGTGGCGACTCGGCGACGCCTTACATCTCCGGAACTGAGTTGATGGGGATGAGTGAGCTGACCATGGCTTCGGACTTTCTCAATGCCAAGGAGCGCACGTGGCAGGCCATCTATGACTACGACTTTGTGGCGTCCGGAGTGCCCGGGCTCAGGGGCCGGTTGCGGTATCTGCGTGGTGACAATATCGAGCTGGCAGCCTTCAACGTCGAGGACCGCAAAGAGCGCGAGTTCCAGATGGAACTGGGTTACGTGGTGCAGAGCGGTCCGCTGAAAAACGTCGCACTGGTGGCGCGCAAGGCAATCTACCGCAATGATTTCCCGACTGGCGCTGCATTCCGAGATGAAAACCAGACACGGTTCCTGGTCACCTACACCTTGCCGATCTGGTAACCCCGGGGGCCTGCAGACGTCTCACCGTACGTCCCTCCGGGGCGTGCGTCACTCCTGATAGATCTTCTTCAGCAGGCGCAGCAGCTCTTCGCGTTCCTGGTTGTCCAGGGCCGCGGTCGCGTCCAGGTCGCTTTGCGCGGCGATCTGGTTCAGTTCCTTGAGCAGGGTCTCGCCGGTCTTGCTGAGGAAGATTCCATAGGAGCGCTTGTCCGGCTTGCAGCGAACGCGCACCGCCAGCGCCCGGCTTTCCAGTTTATTGAGCAGCGGCACCACCTGGGGCGGCTCGATGGTCAGTGCCCGGGCCAGATCCGCCTGCATCAGGCCGGGGTTCTGATTGATGATCGCCAGGGCCGAGAATTGAGCGGGACGCAGATCGTGAGCCGAGAGGCGGACAATCAGGTTCTGGAACAGCTTGAGTTGTGCGCGGCGCATGGCGTAGCCGATCAGGTCGTTCAGCGCCGAATCCAGTGGTGCCTGAATCTCTTCGTTGGTCGACGCTGCCTCGATCGACTCGGCGAGGGGGGAGGGCTTGGCCATTGCGGGAGAGTCCTGAGGGTTTTGGGTTAACAAGGCTATCTATTTTGCCGGCGTTGATCGGTGATTGCTATGGCCAATATCACTGTGTAAGGACAGTGGGGCTCGGTGCAATGGAAAACAGGTTAATTTTATTAATAGTTAATTGACATAACTAATTTGCCGGTTTAATTTTTAGTCATCTTCAAACCAAGAACAAGAGAGCATCGTCATGAGCAATTACGAAGGTCGCTGGACAACGGTCAAAGTGGAAATCGACGAAGGCATCGCGTGGGTCATCCTCAACCGCCCGGAAAAACGCAACGCCATGAGCCCGACCCTGAACCGCGAGATGATCGATGTTCTGGAAACCCTGGAGCAGGATCCGGACGCCGGCGTACTGGTGCTGACCGGTGCGGGCGAAGCCTGGACGGCTGGGATGGATCTCAAGGAGTACTTCCGCGAAGTGGACGCCGGCCCGGAGATCCTCCAGGAAAAAATTCGCCGCGAAGCGTCGCAATGGCAATGGAAACTGCTGCGCATGTACGCCAAGCCGACCATTGCCATGGTTAACGGCTGGTGCTTCGGTGGCGGCTTCAGTCCGTTGGTGGCCTGCGACCTGGCGATCTGCGCCGACGAAGCGACCTTCGGCCTGTCGGAAATCAACTGGGGTATCCCGCCGGGCAACCTGGTCAGCAAAGCCATGGCCGACACCGTGGGCCATCGCCAGTCGCTGTACTACATCATGACCGGCAAGACCTTTGGTGGGCAGAAAGCCGCCGAGATGGGCCTGGTCAATGAAAGCGTACCCCTGGCGCAACTGCGTGAAGTCACAGTGGCGCTGGCGCGTAACCTGCTGGAGAAAAACCCGGTGGTGCTGCGTGCGGCCAAGCACGGTTTCAAACGTTGCCGCGAACTGACGTGGGAGCAGAACGAGGATTACCTGTACGCCAAGCTCGATCAGTCACGCCTGCTTGACACCGAAGGCGGCCGTGAGCAGGGCATGAAACAATTCCTCGACGACAAAAGCATCAAACCTGGCCTGCAAGCTTACAAACGCTGAAGTGCTGCGGCCAGTAACCGGGCGCATCCCGCTACTGGCGGTTGCGCCCTGGTGCTGCGGTTACATCGTTTTATGCATTCCCGATAAAGACAATAAAGAGGAATCACCATGCTGGACGTGCCCCTGCTGATAGGCGGCCAGTCGTGCTCCGCTCGCGACGGTCGAACCTTCGAACGCCGAAACCCGGTGACTGGCGAGTTGGTTTCGCGGGTTGCCGCCGCCACCCTGGAAGATGCCGACGCTGCTGTGGCCGCTGCTCAGAAGGCGTTTCCCGCTTGGGCTGCACTGGCGCCCAATGAACGTCGGACCCGTTTGCTCAAAGCGGCGGAGCAATTGCGAGCGCGCAGCGCTGAGTTCATTGAGGCTGCCGGCGAGACCGGGGCCATGGCCAACTGGTACGGTTTCAACGTGCAGCTGGCAGCCAATATGCTGCGTGAAGCAGCGTCGATGACCACTCAGATCAATGGCGAAGTCATCCCCTCGGATGTGCCTGGCAGTTTCGCCATGGCCCTGCGCCAACCCTGCGGCGTAGTGTTGGGCATCGCTCCATGGAACGCACCGGTGATTCTCGCCACCCGAGCTATCGCCATGCCATTAGCCTGCGGCAACACCGTCGTGCTCAAGGCCTCCGAGATTAGTCCTGCGGTGCACCGCTTGATCGGTCAGGTATTGCAAGACGCCGGTTTGGGCGATGGAGTCGTCAATGTCATCAGCAACGCTCCGGCGGATGCCGCGGCGATTGTCGAGCGGTTGATCGCCAACCCTGCGGTGCGCCGGGTCAATTTCACTGGCTCGACACATGTCGGGCGCATTGTCGGCGAACTCTCTGCGCGCCACCTCAAACCAGCATTGCTGGAACTGGGCGGCAAGGCGCCGTTGCTAGTTCTCGATGATGCCGACTTGGATGCTGCGGTAGAAGCGGCCGCCTTTGGCGCCTACTTCAATCAGGGGCAGATTTGCATGTCCACCGAGCGTCTGATCGTCGATGCCAAGGTTGCCGACGCCTTTGTCGCGAAGTTGTCGGCCAAGGTTGCAACGCTGCGCGCAGGGGACCCTGCGGACGCCGGTTCGGTGCTCGGTTCGCTAGTGGACGCCAGCGCCGGTATGCGCATTAAGGGATTGATCGACGACGCCTTGGCCAAGGGCGCGCGACTGGTGGTTGGCGGGCAACTGGACGGCAGCATTTTACAGCCGACCCTGCTTGACGGCGTCAACGAGAGCATGCGCCTGTACCGCGAGGAATCCTTCGGTCCGGTCGCCGTGTTGCTGCGCGGTGAGGGGGATGAAGCGTTGTTGCACCTGGCCAACGACTCTGAGTTCGGTTTGTCTGCGGCGATTTTCAGTCGCGATACCGGGCGTGCCCTGGCTTTGGCCCAACGGGTCGAGTCAGGCATCTGCCATATCAATGGCCCGACCGTGCATGACGAGGCGCAAATGCCTTTCGGCGGGGTCAAGTCCAGCGGTTACGGTAGTTTTGGTGGCAAGGCATCCATTGAGCATTTCACTCAATTGCGTTGGGTCACCTTGCAGAATGGGCCGCGGCACTACCCGATCTGAACACGCTTCGCCACGTCGGGCATCGACTTCCCTGAAAGCGAGTCGCCCGCGTGCAAGGCCGAAATAACAATAACAAGGCTGCAGCCAATGGCTGCCACGCTATCTGTGAGTCATCTGTGTGTGGCTTGGGTTTAGCGTGCCTCGACGGAGAACAAGCACTTGAGTTCCGAATTCAGTTTGCAATCCCATGCCCCGGCCAGCGCACCGCGCTATCGCCACGTGTCCATCGGTTGCACGGCAATTGAGGTCACCGAGCAGCAGGGCGTATTGCACATGCGCTCCCTGGAACCGTTGGCCGAGATGCCCAAACGGCTGCTCGACCGTCTGGTGCATTGGGCCCAAGTGCGTCCCGAGCAGACCTTTATTGCCGCCCGCCAGGACGGCGGTGACTGGCGCCGGGTGAGTTACGCCGAAATGCTCGACAGTGTTCGGGCTATCGCTCAAAGCTTGCTGAGCTACGGTCTGTCGGCAGACAAGCCCCTGGCGCTTCTCTCGGGCAATGACATCGAGCATTTGCAAGTCGCTTTCGGCGCCATGTATGCGGGCATTCCTTACTGCCCGGTGTCGCCGGCCTATTCGCTGCTCTCCCAGGATTTCTCCAAGCTGCGCCACGTTTGCGACCTGCTGCAACCAGGCCTGGTTTTCGTCAGTGACGCCTCAGCGTACCAGCGCGCCATCGACGCCGTGTTACCGGCCGATACGCCACTGATTACCGTGCGTGGCCAGGTCGCGGGACGTAGCCAGGCGAGCTTTGCCAGCCTGCTTGAGCAAACGGGCGGCGCTGAGGCTGAAGCTGCTTTTGCCGCCACCGGCCCTGACAGCATCGCCAAGTTTCTTTTCACTTCCGGCTCGACCAAGTTGCCCAAGGCAGTGATCACCACTCAACGCATGCTCTGCGCCAATCAGCAGATGTTGCTGCAGACTTTTCCGGTGTTTGGCGAAGAGCCTCCGGTGCTGGTGGACTGGCTGCCGTGGAACCACACTTTCGGCGGCAGCCACAACCTGGGCATTGTGCTCTACAACGGCGGCAGTTTTTATTTGGATGATGGAAAACCCACTGCGCAGGGATTTGCACAAACCCTGCGCAACCTCAAGGAAGTGTCCCCCACCGCCTACTTGACCGTGCCCAAGGGCTGGGAAGAACTGGTCTCGGCCCTGGAACAGGACGCGGAGCTACGGGAGTGTTTTTTCAAGCGCATCAGCCTGTTTTTCTTCGCCGCTGCCGGGTTATCGCAAAGCGTCTGGGATCGCCTTGACCGGGTCGCCGAACAACACTGCGGTGAACGTATTCTGATGATGGCCGGGCTCGGCATGACTGAGGCCGCGCCATCCTGCACCTTTACCACCGGGCCATTGTCCATGGCCGGTTATATAGGCTTGCCGGCGCCGGGTTGTGAGGTCCGGTTGGTGCCGAAGGATGGCAAGCTGGAAGGGCGCTTTCGTGGGCCGCACATCATGCCTGGCTACTGGCGGTCTCCGCAGCAGACCGCCGAGGTGTTCGACGAGCAGGGCTTTTACTGTTCCGGTGATGCACTCAAGCTTGCTGACCCGCGTGATCCGCAACTGGGGCTGATGTTTGATGGGCGCATCGCCGAAGACTTCAAACTGTCTTCCGGGGTGTTCGTCAGTGTCGGCCCGCTGCGCAATCGTGCAGTACTGGAGGGCTCGCCCTATGTCCAGGACTTGGTAGTGACCGCGCCGGATCGAGAGTGCCTGGGGGGGTTGGTATTCCCGCGATTGTACGAGTGCCGACGGCTGGCGGGGCTCGCAGCCAGTGCCAGCGATGCCGAAGTGCTTGCCAGTGCGCCGGTGCGCGAGTGGTTCGCCGGCTGGTTGCAGCGGCTCAATCGCGAAGCCAGCGGCAATGCCAGCCGTCTGGAGTGGATCGCGCTGCTCGACGAAGCCGCGTCCATTGATCGCGGTGAAATCACCGACAAGGGCTCGATCAACCAGCGCGCGGTCTTGCAATGGCGTGCGGCCAAAGTCGAGGCGATGTATCGCGGTGACGACCTCACGATCCTGCGCGCCGGTCCACGGTCTTGAGTTGCGCGGGGCAATATTCGTCATTCAGGGATGTGGCGATTCTTGAAGCCGTACGAACGCCTTGGGTTGATATCGGTGGCGCGCTGGCCCAGGTCTCTCCCATCGATCTGGGCATAAAGGTTGGTCGTGAAGTGTTGGCCCGTGCCGGGCTTGATTCGCGGGCAGTTGACACTGTGCTGGCCGGCTCCATGGCCCAGGCCAGCTTTGACGCTTACATGCTGCCACGCCATATCGGTCTTTACAGCGGCGTGCCGCAACAGGTACCGGCACTGGCGGTGCAGCGCATTTGCGCGACCGGTTTCGAGCTGTTGCGCCAGGCCGGCGAGCAACTTAACGGTGGCGCGGATCTGGCTTTGTGCGTGGGCGCTGAATCCATGTCGCGCAACCCGATTGCCGCCTACACCCATCGGGGCGGGTTTCGCCTCGGGGCACCGGTGGATTTCAAGGATTTTCTTTGGGAGGCGCTGTACGACCCGGCTCCTGGACTGGACATGATCGCCACAGCAGAAAATCTCGCCAGGCGTCACGGCCTGAATCGCGAGGCGGTGGATACCTATGCCCTCAACAGTCACCAAAGAGCGCTGGACGCACAGAGCTGCGGCTGGTTCAGCGATGAAGTCGTCCCGGTGCGTAATGAGTTGTTTGAACTGGAAGGCTATCAGCCCCGGGGTATTGCGCTGCCGCGTCGATGTGACGGGGTCACCCTGGACAGCCATCCTCGGCCCACCGATTCCCACGCGCTGGCCAAGCTGCAGGCGATTCACGCCGGTGGTGTGCAAACCGCCGGCAACAGCTGTGCGGTGGTGGACGGCGCAGCGGCCGCACTGGTTGGCCGAGCTTCAGTGAGTATGCGTCCGGTATTGGCGCACCTACTGGCGACTGCGGTGGTCGGTGTGGCGCCAGAGTTCATGGGGATCGGTCCGGTGCCGGCGATTCAGTTGTTGCTGCAGCGCAGTGGGCTGGCCCAGGAAGATATCGCTCTTTTTGAAGTCAACGAGGCTCAAGGCGCGCAGGTACTGGCGGTGGCTCAGATGCTGGAGATGGATAGCCATCGACTTAACCTCAGAGGTGGTTCGATCGCGCTCGGGCATCCATTGGCCGCCACCGGCCTGCGGTTGGTAATGACCTTGGCGCGGCAGTTGCGCGAGCAACATCTGCGTTACGGGGTCGCCGCTGCCTGTGTCGGCGGCGGGCAGGGCATGGCCGTGCTGATTGAAAACCCGGGATTTAGCGGCTGAACCGTTGCGGTGTTCTTCCCTTTTGACAGTACGAGGTTTGCCATGTGGCACTACCAGGCGCCGTTGCGCGACATGCAATTTATCCTTGAACATTGGCTGCAGGCTCCCCGGGCATGGCGTCAAATGTCTGCATTTGAGGCTCTGGACTTGCCGCTGGCGCTCCAGGTGCTGGGAGAGGCCGGACGTTTCAGCTCGGATGTATTGGCGCCGCTCAATAGCAGCGGCGATCGCCAGGGTTGCCGCTTCGACAATGGACGGGTCAGTACTCCGGATGGTTTTGTACAGGCTTATCGAGCTTTCGCCGAAGGTGGCTGGCCGGCATTGGCCTGTGATGAAGCCTTCGGTGGCCAGGGGCTGCCGCAACTGCTCGATGCCGCATTGCAGGAAATGCTATACGCCAGCAACCACGGTTGGGCCATGTACACGGGGATCGCCCATGGCGCTTACCTGTGCCTCAAGACCCACGCACCGCAGTCGATCAAGGACCGTTATCTGCCTCAGATCGTCAGTGGTGAGGCGCTGCCTACCATGTGCCTGACCGAACCCCAGGCTGGCAGCGACGTCGGCCTGCTGCGCTGCCGCGCTGAACCGCAGGGCGACGGCAGTTATCGGCTGAGCGGCAGCAAGCTATTCATTTCCGGAGGCGAACATGACTTGACCGAGGACATCCTGCATCTGGTGCTGGCCCGATTGCCAGGGGCGCCCACCGGTAGTCGTGGTGTTTCGCTGTTTCTGGTACCCAAACGCCTGGATGACGCTCACGCCAATGCGGTGCGCTGCGATGGTATCGAACACAAGATGGGCATCAAAGGCAGTGCCACCTGTTCGCTGGTCTTCGACGGCGCTCAGGGTTGGCTGATTGGCGAGGCGAATCGTGGTTTGGCCGCGATGTTCGTGATGATGAACTCGGCGCGATTGCATGTCGCCCTGCAGGGCCTGGGACATGCCGAGTCTGCGTGGCAGAACGCTTATGCGTATGGACTGGAGCGCAAACAAATGCGTGCGCCCAATCGCCCTGTCGGCGTTGCGGCCGAAGCTGTCGACCCCATTCACTATCATCCGGCCATGCGTCGCGTTTTGCTGGAGTTACAGGCCTACGCGGAGGGCATGCGAGCCGTCGGTTATTGGGCGGCACATTTGCTCGATCAGGCCGAACATGCGCCGGACCTGGCCACGCGGCAGGGTGCCTTGCAACTGGCGGAGCTCTTGACGCCGGTGATCAAGGCTTTTTTCACCGAACAGGGTTTTCGTCTTTCCAGCAACGCCTTGCAGGTATTCGGTGGCTACGGTTACGTCACTGAATTTGCCATTGAGCAGACCCTGCGCGACAGCCGCATCGCAATGATTTATGAGGGTAGTAACGAAATTCAGGCCAATGATCTTCTACTACGCAAAGTGCTGGGCGATGAAGGCCGCGCCTTCGGCCAATTGTTGGCGGTTATGCGCGAAGAAGCTGGGCAGACCTGCGAAACCGCCAGCTTTTGCGCTGAGCTGGTGCTGCTTTGCAATAAACTCGAGTGTTTGCAATTAGAGATACGTGACCTGGCCGTCGAGGAGGGCGAATACCCATATCGGGTTGCTGGCGATTTTCTGCGTTTGTGTGGCGTGGCCCTCTTGGCTTATTCCTGGTCTCGAGCGGCGCGTGTCTCTCGGCTGTTACCCGACAGCGATCCACTGCGCGCCAGTAAACTGGAAACAGCCGGCTTTTTCTTTGCCTACTTGCTGCCGGAAGCGGATTACCGGATCGCTGCCATCCGTGCGGCCAAGGCACCCCTGCCGTTTCTGAGGTGAGTTCAAGTTAACGCCAGGAGCGAGGGTGAGTTGCATCTACCCCCGCATGACATCAACCGAAGCGCATATTCAAGCATTCGAAACAAAAGCTAAGACGCTGTTGGATCAAGCTAACGCTTAGGGCGAGTTGTCCCGCTCTCCCGCACATGAATGCTGACCGCCACCTTGGTCCGAAGCACGTTATCCAGTGCAGGGCACTTGCGCTATGAAGCAGGGAAGGCAATTGCGTGAATGTCCACTATTGGCCGATTTATGCCTGTCGTGACCGGCAGAATTCGACCCAAAGGAGACGCCCAGCAGCGTCTCTGGGGTTTCAACCGGTTGACTGATCAGTAGGGTGTGTCACCGATAATAGCCGCGCGCTCCATCTTGCGATGGCAAGGCGGATAGTCCATCACGGCATAGTGTTGGGTGCAGCGGTTATCCCAAATCGCCACGCTGTTTTTCTTCCAACGCCAGCGCACCTGATACTCAGGATTGTAGGCCTGGCTGATGAGGTACTTCAGCAGGTCGGCGCCGGCCTGGTTGTAATCCTGGCCGAAACGGACACGGCCATCGCGGTGGTAATTGACGAAGTGTGTGGCGTAGGCATTGACGAACAGCACCTTCTCGCCGGTTTCCGGGTGGGTGCGCACGACCGGATGTTCAGAATCCGGGTACTGCGCCTTCATCGTCAGGCGCTTTTCCCTGGGCATGGCGGCGGCGAAGGAGGCGTTGAAGCTATGGCTGGCGATCAGGTTGCCAATTTCCTGTTTCACGTCCGCTGGCAGCTTGTCATAGGCCAGCACCATGTTGGCCCACATGGTGTCGCCACCGACCGGGGGGCATTCGATGCAACGCAGCACCGCACCCATCGGCGGCGATTCACGCCAGGTGGCATCACAGTGCCAGGCATTTTCATAGCGGTCCGCCGGGTGCTCCGGGGTTTTGTAGATTTGCACCAGGCCAGGCGCTTCCGGGTGGCTGGGCAGCATCGGGTGGGTTTCGAGCTGCCCCATGCGCAGGGAAAAAGCCTCGTGATCGCGACGGGAAAGTTTGTCCAGATCCTGGTCACGCAGGAACAGCACCTTGTGTTTGAGCAGTGCGGCGTAAATTTCGTTGAACAGGTCGTCATCGCGCACTGCGTCGCCCAGGTTCACATCGAGCAGTTCCGCGCCGATCGCGCAGGTCAGTTGTTCGACTCGCATTGCGTCTCCATTTACTTGGTCTATGGCCGGGCCGTGGGCGTGACAGGTGAAAGCCATGCCTTGAGTGACGGCGGCGCTTGTTATTGTTGATCCAATTTTTTGGCTGCGGCGGGGTGGGACAGGTGAATCCGCGGGTGGCTGCGGGAGGATCCGATAGCGGGGCCGCGCGCTCATCCTAGTGGGAAAGCACGGGAAATCCTGTGCATTTCAGGACATTTTATTAGTGTATTGGGACAGCGACAGTCCACTCGGCGCGCTCCCTTAGGACCGCTCACTCCTCTTGCTCAGGTGAGTGACCCGGGTGCCACCTGGCTCTCCCGATAGGCTGTGACCCAACTCGATGGCGTCTGGCCAAACTGGCCACGGAACCAGCGGGAAAAGTCACCGGCAGAGGAAAAACCAAGCAGCTCGGCGACCTCATATAACCGGCGCTTGCTGTTGGCCAGGTACTCTTCGGCGAGTTCGGCACGCACGGCATTGATGATGGTGGTGACGCTTTGCCCTTCCTCCGCGAGGTGCCGGTTCAGCGTGCGTCGATGCACGCCGAGGTGCTGGGCAACGCCATCGACGGAACACAGCCCGCCCGGCAACAACATCTTGACCACCTGGCGCACCTGCTGCGCCGGCTCGTCGCGCAGGTTGGCCAACAGCAGGTCCAGGGATCGCTTCACTTCGCGATGCAGCGTCGGGTCTGCCGCGGGAATGGCCGCGTCGAGATCGCGGGCGCGGCAAACGATGGCATTGAACTCCTGGGAAAACTCGATCGCCGTGCCCAGCACGCGGTGATGGACTTCCAGGCTGGCGGGTCGCTCGTGGGTAAAGCTGACCCTGACTGGCCGGAAAGTCTGGCCGCTGAGATTGTTCAAGGTACGCACGATAATCCCCGTCGCCTGTTCGATCGCCTGGCGCCAGACGCCGTGATGACCCTGCATGTTCACACTCATATGCAACAGGACCAGGTCCCCGACATCTTCAAGCCGCAACTCCACGCCGGCGTTATGCAACCGGGCGTAACGCGCGCAGGACAGCAAGGCTGCGCGCAGGGTCGGCTCTTCGCGAATGAGCAGCGCCAGCATCCCGAAGTTAGACAGTTGCCTCGATTGCGCCAGCAACAGCCCGAACGCCTCATGGCCAGACAGGCGCGCCGACTCTTCCAGCAGCCAGCCGACCGAATCGCTGCTGATCATGATGTTCGGATCGGCCAGGGTACTGGCCGGCAGCTTGGCCAAGCGCAGCATGCGAAACGGGTCCAGCCCTACGGAGCGGGCCACTTGCTCATAGTGGGTCAGGCTGGCACTGCGGGTCAGGGTGTACATGCTGGGCTGTCCCAATTTCACAAGAATGTGTCCTGCGAAGCTTAGTGCAGGACGCCCCGCCAGAGCTACCTTCAGGTCACTGAAAATAGTGGAGGCAGCGCCGTATTGGCCATCCGCTGGATAACAACAATAAAACCCATGAGGAGGCTGCATGGCCTTTCACCCAATCGCCGACGATGACGACGCGGGTTGCGTCAACGTTGCGCGTAGATATGCCTGGATTGTCTTTGCACTGACCTTCGGCCTGTTGATTTCCGATTACATGTCGCGCCAAGTGCTCAATGCGGTGTTCCCGCTGCTCAAGAGCGAGTGGGCACTGAGTGACGGCCAGCTCGGCCTGCTCAGTGGCATTGTCGCCCTGATGGTCGGTCTGCTGACGTTCCCGCTGTCGCTGATGGCCGACCGTTTCGGCCGGGTAAAGAGCCTGGCGCTGATGGCGCTAGTGTGGAGCCTGGCCACGTTGGGCTGTGCCCTGGCGCAGGACTACCAGCAGATGTTCATCGCGCGGTTCATGGTAGGCGTCGGCGAAGCCGCCTACGGCAGCGTTGGCATCGCGGTGGTGATTTCGGTATTCCCGAAACACATGCGCGCCACCCTGGCCAGCGCGTTCATGGCCGGCGGCTTGTTCGGCGCTGTACTGGGCATGGCCCTGGGCGGCGCGATCGCGGCGAAGCTGGGCTGGCGCTGGTCATTTGCCGGCATGGCATTGTTCGGCCTGTGCCTGGCGGTGCTGTATCCAATCATCGTCAAGGAAGCGCGCATTGCGCCGCAACGTGCGGCGCGGGCGCTGAACCAGGGCGCGCAGGTCCAGCGCCCGTTGCGCACCCTGTGGTCCAGCCGTTCAGTGGTGGCGACCTATGTCGGCAGTGGCTTGCAGATGTTTGTCGGCGGCACGGTGATGGTGTGGATTCCCAGCTACCTGAACCGCTACTACGACATGCCGACAGACAAGGCCGGCGGCCTGGCAGCGCTCATTGTGCTGTGCAGCGGTGTGGGGATGATTCTGTGCGGCATGCTCAGCGATCGGCTGTGTCGCAACTCACCGGAGCGCAAGGTCAGCCTGGCCATCGCCTTCTGCCTGGGCAGTTGCCTGCTCTTGTCGGCGGCGTTCGCGCTGCAGGCGGGGCCCGTGCAATTGCTGTTGATTTGCCTCGGCATGTTGATTGCCACCGGGACCACGGGCCCGGCTGGCGCGATGGTCGCCAACCTGACCCATTACTCGGTACACGGCACGGCGTTTGCCACGTTGACCCTGGCCAACAACCTGCTCGGCCTGGCCCCGGGGCCATTCATTACTGGCCGGGTTTCCGACCTGATCGGTCTGCATGCCGCGTTTCAACTGGTACCCCTGATCGGCCTCGCGGCAGCGGCGGTGTTCTTTTACGCCAAGTGTCACTACCTCAAAGACATTGCCCGTTTAACGGGTGACAGCGTCGCAGCCCCGCCACTGTGGTCAAGCTGATACGCGTCGCCATGCTGCTGCCGGTCATCGTCGCTGCGGCCATGGTTACCCGCATGCAAGGTGCCGACCCGACAGGCAAGCGCCCACCGCTGCTGCCATGGTTCGCCGTGGGATTTCTGATGCTGGCCTGCATCAACAGCACCGGCTGGATCGCGCCGGCGGTGCAAGGCGGGCTCAATGAGTTCTCGCGCTGGTGCCTGGTGATTTCCATCAGTGCCCTGGGCATGAAAACCCGGCTCAAGGAACTGGCGGCGGTCGGGATCAAGCCGATCCTGCTGATGGTCGGGGAAACGGTGTTTCTCGTGGTGCTGGTGCTTCTGTTACTGCACTGGGGCTCCTGAAAACAGGCTTCACACAGGTTTATGGCAGGGCTTCACTGGGCTGGCTCCTCGTGACAGTGAGGCTCACCACCGGTGTGACAAGCACCGGTTTTCACGGCGACTGTACCAGCAGTCGCCGTTTTTTGTGTGTGCGTTGAAAGGCGGGAACAGCGCTCCCTGTCAGGGAGCGACCGCTTGTTTCTGCGCGCGACGCCACGCCGCTGGCGGCATGCCGAACTGGTTGATGAACCAGCGGGTGAAGGAGCTGGCCATGGAGAAGCCGAACATGTCGGCGATGCTACTCATCGAGTGGTTCGGGTTTTCCAGATAACGGAGCGCCAGGTCACGGCGCACCTCGTTGATCAGGTCGTTGAAGGCACAGCCGTCGTCTTGCAGGCGGCGTTGAAAGGTGCGCACGTTCATGCCCTGTGACAGCGCGATCTGTTCGATCGTGGCGCGGCCCATGGGCAACAGCAGGTAGATGGCCTTGCGCACCTCGAACAGCAACGAAGTGTTTACATCGCTTTGCAGCGAGTCGATGTAGTGTCTGGCATAACTTGCCATGGCCGGGTCGGCATTGGCGTTGACCATGTCCAGGCTGGCATCGGAGCAGACGATGCCGTTGAAATCGCTGCCAAACTCCAGGTTGCAGCCGAACAGGCGCCGATGCAGATGCAGGTTCTCTGGCGGTTGGTGCATGAAGTTGACGCTGTACGGGCGCCACTGCGCGCCGAGCAGTGTCGAGCACAGGCCGAACAGCACACCGATGACCAGTTCCGAGGCCTGGCGACTGGGCAGCAGCGATTCGGTGACCATCTCGGCACGAATGATCACCATCCGGCCGGCTTCTTCAACGAAGATCCCCAGGGAGTCATTCATCAGATGACAATAGTGCTCCATTACCTGAAAGGCCTCACGCAGGGTGCGTTGCTGGCTGAGCAGCAGGCTGACCGCGCCGAAGTCTGAAAGCTGGCGCGACTCGGCCATGCGCAGGCCGAGGGTCTGACAACCACTGGCGACGGCAGAATCTTCCAGCAGGCGCACGGCGGAATCGATGGGTATACGGTTTTCCGGGACTCGCAGTTGAGACTTGCTCAGCCCGACGACGGTCATGATGTCGCACGGGTTGAATCCGAGGTCCTGGGTGACTTCCAGGTATTTGGTCAAGACGGCGGCGCGAACAAGCTTGGGCATGTGCAGGATCTCCCTCGGCCGATGGCGGCGTTGCTTTTTTCATCGAAGGTGTTTTGCGCGGGAAGAGGGCGCTTGTGGCGGAACTGCTGGCGCCAGCGATCTTCAACCCCTGGTCTGGCGTGATGCAGAGCAGGTAGCGCGGATCCATTTTAGGGAGCATGGGCCCGGTGCCATGGGCATGGCGGGATAATTTCTTAGCATACTGGGACACAGTCGAAGAGCCTGGAACGATGGCGTAAGGCGCCGCGCTGCAGGTGTTGGCGCTGTCCCAATTTCACCAGATTGTGTCCCGGGAAGCTCAGTGCAGGGCACCCTCACGGCGCTACCTTCAGGCCCACAATTAATAAGATGGAGGTAGAAAATGGAGACGCGCACTTCAATGCGTATCGGTCAGCCGCTCGCTGCAATGGCGCCTGCGGATGCCGACGACCCTGATGCATTCAACCACTGCTTTGCCGAAGTCAACGGCATCCGCATGCATTACATCGACGAGGGCCAGGGCCCGCTCGTCATCCTGCTGCATGGTTTCCCCTACCTCTGGTACATGTGGCGGCGCCAGATCGTGGCTTTGGCCGAGGCCGGCTTTCGGGTTGTCGTGCCCGATCAGCGCGGGTTCGGGCAGTCGGACCGACCCGATGCCATCGAAGCCTATGACATGAGCCAGGCCGTCGGCGACATGGTGGGCTTGATGGCGGCCCTGGGCGAAACGTCCGCGGTCATCATTGGGCATGACCTGGGGGCCTGGGTGGCTCAAGCGTCGGCCCTGTTGCGACCGGATCTGTTCCGTGGCCTGGTGATGCTCAATACGCCGGTGCCACCGCGCGGCCAGGTCAAGCCGACCGTGGGTTTGCGGGCCATGGCGAAAGGAAGGGTCTACCACCACCTGTATTTCCAGCAGCTCGACAAGCCGGATCGCGAGTTGGCCCATGATCCGCGCAAGACCTTGAGCAGCGTCTTCTATTCGATCTCCGGCAGCGCCGTCGGCGCCGAACGCTGGCGTCTGTTCGTCGAGGCCGGTGAGCCGATTCTCAATGCCTTCACCGAGCCGAAGGGGGCGTTTCCGTCCTGGTTGAGCCCGCGGTCGCTCGACTACTACGTCGCCGAGTACACACGCACGGGCTTTACCGGAGCCCTCAATTACTACCGCTGTCGTGACCGCAACTGGGAAATCACCGCGTTTCTCGACGGCGCGAAGGTCAGCCAACCGAGCCTGTTCATCGGTGGTGCTGCCGACCCTTCCCTGGAGCCGGTGGAAATCCGCGGCCTCTACGAGCAGATGGACGTCTACCTGCCCGCGCTGCGCAAAAAGGTGCTGCTACCCGGTGTGGGGCATAGCGCCGCAGAGGAAAGCCCCGCCCAGGTCAACGAATTGCTGCTGGAGTTTCTCGAGCAGTCGATGTCCTGTGAGCCAGCGGCACGCTAAGCCACTTCATAGCGTCAACGCAAAAGGCAGGGCGAACGCTACCGGCATCTGCCGTAACGTCCGCCCTGCCTTTGCACATGGACAGGGCTGGATTTCTACCTGGCTGCTCAGCTGACAACCTTGACCAGCAGATGATCGCCGAACTGCTCGCGCAGACGGTTCTTCAAGACCTTGCCCGTAGCACCCAGTGGAATCGTGTCGACGAAGACCACATCATCCGGCGTCCACCACTTGGCAATCTTGCCTTCATAAAAGGCCAGCAGTTCATCCCGCGTCAGGGCGGCCTGCGCTTTCCTGACGATGACCAGCAACGGCCGCTCATCCCACTTCGCATGTTTGGCCGCGATGCAGGCCGCCTGGGCGACTGACGGATGGCTCAGCGCAATGTTCTCCAGGTCGATGGAACCTATCCACTCGCCACCCGACTTGATCACATCCTTGCTGCGATCGGTGATCTGCATGAAGCCATCGCCATCGATGGTCGCCACATCGCCGGTCGGGAACCATGTCTGGCCGGCGTGCTCGAGCAGCGGCGAGCACTCACCTTCATTTCTGAAATAGTCGCGTACCACCCAGGGGCCACGCACCATCAGGTCACCGGACGTCGCGCCGTCCCAAGGCAGTTCCACGCCGTCCGTACCGACGATCTTCATGTCGACGCCAAATACTGCGCGGCCTTGTTTGGACTGCACGGCATTACGCTCGGCCGGGGACATGACCTGGTGCCTGGCCTTGAGGGTGCCAACGGTCCCGATCGGGCTCAATTCCGTCATCCCCCAGACGTGCAGCACCGCCACGCCGTAGGTCTCCTGAAACTTTTGCAGCATGGCCGTGGGGCAGGCTGCACCGCCAATGATGGTGCGCTTCATGCTGGAGAACCGCTGACCTGTGACCTCAAGATGCCCAAGAAGGCCTTGCCAGACCGTCGGTACGCCGGCGGACAGCGTCACCTGCTCGGCTTCGAGCAGCTCAAAAAGCGATTGGCCGTCCAGCGCAGGTCCCGGAAATACCAGCTTGGCGCCAACCATGCAGGCGATATACGGGAGCCCCCAGGCGTTGACATGGAACATCGGCACAACCGGCAGGATGACGTCGCGCGCCGAACAATTCAGGGCATCCGGTAGCGCCGCCGCATAAGTGTGTAGCAGCGATGAGCGATGACTGTACAAGACACCTTTTGGGTTGCCCGTGGTACCGGAGGTGTAGCAGAGCGTACACGCGGCATCCTCGTCGAGATCCGGCCAGGCGTAGTCGCAGGAACCCTGTTGAAGCAGATCTTCATAGCACAGCAGGTTGTCGATACCGGCATCTGTGGGCATGTGCGCCTGATCGGTCATGGCGATGAACGCCTTGACTGTGTGGCAGCGGCCAGCGATGAGCTTGATCAACGGCAGGAAGGTCATGTCGAAAAAGATGTACTGGTCTTCGGCATGATTGGCGATGTAGGCCACCTGGTCTTCATGCAGGCGCGGGTTGATGGTATGCACGATGGCACCCATGCCGCCGATGCCAAAGTACAACTCCAGGTGACGATAGCCGTTCCAGGCCAGCGTACCGATGCGGTCGGCTGGCTGCACGTCCAGTCCGGTCAGGGCGCTGGCCATCTGGCGCGCGCGACGGTGGCAGTCTCGGAAGGTGTAGCGATGGATATCGCCCTCGACCCTGCGGGACACAATCGGTGTATCGCCATGATGGCGGTCGGCATGTTCTATCAGAGAGGAAATCAACAGCTGCTTGTGCATCATCAAGCCATGCATGGGCATCGCTCCGTTCATGAGTCTGAGATCGGGGAGCGGACAGGGTTCTGGGTCAGATTCCACGTCAAGACCGCGAACCGGGACAGCCTGTTTTCCTCCCCTGGATGTTGGCGATCAGGTTTCTGTCCCGGCTCCCCTTGAATGGAGGGATGCCGGGAGTTTTCCCGGAACTTAGATCAATTGAATGCCGTGAGGTCTTTCGGTGTGATGTCGTGCTGCTCGCAATAGTCGAGATAACGCTTGAGTCCGGACTTCCAGTTTTCCAGTGCGACGATGTTGTCGTTGTCATCGACAAACGCAAGATCGCCATTGACCTGGACCAGGGTCAGCACATAGCCGTCGCCATTGCCGGTGCTGACGACTTCCGGTGTGTGGGTCGACCCGGCCGTCTCGTAGACAATGCTGCCCGGGCCGGCGACCCAGTCATGTTCCTTGTATTTCCACTGGCCTTCGAAGGTGTAGACCATCACCGTGCCCGTGTGATGGTGCTTGGGCAGTTGCATGTCGATCGGGGCCTTCATCATGACGATCCATTCGCCGCGGATCGGGTCGAGTTTGAAGTACTTGAGCAGGACGTTATCCGCATACGGGGTAAACGGAATCCAGGGCAGGGATTCGCCATCGATGACGGCGGTGTCGACGTGTTCGTAGAGCATAGGTATCTCCGTTGATTGTTATTGTGATCGGGGATTTTTCGGCGGCCGGGATCGCCCGACCATCACGCAGGGTCGGGTGTTCTGGCAGCCTGTCAGGCAGTCAGGGTCAGGTCAGCGGGGTGCCCGTCAGGGTCGCGCGCAGCATCTTGCGTGGTGCATTGCCGTAGTCAGCCACCGCGTAGTGCTGGACTTGCAGGTTGTCCCACATGGCAACCGTGTTGGTGCGCCACTTCAGGCGAACCTGATATTCAGGAATGGCGGCCTGGGAGATCAGGTAGTTCATCAGATGATGAGCCTCGGGCATGAAGTCCTGGCCGTAACGGATGTCCTCGAAGTTGAAGAAATTCGAGAAATGGGTGGTGAACGCGGAGTTGACGAACAGCACCTTTTCACCCGTCTCGGGATGGATCAGCACAACCGGGTGTTCAGCGCCGGGGGTCTTCAGGGCCATCGCGTGACGTTCTTCGCGTGACAACTGGGCGCCAAAGGTCTGCTCGGCACCGTGCTTGGCATACAAACCCTCGATCCGCTGCTTGATGGTGTCGGGCAGATTGTCGTAGGCCATCACCATGTTGGAAAACAGAGTGTCTCCGCCGGTTTCCGGACCCAGTTCGCAGCGCAACACCGCGCCGCGGGGCGGCGCCTTCTTGTAAGTGACATCGGCATGCCAGAGGTTCTCGCGGCTGGCCTTCTCGACATAGCTCTTGGGCTTGCTCGGATCGAGGTTGCGGTACAGCATCAGCAACTTGTCCGCCTCCGGATGGCTGGGCGCCAGGGGATGTGCTTCCAGTTCGCTGAATTGCGCGGCGAAATGCTGTTGCTCCATTGGAGTGATGTTCTGATCGCGAAAGAACAGCACTTTGTGCTTGAGCCACAGCTCCCGGATTTGCGCGATCAGTTCGGGGTCCTCAGCGGCGTCGACAAGGCTGACGTTGCTGAGCTCGGCGCCGATGGCGGGAGTGCAAAGCTCCACCTTGATCGAATGCTGGCGCACCGACGACCGGATGATGGCCGGTGCCGAGGGAGAGGTTGGTGAAGGGGTGTCCTGGATTTCGGCGATTTTTGTCATTGTTGTCTCCAATCCGTGCTTGTACGGCGGTGCGCAAGCTATGCGCCCGTTATAGGTAACTGGCCTTCGCTGATGGGGCGGAGGTAGTGGCCCTATCGTAGATATCCCGGGCACGAGGCTATGAGCGCAGCGGGACAGTTTCTTAGCATGTTGGGACAACGAGCCGAGCGGTCGGGACTCAGGTGAATGATGACCATGCTCCAGCGCTGTCTATCTTGCGAGGCCGGAATTAGTTGAGATCGACCGTGTGCCAGTGATTGGTCGAATAGGCAGCGCAACCCGTGCGAGATCTGCTGCTTTCATCGAAGGGCTTGAGGTTCTTAAAAAATCGAACGTCTCCTTTTGGCCGATTCTTGCCTTTCAGGCGGGGCGGGAACGGGCTGATCAAAGCCCGTTGCCAAGGGCCGTGAACGACCCTCTGGCGCTTCTCGACTCAGCCGATGTTTTTGCGTGCCTACTTCAAGGCAGGCGCTGCAGCGGCAAAAAGGAGCGTGCGCCTTTCACCGCAGGCAGCGGGTGTTTCACGCCGCAGCCCTCACGCCTGTGCGTTTGCCCTGCGCCTGTACGTCGTGCAGGGAAATTCGTGACGTCTCCGGCAATGCCAGCCCTCCCGCCAGGGCCAGCAAGGCAATCGCGATCAGGTAGAACGCCGGTGACAGGTTGCTGCCGGTGGTGCTGATCAGCCAGGTAGCCACCAGCGGCGCGGTGCCGCCGAAGATCGTGTAGGCCATGTTGTAGGTGATCGCCGAGGCGGTGTATCGAGTGCGGGTCGGGAAGGTTTCCGAGAGCAAGGCCGCGGTGACCACGCCACACAACACCGCACCGACCGCCAGCAACATCACGCCGGCGACGGAGGCCGCGAACGAGCCGGAGCTGGCCATCAGGAACGCCGGGTAAACGGCCACGATCAACAGGGCGCACGCGGTCATCACCGTCATTCGACGCCCGACCCGGTCCGAATACAGCCCGGCCAGCGGGCAGATCACCGCCGCGAACAGCAGGGCAATCAGTGACACCAGCAAGGCTGTCGCGCGACTCAGGCCTCCGGCGACTTGCAGGTAGGTCGCGAAGTAGGTGGTGAACATATAAAACGACAGCGCCGTGAGCGACACGAAGGCGCCCAGGCAACAGATGGCCGCGCCATGGTTGCGCAAGGTTTCCTTGAGGGGGGAGTGGGCGACGGCGTGTTCCTCGGTCACCGCCTGGAACGCCGGTGTCTCATCGAGTTTCCAGCGCAAGTACAGGCCCACCAGCCCCAGTGGCGCGGCAATCAGGAATGGCAGGCGCCAGCCCCAGCTGCCCATGGCTTCGGCCGATAAGGACGCTTCGAGGGCGTAGGCCACCACGGCGGCTGCGGCGAAGGCGGAAAAGGTCGAGACCGGGATGAAGCTGCCGTACCAGGCGCGTTTATCACTCGGTGCATGCTCCATCAGGTAGGCGCAGGCACCGGCGTATTCGCCGCCGGCGGAAAAACCCTGGGCGCAACGGATCAAGGACAGAAGTACCGGCGCCGCGACCCCGATTGCGGCATAGGTGGGCAGCAGACCGATCAGGGTCGTCGCAGCGGCCATCAGCAGGATCGTCATTGCCAGAGTGCGCTTGCGGCCGATCCTGTCGCCCAGCATGCCGAAGAAAATCCCGCCCAGTGGCCGAAACGCAAACGCCACGGCAAATACCGCGAAGGTCTTGAGCAGTGCCGCACTGGCATCGCCGCTGGGGAAAAATTGCTGGGCGATGGTGGTGGCCAGGAAGCCGTAGACGGCGAAATCGAACCACTCGACGAAATTGCCGATGCCGGCTGCCACGATCACTCTTCTCAGGGTTTTCGGGCTGACTTGTTCCGTAGTTGTGCTCGTCATGCTTGACCTCGCCAGTTCGTCAGTAAGCTAACGATTATCGAGGCAGGCGCTGCAGCGGTTCAGTTCAAAAGTGTCATTCACGTAGTCAGAAGCGACTTCGCCAACATCAAGTCCATGAATGTCACCGTTTCGGCGTTAATGGATCCATTAAAAGTCATATATCCGCAAAAAGCTTGACGTATATCAGGTTTATCCGCTCAAATGGATCCATAACAACAAGCCTGTCCCGGAGAATCCTATGTATCCGAAAAACACCTGGTATGTCGCCTGCACCCCCGACGAGATCGCTTCCAAGCCCCTGGGGCGGCAGATTTGCGGTGAGAAAATCGTCTTCTACCGTGGCAAAGAAGGGCGCGTGGCCGCCGTCGAGGACTTTTGCCCACACCGTGGCGCCCCCCTTTCGCTGGGCTATGTCGAGAACGGCAACCTGGTCTGTGGCTACCACGGCCTGGTCATGGGTTGCGATGGCAAGACCGTCGAAATGCCGGGGCAGCGTGTGCGGGGTTTTCCGTGCAACAAGACCTACGCGGTTGAAGAGCGTTACGGCTTCATCTGGGTCTGGCCCGGAGAGCAGGACAAGGCTGATCCTGCACTGATCCATCATCTGGAGTGGGCGGTCAGCGAGGAGTGGGCGTACGGCGGCGGGCTGTTCCACATCAATTGCGACTACCGGTTGATGATCGATAACCTGATGGACCTCACCCACGAAACCTACGTGCACGCCTCGAGCATCGGCCAGAAAGAGATCGATGAAGCGGCGCCGGTCACCACCGTCGAGGGTGACGAGGTGGTCACCGCGCGGCACATGGAAAACATCATGGCGCCGCCGTTCTGGCGCATGGCCCTGCGTGGCAACAATCTGGCCGACGACGTGCCGGTGGACCGCTGGCAGATCTGCCGCTTCAGCCCACCCAGCCACGTGTTGATCGAGGTGGGCGTGGCCCACGCGGGCAAGGGCGGTTACCACGCCGAGCCGCAACACAAGGCCGCGAGCATCGTGGTTGACTTCATCACCCCGGAAACCGAGACGTCGATCTGGTACTTCTGGGGCATGGCGCGCAATTTCAATCCCCACGACGAAGCACTGACCGCCACCATCCGCGAGGGCCAGGGCAAGATTTTCAGTGAAGACCTGGACATGCTCGAACAGCAGCAGAAGAACCTGCTGGCCAACCCTGAGCGCAACCTGCTCAAGCTCAATATCGATGCCGGTGGTGTGCAGTCCCGCCGTGTGCTGGAACGCATCATCGCCCGTGAGCGCGCGCCGGCTGTCGAGCTGATTGCCACGGCCAACTAGCTCAAGCGCTACGCCAGCCCACTCCCATTGATCCTGTTTGCGGCCACTGCGGTGGCCGGTCTTGAAGGTGCGCCATGATTGAAGTCGTCGTGACATCCCGCAACAACGAAGCGCTGGATATTTGCAGCTACGAACTGGCCTGTGCACAAGGAGGGGAGTTGCCCGGCTTCAGTGCCGGTGCCCATATCGACGTGCACTTGCCCGGCGGGTTGATCCGCCAGTATTCGCTGTGCAATCACCCGCAAGAGCGCCATCGCTACCTGATCGGTGTACTGAAGGATGTCGCCTCGCGTGGCGGTTCCCAAAGCCTGCATGAGCAGATCAACAGCGGCGACCGGCTATTCATCAGTGAACCGCGCAACCTGTTCCCGTTGGTGGCCGAGGGGCGGCGCAGCCTGTTGTTCGCCGGTGGCATCGGCATCACCCCGATCCTGTGCATGGCCGAGCAATTGGCCCACGGCGGCGCCGACTTCGAGTTGCATTACTGCGCGCGCTCCAGCGAGCGCGCGGCGTTTGTCGAGCGACTCAAAGGCGCCTCCTTTGCCGATCGCGTGCACCTGCATTTCGACGAAGAGGCTGATTCGCGCCTGGATGCCGCCAGGGTCCTGGCCAATCCGCAGCCTGACGTGCACCTGTATGTCTGCGGCCCTTCAGGATTCATGCAGCATGTGCTCGACAGCGCCAAGGCCCAGGGCTGGAGCGACGAGCACTTGCACCGTGAATACTTCGCCGCGGCGCCGGTGGATACCAGTGCCGATGGCTCGTTCCAGGTCAAGCTGGCCAACAGCGGGCAGGTGTTCGACATTCCGGCCGACAAGACAGTGGTCCAGGTGCTGGAAAGTCACGGCGTCGAGATTGCGCTTTCCTGCGAGCAGGGCATCTGCGGTACCTGCCTGACCCGTGTACTGGAAGGGGTGCCGGAGCACCGTGACCTGTTCCTCACCGAAGAAGAACAAGCGGCCAATGATCAGTTCACGCCTTGCTGTTCGAGGGCCAAGTCGAAGCTGTTGGTGCTGGACCTCTGAACCCGTCGATCACTCGCCGCGGGCGATCACTTTCATCCGGTCGCCGTTGTTGATCGCACCGAATACCTCGGCGTAGCGCAGTGTCGCATTGGCGTGCTCACGCATGATGGCTTCAGCGCGTGCGCCCTGGCGGCTGACCAGCGCGTCGAACACCGAGTGGTGTTGCATGTGGGCGAAGTTGAAGCGCCGGTATTCGCGCGCCATGTCCTGGCGATCGATCGCCAGCGCCGACACTGAAGCGAAAGGGCGATGGTCGTTGCGCGACAGGGCTTCGGCAATCGCCGGGTTGGCGCTGCTGTCGACGATTACCTGATGAAAGCGCATGTTGAGGTCATGGAATGCCTCAAGGTCTTCTTCCGTCACGTAGCCTTTGTCGAACAGCGCATCACCTTGCACCAGGCATTCGCGCAGCGCCGCCTGTGCTTCTTCACTCAAGCCGCGTTCGGCGCTCTGCCGCGCCGCCAGACCCTCCAGCACCCCGCGCACCTCCACGGCTCCGGCGATATCGTCGGCGCTCACCGAGCGCACCTGATAACCCCGGCCACCATGGCGCACCAGCAAGCCTTCCTGTTCCAGTGTCAGGAACGCCATGCGCACCGGCATGCGCGAGACGCCGAAGCGTTCCGCCGTCGGGATCTCCATCAGCCGTTCGCCGGCCGCCAGCTCGCCCGAAGCAATCATTTTGCGCAGTGCGACCAGCACCATTTGACCCGGTTTGCTCATGCAGGCGACTTCCAGAGGGGAGGGCGCCATAGTACCGCAAGGAGTGAGGAGATGCAGGGGCGACAAGCGCCCCTGGCGGGAAGATCAGAGGGAGAGGGGATAACTGACGATCACCCGGGTCTGATCGAAGTCGCTGTTGAAACTGCGACGGTTGGTGGCGTTGTTGACCCGCACGCTGAGGTTTTTCAGCGGGCCACTTTGCAGGGTGTAGCTGACCTCGGTGTCGCGTTCCCATTCCTTGCCATTGCTGCCGGCCTTGGTGGTGGCGTTGTCGCCATGACCGTAACGGGTCATCAGCAGCAGGCCGGGAATGCCGACGGCGACGAAGTTGTAGTCATAACGCGCCTGCCAGGAGCGCTCGTCGGCGTTACTGAAGTTGCCGTTGAACATGTCGTTGCCCAGGGTCCGCCCACTGCTGCCATACACCGACATCCAGCCGGTATCGCCGCTGACCTTTTGCAGCCCCAGGTACAGGGTATGGCCACCCAGGTTGGCCGAAAACAATCCGTAGGCGGTATGGCTTTGCACATTGCCGATCAGGGCGCTGCCGTCTTCCTTGTCGATGAAGTAGCCCAGGTTTGCGCCCAGGGTCCAGTCACCGACCTTCTGTTTATGCAGCAGGTTCAGATAGCTTTGCTGATAGATGTCTTCGAGCTGCGAGTACCAGGCGCCGATCTGGGTCTGTTGTTCGTTGAAGCGGTATTCGGCGCCCGCGTAGTTGAAGCCGTCCGACTTGACGGTGGGCGCCGCCCAGGCCGAGAGGTCTTGCATGTCCGAAGAGTTGCGCAGGCTCACCGAGGTGTATTGACCGCCCTGCAGGCTCAGGCCGGGAAGTTCCCGGGACACCAGCATGGCGCCCTGGAAGGTCTGGGGCAGCAGGCGACCGTCGTCGTAGCGCAGCAGCGGAATATCCGGCATGAGCTCGCCGAGCATCAGCTCGGTGTCGGACATTCGCATTTTTGCCGCCAGCCCCGCGCGCCCGTAGTCGTCGGCGGCGCGACCATCATCATGCACTGGCAACAGCTCCGACCCGCTGCGTTGCGGGCCACTGTCGAGCTTGATGCCCAGCATCGCGATACCGTCAAGGCCAAAGCCGACAACGCCCGGGGTGTAACCGGAACTGAACTTGAGAATCGCGCCTTGGGCCCATTCTTCGATCTTGCTCTTGCTGGCGCCGGGATCGTTGAAGTCCCGATTGAAGTAGTAATTTCGCAGCGTCAGGCTGGTCTTGGAATCTTCGAAAAAGCCGCGGCTTTCAGCGTGTGCCGAAGGCATCAGGGCAAGCGCCATTGCACCGCCGAGCAAGGCCCGGGGAGGGAGAGGGAAGCAAGTCATTATTGTTGTTTTCCTGGAGGATGTTGTCAGTAGCGAGGGCGAAGCCTCGCTACTGTTTTGGGTCAGGCCTGGCTGGGTTGGGCGGCAGGCTGCGCCGGGGCCTTGGGCCGCAGTTGCAGCAACACGGCGGCGGCAATCACGAAGACCACGGCAAATACCCCATACAGGTGCAGTGGCTGCCAACCGCTGTCGAGCAACAGACCGGCAACGGTGGGCGACAGGATCGCGCCGATGCGTCCGATGCCGATGCCCCAACCGACCCCCGTGGTGCGCACCGAGGCGTCGTAGACAATCGGCGACAGCGCGTACAAGCCAGCCACGCAACCGTTGGCGAACAAGCCGATCAGCAGGCCCAGGCCCAGTGCCATCGAGACCGATGATGCAGAGCCGACGAACAGCACCAGCAGGCCCGCGGTAATCAGCATGAACAGCGACAGCACCCGGGTCAGCCGCCAGCGCGAGGCCAGGCCGCCAATCAGCGCGGCGCCGAAGATGCCGCCGACGCTCAGCAGCACGCCGCCGCTGATGCCTTGCTGTGCCGACAGCCCTGCCGAGACCAGCAGCTTCGGCGTCCAGCTCATCACGAAGTAGAAGCCGAACATCACCAGGAAGAACAGCAGCCAGATCAGCAGGGTGGTGCGCCGGGTTTCGGGCGAAAGCAACTGCGCCAGGCGGCCACGGCCGGAAGTCGGCGCCGAAAGGGCGACGGGCAGTTCGCGCAGTGCCGGCTGGCCGAGACGGACGGCCAGGCGATTGATGCGCACCAGGGCGTTCGCGGGGCGACGGGCGATCAGGAAGTCCAGCGATTCAGGCAAATACAGCAGTACCAAAGGAATCACCGCCAGGGTCACGGCCCCGCCGAAGATGAACACCGAACGCCAGCCAAAGTGCGTCAGCAGCCACACCGATAACAGACCGCCCAGGGTCGCGCCCAAGGCGTAACCGGTGGATTGCAGGCTCACCGCCAGCCCGCGCCAGCGCTTGTTGGCATATTCACTGGCAATCACGTTACTGCTGGCCAGGATTCCGCCGATCCCGAGGCCGGTCAACCCGCGCAGCAGCGCCAGTTGCAGCGGCGTCTGGCTCAAGGCTGACAACAGCATGCCGGCACCCGAAAGGACCAGGCAAAACAGGATCAATGGCCGACGTCCATAACGATCCGCCCAGGGTGCAATGAACAGCGAGCCTGCCGCCATGCCAAACAATCCGGCACTCAACAGCAAGCCGATCTGCGCGCCATTCAGGCCCCATTCGGCAGACACCGAGGACGCCGTGAAGGCCATCACCAGCACGTCGAAGCCATCGATCATGTTCAGGACAATACAGATGCCCACGGCCAGCCACTGGAAGTGTGCCATGGGACGCTCATCTACCACGCTTTTCAGATCGACACTCATGGCTGCCCCTCGAGAAGAGGCTGCGTAATGGCAAAGCGAGAAAGGCACACGAAGCTGGGTGCAAGCCAAAGCTCGAACCCGATTGAGAACTCATTCATCCCGACACCCTTGTTATTTTTATGAGCGGGCAGGCGCTGTACCTGACACCGTGCAGTGCCAGTCAATCAATTTATGGATCCATTGAAAAGTGGGCTATTGATTGATTTTCTGTAAAATTTCTAGATGCATCTATAAAACCGTTAATAATCAACAGTTTAGCATTGATAATAAATCGTTCGATTATCGGACGAAATACAGCGTTCTTTTTAAGGGATCCAATGTGCAGTGTGAGATAAATTTGCACAGGGCCAGGCAGCGACCGAGTCTAGCTGTCCTGATCAACCGGCATCTGGATTTTCCCACTATGGTACGAGCGCGTGCACCCGCGCCCTGCCGTTCAGAAAGCACTTCGGCTAGAAGGGCTGGCGTGATGTCGGGCAGCAGCGCTTGCCTGCTCGATTGTGGTACAAACGGGCCCGGCAGACAGGGCAGCGTTTTGCTGCCTGAGATGTCTACAACGACAAGGAGTCCTTACATGAAGATGAACCCACTGGTTCCAGAGATGATTGTCTCTGACTTGCAACGCAGTCTGGCGTTTTACTGCCGGGTACTGGGCTTTCAGATTGAATACGAAAGGCCCGAACATAAATTCTCTTTTCTGTCGTTTCAAGGCAGCCAGTTGATGCTGGAAGAGGATGACCTGAATGAATCTCCATGGCGAGTTGGCCCTCTGGAAGCACCCTATGGCCGGGGGATGAATCTTTCCATCCGTTGCGCCGATGCCAACTTCTTGGCCAAGGCCATCGAAGACGCCGGTATTGAATTGCGCAGACCCATCGAAGAGTGTTGGTACCGCGATAACGAGCGTGAGCATGGAGAGCTCAACTTTTTGGTGCTGGATCCGGATGGCTATCTGTTGCGTTTCAATCAAAGTCTGGGTTTCAGGGCTGTCGAGCGGTGATGCCACTCTCTTGCCCTGCTCATCGATCGAAAGCGACCTCCCACGAATAGCCATCTCGGCCAATCTGCACCCGGAAGGACAGGTGGCGCCACCGCTTACATCCGGTGATGTTCCAACAGGAAGTCCACGAACAACCGCACCCGCGCCGGCATTGCCGAGCCACCTACGAACACCGCATGAATCGGTTCCTGGTCGCCAGGGTTCCAGGCTTGCAGCAGCGGTATCAGGTCACCGCGCTGCAGATCCTCGCTCACGCTGAACTCGCCGATACGCGCAATGCCGGCACCTACTCGCGCAAGTTGTGCCAGCGCTTCACCACTGCTGCATTCGATGTTGCCGCCGACCTTCAGGGAAAACTCTTCTCCAGCGCGGATGAACGGCCAGTTGGGTTCGGCACGTCGGAAGTTGAAGCGAAGGCAGTTGTGCCGTAGCAGGTCTTCCGGTTCCTGGGGGATGCCGTGGCGCTGCAGATACTTGGGCGATGCCACCACTACATGGCCGGTGTCGCCGATCCTGCGCGCGGTCAACGGGCTGTCGGGTAGATGGCCGAAGCGTACCGCGACGTCGGCCTTGCCGCCAAGAATGTCGACCACTTCGTCGCCGAGGGTGAGGTCGACGACGATGTTCGGGTAACGGGCGCTGAATGCTGCCACCAAGGGAACGATGGCCAGCCGCCCGTGACCAAGGGCGGCGCTGACCCGCAACCGGCCCCTTGGTACGCCCTGATCGGCAATGGCTTCTTCAACCTCGTCCATGTCGGCCAGGATACGCCGGGCGCCGCGCAGGAAAGCTTCACCCTCGGCGGTGAAGGTGATCGCTCGAGTGGTGCGCAACAGCAGGCGGGTGCCAAGACGTTGCTCGGTACGCGCGATGATCCGACTGACCGCCGAGGGTGTCAGCCCCAATGTACGCGCGGCGGCCGACAGGCTGCCTTCCTGCGCCACGGTGGCGAACACGCTCATTTCACCTGACCTGCCATTGAAGTCCACTTGTGCTCCTTACGCAAAGGTGATTGCCAAAAATGCGCTCTACCGCCTGAAAAGATTGGATCGTAGCATTAGCGGCATAGATGAGGAGCCTTCCATGCGTATCAATCCACCACTTGTAGCACTCGCCATGGGTGCCTTTGGCATCGGCGTTACCGAGTTCGCCCCGATGGGCATGTTGCCGGGCATCGCTGCGGATCTCGGCGTTTCCATTCCCGCCGCAGGTCTGTTGGTCAGTGCTTACGCCCTGGGCGTATTGCTCGGAGCGCCACTGATGACCCTGACTACCGGCAGGATTCCCCGGCGCTATCTGCTGGTCGGACTCATGGGGATTTTCACCCTGGGTAATCTGATGTCAGCTCTGGCTACCGATTACTACAGCCTCATGGTCGCCAGAGTGGTGACCTCACTGAGCCACGGCGCGTTCTTTGGCGTTGGCTCCATCGTCGCCGCGAGCGTGGTCGCCCCGGAGAAACGTGCCGGGGCGGTGGCGGCAATGTTCATGGGCCTGACCCTGGCGACCATCGGCGGTGTGCCGATGGCCGCCTGGTTTGGCGAACTGTTCGGCTGGCGCACCGCATTCTGGGGTATTACCGGCCTCGGCGTGGTGGCCATGGCCGCGTTGTGGTTCGCCTTGCCCAACTTGCAGGCGCCGCAAAGCGCCGGTGTACTGGCCGAAATTCGGGTACTGGGCCGTGGCCCGGTGCTGGGCGCGTTGGCCCTGACCGTAGTCGGCTCGGGTGCAATGTTTACCGTCTTCACTTACATCGCGCCGATCCTCAGCAGCGAGACCCATGCGTCCACCGCCTACATCACCGCCATGCTGGTGCTGTTTGGTGTGGGCTTGACGCTGGGCAACATGTGGGGCGGCAAGGCCGCCGACCGCTCGATAGATCGCACCCTGATCGTTTCGCTGAGCGTGCTGATTCTCGTCTTGCTGGCGTTCACCGTACTGATGCGTTGGCCGCTGCCGGCCGCCGTTGCCATCCTGATTTGGGGGATCGCCAGCTTCGCCCTCGTGCCGCCGCTGCAGATGCGCGTCATGGAGGCTGCCAAAGACGCGCCAAATCTGGCCTCGGCGGTGAACATCGGCGCCTTCAACCTCGGCAACGCGATTGGTGCGGCGATGGGCGGCGCGGTGATCAACGCAGGTCTGGGTTATCCAGCGATTTCCCTGGCCGGAGCGGCAATGGCAGGTTTGGGACTGCTGATGGTGTTAGCGTTTGCCTGGCGCTCCAGAACGATTGCAGCTGCGGTGGAGTGACGATGAGGTGAGGGGGCTGTTAGTCACCATTGATGGGTGACGTCCAGCCAGTACCGACGCCGTCGGCGCAGGTTCATAGCGTAACGCCCCGACATTCATCGTTGACCAGGTTTTCAATATTCCTGATTGCGGTGTGTCAGCATCAGTTTCACCCTGGTTTTGTGCGCAAGTTTGCCTCCGGTATCCGAAAAAACGTGGTCTATATCGACTACTCGATATTCCTCTTCCTCGGAGGCCGTTTTGCCCCATGCAATGTCAAGGCCTAGATGATTGAAACGATCACCTATCGACACTGCAGGGAAGGGCGTTATCGCTTCAACGCTCCAAACAGCGGCATTAGTGAAAGACTTTTCGTAGACCTCGAAAGAGTACTCAATTTGCTGTGCGCTCATAAAACCTCCTGACACCGGTTTGTTCACGAAAAAATGGCAGCTCATCGAAATTCAGAGGGTTGCCTGAATCGGATCGTTCAGTTCAAAGCCAAAAAACCAGGCTGTAAATCCGCAAAACCTTCCAAAAAAATCCACCGGTCGTAATCATCTACGTTCGAGATTGACCGCGAGCAGTCTTCGACGTTAACTGTATACATATACAGTTTAACCAGGCGTGTCTCATGAGCTTCACCATTATTGGTCCATTAGCAGCGGGGGGAGTCCAACTCCCGTTTTACTCGTTCAAAGTCCCTGCCGGATTTCCATCGCCAGCGGCTGATCATCTTGAGCAGCACATCTCGATCGACGAGCTCCTGGACATCCGCGCCCCGCATATTTACCTGGTGCGTATCGAGGGACACAGCATGGAAGGCGCCGGGATATTCGACGGGGACATGGTCGTGGTGGATCGCTCGATCACTGCTGAGCACGGGCACATCGTGATTGCCGCAGTGAACTGCGAGCCGGTATGCAAACGACTGTGCAAGCGCGGCGCCAACGTCATCCTGATGTCCGAGAATGTAGGCTATCCCCCGCGCTATATCCTCGAAGGCGACGAGTTGATCATCTGGGGTGTGGTGACGTTCAGTGTGCGCGCTCATGATCCAAAAGCCTGAGCCCGTCTTCGCTCTTATCGACTGCAACAGCTTCTACGCGAGCTGCGAGCGAGTGTTCCGCCCTGATCTGCTCAAGACGCCCATCGTGGTGCTGTCGAACAATGATCTGAAGGGTGCCAACTGTTAGCTAATCCATTACAGTCCGCCCCCCCTGATCGAGGTTTGTCCCGGCTCTTGATGGGAGATCACTAATAGGGGCTTGAAGGCTGTGGAATGAGGTTAGTGCTCGCGACAAAAGACCTGACGGTAGCCGGTCGATCCTTCAAAGGTTTCCCGCTCTTGGTTGGTTCAGATGGCTGGCCTGTGGAACCGGCTCAATCATTCCTATGGCACATCCTAGTCGAGTCAGGTGAGGCACTCAGTGTTCTGACGTGGGAGGCCTATGGTCGCCGTCTGTTCGACTACTTCGCCTTCCTGGAGGCTAATGGCCTGGCCTGGAATGAGGAGAGTCAGGCAGATGGCCTGAGCGTCCTGTCGCGATATAGAGACTGGTCGAGCGGTGAGCTGGAGCTAGATCCCAGCACACTGAATAAGCGACTGAACCTAATTGTGAGGTTCTACCAATGGGCCAAGCAGCGTGATCTGATCGCAGTTCTACCCTTTGGCGAGCGAAGGGTCAGAGCGACTCCGCACTCTGGCTTTCTCAGTCACGTAGCGCGTCCTAACGCCGCGAGTACCAAACCCTCAGTGATGGTGCGAGAGCGTAAGCGATTGACCAAATTCCTGACCAAAGATCAGGCAAAGGTTTGCCTCGCCCTTGATGCAGATCCGAGTCACCGGATCTTGTTCCATCTAATGGTTCGTACTGGCCTTCGCTCCTGCGAGGCTCGCACTTTCCCTCTCAAGTACATCTTTAATCCTCGGCTGAAGAAGGGCCTACGTCCTGGGCAAATGATCAGCGTGGCTCTTGAACCATCGGACATGCATCTCAAGTACAACCGTCCGAGGACAATTGACGTGCCTTGGTCGCTGATGGAGGAAATGTGGTCGTACACGCTTCATAAGCGCGAAGTACGGAAAGCGACCGGCAACGGACGCACCACGGCCTTGGTGCTGACCAAGGAGGGGCGGCAATACGCGAAAGACTCTATCGTCGACGTGATGAAAGCGTATGAGCGCAAGTGCGGCTTTTATGTTAGGGCCCATATGCTTCGCCATACCTATGGAACTTATACCCTTCTTGCATTGCGAAAAAGCCGAGATTTTAAAGGCGAGCCGTTACTCTATGTCCGAGACAGAATGGGGCACTCCGACATTCAAACAACAATGGTGTATCTGCATCTAATTAATCAGCTAGAGGCTCAGTCTGTTCTTGCCCATGAGGATGAGATAGACATGATGTTTATGGCCGGCTCTACTCCAAGCGCCTGAGGTACTACTGTTGGCCCGAAAGAAAAGCTATAAGGCCGAGATGCATTCGGTCACTAAAGGATTCGAGACCGTAGAGAATGAGCTTGTAATCGATCTCCCGAAAAATCCTCGGAATGTAACTAAAATTGATCACACTCAGTACATTGGGCTTGGCTTTGACGCATGGGCCATTCAGAGCACTCATGTAATCAGGGCGCTGGTCAATGGAGGGAACTTCTCTCTGGCTACTCTTGTAGGGTACTCCAGCTATGGCCTTCGATATTTCATGGCCTTCTTGAAAAGCGGAGCGATTGATTCACCACCGTCATCCCCCAACAGTCTAACTAGACGGCATCTTGATCGATATGTTTCTTGGTTGAAGCTAAAATATCCAAACGGGTCGACTGCAAAGAACTATTACACTTCACTGAGGTCATTGATCATCAGTCTAATTGAATACGGATTCATTGAGACAGACAAAGATAATTTTCTTCCAGTTGTTCCTTTCCCGAATAACGCGAAATCCACCAATGACGCGAAGCCGCTCAGCCTCTCGGAAATGCAGGGTCTTATAACTGCACTAAAATCAGACTTAATAGCTATTCATAAGGGGTTATTCCCTGGGAATGACGCTGAAGCAATGACGGTCTTGTTACTGATTACAGCCGCCAGATCTGGCATTAACACTACGCCGCTCCTAGAAATGTCTAGAGATGCGCTCCAGCCACACCCATTCATCCCTAATCTTCGACTTTTGAACACCGTAAAAAGACGCGGAAAGGGTGCTCAGAGCAAAACCATTCGACAGACGGGACTGCATGACGAATACAACTCAATTCCTTTAGATGGGGTTGCTGTTGTAAATAAGGCTTTGTCAATTTCTGAACCACTGGTTGGGTTTGCACCTGAGAATATTAAGTCGCATGTTTGGCTATATAGATCCGGACAGAATGGGCATGGTCATAAGATAGTCGCGCTTGCTTCCAGCACGTTATTTCAATCAACGAAGAGTATTTGTGCGCGACACTCTTTGAAGGATGATCAGGGCAAGCCGCTGATCGTTAATCTCAGTCGTCTTCGAAAGACTATGGAAAGTAGGCTTTGGAAGCTCAGCGGCGGCGACCTACTGGAAGTGTCCGCCGTGATGGGCCAGTCCCCTAGCGTCGCTGATAACCATTATTTGAAGATAAATGACGAGATCAGGGTTGAGGGAGCGATCTTCGTCGGATCGGCTTTCACCGATCAGCTGCGTGGCATCAATGTCACACCGACACCCCCAGGAGGCTGTAAAGATAGCCTCTATGGAAGCCTGGCGCCCAAAGATGGTGTCACCCATTGTTCCGAGTTCATTCATTGCTTGACATGTCCTAGTTACGCAATTGTCGGTACTCTTGATGACTTGTATCGACTGTTCAGCTATCAGCAGTTTCTGCGCGCGGAGATGGAGTATTTTTTAACGGATGAGTGGGCGGGATGGCGCAAACGCCAAGGCGATTTCATCAGGCTCATTGACGAGTTTACGTCGAGAAAATTTAATATTGAACTGATCGAGGCGGCTAAAGCCAAAGCGAAAATGTCCCCTCATCCGTTCTGGGGATGCAAGATTGAGTTTATGCGGAAAATTCGAGGGGGCGATCTTGTCGGCTAATAGGAACTCCAAGGCAGCTCTCAAGGCCTATGATGTACTGTTCGCGCAACCTGTAACAGCCTCGGGCCTAAGCAAGGCTGAGCGAGATGCGATAGTTGTTAGTGCGATTGTTAATGATCATGGCGAAACTTTTGTATTAAGCAGATTTGGTGATGCTCGGTGGGATCTTCGGCCATTCTTTGATCAATCTAACGTAAGCGAGGGGCACAAGTATGTCAGTTGGGACTTTAATCTCCCACCTGAGATGATTGATGACTGCAAGGCAGTCGCGTATGCATGGTTCAAGAGAGGGCTCCCAGGGTCAAAGCCACCTGTCGCCAGGGGGATCACAACTCTCGTCAGCGCCAGCGTAATTCCGTTCATTCGTTGGCTTAGTGGCTTGGGAATTGAACGGTTTTCCGATGTTCGGCCTATACATATCAGCAATTACATACATCATTGCAAGTCAGAATCATTGAGGCCGATGCCTCTTTATTCCAGGCTGCGGATAATTGATTTTTTATGGATTTTCTCTGTCGAAACCATTTCCCCTCTTCAGTATTTTCCATGGGGAGAGTCGTCCCTGTGGCGAGTTAGCGGAATTGGAGAAACAAGGGGCAGTTCAGCTGCTAATAAGAACACCGGTAGGACGGATATAATTCCACCAGACGATCAGGCGAAGATATTTAATTACTGCGAGCAGGTCGTCCATGAGGCGAAAGAAGATTTGATGGTCACCGGCATTGGCACCTTTACTCGCCGCAGCTCCAAAATGATTAATTGTCGTGATGCTGTCTTATACATCGCGTCAATTACCAGCGGCATGCGTAACGAAGAAGTCATCGGAATTGAAGTCGGTGCATGGCGAAAAGAGGTGGTGGATGGTGTTACTTACTGCTGGGTAATCACGACCGAGCATAAAACAGGAAAGGGGCGAGTCGAATATCTTGTCCCTGAGCTTACGCTGGATGCGTTAAATCTCTTTGCCATGTGCTCAACCCCAATGAGAAGAGAGCTTGAGGCGGAGTTGAGCGATCTTGAACTGTCGCCCAACTCAACTGACTCCGCTGATCTTTTGCTTCGATTGGAGAAGGCCAGAAAAGACTCGAAGAGACTGTTCCTCTGCTTGAATGGAAGCGGCAACAAAACCGAGCGTGTTGGACACATCGAAGTGCTCAGCGCCGCAGGTTCCAATGAGGCCTTCAAGCGGCTCGCAAAAGCCGCTGGAAGTGATTGGCCATTGCGGACTCACCAGTGCCGTCGCACCTATGCCCGGTGCTTTGTAGAGTCTCGTATGGGGCGTGCTTCGCTTGTATTCCTCAAGTGGCAGTTCAAACACAGCAGTATGAGCATGACTCAGCTCTATGCCTCCAACCCCCTTCAGGATCTCACGTTGTTCGATGAGATCCTCCAGCAGATGACCGAATTCAAAATCGACCTGATTGAATCTTGGCTCGACGATCAGCCATTGGCCGGAGGCGCAGGAGAGAGGATCGTTGAGTTGCGGGCTATTCCGGTCAAGAACAGGGCCGCTCTACTGGCCCAAACTGCGCCTCATGCGAATATTCGGGCGACTGGCCATGGCTGGTGCATTGCCACAGAGCGCGGATGCGGAGGTGCGGGCTTATACGAGGCGACACGGTGCCCTGGGTGCAAGCATTCGGTAATTGATGAGACATTCGCCGGCACTTGGCATGCTATCTACTCGCAACAGCGGGAGCTGATGAAAATTGAGGATGCAGGCCCAGCAGTAAGACAGCGTGCCGAGCGTGATTTGAAAGTCGCGCTCGATGTTATCAACAGCCTAGGCATATCCCCCCATGACGACGAGCAAGAAGGGGCTGTGAATGACTAAGCAAGCGACGGAGCCTCGCTCCACTGGACGATCTCGGCCAAAGACAACCGATGCACTCGACAAGGTCATCGATGGCATGGTCGAGGGCAACCAAAAGCTCAGCATCTCCTCAGTTGCCAGGGCCGCAGGAGTAACGCCGGGCCTTATCCATAACACCTACCCTGCGGTGGCGGAACGTATTCGCAACCTTATGGGCAAGTCGGTGCGCGCCCAGCGTGACTCCAAGCATCAAGCACTGATGAAGGAGAAAGAACTGAACAAGGCGCTCCGGGCGGAGAACAGCCTGCTTCTTGAGGAGTTAGCCAGGCTCGCGTCGGTGAACCAGCGCCTCATGATTGAGCTGGCCCAGTTGGATGGCGTTGCCCAAGGTAAGGTAGTTACGCTAGCACCGAAGCCTGGGGCTAAGTAGCCCCAGGGGCTTATTTCACCATCCGTAGCTGATCGATCCTGGTTGTATAGCTGGGGCTCAGCACCTCGTGCTTCATGTTCCACTCCGGGGTAACTGCTGCCGCATCGGTGGGGGCCTGCCTAACTCATGGTGGAATAGGATGCCCCCCGTGGCGTCGACGTGAGGGCTTAGCGAGGCGGTGTGCCCATGTGTTGCTGATGCTGCATCATCTGATCCATCATCATTTGCTGCATGCCCATGTACCTATCCATCATGTATTGATGCTGCTTCATCTGCTCAGGCGTCATCTGGGAGTAGTGGCTGCCCATTTGATCCCAGCCCATCATGTGACCACCTCCCATCATCTGACCGTCACCCATCATGTGGCCACCTCCCATCATCTGACCGTTACCCATCATATGGCCACCCATCATGCCCCCTCCGCAGCACCCCATCATTCCGCCGCCACGCATTCCGTTCATCATGTGCATTCCTTGCTGCATCATGGTTTGGTGCTCTTGCATCAGTTTCTGACGCTGTGCAGGGTCGCTAGCTTTCTGGATTTGGCTCATTTGCTCCTGCATTTTCTTGAGATTTTCTTGTGCCTTCGCCATCTCTTGGTCGAATTGCTCAACGCTTATCGGTTGCTGTTGGGCCGATTTAGCAGCGGTTGAGTCCTGCTGCGCGGAGGCTAATGCGGGGAAAAGCGCTGCCGCCAAAGCGACGGCGGCGAGTTGGGATGCTTTCATCTTCTACTCCTTGCAGCGGGTGATTGATCGAGGGTGAATCACTACTTTCCAATATAGACCTCAATTTTTGGCATAGCCTGACTGGGATCAATGGTTGACCCTGTACCTGCTACAGGGTGTATTTAGGCTGCCTACTTGTTAGGAGGTGAACGGGATGAGTGGTGACAAAGCTTGTGGTTGTGCGAATAGCGTTGCACCGTCGAATGAGGTGTCCACCCGAAGCAATGGGGCTGCGTGGGTCAGTGAGTTTTCTGTACCCAAGATGGACTGTCCCTCTGAAGAACGCATGATTCGCTTGGCTTTGGAGGGACTGGAAGGTATCGAGTCGTTATCCTTCGATCTCAGTCAACGGCGCGTTCACGTCTATCACTCGGGGGCGATAGATCTGCACGCTAACAAGCTCGATTCCTTGGGCCTTGGCTCGACCCTGATAGGTACGCGGGCTTGCGCACCAAGCGAGGTCGCGGAGAGAGGGAAAGCTGACGCCCAGGAGGCTCTAGACGAGTCCAGAGTGCTTAAAGCTTTGTTGGGTATCAACGCTCTTATGTTTGTAGCCGAGTTGGTTCTTGGGGTTATTGCTGAGTCCACAGGGTTGATTGCGGATTCACTGGATATGTTCGCCGATGCCGCTGTTTATGGCCTTGCCTTCTATGCCGCTGGACGGAGCAAGGGTCTACAGCTTAAGGCCGCACATCTGTCGGGCTTTCTACAAATAGCGCTCGCGTTAGGCGTTTTATTGGAAGTTGTGCGCAGATTTATTTTCGGCAGCGAACCTGAGTCATTGTTGATGATGGGGGTTGGCCTGGTCGCCCTTGTGGCCAATGTTGGCTGTTTGCTCTTGATATCAAAACACCGGAATGGTGGCGCTCACATGCGAGCAAGCTGGATATTCTCAGCAAACGATGTATTGGCCAACCTAGGGGTTATTGTTGCTGGCTTACTGGTTATGCTTACGGGTTCGCCTTATCCCGACCTTGCCATTGGTTTTGCTGTCGGGCTGCTTGTCCTCAACGGTGGTCGGCGAATTCTTGCCATGAAGGCTTGATGATCGTGCTCAAACCTCCGCCCATTAAGCAACGTGGAGGTTTAACCGGGAGGAAATTAATCTTTCTTTTTTCGATCTACCTAAAGGACGTGCTCACGCGCTTGCCAACCCTGAAAGCCAGCGCCTTGATCGAGCTGTTGCTGCACAGCTGGGCTCCCCGGCAGGGCGTGATGCCCCGTTCGCCTAGCTAGATGTATGCGTCCGGTTGATTTCTGTACGTCGGCACGATGGTGCCCACTTACCGTGAGCAAACGCTCTTTTCTGCCACCTCAATCAGATCGGCCTTGCCAGCTTGCGGGCGACTGTACGCATGACCTGCTGGGATGACGATGGTTGCGTTGGCGTTCGAACAGTGGTCGTGAAGGGTTTCAAGAGGCCTCGAAAAATTGAAAAATTGTTAGTCTTGTAAAATGCTTATAAAACAGTATGTTACAATCTACTAACTGTTAGAGTCATTCAGATATAACGACGGCTGCGTGATCGCCCGCAGCGCGGACAGCAAGCCGTTCATCAAGATGGGCGAGCCGTACTTCCAGATCAAACACAAACTCAAGCAGCACGGGATAGTCGCGTTCTCGTCGAACTATGCGTTGTACGGGGACATGAGTGAACGCGTGATGAGTGTGATCGAGTCCCTGGTGCCCGCCGTTGAGGTCTACAGTATCGATGAGGCTTTCGCAGATTTGGCAGGCGTGCCAGGTGATTTGGAGGCGCTCGGCCGGCGTATCCGTGCTCAGGTTTACCGAAGCACCGGCATACCCGTCGGCGTTGGTATTGCGGGCACTAAAACCCTGAGCAAGCTCGCCAATCACGCGGCCAAAAAGTGGCAGGCGCAGAGCGGTGGTGTCGTCGACCTCCGTGATCGGACCAAACGCGACTGGGTGCTCAAGAAGTGCCCGGTCTCAGACGTATGGGGCGTTGGTCGAAAGATGACCCTGCACCTGGAAGGTATGGGTATCAAGTCCGCTTGGGACCTCTCCAAAACCGACCCTTGGACACTGCGCAAAAAATTCAGTGTGGTCATCGAAAAGACCGCTCGCGAGTTAGCCGGTACACCGTGCCTTGAGCTCGACGAACCTGACCCACCCAGGCAAGAGATCTGTTGCAGTCGCATGTTCGGCAAGCGTCTGACCGAGATAGCGCCGATCAAAGAGGCGGTCGCCACCTACATGATGCGAGCCACGGAGAAGCTGCGGGCCCAGCAGTCGCTGTGCAAAAAAATCAGGATTAGCATTCGCACGGGCATGTTCAATCCCGAGGAAGCGAAATACGCCAATGGCGTGCTGGTGGAATTGCCGTATCCCACCGACGATGTTCGCTTAATGACGACCGCGGCGGTGGACGCGGTGGATCGGATCTTTCGACAAGGCTTCAAATACAGTAAAGCCGAGGTGCTGCTGGTTAACCTTTGCCAAAAGGGCGAGTACACCGAAGACCTCTTCTCAATCTCGCAGCCGCAAGCGACCGAGAAAGTGATGGGCGTACTGGATGCTATCAACGGCCGTTGGGGCAGGGGGACGATGCGTTTGGCAAGTGTGCCGACCGATCCGGATTGGGGCATGCGCAGGGAGATGATGAGCCAGAGCTTTACCACTCGAGTTGATCAGCTTTGGACGGTGTACTGCAGGTGAGTAAGTCCGAAGGACCTGGGATGGGCACACAGCGTTTGAGAGTGAAGTAGAAATAAAAGTTTTAATACGGTGAATAGCGATCGACGACCGGAGAGAAAACGGGTAATTGGCGCGGCGAAACACCGCTATTCATCGAACGTGAATCCACGCACAAGGGTTATCGAAAGGCGTTGCTGTTTTCCGTTCGTACCCCCTGGATCTTCGCGACATTCTGGATCGTCCTGGCTTCCTGGTCTTTATATATTCAACTGACAAACCCGGGCGCATAGCATCAGTACAGCTAATGACCACTTCCTAGAGCATGCGATCAGGACTGATAGTTCCAATGCCGATGTAACACGCCATTTACCCCCTGCACCGGATCCTGATCCGGGAACGGTAGATTTTTCATGTTCACCAATTGCTCCGGACTCGGCGCGTCGCGACAAATGTCGCCGTTCTGACCGGGTGGATAGGCACCGACAACCAGAAAGTCATCACTTGAATCCATGTTGCAGTGGCCAGTGCCGGCGGGTAAGAGCAAGACATCACCCGAACTGACTTCCAGCACCCGACCTTCCGGCCCGCCAAGCATCAGGCGAGCGTAACCGCAGGCGATGCCAAGCACTTCATGGCCTTCGGTATGGTAGTGGTGAAAGTCATAAACGCCATAGCGCCATTGTGGCGGCCAGCCATTGGCGCTGAAGGTTTTCTCGAATAAAGCCGCTGGATCGCTACCTTCAATGGCAATGGCTTTGATATAGATGAGCACCGGTAGACGAGGATTGTTCGGCACCCAGTCGTTGCGTTCGAGCAGCAGGGCTTGTACGGGAGCGTGTACGGCTTCTGACTTGACCATTAGCAAGGCTCCGAATTAGCTGTCGTTCATCTTGAATGGCCAGGGAAGGTGTGTAGCGGTAGAGGTTCATGAGATTTATGAAGTTCGTCCGAAAGGACGTACGGTTACAAAAATGGATTTCCCCATGAAAATTGCAGTGAGACCGAGGAGAGGAATTTTAAGGCGATTGTTGGTTTTTACCAGCCATTCAGGACGAACTGCAGTCTGTCCCGAATGCGAACTGTGCGCCCCTGGGAGTTTCCGTGAGAATCGAACAGCACCTGCTTGCTCTTCTGTTGCTCACCTTGCTGTTGGGTGGTTGTACGACACTCCATGTCCAGGTTGATCGCTGGGGCGGCGCTGCGCTGACAGTGCCGACGATGGCCGACGTTTATGTTGGCTCTCACATTGGCTGGGGGCTAGGCTTGCAAACCTTGCCGCACCGAGCTGCGTTTCTCGCTTACGCGCCTGAAACTCCCTACGGCCTCGGCAACATAATTCGAGCTTGCTTGCCGCGAATCACGGCACTTGGTGTGGCCAGTTCAGAAGAAGTCGAAATTGAAACGTTGCAAGAGCGTCTTGATCAGGAGCGCTCAGCCTCTGCAGGCATCTACATCGGTGACGTGATGTTCGGAAGCTGGGCGCGGAAAGTCTGACTCTTGCAGGTTCGCTCCTGCTGGGGAAGCGTCTGGCTGTTTTGATGGTTTCCTTACAGCCAGTCACTTCCCCGGCGTCAGAAAGGGCTCGCCGTGGGCCGAACGATCAGTTCGCTTACATCCACATCCGCAGGTTGTTCCACGGCATAGGCAATCGCTCGTGCTATGGCGTCGGCCGAAATCGCGATTTTGCGAAACGCCTTCATTTCTGCGCGACCACCCTCGTCAGAGATGCTGTCGGCCAACTCGGACTCGGTGACACCCGGCGCGATGACCGTCACCCGAATGTCGCCTCCAACCTCTTGGCGAAGGCCTTCGGAGATGGCCCGGACAGCGTACTTGGTGGCGCAGTAAACGGCCGCAGTCGGACTTACTGCATAGGCACCAATAGACGCAATATTGATGATCTGCCCGGCCCGTTGGCGCTGCATTAGCGGCAACGTAGCGGCGATACCGTGCAGAACTCCGCGAATGTTCACGTCAATCATACGGTCCCACTCATCCACCTTGAGTGCCTCGAGTTTGGAAAGAGGCATCACACCCGCGTTGTTCACCAGGACATCGACCCGATCGAACCGGGTAACGGCGAAGTCGATGAAGTCCTGGACATCCTTTCGGTCGGTGACGTCCAACGCACGAAATTCCGCCTTGCCGCCGCAGGCGTTGATCTCGCCAGCAATGATTTCAAGTCGGTCGGTACGACGAGCGCCAAGCAGCACTTTTGCGCCCTGGCTAGCCAGCAGTCGCGCAGTAGCCTCACCAATCCCGCTGCTTGCGCCGGTGATTGCGATGACTTTGTCCTTGATGTTCAACATGATCGGTTTCCTCTGCCGTTTGCCCAGGAAGCGGGCCTCGAAACAAGGTTAGGGACGAGCAACATGTTTGCGTTAGTCGAATACTGCGTAACCCTTGCCCATTTCTGCAGCGGCGACTTGCGCCGCTTAGCCCACCCGTTCATAGGGCATTTGTTCCCGGGCAGCTTTCAGGGCTCTAGCCCACCAATTGAGCTGTACCAGCATTCGAGCCATTGAAAGCCTGGCTTGATCAGTCTGAAATATTGCCTCAGCCCCCCAGGGATCAGGGAAGGAGACGAAATTGCAGATGGGTACCGCGTGCTGTCCGGCCAGGATCTGGCGAAGTTGACTGATCGCGCACAGTCCACCCGATACTCCGCCATAACCGATAAATGCCACCGGCCTTGCGTGCCAGCAATCCGAAACCTGGTCAATGAATGCCTTCAGCGCGCAGTGATGAACATTGCCCTGTTCCGAGGTAATGATCAGGAATGCATCAGCTTCGGCCAATTGGCGCAGAATTTCCCGTCGCTGTATGACTGCCGCATTGTCAGACCTGACCAGGAAGTTGGCGGGTTCTAGTAACCAAGGCTCGAACTCTGCACGCTGCGCTAACACATCAGTCGCCCATTTCATTAGCGCAGGCTGTGAACCTTGTTCATTTTCACCACTGTGAATCAGGGCCAGTTTTATCTCGCTGTTCATCTCATCCTCCAGACTTGGTCTCCAAGTGGTGGCACGTCATTTGCTGAAATTTACCTCCGCCTTTCAGCCTCTGGATTAGAGTATGAGTGGCAACACGGCAGATATAGCCGGGTCTGGGGCATACAACTTGTGACTTGAATTCATATGAGACGGCTGGACATAAACTGCTTCGCTGAAATGAACGTGTTCGTCAGGGTCGTTGAAGACGGCGGCTATACGGCTGCCGCCAAGAACTGTGCACTGACCCCATCAGCGGTCAGCAAGCTGGTCTCAAGGCTGGAAAACCGCCTGGGAGCGCGTTTGCTCAATCGCTCGACAAGGCGACAGTTGCTCACGCCTGAAGGCGCTGCATTCTATGAACGCTGCCTGACGATCCTGGCGGCGCTCGATGAAGCTGAGCAGGAAGCAGCAGCCAGCTCCGCCCCCCAGGGGACAGTGCGGGTCAACTGCAACGTCGATATCGGGCGTTTGTACCTGCTACCGCTCTTGTCGACGTTCCTGCAACATCACCCTGGCGTATCGGTGGAGGTTTTCCTCAGTGACGAAGTCGTCGACCTGATCAGCGCACGAGCTGACGTGGCCATTCGCAGCGGCCCACTCAAAAGCTCCAATCTCGTGGCCAGGCGCTTGGGCGAGACGAGAGGCCTCATCGTGGCATCACCGGCCTACCTTGCGGCACGCGGCACACCAAAAATTCCAGCCGATCTTGCAGACCACAACTGTCTGGGGTTCACCTTCAGTCAGCCGATGATGGAGTGGAGTCTGGTCAGCGATGGCGGCCAACTGACTCCGGTATCCGTTACCGGCAACGCACGGGTCAGCGACGGCAACGGAGTACGAGAACTTGCAATCCTCGGGCTCGGCCTTGCCCGCGTAGGCTTTTGCCAGGTTGAGCAAGATCTGGCGCATGGCCGCCTGGTTTCGGTTTTAGAGGGTTTCATGCCCGTCGCGAAGACTGAGGTGCATGCGGTTTACGTAGGGCAAGGAGGAAAATTGCCCACACGTGTCAGAGCCTTCATGGATTTTCTGGCAACGAACCTCAAGATCCACTAATCGCAAACGGCTGATAACGCGCGGCCACTTTCGTGTGCCGGCGGATACGCAAGCGGGACGAGCGCCTCAAGGTGCAGAGCTCGCAGGACCTGTCACGCTTGGCGGTAGGCGCTGGGTGTGACACCGACCTCGCGACGAAAAACCTGGGAGAAATGGCTGGGGCTGGAGTAACCCACTTCCAATCCAACATCAATGATGCTGCGATCGGTCTCGCGCAGTAGATGTCGTGCGCGGCTCATGCGCAGGCGAATGAAATACTGTGATGGCGACAGTCCCGTGGCGCGCTTGAACATCCGGCTGAAGTGATACTCGCTCAAATCAGCGATATGAGCCAAATCCGCAAGGCGAAAGTCATCGGCCAGGTGCTCGTTCATCGCATCGATGACGCGTCGCAGCTTGTACGCTTGTAGTGCGTTTCCGCGACGGACAGTGCTGTGCGGATCGAGATAACGGCGTATCAGGTGGACGGTCAGCGCCTGAGCCAGGCTGTTAACGAACAACAGGCTGGGCTTACGCTCCTCGATCAACTCGTAGCGCAACTGATTCAACATGAAATTCACCCGCTCATCCTGGGCACCGGAGATATCGAGGAAGGTCACCGCAGCGGTGTGCTCGCCCAGAAGATCACGGGCAGCCCGGTCGATCAGGGGAAGGCCGAGATACAGATGCATCACTTCGAAGGTGTCGCACCCCGTTGTCTGCCAGCGCATCTCGTAGGGCTCGCTTGTGTTGGTGAGAAAGAAGTCGCCAGCCTGCACCTTGACGGCTTTCCATTCCCCACCGAGGGAGCGTTCCTCGACCCTGGCCGTGCCTGCCAGGACCAATACCAGCAGAGGCTCCACCACAGCAGGCACCAGTATGGGCTCGACGGTGCTGTGATGGCTGAACAACTGCACCATCACATCCTGCATCTGCGGGAGAAGGGGCACCACCCGTGGTGTTCCCGGCAGATGATGCGGCATCGATTCGGCCGTGATGCGCTGAGCATCCATCGGTGTCAGGTCTTCATATTCAGGCTGGTGCACAGGAGGCTCCATCTAAAAGCCCTCAGGCAGGGGCTGGCGTTGATAGAGTAACTTAGCATCGTCGTACTCGAGTATGGCGGCCCGGCGGGTCAGCACCCAAGGCAATATCGGACGTGTAAAGCTTTAACGCTAGCGCAAAACTCCGACAGGTTCGGCAATCCCGCGAAAGCCCAACGCTCCTCATTGCGAGACAGTAAAGCCGTCGATAACGACAGCGCCTCACGGGCGCTGAGCCGACGAATATCTCGTCGGCCCGCATGGCAGGAGAGCATCATGACCGAGATCAATCACAGTATTTCCAACGAAGTCGACGGCAAAGTCGCGCTGGTCACCGGCGCAGCCAGTGGCATCGGCAAGGCTATCGCACTGTTGCTGCACGCGCGTGGCGCCAAGGTCATTGCTGAAGACCGCAATCGCGCCGTCGAAGAACTTGCCCGCCCTGGGTTAGTGCCGCTGGTGGCCGACATCACCGAAGACGGCGCCGCGGAGCGCGCAGTGGGGTTGGCCGTCGAGACGTTCGGTCGGCTGGACATTCTGGTGAACAACGCCGGGATCATCATCAACAAGTTAGTCATAGACATGACCCGAGAAGACTGGGAGCGCATCCAGGCGGTCAACGCCACCGCGGCCTTCCTGCATTGCCGCGAAGCGGTCAAGGCGATGATGCCAAATAAATCGGGAGCGATAGTCAACATCGCCTCTTACGCATCCTATTTCGCATTCCCAACCATTGCCGCTTACACCGCGTCCAAAGGCGCACTGGCCCAGTTGACCCGCACGCTGGCGCTCGAGGCGATTGGGCATGGCATTCGCGTTAATGCCATCGGCGTCGGCGACGTGGTCACCAACATCCTCAACGACGTGGTTGAGGACGGCCCTGGCTTCTTGGCCCAGCACGGCGAAGCCGCCCCTATCGGTCGTGCCGCGCAGCCTGAGGAAATCGCCGAAGTTGTGGCATTTCTCTCCTCGGACCGCGCGAGCTTCATCGTCGGCGCCGTGGTCATGGCCGACGGCGGTATGACCGTCACCGCGGGCTGATCAACTGACTCGGCTTAGCGTTTTGAGCACGTTGTCTAAAGCACTTTATGGAACGTAATAGATCTGGATTGCGTGCAGGCAATAGGGCGTCGTTGCGGCGCCCCTCTTATTCAAAATTATTCGAAAAGTCTGTCGGTGCCCATTGAAAGGGGGAGGCCGATGACTGCCCTGACGAAGGACTGTAATCGGCCTCAAGCCACTTCAATTCGGTTCCCGCTTTGGATTGACGCGTGGTCAGCGTCGGCGGTCGAGGAACTAAACGGTTCTGGCTGCCAGGGCTTTTTGCCGCCGATACAGAATGGTCGTCGCCGTGAACCCGCACATGGCCGCGAACATCAGCCAGTAGGCAGGTGAAGCCTTGTCGCCCGTGGCCTGGACAAGCAGTGTCGAGATTGCCGGGGTAAATCCGCCAAACACCGCGGTGGCCAAACTGAAGGCCAGTGAAAAGCCGACGACCCGCACGTTCTGTGGCATGACTTCGGTCAGTGCCGCGACCATGGCGCCGTTGTAAATGCCGAAGAAGAATGAGAAGTACAGCAGAACAGCGAGCAGTCGTTCGAAACTCGCCGCCTCAGCTAGCCAGTGCATGGCGGGATAGGCGGTGAAGATGCACAGCAACGATATCGCCAGCAACAGTGGTCGACGGCCGATGCGGTCGGAGAGGGCGCCGCCGATCGGCAGCCAGATAAAGTTGCTGATGCCCACCAGCAGTGTGACCGCCAGGCTGTCGGTGGTGCTCAGGTTCAGTACTGTCCTGCCAAACGTCGGTGTGTAGACCGTAATCAGGTAGAACGTGGTGGTGGTCATGGACGCCAGCAAGCCGCCTGCCAGTACGGTGCGCCAGTTGTCACGCATCGAGCGAAACACTTCGCGAGTGGTGGGCCGATGGCTGCGAGCCGTGAAGGCAGCGGTTTCTTCCAGTGAGTGGCGAATAATGAAAATGAACGGGATGATCACGCAGCCAATGAAGAACGGAATACGCCAGCCCCAATCGGCGATCTCGGCGGCTTGCATCGTGGCATTGATCGTGTAGCCCAACGCGGCTGCGACGACGATCGCCACCTGTTGGCTGGCCGATTGCCAACTGGTGTAGAAACCGGTGTGACCAGGGGTGGAAATTTCCGCCAGATACACGGAAACCCCGCCCATTTCCGCGCCGGCGGAGAAGCCCTGGAGCAGCCTGCCCAACAACACCAGAATCGGTGCCGCCACGCCGATGGTGGCATAGCCCGGCACCAGGGCGATCAATACGGTACCGGCGGCCATGATCGACAGCGTCACGATCAGCCCCTTGCGACGGCCCACCTTGTCGATGTACGCCCCCAGCACAATGGCGCCTAGCGGGCGCATCAGGAATCCGGAGCCGAATACCGCGAAGGTCATCATCAGCGAGGCAAACTCGCTGGTCGCTGGAAAGAACGTCTGGGAGATGTAGGTCGCGTAGAACCCGAACAGAAAGAAGTCGAACTGCTCGAGAAAGTTACCGCTGGTGACCCGCAAAATGGCGCCCAGTTTGGACCCCTTGGCTCGGGTTGTTGCCGTTGTCGTTTTCATGGCTACCGTTATGCTCGCTATTGTTTTTGGAATGAGTGTTTTCACCGTCAGTCGCTGCCGGCGTTGATCGGGTTGGGTTGACGTTTTTCGATGGCGTGTTTGAGCAGCGCTGCGCTGCGGAAAATTCCATGGGCGAATTTGCTGTAGGGCATGGTCAGGAAAAACGCCATGACCAGGCCGAGATGGATAGCCAACATCAAGCCCAAGGCGCTGGTCTCACGCAAACCCAGGAGCGCGAGGCCGCTTGCGCTGACCAGGAACAGCAGCGCGATGAAGCCGCGATCCATGGGTTTTTGGTTCTCATCGCCGTGCGCAGGGTTGCGACGCAGGTTCAGCCAAAGAAGACCCGCCGGGCCGATCAGCAGGCCGATGCCACCGGCAATGCCCAACATCACCGGCAAGCTGAAGACCGGATAAGGTGCCGACCACTTCAGCAGATAGTGAAAGAGCGTGGCGACACCGGTGGCGGCGAAGCACAGCATGAAACCGTAGAAGGTGAGGTGGTGGAATCGGCGTCGCCACAAAGTGAATTGATCGTCGGCGTTGTTGCAGCCTTCGCCATGGCCGCCGTCCAGGTATTTGAGCTGCGCGACGTTGGCCGTAGCCTCCAGTGCCGCGGATGTTTTCAATGGCAGTGGCGCTGCGACCGGCGAAACGTTGCGCCAGAAGCGCCGTACACCCATGGTCAAGGCAAGTACCGCAAAGCCGAACACTGAGCCGAACATCAGCGCCAGGGTGTTATGCGGGAAAATCTTGTAGAAGTTGCCCCCGGGAATGGCCGTGAACAGGTTGCCCATGAGCATCAGGGTCAGGCATAAAAACAAGGCCAGTCCCCCACCGCTCGCCAGCGCCAGGGTCAGGCCGTTGCGTTGATACAGCCTGCCCATCACTTGCGGCCAGGCGTATTCGGCGTAAGTATCCAGGCGCACTTTCGCCATGGCTTTGGGGATGTTGACGTCGAATTCGTGTGGGGCGGCGTACTGACAGGCGTGCAGGCACGCGCCGCAGTTATGGCACAAATTTGCCAGGTAATGGATGTCGGCCTGAGTGAATTCCAGGCGCCGGGTCATCGCCGGAAATACCGCGCAAAAGCCTTCGCAATAACGGCAGGCGTTGCAGATGGTCATCTGCCGCTGGACTTCACTTTCGTCAAGATTCAGCACCGGGATCAACCCGCCCGACGCCTGGGGATCAAACAGTTGCATGTCGAGACTCCGTGTTTGCAGATAAGACGCCAAAACCCACCGAAGCGGCCGCCTGCACACCGGCGATGCGACCAAACGCGGTACCGATGGCCATGCCGATGCCGGCGGTGTAGCCCTTGCCCAGCACATTGCCGGCCATCATTTCTCCCGCGACGAACAGGTTGGGGCTCGCTTTGCCGTTGAAATGCACGGCAGCGGTTTCGTCGGTGGCGAGGCCGAGGTAGGTGAACGTGACACCCGGTTTGAGCGGGTAGGCGTAGAAAGGTGGTTTCACCAAAGGCCGCGCCCAATGGGTTTTGGCGGGCGTCAGTCCTTGGGTGTGGCAGTCGTCCAGCGCCGTGTGATCGAACGTGCCAACGCGGCAGGCGCTGTTGTAGTCCTCGACCGTCTTGACGAATTTTTCCTGAGGCAGCTTCAACTGGCGGGCAAGGTCTTGCAGAGTCTGGGCGGTGGTGCCGGGAAACACCGGCGGCATGAAGCGGCCGATGGCTTGTTGATCGATGATCGAGTACGCCTGCTGACCGGGTTGGCCGGCCACCAGACGCCCCCAGATCGCATATCGTTTTGGCCAGAAATCCTCACCTTCATCGTAGAAGCGTTCGCCATCACGATTGACCACCACACCCAGCGACACGCAGTCGATGCGGGTGCAGATGCCGCCGTCGTAGAGTGGCGCACGGGCATCAATCGCGACCATGTGGGCTTGCGTCGGATCGCCGATCACATCGGCGCCAAGGTCGAGCATGCGCCGCAGCAAAATACCGGTGTTGAATCGGGTGCCCCGGATCAGGAAGTTGTCCGATGGCCATTCACCGCGTGCGTTCTGACCCCACGCTTCGCGCAGCCATTCACGGTTGGATTCGAAGCCACCGGCCGCCAACACGCAGGCCCGGGCTTCAATGCGTTCGGCGGCGAAATGCCGACCATCGACCTCATGTTCGCCCACATGGGCGGCGACGAATTTCCCCGCATCCAGTTCGATGTCGGTCACTTGCGCGTTGTAGCGAACTTTTACACCCAGGCGCTCGGCGCTGCGGAAATACGCATTGACCAGCGCTTTGCCGCCGCCCATGAAAAAAGCATTGGTCCGCGCCACGTGCAGCGCGCCGGACAGCGGTGGCTGAAAATGCACGCCGTGCGAACGCATCCAGTCGCGGCAAGAAGACGATGCCCGAATGGCAATGCGTGCAAGCTTTTCATTCGTAAGGCCACCGGTAACCTTCAACAGGTCTTGCCAGTATTCTTCTTCCGGATAGGCATCGATCAGCACGTCCTGTGGTTCGTCGTGCATGCACCGCAGGTTACGGGTGTGTTGGGAGTTGCCACCGCGCCAGATTTTTGGAGAGGCTTCCAGCAGCATCACGCTGGCGCCCGCTTCTCGCGCCATCAGAGCGGCGCACAAGGCAGCGTTGCCACCCCCTATGATTAAGACATCGATCATTATCGCTCCTCGATTTGCAAGGAGGCGGGAACGAAGTGCTCCTTGCGAGTGGGGAGAACGATAGGGTGGGGAAGGCGTGGTCGAAAGGCTGCTTTTGACCCGGGGTGTTTAGTTTTTCTAAAGGGCTTGTGGTCAGGAGAGGCTTATGTGTCCGGGTGGAAGGAGGACTACGCGTCTGCCTCTTCTATCCACGTCGCGCCAGGCCACTGTTTGTCGACGACCAACTGTCGCGCCACATCGACGATGACCAACCGCGTTGCCAGGGCAGCCGGGGAGAGTTCGTCGTCAGCCAGCGTCGCCAGAAGATTGCGCCGGCCCACATGGGAATCGGCAATCCTGATCAGCGAAAGTCCGGATCCGTCTTTCAATGCAGCGGCCGCCCCCGGTTGTATCGTTGCCGCATGACCGGCCCGAACGGCGTTCATCAAAACGGCGAGACCGTCGACCTCCATAATGACATTGGGTGTTAGCCCGACCCGCTCGAACGCGCTCATCAATGCCGAGCGCAATCCATGTTGCGCGCTGGGCATCACCAGCGGCAGACCGCCGAGGTCGGCTAACTGCACGCTATCACCCGAAGGCGCTAGAGGCAGGCTGGGCGAGGCAATGACAAACAGCTTTTCATCCAGCAACGGAGTCACGCTCCAGCGTTTACCCCCTTCGAGCTGGAACAGGATGGCCAGGTCAATTTGCCGTGCGTTGAGCTGCACCGCCAAGTGGCCGGAAAGCATTTCCACCAAATGCAGTTGTATGTCCGGATAACGCGTACGCATTGCATTGATCAGCGGCAACGCGAGCACCGTCGCGGTGGTCGGTGGTAAACCGACGCTGACATACCCGCTCATTCGCCCGCGATGGGCGGCCATGATCGCGTTTTCCGCCTGGCGTAACGTCAGTTGGGCATGGTGTAAAAACGCAAATCCGGCGCTAGTGGGCGTCACGCCGGTGGAGGTTCGATTCAGGAGGCGGGTGCACAGTTCGCTTTCGAGCTTGGAGATTTGCTGACTGAGGGCTGACACACCAACGTCCAGTTCAAGTGCCGCACGCCCCAGGCTGCCAAGCTCGATGATTTTTACGAAATAGCGCAGTTGTCTCAATTCCAATGCGTGTGCTCCCGCGAATTTGTTAATCAAAGACTGAACGTTTGCCACGCCAGTTACGAAGCCCCAAGAGGCAGTATTGTCGCAGGTCTGGGTTGACCGTTGAGCGCGTGCGCGTTGTCGAGAACGGGTAGCCGTTGACCCGAAGCTGTCATCGAGCCTGTCGCCCGGGACCAGAACAGCGACGAACCGCCCTGGCCACAGCACTGACGAAGCGCGGGTTCCGAAGAGCGGTAAGTCGTGATGCATCGACCGGTTGAATCCATAACCCATTGCTGAGCTTCGCTTTTGGAGTAAGAAGCCTGGCTGCCGGGCTGATCGGAATGTATCGAGCTATTCGATTTTTATAAGCAGTAATTGTTATTTTTTTTCGATAAGTTATCGAGGCAATAATCCATCCACGATTGAACTGAAAAGGCATACGGGATGGCAAAAGCAGAGAGTTACACCAGCACGGCTAAGTGGCTGCATTGGGGGATGGCGTTGCTCTGGATGGGTGCCTGGTTCATTGGAATCCTGGCCACGCACTGGCGTGATGAACTCAATGCGCATCATGAGCTGACATTCCTGCACAAAGCGATGGCGAGTACGCTGCTGTTTTTGATTGTTGTGCGTATCGCCTGGAGGATCACTCACCCCGCGCCGGCATTGCCCGCGGCGATGAGCCCGCTGATGAAGCGGGGGGCTTTCCTGGGTCACTTGATGCTTTACGCAATCGCGCTAATCGGCCTGCCACTTTCTGGCTGGTATTGGAGCTCTGTGGCAGATAAACCCATCCTCGTGGCCGGGCTGTTTCAGCTACCGCCTATGGTCGGTCCTGATCAAACGCTTTATGAATTGGCAAAATCGATTCATACCTATGTTGCCTGGCTATGTGGAGCCTTGGTGGGAGGGCACGTCCTCGTGGCGCTTACCCATCACTTCGTTGAAAAAGATGAAGTGTTGAAAGGCATGCTGCCGGGTCGTCATTCGTAAGTGGGTTCGGGAGTAGGCGCACAGGGAATAGAGGGCGGCTTATTATTCGCTCTCTCTACAACTCTCAATGCATTCCTAACGCACGCCTAAGTACTCGAAGGATATCGAGTGCAGACTGTTCAGTAATGCACCCCGGACTCTGGTCGAACATGTGTGGCGCGCCGGGGTAAACATGAATCTCAACGGGTACACCAGAGCGAGACAATCGCATAGCAAACGCGACGTCCTCTTCGAGGAACAAATCCAGCGCCCCTACCGATAGAAAAGTACGTGGCAAATGACTCAGGTCTGTATGCAGGGCAGGTGAAAGCAAACCGATCCGCTCATCATCCAGCGCGTAATTTCCGCGCAAGCACCGCCAGCAAAACTGGTTGGCTTGGGGCTGCCAGCCAATTATCCCCGTGGTGCTGTTCTTGTGAGGTGAGTCTGCAGTGCCTGAGCGGTAATCCAGCATCGGATAGATCAAGACTTGCCCCGCGATGGGATATGTGCCTCGGTCACGAGCCAGAATAGCCAGAGCTGCTGCCAGTCCTCCACCGGCACTGTGCCCCATGACGACTAATTTGCGTGTGTCGATATTGAGGGCTTGTCGATTCTCAAATAACCAGCCAAGCGCCGTGTAGCAATCTTCAAGGGGAATGGGGAAGGGGTGCTCGGGTGCAAGGCGGTAATCAACAGCGACGATGATCGCCTCCAGTTCTTCGGCCAGATCGGCCAGATAGTCGTCTGCCATTTCAGGTTGCCCGAGTACAAAACCACCGCCGTGGATATACAGGATCGCAGGAAAAGTTTTGCGCTCTGCCGCGACAACGGGCTTGTAAAGACAAAGGCGCAACCGCTCCCTGTCGTGAGCAGTTGTCCATACGGATTCACAACGCGTGTGTCCTGACGATTTGAACGTCGCATGGACACGCGTTCTGATGGCAGGCAGCGTATCCAGCGTCCAGGCTTCTGCGACAGGAGTCAAAAAGCTTCGGAACGCTGGATCAAGCAGTTCATGTGGTTTCAACGTTCTGCCCCTTTTTTCTCATGTGAGGAGGCGCTTCAAATAGAAGCGCCCTTCACGTGAACTACACCAAGATGGCGCTACAACCAGGCTTTTATTTGCGCACAAACGGCTGGTGTTGAGATGCCATACCGATCATGTAGCGTCGGCAGAGCGCCCGCGTCCAGGAACGCGTCAGGTAAAGCGATTTGGCGGAAGGTAGGCGTCACTCCATTACGCAGAAGTAATCCGGCAACGGCCTCGCCGAGTCCACCGATAATCGAGCTGTTTTCGGCTGTCACCACTAGGCGTCCGGACTTGCGGGCTTCGGCCAGGATGGTCTGTTCATCCAGCGGCTTGATGGTGGGTACGTGCAGCACTGCAACATCAATCCCATCCGCCTGGAGCTGCTTTGCCGCTTCCAACGAACGCATGGTCATCAGCCCCGTAGAGATGATCAGGACATCGTTACCGGTGCGCAGTGTCTTGGCTTTACCGATCTCGAATTTGTACCCGTACTCGTCCAGCACCAACGGGACATTGCCACGCAACAAACGCATGTAGACCGGGCCTTGATGAGCGGCGATTGCAGGCACGGCCTGCTCGATTTCCAGCGCGTCGCACGGATCGACGATCATCAGGTTTGGCATTGCGCGGAAGATCGCCAGGTCGTCCGTGGCCTGGTGGCTCGGGCCGTAACCGGTGGTTAGGCCGGGCAAGCCGCAGACAATCTTGACGTTGAGGTTTTCCTCGGCAATCGCCATGCAGATGAAATCGTAGGCGCGACGGGAGGCAAACACGGCGTAGGTAGTGGCGAAGGGTACAAAACCTTCCCTGGCCATACCTGCAGCTGCACTCATCAGCAACTGTTCGGCCATGCCCATTTGATAAAAGCGATCCGGATGCGCCTTGGCGAAAATGTGCAGGTCGGTGTACTTGGACAGGTCAGCAGAAAGACCGACGATGTCCGAGCGCTGATCCGCCAATGCAGCCAATGCGTGTCCGAACGGGGCCGATTTAGTCGCTTGGCCTTCTGAGGCAATGGAAGCGATCATCGCCGAGGTGGTCAGGCGTTTTTTGATTGGCTCGCCAGTCGAAGTCGGCGTGTTAGCGGCGTTGCTCATTGGTCTTTTCCTTCTTCAAGGTTGCTCAGTGCCAGATCCCACTCGTGTTCTTCCACGCGGATGAAGTGGGTCTTCTCGCGGGTTTCCAGAAACGGCACGCCTTTGCCCATTTTGGTGTCGCAGATAATCACGCGGGGTTGGGCGGTTGGATGGTTGCGCGCGGCATCGAAGGCGGCGACGAGAGCATCAAGGTCATTGCCATCGACGCGCTGGGTGAACCAGCCGAACGCCTGCCATCGATCGACGATGGGTTCGAATGACAGAATTTCGCTGGAGTAACCGTCGGCTTGCTGGTTGTTGACGTCGACGATGGCGATCAGGTTGTCGAGTTTCCAGTGCGAGGCCGACATCACCGCTTCCCAAGTCGAGCCCTCATTCAGCTCGCCGTCCGACAGCAGGTTGTAGACGAAAGAGGAGGAGCCTTTGCGCTTGAGGCCCAAACAGGCACCGACCGCGATGCCCAACCCCTGGCCCAGCGAGCCTCCGGTGATTTCCATGCCCGGTGTGTAGGCGGCCATGCCCGACATCGGCAGGCGGCTGTCATCTGATCCGTAGGTTTCCAGCTCTTCGAGCGGGATGATTTCCGCTTCGATCAAGGCGGCGTACAGCGCAATGGCGTAGTGGCCGATGGAGAGGTAGAAGCGATCACGCTCTTCCCACTCAGGATCGTCAGGCCGATGGTTCATGGCATGGAAGTAGGAGACTGCCAGCAGGTCGGCAGCACCGAGGGCCTGGCCAACATAGCCCTGCCCCTGGACTTGGCCCATTCGCAGTGCATGGCGGCGAATGTTGTGCGCGCGTTCAACCAGAGTCGTGGATGAAGCGAGTGAAGGATTAGTAGTCATGGTGAAACTCCATTAACTCAACGATTGACCAGGGCGGCGGGAATGCGCAGTACCAGAGTGGCTCCGGCGAACAGCACGCCAGTGATCAGGTACATGCCGATGGCACTGGAGCCGGTCATTGTGGTGATCCAGCCAATCAGATAAGGCGAGCAGAACCCGGCGAGGTTGGCGAAGCTGTTTACCGCTGCGATGCCAGCGGCGGCAGAAACGCCTCCGAGCAAAGTGGTGGGTAACATCCAGAACAAAGACGTCGCAGACAAAATGCCGGAAGCGGCCAAGCAAAGACTGAGGATGGACAGCGTTGGATTTCCACCCATCAGCGCTGCCAGACTCAGGCCGATAGCACCGGCAATCATCGGAATAATAAGGTGCCAGCGGCGCTCGCGATGTTTGTCACCACTTCGTCCCACCAGGAGCATGGCGGCAATGGCACAGAGGTAAGGCAGGCTGGTTAGAAAGCCGATATGCAATGGATCGGAAACCCCCGAATTACGTACCAGGGTGGGCAGCCAGAAGGTGATTGCGTACTGCCCCATCACCACACAGAAATAGATGGCCGCCAGCAACCACAGGCGACGGTCGCGAATGAACTCACCGACAGAGGCATGGGTGACTTTGTGCTGGTTGTCTTCGGCTAGCTCCCGAGTGATCAGTGCTTTTTCTTCCTCGTTGAGCCAACTGGCCTGATGCACCCCGTCTTTGAGGTAGCTCAATACCAGAAGACCGACAACGACCGTGGGTACAGCCTCCAACACGAACATCCATTGCCAGCCTGCCCAGCCATGCATGCCGGCGAAGTGGTTCATGATCCAGCCGGAGAGAGGGCCACCCACCATGCCTGACAGCGGAATGGCGATGAACCACAACACGGTCATGCGGGCGCGACGATAGGATGGAAACCAGTAGGTGAGGTACAGCAACAGGCCAGGCGCCAGACCGGCTTCGGCGATACCGAGCAGAAAGCGCAGCGCATAGAACTGCCAAGCTGTTTCGACGAAGGCAAACAGGGCGGAGACGATGCCCCAGGTGATCATGATGCGCGCGATCCAGACGCGTGCACCGACCTTGTGCAGGATGATGTTGCTCGGCACTTCGCACAGGAAGTAACCGATGAAGAACATGCCGGCACCCAGCCCGTAGACCATTTCGCTAAGCGCCAGATCGTTCATCATTTGCAGCTTGGCAAAGCCGACGTTGACGCGATCAAGGTAAGCGCACAGGTAGCACAGCATCAGGAAGGGCATCAAGCGCCAGGCCGTTTTCCGGTAGGCGTTGGAACGCACGGTCGAAACCGCTTCGAGCGACAGGGTAGTCATGATGGTCTGATCTCTTGTTTTTATTGACTGCCAGGCCATGAGACCCGGCTACGTCATCGATCCAGAACCGCACGAGCCGCAAAGGCCCGCCCAGGTGTACTCAATGAATCAGCATGCCGCCGTTCACATCCAGCGTGATGCCTGTGAGGTAAGAGGATAGGTCGCTGGCCAGAAACAGGGCGGCGTTGGCGACATCCTGTGCTGCACCGAGTCGGCCCAGGGGAATGCCGTCGATGATCGCGTGGCGGCGTTCGTCCTGCATCAGGCCACCGGTGATGTCGGTATGAATCAAACCAGGGGCGATGGAGTTGACGCGAATGTTGTCCGGCCCCAGTTCCCGTGCCATGGCTTTGCCCAGACCCAGCACACCGGCTTTGGCCGCACTGTAATGAGGGCCACCAAAAATGCCGCCGCCCCGCTGAGCAGAAACGGAAGACATGCACACAATGCTGCCGGAAGATTGTTGGCGCATGTGCGGAATTACGGCCTGCGACATCAGCAGTGTGCCGCGCAGACTGACGTCCAGCACCTTGTCGTAGTCTGAAGGGCGGATGTCCAGAGTCTTGAGTGGCTGAGTAATGCCGGCATTGTTGACGAGGACGTCGATGCGGCCGAAGTACTCGATGATTTTGGCAATGGCCTGCTGAACCTGCGATTCGTCAGCAACGTTGGCCGCAAGACCGAGATGACCTTCGCCCAAGGAAGCTGCGGCATCACGGGCAGCGGATTCATCCAGGTCAAGGATCACGACGTGAGCGCCCTGTTGCGCGAAAGTGGTCGCTGTAGCGCGGCCAATGCCACGGGCAGATGCTGCACCGGTGATGATTGCGACTTTGCCTTGGAGAAGCATGGAGGAGTACCTCAAATTGTTTTTATTGGGTCGATCCGTCAAGAACCGATGACTCAGCTTGTTCTCCAGGGATGGTCTGAGCAATAACGCGAATGTCACTCGATGCTGAAAAAAATTCAGCACTCGTCAATGCAGTTGTCAGGTGATTGAATGAAAGACAAATCTAATAATCGTAAAAAATGCAGTGGGGGTGCCATGCGCACAGATGCTGATACACCAATCATCCTGCCACCGCTGAGAGCAATTCAGGCCTTCGAGCAAACGGCGCGCTTCGGGAATGTTGCCAGGGCGGCGGAAGTATTGGATTTGACGCCATCAGCTGTGAGTCACCAACTGGCCAAGCTTGAGGGGATGATAGGCAGGCAATTATTCGTTCGAGCGGCACGTGGTGTCTCTCTGACTCCGGTGGGGGAGCAATACCTGAAAGAAGTCTCCGGGATCCTGCACAGCCTTGCAGTGGCAACCGAGCGCGCTGCCAGCGATGTCAGTCTCGATTGTCTGCGGCTGCACTCATCGCCCAGCTTCGGCCTGCTCTGGTTGATGCCGCGATTGGAGGCATTCCGTGCAAGTCATCCTGATATTCAGCTCAACTTGTCATGCTCTTACGAGTCACTGCACTTCAGCCGGGACAAGATTGACGTGGATATACGCCATGGCATGCCCAACTGGCCAAGCTATGAGGTTCGCACAGTACAAAATGAAGAGTTCGCCGTTCTAACTTCACCCAAATTGCTTGCGCAACGACCTATCCGGGGTGCGTCGGATCTACTCGATTGTGACTTGATATTGTCTGAAGCAACGCTGCTCAGGTGGCCGCAATGGTTCGCCCAACACGGATTGGCTCGACCGGAAAAGCCCTACGCATTGAGCTTTGATCGATCCTATATGTCACTGGAAGCTGCCAGCCACGGGCTTGGATTCGCACTAGAAAGTACGCTGCTCGCGCAGAAGTACCTGGCGTCCGGCGCTTTGGTCGAAGTCGCGCCCGAATCACTCAACGCTCCGGTGGCCGCTCATCATCTGGTGTTTCCAAAAGCGCACTCCAGCTTTCCGCGCGTCAGACGCTTTTTAGAGTGGATGGAAAGTGAGCTAGAACATGAGTTTGCGTATTGAGTATCCGTAACGTCTTAACGTGATGCCAAGCGGTCAGCAGTTTTTTGCGGACGAAAAAAAGCCCGCGATGGGGAGGGCGGGCTGGGAATCACAAAAGGAGCTGGACCCACCATATGCCGATCAATGTGAAAATCTTGTGATAGATGGCGAACTACTTTCAGCTTCGCTCGCTAGTCAGTCGCCAACCGGAAGATATCGACCCAATACTGCCGGCCAGCAATAGCTGAAATTGGCCGAAACCAGCCTGTCATGAAGATCCTGAGCTTTTGAGCGCCTTCATTAAACCGTTAGTACCAATGGCTCGCATCATCTCTGGTGATTTGCTCAGCCGAAGGTGCATCTCCTCCAATACGTCTTCATGCTCCCAGCGTCGAACTCGTCGTTCCGTGCTCGGTGTGCACTGCAATTTCAACGCGCAGCCCTGGCATTTCCCACCACCGACAACGTATCTGACGCCATCACCTCGCGGGCCTGCTTGGCCATCGAGCTGAGTTGATTTCGATCGGAACCGACGTTGGTCACCTCGTGCACACATTTGAGTTTTGAGCTTGGCAATTTTCTCTTCCAGCCGCACTTCGTTTCACGCCATCCCGAAAAGCTGATCGTGCTGTTTCTCTCGATCCTGGCGTCGTGGAAGTTGCCCAAACTATTGAATGTTGCGGTTGGGTGTCGTCGCTGGCGATGCTCATAAGAAAAACCGATACCCGCTTAAGGATTTCCCGGAGGCGGGGTAGGCACTTGCGCTTTAGAGTCACGCCCAACGTTCGACTGTTGGGGGCCTCTGCTGGTCGCGTCATTTCCCGAGCCTGTCGGATTTTTCACAACAATAAGAAAGTGAAAGCATGAGTAACGAAACCGTCGATATCAAAGCGTGGATCGACAACCGGCCGGTTGCCCGATATCAGTGGCTCATCATGTGTCTGTGTTTTTTCATTGTCCTGTTCGATGGCTTTGACGTCGCGGTGATGGGCTTCATCGCCCCTTCGCTGATTCAGGAGTGGGGGCTGTCCAAAGCGGCGTTCGGCCCGGTGATGAGCGCCGGCATGGTTGGTCTCGCTATCGGCGCGTTGACCGCCGGGCCTTATGCGGATCGGTTGGGACGCAAGAAGGTGCTGTTGATCGCCGTGACCGGCTTCAGTGTATTGAGTCTGGCGTGTGCGTTCGCCCGCAATCCCTACGAACTGGCGGCTTTGCGTCTGTTGACAGGCGTTGCGCTTGGCGCCGCATTGCCTAACACCACCACGCTGCTTTCCGAATACCTGCCTGAGCGCAATTTCGGCTGTTAGCGGTTCGGCGGTCACGGTGCTGGTGGCGCCGGGCGATAACTGGATGTTCCATGTGGCGGTCGAGCAATGCCGCCCGGGCGATATCCTTGTGGTCGCACCGAGTTCGCCGTGCACCGACGGCTATTTCGGCGACTTGCTGGCGACGTCGCTCAAGGCCCATGGCGTGCGTGCGCTGGTGATCGACGCCGGCGTGCGTGATACCCACACCCTGCGCGAGATGGGGTTTCCGGTGTGGTCCAGGGCAATCAGTGCCCAGGGCACGATCAAAGAGACCCTCGGTTCGGTGAACCTGCCGTTGGTGTGTGGCGGTCAGTTGGTCCATCCCGGAGACGTAGTGGTAGCCGATGACGATGGCGTGGTGGTCGTGCGGCGCAGTGAAGTAGCGCACGTGGTGGAGGCGAGTCGCGCACGGGCCGATCTGGAAGAGCAGAAGGCCCTGCGTCTGGCCAACGGCGAGTTGGGCCTGGATATCTACAACATGCGTTCGCGCCTGGCTGAAAAAGGCTTGCGCTACGTCGACAGCCTTGACGACCTCGGAGAGTAAACATGGCGCAGACCCGCATTCCTTGCGTGCTGATGCGCGGCGGTACGTCCAAAGGCGCGTATTTCCTGGCGCAGGATTTACCCGATCAGCCAGTACTGTGCGACCGTGTGCTGCTGGCGGCCATGGGCTCGCCGGATGCGCGACAGATCGATGGCATCGGTGGCGGTGACTCACTGACGAGCAAGGTTGCGATCATTCGCCAATCTTTGCGTAGCAACGCCGATGTCGATTACCTGTTCGCTAAAGTTATTGTCGATGAGCCCCGGGTCGATTACGGCCAGAACTGCGGCAATATTCTGGCCGGAGTCGGACCGTTTGCCATTGAACGTGGCCTGGTCGCGCCGCCCCACGCGGGTGGAGCGCTGAGCACGCGCAGCTTCATTCCCCATCGTTGCCACACCAGCATTGGGGTGTTCGGCGCTGTCAGCGTGGCAGCGGCATGCTTGATTCCGGGTAGCGTGGTTGCAGACCTGGCCTGTGTCGGTGAGGGCACAGTGAAGCACTTATCGATTGAACATCCGACAGGAGAATTCACCGTAGAGTTACGTCTTCGTGATGGTCAGCTGGTCAGCTGCGGACTTATCCGAACCTCCCGATTGTTATTCGATGGGGCGGTATGCATTCCCGAAGCGTTATGGAGTAGTAATCCAGTCGATTGCACGGAGTGATCTGGGTTATCAATTGAAGGGCGGAATCTGATTGATGTGTGAGACCGGAAGGCGAGTTAGAGCCGCAGTTGGCCTGAGGTTTTCACCAAGGTGAAGGTCCGCTTTTGGCGAGATCTGCCTGTCATGAAGGGCTGCTATAAACCGGTTTCTGCACATTGTGAGGGGCAGAAACCGACCCTTTGCAGACATCCGAGTCAGAGGGTTGTTGACCGATATACTGGTTTAGGTGTCGCCTAGCAGCTTGATGTGACTGGCATGGTCATCTTCTGTTCGCATGAAACCGCAGTGCAGGTAAAACGCGTCTCCTTCGGGCGTATCGGTGTATAGACGTACGCTCTGAAAGCGAAGAGTGGCATGTGCGAGCAGCGCTTTTACTATCGATTGACCCACGTGTTGCCCCCTTGAAGAACCTGCGACGTAAACCCGTCGCAGCCTTGCCGTATTATTCGCGCCAAATGGATCAACTGAAAGGCCTCCGATGCCTATAAGTTGCTGGTTGAAATACGCCGCTATAAGGCATTCTCCAGGTGCATCGAAACGATTCGCTCCGGAGTGCCATTCGGCAATGAGCCGAGTGAGAAATCTGAAACCCTCTCCAACTGCCTCTTTTTCCAAGGTCAGAATCTGTGGCGGCAGGTGCGTGATGTGATGAATATCGACTTGTTTCATGCCTCGTCCTTGATTTGGTGCTGTGCTGTTTTGGCTGGTCGAGGATCTTCGTGTGCACTCTATGAGATATGCAAATGGCAGCTATCAACCCAAGGCGCCATTCAGGAAGCTCATGTCCCCATAAATATTCGCCATGAGTTGAAGGACTATCCAATCGTCATTTGATATGCCGGTAAACCTTAGTTGTGCGCATCGAGAATCCTGCTCCCTCGTATAAACGATGGGCAGACTCACGGTTTGGGTTTGATGTTAAATCCAGTGTTCTCGCACCGAGGTCATGGCTTTTTTCTATTGCTGCTTGTATGAGTGCTTTGCCGACGCCTTGACCTCGAGCACTGGCATCTACTACGACGTCTTCGATCCAGGCGCGAATGCCTGTCGGAATGCGGAAATGAATTAGGGTTAATGCCCCTAGAATGCTTCCTCCACCTGCTGCTCTCACTACCAATAAGTCGGCGCACTCTGAATCCACTATCTGCTTGAGATCTTCCATTGTCATCGCTTGAGTGCTTTTGGAAAGCTGTGGGAGAAGGTCATTCAAAGATCTGAGCAGCATAGGATCGGTTTCTTGAACCACCTCAACAATAGCGGATTGGTTTGTCATTGGAGATCCTCAGTGAAGGGGAGGTGAAGCTTCGATGGTTCAATTCGACACCTTACTCCAAAGCGTCTGCGAGTGACCGTTTCTGGCAGATCGGTGCCTGTAAAAAAGGGGAGAGTGCGACCCATTGCGGACGCGGACCAGAATTTGGTTAAGGGGCGGGCTTTAGCCCGGTCCCAGTGAGCGAAGCGAGCGGTTTGAACCAGTTGTTATGAATGTTTTACTAGCCGTTTCTTTAAGTGATACAGGTTAGTCCCGATTGGTCGATCCTCAAGAACACCATAAATCTCATACCCATGCCGCTCATAGAACTGTTTAGCATCAACAGTTTTTAAGAATGCAACTACTGCCCCATTATTGGCGCCTATCGTTTCTGCTTTTTCCAGTAGCATAGAGCCAACTTTTTTACCTCGATGAGATTCTTTAACCCAAAAGGTATCAATTTCTAAGCCATCCCAATAACAATTACAGCTTATTGCACCGATGTAGTCGCCTACTTCATCGCGTGCAACCACCATAAATTTTTTATCTTCCGATTCTGGCGGTAGATCCGGATACTGAATTCGAAGAAATTCTGAAAACCTATTATTCAGAACTCCTTGATCCTTTTCTGTTGGAGAATCCAATATATCGATCTTGATTTCCACTTTATTGCCCCATCATTCAATTTTGAGGTGCCATACGGCTTTTGGCATAACATTCCATGTTCATGCGTAATCCCTTGAGCAATCAAAAAATCGAGTCTGTAAACGCGATATCAAGAAGGGGGGGAAAGTGGCATATTTTTTTGCACAATACTGACGTATCAGTTGCGTGTCCATGGTCCGCTACTGGCCGATTGCAGCCTGTCGCGAAGGGCGGGTTGAATCCACAGCCCAAAGCGGCCCTTTGACGAAAGATAGATAAGGAAAGTCGAATGTGTTGTTTTCCTGGGTGGGCTGTCGAGGAAGAGCAGGCGGCTCCTACAGGGGGAGTGGCTGGCTGTTTTAAACGTTGTTGGAAGGGGCGTGTTTAAGCGTCCGACAGCTTACTTCCTGAAAGCTACAAGGCCTTGCGCCGTTGCCTACGGTTACGCCAGAATCCGCCGGCTTGTGCGTCTACGGGCCGGGTTTTATCGTTTGCCGGTCGCTGAAAAACAGCGATCGGGTTTGGTAGCCCGGATTAGCTAGTCGCATAGATCCATCGTTTTCAGGTCCCTGTCGGGCTCTGGATTATGGTGGCCATGCGCAGGGCTCCTAAGGGGGCGCCGGGTCCTAGCTACCGGTCTACCAACCCGCGTATGGCCGCCACCCCTCGTTTGGTAGCGAGGTGAAGGCTCCTTCATTTCAGTTAGGAGTTTCACTATGTTCAAAGTAACGCCAAACCCCCCCGAATCCGATCCAGCATCCCCGTACGAACCCGACTCAAAAAAGCTCAACGAAGCCGCCGAACGCGCGCTCAACTTTCACTTCCCGTCGACGGCCGATATCAACGCGACGCCGCGCACGGTCTGCACCCTGTTTACGGTTGATCCCGAAGCCACGAGCGAAACCCTGATGGTGTATCTGGTCGAAACGCTGGCCTCGGTCGACGTGATGGTTCACCAGTTGGTGGATCATCTGGATGGCGGGTCGCGCAACGCGCTGCTGGGTATTTCCAACAGCGTGATGCTGGCGGAAATCACCGCGAACCGGATACTGGATCAGATCGATCCGCCTGACTGAAGCGATGACTGCGGCGCAAAAAAAACCACCCCGACACGTTCAATGCCGGGGTGGTTTACAGACGCTCAACTATTTCTTCAGATCAAAACGGTCCAGGTTCATTACCTTGGTCCACGCGGCCACGAAGTCCTTGACCAGTTTCTCCTGTCCGCCGGCGCTGGCATAGACTTCGGCCAGGGCCCGCAGTTGCGAGTTGGAGCCAAAGACCAGGTCGACGCGGGTCGCGGTCCATTTCTGCTGCCCGGTTTTGCGGTCGCGACCGGTGAACTCTTCATTGGCCTCCGACACGGGTTTCCATTCCACGCCCATGTCCAGCAGGTTGGTGAAGAAGTCGTTAGTCAATGCTTCCGGCCGGCTCGTGAAGACGCCGTGGGCGGTTTTGCCGACGTTGGTGTTGAGTACGCGCATGCCGCCAATCAGCGCGGTCATTTCCGGTGCGGTGAGGGTCAGCAATTGTGCCTTGTCGATCAGCAGTTTTTCCGCCGGGACGGTGTAACGGCCCTTGAGGTAGTTGCGGAAGCCATCGGCGATCGGTTCCAGGAAGCCGAAGGATTCGACATCGGTCTGCTCCTGGCTCGCGTCCGCGCGCCCAGGCGTGAAGGGTACCGTGACGGTTTGCCCGGCATTTTTCGCCGCCTGTTCGACGCCGACGGAACCGGCCAGCACGATCAGGTCAGCCAGCGAGATTTTCTTGCCACCGGCGTTGAATTCCTGCTGGATGCCTTCGAGTTTGCCCAGCACGTTGCCCAGTTGATCAGGTTGGTTGGCTTGCCAGAATTTCTGTGGCGCCAGACGCAGGCGCCCACCGTTGGCACCGCCGCGTTTGTCGGAGCCACGGAAGGTCGAAGCCGCCGCCCACGCGGTGGAGACAAGCTGTGAAACCGACAGCCCGGAGGCCAGGAGTTTGCTCTTCAGGGCGGCGACATCGCTGTCGTTGACCAACTCATGATCGACCTCTGGAATCGGGTCTTGCCACAGCAGTATTTCGTTGGGCATTTCCGGGCCGAGGTAACGTGACAGTGGCCCCATGTCGCGGTGGATCAGCTTGAACCAGGCGCGGGCAAAGGCGTCGGCCAGTTGATCGGGGTTCTCGAGGAAGCGCCGGGAAATCGGCTCGTAGATCGGGTCGAAGCGCAGCGCCAGGTCGGTGGTCAGCATGGTGGGGTTGCGCCGTTTCGACGGGTCGTGAGCGTCCGGGATGATGCCGGCACCAGCGCCGTTTTTTGGCGTCCACTGGTGTGCGCCGGCCGGGCTCTTGGTCAGCTCCCACTCGAAGCCGAACACGTTCTCGAGGAAGTTGTTGCTCCATTGGGTCGGGGTGGTGGTCCAGGTCACTTCCAGGCCGCTGGTGATGGTGTCGGCGCCTTTGCCGGTGCCGAATGTGTTGCGCCAGCCAAGGCCCTGCTCTTCGAGGCCTGCAGCTTCCGGTTCCGGCCCGACATTGTCCGCAGGCCCTGCGCCGTGGGTTTTACCGAAGGCGTGACCACCGGCGATCAGTGCCACGGTTTCTTCGTCGTTCATCGCCATGCGGCCGAAGGTTTCGCGAATGTCCAGGCCGGCGGCGACCGGGTCCGGATTGGCTTCGGGGCCTTCCGGGTTCACATAGATCAGGCCCATTTGCACGGCGGCCAGCGGGTTCTCCAGATTGCGGCCTGGCTCGACACGAGTGTCTTCGTTTTCGCCAGGCTCGGCCACGAGCGGGCCTTCGCCAGGTTTCTGCATCGGTTCATCGTTTTTGCCGTAGCGGGAGTCACCGGCCAGCCATTTGCTTTCCGAACCCCAGTACACATCTTCGTCCGGTTCCCAGACGTCGGCGCGGCCACCGGAAAAGCCGAAGGTCTTGAAGCCCATGGACTCCAGCGCGACGTTGCCGGTGAGCACGATCAGGTCAGCCCAGGAAATATTGCGGCCGTATTTTTGCTTGATCGGCCAGAGCAGTCGGCGCGCCTTGTCCAGGCTGACGTTGTCAGGCCAGCTGTTGAGCGGGGCAAAGCGTTGCTGCCCGGAACCGGCGCCGCCGCGCCCGTCACCGGTGCGATAGGTCCCCGCGGCGTGCCAGGCCATGCGCACGAAGAGCGGGCCATAGTGGCCGAAGTCGGCGGGCCACCAGTCCTGCGAATCGGTCATCAGCGCCGTCAGGTCGCGCTTGACGGCTGCAAAGTCCAGCGCCTTGAACGCCTCGGCATAGTCAAAGCCCTCGTCCATGGGGTCGGACAGGGACGAGTGCTGGTGCAGGATCTTCAGATTCAGTTGGTTAGGCCACCAGTCACGGTTGGTTGTGCCACCGCCAGCGGCCTGATGAAACGGGCATTTCGATTCAGTTGCCATGTGTGAGCTACCCTCGGTCGTGTCATTCAGCTATCCGTCCCGGTTCATGGGCGGACAGCGGTGATTGAAATCAATGACTCAGGCTTCTGGCCCTGCATTTCGATCCTTTGATCGTTGTGGCCATGCGGGCATTCTGAATACAGGCAACGCGCTTGCCGACAGGATGACCCACGGTACGCCCAGTCAGTTGCTGACTCGTTCTTATCTCGTTATCAGGTCTCGGCCGGCCAGATGGCACCGGCGTTAGATAATGCTAGTCGCCCCTTGGGAAGTCAGCTAATAGCCACAGTATTGGTCGCTGATAGGCGAAATCTTTCAGGGGCGAGCTGTTGTGCAAAAGCCGTCAGGCCTTTACCCAGCGTTGACGGCTCCAGCTGCTCAACGTATCGACAGCGAATACCAGTAATAGCATGGCCAGGATGACCGTGCTGGCTTGAGCCTCCTGAAACAGGCTGAGGCTGACGTACAGCATCTGTCCCAGACCACCGGCACCGACGAAACCGAGCACGCTGGCCATGCGGATGTTGTTCTCCCAGCGGTACAGAATGTAGGCCACCAGTTGCGGCCACAGGTTGGGCAGCGTGCCGTAACAGAACGCCCACAGTGCGTTGCCGCCTTGCAGGCGAATCGCTTCGGCCGGTTGCGGCGGGGTGTTTTCCAGCGCTTCGGCGAACAACCGGCCGAGTACGCCGGTGGTGTGCAGGGCCAATGCCAGCGTGCCGGCATTGGGGCCGAGCCCCGCGGCCAGCACCATCAGCGCGGCCCACACCAGTTCCGGCACCGCGCGCAGGGCATTGAGCACCAGACGTGAGGCGCTCTGCAGCGGCCAGCCGAAGCGTCCCGCTGCCGGTAACGCCAACACCAGGCCGAACACCGCCGCGAGCAATGTGCCCAGGGCCGACATGGCGATGGTTTCCAGTGCGCCGTGGGCGATGGCTTGCAGGTGAGCGGTGCTCAGGTCGGGGCTGAGAAAGCGCCGGGCATACGCCGCCATGCGTTCGAGATTGCCGGTCGCGCCCAACTCGCCGAGGTCGATGCCCAAGTAGATGAAAGAGGCGATGACCGCCGCGCCGATGCCGAGCAACAGCGCCAGGTTGATCAGGCGATTCATGCCAGCCTCCAGCGCAGCAGGCGGCTGAGTTGATCGGCGAACAGCACCAGCACCAGGAACGTCAGCAACAGACTGGCCACCTCGCCGCCGGCGAACATGCGCAGCGACAGGTCCATTTGCTGGCCGAGGCCACCGGCACCGACAAACCCCATCACCACCGAGGCGCGGATCGCGCATTCCCAGCGGTACACCGTGTACGAGACCAACTCCGCCGCGACATTGGGCAGAATCCCGTAAGCGAAGGCCGCGAGGCGACCGCTGCCGGCCTGCAGCAGGGCGTGGGCCGGGCGCTGGTCCACCGATTCATAGATTTCCGCGTAGACCTTGCCCAGCATGCCGCTGTAGGTAATGGCGATGGCCAGAACCCCGGCCGTGGGGCCGAGGCCGACGGCGCGCACGAACAGCAACGCCCAGACGATCTCCGGCACGCTGCGCAGAAAGATCAGCAAGCCGCGCACCGGCCAGCGCAGCCATTGCCCCCAGTAGTCAGGACGCCCAGAGCGGGATGCCGCCGACAGCGACAATGCACGACTGGCCAACAGGCTGGCGGGCACCGCCAGTAACAGCGCCAGGGCCATACCCGCCGTGGCGATGGCCAGGGTTTGCAGGGTGGCTTGCAGGAGCAACGGCAGGAAGTCTCCGTCATGGGCCGGTGGCCAGAACGCAGCGACAAAACGGCCCATTTCGCTCTGACTGTCGCTGGCTACCAGCACGCTCAAATCCAGCTCACTGAAGCGAATGCCAGGCCACAGCAGGGCAATGGCCAACAGTGTCAGCAACAGGCGGGGGCGGGTGGCCGGGTCTCGGGTATCGCGCTTCAGCATCGGGGAATCTGCACAACCAGAGGGGCCGGCGGCACCGGTGGGGAAAGCAACTGTTCGTTGGCGTAGAGCTTGTCGAGCCGTTCGCGGTCGACTTCGCTGGCCGGCAGATCGAACAGGATCTGTCCGTCTCGCAAGCCGATGATGCGGGAAAAATGCGACAGCGCCAGTTCCACCGCATGCAGGCTGGCGACCAGCGTGACGTTGTGTTCGCGGGCATGACGGCACAGCACTGAAAGGGTGTGTTCGGCCAAAACCGGGTCCATCGCGGACACCGGTTCATCGGCCAACAATACCTCGGGCGCCTGATACAGCACGCGGGCAATTCCCACGCGCTGTAGCTGACCACCGGACAGTTGCTGGCACTGGGTGAACAACTTGTCGCTCAAGTCCAGCCGGGCCAGCGCCGCGCGGGCGCCGGCAATATCCAGCGGATGCAGCAGGTTCATCAGGCTTTTGCCCAGGCCCCACTGGCCAACCTTGCCGGCCAGCACCGCCGTGACCACCCGTTGGCGCGGTGGCAGCGGCGGCGACTGGTGCACCAGGCCGATCCGCGCACGCAACCGCTGGCGCTGGCGGGCAGACAGCTGCCACGCCGGTTCCCCGAGGACTTGTAACTCGCCACTGCTCGGTTGCAGGGCCGTGGCCAGCAGGTTGAGCAGGCTGGATTTACCCGCGCCGGAAGGGCCGATGATGGCGACCTGTTCGTTCGCACCGATGTGCAGGTCCACGCCATGCAGCGCGTGGACCCCATTGGCATGGGTCAGGTTGACCCGTTTCAACTGCAAGGTCATTTGAGCAGGTCGGCAGCGCGCGCGGCTTCCTCGATACCCTTGTAGTTGTCAGGGTTGGTTTCGATGAAGCGGCTGGCAGCCTGCAGATCGAGGATTTCCTTGTCCGCCGGTTTTGCCGGATCGAGGGCCAGGAACGCCGCCTTGATTTTCGCGGCCAGCGCCGGGTCGAGGGTGCCGCGCACGGTCCAGTTGTAATCGAAGTAGGCCGGGGTGGTGGCAAATACTTTGACCTTGTTGGTGTCGACCTTGCCGGCGGCCACCAGTTTTTCCCAGACGCTGGCGTTGAGCACGCCGGCATCGACTTTGCCGGCCTGGACCCAGGCAACCGTGGCGTCATGGGCGCCGGAATAGCCGACGCGGCTGAAATAGGTTTCCGGCTTGATGCCGTCCTTGAGCATGAAATAACGCGGCATCAAGCTGCCGGACGTGGACGACACCGAACCGAAGGCAAACGTCTTGCCCTTGAGGTCGGCGAGGGATTTGACGGCCGGGTCGGCGGTGATGAATTTACTGGTGAACTGGGCATCCTGTTCACGCTGGACCAAAGGGATGGCATTGCCGGTTTTCAGGCGAGCCTGCACGAAGGTGAAGCCGCCGAGCCAGGCCAGGTCGATACGGTCAGTGGCCAGCGCCTCGACCACCGCCGGGTAGTCGCTCACGGGCACGAACTCGACTTTCATGCCCAACTGTTGTTCCAGATAGGCGCCCAGGGGTTTGAATTTGCGCAGCAATTCGGTGGGGGCTTCGTCGGGAATCGCGCTGACTTTCAGGGTATCGGCGGCTTGCGCCAGCAAAGTGCTGATGGACAGGGTCAAGCCGACGGCCAATGCGAGGGTACGCGTGAGCATGAAAGTTCTCCGTTTCATTCACTACAAAATAAGGCGATGCGACTCGCATGGACGATGAGAGGCATGGCGCAGTGAGAGGGTAGCCGAAACGGAGGGTCAGCATGAACTCCTGCTTTGCAGGCGAGGTGTTTATTCAGGCGCTCTGGCGGGCTGAAGAGCTCGCCAGACGCCGGTCATCAAACGGTCAGTAAACATCCCGCAGGTAGCGTTTTTGCTCGCTCATCTGCCGCCAGTAATCGGCAGCGGATTGCGCGCCAAGCCCGCCATGGCATTGCGCGACCTGCCGCAAGGCCTGGTCGACGTCTTTGGCCATGTGGCTGGCATCACCGCAGATGTACAGCTGCGCGCCTTCCTGCAGCCAGCGCCACAGTTCGGCGCCTTGTTCGCGGATGCGATCCTGCACGTAGATTTTCTGCGCCTGATCGCGAGAAAACGCCAGGCTCAACCGGGTCAGCAGGCCATCGCGTTGCATGTCCTGCCATTCATCGCGGTAGTAGAAGTCGCTCGCGGCATGTTGCTCGCCAAAGAACAGCCAGTTACGGCCCTGATCACCCTGTGCCCGACGCTCCTGCAAGAACGCGCGAAAAGGCGCCACGCCGGTGCCGGGGCCGATCATGATCATCGGCACATCACCATCGGCCGGGGCGCGGAAGTGCTTCGACGGCTGCACGAAAACCGGCACATGAGCGTTCTGCGCTCGGTCGGCAAGAAAGGTCGAAGACACGCCTTTGCGTTTGCCATAGCGAACGGCGGCGACGGTGAGATGCACTTCCTTCGGGTGCACCTTGGGGCTGGACGCGATGGAATACAGGCGCGGTTGCAGGCGTTTGAAGGTGCCCAGCAATTCGCTGGCCGAGCACTCAAGCGGAAACGCTTGCAGCACGTCCGCCAGTTGCCGGCCCCACAGCCAGTCTTTGAGTTCCGCTTTGCGCTCGCTGCCCAGCAGTTGTTTCAGTGCCGGGTTGGCGCTGCGTTCGGCAATGAATGCCAGGGTGTCGTGGCTGGGGCGGGCGATTTCCAAATGCTCGGTCAGGGCTTGGCGCAAGGGCACTTCACCGAGCTTGTCGAGATGGACGGTGGCGTCGGCGTTCATCCGCGTCAGTGAGAGCAATTCGTCGACCAGTTCAGGGCAGTTGCGCGGATAAACCCCCAGCGCGTCCCCTGCCTCGTAACGGATGCCCGAGTCCGCCAGGTCCAGGGCAAACATCCGGGTTTCCTTGTTGCTGCTCTGGCGGTTGAGGTGAAGGTTGGTCAGCAGGCGAGAGGCATGCGGTCGGGTTTTGCCGGGGGCTTCGACCGGGGCGGGCGAAGTTTTGCTGGCCGGCGCGTCTACCACCGACGGCGCTGGCTTCAGGGCCTGGTGCAATTGAGTGAGCCAGTTGTCGGCTTGCTCTTCGAACTCGGTGTCGCAATCGACCCGCTCAAGCAGGCGTGTGGCGCCCAGTTCATGCAGGCGCTGATCGAGTTGCTTGCCGTGCTGGCAGAACTGGTCGTAGTTCGGGTCACCCAAGCCCAACACTGCAAAACGCAGGGATTCCAGGCGCATGTCGGCCGTGCTCAGGGTGTGCCAGAAACCTTCGCCATTGTCCGGTGGATCGCCGTCGCCAAAGGTGCTGCTGATCAGCGCCAGGTTTTGGGTGCCCGCCAGTTTGCTGGCTGCAAAGTCAGCCATCGGACTCAGCTCCACGGCAATCCCGTCGTCACGCAAGCGCGCGGCAAAACGCTCGGCCAGCGCTTCGGCATTGCCGGTTTGCGAAGCCCACAGCAGGGTCAGCGCGGGCGTGCAGTCTGTCGCTACCGCGTTCGACGACAGGGGGCTGTCGGCCAGTTCGACGCGGCTGAACAACCCGCCCAGCACACCGTCCAGCCACAACCGGGTTTCAGCTGCCAGGGGTGCGTTGGGCGGCATCACCGGCACGCCACCGGCCTGACGGCCCGCGGTGGATTGCAGGCCCGTGATAAAACCGGCGAGGTACGTGCGTTCGTTATCGTTGAGTGGCGGGGAGGGCAGGCTGCGAATGCCCGCGAGATCGGCAAAGGTCTCGATGCTCGACATGGCGAGTTCCTCTGAGTGTGTGCAAGCGGGGAGTGGGGCGGTGGCAGGCGCGGGTGTTTCGAGAAACTGATGGTTGATCAGTTCGACTCGTTGCAGGGCGACGGCACAGCACTTGAATTCAGGCTGCTGCGAAATCGGATCCACGGCGTCGTTGGTGACGGCGTTGATGGCCAGGTTCTCGCCAAATACATCGTTCCAGTGAAAAGGCGCAAAACAGTTGCCCTCGCGCACTCGCTCGGTCACAACCGCCGGCAATACCGCACGCCCCCGCAGTGAACGTACTTCGACCGGGTCCTTGTCCTTGATGCCCAGGCGGCTGGCGTCGTCGGGGTGAATCTCGATGAACGGCCCGGGGTTGAGTTTGTTCAGGGTTTCGACCTTGCCGGTCTTGGTCAGGGTGTGCCACTGATGTTGCAAGCGACCGGTGTTGAGCACGAAGGGAAAGTGTTCATCGGGCATTTCCGCTGGCGACATGTGCGGGCGAGGGAAGAACTGGCCTTTGCCGTCCGCGCTCGGGAATACGATGGCGGGGCGGCTGCCGTCGGCTTCGACCTTGAGTGCCTGGCTCACGCCGTCATTGAGGTAGCGCACCGGGTTACGCACGTTTGCGCTGGCGGACGCGCAAGGCCATTGCAGCGGTTGTTCACGCAGGCGGGCATGACTGGCGCCGCGAATGTCGTAACCGGTTTGCGGGTTCCAGGCGCGTTTGATCTCTTCGAACACCTGGTTGGCGTCGGCGTAACTGAAGGCCTCGGCGAAGCCCATTTCGCACGCCACTCTGGCGATGATCTGCCAGTCGGGCAGGGTTTCACCGGGAGCGTCCACGGCCTTCTGCATCAGCGTCAGGTTGCGCTCGGAGTTGATCATCACTCCCTCGGCCTCGGCCCACAGTGCCCCTGGTAGGAGGATATCGGCGTAGCGATTGGTCTCGGTATCGAGAAAGGCGTCCTGGGTGATCACCAGTTCGGCGGCCTGCAAGCCTTCGATCACGGTCTGGCGATTGGGCGCGGACGCGACCGGGTTGGTGCAGATGATCCAGCAGGCCTTGATCTGGCCAGCGCGCATTTGTTCGAACATCGCCACCGTGCCGGCACCGGCTGTGCGCGGCAGGCTGTCGTGGGGGATGTTCCACAAATCCTCGACGAAAGCGCGATCCGCCTCGACGAGTACTGAGCGCTGGCCGGGCAGGCCTGGCCCCATGTAGCCCATCTCGCGGCCGCCCATGGCATTCGGTTGGCCGGTCAGGGAAAACGGCCCGCTGCCCGGACGGCAGATCGCGCCGGTGGCCAGGTGCAGGTTGCACAGGGCGTTGGTGTTCCAGGTGCCGTGGGTGCTTTGGTTGAGGCCCATGGTCCAGCAGCTCATCCACTCGGCGGATTCGCCGATCCATTGCGCGGCCTGGCGGATGTCCGCTTCAGGCAGGCCGGTGATTTCGGCGACGGCGGCTGGCTGATAATCCTCGAGGAAACCGGGCATGGCCTCCCAGCCTTCGGTGAAGGCGGCGATGAAGGCCGGGTCGGTGTGGCCGTTTTTCACCAGCAGGTGCAGCAGGCCATTGAGCAATGCCAGATCGGTGCCGGGTTTGATCGGCAGAAACAGATCGGCCTTGTCCGCCGTGGCGCTGCGCCGAGGATCGACCACGATCAGTTTCGCCCCGGCCTTGACCCGATCCATCATCCGCAGGAACAGGATTGGATGACAGTCGGCCATGTTGGCGCCGATCACGAAAAACAGGTTGGAACGATCGAAGTCCTGATAGGAGCCCGGAGGCCCGTCGGCACCGAGCGACAGCTTGTAGCCGCTGCTGGCGCTGGCCATGCACAAGCGCGAATTGGACTCGAGGTTGGCGGTGCGGACAAAGCCTTTGGCCAGTTTGTTGATCAGGTACTGGGCCTCGAGCGACATCTGCCCCGACACGTAGAACGACAGCGCATCGGGGCCGTGGTGATCAAGAATGTTGCGCAGGCGAGCCGCCGTTTCGCTGATGGCCGAATCCATCGCCATGCGCACCGGGTCGCGACTGCGTTCCTGGCGCAGGTAGGCATTTTCCATGCGGCCGGATTCGGCGATGGCCTTGCCGCACGTCGTGCCCTTGGTGCACAACCGGCCGAAGTTGGCCGGGTGAGTTTTATCACCCGTGACCTTGACCACCCGGTTGTCTTCGACCTGCATGACGATCCCGCAGCCCACGCCACAATAGGGACATACACTGCGCACGGTTTTGTTTGCCATCCTCGCCCCTCGAATCTCTGCCGGCACCTGAGCGGTGCGCAAACGCAAAAGGCGCCATGCGGCCCTCCGTAATGAAACGGGGGCTACACGGCGCCTTTGTCGTATAAATGCAATCAGCGTTGACTGCGATGCAGGTACATAGCAAACAGCGCGCCAGAATCTCTGGGGCCGCGCCGGATCAGGGGTTCAAGGGAAGAAGGGGCGGTTCAGCACGCAGGCTGCATGCACTTTTATATGGCGATGCACGCAACGGTGCACCAGCCCAAGGCGAACCTTGCGGTCAGCCCTCACTGCGGAAAGACAGGCGCAAACGCTCGATGATCTGTTCGACGCCGGGGCCCTGGATGCTCGGTGGTTCCGGGCTCTCGCCAAACTCGCGCCAGATGAACAGCGTCAGCTCGGCGCCATCGGTCAATGTGTGAGCGCTGGCACCGACACCGAAGTTCTTCAGCAGTCGGTAGCGGTCATCCTGCCAGAACAGTTCTTCGACCCAGTGGTAGACCGGGATGCAATGGAAATGAATGGGGAACGCCGGATCATGGCCGAAACGGCTGATGTAGAGCCACTTGGGCTGTAACTGCGTTTGCAGGACTCTCTGCACTTTGCCGAGCAGGCCACCGAGTTCGATCAGCGCCGCTTCGGGAAGCTCGGCCAGCGAGCTGGTGTTGTGGCGCGTCCCCAGCACCAGATAGCCAGGGAGCTTCGACGACATGTGATGGTTGAGTATCCAATGTGCCGTTTCATGGATGATGAAATGTGGAGCGATGTCCATGGATGAATGTCCGTTGTGGAAGCAGGTAAAGGCAAGGTCGTGGAGCGCATTGAGCAGCAGCAACAGGTGGCAATGCAATCCCTTGGCCGTTGTCGTGTACCTTCCTCTTCAGCAAGACTCTGCGTCACATGAACTTGCATCCGCTACTTTCGATTTTAGATCCGGCTGTACAAAGTGCGACACGTTTTTTTGGCAAGCCACGGGTCGTGGTTCTTGCCGGTGACGGTGCAGGTTTCGGGCGGCAGCAATCTAGGGATAAAACCGGGCGCTGACCACCAGACAAGGGTGTGGTCATTTAACGCCAAGGTATAAAGATCCGCGCAACCTGCCGATATAGAATGAGGCCGTCCGCCGTGCCCTCACTTGAGCCACACCACCAGGGAAGAACCATGAACGTCACTTCGTCCTCGTCGTCATCCAGCGCCTTGATCGCTGCCTACACCTCTGCCGCCAACAGCAAGACGTCAGAGGCCCAGGACAAAGTGGTGGATAGCAACACGGCCGCGGATCAAACGCAAAATGATGACGCGGTGAGCTTCTCCAGCACGGCCACCGACTACAGCGATTCGATTGCCAGCAACGCGCCGTACTTTCCGGTGCGCGCGGGGATGAACGCCGATGCGCTGATTCTCGGTGTGGCCAAGCCCGGTGCGATTTCCAGTTCCAAGGACAAAACCTTCGCTGACGTCGCCCTCGACGCCCGCAAGCGCATGGATGAGAAGTACGCGCTGATGAAGGACAGCGGCAAGCCGTATGACAACAGCATGGCCGATCGCAATGCGTTGATGGGTGACCTGGACCGGCGTTCGCTGTATGCCGTCGCCACCAACGAAGGCGGGCACTTCACCAAGGACGAGCAAGCTGCCGCGCAGGAGGTGATGCGTCAGCAGGCTCAGCTTGCCACCGGTTACTACGTCGGACCGGAAGACCAGAAGAAGAACTGGAGAGACCCGTTCGCCAACGATCCGGTCGGCCGGGCCAAGGCTGCCCTGAGCTTCATGGACAACATGAGTCCCGAGGAAAAGGCCACGCCGCAATGGCTGTCCCAGCGCAACACACTGCAAACCGCTCTGGATCAGGCAACGGCGGCCGATCCGGTGGAGCTGGCGAAGAAAAAACAGCTGTATTTCCCGATCCTTGCCGAGATTCTGCAGAACGGCACCAGTTGGTTCGACAAGAAAGAGTCGGACCAACAAAACGCCAGTGACGCGCTGGATAAGCTGAAGGCTATCGTCCAGTCGACCAAGTGAACCGCCTGGGGCCTCATTTGACCTTTTCGCGAGGCAACGCTCGGTTTGTCCTTTAGGCGACATGTACTGGCTTATTAGCGTTAGTCGGTAATTCGCCGCGGAGGTACAGTCGAGATCACGTTCCTGGCCAACCCGGATGATCCCGATGACACGCCCGCGCTTCTTACCCGATAACTTCACCCTGACGCTGATAGGTGTGGTCATTCTCGCCAGTTTGCTGCCGGCCAGCGGTCAGGTCGCCGTCGGCTTCGGCTGGTTGACCAACATCGCTATAGCCCTGCTGTTTTTCCTGCACGGGGCCAAGCTCTCGCGGGAGTCGATCATCGCCGGCGCCGGCCACTGGCGCCTGCATTTGCTGGTGTTCGGCCTGACGTTTGTGCTGTTTCCGTTGCTCGGTTTAGCGCTCAAGCCCTTGCTGTCGCCCCTGATCGGCGACAATCTTTACATGGGCATGCTTTACCTCTGTGCGCTGCCCGCCACGGTGCAGTCGGCGATTGCCTTCACCTCGTTGGCGCGCGGCAACATTCCGGCAGCGATTTGCAGCGCGGCAGCGTCGAGCCTGTTCGGGATCTTCCTCACGCCGTTGTTGGTGACGTTGCTGCTGGACGTGCACGGCGACGGCGGTTCGACACTCGATGCCATCCTGAAAATCAGCGTGCAACTGTTGCTGCCGTTCATTGCCGGGCAAATCGCCCGCCGCTGGATCGGCGCCTGGGTGGCGCGCAACAAGGGCTGGCTGAAGTTCGTCGATCAGGGGTCAATTCTGCTGGTGGTCTACGGTGCGTTCAGCCAGGCGGTGATCGAAGGCATCTGGCATCAGATCCCGTTGCGCGATCTGGCCGGGCTGGTGGTTGCCTGCTGCGTGCTGTTGGGCCTGGTGCTGGTGGCCTCCACGGTGCTCGGCAAGGCCTTCGGCTTCAGCCAGGAGGATCGCATCACCATCCTGTTCTGTGGCTCGAAGAAAAGCCTGGCCACCGGCGTGCCGATGGCTCAGGTGCTGTTCGCCGGCAGCACCATCGGCGTGCTGATTCTGCCGTTGATGCTGTTCCATCAGATCCAGTTGATGGTCTGCGCGGTACTCGCGCAGCGCTACGCCAATCGCCCGGAATCGGTGCCCGATTTGATGGGGCAAGTCGATCCTTGATGGCGTCCAGCCAAGCCATTGATTCGCTGGACGCTCACGGGCCGGTCAGTGCGAATGCCGAGGCTCGCCACCACTGCGGGCGATCACCCGCAAATGCAGGGTGGCCGGTTCCAGGCAACCGCCGGTGGAGAGCTGGCCGACCAGTTGCCGGTAGAGTTCTTGCCATGGGGTTTGCGAAGCCGGGATGTTCGGCGTCCATTCGGCGCGGCGGCGGGCCATTTCGTCTTCATCGACCAGCAGGTTGACCGACCTGGCGTTCAGATCCACACGCAGCCGGTCGTTGGTTTTGAGCAGCGCCAGGCCACCGCCCACCGCGGCTTCCGGAGACATGTTGAGAATCGACGGGCTGGCCGACGTGCCGCTTTGGCGACCGTCGCCCAGGCAGGGTAGAGAGTCGATGCCTTGCTTGATCAGCGCGGCTGGCGGGGCCATGTTCACCACTTCGGCACTGCCGGGATAGCCCACGGTGCCCGCACCACGAATCACCAGGATGCAGCGCTCGTCGATATCCAGCGCCGGGTCGTCGATCCGTGCGTGATAATCCTCGGGTCCTTCAAACACGATGGCTCGCGCTTCGAAGCTGTTTTCTGCGCCCGGTTCGGAGAGATACGTCTTGCGAAACGCCTCGCCCACCACCGACATTTTCATGATCGCGCTATCGAAGAAGTTGCCACTGAGCACGATGAAGCCGGCGCGGTGCTTGAGTGGCGTTTCGAACGGGTAGATCACTTCGGCGTTGCTGGTCAGGGTGCTGCTGACGATCTCGCCGATGGTCTTGCCGCTGACCGTGGCGCAGTTTTCGTGCAGGCGCCCGGCCTTTTGCAATTCATGCATCACCGCCGGCACACCGCCCGCACGGTGGAAGCCTTCGCCCAGATACTTGCCCGCCGGCATGCAGTTGACCAGCAGCGGCACGTCTTCGCCTATGCGTTGCCAGTCGTCGAGGCTCAGCTCGACGCCCATGTGCCGGGCGATGGCGATCAGGTGTGGCGGGCAGTTGCTCGACGCGCCCAGCGCCGAAGCCACGGCAATGGCGTTCTCGAACGCTTCGCGGGTCATGATCTGCGACGGACGCACGTCCTGCATCACCAGTTCGCAGATGCGCTTTCCGGTGGCATAGGCCATTTGTCCACGTTCACGGTATGGCGCCGGAATGCTCGCGCAACCTGGCAGCGACATGCCCAGGGCTTCGGCCAGGGCGTTCATCGACAAGGCGGTGCCCATGGTGTTGCAGTGCCCGACTGACGGCGATGCCGCCGTGGTCATTTCCATGAACCCTTCATAGTCGATCTCGCCGGCAGCCATCAGGTTGCGCGCATGCCAGAGCACTGTCCCGGAACCGATCAACTCACCCTTGTGGTGGCCGTCGAGCATCGGCCCGCCGGACAGGACGATGGCGGGCAGGTCGGTGGTGGCGGCGGCCATCAGGCAGGCCGGGGTGGTTTTGTCACAACCGGTGGTGAGCACCACGCCGTCCAGCGGGTAGCCGTGCAGGATCTCCACCAGCCCCAGATAAGCCAGGTTGCGGTCGAGCGCGGCGGTCGGGCGCCGCGATTGTTCGGCAATCGGGTGCACCGGGAATTCCATGGGAATGCCGCCGGCATCGCGGATGCCGGCCTTGACCCGTTGCGCCAGCTCCAGGTGATGACGGTTGCACGGGGTCAGGTCGCTGCCGGTCTGGGCGATGCCGATGATCGGGCGGCCCGATTGCAGTTCTTCGCGGGTCATCCCGTAGTTCATGTAGCGTTCGACGTACAGGGCAGTCATGTCCGCGTGGGCAGGGTCGTTGAACCACTGCTCACTGCGCAGGCGGCGCTTGGGGGTGTCACTCATGATTCAGGTCTCTCTTATCATTGGATGGATCGACAATCCGTTGCGGTTTCAGCGGGCGAGCAGTCCTCGGGCGGCGAGGTTGCGTAGCAGGGCGCTGACACCAAAGGTCCACGGCGCGGCCTCGCAACTGTGGGTGACCTGGTTGTGCAGGCTGCCCAGCAACGGACTGCTGATGCTGACCCGGTCACCCAGCTTGTGGGTGAATCCGCTGCCGACATGATCGCGATCTTCGGTGGGGGCGAACAGGGTACCGAGAAACAGCAGGAAACCATCGGGGTATTGGTGATTGGCATTCAACGTCTGGCCGGCCAGGTCCTGCGGGTCGCGGCTGATCTGGCTCATGGAGCTGGAACCGCGCATGCGGTAACCGTCCTCGCCCTGCACCTGAAGGTCGACCACGCAGGCACGCACGTCATCGAGGCTGAAGTGTTCATCGAACAGGCGAATGAACGGCCCGATCGAGCAGGACGCATTGTTGTCCTTGGCCTTGCTCAGCAGCAGGGCACTGCGGCCTTCGAAATCCCGCAGGTTGACGTCGTTGCCCAGGGTCGCACCCTGGATCTGCCCCCGGCTGTTCACCGCCAGCACCACTTCCGGTTCCGGGTTGTTCCACTGCGAACCTGGGTGAATGCCGATTCGGTTGCCGCTGCCGACGGCAGCCAGCACCGGGGCTTTGGTGAATATTTCTGCGTCTGGCCCGATGCCGACTTCGAGGTATTGCGACCACATGCCTTGTTCAATCAACAGGGCTTTCAAGCGCATGGCCTGCTCGGAGCCTGGAACGATCGAGCGCAGGTTGTCGCCGATCACCGCGTGTACGGTGGCCCGCACGGCTTCGGCTTTTGCGGCATCACCGCCGGCCTGCTCTTCGATCACGCGCTCGATCATGCTGGCGGCAAAGGTCACCCCGGCAGCCTTGATCACCTGCAAGTCCAGCGGTGGCAATAAGTAGGGTTTCGACGGATCGGCCTCAGGCCCGGTGTTGGCCAGTAACGCTTCGATGCTGGTGATGAAAGTCCCCGGTGTCTGCCGCACCGCTGACAATGGCGCGTCCGATTCCAGCAAGTCGCTGAGTGTCGCGAAACGTTCCGACAGGTCAAACACGCCGTCGGCGCGCAGGGCGATCGGCGACGGCCCGGCGACCTTGCCGGGGACCCAGGCGCGACCGATCAGAGTGCCGGCCACACCGTCGGCCGGCAGGGTGTTTTCGGGGGTAAGCATTAGCGACATGGCGAATCTTCCTGGTTCGTAAAGCCTTCACGCTAGGGCGGGCAGTCGATAAACTCCAATGAGATATATTCAGTATTCGATAACTTGCGGTTATTACTTCGTCGAGGCGCGCGTATGTCAGAACTGTCCTTTTCCAGCGTTTGCGGCTGGCTCAAATTCAGGCATTTGCTGCTGATCGACACCTTGGGCCGCACGCGCAACATGCATTTGGCAGCCCAGCAGATGAACCTGAGCCAGCCGGCCATCAGCAAGATGCTCAAGGAAATCGAAAGCCTGTTGGGTTTTGCCCTGTTCGAACGCCAGCCACGGAGCATGCCGCCCACGGCATTGGGCGAACATGTGCTGCGCTATGCGCAAATCGCCTTGAACGATGCGCGCTCGTTCGTCGAGCAAATCAGCAGCCTGCGTGAGGGCGGGCATGGTCACCTGAAGGTGGGCGGGATTTTCGCGGCGACGGCGGTCGCCTTGCCCGAAGCCATTTTGCAGATCAAGCAGCGCTCGCCGCTGCTGTCGATCGAAGTGGTGGAGCAAACCAGTAACCACCTGATGGAAATGCTCGAAGAAAAGAAGCTCGATCTGGCGGTCGCCCGCTTCACCGATCAAAGCCAGCAACAGCGCTACGACTTTCAGCCGCTGGCGCCCGAACCGTTCTGCATCGTGGTCAACAATCGCCATCCATTGGCCGACGCCGGCCCGACGTCGTTGCAGCAGCTGGTGGACCTGCCGTGGATTCTGTACCCGGTCGGTACGCCGATTCGCGCACGCATGGAACTGGCCTTTGCCGAAGCCGGGGTCGGGATGCCGCGCAACACCGTCGACACCATTTCCATGCAAACCTTCCTCCAGGTTTTGCAGCGCGGCCCCATGATCGGCATGTTGCCCAATGCGATGGTTAACCCGCTGCTCGACAGCGGTCAGCTCAAAACCCTCGACACGCCGCTGCACCTGGTCCCGCAGGATTACGGCATCCTCACCCGCAAGGGAGAGAAGTTGGTAGGGGCAGCCCTGGAGTTTGCCGAAATCCTCAAGGAAAACGCACGCTTGGCCGGCGAAACAGCCAGTTGAAATGCACCGTAACCTGTAGGAGCCGGCTTGCTGGCGATAGCGGACTTTCAGGCGCCTTCTGTGTTGAATGACCGGGCGCCATCGCCAGCAAGCCGGCTCCTACAAAGTGTGTTGTTGGCAGAACATAGATGATTTTTTCGATATCGCTCCGTCATCCAGCTTCTCAACTCGAGCGTTGGAAACGCGCGCAATCTGTAGGAGCCGGCTTGCTGGCGATAGCGGTCCTTCAAGCGCCTTCTGTATTGAATGACCGGGCGCCATCGCCAGCAAGCCGGCTCCTACGAAGCGTGTTGTTGGCAAAAAATAGATGATTTTTTCGATAACGCTCCGTCATCCAGCTTCTCAACTCGACCGTTGGAAACACGCGCAATCTGTAGGAGCCGGCTTGCTGGCGATAGCGGTCCTTCAGGCGCCTTCTGTATTGAATGACCGGCGCCATCGCCAGCAAGCCGGCTCCTACAAAGTGTGTTGTTGGCAGAAAATAGATGATTTTTTCGACAACGCTCCGTCATCCCGCGTCTCAACTCGAGCGTTGGAAACGCGCAATCTGTAGGAGCCGGCTTGCTGGCGATAGCGGTCCTTCAGGCGCCTTCTGTAATGAATGACCGGCGCCATCGCCAGCAAGCCGGCTCCTACGAAGCGTGTTGTTGGCAGAAAATAGATGATTTTTTCGATAACGCTCCGTCATCCCGCGTCTCAACTCGAGCGTTGGAAACGCGCGCAATCTGTAGGAGCCGGCTTGCTGGCGATAGCGGTCCTTCAGACGCCTTCTGTATTGAATGACCGGGCGCCATCGCCAGCAAGCCGGCTCCTACACAGCGTGTTGTTGGCAGAAAATAGATGATTTGTTCGATAACGCTCCGTCATCCAGCTTCTCAACTCGACCGTTGGAAACGCGCGCAATCTGTAGGAGCCGGCTTGCTGGCGATAGCGGTCCTTCAGGCGCCTTCTGTGTTGAATGACCGGGCGCCATCGCCAGCAAGCCGGCTCCTACGAAGCGTGTTGTTGGCAGAAAATAGATGATTTGTTCGATAACGCTCCGTCATCCAGCGTCTCAACTCGACCGTTGGAAACACGCGCAATCTGTAGGAGCCGGCTTGCTGGCGATAGCGGTCCTTCAGGCGCCTTCTGTAATGAATGACCGGGCGCCATCGCCAGCAAGCCGGCTCCTACGAAGCGTGTTGTTGGCAGAAAATAGATGATTTTTTCGATAACGATCCGTTATCGGTTAATCCAAAAATGCCATTGGGAAAGAATCGGTTCGCGACAGTAGAGTATCGACCAGCTTCCAATCAGGGTCAGGAGACTGTCATGCCCGAACTGTCCGGACACAATTTCATCGCCGGTGGCCGCAGCGCCACCGGGTCGGTGATGCTGCACAGCGTTGATGCGACTACCGGTCAAGCACTGCCCACCGCATTCATACAAGCCACGGCCGAAGAAGTGGACGCGGCCGCCCAGGCGGCCCATCAGGCCTACCCGATCTACCGCCATTTGCCTGCTGAGCGACGGGCGCAATTCCTTGAGGCCGTCGCGGCCGAACTGGACGCACTGGGCGAAGACTTCATCAGCCTGGTATGCCAGGAAACCGCTTTGCCAGCGGCACGTATCCAGGGTGAACGAGCGCGCACCAGCGGCCAGATGCGTCTGTTTGCCCAGGCCCTGCGTCGCGGTGATTGCCACGGCGCGCGAATCGACTTGCCGATGCCGGACCGCAAGCCATTGCCCCGTGGCGATCTGCGCCAGTGTCAAATGGGTGTCGGTCCGGTGGCGGTATTCGGCGCCAGCAATTTTCCCCTGGCATTCTCCACCGCCGGCGGTGACACCGCTGCTGCGCTGGCGGCCGGTTGCCCGGTGGTGTTCAAGGCCCACAGCGGCCACATGGCGACAGCGGAGCGGGTGGCCGAGGCAATCATCCGTGCCGCTGAAAAAACCGCCATGCCCGCGGGTGTGTTCAACATGATCTTCGGTGCTGGCGTCGGTGAAGCATTGGTCAAGCATCCGCTGATTCAAGCGGTCGGCTTCACCGGTTCGCTCAAAGGGGGCAGGGCGCTGTGCGACATGGCAGCAGCCCGCCCGCAACCGATCCCGGTGTTCGCCGAAATGAGCAGCATCAATCCGGTATTGGTGTTGCCTGAGGCCTTGCAGGTTCGCGGGGCACGTATTGCCGGTGAACTGGCTGCCTCGGTGGTCATGGGGGCGGGGCAGTTCTGCACCAACCCCGGTCTGGTCATTGGCATCCGCTCGCCGGCGTTCACGGATTTTGTGCAGGTGCTCGGCGCCTTGATGGCCGATCAACCGGCGCAGACCATGCTCAATGCCGGCGGCTTGCGCAGCTACGTACAGGGTTGTGAAACGTTGCTGGCGCATCCGCAGATCACCCATCTGGCAGGGCAGACGCAGCAAGGAAACCAGGCGCGGGCGCAATTGTTCCAGGCCGATGTCGGCCTGTTGTTGACCGGCAACGAGCTGCTACAGGAAGAAATCTTCGGCCCGGCCACGGTGGTAGTTGAGGTGGCTGATCGAGCTGAACTGCTGGCGGCACTGCAGGGTTTGCGCGGGCAACTGACCGCGACCTTGCTCGGTGAAGCGGCAGAGCTGGAACAGGCTCACGACCTGGTGGCGACACTGGAGCAGAAGGTCGGCCGCGTACTGATCAATGGCTACCCCACCGGGGTGGAAGTGTGTGACGCAATGGTCCACGGCGGCCCTTGGCCGGCAACGTCCGATGCCCGTGGCACCTCGGTGGGCACCCTGGCCATCGAGCGCTTCCTGCGTCCGGTGTGTTATCAGAATTTCCCCGACGCCTTGCTTCCCGAGGCCCTGAAGAACAGCAACCCACTGGGGCTGACGCGCCTGGTCAACGGAGAAAAAACCGCCCAGGCACTGTAGCCATCGTTCCACCGCCGAGCGAACCGCTCGCTCGGCGTGACCCATTCGATAAAAACAATCAGGCATGTCCACATGCCCAGGGGTTACCTCCATGCAAACGATATCCGAGCATTTGCCCGCGCAGGCGCAAGCCAGCCAACTCGATTTTGAAGACCGCACCTACCGCAAAGTCATCTGGCGCATCCTGCCTGTCCTGCTTCTTTGTTACATGGCGGCGTACCTGGATCGCGTCAACATCGGCTTTGCCAAGCTCGACATGCTCAACGAACTGCAATTCAGCAACACCATCTATGCCTTGGGTGCGAGCATGTTTTTCTGGGGCTACTTCCTGTTCGAAGTGCCGAGCAACCTGTTACTGCATCGCTTCGGCGCGCGATTCTGGATTGCCCGGATCATGTTGAGCTGGGCAGTGATCTCCATGGCCGTGGCCTACACCGTACCGTTGGCGGGCTTCTTCCACATTGAATCGAGCACGATGTTCTACGTGTTGCGCTTTTTGCTGGGTATCTGCGAAGCCGGCTTCTTTCCGGGCGTGATCCTTTACCTCAACTACTGGTTTCCAACCCACCGCCAAAGCCGGGTGATGTCCGGGTTCTTGATGGCCATGCCAATCAGCCTGACCCTGGGCGGCATCTTGTCCGGCTGGCTGATGAACAGCATGCAAGGCGTGCACGGCATGTCCGGCTGGCAGTGGATGCTGATCATCGAAGGCATCCCTTCGATCATCATGGCGTTCGTGGTGATCGTCTGCCTGGCCGACAACATCGATAAGGCCAAGTGGCTGTCGGCGGCGGAAAAAGCCATGCTCAAGGCCAATCTGCAAACCGACAACCAAGGCAAGGCTTCACGCCTGAGCGAGGTGTTTTTCAACCCCCGCGTGTGGCTGTTGGTGCTGATCCTGCTGACCTTCAACACCGGTTTTTACGGCCTGGCGTTCTGGATGCCTTCGATCATCAAGAGCACTGGCATTACTAACAGTCTGCACATTGGCTTTCTGACGGCCATTCCCTACGCGGTGGCCGTGGTGGCGATGCTGCTCAATGCCCGTCATTCCAACCGCACCGGCGAGCGCCGGATGCATGCGGCGATTCCGGCTTTCATCGGTGGCGTGGGGCTGATCCTCAGTGCGTATTTCGCTGACAACCTGGTGCTGTCGGTGCTGTTCCTCAGCGTCTCCGCCTCGGGGATTCTCAGCCTGATGCCGATTTTCTGGACCCTGCCGGGCACCGTGCTTTCGGGGGTCGCGGCGGCTGCCGGGATCGGCATGATCAACGCCATCGGCAACCTGTCGGGCTTCACCGGTTCGATGATCACCGCCGTGGCGGAAAACCTCACCGGTAATATCAATAACGGGACTTACGTACTGGCGGCCTGCCTGTTCATCAGCGGTGGCCTGATCCTGATGATCCCCGCCGCGATGCTCGGCAGAACCCCGAAAACCGCCGCCACCAGCGCCAAACTGGAGACCGCATGAACCTGCAGAACAAACGGGTACTGGTCACGGCGGCCGGCCAGGGCATCGGCCTGGCCAGTGCCATGGCCTTTGCCGAGGCGGGCGCCGAGGTGTACGCCAGTGATATCGACATTCACGCACTGGCGGGCATCGAAGGCATCAACGCAATGACCCTGGACGTGACGTCGACCAGCGCCATCAGCGACACCTGTGAACGCATCGGTGCGCTGGACGTGTTGTTCAACTGCGCCGGCTACGTGCACAGCGGCAATATTCTCGAGTGTGACGAAGCGGCCTGGGCGCGTTCGATGGACATCAATGCCACCGCCATGTACCGCATGATCCGCGCCTTTTTGCCGGGCATGCTGGCGCGTGGCGGCGGTTCGATCATCAACATGTCGTCGGTCGTGTCCAGCGTCAAGGGCGTGCCCAACCGGTTCGCCTATGCGGCCAGCAAGGCGGCAGTGGTTGGGCTGACCAAAGCGGTCGCGGCCGATTTCATCGGCCAAGGCATTCGCTGCAACGCGATTTGCCCCGGCACCGTGGAATCACCGTCCCTGCGCGAGCGCATCGCCGCTCAAGCCGCACAGCAGGGGGTTGATGAAGCGCAGGTCTACCAGCAATTCCTCGACCGCCAACCCATGGGCCGAATCGGTACCGCACAGGAAATCGCCCGGTTGGCCTTGTACCTGGGCAGCGATGCTTCGGCGTATACCACGGGCGGTGTGCACGTCATCGATGGCGGCATGAGTATCTGAACCCGGATGTGTTTTTTTGGTTTGAGCAGGAGAACCCCATGAAACTGTTGCGTTATGGCGAAAAAGGCTCGGAAAAACCTGGCTTGCTGGATGCCGACAATCAGCTGCGAGACCTTTCGGGTCACGTTACGGATATCGCCGGGCAGGTCTTGAGCCCGGCCGGTCTGGCGGCGCTTGCCGCCATTGACCCCGCCAGCCTGCCGATCGTACCGGGCCATCCGCGCATCGGTGCGTGTGTCGGGCAGGTGGGCAAATTCATCTGCATTGGTTTGAACTACGCCGACCACGCAGCCGAGTCGGGCATGGAGGTGCCGAAAGAGCCAATCATCTTCAACAAATGGACCAGCGCCATTTGCGGCCCGAACGACAACATCGAGATCCCGCGCGGCTCGCGCAAGACCGATTGGGAGGTGGAACTCGGCGTGGTCATCGGCAAGGGCGGGCGTTACATCGACGAAGCCAATGCCATGGAGCATGTTGCCGGCTACTGCGTTATCAATGATGTGTCAGAACGCGAATGGCAACTGGAGCGCGGCGGCACGTGGGACAAGGGCAAGGGCTTCGACACTTTCGGTCCCCTCGGCCCATGGCTGGTGACCCGCGATGAAGTGGCCGACCCGCATGCACTGGATCTGTGGCTCGATGTCGACGGCCATCGCTACCAGCAGGGCAATACAAGGACCCTGATCTTCACTGTGCCGCAGTTGATTGCCTACCTGAGCCGCTGCATGAGCCTGCAACCGGGCGATGTGATTTCCACCGGCACGCCACCCGGCGTCGGGCTTGGGATCAAGCCCGATCCGGTCTTCTTGCGCCCTGGGCAAACCATGCGTTTGGGTATCACCGGGCTGGGTGAGCAGCTGCAAACCACTGTGCAAGCGGACTGATGAAGGCACCATTGCCCCGGCAACATCCGGGGCAATGCTCGAGCGGTTTAGCCAGGAGGATCAGGCTTGCGCTGCACCGACGGTGCCGCTGACCGTGGATTTACGGCGCACGGTTTGATACAGCACGCTGGACACCAGAAACCCGAGGATGGCCAGCACGCTCATCAGGCTGAAGACGTAGTTGTAACCTTGCTGGCCGGGGAAGTGATCGAGGATTGAGCCGTAGATCACATAGGCGAACATGCCCGGCGCATATCCGATCAGGCAACCAATGCCGAATGCCGAGCCGGTGATGTGCTGCGGGATACCGACTTCACCCATGGGCGCCCAGAACACACCGCGCATGGAAAACACGATCAGCGCAAAGGACAGGGTGGCGGCCATGCCCGCATAAATGAAACCCGGGCTCTTGGGGATCAGCATGATCACGCCCATCAGTGGCAGCAGGGCCAGAAACGCCCATTTCAGGTAGCGGCTGGTGCTCTTGAACTGCTTGTCGGCAATGAAGCCACCGGCGGGGCCACCCAGAATCTTGAGAAAGTACTGGTTGATGATGCCGTAGGCACCTACAAGCGCCACGGGCAACCCGTACATTTCCTTGAGGTAGGGAATGAAATAGGTCAGGCCGCAATACACGATGTAGACCATGAACACGTTCAGGCTGACCAGCCAGATGCCCGGTACCTTGACGGCCTCCAGAAGGTTCGACAAACCGTTTTTCGCTTTGACCGTCGATTGCGTGGTGCCGCTCTTGAGCAGGATCCAGGTCAGGGTGCCAGCCAGAATATCGATGACCGAGTAGAAGAGAATCGCCGATTTCAGGCCCGCTTCACCGGAGCCCATGGCGATGAACACGCCCAGTGCGGAAAAGGCCACCAGCGTATCGATCACCCCACGTCCACCTTCCAGTAGGCCAAACAACCGACCCTGTTCCTGATCGTCACCCAGATTGCGGATGGCTTTGAGCAACGAAGGCCAAAAGATGCAATCGGCGCACACGGCCAGCAGGCTGAACACAATCAACAGATTGCTGAACGGCGGGAATGTCGAGAGATAGAGACCCAGGCAACCGGTACCGAGCAGACCGACGGGGATCAGCTTTCGCGTGTCAAAACGGTCTGCGAGCATACCGCCGACGACAAACAGCGCGGTGGCGATGATAGCGTTGGCGCTCAGCAGCACGCCAATTTCAGTGTGGCTCAAGCCCATGAATTCCTGCATGGGCACATAGAAGGCGTCCTTGAGGTTCGCCAGTTTGTAGATGGTGCCGCCGCCGAGAATGAGGATCAGGAATCTGAGCCATTTGGCCTTGTTTTGGATTGTCATTGTTGTTCTCCACGTCAGGTTCAGGCGTTGCTGTGGTTATCCAGGGTCAGTTCGGCCAGGGTGCGGAACTCGGCCAGCAAGCCGCGGACATAGGCGACCTGGTTGTTGGCCCAGCGGTGCTCGTCGGCCAACATGCGTTCCAGCGAGTAACCAGCCGGCAGCGGCGTGTCACTCATTTCCCGGTAGGCAATGAACGGGTCGGCCGCCTCGTCGGTTTGGCGGAATGCCGGTGCCACGTAGTGGTTTTCCTGCTCGAGAATGAAAGCGATCACTTGTGGCGAGGACGCGCCCAGCATCAACAGTTCAAACAGCATGCGGGCGTTGGGCAGGTCATCTTCGGGGCTGCCTTGCAGTACGCCGTAGTGACCGAAACCGCTTTGCTCGGGAACCACACGCACACCCTTGAGGTGGGTCTGGCGGATGTGCGGCGCGAGTGTTTGCAGGGCCTGCAGCGGTTGTTCGCAGGCATTGATCATGTTGCCGAAATCGAACAGGGCGTGCAGGCGAGGGTGGTTGAGCCGGGTCAACAGCGCTGCGATCTCGGCGCTCTTGAGTTCTTCATGCTGCTCGAAGTCGAAGTACAAATCGTGCTCGTCGGCCTGCTGCGCGAGGTAGTGCAGATCAGTCTCGATGATGTCCATGACCCGCGACAGCGTGCCTTCGTAGCGTGAGTAGACGCGGATGTTGCGCACGCCCAGTGCCTTGGCAATGCTGACGACCTGATCGACGTCCTGTTTGCGAGTGCTGCTGATTTCCAGATGCACGTCCAGTTCAAGGGCGTTGGCCTTGGCGGAAAATGCCTGAAGCTGCGCGGCTGTCATTTGGCTGAGGCTGTTTTCCTCGCCGTCGAGCAAGTGCAAGCTCAGTCCCTGAAGCTCGTGACGATAAGCAAAGTCGAGTAAATCGGCAGGGGTGACGCGGCCATGGGTGAGGTTGGTCAGCAGCGGATAGGCATGGGCAAACAAGCGCAATTGCTTGAGACGCGCGAGCAACTGCCTGGCCAGTGCCGGTGTCAGCAGGGGTGGCGCTGCGGCCTCGCTTGCCTTGTGGCTGAGCAAGGCATTGAATCGTTCCTGGATCTTATTGTTCATTCGAGTGATTCCTGGTTCAGACGCCGGGTCTCCCGGCGCAGCCTTTATCGCGCCAGTCAGGAACTCTCGATAGATCCATTACTATTTAATTGATAAGGCCACTTTGCTCATTTCACGGGGGGTGTATAGACCCCCATTTTGATCAGCGCTTGAGCCAGCGCTTCAACCCGCTCCCTTGCCTTGTCCTCGGGGGTGCCGGCGAAACCGATCAACAGCGCCGGGGGCAGATAGTTTTGCAGGCAATAGTCGCTCAGGGCATAGGTGTGAATGTTGTATCGGGTCAGGTCCTTGGCCAGGGCGTCGGCGTCCAGATCCTCTGGCAACCAGGCAATCAGGTGCATGCCGGCTTCAACCGGGGTGATGCTGAAAAAATCCCCCAGCTGCTCCTGCAATTGCTCCACCAGCGCTTGCTGGCGCGCCTGATACAACGCACGCATGCGACGGATATGCCCGAGGAAATGGCCCTCACTCATGAAGTCGGCGGTCACCGCTTGCAAGAGGGTCGGTGGACTGCGATCCATCACCGCGCGCAGGGTACAGAAAGGTTCGATCAGGGCGTGGGGCAGTATCACGTAACCCAGTCGCAGTGACGGGAACAGGACTTTGCTGAAGGTCCCCACGTAAATCACCCGCGCCCGTTGGTCCATGGCGTAAAGCGCCGGCAAGGGACGACCGCTGTAGCGAAACTCGCTGTCGCAGTCGTCCTCGATGATCCAGCTTTGGCATTGCGCGGCCCAATCGATGAGCGCCTGGCGCCGCGCGTAACTCAGGGTCACGCCCAAGGGATGCTGACGAGACGGCGTGGTAAACACCAGGCGCGCATCAGGGCATTCGGCCAGGCCTTGCGCGATGTCGATCCCTTGTTCGTCGATTCGTAACGCCGTCACTTGGGCACCCTGGGCCTGGAGCGCGATGCGGGCGGCGATGTGCCCGGGGTCTTCCATCCAGACGCTGTCCTGCGGATTGAGCAGTAACATGCCCAGCAGATTGAAGGCCTGCTGCGCGCCGGAAACGATCACGACCTGCTCAGCCGTGCAATCGATGCCGCGGGCATCGAAAACGTATTCGGCAATCGCCGTGCGCAGGGCCAGCAACCCTTGCAGCTCGCCATAACCGAGCATGGCCTTGGTCGGCTTGTGCAGGTGACGGTTCATCAGGCGCTTCCAGATATGTTGCGGGAAAGCGTCGTAGGTGCTGTGGCTGGGCAGGAACGAGGTCGGGCTCGCCGGGTCCCAATCGGCATAGGACACCCCGCGAAAATGCTTGCTGCGCAGCGACACCATCGCCTGGCTCAGGTCCGACAGGCGTGGGGGTGGACGTTGTTGCTCGTCGTCAACGATGCCGCGGCTTTCCCACTCATTGCCAACGTAAGTCCCCGCGCCGGTGCGCGACGCCAGAAAGCCTTCGGCGATCAACTGGTCGAACGCATTCAGGATGGTGATCCGCGACAGCGCAAGCTCGGTGCTCAGTGTTCGGGTCGACGGCAGGCGTACACCCCCTTGCAGGCGTCCGGACAGTATCTGTTTGCGGATCTGCAGGTAGAGCTGACGGTAAAGGGGAATCGAGCTGGCGCGGTCCAGTTCTATGCCCGACAACAGCAGGCCGGCAGGGGATTTCATGACAGGCTCGTCTGGAGGGAGTGAGGTGATGAGCGCAAGGGTATCCAGCGGCAATGGATAAGTCACTCTGCCAACATGGCGGATGGGCGAACAAAAAACATGCGGTAGACTGCCCGTGCAAAAGGCGTCGCTGCGATGTACCGCGGCGGCGCCTGTTTACTTCCTCAAGCAAGAGAGTCCCATGGCCAACCAAGACATCACGTTCACGCCCGATCCCGACGCAGACTCCATTTCCTCCGACGTGGCCGGTTTCGGCGGCATGCTGGTCTCCACGCAGATTCCCACCCGCGCCGACGGTAGCCTGGAGCTGGGCGATATCACCCTGCAAAGCGAATGCACGCTGCAAGCGCTCAAGGTTGCATTGGAGCGCGCCGGCAGTTCCATGGATCGCGTGTTGCACCTGACCATTTACCTCACCGACATGGCCGACCGCGCGGCTTTCAACGAGGTGTACAAGCGCTTCTTCGCCAAGCCATGGCCGGTTCGAGCCGCTGTTGGCGTGGCTGCACTGGCGGTGGAAGGCATGCGCGTGGAAGTCACCGCGATGGCGGCCAAGGCCTGACCGCAGCAACACACAAAACCTGTGGGAGCGGGCAAGCCCGCTCCCAAAGGGATTGGGGCCAGTCAGGCCCAAGCGAACGCCACCCGGCAGCCTACGGGTGCCGGTCAGGCGTTTCACCGGTACAATGCGCGCCTCGACCGTGACAGCCTGACTAAAAAAATATTATGTCCCTGCCCAAACATCATCTGGAATTGCTCAGCCCCGCCCGCGACGTAGCCATCGCCCGCGAGGCCATCCTGCATGGCGCCGATGCGATCTACATCGGTGGCCCGAGCTTCGGCGCCCGCCACAACGCCTGCAACGAAGTGAGCGAAATCGCCGAACTGGTGGAATTTGCCCGTCGTTACCACGCCCGGGTGTTCACCACCATCAACACGATCCTGCACGACAACGAGCTGGAGCCGGCCCGCAAGCTGATCCACCAACTGTACGATGCCGGTGTCGATGCGCTGATCGTCCAGGACCTGGGCGTGATGGAACTGGACATCCCGCCGATCGAGCTGCACGCCAGCACCCAGACCGACATCCGCACCCTGGCGCGGGCGAAGTTCCTCGACCAGGCCGGCTTCTCGCAACTGGTTCTGGCCCGTGAACTGAACCTGCAGGAAATCCGCGCCATCGCCGACGAGACCGAAGCGGCGATCGAGTTTTTCATCCACGGCGCCCTGTGCGTGGCGTTCTCCGGGCAGTGCAACATCTCCCATGCGCAGACCGGCCGCAGTGCCAACCGTGGCGACTGCTCCCAGGCTTGCCGTTTGCCGTACACCCTCAAAGATGAAAAGGGTGGCGTGATCGCTTACGAAAAGCACCTGCTGTCGATGAAGGACAACAACCAGAGCGCCAACATCCGCGCCCTGGTCGAAGCGGGCGTACGTTCGTTCAAGATCGAAGGTCGCTACAAGGACATGGGCTATGTGAAGAACATCACCGCCTATTACCGCCAGCGCCTCGACGCCGTGCTCGAAGAGCGTCCGGATCTGGCCCGCGCCTCCAGCGGTCGCACCGCGCACTTTTTCCTGCCCGACCCGGAAAAAACCTTCCACCGTGGCAGCACCGATTACTTCGTCACTGACCGCAAGATCGACATTGGCGCCTTTGACTCGCCGACCTTCACCGGTTTGCCCGTGGGCGTCGTCGAAAAAGTCGCCAAGCGCGACATGCAAGTCGTGACGCACGAGCCGCTGTCCAACGGTGACGGTCTCAACGTGCTGGTCAAGCGTGAAGTCGTGGGTTTTCGCGCGAACATCGCCGAACCCAAGGGCGAGTTCGAGGAGGACGGCGAGAAGCGTTATCGCTATCGCGTCGAGCCCAACGAGATGCCGGAAGGGATGTACAAGCTGCGCCCCAACCATCCGCTCAATCGCAACCTCGATCACAATTGGCAGCAGGCGTTGCAAAAGACCTCTGCCGAGCGCCGTGTGGCCCTGCGTTGGGTTGCTCGCCTGCGCGAAGAGCAGCTTGAATTGACGGCGACCAGTGAAGAAGGCGTCAGCGCCAGCGTCACGTTGAATGGCCCGTTCGGCGCCGCCAACAAACCGGAACAGGCGCTGGAGCAATTGCAGGATCTGCTTGGCCAGCTGGGTACTACGCAGTACCACGCCATCGACATCAAGCTCGATGCGCCGCAGGCGTACTTCATCCCGAACTCGCAGCTCAAGGCCTTGCGCCGTGAGGTGATTGAAGCCTTGACCGAAGCACGGGTCGCCGCCCATCCGCGTGGTGGCCGTAAGGCCGAAACTTCACCGCCACCGGTGTACCCGGAGTCGCACCTGTCGTTCCTGGCCAACGTCTACAACCAGAAGGCCCGCGATTTCTATCACCGTCACGGGGTCAAGCTGATCGACGCGGCGTATGAGGCGCATGAAGAGGCCGGTGAGGTGCCGGTGATGATCACCAAGCACTGCCTGCGTTTCTCATTCAACCTTTGCCCCAAGCAGGCGAAGGGCGTGACTGGCGTGCGCACCAAGGTCGCGCCGATGCAGCTGATCCACGGTGATGAAGTGCTGACGTTGAAGTTCGACTGCAAGCCTTGTGAAATGCACATCATCGGCAAGATGAAAGGTCACATCCTTGGCCTGCCACAACCGGGCAGCGTTCAGCCGGTGGTCGGCCACATCAGCCCTGAAGACCTGCTCAAAACCATCCCGCGCGCGCCGCACTAAGCGCTGAAGGGCCTTGTGGGGTGAGCCTGCTGGCGATGGCGTTGACTGAACCAACGCAATCGCGAGCAAGCTTGCTCCTGCACAGGCTATCAGCGGCTTGGCTTGCAGAGGTTTACGCCAGCTTGGCGATGACCTTGATCTCGAACTCAAACCCATAGAGCCAGGTGACGCCGACGGCGGTCAACGTCGGATGCGGTGCCTGGCCCCAGAATTCCGGCACCACCTTCCAGATCCGCTCGAACGTCGATTGGGGATCGACCATGAAGACGGTAACGTCCACCACATCGTCGAAGCTGCAACCGGCCGCGTTCAGAATCCCGTTCAGGTTGTTGAACGCTTGGCGGACCTGTTCCTCCAGATCTGCCACGGGCGAGCCATCCTCGGCACTGCCCACTTGCCCCGACACAAACAAAAAACCATTGGAACGGATCGCCGGCGAGTAGCGATTGCGCTCGTAAAGCGCCTGGCGTCCGGGTGGGAAAACAACATCACGCTGACTCATGACAACCTCCTTCGATTAACGATGAAGGGACTCTACGGGCAGGCACTTGCCCGATAAACGAGCAACTGCAACTATCACTGTTTGTATATCCCAAACAATTCGACAGCTATACGGGGCAGGTATGGACCGTTTCGATGCAATGCAGGCGTTTGCCCGGGTGGTGGAGGCGGGCAGCTTCACCAAGGCCGCCGAAACGCTGCACATGAGCAAGACCACCGTGACGCAACTGGTGCAACAACTGGAGGCGCGCCTGCGGGTCAAATTACTCAACCGTACGACACGCAAGGTCAACGTCACCGCCGATGGCGCCGTTTACTACGAGCGCGTGGTACGGCTGCTGGCCGATCTGGACGATGCCGAAACCAGCCTGTCAAGCGCTTCAACGCTGCCCAGGGGCCGACTGCGGGTGGATGTGCCCAGCCCGTTGGCCAGCATGATTTTGGTCCCGGCATTGCCGGCCTTTCATGCCCGCTACCCGGATATCCAGATCGACATGGGCGTCAGTGATCGCATCGTCGACTTGATCGATGAAAACGTCGATTGCGTGGTGCGCGGCGGCGAGTTGACCGATCAATCGCTGATGGCCCGGCGGGTGGGCGACCTGCAACTGGGGGTGTTTGCGGCGCCCAGTTATCTGGAGCGGGTCGGCACCCCTTTGCATCCCAAGGATCTGGAAGATTCCGAGCATCGCATCGTCGGCTTCCTGTGGGCCCGTACCGGCCGGGCCGTGCCTTATGCGATGCGCAATCACAACGAAAGTCTGGAGATCAAGGGGCGTTACGTGTTGGCTGTCGACGATGGCAACGCCTACGTCGCAGCGGGCCTGGCCGGCATGGGCGTTCTCTGGTTACCCGACTACCTGTCCAAACCGTGGCTGGCGCGTGGCGAACTGGTGCCGCTGTTCGAGGGCTGGAGCCTTGAGCCGATGCCGCTTTACGTGGCGTTCCCGCCGAATCGGCATATCAGCCGCAAGGTGCGGGTATTCATTGATTGGGTCGCCGAGCTGATGGCGCAGCACGCGCCGGTTCAAAGCGCAACGTAGCCGACGTGAGTCCGCTCCCCCAGTGAATCAAAGACAGCCGACGCGTTATTACCCGCGTTTCGGCAGCGTCCAGTTCGGCCGGATGAAGTGGCAGGTATACCCCTCGGGCAGCCGTTCCAGATAATCCTGATGTTCAGGTTCCGCTTCCCAGAACGCTCCGGCGGGTTCGATTTCGGTGACCACCTTGCCCGGCCAGAGCCCCGATGCGTCCACGTCCTCCACGGTGTCCAGCGCGACGCGCTGCTGCTCTTCGCTGAGGTAATAAATGGCTGAACGATAGCTGGTGCCCACGTCGTTGCCCTGGCGATTCTGAGTGCTCGGGTCGTGGATCTGGAAGAAAAACTCGAGAATCTGCCGATAGCTGATCTGCGCCGGGTCGAAGACGATTTCGATCGCTTCGGCGTGGGTGCCGTGGTTGCGGTAAGTCGCATTGGGCACATCGCCGCCCGAGTAGCCAACGCGCGTGGAGATCACGCCCGGGTAGCGCCTTAGTAGATCCTGCATGCCCCAGAAGCAGCCGCCGGCGAGGATGGCGGTTTCGGTGTTCGTCGTCATGGTACGCACCTCTATTCAAACAACGGCCTCGTGGGGGAGGCCGTCAGACCCTCATTACATCTTGCTGTGGTCCATCTTGCTGTGATCCATGTTGCCGTGATCCATCGTGTCGAGCGCACGCGCCGGGGCCTCGACCTTGAGCGTTTCTTTCTCGCCCTTGGCGTTTTCCACGGTCAGGGTCAGGGGCACAGTGTCGCCTGCCTTGATCTGCGCTGTCAGGTTCATGAGCATGATGTGATAACCATGGGGGTCAAAGCTCACGGCTTTGCCGGCGGGCAGGGCAACGGACTCGACCTGCTGCATGCTCATGACATCGTCCTTCATGCTGGACTGGTGAATCTGCACCAGTTTCGCCACCGGCGACTCTACGCTCAGCAGCTTGCTGTCGGTATCCGCCTTGAGGGTCATGAAGGCGCCGCTCGAAGGCTGGCCGGCCACGGTTGCGCGGACCCAGGCGTCGTTGACCTGGGTTTGCGCCGACACCTGCCAGGCCATGCCGAGCAGGGAGAGGCCCAGGGCCAGTTGTTTGATACGCGGCGCGCAGAACGAAATCATCAGCAAACCTCCATGACGGTGAGCAGGTCTTCTGCGCACTCTTGAGCGGTAAGGGACGCGGACAGGCCAAGGCGCAGGTTGCCTCGGGAGTCGAACACGAAACTGGTAGCCGTGTGGGACAAGGTGTAGGTGTCGCCGCTTGGAACCTTCTCGAAGAATACGCCGAACTCCTTGGCGGTGGCGGCGGTTTCTTCCAGCGTGCCGTGCAGCGCTTCGAAACTCGGGTCGAAGGCCTTGACGTACTTGTCGAGCAATTCGGGGGTGTCGCGCTCGGGGTCCAGTGTGATGAAAACCACTTGCAGGCGCTCGCCATCGCGGCCCATCAGTTTTTTCGCCTGGGCGGCGCGGGCCAGCGTGGTCGGGCAGACGGCCGGGCACTGGGTGAAACCGAAGAAGATCATCGGCATCAGGCCCCGATAGCTGCCGAGCATCCGGGTTTCGCCCTCGGTGTCCTTGAGCTTGAAGGAACGGCCCATGATCTTGTCGCTCAGGTCCTTGCCGTACCTGAACGACAGCTTGCTGCTGTCATCGCAGCCGGCGAGCAGGCCAAGGCTCAGCAGGCTCATGCCTTGCAGGACCGTGCGACGGGAATACAACGTACTCATGGAAAAAAACATCCTGTGTAGCGACAGATGGAACACAGTGCCTGACGGATCAGACGAAAAAAAGCGCAGGGATGTTAACAAACTGTTGCCCATTGGCGCTCAATCGATGGCCGGCCGGTCATGCGCCAAAAGGTCGCGGTTGTTCAATGACAGAAAAATACAAAGCCTTTGGACATGGACACATTGCAGATACAAACATGGGTTTTGATAGGGTCGTCCAATATCTTGAAGAGAGCATTGCCATGTTCCGTAAACTGCAGCAAGCCGCGCGTTTCTTAAGCCAGAGCGGACGTTCGATGGTGGGCATGCCCGATTACGACAACTACGTTGCGCAAATGGCGATCAAGCAACCGGGCGAGCCGGTGATGAGTTATGAGGCGTTCTTCCGGGAGCGCCAGGAAGCGCGTTTTGGCCGTGGGAAATGTAATACGCGGTGTTGCTGAACTGATTATTGCAACTGACATCAAAAACCTGTGGCGAGGGAGCTTGCTCTCGCTGGACTGCGCAGCAGCCCCAATAAAGAAGGCCTGCTGCGCAGTCCAGCGAGAGCAAGCTCCCTCGCCACACTGGATTGTGTCTACCCAGCTGTATCAACCTGATCCAGTACCCGGTCCGCCGTAATATCCGCCATCGCCAGCAGGCTGGCTCCCCACGGTTTTTTGCGCACTTTTAAAGCGCGATGTCCGGCAACGTGCACCAGTGGGAAGCGGTTTTCGAAACCATTGCCGCCTGCGACATCAACCGCTGACGACCCCACTTACTTCGCCAAAAGCCTTACCTGCAAGGCCCGGCGCGCATGTTTCCGGTGCTTGCGCTCGCCTGGCACAAACACTGCATTAACCCCCTCAGCGCTATCTGGAAAAGATCAGCCGCCCACTCGGTCAACGACGATCGATCAACCGCACAGGTCGTGGGCAATATCGGTGGATCAGGCATGGCCGTCTGGTTTCAACACCGCAAAAGAACAGGCAAAGACGCCTGGAACCGCAAGGTTTCAGGCGTTTTTTTTTGCTTTTTGAACCGTGATGGGCTTTGGGCAGGGTCGTTTATGAATTCCAATGTAGCCGCGTTGAACAAGCATCAAACGCTGATCGTGATCGGCAATGGCATGGTCGGACATCATTGTGTCGAGCAGTTGATCGAGCGTGGGGCTCTTGAGCGCTATCGCGTACACGTTTTCAGCGAAGAACCGATGCGAGCCTACGACCGCGTGCATCTGTCCGAGTATTTTTCCGGTCGCGATGCCGAGTCGCTGGCCCTGAGTGACGCGGCGTTGTACCAGACGCCGGGCGTAACGCTGCACCTGGGTGTGCCGGTGCTGGAAATTGATCGCGCCCGTCGTCAGGTGATCACGGCGCAAGGCTGCGTGGCCTACGACAAACTGGTCCTGGCCACTGGTTCCTACCCGTTTGTGCCGCCGATCGAAGGCGCCGAAGGGGATTCGCGTCTGGTGTACCGCACCCTGGAAGACCTCGACGCCATCCGTGCCGCAGCGGCCAATGCCAAGCGCGGTGTGGTGGTCGGCGGTGGCTTGCTCGGCCTGGAAGCGGCCAATGCCCTGAAAAGCCTGGGCCTTGAAGCCCACGTGGTGGAATTCGCGCCGCGCCTGATGCCGGTGCAACTGGATGATCTGGGTGGCCTGGCGCTCAAGGCGCAGATTGAACGGTTGGGCGTCGGTGTGCACCTGTCCCGCGCCACGCAATCGATCAGCGCCGGCGAGCAGTATCGCTATCGGATGAATTTCGCCAACGACGAATTCCTCGAAACCGACTTGATCGTGTTCTCTGCCGGGATCCGCGCGCAAGACGCTTTGGCGCGCCAATGTTCACTGGAGATCGGCCCGCGCGGTGGCGTGGTCATCGACGATACCTGCCTGAGCTGCGACCCGAACATCTACGCCATCGGCGAGTGCGCCTCGTGGAATGGCAGTTTGTTCGGCCTGGTTGCGCCGGGCTACCAGATGGCCCGCAGTGTCGCCGCCCGTTTGTGCGATGACGCCGCGGAGCCGTTCCAGGGCGCCGACATGTCGACCAAGCTCAAACTGCTGGGTGTCGACGTCGGCTCCATCGGCGATGCCCATGCCAACACGCCGGGCGCGCGCAGCTATCAGTTCATCGATGAAACCACCGCCAGCTACCGGCGCCTGGTGGTAGATGCCAGTGGCAAGCACGTGCTTGGCGCCGTGCTGATCGGCGACAACAGCTATTACGACACGCTGCTGCAATACATGCAGAACGCGATTGCCTTGCCGTCCGAACCGGCCGCACTGATTCTGCCGTCGTCTGAAGGCGCACCGACGCTCGGCCCGGGCGCCTTGCCGGAAGCGGCGACCATCTGCTCCTGCCACAACGTGACCAAGGGCGCCATCTGCTCGGCCATCGACGGCGGCTGCACCGACCTCGGCCTGCTCAAGTCGCAGACCAAGGCCTGCACGGGTTGCGGTGGTTGCGCCGGGTTGCTCAAGCAAGTTTTCGAGCATGAACTGATCGCCCGTGGCGTCAGTGTCGACAAAAGCCTGTGCGAACACTTCGCCTACACCCGTCAGGAACTGTATGCGCTGGTGCGGGTAGAAGGGGTAATCACCTTCGAAGAACTGCTGGCCAAACATGGCAAGGGACACACCGGTTGCGACGTGTGCAAACCGGCGGTGGGTTCGATCCTGGCATCGTGCTGGAACCAGCCGATCATGGATCCGTCGCTGGTGCCGTTGCAGGACACCAACGACACCTTCATGGCCAACATGCAGAAAAACGGCACGTACTCCGTGGTCCCGCGCATTCCGGGTGGCGAAATCACCGCCGACAAACTGATCGCCATCGGCGTTGTAGCGAAGAAATACGACCTCTACACCAAGATCACTGGCGGCCAGCGCATCGACCTGTTCGGCGCGCAGTTGCATGAACTGCCAGACATCTGGGCCGAGCTGATCGAAGCCGGTTTCGAAACCGGTCACGCCTACGGCAAATCGACCCGTACGGTGAAGTCCTGCGTCGGCAGCACCTGGTGCCGTTACGGCGTGCAGGACAGCGTGCAAATGGCGTTGACCATCGAAGACCGCTACAAGGGCCTGCGTTCGCCGCACAAGCTCAAGTTCGCGGTGTCCGGTTGCACCCGCGAATGCGCCGAAGCGCAGAGCAAAGACGTCGGCGTGATCGCCACCGAGAAAGGCTGGAACCTCTACATCGCCGGCAACGGCGGCATGCGCCCGCGCCACGCCGAGTTGTTCGCCACCGATCTGGACGATGCGACCCTGATCCGTTACATCGACCGCTTCCTGATGTTCTACATCCGCACCGCCGACAAATTGCAGCGCACCTCGGTATGGCGCGAAAGCCTCGAGGGCGGGCTGGATTACCTCAAGGACGTGATCATCCACGACAGCCTCGGCCTGGGTGCCGAACTCGAGTCGCAGATGCAATTGGTGGTCAACCGCTACGAGTGCGAATGGGCCAACGCCCTCAAAGACCCGGAAAAACTCAAGCGCTTCCGCACCTTCGTCAACGACAAACGCCCGGACCCGGACATCCACTTTGTCCAGGAACGCGGTCAGCGGCGCCCGATCATGGCCGCCGAACTCAACCTTATCCCTGTCACCGAGGAGACTGTCTGATGAGCCTGTCCAATACTCAACGCGCTGTACCTCTGGAGAATGTCGATGCCTGGCAGGCCGTGTGCAGCCAGCAGGACCTGGTGAGCGATTCCGGTGTCGTGGTGTGGCTCGACGGCGCGCAAGTGGCGCTGTTTTACCTGCCGGGCGCGGAGGGCAAAAACCTCTACGCCATCGACAACCATGACCCGCAATCCGGAGCCAATGTCATCGGGCGCGGGCTGGTCGGCAGTATCAAGGGGGATCTGGTCGTCGCGTCGCCAATCTACAAACAGCATTTCCGCCTGGAAGACGGCAGTTGCCTGGAGTATCCGCAACAGCGCTTGCGGGTTTGGCCGGTGCGGTTGAATGAGGGCAGGGTAGAGGTAGGCGTGGCCTGAAATCTGACCTTGTGGCGAGGGAGCAAGCTCCCTCGCCACAGGTTCGGTGCAGTTAGAAGTCGTTCATTTCTCACTTAAACCATCGTCAGAATTTGAAGGCCTGTCGTCCTACGAGTAACCATTTCCCACCTTGTTTCTGCCAGATCTGAAAGTTTTCGATCTCGGTGGGAACCACTTCCGTACCCTTCAAGGCCTGTGCCGAGAAGTGATGGCGGACCAGCGCGACATCGCCGGAAATGGTGATGGTCTGGTTCTGCATCTCAAGGGTCTTGAACGCGCTTTTGCCGGTTTCGATGTCGGCGATGAATTCCTTCTTGTTCTGGATCTTGCCGCTGGAATGCCCGTAGGTCAGGTTCTCGGCGGTCAATGTCTGAAGCTGCATGATGTTCTTGTGCAGCATGGCGTCGGTCAGATGATCGACAGCTTGCGCCACATCTTTGTCAGGGGAGGAAGTTGAGGCGGCGACGTAGCCACTGAACAGGCATAGAAAACCGATCAACACTTTGGCTTTTTTCATGGGCGTTTCCTTATTGTTGTAGGGGGGGATTGACGATAGATCAGAGATTCGTCAGTCGTCGTACAACCTAGCATGAGGCTGAGGAAAAAAGCGACGTTCGCTAAAGGTTTTTCTGTGGAACGGCCAAGATTTCTTCTTGTGCCCTCAGGTTTGACGTGCAGCGCTGCGGGTGCCGGCGAACGCGCTCGTGCCAAGCCAGCGCCAGAGGTTTTGCGCATCCTTCACTGCGCCGTCGACACGCAGCTCCCGCGACTGAAGGACCTCGTGCGGTGTGCGGTCGCCAGCCCACACCTCGGTCAATGCGCGCACGCTGGAGTCCACGACCAGCGTCAGCTCGCGTCCAGGATCATCGCGGCACAGGTCTGCCACACCCTGTTCGACCACAAGCCACCACGCTTGCTCGCCGGGCCGTGCGTCGTGGAGCTTGAAGTGGATGACGACGGGTCGGGACGGGAATTCTTCGACGCACACGAAGCGTCGCACGTCCCACATAAGCAGGCCTGCATCGAGTTCGTCATCGCGAAGGCGACTGCCGATCCAGCGCGCGCCCCAATGGCCGAGCGCCATGATGATGGGGCGCAATTCCTCTCCCGCCTCGGTCAGGCTGTACTCCCAGACTTTGCCGACAGCCGAGCGGCGCACGACGCCGATTTCTTCCAGATGGCGAAGCCGCTGTGCGAGCAGTCCGGTGGACATCCGTGGTACGCCGCGGTGCAGCTCATTGAAGCGTTTGCTGCCGCACAGCAGCTCGCGAACGACCAAAGGTGTCCAGCGCTCGCACAGTGCTTCGGCACCGCGCGCAACCGTGCAGAATTGACCGTAGCTTTCTTCCATCACCTCGACTCCACGCTACAACGCTTCAGATTCTGAACTAGCCCCGCCCATTCGTTACGCGCACGCTCAAACCTGCGAAAGCCAATAACAAACGGAGAACATCATGACGAAGATAGCCATCATTCAACGCCCACCAGTGCTGCTCGATCGTAGCGCGACCATCGCCCGGGCCGTGCAATCGGTCGCAGAGGCAGCAGCGGCGGGCGCCATGCTGATCGTATTGCCCGAATCGTTCGTTCCCGGTTATCCCTCATGGATCTGGCGACTGGCGGCGGGCAAGAACGGTGCTCTCATTAGCCAGTTGCATACGCGGCTACAGGCCAATGCCGTCGATATCGCCAACGGTGACCTCAGTGCATTGTGCGAAGCCGCCAGCCTTCACCGCGTGACGATTGTGTGCGGCATCAATGAATGCGAGCGGCGCCATGGCGGCGGCACGCTCTATAACAGTGTGGTCGTTATCGGCGCGAACGGCGAATTACTCAACCGACATCGCAAGCTGATGCCAACCAATCCCGAGCGCATGGTGCATGGCTTCGGTGATGCAACCGGGTTGCGCACGGTCGATACGCCGGTCGGCCGCATCGGCACACTGATCTGCTGGGAAAACTACATGCCGCTGGCGCGCTATTCACTGTACGCCCAAGGGGTGGAGATCTACATCGCGCCCACATACGACACGGGCGAGGGCTGGATCAGCACGATGCGTCACATTGCACTTGAAGGCCGCTGTTGGGTGCTCGGCAGCGGCACCGTGCTTCGCGGCAGTGACATCCCGGACGACTTCCCGGCGCGTGAGCAGTTGTTTCCCGATCGGGACGAGTGGGTCAACGACGGTGACTCGGTGGTGGTCGATCCCCAAGGCCGGCTCCTGGCCGGTCCATTACACCGCGAGGCCGGCATATTGTTCGCGGACATCGACGTCACGCTTGTGGCGCCGGCAAGACGCACGCTCGACGTGACCGGGCATTACGCGCGCCCGGACATTTTCGAACTGCAAGTACGACGCACATCCGCGACAGCGGTGCGCTACATCGACGAGTGAAGGCAGGTAGCGACGGTAGCGCCTGACATTTATCAAGGAGTCATTCCATGACTATTCAACAGTCGTACAAGGGCAGCTGTTTTTGCGGTGCAGTCGAGTTCACCGTCACCGGCGAGCCGGCTGCAATGGGCTATTGCCATTGTGAGTCGTGTCGGCATTGGTCGGCAGGACCGTTCAATGCTTTTACGCTGTGGAAACCCGAAGCGCTGCAAGTGACACGCGGGGCCGACAACATCGGTGCCTACAGCAAGACACCGCAGAGTGACCGAAAATGGTGCAAAACCTGCGGCGGGCACCTCTTCACCGAGCACCCGGGAATGGCGCTGATCGATGTGTACGCCGCCGTCATCCCCGGACTCGCGTTCTCGCCAGCGGTGCACGTCCATTATCAGGAGCGCGTGCTGCGCATCCAGGATGGATTGCCCAAACTGAAGGATGTCCCCGGTGAAATGGGCGGATCGGGTATCAGCATGGATGAATAGAGCCGGCAAGGTTCGCGTGCGCGCACGACCGCATGTCGTCAAAAAGACAAACAGCAGGGAAGTGGCCTCAATTCGCCCTGCCATCAGTCGATAACCTGTTCAGCAATCAGACTTTAGTCGACCGACGAGCGTGCGAAGAGAGGAACCACAGAGTGTCCATAAAACTGCGTTTACTGTTGTTGATCGGCACCGGCGTCCTCACTGCCTTGATCATGGGGCTGGTCAGTTACCTGGGTAATGGCCAGATGGCGCAAGCGGTGCAGGACAATGACGTCGGCATGAGCGCACTGCGCAATCACCTTGAAGCGGACATGATGCACGACGCCCTGCGCGCCGATGTGTTGTCGGCGATGCTGGTGGGGTTGGGCAAAAGCACCAGCAGCCAGGCCGAGGTGCGCAGTTCCCTGGAGGAGCACACCGGGCATTTTCGCGAGATGCTCAGGGACAACCTCAAACTGCCGGTCAATGACACCCTGAAAACCGCGCTGAACCAGATCAAGCCCAGCCTCGACACGTACATCAGTGCCGCCGAGCGCATTGTCAGCCTGGCTCTGGAAAACCCCGACGCTGCGCAAAAGGAACTGGGCGCCTTCAACAATGCCTTCAGCCAACTGGAAGACCAGATGGCCGCCCTCAGCGAGCTGATCGAAAGCAACACGCAACAGACCAGCCAAGGCACCTCGCACGCCATCAGCAACGCCAACCTCACCGTCGGCGGTGTGCTGATTGCCAGCCTGTTGTTGCTGCTGGCACTGGGGCGCTCGGCAATCGTGAGCATCATGGGGCCATTGCAGACTGCCAGCCGCATCGCCGACAGCATCGCCCATGGCAACCTGAGCGAGCCGATTGTCGAGACCCAGCGCAACGACGAAGCCAGCCAGCTGATCCGCAGCCTCGCCACCATGCAGCGGGATTTGCGCGGCATGATCGAAGTGGTCCGCAGTAACGCCCAAGGCGTGAGCGGCATGAGCGAGCAATTGAGCAGCGGTTGCCATGAAGTCGCCGGCAGCAGTCAGCAGCAAAGCGCCGCCGCCAGCACCATGGCTGCAGCGGCCAGTGAAATGACCGCGAGCATCGAGGAAATCACTCGGCACGCCGAGCGCGCGCTGGACATGGCCAATCAGGCCGAAGCCTTGGCCAAGGATGGCGGGCGGGTGATTCATCAGGTGGTCAACGACATGGACGGCATCGCTCGTTCGGCGCAGCAATCGGCGCAGGTGATCCGTACGCTGGACAAGGAATCCGAAGGGATTTTCAGCATCATCCAGGTGATCAAGGGCATTGCCGATCAGACCAACCTGCTGGCGCTCAACGCCGCCATCGAGGCCGCCCGCGCCGGCGAACAAGGCCGTGGTTTTGCCGTGGTCGCCGATGAGGTCCGCAGCCTCGCCGGGCGCACCAGCGCCTCGACCCAGGAAATCGCCGCCATGGTCTCGCGCATCCAGCAAAGCACCCGCGAAGCGGTGATCAGCATGGAGGAGGGCGTGGCCCAGGTCGACAAAGGCATGGCCGTGACCGCCGACGTCGAACGCGCCATCCGCGAGATCCTCGAAGCCACCCTCAACACCACGCAACTGGTCAACGACATCAGCCGCACCATCGGCGAACAAAGCCTGGCCAGCAACGAAATCGCCCATCAGGTGGAGATGATTGCCGGGATGTCGGAAGGCAATAGCAAGGTGATCGGGCAGACGGCGACGACGACAGATGAGTTGTCGAGCCTGGCGGGGCAGTTGTCGCAGTCAGTGGATCGGTTCCGCCTGTAAGGCATTACTTCGTCTGATCTATCGCCATCGCGAGCAGGCTCGCTCCCATATTGGAATGCATTTCAACTGTGGGAGCGAGCCTGCTCGCGATGGCGTCCCCAGTAACCCCAGAAATCTCGAAGCCTGCCACCCGCGCGATGATTTGCTGCGCCCTAAAAACGACTGCCAGTGTTTTTATATGCTTAAAAAAACATTGCAATGCAGCCTTCATGCTGTGAATATGTTCGTGCGAATTTAAAAAAACAAAATCGCATGCGGCGCTGATCAAGGTCAGGCCATAACAAAAACGACATAAACACAGGCTTGAAGTCGGCTCTGCCCCTGGCCGGACTTTTCAGCGAAGGAGAACCTCTCCCGTGAATCGCTTATTGAACAGATCTCTTTGCGTCACCCTGCAAGCGCTCGGCGTTGTCGCGCTCGGTGCCGCCATTGCACAGGCCCAGGCCGATACCACATTGCGCGTTGGCCTGAATGCCGACATCCGCAGCACCGAGCCTGGTGTCAACCGCGACGAAAACACCGACACCGTCATCCTGCACATTGTTGAAGGCCTGGTGGCCCATCGTGAGGACGCCACGGTCGGTCCGCTGCTGGCCAAGGAAGTTCAGGTTTCCGACGATGGTCTGACCTACACTTTCAAACTGCGCGAAGGGGTGCGCTTTCACAACGGCGCGACGCTGACCGCCGCCGACGTCCAATGGACGTGGTCGCACTACCTCAACCCGCAAACGCAGTGGCGTTGCCTGGCGGAGTTCGATGGTCGCGGTGGGGCGAAGATTATTGGCATCACCACACCTGATCCGCTGACCGTGGTGTTCCAGCTCGATCAGCCTAGCGGTTTGTTCCTGGCGTCCATGGCCCGCCCCGATTGCGGCGGGGGCGGTATCTTGCACCCGGATTCGGTGGCGGCGGACGGACGCTGGAAGGCGCCGATTGGCACCGGTCCGTTCACCCTTGCCGACTGGAAGCCAGGCCAATTTGTACAGTTGGCTCGCTTCAAGGATTACAGCGCCCGTGACGATGCCGGGTTGGATGGCTTTACCGGCAAGAAGCAGGCACTGGTCGATAACGTGCGCTTCATGATCATCCCCGATGCGGCTTCGGCCAAGGCAGCCTTGCTGTCGAACAACATCGACCTGCTACCGGACGTCACCGCCAGCGATGCCCAGGAACTCAAGGCGTTGCCGGGGATTCAAGTGTCGGTCAGCCCAATCATGGCGATCTGCGGCTTGTTGTTCCAGACCAACGACCCGCTGCTCAAGGACGTGCGCATCCGCCAGGCCATCGCCCATTCGCTGGATTACGGGCAAATGGTCACGGCCCTGTCAAATGGCTTGTCCGAACCGAACAACTCGGCGATCCCGCAAACCAGCGCGTTCTACGATGCCACGGCGAAACAGGGCTACAGGTACGACCCGCAGGAGGCGCAACGCCTGCTGAAAGAGGCGGGTTATCACGGCCAGCCGATCAAGATGATCGTCAACAAACGTTACCAGCAGATGTTCGACATGGGCGTGTTGAGCCAGGCCATGGCCCAGGCCACCGGGCTGAACATCGAGATGGAAACCCTGGAGTGGGGCACGCAACTGGAGCGTTACCAGAGCGGCAACTACCAGATGATGTCGTTCTCCTATTCATCACGGCTGGACCCTGCGCTGGGCTTCGATTCGCTGATGGGCGATAAAACCAAGGAACCGCGTAAAGTCTGGGATAACCCCCAAGCCCAGGCATTGCTGCGTGAGGCGGTGCGCGAGCGTGACACGGGTAAACGACAAGCGTTGTTCGACCAATTGCACCGGATGATGATCCAGGACACGCCCATGGTGATCATCTACAACGGCACCATTATCGGTGGGCTGCGTGACAGCGTGCGTGGCTACCACTCCTGGCCGGTGGCCAAGCCGCGACTGTGGGGCGTCAGCCTCGCTGCCAAGTAACGCGGAGTCTGATCATGTTGCGTTTTATCCTGCAAAAACTAGGGATGGCGATACCGACCCTGTTGCTGATTTCGGTGATGGTGTTCGCGATGATTCGCCTGATTCCCGGTGACCCGGCGCTGCTGATGCTCGGCGACATGGCCGACCCGCAGAGCCTGGCCGACATGCGGCGCAATCTGGGGCTGGATCACTCGTTGGTGGCGCAGTTCCTGATTTGGTTCAAGGCTGTTCTGAGCGGTGACTTGGGCTTTTCCATCAGCACCAAACAGGCGGTGTTGCCACTGATCCTGGAGCGTTTCAGCGTCAGTGCAATCATCGTCCTGGTGGCGGTGTTCCTCGCCACGCTGATTGCAGTGCCGGTCGGTCTGGTCGCCGCCTGGAAGCAGAACAGCGCCTTGGATCTGGGGCTGGTGACGACCGCCACTTTGCTGCTGTCGATTCCCAGCTTCTGGCTCGGCCTGCTGTTGCTTCACGCCTTTGGCATCAAGCTCGGCTGGTTGCCGGTGGTGGGTTACGTCAGCTTCGCCCAGGCGCCGTGGCAGGCCATGAGTTTTCTGGTGTTGCCGGTGATCACCCTGACCCTGGTGGAACTGGGGGCGATCACGCGAATGGCCCGTGCCAGCACCATTGAGGTGTTGCGCCTGGAATACATCGCCCATGCCCGCGCCAAAGGTTTATCGGAGCGCTCGGTGTTGTGGCGGCATGCCTTGCCCAACGCGTTTGCGCCGACCTGGACCCTGGTTGGGCTGATCCTCGGCAACCTGCTGGGCGGCATCGCGGTACTGGAAACCGTGTTCACTTTGCCGGGCATCGGCCGGCTGATGGTGGACGCGATTTTCGCCCGCGATTATCCGGTACTGCAGGGCTGCTTGCTGCTGATCACCTTCATCTATGTGCTGGTCAACCTTTGTGTGGATCTGCTCTACCCACTGTTCGATCCAAGGGTGAAGTTATGAGTTCGAATATCCCTGTGGCGCCTTTCGTCGGTGCTGCGAGCCCACCCGCCAAGCGTCCTCGTGCCTGGCCAGCGGCCAATGCGCTGATCGGCGGCGGGCTGTTGCTGATCCTGATTTTTCTGGCGTTGCTGGGGCTGGTCTGGACACCGTTCGACCCGCTGCGAATCGATCTGCTGTCGCGCTTGCAAGGCCCTTCAGCCCTGCATTGGCTGGGCACCGACGAATTCGGTCGCGATGTGTTCAGCCGGCTGTTGATCGGTGCCCGCACCAGCCTGTGGATCAGTTTGTTGACGGTCAGTGTCGCGGTGGTCGCCGGTACGCTGATCGGCATGCTCGCCGGTTACCTGCGTGGCTGGACCGATCGTGTGCTGATGATGTTCAACGATGCGTTGCTGGCGTTTCCGGGCATCCTGATGGCGTTGGGCATCATGGCGATCATTGGCGCCAGCAAGTACGGCATCGTCCTGGCGCTGGGCATTGCCTACACGCCATCGGTGGTGCGGGTGGTGCGTGGCACGGTGCTGTCGCTACGCGAACTGGAATACATCGAGGCGTCGCGGGTGATCGGCAACTCGGAGCTGTACACCATGCTGCGGCATATCGCGCCCAACTGCCTGGCACCGCTGTGTGTGCTGGCGACCAGCATGTTTGGTTGGGCATTGCTGTCGGAAAGTGCCTTGAGCTTTCTCGGCCTGGGCGTACCGCCTCCTGCAGCAACCTGGGGCAACATGCTTGCCAGCAGCCGTCCGTACATTGCATCGGCGCCCTGGCTGGGGATTTTCCCGGGGCTGTTCATCTGCCTGGCGCTGTTGGCTATCAATCTGTTTGGCGATGCGCTGCGTGATCGTCTCGACCCGCGGATGAGGAAATGAGCATGTCATCCACCAATGTTTTGTTGAACGTGGAAAACTTGAAGATCCGCGTGGGTGAGCATGGGCCGCTGGCCGTCGATGACCTGAGCTTCAGTGTCGCACCGGGCGAAATCGTGGCGCTGGTCGGCGAATCCGGCAGCGGCAAGACCATGGCCGCGCGAGCGGCGATCGGTTTGCTGCCGCTACCGATGCGGGTCTGCGGCGGGCGCCTGGATTTCCAGGGCCGCGATCTGGTGACCCTCGACACCGCCGGGCTGCGGGCGATTCGTGGCGCGAGCATCGGCATGGTGTTTCAGGAACCGATGGTTTCGCTCAATCCGGCGTTGAAAATCGGCCAGCAAATGAGCGAAGCGCTCCAGCTGCACACCGATCTGAATGCCGGGCAGATCCGCGAACGCTGCCTGACCATGTTGCGGCGCATCGGCATCAAGGATGCCGAGGGTTGCCTGGAAGCCTACCCGCACCAGTTCTCTGGCGGCATGCGTCAACGGATCATGCTGGCCTCGGTGATGTTGCTGCGCCCGGCCCTGTTGATTGCCGACGAGCCGACCACTGCACTCGATTGCCTGGCTCAACTGGATGTGATCGAGCTGATGCTGGAGCTGACCCGCGAGCAGGGCACGGCGATTCTGTTCATCAGCCATGACCTGTCTCTGGTGGCGCGCTATGCCCACAAAGTGGTGGTGATGCGCCACGGCCAATCGGTGGAGCAGGGCACGATCAACGACATTCTGCTGGCCCCCAAGGCCGAGTACACCCGCCAGTTGCTGGAGGCGTTGCCACGGCGTGGTGAACTGGCAGCGCTGCCGGCGAGCAATGGCCCGTTGGTGGAGGTCGACCAGGTCTGCATCGAGCACCCAGGCCCGCCATCGTTCTGGGGCAAGCGCCAGTACAAACGGGTGGTGCATTCGGCCAGCCTGGCCATTGCACCGGGAGAAACCCTGGCGTTGGTGGGTGGCAGTGGTTCGGGCAAGACCACCCTTGGCCGTTCGCTGGTAGGTTTGATCAAACCCTGTGCCGGGGCGATTCGTTTCAAGGGCGTGGACATTCTCAAGGCTGCCAACCGCACCCATCGTCTGCAATGCCAGATGATTTTCCAGGACCCGTATTCGTCGCTCAATCCGCGGATGAAAATCGGCGAGATTCTAGCCGAACCGTTGCGTCATGAGCCCGGTATGAATGCCGCCCAGCGCAGCGAACGGGTCTCGCAGACGTTGCGAGATGTGGGCCTTGGCGAGCAGTTTGTCGAGCGCTTTCCTCATCAATTGTCCGGTGGCCAGCGCCAGCGAGTCGCCATTGGCCGAGCGTTGGTGCGACACCCGCAACTGGTGATCGCCGACGAGCCGATATCCGCTTTGGACATGACCATCCAGAAGCAGATTCTGGAGTTGTTCGAGCGCTTGCAAGCGCAATACGGCTTTGCCTGCCTGTTCATTTCCCATGACCTGGCAGCTGTGGAACGCATCGCCCACCGGGTAGCGGTCATGCACCAGGGCGAGGTGGTGGAAGTCGGCGCTCGTGAGCAGGTCTTCGACCATCCGCAGCATCCCTACACGCGCCAGTTGCTGGCGGCGGCCAGCCCACTGGAAAAACTCGCCGATGGTGGTTATCGAATACGACCGGCCAGCGTTTGATTTAACACCCTGATTGCACCCCGCGCGCCAGTCCCGAAACCGGCGCGAAGGGGGAAGTCATGTCCGAAAAACAATAAGACCAACTCACTCACGACGACTGCCAGGAGCCAAGCAATGAGCAACAACAGCAATCTGAACCTGATCATGACCGGTGTCAGCCTGATGGGCGGGGGCCTGCTGAGCGTGCCGGCCCAGGCCGATTTCATCAAGGACAGCAAGGCCGATCTGGAGCTGAAGAACTACTACTTCAACCGCGATTACCGTGAGGATGCCGGGCAATCCAAGCGCGAAGAATGGGCGCAGGGTTTCATCCTCAACCTGAAGTCGGGTTTCACCGAAGGCACGGTCGGTTTTGGCGTGGATGCGGTGGGCATGCTCGGCTTGAAACTCGACTCCAGCCCCGACCGCTCCGGCTCTGGCTTGCTGTCGCGGGACAACGAGGCCGAGCCAGGTAAACCGAGCTACGCGAAACGCGCGCACGACGAATATTCCAAGCTGGGCGTGACCGGGAAAATGCGTATCGCCAAAAGCGAGTTGCGCACGGGTTATCTGCTGCCCGACCTACCCACCCTGCAACCGAACACCAGCCGACTGTTCCCGCAGAGCTTCCGTGGCACTCAAGTGACATCGGCGGACATCAAGGACCTGACCTTGATCGGCGGCCAGATCGACCGGACCAAGCAGCGCGAGTCGACCGACTACGAAGAGATGGGCCTGACCAGTCAGAGCGGCGCTTACAAAAGCTCGGCCAAAAGTGACGAGTTCAACTTTGTCGGCGGCGATTACAAACTCAATCCGAACCTGACCCTGACCTACCACTTTGCACAGCTGGAAGACATCTATCAGCAGCACTACGTCGGCCTGAAAAACAGCTTTGCCCTCGGTGGCGGCACGCTGAAAACCGACATCCGCTACTTCGATGCGGACAAGGCAGGCGCGGGCCTGGCGGGCAAGGTCGATAACCGCGCGTTGAGTACGCGGATTGCCTACAGCTACAAGGGCCACAGCCTGGGCGGCGGTTATCAGGAACAGTATGGCGATACGCCTTTTACCTATGTGGACGGGACTAACACTTACCTGTTTTCCGAGTACCAACTGAGCAACTTCTCCCAGACCAACGAGCGAGTCTGGCACGCGCGCTACGACTTTGACTTTGCCGTCCTGGGGGTTCCGGGGCTGACGCTTTCCACGCGCTGGGCCAAGGGCGATCAGGCTGAAGTCCTGGGTTTTGCTGGCGAGGGGCGTGAGTGGGAGCGGGATATCGACCTGGGCTATGTGTTTCAGTCCGGCGCGCTCAAGGGTGTTTCGTTGCGCTGGCGTAATGGCTTTAGCAAGGCCAACTACCTGCGGGACATGAGCGAAAACCGTGTGATTGTCGGTTATACCGTGGCGCTTTGGTGATGAGCAGGGTGTGTACGCTAAACAACTGTGGGAGCCAGCCTGTTGGCGACGGCGGTGTGTCAGCCAATCTGATTTCACGGATGTCTTTCGTCAAATGCAGGAGCTGCCGAAGGCTGCGATCTTTTGATCTTGCTTTCAAGATCGCAGCCTCGTTGCACTCGACGGCTCCTACAGGGGCATGTCCAGCCTTGGCTGGCCATGATCAAGAGGTATCAGGCCTTATTGCGCGCAACACCCATCTTGCTGGCCACTTCCAAATGCCGGTGGAGCAAGGTCGAAGCCCATTCGTTATCGCCTTGCTCCAGCGCATCAAGAATTGCCAGATGCTCACGGCAGGACACTTTCACCCGCTCGACATTGCTCGCCGAATGAAACTCGGTCAGCCGACGCAAGCGGTTCTGCTGCTGGATCGCTTGAAGGATGTAGGTATTGCCGGACGCTGCGGCGAGCAGTTCATGGAACTCGGCGTTGCATTCAAAAAAGCGCTGGCCGTCGACCTGACCTTCGAGCAATTCGAGTTGCCGTTCCCGGCAGCGCCGGAACTGTTCGGCATTGATTTTGAACGTGGGCTCCAGCAGCCCGGCGGGCTCGACCAGCATGCGAAAACGGTAGCTCTCGAAGCGCGTCTGCGGGCTGCTCAGGGTGGGCAGGAACATCCAGCCATGCCCGTGTTTGCGCTGCATGACGCCTTCATCGGAAAGCCGCAGCAGGCAGCGGCGCAGCACGCTTTTACCCGCACCGTACCGCCGCAACAGATCGCTTTCGGAGATCTGGTCGGGCAAGACCTGGTTCAGCCGGTCGTCGATCAGCCGGGTGTAAAGCTCGTCCTCTTCGTTATGCAGCTCATCGAACTGTTCCGCCAGGCCCGCAGAGGTTTGCAGCGGTACGCGAAAGCCTTGCTGGGGCAACGGTTCGATCAGTTGCTGTTCGGCCAGGTACGAGAGGGCGCTGCGGATCGGCGAGCGCGACACGCCTAGTCGTTGGCTCAGTTCCACCTCCTTGAGGTGGGTACCGGGTTGCAGGTCGCCGGACTGAATGGCGGAAAGGATCTGGCCGGCGACTTTGGTCTGCAGCGAGGTGAGTTGGGCCATGGCGCGTTGTCGTTCCTGTGACAGGGGAGGCAAGGATACCCGAAAAGGCCGGAAAGCTTTGGAACGGCCTGAAGCTGAATTATAGGGGCTGCAAATACATTTATGCAGCGGCCAATAAAACCAAGTATGTATTATTTGAAATATAAAAACATTGCCAAGCAGAGAAATGGCAATTTTGAGGACGTGAGCCATGACCTATGTACCCCTGCCCAGAGCCTTGCCCCATGAACGAGGCGTCGACCCTCAAGGCATCGTCGACTTCCTCTCGGCGGTGGACAGCGCCGGACTTGAACTGCACAGCGTCATGCTTTATCGCCAGGGCGCGGTGGTGGCAGAAGCATTCTGGCGGCCGTACTCGGCGCGGCGCCGGCACGTGCAGCACTCGGCGACGAAGAGTTGGACCGCCACGGCCGTGGGGCTGCTGGTCGATGACGGACGCCTGAATCTCGATGACAAAGTGGTCAGTTTTTTCCCCGAATTGTGCCCGGTCGAGATCAGCGAAAACCTTGCCGCCATGACCGTGGAAGACTTGCTGACCATGCGCACCGGCCACCCGCGGGGCATTTCCGGCGGCGACTGGCGCAACCTTAAAACCAGCTGGGTCGAAGCTTTTTTACACGAGCCGGTGACGGTGCCGCCGGGTAAAGACTTCATCTACAGCAGCGCTTCGAGCTTCATGCTGTCGGCGATTGTCACCCGGGTCAGCGGGCAAACCTTGCACGCCTTGCTGCAAGAGCGGGTGCTGGATTACCTCGGCATGGACGGCCTGGAATGGGACCTGGCACCCGGTGGTTTCAACTCCGGCGGTAATGGCTTGAGTTGCACTACGGAAGACTCCCTGAAGTTCGGCGTGTTGCACCTGAACCGGGGTCAGTGGCAGGGGCGACAGTTGCTGAGCCCGCAGTGGATTGCCGATGCCACGCGCAATCAGGTGGACGATGTGTGGATGGGGGAGTTCGACGGCAAGCAGTACCTGCCGCGCAGCAAAGACAGCCACACCGAATCGCGTCAGGAAGGCTACGGCTATCAATGGTGGATGACCGAACACGGCGGTTACTATGCGTCCGGTGTCTTCGGTCAGTACTGCATGGTGCTGCCGGACCAGGACACGGTGATCGCCTTCACCTGCGGTCTGCGCCTGGGCGAGAAGCGCCTGAAAGCAGCGATCTGGGAGCACCTGTTCCCGGCACTGGGACGTGAGGCCTCGGATCCGCACACCAGCCAAACGCAACTCGACGGCCTGATCGACGCCCTGCGCCTGCCGACCCTGCAAGGCCTGAGCGAGTCGCCGCACGCCGTTGCCCTGCAAGGCCGTTTCGCCGTGGCGCCAAACGAGGACGGCGTGCGGGAACTGGGCTTCGACTTTCACGATGACTACTGCGATTTCACCCTGGTCGACCACCGTGGGCGACACAGTTTGCGTGTTGGCCTGCATCAGCCCATTGAGTCGCAGACCAGCCTCACCGGCAATTATCTGCATCACCAATACCAACCGGAGCAGACCCCGGTCATCGCCCAGGGTCGCTGGACCGCGCCAGGCGAGTTGCGGATGGACTGGCGCTTTGTCGAAACCGCTTTCGGCGACCACGTCTGCTGTCGTCTGGTGGACGGCCACTTGCTGTTCGACCGTGGCGTCAACACCAACGCCGGATCGATGCAGCGCCCGACCCTGACCGGCACCCGGACCTGATCCCTGATTAACTGGATGGAGCACAGTAGATGAACCCGATTTCAACTTCCGCGCTGTGGGCGCCCTTTACCCCGATGCGTCAGTTCAATCGTCAGCCGACGCTGTTCGAGAGCGCCGAGGGCATGCATTACACCACCACCGAGGGTCACCGGGTGCTGGATGCCATGGCCGGACTCTGGTGCGTCAACGCCGGCCACGGTCAGGCACGGATTGTCGAGGCGATTCGTGAAGCAGCAGGGCGCCTGGACTTCGTGTCGTCGTTCAAGATGAGCCATCCGGCGGCGCTGAGCATGGCCGACCAATTGGCAGCGATTGCCCCGGCGGGGCTGAACAAGGTGTTCTTCACCAACTCGGGTTCCGAGGCGGTCGACACCGCGCTGAAGATTGCCCGCGCCTACCATCAGGCCCGTGGCGACAGTCGCCGGACCAAGCTGATCGGCCGTGCCAAGGGCTATCACGGTATGGGCTTCGGTGGGTTGTCGGTGTCAGGTATCGGTCGGCAGAAACGCGACTTCGGGCCGTTGCTCGGCGACGTTGCACACCTGCCGCTGCCCTATGACGCCAGCCTGCGTTTCAGCCATGGCCAGCCGCAACAGGGCGCCCATTACGCCGATGCGTTGTTGCAATTGCTGGAGGTGCACGACCCGGCGACAGTGGCGGCGGTCATCGTTGAGCCGGTGACCGGCTCCGGTGGCGTCTATGCGCCGCCCGTGGGTTACTTGCAGAGGCTGCGCGAGATTTGCGACCACCATGGCGTGTTGCTGATTTTCGATGAAGTGATTACCGGTTTCGGACGCCTTGGCCACTCGTTCGCCGCGCAGGCATTCGGGGTGACGCCGGACCTGATGACCCTCGCCAAGGGCTTGACCAATGGCGCCGTGCCCATGGGCGCCGTACTGATCAGCGGTTCGGTGTATGAAGCATTCATGGCGGGCCCCGAACAAGCCATCGAGCTGATGCACGGCTACACCTATTCGGCGCATCCACTGGCGTGCGCGGCCGGGTTGGCGACCCTCGCGGTGCATGAGGAATTGGGCATCAACGTTCACGTGCGCCAGGTTGCCCCTGTCTGGCAGAACGCAGCGCTGGCGTTACGCGAGCACGCTTCGGTGCAGGACATCCGTGCCATCGGTCTGCTGTGCGCCATCGAGCTCAAGTTCCGTGAACAGGCTCCCGGTGCTCGCGCTGCCGACGTCGCGCAGCGCTGTTTCGACGCCGGGCTGCTGGTGCGAGCCTCGGGCGAGAACATCGTGCTGTCGCCACCGCTGATCATCAGCGAAGAACAGATCGCTCTGATTTTCGACACCTTGCAACGTGTGCTCGATCAAGTTGCCTGAGGAGGCCCGATGAATTACCTCGACTTCTACATCGATGGCGAGTGGGTCAAGCCCGTGGCGGGCGATTCCCTGGAGGTGATCGACCCGAACACCGAGCGCGCCATCGGCGCGATCACACTGGGCACTCGCGCGGACCTTGACCTGGCCGTGGCGGCGGCCGGTCGAGCCTTCTCGTCGTACGCGCAGTGGACGCGCGAGGAGCGTCTGGACCTGCTGGGCGCGATCATCGAAGGTTATCGTCAACACAGCGAAGCGCTGGTCGAACTGGTTCACCGGGAGATGGGCGCGCCACTGTCACTGGCACGCAGTGCCCATGTGCCGGCGGGTCTTGGACACCTGCAACGGGCCTTCGAGGTGCTGCGCAGTTATGAGTTCGACCGTCAGCACGGCACAACGTTGATCAGCCGCGAGCCAATTGGCGTTTGTGGGTTGATCACACCCTGGAACTGGCCGCTTAATCAACTGACATGCAAGCTTGCCCCAGCGTTGGCTGCCGGTTGCACCATGGTGCTCAAGCCCAGCGAAAAGGCACCGCTATCTGCCATGTTGCTGGCCGAGATTCTTCACCAGGCCGGCGTCCCCAAAGGCGTGTTCAACCTGGTCAACGGCGATGGCCCGACCATCGGCGATGGCATCGCCCGGCATCCTGACATCGATATGGTTTCGTTCACCGGTTCTACCGGTGCGGGCATCGCCGTGGCCAAGTCCGCTGCCGATACGGTCAAGCGTGTATCCCAGGAGTTGGGAGGCAAATCCGCCAACCTGATCCTCGCCGATGCCGATATCGAGACAGCGGTTCGCCACGGCGTGAGCGGCTGTTTTCGCAACAGCGGTCAGTCCTGCAATGCGCCAACGCGCCTGCTGGTTCCGCGGGTGATGCAAGGGCAGGCCATCGAGATCGCCCGGACCGTCGCCGCGCAGATCTGTTTCGATGACAGCCAGCCCGCCAGCGCCATGGGGCCACTGGCGAATGTCGCGCAATTCGACCGGGTCCAGGCATTGATCGGCGCCGCCATCGATCAAGGCGCGCGCATGGTGTGCGGTGGCGCAGGACGTCCCGACGGAGTGAAACAAGGGTATTACGTTCGGCCGACGGTGTTCGCCGACGTCCATCCGGACATGCCGATCGCCCGGGAGGAAGTGTTCGGGCCGGTGCTGGTGATTATCCCGTATGACACGGAAGACCACGCCGTGGCGATCGCCAATGACAGTCTCTACGGCCTCTCGGGCTATGTCACGGCGGGCACGCTTGAGCGCGCTCGGGCGGTAGCGCGACGGTTGCGCACCGGCATGGTCCACATCAACGGCAGCAAGGTGGACAACGGCGCCCCGTTCGGCGGCTACAAACAGTCGGGCAACGGCCGGGAATGGGGCGTTTATGGATTGGAGGATTATCTGGAAGTGAAGTCGATGTTCGGGTATCAGCCGAATGTTTAGGTGACTGTGCAGCCCTCATCGCGAGCAGGCTCGCTCCCACAGTTGATCTTCAGCGAACACAAAATCTTTGGTCGCCGGAGATTCCTTGTGGGAGCGAGCCTGCTCGCGATAGCGTCAGAGCGGACAACATAGAACTACCGGTCAAAGATACTTATCGGTAACTGCCCCCTCCGAAGCACTCGAAACCGTCTTCGCATACTTGGCCAACACCCCGCGCTTGTACTTCGATTCCGGCCTCACCCAACGCGACTTGCGTTCGGCCAGTTCGGCATCGGACACGTCTACCGTGATCTGCCGGGTTTCGGCGTCGATGGTGATCTTGTCGCCATTCTCGACCAACGCAATCGGTCCGCCCTCAAAGGCCTCGGGCGTAATGTGCCCGACCACGAAACCGTGGGATCCACCGGAAAAACGCCCATCGGTGATCAGCGCCACATCCTTGCCCAATCCCTTGCCCATCACCGCCGACGTCGGTGAAAGCATCTCGCGCATGCCCGGCCCGCCCCTGGGGCCTTCATAGCGGATCACGATCACTTCGCCGGGCTGCACTTCACCGTTGAGAATGCCGGCCAGCGCGCCTTCCTCACCGTGGTAGACCCGCGCCGTGCCTTCAAAGCGCAAGCCTTCCTTGCCGGTGATCTTGGCGACCGCGCCGGTGGGCGAGAGGTTGCCGTGCAGCACCACCAGGTGCGAGTCCTTTTTGATCGGTCGGTCGAAGGGCAGGATCACGTCCTGGCCGTCGGGGTAGTCGGGTACGCTTTCCAGGTTTTCGGCGAGGGTCTTGCCGGTGACGGTCATCACGTCGCCGTGCAACATACCGGCCGCCAGCATGCGTTTCATCAAGGGCTGTATGCCGCCGATGGCCACCAGCTCGCTCATCATGTATTTGCCGCTGGGGCGCAGGTCGGCCACCACCGGGGAAATCTTGCCCAGCTCGATAAAGTCATCAAGGGTCAACTCGACATCCACCGCATTGGCCATGGCCAGCAAATGCAGCACGGCATTGGTTGAGCCGGCGAGGGCGATCACCACGCGGATGGCGTTCTCGAAAGCCTTTCGGGTCATGATGTCCCGGGGTTTCAAATCGAGCTTGAGCAGTTCCATGACCTGTTGGCCAGCGCGATAACTGTCTGAGGCTTTGTCGCCGCCGACGGCGTCCTGGGAACTGGAACCCGGCAGGCTCATGCCCAGCGCTTCGATGGCCGAGGCCATGGTGTTGGCGGTGTACATACCGCCGCAAGAACCCGGGCCGGGGATGGCCACTTCTTCGATCTGCTTGACCTGAATTTCACTGATGTCGCCGCGGGCATGCTGGCCGACGGCCTCAAACACGGAAATGATGTCGGTGTGGCCGGCGCCCGGGCGGATGGTGCCGCCATAGACGAAGATCGACGGCCGATTGAGCCGCGCCATGCCGATCAGGCAGCCCGGCATGTTCTTGTCGCATCCGCCCACGGTCACCAATCCGTCGAAGCCCTCGCAACCGACCACGACCTCGATGGAATCGGCAATGACCTCGCGGGACACCAGCGAATACTTCATGCCTTCCGTGCCGTTGGCGATGCCGTCGGAGATGGTGATGGTGTTGAAAATCACGCCTTTGGCACCCGCTGCGTTCGCGCCTTTTTCCACTTCCAGCGCGAGCTTGTCGATGTGCATGTTGCAAGGCGTCACCATCGCCCAGGTCGAGGCAATGCCGATCTGCGGCTTCTTGAAGTCGTCATCGGTGAAACCCACGGCGCGCAGCATGGCTCGCGCGGGCGCGGCTTCGACGCCGTCGATTACTTGGGAGGAGTATTTGCGCAGATAGTCTGTATCGCTCATGACAATGCACCCATTGAGGCAAACAGGAACAGTATAGAGCTCCCGCCGCGTCTATCCGGACTAACGAGTCGGGAACAGACGCGCGGGTTAGCCATGTCGTGATATTCTTGGCGCAACTTGGTTTGACCTATTCAGTTTTCCTGTCCACGAGACAGGCGAACAGAATCACTGTCGCTCAAGTAGCTGAAGCCAAAAAAGATAAGAAGTCAGTTCAGTAGGGACATATAACTGGGGTCGATGCAGTCATGTCGGCCTTGTGTGCCCACCCTGTAATCCTGCTGTGCCGCACCCATGATCTGCCGTGAAACATGGGCCGTGTGCGCGAGGATGGAAGGGCGGATGGCGTTTTATCATAGGTGCTACAGATGTTTAAAAAAGTAAACACAGCCCTGCTGGGGTTGGCTTTGTCGTTGGGGATGACGACGGCTCAGGCCGAAGAAGCCAAGAAAGTCGATGTGCTGCTGATTGGCGGCGGCATCATGAGCGCGACCCTGGGTGTGTGGCTCAATGAGCTGGAACCCGGCACCTCGATGGAAATGATCGAGCGTCTCGACGGCGTCGCCCTGGAAAGCTCCAACGGCTGGAACAACGCCGGTACCGGTCACTCCGCCCTGGCCGAGTTGAACTACACCCCGGAAGACGACAAAGGCAACGTCTCGATCCCGAAAGCCGTTGAAATCAACGAAGCTTTCCAGATCTCCCGTCAGTTCTGGGCCTGGCAGGTTCAGCAAGGCGTGCTGAAGAACCCGCGCTCGTTCATCAACTCCACACCGCACATGAGCTTCGTGTGGGGCGATGACAACATCAAGTTCCTGAAAAAGCGCTACGAAGCCCTGCAGGCGAGCCCGCTGTTCGCCGGCATGCAGTATTCCGAAGACCCGGCTGTGATCAAGAAGTGGGTCCCGCTGATGATGGAAGGGCGTGACCCGAACCAGAAAATCGCAGCCACCTGGTCCCCGATCGGTACCGACGTGAACTTCGGCGAGATCACCCGCCAGTTCGTCGCGCACCTGCAAACCACGCCGAAATTCGACTTGAAGCTGTCCAGCGAAGTGCAGGACATCACCAGGAACGAAGACGGCACCTGGCGCGTCAGCTACAAAAACCTGAAAGACGGCAGCAAATCCGAAACCGACGCCAAGTTCGTGTTCATCGGCGCTGGTGGCGGTGCCCTGCACTTGCTGCAGAAGTCCGGCATTCCTGAAGCCAAGGAATACGCAGGCTTCCCGGTAGGCGGCTCGTTCCTCGTGACCGAAAACCCGACCATCGCCGAGCAACACCTGGCCAAGGCCTACGGTAAAGCTTCGGTGGGTGCACCGCCGATGTCGGTTCCGCACCTGGACACCCGCGTGCTGGACGGCAAGCGCGTGATCCTGTTTGGCCCATTCGCGACCTTCAGTACCAAGTTCCTGAAAGAAGGTTCGTACCTGGACCTGCTGACCACCACGACCACGCACAACGTGTGGCCGATGACCAAGGTTGGCATCAAGGAATACCCGCTGGTCGAGTACCTCGCGGGTCAACTGATGCTGTCTGACGAAGACCGCCTCAACGCCCTGAAAGAATACTTCCCGAACGCCAAGGCTGAAGACTGGCGTCTGTGGCAAGCGGGCCAGCGCGTGCAGATCATCAAGCGTGATGAAGCTGCCGGTGGCGTGCTGAAGCTGGGCACTGAAATCGTCGCTTCGCAAGACGGCTCCATCGCCGGCCTGCTGGGCGCGTCCCCAGGTGCTTCGACCGCTGCGCCGATCATGCTGACCGTGCTGCAGAAAGTCTTCAAGGACAAGGTCGCCACCCCGGCCTGGCAGGAAAAACTGCACCAGATCGTGCCGAGCTATGGCACCCAGCTGAACGGCAATCCTGAAAAGGTTGCGCAGGAATGGGCCTACACCGCCAAGGTGCTGGAACTGACCCCGCCACCGGCGATTGGTCAGGCAACTGCACCGGTGACTGCGCCAGCTGAAGCGCCGAAAGCACCGAAGGAAAATGCTGCGACTGATATGGCTTTGTAAAAGGATGCCGCGCCGGTGACGGTGCGGCGTTTAGATACTTGCCTTATAGTAAAAAACCCGCTGGACTAGTAATGGTTCGCGGGTTTTTTTTATGGTTTTTTTAAAGTGGAAACACCGCGCAGTTTGAGCGGCTTCTCTACACGACGTGTCTACGGTAAACATTGAGTGCAATCAGGGCAAAAAAGAAAAACGAGTTCGAGACCCATGACCAAATCAGGATTAGCTTCAACTTTTTTTGGGAAGTTATGGACTTCAGTGACATCGACCGAACCTTTTTTGCGATCAGCTTCGGCATTAGAAGGATATAGCTAATTACCCCATTTCTAGGCATTAAGACCTTTCCGAATAACAGAATCAGATGCGTCTGATTCTGTGTTGGCCGTCGGATGTAGGACCCTTCCTCACGAGCAGCCCCGCTCCTACAGTGATACGCATCTGATCCGTATTTTTTTAGGTTTTCTGCCCCTGTAATGCACTCAGTTTGCCCCCCACAATAGTGACCAGTTCTGCGGTTTGGCCGCGGTGCACCGCAACCTCAATATGCAGGAGGCCCTATGGGCAAAATGGCGATTTTCCTCGGTGGTTTTTTGCTGGTGACGATTCTGATTGGCGTGCTCGCGACGATCTCGCCGGTTTGAGATGGCGAGCGCACGCCATCATCGGTCTTATTTCGCTGTGGCCGACGGCTTGATATCCCCGCAAAAAATATCGACGCTGCCATCGGTCGCTGCCGTTCGCACGACAATGTGGTGCTCGCTGGACAGCAGTTCGGGCAATGCCACCGGTGCACTTCGTGAAAAGGACCAGCCGCGTACGGGTTGCCGCTCGGTGTTGACCTTGTCGTTCATGGCGTAGGCGACGGGGCCGGGTTGCTGGCAACTGCCTTTGTTGATGAAGCTGTAGAGGCGCAAGGGCAGAACGGCTCCGGTTGGCGCACCACTGATGTAGAAGCTCAATCCGGTTTGCTTGCCCCAGTCGGACAACGTAACGCTGCCGATCTGACCGGCATTCTGCCGTGTGGCATCAAGGTTGACGAAGACCCCATGGTTTGAGGATGAGGTGCAGCCGAAGAGGCTGGTGGTCACCATGACGGCCGCCAGTGAATGTCTGAGTTTCATTGCCAGACTCCTGCGTTATTCAACTGCTATGGGAGATTAGCGGGTATAGCTCATTAATCACTCGCCGGCTGGCAGATGAGCACGTAGCGATAACATCCGCGTGATGAGTCGACAGGCGTTACAGATATTTTTTCAGTCGGCGCCTCGCCCAGCAAACACGGGTGCTACGCTTCACTCCATCTTCGGCTCGATCCATTTCGTTGAGCAAAGGAGTCACATGCCTGCGCGCAAAAGCAAGCCTGCCAAGGTTACAGCCGGTAACCCGTTCGTTTCGATGGACGAGCCGGTCTTTCGCTCGCGCAAGGAACGCCTGAGCGCCGGTGAACGATTGAGCCAGAGCCTGCCGCACGCGCTGCACGCCCAATGGAAACCTCCGCGCAAGCACCGCGACCCGATTGAGTTGCTGGAAAAATCCAACCGCTATCGGCTGGCCAATCTGGTGCCGGTACGTTACGGGCGCATGATGCGCAGCCCGTTTACGTTTTTGCGCGGCTCTGCAGGGTTGATGGCCCATGACCTGGCGACCACGCCGATCACAGGCATCAACGTGCAGGCCTGTGGTGATTGCCACCTGTTGAACTTCGGCCTGTTCGCGACACCCGAGCGCAACCTGATTTTTGACATCAACGATTTTGACGAAACGCTCCCAGGCCCCTGGGAGTGGGACGTGAAGCGCCTGGCGATCAGTTTTGTCGTGGCGGCAGGGGATAACCGGCTCGGCAAAAAGGCCTCGATAGCGGCTGCAATGGAGTGCGTGCGTGCCTACCGTGAGCGCCTGCGCAAGCTGTCGAAACTGAGCCCGCTGGAAGTCTGGTATGACCGTCTCGATGCCCAGGCGATCATCGACATGGCGCCCACGGCCGAGATCAAGAAGTTTCGCGAGCAGGTGGTGGCGAAGGCCAAGGAACGGGTCGGCGATTATCTGTACCCCAAGATCAGCAGCGAAGTGGCGGGGCGCCGACGGTTGATCGATCAGCCGCCGATTCTGTTTCATGTCGATGAAAAAAACTTCCTGGAACGGGCACGGGCGGCACTGCAGGATTATCGACTGTCGCTGCCCCACGAACGTCGCGTGCTGTTTGATCGTTATCGCCTTGAAGACATTGCGGTCAAAGCGGTGGGGATTGGAAGCGTCGGTACGTATTGTTTTGTCGGATTGTTTTTCTCCGCCGAAAACCATCCGCTGCTCCTGCAATTCAAGGAAGCCTGCCCCTCGGTGCTGGCACCGTATGCAGGCAAGAGCGATTACGACAATCAAGGCGAGCGGGTGGTCACCGGGCAGCGGTTGATGCAGTCCTCAAGTGACATTTTCCTGGGATGGACACGGGGCCAGAACGGTCGGGACTTTTTTGTCCGGCAGTTGCGCGACATGAAAATGTCGGCGCCCATCGAAGGCATCACCGCGTCGCGCCTGAAGCGGTACGCGCAATGGTGCGGCCAGACACTGGCCCGCGCCCACGCGAAATCCGGGGACGCCGCGCTCATCAGCGGCTATCTGGGCAAATCCGACAGCTTCGACCAGGCCATTGGCAAGTTTGCCATGGCCTATGCCGACCAGAATGCCAAGGACTATGCCGCGCTGCTCGCCGCGGAAAGGTCGGGGCGGATCACAGCGCTCATAGAAGAAGAGTGAGGCGCGGCGGCTATCGGCCGTGCGCTGCATCTGCGAGTTGCCCGGTATCGACCCGGACGAAAACCGAGTCGCCCACCGCCGTCAGCACGTCGCCGGCGAATACCTCGCAGATCACGCGGGTTTTGCGTCCGACGTCGCCTTCGACTGTTGCCCGCAGCGTCAGCGCAACACCCATGGGCGTCGGCTTGATGAATTTGATGCCCAGGTTGCCGGTGACGCAGTTGATGCGCGGCAGGCTCGCGACTGCACGGTTTTCCTGGCGGTAGTGATAGGCCATCGCCGTCCAGTTGGAATGGCAGTCCACCAGCATCGCGATAAGCCCGCCGTAGACAAGGTCCGGCCAGCCGCAATATTTGGCCTCGGGCTCATATTCGGCGACGACATGCTCGCCGTCTTCATGCCAGTAACTCTTGATGTGCAACCCGTGAGGGTTGCTGCCACCGCAGCCGTAACAAACGCCGTCGGGTGCAGCGGTGTCTTGCAGGGAAGTGTCTGGGTTGGACATGTCTTGAGTATCCGAAAAAAATTTCATCGCAGTTTACTGCGGCGCAGCAGTCGCCATCTATGTTGCAGATGGCGGCATCTCGCTCGGTTCGCGCTAAATACGTGCCAAAGCCTGTGCAAGGTCAGCGCGCAGGTCTTCGATGTCTTCTACCCCCACCGACAGCCGCACCAGCGCATCGCCGATGCCCAGTTGCGCGCGGGTTTCCACGGGAATGGTGGCGTGGGTCATGATCGCCGGGTGTTCGATCAGGCTTTCGACGCCGCCCAGGCTTTCGGCGAGGGCGAAGATCTGTACATTTTCGAGGAAGCGTCTTGACCCGGCCAGGTCCGTGTTGAGGTCGACCGAAATCATCCCGCCGAAACCGCGCATTTGCCGGCGCGCCAGTTCGTGCTGTGGGTGTGAAGCCAGGCCCGGGTAGTAGACGCGCGCCACTTGCGGTTGCCGCTCCAGCCATTGCGCCAGCTCCAGCGCATTGCTGCAGTGACGCTCCATGCGCAGCGCCAGGGTCTTGACCCCGCGCAAGGTGAGGAAGGCGTCGAACGGCCCGGCGATGGCGCCCACGGCGTTTTGCAGGAAGCCCAGGCGTTCAGCCAGTTCGGCGTCCTGCCCGACCACGGCGATGCCGCCGATCACATCCGAGTGACCGTTCAAGTACTTGGTGGTCGAGTGCAGCACGATGTCGAAACCCGACTCCAGCGGGCGTTGAATCCACGGGCTGGCAAAGGTGTTGTCGGCCACACAGATAATGCCGCGGGCGCGGCAGATTCGAGCGATAGCGGCGAGATCCGAGAGGCGCAGCAGTGGATTGCTCGGCGTCTCGACCATGACCATGCGGGTGTCGTCCTGCAATGCCGCTTCGAACGCGGACAGGTCGGTCAGGTCGACAAAGCTGAATCGATGCCCGGCGCTGCGTTGGCGCACCTTGTCGAACAGGCGGAACGTCCCGCCGTACAAGTCATTGCCCGAAACAACGTGCGAGCCCGCATCGAGCAGCTCCAGCACCGTGGAAATGGTCGCCAGGCCGGAGGCGAAGGCAAACGCCCTGGTGCCACCTTCGAGATCCGCCACGCAACGCTCCAGTGCCCAGCGAGTCGGGTTGTGCGAGCGCCCGTAATCGAGGCCTTTGTGTACGCCTGGGCTCTGCTGCAAGTAAGTGGAGTTGGCATAGATCGGCGGCATCAACGCCCCGGTGGACGGGTCCGGCTCTTGACCGGCGTGAATCACGCGGGTGGCAAAGCCGTGGGCGGTGCCGGTTTTATCGTGCGGACTCATGCAAGGGATCTCCGTAGATGATTGAGCAAGTCGAACCGGGTGATCAGGCCGTGGAAGCCTGAGGCGTCGGCGATGATCGCTACCAGCCCGCGGTCGAGTTCTGCCTGCAATTCGGCGAGGCTGGCGGCAGGCGCCAGGATTTGCAATTTGTCGGTCATGGCTCCGGCGACGGTCAGGCGGAAGTGCGAAGCGTCCTGATGCACCCGCAGCAAAATGTCGGACTCGTCGATTACTCCAACCAGTCGCTGGCCATCGATCAGCACCGGCAGTTGCGAGACATCCGCCAGGCGCATCCGCTGGAACGCGGTCAGCAAGGTATCGTCGGGACCGACGCTGATCACCCGGCCGTCCTCGAAGCGCCGTGCAATCAGGTCGCGCAGGTCGCCGTAGCGTTTACTTTGCAGCAAGCCCTGATCACTCATCCATTGGTCGTTGTAGACCTTCGACAGATAGCGGGTGCCGGTGTCGCAGACGAAGCTGACCACGCGTTTCGGCTCGGTTTGCTCGCGGCAATAACGCAATGCTGCCGCCAGCAGGGTGCCGGTCGAAGAACCACCGAGAATGCCTTCGGCGCGCAATAACTGGCGGGCGTGATCGAAGCTTTCCTCATCACTGATGGAGTAGGCGTGGCGCACGCTGGAGAGGTCGGCAATCGACGGAATGAAGTCCTCGCCAATGCCTTCCACCGCCCAGGAACCAGGAGTGCCGAGGGTGCCGCTGCGGCTGTATTCGGCCATCACCGAACCCACCGGGTCGGCCAGCACCATCTCCAACTCCGGCTGCACGCGCTTGAAGAAACGGGTCAGCCCGGTCAGCGTGCCGGCCGAGCCGACACCCACGACGATGGCATCGACATCGTGCTGGGTCTGCGCCCAGATCTCCGGCGCGGTGCTGCATTCGTGGGCCAGCGGGTTGGCCGGGTTGTTGAATTGATCGGCGAAAAAAGCCTCGGGAATGTCCTTTGCCAACCGTCCGGCAACGTCCTGGTAATACTCGGGGTGGCCCTTGCCGACGTCGGAACGGGTGATGTGCACTTCGGCGCCCATGGCCTTGAGGTGCAGGACTTTCTCGGTGGACATCTTGTCTGGCACCACCAGCACCACCCGGTAACCTTTGGCGCGGCCGACCAGCGCCAGGCCCAGGCCGGTATTGCCAGCGGTCGCTTCGACGATGGTGCCACCGGGGCGCAGACGACCGTCGCGCTCGGCGGCGTCGATCATCGCCAGACCGATGCGGTCCTTGATGGAACCGCCGGGGTTCTGTGATTCGAGCTTGAGAAACAGGGTGCACGGGCCGGTATCGAATCGGCTGACACGCACCAGCGGCGTGTTGCCGATCAGTTCGAGTACGGCAGGGCGGGAGTCATTAGGCATGTGGTCACCTCGCAGCGCAAATGCGCACAGGATGAACAAAAAGGACGGTGCGTCATGGCGCCGGACGTCGTTAGAGTTGTGTCTGGACCATAGGCCGGGATCGGCCCGTCCGCAACCGTTGGTGGTCAGTCGGTCGTGTTGCCGGGCTGGCGACGGTAATGTGTTCAGGTCCCCGAGATTGGGGAAATGCCCTGAATACGGTGACCTGTTTGGGGGCTTGAATCGATTGGAGCGGCTTGCTTTAACGCCAGAGACGAGCGCAAAAAAATGATTCAAAGGCTGGCGGTAATCATCACCAGATTTACGTTCTGCATCAGTTCCGTAATCGTCAACAGGCCGGTGGCCTGCATCGCCGCCATGAGCATTACCGGCTGCGGCGTCAGTGACAACGCAGGCAACAGCTGAATATCCGGTGCAACTTTCTCGACCAGGCCAATCGCCGCGAATGTCGCGCCCGTCATCCAGACAGCCACCGCGGCTGCGGATACCGTGGCCAGGATGATCGCTGCGGCGACCAGGGCAGTGATGAACACTGCCATCGTTGCTTGTCCTGCCATGAACACCCCCCACCGATTGGTCATTGCACGAATGTGCCAAAGCAAGGGGCGGGCCAATCCGTGGGGGCTCAGCCCACGGATGTCGCAGGCTAACGAAACCGTTTATTGACCTGCCGACAGTGGCGGGGTGCGAGGCGGGATCTGCCGTTTCGAACCGGTCGCTTCGAACGCCGATGCAAAGCGCAGCAATGCTGAATCGTCATAGGCGCGGCCCGCAAATGTCAGGCCTACGGGCATGCCGATATCCGGCATGATGCCCATCGGCACGGTGACCGTCGGCACACCCAGATGCCGGATGGCCAGGTTGCCGTTGGCCACCCAAACCCCGTTGCTCCAGGCGATGTCCGCAGAGGCCGGATTGATATCGGCATCCGCCGGGCCAACGTCGGCGACTGTCGGGAACAGCACGGCGTCCAGACCGAGGCGGTCCATCCAGTCTTCCAGATCGAGCTTGCGCGTCTGTTCAAGCCCGCGCAGTCCATCGGGCACGGTGCTGATCTGGTCCCACGGCGTGATACCGCGCTCGGCCATCTTCACGTACTCGTCCATGCCGGCGGCCAGGTCGCCCTCGCGGTTGGGCAGGGTGCCCGGGTCGTGGGGGAAAATCTTCGGCCCATCGACATCCACCAGTCGGTTCAATTTCGGATCGCCGTTGGCTTGCAGGAAATCATCGAACGCCCAAGCCGTCAGGTCCCACAGTTCATGGTGCAAGAACGCCTTGGAGACGATCCCGCGATTGAACACCGTCGGCGCACCGGGACGATCACCCTCGCAATTGGACACCAGCGGGAAATCGACTTCGATCACTTCGGCGCCAGCGGCTTCAAGGGCCTTGCGCGCCTGTTGCCACAGCCCGATCACGGACTCGCGGGTGTTGATACGTTGCCCGGTCGGGCCACCGATCCCCGGTGCATCACTGGTGCCCGCTTCGGCGTCGGCATTGATGTACATGCGTGGCACGCCGAGGCGTTTGCCGGCAAGCGCGTCAGCTTTCGCGGCGAGCTCATGATAGGAAGCAGGACGAACCGAGGCGACACTCGGAATCGGCACCCAGGGTTGCATGCGCCACAAGTCACCACGGGTGTCCGGGTCGTCCGCCACGACCACATCAAGCACTTCGAGCAAATCGGCCATGGTCCTGGCAAACGGCACGACCACGTCCATGGTCGGCGTCAGCGGCCAGTTGCCGCGCACCGAGATCACGCCACGTGAAGGCGTGTAGGCGCACAAGCCATTGTTCGAGGCCGGGCCACGACCGCTCGACCAGGTTTCTTCCGCCAGACCGAACGCCGCAAAGCTGGCCGCCGTTGCCGTTCCCGCGCCGTTGGACGAACCGGAGGCGAACGGGGCGGTGAGGTAGGCGGCGTTGTACGGGCTCTCGGCGCGGCCGTAGACCCCGCGTTGCATTCCGCCGTTGGCCATGGGCGGCATATTGGTCTTGCCCAGGCAGATTGCCCCGGCGGCGCGCAGGCGCTCGACCGTGAACGCATCGCGATAGGCGATCAAATCCTTGAAGGCAGGGCTGCCCGAAGCGGCGGTCAGGCCCTTGACCAGGTAACTGTCCTTGGCCGTGTAGGGAATGCCATCGAGCGGTCCCAACGTCTCGCCCCTGGCCCGGCGGGCATCGGATGCCTGCGCTTCCTGGAGTGCATCGTGATTGCGCACCACGACAGCGTTGAGCGCCGTGTCGGTGTCGGCGCCATCGTAGGCATCGATCCGGGCGAGGTAAGCCTGGACCAGTTCGACCGACGTGGTCTGGCCGGATTCGAGCGCAGCACGCAGTTGGGCAATGGAAACTTCGGTGACTTCAATCATGCGGTTACCACCGGTTCTCTCAAAAATGGATTTCATGACGGATCTCGTGGCACAGCCTTGCGCGACGGGATGCGGATTTCAAGTTTGGCCGCGTATTTTGCACTAAGCCGGGGCACGGCGCCGCCATTGCCCCTCCATCCGGACACGGATAATGGCCATTTCGATCCCCTTTTGGCCGATCGCACGCTGTGAACCGCCCAGGCTGTCAGCAAGAATCGAAAGCGCGTCGCCGGTCCACCCGTGCCGACTGCATCCATAACCAGAATCTTTTGCTTCCTTTGCTCCAGGCCACGTACAGGGCTACTGCCGTTACAGACTATAAAAACCGAACGAGCTGACATTGGGGAACTGATCCATGGACACTATGAAACGCATTCTGGGTGCCACCGTGTGTGGGCTGACGCTGCTCGCCAGCGCGGTGCAAGCCGAACAGCGCGAACTGAGGGTGTACAACTGGGCGGACTACATCCTGCCGTCCGTGCCCAAGGATTTCGCCGCACAAACCGGCATTAAAGTGACCTGGGACACCTTCGACACCAATGAGTCCCTGGAAGCCAAACTGCTGACCGGCAACTCCGGATACGACCTGGTGGTGCCGTCTAACCAGTTCATCGAAACCCAGATCAAGGCCGGCGTTTTCCAGAAACTCGACAAGTCCAAGTTGCCCAACTGGAAGCATCAGGACCCGGCACTGCTCAAACTGCTGGACAAGAATGACCCCGGCAATCAATACGGCGTGCCTTATATGTACGGCACCGTGTTGATCGGCTTCAACCCGGCGAAGGTCAAGGCTGCGCTGGGCGAGAATGCGCCGGTGGACAGCTGGGATCTGGTGTTCAAACCCGAAAACATGGAGAAGCTCAAAGCCTGTGGCGTAGCCATGCTCGACTCGCCTTCGGAGATCCTGCCGCTGGCCCTGCATTACCTGGGACTGGACCCGAACAGCCAGAATCCGGACGACTACGAAAAAGCCAAGGCCTTGATGATGAAGGTTCGGCCGTACGTCACTTACTTCAACTCCGCCAAGTACATGACCGACATCGCCAACGGTGATATCTGCGTGGCCATCGGTTATTCCGGCAGCTTCTACCAGTTCGGCAATCGCGCCAAAGAGGCCGGTAACGGTGTGGTCGTCGACTGGCGTTTGCCGAAGGAGGGCGCGCCGATCTGGTTTGACACCTTCGCCATTCCAAAAAGCGCGAAGAACGTCGAAGAAGCCCATGAATTCCTCAACACGCTGCTGGACCCGAAAGTCATCGCACCGATCAGCGACTTCCTCGGTTACCCGAATGCCAACAAGGATTCGCTGCCGCTGATCAACAAGGAAATCACCGGCAACCCGAACCTGACTCCGACCAGCGAAGCGCTGAAAACCCTGTACGTCGTGCAACCGTTGCCGCAAAAGCTTGAGCGGGTGCGCACGCGTGTGTGGACGGCGATCAAGTCGGACAAATAACCCGCCCCGTAGGAGCCGGCTTGCTGGCGATAGCGGTGTCTCAGGCGGCATCTGTGCCGAGGCCAATACCGAGATCGCCAGCAAGCCGGCTCCTACAGATTCCTTGTCAAAACTCCGGGGTGTACTTCACGCTGAACATCACGTTACGCGGATCGCCGAAGTTGTTGTTGCCGTCGAGCTGGTTGTATCCCGCCGTGTAGTAGTGTTTGTCGAACAGGTTGTTGGCGTTCAGCGCCAGGCCGATTTCCGGCGTGAGCTGGTAGCCGACCCGCGCATTCCACACGGTGTAACCCGGTACGTCGAAGGTGTGTTCGTAACCCAGCGTATGGCTTTGGGTGGTGAAGCCCAGGCCGGTGCTGACGCGGCGCCAGTCGCCGCTGAACTGGTAGTCGCTCCAGACCCGCAGCATGTGCTTGGGCGTCCAGGTGCTGAAGACTTTACCGTCGTTGACCGGGTCATCCAGGTACTTGGTGGTGTTGTAGGTGTAACCGGCAAACAGCTGCAGGCCGGTGAGCACTTCACCGCTGATTTCCGCTTCGATCCCTTGGCTACGCACTTTCCCTGCGGCTACCGAGCAGTACCAGCCGTCGCAGGCGAAGCCCGAAGACAGGTCGTTGAGCGCACGGTTTTCCTGGTCATAACGGAACACGGCCAGGGACGTGTTGACGCGGCCATCCATCAGCTCACCCTTGAGTCCGACCTCGTAGTTGCTGCCGATCACCGGCTTTAGCATCGAGCCGCCGGCGTCGCGCACGGTTTGCGGTTCGAACACGTCGGTGTAGCTGGCATACACCGCCCACTCACGGGTCAAGTCGTAGACGATCCCGGCGTAAGGCGTGACTTCTCCGGTTTCGTTGGCGGTGCTTTCCGGATTGGCGGTGGCCATGTCGCTGAATGCGGCCTGGGTCCATGACTTGTAGCTGTAGTCGTACCAGCTGACCCGCGAGCCGAGCACCAGCGTCAACGGCTCGATCGGCTTGACTCGCCAACTGCCGTAAAGGCCTTTTTGGCGGATGTCGTACTTGCTCGGCGTACCGCGACCACCGGCAGTATTGATCAAACCGTCGTAGCTGATTTCCGGGCGATCGTGGTTGATACCGAAAATCGTGTCCGTGCTGTTATTGAAGGTTCGGGCGAACTTGTCGTCAGACGTGTACTTGGAGTAGTTACCGCCGATCATGACTTCGTGCTGCATGGACAAAGCGTCGAAGTGGCCGATAAGGTTCATGTCCAGGCCCAGCTTGGTCGAGTCGAAGTCCGTCACGAAGTCGGCGTATTGCACGCCGCTGCCATCGGCTTCGAGGCCATCGCCGGCACTTTGCACGCGCTGGTTTTTCGCCTGGTTGTCTTCGGTCATGCGCACGGCACCGACCTTGAACGCCCAGTCGTCGTTGAAGTGGTGTTCGAGATCGGCATAGACCGTGGTGACATCGATGTCCGAATGGTTCCAGCGCGCGCCGGTGTAGGTTGAGCGTGATATATCGACCGGCGAGCCGCCGGCATAGCGCGGCAGGCCGCGGATCATCGGGCGCGACTCGCCCCTGGATTGGCTGACTGCCAGGCCCAGGGTGGTGTCCTCACGCAGATCGATGTCCAGCGCCCCGTACAACGAGTGGGTCTTGCTCCACTCGTAATCGATGAAGGAATCGCTCTGGTCTTCATCGGCCACGATGCGTCCGCGCACGGTGCCGGTCTGGTTCAGCGGTCCGCCGGCATCCAGTTGCAGGCCGTAGTGATCCCAGGAACCGGCCTTGCCGGTGACGCTCACGGTCGGTGCATGCTGGCCGCGCTTGCGTACCAGATTGATGGCGCCGCCAGGGCTGCCGGTGCCTTGCAGCAATCCGGAGGCGCCGCGCAGGACCTCCATGTGATCAAAGAAAATCAGGTCTTGTGTGGCCCAGTTACCGAGCGCATAGGTGTTGCGCGGGATCGGCACGCCGTCGTACTGCCAGTCATCGATCTGGAAACCGCGCGAGGTCAGGATCAAGCCTTTGCCGACGCCCTGTAGGCCGACCAGTCCGGTGGTCTGGTTGGCCGCATCCTTGAGATCGACCAGGTTCTGGTCATCCATCTGTTTGCGGGTCATCACCGTGACCGACTGCGGAATCTCCTTGAGGGTGTGGGTACCCTTGCCGATGGTCACCGCTTTTGCCGCATAGGAGCCCGAGCCTTCGGTGGTGGCTTCGGCGCTGTTCTCGACGATGTTGGTCACGCCCAGTTGCAGGGTGGCATTGCTGCCTGCGGCCGGCTCGACGCTGAAGTTGCCTTGCCCGGTCACTCGCAACTGCAGGCCGCTGCCCGTTAGCGCCTGTTGCATCGCTTCTTCAGGCGATAACTGGCCGACGACCGCCGGCGCCCGTTTGCCCTGCACCAGTGACGGTTCCAGGGAAATGATGTGACCGCTTTGGCTGGCGATGGCGTTCAACGTACTGGCAAGCGGGCCGGCCGGCAGATTGAAGGACAGGGTTTGTGCCTGCGCCAGGGCGGGGCTCGCCAGGGCTGCCAGGGCAACGGTTAGCGAAAGAGTGTGGGACCACGGGTTGAGCACAGCATTCTCCTGAAACATGTGAAAGGTGTCAGGAGATAGGTGGGATGAGAAATGAAAACCGGACACAAATAAGAGTCATTTTCAAAAATAATTATTGTCTGTCGGGTTTTGCTCGGATCAACGTCAACCAGGGACTGTAGCGATCCACGCGAATCGGCAGGGTTTCCGCCAGGGCACTCAAGGTTCGCTCGGGGTCGTTGAGCGGGAACACACCCTGAACGCGCAAGTCGCGAACCTCGGGGGCTACACGGACAAAACCACGGCTATAAGGGCGCAGGGCGTCGACGACTTTTTCCAGTGGGTCATCGAGTACGTTGAGCCGTCCGCTGAGCCAGTCGGCACGATGACGCTGATCGCTGCCCAGCGGTTCGATGTGCCCGGTGTAGAGCAGGGCGGCTTGGCCCTCCTGCACATCGCGTTCGCTGCCATCGAACAGACGGGTCCGGACCGAATGCTCCAGAACCACCACGCGGGTGACGTCTTGTTCCTGGGCAACCAGGAAACGGGTGCCCAATGCGCGCACTTCGCCTTGAGCGGTGCGCACGCGCAACGGGCGGCTCGGATCGGCCGCCACCTGGATGATCAATTCGCCGCGACGCAGAATCACCAACCGTTGCTGATCGTCAAAATGCAGATCCACCGCACTGTCGGCATTCAAACTCAGACGGCTGCCATCAGCCAGATTGAAATTCTCGCGCTGCCCACGCCCGGTGTGCAGATCAGCCAGCAGCGAGTCGCCCAGCGGGCTGCGCGCGCCAAGCCACAAACCGCCACCGATCAGGCCCAAACCTGCAATCACCCGCAGCGCATCACGCCGTGAAGCATGTGGCTGCAACAGCAATTGGCGGGCGTGTTCGGTCTGGCCGGGCACACGCCGATCCAGCGCACGCACCGTGCTGAACGAGCCGCCGAGTCGCTCATGCAATCTTGCCCAAGCCTGAGCGTGTGCGGGGTCCATGTTCAGCCATGCGTTGAAACGCTCCTGCAACGCGGCGCTCGGTGTATCGGCGCGCAGGCGCACCATCCAGTCGATGGCTTGCTCGCTGACGGGGTCCAGGCGCGGTTTGCTCATGACATCTGCTCGCTCAGGTAACACTGGCGCAGAGCCTGTTTCATGTAGCGGCTGACCGTGCGTTCCGACAACTGGAGCTTTTGAGCAATTGCCACATAACTCATGCCGTCCAGCTGGCTGTACAGGAAGGTCGCCTTCACCACCATCGGCAAGCCATCCAGCGCCTTGTCGATGGCCACCAACGCTTCGATCAATTGCAACTGTTCTTCCGGGGAGGGCGCCAACAATTCGGGCAGGCCGGACAGGCGTTCAAGGTAGGCCAGTTCGAGCTTGCGCCGACGGTGTCGATCGAAGATCAGTCGGCGGGCGATGGTCGACAGATAGGCGCGTGGCTGTTCGATGCTGTCGGGGTCTACACGCGCCGCCAGTAACTGGCAAAACGTATCGGCGGCGGTGTCCTCAGCGTCCGCATGATTGCGCAGCCGTCGCTGAATATGCTGCAGCAGCCAACGGTGGTGATCGCTGAAAAAGTAACTCAGCTTGCTGGGCGAAGGAGGTTGCACCGGATTCATTTCCAGATGTTAGTGAGAGTCGTTCTCAATCCTACCTTTGAGCCCGGACCCGCTGCAATCTCTGGTTTCGCTTACAAAGCAAAAAGCCCACTGAGCCGTTAGGGGCGCAGGGGGCTTTTAGTGGGATATCGGCGTGACCTCAGCTGCGCTGTGCGACCGGCGGCTTCACGCTCGACGGGCTTTGGCCCTTGCGATAAGTCAGCAACACGATGCCGGTGACGACAATCACACCGCCCATGACCTGGCCGGCGCTGAGCATCTGGTCCAACACCACCCAGCCCATCAACAACGTGGCCAACGGTTCGATGTTCATCACCGGGGCATTGCGCGGCATGTCCAGGCGCGGCACGGAAATGAACAGCACGATAAAACCGGTGCCATACAGCACGACCAGCGTCGCCAGTGCCAGCCAGCCGGTGCTGGTGGCCGGAAGGTTCAAGCCGCCGGGCAGCACGCCACTCACGCCGGCCAGATTGATACTGCTGAAAACGATGAAAATCGTCAGCAGGCTGCGCACCGAACCCCGCACCTCGGACAACTTGTGATCGGTGATCCACAACGCACAGGCAAACACGCTGGCGGCGCAAAAGGCCAGGGTCACGCCCAGCCACCATTGCGGGCCGACGCTGGCGTTGTCGGCGAGTCGGCCGGGTACGTCCAGCACAAACACCAGCCCCAACAGAATCAGGCCCATCAGCGAGGCGGTGCGCGCGGTGGGTCTGGCACCACCCAACGCCCAAGTGAGCAGCGCCAGCAGGATCGGGAACACGTTGGCCACCAACAGCGCCAGCGCCACCGGCACCCGCGCGACCGCCGAATACAGGCACAGGCTCTGGGTGGCGATCAGCAAGCCCAGCAGCAACTGCCAACGCCAGGCCCCCTTCGGCAGGCGCAGGGTCTGGCGTTGCCAAAGTACCAGCGCGGCCAATACCAGCAACGTCCCGCCCGAGCGCATCAGGATCGCCAACAACACGCCGGCGCCGTCATCAAAGGCCACCCGCGCCGCGACGTGGTTACCGGCGAAGGCACAGCCCATGCACAGCAAAATCAGCACGGCGAGGTGACGGGGAAAAGGAGGCGGCGCTTCTGGCCGGGCGGTTGGGTGGGTCATGGCAGGATCTCGAATCAAATGCGCCACCAAAGGAAATGGCGTGCGAGTTTTTATTATGTTGTCGTACAACTAGGCGTGAGTTGTAGCGCATTTGTCGAGGGGGAACAAGGTTGAAGCGCTTTTAGAGGGGGCGGGGCGTCAGGATGTTAGTCAAGAGATCGTATGACTAGAGGGGTGTCCTGCTAACCGGTGCAACGCTTGCTGTACGAAATCGGCAAACAGCTTGAACCGGATCGGTGTCAGCGCGCCTGGGCTTTGAACAAATGATGCCGGGCATGATTCCCGCCGGTCGACTCGGTGAGGCCGACGAACTCGCGCAAGCGGCGCTCTACCTGGCGTCCAGCGACAGTTCGTTCGTCAACGGCATCGAATTGCACGTGGACGGCGGCATGTCGCTGGTCTGAAACCCGCCTCAGAACGTGCAAACGGCATCGGTGAACACCACCCGGCCGAACTCCGCATTGGCGTCCAGCGGCGTGACGGCCAGCAGTTGATCCAGACGGATTTCCTGCTTGCCGTCCGCCGTTTCAAGGATGAGGAATTCTTCCTTCTCGGCGGATGTCCGCGTGTCCAGCGCCCTGGCCTCTAAACGGGCGCCATCCTTCAATTCGATATCCAGTCGATAACCGCGCAGGCAGGCGATCTCCAGATAGTCGTACAGGTCGCAGTTCATGGGCTGGTAGGTGTTCATATCGTTACTCCTGACAACCTTGCAGTTTGAGGATGAAGTAACCCTGTTTGCCGATCGCCGCGGCCACTTCGGGATGAGTCGGTTCAACATGACAGAACTGGCAGCGGTCCTGGGCGATATCTTCGTCCTGAATGCCCTGTTCATCAAGGAAGCGCCGGGCATAGGTTTTCGCCAGCTCGGCGTCGTTACGCTCGATCAGCACATCGAAGTGCAGATAGCGGCCATCTTTGGTGCGCACGTGGGTATCGAAGACATTCACGCTCATCATTTGCTCTCCTTCAGTTTCCAGGTGCCCGGCAACGACAGGTCGCCCGAAGCAATGTCATAGACGCTGCTGACGCACAGCAACGGGTTATGCAGGTCGGCATTGACCTTCAGCGCAGCGGTGACGCCGTCGTAGTTGAAGCTTTCAGGGAATCCGACCGCCGCCAGCGGTACACGGATCTTCGCAGCGTTTTTCTCAACGCTCAGTTCGTAGCCCGGGGAGTCGATGTAGATCGGTGCGCCGGGCCAGGTGGCCGGCAACTTCGGCTTGGCATCCTTGGGAATGTCGCGGACTTTCAAACCGCCAGGCCCGCAGCTTTCGTCTTTGGTCAGTACCACCCAGTGGGAGTGCCAGAGACCGCCGTCGTTGTCCTTCTTGCCGTCCTTGTTTTCGTCCAGTTGCGGGGTGTCATCGAAGTCCGGGTGCGATGTCAGCGCCAGGGCGAGGATGCCGGACTTCTCTTCAAAGCCCACAGCCGAACTGTCGAGACTGGTCGGCCAGACGTAGCTGAACACCTCGGCACCGGCAAACGAACCCTTGGCGGTCGGGACGCGACTGCCGGCCTTGCCGTCGACCAATTGCTCGAACACCAGATTGTTGCCTTCCTTGAAGACGCGGGTATTGACCAGGTCGAAAGCGGCGTCTGCTTTGCCTTTGTCGCTCTGAATGCCTTGGGAATCGTGGGCCCAGGCTTGTGATGCCAGCAGAGTGCCGAGGGTCAGTGCCAGTGCGGTTTTCATGTTTGCCTCCATTTCAAAAAAGGTGATTACTGTTTCGGATCGACACCACAAAGCCTACGACAAAGCTCTTTTTTGTCAATAAGGTTTTTATCCGATACTATTAATCAACGTTATTGATCAGGAATTTCCCACGTGCTTTTTGATTTGCTGGAAAGGTTGTCGAGCCTGACCCGAGTCTGGTTTCGCGAGCACCCGCTGCTGACGGATCTGCAGCCGATTCAGCTCAGTGCCTTGATGTACCTGGGCCGTTGCAATCGCTACTCCGACACCCCATTGGCTGTGACCGAATACCTGGGCCTGACCAAAGGCACGGTGTCGCAATCGCTCAAGGCGCTGGAGGGCAAAGGCCTGCTGACCAAACAGCCGGACGTCCGGGACAAACGCAGCGTGCACCTGAAACTGACGGCACCGGCCCAGGCGTTGCTGGACGCCGTGATGCCTCCGGAATTTCTGGTCAATGCCGCCCAGCGCATGGGCGCGCGCGCAGAGGATCTTGAAGGCTTGCTACTGGAGCTGTTACGAAACATCCAGCAAGGTGAAAACGTCCCGAGTTTCGGGCTCTGCCGAACCTGCCGTTTTCATCAGACCGTCGCGGGTGGAGCCTTTTGCGGGCTGACTCAGGAACCGCTGGAAACCAAGGAAGTGGAGCTGATTTGCCGCGAGCACCGGATGGCCGATCCAGCCTGAGACGCCTGAGTCTGGGATAGACTCAACAGCGACTATCCGACGATGGAGTGAACCCATGGCAACATTGCAATGGACTCGCTGATCACCGCCGCCGCCCAGGCGCTGGCAGCGGGGGATCCACTCGGTGCGCTCGACCGTGTTGCACTGCGTGACGATGCACCGGCCCTGGCGCTGCGCGGGATCGCCATGGCGCAACTGGGCGATCTGGTGCGGGCAAAAATGTTGGTGCGTCGGGCGGCACGCGCGTTCGGGCCAAAGGAAGCGCTGGCCCGGGCGCGCTGCATCGTCGCCGAAGCAGAGATCGCATTGGCCTCGCGGGACCTCGGCTGGCCGGTGAAAGCCCTGGATGCGGCGCGGGTCACGCTGGAAGCCCACGGCGATGTTGTCAACGCGGCCCATGCGCGATATCTGCACATCCGCCGTCTTCTGCTGATCGGCCAACTGGATGACGCACAGCAACGCCTCGCGCAACTCGATCCGTCGACATTGCCACCGTCGTTGCGCGCCACCCATGAGCTCGTGGTCGCGGGCATCGCCATGCGTCACCTGCATTCACAAGCTGCCCGCGCGGCCTTGATCCGTGCCGGACTCGCGGCGCAGCAATCCGCTATTCCGGCATTGATAGCAGAAGTCGAAAGCGCGGTGCAGCTGCTCGACAGTCCCGCCGCGCACGTGATGAGCAACGGCCATGCAAGGCCCTTGCTGCTCGACGAAGTGGAAGCATTGCTGGCCTCGACCTCGCTGGTGGTGGATGCCTGCCGGTATGTCGTGCGCGGTGCAGGCATGTCGGTTGCCCTGTCGAAGCGCCCGGTCCTGTTCCGCCTCGTGCGGACCCTGGCGGAAGCCTGGCCGGACGATGCTTCGAGGGAAACTCTCATCGCCCGGGCCTTTCGCCTGAAGCTCAGCGACGAATCCCATCGCGCCCGGCTACGGGTCGAAATCGGCCGATTGCGCGCAGCGCTGAAACCCTTGGCCAGCGTAATCGCAACCCGGCGCGGGTTTGCACTGATCACCCAGGTTTCACCCGACGTGGTGCTGCTCACGCCTCCGGTCGAAGAAAAACATGCCGCGGTCTTTGCGTTGCTCGCCGACGGTGAAGCCTGGTCGAGTTCGGCACTTGCCCTGGCACTGGGCAACAGCCAGCGCAGCGTGCAACGGGTGCTCGAAACACTGGCGGCGCAGGGCAAGGTGCAGTCATTCGGGCATGGCAGGGCGCGGCGCTGGATGACGCCACCGGTCCCCGGTTTCGCGACGACCTTGTTACTCCCGGTTCCGTTGCCCGGTGGCTAGGATGAACGCCACCACCCCCTTTCGAGGAACACCGAGATGAAACAGTCAGCTGCTGAAATCCTTCGTGAATATGGGCCTTTTGAAGGCGTCGACGATGTGCATGGCGTGACCTGGGATGGTGAACAGGTCTGGTTTGCCACCACCGGAAAACTCCTCGCACTGGACCCTTCGAGCGGCGCAACCGTGCGAACGCTGGATGTCGCCGCTCACGCTGGCACCGCATTCGATGGCAAGCACTTGTTCCAGATCGCCGAGGACCGTATCCAGAAAATCGATCCGCAAACCGGTCGCGTACTCTCCACCATTCCAGCCCCCGGCGGCGGTAACGACTCCGGGATGACCTGGGCGGAAGGCTCGCTGTGGGTCGGGCAATACCGCGAGCGCAAGATTCACCAGATCGACCCCGAGACCGGCAAGATCCTGCGCACCCTCGAGTCGAACCGCTTCGTCACCGGCGTAACCTTCGTCGAGGGCGCGCTCTGGCATGGCACCTGGGAAGGCGACGAGAGCGATCTGCGGCGCATCGACGCAAAAACCGGCGAGGTGCTCGAAAGCCTGAAAATGCCAGAGGGCGTTGGCGTCTCGGGTCTTGAATTTGATGGCGGCGAGCGGTTTTTCTGCGGGGGTGGCGGTAGCGGGCGGGTGAGGGCGGTTCGTCGCCCCTGATTAAGTCCCGGCTTTAAATCGTTCGTGGATGTCGATCCGCTGACTCATACCCACTCGCCTTTGAACCGACCCCACCATGCTTCAGCTTTTTTTGGTGAGAACGGCGAATCCAGCGTACCGATGGCGACCGACATCCACTGCGACAAGGCCGGCTTGGCTAACCGATGCCGATGCTACGTTCTGAGTCTTGCCAATCTCCGCGTCTTAAGACGCTTCCTACAGCCCCCGGTTTCTTCCTGCATCTGATCAAGACCTTTCTCGCTGATGCCTCGGACGCCTCCGATTTCAGCCTTGCAGGTCATGGGTTAACGTTTTTGCTGGCGGCGATGTGGCGCTAAGCGCAGGCAACGAAGCCTATCTGGTGGCAGGTAACAACCTCGAGTTACTGGCCGCGCAAGACAGTGATTACTCCCTCTACGACAAAAAGAAAAAAGGCAGCTTCGGTCAAAAAGAAACCCGCCGGGATGAAATCACCAAGGTGACCCACGTCGGCAGCGAAATCACTACGGGCGGCGATTTGACCTTGGTCAGTGGGGGAGATCAACGCTATCAGGTGGCGAAACTCAACAGCGGTAATGACCTGACCTTGCAGAGTGGTGGTGCGATCACCTTTGAGGGCGTGAAGGATCTGCATCAGGAGAGTCACGAGAAGAGCAGCAACAGCCTGGCGTGGACCAGTGCCAAAGGTAAGGGGAATACCGATGAGACCTTGCGGCAGAGTCAGCTGGTCGCGCAGGGAAACCTGGCAATCAAGGCCGTTGATGGCTTAAACATCGACATCAAACAGATCGACCAGAAAACGGTGGGTCAGACTATTGATGCGATGGTGCAGGCAGATCCGCAACTCGCATGGCTCAAAGAAGCTGAGCAGCGTGGTGATGTGGATTGGCGAAAAGTTCAGGAGGTGCACGAGAGCTTTAAGTACAGCCACTCCGGGCTGGGCCAAGGGGCGATGCTGGCAATCATGATTATCGTCACGGCGCTGACGGCTGGCGCCGCGAGTGCTGCAATAGGAACAGCGGCCAACGCAGCGGCGGCTTCCGGTACTGCCATGGCCGCTGCGGGAACTTCAGCCGCAGGTACAGCCGTCGCGGCAGGCTGGGGAAATGTAGCGCTGACGGCTGTGGCCACTTCGGCGGCCAGCGGGGCTGCAATCAGTGCGATCAACAATAAGGGTGATCTTGGAGCGGTCGTTAAAGATGTAACTTCCAGCGAGAGTCTGAAAGGCTATGTGATCGCTGGTGTAAGTGGGGGCATTGCTGGCCAAAATATAGGTGTACGCCTGGCAGTCAACTCCGCGCTTCAAACAGTAGCGAATGGCGGAAAATTCAAAGACAACCTTAGCCAGGCCGCGATAGGACTGGTCGCCGACATGATGGCTGGCGCCATCTATCAGCAAGTGGGTACCAGCCTGTTAGGAAGTGGTCTACCCACCAAAGTTGCCGTTCATGCCATCGTGGGTGGCTTGATCGGAGAGGCGGCTGGTGGTGATTTCGTTATTTCTGCGATGGCCGCCGGAGCTAACAAGGCTCTGATCGAAATGGTCGGGGACAAGATCTTCCCAGGCGTGGCCCACGAGCAAGTATTGGCGATGACCTCTCAGCTCTTGGGTATGACCGTTGCCGCGGCAGCAGGTGGTAGCGACAAGGACCAGCAGGTTGCAGGGTGGGTGGCGCAGCAGGCAACGGTCAATAATTACCTGAATCATAAGGAGGTTGAGAGCTTAATCGAAGAGGCGAAAACCTGTGTCGCAAGCAACAGCTGTGATCAGGTTCGAAATAAATTTGCCGATTTGAATGACGCAAACGAAAAACGTTTTGCGCTGTTTTGTCTGGACAACCCTCAAGGATGTAGATCTCCAGAGCTCCAAAAGTTTGTGGAGGATTACAACGACACGCACGACCTCCTTTCCAAAGCGCGAGCCTCTGACGATGTACCTGCCGGGATGAAAAGTGTCCTTGCTACCGCGCAAATGATGAACGCGGTTGCCAAGATGCGGTTGCTGGAGATGGGACTGGCTCTAGGGCTTACCCAAGCCGGTAGCAATGCTGCAGGACGGGCTGGTATAAACGTCGATCCCGAAACCGTAGGTGTTTTTGCCACGTGGACGGCTATACTCTTTGGGGCTGGGAAGGCGGTTGGTGCAAGTGGGGTAAGAGCCGCAAGCCAAAAGCTGCCAACTGCTTTACCGGATAACTTGACTGGTTATGCGAACCCGAAAGATATTCGGTTCACGCAAGATAGTGTATCGAGTAACTTTAAGGATGGCCAAACTCTCCAGTCAACAATTGACGGGCTGAAGTCAGGGAGAATTTCTCCAGATGATTTTCCTCCTATTCGGGTATTTGAGAAAGACGGAGCGGTATACAGTTTGGATAATAGACGATTGCTTGCTGCGTCTGAGGCGGGTGTACCAATCAAAGTTGTTCCGGCTACGGCAGCAGAGGTTGCCAAGGAAGGACGGAAAGTAACTACGCCTAATAAAGGTTCGATTATCTGTGTTCGAGGCGTTTGTAAGTGAGGGTCGTATGAGTTTTGAGCGAGTTAGAGATATACAGACAAAAGAGGATCTTGCGGATTTTGTCGGGGATTTCAGAGAAGGATTGGTACTCAATCCCAGTGACTGGGAGAATCCGGACTTAGAAAAATTTTTAGCTGCAATGGAAGCCTGGATTAGATCAATAGATATGTATGCAAAAAACTCTGGTGATAGTGATGTTACTACCCCTAGCTGGAGCACTTTTGCAAAGATATTGTGTGCATCAAAAGTTTATGAATAGTTGTTCTACATGGAGAGGCATGGAAAAGGGAGTGAAAGAAAGTGCGGGGTAAAATAAATCTGAGAATCATCTAGCCGGCCTCCCCACTTAACGGAGGTGGCGCAAAATTCAAGGTGCGAACTTAGACTTTTGCTGTGAGGAGGCCGTGATGAAATTCTGTGGCATAGATCTGCATTCGAACAACAGCGTTGTTGTGGTTACCGACGAAACGGACCGAGTTTTGATCAGCCGACGCTGCCCCAATGAGCTGACGCAAATCCTCCCGCTACTCGAACCACATCGTGGAGAATTGTTCGGCGTCGTGGTCGAGTCTACGTACAACTGGTATTGGCTGGTCGACGGCCTGAAGGCGGCAGGCTTCGAGGTAAAACTGGCCAACCCGGTGGCGATGCAACGCTACAACGGTTTGAAGCATTCCGACGATAAATGGAAAAGGGGACAGATTTATTTATCTTTTTACAACGCTGAAAAATTCGATGGAGCAAGGAGTCGATTATGCCCAGGATGGGCCGTATTGTATTACCAAACTATCCGCACCACGTTGTGCAACGTGGTCATAATCGTCAGGTGGTGTTTGCGGTCGCCGAGGATTATCAGCGCTATTTGGCGGATTTACGTGAACTCAAAGAGGCATTCGGTGTAAAGGTTTACGCCTATTGTTTGATGACCAATCATGTTCATTTGCTGCTCGCTCCAGGTGACTCTGTTATTGGGCTTGGGCAGTTAATGAAAGCCCTTGCAGCGCGTGCGACGCGTTATCGTAATCGCCTGGAAGGGCGTTCAGGCACTTTGTGGGAGAGTCGGTACAAATCCAGTGTGGTGCAGTCAGATTCCTACTTGCTCGCTTGTTGTCGTTACATTGAATTGAATCCTGTCCGCGCTCAAATGGTGGTCGATGCCGGAGATTATCCGTGGTCCAGTTTTAGCGTTCGAATCAGTAGTGAGCCTGATGACCATTGGCTGGACATTGACCCATGCTTTGCTGCTTTGGGTAACACACTAATGGAGCGGCGCTATCGCTACGAATTATTCATGCGCCAAGCCATTCCCGATGATGAGATCGGATTGATTCGGAATGCTCTGCAGCGTGGTCAGCTGACAGGGACGCGTTGTTTCGTGGACGAGGTTGAGCAGATAGTGGGTTTACGGATAGAACAACGTGGTCGAGGCAGACCAAGGGGCGGGGTAAAATAAATCTGTCCCCTTTTCAATGCCAGGCGAGTATCGTGGGAAACAAGGTGTTTTCGAGTTCATAAAGGAGTCGGATGGGTCAATCAATCATCGACTATTCAAGCCGAGCCGGGCGGAGTGACTTATGAGTGTTATATGGTCGGAACAAATTGATCCTATTCTAAGTCGCGGGATATCCCTAGAGCATTTGGGGGTGCGGAACTGGGCTCTGCGTCGCGATGACGCTTTACGTGCTATTTATGAACTTGAAGCTCTCGGAATTTCGATTCTTGGAGGGGATGTGTATCAATTAGTTGGCGAGATAGCTGAACAGACGTACGACAGTTGGTACTGCGACCAAGCTCCAGATGAGTTGGATTCTGTTTTTTTAAAGCGAAGTTCAGATAAGGCAGCGAATTATATTTGCAGCTACTTAATGCAAAGGGGGCTTTTTGCTCTAGTGCCTAAAATTTAATCGTGCAAAAGGATGGTGGAAAAAGGGACGGATTTATTTTTATTAATGCTCGGAATGGACCTGTAGTTGGAAAATAAATCTGTCCCCTTTTTTCCTCCTCGGAATGGACCTGTAGTTGGAAAATAAATCTGTCCCCTTTTTTCCTCGGAGGTCGGCATGACGCGGAGTACTATAAATTCACGTACAAAGATGGAACTGAAGTCAGGGTGATTGATTCGAACGCAGGCTTCAAGCCAGGAACTATTACCAAATTTCAGCAGTATTATGACCAGCAAGGTAGTCGGTTGAAGTATGATGCTGGCCAGTGGAAAGCGTGGGAGTAATTGCGGGTGGCGATGTTAATTCCTGATATTAAAGTTGAGCTGATTCCTGGCTTAAGTGCGGCTGGGTTTTCTCTGGGTGAGGACTTTTTCAGTGTTCAAGAAAAAATTGGCGCTGTTGGGTGGTACGAGTCAAATGCGTGTCTTAATGATGTTTTGATTAAAAGTGCGGAGTGGATCGGAATTAAGTCAAAAGTCGGTACAGCTGTCGGGCTTGATAAGGTTGTTGAGTCATTCATTTATAGAAATGATCTGATCTCACTAGATTTTGGAGAGACCAAAAAGCTGTATAGGATTGTAGTCGGGAAGGGCTATCTAGGGTGGTTTAAGTCGGTGAGACCTGGTGATGATCTACTGTTGATTAGTAGTCTTTATGAGCTTGACTTTAATGATATTGATGACGATTTTTTAATAATTGAAAGCGGTAAATATATAGAGGGTATTAGCTTTATAACCGATTATAGATCCTCATTAGAGCATGCGTCGGATCAGAAAATTGAATGCATTTCAATACATGATTGGTCTTTTCGATAACTGTTCAAGCACACTATCCCGACCACCGGCCAGTTCCGGTGTTGTTTTATCCGCCTGGTACTGATGGACAATGCCCATAACGTGCTTTTGCATAAGTGGAAAAGGGGACGCCCATTAGCCGGTCTCGAGTCAAGGCTAAAAGCCAACTTGCCCTGCAGCTCTTGCTCGCCGGTTTCAACTGGCGTAAACAATGCGCACCGAGCCGTGCGCGGGTGCGCGGTTAATTTTTGCGATCAGGGGTTACGGATATCAAGGCGCTAAATCACAGGTTCGTCAGCAGGGCGAAGCGAGGCGAGTGTTGGTAGAACGACGTCAGTTCAGCGGTGCCATGAAGGGCAAGAATCTTCGCTATCTCAATGAGCATGAAGGCCAACCCATCTGCGCCCGGGCAGGTTTTCTGCTGCTGGAGCATTTCTCGTTGCCGGCGTTTACCCAGGCACTCGATACGATTATCACCGCAAACCTGCTGCGGCCGGGGCTGTTTACCACCAAGACCTTCGGTTTGACGGAAGGCGAAGTGATCAGCGATCTGGGGTTGGTGATCCGGCCGGACGCCTGCCTGGCTCATGCGGAAATTCAAGACCTGGACCTGTTGGTCATCTGTGGCGGGTACCGTACGGCCCTCCAGGCTGACGAGGTGCTTGTCAGTCTTTTGCACGGGGCCGCCGAAGCAGGCGTGAAGCTGGCGGGGATATGGAACGGTGCCTGGTTTCTCGGGCGAGCCGGTTTGCTGGACGGCTATCGCTGTGCGATTCATCCCGAGCATCGTCCTGCGCTGGCGGAAATCGCCAAACTCACTCAGGTCACCAGTGAAGCCTTCGTGGTCGACCGTGATCGTCTGACGGCGTCCAGTCCCAACGGTGCGTTTTACATGGCACTGGAGTGGATCAAAGGTTTGCATGACAAGGCGCTGACTGACGGTATCGAAGACATTCTGGCGTTTGAAGCGTCGCGCTATCGACGGATCAAACCCAGCCTGAATGTCTCGGTCAGCGGCCCGCTGCGGGAGGTCGTCAACCTGATGGATGCCAACCTCGAAGAGCCGCTGGAGATGGAGGCGCTGTGTCTGTATGCCGGCCGATCCCGACGGCAGATCGAGCGCCTGTTCAAAGAGCAATTGGGCACTACGCCACAGCGTTACTACATGGACTTGCGGATCACCGAGGCGCGTCGACTGCTGCAACACACCACGCTGACCATTGTTGAAGTCTCGGTGGCCTGTGGTTTTGTCTCGCCCAGCCACTTCAGCAAATGCTACAGCGCCTACTTTGGTTATCGGCCGTCCAAAGAAACCCGGCTGGTCAAGTAACGGCTCAGGGCAGATCAGTTCGCCCCGAACAGCATCGTCCAGTAAACCCCTTCATCGCTGCGCGCCTCGGTGGCATAACCGGCACCGACTTGAGTGAACATCGGGTTCATCAGGTTGGCGCAATGCCCGGGGCTGGCCAGCCATCCGGCCATTGCCTTGTTTGGCGACCCTTGGCCGGCGGCGATGTTCTCGCCGATCTGCCGCCCACGGTAACCAGCGGCGCGCGCCCGGTCGGCGGGGGTGTCGCCATCGGGATCGCGGTGGGCGAAGTAGTTACCGTAGGCCATCGCTTTGCTGTGTCCTTGCGCGGCGGCACCGAGGCTGGCATTCCACGCCAGTGGCCGCGCGGCGGCAAACCGTTGACGGCCGCACATTCGCGGTTTGGCCCGGGCGGCATTCACCTGCGCCAGCAAGGCTTTGCTGACCGAACGCGGGTCGCCCATTTGGCTGTCCAGTACCGGACGCGCCAACACCACTTGCCACTCACCACGTCTGCGACTGACGCCAATGTCGGCGTACTGGCTGTCAAGCAGGGCGGTGCAATGGTCATCCTGCAACAGGTCGAAAGCCTCTTCGGCATCCTGGGCACCGATGACCCGGATGGATCGTACGGCCACCGCCTGATAACCGGACGCCTTCAAACGATCGCGCAAACCGCCACCGTAACCCACCGGCAATGCCAGGTTTGATTTCAAGGCCAGTGGCGCCAAACGCTGGGCAGGACGCCGCCCGCAATCTTGCGGATGGGCTCGGTAATCGTTGATGGCTTCCACCAGTTGTCGCTCCGCGCCGGCGTGGGCGGGGCTGATGAAAAAGGGTAGCGAGGTCAACAGGCACAGTGAAGTGAAGCGCAAGGCAAGGGCGGTTTGGCGCATGGTGCGGACAGCTCGGATGAGGTGACAACGTTAAGGAGGAAGTACAAATGCCGGTCTAAGACTGGCGCCGCGAAACAAGGTTCACGGGGCGGGTGGGCTTATTGGTTGATGACGGTTTGTGTCCGACGAACGTGCTTGGGGATAGCGTTCTATTGCAGGAGCCGCTCTACAACCCATTCCCCAGCGCCTCGAAATACTCAGGGCTGTCGCTGATCGAATTGTGCCCGGTGCCCTTGATGACCTGCATCGACGCCACGCCCTCGGCGAAATGGCTGTATAGCCGCTGTGTACTGGATGCAGGGATCACTTCGTCATGTTCGGCGGCGATCAGTCGTGTCGGCACGGTTATGTGTTCGGCATAGCGCCAGGATTCGAACTTGTCCTGCAACAACCACTGCACCGGGAACCAGCGAAACTGCCGGGCGGCGAGTTCTTCGAGGCTGTTGTATGGCGTGACCAGCAACAGCCGGGTGGCCGGGCGTGCGCTGGCCAGGCGCACGGCGACCCCCGATCCCAGGCTGCGGCCGACCACGACAACCTGCGGATGATCGGCGTAGACCTTGTCGAACAGGCTCATGGCATCGCGGGCAATGGCTTCCTCGGAGGGTGAGCCGCTGCTGCCGCCATAGCCTCGGTAATGCATGAAGTACAGGGCATGATCAGGGAACGCCCTGGCGAACTCCGGCAGGCTGCGTGAGACATCCTCGGCATTGCCACCGAAATAAATGATCGCCTTGGGGCCGTCGTGCGGTCTGACTGAAACCAGCACCTGCGCGTCAGCGACGGGCAGCGTGAGCAGTGTTTCGGCGGAACCGGCGGAGCGTGGTTGCGGGTAATAGATCAGCGCGCGCTGAAACACGAACAGCGCCGCGCAGAGCACCAGGTACATCGCTGCGAGGATGATGACAAGTAACACCAGGGTTCGGGACATTCGGCTAACGTTAGTGGGCGGCATTGACGGCTCCGGGGTGCTGTCAGAGTGTAGCTGGCGGTGAAGGAGGGCACCGATGCCCATCGGTCTCAAGTGGCTCAATGTGTTGCCATCGGAAAGAGCGGCCCTGGCACTGGGCTTTGCTTTTCACTTTTGCGTGCTCGCCAGCTATTACCTGGTGCGACCCCTGCGCGATGCCCTGGGGCTTGAAGGCGGCGCCGATAAACTGCAATGGCTGTTCACCGCCACGTTCGTGGTCATGCTACTGATGGTGCCGGTGTTCGGCGCGGTGGCGTCACGGCTGCCGGCCACGCGCTTCGTGCCGTTGATCTATCGCATCATTGCCGCGTCGATGCTGGTTTTCGGCCTGTTGATCGCCAACCACGTGGCGCCGGTGATGGTCGGGCGGGTGTTTTTTGTCTGGATCAGCATCTACAACCTGTTCATCGTCTCGATTTTCTGGAGTGTGCTGGTCGACCGTTTCTCCAGTGAACAGGGACGACGACTGTTCGGCTGCATCGCGGCCGGTGGCACCCTCGGCACGTTTATCGGGCCGTTGCTCGCGGCGACCATGGCCACCCGACTGGGCCCGGTGGCGTTGACCGTCGCGGCGGCGCTGCTGCTGGAAATCGCCGTGCGCTGCTACCGGGCGCTGCTGGCGCGCACGCAGTCGCAGGCGGGCAATCCACTACTCGACGAACGGCGCATGGGCGGCAGCGTACTCGCCGGCATCACCCTGATCCTGCGCTCTCCGTACCTGTTGGGGCTGGTGCTGTTCATGCTTTTACACACCAGCGCCGCGACCCTGTTGTATTTCGAGCAGGGACGGATCGTCGCTGGCAGCTACGCTGATACGGGCAGCAGGACGCAATTCTTCGCCGTGGTCGATTTGATCGTGTCGGCACTGACCCTGACATTGCAACTGCTGCTGACGGCGCCATTGATCCGTTTTGTGGGGATCGGCGGCGCGCTGGTGGCGATGCCGTTGGCGACCATCGTTGCCTTCGGCGCCATGGCCCTGGCCCCGGTGCCGACCACCGTGGCGCTGGCACAGGGGCTGCGTCGCGCTGTGGAGTTCGCCATTGTGCGACCGGCGCGGGAGGTGTTGTGGACGGTGGTCAGCCGCGAAGAGAAGTACAAGGCCAAGAACGTCATCGAGACCCTGGTCTATCGCGGTGGCGATGCCGCCAGTGGCTGGTTGTCCGCCGGTTTGACGGCGTTGGGCGCGGGATTTGGCCTGGTGGCGCTGGTGATCGTGCCGTTCGCCGGGCTGTGGGGCGGGTTATGTCTGTGGCTGGCGCGGCGCCAGGCGCAACAAGTCGAAACCTGATTGGCGGGCGAGGGACGATTTATGAGCCATTCTGTGGGGTACACCCGTAGAAAAATACTCACGCTGGCTGCCGGTGTTTCGGCGGTCTTCACGTTCGGTCCGACCGGCGCACAAACCCCGCCGTCGACGGGAACAGGAGGCAAGACCATGCAGACCCGCGTCATTCCTTCCAGCCAGGAGTCATTGCCCATCGTCGGCCTGGGCACCTATCGCGGTTTTGATGTGGCCCCGCACGACCCGGCCTACAAGCAATTGCCCGCGGTGCTGGGCGCATTGTTCGAGAAGGGTGGGACGGTGATCGACAGCTCACCGATGTACGGCCGGGCCGAAGAGACGACCGGTGAACTGCTGTCGATCCACGAGCCGCGCTCGCCGGCGTTTCTGGCGACCAAGGTGTGGACCCGGGGTCGCGAAGAAGGTATCGCGCAGATGGAACAGTCGTTCAAGCTGTTGCAGACCGATCGCATCGACCTGATGCAGATCCACAACCTGCTGGACTGGCAAACCCATTTGCCGACACTGCGCAAGTGGAAGGAAGAGGGGAGAATTCGTTACATCGGCATCACCCATTACACGCCATCGGCCTATGAAGAAGTGGAGGTGGTGCTCAAGGCTGAGCAACTGGATTTTCTGCAAATCAACTATGCGCTGGATGATCGCGGTGTCGAAAAACGCATCCTGCCGCTGTGTCGCGAGCGTGGCGTGGCGGTGATCTGCAACCGACCGTTCGGCGGCGGTGGATTGCTCGGCCGATTGAGGGATAAACCGCTGCCTGGTTGGGCCGCGCAAGTCGGAGTCAAGAGCTGGCCGCAGCTGGCGCTCAAGTTCCTGTTGTCGCATTCGGCGGTGACCTGCGTGATTCCCGGCACCGGCAACCCGCGCTACATGACGGAAAACGCGGGTGCCGGTTTCGGGCCGATGCTCACCGATGCGCAACGCCATCAGTTGATTGCCTTGGTGGATTGACGCTCGATCAGCAACGGGCAGGTTCCTGACTACACTGTGTGAGCAGGCGAATTTAACCTCCCTTTTCACTAGACGGCTCGTCTTCGGGCCGTAGGTCGGGCCTATGCAAGACAGCCGCGAACAGATGCGTACCCGCGTACTCGACCCGGTCGATCGGGTCACGGAAGTGATTTTTGGCTTGCTGATGGCGATGACCTTCACCGGCACCATCAGCGTGGCGACCGCCAATCAGGAAGACGAGCGCACCATGATGTTTGCCGCGCTCGGCTGCAACCTGGCCTGGGGGCTGGCAGACGCGGTGATGTATCTGCTGCGCACCTTGATCGAGCGCACGCGCAACCGCACGTTGTTCGCCGGTTTACGCGCAGGCACGGACGCGAGCGCCGGGCAGGCGCTGATTGCCGATGCATTGCCACCGCGTATCGCCACGGCGGCCGGCACCGAAGGCCTGGAAGTGTTGCGCCAGCGCCTGGTCGCATCGCCGCCCACGCCGCCACATCCGTTCCTGGGGCTGAATGATTTCAAGGGCGCGCTGGGCGTTTTCCTGTTGGTGGTGGTCTCGACCTTTCCGCTGGTGGTGCCGTTCCTGTTGCTTGATCAGACGGGATTGGCGGTGCGCTTGTCCAACCTGGTCGGGCTGGTGGTGCTGTTTGTGGCCGGCTGGATCCTGGCGCGATACGCCGGCGCCAAACCGTGGCAGGGCGGGCTTGCGATGGCGGTTGTCGGCGCAGCGCTGATCGCGGCGATCATCGCCCTCGGGGGTTGAGCGACGGTTTCAACGTGCGTGGCACGGCGGTGCGGCCTGTCATCATTCGTCTCCTATACTCAGTCGCGTTGATTGGCTCGACACCCATCCCTGAACCTCACTTTAAGGAGATCGATCATGACAATCCGCATTGGCGACGAGGCCCCTGATTTCACCGCCGACAGTACTGAAGGTTCGATCCGTTTTCACGAATGGATCGGCGACAAGTGGGCCATCCTGTTCTCGCATCCGAAGGATTTCACCCCGGTGTGCACCACCGAGCTGGGCGAGGTGGCGCGGCTGAAACCTGAGTTCGACAAGCGCAATACCAAAGTCATCGGGCTGAGCATCGACCCGGTCAGCGACCACCACGCGTGGCTCGGTGACATTGAGGAAACCCAGGGGCACGCGGTCAACTATCCCATGATCGGCGACGACAACCTGGTGGTGGCCAAGCTCTACGACATGATTCATCCCAATGCCAGCGGCGGTAAACGCACCGCCGTGGACAACGCGACCGTGCGCTCGGTGTTCATCATCGGCCCGGACAAGAAGGTCAAGGCCATGCTGATCTACCCAATGAGCGCCGGGCGCAACTTCGATGAAGTACTGCGACTGCTCGACTCCTTGCAACTGAACGCCAGACACACCGTTGCCACACCGGTGAACTGGCGTCCGGGTGACGACGTGATCATTCCGACGTCGGTGTCCGATGAGGACGCGAAGAAGAAGTATCCGGACGGGTTCAAGACATTGAAGCCGTATCTGCGCACCGTGGCGCAACCCAAGTAATCAGCGGCAGTGATACCGCCATCGTGAGCAGGCTCGCTCCCCCATTGGATCTTTGTCGCTAATCAAATGTGGGAGCGAACCTGCTCGCGTAGAGGCCGGCCCTGCCGACCGCTCAAACCAAATACTTGCGAAACCATTCAATCGTACGATCCCACGCCAGCTTCGCCGCCGCTTCGTCATAGCGCGGGGTGGAGTCATTGTGGAAGCCATGGTTGGCGCCAGGGTAGATGAACGCTTCATAGGTCTTGCCGCCAGCCTTCAACGCCTGCTCATATGCCGGCCAGCCTTCGTTGATCCGTGTGTCCAGCTCACCGAAGTGCAGCATCACTGGTGCCTTGATGCGCGGCACATCCTTGGCCTCGGGCTGGCGGCCATAAAACGACACGGCCGCGCCCAGTTCCGGGTAAGCCACCGCCGCCGCATTGGTGACACCTCCGCCATAGCAGAACCCGGTGATGCCGACTTTGCCGTTGCCGGCGTCGTGTTTCATCATCCATTCCACGGCGGCAAAAAAGTCATTCATGAGTTTTTCCGGATCGACCTTTTCCTGAAGCGCGCGGCCCTTGTCGTCATTGCCCGGATAACCACCCACCGAAGTCAGGCCATCCGGGGCGAGGGCGATGAAACCGGCCTTGGCCACACGACGGGCGACGTCTTCGATGTAGGGGTTGAGCCCACGGTTTTCATGCACGACCACCACGCCAGGGACTTTGCCGGCGGCTTTGGCTGGGCACACCAGATACCCGCGCACCTGCCCGTGGCCTTTGGGGGAGGGGTAGGTGATGTACTCGGCGGTGATGTCCGGGTCGGTGAACTCGACCTGCTCGGCGAGCGCGTAGTTCGGGCTCAGGGACGCGAGCAGCGCACTGGCGGTCAACCCGCCGAGGGTGAACAGCGCGGCGCGGTCGAGAAACTCGCGCCGGTTGATCAGGCCATGGGCGTAGTAGTCGTAGAGCTCCAGCAACTCCGGGGCAAAGTCTTTCGCAGTGAGGCGGGTCATCGATGCGATTCCTCTTCGGCGGGTTCGACGCAAACCCTGTGGGAGCGAACTTGCTCGCGATGGCGGAGTGTCAGGCACATCGATGTCGGATGTGCCGCCGTCATCGCGGGCAAGCCCGCTCCCACAGGATTGCGTGGGTTTTACAATTCACTTCAGACACTGCGCCCCGGCTTTCGCCACCTGCGCATCTTGTTCGGCCTTGACCCCCGACACCCCGACCGCGCCGATCACCTGGCCGTCGACGATGATCGGCACACCGCCTTCCAGCGATGTCAGCAGCGGCGCGGAGAGGAAAGCGGTGCGTCCGCCGTTGACCATTTCTTCATAGCCTTTCGATTCACGTCGGCCCAGTGCCGAGGTGCGGGCCTTTTCAGTGGCGATGTAGGCGCTGATGGGCGATGCGCCGTCGAGGCGTTCGAGAGCCAGGGGATGACCGCCGTCATCGACCACTACGATGGTCACCGGCCACTGGTTAGCCTGGGCTTCGCTGCGCGAAGCAGCGAGGATCTGGCTGACTTCGGCCTGGCTCAGGATGGCTTTGCTGTTCATGGGCAATCTCCGGGGCGTTATTGGGACAGGGCGGCTTCGACCAGTTCGATCCAGTGCCGCACCGGGGTCCGGCCTGCGCCGTCGAGGTGCGACTGGCAGCCGATGTTGGCCGTGGCGATGACTTCGGGGTAGCCGCTCTCCAGGGCATTCATTTTGTTGTCGCGCAGTTGTCGGGACAGCGCCGGCTGGGTCAGCGAATAAGTGCCCGCCGAGCCACAGCATAGATGAGCATCGGGTACGGTGGTCAGGTTGAAACCCAGGCGCAGCAACAGCGCTTCGACCGCGCCACCGAGTTTCTGCGCGTGCTGCAAGGTGCACGGGCAATGAAACGCCACGCGGCGGGCGTTATGAATGCCGAGCTGTTCCAGCGGCTCGTCGCGCAGCACTTCCACCAGATCCTTGGCCAGCGCACTGACGGTTTTGGCTTTATCGGCGTAGGCGGGGTCGTGTTCGAGCAGATGCCCGTAGTCCTTGATAAAGGCCCCGCAACCACTGGCGGTCTGCACGATGGCTTCGGCGCCTTTTTCAATCGCCGGCCACCAGGCGTCGATGTTGTGCCGGGCGCGATCCAGTCCGGCCGCCTGGGCGTCGAGGTGATAATCCACGGCCCCGCAACAACCGGCGCCGTTGACCGGCGTGACACTGATGCCCAACCGGTCGAGCACCCGCGCGGCAGCGACGTTGGTGTTGGGTGACAGCCCGGGTTGCACGCAGCCTTCGAGCATCAACACGTGGCGGGCATGGTGGGGGGTGGGACGTTTTTTACTCACCGGCGTACTGCGCGGCAGTTTGCTTTGCAGCGCGCCGGGCAGCAGTGCCCGGAACATCTGGCCACTGTTGACCAGGCCTTTGAACAGATCCCGATGCGGCACCAGTGCGCGCAGCCCCTCGCGCAACAGGCGCTGGCCCATCGGGCGCGGTACTGCCGCATCCACCACCGCCCGGCCGATGTCCAGCAGGTTGTGGTAATCGACACCGGACGGGCAGGTGGTTTCGCAGTTGCGGCACGACAGGCAACGGTCGAGGTGTTGCTGGGTTTTTTGCGTGACTTCGTAGCCTTCGAGCACCTGTTTGATCAGATAGATGCGCCCGCGTGGGCCGTCCAGCTCATCGCCGAGCAACTGATAGGTCGGGCACGTGGCGTTGCAGAAACCGCAGTGCACACAGCTGCGCAGAATGCTGTCGGCTTCTTCGGCGCGGGGCAGTCGGCGGGCGTTTTCACTCAAGGTGGTCTGCATGGTTCAAAGCTCCGCGTACAGGCGTCCGGGGTTGAAAATACCCTGGGGGTCGAGTTGCCGTTTGAGGTTGCGGTGATAGCGCATCAGCGCCTCGGGCAACGGTTGGAACGGGCTGTCGCTGAGGCCGTGGCTGTAGCAGGTCACGTGTCCGCCGACTTCTTCGACGACCTGGCGAATGAAGCTCGCCTCGGCGTCGGATTTGAGCCAGCGCTGGGCGCCGCCCCAGTCGATCAACTGGCGACCGGGCAAGGACAGGCGCGGTGTATTAGTGGGCAACGACAGCCGCCACAACGGCTGGTCCTCGTCGAAGAAGCTCAAGCGCTGTTCATTAAGGTCGGCCCAATACGAGCCGTCCAGCCGCTCACCGCCCAAACGGTCATGGGCGGCGGCCACCGAGCCTTCACCGCCCTCAAGACGCAAGTGCAAATGCTCGCCGTCGTGACACGCGGCGCTGATCGGCAACGGTTGCTGGCCCCATTCCGCCAGGCGCAACAGCGCGCGTTCGGCGTTCATTTCCAGACTGACGCTCAAGGCCTGCCGGGGTTTGGGCAAGACCTTGAGCGAGACTTCCGTGATCAGCCCCAGGGTGCCGTAACTGCCGGCCATCAGTCGCGACAGGTCGTACCCGGCGACGTTTTTCATCACCTCGCCACCGAAGCGCAAATGCTTGCCGAGACCGGTGATCACCCGGGTGCCGAGGACAAAATCGCGCACCGAGCCGGACCACGGCCGACGCGGCCCCGACAATCCGCTGGCAATCATGCCGCCCACGGTGGCGTCATCCGCAAAGGCCGGCGGTTCACAGGGCAACATCTGTTGTGCAGCGTCCAGCACTTGCTTGAGCTCGGCCAACGGCGTGCCGCAGCGCGCGGTGATCACCAGCTCGGTCGGGTCGTAACTGACGATACCCCGGTGTGAGCGGGTGTCGAGTATTTCCCCGGCGGTCACCCGCCCCAGAAACGCCTTGCTGTTGGCGCCCTGGATACGCAGCGGCGTGGCATTTTCCAATGCCTGATTGACCTGCTCCAGCAGCAGCGCGCTGTCGTCCATCTCGGCTGATCCGTGCATCAGAAACGCTCCAGGTCAGGGAAGGGCAGTTGCCCCGCATGCACGTGCATCGCGCCAAATTCGGCGCAGCGGTGCAGGGTCGGGATGTTTTTGCCGGGATTGAGCAAGCCGCTGGGGTCGAACGCTGCCTTGATCGCGTGAAACAGGGTCAACTCATCGCTGTTGAACTGTGCGCACATCTGATTGATCTTCTCGCGCCCGACACCGTGTTCGCCGGTGATGCTGCCGCCGACCTTCACGCACAGCTCCAGAATCCTGCCACCCAGGGCTTCGGCACGATCCAGCTCGCCGGGCTGATTGGCATCGAACAGAATCAGCGGGTGCATGTTGCCGTCGCCGGCATGGAACACGTTGGCCACGCGTAAACCGTACTCGGCGGACAGGTCGGCGATGGCCTTGAGCACTCCGGGCAACTCCCTGCGCGGGATGGTGCCGTCCATGCAGTAATAGTCCGGAGACAAGCGACCCACCGCCGGGAACGCATTCTTGCGACCGGCCCAGAATCGGACCCGTTCGGCCTCGTCCCTGGCCAGGCGCACTTCGGTGGCGCCGGCTTGTTCCAGCACCTGGCGCACGCGGTCGCAGTCGTCATGCACGTCGGCTTCAACGCCGTCGAGTTCGCACAGCAAAATCGCTTCGGCTTCCACCGGATAACCGGCGTGGATGAAGTCTTCGGCGGCGCGGATGGCGAGGTTATCCATCATCTCCAGACCCCCGGGAATGATCCCGGCGGCAATGATATCGCCGACGGCGCGCCCGGCTTTTTCCACGGAATCGAACGCCGCCAGCAGCACCTTGGCCGACTGCGGTTTGGGCAGCAGTTTGACCGTGACTTCGGTGATCACCCCGAGCATGCCTTCAGAACCGGTGAACAGGGCCAGCAGGTCGAGCCCGGGGGAGTCGAGGGCGTCGGAGCCCAATGTCAGGTGTTCGCCATCGACCGTCAGGATGTCGACCTTGAGCAGGTTATGCACGGTCAGCCCGTATTTCAGGCAATGCACGCCACCGGCATTTTCCGCGACGTTGCCGCCGATGGAACAGGCGATCTGCGAGGAAGGGTCGGGCGCGTAGTACAGGCCGAAAGGCGCGGCCGCTTGGGAAATCGCCAGGTTGCGCACCCCCGGCTGGACCCGTGCGGTGCGGGCGGCGGGGTCGATATGCAGGATCTGATTGAAGCGCGCCATGACCAGCAACACGCCTTTTTCCAGCGGCAATGCTCCTCCGGACAAACCGGTCCCGGCCCCCCGGGCAACCACCGCCACCCGGTGCTCGTGGCACAGGCGCAACACCCCCTGAACCTGAGCAATTTCACGCGGCAGCACCACCAGCATCGGCGTAGTGCGATAGGCGGAAAGCCCGTCGCACTCGTACGGCTTGAGTTCTTCCTGCTGGTGCAGGATTTCCAGCTCAGGCATCTGCGTTCGCAGGGCCTGCAGCAGCGCGTTTTTGTCGACGTCGGGCAGGGCGCCGTCAACGCGTTCATCGTAAAGAATGTTCATCGGCGCTCGACACTCGTTTTTTAGTTATGGGATGTGAGGTCTGGTTGCGGAAATGCTGTTCATCATTGGCGTGGCGCGTGGGCTGGTCCCTGCCTGTTTGTCCGCGCCAGGCCGCTTTTCATTCAATAAGTTTTACCCGGAACCACAGATAAGCAAGGTGACGCGGCAATCCCGTTAGAAGCGTGTGCCTTTGTGAAGAAAAAAAGCCCGGAAGGCGAACCTCCCGGGCAGGGGTTTAAGCTTGAGCGCAGATACCTTCGGTCTGTCGGTTCAATGTCCGCCCACCACCATATGGCTGAACGGCGCCACATACGCTTGCAACGTCACCAGCCCGCCGACCAGGATCGCCAGGATGATCGAGTGGAAGAACACGTAGCGCAGGATTTCCCCTTCGTGGCCGTACCAGCGCGTAGCCGTGGAGGCGACCACGATTGACTGCGCATCGACCATCTTGCCCATCACCCCGCCGGAACTGTTGGCCGCCGCCATCAACACCGGGCTCAAGCCCAACTGCTCGGCGGTGACCCGCTGCAAACCGCCGAACAGCACGTTGGACGCGGTGTCCGAACCGGTCAGCGCCACGCCGAGCCAGCCGAGCAAGGTGCCGAACATCGGATAGAAAATCCCCGTCGCCGCAAAGGCCAGGCCCATGGTGGCATCCAGCCCGGAGTAGCGCGTGAGGAAGCCCAGGGCGAGCATCGCGGTGATGGTGATCAACGAATAGCGCACCACCCACAGCGTTCGCAGGTACTGGCTGATCAGTTGCGGGATGGAATACCCCATCAGCAAGCCACCGACGATCGCGGCCAGCAAGATGCCGCTGCCGGTGGAGGTGAACCAGGTGAATTTGTAGACCGCCTCTTCGACTTTAGGCGTCGGCACCACCGGTGGCACTTTCTCGATTTGCTGGTGGATGGTGGTGAAGGTCAGGACCGGAGCGAACACCGGGTTGGCTTCGCGCATGGGCTTGCCTTGAGGGTCGAGCTTGGCCGAGTGGGTCACCGGATCGATCGCCGGGCGGGTGTCGAACAGGTTTTTGAAGCTCTGGGTGCCCCAGGCGAACACAAACACGGTGAGGATGAGCCACGGCATCCACGCCCGCATCACGGCTTTTTTCGTGTCGCTGGAAAAAGCCGCGGTCGGTTCGGTTTTGGATTCATATTCCGCATCGATTTTCGAGTTGTCGACCCGGCCAGTCAGGGCGGCGGAGGTGTGCACCGTGGCCGGTTTCCAGACTTTCAGGAAACCGGTCAGGCAGGCCATGGAAATCAGTGCGGCAATCACGTCCACCAGCATCGGCCCGTGATAGTTGGACACGAGGAATTGCGGGATGGCAAAACTGACCCCGGCGACCAGGATCGCCGGCCAGATTTCCAGCATCTTGCGCCACCCGGCAAAGGCCCAGATCAACCAGAACGGCACGATCACCGAGAAGAACGGCAGTTGCCGCCCGACCATCATCGACAACTCCATTTCATCCAGCCCGGTGACTTTGGCCAGGGTGATGATCGGCGTGCCCAGCGCGCCGAAGGCCACCGGTGCGGTGTTGGCGATCAGCGCCAGGCCCGAAGCCGCCAACGGCGAAAAGCCCAGGCCGATCAGGATCGCCCCGGTCACCGCCACCGGCGTGCCGAAGCCGGCCGCGCCCTCGAAGAACGCGCCGAAGCAGAAGGCAATCAGCAGCAATTGCAGGCGCCGGTCGTCGGTGATCCGCGCCAGGGAATCCTGCAGCACTTTGAACGAGCCGTTCTCGGTGGTCAGACGGTGCAGGAAAATGATGTTGAGCACGATCCAGCCAATCGGCAACAGACCGTTGGCGGCGCCGTACAGCGCAGCGGACCCAGCCATGTTGGCGGGCATGTCGAATGCGAAAATGGCGATGACCAGCGCCGAGGCCAGGGCGAGCAGTGCCGCCAAGTGTGCCTTGACATGGAAAAACGCGAGGGCTGCCAGCATCACCACCACCGGCACGGCGGCCATGAGGGTGGACAGTACCGGGTTATTGAACGGATCGTAGATTTGCTGCCAAACCATGTTCCACCTCTGCTTTTTATTGTTCGTGTGCAGACCCCGAAGGGGCGGTGGCATCCAGTATAGGTGGCATTTCGCCGCTGTCAGGCTAAGTGCTCAGAACTGTGAATCAGCGCAATTCAGGGGCTGAGCTAGCATTGCCTGTATGGTCGAAAATCCTGACGCGGGAGGAAAAACGCAATGACCGAGCGCCATATGGAACACAAGGAAACGCTATCGAACGGATGCAGCATCAAGGTCAAGGCCGAGATATTGAAGGACGGTTCGTTGGGCATGTTCATTGGGGTTTACCGTCCGGACGGCACTGCTATCGACGAAAACCACGACCCCAAACCGCACATGCTCGACATGGAGGCGGCAATGGATTGGGGCGTCGATATCGCCAAGGGCATCGGCAACAGCCAGCGGTCGCTGTGAGACTCGGCAGGCATAGCATTTTTGTGTCCTGCCACGCGGCCTGAAAAAGGAAATCGGTCTAAAAACAGCGGCCCACGCTGCGAGCGTTTTGCTACTCTGAAGGTGTAGGTGAAAACGCAGACTGATGCGCAAGCGGATAGCGAGGACGCGTGGGGCGCGCTCCGAAGGGTACACGGTTAGAAAGATCTCCGCGCTGAGATCCAGCCCTTATGCCGTGTGAAGCAGGACAGTGCATATATTGTTGTTCTGTGGGAGTCCTGATAAACCTCGTAAGCCAGAGACCAGCACTGGCCACCTACTTGGCTCTCGAAGCCTGCTTGTGCAGCTGTGACAAGGCAGCTCGCCAAGATCAAATGCCCCGTCTGACGGGGCATTTGTTTATCTGTCTTTTGCGTTCCGGTCTGTGCCGTCAAACCAGATTGATCGTCACGTCGATGTTGCCGCGGGTTGCCTTGGAATACGGGCAGGTCTGGTGGGCGGCATCCACGAGGGAGCGGGCCAGCGTCGGCTCTACACCCGGCAAGCTGACATTCAGGCGTGCCTGGAGGAAAAAGGCGTTATCGGTCTTGCCCAGATCGATTTCGGTCGCGACGCTGACGTCAGCCGGCAAGCTCACTTTCAGCGCCAGCGCCGCCTTGCCCAGCGCGCCGATGAAACACGCCGACCAGCCGGCGCCCAGCAATTGCTCAGGATTGGTACCGCTACCGGAAGAGCCCGGGGGCGACAGCTTGATGTCCAGGCGCCCGTCGTCACTGCGCGACTCGCCTTGGCGGCCGCCGGTGGTAACGGTTTTGCCGGTGTACAGCACGGTATCGATTTGATTGATCATGAAGGGGTTCCTGCAAGGGTTGAACTGCGACCCGCGCACTCTTTCACTTTCATGTACACCGTATGTGTCCTGCACCCCGACGTTGTGTATCGCTGTGTAGTCTCCCAGGCGCCCAATACAGACCGATACAAATCCACAACTGTTCACCCGGCGCCTGGATGTCTTTTGCCAGGCTGCTAACGCATGACCCCGGTAATGCGTTAGCGCACATTGCGTTATTGCCCGGCCTGCGCCGATCGCGGGTTATGTGCAATTTGCTTTGGCCCGGCCAAGGCCCAGGCGATAAGCCCCAACAGCGGCACAAACACGATCACCACCATCCACACCCCACGGGTGCTCGCCTTGCCCTCGCTCTTGCGCAGCCGATTGATTGCCCACAATTCAATGAGTAGCAGTACTACCGCGAGTACGATCCACGTTGGTTCAAAATGCATGTGTCACCTCCTGATGGTCATTCAGTTAGGTGAGCGTGCGGCGGCAGGGTTCATTAAATTTGCGCAGCGCCAGGGCTGATTGCGTCCCTATGAAATTATTTTCAGGCGTCGCTCGCAGGCCCTGTATCCCAACGTATCTGTTTGGCCGGCAGCTACGTGCGCATACAAAAACAGCCCTGCGTGACATGCGTGCGATACACGGGGACCGCGTAATGAGGCTGCCTGACAACGGCATCCCGCGCATTTTTTACCCTGCGCTCATTGGAGAACTGCGATGTCCCGAAATAACAAAACCAACGCCGCCAGCCTGTTCGGCGTCGCCATCGTCGCCGCGGCACTCACCGCTTTCGCGGGGCTGTCCCAAGCTCAGGACACCCAGCCGGCCGACGCCGGCCAGGCGCCTGGCAAAAGCTGGCAGAGCGGCATCAAGCGTACCGATCTGGTGCGTCACGACCTCGATGTAGAAGGGCGTGAAGTGATTCAGGTCCTCGTCGATTTCGATCCGGGTGTCACGTCGCCGAAACACTCGCATCCCGGTGCCGAAGTCGCTTACGTCGTTTCAGGGACATTCGAGTACCAGCTCGAAGGCCAGCCGAACGTCACGCTCAAGGCGGGTGAATCCCTCTACATCCCGGCCGGCACCGCCCATGTCGCGAAGAACGTCGGCAAGGACAAGGCTTCGGAACTGGCGACCTACATCGTCAAGAAAGACACGCCGCTGTTGAAACTGGAACAATAAGCTCAAGGGCCTTTAACGCTGATCACGTCCTGTGATCAGCGTCCGGCTATAACGAAGTGTGTTGATGTTGAAACAGTATCTGTTTCAACTTTGTAACGGCTGCTGAGTGTTGTGGTTTATTTAGCAATAAGCGGTTGTTGTTTTTATATATGGTTGGGATGAGATTATTCGGAAGTTTACGACTTGGCATATATATTGTATTTGCGAAATGAGTTGTCTTTGTAAATGAATTTTGATTGCAAACACGTATGTGTGGCTCAGGGCTATTAGTTAGTGGCGATTGAGTGGCTTTTTTTGCTGTCTTAATATTACGTTGTGTTAGTTATGTAAGTAACTGAAAAATAATAATAAAAAAATCATTGATTTGCTTGCTATTTATATTTGGATGCCCTGATAAAAAATTAAGTGTTCAAGGCGAACTCTCGCTTCTCGCATTGTCAAAAAATAACTTCACAATTAATCCACGCGCTTTCTAATGCAATGCTAGTGTTGGTAGCTTCCGTTAATCGCACTGGTCTTTCCGTAGGGGACGTGCGTCATGCCCACTCCAAATCCAAGAATTGCGATACTCGGCAATCGAGTTCCAGGTTTGAATATTGCGGAGCTTGAACACTTTACCGATCTTGGCAGCCTGCTGGCTGTTGATGCCTTTGATGTCGTTTTACTGGACATGCCCGCCGCCTATGCGGCAAAAGTGCTGCGCAAACTGCGCTCGATCGAGCCCTACCGTTACACCCTTATCTATTGTTGCCGTGACCAGGATGGCTGGTGTGAAGCCTTGGGTGACGGAGCGTGCCCGGTTGAATCCAGCGAAATAAAAGCCCAATGGGCCAGTTGGCAGGAGCGCTTCAATCTCTTCAGGCAAGGGTCGGGGCAGGAGCGCTTCGAGAGCCGGGTGCTGACCTGGCTTTGGCTGCGCGACAACGCTCAGGTGTATGCGCTGCGCGACCCTGAAGTGCCTCAGCATTACCGCTTTCCCTTGCTCGATGCCCTGATGGATAGCGAGCCGGTTAACCCGTTCGTCTGGCTGAGTCTGATGGTGCAACAGGACTGGCTGGAGGCGGGCGTTCTGGTCGATCGCGTGCGGCTCTGTTCGGACTGTGGTTCGGGCCGGCTCAATTACATTGACGTGTGTGCCGAATGCCATGCCCTCGACATATCACGGCAACCGTCGCTGCATTGCTTTACTTGCGGGCATGTCGGGCCTCAGGAGTCGTTTATCAAGGATGCCGTGCTGTTGTGCCCCAATTGCCTGAACCGTCTGCGACACATCGGCAGTGATTACGACCGGCCGATGGAAAACTACCGCTGCCGTTCCTGTCAGGCGTTCTTTGTCGATGCCGAAGTGCAGGCGCGTTGCCTGGACTGCGGCTTGTCGCACACGCCCGACAAGCTGAGAGTGCGCGAGGTCCGGGATTTTCGCCTGGCGGAGGCCGGGCGCTTTCGTTGCCGACAGGAGTTCAGCGAGCGCTCTTCCCGGCATTTTGGCAGGCTCAACCTGCTGGGCGGCAAGGACTTCTTTGATTTACTGAACTGGCAGATCCAGATCGTACGCCGCTATTCACAGCCGGCCTTTTCGGTGATCGGCCTGCGCTTCGTCAACCTGTCCGACACGTTGACGCGCCTGGGCGAACAGCGCGGCCATGCCTTCATCGACAGTGTCGCCGAGCGTCTGCAGGAGTCGGTGAGGGAAACGGATCGTTGCTCTCGAAGTACCGAGGAGTATTTCTGGATCATGCTGCCCAACACCGACGAGAAGGGGCTGGAGTGCGTCAAACAGCGCCTGGGCCGGGTCGCCGAGCTTTTTTCTGCGCCGGAAATCAGTGACGTTTCCTTGCGGGTCGTCAGCGTCACCGCACCCAAGGACCTCGTCGAACAGGAGGATGGTGAATTGCTGCTGGCCCGTCTGGCCGGCGAATTGGGGTGATCTGTCATGAGCCCAATGTTGGAACAACTGTACAGCCTGCTCAGTGCGTTTATGGGGACGGACGGTTTGAGCCGATTGTTCTACATGCTGTTCCCCCTGTTCCTGGTCTTCGAACTGCCGCTGATGGTCATGGTGATGCTCGGTGTACTGCGCTGGTTCACCCGGCGCCGCACCCGCGTGCCGAAGACCAGCATCTATCGCCCCCGTGTCTCTTGCATCATCACCTGCTATAGCGAAGGCCTGGATGTACAGACCACACTGTTGAGCCTCTGCGAGCAAACGTACCCGGGCCACATCGAGATGATTCCGGTGGTCGACGGCGCCACGGCCAATCAAGTGACGCTCAGCGCCGTGCGCAGTTTCAACGTGGATCCGCAGTTATATCCCAGGCGCCATTTGCGCCCGATTGCCAAATGGCAGCGGGGCGGGCGGGTGTCTTCACTGAACGCCGGCCTGTCGCTGGCCAGCGGCGAAATCGTCATGGCCCTCGATGGCGACACGTCCTTCGACAACAACATGGTCAGCTCCATCGTGCGGCATTTCGAGGACCCTTCGGTGCCGGCAGTTGCCGGCAGCCTGCGGGTGCGCAACGTCTGGTCGTCATGGGTGACGGCGATGCAGGCGCTGGAGTACCTGTTGTCGATCCATATGTCGAAAATCGGTCTGTCGGAATGGAATCTGGTCAACAACGTGTCGGGAGCCTTTGGTGCATTCCGCCGCAGTTTCCTGGTGAAGATCGGTGGCTGGAATACCCATACCGCCGAAGACCTGGACCTCACGTTGCGGATCAAGAGTTACTTCAAGCGCCACGACCTGAGGATTCCGTTCGAGCCGGAAGCGATCGGCCACACCGACGCACCGAAGACGCTTCGCGACTTTCTGATGCAACGCCTGCGCTGGGATGGCGACCTGTTTTTCCTCTACATCAGAAAGCACAACCACAACATCGACCCCAAACTGCTGGGCTGGCGCACCTTCCTGATGATCCTGCTCACGGGCTTCTTCTTTCAGTTGGTGCTGCCATTTCTGATCTTCAGCTACACCTTGCTGGCGCTGTTCATTCTGCCGGGCAAGACGTTGCTGTTTCTGTTTGTGCTGGTGTACCTGCTGTACCTGATGATCACCACGATACTGTTCTTCGCCATGCTGGTGATGGTCTCGGACCGTCCCCGGCAGGATATGACCCTCGGATTGCTGGTGCCGGTTTTTCCGCTGTTCATGCTGATCCTGCGCTGCTGGAGCGCCGTGGCGATGCTCAATGAGATGTTCCGTCGCGGGCACGAAGAAAGTTCGATGGCGCCGTGGTGGGTACTTAAACGAGCCACGAGGTTTTGATATGCGACCGATTCTGCTCGCCATGGCCCTGCTGGTGATTCCCCATCAGACCGTGCAGGCCGCGCCGTCGTCATGGTCCCAGGGCAGTTACGTCTGGGACAGTGAAGCCTTGCTGGACCCCGAACGTCGGGCGACTGAGCTTGCCGCGCTGCGAAAGGCCGGGATGGACAAGATTTACCTTGGCTTCAATTCCGCCCAAATCAGAGACCTTGGCACAACGCGTCAGCAACTGGAGCAATTGCTGCAACAAGCCAACAGCGCGGGCGTGAAGGTCAGCCTGTTGTTGGGGGATCCGGCCTGGATCGAGCCGCAGGAGCGCCATCAGCTCACCGATTTACTGGCCAAATTCAAAGGGCTTTCGTTCGCCAGCCTGCACCTTGATCTGGAAGTCGAGCAACTGGGCACGCCGGTGCCTGATCAACGCTTGAAAGACTGGCTCGACACCTTGCGAACCGCTGCCAGTGACAGCCCGTGGCCGGTGGAGATTTCCAGCCATCCGCGCTGGTTTACCGACTCAAGTCCCGGAAAAACCTGTGTGCCCTGCGGTCTTCCTGACGCAGGCGTACGCCAGGTCAGCCTGATGATTTATACAAGCAACCCCATAAACAGTGCTCAAAGAGCAGAGCAGATCGCCAAACGCTGGCCTGTCCTGCAATTTCGCCTCGCGCAAAGCACGGAGGAGCAATTGGATGCCACGGAAAGCTGGCACGGCGCGTCGACCGAACAGTTGCAACGCCAGAGCAGCGTGTGGCGGGAACAACTACAACCCCAAGGGATTGCCGGTATCGACTGGCAAGCCTGGCGAGACTTTCCAAAACGGTGAGCCGTCATGAAAATTCGTTTCGATAGTCGCAAAGAACTGAGCCCGACCCAGGAACAAGGTTTGACTGTGCTCTACGCCCCGGGCAAACGCATGGCGTTTCGGGTGCGCTGGTATCTGATCCTGTTATTGGTGGCGAGCCCGTTGATCTGGCTGGGGGGCAAACTGGCCTACGGCATGTGGATGATCGACGCGCCGGCGCAACTGCGCCTGCCGATTCTCGAAGTGCGAGCGCGGGATGCCGGGCGGGTCGAGCAATTGTTCGTCAAGGCGGGGGATCAGGTGCGGGTCGACCAGCCGCTGGCCAACCTCGACAACCCCGAATGGCGAGCCCGGCTGGCGCAACTTGACGCTATCCCGCCGGATACGGCGCGCTTGAGCAATGCGAAACTGGGTGGTCGCGAACGTCAATTGCTCAGGACCCGGATCGCCCGGGCCGAGGACCGCGTGGGCGTGCTTGAAGACCTGGTGGTACGAGGCGCGGTCTCCCGGGGCGAGGTATTGGCTGCGCAGTCTGAACTCGACAGTTTCAAGGCCGACTTGCTCGCGTTTGAACGCCGCGAACAACAGGCCAATCAATCGCCCATGAGCGATGAGCGCGACAAGGCACAGCGCACTGCCGAGCAAAAGTGGTTACAAACACGCCTCGCTGCGCTGCCGGTTGCAGCCGGGCAGAGTGGGCGAGTGGCGGAGGTGTTGGTCAACCCCGGGGAGAACGTCGGCGCCGGCACCTTGCTGATGCGCATTGAGCAACTGGAAGATCCATTGCTGTGGATTTATCTGGAACCGCTGAACATCAGCTATGCCGCTATTGGCCAGCCTTTGCGCGTGCGCATGCCTGATGGCGAGTGGTTGACGGCCCACGTGGTCCAGGCCGTGGACAGCGCCGGTCGTACGCCGACGGTATTGCGCGGGCCGTTTGCTGCCAGCGAAATGGGATTGCAGGTGGCCGCCCGCTTTGATCGGCCACTCTCGCCACGCTGGAGAATCGATCAACTGCCACTGAATGTGCGTTTCCCCACCGACTGGGAAAAAATGCTTACGGATGGCCGTGAACTCATCGATGAGCTAGGAGACTTCATCGCCATGGATCGACCATCCACTGCCGTGCAAGGAAGGGAATAAGCCGAGGGGCTGGAACAGTTACTCAGAAGTATCGAGACCGGCGGTCGCTAGCAGCGACTTCGGTCGCCAGCAGATGCTCGGCCAGCACATCGTTGAGAAAGCGGAACTGATCGTTGAGCCCGACCACTTCATTGTTGAAGTGGTGGCCGGCTGCGGGAATCAGCAGGGCTTCGAATTTATCGTCGAACACCAGGGCCAACACCTTACGGGACTCGTATTGCTGCGAATAATAGTTGTTGCCGAACACCGGGAAGCTCACGGCCAGGGTGACTTGGTTAATCATGACGTGCGCTCCTCGGAGAGAACGAACCAGGCAAAAACGCTCAACGTGAAGGCCGTCAGGGCCAGACAGGTCAGGAGATGGATCAGCATGATTCGACCCTCCGCTACAGGGTTTCGTGTTGGGTTGAAAATGATCCTACGCTGACGGCCGCGAGGCGGAAGGCATTCGTGGCGATGGTGAATATCGATGGGAGTGATGGTCGGGTTTAGTGGTGATTTCACCGGACCCATCACCAGCAAGCCGGCGCCTACAGAGGGATTAGGCTGGCTGCGAAGTGTGCACGACGCTGATCCACTGTAGGAGCGAGCCTGCTCGCGATGACGGCCGCGAGAACGACAACTTTACCGAGCGGACAGAGACCGCCACCTATACTCAAACGAGGGCCTGTTGAGCGTTGGGCATTTGGTTTGGCGCAGACTTTAGGGAATCGCGATCTTGAACCGGCGTTCGCTGATCGTTCTCGTGCTGCTGATATTGGCGGGATGCGTCACGACTCCGCGTGAGCCGGTGGAAGTGCCGCAGGTCATGGTTTCGCCGAGCACCTGGCAGCAAGTCGATCAGGAGATCGTCAGCGCCTCGCAGTCCGCCACCGAACAAACCAAAATCTACGCCCGCGGTGCCATGGATTACTGGCGCACGCGGGTCTATCAGTTGACCGAAGAGAACTTCATCCCCTGGTTCAGCAGCTATTGGACCCAGGAGTGGCTGTCGATGAAGGTGAGCTGGTACACCGTCAGCGCCAAGGGCGAGCAGGACACCTCGGAAAAACGCCTGGCCGCTTACTTGCTGGAGCAATACCAGGAAAAGGTCCTGGCCCCGGTGGCGGTGGAGATTGATCCGGACGCGATACTCAGCCTCGCGGCGGCGTTCTACGTCGACATTCTCAAGGAAGAACTGCAGGAAATCTCCACGCGCCACGGCGTGCCGATGGCCCAACTCAATGGCCGTCTGCAGAAAGTCCCGGCGATTGCCCTTGGCCCACCCGCGGCCCGGAATGCTTCGCTGTATCAGGTGGTGCGCGCCGAGCCGCTGAACGCGCTGCCGGCCTTCGCCGCGCTGATCGACAAGGTCCACAAGGCCGGGGGCGACAAGGGTGTCGACTCGACCGACACCGCCATGGCGCCGGTTGCCAGGCGCGCCAGTCAACGAATGGAAGCGGAAATGGCCCCTCGCGGGGCGGCGAGTGCCGTGGCGGCGGCGGCGGGAAAACTCGCCGGTGGCTTGATCACCGTCGGGGTCGCCGGGATACGCGCGTTGATCCAGGCCAACGACCGCCCGGACAGCGAGGCGTTGATTCGCAGCAGCCTGGGCAACACTTTCGACAAGGCCTGGACCAAGCTGGTGCAGAACCCGACCACCGGCGTAATGGCCGGGACGCTGTACATGGCGGGGCAGATTGAGGGAAGCCTGGCGCAGCGTGCACAACCGTCGGTCGGGGGCAGCGAAGGGCATGTCGATTGGAGCCCGACCCAATCGACTAACCAGCAGATCAACCCATGAAACAAGGAGAACACTCATGCCTTATGTCGATGGTTTTGTCGCTGCCGTACCCACCGCCAACCGCGAGAAATTCAGGAAACACGCCGAGATGGCCGCCGCCATATTCATCGAGAACGGCGCGCTCAGCCTCGCCGAATGCTGGGGTGACGACGTCCCCGACGGCAAGGTGACCTCACTGCCCATGGCGGTGAAACTCAAAGAGGATGAAACCGTGGTGTTTTCCTGGATTGTCTGGCCGGACAAACCAACCCGTGACGCCGGAATGGCGAAGCTGATGACGGATCCAAGGGTGCAACCTGACGTCAATCCAATGCCGTTCGATGGTCAACGGATGATTTTTGGCGGTTTTGAAATGATCGTGAAGGCTTGAACCGACATTGCAGGGTCACTCTGCCGCCGGGGTGATCCTGCAACTCTTGCGCCCGCGGATTTCATCGTCCGTCGGCCGCTCACGGATGAACTCGAAACGCGGTTCGCCTTCGCTGTAATGCACCAGCCAGCCCCATTCCAGCTCGAACTCGTCCTGCCCGGGCTGGGGCGGCGCGGCCCACCAAGGTTCTTTGCTGAGGATCTGGCGCATGGAGCCTCCTATTGATTCGCTTGCTTGAACTATAACGTGCCTGCGCAGCGATGCCAGAAAAGCACCTGTAGCGAGGGCTTTTGGGCACTGAGTGATGCCCAACAAAAAAAGGCGCCCGAGGGCGCCAAACTTCACCTTAACCGAGGAGCCAGGTGAGTGATGCAGCGGTGGTAAGGCGCTGCATGGATAGAAAGGGTTGATCTGATTTGTGTGTTGAATGATATGGCCTCATCGCCGGCAAGCCGGCTCCTACAGGAGATGTGTTCGGTCAGGGATCCTTGTAGGAGCCGGCTTGCTGGCGATAGCACCTTGCGCTTCAGCGATTATTTTCCGAGTTTCACCTTGGTCCAACCCCGGGTCATGATCCGCTGCACGGCAATCGGCTGGTCAGGAATGGCATACAACGTTGCCATCACCGCTTCGGACGGGTACGAGCCCGGTTCGTTGCGAATCGCTTCATCCACCCATGGCGTCGCCGCCGCGTTGGCGTTGCTGTAGCCGATGTTGTTGGTGATCTCGGCGATGATGTCCGGGCGCATCAGGAAGTTCATGAACTGATAGGCCTCCTCGACGTTCGCCGCATCACGCGGGATGGCGACCATGTCGTAGAAACTGCCGGCACCTTCTTTCGGGATGCTGTAGTCGATCTTCACGTTGTCGCCGGCTTCCTCGGCGCGGGCCTTGGCTTGCAACACGTCGCCGGAATAACCGACGGCCACGCAGATATTGCCGTTGGCCAGGTCGGAGATGTACTTCGACGAATGGAAGTACGACACCGACGGACGAATCTTCATGAACAGCGCTTGAGCTTCGGCGATGTGCGCCTTGTCCTGATCGTTCACCGGGTAGCCCAGGTAGTGCAGGGCGGCCGGGATCATTTCGGTTGGCGAATCGAGGAAACTGATGCCGCAGGCTTTGAGTTTTTCCGCGTTCTCCGGTTTGAACAGCAGGTCCCACGAGTTGGTCGGCGCGTTGGCCCCGAGCACTTCCTTGACCTTGGCCGGGTTGAAACCGATGCCGATCGAGCCCCACATGTACGGGAACGCGTGACCGTTATTCGGGTCGCTGGCGGAGGCGTTTTTCAGCAGCACCTGATTGAGGTTTTTCCAGTTCGGCAGTTTCGACTTGTCCAGTGCCTGATAGACGCCGGCCTTGATTTGCTTGGCCAGGAAACTGTTGGACGGCACGACGATGTCGTAACCGGACTTGCCCGCCAACAGGCGCGCTTCAAGGGTTTCGTTGCTGTCGAAGACATCGTAGGTCACGCGGATGCCGGTCTCGTCTTCGAACTTCTTGACGGTGTCCGGGGCAATGTAATCGGACCAGTTGTAGACGCGCAGAACCTTGTCATTGGCCTGGGCGCCCGAGGCGATCGCGCCCAATAAGGACAGTGTCAGCAGAGTCCTGCCAAACATTTTCATCGGTACAACTCCATTTCTTTTTATTCAAAACACAATGCAAAATCACAGCGAACCTGTGGCGAGGGAGCTTGCTCCCGCTGGGCTGCGCAGCGGCCCCAACATTTTGTGAGTGCTGCGCACTCAAGCGGGAGCAAGCTCCCTCGCCACAAGGAGCAAGTCCCAGCAACTTATGCCGTCGCTTCCAGCATTTTCTTCTCAGGTGCCTGCCACGATTCGCTGGCAGTCTGGTCCATCGCTTCCTGGATCGCGCGTTTACGGCTGGCTTCGGCACGGCGGCTGAAGTACCAGACCATGAAGGTCACGATCGATACGGCCAACAGAATCAGACTGGCCACGGCGTTGATCTCAGGTTTCACGCCCAGGCGCACTGCCGAGAACACTTCCATCGGCAGGGTCGTGGAACCCGGGCCGGAGACGAAGCTCGCCAGTACCAGGTCATCCAGCGACAAGGCGAACGACATCATGCCGCCGGCCGCCAGTGACGGCGCGATCATCGGGATGGTGATCAGGAAAAACACCTTGAACGGCTTGGCACCGAGGTCCATGGCCGCTTCTTCGATGGACAGGTCCAGCTCGCGAAGGCGGGCGGAGACTACCACCGCCACGTAAGCGGCACAAAACGTGGTGTGGGCGATCCAGATGGTGACAATGCCGCGTTCCATCGGCCAGCCGATCAACTGCGCCATGGCCACGAACAGCAGCAACAGCGACAGACCGGTGATCACCTCAGGCATCACCAGCGGCGCGGTCACCAGGCCACCGAACAACGTGCGGCCCTTGAAACGGGTGACGCGGGTCAGAACGAACGCCGCCAATGTACCCAGCGCCACCGCCGCAATCGCCGTGTAGCAGGCGATCTCCAGCGAGCGCACCACCGAGCCCATCAGTTGCGAGTTGTCGAGCAGGCCGGCGTACCACTTGAATGACCAGCCACCCCACACCGTCACCAGTTTCGAGGCGTTGAACGAGTAGATCACCAGAATCAGCATCGGCAGGTAGATGAACGAAAGGCCGAGCACCAACATCAATTTTGAAAAACCGAAACGCTTCATCCCCGTGCCTCCATCTCTTTGGCCTGGCTGCGGTTGAACAGCAGAATCGGCACAATCAGGATCAACAGCATCACCACCGCCAGGGCGGACGCCACCGGCCAGTCGCGGTTATTGAAGAACTCTTGCCACAGCACGCGACCAATCATCAAGGTCTCCGGGCCGCCCAGCAGTTCCGGAATCACGAACTCGCCGACCACCGGAATGAACACCAGCATGCAACCGGCAATGATGCCGTTCCTGGCCAGCGGCACGGTGATTTTCCAGAAGCTGTTGAAGGTGCTCGAACCGAGGTCCGACGCCGCTTCCAGCAAGCTCTGATCGTGCTTCACCAGGTTGGCGTACAGCGGCAGGATCATGAACGGCAGATACGCATACACCACGCCGATATACACGGCGGTGTTGGTGTTGAGGATCTCGATCGGGTGTGAAGTCAGGCCGGTCCACATCAGGAAACCATTGAGCAAACCGTTGTTGCTGAGGATGCCCATCCACGCATAGACGCGGATCAGGATCGCGGTCCAGGTCGGCATCATGATCAACAGCAGCAGGACGTTTTGCGCTTCCTTGCTCGCCTTGGTGATCGCGTAAGCCATCGGGAAACCGATCACCAGGCACGCCAGGGTGCTGAACAGCGCGACCTTCAACGAGCCGAGGTAAGCCGAAAGGTACAGCTCGTCTTCGCCGAGCAAGGTGTAGTTGCCGATGTTGAGCATCAACTCGAATTTCTGCTCGGCGTAGGTGTAGATCTCCGAGTAGGGCGGAATCGCCAGCGCGGCTTCCGAAAAGCTGATCTTCATCACCAGGAAAAACGGCAACATGAAGAACAGGCACAGCCATACGAACGGGATGCCGATGACCAGTTTTCGCCCACTGGGCACCAGGCGCAGGAATTGCTGATTGAAGGTTCTCATGCGCGCAGTACCACGCCGCTGTCGTCTTCCCACCACACGTAGACCTGATCGTCCCAGGTCGGACGTGCACCACGGCGTTCGGCGTTGGCCATGAACGACTGCACGACTTTGCCACCAGGCAGCTCGACATAGAACACCGAATGGCCGCCGAGGTAGGCGATGTCATGCACCTTGCCGCTGGACCAGTTGTAGCGGGCGTCGGGCTTGGTGGTGCTGACCAGCAGTTTTTCCGGGCGAATGGCGTAGGTGATCGACTTGTCCTGCACCGAGGTGCTGACGCCATGACCGACGTAGATTTTCTGCTCCAGATCCGGGCTGTGGATGATCGCGTGGCCTTCCAGGTCTTCCACCACGGTACCGTCGAAGGCGTTCACGTTGCCGATGAATTCGCAGACCATGCGGCTGACCGGCGCTTCATAAATGTCGACAGGACTGCCGATCTGGGCAATCCAGCCCAGGTGCATGATCGCGATGCGCTGGGCCATGGTCATGGCCTCTTCCTGGTCGTGGGTCACCATCACGCACGTCACGCCGACACGCTCGATGATCTCCACCAGCTCCAGTTGCATCTGCGAACGCAGCTTTTTATCCAGCGCACCCATCGGTTCGTCGAGCAGCAACAGCTTCGGACGTTTGGCCAGGGAGCGGGCCAGTGCCACGCGCTGGCGCTGACCGCCGGACAACTGGTGCGGCTTACGCTTGGCGTATTGGGTCATGTGCACCAGGCGCAGCATTTCTTCTACACGGGCATCGATTTCAGCAGCGGGCAAACGGTCCTGCTTAAGGCCGAAGGCGATGTTCTGCGCCACCGTCATGTGCGGGAACAGCGCATAGGACTGGAACATCATGTTGATCGGTCGTTCGTACGGCGGCATGTCGGTGATGTCGACACCGTCAAGCAGGATCCGGCCTTCGGTCGGGCGTTCAAAGCCGGCGAGCATGCGCAGCAGCGTCGATTTACCGGATCCGGAACCACCGAGCAGGGCAAAAATTTCGCCCTGATGGATTTCCAGGGACACATCGTCCACAGCGGTGGTTTCGTCGAATTTCTTGGTGACGCGATCGACTTTCACCAACACCTTTTTCGGTGCCTGGTGACCTTCAAGAGCCTTCCTGTAGATGCTGGAGGCGTTTGCCATGTGAAACTCCCAACAGGTTTCAGTCGTCGGGCCAACGCGGCCTGACTTAATAGTTGATTGCTAACCCTGGCTGGCGCGGTCCCCTGTAGGAGCTGGCTTGCCAGCGATGAGGCCCTAAAGTCGACGTCTTTGTTGACTGACAGACCGCTATCGCTGGCAAGCCAGCTCCTACAGGGCGACACACCCGCTCGGGTTAATTCGGCGCCGCCATCCTGGCTGCCTGGTCGTACTTGTTGTTATTGCAGTGTGTTGTTGTCGTGAGTCACGGATGCGCAGAAGCGCATCCGCCAGACCCACGGGGGCAGTCAATTGATTGATTTTTTGTGACGTCAGCGCTTGTTACGCAGCGCCGCCCGTTGCCGGCACGCCTCGCCAAACGCCTGGAAAATTTTCAAATAAGCAGGGTTATCCAGTACCTGCCATTCCGGGTGCCATTGCACACCGAGGGCGAAGGCCTTGCTGTTCTCCACCGAGACCGCTTCGATCAAGCCATCGGGCGCGACAGCCTCGGCGCGCAGGCCAGGGGCCAGTCGATCGATGCCCTGGCTGTGAATCGAATTGACCTGGAACACCGACGGCAGATCCAGCGCTTCGAACACTCCGCCCGGCTGCACGTTGACGTCATGTGCCGGTGCGTATTGCACGGCCAGGTCCGGGTGATTGGCTTCGCGATGATCGAGGAAACCAGGGAGTTCATGAACCTTCTGATGCAGGCTGCCACCGAACACCACATTCATCTCCTGGAAACCGCGGCAGATGCCGAGCACCGGAACGCCGGCCGCAATCGCGGCGCGGATCAGGGGCAGGGTGGTGGCGTCCCGTGCCGGATCATGATCCGTGCCGGGCGCACTGGCGGGGCCTTGATAGTGGAAGGGTTCCACATTCGATGGCGAGCCGGTCAGCAACAGACCGTCGAGCTGCGGCAGCAGATCCTCGATCTCGGTCAGTTCAGCCAGGGAAGGAATAACGACGGGCAGCCCCAGCGCCGCAACGCTGACAGCGCGCAAGTACTTGTCGCCGCTGACGTGGTAGGGGTGCAGGCCAATCTGTTTGACGCACGCAGTAACGCCGATCAATGGCTTGAATGCCATTTTTATCACCTCGAAGTTTGACACTTGAACGAGCTTTTCCGGAGCTTAGCCTTGTTGATTTTAATTAACAACTCCCATGTAAAAAATTCTAAACGCCCTGCGTCCGATCCTCAGGATTTACGCGTCATTCAGGACGGATGTGGCACTCGCGTGCCTCTGAAAGGCCCGAAAATAAACGTTGAAAGGCAGAGTGTTCGCTATTGACTTCACTTTGCCTTTCGGATTGACTGGCTGCGTGAAAGGGCGGTGAACATAATAATTAACAGTAAAAAATAGGTGCATCATGTCGGTCCCTCTGCGTACCGTTCAACTCAACGAAGCAAACGCATTCCTTAAGAAATATCCTGAGGTTTTGTACGTCGACCTTCTGATTGCGGATATGAACGGTGTGGTGCGCGGTAAGCGCATCGAACGCACCAGTCTTCATAAGGTTTACGAGAAAGGCATCAACCTGCCGGCTTCGCTGTTTGCTCTGGACATCAATGGTTCCACGGTGGAAAGCACCGGCCTGGGTCTGGACATCGGCGATGCCGACCGGATCTGCTACCCGATCCCCGGCACCCTGAGCATCGAGCCTTGGCAGAAGCGCCCAACCGCGCAATTGCTGATGACCATGCACGAAATCGAAGGCGAGCCGTTCTTCGCCGACCCGCGTGAAGTGCTGGCCAATGTCGTGCGCAAGTTCGACGAAATGGGCCTGACCATCTGCGCCGCGTTTGAGCTGGAGTTCTACCTGATCGACCAGGACAACGTGAACGGTCGTCCGCAATCGCCACGTTCACCGGTCTCCGGGAAGCGTCCGATGTCGACTCAGGTGTACCTGATCGACGACCTCGACGAATACGTCGATTGCCTGCAAGACATCCTCGAAGGCGCGAAAGAGCAGGGCATCCCGGCAGACGCCATCGTCAAGGAAAGCGCCCCGGCGCAATTCGAAGTCAACCTGCACCACGTGGCCGATCCTATTAAGGCGTGCGACTACGCCGTCCTGCTCAAGCGTCTGGTGAAGAACATCGCCTATGACCACGAAATGGACACCACCTTCATGGCCAAGCCGTATCCGGGCCAGGCGGGCAATGGTCTGCACGTGCACATTTCGATTCTGGATAAAGAAGGCAACAACATCTTTGCCAGCGAGGATCCCGAGCAGAACGCCGCGCTGCGACACGCGATCGGCGGTGTGCTCGAGACCCTGCCGGCACAGATGGCGTTCCTCTGCCCGAACGTCAACTCGTACCGCCGTTTCGGCGCGCAGTTCTACGTGCCGAACTCGCCGAGCTGGGGCATCGACAACCGTACTGTGGCGGTGCGCGTGCCAACCGGCTCAAAGGACGCCGTGCGCATCGAACACCGCGTGGCGGGCGCCGATGCCAACCCATACCTGCTGATGGCTTCGGTATTGGCGGGCGTGCACCACGGCCTGACCAACCAGATCGAACCGGGCGCACCGGTGGAAGGCAACAGCTACGAGCAAAACGAGCAGAGCCTGCCGAACAACCTGCGCGATGCCCTGCGCGAGCTGGACGACAGCGAGGTCATGGCCAAATACATCGACCCGATGTACATCGACGTGTTCGTGGCGTGCAAGGAAAGCGAGCTGGCCGAGTTCGAGAACTCCATCTCGGACCTTGAGTACAACTGGTACCTGCACACCGTTTGACGGCGTTGGCGGCGAACACAAGAACTGTGTACGCCGCCAACCCTGTAGGAGCTGGCTTGCCAGCGATGGCGTCATGACAGTCAACATCGATGGCGTCTGAACCACCGCAATCGCTGGCAAGCCAGCTCCTACAGGGATCGCATTTCATTTTTTGATTGTGCGGGCGTCCGTCCGACGATCACTCAATTCCCCTGCGTCGAGTCACAACCATGACAATTACTCGCAGCGACTGGGAGCAACGCTTCCAGTCCCTCACCCTCGAAGGTCGCGCATTCATTGACGGCCAATACTGCGCGGCTGCCAGCGGCGCAACGTTTGAATGCCTGAGCCCGGTAGACGGCCGCTTCCTGGTGAACGTCGCCAGCACCGACGAAACCGACGCCCACCTTGCCGTCGAAGTCGCACGCCGTGCTTTCGAATCCGGCGTCTGGGCCAACCTGGCCCCGGCCGAGCGCAAGCGCATCCTGATTCGTTTCGCCGACCTGATCATGGCCAACCAGGAAGAACTGGCGCTGCTCGAAACCCTCGACATGGGCAAGCCGATCAGCGACTCCATGAGCATCGACATTCCGGCAGCCGCCAACGCGATCCGCTGGACTGCCGAAGCCATCGACAAGATCTACGACGAAGTCGCAGCCACGCCACACGATCAACTGGGCCTGGTGACGCGTGAAGCCGCGGGCGTTGTCGCGGCCATCGTGCCGTGGAACTTCCCGTTGATCATGGCCAGCTGGAAATTCGCCCCGGCCCTGGCAATGGGCAACTCGTTCATCCTCAAGCCTTCTGAAAAGTCGCCACTGACCGCGATTCGCATCGCGCAACTGGCGCTGGACGCGGGCATCCCCAAAGGCGTGTTCAACGTGCTGCCGGGCTTCGGCCATACCGTCGGCAAGGCGCTGGCGTTGCACATGGACGTCGACGTGTTGGCCTTCACCGGCTCCACGGCGATCGCCAAGCAACTGATGATCTACGCCGGGCAAAGCAACATGAAACGCGTCTGGGCCGAAGCCGGTGGCAAGAGCGCCAACGTGGTGTTCGCCGACGCCCCGGATTTGCGTGCCGCAGCACAGGCAGCGGCCGGCGCCATTGCCTTCAACCAGGGCGAAGTCTGCACCGCCGGCTCGCGCTTGCTGGTGGAGCGTTCGATCCGCGATCAGTTCATCGCGCTGCTGGTTGAGGCGCTGCAAGCGTGGAAACCGGGGCACTCGCTCGATCCCGCTACCACCGTTGGCGCGGTGGTCGATCAGCGTCAACTGGACAACGTCCTGCGCTACATCAACATTGGCAAAGAGCAGGGCGCTCAATTGATCGCCGGTGGTCGCCGCACCCTCGAAGACACCGGTGGCCTCTACGTGGAACCGGCGATTTTCGACGGTGTGACAAACGCCATGACCATCGCCCAGGAAGAAATCTTCGGCCCGGTACTGTCGGTGATCACCTTCGACACGGCGCAAGAAGCCCTGGCGATCGCCAACGACAGCATCTACGGCCTGGCCGCCGGTGTATGGACCGCCAACCTGAGCAAAGCCCACACCTTCGCCCGTGGCCTGCGCGCCGGCAGCGTCTGGGTCAACCAGTACGACGGCGGCGACATGACCGCGCCGTTCGGCGGGTTCAAGCAGTCGGGTAACGGCCGGGACAAATCGCTGCACGCGTTCGACAAGTACACCGAGCTCAAAGCGACCTGGATCAAGCTCTAAGACCTTTTAAGCGGCGGTCGCCTGCACGTTGCCGGCGATCATCGGAGAATCGTATGAAAACAACACATGTAAACAGCTACTACGCCGCCACCCGCAACTTCACCGGCGATTTCCCGGTGCTGGAAGGGGCGGTGGAATGTGACGTCTGCGTGATTGGCGCCGGTTACACCGGCCTGTCTTCGGCGCTGTTCCTCGCCGAAGCGGGCTACAGCGTCACGGTGCTCGAAGCGGCCAAAGTCGGCTTCGGCGCCAGCGGTCGCAACGGTGGGCAACTGGTCAACTCCTACAGCCGCGACGTCGACGTGATCGAGGATCGTTACGGCGACAAGACCGCCGAAGTCCTCGGCAGCATGATTTTCGAAGGCGCCGACATCATCCGTCAGCGCATACAGCACTACGACATCCAGTGCGACTACCGTCCCGGCGGCATTTTCGCGGCGATGAACAAGAAGCAGCTCAAAGGCCTGGCCGAGCAGAAAAAGAGCTGGGAACGCTACGGTAACAAGAACCTGACGCTGCTCGGCGAAGCTGACATCAAGCGTGAAGTCGGTTCCGATGCCTACGTCGGCGGCCTGCTGGACATGCAGGGCGGCCACATTCATCCGCTGAACCTGGCCCTTGGCGAGGCTTCGGCGATCATCGGCCTGGGCGGCAAGATCTACGAACAGTCGGCGGCTGTGGAAATCACGTACGGCGAACCGATCACCGTGCGCACGGCCAAAGGCCTGGTGAAAGCCAAGTACCTGCTGATCGCCGGTAACGCCTACCTGCCGCAAGGCCTCGACAACCGCGTGACCAGCAAGAGCATGCCGTGTGGTTCGCAGATCGTCGTCACCGAGCCGTTGTCGGAGCAACAAGCGCGTAGCCTGATCAAAAACAACTACTGCGTCGAAGACTGCAACTACCTGCTCGACTACTATCGCCTGACGGCCGACAACCGCTTGCTGTACGGCGGCGGTGTGGTCTATGGCGCCCGTGAACCGGACGACATCGAGCAACTGATCAAGCCAAAAATCCTCAAGACCTTCCCGCAACTGAAGGACGTGAAGATCGACTACCGCTGGACCGGTAACTTTCTGCTGACCATGTCGCGCATGCCGCAATTCGGTCGCATCGAGAAAAATGCGTATTACATGCAGGGCTACAGCGGCCACGGCGTCACCTGTTCGCACCTTGCCGGCAAACTGATTTCGGAAATGATCCGCGGCGACGCGGAGCGTTTCGATGCGTTTGCCTCGCTGCCGCACATGCCAATGATCGGCGGGCGCACCTTCTCGGCCCCGTTGACCGCCCTCGGCGCCGTGTACTACTCGCTGCGCGACCGTTTCGGCATCTAAGCCTTACCTCACCGGCGGCCACCCCATCAGGTGCCGCCGGCTCCTACAGCAACACCAGCAAACGTGATTTAATAGCCGCCTTTCACGTTTCCGGGACCGGAAAACGGCGTGATCCACGCCTGCTCTCCACCCCTTAAGTACCAAGCACATAAGGCTGTCATGGATACGGGCTCACGACTCAAATTAGTACGCGAAAGCTACAAACTGTCCCAGCGCGAGCTGGCCCGGCGTAGCGGCGTCACCAATGCCACCATTTCCCTGATCGAACAGAATCGCGTCAGCCCTTCCGTCAGCTCCCTGAAAAAGCTGCTCGAAGGCATCCCGATGTCCCTGGCCGACTTCTTCACCTTCGACCAGCCACCCCGCGAACACCAATACGTTTTCCGCGCCAGCGAACAACCCGATCTGGGCCGCCACGGCCTGCGACTGCTACTGATCGGCGCCTCCGTACCGAGCCGGCAAATGCGTTTGCTGCGCGAGCAATACGCACCGGGCGCCAGTTCCGGTGAAGAGCCGATCGTGCATGCCGAAGGCGAGGAGTGCGGGTTGGTGACACGGGGTACGGTCGAGCTCACCGTCGACGGCCAGATCAGCGTGTTGAACGCCGGGGATGGTTATTACTTCCCGACCACGCTGCCGCACCGGTTTCGCAATATCGGGCAGGATGAGGCGGAAATCATCAGCGCGAATACGCCGGCGAACTTCTGATTCAAAGTAGGTTGATTCGGATTAACTTACGGCTCCACGCCATCATACCGACACCCGTTCGAAGAAAGTTCCAAGACAGAGATGAGGCGGCATACGGGGGCGGATTGAACCAACTCTCTGAACATCGTCTAAATTTCAGGGACTACTCCCGTCACGAAGGAACGACTCATGATCAGGTCTCGATCGATGATTGCAGCTTTTACAAGTCTGGTGTTGGTTTGCGGTTCGGTGACTGCACTGGCGGATCCCGGTAATGGAAAAGGTCAGGGGAACGGCAAGGGCAACCCGCAAAACGCCCAGGATCATGGCAACCAGGGTGGGCATGGCAACAAAGGCAAGAATTCAGGGGGCGGCGACTGGAGTCATGGCCCGAGCATTAGTCGTACCAACGTCATCGGGATTGTTGACAGCTACCGTAATTACTGGAGTCCCGGGCCGGCATTACCTCCCGGCATCCAGAAAAACCTCGCCCGCGGCAAGCCGCTTCCGCCAGGCATTGCCAAGAAACTCGATGGCCGTCTGGTCGGCAGGTTGCCGCACTACGACGGGTATGAGTGGCAGCAAGTCGGCACGGATTTGATCCTTGTCGCGCTGGCTACCGGGCTCATCTACGAGATTCTTGATGGTGCGTTTGATTGAGGGCTCGCCTGCGTTGAGTGGCGGTCAGTCCGTCCGTCGCGGCGTGTTGAACTGAAGGGGGGTTATCGCGTCCTACACCATGCGATATCAACCCCCTACGGAAGCAATCATGCTTTTAAAAAACAAGAGTCTCGTAGCTGTCCTGTCCTGCGCATTTATGCTGGCAGCAGCCCCTTTACTGCCTGCTGACCTTTCCCTCATCAACTCAGCCGTTGCGAAAGAGGGTGGTGGTGGCGGAGGCGGTGGTGGCGGTGGCGGTGGCGGCGGCGGAGGTGGTGGGCACGGCGGTGGAAATGGTGGTGGCCACGGTGGCGGTAATGGTGGTGGAAATAGCGGCGGTCGCAGCGGGTCTGATCATGCCGGAAACTCTACCAGCAATGGCCACGGGAAGGGGTTGGCCAGCGATCACGCCGGCAAAGCGACGCGCAATCATGGTGTAAGCGGCAACCATTACGGCAGTGAGCGCAATGATGACAACGGTCATGGCACCGCTACCTCAGGCATCGCCAATTCCAAAGACACCCGTGGAATTTCCAAGGCCAGAGCGATTTCGACAACGACGCCAGGTGATCACAACGTCAAAGGGCTGAGTCACGCAGGTCCGTCGGGGGCGAAAAATCCTCGTTGAGACATTGAAGCGATCAGTTTCATGCACACAGAAAACCCGCAGTGATGCGGGTTTTTTCTGTCTGGAGTTTCGTTACTGCCCTTTAGGCACTTCAAACCCGCGCTGCTCGATCACCGCAAACACATCGCGCACGTCCTGAAGCAGAATCCGCGAAATGTTGGTGACGGTGTTGATGTCGTTTTCGGCGTAGTCGGGGAGGCTGGTGCAGGCCATCAGGTTGATGTAGTGGAGGACGGCGTTGAGGCGTTCGCTGACGCACTTGTGCAGTTCGCGGATGGGGGCTTGGTTATCGATCAGGAGGACGGGGTAGTCCGTGGCGAATTGTTTCAGGGGGATGTAGCGGCGAGGAGAATTCTCAGTAGTCATGGTGATAATCCTATTAAAAGTAGAATCGCCACCTTTTTGCTGCGAAACAAAATGGGTGGCAGCTATGCACGGGTTCGCAGACCGGAGGATTAACACCATGTCCCGGCAGACCCGTAGGTCTCCCGTGCACAACCGCCATAAAGAAAACACTCAGCCGGAAGCCGGCCGTGTCGGACGGAATAAAGTGCCAATCTTAAGGGCTGCGAAACCCTATCGCCAACTGCGGTCAGCGACGAGGCTCACCATAAACGGCGATTTTGTTGCCTTCAACCAGGCCACCACCCAGCTGTAGGACCGAACCGGGTAATTGTGGCGAGGGAGCTTGCTCCCGCTCGGCGGCGCAGCCGTCGTAAAACCGGCCACTACAACGAAGCTTAGGAAATGAGCGAGTAGGGACCAGGGCTGCTTCGCCGCCCAGCGGGAGCAAGCTCCCTCGCCACAAAGCGAGATTTCCTACAGCTTTTACAGATCAAAAAATCCGAGTATCAAGCACGGCTTCGCATCAAGGAGAACGAGATGACTCAATCACTGGAACGTGCCATCGCCATCGCTGCCGGCGCTCACGAGGGGCAAATCGACAAGGGCGGTGCGCCCTACATCCTGCATCCGTTGCGGGTGATGCTTAAAGTCAGCACGCTGGAAGAGCAAATCGTCGCGGTGCTGCACGACGTGGTCGAGGACTGTGACATCAGCCTTGAGGCGTTAGCCGAGGAAGGCTTCAGCGAGACGGTGCTGGCGGCTATCGAGTCGGTGACGAAAGTACCGGGTGAGGCTTACGAAGACTTCATCACCCGCGCGGCACAGAACCCGATCGGCCGTGTGGTCAAACTGGCGGACCTGGAAGAAAACAGCGACCTGTCGCGCATCGCCCAGCCGAGCTGGGAGGATCTGGAGCGGATTGAAAAGTATCGGCGGGCGATTGGGGTGTTGCGTTAGTCGTCGCGATTTTTGTGTGTTTGATCTAGCGTTAAATATCAATTCTTACGCAGGGAATGCACCCATGACCGAAACGTTGCTGTTCCAAGGGCCTTTTTTCGACTATCTGCTGACCCAGGTACCATTGGCGGGTACGCGATATTTCAACCATGGCTCCTTGAGCGTGTTGTTTGAAGATGATTCGCGTCTGTTTCGGCTCACCCGGGATGGCGGTGGGCATGTGTTTTTAGTCAAGGAGTCTGCAGCCGGTAACCCGAATGTAGTTAAGGTGTTGAAGGATTACGGTCCTGTTGCGCCTTCGGATGAGGATCGCAAGATCGGATTCTACTATTGGCTAGCCGAAGTAGAGCGGCTCGAGGAACTGCCCGATACGGATGAACGGACACTGCGATTGGAACAGGCTTTCGACTTGCTGGAGTATGACAGCGCCGATCTGCCTCAACAGATTGAAGCGGCCAGTGCTGAATTTCCGGAATTCCATTCTCTGTTCCACACCCTTGAACTCGCCCGGCGATTTGCGCTAGAACGTGGCGATTTGCCGGATCCGAACATCAGCAATGTAATGGTCAGGCCTTCTACCGGCGAGTGGGTGTGGATCGACGCACTGACTTCAACTGAATACATGCCGGAGGAGGCCACACTGATCCGCCTGGAAGCAATGCGGGCAGGCGATTGAGCGCAAAGATTATCAGCGCGCCGGCGCGCGCAATTGCCCAATCTTTTTCGTCAATTGCTCCCGAGCCGCATCCAGTGAGCCCGCGTTGGTTTTTACGGACAGTGCCGCCTTGTCCTTGCGCCCCAGGAAATAGCTGATGCGCTCGGCGTTGGCGCCGGAGGGGTGGGGCAAGCCGCTCAATACCTGTTCCGGGCGCAGCAGGCCAAGGGTCAACAGGTATTCGAACACTTCGCCGACCTTGGGGCCCAGTGGCACGTACACGCAGTTGGCGGGCAGTGCGCGGATTTCTTCGCTCAGGTGATTTTCTATCTGATTGCGCAGGCTGGCGCGGCTCAGCAATCCAGGGTTACCGCTGTAGTTCTCGCCGTTCAGGAATACCGGATAACGCAGCGCCGAGGTGTAGTGCACCCAGTGTCGATGGGATTCGAACAGTCGTTCGCAGCTATCGATGCCCAGGTAGGTCTGCACACCGATGTGATCCAGCATGGCAATCAGGTTCGGTCGCATCGGCCCCGAGAAGCTCGCGGTTTCCTTGGCGGCCTGCTTGGCCAGGGCCACCGATGCGCCGTTGCGTAATTGGCGGCGGGCCTCGTTGAGCGCATTCATCGCTTGTTGCAGGCCTGGGGTGATGCCGCAAATGACAATGCGGGCCTGTTCATTGATGTGGTCGAAAGGGGCATAGAAGGTTTGCAGGCTGCCTTCGCTGGATAAAAGCAGGCCTTCAGGCAGCGGCTTGCCAGCCAGAATGAAGGCCTCGTCGGCCATCAGGTGCTGATAATGCTCGAACAGACTCAAATTTTCGTTCTCCAGGCTGGATGCTTCGTTAGTGGCTTAAAGGTAGCGGATTTATCCGCAAGTGCAGGGCGCGTACGCGTTATGGCTACCATTCATTTGGTCGATATCCATCATTAAAGAATGCAAGTTCTGTTTTTCTGTCATCAGAGGAGGATAGGGTCATACCAATCTCGCCTTTGAAGGAATCAGCGCGATGAGAATCTCGACCTTGCTGGCTTTTGTTGCCGTGTTCAGCGGCAGCGTTGCTGTTGCTGCCCCGGCCGTTGCGGCCGATCCGTCCTGCCACTTTCTGCCCATAGCCGATAGCGCTGCCAGTTTGCAGGAAGCGAAAACCGTGGCGGTGCTCTATAGCGAAAACACCCTCAATACCCAGGAGTATCTGGAGCGCTACCACGCCGTGGCGGTGAATGGCGCGAAGAATCCGCAGCTGGATTCGCGGATCAGCCAGGCGTTTGTCGACAGCTCCGATCCGCAGCGGGCGATTAATTGGTTGATGGGGTCGCTGCAGAAAGAATTCGCTTCGGTGACGGCCTATGACAGCCTCGATGCGGCGGTGCAGGCCCATCCGGATGTGGTAGTGATGCTCGACACTTACAGCCGCCTGGTTTCCAAGCGCAACAGCCAGGTTGAGGCGCGGTTCATGGCCAAATTCTACGATGCGAACTTGCAGTACATCGGCCAGGCTGAGGGCTCGCGTGCCCGGCAAATGCCTTCGGTGTGGGTGCATGGCAAAGCCGCGCCGCAGATTGCCGCGCAGATTGGCCAGCAGACCGAGCTGCAAGTGAATGCGCTGAAGCAATTCGACGCGTCGTTGAAGGCGCTGGTGAATGCCGATACTGCAGGGCATGTCGCCAGCAATTGATGCAGCTAAAGAATTCCCAGGGTTGCCGCCAGATGGTTGACCGCTTCTGCTTCAACCAGCCCATCGTCGCTGCCCTCATGAAACACTGCGCAACTCGCGGATTTACCGGCATGAACGCCGCGATAAACCGCGATGTTGCTGCCGGGGCCGGCGCCGGTGTGTCCGCTCAGGATCAAGCCGCTCGCCACAGGGCCGTGCATCAGGCCGAGCGCGTAGCCGGGGGCGGTCCATGGGCGTCCGGCAATCGGTCCGCCGAGGACGCGCGCTGTTTGCATGTCCTGCAACAGCGGCGCAGGTAGAAAGTCGCCATTCAACACTCGGTCCAGACACCGCGCTGCCTGATCCAGCGGGCCGACCAGCAAGCCGTGATAGACCCAGCCGGGGTCGTAAGTGGCGGCGGTTCCCATGCTCACCCCGTTCAAATCATGCCGGGTCTTTGCCAGATGCGCATTGCACAGGTCGAGGGGCGCGAACACACGCTGCGTTAGCGCCTGTTCAAGGGAAAGGTCGGTGATGCGCTCAATGATGCGTGCAACCCACAGGTAGCCGACGTTCGAGTAGCGCCAGCCTTCACCCGGTGCGTATCGCAATCGACTGGCATCCAGGCGCTGCAGCATTTCATCGGCGGGCCAAGGGGTGTCATTGCGAGCCACGGCGGCGTGGTAGTCGGCGAGTTCGGAATAATCCGCCAGCCCGCCCTCGTGCCGCAGCAGTTGCCGCAGTGTGAACGGCCCCTCCGGAAGGGGATCATCGAGAGCAATCAGCCCGTCTCGCACCAGTGACAGGGCCGCCGCCGCCAGCACGGTTTTGGTGAAGCTCCACCAGGGCACCCTCGTCTTTGGCTGTTGAGGCGTGAGCAAGGTGCCATTCGATACAAGGGAAAAAAGCATGAATCGACTCTGGATGGAGGGCAGGCCCGTTAGGGGTCAGGTGTGTACCAGCGCGATGGTAAACGAAACCACGATCATGCAGGCAAATGCAAAATTCAGATTCATGAAGTGTTCATCCGGAATGGGGGAGATGGTCGCCATTTTGAACAGGTCATCTCCCAATAAAAAATTCGGCTTCATGATTTGAAAGATCGAAACAATTGATACCTGGCGAGAGGGTTTGTGTTGGGGCGAGGACAGATTGCGCGAGGTTGCCGCTGGATATTTCCATCATGGCCGTCACGGGACGGCGGTGGCACAGACAACATCCCTGTTGAAAGTACCCCGGTGCCAAGGCAGACGACTCAGCGCAGTCGCTCGAGCATCTGGTAGTACCACATGCCCGCCGCCAGCATCGGGTTGCCCAGCAAGTCGCCCATCGGCACGCGGATGTGCTGGCACGCGGCGAAGGTGTCGAAGTGTTCGAGCTGCCCGGTGATGGCACGGCCCATGATCTCACCCATGATGTGGGTGGTGGCGATGCCGTGGCCGGAGTAGCCCTGGCAATACCAGACGTTGTCCGAGAGCTTGCCCAGTTGCGGAATGCGGTTGATCACAATGCCCATCGCGCAGCTCCACTGGTAGTCGATGGCCACGCCTTTGAGTGCCGGGAAAGTCTGCTCGATGCACGGCCGCAGTTCGGCGGCGATGTCCCGTGAATCCTTGCCGCTGTAATTGGCGCCACCGCCGAACAGCAAGCGACCGTCGGCGGTCAGGCGGTAGTAGTCGAGGACGAAGCGGCAGTCGTACACGGCGAGGTCTTCGGGGTTGATCTGTTTGGCCAGATCCCCCAGCGGCGCGGTTGTGACGATGCCACCCATGGCCGGGAAAATCTTGCCCTTGAGCTTGCCCGGTTCCAGTTTGTGATAGACGTCACCGGCCAGCAGCACTTGATTGGCATCGATGCGACCGTGGGCGGTGCGCACCCCGGGCGTAGCGCCATGGATGATTTCCAGCACTTCGCTGTTTTCGAAGATCAGCGCGCCCAGGCTGTGCGCCGCCCGCGCTTCGCCGATGCACAGGTTGAGCGGGTGCAAATGCATGTTGCGGGTGTTCTTGATTGCACCATGGTAGAGGTCGCTTTGCAGCAGGTCGCGGACCTGGCTGCGGTCGAGCAGGCTGACTTCATCGGCCATGCCGCGCCTTACGGCTTCGTCGTAATCCTTGCGCAGGCCGTCCATGTGGCTGGGCTTGTAAGCGGCGTGCAGATGGCCGTGCTTGAGGTCGCAGGCGATGCCGTATTTTTCGACGCGTTGCTGGATGATCTGGTGACCGCGCCAGCGCAGGTGCCAGATGAAGTCGTCGACTTCCTCGCCGAGGGTGCGGCGCATTTGTTTGCGCATCGCTTCATCGCCCGACAGGCTCCCGGTGACCTGGCCACCGTTGCGCCCAGTGGCGCCCCAGCCGATTTTATGGCTTTCGACGATGGCGACTTTCAGGCCTTTTTCCGCGAGCTCGACAGCGGTGGCGACGCCGGTAAAACCGCCGCCGATGATCACCACGTCGACCCGGTGCAGGCCTTGCAGTATCGGGTAATCGGTGTCCTGGTTGAGGGTGGCGGTGTAGTAGGAATTGCAGCGTTGTTGAGTCATGGTTTTGTCCAGGTAAAGAGAGTTACCTGTGGGAGCGAGCCTGCTCGCGATAGCGGTGTGTCATTGAGCAATGATGTTGGCTGACACGGCCTCTTCGCGAGCAGGCTCGCTCCCACAGGGATTGGGGTACCGACGGGTTACGCCTCAGTCAAATACCAACGCCAATCCTGCTCACCCACTTGCGCCATGAACTGCCGATACTCGGCACGTTTGACTGCCAGATACACCCCAAGAAATTCCTGCCCCAACGCATCCCGCGCCCACGACGAGTTTTCCAGTGCCGTCAGCGACGTCAGCCAGTCGGTGGGCAGCACTTGCGTGGCCTGTGCGTAGCCGTTGCCTTCTACCGGTTCGCCCGGATCAAGGTTTTCGCTGATGCCGCGATGAATGCCGGCGAGGATCGCCGCTGCCGCCAGGTACGGGTTGGCGTCGGCGCCGCAGATGCGGTGTTCAATGTGCCGGCTGTTGGCCGGGCCGCCTGGTACGCGCAGGCTCACGGTGCGGTTGTCGACACCCCAGGTCGGCGCCAGCGGCGCGTAGCTGTTGGCCTGGAAACGCCGGTAGGAGTTGGCGTTAGGGCAGAACAGCAACAGCGAATCGAGCAAGGAGGCGAGCATGCCGCCAATGGCCGTGCGCAGCAGCGGTGTGCCCGCCGGGTCCTCGGAGGCAAACAGGTTGTGGCCATCGGCGTCGGCGATGCTGACGTGCATGTGCATGCCGGTGCCCGCCAGATGATCGAACGGCTTGGCCATGAAAGTGGCTTGCATGCCGTGCTGGTGGGCAATGGCTTTGACCAGGCGTTTGTAGCGTACTGCCTGGTCCATCGCCTGCAAGGCATCGCCGTGTTCCAGGGTGATTTCCACCTGGCCCGGTGCGTATTCGGAAATCGCCGTGCGCGCTGGAATGCCGTGGAGTTTGCACGCCGAATAGAGGTCGGCGAGGAACGGTTCGATCTGTTCCAGCTCGCGCAGGCCGTATACCTGGGTGTGTTGCGGTCGACCGCCGTCAGCATCCAGCGCCGGTTGCGGGCGGCCGAGATGATCGCGCTTGGCATCGAGCAAGTAGAACTCCAGCTCACACGCCATGACCGGGTAGTAACCCTCGGCCTTCAAACGCTCGATCACGTTGATCAGCAGGTGGCGCGGGTCGGCGATGCTCGCCGGCATGCCTTGTTGCGGGTGCATGCTGACTTGCACCGCGGCCGTCGGAATCTGCCGCCACGGCAACCGCACCAGACTGCCTTCGAGGGGGTAGGCACGGCAATCGATGTCGCCCACATCCCAGACCAGCCCGGAGTTCTCGACATCGTCGCCCTGCAAGGTCAGGCCGAGGATGGTGCTGGGCAGCGGACGACCGCTTTCATACACCGCCAGCAGTTCTTCGCGGTGCAACAGTTTGCCGCGCGGCACGCCGTTGGCATCGAGAATGAACAGCTCGATCATGTCGATATCAGGGTTGTTCGCCAGAAAAGTCTGGGCGTCTTCAAGGGCTGCGAATTTCATGGTTCGTCACTCACGTTGGCGTCCTGCGGACGCACGGATTCGGGCCTCGGCACGACGACGGATACACAGATCCGGGGCATGCAGGCAAAGGATTAGCGAAGGAGGGGGCTCTACGCGTTTGGGGCGCGATCAGGCGAGCAGGGTGCTATCCGGCGGACGTGCGGAGTGACGGAGTTTGGAACGGCTCAAGGCCATGGGCAGGTTGACAATGCGGTTCATAACGGATGTTTCCGGCATTGGAGTTCGTCGGCGGCAGGTGGACCTGCCAGCCGGGCGTGTCTGGATACTAGGGGGGAATGCGACGCCTGTAAATGTTTCATTCACCGCAGCAGGTGCACGCCAAGACCGATCAACCCACAGCCGATCAACACTTCGATCACGCCCCGCTTGAAGCGGAACAAGGCAATGGCCGCCGCAATGGCGATCAGCAACGAGGGCCAGTCCAGGGGATTGTCGAAGCCTTTGGGCCAAAGCACGTGGTAACCGAAAAAGCATGCCAGGTTGAGAATCACCCCCACCACGGCAGCGGTGATCGCCGTCAACGGTGCGGTGAATTTCAGTTCGTTGTGCGTCGATTCCACCAACGGCCCGCCGACGAGGATGAACAGGAACGAAGGCAGGAAGGTGAACCAGGTCACCAGCGTTGCCGCGACGGCACCGGCGACAAAGGCCTGGTCCGGGCCGAAGACTTGCAGCACGTAGCCCCCGATAAAGCCGACGAACGCCACCACCATGATCAGCGGCCCGGGCGTGGTTTCACCCAGCGCCAGGCCGTCGATCATCTGCGTCGGCGTCAGCCATCCGTAATGACTGACTGCGCCCTGATAGACATACGGCAACACCGCGTAAGCGCCACCAAACGTCAGCAGCGCCGCTTTGGTGAAGAACCAGCTCATTTGCGTGAGCGTGCCGTCCCAGCCGAACAACGCGGTCAGTGTGGCCATGGGCAATGTCCACAGGAACACACCGATCACGGCCAGGCGTATCACCTTCCGGCCGCTGAAATGGGCGTGCTCAGGCGGTGGTGTGTCATCGTCGATGAGTGCCGGGCCGAAGGTTTTTCGCGCAGCGCTGTGGCCACCGGCGCGGAATTTTTCTGGTGCCAGGCGCCCGCCGAAGTAACCGATCACCGCGGCACCGAGCACGATCAGCGGAAACGGCACGTTCAGCGCAAAGATCGCGACGAAGGATGCGGCAGCGATGCCCCACAGCCAGCCGTTCTTTAATGCCCGCGAGCCGATCCTGTGGGCGGCTTGCAATACGATCGCCGTCACCGCCGGCTTGATCCCGTAAAACAGGCCAGCCACCACCGGCACTTCACCGAAGGCGATGTACACCCAGGACAAGCCGATCAGGATGAACAGCGATGGCAGCACAAACAGCACACCCGCGATCACGCCACCCCAGGTGCGGTGCATCAGCCAGCCGATGTAGGTCGCCAGTTGCTGGGCCTCGGGACCGGGCAGCAACATGCAGTAGTTGAGCGCGTGCAAAAAGCGTCGCTCGGAGATCCAGCGCCGGCGCTCGACCAGCTCCTGATGCATGATCGAAATCTGTCCCGCCGGTCCGCCGAAACTGATGAAGCCGAGCTTGATCCAGAAGCGCAAGGCTTCGCGCAGGCTGATGGCTTGAGGCAGGGACTGTTCCGGTTCGGGTGAGACGCTCAAGCCTGAGCTCCTTGTGTCGATGCGCGTGGAGGCGATGACACTAGCGATGCTTGAGCGATTTGGAAAGTCGATGTTTCATCTGAACCGCTTGCTGGACAAGCAGATCGATGATTTGGCTCTGACGATCGTCGGTTTCAGCCGCCGGTCATGTTCATGAAGCGAACGACCTGAACCTCGTCGTTCACCTCGAAACTGTGTCGATAGGGCTTGAGTTTCATCGCTTCGATGATGGCTTTCTCCAGGCGTTCGGGCTGCCCTGGATGGCTACGCAACACGGCCTTCAAATCCACAGAATGCTCATTGCCCAGGCACAGCAGCAAGCGACCCTCCACCGTCAGCCGCACCCGGTTGCAGGTGTCGCAGAAGTTGTGGCTGTGGGGCGAAATGAACCCCAGGCGAATCTGCGGTGCCTCGGCCAGCCGCCAGTAGCGCGACGGGCCTTGGGTCGACTCGGCGGATTCAATCAACGTGTAGCGTTCGGCGATTCGTTCGCGGACCTGGCTGCTTGCGAAAAACGATTCGGCGCGGCTGTGTTCATCGATGATGCCCAGCGGCATTTCTTCAATGAAGGAAATGTCGAGATTGCGCTCGATGGCAAAGCTCACCAGATCATTGATCTCGTGATCGTTGCGGCCCTTCATCACCACACAATTGAGTTTGGTATGGCGAAAGCCTGCATGGATTGCGGCGTCGATGCCCTTGATCACTTGAGCCAGATCACCGGTGCGGGTCAGTTCGCGAAAGCGTTGCGGGTCCAGGCAGTCAAGGCTGATGTTGAGGCGTCTGACCCCGGCGTCGAACAGCGGCCGGGCCAGTTTGGCCAACTGCGAGCCGTTGGTAGTCATGCACAATTCACGCAGGCCGGGCAGGGCGGCGATCTTTTCGCACAGTTGCACCACGCCCTTGCGAATCAGCGGTTCGCCACCGGTCAGGCGAATCTTGCGGGTGCCCAGCGCGACGAAGCTTTCGGCTACTTGATAAATCTCTTCCAGGGTCAGCACCCGTTGGCGCGGCAGAAACTGCATGTCCTCGGCCATGCAATACACGCAACGGAAATCGCACCGGTCAGTGACCGACATCCGCAGATAGTCCACGCGGCGGGAGAACCCATCGATCAAAATTCGTTCCGACATGACATCCCCGCGTGGCGTCTGGTGTGGCGTACTCCGCGATTAACGGCTTGTGCGCAGACTAAGAGCATCGGGCAGGGACGTCCAATCAGTATCAGTAACCGCTTGATCGAGCGGATCTATGATGGGATCTACTGCGCGCCAAACATCGCCGTCCAGTAAATCCCTGCATCACTCTTCGGATCATTGGCATACGCCGCGCCCAATTCGTTGAACTGTGGGTTCATCAGGTTGGCGCAGTGGCCTGGGCTGGCCAGCCAGCCGTCGACGACTTTGCGCACGGTGTCTTGCCCGGCGGCGATGTTTTCGCCGATTTGCTGGAAGTTGTAGCCGGCCAGCTCCGCGCGGTCGCCCGGGGTACGGCCGTCGCGATCCTTGTGGTCGAAGAAATTGTTGTTGGCCATCGAGCGGGAGTGGGCTTCGGCGGCGGCGCCGAGCGTAGCGTTCCAGGCCAGTGGCGTGGTCGCGTTGAACGCTTGCGTGCCGCACTGGCGCGGTTTGGTGCGTGCGGCATTGAGTTCGGTGAGTAACTTCTGGCCTTCGGCCTGCCAGTCACCCAAGCGTGCACTCAACAGTGGACGCGCCACGACAATTCGCCACTCACGGTCCTGGCGGCTCACGCCGACATCGACAAATTGCGGGTCGAGCACGATCTGGCAAAAACTTTCCTGAATCGCTTTCATCGCCGATGACGCATCGCGCGGCCCGGAGAGGCTGATCGCCTGCACGTTCTTCATCGGGTAGCCCGCCGTCACCATGGCCTGCTGCAAATTGCCGATGCTGGTGGCCGACAGCGCCAAACGTGGGTCGGCCGCCAGCGGTGGCAATTCCGATGAGACCTGGCCGGCGCAACGTTGCAACTGGCTGCGATAGACGTTGATCGATTCGATCAACTGCGACTCTTCGCTCGCCACGGCGCTGGCGGCCAACAGCAGGCCCACTGACAAACCGGCAAAACGCAGGGCGGATGGTAGGAAACGCATGGATATCTCCTTGAGCTGACTGCGCCCATGATGCGCGAAGTTACCTTGTCACAGGCAACGGATTTTCCCGAAAGTTGTGGCGCAAGTGCAATCATTTCACTACTACACTCAAGCGAACTGCCACCAGAGTATTGTCCAACCATGCGCCATAACTGGATAGCTACCTGCCTCGCCCTGATAGTGCTCGCCGGTCCGGCATTCGCCGCCGATCAACAGCAAACCCGAAAAGTCGCCGAAGACAAGGCCGAGGTACTGGAGCAGAAGGCTGCCGACAACAGCAGTCCGGCACCGGTCCCCAAGTCTGAAGCCATCACCCAACCCGAAGTGCAGGCCGTGGACCCGGCGGGCAAGGCGCCGCTGGACGACGCTATTACCTGTCTCGCCCGGTCGATCTACTGGGAGGCCAAAGGCAAGGACGCTGCCGATATGGAAGCGGTGGCCAACGTGGTCATGAACCGCCTCGGTCATGGAGGTTTTCCCGATACGGTTTGCGGTGTGGTCAAGCAAGGCTCGGAAACCAGGAACTGCCAGTTCTCCTGGTGGTGTGACGGGCGCGCCGACTCGGTTCAGGAGGAAGTGCCTTACGCGATGGCCAAGGAAATCGCGCGCAAGGCGCTGAACAAGCAACTGCCGGATCGCACCAAAGGCGCACTTTACTTCCACGACCGCACGGTGAAACCCAATTGGGCCAAGGAGTACACCAACACCGCGAACATCGGGTTGTTCAAGTTCTACAAGCCCCAAGGCGGGGATGCGAAGTAGTCGCTTTTAAGGGGAACACCGTTCGCAATTCATCCAGACCACCGAAACTGAAACATTTCTGTTCTACAAGCTTCATGACAACACAACGCGTTAGAAACGTCATGAGTGGAACAGAACATGGAACAGGCGTGGTTATCGAGCAGTAGCACCGCACCGATCGGTGCGTCCGTACGGGGCCGTGGGACTCCATGAGCCAGGACATTTTTGTATCCGTACTGATTCCGGCAAAAAACGAAGCGAACAACCTCAAGCCATTGCTTGAGGAAATCCGCGTGGCGCTGGCTGACGAGGCCTACGAAATCATCGTCGTCGACGATGGCAGTACCGATGCCACCCTGCACGAACTGCGGCAGATCAAGCACAACGGCTTGAGCGCCTTGCGCATCCTGCACCATGAACGTTCGCTGGGGCAGAGCACTTCGCTTTACCACGCGGCCCGCGAAGCGCGCGGCCAGTGGCTGGCGACCCTCGACGGGGACGGGCAAAACGACCCGGCGGATATCCCTGGCATGCTGGCGCTGGTGCGCGGCGAACCGGGCAGGGTCGATGTGCAGTTGGTGGCAGGGCACCGGGTCAATCGTCGCGACACCGCGAGCAAACGCTGGGCGTCGCGCTTCGCCAACGGCCTGCGCAGCCGTTTGCTCAAGGACGCCACGCCGGACACCGGTTGCGGCTTGAAACTGGTCGAGCGCACGGCGTTTCTGCGCCTGCCGTATTTCGACCACATGCATCGCTACATTCCGGCCCTGATCCAGCGGCACAACGGCCGAATGATCGTTCACCCGGTGAACCACCGGCCACGGACGACCGGGGTGTCCAAGTACGGCAACCTCGACCGTGCCCTGGTGGGCATTCTCGATCTTGTCGGGGTGTGGTGGCTGATCCGCCGGACCCGCCTGAACACCCATGCACAGGAGATCGAAGGATGATGCTGACCCGTGAAGCCCTGTGGTTGATGGTCGGCTTCGCCGGCCAGATTGCGTTTACCGGTCGTTTTGTCTTGCAGTGGCTGTACAGCGAATACAAGAAACGCAGCGTGATTCCTACCAGTTTCTGGTACCTGAGCATCGTCGGCAGCACATTGTTGTTCGCGTATGCGATCTATCGCCAGGACCCGGTGTTCATCGCCGGTCAGGCGTTCGGCTCGATCGTTTATCTGCGCAATTTGCAATTGATCAAAAGAAGCAAAGACCTCAAGGAATAAGTCATGCGCAGAACGCTGCCACCCCGGGTCGAGTGCCTGGGCCTGATGCTCTTTGCCTTGTTATTGATCGGTGCGGGCCTGGGGTTGCGTCAGGCGCAGAACGTCGATGAGGAGCGCTTCCTCGGCGTGGCGCTGGAGATGCTGGACAACGGCTCGTGGCTGATCCCGCACCGGGCTGGGGAAATCTACGGCGACAAACCGCCGATTTTCATGTGGACGGTGGCGTTCTTCGTCTGGCTGACCGGCAAACCGAATATCGCGCTGTATATTCCGGGGCTGTTTTCGGCGGTCACGGTGACGGCAATGGTCTACGACCTTGGTCGTCGCTTGTGGACCCAACGCATCGGACGTATCGCCGCGTTGCTGTACCTGGCGACTTACCAGACCTACAGCATCCTGCGCACCGGGCAGATCGACAGCTTCCTGATTCTGTTCACGACCCTTGGCCTCTACGGGCTGGCGCGACATTTACTGCTCGGGCCGGCCTGGCGCTGGTTCTATGTGGGATGCGCGGCGATGGGGATCGGCGTGATCACCAAAGGCGTCGGATTTCTTCCGGCGCTGATGTTGATCCCGTATGCCTATGCGGTTCGCACAGGCTGGCCCGGCGTGGTGGCAATGCCGGGTGAAGCGCGCAAGTGGCTGCTCGGATGGGTGATCATGCTGGCGGCCATTGCCATCTGGCTGCTGCCCCTGGCCTTGTCCATCGCGTTCAATGGCAGCGCTGATGAAATTGCCTATGCGCGAGAAATTCTCCTGCGCCAGACCGCAGGGCGCTATGCCGCCGCATGGCACCACCGCGAACCGTTCTGGTACTTCTTCACCAACGTCATTCCGCAGTATTGGCTGCCGCTGGTGCTGGTGTTGCCGTGGCTGGTGCCTGCCTGGCGGCGTCAGTTGCAAAAGCGCGACGGTCGGGTGTTGGTGCTGCTGGGCTGGGTGGTCTTGGTCGTGCTGTTTTTCTGCATCAGCAGTGGCAAGCGCAAGTTGTACATCTACCCCGCACTCCCGGGCCTGGTGCTGGTGGCCGCGCCACTGGTGCCGTGGCTGCTGCAACGCTGGTTCCATCAGCGCCCTCGCTTTCGAAAAGTATTCCCGGCGCTGGTCGCGACCTGGTTTGCTCTGTGGTTCGCTCGGGGCTTTGTCGAACCGATCAGGGACGGTACCAACCCCAATGAATCGATCATGGCGCAGGCCAACACCCTGACCCATGGCGCCGATCTGGTGCTGGTCAACTGGAGCGAAGGGCACTGGCTGTTCGCCCGCCAGCCGATCGTACATTTCGGCATGCTTGATTCCACGGTTGAGCGGGCGGCGCAATGGTTGCGTGAGCATCCCGATGACTATGCATTGGTGCCGGATAACGTGCTGAGCCGCTGTTTCAAGCCCGAGGCTGCTCGGGAGTTGGGGGAGAATTCCCGGGCACTCTGGTCGATTGTCGGGGTGGCTGCGGATAACGGGCAGTGTCGTCCAGAGCCGGCGTCTACGGTCTATCGATTCAACGGGGCGTCATTTACTGCGCATTGATTCGGGCTTTAAGGTTCCATTCTGGTGCTTTGCGTGCATCAACAGGAATGCTTCCGAACCTGCAGATTGCACATATACCCATTCAGAATCAACGAGATAAGCGTAAACCCTGCGTGCCACAATCGACGTGGCACGCACATTGCTCGGTCCCACCTGCACCTTTTCGGGTGCCGTAGATCCGGGACGACCCGGAGGCCTCACGGCTTTGTGGGATCTGGACGACCAGGTGACATTTTGACTAATCATCAGGAAGTTACTAATGGCGCCAATGCCTCGCATCACCCCTCATTCCGCCTTCAAGACGCTGCCCCTCGTGGACATTCGCGGGCTGTTTTCGACGAACCTGGCTGATCGGGCGGAAGCCGCTGCCGCGCTGGGAGATGCCGCCTCGCAAGCGGGATTTCTTTACGTGACCGGGCACGGCATCGATTCGCAGGTTATCAACGCTCTCAAGCAGCGGGCGGCGGAGTATTTTGCGCAGCCGCTTGAACAGAAAATGCAGGATTACATCGGTTATTCGAGTAACCACAGCGGTTACGTACCTGAGGGAGAGGAGCAGTTCGTCGAGGGCAGCATCGACCACAAAGAAGCGTTCGATGTCGGTTTCGATTACCCGTTGCCACAGGGACGTCGACCGATGCTTGGCGCCAACCGCTGGCCGGCGTTGCCGGGCTTCAAGCAGGACGTCAAGGCTTACTACGACGCGGTGTTCAGCCTAAGCCTTACGCTTTTCCGCGGCTTCGCACTGGCATTGGGGTTGCCGGAAAATGCCATCAGCCAATACGTCAAACAGCCGCCGAGTCAGCTCCGGTTGATCCATTATCCCTTTTCACCGCAAGCAACAGATCGCCCCGGCATTGGTGCGCACACGGATTATGAGTGCTTCACCATCCTGCTGCCGACGGCTCCGGGCCTGGAAGTACTCAACGGGGCGGGGCAATGGATCGACGTGCCGTTGGTGGACGGGGCCTTTGTCATCAACATTGGTGACATGCTGGAAGTGCTGAGTAATGGTCGGTACGTCGCGACTTCCCACCGGGTTCGTAAAGTCGCCGAGGAGCGTTATTCGTTTCCGATGTTCTGTGCTTGTGATTACGACACGGTCATTGAACCTATCGCTCAGTTAGTCAATGCGGCAACGCCCGGTCGTTATGGTCCGCTGGTTTGTGGCGATCATTTATATGCGCAAACCTTGCAGACGTTCCGCTACCTCAAGCAGCGGCTGGCCAGTGGTGAACTGAGCTTGCCGGACGGCGCCAAGGGCCTGTCTTCTTTCGGTCGCGCCGCCAACGCGATGGAGGTTTGACATGCACCTGTCAGAACTTGTCACCCGCTTCGCGCAACAGCCTGCCCATGGCGTTCCAGACTGGATGCTGGGTTACTACAAGCGCCAGGCGATCAGCTTCGCCGACGGTCTGACCGATACCCAGACCCACGTCTGCTGGTTTCAAAGCCGTAACTTCACCCTCGATTTGCGTCTGCCGATCGAGCAACATCAAGTGCCCGCCAAGCCGCTGGCCGCCTGTACCGTTGAGGAGTTGCAGCAACTGGCTAATTACGAAGGTTGGGAAGCTTTGTGTGCCTGGGAAGGCGACACCCTGAGCTGGCATACCGATACGTCCTTTCAGCTGCATAACCGCTGGCCGGAACCTGGTGTATTGAAGCGTATCGGCAACTGCATGATCGAATTGGCGCCCAGTGGCGCATACGTCGAAGACTGGCGGCTGCAATCGTCTGCGCCAGGTGCATTGATCGGTTTGCGTCTGGTGGAGGACAGGGAGCTGGAGAGCGGCATCGTGCGCCACCGGGGTGGCGGCGTGGTCGTCTGCGGTGACTATGCAGCGATGGTGCTGGGACGGGCACAGCCGCTGGAGAGTGAACCGAAGGGGGAGATGCTGCGCGATAGGGTCGCGCGCTTGGGCGATGACCCGCACTGGCTGAGTCGCGCATTCAACTTTGAAACCTCAGTCGCCCAAGGTTCTTTGGTTGATGGCTATTCGGTAACCCTTTCCACCTGCGCTGCGCGCGTTCGTCAGCCGCTGATGCCGCTGGACGGTTTCGACTGGCTGGAAGATGGCGTTCACGTCAGCCAACGGCTGCAGGTCGATGGCATTGCCCGTGAGCGACTATTTGCCATCGATACGCTGGAACCCCTTGTCCATTACGCGCAAGCCACCGGGTTCAACGGTGATGCTGCGCAATGGTATGAGCGCGAAGCCCCGACATTGAGCCGTTACACCCGGCCAGTCGTTTGAACCCAACGCGTCACCCCATTCATAACCCGTGAGGTTTCCATGAAGGCATTCTCGTGCGTTTTTTACCGTTTCACCGCTGTGTTGCTGGCATTGTCCTGTCTGGCTTTCAGCGCGTCGGCCGCTGAGAAAAAGCAGGAGTTCAAGGTGGCCTGGTCGATTTATTCCGGCTGGATGCCGTGGGGGTATGCCAGCGAACACGGGATCATCGACAAATGGGCAAAAAAATACGGCATCAAAATCGAACTGGTACAGCTCAATGACTACATCGAATCGATCAACCAGTACGCCGCGGGCGCATTCGATGCCTGCGGCATGACCAACATGGATGCGTTGACCATTCCGAGCGCGAACGGGGTCGATACCACTGGTTTGATTCTGGGAGATTACTCCAATGGCAACGATGCCATCATCCTCAAGCACGGCAAGACCTTCGCCGATATCAAAGGCCAGCAGGTCAACCTGGTGGAGCTGTCGGTTTCCGACTACCTGATGTCCAGGGCTCTGGATATTCATGGTCTGAGCCAGCGTGACATCAAGATCATGAACACCTCAGACGCCGATGCGGTGGCTTCTTTCTCCACTACTGGCGTCACTGCAGCCGCGTTGTGGAACCCACAGTTGAGCATGGTGATGAAGCAATCCCCCACGGCGACTCAAGTCTTCACGTCCAAAGAGATTCCGGGGGAAATCATCGACATGATGGCGGTCAACACCGAGACGCTGGCGGCCAATCCTGAGTTGGGCAAGGCGCTGGTGGGCGCATGGTTCGAGACCTTGCAATTGATGTCTGGCGACAATGAACAGGCGCGCGCCGCACGCAGCTCAATGGCCGAGCGCTCGGGCACCGACCTTAAGGGCTACGAAGACCAACTGACGCAGACCATGCTTTTTTACACACCCGCCACGGCTCTTGAGTTTGCCAGTTCCGAGGCTATTCGCCAGACCATGGACAAGGTTCGCACGTTCTCTTTCGCCAAGGGATTGCTCGGTCAGGCGGCTACCAGTGCTGACGCAGTGGGCATGCAGTTCGCCGATGGTTCTACTCTGGGGGACACGAACAACATCAAGCTGCGATTCGACACGCGGTTTGTGAACATGGCGGTGGCCAACCAGCTCTGACCGGGCATCGGCCAAGGAGGTAGAAAAGGGGACTTCATGCAAGTCCCCTTTTGTTTGGCCAGTGGGTATCAGCTATGACTGCGACGCCAGAAGAACCGCGCCAGCAACGCATCGAGACTGAACTTGCCCGGCCCCGAGAGCAGCAACGGCACCAGTGCGGCGAGGTAGATCAGCGGCAGCTTGAAGTTGCCGTAGCCTTTGTTGGTGATCGAGTAACCTTGTGCCAGTTCGCTCAGGCTCGACCAGTCCGCGGGCCAGTGCACGGCGGCGGTTGCGACGATGGTGACCACAATCAGGCTGATCGCTGAAAACCGTGTGGCCAAACCGACCAGCAAGGCGAGGGCGCAGATCAATTCCACCCACATCGACAGTTCCCAGTTCAGCGTCGCCGGCAGGTGGTTGAACGGAAACAGGAAGCGGTCCTGAATGTCGGCGAACCAGTTTTCGCCATTGAATTTCTCCAGGCCCGACTCGAAGAACTCCCAGGCCAGAAACACTCGCAGTGTCAAAGGCGCGATCCAGTTACCGGCGCGATCCAGGTTCAGGTGCAGGCCTTTGACGGCCGACGAAATCGAAGTGCTCATGGACGGTAGTCTCTTTCAAGTCTGTGAGGGTGGGCGACGTGTGCCCGTTAGCGACAGGTGAATTTCAGCAGGCGGGTGTATCTGTGTTGTGTCTTGCGCGCCGGGAATTGAAGGTCTGTTGTGTCAGGGGCGGAGCTGTACACACTGTGATACGTAGCAATCTCAAAGCACCGCATACCCCTGTAGGAGCGCGCTTGCTCGCGATAGCGGTCTGACAGTCAACATTGATTTCGACTGACCGGGCCTCATCGCGAGCCAGCTCGCACACAGCAATCACCGGTCTTCTGGAGAAGCATGCCTTTGGGGCGGATGACGCTCGGGGACTTTTGCTATACATTTTCTGCCCGACCATTACTTGGTGAATCCGCTTCATGTCTCTTGCGCTCGAACGTCTAGTCGCTGGCACGCCGATCCCTTTCGCTGGTAACCGTGTCACTGTGGTCAGCCCCGAATTGGCGGCACGCTTCCAGCCCGGAGATCACCTGCTGGTGGAACAGGTCAGCGGTGAGTTGTTGCTGATCCCGGTGGCTGACCAGCAGGCCGCTGCCGTGGCCATCGAGCGTGCTGAAGCAGCGTTTACCGCGATGTCGGCGGTGTCGGATCAGGCGATCAGCACCTTCTTCGATCTGTTCGCCCAACGCCTGGAAACTGCGGATTGCTGGGCCTTGATCGAAGCGGCCAACCAGGCCGACATCGAGCGGGCCAAGGCCCGTGGTCGTTCGACCACGCGTTTGCTGGCCGATGAACGCATGCGCCGCGACATGATTGCCGGCCTGCGCGCCTGGCGTGATGCCTCGGCCACGCGCGGTAAGGTGATCAGCTGCGTCGAGCACGATGGCTGGAAGGTCGAGCAAGTGGTCTCACCGCTGGGCATCGTCGCGTTTGTTTTCGAAGGCCGGCCGAATGTCTTCGCCGATGCCGCTGGCGTGTTGCGCACCGGGAACACGGCGGTGCTGCGCATCGGCAGCGATGCATTGGGCACCGCCCAGGCGATTGTTGCCCATGCTCTGAATCCGGCACTGAGCGATGCCGGGTTGCCGAGCGGCGCGGTGTCGCTGGTGGAAAGCGTCAATCACGCAGCCGGTTGGGCGATGTTCGCCGACCGGCGCCTGTCGCTGGCCGTGGCCCGGGGTTCGGGACGTGCGGTCAGCCAGTTGGGCAGTATCGCGCAACAGGCCGGCACCGCTGTCAGCCTGCACGGCACCGGTGGCGCGTGGCTCGTTGCTGATACCGCCGCCGATACCACCCGCTTCGCCAGCGTGGTGCGCAATTCCCTCGACCGTAAAGTCTGTAACACCCTGAATGTGTGCCTGATCCAACGTGACCGTGCCGGCGAACTGGTGCCGGTGTTTCTCGATGCCTTGCAGCAGGCTGGCAAGGCCCGGGGCCAAGGCTGCAAGTTGCACATCGTAGAAGGCAGCGAGGCATTCCTTCCGGCGGATTGGCTGAATGCAACCGTCGAGGTGTATCGCGCCGAAGGCTACCAGACCGAAGCACTGGCCGAACCGCTGCCCGAGGATCAACTGGGCCGCGAGTGGGAATGGGAAGAAACCCCGGAAGTCAGCCTGAAAATCGTCGACGACCTGGACAGCGCCATCGCCTTGTTCAATCGCTACAGCCCGCAGTTCACCGTATCGCTGATCAGCGAAGACGCGGCGGCGCAGGAGCGTTTTTATAACGCCGTCAACGCGCCTTTCGTTGGCAACGGCATCACCCGTTGGGTCGATGGCCAGTACGCGCTCAATAAGCCGGAACTGGGTTTGTCGAACTGGGAGAGCGGGCGCCTGTTTGCGCGCAGTGCGATTCTTTCTGGCGATGGCGTGTTCACCATTCGCAGCCGCATGACCCAGGTCGATCTGGGCGTCAAACGCTGAGTGATCCTGCTGGACAAAAAAAGGGCCTGCTCTAATTAAGAGCAGGCCCTTTTTATTTATAAGTCAGCAATGACTCATTTCAATTAGTAGAACCGATCAATCACCCGAACTTCGTTCTTGTTCTGCATCGAGTCCCAAGCCTGTTTCAGCGTTTGCAGAACATTGCCGATGAAGTCCTTGTCGGCCGCGGCTTTCTTGCCGACATAGCCCTGGCCGCGGCGGTACATCTTCAGTCGGGCGAGCAGGTTCTGGTTGTTCTGGTCGAACTCCGCTTCATGGGCATGTGGCGACAGGCAGTCAATGTGAACCTGACCCGATTTGCTGATCCACAGGATATGGCTGTCGTGGCTGTCTTTTTGCGCAGCGAACATACGAGCCAGTTCTTCGATAGTAGGTTGATTGTTCAGATTCATGATTAAAGCCCCCTTGACCATTTGGTGATCTTTCAAAGTTGATTCGCTAATACAAGTAGCCCATCGGTTAGTTGATCCCTGGCACCGAAACCAGGACGTCAGCAGTCGTCCGTCATAAGCGACGAGGTCCCGCGTCTGTTGCATGTAGTCGTGTTGAATAACTGCTACGCAATAGCGTCACAACGAAGAGAAGCAGCGATTACCTTTGGCCCCTGCCGACGTTTTCAGGGTCGGCCACAAGCTTCATGAGGATGGATCGCCAGCGCTTCTCGTCCTTGTACTGGACGTTCAGGCCAGGTCAGCTTCTTCAATCTGCCTTGTGGGCAGCGTGTATCCGGAAAAAACAGCTCGGCGGTCAGACGAGCTTGCTCAAGCGTGTTGCGTGTACTCCCGATCGGGGAGACGTCTGCATCATGCAAGGGCAAATCGTGCTCGTCAACGGTTTTGTAGTGATTATTTTCAAGCACTACATATTGTCGGACAAAGCTGTGGGGAATTAAAAAAAGCGCCGGTCAGGTTGACGGCGAGGGTGCCTCGAAGCGGTAAAAGGTGCAGGGGTAACCTTCTGCCATGAGCGAATGCCGAGTGAATCGGCCTGCGCTAATACCGGGCATCACGGCGGCCCAGAACTGCCGCGCAGGCGGGTTGGCCTCGATGTGGAAAATTTGCCATTGACCGGGAAACCGGCTCAAGAGGGTGGAAACGACAAACTTCGCGACACCCTGGCCACGAAAGCGTCGACTGACAAACAAATAGCCGATGTTGAATTGGGCGCCGGGCAGGTGAGTGTCGCCATCCACGGTCACGAAACCCGCCAGTTCGCCGTCGACCCGGATCAAAAACGGCCGGGTCGCGGGTTTGTCCCAATAGTCCGGCAGGGCCCGGAGCTGGAAAAAACCGGATTCGCCCAAGGTCAGCGGTAACCATTCGCTGAAGTCGTAGGTGTAGAACTGCATCAGGTTTTCAATGGTTTCCAGTTCGTCGCGATGGGCGGCGTGCAGCGTTATCGAGGGCATGGCGAGGGGCTCCTGATGTCCTTCTGGCAAGGATAGTCCGGCGTATTTTTCCGCGTGGGCACGATCCCTGTAGGAGCCGGCTTGCTGGCGATGGTCGTTAACGATTACGCGTGTGGTCTCGGTGAGCGCGGTGCACCCATCGCCAGCAAGCCGGCGCCTACAAGTGTTGCGTTATCGATAGCGAACGGTTCAAGCCTTGCTCGCCGGTTTCGCCGGGCGTTTGCTGCCAGCCGCCGTTTTGCGCTTGGTGGGTTTGCGCTTGTTTTTCCATGGTGTTGCAGCGCGTCCGGCAGGGCTCGCCGGGCCACTGATGGTCAGGCTCAGGCCGGCGCATCGGCTGACTTGCTTGCTCATCCACGCCGCCTGTTTGGTGACGAACTCTTCGAGGCTCATTTCACCGCTCTGCACCATGTCCAGTGCCTGCTCCCAAATGGCCGTGGTGCCCGGATCGGCAATGGCGCGCGGTACCGCATCGATCAGACTGAACGCGGCTGGCGTGGCAGAAAGCGCCTTACCGTTCTTGATCAGATAACCACGGTCGAGCAAGCCCTGGATGATCGACGCGCGGGTTGCTTCGGTGCCGATGCCGGTGGTGTCCTTGAGTTTTTGCTTGAGCAACGGATCTTCCACCAGTTTGGCGACGTTTTTCATCGCCTTGATCAGGTCGCCCTCGGTGAACGGTTTGGGTGGCTGGGTCCAGAGGTCCTTGAGTTGCACGTTGGCCACTGCGCAATCGATCCCTTCGCGCAGGTTGGGCAAGGTTTGCGGCGCCGGGGCTTCTCGACCCTTGGCCGGAGCGAGGGCCTCGGGCAGGGCGCGTTTCCAGCCGGGTTCGACGATCTGTTTGCCAACCGCGCGCAAGGCTTCACCGGCACAGTCGAAGTCGGCCTGGGTACGGTCGTATTCGTGGTTGGGCAGAAACTGTGCGAGATAGCGTGCCCGGATCAGCGTATAGACCGCGCGGTGCTTGCCGGTCAGGCGTTCGAGGTTTTTCGCCGCCGCGGTGGGAATGATGCCGTGGTGCGCGCTGACCTTGGCATCGTTCCAGGCCCGTGAACGCCGATGGGGCTCCAGATGATCGCGCAAGGCATCCAGTGCCGGATCGGCTTGCCTGAGCGCGGCGAGAATGGCCGGAGCCTCGCTGTGCTGGCTGACGGGCAAATAGCCGCAGTCACTGCGCGGGTAGGTGATCACCTTGTGGGTTTCGTAGAGCGCCTGGGCGATGTCGAGAGTTTCCTGGGCGCCGAGCCCGAGCTTCTTCGAGCAGACTTCCTGCAACGTGCCCAGATCGAACGGCAGTGGCGCGACTTCACGCATGCGCTCGGTGCGCAGCTTGATGACCCTGGCACTTGCTGCGCCCACCATGGCTGCGGCTGCCTGCTGGGCCAGCGCCTGATTCAAGCAGCGATCCTGATCGTCGCAAACCTCGGACGCCGCGCGCCATTGCGCGGTAAAGGCAGTGCTGTCATGCAGCAACTGCACGTCGATGGCCCAGTAGGCGACCGGGACGAAGTCGGCAATGCTGCGATCGCGATCCACCACCAGGCGCAGGGTCGGGGTTTGCACCCGGCCCACCGGCAACACGCCCTGATACCCGGACTGGCGGCCGAGCAGGGTAAACAACCGGCTCATGTTCATCCCGATCAACCAGTCGGCCCGGCTGCGTCCCAGCGCGGAATGGTAGAGGCTGAAGGTTTCGGCGCCAGGCTTGAGCGCCGCGAGGGCCTTGCGGATCGAGGCGTCGTCCAGCGCCGACAGCCACAAGCGGCGGATCGGGCCGCGATACCGGCAATGTTCCACCAGTTCCCGGGCGATCATCTCGCCCTCACGGTCGGCGTCGGTGGCGATGATCAGTTCCGAGGCTTCGCCGAGCAGGCGTTTGACCGCCTTGTACTGGCTCGCCGTACGCGGCTTGACGGTCATCTTCCATTTGTCCGGAATGATCGGCAGGTCGGCCAGCACCCAGCGCTTGTAGCGCGCGTCATAGGCATCCGGCGGTGCGGTTTCCAGCAGATGGCCGATGCACCAGGTGACCGTGACGTCCGTGCCCAGCCAGCAGCCGTCGCCACGGCGTCTGGCGCCGAGCACGGCCGCGATGTCTTTGGCCTGGGAAGGTTTTTCACAGAGGTACAGCCGCATAACCACCATCGTCGATCAGTGTCCGGGGAGGTGCACAGAATGGCGGGTGAGGCGCGCCGGAGCAATCATTATCTGTATGGATGTACAGCTTGGTGTTTCCAGCACCCATTCGGCTGTGAAGCAGTCGTGATTGCTAAAGATGGTTTATACCTGACTGATCACACATTCGATTATCGGGGGCCGCTTCGCAGCCCAGCGGGAGCAAGCTCCCTCGCCACAAGCAGGTGGGGCTCCCACAATTCCATCACCGTCATGAGGAAGATTTCCATGAAAAGCTCAGGTCCCAGCCCTGTCATCACCATCGCCGAGCAGCCCGGTTGCCTGCTGGTGAAGTTTCACGGGATCCAGGTCGCGGCGTCCTCCCGCGCGCTGGTGTTGCTTGAGGCCAATTATCCGCCGGTGTACTACGTGCCCCGCGAGGACATCGACGAGAAGTATTACGCCCGCACCGATCACACCAGTTATTGCCCGTACAAGGGGGATGCCAGCTACTTCAGTTTGCAAATTCCAGGGCATGAAGGTGCGAACGCAGTGTGGAGTTATGAAAATCCCAAGGTGTCGGTGGCGCAGATTCAGAATTACATGGCGTTTTATCCTGACCAGGTGAAATTCGAGGTCGTTGAACTCGACGAGTGAGGGTCGTTCCGGCTGACGAGTCGTTGCGCATACCGCGGCAACGATCATCGTCAGTCGGCACTTCTGATTGCCTGCACCAGCGTGCTTTCGTCGATCTGGGCTATCGACGTCACCCCGGTCAACGTCATCGCCACGCGCATTTCCCTGGCGAAAATATCCAGCATGTTTTCCACCCCGCGTTGACCATCGGCCGCCAGCGCGTAAGCCATCGAACGCCCCAGCAACACGCCTTGGGCGCCCAGCGCGAGCATACGCACAACGTCCAGCCCCGAGCGGATACCCGAGTCGACCAGCACCGTCAGGTCATCGCCGATGGCTTGCTTGATCGGCGGCAATGCCTTGGTGGTCGAGAGCACACCGTCCAGCTGCCGGCCGCCGTGGTTCGACACGACGATGCCATCGGCGCCGAAACTCACTGCGTCTTTCGCATCCTGGGGATCGAGGATGCCTTTGATGATCATCGGGCCTTTCCAGAAATCACGAATCCATTCCAGGTCGCTCCAGCTGATCGACGGGTCGAAGTTGTTCGCCAGCCAGCCCATGTAGTCTTCAAGCGTCACGGCTTTGCCGAGGTACTTCGAGATGTTCCCCAGATCATGGGGGCGGCCCATGAGGCCGACGTTGAAGGCCCAGTCGGGACGGGTCATCGCCTGCAGCATGCGCCGCGATGACGCAAACGGGCCGGACATGCCCGAGTGCGCGTCGCGGTAGCGGGCGCCGGGAGTGGGCATGTCGACGGTGAACACCAGGTTCTTCACCCCCGCAGCCTTCGCCCGTTCCAGGGCGTTTCGCATGAAGCCACGGTCCTTCAGCACATACAGCTGAAACCAGATGGATTGTTCGCTTTGCGCGACGACTTCCTCGATCGAACACACCGAGACGGTGGACAGGCACAGGGGAATGCCCTTGTTCTGCGCCGCTTTCACGGCCTGCACTTCACCCCGGCGGGCGAACATGCCCGTCAGCCCCACCGGCGCGAGGATGATCGGCATTGAAAGGGGCTGATCGAAGAGGGTGGTTTCGAGGCTCAGGGTTTCGACGTTTTTCAGGATGCGCTGGCGCAGGCTGATGCCGGTCAGGTCGGCGCTGTTGGCCCTCAGCGTATGTTCCGCGTAAGCGCCGCCATCGATGTAGTCGAACAAAAAGCGTGGGAGTTTGCGACGTGCTGCCTCGCGATAGTCGGATGCAGAAGAAATGATCATGCCGGTGCCTTGATCTCAGAGGTGACGATTCGTTGGCTCAGGTTAGCCTAAACCAGTAGGAGCCGGCTTGCTGGCGATGCGGGGCAACAGTCGACGCAAGTGTCGCCTGATGACCGTTATCGCCAGCAAACCGGCTCCTGCAGTGGGTGGGTGTCAGTTCTTGTTCAGATCGACGTTGCGCGTCTCACGCAGGCAGATCATTCCCACCACCAGGCTCACCCCGGTGATCAGCACCGGGTACCAGAGTCCGTAGAAGATGTCCCCGGTGTAGACCACCAATGCAAACGACACGGTCGGCAGGAACCCGCCGAACCAGCCGTTGCCGATGTGGTAGGGCAGCGACATCGAGGTGTAGCGGATGCGGGTCGGGAACAGTTCGACCATCAGCGCTGCCAGTGGGCCGTAGCACATGGCGGAAATGATGATCAGCGCCACGATCAGGGCGACGATCATCGGTTTGTTGATCTGCTGCATATCAGCCTGTTGCGGGTAACCGGCGAGGGTCACCGCGCCACGCAATGCGGCTTCGTCGAAACCGTCGATCTTCACGTCGCCGACGCTGACCTGCACGCCGCTGCCGGCCGGGGCCACGGCGCTTTGGTAGGGCAGGCCTTGCTTGACCAGGAAGGTCTTGACCTTGTCGCACGGGCTATCAAATTTCGCCTTGCCCACCGGATCGAACTGGAAGGTGCACGTGGCCGGGTCGGCCAGTACGGTGATCGGCGCCTGGCGGCTGGCCAGGTCGATGGCCGGGTTGGCGTAGTGGGCCAGGGTCTTGAAGATCGGGAAGTACAGCACGGTGGCCAGCAACAGGCCGAGCATCAGTATCGGTTTACGCCCGACCTTGTCCGACAGCCAGCCGAAGAAGATGAAGAACGGTGCGCCAATGGTCACGCTGACGATCAGCAAGCCGTTGGCCACGGCCGGGTCCATCTTCAGGAACTGGGTGAGGAAGAACAGCACGTAGAACTGCGCCGCGTAGAAGGTCACGGCTTGCCCGGCATTGATGCTGAACAGGGCGATCAGCACGACCTTGAGATTTTCCCATTTGCCGAAGGAATCGCGGATCGGTGATTTGCAGAGCTTGCCTTCTTCTTTCATTTTCACGAAGGCGGGGGATTCATGCAGGCTCAGGCGAATCCAGGTCGAGATGCCCAGCAGAACGATCGAAAACAGGAACGGAATACGCCAGCCCCAGACTTCGAACTGATCGCCAGTGAAGTAGCGGCAACCGAGTACCACCAGCAGCGACAGCAACAGGCCGAGGGTGGCGGTGGATTGAATCCAGCTGGTGTGGAAACCGCGTTTGCCGATGGGTGCGTGCTCCGCCACATAGGTCGCGGCGCCGCCGTATTCACCGCCCAGGGCCAGGCCCTGAAGCATGCGCAGCACCACGAGGATGATCGGTGCGGCGATGCCGATGCTGGCGTAGGTCGGCAACAAACCGACGCAGAAGGTGGCCACGCCCATGAGGACGATGGTGGCGAGGAAGGTGTATTTGCGGCCGATCATGTCCCCCAATCGACCGAACACCAGGGCGCCGAATGGCCTGACGATGAAACCGGCGGCAAAGGCCATCAGCGCAAAAATGAACGCCGTGGTGTCGTTGACCCCGGCAAAAAACTGCTTGCTGATCACCGCCGCGAGGGCGCCATAGAGGAAAAAGTCATACCACTCGAACACCGTGCCAAGTGACGAGGCGAAGATGACTTTCTGGGTTTCCTGGCTGGTGCCCGCGCTGCGCACGTCTTCCAGGGGCTGAACATGTTCTGACATATCGGTATCCCTCACAGTGATTGTTTTTGTTGTTCCACTGATGTTGCGTATTCCTTGCAGGGGTGATGCTCGATGTCCGTGAAACTTGTGATGTCCTTGTGGGAGCGGGCTTGCCCGCGATTGCGGTGGATCATCCAGCATGAACGTTGAATGTCACACCGTCATCGCGGGCAAGCCCGCTCCACAGGGTTGGTGTTTACTACCGGGTTGAGGATCAGCTGCGCCGCCTTTTCGGCGATCATCAGCGTAGGCGAACAGGTGTTGCCCGAGGTGATGCGCGGCATGATCGAGGCGTCGGCGATGCGCAGGCCGGGAATGCCGTGCACGCGCAGTTCGGCGTCGACTACCGCATCGGCGTCGTTGCCCATTCGGCAAGTGCCCACCGGATGGAAAATCGTGGTGCCGATCCGTGCGGCGGCTTCGTGCAGTTGTTCTTCGCTTTGCAGGCTGTCGCCGGGCAGGTACTCGACCGGTTTGAACGCCTTCAGGGCCGGGGCGGCAACGATGCGCCGGGTCAGACGAATCGCATCGGCGGCGACCCGCAAGTCCTCCGGATGGCTCAGATAATTAGGCTGTATCAGCGGTGCTTCCTGCGGGTTCGCAGAACGGATTTCTACCCGGCCACGGCTTTGCGGACGCAAGTCACAGACCGACGCGGTGAACGCCGGGAACGCGTGCAGTGGTTCACCAAAGCGCTCCAGCGACAGCGGCTGCACGTGGTATTCAAGGTTGGCCGAGGTCTGTTCCGGCCCGGAGCGGGCAAATGCACCGAGTTGACTCGGCGCCATCGACAGCGGGCCGCTGCGGTCGTACAGGTAGCGCAGGCCCATGCCCATCTTGCCCCACAGGCTGCCGGCGATCTGATTGAGGGTGCGGGCGTTTTCCAGTTGGTAGATCAGCCGCAGTTGCAGGTGATCCTGCAGGTTGCCGCCCACTCCAGACAGTTCATGAACGACGCCGATGCCCAGGCGCTGCAGCAGCGGGCGAGGGCCAATGCCGGAACGTTGCAAAATACTTGGCGAACCCACGGAGCCGGCGCACAGGACGATCTCCTTGCGCGCCTTGAAAGTCTTCGCCTGATGTTGCCAGCGGGCGCTGACTGTTGTCGCACGGCCGTTTTCCAGCAAGACGCGATCGACTTCCACGCCGGTCAACACGGTCAGATTGGAGCGATTGCGCACAGGTTTGAGAAAAGCCTTCGCCGCGTTCCAGCGGATGCCGGCCTTCTGATTGACCTGGAAGTAACCACAACCTTCGTTGTCGCCCTGATTGAAGTCATCGATGCTGGCGATGCCGCTTTGCTCGGCGGCGCTGCGGAACGCATCCAGGATCGGCCATGACAGCCGCTGGCGTTCGACCCGCCAGTCGCCACTGGCACCGTGAAACTCGGAATCGCCGGCAAAGTGGTTTTCGCTTTTCTTGAACAGCGGCAACACGTCCTGCCAGCGCCAGCCGGGGTTACCGTCGGCCGCCCAGCCATCGTAGTCCCCGGCCTGGCCGCGCATGTAGATCATGCCGTTGATGGACGAGCAGCCACCCAGCACCTTGCCGCGCGGGTAGCTCAGGCTGCGGCCTTGCAGGCCCGCTTGTGCTTCGGTCTTGAAGCACCAGTCGGTGCGCGGGTTACCAATGCAGAACAGGTAACCGACAGGAATATGAATCCATGCATAGTTGTCGCGGCCACCGGCTTCGAGCAGCAGCACCCGGTGTTGCGGATTGGCCGACAATCGATTGGCCAGCAAACAACCGGCAGGCCCGGCCCCGACCACGACGTAATCGTATTCATCAAGGGAAGACTGCATCCCTGACCTCGTCTTGTTGTTCTTGTTGTCGGTCATCCTAGTTGTTAGCTTTCGTCAAAAGAATGTTAGTTTTTGCGCAGCTGCTGTGCGTTTTTAAACAACGACGACCTAAGGATGGACGATGTTCGACTGGAATGACCTGCGGTTTTTTCTCGAGTTGCAGCGCAGCGGGCGTTTGCTCACTGCGGCCCGTCGTTTGAACACTACGCACGCCACGGTGGCGCGGCACATCGAGGCCATCGAAAAGAGCCTCGGCACTGCGCTGTTTGTGCAGCATGCCCAGGGTTATGAATTGACCCCGTCCGGCGAAGCGCTGCTCAAACATGCGGAAGCGATGGAAAATGTCGCGCTGCTGGCCCAGGAGGAAATCACTCAGTCCACGGCACCGCTGGGCAAGATCCGAGTCGGGGTCACCGAAGGGCTGGGCATCATGTTCCTTTCCAGCCGCATGAACGGCTTGTTCGAACGCTATCCAGGGCTGGAAGTGGAACTGGTGGCGGTGCCGCGCTTTGTCAGCATCCTCAACCGCGAGGCGGAAATCAGCATTCACCTCGAACGCCCTTCGGCTGACATGCTGGTCACGCGCAAACTCACGGACTATCGGCTGGCCCTCTATGCCAGTCAGGACTACCTCGACCGCGCGCCACCGCTGGGCAGCCGCGAGGACCTGGGGCGCCACGCCTGGATTGGCTACGTCGACGATTTGCTGTTCAGCCAGGAGTTGATGTTCCTCAACAGCTTCTGCCGCAATCCGCAGGTGGTTTTTCACAGCACCAGCGTGATCGCCCAGCATCAGGCCGCGCGAGCGGGCCTGGGGATTGCTGTTTTGCCGTGCTACATGGCCAGCGACGATCCCGGATTGGTGCCGCTGTTTCCCGATGAAAGCATTTTGCGCAGTTACTGGATGAGTACCCGGCGGGAGCTGCACAAATCAGTGCGGCTGCGGGTGATGTGGGATTACGTGGTGGAGTTGTGTGAGCGCGAGCAGGGGTTGTTGCTTGGCCCTGAGCCTTATCTCGCCTGATAGGACGCCATCGCGAGCACCGGAAAATTCAAGGAAGAATTTCAAACGCTGTACTGGCCAGACGTTCACCGTTAACCATGATGTGCACGGCGTGGCGACCGGCGTAATGCCGGCGTGTGGTCAGCTCCTTGATGTGCTGGCCACGACTCAGACGTTCCGTGCCATTACCGGGCAACGTCAGGGCCTTGAGCTTGAACACCTTGGCCGAGGTGCTGCCGTTGGCTTTCACGTAGTCGATGGCGTAGTCGATCACCAGTCGCTGGCTGTCTGCGACCGTGGATTTGACGGCGAAGGACAGGGTGATTTTTTCCCCCAGGCCAATCACGGGTGGATGGACTCGCACATCAACGATCTCGACTTCTGGCTTGCCACCCGCGCCAATGAGGGCCAACGCCCGCTGGTTGCCCTGTTTGATCAGGCTGCGCAGCGCATGTTTGGCGATCCACGCGGTGTGTTTGTTGTCCAGCGACCAGCTTTCGATCAGGTCCAGCACCCAGTCGGGATGGTCCTTGGTGATGTCGTTGAGGTGGTTGGCCACGGACTTGCGCACATAAAGGCTGGTGTCCGCCTTGAGGTTGTCGAGGATCTTCGCCGCCAGACGCGGGTCGGCCTGGATCTGCTCCAGGCGAAACGACCACGGCAAGCGCGGACGGCAACCTTCACTGGCCAGGCGCCGGACATGCTCGTTATCGTCCAGTGACCAGTCGTGCATCAGTTCCAGCGAGCGTTCGAGATCCCTGCGCAGGAAATGGCGGATGGCAAATTCCGACGAGCCGAACGTGGTGAAGTACTTGAGCGCGTCCATCGATACGTCGAAACGATCGGCGCCGTAGGTCGCCACGTACTGCGGCAGGCACATGCTGACAAAACCACTGTTGAGGCGAGGCGCGAGGGCGCGCAGTACCTCCAGCGATGCGTCATAACCCAGTGGCAGCACCGCATGCAGGCATTCGCTGACCCGGGCCATGCGTTGCATCACCGACAGCTCCGCCAGGCCGGTTTTGGCCAGTTTCAGGAAGCCCTTCGCGTCGAACGCCGGATAGACCGCCGTCATTTCGGTGGCGATGTGCTGGAGGCGTTCTGCGTTGAAGATTTCCTTGAGCGCGGGGGAGGATTGCTCGGCAGCCATTGTAAGTCCCTTGTTCGTCGTTATTTATCCAATAGACCGCGTCATCGTTCATCGCGGGCAAGCCCGCTCCCACAGGATTTCGGGTGTACACAAAACAGATGTAGTCCCAACCACTGTGGGAGCGGGCTTGCCCGCGATGACGCCAGTACAGTCACCTCAATGTTTACTGGCCTGCTCCTCGAGCTGATCCGACTCAAACAACCGCGCCAGTTCCGCCCGCGCTTCCTGCGCCGTCTGCTTGACCTTCACCGCATCGTCGTAAATCGAATGCTGGGCTTCGAGGACCTGTTCGTCGTGATGTTTGAAACGCTGGATCCGCGCTTCAGCCTGAGCCGGGGTCAAGCCCAGGCCAATCAACGTCTGCCGGCTCATTTCGAGGCTGGAGTAGAAGGTTTCACGTACCGCGTGAGCCCCCACATCCACCAGCCGATGCACGTGTTGACGGTTACGCGCCCGGGCGATGATTTTGATATGCGGATAAAGCTTGTGCACCAGTTCGGCGGTCTTGATGTTGGCGTCCGGGTCGTCGGTGGCGATGACAAAGAATTCGGCTTCACCGACCTTGGCCGCACTGAGGATTTCCGGGCGCATCGGATCGCCGTAGAACACCGGCACGCCGCCGAAGCTGCGCGACAGTTCAATGGTTTCCACCGAAGTGTCGAGGGCGACGAACTTGATGTTCTGCGCCCGCAGGATGCGCGCCACAATCTGGCCCATCCGGCCCATGCCGGCAATCACAACGCGGGGTTCATCGGCGTCGATCTCACGGAATTTCTCTGGCACTTCCACCGGTTGCACCTTGGGCCGGGCCAGGCGTGCACAGACCAGCAGCAACAAGGGGGTGAGTGCCATGGACAGGGTGATCGCCAGCACCAGCAAGTCGTACAGCCGCAGGTCGAACAGGCCATTGTCACGACCGATCTTGAACACCACGAAGGCAAACTCGCCGCCTGCGGCCAGCACGATGCCGAGGCGTATCGCACTGACCTTGTTCAAGCCGCCGGCCAGTTGTCCCACGATATACAGCAGCGGCAACTTGACGGCGATCAGCAGCACCGTCAGCCCCAGCACCACGATGGGCTCGCGCAACAGCAGGCCGAGGTTTGCGCCCATGCCGACACTCATGAAGAACAGCCCCAGCAACAGGCCTTTGAACGGTTCGATCTGCGATTCCAGTTCGTGGCGGTATTCGGAGTCTGCGAGCAGCAGGCCGGCAAGAAAGGCGCCGAGGGCCATGGAAATGCCCGCCAGATCCATCAACCAGGCGGTACCCATCACCACCAGCAATGCAGTGGCGGTAGACACTTCCGGCAAGCCGCTTTTGGCGACCACGCGGAACACCGGGCGCAGCAGGTAGCGACCGCCGATCACCACAATGGCAATGCTGACCAGTACGCGCAGACCCTGATTCACGTCGTCGACGGCCGTGGCGTTTTGATCGCTGCCAGCCAGCAACGGCACCATGGCAATCAACGGGATCGCGGCGATGTCCTGAAACAGCAGAATCGCAAAGGCCAGGCGTCCATGGGGGCTGGTCAGCTCCTTGCGTTCGGCCAGGCTCTGCAAGCCGAACGCGGTGGAAGACAGTGCCAATCCCAGGCCCAGCACGATGGCGCTGTTCAACGGTTGCCCGAACACAAACAGCGCCAGCACGCCCAGCAGGGTGCCGGTCAGCAGCACCTGTGCCAGGCCGACGCCGAAAACCGACTTGCGCATCACCCACAAGCGTCGGGGCGACAACTCCAGGCCAATGATGAACAGCAGCAGCACCACGCCCAGTTCCGAAATGTGGGCGACGCTTTCCGGGTTGGTCACAAACCCCAGCACAGACGGGCCGATGATCACCCCGGCAAACAGGTAACCCAGCACCGCGCCCAGTTGCAGGCGCTTGGCGAGGGGGACGGTGAGCACGGCCGCGAGCAGAAATACGACTGCGGCTTGCAACAGACTGCCTTCATGGGGCATGGCTAAAACTCCATTAACTCGGTACGGCGGGGGGCGACAAGGATAAAGGCTCGACCCGGTGGCGTCAGCATAGCGTTTGAACTTGGATGTTACATTTTGCATTAATTGGTTACATTCATAGAATAAGCGGATCAATCTGATCCAGGCGCCGAGTTCCCCCATGGCCATCAATTTCGACCTTAACGATCTGCAGGCCTTTCGCGCCGTAGTGGAGCAGGGCAGCTTTCGCAAGGCCGCCGATACGGTACGCATCTCCCAACCGGCCCTGAGCCGACGTATTGAAAAACTCGAGGACGCCCTCGGGGTCAGGTTGTTCGAGCGCACCACCCGCAAGGTCAGCCTGACCCAGGCCGGGCGTGGCTTCATGCCCAGCGTCGAGCGCCTGTTGGACGATCTCGACGTGGCATTGCTGGGCATCAGCGAAGTCGCTTCGACCCGGCTGGGCCATGTCACCGTCGCTTGTGTGCCGTCGGCGGCGTACTACTTCATGCCCCGTGTCGTCGCGCACTATCACCGGCAATTTCCGCGGATCAAGGTCAAGGTGCTCGATTCCAGTGCCCATGAGGTATTGAGTGCGGTGGTCAATGGTGAAGCGGATTTCGGCCTGAGCTTCATGGGCACACTGGAGGCCGAGGTGGATTTCGAGCCGCTGGTGCAGGAGGGCTACGTCGTCGCCTGTCGGCGCGATCATCCCTTGGCGGGCCGTACCAGCGTGACCTGGGACGAGTTTTATCAGCAGGACTACATCTCGCTGGACAAGACCTCGGGCAACCGTTTTTTGCTGGATCAGGCGTTGACCGGCGTGGTGCCACAGCGGCCGAGCATCTGCGAAACGCGGCATGTGACGACGATGATTGGTCTGGTGGAAGCGGGGTTGGGTGTCGCTGCGGTGCCTTTGATGGCGATGCCGGGCGAAGATCACCCGATTCTGACGCGGGTGCCGCTGACCGATCCGCAGGTGATGCGCAGCGTCGGTTTGATCAAGCGCCGGGGTCGCACCCTGACCCCGGCAGCTCTGGAACTGGAACGTTTGGTGGTGGAAATGAAAGTTCAGCCGCCGACGGTCAGCGGCTGACGGAATCCAGGCCAGTGGCTTTCACATCCGCTTGCGCCTGGGCTGATGCCATGTACTCCAGCAACGCCTTGGCTTGCGCCGGATGTTGTGCGCCGACCGGAATACCCGCGGCGAAGCGGGTGACCGACTGCACCGCTTCCGGAATCTTCGCGACAAAACTCACCCCTGGCACTGGCAACAGTTCGCTGACCTGCTGGAAGCCCAACTGATAGTCGCCGGTGGCAACCACCGAGCCCACGGGGATTTTCGGCACCATGGTCGACTTGGCCTTGAGGGGGGCTTCGATGCCCAGGCGCTTGAACAATTGCTGCTCGATGTACACGCCGCTGGCACTGTCGGAATAGGCCACGGACTTGGCGTCCAGCAAGGTTTTTTTCAGGTTGTCGACGGTGCTGATGTCGGGCTTGGGTGCACCTTCGCGCACCACCAGGCCAATCCGCGAATCCGCCAGTTCAACCCGGGACGACGGGTCGACTTTGCCTTGCTTGATCAGATCGTCCAGCGCGTAGCCGACCATGATCACCACGTCGGCTTGTTCACCGCGGGCCAGGCGATTGGGGATCGCTTCGGGGGCCTTGCCCATCGACGGGCCGAGGGCGGTGTCGAGGGTGTTGCCGGTGGCGGCGGCGAACTTCGGGCCGAGAATCTTGTAGGCCGCGGTGAAGCCTCCGGAGGTCATCACGCGTATCTCTTCGGCCTGCGCCGCCGTGCTCAGGGCCAGGCTGACCAGCAAGCTCAGGGCTGCAACGTTGAATAGCTTTTTCATGAAGTTTTCTCTAACAAGGCAGGTTTACGAAATGGCGGGTTGCAGGCGTCCGCTGGCACGGCGATAGAGATACAGCGTCGCGCAGAGCGCACAGAGCGCGGCGAAACTCATCCAGTAGCCGGGCGCCGCCTTGTCGCCGGTGTACTGGATCAGGAAGGTCGACATCGCCGGGGTGAAGCCGCCAAACACGGCGGTCGCCAGGCTGTAAGCCAGAGAGAAACCCGCAACCCGCACTTCGACCGGCATGATCTCCGTCAGCGCCGGGATCATTGCGCCGTTGTACAGGCCGTAAATGAACGACAGCCACAGCAGCACCAACAGCATGTTGATGAAGCCAGGCGCCTGCACCAGATACGACAGCGCCGGATAGGTGGTGGCCAGCGCCAGCAAGGCCATGGCAATCAACAGCGGACGCCGGCCGATGCGGTCGGACAACGCACCGCCAATCGGCAGCCAGAAGAAGTTCGAGACGCCCACCAGTAAAGTCACCAGCAAGGCATCGGACGTACTGAGGTGCAGCACGGTTTTGCCAAACGTCGGCGCGTACACCGTGATCAGGTAAAACGCCGTGGTGGTCAGGGCGACCATCATCATTCCGGCAAACACAATCACCCAGTTCTGCGCGAGCGTGCGAAACACATCGCCCATGCTCGGGCGGTGTTTGCGGGCGGCGAACTCTTCGGTTTCTTCCAGGTTACGGCGCAGGAAGAAAATGAACGGCACGATCATGCAGCCGACGAAAAACGGAATCCGCCAGCCCCAGTCGGCAATTTCCGACGGCGCCAGCCATTGGTTCAGGCCATAGCCCAACGCCGCAGCAACGATGATCGCCACTTGCTGACTGGCCGATTGCCAACTGGTGAAAAAGCCTTTGTTGCCGGGCGTGGCGATCTCCGAGAGATACACCGAGACGCCACCCATTTCCGCACCGGCGGAGAACCCTTGCAGTAACCGGCCAATCAGCACGAGCGCGGGGGCGAACAGGCCGATGGTTTCGTATCCGGGGACCAGCACAATCAGGATTGTGCCGCTGGCCATGATCGACAGGGTGACGATCAGCCCTTTGCGCCGGCCCACATCGTCGATGTACGCACCCAGCACCACCGCACCCAGCGGTCGCATCAGGAACCCTGCGCCAAACACCGCAAAGGTCATCATCAGCGAGGCGAACTCGCTGCTGGCCGGGAAAAACACGGCCGCGATCTGTGTGGCGTAGAAGCCGAAAAGGAAGAAGTCGAACTGTTCGAGAAAGTTACCCGAGGTGACCCGGAAAATGGCGCTGGCGCGAGAGCGTCCGCGCGGGATTGTGGCTGACATCGATAAATACTCCACCGCTTTTATGACGTGCGCTACCTGGACGCGGCGCACGGTTCTTATTGAGGCGAATGGTGGAGCAGGGCGATCGATATGTTAATTGCATTGTTGGAATGCATTGATGCGTGAAGCGGATCAATGTGGGAGTGAGCCTGCTACACCAAGGTTAGTGCCGTTATGTCGCCGAGTCCGGAGGCGGCAATGGTTGCCATCCGCGGGCAAATCTGGGAAAACGGCGCCCATCAGGCCGTTGGGCAAATGAGCATGCGAGTGAACTTAATGAATGACGAGCTTCAAGTAATCGATCTTCAGTTGGGTGAGGGTAAAGCCGCCGTGAAAGGCGCATTGATTACCACCCAATACCGTGGCTGGCTGGAAGATGGTACTGAATTCGATTCTTCCTACAGCCGAGGCAAAGCGTTCCAGTGCGTGATTGGCACAGGGCGGGTTATCAAGGGTTGGGACCAGGGCTTGATGGGCATGCAGGTCGGCGGCAAGCGCAAGTTGCTGGTACCGGCGCACCTGGCTTATGGCGAACGCACGATGGGCAAGATCACGCCCAACTCGAACCTGATTTTCGAGATCGAGTTACTGGAAGTGCTGACGCGGGATGATTGACCGCGGCGGGGGAGATTTACATCAGCTCCCCCGTATCCCACAGATGCACCAACTCTCCCGGCGCCCGGTCCTCCGGTACCTTGAGCACCATCTGGTCTTCCTGCTCACCCGAGCGATAGCTCACTTCAATCTGATAGAAGCGCTGGTCGCTACGGCCGGAAACCACGCTGTCCAGGGGCAGGCAGCCCTCCAGCACCGAGCAGATGCGGGAGCGCTGGTTGATATCGCATTGCGCAAACTCGATCTCTCGCGGTCGGCTCAAGGCGTGAATCGGCGCAAAGCCGCCTTGGCGGGACAGTCGAACCCGGGCGTCATCGCCTAATGCAGGCAGGGTTTTCATACGTTCTCCGTGATTTCAACACCCGTTTGAGCCCAGCCCTGGCGCACGGCGTCGATTTCTCGCGTGCCGAAGCGCTTGCCGGCATGTTCGATGGTCAACCGGGCGAAGGCATCGAAACTGGCGTCCGGACTCAGGCGTTTGTCACACAGGGCGTCGTACCAGATTACTCCGGCTTTCTTCCAGGCGAACCCGCCAAGTGCTCGTGCCGCCAGATAAAACGCGCGATTGGGAATGCCGGAATTGATGTGCACGCCGCCATTGTCCTCTTGGGTGATGACGAATTTGCGCATGTGATCCGGTTGCGGGTCCTTGCCCAGCAGCGGGTCGTCATAGGCCGTGCCGGGATGGGACATCGAGCGCAGGCCCCTGCCGTTGATCCTGGCGGTGAGCAAGTCCGCCCCGATCAGCCAGTCCGCCTGTTCGACAGTGTGGCCGAGGACGAATTGCTTGGTGAGGATGCCGAACACATCAGACAGTGACTCGTTCAACGCCCCGGACTGGTTGGCGTAGATCAACCCGGCCGCGCTTTCGGTCACGCCATGGGCCAATTCATGGGCGACCACATCCAGCGAGCGGGTGAAGCGCTGGAATATCTCCCCATCGCCGTCGCCGAAGACCATTTGCGCGCCATTCCAGAAAGCGTTTTCGTAGCCCTGGCCGTAATGCACACTGCCGACCAGCGGCAAGCCTTTGTTATCGATCGAATCGCGGCCCAGCACTTTCCAGAAAAAATCATAGGTGGCGCCCAGCGCATCGTAGGCTTCATCGACTGCCGCATCACCCGTGGCCGGCTGACCTTCCAGGCGCACCGGCATTCCCGGCAGGAGCATCTTGTTCTGCGCATCGTGCACGCTGCGCTGGGCCACTCCCGGTTTTCCGGGCGGCGGCAGAATCGCCTGCTCCGGTGGGCGCGAAGGTGGAACGGGATTGGGCAACAGGCTCTGTACGTGATGCAGGGTGGTCATCGCCGCCGTGCGCTGCGGCTCTGAACCGTGGGCAATGATGCGGTTGAGAATGTAAGGCGGGATGAAACTGCGCAGTGCTTGTGAGTAGGTCATCAGTGCATCCATGGCTTGATAGATGTCGATACCGATGTGATCAGGCCTGCGCGCGTTCGGTTCCGTGCCGGTTGCTGGCGAGTGTGAAGTGCTTGGCAATCAGCCGTGATTATCGGGCCACCGGCAAGTCCTTGAACGCGGGAACCCGGCCGTTCAGGGATGGGCGGTAAACCCAGTCCAGTCGATCCAGTACAGGATTCACTGCCAATATCTGCCTCAACGTGGCCCCGGCAATGTCCATGGCCAGCATTTGCCCCGGACATTGATGGCGACCAGCCCCGAACGTAAAGCTGCGTCGGTCCGGGCGATGCAGCAGGAAGGCGTCGGGGTTGTCATTGAGCTGCGGGTCGCGATTGGCCGAGGCCAGCAGCACCAGGATCACATCGCCGCGATTGAGGTGCACGCCCTGGATTTCGCAAGGCGCTGCGACGAAGCGTCGGGTGTTTTGTACTGACGGGTCGAAGCGTTGGACTTCAGCGATCAAATCGTCGATAGGTAGCGCATCATGCCGTAGCGACGGGTTTGCAATCAGGGCGAGCACTGCATTGCCGATCAATCCGGCGGTGGCGTCGTATGTCTGGGACAGCAGGCCGATCAGGTTGGCAATCAGCGTTTCATTTGATGCAGAGGTCGAGGTGAAGCGCTGGCGGATGCCGCTGAGCAGGGGGCTCTGATCGGCCTGTTCATCCAGTAACTCAACAAAGTAACCGCTCAGCTGCTCGGCGGCGGCATGGGCCATGGTCAGTTGAGCCGAAGTGCTGAGCGGTGACAGGCAGGCGACAAAGTCTGCAGTGAGCTCGGCGATGATGCGGCCCTGAGCCGGTGTAAAACCCAGCAACGCCGCGATCACGCAGACCGGGCCACGGAACATGGCGGCCTGTATCCCTTGGGCGCCCGGCGTGATCAAGCGCGCTGCCACCAACGCCTCGACCTGCGGCGGGTCGATCCACTGCAGCCCCGGCTGGATGGCTGAACGTGGGCAGCGCTGCCGTTCGCCTTCATTCATGCGCATCAATTGGCCAAACACCTTGCCGGCCATCCCGTTGGCAGTCGCCTTGGGCACCGGTTCGGCGTCCGGTCGAACATGGCACTCAGGATGCGCCAGCACTGCGGCCACCGCGGAGGCGCTGCTGGCGACCCACACGTTCAGCCCCTGATGAAAAACCAGCCCACCCTCGGCCCGCAATTGTGCGTAGTAAGAATAAGGATCGGCGTGAGTCGCAGCGGTGATCGGGTCCATGGTCGCAGCCTGTTGTTGTCGGAAGTGTTGCTACTATCTGCAGTTCGAACAGGCGATGATTCGTCCGGGAGCGAAATATGAACGTAGAGCAACATGACATCGGGGTGTCCCAGGTGGCCGCTGCCATCGCGGAGCCGGCGCGAACGAAAATCCTCTGTTCGCTGATGGATGGCCACGCCCGCACCAGTACTGAATTGGCGGCGGTGGCCGAAGTCAGTGCATCAACTGCCAGTGCGCACTTGGCCAAACTCAAGGAATTGGCGCTCATTCGCCTGCATGTGCAGGGTCGTCATCGCTATTACAGCCTGGCGGACAGGCGAGTAGCCCAGGCACTGGAGGCGTTGATGGTGATTGGCCAGAACACGGCGCCGAGCTTCCAGTCGCGCACGCCGGATCGCTTGCAATTCGCCCGCACTTGCTACGACCACATGGCCGGCACGCTGGCCGTGCAACTGCATGACCGGATGATCGAAGCGGGATGGTTGCTGGAGATTAATGAGCAGGTTTACCAACTGAGCGACAGCGGCGAGGCGTTGTTTGAAAGTCTGGGCATTGAGGTCAAAAATCTTGCCTTGGTACGCCGTCGATTTGCCTGCTCGTGCCTGGACTGGAGCATGCGCCGGGCGCATTTGGGCGGGGCACTGGGCGCCGCGCTGTTGCAAGTGACGATCAAGCGCAAATGGCTGACGCAGGATCTCGACAGTCGGGCATTGGCGCTGACCGCCTTGGGTCGCAAGGAGATCAGCGCGCGGTTCGGGTTGAAGGCCTTGATGCCAGATGAGGATTCGAAAGCAATTTCGAACGACCCTCAAGTTAATCTCTCTACCTATTGATATTTATAGAAATATTAACGAATCGTATAGCCGCTATCGACGACCCAGTCCTGGCCGATGACGTTGCGGGCGCCGTTGCCGAGCTGGAACAGAATGACGTCGGCAACGGCGCCAGCCTCCAGGAACTGACCACCTGACAGCCGCTGATTGACCGCGTTGGCGACAGTGTTCAGCTCTTCTGCCTTCAAGCCCAGCGTTGACCAGATCGGCGTCGCGGTCGGTCCGGGGGACACGGTGTTGATGCGGATGCCATGGGGCGCCAACTCGACTGCCAGGGTGCGGGCATGGTGGATCAGCGCGGCTTTGGAGGCGATATAGGCGGCGAGGCCAGGGAAAGTCACTTGCGCCAGGAAGGTGCCGATGAACACCACCGAAGTCGACGCTGCCAAGTGCTCGCGCAGGCAGGCCAGGGTGTTCAGCGCACCCGCTCCGTTGACCGCCCATTGCCGGTCGAACGCCGTCAGATCAAGGCCACCGGCCAGTTCCGCAATCCCTGCGTTCGGCACCAGGTAACTCACCGGGCCCAAGGCTGCTGCCTGCTGTGCGAGCCGCGCCAGATCAGTGGGTTGTGTGACATCCCCGGCTACCCACGACAGCTGTGTCGGGAAGCGTTCCACCCATTGCGCGAGGCCACCGATCTGGCGCGACATTGCCAGCACACGGGCGCCTTGGCCCAGCAGCCGCTCGGTAACAGCCAGGCCGATTCCGGAACTGGCGCCGGTGACGACGGCCAGACGGTCTTGAAAAGCATTGTTCATAAACGGGTTCCTTTTTTGGTCAGTGAACGTTCACGGATCACGTACCAAAAATCAGGCCAATTTCAAGAGCCTTGAAACACGTGGGGTTGCGGTGGGTTGTAGTTATTTTGACCTGTCTGGGGTGGTGTCGTTTTGACTGCAAGATAGTCGATATAACCAGATGGGGTCGCTTGAAAACCTTGTAGGCGCGAGCATGCTCCTACAGGTTTTGTGTGTGAACGCAGGCAAAAAAAATCGCCGCCTTCGAATACCGGAGGCGGCGATTTGTTGTGGCGGAGGGGGTCAGGTCAAACCTTGACGATCCAGCCCGCAGGCGCTTCGATGTCGCCGGTTTGCACACCGGTCAGCTCTTTGTAGAGCTTCTGGGTGATCGGGCCGACTTCGGTTTCGCTGTGGAACACGTGCAGGTGGTCGTTGTAGCTGATGCCGCCGATTGGCGTAATCACTGCAGCGGTGCCGCAAGCGCCGGCCTCTTTGAAGTCCGAGAGCTTGTCGATCAGCACATCGCCTTCAACCACTTCCAGGCCCAGACGGGTCTTGGCCAGTTCGATCAGCGACAGACGGGTGATGCCCGGCAGTACCGACGGCGAGTTCGGGGTCACGAACTTGTTGTCGTGGGTGATCCCGAAGAAGTTGGCCGAACCGACTTCCTCGATCTTGGTGTGGGTCATTGGATCGAGGTAGATGGCGTCAGCGAAGTTGGCTTTCTTGGCCTTGGAACCCGGCATCAGGCTGGCGGCGTAGTTGCCACCGACCTTGGCAGCGCCGGTGCCTTGCGGCGCCGCGCGGTCATAGCTGGAGATCTGGAAGTTGTGCGGGGTCAGGCCGCCCTTGAAATAAGCGCCGACCGGAATGCAGAAGATCGAGAAGATGAACTCGGGTGCAGTACGCACGCCGATGTTGTCACCCACGCCGATCACGAACGGACGCAGGTACAGCGCGCCACCAGTGCCGTAAGGCGGGATGAAACGCTCGTTGGCGCGAACCACTTCTTTACAGGCTTCGATGAATTGCTCGGTGTCTACCAGCGGCATCAGCAGGCGCGCACAGCTGCGTTGCATGCGCAGGGCGTTCTGGTCCGGGCGGAACAGGTTGATCGAGCCGTCCTTGCAACGGTAGGCCTTCATGCCTTCGAAGCATTGCTGACCATAATGAAGGGCCGTCGAGCCTTCGCTGATGTGCAGCACGTTATCTTCGGTCAGGGTGCCTTTGTCCCACTCGCCATTGCGAAAATACGACAGATAGCGCTTGTCGGTCTTGATGTAGTCAAAACCCAGCTTGTCCCAATTGATGCTTTCGTTACCCATGACACCCTCTATCACTGAACAACCGTCGAAACGGTTCAAGGCTTCTGACGTTTTTTGGATGGGGACAACAATACTTCATTCCGGGCCGGTTTCGCAGCCCGGACTATCGGCTATTTACCGCCGATTCTTCATTGTTCGAAATCCTGTGGCGAGGGAGCTTGCTCCCGCTCCAGTGCGCAGCACTGGTAAAACCAGACACCGCGGTGCAGCAAATGCACGGTGGCGGCAGTGTTTGGGGCCGCTTCGCAGCCCAGCGGGAGCAAGCTCCCTCGCCACAATTGATCGCGGTTACAGGTGTAGGGCGTGGCCCAATGCCCGCAATGCCGCTTCCTGCACAGCCTCGCCGAGCGTCGGGTGCGCATGAATGGTGCCGCCGATGTCTTCCAGTCGCGTGCCCATTTCCAGGCTTTGCGCGAACGCCGTGGACAACTCCGACACACCCACGCCCACCGCCTGCCAACCGACAATCACATGATTGTCCCGACGGGCAACCACGCGTACGAAGCCGCTTTTCGACTCCAGCGTCATCGCCCGGCCATTGGCGGCGAACGGAAAGCTGGAAACGATGCAGTCAAGGCCATCAGCCTTGGCCTCGTCCGGGGTCTTGCCGACCACCACCAATTCCGGGTCGGTGAAGCACACGGCGGCGATGGCGGTGGGGTTGAACTCGCGGGACTTGCCGCTGATCAGCTCGGCAACCATCTCGCCCTGGGCCATGGCCCGGTGCGCGAGCATCGGTTCGCCACTCAAATCGCCGATGGCATACACGTTGCGCATGCTGGTCTGGCAGCGGTTGTCGATCTTGATCGACGAGCCGTTCATGTCCAGATTCAGCGCTTCGAGGTTCCATCCCTGAGTGTTGGGTTTACGGCCCACGGCCACCAGGACCTGATCGGTTTCCAGATTCAGAGTGTCGCCACCAGTCGCCAGGACCTGCAAGGTTTTATTCGTAGAATCAAAGGCTTGCACGCTGTGTTTCAAGTAAAGCTTCACGCCGAGTTTTTTCAGTTCGTCGTGCACCGGTTGGGTCAGTTCTGCATCGTAGGCCGGCAGGATCCGATCCTGAGCCTCAACCACGCTGACCTCGGCGCCGAGCTTGCGATAGGCAATGCCCAGCTCCAGACCGATGTAACCGCCGCCCACCACAATCAAGCGCTTGGGCACCGATGTCGGCGCCAGGGCTTCGGTGGAAGAAATGATCGGCCCGCCAATGGGCAGCATCGGCAGGTTCACGCTTTTCGAACCGGTGGCCAGCACCAGGTGTTCACATTGAATGCGCGTGTCACCGACATCGACAGTCTTGCCGTCTACCACCTTCGCCCAGCCTGGAACGACCTGGACCTTGTTCTTTTTCAGCAGCGCCGCGACGCCGGTGGTCAGGCGATCGACGATGCCATCCTTCCACTCGACGCTCTTGCTGATGTCCAGCGTCGGTGCCGAGACGCTGATGCCCAGCGCCGAATGCTGGCTGTGGTGCTGCGTCTGGTGAAACTGCTCAGCGACGTGAATCAGTGCCTTGGATGGAATGCAGCCGATGTTCAGGCAAGTGCCTCCCAGGGATTGGCCTTCCACCAGAATGGTCGGGATGCCCAGTTGGCCGGCACGAATTGCCGTCACATAACCGCCGGGGCCGCCGCCGATGATCAGCAATGTGGTGTTCAGAGTTTGCATGCTGCTCTCCAACAAAAATCAGTCCACAAACAAGGTGGCGGGTTGTTCGAGCAGGCCACGGATGGCCTGGATGAAGAGCGCCGCGTCCATGCCGTCGACCACGCGGTGATCGAAGGAACTGGAGAGGTTCATCATCTTGCGGATCACGATCTGGCCTTTGATCACCATCGGCCGTTCAACGATCTTGTTCACGCCGACAATCGCCACTTCGGGCAGGTTCAGCACCGGGGTGCTGACAATGCCGCCCAACGCGCCAAGGCTGGTCAGGGTGATGGTCGAGCCGGACAGTTCATCGCGGCTGGCCTTGCCGTTACGGGCAGCAGTGGCCAAACGGGAGATTTCCTGAGCACTGTCCCACAGGCTGCGGGCTTCGGCGTGACGCACCACAGGCACCATCAAACCGATGTCGGCCTGGGTGGCGACGCCCACATGCACCGCGCCGAGGCGGGTAATGACCTGGGCTTCGTCGTCGTAACGGGCGTTGATTTGCGGGAAGTCGCGCAGGGCGACGACCAGGGCGCGGACCAGGAACGGCAGCAAGGTCAGCTTGCCGCGAGTGGCACCGTGTTTTTCGTTGAGGTGCGCGCGCAGCTCTTCCACGGCGGTGACGTCGATTTCTTCGACGTAGCTGAAGTGGGCGGCTCGCTGGGTGGCGTCCTGCATGCGCTGGGCGATCTTGCGGCGCATGCCGATCACCGGGATTTGTTCTTCATCGGTACGCTGGGTGTAAGCGCTGCTGACCGTCGAGGCATTCGACTGACCCTGGGCCAGGTAGGCGTCGAGGTCTTCATGCAGCACGCGACCGGCCGGGCCGCTGCCACGTACCAGGCGCAACTGGATGCCCAGATCCAGCGCATGCTTGCGCACGGCCGGGGAGGCCAGCGGACGCTCATCGGCGTTGCGCGCGACCATCGGGCCCGGGCACACGGCGGCTTTTGGCGCAGCGGCAGCGACCGGTTTGCTTTGCACCACGGCTTCGACTTTCGGCGCGGCAACCGGCGCTTCTTTAACCGGAGTCGGTTGTGCTGACTCCTTCACGTTGCCCGCGCCTTCGACTTCAATGCTGATCAGCACACTGCCAACCGCCATGACTTCGCCTGGCTGACCGCCGAGGGCGATGACCTTGCCATGCACCGGCGATGGAATATCCACCATCGCCTTGTCGGTCATGACATCGGCCAGCACCTGGTCTTCGACGACCATGTCGCCGACCTTGACGTGCCAGACTGACAATTCAACTTCTGCAATGCCTTCACCAATGTCCGGCATCTTAATAACGTGCGTGCCCATTCAGACCTCCATGACCCGTTTCAAAGCCGCGCCCACTCGGGACGGGCCAGGGAAATACGCCCACTCTTGCGCGTGCGGGTAGGGGGTGTCCCAACCGGTGACGCGTTCGATTGGCGCTTCCAGGTGGTGGAAGCAATGCTCTTGCACCAGCGACACCAGTTCGGCGCCGAAACCGCAAGTGCGTGTCGCTTCATGGACCACCACGCAGCGGCCGGTTTTCTTCACCGACTTGACGATGGTTTCCAGGTCCAGCGGCCACAGGCTGCGCAGGTCGATGACTTCGGCGTCGATGCCGGTTTCTTCAGCGGCGACTTGCGACACATACACGGTGGTGCCGTAGGTCAGAATGGTCACGTCCTTGCCTGGACGGGTGATGGCGGCGACGTCCAGCGGCACGGTGTAGTAACCGTCCGGCACTTGCGCGGCCGGGTGCTTCGACCACGGGGTCACCGGGCGGTCGTGGTGACCGTCGAACGGGCCGTTGTACAGGCGTTTAGGCTCGAGGAAGATCACCGGGTCATCGTTTTCGATGGAGGCGATCAACAGGCCCTTGGCGTCGTACGGGTTGGACGGCATGACCGTGCGCAAACCGCACACCTGGGTGAACATCGCCTCGATGCTCTGGCTGTGGGTCTGACCGCCATAGATGCCGCCGCCGCAAGGCATGCGCAGGGTCATGGGTGCGGTGAATTCGCCGGCCGAGCGATAACGCAGGCGGGCGGCCTCGGAAATGATCTGGTCGGAGGCCGGGTACACGTAGTCGGCGAACTGGATCTCGGCCACCGGGCGCAAGCCATAGGCACCCATGCCGACGGCGACGCCGACGATGCCGCTTTCCGAGATCGGCGCGTCGAACACCCGCGAGGTGCCGTATTTGTTCTGCAGGCCTTCGGTGCAGCGGAACACGCCGCCGAAGTAGCCAACGTCCTGGCCGAAGACCACGACGTTGTCGTCACGTTCAAGCATCACATCCATGGCCGAGCGCAGGGCCTGGATCATGGTCATGGTGGTCGTGGTCATGGCGGTTTCCAGCTCGATATTGTTGTTGTGATCGTTCATGTCAGATCCCCAACTCTTGACGCTGGCGCTTCAAGTGCTCCGGCATCTCTTTGTAGACGTCTTCGAACATGGTCGCAGCGCTTGGAATCTGGCCGCCGGCGAGGGTGCCGTACTGTTCGGCTTCTTTCTGAGCGGCGATCACTTGGGCTTCCAGTTCGGCGCTGACGGCGGCGTGTTCCTCTTCGGACCACTGGCCGATCTTGATCAGGTGCTGCTTGAGACGCGCAATCGGATCACCGAGCGGGAAGTGGCTCCAGTCATCGGCAGGTCGGTATTTGGATGGATCATCGGAGGTCGAGTGCGGGCCGGCGCGGTAGGTGACCCACTCGATCATGGTCGGGCCGAGATTGCGCCGGGCGCGTTCGGCGGCCCAGGCGGAGGCGGCGTACACCGCGTAGAAATCGTTGCCATCGACCCGCAGCGAGGCGATGCCGCAACCGACGCCACGACCGGCAAAGGTGGTGGCTTCACCACCGGCGATGGCCTGGAAGGTGGAGATCGCCCACTGGTTGTTCACCACGTTGAGAATCACCGGCGCGCGGTACACGTGGGCGAAGGTCAGGGCGGTGTGGAAGTCCGATTCAGCGGTGGCGCCGTCGCCGATCCATGCCGAAGCGATTTTGGTGTCGCCCTTGATCGCCGAGGCCATGCCCCAGCCCACGGCCTGCACAAACTGAGTCGCGAGGTTGCCGGAAATGGTGAAGAAACCGGATTCTTTTACCGAGTACATGATCGGCAACTGACGTCCCTTGAGCGGATCGCGCTCGTTGGACAGCAGTTGGCAGATCAGGTCCACCAGCGGCACTTCACGCGCCATCAGGATGCTTTGCTGGCGGTAGGTGGGGAAGCACATGTCGTCAATGTTCAACGCCAGGGCCTGGGCACTGCCGATGGCTTCTTCGCCGAGGCTCTGCATGTAGAAGGACATTTTCTTCTGACGCTGGGCGACCACCATGCGGTTGTCGTAGATGCGCGTCTTGAGCATGGCGCGCATGCCCTTGCGGAGAATCTCCGTCGGTACGTCCGCGGCCCACGGGCCCAGGGCGTTACCTTGGTCGTCGAGCACGCGAATCAGGCCCTTGGCCAGGTCGGCGGTGTCGGCGGGTTCAACGTCGATTGGGGGTTTGCGCACCGTGCCCGCATCGGTCAGGTGCAGGTAGGAGAAGTCGGTTTTACAGCCGGGACGGCCCGAGGGTTCAGGGACGTGCAGGCGCAGCGGTTCGTACGCTTGGGTCATGGCTTCTACGCTCGATCTTGTGAATTTCTTGTAGTGAGCTGACAGATTTCGTTTGGTAGAAGAAATCTTGTCCTACAACAATCATAGGCCCGGCCAAGAAGAATATTTCTCTCTGTTTCATTGCGCTCAAGATCATTTGCAGATAAAAAATCTGCATAAACATAAAAAACAGGTGGTTTTGTCTCATGCGCAAACTGGACCGTACCGATATCGGCATTCTCAACAGCCTTCAGGAGAACGCGCGGATCACCAATGCCGACCTCGCGCGCTCGGTCAACCTGTCGCCGACGCCGTGTTTCAACCGGGTCAAGGCGATGGAAGAACTGGGCCTGATTCGCGAGCAGGTCACGTTGCTGGATGCCGATCTGCTGGGGCTGCATGTGAACGTGTTCATCCACGTCAGCCTGGAGAAGCAGGTAGAAGAGGCTTTGCAGCATTTCGAAGAGGCAATTTCCGACCGCCCCGAGGTGATGGAGTGCTACCTGATGGCCGGCGACCCGGATTACTTGATCCGGGTGCTGGTGCCGACCATTCAGTCGCTGGAGCGCTTCATGATGGACTTTCTGACCAAAGTGCCGGGGGTGGCCAACATCCGCTCGAGTTTTGCGCTTAAGCAGGTGCGCTACAAGACAGCGTTGCCGTTGCCAGCGAATGGGTTGACCCTCGGTAGCTAGGCACCACAAACCTGTGGGAGCTGGCTTGCCAGCGATAGGCCGAAGGCCGCTTTCAGCATTTCCTGTTTTTTTGGGGGGCTGTACCGGCCCCTTCGCGGGCAAGCCCGAGCAGGGTCAGAGTTGATTCAGGGGGATTTTCAGGTAGGTCACGCCATTGTTTTCGGCCGGTGGCAGGTTGCCCGCTCGCACGTTTACCTGAATCGCCGGTAGCAACAGCGTCGGCATGCCCAGCCCGGCATCGCGTTGGGTACGCATCTGAACGAAAGCGATTTCGTCGATACCGTCGCGCACGTGGATGTTGCTTTTACGTTGCTCCCCTACCGTGGTCATGCAATGCGGTTCACGGCCCTCGGGCGGATAATCGTGGCAGACGTAAAGGCGCACACTGGCGGGGAATGCCAGCAGTTTTTGGATCGAGGCGAACATCTGGTTGGCGTTGCCCCCGGGAAAATCGCAGCGCGCGGTGCCCACGTCCGGCATGAACATGGTGTCGCCCACCAGAATCACATCGTTGCCGATCAGGTACGCCATGTCCGCCGGGGTATGGCCGGGCACATGCAGGGCCTTGGCCTTGAGGTTGCCAATGGAAAATGACTCGTCCGGGGCGAACAGGTGATCGAACTGCGAACCGTCGATGCAGAATCCCGGCTCAAGGTTGAACAGGGTCTTGAATACGTTTTGCACCTTGCAGATCGATTGACCGATGGCGATCTGACCGCCCAGCTCCCGGCGCAGATACGGCGCGGCGGACAGGTGATCGGCGTGGGCGTGGGTTTCCAGCAACCACTGCACTTGCAAGCGATGTTCACGCACGAAGGCGATGATGCGGTCGGCCTGCACGGTGGTGGTTCGTCCGGCGGCGGGGTCGTAGTCGAGCACCGGGTCGACGATCGCGCATTGCCCGCCATCGGCTTCGTAGATCACGTAGCTGTAGGTGGATGAGGCGTCGTCGTGAAAGGCTTCAATCAGGGCAGGCATGGGAGTTGTTTCTGGGTGAACAAGCCATGAGGTTAGTTTCATTCTCCCTGCGCTGACCAGCCCCTGCGTCATTTCTGTTAACGAAAACCCGGGCGGGCTCTATCCTGTCACTCTATCGATACCGGGCGTTCCCGGCCTTTGTCATGGATTACGAGCGTTTTATGTGGCTGGCGAGTTTTTTTGGTGTGGTCATGGGCTTGGTGTTGGGTTTGACCGGTGCCGGCGGCGGCATTCTTGCCGTGCCGGCGCTGGTGCTTGGCCTTGGCTGGAGCATGACCACGGCGGCGCCCGTCGCATTGTTTGCGGTGGGCAGCGCGGCACTGGTGGGGGCCATCGACGGTTTGCGGCATGGTCTGGTGCGCTATCGCGCGGCACTCTTGATTGCGGCGCTCGGCGCGGTGTTTTCGCCGGTGGGCATCTACTTTGCCCATCAGTTGCCGGAAAAAATCCTGATGATCCTGTTCAGCCTGCTGATGGTCATGGTGGCCGCGCGGATGCTGCGTCGTGAGCGCAAGGACGAGGGGCCGAGCGACCATGGCCATGCCAACTGGGGTCAGAAAAACTGCATGCTCGATCAACAGACCGGGCGTTTTTCCTGGACCGCCAAATGCACCGCGACCCTGGCGGCCCTCGGTGCAGTCACCGGGGTGGTTTCGGGATTGCTGGGTGTCGGTGGCGGCTTTCTGATCGTCCCGGCCTTCAAACAACTGACCGACGTGCAGATGCGCGGGATCGTCGCGACGTCGCTGATGGTGATCAGCCTGATCTCGGCCATCGGAGTGATCGGCGCATTCCATGCCGGGGTGAGCATCGATGGTTTGGGCATCGCGTTCATCGTGTCGAGCATTGTCGGCATGATCATCGGCCGCAAGCTGTGTGCGCAGGTGCCGGCGCGGGCGCTGCAGGTGGGGTTTGCCAGCATTTGTCTGGTGGTCGCCCTCTACATGCTTACGCGCGCCTTATAACGCGCGATATTGCAGGCTGAAACCCAGTTCAGCGCTTTGCCCCTGTTCGAGCAAACGCAACCCGGGCCGACCGGGCAGGTGGTGCGCGTTGACCGGGTGGCTCACCGGTTCAATGCAGAAGAACCCCAGGTCAACCGGGCAGTAGAGCAGGTAGTAATCACTGCCGCTGGCCTGGCACTGCAGTTCATAACCGAGGTCGGGTTGCTGGACCAGGCAGTGGCCATCCCATTCGCAGAAGCCATTGTCGACCAGTGTTTCGGGCAATCCCTTGAGTTGCTGGAAATCCCAGTGCGCGGGGACTTCGTCGAGGTGAGTCGGCAGTTTTGCCGAATCGCAAAACCACACCTGACGGGCGGGCGCCTGCAATCGGGTGTTGGCGGTACGCGGTAGATACGGATGCAGCCCCAGGCCATGCCAGGCCGGCTGTTCGGCCAGGTGCGTAACGCTCAGTTCGATGCTCAGCTTGCCTTCGCTCAGATGGAACCGTTGACGGGCGCAATAGGCAAAGGGGCAGGCGCTGTCGAGTTGCAGGATCACTTCATCCGGGGTCGTCGACACCACTTGCCAGGGTTGCTGCCAGGCGCTGCCATGAATCGGCAGCGGATCGGTGACGCTGTTGGGCGACAGGGCCAGCCAGCCATCGGGACAGTCGAAACCGCCTTGGGCAATCCGGTTGGACCACGGCGCCAAAGGGAAGCAACCGAGCTTGCCCGGTAAACCTGTGTTGAGGGCGTGGGTGTCGGCGTGACGCAACAACGGCTGACCGGTGCTGCGCACCACCCAATTGACGATGCTGCCGCCGAGTTCGGGGGCGAGGGTGAGGCGGGTGAATTCGTCTTCGAGTTCGAGCAATGTCATTTGATTGGCTCAATGGGGGCTTTTGTGGCGAGGGAGCTTGCTCCCGCTCGACTGCGCAGCAGTCGTGAATCCTGACGGCACGGTGTACCTGAAGGATTACAGGGGCCGCTACGCGCCCCAGCGGGAGCAAGCTCCCTCGCCACAGGGAGTTTGCCGGTCTTCTTTACAACACCAAATGCGGCAACCACAGCGACAAGGCCGGAATGTAGGTCACGGCCAGCAACACCAGGAACAGCACGCCGTAGAACGGCAGCAGCGCCTTCACGGTCTTTTCGATACTGACTTTACCCACGGCCGACCCCACAAAGAGTACCGCGCCCACCGGTGGTGTGATCAAACCGATCCCCAGGTTCACCAGCATGATCATGCCGAACTGCACCGGGTCCACACCAATGCCCAGAATCACCGGCATCAGAATCGGTGTCAGGATCAGGATCAGCGGCGCCATGTCCATCACGGTGCCGAGCAACAGCAGCATGACGTTGATGCACATCAGGATCACGTAACGGTTGTCCGACAGGGTCAGGAACATCGTGGTGATCTTCGCCGGAATCTGCATCAGCGTCATGATGTAGCCGAAGCTTGCAGCAAAGCCGATGAGGATCATCACAATCGAAATCGTGCGCACCGTGCGGTGCATCAGTTTCGGCAGTTCGCTCCACTTGTAGTCGCGGTAGATGAACATGGTCACGAAGAACGACCACAACACCGCAATCGCCGCAGACTCAGTGGCAGTGAAAATACCGGACAGGATGCCGCCGAGAATGATGACCATCGCCATCAGGCCCCACAGCGCTTCGCCGCAGATCTTCAGCGCTTCGCGCATCGGAATGACTTCACCTTTGGGGTAGTCACGCTTCTTGGCGAAGATCAGGCACAGCACCATCAGGCACGCGCTCATCAGCAACCCCGGCACCACGCCGGCCATGAACAGCGAGGCAATCGACACCGTGCCGCCTGCGGCCAGCGAGTAGAGCACCGAGTTGTGACTTGGCGGGGTGAGCAGGGCTTGTACCGAGCCGCTGACGGTCACCGCCGTGGCGAATTCACGCGGATAACCGCGACGCTCCATTTCAGGAATCAGCACCGAACCGACCGATGCGGTATCCGCCACCGAAGAACCGGAGATCGCACCGAAGAAGGTCGAGGCCATGATGTTGACCAGTGACAAGCCGCCGCGCACGAAACCCACCAGCACACCGGCAAACGCCACCAGCCTGCGGGACATGCCGCCCTCGGCCATGATCGCACCGGCCAGCACGAAAAACGGAATCGCCAGCAGGGAGAACTTGTTCACGCCCCCGGCCACTTGAATCATCAGCGCCTGGAACGGAATGTCGATCCAGAACGCGCCGATCAGCGCAGAAAGCCCCAGTGCGTAGGCGACTGGCATGCCGATCAGGATCAACGCGATAAAGCTGCCCAACAGAATAAAAGCGTCCATTCAGGCAGCCCCTTCGTTTTCTTCAACAATGTCGAAACGCACAACCCGACGATTGCTCTGGTCACCGAACAAGAGTTTTTCCAGAACAAAAATCAGCGTCAGCACGCCACCCACCGGAATCGGCATGTAGGTAATGCCTACGCGCAGGGTCGGCAGGGCACTCATGAACTGGTTCCAGGTCGACAGGCACAGCTTGGTGCCCCAGATCGCCATGAACAGGCTGATGGTCGCCATCAGCAATTGTGCAAACACACTCATGATCTTTCGCACATTCGGCGACATGCGATCGGTGAGCATCGCCACGGCCATGTGCGAGCCGGAGCGATAGCTGGCTGCCGCGCCGATGAAAGTGAAGACCATCATCAACAGAATGGCGGTGGGCTCGGGCCAACTGGAGCCGGTGCCGAGCACATAACGGGCAAACACGCCCCAGGGAATGATCAGCGCAATGGCCAGCACGGAGAGCCCGGCGACCCAGATACAGGTCATGTAGAGCTTGTCATTGAAACGTAGCAGCAGATTCTTCATCGGGTTCCACCGTAACCGGGCGCGCACTGACCGATACCCATGTCAGTGGCGCCGGGCCTTTCTTGAATGCAGGGAGTGTTACTGAACGGCTTCGATGCGTTTGATCAGGTCGGCATAAGGCGCGCCGTATTTCTCGCGGATCGAGGCGGTTGCTTCATAGAAAGGTTTTTTGTCGACGGTGATGAACTCCACACCGGCAGCCTTGAGTTTTTCTTCACTGCTGGCCGATTTTGCATCCCACAGGGTACGTTCCTGGGCCTGGGCGGCCTTGGCGGCTTTTTTCACCAGGGTTTGCTGATCGGGCGTGAGTTTTTCCCAGGTGATTTTCGACATCACGATCGGCTCAGGCAGGATCAGGTGGCCGGTCAGGCTGTAGTACTTGGCGTTCTGGTAGTGGTTGTGTTCCAGCAGGGTTGGCGGGTTGTTTTCCGCACCGTCGATCACCCCGGTCTGCAAGGCACTGAAGATTTCGCCGGTGTCCATCGCGATGCCGTTACCGCCCATGGCGTTAATGGTATCGATGAACATCGGGTTGCCTTGCACACGGATTTTCATGCCTTTGAGGTCTGCCAGCGTGCGTACCGGTTTCTTGGTGTAGATGTTGCGGGTACCACCATCCATCCAAGCCAGGGCGACCAGATTGAATTCGGAATTGGTGATTTTGTCGAGGATCTCGTCGCCGACTTCACCGTCGATGACCTTGCGCATGTGCGCCTGGTCACGGAACACGAATGGCATGTTGAACACGTTCACGTCCGGTACCACCGGACCGACGATGCCAAGGCTGACCCGGGCCATCTGGATAGCGCCGACCTGGGCCTGTTCGATTACTTCTTTTTCCGAGCCGAGTACACCGCCGGCGAACATCTTGAAGGTCAGTTTCCCGTCGCTGTCGGCTACCAGGGTTTTACCCAGTTGCTCTTCAGCCACGACGGTCGGGTAACCGGCGGGATGGATGTCGGCGAATTTGATTTCCAGCGCATGGGCGGCGCTGCTGAGGGAGAAGGCGAGCGGGAGTGCAGCGGCGAGCAAGGTACGTTTGAAGTCCATTGGGGGTGTCTCCGGTTTTGTTGTTTTTTTTATTCAAGGCACAGCGATGCAACAGAAACGATCAGCTTTTGAATCCGGTGGGCGAAGGGGTGAACTGGGGTTCGGGCAAGCCTTTGACGCCGGCGTCGAGGGCGAATACACCGCCGGCGAGCGACTGTTCGTCATGGTCGTCACCCGGGCGGATCGACGTCACGAACAGCGTGTCCAGTCGACTGCCGCCAAAGGCGCACATGGTCGGTTTTTTCACTGGCACGGCGAGTGAGCGATCGAGCCGGCCGTCAGGGGTAAAACGATGGATCAACCCGGCGTCGTTGGCACAAATCCAGTAGCAGCCGTCGGCATCCACCGCCGCGCCGTCGGGACGCCCGCAGAAGTGGTTCATGTCGACGAACACGCGACGGTTGGATGGCGTGCCGTTGGCAGTGTCGTAGTCGAAGGCCCAGATCAGCTGCACATTGGGGTGCGAGTCCGACAGGTACATGGTCTTGCCGTCGGGGCTGAAACCCAGGCCATTGGGCACGATGAAACCGTTCAGTTGTGCTTCGACTGGCCCGCGTTGCCCGGCGCTGTAGCGATAGAGCGTGCCTTCGGCGGCATTGGCGCCCATGTTGAGCACCATGCTGCCGGCCCAGAAACGCCCCTGACGGTCACAGCGACCATCGTTGAGGCGCATGTCCTGGCGGCTGTGTTCGACCTCGGCGAGCACTTCAACATCAAGGCTGCCGTCGTTGTGGGTATCTAAGTGGAAGAACCCGCTTTCCATGCCGGCAACCCAGCCACCCTGGCTGTGCCGGGCGATGCACGCGAGCATTTGCGGCGTCTTCCAGGCGTCGACATGCCCGGTGTTGGCGCTCCAGCGTTGCAGGCCCCCTGCAGGAATATCGACCCAGTACAGGGCATTTTCCTCGGGGACCCAAACCGGGCTTTCACCGACCGTGTTACGGGCATCGACAATCAATTCGGCTTGCATGGCAACTCATTCCCTTGGTTTTTGTTGTGGGATCAAGTGGTAAGCGTTCTGGCTTCAGTCACCGAACGGGCCGGCTGCGCAAAAAGCACCGCCCTGATACACCCGCGCCGGATCATCAGCGGCCGGCATCGGCTGGGCTTCGACTTTTTCGCGGAACACTTCTGAGGTGTCCTGCGGTACATAACCCAGGTTGGCGGCGTAACGGTTGTCCCACCAGATGTCCTTGTTGTCGGACATGCCGTAGACCACGGTGTGGCCGACATTCGGGGTGTACAGCGCGCGTTCGAGCAATTGGGTCAGGTCGCCGAAGCTCAACCAGGTGCTCATCATCCGGCGGTTTTGCGGCTCCGGGAACGACGAGCCGATGCGCACGCTGACGGTCTCGATGCCATAGCGATCGAAGTAGAACGTGGCCATGTCTTCGCCGTAGGACTTGGACAAGCCGTAGTAACTGTCGGGACGACGAGGGGAGTGGGCGTCGATGACTTCGTCTTGCTTGTAGAAGCCAATGACGTGGTTGGAGCTGGCGAAGATCACGCGCTTGACGCCATGCCGGCGTGCCGCTTCGTAGATGTGGAACACGCCGCAGATGTTGGCGCCGAGGATCTGTTCGAACGAGTGCTCGGTGGACACGCCGCCGAAGTGCAGGATGGCGTCCACGCCTTCGACCAGTTGATGCACGGCCTGCTTGTCGGCAAGATCACACAGTACGACTTCTTCACGGTCATCGATGGCCGGTGCGATGTCGGCGATGTCCGACAGGCGAATGACGTTGGCATACGGGCGCAGGCTTTCGCGCAAGACTTTGCCCAGGCCACCGGCGGCGCCGGTCAGCAGCAGGCGGTTGAAGGGCGTTTGGGCGGTTGCAGTGGTCGTCATGGGAATCCCTGGACAAGCGGTTGTTGTTATTGGTTCGTTGTAGGTTGTCGTACGACTATGTCGGAGTATCGTTAGGCTTTCCGTATCTTGTCAACGCGACTTTGGTGGAAGTTGACGGAGGGTCATCCGGCATCCATTGATCCTGTGGCGAGAGAGCTTGCTCCCGTTCGGCTGCAGAGCAGTGGTCAATGCAGACATATCGGTTTTTTGGACGTGTGCAGGGGGCCGCTACGCGACCCAGCGGGAGCAAGCTCTCTCGCCACAGTGTTTCTGTGCCTGCAACAAATCTTCCTTACAGCAACGAAATCGGATAGCTGATGAACAACCGGTTCTCGTCAAACTCGTTGGTGCTGAAGTTCTTGCGGATGCTCGCGTTGCGCCATTTGACGTTGAGGTTCTTCAGCGGCCCGCTCTGCACGGTGTAGGCCAGTTCCGATTCGCGGCCCCATTCCTTGCCGTCGGTGATGGTGCCGGTGTGCACGTTGTCACCGCTGATGTAGCGGTTCATCAGGGTCAGGCCCGGAACGCCCAGGGCGACGAAGTTGTAGTCGTGGCGCACCTGCCAGGATTTTTCCTTGGCGTTGTCGTAGCTCGAGTTGTAGCTGTCGTTGGCCAGGGTGCCGCCGCTGGTGCCGTTGACGCGCATCCAGACATCGTCGCCGCTGAGTTTCTGCAAGCCGACGTAGAACGTGTTGCCGCCGTATTTGGCCGAGAGCAGGGCGAACGCGGTTTTGTTGTCGAGATCGCCGGCCAGGGCGCTGCCGTCTTCCTTGCCGATGAAGTAGCCGAGGTTGGCGCCGAGGGTCCAGTCACCGATGGGCTGGCTGTGGCTCAGGTTGAAATACTGCTGTTGGTAGATGTCGCTGAGTTCGGCGTACCACACACCGACCTGGGTGCGCTTCTCGTTGAACGCATATTCACCGCCGCCGAAGTTGAAACGGTCAGAGCTGAAAGCTGCTGATTTACCGTTCATGAACATGTCTTCCATGCTCGCATCGTTGCGCGGACTGTTCTGGCGGAACTGGCCACCGTAAAGGGTCAGGCCGCTGATCTCGGTGGACGTCACCTGGCCGCCCTGGAAGGTTTGCGGCAGCGAGCGACCGTCGTCGGAGCGCAGGATCGGCAGCACCGGCATCCACTCGCCGACTTTCAATTCGGTTTTCGAAATCTTGCCTTTGAGCGCGACACCCAGGCGCCCGAAGTTGTCAGCAGGGCGGCCGTCACTGTGGACAGGAAGCAGTTGCGTACCAGCGGTGCCTTTACCGCCGTCGAGTTTTTGCGAATACAGGCCCAGCACGTCTATACCGAAACCGACCGGGCCTTGGGTGAAACCGGATTTCGCATCGAGGATGAAGCTCTGCGTCCACTCTTCAGCCTTGCCTTGGGGGTAGGCAGGGTTGGTGTAGTTGCGATTGAAGTAGGCGTTGCGCAGGTTCAGCGTGGCTTTGGCGTCATCGGTAAAGCCTTCGGCCTGGCTGGTCATGGGCAGGGCGAGGGCCAGGCCGCTGCAACCGATCAGGCTGAGGGCGTGGCGACGGGCGAAGGTTGGGCGTGAACTGCGGATGGACGAATTGCGGGCGTGTTTGCTCACTGTGACGCTCCCTGGCTTTTTGTTTTTATTGTTTGTCATACGTCGTCGTACAACATTGGCGGCGATTATTTACGGGTCGTTTCAGTGTTGTCAATCGGAAGTTATACGATGACTCGCGAAGGCGACGAGGGGTGTAAATGTTTGGTTTTCCCCTGTCGCCCCGAGCTAGAGCGGGTGCTAGTCTTGTTTAACGCTGTTGTCAGGGAGCCCTCATGGGCAATCACAAGATCGAGATTCGTCGCAGTAACGTCGAAAAAATCCTGCTGGGGGCCGAAAAGGTCTTCGCCGAAAAAGGTTTCGGCAGCACCGCCATGGCCGATATCGCCGCCGAAGTGCAACTGCCGCGCTCCAACCTGCATTACTACTTCAGCACCAAGACCGAGCTTTATAGCGCGGTGTTGTTCGACCTGCTGGAAGTCTGGAAGCAGGACGCGCTGTGCTTCGAGATGTTCGACGACCCCCGCGTGGTGCTCAGCAGTTACATCCGCGCGAAGATGAACCACTCTCGCAGCCGACCCTACGGTTCGAAAGTCTGGGCCAACGAAATCATCCACGGCGCGCCGACCTTGGGCGAAGCGCTGGACGTGAGCCTGTATGACTGGGCCAAGATGAAAGAAGCGAAAATCCGCCAGTGGGTGGACGATAAGCGCATCCTCCCGGTGGAGCCTTCAAGCCTGCTGTACATGATCTGGGCCTCGACCCAGCACTACGCCGACTTCGATCACCAGGTGAACATTCTCAATGATCATCAGGCGCTGTCGGACATGCAGTTCGAGCGGGCGATACAGACAGTGACCAGTGTGATTTTGCGGGGGATCGGGTTGGAACCATAAAATTTCTGGAGTGTGTTCGGCAGCCATCGCTGGCAAGCCAGCTCCCACAGGGGTTTCTGGTGTACACAACATTTGCGTACGACACATACCACTGTGGCAGCGGGCTTGCCCGCGAAGGCGTCGTCTCAGACGCTGAAAACCTCAAGGACTGACGTGGTACGGATTCCTCGGGTCATGGTTCCAGTCCAGGAACGGCTTGCCGCTGTCCACGGGCACCATCTCGATGCAATCCTGCACCGGGCAGGTGATCTGGCACAGATTGCAGCCCACACATTCCTCATCGATCACTTCATAGCGGTGGGTGCCATCGGCTTTTTTCAGGCTGGCCACGGCCTGGTGCGAAGTGTCTTCGCAGGCAATATGGCAACGACCGCAACCGATACAGGCCTCCTGGTCGATTTTGGCGATCACCTGATAGTTGATGTCCAGGTACTTCCAGTCAGTGGTATTGCCCACCGCACGCCCGGAAAATTCTGAAATGCGGCTGTAGCCCTGACTGTCCATCCAGCGCGACAGCCCGTCCTTCATCTCCTCGACAATCCGGAAACCGTGCAGCATCGCCGCCGTGCACACCTGCACCGAGCCGCACCCCAACGCCATGAACTCCGCCGCATCGCGCCAGTTGCCGATGCCGCCAATGCCACTGATTGGCAGGCCATGGGTCTGCGGGTCGCGGGCGATTTCGGCGACCATGTTCAAGGCAATCGGCTTGACCGCCGACCCGCAATAACCGCCGTGGGTGCTCTGGCTGCCGACCATGGGGTTGGCGACCATGCGCTCCAGATTGACGCTGGTGATCGAGTTGATGGTGTTGATCAACGACACCGCATCGGCGCCGCCACGGTGTGCCGCGCGGGCAGCGACGCGAATGTCGGTGATGTTCGGTGTGAGCTTGACGATCACCGGCAGCGAGCAATAGGTCTTGCACCAGCGGGTGACCTGTTCGACGTATTCCGGCACCTGGCCGACCGCCGCGCCCATGCCGCGTTCCGGCATGCCGTGGGGGCAACCGAAGTTCAGTTCGATACCGTCGGCGCCCGTGGCTTCCACCAACGGCAGGATGTGTTTCCACGATTCTTCGACGCAAGGCACCATCAACGACACGATCAGCGTGCGGTCCGGCCAGTCCTTTTTCACCTGGGTGATTTCCCGCAGGTTGATCTCCAACGAGCGGTCGGTGATCAGTTCGATGTTGTTGAATCCCAGGACCTCCCTGTTAGCCCCGAAGTGTGCCGAGTAACGCGACGAGACGTTCACCGCCGCCGGGTCTTCTCCCAGGGTTTTCCAGACCACGCCGCCCCAGCCCGCCTCGAAGGCGCGCACCACGTTGTACGCCTTGTCGGTCGGCGGCGCGGAGGCCAGCCAGAACGGATTGGGTGACTTGATGCCAGCGAAGACAATCGACAGATCGGCCATTTATGCAGCCTCCACGTTGAGCATCAGTTGAGCGTTGATCGCCTCGGCGGCGCGCTTGCCGTGTTGCACCGCTTGCACGGTCAGGTCTTGATCGAGGCTGGTGCAATCGCCACCGGCATACACACCCGCAATGCTGGTGCGCAGGTTTTCATCCACTTCAATGCGCTCGCCCTGACGCTTGAGTTCACGGGCCAGCGGGTCGGAGAGGGCATTGCTGTCGAAGGCCTGGCCGATGGCTTTGAAGATCGCGTCGGCGGCCAGTTCGAAGGTCTCGCCGGTGGTTTGCAGGCGACCTTCGACCAAATGGGTACGGGCGAACCGCATGCCGCGCACCCGGCCGTTGTCGTCCAGCAGCACGGTGTCCGGTTGCGCCCAGGTCAACAGACGCACCTGATTGGCTTTGGCGATGTCCTGTTCGTGGTGGGTGGCGCCCATGTCTTCGACGCCACGGCGGTACACGAGGTTGACATCGCGAGCGCCGAGGCGAGCCATTTGCACGGCCATGTCGATGGCGGTGTTGCCCGCGCCGAGGACGATGCAATGGTCGGCCAGCGGCAGTTGCGTCAAGTCATCGGCCTGGCGCAATTCGCGGATGTAATCGGTGGCGGCCAGAAGCCCCGGTGCGTCCTCGTGCGCTACCCCCAGTTGCTTGCTTGCCGCCAGACCGAGGCCGAGAAACACGGCGTCGAACTGTTGATGCAGCTCGCTCAGGCTCAGGTTCTCACCGAGTTTTTGTCCGTGACGGATCTCAATGCCGCCGATTTGCAGGAGAAAATCGAGTTCCCTTTGTGCGTAGTCATCCACCAGTTTGTACTTGGCGATCCCGTATTCGTTAAGTCCGCCAGCCTTTTCCCTGGCCTCGAAAATCACCACGTCATGTCCGTGCATGGCACTGCGGTGGGCGCAGGACAATCCGGCCGGACCGGCACCGACCACGGCAATACGCTTGCCGGTAGCGGCGGCGCGGGGGAACGGGTGCTGGCTGAAGTGTGCGTTGTCCACGGCATAGCGCTGCAGCAGGCCGATCAACACTGGCGCGCACTCTTGGGCGTTGTTGCGTACGCAGGCTTGCTGGCAGAGGATTTCCGTCGGGCAGACCCGCGCGCAGCTGCCGCCGAGGATGTTGGCCGACAGGATTTTTTGCGCTGCACCCTGCACGTTGTCCTGATGGATATTGCGGATGAACGAGGGAATATCGATCTCGCTCGGGCAGGCGTTCACGCACGGCGCGTCGTAGCAATACAGACAGCGCGAGGCTTCGAGGTGCGCCTGGCGATCATTGAGCGGCGGCGCCAGGTCGGTGAAATGACCGGCGAGGGCGGCCGCGTTCTCAGCGGGATGCGGGAGATGGTCCAGGGTCTTGATCACGGTTTTGGCCTCACGGTAATTGGAGGTGCTGCCTCTGTCGGGCATGTTTTTTTGTCGGCGGTGATGAAGCCATCGCTGGCAAGCCAGCTCCCACAGGTTTTGTAGATGCCTGAGGTCCCTGTAGGAGCTGGCTTGCCAGCGATAGGCCGAAGGCCGCTATCCGCGTTTCACAGCAATAGGCTGATTCAACTCCGCCCGCTTGCTCAGCAAATCAAACACCGCCGGATACGCCGGCCGTTCGATATAGCGCCCGGCACCCCGTTCGGCCCGCAGGTCGCCATCGGCCCAGACCACGCGTCCCTGGCTGATGGTGTGGCTCGGCACGCCGCGCACGGTCTTGCCTTCGAAGATGTTGAAGTCGACCTGCTGGTGATGGGTCTTGGCGGAAATGGTCCGGGTGCCTTGCGGGTCCCACAGCACCAGGTCGGCATCGGCGCCAACGCGGATCGCGCCTTTGCGCGGGTAGAGGTTGAAGATCTTCGCCGTGTTGGTGGAGGTGAGGGCGACGAATTGCTGCATCGAAAAACGCCCGGTGTTCACGCCTTCATCCCATAGCACCGCCATACGGTCTTCGATACCGGCCGTGCCGTTGGGGATTTTGCTGAAGTCATCCTTGCCGGCGGCTTTTTGCTCGGCGCAAAAGCAGCAGTGGTCGGTGGCGGTGGTGTGCAGGTTGCCTGATTGCAGGCCATGCCAAAGCGCCTCCTGATGACCGCGCGGGCGGAACGGCGGGCTCATTACGTAGCCGGCAGCGGTCTGCCAGTCCGGGTGCTGATAGACGCTGTCGTCCAGCAGCAAGTGCCCGGCCAGCACTTCACCGTAGACCGGCTGGCCCTTGGCCCGGGCATAGGTGATTTCGTCGAGCGCTTCCTGGGTTGACACGTGCACCAGATACAGCGGCGTGCCGAGTGTTTCGGCAATGCGGATCGCCCGGCTCGCGGCTTCACCTTCCACCTGGGAGGGGCGCGACAACGGATGTGCCTCCGGCCCGGTCATGCCCTGGGCCATCAGTTTGCGTTGCAGGTGATAGACCAACTCGCCGTTTTCGGCATGGACGGTGGGCACGGCACCCAATTCCAGGCAACGCTCGAAACTCGCCACCAGGGTGTCATCGGCGGCCATGATCGCGTTCTTGTACGCCATGAAATGCTTGAAGCTGTTGACACCATGGTGGGCCACCAGCTCGGCCATTTCTTCGCGGACCTGTTCGCTCCACCAGGTAATCGCCACATGGAATCCGTAGTCGGACGCCGACTTCTCGGCCCAGCCACGCCACTGATGGAACGCCTCCATCAAAGACTGCTGCGGGTTGGGAATCACAAAGTCGATGATCGAAGTGGTGCCGCCGGCCAGTCCTGCCGCCGTGCCGCTGAAGAAGTCTTCGCTGGCCACCGTGCCCATGAAGGGCAGCTGCATGTGCGTGTGCGGATCGATGCCGCCGGGCATCAAGTACTGGCCGCTGCCGTCGAGTACTTCAGCGCCGGCGGGAATATCCAGGTTATCGCCGATGGCCTTGATCACGCCGTCTGCGCAAAACACATCGGCGCGATAACTTTCATCATGGGTAATAACGGTAGCGCCACGGATCAACAGAGACATTCCGAGTTCCTCGCAGGCAATGACCGGCTGATACCGGTTCTAGGTGTTTTATATACAGCGAGTGCCCACAGGGATATTCCTGTCAGCACTGTCAGGATTAAACGCTAGCTGCTGTTGATGGAATCAGCAAGAATATTTTTTATAAGCTTATTGCTGTTTTAACTAATTGATAAATAACGGATTAAAACGTAAATCACCAAAATGGTGAGGCCTCTCACCATTTTGACGCACTTGACAGGATCCAAATATGGTCAAGATTTCTTATGTGAAATCAGCTGTTTGAGATGGGTCTATGGTTGATGCGCGACTTTGAAAAAAATATCCGCGCACCAGATTGAGTCCTGACTGTTTGGACAACTTGCCTGGCATTCGGCCTGAGTGGCACGGCAAACAGTCCAGTCAGTTAATAAAACTGATAAACATCAGTTAGTTGCAAAGTGTTATGGAACTGCCCGATGCGCAAGCGGGGCACTCGGCACGTTTATTGATTCCGCCAGTCCCTGATGAGCAACAATAATCAAAAGAACAGTGGAGCGGCCATGCAACAGATCAGATCGCAAGTGACCGAGCGCGACGGCTTGTTTGAGCTTGAAGCCGGCAGCGATGTCCTCGACAGTCCCCGTTACAACCACGACATCGCACCGACCAAGGTGCGCGAACGAACCTGGAACAAATGGCACATCACCGCGCTGTGGGTCGGCATGGCGATTTGCGTGCCGACCTACACCCTCGGCGGCGTATTGACCGCGTACTTCGGACTGAGCGTCGGCGAAGCGCTGCTGGCGATTCTGTTCGCCAACATCATTGTGCTGATTCCACTGACGTTGAATGCCTTTCCGGGCACCAAGTACGGCATCCCGTTTCCGGTGTTGCTGCGTTCGTCCTTCGGCATCCTCGGGTCCAACATCCCGTGCCTGATCCGTGCGCTGGTGGCGTGTGGCTGGTTCGGCATCCAGACGATGTTCGGTGGCCTGGCGATTCACCTGTTCCTCGGTTCGGTGTTTGAAGGCTGGAAATCCCTGGGTGGCACCGGTGAAGTGATTGGCTTCATGGTGTTCTGGGCGCTGAACCTGTGGGTGGTGATTCGCGGTGCCGAGTCGATCAAATGGCTGGAGACGCTTTCTGCCCCGTTGCTGGTCGCCGTGGGCGTGGGGCTGCTGGTGTGGGCGATGCCGAACGTGTCGATGAGCGAGTTGCTGGCCATCCCGGCCAAGCGTCCGGAAGGCGCCGGCGTGGCGAGTTACTTCGCCGCCGGGCTGACAGCGATGGTCGGCTTCTGGGCCACGCTGTCATTGAACATCCCGGACTTCAGCCGCTACGCAAAAAGCCAGAAGGACCAGATTGTCGGGCAGATCATCGGTCTGCCGCTGACCATGTTCCTGTTTGCCTCACTTGGCGTGGTGATGACGGCGGCGTCGGTGAAACTGGTGGGGGTGACGGTGTCCGATCCGGTGACCCTGATCGGCCACATCCAGAGCCCGATGTGGGTCGCGCTGGCAATGGCGTTGATCATCATCGCCACCCTGTCGACCAACACCGCGGCCAACATCGTCTCGCCGACCAACGATTTCCAGAACATCGCGCCCAAGGTGATCAACCGCACCAACGCCGTGCTGCTCACCGGGCTGGTCGGCTTGGCCTTGATGGCCCATGAACTGTTGAAAAAGCTTGGCCTGATTGTCTCGGAGGTCAGCCTCGAATCCGTTTACTCCAACTGGTTGCTCGGCTATTCCAGTCTGCTTGGGCCGATCGCCGGGATCATGGTCGTGGACTATTTCCTGATCAGGAAACAGCAACTGGACCTCGCCGGCCTGTATCGCGATGACGTGTATCCGGCGTGGAACTGGAGCGGTTTCATCGCGTTCGGTGTGCCGGTGGTGCTGACGTTGTTGTCGCTGGGCAGCGATGCGTTCAGCTGGTTCTACAGCTATGGCTGGTTTACCGGCTCGGCGCTGGGCGGGTTGATTTATTACGGGTTGAGTGTGATGCGGCCTAGCCCGTCTGTTGCGAAATCTGCGGTGTGAGGGCGGCCGTCATCGCTGGCAAGCCAGCTCCCACAGGTTTCTCAAACGTTCACAAATCCTGTGGGAGCAGGCTTGTCCGCGATGACGGCCTCAAAATCACCGATGAATTGCCTGAAGAAATCCATAAGAACAGCCTGAGGAGATCACCATGAACGCGGCCGTAGACGTTCTGCAATCCACCCGTCAGCACATCAATCGCGATCGTTTGTGGCAATCGCTCATGGAGCTGGCCAAGCTCGGTGCGACGGTCAAGGGCGGGGTCTGTCGCCTGGCCCTGACTGATCTCGACCGCCAGGCCCGGGACATTTTCGTCAACTGGTGTGAGGAGGCGGGCTGCACCGTCAGCGTCGACGCCGTCGGCAATATTTTCGCCCGCCGTCCTGGCCGCAATCCGAACCTGCCACCGGTGATGACCGGCAGCCACATCGACACCCAACCCACCGGCGGCAAGTTCGACGGTTGTTTCGGCGTACTGGCCGGCGTCGAAGTGCTGCGCACGCTGAACGACATGAAGATAGAAACCGAGGCGCCGCTGGAAGTGGTGGTCTGGACCAACGAAGAGGGCTCGCGTTTCGCTCCGTGCATGATGGGCTCTGGCGTGTTCGCGGAAAAATTCACGCTTGAAGAAACCCTGGCCAAGGTCGACGCCGAGGGCGTGACAGTGGGCGAGGCGCTCAACGCCATTGGCTATGCGGGCGAACGCAAGGTCAGCGGGCACAAGGTCGGTGCCTACTTTGAAGCCCACATCGAGCAAGGCCCGATCCTTGAAGACGAACGCAAAACCATAGGCGTGGTGATGGGCGCCCTCGGGCAAAAATGGTTCGACCTGAAACTGCGCGGCGTCGAAGCCCACGCCGGCCCGACCCCGATGCACCTGCGCAAGGACGCCCTGGTTGGCGCCGCGGTGATCGTTGGCGCGGTCAATCGCGCCGCTCTCGGCCATCAACCCCACGCCTGCGGCACCGTCGGTTGCCTGCAAGCCTATCCCGGCTCACGCAATGTCATCCCCGGTGAAGTGCGCATGACCCTGGACTTCCGCCATCTGGAGCCGGCACGGCTGGACTCGATGATCGCCGAAGTCCGTGAAGTCATCGAAACCACCTGCGAAGAGCACGGCCTGACCTTCGAGCTCACGCCAACGGCGGACTTCCCGCCGCTGTATTTCGACAAGGGTTGCGTTGAAGCCGTGCGCGGCGCCGCGCAGGGCCTGGGCCTGTCGCACATGGACATCGTCAGCGGTGCCGGGCATGACGCGATCTTCCTCGCCGAACTCGGCCCGGCCGGCATGATCTTCGTGCCGTGCGAAGGCGGCATCAGCCACAACGAAATCGAAAACGCCGCACCGGATGATCTGGCTGCCGGGTGCGCGGTACTGTTGCGGGCGATGCTGGCGGCGTCGGCGACATTGGCTGCCTGAAAAAAAAAGATCGCAGCTTGCGGCCTCTGCGTTGCCGAAGGCTGCGATCTTTTGATCCTCAACCCACCGCGACACTCTCAAGACTTTCACTCACCACCAGATCCGCCTGATGAATCGGCTTGACCCGATGCCTGAGCATTGCGCCCTGACGTCGGTTCAGCACCGCGGTCATCTCGGCAAGGATCGACAGCGCCACGCTTTCCGGCGCATCGCCACCCAGGTCCAGACCCATTGGGTAATGCAGTGCTGACGCGCTTCGACCGAGGTCCGTCAGCAAACGCTCGGTACGCTCCTTGGGACCGAGCTGACCGATATAGGCGGGCGCGGCTTGTTGCACCTGGCTGAGCCAATGGCGGTCCTGGCGATAGCTGTGGGTCATCACCGCCACGGCGGCGCCATCGATCAGCGGGCACAGGTCGAACGGTTTATCGAGGCTGGCGAAGATCACGGCATCGGCCTGGGGAAACCGCTCCGGTCGGGCAAAGTGACTGCGACTGTCGATGACGCTGACATGCCAGTTCAGTAACTTGGCCATGCGCACCAGCGGTTGTGCGTCGTGGCCGGCACCGAAGATCACCAGCCGTGGCGGTGGCGCGATGTATTCGAAGAACACTTCGATTTCCCCACGGCTGTCGGTGTAGAGACGGATCGAGGATTTTTTCTGTTGCAGGGTCTTGTGCAGGTCGTTGCGCATCGCCTGGTTCAGTTGCGGGTTGCGCAGGGCATGGTCGGTGTCTGACAACAATCGGTCACCGACCCGCACCGAGGCATTGCGCGAAGTGGCAATCACCGTGGCCATGGCGGCGGGCTGTTGGTGGTCGTGCACGCGTCGCAGCAGGTCGATGGCCGGCGACGGGGTCCTTGCGCGCAGGCGTTCGAGCAGGACGAACACCGTGCCGTTGCAGCCGAGGCCAAAGGTCAGGGCGCTTTGCTCGTCGTCTTCGTCCTCGGTGGCGCCGGTACTGTAGCGGCGCACCACCGGCTCGCCGGCATCGGTCAGCCACCAGGCTTTTTTCGCCAGGTCCTGTTCCAGACAGCCGCCGCTGACGGTGCCGACGGTGCGGCCATGCAGGGGAATCAGCATGCGCGCACCGGGGCGGCGATAGGCCGAGCCTTCAACCTTGACTACGGTGGCGAGGATGGTTTCTTCGCCATCGAGAGCGGCAGTGTCGATGGCTTGCAAGAGTTCGTTGAGGCCGGACATGGAATCTACTCTCAAAGTTGATGAAGGCCCCTGTGGGCGCAAGCAGGCTTGCTCCCACAGGGGGCGCTCTAGATCAATCGTCTACGCTCATCAACTGCCGCACCCCATCCCACGCCTCGGCGCGCATCTGCTGCACATCCAGCCCCGGAATCACGCCGTCATCGACCACCACGCGACCGCCCACCAGGCTGTAGCGCACCGCAATCGGTTCGCCCGCCACCACGGGTGCCACGGCGATGTCGTGGAAGCCGAAGAAACGCGGGTGATCCAGGCCATAAATCACCAGATCCGCCGCCTGACCGATTTCCAGCGTACCGACCGAACCCAGCCCCAGCACCTGCGCACCACCGGCCGTGCCCCAGTGAATGACATCCTCGGCGGTGGTCGCCGAAGCGCCTTGCTCCGCGCGATGGATCAGCCACGCGGTGTTGGCTTCACCAACCATGCTCCCGGACTCGTTGGAGGCCACGCCGTCGACGCCCAGGGAGATCGGCACACCCGCCTCGAACATCTGCGGGATCGGCGCGACACCGCTACCCAAGCGCGCATTGCTCACCGGGCAGTGGGACACGCCGGTGCCGGTTTGCGCGAGCATGCGGATTTCACCGGGTTGCATATGCACCGCGTGAGCGAACCAGACGTCCGGGCCGAGCCATTCGTGTTCGGCGACGAATTCCACTGGCAGGCAGTTGTACTTTTCGCGGCAGAAGTTCACGTAGTTCTGCGTCTCGGACAAATGCGTGTGCAGGCGCAAGCCGAGGCCTCGGGCGGTGTGCGCCAGTTCCCGCAGCAGCGTCGGCGGCAGCGAGAACGTCGGTGTGGTGGGCGCCACCACCACCCGGCGCATCGCATCCGGGGTGTCCTGGTGATACCGCGACTTCAGGCGTTCGATATCGCCGACCATCTGATCCAGGGTTTCCGGCTGCAGCGCGGTTTTCGAAAACCCGGGATGGGCGCTGGCGGACTCCAGCGCACCGCCACGGCACAGCACAAAACGCAGGCCGAACTCATCGGCCATGTCGAACAGCAGGTCGCCCGTCTCGGTGGTGCCGTTGGCGTGGTAGAGGTAATGGTGATCGGCGCAGGTCGTCACCCCCGACAGCAGCAACTCGGCCATGCCCAGCCGCGCGGCGATGCGCGCCAGTTGCGGCGTGAACCGGTTGAGGCGCGGGTAGGGCACGCTGGCCAGCCAGCCTTGCAGGTCCTGATTCAAGCCTTCAGGCACGGCTTTGAGCAGGTTCTGGAACAGGTGATGGTGAGTGTTGATCCAGCCCGGATACACCACCGAGTGACGCGCATCGATCACCCGTTCGCCGGGTTGCGCTTCAAGGTTGGCAGCCATTTCGGCAACGCGGCCGTTGACGATCCGAATGTCCACGGCACCGGCCCGGGCACGGGGGCCGCGCAGGCCGGTCATCACCGCCACGGGGTTTTTGATCAGGATGTTTTGAACGTGAGTCATGGGCGGCTCCAGTCAGAGGCTGTGGGAAGCGGATTTGCTGGCGGCGGCATCAGGCACGCTGACACCGTTGAGAGCGGCGTTGAGCAACACCGACACCAGGCAGGCGATCACCACGCTGCTGTGCAGGAACGGCTGCGACCACTCAGGTAATTGCTTGAACAAGGCCGGTGCCAGCACCGGCACCAGGGCGGCGGCGATGGTGAAACCGACGATCAGCACGTTGTAGCGATTGCGCTCGTAGTCGACCTTGGACAGGGTCTGGATCCCCGCCGCCGCGACCACGCCGAACATGGCAATCCCGGCACCGCCGAGGGCGGCGGTCGGCATCGACGCGATGATCGCGCCGGCCTTGGGCACCAGGGCCACCGAGCACATCAACAAGCCGCTGACGGCCACCACCCAACGACTCCGCACCCCGGTGAGGATCACCAGGCCGACGTTTTCCATGAACGCAATGAACGGAAACGCAGCGAACATCCCGGCGATGGTGCTGGCCAGGCCATTGGCGCGCAGGCCGTTGATCACCTGTTTGTCTTCCACCGGTTTGTCGACGATGTCGCCGATGGCCACGAACAGCCCCATGGACTCGACCATCTGCACAATCATCACCACCACCATGGTGGCGATGGGGATCAGGCTGAAAGTCGGCAGGCCGAAATAGAACGGGTAGGGCACGGTCAGCCAGGGTGATTCCTGCACGCTGTGAAAACTGCCCATGCCCATCCCGTAAGCCACCCCGGCACCGACGAGCATGCCCACCAGCACCGCCATGTTGCGCAGCATGGGGCTGCCATAACGATTGACCAGCAGGATGGTCAGCAACACGACGGCTGCGACCGCGAGGTACGCCGGCGCGCCGAAATCCACGGCATGACGCCCGCCGCCGACCCACTCATAGGCAATCGGAAACAGCTGCAACCCAATCACGGTGACGATGCAACCGGTGACCACCGGCGGAAAGAAGCGTCGCAAACGCCCCACGAATGGCGCGGCGAGCATGGTGAAAATCCCCGCGCCGATCACCGCTCCGCAGACCCCGGCGAAGCCGACTTCCGGGTTGCTGCCGATGGCGATAACCGGCCCCACGCTGCTGAAGGCCACGCCCTGGAGAATCGGCAGTCGCACACCGAACTTCCAGAAACCGACGGTTTGCAGGATCGTGGCAATGCCGGAACAGAACAGCGTGGTGCTGATCAGCACTACGGTATCGGCCTGGGACATCTTCAAGGCGCTGGCGACAATCAACGGCACGGCGATGGCGCCGATGTAAGAGACGGCCATGTGTTGCAGACCGAGGGTGAGCATTTGTCGCACCGATAACACCTGGTCGACGGGATGGAGGGTGGAGACGGGTTTTGAAGGGGTAGTGGCTGACGACATGGGGAAACACCTCTAGCTGTTGTTATTCGGTAAAGAGGGGTATTCGTTCTGATGCCGAGGCACCACCGCCATGTAGGAGCCGGCTTGCTGGCGATAGCGGCCGACCAGCCAACATTGCTGTCCACTGGAAGTCCGCTATCGCTGGCAAGCCAGCTCCTACAGGTGTTGAGTGTTGCCCGATGCATCAGTCATTCATGTGCCCCGGAACCGCCATCCACCGGCTCCGATGCCTTGGTTCAGCCTGCCAGGCAGGCGGCGAAGCCCTGGTTCAACGCCGCGCGGTCCAGGTCGCGGCCAATGAATACGATCTTGCTGGAGCGCGGCTCGTTGCCCCACAAGGTTGAAGCGCGGAACTCGACGAGGCTGTGCACGCCCTGCAGCACATAGCGCTGATCCTGATCGGCGACCGCCAGCACACCTTTCATGCGATAGAGGTTGTCGGCCTGCTCGGTGCGCAACTGCGTGATCCAGCGGTGGAAGTCGCCCAGGTTGACCGCGCCGTCCACGGCGATGCCTACCGATGACACGCTCGGGTCGTGCTCATGGTCTGGTTCGTCGTGCGCGTGGTCATGTTGATCGCCGTGGTGATCGTGCTCGGCACCGATCTCCATGAGTTTTTGCGTGGACTCGAAGGCACCGATGCCGAGGATTTTCGACAGGTCGATCTCGGCGTAGCTAGACGTCACCAGGTCGGCGGTGGCGTTCAGGCCGCGGATCTTCTCGCTGAGGGACGCCACTTCGGCGGCGCTGACCAGGTCGACCTTGTTGATGACGATACGGTCGGCGCAGACAATCTGATCCACCGCCTGGTTGTCGACGCCGTCGAGTTGCAGGTCCTCCAGATGCTGGGCGATATGCTTGGCGTCGACCATGGTGACGATCGCGTCGAGTTCGACTTCATCGGCAATCGGGTCGTTGATGAAGAAGCTCTGGGCCACCGGGTACGGGTCAGCCAGGCCGCTGGTTTCGATCAGGATGTGATCGAGCCGCACCGGCCGCGCCACCAGTTCGCGGACAATGCGCACCAAGTCCTCGCGGACCTCGGCGGTGCAGCACACGCAGCCGTTGACCATCTCGTAGATTTCCTCGGTTTCGGAACTGAGCACCAGGTCGCCGTCGATGCCGACTTCACCGAATTCGTTCTCGATCACGGCGATTTTCCGGCCGTGGTTTTCCTTGAGGATGTAGTTGAGCAGCGTGGTTTTACCGGCGCCGAGGAAACCGGTGAGGATGGTGACCGGGATTTTGGTGTTGGGGGTTGGGGCGTTGAATGGGGTGTTCATGTGATGCTCCTTACCTGTGTTTTGTCGGAGTGCGATCAACTGTGGGAGCTAGCCTGCTAGCGATGGCGGTGTGTCATTCAACGGTATGGCGACTGGTCCACCGTAATCGCTAGCAGGCTAGCTCCCACAGGGTTTTGGGGGTTCTTGCCAGCGTCGTGCCGTCCCGGCATCGAGGCCGAACAGGTCGAGGACCCGGCCGAGGCTGTGATCGACCATTTGCGCCAGGTCTTGCGGGCGGGCGTAGAAGGCCGGGACGGGCGGGGCGATGATCCCGCCCATCTCGGTGACAGCGGTCATGTTGCGCAGGTGGGCGAGGGTCAGCGGGGTTTCCCGGGCCATCAGCACCAGGGTCCGACGTTCCTTGAGGGTGACGTCGGCGGCGCGGCCGATCAGCCCCGATGAAGTCCCGGTGGCGATTTCCGCCAGGGTGCGCATGGAACACGGGGCCACGACCATCCCCAGGCAGCGGAACGAACCGCTGGCGATCCCGGCGGCCACGTCGTCAGCGCGGTGGTAGTGGCTGGCCAGCGCGGTGACGTCGGCCAGTTTGTAGTCGGTTTCGTGGGCCATGGTCAGCAGTGCCGCGCGACTGATGATCAGGTGGCTTTCGATGTCCAGTTCGGCAAGCAATTGCAGCAGGCGCACGCCGTAGATGAACCCCGACGCACCGCTGATACCCACCACCATGCGCTGGCGATTCATGACGCCAGGCTCTTGAGCAGGTTGCGCGCGCGCGCCACCACCGCCGGATCCAGCTGCGCCTTGATACCGTCAAAACCTGAACCGCGCGTGGCGTCCAGGCCCATGCGCGAGGTGGTGCCATTGACCGAAGACGAAGGGTCCAGCGGGCTGCCGGGCAAGCCGTCGATGACAAAAATGTCCTGGTGCGGCTGGAAGTGCGTAGCCAACGCCCACAGCACCTGGCTGTCATCGCTGATGTCGATGTCGCTGTCCACCGCGATCACGCTTTTCAGGTACGGGTCCCAGCCGAGCAACGCCAGCATGATCTGCCGCGCCTCGCCGTCGCGGCTCTGGTCCAGCGCCACGTAGCAGTGAAAATGGGTGCCGGAATTCGGGTAGTGCACGGCAGTCACGGCGGGGAATCGAGCCTTGAGTTTCTCGCTCATCTCCGCTTCCCGGGGCAGCCGTGCGAGGGTCAGGTGCTCGGCGTAACGGCCGCCGACCACGTCCACCAGCCAGGCGTCCTTGCGCCGCATCAGGGTATCGACCCGCAGCACATTGTTGGTCGAGCGATCCGAGGAGTAACCGCTGAACTCCCCGAACGGGCCTTCCTCGGCGTAGGCCGCCGGGTCAATGGCGCCTTCCAGAACGTACTCCGCGTAAGCCGGCACGCCGATGCCATAACGTGGGGTTTTCACCAGCTCCAGTGGCGCGCCGAACAAGCCCCCGGCCACGGCGCGTTCATCGCTGCCGAAGGGCAAGCGCGCTGCGGCGGCCAGCATGAACAGCGGGTGCGCGCCGACCACCATGGCCACGCGTAATTCTTCGCCACGCTCGCGGGCGGTTTGCAGCATGCGCCACAGGTGACCACGGGAATGCAGGCTGGTGGCGAGGGTCTGGCGGGCATGGCGCATGGAGCGGTGATAGCTCATGTTGGCGATGCCAGTGACCGGGTCTTCGGCAATGATGATGGCGTTGGTGATGTAAGGGCCGCGGTCGCTGTCGAAATGCTTGAGCATCGGCAGCAGCGCCAGGTCCACGGCTTCGCCTTCGAAGATTTCGTCCAGCACCGGTCCGCTTTCCACATAGCGCGGGGCGATGGGGTTGTTGGCGCGTTTCTGGAAGGTCTCGTGCAACTGCGCCTGGTCGACGCCGAACATCCGTGCAATACGGGTGCGGGAGGCGAACAGGTTGGTGGCCACCGGCGCGCCGAAGTTGCCGACTTTTTCGCAGATCAACAAGGGATCGCGACCCTGGCTGGCCAGGGCATCGACCAGGGCGGTGACGTCCTGATCGGCTGAAAGACTGTGTTGGACAGTGAGCACATCGTCCGGGTATTGCCGGCGATAGGCGTCTATAAAATCGTGAAAATCCTGAGTATCGCCGAGCGTGGAGAGGGTCATGGTTTCACCTCGTGGAAAGCGATGCTGTGCACCTGTAGGAGCCAGCAAGCCGGCTCCTACAGAGAGGGCGAGGGTCAGAGGTACGTCGTGGTCAGGCGAATGTCCGCCTCGATCAGGTCCTTGGGCGGCGGCGTCGGTTCGATGCCGCACAACCGGGCGATGTTGTTGCCCAGGTAATCCTCAAGGTGGTCCTCATCGATGCCCAGGCCTTGCGGCGCTGGCGAGCACAGCACCTCCAGTTCCCGCAGCCACATGCCCGGTTCGTTCGGCGGCGAATCGGTGCCGAACACGATCTTGTTGCGCGGCAGGTCCTTGGCGAACTCGACGATCCGCGACTGGAAGCACCAGCCCGATTCGCAGTACACGTTCGGCGTGTCCATGGCCATCCAGAACGCCTCGAACGAGTAGTTGCCCCCGGTCTGGATGCCGAAGTGACCGATGATGAAGTTGACCATCGGGAATTCGCGGATGATCGGGTAGAACATCGTCGGGATGGTGTACGGCCCGTCACCGGTGTGGATCAGCACCACAATGTTGTACTTGGCGCAGACCTTCATTGCCGGGCGCAGCCAGTCCAGCGCCCGGTCCGGACGATAGCCGTGCATGTTGGCGTGCAGCTTGAGCATCTTGAAGCCGTATTCCTTGATGTGGAATTCCAGCTCCGCCGCACCGTTTTCCGGTCCCCAGCGCGGGTTGAAGTTGAAGTTGCCGATGAAGCGATCCGGGTACTTCACGCACAGCTCGGCAACGTACGACATATAGTCGCGCACGCCTTCGCGGCCCCGGCGGTTGCCGTCGCGATAGCCGGTGTTGCCCGGTGGCGGCTGGATGAAGCCCATGTCGATACGGCGCGGCTTGCCGTTGATCATGTACGGGCCGTCCATCAGCTTGAGCATGCGCTCGCCGGTGAACGGTTCGCCGGTGTGGCGCCAGGCCTCGTCGACCAGGTTGGTTGGGTGCAGATGGGTATCGATAATCATCGGTTCAGCTCCTGGCCAGTTGCGTGGTGACAGGGCGCTTGAGTTGCGCCTCTGCTTCGGAAACGGAACGCGGCGGCGGGGTCGGTTCGAGGCCGATCATCCGTGCGGTGTTGTTGCCCAGGTACTCTTCGAGGGTGTCTTCGTCGAGGTTCAAGCCCTGTGGCGGCTCGTGGCACAACACCTCCAGCAGGCGCAGCCACATGCCCGGTTCGTTCGGCGGGGTGTCGGTACCGAACAGGATTTTGTGGGTCGGCAGGACCTTGGCGAATTCGACGATCCGCGATTGCAGGCACCAGCCCGATTCGCAGTAGACGTTGGGCAGCTCCATTGCCCATTGCATCGGTTCGAACACGTAGACGCCGCCGGTCTGCACGCCAAAGTGCGCCATGATGAAATCGACGTTGGGGAACTCCTTGATCATCGGCACCCATTCAGACGGGATGCTGTAAGGCCCGTCACCGGTGTGCAGCTTGACCGGGATACCCAGCTCGGCACATTTTTCGAAGGCCGGGCGCACCCAGTCCAGGGCGCGGTCGGGACGGTAGGCATGCATGTTGGCCTGCATCTGGACCATCTTGAACCCGTGTTCCTTGACGTAGCGCTCGATCGCCTCGACGCCGTTTTCCACGCCGCAGCGCGGGTTGTAGACGAAGCAGCCGATGAAACGGTCCGGGTAGGTCTGGACCATTTTCAGGGTGTAGGCCATGTAGGCGTCGATGGACTCGCGGCCGCTAAGGTCGCCGTCGGTCCAGGTGTAAATGGTGTTGCCTTGCGGTGGCTGGATGAAGGCTTTGTCGATGCGGCGAGGTTTGCCGTTGACCATGTACGGGCCATCCATCATCTCCAGCAGACGCTCGCCGGTGAACGGGTCACCGTCATGCCTCCAGGCGAGGTCCACCAGATCGGTGGGATAGCAGCTGATATCGATGATCATTGAAGTCGATCTCCTGATAGCGGGGTAGGGAACCTTGCGGTTCACAGCAGCCACGTCCCGGGCAATCGGCCATTTCTATGCGCAAAGAGTCACGCATTCCCTCGCCTGGTCGCATCCGGCTCGGGACGCTGGCTGCTTGGGGGGAAGTATTGGAAGGGGGTGTCGGGTTCGTACAATATTAATTGGGCGAGGGGTTGATATGCGTTCGATATGGTTTTGTGTTGACTGGGCGGGCCTCATCGCTGGCAAGCCAGCGCCCACAGTGATCGATGGTGATAATCCAATTTGTTGCACACCACAAAAACCAGTGAAGCTGGCAAGCCAGCTCCCACAGTGATCGATGGTGATAAGCCAAGTTGTTGCACACCACAAAAACCAGTGGAGCTGGCAAGCCAGCTCCCACAGTGATCGATGGTGATAATCCAATTTGTTGCACACCACAAAAACCAGTGGAGCTGGCAAGCCAGCTCCCACGGTGATCGATGGTGATAGGCCAGTTTGTTGCACACCACAAAAACCAGTGGAGCTGGCAAGCCAGCGCCCACAGTGATCGATGGTGATAAGGCAAGTTGTTACACACCACAAAAACCAGAGGAGCTGGCAAGCCAGCTCCCACAGTGATCGATGGTGATAACCCAAGTTGTTACACACCACAAAAACCAGAGGAGCTGGCAAGCCAGCTCCCACAGTGATCGATGGTGATAAGGCAAGTTGTTACACACCACAAAAACCAGAGGAGCTGGCAAGCCAGCTCCCACAGTGATCGATGGTGATAATCCAATTTGTTGCACACCACAAAAACCTGTGGGAGCTGGCTTGCCAGCGATGGCGTCAGTGTTGTGTAAGCAAGGCCAATTGCCTGACCGCCTCAACCACCGGCGCCACCCGTTCGGCTTGCCCCGGTGGCCACACCGCATACAGGTTGTAATGCGCCGCAATCTGCGCCTCGTTGAGCGCCACCAACCGCCCGCTGCGCAGCGCATCCGCCGCCAGCAACCCACGCACCAGTCCGGCACCGACACCGGCCTCGGCCGCTGCAATCAGGTTCGCCGCGTTATCGAACACCACCCGCGCCGGTGGCTCGCTCGGTGGCATGCCGGCCGCATCCAGCCATGGAATCCACGACCGTCTCGTGTAGCCCAACAGAGGCAATTCAAGGATCTGCTGCGGGCTCAACGGCAGCTGCAGCCCGTGACGTTCCAGCAGCGCCGGCGACGCCACCGCCATCACCCGATCGCCGCAAATCTGCGTCATCTCGCAGTCTTCCCAATCGCCATAACCGTAGCGCAAGGCGAGGTCCACACGCTCGAACGCGCTGCGATCCGAGCGCGGCATCGACAACAGCACCACCTCATGATCGGGCAACAGATCCAGCAGTTGCGGCAAGCGCGGGTTGAGCCAGCTCTGGGCCAGTTCACTGTCGACATCCAGGGTCAGGCGTTGCGCCACGCTGCGGTTTTTCACCGAAGACAGCGCCCGGTCGATCTGCGCCAAGCCGTCGGACAGCACACTGGCGAACAGTTGCCCGGCATCGGTCAGGTTGCTGCCGCCGCCTTCGCGCACAAACAGCGGCTGGCCGATGAAGTCTTCAAGGGCGCGAATTTGCTGGCTGATGGCGCTGTGGGTCAGGTCGAGCTTGCGCGCCGCGCTGGAGAAACTGCCGCTGCGCGCCGCCTGGATAAAGGCGCTCATGGACTGCACCGACGGGTATCGCTTGTACATGCTGTTAGTCCTACTTACACAGGATGGCAGAAATCGTCGCTGGCCCCGTTTTCACAAGGCTTCCAATAATCGATCACCAGGCCTGCACAAAGACGGGCCGCTCTCTTGGAGCCTGACAATGATCGAATTCACGGTAAACGGCGAACGACACGAGCTGGTAGAGACATCGCCCTCCATGCCCTTGTTATGGGTGTTACGTGACCACTTGAAACTCACCGGCACCAAGTTCGGTTGCGGCATGGGCCTGTGCGGTGCCTGTACCGTGCACCTGGACGGCGTGGCAGTGCGCTCCTGCCAGCTCCCGGTCGCCGCCGTCGCGGGCCACAGCATCACCACCATCGAAGGCTTGTCGGCGACTGAACAGCACCCGCTGCAACTGGCGTGGGTAGCCGAAGATGTCCCGCAATGCGGTTACTGTCAATCCGGCCAGATCATGTCCGCCGCCGCGCTGCTCAACACCGGCGCGGCGGTCACCGACGATTCGATTCGCAATGCCATGTCCGGCAACCTGTGCCGTTGCGGCACGTACGGGCGCATCAACAAAGCGATCAAACGCGCGGCGTCCGCGTCGAAGGAGGCGTGATGATGAATTCGCAGATCAATCTCGCGCGGCGTGTCTTTCTCAAGCAAACCGCGACCGTGACTGGCGGTCTGGCGATTGCGTTTTATCTGCCTTCGGGGCTGGCTGCGACGGACCCGAAAGCCCCGGCACCGGCAGGCGAATTCGAACCCAACGCCTGGGTGCGGATCCTGCCCGACGGCACGGTGAAACTGGTGGTGCACAAGCACGACTCCGGCACCGGCACGCACACGGCTCTGGCTGCTTGCGTGGCCGAGGAACTGGGCGTCAACCCGATGACCGTGCAGGTGATCTCGCCCGAAGATCCGTTTTTCGAAACCTACATTCATCCGATCTGGAAAGTCTTCTCCACGGGCGGCAGCACCAGTGTGTCGCTGGAGTACGACCGCCTGCGCATGGCTGGGGCCACGGCCCGGGCGTTGCTGATCACAGCGGCGGCCAGGCAGTGGAAAGTCAGCCCCGACAGCTGCAGCACCGACGAAGGCCGCGTGGTTCATCTGGCGAGCAAACGCAGCCTGGGTTACGGCGAACTGGCGGGCGTTGCCGCACACTTGCCGGCACCGGCCAAGGTCACGCTCAAGGATCCGGCGCAGTTCCAGTACATCGGCAAGCTGCGACATAAACGCGATGCCCAGGCCAAGGTCTGCGGACGCTTCAAGTACAGCATCGACGTCGAGTTGCCGGACATGTTGGTGGCGGTCATCCAGCGTACGCCAGTGGTCGGGGCGAAAGTGCTGTCGGTGGATGCTGCCGCGACCTTGCAGGTGCCTGGCGTGCGCAAGGTGCTTGCGGTGCCGGGACGGCCGGATGTGCTCGGTGGCAACGTCGAAGGCGTGGCGGTGCTGGCCGACAACTATTGGGCGGCGCATCAGGGCAGGGCGCTGCTGAAGGTGCAATGGAGCGAATCGCTATTGGCCGGTTTCGACAGCGATGAGCTGGTCAAGGCCCAGTTGGCAGCGCTGGACGACAAAGGCGCGCAACGGGTCTCCGCCATGGCAGCGGGTGATGTCAGCGCGCAATGGCCGGTCGCCGCCAAGCTGCTCGAAGCCGATTACCGCATGCCGTACAAAGTGCAGAATCCGCTCGAGCCAATCTGCATCACCGCGCAGGTCAAGGACAACGCCATCACCTATTGGGGCGGTGTGCAGGTGCCGTCTTCGGCACTGGAGGCGGCGCAAACCGTGTGCAAGATCGCCAAGGACAACGTCACCATCAACGAAATGGTGTCCGGCGGCAGCTTCGGTGCGCGGGAGGCCAAGTATTGGTTGTTCGAAGTCGCCTATCTGGCGCAACAGGCCAAAGTGCCGGTGAAACTGATGAACAGTCGCGAAGACGAAATGCGCTCACTGTTCATGCACCCGGCCACGCTGCACCGGGTCAAAGGTGCGCTGGATAAACAGGGGCGGCTGACCGCGTTGCAGCTCAATGCGGTGTCGCCAGCCTCGCCGGAACAATGGGAGCCGGGTTACTTCGAGCGTCCGGACAAGATGGATTACAGCACCACCGAAGCCATCACCGCCTGGGACTTCGCCTATCGTCCGGCGAACCTCGACCTGGTCTGGGTCAAGCATGAAAGCGATGTGCCCAGCGGCTGGTATCGCTCGGTGAGCTTCATCCCCAATGTGTTCGCCGTGGAAAGCTTCATGGATGAACTGGCCAACGGCGCCGGGCAAGACCCGTTGGCCTTTCGCCTGGCCCATATGCACGACCGGCCACGGCATGTCGCCGTGCTCAAAAGCGCCGCCGAACGCGCCGGGTGGGGCCAGCCGTTGCCAGAGGGCACGGCATTGGGGATCGCGACCAATCAGGGCTACACCAGTTTCATCGCCGTGGTCGCGCGCCTGTCAATGCAGGATGGCGCGATCAAGGTCGACAAGCTCACGTGCGTGGTCGATTGCGGCCTGGCGGTGTCGCCCGGTGGTGTCGAAGAGCAGATCTACGGTGGCCTGATGTGGGGCCTCGGTCATGCCTTGTTCGATCAACTGGACATCAAACAGGGCAGGGTAGTGCAGAGCAACTTCCATGATTATCGGGTGCCGCGCATGTCGGACATGCCGGCGGTGGACATCCTGCTGGTCGACGGCGAACCGGCCAAACCCGGTGGCGTCGGCGAACTCGGCAGCCCGCCGGTGGCCCCGGCCATCGCCAACGCCTTGTTCAGTCTGACCGGGGTGCGTCAGCGCTCCACACCACTGAACCTGGGCTGACCGGCATGGACCTGCGCTTGCTGCGTTACTTCATGGCGCTGGCCGAAGAGCTGCACTTCGGTCGCGCCGCCACCCGGCTGCACATCTGCCAGCCACCGCTGAGCCAACAGATTCGCCTGCTGGAGGAGGAACTGGGCACGCCGTTGTTCGAGCGCAGCCACCACCGGGTCGAACTGACCGCCGCCGGGCAGATGCTCAAGGAACAGGCGCCGCTGGTGTTCGAACAGCTCAACCGCGCGCTGGACCTGACGCGTCAGACCGGCCGCGGCCAGCTGGGCGAACTGGAAATCGGCATGATCAGTTCGGTCATGGTCGGTGTGCTGCCTCGGGCCTTGCACCTGTTTCGCGAGCGCTATCCGCAGGTCAACTGGCGACTGCACGAAATGACCCCGGCGGCGCAGGTCAAGGCGTTGAAGGAGAAACGCATCGATGCCTGTGTGTTCCGGGTCGGCTATGACGATCCGCAGTTGCGCAACGAACTGCTGATCTACGAGCCGATCCGGGTGGTCATGCCGGTCGATCATCCGCTGGCCAATCGAGAAACCCTGGCCCCCGCGGATCTGGCGCAGGAGCCCTTTGTCGCCCTGGAACTGAAGCAATCAAGGTTCGCCGATTTTCTGTTCCAGTGCTGCATCCAGGCCGGGTTCACCCCGCTGATCCGTCAGCAGGTGATCGAGGTGCAAACCTTGCTCAGCCTGGTACGCGCGGGGTTTGGCGTGGCCTTGCTGCCGGCGTCCATCGAGCAACTGGCGCCGGCAGGCCTGGTGTTTCGACGCCTGACCCCCGCGTTGCCGGAAGTGCCGCTGTACGCCACGTACCGCGCGGACGACGACTCACCGGTGCTCAAATTGTTTCTCGATACGTTGCGTGAGTTGGTGCTGCAGGACGCCCGCTAGCTGTATTTGTAGGCGCTGGCTTGCCGGCGAAAGCGGTGGAGCATCCAACACTTTAGTGGGCTTGCGAACGCCATCGCCAGCAAGCCGGCTCCTACAAAGGTTCTTCGCACGATCATAAACGCCAGCGGTCGTAGACTTCACAGGGTCATAACATGTGTGGAGCCACAATGAGCCAGGACGTCCTGAGCACCGAAACCAATCGCCGCCAGTTGCAGCAAATCATCGCCGGGCTGTCCGACGGAGTCATCGTGCTCGACCCCGATCAGAGCATCCTTTGGGCCAATGATGCGGCACTGGCCATGCACGGCGTCGAACAGGTCAGCGACCTCGGCGCCAATGCCAAGGCCTACGCCAAGCGGTTTGCCCTGCGCTACCGCAACAACCATGTGGTGCCGGTCGACAGCTACCCCATCAACCGCGCTGCCCGGGGTGAGACCTTCAGCGACGTGCTGGTCGAGCTGACCTGTGCGCAGGACCAGGAGCAACGCAACTGGGTGCATCGCGTGCGCAGCCTGGTGTTGACCGACAGCCGAGGCGAGCCGGAATCCCTGGTGCTGATCATGGACGACGTCACCGATTGGGCCAGCGCCGAGCACCGTTTCGAAAAAACCTTCTCTGCCAACCCCGCGCCGGCGGTGATCTGTCGTCTCAGTGATTTGCGTTACATCAAGGTCAATCCGGGCTTCCTTGAGATGACCGGTTTTACCCGTGATCAGGTGATCGGCACGTCCACCTACGAGCTGGACGTGCTGGAGCAGGCCGAAAACAAGGCGTTGGCCAAACAGCGCCTGCGCGAAGGGACCACCATCCCGCAAATGCAGGCCGAGTTGCGCATGGCTGATGGCACAGGCAAACAGGTGATCGTCGCCGGTCAACCCCTTGAACTCAACGATGAGCCTTGCATGTTGTTTTCCTTCGTCGACATGGAACCGCGGCACAAGGCTGAAGTTGCCTTGCGCCAGAGCGAGGAGCGTTTTGCCAAAGCCTTTCGCCTATCCCCGGTGCCCATTCTGCTGTGCGGCGCGGGTGATCAGATCGTGCTCGATGTCAACGAGGCGTTTCTCGACACCCTCGGTTACCCCAGTGAAGAGGTCTTGGGCGAGAGCATTGCGCAGATCGATTTCTTCGAAGACAAGAATGCCCGAACGCGGCTGTTCTCGGCACTGGAGAAAACCGCAAGTCTTGATCGCATCGATGTTCGGGTGCGCAAGAAAGACACTGAACTGATTGATTGCGCGGTGTCCGCCGACACCGTGAACATTCAGGAAAAGCCGTGCTATCTGCTGGTGTTGATGGACATCACCGAGCGCAAGCGCACCGAACTGGAACTGGTAGCGGCGATTGAAGAAGTGATGAAAGACGCTTCGTGGTTCAGCCGCACGCTGATTGAAAAGCTGGCCAACGTGAAGAGCGTCAATTCACCGCGATTGCCCAGCATTTCCTTCACCGACCTGACAGCGCGGGAGCGTGATGTACTGGGCCTGATCTGCGAAGGCCTGGCCGACAAGGAAATCGCCGCGCGCCTGAAACTGGCGCCCAATACCGTACGAAATCACGTGGCAACGGTGTACTCCAAGCTGGATGTGCACAGCCGCAGTGAAGCGATCGTCTGGGCGCGCGAGCGAGGACTGTTTGCTGGAGCCTGGCGAAATAGAGGGCAGCGTTAAGGTGCAAATGCACTAAATCTCAGGGTGCAATTTAATGTGTTTACCCATTGCCGCGGCTTTTAGGCTGTTGGAGGAGGGCAGGTGTTCGCGGATCGTCTGCCTGTCTCCTTCAAAACCGCTAAAGGAACGGCCTGATGAACCTGCAACACCACGAATTACACCGCCAGGGGCAATCGCAATGATTACGCTGGCCCAACTGCGGACCCTGATCGAACACAATTTTTCACCGCTGGCCTGTGAGTGCAGCATCTCTGGTGAGCACTCATTGACGGTCAAGCTCTACCACCCGGTTTCGGGGCGTGTGGACCTGGTGGTCAGTGGCTTGGACATGACAAGGCTGCAATCGGCTGAAGCAGTGGCGACGCTGATTGAAGAATTACGCTACGAATTGCAAAGCAATACCCTGCATCGTCCCGATCCAGTGATGTAAGAACTGCCAGGTTTTCATGGCCCTGGTCACTGATTGGGCTATAAGTGATACGCGAATAATTTTTTTGTGACAGGTCTGTGGATTTCGCGCGCAGGTTTTGTTGTCACAAAAAAGTGTCGATCACTTATCGCGGGTCAACCTATGAAAAATCTTGGGAAACGCGTTTGTACACCTCTGTCGCTGGCATTCTGCGTAGCGATCCTCGGTGGTTGCGCCAGTCCGCCGCCACCTCCACCGGTCACCCCACCGCCGCCACCTGAGCGTACCTGCCAGACCATGGATAAAACCGATGTCCTGGGCGATGTGCGTGGCGAAAATGGCGAGGTGACACGAGTCACCACGACCACTCGCTGTATCACCCAGTAGAGAAAACACACATAACCTGTGGGAGCGAGCAAGTTCGCTCCCACAGGCAGTTGTGCTGTCTAAACCATCAGGACAGGAAACCGCCGTCCACGTTCAGCGAAACACCCGTGGTGTAGCTGGAGGCGTCGCTGGCCAGGTACAGCACGGCGCCGGCCATTTCGCTCGGGTCGGCTACGCGCTTGAGCGGGATTTGCTGCAAGGCGGTGTTCAGGATCGCCTCATTCTTGACCAGTGCCGAAGCGAACTTGGTGTCGGTCAGACCCGGCAGCAGCGCGTTGCAGCGGATGCCGAACTGCGCGCATTCCTTGGCGAAGACCTTGGTCATGTTGATGACCGCCGCCTTGGTTACCGAATAGATGCCCTGGAAGATCCCTGGCGAAACGCCGTTGATCGAAGCGACGTTGATGATGCTGCCACCACCGTTTTCGCGCATCAGCTTGCCGGCTTCCACCGACATGAAGAAGTAGCCGCGAATGTTCACGTCGACGGTTTTCTGGAACGCGCCGAGGTCTGTGTCCAGCACGTTGCAGAACTGCGGGTTGGTGGCGGCGTTGTTGACCAGGATGTCCAGGCGACCGAACTGTTCCTTGATCCCGGCGAAGACCTGGCTGATCTGTTCCATTTCGCCAATGTGGCAGGCGATGGCGGTGGCTTTGCCGCCGGCAGCGATGATCGCGTCGGCCACGTGCTGGCAACCGTCGAGCTTGCGGCTCGAGACAATCACATGGGCGCCTTGCTGGGCCAGCAGTTTGGCGATGGCCTCACCGATGCCACGGCTGGCGCCGGAGACGAATGCGATTTTGCCGTCGAGGTCGAACAACTGAGTCTTGGACATGGGATTCCCTTGTAATGAAGTCTTGTTATGGGGCCAAAGGCGGCGTCAGAGGCTGGATTTCTGGATGACCTGCAAGCTCATCTGCTCCAGCAATTTGTTCATGTGAATGAACTGCGCGAAGCGTTTGTCCTGGGTCTGGCCATGGAAGAAGCGGTAGTAGATCTGCTGCACGATGCCGGCCAGGCGGAACAGGCCGTAGGTGTAGTAGAAATCGAAATTGTCGATCTGGATGCCGGAACGCTGGGCGTAGTAGTCGACGAACTCGCGGCGGGTCAGCATGCCCGGGGCGTGGCTCGGCTGACGGCGCATCATCTGCACCGGCGCCGGGTCACCGGCTTCGATCCAGTAGGCGAGGGTATTGCCCAGGTCCATCAGCGGGTCGCCGAGGGTGGTCAGTTCCCAGTCGAGCACACCGATGATCTGCATCGGATTCTTCGGGTCGAGGATGACGTTGTCGAAGCGGTAATCGTTGTGAACGATACTGGAGGTCGGGTGATCGGCCGGCATCTTGTCGTTGAGCCAGGCCTTGACAACGTCCCAGTGCGGCGCATCGGGGGTCAGGGCTTTTTCGTAGCGGTCGCTCCAGCCTTTGATCTGCCGCGCCACATAACCTTCAGGCTTGCCGAGGTCGCCCAGGCCATAAGCGTTGTAGTCGACCTGGTGCAGCTCGACGAACTTGTCGATGAAGCTCTTGCACAGGGCTTCGGTTTTCGCTGAATCGAGCCCCAGTTCCGGTGGCAGTTCCGAGCGCAGGATGATGCCGTTGACCCGTTCCATCACATAGAACTCGGCGCCGATCACCGATTCGTCGGTGCAGTGCACATAGGCTTTCGGGCAGTACGGAAAACCGTCGCGCAACTGATTGAGAATGCGAAATTCGCGGCCCATGTCATGGGCGGATTTGGCTTTGTGGCCGAACGGCGGCCGACGCAGGACAAACTCCTGCCCGGGGTATTCCAGCAAATAGGTAAGGTTCGACGCACCGCCCGGGAACTGGCTGATTTGCGGCAAGCCGCTCAATCCCGGAATGTGGGCCTTGAGGTATGGATCGATCAGGCTGGCATCGAGTTCTTCGCCGGTACGGATACGGGTGGACTGGTCAGTAAGCGCCATGCTTATCCCTTCTGCTTATTTTGGAGGCCAGACATCATTGGCTAATCTAATGGTGCGCCTTGGGAGCCACAAGCGCGACACGGTCTTATAGGTTAGCGTGTTGCCGGATAATCAGTGATCCTGATGTGTATGCACCCACATCGGATCAGCCTCCCTGACGCCCGCGAGCCTCCTTGCTCAAGCGGGTTCTGCGTCAGAACGACTTGCTGACGCTCGCCACTACCGTGGCGCTGCAAACGTCATCGAACCCCCAGTTGCTGACGCACTGGCTTTTCGACAGGTCGGTGTCGATGTAGCTCAGGCCCAGCATCACGCCAGCCAGTTCGTGGGTCAGCTTGACCTCCCATTCCCGATACGAATCTTCAGCCTCACCGGAGCGTGAGTAGAGGTGCGGGTCCTTGAAGTCCATGTCGCCGTAGCGCAGTGTCAGGCCGACATCGTAGGGCAACTCGGTTTCATAACCGACATAGCTGTAGAGCGAGTTCTGCTCGCTGTTGATACCCGGCGCATCGGCGGAGTAATAGGCCCCGAGTTTCACCCCGTAGACGCTGAGAATGCCGTAGGCCTCGCTCTGGTTGAACTGGCTTTCCTTGGGATACGTGTACTTCAGATAGCCGATGTCCAGGCTCACATCATCCGTGGCCTGCCACAGCCAGCCGGCGTAGTAATCGACTTCCTGCCGGGTTTTCAGGCCACCGCCGAAATCGACGTTGGAACTCCACGCGCCCAGATACAGGCCGCTGCTGTGGGCCAGGGTTGCACCGGCCTGCAATGCGGGATCGTTCTGGGTTTGCGAGATGCCGCGGGTGCGATAGTCGCTGGCCAGGGCCACGTCCAGCAGCAGGGAGAAATCATCGTTCAGGGGTATGGCCTGGCTGCTCAAGGGCAACAGGCTCAAGGAACCGAGGGCGAACAGGGTCAAGGCTTTCATCAAAGGCATTCCGCTATTGTGATTGTTATGGGCAGATGTCGGGCAAGGCTGCGCCAGGCCCCGGGTTGGAAAACACGGGGTCGGGCAGCGAAGTGCTTGCAGCTTTTATTAGAGGGTCGGTGCGTAGACCTGACGGCCGGCGAACCAGGTTTGCAGCACTTGGGTGTCGTGCAGGGCTTTCTCATCGACGCTGAAGACGTCGCGGTCGAGGACGATAAAGTCGGCCTGTTTGCCAGCGCTCAACGAGCCGATGGTCTTGTCCAGGCCGATGGTGCGCGCAGCGTTGAGGGTGTAGGCATAGAACATGGTTTCGCGGTCGATGCGCTCATCGGCGTTGAGCACGCCCAGCGGGCCGACCCGGGTCATGGCCTGGGCCATGGCGTTGAACGGGTTCGGCGAAGACACCGGCCAGTCGCTGGCGCCGGCAATGGTCGCACCCTGTTTGAGCAGCGAGTGCGCCGGGTATTGGTAACGGAATGCCTGGGCGCTGACGTACGGCTTGATCATGTCGGTGGTGTAGTCGTCGGCGGCAGCCCAGAGCAGTTGCATCGAGGCAATGACGTTGAGCGGCTTGAACCGGGCGAACTCCTTGGGGTTGACCATTTGCAGGTGCGTGACGGAGTGCGTCACGCCGCTCTGGCGGTCTTTGCGCGCCTGCTCGATCCCGTTCAGTGATTCACGCACCGCACGGTCGCCGATGGCATGGATGTGCACCAGCCAGCCCCGCTGGTCGATGGCGCTGACCAGCGCGCCGAAATGCTGCGGATCGATCAGCAACTCGCCCTGTTTGTGCGAATTGCTGTAAGGGTCGATCATCGCCGCGCTCTGCGCCGGGTATTCGATCACGCCGTCGGCGAAGATCTTGATGCCGGGCAGCGTCAGGTTGGGAATGCCCTGGAACTGTTGGCGGACCTTGTCCAGGGTGTCGAGATCGGCGGGAACGCTTTTGCCGTTGGCCACCAGCAACGCCGCGACGTGGGCGGTCATGCCGCCGCTTTCAGAAAGTGCCTTGTACACCGGCAGCACGCCGACGGTTTTTTCCGTGGGCTTGAGGGCGAAAATCGGCTCGCCGGGAGCGGCGTTGGCGGCGGGGTCCATCCACGCGGTGATACCGACGCTGTTGTTGTAACTCACGGCGGTTTGCGCCGCTTTGAGCATGTCGGCGGCGCTCGGTGCCGGCATTTTCGACGCTACCCGATCCCAGCCTGCATCGACCAGAAAGCCGTTGGGCCTGCCGTCCTTTAGCTTGCCAATGGTGCCGTCTTCAGCCGCCGGCAATGACTTGATCAGCGCGGCATCGACCCCGGCACGCTTGAGCATCACATCGTTGGCCCAGGCCGTGTGGTGGTCGCTGCCGGTAAAGACCACGGGCACCTTGGCCCATTCGCCGCTGTTGAATGTCTTGCCCAGCGCTTCGGCTTGCGCCCAGTACGCCGAGCTCATGCCGGCGATACTCAATACATCACCGTGCTTCGCCGTACCGTCATCGCGCCAGGTACGCAGGCGTTTTTCCAGTTCATCGAGTTCGACCACTTCGTCGGCCATGTTGGCAGAGACCCTTTCCAGGCCACCGAAAATCGCGTGGGAATGGCTGTCGATCAAGCCGGGCATCAGCGTCTTGCCGTCCAGGTCGATGACCTTTGTTCCAGACTCGATCAGCGCCTTGATCTGCGCATCGCTGCCGACTTGCAGCACTTTGCCGTCCTGAACCGCCAGCGCCTGAACCTTGGGCTGGTTGCGGTCGGCGGTGAAAATCTTGCCGTTGAATAACACCAGATCAGTCGCTGCCATGGCTTCCAACGAGGCAAAACTGACAGTGGCCATTAATAGATTCGGGATGAATCTTTTCATTGAATGTTTCCTTGTTATTGCGTCTGATGGCCAGATTAGTGGCTTGCTGCGCTCGGCAGAACGCCTCACTCACGAAAAACGTTTTTGCCTGAATGGAAAAAGAATGGACAAGCTGGGTGCATTGAAAATGTTCGTGGTCACCGCGCAACTGGGCAGTTTCAGTCGCGCCGCCGAGCAGTTGGGCAAGACCCCCTCAGCCCTGACCAAAGCGGTCAATCACCTCGAGGCGGAGCTTGGCGCCCGGCTGTTTGAGCGCAGCACCCGACGGATTTTGCTGACGGAATCCGGCCGGCTCTACCTGGAAACCGCACGTCAGGTGTTGCAGCGACTGGAGGAGGCTGGAGAGGAAATCGAGCAGTTGCAGCATGGTTTGCGCGGCAGCCTGAAAATCACCGCACCGCTTGCATATGGGCAGGCTTTTCTCGATCAGGTGTGCGGTGGTTTTCTTGAGCAATACCCGCAGATCAACCTGCAAGTGGACCTGTGCGACGAGTTCGTCAATCTGCTGGAAAGCGGCTACGACCTGGCGTTGCGTGAAGGGCATGACGACTTGCCAGGGTTGATCGCGCGCGTGGTCGGCAGCAATCGCCTGGCGCTGTGTGGCAGCCCGGAGTATCTGGCGCGCAAGGGGCTGCCGGTCACCCCGCAGACCCTCGATGACCACGAATGGTTGCTGTATCGCCACCCGTTGCTCAGCCGGGATTTCTGGTGGGTCGAGCGCGATGGCCAGCGCCTGGCCCTGCCACAACCGTTGGCGCCACGCTTGCGCAGCGACAATTACGACTTGCTGCTGGCCAATGCCCTGGCCGGGCGCGGGTTGCTGCATACGCCGTTGTGGAGCGCCGCGCCCTATATCGCCGATGGGCGACTGGTGCGGCTGATGGCCGACTACGACATCGACCCGGACAGCTTCGGCCCGCACATTCTGGCGGTGTACCCGAGCCATCGGCGGGCAACGGCCAAAGTGCTGGCATTCATCGATTACATCGCAGCGTTTCTGGCGTCCCGTGGATTGAGTTGACTGGCGGTCCTTGCCAGGAAAATGGCAAAAGAGTACAAATGTACTCCATGACCCATCTGACTCCCCGCCGTACCGCCATCCTGACCTTTATCCGCGAGCGCATCGCGGAGCACGGTCAATCCCCGAGCCTCGCTGAAATCAGCGAGGCGTTCGGCTTCGCCTCCCGCAGCGTGGCGCGCAAGCATGTGCTAGCGCTCACCGAAGCCGGGTTTATCGAGGTCAACCCGAATCAGGCCCGGGGCATTCGCCTGATCGGGCAACCGCCGCGCCCCGAGTTGCTGGACATCCCGGTACTCGGCCGAGTGGCGGCGGGTGCGCCGATCGGGGCCGATGCCGACATTCATAGCCGTTTGCTGCTCGATCCCTCGATCTTTTCCCGGGTGCCGGACTACATGCTGCGGGTGCGCGGGGATTCGATGATCGAGGACGGCATTCTCGACGGCGATCTGGTAGGCGTGCACCGCAATCCCGAAGCGCTCAACGGCCAGATCGTCGTGGCGCGCCTCGACGGCGAAGTCACCATCAAGCGCTTCGAGCGGGTCGGCGACACGGTGCGGCTGTTGCCGCGCAACCCGGCCTATCAGCCGATCATCGTCGAAGCCGACCGCGACCTCGCCATCGAGGGGGTGTTCTGCGGCCTGGTGAGACAAGGCTGATGGGCGCCGTCGTTGCGTTGGATACGCTGTTCAATGGTGGCCAGGTCTGGAAGGGCCGGCCTGCGCCGCCGGCCGTCAGCCCACAACCCACCGGGCATGCCGCGCTGGACGCGGCGCTGCCCACGGGCGGCTGGCCCGAGGCGGCGCTGACCGAGATTCTGCTGAGCGGGCAGGGCGTCGGCGAGCTGCAACTGGTGTGGCCGGCGCTGGCGCGATTGTCGGCGGCAGGCGAGCGCATCGTGCTGGTGGCGCCGCCGTACGTGCCGTATCCCCAGGCCTGGCAGAGTGCCGGGGTCGATCTGCGCCAGTTGTCGATCATCCAGGCCAGCGAGCGCGATGCGCTGTGGGCCGCGGAAGAATGCCTGCGTTCGGGCAGTTGCGGCGCGGTGCTGTGCTGGCCGCACAAGGCTGATGACCGCGCCTTGCGCCGGTTGCAGGTGGCGGCGGAAACCGGCTCGACCCTGGCCTTCGCCTATCGTTCGCTCAGTGAAGCGGTCAACCCTTCGCCTGCGGCGCTGCGCATCGCCATCGATGCCAAACCGGCGCAATTGCGCGTGCTCAAGTGTCGCGGCGGGCTGGCCCGTTCGGCGCCGATTGCTTTCGCCGTAGGGCATTGAGGTTGTCATGCGCTGGGTTTGTATTCTTTTCCCGCAATTGGCGCTGGACGCGGTATTGCGTCAACGCGCCGACCCCGATGAGCCACTGGCGCTGCTGACCGGCCCGGCCCAGCGGCGGATGCTGCAAGCGGTCAACGGTCCGGCACGCGAGCTGGGCCTGCGCCCCGGTCAGTCCATGAGCGCCGCCCAGGCCCTGAGCAAAGGATTCGCCACGGCGGAGTACGACGTCGCCGACATTGAACACTGGCAGCAGTTTCTGGCGGCCTGGGCCTATCGGTTCAGTTCCCAGGTCAGCGTGCATTATCCGCGGGCGCTGGTGTTTGAAATCGAATCCAGCCTGGGCCTGTTCGGCGACTGGCCGCAATTCGAGGCACGCCTGCGCCGGGAGCTTGGCGAGCTGGGCTTTCGTCACCGCATTGTCGCTGCGCCCAACCCGGCGGCGGCGCGAATGTTGGCCAATGCCTATGACGGCCTGGTGGTGCCCCATGATCAAGCCTTGCAGTATCACCTCGGGCAAATGCCCGTCGACCGCATTGGCCTGGAGGCCGGCGTCGCCACGGCCTTATCGCGCATGGGGCTGCGCACCTTGAGCCAGGTGCAGGCCTTGCCCCGGCACAGCCTGGCCCGGCGTTTCGAAGCCCAGGTACTCAGGCATCTGGACACCTTGCTCGGGCAACGGCGCCTGGCGCTGGCGTTCTACCTGCCGCCGGACCGCTTCGATGTGCGCATCGAACTCAATTTCGATGTGCAGTCCCATCAGGCCTTGTTGTTTCCATTGCGCCGCTTGACCGGCGACCTGTCGGCGTTTCTCTGTGGTCGTGACAGCGGCGTGCAGCGTTTCGACCTGCACCTGGAACACGCCGGATTGCCGGACACGGTGATCAAGGTCGGTCTGCTCAGCGCCGAACGCGACCCGGCGATGCTCTTCGAATTGGCCCGGGGGCGGCTTGAGCAGGTTCAGGTCGAGGCGCCGGTGCGCGGGTTTCGCCTGCGCGCTGAAGACTTGCCGGCCTTCGTGCCGCAGTTTCAGGAACTGTTCGACGATCGCCCGCAGCAATCCTTGCCCTGGGAACAACTGCGCGAACGCCTGCGTGCACGGTTGGGGGATGAGGCGGTGCATGGCTTGCGCTTTCAGGCCGATCACCGCCCCGAGTGCGCGTGGCAGGCCAGTGCCGACAGCCAGCCCTGCGCAGCATTCCCGACCGTGCAGCGCCCGGGCTGGCTGCTGACCGAACCGCTGACGGTGCATGAGGGTTCGACCCGTATCCTCATGGGGCCGGAGCGTATCGAGTCCGGCTGGTGGGACGGTGATGACGTGCGCCGTGATTACTACCTGATCGAAACCCGCGCCGGCCAGCAGGGCTGGGCTTATCGTGTGGTCGGCGAGGACGGTCCGTTGTGGCTGCAAGGCTGGTTCGCATGAGTGCCGGGTATGCCGAACTGCACTGTCTGTCGAACTTCAGTTTCCAACGCGGTGCCTCCAGTGCCCTTGAACTGTTTCAACGGGCGAGAAAACAGGCTTACCAAGCCCTGGCGATCACCGACGAGTGCACGTTGGCCGGGATCGTCCGGGCCTGGCAAGCGGCGAAATCCGTAGAGTTGCCGCTGATCATCGGCAGCGAAATTCGCATCGAAAACGGCCCGAAACTGGTGCTGCTGGTGGAGAACCTCGAGGGGTATCAGACGCTGTGTCGGTTGATCACCCGCGCCCGACGTCGCACACAGAAAGGCCAGTACCGGGTATTGCGTGAGGATTTCAGCGAACCCTTGCCGGGGCTGTTGGCGTTGTGGGTGCCCGATGTGGTCAATGACGTCGAACAGGGCCGCTGGTTGCTGCAGGTTTTCGCCGATCGTCTGTGGCTGGCGGTGCAATTGCACCGGTGCCAGGACGATACCCGGCGCCTCAACGACCTGCTGGCCCTGGCCCGGGAACTGCGGATTACGCCGGTGGCCAGCGGCGATGTGCACATGCACGCGCGCGGACGCCGGGCCTTGCAGGACACCATGACCGCGATCCGCCATCACTTGCCGGTGGCCGACGCCGGGCTGCGCCTGCACCCCAACGGTGAACGGCATCTGCGCAGCCTCGATGTACTGGCCAGTCTGTATCCGCAAGCCCTGCTCGACGAAACACTGGCCATTGCCCGACGCTGCACGTTCGATCTCGGCCAGTTGCGTTATCAATATCCTCGGGAGTTGGTCCCTGATGGGCATTCGGCCTCATCGTGGTTGCGCGATTTGACAGAAAAGGGTATCGCCTGGCGTTGGCCAAAAGGCCCGAAGGTCGAGGTGCTGAAGCAGATCGACAAGGAACTGGAGCTGATTGCCGAACTGGGTTACGAAAGCTATTTCCTGACGGTCCACGACATCGTGCGTTTCGCCCGTGACCAGCAGATTCTCTGTCAGGGACGCGGTTCCGCCGCTAACTCGGCGGTGTGTTTTGCCTTGGGCATCACCGAAATCGATCCGGATCGCACCACGTTGCTGTTTGAGCGTTTTCTTTCTAAAGAGCGCAACGAACCGCCGGACATCGACGTCGATTTCGAGCACGAGCGGCGTGAGGAAGTCTTGCAGTACGTGTTCCAGCGTTATGGCCGGGCCCGCGCTGCGCTGACGGCGGTGGTCAGCACCTACCACGCGGCGGGCGCGGTGCGCGATGTGGCCAAGGCGTTGGGTTTGCCACCGGACCAGATCAACGCCCTGGCCGACTGCTGCGGCCACTGGAGCGACGAAACCCCACCGGTGGAACGCTTGCTCGAGGGCGGTTTCGACCCCGAGAGCCCGGTACTGCGACGGGTGTTGAGCCTGACGGGGCAACTGATCGGTTTCCCCCGGCATCTGTCCCAGCACCCGGGCGGTTTCGTGATTTCCGAGCAGCCGCTGGACAGCCTGGTCCCGGTGGAAAATGCCGCCATGGCCGAGCGCACCATCATCCAGTGGGACAAGGACGACCTCGACGCGGTGGGCCTGCTCAAGGTCGACATTCTCGCGTTGGGCATGCTCAGCGCGATTCGTCGCTGCTTCGACCTGTTGCGCCACCACCGAAACCTCGACCTGAGCCTGGCGACGATCCCGTCCGAAGATGCGGCCACCTATGAAATGATCGGTCGCGCCGACACCATCGGCGTGTTTCAGATCGAATCACGGGCGCAGATGTCGATGCTGCCGAGGCTGCGGCCGAAGACGTTTTACGACCTGGTGATCGAGGTGGCGATCGTGCGCCCCGGGCCGATCCAGGGCGGCATGGTGCACCCGTACCTGCGACGGCGAAACAAGGAAGAACCTGAAGTGTATCCGTCGCCGGAACTGGAAGTGGTGCTCAAGCGCACCCTTGGCGTGCCGCTGTTCCAGGAACAAGTGATGCAGATCGCGATTGTCGCCGCCGACTACAGTCCCGGTGAGGCCGACCAGTTACGCCGCTCCATGGCCGCCTGGAAACGCCATGGCGGGCTCGAACCGCACAAGGAACGGCTGGCGGCCGGGATGAAGAAAAACGGCTATAGCGCCGAGTTCGCCGCGCAGATTTTCGAGCAGATCAAAGGCTTCGGCAGTTATGGTTTTCCCGAGTCCCACGCGGCGAGTTTTGCCTTGTTGACCTACGCCAGTTGCTGGCTGAAATGCCACGAACCGGCGGCGTTCGCCTGTGCGCTGATCAACAGCTGGCCCATGGGCTTCTACAGCCCGGACCAGATTCTGCAGGACGCGCGTCGCCATCACTTGCAGATTCGCCCGGTGGACGTGCGTGCCAGCGACTGGGATTGCAGCCTGGAACCGGTCACTGGCGCGCAACCGGCGATTCGCATGGGCCTGCGGATGATCAAGGGCTTTCGTGAGGACGATGCCCGGCGTATTGAAGCGGCCCGTAGCACAGGCATGTTTGCCGACATCGCCGACCTGGGTGAGCGAGCGCGACTCGATGCTCGCGCCCAGGAACAACTGGCCGATGCGGGTGCGTTGCGCGGGCTGGCGGGTGATCGTCATCGGGCGCGCTGGGAGGTCGCGGGGGTACAGAAACAGCTCGGTTTGTTTGCCGGTCTGCCGAGTCAGGAGGAGGGCGTAATCGTGCTGCCCACACCCACCGTCGGCGAAGACCTGCAGGCCGATTACCACAGCCTCGGGACCACCCTCGGTCCGCATCCGCTGGCGTTGCTGCGCGCAGAGCTGAAAGCCCGGCGCTGCCGCAGTTCGAAGGAACTGCTGGATGTGGAACATGGACGCCCGGTCAGCGTCGCCGGGCTGGTGACCGGCCGACAACGGCCAGGCACCGCCAGCGGCGTGACCTTTGTCACCCTGGAAGACGAGTTCGGCAACGTCAACGTGGTGGTCTGGCGCGACCTGGCCGACCGGCAGCGAAAGGTGTTGGTGGGTTCGCAGTTGCTCAAGGTCGATGGCCGCTGGGAAAAGGAAGGCGAAGTGCGCCACCTGATTGCCGGACGCTTGAGTGACCTGAGCTCACTCCTGGACGGCATCAGCGTGCGTAGCCGGGATTTCCACTGAAGCATGGTGAGCTGGGGTTTGTGGCGAGGGCGCTTGCTCTCGCTGGGCCGCGAAGCAGGCCAAAATCGTGGCCTCATGACATCGTGCGCACTGATTTGACGACGGCTGCGCAGCCGAGCGGGAGCAAGCGCCCTCGCCACAGGATGTGTGTGCTGTTTTTTTTATTTAGCCAGCGGCCAGAATCGCTCGCCACCGCCTGGTGCATCGGTCCATGCCTGTAAAGAACGGGTGGGCAGGTCGAAGTAATCCCTGGTGCGCGCATAGCCATGCCCGCCCATTCGCCCGATCGCATCGAGCCCGAGCTGATCGATGTACAGGGTTTTAGGGTCGATCAGTTCATCACGCACATGGGCCATCAGCACTTCGCCGAAGATGATTTCCCGCGACTGGCCGATGGACAGCGCCATCATCCGTCGACACTCCAGCGCTACCGGGGCTTCGCCGATGCGCGGGCATTTGACGGTCGTGCCCGCAATGGCGGTGAGGCCAGCTGCGGTCAGTTCGTCAAAGCCAGGCGCAAAAGGTACGGCGCAGACGTTCATGGCTTCCACCAATGCATCGCTGACGATGTTCACCGTGAATTCCTGGTTGAGCTGGATGTTGCGGGTGGTGTCCTTGGGGCTTTGGTCGCCATAGTTTTCCACGCCCAGCGCGAGGATCGGCGGATCCGCGGAAAGCGCATTGAAAAAGCTGAACGGCGCGGCGTTGACCCGGCCTTCGCCATCGACGGTGGTGACCAGCGCGATAGGGCGGGGCACCACACTGCCGATCAGAATCTTGTACTTGTCCCGTGGGCTCAGTTGGCTGAAGTCGAAGCTTTGCATGGGCAATAAATCTCTAAAGGAGCGGATCAATGGCGCAGAGTGGCGCCTGTGCGCTGAAGTCATCGGCGAACGGGATGGCCGGTTGGAACAGGGTTTTCCAGTCCGGTTGGCCGAAGGCGCGGTCGCTGTGGCTGCGCATCAGTGTTTCGAATTGCTGTTGGGCCTGGCGTTGCAGGGCGGGGTAGTCGACGCCCTGAACCTGGCCGTCCTGCATCACGCAGCGGCCATCGATGTAACTGGCGATGCAGTCGTCACCGCGACCGGCCAGCAGCAGATTTTTCAAAGGATCGAACAGCGGCCCCAAGTGCAGGCCGCGTAGGCTGAACACGGTGATGTCGGCTTTTGCGCCCGGTGCCAAACGACCGATATCGTCGCGGCCCAGGGCCTTGGCACCACCGAGGGTGGCGGCGTTGTACAGGTCCAGCGCGCTGGTCAGTTGATTGCCGCCCTCCATCAGCCGGGCGATGTTCAGGCCTTGGCGCATGTTGTCCAGCAAATCCGCCGGCCAGGTGTCGGTGCCGAGGGCGAAGTTGATGCCCTTGGCCCGGTAGCGACCGAAAGAGTTCAGCGCCTCGCCGTCCCGGGCAAACACCACCGGGCAATGCACCAGGCTCGCGCCACCATCCACCACCCGCTGAAGATCTTCATCGCCACGGGTGTAGATACCGTGAGGCAACAGGCTGCGCGGATTCAAAAGCCCAAGCTGCTGCAACCAACCCAGCGGTGACGTGCCGCGCAGTTGCTCGACCATGGCCACTTCGCCAAGGCCCTGACAGCAATGCAAACGCATCGGCGCGTTCAGCTCGCGGCTCAACGCGGCGGTGCGTTGCAGCAGCGCGGGGGTGCAGGTCTGGATGCGGTCGGGCAGCAGCGCGCCGCGAATCAGGCCACCGTTGTTGCCGTCGAAATCCCGGAAAAAACGCTCGGCAGCGTCGAGACCGGCCATGCCCCGGGGCTCATCCCAGTGATGCGCCAGGGTGCCGTCGGCCTGCCAGTAACTCATGCCGCTCATGTAGCAAGGCCCGAGGTAAGTGCGCAGGCCCAACTCGGCCGCGACGCCGGCCACCGCTGCAAACTCGTCGTAGCGCTCCGCCCATTCGCGGTAATACATCGAGGTGATCGGCATGGCGGTGGTGATGCCGTTGAGGATCAACTGGGTGAAGGCGTAGCGATACTTGAACACTTCCTCCTCGGGGCGATAACTCTCCCGTGGACCGCGGGCCAGATATTCCGCGGACCACAGGCGGCCCATGTCGCGCTCATCGCCGTTGTCGAGGGTCAACACGGTGGAATCAAGATCGCCGAGGGCATCCAGATCAATGAAGCCGGGGCCGATCAGCGCGTTGCCGTAGTCGATCCATTGATCCACCGGCCCGGCATAACCGCGCCCGACAAACTCGATGCGCGAACCGTTGAAGACCACTTCGCCGTCGCGCCATAGCACATGCTGCGCACCGTCGAAGCCGACCACGCAACTGGCCCGAAGCCCGATGCGTTTCACAGGCGGCTGTCCAGCAAGCGGCCACCGGCAGCGATTATCTGGCCGGCGCGATACACCTGCCGTAGCGGCCGCGAAACCACCGCCTCTCCCAGTGTGTGTACCGGCATCAGCAGGAAGTCCGCCGGCTGGCCGATCTCCAGGCGATTCAATTCGCACCCCAAAGCCTGGGCACCATTTACCGTCGCCGCCTCAAATGCCGCCGCCAGTTCATCGTCCTTGTTCAAATCGAAACGAAACGCCAGCAACATCGCGCGCTCCAGCATGTCGCCGTTGCCCATGGGCGACCAGGCATCACGGATGCCGTCCGAACCCAGGCACACGTTCACCCCGGTTTCGCGCAGAGCGAGGAACGGCGGCACCGCGCAATCGGCCGGGGCCGAACTCATCAGCGAAATGCCCAAGGCGGCGAGGCGTTCGGCAACCGGTTTGACCTGGCTCCACGGCAGCATGCCGAGGCAATAGGCGTGGCTGATCATCACTCGATTCTGGCGGCTGAAACGCTCGGTGTAGTCGGCGATCAGTGCGATTTGCCACAGGCCCAGTTCACCCTTGTCGTGCAGGTGAATGTCGACGCCACGGTCGAATTCGCTGGCCAGTTTGAACACGAAATCCAGTTGTGCGATGGGGTCGTTGTCGATGCCGCACGGGTCGAGACCGCCGACGTTTTCCACGCCAAGGGCCATGGCTTCGCGCATCAGTTCGGCGGTGCCGGGGCGGCTGATCAAACCCGTCTGCGGGAACACCACCAATTGCAGGTCGATGAGGTCCCGGTATTTTTCGCGCAATTGTTGCATGGCCTCGACGTGACGCAGGCCGAACTCCGGGTCGATGTCGACGTGGCAGCGCATGGTCAGCGAACCCCGGGCGATGCAGTTTTCCAGCAGCGCGCCGGCCCGTTGCGCAATCGGCGCGGTGACCTCACGCAGGATTCTGCGCTCGTTGGCAATGTAATCCTTGAGGGTCGGCCCGGCGCTGTTTGGACGCCAGGGTTGCCCCCAGAGGGTTTTGTCCAGGTGCACATGACTTTCCACCAGGGCAGGGGTCAGCAAGTGGTTTTGGCCGTCGATGTCGGTGGCCAGCAGTTCGCTGGTCGAGGCCGGGCGGCGTTGGGTGAACCGGCCGTTTTCGATCAACAGGTCTTCGGCGGTTAAACCGTAGGGGCGCACGTTGCGCAGCCAGCGGGGTTGGGTCATACAAACCTCAAATTTGTGTTGTCGGGGAGGGCCTCATCGCTGGCAAGCCAGCTCCCACAGTGATTTGTGTTGATCACGACATTTGTGAACACGTCCAAACCCTGTGGGAGCTGGCTTGCCAGCGATGGCCGCGACTCGGTCTCGGATCAGCCCTTGAGCTTCGCCCAAATACGGTCCTGCAGCTCCCGCGCCTTGTTGCTGCATTCCTTCTCGGGACGCAGGCGCGAGGCGAATTCGTCGGGCATGTTGATGGCATCCATGACCCGCCATTTGGCGTCGATCAGCTTGTCGCTCTGGATACCGTTGTCGTAGGCGATGGCATTGGACACGGCGGCGGCGTTTTCCGGTTTCATCATCCAGTCGATGAAGATCTTCGCGTTGCCGGGATGCGGCGCGCTTTTCGGTACGGCGAAGTTGTCCTGGAACATCGCCAGGCCTTCCTTCGGATACACGTACTTGATGGTGCTCTTCTGCAAGGTGGCCCGGGCAGTAGAGCCGTTCCAGTTCTGCATCATGATCACTTCACCGCTGGCCATACGGTCGACGGTGTTGTCCGAGCTGTACATCTTCAGGAACGGTTTCTGCTTTTGCAGCAACTCCAGAATGCGCTTGGCGTCCTGCGGGTTTTCGCTGCACTCGTCGACATTCAGGTAATGGCTGGCGGCGTTGATCACGCTGCTGGACGTGTCGAGGGCGGCGAGTTGCCCTTGCAGTTCCTTGCGCGGTTCGAAGAATTCTTTCCACGAATCGTCAAGTTTGCCACCGGGCACACGAGCGCTGTCATAGGAGAACCCGGTGGTGCCCCACAGGTACGGCGCGGAGAACTTGCGGCCAGGGTCGAAGCTCGGGTCGCGGAACGCCGGTTTGACGTACTGGAAATTGGGCAGGGCGGCAGCGTCGATTTCCAGCAGCAGGTCCTGGTTGATCAGGGTGCGCATGATCGACTGCGACGGCACGATCACGTCATACGCCGCGCCGCCGGCCTGCAACTTGGCCAGCAGGGTTTCGTTGCTGTCGTAGCCGTCCATGGTGACTTTAATGCCGGTCTCTTTTTCGAACTTGGCCAGCAGCTCGACCGGGTAGTAGTCGGTCCAGTTATAGAAGAACAATTCCTTGGGCTCTGCAGCTTGTGCGGTAAAAACAGTGAAACAACTGAGGGCCAGACCGGCGATGCCGTCACGCATGATTTTGTTTTTCATTAGAGAGCGCTCCAGGTTCATTGGTTTTTGCCGCGCTGTCCCAGCCAGAAGGCCAGCACCACCAGCACGATGGAAATCACCAGCATCAGGGTCGAGATCGCATTGATCTCCGGCGTTACGCCTGACTTGATGGCCGAGAAGATGTACACCGGCAGGGTGGTCGAGCCGGGACCGGCGACGAAGAAGGTCATGATGAAATCGTCGAGGCTGACCACGAACGCCAGCACCGACCCGGACAGCACTGCCGGCCACAACAGCGGCAGCGTCACCCGGCGGAACACCTGCCACGGGTTGGCGTACAGGTCGTTCGCCGCTTCCAGCAGGCTCTTGTCCAGGTCATTGAGCCGCGCGCGGATCGGCAGGTAAGCGAAGGGAATGCAGAAACCGATGTGGGCGACGATCACCGTCAGCAACCCGAGCTTGATCCCCAGCGCCATGAACAGCAGCAGCGTGGCCACGGCGGTGACGATCTCCGGCAGGATCAGCGGCAGGTTGATCCCGCCTTCGACCATTTTCTGCCCGTAGAACGGCCGGTAAGTCGCCAGTGCCGCGAGCAGCGCAATGGCGGTGGCGCAAACCGTGGCAATGCTGGCGACGATGATCGAGTTCAGTGCCGCCGTCTGGATCGACGGGTTGGCCAGGATCCGTCCGTACCAAGCGAACGAAAACTCGGTCCACACCGTTGCCGAACGGTTGGCGTTGAAGCTGTAGGCGATCAACACGAAAATCGGCAGGTACAGATAGGCCAGGATCAGCAGACTGACTTCGCGGGTCAGCGGCAGCTTTTTCAGGTGCAGGGCAATCATGTGGTGGCTCCCCGACGTAGGGTTTTGGTGGCGCTGCGGCTATACAGGGCGTACAGCACCAGCGACAGCAGCAGAATGCCCAGCAGCAGGAACGACAGCGAACTGCCCAGCGGCCAGTTGCGCGCGGTGCCGAACTGCTGCTGGATCAGGTTGCCGATCATCAGCGTCTTGCCGCCGCCGAGGATCGCCGGGGTGATGAACGCACCGAGACTCGGCACAAATACCAGCAGCGCACCGGCAATCACTCCCGGCATCGACAACGGCAGGATGATCCGCCGCAACGCGTGCCAGCGGTTGGCCCCCAAGTCGTAGGCGGCTTCCACCAGGCGCCAGTCGAGTTTTTCCAGGGTCGAGTAGATCGGCAAAATCATGAACGGTAGAAAGCTGTAGACCAGCCCGACGCTGACCGCGAAGTCGTTGTAGAGCAGAGTGATGCCACCGGCCTGGGGCAGCAGCGCGTTGAGGCTTTGGGCGACCCAGCCGTGTTCGCGCAGGATGATCAACCAGGCGTAGTTGCGAATCAGCAGGTTGGTCCAGAACGGGATGGTGATCAGCAATACCATCAGGTTGCGTCGGCGCGGGGTCAGGCTCGACATCCACAATGCCACCGGAAAGCCGAACAGGAAGCACAGGATCGTGGTGCCACCGGCCTGGAACACCGACCGGATCAGCGCCTGGGCATAGACCCAGTTCAGCTCCAGTTCGCCATCGAAACCTTCCTGGAAAAACAGCTGCACGTAGCTTTGCAATTGCCAGTCGGCCTGCCAGTCGACGCCACCGTAGACGTTGCGCGGCAACAGGCTGATGTAGCCCATGATGCCCAACGGAACGGCGATCAGGGCCAGCAGGGTCAGGACCACCGGGCTGAGCAACAGCGCACGGTTAAGGGCAGGGGAAGTGCTGCTGACGCTCATCTCAGGCCTCCATCAACAGGCAGGCGTGGGGCGGCAGGTTGACCGCGACGCGATCGCCGACCACCCGGCCATGGTTCAGGCCTTCGTTGTTCTCGCGCAGCATGACCTTGATGTCGTTGTTCAAGCGGCACTGATAGAGCGTCGCCGTGCCGACATACAACACGGCTTCGATCACGCCGCGCAGGTGATGCGGTTGCGTGGGGTCGACCAGTTGCGAGCGCTCCGGGCGAAACGCCAGTTGCACCTTGCCGCCATCGAAGCCGTGGGCCGGGCAGGGGATTTCCACCGGCATGCCGTTGGGCACGAAGAGGTTTTGGTTTTGCTGGCCACGCTTGAGGTGACCGGGAAGGAAGTTGATGTCGCCGATGAACTGCGCGACGAACTGATGCTGCGGGCGCTCGTAAATTTCATTGGGCGTGCCGATTTGCAGGATCTTTCCGGCCGACATCACCGCAATGCGATCGGACAGGGTCAGGGCTTCTTCCTGATCGTGGGTGACGAAAATGAAGGTGATCCCGGCTTCTTTCTGCACGCGCTTGAGTTCGACCTGCATTTCCTTGCGCAGCTTGAGGTCCAGCGCCGACAGCGGTTCATCCAGCAACAGCACTTTCGGTTTTGGCGCCAGGGCTCGGGCCAGAGCCACCCGTTGCTGTTGGCCACCGGACAGCTCCGCCGGTTTGCGCTTGGCCAGGTGTTGCATTTGCACCAGCGCCAGCATCTCGTCGACGCGCTGCGGAATCAGTTTGCGATCAAGGCCCTGCATCTCGAGGCCGAAGGCGATATTCTGCGCAACACTCATGTGTGGGAACAGCGCGTAGCTCTGGAATACCGTGTTGACCCGGCGCTTGAACGGCGGTAGATCATTGACCGGTTCACCGGCCAGACGGATCTCGCCGTCGCTGACATGCTCGAAGCCGGCGATGGTGCGCAGCAAAGTGGTTTTGCCACAGCCGGAGGGGCCGAGCAGGGTGAAGAATTCGTTGTCGGCAATGTCGACAGAAACGTTGTCCAGCGCTGGAGCCAGTCCGGGATCGTCGGAATAACGCTTTGAGACGTTTCGCACTTCAATTGCAACTGGATGACCCATAATGGTGCATTCCTCTAATTATTGTATGCAAAATCTGGATGCAATTTAGAAATACCCGGATTAACCTGCCCGTGCAAGCCCCTTTTTCAACGGCCGCTTATTCGCCAGGGTCGCAATGCACAGGGCGCAAGGAGTTGATGAATGTCGGAAAAGAAACTGGAAACCACGGTCGACCGCGTCTACCAAGGGGTCTACGAGGCGATCAGCAAGCGTTCGTTGCGTCCGGGGATGAAGCTTGGCGAGGCCTCTTTGGCCGAGCTGTTTAATGTCAGCCGTACGTCTGTCCGGGCCGCGCTCAAGCAACTGGAAGCCGATGGACTGGTCACCACCGAGCCGAACAAAGGTGCCTCGGTGTCGTTGCCCAGTGACGAAGAGATTCGTTCGCTGTTCGAAACCCGACGCTTGATCGAGATCGGCATCGTCAGTGAGCTGTGCCGGCGGCGCGATACGGCTGTGACCCAGGACCTGCGCGATCACTTGTTACTGGAGGATGAGGCGCATCAAAGCGGCGATCACGAACGGCTGATCCATCTGCTCGGCGAGTTCCACATCAAACTGGCCCGCAGCCTGAACAACCCGGTGCTGCTCGACTGGTTCCAGAAATTGATCTCCCGCGCTTCCCTGTACGCGGCGGCGCTGGATGACGACAGTCACCAAGCCTGTCGCGACGACGAACATTTGCGGCTGATCGAGTACATCGAAGCCGGCAATCAGGGCGCGGCGATTGAGCTGACTTGCATGCACCTGAACGGCATCGAGAAGGCAATCCTCGATGTGGCTGCGACGTTGAAAAGCAGCTACAACCCGCTCAAACACCTGATTGAGGTCTGACACGTTCCCTGAGCTGCCAAAAGCCGAGGCAAAGCGAATCAGCTATACCTCTATGAAACGAATGGCGTGCACGATGCTCGAAACAAACGGGTGTAATAACCGGGGCGTAGAGTCAGCCTATGCAGTTTCTTGAAGATAGTCATGGGTGTTCCGGCTGGAGCGGCGAAATGGCCGGGCGCATTCGTGCGTTCGACTGGAGCCGGACCGAGTTGGGGCCGATCGACAATTGGTCCCGGAGCCTGAGCAGCGCGGTGCTGTTGATGCTCGCTTCACCGTTGCCGATGGTGATGCTCTGGGGCCGACCCGGCTACATGATTTATAACGACGCCTACTCGGAGTTTGCCGGCGGGCGTCATCCTTATCTGTTGGGTGCCCCGGTGGAGTTGGGTTGGCCGGAAGTTGCCGAATTCAATCGGCACGTGGTCGATACCTGCCTGGCGGGCGGCACTTTGTCGTATCGCAACAAGGAACTGGTATTGCTGCGCGACGGCGTACCGGAAGACGTCTGGCTGGATCTCTATTACAGCCCGGTTTCCAACGATGACGGTTGCCCGGGCGGTGTCATGGCGATGGTGGTCGATACCACCGAGTTCATGATCTCCGAGCGTCTGCGTCAAGCCGCGGAAAGCGCCTATCGCGCCGATAACGAGCGGGTGCGCCTGGCACTCAATGCCGGGGCCTTGCTCGGCTCATTCGTCTGGGACATCAAGTCCAACGTACTGAGTGGCGATGAACGCTTTGCCCGGACCTTTTCCTATCCCGCCGGGCATAGCCTGCAAAACCTGCCGAAGGAAGTTGCCGAAGCGCGCATTCATCCCGACGATGTCGCCTGGGTTCAGGAACAAGTCAATCAATCCGTGCAAACCGGCTCACCTTTTAACGCCGAATACCGGGTATTGCGCCCCGACGGCAATTACCTGTGGGTGCTGGCCAGTGGCTGTTGCGAGTTTGATGAACAGGATGAGCCGTTGCGTTTCCCCGGTGTGCTGATCGACATCCATGAACGAAAAATCGCTGAAGAATCCTTGCTCAAGTTCACCCGCAATCTGGAACAGCGCGTGGCCGCTGAAGTCGAGGCGCGGCTGGCGGCGGAGGAGCAATTGCGCCAGTCGCAGAAGCTCGAAGCCATTGGCGGCCTCACCGGTGGCGTGGCCCACGACTTCAATAACCTGTTGCAGGTGATTGCCGGCAACCTGCATTTGCTGGCCCGACACGAACCGGACAACGCCAATGTGCAACGCCGGGTGAGCGCGTCGATTGCCGCTGTCGAGCGCGGTGCCAAACTGTCGTCGCAATTGCTGGCGTTCGCCCGCCGTCAGCCGCTGTCACCGGCGATTTGCACGCCACAGCAGATTTTCGACGGTGTTGGTGAGCTGTTGCAGCGTGCGCTGGGGGAAACCATCCAGGTCCATATGACCGCCCCCGCCGAGTCCTGGCGGGTGTTCGTCGACCGCAATCAACTGGAAAACGCCATCCTCAACCTCGCCATCAACGCCCGAGACGCGATGAAGGGCGAGGGAACCATCGAGCTGAGCGCCGACAACATCAGCCTCGACCATGAGTTCTGTGCAGGCAAAGGCATTGTCGCTGGTGATTACGTGCGGGTCTGCGTAGCCGATACCGGGGGCGGTATGGCGCCGCAGGTGCTTGAGCAGGCATTTGAACCGTTTTTCACCACCAAACCCGACGGTCAGGGCACGGGCTTGGGGTTGAGCATGGTGTTCGGCTTCGTCAAGCAGAGTGGCGGTCATATCGATATGTCCAGCGTCGTCGGCGAGGGCACTCGGGTAGCGCTGTATTTCCCGCGCAGCTTGCGCTCGATTGACAGTGAGAGCACTACGCCGGACGTGCAGCAGCGTGGCGGGCATGAACGGGTGCTGGTGGTGGAGGACAACGAAGCGGTGCGTGCTTCGTCGGTGGACCTGCTGCGTGAAGAAGGCTATCAGGTGCTGACGGCTGCAAACGCTGATGCGGCCATGCAAATGTTGCTGGAGGGGGCAACGGTGGATCTGATTTTCACCGATGTGGTCATGCCTGGCTTGATCAAGAGTACCGACCTGGCCGCATGGGCCAAGGTGCAAAATCCTCCGGTGGCGGTGCTGTTCACCTCGGGGCATACCCGTGACATTATCTCGCGCAATCACCAGCTCAGCCCCGATACCTACCTACTGAGCAAACCCTACGGTCCCGACGCGCTGACCCGCATGGTTCGCACCGTCCTAAGTGGCTAAACAACGACCATCACCAATCAAGGTTCCCCGATGACTGCCACTCGCACTTCCCACCCAACCTCCGGCATGGTCAGGGTGCGTGGCGCCCGGGAACACAACCTCAAGAACGTCGATGTCGATATCCCACGCGACGCCCTGGTGGTGGTCACCGGTGTGTCCGGTTCGGGGAAGTCGTCACTGGCGTTTTCAACGTTGTACGCCGAAGCGCAACGGCGCTACTTCGAGTCGGTGGCGCCTTATGCACGGCGATTGATCGATCAGGTGGGCGTGCCGGATGTGGACTCGATCGAAGGCTTGCCGCCGGCAGTCGCCTTGCAACAGCAGCGGGGCACGCCGAGCACGCGTTCATCGGTGGGCAGCGTAACGACCCTGTCGAGCCTGATTCGCATGTTGTATTCCCGTGCCGGCAGCTACCCGGTGGGGCAACCCATACTGTATGCCGAGGACTTCTCGCCGAACACACCACAAGGCGCCTGCCCCGAATGCCACGGCCTGGGCCGGGTCTATGAGGTCACCGAAGCGCTGATGGTACCGGACCCAAACCTGACCATCCGCCAACGTGCCGTGGCTTCCTGGCCTTTGGCCTGGCAGGGCCAGAACCTGCGGGACATCCTGGTGACCATGGGTTTTGACGTCGACATTCCCTGGCGCAAACTGCCGAAAAAACAGCGCGACTGGATTCTCTTCACCGAAGAAACGCCCACGGTGCCGGTGTATGCCGGGCTCACACCGGAAGAAACCCGGGTCGCCCTCAAGCGCAAAATGGAGCCGAGCTACCAGGGCACTTTCACCGGTGCGCGACGCTACATCCTGCACACGTTCACTCACTCGCAAAGTGCGCTGATGAAGAAGCGCGTGTCGCAATTCATGCTCGGCAGCCCTTGTCCCTTGTGCGACGGTAAACGCCTCAAGCGCGAAGCGTTGTCGGTGACGTTTGCCGGCTACGACATTGGCGAACTGTCGCAGATGCCGTTGCTGCAAGTCGCCGAAGTACTCAAACCGGTAGCGGCCCGGCACTACCTTGAAGAAGGCGAGGAGGCGGGCGAGGTGCTGACGCACGAGCAAACCCGCGAGGCTCGCGAACAACGGGTGGCCCACGGGGCGAGCGGCCACGCCAATGCCCCGGATGTGCGCCACACGCCGAACCTGTCGGTGGAGAAACGCCTGGCTGCACAGCGCATCGCTCAGGACTTGCTGGAACGGGTCAGCACCCTGACTGATCTGGGCCTCGGTTATCTGGCACTGGAGCGCAGTACGCCGACGCTGTCCTCGGGTGAGTTGCAGCGTTTGCGTCTGGCGACGCAACTGGGATCGCAATTGTTTGGCGTGATCTACGTGCTGGATGAGCCATCCGCCGGCCTGCATCCCGCGGATGGCGAGGCGCTGTTTGAAGCCCTGCAACGTCTGAAAGCGGCCGGCAATACCTTGTTTGTGGTCGAGCATGATCTGGAAACCATGCGCCGCGCCGACTGGCTGATCGACGTCGGCCCGGCAGCGGGAGAGCATGGCGGACGCGTGCTGTACAGCGGCGCGCCCGCCGGTTTGGCTGACGTCGCCGACTCGCAAACTCGCGCGTATCTGTTCGCCGGGCAAACCCGCACGCTTCGCGCACCCCGCAAGCCGAGCGACTGGCTGCGTCTGGAAGGCATCACGCGCAATAACCTGAACGACCTCAGCGTCGAGTTTCCGTTGGGGTGTTTCACCTCGGTGACCGGTGTCTCGGGTTCGGGCAAATCCAGCCTGGTCAGCCAGGCGCTGCTGGAGCTGGTCGGTGCGCACCTGGGACGCCCGACCACCGACAATGATGCGCAAGAGCTGAGCCTGGAAGACGACGCGCCGCAAGTCAGTGGCGGGCAGGTCACCGCGGGGCTGGCGTCGATCAAGCGTCTGGTGCAAGTCGATCAGAAACCCATTGGCCGCACTCCGCGTTCCAACCTCGCGACCTACACCGGCCTGTTCGACAACGTGCGAAAGCTCTACGCCGCCACACCCGAAGCTCAGGAAGCGGGGTATGACGCCGGGCAGTTTTCTTTCAACGTCGCCAAGGGCCGTTGCCCGACTTGCGAAGGCGAGGGTTTCGTCAGCGTTGAGTTGCTGTTCATGCCCAGCGTCTACGCGCCTTGCCCGACGTGCCACGGCGCCCGCTATAACCCGCAAACGCTGGCGATCATCTGGCAGGGCCGCACGATTGCCCAGGTGCTGCAGTTGACCGTGGACCAGGCCGTTGAGGTGTTCGCCGAGCAAGCTTCGATCCGCCGCTCACTGGAGGTGCTGCGCGACATCGGTCTCGGTTATCTGCGCCTGGGCCAACCGGCCACCGAGCTGTCGGGTGGCGAAGCCCAGCGCATCAAATTGGCCACCGAGCTGCAACGCAATCAACGCGGGGCGACCCTGTATGTGCTCGATGAACCCACCACCGGCCTGCATCCGCGGGACGTCGATCGTTTGCTGGAACAATTGAATAACCTGGTGGTGGCGGGGCACACGGTGATCGTCGTCGAGCATGAGATGCGAGTGGTGGCGCAGAGCGACTGGGTGATCGACATCGGTCCCGGGGCCGGGGATCAGGGCGGAAAAATAGTGGTGGCCGGTACGCCGCAGAAAGTGGCGAAGAGTAAAAAGAGCCGGACGGCGCCGTTTTTAGCCCGCACACTCGGTTGATCAAGTCGTCGCAAGTGGTCGATCCGATGGAACGTTAGCGAAGGCGCTCCATTCCAACCTTCAAATGGCCTGACTGTTTGAGCCGCGCCAATGCAGTGACGAATGAGGTAGTGATTGATGAAAGAACAAACCAGCACACCACATCAGGATCAAACCGCAAGCGACAACCTTGGCGAACCGGAAGAAACCACGGCGCAACCGCAAAGCGGCGATGACGTGGTTGATCAGAAGAATCGCCATACCGACAACGACAATGAATTCAGCCCGGGCTTCAAGCCCAATCCCGATCGTCCAAAGCCCAGTGATGACACTGATGCCGATATCGATACCGATGGCGGCTAGCGCCGGAAAACGGAAAAGCCGCATCTGGAATGCGGCTTTTTTTCGCGTTGCGATTACTTGCCTGGATGAGCGGCCTGAAGTTTTTTCGCCATATCCAGGTGTTTTTCCAGCCCTGGCAGCATTTTCTGTGCAAAGGCTTTGAGCTCGACCGCGCCTTTGGTTTTGTCATCGGTCACGGTGTTGGCTTCTTTCTTGAACAGCTCGATGGCTTCTTCGTGGGCCTTGACCTGGTTGTTGGCGTAGGCCGCATCGAAGGATTCATCGCGCATGTCGAGGATCTTTTCCTTCGCCTGCTTCACCAGCGTTGTGGTGTCCGGCACTTCAATATCGTTTTTCTTGGCGATGGTCGCCAGTTCGTCATTGGCCTTGCCATGATCGGTAATCATCATGTTGGCGAACGCCTTGACGTCCGCCGATTGGCTTTTTTCGAGGGCCAGTCGACTGGCTTCGATTTCAGCAATACCGCCAGCAGCGGCATGGTCGACGAAGTCATTGGAGGTGGCAGCGAATGCCGCGCCCATGCTGGTGGTTAGGGCTACGGCCAGGGCGAGGTTGCGCAGGTTAAATCCGTCCATTGGTTTTCTCCACTCGGTTTTCATGGGCGATCTCGTGTGATCGTTAATCTGTGGAGGCCGGGGTGCGGGCAAAGGTTTTATCGCATTTGCGACAGGACGACGAACGGACACCGCTGGTCTGACAGATGGTCGACAGAACCGTGCAACCGAGGCCATTCTGATAGTTGGCGAGCGCAATCAGTCGCGTTTGCTACCGATTAACTAACGGAGGTGTTCCATGCCGGTGCCCCACGACCTTTTTCAGGACTTGAGTTGCACAAAGGAAGAAATCCAGCAGAAACGCACCAAGGATCCGTTATTGGATTCACTGATCAACAAGTATTCCCTGGCAGACGCCGAGGTGGTGAAGGCGGAGCAGGCCAAATCCAGCGATGATGCAGTGTTAAAGCTCAAGGCCAAGCGCCTTGAGGTCAAGGACAAGATCGTCAGACAACTCCAGTCGCCGTCCTGATTCAGGGCCTTGCGTCACCGACGATCGGTGACTGAACTATTGGAACGGTGAGTGACAACGGCACCTCGAATGTTCAGAGCCTGACAACACGGGCGACAATCGAGGTGCCTCCATGAACGATCCAGAATTCCCCTCGGAAGAACAGGGTGGCTTCGACCCGATGCCCACCCATCCGCAACCGCTGAGCCCGACACACACCACTCAATACCCTGAGGAAGAACCGGGCATTGATGAATTGCCGGAGGACGAGGGTATCGACTCCGATCTGAATTAAACGCGATCCGTGTAGGAGCCGGCTTGCTGGCGATGAGGCCTTTGGTTTTGCACGATTTTGAGGACGCCATCGCTAGCCAGCCAGCTACTACAGGTCCGCGTTGTGCGCTCCTGCATTGGTTTTGCGATGTTTATTGCAATGCCGAACTGAGTGGCAATCGCACCATATGCTTCGCCTTCAACGAACCGAAATACAACCACTCGCCATACTCGCGCACGGTCGTGATCGGAGAGTAGTTGCCGTCGCTGCCGTCCTGCAGATTGGCGATCACCTTGCCGTCCAAATCCAGGCCCAGGGCAAAACCACGTTTCTCAACCGGTTTGGGCAGTACGGTCATGGCTCGCGCGATCATCTTCCGAATGAAGGGATGCGGCGCGGTGGCATCGAGCAGGGCGTTGCGCGGTGAATACAGCGCTACCCAAAAACGGTCATGACCATTGAAGGACAGGTTGTCCGGTAAACCCGGCAAGTTGTCGACGAACAGATCGTGGGTGCCGGCTTTGGGACCGGTCAACCAATAGCGACTGATGCGGTAGGCTCCGGTCTCATTGACCAGAACATAAGCATCGTCCGGCCCCAGTGTCACGCCGTTGGCAAATTCCAGCTTATCCAGCAACACCGAGGTTTTGCCAGTCTGGAAGTCATACCGCAGCAATCGACCGTCGCCACCATGCTCAATGATGGCCTCGCCATCCTTGCCGTAGCCGAAACGGCTGGAAGCATCGCTGAAATAGGCAAAGTGCCCCGGTTTGTCGATGACCACGTCATCGGTGAAACCGAAGGGCACGCCGTTGGCCTCCGTGGTCATTGCGACCAGACGGCCCTGCGCATCCAGCGACAGCAAGCCTTTGACCGCGTCGGCGATGACCAGCAATCCGTTCGGGTGGCGAGCCAGTCCCAATGGTCGGCCACCGGTATCGGCCAGCTTTTTGATGACCTTGCCATCAAGGCTGGTGCTGATCACGCGACCGTCATGCAGGCCGGTGATCAGCGCTTCATTCTCCAGCAGCAGCGCTTCCGGCCCGTCGATGTCAGCAGCCCCCACGCGCTCCACGGCTTTGAGCCGCTGATTATCGGCATAGAGGCCTTCGGTGAGGGACGGCGCCGGCGCTGGCGTCCAGGCCACCGGTTGCACTTTGGTCGGCATCAGCAGCAGGAGCCCGCCGATGGCAACGATCAGCAGCAACACCCAATGGTGAACCCTGATCGATCGGCTCACGCGCCGACTCCTGACTGTGCCAGATATTTTTGTGCCATCTCGCGCAATGCCAGCATCGACGCCGCTGACTCGCGGTCAATCCGCCGCCTGAGCAACAGGCGATTGGCAATGCGCATCGCCAGGCCACTGAATTGATACTCCAGCGTGCGGACAAACCGGGTGCTGTCACCCTCGGCCTCGCATTCGTAAGTCACCACCAACGACAGCCCGTTATCACCCTCAGCCCGGGCACTCCAGCGCCGCCCCGGCAGATACTCGTCGACTCGCCAACTCAAGTGCCCGTCGCGACCACCGGCGCGGATGTCCTCTTCGAACCGGGCACCGGCATGCAACGCACCTTTCTGTCCGTTGATCTTCAGGGAGGATGGATGCCACTCCGGCCAGCGGCTCACGTTGCTGGCGTAGGCGAGCACGTCGATGGGGTTGCCGGCGATCTCGATCTGGTGCTGCATGCGGGTCATGGGCGTTCTCGTCAGGTTCGGGGTGGCCTGCTCCGGTTCCCAATAGAGGGTGCCGAACAGGTAATCCATCAACGGAAATACGATGTTGAAATTGCGCTCCTGCATCATCTCGCGGCGATGATGCAGTTCATGCAGGCGACGCATCTGACGAATCCACGGCAGGCGCGTCAGCGGATTGTGCGGCGGCAAGTGCTCGCAGGCATGGAACACTTCATAAGTCAGGTAGCCAAGGACCATGCACCCGCCGACCAGACCGGCGATGTTGGCGTCAAACTGCGTGAGCAGCCACCAGAGGGGCAGGGTGATCACCAGTGTGTGCAACACGATCAGCCACGCGGGAAACAGGATCACCCGCCAGTCGCGTGCGTTGTCGTAGGTCATGTAACCGGGGGCGAAGAAGCTGTGATGGTCGCCGGCATGGCGGGCATAGAACATCCGCGCGAAGGCTTTTTTGTGATGGCCCAGATGCCGATGCACCACGTACACGCCGCAACTGAACAACAGCAGCGTCAGCGGCACCGCCAGCCATTGCAGCGGTTGCACCTCGTGCACGCTGCTCAGGAACGCGGCGATCGCCAGCATGCCGAACAGCAGCACGAAAATGCCATGTAACCAGGGGTTGTAGCGTGGGTGGATGTCGGCGCGGTATCGGCTGCGGAATGCTTCGGTGGTCTGCCTCACTGCAATCACCTGTCGTTATTGTTATCTCCAGCAGATTAGACGATTTCGACGTTTTGTCCGGCCCAACGTTGAGGACACAACGGCCATGATCCGGTGCAAAGCGGACCTACGTCAGCGGGTTCCAGCGTTGCGACCAATCGTCATCGGACTTGATCACTTCGCGCAGTAAATCGAACGCCTGTTGCAGGGTTTCCGAGTCGCGGTCGCGGGAGTAAACCAGGTAGGTCGGGTAGCTGAATTCCGGGGCCTTGGGCACTTGCTCCAGCACGCCGTTTTCAAGGTAACTGTGCACGACGCGGGTACGGAAATAGCCACTGCCGCCGTTTTCCAGAATGTACTGCAAGGCCAGCGGGCCCAGATTGAAACTCAGCGCAGCCTTGGCTTTTTCCGGGAGCGCGGCATCGTGCTGGCGTCGGAAGTCCGGCCCCCAGTCGATATACACATAGGGATCAGGCCGCGTCGGATGGCGGACGAGGATGAGTTTTTCTTCGAGAATCTGCTCGACTTGCAGACGCGGCCAATATTCGGGTTGATAGACCAGCGCCGCATCCAGCACCCCCAGTTCCAATTGGCGCAGCAGGTTTTCGCCGTCGCGAATCTCCATGCGAAGGGCATGGCTGGAGATCTTCTCGCGCAACTCGCCGGCCCAACTCAGCATCAGCGGGTTGCACAGGCTGACTTCACCGCCGATGTGCAGTACATCGTGATAACCCTCGGGCAACGGCAAGTCCCGGCGCGCGGCTTCCCAGGTTTCCACCAGTTGATTGGCGTACACCACGAAGGCTTCGCCATTGGGCGTCAGGCGCGCTCCGGCACGGTTGCGCACGAACAGGGTGCTGCCCAACTGGCTTTCGAGTTTCTGTACTCGGGCGGTGATTGCAGTTTGAGTGACGTGGAGTTTTTCGGCGGCGGCGGCAAGGCTGCCGTGGCGGACGATTTCCAGGAAGGTGCGGGCGAGATCGATGTCCATGGGGCGGCCAGAGCGGAGAATGCTGGCATTGTAAGAGCGCTATCCCTTGCAGGCTACAGGCGCTTGAAACGACGAATCCCGCCACAAGGGCGGGATTCGTATCAAGCCAGTCGCACTCCCGAAAGTCGGGAGCACTGTGCTTAGCTTGGGAACAGCTCGGAAAGTTTCATTGCCAGCATCATGTCGCCTTCAGCGCGCAGTTTGCCGCCCATGAACGCTTGCATGCCGTCAGTCGAACCATCGACGATGCCTTGCAGGGTTTCGCCGTCCATCACCAGGGTCACCTGGGCGTCCGGGTTCTCGCCTTCCTGCAGCTCGCAGGTGCTGTCCTTGACGATCAGCGAGAAGTTCTTGGTGTCGTCGATGCGGAAACCGAAGACCAGGTCCAGGCCGGCGGCAGCGGCTGGGTTGAACTTGGCTTTCATTGCTTGTACTGCATCTGCTACGGAGGTCATGGTTCGATCCTTTTTCTGGTATTAAAAGCAGGGTAATGAGAGCTGGGTGAATACAGCCAGGGTCACAATAGTCCGGACTCAACGGAAAGTGATGAGTTCCGGGGCCTTCAGCAGTTGCAGGTGCGCATGACTGTTGAAGGAAGCCAGAGCCACCTCGCGACCGCGAAACTTCAGCTGGTTGAGCGAGGTGTTGACGATTTGCCAGTTCAATTCAAAAGCCTGTTTGGCAGGCATTTGCGTAATGAGGTGGAGCAGGGCAGTGATGGTGCCGCCGGAAGTGAACACGGCGATCTTCTGCGTATTGTCGGCCTGTTCGAGGATCCGGTGCAGACCAGCCTGCACACGTTCGACAAAGCCCAGCCAGCTTTCCAGGCCTGGTGTGTCATAGGTGCCGGCCAGCCAGCGCTCGATGATCAACGCGAAGATGCGCTGGAACTCGCCACGGTTTTGCGCGGCATTGCGCAGGATGTCCAGGGCTTCAGGTTCGTCCGGCAGCATGGCGGGCAGCAGCGCGCGAATCACCGCATCGGCATCGAATTCATTGAAAGCGGAATCAGTCTCGAGGATGGGAACCGGCAGCCCTACCGCCGCAAATTGTTCCAGTGCACTGTTGGCCGTGTGCTGCTGGCGACGCAGGTCGCCGGCAAGGCAGCGATCGAAGCTGATGCCGAGACCGGCCAGATGCTGGCCGAGGATTTGCGCTTGACGAATACCGGTCGGCGACAGGACGTCATAGTCGTCTGCACCAAAGGAGGCTTGGCCATGTCGAATCAAATAGATACTGCCCACGTCCGCGTCATCCCGGTACGTTGAAGTTCTGGCGAGGTTATGAGGATGGCGGTGAGCTGTCAATGAAAAAACATACGCTTGTTTGAAATGCCCGTTACAGGCATGTTGCCAGAGGTTTCACGGCTGGTCGCAAGGCCGGCGCATGGGTATGCTGGAGGCATCCCGCGCGCGTAGATGTCGCGCATCGTTTGAGGAGTCCCTGTGGAGTTTTTTTCCGAGTACGCCGTTTTTCTGGCCAAGACTGTGACCCTGGTGATCGCCATTCTGGTGGTCCTGGCCAGTTTTGCGGCATTGCGCAGTAAGGGTCGCCGTAAAACGGCCGGCCAGTTGCAGGTCAGCAAGCTCAATGATTTCTACAAAGGACTGCGTGAACGCCTGGAGCAAACCTTGCTCGACAAGGATCAGCTCAAGGCCCTGCGCAAGTCCCAGGTCAAGACCGAGAAAAAACAGAAGAAAAAGCCCGAGGCCAAACCACGGGTTTTCGTGCTGGATTTCGACGGTGACATCAAGGCGTCCGCCACTGAAAGCCTGCGTCACGAAATCACTGCACTGCTGACGCTCGCCACACCGAAAGACGAAGTGGTGCTGCGCCTGGAAAGCGGCGGCGGCATGGTCCACAGCTACGGCCTGGCGTCCTCGCAACTGGCGCGTATCCGCGAAGCCGGCGTGCCGTTGACCGTGTGCATCGACAAGGTGGCGGCGAGCGGCGGCTACATGATGGCGTGCATCGGCGAGAAGATCATCAGCGCACCGTTCGCGATCCTCGGTTCGATCGGCGTGGTTGCGCAGCTGCCCAACGTCAACCGACTGCTGAAAAAACACGATATCGACTTCGAAGTGCTGACCGCCGGCGAGTACAAGCGCACCCTGACCGTGTTTGGCGAAAACACCGAGAAGGGCCGGGAGAAGTTCCAGGAAGACCTGGACATCACCCATCAATTGTTCAAGAACTTCGTGGCCCGCTATCGCCCGCAATTGGCCATCGACGAAGTGGCTACCGGCGAAATCTGGCTGGGTATCGCGGCGCTGGACAAGCAACTGGTGGACGAGCTCAAGACCAGCGACGAATACCTCGCGGAGCGCGCCAAGCAGTCCGAGTTGTATCACCTGCACTACGCCGAGCGTAAAAGCCTGCAAGAGCGCATCGGCATGGCGGCCAGTAGTTCAGTCGATCGCGTGCTGATGAACTGGTGGGGGCGCCTGACACAAAATCGTTTCTGGTGACGCTTGAGACGCAACTGTACTAAACGAAACCGCAGCAGACGCTGCGGTTTTTTTATGAGATAAAAGTTGAATGGCTTAAATAAAAAACACACGACTACGAAGTTTGATAAATATTTTGTGCTTATTAAAGATGTTTATTTTTCAGAGGGTTTGATTAGAATCGGCTTTCCCTAATCAGCAGCAAGGAAGTTGCACAATGGAAATGATCGCTCACTACAATGTTAATCCGGATGACTTCGCTCTTTTTGTAAAGTTACTACCGCAAAAGCTCATGTTTCTTGTCGATTCACGGCCCGACAGGGATCACAAGGTTGTCCATCGATCCGCGAATGATGAGATATTGATCACCTTTATCAGGCGCCATCAGCCCAGTGCGTGGAAGCCGGAGTTCAAGGTTTTCATCGAAGGCGAAAACTGGGGAAGTTTGAACGGTACGTTGTTTGATGATGTCGCTGCACTGGCATATGCCATTCAAAAAAGAGGACTCCAGCAAGTCGAGTTTTAATCCGTTCTTATAAGCGAAAGTGTATTGCAGATGTAAAAAAGCCTTGATGACCAAAGTCATCAAGGCTTTGTTTTATTAACGACGACGGAACAGCGGTAGCGGCTCGTCGGTGGCGGCCTGATAGGTCACCGAGAAGTCCTTGAGACCTTCCAGCGCTTCATACGGGTCCTTGTCGGCGCGTACAGCGAACGCATCGAAACCGCAGCGGTGCATGTAGAACAACTGATCGCGCAGCACATCGCCAATCGCCCGCAGTTCGCCTTTGAAACCGTAACGGTCACGCAGCAGGCGGGCGTTGGAGTAGTTGCGGCCATCGGTGAAGGCCGGGAAGTTCAAGGCGATAACCTGGAAATTCGCCACGTCTTCGCCAATTTCTTCGGCTTCTTCATCGGCATCCAGCCAGATGCCCAGGCCGCCGTCGCGGGCCAGAAGCATGCGGCTGTGTTCGCGCCACAATTGCAGCGGGACAATGTAGTCGTCGCAGTTGCTGATCTCGTCGATGTTGAAATCCTTGGGCAGCAGGTGCCAGGTTTCGTCGACGACGGCGTTGTTCTTAATGATTCGCTGCATAGACGCGTTCCTTGAAGAGGTCGATGCCAATACGCTGATAGGTGTCGATGAAACGCTCGTCTTCGGTACGTTGTTCGATGTACACGTCGATCAGCTTCTCGATCACGTCCGGCATGGCTTCCTGGGCGAAGGACGGGCCGAGGATCTTGCCCAGGCTGGCGTCACGGCTGGCGCTGCCGCCGAGGGAAACCTGGTAGAACTCTTCACCTTTCTTGTCCACCCCGAGAATGCCGATGTGGCCGACGTGGTGGTGACCGCAGGCGTTCATGCAACCGGAGATGTTCAGGTCCAGTTCGCCGATGTCGAACAGGTAGTCCAGGTCGTCGAAACGGCGCTGGATCGATTCGGCAATCGGGATCGACTTGGCGTTGGCCAGGGAGCAGAAATCGCCGCCCGGGCAGCAGATGATGTCGGTCAGCAGGCCGATGTTCGGCGTGGCGAAACCTTGCTCGCGCAACTCGCCCCACAGGGTGAACAGCTTGTCCTGCTCGACGTCGGCCAGGATGATGTTCTGTTCGTGGGAGGTGCGCAGTTGACCGAAGCTGTAGCGGTCGGCCAGGTCGGCGACAGCGTCGAGCTGCTTGTCGGTGATGTCGCCCGGTGCAACACCGGTCGGTTTCAGGGACAGGGTCACGGCAACATAGCCCGGCTTTTTGTGGGCCAGGGTGTTGCGCACGCGCCAGCGAGCGAAGCCCGGGTTTTGCTGGTCGAGCTCGGCCAGTGCGGCGTTCTGGTTTTCCAGGGCCTTGTAGTCCGGGTCGACGAAATGCTTGGCAACGCGATGCACTTCGGCTTCGGTCAGTGTGGTCTGGCCACCGCGCAGGTGTTCCATTTCCGCATCGACTTTCTGGGCGAAGACTTCAGGCGTCAGCGCTTTTACCAGAATCTTGATCCGCGCCTTGTACTTGTTGTCACGACGGCCATAGCGGTTGTAAACACGCAGGATGGCGTCGAGGTAGCTCAACAGGTCTTGCCACGGCAGGAATTCGTTGATGAACGCGCCAACCACCGGGGTACGGCCCAGACCACCGCCAACCAGTACACGGAAGCCCAGTTCGCCGGCGGCGTTGTGCACCGGCTCAAGGCCGATGTCGTGGACTTCGATGGCGGCACGGTCGGAGGTCGAACCATTCACGGCGATCTTGAACTTGCGCGGCAGGTAGGCGAATTCCGGGTGGAACGTAGTCCACTGGCGGACGATCTCGCACCATGGGCGCGGGTCGATCAGTTCGTCGGCAGCGACACCGGCGAACTGGTCGGTGGTGACGTTGCGCAGGCAGTTGCCGCTGGTCTGGATCGCGTGCATCTGCACGGTGGCCAGTTCAGCGAGGATGTCCGGGATGTCTTCCACCGCCGGCCAGTTGAACTGCACGTTCTGCCGGGTACTGATGTGGGCGTAGCCCTTGTCGTAGTCGCGGGCAATCTTGGCCATCATTCGCATCTGGCGCGAAGTCAGTTGGCCGTAAGGCACCGCCACTCGCAACATCGGTGCGAAACGCTGGATATAGAGGCCATTTTGCAGGCGCAGGGGGCGGAACTCTTCTTCGCTCAGCTCACCTGCCAGATAGCGTCGGGTCTGATCACGGAACTGCTTGACGCGGTCCTCGATGATCCGCTGATCGTATTCGTCGTATACGTACATATAAGTCCTGTTCTCAGGCTTGGGTCGCTCGGATACAGCTGCGTTTTTTGCTTGCCGCAGTCCAAGAGCCTCTGCAATTCTGCGCGCACGGCCGCGCACTCCTTATGGAGCCGGGGCAAGATACCAGTTTGCAGTTATGCGCAAAAGTGATGTTTGAGTATATGTAAAGAACCAAATCGCCTAACGATGACTGTTATTAGCTAATCCACATTTGTCGTGCGGACAATCATCGTCTTAACTGTGGTCGAGTCCTTATGCAATCACCGATAAAACCGACAAGAGGCGATGCAATGAGCAACCCAACCAAAGCAAGGAAAAGCGATAGCTCCGTCGATGCCTGGGCGATTCTGTTCCTGATCATTCTGGTCGTCGGCACCGCTGTATTCTGGGTGAGTCACCAGTAAACGACACGACCGGGCCTCGGTCCGACGATTGTCGGACAAAAACCGGAATAATCGCCGTTTTGCGGACGTTCGCTGGCTATAATGCGCAGCGAATTTCCGGGGCCTGGTCGACAAAATGTTGAAGTTTCTAAGTGGTGTGGTGCTGGCGCTGGGCATGGTCGCGGGACCGTGCGCTCAAGCAGCGTCGGTATTGTTCCTGAACCCGGGAACCACCAGGGAAGCTTTTTGGGTCAGTTACTCGCAGTTCATGCAGGCCGCCGCCAGGGATCTGGGCATGGACCTGCGCATCCTGTATTCCGATCGGGTGCCTGAAAACATCATCAAACAGGCGCGCGAAGCGCTTCAGGGACCCAATCGTCCCGACTACCTGGTGTTCGTCAACGAGCAATCCGTCGCCCCCGAAGTGCTGCGCCTGGCACACGGCAGCGGCGTGAAACTGTTTATGGTCAACAACGCCCTGACCGTGGATCAGATAAAATTGCTCGGTGCCCAACCCGACAAGTACCCCGACTGGATCGGCAGCCTGGTGCCCAACGACGAGGAAGGTGGCTACCTGATGCTCAAGGAGTTGATTCGGTCGCATGCGCCAGTAGCGCCAGGCCAGACAATTGACCTGCTGGCTTTCTCCGGTTTGAAAATCACGCCGTCGGCGCAGTTGCGCGAGCAAGGCATGCGCCGGGCGCTGGCCGAACATCCAGAAGTGCGTTTGCGGCAATTGGTGTATGGCGGCTGGACACGTCAGCGCGCTTACGAACAAGCCAAACTGCTATTCAAGCGTTATCCGCAAACCTCACTGGTGTGGGTCGCCAACGACGAAATGGCGTTTGGTGTCATGCAGGCGTATGTCGAAGCGGGAGGGGTTCCCGGCAAGGATGCGTTGTTCGGCACCATCAACAATTCACCCGCGGCATTGCAAGCGTTACTCGACAATCGCCTGAGCGTGTTGCTGGGCGGGCATTTCAGCCTGGGTGGCTGGGCGATGGTTGAGTTGCATGACTATGACGAGGGCGTCGACATCAGCCAATACGGCGGCCGGGACCGAGAGATTCCGCTGTTGCAACTGATTAACCGAACGCAAGCCAGGCGACTGTTGGCGTTGAGCAACGCACAGGACTTCGGGGTGGACTTCCACAAGCTATCGGCCAAGGGGCGGCCAACGTCCTATCGCTACCCGTTCAGCCTGCAAACCCTGATGCACTGAGCCGTTTCAGATCCCTGCCAGCAGCAGCACCAGTTTGACGATGCCAAACAGGGTCAGGGCAAACACCGTGGTGAACAAAATCCCGAGGACCACGAAATGACTCGGCTTGCCGTGGGTGAAGTCCCGCGCCCGGTTCTTGCCGCTCTGCACCCCGAACGCTGCCGCCATGACGCTGTGCAGCATCTGCCAGAAGGTCGGCGGTTTGTTGTCGACTGGATCGTCCATAAATCCCTCGCCTGTCAGTAAGTCCTCAAAGCATAGACAATCTGCCGGCCTGCGGATCGACGCAGTTTGAAATCAGTCTGGGCCGATGCGGTAATTATCTACCGCCAATACGGTTCACTGAAATGTTGTCCTGTCGTTCCATTTTCAGGAGCGACACCATGTCTAGCCATCCCCCCTCTGTGCCCCGTGAGCCTCTGATTGCGGGCCGAAGCAGCATTCATAGCGAACTTGTCGAACAGCTGACGCCTGATTGGTTGATCGACGCCACGCCGCAGCGGCGGGCAGCCATAAAAGCCAGCGGCTCGCTCCCGCCGCCGTGGTACTCGCGAGCATCCAGCGCGCAACAGCAGGCGCTGCAAGAGCGCTTCAACGACAGCTTCGTGTCCCAGTCCCGGCTCGACAAAACCGTGTCGTCGCTACCAGACGCCGAAAGCTTTGCCGAGCCGATACTGCGCAAGGCGCTGAAGGATCAGTTCGGGGTCGAAGCCGACGTCAACAAAACCTTCATATGTCTGAGGCGAGCGCTGGAAGTCAGCGATTTTCAAATTGAGATCAACTCGTTCGAGGTGTTGAAGCTTTCGTTGTTGCAGGCGGCACTGCATAACTTCGAAGCGGCCGAATGTGAGCCAGGCGCCTTTCATCGCGGGTCGGGGTTTGTGGTCGAGACGTCGACGCCTGGTACGTTCGAGGTCGAGGCCCTCAACGTGTCGGTCACGCAATTCCTCTCGCTCTGCCGCCAACTGGATATCGGCGCGCAGTATCAAACCCGCGTGGAGGGCTTTTTTCAGACAACGGATGCGCAGAAGGACACGACCCTGACCGAGCAATTCGTTGCCAGCCAGAAAGCGGCAATGAGAGCGGCCGCCGAATGGGCGCTGCTGAAAAACGACATCGAACCCGACGATTACACAATGATCCTTTCGGTGATTGATGACGAAATCCATCCCCGGGTTGGCAACCGGCCGGTCTGGTTTCGTGACCTGAGCCTGATGAAGCGCAGGATGACCGGCTGCGTGGTGTTCAGCATCAGTGAACAGTATCGCTATACCAGCGATTTCATCGTCTACATTCCCCACGATCCCGAGCACCCGCTCAAACGCTACACCTCCCAACAGATGCGCGAAGAGTTCAAGCGCCAGTTCACCGCCCGCGACGCGTTGCCCGCCAGTGACAGCGGGCCGACCGCCCACCAGCGCTTCTTCAGCCAGTTTGTGGCCTACGCCGATCGACCTTATTACTTCAGTCAGTTCACCCGCAAGGCTACCGACCCTGCGACCGACCCTTTGCATTCATTCTGGTTGAAGGTCGCTCAGTACGTGCCCCCGTTTTCGGCCGTCGCCCGGATCAAGGAACTGCCGCCAGAGCCTGCGGGTAAACGTGAGCCGGTCGACGATCCTTATCTCAATCCTTTAGGGATCGTTCGCGAAGGTGTGGCGGGCATCTGGTCCGCCAACAGCAACCTGTGGACTTATCTCTACCAGCAAAACCGCAAAAAAGTCATTGCCGACGCCCGCAGCCACGCGGTGCCCACGGCAGACGTCGATGCGCGAGTGCGGGCGGAAAAGCTCAATCATCTGCTGGAAATCGGCTTGCTGGGCCTGAACATGGTGTCGATGTTCGTGCCGGTGCTGGGGGAGGTCATGCTGACGGTCATGGCCGGTCAACTGCTGTACGAGTCGTTCGAAGGCGCGATCGAGTGGAGTGAGGGTGATCGCACGGCGGCCAAGGCGCATCTGGTCGATGTGGCTGAGAATCTGGCGCTGATCGCGGTGATGGCCGGGGCGGGCAAAGGCTTGGCCAAGCTGGGGGCGGTCAAACCCGAACCGGTGGTCGAGCGTCTGGAGCCCGTCAAGCGCGCCGACGGCGAGGCCCGCTTGTGGAAGCCGGACCTGAGCGCCTATGAAAGTAAAATCGAGCTCGATCGCGATTCAGTTCCTGATGGGGCGGGGCAGCATCGGGTCAATGGCAAAGCCTTCATCCGGCAGGGTGGCAAGGTCTATGAAACTGTCTTTGATCCGGCACTGAAGAAGTGGCGCATCAAACATCCTGTCGACGATCAGGCGTGGCAACCCATCCTTGAACACAACGGGCTTGGCGCCTGGCGTCACACGCTGGAGCGTCCCCGCACATGGAATCGCCTGACACTGCTGCGGCGCATGGGGCATATCACCGAGGCATTTACCGATGAGCAACTGCTCGACATCGCCGAGGCCTGTGCCGTCGAAGACAATGCCTTGCGCAAAATGCACATGGATCACTTTTCGCCCCCGCCGGCACTGGCCGATGCCTTGCGGCTGTTCGAAGGCGAGCCTGGCATTGGCGCAGCCCTGCTTGAAAAACTGCAACGTGCCTGTCCGGGGCTGAGTAATGCCGCCGGCCGCAGGGTTCTGTTGGATGCCAATGCCGAAGAGCTCTCTCGTCTGAGAAAGACGCGTCGAATTCCACTGAAAATGCTGGAGGAGGCGCGTTGGTATGTGCGACAGGGGCGTCAGGCCCCGGCGTTCACTGGCCAATTATCGCCAGTGCTGGAACAGCGCAGCGGCCGCGACAAGGCATTCAAGCCACCCGTACGCGTAACGGAACGCAGGGTGGGCTATTACGCCAGCGGGCGCGGGCAGGGCATGAATCCTTCGCTGGTGACCCGGGTTCAGGACGTCTATCCGGCGTTGAGTGATCAGCAAGCCAATGGATTTATCCTGGCGCAACTGCGCGCGGGCAAAACCGACGCACAGATTTATAACCTGTTGCAGGCGCGTTTGCGCGAGTGGGAAGTACTCGAGTCGACCCTCGATCAATGGGTCGGCGAACCCGTCCCGGCATCTGAATTGCAGTTCATGTTGGGGGGCAAGGCGTCGGTCGCGCAGAACATCAAGCAATGTTGGCGCAACTCACCGTTGGCAGAGGAGCAGGCCCGGTACAGGTTGCTGGAACTGGTTTGTGACGATCCAATACCGCCGTTGACCGCGCAATTTTCCCATGTGAGTGATCTGTATGTCCGCGGTCGGTGTATCACGGACGCCAATGCCGATGGGCTTCTGGCCACGTTTCCCAATCTGAAAAGACTGCGAATCAATGCCACGGGAGATGAGTTCAGCAACGTACCCATGGCCTTGAGCACCATGCCGGCGCTCAAGGACCTGAACCTGTATGCCGTCGCTCCGTACGCCGCCGACATGCCCGCAAGGTTGAACAGACTGACCACACTTGAGGCGCTGAGTGTCAGTTCCTCCGGTTATTCGCCGATGGCCCTCGATGTCACTGGCTTGCGCGAATTGCGCCGACTGGAAGTGCTCGCGCCTGCGATGGTGGAGTGGCCCGCCGGAGTGTTCGAGCTACCCCGTCTGGAGCGATTGAACCTCAAGGGAACGGGAATCAGAACGTTGCCTGACGGTATCTTCAAAGGGCATGAAAAACTCTGGTCCGGGCTGTCGCTGGATTGGTCGATCTTCCTGCGTGAGCACTTCAAACCGGCCTACGAGTATGTGAAAAATCACCCCTTGCACCTGGTTGATCTGGAAGAAATGGTCAGGGATTACAGCAAGGGTGAACTGCGACGACTTGGCGAAGGCATCAACGATTCCTTCGAGGGTTTGTTCAATCAGTTTGTCGAGCAATGGCCGAGCGCCAAGGCAAGGTTCGACGCGGTCGAGGCCTTGAGTCAGGAGTATGCGGTGCTCGACCGACGACTCGACAACTGGTCCCATCGCGCCGCGCAGTCACCGATCGATGTCAAAGAGGTGATGGGGCGCATCTGGGCGGCAAACACCCTCAGGGCCAGTTGGCGTGACGGGGTGTTCAAGCGCTATGGCGCGACCGTCGACGCGTCGATACTCGACCTGCCGAACCTGGAACTCAGTGCATTTCCCGACCTGCCGGCCGGCGCGTTCCAGCATGTGCAAACGTTGTATCTGAAGGGGAATAAAGCGGCGGCGGAACAGATTCAGGCGTTCCTCGCCGGTTTCACTGAAGTTGAAAGGCTGGAGTTGAGTCACAACAATCTGACGCAGGTACCGATTGCGCCGGGTGACCTCGGGAAGCTGACCCACCTGAATCTTTCCGACAATCGCATCCTCGACAGTTCTGCGGTGCGGCAGAGTTTCAATGGGCTTCAAAAGCTCGAATTCCTCGACCTGCATAACAACCCGCTGAGCGCACTGGATGTCAGTGCCATGACTCGCCTCAAGGCGCTGAGTTTGCGGGCGACAGACCTCCAGGTATGGCCGGTAGGCGTGCAAGATCTGCCGGACTTGACCTGGCTGGATTTGCGCGACAGCAAAATCGCCTCGATGCCTGCGCAGATTCCGGATGAGATGTTGCTCAAGACCGACCTGGCCGGCAGCCCTTTATCCGATCCCGCGCTCGCCGCGATCAAGTCGGCTCGGCAGCGACTGGAGATTGCCAAAGTCCTGCCGGACGGGGTTCTGCAACGATTCAGCCGGGAAGAAGTGCCGGCGCTGTTCCCACCGCTGGAAAGTGGGTTTTCGATTGCACGGCATCTGCTGGCGTTCTCGGAAATCCCGTCGGGGGAAGGCGTTGCGAACCTGACGCACCGTTTGCGACGGCTCAAACCGGCACTCGCCGATGATGACGCTTTGGAGCTGATCGAACAGTTGCGCCGAAGCGGGTCGACGGATGTGCACATCAGCGAGCAGCTTGCCGGATGGGAGCAAACCTATGAGGCGCTCACCCGGCAACTGAATGGCTGGTTGTATACGCGCGGCGTTCGCGGCGCTGGCTGGATCCTGTCGTCCAGCACCCGCAGGCAGGGTGCCTTGCGGATTCTGGAATGCTGGCGCGCAGGCTTGACCGGCAACGAAGGGGTTGCGGACACGGTACTGAATCTCAATGGCCTGCAACTGGGCGATCTTCCTGCGTTGCCGGCAGCGTTCGAGCATGTCACCCGACTGAACCTGACCAGCGTGAAACTGAGCGGTCGGGGCTCTGACGAGTTCCTCAACGCGTTCACGCAATTGCAGACGCTGGAACTCAATGGCAATGATCTGGAGATCATCCCCGAGCCGGTCAGGCACATGGACAAGCTCGAACGCCTGGAGCTGTCCTCGAACCGGCTGGACGATAGCGAACACTTGCATGCCGCGCTCAGTCCCCTGCAGCGCCTGCAATGGCTGGACCTGAGCTACAACGAACTGGAGGCCTTTGATGTCACGGATTTCGAGGCATTGGAGACGCTTGATCTGCGCAACAACGATTTGACCGAGTGGCCGCAAGGCGTGCTCGATGCCAGTCGCCTGAGGACGCTGAATCTGAGCGGCAACGGCATCGTTTCCATTGCGCCGCAAGCGCTGGATGGCAGTCATGACCTGCTCATGGCCGGCACCGACCTCACCGACAACGACGACATGTTGTTAGAAAGTCTTGAGCGGTTGCGGGCTTACCGCGATGCGGGCGCTCACGAGACCGTGCTGGGCTTTTCACGTGCGGATCTGGACCTGATGATTGATGACGCACACAACTTCGGGGAAAGCAGCACGGAAAGCATCGAATCGGATGAAGAGCTACCTGAAGACGAGCCGGACTCAGAACAAAAAACACCCTGGCTCGCCAATGCCCTCCCTGAGGAGCTGGCCACCAAAAGCGAAATCTGGAGTCAACTGGCGGCAGAGCCGGACAATGCGGCGTTCTTTCATTTGCTCTCGCGATTGCAGGATACGCGGGAGTTCCGGGTGGCAAATGCCGACCTGACTCGGCGAGTGTGGACTGTGATGGAGGCCGCTGTCGGCAACACCGAGCTTCGAGAGGTCCTGTTCGCCAGCTCCGCCACCCATGGCACCTGTGTCGACGGTCGAATCCTGACGTTCAGTGGGCTGGAAAGCAAAGTGTTCACGCACAATGCCTTGCTCGAGATTCCTGCCGGACGCGTGGGCGTCAAAGCCGAGGCACTGTTGAAGTTGTCCCGGCAGTTGTTCCGGCTCGATAAGGTCGACGAGTTGGCAACGAAAGCGGCGAGTCATAGCGGTCGGGATGAAGCCGAGGTACGCCTGGGCTATCGAATTGGCCTTACCGATGGTTGGGACGATGGCTTGAGCCTCCCCGGGCAACCGAAACACATGACCTATGCGTCAGGCGTCACCCCCCAACAACTGGCGGCCGCACGCCTGGAAGTCGTCGCTGCCGAGCGGTCCGATGGCTTTTTTGAGGAATTGATCCAGCGCGATTACTGGGTGGCTTACCTCAAGGAGAAACACCCTGACGTGTTCAAGGCGCTCGATGAGGTGGAGGTTATGGATGTGGATCAGGATGCGGGCGCTGATGACCCTGCTTTCTTGAGTCAGCTCTTTGATCACGCCGCAGCGCGCAATGCGAAGTTGATAGAGCTTTCTCGCAAAGAGGTGGCTGACATTGAGTCGTCCACCCGCGGTGCCGGTTCATCCGTGAGTGCGTAAAACGCTCTCCAGGCGCCCTCGCCAGCAAGCTGGCTCCTACAGGAAATACGTATTTCTGCAGGAGCCGGCTTGCTGGCGATAGTGGTTAACGCTTACGCGTACAGGCTGGCAACACGCGATGCACCGATCAGTTGTCGTAACCGAGATTGGGTGCCAGCCAGCGCTCGGTCACGCTCAATTCCTGGCCTTTGCGCGACGCATAGCTCTGCACCTGATCCTTGTCGATCTTGCCCACGGCGAAGTATTGCGCCTGCGGGTGAGCGAAGTACCAGCCGCTGACGGCAGCGGCCGGGAACATTGCGTAGTGCTCGGTGAGGAACACGCCGCTGCGGCCGGCACGCATTTCCTCGGCTTCCGGATCGAGCAGGGCGAACAGCTGGGCTTTCTCGGTGTGATCCGGACAGGCCGGGTAGCCCGGGGCAGGGCGGATACCGCTGTACTGTTCCTTGATCAGTGCTTCGTTATCCAGTGCTTCATCCTTGGCATAACCCCAGTAGTCTTTGCGCACCTGCTGGTGCAACCATTCGGCGCAGGCCTCGGCCAGACGGTCGGCGAGGGCCTTGACCATGATCGAGTTGTAGTCGTCGCCAGCGTCCTGATAGGCCTTGGCCACTTCTTCGGCACCGATGCCGGCGGTGGTGATGAATCCACCCACGTAGTCGGTGAGTTCGCTGTCCTTGGGCGCGACGAAGTCGGCCAGGGAGAAGTTCGGCTTGCCGTCGGTCTTGATGATCTGCTGACGCAGGTGATGCAGCTTGGCTAAAGGCTTGCCGTCATCGCCGTAGAGTTCGATGTCGTCATCGCGCACCTGATTGGCCGGCCAGAAACCGAACACCGCACGGGCGCTGATCAGCTTCTCGTCGATCAGTTTGGCGAGCATTTCCTGGGCGTCGGCATAGAGCGACGTAGCCGCTTCACCCACCACTTCGTCCTGCAGAATGCGCGGGAACTTGCCGGCCAGGTCCCAGGAAATGAAGAACGGCGTCCAGTCGATGTATTCGGCCAGGACCTTCAGATCGATGTTATCCAGCACCTTGGTGCCGGTGAATGTCGGTTTGACCGGCGCGTAGGTGCTCCAGTCGAACTGCGGCTTCTTCGCGATCGCCGCCGCGTAGCTCAAGCGTTCGGTGCGGGCACTGCGGTTGGCGGTGCGCTCGCGGACATCGATGTAATCCAGGCGGGTTTTCTCGACGAAACCGGCCTTGAGTTCCTTGGACAGCAGCTGGGTGGCCACACCGACCGCACGGGAGGCGTCGGTGACGTAGATCACCGCATCGTTGCTGTACTTGGGTTCGATCTTCACCGCGGTGTGCGCCTTGGAGGTGGTGGCACCACCGATCATCAACGGCAGGTGGAAGTCCTGGCGTTGCATCTCGCGCGCCACGTGGACCATTTCATCCAGTGACGGTGTGATCAACCCGGACAGGCCGATGATGTCGCATTTTTCTTCCTTGGCCACCTGGAGGATTTTCTCCGCCGGGACCATCACGCCGAGGTCGACGATGTCATAGCCGTTGCAACCCAGTACCACGCCCACGATGTTCTTGCCGATGTCGTGTACGTCGCCTTTTACGGTGGCCATGAGAATCTTGCCCTTGGCTTCCGGTTTGTCGCCTTTTTCCAGTTCGATGAACGGGATCAAGTGGGCCACGGCCTGCTTCATTACACGGGCGGATTTCACCACCTGCGGCAGGAACATTTTGCCGGCGCCGAACAGGTCGCCGACGATGTTCATGCCGGACATCAACGGCCCTTCGATCACTTCGATCGGGCGCGCGAACGACTGCCGCGACTCTTCGGTGTCTTCGACGATGTGGGTGGTGATGCCTTTGACCAGCGCGTGTTCCAGACGCTTGTTGACGTCCCAGTTGCGCCACTCTTCGGTTTCCGCTTCCTTGACGCTGCCGTCGCCCTTGTACTTGTCGGCGATGGCGAGGAGGGCGTCGGTGCCCTCCGGGGTGCGGTTGAGGATCACGTCTTCCACGGCATCGCGCAGTTCTGCCGGGATCTGGTCGTAGATCTCCAGTTGACCGGCGTTGACGATACCCATGGTCAGGCCGGCGCGGATCGCGTACAGCAGGAACACCGAGTGGATCGCCTCGCGCACCGGGTTGTTGCCGCGGAACGAGAACGACACGTTGGACACGCCACCCGAGGTCAGCGCGTACGGCAGCTCGTCGCGGATGTAGGCACAGGCATTGATGAAGTCCACAGCGTAGTTGTTGTGTTCTTCGATGCCGGTGGCCACGGCGAAGATGTTCGGGTCGAAGATGATGTCTTCCGGCGGGAAGCCGACTTCGTTGACCAGGATGTCGTAGGAGCGTTTGCAGATTTCTTTCTTGCGCGCTTCAGTGTCGGCCTGGCCGGCTTCGTCAAACGCCATCACCACGACTGCGGCGCCGTAGCGCTTGCACAGTCTGGCGTGATGAATGAACTGCTCGACGCCTTCTTTCATGCTGATCGAGTTGACGATGCCCTTGCCCTGGATGCATTTCAGGCCGGCTTCGATCACTTCCCACTTGGAGGAGTCGATCATGATCGGTACGCGAGAGATGTCCGGTTCACCGGCGATCAGATTGAGGAAGGTCACCATGGCCTTCTTCGAATCGAGCATCCCTTCGTCCATGTTGATGTCGATCACCTGGGCGCCGGCTTCGACCTGCTGCAGGGCGACTTCCAGGGCTTCGGTGTAATTGTCTTCACGGATCAGGCGGGCGAATTTGGCGGAACCGGTGATGTTGGTACGCTCGCCGACGTTCACGAACAGCGAGTTGCGATCAATGGTGAACGGTTCCAGGCCCGACAGGCGGCAGGCCTTTGGGATGTCCGGAATCTCACGCGGCGCATAACCGGCCACGGCTTTGGCGATGGCTTCAATGTGGCCCGGCGTGGTGCCGCAGCAGCCGCCGACGATGTTGAGGAAGCCGCTTTGGGCGAATTCTTCGATGACCTTGGCGGTTTGCGACGGCAGTTCGTCGTACTCACCGAATTCGTTCGGCAGGCCGGCGTTCGGGTGCGCGGAAACGTGGGTGCTGGCCTTGTTCGACAGTTCTTCCAGGTACGGGCGCAATTCGCTGGCACCGAGGGCGCAGTTCAGGCCGACCGAGATAGGTTTGGCGTGGGCCACGGAGTTCCAGAACGCTTCGGTGGTCTGGCCGGACAGCGTGCGGCCGGAGGCGTCGGTGATGGTGCCGGAAATCATGATCGGCAATTCGACGCCCAGCTCTTCGAACACCCCTTGCACGGCGAAGATTGCCGCTTTGGCGTTGAGGGTGTCGAAGATGGTTTCGATCAGGATCAGGTCGGCGCCGCCTTCGATCAGGCCTTTGGTGGCTTCGGTGTAGTTCTCCACCAACTCATCAAAGGTGACGTTGCGGTAGCCAGGGTTGTTGACATCCGGCGACAGCGAGCAGGTGCGGCTGGTCGGGCCGAGTACGCCGGCGACAAAGCGCGGCTTGTCCGGGTTCTCGAGGGTTTTCGCATCGGCGACCTTGCGCGCCAGGCGAGCGCCTTCTACGTTCAATTCGTAGGCCAGTTCTTCCATGCCGTAATCGGCCATGGAGATCCGGGTGGCGTTGAAGGTGTTGGTTTCCAGAATGTCGGCGCCGGCATCCAGGTAGGCTTTCTCGATGCCGCCAATCACGTCAGGACGGGTCAGCACCAGCAGGTCGTTGTTGCCTTTGACATCGCTCGGCCAGTCGGCGAAGCGTTTGCCACGGTAATCCTGCTCCTCGAGCTTGTAGCTCTGGATCATCGTGCCCATACCGCCATCGAGAATCAGGATGCGCTCTTTGAGGGCGTGCTTGAGAGCTTGAAGGCGAACACTGCGATCGGACATTAGGACTACTCGGAAAGACCATGACGAAGGGCCGGGATAATAGCAAACCTGTGCGGATTTAGAGCATGTCCGGGTTTTGCATGAATATCGTTCATGTTGAGGTGGGTGCCAGACCGGTAGAATCGCGGCGTTTTTTAAAGGATCGGGACCAGGGACATGTCGTATCGCGTTGTCATCAGCAGTGTATTGCTGTTTTTAAGCTGGGGCGCCGTGGCGCAAGGTCCGGGGATATCCTCTGGCAGTTCTTCTTCCATTTCCTACACCCGCGACATCCAACCGATCTTCACCGAGAAGTGTGTAGCCTGCCATGCCTGCAATGACGCAGCCTGCCAGCTCAACCTCGGCAGTGGCGAAGGTGCCGCGCGCGGTGCGACCAAAGTCCCGGTGTATGACGGTGATCGCAGCCAGGCCGTGGCACCGACCCGATTGTTTTATGACGCGAGCGGCAAACAGGGCTGGCAGAAAATGGGCTTTTACTCAGTGCTCGATGCCCAGAGCAATCAGGCTGCCCTGATGGCGCGGATGCTTGAGCTGGGTCACCGAACGCCGCTGCAACCCAATGCCAAATTGCCCGAAGACATCGTCCTGGGCTTGAACCGGGAAAACATGTGCGCGATGCCGGCCGAGTTTGATGGCTACGCGGGTGCCCACCCTAGGGAAGGCATGCCGCTGGCGGTCACCGGCCTCACCGATCAGCAATACCAGACGCTGCAACGCTGGCTGGCCTCCGGTGCACCGATCGATGAGCAGGGCCTGGTGCCGAGCGCGAAAGAAGCGTTGCAGGTGGTGCAGTGGGAGAACCTGCTCAACTCGCCGGGTGCCCGGCAGAGCCTCGTAGGGCGCTGGCTGTACGAGCACTGGTTTCTCGCGCACATCTATTTCAAGGATGGCGAGCCGGGGCATTTCTTTCAGTGGGTGAGATCGCGCACGCCGACCGGGCAGCCGATCGACATGGTCAAGACCCGTCGTCCGAACGATGATCCGGGCAGTCAGTTCTACTACCGTCTGTGGCCGGTGCAGGGCGTGATCGTCCATAAAACCCACATTACCTACCCGTTGAGCGCGGCGAAGATGGCCCGGGTCAAGAGCCTGTTCTACAGCGGTAACTGGCAGGCCACTGCGCTGCCGGGCTATGGGCCGCAAAGCCGGGCCAACCCGTTTGCGACCTTTGAAGCGATCCCGGCCCAGGCGCGTTATCAGTTCATGCTCGATAACGCCGAGTATTTCGTGCGCACCTTTATTCGCGGCCCGGTTTGCCGGGGGCAGATCGCCACTGACGTGATCCGTGACAACTTCTGGGCACTGTTCCAGGCGCCGGAGCACGACCTCTACGTCACCGACCCGAACTATCGCGGCCAAGCCACGCCGTTGCTGGCGATGCCGGGGCAGAACGACGATGTCGGCAGCGTCTTGAGCCTGTGGCACGACTACCGCGACAAGCGAAACGAGTACGAAGCCCTGCGCCGCGACAGCTACGCCGATGTGCCGGCGCCGAGCTGGTCGACGCTGTGGGCCGGCAACGACAATGCGTTGCTGAGCATTTTCCGCCATTTCGACAGCGCCGCCGTGACCAAAGGCTTGATCGGCGAAGTGCCGCAAACCCTGTGGTTGTTCGATTACCCGTTGCTGGAGCGTACGTATTACCAGTTGGCAGTGAATTTCGACGTGTTCGGCAACGTCTCCCATCAAGCGCAGACGCGCCTGTATTTCGACCTGATCCGCAATGGCGCCGAGCAGAACTTCCTGCGCCTGATGCCGGCGGATTCGCGCGAGGGTTATCTTGACGACTGGTACCAGAACAGCGGCAAATTCAAGATGTGGCTGGACTACGAGACCATCGACAACGACAAGCCGACCGCGCTGAAACTGGACGAAAAAGACCCCAAGCGTGATTTCGCCATGCAGTTGCTGGCGCGTTACGGCGATCTCAACGCCAATCCTGACCCGATCAATCGCTGTGACGGCGCCTATTGTTCGCGGCCTAACATTGATCCCGAGCTGCAAAATGCCGAACAAGCCTTGAGCACGCTCACGGCGCGACCGGCAGCCGGGCTCAGGGTCATCGATCAACTGCCGGAAGCCACAATGTTGCGTATCGAAACGTCGAGCGGAACCCGTGTGGTCTACAGCCTGCTGCGCAACCGCGCCCACAGCAACGTGGCTTTCCTGCTCGGCGAATCACTGCGTTATCAGCCGGGGTTGGACACCCTGACGATTTTCCCGGGCGTACTGAGCAGCTATCCGAATTTCATGTTCAACATCCCGGCCGGAGAGGTTCCGGCGTTTGTGGCAGCGATGGAAAATGCCAAGGACGTCGATCGTTTGGAGAAAATCGTCGAACGCTGGGGGATTCGTCGCAGTCATCCGCAGTTCTGGCAGTACTTTCATGATTTAAGCCGCTACATCCACGAAACCGAACCGGTGGAAGAGGGCGTGCTGGACATGAATCGCTACGAAAACCTGTGAAAAACCACCGATCCTCCGGCAGCGCGTGCTGGGGGATCGTGGCAATCTTTCCCGACAAAAATACTAGGACTTTGTCCGCGGCGATGATTGGCGTAAACTGCGCCCAAGCCTGCGAGGAGTTTCCATGACCGCTATTACCATTACCGACGCCGCCCACGATTACCTGGCCGATCTGCTTTCCAAGCAGAACACCCCGGGCATCGGCATCCGCGTCTTCATCACCCAGCCTGGCACCCAGTATGCAGAAACCTGCATTGCCTACTGCAAACCAGGCGAAGAAAAACCTGAAGACACCGCTTTGGGGCTGAAAAGCTTCACGGCCTACATCGATTCGTTCAGCGAAGCGTTCCTGGACGACGCGGTTGTCGACTACGCCACCGACCGCATGGGCGGCCAACTGACCATCAAGGCGCCAAACGCCAAAGTACCGATGGTCAACGCTGATAGCCCGGTCAACGAGCGCATCAACTACTACCTGCAAACCGAGATCAACCCGGGGCTGGCCAGCCACGGCGGTCAGGTCAGCCTGATCGATGTGGTCGAGGACGGCATTGCCGTTCTGCAGTTCGGTGGCGGTTGCCAGGGCTGCGGCCAGGCAGACGTGACCTTGAAGGAAGGCATCGAGCGTACCTTGCTCGAGCGCATCCCGGAGCTCAAAGGCGTCCGTGACGTAACCGACCACACGCAGAAAGAAAACGCCTACTACTAAGGTGTTCGCTGCGACCTAAAAAACGGCGCTGTGGCGAGGGAGCTTGCTCCCGCTTGATGGTGTAGCCATCACAATACAGCCGATGCATTTCCCGTGATGAGTGCGTTGGCTGATGTTGGGACCGCTTTGCGGTCCAGCGGGAGCAAGCTCCCTCGCCACAAGTGTTTCAGGGTCTATAAAGATGCGCATGTCCCGCGCGATACAGTGACGACTCGCTGAACTGATCACTGCCCAATACTCGACCTACCAATATCAACGCCGTGCGTCGAAACCCTTTTTCTTCAACCTTCCCGGCAATGTCCTCAAGCGTCCCCACCACCCAGTCCTGATCCGACCAGCTCGCGCGATGAACCACCGCAATCGGGCAATCGGCGCCATAATGCGGCAGCAGCTCCTCGACAATCTTCGCCAGATGATTAACCCCTAAATGAATCGCCATGGTCGCCCCGTGCTGCGCCAGACTGGAAAATTCCTCGCCTTTTGGCATCGTGGTTTTGTCGGCGTAGCGAGTCAGGATTACGCTCTGTGACACGTCCGGCAACGTCAATTCCGCCCCCAGCAGCGCGGCGCAGGCGGCGGTTGCGGTCACGCCGGGGATGATCTCGAAAGGAATGCCGAGTTCGCGTAGAGGGCGGATCTGCTCACCGATGGCGCCATACAGGCTCGGATCTCCCGAGTGCACCCGCGCCACATCCTGGCCGTTGGCGTGGGCAGTCTTGATCAGTTCGATGATCTGTTCCAGATGCAATTCGGCGCTGTTAACCACGGTTTCGGCCTGATGGCCTTCAAGCACCGCAGCAGGCACCAATGAGCCGGCATAGATAATCACCGGACAGCTGCGAATCAGCCGCTGGCCTTTGACGGTGATCAGTTCCGGGTCGCCGGGACCTGCGCCAATGAAGTAGACGGTCATCGTCGATTCCTGTGGGTAAAAAGGGGCTGGGCAAGGCTTCAGATGAAGATTGCTCATGATCGGATACGTGGATTATCGGGGATTTTACGCAGGGCAGGCCAATGCCAGAGTGGCCTGGGCATACTTTTGTCGCGAGATCAGCAGTTTTGCCGGTGCATTGGTCAATTGTTCGGCCAGCGCGAGGGCGGCACTTTCTGCCACGCCGTAGCATCCGGTGCGCTCGAAAGCGATCTGCGAATGGTGACTGAGTTGTGGCTGATAAGCGGCCAGTTGTTCACTGCTGAAATACATGAGCGGTAGCGCCAGTTGAGCGGCCAACTCGCTCAGCGCCGGTTCGTCGCGTTTCAAGTCGATGCTGGCCAGGGCCATGATGTCATGCAGTTCGATTTGATGCGCTTGCAGTGCCTGATCCAGCAGCGCCCGCAACGTATTGACGGGGCAGCCGCGCTGGCAGCCCAGGCCGACCACCAGGGTCGGCGCTGTGCGGGGATCCATCATGCGTGGTATTGGCCATCGCTTTTGCGGCGGAACAACCAGGCGCTGATCAGGCCCAGGGCCAGCCAGAACGCGACGTTGGTCAACTGCGAAGCGATTTTGAACCGGGTTTCCAGTGCTTCGGGTGCCAGCATCGAATGCACTTCCGGTTGCGGGGCGCCAATCACGTGGGGAACGGCAATGATCGCCGCGCCGAGGATTTTCATCAGCCAGTGACGGCTGAACACGATCAGCGCGATACCGACTGCAGTGGAGGCCGCAGTACCGACCCACCAGAACTGCCGTTGCGCCAGATCGGCGGCAGCGGTGCCTGGCAACTCAGGCGGCAGGCCGAGTGTCGGCGCGAGCACGAAGGTTGCGTAGCCGGCCAGACCCCAGAGCAAACCCTGGGACGTTTTGGTCGGCGCACGCAAGGTGTACAGGCCGGCCAGCATCAGGGCGAAACCGACGGCCACCACCAGGTTGCCGCCGGTGGTCGACAGCACGCGCTGCCAGCCGTCTTCCGGCTCCCAGGCTTCGCCATCGTGGGTGTGAGCGGCGACGGCGCCTTCGCTGTGTGCGTGTTCGTGGACTTCAACAGCGGCCGGTTCGGATTTCTCGTAAGTCTCGGCCTGCAAAATCAGCGGGGAAACCCAGAAGCTTTGCAGCAGGGTGAGCAGCAGGGCGGCGAGCAGCCCGGTGAAACCTGCGGTTTGCGCAATACGCTTGATCATCTCGGCGGGTCTCAATGGCACGGGAACGCGGCGCTGTGACGGGTATCGTGGGCGGCGTTGTGCACCGCTTCGATGTGCGAGAAACCGGCGAAGTACACCAGGCACGCGCCGAGGATCGACGCAAAAACGGCGGCGGTCAGGCGTTGAGTCAGGGTGGTGGTGGCGCTGGCGGAGCTGCTGTGGCCGGTGCTGCTGATGGTCGACATGGCGTTTCCCTCTGGTCTGTCAGCGGGGAATCTAAAGCGCATGCAAGATCCTGCACACGAACGGGCGCGCAGGGATTCGAACAGCGCCCGCCCACCGCGGGTTTGTCATTCAGTGATTGTGTTTTCACTTTGTGTTGCGGGCCGGTCTCCGGGCTCACGAGGGGCACAGGCTTTCGCCTTGACCTGCAAACGTCACCTTCCCATGCCGGATGGGCACAGTGGATCTGACGCTTCGCTCGCTTACCGTTGCGGGGGCAGCACCGGACTGACATGGCCTTGAGTAAAGCACATGATTCACCGGTTTCCCGTTTCACCCTGTGAAGGGCACCCGTAACAAGATGCGTAGGAGAGCATGGGCGAGGGCTGGGCGTCAATTGGCAAGGGTTCTCGTTTGAGGTACCACATCCCCTGTGGCGAGGGAGCTTGCGCCCGCCGGGTTGCGAAGCGACCCCCGGCATTCTTTCTGGAATACCTCGTCAGCAGGTATTACGACGGCTTCGCCGCCGAGCGGGAGCAAGCTCCCTCGCCACAGACGACCGTGATGCACGGCGGACATTGACCCGCCCCAATACCATGCGTAGCCTTGCGCTTTCGAGGTTCTTCGGCATCTGTCGAAGCTAAGAAGGGAACGCGGTCAATGCCGCGGCTGCCCCCGCAACTGTGAACGGTGATGTTCGCTGCCACGCCACTGCACGCTCAACCCTTGAGCCCGCGGGAAGGCGCAGTAAACGCCAGTCAAGCGACTGGCACACCGTCAGCCAGGAGACCTGCCTCGATACAGATTCTCACTACAACCGGGCGGGGTGATCCGGTGGCGAACGCTTCCGGCGCGCATGTGCGTTGCCGGTTCTCGTCCCGTATGCCCGCCACCTTGCCAAAGGGCATCCGATGAAAACACTGGCCAAACTCCCTGTCACCATCGTTACCGGCTTCCTCGGCTCGGGCAAAACCACGTTGCTGCGGCACATGCTCGACAACGCTCAGGGGCGCCGCATCGCGGTGATCGTCAACGAGTTCGGCGAACTGGGCATCGACGGCGAAATCCTCAAGCAGTGTTCCATCGGTTGCACCGAAGAAGAAGCCAGCGGTCGTGTGTACGAACTGGCCAACGGCTGCCTGTGCTGCACCGTTCAGGAAGAGTTCTTCCCGGTGATGCGCGAACTGGTCGCCCGTCGCGGCGACCTCGATCACATCTTGATCGAAACCTCGGGCCTGGCACTGCCAAAACCACTGGTGCAAGCCTTCCAGTGGCCGGAAATCCGCAGTGCCTGCACCGTCGATGCGGTCATCACCGTGGTCGACAGCCCGGCCGTGGCGGCTGGCACCTTCGCCGCATTCCCGGATCAGGTCGACGCCCAGCGCAAACTCGACCCGAACCTGGATCACGAATCGCCACTGCACGAACTGTTCGCTGACCAACTGTCCAGCGCCGACCTGGTGATCCTCAACAAGGCCGACCTGATCAGCCCGGAAGACCTGGCCCGCGTACGCCTGGAAGTTGCCGAAGAGCTGCCGCCCGCGGTAAAAGTCATCGAAGCCAGCAGCGGTCGCCTGCCGCTGGACGTGCTGATCGGCCTCGGCGCCGGTTCCGAAGAGCACATCGATAGCCGTCACAGTCACCACGATCACCATCACGATGATGACGATCATGACGACCACGATCACGACGCTTTCGACTCCATCTCCATCGAATTGCCGGCATCCGATGAAAGCCTGCTGATGGACGCGCTGACGCAACTGGTGGTCCAGCACGGCATCCTGCGCGTCAAAGGCTTCGCCGCGATCCCGAACAAACCGATGCGCTTGCTGATCCAGGGCGTGGGCACGCGTTTCGACAAGCACTTCGACCGTCAGTGGGGCGCTGAAGAAGCTCGCACCACGCGTCTGGTGCTGATCGGCCAGGCGCTGGATGCCGCCTTGCTCGAAGCGCAATTGCGCGCCGCGCTCAGCGTATAAGCCATGCACCTGCTCAGGACCCAGCCCGGCGGTTTCGTGTCGGATGACAACATTGCCGACCTTGGACAAACCCCCGCCGAGCTGGTGATCCTGTGCAGCGGCGATTCCAGTCTGGCGCTGCTCGCCGAAGCGGCGCAGCAGTTGCCCGACGATTACCCGAGCGTGCGCCTGGCCAACCCGATGCAGGTGCAGAACCATGCGTCGGTTGATCTGTATGTCGATGAAGTCTTGCGCCACGCCAAGGTCATTCTGATCTCGCTGCACGGCGGCATTGCCTATTGGCGTTACGGCGTCGAGCGGCTGGTGGAGTTGTCGCAGCGTGGTGTGCAGTTGATTCTGGTGCCGGGGGATGATCGCCCGGACCCGGAGCTCAGTGACCTGAGCACTGTCGATGCCGAAGATCGAGACCGACTTTGGCAGTTTCTGCGCCAGGGCGGCATGGGCAACGCGCTGGACTTCTTCCGCTGCCTGGCCAACCGTTGGCTGGCGCGGGATTACGCCTGGGACGAGCCGCAAGCATTGCCGCGCACGGCGATTTACCATCCGCAAAAACACACCCCCGCATTGAGCGACTGGCAGGCCGATTGGCAGGCCGGTCAACCGGTGGCGGCGGTGCTGTTTTACCGCTCGCATTTGCAAGCGGCGAATACTGGTTTCATCGATGTTTTTTGCCAGCGGTTGCAGGCAGCGGGGTTGAATCCGTTGCCGATTGCCCTGGCCAGTTTGAAAGAGCCCGGCTGTCTGGCGGCAGTCGAGGATTGGCTGGATGAAGCAGAAGCCGGAGTGATCCTTAATACCACCGGTTTTGCCCAATCGAGCCCCGAAGCGCCGCATTTGCGTCCGTTTCGCCGCAACATCCCGGTGATTCAGGCCATTTGCGCCCAGGACAACGAACCGGGCTGGCGCGCCAGCGATCAAGGCCTCGGCCCGCGGGATCTGGCAATGCACATTGCCTTGCCGGAACTGGACGGGCGGATCATCAGCCGGCCGATCAGTTTCAAGGATCTGGCGTGGCGCAGTGAGCGCAGTCAATCGGATGTGGTGTGCTACCGGCCGCAACCCGAGCGCATGGACTTTGTCGCCGAACTGGCGCGGCGCTGGATCGATCTGGCGCGCCTGCCCAATGCGCAAAAGCGCGTGGCGCTGATCCTCGCCAATTACCCGACCCGCGACGGCCGCATCGGCAACGGCGTGGGCCTGGACACGCCAGCGGCGGCGCTGAACATTCTCCGCGCGCTGCACACCGAAGGCTATCCGCTCCCCGCCGAACTGCCGGACAGTGGCACCGCGTTGATCCAGCAACTGCTCGGCGGCGTCAGCAATGATCTGGACACCCTCGACCAGCGTCCTTGCCAGCAAAGCCTGGGCATGGATGAATACCTGACGATGTTCAACGCGCTGCCCCAAGCCAATCGCGCCGCAGTGATGGAGCGTTGGGGCACGCCGGAAAACGATCCGATGTGCCGCAGCGGCCGGATGATGATCGCCGGGTTGCGTTTCGGCCTGACCTTTGTCGGCATTCAACCGGCGCGCGGTTATCAAGTGGACCCGAGCGCGGTGTATCACGACCCGGACCTGGTGCCGCCCCACGGCTATCTGGCGTTCTACTTCTGGCTGCGCAACACCTATGGCGCCCACGCGCTGATCCACGTCGGCAAGCACGGCAACCTCGAATGGCTGCCGGGCAAAGGCGTCGGCCTCTCGGAAAACTGCTGGCCGGATGCATTGCTCGGACCGTTGCCGAACATTTATCCGTTCATCGTCAACGATCCGGGTGAGGGCGCCCAGGCCAAGCGGCGGACTCAGGCGGTGATCATCGATCACTTGATGCCGCCGCTGACCCGCGCTGAAACCTACGGTCCGCTGCGCAATCTCGAATTGCTCGCCGACGAATATTACGAAGCGCAATTGCTCGATCCACGCCGCGCCCGGGAGTTGCAGCGCGACATACTGCAACTGGTGCGCGAGACCCACATCGACCGCGAACTGCAACTGGACGAAAAGCTCGACAGTGACGCAGACGCGGCGATCTGGTTGCCGCGTCTGGACACCTACCTGTGTGACCTGAAGGAATCGCAGATCCGCGATGGCTTGCATGTGTTTGGCGAGTCACCGGTGGGGCGTTTGCGCATCGACACCTTGCTTGCGTTGTTGCGCATTCCCCGGGGTGATGGGCGTGGCGCGCAATCGAGTTTGCTGCGGGCGCTGGCCAAAGCGTTCGCGCCGGGCTTCGATCCGCTCGATTGTGCGCTGGCCGAGCCGTGGACCGGGGCGCGGCCGGAGGCCTTGTTGTCAATCAGCGATGACCCTTGGCGCACCACCGGCGATACCCGCGAACGCCTCGAACTGTTTGCCACGCAACTGATCTCGCGAGTGTTGGAAGGCCCCTGTGGGAGCGAGCCTGCTCGCGATGGAAAAATATCAACTGACACAGCGCTTTCGCGAACAGGCTCGCTCCCACAGGAGGCGAACTGGTCTGAAGTGAGCGCCATTCTCGACAACTTGCGCGAAGTCGTCGCGCCGCGACTGGACGCCTGCGGTCCCGCCGAAATGTGCGGTCTGCTCGACGCCCTCGGCGGCCGTTTCGTCCCGGCCGGCCCCAGCGGCGCACCCAGCCGTGGACGCCTGGACGTGCTGCCCACCGGCCGCAACTTCTATTCGGTGGACGTGCGCAACCTGCCGACCACCACCGCCTGGCGCATCGGTTTCCAGTCAGCCAACCTGATTCTGGAACGCCATCTGCAAGACCACGGCGATCATCTGCGTCAGCTCGGCCTGTCCGTTTGGGGCACTGCGACCATGCGCACCGGTGGCGACGATATCGCTCAGGCCATGGCGCTGATGGGCGTGCGCCCGGTGTGGGCCACCGGCAGTCAGCGCGTCGACGATTTTGAAATCCTGCCACTGAGTTTGCTCGACCGTCCGCGAGTGGACGTGACCTTGCGCGTGTCCGGTTTTTTCCGCGATGCCTTCGCCAATCTGATTCGCCTGTTCGACGCGGCCGTGCAAGCGGTCGCCGCGCTGGACGAACCGGCCGATCTCAACCCGTTGGCGGCCAAGGTTCGCGCCGAGCGTGAAGCGCTGCTGCAATCCGGGCTGGATGCAGAAGCGGCCCGGCGTCAGGCCGGGTGGCGGATTTTCGGGGCCAAACCCGGCGCGTATGGTGCAGGCGTGCAGGGCGCTATCGACGGCCGGCTGTGGCAGAGCCGCGAGGATCTGGCCGAGGTTTATCTGAACTGGGGCGGTTACGCGTATGGCGGTTCCGATGAAGGCACTGCAGCCCGTGAGCAATTCGCCCAGCGCCTGAACCAGGTGCAGGCAGTGCTGCAAAATCAGGACAACCGCGAGCACGACTTGCTTGATTCCAATGACTACTACCAGTTTCAGGGCGGTATGCTCGCGGCGGTGGAAAGCCTCAGCGGCGCGGCGGCAGCCAGTTATCACGGCGATCACAGCCAACCGGACTTGCCAAAAATCCGCACGCTGAAGGAAGAGTTGAACCGGGTCATCCGCTCACGGGCGGCCAATCCCAAGTGGCTCGACGGGGTCAAGCGGCATGGCTATAAAGGCGCCTTCGAAATGGCTGCGACCGTGGATAACCTGTTCGCCTTCGACGCCACCACGCAGTTGATCGACGATCACCAGTACGCCTTGCTGGCCGATGCCTACTTGCTCGACCCGGCGACTCGCGAGTTTGTTCGCGAGCATAATCCACATGCCTTGCGCGACATGACTGAACGGATGCTGGAAGCGCAGCAACGGGGGATGTGGAAGGAGCCGGGCGAGTACCGCGAGGCGCTGGAAAACCTGTTGCTGGATATAGAAGAAGACAGCTGAGACTGCGCAACCTGTGGCGAGGGAGCTTGCTCCCGCTCGGCTGCGAAGCAGTCGTAAACCAGGCAATGTAGTGTGTCTGAAAAAATGTGCATTTTGAGTTGGGGGCTGCTGCGCAGCCCAGCGGGAGCAAGCTCCCTCGCCACAAAGTAAATACCGACCATGATGAGAACCCTGACATGACCGATACCCCGCATTTCCCCCTCTCCGCCGTGGTCGGCGCTGACGATTTGAAGCTGGCGCTGTACCTGACCGCCATCGACCCGAAGATCGGCGGCGTGCTGATCGAAGGCCCGCGTGGCATGGCCAAGTCGACCCTGGCCCGTGGCCTGGCGGATTTGCTTGCCAGCGGTCAGTTCGTCACCTTGCCCCTGGGCGCCACTGAAGAACGCCTGGTCGGCACCCTCGACCTGGATGCCGCACTGAGCGAGGGTCGCGCGCAGTTTTCCCCCGGTGTGCTGGCCAAGGCTGACGGCGGCGTGCTCTACGTCGATGAAGTCAATCTGTTGCCTGACCATCTCGTCGATCTGTTGCTCGACGTCGCCGCCAGCGGTACCAACCTGGTCGAGCGTGACGGCATTTCCCATCGGCATTCGGCGAAGTTCGTGTTGATCGGCACCATGAACCCGGAAGAGGGCGAGTTGCGTCCGCAGCTGCTTGACCGCTTTGGCTTGAACGTGACCCTCGGCGGCCACACCGCACCGGCAGAGCGTGGCCAGATCATCCGTCGGCGTCTGGATTTCGACAGTGATCCCCACGGCTTTTGCACCGAGTGGGAGCGCCAGCAAGCGGACCTGCGCGAGCGCTGCCAGAAGGCGCGCAGCGCTTTAGCGACCATTCCCCTCGACGATGCAACGCTGGCGCAAATCACCGAACGTTGCTTTGCCGCCGGCGTCGACGGCATGCGCGCCGATCTGGTCTGGTTGCGCGCGGCACGTGCTCATGCGGCCTGGCGTGGCGCTACCGCCATCAGCATCGAAGATATCGACGCAGTCGCCGAATTCGCCTTGCGCCATCGTCGCCGTGCACTTCCCCCGCCGACACCACAATCGGCACCAACGCCGCAGTCGTCTTCGCCCCAGACTGCCAACCCGGGCGAAGGCCAGGGCCAGTGGGGTGAAATGCCTGCTCAGGCATTGCCCGTCGGTGCCCGCCGTGAAGTGCCGAGCTGGCCAAAAAAGCCTTAGGCATTCGCCCCCGATCTGATGCGGGGGCGAATGCCAGACCCCGCGCCGGACGGCTCGATCACGGCAAACAGGGCAAGCGTCATGCCGCCCGCAGCGGCTCGGTCAATTGGCCCGGCACCTTGCTCAATGGTCGCCCACGCGTACGTCAGGATCTGTTGTTCCACCTGCGCACACGCTCGGCGCATGAGCTGTGGCTGGTGATTGTCGATGCGTCGGCGTCGACCCGTCGGCATCACGCCTTGAGCGATGCCAAGGGGTTGCTCGCGCAACTGTTCGATGACGCCTATCGCCAACGCGCCCGGCTGGCCTTGCTGACTGCCAGTGGTGCCGCGCCAAAGTGGCAGGTTCAAGGCTTGAAGGCCTCCGGCGGATTGCGTCATTGGCTTGATGAGCTCGGCGCAGGAGGTGGGACACCGTTGCTGGCAGCGCTGGCCGAAGCGGGGCGATGGTTGAGTGTGCGGCAGAAGCGTTTCCCGGCGGAGCAGCAACGCTTGCTGGTGGTGACCGATGGACGGCTCAAGGACGGGGCCGCTCTGGCGCCACTGGATTGTCCGGGGTTGCTGATTGATATCGAGCGTGGGCCGATTCGACTCGGACGCAGCAAAACACTGGCGGCGCAGTTGCAGTCCGAGTATCGGCATATCGACGAATTGCGTTGACGCGTAAAGATCAGGCGACCGATGTCGTCGGCCGATGGGTGTTGATCGCAGGAATCGGATGACGCATCAACGTCCCCACCACCAGCGCAGCCACCAATCCCGCCAACCCCGCGACCCACAGCAACAGACTGAAGCCACCGACAAAGGCATCGCGAGCCAGTGGCTCGACCACCGGCCGTGCGTCCTGAGGCAACAGTTCCAGCGCCGCCGGCATGTCGCCGGCAACCACCCGCGATGCCACCGCCTGGGTATGTTCCAGCCATTGGCTGCCTTGGGCCGACAGGCTGTCGTGCAGCAACTGTTCGCTATGGCCCGACAGCAACGCACCGTAGATGCCGACGCCGAGCATCACCGCGCTGAAGCGCATCGTGGTGCTCATGCCCGAGGCCATACCAGTGCGCTCGCGGGGTACGCAGGCCATGATGTTCTTCTGCGTGTCGCCGTTCAGCAGTCCTGCACCAGCACCGGTAACGGCAATCGCCAGGGCGAACGGGAGATAGCCGCCACTGTTGACCGCCCAGGCGCTGAGCAGATTGCCGCAGCCCACCAGCGTCAAACCGATCGCCATCAGGTTGGCCGGGGTGATGCGCCCGGTCAGTCGAGCACCGATGCGCGGGAAAATCAGCATTGTGATGGCGAACGGCAACATACCGAGTCCCGCCGCGATCGCGGTAAAACCCAGGCCGTTCTGTAAGTAGAACGGCAGCATCGTCATCATCACCTGGGCGCACGCAGCGTAAGCGAACATGCCGAGCAGGGCGCCGATGAAGCGCGGGTGACGGAACAGTTGCAAGTCAACCATTGGCCGCTGTTGCAGCCGTTCGATCACCACGAACAAGCCCAACAATAGCGCGCCGCCGACTAGCCGCGCATAGGTCATCGGGTTGTCCCAGCCAATCCGGTTGGCTTCGATCAATCCCCAGATCAAACACAGCAGGCTGGCGCTGAAGGCCAGGCTGCCCCATGGATCAAGGCGTGCCGCTTGCGCATCGCGTGATTCCGGCACCGCACGCCAGACCATGTACATCAGAAACAGGCCGACTGGCAGGTTGAGGTAGAAAATCCAGCGCCAGCCGACGTATTCGGTGATCAACCCGCCCAGGGTCGGCGCGGCGGTCATGGCGACGCCCATGCAGCCACCCCAGAATGCCCAGGCCTTGGCCCGTTCGGCTTCATCGTGAAAGGTGTGGCCAATGGACGCCAACGCCGAGGTCAATAGCAATGCGGCACCAACCCCTTTGATCGCGCGAGCGATATCGAGAAACAGCGCGTTCGGTGCCGCACCGCAGCCCAGCGAGGCGAGGATGAAAATGCCCAGGCCCCACATCAGGGTTTTCTGCCGGCCAAAACGGTCAGCCAGGCTGCCGGCCGGCAACAGCAACGCGGCGAACGCCAGCATGTAGGCACTCACTACCCATTCGATGTCGGCGAAATTGGCACCCAGATCACGGGCAATGCTGGGCAAGGTAACGGCGACAATGTTGGTGTCGAGCACGATCAGCGAGCACACCGCTGATGCGGTGAGCAAAGTCAGACGCGGACTTGCCTTGGGTTTGACGGACATGGCCAGGGTTCTCTACTGTGACGGTCGGTGCAGCTTATCGCTGGCTGTCGGTGTCTTTGTTAGGCGCGCCTCATCACTTCATTACCTTTGAGCTAATGCATCATGGACATCCGCCACTTCCGCTATTTCCTCGCCGTCGCCCGGCAGCGCAATTTCACCCGCGCTGCCGAGCAATTGGGCATCGCGCCGCCGACCCTGACCCGGCAGATTCAGGACATGGAAGCGGAACTGGGGACACGCCTGTTTTTGCGTCAGTCGCGGGATGTCAGCCTGACCGAGGCGGGTGCGGCGCTGATGATCGAAGCCGAAGCCACGGTTCGACAATTCGAGTCTGCGCAACGCAATGCCCAGCGCGCCGGTCGCGGCGAAGTCGGGCATATCGAGCTGGGTTACGTGGCTTCGGCGGTGTACTCCGCAATGCTGCAAAAACAGGTACAGGGTTTTGCCGGCGAATTCCCGGATGTCACCCTCAATGTGCGGGAAAGCCCCATGGCCAGCCTGCCGAACATGATCCTTGAGGGGCGTTTCGATCTGGGCTACGTCCGCTGCCCGTTGGCTTTGCCCGACGGTATCGAAAGTGTCCGGCTCAATGAAGAAGGCTTTGTGTTGGCGCTACCGGTCGATTCGTGGCTCAACCGGTTGCCGATGATCACGTCGGTGCACCTGCAAAACGAAAACTTCATCCTCCCGGAGCAAATGGCCGGTACCTTGCAAGTGGCCGCGCAGGGTGGGTTTGTACCGAAGCTGGGGGCGCAGCCGGGTGGACTGGTCGCGGTGATCGCGTTGGTTTCGCTGGGGCAGGGCGTGGCGGTGGTGCCGGCGTCGGTGGTTGGGCATGTCTGTTTGCCGAATGTGGTGTATCGGCAGATCGCGGATTGCCAGGCGATATCGTGGTTGGCGTTGATTCATCGGCGGTTCGAGAAGTCGCCAGCCGTAAACCGGTATATCGAGCGGATCAAACATTCGGCTTAACCTGGTCTTCTACAGATCTTGAAATGATTTCAGGCTGTAGGATTTGTCACTTTCACCTGTACGATTCAAGTTCTTTTTTCCTTTCAGGACTTGCATGAACACCCTCACGGAGCCTCCCAGTTATCCTTTCCCCACGTGCCATTACGCGGTTTTGACGCACGCTAAATCCCCGGTCTTTCGGCTTCCGCTATCCCCTGACATTGCAGCTCAACGGCCTCTGCGCCGCGCTTTGCCGTGCCCGGCATTCTGAATTCACTGAAGAGATCGAGACGTTTTTATGGAATGGTTAGCTGACCCCACCGCTTGGCTGGGCTTGTTGACACTGATTGTGCTGGAACTGGTACTGGGCATCGACAACCTGGTGTTTATCGCGATCCTCGCGGACAAATTACCGCCGCACCAACGCGATCGTGCGCGGATCATCGGTTTGTCCCTCGCGTTGCTGATGCGCCTGGGCCTGCTGGCGAGTATTTCCTGGCTGGTGACCCTGACCCAGCCGCTGTTCGAGGTGTTCGACAAGAGCTTCTCCGGACGTGACCTGATCATGCTGTTCGGTGGTGTGTTCCTGTTGTTCAAGGCCACCATGGAATTGCACGAACGGCTGGAAGGCCATGTCGGCCAGCGTTCGTCGAATACGGCGTATGCGCTGTTCTGGCACATCGTTGCGCAAATCGTGGTGCTGGACGCGGTGTTCTCCCTCGACGCGGTGATTACCGCCGTGGGCATGGTCGATGAGCTGTCGGTGATGATGATCGCGGTGATCATTTCCATTGGCTTGATGATCGTTGCCAGCAAGCCGCTGACCCGATTCGTCAACGCGCACCCGACGGTGATCATGCTCTGTCTGGGCTTCCTGATGATGATCGGCTTTGCGCTGACCGCCGAAGGCCTGGGCTTCCATATTCCGAAGGGCTATCTGTATGCGGCCATCGGTTTCTCGATCCTGATCGAAGTGTTCAATCAGATCGCCCGGGCCCGGCGCAAGCGCTCGATGCAGGGCGTGCGACCGATGCGCGAACGTACCGCCCACGCAGTCATGCGCCTGTTGGGCGGGCGCAAACTGGCGGCGGAAGAAGTCGGTGAGGAAATCGCCGACATGCTCGACAACGGCGAGGCGCCGAACGAAGAGCTGTTCGACCGCCGTGAGCGGGTGATGATCAGCGGTGTGCTGCAACTGGCTGAACGGCCGATCCGCACGTTGATGACGGTGCGCGCCGATGTCGATCTTATCGACCTGGCCGACAACGCCGAGGCCATTCGCACGCGGCTGATGCATTCGTCTTACTCGCGCTTGCCGCTGATTCGCGACGGTGCCGTCGATGAACCGCTTGGCTTCGTGCACAAGAAGGAGCTGTTGAAGGAGTTTTTGGCCGGTAATGAACCGGATCTTGCGCACCTGGCGCGCCAGACCATCAACCTGCTGGAGAGCTATTCGATCCTTAATGCCCTGGAGCAGATGCGCAAGGCGTCGACGCACATTGCGTTCGTGGTCAATGAATTCGGTGACTTCGTCGGCGTGTTGACCATGACCGACATTCTCGAGTCGATTGCCGGTGAATTGCCCGACGCCAGTGAAATCGAAGGCCCGGACGTGGTCGAGGAGAAGGGTGGGTTTGTGGTCAGCGGCGCATTGAACCTGGCGCGGGTTCGACAGCGCACCGGGTTTGCTGCCGAGCCTACAGAGGACTATCAGACCCTCGCCGGTTTGGTAGTGAGCTTGCTCGATCGCCTGCCGATGATCGGTGACAGCCATGAGTGGGAAGGCTGGCGGATGACGGTCCTCAAGGTTGAAGAACGGCGGGTGACGCGGGTGCTTTTGGCGCGCATCGGCGGGTGATTCCGCGGTGGGGTTGAGGGCCTCATCGCTGGCAAGCAAGCTCCTGCAGGGGGATCGCAGTGGGGCTAGCGATGCTGGGAGTAACCGGGGCCGCCACGAACATCGTAGTGACGGTCATGGTGGCCGCCGCCGTGGGGGAATACGATGCAGCCGCTCAGGGACAGCAGGGCCAGCAGGGGAATCAGCAGTGTGATTCGACGCAACATTTGTAACTCCTCATGGTTAACGCCGCAGTGAAGCCAAAACGCTTCATCGGCTGTAACATGAGACCCCGTTTGCAGCGCCCCATCCCCTGAAAACGGTAAGGGCTTGGCATGCATTCGGATACAAAGTGGATACATTTATTCAGATTCAGGAACTGCTAATGACCCAGTCGCAACGTTTGAAATATTCGATTCTGATCTCCCTGGTGGTGCTGGCGATCATGTTTGGCCTGTCGTATTTGCAGAACACCGGCGTCATCAGCGAAAAACTGTTCCAGTACATCGCCATTGGCGTGGCGGTGGTCGTGGTGGTTGTCAATGGCGTGATGCGCCGCAAGGTCAAGCCCTGAGCCGCGAGGCCCCGGGCCAGGCTTGATCAATCGATGTGCAGCGCGGCAGCGGCCCGAGGGTCGAGGCTGTAGCTTTTGTCCGGGTTGAGGACAATCACGCCTTCGCTGCACAGACGTTTCAACACTTCGCGCACGCTCAGAAAGGACAAGGGAATATCCAGCTCCAGCAGATGACTGTGCACGCCGCGCACGCCAAGACTGCGCTCGCTTTCGGCAGCTGTCAGAAGGGCGTCGATGACTTTCAGGCGAATCAGACTGGTTCGCAAGCCAAAGCTTTTGAGCAGGAAGCGAATCCGCTCGTTGCCATGGCGCTCGGTACGCTGGTCGAAAACACCGACCCCAATGGAAGATCCCTTTGGCGCGTTGCTACCGTCCGTTGGCAGATGCGAGTTGTACATTGCAAAACTCCTTTTCAGAGCCTGATCAGGAAAAATGGGGCGCTCTTACATAACAAGACGTATGAGCGACCCGAATCATGAAGACTTAGATGTAGAAATTTCGTCGTCATTACGTCACCGGTCTGTCAGACGCCTGTAAATGGCGGTTCAATCTCCTAAATATTTGTCGTTTGCTTCGTCCTTAAAAGGATGCGCGGCCTGCGTGTCAGTACGCAGAACTGTGACCATCGTTTTTCGATCAGGAGCGAGTGTGATTATTTCCAGCCAGTTAACCAGGTTGAGCCTGGCGGGTTTGTTTGTCGGGCTTAGTCTTGCGGCCAATGCGCGCAGCCAGCCCGAGCAGGCGAGTGCCGAGATCCGCCGGACCAGTTTCGGCGTCCCGCACATTCGTGCGCAGGACGAGCGCGGGCTCGGTTACGGCATCGGCTATGCCTATGCTCAGGATAACCTGTGTTTGTTGGCCAATGAGATCGCCACGGTGAACGGTCAACGGTCGCGTTATTTCGGTCCGGACCAGTTCACGCTGGAAGAACGTGAAAACCTGGTCAGCGACCTGTTTTTCAATTGGTTGAACACCCCAGAGGCTGTCTATGCATTCTGGCGGGCTCAAACCCCGGACGTGCGCGAACTGATGGAAGGTTATGTGGCCGGCTACAACCGTTCCCTGACGGAGCGTCGGGAGCAGGGACTGCCGGCGCAATGTCAGGGCGACTGGGTGCGTGATATCTCCAGCACGGATCTGGTCAAGTTAACCCGCCGTTTGTTGGTCGAAGGCGGTGTCGGGCAGTTTGCCGAAGCGCTGGCGGGTGCGACGCCTCCGGCCACCGTTGCCGGTAAAGCCGGTCATCAAGCGTCCTATCAACTGGCCGCTTCGCGCATCCAGCGTTTCGCTCTCGATCGCGGCAGTAATGCGGTGGCGGTGGGCAGCGATCGTTCCTTTAATGGCCGCGGCATGTTGTTGGCCAACCCTCATTTTCCGTGGGTCGGCGGCATGCGTTTTTATCAGATGCACCTGACCATTCCCGGCAAGCTGGACGTGATGGGTGCCGCGTTGCCTGGGCTGCCGTTGATCAATATCGGCTTCAACCAGCACTTGGCCTGGACCCACACCGTGGACTCGTCCAAGCATTTCACTTTGTATCGCCTGCAACTCGATCCAAAGGATTCGACGCGCTATATAGTCGACGGCAAGTCGCTGCCGATGCACAAGCAAACGCTTATGGTCGACGTGAAACAGTCCGATGGTACGGTCAAGGCCATTTCCCATGTGGTGTACAGCTCGCAGTTCGGTCCGATCGTGCAGTGGCCTGGCAAACTGGACTGGGACAACCAGTTTGCCTACAGCCTGCGTGACGCCAACCTGGAAAACGATCGGGTGTTGGCGCAGTGGTACGCGATGAACCGCGCCGACAGCCTTGAAGCGTTTCAGGACAGTGTCCACAGGATCCAGGGCATCCCCTGGGTCAACACGCTGGCGGCGGACGACAAGGGGCAAACGCTGTACATGAACCTGTCGGTGGTGCCTAACGTCAGCGCCGAGAAGCTGGCGAAGTGCAGCGATCCGCGCATCGGCCTGCAAATGATCGTTCTCGATGGGTCCAACAGTGCTTGCGCCTGGGACATCGACCCACAGGCCGCGCAAAAGGGCATTTATGCGGCGGGTAAACTGCCGCAACTGTTGCGTAAGGACTTTGTTCAGCATTCCAATGATTCGGCATGGATGGCCAACCCGGCGCAACCCTTGACCGGTTTTTCGCCGCTGATCAGCCAGGACAGCCAACCATTGGGCCTGCGTTCGCGTTTCGCCCTGGACCGATTGAACACACTGGCCAAGGCGGGCACCCTCGGCGCGGCGGACCTGCAGCACATGGTGATGGATGATCAGGTCTATCAGGCGGCACAAGTCATGCCCGACCTTCTGCAATTTTGCGCCACCGAGCTGGGGGCCGATGTGAAAACGCTGGCGCCGCTGTGCGCCAGTTTCAAGGCTTGGGATCGCAAGGCGAATCTCGACAGCGGCCTGGGCTTTGTGCATTTTCAGAATGTCATGGAGCCTCTTGAGCAAGCGCCGGATGTCTGGCGTGTAGCGTTCGATGCCAAGGATCCGCAACACACACCCCGCGGGCTGGCGATCGATCGTCCGCAAGTGGCGCAAGCGCTGCGCCAGGCGATGTTGGCCTCGGTCGAACAGGTCAACGCATCCGGCCTGAAGCAGGACAGTCGCTGGGGCGATATTCAGGTCGTCAGCAGCGGTGGCCAGCAAACACCGATTCACGGTGGACCGGGTTCACTGGGTGTCTATAACGCGATCCAGAGTGTGCCCCGAAGCGATGGCAAGCGTGAAGTCGTCAGTGGTACCAGCTATCTGCAAGTGGTGACGTTCGATGAGAAAGGACCGCAGGCCAAGGGATTGTTGGCGTTTTCGCTGTCCAGTGACCCGGCGTCGAAATATTCCCGGGACCAGACCGAGGCATTTTCCAGGAAGCAACTGAGTGTGCTGCCGTTCACCGAGCAACAGATCAAGGCTGATCCGCATTATCAGGCCCGGACAATTCGCGAGCAGGATGAAAAAGCCGGGAAGGTAGCTGCCCAATAAACACAGCAGACGTTGCTGCAGCAATAAAAGAAGGCCGCGCCCCGCAAGGGTCGCGGCCTTTTAGCTTTTTGGTGGTTGTTGCGGGATCGAGTTGAGGACCGGGTTGCCCTCTTTGTTGCGAGTCAGGTAGACCGGCAGCACCTTGGGCAGGGTCGCTACCAGGGTGTTGAGTTCCTTGATGTTGTAAATGCCACCGATGCGGATCGTGCCAGTGTTGTGGTCGGCAACCATCAACGGGGTTTCCAGGTAACGGTTGATCAATGGCAGCGCATCGTTCAGCGCCAGGTCATCGAGTACCAGTTTGCCGTTGAGCCAGGCCAGCGAATTGTCGTTTTCGTAGGTCTGACTGATTTGTGGAATGTAGTCGCCATGACGATAGCTCGCCTGCATCGACGGGCCGAGTCGCAAGCCGTCCCCCGGCAAATCATCATTGCTGCTGACCAGCACCGAGCCTTCGATCAGGTTCACTTTCACCTGATCTTCATACATCCAGACGTTGAATTTGGTCCCGGTGACGCGGATCTTGCCTTCGGCCGCCTTGACGACGAAAGGGTGCCTGCTGTCGTGGCTGACGCTGAAAAACGCCTCGCCTTTTTTCAGGGTGACCTGGCGATGATCCTTGTAATTGCTGTAGACCAGCTCGCTGCCCAGGTTCAGTTCGACTTTGCTGCCGTCATTCAGAGTTACCTGGCGTACGTTATGGGTCGCTTCGAAGTGCTGGTACGAGTTGGGCAGCCATCCCAGATTCCAGCCGCTGTAGGCTGCCATCGGCAGTGCCAGTGCACAAACCGCGGCGGCCATGCCGAAGGTGCGCCATGGTGTCTGCGCTTTATCCGCCACCATCGGCACGACCACGGGCTCCGGACGAGGCAGATCGCCGGCGACATCCCAGATTTCCAGCATGGCCTCGTACTCGAACGCATGAAGCGGGTGCGCATCCCGCCACTGCTCGAACGCCAGACGCTCCTGCGCGGTGCAGTCTTCGGCGTGCAGACGCATGCACCACTGCGCGGCGGCATCGGTGATAGCGTCATATTCGGCTTGCGAGAGAGAATTATCGGTCATTGACTCATCCTGATTTCCCGCATTCTAACCTTTGGCGGAACGCCGAGAGAACATCGGTCATGGCAATTACCCATCAACGTGTATTTTTTTTATCGGAACAGGCTGTAAACAGCGCATTGCCGAGGTGTATTCATTGCCAGTGTGAAAACACTTTCATGCGCAGATCAACGGATCTGCGCATGTTTTTTGGAGACTCAGGCCGATGAAGTGGATGCAACCGGCACCGGGTCCAGTTGCCGGCCCATCTCGCAGATCAGAAAAGCAATCGAGTCGGCATTGCGCAAAATGACGTCGATGCGTTTTTCCGCGTTCTGCGGGTTGAGAAACGCATTGCGGGCGGCTTCCATGGTCTTGGTGCCGGTGACCTTGAGGATTTCTTTGCCAACGTGCGTCGACCCCGGAATCAAATCCAGGCTCAGCCATGACTGCAATTCGTTGTCCCAGCGCGCGAACAGTTCTTCCCTTGGCGTCTGCAGGGACAAAGCTTCGCGCTGAAAAGCCATCTGACTTTGCTTCATTGCCCGACCATAACCGGTGATGGGTGAGACCAGGTCACTGAAAGGCCGCCTGGCCTCCAGGGACGCTATATCCACGGTTTTTGAGAAAAGGTGTGAAAACTCATGGATCAGCGTGGCTGCCTGGCTGTGGCCTTCGATATCGAAGGGTTCTGTCAGACAAGGCTCGTAACATTCGAGTTGCTGATCAAAGAACTTCTCGGTGAAATGCACATTCTTCTTTGAATCGCCCGAAACGACGAAGGCGATGATGCTGGCTTGCTGGTTTTTGTTCGATCCGACGACAAAACGCTCCGTGTTCATCAAATCTTCATCGGGATCCACCAGCGCCGTGCAGATGGGCAGGATGGTCTGCTTGATTTTGTCGAGCAGGGCCGCGTCGACACCGCTGACATCAAAAAAACGCTTGAACAAGCCATCCAGTCGCGTTCCGGGGGTGAGCTTTCTTTGCTGCGCCAGATTGTGCAGGCTGTTGAAGGCGTAATAGCGTGCCATATCGATGGCCTGCACAATCATGCGAGCCTTTTCCGGGTGGTTGGCGCGGATGTTTTCCATGCCGCGTGCTTCGATGTTCAAAACCCGGTTGGCTTCGTAGCGGGTGATGTACTCATTACGCATTTTTGACAGGGCTTTTCCGTAGTGCACGGTGTGCACATCGGGGTCGATGACCATTTGCTTTGTCGATGTGGTGGCGAGCGTAGGGCCATCCTGTTCGGCGTTGAGGATTTGCCACGCAGCACCGGGTTTGGCGACGCGATAAACCTTGCCGGCGACAGGCGCGTAACGTTGTTGACTGACCGAATCGAGGTAGGTGCCATCGTCTGCATTCCTGGTCAGATCTTTCAAATTGACGGTCGGTGCTTCAAAGGATTGCAATGACGTGCGTAACGGCGCCGTCGGTTTTAACTCAGACCATTTCGGTTGCGTCACGGGGGTTGCGACCGGCTCTGTTGTGGTCGTTGCCTGCGATGTCACGAGCTCGTCCTCCAGCGACAATCGCCCCAGTGAGACCATCTGCGCCGCGCCGGCAATGAATTCCTGCATGGCCCGTTTCCAATGGTGGTCCTGCAACGCTTCGGCGGAGGCTTCGAAGTCCTTGAAGCTGTGCCATAAAAACTGCAGGTAGGCGAGTTTGCCCGGCAACAGCCCGGAAGCCAGTTTGATGCCGGAGCTGAACAGGTGCTTGACGGCCTCCCAATCGGACTGGGCAGTCGCCTTGGCTCGACTGCCGAGCATCCGCTCGATAAGACTGGCATTGTCGCTGTACAAACGCCCCAACAGGTTGCCGTCAATGGGAGACGAGGCGAGGGTGATTTCGCTGACTTGGCCGACCGTGCTCTTGAGCAGATGACTGAAGGTCGACTGTTGTGTGTCGGGGAGTCGTCGAATAACGAGATCCTGCAGCGCCCCCGGGGTATTGATCGCCGCAACAACACTGGCCTCGTTCTCGAATTCGCTGAAAACCGGGCCGGGGAAATAAGGCGCATACAGAATGTGCGGCCCCTGTTTACCGGCACCGGGACTGATCAGATACAGGCCCAGGGTTTTGACGGCGGCGGATCCGGCTGTCTTGATCAACTCAAGCGGTCGGACGATAGCGTGCGCACCTTCCACGGTCGCCCGAGCAGTGGCATCGGGCATATCAAGCACTTGGCTGATCAGGTCGAACGCATGGGTGGAAAGACGCTGCTGCAACTTCAAGGCATGGGCGTGTTGTAGCAACTGCCAGGGCAGTTGCTGAGCAAAGCGCCGCTTGCGAATGTCAGTGTCAGTGCCGGTCAACTTTTCGAACACCAACTTTGCAAAGTCGCTGTCAATGTTCAGTGACTGCAATAGCTGTTGGACGGCGTCTCGATTCAGGCCTTCTGGCAGGGTTTTGGTGGTAGTCGAGGTGATCTTGAAACCCGTGCCCTGGGCAATATTGATGTGATTCAGTGCAAACTCAGTCAAGGTCCGGGCCGGACCGACCAAGGCCAGATTGGGGGTGATTTCGATTTCGTCGGGGGCGAGTGAGTCCTTGGGGAAGCGGCTGGCAAGCAACGACTTCAATCGATTATGGGTGTAGTCCGACAGCGTCTGTATGCCGTGCAGGTAGTCTTTGTCATCGGTAACGCTGTGGCGGTATTGCTCCAGCAGTTCGATGTGTAACTGCTGCTCTTCGATCGGCGCCATGCCAAGCCAGGCGGGTAGCGACTGCTGTCGGGACATTGCCTTGGCGATGCGTGAGGCTCTGCGCAAGTTGGTGTCGATAGCGCGCTGGCTCAGTTCGTTAAGCGCTTTGTTCTGTTTGGCGTGCGCAAGCTCGCGCGACCGTATGTGCTCGCAGGCAGCCAGAAAGTGCTCGATGGACCATTGCGAGAGGTGCTGCAAAACATTGCCCTCGATCAACCGCAACGAGTTGATTGAGTAGTGTTGATGAAAGTAACGCCCGGACGGGGGCAGGTTTTCCAGCAGCTCCAGGCGTTTGCGAGCGTCGAGCAGGCGGCGATTCAGTGCCTGCTTCGCTCGGTTGAGCGAATCGAAGACCTCAAGCCCGGTTGCGGGAGTCCATAAAATAACCCGCCCCGAATGCTGGTTATCCAGCCCGCCCCGTTCAGTCAGCAGCACGCAATTGGCCAAAGGCAGCACGTCTTTCTGTCCCGTGCATTCAAGAATCAGCCTATAAGCGTCAGGCCGGAATCCGTTGAGTGCGAGGCGACGATGGCGATCCGGATGATCCGAATTCAACACCGTATCGACGATCGCCTTGTCAGCGCCCCGTAAGCTGGTGTCCAGCACTCGCAGGCTGGCTTCCCCACGAATACCGACGGAGAGGGAATGGGTCAGTTGGGCTGTCATCCTCTCCAGGTAGACCCGTTGCAGAGCCAGTGAGGTGAGCGGTTGGGCGGCGAAGTCCGCGTTGATCAGTGCTTCAATATCGCCGAAGGTTTTCACGTAGGCCGCCGCGGTGTCGGCTCGCACGGCGGAGGGTTGTTGATTGCCGACCAGTACAGGGCGTGTGCCCCAGCGGCCATGGGCATCCAGCGAGAGCATGCGTTCGCTGATCATCGAGCGGATATCCAGCGCTTTGTCGAACAAGGCATGGATGTTCACCGTGCCATCGCTGTGGCGAAAAACCTGCAGGGCGTATTCGATGTTTTGCCGTTGTTTGGTGATGATCGCCTCGAACAGCACGGCAAATATCGGGCCGGAGATAACCTCTCCGGAGACGTGCGGCTGATTGAAACCGATGAAACGGTTGCGTTCATCCAGACTCAGCAGGCCGTAGAGTTCGTCCTCGTGACCGCTGGCGCTGAACTTGCTCAGCAACGTTGCTTTCAAGTCCTGATAGTCCTTCAGCACCTGCAATCCCTGAGTGGGGGTGTAGAGACAGGCGTTGGTGTGACTGATCATCAGCGAGCCTGCCAACGACACGTAATTGGCTTGCTGTTCCCACAGGCGCACCGTCTCCAGGGTAGGGCGCCGGGTGGAAAGGGCCGTCTCTTCGAACAACGACTGCAAGGCTTGGCTTTGTTCGGGGCTGATGATCTGCGCCTCGCGTTTGAGCAGAATCTCTGCTCGCGCCTGCTCACGGATCGCTCGACTGAAAAACGCCCGACGCGAAGCGCCGTCGCCGGTTGTCGGTGCCTCCCAGTACGACTCCAGACGCCGGAACAGCAGAGGAACCAGTTTGCTGGAGGCGCTTTTTATCGCGGTCTCCCAGTGTTGCTGGTCGGTGCTGGCGGGTGTTCGTTTCGGATGGGTGAAGGCGTGGGTCTGTCCGATGGGCCATCGCTGATGACGGTAATACTGCAAAACCGCGTCGCGCAATGACATTGAACTGTGCCAGCGTCGTGTCGGTTCACTGTCCTTATCGACGTTATCGCTGACCATCGTCGTGTAGAAATTAACCTGGGTCTTGCTTTGATCCAGACCTGGAAACGTCGGCTGCAGCAATTCATCGAGTATTCCATCGAGCAGGGACGCGAGGGTTGGCAACGCTGCCAATTCATCGAGTATGGCCTGATGATTCAATTGCTGATTATTGGCGACGACCTTGCGCAGGTCGTCAAACACGTCACCCTCAATGACTTCATAGGTCACGCGGACATTGTCGCTGGCGGCGAGGTTTTTACGCGCGGCCAGCGACATCAGCGCCAGCAGCTCGTCGTCCTCGCCGGCATTGTTCAGTGTCTGGACGAGTTGCTCGCTCAACGCCGAACGACTGTCGAACTTCTGAATTCCGCCATAGGGGGTATAGACAATGACCCCGTTGGTTTCCGGGGTGGGACTCAATACGAAACTGCCGGCCAGAGGGATCGGCGCTTGATCAGCCGTCGTCAGCAGGATTTTTTCGGCAATCATTGGTGGCTTTTGCTCGCCGCGTAGCGATTGGCTGGCCAACTCCACGTGGCTGAACCATTGAAAGTCGCGTTGCGTGAGCCCGTGCGTTTTACCCAGTTCGGTCCAGCGACCGGGCGAGTTCAGGGCTTCGGAAAAAAACAGTCGGGCAGGCGGTGTGGGCATCGTCGGGTCTCGTTCGAGGCGCCACTGAAGGCGCCTGTTGATGGAGCAACGAGACTAAAAGCCGTCGCCTTGGCGCAGGCGGTAGATAGTTAATGCACGGGCTATGGGTATTCGTGCAAACACGCGCAATCGAAGGGTTGACAGCCTACCCGCGGCGCGTGGTTAATCGGCGGTCTACGTACGCTGTAGCCCCCTCCAATAATTAGTCTGGAGCTTCAGATGTCTGCGCCACACGATCATGTGTCTACTGTTGTCTCGCAAACCCTGTCCCTCGAAGAGCTGACGGCATTGCTTGAGAAGATATTCCTGCGCCATGGCACTTCGCCCGACGTCGCACAGGTGCTGGCGCAAAACTGCGCCGGTGCCGAGCGTGACGGCGCTCACAGCCACGGCGTGTTCCGTATTCCCGGTTATGTGTCGACGCTCAACAGCGGTTGGGTCAACGGCCAGGCTGTGCCGCTGGTCGAGGACGTGGCCTCGGGGTTCGTCCGGGTCGACGCCAACAATGGTTTTGCGCAACCGGCGCTGGCGGCTGCCCGGCCCTTGTTGGTAGAGAAGGCTCGCAGCGCCGGCATCGCGGTATTGGCGATTCGTAACTCCCATCATTTCGCCGCGCTATGGCCGGACGTTGAGCCTTTTGCCTATGAAGGCCTGGTGGCGCTCAGTGTGGTTAATAGCATGACGTGCGTGGTGCCCCATGGTGCGGATCGGCCGTTGTTCGGCACCAACCCGATTGCCTTCGCCGCCCCTCGGGCCGACGGTGAGCCGATCGTTTTCGACCTGGCCACCAGCGCCATTGCCCATGGCGACGTGCAGATTGCCGCGCGCAAGGGCGAACGCCTGGCACCGGGCATGGGCGTGGACGGTCTCGGCCAGCCGACCCAGGACCCGAAGGCGATTCTTGAAGGTGGCGCGTTGCTGCCATTTGGCGGGCACAAGGGCTCGGCGTTGTCGATGATGGTGGAATTGCTGGCGGCGGCGCTGACCGGGGGTAATTTTTCTTTCGAGTTCGACTGGAAAAACCACCCGGGAGCCAAGACGCCCTGGACCGGTCAACTGTTGATCGTTATCGACCCGAGCAAAGCCGCCGGGCAAAGCTTCGCCGAGCGCAGCCAGGAGCTCGTGCGGCAGATGCATGGCGTGGGGCTCAAGCGGTTGCCGGGGGATCGTCGTCATCATCAGCGCGCCAAGTCGCATTCCAGTGGCATTGCGCTGGATGAGCGGACGCTTGCGGATTTGCGGGAGTTGGCGGGGGGCTGACGCTGCGCAGGCAATTCTCACTCTGTGGCAGCCGGCTTCCTGGCGATGGCGCTCTTGAAGGCGCCATCCCAGCCAGCCGGATCCTGCCCGTGTGTTTAACGGCGTGCCAGCAGCAACCCGACCACCAGGCCGAAACCGGCCGATACCGCCACGGTTTGCCAAGGATGCCCGCCGATGTAGCTTTCGGTGGCTTCGACCGCCGGTTTGGTCCGGTCGCGTACGCTGGTCACCGAATCCCGGGCCTGCTGTAGTTTCAAGGCAATCTGTCCCCGCAGGGTCTCCGCTTCCTCCCCGACCAGTGAAGCGCTGCTTTTGAGTAGTTTTTCCGATTCTTCGATCAGCGCCTGAAGCTCGCTGAAGGCTTGGTCCTTGATTTGATCTTCGGCAGCCTGTGCGGCGGTTTTCCGGGCCATTGAAGTACTCCTTGCAGTTAGTTGAACAGTGAACAGTGGAGTCCGCTGCACGGGAAAAAGTTGCAGCGATTTCTCACGTCAGCCCGATTCCGAAGAAATCCAGAGCAGGACGTTTCGTCCTACAGTGTAAGATGTCGCCTATTTTACGCAGCAGGAAAATCCCATGAGCTTCAATCTGGCCGACAAATCCCTTGCCGAGCGCGCTGCGCTTGAAGATGAAAAATCCCGTCTGTTCGAACTCTGGCAAAACAACCTGGGCAAAGCCAAGGGTGAGGCTGCCCGGTTGTTCGGCGAGCGTGCCAAGCGCAAAGGCAAGTGGGCCGAGTGGGTTCGCGCCGAGCTGGACGGTATGTCGCCACCTGAGTACTCGAACATGGTGCGCAGTGAAGTCAATCGCCTGATGGCTGCCAGCAAGTAAATCCCTAGGCAAAACTCGCCACAATCGCCTCGCGCACTTTCAGCATCATCGGGTCGAGCTGGGTGCTGGTACGCCAGCCCAGTTCGATCGGGTAGCGCGGCAAATCCAAAGGGCAGGGCAGCAGCGCCAAACCACTGAGTGCCGCAATACTGCGGGCCGCATGCGCTGGAATGGTCGCCACGGCCTGACTGCCCTTGAGCAAATGCGGCAGCGCGGCAAAGTGTGTGGTCGAGGCGCAGACCCGGCGACTCAAGCCCAACGCCGCCAGCCCCTCGTCAGTGATACCGATAAAGCCGCCTGAGGAGACAAGGATGTGCTCGCGGCCGACGAATTCCTCCAGGCTGATGGTCTGCTGCCCTTCGGCCAGACTGAGCGGGTCGACCAGACACAAGTAATTTCCTTCCCCCAGTACCTGACGGCTCAGCAAGCGTTCAGCGAAGCCGCCAGCGGTAATCGCCAGGTCAATGCTGCGTTCCATCAAGGCCTGGGCGACGATCTGGCTGTGGGTCTGGCGAAAGATCAGCCGCAGTTTCGGCGCGCAGCGAGCGATTTCTTCGATCATCCGGCGCCCGTAGGCAATCTCGAAATCATCCGACAAGCCAATGCTGACCGAGCGTCCTTCGTAATGTTGGGTCGTCGGATCGACCATCGCCAGGCTCTGCCGACATTTGTTCAGTGCATCGCTGACCACCGGTTTGAGCTGATTGGCCTTGAGCGTCGGCGCCAGACCCCGACCGGTCCGGACAAACAGCTGATCGCCATACACCTCGCGCAAGCGGCGTAGTGCGGCGCTGACCGCCGATTGCGTGACACCCAGGCGCAACGCCGCTCGACTGGCGCTGGATTCTTCGTGCAGGGCTTCAAAGACTTTCAGCAGGTTGAGATCGATGTCTGCGATATTCATTTGGTTCATATCATTTAGCAGTTAACTGGGCTTTTTTCATGATCCTGTGTCGCCGCAAAATCAGCAACATCTGACCCAACTGGAGTTACCGCGATGCCCAAGTCAATCGTTGCTGCACTGCAAATTGGCGCCTTGCCCGGCGGCAAGGCCGACACGCTGGAGCAGATTTTGTCGTATGAAGGCGCAATCATCGAATCCGCGGCGGCACTGGTGGTCATGCCCGAAGCGTTGCTCGGCGGATATCCGAAGGGTGAAGGTTTCGGTACTCAGTTGGGCTATCGCCTGCCGGAAGGGCGCGAAGCCTTTGCCCGTTACTTTGACAATGCCATTGATGTGCCGGGTCCGGAAACCGACGCATTGGCCGGGCTTGGCGCGCGTACTGGCGCCAACCTGGTGATCGGCGTCATCGAGCGCTCCGGCAGCACGCTGTACTGCACTGCTCTGTATTTCGATCCGCAGGCAGGGCTGGTCGGCAAGCACCGTAAATTGATGCCGACCGGCACCGAACGGCTGATCTGGGGCAAGGGCGATGGTTCGACGTTACCGGTGATCGACAGCCAGGTGGGGCGGATCGGGGCGGTGGTGTGCTGGGAAAACATGATGCCGCTGCTGCGCACGGCGATGTACGCCAAAGGTGTGGAGGTGTGGTGCGCGCCGACGGTCGACGAGCGGGAGATGTGGCAGGTCAGCATGCGGCACATTGCTCACGAGGGGCGTTGCTTTGTGGTCAGCGCCTGTCAGGTCCAGGAATCGCCACAGGCTTTGGGCATCGACATCGCCAATTGGCCATCGGATCGGCCGTTGATTGCGGGCGGCAGTGTCATTGTCGGGCCGATGGGCGACGTTTTGGCTGGCCCCCTGCGAAAGGGTCCCGGTTTGCTGACGGCAGAAATTGACACCGATGACCTGATCCGCGCCCGATACGACTACGACGTGGTCGGCCATTACGCACGCCCGGACATCTTCGAATTGACAGTGGACGAACGGACCAAACCCGGCGTTCGATTTAACTCATAACCCGCTGCATGAATCAGGGTTGCCGGCTGCCAGTTGTCGGTCCTGGCAGGCTAAGTTTGCCACTGTCGACGAAACGCATCGTGCCGAACAAGCCTCCCGCCAGTTTGCCGCGCAGGATGTAGGGCATGTTGTTGAGGGTTTGCGTCCGACTCAGGCCTACGGTCTGGCGCAGTACCGAGAATGCCGAGACGCTGACCGGAACCGTCAGCACCGTTTCGGAGAAACGCGCAATCGAACCTGACTGATCGCTGACGCCCGCGGCGAAGGGTTGGCCGTTGATGTCCAGGTCCAGGGCCACACCGTTGAAGTTGATCGAGCTTTCATTGGGGTTCTGCACGCGAATCTTCACGGCGAAGCGGATCTCCATGTCCTGGCTTGGCAGCGGTTCGATGCCCACCACATTGATGTTCAGCGGATCATGCTGGGGAAGCAGGGCGCAGCCGCTTAGCGAAAGCAGCAGCAGCGAGAGGGTAAAAGCAAGCAGTCTGCGCATGATGGAAAACACTCGACAGAAAAAGGGACCGAGCCGCCGACGGCTCAGCCTTGAGCAAAGTTCGGCGGCTCTACTGTGCGACCATACACCCTGAGAGGGGTTCGCCCCATACTGTCCTGATCACCATCAAAAGTAATCTGTAGCCGCTGCCGAAGGCTGCGCCAACTGCTACAGAAGCAGGTTTAGCGGTTGACCAGTTTTGCCGGCAGGGCGATCACCAGGAAGCTGCTGAGGATCAGGCAGCCGGCGAAGAACCACAGGGCGCCGGCGCTGCTGCCGGTGACGTCGATGGCGACGCCCATCAGCGAGTTGCTCACCAGCCCGGCGATGTTCGCCACCGAGCAGGCGAGGGCGAAGCCGGTCGCGGCGGCCGTACCTTTGAGGAAGGTTGCCGGCAGGCTGAAAAACACGGGCACGGCGCCGATGATGGCTGCCGAGGCAATGGCGAACAACGCCACGGTCGCTACCACGTTGTGCACAAAGAACGGCGCGCTGGCCATTGCGGCGGCACCGACGAGGAACGGCACGATGATGTGCCAGCGACGTTCGCGGTGTTTGTCGGAACTGGCGCCGATCAACAGCATGCCCAGTAGCGCGGCGATGCTCGGCAATGCGGTCAGCATGCCAATGTTGAAGGTGTCGACAATGCCGGCGTTGCGGATGAATGTCGGCATCCAGAAACCCATGGCATAGGCGCTGAGCAGAATCGAGAAGTCGATACCGCCGAGCATCCACACTTTCAGGTTGAAGAAACCGTCACGGAAGCTGTGCTTGCTGCCGGAGGCGTCGGCATCGTCGGCGCGCAATTCCTGTTCCAGCAGGTTTTTCTCGTCATCGTTGAGCCATTTGGCCTGGCGGTAATTGTTGGGCAGCGCCCAGAAGGTCAGGATGCCGAGCAGTACGCTGGGGATCGCTTCCAGCAGAAACAGCCATTGCCAGCCACGCAGGCCACCGGCGTTGTCGAAGTGGCCCATAATCCAGCCGGACAGCGGGCCGCCGATCACGCTGGACAGCGGCAGGCCGATCATAAACAGGGCAATGATGCGCCCGCGCCGATAGGTCGGGAACCACGTGGTCAGGTAATACAGCACGCCCGGCAGAAAGCCCGCTTCAGCGGCACCGAGCAGAAAACGCAGGATGTAGAACTGGGTGGTGGAGGTCACCAGCATGGTGCAGGCCGAGAGCAGGCCCCAGGTGATCATGATGCGGGCGATCCAGATTTTTGCGCCGACTTTTTCCAGCACCAGGTTGCTTGGTACTTCGAACAAAATGTAGCCGACAAAGAAAAGCCCGGCACCGAGGCCGAACGCGGTTTCGCTGAATTGCAGTTGGTCGAGCATCTGCAATTTGGCGAAGCCGATGTTGATCCGGTCGAGGTACGCGGCCAGATAGCAAAAGCACAGGAACGGGATCAGCTTCCAGGTGATCTTGCGGTAAAGCGCTTGAGTCGGGTCGGCGACGGTGGTCGCGGTTGTTGCATTCGCAATGGGCATCGGGTGTCTCCTGGCGGTGACTTATGGTTTTTATACAGCCGCTTTTTCCAGCACTCTGGCGTGCTGAATAGCGACGTCCAAAGGCAGTGACAGAAGATGCAGAGCGAGCAGGCTCGCTCTTACAGGGTTTTCAAGACCACGCTCTGTGTCGTGGTTCTTTGTGTAGCCTTATTGCTCCTTGAAATGCGCGATGGCCTCCTGCTTGCTGACGACATCGCCATATTTGCTGTTGATGTCGAACAGATTCGCTTCATGGGGCGCCGGGTGCCGGTCCCCGACGCACTCGCGCACGACGATGGTGCGAAAGCCGTGCTGCACTGCATCGACGGCGGATGCCCGAATGCAGCCGCTGGTGGAGCACCCGGCCAACACCACGGTATCGATGCCCTGGGAATGCAGCATCGAGGCCAGGCTGCTGCCGAAAAAAGCGCTGGCGTATTGTTTGCTGATCACCACTTCATCGTCCTGTGGCAGTACTTGCGGGCAAAACGCAGCCAGGGGATTGCCTTCGACCATGTCCTTCATCACCGGGGCTTTTTTAACCCAGATCCCGCCATCGGCGAAATGGCCGGGATGGTAGCGGATATTGGTGTGCACCACCGCTATGCCGTGCTCGCGGGCGCTGGCCAGCAAGTCGACACTTTCCGCCACGGCGCTGACCACGCCGGGGGCAAACAGGGGCGCGCCTTCGGTGGTGTAGCCGCGCATGAAGTCAATCATCAGCAAGGCGGATTTTCGGCCGAAGCCAATGCGCTGCCCCCACACACCCTGATAGTTATCGTTGACGCTTTGTTCACTCATGTCACGTACCTCAATAGGCGCCGGAGAGCAGGGCGCCAGCGCCGGGAACGATCGGTTCCAGGTCCAGCGCCTTGAGCATGGCGTAGGTCGTGGCGATGGCGGCGGTGAGCACCGGTTTGCCGGTTTGCGCTTCAACTTGCGCCACCACCGGCAGCGACTGCATCTGCACGCAGGCCGACAGCACGATCACATCGACACCATCCAGGTTCATCCCGGCAACGATGGCCGGCAGGTTGGCCGGGTCGTGGCGGGCAACGGCGAGGTTGTCGGGAATCTCCAGGGCGCGCCAGTCCACCACTTCAAAGCCTTCTTCGCGGATGTAATCCACCACCAGTTCGGTCAGCGGCTTCATATACGGCGCGACGATAGCGATGCGTTTGGCGCCCATCACTTTCAGGCCTTCGATCAAGGCGCCGGCACTGGTGATGACCGGGGCATTGGCGTCGTTATCGGCGGTGGCCTTGCGCAGCCGCTGTTCGGATTTTCGGTGGTAACCCAGACCCATCGCCATGATCGCCACCAGGCAGGCGTAACCGAGCACGTCGACTTTCGCGTCGCTCAACTCCACGGCGCAACGGTCGGATTCACCGTCCATGGCTTCCAGTTCCTCCTTGCGCACTTGCTTCATACGCATGCGGCTGGAGTGAAAGGTGAAGCGTTCCGGGCGGATCATCTGGCGCGCGGTGAGCATCGCCGGGATCTCGGTTTCCATTGTGGTGTTAGAACTCGGCACGATCTGGCCGATGCGGTAAGGCTTGAGCATAAAAATCTCCAGATGCGTTGCTTAAAGGCGTGGGCCGAGGAAATCACCGAAGGCGCTGAAGAAGCCTTCGAGGTCATCCCAGGGAATCATGTGTCCGGCGTTTTCCACGTGGACGGTGCGAATGGTCGGTTGCAGGGCAAGTATTTCTGCTTCGTCCTCAGCCGTGATTACACCGCCGCGCCCCGCGATCATCAGCAGCGCCGGGGCTTCCAGCCGTGGCAGGTCCTGATGGAAATCCACGTCATGGAAATCGTTGAACGCCCTGACGATGGCCGGCTCGTAACAGGTGTGCAGCCACTCGGCGCGCAGTTGCAATTGTTCATCGGTCCAGGTCGCGCAAAAGCTGCGCATCGCTTCGGCGTCCATGCCCAGCAATGACTGACGGATCGAATCGACGTACCACGGCAGTTTGCTTGGGTACTCACGCCGTCCCGGCCCGGAAACGGGCGGGTCGATCAGCACCAGGCGCTCGACACCGGCCGGATGCAATACGGCGCTGCGCACGGCAAAGCGTGCGCCCATCGAGTGGCCGACCAAATGGTAGAGGTCGAGCTTCATGGCTTTGGCGAAAGCGCTGATGTCGTGGGCGCAGGTCTCGGCGCTGTAATCGAGTTCCGGCCCGGTCGAAGACAAACCGCGACCGCGAACATCGAGTACATACGTGTCGAAGTGCTCGCCCAGGCGTTCGGCCACGAAGCCCCAGGTGATGGCCGGGCTGGTGATGCCGGGAATCAGGATCAACGCCGGACCTTTGCCACCATAGCGCAGGTAATGCTGGCGGATGCCATTGGCCTGGACGTTGCCGCCGTGGACAAAAGTACTCACGCCGCCACCCCCGATTTCAATTGCTGGGCGTACAGGTCATAGCCATAGACCCAGGCCGGATCTTCCTGGGTGCGCAGCCAGGTGTTGGCGTTGGACACGGCTTGCACCCGCGAGGCGCGTTCCTTGCGGTTGGCTTCATACAGTTCGAATGCGGTGCGGTAGTCGCTAAGGCCGGTTTCCTGCAGGCAGCGGGTCAGCATCGCGGCATCTTCGATGGCCATGCCTGCACCTTGGGCCATGTGCGGTTTCATCGGGTGGCAAGCATCGCCCAGCAATACCAAGCGGCCACGGCTCCACAGCGGCAACGGGTTGCGGTTGCGCAATGGCCATTTGGTGACGCTTTCGGTTGACTCGATCAGGGCCTGGACCGTCGGGTGATAACCCTGGAAGGCTTCGAACATTTCTTCACGGCTGCTATCGACGAACGCGCCCTGGAAATCCCATTCCGGGTGTGGCACGCCGGTCACGTAGTAGTACTCGTCACGCTTGCCGGTGGTGTAGTAGACCATCATGTGCCGGTCCTCGGTCCACCACTTGATGCAGTCTTCGAACTTCAGGTCGTACTTGGCCAGTTGATCGCCACGGATCAACGCGCGGTGCGCCACCCAGCCGCTGTACAGCGGTTTTTCCGCGCCGAGCAGTTCTTCGCGAATCTTCGAATTGATGCCGTCTGCACCGATGACGATGTCAGCGTAGGTCACCTCGCCGTCGCTGAACGTCAGGCGTACCTGGTTATCGGTTTCTTCGAGGGTTTCCAGGCGTTTGTTGAAATGTACGGTGCCAGGTTTGATCGTCGACATTTGCAACGCGTGCAGATCGCCACGATGCACCGTGATGTAGGACGCGCCGTACTCCCTGCGAGCGAAATCACCCAATGGAATGCGCGACAGATAGTCGCCGCTCAAACCGTCACGACTGAACCAGTGATCCGGGTGCGAGCCCATCAGGTCGAGCTGCTGCTCGATGCCCATGCGCCGGAAAATTTTCATGATGTTGGGACCCATGTGAATCCCGGCGCCGAGGCGGGAGAACTCGGGTGCCTGTTCGTAGATGTCCACCTCAAACCCGGCTTGTTGCAGCAGCGTCGCGGCAGCTGCACCGCCCAGACCGGCACCGACGATGGCGATTTTTTGTTTGCTTGCCATGGGGGTAGTTCCTCTTTTTCGAATGGTCACTGGCGATGTCGTCGCAAGGTTTTTAAAGTGTATACGCTATAAAATTGAAATGAAAAGAGCCTTTCAGAAAAAATAATTTTCAACCGTTTTTATCGATGGTTACCAAATGTAGCCCGTAAATACGCTGTTTGTGTGAGTTGGTAACGTTGTGATCTGGCTCTTGCGGTCCGCCGTGTTTTGAGGTCTCATCGTGATTAAGTGGTGTGTACGCTACAAATATGCACTGACAAGAGGCGCGACGCCTCGACTTGGTGCGCAGCTGACGATTGAGGAGAAAGGAAAATGCCGGTAAGCGATTGCGAACTGACCCAGATGTTCGAACACGTGCTGAAACTGTCGAAGGTCGACCCGACCCAGAGTGTCGCCGTGCTCAAGAGCCACTATTCCGACCCGCGTACCGTGCGTGCCGCGATGGATGCTGCCCAGCGCCTGGGGGCCAAGGTTTACGCAGTGGAATTGCCGTCGTTCAACCACCCGACGGCGATGGGCAATGACATGACCGCTTACTGCGGCGACACCGCGCTGACCGGCAATATTGCGGCGCAGCGGGCGCTCGAAGCGGCGGACTTGATCGTCGATACCATGATGCTGCTGCACTCACCGGAACAGGAGCAGATCCTCAAGACCGGCACGCGGATTCTGTTGGCGGTCGAGCCGCCGGAAGTGCTGGCGCGGATGCTGCCGACCGAAGCCGACAAAGTGCGGGTGCTGGCGGCGGAAAAGCTGCTCAAGCAGGCACGCTCGATACACGTCAAATCCCGCGCGGGCAGTGATTTCCGAGCGGCTCTGGGCCAGTACCCGGCGGTGACCGAGTACGGTTTCGCCGATGAGCCGGGGCGCTGGGATCACTGGCCCAGCGGCTTTCTGTTTTCATGGCCCAATGAAGAAACCGCCGAAGGCGTGCTGGTGCTGGATGTCGGCGATATTGTGCTGCCCTTCAAGAACTACACCCGGGAGAAAATCACCCTGGAGATCGAGAAGGGCTTCATCACCTCGATCCACGGTGGCTTCGAGGCTGAGTATCTGCGCGACTACATGAAGTACTTCAACGATCCGGAGGTGTACGGCATCTCCCACATCGGTTGGGGCCTGCAACCCCGGGCGCAGTGGACCGCCATGGGCCTGCACGACAAGAACGACGGCATGTGCATGGACGCGCGAGCGTTCTACGGCAATTTCCTGTTCTCGACCGGGCCGAACACCGAAGTCGGCGGCACCCGCAAAACCCCGTGCCACCTGGATATCCCGCTGCGTCATTGCGACGTGTACCTGGATGATCAGGCGGTTGTAATAGGTGGGGATGTGGTGGCGCCGGAGGCCTCGCGGGTTTATTAAACCCGCATGATCGCCCCGTAGGAGTTGCTGAAGGCTGCGATCTTTTGATCTGGATTCTGAAAAAACAAAGTCAAAAGATCGCAGCCTTCGACAGCTCCTACGGGGGCGGGACGCCAGCAGGTCTCTCGTCACTTGAGTCCGTTAACCAATCTGTCCATCATGCTCTCCAACCTTTCATCGTCTTTCGAGTCTGTCGTGTCAGAAATTCCTGATTCTTCCTACGTTTTTTCCGAACAAGTCGGGCATTTGCTGCGCAAGGCCTACCAGCGGCACATGGCGATCTTTCAGCAAAATGTCGGTGACTCCCAACTCACCGCCGTGCAGTTCGTCACCCTGTGTGCCATACGCGATCACGGTCCCAGCTCCCTGACCGAACTGGTCAAGGCCACGGCCGTGGACCAGGCGACCATTCGCGGCATCGTCGAGCGGCTCAAGGCGCGCGATTTGATCACCCTGGAACCCGATCCTCAGGACCGGCGCAAAGTCGTTGTAGGTTTGTCCGCGGATGGCGACCGCCTTGTCCAGCAAACCGTACCGTGCGCTGCCCGTATCAGCGAACTGACCATGAGCAATCTCAACCCGGCGGAACAGGTCGCGGTGCTGTTTTTGCTGCGCAAGATGATCGACGACCCACAGGATTGAATTCTGTTTTAAGCGCCCGGATTTGCTGCTGGCATCGTTCTTGCTCTCTTTTCATGTAGTAGCCACTTCACCATTTGAGTGTGTCGCGACGCCACACACCTGGTAATGACCAGGTCGACCTCGCGACTTTTTCTTTGCTCTTTTGGTGTAGTGGGCACTTCATAAAATGACGCGGACGAAGTGAATGACAAGCCAGGAAATTACCGTAGCGCTTGAGGTCAACGGCCAAACCACGACTGTTACCGCCATGGCGGATACCCCGTTATTGCTGATCCTGCGCAATGACCTGCAACTCAACGGCCCCAAATATGGCTGCGGCCTGGGCGAGTGCGGCGCCTGCACGGTGATCATCGATGGCGTCGCCGCGCGATCGTGCGTATTCCCGCTGGCGGGCGCCGCCGATCGGCAGATCGTCACCCTGGAAGGCCTCGGCACTCGTGCCGAACCGCACCCGGTGCAACAAGCCTTCATCGACGAGCAGGCAGCGCAATGCGGCTACTGCCTCAACGGCATGATCATGACCGCCAAGGCATTGCTCGACCGCATCCCCGACCCCAGCGAAACCCAGATCCGCAATGAGCTTTCGGCCAATCTCTGCCGTTGCGGCACCCATATCGAAATCCTTCGCGCGGTGCTGCGTGCCGCCCGTCAAACGCCTTGAACGTGGATCGATGAACATGACCGACGCAATCCCAACCCGCGACCAACTGCTGGCCAAGACCGGCGTTTTGCTGATTGTCGACGATGTGCTGCCGCCGTCCGGGCCGGTGGCCAAGGGCGGTATACCGACGATCAAGCCCAAAGAACTGGCGATTTTCATTGCCGTCAGCGAAGACGGTCGAGTGTATGCCTTTAACGGCCATGTCGACCTCGGCACTGGCATCCGCACCTCATTGGCCCAGATCGTTGCCGAAGAACTGGACCTGAACATTGAGCAGGTCTGCATGGTGCTGGGCGACACCGAGCGCGTGCCGAATCAGGGCGCAACCATTGCCAGCGCCACCCTGCAGATTTCGGCGATCCCGCTGCGCAATGCGGCAGCAGAAGCACGGCGCTTTTTGCTGGCGCGCGCGGCAGGGTGCTGGGCAGTCGAGGTGGCGGGTCTGAAGGTCGAGGCTGGGGTGATAACGGCCACCGACGGACGCACCACCACCTACGCCGACCTGGTGCGCTCCGAGCACTGGGAACTGCGCATCTCCGGCGACGCGCCGCTCAAAGACGCCAGCGACTATCGATGGGTGGGCAAGGGTGCCGCGCGGGTGGATATTCCGGCCAAGGCAACCGGCGAGCTGACTTATGTCCATGACATGCGAGTGCCGGACATGCTCCACGGTCGGGTGGTTCGCCCGCCCTATGCCGGGCTCGATTGCGGAAACTTTGTCGGCAACAGCCTGTTGGCGGTCGATGAAGCGTCCATCGCCCATATTCCGGGGATTGTCGCGGTGGTGGTGATCCGTGATTTTGTCGGTGTGGTGGCGCTGCGTGAGGAGCAGGCGATCAAGGCCGCACGGGAACTTCGGGTCAGTTGGAAAGCCTGGGACCAGGCATTGCCGGACATGAGCAATGTCGAGCAGGCGATCCGCGACAATCCTCGGGTGCAGCGAGTGGTGCTGGATCAAGGCAATGTGGATGAAGCGTTGGCCGGTGCCAGCCAGCGTCTGTCGCGCAGCTATTTATGGCCTTATCAGATGCACGGCTCGATCGGTCCTTCCTGCGGCGTGGCGGATTACCAACCTTCGGGTTCGCGGGTGTGGTCCGGCACGCAGAATCCGCATTTGTTGCGTGCTGATCTGGCCTGGTTGCTGGAGTGCGCGGAGGAGTCGATCGAGATCATTCGCATGGAAGCCTCCGGTTGCTACGGACGCAACTGCGCTGACGATGTCTGCGCCGATGCCTTGCTGTTGTCTCGGGCGGTGGGCAAACCGGTGCGCGTGCAGTTGACTCGCGAGCAAGAGCACGCCTGGGAACCCAAAGGCACCGCGCAACTGATGGACGTCGACGGCGGGTTAAACGCCGATGGCAGCATCGCCGCCTATGACTTTCAGACCAGCTATCCCTCTAACGGCGCCCCGACACTGGCCCTGCTGCTGACCGGGCGGGTCGAGCCGGTTGCCGCGATGTTCGAGATGGGCGATCGCACCTCGATCCCGCCCTATGACATCGAACACATGCGCGTGACCATCAACGACATGGCACCACTGGTGCGCGCCTCGTGGATGCGCGGCGTATCGGCGTTGCCCAATACCTTTGCCCACGAGTCCTACATCGATGAATTGGCCTTCGCCGCCGGTGTCGATCCGGTCGAGTACCGGTTGCGCTATTTGCGTGACGAGCGCGCCATTGACCTGGTCAAGTCCACCGCCGAGCGCGCTGCCTGGAGCCCGCGCACGGCGCCGATGCAAACGGCGAACGAAGATCAGTTTTTGCGCGGTCGCGGCTTCGCTTACGCGCGCTACATCCACAGCAAGTTCCCCGGCTTCGGTGCCGCGTGGGCAGCGTGGGTAGCGGATGTGGCGGTGGATCGCCAGACCGGCGATGTCTCGGTCACGCGTGTGGTGATCGGGCATGACTCGGGGATGATGATCAACCCTGCAGGCGTGCAGCATCAGATCCACGGCAACGTCATTCAGTCCACCAGCCGAGTGCTCAAGGAACGGGTGACCTTCGAGGAGTCCACGGTGGCGAGCAAGGAGTGGGGCGGTTATCCGATCCTGACCTTTCCCGAGGTGCCGCAGATCGACGTGATGATGATGCCGCGTCAGGACCAGCCGCCCATGGGCGCCGGTGAATCCGCGTCGGTACCGAGTGCGGCGGCGATTGCCAATGCGATCTACGACGCCACCGGGATACGCTTTCGTGAACTGCCGATCACCCCGGAGCGGGTACTGGCGGCACTCAACGCCGGCACCGAGGCTGATCCGCCGAAATCCCCGGCCAAGCGTTCGAAGTGGTTGTTCGGCTCACTGTTTGCCGCATTCGGCGCGGTGCTCGGTATGGCGGCGACGGCATGGCCGTTTCACGCTGAAATAGCGCCGATTGCGCCACCGAGTGCCGGCACCTGGTCGGCGGCGACCCTGGAGCGCGGGCGTCTGCTCGCTGCGGTTGGCGATTGTGCGGTCTGCCACACCGCGCCCGGTGGTGCGACCAATGCCGGTGGGTTGGCGATGGAAACACCGTTCGGCACGTTGTACAGCAGCAACATCACCCCGGACGTGAAAACCGGGATTGGCAATTGGTCGTACCCCGCCTTCGAGCGGGCGATGCGCGATGGCATCGGCAGGGATGGGCGCAATCTGTACCCGGCGTTTCCGTACACGGCGTTTCGCAACATCAATGATGCGGACATGCAGGCGCTGTATGCCTACCTCATGTCACAGGCGCCGGTCAGCCAGGAACCCAGGGCCAACGACATGCGTTTCCCGTTCAATCTGCGGCCGTTGATGGCCGGCTGGAATGCCTTGTTTTTGCGACGCGGCGAGATCAGCGCGCAGCCACAGCGTAGCGAGCAATGGAATCGCGGCGCCTATCTGGTCAACGGGCTCGGCCATTGCGCGGCCTGCCATTCGCCGCGCAACGTGCTGGGGGCCGAGAAGGGCGGTGCCGCGTTTCTGGCGGGTGGCATGGTCGATGGCTGGGAAGCGCCGGCGCTCAACGGGTTGTCGAAAGCGCCGACGCCCTGGACGGAAAACCAACTGTTCGACTACCTCAGCACCGGTTATTCCGACGCCCATGGCGTGGCGACAGGCCCGATGGGCCCGGTGGTCAGTGAGTTGGCAAAATTGCCGAAGACGGACATCCGGGCGATGGCGGTGTACCTCGCTTCACTCAACGAAGCGCAGGCCGATTCGCCAATGGTTGAACCCGCCGCGCAACCTGCCCCGACGTTGTCATTGAGCAACGGCCAGCGTGTGTTCGAAGGTTCGTGCAAGGCCTGTCACGCCGATGGTCTCGGTCCGAAGCTGTTTGGCGTAAGCCCGTCGCTGGCCAGCAACACCAATGTCCACAGCGATCAACCGGACAACCTGATCAAGGTCATTTTGCAGGGCATCAATGCCCCGGCCACCAAAGACCTGGGCTACATGCCCGGTTTCAAGGACAGTCTGTCCAACACCCAGGTAGCGGAACTGGCGGCGTATCTGCGCAGCCGGTTTGCGTCATCGGCACCGCAGTGGCAAGGCCTGGAACAGAAAGTGGCGCACCTGCGGGCCAAACCGGGGAGTCATTGAACGTATCGCGGGGAGTCAACCTGGCAGTTGCATAACGCCCCGCACTACCAGGTCCTTGATAAACCCCAACCAATCCTGCTGTTGCGATTTAGCCGCCAGATCCTCACCGAGAAACGAGCTGAGGGTATGGCGGTTGGAGTTATAGAAGTAGCACAGCGAGGCAATCATCAAATACACGTGTTTGATGTCCAGGTCCTGGCGAAACAACCCCTGCGCCTGACCCGCTTCGATGATCGGCTGCAGGACACCGACCGCTTCACCGGACAGCCGCCGCAATTCACTCGATTGTTGTGCATGCTTGCCGTTGTGCAGGTTTTCGTTGCTGAGGATGGCGACGAACTCCGGGTGCGCGATGTAGTAGTTCCAGACGAAAGCCACCAGATCCTGTAGCGCCACCAGCGGTTGCATCAGGTCCAGTTTGAGGCGGCTTTCGGCTTTGTTGAACTGCTCGTAGGTGTGTTCCAGCACGCAGATAAACAGCTGCTCTTTACTGCCGAAGTAGTAATAGAGCATGCGGTCGTTGGAATCGGCCTCGCGGGAAATACTCTCGACCCGCCCGCCGGAGTAACCGTCGCGGGTAAACACTTTCACCGCGGCTTCGAGAATCCGCGAGCGGGTCTGTTGGGCCTGTGCAGCCCGGATGCCGGTTTTCTTGTTCAACGCGCTCAACCTTGTGCCAAACCGAGTCGCAGCGAATGTAGCACGGTAGCTTCAGCGATTGAGCGGTGCGACGGGTTCCGTCACCTGTGGATTTTCCATGACCTGCAAAATCGACGCTTCAGGATCGAAATCGTCTTCCTCCAGCTCGATGAATTCTTCCGGCAGGAAGATGTTCAGCACAATGGCGCACAACGCGCCGACGGTGATCGGCGATTCGAAAATGTTGTGCAGCGCCTTCGGCAGCTCACGCAACACTTCCGGCACCGCCGCCACGCCAAGACCCATGCCTATGGAAATCGCCACGATCAGCATGTTGCGCCGGTGCAGGCCGGCTTCGGCGAGGATCTTGATTCCAGCCACGGCGACCGTGCCGAACATCACCAGTTCGGCGCCACCGAGCACCGGTTTCGGCATCAGTTGCAGCACCGCGCCAATCATTGGAAACAGCCCCAGCACCACCAGCAAACCGGCGATGAAAAACGCCACGTAACGGCTGGCCACGCCGGTCAACTGGATGACGCCGTTATTCTGCGCGAAGGTCACCATTGGCATGCTGTTGAACACCGCCGCCATCGCTGAGTTTAGGCCGTCGGCCAGCAATCCGGATTTGATTCGGCGGATGTAGACCGGGCCTTTGACCGGTTGCCGGGAAATCATCGAGTTAGCGGTCAGATCGCCGGCCGCTTCCAGTGGCGACACCAGGAAAATCACCGCCACCGGCACGAACGCCACCCAATCGAAGGAGAAACCGTACTTGAAAGGTACCGGTACGCTCATCAGCGGCACGGCGGGCAGGCTGGCGAAATCAACGTGGCCCAGGAGCCAGGCGACGACATAGCCAAGGGTCAGGCCGATGACGATTGCCCCGAGGCGAAGGAACGGCACGTCCACGCGGTTCAGAACCACGATCGTGCCCAGCACCAGTGCGGCCAGGCCCAGATGGCTGGCGGCGCCGAGGTCAGGCGCGCCGAAGCCGCCGGCAATGTCGGTCATCGCGACCTTGATCAGCGACAACCCCATGAGCGTGATGATGGTGCCGGTCACCACCGGGGTGATCAGCATGCGCAGTTTGCCGATGAACTGGCTCAACACGACTTCGATGAACGCGGCGAAGAAGCACACGCCGAAGATCGTCGAGAGGATCTCATCGGTGCCGCCGCCCCGGGCCTTGACCATGAAGCCGGCACTGAGGATCACGCTGATGAACGAGAAACTGGTGCCTTGCAGGCACAGCAACCCTGAGCCGACCGGCCCGAAGCGTCGCGCTTGAACAAAAGTGCCCAGGCCGGAAACGAACAGCGCCATGCTGATCAGGTACGGCACTTCGCTTTGCAGACCGAGGGCGCTGCCCATGATCAGCGTTGGCGTGATGATGCCGACGAAACTCGCCAGCACATGTTGCAGGGCCGCGAACACGGTAGCCGTCAGATGAGGGCGGTCGTTGAGGCCGTAGATCAGGTCGTTATTGCGCGGGGCAGGCGATTTTTCAGAGACGGTCATGGTGATGTGCGGGCCAAAGGGCAGGCCGGGTCGGAAAATGGAGGCGCAGGATGCCAGAACAGTCTGGCTACAGCAAAAGAACAGATCAAACACTGCGAGCCAATCCTCGTTGCCTGACTCGCAGCCATCGCCAGCAAGGCGGCGCCTACACGACTAGTCAGGCCACCGGGATTATCGGCAGGTCCAGGGTTTCCCCGCCGCTGAACCGCGAAAACGAGCCGGAAATGCTTTCATGCGGTACACCTTTGGCCACGTCACTGACACGCTCCAGACGCGCCAATTGTTCTGCACTCAATTGCAGATTCAACGCACCCAGCGTCGCATCCAGTTGCTCCCGTGTCCGCGAGCCGAGGATTGGGATCAACGCCGTGGTCGAGCGCTTGGCCTTGTCCCGAAGCCAGGCAATCGCCACATGGGTCGGGCTGCTGCCCAATTCCGCAGCAACGGCCAGCAAGGTGTCGAGGAGGGCGGTTTCACGGGCGCTTTTCTCGGCGTGAACCAGCATGCCCAGCTTGCTCGCGCGGTTATCGCCCTCGCTGTTGCGGTATTTGCCGGTGAGGAAGCCGCCGCCCAGTGGCGACCACAACGTCGCCGCCAGGCCCAGCGCTTCGGCCATCGGCAATTGTTCGCGCTCGGCGGTGCGTTCGGCGAGGCTGTATTCCACCTGAATTGCAGCAATCGGCGCAAAACCGCGCACTTCTGCCATGAGGTCGGCACGCGCGATGCGCCATGCCGGGAAATTTGACAGCCCGGCGTAATGGATCTTCCCGGCCCGTACCAGATCGTCGAAGCCACGCAGAATCTCTTCCATCGGCGTCACGCCATCGCTCATGTGCGCCCAGAACAGATCGAGGTGATCGGTTTTCAGTCGCGTCAAACTCTCTTCAACGGCGCGAACCATGTTTTTGCGGTTGTTGCCGGTATGGGAAATGCCGTCGGCCGGCGTAGTCCCGAGTGTGTATTTGGTCGCGATGACCAACCGATCACGTTCGGATGCAATGAACTCACTGAGCATGGCTTCGGATTGGCCACCCTGATAACCGTTGGCGGTATCGATGAAATTGCCGCCTGCCTCCAGGTAACCGTCAAAAATGGCTTTGGCTTCGTCACGCTCCGCACCATGCCCCCAGCCAGTGCCGAAATTGCCGGCACCCAAGGCCAGTTCGGAAACGCGCAAGCCGGTTTTACGGCCAAAGACCTTGTAATGCATGGGGCAGACTCCTGAAGAAAGCATTGCGGTTTATATTATTAAGACCATCTATTAAATATGATGCGAATAATTTTAAACGTCAACACGCTTTTCCCTGAGGCGCAAAGCCTTCGATCAATGGTTGTGTGCTACTGCCAGTTTCTGACAGGGGCCTCTGCTAAGTTCCGACGAATTTCCCTACAGAGTGGCCGATCGTGTCGCGAACCACCCGCCTGTTGACTTTGCTGCAAGTACTTCGCGGTAAGAGCCGTCCGGTGACGGCAGCAACGCTGGCCGGTGAGCTGGAGATCTCCGAACGCACGCTCTACCGCGACATTGCTGAACTCACCGCGCTCGGCGCACCGATCTATGGCGAGGCGGGAATCGGCTACGTGTTACGCAGCGGTCTGTTTCTGCCGCCGTTGATGCTCAATGCCGATGAAACCGAAGCCATCGTACTGGGCTTGCGTTATGTCGATCAGCGAGGGGATGAGGTATTGAGCAAAGCCGCCGCCGATGCCCTGGCCAAGATTGCCGCAGTGCTGGCGCCGGAAGCGCTGGACGCGCTGCACAACCCGACTGTGATGCCGGGGCCGTCCGGTTATGGTTTTGCGCCGAATGCGGTGCCGCTGAACGTATTCCGTCAGGCTATTCGCACTCAGGCCAAATTGCACATCGATTATGCTGATGCCCGGCAAGTGCCCAGCCAGCGGCTGATCTGGCCGTTGGCTTTGGGCTTTCTCAATGAGGTGCGCATCATCGTCGCCTGGTGCGAATTGCGCGGCGCCTATCGCACCTTTCGCACCGACCGGATTTCGGCGGCGAGCGAGCAGGGCGAGCGCTATCCGGGGCGGCGCAGCGACCTTTTGCGCACTTGGCGCAAGCAAATGCAACTGGACGATTCCGGGCGTTTCACTCCTGACAAGAACTGACACTCACCTGTTCTAGCATGGCTCCAGAATCAACCAACAAGGAGTCGTACCATGTCCCATTCAGCCTCTGCACTGGCGCCGGCCATCGCAGCCTACATAGATGCCGCCAACGCTCGTGACACATCGCGTGTCGGCAGTTTTTTCGCTGAAGATGCCAATGTGTTCGATGAGGGCCAGCACCAGATCGGCACCCAGGCCATCGCCCAATGGATGCAGGACACTGCCGAACGCTACCAGCCTCGGGTTGAAGTGCTGGGAGTGCAGCAGCGCACCGGCAAAGTGCTGGTCAATGGCCTGATCTCCGGCACGTTTCCAGGCAGTCCACTGGAATTGCGCTACATGTTCCGCCTGAATGACCAGGGCAAGATTGCCCGGCTGGACATTTCACTTTAGCTGTCGCGATCTGGTGGCATACTGCCGAGCATGAATGTCGACTCTCCCCTCAGCGCCTGGCAACACGCCATCGAACAGAAGGGCTTCGTCCAGGACGAAGCCCAGGAACACGCCGTCTGGGCCTTGCAGAAGTGCCATGAAGCGCTGCATGAAGGGCGCAAACCGGTCATGGGTGTTTACCTGTGGGGGCCGGTCGGGCGTGGCAAAACCTGGTTGATGGACCAGTTTTACCAGCACTTGCGGGTGCCGGCCCGGCGTCAGCATTTTCACCATTTCATGGGCTGGGTGCACCAGCGCTCGTTTCAGCTGACAGGCACGGCTGATCCGCTCATGGCGCTGGCCCGTGAACTGAGCGAAGAAGTGCGAGTGCTGTGTTTCGATGAGTTGTTCGTCAACGACATCGGTGACGCAATCATTCTCGGGCGCTTGTTCCAGGTGATGTTCGAACTGGGCGTGGTGGTGGTCTGCACCTCTAACCTGCCGCCGGATCAACTCTACGCCGATGGCTTCAATCGCGACCGGTTCACGCCGGCCATCGCCGCGATCAAACAGCACATGCAGGTGGTGGCGGTGGACGGCGGCGAGGATCATCGCCTGCATCCTGGCCAGGGGCTGCAACGTTACTGGGTTGCCGAACCCGGCCAACCCAGCGCGCTCGCGGATGTGTTCAAGGTCTTGACCCTTGGCCAGGCCGTCTCCAGCGAACCGATCAACGTCGGTTACCGTTCGCTGGCTGTGGTGCAAGCCAGTCAAACCGTGCTTTGGTGCCGTTACGCTGACCTCTGCGAACAGCCGTTCGCCGCCATGGATTTCATGGCTTTGTGCGACACCTTCAGCACTATTCTGTTAAGCGACGTGCCCAACCTCAGCGCGCAAAAGCGTGCCGGACGAATCGCCCGGGGCACCGAAGACGCGGCCGAGCGCGTGGAGGCGGGCGATCGCGAACTGCCGCAGTTATCGGTGCACGACGATGGCGTCCGGCGGTTCATTGCCCTGGTGGATGAATGCTACGACCGAAAAGTGCCGTTGTACCTCGAAGCGCAGGTACCCATGGAGGCGTTGTATACCGAGGGCTATCTGGAATTCCCGTTCCGCCGCACGCTCAGTCGTTTGCAGGAAATGCAGCTGGAACGTTTCGCCGAGTCATGAGACCCAGGAGGAATGACCATGAATCAACCGCTTTCGCATCATTTGCTGACCATGGCGTATCAGAACGCCTGGGCCAATCACCGGCTGGCCAAGGCCTGGAGCCAATTGAGCGAAGATGATCTGCAGGCGCGCCGCGTCAGTTTCTTTCCCGGTATCCGCATCACCCTGAACCACATCCTGACCTGCGACTGGTTTTACGTGGACGCCCTGGAGCGGGAACTGCGCGGCGATGATCCGCATCCCGAGTGCTATGTGTTTTTCCAGGAAGACGAGCCATTCACCACAGCTGACGACCTCAAGCGTGAACAGGCTCACGTCGACCGACGCCTGGTCGCCTATTGCGAACAGATGCGCGATGCCGATCTAAGCAAGGTGGTCACCATTGCCCGCGATACGCCGCAGTACGACAGCCGTTTGCGCTTGCTGTCACATCTGTTTGAGCACCAGATCCATCATCGTGGGCAGGTTCACGCGATGCTCAGCGGAACGTGGGTCAAGCCGCCGCAACTGGACGAGTTTTTCTGTGCGGGTGAGGCTCGGTTGCGGGCAGAGGACTTTGCAGAGTTGGGATGGACCGAAGCTTTGATTTGGGGGCATCAGGGTTAAAAGATCGCAGCCTGCGGCCGCTTCTGCAGGGGCTGCGATCTTTGATCTTGCGCCCGCATAGCGCTCGCGATAGGGTCGCTGTCCGTTGCCAATTGCGCACCGGGAATACTTTATGTAATCGAGGATGGAAATGGATTCCGCAGAAATTCTTGTACTGCAAGCCAGCTACACCAACCCGGTGCATGCCGAGGCCATCGGGCTGGTGCTCAACAGTTACGCTCAGGACCCAATGGGCGGCGGTCATGCTTTGCCCGCCAGTGTGCTGGAGCATCTGCCGGGCGAGCTGGCCAAGCGAGCCCATGCGTTTAGCGTGCTGGCGTTCGTCAGCGGCGAACCGGCCGGGCTGATCAATTGTTTTGAAGGCTTCTCCACTTTTGCCTGCCGGCCCTTGGTCAATGTCCATGATGTGGCGGTGGTGCCGAAATTTCGCGGGTTGGGCTTGAGCCAGCGGATGCTGCAAAAGGTCGAAGAAATCGCCCGCCAGCGCGGTTGCTGCAAAATCACCCTGGAAGTACTGGAAGGCAATGCGGTGGCGCAGGCTTCGTACGGCAAGTTCGGCTTTGCTCCCGGCGAGTTCGACCCGGCCCACGGGCGCATGATGTTCTGGATCAAGCCACTTTAATCCGCACGAAAAAAAGGGCGTCCATCGGGACGCCCAACAGGTCTTATCTGACTGAAGAGCAAGCAGTCAGCGGTGGAACAATCATTTCGGCTTGTAGTTCTCGGTCATTTGCGCGGTCTGGTCGTCCGGGACCCGCAGTTCACGGGCCTGGCTTTGCGTGATATTGTCCAGCGCCAGTTGCTGGTTGTAGCGCAGCGTTTCGAAGTAGTACCTCATGCGCTCGGCGCCGCCTTCAGCAAAAGCGCTGGCGGAGCCGAATGTCATGAGTGCGGCGAGAATGAATGTTGTGCGTTTCATGGTGTGCCTCCCACTTACAGATGTCGGATGCCTGTCGTCCATGAGTCAATGAATCAAAGTCGAGCGCTCATTATCCGCCGATTTCGTTAAATGGGAATGAATAACCCCTGGCGTTTGTAGTCCAGGTTCGCAGCACTCAGGCGTTTGTGACGAGGAGGCTTGTCGGAACGCCGCACCGTCCCGCCGGGGGGGGTACGAAGCGGCCGCAAATGGGTCTGCTGCGCAGTCCAGCGGGAGCAAGCTCCCTCGCCACAGGTACAGTGTTCGTCCTTAACCGAACAGCATTGATCTGCTACAGGGTTTAAAGGTTTATTTCTGGACGACTTCCGCGACTGCCGCCTTTGGCTTGATCAGGCTGAAATCAATCAACGGCCGCTGTTGGCGTTCGTACGGGTTGCCGATCATCAAGGGGCGTGGTTTGAAGCTGTCGCTGACCAGGCTCTTGCTGTGATCGAGTTCATCGAAACTCAGGCCCGCCAGGTCTGCCCAGGTGTGGATCAGATGGGAACTGCTGTACGGCCGACCCAGATCACCGGCAAAGCTCCAGTCGTGGGTTTCACGCCATTTTGGCGAGGCCCAGGCCATGAACGGAATGGTGTACATCGGCGCTGTCGGTTTGCTTTCGTTGCGCCCGAGCGTGCCGTGGCCCGGAGAATCGAAGACGTCTTCACCGTGGTCGGAGAGGTACAGCAAGAAGCCGTTCGGATCGGTCTTGGCGTAGTCCTTGATCAGGCTCGATACCACGAAGTCGTTGTACAGCACCGCGTTGTCGTAGCTGTTGTACGTCGGCAACTGATCGTCACGCACCCCGGCCGGCACGCCGTTGCGGTCCTTGAACTTGTCGAAGGTCGAAGGGTAGCGGTACTGGTAACTCATGTGTGTGCCGAGCAAGTGCACGACGATCAGCTTGCGCGGCGCCGCGTCGGCCAGGGCCTTGTTGAACGGCTCGATCACATCACCGTCGTACTGGGCGGCGTTCTGGTTGCGATTGTTGTTCAGGTACACCTGCTCGTCGGCCTGTTGGGAGAACGTCGTGAGCATGGTGTTGCGCTTGGTCATGGTCTGCTGGTTGGTGATCCAGAAGGTCTTGTACCCGGCCTGTTTCATCATGCTGACCAGCGACGGCGTGGTCAGGTACAGGTCTGGGTTGTCTTCGTCGGCGAAGGTCAAAACCTGCTGCAGCGCCTCGATGGTGTAGGGGCGCGGTGTGATGACGTTATCGAAGACCGCCAGTTGATCCTTCAGCTTGTCCAGTTCCGGCGTGGTTTCCCGCGGGTAGCCGTACAGGCTCATGCGCTGGCGGTTGGTGGATTCACCGATCACCAACACCAGGGTCGACGGCTGGTTGGCCATCGAGTCCTTGAGGTTGTGCAGTGGCGGGATGGTGCTGGCGCTGTTGAGCATTTCCTGCATGCCGGCCAGGGTGTCCAGATAGCGGTGGTAAGCCACGGCCATCTGCCAGGGCACTGCCGGCTCGATGCGGGTTTCGAATTTTTCGAAGCCGCTGGCAAAGCTGCCGGTGCGCAGGGTCTGCTTGACCAATGGGTAACCGATGACCGCCACCAGAATCGCGGTGGCGGCCACGAGTGCCTTGCCGCGGGGCAGGTACACCGGGCGCAGGCGCGTCCACAGGAAGTAACCGAATGCGGTGTGGGCGAGGAAGGCCGGGACCATCCACCAGGCAAAGTATTGCGTCATGTACTCGCCGGCTTCAGACACGTTCGATTCGAACATGATGAAGATGACGCTTTGCGAAAACTCCTGCTGATAGATGAAGAAGTAGCCGAGGCTGGCCATGGAGCACGCCCACAGCACCACGCCGATCACGGCAGCCATGACGCGGGTCTGGCGAGGGAACAGCAACATGGGCGCGAGCCAGATGGCGCTCATCACGAACGCCTGGCGGAAGCCGGAAAAACCGGAAGTGCCGGTCAACTGGATCAGCAGTTGGGTGATGCCGGAAAAATACCAGAAGAACACAAACAGCCAGAGGAAACCTGCCCAATCGAAACCGTTCGCAGACTTTTCGCTGCGTTTAAACCAAGACATTCACCGCTCCATCAACAATTCACTTCCACCGCCGAGCCACTGCAAAGTCGCCGACGAACGGGCGGCGCGCGCATACCGAGCGGCCACAATGAACGCGAGTATCAACAAGGGGATGTGAAAAGTTTGTGAGTTGCCAGGGCTGGCGAAGGGCTATGACGTGTCGGAAGCAGGGCAGTGCTGCTTCCGATGCAGCGAGGGATCAGGCGTGTGGGGCGCGTTGCGTTACAGGTAAGGGTTGTTGCCCCTGGATCAGCAAGCGCAATTGCGCCAGCTCCTGCTTCATTTGCTCGTGCTCGTCTTTCAACTGACGCAATTCATCGCGACGAATTGTGACGTAGAGGGTTTGTACTGGCAGTGCGGTATGTACTGTGCCCATTGCTCACCTCGCAAATGGCGTGTCTCAACTGTAGGTCCCGCCTGAAATCAGCGGCTGATCTACTATCGGCGCCAATTTTGATTTCTTTTGCCCGTGAAGGGAACTTTTTTATTTTTCATGGTCGGTGTGTCTTCGGCATGATTCCCGACGTTATCAATCAGGATCGGGCACAATGCCCGGAAACTTCACGCCTCCTCGCTGGACTAAACCGAATGAGTCGCGTTGGGCTATAACCTTTGACACACATTTATTTGTAGTAGGGAGCATCAGCACATGCAACTCGGGATTATTGGACTGGGCCGCATGGGCGGTAATATTTCGCGGCGCCTGATGCTCAACGGACATACCACCGTTGTGTACGACCGCAATACCGCTTTTGTCGAAACCCTGGCCGAAGAGGGTGCCACCGGCGTAGCCGATCTGCCGGCCCTGGTTGCTGGCCTGGCCAAACCGCGCGCGGTGTGGGTCATGTTGCCGGCCGGCGCACCGACCGAAGACACCATCGACACCCTGAGCACCTTGCTCGAAGCCGGCGATACCATCATCGACGGCGGCAACACCTTCTATAAGGACGATATTCGCCGGGCGAAAGCCCTCGCCGAAAAAGGCCTGCACTACATCGACGTCGGTACTTCCGGCGGCGTCTGGGGCCTCGAGCGTGGCTACTGCATGATGATCGGCGGCGATACCGAAACCGTTAAGCGTCTCGATCCGTTGTTCGAAAGCCTGGCACCGGGCATGGGCGATATCCCGCGCACCAAGGATCGCAAGTCCGATGACGACCGTGCCGAGCGCGGTTACATCCACGCCGGCCCTGCGGGTGCCGGGCATTTCGTCAAGATGATCCATAACGGCATCGAGTACGGAATGATGCAGGCCTTCGCCGAGGGCTTCGACATCCTCAAGACCAAAAACAGCGAGAGCCTGCCGCAAGACCAGCGTTTCGACCTGAACGTCGCCGACATCGCCGAAGTCTGGCGTCGCGGCAGCGTGGTGTCCTCCTGGCTGCTCGACCTGACTGCAGACGCGCTGGCCAGCGATCCAAAACTCGAAGGCTTCTCTGGCTCCGTAGCCGACAGCGGTGAAGGTCAATGGACCATCGAAGCGGCCATGGAGCAAGCGGTGCCGGTACCGGTGCTGTCGAACTCGCTGTTCTCTCGCTACCGTTCGCGCGGGCAGGGCACCTTTGGCGACAAGGTCCTTTCGGCGCAGCGCTTCGGTTTCGGCGGCCACGTGGAGACCTCGAAAAAATGACCCATGCGATCCGCAGGAAATCCAAGACTGAACCCGCACCACCCACCACGCTGTTTCTGTTTGGCGCGCACGGTGATCTGGTCAAGCGTCTGCTGATGCCGGCGCTGTATAACCTCAAACGTGACGGTTTACTCGGGGATGGACTGCGGATCATCGGGGTTGACCACAACGCCATCAGCGATGAAGGCTTCGCAAAAAAGCTCGAGGACTTTATCCGCAACGAGGTGGCCAACAAGGTCGGCAAGGGCAGTCAGTCTCTTGATCCGCAATTGTGGGCGCAACTCGCAAGCAACATCAGCTACGTCCAGGGCGACTTCCTGGACGACAGCACCTATCAAGCGCTGGCGGCAAAAATCGCCGACAGCGGCACAGGCAATGCGGTGTTCTACCTGGCGACCGCGCCGCGTTTCTTCAGTGAAGTCGTTCGCCGCCTCGGCGCTTCCGGCCTTCTGGAAGAAAGCCCCGAAGCGTTCAGAAGGGTGGTCATCGAAAAACCGTTCGGCTCCGACCTGCAAACCGCCGAAGCCCTGAACGCCTGCTTGCTCAAGGTCATGAGCGAAAAGCAGATCTACCGCATCGATCATTACCTGGGCAAAGAGACCGTACAGAACATTCTCGTCAGCCGCTTTTCCAACAGCCTGTTCGAAGCGTTCTGGAACAACCATTACATCGACCACGTGCAAATCACCGCCGCCGAAACCGTCGGCGTGGAAACCCGTGGCAGTTTCTACGAACACACCGGCGCCTTGCGTGACATGGTGCCCAATCACTTGTTCCAGTTGCTGGCCATGGTCGCCATGGAACCGCCGGCCGCGTTTGGCGCTGATGCGGTCCGGGGCGAGAAGGCCAAGGTGGTGGGTGCGATTCGTCCGTGGACGGTTGAGGAGGCCCGGGCCAATTCCGTGCGCGGCCAGTACACCGCCGGCGAAGTCGACGGTATCGCGCTGCCGGGCTATCGCGATGAGGACCGGGTGGCGCCCGACAGCACTACCGAGACCTATGTTGCCCTCAAGGTCATGATCGACAACTGGCGCTGGGTTGGCGTGCCGTTCTACCTGCGCACCGGTAAACGCATGAGCGTGCGCGACACCGAGATCGTCATTTGCTTCAAACCGGCGCCCTATGCGCAGTTCCGGGACACCGAAGTCGATGAGCTGGCGCCGACGTACCTGCGGATCCAGATCCAGCCCAACGAAGGCATGTGGTTCGACCTGCTGGCCAAACGGCCGGGACAGGCCCTGAAGATGGACAACATCGAGCTGGGTTTCGCCTACAAGGACTTCTTCGAAATGCAGCCGTCCACCGGTTACGAAACGCTTATCTACGATTGCCTGACCGGCGATCAGACCTTGTTCCAGCGTGCCGACAACATCGAGAATGGCTGGCGTGCGGTGCAACCGTTCCTGGATGCCTGGCAGCAGGACTCCACGGTCCAGAGTTATGCCGCCGGTGAAGATGGGCCGTCATCCGCCGAAGAACTGCTGACTCGCGATGGCCGCGTCTGGCACGGTCTGGGATGAGCCAACCGACGCAACAACCCATCCGCTTTTTGCTCAGTGACATGGACGGCACGTTGTTGCTGCCCGATCACACACTCAGCCAGCGCACCATCGAAGCCGTCCGCGCACTGCGCGAGGCCGGCGTGCTGTTCAGCTTGGCCACGGGGCGTCCACCCAAAGCAATGCTGCAGACGATTGAAGCCCTCGGCGTCGATCTGCCCACGGCGGCGTTCAATGGCGGCACCATCGTTCATCCGGATGGCAGCCTGCTGGTTGCACATTATCTACCTGCCACAGCGGCGCTGACGACATTGGCGCTGTTCGCCGATCAGCCGGGCATCGAGGTGTGGGTGTTCAGCGGCGGCGACTGGCTGCTGAAAGACCCGAATGGCCCCATGGTGCCGCGTGAACAGCACGGGTTGGGGTATCCGCCGGTGGTGGTCGAGAGCTTCGAGCCTTATCTGACGCGCATCGACAAGATCGTCGCCACCAGTAACAACCATGAGTTGTTAATTGAACTGGAAGCCCGGTTGCTACCCATGGTCGAGGGCCAGGCTCAGGTTTCGCGTTCCCAACCGGTATTTCTCGACGTGACTGCGATGCAAGCCAACAAGGGCGCAGCGCTGGCGACCCTCGCCGAGTTTCTCGGTATAGCGCTGGAGCAGACGGCCGCGATGGGCGATGGCGGTAACGATCCGGCGATGTTTCAGCGTGCCGGGTTATCGATTGCCATGGGGCAGGCGGAGGAAGCGGTGAGGCGTCAGGCCGATGTGGTGACTGGAGCCAATACCGAAGACGGTGCGGCCCAGGCCATTGAACGTCACATCCTTCCTCGATAACAACACAAAACAAAGTGGGAGCGAGCCTGCTCGCTCCCACATTTGCCTCGTGCTTACAGCCAGTAGCTCACGGCGTACCAGCCCAGTACACCCATGACCACGGTATACGGAAAGGCCATCCACACCATCCGCCCGTAGGACAGCCGAATCAGTGGCGCAATGGCCAGCGTTTCGAAATGCTCGCGGCTCATGTGTCCGGAGATGAACGCTTGCTTCACTTCGGTGATGTAAATGGTCGCGACAAACACGTTGTCACTGATGGCCGACAACTGGCTGATCAGCAGTTTTGCGGTTCACCCACCAGCGTACAAACACCACCAGCGGCGTACCCACTGCGGCTTGCATCAGCAGGCTGCGCAGGAATGCGCGGAACTGTTCCAGGTCGCCATGATGAAGGGTAGGTAAATTCTGGTCATTGCCGTATTCGCTGTCCTGACGCGGATCCTTGCCCGACGCGACGCGGTGATACACCGAGTAAAACCCCACGCCGGCACTGATGATCACGGCGGTCACCGTCAACGCATCAAGAAAGGCCGACAAAAACGCGGAGTGGAAACAGAACATCAACGCCAGCAAGACCTTGGAGCGAACCCCGAGCAGCAAGCGCGAAAACAGGAACAGCAGCAGGTCTTTCATGAAGTAGATGCCGGCCACCATGCACATCAGTAGAAAGCCTGAGCCATGGAACCGGACATCGGCTACTCCTTGTATAAAGAAGCGCGCAAATTGTCGTAAGCGGAGAAGAAGATCATGTGTAGGAAAACGACCTGTGGACTACGCCAAATACCGTGCGACAACGGCCCGATAGTTGCCATCCAATGAGTAACCGCCAACAACGATGTTGCCATCGTCCTGCACCGCAATCGACGTGGCCATGTCCAGGCTGCGGCCCAGACGCGTGCGGACCCATCCAGTGCGGTCGCCAAAGTGCGGATCGAGCTGCCCGTCAGGCTTGTATCGCGCCACAATAAAGTCGGCTTCGATACCGCCAATCGTGGCCCCGGCAGCCAGCACACTGCCATCGGGATTCAGGTGGGCGGCAGTCCATTGACAGCCGCAGCGGCCGATTTCCAATAATTGCGGCACGCCGCCGTTGCAGTGAATGTCCGGGCGGCCATTGCTGTGCACTTTCAGGGCCAGGCAATGCATCGGGTCGCGGCTGCTGCCAAAACAGTGAATAGCGCCGTTGCGATGCTGGACGATCTGGCTGATCTGGGCACTGCGCTCCTGCGTCTTGAAACTCATGAAGCCATCTACGGCAAAACTTTCATCAAGACTGCCATCGGTGTAATAGCGGGCCAGCAGCCCTTCCTCGGGAAAGTTGATCGAGCCGCCGACAATGATTCGACCATCGGACTGTAACTTCAGCGTACTGAGCCAGGTGTTCATCAGCAAATGCCTGACGATCACGAAACCCCGGCCATTGAACGATTTGTCTAGCGTGCCATTGGATTCGAGTCGTATCAGAATGCCGGCGTGGTCAGCCAGTTCGAAATGGTGATTGGCCACCAGCAGAATCCGGCCATCCTCCTGGACATTGACATCGCAGGCTTCGGCACCCGGTACGCCAGGCGGCAGCCAGGCATCGCGCACGCCATGGGACAGATTGCCCGGCAGTCGAACGACGCAATGGCCATTGTCGCCAAATTCCTGGACGGGATGACCCTGGGAGTCGAACATCGCCAGGGCCGGAAGCGAGCGATGGGCGTTTTCGTAATGCAGGCCAACCACTAACAGTCGGCCATCCGCCAGAACCTGAACCTTGCCAGCCATGGCCTCGAAGCCAGGCTCGAACTGGCCGATGACGCTGCCTTGATTGCCGAAGCCCAGATCCGCCGAGCCATCCTTCAGCAAGCGCGCCAGACCAAAACGGCTGCCGTGCGCCATGCCGACTTTCGCTGCGACCAGCAAGCGGCCACTGGAATCGATCGCGACCCCGTTGGTCATGCTTGAAAGACTGTCGGCGAAATACACTTGAGCTCTGCCGTGTGCGGCAAAGCGTGTGTCGAGGTGCCCCGCCGTAGGGGCGAGCGTCGGGAGCGCTATAACGGACTGGATTGACATGCACGCATCTCCTTGCGAGTCGTCCTTATCCGGGTTGGGGTGGCGACCGTCTAGGGAGTTCATTCAATCCCTGAATGGCTGGATGCACAACTGGTAGAACTTACAGATGGAGGGTCGTTGTGCGCCACAACAGTGTCTTTTCGAACCAAACGCCAGCCTGCAAAGAATTCAGGCGTGTTCAAGTTCAAATAAAGAAGGCTCGTAAGTGTTGATGGCTGTGCTCAACCAGGCAACTAACGAGGGGGGAAGAGGGCGCGGATTACTCAATGAGTAATCCGCAAAACGATTAGTGTGGCATCGACCACGATTGCAGCGTGTAACCTTCTTCGCTCAACTCGGCTCGGGCCTGCTCAAGCAAACGTTCGAGTTGCGCAGGATCGGTGTAGGCGCTGCTGGGAATCTGCTTGCGGCCTATACTGGTGTTGGTCCGGTCGATAACGGTCAGGCTGAGTTCGCCGTTGCCGTCCTGTGGCGCCCAGGCCACGCACTTGAAAGGTTTAAATGCGCGGTCGGCAATCAAAAGAGCTTCGTTGATACGGAGCGGGGCGTTCATAGAATGTTCTCTCAGTATGCCCAATCAAGTGATGTGCCGACGGTTGGGCTTACCGTTCGGCAGGTTACTTGTACTGATGCCCGCAACCGGGGTTCAGGTCACACACAAACAAAAGAAATTTCAACTTTCTTTCGTAAGTCCAATTCAAAGTCGCGTTTTGAAAGCTGATTGAAAGGTTGGAGTTCGTTAGGTAACTAAGCAAGTAGTTTCTTATAACTAATAACGCAACAACCCTATAGTCAAACGGTACAAGGCTACGTCAAATTCTTGCTAATGTTACAGCCAGGTCCGCCAAATGACTGTTTTTTAATAAATTTCTTAAATTTGGCGCCAAGGAACAGTCATGAGCGAAGCGCCTGCATTACGACGTTTATTAGTGGTGGACCCCTGCGACGACTGTCATCGTTTATTGCCGGGGTTGCGCTCTGTGGGGTGGGATGTTGACAGCTGTTCGCTGGAAAACGCCACGGACCGAACCTGTGATGTAGGGCTGTTGCGCTTGCAGCCGTTTCACCTCGAGCGGCCGGAAGCCGTCAAAGAACTTATAAGCCGCAGTGGTACCGAGTGGATTGCCGTTCTGAACCAGGAAGTCCTGCGATTGCAGAACGTTGGCGATTTTGTCTGCGAGTGGTTTTTCGATTTCCATACCTTGCCGTTCGACGTGTCCCGGGTCCAGGTCACACTGGGGCGGGCGTTCGGCATGGCGCGCCTGCGCGGACAAGGCACGGTCCACATCGATCAGCCTGAACATGAACTGCTTGGCGACAGCAAGCCCATACGTGAACTGCGCAAACTACTGAGCAAACTGGCGCCCACCGAATCTCCGGTGCTAATCCGGGGCGAAAGCGGAACCGGCAAAGAGTTGGTCGCACGCACGCTGCATCGACAATCCCAACGTCACAGCAAACCTTTTGTAGCGATCAACTGCGGGGCGATTCCCGAGCACTTGATCCAGTCCGAACTGTTCGGCCACGAAAAAGGTGCCTTTACCGGGGCCCACCAACGCAAGGTCGGGCGCATCGAAGCCGCCAATGGCGGGACGCTGTTCCTCGATGAAATCGGGGACCTGCCATTGGAACTGCAGGCCAACTTGTTGCGGTTCCTCCAGGAAAAACACATCGAGCGGGTGGGTGGCAGTCAGCCGATTCCCGTCGACGTGCGGGTTCTGGCGGCGACCCACGTTGATCTCGAAGCGGCGATCGAGAAGAAACGCTTTCGCGAAGACCTGTATTACCGATTGAATGTGCTACAGGTCGTGACAGCTCCGCTGCGTGAACGCCATGGCGACCTGTCGATGCTGGCTAACCATTTTTCCCATTTCTACAGCCATGAAACCGGGCGCCGCCCTCGCAGTTTCAGCGAAGACGCGTTGATTGCCATGGGCAAACATGACTGGCCGGGCAATGTTCGAGAGCTGGCCAACCGGGTTCGGCGCGGATTGGTGCTGGCCGAAGGACGGCAGATCGAAGCACGGGATTTGGGGTTGATGAGCCAGCAGGCGATTGCCACGCCAATGGGCACGCTCGAAGACTACAAAACCCGGGCCGAGCGCCAGGCGCTGTGCGATGTGTTGAATCGCCATAGCGACAACCTGAGTGTCGCCGCGCGGGTGCTGGGGGTATCGCGGCCAACCTTCTACCGGTTGCTGCACAAACATCAGATCCGCTGAACAGCAGCATCAATAGATCGCCGCGGTCGGCAGCTCAACGTACAAGGGCTACCGCCGGCGGCGATCTTTTGTTCTGCACGGTGCACAACGTAAAAGCCTGACGGCGATCGGGATCGCGGCCAGGCTTTAGGTTGTGGATCAGAAGTAGTACGGGAATTTCAGGCTGAACTGGAAGTCCGGGGCATCGTCCGTCATGCCGATAGACAGGTTCGGAACGATGGTCAGGTTGTCGGTGGCCGCAATGGTCATACCGATGTTGAAATAGCCGGCGTTAGCGTCGCTGGACGTAACCGACTCCCAATCCCCGCCATCCTGTTTGATTTTACTTTTGCGCTGCACCACATCAGACACCGAGAACGACATACTCATCTTCTCGTTCAGGGCGAATGCAATACCGGCACCGATCTGGAAGCTGTCGCCGATGTCCACTTTGCCCGGGTTTTCCTGGCCGACCGTCGAGCTGATGTCGTCGAAGGACTCCTCGAAGTTATGGGTATACGACAGGCTACCGAACAGCACGGCCGGGTCGTAGGTCTTGACCAGCGAGATACCTGGCGTGATCGACCAGACGCCGTTGCCGGTTGGCAGCGAATCAGGTACGAACAGGTTGGAGTTGGCGTCCACCTGGCGCAACTTGATGCCAAACGGATCCTTGCCGGTAGGCGCCTTGACGCGCAAGGTAACCACGGCATCGGGCGTGTTGACCGACTCGTCGAGGAACTTGTAGGCGATACCGAAGTTGACGTCGCCGATCTCCGGATCACGGGTCACGGTTTCTTCGGTTGTCACGCCTGCGGAGCCACCATTGCCGCCGCCTGACTGGTAAGTGGATTCGCGGTAAACCACCGGCACGTTCAGATCGAACTGCCAGCGGTTGTTGAAGTTGTAGCGGCCGGTGAGGTCAAACGTCCAGGTATCCGACTTGATCCGGTCAAGGTTGATGTTGCCCAGAAAGATCGAGTCCAGAGCAAGGAATCCGTTAAGGATCAGCTGGCGGGTGTCGTACCGGGAGTAGGTCAACCCGGTTTCCACACTGAATTTGCCGCCGCCGAAGAATCCGCTGGCCTCGTCATAGAGGTTGGAAACGCTTTGGGCCGGTTGCGAATCGTCTGCGAGCGACTGCCCGTAGGAACTGCCGCCCCCGGCTGCGCCCCCTGATGCGGCGGCTGCACCGGTGCCGACTGCGACTTGCGAATTGCCTTTCATGTCTGCCGGCGATTTGGCCAGGCGTTTAGGGGCGGGGGATGCCGGTTGTTCTTCTACCTGGCGGACCCGTTGTTCGAGTACCGCCAGGGCTTTTTGTTGTACTTCGTATCGTTGCTTCAACTCCAGAAGTTCCTGTTTCAGAAGCTCTACATCCGCGTCAGGTGCTGCCTGCACCATCACCGCCGGAAACAGAGTGCTCAAACACACGACTGCACGCAGTGATACTGATCGATACATGAATTAAGCCGTCCCTTGTAATGCCCATGGTCGAGAGTCAGCGTAGTTCAATATCCAAGGGAGCGAAGGGCGGTAAGTTGATTCAAGTTGCAGTCCAAAGCACCGACAGTCGGGCCATTATTATTGAGTACCACGTTGAGCTGAGTCAGGTTGCTGACCATGTTGCTGTTGCCCAGCAATCGGGTGTTTTGCAGCAGGCCGCCCTGGGCGACTTGCTGTATGGCCGAACCTTGATTGTTATTGGCCTGAATGGCCATTTGCACGCCACCGTTAGTTGCGGAAACCGCAATGCTGCCTGCGGCGCTACTACCGGTAATGGTTTGGCCTGCCATCAGCGCCTGACCTTGAGTCGGTACCAGTGCCGGTGCACGGCTGGCTTCTTTCACATCAATGGCGATGTTGTTGTAAGCGCTGTTGCCATCGCCGGCGGCGCGCACGCTCTGGTTAATGCCCTGAGTGCTGGCAAGGCCTGCGCCGCCCACCACGCTGCCGCTACCCTGTTCAGCAGGACCACCGTTACCGCTATGGCTGTAGGTTGAAACATAGAATTGGGGTTTGACCGTTGCGGCCTGTATCTGCATCGAAGTCGACGCCCCGATCAGATCGCCACTGGCGTTGCGCCAGGTACTGCTCATGACCACACCGAAGCTGATGATTCGTCCGGGCATTACGTATCGACCACGTAGCTCGGCCAGCTCCTGATCCTTTATCTCGATGGGTTTGAATCCGTTGGCAAAACCTGAGGTGCTTGCTACCAGGCAGGCAGCAGCCACCCAATATGAGGTTTTCATTTGGTGCTCCCGGAGCATCCTGCCCCAATCTTCTTGTTGGCGATTAAAAGAAGTCGCTCTGTATGAAACCAAAATCCATCAATTCAGCATCTTTGACCGGGTTGAAGTTATCCAGCTTGTTCTTGGCTGTCAGGGGTACCGGAGGGCTACGAAGTGCATTGGTTTTCTCGTAACCGGAACCAACGATAGCGAAGACAATGCCGTTCCAACCTTTGACAAAGTCATCATGGGTGTAGCGCTTGTGACCGAGTACCGGGTCGCCGATATAGACCCAGTCCTTGTCTGCACGCTGCAACACCACGAAATGCTTGTAGCCGCGAGTTTCCGTCAGTACCACCACCGGGATAGTGACTGCGTCGAGCTTTTCCGGTGGGATCTTGTAGCCACGGGCGCGCATGCCGATGCTTTCTATGTAGCGCTTCATGTCCAGCATGGAGAAACCCTGGGTGCGGACCAGGTCCTGGTCTGCATTGACCAGCATGCCTTTGATGACGTGCTCTTCATCGACGTCGAGCCAATAGGCCTGGCGCAAAATCGTTGCCAGTGCGGCGGCGCCGCAGCTGAAATCGGTCTTCTGTTCGACAATGTTGCTGAACTTGCGCTCACGCAGACTCTGTACCTGCTTGTAGATGAGTGTGCCGCCAGGAAGGGCGGCCACTGACATCTGAGCGGCCTGGGTCAGGCCACACTGGCCAGATAGGCCAGACAGGCAGAGGAAGGCGATGAGGGCAGTCTTACGCATGGTCGATACGCCTTGGGGCTGTTGGAAAAGCCCCGTTGCCGGGGCTTTCATTGCTATCGCGATTACAGGCAGGCTCTGCAGCCAGCAGCGATGGACAGCGAGTTGCTTTGTTGGTTGCCAACACCGGAAGCGTTGTTTACGCCTGAGTTACCGGAGAAGTTGTTGCCGACGTTACTGACATTAGCAGTATTGGTGACAGGGTTTTTCCATCCGTTTGGAGTCATCACTTGTTGAGTGGTTACACCAGCCAGACCGAATACACCCACGGCTACGAAATCAGACGTGGTGTCGCCGTTGCCACCGTGACCGCCACCATGGCCGCCACCATGGCCGCCACCATGGCCGCCACCGTTGCCGCCACGATCATTGTTGCGTGGGCCACCGTGACCACCGCCGTTGCCTTCGGTTGTTGCCTTGCCTGCTGCCACGAATACACCGGCAGCGTTAAAGGTGCCTGTGAGGGTATCTTTCGAGTAAGCCTGGTCAGCGTTGTTGGTAACAGTCAGGCCAGTGGAGCTTTGGTTAGCCGCAGCAGCCGCTTGTGCTACACGGCCGCCCGATACGGCGATGGCCAGGTTGTTTTTCTGTTGGTTGAAGTTGCCGGCAGCGTTGTTGACCCCCATGTTGCCGGAACCGCCATTACCAACGTTGTCGAGGCTTGCGCGAGTAGTGCTCGAGTAGTTGGCGACGGTGTTGCCACCGTTCAGTTGAGTCGCGCTGGAAGCAGCCACTGCGGTGCCGAAGATGAAGCTTTCGTCAGCAGTAGCCAGGGCAGCGGCGTTGTCTTGTTGGTTGCCGTCGCCAGCAGCGTTGTTGAGGCCCATGTTGCCGTTTGAGCCATTTGCCGAGTTTTCGACAGTGGCACGGTTAGTGGTGCCCTGGTTCAGAACTGCGTTGCCGCTGCTGCTTTGTTGATCCATGACGGTGGCCCCGGCACCGGCGGTGATCTGCAGAATTTGTTCCAGAGTCGGGCCTTTAGGCTGGTTATTGCCATGCCCGTTGCCGTGACCATTGCCATGACCGCGATCATCATCACGGCCGCCTGCTTGTGCTGCGATTGCCATCACTGCTGCGAGAGCGAAAACCAGTGGTTTTAAGGCCATTGTAGGTTTCATGGTGTTTCTCCGTGCTTATTAGTTGGTTAAGTGTTGGTACTTTCTAATCGCACTGCGTTTGGGTCAGTCAGCGACCCGGATGCTCAGGGTGTTAGCCATACGGTTTCCCACCCCGGCACTCTGGTTCACCTGAATCACCCCTCGGCTGCCGGTGAAGGCCTGGTCGCTTGTCACGACCTGGCGACTGCCGGTTGGGGTGCCAGTTGCTCCTGAGCTTGGTAGCAACGCCACGTTCTGTTGAGAAAGGGCGCTATCGTCAATCGCCTGCGGAGCAGCACTGATGCTGATGCGCATGACGTTGGCCATCTGGTTATTGGCCCCGGCGCTCTGGTTGACGCCCAGTACACCGTTGCCGTTGCTGAAAGAGGTGCCGCCGATCGTGGCCGTCGCGTTCATCGACGGATTGGCGGGGGTATTGAGTCGTTGATTGACGATGGTGGTCGCGCCGGCCTCTGTGCCGATGGCGATGGCCCGAACGTTGGTCTGTTGCTGTTGGTCACCGGCCGCCTGGTTGACGTTGAAGTTGCCTCTGTATTGCGTGCCGGAATCTTGAATGTCTGCGTTATTGAGAGACTTCACGCTGGAGTCGGCAATGGCGCTGGCGCAGCCGAGCAGTGCGAGGAGAAGGAGATTGCGATTCATGTCATTGACCTCCAGCCAGTCTGCCCAGTGGGGCGAGGCCGGAACTCATGGCGCGGTTGATGGTGCCCGAAATCGCATTGCCGCTGCCGCCCTGATGGCCGGCGCTCATGCCAGGCATGCCGTTGGGGTTGGTAACAGTGTTCAGGCCCTGCATGCCGCCCATTGCCTGGTTGTTGGCACCGCGGAATGAGGTGCCACTGGCGACGTTGGCGAAGTCGCCGTCGCTCAATTCACCGGTGATGCGTGCGGAAGGGTTGGTATTGACGGTGATCGGGTTTGGATCCTTGCCCTGATTGCGGCCAATGTGCACCGGCTGGACGGTACGTTGAAGGACAATGACGCCATCGCCTTCGGCCTGGGCAGTGAAGCTGAGCACTGAACTGGCAGCGCTTGCGATCAGCAGGAGGCAGGTCAAGCCTTTCTTGTAAGTCCCCACGATGCAATTCCTTCTTGTTGTGGGCTGGCCCTAGTCAGCGTTGTGAAGGAGAGAGCGAAAGCTGTGCCTGTTTTGGATTTTTGTTGTGATTCAAGAACTTGTGACTTTTGTCCGGGCGAGGCGCAATCAAGTTGTTTCAACCGTGAGACAACAAACGGTGCCCGCAGCAGGCTAAAGCGCTTGCGATGCTCTGGAACAGTGGTTTGCGGGAGGGTGTATCAACGGCTTAACAAACGGATCAGCAAAGGGGGGAGGGTGCTGAAACGGGCCTTTTGCGGGGAAGCGGGTGTTTCACGAATGGACACTTTTGACCCAAAACAGGGGAAAACGCTGGGTAAATACCCCCGGAATCAGGGGGTGAGGCCGAGCAACATCGCGACGGCAGTCAATGCCTGAGCTCGTCGCTCGGACCAGTCGCCGCTTAGCACTTGTACGAGTTGCCCATGCTGTTCCAGCCATGCCCGGATGTCGTTGAAGAACACCTGTCGCTCAACGAGTTCAGGTTGGCAACGCTGACCATCATCGGTCCACTCGACATTCTCGGGTGACAACAACAAGTGCAGGTCATATTGCCTGGCCAGCAATGCTTGCTCGATCCAGCCAGGGCAGTCACCGAAGAGTGTCTGGCTCCAGAGGATGTTGCTGAGCAAGTGGGTGTCGAGGATCAGCAGTGGCGGTTGCAAGGCGCGGGCTTCATCTTCCCACTGCAACTGGCCACGGGCGATGGTCGGGATATCCGCCAGGGAGGTATCTCGCGGGTTCTGTTCAATGAACCGGCGCACATATTCACCCACCAAAATCCCGCCGAAATGAGCTTGCAGCTCGGCCGACAGCCAGCTCTTGCCACTGGACTCGGGCCCCGTCAGTACCAGCACCTTCATGTGCGCAACGCCGGGGCCGCGCGCCATTCGCGCCAACCTTGTACGGCCAGCAGCAGAAACAAGCCGTACAGCGCAGCCGTCAAATACAGGTCTTTGTAGATAAACAACCCGACGAAGATCACATCCACGGCGATCCAGAGCGGCCAGCATTGAACGCGTTTTTGCGCCATCCACACTTGCGCCACCAGGCTGAAACCGGTCAGTGCCGCGTCGAGCCAGGGTTGGGCCGCGTCGGTCCAGTGCGCCATCGCGGCGCCGAGCAATAGACTGCCATTGGCACCGATGATCAATCCGATCGTCACTGATCGGCTGTCCAGCCGACTGACTTCACGACCATGACTGGCCTCACCCGCACGGGTCCATTGCCACCAGCCATACAGCTGCAGGGCGGCGTAGATCACTTGCAGGAGCATGTCCGAATACAGCTTCACTTCGAAGAAGATCCAGCTATAGATAAGCACCATGACCAGGCCGATCGGCCAGCACCAAGGGTTCTGCTTGACCGTCAACCAGACGGCAATGACACCGAGGGTGGCGGCAAACAGTTCAAGCCCGGACATGGAGGTTCCTTGAGGAAAATCGAAGAGGGTGCGGATTGTACCCGCAGAGAACAAAAGATCGCAGCCTTCGGCAGCACCTGCAGAGCAGAGGGGCTGCCTGAAGCTGCGATCTGTCGAGTGTTACACCCTGAACTGCCTCAGCAACCCGTTCAACTGCTCACTCAGCCCCTTGAGCCGCACGCTCGCCGCACTGGACTGCTCAGCCGCCAGCGCGGTGCTGTGGGACAACCCGGCGGCTTGCGTCACGTTCTGATTGATGTCCTCGACCACGTGCGCCTGCTGCAGGGTGGCGCTGGCAATCGACGCGTTCAGACCGTTCAGATTGCGCAATGCCTGGCCAATTGCATTCAGGCTCGCACCGGCAAGGCCTGCCTGTTCAATCGTCAGTTGCGAGGCGCGGCTGCTGTCGCTGATCACCTTGACCGCTGCTTCGGAATGACTTTGCAGGCGCTCGATCATCGTCTGGATCTCCGCCGTCGATTTCTGGGTACGCTGGGCCAACAGTCGAACCTCGTCGGCCACCACGGCAAACCCTCGACCTTGTTCCCCGGCGCGGGCCGCCTCGATGGCCGCGTTCAGGGCCAGCAGATTGGTCTGTTCGGCGATGGAACGGATCACTTCCAGAACGCTGCCAATCTGCGTGCTCTCGGTGGCCAGGGTGCGAATGACTTCCACGGCCTGATTGATGGTCGAGGACAAGGTATCGATCTGCTGCAGGCTGCCGTTGATGTTGATCTGGCCTTGCTGGGCCTGGGCTTCGGCGTCGCGCATTTCACTGGCGGCATGTTCGGCGTTCTTCGCCACATCCTGCACGCCATAGGTCACTTCATTGATGGCCGTGGCCACCAGTTCCATTTGTTGCGACTGTTGCTGACTGCGCTGCTGGGCCTGGGTGGCGTCGTTGCCCAGTTCGCTGGACGATTGGCCCAAGGCACTGGCGGACACCTGCAACTCGCCGATCACCTGGCGAAGCTTGGCGGTAAAGGCATTGAAGTGCCTTGCCAGCTGCGTGACTTCATCCTGGCCGTGGGTGTCGAGACTGCGGGTCAGGTCGCTTTCCCCGCTGGCAATATTGGCCATCGCGTTCACGGTGTCCTGCAGTGGGCGCACGATGCTGCGGGCGATCAGGATCACCAGCGCAACCATGATCAGCGCAATCGCCAGGCCAATAAACGCTGCTTCCCAGACTTGCCCGTAAAACTCGGCTTGCATGTCATCGATGTACACCCCGGAGCCGAGGACCCAGCCCCAGGGTTCGAACAGTTTGACGTAGGAAGTTTTCTCGACCGGCGCGCTGGCGCCCGGCTTTGGCCAACGATAGTTGATGATCCCGGCGCCTTTGCTCTTGGCCACGGCGACCATTTCGTTGAACACGGCAAAGCCATCCGGATCGCGGATGGCCGAGAGGTTCTGGCCGTCGAGTTTCGGGTTGGCCGGGTGCATGACCATCACCGGCGTCAGATCGTTGATCCAGAAGTAGTCGTTCTGGTCGTAGCGCAAGCCGCGCACGGCAGTCAGCGCCTGTTTCTGGGCAGCGTCACGCGTGAGGGTGCCGGCGGTTTCCAGGCCGTGGTAGTAACTCAGAATGCCGCTGGCCGTCTCCACCACATGCTGGGTTTTCTGAGCCTTGGCGTCGTACAGGTCATCGTGAATCTGCTTGAGCATCAAGACGCCCAAGGCCAACAGCATCATGACGGCCACGATCAAGATGAGCCACAACCGCCGGCTGATCGACATATTGCGCAAGCTGTTCATAACGCGGTGCTCCGGTTTCTTGTTTTTGTAAAGTGATCGCCTGCATCCTGTCAGGCCTGATAACGCGGCAGCGCTTTTCAGGCTTGTCTGATAGGATTTCGGCCCGGTGCGCAAAAACCTGAATCCAAAATGATTTTCACGCAATTTTCGGGGTCAGGAGGGGGCTTTGTGCACGCGGACTTCAACTACGCTGATCGCAGTGAACGCTTGGATAATACTGACGGGGCATGCGCACACGCATAGCCTTTTGGGGGATTGATGGATTTTTGGACTGCCTTTCAGGCTTTGATTCTTGGCGTTGTAGAAGGACTGACGGAGTTTTTGCCCATTTCCAGTACCGGGCACCAGATCATTGTTGCAGACTTGCTCGACTTCGGTGGTGAACGCGCCATGGCGTTCAACATCATCATCCAGCTCGGGGCGATCCTGGCGGTAGTCTGGGAGTTTCGCCGCAAGATTTTCGACGTGGTCATCGGCTTGCCAACCCAGCCAAGTGCACGTCGCTTCACGGCGAACCTGCTGATTGCCTTCCTGCCGGCCGTGGTGTTGGGGGTGATTTTCGCCGACTTGATTCACCACTACCTGTTCAACCCGATCACCGTGGCCACGGCCTTGGTGGTGGGCGGGGTGATCATGCTGTGGGCCGAAAAACGCCAGCATGAAGTTCATGCCGAAACGGTCGACGAGATCACCTGGAAAGATGCACTCAAGGTGGGCTTCGCCCAGTGCCTGGCGATGATTCCGGGCACTTCGCGTTCTGGCTCGACGATCATCGGTGGCCTGTTGTTCGGCCTGTCGCGCAAGACCGCCACCGAGTTCTCGTTCTTCCTGGCCATGCCGACCATGGTCGGTGCAGCGGTGTATTCGGGCTACAAGTACCACGAGCTGTTTGTGCCGGCTGACTTCCCGGTGTTCGCCATCGGTTTCGTTACGGCGTTCATCTTCGCGATGATCGCCGTGCGTGGCTTGCTCAAGTTTATCGCCAGTCACAGCTATGCGGCATTCGCCTGGTATCGCATCGCCTTCGGTCTGTTGATTTTGGCGACTTGGCAGTTCGGTTGGGTCGACTGGACAGCCGCCCAGCCATGAGTGATTCCAGCGCACGCAACAACCGCGGCCGTCCACCCGGAGGCGGGATTCAGAACCTTCGCTTGAAATGGCTGGTGTTTGCGACGCTGTGTGCGCTGCCACTGTCTGGTTCGATGTCGTTATGGCTGCAAGGAGTGTCGATGATTCCTCTGGCGGCCTACGGCATCGTCAGTGTGCTGGCGTTTTTGCTGTATTGGAGCGACAAGCGCAAGGCCCGCGCCGAGCAGTGGCGAACCCCGGAAAACGTGCTGCATGCGTTGGAGTTCGCTGGTGGCTGGCCGGGCGCACTGCTGGCTCAGCAGGTGTTTCGGCACAAGACGCGCAAGGTTTCGTTTCAGGTGGTGTTCTGGTTCATCGTGCTGCTGCACCAGGTGTTCTGGATCGACATGCTGTTTCTTGGCGCCCGCCTGTTTGCATTGTTTTAAAGCAGTAAGCCGATCCGGGTCCGCTTGGGCAATTTGCTGACCACCAGTTGGTGGGAGCGTTGCAACAGGCCTTGCAATTCCTCGGCGCCCAGCGGGTAGGGCGTGTTCATGATGATCCATTGGGCGCGCGCCAGATAAGGCGCCGGGTGAATGCCTGGTCGGTCGCAATGACCAAGAAACAAATCCTTGTCGACCTTGAATGCGAGGGACTCCCCCCGCAGGTTCTGCAAGGCGAACATCTTGTTCCCGGCAATCGAAAATACCCGCACGCCGCCCCATTTGTAGTCTTCCCGCGCACCCGGCAATGCAAGACAGAATGCCGCGACCTGCGCTTCGCTCATGCGTCCAGCCTTCATATCAAACGATCCCCACAGGCATTGAATGTTTCAATCAGATGGTCGAGCCAGGCGCGCACGGCCGGCATCACGCCGCGTCGATGAGGGTAGACCGCTTGCAACCAGCCACCCGGCAACGACCATTCAGGCAGCAACTGCACCAGCGAGCCGTTTGCCAATTCCTGTTCGCAGTACATCATCGGCAAAGTGGTGAAGCCCTGGCCGGCGAGGGCGCAAGTCTTGCGCACGATGAAGTCGTCTATGCCCAATCGCGCTTCAAGGGCCAGGTCATAATGCTTGCCCTGGCGGTCGACCAGACGAATGTGCACCATTCGATCGGGTTCCAGGGCGCCGAGCACGGGAAGGCTTTTCAGGTCGTCCGGGTGATTGATGTCATGCCCCTTGAGGAACGCGGGGCTGGCCACCATCAGCATCTGTGCCTGACGGAGTCTTCGGGTTACCAGCAACGGGTCTTCGTCGCCCGGTTCTCGTACGCGCAAAGCAACATCGACGCCTTCGGTCACCAGATCGACGCGACGGTTGACCAGCATGACCTCCAGCTGTACTTGCGGATATTTCTCCAGAAAACTGCTGATCACCCCCGGCAGCATTTCGTGGGCCAATCCGACGGGAGAGGACACCCGCAAGCGACCGCGTGGTTCGCTGGACATGCTGGCCACGGCTTCATCGGCCATTTCGGCTTCCAGCAACATCGCCTGGCAATGCCGCAGGTAGCGTTCACCCACGGCCGTCAGCTTGAGCTGGCGGGTGGTGCGTTGCAGCAGACGCGCGCCGAGACGCTCCTCCAGTTCGGCGATGCGCCGCGACAGGCGCGACTTGGGAATCCCCAGCAAACGCCCAGCCGCCGCGAAACCGCCGGCCTCCACGACTTTGGCAAAGTAATAAAGGTCATTGAGGTCTTGCATGAACGTCTTCTCGATTGTTCTACCAGTGAGACAAACTATCGCATTGTTGCATGCTAATCAGCTATTGGTTTCGTCGGTAGGATGGTCCCCATCAGATCGCCCTTGTGGGCGATCCTCACCTGGAGATCCCACATGAAACTGCTGCATATCGATTCGAGCATTCTCGGCGACAACTCGGCTTCCCGCCTGCTGAGTGGCGAAGTGGTCAAAGCCTGGCAAACCGCCGAGCCGTCGGCGGTGGTGACTTACCGTGACCTGGCCGCTGACGCCATCAGCCACTTCTCCGCTACCACCCTGGTTGCCGCCGGCACCAGCGCCGAACTGCGCAACGCTGCACAACAGCACGAAGCCGAGCTGAGCGCCCAGACCCTGGCTGAATTCCTTGCCGCCGACGCCGTGGTCATTGCCGCGCCGATGTATAACTTCACCATTCCAACCCAACTCAAGGCCTGGATCGACCGCATCGCCGTTGCCGGTCAGACCTTCCGCTACACCGAAGCTGGCCCAGAAGGCCTGTGCGGTGGCAAGAAAGTGGTGATCGTTTCGACCTCCGGCGGTCTGCACCATGGCCAAGCGACCGGTGTTGCTCACGAAGAGTACTTGAAAGTGTTGTTTGGCTTCATCGGTATCACCGATATCGAATTCGTTCGCGCCCACGGCCTGGCCTACGGTGACGAAGTGCGCACCAAAGCCATGAGCGACGCACAGACGCAAATCAGCGAGCAACTGTTCGCCGCAGCGTAAGGCTTGCGTAAAAGCATCAAAGCCGTTCGGGTGAAGCCCCAAAAAACTCTGTATTCTGGATACGCAAGTACCAGGTACGGAGTTTTTTGTTTCTGGTCGTTTCAGATTGTGGCCCAAGTTATGCAATCGAGGGGTCACGTCTCTTAGTCCGGTAACAAGGTGGGGCATCTCATGGTGCGTCTTTGTGCAACTTTACTGATTTGCCTGCTCAGCAGCCTGAATTCAGTGCACGCCGCGCCTGCGCCGCATCCTCACTGGAGCGTCGGCTACCATGAGATGAGCTTTCTCGATCCGCTCGACTTGCAGCCGATGCGCGCCATCGCTTTTTATCCCTCCAGCGAAAAAGAGCACACCAGCCAGTTGGAGGGCTATACGGTCGAGGCTGGTGAAGACACCAAAGTCGCCATGGGCCGTTTTCCGATGCTGATGCTTTCCCACGGCAACACCGGCACCCCGTTGGCCTTGCATGACCTGGCCACGTCGCTGGCTCGCAAGGGGTTCGTGGTGGTGGCGGTGATTCATCCCGGGGACAACTCCAAGGATCACAGTCGGCTCGGCACCTTGAGCAACCTGTACGGTCGGCCGATCCAGATTTCCGAAGCCATTACCGCCACCTTGGGCGACCGCATGCTGGCGCCGTTTGTGAATGCCGACCAGGTGGGCGTCATCGGTTATTCAGCGGGCGGGGAGACAGCGTTGATCCTCTCCGGCGCGACGCCGGATCTGGATCGTCTGCGTCGTTATTGCCAGGAACGCCCGGATGACCGCGATGCCTGTAACACCCAGGGCGAATTGATTGTCGACCGTGACGACCTGCAACCGGTAGCAGATCCGCGCGTCCATGCGTTGATGCTGATGGCACCGTTAAGCCTGAAGTTCGGTCGTCATACCCTGGCCGATGTTCATGTGCCGGTTCTGCTTTACAGCGGTGACGGCGACAAACTGGTGGCGGTCGACAAAAATGCCGCGGCGTTGGCGCGCAAGTTGCCCGTCGCACCGGATTTCAAATTACTGGCCGGGGCAGGGCACTTCGTTTTCATGGCGCCGTGCAATGACGAACAAATCGTCATCATGCCGGCCCTGTGCACCGACGCCGATGGAGTCGATCGCGAAGACATTCACCGCAATCTCAGCACCGAAGCCGGGCGCTTTTTCTCCCGTACGTTGGGCAAAGCGACGCGGGCCGGAATGCAAACCGCAGATCAATAAAGGTTTACTAATTCCTGTAGGAGCCGGCTTGCCGGTGATCCGGCCTTGAGCCATGCACCGATCTTCAGAACGCCATCGCCAGCAAGCCGGCTCCTGCAGGGTTGTAGGCATCAAGTCATGGCGCGGTGTTTCAGTAATAAGGTCAAAGCCAAGGCACCCACCGACAACACCGCCGCACTGAAGAAAATCCACACATACCCTAGATTCAACGCCACGGCGCCCATCAACGGGCCGGCAATCGCCAGTGCCAGATCGAAAAACACCGCATAGGCACTTAACCCGGCACCACGGCTGGAGTTGGGCACTTGCTTGATCGCTTCTACACCCAGCGCCGGGTACACCAGCGACAAGCCGAATCCGGTCAGCCCGGCGCCGATCAACGCATAACCGGTCGAAGGCGCCAGCCACAGCAGTATCAGGCCCACCGTTTCAATGGTCATGCAGGCAATGGCCGAGGTGAACCCGCCAAAACGGCTGATGCTGGAAATGAACATCAACCGCGCCAGGATGAAGCACACGCCAAAAACGGTCAGGCAGTAAGCTGCGCCGCTCCAGCCACGGTTGATGTAATACAAGGTGATGAAGGTGGTCAGGGTGCCGTAGCCGATGGACGCCAGACTCAGGCTCGCACCAAAGGGCGCAATGCGCCCGAACACCGCCCAGAACGCCAAGCGTTCACCGCGCACCACAGGCACCGACGGCTTGTTGCGGATCAACAGTAACGCCATCAATGCCAGCGCAGAGAGCGCGATCCCCAGGCTGGTGAAGCCCAGTTGCCCGACCATCACCACCCCCAGCGGCGCGCCAATGGCGATTGCGCCGTAGGAGGCGATACCGTTCCAGGAGATCGACCGCGCCGTGTGCTCGGCGCCGACCTGGCCCATGCACCAACTGATGGTGCCGACGCCGATCAGTCCTTGGGCGATCCCCAGCAGCAAGCGCCCGGCGATCAGGATCAACAGGCTCAATAAAGGAAAACTTTGCAACAGGGTCGACAACAAGGTCAAACCGCCGCTCAGCACAATCCCGATCAACCCGTAAACGATGGCGCGCTTGGTGCCGATGTTGTCGGACATGCGCCCGGCCATGGGCCGGCTGAGCAGGGTGGCCAGGTACTGGGAGCCAATGGTCAGCCCGGCGACAACGGCGCTGAAGCCTAGCTGTTCATGCACATAGCCCGGCAACACCGCAATCGGCAGGCCGATACAGAGGAAGGCAATAAAGGTATAGAAAACGATGGAGACGATCTGCAGGGTGATCGCCATGGAGCTTTGCGTTGGCTGTTGCTGCGCAGACATGAGGGCTCATTCGCGGGCGGCGGCGGGAGAACTGCATGATGGCGCGGCTTTGGAATAAAAGGAAGCTGGCTAACGATCTTTTGATTTTCAAAAACAGAAAAGCCCCGTCACACGGACATAATGCTGTTCATTTAAGGACGAACACTGTACCTGTGGCGAGGGAGCTTGCTCCCGCTGGGGAGCGAAGCGCCCCCAAAAATGGGACTGCTACGCAGTCCAGCGGGAGCAAGCTCCCTCGCCACAGGTTACTGATTGCTCGCTCTATCTCTTAACTGAACAGCATTACGTCACACGGACAGGGCTTTTAACGTGAAGCTTGCAGCTAAAAGCTTGAGCTGCCTTAGAACACCACACCCTGGCTACGCAGGTAATCGTCATAAGTACCGCTGAAGTCGGTCACGCCATTCGGGCTCAGCTCGATGATGCGAGTGGCCAGGGACGATACGAATTCACGGTCGTGGCTGACGAAGATCAGCGTGCCCGGATAGTTTTCCAGCGCCAGGTTCAGCGCCTCGATGGATTCCATGTCCAAGTGGTTGGTCGGTTCGTCCATGACCAGCACGTTCGGCTTTTGCAGGATCAGCTTGCCGAACAGCATGCGACCTTGTTCACCACCGGAGATGACCTTGACCGACTTGAGGATCTCGTCGTTGGAGAACAGCATGCGGCCCAAAGTACCGCGAATCATCTGCTCGCCCTGGGTCCACTGACCCATCCAGTCGAACAGCGTCACGTCGTCTTCGAAGTCGTGCGCGTGATCCTGGGCGTAATAGCCCAGCTCGGCGGCGTCGGTCCACTTGACGCTACCGGCATCCGGTGTCAGTTCGTTGACCAGGGTGCGCAGCAGGGTGGTTTTGCCGATACCGTTCGGGCCAATGATCGCCACGCGCTCGCCAGCTTCAACCTGGAAGCTGAAGTCCTTGAACAGCGTCTTGCCGTCGAAGCCTTTGGCCATGCGCTCGACGATGACCGCCTGACGGTGCAACTTCTTGTTTTGCTCGAAACGGATGAACGGGCTCACACGGCTCGAAGGCTTGACCTCGGCCAGCTGGATCTTGTCGATTGCCTTGGCGCGGGAGGTGGCCTGCTTGGCTTTCGAGGCGTTGGCCGAGAAACGGCTGACGAACGATTGCAGTTCCGAAATCTGCGCTTTCTTCTTGGCGTTGTCCGACAGCAGTTGCTCGCGGGACTGGGTCGCCACGGTCATGTACTCGTCGTAGTTGCCCGGGAACAGGCGCAGCTCGCCGTAATCCAGGTCAGCCATGTGGGTGCACACGCTGTTCAGGAAGTGACGGTCGTGAGAGATGATGATCATCAGGCTGGAGCGCTGGGTCAGCACGTTTTCCAGCCAGCGGATGGTGTTGATGTCCAAGTGGTTGGTCGGTTCGTCGAGCAACAGCACTTCAGGATCGGAGAACAGCGCCTGGGCCAGCAATACACGCAGTTTCCAGCCTGGGGAAACTTCGCTCATCGGACCGAAATGCTGCTCGATGCCGATACCCAGGCCCAGCAACAGTTCGCCGGCACGGGACTCAGCGGTGTAACCGTCCATTTCAGCGAATTCGGTTTCCAGCTCGGCAACGGCCATGCCGTCTTCTTCGGTCATTTCCGGCAGCGAGTAAATGCGGTCGCGCTCGGCCTTGACCTTCCACAGCTCTTCATGACCCATGATCACGGTATCGATCACGGTGAATTCTTCGTAGGCGAACTGGTCCTGGCGCAATTTACCCAGACGCACGTTCGGTTCAAGCATGACCTGGCCACCGGACGGATCAAGATCGCTACCGAGGATTTTCATGAAGGTCGACTTGCCGCAACCGTTGGCGCCGATCAGGCCGTAGCGGTTGCCCGCGCCGAACTTGACCGAAACGTTTTCGAATAGCGGCTTGGCGCCGAACTGCATCGTGATGTTAGCTGTAGAGATCAAAGGTTTTTCCTGCGAAGCATTCAGAGTAGCCAGGGTGGCGGCTGGACCGCGCTTGACCCGAGTCAAAGTGCGCTGAAACGGGGTTTTTCCGTCATCAACGTGGTGGCGCGTAAAGTTTGGCGGCGATTGTACTGGTCTGGCACTTCAAACGATAGGGAAATGAGGCCACACCGTCGCTTTGACGGTAGCCGTGCACAGATTTTCACTGTTATAGGTTAACTATTGGTTACAAAGTGTGGCTAAAATGCCATCTCTCACCGAGGCCGACATACGGCCTGGCTCAAACGCGGGCCAGTGGAGCTGTTGTTTCGAATTCAGACGCTGCACAAGACCCTAGAGCCGATGGCTGGCAGGGGGCGCAGTTTGTTCACTTCTGACGTGTGACGATTTCCGTGAAACTGATCATTGCCGCTATTTATGTAGTATCCATCGCGTATGTCCACCTGCGCGGTCGCGTGCGCCACAAGCTGGGTCGCCAATTGAGCGATCACTCGACGTTCCTGGCGCCGATCAATTGCTTCCTTTATATGTTCTCGAAAATCCCTAACAAGCCTTACCTCAATCCGGCGGACTTCCCGGACCTGAGCCCATTGCAGACCCATTGGGAAGAAATCCGCGCCGAAGGCCAGAACCTGCTGCGGGCCGGCGAGATCAAGCGTTCCAACCAATACGACGACGTCGGCTTCAACTCGTTCTTCAAGACCGGCTGGAAGCGTTTCTACCTCAAGTGGTACGGCGACAGCCACCCGTCGGCCATGAAGTTGTGCCCGCGCACCACTGAGCTGGTACAGAGCATCGGCTCAATCAAGGCCGCGATGTTCGCCGAACTGCCGCCGGGCTCCAAACTGGTGCGTCACCGTGACCCGTATGCCGGTTCCTACCGTTATCATTTGGGGCTGGAAACGCCGAATGATGCCGGTTGCTACATCAACGTCGATGGCGAGAACTACCACTGGCGTGATGGCGAAGCGGTGATGTTCGATGAGACCTTCATTCATTACGCCGAAAACACCACGCAGCAGAACCGCATCATTCTGTTTTGCGATGTCGAGCGTCCGATGAAGTATCGCTGGGCTGCGGCGTTCAACGGCTGGTTCAGCCGCACGGTGATGTCGGCTGCCGGCGCGCCGAACGAGGCGGGGGACAAGACCGGTGGCATCAACCGTCTGTTCGGCAAGATCTACAAAATTCGTTTGCGTGCCAAGGAACTGAAGAAGCGTAATCGCAAGCTGTATTACTTGCAGAAGTGGGCGTTCTTCGGCGGGTTGCTGGCGATTTTTGTTCTGGTTTGATTCATTCGTGTGTCAAGCCGACGCCATCGCGGGCAAGCCCGCGATGAGGCCAGTACTCCAGCCCATCACTTGCTGACTTTTTTCCGCGCTGCCGGCTTACTCGCCGCCTTGCTTTTTGCCGGCGCCTTATCGGCGCTCTTGCCCCCCAGACTGCGTTTGAGCAACTCGGTCAAATCAATGACATCCGCCGTCTTGCGAGCTTCTTCGCCGGTATCCGTTTCGACATCCTCGATCTTGCCTTCATGGGCCTTCTTGTCCACCAGCGCCATGATCTTCTCTTCAAAACCGTCGCGATAATCTTCCGGTGTCCATTCGGCGCTCATGTCCTCTACCAGGCGCTTGGCCATGTCCAGTTCACCTTTGGCCAGTTCCGCCTTGGTGACGTCCGGCCCCAACGCCAGTTCATCCAGGCTGCGGACTTCCGCCGGCCAGCGCAGCTTGACCAGCACCAAGGCCGATTCCAATGGCATCAAAGCAGCAAGGTACTGGCGGGTATGCAACACCACGCGCGCCAACGCGACCTTCTTGGTTTTGGTCAGGGTCTCGCGCAATAACGCATAGACCTTGCCACCGCGCTTATCCGGTGCCAGGTAATAAGGGGTGTCGATGTTTTGCAGCGGAATCTGGTCGCCGTCGACAAAGGCAAAAATATCAATGGTCTGAGTCGACAGCGGATGCGCCGAGCGGATTTCTTCCTCGCTGAGCACAACGTATCGACCTTTTTCATAAGCGACACCTTTGACGATGTGCTCCTTGGTCACTTCCTTGCCGGTGACTTTGTTGACCCGTTTATAGCCCACCGGGTCCATGCTGCGACTGTCGAGCCAGTCGAAATCCACCCCTTGGGAGGACGTCGCCGAGACCAGCGCCACAGGGATGTGCACCAACCCGAAACTGATCGCGCCTTTCCAGATTGCCCGTGCCATGGTCGTGTACTCGCGAGTGATGATCAGGTGACCGTGGGCTTCAAGAAAAAGTTTCAGCGGCCTGCGGCCCGTCCCAAGCGGCCGATCAACTTCGTGTTACATCTTGTTGTTGAGGTTTTGGTTAACAAATCCGAACCCGGGGCGTAGCGTGCTATCGAAGTCCTTACACGCGGGCGTCCAGAGGCAACCCATGAACAGATGCATCTTCGGCTTCATCCTGTTGGCCTTGAGCGCCATTCTTGGCCCTCTGGCCCAGGCGCAAGCCCCGTCGCTTCGTGCTCCGTTGCTGGTGGCGCAGAACCTGCCGAACAGCGGCAACAACAATCCGTATAACAGTCCGATTCGACGGGCCAATCCCAACAGCATGCAGGGCACGCAGCCCAGCGCCCCGGCCATCCGCGGACCGAATACCGTGCCCGTGCCGCGCCCACCGACGCTTGATAACGGCGGCATCGGCAATCGCTCCCGGCAGACGCCGAGTGCGCCCGCCAGTCAACCCAAATTCATACCCAATCCACCTGCTCGGGACTCGGGCCCCTCCACTCGTTAAATGGCAGGCCGCTCATTCCTGCTCACCATTCTCATGACAAAAGGAATCGTGCATGTTACGTAAATCCATTCTGAGTGCTCTCTGTGCCAGTGCAATGTTGACGGCCACGCTGCCGGTTTTGGCCGCGTCCGCGCAGGAAATGAAAAGTGAACAAGGCGCCCTTGAGGTCACGTCAATCGCCAAGGGGCTGGAGCATCCATGGTCCGTGGCGTTTCTGCCCGATCGGCAGGGCATGTTGGTGACAGAGCGGCCCGGCAACCTGCGGCTGGTCAGCCCGCAAGGCAAGGTATCGGCGCCGATCAGCGGCGTTCCCAAGGTCTGGGCCAAGGGGCAGGGCGGTTTGCTGGATGTGGTGTTATCACCGGACTTCAAGCAGGACCGCTTGATTTACCTGTCCTACGCCGAGGGTGGCGGTCAGGGTGACAAGGCCGGCACGGCTGTCGGTCGCGGGCGGTTGTCCGAGGACCTGACGAACCTCAAGGATTTCACGGTGATTTTCCGTCAGGAACCAAAGCTCTCCGTTGGCAACCATTTTGGTTCGCGGCTGGTCTTTGACCGTGACGGTTATCTGTTCATCACCCTGGGGGAAAACAACGACCGCCCGACCGCACAGGACCTCGACAAACTTCAAGGCAAGGTCGTTCGGATCTATCCCGACGGTAAAGTACCGGACGACAACCCATTTGTCGGTCAGTCCGGTGCGCGCCCCGAGATCTGGTCCTACGGTGTGCGCAACCCGCAAGGTGCGGCGCTCAATCCATGGACCGGCACCCTGTGGGAAAACGAACACGGCCCTCGGGGCGGCGACGAGTTGAACGTCATCGAACGCGGCAAGAATTACGGATGGCCGTTGGCAACCCACGGCATCAACTATTCCGGCCTGCCCATCCCTGAAGCGCAGGGCAAAACCGCCGAAGGCACCGTCGGGCCAAGGCATTTCTGGGAGAAATCACCCGGCTTGAGTGGCATGGCGTTTTACGATGGCGATCGTTTCAAGGCGTGGCAGCACAACGTCTTCATCGGCGCGTTGGTGACCCAGGAGCTCATTCGTCTGCAGTTCGACGGCGACAAGGTGGTTCACGAAGAGCGCCTGCTGGGTGAACTCGACAAGCGTATCCGTGATGTGCGGCAGGGGCCGGATGGTTACTTGTATGTGCTGACCGACGAAGAGGACGGCGGACTCTACAAGGTAGGCCTCAAATAACAGATCGCACCTGCGGCAACCCCTGCAGGAGCTGCCGCAGGCTTCGATTTTTTCAGTTTCACCGGGAATACAGAATCACCGCCGCCCGTAACTTGTCCCGCCCAAAACTGCACATCTTCTCAAATTCCCCATGGCTGACCGGCACATGCTGGCAGTCCATGGCTTGGCGATGCTGGCTATGGTCCACATCGGGATCGTGCAGATAGACGAACTCGTCATCGCAATCGGTAACGATCACCCAGTGCGGTGATTTCGAACGCGTCAGGCGATAACTGCTGATCAGCACCAAAGGCTGCCCCCCTTGTTCCAGAAGTTGCGGCAGCTTCAGCGGCCCACCGATCTCGCACTCGACATCGCTGGCCAGCAGCTGCTGCGTGAACGCCTCGTGCACCAGGCGCATTACGTCTTTTTTATGTTCGTCGCGCACACCGTCGAGGAACAATGGCCCGGCCATGCTCAACTGCAGACGCACCCGAAACCCACGGCGCCAGGCGGCCAATGCCAAACCTTGAGGGCTGCAGCCGCCGTGGCCGGAGGTCATGAACACGGTGGTTGCCTCGCGCCAAATCTGCAGTTCTTCGCGTCGCTCCAGGACATCTTTGCGTTGCAGTGCGGCCATGGCCATGATCAGGCAAGCCGGACCGCAGGTGAACTCGGTGGTTTGCGGGTAGTAGGGCACTTGAATGTTGCGCGACTCGCGGTGCTGGAGAATGCGTTTCTCCAGGCGCAGTGCATCGGCATGGTCCTGGTAGTAGTCGTGAATCACGGCAAAGCGTCGGTAGCCGTTGCGCTCATACAGGGCAATCGCCGCTGGATTGTCGATACGCACCTCCAGCCGCAAATAGGCACAATCGTGCTCCAGGGCGCAGGCCTCGACGCGATCGAGTAGCTTTTTGCCCAATCCGTTGCCTCGCGCCTGGGCGGCGATGGCGATCGAATAGAGACGTGCCAGGGACGTGCCCCGATGAAAAAGCACCACGGCGTAACCCAGCAAATGCTCACCGGCCTGCGCCACCAGCAGTTGCCCGTGGGCACGCGTAATCATCCATTGAAAGCTGCGACTGTTTAGCCGATCGGTGGTGAAACACTGCGCCTCCAGTTGCAACAACTCGGGTAAGTCTTCCAACACCGCCAAACGAAAAAATGTATTCATATGACCGCCGTAAAAGTTGCGTAACGAAACGGGACTTTCGAAAAACTTCGTGCTTAATAGAAACGGTCTTGTTCACCAAAACGGATCGATACTATGTCAGCGGTACAAGGTCATTGGCGCGAAGTATCCGAGCAAAGTTTGCCGGCGGCAATCACTTCTGAAACATATTTAAATGGCCATTTACATGAGTCAGGCAGAACTTCCAGTCAGTTGATTATCATCGTCGAGCGCAAGGAAGACTGGGCTTCTTACTTTCCCAGCGAGGACATCGTCACGGCCCAGGAGTACCTGGAGCAAACCCGTGAGAACGAACAGGGCAAGCGTGTTCAGGTCATCAATCTGTGTCGCAGCTACAAGTATCTGGGGCACGGCTATTACTGTTCACTGTTGGCTGAAGCCCGTGGGCACAAGGTTATTCCGTCGGTGCGAACCATCAGCGAGCTGACCCGTAAATCCTTGTACGGTTTAGCGCTGGATGACCTCGATAAAACCCTGGAGAAAGCCCTGAGTCACCATGCTTACAGTGATACCGAAGGCTTTACCCTGACCCTTTATTTCGGCAGGACTAATATCGAGCCGCTGCAGGATTTGGCGCGACAGTTATTTGAAGTGTTTGCTTGTCCGATCTTGTTAGTTGAGTTTCGTAGAACTAATGGTTGGCACATCGAAGGCATCAAGTCCGGCGCGCTGCACAAGTTGCGCGAAGATCAGGAAGATCAGTTTGCGCATTCCCTCGACAGTTTCAGTCGCAAGATCTGGCGTCAGCCCCGGTCCCGGCGATTGGCCCGATACGACCTGGCCATCCTGCATGATCCCCAGGAAGCCTTGCCGCCCTCCAATGCCAAGGCGCTGGATAATTTTGTCAGGGTCGGCAGGACGCTGGGCATCGACGTCGAACTGATCGAGCGCAAGGATTATTCGCGGATCGCTGAATACGACGGCTTGCTCATACGCGAGACCACCAGCGTCGACAACCACACGTACCGATTCGCCAAGAAGGCCGAGAGCGAAGGATTGGTGGTGATGGACGACCCGGCGTCGATCCTGCGCTGCACCAACAAGGTGTACCTGACCGACTTGCTCAAGAGTCACCAACTGGGCATGCCCGCGACCGAAATCCTCTACAAGGAACGACCGGAAGATTTCGAGCGGGTGGGCGAACGCCTTGGCTTTCCATTGGTGCTGAAGATCCCCGACGGATGTTTTTCCCGGGGGGTGATCAAAGTCGAAAGTCAGCAAGCGCTGCTCGAAGCCACCGCCGAACTGTTCGAACACTCGGTGCTGTTGCTGGCACAGGAATTTTTCTACACCGAATACGACTGGCGCATTGGCGTACTCAACCGCAAACCGATCTTTGCCTGCCAGTACTTCATGTCCAAGGGGCATTGGCAAATCTATAACCACAAAGCCAAAGGCCAGGACATCAACGGTGAGTGCCGGACCCTGGCCGTTCACGAAGCGCCGCGAGCGGTGGTGGAACTGGCGGTGAAGACCGCGAACCTGATCGGTGATGGCTTGTACGGCGTTGACCTGAAACAGTCGGGTGACAAAGTGGTGGTGATCGAGGTGAACGACAACCCGAACATGGACGCCGGTATCGAAGATGCCTACTTGCAGGACGATCTGTACTCGCTGGTGCTTGAGGAGTTTGTGCGACGCCTGGAACTGAAGCGACGCGGCCAGGCCTGGTGATCAGGCGATGATCAAGAGCTTTGAATTGACCCATGGCGCGTTGCACGCCGTCGACCGGCTGGACGCCCCGGTCATGCTGTTCAGCAATCCCGATGCGGCCGAGCGCGATTTGCTGCATAGCCATTTCAAACTCGATGCACACGCTCTGGCGTCGGCACTGGACCCTGACGAGGTGTCGCGTATCGAGTTTCACCCCGACAACCTGTTCCTGATCTGGAAGCACCCGGAAAGCTACTCCGGAGCCGACAGCCTGGCGTTTGAGGTGTCATCCTGTGGGTTGCTGTTCAGTCCGGATCGTCTCTTGGTCATTGCCATCGATGACGCGCCGCTTGGCGGGTTGGGCAAGCGGCAGGCCTTGAACACGCCGCTGGATGTATTGCTCGACTTGCTGTTCAACAACATCCACCACTATTTGGGGCACCTCAAAGTCATCAAGCTGGTTGCCCGGGAGTTGCAACAGAAATTCAACGCATCGATGCAGAACCAGCACCTGATCCAGATGTTCAATCTCAGCGAAAGCCTGATCTATTACATCAACGCGATCCACAGCAATGGCGCGGTACTCACCCGGCTGCGCAACCACGCGGAAAAGGAACACTTTGGCGCCCATGCCCTCGGCCTGATCGACGACCTGATCATCGAAAACAACCAATGCTACAAACAGGCGGAAATCTACTCGACAGTGTTCTCCGGGCTGATCGATGCGCGGGGCAACCTGATGAACAACAGTATGAACAACCTGTTGCGCAAACTGACGTTGATCAACGTGGTGTTCCTGCCGCTGAACCTGATCGCCAGCATCGGCGGCATGTCCGAGTTCAGCATGATGACCGCTGGAACACCGTGGTGGGTGTCGTACCCGTTGTTTTTGACGGCGATGATGCTTGGGGCGGGAGTGATGGTGATGGGGCTCAAGCGCTTGGCGAAATGAATCGGGTGAGTGTTATGTCGTGATCGCTGGCAGCGGGCTCCCACAGTGTTGTTGCGACGTCAGCAAACCTGCAGGAGCGGGCCTGCTCGCGATGTCATCTTGGAATCGACGGCGACTTACCATTGACTTGGCCCGCGCGCCCGGCTAATTTCCGGCCATGACTTCCACTGTATTGCGCTGCCAGCCAAGCATTATTACCGCCATTCCTCATTTGGCGGGCTAGCTCACGACTGCAGCACCCAACCCGCCCTAGAGGCGGGTTTTCACTTTCTGTCTCAGGGCTTTATCAGCAAGGTCGCCGACCCTGCATACCGGAGACAGCCATGAGCTACACCGCCCAACAACAAGCCTTGCTTGAACACTACGTGAAAAAAATCCTCGCGGCGCCCGTCTATGAATTGGCGGTGCGAACGCCGTTGCAAGCGGCGCCTGCGTTGTCCGAAGCACTGGGAAATCAAATTCTGTTGAAGCGCGAAGACTTGCAACCGACCTTTTCCTTCAAGATCCGTGGCGCCTACAACAAACTGGTGCAATTGACTGATGAGCAGAAGGCGCGGGGTGTCATCACCGCTTCCGCTGGCAATCATGCCCAGGGCGTGGCGCATGCCGCACGCGAGCTGGGCATTGCCGCAACCATTGTCATGCCGGCCATGACACCGGAGCTGAAGGTGCTCGGCGTTCGCAGCCGTGGCGCTGAGGCGGTGCTGCACGGTGAAAGCTTTCCGTTTGCCCTGGCCAGAGCGCTGGAGCTGGCAGAACAAAGCGGCAGGACGTTCGTGTCGCCGTTTGATGATCCGGATGTGATTGCCGGGCAAGGTACTGTGGCGATGGAGATACTGCGTCAGCACCAGGGGGCGCTCGACGCAATCTTTATACCGGTTGGGGGTGGCGGCTTGATCGCCGGCATCGCCGCGTACGTTAAATACCTTCGACCGCAGGTGCGCATCATCGGAGTTGAGTCGGAACACTCCGCCTGTTTGCAGGCCGCCTTAGAGGCTGATGAGCGCGTGGTGCTGCCCAACGTCGGGACCTTTGCCGACGGCGTGGCGGTTGCGCAAATCGGCGCTCACGGGTTTGAGGTGTGTCGGTTTTGCGTGGATGAAGTGCAGACGGTGAGTAACGATGAGCTATGTGCCGCGATCAAGCATATCTACGACGACACCCGCTCGATCACTGAGCCATCCGGCGCCTTGGCCGTGGCCGGCATCAAGAAATACGTGGCCCGCACGGGTATCCGCGGGCAGACGCTGGTGGCCATCGACTCGGGTGCCAATATCAATTTCGACAGCCTGCGCCATGTCGCCGAGCGCGCCGCGATCAGCGTCGCCTCGGCGTGAAGCGGGCAGGTTACTCGTTGACGGCCTTTTCGACCGTGCTCGATGCCGACCAGACCCGATAGCGGACTTCGATGTCCTTGGGCACATAAAGCACGACCGGCAATTTGCTGTTGTAGCGCAGCATGAAGCCGTCACCGACAACGGGCACGAAATCCTGCTTGCTCTTGCCGTCGGGGCAGGCCATCAAGGTGCTCATGGGACCGATAACCTTTTCCAGGCGGTAGAACGGATAGCCCCAGCCTTCGAGGTTCTTTTCTTCGAGCATGCCGCCCAGGCGTTGGCGATTACAGTCGACGGTGAGGGTCTTACCCGCGAGAATTTCAACCCGGAAATCGTCTTCCCGGGGTTGTGGTGCCAGGTGTATGACCTGGCGGCTGAAGCCATTTTCGGCTTTAGGAAAGGGCGCGATTTTTTCCAGGGACGCCGAGTGGGCTACGCTCGACACGGCTGCGACGAAAATGGCGAGGGATGTGCGAAAGATCGAGGGATTCATGATGCCTCCTTGCGTGTAAGACAGAGGGCGAACGCTCGCCTGCGCGCATTCTCCCTGTCGCAGGCAACCGATGCAAACGCACTATGTGAGTGCAAATTGCAGGGCCGCATGAGGCCTTTGTTGCAAAATGCATGACCGCTGTTACCTGTTGTTAAACTAAACCGTTGATTTACCGATGAGCTGCAAAGCTAAATTCAAGGCATGTTTTATGCTGTAGCTGTTCTCAAGCTGACCGGGATTTCACATGAGCCAGCCTCGATAGTTGTTTGGCAATCTCACAAAGGAGAGGGTCGCCATGTTTCTTTCTGCCTTGGAACTTCGCAACATCATTGAAAGCAGTTTTTTGCCCAAACGTTGTCAATGCTCGCTATCTCCGGAGCTGAAGATGACCGTCAAGGTTTACGCCGACGGTGGCACCGATACCCTCGATCTCTTGAGAACAGATATCGATGCCCAACATCTGAATAGTTGTCGGGAAATCCACGAATTGATTGCAGACTTGCGCACCGATCTCGGAAACCATCACGTGCAAAGCGAGCATCGTCGCGTGGTCGGCAAAGCGTTCTAACGCTCGATTTCAATGTCTTGCGAGAGCTGGGCCTGGAAAAAAACGCCAGGCCCAGCGCCAGTGCGACCGTCAGTTCTGATAACTGCAAGCGTCCGACAGTTTTCGGTAGGCCAGTTCGGCGGGTCTACCCGACTGTTCATCGATATACGTCATCTTTGCCGTGACCACTTGGCATTCCAGCGTGGTGGGCTCGGTCAGGGCTATCACTTTGCCCACATGCAGTGGCATGCCGTAATGATACGAAGCCACAGGTTGAGCGGAGGTGGTGTCAGCCAGGGCGAAACCTGAAAAGGCGACACAGACAAAGGCTGAAGAAACGAGCAAGACGCGCGTGTTCATAGGGGCGATCTCCAGTGCAGACGGAAGTCAGCTCGACGTATCGTCGAACCTGCCGCACTGGGCGTCAGAGGGCTCTGAGGGCGTGCGGTCCAGTTATTGTTGGACTGCACGATTAAGCATTGGTTAATTCACCTGAACGCCACCTGTCGCTTTGCCACTACCGTTCGGCGGATCCACCCCCGCGAATTCAGTCAATAACCAACTGTTGCCGATAAGGCAAATCCGGCCCGGTCTTGCTGCACGTCAGCGCCGCCGCCTGAACCGCAAACCGCAACATCGTCTCGATCTGCTCGCGACTCAGCTCACGCAACCCTTCAACTGAATCCAGTTGCTGCTCGGTCAGCCAGGTGATCAATGCCGCCTGAAAGGTATCGCCCGCGCCCACGGTGTCGGCAATCTTGACCGCGCAGGCCGGAACCGACCACGAACCATGCGCTCGACTGAACACCGTGGCACCCTCGCCACCACGGGTCAGGAACACCAACTGACAACGATGCTGCAACCAGCCATCAATGACCCGCGCAGGATCCTGTTCGGGATACAACAGGCTTAAATCTTCATCGCTGACCTTGATCAGGTCGGCGTGCTCGACCAGCGTGGCAATCCGCGAACGCCACAACTCGATGTTGGGCTCAGGGTTGAGGCGCACGTTCGGATCGAGGCTGATCAAGCGTTTGCCGCTTTCCCGGCGTACCAACGCCAACAGGGTGTCGGCAATCGGTTGTACCACCAGCGAAAACGAACCGATGTGCAAGCCGCGCACCTGCGGACCCAACGCCGGCAGGTGTTCCGGTTTCAACTGACGGTCAGCACAGCCTTCGCCACGGAAGCTGTAGTGTGGCGAGCCATTGGCGCCGACGGCGACCATGGCCAGTGTCGTCGGCGCGGCGAAGTCCACCAGGTAGTCGGTTTGTACGCCTTCATCCTGCAGCACTTGCAGCAGTCGCCGGCCGAGGTAGTCGGTAGACAGCCCGGCCAACAACGCCGCGTCCACTCCCAGACGGCGCAAGCCTACCGCGACATTGAACGGCGAACCGCCGGCAATCGCCTTGAAATTCACTTTGGAAGCCAGACCGCTGGCGTCGTCTTCACTGAAGAAATCGAACAGCGCTTCGCCACACACCAGATACATAATTGTTCGCTCTTTAAAGGGTTGCGACATGCTGTTGATAGCGTTCGTAGGCCTGCTGCGAGGCGACGACGTTTTCTGCAATTGGCAGGGTTTCACTGGCCAGATCGAGCTTGACGCAGCGCTCGCACAGATCCGCCAGGCTGTCCTCGTGCCCGTTTGCCCAGGACTTGCACCACGCCGCCTGAATCGCCGCCCCGAGGGCCGCGGCTTCGCTTTGTTCGGTGCAGATCACCGGCGTGTTCATGATGTCGGCGACCACTTGCCGCCATACCGGACTTTTCGAGCCGCCGCCGATCAGGCAGATGCTGCGGCTTTGTAAGCCATTTTGCCGCAACAGGTCCAGCCCGAAACGCAATCCGAAGGTGGTGCCTTCGACTACCGCGCGACACAGGTTGGCCTGGGTCAGGTTGGTCATGGTCAGGCCCAGCACACTGCCGGTGGCGTGGGGCAGGGCGGGGACGCGTTCACCATTGAGAAACGGCAGCATACACACGCCTTCCGCGCCGATGGGGGCTTGGGCAACCAGCGCGTTGAAGCGCTCGATATCAAGGTCGAACAATTCGCGAATAACCCCGGTGGCATTGGTCAGGTTCATGGTACAGATCAACGGTAACCAGCCGCCGCTGGAAGAACAGAACGTGGCGACTGCCGCGTCCGGGCTGACGGTCGGTCGATCGGCATAGGCGTATACCGTGCCGGACGACCCGAGGCTCATGGTAATGGCCCCCGGGCGAATGTTGCCGGTGCCGATGGCGCCCATCATATTGTCGCCACCACCGCTGGAGACCAGCGCCTTCGGATTGATACCCAACTGTTCGGCGATTGCCGGCAGGATCGTGCCGACCGCGGCGTGCGCGTCGATCAGTTCCGGCAGCGCCGCTTGCAGGCGTCCGCCGGGATCGATGTCGCGCAGTATCTGCAAATCCCATTGGCGGGTGCGCACGTTGAAGTAGCCCGTGCCTGAAGCATCGCCATACTCGCTGCAACTGCGGCCGGTGAGCCAGAAATTCAGGTAATCGTGGGGCAGCAGGATGTGGGCGATTCGGGCAAACACCGCTGGGTGCTGCTCCTTGGTCCACAGCAGTTTGGACACGGTATAGCCCGGTGCGATGACTACGCCCAGGCGCTCCAGCGAACCTTTCTCGCCGCCCAGATGCTCGAGCAGACGATCATTCTCTGCGCTGGTTTCGGTGTCGCACCAGAGTTTGGCCGGGCGCAGCACTTGGCCCTGATCATCGAGCAAGACCAAGCCATGTTGCTGGCCGGAGACACCGATGCCGAGGATGTCCTGGCCATCGACGTCGGCTGCGAGCAAGGCGCGGCGGGTGGCGAGGGCAAAGGCTTCCAGCCATTGAGTGGTGTCTTGCTCGCGACGGCCGTTGGCGCCGCTGATCATCGTGTGAGAGGCGGCACCGAGGCCCAGTACCTCACCGCTGACGGCGTCGAGGATGATGGCTTTGGTGCCTTGGGTGCCGCAGTCGATGCCGAGGAATAATTGTTGATTTGCCATGGCAGATCCTTAGTGTGTCAGGTCGATCCCGGTTGGCCTGATCGCGAGCAAGTTTGCTCCTGGGTGCGCGTCGAGTCACCTATCAACAAACGACACAAAACCTGTAGGAGCAAGCTTGTTCGCGATGACGGCAGTCAATTCATCGCGGCACTCAAACCAGCACCCGCTCCAGCGTCCGCGTCACCCCCACCTCGCGCAAACTGTTGCAGCACCACTCGAACGCTGCGACAAACTCCGCAGAACGCGGGATCGCCGTGCCGAATATCTCCTCGACCTCCAGCAAACGCTGGGTGATCAACACATCATCGGCCACCAACGCCTGACAGAACGCCGCTCGCGGGTCCGGTATCGAATAGGTGTCGCCATTCTCATCCACCCCCTTCAAATACAAGGCCCACGCCGCCACCACCAGTGCAGCACGTTTGGTCTCCTGGCCATCGGCGATCAGGCGGTTGATGGTCGGAATGGTGAACTTGGGAAACTTCGACGAACCGTCCGAGCACACCCGCTCCAGTTGATCGGCAATCGCCTGATTGGAGAAACGCGCCACCAGTGTGTTCTTGTAATCAGTCAGGTCAATGCCCGGCACCGGCGCCAGTTGCGGGGTGACGTCGAGGTCCATGTAGGCACGCATGTAGCGTACGAACAGTGGGTCGTTCATGGTTTCGTGGACGAAGCGATAGCCCTTCAAAAAGCCGAGATACGTCAGCGCGAGATGGCTGCCGTTGAGCAGCTTGATTTTCATGTCTTCATAAGGCGTGACGTCGTCGGTGAACTGCACGCCGACCTGTTCCCAGGCCGGGCGACCATTGACGAACTTGTCTTCCAGCACCCATTGTACAAACGGTTCGCAGACCACCGGCCAGGCGTCGTCCACCCCGTGCTTGTCCGCCAGTTGCAGGCGGTGCGCAGTGCTGGTCATCGGCGTGATGCGGTCGACCATGGCATTGGGGAAGCTGACATTGCTCGCTATCCAGTCGCGCAAACCGGCGTCACGCAGCCCGGCGAAGGCCAGCAATGCCTTGCGGGTCACCGCGCCGTTGTGCGGCAGGTTATCGCAGGACATCAAGGTGAACGCAGGCGTACCCGCGGCCCGGCGCTTGGCCAGTGCGGCGCATAGAAAACCGAATACGGTTTTCGGTGCGTCCGGGTTGGCCAGATCGTGCTGGATCTGCGGCAAATGGGCCATGAATTCGCCGTTGCTGTCGTCGATGCAGTACCCGCCCTCGGTGATCGTCAGGGATACGATGCGAATCTGCGGGTCGGCGAGTTTGTCGATCAGCGCTGCCGCACCGTCCTCGGCCAGCAACATATCGCGGATGGCACCAATGACCCGGACTTCGGTGTCATCGGTGTCACCCAACTCAAACAGGGTGAACAAGTAATCCTGTTCTTTGAGGTCTTCGCGGGCACGACGGTCTTCGGCGCGCAAGCCGACCCCGCAAATGGCCCAGTCCAGGCCTTCGCCGGTGTTCATCAGGGCGTCGGTGTAATACGCCTGATGGGCGCGATGGAAACCGCCGACGCCGATGTGGGCGATGCCTTGGCGCGTGTCGCTCAGGGCGTAGGCGGGCAGGGTCACTTCGGGGGCGAGGCGGTTGAGGTTCTGTTTATTCAGTTTCATCGCAAACTCTCGGAAATCAGGCGGCAACGCGCAGAGGACGGGTCAGCGCCACGCCGTCGGCATCGAATAAATGGCAGTGCCCGGCGTCCAGGTGCAGGCTCAGGGTTTCGCCGTAGCGGCTCGCCAGGTCGCCGCGCACGCGCATGGTCAGTGCTTCGCCGGAGGCCGCACGCACATGGCAGAAGGTGTCGCTGCCCAGGCGTTCGCTGACGTCGGCGGTGACTTGCAACGTGCAGTCGCCGGGTTTGGCCAGCTCCAGGTGTTCCGGACGAATACCCAGCGTCACCGCGCCACCGACGCTCAGGTTGGCGCCGTTCAGCGGCAAGCTGATGCGGGTACCGGCATCAAGTTGTACTTCGCAACCCTGGCCGTCGACCCGGGTGATCCGGCCTTTGAGGAAACCCATTTTCGGCGTGCCGAGAAAACCGGCGACGAACAGGTTGGCCGGCTGGTGATACAGATCCAGTGGCGAGCCCACTTGCTCGATCTTGCCGCCGTTGAGTACCACGACTTTGTCGGCCATGGTCATGGCCTCGACCTGGTCGTGCGTCACGTAGATCATCGTCGCTTGCAGGTCTTTGTGCAGGCGCAGTAACTCCAGACGCATCTGCACCCGCAGCGCCGCGTCAAGGTTGGAGAGCGGTTCGTCGAACAGGAAAATTTTCGGGTTGCGCACAATGGCCCGGCCGATCGCCACGCGCTGGCGCTGGCCGCCGGACAATTGCTTGGGCTTGCGCTCGAGCATCGGCCCCAGTTCAAGAATGCGCGCGGCTTCGCCGACTTTCTTTTCCACCTCGGCCTTGGGCACGCCGGCCAGATCGAGGGCGAACGACATGTTCTTGCGCACGCTCATGTGCGGGTACAGCGCGTAGGTCTGGAACACCATCGCCAGGTCACGTTTGGCCGGGCTGACTTCGGTGATGTCGCGGCCATCGAGTTCGATGGTGCCGCCGCTGACTTCCTCCAGGCCGGCGATCAACCGTAGCAAAGTGGATTTGCCGCAGCCTGACGGGCCGACGAAGACTACGAATTCCTTGTCGTTCACTTCAAGGTCGATGCCCTTGATGATGGAAAAACCTTCGAAGCCTTTTTGCAGATTCTTGATTTTCAGGTTGGCCATGGTGGCGCTCCTTTTGTACTTGTTCTTTGAGGGCTATTTCACGGCACCGAACGACAGGCCGCGGACCAATTGCTTCTGGCTGATCCAGCCAAAGATCAGGATCGGCGCACACGCCAGGGTTGAGACCGCCGACAACTTGGCCCAGAACAACCCCTCGGGGCTTGAGTACGAAGCGATCAACGCAGTCAGCGGCGCGGCCTTCGACGAGGTCAGGTTCAGCGACCAGAACGCCTCGTTCCAGCACAGAATCAGCGACAACAGCACCGTGGAGGCCAGGCCACCTTTGGCAATCGGCAGCAGCACCCGGACCATTTCCTGCCACAGCGTGGCGCCATCGAGGCGGGCGGCTTCGAGGATGTCCTTGGGAATGTCTTTGAAGTAGGTGTAAATCATCCAGACCACGATTGGCAGGTTGATCAGGGTGTAGATCACGATCAGCGCGATACGCGTGTCGAGCAGGCCGAAACTCTTGGCCAGCAGGTAGATCGGCATCAGTACGCCCACCGGCGGCAACATCTTGGTCGAGAGCATCCACAGCAGCGTGCCCTTGGTACGCTGGGTTTCGTAGAACGCCATGGAGTAAGCGGCCGGCACCGCGATCAGCAGCGACAGGGCCGTGGCGCTGAAGGAAATCACCACCGAGTTCCAGGCGAAGCTGAAGTAATCGCTGCGCTCGTTGATGTGCAGGTAGTTTTCCAGCGTCGGCGTGAAGATGAATTGTGGAGGCGTGGCGAACGCGTCGATTTCGGTTTTGAAACTGGTCAGCACCATCCAGAAGATCGGGAAGAAAATCACGATCGCAATGGCCCAGGCCAGGGTGCCGAGCAGCAGGCTTTGCAGGCGGCGGGATTGTTGAAGAGTCATGGCAGGCCTCAGGCTTTATCTGTCAGGTTTTTGCCGATCATCCGCACCAGCACGATGGCCGCGATGTTGGCGATCACCACCGCAATCAACCCGCCCGCCGAGGCCATGCCGACGTCGAACTGCACCAGCGCCTGGTTGTAGATCAGGTAGGCGAGGTTGGTCGAGGCGTAGCCGGGGCCGCCGTTGGTGGTGGTGAAGATTTCGGCGAACACCGAGAGCAGGAAGATGGTTTCGATCATCACCACCACCGCAATCGGCCGTGCCAGGTGCGGCAGGGTCAGGTGCCAGAAAATCGCGATGGGGCCGGCGCCGTCGAGGCGCGCGGCTTCTTTCTGTTCCTGGTCGAGGGACTGCATGGCGGTCATCAGGATCAGGATCGCGAAGGGCAGCCATTGCCAGGAGACAATGATGATGATCGACAGCAACGGGTAGTGCGCCAGCCAGTCCACCGGTTGCGCGCCGAACAGTTTCCAGACGTAGGCGAGAATCCCCGACACCGGATGGAAAATCAGGTTCTTCCAGATCAGCGCACCGACCGTGGGCATGATGAAGAACGGCGAGATCAGCATCACCCGCACAATGCCGCGACCGAGAAATTCACTGGCCTCCAGCAGTGCACTGATCAACACGCCGAACACCACGCTGATCAGCAGCACGCTGCCCACCAGCAACAGCGTGTTGGTAGCGCCGGGCAGGAAGCCGGAATCGGTGAGGAAGTAGGTGAAGTTTTCCAGCCCGACGAACTCGTTCTCGCCGGGATTGAGCAAGTTGTAGCGAATGGTCGAGAAGTAGACCGTCATGCCCAACGGCACGATCATCCATAGCAGCAACAGGGCCACCGAAGGACTGACCAGGAACCAGCCGGGGTTGGCCAGGCGACTTTTGCGCAGCGGTTGGGGGATGTCCATGTGAGCTTTGGCAGTTGAAGTATTCATGGTGATCAAACCGATTGGCTACAGGCGAATGAGATCAGCTGTAGGAGCAAGCTTGCTCGCGATTGCCACGATGCGGTCCCTCAGGTGGACCGCGTTATCGTTCATCGCCAGCAAGCCGGCTCCTACAGAGATTCGGGGTTACTTGGGGTAACCGGCGCGCTTCATCTCACGTTCGGTGGTTTGCTGGGCCGCGGCGAGGGCCTGGTCGACCGTGGTCTGGCCGATCAGCGCCGCCGAGAAGGATTTGCCGACCTGGGTGCCGATGCCCTGGAACTCAGGAATCGTCACCAATTGAATGCCGATATACGGCACCGGTTTGGCGCTCGGTTTGCTCGGGTCCGCCGCCTTCAGCGATTCAAGTGTCACCTTGGCAAACGGCGCAGCGCTCATGTAAGCGTCGCTGTAGGTCGAAGCGCGGGTGCCTGGCGGCACGTTGGCAATGCCGTCTTTCTCGGCGACCAGCGCGCCATATTCCTTGGAAGTGGCCCAGGCACTGAACGTTTTCGCTGCGTCTTTCGCCTTGGAGCTGGTCGGGATCGCCAGCGCCCAGGAATACAACCAGGCCGAACCCTTATCGGTGACTTCATGGGGCGCGTAGGTGAAGCCGACGTGATCGCTGACCTTGCTCTGGGTCTTGTCGGTGACGAACGAACCCGCGACGCTGGCATCAACCCAGATGGCGCATTTGCCGCTGTTGAACAAGGCGAGGTTTTCGTTGAAGCCGTTGCTCGATGCACCCGGCGGGCCGGATTTTTTCATGGTGTCGACGTAGAAGTTCAGCGCGTTTTTCCATTCAGGGCCGTTGAATTCCGGTTGCCACTTCTCATCGAACCAACGCGCGCCGTAGGCGTTGGCCACGGTGGTAATCAGCGCCATGTTCTCGCCCCAACCGGCCTTGCCGCGCAGGCAGATGCCGTACTGTTCCTTATCCTTGTGGGTGAGTTTGCTGGCGAACTCGCTGATCTGGGTCCAGGTCGGGCGCTCGGGCATGGTCAGGCCGGCGTCTTTGAACAGATCGGTGCGGTAGTAGGTAATCGAACTTTCAGCGTAGAACGGCAATGCATACAGCGAGCCTTTCACCGAAAGGCCTTCACGTACCGACGGGAACACGTCGTCGAGGTCATAACTGGCGGGCAAATCCTTCATGGGCTCCAGCCAACCCTTGGTACCCCACAATGCCGCTTCGTACATGCCGATGGTCAGCACGTCGAACTGCCCGCCCTGGGTGGCGATGTCGGTGGTCAGGCGCTGACGCAAGACGTTTTCTTCAAGCACCACCCAGTTGAGCTTGATGTCCGGGTGCTCGGCCTCGAAGGTTTTCGAGAGCTTCTGCATACGGATCATGTCGCTGTTGTTGACGGTGGCGATGGTCAGGGTCTGGGCGCCAAGGCTGACGCTGCTGAGGGTCATGCAGGTGAGGGCAAGCAGAGCTTTTACAGAAGGTTGCATCGTGCACTCCTTTTCTGCACCCGGCGGGTTACAGAAGGACAGTTATTGTTTTTGTGTCTTCCGAAGGCAGGAAGAATCTGTGCTGATTACAGCCTTCAATCGCGGGCGAGACAAATCATCAGTCGCACTTTAATCGATACTTTTTTGCACTGGAGTTTGAAGGCGTAGACGCAGGGAAGGGGTTTACAGCGCGGGGGCGATATCGAATACGTACAGGTTTGAAGCTTAAACACCGTACCTGCAAGAACGATTTGCGCCCACAGGTTATTCAGGTATCAGCCCAGGTTTTGTTCGGTCAATCGCTGCACCACCAATCGTCGGTAGTGCGAAGGCGTCATGCCCTTGAGTTGCTGAAAGCGCCGGTTGAAATTGGAAATGTTGTTGAAACCTGACTCGAAGCAGACATCGGTCACCGGTTTATCGCCATCCGCCAACAATTCGCAGGACTTGCTGATACGCAGCCGATTGACGAATTCGATGAAGTTGCGTCCGGTCGCCTGCTTGAATACCCGGCTGAAATAGGTCGGTTTCATGCCCAGATGCTCGGCGACTTCTTCCAGCGTCAAGTCCCGGGCGTAATGGGCAAAAATGTAATCCACCGCGCGGTTAGTGCGGTCGATGTTGTGTTCATCCGCCAGTTGCGGCGTGGTTGCGCCGGACAGCAATTGATAGTCATCAGATGCAGCAAGCACCTCCAGCAAAATGAAAAAGTGCCCGAGCCGGGTCACGCCGCTGCTATCGGCGATGCGTTGCATCAGGTCCATCGCCCTGCGAATCGTGTGCTTGCCACGAAACTCGATGCCGTACTTCGCGCGCTCCAGTAGCGGGGCCAGGGTCTTGAGTTCGGCGAACACCTGATAGCCGCTGTCGAACAACTCGTCGGTGAAGTTGACCAGCATGTCGCGCTTGGGCACGACTTCGTCTTCGGCCACCTGACTGATCCAGTTGTGGGGCAGGTTGGGGCCGGTGAGAAACAGGCTTTCGGGGTAAAAATTGCCAATGTAATCGCCGATGAACACCTTGCCCGAACTGGCGACGATCAAGTGCAGTTCGTACTCCTTGTGAAAATGCCAGCGCACCAACGGACAGGGGAAACCGTGCTGGCGATAGATGATGGACAACCCGTTGTGGTCGTCCATCAATTCATACGAAGGGTCGGTGACTCTGGCGATTCGGGTCATGGCAGGTCGCTTTTTTTTGTTTCTGCCTGTTGATCATGCCTCTTTCGACGCCGCAAATACCAGTTCGCAGTCGCCCGAAAACTTACTGCCGGTCTTGCGGCTCATGCAGGGCGTGGCCGTACACGGCTTTCATGCTGGTGGCGCTCCAGCAATAACGAACGATGTCGGACTCGTCGAAAAAGTCGGTGCTGATGATGCTGCACCGGGTGACCCAGCCACCCGTGGTGCTGAACCAATGATTGAGCTGACGCTTGATATTCGCAGGACCGCCGAGCAAGGAGTAGCAAGTCGCCGACAGTGACCAGAGAAACGTCTCGTAAGGGGCATCCTCCAGCGTCCTGGCAATGTGACGTTGCAGTTCGCCCGCATCGGTGAATGTGCTGTCGTGCCATTTGTGGGGGATGCGTGGCCAGAAATAGTCACGGTCCATGCCGGAGTGGAAAGGCGCCGCCAGGATAATCCTGCGAAGTCGGCTCGTTCGTTTGAGCTCTCCGACCGTTTTAACGGCGTCGGCGGGATGGATGGCGCGCAACCCGAGTCGACGCACCAGCCGATCACTGAGTTTCTTATGGTCGAATGAATCATCACCATCCCCCAATTGATGGAAGTCCAACACGATGAATTCGTCCGGATTTCGATCGAGAAACTGCAGCACCGCGTCGATCAACTCATCGAGGTCACGACCGGAGCGAAAGCCATTGTGGTGAAAGTAGAACTGCGGTTCCGGGCTTTGCGTGTAACCGAGACGGATATCAAAAGCCCGGGCGCCGTTAGCCAGTTGCCAGGCAAACGTATCGTTCTGGCAGCTTGTCCAGTGACCGACCACGGCATCCTGGCTGGATGCCTTTTTGTCCACACCGGCATTGTGTGCACCGGGCCAGACAATATCGGTCAGTTTTAGCTTGTCGATATCAAGGACAAGACTCATCCAGGTTTGTTTATTGAGCATTCCGCTGCCTGAAGTTGGCATGGCGATTCCTTTGTCAGAGTAAGCCCACTCCCAAGTAAAAGTGGCTTCACGTTATATGAAGCCAAACATTAGCCTGTCGAACTAACGCAGCGGTGCTATTTATTTATCGCGTTGCTGCGCCCGGATTATGTTAGCGGTGCGGCAGTTCTGCACGAGGCGCGACTCTTCGAAGAAATCCGCATTGATAATGCTGCACGAGTGGACCCAACTGTTGTCAGGATGGAACCACCGATCGAGGTGCTCCTTGATATCCAGCGGCCCCATAGCAATCGTATAGCTGGTTGCAGAGAGCGACCATGGCATTGAGCTGAAGTAAGGCGCCCGTAACACGTTTGCGATGTGAGCCTGCAACTCGCTGATGCTGGTGGTGCCAATCCCGCTCCAGAAATGCTCGATATCCGGCAGGAAAAATTCTCTGTCCAGGGCCGGGTGGCGTGCAGCAGCCAACCATACGCGCTGGACACGACTTTCCTTTTTCAATTGATCAAGAGTGAGGTGGCGATTGCTTGAGGGAATGACCCTTGGTCCCAGATGCACGGTCAAAAAGCGGTTGAATTCCCGATAGTCGAATGCGCTATTGCCGGCTGCCAGTTCGTGAAAGTCCAGCAGCACGAACTCGTCGGGGTTTGCCTCGAGGAACCGGATTAACTGCATGATCAGGTTTTCCAGCGAGCGCGATGACCGTATGCCGCTGTGCTGGAACCAGAAGGTGCCGACCCCTCTGGAGTCAATGTCGTACTCCAATCGCAGGTCCAGTGCGCGGGCGCCGTTTTGTAACTGTTCAAGAAAGGAGTTGTTCTGGCACGCAGCCCAGTGAGCAATGGCGGGGGCTGCATAAGTGGCTTTCTTGTCCACGCCACTGTTATGGGCGCCAGGTAAAATCAACTCGCCAAGTACCATCGAATCAATACTTGGAGTGGCGGCCATCCACTGGCTGTTTTTAAGGTTTTCTAACGGTACGTTATTCATGAATGCTTCCTTGCATTGGGAAAGACACACTCTCTTTCGTGTGTGTCAGGTTGATTTTGAAAGTTCGAGAAAGTTATAAATCAGCGCAACTAAAATGCCAAACGCCGACTTGATACTTAACGTATCTTGTCGGCGTTATGGGTATGGCTGAAGCTGAGTCTGATGGCGTGCCAGTTATATAACTTCGAGCGGATTTCGATTTTTTGCCTCAATCCATTGCGCCATATATTGGGTACTTTTGTGATGATGATGGCGCAACATGCTGCCGGTAAAATTATCCCGTCTTATATTCGCCAGATTTTCCTGGCATTCCTTCAGTTTTTGAATCAACGCCGGACCATGCAGGGATTGCCGATAGCGATTGGCGAGCAAGGTATTGCCATGCGCCTGTGCTGCCTGCCATCGCGCCTTGTCGGTGTGGAGTTGCACAGCGTGATCGGCGAATTCGCGAGCTGTATTTACCACGGCGCCGGGCCAGGCTTCCTCGCCGTGCATCGCTTCCGCGCCCACTGGCGTCGTCACATTAGGCGTGCCACAGAGCATCGCATCGACAATTTTGCCCTTGATACCGGCACCGAAACGTAGGGGTGCCATGCACACACGGGCCGCCGACATGACCTGCAAGGCATCTTCCGCCCAGTTCATGATGTGAAAGCCTTGGGCCGGATTATGCAGCGCTGTCGCCTTGGGCGGTGTATAGGCGCCATAGATGTGCAACTGAGCGCCGGGCAACTGCTCGCGAATCAGTGGCCAGATCGCGGTTTTCAACCACAGCACCGCATCCCAGTTGGGGGCGTGGCGAAAGTTGCCGATATGGAGAAAATGCGCGCGTTCTTCGAACGGAACGGGCGAACAGGCTGGAAGGTCGACCATCAGCGGACACCAGTGCAGCAGATTGCGCGCAAATCTGAACTGCTCGACCAGCAGTTCGATTTCCACTTGCGAAACCATCAGTGTCAGATCACAGCGATAAAAAGCCGCAATCTCGCGTTTGGCCAGGTCGGTATCGGCCATGTGCTCAAACTCTTCGCGCAACGCCGGGGCGAACAGTTCGCGAAAATCATTGTTGTCGTCACTGGCCTTCAAACGCTCCTTGAGCCGCTGATGACGGCTATGCCTGAGGCTTTGCAAGTCGCAACTTTCAAGTACGCGCAAGGCAGCGGGGCAGTGTTTTTCGACGCGCCAGCCGAACTGTTCTTCCATCATGAATTGGTCGAACAACACGATGTCGGGTTGCAGTTCGCTGATAAAGGTGTCGAAGCTGCTGTTGTTCAGCTCGATCGGCACTTCATGAATACCCAATGCCGTCAGGTCTGCGCGCTGCTCCCCGAAGCCGGCCGGGCTGCTGAAGGTGATATCCCAGCCTTGCTGCAGGAAAACCTCGAGAATTTGCATCACATGCCCGCTGGCCGCCGAAGAACGGGGCTCGGGCCAGACGTAGCCGATCACCAGGACCTTGGTTGCGGAGGGTTGAATCATTGAGGGGGGATTCCTTGATACAAACAGGACAGTAAGGGAAAGGATGAACGAGGCGGGATTAGAACATTAATGGCAAGCTGGCGCCCCGATCAAGGGCGCCATGTATCTGGCATCGGAATCCGACGCCGGTTTTTACAATCAATCAGGAAACCGGCGTTTTCTCTGCATTGAGAATATCGTTGATCCACTCTGCATCGGTCGAACCCTCCCAGACCATACCTCCGTTGGCATCAGGTCCCAACAGCATTCTTCCTTCCGATTTCCATACCATCATTTCTAATTCAAGCCTTACGGTAAACATGTATGCGGGGCAACTGATACCTCCCCACGGGTCCACGACCCAGGCATCTTTGAAAGCAGGCTCGCTGAAGTCGACGGTTTTGGCAATCGTCCCACGAGGCACGCCTACCACAGTGAACGCATGGCCCGGCATTGTCCAAACGTCGGCAATGCCTCCACTCTCATCAATGATTTTTTTGGCAGTCCAGGCCACTTGGTCACAGTTTCCCGCGCCTGTCCTTAATATCAGATCCTCAGCTTCTGGTGACTCGATCCTATTATAGGACCATATCACCACAGGATCGGCGAGCACCTGACGCTGCATATCGATCGGATCGTTCGCAACAACCTTATTAGCCGATCCCAAACCCGTAGCCTTGAACTGTGCGTCCACTTGGGATTTTGCCATTTCGGCATAGAATTGGTTTTGATCCGCGGCTGGAAGCTGGTCGAAGCCGGGCGCCTTGGTTATTGGTTCGACTCTTATGGCTTGGGCGGCGACTTCGACGTTTCCTCCGTTGCCTTTATTCCATACGGCAAGAACGAATTCACGTTTCTTTTCCTCCGTAAACAGTGCGATTTTTGCCTTCAAATTCTCGATTTTTTGCGGCGTGTAACCTTTATGCAGCACGAAATCCATATACATGGACGCCAGTGGAGGCAACGCGACAAAATCATTGTTGATTGGCCGACCCACTGCTGTGAGGTATTGATCTTTAAGTTTGCCATGTTGTTTTATCAGGCCAGTATCGAGGGAATCAGCGAAACGATAGTCTATCTTTTTGAGTTCGAGGTTGTTGACAGTCGCAGGATCGTATTCGCTATAGTAAAAGAGCGCGGCATCTGACTCCACGACCAAATAGGTTTTCATTCCCCCGTTCTGGTAGTCGTAATTGACCAGAAGCCCTCTGACGTCTCGTTGGTCGTCTATTCCGTGGACAATTCCGTCGACCCTGACCACCCGGGTCTTGCTTTCAAGCTGGGCATCAACTTGTTTTGACGGCAGCCCAAAATATTGGTCGTTGATAATGTTGCCTTTTGTTTTGGATCTGAACTGCAAAGGTTCTGTCATCGGTGCTGGAACAAGCGTTAGAGTATTTCCATTGTTAGCGATGGTAAATATCCGGCGTTCATGTACCACCATACGAGTTCCGCCACCTGTTGCACTCGATGGATACAAGCGCTTGTGTTCGATGGATTGCAGTTGTTTCTCGGCGCGGGTTGATCGCTTCTGGACTATTTTCGAAAAGCAAGTATGAGGGCTACGCTTGGCTCTGTTTCCTATACTGCAAACATCTTCAAAATCTGACAGCTCTTTGTTGTACGTGGGCGACGTTAAATCTTCGAGTACAGTGGGTCGAGCCGGATCAAAGCGAAAAACATTTTTTCCGACCACTACATCGGTGAATAACGAGTGCGGGAACGTGTGCGAGTCTTCGTTAAAGAGGCGTGAGTTGGAGAAGGCGGTTGAACCGTCCCTGAACGTTGTCCGCTCCAGCGCGATGGCGCTGTCCGGGGTGAAGTTTTCGAGTGGCGGGCCGTAGGCCTCGTTCTTGACGGGGTTGAAGTCATACCATTTGCCGCCCTTGAAAACGGCTTTGACTTTTTCAGCCTGGGCGCCGACCGACGCGGCACCGACAGTTCCTTCGGCAATATCCGCCCGTTTTGAGACGAACACCGGATCAACAGCCTGTGACGTGCCATACAGGTTTCTGAGTTGCTCAATTCCGTTGTTGGCTGCGCTATAAGCTCGGGCTCCCAGTTTGCCCACTACATTGGCCCCGGCTTTCAACAGATCGCCAACACCGTCGAGTGGATTGGCATTTTTCACTAAGTTGCTGCTAGTGAGCCAAAATATTTTTGCAGCCTTATGAGTGAACTTTGCGCCAGACTTCGCGACCTGGGCGACTTTGCCTGCGACACCGATGCCGGGGATAACAAAACCCGCTGCATCGAGCGTACAGTCCACTATTGCATCTTCGACGTCACCACTCTGAATGTTGTCAACACATGTTTTAAAAGGTACTAAATTAAAGAAAAAATTCGCGACCTTCCGCTGATGTTCCTGTTCTGCTTCCCACGTTGTTTGACCTTTTGCCAGGTCGCGTAATTGTTCCCGTCCCGTAATAAAGTGTTCATTTACGGCGACGGAGGCGATATGGCTTATCCAGGAGTCGCGTGCAAATGCATTGGGCACGACACCATCGGTATAACCGAATCCAGTGAATTTGGTTCGCATCGTTTTCGGGACTATTTCGTCAATGATCACCTTTGAATTTACATTATCCAGGGGGGAGGTGCCGTTTTTATATGCGTTCCAGTCAAAAGGTAGCAAACGAGCTCGTTCTACCTGAATGAGCCGATTGCTGTTGTCTGGATCATTTTCACGGCGAACTATTCCCCCAACAGGAAGTGCGTCAGGGAATTTTTGACGTTTGCGGATTAGCATAGATGAAGGGATTACTTCGTAGTAATCGACTTTGTTCTGGTATTCGGAACGAATCAATAATCCCTGATGACCTTTATAGTCATCCTTTATCTCCGGTGTCAGTACATCAATATCGACGATCGCCTCGCTACGCAACGAATAAAATTTTTGCGTTCCATACTCCAGGCTCCGGCGGTCTTCTATAGGTAATTGCGATACGAGGTGTTTGAATATCGACTGTGATCCGGTTTGCAAGTCGTTGTAATAATTGTTGAATTCGCGCTCAAATAGTTGGGCAGCATTCTCTAACCGCGGCAGCTTCGTTTCTACTGTTGCAATGGGTATTTCGCTATTCGATGACCTCCATTTCCCCGACTCAAATCGACCTGTGATGTAAATATCCAATAGCGAATAGCCCGGTGCCGTACTGGGCATCTGTGCAGTCCTGAAACACGGCGCTTCGAAGGGCACATTTTTACCGAAAACACGCTCCAGCTCAGCCTTCGCCAGTGCTTCTCGGGTGGGAACCGGTGCTGTCAGATAACCCCCGGCCCTTGCGAGTTCTTCCCTGACACTCTGGAACTTCTCACCGGCGATCTTCAGCTGCTCCGGTGTATATGAATCGCTGGCGTTTTTTACGATAACCCCGTTGGCGATAGCCCAATCGATGAGCGGGTTTACCGAAAGCGATTGAGCGGCGATCTCCTGGCCTACGGTAATAGGCTCCAGGTCGCCATATTTCATTATGTCCGCAAACTTCATTCCGAGAGACGCACCCGGGGACAGTTGCTCTATTTGCGATACAGCGATCCTGAACATTGTCCATGTGTGTGTGTTATAGATCAGGTTTTCCGGTATGCCTTCAACCAGAAGCTCGGGAGCAGTGCCTGCCAACAAGTGATACGCGGCGACAGGCGCTGTTCTGGCGGTTACTTTGCCTTGCGCCACAAGGTACTTCTCGAAATCCGAAACCACTTCTGAGGGTTTTCTGCCCAGGTTGGCTTCTTGCGTCAAGTCATACCCGGCAACATGGTTGCGCGGCTGGCCTGGGGTAGGATCAAGATCGAGTAGTAGCGCTGCCGACGTGTAGTCAAGCTTACTGTGTTTCGTGGGTAGAGCATCGAGTTTCACCCGCACCGTCACGTCGAGCGTGCCTGCCTCTTCAGAGTTCAGCGCGAGCTTCAGGCCCTGGGCCGGTGTGGTGAATGACTTGTCCTCCAACAGGTATTCAAGTAGCCCCCTGACTTCACTACTACCCAAGAAGTGGCTCGTTTCACGGGTGATGATATTGAGTTGACTGGGTGTCAAGGAACGCGGGTAACCCAATGCCCCCTGGAAGTTCCCTGTCTCCGGGCTAGCGGGAACAGGCGTGGTCAGGACTTCCACCAGATTACGTGCCTGGGCGACGTTCGTTGGCACTGTCCAGCCACTGGCAGTGATATACCGACGTGCAGTGACCATCTTTTGGGCTTCTACCGGGTGCTTGAGCGCGAACGTTGAATCAGGCGAAGCACCTATCGAAACATCATCGAGTTTTACGCGGGCATCATCGGACTTCCCCTGAATGAGACTGTTCAAGCCCGTCACCAATTGGTGATGGCTGTAAAGATCCCCGAGATGTTGTTTTAAGCTTTTAACGGCAGCTTCGGATCTAAGCTCTGCGGGCCTGAGAGGGTCATCAGCCGGGAGCTGGAAAAACGCCCCGTTTGCGATCAGCTCTTTGGCACGCCATTGAGCACTGGCCTTGTCCGGCAGTTCGCGTTCTCCATAAAAGCCCGCTACTTGCTGGATTGGCACGGCCCCACCGGGAAGGGGGTATTTCACGGTGTGATGCGTGGGGCTGATGACTCTGGCTGCCTTGAATATCGGGCCAGACACTTTGTCCAAGCCGGAACCGTCCGTCAGGGTGAATTGCGTCCGATGCCCATTGGCCCTGCCGGAGATTCTATGGGTGTCGAGGTGAACCTTCACCGTCGCCAGGTCCAGTCCGACCTTGGCAGCCCACTCTTTAAAGAACGGGTTCGTGATCGCCATTTTAAAGTTCAGGTAGGGCTGACCGAATGTGGAGTGTGTCGGCACCACGACAGTGGCGTCCGTCATCGGGAACTCCTGGGACGCGAGTACCTTTTCGGTGTATCGGGTCAACAATTCCTTGTCACCGGCTGCCCGCGAAGCGTCCGCCCAGAGGGCATTGCGCCTGCCACGTAACAACACGATCACATCGCGTGCGACGCTCAGAGCGGGGTCATCAGCGGTGCCGATATCATTTTCGATCTCCAGATCAGGAGCGACCTCAGGATTTTGCAGCGCAGCCATTGTTGCCAGGTACTGATTGAGGCGCGTTTCGTCACTGGCGGTGCTTTCCGTGGCGTCAACATTTTCAGCGACTAACATTGCCGCCCAGTGAGTCAATGGAGGGGAGGAGGCAATAAACGTTGCTGCACGCTTGACTTTTTTTGGCCCGAGCGCGTGGCGTGGCGTGGATTGAGTCGTCGTCTGCGACTCAGGAGGCTGAGTCTGTACCGGCAAACCTGCCTCGGCCGCCAGGATCAAATCTACGTAGGTTTTTCCGGGGTCGCTTTGGGTGTGTTGGTTCAGCAGTAATGCCACCTCGTGAAGCAGGCCTTCGTCTCTGAGCAAGTTTTGCGCGGTTGACCGGTACATCCGTTCAAGAATGGTTTTTGACAGGGGCGGCTGGCCCTTGGCGAGCGGGGTGTCGACGATCCTCTCGATATTGTCATCGACCCGTTCTTGATGTGATGCAGCGGTTTCGACGATGGCGGGTTCAGCGTCCGGCATGGAATCGGCTGTTACAACGGTCGTTTCTTCATCTACTCGCTCCTGAGGGAGAGTCGTACTGTCGCGGGGCGTTGTGACTTCGCCAGACTCTGCAGTGACGGTGGTATCAACCGTTGTCTTGCGCCCGTCAGTCGTCGGGATTGCGATGGGTGTTGAATGAGTATCGACGGAAGTGGCTGTGTCCAATTCGAATTCATCATCAATCTGTTGTTGAGTCGGCGCGGGGGCTTCTTCCTGAGGCGGTGGAGTATTGGTCAACTCTTTATCAGTGGCCGGCTGTTGCGGGAGTTGCTCTTTGAAAAAAGTAAGGTAAGTCCCCAGCGCGGTGAGGATTCCTCCCGTTCCGATTAAACCCACGGTAGCGGTTGTCCCTGGATTGTTCCTGGCCAATTGATAGCCGGAAGCGGCAGCCCCGACAGCGTATCCACCAAAGGTGTTGAGCACCGAGGCTAGCTGGGAGACCAACTGATTGATTGCAGGGGCAAGGGTCTCTCGCCATGTTGGGGAAGGTTCAACGGTAGTGGCATAGGGGCCGGGAGCGTTGAGAGGATCATATTCCTCACCTTTTTCCATGGACTCCAATAGCCCACTTAAGCCCCGCTCCCCCAACGGTATGCTTTCAGGAGGCGAAGCCGAAGCCCCCGGAAATGTCAGCATACGATCGATTTCGGTTACCACTTCACTCGCCAATTGCGACAAATGTTCCAGTATCTCAATAACTGTCTCTGATGCTGATGCTGATGCTGATGCTGATGCTGATGCTGATGCCGGAGCAGGGCTCGGGTCATTGCTGATCGTTTCCTCTGAACCGGTTCCGGTTGAGGACTTTATGGACGCTATAAAGTCATTGATTTCAGCTTCCAGGCCCACCACCTGTTCCATTAATGAGCGAGGGGAGACTTGGCTTTGTTTGGGCTGTGGCTGTGGCTGTGGCTGGGGCTGCGGCCGAGGAGAGGGAGACGGAGCAGGGCTCGGATCATTGCTGATCGTTTCCTCTGAACCGGTGCCGGCTGGGGGCTTTATGGACGCTATAAAGTCGGTTCCGTCTTGTTGTGACGGCTGATTTAACCCATCCGTACCGCTAGCGTCTGTGTTCTGGTCCCTTATGTTCGATTGGCCTGTATAGGTATGAAATGAGGGGTTCAAACATTGCGTTGCGTTTTCCAGAGGGAAACCAACAGCTGTAAAAGGAAGGGGGGTTGGCTTGCTGATCCGCGCAGCTGACAGTACCTCACCGCCAATCGTACCGAACGCGTTGGCTACAAACGTCAACTTTCCCCCTAGACCTCCGGTGTATCGAGGCCCTGTAGTGTCGACTTCGCTAAAAAAACTGGCCTTGCTGTCGATTTCTTGTAACAACGACAGTAGTTCTGAGATCCCCAGCTTGTTCTGCGTATCTTGTGTAGAGGTCGAATCAGTTGGTGAGCCAAACAAGAAGTAACGAGGTGCATTTGCGGAGCGGGTTGCTCTCTGAGATTCAGTGGCATTAATTACTTCATGCAAACTACGTTCTGCGGTGTCGCCGGTCTGAATCGCGTTAATCTGGTCGCTGAGTTTCTGCGCTGTGGCAAAACCCGTGCCCCAAGGGTCAAGCTCATTCGCACCAGGCTTGCACATGGCACGGAGAAATCTATCCACCAGCATCTTGGCGTCTTTCTGGGGTGGCCGGACGTCGATATAGTCTTCAAGTAGACTCAAGGTTTCATTGAGTTGTCCGGCACTCGCAGGACGAATGAAGATTCGCGCTTGTTGAGTGAAATCACGCAGTGCTTTCCACGTGTCGTTGTCGAGCAATTCACCTGCGGTGATCTGCTGTTCTCTATGCGCTCGCGCGGTTGTCAATTCCGACTGTATATATCCATGCAGACCGCCGCTGGGAAAGTAGGTGTCTTCTCCTAAAGTATCTAACCAGTGTTCCGACGGAATGTTACAGATGCAGTCTGCAAACTCTCGCAATCGTTCGGGCGTAATTCCTGCGAGCGGCTTGATCGAGCGCATGATTGCCTCGATGAACAGATGTGCAAGCGCTTTACCAGTCGGCGTCTGAAGAATACCGGACTTGAGTGTTAGTAAAACATCCCGTTCCGTCATTGGCTGGGTCCGCAATCGACCCTCAATTGACGCCCATGCCTTGTTAAGGGAGGCTTGATCAAAAATCATCCCTTCTTCAGATCCGAACAAATTGGCGCAAAGCGCCGGAGGTGGAACCGGTGCTTGTGCGTCTAGACATGCCAGACTGTTCATTGATAAGACTTGATTAGGTAACACCTGAAAATATACGGGCGACGAACTATTGCGCGCTTGCACACTGGAAAGTTTATTGGCCGGTGACGACATAGCTGTCTGGTTTGGGTTTGGAACCGTAGGGAAGGCTGTTGCAGTAGCGTTGACGGGCGGCATGGGGACTCTTATCGATTCGCAAGACGAAGTTAATCCTGGCCCCCCACGAAATCGGGCGACCAAGGCATCAAGCGCAGAAAGGTAAGCGATCCACTTTTTTGAAAGTTGATGAGACTATTTGTAAATTCTCGTGTGTCAGGCAGGCATGCTGTTTTCAGTGGCCAAGAATCCCTTTGACCTTGTCCCGCAACTGATCAATGGAAAACGGTTTGCCAATGATATGCATGCCCACGGGCGCATCGATATTTTCGGCATAACCACTGGCAAACAGGATGGGCAATGCTGGCCGCAGCAGGCGCGCCTGAACTGCCAGCTCACGACCATCCATCACCGGAAGGCCGACGTCGGTCATCATCAAATCGATGTGCTGGTCTTCGTCATTGAGAAACTCCAGCGCCTTTTCGCTGCCGTCGGCCTCAAGCACCCTGAACTCCAGCTCCTCCAGCACATCGACGATCAGCATGCGAACGATGGCATCGTCTTCAACTACCAGGATGATGGACGCGTCGGAGGACATAGTAAGGGTTCCCAAAAAATGAAATTCGCGGTTGCCGGCCAATCGAAAACGCCGGTCTCTTGCATGAGTAAGTGGCGGCTCCCGACAAGTTCCCAAGGAAAGGAAAAAGAATGGCCGCGCAAGTCAGGCAAGGATAACCCGCGCCCACGAACTGGAGCAGCGGAATGTAGGACCTTGGGCTAAAACATGTGAGAAAAATGGATCCATGGACCACTTTTGGGGCAAACTCGCGCAATTCTGATAGTTCGAAAGGCCTGCCCCATGACCTCAGCGTCTTTGGTTGATGAACAACGATTCCGCAAGCTCCTGAGCCGCAACATCGGCCTTCCGCTGGGTGTTGGCGCCATCAGTGCTGTTTTCTTCGTGTCGCTGATTACCTATTTGCTCTCGACGATCCAATGGGTCGAGCACACCGACCGGGTGATCAATAACGCCAATGAGGCGGTCAAGTTGACGGTCGACCTGGAAACCGGGATGCGCGGGTATCTGCTCAGTGGCGACGAAAAATTTCTCGAACCCTATGAAACGGCCAAGCCCCGCGTTGAAGTCGTGCTCAACACGTTGCTCGAATTGACGGCTGATAATCCGGTTCAGACCGACCGTCTGCATCGCCTGCAATCCTTACAGCAGGAGTGGGCCAGCTACGCGCAAACCATGATCGACTTGCAGCGAACCAGCGGCGACTACCGCAGCGCGGTCCGGGCCGGGAAGGGCAAGCGCTTGACCGACGAGGTCCGCAAGCAGTTCGAAGACGTGATCGACATGGAGCAGCAGCTGCGTGCCACGCGTAACGAAGAGGTGCGGCGCACCACGATCTGGAGCATCGGCCTTTATTTGGTGTTCATTGCCGCCATCAGCGCTTTGCTGGCCTATATCGGTCGCCGCGACCTGATGAACCTGTCGCAAAGCTACGCCGCCACACTGGCTGCGCAGCAGGCCAGTGCCCTGCGCCTGGAACAGCAAGCCTGGCTGCGCAATGGCCAGACAGAACTGGCCGAGCAAGTGTTGGGGCAACTGTCGCTTAATTTGCTGGGGCGCAACATCCTGCAATTTTGTGCGCAGTACCTCGGCAGCGCTGTGGCGGCCATCTATGTTCGCGAAGAACACGGTGGCTTGCGGCGCGTAGCGTCTTACGGTTTCTCCCGTGAACAGGAGTCCCTTGAGCAACATATTTATAGCGATGAAGGCATCGTCGGCCAGGTGGCGCAACAGGCACGCCTGATTCGACTCGACAATGTGCCAAGCGACTATTTCAAGGTCAGCTCCGGCCTCGGCGAAGGCCTGCCTCGCAGCGTGCTGGTGGTGCCGACCAGCGAAGATGACCGGGTCAACGGCGTTATCGAACTGGGTTTCCTGCGCCCGTTGATTGATCGGGACATTGAACTGCTTGAACTGATTGCCGGTAACATCGGCACGTCGATTGAGGCGGCGCGCTATCGCCAGCGTTTGCAGGAGGTGCTGGCCGAAACCCAGCAGCTCAACGAAGAGCTGCAAGTGCAGCAGGAAGAGCTGAAAACCGCCAACGAAGAACTGGAAGAGCAGTCGCGGATTCTCAAGGAATCCCAGGCCCACCTGGAAACCCAGCAGGTCGAGCTGGAACAAACCAACGAGCAACTCGCCGAACAGGCCGAAGTGTTGGCCGCACAACGCGACGCCATGGACCTGAAGAATACCGAGCTCAATCAGGCCCAGAGTCAGCTTGAGGAGCGCGCCGAAGAGTTGCAGCGCTCCAGCAAGTACAAGTCCGAATTCCTCGCCAACATGTCCCACGAACTGCGAACGCCGCTGAATAGCTCGTTGATCCTGGCCAAGTTGCTGGCGGAAAACCCCCAGGAAAACCTCAGCGCCGAGCAGGTGAAATTCGCCGAATCGATTTACTCCGCCGGCAATGACCTGCTCAACCTGATCAACGACATTCTCGACATCTCCAAGGTCGAGGCCGGCAAACTGGAGATCCGCCCGGAGAACACCAGCGTTGCGCGTCTGGTGGAAGGTCTGAGCGGGATGTTCCAGCCATTGGCGGCGGACAAGCAGCTCGCGTTCCATGTCGAGTTGCAAGACGGTGCGCCCGCCATGATGTTCACCGACCGCCAGCGTCTGGAACAGGTGATCAAGAACCTGCTGTCCAACGCGGTGAAATTCACCGAGAAAGGCAGCGTCAGCCTGAGCGTCGCCGCAGCGCCGAACGACGGGATTGCCTTCAGCGTCCGCGACTCCGGGATCGGCATCGCCAACGATCAGCACGAAAGCATTTTCGAAGCGTTCCGCCAGGCCGACGGCACCACCAACCGGCGTTACGGTGGCACCGGTCTGGGGCTGTCGATTTCCCGCGATCTGGCCGCACTGCTGGGCGGTTCCATCAGCGTGACCAGCACGCCGGGGCAGGGCAGTGTGTTTACCCTGGTGTTGCCGCAACAGTACGTTGAACAGGGCGAAGAAGCCGTGGTGCCGATGCGGGCCATACCGGTGGCGACGCCAACTTATGTGGCACCCATCGCATTGGCGCCGTTGATGAACGAAGAGATTCCACGCTTCGACGATGACCGCGGCAAGGCACCGTTCACCAGTCGCTGCATCTTGGTGGTGGAAGACGAACCGAATTTCGCGCATATCCTCTACGACCTGGCCCATGAATTGGGCTATCACTGCCTGGTGGCCCACGGTGCCGACGAAGGTTATGACCTGGCCCGGCAGTTCATTCCTGACGCTATCCTGCTGGACATGCGCCTGCCGGACCATTCCGGTCTGACCGTGCTGCAGCGCCTGAAGGAACATGCCGAAACCCGGCACATTCCGGTGCACGTGATTTCGGTCGAGGACCGGGTCGAAGCGGCCATGCACATGGGCGCGATTGGTTATGCGGTCAAACCGACCACCCGCGAAGAACTCAAGGATGTATTCGCGCGTCTGGAAGCCAAACTGACCCAGAAGGTCAAACGCGTGTTGCTGGTCGAAGACGATGACCTGCAGCGAGACAGTATTTCCCGGTTGATTGGCGACGATGACATCGAAATCACCGCCGTCGGTCTTGCCCAGGATGCACTGGAGTTGCTGCGTACGACGATCTTCGATTGCATGATCATCGACCTCAAGTTGCCGGACATGCTCGGTAATGACTTGCTCAAGCGCATGTCCACCGAGGATATCTGCTCGTTCCCGCCCGTGATCGTCTACACCGGCCGCAACCTCACTCGGGATGAGGAAGCCGAGCTGCGCAAGTATTCGCGCTCGATCATCATCAAGGGCGCGCGTTCGCCCGAGCGTTTGCTGGATGAGGTGACACTATTTCTGCACAAAGTCGAATCACGGTTGTCCCATGAGCGACAGAAGATGCTCAAGACCGCCCGCAGCCGCGACAAGGTCTTCGAGGGTCGCAAAGTGCTGTTGGTGGACGACGATGTACGTAACATCTTCGCCCTCACCAGTGCACTGGAGCAAAAGGGCGCAGTCGTGGTCATTGGCCGTAATGGCCGGGAAGCGATTGAACGATTGAATGAAGTCGAAGACATCGATCTGGTGTTGATGGATGTGATGATGCCGGAGATGGATGGTTTTGAAGCCACCATCGAGATCCGCAAGGACCCGCGCTGGCGCAAGCTGCCAATCATCGCGGTGACGGCCAAGGCCATGAAGGACGATCAGGAGCGCTGCCTGCAGGCGGGTTCCAATGATTACCTGGCCAAACCCATCGACCTGGACCGGTTGTTTTCGCTGATTCGTGTGTGGTTACCGAAGATGGAACGTATCTAGTGGAACGCAATTATTCAGGGGAGCGAAGCAGCGAAATCGAATTGCGCCTGTTGATTGAGGCTATCTACCTCAAATACAGCTACGATTTTCGTGATTACTCCGGTGCATCGATCAAGCGTCGGGTGAGCCATGCGCTGACGCAGTTCGAATGCAGCACCATTTCGGCATTGCAGGAAAAAGTCCTGCATGACCCGACGGCGTTCATGCAGCTCCTGCAATTGCTGACGATTCCGGTCAGCGAGATGTTCCGCGACCCCTCGCACTTCCTGGCCATTCGTGAGGAAGTGGTGCCGCTGCTCAAGACTTACCCCTCGATCAAGATCTGGATCGCCGGGTGCAGCACCGGGGAAGAGGTCTATTCGATGGCCATCCTCCTGCGTGAAGAGGGACTGCTGGACCGCACGATCATTTACGCCACGGACATCAACCCGCGCTCGCTGGACAAGGCCAAGCAAGGCATCTTCTCGATGGAGAATGTCCGCGCCTACACGTCCAACTACCAGCAGGCCGGAGGCAAGCGCTCGTTCGCCGACTACTACACGGCGGCCTATGGTTACGCGATATTCGACAAGTCGCTGTGCGAGAACGTGACCTTTGCCGATCACAGCCTGGCGACCGACAGTGTCTTTTCAGAAACTCAGTTAATTTCATGTCGCAACGTATTGATCTATTTCAATAAAAAACTTCAAGATCGGGCTTTCGGCTTGTTTCATGAGTCGCTGTGTCATCGCGGTTTCCTGGTGCTGGGCAGCAAGGAAACCCCGGATTTTTCAGCCTTCGGCAACCAGTTCGAACCGCTGGTCAAACAAGAACGGATCTATCGCAAGTCATGAACACTGCAACGGATTTGCCTTCTGTGGAAGCCATTGTGATCGGCGCCTCGGCCGGTGGCGTCGAAGCGTTGATCAACATCCTCGGCCCGCTGCGTGAAGGCTTCGTGTTGCCGATCATTGTCGTGTTGCACCTGCCTGGTGAACGCCGCAGCCATCTGGCCGAAGTGTTCGCCCGGCGTGTGTCGATGCCGGTTCTGGAGGCCGGGGACAAGACGCCGGTCGAGGCCGGCACCCTGTATTTCGCCGCACCGGGTTATCACCTGTCGGTGGAGCACGACCGCAGTTTTTCCCTGAGCCTTGAAGACCGCGTGCACCATTCGCGGCCAGCCATCGATTATCTCTTTGAGTCTGCCGCCGACGCGTACGGTCCCTCCTTGGCGGCCGTTTTGCTGACTGGCGCCAATCGTGACGGTGCCAGCGGGCTGGCGCAGGTAAAACAGCGCGGCGGGCTGACCATCGTGCAAGACCCGCAGGAAGCGCAGGTCGCAACCATGCCCCAGGCAGCGCTGGATATTCACCAGCCTGACCACATTCTCCCTATCCGCGGCATCGGCCGTCTGCTTGTCGAGCTGGAACGAATCGCATGCTAAGTAATATCCAGGCCAAACTGCTGATCGTCGACGATCTGCCGGAGAATCTGTTGGCACTCGAAGCGCTGATCAAGCGCGAAGACCGAACCGTGTACAAGGCGCAGTCTGCCGACGAGGCCCTGTCGCTGTTGCTGCAGCACGAATTCGCCATGGCCATCCTCGACGTACAGATGCCCGGCATGAACGGCTTTGAACTGGCCGAATTGATGCGCGGCACGGAAAAGACCAAGAACATTCCGATTGTGTTTGTCAGTGCCGCCGGCCGTGAGCTCAATTACGCGTTCAAGGGCTACGAAAGCGGCGCCGTGGATTTCCTGCACAAACCGCTGGATATCCACGCGGTCAAGAGCAAGGTCAACGTCTTCGTCGAACTGTTCCGCCAGAGCAAGGCGATGAAGCAGCAGGTTGAACAACTGGAACAAAGTCGCCGCGAGCAGGAAGCGCTGCTCAATCAATTGCAGAGCACCCAACTGGAGTTGCAACAGGCGGTACGCATGCGCGATGACTTCATGTCGATTGTCGCCCACGAAGTGCGCACGCCGCTCAACGGCCTGATTCTCGAAACCCAACTGCGCAAGATGCACCTGGCCCGGGATAACGCCGCCGCCTTCACCCTCGATAAAATGCACGCGATGGTCGATCGCGACGAGCGGCAGATCAAAAGCCTGATCCGCCTGATCGAAGACATGCTCGATGTGTCACGCATCCGCACCGGTAAGCTGTCGATCCGCACGTCGATGTTCGATCTTTCAGCCCTGGTCCGCGGCTTGTTGCAGAATTTCGCGCAACAGATTGATGCTGCCGAAGCGTCCGTATCCCTCGAAGCCGAGCAACCGGTGATCGGGAATTGGGACGAGTTTCGCATTGAACAGGTGATTTCCAACCTGCTGACCAACGCCTTGCGCTACGGTGCCAAGAGTCCGATCAGTGTGAAGGTATACAGTGAGCGCGGCGAGGCGCGGGTTGAAGTCCGTGATAGCGGCATCGGTATCAGCGAAGAAAACCAGCAACGGATTTTCCAGCAGTTCGAGCGGGTATCGGCCAAACACGCCGTCGCCGGGCTGGGTTTGGGATTGTTTATTTCTGAACAGATTGTGACCGCCCATGGCGGTACCATTACCGTCGAAAGCCGGATTGGCGAAGGCGCCCTGTTTCGCGTTTGTCTGCCGCTGTAGGAAAACAGCCAGATAAACGCAACCTCTGATCGACCCCACGGTCGTATCAGCAGCTATTGACCGAACAAAGGCTTCCCATGAGTGAAGATGCACAAGACGTCGTATTGATCGTCGAAGATGACCCCTCGATTCTGATGGTGCTGTCGGCCTATCTGTCGGGGGAGGGCTACCGGGTGTTGCAGGCCGAAAACGGCGAGCAGGCTTTTGCAATCCTCGCCAGCAAGCCGCACCTGGACATGATGATCACAGACTTCCGCCTGCCGGGCGGGATCTCCGGCGTGCAGATCGCCGAACCCGCGGTAAAACTGCGACCCGAGCTCAAGGTGATTTTCATCAGCGGTTACCCGCAGGAAATCCGCGAGACAGACAGCCCGATCACCCGCACGGCACCGATTTTGGCCAAGCCGTTCGACCTGGATGTGTTACAGGAAATCATGCAAGACATGCTCTCCTGATCCCTGAAGGCGCTGCCTGAGGCTGCGCCTGCAGGGTTGGGTTTCAGGCGCTGATCATTTCCCGCACCTTGGCCGTCAACAGGTCGAACGTGAACGGTTTGGTGATCATCTGCATGCCCGGATCAAGGAAGCCGCCGCGCACCGCCGCGTGCTCGGCATAACCGGTGATGAACAGGACCTTGAGGCCAGGGCGATACTGCCGACCGATTTCCGCCAATTGCCGGCCGTTCATCCCGGGCAGGCCGACGTCGCTGATCAACAGGTCGATGCGTTGCGCGGAATCGAAGATCGGCACCGCGCTGTCGGCATCGCAGGCTTCGACAAAGGCATACCCCAGATCACTCAGCACCGTGCTGACAAGTGCCCGCACGGCCGGGTCGTCTTCAACAATCAGAACGGTTTCGCCATTTTGTGCGAACAGTGGATGGTGACTGTCCGTCGGCTGATCTTGCGGCAGGTCGCCACCGTAGCGCGGCAGGTAAAGGCTCACCGTGGTGCCTTCGCCCACTTCGCTTTGAATGGCGACATGGCCCCGTGATTGTTTGCTGAAGCCATAGATCATCGACAAACCAAGGCCCGTGCCCTGGCCAATCGGCTTGGTGGTGAAGAACGGGTCAAAGGCGCGGTTGATGGTGCTTTGCGGCATGCCACAGCCATTATCGCTAACGCTGAGTGTGACGTAATCACCGGGGGTGAGATTACTGTGCAGGTCGGTGAAGGGCTTTTCCAGGCGTTGGTTCGACGTGGTCACGACTAATTTGCCGCCATCGGGCATGGCGTCGCGGGCATTGATGACCAGGTTGAGCAGGGCGCTTTCCAGTTGATTGGGGTCGGCTTCTGCCACCCACAGTTGATCGTTCAACTGCATATCCAGGCGAATGCTTTCATTGATGCTGCGTTGCAACAGCTCACCCATGGAAACCACCAGCGTATTCATTTCAACGGGTTTGGAATCGAGCGACTGACGTCGCGAAAACGCCAGCAGGCGATGGGTCAAGCCGGCCGCACGATTGGCTGAGGTCACACCGAGATCGATCAGGCTGTCCAGGTCGTCGATACGACCACGGGCCAGACGCCGGCGCAGCAGTTCCAGGCTGCCGATGATACCGGTCAGCATGTTGTTGAAGTCGTGGGCGATACCGCCGGTGAGTTGGCCGACCGCCTCCATTTTTTGCGACTGACGCAACACTTCTTCGTTGTGGCGCAACTGCGCGGTGCGCTCTTCGACCTGTTGTTCAAGGGTTTCCAGGGTGTTTTGCAGGCGAAGTTCGCTTTGACTCAAGTCGACCAGCCGATCCCTGGCTTCGTACTGTCGTCGACGCCCACGCAGGGCGGTGGTCACCAGACTGATCAACGTCTCCGGATGAAACGGTCGCTCGAGGAAGGTCACATTGCCCAGTTGCGGGCCGAAGCGTGAAGCGGGGTTCTGTTCCGGGCCACCGTGGTGCGTCAGCAGGACGATCGGCAAGTCCGACCATGCCGGCTGTTGATCGATCAGCGCCAACAGCGGTCCTAAATCACTGCGCAACAAGGCTTCGGAAGAGATCAGCAGCAGGCCGGCACCTTGTTCCAGTTCGCTGCACAGGTGCGGCAAGTCCGCGCTGATGACCCCGTCGTAGCCTGCCTCATTGAGCAACATCATTGCGATCTGACTGTCACGCCCCAGCGGCGCGAGAATGAGTGCGCGTTCGGATGTCGCCGGCTGGATCATCACTGGCCTTCATCCCCAAGCAATGGAATGGTCGCGCCCATATAAGTGGGTACACCGCGCAGCACACCCTGGAAGGCTTCCAGCGGTTCGCCGATGGTCATGCCATTGGCGCTGATGCGGTATTCGCGGATGGTCGATTCATGGCTGCCGGTGCGCTTCTTGATGATCGAAATGGCCCGGCGGACCTTGCCCAAGGCTTCGAAGTAACGCAACAGAATCACCGTATCGGCCAGGTAGGTGATGTCCACCGGGGCCTGCATGTCGCCGACGAGGCCATGCTGGGCGACGGTCATGAAGGTCGCTGCGCCTTTGCGGTTGAGATAAAGCAGCAACTCGTGCATGTGCAGCACCAGGGCATTTTCCTCTGGCATCGCCGCTTGATAGCCGTTGATGCTGTCGATCACCACGGTCTTGATGTTGCCCTCATCAACGCAGCGGCGCACTCGGTGGGAAAACTCGCCAGGGGACAATTCGGCGGCATCCACCTGCTCGATCATCAGGTTTCCACCCTCCTGCAACGCCTGCAGGTCGATGCCGATGTTTTTCATGCGCTCGAACAGCAAGCCCAGCTCTTCGTCGAAGATGAACAGCGCGGCTTTCTCGCCCCGGGCCACAGCAGCGGCGGCAAAGATCATCGTGATCAGCGACTTGCCCGTACCGGCCGGGCCGAGAATCAGCGTGCTGGACCCGGTCTCGATACCGCCACCCAGTAAGGCATCCATTTCCGCAATGCCACTGGTCAATTGCTGCCGGAGGTAGGTGCCGCGATGTTCGGCAGCCACCAATCGCGGGAACACGTGCACGCCATCGGCCATGATGGTGAAGTCGTGGAAGCCGCCGCGGTATTTCTGACCGCGATACTTCACCACGCGGATGCGACGACGCTCGGCGCCGTAGTTGGGCGTCAGCTCCTCCAGCCGAATCACGCCGTGGGCCACACTGTGCACGGTCTTATCCAGGGATTCGGTAGTCAGGTCGTCAAGCAGCAGCACGGTGGCTTCATAACGCACGAAGTAATGCTTGATCGCCAGAATCTGCCGACGGTAGCGCAGCGAGCTTTGCGCCAGCAGGCGAATTTCGGAGAGGCTATCGAGGATCACGCGGGTTGGTTTGACTCGCTCGACCACTTCGAAAATCTGCCTCGTGGCTTCACCCAGTTCGAGGTCGGAAGAGTAGAGCAGCGATTGCTGGTGCTCGGCATTGAGCACGCTTTCAGGGGGGGTGAGTTCGAAGATGTGGACATTTTCTCCCAGCTCCCAGCCGTGGGAGCGGGCGCCCTGACGCAACTCACGCTCGGTTTCAGACAGAGTGATGTACAACGAACGCTCGCCGGCTTCAGCGCCGGCCATGAGAAAGTGCAATGCGACGGTGGTCTTGCCGGTTCCCGGCTCACCCTCGAGCAAGAACACATGGCCGCGGGACAGTCCGCCATCGAGGATGTCATCCAGACCCACGATACCGGTTGCAGCTTTTTCGCTGATGAACACGTTAGATGTAGACAAAAAATGCCCTCTCTTGACTAGGGGAAGCGAGGCAGGTGACACGATTGCCACTATGGGCTGCCTGTTTCACTTGACCGCTGGCCGAGACGACGGTTCAACCATTTATGCTTCAGGTGCTTGATGCACATGAAAACAATAGCAAAAGATCGCGGCCTTACAGACCCTGCTGCAAGGCCGGATCGTCCGGATTCAGTTGTTCGAGTTGCGCCAACAGAATCTGCACGTTTTGCAGTTGGCCGCTTTCTTTCCAGTAATTGATTAGCAGCACCCGCGCCCGGCGATCGTTGGGGTGACGCTGGACGATTTCCTGCAATTGATTTTGCGCCGCCTGCAACTCCTGTTCACCGTGCAGCGTGGTGGCCAGGTCATAGCGGTAATCCTTGTTGTCCGGCTCAAGTTCCACGGCTTTGGACAAGCCGAGCAGGGCGAATTCGCTTTGGCCGTGGTGCAGCAGCCACAGCCCCAATGCGTGTTGCAAATAGGCCGAATCCGGCTGAGCCTTGAGTTGTTTGGCCAGCAGTTGGCGGGCGGCATCGTTCTGCCCGAGTTTGTCCAGCACCTCGATCTGCATCACCAGCGCCAGCAGGTTGTCCGGAGCAAGCCGCAAGGTGTTTTCCAGGGCCTGCTGCGCCTCTTTGAACTCGGCATTGTGCAGGTACAAGCGGGCCAGCTGATACTGGTTTTCGGCGCTCTGCGGTTCACGTTTGAGCGTTTGCTGCCAGGCATCGATGGCTTGCTCCAGCGGGCCGAAATACAAGCCAAGATCATCCGGCGAAAGCCCGAGCAACGCGTTGACGGCGGCCAGGCGCACACCCTGTTCGGCGTCATCGAGCAACGGCCCCAACAGCAGACTGCGTTGCCCACTGGGGACCAAGCCGCTGATGCTTTTGATCGCGGCAATGCGCACGTCTGGTGTTTCATGCTGCAAATCCGCATCGGCCAGTTTCAGCGCGACAGAACTTGGATAGTTGGGCAGCTCGGCATGCAGCCACACCCGTCGTTTCGGCGAAATGTCAGGCCGGGCCAGTTGCTGATAAAGCACCCGTGCCGCGCCCGGTTGGCCGGCACGAGCCTTCGCCAGCGCTTCGCTGTAACCACGCTTGATGGCCTCCGGTATGACGGGCGTCGAACTGCGCAGGAACGTCCACGCAAGGACGATGGCGAACAGGGCACAGAGGCTGATTAGCAGATAACGGTGGGACTTGGGCATGCAGAATCCGGGCTGGCAAGCTTTTGCAAAGTGATCAGCTTCGGTCAGGGAAGGCTGTGAGTCAAACCTTGGGCTGTTTTTGAAAGAGGATATTACGGCGGCCAAGTAAGGTGACCAGATTTGCCCCTGACGGATATGAAACAAATGCAACCTGCTTTTAACGTGAGCTCTGCAAGCAGTTCAACGCCGACGTTGTCGTTCAACCCTGAATCAAAAAATCAAAACGCGCTTTCTGTAGGCCTTTTAGGCACTCGGCAAGGCACGTATTGCATGCAAAACGTTAATGTCAGTCCGTCGACGGTTCGCGATACGCAGCTTGGCGTCGCCCCTCCGGTGCTTGATTGCTCTTCGTTTGAGCACACTCCAAAATTTTGTAACCAGGCAGAACTTGACCAGCAGTGGACGGCACTCATTGAGTACTTAAGCGGTGCAAGGCTTTGCGAGCAGGAAATAGTTGAAGTCTTAAGTTCCGGCATTCTTCAGAAAGAAACTGGAAAGGCTGTCCGCGATATATTTGCCGATGCAATGCTGCGATCGATCAAGCGCGGCGGGACGCCTTCCGGATCAAGGCTGAAAGAGATTGTGGATGTAGTTTGCCATCTGCCGCACGGCCAATGGCAAGCTGCGCTGGGAGAGCAGGTTCTGTTTACGGCCAGGCCAGACGCCAAAGGTGTCATGGCGTTCATCCAGTCCGCCCTCGATGGTCAGCGTGCAGAACGAGAGCAGAAAATCAGCGACAAGCAGTTGGTATCCAATGCCCAGTGGGATGCAATCAAGGGCATAGCCCAGGACACCAGGAAGTTCGTTCGTCAAAGCCATGCCGCTCTTGACGATGCATGGCAGATGCTCAATGAGAACTGCGAAGTGCGACCCGCTCCCAAGGAAGCACAAAAGCATGTGGCGCAAGTGATTGCTGCGCTACGCAATCCATCACCTGATGAACGAGTTCGTTGGACTGACCACTTAATCGATAAGCTCGAGGCCGTCCACAAGCAGCTAGATCCGGAGTATCAATGGGCGCCGCCAATGGCGGTGGAGACTAAGCCAGAGGTGATTTCGCTAAAGTTTTTCAATCCGCCGACATCGCAAGATCCGACTCTATTGGCACAATTGACGGACTTTGAGCGATACGCAAATTTCTATTCGAGCGTCGACACCGCGGGACCGATTATTCCAGACAGTTTTTTCGGCAAGGTGTTGTACGTCTGTAACGCTCTGGACACCGTCGGCGCCTTGAAACTGGACAGTAGCCACATAACAACCCGCCCCGTTCCACCGCCAAACAGTGATGCGTGGAAAAATGGAGCGTCGGATTTTTCACGAGTGCCGTTAGAGGTTGCTTCGCAACGACCGCAAACCGCCGATACAGAACCACTCGCCACTTGGTGGGAGTTCGCTACCCAAGTGGACGAGATTCTTAACCAGATCACCCGCAAAGTTGTGCCTTGGGACAGCGTTTCTGCTGTCGATGAACTTGAACTGCAGGAAATTCTGCAGAGTGTTCGGGTGGACCAACCTTTAAATCCAGGAGACGAACCAAATGAACACCCGCAGCACTTGATGAATGATGTCGGCGTCCAATTGAGTAGCTGGTTGGCCCGAATGAGCGGCCGTCTAGTCAGCGCTGGCGTAGCTGTTGTGGGCCGCACGGGGGATTTGTTAGAGCGAAATCCGGGTAAGGCAGCCGGTCTGTTTGCTACCTACATGGCTGTCAGCACCTTTTACACCCACTGGTTTCTGCCTGAACCCGAACGCATGATTGATCCTTTGCGAGGCTTGGAACTCACTCCCGATGCCACGCCAGATGAAAGCTCGCTGGTTGATGAAGACGTCGTCGGGGGCATTGAAGATCTATTTGAAATTCAGCCGGATTTTGCAAGTGAAGTAGAAGCACTGATCAGCGAATCCGATTATCCAGATCCCGTAGACGATCCCCAGCTGATCGAGAAACTTGAGACACTTTTGCGGCAGCCAGTACCGTCCAGCCAATATCTGACCTACCAGGATTACCTCGATGAAATCGCCGAATTGTCGGAGTTAGAAGTAGAAGCAGGTGATGAACTCGAAGACGATGGGGTGAATGGATCGACCACCGAGCCAACCCCTACCACGGAGCGCGACCGGTCGATAGCCGCTATGTCCGTAAACATTCGTCCCAAGCGCAGCGTTGATGGCCATGGGGCGTCACTGATTGATGTTCAAGGTTCTGCAGGCGGCGTATCTGCACACGCTTGCGTCCGCTTGCTGATTCGGGCGGCACAACGTTCAGCAGATGAAAAAAGCTCTATCCGACCGGGCGAAGTCATCGCACCGGGAGTCACCATAAGTCAGGCCGCAGATCTGTTTATCAAGGACTTTGTCGAGTTGCAGACTGTACTGAATCCGACATTATTCATTTTGTCGTCTGTAGAACAGATGATCACCGACTCGGATTTGCCTGCTGATCTTAAAGCACAGTTAACGTATAAAACATCTATCAGAGTCGATTACGACCTACCGCCCCCGAATGGAAAGCATGGTGGATATTTTCAACACACCAGCAGGTATGAAATGTTCACCTTGGCCGATCTGGTAATGGGTCAGCATGAAAAAAAGAAAAAATCACGCGAGGAGGTAAAAATCAGTTGGCCTTCCTCATATACAAGCGACTTCAGGGCGTCGTTGGAAGGGGCAAACCTTTGGGCGGATTATAAAACCCTGTCGGAAAAGGTTTTTTCCAAGCCTCAGACGTACGAATTATGGAAAAGCAATGTCGACTTCAAACTGAAGCATTTGATCAGTGATTATCTCGGAGGAAATAGTACTTCGAAAGAAGGTAAAGAGGTCGCTGGAAAATTTTTGGCTGGGGAAATTCGGGTTAGGCCTATCAGCATCAAACAGGGCAAATACAGCGATATGTTTCGGGTGTCAAATGCTGTGTTTTTAACCAAAAATCGTGGGCCTGAGGGGTTGTTTGTTTTCCTGGGCGGGAACGAGACTGTTATCGAGAGCCCTGTGGAGCTGTTTCAGAAAGATGGAAAGTCAATAGAGCAGTTTCCTGAGTTAAGAAACGAGTTGTCAAACCGCATACCGCTCAAAGACCTTTTGGCTCGTAACGATGATGATTTCAATTATAGTCAGGGGAAATTCGAATGGGGATGGAGCCCCGTTGATATGTTCAATGACTATAAATGGCCATATACCCCTATTATATTTGGTCGTAAAGACGGCCCCACTTACTATGGGGAGGAGCATGACGCTTTTAAAGTCATGTTCGAGGACGCAGTTGATAAAGCCAAATCCGATATGGACACATTGACCTCAACCTGGGGTGAACGCACTGTTGACAAGCTATTGGAGGTGTTAACCAATTCGTTGACGGGGCTGGCGATGATTCTTGCGCTGCCAGGAGCACCCACCGCCGCGCTTGCCTTTATGATGGGGGCAAGTTCTTCGTCAGTGCAGTATTTGCGGGGGCAGTTAAACGAGGACCCCCTCGAGTCCAATCGACATAAATCCAATGCGGTAATAGGTATGGTTGCCCAGATTGCCGGTCCGCACATCGGGAAAGTACTCGGAAAAGCATTTTCCAAAACCATAGATTCGCGCGTCGTGGGTAAGATTTTTGAGCGACTTCGGTATTCTGGTTACTTTCCCGAGGCCATTTCCAAACATTTTCCGAAATACGGGCATGTCGCCTCGCCGATGGCTACTACTGCTGGAAAAATAGAAAAATGGATTGCGCCCAGGGTTAGAAATCCCTGGACTATTCAAGATAAAGTAAACCGAAAACTGTCCAATAATGTGCTCGCGAGTCGATTGAGGTCTCTGGATAAAGGGCCGCAAATTGCTCAAAAACTCATGGATCGCTCCCGGGTTTTATACTTTGCCGGGCCTAAGGAGGGTTACGTACATCGGGGCTTCGTGATGCGTGGAGATGTGCGATCCCCACAAGACGTTTTTACGAGTGGCTTCAAATCCCATGGGCCAGTAAACAATATCAATAACATTAACGGCGTTAACCCCAAGAGTGGGGCGGACGCCGGTGTGCAAACGTCAGGTTATTACGATAACAACGGGATGGGTGCGTTTTACCAAGGAGGAAAGCAGGGGGGATACACCTATTTGATTGATGGCAGAAGTGTCAATGGCTATGACGTACTGAGGAATAAAAACTGGATGGCTGCATCGGGAGCAAGATTAGGCTCTAATCCATATCAAATTAATTATGCGAACGATATTCCGGGTTCAAAGGTGCTTGGTGCCTACGACAGCGCTGGTCAGTTCATCCCCAATCCGAAAGCGCTGAATCGCGCCATTGAAAAGAGCATTCCAAATCCTTTTGTAGAAGCAGTGCCTTTTCCATTAAAGAAATTTGTCCAAAATCAAAACGCAACTCTAGCGTCGGGCGGGTTGCCCCAGTAAAGGATTGGCTGATCAGCCAGATAAGCCATTGTCAGTCTCCGTCCCGGCATTTCACGGCTTGCGGACGGAGTTGCAGACAAAACCTTCCATCAATCCATGCAGTGTCTACGCTTGCTGAACATAAGTCAGCGAGCACTACATGCAAGCGCTACTGCAATACTTCAAAGCCATCCTCCACCCCGGCCCCGGGGTGTTGCTGTTTGCTTTGCGGACCATTGCCGCCGGGCTGCTCACGTTGTACCTGGCATTTGTGTTTGACCTTGAGCAACCCAAGTGGTCGATCATGGCTGTGGTCATCATCAGTCAGCCCTTGGCCGGCATGGTGTTGGCCCGCAGCTTTGGCCAGGTCATCGGCACTACCCTGGGGGCGGCTGTGGCGGTGGTGATCATGGCGATCTTTCCCCAAGCGCCGGTGCCGTTCCTCATCACGCTGTCCCTGTGGCTGGCGTTGTGTACCGCAGGCGGCACCTTGTTGCGCTACACCAGTTCCCAGGCGTTCGTGCTCAGCGGTTATACGGCGGTGGTGGTGGGGCTGCTGGCCGTGCCGGAACCGGACGGCACGTTCTTGCTGGCCGTGACCCGGGTCACCGAAACACTGCTGGCGGTGGCTTGCGTTTGTGTCGTCAGCCTGTTGACCGCACGCCCGGAGGCCGTGGCCAAGGATTACTTCGCCCGGATCGATCAGGTGATCAAGCTGCTGGCCACCCATGCCAGCGCCGTGATTCGTACCGAGGAAAGCGAGGCCGAGTTCCACCGTCGACAAATGCAGCTGCTTGGGCAGATTGGCGCGCTGGAAGGCGTACGTCGGCATCTGTATTACGACGCGCCGCGTTTGCGCAGTGCCGATGATCTGGTGCAATTGCTGGGCAACCAACTGGTGCTGTTGACGGCACGGCTCACCGCGTTGCGCCATCAGCGCGAACTACTGCTGGAACGCTGGGAGGGGGAGATCCCTCTGGAGATTCGTGAGCTGCTCACGGAAGAACTGGAATTTCTCGATGAATTGGCCCGGCAAGGGCGTGCGCTTCCGGCGGAGCAACGGCGACAGTTTGCAGTCCTGCAAAAGCGCTTCGATGCGCTGGCCTACCGTTCGGAACAGCTCACCGAACCGTTGAAGGCCACATTGCGCTCGCTGTCGTGGTCTTTACGTTGGGAACAGGCGCGAATGCTGCAGCAGATGGAAACCATTCTGGAATTGAGTGACGCGATCCAGAGCGGACGCGGTGCCAGCAGTATGTTTCGCGGTCAGAAGAACCCCTTGCATCTTGATTACACGCTGGCGGCAATGAACGCCATCCGCGCCTACAGCGCATTGATGGTCGCTGGCCTGATCTGGATCGAAACCGGCTGGGACGGCGCCCGGGGCGGGATGATCGTGACCGGCATCCTCTGTTCGTTGATGGCGACGTTTCCCCGGCCATTGCTGGCGGTCCAGAGTTACGCCCGGGGGCTGGGACTGGCGCTGGTGGTGTCGGCGCTGCTGCAGTTCGCCCTGGTGCCGATGATCAGCAGTTTCGAAATGCTCGCATTGCTGCTGGTGCCCTTGCTGTATGCGGTCGCAGTGGGGTTGTCCAGTCCAGCCACCACAGGGACCGGGATTGGTCTGGGGCTGACGACGTTTTTGCTGTTGGGTCCGCAAAACACCGGGTTGGGGCAGAACACCGCGATGCAATGGTTCGAATTTGCCGGTGCTTACGTATGCGCCGCCGCACTGGCCTTGAGTGTCTATGCGTTGATTTTCCCTTTCAGACCCGGCCTGCGCCTTCGGCGGTTACACCAGGAAAACTGCGAGCAGGTTTACGCCTTGCTGAAAATGCCGGCCACCGATGAAAACCAGTTCGCCTTTGAAAGCCGCATGGTCGATCGCCTCACGATGATGCTGGGTCTGCTGCCAGCCATTGAAGACACGTCTGCGCGAGATCTGTTTGAAGTCAGTCTCGGCAGCATGGCCCTGGGCATCGCTTTGAATCAACTCAGGCAGCAGGCGCAGAACAACAGCCTGTTGAGTCCGGACACGCAAAGTCGCGTGCTCGCCACGGTACGCGAAACCGGGCGCTTGGTCGCAGCCCGGCCCGACATCGAAGTCGACAGCCTGCTCGACAAGTTGCGTGCCTTGGGCGATGAACTGGACGCGTTGCATTCAAGTGTCCATGAACATCTGTGGTCGGTGTTTCGCATGCGCGTGGCGTTGTTGATCGTAGTGTCATTCCTGGAGCGCCACCGTGGCCACTTTGAATCCCCGCAACCCCAAGGAGCGCCAGCACTTGCCCATTGATCTGGAAATAGGCGGTGTCTACCTGCCGCCGATTGCCCAGGCGCTGTTGCTGGGCGTGCCCATTTTTTTGCTGCTGGACTGGATCCTGCGGCGCCTCGGCGTGCTGCGGTTCGTCTGGCATGAAGCCTTGTTCGAAGGTGCGTTGTACGCCTGCGTGTGCGCGACCTTGATTTTGTTGATGGGAGCCTGATGCCTTGAAGACGATTCTTGCCCGACTCTCGACGGTAGCCGTGGTGGTGCTGGCGTTTGTGCTCGGCTGGTTTGCCTGGGAGCACTACACTCGCGCGCCATGGACCCGGGACGCGCGGGTGCGCGCCGATGTGGTGACGTTGTCCGCCGATGTCGCCGGACGCATTGTCAAACTCTACGTGCAAGATAACCAGCACGTGGACAAGGGCCAGTTGTTGCTTGAAATCGATCCCTCGCGCTACAGACTGGCGGTGGAACACGCCAGGCGTGCGGTGGAAGTGTCCAAGGCGTCATTGGGGCAATCGCAAGCGACGATTGTCGCCAGCCAGGCATTGCTCAAACAGCGGCAAAGCGAGGAACGCCGCCGGCGGACCCTCAAGGAACGTTCGGCGATTTCCGGCGAAGAGTGGGAGAAAGCCAATACCGACGTGTCGGTGGCCGAAGCCGACTTGCTGCGCAACCAGGCCAACCTGGGGTTTGCCCAGGCCAACGTGCAACTGGCGATTGCCGCGCTGGCCGAGGCTGAACATGATCTTGAACGCACCCGGGTGCAATCGCCGATCAGTGGCTTTGTCACCAATCTGCTGACCCGCCAGGGCGACTACGCGACTGCCGGTGGTCCGCTGGTGGCGTTGGTGGACAGCGACTCGTTTTATGTCAGCGGCTACTTTGAAGAAACCAAATTGCCAAGAATCGGGGAGGGTGACCGGGTCGACATCGAGTTGATGAGTGGCGAACGATTTGGCGGCACCGTGCAAAGCATCGCCTTCGCCATCGCCGATCGGGAAAACCTGCCCGGCGGACGCTTGCTGGCCAACATCAACCCCAGCTACACCTGGGTCAAACTGGCGCAGCGGGTGCCGGTGCGGATCAAGATTGACGACGAATACCCCGGCAAAGACAAATTGCGCGCCGGTACCACGGCGACCGTGACGGTGCAGGAAAACCACCCGTCTGAAGAGCACCGCTAACCCTGTGGGAGCGGCGGTGAGTTCAACATTTCGTGCAGGCAAAAAAAGCCCCGCGACCGAATGATACGCGGGGCAAAAAAATTGGTTGGTTGCGGCCAACCAAAGGAGCTCTTTAGAAAACCGTGTTACTTGCTGGCCACCGTCTCCGGCTGCCAACCGCCACCAAGGGCCTTGTAGATCGCGACGATGCCGCGATACAGATCAACTTCGGCCTGGGCCTGGGTATCTTCAGCCGCCAGACGTTCGCGCTGCGCATCCAGCAGCACCAGGAAATCGGCGGTGCCTTCGCGGTAACGGATCTCGGCGAGATCGGCCGCAGAACGGCTCGATTCACTCTGGCGAATCAGCGAGATCAGCCGCTGCTGGCGTTTGCCGTAGTCGCTGAAAGCGTTCTCCGACTCTTCAAGCGCTAACAGCACTTGTTGCTCGTAGCTCGCCAGCGCGCCTTCGGCATCGGCATCGGCACCACGCAAACGGGCACGCACGCTGCCCAGATCAAACGCGGCCCACGTGATGCTCGGGCCGAGCGCCCAGGCGTTGGCCGCCGAGGAACCGATCTGCGAACCACGCCCGGCGGTGAAACCGAGGAAACCGCTGAGGCTCACCCGAGGGAACAGATCCGCCTTGGCCACGCCGATCCGCGCCGTGGCCGAAGCCAGTTTGCGTTCGGCGCTGAGAATGTCCGGACGACGTTGCAGCAGTTCACCCGGGTCACCGATCGGCAGCGCCTTGGCAATCGCCGGCAAGTCTTTCGGGCTCAAGTCCACGGTCAACTTGTCCGGGCGTTCACCCAAGAGCGTAGCGATGCGGTTTTTCTGCCGCACCTGCTCCGCCTGCAATTGCGGCACGCTGGCTTCAACCGAGGCCAGACGTGCGTCCGCGCGCTCCACATCGAGCTGATCGCCAACACCGGCATCACGCAGGCTGATGGTGATCTTGCGCGATTCCTGCTGGTTGTTCAGGTTGGCCAGGGCAATTTTTTCCCGCAACTGAGCGCCGCGCAGTTGACCGTAAGCGTCCACCAGTTCGGCAATCATGGTCACTTGCAGCTGATACAAATCAGCCTCAATCGCCTGCTGCTCGGCGTCGGCCGATTCCAGGTTGCGCTGGATGCGGCCGAACAGATCGATCTCCCAGGCCATGTCCAGACCCAAGTCGTAGCGCTCGCTATTGACCCGTTTGGTGGTCTCGCCGGGAATCTGCCCTTTGCCCAGATCACTGCTGGCCCGGCTGGTGATGGTCGGCATGGCGTCATTGCTGACATCGTCACGGATGGCCCGCGCCGCTTTCCAGCGGGCGAAGGCGACGCGCAAATCACGGTTGCCTTTGAGCGATTCGGTTACCAACTGGTTGAGCGTCGGGTCTTCGAACTGCTGCCACCAGATGCCTTCGAATCGCGAACGGTCAAAGTTCTTCTGACCGGCCGCACCCTCGGTGGCGGTGGTGATGTTGGCCGGGGCAGTGGCTGGGGTCTTGTAGTCGGGGCCAACGGCACAGGCGCTCAGTGCCAGTACCAGCAGGCTCGGCAGGAAAGCTTTCAAACTCATCAATGCGACTCCAGCTGATTTTGCAGTTTCAGCGCTTTGGCGGCCTTGCGTGCCTCACCGCGTTCGACGAAGTTACGAATCAGTACGTAGAACACCGGCGTCAGCAACAGACCGAAGAAGGTCACCCCGAGCATCCCGGAGAACACCGCCACACCCATCGCATGACGCATCTCGGCACCGGCACCGCTGGAGAACACCAGTGGCACCACCCCCATGATGAACGCGAAGGAGGTCATCAGGATCGGCCGCAGACGCAGACGGCAAGCTTCCAGTACCGCAGCCAGCGGACTCATGCCTTCTTCCTGTTTGTCCTTGGCAAACTCGACGATCAGAATCGCGTTCTTACAGGCAAGCCCCACGAGTACGATCAAGCCGATCTGGGTAAAGATGTTGTTGTCGCCACCGGAGGCAATCACCCCGGTAATGGCCGACAGCAGAGTCATCGGTACGATCAGGATCACCGCCAATGGCAGGCTCCAGCTTTCGTACTGAGCCGCCAGTACCAGGAACGCCAGCAGTACGCAGAGCGGGAACACGAACAGCGCGGTGTTGCCGGACAGAATCTGCTGGTAGGTCAGGTCGGTCCATTCGTAGGTCATGCCGTTCGGAAGTTCTTCCTTGAGCAGTTTCTCGATGGCTTTTTCGGCCTGGCCGGAGCTGTAGCCGGGGGCTGCGGCACCGTTGATTTCCGCGGTGACGAAACCGTTGTAATGCGAGACGCGATCCGGGCCCGAGGTGTCGCTGACCTTGATAAAGGTCGCCAGCGGGATCATTTCGCCCTTGTTGTTACGCACTTTCAGCTGACCGATCTGGTCGGATTCGAGGCGGAATTGTTGCTCGGCCTGAACGTTGACCTGATAGGTGCGACCGAAGCGGTTGAAGTCGTTGGCATACAGCGAACCCAGGTAGATCTGCAGGGTGTCGAAGATGTCGCTGACGGCCACGCCGTGGGTCTTGGCTTTCTCGCGGTCGATGGCGGCATCGACTTGCGGCACGTTCACGGTGTAGCTGGTGAACAGGTTGGCCAGTTCCGGAACGTTATGGCTCTTGGCGATGACGTTCATGGTTTCCTTGTACAGCTCTTCGTAGCCCAGGTTGCCCCGGTCTTCGATCTGCAGGCGGAAACCGCCAATGGTGCCCAGGCCTTGTACCGGCGGCGGCGGGAAGATCGCCATGTAGGCTTCCTGAATCCCGGCGTACTGGCCGTTCAAGGCACCGGCAATCGCCCCGGCGGACATGCTCGGGTCTTTACGCTCGTCGAACGGTTTCAATGTCACGAACACGATGCCGGCGTTCGGGCTGTTGGTGAAGCCGTTGATCGACAGGCCAGGGAAGGCCACGGCACTTTCCACGCCAGGCTGTTTCAGGGCCAGGTCGGACATGCGCTTGATCACGTCTTCGGTGCGGTCCAGGCTCGCCGCATCCGGCAATTGCGCGAAGGCCACCAGGTATTGCTTGTCCTGGCCGGGTACGAAACCGGTCGGGGTGCTGGAGAAACCGAAGAAGGTCAGGACCATCAGGCCGGCGTACAGCAGCAGGGCGATACCGCTTGAGCGGATCACACGGGCAACGGTGCCGACATAACCGTGGCTGGCTTTTTCAAAGAAGCGGTTGAACGGACGGAACAACCAGCCGCCAAACAGCTTGTCCAGCACTTTGGAGAAGCGGTCTTTCGGCGCGTCGTGGCTTTTGAGCAATACCGCCGCCAGGGCCGGCGACAGGGTCAGCGAGTTGAAGGCCGAGATCACCGTCGAAATCGCAATGGTCAGGGCGAACTGCTTGTAGAACTGCCCCGTCAGGCCAGAGATGAACGCTGCCGGGATGAAGACCGCACAGAGCACCAGCGCCGTGGCGATGATCGGGCCGGTTACTTCGCCCATGGCTTTTTTGGTCGCTTCGACCGGTGTCAGTCCGAGCTCGATGTTGCGCTCGACGTTCTCCACCACCACGATCGCATCGTCCACCACGATACCGATCGCCAATACCAGGCCGAACAGCGACAGGGCGTTCAACGAGAAGCCAAACAAATGCATTACCGCAAACGTACCGATCAACGAAACCGGCACCGCCACCAACGGAATGATCGACGCACGCCAGGTTTGCAGGAACAGGATCACCACCAGCACCACGAGGATCAGCGCTTCGAAGAGGGTGTGAACCACCGCCTCGATGGAACCGCGCACGAAGATCGTCGGGTCATAGACGATGCTGTAGTCCATGCCCTGCGGGAAGTTTTTCTTCAGCTCATCCATCTTGCCCCGAACCTGGTTCGAGATGTCGATGGCATTGGAGCCAGGACGCTGGAAGATCGGGATCGCCACCGCCGGCTGGTTGTTCAGCAGCGAGCGCAGGGCGTACTGGCTGGAGCCCAGCTCGACCCGGGCGATATCTTTCAGACGAGTGATTTCACCGTCGTCGCCGGAGCGAATGATGATGTTTTCAAACTCTTCCTCGGAAACCAGTCGACCTTGAGTGTTGACCGACAGCTGGAAACTTTGGGCATTCGGGGCAGGGGGCGCTCCCAGTGCACCGGCAGCCACTTGACGGTTCTGTTCACGAATCGCGGACACCACATCCGTCGCCGTCAGGTTGCGCGAAGCGGTCTTGTTCGGATCGAGCCACACTCGCAGCGAGTAATCGCCCATACCGAACAGTTGCACGTCACCGACACCGCCCAGGCGCGCCAGCTCATCCTTGATGTTGAGCAGGGCGTAGTTGGACAGATAGAGCATGTCGTAGCGTTTGTCCGGCGAGGTCAAGTGCACCACCATGGTCAGGTCGGGCGACGCCTTGTCCACGGTGATACCGATGCGCGTCACTTCCTCGGGGAGTTTCGGCTCCGTCCGGGTCACGCGGTTCTGCACCTGCACCTGAGCGTTATCCAGGTCAGTGCCCAGCGCAAAGGTGATGGTCAGGGTGATCTTGCCGTCAGCCGTCGACTGCGAGGACATATAAAGCATGTTCTCGACGCCGGTGATCGCCTGCTCCAACGGAGCGGCCACGGTTTCACCGATGACTTTTGGGTTGGCACCCGGGAAGTTGGCGCGGACCACAACGGTCGGCGGCACAACTTCCGGGTATTCGCTGATCGGCAACTGGAACAGCGAGATCGCGCCGGCGATCAGGATCAACAGCGAAAGCACCGCTGCGAAGATCGGCCGTGAAATGAAGAATTGGGAGAAATTCATCGGAGTCGTTATCCCTTAACCGCGTGGGTTCGCTGCAGCCAGTTTCACAGCCGTACCCGGCGCGACCTTGGCAGGCGCGACTTGGGGCAGGTTGCTGGCTTCCAGCGCTTGTCGTTGTTGTGCAAGGGCCGCGAGGGTTTGTTCGCTGGCCATCGGGATGACTTCAGGGGTGACTGGCGAGCCAGGACGCACTCGTTGCAGACCCTTGACGATGATGGTGTCGTCCTTGTTCAGGCCATTGCGCACGATGCGCAGACCTTCGATTTTCGGACCCAGCTCGACCGCGCGATAAGCAGTTTTGTTGTCGGCATCCATCACCAGTACGAACTTCTTGCCCAGGTCAGTGCCGACGGCTTCGTCATTGATCAGCATGGCGTTGTAGGTGCCGCTGCCCACCAGTTTCAGGCGTGCATACAGGCCCGGGGTGTAGCTGCCGTCGCTGTTATCGAACACGGCGCGACCACGGATGGTGCCGGTTTTCGGGTTGACCTGGTTGTCGATGAAGTTCATCACGCCCTGGTGCGGGTTGCCGTCTTCATTCGACAGGCCCATGTAAACCGGTGTTGTGGCACCGCGTTTGCCCTGGCGGGCGAGCTGGGTGTACTTGAGGAACACGCGCTCGTCAGCATCGAAATAGGCGTAGACCTTGTCGGTGGACACCACGCTGGTCAGCGGGGTGGTATCGGCGGTCACCAGGTTGCCGGCGGTGATTTCGGCACGGCTGACGCGGCCGCTGATGGGCGAGGTGACGCGGGTGAAGCTCAGGTTCAGCTTGGCGAGGTCCAGTTGCGCTTGCAGTGCGCCGACAGCGGCACGGGCTTCTTGCGATGCGCTGGTCCGCGAATCGGCCAGCTCGGCGGAAATCGCGTTGCTGGTGCGCAGGCGCTCACCGCGCTGGGCTTCGTTTTCGCTGCGAGTGGCGTTGGCACGAGCCTGGGCGACCAGCGCTTCGAGGCGGCGGACCTCGGCCTGGAACGGACGCGGGTCGATCTGGAACAGCAAGTCGCCTTTCTTGACCAATGCACCTTCAGTGAAAGCCACTTCATCGATCTGGCCGGAGACCCGTGGACGAATCTCTACCGTTTCCGGCGCTTCAAGGCGCCCGGTGAACTCGTCCCACTCATTGACCGGTTGCTCCAGCACCTTGGCCACGCTGACTTTCGCCGCCGGCATCGTGGCGGCAGTTTCGGGCGCCTTGCCGCAAGCGCTGATCACCACCATGGCCAATAAAGCCAACGGGAAGCGCAAATGTTTGAATGACTGTTCCATGGATGCATCCGCCAATGTGTTGAGATTGGCGAATGATGCTCGGCAGGGTGGTATCGCACGAATCGAATGAGCCGAAGGTAACTATCATCCGGAATGATATAAGACCCGACTCAGCCCTCTAGCCTGCACCTCTGGTTAGCGGGCTATCAATTGGCTTGATGTTAATTCTGTGTTGCCGAAAACGCATTAATAAGGCTTGAGGCCGAGGTGCGTCCATCGCTGGCAGGCTAGCTCCCAGTGTCTATGTCGCGTTCACTAATCCCTTGTGGGAACTAGCCTGCTAGCGATGGGCCATTCGAGTCAATGCTCATTCCGGATCAGGCCAGCCTTCACTGATAACACGATTCTGAACGGCCCCCAATGGTTCTCCCCCGTCCTGTGGCTTTTTGGTAGATAAGTCCAGTAAGTTGTGGCTAAAGTCAGAAATCAAGTGTTAAGCCACAGATTCAGGGAATAACGTCGCTTGATAGGGATCTACGTTAATTCTATAATTTTGGGAATTAACTGGCACAAAATGGGCTGGATACACACTATGTTGGATTTAAGCTTCAGCAAGCCAAGTGAGGTCGTCAAGCGCCTCTGCGATCGCTTGCGCACAGAGCGCTTGGCGCTGGACATGACACAAGCCGACTTGGCCGGGCGCGCCGGCATCGGTACCAACACCGTGTCCAACCTTGAAGCCGGGCGCAACGTCGGGTTCGAGAACGTGGTCCGGGTGGCGATGGCCCTTGGCCGAACCAAGGAACTCGAAGGCCTGTTCCTGCCAAAGCTGGACAGCATCGAGGATATTCGGCGCTATGAAAACAGCGCCAATCGTCTTCGTATAAAGAGGAAGTCCGGCAATGCTTGAGCAGGTGAACATCTTCTACGAAGGCTGGGGTGAGCGATGGCAATGGGGCACGCTGGTCTCCACGACCGCCCTGACCGGTCGCCCGTTGATCGTGTTCGAGTACAGCAATGAAGCCAGGCAAAGGGGCTTGGAACTGTCCTCCTACACGCTGCCGCTGGAGGGGGCTCAGTTGCGCCGAAATTTTCCAGACCACCAACTGTACTTGCCGGGGCCTGTTTACGACTCGTTGCCGGATGGGTGGGGCATGTTGCTGATGGACCGTATGTTCAGGCGCCGCGGGCTCACCACGGCGCGCATCGGGTCACTGGAACGGCTAGCCTACATCGGTAGCAATGCGATGGGTGCCTTGACGTTTGAGCCCGTGGCGCCCGAAGGTCAGGAATCTGAAGTCCACATCCCGCTCGAACAGCTTGCTGCCGAAGTACGGGAAGTGCTCCATGGAGACGGTGGCGAGTTCCTGCAGACGTTGCTGCTGGTGGGCGGCTCGCCTCAAGGTGCAAGGCCTAAGGCCCTCGTCTATCGCGATCCCGAAACTGGCGGGTTTACCACTGCCGTTACGCCGGGCTTTGAAGCATGGTTAATTAAGTTCCCGGCCAAAGAAGAACATGCCGAGGTGTGCGCTATCGAAATGGTCTACGCCGAGTGCCTGCGCATGTGCGGTATCGAGACCCCTGACACGCAGTACTTAAGTCTGCCTAATGGGTTGGCAGCGTTTGCCAGTAAGCGATTTGACCGCCGGGATGGTCTGCGCGTACCCATGCAAAGCCTCGCGGCCTTTACGGGGGCAAATTACCGATCTCCGGGGGTGTTGGACTACGTCAACTTCTTGCGGGCAACACAGATGTGTACCAATGACGTGCGAGGGATGGCGGTGGCCTTCGAACGTGCCGTCTTCAATGTTGCATTCAACAACAGAGACGATCATCCCAAGAATTTTGCCTACATCATGTCGCAAGAGGGGCAGTGGCGACTGTCGCCGGCTTACGACGTGACCTTTTGCGAGGGGCCAGGTGGATACCACCAGATGGATGTGATGGGAGAGGCGCTGGCAATTTCCCGCGCGCAAATGCTTCGGCTTGCCGAGGAAGCGGAGGTGCCCCGGGACGCTGCAGGCAGAGTGATTGACGGCATTTGTGATGTGGCGAGCCAATTTGCAACCATCGCCGAGAGTCTGTACCCACAGGTTATTACTCGAGACACCTTGCGAACGATCCAAGACCGCATCGATCAGAACGTAGCCCGGTTACACGACGGTCACGCGGACAGCGGTCGCCGTTGAAGATTGGCAGGACGGGGCTGACGGACCTCAGGCTGGGGGCATCCTTTTCAAACCATCCAAAGCATGCCCTCAGATGTGCCCCCAATGTAGCAATCCACTGGAAGTGGATGGAGCTCCATGGTTTGTGGAAAGGCAAAAATGAGCAGCTAAACAGCCTGCCCGACGACGCCTAAAGACTGTCAGGATCCCCGAAAAACATCTGAATCCGCGAGCGTAACCATCGCTCGCCCGGATCGTTATCCTGCGACCCGCGCCACGCCATGTGCAATTCAAAACTGCGCACCGGCAACGGCGGTTCTTCTGCGCGTACACCGCCAGCTGCCGTGAGGGCTTCGGCTGTGTAGTCGGGCACGGTGGCAACAATGTCGGTGCCGCTCAACAGCGTACTCAGCCCGTTGAACTGCGGTACTGCGAGGACTACGTGGCGTTTGCGCCCGAGTTTTTCCAGCTCTTCATCAATAAAACCGCTGAGGTCACCGGCGAACGACACCAGCGCATGGGGCCGTGCGCAGAAGTCATCCAGGCTCAACGGCCCCGGTACGGTATCGGCGCGCAGCAGTTTGGGCAAACTGCGGCGCAGGACTTTGCGCTTGGCGTTCGCCGGCAGGTCGGTGGTGTAGCTGACGCCGATGGAGATTTCGCCGGACGCCAGCAATCCCGGCATCAGGATGTAGTTGACGCGCCGCACCACCAGTACGATCCCCGGGGATTCAGCGCGCAGGCGCTTGAGCAGCATCGGCAGCAGGGCGAACTCGACGTCGTCTGACAAACCGATACGGAACACCGCGGTGCTGGTGGCGGGGTCGAACTCGGCGGCACGACTCACGGCGGTGGAAATCGAATCCAGCGCCGGAGAGAGCAGGGCGAAGATCTCCACGGCCCGGGCAGACGGTTCCATGCTGCGGCCGGTGCGCACAAACAACGGATCATCGAACAATCCGCGCAGGCGCGAGAGCGCCGCACTGATGGCTGGCTGGCCGAGGAAAAGCTTCTCTGCAGCGCGGGTCACGCTGCGCTCGTGCATCAGGGTTTCGAAAACGATCAACAGGTTGAGGTCGACACGACGCAGGTCATTACGATTCATCTGGAGTCCTGGCGGAGTCAGTAAACTTGACGTGAGCGGCCATATGAGAACAATGGCCAGCAGGAATATTACGGGGAAAGGCTGGTACTCTGCACCGAGTAATTCAGATTTCCTACAAATGCTGCTGCGGTTTCTTACGACATTTGACGATGTTGCCGCTCATGCGGAATCAATGACAGGCATGTCGACTATTAATAGCCACAGATAGTGTTGGGTTGAAAGCCCAGCTAGAGTTCATGGCATTAGAGGTTCAATTGGCGAGGTTTGCGATGTCCCGCACGATCCGTTTTCACAAGTTTGGTCCGGCCGAGGTGCTCAAATGCGAAGAGCATGCGGCCGCTCTGCCTGCACCGGGTGAAGTGCAAGTGCGCGTCGAAGCCATTGGTATCAGCTGGTATGACACGCTCTGGCGTCAAAACCTGGCGTCGTCCCGCGCTCAACTGCCATCCGGCCTTGGTCAGGAAATGGCCGGTATCGTCACCGCTGTCGGTGACGGTGTCGAAGACTTGGCTGTTGGTGACAAGGTCGCCAGCTTCCCGGCTCAAAGCCCGAACGATTATCCGGTGTATGGCGAGTTGATTGTGCTGCCGCGCTCGTCGCTGACCCGCTACCCGGACGTGCTCAGCCCGATTGAAGCCAGCGTGCATTACACGCCGCTGTTGATTGCCTATTTCGCCTACGCCGATCTCGCACGGGTCAAACCCGGGCAATTTGCCCTGGTCACTGACGCCAGCCACTGCGCCGGCCCTTCGTTCGTGCAATTGGGTAAAGCCTTGGGTGTACGGGTGATTGCCGCGACCAAGTCGGCGGATGAACGTGAGTACCTGTTGTCGCTGGGTGCCGAGAAAGTGATTGTCACCGAGGAGGAAGATCTGCTGATGCGGATCAACAAAATCACCGACAATCGCGGCGTGGATGTGGTGTTCGATGGCCTTGGCGGCCCACAGATGTCGCTGTTGGGCGACGTCCTTGCACCGCGCGGCAGCCTGGTTCTGTACGGTCTGCAAGGCGGTAACCAGACGCCATTCCCGGCCTGTGCGGCATTCCAGAAGAACATTCAGTTCTTCGTGCACTGTATCGGTAACTTCACCGGCAAGCCGGAACTGGGCATCATCCAGGACCAGGTCGCGCTGCAACGTGCCTTGCGTGACATCAACCAGCTGACCGCCGACCGTGTGCTGCTGCCGCTCAAGACTCGGGTGTTTCCGTTTACCGAGTTTGTCGAAGCTCACCGCTACATGGACGAATGCCCATGCCGCGAAAGGGTTGCGCTCCAGGTCGAGCCAGCCTGACGTTCTTAAAGAGTCCGTGCCATCACGGACTCTTTTGCTATCAGTACTTTCCTACATGAGACCTTCCATTGATCTATCAGTGGAGCCGTTCAGCAACTGAACTGGTTTTTGCTCTCAATCTGTAGCTTCTAATCAGCATCTAAGCCCTGATAATTGAATGATTACTTTCATCTCAAGGAATGAGCTATGGGCCGCATTCAGGCTGATACTTTTCAATGCTCGCTGCTGATAAATATCCAACAATTAACGGGCGCTTGTGCAGTTGCCGGACAATTGTTGGTTACTTCTTTCTTTATTTCTTGTGTTAAACGTCTGTGGGACGCTGTCGGACATTTCCTAGGACATCGAAGGTCGTCCAGAAAGCCCCAGTCAATGCGGGCTACAAGGCTGGTCGACGGTGTGCAGTGTCAGCATGGCCACCCACGTGCCCAAGTGTTGATATGAACATTTAAGTGCTAGCATTTCCCCATATAACCAGTATTCAAACCATGTTCAGGTCAATCTCCTGCGCTGCGCGTTCAGCTATGTGCGCGATATTGAACTACGAGTATCAGGTACATAAAGATGACCAATATCCATGAACAAGCCATGAGCAATGTCTACCAACAAGTGCTGCAGCGATTGTTGAGTTTCTTTTCCCGGGCTGAACGCACGGCACTGCAGTTGTTGATTCAACGCATGGGGGTGGCCGCTGGCGGCATGGAGCAAATCGGTGACTTCAAGGTATTGGCGATTCAGACCGGCTCTCGCGACAGTTGCTTCTCCCTGGCGTTGCTGCGTGCCGCACAATTGACCATCGCCAGTCGGTCGCCGGCAACGTTCCAGCTACGCGTGGCGACCTTGCGCCTGAGCAGCACCAGCCCGGTAGCCCTGGAAAACATTCATCGCACCTACAGCGCCTTGTTCGTCTACGACGATCCGCGGGTTGAAGTGTTGATGGTCGATAACCGCGAGGTCCTGCCGTTTGACCCCCTGGCGCCGATGACCATGGAGGGCCGTGAGGCCGACCGCACTCACCTGCTGATGATCGGCCATGTGCGGCCCATGGATGGACCACTTGACCTGTGGGACAGCGGCTACCTGGCCACCGGCGAGTTCTATGGTCAGATTACTCGCTGGAAACATGGCGTCGACGCCTTTATCAGCCACGACGCACCTCGCCAGGAGAAGCGATTTATCGAAGCCCTGAAACGGGCTGCTGCAAAGGCCGGTCATGACACTTCCAGGCATCACGCCCCCGGCTATGAAGGATTGTTCCCCCTGCTTGACGACCTTGGCGCTCATGGCTATCAGCGCTTTTATTCGGAAGCGGGCCGTCAACCCTGGCGCCCGGCGGAAGACTTTGAAACCTGCCGCCGCGCAACGCTGATTGATATTCACGACCTGCTGGTCAGCAAACTGGAGGAACGATGGCCGCTGCTGACCGAGTTTCTCGGTTACCAGGCGGACGATCTGGCAGCTCACCTCTGTGACAATTACTACAGCAGTCTCCCGGTCAGCGCACACATGCGAGGGCTGCACGCCTGTTTCGTGCAAGGGCGCACCTATGAAGAGGGTGTTGGCGTATACCTGCAACGGGCCTTGGTGATGATGCGCCGTAAGCAACTGCCGGAACGCTGGTGCGATCTGGCGGTGGAAACATTTGGCAGCCCGTTGGCATTTACTGAGCGACGGGCAGGGACTGCCATTGAACTGCAACGCAACATGGGTTTGAGCGAGGCCCAGTTGGTGTGCCTGCTGTTTGCGCCTTTTGTCGACAACGGCGCCAGCCTCGAGCGTTTCCTGCGCCAGTGCCACCCGGGGATGATGGTGGCGTTGCCTGATTTGCATCGGGCCATGCAGGGGCATCAGGTTGCAGATCAGATCCTGCAATGGCTGACCGAGGTCAGTGGTCTGCCGGTCAATCTGGTCAGCGCGCTGTATCGCATGAAGTCCGTGGCTGTGAATGGGGGCAGGGTGGCCGGACCGACAATCGGCGATGCCGACCCAGATACAGCCAAAGATCACTCGTCCGTGCCGGGTGAGTCGTCAGCCGGTGGTTGAAAGTGATCCTTCGTCACCACGTATGCGGCCGTCGCCCATGAAAAGGCCGCGTGAAACCGACTTCGCATACCAGGCTGTGTATCGTTACCTGACCCACCTCATCGGCGAAACATCCAGCGATGCACGTTTACGTCTGCCTTCGTTGCGGCAACTGGCGGAGCGGCTGAATGTGTCGATCTCGACCATTCAGTACGCCTACGCACTGCTGGAAAAAGAAGGCCGCGTGTACTCAGTGGCCAAATCCGGCTATTTCGCGAAGCCGGTGCCCGCTGCGAACACCCTATACAGCGGTAATGACTTGCTCGAGAGCCTCTACGTCAACGCGCGCCGCCCCGGCATGCTGGTGCTGAGTGCCGACGATCCGGCGATGTTGCAGCCTATCGACAGCCCGCTGTTGCTGTTGGAAAGAGAGTTACTGCGTCAGTATCCACGCCAGCCGCAAGCGCACTTGCAACCCTGGGGCGAACTCGAGCTGCGCATGGCATTGGCCGCGCGCTACACCACTTCGCCGCTACGTTGCTGGCACGCTGACGACATCTACATCGGGGCGGACCTGCGGGGTGTGCTGGAAATTCTGATTGCGGTGCTGGACCTCAAGGAAGAGACGATCGTGGTCGAATCACCCTGCGACTGGGGGATTCTGCGTTTGCTGGAAGCGGCAAGCGTTCGGGTCATCGAGTGGCCGGTCATGGCCGATGGCGGCCTGAACCATGATCTTCTCAAGGACCTGCTGGAAATCGAGTCCGTACGCCTGGTGATGGTTTCATCCGGCCTGAATATGCCCAGGGGCAGCCAGGCGCCGGATGACAATCGTGAGGCCATCGCGAAGCTGTTGAAGGGGCATGACTGCTGGGTCCTGGAGAACGACTGCTATGGCGAACTTGAATTCGAACCCGTTGGGCCAAGATTCCGGGAGCTGCTGACACCGGAACGTCTGATCGTGTTTTCCACGTTCGAAAAAATCATGGGGCCGGAAGCGCCCTTTGGTTACCTGCTTTCGCGCCACATGAGCATGGAGTTGCAGCGACATTTTCTGCTGCGCGCGTTTCGTTTGTCTGCCATTCGCCAGAAAGCCATTGCCCGCTTGTACAGCAACGGACGCATCGACCAACACCTGCAATTGCTGCGGCGTCGTCTCAAGGACGGCAAGGTGCAGATGATTCAGTTACTGCAAGAGCGGCTGTCCGATGCCTTGCATTTCGTCGAGCCACAAGGGGGTGGAACCATCTGGGTACGCCCGTTGCGACGGGTCAACGTACGCAACGTGTTTCAGCGCCTGCTCAAGCAGCAAGTGGTCATCGCGCCGGGAGAACTGTTCAGTCTTCAGGGTTTACATGCTCAACACCTGCGTTTGAGTCATAGCGTCGGCGCTGAACAGGATCTGGCGAACGCCCTCGGGCTGCTGGCGGATGCGCTGCGTTTGGAGGCGGTCGAGTGAGTGCCGCTCTCTGTCTGGCGCAATGCTCGACTTTTATAACGTTGTGCTTGGGCCTGGGACGGGATCGATAACGTCGCGCGGCGGTCAAACTGCCAGTAAACTGCGTTCCAACTCCTGAACCCTTCTATTCCAGAGGTTTTGCATGACACTCAGTCAATATGCGGGCAAACCGGCACCGGCAGAATTGTTGGTCGACATCCCGCGACTGGTTACGGCGTATTACACCGGCCAGCCAGATGCCGCCATTTCGACCCAGCGCGTGGCGTTCGGTACGTCAGGGCACCGAGGCAGCTCCTTCGACCTGAGTTTCAACGAATGGCACGTTCTGGCCATTAGCCAGGCCATCTGTCTGTATCGCGAAGCCCAGGGCATCGACGGCCCGCTGTTCGTCGGCATCGACACCCATGCGCTGTCCACTCCAGCCGGCGCCAGCGCCCTGGAAGTGCTGGCCGCCAATGGCGTGAACGTGATGATTGCCGAAGGCGACGAGTACACCCCGACGCCGGCAATTTCCCACGCGATTCTCTGCTACAACCGCGGGCGCACCACGGGCCTGGCCGACGGCATCGTCATCACGCCGTCCCATAACCCGCCGCAAAGCGGTGGCTACAAATACAACCCAACCAACGGCGGTCCGGCCGATACCCACATCACCAAGTGGATCGAAGCCAAGGCCAACGAACTGCTGGGCAACAAGCTCGCCGGCGTCAAGCGCATCAGCTATGAACAAGCGCTGAAGGCCAGCACCACCCATCGTCACGATTATCTGAACACCTACGTTGCCGACCTGATCAACGTCATCGATTTTGACGCGATTCGCGATGCCAAGCTGCGTCTGGGCGTTGATCCGTTGGGCGGAGCAGGGGTGCGCTACTGGTCGGCGATTGCCGAACATTACCGCCTGGACCTGGACGTAGTGAACAAAGAGGTCGACCCGACTTTCCGCTTCATGACCGTCGACTGGGATGGCCAGATTCGTATGGACCCGTCGTCGACCCACGCCATGCAGGGCCTTATCGGCCTCAAGGAACGCTACGACGTGGCATTCGCCTGCGACCCTGATCACGATCGTCACGGCATCGTTACGCCGTCCGGTGGCTTGCTGGCGCCGAACAACTACCTCGCGGTGTCCATTGATTACCTGTTCCAGAACCGTCCGCAGTGGCGCGCCGATGCCGCCGTCGGCAAAACCGTGGTCAGCAGCGGCCTGATCGATCGTGTGGCCAAGCGCCTGGGTCGTCGCCTGTACGAAGTGCCGGTCGGCTTCAAGTGGTTTGCCGATGGCCTGTTCGATGGTTCGTTGGGCTTTGGTGGCGAAGAGAGCGCCGGCGCATCGTTCCTGCGCAAGGACGGTGGCGTCTGGAGTACCGACAAGGACGGGTTGATCCCGGCATTGTTGGCCGCCGAGATGACCGCTCGCACCGGCCGCGATCCAAGCCAGGCCTATCGTGCGTTGACCGATGAGCTGGGCGAGCCGTTCTCGGTGCGCGTCGACGCCAAGGCCAACCCGGAGCAGAAAGCCCTGCTGAGCAAGCTGTCGCCGGCACAGGTTACTTCGACCGAACTGGCAGGCGAGGCAATCCAGAGCATTCTCAGCCACGCGCCAGGTAACGACCAGGCGATCGGCGGCTTGAAGGTCATGACCGAGAACGGCTGGTTCGCGGCGCGTCCGTCGGGTACCGAAGACATCTACAAAATCTATGCGGAAAGCTTTGTCAGCGACGATCACCTCAAGCAGTTGGTGGCCGAAGCGCAGACATTGGTGGATGGCGCCATCTCCACTAAATAACTGTAGGAGCCGGCTTGCTGGCGATAGGTGGCCCGCGTTTGGTCAGGTGCTGGGCGTCATCATTAACGACCATCGCCAACAAGCCGGCTCCTACAGATTGCGTGCAGCACAGAAAAGGGGCGACCAGAATGGGTCGCCTCTTTTTTTGCCCCGCAGTTATCAATCAAGCCAGATCCACCAACACGATTTCGCTGTCCTCGATCGCCGTTACCCGCAATACCTGTTCATCGGCAACCGCAACACCGTCGCGAGCTTGTGCACGCAAGCCATTGACGTCAATGACGCCAGTGGCCGGAACCAGGTACGCGCGACGGCCGCTGTCCAGTTGGTATTCAGCCGTTTCGCCGGCCTTCAGGTTCGCTGCCACCAGCCGCGCATCGGCGCGAATACGCAGGCTTTGATCATCGCCGGCCTTGCCGCTGGCCAGGGTGACGAAACCTTCGCGCTGGCCAGCGGGGAACGGCTTGGCGCCCCAGGACGGTGCCAGGCCGGATTCATTGGGAATGATCCAGATCTGGAAAATCTTGGTCGGCGTCGCTTCCAGGTTGTATTCGCTGTGGGCGATTCCGGTGCCTGCGCTCATGACCTGAACGTCACCGGCTTCAGTGCGACCCTTGTTGCCCAGGTTGTCCTGATGAGTAATCGCGCCTTCACGTACGTAAGTGATGATCTCCATGTCCCGGTGCGGATGCTGGGGGAATCCGGTGCCGGGGGCGATCACGTCGTCGTTCCATACCCGCAGGTTGCCCCAGTTCATGCGTTTGGGGTCATAGTACTCGGCGAACGAAAAGTGATGATGGGCATCCAGCCAGCCGTGGTGGGCGCCGCCCAGCGAGTTGAAAGGCCTGAGTTCAAGCATGATCGTCTCCTGAAAGGTTCGTCATGGCGCTTGATGCGCGAGCCATGAAGCGAGACCGGTGGTTGATGACGGTCATCATCCAGCAGGCAACCATCGATAAAAAGCGTAAAAAATGCCTCATAACAATCGAAAGGCTTGATATGAAAACCGCTAAAACGTTCTCATACAGCCTTCACTTCATCGCATAAGCCAATGACTCATAAGCATTTGACTAGAACTCAACGGCAAATGCAGACACCATAGCCCTCAACAGTCTCAGACCCTGGAGTCCGTCCGCGTGGCGCAACACACCCCCGATCTTCCACCTGAACTTCGTCCTCTGGCCGAGATGCCGCTGCTCAAACGCCTGGCCGCCCGGTTTTTTGGCCATGGCTTGACCCGCTTGCGCGCACAGCACCGCGCGTCCTGGCTGCACGGCCAGGCGGACGGTTTCCGCAGCGGACACAGTGCCGGGGTGGATTACGGCTACAAGGAAGGCAAGCTGGAAGGGCTGGAAGAAGGCCGTCAGGTGTTGCTGATACGTGACTCGCGAAGCACCGAGCATCGGCCGCCCAACATTGATGACCACTTGTTCGATGATTGGCGCTTGCCGCTGACCGCCGAGCTTAAAAAGCGCATGAAGGCCGACGTTGCCCGACTCCTGCCGCCGCACGCTCAACCGAGCACTGCGCAATGGAAGATGATTTTCAGTGATACGCCGTCTACATCGGTGATTGCCGGCGCCGGTGCGGGCAAGTCGACAACGCTGGTGCTACGCATTGTGTTGCTGACGCAGTACCTGGGGTTCGAGCTGAGTTCGATGACGGTGGTGACCTTCACCCGCGAATCGCGCAAAGACTTCATCAATAAACTGATCGAGTTGTTCGCGCTCTGGGGGCGTGCGCTCAGCTTCAAGGAAGCCCGTGACCTGGTGCGAACCTTCCACTCGCGAATCCTGCCCTTGGTGCGCAGCCTGCCGGGTTTTGAGCGTTTGCAAGCCTTCGAGAACCTCAGCCACAGAGCTCAAGGCACCGACGAAGAGGTGGACAGCAATCCCTTCGACCTGCGCATCAACGATGCCCAGCGCCAGCAACTCAATGCCTGTTATCACGCGTTGCACACCCGCGACGAACGCTTTCGCGAGCTGATCAAGCCATTATCGCGCCATGCCTTGCAACTCAAGGAACTGGAGCGCGATCACCCGGATGTGCAGAAACGCGTGGCGGTGACCGAGTTGGCCGCCAAGCGTGATGAGGAACTGTGCGACACGATCGAGGACTTGTGGTTGCGAGCCAAAGCCTGGCCGATCAAGGGGATAGAGCCTAATCGTCAGACGTTTGATATCAATGGGTCGACGTTCCATTGCCACGGCTATATTCCGTCGCTGGACGCCTGGGTGGTGCTGGGCTTTGATCCCCGGGAAAACCCGCAGGTGACGCGTCCCAATGCCAAATTGAGCGTGCGCGCGGAATGGGCGGTAAAACGCACCCTGTTTCAAGCTTTCTGTCGTAAGCCATTGATATGGCTGGATAGTTACGAGTCGTCAAAGCGTGTTCTGGCTTCGCTGGCAGGGGATGCGAGTGCCGGGCCGGGCTTCGATTACAAGGTCAAGGGTGAACTCGCCTCCGCACCGTTGCTCGACTGTTTCGTCGCCGCCGCCGGGTTTATCGAGAACCTCGGCCTGGATGTACCGACCGCCGTGGGCCAGATGAGTTTTGGCAAGGACGACCCGGACCGGTTCTTCTTCGAAGCCTTGAGCCTGTACTGGCGAGCGCTGGAAGATCACTTGCTCGACCAGAAGCCACCGATCATGACGTACAACCGGATGTTCGCCCTGTTCAGCGAGCACTCGCCAGAAAACCTCAAGTTGCTCAGTGATGAACTGCTGCGGCCACTGTCGCATTTGATGATCGACGAATTCCAGGACGTATCACCGCAGATCGTCTCGTGGATCCGCGCCAGCCTGACGGAAATACGCAGTCGCGGCCCGGCCATGCACGTCGGGCGTGGCGCGCAACGCTCGTCATTGCTTTGCGTAGGGGACGACTGGCAGTCGATCTACGGATGGCGGGGCAGTTCGCCGAGTTACTTCATGGAGTTCAACAAGGAGTTTTCGTCACCGAGCACCACCAAAGTCATGCTCAGCGATAACTACCGCAGTCATCAACACATCATCGACGCCGCCGAACACATCGTGCGTGCCGCGCCGGCGATCCCCGGCAAGAAGGCCAAGGCCAGTGGTGAGTCGAAGCCGTTACTGCCGGTCAACGTACTGGACCGGGATGACCAAGGCATGGCGCAAAGGCTGATGGAGCATTACCGAAAAGGCGATTCAATCTTGATGCTCTATCGAAAAAGTAGCGATAAGTCATTGATTGAGGAGCATATTCAATCGGTAGTTAATGTTGATTCTAGCTTGCCGTATGAAGCCAGGCGCTTGAAACAGCTAACCTATCACAGCGCCAAGGGGCTGCAGGCCGACGCGGTGTTCCTGCTCGGCGATTGCCAGCACTTGACCAGTTCGCCCTACAAGAATCAGGTGTACCGCATGGCGGGCCTGGGCAAGGCTGGCGACAGCGAACCGTACGACAATGCGCAGAAAGACGAAATCCTGCGCCTGGCTTACGTGGGCATTACCCGGGCAGTGAGCCATTGCTATTGGTATGTCGATGGGCAGGATACCCAGGCGGTGAATATGCCGAAGGCTTCGGACCGGATCGGTAAGGGCAAGCCCTTCTTTGTCGATCATCGCCAAGGGAAGGCTGCGACCCTTTGATTCACCCAACAAAAAGCCCACATCAAGTGGGCTTTTTCATGACTATCTACCTTCAGGCTACCTTCAGGCATAACTCCTGAGGGCCACCGGGGGAATGAATGCCTCAAGCTCATCCTCCACGGCTTCGATTATTCGTTCCACATCGGCGGCATTCATCACCGTCGCACAGGGGATACCGGCAATGGCGATCATGGTTTCGCCAGTGGCTCGATCAAACAAACGGGCGATCATGCTACCCGGCGCATCCATGCTCGCCTCGAAACCCATGGGATGAAAATGCCAGCGCATCAGCTGGCAGGCGTTTGGAAAGGTGACTTTACTGAACCCTTTATTCATGTGTTGCCCGCCTTCTTCATCGAGCGCTTCCGTTAGCTCACGTTAGGAGGGAAGAGCCTTCAATGGCTCAACCGATGACAGACCTTAAAAGTAGCAGCTTGATGTGAAAATAATGTGTAATTTTCAGGCCATTTGGCGATTGCTTCTCATTTTTTATTCACACCCGGCTGCGCAAACGTTTTCGAAATGCCGGCGCGGTTTGTTTAGTCATTGATGCACCAGCCGAAGTTGGGCAAGCTCGGCTTTTTCACGTCGAGACCTTTATGCACGCCGAGGATGATGGCCCGCAGCAAACCCAGGCCACGGGCGAGACGGTCATGCGTTATCACTTGCGCTGGAAACACCGGGATCTGGAGGGCGTCATGGCGCTGTATCACCCCGATGTCCAGTACAACGACTTTTTCCAGAACCGCGTCATGGGCCTTGAACAGTTGCGCGAGTACGTGCGCAGCAGCATGCCCCGCGATCCGGACGAAGCGCTGGAGCATTCGGACCGCATCCGCCTGGATGGCAACACGGCGTTCATTCAGTACCGCATCACCCTGCGCGGCGGCGAGGGGCTGGTGTCGTTTCGTGCCAGTGAAGCGATCACCGTCAAGGACGGGCTGATCTGGCGGGTCAACGAATATGCCTCGCTGGTGCATGAGCAACCCAGCAGTAAAAGCAGCGGCACTCAGCGGCCGGCGGTCAGTCGACTCGGCTTGTCACCGCGCCAGTTGAGTTTCATGGCCGATGACCTGCAACAGTATTTCCAGCGCCAGCAACCCTATCTCGACCCTGAGCTCGACCTGCAACGGGTGGCGAAGGAGTGTGGCTACAGCCGCAACCAGATTTCCTACTTGCTCAATCAGGTGCTGGGGCAGAGCTTCTATCGCTACGTGAACCAGGCGCGCCTGCAACACCTGCTCGCAGCCCTGGACCAGGCTGCGCCGCCGCTGCGCATCGATGAACTGGCGTTCGCTGCCGGATTCAATTCGCTGTCGGCGTTCTACAGCTGTTTCCGCCAACACACCGGGCAGTCGCCCAAGGCCTACGCCAAACAAATTTCTTTGCGTGCACGCGCGCAAGACAACGCCTGAGCCCTCGCACTAGGATCAGCGCCAACGAAGTTTGATTGGCGGAGTCTTGCATGCCGGCGTGGCGCACTATCAGTTTGTGGATGGACCAACTCGACGAGCCGTTGCTGGCGCGTCCGGCACTGGAACAGGATCTGGACATCGACGTCGCGATCATCGGTGCCGGGTACACCGGCCTGTGGACGGCGTATTACCTCAAGCGTCAGGCCCCTGACCTGAACATCGCCATCATCGAGGCGCAAACCGCCGGATTTGGCGCATCGGGTCGCAATGGCGGCTGGTTGATGGGCAATTTGCTGGGCGAGGATCGGCTTCTGGCTGGCCTGTCACCCGAGCAACGACGGGCCTCTTACGATCTGTTGCACGCCATTCCGGATGAAGTAGAGATTGTCCTGGAGCGTGAAGGCATCGACTGCGATTACCGCAAAGGGGGCGCGCTGTACTGCGCTGCCCGCTATCCGGAGCAGGAAGCCAGCCTGCGCCAGTATCTGGACAAGCTCTACAAGCAAGGGCTCAACGAAAGCGATTACCGCTGGCTCAGCCCGGAGCAATTGGCGCAGCAGATCCGGGTCGCAAGACCCTTCGGCGGCATTTACGCCCCCCACGTGGCGACCATTCACCCCGCCAAACTGGTACGCGGGTTGGCGCGGACGGTGGAGCGCATGGGCGTGCGCATCTATGAGAACAGCGCGGTGACCCAATGGCAGTCTGGCAGCCTGCGCACGGCGAAAGCCTCGGTGCGCAGCCGTTGGATTGTGCCGGCGGTAGAAGGCTACTCGGTGACGCTGCCACCGTTGGGACGTTATCAGTTACCGGTGCAAAGCCTGATCGTCGCCACCGAACCCCTGTCCGCCGCCACTTGGGACGAAATCGGCCTGAGTCGTGGCCAGGCGTTCAGTGAAAGCAGCCGCCAGGTCACGTACGGCCAGCGCACCGCGGACAACCGGCTGATCTTTGGCGCCCGGGGCGGTTATCAGTTTGCCGGCCAGTTGCGCCATGACTTCGACCTGACGCGCAGCGAAATCGAGCTGCGGCGCTATCTGTTCGGTGAATTGTTCCCGCAACTGAAGAACGTACAAATCACCCACGGCTGGGGCGGCAACCTTGGCATGTCCCGACGCTTCAAGCCGCACATGCTGTGCGACCGGGCCAGTGGCATCGCCCTGTCCGGCGGTTATGGCGGGGAGGGCGTCGGCGCCAGCAACCTGGGCGGACGGACCCTGGCCGACCTGATCCTGCAACGCGATACCGAGCGGGTGCATCAGCCGTGGGTCATTGCCCAAGGCGGTCTCGATGCACTGCGGGCCTGGGAGCCCGAACCCTGCCGCTGGCTCGGTTACAACGCGATCATCCGCAGCTTTGTCCACGAAGACCAGACCCTCGCCAACCCGGCCACTGCCCCTTGGCGGCGCAAACTTGCCAGCGGGGTGGCGGGGTTCATGGAAGGTTTCATGCAGTAAACGGCGCGTTTCACAACCACAGGTATTCCCATGAGCATCACGCAATTCAAAAACACCGCAAATCTGAAGCTGGAAGAGTCGAACCCGGTCGCCGTGCCACTCGGTACGCCGGTGGCTGTGGCTTCGACCACCAGTGTCGAGCGCGACGACGGCGTCGAAACCGGCGTCTGGGAATGCACCCCCGGTCGCTGGCGGCGGCAGATCGTCGCCCAGGAGTTCTGTCACTTCATCCAGGGGCGCTGCACCTTCACCCCGGACGATGGCGAAACCCTGCACATAGAAGCGGGGGACGCACTGATGTTGCCAGCCAACAGCCTCGGCATCTGGGACATCCAGGAAACCGTGCGAAAGACTTACGTTTTGATTTTTTGATCCCTTGATTGCCTGCCAACAAAAACAACCCCTACAGGAATCGACTCATGATCCGAAAGACACTGACACTGGCCCCGCTGATGCTGGTCGCCGCCATCAGCCAGGCGGCTGAGACCGTCAAAATCTATAACTGGTCGGACTACATCGCGCCGGACACCACGAAAAACTTCCAGAAAGAAACCGGCATCGACTTCACCTACGACGTCTACGACAGCAACGAAACCCTCGATGGCAAGCTGATGACCGGCAAATCCGGTTACGACGTGGTGTTTCCGTCCAACCACTTCATGGCGCGGCAGATCGAAGGCGGGGCGCTGAAGAAACTCGACAAGTCCCAGCTGCCGAACTGGAAGAACCTCAATCCGGTGCTGCTCAAGGCCCTGCAAACCAACGATCCGGGCAACGAGCACGGCTTCCCGTACCTGTGGGGCAGCACCGGCATTGGCTACAACATTGCCAAAGTCAAAGCAGTACTGGGTGATAACGCGCCGGTGGATTCCTGGGACTTGATCTTCAAGCCGGAAAACATGCAAAAGCTGCAAAAGTGCGGCGTCGCCATCCTCGACAACGGCCCCGAATTGTTACCCGCGGCGCTGAATTACCTGGGCCTGCCGCATCACAGTAAAAACCCGGACGACTATAAAAAGGCCGAGGCCTTGCTGATGAAGGTCCGGCCTTATATCAGCTACTTCCATTCGTCCAAGTACACCAGCGACCTGGCCAACGGTGATATCTGCGTGGCTGTCGGCTTCTCCGGCGACATCCTGCAGGCGGAAAACCGCGCCAAGGAAGCCAAGAATGGCATCGACATCGGGTACTCGATTCCCAAGGAAGGCGCTGCGATCTGGTTCGACATGGTCGCCATGCCTGTCGATGCGCCGGACGAGAAGGCCGGTTACGCCTTCATGAACTACCTGCTGCGCCCGGACGTCATGGCCAGCATCAGCAATTACGTGCATTACGCCAACGGCAACGAACAGGCAGACAGCCTGATCGACCCAGCCATCAAGAACGACACCAAGGTCTACCCGAGTCCGGAAATGATGGGCAAATTGTTCGCCCTGGAAGCCATGCCACTGAACATCGACCGGATTCGGACGCGGGTCTGGAACAAGATTCGTACCGGTAGCTGATCAGGTCTGACGGTAGCGACTATCAAGGTCCCCTCGCGAGCAGTCTCCCCCCTGGAATTGAAAAACCTTGCGGAGCGAGACTGCTCGCGATGAACGAAAACTCGGTCTTCAGTCTTCCTCGCGAACGGTCGCCACTTCGTCAGCCTTGACCTTGACCTTCGCCCCGGAAATATCCTCGAACTCGTAGAAGCCATCCTTGGTCTTGGTTTTCGGCATGTCCTTGGTCAAATACTGGGTGCCGTTCTGCAGGGTTACCACGGTTGGCGTCGAGCAACCGGCGAGGGCCAGAAAGGCTGCTGCTGCCAGGGGCAATCCCAGAGTCTTGATATTCATAACCACCTCTTAATCAAAAAAAAGCTGCGACGGTTGCGCACGACAGCACCTGTAACGCGGTTGGTTCCATGGATCGGCGGAAAGTTCTGCGCGCCCAAAAAAATAACCTGTCAGCGCCGCCGCTTATCCTTTTCCGTTTGCGCCAGGCGGGTAGTTGCTGGTATCTGTACGCATAACCAGTACTCGCTTGCCATGGCCTTTATTTCCTGTGACTGCAAATCCCCTCGACGATCCGTTCTATTACTTGAATAACTTCATGCAAGTCATTGATTGGCTTGAGCATCGTTATGCAGACGTGCTGAGCGACGAGGAGCAATGCTTCATTCGCGACTTCAAAGGCTTGCCACGCGAGTCCCGGGCATTACTGGTCCGCATGATCATGCGCAAGGGTATTCACTTCAGGGCTGGCAAACTGCATTACACCGAGATCGGCGACATCGCCATCGCTGCCAGTCCGTTGCTGGTCCTGGGGTGGGTTGATGAACAGATGCCTCTGACGCTGGAGGAACTGTTCGAGGTGCTGCTCAAGGCCGAGATTCTCCAGTGCCTGGGCTCGGCCATCGATCAACCCAAAGGGAAAAAGACCGACTGGCTGCCGGTACTGAGTGAGCAATTCCCCGAGGCGCGTAGTTTCAACCAGTGGAGCCCGGCGCTCAACGACCGCTTGCTCAGCCTGACCATCATGGGCCTGTGCGATCGCCTGCGCTTGATGTTTTTCGGCAACCTTTACCAGGACTGGTCGGAGTTCGTGCTGGCGGACCTCGGCATCTTTACCTACGAAAAAGTCGATTTCTGCGCCGAATCCCGAGGCCTGCGCAGCCGTGAGGACGTGGACGCCTGCATGTTCCTGCACCAATGCCAGCAACTGTTCGAGGCCGGTGAGGCGCTGGCCGATGTGGTCGGGCTGGTCAACGGGCTGACATTGAGCAATCCATGGCTGCAAAGGCGCCGGGACAAACTGCTGTTCCAGATCGCCCAGCATTGCGAACGCATCGCCGATTTCGCGTCTGCGCTGGCGCTTTATCGCCAGTGCAAATATCCCGGCGCGAGACTGCGGTTAATCCGCGTGCTGGAGCGCTGCAGTGAATTTGAATTGGCGCTGGAACTGGCCATCCAGGCCGAACAAACGCCAGAAAGTGCCGCCGAACGACAAGTGCTGATGCGGATGCTGCCAAGGCTGCGGCGCAAGCTCGGCGGGCCGCCGATGAAACGCCCATCGCCCCGGGAAATGCTGCGCCTTGACTTGCACTTGCCGCGCAGCGACCTGGAGTTATCGGTCGAGCAGTACGTCCAGGCCCATCTCTCGGAAGACGAGGCACCGGTCCATTACGTCGAAAACACGTTGATCAACTCGTTGTTCGGCCTGTTGTGCTGGCCTGCGATTTTCGCGCCGTTGCCCGGCGCCTTTTTCCACCCGTTCCAGCGTGGACCGGTGGATCTGCTCAACGAGGATTTCCATGAGCGTCGGGCAGATCTGTTCCAGGCATGCCTGGCAGAACTCGACGACGGTCGTTATCGGCAGACCATCCGTGAACGCTTTATCGATAAATGGGGCGTGCAGTCGCCGTTCGTATTCTGGGGCGTGCTCAACGAGGCGTTGCTCGAGCAGGCGCTCGACTGTTTGCCGGCAGAGCATCTCAAGCACTGGTTCCACCGGTTGTTGCTCGACATCAAGGCCAATCGCGCCGGCATGCCCGACCTGATCCAGTTCTGGCCGCAGCAAAAGACCTACCGCATGATCGAAGTCAAAGGGCCGGGGGACCGCTTGCAGGATAACCAGCTGCGCTGGCTGGAATTCTGCCATGAGCACCGCATGCCGATTGCCGTTTGCTACGTGCAATGGGCGGAGCAAGAGGCTTGAGCTACAGCATTGCCGTGCGGGCGCTGTGTGAGTTCACCGCCAAGGTCGGGGACCTTGACCTGCGCTTCACACCGTCGCCAACGGCGCTGGAAGGTATTGTCGGCCATCGCACGGTGGCATCCCGGCGCAGCCAGGGCTACCAAAGTGAAGTCGCCCTCGAAGGGCTGTTCAAAAGCCTGAAGGTCAAGGGCAGGGCGGACGGCTACGATCCGGCGCAAAACTGCCTGGAGGAAGTCAAAACCTACCGTGGCGACTTGAGCAAGCAACCGGCCAACCACCGTCAACTGCATTGGGCGCAAGCAAAGGTCTACGGCTGGCTGATGTGCCAGAAACTGCAGCTTGAGCAGATCAATCTGGCGCTGGTCTACTTCGACATCGTCAGCGAAAAAGAAACCTGCCTGGTCGAGTGCTTCAGCGCCGGGCAACTGCAGGCGTTTTTCGAGCAGCATTGCCTGCTGTTTTTGCACTGGGCCGAACAGGAAATGCTCCATCGCGAAAGGCGTAATCGCGCGGCGCAGCAACTGAAATTTCCCCATGCCGGTTTCCGGCCGGGCCAGCGTCATCTCGCCGAATCAGTGTTCAAGGCAGTCAGTACCGGCCGTTGCCTGATGGCCCAGGCCCCGACCGGAATCGGCAAAACCGTCGGTACCTTGTTCCCGATGCTCAAAGCCCTGGCGCCGCAGCAACTGGACAAGGTGTTTTTCCTCACCGCTAAAACACCGGGACGCAAACTGGCACTCGACGCCGCGCAGGTGATTCTCGACAGCACCGATGCGCCGCCCCTGCGGTTTCTGGAGATGATCGCTCGGGACAAAGCCTGCGAGCATCCGGACAAGGCTTGCCACGGCGAATCCTGCCCGCTGGCCCAAGGTTTCTACGATCGCTTGCCAGCGGCGCGTCAGGCGGCCAGTGAAGTGAGCCTGTTGAACCAGAGTGCACTGCGCCAGATTGCTCTGGAACATGGGGTTTGCCCGTATTACCTGAGCCAGGAAATGGCCCGCTGGGCCGACGTGGTGGTCGCCGATTACAACTATTACTTCGACTTCAGCGCCTTGTTGTTTGGACTGGCCCAGGCCAATAACTGGAAAATCGCGGCGCTGGTGGACGAAGCCCACAATCTGGTGGAGCGTGGCCGTCAGATGTACAGCGCCAGCCTCGACCAATCGACCCTCAATGGCGTAAGAAAAACCGCCCCCGAAGCATTGAAAAAGCCATTGCAACGGGTCAACCGCGAATGGAATGCCCTGCACAATCAGCAGGCGGGCGCTTATCAGGCCTATGACAAGCCACCGGACAAGCTGCTGCAGGCGTTGTCGTCGTGCAGTGCGAGCATCGGCGACTATCTGAACGATCACCCACAAGGACTGGACAGCGCGCTACAGAGCTTCTATTTCGAGATGCTGCAGTTTTGCCGGGTGGGCGAGCTCTTCGATGAGCAGTTTCTGTTCGATATCAACAAACGCGACCTCGATCGCAAAAAAAGCCTTTCGCAGGTCTGCCTGCGCAACGTGGTGCCCGCCGGCTTCATTGGGCCGCGTTTGACGGCTGCACGCAGCACCGTGCTGTTTTCCGCGACGCTCAGCCCTCGGCACTATTACGCTGATTTGCTGGGAACGCCGGCAAGCACTGTGTGGATTGACGTGGAATCACCGTTTCACGCCGACCAGTTACAGGTGCACATCGTCAACCGGATCTCCACGCGGTTCGTCCACCGGCAGGCGTCGCTGGCGCCGATCGTCGAGCTGATCGCGCAACAATTCAGCCGGCGACCCGGCAATTACCTCGCGTTCTTCAGCAGTTTCGATTACTTGCAGCAAGTCGCGCAGCTATTGGCCGAGCGCTATCCGCAGATCAATCTGTGGTCGCAATCGCGCGGGATGGCAGAGGAGCAGCGTCAGCAGTTTCTCGATCAATTCACCGCCGAAAGCCAGGGAGTTGGCTTTGCCGTATTGGGCGGGGCGTTTGGCGAAGGCATCGATTTGCCCGGTGCACGCCTGATTGGCGCGTTTATCGCCACACTTGGGCTGGCACAACTCAATCCCGTCAATGAACAAATGAAACGACGCATGGCGGCGATTTTCGGGGCGGGCTACGACTACACCTATCTGTATCCCGGCGTACAGAAAGTGGTGCAGGCCGCGGGCCGAGTGATTCGCACCCAGCAGGATCAAGGGGTGGTGATGTTGATCGATGACCGCTTCGGCGAGGGCAAGGTCAGGCAATTGCTGCCTCGCTGGTGGTCAATAGAACCGACGCTTTTTCACCCCGCCCAGTAGGATTTATTACCTTTCAAATCATGGACATAAGTTGAATCAAACCGCGGTTTGAACAATCACTGGAAACGCACTTTATTGAAATGGCCGGGTATCACTTTCACCGGCTCTTCGATAAGGAAGTCGAGCGATGTCAGAAGCACCGAAATACAGGGTCAAGGAATGTCACCAGTCGTTGCTCAAGACCGGAACCCATGCCAGGGAGGTACCTGATTTTGTCTATAACGACCTGTATGCCTACATCGTGAAGTACGTTTACCGTTAACCGCTCGTTTGGTGGTTTTACGCCTTTCCAAATTTCTGGTTTGTCGCATACTCCCCACATAAACCAACACAGAGGGATCAATGAGCGAAGATCAAACCCATACCACGGCTTTCGAGGACAAGCGCTTTCGTTTGTTGATCGATGCGGTGATTGACTACGCGATTTACATGATTGATCCCGACGGCATCATCATCAGCTGGAATGCTGGTGCGCGGCGTTTTAAAGGGTATGAAGAAGCCGAGATCATCGGTCAGCACTTTTCGCGCTTTTACACCGATGACGATCGCCGTGTCGGCAAGCCGCAAAAGGCCCTGGACACGGCGATCCGCGAGGGGCGTTTCGAAGGCGAGGGCTGGCGTGTGCGCAAGGACGGCACGCATTTCTGGTCCCACGTGGTGATCGACCCGATATACGACCCTTCGGGCCAATTGCTCGGTTTTGCCAAGATCACGCGGGATTTGACCGACCGTAAGATGGCGGAGGAAGTCCTCAAGCAAAGCGAACAACAATTCCGCCTGCTGGTGCAAAGTGTCACCGACTACGCGATCTACATGCTTGCCCCGGATGGACGCCTGACCAACTGGAACCCGGGCGCTCAGCGCATCAAGGGCTATGCGCCCGAAGAGGTCATCGGCCAGCATTTTTCGATGTTCTACACCCCTGAAGACCGCGTGGCCGGCGAACCCCAACGAACTCTCGATATCGCTGTGCGTGAGGGCCGGTTTGAAAACAAAGGCTGGCGCGTGCGCAAGGACGGCACCCGTTTCTTCGCTCATGTGGTGGTGGACCCGATCTGGGGCGAGACGGGCACCTTGCTCGGGTTTGCCAAGATCACCCGCGATATCACTGAGGTCACGCAAGCGCAGCAAGCCCTGGAACAAACCCGTGAAGCGCTGTTCCAGGCGCAGAAGATGCAGGCTATCGGCCAGCTCAGCGGCGGTATCGCCCACGACTTCAACAACTTGCTGACCGTTATCCTCGGTAATCTGGAAATCGTCCGTAAGCGAATTACAGACGACCCGAAAATTACCCGGCTGCTCGACAACGCCACTCAGGGCGCCTTGCGAGGCGTCTCCCTGACCCAGCGCATGCTGGCCTTTGCCAGACGTCAGGAGCTCAAATCCGAACCCGTCGAGATACCGGCACTGGTGCAAGGTATCTCCGGGCTGTTGCGCAGCTCGCTCGGGCCTTCAGTGATCCTCGAGACCCGTTTTCCCCCAGCGCTCGAACCGGTGCTGGCCGACGTCAACCAGCTTGAGTTGGCCGTACTGAACCTGGCAACCAATGCCCGTGATGCCATGCCTCACGGTGGAAAAATCGTTATCAGTACCCGGACAGAAGACGTTTGTGATGACGTTCGACCACCTATGGCGGCTGGTCAGTATGTGTGCCTGTCTGTCACCGATACGGGAGAGGGCATGGATGACGCGACGCTGGCATCGGCAATGGACCCGTTTTTCACGACAAAGGGGCTGGGCAAAGGTACCGGGCTGGGGTTATCGATGGTCCACGGTTTTATCGAGCAATTGGGAGGGCGGTTCGTCCTCAAAAGCAAGAAGGACCACGGAACAACCGCAGAGCTATGGTTGCCCGTCGCGAGCAGTAACGCGCCCCGCAACGCTGTTATCGATGAGCCGGTCACGCCGGAGGTGCCTCGGCTGAGCGTGCTGGTGGTGGATGACGATAGTCTGGTGCTGACCAGCACCTGTTTGTTGCTTGAGGATCTCGGCCATCGGGTGATCGCGGCGACATCGGGCGTACAAGCACTGGAGATGTTGGAAGGCGATCAAGCCATCGACCTGGTCATCACCGATATGGCGATGCCGCAGATGAGTGGCGCGCAACTGGCGGATGCCATCCGTAGGCTCAAACCGGACATGCCGATTATCCTGGCCACCGGGTATGCAGAGCGTCTTGAAAATTTTGAGGCCGGGTTGCCAAGGTTGTCGAAGCCGTTTACCCAACTCAACCTGGTGGAGATCATTGCGTCGGCAATGAAGTAATTGCGAATTACAGCTGTTCTTGTGGCGAGGGAGCTTGCTCCCTCGCCACAGGTTTTCGTCAAGCAGCCATGTTAGGCGAACCGAGCTCTTTCTTCAGTTGAGCTTTCAGCGTTTCCATTTGCGCTCCAAGCGCTTCCAGTTCAGCTTTGCCGAGCAGTTTTTTCGCCTGAGGAAACATCTCTGTCTCCTCTTCCTCGATGTGGTGTTCAAGTAACTCTTTGACCACTTTGACGCGACCGGCGAATTCGGGGGTCGACGGATCAGTGACTTTCAGGTCCGGCAACACCAGTGAATCAACGGTGCGGTGTTCTTCCTTGGCTTCGTAATACATGACGTCCTGTTCTTTGCCGCCAGCTTTTTTATAGGCCGGGTACAAGACTTCTTCTTCCAGGCGGGTGTGGATGGAAATTTCCATTTCCAGCTTGGCGAGTAACTCAGTGCGTTTTTTAACACCGCGTTCGGTGGATTCGCTCAGTTGGCTCAGGATGCCTTTCACGCGTTCATGATCGGCTTTCAACAGGTCTATGGCGTTCATGGTGAGGTCTCTCAAGTCGTCACGGATGGGTGGGGCGCGATCGGTCTCGATGCCGAAATTCGCTCATGGGACTTGAGCATTTGTCGTGCCGTTTTTGATTGGCCGGCAAATCACCGCAATATCAGAGACATACGTTAAATGCTGGCGAAAAGAGGTCATGCAGGGTGCATGAGTTGGAAAATTGACTCATGCAGTTCGCGGATCAACGTTTGGCTTTTTACGCTGCGCATAACGGGCGAGGACAGGTTGGGTGCTGATGCCGTGGACCAGAATGCTCAGCGCCACCACGGAGAGCGTCAGGTCAGTACACAGGGTCGCCACCGAGGGGGCCAACCCATGGTTGAGAACATAGAACAGGTAAAATAAGCTGCCGATCCCGCGAATGCCGAACCAGCCGATCAGCAGTCGTTGCCGACCGTCGAGCAAACCACCCCATGGAATGAGCATCACGCTCATGGGGCGAATCAGGCAAAACAATACGCCGCCGATGGCGAGGGCGCGCCAGTCCCAGTGTTCCATCAGCACGACGCCGAGCAGCGTCACCAAAAACACTTCCATGGCCCGTTCCACCAGGCTGCCAAACGACAGCATGTCGCCGATCATAATCCCGGCGGCAACCTGTGTGTCTTGCAAATGCTCCACATCGCCATGCACCGCAGCGTCGGGCTCAACGTTCTGGTGGCCAACCACCGCTTGCACCAGATGTTCCGCCGGTGGCTGGGCATTTCCCGTGGACTTGACCTCGGCACCGCGCAAGCCCAGCGCTGCGGCGAATACCGAGAGAAACCCATAGCCGTGAACCGCCTCAGCCGCGACATAAGCCAGTGCGATCAGCGCGAAGGTCAGGTAATCGTTGGGGGAGAGCGTGCTGTCGGCGTTTCTGATGCGCATCGACAAGGTCAGGCGCCCGATGCCACGGCCCATGAAATAGCCGACCAGCAAGCCCGCAGGCACTGCCCACAACAGCCGTTTGAGCGCCCAGTCATCGAGCCAGGCCGTTGAAGAGGCTTCGCCCTGTTGAATGAACAACAGACCGAGAATGACAAAGGGAAACGCGATCCCGTCGTTCAGGCCGGCTTCACCAGAGAGCCCAAAGCGGACTGGGTCGTCATCCTTGGCATCATTGACCTGAACCAGCGAAGCCAGTACCGGGTCGGTCGGCGCCAGTATGGCGCCGATCAGCAGCGACGGCCCCCAGGCCAGGTCGAAGGCAAAATGCAACAACAGGCACACGCCGGTGATGCTCAGGAGCATCACCGGTCCCGCGAGCCCGTACGCCACGCGCCATTTGCGATCCTTGAGCGGCAGCCGCAACTTGAGTCCGCAGACGAACAAAGAAAAGAGCACCGCGACTTCAGTCAGGTGCTCCATCCAGAACGATGCGTCTTTGATATCCAGCCTGAGCCAGCCGAGCCCCGCCGGCCCGATGGCCACGCCCAGCACCAGGCAAACCGCCGAGGTGGTCACCGGCATCCAGCGCAGGTACGACGAGGTGAGCGCCAGCGTCAGCAGCACGGCACCCAGCACGGCGACCCAGGCGATGAAGCTCATGGCCTGGTTAATCAACCGACTGTGGCGCGTAAATACTCAGGCGTCAGGACGTTGAACCACACCAGGATCATTTCCACCAGAATCGTGACCAGCACCAGCAGCCCGACACCCCAGACGCAAGCAGCGTTGAGCAGGCCCTGTTCCTTGCGCTCATGCATGAACGTCGGCAAACCCACGAACAGCAGGAAGGTCGAGTATGCCGACGCTGCGCCTAGCACCAGAATGGCCAGCCAGCGGCTCGGGTACAGCCCCGCAAGGCCGGCGAGGAAAAACGGGGTGACGGTGTAGGCAGCGAAACCGATGCATTGGTTGACGGTGGGCCGTGAATCGAAGGTGCGCGACATCCAGCGAATGAACAGCCCCATCAATGCGACGCCCACCAGAGTGCTGATGTAAAGCAGTACGCAGAGTTGCAGCGCACTGGCGGCGCTGAGTTTGACCGTTTCGTTTTCCGCCAGGCTCCAGCCGACGTAGGTGGTCCCGATGAACAGACACACCGGCGGGATCAGGGCGAGTAACAGCAAATGGGCCAGGTAATGGCGTGGATGCGCTTCCTCCTCTTTGCGGATATCCGTCCAGGCGAAGTTGGGTTGGGTAAACAGCTTGACGATAGGTGCGGACATGGCGACCTCCAGATATCGAAAGGCCCGCCAGTGGAGGGCCCTATAAAGTGTTGAGCGCAGCCAATGTCCACGGGTTCATTTTTTTCCGCGGCAGCTCAAAGGATCGGTTTACCGCCGGTCACGCCAAAGCGCTGGCCGGTGATGTAGCTGCCTTCATCTGAGGCCAGCAACACATAGATCGGCGCCACTTCCACGGGCTGACCCGGACGGCCAAGGGGGGTGTTGGCGCCGAAGTTCTGCACGGTTTCCTCGGGCATGGTGGAAACGATCAGCGGTGTCCAGATCGGACCGGGGGCGACGCTGTTTACCCGGATGTTCTTCGGCCCCAGCATCTGGGCAAGGCCGGCGGAAAAGTTGGCAATGGCGCCCTTGGTCGTGGCGTATGCCAGCAGTGTCGGGTTAGGGAAGTCCGAGTTGACTGAACTGGTGTTGATGATCGAACTGCCCGGCTGCATGTGTTTCAACGCGGCCTGACAAATCCTGAAGATGGCGGTGATGTTGACGTCGAAGGTCATCACCCATTCTTCGTCGGGGATCTCTTCGAGGGTTTCGTGGGTCATCTGGAACGCGGCGTTGTTGACCAGCACATCGATGCGCCCGAAGCGCTCAACGGTTTTCTCTACCAGTGCCTGGCAATGCACCTTGTGCGCCAGGTCGCCGGGCAGCAGCAGGCATTGGCGGCCGGCCTGTTCGACCCAACGGGCGGTTTCTTGCGCGTCTTCCTGTTCATCGAGGTAGGCGATGGCCACGTCCGCGCCTTCACGGGCGAAGGCAATCGCCACCGCGCGGCCGATGCCGCTGTCACCACCGGTGATCAGCGCGATCTTGCCCTCCAAACGCCCCGAGCCTTTGTAGCTTTGCTCGCCGCAGTCCGGGTAGGGGTCCATTTTGCGTTGAGAGCCGGGGACGGGTTGTTGTTGCTTGGGGAAGGGTGGTTTTGGGTAGTCGTTCATCATCAATCTCCGAACAGCGGGTCGTGTTCGGGGTTGACTGTGGGGCTTTGGCTGGAGTTCGCTTGGATTTCAGATGTCTTGCTGTACGCAAAACACTGTGGGCGGGCAAGCCCGCTCCCACAGGGATAACGATTGCCTTAGGCCATATCAGCCCTTGAGGTGCCGCAAACTGCGCTCCATCCGCGCAATGCCTTCTTCCAGCAGTGACCGTGGGCAGCCGAAGTTCAGGCGCACGAATTGCTGGCCGTCATCACCGAAGTCCAGGCCTGGGCTCAAACCGACCTTGGCTTGTTCGAGGAAGAACTGGTGCGGGTTGTCCAGCCCCAGCGCCGTGCAATCGAGCCAGGCCAGATACGTGCTTTGCGGCACGTTCATGGTGATGCCCGGCAGGCGCGTGCGCACGGCGTCGACCAGATAATCACGGTTGCTTTGCAGGTAGTCCTTCAGCGCGGCCAGCCAGGGCCCGGCTTCGCTGTAGGCGACACGAGTGGCTTCCATGCCCAGCGGATTGACGCTGTCGACCATGCCGCAGCGGGCGTGGTTGACCTTCTCGCGCAGGTGGCGATCCTGAATGATCATGAACGAGGTTTTCAGCCCGGCGATGTTATAGGCCTTGCTCGCCGACATCAGCGTGATGGTGCGCTGGGCAATTTGCGGGCTGAGGGAAGCCATCGGGACGTGCTGGCGGCCGTCGAAGCACAATTCGGCGTGGATCTCGTCTGAGATGATCCAGGCGTCGTGCTCCAGGCAGAGGTCGGCGATCGCTTGCAGTTCGGAACGGGGAAACGCCTTGCCCAGCGGATTGTGCGGGTTGCTCAGCAGCAGGGCGCCGCCACCTTGCAACGACTGGCTCAAGGCAGCCAGTGGCGTGGTGTAGGTGCCGTCGGGTTGCGGGTCGAAATTCAACTCGACCTTGTTCAGGCCCCAATGCCCCGGTGCATGGCGCAGCGGCGGGTAGTTCGGCACTTGCACGACCACGTTCTGTGGCGGCTGGACCAAGGCCTTGAGGGCCATGTTGACGCCCGATTCGACACCCGGAAGGAAGATCAGCTCTTGTGGCTCGATACGCCAGGCGTACTTGTTCCACACATCGGCAACGATGGCCTCGCGCAGACTGTCCGGCGCCACGCTGTAGCCGACCATCGGGTGTTCCAGCCGTTTTTGCAGGGCCTGGATGATCATTGGCGGCGCAGCGAAATCCATGTCGGCAACCCACATCGGCAACACGTCGGCCGGGTAGCGGCTCCATTTGGTGCTGCCGGTGTTGTGGCGGTCGAACACCTGATCAAAATCGAAAGTCATGCGCGGTCTCGTAACAGCGGGTGGGTGATGATCGCCATGATAATCGCCAATCCCTGTGGGAGCGAGCGTGTGGTTGGGTTGATGACCGCGTGTGTCCAACGGTCGGCTGTCATGGTGATTTCGACAGCCTTGTCTAGAATGCAGATGTCGGCAGCCCGGCTGCCGCAACCGTGTTTGTCCAGAAGAATCCGGCAACGCACCGGATTTCCACCTGATCAGGAGTGCACGATGGACCTCAGCCGTCGTCAGTTCTTCAAGGTCGCTGGTATCGGCCTTGCGGGCTCGAGCCTGGGCGCGTTGGGCATGGCCCCGACGCAGGCCTTCGCCGAGCAGGTGCGCCACTTCAAGCTTGCCCACACCCGTGAAACCCGCAACACCTGCCCGTATTGCTCGGTCGGTTGTGGGTTGATCATGTACAGCCAGGGCGATGCAGCGAAGAACGTTGCGCAAAACATCATCCACATCGAAGGTGACGCTGACCACCCGGTCAACCGCGGCACCCTGTGCCCCAAAGGCGCAGGCCTGCTGGACTTCATACACAGCCCCGGTCGCCTGCAATACCCGCAGGTGCGCAAGCCCGGCAGCACGGAGTGGACGCGAATCTCCTGGGATGAAGCGCTCGATCGCGTTGCCGACCTGATGAAGGCCGACCGCGACGCCAACTTCATCGAGAAGAATGCCAACGGCCAAACGGTGAATCGCTGGGTGACCACCGGTTTCCTCGCGGCATCGGCGGCGTCCAACGAAGCGGGTTACATCACCCACAAGGTCATTCGCAGTCTCGGCATGCTGGGGTTTGATAACCAGGCGCGTGTCTGACACGGCCCGACGGTGGCAAGTCTTGCCCCGACGTACGGCCGTGGTGCCATGACCAACCACTGGACCGATATCGCCAACGCGAATCTGGTTCTGGTGATGGGCGGCAACGCAGCAGAAGCGCATCCGTGCGGCTTCAAATGGGTGACTGAGGCCAAGGCGCACAATAAAGCGCGCTTGATCGTGGTCGATCCGCGTTTTACCCGGACCGCCTCGGTGGCCGACTATTACGCTCCCATTCGCACCGGCACCGACATCGCCTTCATGGGCGGGCTGATCAATTACCTGCTGACCGAGGACAAGATCCAGCACGAATACGTGCGCAACTACACCGACGTGTCCTTCATCGTCAAAGCCGGCTATGGCTTCGAAGACGGTATTTTCAGTGGCTATGATGCGGCCAAGCGTCTGTACACCGACAAGTCCGGCTGGGGCTATGAGCTCGGCGAAGACGGCTTCGTCAAGGTTGATCCAACCTTGCAAGACCCGCGGTGCGTCTATCAATTGATGAAGCAGCACTACAGCCGCTACAACATCGAACTGGCGAGCCAGATTTGCGGTATGCCGGTCGATGCCATGCAGAAAATCTGGGAGGAAATCGCCACTTGCTCGCAACCGGGCAAGACCATGACCATCCTCTATGCCTTGGGCTGGACCCAGCATTCTATCGGCGCGCAAATCATCCGCAGCGCGGCCATGGTGCAATTGCTGCTGGGCAATGTCGGCATGCCGGGCGGGGGCGTCAATGCCTTGCGCGGGCACTCCAATATCCAGGGCCTGACGGACCTTGGCCTGCTGTCCAACTCGCTGCCCGGTTACCTGACGTTGCCCGGCGACGCCGAGCAGGAATACGCAGCCTTCATTACCAAACGCACGCAAACGCCGTTGCGGCCGGGGCAGTTGTCCTACTGGCAGAACTACAGCAAGTTCCACGTGAGCTTGATGAAGTCGTGGTACGGCGCCAACGCCACGGTTGAAAACAACTGGGCTTACGACTATTTGCCGAAACTTGACATCCCGCAGTACGACATCCTCAAGGTGTTCGATCTGATGGGCCAGGGCAAGGTCAACGGCTACATGTGCCAGGGTTTCAACCCCATCGCCGCGTTGCCCGATAAAAACCGGGTCATGGCGGCGCTGGCCAAGCTCAAGTGGCTGGTGGTGATGGACCCGCTGGCGACTGAAACGTCTGAGTTCTGGCAAAAGGTCGGGCCGTTTAACGACGTCAACAGCGCCGAGATCCAGACTGAAGTGATTCGCCTGCCCACCACCTGTTTTGCCGAGGAGGACGGTTCGCTGGTCAACAGCAGTCGCTGGCTGCAATGGCACTGGAAAGGCGCCGACGGCCCCGGCGAGGCGCGCACCGACGTGCGCATCATGAGTGAACTGTTTCTGCGTCTGCGCCAGCGTTACCAGGCCAATGGCGGCAAGTTCCCCGATCCGCTGCTCAAACTGTCGTGGCCGTACAAGATTGCCGACGAACCTTCGCCGGAGGAACTGGCCAAGGAAATCAACGGATCAGCCACCATCGACTTCACCGACGCCACTGGCGCGGCGATCAAGGCGAATGCGCAACTGGCCGGTTTCGGCCAACTGAAGGACGACGGCAGCACCGCGTCCGGTTGCTGGATTTTCTGTGGCAGCTGGACGGAAATGGGCAACCAGATGGCCCGCCGCGACAACAACGACCCGTTCGGCATGCATCAGCATCAAGGCTGGGCGTGGGCCTGGCCGGCCAACCGGCGGATTCTCTACAACCGCGCTTCCTCCGACTTGCAAGGCAAGCCATGGGACCCGAATAAACGCCTGGTGTGGTGGAACGGCAAGGCCTGGGGCGGTACCGATGTGCCGGACTACAAGGCGGATGTGCCGCCGGAAGCCGGGATGAATCCGTTCATCATGAACCCCGAGGGCGTGGCGCGGTTCTTCGCCGTCGACAAGATGAACGAGGGGCCATTCCCCGAGCATTACGAACCGTTCGAAACGCCGATCGGCATCAACCCGTTGCACCCGAACAACAAAAAAGCCACCAGCAACCCGGCGGCGCGGATCTTCGATTCGGTGTGGGACACACTTGGCGTGGCCAAGGACTACCCGTATGCCGCCACCAGTTACCGGCTGACCGAGCATTTCCACTTCTGGAGCAAGCACTGCAAGCTCAATGCGATTACCCAGCCTGAGCAGTTTGTGGAAATCGGCGAAGTGCTGGCCAAGGAGAAAGGCATTGTTGCCGGTGATCGGGTGCGGGTCAGCAGCAAGCGCGGCTTTATCGAAGCAGTGGCGGTGGTGACCAAGCGGATTCGGCCGCTGCAGGTCAACAATCAGGTGGTGCATCAGATCGGCATCCCGCTGCACTGGGGGTTTACCGGCCTCACGCGTCACGGTTACCTGACCAACACCCTGGTGCCGTTCCTCGGCGATGGCAACACACAGACCCCGGAATCCAAGTCATTCCTGGTCAACGTGGAGAAAGTCTAAATGGCCAGCCAAGACATCATTGCCCGCTCGGCCACCACCACACCCGCGCCGTCGGTGCGCGGCGTGGAGGAAGTCGCCAAGCTGATCGACACCACCAAATGCATCGGCTGCAAGGCCTGCCAGGTTGCCTGCTCGGAATGGAACGAGCTGCGTGATGAGGTTGGTCACAACCTTGGCACCTACGACAACCCCCATGACCTGACCGCCGACACCTGGACGCTGATGCGCTTCACCGAGCATGAAACCGATGCCGGCAACCTGGAATGGCTGATTCGCAAGGACGGTTGCATGCATTGCGCCGAGCCCGGTTGCCTGGCGGCATGCCCTAGCCCCGGGGCGATCATCAAGCACGCCAACGGCATCGTCGACTTCGACCAAGACCATTGCATTGGTTGCGGCTATTGCATCACCGGTTGCCCGTTCAACATTCCGCGCATCTCGCAAAAAGACCACAAAGCCTACAAGTGCACGCTGTGTTCGGACCGGGTCTCGGTAGGGCTGGAGCCGGCCTGCGTGAAAACCTGTCCGACCGGTGCCATCGTGTTCGGCACCAAGGAAGACATGAAGGAACACGCCGCCGAGCGCATCGTCGACCTGAAAAGTCGCGGCTTTGACAATGCCGGCCTGTACGACCCCGAGGGGGTCGGCGGCACCCACGTGATGTACGTGCTGCACCACGCCGACACACCAAGGCTGTATGCCGGGTTACCCAATCATCCGGCAATCAGTCCGTTGGTGGGGTTGTGGAAAGGCATCAGCAAACCCCTGGCGCTACTCGCCATGGGCGCGGCGGTGCTGGCCGGGTTCTTCCACTATGTGCGTATCGGACCGAACCGGGTCGAGGAAGACGAGCACCCGCAACCGCCGGATACGTCGGTGCATCAGGTCGATCCGGCGGTGCACACCTTTGATCCACGCGGGGAGGGCAGGCCATGAACAAGACGATCCTGCGCTACACCAGTAACCAGCGTACCAATCACTGGCTGGTGGCGATTCTGTTCCTCATGGCCGGCCTGTCCGGACTCGCGTTGTTCCATCCGGCCATGTTCTGGCTGACCAACCTGTTCGGCGGCGGCCCGTGGACGCGCATCCTGCACCCCTTCATGGGCGTGCTCATGTTCGTGTTTTTCCTCGGTCTGGTGTTCAGCTTCTGGCGCGCCAACTTTTTCATTGGCAATGATCGGCTGTGGCTGAAGCGCATCAATCGAGTGATGGCCAACAATGAGGAAGAGGTTCCTCCGGTGGGCAAATACAACGCCGGGCAGAAGCTGCTGTTCTGGACTTTACTGCTGTGCATGCTGGTGTTGCTGTTCAGCGGCCTGGTGATCTGGCGTGCTTATTTCAGTGAGTACTTCGGCATTACCAGCATTCGCTGGGCCATGCTGCTGCACGCGGTGGCGGGTTTTGTGCTGATCCTGAGCATCATCGTGCACATCTACGCCGGCATCTGGATCAAGGGTTCGGTGAGCGCCATGATGCACGGCTGGGTCAGCCGCGCCTGGGCGAAGAAACACCACGAACTCTGGTATCGCCAAGTGACGCAGGACGCGCCGCGCGACGAAACTCCCGAGCGACCGATCACTAAAAAGGGCTGACCCTTGCCAACCATTCTTGAACCCGGACAAATCGAAGCGGCGGCCAGTTCGCCGCCGTTTCTGTACCTGCCGCCACCTAATCTGTTCAGCCTGCGTGCACAACGCCTTGAGCTACTGGCCGTGGATCATCCGTTGGCCGATTACCTGTGGTTGATCGCAGGCTTGTGCCGGGTACAGCAACAGCTTCTGGACGACCCGCCGCCAGGTGCACCACTGGACATGCAGCGCATCGAACTGTGCCAGCAACATGGCTTGCCACCGTTCGCCGCCGACAGCCTGACCCGCGAGGACGACTGGCAACCGTATCTGGACGCGTTGTTGCAGCGTTACGCGCCGCCCGCTCAACCGGCCGTGATCGAGGCGTTGGCAACGTTGCGCGCAGCCAGCTCCGGCCAACGTCGTGCCTGGGCTGTGGCGCTGGTCAGCGGCCAATATTCACTGGTGCCGGCGGCGTTGGTGCCGTTTCTCGGCGCCGCCCTGCAAGCGGCCTGGAGCCATTGGCTGTTGAGCACGCCCAACCTGCAACTCAAGCCCGGTGACAGCCTCAGCCAGTGCCCGTGTTGCGGTTCGCCGGCCATGGCCGGGGTGATCCGCAATCGCGGCAAACACAACGGTTTGCGCTATCTGGTCTGTTCGTTGTGTGCCTGCGAGTGGCATGTGGTGCGGGTTAAATGCGTGTATTGCGAGCAGAGCAAAGGCCTGGAATACCTGAGCCTGGAAGACGATCGCCACGCCGCCAATCAGGCACCGCTGCGCGCCGAGGTGTGCCCCGGCTGCAACAGTTATCTGAAATTGATCTACCTGGAAAATGATGCGGCCGCTGAAGCGTTGTCGGCGGATCTCGGCAGCCTGATGCTGGACATGCGCCTGGCCCAGGACGGCTACCAGCGTCTGGCGCCGAATCTGTTGCTGGCTCCCGGAGACGAATGACCACAGCGTCTACACTCTGGCGCGACGGTCTTTCGATTTCAGGAGTGCCAGATGTCCGCCAGCGGTGCCAGCCCCCACCTGCGTTTGCCTTCCATCGACAGCCTGTTGCGTCATCCGGCGTGTCAGCCTTTGGCCGAGCGCTATGGGCGCGACGCGTTGCTGAAGACGTTGCGGCAGTTACTCGATGAATTGCGCGAAGCCGTGCAACAGGGTTTGGTCCAGGCGATTGAAGTCAGCCCTGAAGTGCTGGCGGGTCGTGTGGGCGAACGTCTGCAGGTTCAACACCGCAGCCATGTGCGCCGGGTGTTCAACCTCACCGGCACGGTGCTGCATACCAACCTTGGGCGGGCATTGTTACCGGATGAGGCGATAGAAGCGGTGCAAATGGCTGCGCGCTATCCACTGAATCTGGAGTTCGACCTTGACAGTGGCAAGCGCGGGGACCGCGACGATCTGATCGAAGGCTTGATCCGCGAACTGACCGGCGCCGAAGCGGTGACCGTGGTCAACAACAATGCCGCCGCCGTGCTGCTGAGCCTTAACAGCCTGGGTGCACGCAAGGAAGGCATCATCTCCCGGGGCGAGCTGATCGAAATCGGCGGAGCCTTTCGCATCCCCGACATCATGGCCCGTGCCGGGGTCAAACTGCATGAAGTCGGCACCACCAACCGCACCCACGCCCGCGACTATGAAGCCGCCATCGGACCGCGCAGCGGTTTGATCATGCGGGTGCACGCGAGCAACTACAGCATTCAAGGCTTCACCACCTGCGTACCGACCGCCGAGCTGGCGCAACTGGCGCATCAGCACGGTTTGCCGCTGCTCGAAGACCTCGGCAGCGGCAGCCTGCTGGATTTGACCCGATGGGGTTTGCCCGCTGAGCCGACGGTGCACCAGGCACTGCTTGATGGCGCGGATATCGTCACCTTCAGCGGCGACAAATTGCTCGGTGGCCCGCAAGCCGGGTTGATTGTCGGGCGCAAGGAACTGATCGGTAAAATCAAGAAGAACCCGCTCAAACGCGCCTTGCGCGTCGACAAGCTGACCCTCGCCGCCCTTGAAGCGGTGCTCGGCCTGTACCGTAATCCGGACCGTCTGGCCGAACGTCTGCCCAGCCTGCGCCTGCTGACCCGACCACAGGCCGACATCCTTGCTCAGGCCCAACGCCTGCAATCAACCTTGGCCAGACAATTGGGCGAAGGCTGGAGCGTCAGCGCGTTGCCGGCGCAGGGCATGATCGGCAGTGGCAGCCAACCGGTGGCGCGTTTGCCAAGCGCTGCGTTGTGCTTGCGCCCCAACACCAGCAAACGCCTGCGGGGCCGATCGCTGCTGGCGCTGGAGTCGGCACTGCGAGGGTTGCCGATTCCGGTGCTTGGCCGCATCGATGACGACGCGCTGTGGCTGGACTTGCGGCAACTCGACGACGAACCGGCATGGCTGGCGCAGCTCGATCAATTGAAGGTGGAGGGCCGGGCAGGGTGATTGTCGGCACGGCGGGGCACATCGACCACGGCAAGACAGCGTTGCTGCAGGCCTTGACCGGCCAGGCGGGTGATCGGCGCCGGGAAGAGCGCGAGCGCGGTATGACCATCGACCTCGGCTATCTCTACGCCGAGCTGGAGCCAGGCGCGCCCCTGACCGGTTTCATCGACGTGCCGGGGCACGAGCGCTTCACCCACAACATGCTGGCCGGGGCGCAAGGCATTGATCTGGTGTTGCTGGTGGTGGCCGCCGATGACGGCGTGATGCCGCAGACACGAGAGCATCTGGCGATTGTCGAGCTGCTGGGTATTCCTCGTGCCGTTGTGGCGATCACCAAGTGCGACCGGGTCGAGCCACCCCAAGTGGACGCCGTGCGCGAGCAAGTCACTGCATTGCTGGCACCCGGGCCTTACGCCGCTGCGCCATTGATTGCGCTGTCGAGCGTAACCGGGCAGGGCGTCGACACCTTGCGTGAGGCGCTGCTGCAAGCTCAGCACGAGGTCGAACAACGCCGTCTCGAGGGGGGGTTCCGGCTCTCTATCGATCGCGCATTCAGCGTGGCTGGCGCCGGTATCGTGGTCACCGGCACGGCCGTGTCCGGGCAGGTTGCGGTGGGCGATACGTTGGTCCTCGGCCCGCTCGGCAAATCCGTGCGCGTGCGCGGCCTGCATGCGCAGAACCAGGCCGCTGAAGTCGCGAGTGCCGGGCAGCGTGTGGCGTTGAACCTCAGCGGTGAACGCCTGGCGCTGGAGCAGATACATCGAGGTCAGTGGCTCGCGGCAGAGTGGCTGTACGCGCCGACTCAACGCCTGGACATCGACTTTCAATTACTGCCCGGTGAGTCGCGCGCGTTTGAACATTTTCAGCCGGTTCACGTGCACATCGGTACGCAAGATGTCACCGGCCGCGTGGCGCTGCTGGAGGGGGCGACCCTGGCACCGGGCGAGCGGATGATCGCGCAGATCCTGCTCAATTCACCGGTGCAGGCGGTGAAGGATGATCCGCTGATCCTGCGCGACCAGAGTGCTCAACGAACCCTGGGCGGTGGCCGCGTCCTCGATCCGTTCGCCCCGAGCCGACATCGCCGTAGCCCGGAGCGCTTGGCCCAGCTACAGGCGTTGGCGGCGAGCAGTCGCCTGGAAGACGTGCTGTCGGCGTTGCTGGCCAACAGCGAAACCGGGCTCGATCCGCAACGCCTGGAACGTCAGTTCAATCACCCGCGAGCGAATTGGTTACTGCCTGAAGACGTGTGCCTGATTGAAACCCGGCAGGCGCCGGTGTTGTTCAGTAGCCTGCGGTGGCAAACGTTGCAGGATGAACTGTTGCAGCACCTGGCGCGCTTTCACCAATTGGAACCGGATCAAATGGGGCCGGACCGCGATCGCTTGCGCCGTTTCACCGGGAGCGCGCTTGAACGCTCAACGTTCATGAGTCTGCTCGACCTTCTACTCGCCAAGGGTGCGATTGCCGCCAACGGGGCATGGTTGCATTTGCCAGAACATCAGGTGCGTCTGAGCGAGGCGGATGAAGCGCTGTGGCAGCAACTGCAACCGCTGTTCGACGCGGCGGGCTTTGATCCGCCGTGGGTACGCGAGCTAGGCCACGACGAGGTGGCTGTGCGTTCGTTGCTGCGCAAGATGGCCAGGCTCGGGTTGGCGCATCAGGTGGTCCGTGACCTGTTTTATCCCGACGCAACGATCCAGCGTTTGGCGGCTATGCTGTTGCAACTGGCCGATGATAATCCGGTGATACAGGTTTCGGCGTTTCGTGATGCCGTGGGGCTGGGCCGCAAGCGCAGCATCCAGATTCTCGAATACTTCGACCGGCTCGGCCTGACAAGGCGCTTTGGCGATCGCCGCCAGATACGCCTGGACAACGCCTTGGCCCGGCAATCCGGGCACTGAATTCAAGGAAGGTAATCGCGCCCGGTGGCGCGGCCGGGCTTCAAACCCGGTTGGGGACGGCATCCGTTCCCGGGCAGGTTCGACTCCGGCTACCTTCCGCCATTTTCCTGTGCTGAATATTGACGCTTACACGAGCATCACGTTTGCCGATGTGCGTCTATGCTGGGCAAACGACTTCCTACCTTCGCAGTGCACTGTAAGGAGATTTCCATGGTGCCTATACCGCTGTCAGAGAAGGCCTTGTCCCGCGGATTGCTGGATGTGCTGATCCGCGCCGGACTGATTGTTGTGCTGGTGTTGTTCTGTTTCGAGATATTCAGCCCGTTCCGTGACTTGATGCTGTGGTCGGTGATCCTGGCGATCACGTTGTATCCGCTGCAACAGCGACTCAGAGGGCCATTGGGGCACAAGGACGGCCGCATTGCGACGGTGATCGTGCTGGTGGCGATCATCATTCTCATGGTGCCGATCTATCTGTTGGGCACGTCGATTGCCGACTCCGTGGAAGGCGCGATGAGCGTCGTCAAGGAGGAGGGGGTGCGTATTCCGGCGCCGGCGGAGTCTGTGGCGCAATGGCCACTGATCGGCGACAAGGTGTATGCGCTGTGGCAACAGGCGGCCACCGATCTTCCCGGGCTTACAGCCAAATACATCCCGCAAATCAAAGGCTTCAGCCTCGGCTTGCTGGGCAAACTGGCCGGTGTCGGCATGGGTTTCCTGACCTTTATCTTTTCGTTGATCATCGCCGGGATTTTCATGGCCTACGGTGAAGCCGGCAGCCGTGCTTCGGTACAGATTGCCTCGCGGATCAGCGGGCCGGACAGAGGCCCCAGCATCGCGGCCTTGTGCACGGCAACCATCCGTGCGGTAGCGCTTGGCGTGGTGGGTATCGCCTTCATTCAAATGCTCCTGGTCGGGCTCGGCTTTGTCCTGAAGGGCGTTCCCGGCGCTGGCCTGCTGGCACTGGCGGTGCTGTTGCTGGGCATCATGCAACTGCCGGCGACGCTGATCACCGTGCCGGTGATTGCCTATGTCTTCGCCACCGAAGGCCCCAGCACCGTCACCATTGTGTTCGCCATTTTCGTGTTCGTTGCCGGCCTGGTGGACAACGTGCTCAAGCCATTGCTGCTGGGGCGTGGTGTGGACGTGCCGATGCCGGTGGTGTTGATTGGCGCGCTGGGTGGCATGGTCACCAGCGGCATCATTGGTTTGTTCATTGGCCCGGTGATACTGGCGGTCGGTTATCAACTGTTTTGGCAGTGGGTACGGGATACACCGCCAGCCGCATTGTGATCAACGTGCGTTGGCTGAGCCGTACGGCCTGAACTTCAGCCCGTCGGCTCAGCCGTGCAGTTGAGCATTCCCGAGCCGGGCTTCTGGAACAGGACGGCATTGCCGTCTTGCCGGAAGCTGTAGCTTCCCTGCGCATCCTTGCCGATGTATTGCGTACCGACATCACTCGGCACCTGGGTCAGCGTGATCGAGCTATTCGCCCATGCCAGGTAAACCACACCTGGTTGCGTGGTGAAGAACGTCGCGGCAACCAGAGCATTCAGCCCAGTGCAGCGAAATGCCAGGGGGCCTTCGGTGAGTCTGTACGGGTCTTTGGTCCTGACAATGGCCGAGCCTTGGCGCAGTTGGTGCGCGCGCTTGGCATAACTGCTGATCGTGCAGCCTCGGGGATCAGACCCGGAGGCACACTGGTTACGGGCATCCATCCAGAACTGTTGGTCGATCAGCACTTTATCCGGGCGCGGGACGGAATGCTCATCCGTCAGCGCCAGGCGATAAAGGCGCATCAGCTCGATATCCATCTGTGCCAGTTGCGAGTCGCGACAGATGAGCTTTTCTACAGTCGCTGTTGCCTGGTTGCAGTCGTAGCTGGTGGTGAAGGACGCAGCGTGTGCGCAAGGAAGCGTCACCAGGCAGGCGCTGGCAGCGAATAAAGAGATGAAACAGGCCATGACCGTTTTCATGTTGGCGTCACACAGATCACCGGAGTGGCTGGGGTGTATCGCAGTGTAAGTCAGTGTTCAGAACTTGCCACGTCGGCTGACGGCTGGGTGGCAGGAAAGGGCTATCCTGAATGGGCGGATCCAGGTCCGCGGCAGTGTGGTGATCATTGGCCCGAGCGGGAGATACCTGATGTTGTCCTTGTTCACTGAAAGCCCGTTAATGGGCGGCCTGGTCTTGATCCTGATCGACATGGTGATGTGGCGAGTGGTCGCTTCCCAGCGCTACAACTGGAAAGTGCTGGCGCGGGTGGTCATTTTTTCGTTGTACAGCGCGCTGTTGTTCCACCAAGGCCTGAGCCCGTGGGAGCCGGCCCCCCCGGTCAGTGACACAACGCTGCAGATTGCGACCACGTTGCTGCAGATTATGTGGTGGCTGTTCGGCGCACGTACCCTCACGGTGATAATCGGCGCGGTCATGATGTACCGGGTAGGGCACACCGGGCGTTTGCTCCAGGACCTGCTCGGCGCGGTGATTTTCCTGGTCGCGGTGATCGCCGCTCTGGCCTATGTGCTCAATCTGCCGGTCAAGGGCGTGCTGGCGACATCCGGCGCCCTGGCGATCATTGTCGGTCTGGCCCTGCAAAGCACCCTCAGCGATGTGTTTTCCGGGATCGTCCTCAATACCACCAAGCCCTATCAAATCGATGACTGGATCGCGATCGACGGCACCGAAGGCCGGGTGACCGATATCGATTGGCGCGCAACGTTCCTGCAGACCTCCCAAGGCAACATGATCGTGATCCCCAATTCAATGGCAGCCAAGGCCAAGATCACCAACTTCAGTCGGCCCACCGACATGTTCGGGGTCTCGATCAGCTTGCTCATCAGCCCCCTGGTGCGCCCGAACCGGGTGTTCGATGCCCTTGAACGGGCAGCCCAGGGGTGCCGCATCCTGCTGACCAAACCGGCCCCCAAAGTGACAATCAAAAGCACCGGCGGAAATGGCGTGGAATACGAAGTCAGCGGTTTCGTGGTGTCGATGGATCAGAAACGCTCGGTGCGCAACCAGCTCTACGATCTGGCGTATCGGCATTTGCAGGCGGCCGGCATCAACTGGTTGTCGACCGTTGAATCGAGCTTGCCACCCGTGCAGTCAAAAGCACGGGGATTGCTGGACAACGCGAGCATTTTCGCGACGACCTTGAGCGAGGAAGAAAAGGACGATGTCAGCCAGGCCATGACCCGGCAGATCTTTCAGCCGGGTGAAGTGATTTTGCCCGCCGGACAGGTCAGCGAGCACCTGTACATTATCGAATCAGGGGTGGTGACGGTGGCCCTGAGCCGGGCCGGCGTGAAGTTCGAAGCCGGGCGCATGGGGCCGGGCGAGGTGATTGGCGAAGGCGGGATCGTCTCGGGCACGGCGTTACCGGCGGAGTTCGCCGCGCTGACATTCTGCAATCTGTACCGGATCGAAAAGGAATTCTTCAGACCGTGCGTGGAAGCCCGCCATGACATTGGTGAAGCGATGAAAGCGTTGCTGGATTTCCGTTTGCAGATTGCGCACACGATGACTCAGGAAGAGCCGAAAGCTATTGAGAAGAGGGGGTTCCTGCAGTGGTTGCGTCGGCGGGTTTGATTGGAAACGCGCTTATGACCTGAACAAAACAGGGGCCTTCGAGGCCCCTTTTGCCGACTGTCAGCCGCGTACAAACGCCAAGATATCAGCATTGATTTCAGCCGCATTCGTCGTCGGCATGCCGTGTGGAAAACCGGCGTACGTTTTCAGGGTACCGTTCTTCAACAACTTGACGGATAGAGGCGCAGAGTCCGCGTATGGCACGATCTGGTCATCATCACCGTGCATGACCAGCGTCGGAACCTCGATGCTCTTCAAGTCCTCGGTGAAGTCTGTTTCAGAAAACACCTTGATACAGTCATATTGGGCTTTGGCTCCACCCATCATGCCCTGGCGCCACCAGTTCTCAATAGTGCCTTGCGAGACCTTGGCGCCTGGACGATTGAAACCGTAGAACGGGCCGGTTGGAACGTCCAAATAGAACTGCGCGCGGTTTTCAAGCAATGCCTTACGAAGTCCATCGAAGACCTCGATGCCGAGTCCCCCTGGATTCTTATCCGACTTGACCATGATCGGAGGCACGGCACTGACAAGCACCGCTTTGGCAACACGACCCGGCTTGGCGCGGGCGACATAGCGAGCCACTTCGCCGCCACCGGTGGAGTGGCCGACATGAATCGCACCTTTAAGGTCCAGTGCATCGGTCAACTCGGCGACATCGGCGGCGTAGGTGTCCATGTCATTACCTGTCCACGCCTGCGTCGAGCGTCCGTGACCGCGACGATCGTGCGCAATGACGCGAAAGCCTTTTTCCAGGAAAAACATCATCTGGTTGTCCCAGTCATCGGCACTGAGTGGCCAGCCGTGGTGAAACATGATCGGGGTCGCATCTTTTGGGCCCCAGTCTTTGTAAAAGATCTCGGTGCCGTCTTTTGTTGTGATCGAGGTCATGGTGTCATTCCCTGCTGTTGGTGGTTGAGCTTTGTTTTGCGCGGCAGCCAACATTCCGCAAGTAAATGTTGGCGAGTCAGGTGGTTAAAACGGCCCAAACTTGATCGGGTATTCGATCACGATATAGATCCTGTCGATGTCATCACCGCCTTGAGCGCTGTTTGCCCGATGTGTCACATGGGAGAGTTGGAGCGACAAGTCCTTGGCCGCCCCCGACTGCACAACGTAGCGTAGATCGATATCGCGCTCCCAATGGCGCCCTCCATCGCCTTGTTGGGGCACGTACTGTCCCAGTGCTTCATCGAAAGGGTTATAGCCACCCCCTTGTGGCGCGTGGGTTCCGTCGATACCGCGCCCGGTGACGTAGCGGGTCATGAATTTCAACCCGGGCGCGCCAAGGCTGCTCAGGTCAAGGTCATAGCGCACCTGCCAGGAACGCTCGCGCGGGCCATTGAAGTCGGCGTACTTGATGGAGTTGGCCAGGTAAATGGAGTCGCCACCCACGAAGTCAAACGGCGTGTCGCCGTTGATCTTTTGATAGGCGAGGGTGAAGGCATGAGCCCCGGCGGTGTACTTTCCGGACAGGCTGTAGGCGGTATTATCGATGGCCCCGGCGACGGCATCGCCATAATCGGTTGTGTGATAAACGTTGCTGTCCAACAACACCCCGGACTGCTTCATGTGCAGGTTGGCGTAGTACTGGCGCCATGTGTCGCTCAGTTGTGAAGCGTAAAGGGCGCCGCCCAGCGGGCGCTCTTCAAAAAGATTGGCGCCGATGAAATCGATACTCCCGGTTTCGGTACTGACACCGTAGCCGGAGAAGTTGCCTTTGCTGGTCGAAGCGTTCTGATTCTTGAAGGCGGTGAAGTGGCCTGCGAGCCAATGCACGTCATTGCTTTCACGGCTATCCACCAGAAAACCAGTGGCGTACTCGGGCTGCAGGCGTTTGTCCGCGGTGTCGAACACTGGGGTTTCCACCATCATTTCGCCGAACGCCAAGGTGGTACGGGAGGCGCGCAACTTAAGGGCGCCTCCTGCGCTGGAGTAATCGTCTTCGCTTCGACCCTCCTGATCGAGGGGCAGCAGTCCCGTTCCGGAATGCCCCTTCCCACCGTCCAGTTTCAACCCCAAAAAAGCATGGGCATCCAATCCGACACCAACGGTGCCGCCGGTAAAACCGGATTCAAATGAGCTGATGAAACCCTGGGCCCATTCTCGGGTGTAGTTCTTGCCTGAAGGCGAGGGGGCTCGAAAGTCATTGTTGAGGTAGAAATTTCGGCTGAGTACTTCAAATGACGAGCCGTCCCGAAACCCTGGCGAGCTTTCAGTGGTGTCGGAGGCCAAGGCTGTTCCGCTGCGGGCGCAGATGGACAAAAGCAGGCAACACGTGACGCTTCGAACAATCACTTGTTGCCCGCCGAGTCATTCATCGTTTGCATGGCCATCGTCTCCTGGTAGTCCGAAAAATGGTCGCGCATCGTGTACATCAAGAATTGAGCAGACGTGCTGTTTTTTAGGGGGGGCGCAATCACTTCATTTGGGCAGCGTTTAGCGCATGTAAATGCGAATACGTATCAAAGGCTGATGAGTTGGTATACCATGCGCCGCATTTCATTGGCACGAATGCCGTCCCATTTGGCTCTTATCACAAGGTTTTTTCGATGCGTCGTACTTTGGTCTCTGTCTGTGTGCTTCAGGCGTTTTCCGCGGCTTCTTGGGCGGAGCAGGTGACAACCGATAAAGCCAGTCTGGAGCTGCAAGCGACCGACATCGTTGGTGTTGCGGACTTTGAAACAGCGTTAGGGCCGGTGGATGGCTATCGGGCGACGCGTTCGGCCAGTGCGACTCGTACCGACACGTCGATCCATGAAACACCGCAATCGATCACGGTGGTGCCCAAGGATGTCGTGGAGGACATCAGTGCCACCCGTTTGCAGGACGCGCTCGACTACGCTGGCGGGGTGGGGCGGGCCAACAACTTTGGCGGCCAGGGCCTGACGACTTTCACCGTGCGTGGGTTTACCACCGGCGAGTTCTATCGCAACGGCTTTCCGATCAATCGCGGTTATCCGAACATGCCTGATGCGAACACCATCGAGCGACTCGAAGTGCTGCGAGGGCCGGCGACCATGCTCTACGGCCGAGGTGATCCGGGTGGCACCTTCAACGTCATCTCCAAGCAACCACTGGCCGTGCCCACGGTCACGCTGGGCAGCCAACTCGATGACCAAGGCATGAAGCGGGGCACGCTGGATGCTTCCGGCCCGCTGGATGAAGAAGGTCGCCTGGCTTATCGCCTGAATGTGGTGGGTGAGGGCGGTGATACCTTCCGCGATCATGTTGAAACCGAACGCTATGGCGTGACACCGGTTATTTCCTGGCAGGCCAACGACGCCACCAAGGTGATCTTCGAGGGCGATTTCATGCGCAATAATCACCCGCTGGATCGTGGCGTGACGCGCTATCCGAATCAGATCGGCACCGCGTCGCGTGACACGTTCTTTGGTGAAAAAGACGTTGGCAAATTGCACAACGACAACAACATGGCGCAGTTACGTTTCGAGCATCTGCTGAGCGATAACTGGACCTTGGGCGGTGGTTTCCAATGGCTCGATGGCACCCTTGAAGGTAATGCCGTAGAGGCCAATGGGGTTGCGGCCGACGGACGCACCCTGGGCCGCAACTTCAACTACAGGAAGCTTGAGTGGACGGACAAGGACACTCAACTGAACCTCACGGGGCATTTCTCCATCGGTGGGTTTGATCACACCCTGTTGACCGGTGTCGAATACGAAGATTACGACTACAAGTCGATCATCCAGCGTTCCAGTGGCGCGGTCAGTGCCTACCCGATTGATATCTTCAACCCGGTCTATGGCCAGCCTCGTCCAGCCCTGACCCGCACGCCCACCCACGACAAGGAAAACCTCAAGACCTACGCGGCCTTCGTCCAGGATCAGGTGGCGTTGACTGAGCGTCTGAAAGTCCTGGTAGGCGCCCGTTTCGAGCGTTTCGAGCATGACTACCAAACCTTTGTGCCGGGTGGTCGAAGCTGGGAGGCGAGCGACAATGCGGTGACGCCGCGACTCGGGGTGGTTTATGACCTGACCGATACCGTGGCGGTCTATGCCGATACAGCGCGTTCCTTCAAACCCAATACCGGAGCCAGCCGAGAGGGTGGTGGCTTTGATCCGGAAGAGGGCAAGTCCTATGAAATGGGGATCAAATGGGAAGCGCTGGATAGCCAGCTGAGTGTTGACGCGGCGATCTACCAGATTGAAAAACGCAACGTCCTGACTACCGATCCGGTGGACTCGACCTTCAGCGTGGCCGCTGGCGAGGTCCGTAGCCGTGGCTTTGATCTGAACGTGGCAGGTAATCTGACCCCGCAGTGGCGGGTGATTGGTGGCTACGCGTATGTCGACGCCGAGGTCACCAAAGACAACGTGATCCAGTCGGGCACCCGATTGATGAACATTCCGAAGAACAGCTTCAGCTTGCTCAACGTTTACGAATTCCAGGATGGCAATCTGAAAGGACTGGGATTGGGCGTGGGCGGCAAGTACGTCGATGAGCGTGCAGGCCAGACGGCTAACACGGCGTTTTCGATGGGCAGCTACACCGTTGTCGACTTGCTCGGCTTCTACAAAGTAAACGACAAGGTCAGGCTTAATCTGGATGTGAAGAACGTGTTCGACCGAGACTATGAAGAAGGCGCCTTTGGTAATGTCTACGCTTACCCCGGTGAGCCGAGAACAGTTCAAGTCGGTATTTCTTACACCTTATAAGGCCTGTCACAGCCTTTTGCGGTGGGTGTTATGGGGCGGGGTGGACTGCGTAATCGAACAAAAAAACCGGCCTTGCGCCCAATGCTGCTCAGTTAAGAGATAGAGCGAGCAATCAGTAACCTGTGGCGAGGGAGCTTGCTCCCGCTGGACTGCGTAGCCGTCCCATTTTGGGGGCCGCTTCGCGCCCCAGCGGGAGCAAGCTCCCTCGCCACAGTTACAATGTTCGTCCTTGACTGAGCAGCATTAGGCCTTGCGCCGGTTTTCCTGTTTCTTTGAGGCTTCCTTGATCGAGATTCAGAGCGCGGCTTTCACCTGCAAACCGAGCACCAACGCATTGTCGATGTCTTGCCCGGAAAACGCGCCGGGTTCGATGATGTATTGCACATTCGGGCGCAACGTCAGCCAAGGCGTAGCCTGGTAGCCGTAGCCAAACTCGATCAGTTGTTCGGCACTGTCCAGATTCGGCAATGCTGTGCCATTGGCGAGCGCGGCGTCCTGCTGCACATCCCGGCTGCGCGGATTGGGCACGGCCCGGCCATAGCCCAGAGCAACGGTGTCACGCGGGCGACCTTCGAACGGTTTGTACAGAACCATGCCGGCGCCGTACCACTTGCTGAACGGTGAAGCCGCTTCGCTGGCCGCCGAGTATTGACCGAAGGCATGCAGACTGCGGCCCTCGGAGGATTGCGAGCTCCAAACGGCCTGATCAATCAGCAGGTAATGACCGCCGCGGCCGGACACTTCTTTATCGCTGCCGATACGTTTCACGTCGGAACTGTCGTAGTAGTAGCCCACCTTGTACTCGCCGGGTAACTCACCCGCGTGCTTGTACACCAGTTCGATCGGCACCACGGTGCCGGTGGTATGTTTCGGGCCCAGATGCCAGGCACGGCTGGAATTGCCGTTGCTTTCAGGATCGACATTGAAGGCCGCCACACGCAGTTGCCAGGACGACGACAGGTCGTACTTCACGCGTACGCCCAAGTGGGCGTTGGGGTAGTTGGTCCAGCCACTCCCGCCGGACATGTTCAGCGGATGACCGCAGAAACCGGCGTTCATGAAGTTGCAGAGAATGCCACTGTCCAGGCCACCGAGGTCGTTGCCCATGGCCATGTAACCGAGCTTCACGTTAAGCGCCGGGGTGAACAGGCTGCGCTCGTAACTCAGTTCAGTCAGCCGAGTGTAGAGACCGCCGTAGTTTTCCTGAATGGGCAGACGGTTGCCAACCAGATCCTCGGAGGCGCTGTTGCCGCGTCGGTCGTTGATGGTCAGCTGAATCTTGCCCGCGTTATCCACGCCATACAGTTTGCTCAGGTCGAACTGCGCGCCGAGCTTGATGTTCTGCGAGTAACGGGCCGAACGGTGCAGCCCGCCATCGGCGTTGTAGGCGGTTTCGCCGCTGTAATCGCCGGTGAATTTAATGCCTTCCTGATCCATCTGGTGGCGGAGGCCACCCCAATCACCGGTCAGCGTATGGCGGGTCAATAGATTCGAGTCGGTATCGGCGAAGGCGGGAAGGGTGGTGCTGCAGGTCAGGCCCAATAGCAAGCCGTTAAGCCAGCCTGCATGAGAAAAGCGGACAGCCAAAAACATGTGAATCGTCCTGGTGGAATCTTGAATGATTTCGCAAAGCGGCGCGGCACCCGCAGGTGCCGCGCCCGGGGAGAATGCCCGCCAGCGAGGCGGGCACCGCGGCTTACGGCAAGGCGTAAGCCATGACGTAGTCGCCGCGATCGGTCGACTGGCGCGCACCACCGGCAGTGATGACGACATATTGCTTGCCGGTCTTCGGTGAAACGTAGGTCATCGGGCCGCCCTGGCTGCCGACGGGCAGGCGGGCTTTCCATACCTCTTCACCGTTACCGCTGTTGAAGGCGCGCAGGTAGAAATCCTGAGTACCGGCGATGAAGATCAAGCCACCTTGAGTCGAGAGGGTGCCGCCGAGGGTCGGCAGACCAATCTTGATCGGCAGGTGCATGCGGATACCCAGGGGACCGGTGTCTTCAACGGTGCCGACCGGAACCTGCCAGGCGACTTTCTGTGTCTTCATGTCGATGGCGGTCAGTGTGCCGAACGGTGGTGCCTGACAAGGAATGCCGGCCACCGACAGGAAGCGGTTTTTGTTCACGGCGTAAGGCGTGCCCTTGAGTGGAACGGCGCCCATGCCAGTGTTCAACGCTTCGCCACCGGAAGTGGCCTGGCCTTTGTTTTGCGACGGGATCATCTGAATCCACAGACCCAGACGCATGTCGTTGACGAAGATGAAACCGTGCACCGGGTCAGTGGAGATGCTGCCCCAGTTCATGCCACCCAGCGACCCCGGGAAACTCAGCGACTTATCGGTGCCCGGCGCGGTGTAGAGACCGTCATAACGCATCGATTTGAAATCGATACGGCACAACAGCTGGTCGTACGGCGTTGCACCCCACATGTCGGATTCGGTCAGGTGCTGGGCACCGATCTGCGGCATGCCCACCGATTTCGGTTGGGTTGGCGAGTATGGTTCGTCTGGGATGTTTGCCGCTTTGACCGGTACTTCTTTAACGTCGGTCAGCGGTTTGCCGGTCGCACGATCGAGCACATAGATCTGCCCGGCCTTGGTGCCGATGACCAGCGCCGGTACGGTTTTGCCGTCCTTGGCGAAGTCGATCAGGCTTGGCTGCATCGGCAGGTCGAAGTCCCAGAGGTCGTTGTGAACGGTCTGGAACACCCAGCGCTCTTCACCGCTGGTGGCGTCCAGCGCCAGGATCGAGGCGCCGTAGGTGTGATCGAGCTTGCTGCGTTCAACACCATAGATGTCGGTGGACGAACTGCCCATCGGCAAGAATACGGTGTTGGTCGCCGGGTCGTAGGACATCGGCGCCCAGCTGTTCGGCGTGCTGCGCGCATAAGTGCTGCCGTCGGCCGGTGCATTGCGATCCTGCGGGTTGCCCGGGTCAAACGCCCAACGCATGGCGCCGGTGATCACATCAAACCCACGGATCACGCCGCCCGGCATGTCGGTTTGCACGTTGTCGGCCACGCGACCGCCAACCACTACGGTGGTGCCCGCCATCAGCGGTGCGGAAGACAACTGATAATAGCTGTCCGGCACATCACCCAGGCCTGCCTTCAGGTCGACCTGACCGTTGTTGCCGAACCCCTGGCAGAACTCGCCGGTGTCGGCATCGACTGCGATCAGGCGAGCATCAATGGTATTGGTCAGCAGTCGGCGCTGGCAGTTGGCTGCCGGGGCAGGTTTGGCTTCGATGATGCTCGAATTGCCTGGCTGAGCGATTGCCTTAGTGGCATCGAAATAGGCCATGCCACGGCAACGCTGCCAGACTTTTGACTTTGCGTTGATCGCGTTTTTCCAGAGTTCCTTGCCGGTGTCGGCATCCAGTGCGATCAGGTTGTTGTGCGGGGTGCAGATGAACACCTTGTTGCCGACCTGCAGCGGGGTGAGCTGGTCTTCGGCGCCATTGCCATCGCTCTCGGCGACGTCACCGGTGTGGTAGGTCCACGCGACCTGCAACTTGTCGACGTTGTTGCGGTTGATCTGATCCAGCGCAGCAAAGCGGCTACCGCCCTCGGTATTGCCGTAGTGAGCCCAGTCCTTTTGCGCGTTGGCTGGCTCGACGGGCGTCAGGCCCGGGCCAGTGCCGGTGGCGGCGACCGTCGGGTGCGCAACAAACATGTTGCCAGCGGCCACCGCCAGCGCAATCGCCAACACAGCAGCGATGCCATAGGCGCCGCGGCCAGGGACGCCACCATCGGCGCGCTTGAGCAGCGGGTAGACCAGCGTGACCGCCAGGCCAACGGCGCTGAACATGAACAGGCGCGAGAAGACCGGCCAGAACTCCAGCCCGGCATCACTCACAGCCCAGATCGCCGTGCCCACCAAAAACGCAGCGAACAGCCACGCGCCGGCTGTTTTGAAGCGGGCGATCAGCAGACCGGAAATGGTCATCACCAGCCCACCCACCAGGAAGTACCACGACCCTCCCAGGCTAACCAGTTTCACGCCACCTGCAGCCAGTGCCAAGCCGAGGAGGGCGATGATCACGCCCAGCCCGACCAGAATGAATTTTGATATGCCCGAGAGGCGTTGACTCTGCTTCACGTTAAATGTCCCGTTGAAATGATGGGTGCATTATATAGATAGCTAACTACCTAGTTAAATCATAAATTATGATTCAAGCGTAGTTCGCTGCTCAATTTCGCGCCTGAGCGAAGACCCGCGCGCCTCACGGATTTGCGCGATCATTGAAACGTTAGCAAAAGGCTTTGTTATGTCAGAGATTTGCGGATTTGTGACAGGTATGGATCGAGTAGTACTGCGCGATCCAGCCCTGGACGTTGAGACTCGTTAGCCAGAAACCGGGTTAGACTGGTCATCAATGTCTGCTCATAAGCTCCCTTCACTCGATTCACGTAGCCGCGCCACGCAGTCTCAGCGAACGAACAGGGCAAAAAAACCGTATCTCTATCGTTATGTGAAAAATGAATCGTCCGCTGTTTGTTTCTCTGGATGGGCCCAAGGGCGCTGGCAAAACCACACTGTTGGAGGCCGTTACGAAAGCACTAAGGGCCGACAACAAAATGGTGATCCGGCTATGCGAGAGAAAAAGCGATCCCCATAGGGGTGAAACAATGGCCCTCGTAAACAAACTCGTCAGAAATCCCACCCGCAATCTGGAATTGGAGATTTGTCAGCGCCTTGCTGATAGCCGCAGCTGGATTTCCCGGCACGTGCTACCTAAACAGCCACCAGGCAGCATCATCTTGATTGATCGCTGGTACCCGTCTGATGCCGCGTTTCGCCGGATAGTCCCGTTTGCTGAGATTCTACAATTGAACATTGATCGAAACGTGCGCGTGCCAGACCTGCATGTCGGGGTGGTTACCGCCCCTGAAATTTCATGGGCGAGGGCAGCGGCACGACGGCGTGGGCTAAGCAGCACGGTGATGCACACGCTGGAGGAACATGTCGCTTGTACCACGGCGTTCGAGCAAGCGACTTCGGATAACGGCTGGTTTTTATGCCGTAATGAAGGAACGATCGAAGACGCAACGATGCAGGTGGTTTCGGAAATCCATAGGGTCCTTCGATGCCACGCAGGCGAGTCTGGCTGCGCAGGTGTAGATGCAGTGAGAGTGCCGTAGATCCCAATCACCGTTCATCCACTGCGCTGCACTTGTACCGCTTGGCCGTTTCTCATGTACAAGCACGGACATCCCGCGCATGAGTACGGAGGTTCAGCATGGACATTGACGAGAACGCACCTGGCAACAAATCTCAGCAGCCCGAAACGCGCACGACAGACAACGAAACCGGCCATGACCCAAGGCGGGATGCGGCCGAAGTTCCGCTGCCGCCGGATGACGAGGCGCCTGTCGCCGAAGACATGACTGACGTGGATGCAAATAACTCGGTATCGAGTGAGCATCCAGAAGCTGGACGCAGCGGTCGAGTCGATAACCCTGACGCCGACCCACAGATGAACGATCAGGACGAAACCGATTCGGAGGTTCGCGGTATGCCTGCGAGTGACCCTGAATCAGGTGCCTGAAAAAGTACGGGTACGGCCCTATTGGGTAGGCATCACACCCCTGGGTTGGACAAACTCGCTTGGGAGGATTCGTGCATTCATAACAGTTATCTGATTAGCTCATGAATGCTCTCCGAGCGAGGGCAGTAGCATTACTTCGCTAATAACCATCAGAGAACTATCAATGCGGAAATCAGCCCTGCACGTCACTGTTGTCATGAGTTTTCTTTGGGTGGGATCAGTGCTTGCCGCACCGCCGCCAGAAAAGGTCGTGCGGATTGCGCAACTGGTGATTGATCCGGCGCAACTGGCGGCCTATCAGGTTGCAGTCAAAGAGGAAATGGCCGACTCCGTTCGTCTTGAGCCGGGTGTTCTGGCGATTTATTCGGTTGCGGAAAAAGAACACCCAAATCGGCTGCACTTCTTTGAAATCTACGCAGATGAGGCCGCGTATCGAAGCCATATCGCGTCTGCGCATTTTCAGAAGTACGTGAAAACGACCCAGTCGATGATCATTTCGAGAGTGTTAGTCGAAACCGAACCTGTTCAACTCAGCACTCAGCCCGGTCGATGATCGATTGCCCGGAAGTGGCTGGCGGGTAGGAGACTTCCGCGCTGTTCAAGCTGGTTTTCAACGGAAGAAAGTGATGAAGAATGTGAAGGTAATGGCGATTGCGAGGGCGGGCCTGGTGCTTTTTTGAACGCAGCCATCAAGAAATCGATAGCACTTTTCACTCTCACCTTCCTCCAATGACATGTGCGTTTCTCCTGACAACCTGGAGGTCTATATGTCGACTCGCAAGATCGTTCTACTTTCCTGTCTGGGTTTGGCACTCGCTGGGTGCGCTGGCTCAAGCCAGGAACCCCCTCCCACCACCATGCAAGTCGACCTGAAAAAATACCAGGGCACCTGGTACGAGCAGGCCAGATTGCCGATGTTCTTTCAGCGCAATTGCCAGCAGTCAGAAGCGCATTATGGTCTACGTGATGATGGCCGCATTGACGTCACCAATCGTTGCAGGGAACAGGATGGTGACTGGAAAGAGGTACAGGGAATTGCCGAATCCCAGCAGCCAGGAAAGACTGACAAACTGTGGGTGCAATTTGATAACTGGTTCAGCCGCATTGCACCGGGAGTAACCAAAGGTGAGTATTGGGTGCTTTACCACGACCCCGCCTACCAGTACGCACTGGTCGGCCACCCGAACCGGGAATATCTATGGGTGCTTTCACGCGCATCTGAGATTGACGGCGTCAACCGCGAACAGCTGCTAAAGATTGCTCAGCGACAGGGGTATGACATCAGCAAACTAATCTGGCGTCCGGCAGCTCCGACCAAGCCCTAGTCAACTTGTAATGGTGCTCAGGCAGCAGTCTGCCGATTGCTGCCTGACGTGGGGCAAGTCGGTGAAATACCCGCCTCAGTTCAGCGCCTCCAACAAAAAAGGAGCGGCCTGTTCTTCGCATCGAAGGGGACAATAAACGAATATTTAGAGCGAGAAAGCCACCCGTAAAATACCCTCAAGATCTTCCGGCTTGCGACCCAACAGTTTTTCAAGCGCATCACTGCTCTCGTCAAAAGCACCTTTATCAATGGCATTACCCCAGCCGCTGAGGAACTTCGCGACTGCGGACGGCCAGCCGTCACTTTCGCGAGCAGCGATGAATGCTTCAACGGAAACGGGTTGGTAACCGATCGGTTTGCCCGTTATCCGAGCCAACGCGTCAGCGATGTCCTGAAATGACCAGGTCTGTCCGGCATTCAGCAGGCAAGTGCGATTTTCATACCCTGTTTGGGTTAGCAGTGCAGCTCCTGCCTCTGCAAGCTCTGCATAAGTGGCGAAGCTGGCTCGACCTTTACCTGTAGGGGCGCTGAAGGTTTGATTTGCAGCATTTGCACCAATGAGGAGTGGCAAATCGTTGGCGTACAGCGGATGTTGAACAATCGTATACGTGAGGCCTGACTTCTCAAGGAATCGCTCCGTAGCGATATCGCTCTCCGTCACCCCTTCGATAGGTGCCAGCTCATCGTTGATCCGTTGAATGCTGGTGTACACCACATGGCGAACGCCCGCCCGGCCGGCAGCAGTGATCACGTTTTTATGCTGGGCAAGACGATCACTGAACGCTACGGCAGACACCAAGTAGACTTTTTCCACCCCTTCGAACGCCGCCACCAGCGAGTCGTAGTCGGTGTAATCCCCTTGGCGCACTTCTATACCCAATGCGGCCAGAGGCTCAGCCTTTTCAGTATCTCGTGCCATCGCCACTACATCTGATGCCGGGATTTTTTCTACCAGTGAACGCAACACAGCAGTGCCCAATCTGCCTGTCGCGCCCGTAACGAGAATTTTTGCCATGATGTTTTGCTTTCCAGTCTTGATATCAGGAGGAAGCCCATCATGACCAAAGCATCAAGGTTTAATTAGTCTTCAATAGGTAGAATCATCTTCAACCAAAAGTTGGAGGTGATCATGGAAACTCTGGGCAATCTTGAATCCTTTGTTCGTGCTGCAGAATCCAGGAGCTTTTCCGAAGCCGCACGGCGCATGGGGATTTCTGCTGCCGCCGTCAGTAAAAATGTGGCGCGACTTGAAGCCAATCTGGGTACGCGATTGTTCCACCGCAGCACTCGAAGTCTCACCCTCACCGAGGCTGGAGAGTTGTTTTACCAAGAAGTCGCGCGAGGCCTGGATACCATCCAGGGGGCCATTAACCAGTTAGGCGATACTCGAGAAGCCCCGGCGGGCCGACTGCGGGTAAATTTGGCACCGTCTTTCGCTTACGATTATGTCTTGCCACTGCTCAAGGAGTTCAAGCAGCGTTACCCCGCTGTGGTGCCGGATTGGCACTTGGAAATCCGTCGCGTGGATTTGATAGGTGAGGGTTTTGATGTCGCTATCGGTGGCGGCATGGAGTTGTCACCAGGCGTCGTGGCACGAGAATTGGCCAAACTGCATCTCGTGGCTGTCGCTGCTCCGTCATGGCTGGAAGGCAAGCCGCTCCCCACTACGCCCAGCGAGTTGCAGGGGGCTGATGGCATCGTAATGCGTTCGACCAACTCAGGGCGTTTGCTGAACTGGACGCTTCGGGATTCCGGGGAAGGGCGGTGCGACCTCAATCTAAAACCTGCAGCCATCATGAACGATCCAGAAGCGCTGTGTAGCTGTGCCGTGATGGGGCTAGGTGTCGCGCTGCTACCCCTGGATCGCGCCTGGCCTCGATTGCAACGCGGTGAGTTGGTTCGATTGTTACCTGACTGGTATGTAGACTTGGGGGTGGTCTCGATTTACTACTCTTCGAAAAAATCGTTGCCTGCGAAAACACGGGTGTTCGTCGATTTTCTATTGGCGCATTTTCAAGAATCGCTCTGCCAACACTTCCGTGCCGATTGACGCATAGCGTAAGAGAACCCATCGGCCCAAGGTGATCGGCCCGTTTTGGTTAATCAGTCAATCGTCATTCCGGTCCACTGTTCTGATATGGACCAAAGGCGTTCGGCAAAATGCGGATTGCTTGCCCATTTGGCAACGCCGTGGCGTCCGGAGTCCGGTTCGTTAACAGGCGCGATATTACTGTCTTCGCAATAGACACCGCCCAAGCCGTTCAGCGTAGTGCTGGTCGCGCACCAGAGGCCGGTCGCAGCGCCTTGCTCAAGCGATTTCAATCCCGTCTCGGGCGATACTCGTGGTCGACCGTGTTCATCCAGCACATCAAATGCGGCAATTTCTTCGACACTCAAGTGGCGTGCAAGATCAGTCAGAATTTGACCTGGATGCAGCGAAAAAGCCCTCACGCCTTGCGCACAGGCGCGTCGGTCCAGTGCCATTGCAAACAGCGCGTTGGCAGTCTTTGATTGGCCATATGCTACCCACTTGTCATAGGGGCGATGTATGAAATCAATGTCTTCGAAATCGAGCCCTGCGATCTGGTGTCCTCGCGACGAGACTGACACAACTCTCGCGGCACCCGCCGCAGTCAGGGCAGGCCATAGGCCGCAGGTCAGGCGGTAGTGACCAAGATGATTAATAGCGAACTGCCCCTCGTGTCCTTCGCTGTCGCGTTTGAGTGGGGTCGCCATCACCCCTGCGCAATTGATCAAGAGTGAGACAGGGTAACCGCGACTGACGATGCTTTGGCTAAACGCTTGAACCGAATCGGGCTTGATCAAATCCATGTCCTGCACGGCAACGCCCTCAATACCAGCGAGGGCGGTGAGGGCGCGTACCGGATCCCGGGCCGGCACGATAACTTGCGCACCGGCCTTGGCCAGGCTTTTCGTGGTGATCAGACCGATTCCAGAATAACCACCAGTGACGATGGCGAGTTGCCCGGTCAGATCTACGCCTGCCATGACGTCCGCTGCGGTACTGGCGGCGTTGAATGGCGTATGAATGGGTTTTTGGGGACTGGCCATGAGAAGTATCCTTGGTGGGTATCGGAGGACACCATTCTTCTCTAAGCTCAGCGGACGAAACAGGTCAATTAATCCGGATTTCTATCTTGATCATCCAAAATCCCACCTCCGATCCGTTATCCGATGTGTTAGCCCTGGCGGGCTTGCGCACTGCTTGTTCCGTGCGTTTAGAAGCCGGCGGAGACTGGGCCTTACGTTTTCGTCCTATCGAGTTGAAATTCAACGTAGTACGCCGTGGCGAGTGTTGGCTGATCATGCCCGACATGCCGCCCTGTCTTTTGCGTACAGGTGACTGCTTCGTGGTCACTCGAACCCCATTCATATTGGCCAGCGCGCCGGGAGTCGAACCTATAGACGCCGCTGAGATCTTTTCTCACGCGGGTGCCTCAGCAACATTTGGTGCGGGTGACACTGTAGAGCTACTGGGCGGCAGCGTTTCTCTTTGCAATCCAGGGGCCGTCGACCTGATCGATCTGTTGCCGTCAGTAGTCATCATCCAGGCCAAGTCTGGAGCTGCATCCTCTTTTGCCTGGTTGCTCGATGAACTTGATCGCGAGTGGCAGTCCAGTCAGGTGGGCGCGTACGCAATGTGCAATGATCTTCTGCGGCTGATCTTTGTGCACGCGCTACGACATCACATCACGACCGCCGATGCGGCTTCTCTGAATTGGTTAAGTGGCCTGCGAGAACCCGCTACCGCGGTGGTGCTTCGAGCAATTCACAACCAGCCCGAAAAAATATGGCGCCTCGATGAAATGGCGAACATCGCCTGTATGTCCCGCTCCAGCTTTGCGGCGTTGTTCAAGACGCGAGTGGGTCAGTCTCCCGTGGAATATGCCACTCGTTGGCGGATGCGGGTGGCGGCGTCTCGCTTGCGCAACAGTGTCGATAGCGTCTCGACGATTGCCGCCTCGCTAGGTTATCTGTCCGATGCCGCCTTCGGCGTCGCGTTCCGACGCGTTCATGGCACATCGCCGGGAAGATACCGGCGCGATTGTGAGTAATTCGTCGACCACATTGTCGAGGGGCTGCAAGTGCATCCGGCCTTTCGACCGGATGCTCGTCGAACGATTACCGTGACCGCCCCAATGACGGTTGCAAGCATTCGTCATTGGGCAGTGGCAGCCGCTTCAATCAAGCTGGCAACAACCTTCGGATTGGATACCATCACGACATGGGATGCGCCTTTGACCGCGACGGTCTTTTTGGCGTGTGCACGTTCAGCCATGAACACCTGAGCTTGCGCAGGGATGTTCTTGTCCTTGTCGCCGTAAACGAACCATGAAGGAATGGTTTTCCACGCGGGCTCACTCGACTTTTCGTTGAGCGCCTCTGCGGTCACAGGACGTTGGGTCGCAGCCATCAACTTGGCGTCGGCGTACGACACGTCTGCGGCGAACTGATCGTGAAACTTGTCTTGTTGGATGTAGAGGTCCTTGCCACCATCGGCCAACTCAACCGGAGGTGCCAGGGTTGGGCCCAGTGTGTTACCGAGGAAGCGACCCGCCAGGTCAGCAGTGGATTCACCTGCATCGGGTGCAATCGCAGCGACGTAGACCAAGGCTTTGACGTTGGCATTTCCGTAGGCAGCTTCACTGATGACCGGACCGCCATAGGAGTGCCCGACCAAGACAACCGGGGTCTTGATGCTCGCCAACACATCAGCGACAGACTGTGCGTCGCCCTTGAGCGAGCGAAGCGGGTTAGAGGCTGCGATCACCGGATAGCCGTCCTTTTCCAGAATCTTGACCACACCGTTCCAACTGCTGGAGTCGGCGAAAGCGCCGTGCACCAACACAACGGTTGGTTTGACCGGAGCGGCCATTGCAGCTGTCGAACCGATCATGGTTGCTGCGAGAGCAAGGCCTGCAAATAACTGTTTCATCGAATGTTCCTGTGTATAGAAGATTGACGCAGTCAGGCTAATTTGAAACGGGTGCGGAAGGGTCTGCGCTTTGATCGGCAGGGAGTTGGCGCAACGTCTATAGAGCGTTTCAGAACCTTTTTTGCGCCGTCAAGAAGCCCATGGGTCATCGAGCATAGACATCCGTTACCTGTTACGAATCGATCGACTGCGGGGGCCATGGTCTTCTTGTATCAATTGCGTGAGAACGGCCAAAAAGGACAATCTAATATTTCACCGTGTGAAATGCCCGGGGCTTGGGCCAAAGGGATACGCTAAATTTCGCGACGCAGTTTCCCCGGCGCTTCCCCGTAAAACGCCTTGAATTTCTTGCTGAAGGCCGACTGCGACTGGTAACCGACGTGTAAGGCAATATCGCTCAACCCCAGATGGGAGTGGCTCAGCAGATTGAACGCCAACTCCATGCGGACCTGGGTCAACAGCACCCAGGGTGATGCACCGGCCACCCGTGCGAAGGCGCGCAGGAAAGTTGCCCGGGACATGCTCGCCATTTCTGCCAGACCTTCAATGGTCCACTCGAATGCGGGGTCGGCCAGCATCGCCTGCCAGGCGCGTCCGAGGCGTTTATCGCTGAGCAAGGCCAATGAGCCGGTGGTCTGGCCATCGCTTGCCAGGTGTGCTCGCAGGATGAGGGTGAACAGCGCCTGGGATAGCGCGTCGAGCATGAATCTGGAGCAGACCTGGCCGCCATCCGCTTCGCCACGCAGCATCTCTACCAGCGCAGGCAACTGCCCATTGGCGGTGGACGGGATGAACAAATACTCGGGCAGCGCGGCAAACAGCAGTGACGTGCGATTGAAGTGAAACCCGCCACAGAGCATGTCGAAGTCGCGACTTGCCCCGCCGATACGATGAATCGGCACCCCACCATCACCACCACCGGTGACTGTCGGCACGGTCGGCGCTACCGTTTTACCGGGACTGTGCATCACATGCGGCACGCCTCGTGGAAGCAGCAGAATATCTCCGGGCTTCATGGGTACGCGCTGACCATCAGGAAAATCTACCCGGCACTCACCCGCCAGCACAATGTGATAGGGCGCCTTGCCCAAAGCTTCTTGCTCATGCTCGCGTGCCCATTCCCCCTCGAATTGGCAGCGCAAATCCAGGCTCCCGCGAACATTGGCCAAGCTGATGAGTTTATCGATTGAGTTCATGTTGAGTCTTTCGCAATAAAAGCCGAGCCGATTGAACAAACCCGGATCGCGCCACTGGAGAAGCATTCGATACGTTGAAAAAAAGGAGTCCGATATTGCGTTCACAATAAGCCCCGGCCCCGTAAAGCGCCGGGTTTTTTATGTCATTGAACCGAAGTCACGTTGAGATGATCAAGCAACAACTTGAGCATGACGAACAAAAGCACCGTTCGCCAAACCCGCAGACTGGCTCCCACATTCAATGTACTGGAGAAGTCTCATGCTCACCTCATTTGCAACCTGGTTACGGTTCCTCAGTAAAGTGGATACCTTTGGCGCTTCGCTCATGCGGCTGGCAATTGGCATCGTTTTCCTGTGGATCGGCGCACTCAAATTCGTCCCGTACGAGGCCGATAGCATCACACCATTTGTCGCCAACAGCCCCTTCATGTCGTTCTTCTACGAACACCCGCAAGAGTACAAGGCGCACCTGACCCATGAAGGCGAACTGAACGCGGACAAGCGCGCCTGGCAGACAGCCAACAACACCTACGGGTTTTCGACCGGTCTGGGCATTGTCGAACTTCTGATTGGGCTGTTGGTGCTGTCCAACCCGATCTCACGACGCACCGGCTTGCTCGGTGGTGCGTTGGCTTTCGGTACGCCGCTGGTGACTTTGAGCTTTCTGATCACCACGCCCGAAGCCTGGGTGGGTGCCCTGGGCGACGCTCAGCACGGTTTTCCCTACCTGTCCGGTGGCGGTCGCCTGGTGCTTAAAGACGTATTGATGCTGGCAGGTTCTCTGACTGTGATGGCCGACTCCGCCCGCCATCTGCTCAGGGAAAGGCGCGCATGAGCCATCAACGCCTCGCTGGATAATTTCACTCAGCACAATTAAGTCATGACATCCCTGCTGGTTCTCTAATTGCCCATAGATGGTGAGACTGAACCCAGAAGCCTTTACCCATTTCGGGTTAATGCAGTGTCCATTCGGGGAGTCTCCACATGATTGATGTTGCTCATTCCTGCGACGGTAACCCTTGGCTGGAGACTTCAGCCATGACCCCTGGCGAATACGAAGGTGGTTTTTTGCTGCCCCAATTGATGGGCGCGCTGGCCAGCGAATCCAGAGCCGCGCCTGTCATGCACAGATCCAATACCCACCAGAACAAGGTTTCGGTCTTGAAACGCTGTGTGCCGATTTTGCGTGCATTGAAACTTCGTTTTTCTGCCCTTTAACGATGGTTGGCCACACCTGTGCTGTGCGACCTTGCAGAGAATTGAGATGACCTACGACTTTGATTTATTTGTGATTGGTGCAGGTTCCGGCGGTGTCCGTGCCGCGCGTTTTGCCTCAGGGTTCGGCGCGAAAGTGGCGGTTGCCGAAAGTCGCTACCTCGGTGGTACCTGCGTGAATGTCGGTTGCGTGCCAAAGAAACTAATGGTCTACGGCTCCCATTTTGCCGACGACTTCGAACAGGCCGAGGGTTTTGGCTGGACGCCCGGCAAGGCGCAATTCGACTGGGGAAAATTGATCTCCAATAAGAACCGCGAGATCGAACGACTCAACGGGGTTTACCGCACATTGCTGATCAACAGCGGCGTGACCTTGCTCGAAGGTCATGCACGGCTGACCGATGCCCATCACGTCGAAATCAACGGCCTTCGTTACAGTGCCGAACGCATCCTGATCGCCACCGGTGGCTGGCCACAGATTCCGGATATTCCGGGTCGCGAGCATGCCATCACCTCCAATGAAGCCTTTTTTCTCACGCAACTGCCCAAACGGGTTTTGGTGGTCGGTGGCGGATACATCGCCGTCGAATTTGCCGGGATCTTTAATGGCCTGGGTGCCGACACCAGTCTTCTGTATCGCGGTGATCTATTCCTGCGCGGGTTTGATAAATCGGTTCGTACGCACCTTGTGCAAGAGCTGACCAAACGCGGTCTGCAATTGCAGTTCAACACCGATATCGTGCAAATCGACAAACAGGCGGATGGCAGTCTGCTGGCGACGCTCAACGACGGTCGTCAACTGGAGACCGACAGCATTTTCTACGCCACTGGCCGGCGGCCGATGCTTGACAATCTGGGGCTGGAAAATACCCGTGTCGAACTCAATGACAAAGGTTACATAGACGTCAACGACAACTTCGAAACCCGCGAGCCATCGATTCTGGCATTGGGTGATGTGATAGGGCGGGTGCAATTGACCCCGGTCGCCACGGCGGAAGGCATGGCGGTCGCGCGTCGCCTGTTCAAACCTGAAGACTATCGCCCGGTGGATTACCGCCACATACCCACGGCGGTATTCAGCCAGCCCAACATTGGCACCGTAGGATTGACTGAGGAACAAGCGCTGCAAAATGGCCATAAAATATTGGTATTCGAGAGCCGATTCAAACCGATGAAACTAACCCTCACGCAGTCGTCCGAGCAGACGCTGATGAAGCTGGTGGTGGATGCCCGGACGGATCGCGTGTTGGGCGCGCACATGGTCGGCCCCGATGCTGGAGACATCATTCAAGGGCTGGCCATCGCGCTCAAAGCGGGGGCCACCAAGCGCCTGTTTGACGAAACCATCGGTGTGCACCCAACCTCGGCGGAAGAATTTGTGACGCTGCGAACACCTGTCACCGACAGATAACGGCAGCCGGCCACTCTTGTGTCGTTGGTTCGATAGCGACCAAGACCGATATACAATGCAGCGCATAAGCAGGGCCTATTGAGGGGGGGGAATCCCATGCTGCTCCGACACTTGCGATATTTGTTGGCGGTCGCCGATAACGGCGGCTTTACCCGCGCTGCCGAGGCGTTGCATGTTTCCCAACCCACCTTGTCGCAACAGATCCGGCAGCTGGAAGATACGCTTGGCGTTGTGCTGTTCGACCGGACCTCACGCACGGTCAAACCGACTGATGCGGGGCAAGCCTACATCGAATGCGCCCGTCGCGTATTGGTAGAGCTGGAAGCTGGCAAGCGCGCACTGCACGATGTGAAGGATCTGTCACGCGGCACCCTGCGCCTGGCCATGACACCCACCTTCATGGCGTATCTGGCAGGACCGCTGATGCGCGACTACCTGGCACTCTATCCCAATATCCATCTGGAGATCTCTGAACTCTCCATGGCCGATATCGAAACCGGCCTGGCGGAGGATTCACTGGATATCGCCATTGCGTTTGATGAGGTGAGAAACCCGGACATCGAAACCATCCCGGCTTTTGTTGAAATCCTGGGGCTTGTGGTGGGGCGCGATCACCCGTTATACGACTGGAAGAAACCCCTGACCGCCGAGCAGGTCGCGCAACTGAACTTCGCGTTGCTGACTCCCGACTTCGCCACCCGGGTCTGTATTGACGAATACTTCGCCAAGACGCAGATCACCCCTAACGTGGTGATCGAGGTCAACTCGGTCAACACTTTGCTGGAAGTCATGCGGCACACGGCGGTCGCCACGATGCTTCCAGAACCCATCGCTACCCAGGACCGCGCCCTGCGCAGGATCGCGCTGCTGGACAAGGGGCCACAGCGTGGAGCCGCCTTGTTGCGGCGCAAAAACAACTACCACAGCGCAGCGTCAGTTGCCTTTATGGAGTTGATGCTGGGTGAATCGGTGCCTCGCTAGGCTCGAAAAAAAGCGATGATCATTACATGCAATGAAATGCTGGATTGTAATTGGTGGTCATTCCGCTGTTTATGAGAGGAGGGCAAGATGACTCCATCGACGCGATGACCGGGTCGAACTCAAAAACAATCGGAGTACGTCATGTCCCAGCAAGCGATCAAACTTTATCGTCACCCGCTGTCTGGTCACTCTCATCGGGTCGAATTGATGCTGTCCCTGCTCGGCCTGCCGACGGAATTGGTATTTGTAGATCTGATGAAAGGCGCACACAAAGCGCCTGAGTTCCTGGCCCTGAACCGCTTTGGCCAAGTGCCGGTGCTCGATGATAGCGGCACCGTCTTGGCGGACTCCAACGCCATCGTGGTTTATCTCGCCACCAAATATGGCAAGGGACAATGGCTGCCGACCGATCCGGTAGAGCAAGCCAAGGTTCAACGCTGGTTGTCGGTGGCCGCCGGTCAAATCAGTTCGGGCCCAGCCACCGCGCGATTGATCACCGTGTTCGGTGCCGGTTATGACGCCGAAGAAGCGATCAAACGTTCCCATGCCCTGCTTAACGTCATGGAAGAGGAACTGGGTCAAAGCAGATTCCTGGCCGGCGACAAGCCGACCGTCGCCGATGTTGCCGCCTACACGTACGTGGCCCACGCTCCAGAAGGTAACGTGGCGCTGACTGACTACCCGAATGTACGTGCCTGGTTGAGCAGCATCGAAGCGTTGCCGAACTTCGTTGGCATGCAACGTACCGCCGTAGGCCTACAGGAGGCTTGATTCGATCCTGAAGGAGCTTGCCGGGAGAATACTTCCGGCAAGCTCTTTTTCATGGGTTGCGCAGGTCGCTCAGGATTACTGTCGGTACGTACATCCAGCCCGACGGCGCGTGCGAAAGTCGCTTTGGCCGACGATACTGGCAACCAGGTCTTACCGTCTGAGCGGCCAGACTCGTTGCTGTCCTCTCATAAAGACAGGGTCGACTATGGATCGCTTTCAAGAAATGCAGATATTCATGGCAGTAGCCGAGGAAGAAGGCTTTGCCGCAGCCGCCCGCCGCTTGAACATCTCTCCCCCCAGCGTGACTCGTGCCATCGCCGCGATGGAAGAGCGTATCGGCACACAGCTCCTTTCTCGAACCACTCGCAGCCTGCATCTCACCGAAGCGGGTCAACGCTACCTTGAGGATTGCCGGCGTATCCTCAGTGACATCGACGAAGCGGAAGAGGCGGCGGCTGGCAGTTATTCGATACCGTGCGGGCATTTGACCGTGACCTCGTCGGTGCTGTTTGGCGAGTTGTTCATCGCGCCGCTGCTGGCCGACTACGTGGACCAGTTTCCTTCGGTGCACCTCAATGCCTTGCTGGTGGATCGTGTCGTGAATATGGCTGACGAGGGAATCGATGTGGCTATACGCATCGGCCATTTGCATGAGACTAATCAGCACGCCATCAAAGTCGGGGAAGTACGCCAGGTGATCTGCGGTACCCCCGACTATTTCGAACGCAACGGCAGGCCGCGTCATCCCGGTGAGCTCAGTACCGCCAACATCGTCATGTCTTCGGCCAGCCATTTGCTAAGCGACTGGCAATTCGTCAACGACGGCAACGCACTGAGCTTTCGATTCGAACCGCGATTGGTGGTCACCGCCAATCAGGCCGCGATCAATATCGCCAGCCTGGGCTGGGGCGTTACGCGTGTCCTGTCCTATCAAGTGGCCAACCAGGTGGCGGCAGGCGAACTGGAATTGGTGCTGGAAGACTTCGAACCGCCTGCGCTGCCCATTCAAGTGGTCTACCTCAAGAGCACCCGAATACCGGCGAAGATTCATACCTTCGTGGATTTTCTCGCGGATCGACTCGGCAAGGATTCGGCGCTCAAGGCTGTGGTGAAGGGTTCCAACTGATGGATCGCTACCATGAAATGCTGATGTTCGAAGCATTATCGGAGCGACCCAGCCTGGCTGCTGCGGCCCGTCGTTTGAACGTGTCAGGACCTACGGTCATGCGCGCCATTGCACGGCTGGAGGAGCGTCTCGGCGTTCCGCTGTTGCTTCGAAGTACCCGCGGGGTCTCGCTGACTGAGGCCGGCGCCGGCTTCATGGCCGATTGTTCACGCATTCTCAACGCCATCGAAGACGCAGAGGCTTCGGCCAAGGGCTTGCACGTCCAGGCCAAAGGCAATCTCACGGTGCTGATGCCTTTGCTGTTCAGCCGTTACGTCATGACCTCGATTCTGACGGACTACATGAGTCTTTATCCCGAGGTAAAAGTCTTTGCGCATTACCATGATCATTTTCCGAACATGAATGAAGAGGGCATCGATGTGGCGGTGCTGGTCGGCCATCTGCCCAGTTCGTCATTGATCGCACGACAGGTGGGCCATGTGCGCTCGATGGTATGCAGCAGTCCTGCGTATCTGGCTACTCACGGTGAGCCTGGCGTACCGGAGGATCTGCGTAATCATCGCCTGGTTGCCACCCACGCTTATCGAGATACGGTCCAATGGGACTTTCACCTGAACGGCGAGGTGAATCACTTGAAAGCCCGGACACGGATAAGTTGCGCGACAGTGCAGGCGGCCATCGATGCGACTGCACATGGGGCCGGCATTACCCGCTGCCTGAGCTATCCGTTGTACGAGTATTTGAACACCGGGCGATTGCGCCGTGTATTGCAGCCCTATGAATTACCGGCGCTGCCGGTGCATGTGGTGTACCGCGAGGGACGCAAGGCCTCGATGCGGGTACGCAGTTTCGTCGACCACATCGTCGAGGCCCTGCGCGAGCATCCAGCCATGCAGCCGGATGCTCTCTGAATGTTCACAGCGAATGCAGCAGCGAAGGTCGCTGCTGGGCATACCTGGCAGTCTTCATCACACTGATACAGATGCCTATCGAGCATTTCAGTGAGCGAAATAGTGGATTGTATTTTGTGGTCGTTCTTTGTACGGCGGTTAAGGCAGAGCATAAGCACACACTCTCTCCCATGCTGTACAGCAGAGGTTCATGACCGATGAAACGCGTGCTTATGTTACTGGCCAACGGCGTAGAGCCCTTGGAAATGGCCGCTTTTACCGATGTGCTTGGCTGGGCCAACCTGCTGGGGGATCACCCTGTGGAGCTGCTCAACGCCGGCCTTCGCAGAAAGATCGTGACCACCTTCGGTCTCACGCTCAATCCGAGGTTTTTATTGAGCGATCTGGACGTGGGCAGCTTCGATGCCTTGGCATTGCCAGGTGGTTTTGAGCCGTCGGGTTTTTACGAGGAAGCCCTGAGCGAACCCTTCCTGGCGACCATCCGGCATTTCGTCGAAGCCGGTAAACCCGTTGCCAGCGTATGCGTGTCTTCCGTGTGCCTGGGCGTGGCCGGCGTGCTGCGTAACAGGAACGCCACGACCTACCACCAGGAGGGGGGCAAGCGTAAAAACCAACTACTGGAAACCGGTGCACGCTTTGTCGATCGGCCGGTGGTTGTCGATGACCAGATCATCACTTCAAGTGGGCCAGGCACCGCCACCGAAGTTGCCTTCGCGCTGCTCGAAAAAATAACCAGCGTCGAAAATGCCGCTTTTATTCGCAAGAAAATGCGCTTCGCCACCCCCGACCGTGATTGGTACGAAACGCCGCAAGTGCCCTGAAATGATCCACCCAACTGGAACGGCACTTGAGCGACACCAGCTTGCTCAAGTGCGGGCAGGGGCTGTCTTTGGCTTCATGAGGTTGCAAAGCACAGCGTTGATGAATCCCGGCAATTGCGAATCAGCCCCGGCTACCCGGGATTCAACCATTGCTCGCCGGGCGGCGGGTGAAGGCCACCTGTTCACAAATGCGTAGAGGTGATCATGAATCAATCGGACGCGCCAGGGGCATCCCCTTGGCATGCGGGTGAGCGAGAATTGCAGGAACGCGTCGGCGTCGCCGATCAAATGGAGATATTCGGACGCAAGGTCGTACGTGACCACATGCCTGATCAGCATCGATTGTTTTATAACCAGTTGCCTTACCTGGTGGTGGGCGCTGTCGATGAACAAGGGATGCCTTGGGCCACATTGATCGAAGGCCCACCGGGCTTCATCCATTCACCCGATCCGCGAGTGCTGCAGATCGACCGCCTGCCCGCCGCGGGTGATCCGGTCAGGGCGGCCCTTAAACAGGACGCTGCGGTGGGGCTGCTGGGCATTGACCTGAAGACCCGAAGGCGCAATCGCATGAACGGCAACATCAGTACCGCCTCGTCAGGCGGTTTTGCCGTTTCTGTGGTGCACGCTTTCGGCAACTGCCCGCAATATATTCAGTTACGAGGCGTTGAACCGGTCAGCCTTGGCCAAGCCTCATCGGATGTCGCGGCCGAATGTCTCAGCGAACTCGATGAAGCCGCCAAGGCAGCCATCAGCAAGGCCGATACCTTTTTTATCGCCAGCTACGTCGACCTGGATGGTGATGCATCCCGACGCTCGGTGGACGTTTCGCACCGGGGTGGCAATTCAGGTTTCGTCAGGATCGAAGGCAACGTGCTGACGATTCCCGATTTCGCTGGCAACCTGCATTTCAACACCTTGGGTAATTGCCTGCTCAACCCGCGCGCGGGGCTGGCATTCATCGATTTTGAAACCGGCGACATGCTGCAAGTCAGCGGGCGCACCGAGATCGTTCTCGAAGGGCCGCAGATTGCTGCCTTTCAGGGGGCCGAGCGGCTCTGGACGCTGACCGTGGAACAGGTGGTTCGACGTCAGGCCGTGTTGGCCCTGCGTTGGCGGTTTGAAGGTTTCTCGCCTAACAGCCTGATGACGGGCAGTTGGGAGCAAGCTGAAGGCCGATTGCAAGCCGATAGCCTGCGTGATCAATGGCGGCCGCTGAGGGTGACGCGGATCGTTGACGAGAGCAGTACCATTCGCTCCTTCTACTTTGAACCGGCCGATGGCGCGGGCGTACCTCGGTTCGAGGCTGGCCAACATCTGCCGGTGCGCTTTTGCCTTGCGCAAGGACAGGCGCCTCTGGTCAGGACCTACAGCCTGTCGAGCGCGCCGTCGGACAGTTTTTTCCGCATCAGCGTCAAGCGTGACGGACTTGTCTCGTCCCATCTGCATGACCGCATTCAGGTCGGGGATCTGGTTGAAGCCCGTGCCCCTCAAGGGCGCTTCACGGTGCAAGCCGATGAGTATCGACCGTTGGTTTTACTGGCCGCAGGCGTGGGTGTGACCCCGCTGCTGTCGATGCTGCGTGAAGTGATTTATGAAGGCGAACGGATCCGTCGCACTCGTCCCACCTGGTTCATCCAAAGTGCGCGCAGCCTGGGGGAGCTCGGGTTTCGCGATGAGCTCTACGAACTGGCGACCCGTGCCAAGGATAAAATTCGCGCGCTGCGTCTGCTCAGTCAGCCGGAAACGCATGCTCGCGTTGGTGAGGATTTTGAGGTGGCGGGGCGGGTGGATGTCGAACTGCTCAAGGCATTGCTGCCCCTGGACGATTACGACTTTTACCTGTGTGGCCCTGGTGCTTTTACCCAGGCGCTGTACGACGGCCTGCGTCAGTTGCGTATAGGCGATGATCGTATTCACGCGGAGACTTTCGGTCCTTCGACCCTGGTCCGCCAACGGGATCATTTAACCCCGGCGGTCGAGCAGATACCCGCGGCAAGCAGCCCGGTCAAAGTGCTGTTTTCGGCGTCGGCGAAGGAAGCTCGTTGGGAGCCGGGTGGCGGGAGTTTACTGGAACTGGCCGAGAGCCGTGGCCTGAACCCGGACTTCAGTTGCCGGGGCGGATCCTGCGGTACATGCCGGACCCGGTTAGTCAGTGGTCAAGTGCATTATCTGAACCTGCCGGCTGAGATGCCGGCCGAAGGGGAGGTACTGATTTGCTGTGCGGTGCCAGCGCAAGCCAAGGAGGGCGAGGCCCCCCTGGTGCTGGATTTGTGATTTGGCGTCATCGGTACTCATCCCGCCATGCGCGGGCTGAGTACCACGTCGATGCCGCCTTCGCTTTCAAGTTGAGTCAGGTCATCGAAGCCACCAACGAGCCTATTGCCGAAGAAAATCTGCGGGACCGTACGGCGACCGCTTCGGCTGACCATTTCGTTCTTCACGCCGAGCGGGCGCACATCGATTTCTTTGTACGCAATCCCTTTGCCGTCTAGCAAGCGCTTGGCCTTGCGGCAGTAGGGGCATGTCGTGGTGGTGTACATAGTGACTTCCAGCATGTTCAGTACTCCTGAAAATGACAGGCTGATTCAGGCAACAGCTTTGGCTGGACGGGCATGAACGGCAACGGTGTTCGGATGCTTGACCAGAGACTTGAACGTCTTGTTGTCGGCGTCCAGGGCGTCGATTGAACCGGTCCCGATGTCGTAGACCCAGCCATGCAGATTCACCTGACCTTTTTCCTGAGCCAGTCGCACGCTCGGATGAGTCTGAATGTTGGCCAACTGGGCGATGACGTTTTCACGCACCATCGAACTGACTTTGGCGGCTTCACTGGTGTGAGGACGCGATTCGTTGATGACTTTCGCCGACTCGGCATGTTGCAACCAGCCGGCGACCGCAGGCAGGTGATCCATGCACGTGCACTTGGCGACAGCGGTCATGGCACCGCAATCGGAATGGCCGCAGATCACGATATCGGTCACGCCCAGTACGGCGACAGCGTATTCGACAGTGGCAGACACACCACCGGAATGTGGGCTGTAGGACGGCACGATGTTGCCGGCGTTACGGATCACGAACAGCTCGCCTGGCTCTTGCTGCGTCAGCAGTTCCGGAACAACCCGGCTGTCGGAACAGGTAATGAATAACGTGCCTGGATGTTGTGTGGTGGCCAGGTGTTTGAACAGGTCAGTGCGTTGTGGGAATGCTTCTTTCTGGAACTTCAAGAAACCTTCGATGAGCGCTTTCATGGTGTGTACCTTCAATAAGTTGTGTTTTGGTAACGATCAGTTGGTGCAGCCGCTGCCGATCACGGTGTATTCCAGAACATGGGTTTCACCATGGGAATCGCGGTAGGTCATTTGCACCGGTGTCGGGCCGCAGACATCCGCCGCCGACGTGATATTGACGACCTTGGCGATATCCAGATGCATGCCGTACGCAAATGGAACGGCCTCGGGTGCGACCACGGCTGGCTGGGCGTAGGCCGACAGCGAAGCGGTCAGAGACAGGGCCAGCGACAGAATTTTTCTCATGATGAATCCTCCATTCAAATGTGGTGATTGATCGAAAGGGCTTAGTCGTGTTTTGAAGCAGGCCCGCAAGGCTGCGGGCCGATTTACAGCTGTGGTTGCATCCTTAGAAAGGACGCAGTGGCAGGAACTTGCCGTCGAGGGTGATCACTGCGCGGTGGCCGCCTTCAGGGTCTTCGACTTTCTTCATGTCGAGCTTGAAGTTGATTGCGCTGATAATGCCGTCGCCGAACTGCTCGTGAACCAGGGCTTTCAACGTGGTGCCGTAGATCTGGATCATTTCGTAAAAACGGTAGATGGTCGGGTCGGTCGGGACACCATTGAGGCTGCCACGCAGCGGGATGATTTGCAGGCGGGCCACCGAATCGGCATCCAGCTCCAGTTTTTCACCGATCACTTTGGCAGCGGCTTCAGGCAGCGGGTGCTGGCCGAGGAGGGCGGCGGTGACGTAAGCGAGGCCGAGGCCGGTGCCTTCAGTCACTTGTTCGAAGGACAGATTCTTGCGCGCCTTAGCGTCGAGTATTTTCGCGGTCAGTTCGAGGCTGGTGTCGTTGTAAGCGTGGGACTGTTGCATGGTGTTTCTCCTATCCGGTTTGTTCGGTTGATGTTGCTTGGGTGTGAAGCAATCTTCTGCCGTTTGATCAATAGCGTCCAAGACCGATAAACAATCCTTCGCATAAGTCCTACCTATAGGTGCATCCCGGAGTGCTCACAAACGTTGAAGACTCAGAAACGCTACCGTTGACCTTCAACGGCTACCCGGTTCGGATTGACGTGGCTGAGGAAAGCGTCACCACGCACTCATCGGACCCGAAACGACCACCAGCAATCATTCCTGCGAATCGACACAAGTTCGACGCAAGCCTCAAATATGAAAGTGAATGACTCGACAGCGCAATGACACTCGGCTGTTCCCAGGAGCAAGCGACGCAGGAGGCGGGTTTATATGGGGTATTACAGTTATGTTCGACGATACAAGGGGGCATAAAAATCAACCCACCGTGGGCCGCAACTTCTGCGCCAGTTCAATCAGTGCGCGCAATCGCGCTGGTACGAAGCGATGGCCCGAGTAGTAGAGCCTCAACCCGCCAAATGAAGGGCACCACGGCATCAACACCGGCACCAGTGCGCCGCTTGCCAGTTCATCGACGATGAACCACTCGGAAATAAATCCAATGCCAAGGCCCAACAACACGGCCTGTTTGATGGCCAGCAACTCGTTGGAGGCGAAGCGCACCGGCAGATCCATCTGCAACTTTTGGCCATCACGCTCCAATTCCCACTGGTAGAGGCCACCATGGGCCATGCGCATGCCGATGCTCCGGTGGGTGAGCAGGTCTCGCGGATGCTCGGGTACGCCGTGGCGTTCGAGGTACTCGGGCGTTGCCACCACGAGCATCCGGATGTCACCTGACAGTGCCACGGCGATCATGTCTTGCGGCACAGACTCTGCCAGGCGAATCCCGGCGTCGAAGCCACCGGCGATGATGTCGACCATGCTTGATTCGCTGACGATGTCGATGCGCACTTCGGGATAGCGCTGAGCGTACTGCTTGAGCAGCGGCTCCAGCAGCAGGTAGGCCGCGCCATGCGGCGCATTGATGCGCAATGTGCCGCTGGGTTCATCGGGGCCGACGCTGGCTTCTTCGTCGGCACTTTTGATCTGGGCCAACGCAGGTGCGATGCGTGCCACATAGCGTTGCCCGATGTCGGTGAGGGCAACGCTGCGCGTGGAGCGATTGAACAGGCGAACTTTCAGGCGTGCTTCCAGGCCGGCCACCGCGCTGCTCACGGCGGTAGTGGACATGCCCAACTCCTGTGCTGCGCCGCGAAAACTGCTGCGGCGCGCAACGGCCAGAACCACTTCCAGCTCGGTCATTCCTGTTCTGTGCATGGATAGTCCTGAATATAGGGATTCTTCATAAGCCAAAAGATGGCTTATCGGAATAATGAACCCTTCTTAGACTTCATCACAGAGGCTCGCTTCGGGCGAGTCATTTTGAGCGAGGAGTCGCCATGCAACGCGTTGAACATATCTACATCAACGGTGAGTTCGTCATTCCACACGGTCAGGAGTGGTTCGACCTTCATAACCCGAGCACCGAAGAAGTTATCGGGCAGGTTCGGCTGGGCGATGCACTTGACGCACAGCGTGCGATCGCCGCCGCCAAGGTTGCGTTCCCGGCGTGGGCTCGTACTGGCCGGGAGGAGCGCATTGCGGCACTGCAACGGATGCACCGGGCCATGGCGGCAAGGGAGGAAGAACTGCTGGAGGCCATCCTCGTGGAATACGGCGCACCGTCGGTTCGCGGGCGGTGGATGGCGACTTATCCGGCTGATGTGATCGCCCAAGCAATCGATGCACTGGAAACGTTCGATTTCGAGGAACAGGTCGGCATGGCCAGGGTGATTCTGACGCCCGTGGGCGTGACCGGTCTGATCACACCCTGGAACAGCAATGCGGGCTTCATTTGCAACAAACTGGCCACCGCGCTGGCGGCAGGCTGCACTGCCGTCATCAAACCCAGCGAGATGAGCGCGCTACAGACGCAAGTCGTGGTCAGGGCGTTGCACGAAGCGGGGCTGCCACCGGGTGTTTTCAATATCGTCAACGGACGGGGTGATGTGGTTGGCGAGGAGATCGCCCGACATCCCGACGTTGCCAAGATCTCGTTCACGGGGTCGTCCGCTATCGGCCAACATCTGGTAAAAGCCGGTGCTGACACCATGAAGCGCGTGACGCTTGAACTCGGCGGAAAGTCGCCCACCGTGGTGCTTGATGATGCGGATTTTCAGGCCGTCATGCCGCTGGTGCTGCAAGCGGGATTTCTCAACAGCGGCCAGGCTTGCATCGCAGGCACTCGCATTCTCGTGCCGCGCAGTCGGTTGGCAGAGTTCGAGCGGATTGCGAAGGAGGGTGTCGCACAGATTCAATCGGGCGATCCACGCAACGCCGACACTGACATCGGTCCGATGGTGAGCCAGAAACAATGGGAACGGGTGCAGCGCTACATCCGTATCGGCCAGGAAGAAGGCGCGAGGTTGCTGGCGGGTGGCGAAGGTCGCCCGGAAGGCTTGCACGCCGGATGGTTCGTGAAGCCCACGATCTTCACTGATGCCAACAACCGGATGCGCATCGCGCGTGAGGAAATCTTCGGCCCCGTGCTGACGATCATCCCCTACGAGGATGATGCTGATGCGATCAGCATTGCCAACGATACGGACTATGGACTGAGCGCCCTGGTGCTGGGAAAAAGCTCCCAACGTTGTATGAACGTCGCCCGGCAGATCGATTCGGGGCGCGTGCTCATCAACACGCTGGCCCACGAACCACGTGCCCCCTTCGGTGGATTCAAGCATTCAGGCCTTGGGCGCGAAATGGGCAGGTGGGGGATGAGCGCGTATTTGGAGCCGAAGACGTTGATCAGGTATGACCCGTTGAAATGACTGGGTCAGGTCCCTGTCTGGGAGCACTAGATGGGGATGGGCAGTTAGCGTCCGCTAATGGCCGATTGCTATCCGTCGCGAAAGGCTGAAAACGGCCAGGAACTGCTACTCAGATCACCATTAAGACTGTTTTACACGTTAACCAAGCACCCCAGAACAGACTGCTGAAAAGCGGGTAGCGTCCCCAAAAACCGCATCATGCAAAAGCTTCTGAACAGCCGCCTCAGAATGTGGAGGGTCAGCGCCTTGAAGAATTTTTCCAAGTTTGACTTTCACTTCATCCGGACTAGCTCCGTGCCGCCGCCAACGTTGCGTATAGACATCGAGGAGACCGGCTGAGTGGCATAGGCATATTAATCAAAAACAATAAGCCAAGTGGATCGACTTATTTTTCCTTTGGGTGGATGCATAAAAGATACCTGAATAAACCCGGATGGTATCCGGGTTTATTTAAGCGTTAATCCGCGTGCAATATGTGGCCACCCTTAAAATATTTCATTTCATGTTGCCTCCTGCCGGTTTGCCGAAGCGGGTTCGAGTATGATGTCCTGAGTCACCAACTTTGGCTTTTCGGGCATGAACCATATAACGCATGCCGAGACGAAAAAAAATCCGGCGCAAACCATCAAACCAGCCGCCAAACTGTAGTATGTTGCGATACCGCTTAGCAATAACGGCGCAAGAGCGGCCAAGCCGCGCCCGGCGTTGAAGCAAAACCCGGCGCCCAGCGTTCGAACGTGAGTAGGATACAATTCGCTGAAATATGCACCGAACAAACCCGCGAAGGCGATGAAAAATGCATACAGGGCACCAAGCCAGAGCAGTGTGTTTGCCTGGGAGGCATAAATATAAACTGGTAACATTACCGTGGTGCATACGAGGGAAATGATGATAACTTTTCGCTTTCCAATAATGTCCGCCAAGTATCCGAAGAAATTCAGACCAATAAAGTTGCCAATATTTAGTATGGCCATGAAGGTTGCCATGGAACTCAAACTCAAGCCTCGTTCTTGGACTAGATAGGTAGGTAGCCACGTATTGGCACCCCAGTAGCCGAGCAGGGCAAAACTGGCTGCTGTAGTACCCAGTAGAGTCGATTTTATGAGCGCCGGTGAGAAAATCTCAGTAATCGTAGCGCTTTTTTTGAGGCTAAGATTCTGCGCCTTGGCTGCCTTCCATGCAGGTGTTTCTGGAACCCAGAAATAGATGTAAAGCACAGGAATAACGACCATGCCGCCTGCGTAAACAAACATGGTCCGCCATTCGGGTAGCATGTATTTTGCCGCTAATGACGCCGCGATAGCACCAATGGCAAACGCGCTGATTGCAAGTGACGTCGCTCTGGCCCGTTGATGTGATGGCCAACTTTCAGCGATGTATACTGCGACAATTCCCCACAGGCCGCCCAGCCCAAGTCCGGAAAGAAAGCGCAGACCCATGAATACATAAAGATTTTCAATGCTCGAGAGTATCGCTGTTAATGAACCAAACAGTAGCAAACAGGTAAGCATAGCCTTTCTTCGCCCAAAGGTGTCTGCGTACCAGCCAGCAATAACACTACTTACTCCAATACCTAAAAGAGTGGCGGTTGCCAAGAGTCCCCCTTGGTTAATATTGAGGTCCATGTCCTGCCTGATCACTGGCAGTGAAAGTGAAAGCATTACAATTTCGATCGCATCAAAGAAATATGCTATAAAGCAACCTATCAATACATGCCATTTCGATATTTTATTCATTTTTATTTTCCTATCTGTTTGGATGTGGCGATTGACATATTTATGCATTGGTAGATTGGCAATGGTCAATGTGACACGTTGCCTAATGCAATCAATCATAGAGCCGAGAGTTTTTATTTTGGCGTTGAAGGGATGTGGAACGTTAATGAGTTTTACTTTTTGGGAAGATGAGTTTTCAAATCTAGCGCAAGTGCCATTTTAATGTGAGGTTTGGATGATCGGGCTCTAATAATCTGCGTCAGCGGATCTAGATGTGTGGAATAGTCATATTCAAGCCTTATTTTTAATTATTATGTGCAAAAGTAGATCTGCTTTGAGGACAAACTAGAGGCTAAGGAAGCTGGAAACAAATAATCTGGTTTATGCTTATGAATAAATCTCGTTTATAGGATGAATGCGAAGGTACATGCGGAGACTGCCTCCTTGGTCAATGCGTTATAAAACGGCCACTTAGCGCATTTTCTGAGCCTTGTGGGAGTGCTGACGTCCTTCAGGAGCGGTCACGGAAATTGGTAACTGAATGTGTAATATTTGATGGTGACCCGAAAGGTCGCGGTTTCAAACCAGACAAACGTCACTCCAAGCGTGAGAGGCGAGATTTTAGCTGCCCTTCCATACTCGTCTTCCCAAGATGAGTTGGCTGACTCTCGTTAAACGGGCTGAGCCAATCTCATAACTGAACGTGTTTCAGCCTGGCATTCACACCATTGGCCAAGTCGGCTAGAGCGTCGCTGGCCCTGCAGGTCTGAAAGGAACGCACCGCTGATTGTGCGGATAAGTCGCGGATGCGTACCAAATTGCTGTCCACCTCATGCGCCACTTGCACCTGTTCTTCATAAGCGCTGGCAATCACGGTGTTGCGCTCGTCAATGGCCATCACCGAACTTGCGACCAAGGCTGTAACTGCTGAGCATCAACGCGCTCATTTCGTGGGTGGCCGAGGACAGCTGGTTGGCGGGATCACCCGCATGAATCAGGGTGCCGCGAAGGATTTTCCGCATGCGCTCCATGGATTTCAGCAACAGGGCCGCCCGTCGCTGCCGGTGATGTGGATACGAGAAGGGCGCAGGTCACCGCCGGCGACCGTTTCCGATGCAGTCAGTGTCTGGCTGATGGGCAGGCCAAACTCAGGGTCAATCGCAAGGCCAGCAACAGAGTGGTCCGTTTGGCATTCAGGTAAAACTGCGTGGCTTCGGTGCTGGACTTGATTTTCGACGCGTCGTGAAGTTGTTCAAGCTTTTCCAGTTGATCGATCATGGTCCGAGCGACCTTGTCCATGTCGGCCCACGCCAACTGAAGACCTGCATCGCCTCGGCCGTTTTTGATCAGTTCATGAATCACATCCGCCTGGCTGACGCAGCGTTGGTAAGTGATTTTGAATCCCTCGATCAGCGCCCGTTCCTCCGGCTAGGTCACCAGCAGTAGGTTGTTTCCAGGGCTTTGTTCCGCGAGCAAGCTAGCTCCTGCAGGTTTTATTTTAGCAGGAGCGAGCCGGCTGGCGATGGACTCTAGCGGATGATAGGCCAAACGGTGGCGCCGTTCGCTTAGCCTTTGGCCGCCATGAAACTACCCAGCAGGTTGCCATAGAATGGCAGGTGTAAGCCCATGATCTGGGCCAGTGTTTCGCCGGTGACGTTACGCCAGTCCGCTTGCAACTCGGCGGCTACTGCGACCCATGTCATCGGAACGACACCTGCCTGGACCATGCGGGCGAGGGCGACTTCCTGCACCAGCTTGTTCCAGGTACCCGATGCATCAATCACCGCGTACACGTCATAACCGGCCTTGATCGCCGACAACGCGACGAAGGTGACGCAGACTTCGGTGGAAACGCCCGCCACGATCAGTTTCTTGCGGCCGGTTTTCTCGATAGCCTCGACAAAGGCCGGGTTACCCCACGCATTGATTTCACCCGGGCGGTGAATGATTGGAGCATCGGGCAGCGTCTGGGTGATGATTGGCAGCACCGGACCGTTGGGGCCATCTGCGGCGCTGGTGGTGATGATTGCGGGCAGGTTGAAGGCCTTGGTCAGCTTTGCCAAGGCGGCCACCGCAGTCATGTATTCGGGCAGGCTTTGGTCCTGCACGCCGTTGGACAGGCCGGTCTGGTGATCGACAAACACGACGGCGGCGTTGTCAGCTGACAGACGATCGTAGCTCATGGGGTTTCTCCTGGGTTTTCAGTCGGCTTGCAGCCGGTGATGCGGCCATGGAATCCATGGCCGTTGCGACGATTCGTGGATCGCCGGGATGATTTCAGTGAGGTTCAGAGGGGAGGCAGTTTGCCCATCTTTCCTTCCACGTAGCGGGAGTAGGCGGCCTGGAGTCCGGCCTGATCGTTCATGATGAATGGGCCGTACACCGCCACCGGCTCTTGTGGGTCGAAGCCGGAAAGAATCAGCACATGGGCGTCTTGGTCAGGGACAAGGTGTACATCTTCCGGCTGCGACAGACTTCGGGCGGCAATCGCTTGATGTGCCGTTAATGATCGTTGTTCGCTAAAGGCGCTAAGAGTGAGAGCACCCGACAGCACGTAGATCAGGACGTTTTGCCCGTTGGGTACCGAGTAGGTGAAGCTGGCGCTTAGGGTCACATCCAAGAAAGTAAACGGCTCAACCGGCGCGATGGGCCCTTCGATTTCATTGAAGCACCCCGTCAAAATCCGTACCCGCGCTCCTTGCCCGGTGACCACGGTCGGAACCTGGTCTGCGGATGCATGGATCACGCGCGGCGGCAGATTTTTGTGCGACCGGGACAGGTTGACGAACAGTTGCAGTCCGTGTACTTCCTCGCCGTTGACGGCAGGGTGCTCATCGTGGACCACGCCGTGGGCAGCTTGGGTCCAGACCATGGCGCCGGGCTCGATGACCAAGTCGTGGCCAAGGGAGTCTCGGTTTCGCAGGCCGCCAGTGGAGTCTTCGAAGAGATATGACACGGCGGAAAAACCGGCATGGGGGTGCGGTGCAAAGGTCGGGCCGCTCGCACGGAAATGATCAAATCCCATGATTGGGGCGCTGAACCCCGTCAGTGCGTCCAAATCAAGGCGATGTGCGGAAAATTGAGCACCCAGTTCAGCCTTTTTGGCTTCAGCTATTGGGGAAAACTTGATCGACATCTTTGTCATCCTTCGCACGTATTTATAGCGCTGTTTTCATGCGATGAACTGTAAACTAGGCATTAATCATCGATAAGATGGTCAAATCACCCAAGACTGTTGCAGGGCAGCACCAATGATTGATGACCTCAATGACCTTCAATACTTCGTCCTCGTGGTGCGCCATAAAGGCTTTACCGCTGCCTCAAAAATCTCGGGTGTTGAAAAAACGCGTTTAAGCCGCAGGGTGGCTATCCTCGAGTCGCGTCTGGGTGTACGCCTGCTAAACAGAACTACCCGTCAAATTGCCTTGACTGAGGCAGGCTCGCACTTTTATGCGCAATGCCTGACCGTGGTCGAAGGGGCCAATACGGCGTTCGACAGCATTGCCAACCTGCAAATCGAGCCGGCGGGTATGGTCCGGCTCAGTTGCCCGCAAGTGATGGCGGAGACGTATTTGTCGCCGATTCTGCCGGGCTATCTGTTGATGCATCCCAAGGTACGCCTGGAACTCAATGCAACGGATCGCGAGGTCAACTTGATCGAGGAGGGCTTCGACCTCGCGCTCAGGGCCCGCCCGCAAATCGAAGATTCGGCCGGACTGGTTGCGCGAAAACTCGGCGTGGCTCGGCGTGTGCTGGTGGCCAGCCCTGCATTTATCGCACGTTGTGGCCAGTTGGAGTCGCCAGAAGATCTCAAGCAAGTAGACACACTTTGCCGTCCGGGAGACGTTCAGGATGGTAAGGGGAGATGGTTGCTGGAAAATGGGGGAAGCAGTTGTCTGGCTGCTCACACGCCGCGGTTATTATCGGATGACTTGAGGATGCAACTTGAGGCGTCGATTCATGGTCTCGGTGTAGCGCTCCTTCCAGAACCCATCGCTTCATCAGCTGTTGCACGCAATCAAGTGGAGTTGGTACTTCGTGGCTGGACAGGTGCGGAACATATTATTCACTTGTTGTTTCCAAAGCCGAAGGGAATGCTGCCATCGGTAAGGAGCTTGATTGACTACCTTTCCATCCATTTGCCCGCGAGCATTCAAGAACACAGCGTCGTTATCTGAGTTGAATATTATTCAATGACCAACGTTCAGGTCATTGAAGATGAACGCCTGGACTCTTTTAGTCTTGGGTTATTTCCACGTCCTGCTGCGATCACGCTGACACGAACGCGATGGGGTGTCAGCGACTGGGTCAAGGCTCGGCTCATGCGGATCAGGCTACTGTTGGGCCGCAGACATGGATTGGGTTCGCTTATGGCGCTCGGTGGCGGCTCAATGGTCACAATACTGCCGCCATGTTCGCTATTCATCATGTGTAAATTGGTGCAGTGGACGATGTGATCGTTCAGTGGAGTGTATTCGTGTTCGCCGCTGTTGTTGATCAGTACATCGACGTTGCCCAAGCACTCTTGAATCGTTGCCAGCGCTGCCTCCACACTGACACGGCATTCGCTGTTTAGGCTGACGGTCAACACCACGGCGCCTTCGCAGCGCAGATCCGCCGCCAGTTGAACCAGTTGCCAGGAATGCTGTGCACCAATGGCCACCTGCGCTCCGGCGCGGGCGATGAGGCGAGCGAAACGCGCACCCAACCGGGTTGAGGCATCTACGACCCATACGACTTTTCCTTCCATGGAAAACGATTGCTGCGGGTCGGTCATCGGCATAGTTCCCTTGGCACGACTCTTCGAGTAATGGAAGGTCGGCGGTCTGGTACACCGGCCACAGCGACTAGAGTGGGGCTGAGCATTCTCATCACCAGTTCGGAGTAATGTCGGATCACCTCATCGATGCCCCAGCGTTCATCGGCCTGATACCAGACACAAGCGTGGGTCAGCATATTGAGCAAGGTGCGCGCCATCTGCTTTGAATCGGCGCAAACGAAAGCCCCCTCCCTCGCGCCCTGCTCGAGTAAGTCCTGCAAGGTTTTCAGGTATATCTGTCGAGCCTGGCAAACCTGTGATAACGATTCCTCGTCCAGGCTTCGGAGTTCGAGGTTGCCTAACATCGCTTGGTCTTGATGTTCCAGGTGGTAGCGTATATGGCACGAAATAAAGGAGCGCAGTTGTATGCTGGCGCTGACATTAGCGGCGGGGCAGTTGCGATTCCACTCGTGACCCAGACTCTGGAGGTACTCCAGGATTAGTTCCAGCAGTAACTCACTTTTGCTTTTGTAATACAGATAGAGCGTCGAGACATTGACCCCGGACTCAGCCGCCAGTTGACGAAGACTCATCGACTCATAGCCGTTACGGGAAATCAGTTTGATGGCAGCCAAGCGAATGGTGCTTTCAGTCCTGTTCATGATGTGATCCTGCGGTCATCCAATTCAACCAGTATCGTTTCGCCAACAATCGCTTCGTCATGAGCAGTCGGGGAGTGGTGCGCGCCATACTTGGCAGTTTTGAATAACTTAATCAGCCCTTCCATCATTGAAAGAGCTGATTCGGTCGCGTGTTACAGGCTCAGGCAGAGGTATTTGATTTCCAGGTAATCTTCGATGCCGTACTTGGAGCCTTCACGCCCCAGGCCCGACGCCTTGATGCCGCCGAACGGCGCGACTTCGTTGGAGATCAACCCGGTGTTGACGCCGACCATGCCGTATTCCAGGGCTTCGGCCACACGGAACACACGGCCCAGGTCGCGAGCGTAGAAGTACGAGGCCAGACCGAACTCGGTGTCGTTCGACATCGCGATCACATCGGCTTCATCTTTGAAACGGAACAGCGGCGCCAATGGGCCGAAGGTTTCTTCCTTGGCGACGGCAGCGTTGTTCGGCACGTTGGTCAGGATGGTCGGCTCGAAGAAGTTACCTTCCATCGGCTTGCCGCCGGACAGCACGGTGGCGCCTTTGTCAACGGCGTCAGCGATGTGCTCTTGAACTTTGGCGACCGCTTTTTCGTCGATCAGCGGACCGGTGGTGGTGCCGGCTTCCAGACCGTTGCCGATCTTCAGCTTGGCGACTGCCACTTTCAGCTTCTCGGCGAATGCGTCGTAGACCGAATCCTGAATGTACAGACGGTTCGCGCAGACGCAGGTCTGGCCGTTGTTGCGGTATTTGGAAATGATCGCGCCTTCGACGGCCTTATCCAGGTCCGCGTCGTCGAACACGATGAACGGCGCGTTACCGCCCAGTTCCAGGGACACTTTCTTGATGTCCTTGGCGCATTCCGACATCAGTTGACGACCGATCTCGGTCGAACCGGTGAAGGACAGTTTGCGTACGATCGGGTTGCTGGTCAGCTCGCTGCCGATGTCGCCGGCACTGCCGGAAACAACGCTGAACACACCAGCAGGAATGCCGGCACGCTGGGCCAGTTCGGCCAGGGCGAAAGCGGAAAACGGAGTTTGCGAAGCAGGCTTGAGTACCATGGTGCAACCGGCGGCCAGGGCCGGGCCGGCTTTACGGGTGATCATCGCGGCCGGGAAGTTCCACGGGGTGATGGCAGCGGTCACGCCGATCGGCTGCTTGATCACGATCAGGCGCTTGTCTGGCTGGTGGCCCGGAATCACGTCACCGTAGATGCGCTTGGCTTCTTCAGCGAACCACTCGATGAAGGAAGCGGCGTAAACGATTTCACCCTTGGCTTCGGCCAATGGCTTGCCTTGTTCCAGGGTCATCAGGCGAGCCAGGTCGTCCTGGTTCTCGATGATCAATTCGAACCAGCGACGCAGTTTGCCCGCACGTTCTTTGGCGGTCAGTGCACGCCAGGCCGGCAGCGCCTTGTCAGCGGCTTCGATCGCACGGCGGGTTTCGGCAGCGCCCATTTTCGGCACGGTGCCCAGAATTTCGCCCGTTGCCGGGTTGTTGACCTTGATCGTCTGACCATTGTCCGCATCGACCCAAGCGCCATCGATGAAGGCTTGCTGGCGGAACAACTGGGTGTCTTTAAGCTGCATCATGAACTCCAGTGTTGTCATTGAACGCGGGCGGCACGGCATCGCGGCACCGCCCCTGAGATTGAATGATGATAGAAGGATCAGACCAACGCGCTTCTTCTCTTGAGTTCGCTGTTGAGAATGAAATCATTCTCCGAGTAGTCCACGGGGCAATCGATCACGTGCACACCCGGCTCACTGATGCAGCTCTCCAGCAGTGGAAGGAAGCCTTCGGCGCTTTCTACCCGGTGGCCTTTAGCGCCATAGCTTTGTGCATACATGACAAAGTCCGGGTTGCCATAGTCCAGACCGAAGTCGGTGAAGCCCATGTTCGACTGCTTCCAGCGGATCATGCCGTAGCCGTCGTCGCGCAGGATGATGACCGTGAGGTTCATCTTCAAACGCACGGCCGTTTCCAGTTCCTGGCTATTCATCATGAAACCACCGTCACCGCACACGGCGACTACCGGGCGGTCCGGGTAGACAAGATGCGAGGCCATGGCCGACGGCAGGCCCGCGCCCATGGTCGCCAGGGCGTTGTCCAGCAGCACGGTATTGGGCTTGTGGGCCTTGTAGTTACGCGCGAACCAGATCTTGTAGATGCCATTGTCCAGGGCGACGATGCCTTCTGACGGTAAGGCGCGACGCACGTCAGCAACGAAACGCTGCGGGTAAATCGGGAAACGCTTGTCGTCCGCGCCCTCGATGATCTGTGCTTCGTTGGCTTCGCGGATCGCCATGAGGCGACTGAAATCCCAATGAGTCTGGATCTGCAGCGCTTCACCGATCTGCCACACGGCGTTGGCAATGTCGCCCACCACCTCGATTTGCGGGAAGTACACAGGATCGACTTCGGCAGAACGGAAGTTGATGTGGATCACTTCGGTACCGCCACGGACCATGAAAAATGGCGGCTTTTCAATGACATCGTGGCCGATATTGACGATCAGATCGGCGGCTTCGACAGCGCGGTGCACGAAGTCTCCAGCGGAAAGGGCAGCGTTGCCGAGAAAGCGTGGATGACGCTCATCCACCACGCCCTTGCCCATTTGCGTGGTGACAAAGGGGATGCCGGTGCTGTCAATCAATTGCTTGAGCACCTTGGCCGTCATCTTGCGATTGGCACCTGCACCGATAACCAGAATCGGGCTACGGGCCGCCTGCAGTTTCTGAACGGCTGCTTCGATGGATTTGTGCTCGGCCAAAGGGCGTCGATGCAAGCTCGGCGGGACAGGCAGGCTATCCGTCTGCTCGGCGGCGATGTCTTCTGGCAACTCCAGGTGCACGGCACCGGGCTTTTCTTCCTCCGCCAAGCGAAACGCTTCGCGTACACGGGACGGAATGTTGTCGGCAGAAGCGAGCTGGTGGGTGTACTTGGTCAGTGGCTGCATCATGCCGACCACATCGAGGATCTGGAAGCGACCCTGTTTGGACTTTTTGATCGGTTTCTGGCCGGTGATCATTAGCATCGGCATGCCGCCCAGGTAGGCGTAGGCTCCGGCGGTGACCAGGTTGGTGGCCCCTGGACCAAGAGTCGACAGACTCACACCAGTCTTGCCTGTCAGCCTTCCATAGGTGGCAGCCATGAAGCCGGCGGACTGTTCGTGGCGAGTCAGTACCAGCTTGATTTTCGATTTTCGCAGGGACTCAAGCAGATCGAGATTTTCCTCGCCAGGAATGCCGAATACAAACTCGACACCTTCATTTTCCAGACATTGCACAACGACATCGGCAGCCTTGGCCATTTTATTGATCTCGAATTAAGGGGCAGCGGATTGAGGTTCCATTAAAGACTCGCGAAGCTGAAAAACGGTTAAGTGGGTAACACCATTGTCCTCCAGCATCTGCCACATGATCCCTGCAATCGGACCGGCGAACGGTTTTCCACTTAAACGAACCTCAACATACAACGAGGATTTAACTCATTTTTATGGGGGGAATAATCCTCGCGCCGCCGCATAAATAATAAAAGCGAATTGTACGCATTGATACTATTTGCTTTTGTTATATATATTAAGAGGCCCGATTCAACCCTCTGGTCATTCCTGATATTTAAACCAGCGAAACCATTTCGGGCACAGCTTCAAACAGATCAGTCACCAGCCCGTAATCGGCCACCTGGAAGATCGGCGCTTCTTCGTCCTTGTTGATCGCCACGATCACTTTGGAGTCTTTCATGCCGGCCAGGTGCTGGATCGCGCCGGAGATACCGACCGCGATGTACAGCTGTGGAGCAACGATCTTGCCGGTCTGACCGACCTGCATGTCGTTGGGTACGAAACCTGCGTCGACCGCGGCGCGCGAAGCACCGACGGCAGCGCCCAGCTTGTCGGCCAGGGCGTACAGGTGTTTGAAGTTGTCGCCGTTCTGCATGCCGCGGCCGCCGGAAACGACGATCTTGGCAGCGGTCAGTTCAGGACGATCGGACTTGGCCAGTTCTTCGCCAACGAAGCTCGAGGTGCCAGCGTTGTGCGCAGCAGCAACCGCTTCAACAGCAGCCGAACCACCTTCAGCAGCCACCGGGTCGAAACCGGTGGCACGCACGGTGATCACTTTGACCGCAGCGTTCGACTGAACGGTAGCGATGGCGTTACCGGCGTAGATCGGGCGCTTGAAGGTATCAGCGCTTTCCACCGAGATGATCTCGGAGATCTGGTCAACTTCCAGCTGAGCGGCAACGCGCGGCAGGATGTTTTTGCCGTTGGAAGTCGCGGCAGCCAGGATGTGGCTGTAGCCAGCGCCCAGCTCGGCTACCAGCGGCGCTACGTTTTCCGGCAACTGGTGAGCGTAGGCAGCGTTGTCGGCCACCAGCACTTTGGCCACGCCAGCGATTTTCGCAGCGGCTTCAGCCACGGCGCCAGCGCCCTGGCCAGCGACCAGAACGTGGATGTCGCCGCCGATTTTGGCAGCGGCAGCCACGGTGTTCAGGGTGGCCGGAGCCACTACCTTGTTGTCGTGTTCAGCGATTACCAAGATAGTCATGATTAGATTACCTTCGCTTCGTTTTTCAGTTTCTCGACCAGTTCAGCCACCGACTTGACCTTGATACCCGCGCTGCGTGCAGCAGGCGCTTCGACTTTCACGGTCTTGTTGGTGGAGGCGGTGGAAACGCCCAAAGCGTCCGGAGTCAGCACTTCGAGAGGCTTCTTCTTGGCTTTCATGATGTTTGGCAGGGACGCATAACGCGGCTCGTTCAAACGCAGGTCGGTGGTGACGATGGCCGGCAGTTTCAGGGAAACGGTCTGTGCGCCGCCGTCGATTTCGCGGGTCACGGCAACGCTGTCGCCGGACACTTCGACTTTCGAAGCGAAGGTGCCCTGACCGTAACCGCTCAGTGCAGCGAGCATCTGGCCAGTCTGGTTGTTGTCGCTGTCGATGGCTTGTTTGCCAAGGATTACCAGCTGAGGCTGTTCCTTGTCGACAACAGCTTTGAGCAGCTTGGCAACGGCCAGGGAAGTCAGATCTTCAGCGGATTCGACGAGGATGGCGCGGTCGGCACCCAGAGCCAGCGCGGTGCGCAGTTGCTCTTGAGCGGTGGACGGGCCGACGGAAACGACGACGATTTCAGTCGCAACACCTTTCTCCTTCAGGCGTACGGCTTCTTCCACTGCGATTTCGCAGAACGGGTTCATCGACATCTTGACGTTGGCGAGGTCGACGCCGGAGTTGTCCGCTTTCACGCGGATCTTGACGTTATAGTCGACCACACGCTTGATCGATACCAAAACTCTCATAGCAGGGGGCCTCCAAACAAATTTCATGCGCAGTATCAGTGGGCGATATCGGTGTCGGCCATGGAGCCCGCGTTGCTGGGCTCACAGACCGCGTGAATACCTCCTGAGTTACCGCCGCCGGTGGGCGTCGTGGGCGTACCGGCGGAGGCAACTCTTTATGGGTGTCTTTTAAATCGGGTGTATTCGGACGTATCAGCGATCAGCGTCAGGCTTCGTCGGTGTGGTCCATGCACTCAGGGACAGAAATTGCCTAGCGCGCGCCATCACCGGGGCATCGATCATTTCGCCATCGAGTCTGAAGGCGCCTCGGCCATCGGCCGCATCGAGGACGTGGCGGGCCCAAACCAGTTCTTCCTCCGTCGGTGCCAGGGCGGTGTGAACCACGGCAACCTGTTTCGGATGAATACACAGCATCCCGGCGAAGCCCATATTGCCAGCGGTGCGGGCGTAATGTTGCAGACGCTCGCTGTCTTCGATGTTCGAGAACACGCTTTCCAGCGGAGCGGCCAGGCCGGACAGACGAGTCTGCAACAGCAAGGAGTACCGAACTTGATCGAACATGCGTTCTGCGCCATAGCTGGTCACGTCCAGGCCCAGATCCAGCCCAAGGTCCAATCGGCCGTAGGTCAGGCGCACGACACCGGGTACGCGTGCCATAGCCGGTAGCGCATCAAGGCCCAGGGCACTCTCAACGATAGGAATCATCATCTTGCCCGTCGCAGATACCCGCAGCAGTTGCTCCGCCGTTTCAGCCTTGGGTAAAAAGATGCCTTCGACGCCTGGGTGACAACACATTTCCAGGTCGGCTTGATGTTCGGCATGGCCGGCCATATTTACCCGAACCCAGACGCGGGCAGTGGTGTTGGTGTCAAGGAACGCGCTCAGGTTGGCGCGCGCCTTGGCTTTTTGTTCTTCTTCGACCGCGTCTTCGAAATCAACGATAACGATATCTGCGCCGCTGATCAGCGCCTTCGTAAAGCGCTCCGGGCGATTCCCCGGAACGAAGAGGGCAGAACGCAATGTTGGGTTATGCATCGGCATCTTCCCTCAGAACGAGCGGGGCAACTCGAGCAGATGCTCGGCCACGTACGACAGGATCAGGTTGGTTGAGATCGGTGCAACCTGGTACAGACGGGTTTCGCGGAATTTTCGCTCTACGTCGTACTCGCAGGCGAAACCGAAGCCACCGTGGGTTTGCAAGCAAGCATTAGCCGCTTCCCAGGACGCCTTGGCTGCGAGGTACTTGGCCATGTTGGCGCTTGCGCCGGCGTTGATTCCGCTGTCGTATTCTTCGCAGGCGCGCCAACGCATCAGGTCAGCCGCTTCGATTTCGATGTGGGCTTCCGCGATCGGGAACTGCACGCCCTGGTTTTGTCCGATCGGACGGCCGAATACCACACGGTCGCGGGCATAGGCGCTGGATTTCTCGGTGAACCAGCGTCCATCGCCGATGCACTCGGCAGCGATCAGGGTACGCTCTGCATTGAGGCCATCAAGGATGTAGCGGAAGCCTTTGCCTTCTTCACCGATCAGGCTGTCGGCCGGCAACTCAAGGTTGTCAAAGAACAATTCGTTGGTTTCGTGATTGACCATGTTGGCAATCGGCTGCACGGTCAGGCCCTTGCCGATGGTCTCGCGCAGATCGACGAGGAAAATCGACATGCCTTCAGACTTCTTCTTCACCTCCGCTAGCGGTGTGGTGCGGGCGAGGAGGATCATCAGGTCGGAATGTTGGATACGCGAGATCCACACCTTCTGGCCGTTGATCACGTACTTGTCGCCCCTGCGCACGGCGGTGGTCTTGATCTTGGTGGTGTCGGTACCAGTGGTAGGCTCGGTCACACCCATCGATTGCAGGCGCAGTTCGCCACTGGCCAGTTTCGGCAGGTAGTAGGTCTTCTGCGCGTCGCTGCCATGACGTAGCAGCGTAAACATGTTGTACATCTGGCCGTGAATGGTGCCGGAGTTGCCGCCACAGTAATTCACTTCTTCCAGGATCACCGAGGCTTCGGCCAGGCCCAGGCCGGAACCGCCGTACTCTTCGGGGATCATTGCCGACAACCACCCGGCCTGGGTCATGGCGCTGACGAAGGCTTCAGGAAAACCTTTTTCTTCATCGATCTTGCGCCAGTAGGCAGCGTCGAACTCGGCACACAGGGCGCGGACGCCTTCACGGATGGATTTGATGTCTTCGCTGTTACGGTGGCTCATGGAGCGTTCCTCGAATTGGGCGTCCGCGACCAAGGCGGGCGCATTTTTTATAGAGTCAGTCGAAATGCACTTCGGCTTGCTGGCAAAGGCCGCTCGCATTGCTTGCCCACAGTTCGGCGGTGCCGGAACCCGTGTGTCGTCCACCGAGTTGGAAGTCGTCCGGGGCAATCAGCGGACGCAGCCCGCGGAAACTAAAGCGGCGCACGCGGGCCAGGGGATTGGCGCGCACGAAAGCAGTCATGCTCAGGGTGGCGGTCAATGGGCCATGAACTACCAAGTTGGGGTAGCCTTCGGTCTCTGTGACGTAGGGCCAGTCGAAGTGAATGCGGTGGGCATTGAAGGTCAATGCGGAATAGCGGAACAGCAACACCGGAGTGGGGCTAAAGTTCTCCCTCCACTCGGATTCAGGCACTGGCTCACCTTGCCCCAGCTTGGGTGGGCTAGGCTCGCGGTAGACAATGTCTTGTTCTTCCGAGATGCATAGCTGGCCGTCCTGCCAATACTCATGCTTGAGTGTCACGAACAGCAGCGAGCCCGTGTGACCGGTCTTTTCCGCGATCTTTTCGATCCGGGTCTTGCGGGTGGCTTGCAACCCCACGCGCAACGGCTCGATGAAATCCAGGCGCCCGCCAGCCCACATCCGGTTGCGACCATGAGCCGGCGGCATGAAAGTGCCGAGTGCCGGGTGCCCGTCCGTACCCAGATCGCTGCTGTCGGCTGGCTCCGTAAAGAAGCACCAGTGCCAGAGCCACGGAAGTTCTTCACCCTGACCAGGAACATTCACGTTGAAAGTCGCGGCAATGCGCTGGATCAGGTTACGGCTGAACTGGTCGTGGGCTTCCTGGGTACGTCCCAGCCATTGGGATGGATCGAAACTGAGCATGTCTGGCATCCGCTGATGTTGTGCGATGCATGATGCTAGGAGCGTGGCGAGAGGGGGAATTAGCTTTTGCGGAAGAGGGGGTCAACTAATGGCTAAGGAGGTAGGCCATTCAGTTTTAGCGGTGAGGGTTTTAGCGGTGAGGGTTTGAGCGGCAAGGCAAACGCATCCGCTGGATCACAGGCACAACTCAGGAGCTTAAGCCAGGCGAAACGCGGGCTTTCGCGATGCAAAATTGCCGGCGCGTTCGTTGACCGCCCATGCTGTGCGCATTGCCCCCATTGAGGTTGAGCTGCAATGAAAAACGCGCTGATCGTTTCGCCCCTTCGCACACCCATCGGCAAGTTTGGCGGCGCGCTGGCTCCGCTCACAGCCGAGCATTTGGCCTCGTTCATGATTAGCCAGGTGATGGCGCGCACGGGAGTGCCGGGACACTCACTGGACGAGGTGATCGTCGCACAGTCCTACGCCTCCAGTGAGGCACCGTGCATCGGTCGATACGCTGCGTTGTCCGCGGGCCTACCTGTTGAGGTGCCGGGCTACACGCTGGATCGTCGTTGCGGCTCGGGCCTGCAGGCGGTGATCGATGCTTCCATGATGGTCAAAACTGGCAATGCCGAAGCGGTGCTGGTGGTTGGTGTAGAGAGCATGAGCAACATTGAGTACTACAGCACCGACATGCGCTGGGGCGCGCGAGCTGGCAGCGTGCGCTTTCATGACCGCCTGGAGCGCGGTCGCGAGCGTTCGCAGCCTTCCGAGCGATTCGGGCACATTTCCGGGATGCCGGAAACCGCCGATAACCTGGCCCTGGACTATGGCATTAGCCGCGAGGAAGCGGATAGCTTCTCCGTGCGCAGCCACCAGAATGCCGCGGCTGCCTGGCGAGAAGGGCGCTTCGCCGATGAAGTGGTCGCGGTAGATGTGCCCGGCAAGCGCGGCGCCGTCACGCGGGTAACAATAGACGAGGGCATTCGTGAGGACGCCAGCCTCGAAAGCATGAAGGCCCTCCGCCTCATTCGCCCCGAAGGCGTGTGCACGGCGGGCAATTCCAGCCAGCAGAACGACGCGGCAGCGGGCTGTCTGGTGGTGTCGCCGGAGTACGCCGCGCGTCACGGATTGACGCCAATGGCGCGTCTGGTGGACTGGGCCGCCGCGGGTTGCGAACCCTCGCGTATGGGCATCGGGCCAGTACCTGCCACGCAAAAGCTGTTGATGCGAACCGGGTTGAGCCTGGCCGAACTGGACTTGATCGAGCTCAACGAAGCCTTCGCTGCCCAGGCCCTGGCGGTGCTCAAGGCCTGGGGCCTGGACGACTTGTCCCGGGTGAACGTCAACGGTTCGGGGATTTCGTTGGGCCACCCCATTGGGGCCACGGGTGTGCGCATTATGACCACGCTGTTGCACGAAATGCGTCGGCGCGAGGCACGCTATGGCTTGGAAACCATGTGCATCGGTGGCGGCCAGGGACTGGCGGCGTTGTTCGAGCGCGTTTGATCGACCGATGCCGTTTGCGCGGCTGTACACTCGCCTTAAGCGCTTCTTAAGGTGCTGTTAACGAGATATCAACTGCGCAGTCGGTACCGGCAACGGATAATCCGGAAAAACCAGCGGCACAGCCGCGAACTAACAAAAACCGTTGAGGTACAAAGCCATGATGCAGTCCCGCATGATCGGAGACATTAAAGTTACCCGTATTCTTGAATACGCGGGCCCGACCCATGATCCCGCGTTCCTGTTTCCGGGCATGGAGGAGGGTGTACTGCAACAGCACCGTGACCTGATGGCGCCAAATCACTGGATCGAGCACATGAACAAGTTGCTGGTCACTATCCAGTTCTGGATCGTGCACGTGGGCAGCAACATCATTGTGATCGACACCGGCGTCGGTAACTTTAAGCCGCGGCCGGGCATTGCGCGCATGAACATGCTCAACACCCTGGTCAAGGAGTGGATGATCGCCGCTGGCGCACCGCCCGAGAAAGTCACACACGTGGTCATCACCCACCTTCACTCCGACCATGTGGGCTGGAACACCACCTGGCAGGACGGCCGCTGGGTGCCGACGTTCCCCAATGCGCGTTACTACCTGCCCAAGGACGACTTCGATTTCTGTCACCAGGGCAAGAACAAGGAAGCCGGCGTGATTGACGTGTTCGGAGAGTCGTTTTTCGACAGCGTGATGCCGATCGTCAACGAAGGCCTTGCAGAAATGATGTTGCCAGGTGAAGAAATCGCCGATTGCCTGGTGGTCGAAGCTGCGCCGGGGCACAGTCCTGGTCAGGTGGCTTTCCGTGTGCGATCTCAAGGGCAAGAAGGTATTTTCTGTGGCGACATCCTGCACAGCCCGATCCAGATCGTGCGCCCGGACATCAACTCCGGTTACTGCATCTGGGAAGACATCGCTCGCCGCACCCGTCTGGAATTTCTCAATAACGCGGCCGACCGCGAAGCGCTGATCATGCCGGTGCACTTTGGTGAGCCGCATTGCGGTTTCATCCGTCGCCAGGGCAACGGCTTCGTGTTCGAGCCGTCGCACTGGGTTTGATACCGGCTTGTTTGCCGTGCTTGTAGTTTGCCGTGCTTGTAAAGTAGCCGCGACCGCGCCGGTCGTGGCTATGTTGAATGCCACTAGGCAGACTCAATGTACTGTGAGTACAGTAAGTCTCACTTGGCAGGAACCGTCCGACCATGGCGATGCATTTCGATATCACCGATTTCCGTCTGTTCATCAACATCGCGGAAACCAGCAGTCTTACCCGCGGCTCCGAGCGCTCGTTCCTTTCGGTGCCCGCAACAAGCAACCGTATCAAAAACCTGGAAGAAAACCTCGGCGTGCGCTTGCTCGAGCGCTCGCCTCAGGGTGTGACCCTGACCAACGCCGGCAAGACCTATTTACAGCACGCGCGGGTGATCCTATCCCAGCTGGAAATGCTCACCGGCGATCTACAGCAATACACCGACGGCCTCAAGGGGCAGTTGCGCCTGCAAGCCAACACCACCGCGATTACCGAATACCTGCCGCCGGTGGTGGGTGAGTATCTGATCAGTCATCCGGATGTGCACATCGACATGCGCGAGCGTCTCAGTGACGACATCGTGCGTGCCGTTCGCGAGGGCAGCACCGATCTGGGCATCGTGTCCGGGAGCGTGGTCACCGACGGCTTGCAGAGTGTGCCGCTGGTATCCAGCCGTTTGATGGTCATCGCGCCGCTGGATCACCCAATTCTGTTGCGCGGTGATGTGTTTTTTAAGGAAACCCTGCAATACGCCTTTGTATCGTTGCTCGAGGGCAGCGCAATCAATGTGTTCCTCAGCCGCGCCGCCGCCGCGTTGCACCTGCCGCTGACCATTCGGGTACAGGTTGCCAGTTCCGACGCCATCTTCCGTATGGTCGAAGCAGGGGCCGGTATTGCCATCGTGCCTCAGGCCAGTTACGACCGGCTCAAGGGGCGGCAGGGTATCGGTGCCTGTCAGTTGCTTGATCCCTGGGCGGTGCGGACCTTCCAGCTCTGTTCCCAGGATTTCGACGGCCTCTCGACCTTCGCCCGCGAATTCGCCGACGCGCTCATCGAGCGTTACCGCACGGTCTAGATCCGCCTGAATTGCCTCCCCATAGATGCAGAAATCCACTGTAGGAGCTGCCGCAGGCTGCGATCTTTTGATTTTGTTTTTAAAAATCAAAAGATCGCAGCCTCGTTGCACTCGATAGCTTCTACAGGGTTTCGCGCATGTTACGCAGGCAGCCATTAATCGATCGTTAATTCGCCCTTTCGAAGTCCGAAATTGTGGGCCTCGGGCCGCACTGGCAAGCTGATTCAAACGCGGGGTAGCGCCTTGCACTGCTTGCCAGACTCCGGCCTGGCCCCAAGAACGAGAAAGGATGTATAGCGATGATCAACAAGCTGTTGCCTAGCGCCATTGAAGCGCTGGCGGACATTCCCGACGGGGCTGTGGTGGCCGTGGGCGGCTTCGGCGGCGCTGGCATGCCCGACGACCTGATTCAGGCATTGATCGCTCAGGGCGCGACCGACCTGACTCTGGTCAGCAACAACGCCGGCCAGGGCGATACCGGTTTGGCCGCGCTGCTCAAGGCGGGCCGCGTTCGCCGGATCCTTTGCTCCTACCCGCGAATGAACGGTTCTCATGTGTTCGAGACCCTCTACCGTGCCGGAAAAATCGAACTGGAGATCGTCCCTCAGGGCAACTTGGCCGAGCGCCTGCGGGCCGCCGGCTGCGGCATCGGTGGTTTTTACACGCCGACTGGCTTTGGCACCTTGTTGGCCAAAGGCAAGGAATCGCGCACCATCGACGGCCGCAACTACGTGCTCGAATACCCCATCCACGTTGACTTCGCCTTGATCAATGCTGAGGAGGGCGATCGCTGGGGCAACCTGGTGTACCGCAAAACCGCGCGCAATTTCGCCCCGATCATGGCCATGGCCGCGCACAACACCATTGCTTCGGTCGGTCGCGTGGTGGAGTTGGGTGAGCTTGATCCGGAGCGGGTAATCACCCCCGGTATCTTCGTCAAACACATTGTCCAGCGCACCGATGTTGCGCCGGCACAGCAGCAGGTGGGATGAACAAAAATGGACAAAAACATTCGCAACGCAATGGCGGCTCGCGTCGCCCGCGACATCCCTGAAGGCGCCTACGTCAACCTGGGCATCGGCCTGCCAACCCTGGTGGCCAACCACCTGCCACAGGAGAAGGACATTTTCCTGCACAGTGAAAACGGCGTACTGGGGCGCTGGGTGGCCGCGCTTCCCGGTCAGGAAGATTGGGACATGATCAACGCCGGCAAAGAGCCGATCCAGCCGCTACCGGGCGTCGCATTCTTTCACCATGCCGACTCCTTCGGGATGATGCGCGGGGGCCATCTGGACATCTGCGTCCTTGGCGCATTCCAGGTCGCAGCCAACGGCGACCTGGCCAACTGGCATACCGGCGCTAAGGATGCCATTCCCGCAGTAGGCGGTGCGATGGACCTGGCGATCGGCGCCAAGCGCATCTTTGTGATGATGGATCACCTGGGCAAGGACGGTCAGAGCAAGTTTTTGTCCGCCTGCACCTACCCATTGACCGGGCTGGGCTGCGTCAGTCGGGTCTACACCGACATGGCCACCCTGGAACTGACCGATGACGGTGTGTTGGTGCTGGAGCTGATTGGCGATGTCACTGCCGAACGTCTGCAGGAGCTGACACCCGTGCCACTGGACTTTTCCATCCTCAACTTAGCATCAATGGCTAAGATATAAGGCGCCGGTCATGGAGCTGCATACCTCTGGACAGTACTGGGATCAGCGGGACCTGACCGAATTGCTTGCGCTGGATCTGGATGGGCAAAACCGATACCGCAGCCATACCAGTGACGTCGACAACCACGGACATGTCTATGGCGGACAATTGATCGCCCAAACGCTTTGGGCGGCGGCGCAAGGCTTGGAAGGGCGCAGCCCCAGTCTGTTGCAAATGACCTTTCTCAATGATGCCAGCCCGCTGGACACCATTGAGTACAGCGTGGAGTTGCTGCAGGACGGCCGATGCTTCTCCAACCGGCATATCTATGGCGTGCAGGGCACCGGCCTGGTGTTGAGCGCCAACGCGTCATTCCAGAAAACCAGCACTGACAGTGGCAGGGTCTATCACTTGGACCGCCTGCTGCCGACACCCGAAAGCCTGCCGACTCTCGCCGAATCGGCCGCCAGTCAGATGCATCAGGGCCACGCTCTTCGTTTGCGCTTAATTGACCGGCCTGTTCTTGACGTGCGGCCAATCCACGCTGAAAGAGCGGGCGGGCGACCAGACGATCAGCCCGAGGTCGGCTACTGGGTGCGTTTGAACCAGCCGCTGCCGAACGAAGGTTGTCTGCACCCTGCGGCGCTGGCCTATATGTCCGACTGCTGGCTCAACCGATGTCTGGTGCCGTCGCCTTCGATGCCTGATCCGTGGCAGCACGGCCGCGTCAGTCAGCTCAATCACAGTCTGTGGTTCCACAGCTCGTTAATCGATGCCAACGACTGGCTGCTTTTTCTGAGCGAGCCTGTTCGTAGCCTGGCCGGTCGCGGTTTGGTCACGACCCACATTTATCAGCGTTATGGCCGGCTTGTCGCGAGCATGACTCAAGACATGTTGCTGTCGCCGTTGGTTGCGTGAATGAGATGGTCTTAGCTATTGCGAAAGAGGGACTTCCACAACGGCAAATGGGCAGAAGCAACGAACTCCCTCATGCTGCGAATGCGGATTGCGCATCGGTAACAGAAACACCCATGGCGTTGCTCTGAGGCCATGAGCAGTTCACCAATAACAATAAGGAAGGTCATCATGTTCGATTGGTACAGGAAAGGCTCGCCTCGTGAACGCAAGACATTCTGGGCCTGCTACTCCGGCTGGGCGCTGGATTCCTACGACATGCAGATGTTCAGCTTTCTGCTGCCAACGATCATTGCCCTGTGGGGGCTGACCAAGGCCGAAGCCGGCATGGTCGGCACTGCCGCATTGCTGTCGGCGGCCATTGGCGGTTGGGCCGCCGGTATTCTCAGCGACCGCCACGGTCGTGTGCGCATCCTGATCTTCTCGATTCTCTGGTTCACTTTTTTTGGTGTGGTAGCCGGCTTCGCGCAAAACTTCGAACAGTTGCTGATCGCCCGGACCTTGCAAGGTTTCGGCTTCGGCGGTGAATGGGCGGTAGGTGCTGCGCTGATGGCTGAAGTGATCAACCCGAGTAATCGCGGTCGCGCGATGGGCTTTGTGCAGTCGGGCTTCGCACTGGGTTGGGCAGGCGCGGTAATTATCATCACCGTCATCCTCAGCCAGTTCCCGGCGGAACTGGCTTGGCGTGTCGCGTTCTGGTTCGGGGTCATCCCGGCACTGATGGTGTTGTTTATCCGCCGTCACGTCAAAGACTCCGATGCGTTTGTTCAGGCCGTTGCAAGCAAGGCGCCCAAAGCCTCTTTCTCGACCGTGTTCAAACCGCAGTACCGGCGGCTGACAATGCTATCGAGCATTCTGGTGGTCGGTCTGCAAGCGGGCAGCTACGTGATTCTGGTGTGGATACCGTCGTTGCTCAAGGACCGTGGTGTGGAGTCCGGTTCGTTGATCGCTACCATCCTGGTCATGGCGCTGGGCTGCTTTGCCGGTTTCGCCAGTACTGCTTATCTGGCGGACAAACTGGGACGGCGTCCGACGCTGATCGTGCTGTCGCTGATGTCGTGGATCGTGACCGTCACCTACATGATGATCCCGCTCAATCCACTGGTCACCCACGTCATGGGTTTCCTGGTGGGCTTCGCCGCCATTGGCATGTACGCGGCGCTGGGGCCGTTTCTCAGTGAATTGTTTCCCACCCATGTGCGCACCACCTGCATGGGCTTTTCCTACAATGTCGGCAAGTCGGTCGGTGCCACGGCGATCACAGGCGTCGGTGTGCTCTCGGTGCATGTCGGCCTGGCGCAAGCGATCGGCCTTTTTTGCCTGTGTGCTTATGCAATCTCCGTGGTGGCCTTGTTGCTGCTACCGGAAACCAAGGGCATCAGCATTGAAGTGCTGGATGCACAAGACCCGGCCGCTGACGCTGCCGCCCCTACAAATTCCACAACGCCGAAGACCGCCTGAGCGCCGTTCTTTAGCCATTCATCGAGGTCCCCATGATTCGTATCCTTTATCTGTTGGTTAAACCGGAAAGCATGAGCCACGAGCAGTTTCGAAAAGAGTGCGTGGTGCATTTCCAGATGTCCGCCGGAATGCCGGGGCTGCACAAATACGAAGTGCGACTGGTTGCCGGTAATCCTACGGATACCCACGTGCCGTATCTGGACGTAGGCCGTATCGATGCGATCGGTGAATGCTGGTTTGCCAGTGAGGAGCAGTATCAGGTCTACATGGAATCCGATATCCGCAAGGCCTGGTTCGAACATGGTAAGTATTTCATCGGCCAGCTTAAGCCCTTCGTCACTGAAGAGCTGGTTTGAGGTTTCGCGCCGCCGCTGGCAGGGGGCGCTCGTTCAACAACAATATCTGGAGTTCAACATGCTGTATTGCGTAGAAATGACCGTCAGTATTCCCCGTGACATTCCGCTGGACGAAGTGGAGCGGATCAAGGCGTCGGAGAAGGAAAGGGCCATCGACATCCAGGAGTCGGGCAAGTGGCCCCACCTGTGGCGCGTCGTGGGCGAGTACTCCAACATCAGCATCTTTGACGTCGAAGGTAACGATGAACTGCACAGCCTGCTGTCGAGTCTGCCTCTGTTCCCTTTCATGAAGATCAAAGTCACCCCGCTGGCCAAGCACCCGTCGTCGATTTTCTGATTGTCGCGGCGGCCCGCAACGGGCCGCCATTTTCCATTTGAGCCCTGTCTGCCTTGGGTCCTGTACCACAGGGCCCGGCTCGCTATTGCCAGGGTTTTGCCATGCCTCTCGAATTACAAGCCAATGCACCGGACCTCTCCAGCCTGATCCGACCCGGGGACACCGTGTTATGGGGACAGGCGAACGCCGAGCCGCTGACCCTGACCCGTGCGCTCATGGCACAGCGTCATGATTTCAAGCGCATCCGGGTGCTGCTGGGCATTGCCAACAGTGACACCTGCCGGCCCGAGCATGCCGATGCCGTGGACTTTCTCGCCTATTGCGGTGCCGGCGCAAATCGTGCGCTGGCTGACGCCGGTGTGCTGGACATTCTTGCTTGCCACTACTCTGAAATGGCGTCGCAGTTGAGTTCTGGGCAATTGCGCGTCGATGTTCTGATGCTGCAGCTTTCGCCGGCGGATGCCAACGGCCGGCACAGCCTCAGTCTGGCCAGCGAATACTTGCTCTGTGCGCTGGAACAGGCGGCCGTGGTGATCGGGGAGGTCAATCAACAGGCTCCCTGGACCTATGGTGAGCGTACCCTGGGTCTGGATGAACTGGACGCTGTGGTCTACACCGACCGTGCGCCCCTGGCGAGCGAAAGCGCGAGCATTCGCGAGGTAGACATGAAAATCGCCAGGAACATCGCCGACTTGGTCGAAGACGGATCGACCCTGCAGACGGGCATCGGTGCCATACCGGATGCAGTGCTCAGCGCCTTAAATGACCACCACAATCTGGGTGTGCATTCGGGCAGCATCGGCGACGGCGTCATGCGGCTCATGCAAAGCGGCGTGGTCAATAATTCACGCAAGAGCAGGGACGCCTGGCTCAGCGTGGGCGGCGTGCTGATTGGCAGCCAGGCATTGGCGCAGTTCGCCCATCGCAACCGGTCAGTGCATATGCGTTCCAGCGCCTATACCCACGACGCTCAGGTGCTGGCCAGTCTGGATCGTCTGGTGGCGATCAACTCCGCGGTGGAGGTCGATCTCACCGGGCAAGTGAACTCTGAGGTCGCGGCAGGCAGTTACCTGGGCGCGGTAGGGGGATCACTGGACTTCATCCGCGGCGCCCATCGTTCACGGGGCGGTCTGCCGATCATCGCACTGCCGTCCAGCGCACGGAGCAACAGTCGAATCGTTGCCCGCCTCAATGGTCCAACGACCATTCCCCGCAGTGATGCCGGGCTCATCGTCACCGAGTTTGGCGTCGCCGACCTGCGTGGACTGACCATGAAGCAAAGGGTCGACAAAATGCTCAGCATCGCCGCCCCGCAGCACCGAGCCGATCTGGAGGCGGCGTGGGCGCGGGGAGGGCTCGCAGGATCCTGACGGTACCGACAGTCCCGAGCGAGGGCGGAGTCAGTCGTCGAAAACCACTTCCTTTCCTGGCAGATCGTGGGGCAGCGCGGCGCTGACACCCGGTTGGTCGTTCTCGAACAAGGTACGCACGGTCTGGCGAATCCATTGGTGACGCGGGTCGTTCTGAAACCGCGCATGCCAGTACTGCTTGATGTCGTAAACCGGAAAGCCGTCGGGCAATTCGACGCTGCGAACATTGGCGTATTTCGCGTAAAGGCTGGCGACGGTCCGGGGCAGCACGACCACTAGGTTCGACCGCTCGATAATTGAAGCCGTACTCATGTAGTGACCCATCTGCAAAACGATATTTCGCTTAACACCGGCCTTAGCCAGGTAGCTCTCATACATCTCCTGATTACGCCCGCCATCGCGCACTTGTACATGTTCCAGGGTGCAGAATTCATCCAGGGTCAATTGTTCGTGCCGGATCTTGTGCCCCCCTCGGATCAGGCAGACCAGGTCATGGGAGAACAATCTTTGCTGATAGATGTTCGCCGCGCCGAGGTCAGGAAAGTAACCCATGACCAGGTCGACCTTGCCTTCGCGCAGATGCTCGTCCACGTCCTTGGCGGCCAGACTCAGGCTGCAAATCTGCGCAAGCGGCGCGACGCTGCGAAGGTGCCCGAGCAGCATCGGTAGAAAGGCGATTTCGCCAATCTCGCTCAAACAGAACATGAAGGGGGCGGTGCTGGTGGATGGGTCGAACACCGGATTGCTGAGGATGTCGCGGTCGATGATGTCGATCACCTCCCGCGTGCGATCAATGATGCTTTGGGCTCGTGGCGTTGCGGCCATTGTCTGACCCGAACGTACGAACAGCGCGTCTCCCAGTGACCGCCGCAAACGGGCCAGTGCCGCGCTGGCGGCTGGTTGACTCATGCCTAGACGTTGTGCCGCGGCGGTCACGTTGCCGGCTTCATGGACGGCCAGAAGCACTCTGAGAAGATTCAGATCGGTTTTCATGGGTATAACCAAAACAAATAAAATGAATAAAGATAATTTGCTATTTTTATTTTTGCCGCGACGCGAGGATTAAGTCCACATAAAAATAACGTTCGAGGCCGCTTCATGATCAATCTTCACGACATCCGCTATGTCCGTCTGGGGACGCCGGATCTGGAACAAACCCGCCTCTATGCCACCCAGATTCTGGGTCTGGAAGTGGCCCGGGTTGCCAATGGCGCCATCTATTTCCGATCCGATGATCGCGACCACACTTTGTGTTACTACGAAGGTGACCCGCAGGAGGCCACCGCGGCTTTCGAAGTGAGCACGCCCGAGGAGATGGACCATGCCGCGCAGGTGCTCGAAGATAATGGCTTTGCTGTTCGTCATGGCACTCGCGAAGACATCGAGTTGCGTGCGGTCAATGACCTGATCCAGTTCCGCGACCCGAGTGGCAACCGCATCGAATTGGTGCTCGGCCCTCATGCCAGTGGCGTGCGGCATTTCCCCTCGCGGGATGCCGGCAATACCGGTTTCAACCACATCGGCCTGCGTACCACCAACGCAAAACGCGACGAAGCGTTCTGGACACGCCTGTGCAACGCCAGGGTCAGTGACCGCATCGGCGAGGCGGCGCTGCTGCGCATCGATGAGGTGCATCACAAGATTGCGCTGTTTCCGTCCTCGCATGCGGGCGTGCAGCACATCAACCATCAGGTCGAAACCGTCGATGACATCATGCGCGCCTGGTACTTCCTTCGCGAGCGTGGCATTCGGATTCTCTTCGGCCCCGGTCGCCATCCGACTTCGGGCGCCTACTTCCTGTATTTCGAAGGGCCCGATGGCATGACATATGAGTACTCCTCGGGGGTCAGGCACATCAGCGCCGAGGAGGAAGCCGGTTACCGGCCACGGCAGTTCCCGGCGGTCCCTACGTCGTATTGCTGCTGGGGGTCGAAACCCGATATTGCGGAATTCCGTTCGTGAGTGGCGTGACCGCCACGGCCGCCCAGCAACGAGAAGTGCGGCTAGCGGCACGGGCATTGGCTCGGGCGGGCCTGGTGCATGCCTATGGTCATTGCAGCCTGCGCCTGGACGCGCATCACTTCCTGGTGTGCGCAGCCAAACCGATGGGGCTGATCGGCCCGGGAGAACCCGGTGTGGTGGTCCCCGTCGAGGGCCCGTTGCCGGAAGGCGTGCTGGGTGAGGTGCGAATCCATCAGCAGATCTATCAGCGTCGTGCCGATGTCGGTGCAGTGATTCGCAGCATGCCCGATCAGGTCATGACGTTGTCCTGCGCCGGTATTACGCCAAAGTCACGGCATGGCGCTGGCGCCTATTTTCACTCGTCCATACCTCTATGGGATGACCCGCAACTGTTGCGCGATGACGTTCAGGCGGCGGCGCTGGCCGAGCAACTGGCGGACGGTCCGGCATTGGTGATGCGCGGCAACGGCGCCGTTGTGGCCGGTGCCTCGCTGGTCGAGGCGCTGACGCTCAACTGGTACTTGGAGGATGCCGCTCATATCGAGTTGCAGCTGCATGCCGCGGGGCTGGCTGACCGGGTGCCGCCACTTGACGATGAGCAAACACGACAACGAGCGACTTACTCCGGTCGGATCTTCGAACGTATGTGGGATTACCTCACTGCCGGTGACATCGAGGCGGTCGAGCTCACACAGCAAGGAAACTGAACATGGCCACACTGCCTCTTAATGAGTTCCGCAATTTCATTGATAACCAATGGTGCGAGGGCGTTCGCACGTTCGATAACCGCAACCCCGTGGACAATAGCCTGATCGGCAAGGTCCACGAAGCCGGCCAGGCACAAGTGGACGCGGCGGTCCAGGCAGCCCGGGGCGCCTTGCAGGGCCCCTGGGGCAGTATGACCGCTGCGCAACGCATCGCTATTTTGCACAAGGTCGCCGAAGGTATTGAAAGTCGTTTCCAGGAATTCGTCGCCGCGGAAATCGCCGATACCGGTAAGCCTTACGATCTGGCCAGTCACCTGGACATTCCCCGTGGCGCGGCGAATTTCAGGGTGTTTGCAGACCTGCTGAAAAATGTCCCGAACGAATGTTTCACCATGGACACCCCCGATGGTGGCAAGGCGGTCAATTACGCCGTACGTGCACCGCGCGGCGTCATCGGGGTGATCTGTCCGTGGAATCTGCCGCTGTTGTTGATGACCTGGAAAGTCGGCCCCGCGCTGGCCTGCGGCAATACCGTCGTGGTCAAACCGTCCGAAGAGACGCCGGCGACCGCCACTTTGTTGGGTGAAGTCATGCTCGAGGCGGGGGTCCCGGCGGGTGTCTACAACGTCGTGCACGGCTTTGGTGAAAACTCGGCCGGTGCGTTTCTGACCGCTCACCCGGACGTCAACGGCATCACCTTCACCGGTGAAACCGGCACCGGCGAAGTGATCATGAGGGCAGCGGCCAAGGGCCTGCGTCCGGTGTCCCTGGAGCTGGGCGGCAAGAATGCGGCCGTGGTATTTGCCGATGCCGATCTGGAAAAAGCCGCCGCGGGCGTCGCTCGTTCGGCCTTTGAGAACAGCGGCCAGGTCTGTTTGGGCACCGAGCGCGTGTATGTCCAGCGTCCAGTGTTCGAACGTTTTGTCGCAGCGCTCAAGACAAAAGCTGAATCCCTGCGCGTGGGCATCCCCTACGAACGGGGGGTGAACATGGGCCCGCTCATTTCTCTGGGCCACCGTGAAAAAGTGCTGGGTTACTACCGTCAGGCCGTCGCCGATGGCGCTACCGTGGTCACCGGCGGAGGCGTTCCTGAGTTCAATTCCGAGTTGGCAGAAGGTGCCTGGGTACAGCCCACCATCTGGACCGACTTGCCGGAAAACTCAGCGGTGATCCGTGAGGAGATTTTCGGCCCGTGTTGTCACATCGCCCCCTTCGACGAAGAAGACGAGGTGGTGCGTCTCGTCAATGACACGCCGTACGGCCTGGCGGCCAGCGTCTGGACCTCCAACCTGCAAGTGGCCCACCGCATGGGCTCGGTTCTCAACGTCGGTGTCTGCTGGATCAATTCGTGGTTCCTGCGCGATCTGCGCACCGCTTTTGGCGGTGCGAAGCAGTCGGGTATCGGCCGAGAGGGCGGAGTGCATTCCCTGGAGTTCTACACCGAATTACGCAACGTTTGCGTGCGCCTGTGAGGTCTTTCATGAATACCCAGACACTGCATGCCTTGGGCAGCGAGTTGCACAATGCACTGACCAGCCGTGAGGCGATCGATCCCCTGAGTGAACGGTATCCGCAGCTGACGATTGAAGACGCCTACCAGATCCAGCTGGGCATGATCCAGGCGCGACTGGATGCCGGTCAGACCATCATCGGCAAGAAGATTGGGGCCACCAGTAAGGTCGTGATGGACATGCTGGGTGTGGATCAACCGGACTTCGGCCACCTGCTCAGCGGGATGTTGTACAGCGACGGTGCGGCGATCGAATGCGCCGGACTGATCGCCCCCAAGGCTGAAGGGGAAATCGCATTCGTGCTCAAACACGATTTGACCGGCCCCGGTGTCACGGTGGCGGATGTCATTCGGGCCACGGACTTTGTCATGCCTTGTTTCGAGATTGTCGATTCGCGCATTCGAGACTGGAAAATCCGCATTCAGGACACCGTCGCCGATAACGCTTCGGCCGGTGCATTCGTGCTGGGCAGCGAGTGCGTCGATCCACGGGATGTCGACCTGGCCTGTGTCGGCATGACACTGGAAAAAAATGGCGAACTGATTGCGACGGGCGCTGGCGCTGCGGCACTGGGTCACCCAGCCAATGCCGTCGCGTGGCTGGCCAATACGCTGGGGCGCTTGGGTATCGGCCTGAAGAAAGGCGAGGTGATCCTGTCCGGCTCACTGGCCGCCATGGTGCCGGTCAAGGCCGGTGATCAATTGCGCATAAGCCTGGGCGGTATCGGCTCTGCGTCCGTTCGTTTTGTTTGAGGGGATCCCATGAAACTGACACACGAGACGGTCATCGAGCTGGCCCTGCATCTGGAAAGAGCTGAGTTGACAGGTGTGGCCGTGACCAAAATAACTGACAAATTCCCTGATATGGACTGGGAGGACGCGTATGCCATTCAAGACACGATTCGCCGCCACAAAGAGCAGCGAGGTGTGCGCATCGTCGGGCTAAAGATGGGGTTGACCTCGTTCGCAAAAATGAAACAGATGGGCGTCAGTGAACCGGTCTACGGCTTTCTGACGGACTACGGTTCGTGCATGGATGGCTCGGCTATCGATGTCGATCATTTGATCCACCCCAAGATCGAGGCGGAAATTGCCTTTGTCCTCAAGCACCCATTGAAGGGCCCAGGCTGTCATGTGGGCGATGTGCTGGCCGCCACCGACTTCATTATTCCCGCCGTGGAAGTGATCGACTCGCGGTACGAAAACTTTCGCTTCGACCTCAAGAGTGTGATCGCCGATAACACCTCGGCGGCGCGCTTTGTTGTGGGCGGCAACGCCCTCGACCCCAAAGGGATCGACCTCAAATGCCTCGGCGTGGTGCTGGAAAAAAACGGCGAGGTGGTGGCAACCGCCGCAGGCGCGGCGGTGCTGGGGCATCCGGCGCAAAGCGTGGCCATGTTGGCCAACATGCTGGGCGCGCGGGGCCGTGAGCTGCCCGCGGGCACTTTCATCATGACTGGAGGCATGACCGAAGCGATCGCCGTTCAGGCGGGCGATCAGATCAATGTGCGGTATCAACATCTGGGCAGCGTTTCGATGCGCTTTCAGTCCAGCCTTCTGTGAGAACAGTCCCATGCCAATCATGCAGGTATTTCTGGTCGAAGGCCGCAGCGAGGAACAGAAGGCTCGATTGATAGCCGCACTGACCGACGCGGCCGTGAGCTCGCTGCAGGCGCCCATCGAATCGGTGCGCGTCATCATCAACGAAATGCCGAAGACAGATTTCGGTATTGCTGGCAAAACCGCCAAGGCGCTCGGGCGTTAGGTGCGAGGAAACCGTTATGAATACAAACAAGAAGAAAGTCGCGATTTTGGGTTCGGGCAATATCGGCACGGACTTGATGATCAAGATACTGCGCCAGAGTCAGCACTTGCAGATTTCGGTGCTAGTGGGCATCGATGCAGCTTCGGACGGCCTGGCGCGAGCCAGAAAAATGGGGGTGGCGGTGTCCCACGAAGGCGTCGAAGGCTTGATCGGCATGCCTGAGTTCGCCGACATCGAATTTGTCTTCGATGCCACCTCTGCCAGTGCCCATCTGGACAATGAAACCTTGCTGCGTCGACATAAACCCGACATCCGGATCATCGATCTGACACCGGCGGCGATCGGTCCGCTCTGCGTTCCGGTGGTGAATCTGGAACAGAACCTCAGCGCCACCAACGTCAATATGGTGACCTGCGGCGGCCAGGCGACCATTCCCATGGTGGCAGCCGTGTCTAGGGTAGCCGAGGTTCATTACGCGGAAATCGTGGCCTCGATCAGCAGCAAATCGGCTGGGCCCGGTACCCGTGCCAATATCGATGAGTTCACCGAAACCACCTCCAGGGCCATCGAAAAAGTCGGTGGCGCAGCCAAGGGCAAGGCCATCATTGTGCTCAATCCGGCCGAGCCGCCGTTGATCATGCGCGACACCGTCTACGTGTTGTCCGCGATGGCCAATGAGGACGAGGTCAGGAGATCCGTGGAGGAGATGGTCCGTGCCGTCAACGACTATGTTCCGGGTTATCGGCTCAAGCAGCGTGTGCAGTTCGAGCAGATTCCAGTCGACGCACCCGTGAACATCCCTGGGCATGGACGTTTCAGCGGGTTGAAAACGTCGATCTTTCTCGAAGTCGAGGGTGCCGCACATTACCTGCCGGCCTATGCGGGCAACCTCGACATCATGACTTGCGCCGCTTTGGCCACCGCAGAGCGCATCGCGCGTTCGATGGTTAACTAAAGGAACACACCATGACGTTCAATCCCGGAAAAAAACTCTACATTTCTGACGTTACGTTGCGTGACGGCAGCCATGCGATTCGTCATCAGTACTCCATCGACAACGTCCAGACCATTGCCCGTGCACTGGACAAGGCACGTGTGGACAGCATCGAAGTGGCGCATGGCGATGGCCTGCAGGGCTCCAGTTTCAACTACGGCTTTGGCGCGCACACCGACCTTGAGTGGATCGAAGCGGTCAGCGATGTGATTTCTCACGCGAAGGTCGCCACGCTGCTGTTGCCCGGCATCGGCACCGTTCACGACCTCAAGGCAGCGTACAACGCCGGCGCACGAATTGTCAGGGTCGCCACCCATTGCACCGAAGCGGACGTTTCGCGCCAACACATCGAATATGCGCGCGAACTGGGAATGGACACCGTAGGTTTTCTGATGATGAGCCACCTGACCAGCCCGCAGAATCTCGCGACCCAGGCCAAGATCATGGAGACCTATGGTGCCACCTGTATCTATGTGGTGGACTCCGGTGGCGCGATGAGCATGCAGGACATTCGCGAGCGGTTCCGCGCGCTCAAGGAAGTGCTCGACCCTACGACACACACCGGCATGCACGCTCACCATAATTTGTCGCTAGGCGTAGCCAACTCGATCGTCGCCGTGGAGGAGGGCTGCGACCGCATCGACGCTAGCCTCGCAGGCATGGGCGCCGGCGCTGGAAACGCGCCGCTGGAGGTCTTTATCGCCGCCGCCGATAGGATGGGTTGGCATCATGGCACCGACCTCTACACCCTGATGGACGCCGCCGATGACATCGTCCGTCCGCTGCAGGACCGGCCGGTGCGCGTCGATCGCGAAACCCTGGCGCTGGGGTATGCCGGCGTCTATTCGAGCTTCCTGCGCCATGCTGAAGTCGCCGCCAGGCGATATGGTCTCAAGACTGTGGACATTCTGGTGGAGCTCGGCCAGCGGCGCATGGTGGGTGGCCAGGAAGACATGATTGTCGATGTGGCGCTGGACTTGCTCAATTGTCCGAAGATCTACCCGACCTGAACCCCGGGCTTGATTGGTGCACTGGCGCAACAGGCTTTGGTGATTTTGCTGTATTGCGGTATCAGGGCGCGGAAAATAAAGTCGGGTGAAAGAAAACAACAACAAAAACGAGGATTGCTGGATGAATTACGCAATGAAAGCGATGTTTGACTGTGTCGACAGCAAAAACATCGAAGGCTTCCTGAGCTACCTGGCGGATGACGTCGAATTCCGCTTTGGCAACGCACCGAAACTGGTGGGCAAGGTGGCGATCAAGGACGGTGTGGGCGCCTTTTACTCGCAGATCCAGGGCCTTGAGCATGTCATGACCGGCGTGTGGGAACTCGATCACGTGACTATTATCGAGTTCGACAGCTACTACACCAAACACACGGGCGTCACCGTTGGCGTGCCGTGTTGTGTTGTCCTGCGTTTCAATGCCGATCGACTGATCAACGATTACCGGATCAACATCGACCTGTCCCCGGTGTTCGCTAGTGTGCCCGACAGTCATCTGATCCGCGCCACCGCCTGACCTTCGTTCCAGGTTCCCCTGCCAGTGACCTGCCAGCTGCCTCTCTCGAGGCCGGCAGGTCGCCGGCGTTCTGGAAAGACGTGATCAAGGCACCGTGATGAAAGATCTGAATTTGCTGTACATCTTCGAAGCGCTTTGGCGGGATCATTCGACGTCAATCGCAGCGCAGAACCTGGGCGTCACTCAGTCGGCCGTCAGCAGTAGTCTCAAGCGCCTGCGCCAGACCTACAGCGACCGGTTGTTTACGCTGGTCGGCCGGCGGATGGAACCTACACCTTTTTGCGCTCAAATCGCGCCGCGCCTGTTGCAGTCACTAGCCCTGATCCGGGCTGCGGAAAGCCAGATGCTCGAGTTCGATCCGGGACTTTGCCGCAAGTCGTTTACCGTTAGAATGCTCGATGTGGGGGAAGTGGTGTGCCTACCGCCGATTCTGAAAAAGCTGGCCGCCGATGCCCCCCTGGCGCGCATGAACACCGTCGGAGGCGGCGTGGAGGAAACCCTCAACGGCTTGGCCACCGGCAGGATCGATCTGGCAATGGGCTTCATGCCGACTTTGCAAACCGACATACATCGATTGCCGGTGTTTTCCCAGCACTACGTGTGTGCCATGCGCCGCGACCATCCCTTGGCCAACAAGGTAATGTCCCTGGACGAGTTCATCGCTTGCGACCATCTACTGGTGGAGGCGGGCGGTACCGGCCATCAGGCGCTGGAGCGTGCCTTGATCGATGCGGGGGGCGCGGACTGCGTCAAGATGCGCGTGCCTCATCATCTGTCCAGTCCGCACCTACTGCTGGACAGTGACCTAATCTGGACGCTGCCATGTGCGCTCGGCAAGACGCTGGCGCGCTTTTACCCGTTGGCTATCCAGCCCTTGCCGCTGCAGATTCCTTCGTTCGAGATTGATCTGTACTGGCACGATCGCTTTCATCGAGACCCACAGAATAAATGGCTGCGCGAAATGATGGGCCGGGTTTTGAAGAGTCAGCAGGCGCAGTGGCAATAACTCAATCGGACGCTTTGCCGCTCAGCGTGCCATCGAGTATGAGCTGCGGCAGATGTAGGCTCAGGTAGTCGATCACACTGCGCACCGAGGGCAACATGCCCTTGGGTTTCGGATACAGCAGATGAATCAGGTGGGGCGGTCCGGCCCACGAGGGCATCACCACCTCAAGCGCACCGCTGCGCACCCACCCTACGACGATCGGCTCCGGCAACATCGCAATGCCTAGGCCATTGAGCGCGGCGTCCAGCTGCATGCTCAAATCGTCGGAAATCAGGCAGGGCAGATGGGGCATCAGTCGTTCTTCGTGAACGCCGTTGTGCAGCAGCCAGCGGCCGAAACCATCGTGCATGTCCGCTGGCAGGCACAGGGTCGGCAGGCCCGATAAGGCCTTGAGGGTGTCGGGGCGGCCCACGCGATCGAGCAGCGTCGGGCTTGCGACCATTAATCGCCTGGCGCTGCCCAGGGTTTTCGCCACCAGCCCGGCGGTTTCGTCGATATGGGTGCGGGCACGCAGAGCGATATCGAGTCGCTCCTCATACAAATCGACCTCGCGGTCTACCGCGCTCAGCTCCAAGCGAACCTTTGGGTACTTCGCCATGTAGCTGGGCAGGAGCGGTGACACGTAGGTCTTGGCCATGACCTGAGGGCAACTCAAGCGCACCAGACCTACGGGTTCACGGCGCATGTGCTCGACGCTCTCATAGGCGGTCTGCGCGCCCTCGACCACAGCCTGGCTCAGTGCAAAGAAATGTTGGCCGGCTTCCGTCAGCGACACCTGGCGCGTGGTGCGGTGCAACAGGCGCGCACCAATGCGTTTCTCCAGAAGGGCAATGTGCCGGCTGAGCAGGGTTTTCTCGATGCCCGTGGCCCTGGCCGCGGGTGAAAACCCTCCATGCCTGACGACAAGGACGAAGTAGTGCAGATCGTTCAGGTCATTCATGCAACGTCCCCCCTTTTTCGGAACCAATAGCAACCCTGTAGGAGCGAGCACGCTCACGATGGACGTCAACGATAACGCGTGCCCGCAGGATGAACGCGGCGCCCTTGAGTTCCTCGCGAGCATGCTCGCTCCGACAGGGATCACCGTGCTCACGATGATCGTGTTCGCGCCGCATTGGAGCATGGACCCCTTCGGCAGTGGAAGGGTTTTGCGGCATTTCATTGGTGCATTAAAGCAACAGTCTTTAGTGATTTATTCATCTAGTCAGTGACCGGTCGCCTACCTAAAGTTGAACCACTGACCAGCCCCCGATGTTGGGCAGCAGCATCACCGAAGGCAGTCATGGTTGTTGGCCAGATTCAGTGCAAGGGCTTAATGCGGCACTTGGCCAGGAACGAGATGAATAACAAAAAAGTCGCCAATGGAAGCTAGCTATGAGTGATTTGAACCAACGCAATATCATTGTCACTGGCGCATCCGGTGGCATCGGCAAAGCTTCGGTCATTGCGTTTGCCGAGGCCGGCGCCCGGGTCATCATGCTGGACCGCGATACCGCCGGTTTGAACGATATCGTTGAAGTGGTGCAGTCCTGCGGCGGTGCCGTCCATGCCATACCTTGCGATATCACCGACGAAGCCGCGGTCAAAGACGCCGTCGACGAGGTGATCAGCCGCTTCGGTGTGCTGCACGGCGCTTTCAACAATGCTGGCATCGAACAGAGCCACCTGCCGCTGCATGAAATCTCCGCCGAAGCCTGGGACCGCATCATCAAGGTCGACCTGACCGGCGTCTTCTACTGCATGAAGCATCAGATCCGAGCCATGCTCGCCTCCGGCGGCGGCTCTATCGTCAACACGGCATCAGCCCTGGGTGCGGTGGCCATCGCCGCCGCCTCCGACTACATCGCGGCCAAGCATGGCGTACTCGGCCTGACCAAAGCCGCCGCCGTTGATTACGGCCCGCAGCGAATCCGCGTGAATGCCGTCCTTCCCGGAATCATCGAGACCCCGATGATTCTGCGCCTGAGCCAGGAAGACAACTTTGCCAATCAGTTCCAGGCATTGCGCGAGCGCCACCCGATAGGTCGCTTCGGCAAGCCCGAGGAAATCGCCGCCGCTGCGTTGTGGCTGCTGTCAGACAAATCCAGTTTCGTGACCGGGACATCCTTGTCCGTGGATGGCGGCTACCTCGCCATCTGAAAACCGCTGTTGTGTGGTGTGCGGCCACTCATGAACGGGCGGCCGCGTCATTTGAAAATAAAAAGGTGAGCAAGATGATCATTGTAAGTAAGCGTCTGGAAATCAATCCGGCCGGTGAAGTTGAGTTGACCCGAGCCCAGGTCTGGGAAGGTCTGGAAGAAAAGGCGCGCAATCCTATCGGTTATGTCGGCCCGATCGAGCAATGCACGATCGTTGAAGAAGCCGAAGGCCGCAACCCATTCATTCGCGAAGTGGTGCTGCACGGTGAAACTCTGCAAGAGCTAATCACGCTTTTCCCGCAAGAGCGTGTCGAGTTCGTGCGTATTTCCGGCGGCGCACGCGGCATCATCAAGAACATCATCGAAGAAGAGAACGGCACGCTGTTCCTGCGCTTTACCTTCACCTTTTCCCTGGAAGGCGTGAAGGCTGGCAGCCCGGAAGAAAAAGCCTTTGCCGAAGGCATGGAAATCTCTTACTGCGAAGCGGTAAACACCACGCTGGGCCGTATGCGCGCGAAAAAAAACGTCGCCTGACGGACGAGGGCAAGCGGTGCGGCGATGGCAAGGTCACGCAGGACCTCGGGTTTGATCTCAACCTGTTCTGGGTGAACGGAGAATGAGAACCCGACCTTGTCCATCGCTCGCTTTGCGCTCTGCCATCAACGGTTGATCGCAACGGAGGCGACCGTGACACGTTGACTTCCCATCAAGCAGGAGAACGTCATGAGTGATCGTCTGAAGGGTAAGGTTTGTATCATCACCGGCACCGGTGGTTCGATGGGACGAGCCGCAGCACTTATGTTCGCCCGCCAGGGCGCAAAAGTGGTCGGCTGCGATATCAACCGCGAGTCGGCTGAAGCGACGGTCGACGAAGTGCTGTCGTTCGGGGGGGAGATGGTGTCCCTGAGCGAATGTGACTTGACCGATACGCTGCAATGCAAGGAACTGGTTGAACTGGCCGTCTCGACCTATGGTCGTGTCGATGTCCTGTTCAATAACGCGGCCATGGCCTATTTCGGCTGGGTCGACGAGATTTCCGACTTCGATTGGCACCGTACAATCGACCAGGAGCTGAATCTGGTTTTCCACCTGGTACGAGCCGCCTGGCCTGAGCTGATCAAGACGCCGGGCTCGTCCATCATCAACACTGCATCGGTGTCCGCCTGGTCGACCTATCGCATGTTGCCCGGCATCGCGCATTCCGCAGCCAAAGGCGCCGTGCTGTCGATGACCCGACAACTGGCGATGGAAGGCCGTACCTATGGATTGCGTGCCAACAGCATTTCACCCGGCTTGATCGAATCCAAGCAAACGCTTCCGCTGCTGGAAGATCCGGAGTGGGTCGATGTGATGGTCGGCAAGATCATGTTGGGTCGTATCGGCAAGCCCGAGGAAGTGGCCGCAACTGCGCTGTTTCTGGCCTCGGAGGAAAGTTCGTTCATCACCGGCACGGATATAAAAATCGACGGCGGAACTACCGCGTGGTGAAACACGCAATGTGCTAAGTCGCTAACTTCAAGGGATTGTAAATCACTAAAAATATCGCTGTCTTTATGGCCAGCGAGCGTCACGGCTTCTTCAAAACCAAGCACTAATAATAACTAAGTTGGTGAAGAGAAAATGATCGTCAAGAAAACAAGAGAGTCAGGTGCGCTTGCGTGCGCGCAACGTCAGGATTCGGAAAGTCATCAGTTTCAACACCGGGCGCTGGCGTGTGCCGTTGTGACCGCGATGACTGCATTCGCCGCCCCCATGGCCAGTGCGTTCGAGTTCAATACCGGCGTCGAAGATTTGAAGATTCGCTGGGACAACACGATCAAGTACAGCGCCGCCTGGCGTGTAAAGGATCAATCTTCGAAGTTGACCGGCGACGCCAACCAGGACGACGGTGACCGCAACTTCGACAAGGGCATGATTTCGAACCGGATGGATCTGTTTTCCGAATTCGACCTGACCAAGAACAATATGGGGCTGCGCGTGAGCGGCGCCGGCTGGTATGACAGCATCTACAACCGCAAGAACGACAACGATTCACCGTTCACCAATAACTCGCGCTCTGTGGACTACAACGAGTTCACCTCCGAGACCGAGAAACTGCACGGTCGCAAGGCGGAACTGCTGGATGCGTTTGTCTTCGGCAAGACCGAAATCGGCGACATGCCCACGACCATTCGTGTCGGTCAACATACTGTCCTCTATGGCGAAAGCCTGTTCTACGGCGCCAACGGTATTGCGGGAGGCCAGGCACCGACCGATATCGTCAAGTTGCTGTCTGTACCGGGTACGCAGTTCAAGGAACTGGTGCGTCCGGTGCCGCAGATCTCCGGGCAAATCCAGCTGCGGGACAACCTAGCACTCGGCGCGTATTACCAGGTGCATTGGGAAGCAGATCGCTTACCAGCGGCGGGCAGTTACTTCTCCACTGTGGACATTCTCGATGACGGCGGTGAACAGATTCTCGCTGGTCCCGGTTCGAGTTTTATCCGTGGTAAAGACAAAAAGGCCAGCAACTCCGGCCAGGGTGGTTTGCAACTGCGCTTTCGGCCAGAAGATATCGACGGCGAGTTTGGTCTCTATGCCATTCAATACAACGCCAAGAGCCCGGTGGTGCATGCCAGTCTGAGCCCGGCCTTTGCGCCGGACACGTACGAGCTGGTGTACCCGGAGAAGATCAAGGCCCTGGGTGTCAGCTTCAGTACCACGGTGGGTGACACCAACGTTGCCGGTGAGTTTTCGGTGCGGGACAATATGCCTCTGGTGCCGCACGCCGGTTCGGTGACCGTGTTGCCAGGGGAACAAATCAACAATAACAACCACCCTTTGTATCCCGTCGGCCGTACTGCTCACGGCCAGGTCTCATGGATTGCCTTGCTCGACGCTGGCCCGTTGTGGGAAGGCGGTAATTTTCTCGGTGAAGTGGCGTGGAACCGCCGCCTGAGCATCACCAAGAACGCCGACGCACTGGACCCCAATGCCACCCGCGATGCCGGTGCGGTGCGCATGATTTTCGAGCCTGCCTACTACCAGGTGCTGGACGGGGTCGACCTCACGGTGCCGATCGGCGTGGGCTATGGCCTGTTCGGCAAGTCCTCGGTGATCAACCCGGGTTTCAGCGTCAATCATGGCGGTGACTTCAGTGTCGGGCTCAAGGCCGACTACCTGAAAACATGGAAGCTCAGCCTGATGTACACCACGTTCTTCGGCACTGAAGAAACCGGCGTGGTGCCGGCCAACTCCGCGGATCAATCCTACTCCTACGACCAATCCCTGAAGGATCGCGATTTCATCGCGTTCTCCGTGCAGCGTTCGCTCTAGTAAAAACAATAAGCCGAGCAGGAGATGTGAAGATGCAAGCAAAACACACGATTTTATGCGCTGCGTTGTGGAGCGTGATGTTCGCGACACCACACGTTCTGGCGGCGGTGTCCCCTGACGAGGCCGCACAGCTCAAATCGACCCTGACCCCCATGGGGGCGGAAAAGGCCGGCAACAAGGAAGGCACGATTCCCGCTTGGGATGGTGGCTACACCACGGTGCCGGCCGGTTACAAAAACGGCGACTCACGGCTGGACCCCTTCGCCAGCGAAAAGCCGCTGTACACCATCGATTCGAAGAACATGGACAAGTACGCCGACAAGTTGAGCGATGGCATCAAGGCCATGTTGAAGAAGTACCCGGACAGCTATCGCCTGGACGTGTATCCGACTCACCGCACGGCGGCGGCACCACAATGGGTCTACGACAACACCTTTGCTAACGCGACCCGCGCCAAGTTGACTGACGACAAGGTCTGGGTCGAAGGCGCCTATGGCGGCATTCCATTTCCGATTCCGAAAAACGGCGCCGAAGCCATGTGGAATCACAAGTTGCTCTATGCCGGGGAGGCGACCTCATACGCCTTCAACAACTACGTCGGCACGCCGGACGGCAAGCTGGTGCTGTCGGTGCGGGGCTATAACAAGGCCATGTTCCCGTACTACAACAAGAATGGTTCGCTTGAAACCTTCAAGGGCCAATCCACTCTTTTGCGCGTATGGATGACTGATCCACCCATCAAGTCCGGTGAGCAGTTCGTGCTTATCGACTCGACCAACAAACCGCGTCAGGCCTGGCAATACCTGCCGGGGCAACGTCGCGTGCGCAAGGCGCCGACCCTGGGTTACGACACGCCTTCGGATGTGAACTCGGGGATGGAATATTACGACGAGTCGTACATTTTTCTGGGCGACCTGGACCGTTACAACTGGAAGCTGGTCGGGAAAAAAGAGCTTTATATTCCCTATAACAACAACAAGTTCCTGCAAAAAAACGTGTCGATCGACAAGCAGTTGATGCCCCACCACATCAACCCGGATTCGACCCGTTGGGAACTGCACCGTGTCTGGGTCGTGGAAGCCGATCTGGCGCCAGGCAAGCGGCATGTGGTGCCCAAGCGTCGTTACTACCTGGATGAAGACACCTGGGGCGCGATTCTGGCGGATGGCTGGGACGGTCAGGGGCAACTGTGGCGTACCCAGATCTCGTTGCCTTTCCTGATCCCGGACGGTCCTTTCGTGTACCCGAACCTGCAATGGTCGACCCACAACCTGCAAACCGGCGGCTGGAGCGGCGAGGGCGCGACAGACTGGAGCAATCCTTCCTACACCTTCCACCTCAAGATGCTGACCGATGCCAGGTCCGGCGATTTCACGCCTGAAGCGATGTCGGGCGAAGGCGTGCGTTAAAGCAACCTGCAATTCCCCGTAGGAGCGAGCTTGCTCGCGATGGACGTCGACGAAAGCGCGAAGCTTCTGGATTAACGCGTCACCTTTGAGTCCATCGCCAGCACGCTCCTGCAGGGCCCGATAAAAGGTTGTAGATCCGCGTCAGATAACAATTATAAAAAAAGCTGGAGAATGTCTATGCGCTGTAATCGAACGGTCGGTGATTTGCTCACTGCCGCATTTTTGCTGGCCTCGTCCTGGTCCGCTCAGGCAGTCGTTCCCGGACCGCTTGAGCGTCCGGCACAGCTTTCGCCCCATGCCGAAAACTCAGTGCTGGTAGCCGTGACCTCGACGCCTGATCGCCTGGTAGCGGTGGGCGAGCGGGGCATCGTCGTGCTGTCGGACGACAACGGCATCTCCTGGCGCCAGGCGAAAGTCCCGGTAAGCGTGACACTGACCTCCGTGCAGTTTGTCGACGCGAAACAGGGGTGGGCCGTCGGTCATGGCGGTGTTGCATTACATAGCAAGGACGGTGGCGAAACCTGGGAAAAACAGTTCGACGGTATCGAATTGGCCCAGACCCTGTTACGTATTGCCAAAGAACGCCAGCAGAGCAACAACGGCGATCCGGATGAGCTTGAGCGCCAGGTGAAGGCCGCCGAGCTAATGGTATCCGATGGTCCGGACAAGCCATTGCTGGACGTCTATTTCGTCAACAGACGCACCGGCTACATCATCGGTTCCTACAACCTCATTTTGCGTACGGACGATGGCGGCCATAACTGGCAGCCATGGCAGGCACACGTCGACAACCCGACCGGGTTGCACCTCTATGCCATGGGAGGCAGTGGTTCGAGCCTGTACATCGTCGGTGAGCAGGGCAGCGTGTTTCGCTCGCAAAACGACGGCGCCGAATTCGAGGCGGTCCAGACGCCTTACGAGGGCAGCTACTTCGACTTGATAGTGGACGCCAACGACCAACTGCTGGTCAGCGGCCTGCGTGGCAGCACCTACCGCTCCAGCGACAGTGGCGCCGACTGGACCAAGGTCGAGGTGCCGTCCAGCGCTTCGATCACCGGCAGCGTGCGCTTGAAGGACGGCGGTTTTGTTTTGGTCAATCAGTCCGGCCAACTTCTGCTCAGCCGCGACAAGGGCAACAGTTTCCAGTTGTCGCCAATGAAACAACTGCCGCCGCTGGCGGGCATCACCCAGGCAGCCGATGGCGGCCTGGTCGTGGTGGGTATGCGGGGTGTCACGAAGGTCAGCTTGTCCAGCGTTGTCGGGAGTAAGTAATGAAATTTGATAATTGCGCGGACGGCAAACCCGTCATTTGCAACCTGGAAGACTTTGACAAGCAATCCGGTTCGATCGTGGAGCGCCTGTTCTTCAATCATCGGATGATAGTGCTGGTGGTGTGCCTGCTGGTCACCCTGGTGCTGGGTTTTTACGCGACCAAACTGAAGCTAAATGCCGATTTCGAAAAGATGATCCCCACGGGGCATCCGTACATCGAGCAATACCTCAAGCACAAAGGCGATATGAAGGGCTTTGGCAACGCGGTGCGCATCGCCGTCGAGGTCAAGCAAGGCACGATTTTCAATGCGGCGTATCTGGAGACCCTGAAGGAACTCAACGATGAAGTGTTCCTGATCCCGGGTGTCGATCGTGCGTTCCTCAAGTCGCTGTGGACTTCGAATACGCGCTGGCTGGGGGTGACCGAAGAAGGGCTGGACGGTGGTCCGGTGATTCCGGACAACTATGATCAGTCGCCGCAAAGCATCGACCAGACCAGGACCAACGTCGAGCGTTCGGGAGATGCCGAGCAATTGGTGGCCTCGGACTACAAGTCCAGCATCATCTTCGTGCCGCTGCTGGACGTGAATCCTGAGACAGGCAAAGCCCTGGACTACAAGCAATTCTCCGAGCAACTGGAAACCCTCAGGGACAAGTACCGAGGCCAGGGTGTCGAACTGCACATCACCGGTTTTGCCAAGGTCGTGGGGGATCTGATCGATGGCATTCGCCTGGTGCTGTGGTTCTTCTTTCTGACTATCGTGATCGCCGGTGCCGCGGTGTACTGGTATACCCGTTGCGTGCGCAGCACCTTGCTGGTGGTCGTCACCTCACTGATTGCGGTGACCTGGCAGATGGGCATCTTGCCGTTGCTAGGCTTCGAACTGGATCCCTATTCGATCCTAGTGCCGTTCCTGGTCTTCGCCATTGGCATCAGCCATGGCGCGCAGAAGATGAATGGGATCATGCAGGACGTCGGCCGTGGCATGCACAAGCTGGTGGCGGCGCGCTTCACCTTTCGCCGGCTGTTTCTCGCAGGTCTGACGGCGTTGCTTTGCGATGCAGTGGGCTTTGCCGTATTGCTGGTCATCAACATCCGGGTGATTCAGGAACTGGCGATTACCGCGAGCATCGGCGTGGCGGTGTTGATCTTCACCAACCTGATCCTGCTGCCGGTGTTGCTGAGCTTTACCGGGGTCAGCCGCAGTGCAGCCGTGCGCAGCATGAGGGACGAGGCGGGTGAGGCGGCCGGCGTCGAAAAACATGTGGTCTGGCGTTTTCTCGATCTGTTCACCGAGCGCAAATGGGCCAGTGTGGCGGTGGTGGTTTCGATCATTCTGGGCGTGGCAGGGTTCATGGTCAGCCTGCATCTCAAGGTCGGTGATCTCGACCCAGGCGCACCGGAGCTGCGTGCCGATTCGCGCTATAACCTGGACAACGCGTTTATGGCCAAGGCCTATTCAGCGAGCAGTGACGTGCTGGTGGTGATGGTCGAAACGCCGAATGATCAATGCACCGCCTACAAGACTCAGGCGCTGGTGGATGCGCTCGAGTGGGAATTGCATGACGTGGCGGGCGTGGAGGGTACCAATTCGCTGCCGTTGCTCAGCCGCCGGATCACCGTAGGCATGAACGAAGGCAATCCGAAGTGGTATGAACTGGTGCCCAACCAATGGACGCTGAACACCGTGGCCAACCGCACGCCGCGGGAAATCTTCAACCAGGGCTGCAACCTGCTGTCGCTGTTCGTGTACCTGCAAGACCACAAGGCCGACACCCTAGCGGGCGTGGTGGACAAGGTCGAAGCCTTCGCTGCGAAAAACAACACCGACGGCGTGAAGTTCGTGCTCACGGCGGGCAACGCCGGCATCGAAGCGGCGACCAATATCGTAGTGAAAAAGGCCAGTCACGAAATGCTGTTCTGGGTGTATGGCGCGGTGATCCTGCTGTGCTTTATCTCCTTCCGCTCCTGGCGCGCCGTGGTCTGCGCCGTGGTGCCTTTGGCCTTGACCTCGATCCTGGCCGAAGCCTTGATGGTGTCCCTGGGGATGGGCATCAAGGTTGCGACCTTACCGGTGATTGCGCTGGGCGTCGGGATCGGCGTGGATTATGCGCTGTATGTGCTGACCATCGTCCTGGGGCAACTTCGCCAGGGTTCCACGCTGTCCGAAGCCTATTACCGGGCACTGACCTTCACCGGCAAAGTGGTGATGCTGACTGGCGTGACACTGGCGCTGGGCGTGGCGTCCTGGGCGTTTTCGCCAATCAAGTTCCAGGCCGACATGGGGATTCTGCTGGCGTTCATGTTCATTTGGAACATGCTCGGTGCCTTGATCCTGTTGCCGGCGCTGGCGCACTTCCTGTTGCCTCAGGCGCAGGTATCGTCCGAACCGTCACGCGGTGAACCGGCCACCAAGGTCAATCTTGCCACGGCGAGCAAACCGGGCATTTGCCCGCCCCATCAAGCGACCTCGTCGGCGATCACGCTGTCGTGAGCGCTTGAACCAGAGCTGGCAACCCGGCGCCCACTGCGCCGGCCTCCCGGCAACACATTCTTCCGCAGCTTTCGGTTTGTGACTGGTTCACAGGCCGATTTTTGCGTCAGCCCCAAGGGCAATACCGACCGTTGAAAACAGGGAGACAGTATGAACAGCCAACATAACCCCGAGATCGGCCGTAGCGTTCAAACCGGGTCCATCATGACCAATTACCATGATGTGGGCAGTGGAGAGCCGATGCTGCTGTTGCACGGCTCCGGTCCCGGCGTAAGTGCCTGGGCCAATTGGCGCCTGAGCATTCAGAGCCTGCAATCGGACTTCCGCTTGCTGGCCCCGGACCTGGCGGGTTTCGGCTTCAGCCAGACGCCGGCGGATATCGTCTATTCGCGCAACCTCTGGCTGGAGCAGATCGTCGCGTTTCTGGATGCCACCGGCGTCGATAAAGTCAATGTGATCGGCAATTCGTTCGGCGGCTCCATGGCCCTGGCCCTGGCGATCCACCACCCGCAGCGCGTCAACCGGCTGATCCTGATGGGCAGTGTCGGCGTGCCGTTCGAGCTTACGCCGGGCCTGGATGCGGTTTGGGGGTACGAGCCGAGTGAAGACAACATGCGCGCCATCATGCAGGTGTTCGCCTATGACCAGGCGCTGGTGGGGGATGACCTGGTGCGCATGCGCTATGAGGCGAGCAACCGTGCCGGGGTTCAGGAAGCGTTTTCAGCTATGTTCCCGGCGCCACGCCAGCGTTGGGTGGAGGCGATGGCGCATCCTGAGGCCGATATACGCGACATCGGTCACAAGACGTTGTTGATTCATGGTCGTGACGACAAGGTAATACCTCTTTCCACCTCGCTGACCCTGCAGCAATGGATTGATGACAGTCAGTTGCATGTGTTTGGCCGCTGTGGGCACTGGACACAGATCGAGCACGCGGCGGCGTTCGCGCATCTGGTTACGAATTTTCTCAAAAGTACCTGAGTGGGCGCGAACCCCTTGTAGGAGCGAACTTGATCGCGAATAACACCCGTGCAACGCGGGCATTCAGGCAGCCAACGTCATCGTTAACGAGCATCGCGAGCCTGCTCGATCCTAGAGGTTCCGCAAACGACAAGGCCCCATCATTGGATGGGGCCTTGTCGTTCGCGCTTTACAGATACCGCAAGATCATTGGCCGGCGCGTGGACGCTGGCTGCGGTGTTCATCGTCGGCGTTGACCGCCGGTTGCAGAACGAAGTCGAATTCGAGTTCAGCGAACTGTCGCCCGTCCAGACCATGGGCTTTCGAGGCGTCGGCGTTGTCGAGCAGTCTGGCTTCGCCGACCAGCCCTTCACGGGTGGCGTAGGCGAAGTCGTCCCACAGGTATTTGTCGCCGGCAAGGTTGATCTGGCTGGTCAGATGACGATGTTCCGGTGCGGAAACGAACACATGGATATGTGCCGGGCGCTGACCGTGGCGGCCCAGGGCGCTCAGGCATTCCTGGGTCGGCCCTTCGGGATTCACACCGTAACCGCTCGGAATGATGCTGCGCGCGGTGTAACGGCCTTCAGCGTCGGTCTTGATCCGGCGACGCAGGTTGAACGCCGACTGACTCTCGTCGAAGTAGGAGTAGGTGCCATTGGTGTTGGCGTGCCACAGATCAACGATCGCACCGGCCACCGGCTTGCCGTCCGTATTGAGGACCGTACCCTTGATGAACAGCGGGATGCCGACGTCATCTTCACTGCCATCATCCATGCGCGCAAAACCTTCGCTGAGCGGCGCGTTAGCCACGTACAGAGGCCCTTCGATGGTCCGCGGGGTCCCGCCGGCCAGGCCTATCTGCTGGTCCTTGGCGTCCTGCAGCAGGTCCATGAAGTGCTCCATGCTCAGGCCCGGCAGCAGCAAGCCGAACTCAGCGTGGGCGCCGACCTTGTTCAGGCGATCCACCGCCAACCAGAATTCGTCTTCGGTCACTTCCAGGTCTTCGATGATCTTGAAGGCGTCGCTGATCAGGCGATGCATCAGTTGCTTGAGGCGCGGGCTGCCCTGGTCGCTGTTGAAACCGGCGGCCTCCTTGATCAGGTCCTGCACTTCAGCGGTGTGGCTGATTTTTACGGTCATGTCTCAGTTCCTCGTTTTTTGTTTTAGATTCGGCGAGCTATCAAGGGCTGCGCGTTAAATCGCCTTAGCTACCGGCGACGAAACAGCGCGAGGCGTTCTTCATCCAGGCTCACGCCAAGACCCGGTGTATTGGGGACGTGCAATTCGAAATCGCGGTAAACCGGTGCCTCGTTCACGATCTCTTCGGTCAGCAGTAGCGGGCCGAACAACTCGGTGCCCCAGGCCAGCTTCTTCAAGGTCAGGAAGGCATGGGCGGAGGCGAGGGTGCCGATGGCGCCTTCGAGCATGGTCGCGCCATACAGCGCGATGCCCGCCGCTTCAGCGATCTGAGCAGTACGCAGTACCGCGCGTGGACCGCCGTTCTTGGCAATCTTCAGGGCGAACACGCTGGCCGCGCCATCCGCTGCGAGACTGAATGCGTCCTCCACCGATTCGATCGATTCGTCGGCCATGATCGGGGCCAAGCTGCGCTGATTGAGGCGCACCTGGCCGGCACGGTTGATCCGCGAAATCGGTTGTTCGATCAGGTCAATGCCGTTGTCGCCCAGCACCTGGCAGCCACGAATCGCCTGCGCTTCATCCCAATACTGGTTGACGTCGACCCGCACGCTGGCTCGATCGCCCAGGGCCTGCTTGATCGCCACCACGTGCTTGAGGTCCTGCTCCAGCGGATTGGCACCTATCTTCACTTTGAAAATGCGGTGGCGGCGCACATCGAGAAAATGCTCGGCCTCGGCGATGTCCCTGGCCGTATTGCCGCTGGCCAGAACCCAGCCCACTTCCAGGCTGTCGCGCACACGACCGCCCAGCAATTGGCTGACGGCCACACCCTGGCGCTTGCCCTGGGCGTCAAGCAAGGCGCTCTCCAGGCCGGACTTGGCGAAGGTGTTGCCCTTGGCAATCCGGTCCAGACGTTGCATCGCGGCATTGAAGTTACTGGCGTCCATACCGATCAAGGCCGGCGCCAAGTGCACGTCGATATTGGTCTTGATGCTTTCCGGGCTTTCGTTGGCGTAGGACAGCCCGCCGACCGTGGTCGACTCGCCCAGGCCTTCGATACCGTCGCTGCAGCGCAGGCGAATGATCACCAGGGTCTGCTGCGAAATGGTGTGCATCGCCAACTTGTGCGGGCGGACGGTGGGCAGATCGACGAGGATCGTCTCGATGCTTTCGATTTTGGCTTGGGTCATACCGGCTTCCAGATGCAGGTTGCAAGAACGTCAGGGGTCATTACGGATTGGCCTGTGGCACGGAGGAGGGCGACAACGGTTGAACGGCCTTCACGTCCGGGTCGGTGGGGCGCTGGCGCCTGACCCGAATCAGGAACAGTCCGATCGCCCCGGCACCGATCAGCCCCGGGACAGCGAAAGCCAGAAAGGAAAACTGCAACGGCAGTTCCGCGGCATGCATGGCCGCCCCGAGCATCGGGCCGATGATTGCGCCGATGCGGCCGATGCCCATGGCCCAGCCCAGTCCGGTGGAGCGGATGTGCGCCGGGTAGTACTGCACCGCGAAGGCATTGGCGAGGATCTGCGCGCCAGTGGTGCCGCCGCCGGCTATGGCGATCAACACATAGAGCACCGACAGTGGCGCCTTCACCGCCATCAATGCCAAGACCAGCGCACTGGCGGTCAGGAAACACAGGAGCACCCGGCCGAGACCGAAGCGGTCGGCCAGCCAGCCACCAAACAGAGAACCGAAGATCGCGCCGAAATTGAGCACCAGCAAAAAGCCGATGCTGGAGTTGATGCCGTAACCGGCGGTGTTCATCAGCTTGGGCAGCCAGGCACTGATGCCGTAGATCATCAGCAGGCTGCAGCAGAACGCCAACCAGAGCAGCAGGGTATTGATCAGGCGTCCGTCCTGGAAGATCTGCACGACAGAGACCTTGGGGGCCTGGCCAGCCTCGCGATGCAGTTCGTCATCCATGTGCGGGATGTATTCAGGTTCTGCCCGGTGCAGCAAATGCTGGGCATCTATGACCCTAGTCTTGCGCAGCAGAAAGTTGATCGACTCCGGCAGCTGGCTGACCAACAGGGGCAACACGACCAATGGCACGGCTGCGACTAAGAACACCGACGACCAGCCATATTGCGGAATCAGCCACATGCCAAGCCCGGCGGACAACATGCCGCCGACGGAATAACCGGTGAACATCACGGCGATCAGCGTACCCCGCAACTTTTTCGGCGCGTACTCGTTCATCAGCGCGATGACGTTGGGCATGACCCCGCCGATGCCGATACCGGCCAGAAAACGGAAAAAAGCGAACTCTTCAGGGGTGCGGGCAAAGCCGTTGATTACGGTGATGCCGCTGAACAGCACCACGCACATTGTGATGGTCTTGCGCCGGCCGATTCGATCCGACAATTGACCGAAAAACAGCGCGCCGACCATCATGCCCAGCAGCGCGCAGCTACCCAACAGACCGGCCTGCAACGCAGTGAGGCCCCAATCCTTCATCAGGGCGGGCAGCACCACGCCGTAGATGACCAGATCGTAACCGTCGAAAATTATGATGAGCGCACCCCAGAACAGCAGGCGTGCGTGAAAGGCATTGAATCGGGCCCCGTCGAGCAGGGTGGCTACGTCGATAGTTCGCATGGCATGGCTCTTCTTGTAATTGTTATTTGAGCCGGGGTGTCGCCTGGGCGCACCCCGGTTTGAGCGCAGACGATTAGGATGCGTCTGACGGCATCCCCCAGCCCAGACGCGCGCGCGCCTCGACCACATCGGTTTCCGGGTCGTGGTTCCACAACCAGTTGAAACGGCTTTCCAGCTTGGCCGCCAGGGCCTGCTCATCAGCGCCGATCTCGGGGTCGCGCATCTCGTACAGCTCGCCTGCCTGCCAGGAGGTGCGTTGTACCTTGCACGCTCGCGGACGGCGCAGTTCGTCGTAGGTGGTGAGCACGGCGGGGAGGTTGTCGGCGGTCAGCCGCGAGTCGCCCAACAGGCGTGCCAGGAAGTAAGCATCTTCCAGGCCCTGGCCGGCACCGGCACCCTGGTGCGGCAGCATGGCGTGGGCGGCGTCGCCGATCAGCACCACGCGGTTGTGCACGTAGCCCGGCAACTCGGCCAGGTCATGCAATGCCCAGTAGGTCGGCTCGGGAATGCACTCGAGTAGCGTGCGGGCAGCCTCACCCCACTCGGCGAAGTCTTCGAGCATCTGCGCCTGGGTGGTCTTGCGCACCCACGGGGCGTCGGCCGGCCATTGCGGGGTGGCGCTGGAGCGGTCGGAAAGGAACGCCACCACGTTGATAATGCGACCCTGTTTCACCGGAAAGGTCAGGATGTGCCCGTCCTTGACCAAGTACATCTGCGGCACGTCCACCAGATGAGTATTGATGCCCTTGGCGCGGTAGGCGGCACGCAGGGTGTCGCTGTCGATCATGCCGCGATAGGCGCAGGTGCCGGTGAAGCGCGGCTCGGCCGGTTCAGCGTTGATACCTTCGAGTACGTGAGCGCGCAGCGCCGATTTGATGCCGTCTGCGGCAATCAGCAGGTCGCAACGGTAGTCGGTACCGTCGGCGAACGTGACACGGGCCTCGTTGCCGTTCTGCTCAACACCCACGGCGCGTTTATTGAACTGCGCGATACCCGCAGGCAGGTGCGTGGTCAGCACATCGAGGAAGTCGGCGCGGTGCACCGTAGACTGGCCCATGCCCGGCATTACGGTGGTCGCCAGGTACTTGGATTCGCCGGTGCCGTGGCGCCATTCGAACCAAACGTCTTCCCAGGGGGCAGGGGTGCGGTCTTCGACTTTGCGGTAGGCGTCGCCGATACCGAGGCCGTTGAGAGCACGCACCGAGTTAGCGCCGAACGCGACACCGGCACCCACTTCACCGAAGGCCGGTGCAGCTTCAAACAGCTGCACCTCGACGTCACTGTTGCGGCAGAGATCAAGGGCCAGGGCGACGCCGGAAATGCCGCCGCCGACGATACCTATACGCAGGGATTGCTTGGAGCTGTTGTTATTCATTGGGATACCCATGACGGAAATTCTTGTTGTGGGAACCATCATGAGTAACGCAGTGACATTGATAAATGCACTGACCCGTATAAGATCTATCACCAGTCTGAATATTACTTTTGCGGACCTGCCCAGCCCCGATTTAGAGCGTAACCATGGAACTGCATGACCTGGATTTGAACCTGCTGGTGGTTTTCAACCAGCTGTTGCTCGACCGTCGCGTCTCGACTGCGGCGGAAAACCTCGGGCTTACGCAGCCGGCGGTAAGCAATGCGCTCAAGCGCCTGCGGGCGGCGCTGGGGGATGACCTGTTTGTGCGTACTTATCACGGCATGCAGCCCACACCGTACGCCGAGCAACTGGCCGAGCCGGTGTTGCAGGCCATGGACACGCTGCGCGATGCCTTGAGTCGGGCCAACACCTTCGACCCCCTAAGCAGCGCGCGGACATTCACCGTGGCGATGACCGATATCGGGGAGATCTACCTGATACCCCGGTTGATGGATGCCCTGGCGCGCCTGGCCCCCGGTTGCAAGATCAGCACCGTTCGCGACAATGCGATGAGCCTCAACGAAGACTTGCAGAATGGTACTGTGGACGTTGCAATCGGCCTGATCCCGCAATTGCGCGCAGGCTTCTTCCAGCGTCGTTTGATGCGCCAGCACTATGTGTGCCTTTGCCGCAAGGATCACCCCGCAACCAGGGAACCGCTGACCCTGGAGCGGTTTTGTGCCTACGGTCACGTGCGGGTCGTTGCGGCCAACACCGGCCACGGCGAAGCGGATACACTGATGATGCGCTTGGGCATCGAGCGTTCGATTCGCCTGGAAGTGCCGCACTTCGCCGCCATCGGCCACATCCTCAAACACACCGATCTGGTGGCCACGGTGCCGGAGCGTTATGCCACGGTGAACCTCGAACACTTCGGCCTGACGGCGCTGCCGCACCCGGTGGACATTCCCGAGTTCACCATCAACATGCTGTGGCATGCGCGGTACCACCGCGACCCGGCCAACCGCTGGTTGCGTCAACTGATGTTCGAGCTGTTTTCCGAGGCCTAACGGTCGACCCGCTCTCAGTCTGCAAGGGACTCGCGCAGGGCGGCCGCCAACATCTCGCGAAACCATTTGTTCTGCGGATCGCGGTGAAAGCGGTCATGCCAGTAGAGCGCGATGTCGAATTCCGGCAGCACCAGGGGCAGGGGTTTGAGTAGCAGGGGAAAGAATCTCGACAGGGTCTTGCCCAGCACGTTGGGCACTACCCACAGCATGTCCGACTCCAGCAACAGGTGCGGGGCCGAGAGATATTGGGGAATGCGCACACCGATGTTGTGGCGCGCGCCGGCTTCGATCAGCGCGCGCTCGAGCAGCACGTGCCCGGTGCCGCCGGTTTCCACCAGCAAGTGTTGCTGCGCCAAGAAGCGCTCTAGGGTCAACTCTGCGTCGGCCAACGGGTGGCCCCGGCGCAGCGCACAGACGTAATGCTGCGAAGACACGATAGTCCGGTGGATGTCCGTCTTCAGAGTCGGCAGGTAACCAATCGCCAGGTCAATGCGACCCGTGGACAGTCCGATCAAGGTCTCTTCGACACTGCTGGCGACGGTATTGATGCGGCTCATAGGCGCCTGGGTTTGCAGCATCTTCAGAATCGTCGGCAGGCACACGGCCTCGCCGATGTCTCGTGTGCGCACGGTGAATACTTTGCGGCAGTGCTGCGGGGAAAACTCAAGGGCGCGGCTCTGTGCCTCGCGCACCAGGTCCAGGGCTTCGAGAAGCGTCGGTGCGATTTGCACGGCGAACGGCGTGGGTTCCATGCGCCGGCCTACTACAGTGAACAGACGGTCGCCGTACTCCTGGCGCAAGCGTTTTAGCGAACTGCTGACCGCACCCTGGGTGACCCCCAGATTATCGGCTGCGATGGACACAGAGTGGTCACGCCACAGTGCCTCGAACGCAAACAGCAGGTTCAAATCCTTCATCGCAGCGCCTCGTATCACTCTCATTACTAGTTATAAATAACTCAGGCTATTTGTTCTCGATCAAAGCCGCGCCTAAGTTAGCAGCCAATGACGCGTTGCGGTGTACAACCGCAACAATAACAACAAGAGAAGCCTAAAATGAGCGCTATCACTATCGGAATGGTGGGTATCGGCCAACTCGGCCTGCCCATCGCAAGTAACCTGCTCGCTGCCGGATATCGAGTGGTTGGTTACCGTCGCCGTGACCGTGAACCCTTTGTGCAATTGGGTGGTATTGCCCTCAACAGTCCTGCCGAAGTCGCCGCCGAGTCGGACTTCATCCTCACCTGCTTGCCGAGCGAAGCGTCCCAGATCGAAATCATGGAGGGGCCTGACGGACTGCTCGGTGCCTTGCGCCCGGATCACACTCTGATCGAGATGGGCACCTATGAGCGCGACTTCAAAGTGCAGATGGCCGAGCGCATTCAAGGCAAGGGCGCCCGCGTGCTGGAAGCGGAAGTCAGCGGTTCTCCACCCCTGGTGCTCGCCCGCAAGGCGTCGCTGTTCCTGGGAGGTGACGAGCAACTGATCGAGCACTGCCAACCGGTGCTCAGTGCCATCGCGGACATCCAGTTCAGGATCGGCGAGTTCGGCAGTGCCGTGGCAATGAAGCTGATCGCCAACTACCTGCTGACCATCCACACGCTCGCCGCCGCTGAGGCCATGAACCTGGGCGTACGCGCCGGCTTCAGCGCCGAAAAAGTGGTCGAAGTGATCCGCCAGAGCGCGGGCAGTTCGACCATGTTCATGGTGCGTGCCCCAATGATGGCCAGCCGCACCTTCCAGCCAGCGCCAGGCCCGATCGTGACGCTGGAAAAATACCTGCACATGGCCGGTGACCTGTCCGCGGACCTGGGCTGTGCATCGCCGCTGTTCAGTGCAGCCCAATCCTACTTCAACCGTGCGCTGGACTTGGGCATGGGTGAAGAAGATATCTCCGCCGTGATCAAGCTGATCGAAGCCGATTCCCGTGTACGTCCCCAACAAGAGTGAACGACATGCTTATTGAACAACGCACCTACCAACTCAAGCCTGGCACCCTGAATGAATTCCTTCGTGTGTACCAGGCCGAAGGCCTGAAAATCCAGAGTGAAGCGCTGGGTAACCTCATTGCCTACCTCAAGCCTGAAACCGGTGACGTAAACAGGGTCATCCACATCTGGGGCTTTTCCAGCTATGAGGACCGCGCTCAACGGCGCGCCGCTCTGTCGGGCAATCCGAAATGGCACGAATTCCTCGGCAAGGCAGGGCACATGGTGACGGCGCAGCAGGTCGAGTTGCTGACCGGCGCACCGTTTTCCCCGATTCAGTAAAGGAGATACCGTCATGATCCGTTTTCTTCATCACGTAGGTTTGTCTGTTCCGGATCTGGAAGTAGGGCGTGCGTTCTATGAGGCCTTCGGCCTGGAAGCGCGCGTATCGGGCGAGCATCTGGTGCTGCGATGCAAAGGTCGCGGCCAGGATCAGATTCGCTTGATGCCCGGCAGCCCTAAGCATTTGAGTTACGTCGCCTATGGCACCGATGCCGCCGGCATGAAACAGGTGCGCAAAAACCTTAAGAGCCATAACGTTACCCTTGAAGATGCGCCGTTCAATATCGATTCAAAGGGCATCTGGTTCCGTGATCCGAGCAACGACTGGGTCCACATCTGTGAATGCGTAGAAGCTCCTGCGGCGCCACGGCCTACCCCGGAAGTGAACACCCATGGCCGTTATCGCCGGATCGGTCAGCGTGCCTGCGACCTGACCTCGTCGTCGCGCATCGCTACACCGCTGCGCCTGGGCCACCTAATCAAGTTCAGTCCGGACGTGGACAAGTCCATCGCGTTCTATACCCAGGTGCTTGGCATGAAGGTGTCCGATCGCGCCGGCGATATCCTCGGTTTCCTGCGTTTCGGTTGTGGTGGCGATCACCACGCGCTGGGCCTGGCCAAGAGTTCCCACAGCGGCCTGCACCACCTGAGTTTCGAAGTGATGGACATCGATGAAATCGAGATGGGTGCCCAGAGCCTGATGGCCAAGGGTTACATCAGCGCTTTCGGCCTGGGTCGCCATGTTGGCGGCTCCAACTACTTCCACTACATCCGCGATCCGTGGAATAGCCTGGTGGAGTACTTCTGGGATATCGACGTGATCCCCGAAGATGACAGCGACTGGGTCGTGTTGAATGCTGCGGGCCCGCATGAGCTGGCCGCTGTGTGGGCTGTCGGTCCACCCAAGGAAGACTTCGCCCACAACTACGAAGTGCCTGATGGTGCTGAGCAAGGCCCGTCCATGGCTCTGAATGAGGCGCTCGCCCATGGCTGACACGACTCCGGAGCAAGCGTTGCTTGCCGGCATGCTGAACAAACCCCTGTTCGTGGCTTTTCGTACGCCCAAGGACTTGACACGCATGTCGGAGTTGTTGGGGGCCCACCTGCAGTGGGCCATCGCCGCGCAGAATCGTGGCGAGCTGTTTGCTTCCGGGCCGTTTGTCTCCGAGCAGTACGCGCCGGGGCAACTGGGCGGCATGACCATTCTGCGGGCTGCGGACCAGGCTGAGGCTGAACGGCTGGTCCAGGCCGACCCGTTCATTGCCAACGGTGTGTTCGGTGCGGAGGTACGCAAGTGGATGCTCATGGAAGGCGGCATCACCGTACACATGACCTTCTCGGATAAACGCGGTTCGCTTCTTTAAGGTGACTTATGAAATATCAACTTTTCGCCTATCAGTCCGAAGCTGTCGTTCCTGCGACAGGGCTGTTGGTCGGTGAGCGGGCCTACGACTTGGGCCGGGCGGCAAAGTCGGCTTCGGTTGATCTGCAGGTGATCGCGATCGATGGTTTGCTGGAGGACTGGGCAGGCGCCAACGAGCAGCTTCAGATTCTTGCTGACAGCATTGCGGCCAACCCGAGTAATTTTGATGCTCATCTACTCGACTTGCAGGCACTGGAACTAGCGTCACCCTTGCAGCGGCCGGGCACTATCTACGCGGCCGGTGCCAACTACCGCGATCACGTGGCAGCCATGGCCTTGGCCTTCAATATGAACCTGTCCCTCGATCCGCGCGCCGATGGCATTGCACCTTGGCATTTCATCAAGGCCGGCCGTGGCAGTCTGGCGGCGCACAAACAGATCGTCGAGATGCCTGAGGGCACCAAGAAACTCGACTGGGAAGCCGAACTGGCGGTGGTGATTGGACGCCGCGCGTATCGTGTCAGTGCTGACAAAGCGCTCGATTATGTCGCCGGCTACACCTGCGCCAATGACCTTTCGGCTAGGGACAGCCTGGTGCGTGACGCGGTCGATGCCAGTTCGCCGTTCCGCTTTGACTGGATCGGTCACAAGGTTTTCAATGGCGCGTGTCCGCTGGGGCCTTACCTAACACCGGCACAGTTCGTCGCAGACCCGGAAAACCTCGACATCAAATTGTGGCGTAACGGCACGATCGAGCAGGACTCCAACACCTCCAACCACCTGTATGGCATTGCTGATCAGATCGAATACCTGAGCCAACGCGTCGAACTGTTTCCAGGTGATGTCATCCTGACCGGCACGCCGGCCGGTGTGGGCATGGAGAAGGGCGTGTTCCTAGCCCGGGGCGACGTGCTGAAAGTCTGGATCGATGGTCTGGGAGAGTTGGAAACGATTATCGCCTGATATCAGTGCGAACTGCCGATCGCTATTGATCGGCAGGTTTTATGCCACAAGGTTGCACACTTTTTAAATAGCGAGACTATTTATTAAGTCGATGCCAACATGTCTGTAGCTCCAAATATCAGTAGTTCCCAAATCAGGGAAGGGTTTGGTGCTGCCTGTAAATGGCAAGTAAGCAAGAAACGACCGCTATAAAAAATACAACAAGGTATATAAAAATGAAGCCTGTAGTCCGATTCTCCAACACTGAGTCCAAGTACTTTGCCGCCTTGCTGTTGGCCGGCGTAGTACTTCCTTCTAGCGCCCAAGCGACGGAAGGCGGTGGAAGTGTTTATCCGGTTGGCGTCAATACCGTAGCCTCCGGAAGGTTGCCACCGCCGGGCCTGACGTCGTTCTGGTATCTTAGTGATTATGTTGCCAACTCGACCAAAGACAGCGACGGTCACGACAAAGCCGGCATCCATAATTTCGATCTGAACGTGCAGGCCATTTCTCTGCGTCTGGACTATGTCTATACGGATTTCACTTTGTTGGGCGCCAAGGTTGAGACCCGCATGGCATTGCCGCTGGTCAAGGGCGAAATCAGTTTCGACGTGGACACTCCGCGCGGCCGGGTGCACAAGACCGAGCATCAGGACGGCATGGGCGATCTGACGCTGGTTCCGCTAATCCTGAGTTGGAGTACTCCACGGTTCCACCAACTGCTAGGTCTGGATATCGTCGCGCCGATCGGTTCCTACGACGAAGATCGGCTCTTCAACCCGGGTCGAAATACCTGGTCTTACGGGCCGTGGTATTCGTTTACCGCTTATCCAATAGACAACTTGGAAATAAGTTCCAAGATGGTCTATTTCGTTAACACCAAGAACGATGCAACCAACTATAAATCCGGTGACGAATTTAACGCCGACTACAACATTGGTTATAACGTCACCAAGGAATGGCAAGTAGGTGTCAACGGCTACATCTACAAGCAAATCACCGATGATGAACAAAATGGTGAAACCTATCTGGACGGAAACAAGGGGCAAGTATTTGCCATTGGTCCGGCCGTTAAATATCAAACGCCGCAATGGGGTTTCGCCATGAAGTGGCAGCATGAAATGAAAGTGGAAAACCGGTCCGAAGGTGATCGTTTCTGGGTGCAGGCGGTCTTTCGCTTCTGAAGCTGCGCTGTTTCACAGTTGAGTTGGGCTCGGGAAAGGAATCACGGGCTCGGCAATCTCGACATCTTCGACCAAAGCCACGAAATGAATCTTTCACTGCGAAGCAAATGCCTGCTGATCTGCATTGTGCCTGTCGTCGTTTTGGCGAGCTTGCTCGCCAGCCTGTCCATTATTTTTTTGCAGCGGACCACTGACGCGCGGGTCCGTCGCCACAAAACGGTGTCGAAAAAATGATCCACTCCATCCGTAGCAAACTCGTGTTGTTGTGTATCGTCCCTGTCGTACTCCTTGCCAGCATCATCACCGCGGTATCCATCGTACTGTTGCAGCAGGTTACGGATGAACAGGTGCTTCATACCCGTGAAGTCCTGATCAACGAGCGCAAAGTTGCACTCGAGCAAGCCATGCAGGTCGCGCAAAGTGCCATTGCGCCGATCTACGCGGCTTCGGCGCAGGGTGACCTGGCAGCACGGGACAAGGCCGTGGCGATACTTAAGCAGCTGCACTACGGTATCGATGGCATTTTTTTCGGTTATGACAGCCAGAGCACCCGCGTGTTCTGGGCAGACAAGGACCTGAAAATCGGTGAGAGCTTCAGGAATCTGCGTGACGCCGACGGTGTCTACGCCATCAACGAACTGATCCGGAAAGCCAAGGAAGGTAGCCACTACCAGAATTACAAAATCCCGATGCCTGACAGCGGTCGCATAGTCACGAAAATCGGATACGCCGTGTACCTGGAAAAGTGGGACCTGATCATTGGCTCCGGCCTGAGCCTGGATGACGTCGAACCCAAACTTGCCGACACAACTGTGCGGATCAAAACCCTCAGCGAGCAATTCATCACCGTCATGCTCGGCCTTACCGTGGTGTTGGCCGTCAGCCTGGCGTTCTTTGCGTTGTGGATGGTTCGACGCTTGCTGTCACCGCTTAAATTGCTCAGGACCCAAATGGAACAGGTGGCTGCCGGCGATGGCGACCTGACCCGTCGACTGCAGGTCCTTCGCAACGACGAGGCGGGGCAACTGGCGGGCTCTTTCAACCGTTTTGTGGACAAAGTCCATGGCCTGATCCGGCAAATCACCCACATGTCACGGGAACTCAATGTGTTGATCACCGATGTCGCCGAACAAGCCAGCCGATCGGAAAAAGCCATGAACATGCAACGCCAGGAAACCGAACAAGTGGCCGCAGCGATCAACCAAATGTCCGCCACCGCATTGCAAGTGGCGCGTAGCGCGCAAGAAGCCGCCGAAGCGGCGAGTCAGGCGGAAGGCGAAGGCGCTTCGGCCAGCCGTGTGGTGGATGCCAGCGTGGACAATATCTACACCCTGGTTGGCAATCTGAAAATCAGTGGCGAATCCCTGGACCACCTGCAACACGATGTTGGATCGATCGTCGGCGTACTCGGGGTCATTCGCTCCATTGCCGAACAGACCAACTTACTGGCGCTCAATGCCGCCATCGAAGCCGCCCGCGCCGGTGAGGCGGGGCGCGGGTTCGCGGTAGTAGCCGATGAAGTGCGCGCCCTGGCCGGTCGCACGCAAACCAGCACCCAGGAAATTCAGGCCATGATCGATCGGCTCAAGCGAGGCACGATCGACACCGTCAACGCCATGAAGCAATCCAGTGACGCCGGCAGCCGCACCAGCGAGCAGGCTGCGCATGCCACCGCGTCGTTGCGCGTCATCGCGACCCAGATCGAAACCATCAACACCATGAACACGCAGATCGCCAGCGCGGCCGATGAGCAGACCATGGTCTCCGAAGACATCAATCGCAGCATCCAGCAGATCGCACAGGCAGTCGAAACGGTCGCTCAGGAAACGCAACACGGCGCTCAGACTGCGCGGGACCTGGCGAGTTTAAGTGAGAGCCTGAACCTGGCGGTCAAACAGTTCCGGGTATGATCCCGGTAGTGATCGTACTGGGCATGCACTCATGAACGTAACGAGCTGCGCCCTCTCGGCAAGTGCCATTCGATGGTACTTGCCGAGAGGGCGCAGCTCGAGGGGCGATGGTTTACGGCTGAACGTCTATCAACACTTTGCCCTTGACTGCACGGGTCTCCAACGCCCCATGCGCCTGCGCGATTTGCTCCAGCGGTACCGTCAAACCGATCGTAGGTTTGTACGCGCCTTGGGCAATACACGATGTCACATCTCCAATTGCACGACGCTTGGCTTCATCGGGAATGTTATAGACCAGTACAAAGCGCAACACGGAGCAGTTGCCCATGGATTTCATGACGGGAATGGATAATTCTGCATCTGGTGTAGTTACCGCGTAAACACTAATGGTGCCGCCCCTGGCCAGACAGTCCATGTCGATTTTCAGGTTGGCGATTGGGTCAACCTCGATGATACGGTCGACGCCTTTGCCATGGGTCGCTGCTTTGATTGCCACACTGACATCCTCCTCGCGCATGTTGATGATCAGGTCTGCTCCCGAGGCTTTTGCCGTTTCTACATCTCTGGCATGGCGAATTGTGGTTGCTACCCACGCGCCAGTCCACTTCGCCAACTGAATCGCCGCTTCGCCCACTACGCCTGCGCCACCCTGAACCAATACTCTTTTGCCAGTGAGTTCGCCATCGGCGAACAGGCAATAGTGAGCAGTGAGCGCAGCAATGCCGAGGCTCGCGCCGGTTTCGAAAGAGACGTCATCGGCCAGACGAACGACGTTGCCTGCGGGCAGCACCACGAACTCGGCGGCGGTACCGAATGCGCGGCCCGATTGAGCTTCGAACATCCATACCCGTTCGCCGATTCTGGATTCGCAAATTCCTTGTCCCACCGAGTCGATGACACCAGCGCCATCCTGATGAGGAATGATGCGTTTGAAAGGCATGGCACCTTTGAAGCCGCTCCGGCCCTTGATGTCGCTAGGGTTCACGCCGGACATGGCCACTTTGACCCTGACTTCTCCAGGGCCGGGAGCCGGCGTCGGAACATCACCGACTTTCAGTACTTCGACCGCAGTTCCCAGTTGATCGTAATATGCAGCTTTCATACAAAGTGTCCTTGAGTAGTAATAATGCGAACACCTTATTGGTCACTGACTCAGGTTATTTCACAAGTAGGCACATCACTGATATATAGGGAAAAAATGTATACCAACGGGACCGTAAATGACTGAGAGAACAGCCTATCGTTGTGGCGTAAAAGTGATGCTCGAGGTAACAGGAGGGAAGTGGAAGCCGCTGGTGTTGTACCACTTGCTCAGCGGTACGAAGCGCTTTGGCGAGTTGAAAGGCCTCATTGGCGAGGGGATTACGCAACGCTCGCTGACTCTGCAACTTCGCGAACTGGAAGCCCACGGGGTTCTCGCGCGAAAGGTGTACGCCCAGGTGCCTCCCCGGGTGGAATACACACTGACTGATCTGGGGCTTACGCTGGGGCCGGTCATGCTGGCGATGAAGGAGTGGGGTGTTGCGTTTCAGGCGCATGTGGGCATTTTTCCGCCTGATACGGTGTTGAGTTTTGACGACTGAAAGCACAAAGCAGTGTCGCGGACTGGTCCACGCAGTCCTCAAGGTAGCCAAAGAAAGGCCCGCGTAAAGCGGGCCTCCTGCAGGTAATCGCCAGTGATCGAAACACGCAGGCTGGCGTAGATTGATGAATTGACTATTACAGGCCCAACTCGCTAAGGCCGGGATGATCGTCAGGGCGGCGTCCCAGCGGCCAGCGGAACTTGCGCTCCGATTCCTTGATGGGCATGTCGTTGATACAGGCAAAACGGTGCGCCATCAGACCGTTTTCAGCGAACTCCCAATTCTCGTTACCGTAGGAGCGGAACCAGTTTCCTGAGTCATCATGCCATTCATACGCATAGCGAACGGCGATACGATTATCCGTGAAAGCCCACAGTTCCTTGATCAGTCGGTAGTCCAACTCTTTGTTCCATTTACGCGTCAGGAATGCTGCTGCTTCGGCCCGGTTGGTTGCGAAGTCGACACGATTTCGCCACTTCGTGTCGGGTGTATAAGCCAGCGATACTTTCTGCGCATCACGGGTGTTCCAGCCATCTTCGGCAAGACGGACCTTGAGCAGAGCGGTTTCACGAGTAAAGGGAGGGAGAGGGGGGCGGGTTTCAGAATCAGCCATGCTTAAAACTCCAGTGGGTGAATAACGGAGAGCATTTTCATTAACTTCAAGCGAGTGTAGGCGAGGATATACTCGCATACATTATTTTTTAAGTTGCCGAATTTTGATGTTCGCGCTGATGGCAATACTGGTGCAGGGTTATTTAATGTATTTTCAATAGTTATAGATATGTATGGCTGTCGTTAATAGATATCGATAATTCGAGTTGTTGATTGCTCTTTTCCAGAGTGCAACTCATCCGCCGTGTCGAGTTGTAGCAAACGCTATCGCATTGTTGCGATCAGTGACCTGGTGTCAAGGGTGAGTGGACGTACCTTGCTAATACAGCGCCCCTTGCAAATGCCCGATCGCCTCTTCAACAAACTTGCTGACTGCCAAGGGGATTTGATTGCGGCTGGGGAAGACGATGAATAAATCATTGGTTTGCTGGCCGTAGTCACACAGCACCTCCGCCAGAATGCCACTGCCCAGGCTTGCACGCAGAATGGGGTCCGGCAAAAAGCAGATGCCCAATCCGGCTACGGCTGCTTTCAATTGCGCCTGGGCGCTGCTCGCGCTGAATCGGCCGGTCACGCTCAACTGTGTGGCGCCGTGGGGGCCGACAAGGTGCCAGGTGGCTTGACCCGACGGGTGCGCCGGAAAAATGCAGTTGTGTTCGCTTAACGACTGAATATCCTTTGGCACACCATAAGCTTCGAGGTATCGCGGGCTGGCTGCGAGTATTCGGCGACCGGTGTTTATTTTGCGCGCGACCAGGCTCGAATCGGACATGACGCCGGACCGGAACGCGATGTCGATACCTTCGGCAATCAGATCCACCCGCTGGTCACTCAAGACAAAATCCAGGCTGACCTTGGGGTAACGGGCCAGGAAATCCGCGACGAAATCCATCTGGAATACTTCAAAAAAATCAGCCGGCGCCGCGATCCGCAGCCTGCCGACCGGTTCCCGAACCCCACCGATGAGTTGACGGCTGAGCTCGAACAACTCGTTTATCTGGCTGGCGCTTTGCCTATAGAGCGATTTTCCAGCGTCGGTCAGTACCAGCTTGCGGGTGGACCGATGCAGCAGTCGCACGCCCATGGATTCTTCCAGCTGCTTCATGCGCCGGCTCAGCGTGTTGGCGGATGCGCCGGTGCGACGGGCCGCATCGGCAAAGCTACCGGCGTCGACGATCTGAATGAAAATGGCGACGTCGTTCAAGTCGAACATTCGATTAGGCCAAATATGGATGAGTGAAACTCTACTCTAGCCGCTAATCAAACGAATACCGACTGTCTATGATGAATTCACGTTACAGGTCACCGCAGATTGACTCCGGCGCTTGTGGGTACTCACATCATCAGAGGACATCGCATGAACCTCACCGCCCTTCGCAACACTGGCCATACTCGTCAAATCAGCCACCGCAACTCCGGAAGTAGCCACGGCCCCATCGTCCGGCTGATGAGCCCCTCGGATTTCGGTCAGTTGCTCAAGCCGTTCGTGTTCCTGGACCTGTTCGATGCGCCCAGTTCATTTCTGGGGCAGATGCCCGTGCATCCGCATTCGGGCATCGCGACAGTCACCGTGATCACTGAAGGCAACATGCACTTCGATGATCCGGACGCCGGCAGCGGAACCATTGGTTACGGAGGCGTTGAATGGCTGCGAGCGGGGGCAGGGGTCTGGCATGGCAAGGAACTGTCCAGTGGCACATCCGCGCGAGTACAGGGTTTTCAGCTGTGGCTTGCCCTACCTGCTGAGCTCGAGAGCGCTCCGGTCGACAGTCAGTATCTGGAGGCGAGTGCAACGCCCCAGGTCGGTCCTGCTCGAGTCATCGTCGGACGCTACGAAGGCGTGCAAAGCCCCATCCGAGCGCCTGCAGGCGTGAACTATTTGCTGGTGACAATACCTGCCGGCGAGTCTTGGACCTACACACCGCCCAAAGGACACCGCACGTTGTGGCTATGCGTCAGCCGAGGTGCTGTTCACACGCCAGATAAGATCGAATCCGGGGAAATGGTGGTCTTCCAGCCAGGTCATCAGGCGTTAACGCTGGAAGCCGGGAACAGGGACGCCGTATTCGTCCTGGGGTCGGCCTTTCCTCACCCGTACGATCTCAAGCTTGGCTACTACTCGGTGCATACCAACGACGAAGCCTTACGCGCCGGTGAGGCGAAAATCGCCGAGATTGCCAATCGGATGCGTCAGCAAAAAACGGCTCGCCAGGCTTCGGCCTCCATTCCCGTTTTCAAGTAGCGTTTTGCGCAGTAGATCCATCACCCATAACGGGCAATGTTGCTCGTCCATAGCGATTCAGGAGAAAGCACGATGGCAAAGGTACTGGTTCTTTATTATTCGATGTACGGCCATATCGAGGCCATGGCTCACGCTGTCGCCAAGGGCGCCCGCAAGGTGGCCGGGGTGGAAGTGACCGTCAAGCGCGTCCCGGAAACCATGGACCCGCAAGCGTTCAAGGCCGCTCACGGCAAGACCGAGCAACAGGCGGCCGTTGCCTCGCCGAGCGAGTTGGGCGATTACGACGCGATCATCTTCGGCACGCCCACACGCTTCGGCAACATGGCCGGGCAGATGCGTACGTTCCTGGATCAGACCGGCGGCCTTTGGGCCAAAGGCGCGCTGGTGGGCAAGGTAACCAGCGTGTTCACCTCCACTGGCACCGGTGGCGGTCAGGAGACTACCATTACCTCCACCTGGAACACCCTGGCGCACCACGGCATGGTGATCGTGCCCATCGGCTACGGCGACCCGGCGCTGTTCGATATTTCCCAGACGCGTGGCGGCTCACCGTACGGCGCGGCCACCATCGCCGGCGGTGACGGCTCGCGCCAGCCGGATGCCAAGGAACTGGGCATCGCACGGTACCAAGGTGAGTACGTGACGAAGATTGCCGCGAAACTCGCCGCGTCCTGAATGTAGTGAAACTCACACCGGCCTGAACGCCTTTCTGTAGGCGCGTGCTCGCTCCTACAGTCAGGCAACGTGGAGCAGATCGATCAGTTGGCCGACCATCTGAGCTACCTCCTGTCCCGGTCCGAAGCAGGCCTTGACCCCCCGTTGCAGCAACAGTCGTACATCGGCCTGCGGAATAATGCCGCCGACGACCAGCGGAACGTCAATCCTTCGTTGATTCAACAAACCCAACAGTTCAGTCAGCAGTTCCGTGTGCGCTCCGGCCAGGCTTGAAACGCCGATCAGATCTGGTAAATCGGCATCGTCCAAGACGTCCAGCACCTGCGCCGGCGTTTGAAACAGCGGCAACAGGCGCACCTCGAAACCGGCATCGGCCAGCGCTGCAGCCATCAAGCGAATCCCGCGGTCATGCCCGTCCTGGCCCAGTTTAGACAGCAGGATCCTGGGCCGGCGACCACTCTGGGCGACAAAGGTCGACAGGCGCTGCGCAACGATCGCCCAATCGGGCTGCTGACTCATAGACGGTCCATAGTGCCCCACACTGAAATCCAGCCCTTGCCTGAACCGAGGCCAGACCTTTTCCAGTGCCTGGGTGCACTCACCAAGTGTCGCCCGCGCGCTGATGGCCGCCACGGTATTCTCCAGCAGATTCCCCTGGCCCGAGCGTGCGCACTCGGTGATCGAATGCAGCTGCGCCTCAACCCGAGCGTTGTCGCGCTTGAGTCGCAGGCGGTTGAGGCGTTGGCCCTGGCGGGCGCGCAGTGCCTGACTGTCCACGGGCGTCACCGGCTCCTGCGCGGGTTCATTTGCAGCGACACGCCGTGCAATCCCGCTATCGAGACGTGCCTGGGTAGCCATGGCCTGATGGTGAATGGCCCGGTTGATCGCGCCGGACTCAATCGCCTGGAACACACCACCCAGGGCATCGATCTCGGCCATTTGCAGACGCGCCTGTTGCGCCAGCTGCGCCGTCAAGGCTTCCATCATGTAAGACCCCGCCCACGGGTCGACCACGTCGCACAGGCCGGTTTCCTGTTGAAGGATGTGCTGGGTATTGCTCGCCAGTCTCGACGAGGCCTCACTGGGCAGCGTCAGGGCTTCATCCCAGGCATTGGTGTGCAGCGACTGGGTGCCGCCGAAGACCGCGGCCATGGCCTGGACGGTGGTGCGCACGACATTGTTCAGCGGGTCCTGAGCGCTAAGGGACCAGCCGGAGGTCTGGCAATGCATGCGCAGCGCCTGGCCTTTATCGAGGGTGACTCCAAGGTCCCGGGTAATTTCCCACCACAACAGGCGTGCCGCACGACACTTGGCGACTTCACTGAAAAAGTCGCTGCCGATGCCGAAAAAGAAACTGATGCGTTCGCAGAATCGCTGCACGTCCAGGCCGTTGTTTTGCACTTGCTCGGCGTAAGTCCTTGCGTTGATCAGGGTCAGTGCCAGCTCCAGCACGGTGTCGGCCCCGGCCTCTTGAAAGTGATAACCGGACACCGAAATCGGATTAAACCGAGGTACGTGCTCATTCAAGTAGCTGATCACATCAAGAGTGATCTGCATTGAAGGTTTCGGCGCAAAAATGTAGGTGTTGCGAACCATGAACTCTTTGAGAATGTCGTTCTGGATCGTGCCACTGAGCCGTTCCGGCGCGACGCCGGATTCCTGAGCGGCAACGATGAAGGCCGCCAGCACTGGCAGTACCGCGCCGTTCATGGTCAATGACACCGAGACCTGGTCCAGGGCGATGCCGTCCAGCAACTCGATCATGTCCTCAACACTGTCGATGGCCACGCCTGCCTTGCCGACGTCGGCTTGCCAGTGTGGATCGCTGGAGTCGTAGCCGCGATGGGTCGGCAGATCGAAGGCGAGCGACAGGCCGGTGGCGCCTTCGGCCAGGCGCTGGCGCAGGCGCTGATTGCTCGCCTCGGCGCCGGCGAACCCGGTGTATTGACGCACGGTCCAGGGCTTTTGCAGGTACATGCTGGCGTAGGGGCCACGCACAAAGGGTGCCTTGCCGGGCAGGCTGTGCAGGTGCTCAAGACCTTCGACGTCACTGCTCTGGTACAACGTCTTGAGTCGCAGACCTTCGGGTCGCCAAAGGGGAGAATGGCTCATCGGCTGCAGTCCGAAAGATGGTGTTTGCGGGTGAACACATCGGCCAGCTTGAACCCGTCGCTACGCCGAAATACCTCGCACCAGTGAAGCTCGCGATGGCTTGGCGATGTCGTGTGCAAAAGCAGTTGCACGCTGTCACCGATATTGAGGTTGCCGTAGAAATGCAGCTCGCGTTGGCGGACATGACCTGGGCGGCGCAACCCTAGCAGGGCCCATTCGGCACGCTCGACCATGGCCTGGAAGTTGGCGAAGTACAGCAGGTCGGCACCGTTGAAATCGATGTCGGGGCAGGGCGTGAAATCGAATGCCTGCGCCGCGGTTGCCTGGCGATCGATACCGTAATGACTGTGCCAATTCCCGCTGCGTATCCGACGGTTGTCGACATGCAGCACTTGCAGTGCCTGCGGCAGCTCGGTCACTGCTGCCGTCGAGCCCCTGAGGCAAGCCTTGCTGACACTGCGATTGTCCCCCGGTACATGCCGGCTGATGAAGGTCGACAGTAGCGCCAGTTGCCCCACGACGCGATCGCCCAGCCAGACTTCATGTTCGCTGAAATGCCGGGCCTGGCCGCCGCGACCGATCCGGGTATGAATCCGGAACTCGCGATTTTCGATGATCGCTTCCAGCTTCAAATCCCAAGTATTGACCGCCGTGAACGCGGCGTAGGCGATGCGTCCTTGGTCATCGACGAAATCAGGCAACGCTCGATCATGCAATTGCGCCAGGGCGAGCCAGTGTTGATGGCCGCACTCTTTCAACAACCAGTTTTCCGACAACCCGGTGAAGGCCAGGTTGGGCATCGAAGCCAGGTAGGTTTCTGTACGGGAAGCGATGAGCGTGGTGGCTGTTGGCATGGCAGGAATCCGTCGTTTCGCCGCGGAGGGCGGCTGACGGCTACCCAATTGCGAATGACGTACCACTTTGTTGGTGATTTCATATCGTTATGATTAATAACGGTATTTTTGATTTGTGGGACGTTCCGTTCTGAGCCGGCCCGCTACGTAACTCCGTAGGAATACGACATTTCGTAGCGGGTTTTACGAAGTTGCGTGGCGACCGGGCCCACGCTTTATTCGAGCTTGATCTCCAGCCGTTTGAACCGCGACGCCAATGTCGTCGGTTTCAGTCCCAGCAATTGCGCTGCGCCGCCTTTGCCGAACAACTTGCCATCCGCCGCCTTCAATGCGGCCTGCATGTTGCTGCGTTCAAGTTCGCGAATTTGCGCGTCAGTCATGATCGCAACTTCGGAGGAGGGTTGCTGTGGTGCAGGCAGGCTGGTTTTGGGCTCGTCCGGCAGGTCCAGGTTCAGGTCGGCGCCAATCGAGGTGATCAACGCGCGCTCGATGACGTTTTGCAGTTCGCGAATATTCCCCGGCCACGAATAGCGTTGCAGGCGTTCGATATCGCTATTGCGCAGGCGCCGGCCGGGCATGTTCAGGCGTTTGCCAGTCTGCTTGAGGAAGTGCGCGGCCAGGGCGCCGATGTCCATCAGGCGATCGCGCAACGCCGGGGACTGGATCGGGAACACGTTGAGGCGGAAATACAGGTCTTCACGAAAGTGCTTGGTCGCCACTTCCTGGCGCAGGTCGCGGTTGGTCGCGGCGACGATCCGCACATCGACCTTGCGCGTGCGCTCTTCGCCGACCCGTTCGAATTGCCCCTCCTGCAACACACGCAGCAGTTTGCTTTGCAGCTCAAGGGGGATTTCGCCGATTTCATCGAGAAAGAGCGTGCCGCCATCCGCCAGCTCGAAGCGGCCGACCCGATCGCGCACGGCGCCGGTAAAGGCGCCGCGGATGTGGCCGAAGAATTCGCTCTCGAACAGTTCTGCGGGGATCGCCGCACAGTTGACCCGGATCAGCGGGTGGCCGTTACGGCGGCTGGCCTGGTGAATCGCGCGGGCGATCAGTTCCTTGCCTGTGCCCGATTCACCGTTGATCAACACGCTGGCATCGGTGGGCGCGACCACGTCGATCTGCCGGATAATTTTCTTGATCGGTTCGCTCTGGCCGACGATCTCGCGGTAGTTGTGCTCGATGTGAATCTCTTCCTGCAGATAGGCGTTTTGCTCTTCCAGCCGATCCTTGAGCACCTTGAGTTCTTCGAGGGCGCTTTGCAGCTGGTTTTCCGTGCTGCGCCGCTCGGTGATGTCACGGAACACCACCACGGCTCCAACGATACGGCCATCGGAGATCACCGGGGTGCTGGTGAATTCCACCGGGAACGAACTGCCGTCGCGGCGCCAGAAAATCTCCTGACGACCTTCGTGGATCACACCGTCGTGCACCGCTTTGTAGATGGGGCACTGTTCCACCGGGTAATGGCTGCCATCGGCATGGGTATGGTGGTGAATGCGGTGGATGTTCTTGCCGATCATGTCCTGGGTTTCCCAGCCCAGCATGCGCGCGCAGGCTGGATTGACGAAGGTGGCCAGGCCTTCGCTGTCGATGCTGTAGATGCCGTCGCCCACGGAGCTGAGCAGCAACTGGTTATCGCGCTCGTTTTCCTGGAACAGGTTGAGGATATTGCGCCACTCGATCAGCCCGCCGCGCATGGTGCGTTCGGTGTCCGCCTGGTCGCGCTGGTACTTCTGCAGGCTGAGTTCGCGCATTACCAGAATCAGCTGCTGCTCGCCCTTGACCTGCAAGGTGGTGGCGGAGATTTCCAGCTCGATGCGTTCGCCGCTCTTGCAGTTGCAACTGAGCTCGTCGCTCCAGCCGCGTCCCTTGTCCATCACCGCCTGGGTGAAGACGATCAAGTCTGCCAGTTGATGACCGAAGAGTTTGCTCACCGGCAGTTCAAGAAGCTCCTGCCTGGGATAGCCGAGCAGTTTGCAGGCGGCGATGTTGAGGTCCACCAGCCGATCTGCGTAGGGATTGAGCAACGCGATGGCTTCGGCGCAATGCTCGAACACCATGTGCCGCGAGGAATACGCCAGGTCGGCCCAACCGCTGAGGGAGTCTGCTTCGTTCATGGCTACGAAATCTCGTGTTCTGTGGCTACGAATATTCGTATTTCTACGGGAATGCGTGGTTCGGCGATAGCATCAGATGCTGGAAAAAAAACCGGATCAGATTGGTATCTTCATATAAATCAGATGCTTAACCCACTGCAGAAAAACGTTTTATTTTCTGGCACGGCGTTCGCTCTATCTCCTGCAACCCGGCAGCCAACTCAGGCTGACGTTCAAGCACGAAGACACTGGAGAGCGACACTATGCCAACCGTGGACATCCCCCATTACAAAGACGGCGACTTCCTGGTCAATTACGAAGAGAAAGTCTTCGAGGACATCAAAGCCGAACCGGGCGAAAAAGTACTGATCACCTTCCACACCATCGCCTTTGAAGGCTCCATCGGCCTGGTCAACATGCTTCAGGCCAAGCGCCTGCTGCGCAAAGGCTTCGAAACAAAAATCCTGCTGTACGGGCCGGGCGTGCAACTGGGCGTGCAACGCGGCTTCCCGACCTTGGGCGCCGAGGCGTTTCCCGGGCACCTGGCGGTGAACAAGCAATTGATGCAGTTCATGGAGGAGGGCGGCGAGGTGTACGCCTGCCGCTTTGCCCTGCAAGCCCTGTACGGCCAGACCGAAAAAGCCCTGATCGAAGGCATCCGCCCGATCAACCCGCTGGACGTGATGGACCTGCGCCTGCTGATGCGCCGCGAGGGCGCAATGATCATTGATACCTGGACGGCCTGACAGCGCCGCTGAAATACCCCTATGGCGAGCGAGCTCGCTCGCCACAACAGCGACATCGATCTTGTGAACACACAACACTTCAGGACCCCCATCATGCCCATCATTCGCGCAGCAGCCGTTCAACTGAGCCCCGTGCTTTACAGCCGCGAAGGCACCGTGGACAAGGTCTGCCAACAGATCATCGCTTTGGGCCAGCAAGGCGTGCAGTTCGCCGTGTTCCCGGAGACGGTGGTGCCGTACTACCCGTATTTTTCCTTTGTGCAGCCGGCCTTCACCATGGGTGCCCAGCACCTGAAACTGCTCGATCAATCGGTCACTGTACCGTCCGCCGCCACCCTGGCCATTGGCGAGGCGTGCAAGCAGGCGGGGATGGTGGTGTCCATCGGCGTCAATGAGCGCGATGGCGGCACGATCTACAACGCCCAGCTGCTGTTCGACGCCGACGGCACGCTGATCCAGCATCGCCGCAAGATCACCCCGACCTACCACGAGCGCATGGTCTGGGGGCAGGGCGACGGCTCCGGCCTGCGCGCCGTCGACAGCGCCATCGGGCGCATCGGTTCGCTGGCGTGCTGGGAGCATTACAACCCGCTGGCGCGCTACGCCTTGATGGCCGACGGCGAGCAGATCCACGCGGCGATGTTTCCCGGCTCCCTGGTGGGCGACATCTTCGCCGAACAGATCGAAGTCACCATTCGCCATCACGCCCTGGAGTCCGGCTGTTTCGTAGTCAACGCCACTGCTTGGCTGGATGCCGATCAGCAAGGCCAGATCATGCAGGACACCGGTTGTGGCCTGGGCCCGATCTCCGGTGGTTGCTTCACTGCCATCGTTTCACCTGAGGGCAAGTTGCTCGGCGAGCCGCTGCGTGCCAACGAAGGCGTGGTGATTGCCGACCTCGACCTGGCGCTGATCGACAAGCGCAAACGCATGATGGATTCGGTCGGGCACTACAGTCGTCCGGAACTGCTCAGCCTGCTGATCGACCGCACGCCCACGGCCTATGTGCATGAGCGTGCTGCCCATTTGGCAACGGCTGCTACCGAGGAGCTCGATCATGCAAACAAATGAACTGCTGGCCGAGTTGCAGTGCCACGGCGTGCGCTGGCCAGCGGCGCAAAACGGCCTGTCCCGCCAGGGCGGCGCCGGGCCGTCGGACCACAAGGCGCTGACGTTCGGCAGCCGGACCATGATGGTGCCGATCCTCAACCAGGCCTCGCAGACCTCGCCTTACCAGGCGCAACCCAGTGCTGATGGCAGCCAGGCGTTGATCTTCCGTGAAGGCTTGCAGGTCGGTCAGGTACAGATGCCCGGAGTGCCGAACTTCTACGGCTTGAGCACCGCCGACGGCATTCCCTACTGGAAAATCGCCACGCTGCACAGCCGCGACGTGTTGGCGACCACGGTATTGCAGCACTGCATTCGCTTCAACGATCGCGGCAGCTCCTGCCAGTTCTGCGCTATCGGCCAGTCGCTGGCAGCGGGCAAGACCATCGCTCGCAAGCGTCCGCAGCAATTGGCGCAAGTGGCGAAGGCCGCGGTGGAGCTCGATGGCGTCAAGCACATGGTGATGACCACCGGCACGCCGCAAACCCCGGACCGCGGTGCGTCGATCCTGTGTGAATCCGCCGCAGCCGTGACAGCGGCAGTCGACCTGCCGATCCAGGCGCAGTGCGAGCCGCCGGACGATGATCGCTGGTTCCAGCGCCTGGCCGACAGTGGCGTGGTATCCCTAGGCATGCACCTGGAAGCGGTCACCGACGAAGTGCGCCAGCGGATCATGCCGGGCAAGGCCGAAGTACCGCTGAGTCGTTACTTCGAAGCCTTCAGCGCAGCGGTCGACGTGTTCGGTCGCGGCCAGGTCAGCACCTACATCCTCGCCGGCCTGGGTGACAGCGAAGCGGCCATCAGCGAGATGAGCGAGCGTTTGTGCGCCCTTGGCGTGTACCCGTTCGTGGTGCCGTTCGTGCCCATCGACGGCACACCGTTGGCCCATCACCCCAAACCCGACAGCGCCATGATGGCTCGCCTGTATCCGCAGATCGGCGCGAGCCTGCGCCGTCATGGTCTGCACTCCGATCAGATCAACGCCGGCTGCGCCAAATGTGGCGCGTGCTCGGCCCTGAAAAACTACGAATAAGCCGGAGAACTCCCATGGCCCATTCCGTCTTTGCTTTGGTCGACAGCACGTTCGAGCCGTTTCGCGCCGGTGAGTTGCTGGTCAAGCCCGCCCGTGAACACTGGGAGAAACAGGCGTATTTCGCCCTGCGCCGCTCGGTGTTTTCCGATGAGCAACAACTGTTGGTGCAGGACAAGGACAGCCATGACTTCCAGGCAATTGCCATCGTCGCCCTGGCCGGCAATTGCGGGATCGCCGATCAGGTGGTGGGCGCGGTGCGCATCTACCAGCCGGATCCGGGTCTGTGGTTTGGCGGACGCTTGTGCGTGGCGCCGGCGTATCGGCGGCACAGCATGATCGGCAAGGCGTTGGTCAACGAAGCGGTGTCACGGGCCAAGGACCTGGGCTGCGAGGTGTTCCGCGCCACGGTTCAGGCGCAGAACGAAGGCTATTTCCATGGTTTGCGCTGGCACAGCCTGGAACAACTGGAGTTGCTCGGCCAGCCTCATTGCCTGATGCAGGCGGATCTGGCGAGCTACCCGTTGATGCCGCGTCAGGTGTCGTTGCGGGCGCTGAAGGTGGCGCGCCATGAATGATCTCGCGATTTTGATCGACACCCTGCGCAGCACCCCCGCGATGCTGTCGAAACAGGCGATCCAGCAGCCGGCGGCGGTCATGGGCAGCACTAAACAAGCCCTGACCCGTGAACAGCTGTACGCCTTGCCCGGCGACGACACCGCGGCCATTGCCTGTGGCAATCACTTTCAACTGCTTGCCATCGAAGGCATGTTGCCGGCCTTCGTCGAGGCGGCGCCGTGGTTTGCGGGATGGTCGGCGGTCATGGCCAATGTCAGCGACATCACCGCCATGGGCGGCCGCGCGACGGCGGTGGTTAATGCCTATTGGCACCACGACAACGCGGCTGCGCAGCAGATTCTGGCGGGTATCTGTGCGGCGTGTGAGGCCTACGGCCTATTGCTCGCCGGAGGGCATACCAGCCTCACCCGCGGTAACCCGACGGCGCTGGCCGTGGCGATTACTGGCACAGCGCAACACCTGTTGTCGACCCTCCATGTCGCGCCAGGGCAGGTTATCGCCATGGCCGTGGATCTTGAAGGTGCCTGGCACGCTGACAGTACCTATTGGAAGGCATTCGAAGGCGTGCCCGCCGAACGCCTGCGCAGCAAGCTCGACGTGCTGCCGCGCCTGGCCGATGCCCGATTGCTACACGCCGCTAAGGACATCAGCAACGCCGGGGTTCTGGGCAGCCTGTTGATGCTGCTGGAAACCACCGGTTGCGGCGCGAGCGTCGATCTGGCGGCGCTGCCGTGCCCGCCGGATGCCGACCTTGTGCGCTGGCTGCAGGTGTTCCCCAGCTACGGCTTTCTGATGACCCTCGATGAAGGTGACTGGGACCAGGTCCAGACCGCTTTCGCCTTCGAAGGGCTGCGCTGTGAGCGCATTGGCGCGGTCGATGCCAGCGGCGTCATGACCGTCCGCCACGGCGAACAACGCGGCCTGTTCTGGAATCTGCGCGAGCAGGCCTTCACCGGTTTCAGCTATCCCCATCTGGACCTGACCCCTTTAAACCTCAAGCAACAGGAGCACTGACATGCCCGCCGTCAACTTCAAGATCCGCTGGCCCAATGGCCGCGAAGCCACCGGTTACTCGCCTTCAACGGTGATTTTCCAATACCTAGAAGAGGGCGCCAGTTACCCGCTGCCGGACTTTTTGCAGCGCATCGAAAGCGCGCTGAACAACGCCTCGGAACGGGTCAAGGAGGTCAAGGGGTTCTATTGCAGTTCGGCCATGGACACCTTGAGTTCGCTGAAGGGTCAGGCCAGTTATCTGGTTGAACCGGCCGACGTCGAGGGGCGGGTGAACGTGATCAGCATGCGCACCGAGGGCGCGGGGCAAGTGATCGGTGCGGGCTGGAGCTCGTTCTGATTTTTCTGAATTTTTATCGTCACCGATGACCGGAGCAACGTTATGACCAGCCACCTCACTTCCATCAAAACTCAACACCACAGCGTGATCGTCGTCGGCGGCGGGCAGGCCGGATTGTCTGCCAGCTACTACCTGCAACAGGAAGGGGTCGATCATCTGGTGCTGGAAAAGCACAGCGTCACCCACACATGGCGCAACCAGCGCTGGGATGCCTTCAGCCTGGTCACGCCGAACTGGCAGTGCGCCTTACCGGGTTACACCTACGTCGATGATTTCAAGGGCGCCGATCCTCACGGGTTCATGAAAAAAGACGAGATCAACGCGTACCTGGCGGGCTTCGTTAAAGCGGTGAATGCGCCGGTGCGCGAGGGCGTGACAGTACAGCGCGTGGTGCCGCGCGCCATCGGTGGTTTCGAGGTGCATACCTCCCAGGGCGAGTTTTCGGCCGATCAGGTGATTGTTGCTTCGGGTGGTTATCACACGCCAATCATTCCGCGCCTGGCCGAGCGTCTGCCTGCGGGCGTTCATCAGTTGCATTCGGAGCAGTACCGCAATCCCGCGGCCTTGCCTGCCGGGAATGTGCTGGTGGTCGGATCTGGACAATCGGGGGCGCAAATCGCCGAAGACCTTCACTTGGCCGGGCGCAAGGTCTTTCTGGCGGTCGGTGATGCACCGCGTTGCGCACGCTTCTACCGGGGCAAGGACGTGGTCGATTGGCTGGCGGAAATGGGCTACTACGAAATCGGGGTTGACACCCATCCGTTGCGCGAAGGCGTTCGCGATAACACCAACCACTACGTCACCGGGCGTGACGGCGGGCGCGACATCGACCTGCGCAAGTTTGCCGTGGAAGGCATGGAATTGCTCGGTCGACTAGAAGGCTTGCAGGGCACGCGGATGCAGTTCGCGCTTAACCTAGCGGAGAGCCTCGACAGCGCCGATGCGGTGTACAACCGCATCAACGGCTCGATCGACAACTACATCGAACAGCACGGCATCGAGGCGCCGGCCGGTGAGCGCTATGTTCCCAACTGGACGCCTGAGCAAGAACGCAGTGAAGTGGACCTTGTGGCGGCTGGCATCACCAGCATCATCTGGTGTATCGGCTTCAGCCCGGACTTCACCTGGGTCGAGGCACCGGTCTTCAATGGCCGTGGCCATCCGGGCCATCAGCGCGGCGTGACCGCGCAGCCGGGGTTGTACTTCCTTGGGTTGCCTTGGTTGTACACCTGGGGCTCGGGGCGGTTTTCCGGGGTGGCCAAGGATGCGCGTTACCTCGTGGACCAGATCAGCTCTGACCGGGCCGAGAGCTTGATTCAGGGAAAACGGGCAGCGGCGAGGTGATTGAGCAAAGGTTTTGAGCCATGCCTCAGACCCAATGGGAGCAAGCAGGCGCTGACGATGATTGAGCAAGTTGGTTGATTGCCAGTTCGCACCGACCTCCGGTAACTCGGTCATTCTGGCAGCCTGCGTCCCTGTGGGAGCGAGCCTGCTCGCGATGGTCTCATAGACGCTGCGGATAACCAGACGAAGCCCGTTATCACTCGCGGCGACCGGGTTTGTAATTCCGCGGATCAATGTTCCATTTGCGCAGGCGTGAGGCCAGGGTGGTCGGTTTGAGCCCCAGCAGTTGCGCAGCTCCGCCTTCGCCGGAGACTTTGCCTCCAGTGCGTTTGAGCATCGCCACGGTGTTCAGGCGAAGTTGCTGTTGCACAATCTCATCGCGCAGCGGTTCGCTGTCGTCCAGCGGTTCTACGGGTGTCTCAATCTGCTCGCGAGCGGCGGCCGGCAATAGCTCATCGAAGCGTAAGCGGCCATCCTGCGAGACGATGATCTGTCGCTCGATCACGTTTTCCAGCTCTCGAATATTGCCCGGCCACGGATAACGCTTGAGCACCTCGACCTGGGTCAACGGCAGACGCACTCCCGGTTTGTTAAAGGCCTGGCAGGCGCGCTCAAGAAAGTGGCCAGCCAACAGCGGTATGTCGCCCAGGCGTTCGCGCAAGGGCACCGAACGCACCGGAAACACGTTCAAGCGGAAGTACAAATCTTCACGAAATCCGCCAGCGGCGACCATCTCCCGCAGGTCGCGGTTGGTGGCGGCAATCACCCTCACATCCACCGCTCGGGTCAGGTTATCGCCCACCCGTTCGAACTGCTGGTCCTGCAGCACCCTTAGCAGTTTGCTTTGCAGCTCCAAGGGGATTTCGCCCACCTCATCGAGAAACAGCGTGCCGCCATCGGCCAGTTCAAAGCGTCCGACCCGATCATTGGTGGCCCCTGTGAAGGCGCCTTTGACGTGACCGAAAAACTCGCTTTCGAACAAGTCCCGAGGAATCGCCGCGCAGTTGACGCGAATTAACGGGCGGTCGCTGCGCCGGCTGCTTGCGTGGATCGCCCGAGCAATCAATTCCTTTCCGGTCCCGGATTCGCCAGTGACCAGCACGTTGGCGTCGGTTGGCGCCACCAGTTCGATCTGGCGGATCAGGTGCAGCACCGCAGGGCTGTCGCCAACGATCTCGTGGTGATTGCGCTCCGCCTTGATCTCTTCCTGCAGGTATTGGTTTTCCAGCTCCAGACGTTGCTTGAGTTGCTCCACTTCATTCAAGGCTTCGCGCAACCGCAGTTCGGCCCGCTGCCGCTCACGAATGTCGCGGAACAACACCACCGCCCCCACCAGGCGGCCCATCTCGAAAATCGGTGTGCTGGTGTACTCCACGGGTATGGCTTCGCCGTTCTTGTGCCAGAACACCTCGTTGTCGACACGGCGCACCTGGCCGTCGCTGAACGAGGTGTGAATGGAGCACTGCTGTACTTCAAACAGACTGCCATCACTGTGGCTGTGGTGAAACAACTGGTGGGCGTCATGGCCGACCATGTCCCCTGCGCTCCACCCGAGAATCCGTTCGGCGGCCGGGTTGATGAAGGTGGTTTGCCCAGCGGCGTCCAGCCCGTAGATGCCTTCACCTACGGCGCCGAGGATCAGGCGGTTCTGTCGCTCGATGCGTTCGAACACTTGAGTGATGCGCTCCCAGCCAACGTGGCCCAAGCGATGTTGGCGGCGGGCTTCGGAACGGTTGCGGCGGGTTTCCAGCTGATCGCGGTCTTGGATCATCAGCAGGATGCGCTGGCCATCCTCCAGTGCCCGGGCGTTGACTTCGACGGCGTGGTGTTTGCGGGTCAGGTCGAGCAGGCTGAGATCGTCGGACCAGGCTTCGCCCTGAGTTAGCACCTCGTCGGTGAAGCTGACCCACAGTGCGATGGCGCTGCCGAAGAAATGGCTGAAGCGGGTGAGGGAAGTAGCATTCTCTTCGCAGCCAAGCAGAGCGAGGCCGGCGGCATTGACCTGGACCAGAGCGTCCGATGCCGGGTCCACCACCAGCATGGCGAGCGGAGCGTAAGCAGCGGATATTTTGTCGATGGCGGTGGACATGGTCCGGGAGACCCTAACTGATACGGTACGTCGAATATACGGAAAATCGTAAATTAATTAACCAAGTTTCGTTATTTACGATAATTCGTTAGTTTCTTTTGAAACTATTCTGAGAATAAACCTCTAAAAATCAACGTGATAAGAATAATTTAGCAATTGGCACGACTCTCGCTATCTCTCCAGTATCGCTAAAACCCACAAGAGAGATCTTCAACATGAACAAAGTCGAAATGCATCACACCATCATGGCCGCCAAGGCTCGCAAGGAAATGACCTGGGACCACTTGAGCGAACTGGTCAGAAAGGCGCCGGTGTGGCTGGCCTCGGTGTGCTACGGCATGAACAGCGCCTCGCCGGATGTCGCCGCGCGTATTTGTGAGGTGCTGGAGTTGGGTGAAGACGTGGCCATAGCCATGACCGAGTTCCCGGTCAAGAGTTGGGAAAAGACCGTGCCCCAGGACCCGCTGATCTATCGCCTGTACGAGGTGGTGGGTGTCTACGGCCCGACGCTCAAGGACGTGATCCAGGAAAAATTTGGCGACGGCATCATGAGCGCCATCGACTTCTCCATGCATGTCGAAAAAATTGAAGACCCCAAGGGCGATCGCGTCCTGCTGACCCTCAATGGCAAGTTCCTGCCTTACCGGTCCTGGTGATCGAGCAGCCGTTCCGCTTTTGAAAAATCAGCTACGAGGAAAGCCCAATGTCCTATCTACTTCCATTCGAATTCGTCACCAAGATGCTCGATGCCGGCGAATCGAAAATTCACATGTCGACCCGCGACACCCTGATTCGCAGTTTCATGGCGGGGGCGATTCTGGCTCTGGCCGCAGTGTTTGCGGTCACCATCGCGGTGCAGAGCGGTTCCGCGCTGCTCGGTGCGGTGCTGTTCCCCGTGGGCTTCTCGATGCTGTACCTGATGGGTTTCGACCTGCTGACTGGGGTATTCATGCTCACGCCACTGGCGCTGCTGGACAAGCGTCCGGGCGTCACCGTGCGCGGTGTGTTGCGCAACTGGGGGCTGGTGTTTGTCGGTAACTTTGCCGGTGCGCTGACCGTGGCGTTCATGATGGCGTTCGTCTTTACCTACGGCTTCAATACCGGTCCGGGCGCGGTCGGGGAAAAGATCGCCAGCATCGGCGAGGCCCGCACCCTGGGTTATGCACACTATGGCGTGGGCGGCTGGATCACGATTTTCCTGCGCGGCATGCTGTGCAACTGGATGGTCTCCATGGGTGTGGTCGGCGCGATGATCTCGACCTCGGTGAGCGGTAAGGTGATCGCCATGTGGATGCCGATCATGCTGTTCTTCTTTATGGGGTTCGAGCACTCGGTGGTCAACATGTTCCTGTTTCCGTCGGCGATGATCATGGGTGGCGGGTTCTCGGTGATGGACTACCTGGTCTGGAATGAGATCCCGACCGTGCTGGGCAACCTGGTTGGTGGCCTGGCGTTCACCGGGTTGACGCTGTACAGCACCCACATCAAAACGGCGGCCAAGCGCGCTCTGGCGTGATATGAAAAGTCACGCCAAGGCGACAAACGCTCACCGCTGATTATTTTTACAAGGCGTGAGCGTATGGTTAGGCGGCAGTTGTGATTCATGAGCTTGAGTCGACAGGAACGCACCAGTGCGGGGTTCTCGAACTTTGCGAGCTAGGCGTCATCGTGGAAAACCTTGGAGGTGTCGTGAATCCAGACGAAGTCGATGCTGTCCACGTCCATGCACGTAAAGCGATCCTCGAACGACTTTTAGCTAACGCCTTCGGAGTAGTCATACGGGGTGCCTTCGCCAACTCGCTCTACAGGGATTCACAAACTCGCTATTGACGCCCCAGCATTTCATTTTCTGAAATGCTGGATTGCATTTTGTGCCCATTCCGCCACAGGCACTTCAGCGTCAACATGCGCCTGACTCAGTTCACCTCCACGTTTGAGGTGACGAAGCAGACAGACCGTTACGGCGGGCGCAAGGGGAAAGCGAATGGACGACACCTCAAAACCTCGATCTTCACCTTGGCATGAAGGTGAATTGACTTTACAGCGCGCCGTCGGTGCAGTGGACATGATGGTGGGTGTCGGTCAGCGGCAGATGTCGCGGACGTGGATGCCGGACCAGCATCGCGAGTTTTATTCGCAACTACCTTTTGTGGTGTTGGGCGCCGTGGATCGGCAAGGCGATGTGTGGGCCACCCTTCGCACCGGGCAACCGGGCTTCATGATCTCTCCCACACCGGAAGTTTTACAGATCAAGCTCGAACCACAGCCTAACGATCCTGCTCATGAAGGCATGCAGCCGGGCGATGCGATAGGTATGTTAGGCATTGAGTTGCACACTCGCCGCCGCAATCGTATGAATGGCAATGTACTGCGGGCGCTGGACGATCGTATCGAGATCGTCGTGACTCAAGCCTATGGTAACTGCCCACGCTACATTAATCTGCGTCAGTACGAGTTCGTCGAAGAGACGGCAGACATCGCTCAAGAGCTGACCGTGACCGATCCACTGATACGCCGCATGGTCACATCGGCGGATTCGTTTTATGTAGCGACCTACGTCGTGCGTGATGGTCAGAACCAAGTCGATGCCTCTCATCGCGGCGGCAAGGCTGGTTTTGTACGAATGGAAGAAGACGGCTCGCTCACTATCCCGGACTTTTCCGGCAACCTTTTTTTCAACACCCTGGGCAACATCTTGCTCAACCCCCGTGCCGGGCTGACGTTTATCAATTTCGAGAACGGTGACCTGCTACAAATGACCGGCACCGCTGAAGTACTGCTAGACGACCCGGAAATCGCCGCGTTCCAAGGCGCCGAGCGGCTCTGGCGTTTCACGCCGCAGCGCATCGTTCACCGTCAGGCTGCGCTGGCATTGCGCTGGGCCGACCAGGCCGAAGGCGAATCACTCAACTCGACAATGACAGGAAGTTGGGAGCAGGCTGCGGAGCGATTGGAGGCCGAAGCCCTTCGTACTCACTGGCGTCCGCTGCGGGTGGCGCGCATCGTCGATGAAAGCCGCAGTATTCGTTCGTTCTATTTTGAGTCGTGCGATGGCGTTGGTTTGCCCAGATTCGAGCCGGGCCAACACATGCCTGTGCGGCTGTTGCTGGATGGGCAACCGCCGACGATTCGTACCTACACCGTGTCCAGTGCACCCTCGGATCAATTTTTGCGCATCAGCGTCAAGCGTGATGGCGTGGTGTCTTCACATCTGCACGATCGGATTCAGGTCGGTGACTTGATCGAAGCGCGGGCACCCCAGGGGCATTTCACGGTTCAACCCTCGGAGCGGCGTCCTCTTGTGCTTCTGGGGGCGGGCGTTGGCATTACGCCGATGTTGTCGATGCTGCGGGAAGTAGTCTACGAAGGAAAACGCATTAACCGCATGCGCCCGACCTGGGTGTTACAAAGCAGTCGCTCGGTGGACGACCTGGCCTTTCGCGAGGAATTCGAAGAGTTAGTGGCGAGGGCAGGGGACAAGGTCAAAGTCCTGCGGGTGGTCAGCCAGCCGCCGACCGAGGGCGGTGGCGAGAGTTATGACCTGGCCGGCAGGATCGATGTCGAACTGCTCAAGACCCTGCTGCCGCTCAACGACTACGACTTTTACCTGTGCGGGCCGGGGAGTTTCACCCAGGCGTTGTATGACGGCCTGCGCAAAATGCGCATCCCAGATGACCGCATTCATGCCGAGACATTCGGACCGTCCACGCTAGTGCGTGACGCCGAAGTCAGCGTTCCCGCCGCACTGCAGGTGCCTATCGCCAGTGAGCCTGTGAAGGTGCTGTTCGCCACTTCCGGCAAGGAAGCGCGCTGGGAGCCAGGCACCGGGACTCTACTGGAACTGGCGGAAGCCCGCGGCCTTAACCCTGAGTTCAGCTGCCGTGGCGGCTCCTGCGGCACCTGTACTACCAAGATGACCAGTGGGCAGGTCCACTACCTCAACACCCCGGAACAAGGCTTGGCGGCGGATGAAGTACTGATCTGCTGCGCCGTGCCGGCCGCAGGCAGTGAGACCCTAGTACTGGACATCTGATTCTCACAGCAGACCGAGTTCTCCTGTAGGAGCGAGCTTGCGAGCGATGGGTGTCTACGATAACGCAGGGCAACTGCCTCTATAGTGCTGGATGAGGCAGAACTCTCGACGACGCAGTTCCCCTGACACTGTATGCGGCCTTTACGAACAACCGTCGGGCCTGGGTTGCTGGCACAAGACTATGGTTGCGTCGCGCGCGCTTTAAGGATGCGCTTAAAAGGATAAAGACTTCAGTCAGAGCGGTACTAGTCGACAACCATCACGATTCGGCAACCTCCATCGGCCCACTAGTCAGCCGCGCCCAAGTTGACCGCGCACAACATTTCATTCGATGGCGCGCAACCACGCGAACCGAGTCCATCCGCTCCATCAACGGTGAAACAAATTTACTCGCGACACTTCATCCGGCCCTTAGGGATTTTCAGCCACTGTCAACGCTTGCACTTGGGAAATAGCTGATGAAGTGAGTGGCCGACTTGTCGCCAACTCCCCAAAGGAATCTGCCGTGTCGATGTAGCGCATGGCTGACTTCATGTCCTTCCAGCCGACGTACGTCATCATCGCTTTGATATCCCAGCCATTGGCCGCTGCCCAGGTGGCGAAGCCGCGACGTAATGAGTGACTGGTGTAAAGATCGCCAGACACCCCCGCGCGATTAAAAATTCGCCGCAGCAGTGGAATCAGGCTGTTAGCGTTAAAGCCGTCTTCAGCTAGATGCCCCCAACGATCGAGCTTTCTGAAGACTGGGCCATGTGCAATGCCGGCGATGGTGATCCAGTTCACATAGGCTTGCACCGGACAAAGCTTCTTCAAGGCAGGTGTACGGAACGTCGTGCCGCGGTGCTGGCGATCGCCCTTGCTGTGCGGTAGGTAGAAGGTAATGCCCACCCCTGCCTGCGCTTGGGTGTTCTCAATCTGCAAGCGCGACAACTCATCCCCGCGAAAACCACGCCAGAACCCGATCAGCACCAAGGCCATGTCACGCCGGCTGCGCAGCAGGGTGGTCAGATCCTGGCGGGCAGCTGCTTTCTCCGCGTCCTGCTCCAGCCACTGAACAGCTTGTTCCAGGTGCTGCAGGAGCAGGGGAGTCGCTTGTTTCTCCTGAGCGGGATGCAACGCGCGGATGCCCTTGATCATCTGCCGCACGGTAGGTGTTTTGGTGGGGTCGGGGAATCCCTGCGTGATGTGCCATTGGGCGAGGGCGGCCAGGCGCTGCTTCAGCGTGCTGATGGTGTGCTTGTCCGCGTACTCGGCGAGGTAGCGCACGATGCCATCGCCCGTCGTGGGGAGGAAGCCACCCCAAGTCACTTCGAAATGTTCCACCGCTGCACGATAGCTGCGCCGGGTATTTTCCCGGGTGCCGGCCTGCAGGTAGCGATCCGCCATGTTCATATCGTTCCTACGCCAAACGTACCTTTTCCCACGCTGGAAAAAACGAAAACCAGCTCTATGATGCGATAACGCTCGATTATATCTTGCCAGTTGTCGGCAACTTTCCAGCAAAGTTTGGCTTTTTTGTATTATGTAATTGCATGACATGTGGCATGACACGAAATCATCTGGAGGGTGTATGGCGCGAGGCGGCGTTAACCTAGCGGTGGTACAAAAGGCCCGGAACAGTCTGCTAATGCGTGGTGTTTATCCCAGCATTGATGCAGTCCGGGTGGAGATTGGAAATACGGGTTCAAAGACTACGATCGCTCGGTATCTAAAGCAGCTGGAATCACCAGGATCAGAAGCGAACCCTCGTGAACGTATGAGCGGCGCGCTGCGCGGGGTCGTCGAAAGCTTGTTGGATCAAGTCCAGGAGGAGGGCAGCCAGGCCTTTCTTGAGGCACGAGCAGAGTTCGAGCACGAGCGTAAGCTATTGGTCTCCCGAGCCGAGGCACTTGAGAGCGAACTGAATCGCCCCGGATTCTCTAGACACCTTGCAAGCTCATTGCGTAACGTTTTTCAAACTCTACCGGTGACAGCTGATTGTTGAAACCATGGCGGCGTTTTGGGTTGTAGAACATCTCGATGTAATCGAACACATCACTACGAGCATCTTGCCGTGAGGTGTAGATTTTCCGCTTGATTCGTTCCCGTTTCAGAAGCTGGAAAAAGCTCTCAGCCACGGCGTTGTCATGACAATTGCCTCGGCGGCTCATGCTGGCAACCAAATTGTTTGCCTTCAAAAAACTGCGCCAATCGGAGCTGCTGTACTGGCTGCCCTGGTCGGAGTGAACCATCACCTCTTGTTTCGGTTTTCGCCTCCAAACCGCCATCAATAACGCATCAATGGCCAAATCACTGGTCATCTGCGACTTCATTGACCAGCCAACGACCTGACGAGAAAACAGATCCAGCACCACCGCCAAATACAGCCAGCCTTCATACGTACGAATGTAAGTGATGTCGGTGACCCAAACTTTGTTGGGTTCTACGACATCGAACTGGCGCTTCAGTAAATTGGGTGAGGCGACCGCTGGCTTACCGCCGTATTTGCCAGGACGGCGTCGATACCCTGTCTGAGAGCGCAGACCTTCAAGACGCATCAGCCTCGCCACACGATGCCGACCACAATCCTCACCGACTTCGCGCAGATCGTCATGGACTTTGCGATAGCCATAAACGCCACCGCTCTCCAGCCAGGAATGCTTGATCAAACCCAGCAGTCGCTGGTCGTCTTTGGCGCGTACAGATTGCGGCTCAGACAGCCAGGCGTAATAACCGCTGGGATGGACTTTCAGCGTCAGGCAAAGCCGTCGAATCGAATAGTCGCCCGCTCGCTGCTTGATAAAGGCGTACTTCAACCGCACTCCTTGGCAAAGTACGCGGCGGCCTTTTTTAAGATGTCTCGCTCTTCGGTGACCCGCTTGAGTTCGGCTCGCAGACGACGCAGTTCAGCGTGCTGATCATCGTCTTGCTGCCGTTCTGCCTGAGGTTTGCTGTAGCGCTTTATCCAGGCATAGAGGCTATGCGTCGACACGCCAAGACGCGCCGCCACATCAGCGACAGGCAACTTCTTCTCGGTCACTTGATTGACCGCTTGGATTTTGAATTCTTCGGGATAACGTGGGTTGCTCATGGCACCTCCTGATTGGCCTTAGTTTAAGGCATGGAGGTGTCTACGAAACCCGGGGCGATTCACAGCGTGGCGAGCCGCTGAGAGGCGTCCAGGTTATCCGCCTCCGCGAGTCCTTCAATCAACGCAGTGAAATGGCGAACAGAGACATCAGGCTCATCGAGCATCGCGATTGACTTCTGAAACCGAGACTGAAGAGTCTTGCTCACGTGCTGGTGCTGGAGCAATCCGTCAGCGAGCAAGCCCGCCATGTAATCGCCATTCCACTCCTGAAAGGAAATTCGCTCATCGGTAAGCCTGCTGATCAAACCTGTCAGGTTGTCCCTCACAGCCTCTTTCACACTACCGCCGAAGCACAGGCAAATGACGATCTTCAGTGACTCGTACTGCGCAGAGATCCGCTTGGGGATATAGACGTCAATGATGTCGTTGATCGAGGTTCGGACTCCCTGGGGTACCGCATCCCACTCGGCCCGGGTCAAATCTCCCTGCTTGATTGTAAAGAGGTAAAGCTTCTGCTCGCCGTCCACCTCCGGGCTGATAGCGGCAACGTCTACCCCAAATTGGCGTGGCCCCGTCGATGGACGCGAGATCACGTTGAAGCCGAGCTCGCTTAAGAGATCAGGCAAAACTACGTCCAGCTCATTGCGTTCGCGGAGCGAGGCGAGGTACTCACGGAAGACGAGTTTCATTGCGATCGCGTCTCGTACAAAAAGTTGAGGATCTGGAGCTCCAGCGTGGAGGGTTCTAGAACCGAATGCCGCGCTAACTGGAAGGAGTGTTGAATAGTGGCGAGCGACTGCTCCATGCGGCGCATAGGCCCCGGTTCACCTTCGGCCACACCCTGCGGTGGTGGGAATTCCGGTATCCAGCTGGCCATGCCAGTGCCATAGAGCAGTATTTTCTCACTGCCCAGGCTCGCTATGAATGAAGATTTGCGGGCCTCTACCATTTGACTTTGCATTTCTTCATTACGTCGATGATGCTCCAGTTGACGCTCACGCTCCGACGGCTGCAGCTCGCGGATGTGTGCGTTGCCGAGGCCGTCCAGGTACATCTGTAGCTCCAGCAATGCTTGCTCGACTGCCCGCGAAGCGGGATCGGTGGCATCGGCCGCTATCTTGTCTAGATAATCTGATCGCAAACCTGAATAGTTGATCAGAACAGGATCGAACAGAAGGGACTGCAACGCCGCCATGGTTGCATCCTCGGCATTACGCATCAGGCTGACTATCAGGGATGCCATGTAAACGGGCTTTGAGAAAAAGACTCCAAGTGCTTTGCGTGCGATGTACAAGTAATCGCTATCCGGCACATCCAACGTTAGGCGGAAATCGAACGTGAATATTCGCCCCTCACAGGCTGCAAATAGGCCTCGCCTGAGCGCCGTGGAGAGGCGCACTGACCCTGACTGAAGCCAAGACACCACCCACTCATCCAAGACTGTATTGTCGCCGCTCTCGAGTTGACGTAGCACAGAGCTGAAACGTGTGAATGGGACGCCGGGCTCATCAAGGATGAACTTTTCGATCACCTGGCGAACCACCAACACCTCACCGTTCCTGATGAGACCAGCCAAGACGACATCCAACAGCTGTACGATTTCATCCTCTGGTTGACCTGACGCTACAAGCGCAAGTAGATCGCGACGGACTTGGGCGGTGTATGGATTTGAGTTGCCCAGCAGCTCACGGGCGATCGTCTGTTTCGCCGTCAGAGTGACAGGGCTGGCAGCTTGCGTGATCAGTTCGTACGTTGAGTGATGAAGTTCCGACGGGGCATCCTTGTGCCATGCAAGTGCCAAGGTGAGCAGGGCGTCCCGCACTGTTGATTCGGTCTCACGCTCGACCACAGCGAGGAGGGTATCAACCAAACCAGCATCCGAGCTTCGTACCTCAGCAGATAAATTGCAGAGAGCTCTGGCAGCTTGGGCACGCTGAGGGGCATCTCCATTGTGGAGAAGCTCTAGCGCCTGGCCCAAGTAGAACTCAGCATCGGATTTCAGTCCGGCACTGATGCATGCCTGGACGCAATGAAATCGCTGAGTAAGCGGGGCGCCCGATTTGATAAGGTGCAGCAACTCAACGAGGCGCTCTTGCGAAGCCTGGCACCAGTTCACTATCACCGCGTAGGAGGAATGGCTGAGCATGGGGTCATCGTAAGGGATTGCTCCAGCTATTAGCTCAAGCAAATCCGCACAGCTCGTAGCGAGGGAGCTCAATGCCGGCAGAAGAATTTCAGTCCCGAGATACCATTCATTGCCCGTAGACCTAGACGGTTCTAGCAGGGGCAGCAAAGCGCGAAGATCGATCTCCTTTGCGTTATGAGCATCGATCAAGGACTGAGAAAAAGGCGCGGTGTCATACCGCCAGCTGTCCTTGAAAATCAGATCAATCAGGCCGCCGTTTGCCGCGGCCCCAATGATGTCCTCTCGCGATGGGGTGGTCATCTCAACTCCTTCCAAGCAATCCATTGCTCAGGCATAGCCGAGCTCGGTCGTGATCCAGATGATACGGTCTTGGCAAGAAAGAGGCGAGTGGCCGGCATATGGGTCAATTTGAATTACTATAGATAACCCGCTTTGACAGCAGGCGCTGCGCGAGACTTCATGCGCACGCTACACATGTGAAGCTTAGGATGGGCCGCCAAGCCACATTTACAGCGGTTCGCTGTTCGAGCCCGTGCATAGTCCAGTCAACCTGGATACTGCTTGTCGCCAAAGCCACGCAAAGACTCTGTCGGGCTAGGTCGCCTTACAATTATATTGTAATTTGATCTGTCCTTGTTTGCCGACAAGAGCAGGGCAGCACGGCTCGATTATTTACTGAATAACGATGCTGCTAACGACTTTTCCGCTTCACATTAATTCGAACATCGCAGCGCCGTGCTCCGTCGTTCAAAGCTTAAGAGATCGTGATTGCCGCTTTAGTTTATGTATTTGTGAAAGTTTGAGAATGGGTTGTTGCGCATGTACCCCGCTCGCACAAGAGTGACAAAGCAAGAATTGCACCATCCTATTATCCGCCCCACGCGTGCTACTTGAGTAGCTTTGTCGGGGACTCCTCGATAAAACGGACGCCAGGTCTGATTGATCCTGAATTTCGGACCCCCATATAAGCCGTTATCCCTAAGCGCGCGTCCTTGCACCACCCATTCAGATGGAGGGTTTAGACAGAATACGTAAAACTGCTCCACCTCATGTTCCGAGAGATCAGCCGCATTTTTTTTCAGAATCAACAGAGCCCAAAGCGTCAGCTTCTCGAAAGCCATGAGCTTTAATCGGCTGGAGTCTAGCCCCGCCAATACATCAAAAAAAGATACGGCATCCCTACAGACGTCAACATCCAAAGCCTTATTGAGTTCAACCAGTATATTGACCCTAATTAAAGTACTCAGAGGCGTAAAGCTCCGAGAGGACATGCTGAAAAGAGGGGCTGGTGTCACCGGGAAGCTGGGGAGATTTTCCTTGGCGACTAAAAATATTTCTTGAAATGCTCGATGAGTCTGCTGCTTGTCACTAACTCGCTTCCTGAAGCGCGCGGATGCTTCTATTTTAACTATTTGCTCAGCTTTAGTTTTTCTCTTGCAGACCACGCAAATCGAGAATAACGATTTGAGTATCTGAGTCGGTGGATAGCTATCAGGGCTTAGATCCGGTAGTTCACAAGTGAAATTCACTAGAGCCCTACGCGTAAACATTGCATGCGGCTCTGTGGACTGTGGATACTTAGAAAGCCCTAGATACTGCCTCCAACGAAAGAAGAATTTCATATAACTGATAGGTAATTCCCGCTCTAACATTCCGGTGCTTGTGGCAAGTTTAAACGAGCCACCTCCAGCAGCAGTCAGTAAAAAACACCTCATACCAAATTCATCGCAATATTTTGCCAACTCACCGTGACTAATGCGCAGATAAAACGAAGTTGCAAATAAAAACAGACCCCGTTCACTAGCAGCCCTACCTGGCCGATATTGCTCAAGTCTCTTAATGTACTCCAAAGCGATTTTTTCTGCATTTTGACAGCAGCACTGTCTGACTGTGTTTTTTTTAGCTGGAGGAGGGCGCATGACAAGACCGACGACTCCGGAGCCAAACCTCAGAAATTTATTCAAAGTAAAACGCACACGCTCATAATCCACTACTGAAGTGGAACATGGACGCCACATTGGATTTGACCTCGACACACCTCGTTCGGCTACAAACCGCTTGGCTCCCCTTGTACCTAGCCAATCTCCAGGTGGTGCTATTAAAAAATCAATGAATTCTGCAACATCTACAACGGTAAGGATGCGAAGAGAGATCTGCTTTACAGAAAAACACCACAGAAGCAGTCGTTCAATTACGTATAGTTCTGCCCTCGTATCAACGCGCTTTGACTTGGTTTCCTGATAATAATCCAACAGGAGCTTATAGCCTTCTTGAGCATGCAGCGTTGAGGGAAGCGATCTTAGATAGTCCTGTATCAACCAGCTCTCGGTTGCGGAACTCTCAGAGCCAACTGCCGATGGTAGCCCCAGGTTCGTCAGCAAAGGGTGAAATGAAACGTCCATCTGAGCCCACCAGTGGAAATGATCATTCACTGGAATGTACGTAATGTCGCGAGGTGCGGCAATCATAACGTCGAGTTCTTGATCGAGGCCAAACTTTCTTCCGATTAAGTCTCGGCAAGACGCGAAGGTGCGCATGTATCGCAGCTACAAACTCGTCGGATTTTAAGATGAAAATCAACTAGCTGTGCAAGTTGAACGAGGCTGACTTTTCGTTCTTCCGATTAATTATCAAAGCATGCTGAGGTGACGAGGCAGGTTTGCATTTTTCTTTAGCACATCATCGGTTTGTTTCGAAGATCAGGAAAATCAGTGGGTTAGGTAAAACTGGGTTCCGTTTATTCGTTGCACGCTGGAGATGAGAATCCTCAGAAATATGCTTAGGTAAGCAGCGCAACTGCGCGACCTGAAAGGCTTTCCGCGAAACCAGCGGTGGTTTCCGATTAACTGGTAACACCCACATCTGGTTTTCGGGGGCTGGTGACAGCATAGGAAGTTCCGCCCAAACACATCGTTTAACATAATATACATTATGCGTAACAAAGTATTACAGCATCAGGCTCGTTGCACGCAGATTTCAAGGCTCCAATCGTCCCCCTGAAACTTCATCGGTCTGTCAGACTTTCAATCAATCCCAAATGCTCTGGGAACTGCTCGCTCAGTTTTCGTCGGCTCCCCATTTCCATATCCGCAAAATCAAACCCTGGCGAAACTGCTTCACTGATCAAGCCGAATCCCGAAGAACCCGCCATCAGCCGTGATGCTTTCCAGATACCGCCCGGTACGTGTAACTGCAAACTTTGCCCAGCGATTACGTCGCTGCCCATCACCATCGTTTTCAATCTGCCGTCTGGAAAAATCAGCGTGTATTCGATTGCATCACCCAAATGGTAGTAATGCACGATGTCTGACTTGTTCAGGTGGAAATGACCTATGGGTGAATCCTGGGTCAGCAAGTAATAGATAGACGTCATGCGGTATCGCGGGCCGCCCGTAGTGCTCAGCATGGATTGAGCGTCGGACTGAAACGTTCGGCGGTAATAGCCGCCTTCCTGATGTCGAACCAGATCGAGTGCGGCGATTAATTGCTTGGTAGCGTCTGGTATCGTCCTGCTCACGTACTTTTCCTTTGTCAGGATTTTGCTGCATTTAATAGATGTTAGCCGACGTTTGGCGATTAACTCGACTAAACAGGCATTTAGCGTAGTTATCGGGAATTGGACCTCAACTTTCAAACCAGTCAGTTCGGGTCCAGCAACCCTCCGCTCCAATTACGTGACACCTGGTTGCCGGTGAACTTCGCCACCACCACGCCCTGCGAGATCAATCGATCGCGATAACGGGTGACCATGCGCCCGGTTTGTTCGGCCACCAGCACCACTTCTGAGGTCGGATCCCCCGGGCGGCGCAGGATCCGTGCGAACCGCTGGCCTCGTTCCACGATGTCACCCAGCTCTTTTTCAAAGATCAGCACACCTGGTTGTGGCGCGAGGATGGTCTCCATTTGCGCCATGTCCTTGACCTCGACGGGCCACTCGGGCCGTGTGGTTGCGCCGTCGATAACGCCGAAACCGCAGAGCCAGGCGTACAGGCCTTGTGCATCTTGCGTGGCGTACCGGTCGCTAACGTCGCCCTGCCCTCGCAATTCCAGGGTCGCGGCCAGTCGGCCCTGTGTGGTGCCTTCGCGCAACCACGGCGCAATGATGGTTTCCTCAAAGGAGCCATCGCCACCTTCGTCCCAGATGATCGCCAGTTCCATCTTCATTGCCGCCGCCAGTTCATGGCCTTGGGGCCAGAAGCTTCGGTGTACATAAATATAAGGAAGTGCTTCGTCATCGGTGTGCAGGTCGAGCATGACATCTGCCGGTGCGGCCAGTTGCACCAGTTTCTTCTGCCATTCATGGACATTGGTGGACGGTTGCTCCATCGCTGCAGACTGGTCAAAGCCTCGATTGAAGTTATGACCGGTGGCATCGTGAAAGCGTCCCAGAATCCGTCCTTGGCGAAACTGACCGATGCCCAACGGGTTGGCCTGTGGCACCACGGTCACGCTGCCGTTGAGTCGGCCCTCGGCCTCCGCTACCGCAAGCTGCTGCATCAATAAATGCAGGACCAGCATCCCGGCAATTTCATCGGCATGCACTCCGGCCTGTAGATGCACCTTCGGCCCGTCGCAGGCGCCTTGGAAACGCCAGGCGCCCACTTGCACCGTATCGCCATTGTTGTTGCGAATGTTGAACGAAATATCCTGCGCCATGCCATTGTCCTTCCTACGTGAACGTCATTAACCGAAGCGCCGATGTGGAGGAAGGTTTCGCGCCCCGACACGCGCCTGGCAGCAATCGGTCTATCGGCGATGCTCGACGGACTCTGGATCGAGTGGTGCGTCAACCCCTTCAGTCTGGCCATCGGGCTCCACATCTGCCGCTGCTGGATAAAGCGGCTGCGACACGGAGCATTCAGCACCGACGACGTCCTGTGCGGGATGCCGGCCGAAAATCATCGCCAGGGTGCCACTGACCGCGATCAAACCGGCGCCGATCATCAGCGACACATCCATCAGCGTGCCCCAGATCATGCTCGACAGCAGGAATGCCCAGATCAGTCCGGTGTACTCAAACGGCGCCAGCACCGTCGCAGTGGCGCGCTGGAAACTGGCGAACAACAGGAACTGGCCGATGCCACCCAACAGCCCTGCCCCCAGCATGCCCAGCCATGCCGGCGTCGGCGCCGGCGTATGGGTCCAGGGCAAAGCCAGCGCCATGCAGATGACGAACACCACATTGGTGATCAGCATCTGCTCCAGCACCGAGGTCTGGTCATCCACCTGGCGCAGCTGGATATAAGTGAACGCCCAGCACATCGCCGCCAGCAACGTCAGGACAATCGGCACCGGATTGGCCAGGTTGTTCGGGCGGCAAGCAATCACCACGCCGACAAAACCGATGATCAGGGTGAACCACTGCCAACCGGTGACGCGCTCCTTGAGAATCGCCGTCGCCAGCACCGTGACCATGATCGGCGCCGAAAAATACAGCGTGGTCATCTCTGCGAGCGTGAGATCACGTGCCGCCGTGTAGTACAGCAACCACGCGGCAATCGACAGCAACCCGCGCACCACCAGCAAGCGTCGGCTGGACGAACGCCACGCTCGGCGCACCAGTGACAAGCGCCCTATCAACAAACACGCAATCGCCACCACCAGCGCACGCCAGAACAAAATGGTGACCACCGAATAGTCGGCCACCAGCCACTTGATTCCGGCGTCCTGCAACGACAGGAATGCGTAGCCCAGTGTGCACAGGCCAATGCCCTGTAGCGAGCGGTCAACCAACGGTTTATTCATCATGCAGACCTGCGTACCGGCGTGCCCCGGCGTTCTACAAAGGCAAACAAGGCTTCGATGAGGAACGTCAGGCAGACGTAGACCCCGGCCACCAACAGCAACGGCTCGTACACTTGCAGGGTTTGCGCGCGAACGACGTTGGCCGCGCCCAGCAAGTCGATCACCGCGATGGTCGAGGCCAACGCCGTGGACTTGAGCAACATCACGGTTTCCCCGGCCAGGGTCGGCAACAGTAAACGCAGTGCCCGGGGCAACCGCACGCGCAACAGTGACTGGCGAGCGGTCATGCCAAACGCGGAGGCGGCTTCCATCTCGCCTTTGGGTACCGCCAACAGGCCGCCGCGAATCACTTCGCCGACATAGGCACCCACTGACACCACCAGGGCAAACACGATGTACCAATAACCATCACGCAGGTACGGCCAGAGGAAACTGCCGCGAATCAGCGGGAACTGCGCAAACAGGCTGCCGAGGCCGTAGTAGAAAATGTAAATCTGAATCAGCAACGGCGTTCCGCGGGTCACGCTGGTATAGAACAGGCTGACCTTGGCGATGAGCTTGTTTTTCGAGATCCGTGCCAACGCCACCAGTACGGCCAGGACAAAACCGAAGACACTGGAAATCAGCAGGATGGCGATGGTGGTTTGCAGCCCCCTGATCAACAGCGATGCGTATTCAATGGTCCACGCTGGAATCATTTCATTTACTCAGCCGGTTTAGTCAGCAAGGGGCATCCAGCGACGAATGCGTCGCTCAAGCCGTCCCGACAGGTAGTTGGACACCAGCGTCACCGCGTAATACAACGCCGCGGCCGTGAGGTAGAACAACAGATAGTGACGCGTCGAACCCGCCGCTTGTTTGGCGGTGTACAGCAATTCATTGGTGCCGACCACGCTGATCAGCGCGCTGTCCTTGATCAGGTTGATCCACAGGTTGGCCATCCCCGCCATCGCGTAGGGCGCCATGATCGGCAGCGTGACACGACGGAACAGGCCGAAACCGTGCAACCCGAAAGCCTTGGCCGCTTCGATCTGGCCATAGGGAATCGCCTGGATTGCCGCGCGGAAAATTTCCGAGGCGTAGGCGCCCTGCACCAGGCCCAGCACCACGATCGCTGCCAGCGGACCGCTGACATTGACCACGTCGTAACCGAGCGAAGTCATCAGCGAATTGAGCAGCATGGAACCGACGTAATACAGCAGCAGGATCAGCAACAACTCCGGCACCGCACGGAACAACGTGGTGTAACCGCGAGCCAGTGCGGCAATGGGTTTGGGCGCTCCCAGCTTGAGGCAGGCCACCACCAAGCCGATCGCCAGCCCGAGCACGAAGGCACCGGCCGAAATCTGCAGGGTCATCCAGAGCCCCTTGAGCAGCGCCCCGCCCCATCCTTGCTCGCTGAAATTGATCAAATCAAACATGGCTGGCATTCGAATCTCCGGTTGGCAAACGCGATCCCTTGCAGGAACTGGCTTGCCAGCGATGGCGGTGTGTCAGGCACACCGCGTTGTGGCGATCGCCAGCAAGCCGGTTCCTACGGTCAGAACGTCGGTTTTACGCTGGTTCCGAAGTAGCTCTGGGAGAGGTTGTCATAGTCCTTGCTCGCCAGCAGTTCCTGGATTGCCTTGTCGAGTCTGGCCTTGAGTTCGGTGTCGTCCTTGCGCATGCCGGCGCCCACGCCTTTGCCGAAAATCGGGTCGTATGGCACCGCGCCGAGATAGGCCAGGTCTTTGGCATCCGGGGTTTTGACGAAAGCGGCCATGGCTGTGCCGTCGGCCATCATCAAGTCGATACGGCCGGCAATCAGGTCAGCATTGACCGAGTCCTGGGTATCGTAGTACTTAACGTCAGCAATTTTTTCGTAGTAGGTCTTCAGGTAACTCGCACTCACCGTCGAGTTCTGCACGCCGATGGTCCTGCCCTTGAGGTCATCCGGATACTTCTTGACGGAGGCGTCTTTAGGCCCCACCACCGCGACCACCGAGTCGTAATAAGCCTTGCTGAACGCGATCTGTTTTTCCCGCTCTTCAGTCACTGACATTGACGAGAAAATCACGTCGATCTTCTTCGCCAGCAACGACGGAATGATCCCGTCCCACGCCACCTCCTTGATCTCGCACTCGGCTTTCATTTCGCTGCACAGCTTGTGAATCAGGTCGACTTCAAAGCCCTTCCACTCACCGTTGGCTTGTTTCTCGGTGTACGGCGGATAGGGTTCGGCCGCGACCGCGAAGCGAATGGGCTGTGCCTGTGCCGCGCTCATGCCGGCCAGCAGTACGCAGGCGGCGCCGGTCAACCAGTGTGCAAAACGTCGATTTCCCATGGTGTTTTCCCGTCTTTTTATGTGGCGTTAGCGAGTTTGATGAGCGTTGACGAACTGCCGGCAACGCTCGCTGCGTGGGTGTACGAACACTTCGTCCGGCGAACCGGTTTCCTCGATCAGCCCTTGATGCAAGAAGGCGACTTTGGAAGAGACATCGCGTGCGAAGGCCATTTCGTGGGTCACCAGGATCATGGTCCGGCCTTCTTCGGCGAGGGAGCGGATCACCCGCAGCACTTCCCCGACCAGTTCCGGGTCCAGTGCCGAGGTGGGTTCATCGAACAGCATGACCTTGGGCCGCATGGCCAGGGCCCGGGCGATGGCCACCCGTTGTTGCTGTCCCCCGGAGAGAAACGCCGGGTACTCGTTGCGCTTGGCTGCCAGGCCCACGCGTTCGAGCAAGGCTTCGGCCCGTTCGGTGGCCTCCGCTTTGCTTTCGCGAAGGACCTGGGTCGGCGCTTCGATGAGGTTTTCCAGCACCGTGCGATGGGGCCAGAGGTTGAAGTTCTGGAACACCATGCCCAGGCTGGAACGGATGCGCACCAGTTGCCTGGCGTCGGACACCAGCGGGGCGCCGGGGCGGGTGTGGTTGAGGTGAATGCTTTCGCCGTCCACCAGGATGCGCCCCTGATCCGGTACTTCGAGCATGTTGATGCAACGCAGCAAGGTACTTTTGCCCGAGCCACTGGCGCCGATCAGCGAGATCACTTCGCCTTCGCGAGCGGTCAGCGATACGCCCTTGAGCACCTCGATATTGCCGAAGCGTTTATGCAGGCGATCGACTTCGATCATGGTCCGCGCGGCAACCGGCTCGACCGCTGCCTCGGTGGCGACGCTGGTGATCACCGGTCGCGGCGCTTCGCCTTTCAATACCAGGACGAAATCACGAATGCGCTGACAGGCCTCGGCCAGTCGCTCTTCCCCCAAGGTGAAGGACAGGCGCACAAAACCTTGCGCCGGTTCACCGAACGCGGCCGCGTCCAGCACCGATACCTTAGCTTCACGCAACAGCCGCCAGGCAAACTCCAGCGAAGTCAGGCCAGTGCCGCGCACGTCCACCAGCACGAACATCCCGGCATCAGGTGCCAGCACTGATATGCCCGGGCAATCGGACAACCCGGTTATCACCCGATCACGGCGACGGCGATAGATCTCGCGCATGCCGTGGGTCACTTCATCGTGGGCTTCGACAGCCTTGAGTGCGGCTTCCATGACGAATCCCGGCAAGCCGTAGAGCATGCTCAGCACCAGGGTTTCGGCATGTGCGATCAGGGCCGGTGCGGCAACGATCCAGCCGATGCGCCAACCGGTCATGGCGTGGGATTTCGACAGGCTGCCGATGACCACACAGCGCTGGGCCATACCGGGCAACGCCGCCAGGCTAAGGTGCTCGCGCTCGAAAGCCAGGCTCTCATAGACTTCATCGACGACCACCCACAGGTCATGAGCGATTGCCAGGTCTGCGATGGCTTGCAGCTCTTCTCGGTTAAGCACGACGCCCGTGGGGTTGTTGGGATTGGACAGGAAAATCGCTCGGGTTCGCGGGGTAATGGCTTTGGCCAGCACGGCCGCGTCGAGGCGGAAATCATCCATCGCCGAACACGGCACCCGCACCAACGTGGCGCCCGAGCCTTTCAGCGTCGCTTCGTAGGTCACGTACATAGGATCGAGCGCGATCACCTCGTCACCCGCACTGAGCAGGCACATCGAGGCGACGAACAAGGCGTTCTGCGCGCCGGCCACGGTAATCACGTTTGCAGCCTGCACCTCACGCTCAAACAATTTGCCGTAGCGCGCAGCGATGGCGTCGCGCAACGCCTGGCGGCCGGCGATTTCAGTGTAGTGGGTGTCCCCTTCTCGCAGCGCCTGGATGGCAGCGTCGGTGATGAAATCAGGCGTCGGGAAATCCGGATCGCCGACACTGAGAATGATCAAATCCTCACCATTGCGGCGGGCTTCGAACGCCGCATTGTGAATATCCCAGGCAGCAACGCCTTGTCCTGAGATCCGCTCAACAAAGGGTGAAAACCGCATGCCAGTGCCTCGTCCAATAGAAGAAACGCAAGCCCGCAACCAGCCGGGAAAGAAGGTGGAACGAACATAGACCAGGCTGAACACTCGTTCAACAGAAAACTCACGACGGTTCGCGTTCAGCGTAAACAGGTCGTTTTTACGACAGTGGTGGCGTTTTTGCGCAGCGCGGCGTTGAAACCGGGCGGACGCCATTCTTGCGTCTATGCTGCTGTGATGTTTATTGGTTGGAAGACGCGTGATGCATACAGGTACCCGCCAGCTGCTGCTGTCTGCCGTGCTTGTCCTCGGCGGTTGCGTGCGGTTGGGGCCGGACTTTCAACCGCCGGGTGAAGCGTGGGTCGACCACTGGAACACCCCGGCCCTCGATCAAGCCAGCCAACGCGCGGTGAACCCGGACATCCGCCAGTGGTGGCAAGTGTTTGCCGACCCGGCGCTGAACCAGTTGATCGCCGAATCGGATGCCCACAACTCCAGCCTTAAAATTGCCGGGTTGCGCGTCATGGAGGCCCGCGCGCAATTGGGCATCGCCCAAAGCAACCTCTACCCGCAACTGCAGCAGGTCAGCGCTGACAGCCTGTATGTCAACCGGCGGCAATACGGTGGCAATAACCCGGTCGACAGCCATTTCTGGCGGCACAGCGGCGGGTTCGATGTGGGTTGGGAGCTGGATTTCTGGGGGCGTTTCAGCCGCGCGATCGAGTCATCCGATGCCAGTTATTTCGCGGCCGAAGCCAATTATGAAGATGCGCTGGTATTGCTGCGGGCCCAGGTTGCCGACACCTATTTTTCCCTGCGCACCACCGAAGCGCGGCTGCGCGTGGCCCGGGAGAACGCCCGTCAGCAACAGCGCAATTACGAGATTACGGAAAAACTGTTCAACAGCGGCCAGACTGCCGAACTCGACCTGCAACAAGCCAAGACCCAATACCTTGGGACTTTGAGCACCATCCCCGGGCTTGAGGATCAGATCGGTCGTATCCGCAATGCGCTGGGTGTGTTGATCGGTCGTCCGCCGGGGGCGCTCCCGCTGATGGCCGAAAACACCGGACTGATTCCGCTGGTGGACCGCGCCGTGTTGCAGGATGTCCCGGCCAATCTGCTGTTGCGCCGGCCTGATGTGCGGGCTGCCGAACTGAATGTCGCCGCACAATCGGCGCTGATTGGAGTGGCCGAAACCGACTTTTACCCGTCGTTGACGTTGCTGGGCAGCATTGTCTGGTCCACCGACACCCTGAGCGGCACGTCCCGCAGTCTCGATCTGGTGGGTGGCCCCAGCCTGCGCTGGAACGTATTCGACTACGGGCGCATCAGCAACAACGTGCGCGTGCAGGACGCGCGGTTGCAGCAGCTGATCGAAGCCTACCGCGACAAAGTACGCCAGGCCGCACGCGAAGCGGATGACGCGGCCAATGGCCTGACGCGCTCATTGCAGCGCGAACGCATCCTGCGCGAGGCCGAAGGTGCTGCCAAACGCTCATTGGAGCTGGCCAACGCGCTGTACCGCGAAGGCTATTCGGATTTTCAGCGCGTGCTCGATGCACAACGCGCGCTGCTCGAACTCCAGGACAGTTACCTGCTCAGTCGCGGCGATGCCGTGAGCAACGTGATTGCCCTGTACAAGGCCCTTGGTGGCGGTTGGTACAGCGCCCAAGCCAAAGTCGACTCCACGACGCGCAAGCAGATGGAACAACGCACGGACTGGGGCAATCTGCTGACTGAACCCGCCGCCCCGCCCGCCTACCCTTTGCCCGATCAGGTGAAAGACCATGAGTGAAGCCGCGCCCGTAACTCCCGACGCGCCCTCCCCGCCGCCCGCTGAAGCGGCTGCCGACCCGACCAGAAAAGGCATCAAGTGGGTACTGCTGCTGATCGTCATCAGCCTCGCGTGGTACCTGCTGGCTGACCGCTTCACGCCGTATACGCAACAGGCGCGGGTGGGTGCGTTCGTGATCCCGGTGGCGGCGGAAGTCGCAGGTAGAGTGATCCGCGTCAATGTGCGCAACAATCAGGACGTCAAGGCCGGGGAAGTGATTTTCGAGATCGACCCGCAGCCGTATCAGATTGCCGTCGACCGGGCTCGAGCGGACCTGGAATCCACCCGCCGGCAGATCGGCGCCAGTACCGCCGGCATTGCTTCGGCGCAGGCCAACTTGCGCGCGGCACAAGCCAACGAGCTCAAGGCGCGTCAGGACAATCAGCGGCTTGAAGGGTTGTACCGCGAGGACCCGGGAACCATCTCCGTGCGCCTGCTGGAAGTCTCGCGCGCCAACCGGGAGGCGGCGGTCAGTCAGGTTGCCGCGGCCCGCGCCGAGGTGCAACGCGCCCGAGAAACCGAAGGTGGCAGCGCGGAAGACAACGCCCTGTTGCGCAGCGCCGCGACCGCGTTGTCGAAAGCCGAACTGGACTTGTCGAACACGCAGATCCGCGCTCGCTCGGCCGGGTTGATCACCGACCTGCGCACCGATGTCGGTCAATTCGCGGCGGCCGGTAATCCGGTCATGACCCTGATTGCGATCCACGATGTGTGGATCAGCGCCGACATGACCGAGAACAACCTCGCCCTGGTCAAACCTGAAACCCCGGTGTCCATTGCCCTCGACGCGTTGCCTGGCGAAGTCTTCCAGGGGCGTGTGCGCAGCGTTGGCTACGGCGTCAGCGTGGGCCAACCCGCCGCCCCCGGCAGCCTGCCGACAGTGCAGAACAGCCGCGACTGGTTGCGCCCGGCGCAACGCTTTCCTGTGATCATCGAGTTCTCGCCAGAATCCTTGACCGTGCTCAAGGACAACCGCGCCATCCGCTCCGGTGGCCAGGCCGAAGTCATGGCCTTTCCGTCCGAGGGCAATGTCCTCAATCCCCTGGGCCGGGTGTTTCTGTGGCTGATGAGCTGGCTGTCGTATGCCTACTAAGCGCTCGCCAAGGGTTCAGCGCGCGCTGCGCCTGGCCAGTGGCACGGCGTTGTGTCTGGGGGCGAGTTTCGGCATGGGCATGCCAATCCCCTTTCTGGCGCCGGTGCTGGGGGCGTTGTTGCTGGTCAGCATCAATCGTCCGTTGCCGTTCAAGGCCACCCTGGTGCTGGCACTGACCGCGATGCTGACCACTGGCATCGGCCTGCTGCTGATTCCGGTCCTGCGTTACTACGCCTTCAGCGGCGTGCTGTTGATCGGCCTCTGTCTGTTGATGGTCTTTCGATATGGCCAACGTGGCGGCAACAACCTGGTGGTCACCTTTCTGGTGATCGGCCTGACCATGATTCCTGCGGCGGGCGTGGTGGACTTTGGTCTGGCGGCAACGGTGATCAAGGCGTTGACCAGCGGGTTGCTCCTGGCGGTGATGATCGGCAGGTTGAGTCACTGGCTGTTCCCGGAGCCGGACAATGCACCGACTCCCCCACCCGCCCCGGCATTATCGGCGCAAGATGTCGACCGTGTGGCGTTGCGGGCAACCCTGATCGTGATGCCGACGTTTTTGCTGGCACTGATAGATCCCGCGAGCTACATGCCCATCGTGCTGAAGGCGGTCAGCCTGGGCCAGCAAAGTTCCACCACCCATGCGCGCGATGCCGCACGCGAGTTGATTGGCTCGACGTTGCTGGGCGGGCTGCTCGCGATCCTGTTCTGGAGTGCACTGACGTTGTTTGTGCACCTATGGATGTTCTTCCTGTGGATGCTGCTGTTCGCCCTGATCCTGGCGCGCAAGCTGTATGGTTTGAGTCCGGGCCGGTTGAGTCCGGGGTTCTGGCTCAATACCCTGATCACGCTGATCATCCTGTTGGGCCAGTCGGTTCAGGACAGCCTGGCGGGCAAAGACGTCTACACCGCATTTGCGGTGCGCATGGGCCTGTTCATCGCCGTCACGTTGTATGCCTGCCTGATGGTGCATCTGCTCGAGCAGCGGCAATCGGCACGATCCACTGCTATCACCGAATAACCCTGTGGCGAGGGAGCTTGCTCCCGCTGGACTGCGCATCAGGCCTTTTAACGAAGAGGCCGCTTCGCGACCTGGCGGGAGCAAGCGCCCTCGCCACAGGGGTGACGGCTCGTTTATGGATTGACCTGGTAGCCTTTGCCTTGCAGGCAACTGGTGTAGGCCGTCGCCGTGTTCGCCGTGTTGGTCTTATCTTGCGCACGACGCTCCTGACGCTGGCGCGAACCACCGACCACGGCACCGGCCGCAGCGGTCTGCTTGGCGCGGTCCTGCCGGTAATCCTGTTTGTTGTCGTCATCGACGCGATCATAAAACTCGTCGTGCTGACGCCCGCGCACCTGCGCGGCGGTCGCGCCGGCAGCAGCGCCTGCCGCGGCGCCCTTGATTCGACCGCCGGACGGTGTCGACGAGGTCGAGGCCGTTTGGCTCGCCGCAATGTTATTGCACTCGGTGATGTCTGTCTGGGTCTGTTGCGAACTCTGGCCTTTCATCGGCACCACCGTTTGTGCCCATCCCGGGACACTGAAAAACGACAATGCGACGCACAGGCCGATGGGCGACAATCTGTTCATGATGTCCTCCGGATGGGCGCGACTGGCCCTCAGAGAGTGTAGATCAGTCCTCCTCGCCAACCTCCATGACCAGACAATTTTCAACTTATTGCACCGGAACCGCCTCCACGTCGACCAGGTGACGGTGCTGGTGTTGTTGCTGCTGGGTCCCAATTTTGAGTAGGCACTCGAGCCCATGTGTGCGAGCTTGCTCGCGATGGCATCAGGCCAGGCAACATTGATGTCGAATGTGCCGGCCCATTCGCTGCTGGCAAGCGAGTTCCTACAGGTTGGGTGGTGTTATTGGAGCAGCAGCCAATGTTTGTCATCGAACTGCGGCAGCCTCGGAAACAGCAGCGACAGGTCACCCTGAGATTCCTTTCACCCTATCAGTTCTGCTAGTACCCGATCCTTTTCAAACCCTTGATACTCAGATCCTCCAGTCCTTGAAAGCCCGGGGTGCCAAATGTCCCAATCCAAACAAGCCTGGCTGATCCGCTATCACTATGACCCGCTGGATCAAATCACCTGCCATACCCTGTCGAGTACCCCCACTCGTCATCGCTTTTATTGCAAAAACCGGCTAACCACCGAAATTCAGGGTGCAATCGGGTACTGCATCGTGCAGCACGACGACTTGCTACTGGCTCAGCAACAGCACCTACAAGATGTACACGACACAACATTACTGGCTACTGACCTGCAACGCTCGGCGCTGCATACACTCAAGAAAAACACCCAAACGCAGCCTATCGCCTACTCCCCTTACGGATATCGTTCCGTCGTGAATGGGTTGCTCAGTCTGCTGGGCTTCAATGGCGATCGGCCAGACCCTGTGACCGGGCACTATTTATTGGGCAATTACCGGGCTTTTAATCCCGTGTTGATGCGGTTTAACAGCCCGGACAGTTTGAGTCCGTTTGGCAAGGGTGGGTTGAACGCGTATGCGTACTGCACGGGAGATCCAATTAACTACACAGACCCTACAGGCCACTTTACTTTTGGTCGACTCGCTAAGCATTTAGGTTTGAAATCGACTACTTATAACAACACCCACACTTCCAAATGGGGCGTAAGCAAAAATAAAAGTGACAAAGTATTCGAAAAAATACAAAGCCTCGAAAACAAAATAAAAGAAACTGTAGCCAAGGCACAATTCGAAACATTCAAGCAGGACAGGATGGATATATTGTCAGCAGGCGCGCCTGCCAAGGACATGAGGACAAACCTTCAGCAAATTGCTTATAATAAACTTTTTCCTGGCAGCAAAAATATTCAGAGCAATAGTGATATAGAGCGCGCCCATCAAAAACCTTATGCAGCAGTAATCAAAAAATCAGCCGAAATAGAGCTAAGTGAATATCACTCCACTTTTGAAAAGCTTGGCAACTTTCCAGAGCACTCAAGGACTTTTGACAATACCTTGAAATGGTTGGAATTTAATTCCAGCAAACGCTTCCCGGACGACATTCAACTTCAGAATTACATACAGCGAATAAACTCAATCATTCCAGAAAAGACTGTGCAAATCAGATCCGAAATAAACAGATTATCCAGCAAGTATTTCAAACGCCAATAGGTCACAAATGACAGCAAGATCAACGCATATTTGGTTGTTCCCGCGCATAAAGCGCGGGAATAACTAAAATTTCAATCGCGTACAGCAACGTTATCGGCAAGCGGATAGAGCTTGTCATCAAACTGCGCCAACTTCGGAAACACCAGCGGCTGGTCATCACTCAGATGTTGCAGGCGCTGGTCGTAATCAATCAAAAACTGCTGACGCGCCTCTTCACTGATGTACGGCACATGCCAGGCCACGAACGGTTCCAGCACGTCGAAACCGACGTACGCCAATGTCCCACGCAGGATCGGGCGCAGCATGTCTTCCAGCGGTCCATGAATGGCGTCCTCACCGAACATGTGCTCGCGGCCGCCCAAGGTCACGGTCACCAACGCTTTTTTGCCGGCCAGCCCGCCCTGATCGTAGAAACGCTTGCCGCCATAGCAAATCCCCGACACCAAAACCCGGTCTATCCAGCCCTTGAGCATGGCCGGGGCGGAGAACCAGAAGATCGGGAAGTTGAGGATCAGCAGGTCGGCCCACAGCAGTTTGTCCAGCTCTGCCTGGATATCCGCCGCCAGGGATTGGCTCTTTACGCCCAGACGTTGTTCGAGGGCGTAGACCAGGTATTCCGGGTTTTCCCGATTCGAGAAGTCCGCGTCGCTGGCCACCGGGTTCCAGTTCATTTTGTACAGGTCGCTGACCTGCACTTCATGGCCCTGGGCTTCAAGGGAGGCGACCGCCTGATCGCGCAGTGCAGCGGTGAAGGATTTCGGCTCCGGATGAGCGTGGACGATCAATACTTTCATGGTGATTCCTTAGACTTTTTCCAGCGTAGGGTTTGAATGCGTGGCACGGCTCGCCAGCAAGCGGTCGAGCCAGTCCGGGTCCATTTGTGGTTCCGAGGAGAACAACAGCCCGGTGTAATCCTGATGCGGTGGTGTAAAGATTTCGCTGCGTGAGCCGTGGTCGACCACCCTGCCCCGCTGCATCACCAGCACCTCATCGGCAATCGCCCGCACGGTGGCGACGTCATGGGTGATGAACAGGTAAGCGACGCCCAGCTGTTGCTGAATGCGGTTGAGCAGTTTGAGCACGCCTTCGGCCACCAGTTGATCGAGGGCCGAGGTCACTTCGTCGCAGATGATCAATTGTGGGTCGGCCGCCAGCGCCCGGGCGATGCAGATTCGTTGTTTCTGCCCGCCGGACAACTCCCGGGGCTGACGCTCCATGAAGGTCGCCGGGTCCAGCTCGATCATCTCCAGCAACTCGGCGACCCGCGCGCGCATGGCCTTGCCTTTGAGGCCCAGGTAAAAGGTCAGTGGCCGACCGATGATGTCGACGATGCGCTGACGCGGGTTCAACGCCGTGTCCGGGATCTGGTAGATCATCTGGATGCGCCGCAGTTGCTCCTTGCTGCGCTGGCGAAAGTCCGCCGGCAACGGTTGGCCGTCGTACAGCACCTCGCCATAGGTGGGTGGCAACAAACCCGTGATCAAGCGCGCCGTGGAGCTCTTGCCACTGCCGGATTCGCCGATCACCGCCAGGGTCTGCCCGCGATAAAGCTTCAGCGAAACATCATGCAGCACCGGTTGGTGGCCGTAACTGGCGCAACTCTTGCGCAATTCCAGCAGCGGTTGCTCCTGCTGTGGCAATGCCTTGGGCTCGGTGCGGAAACTGCGCACCGCCCACAATGACTTGGTGTAGTCCTCCTGCGGGTCACCGAGCATCTTGCGGGTTTCGGCCTCTTCCACCAGTTTGCCGTGGCGCAGCACCATGATGCGGTCGGCCATTTGCGCGACGACTGCCAGGTCGTGGCTGATGTAGATCGCGGCACTGCCGTAGGTGGCCACCGCATCGCGAATCGCCGCCAGCACTTCGATCTGCGTGGTGACATCCAGCGCAGTGGTCGGCTCGTCGAAGATGATCAGGTCCGGGTGACAGGCCATGGCCATGGCGGTCATCACGCGCTGCAACTGACCACCAGACACTTGATGCGGATAGCGCTGGCCGATGGTTTCGGGATTCGGCAAACGCAGTACGCGATACAGTTCGACAGCTTCGGCCATGGCTTGATCACGGCTCATGCCACCGTTCTTCACCGCCGTTTCGACGTGCTGATCGATCAGCCGATGAGCCGGGTTGAACGAGGCCGCTGCGCTCTGTGCCACATAGGCAATGCGCAAACCGCGCAACTTGCGCAGGGCTTCGGGTTTGGCCTTGAGCAAGTCGATGCCGTCAAAATGCACCGAGCCGCCGGTGATCCGGCAGCCATCGCGGGTGTAGCCCATGGCTGACAACCCGAGGGTCGACTTGCCCGCGCCGGACTCACCGATCAGCCCCAGCACTTCGCCGCGCTGCAGGGTCAGGTCGATGCCCTTGATCAGCGGGTGCCAGGCGTCTTCGTAGTGGCCTTCGATGTGCAGGTCGCGGATTTCCAGCAAAGGTTTGGTTGTCGTCATGTTCAGCACTCCTTGAGGCCACTGGATTTGTGCAGCATCCAGTCGACGACGAAGTTGACGCTGACCGTGATCAACGCCACGGCCAGGGCGGGCAGCAACGGGCTGATGTCGCCGAAGGTGATCAGTACGGCGTTGTCTCGCACCATGCTGCCCCAGTCGGCGGTTGGCGGCTGGATGCCCAGGCCGAGGAACGACAGCGCACTGATGAACAGGAACACAAAGCAGAACCGCAGCCCGAACTCGGCAATCAACGGCGCCGCCGCGTTCGGCAGCACTTCGCGGGTCACCAGCCAGTACAGGCCTTCACCGCGCAGGCGAGCGGCTTCGACGAAGTCCTGCACCACCACGTTCATCGCCACGGCCCGAGACAGGCGAAACACCCGTGTCGCGTCCAGCAGCGCGATCACCAGCACCAGCGAAGTCGCGGTGGTGCCGACCACGCTGAGGATCAGCAAGGCGAAGATCAGCTGGGGAATCGCCATCAGAATGTCCACCACCCGCGACAAACCCTGATCGACCCAGCCGCCCTTGATCGCCGCGATCAGGCCACAGGAACCCCCGAGCAAGAATGCCAGCGCCGTGGTCAGGAACGCGATGCCCAGGGTGTTGCGCGCGCCATAGACCAGGCGGCTGAACATGTCGCGCCCCAGGTTATCGGTGCCCAACAGGAACTGCCCGCCCCACGGTGCGAAGCCCTCGCCCACCACCTGGGTTTCGCCGAACGGCGCCAGTACCGGCGCGAACAGGGCCACGAGGATGTACAGCAGGATGACCAATAACCCGAACTTGGCGCTCAGCGGCGCCCGCCACAATGGTTTAAGCAAGCTCATGGTTTACCCCTTCGGATGCATCAGGCGTGGATTGCTGGCAATCGACAGCACATCGGCGCTGGTGTTGAGCAGGATGTAGGTCGCGGCGAAGATCAGGCTGCAAGCCTGCACCACCGGAATGTCGCGCTTGGCCACCGAGTCCACCAGCAACTGGCCGAGACCCGGATAGACAAACACCACCTCGACCACCACCACGCCGACCACCAGGTATGCGAGGTTCAGCGCCACGACGTTGACGATCGGCGCCAGCGCATTGGGCAGCGCATGGCGGAAGATGATCCGCGACTGGCTGATGCCTTTGAGCCGGGCCATTTCGATGTAGGGACTGGCCAGCAGGTTGATCAGCGAGGCGCGGGTCATGCGCATCATCTGCGCGATGACCACCAGGCTGAGGGTTGCCACCGGCAGTACCGAGCGTTCCAGCACGGTGCCGAGGGACGCGTCCGGCGACAGGTTGGAAATGCTCGGGAACCAGCTGAGCTTCACTGCGAACACCAGAATCAGGAGGTAGGCGACAAAGAACTCGGGAAACGACACCGCGCTCAATGCCGAGGTGTTGAGCAAACGGTCGAACCAACTATTGCGGTACAGCGCAGCGAGCATCCCCAGCAGCAACGCCAGTGGCACTGAAACCAATGCCGCCAGCAACGCGAGGCTGAAAGTGTTGCCCAAACGCGAGCCGACCAGGTCGGCAATGGGCCGCTGGTTGGCCAGCGACACCCCCAGATCGCCGTGCAGCAATTGCCAGATCCAGTGGCCGAAACGCGTCAGCGGCGGCAAGTCCAGGCCCAGTTGCGCGCGGTAGGCCGCCACGGTTTCCGGCGTGGCGGACTGGCCAAGCATCGCCTGGGCGATATCGCCCGGGAGCAGGCCGACGGCGAGGAAGATGATGATTGAAACGGCGAACAGCGATAACAGGCCTAATGCCAGGCGCTGCCCTAATAGCTTGAAAATACTTCTCATCGTGCGGTTCCTTGAATGGGCACGCGGGTGAAGATTGCAAATTCCACTGTGGGAGCTGGCTTGCCAGCGATACCGGTTTGTCATCCAATATCTATGTCGACTGTCACGGCGCCATCGCGGGCAAGCCCGCTCCCACAGCGATCTTCACTGTTTGATAGATCCCGGTTTACGCCTGCCACCACCGCTCAATCACCCGCAACCCATCCAGCTCGCCATACGGCGCTGTCTGCCCGCCGTGGGCCACCTTGTTGGAGCGCGCCGCCACCGAACTGGCAAACAACGGCACGATCGCCCCGCCCTCGTCGCGGCACAGGCTCTGCATTTCGTTGTACATCTCGCGGCGCAGCGGTTCGTTCATCTCGCCACGGGCGGCGTTGAGCAATTGGTTGAAACGCGGGTTGTCCCAATGGGTTTCGTTCCACGCCGCGCCTTTGGCATAACCGATGCTGAACATGCGGTCGGCGGTCAGGCTGCTGTACCAGAACGACGTGGTGAACGGCTGCTTCATCCACACGTTGGAAAAGAAACCATCCGCCGGTTCGCGCACGACATCGATGTCGATCCCGGCGGCACGGGCCTGTTCCTTGAACAACACCGAGGCGTCGACCGCGCCGGTATACGCCGCGTCAGAGGCTTGCAGGCGAACCTTGAGCGAATCCAGGCCGGCCTTCTTCAGATAGAAACGCGACTTGTCCGGATCATAAGTACGCTGCTCCAGCGCGGTGTTGATGAAGCGGCTACCTGGCTGGATCGGGTGGTCGTTACCCACCAGCCCGTAGCCGTACAGCACTGATGCAAGCAAGGTTTCACGGTTGATTGCGTGCTTCATCGCCATGCGCACGTCGTTGTTCTGGAACACCTGGCTGTCGGTAAGCATCGGGAAGGTGTAGTGCTGCGCGCCCTTGGTTTCTTCGATCACCAGGTTCGGGTTGCGCTTGAGCAACGCCACGGTTTTCAGGTCGACCTTGTTGATCACGTCCACTTGCCCGGTGACCAGCGCGTTGATGCGCGCGGCGCCATCGCCAATCGCGATCAGCTCGGCACCGGCGAAGTGCGCACGCCCTGCCTTCCAGTAATCCGGACTGCGTTCCAGGGTCATGCGCACACCCGGTTCGAATTCCTTGAGACGGTAACCACCCGTGCCGACACCGGCTTGCCAGTCCGGCACGCCGTCCTTGCTCGGCATGATCACCAGATGGTAATCGGCAACCACGTAGGTGAAATCAGCGTTGCCGGATTTCAGTTCGAACACCACGCTGTCGCTGCCATTGGCACTGACCTTGTCCACATCGCCCAACACGGTTTTCGCCGCCGAACTGGATTTTTCCCCAAGGTGATGCTGGATTGAGGCGACCACATCGTCGGCGGTCAGGGTCTTACCGTTGTGGAAGGTCACGCCCTGGCGCAATTTGAAAGTCCAGACCCGTGCGTCCGGGGTCGAGGTCCAGCTTTCCGCCAGTTCCGGGATCGCCGTGCCGTCGACGGCAATTTCGGTGAGGGTGTTATAGATCGCCGAGAACCCGACGAAGGTGAAGGTATCGACCCAGGAGCCGGGGTCTTTCGAATCGGTGGTGCTGCCACCTGCCAGGCCCAGACGCAATACGCCACCGGGTTTCGGCGACGACTGCGCCGCCATGGCGCCAAACGGCAGCCCCATCGAAAACGCCCCGGCCACGGCTGCGGCAGCGGCGCTGTACTTCAAGAAGTCGCGACGCGGGAAGCTGAATTCATGGTTCGCTTGAGTAATCTTGTTTTTGTTATCGCTCATTGCATTGCCCCTGATAAACGCTAATGAAATACCCATTCAAAGCCACGCCAGACACCGGGCCATGGCCCGGTGCGTACAACGTTTGAATCGCCAACAGTCACACCTGGATCGCCTTCACTTCGACGAATTCGTTCAGCCCTTCTTCCCCCCACTCCCGACCATTACCCGATTGTTTGTAGCCGCCGAACGGCGCCTGATAATTGAACGCCGCGCCATTGAGGAAGCACTGGCCAGCCCGCAGTTGCCGCCCCAGATGCAGGGCGCGCTCGGCACTCCCGGCCCAGACACCGCTGGACAGGCCAAACAGCGAGTCATTGGCGATCTGGATCGCGTGGGCTTCATCGTTGTAGGGAATCAGGCACAGCACCGGGCCGAAGATTTCTTCCTGGGCGATGCGCAGGCGGTTGTCGACATCGGCGAACAGCGTCGGGCTGACGTAATAACCGCGTTCGAACGCCGGTGCTGGATCCCCACCGCACAGCAGGCGCGCGCCTTCCTGTTGCCCAACCTTGATGTAATCGAGCACGGTGCGGCGTTGCCCCGCCGAACACATCGGCCCGAGAAAACTATCTGGGTCGAGCGGATCGCCCATTTTCAGGCTCAGGGTTTCGGCCAGCGCCAATTCCAGCGCTTCTGCGTAGCGACTGGCCGGCAGCAGCATGCGGGTCAACGCGGTGCAGGTTTGACCGGAGTTGATCATCACGTCCTGCACGCCATAGCGCACCGCAGCAGCCAGATCAGCGTCTTCGGCGATCAACAGCGGCGACTTGCCGCCCAGTTCCAGACACACGCGTTTCACTGATGGCGCTGCCGCTTGCGCCACGCGAACACCGGCGCCGGTAGACCCGGTGAACGACACCATGTCGACGTCCGGGTGTTTGGCCAACGCTTCGCCGACTTTCGAACCCGGCCCGCTGACCAGGTTGAATACCCCGGCCGGCAGGCCGATGGCTTCGATCATCTGTGCCAGCAAAAACGCATGCAGCGGCGTTTCCTGGCTCGGCTTGACCACCACCGTGCAACCGGCAGCCAGTGCCGGGGCGAGTTTGCCGATCAACTGATGCAGCGGGTAATTCCACGGATTGATAAAGGCGCAGACGCCCACCGCTTCACGCATCACCAGCGAGTTGCCGACTTCTCGCACTTCGTCCATCAGGCGGGCCAGTTCGACGTATTGCTCAAGGCCAATGATCGGCCCGTCGACCTGTACCGAGCGGCACCATTGCACCGGCATGCCCAGTTCAGTGGTGATGACCGCGGCCATTTCATCGGCACGGCTGCGCAGTTGTTCAGCCAGTGCACGGAGGTACCCGGCGCGAACGCTGGACGGTGTACGCGACCATGAATCGAAGGCTTTGCGCGCGGCGGCTACTGCGTTGTCGACGTCTCGCTCATCGCCCAGCGGCACGCTGCCGGCCACTTCTTCGGTGGCCGGGTTGATCACCTCGGCGATCCCCTGCCCCGACGGCGTTTGCCAGCGGCCATCAATAAACAATCTCTTGTGGTTAAGCATGAACCTCGGCCTCCATCAATTCCTGGGCACATCGGGCAATGCGCTGGCAGGCATCACGCAACGGTTCGGCGCCGACCACCAGCCCCAGACGAATATGCCCCGCAGCGCTCGGGCCGAAAGCTTCGCCGGCCAGTACAGAGACGCCATGGCGATCGAGCAAGCGGTCGGCAAACGCTTGGGCGCTGAGCCCGGTTTCGCGGATATCCACCATCACGAACATTCCGCCATCGGGCTTCAAGGCGCGCACGCCCGGGCATTCGGCGAGGCTGTCGCACACCAGATCGCGACGCTGGCGATAGGCTTCGCGCATGGCTTGCAGTTCCGGCAGGTTGCTTTCCAGCGCGATCACCGCGGCGTCCTGAATGAAATCCGGCGAACCGTAGAGCATGCACAGCGCAAGGTTTTCCAGGTGCGCGGCCAGTGACGGCGGCGCCACCACCCAGCCGACGCGCCACCCGGTCATGGCGTGGGACTTCGACAGGCTGTTGAGGGTCGCCGTGCGCTCGGCCATTCCCGGCAAACTCGCCGGGCTGACGTGCTCGCCTTCAAACAGCAGTTCGCTGTAGACCTCATCGGAAATCAGCCACAGATCGTGGGCGATGCACAGTTCGGCCAGCGCCTGCCAGGTGCTGCGCGGCAGGCTTGCGCCTGACGGGTTGTGCGGGCTGTTCAAGGCCAGCGCCCGGGTACGAGGCGTGATCCGCGCGGCGACGTCTTCGGGCAATACGCGAAAACCGTTTTCCGAACGCACCGGCACCGGCACGACCACGGCACCGCAGGCACCAAACACCGCTTCGTAAGTGACATACATCGGTTCGGCGACGATCACTTCATCGCCCGGGTTCAGAACGCATTGGGCAACGGCGAACAGCGCACACTGCGCGCCGGCCAGCACCGTGACCTGATCCGCCGAGACGGCTTGCCCGCTGCGTTGCCGATGACGCCTGGCGATGGCTTCACGCAGGGCACGCTTGCCGCGTACTTCGGCATAGTGCGTGTTGCCGTTTAGCAGGCTGTCGATAGCGGCCTGCACGATGGGTTGCGGTGTGTCGAAATCCGGGTCGCCCACGGACAGCAACAGGATGTCTTCACCCTGCTCGCGCAGTGCCAGGGCTCGGTAGTGAATATCCCAGGCGGCGGCGCCGTCCCCGGCGATACGTTGAGTCAGATCGGAAAAGCGCATGGCTTCATCCCCCTTAAATACAGATCAATGGGCGCAGGCATGCTTGAGTTCGATCAGCGTCACGCCGTTGCGCTTGAAGCCGTGGCGCAAGTCGGTTTGCAACTCCGCCAGGCTTTGCGGCTGAGTCACGGTGCAACCGAACGCGCGCGCAAGGGCGGCGAAATCCGGGTTGCGCGGCAGCACGCCGATCGGCTCGATATCGAGGCCGAGCATGTCGTCGCGGATCTGCCCCAGTGCGTCGTTGTTCCACAGCAAAACGACCAACGGACTGTCGAGTTCTTCCACGGCGGTGGCCAGTTCCTGGGCGGTGTAAAGGAAACCGCCGTCGCCCACCAGCACCAGGCCCGGACGTTGCGGCGCGCCGAACTTGGCGCCGATGCCGGCGGGCAAGCCGTAGCCCAACGTGCCGTAGCCGGTCGGGTGCAGCCAGCTGCGGATGGCCAGGCTGTCGAAGGCGTAGTTGCCGGTGTAGGCGAGTTGGGTCATGTCGGTGCTGATAAACGCGTTTTCCGGCAACTCCGCAGCAATGCGCTCGATAATTGACTGATGGATCCGTTGCAACGGGCCATGGCTGGCCTTGACCGCTTCACGCAATGCCGCAACCGAGGCAATCGCCGCGCTGGCGTCACGTACGCTGGATGGCAGGCGCTCGAGCAAGCCGCTGAGGGTTTGATGCGCGTCGCCATGCAAGGCCACGGTGCACGGGTAGAAGTCGTTGAACTTGCGCGGATCGATGTCCACTCGCAGCAGTTCAGCGTTGAGCGGCAAGCGCTCACGCCAGAAATCGGTGTCGGCCATTTCGGTGCCGACCGCCAGCACCACGTCGGCTTCGGCGATCAGGTTCCAGCCGGGTTCTACGCACAGCGACGATCCGGCGTTCAACGGCGCATCCGGTGGCAGCAGGCCTTTGCCGGCGACACTGGTAAACAGCGGCGCCGCGAGTCGAGTGCTGATGTACTGCAGCTGCGAGGCGGCCTTCAAGGCGCCGCCACCGGCGATGATCATCGGGCGTTTGGCGCTGTTGAGTTTGGCCACGGCTTCATCGAGCGCCGTGGCGGATGCCGGACCACGCCCCGGACGACGCACCACGTCGTTGCTCCAGTCATGAGCAATCGGCGCCGACAACACATCCAGCGGCACCGAAATGTGCACCGGACGCGGACGCTCGCCGTCGAACACCGCATAGGCGCGGGCGATCAGTTCCGGCAGGTCTTGCGCGGTCAGTGCCACGGCGGAGAACGCCGTGATCGGCGCAGTCATCGCCCGCTGATCCTGACACTCATGCAGGCTGCCCCAGCCCTTGCCGAGGCTGGCGCTGTGGTTGACGCTGGAAATCACCAGCATGGGAATAGAGTCGGCGTAAGCCTGCCCGATTCCCGTGGCGGCGTTGGTCACGCCGGGGCCGGTGATGACGAAACATACGCCGGGTTTGCCGCTGACCCGCGCGTAACCGTCGGCCATGAAACTGGCGCCTTGTTCATGCCGAGTCAGCACGTGGCGAATGCCGCTGCCGGGCAAGCCGCGATACAGCTCCAGCGTGTGCACGCCGGGAATGCCGAACACGGTATCGACGCCGTAATTGGCCAGCAGGCGCACCAGCGCCTGGCCACCGGTCAAGGTTTTGCTTTGCATGTTCAGGTCCTCACGCATGGCCAAGGCGAATCAACGCATCGACCGCAGTCGTGCCATCGGCGCCGACCAACAATGGGTTCACATCGAGTTCCAGCAATTGCGCGACGTTTTCGCAGGCGTAATCGGCGACCGCGCGAATCGCGGCCACCAGCGCTTCCAGATCCGCCGCATCACGGCCACGGAAACCCTGCAGCAACGGTGCACTGCGCAGACTGAGCACGGCGTTGCGGATGGCGCCGTCGGTGGTCGGCAGCAACAGGCTGCGACTGTCCTTGAGCAATTCCACCAGAATGCCGCCGGCGCCAATCACCAGGGCCAGGCCGAAATCGTTTTCGCGTTTGATGCCGACGATCAACTCGGCCAACGGCGGTTTGGCCATGGGCTCCAGCAGCAGTTGATCGAACGCCACGCCCGGCGCATACGCGGCGATGCTGGCGCGCATGGTTTCCAGTGCTGCGCTTAATGCGGCGCTGTCCTTGAGGTTCAGTGCCAAGGCGCCGGCTTCGGTCTTGTGCGGCAATTGTGCGCTGACGGCTTTCACCACCAGCGGGTAGCCCAGCACTTCGGCGTCTTTCAAGGCATTGGCCGGGGTGCTGAGAACGCCGTTTGGCGTCGGCAGACCGAAAGCGCTTAATGCCTGTTTGGAATTCCATTCATTGAGCAGCTCACCCTCGCCGGTCAATGCTTGCGGACACAGCGGCAGCAACGCCGACTCACCCAGTGCCAACAACGCCTGACGATTGCGCTGGTAACCGGCGATTCGACCCCACGCCGCCAAACCATCCTCGACGCCTTGCAACGCCGCCACGCCTTGGGCATGCAGCCGCTCACGGGCGTGGGCCGGCAGTAATTCAGGGAACGCCGAAGTGACAAAGCCGCTCTTGCCATGACGCTTCAATGCTGCACAGTACAGCTCAAGCAGCAGGTCGCACTCCTTGCGCTCGCCGGTGAACTCGGCGGGGTAATCGAGCACCAGCATCGCCGCGTCGGCGGGCGTGCGCAGGGCGCTGTCGAGCATGCGATTGAGCGCCGCGCCATCGCCCCAGATCGCGGTGGTGAAATCCAGCGGGTTGACCAGATTGGCGTAACCGGGCAACACCTGCGCCAGTTCGCCGACCTGCCCGTCATCGAGTGTCGGCAAGCCCAGTTCATTGCGTTCGGCGTAGTCGGCAATCAGCCCGGCATCGCCACCGGAACAAGCCAGCGCGATCAGGCTGTTGCCCGCCGGTAGATTGCCGCAGGCGGCGGCTTTCAGGGTTTCGACAAAACTCACCGGGCCACTGACGCGAATCACGCCCAGGCGCTCGAACAACGCGTCGTACAGCGCATCGGAACCGGACAGCGAACTGGTGTGACTCAGGGCCAGTTCGGCGCCGATCTGCGACACGCCGGTTTTCAAGGCGATGATCGGAATGCCCTTTTCCAGGGCCTTGTGCGCGGCGCGGGCGAACCCCGGGACGTTTTTCAAACCTTCGAGGTGCAGGCCGATGGCGGTTACGCGCGGCTCGTCGAGCAGCACATCCATCAGTTCCGCCACGCCCAGTTGCGCCTGATTACCGACCGACGCCATGTAGGCCACCGGCAGCGAACGGTCGCTCATCGACAGGTTGTAGGCGAAATTGCCGCTCTGGGTCAGCACTGCCACGCCCTTCTCCACCGCTTTGCCGCCGTGGGCCACCGGCCACAGCGCGGCGCTGTGCAGATAGTCGAGCAAGCCGTAGCAGTTGGGGCCGAGCAACGCCATGTCGCCGGCGGCTGCAAGCAGTTGTTGTTGCAGCGCCTGGCCTTCGGCGCCCGTTTCGGCGAACCCCGACGCATAGCAAATCGCGCCGCCGGCACCGATGGCGGCAAGTTCGGCGACGCAGTTCAGGGTCAAATCACGGTTGGTGGCGATGAACACCGCGTCCGGCCCGCAGGGCAAATCGGCAATGCTGCGCACGCAGGGCACGTCTTCAAGGCTGTCGTGCTGCGGGTTGACCAGCCACATTTGCCCTTGGTAGCCACCGTCGGCGCAGCGCTTGAGGGCGCGCGCCATGCTGCGGCCGCCGACAAACGCCACGTGTTGTGGCGCGAGCATGCGCTGGAGGTTGTCGCGAATGGTTTGGGACATGGCAATTCTCCAGGCCGATCAGCGCAGCAGTGGCCGCAACAACTCGCGGGAAATGATGTGGCGCTGGATTTCCGAAGTGCCTTCCCAGACTCGCTCGATCCGCGCGTTACGCCAAATGCGCTCCACCGGGCTTTCATCCATCAGGCCCATGCCGCCAAAGATCTGCACGGCTTCATCCGCCGCACGTCCGAGCACTTCACTGGCGAACAACTTGGCCATGCCGGCCTCGCCGTCGGTCATGGTGCCCTGGTCCATTTTCCACGCGGTGTGCAGGGTCAGCAGTTCCGCGGCACGGATCTGAGTCGCCATGTCCGCCAATTTGAACGACACGCCCTGGAAGTGACCTATGGCCTGGCCAAACTGCTTGCGGTCGGCCGCCCATTGCAGCGAGCAATCCAGTGCACGCTGGGCCTGCCCGACACAGTTGGCCGCGACCATCACCCGCCCGGCAGTCAGCCAGGCGTTGGCGACGTCCCAGCCTTTGCCGACTTCACCCAGCACTTTGCTGGACGGCACGCGGCAATCGTCGAAGAACATTTCGAAGGTGTGGTAACCACGGTTGCTCACGCATTTCGGGCCACGGCGGATGGTCATGCCGGGGGTGTTGCGGTCGACCAGGAACGAGGTCACGGCGTTGCGCTTCTTGCCATTTTGTTCGTAGGTGTCGGTCACCGCGAAGACGATGGCGAAATCAGCGTGGCCGGCGTGGCTGATGAAATGCTTGCTGCCGTTGAGGATGAAGTCGTCGCCTTCACGCACGGCGCGGGTCTTGATCGCATTGGCGTCGGAGCCGGCACCCGGTTCGGTCAAGGCGAAGCAGTCGATTTTCTCGCCCTGGATGCACGGCAGCAGGTAGTCGTTGATCTGGTCGCCTTTGCAGGCCATGAGGATTTTCGAAGGCCGCGCGACAAACACGTGCAGCGCCCAGGACACTTTCGACAGCTCACGCTCGATCAGCGCCTGGGACAGGTAATCCAGACCGCCGCCGCCGACGTCTTCCGGCATGTTGAAAGCATAGAAACCGGCGGCAATCGCCTTGCCGCGTATCTGGGCGGCCAGTTCGGCAGAGACTTCGTCGGCACGGTCGACTTCGGTCTCATAGGGCAGCAGTTCCTTCTCGACGAAGCTGCGTACCGAGTCCACCAACATTTCTTGTTCTTGGGTCAGTTGGAAATTCATGCGGCTACCTGTTGTTCGTGTGCTGATAGGTGGATGCGGGGCTTAGCGACCAATGAAGCGTGCCGGGCGTTTTTCCATGGCGGCGCGCAGGGCTTCGCTGCCGTCGGCGCTGCGACCGCAGAGCAACCCGGCGGCGAGTTCGGCTTGCAGATGTTCGGCGAGATTGCGTTCGGCGCCTTCGCGCATGAGTTTCTTGGTTTGGGCGAAGGCGAAAGTCGGCCCGATAGCCAGGCACGCAGCCAATTCGCTGGCGACGGTCAGCAGTTGATCATCGGCGCAGACTTCGCCGACCAGACCCGCGGCCAGCGCACGGTCGGCGCCCCACAATTCATCGAGGAACAGCAGACGCTTGGCTTGTTCGCTGCCGATCAGCCGTGGCAAGTGCCAACTGGCGCCGGCGTCCGGCGAGTAGGCCATGCTGGTGTAGCCGGCCTTGAATCGCGCCGATTGCCCGGCGATGCGCAGGTCGCAGCACAGGGTCAAATCCATGCCGGCGCCGACGGCGGTGCCGTTGATGGCGGCGATGGTCGGTTTTTCCAGGCTGTGAAGACGGGTCATCAAGGCGTGGGCGGTTTCGGTCCAGCCGTAGGTTTCCAGCGCACCGCGGGCTTCGGCGTCGGCCCACTCGTCGAGGTCAGCGCCGGCGCAGAAACTGCGACCGCTGCCGGTCAACACCACCACGCGTACCGCTGGGTCGGCGTTGAAGCTGTCGAGCAACCCATGCAGGGCGTTCAGGGTCGGGATGTCCAGCGCGTTGCGCTGAGCGGCGCGATTGAGCGTAATCCAGGCAACGCCTGCTTCGACCTGACTGAGCAGCGAATCATGAGTAGTCATGCGAATCCTCGAATTATTTTGATTGGTCTGAGGTGATGCGACTTGAGGCCATACTAAACGAGTGTTCAGCAAGGCGGCAATCGTGGAAGCATTGAGCTGTAACGATCTTCTGTAATCGTTAACCCATTGGTTTTATTGGTTTATTTGTTGTTTTTTGGAGTTAGGCCAGTGCCGCTGTTACAACTTCGAACAACTGCCGACAAGGCATTGCGACATTCGAAAACCTGTAGGAGCCGGCTTCTGGCGATTGCGGCATCACATCCAACATCTCTGCTGACTGATACACCGCTATCGCCAGCAAGCCGGCTCCTACGGGGGATGCGTGCGGCAGGAAGAATTTTGAATCCACCACATAAAAGGTAGGAGCCGGCTTCTGGCGATTGCGGCATCACATCCAACATCTCTGCTGGCTGACACACCGCTATCGCCAGCAAGCCGGCTCCTACGGGGGATGCGTGCGGCAGGAAGAATTTTGAATCCACCACATAAAAGGTAGGAGCCGGCTTGCTGGCGATTGCAGCGTCACATCCAACATCTCTGCTGGCTGATACACCGCTATCGCCAGCAATCCGGCTCCTACGGGGATCAGGCTGTCGGCAGGCTTGGTGCCAACACGGCCTGACGCTTGCGATGGATCAGGAAATACGCGCCATAGCACAGCGCGATGAACCCGAAGCCCCAATACAGCGATGGACGCTGGGTTTCATCCAGGGCCAGGAACACGAACAGCGAGCAGCACAAGGTGATGCACATCAGCGGCAATACCGGGAACCACGGTGCACGGTATTTCAGGTCGCTGAGTTTGTTGCCGTCACGCAGCCAGGCCTTGCGGAACTTGTACTGTGCCAGCGCGATGACAATCCAGGTTACGGTGCCGGACATGCCGCTGATCGCCATCAGCACCATGAACAAGGTGTCGGCCGCGACGAAACTGGTCATCAACGACACCAGGGCAAAGCACAACGTGATGCTCAATGCACGCAGCGGCACGCCACGCTTGCTCAGCGGCGACAGGCTCTTGGGCGCCATTCCGGTTTTCGACATCGCCCACAGAATGCGCGTCGAGGCATACAGGCCGGAGTTGCCCACCGACAGAATCGCGGTGAGGATCACGAAGTTCATCAAGTCAGCCGCGTATGGAATGCCGACCATATCGAACACCTGCACAAACGGGCTTTCCATCAACCCGGCCTGCTGCCATGGCACGATGGCCGACAGCACGATGATCGCCAGCACATAGAAAATCAGCACGCGGAACACCACGTTGCGCACGGCTCGCGGGATGCTCTTTTCCGGCTGATCGGTTTCGCCGGCCGCCACGCCCATGATCTCGCAACCCTGGAAGGCGTAGACCACAGTCATCATCACTGCGAACACCGCCGACAACCCATTGGGGAACAACGAATCGCCAATCAGATTGCTCGCCATCGGCGCGGGCGCGCCGCTGCTCAGCGGTATCGCGCCAAAGATCACCAACACGCCAACCACGATAAAACCGAGAATCGCCGCGACCTTGATCCCGGAAAACCAGTATTCCGCCTCACCGAATGCGCGGGTCGCCATAGCGTTGATGCCGAACAACACCACCACGAACAGCGCCGACCAGTACCAAATTGGCACTTCAGGAAACCAACGGGTCATCAGCATGCCGGCGGCGGTGAATTCCAGGCCAACGGTGGTCGCCCAGCTCATCCAGTAGACCCAGCCGATCATGAAGCCGGTGGCCGGCCCGATGTACTGGGTGGCATGGGTTTGAAACGAGCCCGACACCGGCATCTGTACCGACAGTTCACCGAGGCAGACCATCACCAGATACATCAGGAAACCTGCGACCAGGTACGCCAGAATCGCGCCCACCGGGCCACCCTGATTGATGATGACACCGGAGCCCATGAACAGCCCGGTGCCAATCACCCCGCCCAGGGACAGCATGAAGATGTGCCGGCTTTTCAGGGCCCGGGTCAGTTGGATGCCTTTGCGATCAGTATTTTCGTTCATGTCTGCACCTCAGCAGTCGGTGAGGTGCGCAGTGCATGACAGGACGTCAGGGCACGGGGAGGAATCAGCTTTACGGCAATTCATTATTATTATCTCCAATAAGCTTCGAAGACCGCGCTGCGGCGGTTGCGTCGATTATTGGAAAGCCATGTAAGGTCGCGTTGTACGTAAAGATCGAAGTTGTGAAAAGTCGTAACAAATTTGTACGTCAGCTCTGCAACAGCTGTTCCAGCGTGTCCAGCGAGCGTTGGCATTGCCCGTCGATCTGCGGTGCGAGCAAGCGGACCGCCGCTTCGTCGTTGCTCCGTGCCGCGTCTTCCAGCCATCGCAGCTCATTGGCCAAGGCACGAAAACCCAGCGAATCGCAACTTCCGGCCAGTCGGTGCGCCAGATGCGCGACTTCGGTGCCGTCATCGGCGCCAATGGCTTCGCGCAACGCCTGACGATGCTGCAGGATCGAATCGCGCAGCACGGCCAGCAGTCCCTGCACTTTCTGCTCGCCCAGCAAGGTGCGATGGGTTTGCAGCAACGGCCAGTCCATCGCGCTGTCTTCCTGCAGCGGCTCGGGCGTCAGTGGCTGTTCACTCAAGGCTTTACGCAGCTGGTCCAGTTTCAGCGGTTTGGCGAGCACGCCGTCCATGCCGGCATCCAGATACCCGCGCACCAGCGCCGGCTGCACGCTGGCGGTCAGGGCAAAAATACGTGCGGTTCGGTTCGGCCCCTCGAGGCTACGCAGTCGTTTGCACAACGCCACACCGCTCATGCCCGGCAGATGCACGTCCAGCAGAATCAGATCGAATGCCTGCGCGGCGCATTGCAGCAGCGCCTGTTCGCTTTCTTCGGCCAGCCAGACCCGATGGCCATCCCGTTGCAGCAAACCGCTGACCACTTCGCGATTGAGCGCCACGTCCTCGACCACCAGAATATCCAGCGCTGGCCCCGGCACATCTATCGGCAGCTGAGCCGTCGCACCGACGGCAGGTTGCAGCGTCAGCTCAAACCAGAAACAACTGCCCCGATCGACTTCACTGGTAACGCCGATGCTCCCGCCCATCTGCTCGACCAGGTGTTTGCAGATCGCCAGTCCCAGCCCGGTACCGCCAAAACGCTGCGCCACTTCATCGCTGGCCTGGGTGAAACGCTCGAAAATCTTTGCCTGCATGGCCGGCGCGATGCCGATGCCGTTATCGGTGACGCTCACCCGCAAGTGATCTGCGCGACTGCCTTCAGCCTGTGTGAGCAACGCCACGTCGACACTGACCTCGCCGTTTTCGGTGAACTTGATCGCGTTGGCCAGCAGATTGCTCAAGACCTGGCGCAAAAACTGTTCGGCGCCGTGATACCGCTCGGCCACCCGCTGATCGACTCGACAGTGCAGCACGGTGTCATTGGCCAGCGCCTTCGGTTCCAGCAAGGTCAGCACTTCATCGAGCAATTGGCGCACCGAGAAATCCACCGGCTCCGGCAGGCTTGCGCCCTCCTCCAGCTTGGCGAAGAACAGCACTTCGTTGAGGATGGTCAGCAAGCCTTCGCCGGCCTTGTGCAGCGCATCGAGTCGCTTGCCATCGCGCTCGTCGAGACGCGCGTCGCGCAACAGTTCAGCCATGCCGAGAATGCCGTTGAGCGGTGTGCGCAACTCATGGCTCATGGTCGCCAGGAACCGTGACTTGGCGAGGTTGGCTGCTTCGGCTTCGTCCTTGGCGCGCATCAGGCTGGCGGTCCGCCGTTCGACCATTTTCAACAACTCGTCGCGGTTGTCCTGCAAGGCCAGCCGATCGGTTTCGCGGCGTTCAATGTCACTGAGGATCGCCCGACGCATGTCATCGAGCGCGTTGGCGACCGTGTCGATTTCGTCTTCGTTGGCGCTCCGGCTCTTGCCCAGGCGCAGGGGCTCCTGCCACTGCCCGGCCGCAATGCGCCGGGCAAATTCGGCCATGACCTGCAAGTGCCGGGTCACCAGGCGATAAAACAACCCAGACAACGCCACCGCCAGGCCACACAGGAACGCGCCCATCCACAACAGGCTGGTCAAGCCGCTGGCATACAGGCGCTGATACACCGCCCCCAGATCGGTGCTGACTTCCAGCTCCCCCAGTTGGCGCAACGGCCCGGACGGAGGCTGGTAATCCAGCACAAAACGCTCGACCCGCAGCGGCCCGACCGGTTGCGGATTGCCCTGCACCAGATCGAAATCGCTGCTGATCAGATGCACCCGGGCGACGTCAGAGAAATCCACCAGCCCGCGCAACTGCACGTTCAACTGTTCCTGGTTGAGATCCCACAAACTGCGCTCCAGACTCGCCAGATACCCGGCGCGGATCAGTTCCATGCGTGAATCGATCTCGCGCATTTCCCGGCGGTACTCAATGTAGAGCTGCACGCTGCTGGCGAGTACGGTGAAGCACAGGCTGAACAACAGAATGAACAGCAGCAGACGCCGCAACAAGCCACCGGATCGGCCACGGATCATGGGCTGTTCACCGGCAAATTGATCATGTCGCGGTAGGTCACTTCGCTCTCATTCAGCAGACGCTCAATGTCACCGGCATCGACCATGCGCTGCAGTTGCGCATCGATATCCGACAAGCGTTCAACCAGAGGCGAGCGACGGGAAACGGCGACCCGCAGGTAGTCAACGCTGAGGGCGGTGGGCAACGCGACAATGTCTTGCGCGCCCGCCAGGCTTTCGACGTACAGCTGACCGGTGCGGCGTTCCTGGGTGATGAAGTCGATGCGCCCGCGAATCAGCTTGCCGAAGTTCTGGCGGCTATCGGAGACCCATTCGATGTTGTTGTTTTGCGCGACCATGCGATCGAACTCCACGCCGTAGCTTTCACCGAACAGCAGGCCGCCACGGTAACGGGCCAGGTCTTGCAACCGTTCGAACTTCACCGGGTGTTGGCGATTGATGAACAGCGCCACTTCTTCACGCAGCACCGGGACTTTGGAAAACAGCATGCTTTGTTCGCGTTGCGCGGTGCTGTAGGCCAGGACCACGTCGACCCGGCCTTCGGCGGCGTCGAGCAGGCAGCGTTTCCAGTTACCCAGCACCACGACTTCAACTTGGTAGCCGAGCTGGCCGAACAGGTTTTTCACCACACTCGGTGCCAGGCCACGCACCTGTTTGCCGTCGCTCCAGGAAATCGGTGGGTACACCGGATAATCGCAATAGCGGATCTTTTCCGCTGCCTGGGTGGTGCCCGCCAGCAGCATCAGCAGCCAGAGCAGCCGCCCCAGCGTCATCACGCCGCCAGGCTGGCGGTAAACAGATAACCGGCGCCGTGAATGGTGATGATCAACTGCGGCTCGGCCGGATCGTCATGCAACTTGCGGCGCAAACGGCCGACCAGCACGTCGATGGAGCGATCGTTGGGCACCCATTCGCGGTTGCGGATCTGATCCATCAACTGATCGCGACTGAGGGTGTGGCCGCTATTGCGCAGGAAAACGCTGAGCAACTGATACTCGCCGTGGGTCAGCAGGGTTTCACTGCCGGACGGATCGATCAGCCGACGGCGGTCGGTGTCCAGCGCCCAATCGGCGAACTGTTTGACAGGTTTGGCAACGGTGGCAACCGGTGGCGGGATCTGCGCATGGCGAACCCGGCGAATCAGGTTTTTCGCCCGGGACACCAACTCGCGCGGATTGAGCGGCTTGATCACGTAGTCATCGGCACCGCATTCGAGGCCGACGATGCGGTCGATTTCATCATTGCGGCCGGTGATCAGGATGATGCCCACTTCCGAACGCACCCGCAGCTCGCGGGTCAGGGTCAGGCCGTCCTTGCCCGGTAAGCGGATATCGAGCATGACCAGGTCGACGGTCTGGCTGGCCAGGAAGGTTTCGGCCAGTTCCGCCGTGGCGGCGCTATGCACCTCATAGCCTTCCTGGGACAGGTAGGCATGCAACAGTTCGCGAATCAGCGGATCGTCATCGACGACCAGTACCCGAGGTGTCATTGCTGGTGTCCTGCTTGTTTCTTATTAGAGGGGGGTTGCATCAACGCCAGAGAGTAGCCACAGCTGAACGGGCGATCAACAGCTACTCGTCTGTCTGCAAAATCGCTGGCGGCCACCGGCCTGCAAACCGTCGACCCAGGCTTCACAAATCTGGATGCCCTGCTCCGGGGTGAAGGTGCCGGGGTTGAGTCCGGACTCCAGCCACAAGCCATCGAGCAACGCGCTGAGACTGATCGCGGCGAGATCGGCGTCAAAGTTTTCCCAGTGCTCTTCCTGTGCCAGTTCCATTAGCACCTTGCGCAGGATTGCGCGGTACTCGCCATAGGAATGATCGTGGGCCTTGTTGATGGCCTCGGCGGTTTTCACTGCACCCCAGAATGCCAGCCAGGCGTCGATCAATTGCGGGTCGAGCAATTCGGCGGAGAACGAACCGCGGAAAAAGGCTGACAGGCGCTCGCGGGCGTTGGGTGCGGCTTGTTCCATCGCGTCACGCAGCAGGGTCATGACCCGCCCGGTGATCGCCATGTAGGCTTCGGCCACCAGTTCGTCCTTGCCGGAATAGTGGTGGCTGATCAGGCCAACGGAGACACCGGCCTCGGCGGAAATCTTGCGGATAGAGGCGCCCTGGAAGCCATGACGCTTGAGGCACGTCAACGTCGCCTCGATCAGGTTGGCCTTGCGCAACTCCGGTTCCATGCGGGAAAAACGGGCTTCCTGATTCATGGGCGACACGCTCCTTAGGCTCATTCGTTTAGGCCCGCACGGGTTAGCTGCGGGCTGAACGACTGTACAGCAACAATGTGGCTTGGCGTAAGCCTGAGAAACCGCGGCGCCTGCATCGCCAGCAAGCCGGCTCCTACGGTATTGGGCTCGTTCACAATTTCCGCGTACACCCACAAACCCTGTAGGCGCTGGCTTGCCAGCGATGGCGTCAACAAATTCAGAATGGGTGTTGCCTGACACTCCGCTATCGCCAGCAAGCCGGCTCCTACGGTATTGGGCTCGTTCACAATTTCCGCGTACACCCACAATTCCTGTAGGAGCTGGCTTGCCAGCGATGGCGTCAACAAATTCAGAATGGATGTCGCCTGACACTCTGCCATCGCCAGCAAGCCGGCTCCTACGGTATTGGGCTCGTTCACAATTTCCGCGTACACCCACAAACCCTGTAGGAGCTGGCTTGCCAGCGATGGCGTCAACAAATTCAGAATGGACGTCGCCTGACACTCCGCTATCGCCAGCAAGCCGGCTCCTACGGTATTGGGCTCGTTCACAATTTCCGCGTACACCCACAACCCCTGTAGGCGCTGGCTTGCCAGCGATGGCGTCAACAAATTCAGAATGGATGTCGCCTGACACTCCGCTATCGCCAGCAAGCCGGCTCCTACGGTATTGGGCTCGTTCACAATTTCCGCGTACACCCACAAACCCTGTAGGCGCTGGCTTGCCAGCGATGGCGTCAACAAATTCAGAATGGGTGTTGCCTGACACTCCGCTATCGCCAGCAAGCCGGCTCCTACGGTATTGGGCTCGTTCACAATTTCCGCGTACACCCACAAATCCTGTAGGAGCTGGCTTGCCAGCGATGGCGTCAACAAATTCAGAATGGGTGTCGCCTGACACTCTGCCATCGCCAGCAAGCCGGCTCCTACGGTGGGCTCGTTCACAATTTCCGCGTACACCCACAAATCCTGTAGGAGCTGGCTTGCCAGCGATGGCGTCAACAAATTCAGAATGGGTGTCGCCTGACACTCTGCCATCGCCAGCAAGCCGGCTCCTACGGTGGGCTCGTTCACAATTTCCGCGTACACCCACAACCCCTGTAGGAGCTGGCTTGCCAGCGATGGCGTCAACACATTCAGAATGGGTGTTGCCTGACACTCCGCTATCGCCAGCAAGCCGGCTCCTACGGTATTGGGCTCGTTCACAATTTCCGCGTACACCCACAACCCCTGTAGGAGCTGGCTTGCCAGCGATGGCGTCAACCGATTCAACACCGGGCTTCGGTCAATCCCGATACCCGGGCGCGACCCGATCCAACAACCTCAACATCGCCGCCCAAGCCAATTGCATCGCATCCGGATCACTCAACTCACCCTCTTCCAGCGGCCGCCCCGGATCATTGAACTGCCGCTCGGTATGCGCGCACACCTCATGTGACGGCAAAACAATTTCGCCGGCCGCCTGCGCTGCCAGCTGAATTTCACAGGCTTTTTCAAGGTAATACATACGCAAAAACGCCTGGCTCACGGTTTCACCCACGGTCAGCAAACCATGGTTGCGCAGCATCAATACCGGCTTGTCGCCCAAGTCCGCCACTAACCGCTGTTGTTCGCTCATGTCCAGCGCCACGCCTTCATAGTCGTGGTAGGCCACGCGGCCATAGAACTCCATGGAAATCTGGTTCACCGGCAATAACCCACACTTCAACGCCGCCACCGCGCAGCCGGATTTGGTGTGGGTGTGCAACACGCATTGCGCATCCTCCCGGGCGCCATGGATCGCGCTGTGAATCACGAAACCGGCCGGGTTCACCGGGTAAGGCGACGCTTCAACGGCGCGGCCATCCAGACCAATCTTGACCAGATTCGACGCCGTAATCTCATCAAACATCAGCCCATAGGGGTTGATCAGAAAATGATGCTCCGGCCCCGGAATGCGCACCGAGATGTGGGTGAAGATCAAATCGGTCATCCGGAAGTGTGCGATCAGCCGATAACAGGCGGCGAGCTCTTCACGCAGGCGTTGCTCAATGGCACTGCGTTGCGGCGCGGTCAGAGAAGTAGCGATTTTATTCATTGTTGTGGTCTCCAGGCTGAAATCGGCTGGGTAGGACAGTAAGGCCGGTCGTGTCACATCGTCCAGCCGACGATTCACGCTAACGCAACCTAAAGTAAAGAAACAAGTTGATTTTTTACTACAGGTAAATTTCTATAGAGCAATAATAACAACGCCGAAACCCGGCCTTTCGGCTTCAGCCTGCCTGGAGTATCCGCACCATGCCGACCTCGACCCCTGCCTTCGCGCACCTGTTCGAACCCCTGGAGATTCGTGGCAAACGCCTGAAAAACCGCATCATGTCCAGCGGGCACGACACGTCGATGCCCACCGACAACCTGGTCAACGAGCAACTGATCGCCTATCACCGGGCGCGCGCCGAGGGCGGCGTCGGGCTGATCGTGCTGCAAGTGGCCGGCGTGCATGACAGCGCGCGGTACACCTCCCATGTGCTGATGGCCACCGACGACGCATGCATCGAGGGTTATCGCAAACTCGCGCAAACCTGCCACGCCCACGGCACCGTGGTGTTGTCCCAGGTGTTCCACCCCGGACGGGAAATCATGGAGTCCAGCGATGGTCTGCTGGCGGTGGCCTACTCCGCTTCGGCGGTGCCCAATGAACGCTTCCGGGTGATGCCCCGTGCGCTGGATCAGGCGATGATCGACGAGATTGTCGCCGGCTATGCCGCCGCAGCCCGACGCCTGCACCAGGCCGGGATCGATGGCGTTGAAGTGGTCGCCAGCCACGGTTATTTGCCGGCGCAATTCATCAATTCACGGGTCAATCGCCGTACCGATGGCTACAACGGCGGGCTTGAGCAGCGCCTGCGGTTTCTGCGAGAAATCATCGCGGCGATACGGATCGCCACTGACGAGCAGTTCATCATCGGCCTGCGGATCTGCGCCGATGAGCGAGATCCTGAAGGCCTGACCGAAGACGAGTCCCTGGCCGCCGTCCAATCGCTGCAAGCACAACTCGATTACGTGCACATCGTCGCCGGCACCTCCGCTTCGTTGGGCGGCGCGGTGCACATCGTGCCGCCGATGGCGATCGAGGCGGCTTACCTGGCCAAGGAAGCCGGGACGTTCAAGGCCCGTCTGGATATTCCGCTTTTCGTGACCGGGCGCATCAACCAGCCCCAGGAAGCCGAGCTTATTCTGGCCCGGGGCCAGGCCGATGTCTGCGGCATGACCCGCGCATTGATTTGCGACCCACAGATGCCCAACAAAACCGACACCGGCCGCGCCGAAGATGTGCGCGCTTGCATCGCCTGCAATCAGGCGTGTATCGGGCACTTCCACAAGGGCTTGCCGATCTCCTGTATCCAGCACCCGGAAACCGGCCGTGAGCTGATCTTTGGCGAGCGGCAACCGGCTAAAACCCGCAAGCGCATTATGGTCGCCGGTGGTGGTCCGGCCGGCATGAAAGCGGCCGCCGTCGCCGCGCAACGCGGGCATGAGGTGACGTTGTACGAAGCCAGCTCACAACTCGGCGGTCAGGTGTTGCTCGCGCAATTGCTGCCACGGCGCAGCGAGTTCGGCGGGGCCAGCACCAACCTGCAACGGGAGATGGAACTGGCCGGTGTTCAAGTGGTTCGCAATACCCGCGTCGACCGCACCCTGGTGGAACAGGAAAAGCCGGACATGGTGATCATCGCCACCGGCGCCGAACCCTATTGGCCAACGTTCGAACGCGGTGGCGAGTTGCAGGTGGTGGACGCTTGGCAAGTGCTGCGTGGCGAGGTGCAGATCGGCCGTTCGGTGGTGGTGGTCGACTGGCGCTGCGACTGGATCGGCCCGGGCATCGCCGAGCATCTGACCCGCGCCGGGCATCAGGTGCAACTGGCGGTCAACGGCACCCATTGCGGGGAAAACCTGCCGTTGTATGTCCGCGATCAACTGGCCGGTGAACTGCACAAACTGGGCATTGCGATTATTCCGTACGCCCGGCTGTATGGTTGCGACGACAACACGGTGTACCTGCAACACACCGCCAGTGGCGAGCCGATGCTGCTGGAGAATATCGACACGCTGGTGTTGTGCCAGGGACACCAGCCGGTGGACACGCTGGGAGCTGAGCTGCAAGGGCTGGTGGAGTTTTACCGGATCGGCGATTGCCTGGCGCCACGCACCGCCGAAGAAGCGATTTATGAAGGCCTGAAAGTCGCCTGGCAGCTTTAAGGCTGTTTATACTCCGGGGCTTTCACCGCTGTGCTTTGTAGGAACTGGCTTGCTAGCGATGGACGTTAACGATAACGCGTGCGGACTGGATTAACGTGGTGTCGGTACCTCCATCGCTGACAGTCAGATCCTAGAGAGAGCGGTAAGTCACCACCTCCCCGGTTCGGAATTTTCCATGAGCAACAACAGCAAATCACAGCCCGCAACCGGCGCCGCCGAGCCGCACTTCCTCGGCACCCGCATCCGCGGCCTGCGCAAGCGTCGGGGCATGACCCTCGCGGAACTGGCTGGCTTGAGCGAACTGACGGCCGGCTACATCAGCCAACTGGAACGCAACCTCGCCTACCCGTCGATCCCGGCACTGTTCAACATTGCCCGCAGCCTCGGCGTGACCATCCAGTGGTTCTTCGCCAGCGAGGCCAACACCGCACCCGAGGACGACGGCGTGGTGGTGCGCAAGAACAGTCGCCTGAGCGTGCATTACGAAGACGGCATCGTCGACCAGTTGCTGACACCGCAACCCAATCAACAGCTGGAAATGCTCCACTCGCGTTTTCCACCCGGCACCTACAGTCAGCAAAGCTACAGCCACGAAGGCGAAGAAGCCGGGTATCTGCTGTCGGGCAGTTTCGAGTTATGGGTCGGCGAGCGCCACTTTCAGCTCAGCGAAGGCGACAGTTTCAGCTTCTCCAGCCAGGAACCGCACCGCTACGGCAACCCCGGCGAGGTCGATGCAGTGGTTATCTGGGTCATCACCCCGCCAACCTTTTGAGCGTAAAACTCACACCTGATAAAACTGGCGATACCACCGCACAAACTGCTCCACACCAGCTGCAACCTCCACGCGCGGGGAAAAGCCGACCCAGTCTGCCAGCGCCGAAACATCAGCCCACGTATTGACGACATCGCCTGCCTGCATCGGCAAAAAGTTGCGTTGAGCTTTTATGCCCAACGCCGATTCCAGGCAGTCGACAAAATCCAGCAGCGCGACCGGTTGGCCACGCCCTATATTGAAAATCCGATTGACGCCCTTGGCCTGCGTGTCTGGCAGCGGCGGCTTCGGACACAAGCGGACAATGCCTTCGACAATGTCGTCGATGTAGGTGAAATCCCGCGCCATCTGGCCATGGTTGTAAATATCGATCGGCCGGCCCTGGAGGATCGCTTCGGTGAACTTGAACAGCGCCATGTCCGGCCGCCCCCAAGGCCCGTAAACGGTAAAAAACCGCAGCCCGCTGGCCTGCAGCCCGTAGAGGTGGCAGTAGCTGTCGGCGAGCAACTCGTTGGCGCGCTTGGTGGCGGCGTACAGGGAAACCGGATGCTCGACCGCGTCATCGACACTGAAGGGCAGTTTGCTGTTGGCGCCGTACACCGAGCTGCTCGACGCGTAGATCAGATGCGCGGGCCGAAAATGCCGGCAGGCTTCCAGTATGTTCAAGAAACCAACCAGATTCGATTGCGCGTAGGCATCCGGGTTATCCAGTGAATAACGGACCCCCGCCTGGGCGGCCAGGTGCACAACCTCGGTGAACCGCTCGGCTTCGAAAAGTGCCATCAAGGCAGGCTTGTCGACAATATCCATGGTGTGGAAACGGAAACCCTGTAGTCCACTCAACTGTTTGAGCCGTGCCTCTTTGAGTTCGACGCTGTAGTAATGGTTGAGGTTGTCGATGCCGACGACTTCATGCCCATCAAGGCATAAGCGTTTGACCGTGTGATACCCGATGAAACCCGCAGCGCCAGTCACAAGAACGGTCATAGTCCCTGCTCCACATTCAACTCGATAGGCGGATAGTTATAGCGTTACGCGTGCGAGCGGTCCACACCTCATAACAATCCCCCACTATGGGTAATTGACCAAGGAAGCGCCCACGTCAACAGCGACTACAGACGATGGAAAAAGTTTTTATCGATTAGACGAGCGGAAGATGATCTTTTAAAACAACAACTTGTAAGCTTGAAAAATCAGAAGTCGATCAATGGCGTGTTTTTTGACTGGGAACGTTTGACAGACAGCAAAGACTGGCCGATAACTATCAAGGTCTGTTCGAACATGGCACGAGTACTCTTTTTTCTTGCTGTCCATTGTTCCAAAGATAATTCTTGAATTCCTTATACACCGGTCCGATGTGCAGACCGTGCGGTAGCTTTGACCTTTGAAAATTTAAACCGTGGGTATACCAAATAAATGTGCTGTATAGCAGCACGCGATAAAGTCGCGCACTCTTGTGAAGCGTTTTGTGATTCATTTTTGATACACACTTGCGTCCCCCCCTAAAAAGAACAGATATCTGCTGATTGACATCTCAAGGCTCTAATAGAGTCCCTGCCTGTATAAACTTCGCCAACTTCAGAGTTTACCAGCATGTCATCTATCAGCCCGGAACAGCCTAATTGGTATCTGTTGCAATGTAAGCCACGCCAGGATGAGCGTGCCCACCTGAATCTGCTTCAGCAGAACTATGTGATTTTCCATCCCCAACTCATGAGTGAACGCGTCATCCGCGGGAGAAGACAGCGGGTGCTGGAATCACTCTTCCCCGGCTATTTGTTTATTCAGCTCAGCCGTACAGACAATTGGGCGCCCATACGTTCCACCCGGGGCATCAGTCGCATTGTCGAATTCAATCATGGTCCTGCGACGGTGGCAGAACACGTCATCGAGCATTTGCGTGAGCGTTGTGTCGAGTCCTCGGCATCGAGCGCGGACGAGGCCCTTAAACCGGGCGAGCCTTTGCAGTTCATCAGTGGTCCGCTGTCGCCACTGGAGGGCGTGTTCATTGCCCCGCAAGGTGCCGAACGGGTGATGATCCTGATGCAGTTTCTTAATCGGGAACAATCTGTTTGTGTGCCCTTGAACATTGTCGAACGTCAACACCGCGCACTTCATACAAACAACTAATTACTAGCCTTATATGCTTTTCGCCAGGAGCTATAAAATGGTCTTGAAGTCACGCTGCCCTTTTGCACTGATCATGGCCTCCCTATACCCTGGAATTGCCTGGAGTACTAATCCGCAACCTATTGATATCTACGGATTCGATTTCACTCCAACTTTCATATTTGCAGAAAGTTATGACGACAACTTTCGCGAACTGGAAAGTAATGTACAGGAGTCCATGATCACCAAACTGGCACCCTCCTTCGAGCTGAAGGCTGAAGACCGCAACAGCGCCACTCGATTGACTTGGCAGCCCACCCGGTACATTTACCACGAGCACACCAGCGCCTCGAACACGGCACAGCGCGTTCGCGCGGACAGCGTCATGGAGTTCACCGACCGACATCGCCTGGCACTCGACGCCGAATACCGCAAATGGCAGCGCACCGAATCGACGGCGGTCGAAGGCGAAAATGACAAGCTCAACAACAAACGGGTGGGTGGCCTCTACACCTACGGCGCCAAGAGCGCGGACAACCAGATCGATTTCGGCGCCAACTACGCAGAGCTTCGCTATGACAATGGCGATGGCGTCAATGACGACAAGGAACGTGATACCACCTCAGTCACCAGCACCTGGTACCACCGCATCGGCAGTAACACCCGCGGCCTGTTGGAATACAACTACTCCAACTTTGATTACCTGCAAGCCAACAGCCAGCGCAGCAGTAATTCCAATGCCGTACTCGCCGGTGCCGTCTGGGACATCACCGCCAAAACCACCGGTAAAGTCCGCATCGGCTACGAGAAAAAGGACTTCGACAGCAGCGAATCCAAAGACCTCGACAACCCCACGTGGCAAGTGGATATGCAATGGAAGCCACGCACCTATTCAACCTTCACCTTCGTCGCCCGCCAGGCGCTGGCCGAGGGCGACGACGGTGCCGATGCCGTGAAGTCGACCTTCACCCAGGTCGGTTGGCGCCATGGCTGGACTGAACGGATCACCACCGTGGCACAAGCCGGGTTCGGCCGATACGTCTACGAGGGCCAAAGCCGCACGGACGACCGGCAGGATTACAACCTGGCCGTGGTGTATGCGATGCGCCGGTGGCTGGATATCGAAATGGGCTATCGGTACCGCGATAACGACTCGGATGCCGACAACGAAAGTTTTACCCGCAACGTTTTTCAGATCAGCTTCAACGTCAGCCTTTAAGAGGGTTTCGCCATGAAATCACACACTCTTGGCCTGTTGTTCGCCTTGGCAGTTTTCCCCAATACCTATGCCGCAGACCCCGGCACCCAGTACAAGCTGGCCGCCGGCGATGTCTTGCGCATTATCGTGTTTGGCGAGCCGGAGTTGAGCCTGAAAAAGATCCGCCTGAGCGATGCCGGCACCTTTTCCTACCCCTTTCTGGGTGAGATTTCCGCCAAGGGACTGACCCCCGGCCAAGTCGAAAAGATCATCGTCGACGGACTCAAACAAGGGTACCTGATCGACCCGAAAGTCAGTTTGAGCCAGATCGAATACCGCCCGTTCTACATCAACGGCGAAGTGAAAAAGCCCGGCAACTACCCCTTCATACCCGGCCTGACCCTGGAGAAAGCCATCGCCCTGGGCGGCGGCTTGACCGAACGGGCCTCGATCAAGCGCGTGACCATCGTGCGCGGTGATGGCGCCGCCACACTCACCGACGAAGTGACACGCAGCACCACGATTGCCCCCGGCGATACCATTTCCATTGCACAAGGCTTTTTCTAATCATGGACAACAGCCCTAGCACCTACGTCGAACGTCCTCTGCAAACGCATCTGCATCAGCAGTACAGCGAAGACAAGGACACGATTGATCTTCTGAAACTCTGGAGGGTGATCTGGCGCGCCAAATGGAGCATCGGATGGCTGGTCCTGGTCAGCTGTCTGCTGGCGATCATTGTGGTCACGAACATCACGCCGCAATACGTCGGCAGCACCACCTTGCTGTTCAACGATAAAACGCCACCGCTGATGTCCTTCCAGCAAGTCAAGGAATCAGGCAGCAACGCCACCGATTACTTGCAAACACAACAAGCGCTCCTGCAATCACGAGACCTCGCCGAACGCGCGGTGAAAACACTCGACCTGACCACCCACCCGATCACCGACCCGCGCCAGCAACCGAAACCCTGGTTCACGCCGCGCAAATGGCTGGCCGACCTTCACCTGGATCAATGGATTCCGGAACTGGGTCGGATGATGCCGGTGCAACAAACGCCAACTGAAGAGGACGTCTTCAACATCGTCACCCAGAACCTGATGCTGCACACCAGCGTGAAGTTCGTCGGCAAGAGCCAGTTGCTGGAAATCGAGGTCGAGCTCCCGGACCCGGTTCTGGCGGCAGCGGCGGCCAACGCGCTGGCAAAGGGCTTTACCGACAGTCAGCTCGACACCAGCGAGAAATCCTCGCAAACCACGACAGCCTGGATGAACACACGCCTGGTGGAGCTGCGCAATAACTTGCGGGCGGCCGAGAAGAAGCTTCAAGGCTATCGGGAAGAGCAAGGTCTGGTCGACGTCGGCGGGGTCGCAACCATCAGCGCCAACGAACTGGAAATGACCGGCAATCGCATGGTCGACGCCCGTCGCAACCGCGCTGAAGCGGAGAGCGAGTACCGTCAGGCGAAGTCCCTGAGCAACGGTGATCTGAGCCGACTCTCCAGCGTGCCTGCAGTCTTGAGTAACCCATTGGTCCAGCAATTCCAGGCTGAACGGGCCAAGGCACAAGCCAAGGTCGAGGAACTGTCGGGGCGCTATGGCCCTAAACATCCGAGCCTGGTGTCCGCGCAATCGGAACTGCGCACTGCCACCACCAGCCTGCAACTCCAGGTGCAACAAGTGGTGGCCGGTATCGAACGGCAATACCAGCTCGCCTCCGCCAGCGAAGCCTCGCTGCGTCAATCCTTCAACAGCAACAAGGCGCAGATCCAGGACATTGCCCGCAAGGAGTTCCAGTTGCGCGAGTTCCAGCGTGAGGTCGACAGCACCCGCGCGCTGTATGAAACCTTCGTCACCCGGCTGAAAGAAACCACGGCCACCGCCGACATGGACTCGACAAAAGTGCGCATCGTCGACCCGGCCATCGTACCTACCGAAGCGAGCAAGCCCCGTAAAACATTGATTGTCGGGATCGTCGGCTTAATCGCTGCGGTGATCGGCGTGGCCCTGGCCCTGCTCTTCGAGAGCCTGAGCAACACCTTCAAAACCGATGAAACGATCGAAAGCGCGCTTAACATTCCTCTGCTCAGCGTCGTGCCGCTGGTGAGGAAAAAAAGCCGCCGGCAACTGGCCCGTTTGTTCGAAGACAACGACAACCCGCGCTTTAGCGAGACCATTCGCAATCTGCGCACCTGGCTGATGTTGCAAGGCAGCGAAATGCCGTCGCAGGTAGTGCTCGTGACGTCGACCGTCGCCGGCGAGGGTAAAAGCACCATCGCCAACAACCTGGCCAGTTCGCTCGCTTCACTGGAGCGCGTGCTGTTGATCGATGCGGACATGCGCCAGCCAACCCTTTCGCTGAACTTTGACTTTCCGCCCGACAGCCCGGGGCTGGCCAATGTCATTGCCGGCACCGCAAGGCTCGAAGACTGTATCGTTTCGGTAGGCAATCTGGACATGCTGCCGGCCGGGATGGTCATCCCCCCTTCGCTGGATCTGTTCTCTGCGCCGCGCCTGCCGTCTCCAGCTGACGCGCTCAACCCGGCACGCCAGCCTCCGCCGCAGGATCTGCTCAGTTCACCGCGCATGGCGCGCATGCTCGATGCGCTGAAATCGCGTTACCGCCACATCATTATCGACTCGCCGCCTGCGGAGATGATCAGCGACGCGCTATTGCTGGCCAAGCATTCGGACGCGGTGATCTACGTGGTCAAGGCAGACAGCACGCCGATCAGCCAAGTGCAGAGAGGCATTGCCATGTTGCAACAAAGCCAGGTGTCGGTATTCGGTACCGTCCTCAACCAGGTAGACCTGCGCAAGGCGCGCAAATACGGCTACCACCATTCCAAAACGTTTTATGACTATGACTTCGCCCCCCGGTAACGCCTGACCGCCCTGGTCTGTCGCTACGCCTTTTACTGCCATCACAACCGTTCGCTTCACCTCTGCCGAGCTACGGAAAGCCTGCGGGAGCTTCGCCGTGCCCGCTCCATCAGCGCTGATGAATTCATTGCCTCGAGGTCAAGCCCATGACACCGCTCTATACCGCTCACATGACACACCGCCGAGGCCTGACGTTCTGGGGCCAGTGGTTGTGTGCGATGACACTGACCATCGCGCTTTTGATGCTGCTCGTGCACTGGCGAGTTGGCAGCCTGACCAGCGAATACCGCACCCTGATGATCCTGACGGTGCTCGGCTCGGTGCCGATCTACAGCATGATGCAGGTCTTCCACAAACGTCATGGCCTGGTGGTCGGGATCGGCCGCTTACTGGCCGGCTGGTTGATCCTGCTGGCCGTTCTGGCGGCCATTGCCTTCATCACCCAGACCAGCGCGATTTACTCGCGCCAGGTCATCGTGGCCTGGGCGGTGCTGGGATTTCTCGTCCAGGTGGCCAGTTTTCTGCCCCTGCATTACTTCGCCCGACTGCATTCGAAGATGATCTGCAACGGGCGTCGTTCAGTGATCATCGGCACCTGCCCGACGGCCCATGAACTGGCGAAAAAACTCTCCAGCCCCAACCGCGCGCTGGCGCTGGGATTCATCGCCACTGCCCATGACAGCGGCCCCGCTCCCAGCATCCTGCCGCTGCTCGGCCACGTTGACGCGATTCGCGAAATCCTTACGCGCCTGGAGGTGCGGCGCGTCTACATCGTGCTGACCATGGAGCATGCCGCCACCATCGAAGCGCTCTACATCGACCTGCTGGACATGAATGTCGACGTGGTGTGGATCCCGGATTTCGGCAGCATGGTGCTGCTCAACCATTCGATCTCTGAAATAGAGCGAATGCCGGCCATCTATCTCAACGAGAGCCTGCTCAGCTCGCACCCCGCCAGTCTGTTTTGCAAGGACCTGTTCGAACGCAGCCTGGCGGCGATGGCCATTCTTGTCCTCAGCCCGTTGCTGTTGGTGGTGGCGATTACCGTCAAGCTGACCTCCGCCGGCCCGGTGTTGTTCATGCAAAATCGCCACGGCTGCAACGGCGAAGTGATCAAGGTCTGGAAGTTTCGCTCGATGCGCCTGCACGACGACCGCGACGTGCGCCAGGCCACCCGTGACGATGATCGGGTCACGCCGTTCGGACGCTTCCTGCGCCGCAGTTCCATCGATGAATTGCCGCAGCTGTTCAACGTCTTGTCCGGCCAGATGGCCCTCGTCGGCCCCCGCCCGCACGCCGTCACCCACAACATTTATTACACCGGCAAAGTCCGCGCCTACATGGCCCGCCACCGCCTCAAGCCTGGCATCACTGGCCTGGCCCAGATCACCGGGCATCGAGGCGAAACCGAAACCGTGGAAAAGATGCAGCTGCGCGTCGCCCAGGACCTCAACTACATCAACCAATGGTCGCTGTGGCTCGACATCAAGATCCTCATCAAGACCCCCTTCACGCTGTTCTCGAAAAACATCTACTGACCCCCCGCCCCATCGCAGATCACTGTCACGACGACCTGAGGTTTGACCATGAATGTGAGCGTATTCGGTATTGGCTATGTGGGCCTTGTACAAGGTGCCGCACTGGCAGAGGTCGGGCACAACGTGCTCTGCGTCGATGTCGACACGGCCAGGGTGGAGGCACTGAAGGAAGGCACGCTGCCGATCTACGAGCCCGGCCTGAGAAGCCTCGTGCGCGAGAACTATCAAAGCGGACGGCTGCGGTTCGGTACAGACCTGGCCAGCGCTGTTCACCATGGCGACGTGCTGTTGATCGCCGTCGGTACGCCGCCTGACGAAGATGGTTCGGCGGATCTGCAATACGTGTTGAGCGTGGCGCAGACCATCGCGCTGCACATGGACCGTCACCAGATCGTCGTCGACAAATCCACCGTGCCGGTCGGTACCGGTGACCTGGTGCGCGCATGCATCGAGCAGGTGCTGGTCGATAACGATCGCAGCGACCTGACGTTCGACGTGGTCTCCAATCCGGAATTTCTCAAGGAAGGCTGCGCGGTGGAAGACTGCATGCGCCCCGACCGGATCATCATCGGCACCGACAGCCCGCACGCCGAAGCGGTCATGCGCGAACTGTACGAACCGTTCAATCGCAGCCGCGAAAAGATCATCGTCATGGACGTTCGCAGCGCCGAACTGACCAAGTACGCCGCCAACTGCATGCTGGCGACCAAGATCAGCTTCATGAACGAAATGGCCAGCCTCGCCGAAAAGCTGGGCGCCGATATCGAGATGGTGCGCCACGGCATCGGCTCCGACCCACGCATCGGTTATCAGTTCATCTACCCGGGCCTGGGCTACGGAGGTTCGTGTTTTCCCAAAGACGTGAAGGCGCTGATACATGCCGCCACCAGCGTCGACATTGATGCCCGGTTGCTCAAGGCCGTCGAGGCACGCAACCAGGAACAGAAAGCCAGCCTGTACAACAAGATCCTTGATCACTTCGATGGCGCGCTTCGCGGCAAAACCTTCGCCCTGTGGGGCCTGAGCTTCAAACCCAACACCGACGACATGCGCGAAGCCCCCAGTCGGGTATTGATGGAGGCCCTGTGGCAGGCCGGTGCCCGCGTCCAGGCGTTCGACCCCAAAGCCATGGAAGAGGCCCAGCGTATTTATGGTGCGCGCGATGACCTGACACTGGCGGGTACCAAGGAAGCGTCACTGAAAAATGCCGACGCACTGATCATCGTCACCGAGTGGCAATCGTTTCGGGCGCCGGACTTCGACCTGCTGGCGCGGCAACTCAAGCAACCGCTGATCTTCGATGGCCGCAATCTGTTTGACCCGCAGCGTTTGAGCAAGCGCGGCTTTACCTACATTTCCGTGGGCCGTCAGACCCCTTCCGTCTTTCAAGAAGGAGTGGCGCCATGATCAGGCTGGAATTGATCGGGCAATTTTCCCCGAAGCTGCTGGACGCGAACCAGGCGTATTCCTTCATCAACTTTGCGTCCATTGGCAGTTTCTTCGAAAAAGCCCCGAGCTCCGTCGCCTACTTTTGCGACGGCATGTTGATGTCGACGTTCATGTCCCGGGTGACAGGCCGCACGATCGGCCGGGTCAGCTTTGACTTCACGTCCATTGCCCACCTGGTACTCGGCAGCGCCGAGCAACAGGGCAAACGCGTGTATTTCGTTGGCGCCCGACAGAGCGAACTGGAGCTGTTCATCAGCAAGATCAAGGCGCTCTACCCATGCCTGACCATCGCTGGCTATCACAACGGTTACTTCAATGCGGCCCAGGCCGAAGGCATTCAGGCCGACATCTGCCGCAGCGAGGCAAACATTCTGATCGTCGGCCTGGGTGCCGGACTGCAAGAGCAGTTCGAACAGGACGCGATGCGCGCAGGCTTTCGCGGTGTGGCGTTCACCTGTGGCGGGTTCATTCGCCAGGAAGCCCTGGCCACGCGGCAATATTACCCGGCGGTGATCGATCGCCTGCATATGCGCGCGTTTTATCGAATGTACCGCGAACCCCATACGATCAAACGCTACTTCATCGACTACCCAAGCAACTTCCTGCACCTGCTGGCGATGCTCGCCCGGCACAAAGTCGCCATCAGCGTTGGGGAATGACCATGCACATTCTGTTCATTCTCAAGGATTTCAATTCCGGCGGCGGCGTTGAGCGAGTGCAGCAACGGTTATCCGAGCAATTTCTCAAGGATGGCCAGCGCGTGAGCTTCTTCGTCATGAACGGTGAGACGCCGGACACCACAGGCGCAGAACGCCATAACAACGGCGGTGGCAACGGAATCGTTGGCCTGCTCCGGTCGATCGTTCTGTTACGCCGGCTGATTCGTCGCGAGGGCGTCACCCACCTCATTTCCGCCAAGGAACAGGCCAACGTCTGCACCTGGTTCGCCACCTTGGGCAGTGCCTGCAAAGTCATCTATAGCCGACACGTGACACTCGATTGCACCGAGCAGAAAACCGGCCCCTCAAGCCTGCGCCTGCTCTATGCCTTGTACCTCTGCGGCAGCGGCAAAGTGGTGACGGTCTCCACGGCATTGCGCCAGTCCCTCGTCGACTTGCTGCCGTGGGGTCGACAGCGAGTGCGCTATTGCCCCAACGCGGTCATCACCGAGCAGCTGTTTCAAGCCGCACAGGCGCCACTGCCCGCCGGGTTACCCGGTGACTACTGGTTGGGCCTGGGCAGGTTGACGCAACAGAAAGGCTTTCACCTGTTGCTCGATGCCTACGCCATGGCGCTGCAACGCCAGGCGCTGCCGGACCTGGTGATCGCCGGCGACGGCCCGTTGCGCGAAGCACTGATCGCCCAGGCACAACGCCTGGGTATCGGGCAGCGGGTGCACTTCACCGGTTTCCTGCGCAACCCCTATCCCCTGCTCAGGCATGCACGCCTGTTCATTCTCAGCTCTCTTCATGAAGGCATGCCGACCGTACTGATCGAGGCCTTGGCGCTGGGTACGCCGGTGCTGGCATGCGACTGCGAGACCGGTCCCAGGGAACTGCTGGACAACGGCCAGTTGGGCCTGTTGGTCAAGGCCAACGATGTTCCGGCATTGGCCGATGGCATGCGGCGAAGCCTGACATCAAGGGGGCAAGTGGCACCCAGCGAAAAAATGCTCACCGAGGCCATCCGCCCCTACACCAGCCAGCACGCGGCGCAGGCGTATTACCAGGTATGGAACCAATGAAAAAGTTACTGATTATCCTGCATGACCTCAGCGCCGGCGGGGCTGAAAAAATGATGATGCGCCTGGCCGCAGCGCTGGTCGACGCAGGCAATGACGTGACCTTGTTGCTGCTGACCGGCGGCGGGCCCAATGCAGCGCACCTCGACCCACGTGTCAAAAAAGTTGAATTGCGCAGCCCACGCACTTCGCGCGCGGTGCCGGCACTGGCGCGGTTTCTTCGCGCCAATCGCTTTGATGCGCAACTGGCGGCCCTCACCCACGTCAACGTGGTGGCAATCGCCGCTGCCCTGCTGTCCGGCACCCTGGCGCGGCTGCATGTCAGCGAGCGCAATGCCTTCTCCCATGACAAACACGTTAACCCCGACTTCATGGTGCGGGTCGCGTATCTGTTGGCACCGCTGCTGTATCGGCTGATTCCCAACCCGGTGATCTGCGTCTCCCGCGGTGTCGCCCAGGACCTGATCGATACCACCATTGCGCGCCGACGGGACGTGACCACCGCCGACAACCCGGTACTCGACGACAACTTCCGCGAGAAGACGCCGGGGCTGCCAAGCCACCGCTGGCTGCTGGAAAAGTCCGGCGCGGTGATTGTCGCCGTGGGTCGCCTGGCGCCGCAAAAAGGCTTCGACACCCTGATCACGGCATTCGCCGCGTTACCGGACAAGGGCGTGCGCCTGATCATTTTTGGTGAAGGCGCACTCAGGGTCCGATTGCTGGAACAGGCACTCACATTGGGCGTCGCCGATCGCGTCGACCTGCCGGGCTACACCGACGATCCCCTGGCAGAAGTGGCAGCGGCCGATTGCTTTGTGTTGTCGTCTCGGTTCGAGGGCAGTCCCAATGCGCTGGTAGAAGCCTTGTCCACGGGCACCCCGGTGGTCGCGACTCGCTGCCCCCATGGCCCCCAGGACATCCTCATCGACGGCGTGGTTGCACCGCTTGTTGCCGTCGACGACCCGATCGCACTGGCGCAGGCGATTGCCCTGCAACTCGCCACACCGCGCAACCTGCAACGTCATGAACGCCTTGAGGCAGCCGCCCGATTCAAGAATGCCAGCGCGGTGCAAACCTACCTCGCTGCGTTGCTCGGGAGCCGGGCATCATGAGCACACTCCAGGTCAGATACTCGACGCTACGCGATGGCTTCACCCTGTTCGGCTTGCTGTTTTACATCCAGGTGCTGACATTTGTGCTCGGACTGGGTGGCGGATCCGGCTTCGGCGACATCGGTAAAGATCTCGAAGGCAACGTCGCCAATCAGGTCTGCGGCCTGATCACACTGCTGGTGCCCTTGTACTTCTTCATCCGCAACAAGGTGTTCCTGAGCAAAACCTTTTACCGCAGCAATTTTTTCCTGCTGGTGTTCTTGCTCTGTGTCATCGCATCGATCGGCTGGTCCTACGACCCGATGCTCAGTCTCAAGCGGTTCATCGCGATGCTCGGCGTGGTGTTCTTTGCCGGGTTCATTGCCTATAACTACCCCCTTGAAAAAATCACCTTCATGCTCGGTTGTGCCATCGGCGTAGCGGCGCTGATCGGCTTGATACTCGCCGTGGTCATGCCAAGCGCCGCGTTTTTATCCGGTGGTATCCGTGACGGCGCCTTCAAGGGGATTTTTACCGAAAAGAACGCCGGCGCACGGCTCAACGCGATCGCCATCCTGTTGTTGCTGCCGATGATCCGCCAGGGCAACCGCTGGGCCCTCTTCTGCTCGTTTTTTTCCCTGGTCGCCGTCCTGCTCGCCCAGTCGGCGACCGGCGTGGCATTGATCGTTTCGGGGACGGTGAGCTACGGGTACTTCCTCACATTGATCCGCTTGCGGATCAACCGCTCGCAGTGGCTGTTCTTCGGTTGCACGCTGGTGTTTCTGCTGGCTTGCCTGTTGCTCTACAACCACATTGCGTGGCTGCTGGAGGTGGCCGGTCGCGATCCGTCACTGACGGACCGCACGCTGATCTGGGAGTTGCTTGCGCCCTTTGTCGACCAGCAATGGCTCAAGGGCTACGGCTTCGGCGCCTTCTGGGCCAGTTCCGACGCCGATGCGTTCATCACGCGCTGGGGCTATATCGGCAACGCCCACAGCGGCTACATGGAAACCCTGCTCAGCGGCGGCGTCATCCAGCTGATTGCCCTGGTGCTGCTGCTGGGCGAGGCGCTGCTCAAGCAATATCGCGCCGTGACCGCGAACCAGGCGGCACAGTTTCGCGCCAGCGCCCTGGTGATCATCGGCTTGTTCGCCGTCACCAATTATGTGGCGTACGTGATTCCCAACTACCGCTCTGCCGAGTTCCTGGTGTTCTGCACCCTGGCCCTGTCCTTTCGGCGTCACTACGCGCCCTGCCCCGAATCAACACCGACAACCCTGCGCCAGCGTCCGTCCGGCCAGGCATTCGCGCGCGATTGCGCCAAGGCGTAACCCAAGGCTTAAAACAGGAGAAACACCCGTGCGAAACCAAGCCCCTGCTTCAGCGCATACAGTGTGCGTGGTCATCCCGATGTACAACGGCGCCGCCAGCATCGAGCAAACGCTGGTGTCCCTGGCCAAGCAAACCCGCCTGCCCGATCACGTCATCGTCATTGACGACGGTTCCACCGATGACGGCCCCCAACGGGTCAAGGACTTCACCGCGCCGTTTCGCCTGACGCTGCTGCAGCAAGCCAACGAAGGCCAGGCCAGCGCCCGCAACCACGGCATGCGCCACTCTCAAGAGACGTTTGTGGCGATGCTCGACGCCGATGACCAATGGCGTCCACAAAAACTGGAGCTGCAGCTGGCGCTGTACGACGAGCTGACTCATCAGGGTCGCAAGGTCGGGTTGGTCGACTGCTACACGCAGGTCAACTACAGCGACGGCAGGCGGCAACTGGACAACCTGCTCAAGAACGGCATGCATTTCTACGATTTCATCCGCGCCAACGTCCTCAATGGCGTTTCCGCCGCACTGGTCAGGCGCGACGTGATCATGGAACTGGGTGGCTTCGATGCCGGCCTGCGTTACTGCGAAGACCGCTTCATGTGGACCCGAATCGCCGAGCACTGGGAGATCCACACCGTGCCGCAGGTGCTGCTCGAGCGCACGGTCAACAGCGGCAACATGACCGCAAACCCGAAAAAGCACTATCAGAACAAAATCAGGTTCATCGAGGTGTACCTCGACCGCTACGCCGCGCAATTGAGCAAGCAGCAACAGATCGAATTCGTGCTGGCCAATCACACCGACTTTCTTAATACGTTTTCCCGAGGCGGCGAGCATGTCGAGGTGATCGACGTGTACCAGCGAATGTTCAAGCATTCCTGGCAAACCCTGTTCTTCGATCACGGCAAACCGACCTTGCGCTACCTCTACGCCTGCGCCAAAACATTGCGCAAGCCAACGGCGTCAACCACCGCTCATTGAACCGGTATCCGCCATGGCCAACCGTCGCCTCACTACCCTGGGCTGGATCTTCACCGAGAAGTTCGGCCTGATCTTCCTGTCGATGATCACCTTTGTCGTGTATGCCCGACTGCTGTCTCCGGCAGAGCTGGGTGTGGGCACGATCATCATTGCCATCGTCGAGTTGATCGGGCTGATTTATTCATCGGTGCTGGAAGACCCGCTGGTGCGACTCGAGCGGCTGGAGGACAAGCACATCAGCACCGCCTTCTGGGCGGCGGTACTGGTGAGCCTGGTTTCGATCGTGGTCATCTCGGGCGCGGCGACGCTGTACACGTCCGAGCCGCTGCTGCAATGGATGACGGCGGTCGCGTCCGTGAAAATCCTCTTCACCATGATGGCGCGCGTCTATGTCGCGCAAATGCGCCGCAACGGCGACTTCAAGACGCTGGCGTCGCGAACGTTACTGGGCAAGGTGTTTGGTGGCGTTGGCGGCATCGCTGTCGCGCTTTGGGGGTTGGGGGCCTGGGCGGTCATTGCCCAGGCCCTGATCATGGAGTTGGTGTCCATCATCGTATTGATGCGCGCAGACCCGCGGCGCATTGCCTTTCATATTGACGGTCCGGTCCTGCGCAAACTGTTGAAGGCCGGTACACCGGTTGCCATCAACGCACTGAGCTCTCAAACCCTTCAGCGCGGGGTCAACGTGGTGCTCGGGATGGCGGCCGGTGCGAACGCGGTCGGCATGTTCAACATGGCGATGCGCATCATCGATCTGCCACGCACGGCGATTTATAACGGTCTGCTGAGCTATGCACTGCCGGCGTTCTCCCGGCGCAGTGCGGAGCCGTCGCGATTGCTCGGGATCATTGACGACTCGACCGCCGTCAGCGGCTTTCTGTTGACGCCGTTGTTCCTGGGGATCGCGCTCACGGCGAACGACGTCATCCTGTTGATCTTCGGCGCCAAGTGGGCCGACGCCATTCCCCTGCTGCAAGTGCTGGCCTGCGCGGCGGCCATTGGCAACACCGCCATGTACGCCACCACCGCACTGGTGGCGGTCAACCGCAGCCACCTCACGATCAAGGCTGAAGTGGTGACCACGGTGCTGGCGCTGGCACTGGTCTACGGCCTGGGCAGCGTTTATGGCGGCATGGCCGCGGCCCTCGCCCTGCTGGCGCGGATGCTGATCATCACGCCGTTGCAAATCCGCGGCCTCAACGCCGCTATCGGTTACGGCTGGCGCCGGTTCTTCGACTGCAATTACCGCAGCGTGATTGCCTCGCTCGTCATGGCAGCGACCGTGTTGTACGTGTCGTCGCTCTCAGGTTTTGAAGGTTACCTGCACCTGATCTGCAACATCGTGGCAGGCGCGCTGAGCTATGCCGTGGCGTATAGCGTCATGCACCCGCGCTGGCCGCAAGAATTCAAATCGGTTTTCACCACCCGCTGAATTCAGTCCCTGAAACAGGAAGGCCTCACCATGCGCAAAACTACGTTGATTACTGGCGGGGCCGGCTACATCGGCTCTCATACCGCCGTGGCGCTCATCAATGCCGGACACCATGTGCTGGTTCTCGACAACCTGTGTAACAGCTCTCGAGAGTGCATCTCGCGCCTGGAACAACTGACCCTGACCCGGGTGGAATTCATCAAGGGCGATATTCGTGATTCGAACTTGCTGGACGACCTGTTCAGACGCTATGACATCGACGCCGTGGTGCACTTTGCCAGCCTCAAATCCGTCGCAGACAGCGTGCGCAAGCCGCTGGATTACTACGCCAACAATGTCTGCGGCACGCTTGAGCTATGCCAGGCGATGGCGCGCAATAACGTGTTCCAACTGGTGTTCAGCTCATCGGCCACGGTGTACGGCGAGCCCACACGTATACCCATCGCCGAAGAGGTCGGCACCGGCAAACCGGTCAATCCCTATGGCCGCACCAAGCTCATGATCGAAGAATTGCTCACCGATCTGTGCCATTCCGATCCACGCTGGAGCATCGGGCTGTTGCGCTACTTCAACCCGATTGGCGCCCACGAAAGCGGGATGATCGGCGAAGACCCCAGGGGCCGTCCCAACAACCTGTTGCCGTGCCTGACGCAGGTCGCCATCGGCCGGATGCCCGAACTCACGGTGTACGGTAACGACTATCCCACCGTGGACGGGACCTGCGTGCGAGACTACATCCACGTGGTCGACCTTGCGATCGGCCACCTCAAGGCTCTTCAGGTGTTGCAGCACAACAGCGGCATCAATGTCTGGAACCTCGGCACCGGTACGGGCTACAGCGTGCTGCAAATCATCCAGAGTTTCGAGGACATCACCGGCATCACCATTCCCTACCACTTCGCACCACGACGCGAAGGTGACATCGCCCAATGCTGGGCCGACCCCGCCAAGGCCGGACGGGAGCTGAACTGGACCGCCCAACGGGATCTTCATCAGATGATCGTCGATACCTGGCGGTGGCAGTCGTGCAACCCGCAGGGTTATCAGGCTTCCTTCGAAATCCCCGCGCTGATCGCCGTCAAATGATCTACAAAGGATCCCTGCTGACTCTGCTGCTGTCGGTTTCGATAGCCTGCAACGCGGCACAAGCGCCCGGCGTTCCCACCACCGGGCTCGTGCTGTGGCTGGATGCGGCGGATGCGTCGACCATGACCCTGGATGCGCAAAACCAACTCCAGCGCTGGAACGATAAATCCGGAAAATCCAGTCACGCCACTGTCGACGATGGCGCCTCGCAGCCACAGCGGATCGCCAACGCCCTGAATGGCCATTCGGTGGTGCGTTTCAGTGGCGTATCGGGGTTGCTGGGTAAACCCATCCGCACTGCCAAAGGCCCTGTGACCGTATTGATCGTGTCCCGTCGATTACCCGGACAGCCTGACGGTGATCCCTGGCAACGCTTGTTCAGCTCACGCCCGCAAGCCGCCCACAACGATAACCTGTTGCCCAATTTCGCCATCAGCCTGCCACAGACCAGCGCGTATGCGCCGAGCGTTTCCGTCCTGGAGCTTTACGACGTGCCGATTGGCCCATATGCAGTCGGGCGCAATGCCGTCGGCAACGCCGAGAACTTTCGCGGCGACATCGCCGAAGTGCTGGTCTACGACCGCGCGTTTGCTTCCCTCGCGGAACGTCAGCAAGCCTTTCAGTACCTGGCGGATAAATGGTCCATTGCCATTCCCAAACTAGCTAATACCTGGACCCGGGTCGGACCACTGGGCCCATTGCCAAGCCGGTCGAATGCCGAGCTGCCGCTGTCTGATCAGGCCAATGCCGGGCAGTGGATGCTCAACCGCAAACTGTCCGACGACTTCAACGGCACCACCCTCGATCTCGAACGCTGGCACGTCAACAATGGCATAGGGAACGAGTCGCTGGGACGCAAACCGGCGCTGTACACGCCGAACAATGCCATCGTCGAGAACGGCAACCTGAACATTATCTTTCGCAAGGAAACCTTGCCGCAGAAGTACGTCAAGCTCGGCTTCAAGGACTACACCTCAGCGATGGTCCGAACCAATGAACGCGGGTTCTACGGCTACTACGAAGTCCGCGCCAAACCCATGAACTCCGCAGGTTCCAGTGCATTCTGGCTGGCGTGGACAGGCATGGCGGACAATGCCACCGAAATCGACATCTTCGAAATCGCCGGCAAGACCAAAAACGGCGCCTTAGACCACTCGTACAACATGAATGCCCACCTGTGGGCCACGCCGCAAAGCAACGAACACATTGAAAATGGCAGCATCTGGATCAGTCCATGGCGCCTGGCGGATGACTTCCATGTCTACGGCTTCGACTGGCAGCCCGACACCCTGCGTTGGTACGTCGACGGGGTGCTGGTCAGGGAATCGAAGAACTCGCACTTCTTCTTCCCGATGGAGGTGAACCTCGACAGCGAGGCCATGTGGAAATGGTTTGGGGTGGTCGACGATGCCGACCTGCCCTCCACCTTTGAAGTCGACTACATGTACATGTGGCAACGCTCGCGATAGCGCCACACCAGACTGAGGCGCTCTCAGTCTTGATCCATTGCACCTTCAATTGAAGTCCATGAGGCGCGACGGCTGTTACGCCGTGTGCCTTGGGTCACATTTCAATCGGCAAGGAGGTTCGTTCTTAAACCGCGCTAACACATCTGGAGCGCACTGCATGATTAAACGCCGGCTGAAAGAATTGGATTTGCTGCGCTTTGTTGCTGCTATTGCCGTAGTGTTCTTTCACTATGCGTTTCGCGGGTATGCAAAAGGCGACATGTCCACAATGCCCTACCCACTATTGGCCGAGCCTGCCAAATACGGTTACCTGGGCGTCGAACTGTTTTTCATGATCAGCGGTTTTGTCATTCTGATGACCGCCTCGAGCAATAACCTCAAAGTGTTTTTCATATCCCGTATCGTTCGGCTCTGCCCTGCTTTCTGGGTGTGCTGCACCATCACGTTCCTGATGACGCTTGCCATTGGCCAGCCGAGATACACCGCTGACCTTTATCAATACGTAATAAACATGACCTTTCTAAGCGACTTGTTGGGCGTACCGTCAATAGACGGCGTGTACTGGTCTCTATTTGTAGAAATACAATTTTATTTGATGATATCCATTGTGTTGGGATGGAAGAAAATAGAAAAAATAGAGACCTATTTTGTGTACTGGCTAGTGATCTCTGCCACAGCGGAGATACTCACTGTCGAGAAGCTGCGCTCGATACTGATCACCGATTACGCCGCTTATTTCATAGCCGGCGCCACGTTCTACCTCATATGGGCCAAGGGCGTCACGAGAACACGAGTGCTGCTGTTGGCGGGTGCATGGGCACTGGCCAACTACACCGCCATTGCATGGGCCGAATTGCTCGAAAGCAAATATTCAACTGATTACAACCCACTCATTGTATGCAGTCTGATCCTGCTGTTTTTCATGACGTTCTATTTGATCGCGACGAATAAAACAGGCGCCGTCGGAGCATTGAACTGGACTGTATTAGGCGCGCTGACTTACCCGCTGTACCTGTTACACCAAATGATCGGCTTTATGATATTCAACATTGCTTATCCGGTGATAAACCCGCACGTATTGCTGTGGAGCACCATCGCCGTGATGATAGGTCTGTCTTATCTCATCCACAAAGAGATAGAAACGCCCATGGCAAGAGTTATCAAAAAACTCCTCTCGTTGTCCTTCACCCGTGTCAGAGGCTGATCAACGCATCAGTAACGACGCAACCTGCTAACGCCGCTGGCCACCAGGCTGCGCGGCGCTCGCCCGCTTCAGGGTATCGCTGGGCAACTCTTTGAACAGCGCGCGATAGCTGCTGGAAAACCTCCCCAAATGCCAGAACGACCAATGCATCGCCACTTCGGCGACGGTGGTCTGAGTTGGCGTGCGGCTGAGTAATTCGCGGCGGGCACTGTTCAGGCGGCGCAGGCGCAGCCATTGGGTCGGCGCCATGCCGGTGTAGGTCTTGAACGCATGCTGCAACTGGCGCAGTGAAACCCCGGCGACCAGCGACAGCTCCAGCAGGTTCAGGTGTTCTTCCGGCGTATCCGCCGCCCACTCCCCCACTCGTTTCATGATCGCCCGTTCCCCGGCGCGGCGCTGCAGTGCGCCGTGGTCAAGGCAAACGCAAGCGTTGTCGAGAATGAACAGGCAGTCATCCAGCAATTGCTGAGTGAGCGCCTCCCGAGTCGGCGGATCGAACGTCTGCGACAGTCGCGTCAGCGTGCCGCTGAGCCAACGGCAGAACAACGCGTTCTGCTGCGAATTGAGCGGCGCCATGAACAGCCCTTCGAGCCGGGCGACATCGAGGCTGTTGCGCTGCACGAACTCCGGACCGAACACCACGGCGATTTCCTGGTAGTTCTCCGGGGTGATCCAGATGTTGCGGCTCTCGCCATTCAACACATACAGCGCGTTGTCGCTGCGATCGAAACAGAACGCCAGTGAACCCTGTGGCGCACTGAAATTCTGCTCGACGCGGGTATTCATGTGCTCCTCGTAAATCTCCACGCCCTGTAAATCCAGATAGCGCACCAGACCTGCGAAATGCCCTGGCGACATCTGTTGGTAATGCTGGGTCCAGCCCGGCGTGGCGCGGATTTGCTCGGCCACATCGGCGGTGCTGAATGCTTGAACCTGTAGTGAATTGCAGTGTGTCATGGGTGACCTTGCGCACTCTTTTGGTGCGCTTTGTGCTGCTTAAAGTGGATAGATGGAACGTTGAGCCTCGCCCAAGATAGACGTCAACGCGCTACAGGGGAAGTGTCCGGCGGATGAAACTGGCCTCTCCTGGCGTTAATAAAACCAATAACGAGGTCTTTATGAATGTCCCTTTCGATCAGCTGTTCACGTGGCTGAAAGATCACAAGATTACCGAAGTCGAGTGCGTCGTCAGCGACCTGACCGGCATTGCACGCGGCAAAATCGCACCCACCAACAAGTTCCTGCATGAGCGAGGCATGCGCCTGCCGGAAAGTGTGCTTTTGCAAACGGTAACCGGGGACTTTGTCGACGACGACATCTACTACGACCTGCTCGACCCCGCCGACATCGACATGGTCTGCAAGCCGGATGCCGATGCAGTCTACGTGGTGCCATGGGCCATCGAGCCAACCGCCATCGTGATCCACGACACCTTCGACAAGTTCGGTAACCCGATCGAACTGTCGCCGCGCAATGTGCTGAAAAAAGTGCTGCAGCTGTACACCGATAAAGGCTGGCGGCCGATTGTGGCGCCAGAAATGGAGTTCTACCTGACCCAGCGCTGCGAAGACCCGGACTTGCCGCTCAAGGCCCCGATGGGCCGTTCGGGCCGTGCTGAAAGCGGTCGTCAATCGTTCTCGATCGATGCCGCCAACGAATTCGATCCGCTGTTCGAAGACGTCTACGACTGGTGCGAATTGCAGGGTCTGGACCTCGATACGCTGATCCACGAAGACGGCCCGGCGCAGATGGAAATCAACTTCCGCCATGGCAACGCACTGGACCTGGCCGACCAGATCACCGTGTTCAAACGCACCATGCGCGAAGCCGCGCTCAAGCACAACGTGGCGGCGACCTTCATGGCCAAACCGGTCGGCGACGAACCGGGCAGCGCCATGCACATTCACCAGAGCGTGGTGGACATCGCCACCGGCAAGCCGATCTTCGCCGATGCCGATGGCAACATGAGCGAGTTGTTCCTGCACCACATCGGTGGCTTGCAGAAGTACATCCCGAAAGTGCTGCCGATGTTCGCGCCGAACGTGAACTCGTTCCGCCGGTTCCTGCCGGATACTTCGGCACCGGTGAACGTCGAATGGGGCGAAGAAAACCGCACCGTCGGCCTGCGTGTACCGACCTCAAGCCCGGACGCCATGCGCGTGGAAAACCGCTTGCCGGGCGCCGACGCCAACCCGTACCTGGCCATCGCGGCCAGCCTGTTGTGCGGTTACCTCGGCATGGTCGAGCGTGTTGAACCGAGCGCCGCTGTCCAGGGCCGGGCTTATGAACGCCGCAACCTGCGCCTGCCGATCACCATCGAAGACGCCCTGACCAAAATGGAAGAGTGCGAAACCATCGGCCGTTACCTGGGCGACAAATTCGTACGCGGCTACGTCGCGGTCAAACGCGCCGAGCACGAAAACTTCAAGCGGGTGATCAGCTCGTGGGAGCGCGAGTTCCTGATGCTCAGCGTCTAAAGCGTGCACTTCCGAGGGGATCACACATTCCCTGTGGGAGCGGGCTTGCCCGCGATGAGGCCGGTACATTCAAACACCCTCTTTGACTGACAGGCCGCCATCGCGGGCAAGCCCGCTCCCACAGGGATAGCGAACACCAAAGAATCACCTGAAAAAAATCCAATAATTCCAAGAAGGTATCGATATGCGTCTTTTGAAATCCATGGTCCCGGCCGCGCTGGCGGTCCTGTTCAGTGCCGTTGCCCAGGCCCAGCCCCAGGTCAGCGTCTACAACTGGACTGACTACATCGGCGAAACCACCCTCGCCGACTTCCAGGCCAAAACCGGGATCAAGGTGATCTACGACGTTTTCGATTCCAACGAAACCCTGGAAGGCAAACTGCTCGCCGGCCGCACCGGCTATGACGTGGTCGTGCCGTCCAACCACTTCCTCGCTCGCCAGGTCAAGGCCGGCGCGTTCCTGAAACTGGACCGCGAGCAACTGCCGAACTACAAGAACCTCGACCCGAAACTCCTCGCTCTGCTGGAGAAAAACGACCCGGGCAACGAGCACTCGGTGCCGTACCTGTGGGGCACCAACGGCATCGGCTACAACGTTGAAAAGGTCAAGCAAGTGCTGGGCATCGACCACATCGATTCCTGGGCCGTGTTGTTCGAACCGGAAAACATCAAGAAGCTCAGCGCGTGCGGCGTGTCGATGATGGATTCGGCGGATGAAGTGTTCCCCGCCGTGCTGAACTACATGGGCATGGACCCGCGCAGCGAGAATCCTGAAGACTTCAAAAAAGCCGAAGCCAAGCTGTTGAGCATCCGCCCGTACATCACCTATTTCCACTCGTCCAAATACGTTTCGGACCTGGCCAACGGCGACATCTGCGTAGCCTTCGGTTACTCGGGTGATGTGTTCCAGGCCGCCAATCGCGCCAAGGAAGCCAAGAACGGTGTGAACATCGCCTACGCCATTCCCAAGGAAGGCGCCAACCTGTGGTTCGACCTGCTGGCGATTCCCGCCGATGCCAGCAACCCGAAAGAAGCTCACGCCTTCATCAATTACCTGCTCGACCCGCAAGTGATCGCCAAGGTCAGCGCGTCGGTCGGTTACGCCAACCCGAATCCGGCCGCCAAGCAGTACATGGACCCGGAACTGGTCAACAATCCCGAGGTTTACCCGCCGCAGGACGTGCTCGACAAACTCTACATCTCCACCACGCCACCCCAGTCGCTCATGCGTTTGATGACCCGTTCCTGGAGCAAAGTGAAGTCCAACAAATGAACCAGTACACCCAGGAACACACGCGCTCGTATTACGCCGCTTCGGCCCATGGAATGGCCAACCGTCCCGAGCTGACGTCAGACCTTGTCGCCGACGTTTGTGTGATTGGCGGTGGGTTCACCGGTATCAACACCGCCATCGAACTGGCCCAGCGCGGGCTCTCGGTGATCGTGCTGGAGGCTCGGCGGATCGGCTGGGGCGCCAGCGGACGCAATGGCGGGCAACTGATCCGCGGCATCGGCCACGACGTCAGTGGCTTCGCCAGGCATATCGGTGCCGAAGGCGTGCGTTATCTGGAGCATGCCGGGACGGAGTCGGTGCAAGTGGTGGGCAATCGCATCCGTGAACACGGCATCGATTGCGATCTGCGCTGGGGGTTCTGTGAGTTGGCCAACACCCCGGCGCATTTTGCCGGGTTGAAGGCTGAGTACACAGCACTCCAGGCGTCGGGTTACGCCCACGAGACCCGCCTGATCGAGCCGGAGCAGATTCGTCAGCAGGTGGTGAATTCAGGCGTGTATGCCGGCGGACTGGTCGACATGGGTTCAGGTCATCTGCACCCGTTGAATCTGGTGCTGGGCGAAGCAAAGCTCGCGCAATCCCTTGGCGTGCAAATCTTCGAGCAGAGCCCGGTGCTGGAGCTGATCCACGGCAGTACCGTGCAGGTGCGTTGTGCCGGGGGCACGGTTCGCGCCGGCAGCCTGGTGCTGGCCTGTAATGCACACCTGGAAGAACTCGAGCCAAAACTCAGCGGTAAAGTGCTTCCGGCCGGCAGCTACATCATCGCCACCGAACCCTTGTCGGAAGACGCGGCCAGGCAATTGATCCCGCAGAACCTGGCACTGTGCGACCAGAAAGTCGGCCTGGATTACTACCGGCTCTCGGCAGACCGGCGTTTGCTGTTCGGTGGCGCCTGCCATTATTCCGGGCGCGATCCGGCGGATATCGCCGCTTACATGCGTCCGCAGATGCTCAAGGTCTTCCCGCAACTGGCGCACGCGCGCATCGATTACCAGTGGGGCGGCATGATCGGCATCACCGCCAATCGCTTCCCGCAGGTCGGGCGTTTGAGCCAGCACCCGAACGTGTTCTACGCCCAGGGTTATTCCGGCCATGGCCTGAACGTTACCCACTGGTGCGCCAAGTTGCTGGGCGAGGCTATCCATCTTGGCCACAGCAAAGGTTTCGACGTGTTCAGCGCCGTGCCGCACATGACCTTCCCGGGCGGCCGCGCCCTGCGCTCGCCACTGCTGGCACTTGGCATGTTGTGGTATCGGATGCGGGAAATGCTCGGCTAGGTTGGGCAGTCATCCTCGTACAAAAGACTGTGGCGAGGGAGCTTGCTCCCGCTCGAGTGCGCAGCACTCGCAAAAAAGGCAATTGTTGCCGGATAGTTTGGGGCCGCTCCGCGACCCAGCGCGAGCAAGCTCGCTCGCCACACATTCCCGCTTGTCCTACCCTTCCTGCGCTGTACATCCCATGGTTTCGCCTTTCGATTTGCTCAATTGCGAGTCGCTTCTATATTGAGGGGGTGCTCATCCTTTTCTGCCCTCTGTCGAGCCTGGCCCATGGCATCTACTGATCAACTGATCATTTGCGAGCACTGTGATTGCGTGTACGAAAAAGTGACGCTCGCCAAACATCAGAAAACCCTGTGCACGCGCTGCGGTGGCGTGCTCCAGCGCTATAACGGCCTCACGGTCGAGCAGCGTCTCGCATTGACGTTCACCGCTTTGATGTTGTGGATCTTCGCCAATTTCTATCCGGTCATGAGCATCAGCCTTAAAGGCTTGAAAAACAGCGCAACGCTCTGGGATTCGGTGCTGGCGTTGAGTCTGGGCCCCATCACCTTCATAGCCCTGGTGGCGGCGATCGCCATGATCATCGCGCCCATCATCCAGTTGCTGCTGCTGATCTGGGTCTTGAGCTTCGCGCTCGGCAACAAACGCTCGCCCGCCTTCAAATTCTGCATGCGCTGGCTGGAAACCCTCCGGCCCTGGAGCATGCTGGAAGTGTGTCTGTTGGGGGCCATGGTGGCGGTGATCAAACTCGCCGGGCTGCTGGATGTGCTGCCGGGCATCGGCTTGTTCGCCCTGGCCATCCTCAGCCTGATGATGATCCGCATTGCCGGCCGCGATATCCGCGAACTGTGGGACATCCAATGACCACGCCCCCGGTCGCCGACGACCTTAACCTGTGCCTGTGCCACACCTGCGGCCTGGCTTGCGATATGACCCATCACCCCGACGAATGCGAGCGTTGCGGAGCCCCGCTGCATCGGCGCAAAACCAATTCGTTGACCCGGACGATGGCCTACATGATTGCGGCGCTGGTGTTTTACATTCCGGCCAATCTGTTACCGGTGATGAACACCAAAATGGTCGGCAACGGCGCCGACAGTACGATCATGAGCGGCGTGCTGGAGTTCTGGGAAGCTGGCGCCTGGGACATCGCCTTGATCATTTTCATCGCCAGTATCGCGGTACCGGGCGTCAAGTTCGTGGCGATCACATTACTGCTGGTCACCGTGAAACGTGACAGCGCGTGGGCACGCAAGGAGCGCTCGCAGCTGTACCGCTTCGTCGAGGTCATCGGTTATTGGTCGATGCTCGATGTGATCGTGGTCGCGCTGGTGGCTTCGCTGGTGAAATTTCAAGCCTTGGCCGACATCGAGCCGCGCCCGGGCATTCTATTTTTTGGTCTGGTGGTGGTGTTTACCATGCTATCGGCGATGAGTTTCGACCCGCGGTTGATTTGGGATAAAGAACGGGAAGTTCCACACAATCAGGAGGTCACGGATGCAGTCGCCAATCACTGACGAATCACGCGCCCCGGGGCAGGCCCCGATCAAGACCCGGCGGTTCAGCATTTCGCTGGTGTGGATCGTACCGATCGTCGCGGTGCTGGTGGGGATTTCACTGGTGGTGCACAGCATCATGCAGGAAGGGCCGACCATCGTCGTCACCTTCAAGACCGGTAACGGCCTGACGGCGAACAAGACCGAGGTCAAGTATCGCAACGTGGTCATCGGCCACGTCACTGACGTGGAACTGAGCAACGATCAGAAGAGCGTCAATGCCACGATCAAACTGATGAAGCAGGCTGAAAGCTTTACCCGTAAAGACTCGCAGTTCTGGGTGGTGAGACCACGAATCGGGGCTGGCGGGGTGTCGGGTATCGATACGCTGCTGTCAGGCGATTACATCGGCGCGGATATCGGCCAGGAAAATGCTCGCGCCAAGCACTTCAATGGTCTGGAAAACCCGCCAGCCATCACTTATGGCGAGCCGGGTAAACGCTTCACCCTGCATACCTCGGACCTGGGGTCGCTGGATATCGGTTCCCCGGTTTATTTCCGCAAGATTCCGGTCGGCCAGGTGGTGGCCTATGAGCTGGATCCGGACGGCAAAGGCGTCAACATCGAACTGTTCATCCATGCGCCCAATGATCAATACGTCACCGAAAACACCCGGTTCTGGAACGCCAGCGGGATTGACGTGAACGTCGGCGCCAATGGTTTTGCGGTGAAGACCGAATCCCTGTCCTCGATCCTGGTAGGCGGCATTGCCTTCCGAGCGCCGGAATACAGCCCCAACGACAAGCCGGCACCTGAGGAATACGCCTACGAACTGTTCGACGACCAGCAGACCGCCCTCGCCCCTCCCAATGGCAAGCCGCAGTATCTGGCGTTGCGCTTCGATCAGGCGCTGCGTGGGCTCAAGGTCGATGCCCCGGTGGAATTCCTCGGAATCGAAATCGGCAAAGTGGTGTCGATCAATCTGGATTTCGATGCAAAAAAACGCTCGTTCCCACTTAACGTCGGCATCGTGATCTACCCGCAGCGTCTGGGTCAGGCGCACATAAAAATGCTCGCCGCGCTCAACCATGACCCCAATGATGAAGCCGCAGGCGTGCGCTTGATGGGCACCTTCATCGAAAACGGCCTGCGTGCGCAGGCCCGCACCGGCAACCTGTTGACCGGCCAGCTCTACATCGCCATGGATTTCTACCCCAAGGCCGAGAAAGTCGCCTTCGACGCCACGGCTCGCCCGGTCATGATCCCGACGGTGCCGGGTAGCCTGGAGCAGTTGCAGGAAAAACTCGAAGCCATGGTCGACAAGATCAACAAACTGCCGGTGGAGCGGATTGCCGGCAATCTGGATGGCAACCTTGTCGAGATGCGCAAAACCCTGAGCCAATTCAACAGCAAGACACTGCCCGGCGTACAAAGCACCCTGTCGAACGTCAGCAAGACGCTGGAATCGGCCGACACCACGCTGAAATCGGCCAACTCAACCCTGGCCGAAGATTCGCCGCAACGCGAGCAACTGGGGCAAACCCTGGACGAGCTCGGGCGCACGTCGCGGTCCTTGCGTGATCTCGCCGATTACCTGGGCCGTCATCCGGAATCGCTGATTCGCGGCCGCCCCACAAATGCTGCGCCCATGGATCTGCAAGGGCCACCGAGCAAATGACTACAGGAGTAACACCCATGGCTTTTCCATTGAAGTTGACTCTGGTCGCCACGTTGTCTCTGCTCGCCGCCTGCCGCAGCGATCCGATTGAGTTTCACACCTTGACGCCCGCGCAGTTGCCGGGAAATACCAAGGCCGCGACGGATATCCAGATCGAAGGCCTCACGGTTCCACCACAGGTCGATCGACCGCAAATCGTGGTGCGCGAGGGCAACACCGGCATGGCCATCCTCGAAACCCAATGGTGGGGTGCCAGCCTCGTGGATGAACTGCGCAGCGCCCTGCTCGACCAGATGATCAACAACAATCCGCAACGTAGAGTGTCGGTGCGACTGGAGGTGCAGCGCTTCGACTCGATTCCCGGTCAGTACGGGCTGATCGATGTGAAGTGGCGCCTGCGGGGCGCCAGCGGCGACGAAAACTCACTGCTGTCCTGCCGCAGCACGTTGCAGACCCCTTCGGGGCCGTCCATCGACGAATTGGTGGCTGCTCAGCAAAACAACGTCAAGCGCCTGGCCGCGGTGATCAGCCAGGCAGTCAATAGCGCGCAGAAAGGTTGCCCGTCGACCCCATGAATTGACGAATGCTGTACATGTCTCGACCATCGGCCATGCTCATGTATTGAGTTGGGGGCTTAATCGCGCGGAAGGCTCAAAGATCAAAGCGGTCAACCGCCCGACGCCGCTCGTTATCATCGCGCACATCGTAGTTGGCGGTGGTCTGGATGTTGCTGTGATGGGCAAGCTTCTGAGCGATCGACAGATCGTGTTCTTCAATCACCCGGGTAATGAACGAGCGGCGGAAATCATGGGGCATGATTTTCACCCCGACCTGCGTTCCCCGCTGCCGGGCAATGTAGTAAATCGCATGTTTGGTGATGCGCTCGCGGGTGATATGGCTGCCGCGCCGGATGCGATTGAACAGGAACGGGTCATCCTCTTCGCCTTCCTTGAGCATCGAACGCCGCAGCTCCAGCCACGCGTCCAGCTTGGCGAAAGCCCAGGCCGGGGCGTACTTGATCAACTGTTTGTTGCCCTTGGCGGTCACCCGCAGGCTGCGCTCGGCGAAGTCGACCTGGTTCAGGTCGAGGTCGACCGACTCTGACTTGCGCATGCCCGAACCATACAAAATCCCGATGATCGCCGCGTCCCGCAGGCCCTGCGGACGCGGATCGGCGGCGCAGACTTCCATCAACTCCTGAATCAGCGTGCGCCGCAGGTTGCGGCCCTGGGACAGACGCGTGCCGGCAATGCCCTTGACCGAACGCATTTTCAGCAGATGTTCCTGACTGATCAGGCTCATGCGCCACGCTTCGTTCATCACCCCGCGCACGGCGTTGACGTAAAGCGACGAGGTGTTTGGCGCGTAGCCATCGGTGCGCAAAGTGGCAACCAGGGCAATCACGTCTTCGGGTTGCAGGTTATGCCAGGGAATCTCTTCGATGTTCACTTCATCGAAGCCCAGGCGATCGGCAGCGTCCTGCAGCACATAGCGCATGGTGAGTTGGCTGGAGGGCGCCAAACGCGCCAGATAGACGGTCAGCGGGTTGGTCTTGAGAGTACTTGAATCAGCAACAGGTAAGTCAGTCAAACGAAACGGCCTTGAAAAAAGAAGTCGCAACAAACGGTGAGCAAGCAAAGATGGCCGTTACGCTGCCGGTCATGGCCGATAAAGTCAAATTACGCCGACAAGGACCAACGGCCAGGCAATAGATGAATTGAAACATGGCGATGCAATTCTGTTTCCGAGTCGATCGCGGCAGGAGCAAGCCATGAAAATCAGTGTGTTTGGTAGCGGTTACGTAGGCCTGGTTCAAGCAGCCGTCCTGGCTGAAGTCGGTCATGACGTCGTGTGCATGGACATTGACCCGAACAAAGTCGAGCGGCTGCAACAGGGGCACGTGAGCATATTCGAGCCCGGGTTGGCCAGCCTGGTGCGCGAAAGCATCGACGCCGGGCGCTTGCAGTTCACCACCGATGAAAAACTCGCCGTGCAACATGGCCAGGTGCTGTTCATCGCCGTGGGCACGCCGTCCCGGGAGGACGGCTCGGCAGATTTGCGCTACGTCATGTCAGTGGGCGACGCCGTGGCGCGTCATCGCGAGCAACCGGTGATTCTTGTGGAGAAATCCACGGTGCCGGTGGGCACCGGCGACAGTTTGCGCGCGCACATCGACAAATGCCTGATCAAGGTCGGGCGCTTGCTGCAGTTCGATATCGTCTCCAACCCCGAGTTTCTCAAGGAAGGCTCCGCCGTGGCGGATTGCCGGCGCCCGGACCGCATCATCATCGGATGCGAACGCGATGAGGTGCGCGAGGTGATGCGTGACCTGTACTCACCGTTCAATCGCAATCATGATCGCATCATGTTCATGGACCTGCGCAGCGCCGAACTGACCAAGTACGCCGCCAACTGCATGCTGGCGACCAAGATCAGCTTCATCAACCAGATCGCCGAACTCGCCGAACACCTGGGTGCGGACATTGAGTCCGTACGCTTGGGCATCGGTGCCGATTCGCGCATCGGCTACCACTTCATCTACCCGGGCTGCGGTTATGGCGGCTCGTGTTTTCCCAAGGACATGCGCGCGCTGATCCACAGCGCGGAAGAAGCCCACTGCTCCAGCGATCTGCTGCAAGCGGTAGAAGCCATCAATCAGCGGCAGAAACACAAGCTCTTCGAGCGCATCAAGGCCTATTACAAGGGCGATTTACGCGGCAGGACGTTCGCCGTATGGGGCCTTGCGTTCAAACCCAACACCGACGACATGCGCGATGCTCCAAGCCGCGTATTGCTCGAATCGCTATGGGCGGCGGGTGCCAACGTGCGGGCGTTCGACCCGGAAGCCATGCAGCAAACCCAACAGCTGTATCCCGATGAAAGCCAGCTGATGCTCATGGGGACGCCGGAATCGGTATTGAACGGCGCGGACGCATTGATCATCTGCACCGAATGGCAACAGTTCAAGGCGCCGGACTTTGATCTGATTCGCCAACGACTCAATGCACCGGTGATCTTCGACGGCCGCAATCTGTATGACGCCGAGCGACTGGCCCGCAATGGTTTCATATACTTCCCGATGGGCCGGGGCGAGTCACGCAAGTTGCCGATACCCTTGCAACGCTGGCCAACCGTGTCGGTGGCTTGAGGACACTGTTTGCGATAACTGCAATTCTTGTGCTTCATGAGCGGACGACGCGTGGCTTTACATCAGAATTAATGAACTGAAGCTTCATTAATATGAATTTGTCAGCATCAGAAATGATCGGCAAACTGTCGTCGTTCCTCCCCCAATAGTTGGAGCAACTTCAAGGGCTTTCTGGATATCCCAGATAAGCCTTTTTTTTTCCTGAATTTTTCTATTGGAACATTCGCCATCATGCTTGCTCGCTGGTTGCCCGCCGCCATCAACACCCGCCCCTCCGAATGGAGCCGCGCCGCCATCGGCATGGCCCTGGGCACCCTGCTCAGTGTCTGGCTGTGTGGCCAGGTATTTGGCATCGAAGTGGCGCAACACCTGATCGGGCCGCTGGGGGCGTCGGCGGTGTTGCTGTTTGCTGTGTCGTCCGGTGCACTGGCGCAGCCGTGGTCGATTGTGGGCGGTTACCTGAGCGCCGGTGTGGTGTCGCTGCTGGTGGCCCATGTGCTGGGGCGGACACTGGGCAGTGCGTGTCTCGCGGCGGGCATGGCGCTGGTGCTGATGTGCTGGCTACGTTGCCTGCATCCCCCGGCCGGTGCTTTGGCGCTGACCCTGGTGCTGGCCGACCCGGCCACCATTGCCATGGACTGGAAGGCCCTCGGCCCGGTGATGCTCGGTGCGTCGATCATGCTGCTAAGTGCCCTGGCCTATAACAACCTGACGCGCATCCGTTACCCCAAGCGCGCCGCTGAGCCGGTAACGGTGGTGCCTGCCGATCATCCTCCTGTGGAATCCCAGGCCATCACTGCCGAGGACCTGAAACTGGCCTTGGCCGAAATGGAAGCCTTCTTCGATGTCACGCCAGAAAACCTCGAACAATTGATCCATGCCAGTGAACTGCATGCCAAACGCCGCAGCATCGCAGAGGTGTTGAGCCGCAGCGCCTGACAACACTGCCCATTGTGGCGGTGAACATCATGCAAAAATGCAGTGAGCAGCTGCACATATCCCGGTTGTACATCACAAATTTGCACTGTTACGATCCTGCATCGCTCGCGCGCGAGCTTCTCTTATAAAGAACAATAAAAGCAGGGAGTTAGTGATGACTGCTCAGGTTTCATCGAAGGGCACGCAGTCCATGGAGGCCACGCAAAATGAAGTGCTGGCCGAGGTACGCAACCACATCGGGCATCTGACCCTCAACCGCCCCGCCGGCCTCAACGCCATTACCCTGGACATGGTGCGCAACCTGCACCGCCAGCTCGATGCCTGGGCGCAGGATGCGCAGGTGCACGCGGTGGTTTTGCGCGGTGCCGGTGAAAAGGCTTTTTGTGCCGGTGGCGACATCCGCTCGCTGTACGACAGCTTCAAAAGCGGCGACACCCTGCACGAAGATTTCTTCGTCGAGGAATACGCCCTCGATCTCGCGATTCACCATTACCGCAAACCGGTGCTGGCGCTGATGGACGGTTTCGTCCTCGGTGGCGGCATGGGGCTGGTACAAGGCGCCGATCTGCGGGTGGTCACCGAGAAAACTCGCCTGGCGATGCCGGAAGTCGGCATCGGCTATTTCCCGGACGTCGGCGGCAGTTACTTCCTGCCGCGGATTCCCGGCGAACTGGGGATTTACCTGGGGGTCAGCGGCGTGCAGATCCGTGCCGCGGATGCGCTGTATTGCGGATTGGCTGACTGGTACCTCGACAGCAGCAAACTGGCCGCGCTGGACGAAAAACTCGATCAGCTCGAATGGCGCGATACGCCGCTCAAAGACCTGCAAAGCCTGCTGGCGAAACTCGCCGTACAGCAATTGCCGGATGCGCCATTGGCGACTTTACGCCCGGCCATCGACCACTTCTTCGCCCTGCCCGACGTGCCGAGTATGGTTGAGCAAATGCGTGAAGTGACGGTCGCCGACAGCCACGAATGGGCGACAGCCACCGCCGACCTGCTGCAGACCCGTTCACCGCTGGCCATGGGCGTGACCCTGGAAATGCTCCGTCGCGGACGGCACCTGAGCCTTGAACAATGTTTTGCCCTGGAGCTGCACCTGGACCGCCAGTGGTTCGAGCGCGGCGACCTGATCGAAGGCGTGCGCGCCTTGCTGATCGACAAAGACAAGAACCCGCGCTGGAACCCGCCCACCCTGCAGGCGCTGGACGCCGAACACGTCGCGAGTTTCTTCAACGGTTTCGATGAGAGCGGGAGCTGAGCCATGCATGATCTCGAATTGACCGAAGAACAAATAATGATCCGCGACATGGCCCGGGACTTTGCCCGCGGCGAAATCGCGCCTCACGCCCAGGCCTGGGAAAAGGCCGGCTGGATCGACGACGCGCTGGTGGCGAAGATGGGTGAACTGGGCCTGCTCGGCATGGTGGTTCCCGAAGAATGGGGCGGCACCTATGTCGACTACGTGGCCTATGCGCTAGCGGTTGAAGAAATTTCCGCAGGCGATGGCGCAACCGGCGCCTTCATGAGCATCCACAACTCGGTGGGCTGCGGGCCGGTGCTCAATTACGGCAGTGAAGAACAGAAGCAAACCTGGCTGGGGGATCTTGCCAGCGGCCAGACCATCGGCTGCTTTTGCCTGACCGAACCCCAGGCCGGTTCCGAAGCGCACAACCTGCGCACCCGCGCCGAACTGCGCGACGGCCAGTGGGTCATCAACGGCGCCAAGCAATTCGTCAGCAACGGCAAACGGGCGAAACTGGCGATCGTGTTCGCGGTGACCGATCCGGACCTGGGCAAGCGCGGAATTTCGGCGTTCCTGGTGCCAACCGACACCGCCGGTTTTATCGTCGATCGCACCGAACACAAGATGGGCATTCGCGCCTCGGATACCTGCGCGGTCACTTTGAACAACTGCACCATTGCCGAGGCCAACCTGCTGGGTGAACGCGGCAAAGGCCTGGCCATCGCCCTGTCCAACCTCGAAGGCGGCCGCATCGGCATCGCCGCGCAAGCGCTGGGCATCGCCCGCGCCGCTTTCGAAGCGGCACTGGCCTATTCCCGCGATCGCGTGCAGTTCGACAAACCGATCATCGAGCACCAGAGCATCGCCAATCTCCTGGCCGACATGCACATGCAGTTGAACGCCGCACGGTTGATGATCCTGCATGCCGCACGCCTGCGCACGGCGGGCAAACCCTGCCTGTCGGAGGCTTCGCAAGCCAAATTGTTTGCGTCGGAAATGGCCGAGAAAGTCTGCTCGTCAGCGATTCAGATTCATGGCGGATATGGCTATCTGGAGGATTACCCGGTGGAGAAGTACTACCGGGATGCGCGGATCACCCAGATCTATGAAGGGTCGAGCGAGATTCAACGGATGGTGATCGCCCGCGAACTGAAGAACTATCTGGTGTGAGGCCTTAAAAGCATCGCTGGCAAGCCAGCTCCTACAGGTTCCGACCGGTTCACAACATTTGTGGACGAACGAGAACCCTGTGTGAGCTGGCTTGCCAGCGATGGCGTCAACGAAGACGCCACATTACTTGCCGACGAACTGCGCCTCACGCTTGGCAATAAACGCCGCCATTCCTTCCTTCTGATCCTGCGTCGCAAACGCGGCATGGAACACACGACGCTCAAAGCGCACGCCTTCGGACAGGCTCACTTCAAAGGCGCGGTTGACGCTTTCCTTGACCATCATCGCAATCGGCAATGACTTGCTGGCGATCAGTGCCGCGACTTTCAGTGCTTCGTCCAACAACTCATCGCTCGGCACAATCCGCGCCACGATCCCACAACGCTCCGCTTCCACCGCATCGATCAAGCGGCCGCTGAGGCACATTTCCATGGCCTTCGCCTTGCCCACGGCGCGCGTCAGGCGCTGGGTGCCGCCCATGCCCGGCAGCACACCAAGGTTGATTTCCGGCTGACCGAATTTGGCGTTGTCGCCGGCCAGGATAAAGTCGCACATCAACGCCAGTTCACAGCCGCCGCCCAAGGCGAAACCGTTGACCGCGGCGATGATCGGCTTGCGGCGGTTGGCCACGCGATCGCTGTCGCTGAACAGGTCGTCGATGTAGATCTGCGGATAGGTCAGCTCGGCCATTTCCTTGATGTCGGCACCGGCGGCAAAGGCTTTCTTCGAACCGGTCAGCACGATGCAGCCGATGTTCGAATCGGCTTCCAGGCCATCGAGGGCATGGTTCAGCTCGCTGACGATCTGCGCGTTCAACGCGTTCAGCGCTTGCGGACGGTTCAGGGTGATCAGGCCAACACGGCCCTGGGTTTCCAGCAAAATCGTTTCGTAGCTCACGTAGGGGTTCCTTCTTTCAAAGATTGCGCGAAATGACCATGCGCTGAATATCGCTGGTGCCTTCGTAGATCTGACAAACCCGCACGTCGCGGTAGATCCGCTCCAGCGGGAAGTCGTTCAAGTAACCGTAACCGCCGAGGGTTTGCAAGGCCGAGGAACAGACTTTCTCAGCCATTTCCGAGGCGAACAGCTTGGCCATCGACGCTTCGACCAGCGCCGGTTGACCGCTGTCACGCAGGGCGGCGGCGTAATGCACCATTTGCCGCGCGACGGCGATCTGGGTCGCCATGTCAGCCAGTCGAAATGCGACAGCCTGATGCTCGATGATCGGCTTGCCGAAACTCTCGCGCTCACGGGCGTAATCGCGGGCCGCTTCGAACGCGGCGCGGGCCATGCCCACCGATTGCGAAGCGATACCGACGCGTCCGCCTTCGAGGTTGGCCAGGGCGATCTTGTAGCCCTCGCCTTCTTCGCCCAAGCGGTTGGCCACCGGGACTTTGACGTCCTCGAAGAGAATCTGGCAGGTGTCCGACGCATGCTGGCCGAGCTTGTCCTCGACCCGCGCGACTTTGTAGCCCGGCGAGTCCGTGGGCACGATGAAGGCGCTGATGCCGCGCTTGCCAGCAGCCGGGTCGGTCACCGCAAACACAATCACAACCCCGGCGTTTTGCCCGGAGGTGATGAACTGTTTGCAGCCGTTGAGTACGTAGTGATCACCGTTCAGTCTGGCGCGGGTTTTCAGGCCGCTGGCATCGGAACCGGCTTGCGGTTCGGTCAGCGCAAATGCACCGAGCATCGCGCCGCTGGCCAAAGGCTTGAGGAAGCGTTCTTTCTGCTCATCGTTGCCGTAATGCAGGATCGGCACGCAACCCACCGAGTTGTGCACGCTCATGATGGTCGAGCAGGCACCGTCGCCGGCGGCGATTTCTTCCAGGGCCATGGCGTAGGCCAGGTAGCCGGTGTCGCAACCGCCCCACTGCTCCGGCACCAACATGCCGAAGAAACCCAGCTCAGCCATCTCGCCGATGGCTTCCTTGGGGAAACGGTGCTCACGGTCCCACTCGGCGGCGAAGGGTTTCAGCCGCTCCTGGGCAAAGTCCCGGGCCATGTCTCGGATTTGTTGTTGGTCGTCATTGGGGATCATGGTGAATCCTTACAAATCTTGAGCAAAGAAATGGGTTGAAACACAGAACCTGTGGGAGCGGGCTTGCCCGCGAAGAGGCCGTACCAGCCAACATAAATGCTGTCTGACCCACGGCCATCGCGGGCAAGCCCGCTCCTACAGGGGATAGCGTGAGGCTTAGTAAAGGCATTCCACGGCCATGGCCGTCGCTTCGCCACCACCGATGCAGATCGCTGCAACGCCACGTTTCAGGCCTTTCTGGCGCAATGCCGAAAGCAACGTCACCAGAATCCGCGCACCCGACGCACCAATCGGGTGGCCCAGGGCGCAAGCGCCACCGTGTACGTTGAGTTTCTCGTGGGGGATTTCCAGATGGGTCATCGCCGCCATGCCAACCACGGCGAAGGCTTCGTTGACTTCCACCAGATCCACTTCATTGAGCGACCAGCCGGTTTTCTTCATCAACTTTTTGATGGCGCCAATCGGTGCCACCGGGAACAGGCCCGGCGTATCGGCGAACGCCGCGTGGCCATGGATCACCGCCAACGGCTTCAGCCCGCGCTTATCGGCTTCGGAGCGACGCATCAGCACCAGCGCCGCCGCGCCGTCGGAGATCGAGCTGGAGTTCGCCGCCGTCACGGTACCGCCTTCGCGGAACGCCGGTTTCAGTGAAGCGATCTTGTCCAGTTTGGCCTTCGGCGGCTGTTCGTCATTGCTGATGGTCACCTGCTCTTTGCCGACGGTCACGGTCAGCGGCACGATCTCGTCCTTGAAGCTGCCGTCCTTGATCGCCTGTTGTGCGCGGGTGGTGGAAGCAATGGCAAAGGCATCCTGCGCCTCGCGGCTGAAACCGTTGGTTTCGGCGCAATCCTCGGCGAAGGTGCCCATCAGGCGGCCCTTGTCGTAGGCGTCCTCTAGGCCGTCGAGGAACATCGAATCCTGAACCTTGCCATGGCCCATGCGGTAGCCGCTGCGGGCGCGATCCAGCAGGTACGGCGCGTTGGACATGCTTTCCATGCCCCCGGCGATGACCACTTCGGCGCTGCCGGCAACCAGCATGTCATGGGCCAGAATGGCCGCTTCCATGCCCGAGCCACACATCTTGTTGAGGGTGGTGCAGCGGGTGGATTTGTCCAGCCCGGCGCCCAGTGCCGCTTGGCGCGCCGGGGCCTGGCCGAGGCCGGCAGGCAGTACGCAGCCGAACAGCACTTCATCGACCGCACCGCTGGCGACACCGGCGCGTTCGACCGCAGCCTTGATCGCCGCAGCGCCGAGTTGCGGTGCGGTGAGGCTTTTCAGATCGCCCTGAAAACCACCCATCGGGGTGCGGACGGCGCTGACGATGACAATCGGATCGTTGGAAAGGCTCATGACAAATCCTCCTTATTTCGCGGCCATGCGCAAGGCACCGTCGAGACGGATCACCTCGCCATTGAGCATGCTGTTTTCAATGATATGCCGCACCAGCGCGGCGTACTCGGCAGGCTTGCCCAGACGCGGCGGGAACGGCACACCGGCGGCCAGGGAATCGCGCACTTCCTGGGTCATGCCGGCCATCATCGGCGTTTCGAAAATGCCCGGGGCGATGGTCATCACACGGATGCCGAAGCGCGCCAGTTCCCGGGCGGCAGGCAAGGTCAGGCTGACAATCGCACCTTTGGACGCCGCGTAGGCCGCCTGGCCGATCTGGCCATCGTAGGCCGCAGCGGATGCGGTATTGATGATCACGCCGCGCTCACCATCGGCGTCCGCCTCGGTTTCGGCAATTGCCGCCGAGGCCAGGCGCAGCATGTTGAAGCTGCCGATCAGGTTGACGTTGATCACCTGACTGAAGCTGGCCAGCGCGTGCGGACCGTTCTTGCCGAGGACTTTCTCGCCGCGCACGATGCCGGCGCAATTGACCAGGCCATTAAGGCCGCCAAACGCTTTGACCGTCGCCTGCACCGCTGCTTCAGCCGCCGCTTCATTGCTGATGTCCGCGACCACGCTTTGTGCGCCCAGGCGCTGGGCCTGAGCTGCAACCGCTTCGGCATTCATGTCCACCAGCATCACCTTGGCACCGGCCGCGACCAACATTTCAGCGGTGGCCGCACCGAGGCCGGAAGCGCCGCCGGTGACGAGAAAAACCTTGTTTTCGATCTGCATCATTGTTTCCTTGGATTCAAGCTGAAACGTTCTTCGCCGCGGCCTCTTGAGCCTTGGCGATCTCCTGATTGCGCAAGATAAAGCGCTGCAATTTGCCGCTTGGGGTTTTCGGCAACTCGCTGACAAATTCGATTTCACGGGGGTACGAGTGCGCCGCCAGGCGTTTGCGCACATGTTGACGCAGCTCTTCGGCCAGCTCGGGTTCGGCGCGGTACTGCGGGTTGAGCACGACGAAGGCTTTGACCAGCTCGGTGCGCTCGGGGTCGGGCTTGCCGACGACGGCGGCTTCAACCACGGCCGGGTGTTCAATCAGCGCACTTTCCACATCGAACGGACCGACGCGGTAACCCGAGGTGGTGATCACGTCATCGCTGCGACCGACAAAGCTGATGCTGCCGTCCGGGTTCCACTCGACGGTATCGCCGCTCAGGTAGTAATCACCGACGAAGGCCTTGGTCGGCGCGCCTTCGTAACCGGCGAACCAGCACATCGGCGACTGAGTGCGGTCGATGGCGAGGATGCCCGGCTGGCCGACATCCAGTTCTTTGTATTGATCGTCCAGCACCACGATGCGGTGTCCCGGCGAGGCAAAACCGGCAGCGCCCATGTGGATCGGGTGTTCCAGCGCGTGGTGATTGCACAGCACCATGCCGAGTTCAGTCTGGCCGTAGTGGTCGTGAATGACCACACCGAGCTGGTCGGCGAACCAGCGGATCACCTCAGGGTTCAACGGTTCGCCAGCGCTGCTGACGATGCGCAGCTTGCCCTTGATCGACTTGGCGAACTCATCGCCGCCGGCAATCAACAGACGATAAGCCGTCGGCGAACCGGTGAGATTGGTGATGCCGTATTTGTTGATGACGCGGCAAGTGCTTTCGACGGTGAACGGGCCATCGTAAAACGTGATCGGGTGCCCCATGGCCATCGGGCCGGTCACACCGAAATAGATGCCGTAGGCCCAACCCGGATCGGCCACGTTCCAGAACGCATCTTCCGGGCGCAGATCGACGGCGTCGCGGGTGTAACTCTGGAACGCGACGATGGCTTTGAGCGGTACCGACAGGGCTTTCGATGGGCCGGTGGTGCCAGAGGTAAACATCAGCAGGAACGGATCTTCGCCGGTCAACATCACCGGTTCGCAAACATTGGCGTAATTGGCCAGTTCGGCCCAGAAGCTGAAGTCGCCCTGGACGATGCCTTGGCCTTTTGCACCGCCGACGGTGACGATGGTCGGGCAATCGGCGACGTCGGCGAGTTTCGAGCGGTTGACCGCGTCAGTCACCACTACTTTGGCGCCCGAACTGGAGAGGCGATGTTCGATGGCCTTGGGGCCGAACGCCGTGAACAACGGCTGGTAGACCGCGCCGATGCGCCAGGTGGCGAATACGGTGATGAGCAATTCGATGTTACGGGGCAACAGGCCGGCGACTTTGTCGCCTTTTTTCACGCCCTGGGCCAACAGGAAATTGGCAAAGCGCGCGGCTTTGTCTTGCAGGTCGGTGAAGGTGTACGTGGCGCTGGCGCCGTCGCGTCCTTCCCAAAACAGTGCGATTCGACCGGGCAACGCATGGCGGTCGCAACATTCGACGCAGGCGTTGAGGGCTGTCAGATCACCCGCGAGTGCGGCGTCGACGGTGTGCTGATAATTGAACTGTGAAACAGCAGACAAATAATCGCGCATTGCCAGAATCCCTCAGTATTTTTATTAGGTGGGGGGAACCGTAACTAACAGGGAAATACTCGCTCTGCGCTGCGTGTCGGGCAATGGTCAAAGTTATCAAGTTGCTTGACTGGTTTGGCCAAGATCCAGGAAGTGCAGTGCCTGTGAGGGCCTCATCGCGAGCAAGCTCGCTCCGACGTCAGCCCGGACGATGCAAATCCTGGATCAATGGGATTCGTTGAGAATCAAACTCCGGTAATGCCCCGGATTGGACCCCGACCACTTGCGAAACGCCTTGTAGAACGAACTCGCATCGGCAAACCCCAGCCGCGTGGCGATGTCGGCGAAGCTGATGCTCGGCTCGGCCAGCCAGACAATCGCCAGCTCCTTGCGCACGCTGTCCTTGATTGCTTGATAGGTCTGGCCTTCCTCGGACAACCGACGACGCAGGGTCGAAGCCGACATGCACAGGCGTTGCGCCAGGGCTTCGGTTTCCGGCCATTGCTCGGCGGGCAGTTGTCGCAAGTCGTGCTTGATCCGGCTGGCGAGGCTTTGCGGATCGCGATACTTGACCAGAATGTTGGCCGGCGCATGCGCGAGGAAACGCTGGAGTTCTTCCGCCGTGCGCTTGATCGGCAGGTCGAGGCAATCGGCAGAGACAATCATCCGCGTGCGTGGCCGGTCGAAACGCAGGTTCTCGGAAAACATCACCTGATAGTCATCGCAAAAATCCGGCTGCGAGCAGCGCAACTCGATGGCCAGGATCGGAATCCGCCGCCCCGCCAGCCAGCACGCCACGCCGTGCACGATCATCCAGTAGGTGAAATAGGTGAAGGCGCGGCGTGGATCATGGTCGTCCTCCAGCAGGACGATTTCTGCCAGGCTTTGCTGACGGACCAATTCGGCGGGCATGCGTTCAAGCATTAACGACAGGAAGCCCAGGCCGCTGGTGAGCCCCACCGCCACGCTCGGCTGGATCATGGCGCAGCGGCACAGAAACTCGAAGCTGCCGGACTTGAGCTTGCGCGGGTCCATGCCGAAAAACTCATCATCCCCACGCTGGGCCAGCAAGCGCCAGAGTCGCGCGTATGCCGTGGCCGGGACCCGCGCGGCGCTGTTGTTCAACAGCAAAGGCTCGATGCCGACCTTGTGCAACACCTCGTCGGTGACAACGCCCGGGGCGCAGCTTTGCAACAGCGCTTCACGCACCAGTTGGATGGAGATGGTGTCTTTTTCCGACATTGAGCGCGGCAAGCCCTGTTCTTGTTTGAGTGGTGGGCATATTAGCGCAGCCCGTATGTGCAAAGGAGATCCTTGTGGCAGCGGGCTCTCACAGGATGCTGCGTGATCTTGCAAACTGTTCAGCTTAGGTTCAGCTAAATGTCAATCAGTCCCATATGGTAATGAGTGTCATTATGTTACAACTTAGCACCCTATCTAAATCCGTGACGGTGCTGAATGCTCGTTCCTTTTCTGATCATGCTGCGCGAAGGTATCGAGGCGGCGTTGATCGTCGGCATCATCGCCAGTTACCTCCAACAGACCGGTCGCGGGCAATGGATGCCCGTCGTGTGGATCGGCGTCTTTCTTGCCGCCGCCCTCGCCCTGCTGGTAGGCGGAGGCCTGGAACTGGTCAGCGCTGAATTCCCGCAAAAACAACAGGAACTGTTCGAAGGTGTGGTCGGCCTGGTGGCCGTGGGCATCTTGAGTTCCATGGTGTTCTGGATGCGCAAGGTGGCGCGTTCGATCAAACATTCGCTGCACGCGGCCCTCGATCAGGCACTGACCGGCTCCAGACACCAGGTGACCGCACTGATCGCCATGGTGTTTTTCGCCGTGGCCCGGGAAGGCCTGGAAACGGTGTTCTTCCTGCTCGCCGTATTCCAGCAAAGCGAAGGCCCGGCGGCACCGATCGGCGCCCTGCTCGGCCTGATCCTGGCCATCGTCGTCGGCTTCCTGATCTACACCGGCAGCATGCGTCTGAACCTCGGCGCGTTCTTTCGCTGGACCGGGTTGTTCATCCTCGTGGTGGCTGCCGGCATTCTCGCCAACTCCGTGCAGGCGCTGCATGAAGCCGGGGTGTGGAACCACCTGCAAACCGTGCTGTTCGACATCAGTGCGACGCTGCCGATGGATGGCCCGCTGGGCTCGGTGCTGGCCGGCATGTTCGGTTATCAGGATGCGCCAACCCTCAGCACCCTCGGTGCTTATCTGGGTTACCTGGCGGTGGCGCTGGTGATGTTTTTCCTCCCGGCCCCTGCCCCATCCAGACAGTCTTCTTCCGTTTCCAGCCAGTAAGGGCAACCATGCCAAACCAACCTCCTTCCCAGGCCTCCCCTCCCCGCGCCTTGCGCTGGGCGGTGGCCGGTTCGGTGATCGTGATGATCGCCGCCGGTGGCCTGTTCTACTACGCCTCGAAAATGGCCGCCGCCAAACGCCAGGCCAACCACAACGAAGTGCTGGTGACCATTCACCCGCACAACTGCGAACCCAATGCGCTGACGGTGCCGGCCGGTCGCGCCAGTTTTCGCATCGTCAACCGCTCGGATCGGGCCGTTGAATGGGAAATCCTCGACGGCGTGCTGGTGGTCGAGGAACGCGAGAACATCGCGCCCGGACTGAGTCAGGTGATCAACGCCAACCTCGTGCCTGGCGACTATGCGATCACCTGCGGCCTGTTGAGTAACCCACGCGGCACCCTGCACGTCACGCCGACGGCGGCGTCCGATGCAGCGGCCAAGGCCAGGCCATCGATGGTGGCGTTTGTCGGGCCGCTGTCAGAGTTTCGCGTGTACTTGAGCCTCCAGGGCACAGTGCTGATCAAAGCTGTGACCGCCCTCGAGCAAGCCATCGAAGCCGGCGACTTGAGCGAGGCTCAGGCCCTCTATCTGCCAGCCCGTGCGGCATATCAACGACTGGCCCCCGCCGCCCAACGCATGGCTGAGCTGGACAACGCGATCAACGTCCGCGCCGATTACTTCGAGAAGCGCGAGCAGGATCCGGGTTTCATCGGCTTCCATCGCCTCGAATACGCGCTGTTCCAACAGCGCGACATCGATGGACTGGCTCCTGTCGCCCAGCGTCTGCTCGCCGACGTCACCCGCCTCAAACAACAACTGCTGGCCCAATCGCTGCCGCCGGAACAGCTGGTGAGCATTCTGGTGCGCAACCTCAACGGCCTTGCTGAGGTGCGCGCCATTAGCGGCGAAGAGGAACGCTACAGCCACACTGACTTGAACGGTTTCATCGGCAACCTCGACGCCGCGCGCAAAGTCGTCGAACTGCTGCGCCCATTGTTGACCACGTCCGCCGCCGAGCTGCTGCCGACCATCGATACCGCGCTCAATGCATTCGATACCGAGCTCAATGGCTTCAAGGTCAACGACGCTTACGCCAGCTACGACAGCGTCAACGCCGAACAGCGCACACAGATCGCCGACAAGGCCAAGGCCCTGGCCGACGCGCTCGATGGCATTGATCCCGCCCTTGGCCTTTCCGGCCTGTAAGCAGAAGAGCCTTTTCAGATGAACGATTCAGAGCCATTCAACCTTCAACGTCGCCGGGTACTGATGGGCATGGGCGCCGCCGGTGTCGCCCTGGCCGGTACAGCATTGAGCTGCCCCGCCATGGCCGCCAGCCCCGCGCAGGTCACCGAAGCCCCACGCAGCGATACAACCGAAGACCATCACAACTTCCACGGCACACATCAAAGCGGCATCGTCACCCCGCGCCCGGCGTCCGGCATGTTGGTGTCGTTTGATGTACTCGCCACTGATCGCGAAGACCTGGAACGCCTGTTCCGCACCCTCAACGAGCGCATCGCGTTCCTGATGAAGGGCGGTCCGGTGCCTCAGGTCGACCCGAAACTGCCACCGGTGGATTCAGGGATTCTCGGCCCGGTCGTGACGCCGGATAACCTGACCGTCACCGTCTCGGTTGGCGAGTCTCTGTTCGACGAACGATTCGGCCTGGCCGACGCCAAGCCCAGGCGCCTGATCCGCATGGTCGGTTTCCCCAACGATGCGCTCGACGCCGATGGCTGCCACGGCGACCTGAGCCTGCAGTTTTGCGCCAACACCGCCGACACCAATATTCACGCCTTGCGCGACATCGTGAAAAACCTGCCGGATCTGTTGCTGGTGCGCTGGAAACAGGAAGGCAGCGTGCCGCCCCAGGCGCCTGCGAAACCCGGCGTGCCAGCGCAGAGCGCACGCAACTTCCTCGGTTTTCGCGACGGTTCCGCCAACCCCGATTCCAACGATGCCAAGGCCATGGACAACATCGTCTGGGTCCAGCCCGGCAGCGACGAACCGGCCTGGGCCACGAACGGCAGCTATCAGGCGGTTCGGATCATCCGCAATTTTGTCGAGCGCTGGGACCGCACGCCGTTGCAGGAGCAGGAAAGCATTCTTGGCCGAGTCAAAAGCAGCGGCGCGCCCATGGGCGGCACCCATGAAACACAAGTTCCGGACTACGCCAAGGACCCCGAAGGCAAGTTGACCAAACTTGACGCGCACATCCGCCTGGCCAACCCGCGCACTGCCGAGACCCAGGCCAACCTGATCCTGCGTCGGCCGTTCAATTACTCCAACGGCGTCAACAAGAACGGTCAGCTCGACATGGGCCTGTTGTTCATCTGCTACCAGGCGGATCTGGAGAAAGGCTTTATCACCGTGCAAACCCGCCTCAATGGCGAGCCGCTGGAGGAATACCTCAAACCGGTGGGCGGCGGTTACTTCTTCACCCTGCCCGGCGTGACGGGCGACCAGGACTTCATCGGTCGCTCCCTGCTGGCTGCTACGCAACCCACAAAAACCGCATGAACACCGCAACACGGAGCCGTCCCATGAAGAAGTCGTCACTGGCGTTAATGCTGACCCTAGGCTTGCTCAACACCCCGTTTTCAGCGTTCGCGGCCACGGCGCCGCTGGCGTTGGTGCAGCCGATTTCCGACTACAAGATCTACGTCACCGAGCAACTCGATGAGCTGGCCAGCCACACCCGGCAGTTCACCGATGCCGTGAAAAAAGGCGACCTGGCCGCCGCAAAAAAACTCTATGCGCCGACCCGGGTTTACTACGAGTCAATCGAGCCGATCGCCGAGCTGTTCAGTGACCTCGATGCCTCCATCGACTCCCGTGTCGACGACCATGAAAAAGGCGTGACCGCCGAAGACTTCACCGGTTTTCACCGCATCGAATATTCGTTGTTCTCACAGAACAGCACCAAGGATCTGGGCGACCTGGCGGACGGTTTGGACAAAGACGTCAAAGACCTGCAAACGCGCGTCGCCGGCCTGACTTTCCCACCGGAAAAAGTTGTCGGCGGTGCCGCCGCGCTGCTCGAAGAAGTGGCGGCCACCAAGATCTCCGGCGAGGAAGATCGCTACAGCCACACCGACCTGTATGACTTCCAGGGCAACATCGACGGCGCGCAGAAAATCGTCGACCTGTTCCGTCCGCACATCGAAGAACAGGACGCTGCGTTCGTCGCCAAAGTCGAGAAGAACTTCACCACGGTGAACACCATCCTGGCCAAGTACAAGACCAAGGACGGCGGTTTCGAGACTTACGACAAAGTGAAAGAAAACGACCGCAAGGCGCTGGTCGGGCCGGTCAATACACTGGCTGAGGATTTGTCGACGTTGCGGGGGAAATTGGGGTTGAACTGAGGGTTGAGATCACCACCGGCCTGCGACTGATATCAATATCAGTCGCAGGATTTCTGGCTTCATGGATGGCGATAGGGTTGCGGATGGGTTCTTGTCGGTGTGTTTCTGATCGACCCTAGGCCGTCAGCTCCATGAAATTGTCGAGCGCCCGGCCAATCGGGTTGCCGTTTCTATCCAGCGCATACCATTTTCCGTTTTCCCGAATCGCCTTTATTTCGGTACCGTCGACAATGCCGCTGACATTATTGACAACTGTGTTCACCCGACTGGGTTGAAATGGCGCAGCGGCCGCGCCGGCATGACCACCAAAAAACGCCCTGAGGCGATCCGTGCACGCCTGCATACGCGCAACTCCGTCTTTGGTCAACGCGAACACGCCACTCTTGAATAGCTTGGGCAAACCGCTAACGGCTCTTGCGACCCCTCCTGTGACAAGGCCTGAGACCCCTACGAACACGCCTCGGACACCGTCCAGCGGGTTAATCAATGAAACCATGGTCTTCCCGGCAATTTTGAACGCTTTAACGGCCTTGGCCGTGGTAGAGGAAGCAGCCCCTACTGCAGCCACCCCCTTGCTCATCCCACTCGCGATCGTGTTCAGGCCGGAAATTGCATCCGCAAAACAACCAAAGGCTCCGTTTATGAAGCGCATTCGCTCCCCTGATTGCAAATCTGTGACAGCGGCATAGAAAGGAATAAGCTGCAGCAGAAAATTCTTTAATTTTTCCTGATCTGCACGTTTTTCCTCTTCGGTGGTGGTGCCGTGGGCTTTTTCAAACAGTGAATCCCATTCTCCTTTAAGCAGATTGTCGTTAACGATTCTGTCGACAATATCCAGGGTCCTTTTTGAAAAGTAACTGTCTGGCACGGACTGACGCTCTTCCACTCGAGACGCGTCGGCGGGAAGGGCTTCACCCAGTTTTTCGATAATAAGCTTTTGCGATACGGTGCCAGCTATCGGCACGGAGCCTCTTGCATAGGCGGAAAAATCAAACGGCAAGGCAGTTCCGCGTTGTGAAGTCGTCGCGACCGTCTGTCCCCTACCCGTTCTCACCCGATCGTATTGCTTTTTACCATCGAGTGGTAACTCATAAGGTAAATCCGTGCGTTTGATAATTGACATCCGCCCCGGAAACACTTCGAAATAGCTAACCTTTTTAGCTTCGCCGTCTGGATACTCGCAGCGCAACAGTGTTCCTTGGCGCCCAAGGAATGCCGCCCGGTGCTTTGGTTCTTCATCTTCTTCAGGCATTCCCGTTTCTTCGCGCAACGTAAAAAACTGCACTTTTCCAAACTCAAGGCTCTGACGATCTTCCAGCGGCAACGTCGCAATCAGGTTTTTTGTCGCGGTAACAAAACCGTGCTTGCGCGCATTAAAAAAGCTATCTACGGATGTCTTCAAGCCTTTATGCAAATCGGGCAACTTCCCCCAGCCGGCGTCAAACTGCGCATCCGTCATCTGTACATTTCGCATTTCCCAAGCGCCTGAAGAAATTTTTCCCTCCATGTAAGCGTCGACGAGCGATTTCGTTTCGCCCTGATACGCTATATTGAACTCTTCAATACCCCGCGGGCCGATCATTACTTTATCAATGGGTACCTGTTTCCCCTGCGTTGGTTGCGGTCTTCCCTCCGAAGATTCCAGTGGCATCTCGGGTGTATTGGGGAAAGCACGCCTGAGTTCTTTAGCTGCAATTTCTCTTCGTGTCACCAGTTCGCGCTCGAACCCTTCCACTGCTTGAGAATATTCCGCTCTCTGGGTCGCAAACTTTTCCGCGGCGATCATATAGTCGCTGGCAGAATACGAAGATGCCCCGCGCTGTTGAACAACACCGTTCATCGCTGCCCATGTCATCAACGTATCAAACGCAAGGCTCCTGAACAGAAATTGCAGCTCAGGCGTAGTGGGCGCGAGCATCGCAAGTGATATCAACTGTTCGATGGTCATAATGCGCGAACTCCCGGGATTCACAGACTCGGCAATAGCGACCCCCAGGCTTAAAGTCACCCAGGTCGCCGTGCCCACCTGAATCCCTAAGCTGGGACCCCGCGTGAGAAATTCCGGGGCTACGTCTGCCAGAAACAAATGCGCAATCAGTGGCGCAGCCTGCGAACTCACACCCTTTTTATCGATAAGGTGTTGTTCAATCTCTAAACGCACTTCTGCCAAATCACGCCCCAGATTTTTTGGCTGGTAGACGTTATAGCCAGCAATGTTTCCTGGCACGCCGGGAGCGTCAGGATCGACTTCCAGTTTAATCGCCGCCAGCAACAGATTCTGATAGTGCTCGGGCGAAGCCGTTTCTCCCGCGCCATACCAGTTCAGCGCCCCGAGCAATTGGCGCCCACAGACAGCGGATTGGTTTTTTTCAAGTATCTGGCTCAGTAACTCATCGGCGCTATTGCGCCGCCATTCCACGGATGTTTTTTGCAGCAGGTCCGCGCCCAGTTCATCGATAATTGAGCTGGAACTGCTTGAAAACCCGCTTGCCACACTAATAACTTTCGCTCTTTCGGCTGCGGTGAGCTGTATCGGTGAAGGGTCTTTCGCCAGTAACTCGGCGCCGTAGTCGCCCAGTGGCGTGGCCTGAGGTAAAGACGTTTGCAGCCATCGAATAATATTGCGGACTTCGCCTACGGTTTTGGGGGCACTAAATCCGCTGAAGGTGAGTATCTGCGGAAAATCAAAGTTCAACGGAGCGTACAGCGCATTTCCCGTGTCCTTCACCATGCGCAGCAGCGCATTGAAAGGGCCAGTCAATGTACTTTGACGGTTGACCAGATCTGTCAGGTCATACCATTGTGAGTCGTGAATAAAGACCTCGATTTTGTTCTCACTGATCCTGACAGGCAGCAAACTGGCATCGATATTCTCGCCCGCACAGAGCGTAATCATTTCCGGCAGCTCGAAAAAATCATTCAAGTGATGAAGTATTGCCAAGCTCTTGTGCGCCAGCGGCGAGTCGCCGGCACTTTCACTGTATTGACCGGACAACGACAGGTTCATTTTGTCAGGCTTGTCTTTGACCCACTCTCCCAACTCTTTGATCAGCGTTTCCCGTGCTTTCGCCTCTCTGATCAACTCCTTGACGCTATGACACTCTTTACCCAGCGCGATCCTTTCTTCATCAGTGATTTCAGGCCATCCCTCCCGTTTGAGTCGATTGGCGAGTTCGCCAGCTTCCTCCTCGGAGGTCGGCGGCGCTACCCCATAAAAATCAAGCATGACGTTACACGGGACAAGCTTCTGCTCTTCATTCACATAAGGTAAACCGAAGTCGCCAAGATCAAGTACCTCCCTGGCGGCGAGCACTTGTTTTGATACCTGCCACCATCCTGAGGTATCGCACAAGGTAAACGTTTCGATGCGGCTCGGATCGTCACGGGAAGTGCGACCGGATACCGAGCCCTCATGGACCTTCACTGTATCCAGCGCCAAGCCCTTGGATTCGAACCATGCAAGCACCTTGGGATCATTCAAGGCTTGTTTATAAAGTTCCAGCGGTTTATCGATCAAACAGCCTGCCGGAACTGGCAACGAAATATTTTGCCCGGATTCCAATTGCCTAAGCATGCTCGTTTGTAAGGCTCGATCAGCTTGTGAGGAGATATCCGAATCACTTGCCAGGATGAGCACCGTGTTCGGAAGCTGTTCGCCTTGTTGTCTGCCGTCGGGGGGTTGGGTGATTTGCCCGTTTCCATTTCGGCCAGGCACTACGCTCAACACTTGCTGATTGCCGTCAGTGCTCGATGGGATCGGCTTTAGGTTATTTCCGCTGCTTTGCGTGCCCGAAAGCGACTGGGAGATTCGGGTTGTTGGCGTGGAAGAATCAGGTTCGTTCCGAGATGTTGCCATGGTAGTGGTCGTACTTATAGCGGCAGGTGACGCTGGCATCTTTTCAGCTTCCTTTCAAATGAATACGTGACGCCAGCCTAAAACGCACGCCTGAAAGGAACTATAAAATTACGCTCTGCCGCTAATGGGTTCTCCCGTATCGCCGCCCCGCAGAACGGCTACAAAATTCGATAGAGCAACCGCTCGATCCGCACCCGGCTGACACGTTTGAGAAACTTCGCAACCCCCGCCGGGTATTCCGGCAAGGTCTCCAGGTCCTGATAACGCTCGATGCGCCGGGTGTGCTGGAAGATCTGCGCGAGTTCCGTTCGCCGTGGCTCCAGCAGCTCGCCTTTGGGATCATCGATCAGCAAGGCGTTTTCCAGATCGAGGCGAAACGCTCGCGGGTTGAGGTTGTTGCCGGTCAGCAAGGTGTAGCGCTGATCGATCCACATGCCCTTGAGGTGGTAGGTGTTGTCGCCATCCTTCCACAGGTGCAGGTTCAACTGACCGCTGTCGATGTTGCGCTGATGGCGCTTGGCGAAGCGACGCAGGCTGATTTCGTAGAGGTAAGGCAACGCCGAGATCACCTTGAACGGCTCGCTCGGCGGGATGTAGAAATCGTTGGCGGTCTTGTCGCCGACCACGATGTCGATCTTCACACCCCGCGCCAGCGCCCGGTTGATTTCCCGGGTGACGGCCAACGGCAAATTGAAGTACGGCGTACAGATGGTCAGTTGATGCTTGGCGCTGCCGATCAACTCGCCGATCACCCGGCTCAGCGGATTGTTCTTGCCCACGCCCAGTAACGGACTGACGGACAGACCGCTCTTGTCCGTGGAGCCCTGGGTGGTGTCGTACGCGGCGTGCTTGAGGCGGCTGCGCAGATCGCCAATGTCGTTGCGCAAGCTGCGGGTGGTCGGGAGGTTCGGCAGGTCGAGGCGATGCACCGCTTTGGAGGCCACCAGGCCATGCTGAACAAGATGCTGCATCGAGTCAGCCAAAGCGCTGTTGTTCAACAGGTGATAACGGTCGTAGCGGTACTTGTCGAGTTTGTGCAGGTAGACGTTGTTCAGGCTCGCACCGCTGTAGATCACGCAGTCATCGATAATGAAACCCTTCAAATGCAACACCCCGAACAACTCGCGGGTTTGCACCGGCACGCCATACACCGGCACTTCACTGGCGTGGGTACGGGTCATCTCCTGGTACCAGGCCGAGTTGCCCGGTTGTTTTCCGGCACCAATCAAACCGCGCTGGGCGCGCAGCCAGTCAACGACCACCACCACGTCCAGTTGTGGACGCGCCAGTTTGGCGGCGTGCAAGGCATCGAGAATTTCCTGACCGGCCTCATCCTGTTGCAGGTACAGCGCAACGATGTAGATGCGCTGAGTGGCGCTGGCGATTTTTTCCAGCAGGCAACGACGGAACTCGGCGGCGCCAGAGAGGATGGTGACGGCATCGGCGGTCAGCGGGAAACTGCGCAGTTTAGGCAGCAGGGAGCGTTTGAAAAGCGACGGCATAGGGCTCGCAATGGGTCGAATCCAGAGAGTTTGTGAGCTTACACCATGGATCGGCCCGGGTCTTGTTACTGGCTGTAATGACGCCATCGCTGGCAAGCCAGCGCCTACAGAGAAACGCGATCCCCTGTAGGAGCTGGCTAGCCAGCGATAGCGATTCATCAATAGAGCAAAAATAATATTTGACTAAGGAGAACGATCGTTCTACTGTTAGCCGCATGAACGAATTCACTAGCAACGACACACGCGACATCATTCTGGATGTCACCGAAAAGTTGATCTATAAAAGTGGCATCGCGGCCACTGGCATGGACCTTCTGGTGAAGACCGCCGGCGTCTCCAGAAAAAGTATCTACCGCTACTTCGCCAACAAGGAGGAGCTGACCGTCGCCGCCCTGCAACGCCGCGACCAGCGCTGGATGCACTGGTACAGGACCGAAGTCGGACAGGCCGAAACCCCGGCCGACCGCCTGCTCAATCTGTTCACCGTGCTCAAGTCCTGGTTTGTCTCCGAAGGCTTTCGGGGCTGCGCGTTCATCAACACCAGCGGGGAAACTGGCGACCCGCAAGACCCGGTCCGGCGGGTTGCCAAGGACCACAAACAAAAGCTGCTCGACTTCGTGTGCGAGCTGTGTACCGAATATGGTGCCGAGGATCCGCAGTTGCTGGCCAAACAACTGCTGATCCTGATTGACGGTGCCATTACCGTGGCGCTTGTAATGGGTGATCACAGTGCCGCCGATAATGCGCAATGCATGGCGCGAAAGTTATTGGACCTGTAGCCACTTAATCGAGCCCGACAACGTGTTTACAACTTTAAATTGACTCGGAGATTTAATAATGTCCAACGCCGAAGTTCGTCCGCCATTGCCGCCCTTCACCCGTGAATCGGCCATCGAAAAAGTTCGCCTGACCGAAGATGGCTGGAACTCCCGCGACCCGGCACGCGTGTCACTGGCCTACACCCTGGACACCAAGTGGCGTAACCGCGCCGAGTTCGCCTACAACCGAGAAGAAGCCAAGGGGTTCCTGACCCGCAAGTGGGCCAAGGAACTGGACTATCGCTTGATCAAGGAACTGTGGGCATTTACCGACAACCGCATCGCCGTGCGTTACGCCTATGAATGGCACGACGATTCGGGCAACTGGTTCCGCTCCTACGGCAACGAGAACTGGGAATTCGACGAGAATGGCTTGATGGCTAACCGGTTTGCCTGCATCAACGACATGCCGATCAAGGAAAGCGAGCGCAAATTCCACTGGCCGCTGGGTCGTCGTCCCGATGATCACCCAGGCCTGTCGGATCTGGGCTTGTAAACCTGGCGTGTCAGCCCTTTATTTAAGGGCGGACGAGCACTGTGGCGAGGGAGCTTGCTCCCGCTGGGCTGCGAAGCGACCCCAACATCTTGTGAGCGCTACGCACTCAAGCGGGAGCAAGCTCCCTCGCCACAAAAGCTTGCAACGCCCGAAGCGTCAGCCAATAAACGGGCCGGAACGCAAGTGATGCAGGGCTTATCCGTCAGTCTTCGCGTGCAGGCCAGACGGCTCGCCGCATCAGTTGGATACAGGTAACATACCGGCCCTTCCCCGCAGCCCTTTTCTGCGCCCCTGCCGATTAAGCCGATCCTACATGCCTTTCGAACTCAGCGTAGACCTCAGCACCCTGGCCATTCTGGCCTTCGTCGCATTCATTGCCGGTTTCATCGACGCCATTGCCGGCGGTGGTGGTCTGTTGACCACCCCGGCCCTGCTCACGGCCGGCCTGCCACCGCACCTGGTGCTTGGCACCAACAAACTCAGCTCGACCTTCGGTTCGGCCATCGCCAGTTTCACCTTCTACCGCCGCAAATTGTTCCATCCCCGGCAATGGGTACACGCTATCGTTGGCACCTTGGTCGGCGCGCTGACCGGTGCCGTGGTCGCGCATTACCTGCCGGCAGAATGGCTGAACAAGATGCTGCCGGTGATCGTGTTTGCCTGTGGCCTTTATCTGTTGTTTGGCGGCACGCCGAAAGCGCCGCTGGACAGCAACGCACCGATCAAGAAAAAGTGGCAATCGACCCAGGGTTTCACCCTCGGTTTCTATGATGGCGTGGCCGGTCCCGGCACCGGTGCGTTCTGGACCGTCAGCAGCCTGCTGATGTATCCGATCGATCTGGTCAAGGCCAGCGGCGTGGCGCGCAGCATGAACTTCGTCAGCAACGCGGCAGCGCTGTCGGTGTTCATTTTTTCCGGGCAAGTGGACTGGATCATCGGCCTGAGCATGGGCCTGTCGGTGATGGTCGGTGCCTTTTTCGGGGCTCGCACCGCCATCAGCGGCGGCGCGAAATTCATTCGTCCGGTGTTCATCACCGTGGTGCTGGGGCTGACCGTGCGGCTAGCCTGGCAACACTGGTTCAGCGTGGCCTAAACGCCGCGCCACGTAGACGTCGATCAAGTAACGTGCAATCGAGCGTGATGCCGGCAACGGCGGCAGTTCGTGCACGTTGAACCACTGGGCGTCTTCGATTTCGTCTTCCTGGCAGACGATTTCCCCACCGGCATACTCGGCATGGAAGCCGAGCATCATCGAATGTGGGAACGGCCAGCACTGGCTGCCCATGTACTGGATGTTCTTGACCTCGATCCGCACTTCTTCACGCACCTCGCGAATCAGGCAGTCCTCGGCCGATTCGCCCGGTTCGGCGAACCCCGCCAAGGTGCTGTAGACCCCGGTAACGAACCGTGGCGAGCGTGCCAGCAGCACTTCATCGCCACGGGTGACCAACACGATCATGCTCGGCGAGATCCGTGGGTAGCTGCGCAGATCGCACGGTTGGCAATACATTGCCCGTTCGCGCGGCACCTGGGCCATGGCTTGACCACAATTACCGCAAAAACGATGCTCTCGGGCCCAGGTGCCGATCTGCGCGGCGTAACCGAGCACCTTGTACACCGTGTGATCGCCTTCGAGCATGAACGCCCGCAAGCCTTTCCAGTTGCAGCCTGGTACTTCAGCGGGGCTGCGTAACTCCAGCAGGTACACCGGCTCGCCGTCGAGGTGGCCGATGCCATGTTCGGCGAGAACCGGCAGGTCCTGGCGCTTGAGCCATTCCCGGGGGAACAGCGCCCCGTTGTCATCGAACAGGAAGCCTTCCGGGCTACGCGCCACGGCCCAGCCGCCGGGTTGGTCGGTGTCCAGTACTGCAGTGGTCCAGCGTGAAGTCATTTTTCAATCAATCCAGAAATTCGGGTTTCTGTTTGCTCATATGGGCGGCCATGGCCACGCGCAAGTCAGTGGATTGCAACATGGCGGCGTTCCAGGTGGCGACGTATTCGAGGCCGTCATCGATGCGGTGATCGCGCATGTAGCTGATCATTTCCTTGGTGCCGGTGACCGCAATCGGCGACTTGCTGGCAATTTCGCGGGCAATACCCATGACGCCGTCGAGCAGGCTGGCGGTGTCGCTGTAAACGCGATTGACCAGACCCATGCCGCGCGCTTCGTCGGCGCCGAAAGTGCGACCCGTGTAAGCCAGTTCACGCAGCATGCCGTCCCCGATGATTCGCGGCAAGCGTTGCAGCGTACCAACGTCGGCGGCCATGCCAATGTCGATTTCCTTGATCGAGAATTGTGCGTCTTCGGCGGCGTAACGCATGTCGCAGGCGGCGATCAGGTCGATGGCACCGCCCAGGCAATAGCCCTGGATGGCGGCGAGCACCGGTTTACGGCAATTGTCGACGGCGTTGAAAGAGGCTTGCAGGGTGAGGATTTTGCGTCGCAGCAGGCGCGCGTTGCGCCCGACGTCCTTGCCCAGTTCATTGGCCACACCGGCCAGCATCATCAGATCGATGCCCGAGGAAAAATGTTTACCGGCACCGCTGAGGACCACCACGCGCACTTCGTCGGTGTCGTCGATCCACTGGAAAATCTCGACGATCTCACTCCAGAACGCAGCGTTCATCGAATTGATCTTTTCCGGGCGATTGATCTGTACATGTGCAATTTTATCGACCAGTTCGACGGTGAACGCAGTGTATTGAGACATGCCAGTGATCCTTTAGCGGGCAAAAAAGAGGCCCGAACTATAACAAGGCATTGTGGTGGGCAGTAAGGCAGTGGTTCGGCCAAATGCGGGACCAAATCACCTGCGGGAGCTAGCCTGTCAACGATAGGCCGCACCGCCGATCTGATCTGTCTTTACGTACAACAGCAAAAAAAATGAATAAATGTTCACGCTGGCGTGTTCACGTTTTGACAGTCACCCTGACACCCATGGAGCTTCACTTTGGTTCGCGAGCACCTGGGTGAAGCCTGCGTAATCAAGGGTCAACTGGATCCCGCACAGGAGCAGTTGCAGCCGATCAAACTGATGTGCCCGACTCATCGAAAACCTGACCAGTCAAACACGCGGAGGTCGCCATCGCCAGCGATCAGGCAATAAGGGCAGAACTGGGCCAGCATCTGGCGCGCTTGTGGCGTTACGGACTGCTGTTGTCCCGACAAAGGCATGTGGCCGAAGATCTGGTGCAGGCCACCTGCGTGCGGGCGCTGGAGCGGGCCGCGCAGTTTGCGCCGGGTACGCGCATGGACCATTGGCTGATGAGCATTCTGCATTCGATCTGGCTCAACGAAATACGCGCCCGTCGGGTGCGTCACGGGCAAGGCACGATAGAGGGTGAACAGGTGTTGTCGTTCGACGGTGAGTACGCAGCGCAAACCCATGTGATGGCGGCGCAGGTCATCCGCCGCGTCGATGCGCTGCCGGAAACCCAACGGGAAACCGTGTTTCTGGCTTATGTCGAAGGCTTGTCCTACCGCGAAGTCGCGGAAGTGTTGCAGGTGCCCATCGGCACTGTGATGAGCCGCCTGGCCACTGCCCGGGCCAAACTGGCGGAATACCCGCCATTGCAAGCCGTACCGAACCCCTCCACTCACGGAGAACGTCGATGAACGTGAACCCCACGGACGAGCAACTGGTGGCGTACCTCGACAACCAACTCGACAGCGAACAGCGCCAGCGCATCGACGCCGCCGTGGCCGAAGACCCGATGCTCGGCCTGCGCCTGCAATGGCTCAACCGCAGCAGCCTCCCGTTCAAGTCCGCCTACGACGAGTTGGCAAGCCAGGCTCCGGTGGATTGCATGCAAGCCATGCTCGACACCTTGCCTGCGGCACCCCGCCCGCCCCTCAGTCGCCGCTGGTTCCTCGCGGCGGCAGCCGGGCTGGTGGTGAGCGGCGTGCTCGCGGATCGTTTGTTCCTCGGCTGGCAAGCCAGTCAGGAAAACGAGAACTGGCGTCAGTTGGTGGCCGATTACATGGTGCTCTACATCCCGCAAACACTCGACCATTTGCCCAACGACGAAGCCGCCCAGCGCTCGCAATTGCGCACGATCGAGACCAGCCTGGACCTCAGCCTTGCACCGGCGCAGCTGGCGTTGCCTCGCGCTGAAATCAAGCGTGCGCAAATCCTTGAATACGACGGCGTGCCCATCGCCCAGATAACCTACCTCGACCCGGTCCACGGCCCGCTGGCGCTGTGCATCACTCGCTCCAACAGCGGCAGCCGGCATTTTGCCCGGGAGCGTCGGCACGGCATGAACATCGTTTATTGGGCCGGTATGCAACACGCGTGGATGCTGATCGGGCGCAATTCCATGACCGACCTGGAAACCATGGCCAAGTCACTACGCAGCCGATTCAGCGCCTGACCTTCCAGTATGTACGGGCTTCTGTGGCGAGGGAGCTCGCTCCCGCTCGGCGGCGCAGCCGTCGTGAATCCGGCTTGCGCGGTGTCACTGAAAGAATGCCGGGGCCGCTTCGCGACCCAGCGCGAGCAAGCTCGCTCGCCACAGGGTGATGATCTTGAGAAACCGATGAACATGGCCTGACACTACGCAGTCGATTCAGTGCCCGATCTTCTGGTATGCACAGCTCTCTGTGGCGAGGGAGCTCGCTCCCGCTCGGCGGCGCAGCCGTCGTGAATCCGGCTTGCGCGGTGTCACCGGAAGAATGCCGGGGCCGCTTCGCGACCCAGCGCGAGCAAGCTCGCTCGCCACAGGGTGATGATCTTCAGAAACCGATGAACATGGCCTGATACTACGCAGTCAATTCAGTGCCCGATCTTCTGGTATGCACAGCTCTCCGTGGCGAGGGAGCTCGCTCCCGCTCGGCGGCGCAGCCGTCGTGAATCCGGCTTGCGCGGTGTCACTGAAAGAATGCCGGGGGCCGCTTCGCGACCCAGCGCGAGCAAGCTCGCTCGCCACAGGGTGATGATCTTCAGAAACCGATGAACATGGCCTGATACTACACAGGCGATTCAGTGCCCGGTCTTCTGGTATGCACAGCTCTCCGTGGCGAGGGAGCTCGCTCCCGCTCGGCGGCGCAGCCGTCGTGAATCCGGCTAGCGCGGTGTCACTGAAAGAATGCCGGGGCCGCTTCGCGACCCAGCGCGAGCAAGCTCGCTCGCCACAGGGTGATGATCTTCAGAAACCGATGAGCATGGCCTGATGCAAGCTCGCTCGCCACAGGGGACGGTCTGTCAGTACGTGTTGGTGTCGGCAGACTTCACTAAATCTTGCACCCTTGGACACTCTCCCGCTGGCCCCGTCATCAGGGTGAATTTAACCTTGTCGCCCACCTGGAAACAGTCGTGGCCATCGGCCGTGAGATTGGTCCCGATGCGTACGGCCAGCCTGGAACAGCCGTCATTCGGCAGGACCATCGCGAACCGGGTCGACGTCGAATCGATCCAGACGTTTCTGATGGCACTGATCGTGCCGTTGCCTGTTGTTTTTATTGTGGGTGTTCCCATCACTCGCCTCCGGTCATCAGTGGGTGGCGCGACAGCTTGACTGCGTGTTTTCAATGAAACGCCGAATTGCCGTGGTTGGCTACTGACAGGAATGACAGGTCGAGTAACACTAAACCGGTGTTGGCAACCACAAGCGAAACCTGGCGCCACTCAGCGGAGAAGCCTCGACCGTTAACGTACCGCCCTGCGCCTCAAGCGCCCGTCGACTGATCGCCAGCCCCAGGCCAAACCCACCGGTGGCCCGGTCGCGGCTGCGGTCGAGGCGGTAGAACGGTTCGAAGATCCGTTCGCGCTCGTCGTCCGGAATACCGATACCATCGTCGTCCACCCAGATTTCACAGCCTTTGGGGCAGACCTGCACGCCGATCTGGATACGCTTTTCGCAGTAGCGCATGGCGTTGCGCAGCAGGTTTTGCAGGGCGCGGGCGGTCAGCCGCGGGTCGAGGGTGAAGCGTTCGAGCTGGCCGTGGAGCAACACGTCGATGACGATGTCCGGCGATTGCTCGTCATCGATACTGCCCAGGATGCTGTCGATGAACTCATCCAGCGACACCTCGACCTGTTCCGGCACCCGCGCCGGATTTTGCAGGCGACTGTAAGACAGCAACTCCAGGACCAGCTCATCGAGCTCACGAATGTGATCGACCAAGCCTTGCAGGCGCTCGCGGCTGGTAGCGGGCAAGTCGTCGGAAAGCGCCAGTGCGAGGCCGAAGTCCAGACGGGTCAGCGGCGTGCGCAGCTCATGGGAGACCGCGTTAAGCAAATCCCGCTGCTGGTTAAGCAGATTTTCGATGTCACCGGCCATGGTGTCGAACACGTTGGCCAGGCTGCCGATGTTGGAACTGGCGGCGATCCGCGTGCGCTCGCTCAGATGGCCCTTGCCGAATCGCTCCGCCGCGCTTTTCAGGCGTTCCAGATCACGCCAGTGCGGGCGCAACCACAACAACAGACACGCGAGCAGGGTCGCGCCGATCAGCACGTTGATGCTCCAGTACAACAGGCTCACGTCCATCGGGTCCGGCGGCACCACCATCTGCACCACCGTGCGCTCGTCCAGCGGCGCCACCGCCAGGGTGCGCCAGCCCCAATCCCCCACGCGCACAACGTATTCGCCGCGTTTCAAACGTTGCTGCTCGTCTACGGACAGCCCGGCGTCGTCATTCCCGCTGAGGACGATGTGCAGTGGTTGAAATTCCTTGTCCATTTGCGCCGCCAGCGCCGGCCATTGCTCACTCGGTACGGCTTTGAACTGTTTGACGATGAGGGTTTGCAGGCCTCGGGAATAATCAAGGTTGTACGTGACAAAGCGCTCGTGAAAGACCTTGATCACCAGGTCCGGCACCAGGTAGATCGCCGCGCTGAACGAGACAATGGTCACCAGGTACAGGCGAAAGAGGATTCTGAACATCGGCTCAGCATTCCCACTCGGAACGGCTGAACAGATAACCCTTGCCCCACACAGTCTTGATCTTTCGCGCCTCGCCGGCGTGGTCGTCGAATTTGCGCCGCAGCTTGGAAATCGCCACGTCCACCGAGCGGTCGGTGCCGTTGAACTCGATGCCGCGCAGGCGTTGCAGGATCTGGTCACGGCTTAGCACTTCGCCGGCATGCCGGGCCAGCACCACCAGCAGGTTGTATTCGCCGCTGGACAGCTCGACCAACTGATCACGCCAGGTCACCGTGCGCTCGGACAGGTCGATGCACAGGTTGCCCATGAGGATGCGGTCGTTGGCGGTCTGCGGTTCGCTGAGGCTGCTACGCCGCAACAAGGTGCGCACCCGAGCCAGCAGGACCCGCGGCTCGCAGGGTTTAGTCACGTAGTCATCGGCGCCCATTTCCAGCCCCAGCACCTGATCGTGGCTGTCGTCGCGGGCGGTGAGCATCAGTATTGGCAACGCGGCCGAATCGGCACGCAGCAAGCGACAGACTTGCAGGCCGTCGAGGCCGGGCAGCATCAGGTCGAGGATCACCAGGTCCGGCGGATTGAGCCGCGCCCGCTCGCGCACATGGTCGCCACGGCCGATCACGCTGACGGAGTAGCCGTTGCGTTCCAGATAGCTGGCAATCAGTTCGGCGAGGGCGGTGTCGTCTTCGACCAGGAGAATGTTGGGCATCAGGTGCTTCCAGAAAGTACGGTGGCGCCCGTCAGGTCTCATCGCTGGCAAGCCAGTACCCACTATGTGTGTACAGCCTCAACCACTGTGGGAGCTGGCTTGCCAGCGATAGCGGCCTGACAGGCGCTGAAAGAATCAAGGCTTGAAGGATATACGCCAGCACACGGATCTGAGTAAAACCCTTACACAATTTCACACAGCGCCTACAAAGCTTCACCGCTACCCTCGCCGACGCCCAGTAGGATGCTGGGGGTCATTATTGGGGTCATTCATGTCAAAGAATCTGTTAGCCAGGCTCAGCCTGATCGTACTGGCATTGGCGCTGAGCGCGTGCGACAAGGCTCCGACAGCCGAAGAACAGCCGCCACTGGCCAGTGTTCGCATCGAAACCATCGAAGCCCGGCCACTGTCGATCAGCAGCGAACTGAGCGGACGAATTGCCGCGCCGCGCATCGCTGAAGTGCGCGCGCGGGTGGCTGGCGTTGTCCTGCAACGCACCTTCCACGAAGGCACCGACGTGAAAAAAGGTGATGTGCTGTTCCGCATCGACCCGGCACCGTTCAAGGCTGACCTGGACAGCGCCGAAGCCGCGCTGCGCAAGTCCGAGGCCAATGCGTTTCAGGCAAAGCTGCTGGAACAGCGATACGCCCAACTGATCGAAGGCAATGCCATCAGCGGCCAGGACTACGACAACGCCCGGGTCGCCGTTCGGCACACCACCGCCGATGTCGCCGCCAACAAAGCCGCTGTCGACCGGGCGAAGCTGAACCTCGGCTACGCCACCGTCACCGCGCCGATTTCCGGGCGCATCGGTCGTGCGCTGGTCACCGAAGGTGCGCTGGTGGGCCAGAACGAAACCACGCCACTGGCGTTGATTCAACAGCTGAACCCGATCCACGCCGACCTGACCCAGTCGACCCGTGAACTCAACGACCTGCGGCGGGCCTTCCGTTCCGGTCAGTTGAAAGAAGTCGGCCAAGGGCAGGCCAAAGCCACATTGATTCAGGACGACGGTAGCCTCTACCCGTTGCCGGGCAAGTTGCTGTTCAGCGACATCAGCGTCGACCCGGGTACCGGCCAGATCATTCTGCGCAGTGAATTCCCCAACCCCGACCTCGACCTGCTGCCGGGCAGTTTCGTGCGCGTGCGCCTGGAGCAAGCGGTCAATCAGCAAGGCATCAGCGTGCCGCAGCGGGCGATCCAGCGGGACAGCGCCGGCATTGCCCAAGTGCTGCTGCTCGACGCCGAACAGCGCATCAGCCAGCAACCGGTTGAACTGGGCCAGGTGCAGAACGATCGCTGGGTCGTGACCAATGGCCTCAAACCCGGCGATCGCATCGTCATCGAAGGCCTGCAACACGCCCGCGCCGGCGAAAAAGTGCAGATCGACGACTCCCCTCTTCCACTTGCCCAGGTTTCTGGTCAGTAAGCAGGACGCTTGTTTATGCCGCAGTTCTTTATCGACCGCCCGGTATTCGCCTGGGTGGTTGCGCTGTTCATCCTGCTCGCCGGTGCCCTGGCCATTCCGCAGTTGCCAGTGGCGCAGTACCCCGACGTCGCGCCGCCGCAAATCGAAATTTACGCCGTCTACCCGGGCGCTTCGGCACAGACCGTGGACGAAAGCGTGGTCAGCCTGATCGAGGAAGAACTCAACGGCGCTGATCACCTGCTGTATTTCGAATCGCAAAGCAGCCTCGGCAGCGCCACGATCAAGGCGACTTTCCAGCCGGGTACCGACCCGGAGATGGCCCAGGTGGATGTGCAAAATCGCCTGAAAGTCGTGGAGTCGCGCCTGCCGCAAGCAGTCAACCAGCAAGGTTTGCAGGTGGAGAAAGTCTCCGCCGGTTTCCTCCTGCTGATCACCCTCACCTCCAGCGACGGCAAGCTCGACGACGTGGCGCTCAGCGACTATCTGGCGCGCAACGTGATGAACGAAATCAAACGTCTGGACGGCGTCGGCAAGGCGCAGTTGTATGGCGCCGAACGGGCGATGCGCATCTGGATCGACCCGCAGAAGCTGATCGGCTTCAACCTCACGCCCGCCGACGTCAACGCCGCCATCGTCGCGCAAAATGCTCAGGTTTCGGCCGGCAGCATCGGTGATTTGCCGAGTCGCAGCACCCAGGAAATCACCGCGACGATTCTGGTCAAAGGCCAGTTGTCGACGCCGGAAGAATTCGCCGACATCGTGCTCAAGGCCAATCCCGATGGCTCCACGGTACGCATCGGCGATGTGGCGCGGGTCGAGATCGGCAGTCAGGAATACCAGTTCTCCACGCGCCTGAACGGCAAGCCGTCCACCGCCGTCGGCGTGCAATTGTCGCCGGGCGCCAACGCCCTGAACACCGCTACCCTGGTGCGGGCGAAGATGGACGAACTGTCGCGCTACTTCCCGGCGAACGTCGAGTACAAGATCCCGTACGACACGTCGCCCTTCGTCAAAGTCTCGATCACCAAAGTGGTCTATACCCTCGGCGAGGCGATGCTGCTGGTGTTCGCGGTGATGTTTCTGTTCCTGCAAAACATCCGCTACACGCTGATCCCGACACTGGTGGTGCCGGTGGCGTTGATGGGCACCTTTGCGACCATGTTGGCCCTGGGGTTCTCGATCAACGTGCTGACCATGTTCGGCATGGTGCTGGCCATCGGCATCCTGGTGGACGACGCGATTGTGGTGGTGGAGAACGTCGAGCGGATCATGGCCACCGAAGGCCTGTCGCCCAAGGAAGCCACGCGCAAAGCCATGAAGCAGATCACCGGGGCAATCATCGGCATCACCCTGGTGCTGGTGGCTGTGTTCATCCCGATGGCGTTCATGCAGGGTTCGGTCGGGGTGATTTACCGGCAGTTTTCGCTGTCGATGGTCACCTCGATCCTGTTCTCGGCGTTCCTCGCCCTGACCTTGACCCCGGCGCTGTGCGCGACCCTGCTCAAGCCGATCGCCAAGGGTCAGCATCACGAGAAGAGCGGTTTCTTTGGCTGGTTCAACCGTCGGTTCGAGCAACTGACTGACCGATATCAAGGCTGGGTCGCCTATGCACTCAAGCGCACTGGCCGCTATCTGCTGATCTACGGCGTGCTGCTGATCGGTCTGGGGCTGTGCTTCGCGCGCCTGCCATCCTCGTTTCTGCCCGTGGAAGACCAGGGTTACACCATCACCGATATTCAGTTGCCGCCGGGCGCAACCAAGAACCGGACGGTGCAGGTGGCCGAACTGATCGAGGCCCACAACGCAGGCGAACCCGGCGTCGGTGACAGTGTGGTGATTCTCGGTTTCAGCTTTTCCGGTAGCGGGCAGAACGCGGCGCTGGCGTTCTCGACGCTCACGGACTGGTCAAAACGTGGCAGCGACGACTCGGCGAGTTCGATTGCCGATCGCGCCAACATGGCCCTCAGCCAGATCAAGGACGCCATGGCCTTCGCCGTGCTGCCACCACCGGTAGATGGCCTCGGTACGTCGAGCGGTTTCGAGTTCCGCCTGCAGGACCGTGGCGGCCTCGGCCATGCCACGTTGATGCAGGCACGCGCCGAGTTGCTGGCCGCGGCTGAAAAGAGCCCGATCCTGATGAACGTGCGCGAAAGCGCCCTGGCCGAGGCACCGCAGGTGCAATTGATCGTCGACCGCAAACAGGCCAATGCCTTGGGCGTGTCCTTTGCCGATATCGGCAGTGTGCTGTCCACCGCCGTCGGTTCGACCTACATCAACGACTTCCCCAATCAGGGGCGCATGCAGCGTGTTGTGGTGCAGGCCGAAGGCGACCAACGCAGTCAGGTGGACGATCTGCTGAAGATCCACGTGCGCAACAACAACGGCAAGATGGTGCCGCTCTCAGCCTTCGTCCAGGCCAAGTGGATTCAAGGTCCGGCGCAGCTCACCCGCTACAACGGTTACCCGGCAATCAGTATTTCCGGTGAGCCGACGCCCGGCCACAGCACCGGCGAAGCCATGGCGGAGATCGAACGGCTGGTGGCGCTGGGGCCGGCGGGGCTTGGCCAGGAATGGACCGGCCTGTCGTTGCAGGAACGCCTGTCCGGCAGTCAGGCGCCGATCCTGCTCGGGTTGTCGTTGCTGATTGTGTTCCTGTGTCTGGCGGCGTTGTACGAAAGCTGGTCGATTCCGACCTCGGTATTGCTGGTGGTGCCGCTGGGTGTGCTCGGCGCGGTGCTGGCGGTGACCTTGCGCGGGATGCCCAACGATGTGTTCTTCAAGGTCGGGCTGATCACCATCATCGGCCTGTCGGCGAAGAATGCGATCCTGATCATCGAGTTCGCCAAGAGCCTGTACGACGAAGGCCATGACTTGATCGACGCCACGCTGCAAGCGGCACGTTTGCGATTGCGGCCAATCGTGATGACCTCACTGGCGTTCATTCTCGGCGTGGTGCCGCTGGCCATCGCCACCGGCGCCAGCTCGGCGAGCCAGCAAGCCATCGGCACCGGGGTCATCGGCGGGATGATCACGGCCACCCTGGCGGTGGTGTTCGTGCCAGTGTTTTTTGTGGTGGTGATGAAGCTGGTGCGTAAACGCCACAAATAAACCTGACCCAACACAAATCCCTGTGGGTGCAGGCAAGCTGCCACAGGGATCTCATCGTCTTCGGATTGTGGTCATGACAGACTGCCCTGGGCTTAGGTGTTTACACCGTCCGCCCAGTCGTTGATCGGTGTTCTGTGCAACACAGCGATACTCGGATTCTCGATCAACATCGTCGCCGGGCTGTTCAACTGACGGCTGCACAAACGTTCTAGTCATCGCCCTCGGTGCGGGCGTTAAATAGACCGGCAAATCCGCCGCGCAGGTGCCCCATGACTTCTCACAACTGGCTCGATCTGGCCCAGGACGCCGATACCGGCATCGAGACCCTGCGCGCGCATTTCGAAGGCCACGCCTACGACCCGCATTGGCACGACAGCTATCTGGTGGGCGTCACCGAGCAAGGGGTTCAGCAGTTCAACTGTCGACGGGCCAGGCACCAGAGCACGCCGGGCAAGGTGTTTTTGCTGGAACCGGGCGACATTCACGACGGTGAGGCACCGACCGCCGACGGATTTACCTATCGCATGCTGTACCTCGACCCGCAGTGGTTGCAGCGTGAGCTCGGTGCTGTATTCAACAACGCACCGGACAACAGCGAGTTGAGTTTTGCCAACACCCTGGCCAGCGATCCGCGCCTGGCCCACGCCACCAGCCTTGCCTTCGAAACGCTGCACCGTGGTGAATTGAAGATCGTCCGCCAAACCGCGCTCGACGGCTTGCTTGAACGCCTGACCAGCCACCTGCACTGGCGCACGCGCTATGGCGAAGACCCGCGCCTGCCGCTGGTGGCGCAAAAGGCTCGGGACTATCTGCACGCCAACGTACAACTGGACATTGGCCTCGATCAACTGGCCGCCGTTACCGGGGTCGACCGCTTTCGGTTGACCCGTGCGTTCAAGGCCGCCTACGGCATCGCACCGCACGCGTATCTGGTGCAATTGCGCCTGGCCACGGCGCGTCGGTTGCTCGCCCGGGGTGCACAACCGGCAACGGTGGCCATTGCCCTGGGCTTTGCCGATCAGAGTCATCTGGGCCGCTGGTTCGTGCGCGCCTACGGCCTGACACCGGCACTCTACCGCAAGCGCTGCTCAAATCTTCCAGACAGCCAAGCGCCTGACTGGTGAAGATCAGCTTCAATGATCTTCACCGGAGTTTGCCTGCGATGCTGTCCTCTTTTCCGACGTTGCTGCCCTTTCTGCTGTTCGCCTTTGTGGCTTCGATCACCCCCGGCCCGACCAACGTTCTGGTGCTGAGCAACAGTGCCCGATTCGGCTTGGCGGCGGCCGTCCCGATCATTCTTGGCGCCTGCGCCAGCGCCGCGCTGCTGGTATTGCTGGTGGGCACGGGCGCCGGGACATCACTGACCGAGTGGCCGCGGCTGCAAGCCCTCATGCAATGGGCCGGCGTGGCATGGCTGAGTTATCTGGCCTGGCAGATTTTTCGCGCGCCTGCGGTCGCCATGGCCGCCGAAAATGCCGAGAAGCGCCTCGGTTTGCTGGGCGCGGCCAGCCTGCAATGGATCAACCCGAAAACCTGGATGATGGCGCTGGCCGTGGTCAGCGTGTTTGCCGGCGCGGGTGAAAACCGCTTGGCGCATGTGATGTATTTGTCGCTGGCATTTTTTCTGGTTTCGCTGCCGTGCCTCGGGGCCTGGGCATTGCTCGGCGCCGGTTCCGCGCGCTGGTTGCGCTCGCCTCGTGCCATGCAGCGCTTCAACCGCTGCATGGGCCTGTTGCTGCTGGGTTCGGCCTGGCTGAGCGTGCTGTCCTGAGCGCCGCTGGTCGGCTTTTGTCGAGCGCTAATTCATCCAGCACTTGACGGACGATTCATTTCTGGTGTCTTCTGAAACCGGTTTCAGCGCCCTGCGCTCAGCCTTATAAATCCAATAAGAAGGTTTCTGACCGTGAACGATTTCTCCGCCGCCCAGCGCAGCCGTGTGACCATGCTCGACGTGGCCGAACACGCCAAGGTCTCCAAGGCCAGCGTTTCGCGGTTCATCGGCGAAGACCGCGCTTTGCTCTCCGATGCCATTGCCCGGCGCATCGAACAATCCATTGCCGAACTGGGCTATCGCCCGAACCAGATGGCCCGCGGCCTCAAGCGCGGGCGTACCCGCCTGATCGGCATGCTGGTGGCCGATATCCGCAACCCTTATTCGATTGCCGTGATGCACGGGGTGGAAACCGCCTGCCGTCAGCACGGCTACAGCCTGGTGGTGTGCAACACCGACCGCGACGACGAGCAGGAACGCCAACACCTGGCCCTGCTGCGCTCGTACAACATCGAAGGCCTGATCGTGAACACCCTCGGCCATCACCGTGACGAGTTGCATGAACTGCACCGGGAAATGCCCCTGGTGCTGGTCGATCGCAAGGTCGCGAACCTCGAAAGCGACATGGTCGGGCTCAACAACCCGCAGGCCATCGACATGGCACTCAATCATCTTGAACAACGCGGCTATCGCGATGTGTTGCTGGTCACAGAACCGGTTGATGGCACCAGCTCGCGAATCGAGCGGGTCAGCAGTTTCAAGGCGCAAATTGAGCAACGTCCTGCTCTTCGCGGCTCGCACATCGAAACCGGTCGCGATCTGAACGCACAACTGAAGACCTTCCTCGACACGCCAGGCCCTGGCCCGAAAGCGCTGTTTTGCGCGAACGGGATTGCGGCGTTGGCCAGCACCCACGCGTTGCGTGAACTGGGGTGCAATCTGTTCGAAGACGTGGGGCTGATTGCCCTCGATGACCTGGATTGGTACCCGCTGGTGGGCAGCGGCATCACCGCCCTCGCCCAGCCGACCACGGAGATTGGCGCCAGCGCGTTTGAGTGTCTGCTCAAGCGCTTGCGCGGCGATAACGGGCCGGTGCGGACGCTGGATTTTTCGGCGCGGTTGGTTGTTAGAGGGTCGACCTTGGGAATTTTCGAGTGACTCTACTGGCCCCATCGCTGGCAAGCCAGCTCCTACAGGGGTTTGATGTGAACAAAAATTTTGTGAACACCACAGATACTGTAGGAGCTGGCTTGCCAGCGATGAGGCCCAATGGTCACCCTTTTTTTGAACAAAAATGAAACCGGTTTCAGAGGTAGAAAAACAATGAACAAACCCGCCGTTTCCATCAGCCTGTCCAGCTACGGCGCCGATCTGGTGCGCCAACGCGGCCAGGGCAGTTTCATCTCAGTGCTGGCTGCCGCCGGGGCCACACGCATCGAATGGCGCGAAGAGCTGCTGACCTTTGAGAACCCCGAGCACCTGGCCGACGCGACTCAGGCCGAGGGCCTGGAAAGCGTGTACTCATCACCGATGGAACTGTGGCTGGCCGGTCAATCCAGACCTAATCCCGAACTGATCACCGCCCTGCAGCGCGCCCGACTGTTCGGCGCCAAATGGCTGAAAGTGTCGCTGGGTTACTTCACTGACAACAGCGACCTGCAAAGCCTCGCCCGCCTGCTCGGCGACAGTGCCGTGCAATTGCTGGTAGAGAACGACCAGACCCTGCACGGTGGCCGCATCGAGCCGTTCCAGCGGTTCTTCAATGAAGTCGAGCAACACCAGCTGCCGATCAAAATGACCTTCGATATCGGCAACTGGCAATGGCAGGACCAGTCTGCCGCCAGCGCTGCGCGTTTGCTCGGTCGGCACGTCGGTTATGTGCATTGCAAAGCGGTCACGCGCCGCGCCGACGGCAAACTGGTTGCCATTCCACCCGCCGCCAGCGACTTGCAACAGTGGGAACACCTGCTGCGGCACATGGCCCAAGGCGTCATGCGCGCGGCGGAATATCCGCTGCAAGGTGAAGACCTGGTGCAACTGACCACTGAACACGTCACCGCCCTCGCCCACCTCGGCCAAGCACCGCTGGAGACCGCTCATGTCTGAGATCGATGTCCTCTCGTTCGGCGAGACCATGGCGATGTTCGTCGCCGAGCAGGCCGGCGAGCTGACCAGCGTCAACGCCTTCCACAAACGCATTGCCGGCGCCGACAGCAACGTCGCCATTGGTCTGTCGCGTCTGGGCTTCAACGTGGCATGGCTGAGCCGCGTCGGCGCCGATTCGCTGGGTCGATTCGTGATTAACACACTGGAGAAAGAAGGCCTGGATTGCCGCCACGTCGACATCGACCCCGCGCACCCCACAGGGTTTCAGCTCAAGTCGCGCACCGACGATGGCAGCGACCCTGTGGTCGAGTACTTTCGCCGTGGTTCGGCGGCCAGTCACTTGTCGCCACACTCGATCGTGCCGGACTTGCTCAAGGCCCGGCATCTGCACGCCACGGGCATTCCACCGGCACTGTCGGAAACGGCGCGGCAGATGTCGTTCGAATTGATGACCCGCATGCGCGAGGCCGGGCGCAGCGTGTCGTTCGACCCGAACCTGCGCCCGAGCTTGTGGGCCAGCGAACAGCAGATGATCACCGACATCAACCGCCTCGCCGCCCTCGCCCATTGGGTGCTGCCGGGGCTGAGTGAAGGGCGCCTGCTGACCGGGTTCGAAGACCCGGCCGACATCGCCGCGTTCTACCTCGACCAGGGCGCCGAAGCCGTGGCGATCAAGCTGGGGCCGCACGGTGCTTACTACCGAACCCATCTTGATCAGGGGTTCGTCGCCGGCGTGCCGGTGGAAACGGTGGTCGATACGGTCGGTGCCGGCGACGGGTTTGCCGTCGGCATGATCAGCGCTCTTCTGGAAAACCACAGCTTTGCCGAAGCCGTGCAACGGGCCAACTGGATTGGCAGCCGCGCGGTGCAGAGCCGCGGGGACATGGAAGGATTGCCGACCCGGTCTGAAATGGTCAGCGAATTTGAGGCCGCCATCGCGGGCAAGCCCGCTCCCACAGGGGATTTGTGTCGAACATAAATCAAATGTGGGAGCGGGCTTGCCCGCGATGAGGCCAGCACAGTCAAGCAAGATCTAAACACCTGCTGCGACAAAAACAACAAGCTCAGGAGCATCACCCATGAAAACCGCAACGCTCGCCACCCGCCGCTGGTGGTACATCATGCCCATCGTGTTCATCACCTACAGCCTGGCGTATCTGGACCGCGCCAACTACGGCTTCGCCGCCGCCTCCGGGATGGCTGCCGACCTGATGATCACCCCGGGCCTGTCGTCGATGCTCGGTGCGCTGTTCTTCCTCGGCTACTTTTTCTTCCAGGTGCCGGGGGCGATCTACGCGCAGAAACACAGCGTGAAAAAACTGATTTTCGTCAGCCTGATCCTCTGGGGCAGCCTGGCGACGTTGACCGGGATCGTCTCCAACGCTTACTGGCTGATCGTCATTCGCTTCATGCTCGGCGTGGTCGAAGCCGCGGTGATGCCGGCGATGCTGATCTACCTGTGCCACTGGTTCACCCGTGCCGAACGCTCGCGGGCCAACACTTTTCTGATCCTCGGCAACCCGGTGACCATGCTGTGGATGTCGGTAGTCTCGGGCTATCTGGTGCAGCACTACAGCTGGCGCTGGATGTTCATCATCGAAGGTTTGCCGGCTGTGCTCTGGGCGTTCATCTGGTGGCGCCTGGCCGATGATCGTCCGTCCCAGGCCAAGTGGCTCAATGACCAGGAAAAACAGGACCTGGAAAGCGCACTGGCCGCCGAGCAGGTCGGCATCAAAGCGGTGAAAAACTACGCCGAAGCGTTCCGTTCACCGAAAGTGATCATCATGGCCTTGCAGTTTTTCTGCTGGAGCATTGGCGTATACGGCTTCGTGCTGTGGCTGCCGTCGATCCTCAAGGCCGGTGCACAAATGGACATGGTCGAGGCCGGCTGGCTGTCCGCGCTGCCGTATCTGGCAGCGGTGATCGGCATGCTGTTGGTCTCATGGGGTTCGGACAAGTTGCAAAAACGCAAACGCTTCGTCTGGCCACCGCTGCTGATCGCCTCGATTGCTTTCTACGGTTCCTACGCCCTGGGTGCCGAACACTTCTGGTGGTCCTACACCTTGCTGGTGATTGCCGGTGCCTGCATGTACGCGCCTTATGGCCCGTTCTTCGCAATCATCCCGGAAATCCTCCCGGCCAACGTCGCCGGTGGCGCCATGGCGCTGATCAACAGCATGGGTGCCCTCGGTTCGTTCGGCGGATCCTATCTGGTCGGTTACCTGAACAGCTCCACCGGCTCGCCCGGAGCCTCGTACCTGTTGATGAGCGGCGCGTTGATGCTCTCGGTGGTCCTGACGATTTTCCTCAAGCCCGGTGCCAGTGATCGGGAGCGGCCCACGGTCGCCTTAAAACCCACCACTGCACATTCCTGATTGAGACGATGACGATGAAAAAGCAGGTTGTTCTGTACAAGAAACTCTCGGCGCCACTGATGGCTCGCCTGCACGAGCAGGCCGAAGTGACGCTGATCGAAAGCCTGGATGCCGAGGGCCTGGCCAAACTGCGCGACGCCCTGCCCCGCGCCCAAGGCTTGCTCGGCGCCAGCCTGAAACTGGATGCCCGACTGCTCGATCTGGCGCCCAGCCTGGAGGCCATCGCCAGCGTTTCGGTGGGCGTCGATAACTACGACATCGCCTACCTCACCGAGCGGCGCATCCTGCTCAGCAACACGCCGGACGTGCTCACCGAGACCACCGCCGACACCGGTTTCGCGCTGATCCTGGCCACCGCGCGGCGTGTGGTGGAACTGGCGAACATGGTTCGCGACGGCCAGTGGACCCGCAACATCGGTCCTGCGCATTTCGGCAGCGATGTGCACGGCAAAACCCTGGGCATCATCGGCATGGGCCGGATCGGCGAAGCCCTGGCCCAGCGCGGGCACTTCGGTTTTGGCATGCCGGTGATCTATCACAGCCACTCGCCGAAACCGGCGATTGAACAGCGATTCAATGCCCAATACCGCAGCCTCGACGAATTGCTGCAGCAGGCCGATTTTGTCTGCCTGACGCTGCCGCTGACCGCCGAAACCGAAGGGCTGATCGGTGCGCGGCAGTTCGCGTTGATGCGGCCAGAGACCATCTTCATCAATATTTCACGGGGCAAAGTCGTGGATGAAACGTCGCTGATCAAGGCCCTGAGCGAACGACAGATTCGCGCCGCCGGGCTGGACGTGTTCGAGCGTGAACCGCTCAATCATGATTCGCCGCTGCTGCAACTGAACAACGTGGTGGCGACCCCACACATCGGCTCGGCCACCCATGAAACGCGGGAAGCGATGGCCAAGTGTGCGGTGGACAACCTGCTGGCGGCGCTGGCGGGCGAGCGGCCGGCTAATCTGGTCAATCCCGGGGCGTGGAAGGCTTGAGAGAATCGTTGCGCTTGAGGTAGCTATCGCGAGCAAGCTCACGCCTACAGTGATCTGCGGTGAACACGAGAATCGTGAACACTATCGAACTGTGGGGGCGAGCGTGCTCGCGATGGGGGTCTACAAAAGCATTGGTTTTACATCAAGCCCGCCGCGCAATCAGAAAGTCTGGAATTTTTCTCAGCGAATATTGAGATTCCTCAAACGCGCCATTCCCTGCTTGATATGGCCCGCGTTGTGACCGATCGCATCGAGCGCCCCCCGAATATTCACTCCTACATCAGCGGAGCCCCGCTGTTCCACCAAGATTGTTAGCTCCATCACTGCCGCTTCCAGTGCCAATTGGTTGTGGTAAATCCTTTCAAGAACTTCTGATAACGAATAATTTTCCGACATATTTCAACTCCTTTGAACAATTCAAGCATCGCAGCGAGGCTGCTCGTGTAATAACTTCATAAGTGTTTCTTTTATTTCAGAGGGGAGAAGCCGGCTAGTTCACAACAAAATAGCCGATGAAATTTGACCGATAAACAAAAAATAAATCTCGAATTTCCTGGCTAGTTACTGTTAGTCGGGACATTACTTAGCCCCGGACGATCACCAGCTATATCGCACGCCCACATTCGCCCCCCACGGCTGTTCAATCTTGTTGCCATTGCTGTAATCGAAGTCGGCATGAATCGACACCTTGTCGCTCAGCGACATGGCGACACCGGCACCCAGCTCCCCACGGGAACCCGAGAGGTCGTTGTTGAAGGTGTTGTTGTTGACCTTCACATCGTTGTTGTTGGCGAACTCGTGCACATACGCTGCGCGAAGGTAAGGCTGCACGGTCATGTCATCCCACTGGAAGTTACGCCCGGCGGTAGCGCCCGCCTTGGCCAGCAACGAATGAGTACGATCGCCTTCAGCGGACAGGCCGTTATCCAGGTCGTAGTCCTTGCCCTGAATGACCACGCCGGAGAGTTGGGTAAAGGGTTCAACAAAATAATCGTCAGCCAGTTTGATGTGTCGACCGAACTCCAGGGACGCACCCACGCCATGGCTGTCGTAATCACCCTTTGCTTTTGTGCCGTCGCTCAGGCGCACATCGGATTCGTTCTCGAAGCGGTTGAACTTGAGCACGCCGTCGAAGTAGTAGCCGCTCGACTCATCCAGCCAGGTGGTGTAGGCACCCAGGTAGTAGCTGTCGATGGTGCCGCTGGTACCACGGCTCATGTCCAGGTCCGATTGGCTGTAACCACCCAGCACACCCACCAACCACTGCCCGTCACCCATCGGCAACGGCGCATCGGCACCGAACGACAGGCCTTGCTGAACTTGCTGGTAGGCGACGCCCGAACTGGCGTCAACATTGAACTTGTTGCCGTAGGCACGTATCCAGCCACCGGCCTTGCCGTGGTCCATGCGCACTTCGCCCATGCGGCTGCGCAAGGTGCTGAGTTCGCCATACCAGGCCGTCGGCGCTGCGTTGAACAGCGCGATCACCGATTGGGTGCCCGGGCTGATGGTGCGCGAGAGCGTATTGAGGTACCAGTCGTTAGCGCTCAGTTTGACCAGGTCATAGGAGAACGCTCCCAGGTCGACGGCGCCACCGGCGAGGCTGAAGGTGGCATCACCGCCACCGATGTGCACCACCGGAATCGCACCCGCGCGCACTGGCTCCGAACCACTGGATTTAAGGTCGATGGTGTGGTCGCCGGTGGCGTTGCCGGTTACGGTCAGGGTATCGATCTGACCGGTTTTGAAGTCGTGGTGCATGAAGAACGTACCGCCGGTGCCCGACAGCGTGCCGACGGTCAATTTGAAGAAGTCGCCGGGGTTACCGAACTTGATGGCACCGCCATTCATGTTGAGGTTTTGCACCGAGCCGTCACCCACCATCACCCAGCTCGCGTTGCTGTTGATGCCCAGGTCCCGCACGTTCTGCAAGCGACCGGTCAGGGTCGCGGATTCTTCCAGCAATACATTGGCCGTGCTGCCGCCGTCCGCGACGATATCGCCGGTGAGGGTGCTGTTGCCAACCCGCAAGTTACCTTCCGCGCCGCTGCGCACGTCCATCAGGATGCCGTTGCTGGCGTTAAGCGTCGAACCATTGAGGACCGCAATATTGGCCTGGGTCGGGCCAGTACTTAGGGAGTCGACAACAATCGCCGAACCATTCAAACCGGTGACATGGCTTTTGTTCAATTCGAGCGTGCCCGGACTACCGACCACCGGGTCGGGCGACATCTCGATGCCATGCTGATTGCCGGTAATGTTGCTGCCGCTGGCTTCGACCGAGCCGCCGAAAATCCGCATGCCGGATGCGGTAACACCGGTCCCGGCGACAGTGGAGCGAAGCAGCGTCAGCTTGCTCAGGCCCGTGATCGATACACCCGTTGCTCCCCCGCTGATCGTGCTGTCACTCACGGTTGCGGTGGACCCTCGCGTGGCCGCCGCGTTACGGGCAACCGAAAGACCGGTTCCATTGCTGGAAATAGTGCTGCGGGCAATGTTTGCCAAGCCCGCATTAAGCCCCACACCAATGGCGCTCCCGGTAGCCTGTACGGCGCTGCCATTGAGGTTGAGGGTGGAGTTGTTGACGGTGATGTCACGGGTCTGCGCGCCATTGGCATTGAGCGTCGAAGCACCGTTCAACACGTAGTTATCCAGCGCGGTGGTGCCATCAATGGTCAGGACCTCGCCCGGGACAAGTACCCGTGCATGAGCCATTTCACCGACCAGCAAAAAGGGCGTAATGGATAACAGCTTCAGGGTAATGGCGAGCGGATGAAGCTTGAACGATTGAACCTTGGACATATCGGCACCATGAGTGAGCAAAGATCGAAAGCGCCGCAGGCTATAGATCGGGATTCAACCGGTATGTAGGACTAATCCGAAGGAACTTGACCCAGCCACTGCTACTGCCCTTGCGGGCGATTTGCAGTCTGTATTTATCTGTTCTACCGGCGGGCGGAAAGCTGCCGAACCACTCGGCAAGGGTGATGATTTGATTGGTATTGAGTTTTTCCCAGGGAATAAGCCCAGTGGCGTCCCGGTCAATCACAATAGACCTCACGTCCGGCTCCTGGACGTCCAGCGGCTCTGTCCCACCGGAAGTGGATTGGCCTGCCGCAAGCTGCTGCTCTTTTTTATCTGAACCTGCCATGTTGTCGCTCTCCGCATTCAACACCTGGCGCCATGGATTGCCATGGTGCTTGGGCCGGAAAAGCAGACCGAATACTACCGGGCACTACCCAAACGCATCCCGTCGTTCTGCGCTTGGGAGGAGTAAACCGTGTTTTATCAAAGTGCGTAACTGTCAAAGTTGACAGGTAGCGCCACTTTTTTTTGCGTGACAAGGGCGATGCGACGCCGCCGTTTAACAGCGTTTAAGGACACTTCCGGAAAGCCACAAGACTTTGCGCCGTTGCCTACGGGCACGCCAGAATCCGCCGGCTTGTGCGATTTGGGGGCCATCGGTAACTTGATTCGTGTCACTGCTCATCAGTGATCGGGTTTAGCAGCCTGGGGTTGTAACCAAGGTGCACAAGCGCCTGTCAGTCAGGTATTTCCATGCCTGCACTTGATTGTGGCTGTGCGCAGGGAGCCTTCGGGCGCGCCGGCTTTGCTAGCTTCCCCGGTCTGCTAACCTGCGCACAGTTGCCTCCTTCTCGTTTAGCAGCAAGAGGGTTGGCACCCCAATCAGGGAAGCAAGCTTATGTCCAAAGTAACGCCAAACCCGCCTGACACCGATCCAACCTCCCCGTACGAACCCGACTCCACAAAACTCAACGAAGCCGCCGAGCGCGCCCTCAATTTCCACTTCCCCTCGACCGCCGACATCAAAGCCACGCCGCGTAAGGTCAGCACCCTGTTCACCGTCGACCCGCAAGCCTCCACCGAAACGCTGATGGTGTATCTGGTGGAAACGCTGGCTTCGGTGGACGTGATGGTCCATCAGTTGGTCGATCATCTGGACGGCGGCTCACGCAATGCACTGCTGGGCATTTCCAACAGCGTGATGCTGGCGGAGATCACGGCCAACCGCATGCTGGATCAGATTGATCCACCTGAATAGTCCCTGTTAAGGGAACCTCTGTGGCGAGGGAGCTTGCTCCCGCTCGGTTGCGCAGCAGCCGCCGCTGTTTAGGGCCGCTTCGCAGCCCGACGGGAGCAAGCGCCCTCGCCACAGGTGAGTCAGCGTTGGCGGACAGCCACTTGCCAGACTCGTCCAATGTCCATCGCTCGCTCACGCAACAGGCGCGGCGCCTCGGCACACGCCTGTTCCAGCGTCATCGGACCGCTCGCCAGGGCAAACGCGGCGTCGATGCCATGCGCATACAACGCCTGATAGCCCTCGCCCAACGTACCGGCGATAACGATGACCGGCACGCCGCGCAGTTGAGCAATGCGCGCGACACCGAACGGTGTCTTGCCGCGCAGGGTTTGTGCGTCGAAACGCCCTTCGCCGGTGATCACCAGATCAGCATTTTCAACCGCGTCCGCCAGGCCCACCAGCTCGGCAACCACCTCAACCCCGGCCTTGAATTGCGCCCCCAGGAACGCCTTGGCGCCAAAGCCCAAACCACCCGCCGCACCGCTGCCGGCTTCATCGCGCAGGTCTTTTTCCAACACCTTGGCGCAGTGATCGGCGAAGTGCCCCAGCGCCAGATCTAGTTGCTGAACCTGCTCGGGCGATGCACCTTTTTGCGGACCAAATATCGCCGAGGCGCCGTGAGGGCCGCACAGTGGATTGTTCACATCCGCCGCGATGTCGAAACGCACGTCGGCCAAACGAGGGTCGAACTCGCTGAGATCAATGCGCGCCAATTGCGCCAGCGCCAAGCCGCCCGGCGCCAAAGGCTCACCTTGTGCATCCAGCAGCTTCACGCCCAATGCCTGCATCGCACCGGCGCCACCATCATTGGTCGCACTGCCACCGATGGCCAGAATCACCCGTTGCGCGCCGGCATCCAGCGCCGCGCGAATCAGCTCACCGGTGCCGAAGGTACTGCTGATGCACGCATCACGCTGCCCCACCGGGACCAATTGCAAACCGCTGGCTTCGGCCATTTCGATGATCGCGGTGTGGCTGTCGGGCAACCAGCCCCAGGCGGCATTGACCGGCGCACCCAATGGCCCGCGAACCCCAGTGCGGCGCAGTTCGCCATGACAGGCCGCCAGCACCGACTCGACCGTCCCCTCCCCGCCGTCGGCCATCGGGCATTTGATCAACTGCGCATCGGGCCAGACCTCGGCGAGTCCAAGGGCGATAGCATCAGCAACGCCTTGAGCACTCAGGCTGTCCTTGAACGAGTCGGGGGCGATGACGATTTTCATGGGTACTCTCCGGTTGTTATGGAGATCATGCTGCCAGCAGGCCCGAACAATAACGCCAGTCCGCTGCACAAGCCGCACAGAGGATTATTGTTCATTTCCACAAAAAGCCGTATTCACACGCCCGGGATCGTGTTCAGCTCTGGGGTAATAGTTGAACGCCGAGATACAACGCCAGCATGCCGTCCAGCTTCAACGGATCAACGCCGCTGAGTTCAGCAACGCGCTCCATCCGATAGCGCAAACTGTTGCGATGAATACCCAAGGCATCAGCACAGGCCTGGCTCTGGCCGTCGTGTTCGCACCAACTGCGCAAGGTCGCCAGCAACTGGCCGTTGTTGTCCTTGGCGATGACTTTGCGCAGTGGATTGAGCAACTCGTCCAGCGCATCGTCGTTGCGATGTCGCCAGAGCATCACGGGCAATCGATAACGGGTCAGCGTCAATAAGCGCGATTGGGGCAGTACATCACGCCCGTAGGCCAGCAAGTCGCCGACCCGACGGTAACAACGGCGCAATCCTGTGAGCCCGTCGGCCTGCCCGCCCACGGCAATGCGCAGGATGTTCCAGCCCAAACCGTCGAGCTTTTCCAGCAGCCGATCATTTTCGATGGACTGGTTGGCCGGTCGGCACCACAGCAGCGAGGACTTGGCTGAACTCACGCACCAACTGTCCGGGTAGCGCGAAGTGAGCCAGGCGCTGAGTGCCTCGACGGTTTGCCCCGGCCCGTGTTCCATGCCCAATTCGAACAGGTACGGCACTCGCGTCATTTGCGGTTTGAGGCCGAGCTGTTGCGCCTCGTCGATCAGGCGCGGTGAGCTGCCGGCGTCACTGAGCAGCAACGCCAGCAGGTCATCGCAACGCTGGCGCCGCCACTGCTGCTCGGCTTGAAGGTTGCGCTGGCCCACCAGCATCTCGGCGGTCATGCGCACCAGTTCAGCGTAGGTGCGTAACTGCTCGGGTTCGCCAGTGATGCCGAGCACGCCGATCAAGCGCTGGTCGAGCATCAGCGGCAGGTTGATCCCGGGCTGCACGCCTTTGAGGTGAACCGCGGTTTGCGCATCGATCTCCACCACGCGGCCATTGGCCAATACCAGTTGCGCGCCTTCGTGGCGGGTGTTGACCCGCTCCGGTTCGCCGCTGCCGAGAATCAGCCCCTGACTGTCCATGACGTTGACGTTGTACGGCAAGATGGCCATCGCGCGGTCGACGATGTCCTGGGCCAGGTCGTGATCGAGTTCGAACATAACGGTGATCCTTGAAAGCGTGAGGGCCAAGCGGTTGTTCACCCGCACAGGGCTTGGTAGCAAACCCTGTGCTCAGGCACAAAGACAGCAGCCCCGAGGGTGGTCGAGACTCTCTGGGCGATCAACGTTACCCTTGCATCGCAAAAAATCATAATAAAGAGAGAGCCGCCATGTCACAGAGCGCCGCCGCTACCCAGGCCATCGTTGACGAGAAAAACGCCGTCTACAAACGCATTACCCTGCGTTTGATCCCCTTCATTTTCATCTGCTACCTGTTCAACTACCTCGACCGGGTGAACGTTGGATTTGCCAAGCTGCAGATGCTCGACGCGCTGAAATTCAGCGAAACCGTGTACGGCCTCGGTGCCGGGATTTTCTTTATTGGCTACGTGCTGTGCGGCGTGCCGAGCAACCTCGCCCTGACCAGATTCGGCCCACGACGCTGGATCGCGCTGATGATGATCACTTGGGGCACGCTGTCGACCTGCCTGCTGTTCGTCACCACCCCGACCGAGTTCTACACCTTGCGCCTGTTCACCGGCGCGGCCGAAGCCGGGTTCTTCCCGGGCGTGGTGCTCTATCTTTCGCAGTGGTTCCCCACCTTCCGCCGTGGCCGCATCATGGCGCTGTTCATGTCGGCGATCCCGGTGTCGGGCCTGCTCGGCAGCCCGTTCTCTGGCTGGATTCTCAATCACTTCGCCGCTGGCCAGGGCGGTTTGGCCGGTTGGCAGTGGATGTTTTTGCTGCAAGGCGTGCCGACTGTTGTACTCGGTGCACTGGCGTATTTCCTGCTCAGCGACAGCTACGCCAATGCCAAATGGCTGACGCCGTTCGAGCGCTCGGTGCTGGAAGCCGACCACGCCGAAGACCTGGCCAACAAGCCGAAAACCACCACCGATTCCCTGCTGGCGGTGTTCAAGAACCCGGCGATCTGGGCGTTCGGCCTGATCTACTTCTGCATTCAGAGCGGCGTCTACGCGATCAACTTCTGGCTGCCGTCGATCATCAAGAACCTGGGCTTCAGCGATAACCTGGTGATTGGCTGGTTGAGTGCGATTCCGTACCTGCTCGCGGCGCTGTTCATGTTGTTCGTGGGCCGCTCGGCCGACTTGCATAAAGAACGCCGCTGGCACTTGGTGGTGCCGATGCTGATGGGCGCGCTCGGTCTGCTGATCGCCGTGAACTTCGCCGCCAACCCGGCCATTGCCATCCTTGGCCTGACCATCGCCACCATGGGCGCCCTCACCGGCCTGCCGATGTTCTGGCCGGTGCCGACCGCGCTGCTCAGTGCGGGCGCTGCGGCGGGTGGCCTGGCGCTGATCAACTCCATGGGTCAAATGGCAGGTTTCCTCAGCCCGTACCTGGTGGGCTGGGTCAAGGACAGCACCGGCTCGACCGATGCGGCGTTGTACTTACTGGCAGGCGTGATTGTCTGCGGTAGTTTGCTGGCGTTGCGCATGACTCGCACCCTGCGCGTCTAAGCACAGCAAATCCCCTGTGGGAGCTGGCAGGCTCCCACAGTTGTTTCGTGCGTGTGTATGAGATTTGCGTTTGCTCCCGGCGGTGGTTCTGGTATTTGATTGAGCCTTTCCCTCCGGCAAAAGGATTTCCTCATGAGCTACCGCACACTGGGTCATTCGGGCCTGCAAGTGTCTACCCTGACCCTGGGCACCATGATGTTCGGCGAACAGACCAGCACCGAAGAGTCCCTGCGAATCATCGACAAGGCCTGGGACCAAGGCATCAATTTCATCGACACCGCCGACGTCTACACCAACGGCCGCTCCGAAGAAATTGTCGGTGAGGCCATCGCCAGCCGCCGTCATGAGTGGGTGCTGGCGACCAAGGTCGGCTTCGGCCCGGTGGACGGCGTGCCGAACCGCAGCGGTCTGAGCCGCAAGCACATCTTCAATGGCATCAACGCCAGCCTGACGCGCCTGGGCACTGACTATCTCGACATCTACTACCTGCACCGCGAAGACCACAACACGCCGCTGGACGTCACGGTATCGGCCATTGGCGACCTGATTCGCCAGGGCAAAATCCGCTATTGGGGCCTGTCGAATTATCGCGGCTGGCGCATTGCCGAGGTGATTCGCATCGCCGACAGACTGGGCATCGACCGGCCAGTGATCAGCCAGCCGCTTTACAACATCGTCAACCGCCAGGCTGAAACCGAGCAGATCACTGCGGCGCAGAATTATGGTCTCGGTGTGGTGCCTTACAGCCCCTTGGCGCGCGGCGTGCTCAGCGGCAAGTACGCGCCGGATGCAAAACCCGATGCCGACAGCCGAGCCGGCCGCGCCGACAAGCGAATTCTGGAAACTGAATGGCGTGTGGAATCGCTGCGCATCGCTCAGCAGATCCAGCAATACACTCAGGAGCGCGGCGTCGGCATTGTCGAGTTCGCGATCGCCTGGGTGCTGAACAACGCCGCCGTCACCTCCGCCATTGTCGGCCCGCGCACCGAAGCACAATGGGACGCCTACACTAAGGCACAAGCGGTGAAGATCACGCCTGAAGATGAAGCCTTCATCGATTCGCTGGTGACACCGGGGCATGCCTCGACACCGGGGTTCAATGATGTGAGCCATTTCGTGTCGGGCCGTAAACCGCGTACTGCCTGACGACTTATGTACCCTGTAGGCGCTGGCAAGCCAGCTCCCACAGGTTATTTATTGATTGATCGGTCAATGTCCGGCTGAAAAAACACGTATCCTCTGCGCCCGTTTCACACTCACTCAAAATCACGCGAGGACAGTTTGTCTAAAGGTATCGCTCTATCGGTTTCAGCCTCGGTGCTGTTTGCCGTCATGTATTACTACACGTCGCTGCTCACACCTTTGAGCGGCGTGGAAATTTTTGGCTGGCGCATGCTGCTGACCGTGCCCTGCATGACCGTGTTCATGCTGGTGTCCGGGGAATGGCGGCGCGTGATCGACCTGTTGCGGCGCATCGGCGCGCAACCCAAGTTGATCGCCGGCCTGCTGCTCTCTTCGGCACTCTTGGGCGTACAGCTTTGGCTGTTCATGTGGGCGCCGCTCAACGGCTATAGTCTCGATGTGTCGCTTGGGTATTTCCTGTTGCCGCTGGCCATGGTGCTGACCGGGCGCATCGCCTACGGTGAACGCCTGTCGTACCTGCAAAAAGTCGCGGTGTTTTTCGCCACGCTGGGCGTGGTCAATGAGTTGTATCAGGTGGGCGGTTTTTCCTGGGCCACGCTGCTGGTCGTCGTCGGTTATCCGTTGTATTTCGTGCTGCGCAAATGGCTGAAAGCCGACAACCTCGGCGGGCTCTGGCTGGACATGACCCTGATGCTACCGATCGCCTACTGGTTCGTGCACGGCGGCGAACAAGGCTTTGGCGTGTTCGATCAGCATCCGGCGCTGACGTGGCTGATCCCGCTGCTGGGCTTGATCAGTGCGTCGGCTTTGGTGGTCTACATCATCGCCAGCCGCTTGCTGCCGTTCAGCCTGTTCGGGTTGTTGAGCTATGTTGAACCGGTGCTGTTGCTGGGCGTGGCATTGTTGCTGGGCGAAAGCATCAAGCCGACCGAATGGCTGACCTATATCCCGATCTGGATGGCGGTGCTGGTGTTGGTGTTTGAAGGGTTCAAGCATTTGATGCGGCAAAGACGCCCGTAAGCTCACCCAAAAACAAATGTGGGAGCGAGCCTGCTCGCGAAGGCGTCGTCAGGTTCAACATGGATGTTGACTGACAGATCGCTTTCGCGAGGAGGTTCGCTCCCACAGTTTTATCGGTGTAACGGCTTAGTCGGTGGCGAGAACACCACGACGAACCTGGTCGCGCTCGATCGACTCGAACAGCGCCTTGAAGTTGCCCTCACCGAAACCATCGTCGCCTTTACGCTGGATGAACTCGAAGAACACCGGGCCCATCAGGGTTTCCGAGAAGATCTGCAACAGCAGACGCTTGTCGCCCGACTCGGACGAACCGTCCAGCAAAATGCCCCGCGCCTGCAGTTCGCCCACCGGCTCGCCGTGATTTGGCAAACGGCCTTCGAGCATTTCGTAGTAAGTGTCCGGCGGCGCGGTCATGAAGCGCATGCCGATGCTCTTCAGGTGATCCCAGGTCTTGAGCAAGTCATCGGACAGGAACGCAACGTGCTGGATGCCCTCGCCGTTGAACTGCATCAAAAACTCTTCGATCTGCCCGGCGCCCTTGGACGATTCTTCGTTCAACGGGATGCGGATCATACCGTCCGGTGCAGTCATCGCCTTGGAAGTCAGGCCGGTGTATTCGCCCTTGATGTCGAAGTAACGGATTTCACGGAAGTTGAACAGCTTCTCGTAGAAGTTCGCCCAGTAGGCCATGCGACCGCGATACACGTTGTGGGTCAGGTGGTCGATGATCTTCAGGCCGGCACCGACTGGGTGACGGTCGACGCCTTCGATGAACACGAAGTCGATGTCATAGATCGAGCTGCCTTCACCGAAACGGTCGATCAGGTACAGCGGCGCACCGCCAATGCCTTTGATCGCGGGCAGGTTCAGCTCCATCGGACCGGTTTCAATGTGGATAGGCTGGGCGCCGAGTTCCAACGCACGCTTGTAGGCTTTTTGCGAATCCTTGACGCGGAACGCCATGCCGCACACCGACGGGCCGTGCTCGGCCGCGAAGTACGAAGCGACGCTGTTGGGTTCGTTGTTGAGGATCAGGTTGATCGCGCCCTGGCGATACAGGTGCACGTCTTTGGAACGGTGGGTCGCGACCTTGGTGAAGCCCATGATCTCGAAGATCGGCTCCAGGGTGTTCGGGGTCGGCGATGCGAGCTCGATGAATTCAAAGCCCATCAGGCCCATCGGGTTTTCGTATAAATCTGCCATGGTTGGCGCCTCATCATGCTTTTAGAAATTAACAAACGTTAGTTGCTAGCAATGCTGAGACCGGTGGGTGGCGCGCAGGAGATGCCCCGCACGCTGCGGGCGAGGAAATCACCGTAGATCAATTGAAACCCAAATATCTTCATTGTCGACCCAAGGCTATTGCGGGCGAGGCTTCTGCTGCCAGAAGACGATTATTCTTGTATGCGTAACCTGATTCTACACAGCGTAAATCAGTTTGTCCGCCCTCTCTATAAAATCCGCCTTTTTCCCGCACGTGCAAGGGGTTTGTTGCACAGACATATCCCGACCACAATCGGCCTTTCCCCCAATACTTCGCCAGTGTAAGTTGCTCGCCCAGCAGCAGCGCGGCCTGGCCGTGCTCGACCAGCGCCAGGCATCACCGGCGACGCTGGCCTTTATCAAACCGGCTGAACGACTGGATTACCGTTGAGCGGCAAAATGGCCATACGCGAACTATCATGGCTCGTACCTGAACTCTTTTTGGAAGGCATTTGGCCCTGCCAGCATTTGAGAGCTCCATTTCATCGCTACAGGTTCTGCGAATGCCACTAAAAACCAAACCCCGAAAACGCCGGCTCAAGGTTGCGGTGACCTTGCTCAGTGGCTTGCTTCCGGTACTGTTGGGCTCTGTCATCCTCTACATGCAGGCCGGGCGGGCACTCGAACAGAATGCACAAGAAACCGCCGAAGAAGCCATTCGCCAATTTGAACTGATGCTCGACAACACGGCTCAGGCGGCGCGCGAGTTGTTGCCAATGGCAGGGCAAAACTGCCTGGACGTCAACCTCGCCCTACGCGAGCAAGTCACCCGACGGCCCTTCGTGCGTTCGACCAACCTGATGTGGGCCGACACTATTTATTGCAGCTCCCTGTTTGGCGACTATCACGAAAAAGTCGCTTCCGGCGACTATGCCGGTGGCCGGTTGTTACTGATGAAGGGCAATCCGGTCACGCCCGATACCGCCTTGTTGGTCTATCGGCTCGAGGATGGCAAACGCGGTGCGTTGGCGACGCTGGATGGTTACCACTTGAGCAACGTACTGCGCCTGATTGGCCGGCATACATTGCTGATACTGCAGGTCGGCAGTCACTGGCTAACCGCCGATGGCCGTGTTCACGATGAGCCCCTGCCCGACTTTCCCGTCGCCCAAAGCATGCTCAAATCAACCCGGTATGATTTCAGCGTGGCGGCTGGCTTCCCGGAAGGCGAAACCTGGCGCTACATGACCAGTGAATACCCGCCGCTGTTCAGCTTACTGATCTTTTTCGGGTTCATTTCCGGCGCGATCGGCCATGTTCTTCAGAAGCGCTCAACCTCCCCCACCCTGGAAATGCAACGAGCGCTGGACGCTGCAGAGTTCGTTCCTTATTTTCAGGCTGTGGTGCATGGCGACAGCAAGAAACTCTCGGGCATCGAAGTATTGATGCGCTGGAATCATCCGAAGGAAGGCCTGGTGCGTCCGGATCTGTTCATTCCGTTTGCCGAACATTCCGGGCTGATCGTGCCGATGACCCGTTCTTTGATGCAGCAAACCGCAGCCCTGCTGGGCCCGCTGTCCACTTCGTTTGCCGAGCCCTTTCACATTGGTATCAACATCACTGCCAGCCATTGCCAGAACCTCGATCTGATTCAGGATTGCCGCCAGTTCCTCGGTGCTTTCGCACCCGGCTCCATTCACCTGGTACTGGAGTTAACCGAGCGCGAACTGATTGAACCCACTGAGCTCACTCATCAACTGTTCGACCAGTTGCATGAACTTGGCGTGATGATCGCCATTGACGATTTCGGCACCGGGCATTCCAGCCTCGGCTATTTGCGCCAGTTCAATGTCGACTTCCTGAAAATCGACCAGAGCTTTGTCGCGATGATCGGCATCGACACACCTTCCAGCCATATTCTCGACACCATCATCCAACTTGCCGGCAAGCTCGAGCTGTCAATGGTTGCAGAAGGTGTAGAAACCCAGGAGCAAAGTGATTACCTGACAACGCTTAACGTTAACTTCCAGCAAGGCTATCTGTTTGGCCGGCCCATGCCTGGCGCTGAGTTCATTAGTGCATTAAGCGATCATTAACCCTTGGGCTTATGCGACGAGACGGCTAAAAGACGCACCAATTTGATTCAAAAGACTACTCTTGTTACATGAAGAAAAAGACATGATTTACTCTTGGTCAATTAACTACTACAATTTTTCATGCCTGCGGTAATTTGGCAGGTGAGCCACTTATCACCGAGTCGCTTCAAGGCTCTTGGCTTATAGCTTTGTTTGCGGTTGGTATCAGCCAAACACACTATTGGAGTAAAGATATTGTCCAGACTCGCTGAATTTCGTGCAGCTGAAAAGGCCCTTCAAGAACAGCTCAAGCAGCTTGAATCCCTGAAGAACGATGCCGGGCTCAAGAAAGAAATCGAATTCGAAGAAAAGCTCCAGGGGCTGATGAAAACCTACGGCAAGAGCCTGCGCGACATCATCGCCATTCTCGACCCGAACCCGGCTAAATCCGGCTTGCAACAGGCCACTGCACCTAAAACCCGCCGCGCTCGCGTGGTCAAGGTTTATCAGAACCCGCACACCGGTGAACTGATTGAAACCAAGGGCGGCAATCACCGCGGCCTGAAAGCCTGGAAGGAACAATACGGTGCTTCCACCGTTGACTCCTGGCTGCGCGGCTAACATTCGCGTTGTAAAAAAAGCCCTGCTAATGCAGGGCTTTTTCATCAATACCCTCTAAATGCAACGATGTGTCTCGATCAACTCGCTACTTGCCGACTAACTTTGTGCTTAATCCATTGGGTATCTAAAAATTTCAGTGCCCGCTGTGCAAAGCCTGCAACCACTAAAGTCTTCAGCTAAAGTTTCAAGCCGTTTCGTACCGCTTCTATTTCATCCTGACTGCCCCTATAAGCCTCAGCCTGCCCTGCGTAGGAAAGAACATAGGCCTTATCAGCATCCACGGCGGCGACCAAAGTTTGAGAAAGCACATGCCGTCCGTTTTGTGTGATGGTGCAGGTGGATTCCAATGCAGATAAACGGCTCAACGTTGTCGGATGAATCCGGTTGCAGACACTTTGATAGCCACTTTGAAAGAAGTCTTTTTGCACCGACTTGCGCATTTCGAGCAACACGCCTTCCAGGTTCACCTGATGTCCGCTTTCAACCCGCGTCATGGTCAACTCCATCACCATGACTGGCGTGCCGTCCTGATCGTTTTTCACCGCACGCTGACGAGATACACCGGACGCCGCCTCGCTTTGCTCAATCTCTTCGACCTGCCAGCCGGCAGGCCAGGTCATGACCGGCGCTTCGGCGCGAGCAGTGGCTATCGCGCACAACACGCCCATCAAGATGAATACCGATTTGCCGATTCGAATCATTGCCCTGAACACTCACAAGATGAGCCGTGGAGTCTGAGCCTCGACCGATCGTCAGGCAAGAGCCGACGCTTTAGGTTTGGTGATGTCGCATCCCTTGCGTATCATTGTCGCCAATCGTCAGCCCCACTTATTTTCCGGAGGGCCCATGAGCCTGCAAGAATTGAACACCTTCCCCGGCGTTACCGCACAACCTGACACCGCCACCCAGAAGTTCGTCTTCAACCACACCATGCTGCGGGTCAAGGACATCACCAAGTCCCTGGACTTCTACACGCGCGTGTTGGGTTTCTCGCTGGTGGAAAAACGCGACTTCCCGGAAGCCGAATTCAGCCTGTACTTCCTCGCACTGGTCGACAAGGCCCAGATCCCGACCGACGCCGCTGCACGCACCGAGTGGATGAAATCGATCCCTGGCATCCTGGAACTGACCCACAACCACGGCACCGAAAACGACCCGGACTTTGCCTACCACAACGGCAACACTGACCCGCGCGGTTTTGGCCACATCTGCATCTCGGTGCCGGATATCGTTGCTGCGTGCGAGCGTTTCGAAGCACTGGGCTGCGATTTCCAGAAGCGCTTGACTGATGGCCGCATGAAGAGCCTGGCGTTCATCAAGGACCCGGATGCCTATTGGGTCGAGATCATTCAGCCCGCGCCGCTGTGATGCATGACCCCATCCTGCAGGAGCTGGCTTGCCAACGATGGCGCCCTTGAAATCGCCATTGCCAGCAAGCCGGCTCCTACAGGTATGCGAATACAAAAAAACCCCATGATCACTCATGGGGTTTTGTTTTTTCAGCGTCCGGAATTACGCCGGGGCTGAGGTCCGGATCAAGTGGTCGAATGCGCTCAGGGAAGCCTTGGCGCCCTCGCCTACCGCGATCACGATCTGCTTGTACGGCACGGTGGTCACGTCGCCGGCGGCGAACACGCCCGGCAGCGAAGTCTCGCCACGTGCATCGACAATGATCTCGCCGCGAGGTGACAGCTCGACGGTGCCTTTGAGCCAGTCAGTGTTCGGCAGCAAACCAATCTGCACGAAGATGCCTTCAAGGTTGATCGTGCTGAACTCACCCGAGTCGCGATCCTTGTACACCAGACCGTTGACCTTCTGGCCGTCACCTTTCACTTCACTGGTCAGTGCACTGGTGATGACGTCGACATTGGGCAGGCTGTACAACTTGCGTTGCAACACCGCATCGGCGCGCAGCTTGCTGTCGAACTCCAGCAGCGTGACGTGGCTGACAATGCCCGCCAGATCGATCGCCGCTTCAACACCGGAGTTACCGCCGCCGATCACCGCTACGCGCTTGCCTTTGAATAACGGGCCATCGCAATGCGGGCAGAAACAAACGCCTTTGGCTTTGTATTCCTGCTCACCCGGCACGCCCATTTCGCGCCAGCGTGCGCCGGTAGCGAGGATCAGTGCCTTGGTTTTCAGTGTGGCACCGCTTTCGAAGCGAACTTCATGCAACTCGCCGGGATTTTTCGCCGGGATCAACGCGCTTGCGCGTTGCAGGTTCATGATGTCGACGTCGTATTGCTTAACGTGTTCTTCGAGGGCACTGGCCAGTTTCGGTCCTTCGGTTTCCTGCACGGAGATGAAGTTCTCGATGGCCATGGTGTCCAGCACCTGCCCACCGAAACGCTCAGCCGCCACACCGGTACGAATGCCTTTACGGGCTGCGTAGATCGCCGCCGAAGCGCCGGCCGGGCCACCGCCGACAACCAGTACGTCAAAGGCTTCCTTGGCGCTGATTTTCTCGGCTTGGCGTTCGATACCGCTGGTGTCGATCTTGGCGAGGATTTCTTCCAGGCCCATGCGGCCCTGACCGAAGTTCACGCCATTGAGGTAGATGCTCGGCACCGCCATGATCTGGCGCTCATCGACTTCTGCCTGGAACAGCGCGCCGTCAATGGCAACATGGCGGATGTTCGGGTTCAACACGGCCATCAGGTTCAGCGCCTGGACAACGTCCGGGCAGTTCTGGCAAGACAGCGAGAAGTAAGTCTCGAAGCTGAACTCACCCTTGATCGAACGGATTTGTTCGATGACTTCGACACTGGCTTTCGAAGGGTGGCCGCCGACTTGCAGCAAGGCCAGCACCAGGGACGTGAATTCGTGGCCCATCGGGATGCCGGCGAAACGCAGGCTGATATCGGCACCCGGGCGATTGATCGAGAACGATGGCTTGCGTGCATCGTCACCGTTATCGAGCAAAGTAATCTGGCTGGAAAGACTGGCAACGTCTTTCAACAGTTCAAGCATTTCCTGGGATTTCGCACCGTCGTCGAGGGATGCAATGATCTCGATCGGCTGGGTGACCCGTTCCAGGTACGATTTCAACTGGGCTTTAAGATTGGCGTCCAACATACGGGCGATTTCCTTTGTATTCACAGACATAAAAAAACGCCCGAGCGAATCTCGCCCGGGCGTTTTTATTGGGCGGTGCAGCTTGCTTAGAAGGTGCGGATGTCCGCCCTGATGAAGCGCGTCACAGACTTAGATCTTGCCGACAAGGTCCAGGGACGGAGCCAGAGTGGCCTCGCCTTCTTTCCACTTGGCTGGGCAAACCTGGCCTGGGTGGGCAGCAACGTATTGAGCAGCCTTGATCTTGCGCAGCAGCTCGGATGCGTCACGGCCTACACCGCCATCGTTCAGTTCAACGATTTTGATCTGGCCTTCAGGGTTGATCACGAAGGTGCCACGGTCAGCCAGGCCTGCTTCTTCGATCAGCACGTCGAAGTTGCGGGAGATGGCGTGGGTCGGGTCACCGATCATGGTGTACTGGATTTTGCCGATGGCTGGCGAAGTGTTGTGCCAGGCAGCGTGAGCGAAGTGAGTGTCGGTGGAAACGCTGTAGATCTCGACGCCCAGTTTCTGGAATGCGTCGTAGTTGTCAGCCAGGTCTTCCAGCTCGGTTGGGCATACGAAAGTGAAGTCTGCTGGGTAGAAGAAAACGACAGACCACTTGCCTTTCAGGTCAGCGTCCGAGACTTTTACGAAGTCGCCGTTTTTGAATGCGTCAGCTTTGAACGGTTTTACTTGGCTGTTGATGATAGGCATCGTTGACTCTCCGTCAGGGGTTAAGAAGTTGATGGAGAGAACTTTACCCACTCGATCGATAGAAGGCTCATTGGCAAACTTGATGCTGCTGATGGGTTTTAGCTATTAGCCCACAGTATTAATAGAAGAAATCTGAATTTAAGTAGCCAACGGCTTTTCGGGCAAGCGAGTCATGCCCAGGAACGGACTGGCCTCGATGTAGCGCATGGCCGACTTCATGTCCTTCCAGCCGACGTAGCTCATCAACGATTTCAGGTCCCAACCGGCTTGATGCGCCCAGGAAGCAAAGCCGCGACGCAACGAGTGACTGGTGTAGAGCTCGGCGGCAATCCCTGCGCGTTCCAGCGCTTGTCGCAGTAACGGAATCACACTGTTGGCGTGCAGCGCCTCCTCACTCAAATGCCCCCAGCGGTCGATGCCGCGAAACACCGGCCCGCGTACCAGCGCAGCTTCGGTGATCCAGTCGATGTAGGCCTGCACCGGACACAAGCGTTGCAGGGCGGGTGTCTGGTAAGTCTTGCCGAGATTTTCGCGATCACTCTTGCTGCGCGGCAGGAACAAGGTGATCCCCGAACCGGCAGTGGCTTGCACATGCTCGATCTGTACGCGGCACAACTCGTCGCTACGAAAACCGCGCCAGAAACCCAACAGGATCAGCGCACTGTCGCGCTTCGCACGCAGCAAACCGGGACGATCACCTGCCGTTCTGGCAACGACCGCCTCCTGCTCGAGCCAGCCGATCACTTGTTCCAGATGCTGAAGCTGCAGCGGTTGCGCCTGTTTTTCTTGAGCCGGGTGCAGTGAGCGAATGCCCTTGAACACCTTGCGCACCACGGGCGCCTTGGTTGGGTCGGCGAAACCCTGACTGCTGTGCCATTGCGCCAGCGCCGATAAGCGCAACTTGAGCGTGTTGATCGACAACACACCGGCATGCGCAACCAGATAGCGCGCGACGCTATCGCCGGTGGCCGGCAGAAACCCGCCCCAACTGACTTCGAAGTGCTCGATGGCCGCCCGATAACTGCGACGGGTGTTATCGCGGGTGGCGGCGTGCAGGTAGCGGTCCAGCTCGGTCATGGCGCAGATCTCAAAAACGTACCGTTTCAGCGGGTATTTCGCCGATAGATGTTGTCACACGGGGTAATACCAGTATATCCCGTGTCAAAAACGTCTTGTATTTAACTTTTAAAATTGGATGGTACAATGTGTATTCAGGCAGTACGTACCACATTACGAAATCGTAGGAGTAGTCATGGCCCGTGGCGGTGTAAATAAGGCAGTCGTGCAAGCGGCCCGTTTGGCGATTCTTGCCCGCGGTGAGAACCCGAGCATCGATGCAGTACGTATCGAAATGGGGAACACCGGTTCAAAAACCACGATTCATCGCTATCTCAAAGAGTTGGATGACGGCGCTCAGCGTGTTGAAGCCGAACCCGCTGAACCGATCGACGATGAGCTCCTGGCGCTGGTGACACGACTGGCCCAACGCTTGAAAGAACAGGCGCAAGAGCCGATTGATCAGGCCCGCGAGCAGTTCGAAGAACAACGCAAGGCCCTGGAGACCCAGCTGGCGGAAGCACAGGAAACCAATAACGAACTCCACGAGCAGTACGAAATCCAGAGCCTGGCGCTGACCCAGGAACACGAAGCCCTGCAGGACACTCTTGCCACGCTGCAGACTGAACAAACCCGCAATGCCGGGCTCAATCAGGCACTGGCAGATTTCGAATTACGCTTGCAAGACAAGGATGAGCAGATCCGCTCTCTGGAAGAAAAACACCTGCATGCCCGTGACGCGCTGGAGCATTACCGCAATGCCGTCAAGGAACAGCGCGAGCAGGAACACAGCCGCCATGAAACTCAGGTGCAGCAATTGCAGATGGAGTTACGCCAGGCGCAGCAAAGTGCGCTGGTACGCCAGGATGAAATCACTCAGTTGCACCGCGACAACGAGCGCTTGCTGACGGAGAACCGTGGGACATTGCGTGAGCTGAGCCTGTTGCAGGATCAACTCAAGCAAAGCAATAACCGTCAGGATCAGCTACTGGAACAAGCCACCCGCGTCGATGCCGAGCGCACCCTCCTCCAGGAACGCCTGCGCGTTGCGCTACTGGAAAGCCAGGCGCAAAAACAGAACATCGATGAGCAGTCGCAGATCAACAAAGCGCTGGAAATTGAACTGACCAAAACCCAGGTAGAGCTTGAAGAAAGCCAGCGTCTGGCCGCCGCCGTTGCAGCAGCGGCAGACGCCGCCAAGGACGATTAGCCGGCGACCGGGGTACGCATGGTGACGAACTCTTCGGCGGCCGTCGGGTGCACGCCGATGGTTTCGTCGAAGTGGCGCTTGGTGGCGCCGGCCTTCAAGGCGATCGCCAGACCCTGGACGATTTCACCGGCATCCGGCCCGACCATATGGCAGCCCAGCACCTTGTCGGTCTTGGCATCTACCACCAGCTTCATCAGCGTACGCTCCTGGCATTCGGTCAGGGTCAGCTTCATCGGTCGGAAGCGGCTCTCGAAGATCTGCACCTCGTGGCCAGCGTCGCGCGCCTCTTCTTCGGTCAAGCCGACGGTGCCAATGTTCGGCAAGCTGAACACCGCCGTCGGGATCATCTTGTAGTCCACCGGGCGATATTGCTCTGGCTTGAACAGGCGTCGCGCAATGGCCATGCCCTCTGCCAGGGCTACCGGAGTCAGCTGCACACGCCCGATCACGTCGCCAAGAGCGAGGATTGAAGGCTCGGCGGTCTGGTACAGCTCATCCACGTCAACAAAGCCTTTGTTGTCGAGCTTGACGGCAGTGTTTTCCAATCCGAGATTGTCCAGCATCGGCCGGCGGCCAGTGGCGTAGAACACGCAATCAGCTTCCAGCTGACGACCGTCCTTGAGCGTTACTTTCAAGCTGCCATCAGCCTGCTTGTCGATGCGCTCGATGTCGGCATTGAATTGCAGGTCCATGCCGCGCTTGGTCAGCTCTTCCTGCAAATGCTTGCGCACCGAACCATCGAAGCCACGCAGGAACATTTCACCGCGATACAACAGCGTAGTCTGCGCACCCAAGCCGTGGAAGATCCCGGCGAACTCGACCGCGATGTAACCGCCGCCAACTACCAACACACGCTTGGGCAACTCTTTGAGGAAGAAGGCCTGGTTGGAACTGATCGCATGCTCATGCCCCGGAATCTCCGGAATCTGCGGCCAGCCGCCAGTGGCGATCAGGATGTTTTTAGCGGTGTGGCGCTCGCCATTGATCTCGACGGTATGCGGATCGACGATCTTCGCATGCCCTTCATGCAGGGTTACGCCGCTGTTGACCAGCAGGTTGCGGTAGATCCCATTCAGGCGATTGATCTCGCGGTCCTTGTTAGCGATCAGCGTCGACCAATCGAACTGCGCTTCGTCCAGGGTCCAGCCGAAACCGGACGCCTGTTCGAAGTCTTCGGCAAAGTGCGCGCCGTAGACCAGCAATTTTTTCGGCACACAGCCGACGTTCACACAAGTACCACCCAGGTAGCGACTCTCGGCCACCGCCACCTTCGCGCCGAAACCGGCCGAAAATCGAGCAGCCCGCACACCGCCAGAACCGGCACCAATCACATAAAGGTCAAAATCGTAGGCCATTTTCAATCTCCTCGGCAGGCCAACAGCATACCTGCAGTCATCTGTTGGGCAAGCGTTGCAATCGATATGGAGTCAGAAAATGAAAAAGCCACCCGAAGGTGGCTTTTCAATACAAGCAACTAACGCGCTATCAGTAAGCCTTGCCAGTCTTGTAGAAGTTCTCGAAGCAGAAGTTGGTTGCGTCGATGTAGCCTTCGGCGCCGCCGCAGTCGAAACGCTTGCCCTTGAACTTGTAGGCCATTACGCAGCCGTTCTGGGCTTGTTTCATCAGGGCGTCGGTGATCTGGATTTCGCCGCCCTTGCCTGGTTCGGTCTGTTCGATCAGGTCGAAGATGTCCGGGGTCAGGATGTAGCGACCGATGATGGCCAGGTTCGACGGCGCATCTTCAGGTTTTGGTTTTTCAACCATGCTGTGGACGCGGTAGATGTCGTCGCGGATCATTTCGCCGGCGATTACGCCGTACTTGTTGGTTTCTTGCGGATCGACTTCCTGGATGGCCACGATCGAGCAGCGGAACTGTTTGTACAGTTTGACCATCTGGGTCAGTACGCCGTCGCCTTCGAGGTTGACGCACAAGTCGTCCGCCAATACCACGGCGAAAGGCTCGTCACCGATCAGTGGGCGACCGGTCAGGATGGCGTGGCCCAGGCCTTTCATTTCGGTCTGGCGGGTGTAGGAGAACGAGCAGTTGTCGAGCAACTTGCGGATACCGACCAGGTATTTTTCCTTGTCGGTGCCCTTGATCTGGTTTTCCAGCTCGTAGCTGATGTCGAAGTGGTCTTCAAGAGCGCGCTTGCCACGACCGGTGACGATGGAGATTTCGGTCAACCCGGCATCCAGTGCTTCTTCGACGCCGTACTGGATCAGTGGCTTGTTTACCACCGGCAGCATTTCCTTGGGCATGGCTTTAGTCGCTGGCAGGAAGCGAGTACCGTAACCGGCTGCTGGGAACAAGCATTTCTTGATCATATAAGTCCTTGAAAGGGCTGTGTGTACGAGTTTCGGCGCAGTCTAATCAGGCGGCGGGCACCTTACAATGCCCCGCGCTGGCTAACCGATGTCAACATAGAGAAATATTCGCACGGATAGTTCCGCACAGATCCGCGCAGATCGCTGCGTCGCTCCTTATTGATAGCAGAGACCGGCCAACTTGCACGGTTATCATTTGTCGGCAATCGGACCCACCCTACACCCATTGGCACCCGTCAGGTGCGTTTGGCGCTATTATGGCGCGATTGAACCAGCCAACGAGGCAGATAGATGTCGGCAGCAAAAAGCGTCAACGGGTACTTGATCAACAAGGCGAAGGACGGCCAATGGTGGGTAGACAGCGCCAACGGCGAGAATATTGCCGGGCCTTTCCCTACCGAAGCCATGGCGGTCGAAGTGGCATCGGTGTTGCAGCTTGAGCATCCGGAACCCAAGCGACGCGGCAAGGACAAGAACTGATCGAGGCCTGACACGCCCACAGCCCTGCCATTGCGCAGGGCTTTTTTTGTGCTTTATCGCGGGAAGTGGCCTATGGCTATAACCTTTTGCGCGTGACGCTGTCACAGCACTTGCCCACCCCTTTTAAAGACGACTACGACATGACTAAATTTTTACCGCTGTTGGCGGTATTGGCCCTCGGTGGCTGCGCAACATCCGAAACCACTTACCTGAACAACGGCGAGCAAGGCCTGGCGATTGATTGCTCCGGCGAAGCCAACTCCTGGGCGACCTGCTACGAAAAAGCGGATGCGTCCTGTGCGGGTACCGGTTATCGCATCGTCGGTACCGACGGCAGCCCAGCCCCTGCGGAAAGCGACAAGACCCTCGGCGTCGACGTCGGCAACTACAAGAACCGCAGCGTCGTGGTGGTCTGCAAGTAAGGCACCCTGCTCGCCTTACATGTGGATTTCGGCGAATTTGATTCCGAGACCGCGCACGGTCTCGATCAGATCGTCGAGACTGCTGAAGGATTCGACTTCGTCGTTGTCGTCGACCAGAAAAAAACTGCGACCGGCGCTTTTCTTGAAAAACACGATCCATTCCTCCGGATCTGCCGGATTTTGAATCACATGGGTGGCAGAGATATGTCCCTCTGCGTGCCGCTCCCGTACCCGCTCTCGCTTCATGCCTGACTCCAGAAATGACAATGCCGCCAAAAGTGTCGCTTTGGCGGCATCGATGTTTATGGCCGACAGTTTATCAGCCAGAAATGCAGGCTGTGGCAGCATTGCGCACATCCCAAGGGCGTAGCGGCACATTGGAGATACGCTCATGTAACTTGATGCTGCTGCCACCGGACCGTTCTTCGATATCAAAAACGGCGGCCGGACCGGACGAAAGTTTTTGCGGAACGATCACCCGCACACCGTCTTTCTGCGGCTCGACTTGCAAGGCGCCTCGACTGCTGGCGAGCTTTTCGCTCAGGCATTGCGCGTACTCGTGGGGTTTCTTGCCTGAAATCACACTCATGGTGGGCAGCGACTCGTTAATGTCCTCGACGCTTGCACAACCATTCAATGCCAAGACCAATGGCAGGACCCACGCACCCCACTTCATACAAAACCTCCGATAAAGACCCTCCGACAGCACCGATGCGGTTTTTCTCCGAGGCCTGGTGCATTTATCTCTCACCGGATGCGAAATAACTGTTTTTAATTGTCAAACCGCAGCCCGGTGGCCGGATTTTCAGACGCCAGGGCTGATAAACTGCGCCCATTGACCTGTATGGTTTTGATTTCGTAGTAAAAGCCCTTCTGGAGGCGCCCATGAAATTTATTCACCAGCGCGAGCACCTCAACGAAGACGACATCGTCGTCATTCAATGCTCGCAGATGTGCAACATCCGTTTGATGAACGACGCCAACTTCCGCAGCTTCAAAAATGGCGGCCGCCACACATACCACGGCGGCGCGTTCGATACTTTTCCGGCCCGCATCACTGCGCCGAGCACCGGTTTCTGGAACATCACCATCGACACCGTCAACCGTCGGGCGATCAGCGTGACCCGCAAACCGACCCTGACCCATTCGATCAAGATCATCCGCCGCTCCAGCACTAAACTGAGCTGAGTGACGCTTCACTACGCACATAGACAGGTATGACCGTGGCTCAAACGACCAAATACGTCATCAAGTACAAACTCAACGGCGAACGCCGCTTCGAATTCGCCCAGCTGGAAAATGGCACCGAAGCAGAAGCCAAAGCTGCGCTGGATGCCCTTCACGGCCAAAGTGACGACGTCATCAGCGAAATCAGTGTCAGCAAAGCGCTGTAATTCAAACACCATGAAACCGCCCCTTCTCGATTTGTTCGCTGACGCGCAGCCGCAGCAGGCGCCCCGTAACGAGCAGATCGGCGAACAATCCTGGGTGCTGCGAGGCTTTGCCTTGCCCTGGCTCGACCGCTTGCTGCCTGCACTGAAGTCGGTATTGGCGGCCGCGCCGTTTCGGCAGATGGTCACGCCCGGCGGCTTCACCATGTCGGTCGCCCTGAGCAGTTGCGGCACACTGGGCTGGACCACTGACCGCAGTGGTTATCGCTACAGCCGCTACGATCCGCAGACCGGGCACCCGTGGCCAGCCATGCCGGAGGTGTTTTTGCAGTTGGCACAAGCAGCGGCTCGGGAAGCAGGGTTTGCTGAATTCGTCCCGGATTCCTGCCTGATCAATCGCTATATCCCCGGCGCGAAGATGTCTTTGCATCAGGACAAAAACGAAACCGCCTACACAGCGCCCATTGTTTCGGTATCGCTGGGTTTGCCGGCGATGTTCCTGTTCGGCGGTTTTGAACGAAGCGACAAGAGCCAAAGAGTGCCCCTGCTGCACGGCGACATCGTGGTTTGGGGCGGGGTCGATCGCTTGCGCTATCACGGCGTTCTGCCGATCAAGGAAGGTCGTCATCCGCGTCTGGGTGAACAACGGATCAACTTTACCTTTCGTACCGCGGGTTGAGGCCTTGGAGTTTGACCGCAAGCAGCGGAGTGTGACGACGCTGTTGCGTGGTTAATCTGCAGGAAACGGGTCAAAGGACATATCGCCATGACAAGCCAATCGCCAAAAGTCGCCATCGAAAACGATCCTCGCTGGGCCGCCGTGGTAGCGCGTGACGCGCAAGCCGACGGGCAGTTTGTCTACGCCGTGAAAACCACCGGAATCTACTGCAACCCCAGCAGCCTGGCTCGACTGCCAAAACCGCAGAATGTCGAATTCTTTGATAGCGCCGAGCTGGCACAAGCAGCGGGTTACCGGCCGAGCAAACGCGCGGCCAAGGATCAAAGCGACATTGCCGCGCAGCACGCCGCCACCGTGGCCGCCGCGTGCCGGCAGATCGAAAACGCTGAAACGCTCCCGGCCCTTGGCGAGCTGGCCAACCTCGCCGGCCTTAGTAGCTTCCATTTCCACCGGGTGTTTAAAGCCGTCACCGGCCTGACGCCGAAAGGCTACGCCGCTGCCCACCGCTCCCGTCGGGTGCGCGAGCGTCTGGCGAACGGCAATTCAGTGACCGAAGCGTTGTACGACGCGGGCTTTAATTCCAACAGCCGTTTCTATGAGACCGCGGATCAGCTACTGGGCATGAAACCCGCCGAGTATCGCGCAGCCGGCCACAACAACGACATTCGCTTTGCCGTCGGCCAGTGTTCCCTTGGGGCTATTCTGGTGGCGCAGAGCGAGCGCGGGGTCTGTGCGATTTTGCTGGGCGATGATCCGCATCAACTGGTCTGCGATCTGCAGGACAAGTTTCGCCGGGCCAATCTGATTGGCGCCGATCAAGACTTCGAGCGCCTGATCGCCCAGGTTGTTGGCTTCATCGAAGCCCCTGCCTTGGGCCTGGACTTGCCGCTGGACGTACGCGGCACGGCGTTCCAGGAGCGGGTCTGGCAAGCCTTGCGAGAGATTCCCGTCGGCAGCACCGCCAGCTACGCCGATATTGCTCAGCTCATCGGTGCGCCTAAAGCGGTTCGCGCCGTGGCGCAAGCGTGTGGCGCTAACTGTCTGGCCGTGGCGATCCCTTGCCATCGCGTGGTGCGTAGCGATGGGAATCTGTCGGGGTATCGATGGGGGGTGGAGCGCAAGCGGCAGTTGCTGGAGCGGGAGTTACGTTGATTGTGCAGATCAGAAGATCGCAGCCTTCGGCAGCTCCAGGGGGCCAGCCGAAGGCTGCGAAGTGTTTAGCGATTCACGTCGACGACGACCCGTCCGCGTAACTGTCCGGCGAGCAAACGTGGTGCCGCATCGATCGCTTCGCTCAATGCGATTTCGTGGCTGATCAGCGGCAACAGACTGAAGTCCAGATCCTGGGCCAGACGACGCCAGGCTTCCACACGTTTGGCCTTGGGTTGCGTCACGCTGTTGATGCCCGCGAGGGTCACGCCGCGCAAAATGAATGGTGCAACGGACGCCGGAAAATCCATGCCTTGCGCCAGCCCGCACGCTGCCACCGTGCCATTGGCTTTGGTGCTGGCACAGGCGTTGGCCAGGGTGTGGCTGCCGACTGAATCGATGACCGCCGCCCAACGTTCCTTCGCCAAGGGTTTGCCTGGCTCCGACAACGTTGCGCGGTCAATGATTTCACTGGCACCCAACTGTTTAAGGTAATCGTGCTCGGACGTGCGCCCGGTAGACGCGACCACTCGATAACCCAACCTGCTCAGTAGCGCGATGGCAAAGCTGCCAACGCCGCCGTTGGCACCAGTGACGAGGATTTCACCTTGCTCGGGCGTCACACCGTTGTGCTCCAGCACGAGGATGGACAGCATCGCCGTGTAACCGGCCGTGCCGATGGCCATCGCCTGAGCGGCGGTGAATGCCGCAGGCAGCGGGATCAGCCAGTCGCCGTTCAGGCGCGCTTTCTGCGCCAGACCGCCCCAATGCCCTTCACCGACACCCCAACCATTGAGCAGGACTTTGTCGCCAACTTTGTAGTCCGGATGCTCACTGACTTCGACGGTTCCAGCCAGATCAATACCCGGCACCATGGGGAATTTTCGCACCACCGGGCTGCTGCCAGTAATCGCCAGACCATCCTTGAAATTCAACGTGCTGTACGCCACGCGCACCGTTACATCGCCTTCGGGCAGTTGATCGTCGCTGATCTGTTGCAGTGTGGCCCGGTAACCGCTTTCGTCTTTATCGATCAAAATACCTTGGAACATGACTGCCTCCTGGTGAGATCACGTGTTGTGCGGTGATCTAAATACCACGTCGCTAAAAAAATGCCGTACTCGACTTTAAGCCAATTCTCCTTTCGGATGAAAAATCGACCGTTCGGTGGCGGGGGCCAATTGCATCGACGCTGACAGTCGTGGCCGGGCGAAAACATGGCTGGCCTTGGGTCAGTCATTGCTGCTACAAAACGCTTCTACCGCCCTGCCCGGTTTCAATGTCGGAGAACAGTCAACATGAGCCAATGGCCAGACCCCCGTATTCTTGACCTGCTCGGAATCGAATTGCCGATCATCCAGGGCCCCATGGCTGGCGCCACCCACTCGTCGATGGTCATCGCCGCCAGTAACGCCGGCGGCCTGGGGTCGATGCCCGCCGCCCTGCTGAGCATCGAGCAACTGCGCGAAGAGTTGAAGACCATTCGGCAACACAGCCAACGGCCACTCAACGTCAATTTCTTTTGCCACCATTCGCCGCCAGTCGATGAGCAGCGGGCGCAAGACTGGAAAAATCTGCTGGAACCCTATTATCGGGAACTGGGCGTCGACTTCGACGCGCCGACACCGGTGTCAAATCGCGCACCGTTCGATCACGCAAGCTGTGAGGTCGTCGAGGAGTTTCGCCCGGAAGTGGTGAGTTTCCACTTTGGCCTGCCGGAAAAATCCCTGCTCGATCGGGTAAAAGCCACCGGCGCCAAAGTGCTGTCATCAGCCACCACCGTCGAAGAAGCCATCTGGCTGGAACAGCATGGCTGTGACGCGATCATCGCCATGGGTTATGAAGCGGGCGGACACCGCGGGATGTTTCTCAGCGACGACCTGAGTAGCCAGGTGGGTACTTTCGCCCTGGTGCCACAGGTTGTCGATGCGGTGAAAGTCCCGGTGATCGCCGCAGGCGGGATTGCCGATGCACGCGGTGTCGCAGCGGCTTTCATGCTGGGGGCTTCGGCGGTGCAAGTGGGCACTGCGTATCTGTTCACGCCGGAAGCCAAGGTCAGCGCTTCGCATCACAAGGCATTGCGTACTGCCAAGGAAAGCGAGACGGCGGTCACCAACATTTTCACCGGGCGCCCGGCGCGGGGGATTCTCAATCGGGTAATGCGCGAGCTGGGGCCGATGAGCGCCAAGGCACCGGCCTTCCCGCTTGCCGGTGGCGCACTCATGCCCCTGCGCGGCAAAGGCGAAGCGGATTTCAGTAACCTCTGGGCGGGCCAGGCGTTCACCTTGGGTATGGAATTGACCACCGCAGAACTGACCCGGCGCCTCGCCGAAGAAGGCTTGGCAAAACTGCTCCGCCGTTAAGCTTGATGGCGAGGGAACAACTTCTCTCGCCAAACCCGTTACCACGCGTTCCGTTTGCAGGCATTCCGCTATATATTCTGGTATATAGCGAATCACACCCTTGCAACACATGTTTTAACGGAGCCGTTCCATGTCCATTGGTGCCTCACGTTTTGCCCCTGGTTGCCTGGCAACCCTGCTTTGGGTTTCAGCTTTTGGCTCGGCCCAGGCTGACGAAGTCCAGGTCGCGGTCGCGGCCAACTTCACCGCGCCGATTCAGGCGATTGCTGCCGATTTCGAGAAAGACACCGGTCACAAACTGGTGACTTCGTTCGGTGCGACCGGACAGTTCTACACTCAGATCAAGAACGGCGCGCCGTTCGAAGTGTTCCTTTCGGCAGACGACACCACCCCGGAAAAACTCGAAAACGAAGGCGAAACGGTCAAGGGCTCGCGCTTCACCTATGCCATCGGCACCCTGGCACTGTGGTCGGCCAAAGAAGGCTACGTCGATGCCAAGGGCGAAGTGCTGAAAATGAATGAGTACAAGCACCTGTCCATCGCCAACCCGAAAACCGCGCCTTATGGCCTCGCGGCAACCCAGGTCCTGGCAACGCAAGGCCTGACCGACAAGGTCAAGGACAAGATCGTCGAAGGCCAGAACATCACCCAGGCCTTCCAGTTCGTATCTACCGGCAACGCGGAACTGGGCTTTGTTGCCTTGTCGCAGGTCTACAAAGACGGCAAAGTCACCAGCGGTTCGGCGTGGATCGTTCCGGCCCAATTGCACGACCCGATCAACCAGGATGCGGTGATCCTCAACAAGGGTAAGGACAACCCGGCCGCCAAGGCACTGGTTGACTACCTCAAGGGGCCAAAAGCCGCTGCTGTCATCCAGTCCTACGGTTACCAACTCTAAATGACGCTGACGAGTGCCGATTTTTCCGCCATCTGGCTGACCCTGAAACTGGCGTCCCTGACGACCGTCATCCTGCTGATCATTGGCACTCCGCTGGCGTTATGGCTGTCGCGTACCCAATCCTGGTTGCGCGGCCCGGTCGGGGCGGTCGTTGCCCTGCCCCTGGTGCTGCCGCCCACGGTGATTGGTTTCTATCTGCTTCTGGCGCTCGGCCCTCATGGGTTTGTCGGCCAGTTCACCCAATCACTGGGGCTCGGCACCCTGACGTTCAGTTTTGCGGGGTTGGTGATCGGCTCGGTGCTGTACTCGATGCCGTTCGTGGTCCAGCCGCTGCAAAACGCCTTTTCCGCCATTGGCAGCCGTCCACTGGAAGTGGCCGCGACCTTGCGCGCCAATCCCTGGGACACGTTCTTCAGCGTGACGCTGCCACTGGCCCGCCCCGGGTTCATCACCGCCGCCATCCTCGGCTTCGCGCATACCGTCGGTGAGTTCGGTGTGGTGCTGATGATCGGCGGCAACATTCCTGACAAGACCCGGGTGGTCTCTGTGCAGATCTACGATCACGTCGAAGCCATGGAATACGCTCAGGCCCATTGGCTGTCCGGAGCGATGCTGGTGTTCTCTTTTGCGATCTTGCTGGCGTTGTACTCCAGCCGCAAAACCAAAGCGGGCTGGAGCTGATCAATGATTCACACACGCTTGAAGCTGAGTTATCCGGGGTTCGCCCTTGACGTTGATTTGCAGCTACCCGGCCGCGGTGTCACGGCGCTTTATGGTCACTCCGGTTCGGGCAAGACCACCTGCCTGCGCTGCATCGCGGGCCTGGAAAGAGCCGATCAGGGATTTATCCAGGTCAACGACGAAGTCTGGCAGGACAGTGAAAACAAGATCTTTGTCGCGCCGCACAAACGCGCCTTGGGTTACGTGTTTCAGGAAGCCAGTCTGTTTCCTCATTTGTCGGTGCTGGCCAACCTCGAATTCGGTCTTAAACGCATCCCCAAACAACAGCGCCGGGTCGACATGGCCCATGCGACTGAACTGCTGGGCATCGGCCACCTGCTGGATCGTCATCCGCAACATCTTTCAGGCGGCGAGCGGCAACGAGTGGGGATCGCCCGCGCCCTGCTCACCAGTCCCAAATTGTTGCTGATGGACGAACCGCTGGCGGCGCTGGACGCCAAGCGCAAAGGCGAAATCCTGCCTTACCTGCAACGGCTTCACGATGAACTGGACATCCCGGTGTTGTACGTCAGCCACTCCCAGGATGAAGTCGCGCAACTGGCCGACCACATTGTCTTGCTCAGCGAAGGCCAGGCGCTGGCCAGCGGCCCTATCGGCCAGACGCTCGCGCGCCTGGACCTGCCACTGGCAATGGGGGGTGACGCTGGCGTGGTGATCGAAGGCCGTGTCAGCCACTATGACAGCGAATACCAACTGCTGACCCTGCAACTGCCCAATACGACGCTGACCCTGCGCGTTGCCCATACACCCATGGCCCCGGGCCAGGCATTGCGCTGCAAGGTTCAGGCGCGAGACGTCAGCCTCAGCCTGCACGGTGCCGAGCAAAGCAGCATCCTCAACCGCCTGCCGGTGACCGTCGTCAGTGAAATGAATGCCGACAACGCTGCCCATGTGTTGCTTCGGCTGGACGCTGCGGGTACGCCCCTGTTAGCGCGTATCACCCGCTACTCGCGCGATCAGTTGAACGTCCATCCGGGCCAGCAACTCTGGGCGCAGATCAAGGCGGTGGCCGTGCTCGCATAATTTCGCTGGCACCACTGCGTTGGCGTGGGGTCAATGGCTGTAACGGCCCCTGATCCCTTGCCAAGGACAATCGCCATGCCCGATGCGCTGCCCTCCGACCTGCACTACGTCGATGACACCCTGCCCGGAATCACCCGCAGAAAGCTGCGCGGTAAATTCTGCTACTTCGATCCGGCGGGTCAACGTATCACCGACCCGGAGGAAGTCCGGCGCATCAATGCCCTCGCCGTGCCACCGGCCTACACCGACGTGTGGATCTGCACCGATCCGCGCGGTCATTTGCAGGCCACCGGCCGCGACGCCCGCGGCCGCAAACAGTATCGCTATCACCCGCGCTGGCGCGAAGTGCGCGACACCGACAAATACTCGCGCTTGAGAGATTTCGGCCAGGCCCTGCCGAAACTGCGCAAGCAACTGGAAGCGTTGCTGGCCGCGCCAGGCTTCAGCCGCGACAAGGTCATGGCCACCGTCATCACCTTGCTGGATGCCACGCTGATCCGTGTCGGCAACACACAATACGCACGGGACAACCGTTCCTACGGCCTGACCACCTTGCGTAGCCGGCATGTGGAGGTCAATGGCAGTGCGATCCAGTTCCAGTTCCGCGGCAAAAGCGGCGTGGAACACCAAATCACCGTGAAAGACCGGCGTCTGGCGCGGATCATCAAGCGCTGTCAGGAGATCCCCGGGCAAAACCTCTTTCAATACCTCGATGAAAACGGCGAGCGTCACACCATCACTTCGGCCGACGTCAACGCTTACCTGCAAACCTTGACCGGCGCCGACTTCACCGCCAAGGACTACCGCACCTGGGCCGGCAGCGTGCTGGCGCTGGCGGTATTGCGCAAGTTGCAGTGGCAGCCGGAATCCGAAGCCAAGCGCCATATGGTGGAGATGGTAAAAAACGTCGCCAAACAGCTAGGCAACACCCCGGCGGTCTGTCGCAAGTGCTACATCCATCCCGGTGTGCTCGACGGTTTTTTACTGGGCGCGTTGGCACAACTACCCAAACCGAGAACTCGCAAGGGCTTGCGCGCCGAAGAAGTCGCGCTGGCGATGCTGTTGGAGCAACTGGCTTCTGAACCGACGAATTGACCTGCCTATTTTTTGCACGATTACAAATGACTTCTATAGTTGATCTGTACATGAATCAGCTGCGGTGAAGCCATGGAAGACATATTCGTCGTAAAGCGCTGCAACAAGATCATCATTCATGGCCGTCGGGCCGGAGAAACCGACCACCAGCCGCCTGACGCTGCCGTCTGGTACCGCATCAAAGACACCCGCACCAATGGCTTCATCGGTGACGGCTACGATCTTGAAGAGGACGCGCGGCGTTATTGCCGACAGCTGAACGCAAAATCACAAGTCACGGCGCGGCAGGGCTGATGAGCCTTGACGGGCCTTTAACGGGTCTATACTGAAGAGAGCTGAAGGACCGGCGCCCATCGGTAGAAAGCTCGCTCCCAGCGGGCTTTTTACTGCCCTGCCAGGTGTCTTCAACGGAGGTGTTTCCCATGTCCGAAAAAGAGTCCATCACCACCCTGCTCACCCTGCTTGATACCCGCCAGGTTCGCTTGGCCGCCGCGTGCAAGGAAATTGCCGATTGGGTCGACCATCAAGGTGGCCATCCGACTGCCCTGAGAATCCGCGATCGTCTGAACGACATCGAAAAGGACACGCCGCTGATCCGTAACACCTTGTCGTCGCTCAAACCTGTTGAGCCACCGCTGCCACGGTTCAGATGATTTGATCCGGACACTTGATGCAAGACACAGCCTGATGCGGGACACGTGATCGGCGACAACTCCGTCACCGCGCATGTGCCTGCCTGACTTTTTCGTGCTACTCCCCACCCAGCCACGCGCTGGGATTTTTTTGCCCGCGGGCAAACAGCGAACGTCAGTGTTTATGTGAGGTCCAACGAATACACGTCGCCAAGGAGACGTTCGATGGTTACTCACTTCAAAATCAGCGGTCATCTGGCCTGCGGTCACAAAGGCAGCAACCTCACCTCAACCCGAGAACTCAATCGGGTGAAATGCAGGAGCTGCCGCAACACCGAAGCGTTCAAGGAAGCACGTAAAACCGAGCGCAACGCAGCACGACGCGCCGCGCGCAAGGCCAAAGCCATTCACACGGTCAACGACTGGCGCCAGGCCTGGACAGAACGACTCACCGCCATGGCCGGCCAGCAACGGCTTCCCCGAGGCTTCACTGGCCAACCTTTCGTTTGATTCATCGGTTTGGCGGTTAGGTCGATTGATTCGATTAGCCGCCAAACACCAGCAAACAGATGGAACGCAGAAGCCGATTGCATTTCGAATCCTGTAGAACCCCTGCACCAAGGGGCTATCGGAGAGGAAATTCGCATGAACAGTCGACTCTTGCTGTTGATCGTCAGCTTGTGCCCTGCCGTGACACTCGCCCAGGGCTGTGACGTCATCACCCGATCCCAGAGCCCTTCCGTCCCGGTTATCGAATCCCACACCTGCTATGAATATGAAAACATGCCGGTCGACGCCATCGATTGGTCATGCAGCAACGAGAGCAAGGAAATGCTCAGCAGCACCAAGAAAAAAGTCGCCCAGTGCGGGGATCAATACAAAGCCACGTGCCTCGGCACGCTGACCGCAGAGTCGCTGGCCAACCCGCAATCGACCAGCAAAGACAAGAACAGCAACCCACCCAACATTCCCGCCAACGCGCAGGTGTCGACGTATTACTACAACGCCGAAAACCTCGCGCAGTCGAAAATCGATTGCGAGACCGGCGGTGGCAGCTGGAAAGCCAAATAGCAGGATCCGTCCGACGCGCTGCATTGGCGGCATCAGGCTTCCTCGTCTAGGGTCTCTTTCGTATCAATTGCAACGCCGACATGGGCGGGAGCCCGATCCAGGAGGAAGCGATGTCATCCATTCGTAGTGCCGAACACACCTATCGCCAGTGGTCCAGCCCGATCCTGCTTGAGCTCAAGGAGCGGGAGCATCAACTGGCCCCCACGGATCGCCAGGCGCTGCAAAACATTTTGCTGGAAAGACGCCTGATAAACAGCGGCAACCCCGCAGGTGAAGATCGCCGCAAGCCGAGCTCCATGGGGAGTGCCAAACATCCGTGATGTAAATACAAATAAGGGCTTGCATGAATAAAGTCATGCAAGCCATTGATAATTAACAAACATTTGATAGCAACATCACAGGCGAGCAATTTCCAGTGTCGCGCGCAGCCCCAAAGGGCTACGGTTTTCCAGTTTGACCTGCCCACCCAGGCGAGCTGCAATGGCCTGCACGATGGTCAGTCCCAATCCTGCCCCTTGGTCATTCCCGCGGCTATAGAAACGCTCGAAAAGCCGATCGCGGTCCTGCTCATTGATACCTGGCCCTTCGTCTTCGACGGACAGTTCATAGCCGTTTTCCGTCGCCTGCAGGCTCACGGTGATCAGTCCATTGGGCGGAGAGAAATTCGCCGCATTGGTGACAAGGTTGTTCAGCGCAATATCGATGGCCGTAGGGTCGACCCTCACAAGGCCGATGTCGTCAGTGGCGTCGAAAATCAATTCCAGCTCCTTGCTCAACAACCAGGGCGTCAACTGAACCAGGCTGGCACGAACGGTGGCTGCCAGATCAATAGGGGCCGGCGGTTGTGCACTTGCTTGAGGTTCGATACGAGCCATCGTGAGTAATTGATTCACCAGCCGACTGGTCCGGTCCACGCCGGCAATCAAGTGTTCAAGCGACGCACGACGCTCACCTTCACTGCCCGCTTCCATCAGATTTTGCGCATGCACCCTGAGCACAGCGAGGGGTGTACGCATTTCGTGGGCTGCATCCGCGATAAACCGTCGCTCACGTCCCATGACTTCCTGAATCTGGGCGAGCATTCGGTTAAGGGCCGCCTGCATCGGCTCCAGCTCAGTGGGCAGCGGCGTTAATTGCAGAGGTTCAAGTGAGCCGGGCGGCCTCGCCCGGAGTGTCGCCGCCATGTTGACCAGCGGTTTCAATCCCCAGCCGATGGCCAGCCAGATCATGGCGGCCAGGATCAAACTCCCCAGGATATTGGGCCACAACGTGTGGCGTACGATTCGATCAACTAAATCCGACCGGACGTCATCTCGCTCGCCCACCCAGATGCGCAAGTTGTTCTGTTTATCTTCGAGCAGGAAAGCGCGCCAATGGCGATTGTTCAGGTCACTGACATCGCTGAAACCTGGCGTTCGCGGCAGCGCTTTGAATGAGGGAGCGCTCGCCGTGTGTACCAGCACCTGACCGTTGAGATTCCAGACCTGAAAGGCAATCTTCGTTTCATAGGGATGACCGTCGATCCTCGGTTCCGCCTCGCTCAGGGCCTGATTGAAGGCCTGATACAGATCGGCGTGTTCCTTGCTGGCCATGGGCATGCGCATGACGCCTTGTAACAATCGAGCATTCTGCGCCAGCTGAGCATCGTAGACTTCAGCAATTTCATGGTTACTGTCGTGCAGGTTCAGTACGCTGATGAGCGTCAAACCGGCGAGCATCAAGCCGATAATCAACGTCAGCGTGCGACGCCTGATCGAGGTCATCGACGTTCCTCCACCAGGTATCCGATTCCTCGGATGGTGCGGATCAGGTCAGCCGAGAACTTCTTTCGCAGATGATGGATGTGCACCTCGAGGGTGTTGCTTTCTGCTTCTTCGCTCCAGCCGTACAGCAGCTGCATCAGGTGATCACGAGTCATGACCCGTCCGGGTGGCGAAAGCAATTCATGGAGCAACTGATATTCCTTGGGGGTCAGCGCGACCGGTTCGCCCTTGTAGCTGACTTGCTGGGTGCCAGGGTTGAGACTGATACCAGCGTGTTCGATCAACGATTGCGCGCGACCGGCACTGCGCCGAAGAAGAGCACGGATACGGGCTTTGAGTTCCGCCAACTCGAATGGCTTGATCAGATAATCATCGGCGCCGGCATCCAGCCCCGCGATGCGGTCTTCGGTGGCGTCACGCGCAGTCAGTATCAGCACGGGCAGCCTGGAGCCGCTATCACGCAGGCGCCTGAGCACTTCGAGCCCATCCATGCGGGGCAGCCCCAGATCGAGTACCGCCAGATCGAATGTTTCGCTGAGCAGCGAGTGCAAAGCACTGCTGCCGTCCTGCAACCAGTCGACGGTGTAACCTTCGCGACTGAGGGCCTGATGAATGCCCTCCCCCAGCGCCCCGTCATCTTCTATCAGTAATAAACGCACAGGGACTCCTGTCAGCCGAGTTTCTTGTTCACGTCCACCAACAGCATTTCGATCTCTTTGCGGCGCCCGGCATCAGCGGTTTCTCGCCCGGGGCGCGGCGCGGCCATCAGGGCTTTCTGCAGTGCCGCTTTAGCTTCACTGTATCGCTTTTGACGGTAGAGGTGATCGCCCCAGAAGTACAGGCTGTCGATGCCATTCGGATTGAGTTGCAAAGCTGTTTTGAGCAACTGTTCGGCCTTGTCCGAGTCGCCGAAACCGATGGGCCAGCCGGGTACCCGGTCGTAAAGCGCGCCGAGGCTGGTATAGGCCGAGCCTTGCAGCGCCTTTGGGTCCAGAGCCAAGGCTTTCTCCAGATCGACTTTCGCGTCCTTGACCTTGCTCAACGCTCCCAAGCCTCCCTGGGCGCCCGCCCAGCTGCTGGTGACGATGCCCGACCAGATCCAGGCTTCAGCCACCGTCTGGCGTTCCTGTGTGAAGCTTGAAGCTTGGGCGGCGAGCTTTTCGAACGCTGCGGTTCGTTGACTTTCCGGCAACTCGTACTGGATGTGCGCCCAGCTTTGTTGAATGCCGCTGAGGCGTTGCTGGTCGGCGGCATCCAGTGCCCAGGCACTCTGGCTCAATGCGCCGAACATCAGGCAGGCGATGATCTTGTTCATGGTTTGAGATGCTCCTGATCGGGTTTCTGACTCAAGCGACGTATCAATGGCAATTGCTTGCGCAGGCCACGGTCCACCAAATGCGGTAACAGGCTGTTGAGGCGTACAAAAAAACGTTCGGGCCACCCCAGGTACAAGTCGCGTCGGTCACCGGCTATGGCGTGGATCACTGCGGCTGCCACGGTTTGCGGATCGTCGACATTGCTCTTGAGCGCATCGTTCAGCGCTTGGGCTGCCGGGCTGTTCATGCTGGTACGGGTAGCACGCGGGGCGACGTAGAGCACGCTGACCCGGGTGTCCGCCAGCTCCCGACGCAGCGCTTCGGAGAACCCGCGCAAGGCAAACTTTGTCGCGCAGTAAGTGGCGTAGCCAGGGTAGCCAATGGAGCCGTAGGTTGAACCGACGTTCACCACCATCGCTGAGTCGGCCTGTTTAAGCAGCGGTAATAGCAACCTTGTCAGGCAGATCGGCGCACTGATGTTCACCGCCAGCATCGCGTTGATCTCACTGTCTTCGAGCTGTTCCAGCATGGCAAAGTGATTGACCCCGGCCGCGTTGATCACCAGGTTGATGCCGCCAATGCTTTCTGCCTCTGCCAATACATCTCGTCGGTCTGACTGGGACGTCAGGTCTGCACCGATCCAGAACAGGTTACGAGGATAACGCTCAAGCAATGGCAACAACGGCTCCCGATGTCGAGCGACCGCCAATACCCGGGCACCACTGGCGCACAGCGCCGTGGCGATGGCCAGGCCGATACCGCCGCTGGCACCCGTCAATACGACGCGAGCTTCAGTCAGGCGCATGCGGGTTCTCCCCGTCACGCGGCAAGCCACGGAACATATCGGTGTAGAGCGAGTACACCACTTTGGACGCGTGAATCACGGCAGCCTGGTCGGCCGGGTCTTCCAGTTTGTTCATCAATTGGCGGTAAGTCTGCATGTGCTCTATATCCAGCGACCCGTGTGAACTGAGGTAGCTGAAGGCGCTTTCCGGCAGATCCAGACGCTCGCGAATACTGTCGGCGGCATGGGTGGCCAGGGCGATGCTGGTGCCTTCGAGTACGTTGACCATACCGAACAGTCCCACCGGGTTGTCCCTGGCGATCTGGTCGTAAAGGAAGCTGACCATCAACTCAATCGGCAAGGATGGGCGTCCGTCCGTTACGGCGGCCCTGTCGCCCCCGCAAACTTCTATGTCATTGAGTATCCACTGCTCGTGACCATACTCGTCCTCGATATATTCGCAGACTGCTTTGCGCAACCACTCCAGGCGCAATGGCAAGCGCGCGCCGCACGCCATCATCAATGGCACGGTATGGCGCACATGGTAATAAGCCTGCGTCAGAAAGGCCCGGTAACTTGCCAGGCTGACCCTGCCCTCAAGCGCATCACGAATGATTGGCAGGTTGAACAATTCCATGCGCTCGTGTTGCGTGGCTTCTTGCAGCGTGTCAAAAAAACTCATAGTGCGGATTCCTCGGAAAAGACAGATTCGGTCAATGCATCCCGGTAGCGTTCGACGATGGCATCACGGCGAGGCCGGCCATTGGCGGTGAGCAAACCGTTGTCAGGCGTAAAAGGTTGAGTGAGCCGGGTCCATCGCCCGACCTGCGCGTACTCGGGCAGCGCCGTGTTGGCCTGGGCCACGGCAGCGGCCAGTTGCTCGTCGGTACAGTCCGGATGATGCGGCCAGAGCAGCGCGTGGTTGTGAGGCATGGCTTCGCCATAGACGAACGCCTGAGCGACGGGGCCGCGCTGGGTCAATTCGGCTTCAACCCACTCGGGGTTGACGTTGCGCCCGAAACTGGTCACGAACTGATGCTTCTTGCGGCCCTTGAGGTAGAGAAAGCCTTCGGCATCGAACTCGCCGAGATCGCCACTGGGCCACCACTCGGCGCTGCGCGGAGCTTCTCCCTGATAGCCCAGCAAGGCTGAGCCCTTGATCAGTACTTCGCCGTCGTTTGCCAGTTGAACCTGAACATGGGGCAGCGGCTTTCCAACGCTACCCGGACGCCGCGCGCCCGGGCGATTAAGGCACACCACCGAGGCGCACTCCGACAGTCCATAACCCTCATAAACCGGCAATCCCGCGCGCTGGGCACGCTGCAGCAAATCTTCAGAAACCCGCGCGCCGCCGACGGCAGCGAAACGCAGGTGCTGCGGATTGAACGCTTTCTGTTCGGCCGCGCTGACCAGCATCAACAGCAACTGCGGCACCAGAATCAGGCTCTGAGGCGCCCGGCTGGCAAGGCATGCCAACCACTTCGCCACATCCACGCTGCTGGCACCCCGGATGCCCAGGGCTTTCTGTCCGGGCAGACTCAAGGTCGCACCGGCGTACAACGCGGCATAACAGCCGATGTTTTCCAGCAAGATGGCCAGCGGCAGCAGGGCCAAGTGATGCTGCGGATCGGTGGGTTTGCTCGCCAGATCCAGCTCGCGGGTGACTTGCAAAATAGTCTCGGCACTCAAGCACACACCTTTCGGGGTGCCGGTAGTCCCCGAGGTGAATGTGAGTTTGGCCGTTCCTTCAGGCATGCCGTTGGAACCACTAAAGGTGCGACACCAGAACTCGCCACTCTCTTGATACCCGGCTGCTTGTAATTCATCGCGCAGCCACGGCTCGGCGATCACGCGTTCGGCGTGGCTTTGCTCCAGGCAATGCCGGCGTTGCGCCGGACTGAAAAAAGGCGGCAAGGTGACACAGACGAGGCCTTCGAACAGTGCGGCCAAATCCCACAGCATCGCCTCGACGCCATTTTCCAGTGCCAGTGCGATCACCTTGACCTGCTCATCGCGCAGGCGCTCCTGGCGATAGCTGACCTCGGCATAGAGCGTGGCGTAGTCCAGTTTCAGCTGATCGCCCCACAATGCGGTGACGCTACCCTTTCGCTCAGCGTGGCTGCGCAGGGTCAGATGGAAACGCTGCATTTCAGGCGACATGGGAAGCGCCCTCAATAGAGGTCGGCAAGCCCAGGCGACTGAACAAACCGTTGTTGCGCAAATGAATGAATCCGGCGCGAATATTGCCAACATGAACCCAAGGCTTGCTTTCGTAGTAGCTGCCCCAGGTGTGGCGCTCCTCGCCGAGTCGCGCCGGATCGGCGGCGCACAGGGTCACTGGCTTCAATCCCAGGCGATGAAAGCTGTTCACCAACCCGAGACTTCCCGTAAAGGCCACCCATTCCAGCCCGCCCATGGCCAGTAGATAAGTCATCACGATAATGCTCAACCGTGCGCTTCCGGTGTCGCTGGCCGCCAGATTGCCGACTTCGACGACGGATGTGCGAGCGACGGATTGTCCTGCAGCAGCACTGATCAGCGGTTCAATCGACTCATCCAGGTACCCCTCCAGAAACAGTGGGCCGTCGCTCGCCAGCCGTACGCCGACTACCGCGGACAACGTGCCGCTCATATCGCTCATGCCAAACAGTTCCGGCATGAAATGGCGAATATCGGCACCGTGGGCCTTACGAAAACGTTGCTGGATAAAGGATTCCAACGTGGACCGAAGCGTGTCCTCCGGCAACGCTCTGACGAATTGCATTTGCGGCGCTTCGGCTTGGCCGAAATGCAACGGCAACTGAATATTCCAGTTGAAATCGGACATTGCAAAATACCTCCCCGTGACAATTGGGGTGAAGTATCAAAGGCAATTCTTAACGAAGTCTGAAGGTGAGGAAAATTTGACGCGAGCCATCTTCAGGTTGGCTTGATGCTCGGCGGGGATGGTGATTCGCGACGCATCACCTATTGCACGGAACAGACTATTTATCGGCGTGTTTAGGGGATGACGGAAAGGTGGCGAAAAGAGCTTTGATTTTCGCGAAAAAAAAGGGCTTGCATGAGGTATGTCATGCAAGCCCTTGATATTCATGGTGCCCGAAGCCGGAATCGAACCGGCACGCCCTTACGAGCGGGGGATTTTAAGTCCCATGCGTCTACCAGTTTCGCCATTCGGGCGGTAGCGCGGTGAATCAGAGGGTGGAAATATATACATCCCTTCCCGGTGAAGCAAGGACACATTGGTATTTTTCGAGACTAATTCTTGCTGGCGCGAAAAATAAAAAAGCTTCGTAAATCATGGATCTACAGAGCTTCTCTACAGTGGTCACCGAAGTCGCAATCGGCGCAACGCACCAGGTTTAAACGCTGCCCAATAAAAAACCCCGGAGATCATCGATCTACGGGGTTGTTTATGAGTGGAGGCCGAGGTCGGAATCGAACCGGCGTAGGCGGATTTGCAATCCGCTGCATAACCATTTTGCTACTCGGCCTCAAAACATTTGCTGTCAGTAGCGCGACATCAAATGCGTACAAACTTGGAGCGGGAAACGAGACTCGAACTCGCGACCCCGACCTTGGCAAGGTCGTGCTCTACCAACTGAGCTATTCCCGCGTCTTGGTGTGGCGCATTCTATAGAATCCAGAAGCCCCGTCAACCCCTTGATTCAAAAAAGTTTTATTTCTTTTCAACGTCGGTCTTCAGATGCGGCCAGGCAGCCCGCAGGTACTGGACCATGGACCACAAAGTCAGACCGGCAGAGACCATCAACAGGGTGTAACCCAGCAGTACCCAGAAACTGAAGTTGGACGGATTGGCCAGCAGAATCACCAGCGCGAGCATTTGCGCGGCGGTTTTCCATTTACCCAGGTTCGATACGGCCACGTGGGCACGGGCGCCGAGTTCTGCCATCCACTCGCGCAGGGCCGAGACAACGATCTCGCGGCCGATGATGACCGCAGCCGGCAGCGTGAGCCAAAGATTGCCATGCTCTTGCACCAGCAGCACCAGGGCAACGGCAACCATCAGCTTGTCTGCAACAGGATCCAGGAAGGCACCGAATGGCGTGCTTTGCTCCAGACGGCGGGCCAGATACCCGTCCAGCCAGTCTGTGGCGGCGGCAAATGCGAAGACCGACGCGGACGCCAGGTAGCTCCAATGGTACGGCAGATAAAACAGCAAAATGAAGATCGGTATGAGCAGGACGCGTAAAACGGTAATCAGATTAGGGATATTCATCGGCACAACTGGCTACGAGGTGAGGGGGCATTCTACTCGCTGTGCAGATTTGCATAAATCAACTCTGCGAGCTTTTTACTGATCCCGGGAGCTTTGGCGATCTCTTCGATGCTGGCACGAGACAGCTCCTGCAATCCACCAAAATGTTTCAATAAATCGCGACGGCGTGTCGGCCCTACCCCGGCAACGCCTTCGAGCGTAGACGTTCGGCGGGTTTTGCCACGTCGGGCGCGGTGTCCGGTAATGGCGAAGCGGTGAGCTTCGTCACGAATTTGCTGGATCAAATGCAAGGCGGGCGAATCACCGCGCAAGGTAAATTCGTGGGCGGCGTCGTTCAGGTAGAGCGTTTCGAACCCGGCCTTGCGCGTTGCACCCTTGGCGACACCCAGCAGGATCAGATCAGGCACCGCCAGTTCATTGAGCACGTCCCGCGCCATGGACAACTGCCCTTTGCCGCCGTCCACCAGCAGAATGTCCGGCAGCTTGCCCTCCCCGTCCTTCAACTTGCTGAAGCGCCGGGTGAGCGCCTGATGCATCGCTGCGTAATCATCGCCGGCGGTAACGCCTTCAATGTTGTAGCGACGGTAGTCCGCCTTGATCGGACCTTCAGGACCAAACACCACACACGACGCCACCGTTGCTTCGCCACTGGAGTGGCTGATGTCGTAGCACTCGAGACGCTGCGGCGGTTCGTCCAGCTTCAGCACCTCTGCCAGCGCATCGAAACGCGCCGTAATGTGCTGACGGTTTGCAAGGCGTGCGCCGAGGGCCTGCTCGGCGTTGGTCACCGCCAGTTGCTGCCAGCGTGCTCGGGTGCCTCGTACCCGGTGACTGATGGTCAGCTCACGACCGCGCAGTTCTTCGATGGCCGCAATCAGTGTCGGGAAGTCTTCATGAACCACGTTGACGATCAATTCGCTCGGCAAGTCGCGCTCAGGACTGCTGATGAAGTACTGGCCAAGAAACGCCGCCATGACCTCGGACACGTCCTCTTCTATACCGACCTGCGGGAAGAAGTTCTTGCTCCCCAACACCCGTCCGCCACGTACGCTGATCAAGTGGACGCAGGCCCCGCCCGGATTGACGAAAGCCGCGATCACGTCGACATCACCGGTTCCGCCTTCCATGCTCTGCTGGTCCTGAACCCGGCGCAGCAGCGAGATCTGGTCGCGCAACTCGGCGGCGCGCTCGAACTCGAGATTGATGGCCGCCTCTTCCATGCCGGCAGACAACTCATCGGCCAGCGCATTACTGCGGCCTTCGAGGAACATCACCGAGTGCCGCACATCTTCGGCATACACCTCGGGCTCCACCAAGCCGACACAAGGCGCCTTGCAGCGCTTGATCTGATATTGCAGGCAAGGACGCGTGCGATTCTTGTAGTAGCTGTCTTCGCACTGCCGAACGAAAAACGCCTTCTGCAACAGGCTGAGGCTTTCGCGGATGGCCCCTGCGCTGGGGTACGGACCGAAATACTTGCCCTTGGCCTTTTTGGCGCCGCGATGGATGCTCAGGCGCGGAAACTGGCCGTCCGAGAGGAAAACGTAAGGGTAGGATTTGTCGTCACGCAGCAGGATGTTATACGGCGGGCGCCATTCCTTGATCAGCGTTTGTTCAAGCAACAGGGCTTCGGTTTCGTTGGCGGTGATGGTCGTTTCGACTTGTGCGATACGCGCCACCAGCGCTGCGGTTTTCGGCGCCAGGCCGGTTTTGCGGAAGTAGCTCGACAGGCGACTTTTGAGGTTTTTCGCCTTGCCGACGTAGAGCAGGCGCGCATCGCTGTCGAACATGCGATAAACACCCGGACGCCCGCTGACGGTTGACAAGAAGGCGCCTGGATCAAAGGAATCGGTCATTTTTTTTCAGAGACTGGCATCGACCATGCCGTGACGTACCGCCAACAGCGTCAACTCGACATCACTGCTGATCGAAAGCTTTTCGAAGATGCGGTAACGATAGGTATTAACGGTTTTCGGCGACAGGCACAACTTGTCGGAAATGATTTGTACTTTCTGGCACCCGACGATCATCAGGGCGATCTGGATTTCCCGTTCGGACAAGGCATCGAACGGCGAATCATTGGTCGGCTGGAAAGACTTGATCGCCAGCTGCTGGGCAATTTGCGGGCTGATGTAGCGTTGACCGGCAAAGACCAGGCGGATGGCCTGGACCATCTCCGGCAAACCGGCGCCCTTGGTCAGATAGCCTGCCGCACCTGCTTGCAACAGCCGTGTAGGAAACGGGTCTTCCTCGCATACGGTGACTGCGACGACTTTGATGTCCGGGTGGCTGCGCAACAGTTTGCGAGTGGCTTCAAGACCACCGATGCCTGGCATTTTGACATCCATCAACACCACATCGGGCTTGAGCTCACGCGCCTTGAGCAGGGATTCCTCACCTGATTCAGCCTGGCCGACCACTTGCAGGCCATCGATGTCAGCCAGCATTCGTGTAATGCCTGTACGAACGAGATCATGGTCATCGACTACTAGCACCCTAATCAAGCAGACACCTCGCGATATGGTCTTATTGGGTTGCCGACACCTTAGCAAAAAGCGACTGGCAGACCTAGCGGAAAGCAGCATATAAAAAGTATCAATTCATCTTGAAAGGCTTGTGGCATGCGTGTTTCAGCGATACGAGACCTTGACGTCACGCTGCATCATCAGGAAACACTCGTCCACACCCACCACCTGTAGTCCCTTTCTTTCATACATCGCCCGCGCGGGGTTATTTTCAAACACGGTCAACCGCAATGCAGGACGTCGCTCTGCGATGGCAAGAGCAAAAACCTGATCGATCACCCAGGAGCCCGCCCCCTGTCCCCGAAACGCTTCGACAATCTGTAATTCGCGAATGTACAAGGCCCTGGCGTCACGACTCAGGCTGACATAGCCGAGCCGCACGTCGTCGCTCACGATCAAGCGGTTGTCTCGCCCCGCCCAAGCCGCATCGAACGCTTCGTCCTGCCACAACAGATCGTGCTGAATGTAGTAGCGCAGCATATTGCTGCAGGTCAGGTTTCGCGCGAATTGAAGATCATGATCGGTCGCTGCTTGCCATTCGAACTTCATCGAGCCACCGCGACGGCATCGGCTGAACGGTTCAGGTCGTCAGTAGGTTGGCGTGCAGTCTGGATCATGGCGTCTTGTTCGTCCGGTTGATGCTGTTGTTTTGAAGGAGCGTGAAGTGTGTCACAACCTTCGGACCGCTCAATCGATAGAAAGCGCCATCGATGAGCAATAGCATTTTCTGATTGAATCCTCGCACCGGCCTCTAGTAAGCTCGGCGCATCCATCGGAGACAGACCATGTTCAACGCCCTCTCACAGCTTTCATCCTCCAGCGCCCTGCGCTCGGATGCGGCTGCCCGGGTGAACGACGTTTGCGCTCCGGTCAGCTTTTATTTTGGGTATTGGTTTAGCCACTGGCGCGCCTGATACCCACACGGCGCCCACTTTAAACGGGTCGCCACCAGAGAATTCTCAACCCCCGGTCGGCCTCCCGACCGGGGGTTTTGTTTTTCTGCACTGAAGCAAATAGCCCCAAACACGTTTAGCGACACTCCAGACAATTCGAGGATTCACGACATGAACTACGCCACCTATTACCGTTACGACACTTTTACCGCCTGGCGATTTACCACCCTCCGCTCGGGACAGCCTGCCGCCTCCGATCGGTCACCTACAGGTGGCAAGCACACACACGCAGCCAATCCGGCCAATTGTCGAACACCCCACTAGGGCCGAGCGCGCGGGAACGAACCCGCCGCCAGCCCAGGAAGCCTGAACATGAACTCGTCCGTCTCTGCTCTGCCACTGTCCACCCTGAGCCCTGCCAATGAAGCGCTGACCCTGCGTCTGCCCAGCTCATTGCAACTCAAACAGCAACTGCCACTCACCAACGCCCAGACCCAGCAAGTCGCTGCCCACCGCCAGGCAGTCCGCGCGATCCTCAATGGTGAAGACTCTCGCCTGCTGGTCATTGTTGGCCCTTGCTCGATTCACGACCCACAATCTGCGCTCGAATACGCCGGCAATCTCGCCCGACTGGCCGCCGAGGTCAGTGACGACATGCTGCTGGTCATGCGCGCCTATGTCGAAAAACCCCGCACCACCGTCGGCTGGAAAGGCCTCGCCTACGATCCGCACCTCGATGGCAGCGACGACATGGCCGCCGGCCTGACCCTGTCCCGCGAACTGATGCGCGAAATGCTCCAGCTGGGGTTACCGGTGGCAACCGAACTGCTGCAACCCATGGCGGCCGGCTACTTCGACGACCTGCTCAGTTGGGTCGCCATCGGCGCCCGCACCACGGAGTCGCAAATCCACCGGGAGATGGCCAGTGGCTTGAGCATGCCGGTCGGTTTCAAGAACGGCACCGATGGTGGTGTAGCCGTGGCCAGTGACGCCATGCGCTCGGCCGCCCACCCGCATCGCCACTTCGGTGTCGACAGCCAGGGGCATCCGGCAATCATCCAGACCCCGGGCAACGCCGATACCCACCTGGTACTGCGTGGTGGTCATCAGGGTCCGAACTACGACCGCGTCAGCGTTGCCAAGGTGCACAACGACTTGACCAAGCTGAAGATCCCCGCGCGGATCATGGTCGATTGCAGCCACGCCAACAGTGGCAAAGATCCGTTGCGTCAGCCGGCGGTGTTCAATGACGTGCTTGAACAACGCCTGCAGGGTGATCGTTCGCTGATCGGCATGATGATCGAAAGCCATTTGTTCGAGGGTTGCCAGCCGCTGAGTACGTCGTTGAAATATGGCGTGTCGGTTACCGATGGTTGCCTGGGGTGGAGCGGGACGGAAGCATTGTTGCGTCACGCTTCTGATCGCCTCCGTGCACAGCGATTCCCCCGGTAATTTTTCCCATCGTCCACCAACCAGTCCTCGCGCTGCGACGGGTTGGTGGCCAGCAGTTTCAGGACCGCACCTGCACCAACACCACCTCTGACTCCTGACTGACATCGTCAAGACGCTCAACCGAGTAGGCGACCCGAATCGTCGTGTCACTATGCTCCCGCCAAAACCTGTAGGGAACGACAAACACCAGTGGCTCGCCGGCCATTTCCCTTGTTATCTCGCGGTCATCGCGATGATTGAAATAGTCGCCATCGCACTTCAGATACACCAGCTCGCCCTCTTCAGCCCGAGCGCCGTTGATCACGACGGTTATGCCATCCATCGCATCCTGCAGATCCAGCCAGCCCTCATCAGCCTCCAGAATCAACGGTGGCAACAGGGGCTCGCGCGACAACGGCCCGATCAGCAATTGCACCAGCTCAGAGTATCGAGGGGCCTGATCCGCTTGCTGGACGCAGTAACTGAGGGTGACGGTTGACCCAAGGTTGGGGGCGATACAGTCCGGATTGATCCAGAAGGACAGTTCACTGCCCACGGCAAACGCCTCTATTTTCAGCGTGTCGTCGAAGCTCGCTTGCGAAGAAACACCCGCCCACGCCAACAGGATCTGGTCCCCTTCGGCCATCCGCGCGTAAGGCCTGATCGTGACAAGCGAACCTTCGGGTACGCGGTCCGGGTCGATCGTCCCGCCCACTGCATCAGCGGCAATGGCCGGCAGCAAATCCGCACTCACGTCGCCAACGCTCAACTGCAACCGCGCTGAATGCACCGGAACCGCCCGCAGGACACTTTGCAGTGTGTAGAACACCTCCAGCGAACCACCATCGAGGGCGGCAATGTGAGTGGCCGGCACTACAAATACAGTGTCGAGGCCGACCTGCTCTTCGCTGACGAAGCGAGTCACTTGATGCTGGTAGAAGAGGCCTTCGACGTCCAGCCCCTGCCAGTGCAACAGCAGTTTGTCGCCACAGGCCATACCCGGATAGGGACTGACCCTGATGACGGCCCTTCTTTCCGAGGGGTCCAGGACTGCGTTCTCCGCCGGTTCCAGCAGCGGTGGCGGTAACGGTTGCTGGGCAATGCTTGCTTCATGAGTGGTCATTAAATGGCTCCGGTCCTTGGAATCAGTGCTGCCTTGAGGGTCAGGCAACGAACGAAACCTATTGAACCCGATGCCCGCCATTTTCGATGCCGGAGATCCTCTTTGCAGGGAGAGGAAAAAGGACACGCGTGAAGTAGGTCGTTGTTCACGCAAGCTCAGGACTCGCTAAAAGGATGTCTGGATCTTCCGATCAAGGCTTCGTACATGTCCGAACTTTCTTACGGCTTCTATTACGGTTTCATCAACTTACAGCGGTTTTTTCATACATCGCTCGCCCGTCCGAGTGCTTTAGAGTGAGGCGCATCGCACCTCCTCAACCCCCTGAAAAAGGTAAATTCCATGCAACGGAATGCAAACACCCAGTATCCAGTTCTGCTCGTCCATGGACTGTTCGGCTTTGACCGGATCGGTACGTTCGAGCTCTTCCACGACGTAAAACAGGCCCTTAGAAACGCTGGAGTGCGGGTTTTCGTGCCGCATTTATCGGCCACCCACAGCAACGAGGCACGGGGCGAGCAATTGCTGGCGCAGATTCAACGGGTGCTGGACGGCACAGGCGCGGGCAAAGTCAACCTGATCGGACACAGTCAGGGCGCACTCGCTGCCCGTTACGCGGCGGCGGTTGCTCCACAGTCGGTTGCTTCGGTGACCTCAGTCAGCGGACCGAACCACGGCTCGGAGCTGGCAGATTTTCTGTGCAAGGCCCTTGAACCGGGACGCCTGCCAGAACAGATCGCGGAAACGGTCGCGACCTTGTTCGCAGACTTCCTGTCGTTGCTCAGCGGTCACCATCGCCTGCCGCAGAACGCCGTCGCCGCGTTGAATGCCCTGACCACCGCAGGTGTGGGCGAATTCAATGACAAATACCCTCAAGGTTTGCCAAAAACCTGGGGCGGCAAGGGCCGGGAGCTGGTCAATGGCGTGCGTTACTACTCCTGGAGCGGCATCCTGCCGGACAATGTCCTGGATGAAGGAATCAATGCCCTGGATCCTGTTCACGTTTTCCTCCGGGCGCTTTCGCGATACTTCATTACAGAAGCCGAGCAAAACGACGGCATGGTGGGCCGCTACAGCTCGCACCTGGGCACGGTCATCCGGTCCGACTATCCACTGGATCATCTGACGGTCATCAGTCCATCAGCCGGCATGATCAGCAAAACCATCGACCCGATTGACCTCTACGTACAGCACGCCGTCCGCCTGAAAAAGGCTGGTCTGTAAAGAGTGCTGGCGCTCCAGGCCGCATGCAGCGGAACTTTGAGAAGAAATCGCTCACTGAATCCGGTAGGCTCACCACTTTACCGAATATTGAAAGGAGTATTTCCCATGGCTAAAGCCACTGCCCGCCACATCCTTGTTGCCAGCGAAGACAAGTGCAACGAACTCAAAGCCCAAATCGAGGCTGGCGCAGATTTCGCCGAAGTCGCCAAGTCTAACTCCACCTGCCCTTCCAGCCGTCAGGGCGGTGACCTGGGTTCGTTCGGTCCTGGCCAGATGGTCAAGGAATTCGACACCGTAGTCTTCAGCGCACCGATCAATGTCGTGCAAGGCCCGGTCAAGACCCAGTTCGGTTATCACTTGCTGGAAGTGACCAGCCGTCAGGACTGATCGACGCCTGATGCCCGTACGCGACGGCCCGCCTTTTGGTGGGCCGTCGTGTTTCAGATACGTAATAGGCTGGCGAGGGACGCGCCGCTAGCGTACAAATTGTCGTTAACGACCACCCGGCTCTAAGGCTGACAATGCGACTGGCTTTCCCAACTTTGTTATTCACTGCCGTGGCCCTGCTGATGGGCGCCGCGGGTGTGAACGCCGCACCGCAACATGCGTTGACCGTCTACGGCGAACAGGCCAAGTACCCTGCCGGTTTCAGTCACTTTGCCTACACCAACCCGCAAGCGCCCAAAGGCGGGACGATGCGTCGCTCGGCAATCGAGATCGGGCATTTCGACCATGTCTTGCCGTACATCGACAAGGGCATTGGCGTCTCGCAGATTGACGGCCTGCTGTACTCGCCGTTGGCCCAGCGCTCGCTCGACGAGCCTTACACGGTGTATGGCCTGGTGGCGCAGAAGATGGAGCGCTCCGATGACGGGCTGTCGCTGCGTTTCTATCTCAACCCCAAGGCGCGTTTTGCCGATGGCAAGCCGATCACCGCCGAGGACGTGCGCTACACCTTCGACTTATTGATGACCCAGGGCAGCCTGCGTTATCGCACGCAATTCGCCGACGTCAAAGGCGTCGAAGTGGAGTCGCCACTGTCTGTGCGCTTCGACTTCAAGAACAACGAAAACCGCACCTTGCCACTGGATATCGCCACCTTGCCGGTGTTCCCCGAGCACTGGTGGAAAACCCGCGACTTCGCCGGTGGCGGCGGGTATGAGCCGCCGCTGGGCAGCGGCCCCTATAAAGTAGGCAAGGTCGACTCCGGGCGCAGTATCACCTTCGAGCGCAACGCCGACTGGTGGGGCAAGGACTTACCGGTCAGCCGGGGCCTGTACAACTTCGATCACTTCAGCATCGAATACTTCGGCGATACCGACGTTGCCCGTCAGGTGTTGCGCGGCGGTGCCTATGACTACAACCGCGAGTTTTCCGCCACCGGTTACTCCATCGGTTACGACAGCCCGGCCCTGAGCGATGGTCGACTGCAAAAGGCCCACCTCGCCATCGAAGCGCCGCAACCGTCCCAGGGCTTTGTGTTCAATCTGCAAAAGCCGATATTCCAGGACCGCCGGGTGCGTCAGGCGCTGGTGATGCTGTGGGATTTCGAATGGAGCAATCGGCAGATGATGCGCAACATGTACATCCGCCAGCAGAGCTTTTTCTCCAACACCGACCTCGCCGCCCGACAGCTGCCGGACGCTGGCGAACTGGCAATTCTCGAGCCGTTGCGCGGGCAGATCCCGGATGAAGTGTTCACCCAGGTGTTCCAGGCACCGAAAACCGATGGCAGCGGCATTATTCGCGACAAACAGTTGCAAGCCCTGGCGTTGCTCGAACAGGCCGGCTGGACGCCCAAAGGCGATCAACTGGTCAACGCCGACGGCGAGCCGCTCAGCTTTACGTTCCTGGTCAGCCAGAACGGGATGGATCGTTTGCTGCTGCCCTACAAGCGCACCCTCAAGCAAATCGGCATCGACCTGAACATCCGGCGCATTGACTCCTCGCAGTACGTCAACCGCCTGATGAGCCGTGACTACGACATGATCGTCACGGGCTACCCGGTCACTACTTCCCCGGGCGGCGAGCTGTTCAACTACTTCGGTTCGGCCGCGGCCACCGATTCCGGCTCCAACAACTACATGGTGTTGAAGAACCCGGCGGTAGATACGCTGCTCACCGGGTTGGTCCGCGCAAATACCCAGGCCGAGATGCTGCGTTATGCCCATGCGCTGGACCGGGTGCTGCAATGGAACTACTACTGGATTCCCAACTACTACCCGCCAGGAACGTCCACCGTATGGTGGAACCGCTTCGGCATACCGAACGTGCAGGCCAGCAATGACGAAGCCATCGAAAGTTGGTGGGAAGTGAGCAGCACGCCGCTGACCAATCAGGAAATGACCGCCGAGCTCATCCGCCGTGGCAGACCCGGAGGGCCGCATTGATGTGGGGCTATATTCTGCGGCGTTTGCTGCTGATCATTCCGACGCTGGTGATCATTCTTCTGGTCAACTTCGTTATCGTCCAGGCCGCGCCAGGCGGGCCGGTAGAACAGGCGATCGCGCACTTGCAAGGCATTGGCGGCGCCAGTGTCGGCGGCGGTTCGAGCGAGACCATGACCAGCTCCCGGGCTAGCCGCGGCCTCGATCCGCAACTGATCAAGGACATCGAAAAACAGTACGGTTTCGACAAGCCCGCGCACGAGCGCCTGTGGCTGATGCTGACCAGTTACGCTCAACTGGATTTCGGTAAAAGCTTTTTCCGTGGCGCCACGGTCACCGACCTGATCCTGCAGAAAATGCCGGTGACCATCTCCCTGGGCCTCTGGGCAACGCTGATCACTTATCTGGTATCGATCCCGCTGGGCATCCGCAAGGCTGTGCACCACGGCAGTCATTTCGATATCTGGAGCAGCACGGCGATCATCATCGGCTACGCGATGCCGGCGTTCCTCTTTGCCATGTTCCTGATCGTGGTGTTTGCCGGGGGCACTTCGCTGAACTGGTTCCCGGTACGCGGGCTGGTGTCGGACAACTTCGAATCGCTGTCGACCGTGGGCAAAATCGCCGACTATTTCTGGCACCTGGTGTTGCCGGTGACCGCGTTGGTGATCGGCGGCTTCGCGACCCTGACCATCCTGACCAAAAATTCGTTCCTCAATGAAATCACCCGTCAGTACGTGGTCACCGCACGCGCCAAAGGCCTGAGCGAACGCCGGGTGCTGTATGGACACGTGTTTCGCAATGCCATGTTGCTGGTGGTATCCGGGATTCCCCAGGCCTTCATCAGCGTATTTTTTGCCGGTTCACTGCTGATCGAAGTCATCTTCTCTCTCGACGGTCTGGGCCGCATGAGCTACGAAGCGGCAGTGTCGCGGGACTATCCCGTGGTGTTCGGCTCGCTATTCATCTTCACCCTGTTCGGCCTGCTGATAAAACTGGTTGGCGACCTGTGCTACACCCTGGTCGATCCGCGTATCGACTTCGCCGCGAGGAACGCCTGATGTTCAAGCTTTCGCCGTTAGGCCGACGTCGTTTCGAACGCTTCAAGAAAAACCGCCGTGGCTGGTGGTCGCTGTGGTTGTTTATCGGCTTGTTCATGCTGACCCTGGGGGGCGAACTCATCGCCAACGACAAACCGCTGGTGGTCAGTTATCAGGGCTCGTTGTACTTCCCTGCCTTCAAGCGCTACACCGAGCAGGAATTTGGCGGACAGCTGCCGTTCCAGGCTGACTATCGCAGCGACTACGTGCAGAAACTGATCAAGAAAGACGGCGGCTGGCTGTTGTTCCCGCCGATTCCCTTCAGTGATGACACACCCAACTATGACCTGAACAAACCCGCCCCGAGTCCGCCGTCGGAGGTCAACTGGCTGGGCACCGACGACCAGGCCCGGGACGTCCTCGCCCGGGTGATTTTCGGTGCGCGGGTGTCGATTCTGTTTGCCTTGATGCTGACCTTCGTCAGCGCGCTGATCGGCATCGCCGCCGGTGCCCTGCAAGGTTATTACGGTGGCTGGGTGGATTTGCTTGGCCAACGGTTGCTGGAAGTCTGGTCCGGTCTGCCGGTGCTGTACTTGCTGATTATTCTGTCGGGGTTTGTCGAGCCGAATTTCTGGTGGCTGCTGGGGATCATGGCGCTGTTTTCCTGGCTGGCGCTGGTAGACGTGGTGCGCGCCGAGTTTCTGCGCGGGCGCAACCTGGAATACGTCAAGGCTGCCCGGGCACTGGGCCTGAGCGATCGCAAGGTGATCGTGCGGCACATTCTGCCCAACGCCATGAACGCGACCTTGAGCTATCTGCCGTTTATCCTTACCGGCGCCATCTCGACTCTCACGGCGCTGGATTTCCTCGGCTTCGGCATGCCGGCCGGCAGTGCGTCCCTGGGCGAGTTGATCGGTCAAGGCAAGCAGAACCTGCAGGCACCCTGGCTTGGGCTGACGGCGTTTTTTACTCTGGCGCTGATTCTTTCTTTACTCGTGTTCATTGGCGAAGCCTTGCGCGACGCCTTTGATCCGAGGTCGTGAGGCGGACTGTTGATATGACCAATCTGATCGAAATCCGTGACCTCAGCGTGGCTTTCAACGGCCAGACCGTAGTGCGCAACCTGTGCCTGGACATCCACCCGGGCGAATGCCTGGCGCTGGTGGGCGAGTCGGGCTCGGGCAAATCGGTGACCGCCCACTCGATCCTGCAATTGCTGCCCGAATGCGGCACTGAAACCACCGGCAGCATCCGTTATCGAGGCCAGGAACTGGTGGGCGCGGACACCAGGAAATTGCGCGAATTGCGCGGCAACCGGATTGCGATGATTTTCCAGGAGCCGATGACCTCCCTCAATCCGCTGCACAGCATCGAAAAGCAGATTGGCGAAACCCTGCTCGTGCACAAAGGCTTGGCCGGCAAAGCCGCACAGGCGCGGATTCTGGAATTGCTGCATCTGGTGGGCATCCAGAAACCCCAGGAACGGCTCAAGGCCTATCCCCATCAGCTGTCCGGCGGTCAGCGTCAGCGGGTGATGATCGCCATGGCCCTGGCCTGCGAACCGGATTTGTTGATCGCCGACGAACCCACCACCGCCCTCGACGTCACCGTACAGCGCAAGATTCTGTTGCTGCTCAAATCATTGCAGCGGCGACTTGGCATGTCGCTGCTGCTGATCAGCCACGACCTCAATCTGGTGCGCAGCATTGCCCAGCGCGTGTGTGTGATGAAGGCCGGCGAGATTGTCGAGCAAGCCACCTGCGAGACCATCTTTACCGAACCAAAACACCCTTACAGTTGCGTGCTGCTCAATGCCGAGCCCGAGGGTCAAGCCCTGCCCCGGGAAGAACGCGAGAACGTCCTGGAAGTGGACGACCTGCGCGTGCAGTTTGCCGTGGGTGGCGGTCTGTTTCGGCGCAAGACTTACTTCAAGGCTGTCGATGGCATCAGCCTGAATATCCAGCGGGGCAAAACCTTGGGGATCGTCGGCGAATCAGGTTCCGGCAAGTCCACGCTTGGCCAGGCAATCCTGCGCCTGCTCGACTCCGAAGGCAGCATCCGTTTCCAGGGTGAAGCGCTGGACGGCTTGTCGCAGAAGCAGCTACGGCCGTGGCGCAAGAAAATGCAGGTGGTGTTCCAGGACCCCTACGGCAGCCTCAGCCCGCGGATGTCCGTGGCGCAGATCATCAGCGAAGGTCTGGAAGTTCATCGTCAGTTGAACCCTGAGGAATGCAACGCCGAGGTGATCCGGGCGCTGCAAGAAGTCGGCCTCGATCCACAAAGCCGTCATCGCTACCCCCACGAGTTTTCCGGTGGCCAACGCCAGCGCATCGCGATTGCCCGGGCACTGGTGTTGAAGCCGGCGCTGATTTTGTTGGACGAGCCGACCTCGGCGCTGGACCGCACCGTGCAAAAACAGGTCGTCGCCCTGCTCCGTCAGCTTCAGGAAAAGCATGGCCTGACCTATCTGTTTATCAGCCATGACCTGGCGGTGGTCCGCGCCCTGGCGCACGACATGATCGTGGTCAAGGATGGCAAGGTGGTGGAAAGCGGTGCCAGCCATGATGTATTCGATGCGCCGCAGCACCCCTACACCAAGGAGCTGTTGGCGGCAGCGCATGTAGGGCAGGCATAATCCGGCCAGACCGCGTCGCGACCTTCGCGAGCAGGCTCGCTCCCACAGGTTTTGTGTGATTCCTGCTCGCGATGAGGTCGGTACTGGCAACCTAAATTCAGGACCGATATCCATGAACACCACCGAAAGCCTCAAGGACTACCAGCGCGTGCGCCTGCTGGCGATCCGTTCGTTGTTCGAGATCATCGAGCAGTCGAGTGAAGGCACGGTGATCGTCGACCGCGACGCCAACATTGTCTGGATGAACGAGCGTTATGCCCGGCGATTTGGCCTGCAATCGGCCGAAGGCGCGATTGGCAAAGCCTGCGAAAGCGTGATCCCCGGAAGCCTGCTGCGTGAAGTGGTGCGCACCGGCCGGCCGATCCTGCTCGACATGCAGGACACCCCCAAAGAACCCCTGGTGGTCATGCGCCTGCCGATACACGACGACGCCGGCGAGGTGATCGGCGCGATCGGTTTTGCCCTGTTCGATGAACTGCGCAGCCTGTCGCCGATGCTCAAGCGCTACATGAGCATGCAAGAAGAACTGGCGTCGACCCGTTCGCTGTTGCGGGCGCGGCAGACCAAATACAACTTTGCCCATTTCATAGGCACCAGCGCCGCCAGCCTGGAAGTCAAACGTCGTGCCCGGCGCAGTGCCAGCACCGAGTCGCCGGTGCTGCTGCTGGGTGAAACCGGCACCGGCAAGGAATTACTGGCGCAGGCGATTCACAATGCTTCGCCGCGAGCACACAAGGCGTTTGTCAGTATCAACAGTGCGGCGATCCCGGAATCGTTGCTGGAGGCCGAATTCTTCGGCACCGCCCCCGGCGCCTTTACCGGCGCTGATCGCAAGGGCCGTGCCGGCAAGTTGCAGATCGCCCAGGGGGGCACCCTCTTCCTCGATGAAATCGGCGACATGCCGCTGCCGCTGCAAAGCAAACTGCTGCGGGTGTTGCAGGAGAAGGAATTCGAGCCGGTGGGTTCCAACGAGGTGATCCAGAGCGATGTGCGGGTGATCGCTGCAACTTCGACTGATCTGGAAGCGGCAATCAAGCGCGGCGAGTTCCGTGCCGACTTGTATTACCGCCTCAATGTCCTGCCGATCCAGGTGCCGCCGTTGCGCGATCGCCTGGACGATCTACCCGCCCTCAGCGAAGCCATTCTTGAGGAACTGCGCAGCCAGCATGAACTGCACAGCGAAGCGCTGGCCTTGCTAAGTCAACACGCCTGGCCGGGGAACATTCGCGAACTGCGCAACGTACTGGAACGGGCCGCTTTGCTCAGTGATGACCTGCGGCTTTCGGCAACCGACATCCGCGCGGCTATCGGCACATTTACCCCCGTTGAACGCCCAGCGCCATTGACCCTCGAGCCGCTGGAACACGAGACGTTCAGCGCGGCGCGGGAGCGTTTTGACCGGCAATTGATTGAAACCACCCTGGCGCAATGCGGGGGCAAGGTGATTGAAGCCGCGGCGCGATTGGGGCTTGGGCGGTCGACGTTGTACAAGAAGATGGTGGCATTGGGGATTGTAGATTCTCTGTAAAGAGACTCTGGTCTCTTTTTGTAGAAACGCCCCGAGAGCGCTTTACACCCATCGCCAGCACGCTGGCTCCTACAGGTTTTGAGTGTGCGGCCATCCGTGGTTCACCCTTACCGCAGGAGCCGGCTTGCTGACGATGAGGCCCTGAGCCTCAACAGAAATCCCGATACAGAGACAAAAATCTCACAACTCACTGGCCAATCTAAAAATATTCATATATTTCAATGCGTTACAGAGTTGGCACGCATCTCGCTATTGCCCCTCCCCACAACAGAACCACCCTTACAAAAATAACAATCCCAGGAGACACACCATGAGTGTGATCATTGCCTTGGCAGCTCTTACGCTGCTGATGCTGGCTGCCTACCGTGGCTACAGCGTTATCCTTTTTGCCCCGATTGCCGCCCTCGGCGCCGTCCTGCTGACCGACCCTTCCGCCGTCGCACCTGCTTTCACCGGTGTGTTCATGGAGAAAATGGTCGGTTTCATCAAGCTGTACTTCCCGGTATTTCTGCTCGGTGCGGTGTTCGGCAAACTGATCGAACTGTCCGGTTTCTCGCGCTCCATCGTCGCCGCCGCCATCCGCCTGCTCGGTACCCGTCAAGCGATGCTGGTGATCGTGCTGGTCTGCGCCTTGCTGACTTACGGCGGCGTGTCGCTGTTTGTGGTGGTGTTCGCGGTCTATCCGTTTGCCGCTGAAATGTTCCGCCAGAGCAACATCCCCAAGCGCCTGATCCCGGCGACCATCGCCCTGGGTGCGTTTTCGTTCACCATGGACGCCCTGCCCGGCACCCCGCAGATCCAGAACATCATCCCGAGTACGTTTTTCAACACCACCGCCTGGGCTGCGCCATGGCTGGGTGTGATTGGTACGATTTTCGTGTTCTGCGCCGGCATGCTGTTTCTCCAGCGTCAGCGCAACAAGGCTCAGCGCGCCGGTGAAGGTTATGGCACCGAACTGCGCAACGAGCCGGAAACCGCAGCCGACATTAAGCTGCCCAACCCGTGGATCGCCCTGTCGCCGCTGTTGGCCGTGGGCATCATGAACCTGCTCTTCACCCAGTGGATCCCCCAGTGGTACGGCAAGACCCACAGCCTGGCGCTGCCGGGCATGTCCGCGCCGGTGACTACTGAAATCGCCAAACTCACCGCCATCTGGGCGGTGCAGGCTGCGCTGCTGGTCGGCATCCTCATGGTGCTGGCGTTCGGCTACAAGGCCATCGGCAGCAAACTTGCCGAAGGCAGCAAAAGTGCGGTCAGTGGTGCCTTGCTGGCGGCGATGAACACCGCTTCGGAATACGGCTTTGGCGCGGTCATCGCTTCCCTGCCCGGCTTCCTGGTGCTGGCCGACTGGCTGAAGAACATTCCCGATCCGCTGGTCAACGAAGCGATCACCGTCACCTTGCTGGCGGGGATCACCGGTTCCGCGTCGGGTGGCATGAGCATCGCCCTGGCGGCCATGTCCGAACAATTCATCGCGGCAGCCCACGCCGCCAACATCCCGCTGGAAGTGCTGCACCGCGTGGCCTCGATGGCCAGTGGCGGCATGGACACCCTGCCGCACAACGGCGCGGTGATTACCTTGCTCGCGGTGACAGGCCTGACCCACCGCGAAGCTTACAAAGACATTTTCTGTATTACGCTGATCAAGACCCTGGCGGTATTTGTAGTGATTGGCACTTTCTACGCCACTGGCATTGTGTGAGGTATTGATGACGACTCTTTCGGGCAAGACCGCACTGGTTACCGGTTCCACCAGCGGCATCGGCTTGGGGATCGCCCTGAGCCTGGCCAAGGCTGGCGCCAACCTGATCCTCAACGGTTTCGGCGATGCGTCAAAAGTGATCGCTGAAGTCGAACAGTTCGGCGGCAAGGTCGGCCATCACCCGGCCGACGTCAGCGACCCGGCGCAGATCGCCGACATGATCGCCTACGCCGATCGCGAATTCGGCGGCGTCGATATCCTGGTCAACAACGCCGGCATCCAGCACGTGGCGCCGGTGGACGAGTTCCCGGTGGAACGCTGGGATTCGATCATTGCGATCAACCTGTCATCAGTGTTTCACAGCACCCGCCTGAGCCTCCCGGGCATGCGCGCCAAGGGTTGGGGCCGGGTCATCAACATTGCTTCGGTGCATGGCCTGGTGGGTTCAACCGGCAAAGCCGCTTACGTGGCCGCCAAGCACGGCGTGATCGGCTTGACCAAAGTGGTGGCCCTGGAAACCGCCACCACTAACGTGACCTGCAACGCGATTTGTCCCGGCTGGGTGTTGACGCCGCTGGTGCAGAAGCAGATCGATGACCGCGCCGCCACCGGGATCGACCCACAGCAGGCGCAACATGACCTGCTGGCCGAGAAGCAACCTTCGCTGGAATTTGTCACCCCGCCGCAACTGGGCGAACTGGTGCTGTTCCTGTGCAGTGAAGCCGGGGCTCAGGTACGGGGCGCGGCGTGGAATATTGATGGTGGGTGGTTGGCGCAATAAGGCGCCGCTGTACCCTGTGGCGAGGGAGCTTGCTCCCGCCGGGTGGCGAAGCCGGCCCAAGTGATTCCCGGACAAAACCGGCTGCCTGTGTTGCGACTGCTGCGCAGCCGAGCGGGAGCAAGCTCCCTCGCCACAAAAAGCCTGTGCGTGTGTAATAAGAAAAAAGGGGGACACCCATGTCAGAAATTCTGTGGCAACCCAGTGCCGAACGCATCGGCAAGACCCGCATGGAAGCCTTCCGGCGCTTCATCAATCAGCGGCATCATCTGCACATCGACGACTACCCGGCCCTGCATCAATGGTCCATCGATCAACGCCAGGACTTCTGGCAAGCCATCGTCGACTTCTTCGACCTGCGCTTTCATCAGCAACCCGACGCGGTGCTGCTCGAAGGTGCGCAAATGCCCAGCGCCCAGTGGTTTCCCGGCGCCACCCTGAACTTTGCCGAACACTTGCTGCGCCGTCGCGACGATGCGGTGGCCGTGGTGGCCGTGGCGGAGAACGGTCAGCGCGAACAATTGACCTGGGCCGAACTGGCAGAACATGTCGCCGGTTTTCAGAACGGTTTGATCGCCGCAGGCGTCGGCGTTGGCGACCGGGTGGCGGCGTGCATGCCCAATACCTGGCAGACATTAGTCGCCATGCTCGCCACCACCAGCCTCGGCGCGATCTGGTCCTGCTCTTCGCCAGACTTCGGCACCCAAGGAGTGATCGACCGCTTCGGCCAGATCGAACCCAAAGTGCTGGTGACCTGCGCCGGTTATCGCTACGCCGGCAAAGAGATCGACCAGCGTGCCAAGGTCAACGAAATCCTTGAGCGACTGCCATCGTTGCAGCAACTGGTCATCGTGCCTTACGCGCGGCCGGAGGCGCACATCGAAGACTTCCACACAGCCGCCAACGTCACGCTGTGGGACGACTTCTACTTCCCCGGCGGCGAGCCGGATTTCACCCCGGTGCCCTTCGATCATCCGCTGTACATTCTCTATTCCAGCGGTACCACCGGCGTACCCAAATGCATCATCCACAGCACTGGCGGCGTGCTGCTGCAGCACGTCAAGGAACACGGCTTGCATTGCGATCTCGGCCCCGGAGAACGCCTGTTCTACTACACCACTTGCGGCTGGATGATGTGGAATTGGCTGGTCTCGGCCCTCGCGGTCGGGAGCGCCGTGGTGCTGTACGACGGCTCCCCCTTCCAGCCAGACCCCGAGCGTTTGCTCGACCTGATCGACGACGAGCGCATCAGCGTCTTCGGCACCAGCCCCAAGTACCTCGCCACCCTGGAAAGCAGCGGCGTCAAACCCAAGCACAGCCATGATCTGGGCAGCCTGAAAACCCTGCTCTGCACCGGATCGGCCCTCTCGCCCCAGAGTTACGATTACGTCTATCGCGACTTCAAGCCGGACGTGTGCCTGGCCTCGATGTCCGGCGGTACGGACATCGTCTCCTGTTTCGTCAACGGCAACCCGATGTCGCCAGTCCGGCGCGGCGAAAACATGGGCAAGAGCCTGGGCATGGCCGTCGAAGTATGGAACGACAACGGCCAACCGGTGATTGGCGAAAAAGGCGAACTGGTCTGCACCCGCCACTTCCCGGCGATGCCCATCGGCCTGTGGCATGACCCCGACGGCGAAAAGCTCAAGGCCTCGTATTTCAGCCAATTTCCCGGCGTGTGGGCGCAGGGCGATTACGCCGAGCAACTGGCCCATGGCGGGATGATGATCCACGGCCGCTCCGACGCCGTGCTCAACCCCGGTGGCGTGCGTATTGGCACGGCGGAAATCTACCGCCAGGTGGAAAAAGTCCCGCAGGTGCTCGACAGCGTCGCCATCGGCCAGCAATGGCAAGACGATGTGCGGGTGGTGTTGTTCGTGCGCCTGACGGAAGGCGTCGAGCTGGATGAAGCACTGCAGCAGCAGATCCGCCAGGTCATTCGCGCCAACACCACGCCGCGTCATGTGCCGGCGAAAATCGTCGCGGTGACCGACATCCCTCGGACCATCAGCGGTAAAGTCGTTGAACTGGCGGTGCGTAATGTGGTGCATGGGCAGAAGGTGAAGAATACCGATGCGCTGGCCAATCCAGAGGCATTGGAGCAGTTCCGGGACCGCCCCGAACTCGACACCTGAAAAATCGCCTGCAGGGGGACTTTTGTCAGTCGACGAGTCCCCAATCGCCTGGCGGTGCGTGGGCGTTGGGTGTGGCTTCGGCATGTAGTTTCAAACGCAAGCGCAAGTTGTTCACCGAATCGGCATGTTTGAGCGCCTCTTCCTCATCAATCACGCCTTCGACGACCAGTTCGAACAGGGCCCCATCGAACGTCTGCATCCCCAGCGCCGTTGATTTCTCCATCACGCCCTTCAATTCGGAAAACGCGTTGCGCCGAATCAGATCGCCGATCGTCGGCGTTCCCACCATCACCTCCACTGCCACCCGTCGTTGTCCATCGCGGCTGCGCACCAGCCGTTGGGAAACACAGGCCTTGAGATTGTTGCCCAGATCATTGAGCAATTGCCCGCGCCGCTCCTCGGGAAAGAAGTTGATCATGCGGTCCAGTGCCTGATTGGCGTTGTGCGCGTGCAGCGTGGAGATCACCAGATGCCCGGAGTCGGCAAACGCCAGCGCGTGCTCCATGGTGTCGCGATCACGGATCTCGCCGATCAGTACCACGTCCGGCGCCTGACGCAGGGTGTTTTTCAACGCGGCATGAAAACTGCGGGTGTCGACGCCAACCTCGCGCTGGTTAATGATGGATTTCTTGTGCCGGTGGATATACTCGATGGGGTCCTCAATGGTGACGATATGGCCACTGGCATGCCGGTTGCGATAATCGATCAGGGCCGCCAGCGAGGTAGACTTGCCGGAATCGGTGGCGCCGACGAACAACATCAAGCCTTGCTTGAGCATCACCGTTTCCAGCAATACCGGCGGCAGCTTGAGGTCTTCGTAGCGCGGGATGTCGAGTTTGACGTTGCGCACCACCATTGAAGTGTCATTGCGCTGCTTGAAAATATTGACCCGGAAGCGACCAATTCCCGGCAGGGAGATCGCCAGGTTCATCTCCAGCTGACGATCGAACTCCAGTCGCTGTTCGGCGTCCATGATGGACGCGGCAATCGCTGCAATTTCTCCCGGCTTGAAGGGCGGGTCGGCAAGGGGTGTCAGAACACCGTCGAACCGCGCACTGGGTGGTGCGCCGGTGGACAGGTAGAGATCGGAGCCATCCTGGCTGGCCAGGCGTTTCAACAATGCATCGATTTCCATGGCAAAAAGCACCCGCAAAGCATTCAATGAAAAAATGACCCGAAACCGGTCATTCAGCGTCTAGCCGTAATAGTAGACGCCGCCACACCGACTTTTGTGCAGGACACCTTGATGAACGCATCACCGACCGGCAGCGATGCCCAGGCCTTGATTGCCCGACTGGACTGGGCGAACAGTCCGCTGGGGGCCGCCAGTAACTGGCCGCAAAGCCTGCGAACCGCCGTGGATATCGTGATTCACTCGCCGATGCCGATGTTGCTGCTCTGGGGTCCGCAGCTGACGCAGATCTACAACGACGGCTTCGCCCTGCTTGCGGGCAGCAAGCATCCGCACGCTTTCGGACAGCCAACACACCAAGTCTGGCCAGAACTCCAGGACTTTACCGACCCGATTTACAGCGCCGTCCTACAAGGTCAGGTACGAACCTACAGCGAGCAGCGGTTCACCCTGCAACGTAACGCCGTCGATTCCGACTTCTGGCTTGATCTGACCTACAGCCCGATCCGCGACGAAAACGCTGAAGTCGCCGGAATTCTGGTCACTGCCATTGAAACCAATGAGCGCCGACGCATCGCCCTGGAACTGGAGCAGCGCTCGGCCGCCAGCCTCAAGGCGCAACAGGACACCGAAGAACGCTTGCAATTGGCCCTCTCCGCCACCGACGCGGTGGGTACCTGGGATTGGGACATCAGCGAGGACCGTTTCATTGCCGATGCGCATTTCGCCCAATTGCACGGCATCGATCCGGCCATGGCCGGCCAGTTACCGATCAGCGACTATCTGCACGGCGTTCACCCCGAAGACCGCGCCATGATTGCCCGCAACATCAAGCACTGCATCACTCACGGCACCGAATACGCCGAGGAATATCGCCTGTTGCAGCCCGATGGCCAATTGCGCTGGGTGTTTGCCCGCGGGCGTTGCTACAAGGACCATCACGGCCGGCCGATCCGTTTCCTCGGCGCGGCCCTGGACCTGACCGAACGCAAAAACACTGAGCAGGCCCTGCGCCAGAGCCAGACCGAGTTGCAGCTGATCATCAACGCCATGCCGATCCTGATCAGCTACGTCGACCGCGAGGAACGCTTTCGCCTGAACAACGCCGCGTATCTGGACTGGTACGGCCTGACACCTCAAGAGCTCTATGGCCGGACAATTCTAGAAGTCCTCGGCGATGAGGCCTACGCCCTGCGCGCCGAGCACATTGCCCAGGCGCTGAGCGGCAAGCCGTGCTGTTTCAGCATCAATACGCCGCACCGCGACGGCAGCATCCGCCACGCCTTGATGAACTATTTGCCGCGCCACGGTGCCGACGGCGCGGTGAACGGTTTCTACATCTTCGTGATCGACGAAACCGAGCGTAAACAGACCGAAGAAGCCCTGCGCAATCTCAACGAAACCCTCGAAGAACGGGTCGCCGCCCGCACCCAGCAACTGGCCGAAAGCAATCAGCGCCTGCAAAACGAAATGTTCGAACGCGAACGCGCCGAAGATGCCTTGCGCCATGCGCAGAAAATGGAAGCGGTGGGCCAGCTCACGGGCGGCATTGCCCATGACTTCAACAACATGCTCACAGGTATCATTGGCAGCCTCGATCTGATGCAACGCTACATTGCCGAAGGGCGAACCGAAGAAATCGGTCGTTTCACCGAAGCTGCGGTGTCCTCGGCCAACCGCGCCGCCGCCCTCACCCATCGCCTACTGGCGTTTTCCCGACGACAGTCGCTGGATCGCAAACCGCTGAACGCCAACGACCTGATCCACTCCCTGGAAGACCTGCTGCGGCGAACCAAGGGCGATCACATCGAGCTCATGCTGCAACTGACCGAAGATGCCTGGCCGGTCAGCACCGACGTCAGCCAACTTGAAAACGCCCTGCTCAACCTGGTGATCAACGCCCGGGATGCCATGCCCGATGGCGGTGAGCTGCGCATCGAAACCGCCAACGTCTTCCTCGACAGCAGCGACATCAACACCCTGGAACCGGTCAAGGCCGGTGATTACCTGATGATCGCCGTCAACGACAACGGCACCGGCATGACGCCCAAAGTGCTGGCCAAGGCGTTCGACCCGTTCTTCACCACCAAACCCATCGGCCAGGGCACCGGGCTCGGACTATCGATGATCTATGGTTTTGCGCAACAGTCGGGCGGCCACGTCAGCCTGTTCAGCCTGCCGGGCCAAGGCACCAGTGTGCGCTTGTATTTGCCGCGACTGCATGCAATGGAGCAGGAAGACGTTTTGAAGCCGGTCATCAGCGAAGCGCCACCGGCGATTGCCGGGGAAACCGTGGTGTTGGTGGAAGACGACCCGGCGGTGCGCATGCTGGTGCTCAACCTGCTCAAGGAGCTGGGATATCACGCCCACGAAGCCGAAGATGCGAAATCCGCCCTGCCCTTGCTGGAGTCAGGGATGCGGGTCGACCTGCTGGTGACGGATGTCGGCCTGCCGGGAATGAACGGACGGCAATTGGCGGAAATCGCCCGCCAGCATCGTCCGGGACTGAAAGTGTTGTTCATGACCGGGTACGCGCAGATGGCTGCCGAGCGTCAGGGGTTTCTCGAAGAAGGCATGGACATGGTGGCCAAACCGTTCTCCATTGATCTGCTGGCCCACAAGATTCGCACGATGATCGGCCAAGCCGGGTGAGTTAGGGCATAATCCCGCGCCCCGCCGTCAACACCGTTACAAGGTACTTGCCCCATGAAAGCTCAAGCGCGCCACATTCTGGTGAAAACCTCGGAAGAAGCCGAGCAGCTCAAACAACGCATCGCCAAGGGCGAAGCCTTTGATGTGCTGGCCAAGAAATACTCCACCTGCCCGTCCGGCAAGCGTGGCGGTGACTTGGGTGAAGTGCGGCCGGGGCAGATGGTCGGCGCCATTGATGCGGTGATCTTCAAAAAACCGCTGCGGGTGGTGCATGGGCCGATCAAGAGCAAGTTCGGTTATCACCTGGTGCAGGTGTTTTACCGGGATTGAGTGGTTGGCTTTCGGGCCTCATCGCGGGCAAGCCAGCTCCCACAGGATGTGTGAGTGACCACAGATTTCAGCTGCAGCAAAAAGCCTAGGGGAGCCAAGCTGCCAGCTCCCACAATGTTTGAGGGTGTGGCTGTAACTCATGACAACCCGCTAATCCCTGTGGGAGCTGGCTTGCCAGCGAACCGATGGCGCAGCCAGCGGCCATCCTGCTCTTACCTTGGAATTAAAGCTCCCGGCACCTGAATCACCCGGCTAGCCAACCGGTGTCCTGCCTCGGCGGCCTCCACCGGGCTCGCGCCCTTGAGCCGTGAGGCCAGATACGCGGCACTGAACGAATCCCCCGCCGCCGTCGTGTCCACCACCTGCTCGACCTTCTGCGCCGGCACCTCGAAGGACTCGCCCGCACAACGAATCAGACATGCCTCGGCACCACGCTTGAGCACCACTTCCGGCGTGCCGATCTGCTCGTACGCCTCAAACACTGCCTCGCAATCGGCAAAATGGAACAGCGCCTGCTCGTCATCGACGGTCAGCAGCGCGAGGTCTACGTACGGCAAAACACTGCGATAGGCAGCCCGCGCCTCTTCAACCGAAACCCAAAGCCGCGGCCGGTAATTGTTATCGAAGACGATCCGCGCATCACGCTGCCGGGCCTCGTTCAGGGTTTCGAGCAACTTTTCCCGGCCTTTCACGCCCAGTACCGCCAAGGTGATGCCACTGAAATACAGCACATCGTAATCCGGCAGCGCTGCCAGGATCGGCGCGGCGGCCGGGGTGGTGAAGCAATCGCGCACGGCGGCTTCGTTGCGCCAATAGAGAAAACGGCGTTCGCCGGCGGCGTCGGTCTGAATGCAGTACAAACCCGGCAAACGCCCGGGCAAACGCTGGACCATGCCCAAGCCGATGTTTTCGTCGGACCAGCTCTGGCACATGGCATCGCTGAAACTGTCGTCGCCCAGGGCGGTGACATAATCCACGCGGCCGGCGGCGCCCAGCTCACGGGACAGGTAGACCGCGGTGTTCAAGGTATCGCCGCCGAAGCTTTGTTGCAGGCTGCCGTCGGCGCGGTGTTGCAGTTCGATCATGCATTCGCCGATCAGGGCGATGCGTGGGGTGTCGGGGCCAAGGGTGCTGATGATGTTCATTATTGTCGGGTCTCTGGTGTATCGGTGTTGTCTGGTCAGGCCTCATCGCGGGCAAGCCCGCTCCCACAGGGTCAGCGAAAACCCTCTGGGCGCTGGCTTGCCGGCGATGGCCGCACCTCGGTCGCAAACCTTAGAAACAGGTTTCCATGGTCTCGATGACATTCAACTGCTCATCCACCAGACACCCCACGCGCCACTTGTCGAACGTCAGGCACGGGTGCGAAGTGCCGAACGAAATGATATCGCCCACACGCAATTCAACCCCAGGCGCCACGGACATGAATGCATGCTGGTCCATCACCGCCGTCACCTTGCAGGCACCGACATCGTCACCCGTGGCCGGCACCACGCCAGCCTTGTAACGCAGCAGCGGCACCGGCAAACCGGCGTCGTAGGCCACGTCGCGTTTACCCAGGGCAATCACCGCAAAGCCCGGCTCCGGCAACGACTGCACGTGCGCCCAGACTTCCAGCGCTGGCCGCAGGCCTTCGTGTAAATCGCTGCGACGGTCGAGGACGCAGCATTGCGCCTCTTTGTAGATGCCGTGGTCATGAGCAACGTAGCTGCCTGGACGCAACACGCTGAGGAAGCGACCCGCCGCGTTTTGCGCCTCGAACTCTTCGGCAATCAAGTCGTACCAGGCCGAACCGGAAGCGGTAATGATCGGTTTGGCGATGGCGAACGCGCCGCTGTCCTGCAGCTGCACCGCCAGGCGCACCAAAGACCCGGCAAACGCGCGGATGCCGCTGACAGCGTGATCACCGTGAATGACGCCTTCGTAGCCTTCGATCCCGGTCAGGGCCAGCGCCGGTTGCGCTGCAATGGCCTTGGCCAGGTCGAGCACTTCCTGCTCGCTGCGGCAACCGCAACGCCCGCCCACCACGCCGTACTCGATCATCACGTTCAGCCGCACGCCGCGCGAGGCGAAATACGCGCCCAGGTCAGCGACGTTGTCCGGGTGATCGACCATGCAATAAAAGTCGAAAGTCGGGTCAGCCAACAGATCCGCAATCAACGCCATGTTCGGCGTGCCGACCAACTGGTTGGCCATCAACACCCGGTGCACGCCATGGGCGAAGGCCGCGCGGGTTTGCGTGGCGCTGGCCAGGGTGATGCCCCAGGCACCGGCGTCCAGTTGTCGACGAAACAGCGCCGGGGTCATGCTGGTTTTGCCGTGGGGCGCGAGTTCAGCGCCGCTGTTGCTGACAAAGTCCTGCATCCAGCGGATGTTGTGTTCCAGCGCTCCGCGGTGCAGCACCAGCGCCGGCAGGCTGACGTCGCGTACCAGGTTAGCGCCCGTATGGGCAAAGCCCTTTTCCACGGCGGCAGTATTTTTGGCAGAAGACATGGTTGAACTCCTCACATTCGCGGCCGCAGTCAGCCGCTACTATTCGTTGATGCGACGGGCCAGGCTGTTGGCGCTGTCGATCAGCACCCGGCGGTAGTCGTTGTAATTGTTCTTGGCATCGGCCCGGGGGGCAACGATGCACAGGGTCGCGATGGCCACGCCGTTGGGGTCTTTGACCGGGGCGGCGAAGCAATGGGTAAAGGTGTCGGCGACGCTATCGAAAGAGAAAAACCCATCGAGCCCGGCCTGACGGATTTCTTTCAGAAATTGCTCCAGCGGCAAACGTTCGCCGTCGGGCAAAATGAAGTCATCGTGGTCGATCAGGTCAACGATTTGCTGGTCACTGAGGTGCGCCAGCAACAGGCGCCCGGACGCGGTCCAGGGAATCGGTGCGTTTTCGCCGATGTCCGAAGAGATGCGGAAATGCCGCTCGCCCTCCTTCATCAATGCCACGGTGTATTTGCGGCCGTTGAGCAGGCACATCTGCGCGGTTTCACGGGTCTGGCTGACGATTTCCTGCAGGGCGTGATCGGCCTCGCGGGTCAGGTCGAAATGCCGCAGATGCGCCTGCCCCAGGAAGTACAACTGGCGACCGAGGTAGACGTGACCGTCTTTGCCGACCGGTTCCAGAATCCTGCGCTCAAGCAAAGACGCCACCAGTTCGTAGACCGTGGATTTGGGGCTGCCGATGCCATTGGCGATGTCGTTCGGGCGCAGGGGCTGGCCGACTTCCTTGAGGAAGTCGAGGATATCGAACGCCCGGTCCAGACCGCGTGCCCGGCGCTTGATGGTGTCTTCGGTCATTTCAATGGTTCCCATTCAGAGTGCCGGGAGTTTACCGAGAGTGCAGCGTTGAATGTTGGGCCGCCATCGCTGGCAAGCCAGCGCCCACAGGGATACTGGGTGTGCGGGGCAGCACACAACACCTGTAGGAGCTGGCTTGCCAGCGATGCAGGCACCGCCGATTCAAGCCTTTTTCTTGTACGCAATGCAGTCAATCTCAACCTTGCAGTCGACCATCATGTTCGCCTGCACGCAGGCACGGGCCGGGGCGTGTTCGGGTTTGAAATACTCGCTGAAGACCTTGTTGAAACTGGTGAAATCCCGCGGGTCTTCCAGCCATACGCCAGCACGCACTACGTCTTCCAGGCCATAACCGGCTTCTTCGAGAATCGCGATCAGGTTTTTCATGGTCTGGTGAGTCTGTTCGACGATGCCGCCAGTAATGATCTCGCCGTCCACCGCCGGCACCTGCCCGGAAACGTGCAGCCAGCCATCGGCTTCAACGGCGCGAGCGAAAGGACGAGGCGTGCCGCCTGCAGCGGCGCTGCCGGTGCCGTAACGAGTGATGCTCATGAGTGTTTCTCCTGTTTGAAAATTGAAGGCTCAAAAACGCGTGTTTTTGAGAAATTCCGCCAGACGCGGCGATTGCGGGCGCTCGAACAGTTCCTTGGGAGGCCCCTGCTCTTCGATGCGCCCCTGATTCATGAAAACGATCTTGTCCGAGACCTCGAAGGCAAAACGCATTTCGTGGGTCACCAGGAGCATGGTCATGCCGTCTTCGGCCAGGCCCTTGATCACGTTGAGCACCTCGCCCACCAGTTCCGGGTCGAGGGCCGAAGTGACTTCGTCGAACAACATCAGGCTCGGGTTCATCGCAATCGCCCGGGCAATTGCCACGCGCTGTTGCTGACCGCCGGACAACTGACCGGGAAAGTGATCCCGGCGCTCCAGCAGGCCGACCCGCTCCAGCCATTTCTCCGCCAGGGCCACGGCCTCGTCCTTGTGCAGTTTCTTCACCTTGAGCAAGCCCAGGGTGACGTTCTGCAGCGCGGTCAGGTGCGGGAACAGGTTGAACTGCTGGAACGCCATGCCGGTCATGGCGCGATGACGGGCAATGACTTTTTCCGGGTGGCGGATACGCTTGCCGTTGACTTCGTCATAGCCGATGGACTCACCGTCGAGCAGGATCTGCCCGCCCTGGAATTCTTCGAGCATGTTCACGCAACGCAGCAGCGTGGTCTTGCCCGAGCCGCTGGAACCGATCAACGTCACCACGTTGCCGCGCTGCAGGGTCAGGTCGACGCCCTTGAGCACATCGAGCTGGTCGTAACGCTTGTGCAGGCCACGAATGTCCAGCAGCGGCTGGCCGTTTTGGGTGTTGGATTGAACGTGAGTCATGGCAAGGCCACCCGCTTTTCAATGTGCCGGCCGAGTAATTCGATGCCGTAGTTGATGACGAAGAACAGAAAACCGGCGAACAGGTAAAACTCCAGGGTCATGAAGTTGCGAGCGATGATCTGCTGAGTGCTGAGCAGCAGCTCGGCCACGCCGATCACCGACAGCAGCGTCGAAGCCTTGACGATCTCGGTGGACGAGTTGACCCAGGTCGGCAGGATCTGCCGCAGCGCCTGAGGCAACAGCACGTAGCCAAGGGACTGGTAGAACGTCAGGCCGATGGCCTTGCTCGCTTCCATCTGCCCACGGGGCAAAGCCTGCAACGCACCGCGCACGATCTCGGCGACGTGGGAACCGCAGAACAGCGTCAGTCCCAATGCACCGGCCTGGAACGCGCTGATCTGCCAACCCAGTGCCGGCGCCATGTAGAAGCACGCCAACACCAGCACAAACACTGGCGTGCCGCGAATCACGTCCACGTAAAAACGAAACGGAGCGCGCATCCAGAACTTGCCGTAGGTCAGCACCAGACCGGCAAACACGCCGACCACCGTGCCGAGCAAAATCGCCAGCGCCGACACCTGCACACTGGTCAAAAAGCCTTGCCAGAGCGGCTCGCGTGCGACCCACAACTCATGCAACCAACTGGGGGATTCGTACATGGGGCCTCCTATCGGCGGATCGCCAGACGCTGTTCGAGGTAACGCAGCATCATGGCAATGAGGTAGCAGGCCGCGACATACAACGCCGTAGTCACCAGCCAGGTTTCGATCACCCGGTAGCTTTCGACATTGATCTTGCGCGCGTAATAGGTCAGCTCCGGTACGGCAATTGCGGCCGCCAGCGAGGTGTCCTTGAACAGCGAAATGAAGTTGTTCGACAGCGCCGGCAGCACATTGCGCAGCATCACCGGCACGGTGACGTAGGCCTTGACCTGCCACTCGCCCAGGCCGATCGCCAGGCCCGCTTCACGCTGGCCCTTGGGAATGCTCAGCAGCCCGCCGCGGAACACTTCGGTCAGGTACGCCCCGGCATACAACGACAGGGTAATGATGAACGACGGGATCTTGTCCAGACGAATCCCCAGGCTCGGCAACGCAAAGTAGATCAACAGGATCAACACCAGAATCGGCGTGTTACGGACCACCGTGACATACACCGATGCCAGCACCCGCAACGCGCGGTGCTTCGACAACAAAGCAAACGCCATCAGCAGGCCGATCACGCAGCCGATGGCGATCGACACCAGCGCCAGCTCCAGGCCCAGACCGAGCCCCGCCAGCAAGGTGTCGAAATCGCGCCAGACGGCGGCAAAGTTCAACTGATAGTTCATGGTCGGCAGTACCTTGAGCGGAGCGCCTGTCGGCGCCCCACTCTCACGGGATCATTTGAATTCGACAGGGAAACCGATGGCAGGAGACGGCAGGTCTACGCCAAACCACTGCTTGAACGACGCCGCGTAAGTCGGGAACTCGACGCCGGTCATGGCTTCATGCAGGGCGGTGTTGACGAAATTCAGCCAGTCCTGATCTCCCCGCTTGACTGCGCAGGCATAGGTTTGCGGGCTCCAGGCGTAGGCCGGGCTGCGATAGCGACCGGCGTTCTGCACCATCAGGTATTTCACCGAAGACTGGTCGGTGGCCGCCGCGTCGGCGCGTCCGGAGTTCACGGCCTGATACATCAGGTCAACGCTGTCGTATTGATCGACCTTGGCCTTGGGCAACGCCTGGTGCACCAGCTCTTCGGCATAGACGTTCTGCAATACCGCCACGGTCAGGCCATCGCCGGCCGCTTGCATGTCTTCGATTTCCTTGTACTTGCTGTTGGCCGGCAGCAGCAGGCCAACGCCTTCGCGGTAGTACGGCAGGGTGAACGCCACTTGCTGCGCCCGGCTCGCGGTCACGGTGATGAACTGGCAGCTCATGTCGACCTTGTCGGTCAGCAGGTTGGGTATCCGCGCATCGGACGACTGGACCACGAACTCGACCTTGCTCGGATCGTTGAACAAGCCCTTGGCCACAATGCGCGCAATATCAATATCAAAGCCCTGCAACTTGCCGTCCGCACCCTGGAAATGCCACGGCGCATTGGTACTGCCGGTGCCCACAATCAGCTTGCCACGGGCCAGAACACTGTCGAGCTTACCGTCCGCTGCCTGGGCCGCACCCATGGCAGCAGCCGAAGCTGCGAAAAGAAAAACACACGCTTTGAATAACGAAGGTCGGCGATGCATGGCAAGCACTCCTGGATGATGTGTATTCCGCTATACCGGAACTTGGTATGTAACAACGGAATAGACAGCAGAAAGTGTGCCACAGGATGTGCAAGGAATGTAGGGGGGATTGAAAAGTGTTTTGAATCAGGGGGATGCGTCGAAAGACGAGAAAACGTTACCAAACGCTCAGGGTCAGCGAACGCTACTGTTGGCTACAGAGGGCGGGTAACGGGTTCACAGTTGGACTTCTGTGAATCATTCAGGTGCACGTTCGTATCAATGAAAATGTCTAGTCCGTCAGCATTTTTTTATATCCCTGTAGAAATCGCCGCGTGCTCTTCCCCCAGCCACCCTGATTAAGAGTTTCATCTGAGGCGCTCCCTGAAAAAAGGCGGGGAATATCCGGGTTGGACAACCCCCGATCCGACTGCTTTATTCAATACCCAAGTGATAAGCAGTCTTTACAACTGCCATGGAGTCAGCGGGGGCTGCCAGGGAGAAACTGATGTCCTTCAAAGTCATGATGGTGTTTGGCACACGACCGGAGGCCATCAAGATGGCCCCTCTTGCACGCGTTTTGCGTCAATGGCCGGGTATCGAACTGAACATCTGCTCTACCGGCCAGCACCGGGAGATGCTCAAGCAGGTTCTCGATTCGTTCGAGTTGGCGGTCGATGAAGACCTGCAAGTGATGACGCAGGGTCAGACCCTCAACGGCCTGTCGGAACAACTGTTGGAACACCTGGACTCAGCCTATGAACGAGTGAAGCCGGATATCGTGTTGGTCCATGGTGACACCACCACCAGCTTCATCGCCGCCCTCGCCGCTTTCAACCGTCAGTTGCCCATCGGCCATGTCGAGGCCGGATTACGTACCGGCAATCTGCGGGCACCGTGGCCGGAAGAAGCCAACCGGCACCTGACAGGGGTGATCGCCGACCTGCATTTCGCGCCGACCACCAAAAACGAAGACAATCTGCTGCACGAAGGCGTACCCAAGGCCAACATCGAAGTCACCGGCAATACCGTGATTGATGCCTTGGTGTGGATGCGCGATCACCAGGAAGCGACCCAGTGGCACCCCGCCGCGGATTCACCGCTGGCGGTACTGGATGACGACCGGCGCATGGTGCTGATCACGGGTCATCGCCGCGAGAACTTCGGCGGTGGCTTTCGCAACATTTGCCTGGCACTGGCCACCCTCGCCGAGCGTTACCCCGATGTGCAATTCGTCTACCCGGTGCACCTCAACCCGCAGGTGCAGAAAGCGGTCTACAGCGTGCTGTCGCACAAACCCAATATTTACCTGATCGCACCACAGGACTATCAGCACTTCGTCTGGTTGATGGGCCGCGCGCATTTTATCCTGACCGATTCCGGCGGTATCCAGGAGGAAGCGCCGGCGATCGGCAAACCGGTGCTGGTGTTGCGCGATGTGACCGAGCGGCCTTCAGTGCTGGAAGGCGGGACCGTGTTGCTGGTGGGCACCGATACCGATCGCATCGTCAAGGAGGCCAGCCTGTTGCTCGACGACCAGGCCACCTTCGAACGCATGAGTCGCGTGCACTGCCCGTTCGGCGACGGCCATGCCAGCGAACGGATCGCCAATCGCCTCGGCGTTTGGCTCAAGCACCGCGCGGCGGCGGGTAAAAAGGCATGAGTCTTGGCTTGGTCGATTTCTTCGCCTACGTGCTCTTCGGCCTCAAATACCTCGCCATTGTCCTCGCCCTGTTGATGTTCGTGCTGGGGCTCGATGATTTGTTCATCGACCTCGTGTACTGGACCCGCAAGCTGATTCGCCGCTGGCGGATCTACGAAAAATTCAAGCGCGCCGACGAGCAACGCCTGTACACCATCGGCGAAAAACCGCTGGCAATCATGGTGCCTGCATGGAACGAAGTCGGCGTGGTCGGGGAAATGGCGCGCCTCGCGGCCTCCACCATTGATTACGAGAACTATCAGATTTTCGTTGGCACCTACCCCAACGATGCGGAGACCCAGGCCGACGTCGATGCAGTCTGCTTGCACTACCCCAACGTGCACAAAGTCATCTGCGCCCGCCCCGGCCCCACCAGCAAGGCCGACTGCCTGAACAACATCATCGACGCCATCCTGCGTTTTGAAAGCGAGGCGAAAATCCAGTTTGCCGGGTTCATTCTTCACGATGCCGAAGACGTGATTTCACCGATGGAACTGCGCCTTTTCAACTACCTGCTGCCGAGCAAAGACTTGATCCAGATTCCGGTCTACCCCTATGCCCCGGAATGGAAAGGCTTCACCGCCGGACACTACGTTGACGAGTTCGCCGAAAGCCATGGCAAGGACGTGATTGTTCGCGAGGCGCTGACCGGCCAGGTGCCCAGCGCCGGCGTTGGTACCTGTTTCAGCCGCAAGGCGGTCAGCGCTTTGCTAGAAGATGGCGACGGCATTGCCTTCGATGTCCAGAGCCTCACCGAAGACTACGACATCGGATTTCGCCTCAAACAGAAAGGCATGAAGTGCATCTTCGCTCGCTATTCCGTGAGCGACCCGAAGCTGGCGCTCCAACAGCCGTGGGTGTTTGGCATGGACCGCGCATTTTCCCAGGTGATCTGCGTGCGCGAACATTTCCCTCGGGATTTGCAGCACGCGATCCGGCAAAAATCGCGCTGGATCGTCGGCATCGTGTTCCAGGGCACCAAAAACCTCGGCTGGAGCACCACGGGCCTGCTCAATTACTTCCTGTGGCGTGATCGTCGCGGGCTGATCGCCTACCTGTTGAGCTTTATCGTCAACCTGCTGTTTGTCGTGTTGCTGGCGATGTGGCTGGTGACGGTGATCGCGCCCGAGTCCTGGCGCTACCCCTCGATCCTTGCCGACAGCGCCCTGCTCAAAGCACTGCTCTGGCTCAATGGCCTGATGCTGCTCAACCGGTTGTTCCAGCGCGGCTGGTTTGTCACTCGCTACTACGGCATCGTCGAAGGTCTGCTGTCGGCGCCACGGATGATGTGGAGCAACTTCGTTAACTTTTTTGCCAACGTGCGGGCTCTGCGTCAGGTCATGGAAATGGGCGATTCGCGCCGCGTGGCGTGGGACAAGACCACCCACGAGTTCCCCGCACTGACCCAGGCGAAACGCACACCGCTGGGTCATCGACTGGTGGAAAAAGGCCTGCTCACGGAAGACCAACTGGACGCCGCCATCACCAACCCGGTCCGCCGGCGCCTCGGCCATGAACTGTTGCTGCGCGGACACATCGACACCACGCAACTGGTGCAAACGCTGGCCGAACAACTGGACATGGAATGGGCGCCGCTCAACCCGTTCAAGCTCGACAAACGCCTGATCGACGCGGTCCCGCGTAAAGTTGCCACGCACTATGGCGTACTCCCCGCCGCCGAAGAAGGCTCAACGCTGGTGCTGGCCGCCGAAGGCCCGGTCAGCCAGGTGTCGCTGGGAGCCATCAGTCGCCAATTGAAACGTCCGGTGCGTTGTCGCCTGGCCCCTCAGGGACGGGTGACATTAGGGATCCGCTATTGGTACCCCAGCCTTCGGCAAAGTGCCGATGTACATCACATGCTCGAAGTGCTTGAACAGCATCAGGACGATGAAGATCTTCTTGAGCGCGTCAGCCACCATCAGGTTTTGCTGGGCAATTTGCTGCAAGTGCGAGGCATGGTTCCACCGTCGCTGTTCAATCAGGCATTGATCGACTTCGATGCCGAGCGCATGTCGCTGGGCGAACACCTGATCTCGCGCGGCATCATCACCCGGCAAGTGCTCGAGCAGGCGCTGGAAGATCAGGCCACCGAACAGCAAGCCGCTTTCGCCATTGCCAGGGAGGTCGAATGAAGCCCGGCAATCGTCAACGCCTTCTCGTCGTCAGCCTGTTGCTGGGCCTGAGTACCCCTGTTGGGGTGCAGGCCGAGCCATTGACCGATTTTGAGCAGTTCCGCAGTTTCCCCTACATGGACCGCAGCTATCGCGAGGCGAAAAAAGGCAACTGGGCCGAAGTCGAACGGTTGATGCGGCACCTGCTCGGCAAAGTGCCAAAAAACGACGAAGCTCGAGCCTTGCTGGTGCAAGCGCTGGCTAAACAGCGACGCTACAAGGACGCGGTACAGGCGCTGCCCGACAACCCGAACAACAGCGACGCCTTGCTCAACCTGCGCCTGACCTGGATCGAACAGGATCCGCCGGGTAGCGAACAGGTCGAACAGTGGATTGCCACCAGCACCCTGAACCAGCGAATTCGCCTGTGGCAGGCCTACAGTCTGAGCCTGGCCAAGTTCGGCGGCGCGGCGCGGGCGCATGACTGGTTGGCGCAACTGGCGCCCAAAGGTGATCGACGAATCCTGCAATTGGCCAAGGCCAACTGGTCAGAGCAGTTACGCGACTGGGAAGGCACCATCAAGGAACTGGCGCCCCTGGCCGCGAACAAGCAGCTGGATGCACAAGGTTGGCAGCGGCTGGCCAACGCCTACGTGCAGCGCCTCGACGAACAACCGTTGCAACAACTGCTGCAACAGGCGCCCACGCCGGAAGCCGCGCGCAAGGCTCGACTGGCCATGGTCGACCGGGCAATAGCCATGGGGCATATCCAGCAGGCGCAACGCTGGATGCAATCGCTGCCAGCCGCCGACCTCGCCGATCCGGCCCAGCGCCAGCGTTTGTGGGAATTGGCGCGGGAAACGGGCGACAGCGCCACCGTGCAACGCTTGAGCGGTGAATTGCAGCGCCCATGCCTGGAAACGGCCGAATGGCTTTCGCGTCATGACCCACAAGCTGCGCTCACTCAATTAAACCGTTGCCAACCCAAGGACGATCCCCAGGCATGGCTGGTCCTTGCCCAGCGCCTGCAAGCCACTGACCTGTTGCAAAGCACACGCTTGCCCGAGCCTTGGGACACGCGGCGCCGCGAGCGCCTGCTGGATGTCTGGCAAAACGAAGGTCGCAACGACAAAGTCCTGGCGTATCTTGCCGACCAACCGCAAACCGCCGAAGTGCTCAAACGCCGCGCCGAAATGCTCCAGGTTTTGGGGCGTCATGCCGAAGCCGCTGCGCTTTGGGAGCGGCATTACCAGCAGACCGGCAACCTGAATTCGCTGAATCAGGCCAGTTATCTGGCGCTCAATGCCGGCCAGCGCGAACACACTCAACAACTGCTCGAAAGCGCCTACGATCGTCACGGCGGCAAGCTCCCACCCGCCACGCTGCAACGCCTGGCCGGCTTGTATGCCTCATCGACACCGACGGCCGCGCAACAGCAGCGCATGATATCGCTGCTCAATCGCGTCGACGCCGCGACACGCGGCCAACTGCTGGCGCAACTGGCGGAGAATGGCCAGTGCACGGCTGTGCAACAAGTCGTCGGCGATCACCCGTCAGGCGCGGGTGACTACCGTGCACTCGGTCGATGTGCCATGCCGCAACATCCCGGTGAAGCAGTGGTGTATTACCAACATGCGCAGAAACTCGGCGACCGCGGCAGCCGCCTGCCGCTGGCCTATGCGCTTGAAGCCGCCGGGGATTCTGCCGGTGCCCTGGCCATTTGGCGCAGCATCCCGCCCGGAGAATTGAGCGACAACGCCAGACTCACCGCCAGCCGCAGCGCCCTCAATGTCGGCGACGCTCCCGCCGCTGAACGCTATTGGCAACAAAGCCGCGAGCGTGGCGCCAACGAATGGGCATTGGGGGCAGCCATTGCCGACGCCCGTGGCGATCACGCGCTCGCCTTGCAACGCCAGCGTTCCGCGCTCCAGCAGTCGGCGGATGCCGGGCATTTCTACGCGGCATCGGTGACCGCGCAAAAGGCTGGCGACTTGCCGCAAAGCACCGCGTGGCTGGCCGAAGCCGTGCGCCGCGAACCGGACAATCCACGCTATCGCGCCGATTACGGCATGCGCCTGGCCGGTGCCGAAACCCCGGAAGAACGCGCCCGTGCAGTCCCTTATCTGCAAAGCGCAACCCGGGATTTTCCAGAGGATTACCAGCTCGGTGAAACCCTCGCCTGGCGCTACGACGAAATCGCAGACAGTGCCTCGGCCCGCAAGGAACTGCGCCGGGTCATTGATCTGGAGCAAAACCCGGTAGCGGCCAACGACGCAGAGGGCAGCATGGAGGCGCGCCGTTACCGCCAGCGCCGCGCCCACGAATCGCTCTCGCGCCGCGACACTTTCACCATCGCCAGCACCTGGTCACCGGCGGGGGTTTCGACCAACGACATCCTGCTGCCTGATGACACCACAGGCTCCAGACGCCGCTCCAGTTCGCAAAACGTGCAACTGGCGATGTGGGACCACGCACTCGGCGAGGAGCCCAGTCGCGCCGGCAGTACGTTGTCGGTCTACGGGCGCGTGTTGCTCGGAGGCGTCGGCCGTTCAAGCTACGCCGAGTCCCTCGGCACCGGTGTCGGCCTGCGCTACAAACCTTGGGGCACGGCGAACATCAATTTCTACGGCGAGATCTACAAGCAAAGTCAGTTCGATGACCAGGACAATCATGGTTTGAGTCTGGGGCAAATGCTGGTGCCGGAGAAACTCGCCGATCAGGTCGAGGATCACCGCAAGGACGGCCACACAACAACAGACTACCTGCTGCGCGCCACGGCTTCGTTTCTCGACCAGGGACGATTCCGCAACGATTGGCGGGTCGACGAGAGCGACTGGGAGGAACGCTTTCTCTATCTCGACGCGGCGTGGTGGACCAAGGCCGGTGACCATCAATGGTTGTCACGTTTCCAGCAAGGCCACACCTGGAAACTGCCGTTCAACGGCGCGCAAACCCTCATGCCTTATGGCTTTCTCGAATTCGCCAGCCAGGACCCGAGCAATGACTGGCGCCAGGACCTGCGCACGGGTATCGGCCTGCGCTGGCAATGGTGGTTTGACGACGACGTCTACAATGCCTATCGCGCTCACCTGTCCGTGCGCACCGAATACCAGCAATCGTTGGGCGGCAATTTGTATGAAGGCGGCAACGGCGTGCTGTTGGGCGTGGAGTTGAATTTCTGATGCGGCATTTCCTTTTGATTGTGTGCCTGTTGCTTGGCAGCGCGGTGACCCATGCTGACGAGCGGGTTTTCTATCAACCGCTGAACGTCGATGCCAGCCTCAGCGAATCGCAATGGCGCAACGTCTGGCGAGATACCGTCAAACAGGGCACCCGCACGCTGATCGTGCAATGGAGCGCTTACGGCGACGCCGATTTCGGTGGCGCCGATGGCTGGCTGGCCAACAGCCTGAAACTGGCGCGAGAACAAGGCCTGAACCTGGTACTGGGGCTATACATGGACCCGGCCTATTACCAACGTATCGATGAGCTCGACAGTGCCGGTTTGAGCAGTTATTGGCAGGCGCAATTGGGACAATCGCTGGCGCAACAACAACGGTTACGCAACACGTGGAAGCTGCCCGTCAGCGGCTGGTATTTGCCGATGGAACTGGACGACCTGCATTTCATGGCGGCAGATCGCAGGCAAGCCCTGCAGCGTCAGCTCAAGGATTTCGCCGGCAAACTCGATGCGCCGTTGCACGTCAGCAGTTTCAGCGCCGGCAAACTTGCGCCGCAAGTGAACGGCCAGTGGTTGGGTGAACTGGCGAACGCGGGGCTTCAGGTCTGGTGGCAGGATGGCACCGGAACCGGTCGCTTGCCTTTGCTGGTGCGCAACGGTTACGCCGCGGCATTGCCCTGCTCCATCGGCATCGTCCACGAAGCGTTCCGCCAGGTCAGCGCCAGCGGGCAACCCTTCCGGGCCGAACCTGCCAGCCCGCAGGTGTCATCGCCGGGCTGTCATCCCACAGCGGTGTTTTCCCTGCGTTACCGGCCTTGGGGAAAGGTGATTCTCGACAACCAACGCAAGCACAAGGGCGACGATGTACAAAACCATTGAAGACGAAGTCCTGAAGAAAACCGCGCCAGCCGCATTGAAAGCTGAATTTCTCCAGCATGAATTCGAACGACTGCACACATTCTGCGTGCTGATTTACCTCGCCAGCATCGCGGTCTGGTTTGCCTACGACCTGATCCTCAGTTTTATCGGTGACCAGAGCTTCACGTGGCGCTCACTGGTGTTCATCGGTGTCTTCACGATCCTGGTCGTCGTTTTGCTGTTTACCCGCAGCGCCCGGAAGTTCCAGTGGTTGAACCTGGTGTTCGTCTTCACCATCGCCTTGGGCACGCGCTTGTTGATCGAAGGTGTGCCCGAAGACCACCAACCGGCCTGGTTGCTGCTGGCGGCATCGACCACGCTGTTTACCTCCTCGGTGTTGCCGCTCAATCGCTGGGCGTTCTTCGCCGCGCAAATCATCACCTGGGCATTCCTCAATCCCTTCTACGACAGCGGGATCGAAACGCAAGAACTCAAGGGCGTGATGGCCCTCAGCTATTCGACATTCATTTGCGCACTGACCCTCTACAGTTTCATGACTTTGCGTAAAGCCAAACTCTACAATTTCATCATGTCCAAACTGCTGCTGGACCAGGCGTACATTGACACGCTGACGGAAATCCCCAACCGCCGTTCGTTCATGACACAGGCCGACAAGCTACTGCACGCGGTTCCGCGTGAGCTCGATCACTACCTGGCGATGGTGGATATCGACAACTTCAAGAAGGTCAACGATGTCTACGGTCACGACATCGGCGACGAAGTGCTCAAGCGCATTGCGCAAGACATCAGAGCGGTGATGGGCCACTTCGAGTATGCGCGACTGGGCGGCGAGGAATTTGCAGTTTATCTGGCGGGGGTTCGCCGTGACGATGTCGAGGCCTTGGCCGGCGAGCTGTGCCGGGTGGTGCGCGAACAACCGACACAGCATCCGGTGACCATCAGCATTGGCCTGACTCGGGTGCTGGAGGACGACACGTTGAACCAGGCGCTGATCAAGGCGGATGCGGCCTTGTATGAGTCAAAACATTCAGGGAAGGACCGGTTTACCTTTCATGGTCAGACTTGAGTTTTTGGTCGCGTGATCCATTGCTATCGCTGGCAAGCCAGCTCCCACAGGTTCAGCGTAAACCCTGTGGGAGCAGCTTACTGGCGATAGCGCACTGGAGGACGTCATCGACGGCAAGCCAGGCGCCTACATCTTTTGTATAACCTGGTAACAATCTCCCCTCTTATCTCGAGGGAAACCGGTCAGAATGCCATTTCCCGCACTCAATCCGAGACCCTTGCCGACATGCGAACCCATCTGCGTCTGGCTGCCTTGAGCGCCCTGTTCATTTCTTCGTTGGCCCAGGCCGCCGAACTGATCCCGATCGAAGTTCATCGCGACGCCAATTGCGGCTGCTGCAAAAAGTGGATCACCCACCTGGAAGCCAACGGCTTCAAGGTCGAGGACCATGTCGAAGCCAATATGAGTGAGTTCAAGCAACAACATGGCGTCCCTCCGCGCCTGGCGTCCTGCCACACCGGTTTGATCAACGGCAAATTCGTCGAGGGTCATGTACCGGCCGATCAGGTCCTTGCCCTGAGCAAACGCGACGATCTGCTAGGCGTCGCCGCTCCCGGCATGCCCATGGGTTCGCCCGGCATGGAGATGGACGGCATGAGCGATGCCTACCAAGTGATCGGCCTGAAAAAGGACGGCACCGATAGTGTCGTGGCGGATTACCCGGCCCATTGATTTTCGGCGCCTACATCGGTTTGTTCCTGGCGGCGTTCGGCGCCGCTACCCTGCTGCCATTGCAGTCCGAAGCGCTGCTGGTGGGTTTGCTCCTCAGCGACAAGTATTGGCTGTGGGCACTGTTGGCCGTAGCGACACTGGGCAACGTACTCGGTTCGCTGGTGAACTGGTGGCTGGGGCGCGCCATTGAGCGCTACCGTGACCGGCGCTGGTTTCCGGTCAGCCCTGCGCACCTGGAAAAAGCCCGAAACAATTATCAGCGCTATGGTCACTGGTCACTGCTGCTCAGCTGGTTGCCGATTATCGGTGATCCGCTGACCCTGGTGGCCGGCGTGATGCGTGAGCCCTTGGGGCGTTTCCTGCTGATCGTGACCCTGGCCAAGGGTGCCCGTTATGGCGTTGTGGCGCTGGCCACTTTGGGCTGGATGGGTTGAACCAAGTGGGGCGGCGATTGCCTTGTTAATGTCGTCCTAATCATTCCGATCCAGCATCGACGGATTTCCAATGGAGTTCACCCATGCCCTTGACCCGCTCATTCTGGCTTCCCGGCCTGCTGCTGACCGCATCACTGCCGGCCCTTGCGGCTGAAGGCCCAGCGTACGGCCCCGAGTTGCAAGGCTTTGAATACCCTTACACGGTCAAGCACTTCGCCTTCGAGTCCCAGGGTAAATCCCTGCAAATGGGCTACATGGACGTCGCCGCCCATGGCAAGGCCAATGGCCGCAGCGTGGTGCTGATGCACGGCAAGAATTTTTGCGGGGCCACCTGGGAAACGTCGATCAAGGCATTGAGCGACGCCGGTTACCGGGTGATCGCGCCGGACCAGATCGGTTTCTGTACGTCCAGCAAGCCTGACCACTATCAGTACACATTCCAGCAACTGGCGAGCAACACCCAACAATTGCTCAAAGCCCTCGGCATTCAGAAAGCCTCCCTGCTCGGCCACTCTACCGGCGGCATGCTCGCCACCCGTTACGCGCTGCAGTATCCCGATCAGGTTGAACAACTGGCCCTGGTCAACCCCATCGGCCTGGAAGACTGGAAAGCCATCGGCGTGCCCTACCGCAGCGTCGATCAGTGGTACGAGCGTGAACTGAAGGTCAACGCCCAAGGCATTCATGACTATCAACGCAGCACTTACTACGACGGCCGCTGGAAGCCGGAGTTTGACCGCTGGGTAGACATGTACGCCGGCCTCGCCAAAGGCCCGGGCAAGACTCAGGTCGCCTGGAACTCGGCACTGATCTACGACATGATCTTCACCCAGCCGGTGTATTACGAATTCAAGGACCTGAAAGTGCCGACCCTGTTGTTGATCGGTACGGCAGACAGCACGGCGATCAACAAAGACCTCGCGTCTCCCGAGGTCAAGGCGAAGATCGGCCGATATGACGTACTCGGCAAGCAGGTGGCGAAACTCATTCCCCAGTCGACACTGGTGGAATTCCCGGGCCTGGGCCACGCCCCGCAGATGGAAGAACCGGCGAAATTCCACAAGGCCTTGCTCGACTGGCTGAACAAAACCAACCCCGTGCGTTAAAGAGGTAAGGCTGATGGCGGTGCAGATTGCAGTGATCGACGATTGGCAGGACGTAGCGCGCAACGTGGTTGACTGGTCGGAACTGGAAAACGTCGGCCAGGTGAGTTTCATCCACGACTACCCTGCCGATCACGAAACCCTGGCGCAGCGCCTGGAAGCGTTCGAAGTGATTTGCGTGATGCGTGAACGTACGCGATTCGACGAAGAGCTGCTGCGGCGCCTGCCCCGGCTGAAACTGCTGGTGACCGGCGGCATGCGCAACGCCGCCCTCGATTTCAAGGCTGCGGCGGCGCTGGGCATTCAGGTGTGCGGCACCGACAGCTACAAGCACGCCGCGCCGGAATTGACCTGGGCATTGATCATGGCCGCCACCCGCAACCTCGTGGCCGAAGCCAATGCCCTGCGCAGCGGCCAATGGCAACAAGGCCTGGGGGGTGATTTGCATGGCAAGACCCTGGCGATCCTCGGCCTGGGCAGCATTGGCCAGCGAGTGGCGCAGTTCGGCCAGGTGTTCGGCATGCGCGTGATCGCCTGGAGTGAAAATCTCACCGCAGAGCGGGCGGCGCAGGTTGGCGTGACCTGCGTCAGCAAGCAGGAACTGTTCGAACAGGCCGATGTGCTGTCGGTGCATCTGGTGCTCAGCGACCGCTCCCGAGGCCTGGTGGACGCCAAGGCCTTGAGCTGGATGAAACCCACCGCACTGCTGGTCAACACCGCTCGCGGGCCGATTGTCGATGAAGCGGCACTGATCAAGGCCTTGCAGAAACGGCAACTGGCAGGAGCGGCGCTGGATGTGTTCGATGTCGAGCCGTTGCCGCCCCTTCATCCGTTCCGGACCCTGGAGAACGTGCTGGCGACGCCGCATGTCGGTTATGTCAGCCAGCAGAATTACCAGCTGTTCTTTTCGCAAATGATCGAAGACATCAAAGCCTGGGCCGCTGGAGAGCCTATCCGGTTGCTCAATTGATACCGGGGCATCGTTCATCGCGAGCAAGCTTGCTCCTGCAGGAATTGTTGCGAATCAACAAACCTGTGGGAGCGAGCCTGCTCGCCATGAGGCCCTGACAGCCACCACGCCAGCCAAACCCACGCACCGCAATGGTGCGCCGCTACTGTTCACCCACGCACATCGTTGTGACAGTCCTGCTTCATTTCTTTGCAAAATCTCAAAAAAACATGCCCTTCGTCGGTGCGATTGCCCCGCGATCCGGCACGTCCGTACCTCTTTGAGCCGATTGTCGAACAATTTTGCCATATGGCCTTTCCCGCTCTAAGTTCTGGCCTAGACTCATTTTCGCGGGGTAAAACCGGTCGGTCACAAAGTGAAAAAAAAGTCGAAACTTTTGCCACCGGTGGTCGGTCGACTGAACGGTAGGTGCGTTGCGACTGGTGCAATCCTTGCAATGGCTAATCCACCCATTCTGCTTCAGCGCATTGGGCAGCGCTTGCTCACTGTTGCGCAGCGTTTTAGTGCCCGGCCACAGGAATTGGCCACCCAACCGTTTGCCAGACGTGAGAATTAGATCAACAACACGGGAGATTCATATGATCAGTGCGGCTTTAGATGTACAGGGAGAACGTGCTCATCAGCATGTCGGCGAATCAAGCACCGTGAGTGGTCCCGCCGCCCAATCGATCAGTGTTCCCGGTAGCAAGACTCTGGCCCCCGTGGCCAGCCAGAATCCGAACAAGAAAAAAGTATTGTTCGTCACTTCTGAAATTGCCGATCTGGTGAAAACCGGTGGCCTGGGCGACGTTTCTGCCGCGCTGCCCCGGGCCATGGCGCATTTGCACGATGTGCGGGTGCTGATCCCCGGTTACCCGCAGGTGCTGCACAGCGAAAACCCGATTCACATCATCGGCGAGCTCGGTGGGCATGCCGCATTGCCGCCGTGCAAGATCGGGCGCATGGACATGCCCGACGGTCTGGTCATTTACGTGTTGATCTGCCCTGAGCTCTACGAGCGTGAAGGGTCGCCCTACGGCGCCAACAATGGCCGCGACTGGCCGGACAACCACATTCGTTTCGCCCGCCTGGGCCTGGCAGCGGCCGACATCGCCGCCAACCTCGCACAAATTCACTGGTGCCCGGACCTGGTGCACGCCCACGACTGGCCCGCAGGCCTTGCGCCCGCTTACATGCACTGGCGCGGGCAACGCACCCCTACGCTGTTCACCATCCATAACCTCGCGTACCAAGGTGTGACCAGCCTGGGCTCCTGCCCGGAACTGGGTATTCCCCATCACGCGCTGCAACAGGAAGGCATGGAGTTCTACGGCAAGATGTCGTTCCTCAAGGCCGGCATGGCCTACTCGAGCCACATCACCACCGTCAGCGCGACTTACGCCCAGGAAATCACCACACCGGATTTCGGCTGCGGTCTCGACGGTTTTCTTGCCGCCAAGACCCAGCAAGGATTGCTCAGTGGCATCCCCAATGGCATCGACGAAAGCTGGGACGCGGCCACTGACGCGCATCTGCTATGCCCCTTCAGCATCGGCGACTGGGATGGCAAGGCCGCCAACGCCGCCCATGTGCGCGAGCTGTTTGGCCTCGAAGACTCCGAGGGCCCGCTGTTCGCCGTGGTCTCGCGTCTGGTTTACCAGAAAGGCCTGGACCTCACCGAAGCGGTGTCCGAATACATCGTCAAATCCGGTGGCCAGATCGCGATCATCGGTCGTGGCGAGCCGGAAGAAGAACAAGCGATGCGCGAGCTGGCCCTGCGGTTCCCGGGGCAGATCGGCGTGCGCATCGGCTTTAACGAAACCGATGCCCGACGCATGTTCGCCGGCAGCGATTTCCTGTTGATGCCCTCGCGTTATGAACCCTGCGGCTTGAGCCAGATGTACGCCCAGCGCTTCGGTTCCCTGCCGGTGGCGCGCAATACCGGAGGCCTGGCCGACACCATTGAAAACGGCGTGACCGGTTTCCTGTTCGATGAATCCACGGTGGAAAGTTATCAGGAAGCCCTGAGCCGTGCGTTCAAAGTCTTCGCCTTCCCGGGCTTGTTGCATGCCATGCGCTGCCGGGCGATGGCTGCGCCATTCAATTGGTGCAAAGCCGTCGAACCCTATGCCGAACTCTATGAACAACTGGTTGCCAAGGCCTTGGGGAAATCGCACAAACAATAAGAGGTTTTGAAAATGCCGTTACGGACCCTTGAGACCTGGCCCCACGGCGCAATCAAGCTGGACGCAGAACAGACGCGATTTGCGTTGTGGGCGCCAGATGCGTTTTACGTCAGTGTCGAGTTGGAAAATGGACAGTCCTTGCCGTTGCTGCCTCAGGCCGACGGCTGGTTCGTGATCAACACTCGCTGCCCTGCCGGGACACGTTATCGGTTTAACATCGATGGCGAAATGGAGGTGCCCGACCCGGCCTCCCGTGCCCAGGCCGGCGACATCGACCAACACAGCCTGGTGGTCGACCCGCTTGCCTATCAGTGGCAACACAGCACCTGGCTGGGGCGACCGTGGTGCGAAGCGGTGATCTACGAGTTGCACGTTGGCGTCCTCGGTGGCTTTCAAGCGGTCGAGCAGCAACTGGCTCGTCTGGTCGAGCTGGGCGTCACCGCGATCGAGCTGATGCCCATCGCGCAGTTTCCCGGTGAACGCAATTGGGGTTATGACGGCGTGCTGCCGTATGCGCCCCAGGCTTCATACGGTACACCTGAACAACTCAAGCACCTGATCGACACTGCCCACGGCCTTGGCCTGGCGGTGATTCTCGACGTGGTCTACAACCATTTCGGGCCGGACGGCAACTACCTGCATCGCTACGCCAAAAGCTTCTTCCGCGAAGACAAGCACACGCCGTGGGGCGCGGCCATTGATTTTCGTCGGCGCGAGGTGCGGGACTTTTTCATCGAAAACGCCTTGATGTGGCTGCTGGAGTACCGCTTCGACGGTCTGCGCCTGGACGCCGTGCATGCCATCGAGGACCCGGATTTCCTCCAGGAACTGGCGCAACGGGTGCGTCAGCAGACCGATCCGTTACGGCATGTCTGGCTGATGGTGGAAAACGAACACAATCAGGCCAGTTTGCTCGAGCAAGGGTACGACGCGCAGTGGAACGATGACGGCCACAACGCGCTGCACGTTTTGCTGACCGGCGAAACCGACGCCTACTACGCTGACTATGGGCAAAACCCCACCGAGCAATTGGCCCGCTGTTTGAGCCAGGGCTTTGTGTTTCAGGGCCATATCAACCGCCATGGCGAGGCTCGCGGAGAACCCAGCGGGCATCTGCCGCCCAGCGCCTTTGTGTTGTTTTTGCAGAACCATGACCAAATCGGCAACCGCGCCTTTGGCGAGCGCCTGCATCAACTGGCCCATCCTGAGGCTTTGAAGGCTGCAACGGCGTTGTTGCTGCTGTCGCCGATGATTCCGCTGATGTTCATGGGTGACGAGTTCGCGGCCGAGCAGCCGTTTCTGTTTTTCACCAGCCATCACGGTGAGCTGGCACAACTGGTGCGTGAAGGACGGCGTAACGAGTTTGCCGCGTTCAGCGCCTTTACTGATCCGCATAAGCGCGAGCAAATTCCCGACCCGAATGCGCCGCCGACGTTCGAAGCGTCCCGGCCGACGCTGTCAGCCAGCGAGCCATCGGAGGTCTACGAGCTGTACCGGCACCTGTTGCAACTGCGCCACCAGCACATCATCCCGCGCTTGCCCGGTGCCCATGCGCTGGACGCCAGCGTACTGGCTCCGGGCGCGGTGAGCGCGAGCTGGCGCCTGGGCGATGGCAGCCAGCTGCGCATCGACCTGAACCTGAGCCCCAAACCGCTGCAGCACAAGCCGCCCAACGACGCGAACTGGCTGTTCGAACATCCTTCAGGGTCTGCCCGACAACTGCAACTAGGCACCCTGCCCCCGTATTGCGCGCTTGTCAGCCTCACGGCCGCAACCCCTTTGCTACCCCTTGATGGAGAGCGCCAATGAGTGATGCGCAACTTGAAATCCTTGCAAGCCGCGCCGGCCTGGCAGTCGACTGGATCGACGCCAATGGCCGCCCGCAAAAAGTCGCACCCTCAGTGCTGCGCAACGTCCTCACCGGCCTGGGCCACCCGGCCGGCAGTGCCCAGGAAATCGATGCCAGCCTGCAAGAACTGCAACGGGTACAAGATACCCGGCACCTGCCACCCCTGATGACCGTGGACGTCGGCGCCGGGCTCGACCTGGCCCGCTACTTCGAGCCGCAGACACCCTGCGAGATTCACCTTGAAGACGGCTCACGACTGAATCTGAAACTCGATGCCGAAGCGATTCTGCCGGGGCTGATCCCGGTGGGTTATCAGCACGTCAGCATCGACGGACAAACCTTTACCCTGGCCGTGGCCCCGGAACGCTGCTTCAGCGTCGGCGATGCGGTCGACAGCGCGATCCCCCGCACCTGGGGCCTGAGCGTTCAACTGTATGCCTTGCGGCGTGCCGGCGACGGCGGGTTCGGTGATACCCAGGCGCTGGAAGATCTCGCGCGGGTAGCCGGCGAGCGCGGTGCCGAAGCACTGGCGATCAGCCCGCTGCACGCGATGTTCAGCAACGATACTCAGCGTTACAGCCCTTATTCGCCGTCCAGTCGTTTGTTTCTCAATAGCCTGTACTGCGCGCCGGGGGCCATTCTCGGTGAGCGGGCCATGCGCGCCGCCATTGATGCCACGGGCCTTGGTGACCGACTCAAGCACCTTGAAGAACTGCCACTGATCGACTGGCCTACCGCCGCCGAAGCCAAACACAGACTATTGCAGGCCCTGTACGAGGGCTTCGTGCATGGCGAACACCCATTGCACGCCGACTTCAGCAGTTTTCGCCACGCCGGTGGCGAAGCCCTGGAAAACCACTGCCGCTTCGAAGCCATCCAGGAAGCCCGGGCCGCCAAGGGTGAAAGCCTCGATTGGCGTGAGTGGCCGGAACAATGGCGCAACCCGCGCAGCGCCGCGCTGGCTGAATTCGCCGAAGAGAACGCCGGGCGCATTGGTTTCTTCGCCTTCTGCCAGTGGTTGATCACCCGCTGCCTGGAGCGCGCGCAAGCCGCCGCCCGCAGCAGTGGCATGGGCATTGGCCTGATCGCCGATCTGGCGGTGGGTGCCGATGGCGGTGGCAGCCAGGCCTGGAGCCGCCAGGATGAATTGCTCGCTGCGCTGACGGTTGGCGCGCCACCGGACATTCTCAATCGCACCGGTCAAGGTTGGGGGATCTCGGCGTTTTCACCGGAAGGCCTGGTGCGCCACGGTTTCCGCGCCTTCATCGAAATGCTCCGGGCCAATTTCGCCCATGCCGGAGGCCTGCGGATCGACCACGTCATGGGCCTGCAACGTTTATGGGTGATCCCCAACGGCGCATCACCCGCCGACGGCGCCTACCTTTATTACCCGGTCGACGATTTGCTGCGCCTGCTGACGCTGGAATCCCATCGGCATCAGGCCATCGTCCTCGGCGAAGACCTTGGCACCGTGCCGGATGGCCTGCGGGAAAAACTCATCGTCCGTTCAATTCTGGGCATGCGTGTGCTGCTGTTCGAGCAGGACAACACTCACTTCAAGTCGATTCTCGAATGGCCGGACAACGCCCTGGCGACCACCAGTACCCACGACCTACCGACGCTCAATGGCTGGTGGCATGGTCGCGACATCGACTGGAACGCCCGCCTCGGCATGGTCGATGCCAACGGCGAAATCGAGTGGCGCCAACATCGCGAACGCGAGCGTGAAGGCTTGCGCCGGACGTTGAGCCAGGATCCGCAGAACTTTCGCGAAGAGTCCCACGAGACCGATCAGGTGCTCGACGCCAGCGTGCGTTTCCTCGGCCACACCCGTGCGCCGCTGGTCTTGTTGCCGCTTGAGGATGCACTGGGAATCGAGCAGCAGGCCAACCTGCCCGGCACCATCGATGCCCACCCGAACTGGTCGCGACGCCTGCCCGGTTACAGCGAAGCACTGCTCGATCACGAAGACGCCGCCCGGCGTCTGGAACTGCTCGCCTGTGCGCGACTCCAGGCGGCCGAGCGTGACCAATGAATCAAGCGACGATGCTGCCCTTACGGGCAACCCTGCGGCTGCAATTCCATAAAGGCTTCACCCTGGACGATGCGGTGCCTCTGGTACCGTACTTCGCCCGCCTCGGGATCAGCCATGTCTACGCCTCGCCCCTGCTGAGCGCCCGCGCCGGCTCGATGCACGGCTATGACGTGGTAGACCCGACCACCGTCAATCCGGAGCTGGGCGGCGAACCCGCACTGCGGCGTCTGGTCAGCGCGTTGCGCGGGCAAAACATGGGGCTGATTCTCGACATCGTTTCCAACCACATGGCGGTTGGCGGCAACGACAATCCCTGGTGGCTGGACTTGCTGGAATGGGGACGGCTGAGCCCGTACGGCGAGTTCTTCGATATCCAGTGGCACTCGCCCGATCCGTTGATGGAAGGACAGCTGCTGTTGCCATTTCTTGGCAGCGACTACGGCGTCGCCCTGCAGGACGGCACCTTGAAGCTGCGCTTCGATGAGCGCGGTGGGTTTTATGTCGAACATTACGATCATCACTTCCCCATTTGCCCCAGCCATTACGGTGAACTGCTCAAGGCCGAAGCCGAGCCGCTCAGATTACTGGCCGACCGTTTCAGCACCCTGAGCTATCAAACTGACGCCCACAGCCTGGCGATTCCGTTGAAAGACGAGTTGCGCGAACTGGCCAGCCATCCCGCGGTTCTGCAAGGCATCGAGAACAATCTGAAAGCCTACGACTCGCAGACCAGCGAAGGCTTCCAGCGACTGCACGACCTGCTGGAACGCCAAAGCTATCGCCTCGCCAGTTGGCGCACCGCCGCCGATGACATCAATTGGCGGCGCTTTTTCGATGTCAACGAACTGGGTGGATTGCGGGTCGAGCGTCCAGCGGTATTCGAGGCGACCCACGCGAAAATTTTCCAACTGGTGGCTGAGGGGCTGGTCGACGGCTTGCGCATCGACCATATCGACGGTCTGGCTGATCCACGGGGCTACTGCCGCAAACTGCGGCGGCGAGTCGACAGCTTGGCGCCGGGCCGGCACTTGCCAATCTACGTCGAAAAAATCCTTGGCGAAGGCGAAACCCTGCACCGCGACTGGTCGGTGGATGGCACCACCGGCTACGAATTCATGAATCAGTTGTCGCTGCTGCAACACGACCCCGACGGCGAGACAACCTTGGGTGAAGTCTGGCAACGCTACAGCGAACGCCCGGCCGATTTCCGCCAGGAAGCGCAACTGGCGCGGCAGCAGATCCTCAATGGCTCGCTCGCCGGGGATTTCGAAAGCGTGGCCCAGGCTTTGTTGCAAGTGGCCCGGGACGACCTGATGACCCGCGATTTGACGCTCGGCGCGATCCGGCGAGCGTTGCAGGAATTGATCGTGCATTTCTCGGTGTACCGCACTTACATCAGCGCCCTTGGACGCTCGGCCCAGGACGAGGTGTTTTTCCAGCAGGCCATGGACGGCGCCCGCCAGACACTGGGCGAGGCCGACTGGCCGGTGCTCGACTGCCTGGCCAATTGGCTCGGTGGCGAGGCCTGGCGCAAGCGCCCTGCCGGACGCCTGCGCAAGCGCCTCAAGCATGCCTGCGTGCGTTTTCAACAGCTGACGTCTCCCGCCGCCGCGAAAGCCGTGGAAGACACCGCGTTCTATCGCTCGGCGGTGCTGCTGTCACGAAATGACGTGGGCTTCAGCACCGAGCAATTCAGTGCGCCGGCGGCCGATTTCCATGAAGCCAACCGCAAGCGTCTGCAGCTGTTTCCCGACAACCTGCTCGCCACCGCGACCCACGATCACAAGCGTGGCGAAGATACCCGCGCGCGCCTGGCCGTCTTGAGTGAGCGCAGTAAATGGTACGTCGAACAGATCGGTCTCTGGCGCGCCCTCGCCCGCCCGCTGCGCGACGATGACCAGATGCCGTCTGCCGGTGATGAACTGTTTCTCTATCAAGCGCTCCTTGGCAGTTGGCCGCTGGACTTGCGCCCCGACGACCAACAGGCGCTTGAAGCCTACGCCCAACGCATCAGCCAATGGCAACGCAAAGCCCTGCGCGAAGCCAAGTTGCAGAGCAGCTGGAGCGCGCCCAACGATGTCTACGAACAAACGACCGAACGCTTCACCCAACGCCTGTTGCTGAGCCCTGAAGGTGACCTGTTGCGCACCGCCCTCGCCAAGGTAGCCCGGACGATTGCCGTACCCGGCGCCCTGAATGGATTGGCGCAAACTTTGCTGCGCATGACCGTGCCGGGTGTGCCGGATCTTTATCAGGGCAACGAGTTCTGGGACTTCTCGCTGGTCGATCCGGACAACCGCCGCCCGGTGGATTACGCCAGTCGCCAACAGGCCTTGCAGCAGCCGTTCGATCTGCCTGATCTGGTGGCGCACTGGCGCGACGGGCGCATCAAGCAAGCCTTGATTGCGCGGACTTTAAACCTGCGTGCCGAGCACGCCGAGCTGTTTCGACACGGCACTTACCAGGCGCTCGACATCATCGGCAGCCAGGCCCATCGGGTGCTTGGGTTTGTTCGCGAATGGGAGGGTAAACGCGCCATCGTCATCGTGCCGATCCGTTGCGCGCCGCTGCTGGAAAACGGTGCCGTGCCACACGTGGACGCGCCGCAGTGGGGCGATACCCGGATCCATTTGCCGTTCACCACTGCAGACGAAAATCTGAAGGGACTTTTTTCCAGCGCCACAGTCACAGAACACAAGGAGCTGTTAATCAGCGACGCGCTGGGGGATTTCCCGGTCAATCTCATTATCCAAACTATCGACACTTGAGTTCAGTTCAGGAGCATTGCGATGAGTACCGACGATAAACGCATCCGCGAGTTTGCCTATCAGATCTGGGAGTCGGAAGGAAAACCCGAAGGCCAGGAATCGCGCCACTGGGAGATGGCGCGCAAGCTGGCAGAGGCCGAAGCCCTGGCGCCGAAAAAACCGCCGAAGGCGCCGGCCAGCAAACCTGCCGTCAGCAAAACCGCCAATGGCAAGGCAGGCGAGGTCAAGGTGGCAGCGGCGAAGGCGAAAGCCAAACCGGCCGCGGCGTCTTCCGTCGTTCCTCCCGGTGAAAAAGCCGCCGCGAAAAAGCCCCGCGCGGCACGAAAACCGCCAGCGGTCTGATTTTCAGCTGTAGTCCTGAATGAGTAAGTGGCGGGTCAGCTCGCCACTGCGGGCGCGCTCATCCCCGCAAAACACCTGTGGGAACGAGCCTGCTCGCTGCCACACGTTCCGTATCCGTTTTTGTCCATTGCAGGAGCATCTATGACCCGTCCAAAAAAAGACACGCCAGCCCCCCATGCCGAGCCCTCGCGAATCCGTGAAGGCCTGCCCTTTCCGCTGGGTGCGACCTGGGATGGTCTAGGGGTCAACTTTGCCTTGTTCTCTGCCAACGCCACCAAGGTCGAACTGTGCATTTTCGATGATGCGGGCGAAGTGGAACTGGAACGCATTGAACTGCCGGAATACACCGACGAGATCTACCACGGCTACCTGCCTGACGCCCATCCGGGGCTGATCTATGGCTACCGCGTCTACGGTCCGTATGACCCGGCCAACGGACATCGCTTCAACCACAACAAGCTGCTGATCGACCCTTATGCCAAGCAATTGGTCGGCCAGTTGAAATGGTCCGAAGCGTTGTTCGGCTACACCATCGGCCATCCCGACGCCGACCTCAGTTTCGATGAACGTGACAGCGCGCCTTACGTGCCCAAGTGCAAAGTCATCGACCCTGCGCACACCTGGGGCCATGACCATCGCGTCAGCGTGCCGTGGGACAAGACCATCATCTATGAGACCCACGTGCGCGGCATCAGCATGCGCCACCCTTCCGTACCGGAAAACGTACGCGGTACCTTCGCCGGCCTGATGGTCGACGACGTGCTGGAACACATTCGTAAACTCGGCGTGTCGACCGTGGAGTTGCTGCCGATCCACGCCTTCGTCAACGACCAGCATCTGCTGCACAAAGGCATGACCAATTACTGGGGCTACAACAGCATCGCCTTCTTTGCCCCCGACCCGCGTTACCTGGCCAGCGGCAAGATCGCCGAATTCAAAGAGATGGTCGCGCACCTGCACGAAGCCAATCTGGAAGTGATCCTCGACGTGGTCTACAACCACACCGCCGAGGGCAACGAGCAAGGCCCGACCCTGTCCATGCGCGGCATCGATAACGCCTCGTATTACCGCTTGATGCCCGATGACAAACGCTTCTACATCAACGATTCCGGCACCGGCAACACCCTTGACCTGAGCCACCCGTGCGTGCTGCAAATGGTCACCGACTCCCTGCGCTACTGGGCCTCGGAAATGCATGTCGACGGTTTCCGCTTCGACCTGGCGACCATTCTCGGGCGCTACCACGACGGTTTCGACGAGCGCCACAGCTTCCTCGTGGCCTGCCGGCAGGACCCGGTGTTGCGCCAGGTCAAGATGATCGCCGAGCCATGGGACTGCGGACCTGGCGGTTATCAGGTCGGCAACTTCCCGCCGGGCTGGGTCGAGTGGAACGACAAGTTTCGCGACACCGTGCGCGCTTTCTGGAAAGGCGACGATGGGCAACTGGCTGACTTTGCCAGCCGCATGACCGCTTCCGGCGAGATGTTCAATCAGCGTGGCCGGCGGCCGTATTCCTCAGTGAACTTCATCACCGCCCACGACGGTTTCACCCTCAACGATCTGGTGTCGTACAACGACAAACACAACGAAGCCAACGACGAAAACAATCAGGACGGCAGCAATAACAACCTGTCCTGGAACCACGGCGTCGAAGGCCCGACCGACGACCCGGAAATCAACGAATTGCGGCATCGGCAAATGCGTAACTTCTTTGCCACGCTGCTGTTGGCCCAGGGCACGCCGATGCTGGTGGCCGGCGACGAGTTCGCCCGCACCCAGGACGGCAACAACAACGCCTATTGTCAGGACAGCGAAATCGGCTGGGTCAATTGGGACCTCAGCGAAGACGGCAAGGCGCTGCTCAAGTTCGTCAAACGCCTGATCAAATTGCGCCTGGCCTACCCGATCCTGCGGCGTGGACGCTTTCTGGTCGGCAATTACAACGAAGACATTGGCGTCAAGGACGTTACCTGGCTGGCGGCGGACGGCAGCGAAATGACCACCGAACACTGGCACGATGCGCACAATCGCTGCATGGGCATGCTGCTTGATGGCCGCGCACAGGAAACCGGCATTCGCCGTAAAGGCGCCGACGCGACCCTGCTGCTGGTGGTCAATGCCCATCACGACATCGTCAACTTCCTGCTGCCGGAAGTGCCGGACGGTGGGTTCTGGACCTGCATGATCGACACCAACCAGCCGTCGATCCGCGGCCAGGAGCGTTTCAAGTTCGGTCACGAGTATTCGGTCACCGGCCGCTCGCTGCTGCTGTTCGAGTTGCAACGTGAGGAAGAGGAGTAAAAACATCCGCGGTGTACCGGCCAGCTAAAAAATCGCCGTTGGGAACCTCGGACGCGACGGATAACGTTCCATGAGCAATACTCGATTCGCGGCATTCCAGGGTTGGGAATGCCGCGCATCGTTATCAACCCGCCCTCACGGGTCTTGTCAGCATCGGGCACGACTGAAGGCGTAACGACACAAGGACGTAGCCTCATGAAACCTGTTTCCCTCAACGAAGGCAGCCTGCCAGCACAGATCTGGAACAGTGCCCTGCAACTGGACAACATCCCGGTCATCAGCACGCAATCCCTGGTTCCGCCCGGTGCCCGTGCCGTGGTGATCGCCCCGCATCCCGGCGACGAAGTGGTGACCTGCGGCGGCTTGTTGCAACTGCTGAGCACGATGGGCCACCCCCTGCAATTGATTTCGATCACCGACGGCAGCGCCAGCCATCCGGGCTCGCAGCAGTGGTCGGAAAAGCGCTTGAGTGTGTTTCGTTCCCAGGAGAGCGTCGAAGCCCTGCGTCGGCTTGGGTTGCCGATGCACAGCCTGAAATGGATTCGCGGCGGCTTCACCGACAACGTCCTGGCTGAGCACGAACTTGAACTGACCCAATTCATAGCCCGTTACCTGCGCCCCGGCGACGTGGTGTTCAGCACCTGGGCTGCGGACGGTCTCAGCGACCATGATGCCGTGGGCCGTGCCAGCGCCAACGCAGCAACCATCGCCGGCGCGACATTCAACGAAGTGCCGGTCTGGGCGTGGCACTGGCCAGCGCGGGATCGCGAACTGATCCCCTGGCATCGCGCGCGCAAGCTGCGCCTGGACACCTGGACAGTCGCCCGTAAAAGCCATGCCACCCATGCTTACGCCAGTCAGCTGGACGGCGAACCCGCCATCGGCATCGCCCCGCTGTTGCCCCGAGTGCTGCTGGAGCGAATGCGTTTGCCCTATGAAATCGTGTTTGTCTGAATTGAGCGAATCCTGAATGCTGGATCCTGCTTGCTCCTGCAATTGAACGGAGCAGATCACGCGATCACCCAAACTGAACTGCCCGTCGCTGTATCAGTCGCATACATAAGCCATCCGCATTCAGAGGAGTGAACGTGACCACCCATTCCAAGTCACAGACGGCCGAGTCGGTGCCACTGGCCAATCCCCCGGCCATTCATCGCTTGCGTGTGCTGACGGTCAATACCCACAAGGGCTTCACCGCCCTGAACCGGCGTTTCATCCTCCCGGAGCTGCGAGAAGCGGTGCGCAGCACGTCGGCGGACCTGGTGTTTCTGCAGGAGGTCGTCGGCGAGCATGACGGCCATTCGTCCCGCTACAACAACTGGCCGCAGACCTCGCAATACGAGTTTCTGGCGGACAGCATGTGGAGCGATTTCGCCTACGGACGCAACGCGGTCTACCCCGACGGCCACCACGGCAACGCCCTGCTGTCGAAGTACCCGATTCGCGAATACCGCAACCTCGACGTGTCCATTACCGGCCCGGAGCGTCGCGGCTTGCTGCACTGCGTGCTCGATGTGCCGGGGCACGCCGAAGTCCACGCCATCTGCGTGCATCTCAGTCTTCTGGAAAGCCATCGTCAGTTGCAGCTGCAGTTGCTTTGCCAATTGCTCGAATCCCTGCCTGACGACGCACCCGTGATCATCGCCGGCGATTTCAACGACTGGCAACTGCAAGGCAACGCCGCCCTCGCCCGCCGCGACTATCTGCACGAAGCGTTCGAACGCCACCACGGTCGCCCTGCCAAAACCTACCCGGCGCGCTTTCCATTGCTGCGGCTGGATCGTATCTATCTGCGCAATGCCAGCAGCCACGATCCAAAAATACTCGGCAGCAAGCCCTGGACCCACCTGTCGGATCACTTGCCGCTGGCAGTAGAAGTCCATCTCTAGGCGCGCGAACCTGCGCCCTCGCCCGGTCAAATATTCAGGCGACCTGTCATTTGTGTCAGTAGCGGTGTCCGAAAACTGCTGTTACGGTCGTGACGTCCGTACCGATTCTGTTACGAACAGGAAAAACACCGTAGCCACCGTTGCCGAAGTTTCCCGAATAAGGGAAATCACTTTGCTGATGCTGTCTCGCAACCTGCGCTGCCGAAGGTGCTGATGCCTTGTCACTGTTGACAACAGGCCAGTCAGCCACTGATCAACGTGCGAGGGACTTGCATGACATCTGCTACCGACCTGCCCAAATACCGTTACAGCGCCTGCGCGTTCTCCTTCCTGCTGTTCATCGGTTGGCCTCATACCGCCCAGGCGGCGTGTACCTTCACCCCTACAGCCGGCAACGATACCCATTTGTGTGACAGTGGCACCGGCGGCCCCCTGAGCGATCTGGCCGGCAACAACACCTTGAACCTTCCCACCAACGGCACTGGCACGATCAATGGCAACGTGACGTTCGGCGCCGGCATCGACACCATCAACATGGATTCCGGGCAGATCGTCGGCATCATCGATCAGGGCGACGGCGCGGACTTCTTCAACATCAGCGCCGGGCAAGTCACCGGAGCCGTCAACCAAGGCAATGGCATCGACAATTTCACCATGAGCGGTGGCACGATCCAGGCCCTGGCCCAAGGTGATAACCGCGACTTTTTCCTGATGACCGGCGGTACGATTGTCGGCGCCTTCGAGGACGGTGATACCGCCCGAATGACCGGGGGCACCATCGGCCGGGTCGACATGAAACTCGACAACAACCTGTTCGACCTGTCTGGCGGGCAAATCATCGGCAACCTGGTCACCGGGTTCGGCACTGACACCATCATCGTTTCCGGCGGCAGGATTGGCGGCAACGTCAGCGTCAGCGGCGGCAACGACAGCATTACCGTGACCGGCGGCGAGATCGTTGGCGAAATCCGCGCCAGTGCCGGCAATGACACATTTCTATGGGACGGTGGCGGCATCATCCGCTCGGCGATCCTGATGGGCGATGACAATGACAGCGCTATTGTGCGCAACCTGAGTGAAACCACACTCGCCCTGACCCCGAGCATCGACGGTGGCCCTGGCACCGATCAGTTAACCTTTGATCACACCGCATCCGCTGGCGCCGCCCGTTACACCAACTGGGAGACTGTCAGCCTGAGCAATGGCGCCCGGTTCGACGTCGACGGTAACTTCGTGCTCGGCGACAGCGTCACCGGCAGAGGCGAGTTCAACGTCGACGGCAGCAGCGTCATAACGTCCACCCAAGGCAGCATCACGCCGTTCACCGCTGGCCAGCGTGTCACCTTGAACAACGCCGGGACCATCGATCTCGGCAGCGGTAACACCCGCACCAGCGACACCCTGACCGTGCAAGGCAATTACGCAGGTAATGGCGGCCAGTTGTGGGTGCAAAGCGTACTGGGCGACGACAACTCGCCCAGCGACAAACTGGTGGTCAACGACGGCACCTTGACCGGTTCCACTGCAATCACCGTCAGCAACCTGGGCGGCGCAGGTGCGCAAACCCTGCAAAACGGCATTCAAGTGGTCCAGGCCCAAGGCACCGCAGTCAGCAGCAATGACGCCTTCAGCCTGAAGGCGCCGGTGTCGGTGGGTGCTTTCGATTACGTCCTGTTCAAAGGCGGTGTAACGCCTGGCAGCGAGAACAGTTGGTACTTGAGTTCATCCGTGGCGGCAGCGCCATTGGTCGAAGTGCCCAACCCTGATCCAGCCTTGCCGCCGATTCTGGTGCCGCTGGTAGCGGCGCCAGTGGCAGCGGCCGGCAGCCCCGCGCTGCCGACACCCGCCCCCGGCGCCGCGCCCATTCCCCTGTATCGCCCGGAAGTGCCGACGTGGTCGGCATTGCCACCCGCAGCGGCACAGCTGGCCTTGAATGCACTCGGCACCTTCCACGATCGTCAGGGCGACCAACGCCTGCTGACCGAGACCGGTGCGTTTGCTGCGGGCTGGGGACGGGTCTATGGCAAGAACTTCGAGCAGACCTGGGCAGGCACCGTCACGCCGAAACTCGACGGCTCGCTGAACGGTTTCCAGGTCGGCAATGATCTGTTCAGTTCGCAATTGGCAGGTGGGCAAACCCAGCGTACGGGTTTCTTCGTCGGCCACAGCCGCTTGAAGGGTGATGTCGATGGGTTCAACCAAGGCTTTGAAGACAAACGCGCTGGCAAGGTCGAACTCGAAGGCGACAGCTTCGGTGCCTATTGGACATTGACCGATCCGGGCAATGCCTACTTCGACGCCGTCGCGATGTACACCCGGCTCGACGGTGACAGTCACTCCGAACGCGGCCTGAAAATCGACAACGACGGACACGCCGTGACCCTGTCTGTGGAGGCCGGTTATCCGTTCGCGGTGGCGAACGACTGGGAGATCGAACCCCAGGCGCAAATCATCCATCAACAGATCGAACTCGATGACCAGCACGACGGCATCTCCGATGTGGCGTTCGATGCCGATCCCTCCTGGATCGGCCGAGTCGGTGCTCGCCTCAAAGGTCGCTATGACGTCAGCGGACTGCCACTGGAACCCTATCTGCGGGCGAATCTGTGGCACACCTTTTCGGGCACCGACACGGTCACTTTTGCCGGTACCACCGATATCGACACCGAGCAGCAGTCATCCTGGCTCGATGTGGGCATCGGCGCGAACCTGCCCCTCGCGCCCAGCGTCAGCGCGTATGTCAATGTCGATTACAGCAGCAATATCGACAGCAATCAGCAACGGGGTGTGGTCGCTAATCTGGGAGTCAGGGTGCGCTGGTAAACACCGAGCAAAGGCTCTAGATCGTGACTTTTTTGACGATTTTTCCATTTAACAAGTACTTATAGAGGCGACGTAAATCAGTCACTTACAATCCGTAAAATACCCATACCATTTATCGGCCATTTTCTTGACGCAGTGGTGGGGGTCCACTTGACTCCACCTTACTACCCCCGGAATCACAATCAGGGGCAAGCCCCCAAGACACCCGCGTATACGGGCGGCCCCCGGCTTGCCCCCTTCCATTCGGTCGCCCCTCATTCGGGGTAGGAGAGACGCCAAGGCGAGTACGGCATGCGATAGCAAGGTAGAACCACCATGAAAACTTCACTCACCCAACAAGAGATTAAAGTCACTTTTTGCACTGTCTCGAGCTCGCTCCTGCTGTGCTCCTCCATGGAAGTTCAGGCGCAACCGGCCGAGGACGAAACAACGCCCTGGTATCGCCAGGACATCCCGGTCCTCACCTTGCCCGCGCTCGCCAGCAAATATCCCGGCCGCATCAGCGTCGCCGACACGCGAAGTAGCCAATTGACCACCGAAGATGCCACACCCAACGCCTGGGACCAGCTCTACGGAAAAGCGTCCCGCCAGGCACAAACTGACGCGCTGGCTCAAGGGTTTACGATCCCCGGCTCAGGCGAAATGAGAAGCCCGGCCCTCCTCACGCTGCAAAGCGGCAGCGGCCATACGCAACGGGTCGGCCTGATCGGTGGAGTCAGCCAGTACCAGGGCAACAGCAATGGCTTGCTGACCAACCGCGCCCTGGCCGACCCGCACAGCGACACCCTCAACCTGCAAGGCCAAAGCCTCGGCGCTTACTACAGCCTGACCGGGCCACAAGGCTGGCACGTCGATTTGTCGGCCAGCGGTGGCCGAGTCAATGGCTTCAGCCGCAACGAAAAAGGAGCGCGCCAAGCCACCGAAGGCAGCGCGGTGACGTTGTCGGTCGAAGGCGGTTTCCCGATTGGCATCAGCGAAAACTGGGTGGTGGAACCCCAAGCGCAGTTGATCAATCAGCGGATCACCCTGGACACCCCGTATGCGGGCTCGGGCAATGCGTCCTCCAGCGATCTGACGTCATGGAGCGGCCGGGTCGGCGCTAAATTGAAAGGTAGCTACGATATCAATGGCCTGCCCATCGAACCCTATGTGCGGACCAACTTGTGGCACACCGTATACACCGGCAATACCGTGACCCTCGATCAGGTCGACAAGATCAGCAGCAGTCGCAAATCGTCGACGGTCGAACTGGGCTTGGGCCTGGTAGCACGGATGACCCCGGCAGTGAGCCTGTATGTCAGCGCCGACTACAGCAGCGACGTAGATGACAATGATTTGAACGGGATCATTGGCAGCCTCGGTGTGCGGATGCGGTGGTGAGGATCAGACCTCAAGCGCTGCATGGCTGGGCTGACGCCATCGCGGGCATGCCCGCTCCCACAGGTTCAACGGTGATACCTGTGGAAGCGGGCTTGCCCGCGATAGAAGCGACGCGGTCTGGGATCAGCCCTGCGGACTCAACATCAACACCGCTAACGGCGGCAGGTTCAGCACCAGCGACAACGCCTGCCCATGGCTCGACACTTCCTCGGTCGAGGTACCACCGCTGTTGCCATAGTTGGAACCGGCGTAGGTCGCCGAGTCACTGTTGAGCAACTCGGTCCAGCGGCCGGCAAATGGCACGCCAATGCGGTAAGCCTCACGGGGCACCGGGGTGAAGTTGGCCACCACCAACACCGGTTTGCCGTCCTTGCTCCAGCGCAACCATGCGTAGACGCTGTTGATCGCGTCATCGCCGATCAACCACTGGAAGCCTTGCGGCACATCGTCCTGCTCATGCAGCGCCGGTACTTCGCGGTACAGGCGATTGAGGTCGCCGACCAGTTTCTGCACGCCTTTGTGTTCGGAATACTGCAGCAAGTACCAGTCCAGTTGCTGGTCGTGGTTCCACTCGCGCCACTGGCCGAATTCGCAACCCATGAACAGCAGTTTCTTGCCCGGGTGCGCCCACATGAAACTCAGGTAGGCCCGCAGGTTGGCGAATTTCTGCCAGCGGTCGCCCGGCATCTTGTCGATCAGCGAATGCTTGCCATGCACCACTTCGTCATGGGAAATCGGCAGGATGAAACGCTCGGACCAGGCGTAGACCAGGCCGAAACTCAGTTCGTTATGGTGATGGGCGCGGTACACCGGATCTTGCTGGATGTAATGCAGCGAATCGTGCATCCAGCCCATGTTCCATTTGTAGGCAAAGCCCAGCCCGCCCTGTTGCGTGCTCTGGCTGACGCCCGGCCACGCCGTGGACTCTTCGGCAATCACCAGCGCGCCAGGGGCTTCCAGTGCCACGACGTCGTTGAGATGGCGCAGGAAGTCGATGGACTCGAGGTTTTCCCGACCGCCATGACGGTTCGGCACCCACTCGCCGGCCTTGCGCGAATAATCGCGGTAGAGCATCGACGCCACCGCATCGACCCGCAAGCCATCGACATGGAAATGCTTGAGCCAGTGCAGCGCCGACGCCAGCATATAGCCGTGGACTTCGGTGCGCCCGAGGTTGTAGATCAGCGTGTCCCAATCCTGGTGAAAGCCTTCCTGCGGGTTGCCGTACTCGTACAGCGCGGTGCCGTCGAACTGCGCCAGGCCGTGGGTGTCGGTGGGAAAATGCGCCGGCACCCAATCGAGGATCACACCGATGTCCGCCTGGTGGCAGGCGTTGACGAACGCCGCAAACTCGTCGCCCGAGCCGTAGCGGGCACTGGTGGCGAATTGCGACAGCAACTGGTAACCCCACGAACCACCGAACGGGTGCTCCATGATCGGCATCAGTTCGATGTGGGTGAAGCCAAGCTCCTTGACATACGGGATCAATCGCTCGGCTAGCTCGGGCCAGGTGTACTGGCGGGACACTTCGCCCAGATCGTCCAGTTCGCATTGCCAGGATCCGGCGTGCAGTTCGTAGATCGACAACGGCGCGCTCGGGCGGTGACGCTCGCCACGGGACTGCATCCAGTCCTGGTCCTGCCAGTCGATCTTCAATGGCGCGGCGACTTTCGAAGCGGTGTCCGGTGGCAGGCTGGTGGCCAGCGCCATCGGGTCGGCCTTGAGCGGCAGAATGCCGTCCTTGCCGAGGATTTCGTATTTGTAGGCCTCCCCCGCTTGCAGGCGCGGGATGAACAGCTCCCAGACCCCGGTGGGATGACGCAGGCGCATCGGATGGCGGCGACCATCCCAGACGTTGAAATCTCCGACCACCGACACTCGCCTGGCATTCGGCGCCCAGACCGCGAAACGCACGCCCTCAACGCCGTCCACGGTTTTCAACTGCGCACCCAGGGCGCTGCTCAAGTCACGGTGATTGCCCTCGGCGAACAGATACAAATCCATGTCACCGAGCAACGCGCCAAAGCTGTAGGGATCTTCGGCGGTTTGTTCGCCGCCGGCCCAGCGCGTACGCAGCAGGTAGGGTTGCGCCCGATCGAAGTGGCCGACGAACAACCCGGGGGTCTGCGTCGCCTCAAGCGGGCCAAGCTCCTCCCCGGATTCTTTGGCCACCACATGTACGCTTAAAGCGTCCGGCAAGTAAGCCCGAATGAACTGCCCGCCGGCGCCATCGCCGTGGGGACCGAGAATGGCAAAGGGATCGTGATGCTCGGCACGCACCAACGCGTCGATATCCCGCGCCTTGGGTAGCAGTGCTTCTTTTTGATGCTGACCCTGTTCCTTGTTCGAGAAACTCATGACTACTCTCCACCAAGATCGGAAAAGGGTTTAAGCCCACTCAATAGTCCATATAAACCGTGCAACGGCACGGGCAGCCAGCCGGGACGGTTTTCCGCCTCATAGGCCACTTCGTACGCCGCCTTCTCCAGGCCGAACAACGCCAGCGCAGCGTCCTCGCCTTCCGGATCTTGCCACGCATGACCAAGCGTAGCTGCCGCCAGCCGATAAGCGTCGACAAATGCCTGCCTGGCTTCACTCAAATAGCGATCCGCTACTCGCTCGCGAGCCGCCTGGGCCTGAGCCGTGTTATCGACGTTGTGCACGTTGATCGTCATGGCCGCCGCGTAATCGAAGGAGCGCAGGACGCCGCTGACATCCTTGTACGGGCTGTGCTTGCCCCGTCGTTCGTGCAACGGCCGTGCGGGTTCGCCTTCGAAATCGATCAGGTACGCATCGCCCTTGATCACCAGCACCTGGCCGAGGTGCAAGTCGCCATGCACGCGAATTCGCAGGCCACCGGCAGTCTTTTTGGCCAACGCCTGCACATGGGCGAGGATGGCTTTTTTGTTGTCCAGTAAATGGCTGACCAGTGTTTTGTCTGCGGGGTTCAGTTCGTTTTGATGCTGCTTGAGCAACTTCAGGGCGTGCTCGATTTGCGCCGCGACGTCCTTGGCCGAGGCCAACGCTTCCTTCGCCGTGGTGACGTGCGGTTCGAAGTCCGGGTTGGCGCTCGGTGCCGCCAGCATCTTGTGCATTTCCCCCAGTCGCTGACCGAGCATGCCGGCGAAATCTTTCAGCTCGCCGAGGGCGTTGTAGTGCTGTTCCTGCTCGGACATGGCATCTGCCAACTCGTCACGCAGCGCCCGTTCGAGGTTGTTCTGCGTCCATTCCCAGGCGTCGCCCTGATTGCTCAAATAGCCTTGGGCGATCATCAGCAAGTTGTCTTCGCCTGCGGCGTCGCGGCGCACCACTGCACCCAACAGCGGCGAAATGTTGCTGAAACCCGCCGCCGTCAGATACGCGCTCATTTCCAGTTCCGGGTGCACGCCCGACGCTACTTTGCGGATCAGCTTCAGTACCAGGCTGTTGCCGACCACCACCGAGCTGTTGGATTGCTCCGCCGACAGATAACGCACCTCCGACTCAGCCGTCAGGCCCAGCTTGGCCAGCTCAGCGGTAGGTTCGAAACGAATTTCGCCACCGTCCGAGGGCAATACGGTGTTGCTGTCCATGCCTTGCAAAACGGCGCGGATGAAGTTTTCCAGACTGAACGCATCGGTGATCAGACCGACCTGAGGCCCACGGCGTACCCGGGACAGCGCCAGTTGCTGGGGCAATGCCGCACCGAACTGGTCTTCAGCGATGAAGCCGAACGGCAATTGATAGCGACTGGTCTGGCCGCCGCTGGTGACTTCGATCTCACTCAACAACACCGGATGCTGGGCATCGCCAAACCGCACACCATAGGCCAGCTCGACCTGATCGATAGCCGCGTCCTTGCCGGCGAACCAGCGACGGTTCTGCAGCCAGGTCGGCAAAATGTTCTGTTCCAACGTGTTGCGTGACGGCGCTTCGAGCAGTTCCTCCATGCGTTTTTTCAGCACCAGCGTGGTGAAGTCCGGCAGGCTTTGCGCCGGTTCCACGTGCCAGCTCGGCATCTGGTTCTCGGCGGCGAGGCCGAACCAATAGAAGCCGTAAGGCGCCAGGGTCAGCAGGAAATTCAACTGGCCGATCGGCGGGAAGGCATTCCCGCCCAGCATCTCCACCGGCACCATGCCGACGTACGCCGACAGGTCCAGCTCCACCGCCTGGGCACTTCGGGAAACGTTGGCCACGCACAAAATGATCTCGTGCTTGCCGTCCGCCCCGGTGTATTCGCGGGTGTAGGCCAGTACCCGGCGGTTGGTGGGCGAAAGCATTTTCAGCGTGCCACGGCCAAACGCCTTGGATTGCTTGCGCACGGCGAGCATGCGCCGGGTCCAGTTCAACAACGAATGCGGGTCGCCGGCCTGGGTTTCGACGTTGACCGACAGATAGCCGTATTGCGGGTCCATGATCGGAGGCAATACCAGGCTGGCCGGATCAGCGCGGGAGAACCCGCCGTTACGGTCGATCGACCATTGCATTGGCGTGCGCACGCCATCACGGTCGCCGAGGTAGATGTTGTCCCCCATGCCGATTTCATCGCCGTAATACAGGGTCGGCGTGCCGGGCATCGACAGCAGCAGACTGTTGAGCAGCTCAACGCGGCGGCGGTCGCGCTCCATCAACGGCGCCAGTCGACGGCGAATCCCCAGGTTGATCCGCGCCCGACGGTCGGCCGCGTAGTAATTCCACAGGTAATCGCGCTCCTTGTCGGTGACCATTTCCAGCGTCAGCTCATCGTGGTTGCGCAGGAAAATCGCCCATTGGCAGTTCGCCGGAATTTCCGGGGTCTGACGCAGAATATCGGTGATCGGAAAACGGTCTTCCTGGGCCAGCGCCATGTACATGCGTGGCATCAGCGGGAAGTGAAACGCCATGTGGCATTCGTCGCCGTTGAGGCCTTTCTTGTCGGTGTCACCGAAATACAGCTGGGTGTCTTCCGGCCATTGATTGGCCTCGGCCAGCAGCATGCGGTCCGGGTAATTGGCATCGATCTCGGCGCGGATCTGCTTCAGGACGTCGTGGGTTTCGGGCAGGTTTTCGTTGTTGGTGCCGTCACGCTCGATCAGATACGGGATCGCATCCAGGCGCAAACCGTCGATGCCCATGTCCAGCCAGTAACGCATCACCGACAGCACGGCTTTCATCACTTGCGGGTTGTCGAAATTCAGGTCGGGCTGGTGCGAGTAGAAACGGTGCCAGAAATATTGGCCGGCCACCGGGTCCCAGGTCCAATTGGATTTTTCGGTGTCGAGAAAGATGATGCGCGTGCCGTCGTACTTTTGATCATCGTCGGACCACACGTAGAAATCCCGCGCCGCCGAGCCCTTCTTGGCCTTGCGCGCACGCTGGAACCAGGCGTGCTGGTCGGAGGTGTGGTTGATGACCAGCTCGGTAATCACCCGCAGTCCACGCTTGTGCGCCTCGGCGATGAAGCGCTTGGCATCGGCCATGGTCCCGTAGTCACTATGGACGCCACGGTATTCGGCAATGTCATAGCCATCGTCGCGGCGTGGCGAGGGGTAGAACGGCAAGAGCCAGATGGTGTTGACGCCGAGTTCGGCGATGTAGTCGAGTTTGGCGATCAGGCCGGGAAAGTCGCCGATCCCGTCGTTGTTGGAGTCGAAATAAGATTTGACGTGAACTTGGTAGATCACCGCGTCTTTGTACCAGAGCGGGTCTTTGATGAAGGTGGCTGCCTTGGGTTTCTTCGCCATTTGAAACTCCTGTTGAATTCAAGGTAAGCCCCGTTGGATTGGGTGCTTTTGTGGCGAGGGAGCTTGCTCCCGCTCGGCTGCGTAGCAGTCGCAAAAAACGCTTAATCGCATGTTCCTGAAGAAAATGGGGCCGCTTCGCGACCCGGCGGGAGCAAGCTCCCTCGCCACAGGGTTGGTGGTGGACTCAAGAAGCGGTAATTCGCCAGATCCCGAACGGCTGATATGCCGGGTCGATCCGCATGAATTGATATTTGCCGTACCAGGTCCAGCGATGCCCGTTCATCAAATCTTCGCCCTGGGTGCTGGCGTCGTCGGACAAGCCCATTTCCCATAGCGGCAATTCGAAATTCGCCTCCTGGACGTTATGCGGATCCAGGTTGACCGCCACCAGAATGAAATTGCTGCCATCGGCGCTGCGCTTGCCGAAATACAGAATGTTGTCGTTCCAGGCGTTGTAGACCTTCAGCCCCAGATGCGTCTGCAGCGCCGGGTTCTGCCGGCGGATGCGGTTGAGCTGGGCGATCTCGGCAATGATGTTGCCCGGGGCGGTGAAGTCCCGTGGACGGATCTCGTACTTCTCGGAGTCGAGATACTCCTCCTTGCCCGGCACCGCTGCCGACTCACACAGCTCAAACCCCGAATACATGCCCCACAGGCCTGAGCCCATGGTTGCCAACACCGCGCGGATGAGAAAACCGGGACGCCCGGACTCGTGCAGGAATGCCGGGTTGATGTCCGGCGTATTGACGAAGAAATTCGGCCGGTAGCATTCGCGCCACGGCGACTCATTGAGCTCGGTGAAGTACGTTGCCAACTCGGTCTTGCTGTTGCGCCAGGTGAAATAGGTATAGCTCTGGGAATAACCCACCTTGCCCAGCCGCGCCATCATCGCCGGCGTGGTAAAGGCTTCGGCGAGAAAGATCACCTCGGGGTACAACGCCCGAACATCGGCAATCAGCCATTGCCAGAAAGGCAGCGGCTTGGTGTGCGGGTTGTCCACGCGGAAAATCTTCACCCCCTCCTCGACCCAGCCGACGACGATATCGCGCAACTCCACCCAGAGACTGGGGATCGCTTCAACGGCATAGAAATCGACGTTGACGATGTCCTGGTATTTCTTCGGCGGGTTCTCCGCGTATTTGATCGTGCCGTCGGGGCGCCAGTTGAACCAGCCCGGATGCTGCTTGAGCCACGGGTGGTCCTGGGAACACTGGATGGCAAAGTCGAGGGCGATTTCCAGCCCGTACTCCGCCGCTGCGGCCACCAGTCGACGGAAGTCTTCGCGGGTGCCCAGCTGCGAGTGAATCGCTTCGTGCCCGCCCTCCTCGCTGCCAATGGCATAGGGGCTGCCCGGATCGTCCGGCCCGGCGGTCAGTGAATTGTTCGGCCCTTTGCGAAAGCTGCGACCGATCGGATGGATCGGCGGGAAATACAGCACGTCAAAGCCCATGTCCTGAATCATCGGCAGGCGTGAGTGCACGTCATTGAAGGTGCCATGGCGCTTCGGATCGTCGGTGATCGAGCGCGGGAACAGCTCATACCAACTGGCGAACTGGGCGAGTTCGCGCTCAACGTCGATGGGAAACTCAGCACTAAGGCTCAGGTAGGCCCGGTGATCGGCCTGGGCCATCAACTCGGCGCTACGCTGGTGCAGGAACAACGCGACCTGCTCGGTTTCGAGCAGGCCCGACAACTCATGGTGCAACGCCGCCAGTTGCTCGCTCAGCTGGCCTTCGCTGCGTTCGGCGGCTTGCTGAACGTGCAGGCGCCCTTCCTGCAACTCCAGGCTGACCGGCACGGCGGCGGCGTGTTTTTTCTCGAGCTCATAGCGGAAACTGGCGAATTGATCGATCCAGGCTTCGATGCAAAACACATAGCGGCCCTGACCCGGCACCTGGAAGCGGCCCTGCCAACCGTTGTTGCCCAGATCGGTCATGACTTCGCTTTGCCAGGTTTCATCACCTTCAGCCCGCCAGCGCACGCGCACTGCCAGCTTGTCGTGACCGTCGGCAAACACCTTGCTGGTGACCACGATGTCCTGCCCCACCACGGCCTTGACTGCAAACTGGCCACCGTCGAGGGTCGGCATGGTGTTTTCAATGGCAATGCGCGGCAGCAACAGCGCTTGCGACAGTGGCATGTGCGGGTTGTAGCTCAGTTCAGTCGGTTTTTCAGCCGTCATCGAGCATCTCTCCTTTACGCCCCATGGACGCTCTTGTGTCTGGATGTCTTCCCGTCGGGCCAGCCGCCCGGCAATGAACTCACTTAGGTTCCGAGCGACTGCCACCGCGAAAAGTTCATAGGCAATTGGCCGGAATCAATTCCCTCGCCCAGTGGTCAATCAACTTAAGCACGACTCACGCCATGTGCCACTGGAGACAGGACGATGAACAATCCATTCCCCGCTGAAACACCCGATCCGAACATCGACAACCCGGTGATCCCGCCGAGCGACCCGCAACCGGTGCCCGAGCAAGAGCCACCCGGGACCAATCCGCCGCCAAGGGAAGAACCACCGACGACCATGCCACCGGTGATTGTTACGCCTGAATAAAGACAGTTGATCGCTTCGCTGAAGAGCCGCTACATGGCGGCTCCTACGGTTCCTGATCTTTTTCGAAGCGCTTCACCACTCGGGGCATCACGCTCAGTACCAGTAACGCCAACAAGGTGCTGAGCACTGCTGTCGACTCGCGCCCCAACCCCGCCGATACGCCAATGGCGGCGGTCAGCCACAGTCCCGCAGCGGTGGTCAGGCCTTTGACGTGGCCTTCATCGCCCTCTTCGTTTTTCAGGATGGTGCCGGCACAGAGAAAGCCGATCCCGGCAATCACGCCCTGGAGCACGCGACTCATGGCGTCCGCCTGCGAACCGGACATTTGCGGCACCAGCACGAACAGCGCCGCACCAATCGCCACCAGCATGTGGGTGCGAACGCCCGCCGCCTTGCCCTTGTGCTCACGCTCGAAACCGAGAATCCCGCCGAGTACCGCCGCCGTCAGCAGGCGCACGGTCACGCGGGTCAGCTGCGAAGCGTCGCCGATGTCGGCGAACTCCGCTTGCAGGGTCACCCATACTTCATGCCACCAGGCGTTCATTGAGGCTGTCCTTGTGAAGGGCTATGGAAGATGGACCGCAGCGACCATTAATCGGTTGCACCGAACGATGGCAGTTTCTGGCGCCCTAACGTTTCAGGCACCCGCTGAAAAAGGATCACGCCATGACCGTGCGCATCGAAAACGAAACCTGCTTTTTCACCACCGAAAATGGCGAGGAAATTCGCCTGTGTCCGGACGTCACCATTGTCACTGACGGGGCCAAAGCCATGTCGGCGGTGGACCTCAACGGCCAGCGGATTTACATCACCGAAGCAGAAGCCGACGCATTGACCGTGGCAGGTGCCATCGATGGACGCCGACACTTGAAGGCCACTGACAGTGATTCGGTGATTTGACCGATCCGGATCAACCACCCGCAAGTGTCTGAGACCGGCGTTAACGGGCTGCTGCGACAGGTGCTTCAACTTGTCGCAGCGAGGCTCGATTTCACCATCTGATCTGCCTTTTATTGCAATACCTGAGTCTGTTATGCAAACAGATCGACGCTCATAGTGCTCACGCCTGATGGAGGCTGATGAGCGAAAGACCATGAGCGAGAGAATCCCCGTCCGAACCGTAGACAGCACACCCACCATCCAGACCTATGAGCCTTCGCGTCCGAAGACGAAGGCCGCGTCCAGCGACAACCTGATCCATACCCGCAGCTTCACCGGCCTGTTCCGCACCCTGCGCATGAGCGGCGCGGGTTTTCTGTTCCTGTTGTTTTTCGGCACCGTGTGGCTGAACTGGGGCGGCCGGCAGGCAGTGCTCTGGGATCTTTCCGAAAGCAAATTCCACATCTTCGGCGCAACGTTCTGGCCGCAGGATTTCATCCTGCTCTCGGCGCTGCTGATCATTGCCGCGTTCGGCCTGTTTGCGATCACCGTGTTCGCCGGCCGGGTCTGGTGCGGTTACACCTGCCCGCAAAGTTCCTGGACCTGGATCTTCATGTGGTGCGAGAAAATCACCGAAGGCGAGCGCAACCAGCGCATCAAGCTGCAAGCCGCGCCTTGGGGCCTGAACAAATTCATGCGCCGCTCGGCCAAGCACACGTTATGGCTGGCCATCAGTCTGCTCACCGGCCTGACCTTCGTCGGCTATTTCACGCCGATCCGCCCGCTGGCCGAAGAATTGCTGACCTTGCAAATCAGCGGCGTCAGCCTGTTCTGGGTGTTGTTCTTTACCGGTGCGACATACATCAACGCCGGCTGGCTGCGCGAAGCGGTGTGCATGCACATGTGCCCCTATGCGCGGTTCCAGAGTGTGATGTTCGACAAAGACACCCTGACCATTTCCTACGACGTCGCCCGTGGCGAGAACCGTGGCCCGCGTAAACGTGAAGTCAAACCGGCCGAGGTCGGCCTGGGTGATTGCATCGACTGCCAGCTCTGCGTGCAGGTCTGCCCGACCGGCATCGACATCCGCGACGGCTTGCAGATGGAATGCATTGGTTGCGCGGCGTGCATTGATGCCTGTGATTCGATCATGGACAAAATGGGCTATGAGCCGGGTTTGATCAGCTACACCTCCGAGCGCCAGTTGCAGGGTGGCAAGACGCACCTGCTGCGGCCACGGCTGATCGGTTACACCGCCGTGCTGCTGGTGATGATCGCTGCGCTGGTGGTGGCGCTCATCGAGCGGCCGATGGTGTCGCTGGACGTCAGCAAGGACCGCGGCCTGTTCCGCGAGAACAGTCAGGGGCAGATCGAAAACATCTACAGCCTGAAAGTGATCAACAAGACCCAGCAACGCCAGGACTACCACCTGACCCTCGTCGACGCCGACGGCTTCCAGTTGCAAGGCAAGACCGGACTGAGCCTGGCCCCCGGCGAGATTGTCGACGTACCGGTGTCGGTGGCGATGACTGGCGAACGGCCGAGCAGCAGCTCGCAGAGCATCAGCTTCAAGGTGGTCGACAGTGATGATCCCGGCATCTACAGCGTGGCGAAAAGCCGGTTTGTTGCCCCGATGAACCGTTGAGCCTTTAAGATGCAGTCCTTTGTGGCGAGGGAGCTTGCTCCCGCTGGGGTGCGAAGCGCCCCTGAAAAATTGGCGACTGCTGCGCAGCCGAGCGGGAGCAAGCTCCCTCGCCACAGTTAATCGATTCGATTGCGGGATCCCGATGAAACGCTACGAAAAATTCGCCGACGACATCGCTGAACTGATCCGCTCCGGCGTCCTGGGTCCCGGCCAGCGCGTTCCCTCGGTGCGCTACGCCAGCCAGACGTACGGCGTCAGCCCGTCCACCGTGTTCCAGGCCTATTACCTGCTTGAACGTCGAGGCCTGATCCGCGCCCGGCCGCGTTCCGGCTATTTCGTCAATGCCCACGCGCCGCGCCCGTTTTCCGAGCCGGTGATCAGCAGCCAGGTCAACGAGTCCACCGAAGTCGACGTCAGCGAACTGGTGTTCTCGGTCCTCGACTCGATCAAAGACCCGAACACCGTGCCCTTCGGCTCAGCGTTCCCCAGCCCGACCCTGTTTCCGCTGCAACGGCTGTCGCGGTCGCTCGCCAGTGCCAGCCGCGATATGGACCCGCGCATGGTGGTCACCGACATGTCGCCGGGCAATCCACAGCTGCGGCGGCAGATTGCCCTGCGTTACATGGTCGGCGGACTGATGCTGCCCATGGAAGAACTGCTGATCACCAACGGAGCCCTCGAAGCGCTGAACCTGTGCCTGCAAGCGGTGACTCAACCCGGCGACCTGGTGGCCATCGAAGCCCCGGCGTTCTACGCCTGCCTGCAAATCCTGGAACGGCTGAAGCTCAAAGCCGTGGAAATCCCGGTGCACCCGCGCGACGGCATCGACCTCGGGGTGTTGGCGCAAACCCTGGAACGCCACCCGATCAAGGCCTGCTGGTGCATGACCAGCTTCCAGAACCCCATGGGCGCGACCATGCCCGAGGCGAAGAAACAGCATTTGGTGGAACTGCTGCGCAGCCATCAAGTGCCGCTGATCGAGGACGATGTCTACGCCGAGTTGTATTACGGGCAGCAGGCGCCGAAACCGGCCAAAGCGTTTGATACCGAAGGTCTGGTGATGCACTGCGGCTCCTTCGCCAAAAGCCTCGCCCCCGGTTACCGGATCGGTTGGGTCGCGGCTGGACGGTACGCGCAAAAGATCGAACGGCTGAAACTCATGACGTCGCTCTGTGCGTCGATGCCGGCCCAGGCAGCTATCGCCGACTATCTGCAACACGGTGGTTACGACCGGCATCTGCGCAAACTGCGTCATTCGCTGGAAGATCAGCAGAGCGCCATGCTCTCGGCCATCGCCCGCTATTTCCCGGCGCAGACCCGCGTCAGCCAACCGGCCGGTGGCTACTTTCTGTGGCTGGAACTGCCGGCGCAGACGGATTCATTGAAATTGTTCCAGATGGCGTTGGCGCAGGGGATCAGCATCGCGCCGGGGCCGATTTTTTCACCGGCCCAGCGCTTCAGGAATTGCATTCGTTTGAATTACGGCAGCCCTTGGACCGAGGACTCGGAAAAGGCGATGGAAACATTGGGGCGCATTGTCCGGTCGTTCTGAAAGGCTGCGATCTTTTGATGCCCGGCGCTAGCGCCCGCCACCCAAATCAACAAAAGTCCCCGTCGCATACGACGCCTTGTCCGACAGCAACCAGACAATGGCCTCGGCCACTTCGTCCGGCCGCCCGCCCCGTGCCATCGGGATCGCCGATTCCAGCTTGCTGACCCGGTCCGGATCGCCGCTCAAGGCGTGGAAATCGGTGTAGATGTAGCCGGGCCGTACCGCGTTGACGCGAATCCCCTCGCCGGCCACTTCCTTGGACAAGCCGATGGTGAAGGTGTCGAGCGCGCCTTTGGAAGCCGCGTAGTCGACGTATTCAGTGGGCGCGCCCAGGCGTGCAGCGACCGAGGACACGTTGACGATGCTGCCGCCCTGGCCACCGTGTTTGGGCGACATGCGCAGGATCGCGTGCTTGGCGCACAGCACCGGGGCCAGGACGTTGGTCTTGAGGATTTTCAGAATGCGGAATTCGGACATTTCGTCGACCCGAGACTTTTGCCCCACGGTGCCGGCGTTGTTCACCAGCGCCGTGACCCGGCCGAGTTCGGCGTCCACTCGATTGAACAACGCGATCACTTCGTCTTCGATGCTGACATCGGCGCGAACGGCAATGGCTTGGGCGCCGAGAGCTCGAACCTGCTCCAGCACGCTTTGCGCGGCTTGCTCATCGGCCAGGTAGTTGATGCAGATCCGATAACCTTGTTCGGCGGCCAACAGGGCGGTGGCGGCACCGATGCCGCGACTGCCACCGGTGATGACGATGACTTTATCCATGCAAGCTTTCCCCAATTCAAGCGTAAGCGGTCGAGGGGAAGAATAACTGTCCTTAGCGGTTTTTGCATGGACCTGTGCCACCGGTCAGGCGGTTTCCAGTTGTTCGGCGCGGTGGATTTCCAGCATGAAGCGTTCTGCCGGTAACGGATGGCCGAGCAGATAGCCTTGCAGCGAATCACAACCGAGCTGGGTGAGGAAGTCTTGCTGCACACCGGTTTCCACGCCTTCGGCAACGATGCGCAAGCCCAACGCCTGACCGAGGGCGACAATCGCCGAGACGATCGCCGCGTCATCGCTGTCGCGCTCCAGATCACGCACGAACCCGCGGTCGATCTTCAGCTCGTTGGCCGGCAGCCGCTTGAGGTACATCAGGCTCGAATAGCCGGTACCAAAGTCATCGATGGACAAGTCGACACCCATGTCCGACAGTTCCTGCAAGACCGTCATGCTCGCGTCGGCATCGCTCATGGCGGTGGTTTCGGTGATTTCCAGGGTCAGGCTGTTGGCCGGCAAATGGTGCGTGGCCAGCGCCTTGGCCACGCTTTGCACCAGCCCGGCGTGGCAGAACTGCAACGCGGAGAGGTTCACCGCGATACGCCAGTCGGTGTAACCCAGCACGTACCATTCGCGCATCTGGCGGCAGGCTTCGTTGAGCACCCAATCGCCGATGGGAATGATCAGCCCGGTTTTCTCCGCGAGCTCGATGAACTTGTCCGGCAGCAACATGCCCTGGGTCGGGTGCTCCCAGCGCAACAGCGCTTCGGCACCGACGGGGCGGCCGTTGTGGGCATCGAACTTGGGTTGGTAATGCAGACTGAATTCTTGATGTTCCACGGCATTCCGCAGGTCTTGCAACAGTTGCAGCTGCTTGCGCGCGTTGCTGTTCATCGATGCGTCGAAAAAGCTGTAACCGTTTTTGCCCGCACCCTTGGCGTGGTACATCGCCGCGTCGGCATTCATCAGCAATTCATGGGCGCTCTGGCCATTGCCCGGATACAGGGCGATGCCCACGCTGGCGGAGATCTGCAAGTCATGTTCAGCGACGCGGAAAGCCCGGGCGATCAGGCTGACCTGACGTGCCGCCAACCCCATCGCGTCATTGGGTTCACTCAACTGCACCAGCAACACAAACTCATCGCCACCGATCCGCGCCAGCGTGTCCTGGCTGCGCAAGTCTTCGCGCAAGCGCAGGCTGACTTCACGCAACAACTGGTCGCCCATATGGTGACCGAACGCATCGTTGACCGGTTTGAAGCCGTCCAGATCGATGAACATCAGGGCAAAACAACCGCCCTCGCCGTCCACCCGCGACATGGCCTGATCGATACGGTCGGCCAGCAGCACCCGGTTCGGCAGACCGGTCAGGGTGTCGTGCAAAGCCAGTTGGGTCAGCTCGCGATTGGCCTCGGTCAAGGACTGCGCCAGGCCGGCGGTGCGGGCTTCCAGGCGTGCATCGAGGATCGAGGTCAGCAAGGCGATGCTCAGCACCGCCAGGGTGGTGATCAGTACGAGGTTGTCCAGACCATTGCCGTTCAGGCCACTGGTGGCCGCGCCACAGAAGCTGCCATCGGCAAATTGCGCCGCCGCCATGCCGGTGTAATGCATGCCGACGATGGCGATCCCCATGATCACCGCCGCCCCGCCACGAATCAGCCGCACGTAAGGCGTGTGCTGACGCAAGTTGAAGGCGATCCACAACGCCGCACCGGACGCACCGACCGCGATGAACAGCGAGGTACTGAACAGCGTCGGGTCGTAGTCGATTCCCGGCTGCATGCGCATGGCGGCCATGCCGGTGTAGTGCATGGCACTGATCCCGGCCCCCATGACCAGCGCACCGAAGCCCAGTTGCCACAGCGGTAATTGCGGCTGACTGACCAGCCACAGGGCGAAGCCGCTGGAAAGAATGCCGATCAGCAGCGAGAGCAAGGTAATGGCAATGTCGTAGCCCAGATCGATGGGCAACTTGAAGGCGAGCATGCCGATGAAGTGCATCGACCAGATGCCCACGCCCATGGCAAACGCGCCACCCGCTGTCCATAGATGCACGGCACGCCCCCTGGCCGTGGCAATACGACCGGTCAGGTCGAGGGCGGTGTAAGAGGCGAGGATCGCCACACACAACGAAATGATGACCAGCGTGGGGGAATAACTACCGATGAGCATGGAAAGTTCTCAGAATCACCGCCGTATCGCTTCCATTCTCGGGGGCGCAAAACTGGCGATTGTACTGATTCCAAATGAGAACGCACTCACAAAATGAGCAAAACGCCATCAAGGCGATGAAACGCTTGTTTGATCTATCGAAGACGCTCTAAAACGGTGAATTCGCCCCCGTACGGACCCTACAACTGACCGTCCCAACCACCGCCCAGCGCAGCAATCAACTGCACGCTGGCGATCAAGCGGCTCTGCATCAAATCCAGGTTGCTGCGCTCATTGCTCAATGCCGCCGCTTGAACCACCACGACATCGAGATAAGCGATGACACCGGCCTTGTACTGATTCTGGGTCAAGCGCAGCGACTCACGCGCGGCATCCAGCGCCTGTTGCCGCACCACGGCCTCGTCCTGCAATACCTTGAGCTGCACCAGGTAGTTTTCCACTTCGCGAAAGCCGTCGAGCACGGTCTGGCGGTACTTGGCCACGGTTTCGTCGTAGGCCGCTTCACTGCGGTCCACCTCGGCCGAGCGTTGCCCGCCATCGAACAAGGTCATGGCCAGTTGCGGCCCCACCGACCAGAATCGGTTCGGTACGCTGAACAGGTCTTTGGATGTGCTACTGCTGTACCCGCCATTCAAACTCAGGGTCAGGTCCGGGTAGTACGCGGCCTTGGCCACGCCGATGTTGGCGTTGGCGGCGATGACGGAGCGCTCAGCCGAAGCAATATCCGGTCGCCGCTCCAGCAATTGCGAAGGCAGGCTCAATGGCACCTCGGGCAATACCGGAATGTTTTTGCTCTCTGCCAGGCTGAATTCCGCCGGCGGCAAGCCGATTAGCACGGCAATGGCGTTTTCGAACTGGGCGCGCTGCCAGATCAAGTCGACCATGTCCGCTTCGGTACCCTTGAGCTGCGTCTGCGCCTGGGCCACCGCGTCCTTGCCGGACACACCGGCACGGTATTGGTTTTCGGTCATTTTCAGCGAACGTTGATACGCCTCGACTGTCGCCTCCAATAGCCGCTTTTGCTCGTCGATCACCCGCAATTGCAGGTAGTTCTGCACCAGTTCCGACTGCTGGCTCAAGCGCATCGCCGCCAGATCGGCAAAGCTGGCCTGGGCATTCGCGGTGTCGGCTTCAAGACCCCGGCGCAGTTTGCCCCAGACGTCCGCTTCCCAACTGACTCCGGCCTGAGCCGTGTAGGTGTCACGAATACCGCTGGACGAACTGGTCAGGCTGGAACTGCTGCTGCCTGTGCCCTGGCTGGAGCGGTTTTTGCCCAGGGTCAGGTCCACCGTGGGGAAAAACGCGCCCCGGGCACTGCGCACCAGCGCTTGGGCCTGACGGTACTGGGCTTCGGACTGGGCGACGGTCTGGTTGGAGCTGTTCAGCTTCTCGATCAGGCCATTGAGTTGCTGATCGCCATACAGCTCCCACCACGCACCGCGGGCCAGGGAGTCGCTTGGACTGGCCTGACGCCAACCCGCCGCTTCCTTGTACTGCGCAGGTTCCGCCGTTTGCGGGCGCTGGTAATCCGGGCCGATGGCGCAGGCGCTGAGCAGAACTGCGCACAGCGACAGGCTCAGCAACCGCGAGCCTCGGGCAGTGATCAGCGGTGTAGCCAGGTTGAACAGCGAACGGTCAGTCATAGCGGAGTTTCCAAAGCAGCATCGGTACGCACCCCGCGCCAGCGGTTGAAGCGGTGGCGCAGTTTGTCGAGATAGAGGTAAACCACCGGGGTGGTGTAAAGGGTCAGCACCTGGCTGAAGATCAGCCCGCCGATGATGGTCAGGCCCAGCGGCTGGCGCATTTCCGCCCCTTCGGCGCGACTCAGCAGCAACGGCAACGCTCCAAGGATCGCCGCCAGGGTCGTCATCAGGATCGGCCGCAAACGTTGCAAACAGGCGTTGCGAATCGACTCCAATGGCGCCATGCCCTGATGACGCTCCAGTTGCAGCGCGAGGTCGATCATCAGAATCGCGTTTTTCTTCACCACGCCGATCAGCAGGAACAGCCCCAACAGCGAAATCAGGCTGAACTCGCCCCCCAGCGCGTAGATCGACAACAACGCGCCGACCCCCGCCGATGGCAACGTGGACAGAATCGTCAGCGGGTGAATATAGCTTTCATACAGCACGCCCAGTACCAGATACACCGCCACCAGCGCACCCAGGATCATCCACGGCTGGCTCTTCTGGGTAGCGGCAAAGGCATCGGCGGTACCGGCCATTTTCGCGATGACGTCTTCCGGCAGGCCCACCGAGGCAATTGCCCGCTCGATGGCAGCGCTGCCCTGCTCCACGGTCACGCCTTCGGCCATGTCGAAGGAGATGCTTTCCGAGGCGAACTGGCCTTCGTGGCTGACCCGATCGTCTTCCAGGCTGTTTTCGTAATGGGCGATGGTCGACAGCGGGATCCGTGCGCCATCGGCGGTAATCACTTGAACCTGCTTGAGGGTGATCGGGTCCTGGGCGTATTTCGGATTGACCTCCATCACCACCTGATACTGGTTGAGGCTGTCGTAGATGGTCGAAATCTGCCGCTGGCTGTAGGCGTTGTTCAGCACCGCCGTGACCATGTCCATGTCCACACCCAGGCGCTTGGCCTGGTCGCGGTCAACGATCAACGTCACTTGCTGCGCACCCCGGCCTTCGCGGGCGTCAATGGCGGTCAGTTCCGGCAACGCCTTGAGCGCGGTCACGACTTTCGGATACCACTCGCGCAGCGAGCCGAGGTCGCCACTTTGCAGAATGTAGGAAAACTGCGACGTCGTTTGCTCGCGGCCGCCACCGAACTGCAGGTCCTGATCAGCCATCAGCATCAGTTGCGCGCCGGCGACCTTGGGCATTTCCTTGCGCAGGCGTTCGATGACCTTTTGCGCGGAAATACTGCGGTCCTTGATCGGCTTGAGGCGCACCAGCATGAAGGCGTTGTTGGTGCCGTTGGTGCCGCCGATGAAACCGGCCACGCTTTCAACGGCTTCGTCCTTGAGCACGGCGCGGCGAAAAATCTCCATTTTCGGCTGCATCACACTGAACGACAGGCCGTCGTCACCGCGCACGAAACCGATCAGTTGGCCGGTATCCTGCTGCGGAAGAAACGTTTTAGGAACAACAACATACAGCGCAATGTTCACACCGATTGTCACAAATAGACTGAGCAACGTCAGGCGCTTGTGGCGCAGCACCCAATCAAGACTCGTCGCGTATTTACCGACCATCCACTCGTTCGCCCGCTGGCTCCAGCGTTGCAGGCGGTTTTCCCGGCCCGGCGTATGCGGCTTCAACCAGCGCGCGCAGAGCATCGGGGTCAAGGTCAGGGAAACGATCAGCGACACCACGATGGACGCCGCCAACGTGATGGAAAACTCGCGGAACAGGCTTTCGATGATCCCGCCCATGAACAGGATCGACAGGAACACCGCCACCAGCGACACGTTCATCGACAGCAAGGTAAAGCCGACTTCCTGCGCGCCAAGATACGCCGCTTTCATGGGGCGCATGCCCGCGTCGATGTGCCGGGAGATGTTTTCCAGCACCACGATGGCGTCGTCCACCACCAGACCGGTGGCCAGAATCAAGGCCATCAGCGACAGGTTGTTCAGGGAAAACCCGTACAGGTACATCACGGCAAAGGTGCCGACCAGCGACACCGGCACCGCCAGCGTCGGAATCAGCGAGGCGCGGAAGTTACCGAGGAACAGGAACACCACCATAATCACCAGGGCCACGGCGATCAGCAGGGTCATTTCCGCTTCGTGCAAGGTGGCCTTGATCACCGGCGAACGGTCCATGGCCAGGTTCAGTTTGACGCTGGCCGGCAGCACGGCCTGCAGCGCCGGCAACTGGGCCTTGATCTCGTTGACCGTCTCGATGATGTTGGCACCGGCCTGACGGTTGATCACCAGCAGCACCGCCGCGTCATTGTTGAAGAACCCGCTGTTGTAGCGGTCCTCGACACCGTCACTGACCTTGGCCACGTCCTTCAGGCGCAGGGCCGCGCCGTCCGCGTAGTGGATGATCAGCGATTCGTAATCCTTGGCTTTCTCCAACTGGTCGTTGGCCTGCACCTGCCAGAGGCGCTGGCCATCCTCCACCGAGCCCTTGGGCCGGCGCACGTTGGCATTGGCGATGGTTTTGCGCACATCGTCCAGGGCCACGCCGTACTGGTTCAGCGCCTGGGGTTCGAGTTCGATCCGCACTGCCGGCAGGGAGCTGCCGCCGATCTGCACTTCGCCGACGCCCTGCACCTGGGACAGGCTCTGGGACAGGATGGTCGAAGCCAGGTCATACAACTGGCCCTTTTCAAGTACGTCCGAGGTCAGCGACAGCACCATGATCGGCGCCTGGGACGGGTTGACCTTCTTGTACGTCGGCATGCTGCGCATGCCGCTGGGCAACAGGTTACGCGAAGCGTTGATCGCCGCTTGCACCTCCCGCGCCGCGCCATTGATGTCGCGGTCCAGGTCAAATTGCAGGATCACCCGCGTCGAGCCCTGGCTGGAGCGACTGCTCATGGTGTTGACCCCGGCGATGGCGCCGAAGGAACGCTCCAGCGGCGTGGCCACGGTCGACGCCATGACCTCCGGGCTGGCACCGGGCAGGCTGGCCTGCACCACGATCACCGGGAAGTCCATTTGCGGCAACGGCGATACCGGCAGCAAGCCAAAGCTCACACCGCCCAGCAGCATGATCGCCAGGCTGAGCAACATGGTTGCTACCGGGCGCTTGATGAAAGGACCGGAGAGGTTCATGGCTGCTCTGCCGCTTCCACCGGCTCAGGCTTGCGGCCCCAGCGCCGACCGAGACGGTCGAAATACAGGTAGATCACCGGGGTGGTGAACAGCGTCAGCACCTGGCTCAGCAACAGCCCGCCCACCATCACCAGACCCAGCGGCTGGCGCAGTTCCGCGCCGGAACCGGTGGCCAGCATCAACGGCACGGCACCGAACAGCGCTGCAAGCGTCGTCATCAGGATCGGCCGGAAACGCAGGAGCGCCGCCTGATAAATCGCCGTTTCCGGGTCCATGCCCTGATTGCGCTCAGCGTCGAGGGCGAAGTCGATCATCATGATCGCGTTCTTCTTCACGATACCAATCAACAGGATGATGCCGATGATCGCGATCATCCCCAGGTCGTTTCCACTCAGGATCAGCGCCAGCAAGGCGCCGACCGCCGCCGAGGGCAAGGTCGAGAGAATGGTGATCGGGTGGATGTAGCTCTCGTAGAGCACGCCCAGCACGATGTACATGGTTACCACCGCCGCCAGAATCAGCAGCAGCGTGCTCGACAACGAAGCCTGGAACGCCTCGGCCGCGCCCTGGAACTGGGTCTGCACACCAATGGGCATGCCGATGTCCTTTTGCACCTGCTCGATGATCTCGACCGCATGCCCCAACGCCACGCCGGGCGCGAGGTTGAACGACATCATCACCGCGGGGAACTGACCGATGTGGGTAATCGCCAGTTGCGCCTGCCGCTCTTCGATACGCGCCAGGCTGGACAAGCGCACCTGCCCGCCATCGGTGGTCTTGACGTGGATCTGGTCCAGCGCCTGCGGGCCGATTTTCTCGCCGGATTGCGATTGCAGCACCACGCGATACTGGCTGGCCTGGGTGTAGATCGTGGAAATCTGTCGCTGACCAAAGGCGTCATACAGCGCGTCGGTGATGTTCGACACCGACACCCCGAGCCGCGACGCCGCATCACGATCGATCACCAGATAGACCTGCAAGCCCTTGTCCTGCAAATCGCTGGCGACGTCGGTCAGCTCTGGCTGTTGTGCCAAAGCCTCGACCAGACGCCCGCTCCACAGGCTGAGCAATTCGGAGTCCGGAGACGACATGCTGAACTGGTACTGCGTGCGGCTGACCCGGTCCTCGATGGTCAGGTCTTGCACCGGCTGCATGAACAGACGGATACCGACCAGTTTGTCGAGTTCAGGCTGCAACCGCGCGATCACTTCGGTCGCGCTCAGGTCGCGGTCGCCATGGGCCTTGAGGTTGATCAGCAAGCGGCCACTGTTGAGTGTCGAGTTGTCGCCATCGACACCAATGTAGGACGACAGGCTCTCGACCGCCGGATCGGCGAGGATGACCTTGGCCAGTTCTTGCTGACGCTCACTCATTGCCGCAAAGGAAATGGACTGCGGCGCCTCGGAAATGCCCTGGATCACCCCGGTGTCCTGCACCGGGAAAAAGCCCTTGGGCACCACCATGTACAGAAACACCGTCAGCGCCAATGTGCCGATGGCCACCATCAGGGTCAGCGGCTGGTGCTTGAGCACCCACTGCAACTTGCGCCCGTACGCCGCGATCATCCAGTCGATCACGGCGCCGCTGGCCCGGTAGAAACGGCCCTGCTCCTCTTCCTTGGGCTCGCGCTTGAGCAGACGCGCGCACATCATCGGCGTCAGGGTCAGGGACACCACCAGCGAAATCAGGATCGCCACCGCCAGGGTAATGGCGAACTCGCGGAACAAACGCCCCACTACATCGGCCATGAACAACAGCGGAATCAGTACGGCGATCAGCGACAGGGTCAGGGAAATCAGGGTGAAGCCGATCTGTTTGGCGCCCTTGAGCGCCGCATTCAGCGGGCTGTCGCCCTCTTCGATAAACCGGGAAATGTTCTCCAGCATGACGATCGCATCATCCACCACAAAACCGGTGGCGATGGTCAGGGCCATCAGGGTCAGGTTATTGACCGAGAACCCCGCCAGATACATCACCCCGAAAGTGCCGATCAGCGACAGCGGCACGGCCACCGACGGAATGATCGTCGCGCTGGCCCGACGCAGGAACAGGAACGTGACCATGACCACCAGCGCAATGGCGATCAGCAGCTCGTGTTGCACGTCCTTGACCGAGGCACGAATGGTCTGGGTGCGGTCTGTCAGTACCACCACATCGAGGCCGGCCGGGAGGTTGTCGGTGATGCTCGGCAGCAAGGCCTTGATCCGGTCGACCACTTCGATGACGTTGGCACCGGGCTGACGCTGGATGTTCAACAGCACGGCCTGGTTTTCGTTGGCCCACGCGGCCAGACGCTCGTTTTCCGCGCCGTCGACGATTTCTGCCACATCCTTGAGGCGCAGCGGCGCACCGTTGGCGTAGGCCAGGATGAGATTGGCGTAATCCTTGGGCGAGGTCAGCTGATCGTTGGCATCGAGCATCGACACCCGGGTCGGGCCGTCGAAGTTACCCTTGGGCTGGTTGACGTTGGAGGCGCCGATCAATGTGCGCACGTCCGACAGGTTCAGACCGTTGGCCGCCAGTGCCTCGGGATTGACCTTGATCCGCACTGCCTGGCGCTGGCCACCGGCAATGCTGACCATGCCGACGCCGCTGATCTGGGCAATCTTTTGCGCCATGCGGGTGTCGACCAGGTCATTGAGCTTGGGCAGCAGCATGGTCTTGGAAGTAATGGCCAGGGTCAGCACCGGCGTGTCGGCCGGGTTGACTTTGTTGTACACCGGCGGTGCCGGCAGGTCCGTGGGCAGCAGATTGGTGGCCGCATTGATTGCCGCCTGCACCTGCTGCTCGGCCACGTCCATGTTGATATCGAGGCTGAAACGCAGGGTCAGCACCGACGCACCGCCGGAACTGGTGGAAGCCATTTGCGTCAGCCCGGGCATTTGCCCGAATTGTCGTTCAAGCGGTGCGGTCACGGCGCTGGTCATGACATCCGGGCTGGCGCCGGGATACAGCGTCATGACGCGAATGGTCGGGTAATCGACCTGAGGCAAGGCCGACACGGGCAGCAACCGATAAGCGATCACGCCGGCCAGGATAATGGCCAGCATGCTCAAGGTCGTCGCTACCGGACGAAGGATGAACAGCCGCGAGAGATTCATGCGCCGCCCTTTTTCGCCTTGTCGGCGGGTGCCGGTTCAGGGCTGGCCGCGGATTTGCCCTGTAGATGGCCAGCCGGGTTGGTCGGCACTTGCTGCGGATCGTTGACCACTTCCACGTCGCTGCCATCCTTCAAACGGTCAGTGCCTTCCAGCACGACACGATCACCGGCGGCCAGGCCTTCTGTGACCACGGTGTTATCACCGTCGCTGGCACCGATTTTCAACTGGCGGATCTTGACCTTCTTGTCGCCGTCCAGGGCATAGACGAACGTGCCGTTGGTGCCGAACTGAATCGCCGCGGACGGTGCGAGGACTACGCCTTTGAGGGTGTCGGCCAACAGGCGCACATTGACGAACTGGTTGGGAAACAGTGCCTGGTCGCGATTGTCGTAACGGGCCTTGAACTTCAGGGTGCCGGTGGTGACATCAATCTGGTTGTCCAGGCTCTGCAGCACGCCGGTGGCTTGCAGTTTGGTATCGCCGCGATCCCACGCTTCGGCGGGCAGCCTGGCGCCGCTGCGATAACGGGCCAGCACCACGTCGAGGCTGTTTTCCGGCAAAGTGAAGGCCACGCTGATCGGTTGCGTCTGGGTAATGATCGCCAGCGCGGTGGTGTCGTTGGCGGCCACCAGGTTACCGACGTCGAGTTGACGCAGGCCGACGCGTCCGGCGATGGGCGCGCGGATGCGGGTGAATTCGAGATTGAGCTTGGCATCGTTGACCGCCGCCTGATTGGTCTTCACCGTGCCCTGGTACTGACCGACCAGCGCTTCGGCGGTGTCCAGGGTCTGCTTGGCGATGCTGTCTTCGCGGTACAGGCCGCGATAACGCTCGACGTCGACCTGGGCGTTCCTCAGTTGCGCCTGGTTCTGCAGCAACGTGCCTTCGGCCTGGAGCAAGGCGTTCTGGTAGGGGCGTGGGTCAATCTCGGCCAGCAGATCGCCCGCCTTGACCATCTGCCCTTCCTCGAAATGGATCTTGACCAGTTCACCGCCCACGCGGCTGCGCACATTGATGGTATTGAGCGCGGTGACCGTGCCCAGCGCCTTGTAATACAGCGGGAAGTCACCGGTGACTGCCGGCGCCACACGCACCGGAACCGGCCCGGAAGCGCCACCGAAACCCGGACGCATGCCGCCCGATCGTCCCGTGTGCCCGGCCACGGCTTTCTGCCCCGCACCCTCTTTGGGCGCAGCACTGCCGGGCCAGAATTTCCAGCACAGGCCAGCGATGACCAGCAGGACTAGCAGGCCGAACAGCCAGCGACGAGGACTACGGGGAGCAGAGGATTGCATTGAGTGATCAACCATTGGGCGCGTGGGCTTGTTTTACATGAGGCTGAACGATAAGCACTGGCGGGTCTTAAGCAAAGCGCCTTTACCGGCAATTTACCTTCGGCTTACGTAACAGGAGATTTATCCAAGACACTGAAACACAAATGAAAACGGCCTGGGGAGGGCCAGGCCGTTAACAATTGTAATGCTTTACTTACTTCAGAACGGCGAGCGCGGCTTCGTAGTTCGGTTCTTCAGCAATTTCCTTGACCAGCTCGCTGTGCAGCACGTTGTCGTTTTCGTCCAGAACCACGACGGCACGGGCGGTCAGGCCTTTCAGCGGGCCATCGGCAATGGCTACGCCGTAGTTTTCGATGAACTCGGCACCGCGCAGGGTCGACAGGTTTTGTACGTTTTCCAGGCCTTCGGCACCGCAGAAACGCGCCTGGGCGAACGGAAGGTCAGCGGAGATGCACAACACCACGGTGTTGCTGATGTCGTTGGCCTGGGCGTTGAACTTGCGCACGGAGGTGGCGCAGGTCGGGGTGTCAACGCTTGGGAAGATGTTCAGCACTTTGCGCTTGCCGGCAAAGTCTTTCAGGGTGACGTCGGACAGATTGCCGGCAACCAGGGAAAAGGCTGGCGCCTTGGAACCGGCTTGAGGCAGTTGACCGTTGACTTGAACCGGATTGCCTTTAAGAGTGACTTGAGCCATGAACGGAGTCCTTCTGAACGTTGTGGTGGAAAATTTTGACGAGGCCGAAGTTAACCACGAAATTGTCCGTCGACCTACCCCGGAAACAAATCTTCCAGACAGCGCCAACCCCTGTAGGAGCGAGCCTGCTCGCGATTTCGACTTATCAGTCACCACGATAAGAAATGTACTACAGCTGGTCTAAAAATTTTTGCCATTGCTGTCGATCCAGGCGAGCGTCATTCGACTAGAACTGAATTATTCAAATCCAGCGGAGAGACCACCATGCGCTTCATGATCATCATTAAAGCAAGCAAAGACTCCGAAGCCGGTATCATGCCCAGCCAGGAACTGCTGACCGCCATGGGCAATTACAACGAAGAACTGGCCAAAGCCGGCATCCTGCTCGCCGGCGAAGGCCTGCACCCCAGCAGCAAAGGCACCCGCGTGCGCTTCTCCGGCGACAAGCGCACGGTCATCGACGGCCCCTTCGCCGAAACCAAAGAACTGATCGCCGGTTTCTGGCTATGGCAAGTGAAGTCGAAAGACGAAGCCATCGAATGGGTCAAGCGTTGCCCCAACCCGATGCCAGGCACCGAAGCCGAGATCGAAATCCGTCAGGTCTTTGAAATGGAGGATTTCGGCGAGGAACTGACACCGGAGTTGCGCGAGCAGGAAGAGCGGGCGTTCGGCAAGGGAAGAAGCCTTGACTGACCACTCAAAGACAACTGTGGCGATTGAGCAAGCTCCCTCGCCACAAAAAACATCGCCACCCGGCTACCCCTCGGAACGCCATACCGATCGGTATTTGCAGGGTTCGTAGAGCAACACCCTGCTGGGAATTCAGCAATCAATCATGCTGGGAGAGCTGGCTGTCAATCGGGTGCTGGACAGTTGCCTTTACCCAAGCCTCATCAAGCACTTGGAGCTCAAGCTTCAAACCGGATACTCATGGCGACTTCTGAACATGACGTATAGCGGGTCAATACCGGAGTCTGCCGGGAACACAACGATGTAATCGTCGAACGATGGGCCTTCAGCTTCCGGCGTAATCGACTCAAGTATCGGCAGTGGTGACGAATAAACAAAACCCAGCCGACGAGGTTCGACTACCGCTGGAGAAATACTCGCATCCTGTAGACCCGGAGCAGTCCATTGAATAGTGAGAGGCCCGGCGTCATCGACCGTTAAAACAAACGAATGCGGTTGCAGTCCACGCCGCGCAGCCCTGACCCGGACCCTATCTGCCACAGGGCTCTTTGGCGTCGAGGTGAGGTAGACCTGCGACAGCGTCTGGACTTCACGCAACCCTTTGAACATTGTGCCGGGTTTGGCAGGAACCACTGCGCTATACAACCTGAAAGGCACTTCGATCTCAGCCCTGGTTGCCGCGAGGGTGTGCCAATCCCGTCCTTCGAGCGGAACAAGTTCGATCAATGGAACGCTTACGCCATAAACCTGGGTGTCTGCACGACTGGAAAACTCGAATTGCAGCACAGCAGCACGTTCACGTCCGCCTGCTGACTCGCCGGAATTGTTCCTCCAGGTGAATTCCGCAACAGCCGAGTGAATGGCGTTTTTCAGGTCAACTTGTTGCGATGCAAACAACGGCGCCGACCCATTCTCCAGCAAGACGTCACAGCGTCTGGCAAGAAAGTCCGTTGACGCTGTGACGATGTGTGCAGCTTGAGCAGGACCTGCCCCCTCCAGCGTGCGTGCACGGATCAATTGCTCCTGCAGACTCTTCAGCAGTACTTCGGCTTCGTCATGCAACACACGATGGCGCTGGTTGATGGCTACAAGGCTTGCAGTGTAACGGTCCGAGGTTTCGTTTATCTGGTGAGCAATACTTTGCCATTGCGCTTGCTCCGACCGTGCAAAAGACAGGTTACTTTGCGCACTGGCTCTGGCGAACTCTATTCGCATCTTATGAAACTCAAACCTGTTCACGGCCATTAATGCTGCATGTTGAGCCTGTTCCAAAACGCTGATGCTGGATTCCTGCGCAGGGATTGGCAGAGGGACGATCTGCGATTGCTGAATAGCCTGCGCATAAATGTCAAATGCCGCTTGAATCGCTTGCTCCGATGCGGACACATCTGCGGCTATTGCCTGCACCTGCGCAAGGTTTCGGGCAACGGGACTCGTCGGTACCGAAGGGCGCGGCGCGGGTGGAACAGCTTCGGGTTTGAACGCTGCGACACCCTGTTTCTGATGCCAGGTCTGCACGTGATGGACAACCAGATAAGCGTCATTCCATTCAAACCGGTCGTCCGGATAGAAGAGCAAGTCAGCGCCTTTTGGATGCCCAGCTATCCGGTCGAAATGATTGATCAGCCGGTCATGCTCTTGCTTGGGTAGATCAACGGCCCATATTTTGTCGACCAGTGTCTGAAACTCCGATGCGGTGTATTCCTTGAGTGATGCTTTAAGTTCCATCCTTGGTAATTCCTTGCTTTTCTTAAGCGAGTTGCCGAAGACGATGGCACCTGCTCGATTACAAGCAAACACCATCGGTTATTGGAAAGAGTTAGTTATTCTGGCTTGAAGCCGGGCTTGTTATTGGCGGCGCGCCATTCTTTGACTTCCTTCAGGATACCTTCCGGACTGTCCTCCTGGCCCTCCTTTGGATAGAAGATGACGTCTGAACGGCCTGGGTGTTCAGTGATCAATTCAAAGTGCGCAAGCAGTCGATCAAGATATACCTCTAGATCTCTACCACTTAATCCTTCTGGATAATCATCAAACCTCCTCAGAAAGTCTAGAAACTCGGCCTCGGTATAATCCTCTAACTTCGCTTTAAAAATCATGACTTCTTCTCTCCTTATGTAGCTGTATGTGACGACTGGGCGTCATGATTGAAATATTGTCAATTCCATACACATCGCCCCCTGCCGCAACCTCAACATCGTGGTGAAGCTCAAATGCTTTACGCCCGCCAACTTGGTCTAAAACCCCAGAGTACGGAGACATGCCCTCGCGCATTCTGCGCAGGTTGCTTCCAGAGAATTGCTGTCGCAAACTTTTATCCGCCGCCACCGCCTTCCAAAACGCCTCCCTGAATCGATGGAAATTGGCAAATTCCTTCCCTCTTAATTGATCTGCAATGTGCGAAGGAATCGGCGCCCCGCCCACTCGCGCAGCCTCACCTAACCATACCCCTGAAACCACCTGCCCAATCCCGGTCGCAACACCCGGATCATCTCGTCGATCACGAAACAGTGCATCCGGCGAAGGCAGTTCCATATCCCCCGGATACCCGGGAATACTCGCACCAATCTGCCCTTCATCAATAGCCGGAAACGTCTCGTTTGGTGGTAGGACGGGGATGGCCGGGCTGCCGGGATAAATCAACGGATCGGTCGGTGTGATCGGCGATGTCGTCGAACCAAGCTGTTCACTGCCCGGCGGCACCAAGGGCGTCCATGTGCTGGCAGGCGGAACCGGCCACGGTACAACCGCGGGTACGACCCCGATCCAACCCTCGGCACTGTTCGGCACCTTGATACTGATTTGGTCGAGGTCGAAGGGGTCGGACCAGAATTGCGACCGTTCCTGATATCGCAGTTCGAACTCCCGGTTTTCACCGACCCACGTGCTTTTCGGCGCATAGGGAGCGAAACCTCGTTCGATGCGTTTTTTGTTCAGCTCATCGAACGACGATACAAGCTGGCGATGCTCTCCAAGCGTTTGCCAGAGTGCTTCGTCGAAGGCTCCGAACGAATTGAACTCCCGCCCCCGGAACTGCTCCCCGATTTGCGCCGGGACGGCAGCACCCACAGGCTGAACTGCAGTGCTCCACCAGTCTTGCGTGGCCTGCTGACCGGAGCCGGTGACGACTCCCGCCCCCATGGGCGGAACGCCGAAAGACAGATAGATCGGCTCAAGACCAGGCACGCAGACGATGCAGTCCTGAATGCGCCAATCCACACCGTCCGGTATCTCTTGAATCTGTGGTTGGGTAACGGCCAAGGGAGTCTGGCTGAAGACCTGCGCTTGAGGCGCAGTGCCTGCCATGAACTCCACATATCTGGTTGGGGAGCCGGGAATTTCAGCGATGTATGCACCGGTTAACGGGTCCAGCGATGCATTTACCACGGGTACCCAGGAATCAATATCGCCTCCGGTCCTGGCGGCAATGATTGCAGTGCCCTCATCTATGGCTAATGGCTTGAGCCGATACTCCGATTGCGCCGAACCGCCTGCGTCGGCGATTGTTTGCAACTCCACACTGTCATGAAGCTCGAGCGCGTGCGCCGGAACGGCAACAGCATGGGACAAGCGACTTCGCTGCTCGGGGGTTAACTCTCCGTTACCCAGTTCGGAGGGATAGGCCATTCCTGCGACGAATATCGCCGATTGACCCACAGTGAGCGTACCCGCTACTTCGGCTAACAAAACCACCGATCGGGATACAGCGATTGCCAGTGCATCCCCCGCGCCGGCAACCCACGTCCTGCCGGCGACGGCAAGCGCTGACATACCGGTCATCGACTGCCTGACCGGAAAACGACAGGTATTGGCGTGCTTCACTCGCTCTATGCGCGTATCTGCATCGGCCTGCCGCTTGAAACGAACACGCGCATCGCGTTGCTCAGCGTACTGGCGCTGCCTTTCCCACTCAGCAAGCCTTACAACCCACTCGGCGTGTTCACTGGTCAGCGCACTGTATTTATCGTTTAGAACATTGATCTGTGCCGACAACAGTCTGGCTTCGTGGGCTGCGCTATAAGCGCTTTCCCAAATCTGGTGACCGCTTGCAAGCGCATCGCCGAACTGCTCCAGACGAGCCATGTAATCGGTCGCTGTTCGCAAGAGCGCATCATGTCCATCGAATGAGTGTGCAACCCCGATTCTTTCATTGAGTTGTGCAGTCTTTCGGACTCTCAGTCCGTCGATTTCGCTTTTGGTTTTATTGATGGAATAAAGCTGCCAGGGCTCGCTCGAAGTGCCAACATCTGGTGCTTTGCGTACCGCCAAAACTTCATCTGCAAGTAATTGCGTGAGCTGTTCGGCCCTGACTGCGAAGTTTCGGTCGCACTCAGTCTTAAAGGCACCTTGACGCTGCGCCAACCCGGCGAGCAATTGCTGCCGCGTCTGGATACGGGCCATCTCCAAATCTTGCCGAGCTTTTGCCGCGGCTTGCGCCTTGTCCCTTTCCTCTTTTTCCTTACGCTCCCGATTGGCCTGTTTCCTGAGGGCTATGGTCTTTGCACTAGGGCCACCGAAATTGCCCGAAGCACCGACGCGATTACCTCCTCCACCACCATGCCCTCCACCTGAACCACCCGAACCACCGCCAGAAGCTGGTGGCCCGGACTTGATCACTACGTCTCCTGTTGATCCATCATTTAACGTGCTTGGTGCCATACAGTCTCTCCTTGTCTGTAGGGCACAGCATGTCGATTGGATGAAGCTCAGGTGCGGTACATATTTATAGACGTGAGATTTTTTATTAATTTTTTAGCGCACAAAAACAACGAGGTTTTGCACACAAAAACCAAGTAATTAATCACTTCGACTGGATAAACGGAGGTTAACTGCTAGCGTCAACCAGACGTGTCCTACCGCCTTGATAGCAAAGAGATTACGTCGTAACGGCCAGCAAGTGCCGAGTTGACCAATGAGCCACCAGGGAACCGGGGAATCATGTCGAACAAATTGGGGATGCACGCCTTTCTTCTGGCGACGTCGTTTGTGCCTTTCCTGTTGGCCAACGCGGATGACGCCGAGACCGCCAACAAAAGCAACAACCCGCTGAACATCGCGCCGGGGATGAGTCTGCAGGACTACTACACGCCGAAGTACTACGACTCCAATATCCACAGCAATGACGTGCTGGTGCGCGGCACCCTGCCGATTGCGCCCAACGACTTCATTGGCGTGCCGCAATTGATACGCGTCACTGCGCCAATCAGCACTCGTCCCGATCCGAACAGCGGCTACAGCACCGGTGAAGGCGATCTGAACCTGTTCGATATCTTCCTGCTCAAGACCGAAGGCGTGCAGTTGGGCGTCGGCCCGATGATCACCGCGCCGACCGCCGATCAGGACGAGTTGGGCACCGGTAAATGGCAAGGTGGCCTGGCTGCCGTAGCCATCGACGCCTCTCCCCGTGGCCTGCTGGGGGCGCTGGTGCAGTACCAGAGTTCCTTTGCAGGTGACAGCGACCGGCCTCACGTCGAAAGCGCAACCATGCAGCCTTTCATCATCCACAACCTGGACAAAGGCTGGTACCTGCGCTCGACCGGCACCTGGACCTTCGACCTGAAAAACGACACCCACTACATCCCCCTCGGTTTGGGGGGCGGCAAAGTGTGGAAATCCGGGTCAAATATCCTCAACGCGTTCATCGAACCACAGTGGACCGTGGACCACAAAGGCGATGGCCTGCCGAAATTCACGCTGTATGCGGGCCTCAACGTCACATTTGGGAAATGAGGAAATCGCCATGCACATCGCATTACTCGCAGTCGGTTTCAGCCTGATGACCATGTTCGTCAGTTGCGGTGTCGGTGCTCAGGACCTCGATACACGATGCGGCTACACCACGACCGCCGGATAACGCTCGCTTTTGCAACAAGGACGCAAGATGAACCCCCGTAATTTGCTCGTGACCGCTGTGATCCTCGCCGTCAGCACCAGTGCCTGGGCCGACTTCACCGCCACCCCGGAACAAGCCCGGGGCATCGCCAGGGAAGCCTATCTGTACGGATTCCCGGTGGTGGAGATGTACAAGACGCTCTATACCCAGGCCGTGGACAAGAAAAGCGCAAATTTCAAGGCGCCGTTCAACCAGATCGGCAACACCGCCAAAGCCTTTACCGCCAAGGACACCGCGTTCGTCACGCCCAACGCCGACACGCCCTACTCTTTCGTCTGGATGGACTTGCGCGCCGAGCCGCTGGTGCTGACGCTGCCGCCCATCGAGGAGCACCGTTATTACTCGGTGCAACTGATCGACGCCTACACGCAGAACTTCGCCTACCTGGGCACCCGCAGCACCGGCAACAACGGTGGCCATTTCATGATTGCCGGCCCCAACTGGCAGGGTCGGCAACCGCTGAACATCGACCGCCTGCTGCGCAGTGAAAGCAACATCGCCTACGCGCTGTATCGCACGCAGCTGTTCGATGAAAAGGACCTGGCCAAGGTCAAGCAGATCCAGAAGGGTTACAAGGTCGAAACCCTGAGCCATTACGACAAGCACAAGGCGCCACCCGCACAGCCGAAGATCGCCTGGCCCAAGCCCGTGGCCAACATGAGCGATACCCCGGACCTGTTCCGCTACCTGAATTTCATGCTGGCCTTCACCCCGGCCCAGGACGTTGAAAAGGATCTTCTTGCCCGGTTCAAAACCATCGGTATCGAAGCCGGCCAGCCATTCGACCTGAGCAAATTCAGCGCGGATCAACGCAAGGCACTGGAGGATGGCATCGCTGACGCGAAAGCTGCATTCGCCGAGCTCAAGAAAACCAAGGTCGATACACACGAGGTCACCAGCGGCGACTTTTTCGGCACCCGCGATCACCTCAAGGGCAACTACCTGTACCGCTACGCCGGCGCCAACATGGGGATTTTCGGCAACTCCGCCGAGGAGGCAAATTACATCGGCTATTTCGTCGACAAGGATGGGCAACCGGTCGATGCCTCGAAACACGACTACACCCTGCATTTCGACAAGGGCGCCCTGCCCCCGGCTGACGCCTTCTGGTCGCTGACTATGTACAACGGCAAAAACAAGTTGCTGGTGGCCAACCCGCTCAATCGCTACTTGATCAATTCGCGCATGTTGCCCGACCTCAAGCTCGATGCCGACGGCGGCTTGACCCTTTACCTACAAAAGAAAGCACCCGCCAAGGAACTGCAAAGCAACTGGCTTCCGGCGCCGGACGGGCCGTTCTATGGCGTGCTGCGCCTCTACCTGCCAAAACCGGAAGTCACCAGCGGCCAATGGAAAATGCCGTTGCTGACACCCGTTAATCAACAAAACCAGTAAGCGGAGTCAATCATGGTCAAGCAGTACGTAGTGCGCCCCTTGTTGGCGCTGTGCATGGTTGGCGGCAGTCCGCTGGTGTTGGCCGCCGAGGGCGGTGTCGGCCGACCGATCACCGGGCAGCAGGTTTTTTCCAATGCCGGGATCGTGCCACCGGAACCGGGCTGGGTGATGTCCCTGACCAGCATCTGGTATGACGGTGATCTGAAGGGCAACTCTCAGATACCGATAGGCGGCGCCATCAGTAGCGATCTGGATATGAAAGTCTCCTACACCATGGCCAACTTCACCCATGTCTGGGACACCGGCAAAGGTCGCTGGAACTACGCCTCGGCCATCGGCGTGCCGGTGCAACACACCGACGTCAGCGCGAGCATCACGGGTCCCCGTGGCCGCACCCTGGGCACCGAGGACAAGGCCACGCAGTTCGCCGACATGCTGGTGACGCCGATTGCCGCCGGTTATCACTTCGACGAGGTCAACCACATCTCGTTCTCGCTGCCGATCTACGTGCCCACCGGCGCCTACAACGTCGACCGGCTGGCCAACGCCGGGCAGAACACTTACACCTTCATGCCCACCGTGGCCTTCACCCATCTCGACGGCAAAGGCGGCGAGTTCACCCTTGACACCGGGCTGGAGTTCTACACGGAGAACGATGAGACGGATTACCAGAACGGCGACATCTTCACCCTCGATTTGCTGTGGACCCACGGTTTCGGCAATGGCTGGGCGGCCGGCATGGCAGCCGGTTACATCCAGCAGATCAACGATGACTCCGGGTCGGGCGCCAGCAGCGGCTTTCGCGGACGTTCGGTCGGCGCCGGCCCGGCGATCGGCTGGACCGGCAAGTTCGCCGATGCCCAGGCCAACTTCAGTCTGCGCTGGGTGCCGGAGTTCGACACCAAGAACCGGCCTGAAGGCAACGGCATCGCCGCCAACATGACCCTGGCGTTTTTCTAGGAGCAACCGTATGACTGCACTCAACGACCTCAACGCCCTGCAAGCCAGCATCGCCGAAGCTGTCCTCGGTCAGGACCAGGTGATCCGGCAGATGCTCGTGGGCCTGCTGGCCAACGGGCACTTGCTGCTGGAAAGTCTGCCGGGGCTGGCCAAGACCCGTACGGTGAAGGCACTGGCCAAACACCTGGACGCGAAGATGAGCCGCATCCAGTTCACGCCCGACTTGTTGCCGTCGGACATCACTGGTGCCGAGGTGCTGCACCAGGTCGAGGGCAAAAACGAGATCCGCTTCCAGCCCGGCCCACTGTTCGGCAACCTGATCCTGGCCGACGAAATCAACCGCGCCCCGGCCAAGGTCCAGGCTGCCTTGCTGGAGGCAATGGAAGAACGGCAGATCACCGTGGCCGGCAACAGCCATGCGCTGCCGGAACTGTTCATCGTCGTCGCCACCCAGAACCCCATCGAACAGGAAGGCACCTACCCGTTGCCGGAAGCGCAGATGGACCGCTTCCTGATGAAAGTGCTGCTGGATTACCCGAGCGTGGAAAACGAGAGCCAGGTGTTGCGCCTGTTGCGCGAAGAAGAACAGGCCCTCGGCGCCAGGAGCGCAGCGGTGCAGGGCTTGGGGCTGTCTCAGGACGTGATTTTCGCCGCACGCCGGGAAGTCAGTGCGGTACACGTGTCCCCCGCCATCGACCGCTACCTGATCGACATCATCAATGCCACCCGCCACCCGGCCGATTACGACGCCGACCTCGGACGCTGGATCAACATCGGTGCCAGCCCCCGTGGTGGCATTGGCCTCGACCGCTGCGCCCGCGCCGATGCCTGGTTGCAAGGCCAGGACTTCGTCTCGCCGGACAACGTGCGCGCCGTGGTGCACCCGGTGCTGCGTCATCGCCTGCAGCTGAGCTACGACGCTGTGGCCGACGGTGTGACGGCGGATCAAGTGCTCGATCGCCTGCTCGATAAAGTGGCGATCCCTGCATGAATGTCGACGGTCTGGTCTATGTCTCTCTGGCGCAATTAATGGCCCTGGAGTTCAAAGCCCGTAACCTGAGTTTTGCTGCGCGCCAACCCCAAGGCAGCATTCTTGCGGGCAACCATGCGTCGCGACTGCGTGGCCGTGGCTTGAATTTCGATGAGTTGCGCCGCTATCAACCGGGGGACGATTTGCGCCACCTCGATTGGCGTGCGTCGCTGCGCACGGGTAAGCCGGTGGTGCGCACCTTCACCGAAGAGCGTGACCGCCCGGCGCTGATCATCGTGGACCAGCGCATGTCGATGTTTTTCGGCTCGCAACGCAGCTTCAAATCCGCGGTCGCCGCCGAACTCGGCGCCCTGGCGGCGTGGATGGTGTTCAACGCCGGGGATCGGGTCGGCGGGCTGGTGTTCAACGATCAGCGCATCGACAGCATCGCCCCGCTGCGCAGCCGCAAACGAATAGAAGCGCTGTGCAGCCGCATCGCCCAGCAGAATCAGGAACTCAATGCGGCCAATGCCGACGCCGAAGGTGAAGACCAGCTCGACAAGGTCTTGCAACAGTGCCTGGCGCTGGCTGGACATGATCATTTGATCTGCATCGTCAGCGACTTTGCCGGTGCCGGTGAACGCACCTTGCAGCTGATGCGGCAGTTGGCGACGCATAACGATGTGATCGCCATGCAGGTCTACGATCCGCTGGCGCTGAACCTGCCGAAGAACGGCCGCCTGCTGATCACCCAAGGCCAGTTGCAGGTGGAACTGGCGGTGGAGCGTCGCCAGGTGCACCAGCCATTGGGCGATTTTCTCAGTGGTCGGCTCAAGGACGTGGCCACGCTGCTGCGGCGCAGTCAGGTGCCGCTGATGATGTTCAGCACCGCTATCGAAGCCCATGAACAATTGCGCGCCGAGCTGGGCAAGCAAGCGGGAGCGCGGCGATGAACCCGAACGTTCCGAGCATTGAGCAACTCAAGGAAATCGCCCTGCCCGCACCGGTCAGTTACGTGCCGCAAACCTGGGGTTGGTGGGTGCTGCTGGCGTTACTTGTCGTGACGGTTTTGCTGCTGAGCGCACGGCGCTATTTGCAATGGCGGCGGGATCGTTATCGGCGTGAGGCGCTGGTGCGATTGGCGCAGTTGCAAAAGCGCAGTGATGATCTGAGTGCGTTGCGCGAACTTCCAGAGCTGCTCAAGCGCACCGCCATCTCCATGCCGAACAAATCCCTTGTAGGAGCAGGCTTGCCAGCGAAGGCGGCCGCCAGAACACCACTCGACTCAAGGGCCTCATCGCTGGCAAGCCAGCACCTGCAGGGTCCCGGTGCGCTTGGGAGTGGGGATTGGCAGGCCTTCCTGCAACGGCACAGTAAAACCCCCTTGCCCGCCGAATTCAGCCAACAGCTGGCCCAACTGGCCTACGCACCCGATGCCGTATTGCGCGCCATGCCCAACGAGCAGCGCCAGCAACTGTTCAACACCTGCAAAACCTGGGTGGAGCATCACCATGTGGCAGCTTGATTACCCTTGGCTGTTACTGCTACTGCCCTTGCCGTGGCTCGGCTATCGCTACCTGCGCGATTACCGAGAGTCGCGCAGCGCGGTGCGGGTGCCGTTTTTCGCCGCCATGAGCCGCGCGGTCGGCCAGGCGCCGAGCCAGGCTGGCACCCGCACCAATCACTGGCAATTGCTGCTCAACCTGTTGGTCTGGGCACTGCTGTTACTGGCGGCCGCCCGCCCGGTGTACGTGGAAAAACCCATCGAACGCCAGCAACCGGTGCGCGACCTGATGCTCGCCATCGACATTTCCCAGTCCATGGAAACCACCGATTTTACCGACGCCAACGGCCAGCAGATCAATCGCCTGGCAGCGGTCAAGGACGTGGTGCATGGCTTTATCGACAAGCGCAAAGAGGATCGTCTCGGCCTGATCGTGTTCGGCAGCGGCGCCTACCCGCAGGCACCACTGACCCTCGATCACGCCAGCCTGTCGTTGTTGCTGGACGACACTGGCATCGGCATGGCCGGCCCCAACACAGCGATTGGTGACGCCATTGGTTTGAGCCTGAAACTGCTGGACCAGGCCCATGAACAGGAAAAAGTCGTGATTCTGCTCACCGACGGCAACGACACCAGCAGCGCCATCACGCCGGATCACGCAGCGCAAATGGCGGCGGCCAAAGGCGTGGTGATCCACACCATCGGCATCGGCGACCCTGACGCCTCCGGTGAAGCCAAGGTCAATTTGCAGGGCTTACAGCAAATCGCCACGGCCACCGGCGGCAAATTCTTCCGTGCCGAAGACCGTAACGCGCTGGATCAGGTCTACAGCACCCTCGACAAACTCACCCCGCACCAGGTGAAAACCCTCAGCCATCAACCCAAACGCGACCTGTTCTGGTGGCCGCTCGGGGTGGCGATCGGCGTGCTTGCGCTCTATCACCTGCTCGCCCTGCTGCGCCCACGCGTGTCCATAGCCCGTCAGCGGCAGGAGGCCTGAGATGGAAATCAACCTCAGCGACTTCCACTTCCTGCGTCCGCTTTGGCTGTTGCTGCTGCCCTTCGCCGCGCTGCTGCCGCTGCTGTGGCGCCGTAGCCGTGATTTGCAGCGGCGTTTACGCGGCAACATTGCCGAACACCTGCTGCCGCACCTGCTAATAACCCCCCAGGATCAACAATGGCTGCGCCCGGTGCACCTTGTCTGCGCGCTGTTGATGCTGGGCGCGATTGCCGCTGCCGGGCCGACCTGGGAACAGGATCGACCGGACTTCCTGGAGAACCGTGCGCCGCTGATCATCGCCATTGACCTGTCGCCGTCCATGGATGCCAACGACGTGCAACCCAGTCGCCTGGAGGCGGCCAAGCACAAGCTGCATGACCTGATCCAGCGTCGCGCCGGTGCGCGCAATGCACTGATCGCCTACGCCGGCAGCGCCCACCTGGTATTGCCGCCGACGGACGATCCGGCCCTGCTCGATACGTTCATTCAAGCGCTGGGCACCGAATTGATCGGCAAACCGGGGAAAAACGTCGGCGCGGTGATTGACCAGGCCAAGCGCTTGCTGGCAGCGGAAAAAACTCCAGGCACCTTGTTGCTGATCACCGACGGTGCCGACACCTCGACGCTGAACGACCTGGGCAAGAAACTCGAGGGCAGCGCGCTGCAGGTGCTGGTCCTCGCGGTCGGCAGCGAGGACGGCGGGATCATCCATGATGCCAACGGCCAGCCGCGCACCGACAGCAATGGTCGTCCGGCGCTGGGCAGTTTCGATCAGGACGCCATCAAGCAATTGGCGTCAACCCTGGATGCGCCGCTGGGCAGCCTGACGCTCAATGACGATGACCTGGATTGGGTCGACCTCCACGCCCAGCAGCATTTCCAGAGTGCCAGCGACGAACAGCGCGAATTGCACTGGAAGGATGCCGGTTACTGGCTGTGCTGGCCGCTGTTGTTGCTTGCCTTCTTCAGCGTGCGCAAGGGTTGGAGCGTGAACTGGATGGCCGGTCTTGTATTGGCCATCGGTATCGGCTATCAACCGGCACCGGCTCAGGCCAACGCGCTGACCGACGCATTTTTCACCCCTGACCAGCAAGGACGCTGGGCCTTCGAGCACGAACACTTCCCACAGGCTGCCGCGCATTTCGTCGATCCATACTGGAAAGGCATCGCCGCCTACAACGCCGCCGATTTCGACCTGGCCCTGGCCAGCTTCGCGCGGCTGGAAACGCCCCAGGCGTATTTTTACCTGGGCAATATCTACGTGCGCCGCTTCAAGTTCGACCAGGCCATCGCGGCCTATACCCAGGCACTGAAGCTGCAGCCGCAGTTTCCTGAAGCCACGGCCAACCTCGCCCTGGCGATCGCCCTGCAGAAAGACACCGAAGATGCGGAGAAAAACGCCCCCGAGGTCAAGCCCGACGAAATCAAAATGGACAAGGCGCCGGGCAAGGGCCAGAGCAAACAGGTGCAAACCGAACAGGCGGCGTCCGATGCCCAGTGGTTGCAAAACCTGACGACATCGCCGGCGAAGTTCCTGAAACAAAAGTTCAGTTTGCAGGATCAGGCGGGAGTGAAGCCATGAGCGTGATTCTGCAAGACCGCGGCGCGGCCATCGCTGGCAAGCCAGTTCCCACAGTAGATCAGTGTGCAATGAAAATCCCTTGTGGGAGCCGGCTTGCCAGCGATCGCGCCAGATCAATCACCACAATATTCAGTGCCTTGCTCCTGTTGTTCATCAGCACCGGCGCATTGGCCGCCGAACCCGAATTGCGCGTCCAGGCCCATCTGCAACCCAACGAAACCGCCATGGTCGGCAGCCTCGTCGAATTGCATCTGGACGTGCTCACCGACACTTGGTTCACCAGCGCGCCCACCCTGCCCGACCTCAAGCTGCCCGGCGCACTGGTGATGCCGCCGGATGGCCATGCCGAACACATCAATCAGACCATCGATGGCCAATCCTTCAACGGCATGCGCTACAGCTATCTGATCACCCCGAATGTCGCGCAGGGTTTCGACATTCCGGCACTGACGGTTCGCGCTACGCCCGGCCAGGCCAGTGTCGAGTTGAGCGCCGAGAGCCAGCCCTTGAACTTCACCGCGACACAACCACCCGGGTTCCAGGTCGGAGAGCCGGTGCTGGTGGCTCAAGGCTTGCGCTTCACGCAAAAAACCCACCATTCGGCGACCCCGTTGAAGGTTGGCGACAGCATCACCCGAGAACTGACGCTACAGGCCGATGGTGCTTTGGCCATGGCTTTGCCGACACCGTCACTGGGCGATGTCCGGGGCCTGAGCCGTTACCCGAAATCGCCACACGTCAGCAACCTGGACGACGGCCGCGGCAACTTCAACGGCGGGCAACGCATTGATACCGTGACCTATCGCATCGACACCGAAGGTCATCACACCCTGCCGGCCATCGAACTGAAATGGTGGGACGCCAGCAACCAGCAAATCCGCGCAGCCCAGGTCCCAGCCGTCAGCTTCGACGCCACCGCCAACAGCGCCTACAAACCGGTGTTCTCGATCACTGAAGACCTGAAAAAACTGGGTCAGGCCAATCGCCTGCACCTCTCGGGTTTCACCTTCGGCCTGCTGGCGTTGCTGTTGATTGTGGTGCTGTTCAGTTGGTTTGCCCGTCCCTATGCCCAGCGCGCATACCGCGACTGGAAGGCCCGGCGCGAGGCACGGCACACCGCCTGGCTGGCATCTGCGGAGTACGCGTGGGAGCAAATACCGCCGCAACTCGATGGCAAACCGCCACAACTGAGTGCCCTGTACCTGTGGACCCGACGCCGCCGCAAAGGATTGATCCTCATCGGTCTCGGACCGCGCCTGCAAGCGTTTCTGCGGGCTTGCTACGGCCGTGAGCCGACTAAAGATCAAGCGCTGCACCGACTCAAGGAATCCTTGACTACGCTGCATAGTCAGGCCGAACAGAACAAAGAATCAGTCGCTACTGCACTGCGACCACTTAACCCCGTTCACGAGAAGGATTTCCCATGACGAACCCGATAGCGCGCCACCAGTTCCACGGGCTGAAGCTGCTGTTTGCATTGGCCCTGAGCCTGCCATTGCTGGTCCAGGCTGCCGAACCACTGCCGTCGTGGAACGACGGTCCGTCGAAAAAGAACATCATCGAATTCGTACAAGCGGTGACCGATCAAGGCAGCAAGGATTTCGTCAAACCCGAGGACCGTATCGCCGTATTCGATAACGACGGCACCCTCTGGAGCGAGCAGCCGATGTACTTCGAACTGCTGTTCGCCCTGGAAGAGGTCAAGCGCACCGCGGCGCAGCACCCGGAATGGAAAACCACCCAGCCGTTCCAGGCCGTGCTGGAAAATGATCACAAGGCACTGGCCGCCAGCGGCCTAGACGGCTTGATGAAAATCTTCGGTGCGACCCACACCGGCATGACCACCGAAGCCTTCGACGACTACGCCAAGACCTGGCTGACCCAGGCCCGCCATCCGAAAACCGGCAAGCCCTACACCGAGATGATCTTCCAGCCGATGCTGGAAATGCTCGACTACCTGCGCAGCCAGAACTTCAAGACCTACATCGTTTCCGGGGGTGATACCGGTTTCATGCGCGCCTTTGCCGAAAAGGTCTACGGCATCCCGCCCGAGCAGGTGATCGGCACCACGTTTGTCACTTCGTTTGAATACAAGGATGGCAAGGCGTCGATCCTGCGCACACCAAAACTGGCGCACAACGACGACGGCCCGGGCAAACCGGTCAGCATCGACGCAGTGATCGGCCGTCGTCCGATTCTCGCCTTCGGCAATTCCGATGGCGATCTGCAAATGCTGCAGTGGACTGCAGCCGGGCCGGGCAGACGATTCATGGGGTTGGTGCATCACACCGACGCCAAACGCGAATGGGCTTATGACCGCCAATCGCAGATTGGCCGCCTGGACAAGGCCCTCGATGAAGCAAACAAACGTGGCTGGACCGTCGTCGACATGGCCGCCGAATGGCGCCGGGTTTATCCGTTCGATGCCGCCACAACCGGGCAAGTGCAATAAGAAAGCGTAATGCAGGACCGCAATAAACGTTTGTCGTATTCAAGCGACGCCAATGAGCAAAAAGGAGCAAGTCTTATGACTCGCATACGCAAGTGGCTACCGAAACTCGCCCTGGTCGCGACGTCGGTAATGGCGATTTCGGCAACAGCCGGGGCTGCCGACAAACCCAACATTCTCGTAATTTTTGGCGACGACATCGGCCAGACCAACATCAGTGCCTACTCCATGGGCGTGGTCGGCTACAAAACGCCGAACATCGACCGCATCGCCAAGGAAGGCATGATGTTCACCGACTATTACGCGGAGAACAGCTGCACGGCAGGACGATCATCGTTTATTACCGGGCAGACGCCTTTGCGCACGGGCCTTTCCAAAGTCGGCATGCCAGGCGTGCCGGTCGGGCTGCAGGCCAGGGATGTGACCATTGCCCAGGCACTGAAGGCCCATGGGTACGCAACCGGGCAGTTCGGCAAGAACCACTTGGGCGACAAGGATGAATACCTGCCGACCAACCACGGTTTCGACGAGTTCTTCGGCAACCTCTACCACCTCAACGCCGAAGAGGAGCCGGAGCGCCCCTACTGGCCCAAGGATGATGCCGAGTTCGTCAAGGCAGCCTCCCCGCGTGGCGTGATCCACAGTTTTGCCGATGGCAAGATCGAGGACACTGGCGCACTGACCAAAAAACGCATGGAAACCATCGACGACGAAACCACGGCCGCTGCACAGGCGTTTATCGAGAAGCAGGCCAAGGCAGACAAACCGTTTTTCGTCTGGATGAACACCACGCGCATGCACGCCTTCACGCACGTGCGTGAATCCATGAAAGGCCAAAGCGGCATGGTCGGCAACGAATACGCCGACGGCATGCTTGAGCATGATGGTGACGTGGGCAAGCTGCTCAAGACGCTGGATGACCTGAAGATCACCGACAACACAATCGTGGTCTACACCACCGACAACGGCCCTAACCAGTGGTCCTGGCCGGATGCGGCGACGACCCCGTTCCGCAACGAGAAAAACTCCAACTGGGAAGGCGCTTACCGGGTACCCGCGATGATTCGCTGGCCAGGCAAGGTCAAGCCAGGTGAAGTGTCGACCCAAATGGTCTCCGGACTGGACTGGTTCCCGACGTTGCTGGCCGCGGTGGGCGATACCGACATCAAGGATCGCCTGCTCAAAGGGGCTGACGTCGGCGGGAAGAACTTCAAGGTTCATCTGGACGGCTTTAACCAGTTGGATTACCTGACCGGCAAGACCGACAAGAGTGCGCGCAACGAGTTCTACTACTTCAACGATGACGGCGTGCTCGTGGGCATGCGCTTCAACGACTGGAAACTCGTCTTCTGCGAGCAGCGGGCACCCGGTGGCCTGCAAGTGTGGAGCGAACCTTTCGTCTGCCTGCGCGTACCCAAAATGTTCAACCTGCGCATGGACCCTTACGAGCGTGCCGATGTCGTGTCTGACCAATACTATGACTGGCTGAGCAAAAACGACTATCTGATCTTCGACGGCACCCGAAGGTCAGCCAAGTTCCTGCAAACTTTCGTCGACTACCCACCAAGCCAGCGTCCGGCGAGCTTCAGCATCGACCAGATCCGGGAAGACGTGGACAAGAAAATCGCTGAAAAAATGAAAGCTAAACAGTAAGACCGCTCGACCGCCGCTCGCCTTCACGGGCGAGCGGCCCAATTTTTGGAATGCGAACACCAACCCTGCAGGAGCTGGCAAGCCAGCTCCTGCAGGGTTGGTGTTGAATTCGGGTTTTGTATAAGGCAATCCGCAATGTCCTCACGTGTCGCCAGCAAGTCGTCGGCCATACCTGCCCCGCAAGTCGCCACCCCGGCGCTAGTGATTCCCGCTTTGCTGCTGTTTGTTTCCGGTGCCGCGGCGCTGGTGTATCAGGTGTTGTGGATCAAGCAACTATCACTGGTGGTGGGTGTTGAGGTGTATGCGATCACCACCGGCATCAGTGCGTTTTTTGCCGGACTGGCACTGGGTGGCTTGTTGTTCGGCCGTTGGGCGGATCGTCTGCAACAACCGGTTCTGCTGTATGCGGGGCTGGAAGTGCTGGTCGCCGTACTGGGCGTCGGTGCGACGTTTGCCATGAGCCTCGCGGCCAGCCCGTTTGCCTGGCTGGAGCAGCAAGTCGGCCTGTTGGCCTGGGTGCTGCCGTTTGCGCTGGTGGGCATTCCGGCGTTGCTGATGGGCGGCACGTTGCCCGTGTTGGTACGGTCACTTGCCAGCGACCCGCAACAACTGGGCAAGGCTGGCGGGCATTTGTATGCCGCAAACACTGCTGGCGCCATCGCCGGCACCCTGCTCGCCGCGTTCGTCCTGATTGTCACCCTCGGCGTGCGCGGCAGTGCCCTGGCCGCGGCGATGCTGAATCTGCTGGCTGCTGCGGGTGCCTTGTGGTTCCAGCACCATCGTTCACTGCCCGTGGAAGCGCCGGTCACCCACCACACGGACAAAGCGCCGGATCGCCTGGCGCTGTGGCTGTATTCAATTGCCGGTGGCGTGGCCCTCGGTTACGAAGTGGTCTGGTCGCAATCCATCGTGCAATTCATGAGTACGCGCACCTACGCATTTGCCGTGGTGCTGGCGACCTACCTCACCGGGCTGTTCCTGGGAAGCGCCCTGCTCTCCCGCCGGGTCGATCGCCTGCGCGATCCCTGGGGTGTATTTGGCCTGCTGATCGCCGGTGCCGGTTTGATCGCCCTGCTGGAAATCGCCTTGCTCGGGCGCTGGCTGGTGCTCGTCCAAAGCATGGTTGAAGCCTGGGTGTTGTCGCTGGGTGCCAGTGAGTTACTGGGCATGAGCGCACGCTTTGCCGTGGCGGCCTTGAGCATCGTGTTCGTGCCAACCTTGTTGCTCGGCGCGGCGTTTCCGGTAGCGCTGCGTTTGAGCGTCGGACGCGACCACGTGGGGCGCAATGTCGGTGAAGTGGTAGCGTTCAATACCCTGGGTGGAATCGTCGGCGTCATGCTCTGCGGCTTTGTGCTGATCCCGCTGCTCGGCCTGGTTCGAACCCTCGGATTGCTGGCAATGATCGCGGCCGGGATTGGCTACGTAGCGGTGCGCAAGGGGCATGGCGTGAAAAAGGGACGACGTCAGGGCGTGATCGCGGTCGGCCTGATTTCTGTAGCCCTGGCACTGTTCACCCCAACGGACAAACTGGCCAGCCTGCTGCCCGGCGCGCGCAACGGCACGCTGGCGTACTACGAAGAAGGACGTGGCGGCACCGTCGCCGTGGTCACCCAAGGCCGGGGACAAAAGACCTTCGAGCGTCTGTATATCCAGGGCGTCTCCAACACCGGCGATGCCATGCCTTCCCTGCGCTACATGCGCATTCAGGCATTGCTGCCGTTGCTGATCCATAACGGAGAACCACGCTCGGCGCTGGTGATCGGCTTCGGTACCGGCATTACCGCTGGCGCCCTGACGCAATTCCCCGGCCTCGAACATCGAGTTGTCGCCGAACTGCTGCCCTCGGTGGTCAAGGCCGCGCCGCTGTTCAAGGGTAACTTCGACGCAGCGGCCAATCCCGCCGTCGATGTGCGACTGCGCGACGGTCGCCAGGAACTGCTGCGCAATCCGCAGCGCTATGACCTCATTACCCTCGAACCGCCGCCACCCTCCGCGGCCGGTGTGGTGAACCTGTATTCCCGCGACTTCTACCAACTGGCCGCCAGTCGATTGAATGAAAAGGGTCTGGTCGCGCAATGGCTGCCGCTGCCGACGCAGAACATCGACGATTCGCGCTCGCTGGTGCGCAGCTTCCTCGAGGTTTATCCCTACGCCAACCTGTGGACCAGTGAGTTCCATGAAATGCTGTTGGTAGGTTCCATGGAACCCATTGAACTGGACGCGGCGAAGATCAACCAACGCTTCCGGCAGGACAGTGTGCGCAGCACCTTGCAGGACGTGGGCATTGGCTCGGCGGCCGCGTTGCTCGCGACCTGGGTCACCGACCGCGCCGGCCTGGAGCGTTTCGCGGCGAATGCGCAGCCGGTGACCGACGATCAACCGCGTATCGAATACGCGCCGTGGGTACGGGCCAAGGAGATCACGCGCGTGTTGCCGGCGTTACTGGATCTGCACATTGCGCCACCGCTGTTGAACGCCGATCAGGGCTTTACCGAGCGGATGAATACCCATCAGCAACGCCTGATGCAGTTCTATCGGGCAAGCCTGCATGCCTATGACGGTGATCGCGAGGCCTGGAGCCGGGATATTCGCGAAGTCATGCGCGGGGATGGCGGGAATCCGTATTTCCGGTGGTTTGTCGGGGAATGACAGTTCGCTATCGCTGGCAAGCCAGCTCCCACAGGACTTCTGAACACTCCAGAACCCTGTGGGAGCTGGCTTGCCAGCGAAGGGGCCATCAGCTTCACCACAACCATCAAACCATCATTTGACACACGCCGGCCTTCCGGCAAAGCTGCACCGAGCATTAACGCGCGCCTGACGGCAAACGCACCTGGACTACGGAAGTCGTAATGCCGAAAGATAAAAATAAAGCGGTAAACCCAAACCCTGATTCGCAACCTTCTCTGATCAGTCGCTATCTGTTCCCCGTCACCATCGGCATCCTGCTGCTGGCTGTCGCCGGTATCGGCTGGTTTCTGCTCGGCGGCAGCCCTGCGCCGACGCCGTATGCGCCCGTCAGCACGCCCGCCGTGCAACCTGTCAAACCGCAACCCAAACCGGTGGCCATGGCGCCGGCAACAATGGTCGACGAGCAGCAATGCCAAGGCTGCCACAGTGCCGAGGTCAAGGATTGGCAAGGCTCCCATCACCAATTGGCGATGCAGGCAGCCACCGTCGACACCATGCTCGGCGACTTCAACAACGTCACCTTCAAGGCGGAAAACGAAACCACCCGTTTCTCGCGCAAGGACGACGGCTTCTGGGTCAATACGCCCGGCATCGATGGCAAGAACGCCGACTTCAAAGTCGCCTACACCTTTGGCATCGCACCGTTGCAGCAGTATTTGATCGAGGTCGGTGAAGGCCGTTTGCAAGCCTTGGGCGTGGCCTGGGATACCGAGAAACACCGCTGGTTTCATCTCTATCCAGGCCAGGGCGTAACCTTCAAGGACCCGCTGCACTGGAGCAAACCGAGCCAGAACGCCAATTTCATGTGCGTCGAATGCCACACCACCGGCTATAAACGTAACTTCGATGCGGCAAAAAACACCTTTGACAGTCAATGGAACAGCCTCGGCGTGGGCTGTCAGGCTTGCCACGGTCCGGCGTCCAACCACCTGGAATGGACCGCGAAAAAAACCGACCTGATTCATGCCGGGTTTGCCGTCGACCTCAAGGACAAGAACGCCACCGTCGAGATCGAAACCTGCGCCCGCTGCCACTCCCGACGCGCGCCGCTGGGGGATGGTTTCACCGCCGGCAACCGCCTGATGGATGACTACCTGCCCAGCGTCCTGACCCGCGAACTGTACGCCCTGGACGGCAAAATCAAGGATGAAGTGTTTGAGCACGGCTCCTTCGCCCAAAGCAAAATGTTCGACAAGGGCGTGCGCTGCAGCAATTGCCACAACCCCCACAGCACCGAACTCAAGGCGCCGGGTAACGGCGTCTGCCTGCAATGCCACAACACCGCCGGTAAGACTGCGGTTGAAACCGTCGATGGCAAGGGCCTGCAAGCAAAAAACTACGATTCCATCGAACATACCCGCCACACCATGGGCCAACCGGGTTCGCAATGCGTGGATTGCCATATGCCTGGCAAGTTCTACATGGGTAATGACTTCAGGCACGACCACAGCTTCAGCATTCCCAACCCGGAGCGGGCGAAAAAACTCGGCACACCGGATGCCTGCCTGACCTGCCACCAGGGCAAGGCCGGGGACAAGGTCGCCGAGCAGTTCAAGCACTGGAACACCGCCAACGCCAGCGCCGTACAAGCCCCACGCTATGACGAAAGCCTGTGGCTGATCCGCAACGGCCAACCCGGTGCCGCGCAAGCCTTGTACGAGCAACTGCAACGCAGCAACCTGCCGGCGATTCAGCGGGCGACCCTGCTGGCCGAGTTGCCGCTGTATCCGAGCGAACAGGCACTGAAACTGGCGACCAAGGATCTGAGCAACCCGGCGCCGTCAGTGCGGGAAAGCGCCGTCCGGGCGATCAGCGCGTTCCTGCCGCCACCGGAGCGCGCGGCCCTGTTGACGCCGTTGCTCAATGACCCTGTGAAAGCCGTGCGCATTGCCGCCGCCCGCGATCTGCTCAGTGTCGCGCGTACGGGTCTGGGCAGCGCTCAGGACAGCTGGAACGCCGCCATCGGTGAGTACGAAACGGTGCAAAAGAGCCTCGCCGAACGCGCCGAAGCCAATCTCAACCTGGCCATGCTGTATCAAGCCAGCGGCCGCAGCGGCGAAGTCGAGGGGTTGCTGCGCACGGCGCTCAAACGTGATCCGGATTTCTACCCGGCGCTGGTAACGCTGGTGCAATGGCTGGAAGCCAATGGTCGCAGCCAGGAAGCGCAGGCGTTACTGGCTCAAAGCCTGAAAGAACACCCGGATGCCGCTCTCCTGCAACACACTCAGGGTCTGTCGATGGTACGTGCGGGCAAGGCCGGACAGGCCATGCCCTACCTGCGCAAAGCCGCGCAACTGGAACCGCAAAACGGTCAATACGGCTACGTGCTGGCAGTAGCACTTCATGACAGCGGCAACGTTGACCAAGCCTGTGAAGAGCTGGAAAGACTGCTGAAAGTACAACCAGCCAACCGCAACGCACGGCTGTCGCTGATCCAGTACTACCTGAACAACGGCCAGGAGCCGAAGGCCCAGGTTCTGCTGCAAGGCTGGAAGAAAATGAACATGGGTGATCCGGCGTTGAAATGATCGGGGCAAGATCCGAAGGCCCCATCGCCAGCAAGCCGGCTCCTACAGAAATATCACCAACCTGTAGGAGCCGGCTTGCTGGCGATGGCATCCAGGCTCGCACCCAGAGACGTATCACCAACCTGTAGGAGCCGGCTTGCTGGCGATGGCATCCAGGCTCCCACCCAGAGGCGTATCACCAACCTGCAGGAGCCGGCTTGCTGGCGATGGCATCCAGGCTCGCACCCAGAGGCGTATCACCAACCTGTAGCAGCCGGCTTGCTGGCGATAGCATCCAGGCTCGCACCCAGAGGCGTATCACCAACCTGTAGGAGCCGGCTTGCTGGCGATGGCATCCAGGCTCGCGCCAAGAGACGTATCACCAACCTGTAGGAGCCGGCTTGCTGGCGATGGCGTCCGGGGGGTGGGCATCAACTTCGGCAAAAACAACGGTCGCGGCTGACTCGCTTCCGCAGGGGGGCCGGTGTTTAGCTGCGTTCGCGGGGGATCAGGCTTTGCAGTTGTTGCGCCAGAAAGTTTGCGTCAAACGCAAAGGTGTCCGGGTCTTTAAGGCCATTGGTCTTGCGCCACTGCCAACTGGTGGCGGGTGGCAGGCACACCAGCGACACGCTGCCAACGCGCGCCGCGGTAAAGCCCATCACCGCCACTGAAATCTGCCCGCCAACGCCCATCACATCCGGCACGAATTCCACCGGTTTTCCGGCAATGACAATGGACAGCTTTTCAGTCTTGAACGGCGATGTCTCGACCGGCAAGCTCGGCCCTGACACGACATACGGTTCGCGGCTAACTTCCAATAAATGCGGTGTCTGCACCGGCTCCAGCCACTGCTGGATCTGGTCGAACAGTTCACCGATGCGCTTCGCCCATTCGGCCGATTGCGATTCGAACAACTGCTTCTTGTGCGCTTCGCTTTCTGCGTAGTGACGAAGCATCTCGCCCAGTTGCTGTACGTCGTCCATTGCGCTGTTCCTATGATTGAAGCCGTGTCGCGGACCCTGAGCATGGCAGATGCGCGTTGCCGACGTACGACTAAAAGCGCGAACGGTGCAGGCATTCATCCCGGGGCGAGGGTGTCAACCGGTCTTGGGGCGTCGCAGACGCGCCATGCTCAAGGTATCGACCCAGGCACCGTCGCGCACCGCGTAGTCGCGAAACAGCCCTTCGGTTTCGAAGCCGAACTTGCGATACAGCCCGATGGCGGCTTCATTGTCGGCATATACCGAAAGCTCGACCCGGTGCAGGTTCATCCAGTTGTCGGCGATATCCAAGGCTGCGGACAGCAGTTTCGAACCGACGCCCTTCCCCTGCCAGGCGCGCGCGACGCCCATGCCAAAGCTGCCGGCATGGCTACGACGAATACGTGAGAACTGTTCCAGGTTAATGCTGCCGATCACCGCGCCTTGATGCAGCGCCACCAGTTGCATCACCCGCTCGTTGTCCGACACCAGTCGCTTGCGCCAAATGTCACTGGAGGGAAACGGCAACTGCAGCGTTTGACGGGCAACCAGCGGTTCGCGGTAAAGCGCGGTGATGCCTTCGATGTGGGACTCGTTGAGGCGTTCGAGGGTGACAACAGGCTCGTTGGTAGGCATGGGTGAATCATCCTTGAGGCAGACATGGCCACTCACTCTATAACGCAAACCTCCCGAATGGCGAACACCCCTGTAGGAGCGAGCTTGCTCGCGAAGCGGTGTAACAGTCGACGACGATGTTGACTGACCTGGCGCTATCGCGAGCAAGCTCGCTCCTACATTTGGTACGGGATCAGTCCTGGAACCACTCGCGTCGCTCTTCAAAAGTGCTGAGGATCAATTCGACCAGCATCCGTACCTGCGCCTCGTCCTGGGACTGGTCATTCACCGCCAGCCATACCTGGCGTTGCATCGGCTGGTTGAACAACCCCGGCAACCCGATCAGGCCACGGTCAAAGCGGCTCATGTAGCCTGGCAGCAGGCCGATGCAGGCGCTGCAGCGGATCATCTCCAGCATCAGCTCATAGGAATGCAACTGCACCACCCCCGCCAGACGCTGTTCCACCAGCGCATTCCACGGACGGAAGCTGTCCACCTGCCGTTCGTGCTGCCATTGCACCAGGAGGAAATCGGCGAGGTCATCGAGCTTGTCCGGGCGGGCCGTCACCCGCGAATAGCGTTTGGCGATGTGCGGCTGGTAGTCCAGGCACGCCAGGCGCTGCGGTACTGTGGTGGCAAACGTTGGGCCTGGCGTCGGTGACTCGGTGCCCAGCCACAGCACCACGTCGGCGCTGACCGCTTGCAATGAGAGATCGCTGTCCAGCGAGATGATCTCCAGGCGAACACTGGCGTTGCGTCGCAACAGCGAAACCAGATCACGCCCGAGGATGTCATGCAGGAGGGTTTGCGCGACGGCCAGCCGAATCAGCGGTTGCTCGATCACCGGCAAGCTGCGCTCGTGCGCCAGGGCAAGCAACTGGACGTGCAGTTGATGGCCTTCGCGACTGAGTGTCAGCGAGCTGTCCTTGAACTTGAACAACGTCCGTTGCAGTTGTTCTTCCAGTTGGGCCAGATGCTTGCGCAGGATCGTCGGCCGGACATTGAGGCTGCGGGCAGCCTGCATGAAACAACCGCAACGGGCGCTGACCAGAAAATACTGCGCGACCTCGGTGTCGATCCCGGTTGCAAGGGCCAGCCAGGAATCGGATTTGTCATCCGGGGAGCGGTAATCGGCGAAGCGCTGAGACCCTGTTGATTCAGTTAATGACATCGATGACTCCCTGTCGATTTTTGTTGGTGTACGGCGATGCCTCGACGTGAACGGTCCCCCTGTGGCAGCGAGCCTGCTCGCGCCTACAGTTGTTCGGGTTTTGCCTCCAGGATTTTGTTGAGTTCGGCGCCGTCGATACTCAGCGTTGCCGTGTTGAGCATGCCTTCCAGATAGGCCTTGGCGATTTGTTCCTGGCGTTGCGCGCGCAGGGCCTGGGTCAACCGCTCACGCAGTTCGTCCAGGGTCGCCACCCGCGCCGGTTGCTGCTCGGTCAACTTGATCACGTGGAAGCCCATCGCACTTTGCACCGGCTCGGACACTGCACCGACCTTGAGCCGAGACACCACGCCGCGCACTTCCGGCACCAGTTGTGCCAACGGTTGCAGGCCCGTGTCACCACCGCGTTCGGCACTGTCGCGATCCTGCGAGAACTGGCCCGCCAGTGCGGCGAACTCCGCCGGGGTTGCCTGGGCCTTGCGGCTCAGTTCCTGGGCTTGCTTGCGCACGCTATCAAGGCTCTGCGGATCGTTCACCCCAAGGAAAATCTGACTGACCCGGAACAGCGCCGGCGTCATCCACTGCGCCTTGCCCGCGTCATAGGCTTGCTGCAATTCAGCGGCGCTGGGGTAATCCGCCGGCACCTGGCTGACCGATTGCAGGTAGTTGCGAAAGACGATTTGCTCGGTGGCAGCGCGGGTTTGCTCTTCGACGTCCGGACGCTGGCGCCAGCCCTGGGCATCAGCCTGTTCGAGGACGGCTTTCTCGGCCAGGCGCGAGCGAATCCAGCTCTCCAGCGTCGCGCGATTGCCGCGCAACTGGTCCCGGGATTCGGCGGGCAAGGACGCCAACAACGCTTTGAGTTCGTCGCTGTCCACCTGCTGATTGCCCAACCGCGCCACCGCCGGCTCAGTCGATGCAACCGCCAACGATTTGACCGGCTGCGGTGCTGCGACCGGGTCGTTACCCGGTCGCACACCCAACGCAACGGCCACCACCAATACCGCCAGCGCCCCCGCGCTGGCCACTACCGTACGTTTTTTCACTGGGAGGCCACCTCGTGTTCCGCGGTTTCACCAGGTTCAGCCTGGGCCTGCAACTGCGCGGCGTTCTGGCTGTAGTCGCGCAGGTAAACGATGAATTCCTGCAACAGGCGATCCCACAGTTCCAGATTGCCGCGCAGGTAATCGGCACTGACACCGGCGGCCACCACCACGTCCATCTCCATCACCAGGAACTCGCCCTGCACCGACAACCGGGCAAAACGGCGCGAGGCATTCCACAGTTCTGCCAGGCCGGCCGGCAATTCGCCCTGGACGCGCAAGGCGCAACTGAAGGTGAAATCGACATAGCTGCCCTGCTCGCCCGCCGGGTTGCCGAAACGCACGGCGTACCCGATACCCTGGCTGGCGCTGAGCAGTTGCACGATGCCGTTCTGATCGGTCTGGTTGACGCGATAGCCGGCGGCTTGCAGCACTTCGGTAAGCGATTGTGGCGATACGTGAGTAATCAATTGAGTCATGTGAGTTCTTCCCTGTTTTCAGTGAGTGATCGCAGCCTGGGGCGCGTCGAATTGGGTCTTGTAGAGCTCGTCGCCAAAGCCCTGGGCCAGTTCTTCGAACTTGACCCGCGCCGTGCCGGCAAACGGTTGGCGTATCTTCATCACTTCGGCGACGTCGATTTTTTCGTAGGCCGCGAGGATCTCCTTGGCCACGCCATACATCTGTTGATTCTTGACCGAACATTGCTGCATTTGTGTGTCACGTTCCGCCAGTTGCGTTTCGAGCCTGGCCCGTTCGGCTTCTTTGCCGCGGGCCATGACCAACAGTTCGTCGTAAGCCTTCTTGAACTTGCCGATCTGCTCGTTGCTTGCCGCCATCTGCGCCTGGGCCTGGCTTTGCAAGGTGTCCTGCTGGCTCGCCAGTTGCTCCGCCGCGCCTTTGTACTTGGCCAACTCGGCCGTTAATTGCTTGATCTGCGCTTGAGCCGCCCGGGTTTCGGCTTGCGCCGCGACCTGTGCGGCGCTGGCCTGGGCCTGCTGGCTTTGCAAGGCCTGCAACTGCTGGGTAGTGCTGCGCAGTTGCGTACGCAGGCGTTCCTCCATGCCCTCGGCGCTCGCCCCTTGGGCCACCAGCGCGCCCAGGGCAAACAACAGGATTTTCGTGTTCATGAAGCTCTCCCTGCGCCTTAGAAGCGCGTGTTGATCTCAAGCTGCAAGACGTCGATGTCGAACGGCGCGCCGTATACCGCTTCGGAACTCAACCAGCGACCGGTGGCATAGACGTTCTTGGCCAGACCGTAGTTGCCGCCCAGGAAATAGCCCTTGGCGTTGGTGCCACCCAAGTGGAACGAAGAATCGTTGAAACCGTCCGGCAAGGCATCCGGCTGGATGTATTTGTAGCCGGCGAACAGGTTCCAGTCGCCCTGCTTGCGCATGTCCAGTGCGTTGCCGAGGGTGAACTGCACCATCCACGCGTTGGCCCCGCTTTCGATGTCGCCGTCGCTGTCGATGTTGTTGACGATCTGCCCGGCAGCGCGCTTGCGCATCTCGCCTTCGTCGTAGCCCAGGTTATGAACATAATTGGCCTGGCTGCGCAGCTTGAAGTCTTCCGGCAGGTCGCTGTCCCAGACGAAGTTCAGGTCCAGCAGGTTGAACTCCGAGGCCAGGCCCACGTATTGCGGTTGCGGCGTGGTCGCCGGGTTGAGCGGGTTCGGCGTGATGTCACGCAGCAGGAACACGGTGTTGCCCTTTTGCATGAATGCCGAACGGCTGCCGTCGCTGTCGCAGCCCGGTGCACCGGCCCACGGCTCGCAAGGGCTGGAGCGCTGGCCTTCGATGTCGTCGAAGCGGTAGTAGGCCAACGCACCTTTGAGGCGGTTGCTGGAGTTGATCGCCCAGTTGGCGCCGATCTGCGCACCGAACAGCCACTTGTTGTCGCTCTCTTCCTTGTCGAAGCCGTTGCTGGAGCTGGTGTCGTTCGTGTATTCGATCGGGAATGCACCGACGGTGCCGAACATGCCCCAGTCGCGGTTGAGCTTATGGTCGAACATCGCCGCGATACCGTCGAAGTTCAGCTCGTTGGAATACAGCATGTCGGTGGAAAAGAACGGGTTGCTGAAGCGGCCACCGGTGAGGGTCAATTCGTCGGTGGCTTTCCAGGTCAGGTAACCCTGATCGAGCCAGATGTCTTTCTTGCCGAAACCGCCACCGAGGGTCTGGGTGGTCGACACCGGGCTGTTGTCGGAACCGGTGCCGATGCGGATACCCGCCGTCCAGTCCGGTGCAATCAGCGCTTTCATGCTCAGGCGCGCCCGCAGGCGCAGCATGTTTTCGCGGTCTTCACGGGTATTGAGCAACGGCGGCAGGCTGGTGCTGCTGTTGGGGTTCACGTCGTACGGACCGTTGTTGTTGAGCTTGGCGAAGTCGACGATTTCGTTGCTGTTGGTGCCCGAGTAGTAGCGCGATTCGTCACGCAGGCGGATATCGCCATCGAAGCTGACACGCGACACCCAGTCCGGAAAGGTGTTGGGCTGCGCCCAGTTTTCCTGCTTGGCAGTGGCCATGACCTCGGCCTTGACCTGATCGCGGATCTGGTCGCGCACGGCGGCCGGCACATACTGCACCCGCACATCGCCCGGTGCGGCGGCCGGACCGCTGGCGGCAACGGCGGTGGGTGCAGCGGTGGCGGCTTTGCGGGCCTGATCCGCTTCGCTCTGGGCCTGGGCGATCAGTTTGTCAGCCTTGTCCTGCTTCAACACGCCTTGCTCTACCAGCAAGCGGATCAGATTGATCGTGGCGTTCTCCGAGGGCGCAGGCGCGGCTGCGGCCTGACCGACCAGGGTCGCAATGACCATGCCGACCGCCAGGGACAATCGATTCACGTTGGAAATCATTTGCACACAACTCCTTTTGGCAAAGCTTTTGATAATGGGGTTAACCCGGACGCCGCCCTTGCAGGGCCACGCGCATGGGCACAGTGAAAGAGGCCGGTGGTCGCTGGCTCATGCGCGGCGCACCGCGCAGTGCAGCGAGTATTTGCGCGTCGACTTCGGGGTTGCCGCTGGACTGGGCCAGCTCGACCCGAGTGATGTCGCCCGAAGTGCTCATCCACACGTCGACTTGCGCCTTGTAGGCCTGGTTGCGCAGGTCCGGGTTATCGCGCAACAAGCGCTGAAAACTGACGGCCATGAACTGGTTGTACGTGCCGTTGCCCAGACGTCCGCCGCCGGAACCGGCCATGCCATTGCCCTTGCCCGCACTGATTCCGAAGTTGTCGGTACCGGACTGGGCCTCGCCGTCCATTTCCATCGGCTTGGCCAGGTCGTCCACCGGTGACGGCGGTGCTTCCTCGATCGGCTTCACGTCTTCCGGCTCCGGCGTCGGCTCGGGCTCGACCATTTTTTCTTCCACGTGAGGTTCCGGTTCCGGTGGTTTTTCCGGTGGTGGAGGCGGCGGTGGCGGCAACGGAATGATGGTCGGCACCTTCGGCGCTTCGCGACGAATGCCGCTCATGTCGTTGGCCCATTGCCACAGGAACCACGCGGCCACGCCGGCAATCAGCAACCCGGCGCCCCACTTCACGAAGCGCACGGGTGACTTCTTGACAGGTGACGGGCTGATGGGAAGTTGAGCAGTCATGGTCAGCCCTGTGTCGGTTTGCCGGTCACCAGACCGACCTGTGACAATTCCAGACGGCGCAGCAGGTCCAGTACCTCGATGACTTTCTGGTACTGCACCGTGGCGTCACCGCGCACGATGACCGGGAAGTCCGGGCTCTGGGCTTTCTCGATACGCAAGCGGTCTTCCAGCTCGGCCAGGGTCACCGGGTAGGCATCGAGGAACACCTGGCCGCCGTCGTTGACCGAAATCGCCTTGGTCTTGGCTTCGGACAGCGATACGGAAGCGCTGGCCTTGGGCAGGTTGATCTGGATGCCCGAGACCTGCGCGGTGGCGGTGAGGATGAACATCACCAGCACCACCATCAGCACGTCCACCAGGGGCGTGATGTTGATGCTGTCCACCGCTGCGTCATCGTCATCGTCATCGTCGTGGGAGGCATTTACGGAAGCCATGTCAGTGCTCCTCAGGCCGGTGCTTGGGCGTTGGTGTGGGCGTTGGCGTGATTGCCACGGCGGTGGGCGGCTTCGCTGAACTGGCTTTCGCCATGCATTTCCGCCAGGCGCGTGATGAACTCGTCGACGAACACGCGCATGTCGGCGCTGACTTCCTTGTTGCGGGTGATCAGGCGGTTGTAGCCAAACAGCGCCGGGATCGCGACGAACAGGCCCATGGCGGTAGCGAGCAAGGCCGCAGCCATACCCGGAGCGATGGCGTTGATGTTCACGTCGCCGGCCATGGCCGTACCGAGAAACACCACCATGATCCCCAGCACCGTACCGAGCAGGCCGATGTACGGCCCGCCGGCGATGGCGTTGGACAAGGTCGACAGTTTCGAGCTGAGTGCCTGGTTTTCCCGGGTGCGCACGCCGTCCATGGAGCAGCGGATCGCTTCAATGGTGGCTGCCGACACCGACGAGGTATCGGCGCCCTGCTCGCGACGGGTACGGATTTCCTTGACCGCCACCCGGTACAGGCGCCACAGCGACGAGTGCTGCAGGCGCAGGGCGAGGTCCTGGTCGTCGGCGAACATTTCCAGGCGGGTACCGACCTTGGCGAACTGCTCGCGGAACGCTTCGTTGGCTGCCGAGACACGGCTGACCATGCGGTTCTTGCGAACCATGATAAACCACGACTGGACCATCATCAGCACCAGCACCGCGATGATCACCCAGGCGTCCAGCGGCACGGCGTTGAGCAGGAAACCGAGGCTGCCGAAACCGTAACCCGATTGCTCTTCGTCAACGCCATAAGCCAGCAGTTTCGACTCGGCGCCCTGGGACGTGGCATCGGCCAGCAACTGCGCGGCAGGTCGGGCGACTTTCGACAGACGCAGCTCGTCGATTGCACCGGCAAACGGCAGGTAAGCGCTGGCGGACACGTCGGCACCAATGGCCATGACCGAATTGAATGCCGGCATCGCCACTGCCAGGCTCGCGGCCTCACGGCCATTGAGGTAGAGCGAGACCTTGCTGCCTTCAGCGGTCAGTGCCAGGTGCTGCCATTGACCGGGGTTCAGCGCCTGGGTCGACACGGCGCGCTGACCGTCGATTTCAACGAACGGCATGCCCTGATTCAAACCGACCAGCAGACTGTGTTCGCCTTCACGACGGGCCAGAACCAGTTGCTCGCCATTGGCCTGATCCAGCTTCCACCAGGCGCTGAAGGTGAACGCGCTGCCGGCGTTGTGCTGCAACGATGGACTGGCCGGCAACAGCAGCGGCTGACCGCTGAACTGCAAGGCACGATCGATCACACCGTCGATGCTCGCACCGGTGGCGCTCTGCGCGGTGTTGCCGTAGGCGGTGGTGTCCTTGGCCGGCGTACCGGTGGCACCGTCGAAATGGTAGAGCGCGGTGTAGTTCGGATCGAAGGTCAACTGACCGTTACCGGTGGCCGCTGCCTTCTGGTTGCCGTAGTACATCCAGATGTCCTGGCGCTGACCGCCCTCCACTTTCGGTACATCAACCCACACCAGCGCCATGCCCATCAGCGCGTCGAAACTTTCGATCTGGTGGTTGAGCACGGTCTTGTCATCGGCGGCGACGAAGCGCAGGTCGGAGCCGTCTTCCTTGACCCCGTCGAAAGTGAAGTTGCCGGTGTGCAGGCGCACCAGCAACGCGGTACGCCCCAGCGCCTCATTGATCGCCGCGCCCTGGGGCGTGGTGTCGACCGAGAGCTGTTTGCGGTAGTGCCAATCGTCTTGCCACCACGCCTGGGCGGTGGCCGGGAGCACGAAGCTCAGGCACATCAGGAAAGCGAGAAATATGCGCTGCATGAAAATGTCTCCGTAGGTTCAGAATGTCGCTTGCAGGTTGAAATGCAGGCGCGATTCCTGTTTCGAGGTATTCGGCCCTTCGAGCAGCGGATAGCCCCAGTCGAGGCTGCCGGACAGCCATTTGCTCAGGCTCGCGCGGGTGCCCAGGCCAACACTGGCGAGGGCGTAATCGGCGTCCTGGTCGGGAAGTTCATCGCGCAGGTACAACTGGGCGCCTTCGGCGAAGGCATAGAAGCGCCACTCCTGCACATACGTGCCGAGGTACTTGGCGAGGGATGGCGTGCGCAGTTCCTGGCTCAGCAGGTAGCCGTCGTCACCGGTGCGTTCGGCCGCCAGGTAGCCGCGTACCGACGTGGCGCCACCGGCGGAAAATTGCTCGTTGGACACCAGCGGCCCGGAGGCGAGTTGGAACGACGCCTTGCTCGCGGTCTGCCAGTCATTGCCGAAGCTGTAGGTGTATTGGGTATCGCCCTTGAGCACCGCAAAACTGGGGCTGGCGCGATAGCGTTTGTAGTCGAAGTCTTCGTCGGAACTGCCGTAGCCGAGAAAGCTGCGAGTGCCCGCCACCAGGCTCAGGCCAAGACCCAATTGCGAGCTTTCGGTGTAGCGAAAGCCGTTGTAGGCGAAGGTGAACGGCGCGTACTTGAGCGGCACCTTGTCGCTGTCGCCGGCGAAATCCAGTTGCTCGTCGAAGTCCTTGAAGTCGATGCCGGCCGACAGCGAGTTGGACCAGTTGCCGCTGGACGGCAGCGTGTAGATCGCCGACACGCCGTAGGAATGACCCTTGCCCAACACGTTGCTGCCGCCGATGGTCGCAACGTTGCTGTCGGACTGGTAACCGGCAAACTGCACGCTCCAGCGCTCGCTGAGTGGCGCGGTGTAGGAGCCGGACCAGACCTTGGCGTTGGAGGTGTCCTCGGGTGCGGTAAAGAACGTCAGCGACACGCTGTGGCCCAACTGCCACAGGTTGTTGTAGCCAAGACTGGCGACACTGCGCAGCTTCTCGGTGTCGGCGCTGTAGTCGTTGTTCAAGCCCAGGCTGGCTTGCCACGGGTCCTGGTCTTCAACCTGCAAGTCGACGTCCATGGTCCCAGGGCGTTGACCTTCGCGCACCAGCGGCATGACCTGGCGACCGGGGTTCTTGTTCAGTTGTGCCAGTTCGGTCTGCACCTGGGCGAAGTCCGGTACCTGGCCTTCTTTCAGCGCCGGTACGTCATCGCGAATTTCCACCGGCGAATAGTGCTTGGCGCCGACGACACGAACCCGACCCACCTTGGTTTCGCTGACTTGCAGATAGACGATACCGTCCTCGACTTTCTGCTCCGGCAGCTCCACGAACACCGATTGATAGCCGTTGGCCTGATACGCCTTCTGCAACGCATCGCGGGCGCCTTCGATATCGGCCAGGTATTTTTGCGGACCGAGAAAGGGATACACCGCCTCTTCGATCGTGCGGGCATCGAGCACGGTGTTGCCGCGCACGAAGTATTCGTTGACGTCCACCGGCTTGGGTTCCGTCAGCTCGGCGTTCTGCAGCGCCCATGCCGGCTGTACGCCCGCCGTCACCAGCAGCCAGCCCCACAGCGCCAGCCGTGACTTGAAAAAATCGTTCACACCACCCCCTGAATTCGAAGTACCGGTAACCGTCTGCGCTGCGGCAGGCTGGCTGACTGCCTGGCTCCCGGCGTCCCGCCATCGGCTGGAAAAGTGGCCTTTCGGCCGCCTCAAGCACGTCACATAGGCATGACCGGACTGGCGTTGTGCTACCGAACTTTTGTCATCAAAGCTTCATTTCAAAGATGGGCGGATGGCGTTGAAACGAGATTATTGAGACAGCAAAGAACCCTGTAGGAGCAAGCTTGCTCCTACAGGGTCTTGTGTGAATTTGACGCATAAAAAAGGCGACCCGAAGGTCGCCTCTGATCCTGCTTGATGGCGCGTTACAACGTCAGATTGCCGCGTTCTTCTTCCGTCAATTGCCCCCGCGCCCGCTCATCCAATGCGCCGGCACCCAGCACCTGCACCGGGCTATCGGGGTTGTAGCCAGGCGTCGGCGCACGGCTTGCGCCGTCGCTGCTCGGTGTCAGCGGTTCGTTACCCAGGCTCAGCACTTGTACCGTCACGATCGAGGGCAGGTTTTTACGTGCCGCGGCCTGTTGCTGGCGGGACATGTCCTCGGCCGCTTGCGTGGCGGAGGTGGCGGCGGAACTGGCCGAAATGATTGCGCCAGTGTTCACCGATGCCGTCACCGGAATCCCCGACGACTTGCCCTGTACCTGGATGTTCGCCGCGTTGACCACCCGCAGGGCGATGATGTTGATGTTGCCCGACACCCGGATCCCCGCCTCGCCCGCATCGATCGTACCCAGCGGTGCGATCAGGTCGATGTCGCCCGGTGGCACTTCGGCAATCGGGTTGAGCGTGGCGATACCGGCGCCGGTGCTCGGCACGGTCGGCGACAGCGTCACGTTGCCCCAGGTGTCGTAGACACGTTTGGGCGGCGTGAACACCACGGTGGTTTTCGAACCCCGGCCGGCGTTGATGTCGCCTTCGGCCGACCAGCCGAGAATGCTGCCGCCGAATGTGGTCATCACCCGGCTCTGCCCCAGCAGAATGCTGCCCTGGGAATACAGCTGGATATTGCCCTCGCCCTGGGTGACGACGCCCGAGGTGGACGGCGGCGCAGCACCTTCGACGCCGAACACCTGGCCCCCACCGGGGGTGAGCATCTGGATGTCGCCACCAAACAGCGTCTTCACGCCCGCGCCGCCGTACAGCGTGATGTCGCCGTCGTAGCGCAGGGTATTGCCCGCCACATCGGTCGTCGGGAACAGCGCGGCAATCGCGTTACGACCGCGCAGATAACTGCCTTGACGCGGACCGCCCTCATCGGCGTATTCCAGGCCCCCGGCACGCAACTCGGCGAAGTACACCTGGCGCGCGAATACCGCCTGCTCAGCACTTGGCAGTGCGGCATAGAACGCCCGCGCCTGCTCTTCGTTGCCGTTGAAGCCATAGCCCAGGGTCAGCCAGGAGCGCAGTTCTTCATCGTAGGTCTTGACCACTTTGCCCGGTTGCGCAGCCAGTGGCGTGCCGCTGACGGCGAGGTTTTTCGGGTCCAGGTAACGGGCGATGAAGCGCGTGTAATCAAGCCCTTCGGCCCCCACACCCGCCTGCAACACCAGGCTTGCACCCGGACGGTTATCCCCGGCGCGAACCGGCCCGATGCTGGTAATGCTGGCACGGTCCTCCATCTGGATATTGCGTCCGGCGGTAATCTCGAGGGTGCCGGGGCCCGCGATGTCGAAGCTGCTGTAGATGATGTCGCGACCGGCGGAAACGCGGGAGACGTCGTTTGCGTTGTTGTGGATGAACAGGTTGCCGGTGGCGGTGATGGAGCCATTACCCATCGCATTCCCGAATACTTGCACGGGCTGGCCCAGGGTCGTGCCCGAAGCAACGATATCGCGACCCGCTGACATCCATACCGGCCCGGCGGCTTCGTACCAGGTGCGTTGCGAAAGCCCGAAATTCAAGGTCTCGCCGGTACGCACACCGACCAGGTCGCCCGTTAGTGCGTAGAAACGCGCCGGCCCCTGCGTCCCCGCCAATCCTGAATAGCTGTCAGGGCCAAAGGCAAACAGTGGATGACGCTTGTTGTCTTCGGCCACCATCCCGTCGGCACCGCTGTTGGACATCAGATTTATGATCCTTGTGCCCGAGTAGGTGTAGCCATTGAAAGCCGGAGCGAATGGCGTGGTGATGGAAAGCGGGCTGGCACCCGATTGATTGATGGAGTAGCCACCCGCGTAGATGGAATCACCTGCCAGCAATTCAAGCTGCCCGGTATTCGACGGTGCCAGCAGCAGCGAATAAGACATGCCCGGGAAGTTGCTCCCTCCGCCGTAATATCCGGCGGATGAACCGACGTAGATAGAACCTTGTCCGGCGACCGCGCGCAGGATTGAAGGCACTACGAAGCGGTTATCCGTCGGCGAGGTATTACTGCCCCCCGGGATAGTCGTGTTGTTGGTGTTCTCTGCCATCAACGTACTCGGCGTGAGGTTGCCGCCCGCCGAAAACAGATCGATTGCCGTGTGATCCGTCCATAACGAGAACCCAGTCAAACCGCCTCCCGCATGCACCACACCATCTGGCGTCGTGAATGGCGTGGAGTTCTGCAACACGACCCGGCCAGGGTCCGCGGCGCCGCCCAGCACCAGATCGCCGCGGGTATTGAGGCGCATGCCCGAATCTCCCGGGATCAACACCAGACCACCGCTGGCGCTACTGGTGGTGGCCGTGAACGGATCGTAGCCTCGGGTTTCACGTTGATCCTGGAATCCGGAGAAGTAGCCATACTGCAACTTGACCCCGCCCGCCGCGGACGCCGTCAGTTGTGCATCACCCCGCAGGTTAATCAGCGCGCCCTGCAAATCGTGTTGAGGTGTGCCATACCCCGACGTGCCCGCCCTGGCCGCCAGTGACGGATTGAGTGTCCCGCCTACGCGGATGTCGATGTCGCCACCACCGGTCAATTGCACGCTACCGTCGCTGCCCACACGCCCGGTACTGCCAACGGCTACGATCAGGCCCTGGCTTCGCGGGTATTGATTCCTGGTGAAACCGTCTCCCATCGGCCTGAGCATGCCACCGTCCCCTCCCGTACGCAGGCTGATGTTACCGCCCCCCAACGTGCCGAACCCGGTGAACCCCACCAGAAAAGGTGCGGGATCTTTATCCGATGCAAGAAAGGGTTGGCTGGCGTAGCTACCAAAATTGATCCACCACGCCGTCGGTACGTCATTGTTGCCGGTGCCCTGACGCCATAGCCAGTTACCCACCGCAACGCTGGGCACTTGCTCGCGGGTCATACCCAGGGTTGTGGTGTTGCGTCCAACAACGTCACCGGAAACAGAACCGCCGGCGTTGATCGTCAGGTTACCGCCCATTTGCGGGAACCAGGCCTGATAGAGGCTATCGCTGCCGCCATCGACCCATTTTTCATAGTCGCTGCCGGTACTGCCCAGTACCGAGCCATCGTCCGAGATTCGGCCGCGCGGCTGATTGTAACGAGGGTCGATATGGCTCGACTGAGTGCCGGCGGTGTACACGCCGAAAGGTGAATCCATGCTCAGGTTACCGGCGGCCATCAGGTCCAGATCGCCGGTGCCGGTTCGCAGTACGCTGAACATTTGGGTGTGGGCGTTGACGGCGGTGCCTGGTTTGCTTTCAAGGCAAAGCGACGGATCAATATCAACGCACCAAAACATATCATCGACACTGACGGGTGAGTAATCGGGAAACCCCATGTAATTGCCAGGCGCCCAGGTCCATCGAGCCATCGGTGCACACGCTGTAGCGTCAATCTCGCAAATAATCAGGTACTCATCAGGCACAGGCTCGTACGGCGCGAATCCATAAACGTTATCCACGCCCCATACCAGCTTCGCGGCCGTCTCGATCACTTTAAGACCGTAGTGAGTATCGGCCAGGCGCAAGTTGCCCTCAGTGGTAACGGGCTTAACCGCTCGGTTGTCAGCCGCCCCCAGATCCGCCCCCGCTACCACTCGCATCGACCACGACGCACTGCCCGACGGCAACATGCTCGCCACCGCCCAGTTGCGCCCTTGCTGGGTGCCGCTCAGTGGGCGCAAGTCGATATACGTCGTACCATCCGCCAGCTTCACATCCGTCATGGACGGAATCAGCGAACCACGCAACAGTGCCAGCGAACCGTTGAGCTTCACCCCCGCCGTTGCGTTGTCGAAAAACGTACCCGGCAGCGGCACGCCTTTGGGCCACAGCATGCCTTGCATCGCGGTGGTCTTGTTCAGCCGCGTACCCGCGCCGAGAAGACTGCCCGCCGGCAAGGTGACGTCGGCCCCCAGCAACGTGCCGGCGGCGTACAACAGATTACCCGCCGCGTCATGCACCGCCCCCGCCAATACCGTGCCGGCGCTGAACGTGTACGTCTCGGCCAGCACGCCCTGAGTTGGCAACAGCGTGCCACTGGCCAGGGTCGCGGCCTGGATCGGCAAGTCGTAGTTCAAGGTGGCACCGATGGGGTATTGGGTACCGTCAGCGAGGGTCACGCCCGCGCCCGGCACAATCAGGTCGCCGCCAAACGGCTGCACACCCGACACCAGTTTCCAGCCGGTGTCGTCCACGGTTTCCGGTGGAGGTGCAAAACCGTCGTTGATGCTGCCGTAGATATCCAGATTGCCGCCGGCACGGATCACCAGGCTGCCGGACTCGCCGGAACCGTAGACCGAAGTCTTCCGGGTGTGCGGGTTGAGACTGGCGTAGCGGTAGCCGGACAAGTCCAGATCGCCTTGCACGACCAGATCGCCGTCAGCGGTTTTGCTGGCAATTTCCACGCCGGGGCGCAGGTGGAAGGCGTCGGCGTAGGCGGCGTTATTCAGGCCGGCCAGTTTGCGTTGCAGCAAATCGGTGTTGGCCAGGGCCGCATTGATGAAGGCGTTGCTGTCGACGTGAATGCCGTCCAGATAAGCCTGGTCGATGACCTGATACGGACGACCGCTGGCCGCCGGGTCGGTGCCGTCGGCGGCATCGATGTAGCGGCGCGTGGCATTGAGCCCGATGGAGCGTGCGCCCTGAATGTTCAGCGCACCGCTGGCATCGATGGCGATGTCACCGGTGCCCATGCGCGGGGCATTCAGTTCCAGCGTGCCGCGCAACTGACCGTCATGCTGACCCGGCAAACTGCCAACGTCGACGTCCGTGCCATGCCGCAAATCGATCCGCGCACCGGAAGCCAGCGTCAGCATGCCATCGCCGGAATTGAGTTCGACCATGGCGCGGTTCGGTGCGTCGATGATCTTGCCGTAACTGTCGAGCCGCAGCATGCGGCCATGGGCATCGAGCACCGCGCTGCCGGCCACGGTCAGGCCGTTTGTGCCCGACAGACGAATGCTGCCGACCCGCTCGCCGCTGGCGTCGATCAGGCCAACGACGGTCAGGCTGCCGTTGTCCACCGAGACATTGACTTCACCGGCCTTGAGCCCGTCGCCAATCACCAGGTTGCCCTGCTTGAGCTGGAAGCTGCGACTGCCGGACACCTGCCCGGCGTTCAAACGCTGGTTGAGCGCGGCGAATTCCCCGTTCAGCTCACCGCTGCCGCCCAGGTGCTGCGCACGGATGTCTACACCGCCAGCCTTGTACGGCACCCAGGTGCCGCCGGCGTCGTAATAGCCGCTGCTACTGCCGAGGATTTCCCCCTGCAGGTCCACCATCCCGGCACCCGCCGCCAATGCCACGGCACTCAGGTTACCGGCCTGGTTGTTGACTGCCGACAGGTCGATGCGCGAACCGGCGGCCTGGCGGATATTGCCGTTGCTGCTGTACAGGGCCACGTCGCCGCCCCAGCTGTATTTCTTCACATCGTTGAACGGCAGCGTGCGCCCGGCCACGTCCAGATAAGCGCCACTAGTCAGGGTCAGATCATCCTCGGCCTTGACGGCCAATTTGCCGCTGGCCAGCGCGATGCGGCCGTCCAGCACCACGTTGCGTGCTTCGAGATTCAATTGCGCGCCCAGTGCATCGGCTATGGCCGTGCGATCGGTGGTTGGCGACGTCAGGGTCAGGGTGTTGCCCGCTTTGAGCAGGTTGACCGAACCGCCCTCACCGGTGAGCAACGGCGTGCGCAGGTTGAGGTTACCGCCGCTGTAGGCATACCCCTTGACCGGGTCGTAAGCGCCCTGCTGTTCGTAAACCGCCAGGCTGCCCTTGTGGTTGGCGGTGATGCGTTCACTGGCATTGAGGTTGACGTTGGCAAAACCCAGGGCCAAACGGTTGTTCTGATCCAGGCCATTGGGCTGCGGATTCGGACCGTAGCCGAACTCGATGCGTTGCGCCTGAACGTCAAGCGTGCCATGGCCGGTGCCTGCGCCGCCGTTGACGACTGCGCCGGGGTTCTGGGTTGCGCCGTTCCAGATCAGGTTCTTGGTGCGAATGGTCGCCACATCGTTGCTACCGCCCAAGCCATAGATGGCGGGCGTCACCAGGACCAGGTTTTCCAGACGGCTCTTGCCGGTCTGTGGGTCCAGGGTGTCGAGGGTGACGCTGCCGATGAAGTTGAATGAATCACGGGTGGTCAGGCTCAGGGTTTCCAGCGCTGGCGCACCGAACTGGGTATCACCGCGCAAGAGCCGATCGAGGACGTTCTGGTTCAGGGCCAGACCGGCAGGCAACCGGCTGCCCGCCGCGGCAAGTGCCTCGGCGCTACCGGCATTTACCGCACCGACGGCCAGTGTCAGGTGCCGGGTGCCGAAGCGTACCGCTTCACCGAGCTCAAACTGGTTGTCGGTGGCCGCGCTAATGCTGCCGTTGGAATAGAGCAACGAAGGGTTGATGCAACCCCGGTCCGGACAGGTACCGATCCGAATGCTGCCGGCGCCCTCCGTACCTGAGGGGGCCTCCGGCGCCAGCGTATTGGTCCAGCCGTTGGATACCATCAACAGGCTGGCTTTCCCGGGCTGATAGATGAAACCCGCCGTGGAGTCGTATGCCACATTACCGCGACCGAGGGTGTTGATGCCCGCCCCCGCCTCGACGGTGATGCCCTCAGCGATGCCGGAGGTCCACAGGGCAACTTCAGGTGCCGAAAGCATCGCCCCCTCACGCAGGGTAATCCGCTTGGCATCGCCTCTGAATTGAATGAAGTTGCCGCCCATGTCGTATTGCACATAGGGCGTTGCCCCAAGGGTCAAGCGCCCGGCGCCTAGCTTGTTGAGGTCGTCGGCATGCAACGAAATGCCATCAAACCCCTGAGTACTGGAGGCCCCGGCCCCGAGGATCTCAATAGTCGTCGATCCCTTCACCACGGCGGTACCCAGCACACCGCCCTCGGCGGCTGCGAACAACGCCTTGCCGTCGAAATCCAGGGCAATATCGCGCTCGCTTGGTTTCAACCAGAGCGTCAGCGATTTACCGTCCAGAGACGTCTGCCCCCGTGGCACGCTGCGACGCGCCGCGTCACTCTGGACAAATTGGTTGTAACTGGTTTCGTTGTATTGAGAATAGCGGCGCAGCACATCCGCCGAGGTCAGGATGACCTGGCTGGCGAGGCTGTCCCGCAGCCCGGTGTTGGCAATCGACATCTGCCCGGCACTGGTCCAGGAGCCATTGCGCATTTTCAGCGCGCCACTGCCTGCGCTGGCCGTTGCCTGACCGTTGACTTCAACCCGGAAGGCACCGGGCAGCAAAGCAAAAGTCGATGGCAACAGCGTGTAAGTACCGGCCGCCAGACCCGGCACACCGGCGCCGATGGTGATCTGCTGACCAATGCGTGGGTCGCTGGCACCCGCCTCGCCGAGCATCGGCGCATAGGTACTTTGGTTGCCCGGGACGATGGCGTACACCGGATTGGTCGCCAGACCGGGCAGGCTGAATGTGCCATCGGCGGCATTGCGCACCAGTGGATTGAGACGCGTATCGGTTGAACCGCCACGCCCGGAGACAAAGCCGACACCGCGCAAGTCACCCCCGCCAGACAGGTCGATCAGCGAGCCCGCTTGCGCGTTGACGTACTGCCCCATCAGCACCACACCGGTCATTTCGTTGGCAATCCCCTGCACAATCACGGACTGACCGTTGTAGCGATAGTCTGTGCCATCGGTTGTGCCGCCGTAAGGCATGACCAGACCCGCACCACTGACCGACGTCACACTGCCCGGCAACACATTAACTGCCCGGGTGCTGCCATAAAAATCAGAGCCTAAGCTGATCAAGCCCAAGGGCGCACGGACGACCCCGCCCTGCTCTATGTTGCCTCCCGTAAATGCCAGCCTGCCGAACACCGAATAAGGCAGCGCTGCCGGCACCGATCCGTTGCTGCTGATCGTTAACGTACGATCGAGGTCCATGGAACCCTGGCCCTGATAACCGAAGCGCACTTCCGACCAGACCCTCGTGCCCGGATAGATCTGGGCTGCGCGCAGGTGCAGGTCGCCCGCAGTCCACAAAGAGGAACCTGCTTGCAGGTCCGGCTTACCCAGGAATCGCATGTCACCGCGACTGTCGAGGGTTACCCGATCAAAACTACGGCGGCTGACGGGCATGTCCGGCCCGGAGAGTTGCTTGATCACTCCCGCCGTGCCAAACGACAGGTTGTTACCCAGGTCAAGCAGATCGGCGCTGGCGCTGAATTGTGCAGCCGCCACCCGGTCCGTCGGATTGTTCATCACTCTTGGACGAATGCCGACTTGTTCGTCGTAGAAACCCGGGCCGGACAGGCGCATATAGGATGCCGCCAGATTGATGCGCGCGGCGTCTTTGGAACTTTCGGCCAGCGATAACGAACCGGCGTAGAGGCTCAAGCTCTGGTTCATGTGCAGGTCGACATCACCGTCGAACGTGATGAAACCATTGCTGAACAGGCTCAGGCTGTCAAAACTGCCGCTCATCAGCTTGTCCGCGCTCAGTCGGGCGTCACCATAGCGAAGCGCTCCGGCAGACTCACCCGGCTGCAATTCTGCGGGTAAAAGTTCACCGGCAGGCCCTTGGCCAATGATCATTTCCCTGGGCAAGCGTACGTCGTTGCCTATCTGGTCCCCGCGATAGGCCGGCGTATCAAGGACAATTTCCAGACGTCCACCGGCTGCGCCGCTCCCTCCCGCTGCGGCGTGCAGATCGCCCTCGATAAACAAGCCGCTGTACGAACTCAAGGTAATTCGTCCGCCATCTCGGGCGACACGAGTCTGCCCGGTTCCGGGAATATCCAGCACGGCTTCGGCCCCTGAAGCCTCCAGGCGTGCTCCGGGCCGTACGATGACAAAGGCATCGGCCGACGTCGCAGTGGCCGCCTTGGCGTCGATTTCACCGCCAATGATGATGCTGCCGCCCTTGCCCACCTGACCGTAGGCCCGGCCCTGGGCATCGACTGCTGTGTTGGCACGCCCGGCGACATCCAGCACCGCGTGATCACCGATCCAGATCGAACGTGCGTGGGCCTTGGGATCGGCAAGCTGCGAAGCGTCCGCAGCAGCGTACTGTTGCTGACGGATGTCGATGGTACCGCCCCAGGCGTTGAGTTCACCGTCAACGGTGATCTGGCCGGCACTGCGCAGGTTAATGCGTTGACCGGGGTCGACACTGATGCGCGAGCCCTGGCCGATGGTCAAGGTACTGTTGGCCGGGTCTGTCTGGTTGATCTGGCTGGTGCCCGCTTGCAGTGCCAGGCTCGCGCCTGCGCGTTGGGTCAACACGCCCTTGACCGGGTCCTCCTGGAACAGGGTGGGTGTCCACAGTTCCAGCGCGTTCAGCGGGTCGACGCCGCCGGGTTGGTCTGCTGCCGAGTCGGCGAAGCGGTAAACCGGCATCGACACGTCGACAACCGCATCTTTTGCCACTTGCAGGGTGGTCAAGCCAATGACGTTGTAGGCGGAGAAACCCTTGTTGAACGTGTCCGCTGCCAATTGCAGGGTGTGATCGGCAACAGGACCGTCGGCCGCGCCGATCAGCACCTTGTTGGCCTGGATTTTCAGCGTGCCGCCGCCCGTGACGCCGTAACCGCGCACGTCGCCGTCCATCACCAGTTGCGATTGATCCGGCACGCGCTCAGCGCTGGACTCGAGGGTAACGTCGCCGCCCTTGCCGCCACGGGTCTTGCCATTGGCCAGCACAGCGCCGCCGGACGACACGTCGATAACACTGCCACTGGCCAGGGTGATATCGCCGGTACTGCGGATCGACACCACACCACCGTTGAGCCAGGCCAGGCGGGTGACGTCGGTCGGATCATTACGCAAGTTGGCCCACACGCCACGGGTGTCCAGGTGCACGCCTTGGTCTACGGTCACCCGCGACGGCGGCAGGCTGGCTACCGCCAGGCCAGTGCCCAGATTCAGGCTACCGGCACGCGCGGCAAGGTCTGCCTTGACCTGCACATCCTGGCCGAACAGGGAGATGTCGCCACCCGTATCGACGGTCAGGTTTTCATTGACTTCGACCTTGTCCCTGGCGGCCACTTTCAACGCGCCAAGTCGAAAACCATTGACCCTATCGGTATCTAGAAACAGCTTGCCCTTGCGGGTATCGGACACCGCGCCGGACAGTCCCAGGTCATTGCCATCCGCGGGACGCTCGCCACCGATCTGCACCTGATCAAGCACGCCGAGGTGCTGATACACCAAGCCGTTGGTGGTGGCCGACCAGCTTGGTTCATAACTGCCGACGATCAACTGCGCCCGACGCGCCCTGGCCGTCTGGGCCTGGTCATAGCCATCGAGCCCTGCGCGAGGTGCCTGGATCTGGCGTTCGCCCTGGAACACTTCGCCCACCAACTGGCCATCGAGCACCGCGTTGTTGGTGGCGATCACCAGTTGCCCGGCATCGCGGCCCACGGTGTAGCCGGACTCGGCACGCCGGCTCGGAGCGATCAATGGGTTGAAGAAGTAGCTGGTCTGGCCCCAGCGCTCGCTATGGTCCTCATAACCTTTGTAGAGGCCGGTGTAGAGAATGTCGCCCGGTGCCCGCGAGATTTCATACAAACGGCCATCGGCACCGCGCAACCAACTTTGGCGAATGAAACCGCTCTGCACATCGAGGGTGCCGCCAGACAGGTTGATCACCGAGCCCTTCTCGGTCACCACGTCATTGCCGGTGAAACTGACCGTGCCACCCTGGGCCATCCACTCGCCGATGCTGTGCCCCTGAGTGCCGAGATAGCCGCCGACTTCCAGCAGACCACCGGCGGTGTACCAGCGATCAGTGGCATAGCCGTTGGTGCCGGCGGGCACGAAAATCAGCTCGCGCACATCGACCCACACGTCATTGCTGTTGAGCGCGCCGCCCTCACGGTTCACCGAAGAATCGCGCTGTTCATTGCCCTGCACGTTGATCTTGATGTTGTTGTTTTCCATCGCCACTTTGACGCCCAGCGCCCCGGACACATCGATCAGCGCGCCGTTGCGCACAAGGCTGCGTTGCCCCGCCGCCACCGCGACCTGGCCGCCCGTGGCAAGGGTGATCGAACCGTCCTGGAACTCCACGGTACCGCCGCTGCCGATGTCGATGCGCGACTGATCGCTGCGGATACGGTTATTGAGCGTCACCCCGGTCAATGCGGCATCGTGCTGACTGTCGAGGGCGGTGAGATCACTGCTGTCGAGCATGATCGCGTTGACGCTGCCCTGGCCCAGGGTCACGCTGCCGCTGGTATCGGTCGCCGGGTTGAGCAAATGGAGAGTGCCGCGGGTGTTCACCGAAGTGCTTGCCAGCAATACGCCGTTTTGCACCACCTCATGACCGGTCAGGGTGATGTCGCCGGTCGAGGCCTGGATCAACCCTGTGTTGCTGACCTTGCCCGAACCACCGGCCTTGAAGCCCGGTACGACTTCGTTGCCGAAGGTGGTGGAGAAACCATTGCCCTCGGTGCCCGAGCCTTTGCGAATGTAGAAACGGTCACCAGCGCCGAGCACGGTCTGGCCCTTGGCAGTGCTGATGGTGCCGGCGTTTTCCACCTCATTGCCGAGCAGCAGCACGTAGCCACCGGAATCGGTCGACAGCGTCGGCTTGTGGGTCTCAATCCGCGCGCCACGCTCCACCAGCACTTTGCCAGCGGCATCGGTAAAGGTCGGCTGGCTACCGGTGCTGTCGTAGTACAGGCCACGGTCGCGGAACTGCGCATCGCTGATATTCGTCGCGGCCGCCACCAGGTTGCGCACGTTGACCTGGCTGGTACCACTGAACACGATGCCGTTGCGATTGACCAGCATCACCGTGCCGTCGCCCTTGATCTGGCCCTGAATCTGGCTCGCCCGCGCGCTCGGGTCGTTGACCCGGTTGAGCGCCGCCCAGTTCGATTGCTGGGCGAATTCCACCGTGGTGTCGCGGCCAACGTTGAAGGTTTCCCAGTTGAGAATGGCCTTGTCGGCGGTCTGTTCGATCCTCACCGTGGTCTTGCCATCGGCCTGGGTCTGTTGCGGCCCCTTGGCGTTCTGCCAGCCCTGGGTCAGGCCGGTATCGACCTTCAAGCCGCCCTCGCCCAGGCCGTCCGGCACGAATTTTACGGTGGCGAACGCCGCGGCGCGTCCGGCGGCCTGCGCGGCCTGTTGCGCGGCAATGGCGGCCACGGTGTTGTTGAGTGTTTGCACCGAACGCTCCAGCTGTTGCCGGGCACGTTGCTGTTGCGCCAGCGGCGGTGTCATGCCCGGCAAGCCACCCGCCGGACGCGCTGCCGCGGCCTGTTGCGCCGCGCCCTTGGCGGCAAACCAGGTGGAACTGAACGCGGTCGCCGCCTCCGCACTGCCGGCCACCAGGCACAGCGCAATCGCCTGCGCCAGCGGCTTGAGCAACCACAGCGCCGGGTCCACCGAACGCGCAGCGTCACGGCGTACAGACAAGGAATGGGTATTGCGACGGGCTTGGCGAACGAGCATCACTACTAGGTCCTTTTCAATTGGCGCAAGAGGCCGCAGGCCGAGTAGAACCTGCTGTTACGACATAGGCGGTTGTCGAAGGGCCAGACCGAACGGATGTCACACAAACTTCATGATTGGGGAGTACCCCAAAAAAAATGGCAGCCCCAAAGGGCTGCCATTCCGATGTCACCGCGTCACCGTTCATCGCTAGCCTGCGAGCGATAGCGTCAGAACATTCAACCCTCACCAAAGCCAGGCATTAGCTAAGCACCACCACCCCACCGGGCAAATCCGTGCACTTGACGCCATAGGCATCCCGAATCAACAACGCCACACCCGCCAGCTGATCCAGGCTGAACCGGGCCTGCACCTTGCGCTTGCCCAGTTCGCTGTTGAGCAACAGCAACATGCCGGGACGGTAGCGGTTGATCTCGTCGATCACCGACGCCAGCGTGGCGTCGTTGAACACCAGTATTTGCTGGCGCCAGGCAATCACCGCCGTGGTGTCGACCGATTGCGGCGTGCTGATCTGCCGGGTGTCGTAGGTCACCTGCTGACCCGTTTCCAGACGAATGCTGCGGCCCAGGGTTTCCAGTTGCAGCGCCCCCTCCAGGCATGTGACGCACACGCTCTGATTGATATTGCGCACGTTGAATCGCGCACGACTGGCGCTCAGCCAACCGCCCCCGGCCTGGACCTTGAGGGGTGTATCAGCCTGCGCCAGGACCTCAACTTCACCGCTGAGCAATTCGAGGCCCTGGCCGCCATCGGCGCTCTGCCGATGGTTGAGGCGGGTCTGGGTATTGAGCTCCAGGCTCACGCCGTCCGCCAGATCCAACCGGCGCTGCTCGCCGACTGCAGTGATGTAGTCCGCGCCCAATCCGGAGAATCCGCCCGGCACAGTCCCACGAATAAGCAAAAACGCTGCCGAAGCCGCGATGGCGCCACCGAGGAATGCCCGCCGCCCGAAATGACGTGGCGCCTGCATCTGCTCGACCGCTGGACGCATCTGGTGCCACAACAGCTTGGCCTGCTCGAATGCCTGGGCATGCTCGGGGCTTTGCGCGCACCATTCACGCAAGGCGTTGGCATCGGCAACAGTCGCCCGGCCAGAGGTCAACAGGACCAACCAACCCTGGGCTTCGCGGGTGAGCCGATCCTGAGGCTGGACCTCAGGTGGCGAAATTCGAAAGATGTTCAAAGCGCGGGGGTACTCACGGATTATTCGGGACTCTACTTTCAAGACGGTTTTCCCGCGCCGGGACCGAACCTCTGAATGACTTTTCTTTCCAGCCGTCCGGCACAATGGCCCAAAGCGGCTTTGATTTCCTTCTCGACCATCCGTGTCGAAATGCCGAAACGCTGGGAAATTTCCAGGTGTGGCGCCTCTTCCAGGCGTGCGGCAATAAAGATTTTGCGTCGCCGCGCGGGCAACTCGTACAGGGCGCTGAGCAGCAACTGGATCTCTTTCTGCCCGCCGACCACCCGTGCCGGATCGAGCGCCTCATCGGACACCTGCAACAGTTCTTCCACCTCACTGCCCGTCAACAAGCGGGCGTCCGACTGGCGACGGTCGGCGGCGATGTTCAGCGCCATGCGATACAAATAGGCATTGGGCTGGGCGATGTCCGGCACTTCCTCCATGCGGTCGACCCGCAGGTAAGTTTCGTGCAGCACATCGTTGGCCAGATCCTCGGACCCCAGACGTCGACGCAGGCGCACCTTGAAGTCGTCATAGGAAGTCAGGAACAACCCGACCATCGATTTTTTTCCGGTGTCTTTCATCCCCCGGAAACTCCTTTCCCTTGTGAGCATTCCATGCGTTTTCCTGATGATTCCGGTAACAGAAGCAGCGTGACCGGCTGGCTCAAAGAGCTGGGTGCCGGGCGTTCGATATCCAGGTTACGCAAACTTTCCACCAGCGCGGCGTCGCGCTGGACATCCCCCGTCGAGCTGACCAGACGGCTGTGCTGAACCACACCATCGCGGCCGATCCACAGTTGCAGCAACGCACGAAAACTGCCCGGCCGGATCAATGACGAGCGGCACAGGCTGCGTTCAATCGCGCTTTGAATCGATGCCGCATAACTGCTGGCGGGCAGCGGCGAACCCTTTTCCACATGAGCCGCCACCGCCGGCACCGGCGCTACCGTTGCCTTTTGCAAGGTGAAGGCGTCAGCCCGGGCATACCGGGCCATCAATCCGCTGCCACTGAGCATCTGGCTCAGGGCATCCGTGGCGCTCAAGCGGCCCTTGACCGCGAGTGAACGTCGACCGCGGGTCAGTTGCCGATCCACCAACACAGCCATGCCAGTCGAACGACTGAACTGCTCAAGTGCGCCGGCCAGTTCCTGGGCCGGTATATCCAGCGCCCGGGGTGTCGCGGCATCCAGCGGCCCGGCCGTCGCGACCGATGCGCTCAAGCCGATCAGCAACGCCAGGCACACCTGGCGAACCTGCATCAACGCAATCTGGCGCGCGCCCCTGACTCTGCCTCGTTGCACGGCTGCCCTGCCCCTGAAAACCGTCATCCTGATCACTGTTTATGAATCTGGTGTGACGGCCCGTGCAAAAAAACCATCATGAGATAGCAAATCGCTATGTATTAGACTCAAGCGCATCCACGGCCCGTTCGGGCTGGACAGGAGGTCTTGAATGAACACGTTATCGAGCATCGCATCAGGCATTTTGCTGATGAGCGCACTGACACTGGCGCAGGCCGAGGAGCCATTGGGGTGTGTGGACGTATCGGTGGGAGGCTACAAGGCGCCGGACTACAACTGCCTGAGCCAGCAAATGGGCAACAACCCGCAAGGCGCCGCCGCTGCACAAAAAAACCTGGAAGCCATGAACGTGCCGATCAACAAGCGCCCGCCCAACCAGGTCGGCCTGGCGACCCCGGCAGCCACCAGCACACGCATGGGCAATACCTTCGGCACATCGGTAAAACCACAGCGCCCGCCTGTGCCGTGAAAACATCGCGGGCAAGCGCGCGTCCGCAAGGGCGTGTGGAGTTCATTCGCTGGGCGTCTGGCGAAAACTCACGGCCAGGCGATTCCAGCTGTTGATGGTCGTGACCGCCATGGTCAGGTCCACCAGCTCACCTTCACTGAACTGCGCCCGCGCCTTTTCATAGACGTCATCCGGCACATGGTTTTGCGAAAGCAGCGTCACCGCCTCGGTCCAGGCCAGGGCTGCGCGCTCACGCGGGTTGAAGAAGTTGCTGTCGCGCCACACCACAATCGAGTACAGGCGCCGGTCGGTCTCGCCCAGACGCCGGGCATCCACTGAGTGCATGTCGGTACAGAACGCACAGCCATTGAGCTGCGAGGCGCGGATCTTGATCAGGTGCAGCAACGCCGTTTCAATGCTCAGGCTGCTGGTCAACGCCTCCAGCGCGATCATCGCTTTCATCGCTTTGGGTGACGCGCTGTAGTAATCCAGGCGGGGGTTCATGGCAGGCCTCGTGTCACGGTAATGAACTCTCAAGGTAGTCGCTGATGCAAGCGCGTTACAGATCCAATTCTGCGAAAAAACCGTGCACCACCCGGCGCCAGACCAATTGACGGTATTTGCGCCACGCAACTTCTGCATCCACACCGGATGAGGGTAATCTGGCGCCTCGCACACGCGCCTCAATGGCTCCGGAGCCTCGCCGGTATGGAACTACATGTTGTCATCAATGGCCGCAAGGACCTGGCGGGCCAGTTGTACAAGCAACTGCGCAGCGCCATCGAATCAGGCCGTCTGGCAGCCGGGACACAGCTTCCACCCAGCCGACTGCTGGCCGAGCAACTGGGCATTTCCCGCAAGACCATTTCCGATACCTACGCGCAACTGACCTACGAAAACTTCCTTACCGGCGTGATCGGCAAAGGCACCTACGTCAATGCGCGGTCCTCCAAAGTCGAGCGCAAGCAAAGCCATACCGAGCTCGCGGGTTTCGAGGTGATCGAGTCCTGGCGCACGCTGCCGGTGTTTCTGCGCCACCCGACGCTGGAAGGCTCGCTGCGTTACGACTTTATCGGCGGCGCCACCAGCAAGGGCCAGTTTCCCCAGGATGACTGGCGACGCTGCACGTCCCACGCCTTGCGCCAGATGGCAGGTTCCAAGGGTTTCTACAGCCTGCCGGAAGGCCTGCCGGCGCTGCGCAATGCCATCGCACGGCACATCGCGTTCTCCCGTGGGGTCAATTGCCAGGACGCCGACGTGGTGGTGTGCAATGGCGCGCAACAGGCGCTGGACCTGATTTCCCGGGTGCTGACCCGCCCCGGCAGCATCGTGGCCATGGAAGACCCCGGTTATCCGCCCGCGCGCCTGCTGTTCGGCACCCACGGTGCCACTGTGGTGGGCGTGCCGGTGGATGCCGAAGGTATTGAGGTGGACAAGATCCCCCTCGGCACCCGGTTGATTTACGTCACCCCCTCGCACCAGTTTCCGCTGGGCATGCCCATGAGCCAGGCGCGTCGGGTTGCGCTGCTGGCCAAGGCCCATGAGTTGGGGGCGATCATCATCGAGGACGACTACGACAGCGAATTCCGCTATGAAGGCCGCCCCACGGACTCGCTGCAAAGCATGGATGAGCGCGGGATCGTCGCCTACGTCGGGACGTTCTCGAAAACCCTGTTGCCGGAGCTGCGCCTGGGATACGCGATCTTGCCGCCAGCCATCCACGAGGCCGTGGTGCGCGCCAAGCAACTGACCGACCTGCACACCTCCACCCTGCCCCAGTGGGCACTGGCGAAATTCATTGCCGAGGGCTGTTTGCTGAAGCATATCCGCCGTTGCCACACGATCTATGCCGGCAGACGCGAGCGCATCCTTTCGCGCATGGCCGGTGACCTGTCACCGTGGCTCGAAGCGGTCCCCAGCACGGCGGGTTTTCACATGGCGGTCATGTGCAAAGTGCCCGTTGATATCGCCCTGGTCATCGAACTGGCGAAAAAAGTCGAAGTGGGGCTTTATTCCATCGAGGGCTTTTTCTACCAGCGAACGCCTCAGGCCGGCTTTCTCATGGGTTTTGGCGCCATCGAAACCCTGGACATCGACACGGCGCTGGATCGGCTGAGGGACATTTTGCAGCAAGTCGCCTGATGGATTGGTCTGCGGTTTTATCAGGCGATTGGCTATTGGATGTCCGGGGGTGCAGGCCTATTCTGCATAGGCGTTATCCCTCAATGAGCAGGATTCGTCCGGCCTGATTCAGGAGTGTGAGCCAATGTCCTACAAAGTGATCAATACCGTTAAGGTGCAGGCCGTCGCCGGCCGCTCGGAAGAACTGGGTAAGCAACTGCAAAAGATTGTCGACACCCTGCGCGAACTACCGGGCTGTGACTCCTATATGGTCGACCGCTGCCCTGAGGACACTAACCGCTGGACCGTCAGTGCCCACTGGCAATCGGAATCGGCCATGCAGTCGCATTTCAACAGCCCGCAGGTGCAAGGCTTCATCGACCTGATCGATTGCCAACTGGCTAATGCCGTCGACTTCAACAGCTTTCCGATTCGATAGAAAACCCGTTAAAGACCGCAGCCTGTTGGCCGTTTCCGCAGCGTATGGGTACCCCTGTGGAAACAGCCGGAGGCTGCGGTCTCTTTTCTTTACCCGCGTACGCAATGGGTCCCCTGAAAAACTAATCGCTGAACGATTAACCATAAATAAACACAGCCAAATTGATTATTCGGGCGCTGTTATTTCGCCAGGCAATTAACCCGAATTATTTAAACCGAACAAAACTATCAGGCGACTGATATCCACTGACATGACTATTTCATTCCTCGCTCTCAGGTTTAGTCTGGAGCAACTGCCGATCACTTCCGGCAACTTCATCTTCCTTACTGATGTTGTTTCACTGGAGTAACACAATGAAACTTGCACTTGTCAGTACGTTAACCCTAACAACTGTTCTTTTGTCCGGCTGTTCGGTTCCCACCGCCCCCTCGGCGGGGCCTTCGCTGGAGGGTGTGTTCAGCGAACCGGTCGGTCGCAGCAACGCGACCCGTATTCCCAATGGCAGTAACGTTGCCCTGGGCCTGGTGTACAGCCACAACACCCAGGCCAACCGCGCCTATCTGCAGGATTACCAGGCCAATGCCGGCACCGGTTTCGGTCAGAGCCTGCTGGTGCAGGAGATCCATGACGCCTACGTCGCCACCTCCAAACCCGACCTCGCGGTGGATTGGGTCAAAGCGTCGCTCCAACGGCAGTTCGGTTCCGTCACGGTCTACCCGGACATGCAAAGCCTCAGGGCTGCGAAGCCGGATGTGGTGGCCATCGTCGACAGCCGCAGCCAGTTGATCACGTCGCGCAGTTCGGATGTGGAGGCAAAGGTCAGCGTGGATTTCTACGACAAGCACCTGAGTTACATCGGCACTGCACAAGGGCATGACGCCAAGGCACTGAGCCCGGTCTGGGCGGACTATAAACGCAGTGAAGATATAGTGGCCGACATTAACGAACAACAAAAAGTGCAAGTAAGAGCACTGCAGGAATTTGACCAGTCGCTCAATAATTTATTGAGCAAGCCGACAGATAAAGTGTCGATGCTTGATAATCGCAACGGCCAGAATTTGTATTAATAGAGAAGCCTCCGCAACTTGTGGGAGCCGGCTTGCTGGCTCCTACAGGTTCTGCATTGTCTGTTTTCCCGTGAAGCAAAAAAAAGCCCCGCATCTCTCAATGCGGGGCTTTTTCATTCAACGCTGACTTAAGCCAGCTCAAGCTCGGCGTTGGCCGTGGCCGGTGCCACCACCGCTTGCCCGCTCAACGCCAGGTCCAGCAGTTCACGGTTGGCCACCGCGTACATGGCGTAGTCAGTGCCGCTGGCGGCACGGATTTCCACCAGCATGGCGCGCCAGCGTTCGATCATGCTCTCGTGCTGCGCCATCCACAGCGCCAGGCGTGCTTCAACGTCCTGAGTGCCGTCGCCCTGTTGCAGGACCGAGATAGTGATCGCGCGTTGCTGCCAGTCCACATCATCACGGAACGCTTCACGGGCCAGGGCCTGCCAGTTGTTTTCAACCGGCAACGCGCTGATCTGTTGCATGTACCAGGTGATGTCCAGCGCACTGCCCACGGCGAAGTAAGCCTTGGCCACTTCAGCCGGATCCTGGCCAGTCACGTCGGACGCCTCGATGATCGGCAGCAGGGTGTACAGGTGCGAAGTGCCAGCCACCATACGCGCCAGCAACTCCGGCACACCGGCTTCGACGTAGGCCTGATAGCGGGTCTGCCAGGTTTCGCGGATTTCGCCACTGAGCAGTTCGTCGAGCTTCAGCCCCAGCTCCTTCAGGTGCGGACCGAAGTGGGCGACGTCACGGGCAGCGTTCTGCTCGTTGCGACGGGCACGCAGGAACCAGCGCGTAGCGCGACGGCCCAGACGCATCAGCTCGTCCATCAGCTCCAGTTGCACATCAGCGGAGACCTGGTAATCCAGGGCTTCGATCTGACGGAACCAGTGCGGGAGATGGAAAATGTCGCGCACGATCACATAAGCGCCCGCCACGTTCGCCGGGCTCATGCCGGTCGACTCTTTGAGTCGCTGAACGAAGGTGATGCCCATGTGGTTCACCAGATCGTTGGCGATCTGCGTGCTGACGATTTCACGCTTCAGACGGTGACGGCGCATGGCTTCGGAGAACTTGCTCACCAGGGTCGGCGGGAAAGCGGTTTCCATGTCGCGGGTCAGGTAGTCGTCGTCCGGCACCAGGGAACCCAGCAGCTGCTCCTTGAGGTCGATCTTGCTGTAGGAGATCAGCACCGACAACTCGGCACGGGTCAGGCCATGGCCTTCGGCAATGCGTTCGTTGAGTGCTTCTTCCGACGGCAGGAACTCGATGGCGCGATCCAGCTTGCCGCGGCCTTCCAGATCGTTCATCAGACGCTTGTATTCGGCAATCCGCGGCAAGGCGCGACGGGCTGCCAGGGACAGCGCCTGAGTCTGCTTGTAGTTGTTGCCCAGCACCAGACCACCGACTTCGTCGGTCATGCTCGCCAGCAACTGGTTGCGTTGCTTGTCGGTCATGTCGCCGGCCTGAACCACTTCGTTCAGCAGGATCTTGATGTTCACTTCGTGGTCGGAGCAGTCCACACCACCGGCGTTATCGATGAAGTCGGTGTTGGAACCGCCGCCATTGATACCGAATTCCACACGACCCAATTGGGTCATGCCGAGGTTACCGCCCTCGCCCACGACTTTGCAGCGCAGTTCGTTGCCGTTCACGCGCAGTGCATCGTTGGCCTTGTCGCCGACATCGGCGTGGCTTTCGCTGCTGGCCTTGACGTAAGTCCCGATACCGCCGTTCCACAACAGATCCACCGGTGCCTTGAGCAAGGCGTTCAGCAGTTCGGTCGGGGTCAGCTTCTCAGCCTTGATGTCGAAGCGTTCCTGCATCTGCGGGGAGATCGCGATGCTCTTCGCGCTGCGCGAGAAGATACCGCCACCTTCGGACATGATGCTGGTGTCGTAATCCGACCAGGCCGAACGCGGCAGGTCGAACAGACGCTGACGCTCGACGAAGCTGGTCGCCGGGTTCGGGTTCGGGTCGATGAAGATGTGCAGGTGGTTGAACGCGGCAACCAGTTGCAGCTTGTCGGACATCAGCAAGCCGTTACCGAACACGTCACCGGCCATGTCGCCGACGCCCACGACAGTGATGCTGTCTTCCTGGACATTGATCCCGCGTTCGCGGAAGTGGCGCTGTACGCCAACCCACGCGCCCTTGGCGGTGATGCCCATTTTCTTGTGGTCGTAACCGGCCGAACCACCGGACGCGAACGCGTCACCCAGCCAGAAGCCGTAGTCGATGGCGATGCCGTTGGCGATGTCGGAGAAGGTTGCAGTGCCTTTGTCCGCCGCGACCACCAGGTACGGGTCATCGTCGTCATGACGCACGACGTTGGCCGGTGGTACCAGCGCGCCGTCTTTCAGGTTGTCGGTGATGTCCAACAGACCCGAAATGAAGATGCGGTAGCACGCAACGCCTTCGGCCGCGATCTCGTCTCGGCTGCCGCCCAGTGGCAGGCGGCGCGGCAAGAAGCCGCCCTTCGCGCCCACCGGTACGATGACCGAGTTCTTCACTTGTTGGGCTTTTACCAGGCCGAGGACTTCGGTACGGAAGTCTTCTTCACGGTCGGACCAGCGCAGACCACCGCGGGCAACGTTACCGAAGCGCAGGTGCACGCCTTCAACGCGCGGCGAGTAGACGAAGATTTCGAACTTCGGCACCGGCTTCGGCAGTTCAGGGATCAAGTGCGGGTTGAACTTGAAGCTGAAGTACGACTTGTTCTGGCCGTTGGCATCGGTCTGGTAGAAGTTGGTCCGCAGGGTCGCCTTGATCAGGTCAAGGTAGCGACGCAGGATGCGGTCTTCGTTCAACACCTGAACGTCGTCCAGCGCCGTCAGGATCGCGTGCTCCAGACGTTGTTGCTTGTCGTCCAGGTCATCGCCGGTCAGCTTGCGCGCCAGGTAGAAACGGGTCTTGAACAACCGGGTCAATTCGCGAGCGATGTCGGTGTGGTTGTTCAAAGTGCTGGCGATGTAGCCCAGGTCGAAGCCCAGGCGAATCTGCTTCAGGTAGCGGGCGTAGGCACGCAGCAGCGCCACGTCACGCCAAGGCAGGCCGGCAGTCAGCACCAGGCGGTTGAACGCATCGTTCTCGGCATCGCCACGGACGATGTGGACGAACGCGTCCTGCAGGGTGTCGTTGAGTTGCTGGATGTCCAGGTCCAGGCCTTCGGCCGCGGTGAACGCGAAGTCATGAATCCAGAACTCGCGGCCATTGGTGTGACGCAGGCGGTACGGGAATTCACCCAGGACGCGCAGGCCTAGGTTTTCCAGGATTGGCAACACGTCGGACAGTGCCAGCGGGGTATCGGCGTGGTACAGCTTGCAATGCAGCTCACGCTGGCCGGACACCTGGCCCAGCGGCTGATAGAAGCTCATGACCAGCGGATTTTTCTCGCTGAGGTTCAGCAGGTGCTGCATGTCGACCACAGCCGAGTGGGCTGCGAAACGCTCGCGGTAACCCGCCGGGAAGCCTTTCGGGAAGTCGGCCAGCACGTTGGTGCCATGGGCTTCGCCGAAGGTCTCGACGGTCAGCGCGGAGTAATCGTCCTGCCAGCTGCGGCAGGCCTGGATCACTTCGTTTTCCAGCTGCTGCGGGTCGATGTCGATGCGGTTTTTCGGGTCAACGCGCAGGATCAGTTGAACGCGGGCCAGCACGGACTCGGAGAAGAAGGTCCAGAATTCGCAGTCCGAGGCTTTCAGGCGATCCATCAGCACTTGCTGGATCTTCTGGCGCACTTCGGTGGAGTAGATGTCGCGCGGCACGTAGGCCAGGCAGTAGCAGAAACGGCCGTACGGGTCTTTGCGCAGGAACACGCGGATCTTGTTGCGTTCCTGGATCTGCACGATCGACATCACGGTGCTGAACAGCTCGTCCACCGGCGTCTGGAACAGATCGTCGCGTGGCAGCACTTCAACCACCTGCGCCAACTCTTTGCCCAGGTGAGCCTTGGCCTGGAAGCCGGAGCGGCGTTCGATTTCCGCGACCTTGCGGCGGATGTACGGGATGACCCGCACGCTCTCGCCATACACCGAGGAGGTGTACAGGCCCATGAAACGGCATTCCTTGATGACGTTGCCGTCGGCGTCGATTTCACGGATCGACACGTAGTCCGGGTAAGCCGGACGGTGTACACGGCTTGGGTGTGCGGCCTTGGCGAACGACAGCAGGGTCGGTTCGCGCAGGTAGTTCACGGCGTAGTCTTCGATGCGCAGGTCATCGTAGGTCAGGCCGGCGCGCAGCAATTTGGTCAGGCCGAGGAAGGAGTCCTGGTCGTAAACAATGTGACCGCCATCGGCTTCATCGCGAACAACAAATTCTTCGTAGCCCAGGAAGGTGAAGTGGTTGCCCACCAGCCATTCCAGGAAGCTTTTGATCTCAGCTTTTTCGTCACCATCGACGGCGAACTTGCTGCTGTCCAGGTTGTTCAGGATTTCCTGGACCTTGGCTTTCATCGGCTCAAAATCGGCCACCGCAACGCGCACTTCATCGAGCACTTGCTCCAGTTCTTTGCTCAGCACGTTCAATTCAGCGGTGTTGGCGCAACGGTCGATTTCCAGGTACATCAACGACTCTTGCAGCACGTCGTCGCCCTGGGTGCCTTTTGGCAGGATTTCCAGCAACTCGCCCTTGCTGCCGCGACGCACGCTCAGCACGGTGGTCTGCAGGGTGTGGATGCTGTAGCCGCGACGGTTCAGCTCGGTACGCACCGAGTCCACCAAAAATGGCAGGTCGTGGTGCAGCACTTCGACCGCGGTGTGGGTCGACTGCCAGCCATGGCGCTCGTAATCGGGGTTATAGACGCGCACTTGCGGTTGCGCGTGATCGAAGCGCTCAAGCAGGCGCCACGCAGAAAGGGTACAGCCAGCGAGGTCGGACAACCGACGCTGGGTCAGTTCGTCCAGGGAAATGATGCCGAAGAATTGTTCAGCGAACAGCGCCACTTGTGGCAGTGCCTGTTCACTGATGTGCTGCGCCAGTGCCGCTTGCAGTTGGTGCTGGAAGTCGGCTTTGCTGGCTGCGGTGAAGAACGCCATCTGTGGTACTCCGCTTGGGCTTGTTATTGATGGAAGCGTCGCGTGCAAAACCCCTTTCGGGGCGGTCCGTCACCCGGTTCCTGATTCTCGGGCAGAGGAAACAGGGTGACAGGTGGGTGAAGCTGGACGAGACACTCGGGTCACATTCACCTTCCGTGAATGGGCATCTGCAAAAACGACTGGCTGCGGTCAGCGCAATGTCTTTACGGGTGCTCATCCGTTGCGCAGCTTAACGAGTGCGGCAAGGCCCGTGCTTGCGGTGCTGCGACATATTCGGTCAACGGCACGCAGCTTCAGGCACACGCATCGAACAACACTAGCATTCGCACAGGAAAATGACGGTTTTCCGTCCGGTTTTACGGGACATGCGTACCAGAAATGACCAGCAACACTTCCCTCGTTCACGACACATCCTCTGACACTCGGACGAGCATAAATGTGCGTGGGCTGGCAGAATCGCCGTTTGTTCGCCTTTACAACGCTCGCCGAGCCAGGAAATCCCCATGCAAATGACCACCGCCCTCTTGATCGTCAACCCGTGCGACGACGAGGAAGACAACATGGCCATGCTCTGCTGCCACAGCGACAAGGGCGAAATGTTCCTGATGAGCCGCTATCCGGACGAGGACGAGCTGGAAATCACCCTGGACGGCGAGCCTTCGACCCTCGATGGCGTGAAGGTCACGTTGAGCCCTACGCTGCTGAAGATTGAAATTGCGGCGGCGGATGCCGATGCGTTGAATGGAGATGATGTGCTGGAGATCACCTTCAACCCGGATATGGTGGATATGGATGAAGTTGCAGAGACCCTGAAGAACATCCTTGACGGCACCGGGACCTTCATCAGCCAGATTTGAGGGCACCTGAACCGGCCCCATCGCTGGCAAGCCAGCTCCTACAGTGGATCGGGTACAGCAGCGAGAGACGGGGCGGCTGTGAAGGCCCCATCGCTGGCAAGCCAGCTCCTACAGTGGATCGGGTACAGCAGCGAGAGATGGGGCGGCTGTGAAGGCCCCATCGCTGGCAAGTCAGCGCCTACAGAGGATCGGGTACAGCAGCGAGAGATGGGGCGGCTGTGAAGGCCCCATCGCTGGCAAGCCAGCTCCTACAGGGAATCAGGTACAGCAGCAAGAGATGGGGCGGCTGTGAAGGCCCCATCGCTGGCAAGCCAGCTCCTACAGTGGATCGGGTACAGCAGCGAGAGATGGGGCGGCTTCGAAGGCCCCATCGCTCGCAAGCCTGCGCCTGCAGTGGCTGATGTGTTGCACAGATTGCATGCACGCCGCCTCTACCTGTAGGAGCTGGCTTGCCAGCGATGAGGCCCTGCGAGCCATCCCAAGACTCGCGCCCCGCAAAAATCCAGCAATCCCCAACCATTTCCCCCACTTTGCACAAAATGCCGTTAGTCGCCGCCCCCCGCGATGGATTAAAGTAACGCCCCCAGCCCTGGCGATTAATCACGACCTCGGCCATCCATTTCCAGGAACAGTCATCGATGGAACATCGTGAAGCGCTGCTCGCGCTGCGAACCTTTCTTTCAACGCAGATTCTCGGCCAGGAAAAACTCATCGAGCGCTTGCTCATCGCCTTGCTTGCCGACGGCCACATGCTGGTCGAAGGCGCACCGGGCCTGGCCAAGACCAAGGCCATCAAAGAGTTGGCCGAAGGCATCGAGGCTCAGTTCCATCGCATCCAGTTCACCCCCGACCTGCTGCCTGCCGACATCACCGGTACGGAAATCTATCGCCCGGAAACCGGCAGTTTCGTCTTCCAGCAAGGCCCGATCTTCCACAACCTGGTGCTGGCAGACGAAATCAACCGCGCGCCGGCCAAGGTTCAGTCGGCGTTGCTCGAAGCCATGGCCGAGCGTCAGGTCAGTGTCGGGCGCAGTACGTACGAGCTGTCGCCGCTGTTCCTGGTGATGGCCACGCAAAACCCCATCGAGCAGGAAGGCACCTACCCGCTGCCCGAGGCGCAGCTCGACCGCTTCCTGATGCACGTGAAAATCGGTTTTCCGGACGCCGCCGTCGAACGCCGCATCCTGCAACAGGCCCGTGGCGAAGCGCTCAATGGTGAAACCAAGCCCGAACGCCGGGTCAGCCAGCAGGCAATTTTCGCCGCTCGCAAGGAAATCCTCGGTTTGTACATGGCCGATGCCGTGGAGGAATACCTGGTGCAACTGGTCATGGCCACCCGCACCCCGGCCAAGTTCGATCCGGAGATGGCCGAGTGGATCGCCTATGGCGCCAGCCCTCGCGGCTCGATCGCCCTCGACCGCTGTGCCCGCGCCCACGCCTGGCTCGCCGGTCGCGACTTCGTCAGCCCCGAAGACATTCAGGCGGTGCTGTTCGACGTGTTGCGTCACCGCATCATTCTTTCCTTTGAAGCCGAAGCCGCTGGCATCGATCAGGACCGTGTGGTCCAGCGGATTCTCGACGTCGTAGCCGTCGCTTGAGTCCGATGAACGCCCTCCTGCCGCCCGAACCGGGCATCCGCATCACGCTCGCCGAGATGATCGAGATGCGCCATCGCGTGCGCGAAGTGCAGCTGTTTTCCACGCCGAGCCAACGCAGCCCACTGATTGGCCTGCACCACTCCAAACTGCGCGGGCGCGGGGTGGATTTCGATCAGGTGCGGGTCTATCAGGCAGGCGACGATGTGCGCACTATCGACTGGCGCGTCACCGCGCGGACCCAGGAGCCGCACACCAAACTGTTCCATGAAGAACGTGAGCGGCCGATTTTCATCATGGTCGAGCAAAGCCGCCGGCTGTTTTTCGGCTCGGGGCTGATGTTCAAATCAGTGCTCGCCGCACAGGCCGCAGCGCTGATCGGCTGGGCCGCACTGGGCCACAATGACCGGGTCGGCGGGCTGGTGTTCGGCGACAACGAGCACTATGAAATCAAACCCCGACGCAGCAAACAAAGCCTGCTGCAACTGCTCAATCGCCTGGTACGGGTCAATCAGTCGTTGCACACCGAAAGCGAGCCGGATCGCGACGCCTTCGGCATTGCCTTGCGCCGCGCCCGCGAGGTATTGCGCCCGGGTAGCCTGGCGATCGTGATTTGCGATGAGCGCGCCCTGTCGGAAAGCGCCGAACAACAGCTGAGCCTGTTGTCGCGGCATTGCGACCTGTTGCTCCTGCCACTGTCCGACCCGCTGGACCACGCCCTGCCCGCTGCCGGGCTGCTGCGCTTTGCCGAACGCGGTGCGCAACTGGAACTCGACACGCTGAACTTCGACCTGCGCCAGACGTACCGCGCCCAGGCCGAAGCCCGCATTGCCCGCTGGGAGTTGCTCGCGCAAAAGCTGCGGGTATTGCTGATGCCCTTGAGTACCCAAAGCGAAATGGTGGAACAACTGCGCGAATACTTGAACCCGCAGAAGCCAGGTAAAGGCCGATGAACGGTCTAGATCAGCTGCAACCGCTGATTTCCCCACCCCCGATCGGATTCTGGCCTCCCGCGCCGGGCTGGTGGTTACTGCTGTTATTGCTGCCGATCATTGGCTTCGGCATCTGGAAACTGCGGCGTTTCATTCCCGACAAGCGCCCGGTCGTGCGCGCCGAACAACCGCTTGACCCGGTGCGCGTCGCCGCCCTGGCCGAACTGGCGCTGATGCCCAAGCCATACGACGGCGCACCGGCCGGCGCCTGGTTGCAGCAACTCAATGGCCTGCTCAAGCGCCTGTGTCGCAATCACTACCCTTACAGCCAGAGCCATACCCTCAACGGTCGCAAATGGCTGGCATTCCTCGACAACCGCTGCCCTGCAGCCGGCCTGACCCGCTGGATGGTGCTGGTTGAAGGCGCCTACAAGCCGGAATGCAAGCTTGACGACAAGGCCATCGCGGGCTTGACCCAGGCGGTCGAGACCTGGATTCGCAAACATGTTTGAGTTCGCCTGGCCGTGGATCTTTGCCCTGCTGCCCTTGCCGTGGCTGATGCGCATCGTGCTGCCGGTCGCCGACAGCGGCGAACCGGCGCTCAAAGTCAGCTTCCTCAGCGACCTCGAAGGCCTGGCCGGGCGCCGGGCCCGGGCCAATCTGCCGGCCTGGCGCCAACAGGCACCGTTCCTGCTGTTGTGGCTGATGCTGCTGACCGCCGCCGCCCGCCCGCAATGGCTGGGTGATCCGCTGCCGATTGCCGCCAGTGGCCGGGACCTGTTGGTGGCAGTCGACGTCTCCGGTTCCATGGACTACCCCGACATGCAATGGCAGGACGAGGACGTCAGCCGCCTGACGCTGGTCCAGCATTTGCTCGGCGACTTCCTCGAAAGCCGCGAAGGCGACCGGGTTGGCCTGATCCTGTTCGGCAGCCAGGCTTACCTGCAAGCGCCGCTGACCTTCGACCGGCACACCGTGCGCGTCTGGCTGGACGAAGCGCGCATCGGCATTGCCGGCAAAAACACCGCCATCGGCGACGCCATCGGCCTGGCCCTCAAACGCCTGCGCCAGCGCCCGGCGCAAAGCCGCGTGCTTATCCTGGTCACGGACGGCGCCAACAATGGCGGCGAGATCGATCCGCTGACGGCGGCGCGACTGGCAGCCAAGGAGGGGGTGAAAATCTACCCGATCGGCATCGGCGCAGACCCTGAGCAAAGCGGCACCTTGGGTTTTCTCGGCATCAACCCGAGCCTGGACCTTGATGAACCGTCCCTGATGGCAATCGCTGAAGCCACCGGTGGCCAGTATTTCCGGGCACGTGATGGCCAGGAGCTGCAAGCCGTCAAGGACACCCTCGATCAACTGGAACCCGTGACCCAGCAACCGACCCAGGCTCGCCCGGCCCAGGCGTTGTATCACTGGCCACTGGCGATCGCGCTGTTGCTGAGCATGTTGCTGGTGGCACGTGAACTGTGGCCGGACAACCCGCTGCAGCGCCTGTTTACCAAGGATCTGTTTTTGCAAACGCAATTGCCTGACTGGCGCCAGCGGCTCAGACGCCTGCGTCTGCGGAGGCGCCGATGAGCGCGCTCTGGCCGTACTGGTTCCGACCTTGGTGGTTGCTGTTGCTGCCGCTGCTCGGCTGGCTGCTCTGGCAACTCTGGCACCGGCAGAAACGCGCCGGGCGCTGGCAGATGATCCTGCCGCCGGCCTTTCATGCCGCGTTGCTCAGCGGCGGCAATGGCCGCAACAGCAAACTGCCATGGATCGCGCTGGGCGTGGCGTGGCTGCTGACCATTTTCGCCTTGGTCGGACCCAGCTGGTCGCGGGTCGAACAACTCAGTCAGAAACCGGCCGACCCGCTGGTGGTCATCCTTGAGCTGACCCCGGAAATGCTCGCGACGGACGTTCAGCCCAACCGCCTGGAACAAGCCCGGCGCAAGCTCTTCGACCTGCTGCAATACCGTAGCGACGCGCAGACCGCCATCGTGGTGTATGCCGGCAGTGCGCATACGCTGGTGCCGCTGTCGGACGACCTGTCGACCAGCCGCAACTTGCTCGACGCGCTCAAGCCGTCGCTGATGCCGGAACCAGGCCATCGCGCCGATCTGGCGGTGCACAAGGCCTTGGCATTGCTGGATCAGGCCGCGCTGGGTGACGGCCGGATCCTGCTGATCGGCTCATCCCTCTCGGAGGCCGAACGCCAAGGCATTCAGCGCGCAATGAGCGGCAAATCAACGCAATGGCTGATGATCGGCATCGGCACCGCCGAAGGCGCGCCGATCACTCAGGAGGACGGCAGTTTCCTCAAGGACGAACAAGGCGCCATTCTGGTGCCGCACCTGGATGAGCCCGGACTGAAAGCCTTTGCCAGTGATCTGGACGGGCGCTATCGCCATGCGCGTTTAAGCGACTCGGATCTGCGGGCCCTGGGCTTGCTCGACGGCCCACGCAACTTGCGCAACGACGGCCAGACCTTGCGCCTGGACACCTGGGCCGATCAGGGTTACTGGCTGCTGTTGCCGCTGTTGCTGCTGGCGGCTTGCGCCGGTCGCCGTGGCTGGTTGTTGTGCCTGCCACTGTTGCTAGCCCTGCCGCAGCCCGGTTATGCCTTCGAGTTCCAGGACCTGTGGCTGCGCCCCGACCAACAGGGCGTGCACCTGCTCAAGCAAAAACGCCCGGCCGAGGCTGCCCGGCACTTTGAAGATCATCAGTGGCAAGGCGTGGCCCTCTATGAGGCTGGTGATTACACTGGGGCCGCCCAACGCTTCGCCGAAGGCGACGACGCCCACGCCCACTACAATCGTGGCAACGCCCTGGCTAAAAGCGGTGAACTGGAGGCGGCGCTGGATGCGTACGAACAGGCCCTTGAGCGCCAGCCGGATTTGCGTCCGGCACTGACCAACAAGGCCCTGGTGGAAAGTCTGCTCAAGCAGAAGGCGGCCCCGCCCGCAGCCGAGCCCGACAAGGCACCCGACGAAACGCCCCAGGCCAACGAACAGGAAACACCGCCCGGCGCCCCGGCCCAGCCGTCGAGCAACGGCGAACCGAAAACCGCTGACCCACAGGCCAGCGCCGAAACGGAACAACCGTCGACCACGCCACCGCGCCCCGGCGCCAAAGAAGTGCCGGGCAGTGAACTGGGTGACGAGCAGCACACCACACCGCCCATGCGCCCGGCCAGCGACAGCATCGAGGGCGAGCAGCAACAGGCGCTGGAGCAATGGCTGCGGCAGATCCCGGATGACCCGGGAGAATTGCTCAGGCGCAAATTCTGGTACGAACAGCAACAACATCAGGATCAGGGAAAAACTCGATGACCCGCTTCACCGCTTTCATGATCGTCCTGCTGCTCTGCACTTCGCAGGTCCAGGCAGCCGAGCTGGTCGCCAGTGTCGATCGCGCGCGCCTGAACTCCGGCGAGACGGTCGAGCTGACCCTGGAATCCAACGACGTCACCCAGTTCGGCAAACCCGACCTGACGCCGCTGGAGCCGCTGTTCGAAGTCCGCGGCACGCGCCAGGTCAACCAGTTGAACACCCTCAATGGTGACAACCGCGCGACCACCCGCTGGATCGTAACTCTGCTGCCGTTGCAGAACGGCAGCGTGGAAATCCCGTCATTGACGTTGGGTGACGCGCAGAGCCAGCCGATTACCGTGCAAGTGGTCGAGAGCGAAGCCCAGAACAATCCGAACAAACAGGCCCCGGTATTCATCGACGCCAGTCTCGATCAAACCAGCGTCTACGTGCAGGCCCAGGCGATCCTGACCTTGCGCATCTACCATTCGGTTTCGCTGTACGACGACAGCAGCTTGCCGCCGTTGCAGATTCCCGATGCGCGCATCGAACAGCTGGGCGAGTCGCGCACCTACGAAAAAGACATCAACGGCGTGCGCCACGGCGTGATTGAAATGCGCTACGCGATCTATCCGCAGCACAGCGGTGAACTGATCATTCCGGGGCAAATCTTCAACGCCGCCCTGGTGGATGCGCACCCCACCCAGGACTCGACGGCGACATCGCCTAAATCCGGCAAACTGATGCGCGTCAGCTCCAGTGAAATCCTGCTGACGGTCAAGGCCAAACCCATCACCTACCCCGCCGACCTGCCGTGGCTGCCGGCACGTAGCCTGACCCTGAGCGAGAGCTGGAACCCGGAACCGGAACACGTTCAGGTCGGTGACTCGCTGACCCGCAGCCTGACGGTGAAAGCCGAAGGCCTGGCGAGCTCGCAACTGCCGCCCCTGCCGGGCACCGACGTCAACGGTCTACGCCGTTACCCGGATCAACCGGTGCTGGGTAACCAGAACAGCGAGCGCGGCCTGGTCGGCAGTCGCGAAGACCGCGAAGCGCTGGTTCCGTCGCGAAGCGGTTCGATCGAATTGCCGTCGGTTGAAGTGGTGTGGTGGAACACCTTTGAAGATCACCTGGAACACACCAGCCTGCCGGCCCGTACCCTGCAAGTGGCGGCCAATCCAAGCCTGATGATCGACACGCCGGCCGGCACCAACCCGGCCAATGCCAGCGTCGACAGCGAAACCCTCTGGCGCTGGAAACTCAGCACCCTGATTCTGGCCTGCACCACCCTGCTCGGCTTCGGCCTGTGGTGGCGAGCCCGCTGGCAACCGGCAATCCTGCGCGCCGCGCAAACCGGCCCGAGCCCGCGCACCGTGCTCGACGACCTCAAGCGCGCCTGTCAGGCCAACGACCCCCACGCCACGCGCCAGGCCCTCGACGCCTGGGCCCGGCAACAACCGGAAACCCTGGCCGACATGGCCGCCCGCTTCGTCCCGCTGTCGGATGCCCTCGACGGCCTGAACGGCGCGCTCTACAGCGAAACCGGCCAGCACTGGCAAGGTGAAGAGCTGTGGCGGGTGATTCGCACCCTTCCGATCGCCGAACGAGTTCATGACCCGGTGGGCGACAGTGGTTTGCCACCGCTTTATCCCAAGTAAACACCCGTTTTTATGGCAGAAAACTTGTGTGGCGAGGGCGCTTGCTCCCGCTCGGTTGCGAAGCAACCGCAAAAACCTGATGCATCATCATCGGGTGTTCGAATTGGGGCCGCTTCGCAGCCCGACGGGAGCAAGCTCCCTCACCACAGGTTCGCGGTGCGATCGTGCTTTTTTGCCAGTAAACTCTCTCCCCTTTCGCCGCCGTCATCTTTCCCCGCGGCCATCACCTTTTTTAGCGGAGTCGCCCTTGCGTCTGTTCCACACCTCCGACTGGCACCTCGGGCAAAACCTGCACGGCCAGGATCGCGATTTCGAGCACGGCTGTTTTCTCGACTGGCTGCTGCGTCAGCTCAAGCTGGATCAGCCGGATGTGCTGCTGATCGCCGGCGATATCTTCGACACGGTCAACCCGCCGGTCAAAGCCCAGGAACGCCTCTACGATTTCATCGTCAGCGCCCACGAGCAGCAGCCGTTGCTGACCATCGTGATGATTGCCGGCAATCACGACTCCGGATCGCGGATCGAACTGCCGGCGCCGTTGATGCGCCGCTTACGCACCCATGCGCTGGGCCGGGTACTGTGGCTGGATGACGGGCAACTCGACGCCGAACGTTTGCTCATACCGCTGCCGAATGCAAAAGGTAAAACCGTTGCCTGGTGCCTGGCGTTGCCATTCCTTCGCCCTGCCGAAGTCACGGGGGCGCATTTGGGTGACAACTACTTGCGCGGCATTGGTCAGGTTCATGAGTGGCTGATCGAGGCGGCCAACGCCAAGCGCAAGAAGGGCCAGGCGCTGATCGCCATCAGCCATGCGCACATGGCCGGTGGTTCGGTGTCGGAAGACTCCGAGCGCAGCCTGATCATCGGCAACGCTGAAGCCCTGCCCGCCAGTCTGTTCGGACCGAGCATCAGCTACGTCGCCCTCGGCCACCTGCACAAACCGCAGAAGGTCAACGGTGAAGAACGCATCCGCTACAGCGGCTCGCCGATTCCGTTGTCGTTTTCCGAGATTGGCTACCAGCACCAGATTCTCGACATCACACTCGATGGCGAAACCCTGGTCAGCGTGGAACCCAAGCTGATCCCGCGCGCGGTCAATCTGCAACGCATCGGCCCGGCCCCGCTGGCGGAAATCATCTTGCAACTGGCCGATCTGCCAAACATCGATCTGCTGGCGGATTACCAGCGCCAACCCTGGCTGGAAGTGCGGGTTCGCCTCGACGAGCCCCAGCCAGATCTGCGCAATCAAATCGAAACCGCCCTGGAAGGCAAGGCTGTGCGCCTGGTGCGAATCGCCGCCGAGTACGCAGGCAACGGCAACCGCGATGGCACCGATGAAGGCGGCACCTTGATCGAACTCGATCAGCTCACGCCCCAAGAGCTGTTCCGTCGTGCCTGGCAGGACAACTACGGCAGCGAGGTCGACGAGCAAACCCTCAAGGACTTTGCCGAGCTGCTGCAAGACGTACAGCTGGAGGGCGAGCAGCCATGAAGATCCTCGCAATTCGCCTGAAAAACCTGGCCTCGCTGGCCGGCCCGTTTGAGATCGACTTCACCGCCGAACCGTTGGCCAGTGCCGGCTTGTTCGCCATTACCGGGCCTACCGGTGCCGGTAAAAGCACCTTGCTTGACGCCTTGTGCCTGGCCCTGTTCGGCGCCGTACCGCGCCTGAACAACACCGGCCGTGACGCCAAGGTGCCGGACGCCGACGGCGAAATCGGCACCGGAGACCCGCGCACCCTGCTGCGCCGTGGCACTGGCGAGGGCTATGCTGAAGTGGATTTCGTCGGGGTCGATGGTCGGCGCTACCGCGCGCGCTGGGAAGCCAACCGCGCCCGGGAAAAGGCCGCTGGCAAGCTGCAAGCCAGCCGCCAGAGCCTGCGTGATATCGATCAGGATCAACTGCTGGCCAGCCAGAAAGGCGAATACAAGACTCAGCTCGAAGCCGCATTGGGCCTGAATTTCGAACAGTTCACCCGCGCCGTGCTGCTGGCACAAAGCGAGTTCAGCGCCTTCCTCAAGGCCGATGACAACGACCGCAGCGAACTGTTGGAAAAGCTCACCGACACTGCGCTCTACACCCGTCTCGGTCGCCGCGCCTTCGACAAGACCAAGGAGGCCCGCGAAGCCCACAAGCTGTTGCAGGATCAAGCCAGCGGTGTGACGCCGTTGTCTGCCGAAGCCCGCGCCGAACTGGACGAGCGCTTCAACGAGGCACAGCAGCAACTCAAGTCGCAGCAGGCGCAACTCAAGCAACTGGAGTTGCAGGACACCTGGCTGAAGCAGCTGCGCCAGGTGCAGGACGATCAGTTGGCCGCCAGCGAGCAACTGCAATCGGCCCAGGCTCACTGGGACAGCCTCGGCGGCGAGCGCCTGAAACTCAAACGCCTGGAACAACTGGCTCCGCAGCGGCACCAGTTCGCGCGCAAGACCGAGCTCAGCGCTCAGCTCACACCGCTGGCGGCGCAGATTGCGCAGTACACCCGGCAACAGGATGAACTGACCGAACGCCAGACTCGGCTCGAACAAAGCCTGAGCGCGGCCCAGGCGGCACTGGCCGAAGCACAAGGCCAACACACCCGCAGCGCCCCGTTGCTGCGCCAGGCGTTCGACGAGCACAGCACCCTCGCGCGCCTGGTCAAAGACGTGAGCCACAGTGCCGAGCAGCTGCGACAGGCCGAAGCGGCCTGCACTCAGGGCACCAGCACGATCCAGGGTTTGCTCGACCTGCAACAACGGGTCGCGGAACGCTTGCAACGCATTTCCACTGAACTTGAGCAAAGCAGCTCACTGGCCCCGCTGAGCGATGCCTGGCATGCCTACCGCGATCGCTTGCAGCAACTGATGCTGGTGGGCAATCGCCTGAACAAGGGCCAGACAGAACTGGCCTCGCTTGAACAGCGTGCGGCGCAGGCCGGCGAAGAATTGGCCGGGCAAAAGCAACACCTGGAATTGCTCTACAAAGAGGCCGGTGCCGAGCCCGAAGCGGTGGCTGAACAAATCCAGATTCTCGGCAGCCTGTTGCAAGACAATCGCAAGCAACTGCGCGGGTTTGAAGAGCTGACAAGGCTCTGGGCCAGCCAGCAGGAACTGGACAAACGTGGCGCCGATCTCCAGCAGCGTCAACTCGATGCGCAGCAAACCCGCGAGCGCCTGACCCAGGATGGTGTCCAGGCCAAGAGCGAACTGGTGGTCGCCGAACAAACCCTCAACGTCACCCGCGAACTGCTGGAACGCCAACGCCTGGCGCGCAGTGCCAGTGTCGAAGAGTTGCGCGCGCAATTGCAGGATGACCAGCCGTGCCCGGTGTGCGGCAGCAACGAGCACCCGTATCACCAGCCTGAAGCACTGTTGCAAAGCCTTGGCCGACATGACGAAAGCGAACAGGCCAATGCGCAGAAAACCGTCGACCTGCTCAAGGAGAAACTCACCGAGCTGCGTGCTGAAGTCGGTGGCGTGATCGCCCGGCAAAAAGAGTTGCTGCAACAACAGGAAGCGCTCTCGGCGCAGCAACAGAACCTGACGCCAAGCCTTGAAGCACATCCGCTGGCGACCCAATTGTTCGCCCAGGATGCTGGCAAACGCGATGCCTGGCTGGCCCAGCAAAACAGCCAGCTGAACCAGAGCATCAGTCAGGACGAGCAACGGCAAACCGCCCTGCTGACCCTGCAACAGGATGCCGCACGCCTGCAACAACAACTGCGCAGCAGTGAGACGACGAGCCAGCAGGCGACGCAGCACTTGATCAATCAGCAAAAGGAACTGGCCAATGATCGCCAGCGGCTGGATGAAGAGCTGGCGGCTTTCAGCACCCTGCTCCCAGCCGCCACGCTTGAGGCTTTACGCCGTGATCCCGCGGCGACCTTCATGCAGCTCGATCAGCAGATCGCCCAGCGCCTGGAACAACTCGAACAGCAGCGCGACGAACTCGGCGAACAGCAGCAACGCCAGCAAACCCTGGAAAAAGAACAGGATCGCCAGCAATCGCGCAGCCAACACCTGCAGGCAATGCAGCAACAGCTCAGCGCACTCACTGCGCAGCAACAGGCATGTGAGCAAACACTGAGCGGCTTGCTCGGCACCCACGCCAGTGCCGAGCAATGGCAGCAACAGCTTGATCAAGCCGTTGAACAGGCACGCAGCGCCGAAGCATCGGCCAATCAGCAACTTCAGGAGGTGCGCACGCAGCGAGTGCAACTGGCGGCCGAACTCAAGGCGCAGCAGCAGCGCCAGCTGGCCCTGGACAGCGAAGACCGTGAGCTGAGCGGCAAGATCAATGACTGGCGCGCCCTGCATCCGGAGTTGGATGACGGCGGGCTGGAATCGCTGCTGAGTATCGAAGACCAGCAGGTCAACGAACTGCGCCAGCGCTTGCTGAACAGCGAAAAAGCCATCGAGCAGGCCAAGGTGTTGCTGCAGGAGCGCGATAAACGCCTGGTCGATCATCAAGCGCAGCACAACGGCAACCTCGACGCGGAACAACTCGCCTCGGCGCTGACAGAACTGCAGGCGCAGTTCACCGCCAGCGAGCACCGCTGCGCCGAACTGCGCGCTGAACAAGCCGAAGATCAGCGTCGGCAGAATGCCAATCAGGCACTTTCCCGACAAATCGCCGATGCCTACGCCGAGTTCCAGCGCTGGGCGCGCCTGAATGCGTTGATCGGTTCCGCCACCGGCGACACCTTCCGCAAGATCGCCCAGGCCTACAACCTCGATTTGCTGGTACACCACGCCAACGTGCAACTGCGGCAACTGGTGCGACGCTATCGCCTCAAGCGCGGCGGCAGCATGCTCGGCTTGTTGGTGATGGACACCGAGATGGGTGACGAACTGCGCTCGGTGCATTCGTTGTCCGGCGGAGAGACCTTCCTGGTGTCACTGGCCCTGGCCCTCGGGCTCGCATCGATGGCCTCAAGCACGTTGAAGATCGAGTCGCTGTTCATCGACGAAGGCTTCGGCAGTCTTGACCCGGAGTCGCTGCAACTGGCCATGGACGCGCTCGACGGCTTGCAGGCGCAGGGGCGCAAAGTCGCGGTGATTTCCCATGTGCAGGAAATGCATGAGCGAATTCCGGTACAGATTCAGGTTCGCCGCCAAGGCAACGGTCTCAGCACGCTGGAGGTGAAATGACCACGCTCTACTCGTTCCGCCGTTGCCCGTATGCCATGCGGGCGCGCATGGCCCTGCGCTACGCCGGTATTGCCGTGGACATTGTAGAAGTCAGCCTGAAGGCCAAACCGCCAGAAATGCTCGCGCTGTCGAGCAAGGGCACGGTGCCGGTGCTCAGCGTCGAAGGTCGGGTGATCGAAGAAAGTCTGGAGATCATGCGCTGGGCACTGGCGCAGAATGATCCACAAGACTGGCTGCTCAAGGATGATCCGCAAGGCCAGGCGCAAATCGCCGAGCTGATCGAAGAGAACGATCAGACCTTCAAGGTGCATCTGAACCGCTACAAATACGCCGAACGCTACCCCGAGCACCCGATGGAAACCTATCGCGCCGAGGGCTCGGTGTTTTTGCACAAACTTGATCAGTTGCTGGAGCGTCGCGACTACTTGCTCGCGCAGCACCCAAGCCTGGCCGATGTGGCGCTGATGCCGTTCATACGGCAATTCGCCCATGTCGATCGCGATTGGTTCGCGCAAACGCCTTATCGCCATCTACAGGTCTGGTTGCAGCGGTTTCTGGAGTCCGAACTGTTTACCGCCATCATGAAAAAATGACAGCACTGCAATTGTGGCGAGGGCGCTTGCTCCCTCGCCACAATTGATTTCGCTGGTACTCAGGCCAACACTTCGCACATCCCGATGACCGAGCAATCAACCTGGAACGGCCCGAAAAAACTGCTTTCTGGGTCAATCGGCGGATTACCGGCCAGCATGCCCACGGCCATGCCCTTGGCGATGTCGATGTTACGCGCGATGTTGTGGTTAGCCTCGATGGCCCGTGCCACCCCGCCTATCGAGCCTTGCCCGATTCCCAGCAGGGAAAATCCATTGGTGATGAACGCCAGGAAGGCGATGATCAAGAGTTTGCATTTGTTCATGCTCCGCCGACTCCTGCGAGGTCAGCCTGATCGACCATCGCCTGCTGGGCGCGGTGTTCAAACTGGATACCAGGGTGGGCGACCTGAATCGGCGCTTCGAAGGTTTGTTGCGACTGCGGCGAAAGACTGACAATCAGCACCATGACCAGGTAAAGACCGATGGCCACATAGGCGCCGCGTTTGGCAGAAGTGATGATTGCATGGGCCATGATGAACTCCGTGGACATGTTTCAGAGTCCACAGAATCAATCAAATCAGCCCGAAGAACCAACGAGTCTCATCTATAGCGAATATCAACTTCGTTGATCATTGAAGGAGACTATTTCAGTCTTCAATAAAACTGATCATGCGCTCGCGGGCAGCGTCAGGCTCGCCAGAAACAGGCTCTGCCGCGGACAAAATAGGGGTGGAATAGAGGAAAAGCAAAACCACGGCCAGACGCATCGCCATATTGTCGATCCTTTTCTTGAGAAGGAGTCAATAAATCCGCGCCAAATTTATACCGATGGCTAGATGATATCAAGCGATACCTTGATGGCTATTTGATGCTGTCGTAAATGCGTTATGCAGGAGCGACATCACTTCGGCGCTTTTCGAGTCGTCAGCCCTCGATCGGCAAGTGACTTCGCTCCTGCATAAAGGCTGCAGAAAGGAAATTTCAGTGTTGGGCTTTGTGATCCAGCGCGGCGTAGAACTTGGCGCTTTGTTGCAGGTATTTCTGGGTGTAGCTCTGGGTGTGGGATTTTTTGTCGCTGACTTCAACGCTGGCACTGGCAGGCAGCACAACGCTGGCAGAGATGGCGGACGCGGCGATTACGGAGAAGAGATTGAAGTTCATGCTGGATTCCTCGGAGTCAGTTGGCTTACTTGCCCGGTGGGGCCGTGAAGCAAACTTAACCCCCGAGGAATGAGGCCTTGAAATGCTTTGTAGCATTACCACATATCAGCCTCATTGATAGAACGGCGCAGGCCCCGCAAACCGGGGCCTGCGGCCTATTGCCGCAGCAAAAACCTGAGATCGCTCGGGGCGTCTACCGGCAGCTTTTGCACGGTTTCGCCCAAAAGACCGGTGTTGGCATCGCGCTCGACGACGACAATCTGGTTGCTTTTCTGGTTGGCGATCAACACGAACTTGCCACTTGGATCGAGGCTGAACTCACGGGGATGGTCACCCTCCACCGCTCGGCGTTGCAGCTCCTTGAGATGGCCGGTCGCCGGGTCGATGGCGAACACCAGCAACTGATTGGCGGTGCCACGGTTGCTGACGTAGAGGAACTTGCCATCGGATGAAGTGTGCAATGCAGCAGCGGCCTTGTCGGAGACCGGTTGACCGGCAGCCAGGTCGACCATCTGCGTTTGCTCAAGCTTGCCATCGCGGTAGTCGAATACGGCGACTTGCGCGCTCATTTCCAGGGTCAGCCAGGCGTGTTTGCCATCGGCGCTGAACAGCAGATGCCGTGGCCCGCTTCCGGGCGGCAACTGGACGAAGGCTGGCGTAGCCGGGGTCAACGGCAGCTGCGGGTTGGCCTTGGGGTCGAAACGGTAGACAAAAACCTTGTCGGCACCCAGGTCATTGGAGAATACGAACTTGCCGTCGGGCGATGGCACCGTCGAATGCACGTGCGCCGACATCTGCCGCTCGGGATTGACCCGACTCGCCGGATGGCTGCTCATCTGCACCACGGGCTTGAGCGCGCCATCAGCACCGATCGGCAACAGCGCAAGCGTGCCACCCGGGTCTTCGGCTACTGAGTAATTGCTGACGAACAAATGGCTGGCATCGCCGCCAAGGCTTGAATGCGTCGGCTCGTTGCCCAGGCTCTGCACCTGATTGATCAGACTCAGCGCATGGCTCTTGGGGTCGATCGAATAGCTGCTGACACGCCCTACCGGATCGGCCTGGCCCGGGCCATTTTCGTTGACCACGAACAGGTGTCGCTGATCTTTTGAAAGGGTCAGCCAGGACGGGTTTTCGCTTTTGATCACTTGCAGCGGCCTGGCGTTGATCTGCCCGGTGGCGCTGTCGAAACTCAGCCGATAGATGCCTTCGCTTTGCCCGGCGGTGTACGAACCGACGAGCAGTTGATAGTCGTCGGCGCATGCAACCTGAACGCCCATTGCGCCGATGCTGCCGGCGATCAGCAGCGGCCAGAGCTTATTCATCCGCAGGCTCATCGTCGTCGTTATCGCCGCTGATGACATCGCCGAGGCACACCAGTCGGTGTTCACCATTGTTGTCGTTGATCAGCCAGCTCTGCAGTGTGACGTCGAAGGTCGCGGCCTGGATTTGTGCCGGGGTGAATTCCCAGTGCAGGGCATTGCGCCCATCCATGCATTCGATGTGCAGATTGTCGTCTTCATCGAGGGAGAATTCAAAGGCATGCAGCCCGTCGATTTCCACCATCCCGCAGTGTTCGAGGGCATTGAGCAAGGTGTCGGTTACAGCAGTCATGGCAGTCAATCTTTAAATGGGAAAGACGCAATGATAGCTCAATGTTTCCCACTCCCCCCGCAGGAGCTGTCGAAGACGACTCCTGCGGGGGGATGAGTCAGAGGGCGTCGCGCGATGGCTTGCCGTCAACCAGCCGCTGAATACGCAGCGGGTTGGCGTTCTTCAGCGCTTCCGGCAGCAGGTTGTCCGGGTAGTTCTGGAAGCAGACCGGGCGCAGGAAACGGTCGATCGCCAAGGTGCCCACCGATGTGCCACGGGCATCCGAGGTCGCCGGATACGGCCCGCCATGGACCATCGAATCACAGACTTCCACACCGGTCGGATAGCCATTGAGCAGGATTCGGCCGACTTTCTGTTCCAGCAACGCCGTCAGTTCGCTGAACTGCTGGAAATCCGCCTGTTCGCCAATGATGGTTGCCGTGAGCTGACCGTGCAGACCGTTCAACGCGGCGCTCAATTGCGCTTGATCCACCACTTCGACGACCACGGTGGTCGGCCCGAACACTTCCTCCTGCAGCACTTCGTCGCCGTTGCTCAACAGGCTCACATCAGCCTTGAACAACTGTGGCTGCGCCTGGCGTCCTTGTTGCGCGCTACCCGCCAGATGTTCGATGCCCGGATGATCAAGGAGCTTTTGCAGGCCTTTGCCGTAGCTGCTCAGCGTCCCGGCATTGAGCATGGTTTGCGCCGGTTGATCCGCCATCACGTCAGTCAGCAGCTTGAGAAATGCGCTGAACTGCGCGGAACGAATGCCGATCACCAGGCCCGGACTGGTGCAGAATTGACCGCAGCCTTGAACCACCGAAGCCGACAGTCCGCGAGCAATGGTTTCAGCGCGTACCTGCAACGCCTCGGGCAGGATGATCACCGGGTTGATGCTCGACATTTCCGCGAACACCGGAATCGGTTGCGCACGTGCGGCAGCCATGTCACACAAGGCCCGACCGCCCTTGAGCGACCCGGTGAAGCCCACCGCCTGAATCGCCGGATGCTTGACCAGCGCTTCGCCGACACCGCCGCCATAGATCATGTTGAACACACCGGCCGGCATCTCGGTTTTTTCGGCGGCACGGATGATCGCATCAGCCACCAGTTCGGCGGTTGCCATGTGACCACTGTGGGCCTTGAACACCACCGGGCATCCGGCGGCCAAGGCCGATGCGGTGTCGCCGCCGGCTGTCGAGAACGCCAGGGGAAAGTTGCTGGCACCGAACACTGCCACCGGGCCCAGGCCGATGCGGTATTGGCGCAGGTCCGGACGCGGCAGCGGTTGGCGGTCCGGCAATGCCTTGTCGATACGCGCGCCGTAGAAATCACCTCGACGCAGCACGCTGGCGAACAGACGCATCTGGCCGCTGGTGCGACCCCTTTCGCCGATGATCCGTGCGGCGGGCAGCGCGGTTTCGCGGCAAACCAACGACACGAAATCATCACCCAGCGCATCCAGTTCAACGGCTATCGCATCCAGAAACTGCGCGCGACGTTCAGCGCTCAGGCTACGGTAAGCCGCAAACGCCGCAGCGGCGGCCCGGGCGGCGGCGTCGACTTCTTCTGGCGTGGCCTGGATGAAATCATGGGGCAATGCATCGCCGGTTTCAGCGTCGACGCTCTGTAGCTTGACGCTACCCAACGCGCTGCGCTGACCGCCGATGTAGTTATGACCAAGAATCAGGGACATGCATTTTTCCTCAAAGTGTGCCGACGGTGCCGGGTTCAAACGCTGCTGCAACCGGTGCGATGCCATTGATCAACGGCGCGCCGAATTCGGCCTGGCTGATCTCGAACACATCCCCCGGTTGCGTGCGCACGCCATCGGCAAACGACAGCGTTGCAGTGCCGAAGAAGTGAATGTGCACATCCCCCGGGCGCAAGAACTGGCTGTATTTGAAATGATGGAACTCAAGGTTCGCCAGGCTGTGGCACATGTTGGCCTCGCCGCTGAGGAACTCGTTCTGCCACAGCACTTCGCCGTCGCGCACGATGCGGCTGGTACCGGCCAGATGCTGGGGCAATTCGCCGACCCGCAACTCCGGGCCGTAGCTGCAACTGCGCAGTTTCGAGTGCGCCAGATACAGGTAATTCTTGCGTTCCATGACGTGATCGGAAAACTCATTGCCCACGGCAAAACCGACACGATACGGTTTGCCGTCATGGCCGATGACATACAGGCCGCTGAGTTCCGGCTCTTCACCCGCGTCCTCAGCAAACGGCGGCAACGGGAACGGCTGGCCGGGACGCACGACGATACTGCCGTCGCCCTTGTAGAACCACTCCGGCTGTACACCCGCCTGACCTGCTGCAGGTTTGCCGCCCTCCACGCCCCACTTGAAGATGCGCATGGTGTCGGTCATCGCCGATTCGTCACCGGCCTGCTGGTGCATCTTGTCCCGGGCCGAGGCGCTGCCGAGGTGAGTCAGGCCAGTGCCGCTGACCAGCATGTGTGCCGGGTCCGGGTGATCCAGCGGCGGCAGAATGCGCAGTTGTGCCAGCAGTTGCGCGTAATCGTGGCTGATGCCCAGGCCCAGAGCCTGGACTTGCTGCTCAAGACCGACGCCCGCCTCGATCGCCGCCAGGGCCAGGTCGCGAACGGTGCGGGCGCCTTGCACTTCGCGCACCAGGCCATCCTCGACCACGCCAACGCGGCGCTCGCCGTTACTCAATTCGAATTGAACCAAACGCATGGATTTTCTCCTGTTTGTTGAAGCATCGCTGTTCCCTGTGGGAGCGGGCTTGCCCGCGATAGCGCTCTACTCGATACATTGATGGTGGATGTGCCACCGTCATCGCTGGCAAGCCAGCTCCCACAGGCTCAGGGGTAATTGCCTGCTTGTGTGTCAGGTACGGGTCGCCCCGCGTGCACTGGCCGCAAATTCATCCGCCGGCAACACGTGCTTGCGCTCAAGCAAGCGGTAAACCACGCCGGTCAGCACCAGACCAAACACCATCACGCAGGACAGGAAGTACAGGCCGGAAGCCAGGTTCCCGGTGTATTCCTTCAGCGCACCGATCACGAACGGACCGATGTAGCCGCCGAGGTTGCCCACCGAGTTGATCAGCGCAATCCCCGCCGCCGCGCTGGCACCGGCAAAGAACCGGCCCGGCAGGGTCCAGAACACCGCCGTGCAGGAAAACAGCGCGAACGCCACCAGGCACAGCGCCGCCAGTTGCAGCACCGGCACCGTCAGCCAGGCACTCAGGAACAGGCCGATAGCGCCCAGTACATACAGCACAGCCAGATGGCCGTAGCGATCATTCAAACGGTCGGAACTGCGCGGGATGATCAGCAGACCAATGATCCCGAAAATGTACGGCACCGAGGACACGAACCCGGTCACCAGGTCGCTGCCACCGAACTGTTTGATCAGCGTCGGCAACCACAAACCGAGGCCATAAATGCTCAGGGTCACCGGCAGGTAGAACAACGCCAGCAGCAATACGCGCTTGTCCTTGAGGGCGTGCAAAGGATTGCCGTGACGGGTCTGGCCGTACGCCTGGAGGTCCTTTTGCAGTTCGCCGGTGAGCCAGTCTTTTTCCGCCTGGTCCATCCACTTCACTTGCTGCGGGCCGTCAGGCAGCCAGCGCAATACGGGCCAGGTCAGCAGAATCGCCGGGGCGCCGATGACGATGAACAGCCACTGCCAGCCGTGCAGCCCGAGTACACCGTCCATGCCCAGCAAGCCGCCGGACACCGGGCCGGTGATCATCATGGCAATGGGTTGGGACAGGATGAATAGCCCGAGGATTTTGCCGCGATGGCGAACCGGGAACCATTGGGTGATGTAGTACAGGACGCCGGGGAAGAACCCGGCTTCGGCGGCACCGAGCAAAAAGCGCATGACGTAGAAGCTGTTTGGCCCCTGGACGAAGGCCATGCCGATCGTGATCGCGCCCCAGGTGACCATGATCCGCGCAAACCAGCGCCGCGCGCCGAAGCGGTCGAGCATCAGGTTGCTGGGGATTTCCAGCAGGAAGTAACCAATGAAGAACAGCCCGGCACCGAGACCGTAGGCCGCATCACCCAGGCCGATGTCGGCGCCCATGTGCAATTTGGCGAAGCCCACGGCGGAGCGATCCACGTAGGCGATCAGGTACAGCAGGATCAGGAAGGGGATCAGTTTCAGCGTAATGCGACGAATAAGCCGCAGTTCCTGGCTCATGAGATCGGTCTCCGATTGTTGTTTTTATAGAACCTCGGGAGACGCCTCTCGCAATAAATCGCCAGGGCAATCCCTCCGCTGAAAACGACTATATAGTAATACTAATTACCCAACAACACTTCCAAATAGGCGAATTTGCGCTTATGTTAAGCCTCAGCCCGAACAATATAGTCATACAATAAGAGAATCGATCATGTCTGATAAGAAACCCACCCTGCGCTCCGCCCAATGGTTTGGCACCGCCGACAAAAACGGCTTCATGTACCGCAGCTGGATGAAGAATCAGGGCATCGCCGACCACCAGTTCCACGGCAAGCCGATCATCGGCATCTGCAATACCTGGTCGGAACTGACTCCGTGCAACGCGCATTTCCGCCAGATTGCGGAACACGTCAAACGCGGCGTGATCGAGGCCGGGGGCTTCCCGGTGGAATTCCCGGTGTTCTCCAACGGCGAATCCAACCTGCGCCCGACCGCCATGCTCACCCGCAACCTGGCGAGCATGGACGTTGAAGAAGCGATTCGCGGCAACCCGATTGACGGTGTGGTGCTGCTGACCGGTTGCGACAAAACCACCCCTGCCTTGCTGATGGGCGCCGCCAGTTGCGACGTGCCGGCCATCGTCGTCACCGGCGGGCCGATGCTCAACGGCAAGCACAAGGGCAAGGACATCGGTTCGGGCACCGTGGTCTGGCAGCTCAGCGAACAGGTCAAGGCCGGCACCATCACCATCGACGACTTCCTCGCGGCCGAGGGCGGCATGTCTCGCTCGGCCGGTACCTGCAACACCATGGGCACCGCCTCGACCATGGCCTGCATGGCTGAAGCCCTCGGCACCTCCCTGCCCCACAACGCGGCGATTCCAGCCGTGGATGCGCGCCGTTATGTGTTGGCGCACATGTCCGGCATGCGTGCGGTGGAGATGGTCCGCGAAGACCTGAAACTGTCGAAGATCCTGACCAAGGAAGCCTTCGAAAACGCCATTCGCGTCAACGCCGCGATCGGCGGTTCGACCAATGCGGTGATCCACTTGAAAGCCATCGCCGGGCGCATCGGCGTGGAACTGGATCTGGACGACTGGACCCGCATCGGTCGCGGCATGCCGACCATCGTCGACCTGCAACCGTCCGGGCGTTTCCTGATGGAAGAGTTCTACTACGCCGGCGGTTTGCCGGCAGTCCTGCGCCGTCTCGGCGAGGCGAATCTGATTCCCAACCCGAATGCCTTGACCGTCAACGGCAAATCAATCGGCGAGAACACCAAGGACGCGCCGATCTACGGCGAAGACCAAGTGATCCGCACCCTGGACAACCCGATCCGCGCCGACGGCGGCATCTGCGTGTTGCGCGGCAACCTGGCACCGCTCGGCGCGGTGCTCAAGCCGTCTGCCGCCACGCCTGAATTGATGCAGCATCGCGGCCGCGCCGTGGTGTTCGAGAACTTCGACATGTACAAGGCGCGGATCAATGACCCGGAACTGGACGTGGATGCCAACTCGATTCTGGTCATGAAAAACTGCGGGCCGAAGGGTTATCCGGGCATGGCCGAAGTCGGCAACATGGGCCTGCCGGCCAAATTGCTGGCTCAAGGCGTGACCGACATGGTGCGTATTTCCGATGCGCGCATGAGTGGCACCGCGTATGGCACCGTGGTGTTGCACGTCGCCCCCGAAGCCGCTGCGGGCGGACCTTTGGCGACGGTCAAAGAAGGCGACTGGATCGAGCTCGACTGCGCCAGCGGCCGGCTGCACCTGGATATTCCGGATGCCGAACTGGCCGCGCGCATGGCCGACCTGCAACCACCGCAGCAATTGCTGGTGGGCGGTTATCGCCAGCTGTACATCGACCATGTATTGCAGGCGGACCAGGGATGCGACTTCGACTTCCTGGTCGGCTGCCGCGGGGCGGAAGTGCCGCGTCACTCTCACTAACCCCTGCATACTCCAGTCTCAGCAATATCTGTGGCGAGGGAGCTTGCTCCCGCTGGGCTGCGAAGCCGCCCCAATAATGGCAGTCGCGGTTTATCAGGTAGACCGGGGCGGCCGATTTGCGGCTGCTACGCAACCGAGCGGGAGCCAGCACCCTCGCCACAAGTTCACACTGACGTTGAGGACTGATGCTTCCCGCCGCGCCTGCTATCATGCGCGGCATCTCCATCGCTCAGGACAGCGCCACTCCCCATGGATTACCGCAAACCCTCCGACCGCAAAAGCATGCACTCGCGCATCGTCCAGGAATTGGGCATGCAGATCGTCTCCGGACGTTTCCTGCCGGACGACAAACTGCCCGCCGAAGCCCTGTTGTGTGAGGAATATGCGGTCAGTCGGCCGGTACTGCGCGAAGCCACGCGAGTGCTGGTTGCCAAGGGCCTGGTGTACTCTCGCCCACGGGTGGGCACGGTGGTCAAACCGCGACGGGAATGGCACATGCTCGACCCGGACGTGTTGCACTGGCTGATGCAAAGCAGTCCGCAGAATGAGTTTTTCAATCTGTTGACCAGCGTGCGCAGCATCATCGAACCGGCCGCCGCCGCCCTCGCCGCGCAATTTGCCACCGACGACGACATCGCCTCCATCGGCGAAGCCTACCAACGGATGGAAGCCGCGCCGACACCCGAAGCCTTGCTGCAACCGGACCTGGATTTCCACAGCCGCATCGCCGACGCCACCCACAACGACTTGTTGGCCAATCTGTGCAACATGTTGTCGGTGGCCATCGCCGAAGCCTTGAAGCATTCCAATCAGCGGCCGAACCTGCATGAACTGGCGTTGCCACGGCACAAGGCGATTCTCACCGCCATTGAGAACCGCGATGCCCTCGGCGCGCGGCACGCGACGCTGGTGCAGCTGGACGATGCGCGCAGTGCGTTGAATGTGGTGCTCGGTACCGATCCCTCATAAAACGTGATCCCCTGTAGGGGCTGGCTTGCCAGCAATGGTGTGTCAGACACAATGATGTCGACTGACAAACCATCGCTGGCAAGCCAGCTCCTACAGGGGTCTGGTGTGAATTTGAGATGTAAAAAAGCCGCAACCAGGGTTGCGGCTTTTGTGTTTCTGGCGCTGGATCAGTGAGCAAACAACGAATTGCCCTTCTGTCCTGCCAGTTTCTCCGGCTTGATCAGGAACCGCGCCAGTGCTGGCAGCAGCCACAGCGCTCCAAACATGTTCCACAGCAGCATGAAGGTCAGCATCAGGCCCATGTCGGCCTGGAACTTGATGGCCGAGAAGATCCAGGTGCACACGCCGATGGCCAGGCACAGACCGGTGAACAATACCGCTTTACCGGTAGACTTCAGGGTCTGGTAATAGGCTTCTTGCAACGGCAGGCCGGCACGCAGGAAGGTTTCCAGGCGGCTGTAGATGTAGATGCCGTAGTCCACGCCAATCCCCACCCCGAGCGCGACCACCGGCAAGGTCGCCACTTTCACCCCGATCCCCATGAACGCCATCAGGGCGTTGCCGAGCACGGACGTCAGCACCAGCGGCAACACGATGCACAAGGTCGCCGCCCAGGAGCGGAAGGTGATCATGCACATGACCCCCACGCAGATGTACACCAGGATCAGGATCGTCAGCTCGGACTTCTTGATCACCTCGTTGGTGGCTGCCTCGATCCCGGCGTTACCGGCTGCCAGGATGAACTCCAGGTTTTCGGTGTTGTGCTCCTTGGCGAAGTCCTGCACGGCGTTCACCGCGCGATCCAGGGTTTCAGCCTTGTGATCGTTGAGGAACACCAGCACCGGTGCCAGCGAGCAACTGTTGTTGTACAGGCCATCGGCACGAGCGATGGAGTTGTTCAGAACGTCAGGGTTGCGTGACAGGGTTTCCCACTTCAGGTTGCCCTCGTTCATGCCCTTGATCATTTGCTTGGACACGGTCACCAGGGAAATCGCCGACTGCACGCCCTCGGTGTTCTGCATCTTCCACATCAACTCATCGATCGGCGCCATGGCTTCGTAGCGCGAGCAGCCTTCGGACTTGGTCTTGACCATCACCACCAACACGTCAGAGCTGGTGGAATAGTTGCTGATGATGAAGTTGTTGTCCTTGTTGTAGCGCGAGTCCGGACGCAGTTCCGGCGCCCCCTGGTCCAGGTCACCGATTTTCAGGTTCTGGCTGTACCAGAGGCCACCGCCGAATGCGATCAGGGCCAGCGCGATCGACACCGGCGCCACTTTCGGGCTGGCGAAGTTCGACAACAGGCGCCAGAACGGATGCTCGCGGGTCGCATCCTTTTTGCTGCGGGCTACCGCGCGCTTGCTGATGCCTACATAGGAAATCGCCACCGGCAACAGGATCAGATTGGTGAACACGATCACCGCCACACCGATGGACGCGCCGATGGCCAGCTCACGAATCACGCCGATATCAATGATCAGCAGCGTGATGAAGCCCACTGCGTCCGCAAGGATTGCAATCATCCCCGGCAGGAACAGTTGACGGAACGTCCGACGCGCGGCGGTCAGGGCGTTGTCCGCCTCACTGGACTGCAGGGCGATACCGTTGATCTTCTGCACGCCGTGGGAAATACCGATGGCAAAGATCAGGAACGGCACCAGCATTGAATAAGGATCGAGACCGAAACCGAAGAAGTGCATCAACCCGAGCTGCCAGACCACCGCCACCAGCGTCGTAATCAACACCGCCACGGTACTGCGCATGCAGTTGGTGAACCAGTAGAGCAGGATCAGGGTGATGACGAAGGCGATGCCGAAGAACATCACCACCATCACCAGGCCATCGATCAGATCACCGACCTTCTTGGCGAAACCGACGATGTGGATCTTGATGTTGGGGTTCTGCGCTTCGAACTTGTTGCGGATCTTGTCTTCAAGTTCATGGGAGAACTTGCGGTAGTCCAGGGACAGCAACTTGCCTTGGTCCTGCGGGTCCGGATAGGCCTCGAGCAACGGGATGTCGACGATACTCGACTTGAAATCGTTGGACACCAGGCGGCCAACCTGCCCGGACTTGAGCACGTTGTTGCGCAGCAGGTCGAGACTGGCCTGGGAGCCGTTATAGCTCTGCGGGATCACCTCCCCCCCGGCAAAGCCCTCCTCCGTCACTTCGGTCCAGCGTACGCTCGGACTCCACAGCGACTTGAGGCCGGAACGGTCAACACCGGAAATGTAGAACACTTCGTCGTTGATCTGGCGCAGGGTCTCCATGTATTCCTTGGAGAAGATGTCGCCATCGGTGGCCTCCACCGAAATCCGCACGGTGTTGCCCAGGTTCGCCAGATCGTTGCGGTGCTCCATCATCTTCTGGATGAAGGGGTGCTCCAGCGGGATCATTTTTTCGAAACTGGTGGACGGACGGATCAGCGTCGCCTGCCAGAACAGGAAAATACTGACCAGCAGGCAGATGACGATCACTGCCGGGCGGTTGTTGAAGATCAGGCGCTCTAGGAGTGTCGCCTTTTCCTGGTGATGAGTGCTCAAGGAAGTCATAGCTGCGCCTTCTTATTATTAACCCGGCTCATTTGCCCGACTCGGTGCCGTTCGGCGAAGTGACGCGAACGCCACCCTGTCCTGCCAGAACCAGATTGCCATTGCCCGCCGCCGTGACCGCCGAGACGGAAATGCGATCCGCGCGGTTGACCACCTGGAAGGTTTCGCCATCGTCTTTGCTGCGAATCACCGAGCCGCCGTTGCCAACGATCACGATGGAACCATCCTCGAGCAGCGTGCCACCGGACAGCCCGAACTCCAGATCGCCGCGTTCGGCCTTGAGTTCGATTTGCTCCCAGTGACTGCCGAAATCGGTAGAGCGATACAGATTGCCACGCAGGCCATAGGCCAACAGCGTAGAAGGTTGTGCGGTGCCGATCACACCAAACAGCGAGCCTTCGTATGGACCTTCGAGTTTTTCCCAGGTCTGGCCCGAATCGGCGGAGCGGAACATGCTGCCCTGCTCGCCAACGATGAACAGCCCGGCATCCTTGATGGCGGCGATGGCGTTGAGGTGGAACTGGTCTTCGTTGTCGAGGCGGTCGCTGACGTCTTCCCAGTGTTTGCCGCCATCGGTGGTTTCCAGCAACGCGCCGTAAGCGCCCACGGCAAAGCCGCTGTTGACGTCCTGGAACCAGACGTCGAGCAGCGGCGATTCGCGTTTGAGATCTTCGAATTGCTTGGTCCAGGTCGCGCCACCGTCCTCGCTGGCGAGAATCTGCGCGTCATGGCCGACGGCCCAGCCGTGCTTGTCATCGACAAAAAACACCGAGGTCAGCAGTGCCCGGGTCGGCACCTTGGCTTGAGTCCAGGTCGCGCCCTGGTCATCGGAATAGAGAATATGCCCGCGATCCCCGACCGCCACCAGGCGCTTGCCGGCGTGGACGACATCGAGCATCAGGCTTTTGCTGGCCTTGGCCGATTCAATGGAATAAACAACGTCGGATGCCGGCGCAGCCGCGGCCAGCGCAGGGGCTGACAGCATGGCAGAGCCCAACAGCGAGAGCGCTGTAGCCAGCAACGCGAATTTGCGTAACGCCGGCGGGCGGCAGATACCCACACCCATGACAGGCTCACTCATAGACCTTCCCCCATTATTATTGTTAGGTCATTCAACCTTTCTGGGCGCCGTAAGGGTGCTGACCGGGATGACTGTTTCAGAGCATAGTCTTGAAACCCGCAATCCAGAGCCCCTTCGGAAGCTGGCTTATCCTATCGGTGTTTTTGAAGGGCTGACAATCGACGGCTCGTTATCTTTTGTTAACCGGGGGGGTGTTTGTTTTTTCTGAATGGTTGGGTATTAGGTGGGGTGATTGGGGTTGAGATGGGCTGGGGGCTGGGTGTGGGGGCTGGGGGCTGGGGGCTGGGTACATATCCGTTTCTTCGGTAACGGCTACCTATGGTTCCGCTCTTACAGCGGGTCACTTTCGAAAAGCGCGAAAGTAACCAAAGCGCTCTTGCCCCTTTCGTTCGGTGCCTCGCTGTGGCTCGGCATGCCCTCGCTCCGGTCCTGCTCCGTGGGCCCGCCGCCATCGGCCATCCATGGCCGGGGGCGGCTAACCCGGCATCCATGCCGGGTTGCCCACTGCGCAGAACCTCCACTCGGCCTCACGAGGGGGCGAAAACCGCCACAGCACCGCGAGGCGGCCTGCCGGCCGGCCTGTTTATCTGGTTGGTGCGCATCTCCCTTTGTAGGAGCCGGCTTGCTGGCGATAGCGGCCGTTCAGACCACATCGTTGCGCCTGACATAGCGTTATCGCCAGCAAGCCGGCTCCTACAACTGGATTACATACCCCCAGGAGATTGGTCGGCTGTCAGGCCGCTATCGCCAGCAAGCCGGCTCGTACAATTGGATTGCATACCCTCGGAGATTGGTCGGCTGTCAGGCCGCTATCGCCAGCAAGCCGGCTCCTACAACTGGATTACATATCCCCGGAGATTGGTCGGCTGTCAGGCCGTTATCGCCAGCAAGCCGGCTCCTACAACTGGATTACATACCCCCGGGAGATTGGTCGGCTGTCAGGCCGACATCGCCCGCGAGCTGGCTCATACAGGTTGGAATGCAGACCACCAAAACAAACAGGCCGGCCGGTAGGCCGCCTCGGCCCTTTTGATTTACCCGCCCCCTCTGCAGGCTGAGTGGAGGCGTTTATCCGGGGGTGGGTGCGCAGCGCCGTGCGGCGAAGCCGCACACATCGAGAGGAGGTTGAAGCGAAGCCAACCGGAGGCGATGCCCCCGGATGAATGCCGGAACGAAGTGACCCCGAGCCTTAGCGAGGGGCCGTACGCAAGGGGCGAGCGTTTTTTGCTTACTTTTTAGGCGCTTGTAAAAAAGTGAGTCGCCGTAAGGGCGAAACCCTTAGCTGCCGTTACCGAAGCAACGGATATGTACTCAGTCAGCCAAGGCCTTGGTCGGCCCAGCGGCCGCCAAGTCCAAAAGAGCCAAGATCAAGCCAAACTCTTGCTGACCACCTCAAACACATCACTGGACAACTGCCCCGAACCCCGAATCCGCTCCAGCTCCCCTTTCATCAAAGCCTGACGAGCATCGTCATACTTGCGCCAGCGAGTCAAAGGCGCCAACTGACGCGAAGCAATCTGCGGATTGAAGCCGTTCAGCTCGATCACCAGATCCGCCAGGAAGCGATACCCGGAGCCATCCGCCGCATGGAAGTTGATCAGGTTCTGCCCGGCAAACGCACCGACCAGCGCCCGCACCTTGTTCGGGTTCTTGATGTTGAACGCCGGGTGCTGCATCAACGCCTTGACCCGCTCCAGCCCACCCGGCAAGACACTGCCGGCCTGGACGCTGAACCACTGATCCATGACCAGCGGGTTGTCCTTGAAGTGCTCGGCGAAGCTCGCCAGCGCCTTGGCTTTCTGCTCTTCGAAGGGCGAGTTGACCAACACCGCGAGTGCAGTCAGGCGCTCGGTCATGTTGTCGCACGTATCGAACTGCTCCAGCGTCGCCGCCAATACTTCCGGCTTGCCGCTGAGCATGAGGTACGACAGCGCAATGTTCTGCAATGCACGACGGGCGAAATGCTCGGCTTCAGCCACGTACGGGGTTTGCTTGGACAGGTCGCGGTTGGCTTGATAACGCAGCCACAAACCTTCGAACAACGCGTCCGAAAGTTGCTTGCGGGCAAACTCGCGGGCGCTGTGAATCGCGTCGACATCGGCCACTTCGCTGATTTCGGTCAAGTACGCTTCGCTCGGCAGCGAGAGCATTTCGGCGACCATCGCCTGATCCAGCGATTCATCGGACAGCACCGAGCGCAAGGCCGAAACCAGACGCTGATCCAGCACCAGCGTTTCGCCCTTCTGCTGCTGGGCGATCAGTTCCTGCAGCACCTGCACCGACAATTGCTGCCCGGCATCCCAGCGGTTGAAGCCGTCGCTGTCGTGCTGCATCAGGAACATCAGCTGATCGCGGTTGTACGGGAAGGTCAGTTTCACCGGCGCCGAGAAACCACGCAGCAGCGAAGGCAGCGGCTGCTCAGCGATGTCGACGAAGGTGAACGTTTGCTCGGCCTCGGTCACCGAGATCACGCGGGACGTGCCTTGCGCCGACGCTTCACCGGCCAGACGCAGGGCAATTTCACCGCCCTTGCTGTCCAGCAAGCCGAGTTCGACCGGGATCACGAACGGCAGTTTTTCAACCTTGTCCGGGGTTTCCGGGCAGCTCTGGCGGAAGGTCAGGCTGTAGGTTTTAGCCGCGGCGTCGTAAGACTCGCTCACTGCCAAACGCGGCGTGCCGGCCTGGCTGTACCAGCGCTTGAACTGGGTCAGGTCGACACCGTTGGCGTCTTCCATGGCCTTGATGAAGTCATCACAGGTCACGGCCTGGCCGTCGTGGCGTTCGAAGTACAGGTCGCTGCCCTTACGGAAGCCTGCAGCGCCGAGCAAGGTGTGGATCATGCCGACCACTTCCGAGCCCTTTTCGTACACGGTCAGGGTGTAGAAGTTGGAAATCTCGATGAAGCTGTCCGGGCGCACGGCGTGGGCCATCGGGCCGGCGTCTTCGGCGAACTGGTGGGTACGCAGGTAGGCCACATCCTGGATGCGCTTGACCGTCGCCGAGTTCATGTCGGCGGAGAAATGTGAGTCGCGGAAAACGGTAAAACCTTCCTTGAGCGACAATTGGAACCAGTCGCGGCAGGTCACGCGGTTGCCCGACCAATTGTGGAAATACTCGTGGGCGACGATCGCCTCGACCCGCTGGTGCGCGGCGTCGGTGGCGGTTTCGGCGCGGGCCAGTACGGCGCTGGAGTTGAAGATATTGAGGCCCTTGTTCTCCATCGCGCCCATGTTGAAGTCGTTCACGGCGACGATCATGAAGATGTCCAGATCGTATTCGCGACCGTAGACCTCTTCATCCCAGCGCATGGATTTCTTCAGGCTGTTCATCGCGTGCTGGCATTTGTCGATGTTTTCTGGCTCGACATAAATGCGCAGCGCCACGGTGCGCTCGGTCATGGTGGTGAAGGTGTCTTCAACGCACCACAAATCACCGGCCACCAGCGCGAACAGGTAAGCCGGTTTCATGAACGGGTCTTCCCAGGTCGCCCAGTGCCGGCCGTCTTCGCCGGGGCCGCTGGCAATCGGGTTGCCGTTGGACAACAGCACCGGATAGCTGTGCTGCTCGGCCACCACGGTGGTGGTGAACTTGCTCATCACGTCCGGACGGTCGAGGTAATAGGTGATCTTGCGGAAACCTTCGGCTTCGCACTGGGTGCAGAACATCGTGCCGGACTTGTACAGGCCTTCCAGCGCCGTGTTGGTTTCCGGGTGGATCTTGACGCTGGTATCGACCGTGAAGGTAGCGCTGGTCGGGTGCAGGGTCAGGTGGTTCTCGGTCAACTGATACTGCGCTGCAGTCAGTTCCTGATCGGCCAACGTGACCGACAACAGCTCAAGCTGCTGGCCATCCAGCACCAGCGGCGGCAAATCCGGGCCGCGCTCGGGATTGCGGCGCATCACCAGTTGCGCATGGACCAGGCTGTGGTCCTCGAACAACTCGAAGGTCAGGTGCGTTTCGTCGATCAGGTACTCGGGCGCCTGATAGTCCTTGAGGTAGATCATCTTCGGTTGTTCGGTGCGCATGCTGGAGTCCTTAACTATGCACGGCGAGCTGGTAGGCCGTGTACTTACGAATGTTGATCACGCCGGTGTCGAAGATCAGGTATTGGCCTTTGATCCCCATCAGCGTGCCTTCGGCAATCGGATTCTTGTCCAGGTTGAAGCTGACGATCTTCGCCGGATACTGCTCGACCGGAAAGCGGATTTCGAGCGGATCGACGTCGGCAATCGTCTGGATCGCTTGCAGGCCGAATCGTTCCTGCAAACCTTGCAAGCCCTCGGCGCATCTGTCGAACAACTGGTCACGGATCTGCGGCAGATCCACCGACACGGCATCGCCCTTGAGCAAGGCACGCCAGTTGGTCTTGTCGGCGACCTGGCTGCGGAACAGGTCTTCGACGAAGCCTGACTGTTGACGGGTCGCGACGCGCATGATCGGCAATGCCTGACTGGCACCCTGGTCGATCCAGCGGGTCGGCAACTGGGTGGCGCGGGTGATCCCGACTTTCACCCCCGAGGAATTCGACAGGTACACGATATGATCCGTCATGCAGAACGTCTGGCCCCACTCCGGCTCCCGGCAGGTGCCGGCGTCGAAGTGGCAGCGTTCCGGGCTCATGATGCACACATCGCACTGGGCCAGTTTTGTCATGCACGGGTAGCAGTAACCCTGGCTGAAACTGGTTTTGGTCTTGCGTCCGCAATGGGTGCAATGGATCGCCCCCAGGTACTCCAGGCGCACCGTGGTGCCGATCAACGGGTTGACCGGAACCTCGACGTCGCCCAGACGAAATGCGTACTGCACGTTCGGCCCGTCCAGGCGCGCCGACATTTTACTGATTGCACCGCGGCCAATCTCAATCAATGGATGGCATCCGACTTGAACAGGATATTCGGCACCTGGATCGACTTGGAGCTGCATTCTTGCGGGCCCATGTAGCCAGTCCGCTCTTCCTCGGGCAGGTTCTGGACTTCCCAGGCGATCATCGCTTGCAGCGACAGTTCACGTTGCTCGGCGGTGAGTTTGCCACCGTCGGACCATTTACCGATTTCCACCGCCAGCTTCAGGCTCTGGTAGATATCCGGGGTGATGTTCTTGATCATTTCGTTAAAAGAGGACATTGGGTCTCCGTCTCTTTAATGCATGTTCTGAATTAGGCGGCCAGTTTACGGCGGTTATACAAACCGCCCAACAAACCGGTGAAGCATCCGATGAGTAACCCGCTGACGTGGGCCGCGTTGGCGATTTCGCCGAAGCCGATCATCGAGACCAGCCCGGACAGGCACAGCAGCAACCACACCAGCATCATCACCAGCACGCCCCGGGGCAGACGATAGGCGGGGTTCGGCGCCAGTAACTGGAAGATCCAGCAATGCCCGAGCAAGCCGTAAAGCACCCCGGACAACCCGCCAAACAGGGTCGGGCCGCTAAAAAAATACTGGATGTAGTTGGAGACGAGGCTGAACAGCAAGGTCAGGCCGACCAGATTGATGCTGCCCTGGCGCGACTCGATGCGCCGTCCCAATTCCCAATACCACATGCCATTCATGGCCAGGTGGAGAATGCCGAAGTGGATCAGCATCGGCGTAACCAGTCGCCACCATTGCCCCGACGCGAGGCTGTCAGCCAGCGGTACGAAGTGGATGTATTCGCCGACAATGCGGAAATCGAGGAACGTCAGCCAGCGCATCGTATTGAGGTTGTCGCCCAGCATCGTCATCGCACCGACGATCAAACTCAGGATCAGCACCAGCGCCGTGGCTTTCGCGTAGCGCACCTGCTCGACGAAGCCCGGTCGATTGCGGGTCTGCGCCAGCGGAATATCCAGTTGCTGATCGGGATCGCCCGCCGGGAAACGTTCATAAAGCGCAAGGACGTCGTCACTGATGTTCTGCGGCACCCACAACACTTGCTCACCGGACTCTTCGCTGACCCGATGTGGCACCTGCATGCGTTGCAGCAACTTGACGAACCCGCTCAGGTCCACCGCCAGGGGCAGTCGCAAAACCGCTACCGAACTCATTGCAGCATCTCTTTCATTGCAAAACCTCAGGCCGCTCGACATCGACCCAGACGAATTTGTGCGGGTCGAGCCGCGTTTCCTGGTCCAGGCGATAAGCGACCAGTTTGCCGTAGAGCACGGCGCTGTAATCCAGGCACGCCAGGTTGGAGCGGATCGGCGCCGGTTTGCCGCTGCGCCAGTAATGACCGACGAACAGCAGTGGCTCGTCGCTGCCGTAGCGCAGCAACATGTTTTTCTCGGTGGACGACAGCGGCTTACGGGCCACCGGGTCCGGCAAGGCGTCAGGCTGGAAGACGATATCGCCGTAGGTTTGCGGGTCGTCCTCCCAGAACTTGGTGCGGAAAAACGACCGCACCAGGCCATCGCCGCTGGTCATGGTCAGGCCATCAGGCAAGCGCATGTCGGTGCCGCGCAGCAGACGGTCGAACACGGTACAGGCAAACGAGCCCGGCTCCGCCGAAGCCTGGAGGAAGTGTTCGTCTATGCAGCCGTCAGGAAACAATGCGCGCAGCGGTTCGATCAGGCCGGCATCCCAACAGGCATGCACCACCCGGAAACGCCCGGCATCGACAAACAGCGGCAGTTCGTAGAACCACTGCTGGAAGTCATGCCAGTCGCCTGGATGCTGTTCAAATTGAGTCAGGGTTTCATGCAGCAGGCGAGCGTGGCGCGGCGTGTGTTCGCGCACAAACTGCTTGCCACTGCCGGGCAGCGCCGGTGTCACCCAGCCCAGCGCGTTGAATTCGTGGTTGCCCATGATGCACAGCGCCTGACCGGCTTCGACCATGTCGTGGACAATGTGCAGCGCCTCGCGAATCCGCGGGCCACGGTCGATGATGTCGCCGACGAACACCGCCATGCGCGAAGCATGGCGCCAGACGCCACCTTGTTTGTGATAACCGAGCCGGTCGAGCAAATGCTCAAGGGTCATTGCGCAACCGTGCACGTCACCGATCAGGTCGTAGCTACGCGCGGGATCGAGCATCAGTCGCCTCCACCACCCAACTTGCTGCCCCAGCCGAGCTTGGTCCGGCAGACTTCGTAGTAGTTGTGGTCGAGCGGATGGATCAACCGCAGCTTCTGGGCTTTCTTGCTGACGGTGATGGTGTCGCCGGGCGCACAGGTAAAGTGGTTCTGCCCGTCACACGAGACTTGCGGGTAAATCTGCATATCCTTGGACACGACGATTTTCAGCTCACTGTTGCCATCGACCACAATTGGCCGGCCCGACAAGGTATGGGGGTACATCGGCACGATTACAATGGCGTCGAGCTTGGGATGCATGATCGGCCCGCCGGCGGACAACGCATAGGCGGTCGAACCGGTCGGGGTGGCGACGATCAGGCCGTCGGCCTTCTGGCTGCAAACGAACTGGCCGTCGATGTACAGCTCGAACTCGATCATCCGCGTGGATTTACCGGGGTGCAGGACCACGTCGTTCAGCGCATCGCCCTGGCCAATGGCCTCGGCATGGCGACGGACTTCAGCCTGCAACAGGAAGCGGTTTTCCACCAGGTAGTGGCCGTCGAGCACCTCGGCGACCTTGATTTCCAGCTCATCAGGGCGGATATCGGTCAGGAAGCCCAGGCTGCCACGGTTGATGCCGAGCACTGGAATGTTGTGTTTGGCCAACGCACGGGCGGCGCCGAGCAGGCTGCCGTCACCGCCGACCACAATCACCATGTCACAGACTTCGCCGAGCATCTTGCGCGACGAGGTCTGCAGGCCGTGGCCCGGCAGGACTTCGGCGATGGTGTCTTCGAGGATCACGTGCAGGTGACGATCGAGCAGAAACCGTTTCAGTCGGCGGACGGTATCCAGCACCTGGGAACTGCCCAGGCGACCGATGATGCCGATATTGCGAAATTGCTCCATGGGGCTCCTGCTGGGAATCTGTGCGGCGACGAAAAACACGATTATGGGCGAAAGCCGCTGATAGACAAAATCCTTTCAGCCTCAAGGGTGCGCTCGCGTTTCGGGCTATGCTCGCAAGATGATCCTATTTCCAGACTTGCTCCCGTTACCCCACCAGTTGCGCCACCCCGAAGTGCGCGACCTGGCGTGGGTCATCCTCGCGCCGCCGATGCTCGCCGACACACCGTGGCCGCAACGCCACCCGCTGGCCGGCAGCGACTGGGTACAGGCTCCGGAGCGCCTGGAACAATGGCTGCGCCGGCTGGATCAGGACAGCTATGGCTTGCTGCATTGGCTGGCCCAGGCCCGTACCCGTCGTCTTGGCTTGTACTACGAGCGTCTCTGGCAATTTGCCGTGGAGCATGCGCCCGGCATCGAACTGATCGCCGCCAACCTGCCGATCCGCCGCGAAGGCCACACACTGGGCGAACTGGATATGTTGCTGCGTGACCGCGACGGCGTGCATCACCTGGAGCTGGCGATCAAGCTGTATCTCGGCCCGCAATCCGGTGATGGACACGACGCTGCGCTATGGCTCGGCCCTGGTTGCCATGATCGGCTGGACCGCAAACTGGCGCATTTGAGCCAACATCAACTGCCGATATCCGCACGCCCCGAAAGCCGCGAAGTGCTGGCGTCCCTGGACATTCGCGAGTTCAGTGCGCACCTGTGGCTGGGCGGTTATTTGCTTTATCCATGGCCGGGGCAAGCGGCGGCGCCAGGCGGTGCGCATCCACAACACTTGCGCGGTCGCTGGTTGCATCAAAAGGATTGGCCTGACTTTGTCGAGCAGAGCCCGCCGGGGCGCTGGCAACCCCTTCCCCGCCACGCCTGGCTGGCACCGGCGCATTACACGGCGGATCACACCTGGAACGCCGGGCAACTGAGCACGTGGCTGAGTGACCTCGACCCGTTGGCACCGGCGCAATTGCTGGTGCGATTGACAGAAAATACCAGCGGCGACTGGGAAGAAGCCGAGCGATTGTTTCTGGTGTCGGATCTTTGGCCGAATGTGCCGGGGCAAGGTTGAGCACCGTTGTCTGGACTACCGCTATCGCGAGCAGGCTCGCTCCCACATTTGAAATGCGTTCCCCTGTGGGAGCCCGCTTGCGATAAGGCCGACGCGGTTTAAAGAGACAACCGCAAAGCCAGCGCCGCCAACGTCGCCAACAACACTGGCACCGTCAACACGATTCCGACCTTGAAGTAATATCCCCAACCGATCTGAATGTTTTTGCGTTCCAGCACATGCAACCACAGCAACGTCGCCAGACTGCCGATCGGCGTGATTTTCGGCCCCAGGTCACTGCCGATGACGTTGGCGTAGATCATCGCTTCCTTGACCACACCGGTCGCCTGGCTGGCATCGATGGACAGCAGACCGATCAGCACCGTCGGCATATTGTTCATGATCGACGACAAAAATGCGGTCAACACCCCCGTGCCCAGCGCCGCGCCCCATATCCCGTATTCAGCAAAACCATTGAGCCAGCTTGCCAGGTAGCCGGTGAGCCCGGCGTTGCGCAAGCCGTAGACCACCAGGTACATGCCCAGCGAGAAAATCACGATGTGCCACGGCGCTTCTTTTATCACCTTGCGTGTGGAAATCTTGTGGCCGCGGGCGGCGATCGCCAGCAGCAAGGCCGCGCACACTGCCGAAATCGCACTGATAGGAATGCCTAGCGGCTCGAGCGCGAAACAGCCGAGCAACAGGATCGCCAGCACCGCCCAACCGGCGTAGAACGTCGCCTTGTCGTGGATGGCCGACGCAGGATGTTCCAGCTGCTCAGGGTCATAGTTTTCAGGGATATCGCGGCGGAAAAACCACATCAATACCACCAGCGTGGCCGCGACACTGACCAGATTGACCGGGATCATCACAGCTGCGTACCGGTTGAAGCCGATGTTGAAGAAGTCAGCGGAAACGATGTTCACCAGGTTCGACACCACCAGCGGCAGGCTGGCCGTGTCCGCGATGAAACCGGCGCCCATGACGAACGCGAGGGTCGCCGCCGGGGAAAAACGCAGTGCCAACAGCATCGAGATCACAATGGGCGTGAGGATCAGCGCCGCACCGTCATTGGCGAACAATGCCGACACCAGCGCCCCGAGCAGCACCATGTAGGCAAACAACTTGCGCCCGCTGCCTTTGCCCCAACGAGCTACGTGCAGCGCCGCCCAGGCAAAAAACCCGGCCTCGTCCAGCAACAGGCTGATGATGATCAGCGCGACAAACGTGCCAGTGGCGTTCCAGATGATTTGCCACACCAGTGGAATGTCGCTCAGGTGTACGACGCCAAAAATCAAGGCCAGCACCGCGCCAAGTAACGCGCTCCAACCAACACCGAGCCCCTTGGGCTGCCAGATCACCAGGGTAATGGTCAGCAGAAAAATCAGTGACGCTACAAGCATGCGCGGCGGCCTTCAAAGAATGGAGAAATAATCAGCAGCAACGAACCGGTCGGTCCGCCATCGCCTGCAAACGGGCCACGTCGACAGCAAGCCACTCGACATTGGCCACCAGCGCTTCTTGCAACATCGTGGTGACCCAGGGTGACAACTGCGGGTGCAGCCGGTAGTAAACCCATTGCCCCTGTCGCCGATCCGCCAGCAACCCATTACTGCGTAGTTGCGCCAGATGCCGGGAGATTTTTGGTTGGCTTAGGTCCAGCGCGGCGGTCAGTTCGCACACGCACAGTTCGCCTTCGCGTGCGATCAGCAACGCCACGCGAGTGCGTGTGTCATCGGCCAGGGCCTTGAAAACATCGACGGGAGTGCGGGAGTCGGACATGAAGAACACGCCTCTGAACAAACGAGGCGTGAATATATGGAATTTCGAATATGCAGTAAAGCGGCATTTTCGCAGCGGCCAAGGGGCTTGCGATAAAGCCCCCGCCTCTCAGATTTAGTCAGGCCTTCTTATGCTGCTCGACCCATTGTCCATATGCATTGATAAAGCTTTGCAGGAACGGTTTGACCGACTCCGACAACTTGCCCGCCTCATCGAACGCCGACCCGGCGCCGCCCAGGTAAGCCTCGGGCTGCTGCATCAAAGGCACATTGAGAAAAACCATGGATTGACGCAGGTGATGGTTGGCGCCGAAACCGCCAATCGCGCCCGGCGAAACACTGATCACCGCGCCTGGCTTGCCACTCCAGGCGCTCTTGCCATACGGACGCGAACCGACGTCAATGGCGTTTTTCATCGGCGCCGGCACAGAACGGTTGTATTCGGGGGTGACGAACAACACCGCGTCGGATGAACTCACTTGTTGTCGGAAAGTGCTGTAGGCTGCCGGCGGTGAATCACCATCGATATCTTCGTTGTAGAGCGGCAGATCGCCGATTTCGACGACAGTGAGCTTGAGATTGGCCGGCGCCAGATCGGCCAGGGCAAGCGCAATCTTGCGGTTGATCGATGCTTTGCGCAGGCTGCCGACAACAACGGCGACGTTATAGACATTGCTCATGGAAGACTCTCGATTGTCCGTGGGGGAAGCCTGTAGTTATAGATGATCGAACGACGGTTCAGCCAGTAAACGCAGGTATATCTGCGTACTGATTATTTTTTTTGAGCAGCAAAACTTACCAGGCTCGATGGCGGTCTACCAAGCCGTAAATCAAGCGTTTTATCTCCAGAGGTTCTAAGCAGATGGCAGCAGTACTCGTCGGTCAGTTCCATGCAAGAGACGCGGAAGGCCGCATTTATTCGGTACACGAGTTCCAGGAGTCCACCCCGTCTGCAGACGGTTCCGGGCCTGCAACCACGTACAAACTGGCCATTGGCGATCGCGTCAACAAGGTCGATGACAATGAATTCATGCTGGTGCAAACGGGCGTCACCATCACCCGTGAGCCGGTCACCAGCGTCGCGTCATAACTCGACGTTATGAGCAGAAGTCATATGCGCGGACTTGGGTTAGGATTCAGCGACTGACTCCTTCACCTGCTGAACATGGACTTCACGCATGCGCTTACGCCATATCGAAGTGATCCAGGCGCTCCTGCAGACCGGTCACCTGGGCACCGCCGCTGAATGGTTGCAGTTGCCGGTGGCCGAGGTCGAAGGCATTTTGCGCGACGCCGAGGGTCAGTTGGGCTTCATGCTGTTCTCGAGCGTGCGCGGGCGCTTGCAGGCTACCCGCGAGGCGCGAGAGCTGCAGACCGAAATCGCTCACGTCTACGACGCACTGGAACCGGTGCAACGCCTGGCCAATAGCCTCAAACAATACCTGGCACCACCTTTACGCATCATCTGCACCCCACCCCTTGCCCAGCAATTGCTGCCACACAGCATTGCGGCCCTGCGTCGACGCCTGCCCGATGCACCCTGCTCTCTCCTGAGCCAGCCTACCCGCGACATCGTCAGAAGCCTGTTGCTGCGCGAAAGCGATCTGGGCCTGAGCCTGCACGATCCCGATCGCGCCGAAATTGATTGCCAGGTGATTGCTCAAGGTAAACTGCAACTGCTCGCCCCCCATGGCTGGCTGCAACCAAAGCAGAAGTACATTTCACTGCAGGACCTGGCCGGGCAAGCGATGGTCGGCCTCGAAGGCCATGACCCGCTGAGCCCGGCACTGGAAAACAAGCTGAATGGTTTGCGGCCGGCGCCGGTGATCCAGACCCGCGTCCAGACCCATCAGATGATGCGCAGCATGGTCGAGGCCGGTGAAGGTTTGGCCATCGTCGACCCCTTCACCGCCCTCGGCGCCAAATCCGCCGGACTCGATGTGTGCCCGCTGTCCCCCGCCGTGCCGATCAGCCTCTACGCGTTGACCTTGAAGAACGGCGAGCCATCACCCGCCGTCCAGACCTTGTTGGCCATCATTACGGAACAAGCCGCGGCGATGCTGGCGAACTGATCGGGTTTTCCAGCGGGTTATCGAACAATCGATACCAGAAGAGCGCTACCTCAGCGGTATTGGGGTCGATGCCGCGATAGCGCAGATGGTCGATCCCGCCAATCACATAGCCGCAGCGCTCGTACAAGCGGCAAGCACCGAGGTTGTTGTTCTGGGTTTCGAGCATGATGCCCGGCAATTTCTTCTTGCGACTCCAGAACTGCGCCACGTCCAGCAGCGCCTTGGCCACACCATGACGTCGCGCCGGAGCGTGCACCGCCAGCTCGTCGATATGGGCAAAGCCGTTCCAATTGGTGCTGATCACCAGGTGACCCACCGGCTCGTCGTCGAGAAACGCCATGAAAATTGCGCTGTCGGGTGCGTCGCGAAAACTGCTGAACTCTTCGGGATCAATGCCGTAGCATTTGCGATAGGGCGTGATCGGCGTGACCCGCCATTGCGCCACCGGCTGCGCAATTTCAGGCGCTCCGTAAGCGGCGACTTCAAAACTGAAGTCGCTGCCCCAGATGTAGGCGGCAAAACCTTCGTCGGCAACACGCACCGACAGCCCTGGATGATTCGGATTCATGACCGGTTGCATACTGGGAAACGTCCTCATTCCTTGATGCAATCGACGGTGTAGTGCCGCCCATTGCCCTCGTCTTCATGTTGCAATCCGTGCACATCGGCGACGAACCCCGGAAAATTGCTGTCGAACGTGCGAGCAAACGCCAGGTAGTCAATGATCGAGCGGGTCGCGTCGGTGAACCGCTCACCCGGCATGATCAACGGAATGCCCGGTGGATACGGCACCAGCATCACGGCAGCGATACGCCCGTCCAGGGCATCGATCGAGACCGCTTCAACTTCGCCTCGCACCAGATGATCATAGGCGTCAGCCGGCTTCATGGCGATTTCCGGCATGACCGTATACATGCGCTTGAGGTGCTTGGCCGTGGCATTGCTGCGATAACAGGCATGCAACTGATCGCACAAATCACGCAGCCCCATGCCCTGATATCGCGAGACATGCTCTTGTGCCACGCAGGGCAGGCAACTGGCCAGACTGACGTTGGCGTCATAGCTGCGCTTGAACTCCAGCAACTCGGTGAGCAGCGTGCTCCACTTGCCCTTGGTGATGCCCATGGAGAACAGCACCAGGAACGAATACAGCCCGGTCTTCTCAACCACCAGCCCACGCTCCCAGAGGAATTTGCTGACCACCGCCGCAGGAATGCCACGCTCACTGAGCGCGCCACCGGCAGTCAACCCCGGCATCACCAGGGTGACCTTGATCGGATCGAGCAAAACGTAATCGTCCGTCACACCGCCAAAGCCATGCCAGTCAGCATCCGGTTGCAGCAACCAGTCTTCGGTGACCACGCGATTGATGCCTTCGGCCGAAGGCGGCTGCCAGATGGAAAACCACCAGTCATCCGCTGCGATGTGTTGACGCAAATTGGCCAGCGCGCGGCGAAAGCTCAGGGCCTCATCGAACATTTCCTGCAACAGCGAACGCCCGGCCGGCCCCTCCATCATCGCCGACGCAACATCCAGCGAAGCAATGATGCCGTATTGCGGCGAGGTCGAGATGTGCATCATGAACGCTTCGTTGAAACGGTCACGGTCCAGTTGCCGCGCACCGCCGTCCTGCACATGGATCATCGATGCCTGGCTGAACGCTGCCAGCAGTTTATGGGTGGAATGGGTAGTGAACACCAGCGGGCTGGCTTCACCACGAGAAGTGCCCATGCCATAGCGCCCGCTGAAAAATTCATGAAACGCCGCGTAGGCGTACCAGGCCTCGTCGAAGTGCAACACCTCGACACTGCTGCCCAGTTGCTGCTTGATCAGCTCGGCGTTGTAGCAGAGGCCGTCGTACGTCGAATTGGTGACAACCGCCAGCTTGACCTTGGGCGCCCGACCCTTGGTCAACGGGCTGGCGTCGATCTTGGCCTGAATCGCCTCGGGACTGAATTCGCTCAGGGGGATCGGGCCGATAATGCCCAACTCATTACGCTCCGGGCACAAGTACAGCGGGATGGCGCCGGTCATGATGATCGAATGCAGCACCGACTTGTGACAGTTGCGGTCCACCAGCACCAGGTCATCGCGGGCGACCATCGAATGCCAGACGATCTTGTTGGCCGTGGACGTGCCGTTGATGACGAAGAACGTGTGATCAGCCCCAAAGTTGCGCGCCGCCCGTGCCTCGGCTTCCGCCAGAGGCCCCGTGTGATCGAGCAGCGAACCCAGCTCTGGCACCGACACCGATAAATCCGAGCGCAGGGTGTTTTCCCCGAAAAACTGGTGGAACGCCTGCCCCACCGGACTCTTGTGATAGGCCACGCCGCCGCCGTGACCGGGAGTGTGCCAGGAATAGTTGGAGTCGGCGGTGTGCTGCACCAAAGCCTTGAAGAACGGTGGCAGCAAACCGTCCAGGTATTTGCGTGCGGCCCGCGCCACTTGCCGTGCAAGGAACGGCACGGTGTCTTCGAACAGATAGAGAATGCCGCGCAACTGATTGAGTTCGGCCATCGCGTCGGCGGGCGCGTTCTCCAGGGTCACTTGCTCGCCGAGGGCGAAGATCGGCAAATCCGGCGCACGCACCCGCGCCAATCCGATCAACTCGGCCATGTTCTGTAACAAATGGGAGTGGGCGCTGGCGTCTTCCGCCGCGATCAACATGCACGAAAGGCCGTGATGGGTAGAAGCCACCAGGCGCCCTTCGGTGTAATCCATCGCCGAGACGATACTGAAACCTTCTTGCTCCAGCTCCCGGGCGATGCCCCGCACACGGTCGCCGGCAACGGTATCAGCCTTGATGTCGCGATGGACGATCAAGACCGGGAATTTCAGATCTTTATACATGGGGCTCAGTGTCCTGAGGCGGCAGACCAGAGCCTGCCAATCACTTCAGGGTAGAGGGTTGGAGCGGATGTGGCGAGTGGGATGCCCTATCCCGGACAAGGAGCGCACTATTTTGTGGCGAGGGAGCTTGCTCCGTCGCCACAAAAACCTGTGTTTTTGATTTACGCCTGAGCTTCGGCTTCCGCCTCGGCCAACTGCAACCACAGCGCCGGAGCGCCAGCGGATTTGCTGATGATTTCCAGGCGCGTCGCGTGCTGCGCCAGGTCATCCTCACTCGCGCGAATGATGCGGGTCGGGGCGCGGCCAGCCGGCAGGCGACGGATTTCCGTGGCGGAGTTGTCCGCGCCCTCACCGGAACCATTACCGTCGGAAGCATTACCGGCCAGGGACAGGCTGGTCTGGCCGCCGGTCATGGTCAGGTAAACGTCGGCGAGAATCTCGGAGTCGAGCAAGGCGCCGTGGAGTTCGCGGCCCGAGTTGTCGACGCCATAACGTTTGCACAAGGCGTCGAGGCTGTTGCGCTGCCCCGGGTGACGCTCCCGGGCCATCATCAGCGTATCGAGAATCGAGCAGTGCTGCGTGATGTCAGCACGTTCGTGTTGACCCATCAGGGCGAATTCGTTGTTGATGAAGCCAACGTCGAACGCCGCGTTATGGATAATCAGCTGCGCGCCCTTGATGAACTCGAAGAATTCCTCGGCCACTTCGGCGAAACGCGGCTTACCCACCAGGAATTCGTTGGTGATGCCGTGGACGCCGATGGCGCCTTCGTCACTTTCGCGGTCCGGTTGCAGGTAAACGTGAAAATGCCGACCGGTCAGGCGCCGACCGATCAACTCGACACAACCGATTTCGATAATCCGGTGGCCGTCGGTCACCGGCATGCCGGTGGTTTCGGTGTCGAGTACAACGGATCTGGTGGCCATCAGGTGTTCAGCTCTCAATCGGTCAATCGTGCAAAAGCGGCGATGTTAACACGCTTGCCGGGATCTTCAGATACACCGAGTCGTCCCCTTCGCGAGCAGGCTCGCGAAGGGGACGACTCGGTCATCAGGCCTGCTTGAACCCGCGTACTTCATCCACGCCACGGTTGGCCAGTTGGTCGGCGCGTTCGTTGCCGTGATGGCCGATGTGTCCGCGCACCCACTTCCAGGTGACGTTGTGGCGGTTGACCTGTTCGTCGAGCAGCTTCCACAGGTCAGCGTTTTTCACGGGCTCTTTCGCGGCGGTTTTCCAGCCGCGTTTTTTCCAGTTGGCCATCCACTCGTTGATGCCCTTCATGACGTACTGGGAGTCGGTCACCAGCAGCACATCACATGAACGCTTGAGTTCTTCCAGGCCACGGATCGCGCCCATCAATTCCATACGGTTGTTGGTGGTGTTGGCTTCGCCGCCCCAGAGTTCCTTTTCCACGCCCTTGCACACCAGCAACGCGCCCCAGCCGCCAGGGCCAGGGTTGCCTTTACAAGCGCCATCGGTGAAAAGTTCTACGCTATCGCTCATGCAATCTATCCAGAAAATACGGTGGCTCGCCGATCGTCGATCGACAACGCCCGAGACCGGGACAACCCGGTCGGAAAATGAAAAGGGGTATTACGGCTCGATATTGCGGCGGTTGACCTTGGCCATCGGCAACGGAATCAGCTTGCCCATCGGTTCGCGACGTTCCTGACGGAGCGGTCGCAGGCCTACAACGATCTTGCGCGCGACCAATAAATAGAAGCCGCCGCCGGACAATTGCCAGTCACCGGCCTTGCGCTCCCAGCCGGCCAGACGGGTCTGCCAGGCAGGGGAAGCCAGCGGCGGACGATAGCACCCGAAGCGGCGTTTCTCCAGCGCGAAGCCCAGCAGGTTCAACCAGTCAGCCACCCGAGACGGCGAAATGCAGCGGGCCTTGCCCAACCCGTCATGGGCAAACACATGGCGCAAACCCCAACTGCTCCAGGGGTTGATGCCGATGATCAACAGATGCCCGCCGGGTCGCACACTGCTTGCAGCTTCGCGCAGCAGCCCGTGGGGCGACAGGCAGAAATCCAGCCCATGTTGCAACACCACCACATCGGCGGCATGTTCGCTGAGTGGCCAGGCCTGCTCTTCGCACACGATCTCGACACCCGGCAACGGCGCACCCAGGCGCACATTGCGCTGCACCTGCGGCGCTGATGGCGGTGTCTGGGCCGACGGGCCGTAATGCACCAGGTAGCCGCCGAAGAAGCGCCCGAGCTCGTCTTCGAGCATGCGCCGTTCTTCGTCCAGCAAAAATTGCCCGAGGGGTCCGGACAGCCAGTCGCGGGCCGTGCTGATCAACGCCAGCCAGTCAGGATCAGCCTGAGCGAACGCTTTATCGGTCATTGCATTCTCCAACGCGCCAGGAAGTTCTAAGATGCGCCATTGTTTCCAGCTTGGCGAATCCGACGATGATACAGATCACTGCCCTGCCCGCCTTCACCGACAACTACATCTGGTTGTTACAAGACCCCGCCACGCGCCACTGCGCGGTAGTCGATCCGGGGGATGCCGCCCCGGTGCAAGCCTGGCTTGTGGCCAATCCTGACTGGGCCCTGACTGATATTCTGATCACTCACCATCATCATGACCATGTCGGCGGCGTCGAGCAGTTGAAGAAAGCGACGGACGCGAAGGTTTACGGGCCGGCCAGCGAAAACATTCCGGCGCGGGACGTGGCGCTCAAGGACAATGACCGCGTTACCGTGCTTGGCCATGACTTTGATGTCATCGCCGTCCCCGGCCATACCCTGGGCCACATTGCCTATTATCACAGCGGCCTGCTGTTCTGTGGCGACACCCTGTTCGCTGCCGGATGCGGTCGTTTGTTCGAAGGCACGCCACAACAAATGCATGCCTCGCTGTCGCGCCTCGCGGCTCTTCCCGAGGATACCCGCGTCTACTGCGCCCATGAATACACCCTGAGCAATCTGCGCTTCGCCGCCGCCGTCGAACCGGGTAATCCGGACACCCTCGAACGCCTCGCCACCGTCACCCGACAACGGGAAGCCGGGGTCATCACTCTGCCTTCCACAGTGGCACTGGAAAAGCGCACAAATCCGTTTTTGCGTACCGGCGTAACATCCGTTAAAGAAAAAGCGGACGAACGGACCGGCACCGATAACTCTCGGCCCGACATGGTATTTGCGGCTCTCAGAGCCTGGAAAGACACGTTCTAAAGAGCTTGCACGAGGGTCCAAAAACGCTGAATGGTTGACCGCAGGGGGTGCGCTTTCTAGAATCGCCCGACATTTTTGCCCGGAACTTACTTCCAGCCAATGTCGTCATCCATACGTAAGTCCATCAATTCAGACGCATTGACCCGCTTGGCTCAAGCCATAGCGGTGGCTGTGTCCGCCACCTTGGCGGGCTGCTCCAGCCATGCTCCGCAACCTGAAGCGACACATACGCCGAACATTGCTGCCCGCGCCAAGCAGAAGCCCATCTGGCTCAGCGAAAAGCCGACCCCGCAGATCCCGCAGGACGTCTGGGAGCGCATGCGCCAGGGCTTCCAGTTGCAGGACAACCTGGGAGTGAACCCGCGCATCGAGCAACAGCGCCTGTGGTTTGCCAGCAATCCTTCTTTCCTCGAAAACGCCGGCGAACGCGGCAGCCTCTACATTCATTACATCGTCGAACGCCTCGAAGAACGCAACATGCCGCTGGAACTGGCGCTGCTGCCGGTGATTGAAAGCGCCTACAACCCGATGGCCTATTCCCGGGCCAATGCGGTTGGCTTGTGGCAATTCATTCCGTCCACCGGCCGTTACTTCAACCTGCGCCAGACCCGTTTCTATGATGGCCGCCGCGATATCACCGCGTCGACCACCGCCGCGATGGATTACCTGACCCGCCTGCACGACATGTTCAACGGTGACTGGCTGCTGGCACTGGCTGCCTATAATGCCGGTGAAGGCACGGTCAGTCGCGCCATCGAGCGCAACGAAAAGCTGGGCCTGCCGACCGACTACTGGAACTTGCCGCTGCCGGCCGAGACCCAGGCCTATGTGCCAAAATTGCTGGCCCTGTCGCAGGTGGTGATGGCGCCGGAAGCCTACGGGGTGAACCTCAACCCGATCGCCAACGAGCCGTACTTCCAGGTCGTCGAAATCAACCAGCGCATGGACCTTTCCAAGGTCGCCGCGGTGGCCAACATCGACGAAGACGAGTTATTCCAGCTCAACCCGGCCTTCAAGCAACGCACCACCATCGACGGTCCCCAGCATTTGCTGGTGCCGACGTCCAAGGCACAGTTGCTGACCTCCAGCCTGCAAACCATGCGTCCGGAAGAGCTGATCAGCAAGAAGCCGCTCAAACCGGTCTTCGATGACACGGACAGCACGGCAGTGGCCAGTGCCAAACGCAGTTATCGGGTCAAGCGCGGCGACAACCTGGGTTCCATTGCCAAGGCCAACAACGTCAACGTCAAAGATCTCCAGCGCTGGAACAAGCTGTCCGGCAAGAACCTCAAGCCCGGCCAGACCCTGGTCATGCAAGACACCAGCAAACGCAGCCCGGGTCGCGTCAATACCGTGGTGGCCGCCAACTCCAAGGCCAGCGCCAAGAAGCCGAAGACCCAATACAAGGTCAAACAAGGTGACTCGCTGTACATCGTCGCCAAACGCTTCAACGTTGAAATGCAGCACCTCAAGCGCTGGAACCCGCGCGTCGGCCAGGCGCTCAAGCCTGGACAGATGTTGACCGTGTCCAACCCGCATTAAAAACGAGCCCCTGATTCCAGGGGCTTTTTTTGACTTTGTACTTTGGCAAACTTTGTGGCGAGGGAGCTTGCTCCCTCGCCACAGGTTTCGCGCTTGCAGGCCCATCCCCCAGGCAATTAACAACGCATTAACCCCCCGTCTTTTTCCTGTCCATACAAGCTGTTACTGTACGGGCCACAAAGCCCAAGCCGCCTGGATCGGATTTCTTATTTGAAGCGTCCCCTGCTCCCGCTCCTGATCAGCCTGGCCTTGAGCTCCACCGCAAGCGCGACGATCAGCGAAAGCCATGGTTATGCGCAGTTCGGCACGCTCAAGTATCCGGCCAGATTTACCCACTTCGACTGGGTCAACCCGCAAGCGCCCAAGGGCGGTACGTTGCGGGTAATGGCGTTTGGCACGTTTGATACGCTCAATCCTTACACCTTCAAGGGCACCAGCCCGGTCGCCACGCCGAACTTCCTGCAGTACGGCATCAACGAGCTGAACGAACCGCTGATGGTCGGCACCGGGCAATACGCGCCGTCCGGCGACGAGCCCACCTCGAGCTATGGCCTGATCGCCCAATCGGTCGAATACAGCGAGGACCGCAGCTGGGTGGTTTTCAACTTGCGCCCGCAAGCACGCTTCCACGATGGCACGCCGATCACCGCCTACGACGTGGCGTTCTCCTACCGCTTGCTGCTCAAGGAAGGCCATCCCCAATACCGCACCAATCTTCAGGAAGTGTTGCGGGTCGACATTCTCAACCCGCAGCGCATCCGCTTCGTGTTCAAGCGTGCCGGCAATCCGTTGTTGATCCTGCGCCTTGGCGAGTTACCGGTGCTGCCACAGCATTACTGGAAGGACCGCGACTTCAAGGCCACGACCTTCGAACCGCCGCTGGGCAGCGGTCCGTATCGCATCACTTCGGTAACGCCGGGGCGGCAGATCGTTTTCGAGCGGGTCAAGGACTACTGGGGCAAGGACTTGCCGGTCAACCGCGGCAAGTACAACGTCGACCGCATGGAAGTCGAGTTCTATCGGGACAGCGACGTAGCGTTCGAAGCGTTCAAGGCTGGCGAATTCGACATCTACATCGAGCACCAGGCCAAGAACTGGGCCAGCGGTTACAACTTTCCAGCGATCCGCCGTGGCGAGGTGATCAAGGCGCAAATACCGCACCAGATCCCCACTCAGACCCAGGGCCTGTTCATGAACAGCCGTCGCCCGACCTTTGCCGAGGCTTCGGTTCGAGAGGCGCTGGGAATGATGTTCGATTTCGAGTGGACCAACCGCACGCTGTTCAGCGACGCCTACAAGCGCGCCATGAGCTACTACCCCAATAGCGAGTTCTCTGCCACCGGCCTGCCGGTCGGCCATGAATGGCTGCTACTCAAGCCGTACCGCGAGCAACTGCCTGCCCGCTTGCTGACCGAACCGTTCAGCCTGCCGCAAACCCAGGGTCAGGGCATCCCCCGGGAAACCCTGCGCAAGGCCCTGAGCCTGCTCGCCGAGGCTGGCTGGAGGCTCAATGGCCAACGCCTGCAGAACGCGTCCGGCCAGCCGTTGCGCCTGGAGATTCTGCTGGTCAACCCGAACCTGGAACGTATCCTCCAGCCCTACGTCGAGAACCTCGCCAGCATCGGCATTGACGCCAAGCTGCGCACGGTAGACCGCGCCCAGTACAAACAGCGCCTCGACCAGTTCGACTTCGACATGATCCTGATGACCCTCAGCCAGACCCTCAGCCCTGGCCTGGAGCAGTGGCAGTACTTTCACTCCAGCCAGGTCGCGGTCAAGGGCAGCAAGAATTACGCGGGTATCGCCAACCCGGTGGTCGACCACCTGCTCGACCAATTGCTCGCGGCCAAGACCCGCGACGAGCAGGTCGCCGCCGGCAAGGCCCTCGACCGGGTGCTGCTCTGGCAGCACTACATCATTCCCAACTGGTACCTCAATTATCACCGCCTGGCGTACCGCAACCGGTTTGCCTTCGTCACCACGCCGCCCTACACCCTGGGCCTGAGCGCGTGGTGGCTGAAATCTTCGGAGAAAGATCGATGAAACCCATCAGCGCCCTGCTCTTGCAGGCCAGCGCCCTGCTGTTCGCCGGGTTGGCCAGCGCCGCCCCGCAACACGCCCTGACCCTGTACAACGAACCGCCGAAGTACCCGGCGGATTTCAAACACTTCGACTACGTCAATCCGGATGCCCCCAAGGGCGGCAAATTCCGTCAGGCCGGGTTCGGTGGTTTCGACAGTCTCAACCCGTTCATCAGCAAGGGTGTATCGGCCAACGATATCGACCTGATCTACGACACCCTGGCCCGGCAGAGCCTGGACGAACCTTTTACCGAATACGGCCTGATCGCCGGCAAGATCGAAAAAGCCCCGAACAATGACTGGGTGCGTTTCTACCTGCGGCCCGAAGCGCGTTTCCATGACGGCCATCCGGTACGCGCCGAAGACGTGGTGTTCAGCTTCCAGACGCTGATCAAGGACGGCGCACCGATGTATCGCGGCTACTACAACGACGTCGCCGACGTGGTTGCCGAGGATCCGTTGACGGTGCTGTTCAAGTTCAAGCACAGCAACAACCGCGAATTGCCTTTGATCCTCGGCCAGTTGCCGGTGCTGCCCAAGCATTGGTGGGCGAACCGCGACTTCAACAAGGGCAACCTCGAAGCGCCGCTGGGCAGCGGGCCGTACAAAGTCAGTGAAGTGAAGGCCGGGCGCTCGGTGCGCTATGAACGGGTCAAGGATTACTGGGGCAAGGACCTGCCGGTGAATCGCGGTTTCTACAACTTCGATGTCATGACCACCGACTATTACCGTGACAACACCGTGGCGCTCGAAGCGCTCAAGGCCGGGCAGTTCGATTACTGGCTGGAAATGACTGCGAAGAACTGGGCCAACGCCTACAACATTCCGGCCGTCACCGAGGGTCGCTTGATCAAGGAGCAGATCCCCAACGGCAACCCCACTGGCATGCAAGGCTTCGTCTTCAACCTGCGCCGGCCGGTGTTCCAGGACGTGCGCGTGCGCCAGGCGCTGACGCTGCTGCTGGATTTTGAATGGACCAACAAGCAGTTGTTCAACGGCGCCTACGCGCGCACTCGCAGTTATTTCGAGAACTCCGAAATGGCCGCCACCGGCCTGCCGGACGCCGACCAACTGGCGATCCTCGACCCGTTCCGCGGCAAGATTCCCGAGCAGGTGTTCAGCGAAGCCTTCCAGAACCCGGTCACCGACGGCAGCGGCATGATCCGCACCCAGCAACGCAAGGCTTATCAACTGCTGCAAGAGGCTGGCTGGCGCATCGTCGATGACAAAATGGTCGACGCCACCGGCAAACCGGTGAGCATCGAATTCCTGTTGGCCCAGACCGAATTCGAGCGGGTCTTGTTGCCGTTCAAACGCAACCTCAGCGACCTCGGCATCGAACTGGTGATTCGCCGGGTCGACGTCTCGCAGTACGTCAACCGCGTGCGCTCGCGGGACTTCGACATGATCGTCGGCAGCTTTCCGCAGTCCAACTCGCCGGGCAACGAACAGCGTGAGTTCTGGATGACCGCAGCCGCCGACAAACCCGGCAGCCGTAACTCCATGGGCCTGAAAGACCCGGTGGTGGACCAGTTGGTCGAACAACTGATCAACGCCGATTCGCGTGTCAGCCTGGTCGCCCACGCCCGTGCACTGGACCGCGTGCTGCAATGGGGCTATTACGTGATTCCCAACTGGCACATCAAAACCTGGCGCGTGGCCTACTGGAACCACATCGGCCACCCGAAGGTCTCGCCTAAATACGACATCGGCATCAACACCTGGTGGATCAAGCCCGATGCGAAACCGGCCATAGAGATCGAAACCAAATTGCAAGCCGACCCTGCGGGCACGGAGTAATCAGATGCTGGCGTATATTTTTCGGCGACTGCTGCTGATCATCCCGACACTGTTTGGCATTTTGCTGATCAACTTCGTGATCATCCAGGCCGCCCCCGGCGGGCCGGTGGAACAGATGATCGCCAAGCTCGAAGGCTTCGAAGGCGCCACCAGCCGGATTGCCGGCGGCGGTGCCGAAGTGTCGGTGGCCGGTTCTGCCTATCGCGGCGCCCAAGGCCTGGACCCGGCGCTGATCAAGGAAATCGAGCACATGTACGGCTTCGACAAGTCGGCGCCGGAACGCCTGTGGATCATGGTCAAGAACTACGCGTCGCTGGATTTTGGCGACAGCTTTTTCCGCGATGCCAAGGTCATCGACCTGATCAAGGAAAAGATGCCGGTGTCGATCTCGCTCGGGCTGTGGAGCACGCTGATCATGTACCTGGTGTCGATCCCGCTGGGGATCGCCAAGGCCACGCGACACGGCAGCCACTTCGATGTCTGGACCAGTTCGGCGATCATCGTCGGCTATGCAATTCCGGCGTTCCTGTTCGCCATCCTGCTGATCGTGGTATTCGCCGGGGGCAGTTATCTGGACTGGTTTCCCTTGCGCGGGCTGACGTCCAACAACTTCGATGAGCTGAGCACGGGGGGCAAGATCCTCGACTACTTCTGGCACTTGGCGCTGCCCGTGACGGCGCTGGTGATCGGCAACTTCGCGACCATGACCCTGCTGACCAAAAACAGCTTCCTCGACGAGATCAACAAGCAGTACGTGGTGACCGCCAAGGCCAAGGGCCTGACTAATCATCGCGTGCTCTACGGCCACGTGTTCCGCAACGCGATGTTGCTGGTGATCGCCGGTTTCCCGTCGGCGTTCATCGGGATCTTTTTCACCGGCTCGCTGCTGGTCGAAGTGATCTTCTCCCTCGACGGCCTCGGCCTGATGAGTTTCGAAGCCGCGATCAACCGTGATTACCCGGTGGTGTTCGGCACGCTGTTCATCTTTACCCTGCTGGGGTTGGTGGTGAAGCTGATCGGAGACCTGACCTACACCTTTGTCGATCCGCGCATCGACTTCGAAAGCCGGGAGCATTGAGATGAACCTGTCCCCTCTCAATCGCCGCCGCTTCGAACTGTTCAAGGCCAACAAACGCGGCTGGTGGTCGCTGTGGCTGTTCCTGATCCTGTTCGGTGCCAGCCTCGGCGCCGAGCTGATCGCCAACGACAAACCGCTGGTGGTGCACTACGACGATGGCTGGTACTTCCCCGCGCTCAAGCGCTACCCGGAAACCACCTTCGGCGGCGAATTCCCGCTGGAAGCCAACTACAAGAGCCCGTACATCCGCGAACTGCTCAAGGCCAAGGACGCCTGGGTGCTGTGGGCGCCGATCCCGTTCAGCTACCAGAGCATCAACTACGACCTGAAGGTTCCGGCCCCGGCACCGCCCTCGGCGGACAATCTGCTGGGCACCGACGACCAGGGCCGCGATGTGCTCGCGCGGGTGATCTACGGCTTCCGCGTCTCGGTGCTGTTCGCCCTGACGCTAACCCTGCTCAGCTCGCTGATCGGCGTGATCGCCGGCGCGTTGCAGGGCTTTTATGGCGGCTGGGTCGATCTGGCGGGGCAGCGCTTCCTGGAGATCTGGTCCGGGTTGCCGGTGCTGTACTTGCTGATCATCCTCGCCAGTTTCGTCCAGCCAAATTTCTGGTGGCTGTTGGGGATCATGCTGCTGTTTTCCTGGATGAGCCTGGTGGACGTGGTGCGCGCCGAGTTCCTGCGTGGGCGTAACCTGGAGTACGTGCGTGCGGCCCGGGCGCTGGGCATGCAGAATGGCGCGATCATGTTTCGCCACATCCTGCCCAACGCCATGGTCTCGACCATGACTTTCATGCCGTTCATCCTGACCGGCGCCATCGGTACGCTGACGGCCCTGGATTTCCTCGGCTTCGGCTTGCCGGCCGGCAGCCCGTCGCTGGGTGAGCTGGTGGCCCAGGGCAAATCCAACCTGCAGGCGCCGTGGCTGGGCATGAGCGCGTTTGCGGTGCTGGCCTTGATGTTGAGTTTGCTGGTGTTTATCGGCGAGTCCGCTCGCGATGCCTTCGACCCGAGGAAGTGAAATGAATCAGGACAATCTGATCGAAGTGCGCGACCTCGCCGTCGAATTCGTTGTCGGCGACCACAGTCAGCGCGTGGTTGAAGGCGTCAGTTTCGATATCAAGCGCGGTGAAACACTGGCGCTGGTGGGCGAAAGCGGTTCCGGCAAATCGGTGACCGCGCACTCGATCCTGCGCCTGCTGCCCTACCCGCTGGCCCGGCATCCGTCCGGCACCATCGAGTATGCCGGGCAGAACCTGCTGGACCTGAAGGAAAAGACCATCCGCCACATCCGCGGCAACCGGATTGCGATGATCTTCCAGGAGCCGATGACCTCGCTCAACCCGCTGCACTCGATCGAGAAGCAGATCAACGAGGTGCTGGGCATCCACAAGGGCCTGACCGGCAAGATCGCGACCCGGCGCACCCTGGAGCTGCTGGAGATGGTCGGCATTCCCGAGCCGCAAAAGCGCCTCAAAGCCCTGCCCCACGAGTTATCCGGCGGCCAGCGTCAGCGCGTGATGATCGCCATGGCCCTGGCCAATGAGCCGGAGTTGTTGATCGCCGACGAACCAACCACCGCCCTGGACGTGACCGTTCAGCTGAAAATCCTCGAATTGCTCAAGGAATTGCAGGCACGTCTGGGCATGGCTTTGCTGCTGATCAGCCACGATTTGAACCTGGTGAAAAGAATTGCGCATCGCGTATGTGTCATGCAGCGCGGTTGCATCGTCGAACAGGCATCGTGCGAAGAGTTGTTCCGCGCGCCGCAGCATCCGTACACTCGGATCCTGCTGGCAGCGGAGCCCAGCGGCACACCGGCGACCAATGAAATCGGCCCGCCGATGCTGACGGTCGAGGACTTGAAAGTCTGGTTCCCGATCAAGAAAGGCCTGCTCAAGCGCACGGTGGATTACGTCAAAGCGGTGGACGGCATCAATTTCAGCCTGCCCCAGGGCCAGACCCTGGGGATTGTGGGGGAAAGCGGTTCCGGTAAATCGACGTTGGGGCTGGCGATCTTGCGGTTGATTGGCAGTACTGGCGCCATCCGTTTTGAAGGCAAGCAGCTAGACTGCCTGACGCAGCAACAAGTCAGGCCGCTGCGTCGAGAGATGCAGGTGGTGTTTCAGGACCCGTTTGGCAGCCTGAGTCCACGGATGTGCGTGAGCCAGATCGTTGGCGAAGGCCTGCGGATCCATAAGATCGGCACCGAGGCGGAACAGGAACAAGCGATCATTGCGGCACTCAAGGAGGTAGGTCTGGACCCGGAAACCCGGAACCGCTACCCCCACGAATTTTCCGGTGGGCAGCGGCAGAGAATCGCCATTGCCCGGGCGTTAGTGCTAAAACCGGCGTTGATTCTGCTGGACGAGCCGACCTCGGCCCTCGACCGCACCGTGCAACGCCAAGTGGTGGAGCTTTTGCGTTCACTGCAAAGCAAGTACAACCTGACGTATCTGTTTATCAGCCATGACCTGGCTGTGGTGAAAGCGCTGAGCCACCAGCTGATGGTGGTCAAGCATGGCCAAGTGGTCGAACAGGGAGACGCGCAAAGCATTTTTGCCGCCCCCCAACATCCGTATACACAGCAGTTGCTGGAGGCCGCTTTCCTGGCACCAGCCACTGCGCAATAACCTGAAAAGAGGAGCAACACATGGGTTTTCTCGCCGGTAAGCGCGTACTGATCGTCGGTGTCGCCAGCAAGCTGTCCATCGCATCCGGCATCGCTGCCGCCATGCATCGCGAGGGCGCTGAGCTTGCCTTCACTTATCAGAACGACAAACTCAAGGGTCGTGTCGAAGAGTTCGCACAAGGCTGGGGTTCGAGCCCTGAGCTGTGCTTCCCGTGCGACGTGGCCAGCGATGCAGAAATCGCCAAGGTCTTCGAAGAACTGAGCAAGAAGTGGGATGGCCTGGACTGCATCGTGCACTCCGTGGGCTTCGCACCGGGCGACCAACTGGACGGCGACTTCACCGAAGCCACCACCCGCGAAGGTTTCCGCATCGCTCACGACATCAGCGCCTACAGCTTCGTGGCCCTGGCCAAAGCCGGTCGCGAAATGATGAAAGGCCGCAACGGCAGCCTGCTGACCCTGTCTTACCTGGGCGCCGAGCGCACCATGCCGAACTACAACGTCATGGGCATGGCCAAGGCTTCCCTGGAAGCTGGCGTACGTTACCTGGCTGGTTCCCTGGGCCCGGACGGTACTCGCGTCAACTGCGTATCGGCTGGCCCGATCCGCACCCTCGCCGCTTCCGGCATCAAGAACTTCCGCAAGATGCTGGCCGCCAACGAAGCGCAAACCCCGCTGCGTCGCAACGTCACCATCGACGAAGTCGGCAACGCCGGCGCCTTCCTGTGCTCGGACCTGGCGTCCGGCATCAGCGGTGAAATCATGTACGTGGACGGTGGCTTCAACACCACGGCCATGGGCAACATCGAAGAGTAATCTTCGGTTAGCCGATAAAAAACCCGCCTGTTATGGCGCAATGCTGTTCAGTTAAGAGATAGAGCAAGCAATCAGTAACCTGTGGCGAGGGAGCTTGCTCCCGCTGGACTGCGTAGCAGTCCCATTTTGGGGGGCGCTTCGCTCCCCAGCGGGAGCAAGCTCCCTCGCCACAGGAACAGTGTTCGACCTTAAATGAACAGCATTACCTGTTATGGCGGTTTTTTTATGCCTGCTGCATCCCGACCAGAAATCGCAATCGCCAGCAAGCCAGCTCCTACAAGGGTGGTGGCGTAAGACAGTTCGCAAACAACTGCTGGATCGGCTGCTTGCGCTGGCTGTAACGCTGCAACAGGACAATCTCCCGGTAAAACGTCAGCTCGCCCAAACCAATCACCCGAACCTTCGCCCCATGCTCCAGCCACAACCCGGCTTCGGGCAGCAATGACACGCCCAAACCGCACTCGACCATTTTCACGATAGCCTCCAGCTCATCCAGCTCCAGGGCGACGTGCACGTCAATCTGCTGTTCCTTTAGAAACCGCGTGACCAATCGGCCACCGAACGAGTTGCGGTCGTAACGTACGTGGGGATGTTCGGCGAGTAACCTCAGCGGGTCGTCGCCTTCGAGGTCCACCGGCACGATCAGCACGAAGGGCTCGCGGCGGATCACGTGTGCCGATAACTCCTTGGGCAGTTCAAACGGCGGCTTGATCAGGATCGCCAGGTCCACTTCGCCGGTGTCCACCTGGCTCAATAGATTGAGCGAAACGCCGGGCACCAGTTTCGGCTCCAGCAAGGGTGCCTGCTGACGCAAGCGTAACAGCGCCTGAGGCAGCAACCCGGTTTGCGCAGTCGCCACGGCGCCGATCTTCAATTCACCACGGTATTCGCTGACGTCATCGCTGACCGCCATACGGTTGAAGGTCTCGAGAATCTCCCGCGCCATCGGCAGCGCACGCTGGCCCGCCGCATTGAGCAAAGCCTGGCGCCCGGTGCGATCGAACAGCTGGATCCCGAGGGCCTGCTCCAGGTTGCGCATCTGCGCGCTGACCGCCGACTGGGTCAGGCCAATGTGCATACCGGCCGCTGCGAACGTGCCGTGGCGCGTCACCGCAATGAAGGTTTTCAGTTCTCGCAGCATGATTGCTCTCGATTGATCGAAATAATTTGAGCTCGGCGCAAAAACTATCGTCCTTCGATCAAATTGCACAAGTCTAAACTCGATCTGACTTCACATGACCGAGGCTAGTCCGATGCAACTCTCCCCTTTTCATTTGGCCATTCCCGTTTACGACCTCGCTGCCGCTCGGCACTTTTATGGTTCGGTGTTTGGCCTCGAAGAAGGCCGCTCCAGTGATCACTGGGTCGATTTCAATTTTTTCGGTCATCAACTGGTGATTCACCTGGCACCGAAAAACGCCTCGCAGGAAGCGGCCCACACCAATGCCGTCGACGGTCACAACGTGCCGGTGCCGCATTTCGGTGTGGTGCTGGGGATGGCGGAGTGGGAGGCATTGGCCGAGCGACTGCAATCACTGGAGACGCGCTTCGTGATTGAACCGGGGATTCGTTTTCAGGGATTGGTGGGGGAACAGGCGACGATGTTTTTGTTCGATCCGTGCGGCAATGCGCTGGAGTTCAAGGCGTTCAAGGATATTGGGCAGTTGTTTGCCAAGTAGGTGGTGGCTGTAAGGACCTCATCGCGGGCACGCTCACTCCCACAGGGAATTGTGAGCGCCGCTGATCAAATGTGGGAGCGAGCCTGCTCGCGAAAGGGCCAGCCAATTCAGTACAAAACTAGCGCCCCATCACCCTTTCAGCCTCAGCCAAAAGCGCTTCAACCAAACCATGCGCGGCAGGGTCGTATTCGATCTGTCCAATGCTGAACCTGATGTCATAGCCACGATGCAACGTGGCATTGCGCTCATCGAGCATTTCCTCGAACCGCGCCTTGATCGCCGTTAGATCGACGCTGCCGGAGCCAGTCAGTAACGCGACAAAGGTCGCGCCTTCCAGTCGGCCGATCACATCGCTTTCCCTGAAGCCAATACGCAGCACATCCGCAAAGGTTTTCAGGGCATCGTCGCCCTCGGCACGCCCGAATAAGTAGTTGATACGCTTGAAATCATCGAGGTTGAAGAACAGCAGCGTCGCTGGCCGTACCAGGTGAGCGCAGGCATCCAGCCCCATTTGAGCCAACGCCAGAAATCCATGGCGATTGGACAGCAGGGTCAACTCATCCATGCTTGCCATCTGCACGCCCGTCAGCTCCTGCTCAGCCTTGCGGGCCAGGTCGCGCAACAACTCGCGCTCCTGTGCGGGCGTGCGCAAAGGGTCGGCGCAGACGCTTTTCTTGTGCAGCTTGCCTGAAATCAGCATCACATACTCCATTGGCGGGTATGTTCTTTAGAGCACCCGATAGCGGGTTTGACTCCCTGTTTACAGGCCGTTGGTCAGCTACCTGCCACCGGGCACGGGCCACCGGCATCGGCCCAAAGCTTGAACTGCGTGACAAAAACATCATGCGCGACCGGTACCGGTGCGCGATTGCCGCCCGGATTCCAGCCCCACAGCACCAGTTTGTCCTCGCTGACATGCTTGATCAGCGCTGCGAAATCACGGTCGCCGTTGGCTTTGCGGTCCTTGATCATGCTGCACAGCTGATCGGGTGGCAGGCCAATCCAGGCCATTTTGTGGGCCGCTGGCGGCAGGCTCCAGTGCGGCGCGCCCGGTGGCGCCTTGGGGCCGTAACTGGCCGGAGGATTGGCTTCGGCGTGGCAGCTGGCGCAGGGCAAACCGGCCGCCCCTTTGCCGTCCATCCCGCGCACCACGTTCATCGCGTGAGGCGTTCCGGCATCGAACTGCAACGGTGAATCGCCAGGAATGTGGCAATTCTGGCAGCGGGGGCTCTGGAAGACTTGTCGCACCGTGTCGAATGCTTTCAAGGCCTCCTTGTCATCGGCAAATAGCTCCGTTGTGTAGACAAACAGGCAGAACAGGGTCAGCGAACCCAGCAACCAATGATGTCGTCTCATTTCACACCCCCGACAAATGCAGTGGCAGCTCGCGCAGCCGCTGACCGGTCAAGGCAAACACCGCATTGGCCACCGCCGGTGCCGTGGGCGGTACGCCGGCTTCGCCGATGCCACCGGGTTTGTCGCTGCTGGGCACGATGTGCACTTCAACCACCGGCATCTCATTGAGCCGCAGCACTTGATAGTCGTGGTAGTTGGATTGCACCACCTGGCCATCCTTGAACGTCAGGTGACTGTGCAAGGTAAATCCCAGACCGAAGGCGATGCAGGACTCCATCTGTGCGGCGATGCTCTGCGGATTGACCGCGATCCCGCAATCCACCGCGCACACCACGCGATGCACGCGGATCGCCAGATTGTCCTGGGACACCTCCGCCACCTGCGCGACGTAACTGCCGAATGATTCATGCACCGCCACGCCCAGGGCATGGCCGTCTGGCAGCGGTGCCTTCCAGTTGGCTTTTTCCACGGCCAGGTTCAAGACGCCCAGGTGTCGCGGATGCTCTTTAAGCAGTGTTCGTCGATATTCCACCGGGTCCTTGCCCGCCGCGCTGGCCAACTCGTCGATCAACGACTCCATGACGAAAGCCGTATGACTGTGCCCCACCGAGCGCAACCACAACACACTGATGCCGGTTTGCGGCGAGTGAAGATCAACCTGATGGTTGGCCAATCCCGCCAGGTAGGGACTGTCCGCCACGCCTTCGACCGAGGTTTTATCGATGCCGTCCTTGACCATGCTCGCTTCGAGTGAAGTGCCGGTCATGATCGACTGCCCGACCATCACATGCTGCCACGCCACCGGCATTCCATCGGCCCCCAGGCCGACCTGCGCCTGGTGCAGGAAGGCCGAGCGGTAGTAACCGCCACGGATATCATCCTCCCGCGCCCACACGGTTTTGACCGGACCGCCGGCCGCTTTGGCCACGTACACCGCTTCAGCGACAAAGTCCGAGGTCGGGTTGGCCCGCCGACCAAAACCGCCACCGAGGAATTCGGTATGGATCTCGACCTGCTCGGGTTTGAGACCGGTGATTTTCCCGGCGATCATCTGGTCCAGCGTCTGGAACTGGGTGCCCGTCCAGATCTCGCATTTGTCCTGGGTGATGCTCACGGTGCAGTTGAGTGGCTCCATCGGCGCGTGGGCCAGGTAAGGCACGCTGTACTCGACATCGAGCTTCTTCGTCGCCTTGGCCAGTGCAGCCTTGGTGTCCCCTGCCTTGCTGGCCGGCAAGCCGGGGGTGGCGGCGAGCTTGCGAAAGCTCTCCAACAGTTTTTGGCTGTCGAGCCCGGCATTCGGCCCCAGGTCCCACTCGACGTGCAGGGCATCGCGGCCCAACTTCGCCGCCCAGTAATGATCGGCGATCACCGCCACACCCGTGGGCACCTGCACCACTTTGTGCACGCCGGGGATCGCCAACGCTTCAGCACCTTCGAAGGATTTGACCTTGCCGCCGAATACCGGCGAACGGGCGACCATGGCGGTCATCAAGCCGTCGAACTGCACGTCCATGCCGAACTTCGCCCGACCGGTGATTTTCTCCGGCGTGTCGAGGCGGTTGGTGGGCTTGCCAATGAGCTTCCAGTCCTTGGCTTCCTTGAGCTTGATTGACGCCGGGGCCGGCACGGGCAGCTTGCCGGCGTCATCGGCCAGCTCGCCGTACGTGGCGCGCTGGTCGCCGGCGATGACAACGCCGGACTCGGTACGAATCTGCGAAGGTGGCACGTTGAAACGCTTGGCGGCCGCCTCGATCAACATTAACCGCGCTGCCGCGCCCGCCTGGCGATAACGGTCGAACTCCATCCAGGTCGAGGTCGACCCCCCGGTGATCTGCATCCCGCCGAACCCGGCCATGCCGTAATCGGCAGCCGAGGCTGGCGAATGCTCGACTTTGATTGTCGACCAGTCGGCGTCCAGTTCTTCGGCGATCAACATGGTCAGGCCCGTCCAGATGCCCTGGCCCATTTCCGAATGGCCGAGCAATACCGTGACGGTGTTGTCATTGCCGATACGCAGGAACGCATTGGGTGCAAAGACGTTGCCCTGATTTTCCGCCGCCCCGGCAAAACGATGGCCACCGGGGATGACAAACGCGACGACCAGGCCACCACCCAACACAGCCGTGCCTTTGAGGAAACCGCGACGCGATAACGGATTGAGATCGTTCATGGCCACCTCAACCCAGCTCGGCGGCGCGTTTGACCGCCGCACGAATTCTTGGGTAGGTGCCGCAACGGCAGATATTGCCCGACAGTGCTTGATCAATGTCGGTATCCGTTGGCTTGGGGATCTTCGCCAACAATGCCGCGGCCGACATGATCTGGCCTGACTGGCAATAGCCGCACTGCACCACATCAAGCTCGGCCCAGGCTTGCTGCACCGGGTGCGAACCGTCGAGGGAAAGCCCTTCGATGGTGAGGATTTTTTGCCCGTGGGCCACCGCCGTGGCGGGCGTAATGCAGGAACGCAGCGGCGTGCCATCGACGTGCACGGTGCAGGCTCCGCACTGGGCCATGCCACAGCCGAACTTGGTTCCGGTCAGGTGCGCAACATCACGCAAGACCCAAAGCAGCGGCATGTCCGCGGGGACATCCAGCTCCTGATCCTTGCCATTGATATTCAGGGTCAACATTGCGAAGGTCCTCAGACTCACGGTGTTCTGAAGGGGCGTCGCTGTGGTGAACGGGTACCTACGCGCGCCTTGGGTTATCCATACAGCTAAGCGCAAATTGACTGGGTGACCGGGGCGTATCGACCACCGGTCACTCAGGGAGAGCCAAACAGACAGGCCGGCTTAAGCCCGAGGCCTGAGCAAAATCCCCGTAAAGCAAAGCAAAAACAGCCCAAACGCCAAACACCACAACAGCGCCGAAGCACCGAGCCCCAACCCGGAAACCGGCACCAGCAGAACCCGCGACACCCCAGCCAGCAGAATCAACCCAAACCCCAAGACAATCGCCCTGGAAGGCTGCAACAACCGCCCGGTATGCCCCAGACTCACCCGCGCGATCATCGCCAGGATCAACCCACCCACGCCCCCCACCGCCAGCGAATGAGTCGCCAGACTCTGCTGCGACATCAACCCCAGGTGCCACAACCCCATGGCAAAAATCGCCACTACCAACCAGACATAAGACAAATATAACGACCACAACAGTGGCACCCGCCACAGACCTCGGTCATGCCAACGCCACAGCCGAAACACATGCAGAACCCCCATCAACCCAAACACTGCCACCATCCAGCGCCTGGGCACATCCTGCAAGCCGAGCGCGAATGTCAGCGCCACAAACAACCCGCTCACCAGCAAAACCCGGGACGGCCAGGGAGTGCCTGCCGGTAAAGCCGGCCGATTCAAGCCACGCTGAATAAAGAACGGAATGACTCGACCGCCAATCATGCTCATCAATGCACCGACCAACCACAACGCCGCCAGCACACCACGCCGCTGCAGGCCGACATCATCGATCCAGAGGCCCCACAGCGTCATTGCCTGACATCCGATCAGCAACGTGATCATCAACAAAACCGGGTAATTCTCACGTTTGCCGGCAGCCACCAGATCGCGGCCCAGCACCCACGCAAGCGCTGGCAAAAACGGCAGTTGCAACCACAGCAACACAGTCGGCGAAACCGGCAGAAGCCAGGCAAGTCGCGCCGATAGCCAGACCAGCACCAGCCCGATCAACTGCCAGCCTTTGAGCCCCGGGCGCCCCGTCCAGTTCGGTACCGCCGTCAGCAGGAACCCGGCGATGATTGCCACGGCGAAGCCGAACGGCATTTCATGTCGATGCCAGGCAAGCATGCCGCCCAGCGGGTTCGCGCCGGGCAATCGGCCGTACAGCCACAAGGCCCAGATTGCAACCGCCAGCGCGGCGAACGCAGCTCCCGCCAGAAAGAACGGACGAAAGCCAAGACTGAAAACGGGAGCAGCCGCCAGGTTGCGCATCAGGCCAACGCCCGGCCCAGAGGTCTACTCAACCGGTGCTGGGACAACAGGCGCATGACGTAGCCGATTTTCAGCAGGGTCGGCCCTACGATGGTCATGGCATGCAACGACACCAGCGCCAGGATCGACAGATACCCCTCGTAGAGGTATGCGCCGTAGATACCTGCCAGCAGCATCGCCAGGCCGACAACGAGCACACGGCTGGACAGTTGCAGAACGTTCTGAGGATTGCTGAAGAAATGGAACATTTTCCGTACTCCTGTAGCAGTTCAGTTGTACTGGAGACGTATCAAGTCTCGTGCCAGATATTCAGCCGTTGATAATCAATTACTTAAGGAGCAGCAGTCATAACGACTCCATGCGCAAATAGTCGTTACGACTCCAGCATTGGTCATATCGACTACCTCCAACAACATTTGCTTGCACACTTGTCGATCTACGGCACCACCCGCCAGGCCGAGGCTGGCTACGCTGATAGTCCAGCATGCAAAAACCTGCCAAGGAGACCCGCCATGCTCCACGTTCAAAAACTCACGCCCTGCCTGTGGTTCGATGGCCAGGCGGAAGAGGCTGCGAAGTACTACTGCGCGATCTTCGACCACTCCAAAATCACTGCCATCACCCACTACGGCAAGGCTGGCCAAGAGGTTCATGGCCACGCGGAAGGTTCGGTGCTGACGGTCAGCTTCGAACTCGACGGACAGACGTTCACCGGCCTCAATGGCGGCCCGAACTTCAAGTTCAACGAGGCGATCTCGTTTCAGGTCAATTGCCAGACCCAGGAAGAGGTCGACCATTTCTGGGGCCGGCTGTCTGCCGGCGGGCCGGTCGAGGCGCAGCAATGTGGCTGGCTAAAGGACAAGTACGGGGTTTCATGGCAGATCGTCCCGGTGGCAATGATGGACATGCTCAAAGATCCCGACACGAGCAAATCCCAACGCGCCATGGCGGCAATGATGGAGATGAAAAAACTCGATATAGCCGCGTTGCAGCGAGCCTTTAACGGTGAGAGCTAATACACTTCGGGGCGAAGTTGCCAAGGAATGACCATGAAACTCTCCAAGCCCCGGGACACCGACAAGGCCCCGCGCTTCTGGCGCGATGACGCCCTGCCCTTCATCGAAGCGCGCGCCATCGCCGATGGCCGTGAGGTCTGCTACACCCGGCATTCCCACGAGCACTTTTCCATCGGTGCGATCACCGCCGGGCGCAGCACCTATGTCCACGAGCAGGCGCACTTCGAGGTCAGCGCCGGCACTGTGGTGTTGATGAACCCCGCCGATGTCCATGCCTGCAATCCGATCAACGACGAGCCCTGGTCGTACTTGATGCTCTATGTTGACACAGCGTGGCTGACCGGGTTGCAGCACCAGCTGGGGTTCAGCGATGACCTGGCGTTCCGCCGTTTTGCCATCACCCATACCGCTGACCCCGAGCTGTTCGCGGGGCTGCAAGGTTTGTATGAAGTGCTGGTCGATCCGCAGCAGGACGTATTGCGCAAGCACAGCGTAGCGATTGAGTTTTTCACTGACGTGCAATTACGCCTGAATCCCGTCGAGCAGCCATTGCGCGAACCGAATTTCAAACTGGAACGCGCCGCCGGGTTCATCCGCGAACATTGCACACAGATGCTCAAGCTCGAAGATATTTGCGAAGCGGCGCAGTTGTCGCCGTCCTACCTGATCCGCGCGTTCAAGCAGCATTACGGCATGACGCCCCACGCCTTTCTGGTCAACCGGCGCATCCAGTTCGCCCGTGAGCAACTGCGCCACGGCAAGCTGATCGCCGACGTGGCGCTGGAAGCGGGCTTTGCCGATCAGGCGCATTTTCAACGGGCCTTCAAACAGCATCTGGCAGCGACACCAGGACAGTATCGCGGCTAAACCGGGCTACTACAGGGTCATGGGAAAATCAGATAAACCGCACTCACCGCCAGCAACAACGCCATCACCCGGTTGAACCAGCGCATGCCCGTCGGGTTGTTCAGGTAGCCGCGCAAGAATGTCCCGGCATAGGCCCAGCAGCCGACCGACAGATAGCAAATCACCAGATAGATCGCCGCAAACTGCCACACCAGCCGCGCCGCGCCATCGGCGACAAATGCCCCCATGCCCGCCACACAGGCCAGCCAGGCTTTCGGGTTGAGCCATTGCATCACCGCGCCGTAGAGCATCGATGGCGCGCGGCCCGAGTCTTTCGCCTCCAGTTGCCCGTTGTCGGCGGCCAGTTTGAACGCCATGTACAACAGAAACGCCACGCCCGCCCACTGCACCACCTGGGTCATCGCGGGCCAAAGCTGCAACAGCTCGTGCAACCCCAACCCCATCAACACCAGCAACAACACAAACCCCAACGTCGCCCCGGCCACATGCCGCTGGCTGGCCTTGAAGCCGAAACGCGCCCCGGAACTCAAGGCGACGATATTCACCGGCCCCGGGGTGATCGACGCGGCCAACGCAAACGCCGCCATGGACATGATCAAACTCATCGCACACCTACTCTTCTCAATTGAACCAGGCCCCAAGGTAAAGAGCCCGGCGGTGGGCGTATTGAAGAAAACTGCCCTGCGCTACGCGTAATACCCCACCACCCTTTTCACTTTCAGCAACGCCTGGCGCAGCGAGACCATGTCCACCGAGCCCAGCGCCAGGCGGATGGCGTGTGGTACATGCGGGGTGATCGCAAACGGTTCGGCGGGCGACACCGACACGTGCTCGCGCATCAACGCCATGGCGATTTGGTCGGCGCGGGCGTCTTCGGCCAATGGCAACCAGATGAAATACGAAGACGGATGTGTGACCGTCTCCAGCCCCGTCAGCACTTCGCGCGCCAAGGTTTGTCGGGCCTGCGCATCCGCACGTTTTTGCGCTTCCAGTTGGTAGACGGTGCCGTCATCGAGCCAGGCGGTGGCGATCGCCGTCATTACCCCCGGCGTGTTCCAGGTCGTCGCCATCACCGTGCGCTCGAATCCCGCGACCCAATGCAGAGGTGCCGCGACAAAACCGACGCGAAACCCGGTGGCGATGTTCTTGGATAAACCGGAAACGTACACCGTCCTTTCCGGCGCCATCTCAGCCACGGGTGGCGGCGGGTTCTCGGCCAGAAAGGCGTAGGCCGCGTCTTCGATGATCATCAGGTCATGCTGACGCGCAATCGCCACCAAGCGCTCGCGCTGCGCAGTGTCCATCACCCAACCCAGCGGGTTATGCAAGGTGGGCATGGAATACACGGCCCGCACCGGGCGGCTGCGACACAGCTTGTCCAAGGCCGATAAATCCGGCCCGTTGGCCGTGACAGGAATGGGCAGTACCTCCAGGTGCAGCGTTTCGGCCAATGTCTTGAACCCCGGATAAGTCAACGCGTCAGCCGCAATCACGTCGCCGGGCTTGAGCAGCGTCATCATCACCACGGCCAGGCCATGCTGGGCGCCACTGACGATCAACACCTGTTCGGCCGACACGTTCAGGCCGCGCTCGCCCAGGTGGCGGGCCACCGAAGCCCGCTCATGCAGCCGCCCGGCGTGGGGTTGATAACGCAACAGCGACTCCAGGTCACCAGACAATGCAAGCTGACGCAGCGCCTGGCGCAACAGGTCAGCCTGACCCGGCAATGACGGGTAGTTGAAGTTCAGGTCGATCATCCCCGCCGCCACCACGGACTGGGAAATGCCCTGGCCTGGCGGCAGCGACGTCTCCCGGACAAAAGTCCCGCGCCCGGTTTCACCACTGACCAGGCCCATGCCCTCAAGCTCGGCATACACCCGGCTGGCCGTGACCAGCGCCAGGCCTTGCTCGGTGGCGAGCTGGCGGTGGGTTGGCAGCCGCGTACCCGGTGGCAAACGCCCCGAGCGAATGTCGGCGGCGAAGGTATCAACCAGAGTTTTATAGCGAGATCGAGGCATGTCGGGATGTATCCATGACAATTTTTTGATTGTATCGATAGCCCAACCCTACCATGACTTTCGGGCAACCCAACAATAAGCGAGAGCCAAATGGAACGGACTTCGAACCTGCAAAACCGGACGCTGGAGAGCAACGCCAGCGGCTGGATCAATGGATTGATCGGCGTGGTGATTTTCAGCGGCTCACTGCCAGCGACGCGGGTGGCGGTGCTGGAATTCGATCCGGTATTCCTCACCGTGGCTCGCGCCACCCTCGCGGCGATTCTGGCGCTGTGCCTGCTGCTGTTGTTCAAGGAAAAACGCCCTGCACGCCATCAGCTTGTGCCGCTGATCATCGTGGCGCTGGGCGTGGTGGTGGGGTTTCCGCTGTTGACCGCGCTGGCCCTGCAATACGTGACGTCGGCGCATTCCATCGTGTTCGTTGGCCTGTTACCGCTGGCCACCGCCGTGTTCGGCGTGTTGCGCGGTGGCGAACGCCCGCGGCCGGTGTTCTGGTTCTTCTCGGTGCTGGGCAGTTTGCTGGTGGTGGGTTTTGCAGTATCCCAGGGCCTGAGCGCCTCCCCCCAAGGCGACATCCTGATGCTGCTGGCGATTCTCGCGTGTGGCCTGGGATATGCCGAAGGCGCGAAGTTGTCCCGCACCCTGGGCGGCTGGCAAGTGATTTCCTGGGCGCTGGTACTGGCATTGCCGGTGATGGCGGCGCTGACCTGGTGGCGGATGCCGGCTTCGTTTAGCGGGATCAGCGCACCGGCCTGGTTCAGCCTGGCTTACGTCTCGCTGTTCAGCATGCTGATCGGCTTCGTGTTCTGGTATCGCGGCCTCGCCCAAGGCGGGATTGCCGCTGTCGGGCAACTGCAACTGCTGCAACCCTTCTTTGGCCTGGCGCTGGCGGCGACCCTGCTGCACGAGCACGTCAGCATCGGCATGCTTGGGGTGACGGTCGCGGTGATTCTGTGTGTCGCCGGGGCCCGGAAATTCGCCAAATGAGGCGCAAGGCTGGGTGTCTACCTTATGCGTCGTCACCGCCGGGTCGCGAAGGGGTCGAGCACTCTCCATCGCGGCCACCCGATTCCTGGCACCGCAGCCCCATTTCGAGATCACGTTGAAAGCGTCGGGAGCCAGAAAGTCAGCATTGGCTTTTTGCATCGACATACGTATATTCGGATATCCATATATTCGAGTTGCGATGATGAGCCCTCTCCCCGTTCAAAGCAGAATCCTCTTCATGTGCACGGCCAACAGTTGCCGCAGTGTCTTGAGCGAAGCCTTGTTCAATCACCTGGCCCCAGCCGGGTTTGAAGCGGTCAGTTCCGGCAGCTTCCCCAGCGGCCGGCTCAATCCTCAGGCAATACAGACGCTGCACGACCTCGGTGTTTCGACACAAGGCTTGTACAGCAAAGACTCTGATGTCTTCGCCGACTCCCCGCCCGATATCGTCATCACGGTCTGCGACAAAGCTGCCGGCGAAGCCTGCCCGGTTTACTTCGGCCCGGCAATTAAAAGCCACTGGGGGCTGGCCGACCCGTCGGAGGTCCATGGCAGCCGCGAAGACATCGAGGCCGCTTTTGCCAACACGGTCGAGATCATCAAGCGACGCTTTGCAGCGTTCTTCGCCCTTGACCTCAAAAGCCTGTCGGACGCCGACCTCAAAGCGGCCCTCGATCGCATCGGAACCCTGTGATGAACGAAGACCTGCCGAACCTCGACCTCGAACTCCTGCCGCTCACCGGCGAAAACACCCACAAGCCACGCATTCTGCTGCTCTATGGTTCCACCCGTGAACGCTCTTTCAGCCGCCTGTTGACCGAAGAAGCGGCGCGGATTCTGCGCTTGCTCGGCGCCGAAACGGTGATCTTCGATCCGTCCGGCCTGCCGCTGCCCGATGACGCACCCAACGATCATCCGAAAGTCCGGGAACTGCTTGATCTGGTGCTCTGGTCAGAAGGTCAGGTCTGGTGCTCGCCGGAGCGGCACGGCTCGATGTCGGCAGTGTTCAAGTCGCAGATCGACTGGATTCCCCTGACCATGGGCGCGGTCCGCCCGACCCAAGGCAAGACATTGGCGGTCATGCAGGTCTGCGGCGGTTCGCAATCATTCAACACCGTCAATCAACTGCGCGTGCTCGGGCGCTGGATGCGCATGCTGACCATCCCCAATCAATCATCCGTCCCGAAGGCCTTCATGGAGTTCGACGAGGCTGGCCGGATGAAGCCCTCCTCGTACTACGACCGCGTTGTCGACGTCATGGAAGAATTGATGAAATTCACCCTGCTGGTGCGTGGCCGCGAGGCGTTTCTGGTGGACCGCTACTCCGAGCGCAAGGAGAGCGCCGAAGAGTTGTCGAAGCGGGTCAATCAACGGTCGATCTGAGCACGTGGCGTCTGTGCGGAATTCTCTGTCGATTTTCCGGTGGAGACGTTCCGCCGCCGGCCTTAAGCTCAACCCATGAACCTGCACAGCACGCTACTTCCGCCCCATGCCGAGATGGTCCGCGCCATGCTCGACCGCGACACCGCCTACGAGGGGGTGTTCTTTACTGCGGTCAAGACCACCGGAATTTTTTGCCGCCCCAGTTGTACGGCGCGCAAGCCGAAACCGGAGAACGTCGAGTTCTTCGCCCACGCCGATGAATGCCTGTCGGCGGGTTACCGCGCCTGCTTGCGGTGCAAGCCACTGGACGCCGCCGCCATTGCGCCGGACTGGGTGCAAACGCTGCTCAAATCGGTAGACGCCGATCCCGAACAGCGCTGGACCGATGCCCGACTGCTGGCCGAAGGTATCGAGCCATTGAAGTTGCGCCGCTGGTTCAAACAGCATTTCGGCATGACCTTCCATGCCTGGCTGCGCACCCGGCGCCTGGGCATGGCATTGGGCGGAATCAAACAGGGCGATTCCATCGACAGCGCGGCGTTCGACTCCGGCTACGAATCCCTGAGCGGCTTTCGCGATGCCTTTCAAAAGTCCTTTCACATCACCCCGGGACGCGCCGCCAACAGCGAGCCACTGTTGTTCACCCGCCTGACCACGCCACTGGGGCCGATGATCGCCATGGCCGAACGCCGTGGCCTGGTGCTGCTCGAGTTCCTCGACCGTCCGGCGCTGACCCGGGAAGTCGAAGAGCTGCAGAACCGCTATGGCTACGCCGTGGCGCCCGGACACAACATGCATTTGCAGCAAATCGAACAGGAGCTGGCGCAATATTTCAGCGGCCAACTGAAACAATTCGAGGTGGCGCTGCACCTGCCCGGCAGCGAATTCGCACGGCAGGTCTGGGCTGAACTGGCAACCATTCCCTACGGCCAGACCACCACTTACGGCACCCTCGCGGCCAGGCTGGGCAAGCCCGGAGCCAGTCGTGCGGTGGGCCTGGCCAACGGGCAGAACCGTCTTTCGATTGTCGTGCCTTGCCATCGGGTGATCGGTGCGGACGGCTCGCTGACGGGCTATGGTGGAGGACAGCCGCGCAAGGCGTTTCTGCTCAGGCTGGAAAGCGCCGCGAGTCAGATCACCCGGCAACTGGCCTTCTGATCGCACGCTGTTTTGTCAGCCCGCAAGGATGTTCGATGCCCGAGCCCTATTTACCCGCCACCCGGTTCCTCGCGTCCATCGACGACGACTGGCAACGCCATGTCGCCGCCGTCGGCCCGTGCCTGCATCAACCCCACGCCGCGCGCGATCCGTACGAGTCACTGGTGCGGGCGATTGCCTACCAGCAACTGCACGCCAAGGCGGGTGATGCGATTGTCGGCCGGATGCTCGCGCTGTTTCCCGGACAGCCATTTCCCCGACCTGAACAACTGGTTGCCACCGATTTTGACCGGATGCGCAGCTGCGGCTTTTCCGCCAGCAAGATCGCGACCATCCAGGGCATTGCCCAGGCCGCACTGGACGGCGTGGTGCCGGATCACGCCTCGGCGCTGGCGATGGACGATGAAGCGTTGATCGAACGCCTGATCACCCTGCGTGGCGTGGGTCGCTGGACGGTTGAAATGCTGTTGATCTACAGCCTGGAACGCCCGGACATCCTGCCGGCCGATGACTTTGGCGTGCGTGAAGGTTATCGAAAGCTCAAGGGGCTGGAGGTGCAACCAACGCGCAAGCAGATGATTGAAATCGGGTTGGCGTGGAGCCCTTATCGGACGGTGGCTGCGTGGTATTTGTGGCGGGTGGCGGGCAGGTAGGCCGCGTTATCGTTCTTCGCCAGCGGGCGAGCTCCCACAGGTTAAGTGCCATACCCAAATTCCGTGTACACGTCGGACACGGCGGGCAGCTAGCCCTGCTGTTCGCGCAGACCGGCGATCAGCTCAAGTGGGTCGCGACTGGCGATGCGATTCTGGTACTGGTCTAGGCTGTTGGGATTAATCCAGGACCCGCCGGAGGTCGCCATGCAACTCGAAGGCTCCTGCCATTGCGGCGCGGTGTCGTTCAGCCTGACCAGCGTCCACCCTTACCCCTATCAACGTTGCTACTGCTCAATCTGCCGCAAGACTCAGGGCGGTGGCGGTTACTCGATCAACATTGCCGGTGACGCCACCAGCCTGAAAGTACGCGGACGCAAGAGCATCTCGATTTACCATGCGCTGCTCAAGGGCGAAGGCCAGAAGCGTGCGCACCGCAGCACTGCCGAGCGGCACTTTTGCTCGGTTTGCGGATCGGGATTGTGGCTGTTCAGCCCCGAATGGCCGGAACTGATTCATCCGTTTGCGTCGGCCATCGACACACCGTTGCCGGTGCCGCCAGTCCATACCCATTTGATGCTGAGTTCGCGGGCGCCCTGGGTCGAGGCCGAGGTAAAACCGGGTGACAAGCAGTTTGATGTGTATCCCGAAGAGTCGATTGCCCAATGGCATGAGCGGTTGGGGTTGAGCGGCTGAATTCAGTGGTGTTGCTGCTAGCGATGGGCCAGTGAGCGCAGCCGCTAATCCAGATGCGCCCAGGTCATGCGAAACGACGCCCCACCCCAGGGTGAGTCCGCCACTTCCACCTGCCCGCCATGGGACTGCGATACGCGCCTGACCAACGCCAGGCCCAAACCGAAACCTCCTGTGCGCCGGTCGCGGCTGGCATCGAGGCGCGAGAACGGCTCGAAAATTTTCTCGCGCCCCTCAAGCGGCACACCCGGGCCGTCGTCGTTGACCCGCACTTCGTAGTGATCGCCGTTACGCACCAATGACACGTCGACGCGCTCTTCGGCATAGCGAATGGCATTGCGCAGCAGGTTGATCACTGCCCGGGCCATGAAACGCGGCTCGATACGAACCTCATTGACCTGACACTCCACGATCGACAATTGCACCCCGGCCGCTTCCGCCTCCAGGGCGACGCTCCCGACCACACTGTCAAGCCAACTGAGGGCCTGGATGTTTTCCCGGCTGATCACCGTGGCGCCGCGCTCCAGGCTGGCGTAGGTCAGCAATTCGGAAACCATTTCCTCCAGTTCACCGAGGTCGGCGTACATGTCGGCGATCAGTTCGCGACTCTGGCTCGGATCAGACTGCTGCTTGAGCTGGTCCAGTTCGAATGACAGCCGCGCAATGGGCGTGCGCAACTCGTGAGACACCGCGTTGGTCAGCTCCCGCTGATTGGCGATCAGGCCCTCGATGCGCGCCGCCATCAAATTGAAGTGCTCGGCCAGGTCGCGGATGTTCGAGCGTTTTGACAGCTGGATGCGTGCCGACAAGTCGTTGTCGCCGAAACGCTCGGCTGCCAGCCGCAGCTTCTCCAGGTCGCGCCAGTGTGGGCGCACCCAGAAGAACAGGACGATGCCGATCAGCCCGGCCAGCATCAGATACGCGGCAGCAATGTAGAACGTCATCAGGCTGGGTTCGGCCGGTAGCTTGATGCTCAACAATTGCGGGCCGCCATCGATGGAGGTAATGAATTGGGTGTAGTCCTGGCGAATCACCAGCGTGCCTTCGGCCAACTGCTGTTTTTCTCGCTCATTGAGGTCCAGCTCGGTCGCGTCCACCAGGCTCAGGCCGAGCCCGTAATGCGGGCGCAGCTTTTGCAATTGCTGTTCTCGCTGCGCGGCTTCAAATTCGCGCACCTGCTCCACCAGCGACCAGGCCTGGCCGCGCACGGCTTCGCGATTGTAGGCCTGCATCTGCCCATCAAGCAGCGCGTTGAAGGTGTGTTCAACGGCTTGCAAAGCCGCCACCAGCCCCACGGCCATCACCAGGTACAAGCCCAAGAATAACCGCAGCATCTACAGCTCCCACGCGAACGGATTGAACAGGTACCCCTTGCCCCAGACCGTTTTGATGCACGCCGGCTCGCGCGGATTGTCCTTGAGCTTGCCTCGCAGCTTGCTGATGTAAACGTCCACGCTGCGGTTGAGCCCGTCGAAGGCAATCCCGCGCATGCGATTGAGGATGTCGTCGCGGGACAGAATCTTGCCCGCGGCGCTGGCAAGCAGCCACAGCAGCTCGAATTCCATGGTAGTGAGCTCAATGCTGTCGCCCGCCAGTCGCACTTCGCGACAGCTGCGGTCGATGCTCAGCCGGCCAAACTCCAGTGAACTGCACACGCCACTGTCCGGTGCCTGGCGACGTTGCAAGGCGCGCAGGCGGGCCAGCAATACGGGCGGCTTGACCGGTTTGATCACGTAGTCGTCGGCACCGGATTCCAGGCCCAGAATGTGGTCGAGGTCGTCTTCCTTCGCCGTAAGAATGACGATGGGCGTGTCGGACACATTGCGGATTTCGCGGCACACGTGCAGGCCACTTTGTCCGGGCAACATAAGGTCGAGCACGACGATTTTCGGCTTGAATTCGAGAAACGCGGCCAGAGCCAGGTCTCCACGGTGCACTTGCCGCACCTCGAAGCCGTGTTGCGCCAGGAAGTGCGCGATCAGCCCCGAGAGCCTTTCGTCATCTTCCACCAGCAATACTTTGCCAAAACCCAGGTTATCCATAACGCCCGACTGCCAACGCTTGTGTGAAGGGTCGGCATTATGCCGCCAATCACTGTCGGGACAGTGACGGCAGACAGCAAAAACCGGCCATAAAGACCGGTTTTCAGTGATGTTTCATTTTTTTAAGAGTTTTTAACAATCGGGAGTAAAGATCGCCGCCTACTGCTGCTCCAGGGTGAGCGCGAGCGGGCGACGGTGGCGATCTTTTACCGTTATGCGGCTGCCGGCACACCACTATGAAACCGGAACTCCACATCCGCCGACTCGATCAGTTCCTGCTCAGCCGCGCGAACCCTGTCGATCACCTGGGCAATATCCTTGGCGTCCCCATACTGGTAAGCCAGCTTCAGATACCCCTGGAAGTGCCGGGCTTCGCTTTTCAGCAGGCCGAAATAAAACTTCCCCAGTTCCTCGTCCAGGTGCGGCACCAGCGCTTCGAAACGTTCGCAGCTGCGGGCTTCGATGAACGCGCCGACCACCAGCGTATCCACCAGTTTCACCGGCTCGTGACTGCGCACCACTTTGCGCAAGCCCGACGCGTAACGCCCGGCGGACAGCTGGCGCAGTTCGATCTTGCGCCGCTTCATCAAGCGCATGACCTGTTCGTGATGCACCAGTTCTTCACGGGCCAGACGCGACATCATGTTGATTAAATCGACGTGGGAGTGATATTTGGCTATCAGGCTCAGCGCGGTGCTGGCAGCCTTGAATTCGCAATTCTTGTGGTCGATCAGCAAGGTTTCCTGATCGGCCAGCGCGGCCTGGACCCAGCCGTCAGGGGTGCGACAGCCAAGGAACTCGTGAATTTCGGGAAGGATCATGTGGCCCACGGGATAAAAGGTTCAAAACGAAGGGCGCCGATTATACCGGCCTGTCGGCAGACCACCAGCTACCAACCGTTGATATGCATCAAGTCGCCGAATGGCGAGCAACAACTATAGTTGAGCAACGCCATGCTTTTACTTCTTCAGGAGATCCCGATCATGCAAGCCATTCGCAGCATTCTGGTGGTCATCGAGCCCGAACACTCGGAAAGCCTGGCGCTCAAACGAGCCAAGTTGATTGCCGGGGTGACCCAGGCGCATTTGCACCTGCTGGTGTGCGATCCCAAGCACGACCACAGCGGCATGCTGAGCGTGCTCAAGGCTGCGTTGTTGGAGGACGGCTACAGTGTCACCACCGAACAGGCCTGGAATCAGAGCCTCCACGACACCATCATCGACGTGCAGCAGGCGGAAGGTTGTGGCCTGGTGATCAAGCAGCACTTCCCTGACAGCCCGCTTAAAAAGGCGCTGCTCACCCCCGCAGACTGGAAATTGCTGCGCCACTGCCCTACCCCGGTGCTGCTGGTGAAAACCGCCGGCTCGTGGAAAGACAAAGTGGTCCTGGCGGCCATTGACGTCGGCAATATGGAAAGCGAGCACCGCCATTTGCACGCCACCATCATTGATTACGGCTATGACATCGCCAGCCTGGCCAAAGCGCATCTGCACGTAATCAGCGCTCATCCGTCACCCATGCTGTCGGCGGCCGACCCGACGTTGCAGCTCAGCGAAACCATCGAGGCGCGCTATCGCGAACAGTGCAAGGCGTTTCAGGCGGAGTTCGACATCGACAACGAACACCTGCACATCGCCGAGGGCCCGGCGGATGTATTGATTCCGTTCATGGTGCACAAACTGCAGGCGGCCGTGACGGTTATTGGCACCGTGGCGCGTACCGGGTTATCGGGGACATTGATCGGTAATACCGCGGAAGTGGTGCTTGATGCGGTGGAGAGCGATGTGCTGGTGCTAAAGCCTCAGGAGGTCGAGGATCACTTGGAGGAGTTGGCAGTCAAGCATTGAAAAGGAACAGCCATTGTGGCGAGGGAACTTGCTCCCGTTGGGTTGCGGAGCACCCCCTGCGTGCTTTCAGATACACGTTGCCAGCTCTTTTTGCGACGGCGGCGACGCCCGAGCGGGAGCAAGCTCCCTCGCCACGAAAATCGGGGTTTAGCCGCCAAAGACGTCCTTGAGGAACCCCGGCGCAATGTAGCGCTGGTAATGCGCCTCGGAGAGCAGGAAAAACTCGCGGTCGATCGCGTCGCGCAATTCCGGCAGGTTCCACTCGCGGAATTCGGGCAGCAGCACCATCCCGTAGGCTTCCAGGTTGTTGATCACCCGCGCACCGCGTGCGATCAACTGGTAGGCCCAGCAATATTCCGACTGATGGGGCACAAAGCGGATCTTGCGTTGTTCCAGCTGCGTGCGGAGCAGCGCCGGGTCGAAAATCTCCACCTTGGCCGCCATTACTTGGGACAAAAGCTGCTCAAGGCGCAGCCACACCGCGCGCTTTTCTTCCTCGTTGTAACCGTTCCAGTGAATCACTTCATGGTGGAACCGCTTGCAGCCACGGCACACCAGGTCACCGTAAACAGTGGAGCAAAGGCCGACGCACGGCGTCTTGATGGTCTGATTGGGCATAGGTAGGCAAAAACGCGAAAAAGCAAAACAGGCCGGCATGTTAGCCCTTTGTCCGATAATCATCACCCCTCAAAATCAAAGGGTCAGGGTCGATGGACCTCTGCCGGGCGTCACCACCAAAGTCCAATAAACCCCGACTTACCTTTAATTTTTTTTTGCCGTAGAATCAGCCTGCCTTTTTAGGCGCCAATGTCCGTTAGAAGCTGTTTTCAAAGCGTCACGAGCACAGTCGTTCCTTCAGAGCGGTGTTGGCGAGGGGTTTTTCCAGCGGGGAAAAGCCCAACGCCAACCCTCATCAGCTCCCGTTCTGCAGGCGTAAAACTTTGAAAGCAGCTTCTGTAAGGAATTGTCGGTAATTCTGGCTAAGTGGCCCACAACGCCATGCAGCGCATGAGTACGGCAATTTCGGGATGAGCGTCCCGGACACCCATTTGGGACCACTGATGAGGGTAATAACTGTGCTTGAAGCCTACCGCAAACATATCGAAGAGCGTGCAGCACTGGGTATCGTTCCCCAGCCGCTTAACGCCGAACAAACTGCAGGCCTGGTCGAGCTGCTGAAAAATCCCCCGGCTGGCGAAGAAGCATTCCTCGTTGACCTGATCACCAATCGTGTTCCGCCTGGCGTGGACGAAGCAGCCTATGTAAAGGCCGGTTTCCTGTCTGCCATCGCCAAGGGCGAAGCCAAATCCCCACTGATCGACAAGAAGCGCGCTGTTGAACTGCTCGGCACCATGCAGGGCGGCTACAACATCGTGACACTGGTGAACCTGCTGGACGACGCCGAACTGGCTCCAGTAGCAGCCGAAGAACTCAAGCACACCCTGCTGATGTTCGATGCCTTCCACGACGTCGCTGAAAAAGCCAAGAACGGTAACGTTCACGCTCAAGGCGTGCTGCAGTCCTGGGCTGACGGCGAGTGGTTCAAGAACCGCCCTACCCTGGCCGACAAGATCAGCCTGCGCGTGTTCAAGGTCACCGGCGAAACCAACACCGACGACCTGTCCCCTGCGCCTGATGCCTGGTCCCGCCCGGACATCCCGCTGCACGCCCTGGCCATGCTGAAAATGGCTCGCGACGGCATCGTGCCTGACGCACAAGGCGTCACCGGTCCGATGAAGCAGATCGAAGAAATGCGCAACGCCGGCTTCCCTATCGCCTACGTCGGTGACGTGGTCGGTACCGGTTCTTCGCGTAAATCGGCCACCAACTCGGTTCTGTGGTTCTTCGGCGACGACGTTCCCTACGTGCCGAACAAGCGTGCCGGCGGTTTCTGCTTCGGCAGCAAAATCGCTCCGATCTTCTACAACACCATGGAAGATGCCGGCGCACTGCCAATCGAATTCGACGTATCCAACATGCACATGGGCGACGTGATCGACCTGTACCCGCATGCTGGCAAAGTCTGCAAGCACGGCACCGACGAAGTCCTGACCACCTTCGAAATGAAGACACCGGTCCTGTTGGACGAAGTTCGCGCCGGCGGCCGTATTCCGCTGATCATCGGCCGCGGCCTGACCGAGAAGGCTCGCGCCGAACTGGGTCTGCCAGCGTTCGACCTGTTCAAGAAGCCTGAAGCACCCGCCGAAAGCACCAAGGGTTTCACCCTGGCGCAGAAAATGGTCGGCAAGGCTTGCGGCGTGACCGGCGTTCGTCCGGGCACTTACTGCGAACCGAAGATGACCACCGTGGGTTCCCAGGACACCACCGGTCCTATGACCCGTGACGAACTGAAAGACCTGGCGTGCCTGGGCTTCTCGGCTGATCTGGTGATGCAGTCCTTCTGCCATACCGCGGCTTATCCAAAGCCGATCGACGTGACCACCCACCACACCCTGCCTGACTTCATCATGACCCGCGGCGGCGTTTCCCTGCGTCCGGGCGACGGCATCATCCACTCGTGGCTGAACCGCATGCTGCTGCCAGACACCGTCGGTACCGGTGGTGACTCCCACACCCGTTTCCCGATGGGCATCTCGTTCCCGGCCGGTTCCGGTCTGGTAGCGTTCGCCGCTGCCACCGGCGTCATGCCGCTGGACATGCCGGAATCGATCCTGGTGCGCTTCAAAGGCAAGATGCAACCGGGCGTTACCCTGCGTGACCTGGTTCACGCCATTCCTTACTTCGCTATCCAGAAAGGTCTGTTGACCGTCGAGAAGAAAGGCAAGAAAAACGCCTTCTCCGGCCGCATCCTGGAAATCGAAGGCCTGGACAACCTGAGCATCGAGCAGGCTTTCGAACTGTCCGACGCCTCGGCCGAACGTTCGGCTGCCGGTTGCACCATCAAGCTGTCGAAAGACTCGATCACCGAGTACCTGCAGTCCAACATCACCCTGCTGCGCTGGATGATCGGCGAAGGCTACGGTGACGTGCGCACCCTGGAACGTCGCGCTCAAGCGATGGAAGCCTGGATCGCCAACCCTGAGCTGATGGAAGCCGATGCTGACGCCGAATACGCCGAAGTCATCGAAATCGATCTGGCCGACATCAAGGAGCCTGTGCTCTGCGCGCCGAACGACCCGGACGATGCCCGTCTGCTCTCCAGCGTTGCTGGCGAGAAGATCGACGAAGTGTTCATCGGTTCGTGCATGACCAACATCGGTCACTTCCGCGCTGCCGGCAAGCTGCTGGATCAGGTCAAGGGTCAGCTGCCAACTCGTCTGTGGCTGTCGCCACCGACCAAGATGGACGCTCACCAGTTGACCGAAGAAGGCTACTACGGCATCTACGGCAAGGCTGGCGCGCGCATGGAAATGCCAGGCTGCTCGCTGTGCATGGGTAACCAGGCGCGTGTAGAGCCGAACTCGACTGTTGTGTCGACTTCGACCCGTAACTTCCCGAACCGTCTGGGTGACGGCGCGAACGTCTACCTGGCTTCGGCCGAGCTGGCGTCGGTTGCTTCCATCCTGGGTCGCCTGCCGACCGTCGAGGAGTACATGGAATACGCTGGCAAGATCGACAGCATGGCGGCTGATGTTTACCGCTACCTGTCCTTCGACCAGATCGCCGAGTTCCGTGAAGCTGCAGCGAACGCCAACATCCCGGTCGTTCAAGCCTAACGTTACAACGCAATAAAAAACGCCGCCCATCGTGAGATGAGCGGCGTTTTTTTATGCCGTGAGTTTTAGCACTGAAAGCTTATTGTGGATCATGCACTCAGCGAATAGATCAACGCCGTAATCGCCACCAGGCCCACCGCCGTCACGAAGACGTTGGAAGCCTGACCACGATAACGTGCCATGGCCGGTACCTTGCGGATCGCGTACATCGGCATCAGGAACAGGATCGCCGCGATCACCGGGCCACCCAGGGTTTCGATCATGCCGAGGATGCTCGGGTTGAGCGTGGCTACGATCCAGCACACCACCAGCATGAACGCTGCAGTCATGCGGTCCAGGCTCTTGGCGGACGGACGCTTGCCGCTCTTGACGATCAGGCCCTTGAGACCTTCGCTGGCACCGATGTAGTGGCCCAGGAACGACTTGGAAATGGCCACGAAAGCAATCAACGGCGCCGCGAAGGCGATGGTCGGGTTGCTGAAGTGGTTGGCCAGGTAAGACAGGATCGACAGGTTCTGCGCCTTGGCTTCAGCCAGTTGCGCTGGCGACAGGGTCAGCACGCAACTGAAGACGAAGAACAGCACCATCACCACCATCAACAGATGGGCGCGGGACAGGATCTGCGAGCTGCGTTCTTCGGCGTGTTCCCCATAACGACGCTTCTGGTCGACCGCAAACGCCGAGATGATCGGCGAATGGTTGAACGAGAACACCATCACCGGAATGGCCAGCCACAAGGTGTGCAGCAACGCCGACGGCGCAGGCACCTGGCTTGCGGTGGCGAGAATGCCGCCGTTCCAGTGCGGAATCAGGTACACCGCGAGAAACAGCAGCGCGACGATGAACGGGTAAACCATCAGGCTCATGGCCTTGACGATCATTTGTTCGCCGCAACGCACAACGGCCAGCAGGCCGAGGATCAGCACCAGCGACAACACGGCGCGCGGTGGCGGCGTGATGTGCAATTGATGCTCAAGGAAACTGCCCACGGTGTTGGTCAGTGCCACGCTGTAGATCAGCAGAATCGGGAAGATCGCAAAGAAGTACAACAGGGTGATCAGCGCGCCGGCCTTGATGCCGAAATGCTCTTCCACCACGTCGGTGATGTCGGCGCCTTCGCGACCGGACAGCACGAACCGGGTCAGGCCGCGGTGTGCGTAGAACGTCATCGGGAACGCCAGCAGCGCCAGGATCAGCAACGGCCAGAAGCCGCCCAGACCTGCGTTGATCGGCAAAAACAGGGTTCCTGCACCAATCGCCGTGCCAAACAGGCCCAGCATCCAGGTGGTGTCTTGGCGATTCCAGCTGGAAAGCGTCGCTGGTGTCGCTTCTACATAGCGCTTGTTGACGCTATTGGCCTGATCATTCATCCGGTGGGATCTCCACATTCCGGTCACTTGCCACCCGGCCAAAACGCGTCGGAATACCCGACAGGCAGCGCTCTGGCCGAAACAGGGGCGCGATTGTCCGGGATTAGTGAACAGAAGCAAAGACTTAGGTGAGGAACGGTGGTGCCAACTCGAGTTTATGAGGCACTGATGTCCCTGCGTATGGAGCTTGCTCGCGATGACTGCGGCCTATCCAACCCTTGATAACCTGACACACCGCTATCGCGAGCAATCTCGCGCCTACAGGGTTACGTGCAATGCCTGTGGTCGCCTTTAATCAGTTATCCCTTGTTAAAGGTTTGCCGTCATGTATTTTGAATGCACCTCTATCCCTTCTGGAGTCTGCCCATGCCACTGGTTCGCGTCGACATCAAAAAACAGCAGGATCCCACTTACGCCAAACGCATCGGGCAGTTGATCTATGCCGCGCTACGCAGCGCCATCGACGTGCCGGAAAACGATAACTTCCAGATCCTCAACGAACATGATGAGCAGCACTTCATTTTTGACCCGCAGTACCTGGGCATCCAGCGCACCGATAACCTGGTGATTATTCAGATCACGCTGAGTGAAGGCCGAACGCTGGAGAAGAAGAAACTGCTCTACAAAACCATCGTCGATGGCCTTAATGCGCAACTGGCCGTGCGTGCGGAAGATGTTTTCATTAATCTGGTGGAAGTGAAGAAAGAGAACTGGTCGTTCGGCAATGGCATTGCCCAATACGCCCTCTGACATTCAAACCTGATAACTGTGAGTGCCTGATGCCCCGAGTTTCCCGCAAGCAAGCCGACCTCAACCGCGAAATCATCGTCGAGGCCGCCACGCGGCTGTTCCGCGAGCGCGGCCTGCATGGCATCAGCGTGGTCGATGTGATGGCCGCGGCCGGCCTGACCCATGGCGGGTTCTATGGCCACTTCGAATCCAAGGAAGCGTTGGCCAGGGAGGCCAGCGAGCGGGCATTCAATCAGGTGGGAACACGCTGGCGGGAACGCGCCGCCTCGGGCGAGGACAAAGCCTCGTCACGTCGCGCCTTGATTGAACCGTACCTGTCCGCCCACAGCCGGGATAACCCGGGGGATAGCTGCCCGGTGGTGGCCTTCGCCGGAGACATGTGCCATGAAAGTGCGGAAAGCGGCTTGCGCGAGCCGTTCCTGGACGGCCTGAACAAACTGCTCGACTCCTTCAGCCAACTGATGGAGTCGAGTGATCCCGACGAAAATCGCCAGCAGGCACTGGTGCAGTATTCGATGATGGTCGGCGCCCTGACACTCGCCCGCGCCACCCGTGGCGAAGCCCTTTCCGATGAAATCCTCGAAACGGTGTGCCGTTATCTGACCGCTGCAAAACCCGACGCCCCTTCTCCCGTCTGAATTGCCAAGAGAAAACCCTCGCAGGCCTCGCCAGCTCCTACACTCAGGAGCGCGGTTGCGAGGACGTGCAGCATTGGCCATTGCCAAAAAGCCCCGCAGCCAGCAATCTCAAGTGACGTTCGAGCCCGATATTGCGATGCACACAGGAGCCAAGCATGCCCGCAACCGTTCTGGTACTGGTGGAAACCATTAATGATTACCTGCCCATCCTCGAACACCAGGGGTTTCACCTGATCCTGGCCCCGACCCCGGCCGAACGCGCTGCCGCGATTGCCCGACACGGTGGCCAGATCGACGCGGTACTGACCCGCGGCCCACTGGGGCTTTATGCCGACGAAATTGCCGCCCTGCCCGCCCTCAAGATCATTTGCGTGATTGGTGCCGGTTATGAACACGTCGACCTGCACGCCGCGGCCGACCGTCACATCACCGTGACCAACGGTGCCGGCGTCAACGCCTCTTCGGTGGCTGACCACGCCATGGCGCTGCTGTTGTCGCTGGCGCGCGATATTCCTCGCTGCGATGCGGCCGTACGCCGGGGTGAATGGCCAAAAATCATGCGCCCGTCCCTGGCCGGCAAACGCCTGGGCATTCTCGGCCTTGGTGCGGTCGGCATGGCCATTGCCAAACGCGCCAATGCCGGTTTTGACATGAGCGTGTGCTATCACAATCGCCAGCATCGCAGCGACTTGCCTTACACCTTCTGCTCGACGCCCACCGAACTGGCACGCGCTTCGGACTTTCTGATCGTCGCCACGCCGGGCGGGATCGGCACCAAACACCTGGTCAACCGACAAGTGCTCGATGCCCTTGGGCCTAACGGCTTCATCGTCAACATCGCCCGGGCCAGCGTGATCGTCACGGCTGACCTGGTGACGGCACTGGAGCAGCGACGGATCGCCGGCGCGGCACTGGATGTCTTCGATCACGAACCTCAGGTGCCGGATGCGCTGAAATGCCTGAACAACGTGATCCTCACGCCCCACGTTGCCGGGCTTTCGCCGGAAGCGACCCAAGGTACGGTCGAACTGGTGGGCAAAAACCTGGTGGCGTTTTTCTCTGGGCAACCGGTGCTGACACCCATCGAGTTACCCCTGCCGCCCGTCATCCAGCAGGTTCACTGAAGAACTCGCAGGCGCACTCAAATCCCCCCGCTGCGTGAGGGGGGAGTTGTGCCAGGTAAGGCCATGAGCAAGCTCGCACAGGGAGATTGTGTGATCTGAAGAGTCAGTGCCGCTTGAGAACCTGATCCATCACCCAATCGGTTTTCAGCGCCTCTCCGGCCACCGCCGGATGCTGCGCTTCACCGCGGATATGCGCATTCATACCCAGCACGTGATGCCATTGAATATGTGCGTGATGCTCGATGTTCAAACTGAGTTGTTCGTCTGCCTGCAACTCAACCGGATGCTCATCGAACACTGAAAAACTGATCCGGCCCTTGCTGCCAATCACCTCGACACGGTCTTCGCGGCGGTCGGCGACAAAGTTCCAGCACCCCATGCCCATCGCGCCCGAAGCGAATCGCCAACTGGCGCTGACGGCGTCTTCGGCGGCATACAAACCGGCCTGCCGCCCGGTAAACCCGGCGACTTCAACGATGTCGCCCAGCAGGTACTGGAACAGATCGAAACCATGGCTGGCCAGGTCGGCGAAGTAACCACCACCGGCAATCGCAGGGTCGGTTCGCCAATTGCCAACGCCCTGCAGATCCGTCGTCGAGGGCGTCTTCGTCAGTGTCCAGGTCAGGTGCCGGACCTCGCCGATTCGGCCCTGCTCCAGCCACTGCCGCACTTGCTGAAAGCGCGGCAGCGAACGTCGATAGTAAGAAACGAACAGATGCAGCCCGACATCGGCAAAGGCCTGGTGCATCTCGCGGCTTTGCCCGGCGCTCAGCGACATCGGCTTTTCGACGCAGCAATGCTTGCCGGCAGCCGCCACTTTCAGCGCATAGGCGTGGTGACTGTCGGGCGGCGTGGCGATGTACACCGCGTCCACTTCCGGATCGTTGATCAGGGCATCGACATCGGTGTAGACCCGCTCGATCCCGTGGCGCGCCGCATAATCGCTGACCGCCTCCAGCCGCCGCCCCATCACTGCCACCAGCGCCGAGCCAGGTGCCTTGTAGAAGGCTGGCCCGCTCTTGCGCTCGGCGACGCTGCCGCAACCGATCATGCCCCAACGCACCACGTTCATAATCACTCCCTGAGGGTTAGCCGATGTTCAGTGCACGCAAGTCCAGACGACCGTCTTGCAATGGCGGGCACCAGTAGTAGCCGCCGGTGATCGGGCGGCTGATGCGATAGAGACCGTCAGTGATGCCGTCCTCCAGACCGCTCATGCGGCGCAACTGGACTTCGAAGGCATCGAGGGAAAAGCCGAAGGCAAGGAACATCAGGCCGGCGCGTTCGTCTTCGATCCATGGCATCGAACGACGGACCACGAACGCCTCGGGCGCAAAGCTTTCCTGGGCAGTGCGTTTGACGTGGGCGGAGATCGGCGCGTCATCGATTTCTTCGTTGTCGCTCAGACGGCGACCCATGATGTCGTCCGTTTCATGGGACGGCATGGCGTGAAAACGCTTGAGGTCATGCTGCCATTGCTGGATCGCGGCGAAACTGCCGCCCACCGTACCGTCAGCGCCGTCGCTGACCAACGCGGCAGCCACAGCGGCTTCGTCGTGAGGGTTTTCGGTGCCGTCTTCATAGCCGGTCAGGTCGTGGCCGTCGCGGTGACGGAAGCCTTCAGTCACCTGCACCAGGCGCAGGGCCGGTGCCAGCGCGGCTTCAAAGGCTTTGCTGCGATTGAGCAATTCGCCACGATCCGTACCGTGCAACCAGCACCACAGCGCGTGTTGGGTCGACGGGTTGTCGACGCCCACGCCGGTCAACGCCGGGAACACGCGCAAGCCTTTGATGTTGCCATCCAGCGCCTTGACCAGAGACTCACCGAAACCGACCACCGCCGATTTGCCGTCTACGAGTTGCAGCAGTTTATCCAGCGCCGCCGGTAGTTCAGCGGCGGATTCCAGGGCGAAGAACATATGACGGGCGTGAGGCGGAACTGGGGTGGCGAGAATGCCCGGCTGGTAATGACTCATATGAACTCCTTGATAAAGAGCGCGAAGTTTAACCGCAGCACCGGCCGTTGTGTGCTCCGAGGTCAAAAGTCGTATTTCAAGATCCGGGCAAAGCGGTCTACGCTTGAGGCACAAGATCCAGATCCCCAGCCCCTCTATTCTGCCCGTCGCCACTCGATTGACTTAAAAAACCGGGTCATTAGGGCGTATAACCTTTGAAGCGATTTCCGAACGGCAAGCCATCAGCGTACGGCTGACATCTCACACGGGGTAGCGACATGAGCACAGCAGATCTCCTTGGCAACCTGTTTCCCGAGGCCGGCAACATCCCGGAAAAATACCGTCTCGACGGTCCGACCGAGCAGCGCGAATACCTGGTCGATGGCGTCCTCAAAACCTGGCCAGGCCCCCTCGCCCAGGTCCGCAGCCCGGTGTACCTGAGCGGTGCCAATGGCGACGAACAAGTGATCCTCGGCAGCACGCCACTGCTTGATGCCGAAACCGCTCTGACCGCCCTCGACGCCGCCGTCCGCGCCTATGATCGCGGCCAGGGCTTGTGGCCGACGATGCGCGTGGCCGAACGTATCCAGCACGTCGAAAGCTTTCTCGCGCGTATGCGGGAGCAACGCGACGCCGTGGTCAAATTGCTGATGTGGGAAATCGGCAAGAACCTCAAGGATTCGGAAAAAGAGTTCGACCGCACCTGCGATTACATCGTCGACACCGTCAACGCACTCAAGGAACTCGACCGCCGCTCCAGCCGTTTCGAGCTGGAGCAAGACACCCTCGGCCAGATCCGCCGCGTCCCGCTCGGTGTGGCGTTGTGCATGGGGCCTTACAACTATCCGTTGAATGAAACCTTCACCACGCTGATCCCGGCGCTGATCATGGGCAACACCGTGGTGTTCAAACCGGCGAAGCTCGGTGTGCTGCTGATTCGGCCATTGCTCGAAGCCTTCCGCGACAGCTTCCCGGCCGGGGTGATCAACGTGATCTACGGCAGCGGCCGGGAAACCGTCAGTGCGCTGATGGCCAGCGGCAAGATAGACATCTTCGCCTTCATCGGTACCAACAAAGCCGCCAGCGACCTGAAAAAACTCCATCCCAAACCCCATCGCTTGCGTGCCGCATTGGGGCTGGATGCAAAGAACCCCGGCATCGTCCTGCCAGAGGTGGACCTGGACAACGCGGTCAACGAAGCAGTCACCGGGTCGCTGTCATTCAACGGCCAGCGCTGCACTGCGCTGAAAATCCTGTTTGTCCACGAGGATGTGGTCGACTCATTCATCGAGAAATTCAACGCCAAACTCGCCACCCTCAAACCCGGCATGCCGTGGGAAAGCGGCGTAGCCCTGACGCCGTTACCGGAGTCGAGCAAGGTCGACTACCTGCACTCACTGGTTGCCGATGCCGTCAGCAAAGGTGCCAAAGTGGTCAACCCCAATGGCGGCAAGTCCCGGGCGTCGTTCTTCTACCCCGCCGTGCTGTACCCGGTGACTCCGCAGATGCGCGTTTACCAGGAAGAACAGTTCGGCCCGGTGGTGCCCATCGTGCCGTACCGTCATCTGGATACGGTGATCGATTACGTCCTGGAATCGGACTTCGGCCAGCAATTGAGCATCTTCGGCACCAACCCGGTGGCCGTGGGCCGCTTGGTCGACACCTTCGCCAATCAGGTCGGGCGCATCAACCTCAACGCCCAGTGCCAACGCGGCCCGGACACCTACCCGTTCAACGGACGCAAGAACTCCGCCGAAGGCACCTTGTCAGTCCACGATGCGTTGCGGGTGTTTTCGATCCGCACGCTGGTGGCGACCAAATTCCAGGAGACCAACAAAGACCTGATCAGCGAGATTATCAGTGGGCGCAGTTCGAGCTTTTTGACCACTGACTACATTTTTTGAATGTGACGGGAGCTTGTCGAAGCTCCCTCACCTTACTCCGTAACTTTCAGACTCGACTTTTGTGATCATGGCGACCTCAACAATCACTTCAATGAGCTTTTTTTAATAGCCCATAGAACACCCTTTATTAGAATGACGCGCCCAATAAAAGCAAAATACAACAAGGACGCTAAATGTTCAGCTCGAGCCTCAAATGTTTTCAATGCACCACCCCATTCAAACTCATACAAGCACAGACTGCTCAAGGTGATAAGCAACTAATTTACGACGACAAAAATCAGCTAGCCTATTTACTTGAAGAAACAAAAAACACGACAAATCCGGCTCTCCAGTTCAAAAAAATATCATATTCAGACATACAGAATCTGAATATAAAATCTATTACCAAAATCATTCAGTGCAACCCTGCGGAAATGCTAAAGGAACCTGGCCTGGTACGTACTGTTTTAGCTCAGTATACAAACAGCACTTCAATCCCCAATCGCTTTAGAGCAATCACCGATTTAAATGAATTGGAGAAAACACAGTATAAACAGATCTCAGAAATTCCTTCGACTGACGCGCTTCGTTGCACATTACTATCATTGATAGACGAGGATTTAAAAGAGCCCTTCCATTCGATTCTGAATGAGTGGTCAAAATTCGGTGTATCTGTCAGCGAAATTGACGTCAACACCTTTGAGAACTTCAAAGCATTTTACGATGAAGTCATGAACGACCATGCCACCCAAAAAGAAGACTACACAAAGCTTGACTTTGCCACGCAAAATATCAAGCCACGTATAACTGACAGCCGTTGCCTTGAGTCCAAACTTACACCTTTTCAAATCTTTAAGGCTGCCTACCAACTGGGTGACATTCCCGCCGTGTCAAACTTCCGATTCATGGACAACCCAGCCAGCAAAGATGACGGCAAATACAGGGAATGGATGTTTCATTTTGACAACAGTAACTACGCAGCAGAGTTCAAACTCATCACCACGCGCGTAAAAGGAACTGCGCAGGCCAACAGAGAACAGTGCCTGGCAGCGTTCCCCTATGACACCACAGCCTCCATTCGTTTCACACAAAGCGAAGCAGCCACAAAGTTTCCAAACCTGCAGGATCTGGAAACTGAATTCCGCGGTGTGCCCGGTGCGCGCTATGTAGTGATTCAGAACCCGGATAACGATACGCCACTGGAAACCGGTATTCGAACCGAGATGATTGTCCATCATCGGTCGGCCAGCAGTAGAGACGGGCAGGACCAAGGCGAATCCAGAAGTTCTGAGTTAATGACTTTTCATGGACTGGACCGATGCAAGCCTTTCCTTTCGGGCGAGGAGTTATCGCAAGCGAGAAATTTGACGCCGTTACAGACCTTCGTACTGGGCGGTTTCAAAACCACCGGCCCTGAAAAATTCATGGAATGCCTTACCTCCGAGAAACAGGCTCTCAATTCACAAGTTCGAGCGCTCATTGAGGGCCGCAAATTCAAACCTCTTCAAAGCCTGACCGTCGCAAAATTTGAAAACTCCGCCACAGTAGTGACCAACAAACTTTTGTTCGACAAGCAGATGAACACCTACGAAAACCTTCCAGAGGTACTCGAAAAAGTACCGAGCCTTGCAGATGAAAGTGCTTGGCAAGCAGGAACGCTGAGAAGGATGATTCCGAAGCTGATGAACTATGACCAGAACGCAGAGCTTAAGCCTGACTGTACAGAAAACGATGCATTCCCCGCCCGCACCCAGCTCAGAGAGAGAACCAATGAGGCCTTTTTCAAACCACTGGAAAGGGATCTCACCCAAGTAAAATTTTCTACAGAACAAAAAAATCTTCTCCCACTCGAGAAAATCATAGACGTCGCGCAAAACATCTACGACCTTTACAGCACCTACACCCCTCTTTTAAAAGCCGTCCATCCAGGCAATCAGTTTGTCAGTTTATTCGAAAGCCGCGCAGCGCTTGCGAAGGAATACATCGAACAATTTCGATCCAGGGCCACCCTGCCTGAAACCCATCAGACACTTACTCTCTTCACATACTACATGCTTGACGATCTGGACAGCGCCAGCCAGATATTTTCCGCCAACAACATTAGACTCAACATCGCATCAGACGAAATAACAAAACAAAAAACCCAATTACTCCAGCACTTCATCACCCTTCGTATATTGGAAGATAGAAATAAAATATAACCCACATCTCGTTACCTCTAGAAAAATAGAGGCACTCGCCTCTCTACTTCCAGCACAGTAAACAAGGCCAGGACCAATGATCGGCAGCGATTACAGATCAGCCGTAAATACATTCTTTCCACTCACGCCAAGGATTGAGGCGCACTCAACGCACCTGACGGAAAAAAAAGACAGCCGCGACCATACTGAAATGAACCAGGTGCGTGGACACAGCAGTAGCACTATTGAAAAAATGACTCATCCGCTTGCTCAGCCTGACGACAAGGATCATTTTTCTCCATACATGATCGATCTGCTCGGTAGAACCAGAACATTAGCCTTCGCTGAAAAAGCACTTCAAGCGCCGAGAAAACGGTTGCTTGATACACTTGGCATTGATGACACGCAACATCGAAGCCGTGAAATTCGACTGTATTCTGATCAAGCCGCGATTTCCAGATTCTACTCATACGCAGTCCAGCCGGTTGCACTGACATTGAATGGTCGCCCTTTCCTCGAACAGGTGCCCACCAATCCATACTTTCAAGGGCAAAAAATCATCACACCTGATCCCAGGATTTGCAGGAGCGAAGAGAAGTCACGGAAACTGGATCTGCTGCGTTGCAAGTCCCGGGACGATAGTGAAATAGCGTTCAACAAAGCGCCAATAGAAAGACTACAGCAGTACAACAACACAGTTTTTTTAAACGAAACCCGACGGCGCGAGAAGGAAGACCTGTCAAATAAGGCGACTTATTTTACCGAGATGGCTGAGTTCCTGATTCAGCGGGCAAAACCGGGAGATTTCATCGTCCAGAATGCCCTCGAAAGCAGCAACGATAAAAACACCCCGCACTTTCAGTTCATTCCTGATCAGGTCCCCCTCCCCATCTTCTCTCGCACACCTCCACACACAGACAATCCCAACCCACAAATACTCGATTGGCACCTGCCGTCGATGTGCGAGACGGTTGACTTGCAGCATGCTGACTGGAGAGAAAAAATCGCTCAATTACAGGCCACCTGTCAGCATCTCTTAACCGATCAGCACATCAGCACCACTCCGCTTTTTAGAATGATGGAGGATGATCAAATCAAGGTTTATCTCGTTTTCAAAAAAGACTGTTCATCCGTATGGAAAATGACGCCAGAAGATACGCAGCTATCACCCGGATGGCTGGAAGCTTGTGGCGTCTTCATCACCGATTCACCCAAATCCGAGGCATTCAATAACAACGGAGCGCAAAACTACTATGCCACTCACAGCGTGAGCACAGCGCAGATCACAACGTTCTTTGATAGCACAAACTGAACAAATTTCTTCAAGTTGTCCGCGACACACAAAAACACGGCGAAGTACTCGCTGCGCCTTGTGTGTCTTTATCGCTCACTGAGTGACAGGCCGCCGAAATTTCAGGCTCCAACCCTGCTGCATACCCGCAGCGGCCAGCAGAATCGCGGCGACTCCGACCCATTGCAGCAACTCCAGAAGGTGGCCAAAGGCGAACCAGTCTACGAAGATCGCCGCGATCGGATAGATGAATGACAACGCGCCGGTCAATGCGGTCGGCAGCTTCTGGATCGCGCCATACAACAGCACGTACATCACGCCCGTGTGCACGATGCCCAGCGTAATCAGGCTGGCCCACGCACTCGGCGATTGTGGCAAAGCCGAAAAGTGGGCAAACGGCGCGAGTAACAGCACGCCGGTGCTGACCTGAATCAGCGCGATCAGATGCGGTGGCGTGCCCGTCAAGCGCTTGATGATCAACGCGGCAATCGCGTAAAGAAAGGCTGCACCCAACGCCAGCGCAATGCCCAGCAGGTATTCGTTGCCACTCTCGCCCTGCCCTCCATGGGCACTGACAATCGCCAGCATCCCGAGAAACGACACACCCAGCCACGCCATTTTTGTCAGGGTGATTTTCTCGTTGAGGAACATCGCCGCAAGGCCCACCAGCATGAACGGCTGAACGTTATAAACCGCGGTGCCGATGGCAATCGAAGCACGAGAATACGAGGCGAACAACAGCACCCAGTTGCCGACAATCGCCCCACCACTGAGCACGGCCAGCAGGAAGGTGGTACGGGTCAGAATCCCGGGACGCAAGAAGCCAAACGCTGCACAAATCAGCAGCAAGGTGCCGGCCCCGAACACGCAGCGCCAGAACACCACATCCAGTACCGGTTGCCCTGAAACCAGCACGAACCAGCCGATGGTTCCGGAGATCAGCATGGCGGCGGTCATTTCGAACGAGCCGTGACGTATTGATTTGTCCATCTTCAAACTCCCTTGTTGATGGGCAAATTATGCCGATCAGCCGAGGCGCTTCTCCAGCGCAAAAATAAGGATAAACTCGGTATCTGCCTTTTATGCGAAGGCATTTCCGAAAATCTGCCTAATAGAGGATTCGTCATGACTGATGACATCGATCAGGTTCTGATCACGGCACTGATGGAAGACTCGCGACGCTCGCTCAAGGCCCTGGCGCAAATCAGCGGTTTGTCTTCACCCAGCGTTGCCGAGCGCCTGCGGCGCCTCGAAGAGCGTGGTGTGCTCAAGGGTTACACCGTGGAAATCGACCCGAAATATTTCGGTTACCAATTCCAGGCCATCGTGCGCATACGCCCGCTACCAGGCCAGTTGCAGGAGGTGGAACGGCAAATCATCGCCATACCCGAGTTCACCGAGTGCGACAAAGTCATCGGCGACGACTGCTTCATCGCGCGCCTGCACGTACGCTCGATGGAACAACTGGACACCCTGCTCGATCGCCTCAACACCTACGCGGAAACCAACACCGCCATCGTCAAGAAAACCCCGGTCAAGCGCCGGTTGCCGCCGATGGCCTAGGTGATAATTGATCTTGATTGATGCAAACTGACGGTCGATTCGACAAAGGACTGGCGGTATGAAAATTCAGGCAACGCTATTGGCGGTTTTGATGCTCACGGGATGCGGCACAGTCCAGACGGTGGTTCGCGGTGATGAGGTGGCGGCGAAAAGTCTAAAGGAGCAAAAGAGCTACTGTGGCGCCATTCCGCGGATCTACAGCGGCGTCACCTACGACTTTTGTGCATTGAACGCCCCGCTGCAAAATGGACGGGATGCCGACAAGCATGACAGTGCTCCGGCCATTGTACTGCTGGACGTGGTCGTTTCCGGTGCGCTCGACACCCTGCTGCTGCCCTATACCATTTACCGCCAGCAGGCCGATGGCAGCATTATCATCAGCGAGTAATCCTGAATTGCAGCCAATAAAAAACCCGCCGAAGCGGGTTTTTTGTCAGTGCCGACGATCAGTCATCGCGGCTCATGATGCCGAACAGCTGCAACAAGCTGACGAACAGGTTGTAGATCGATACATACAGGCTGATGGTCGCCATGATGTAGTTACGCTCGCCGCCATGGATGATGGCGCTGGTCTGGAACAGGATGCAGACCGAGGAGAACAGCACGAAACCTGCGCTGATCGCCAGTTGCAGGCCGCTGATCTGGAAGAAGAAGCTCGCCAGCGTTGCACCCAGCAACACGAAGAAGCCTGCAGTGATGAAACCGCCGAGGAAGCTCATGTCCTTGCGGGTGATCAGTACGTAAGCCGACAAGCCGCCGAATACCAGTGCCGTCATCGCGAATGCCGAGCTGACGACTTCAGCGCCGCCCTGCATGCCCAGGTAACGGTTGAGGATCGGGCCGAGCAGGAAACCCATGAAACCGGTCAGGGCAAATGCCGACACCAGGCCCCAAGCGGAGTCACGGAGTTTGTTGGTGAGGAAGAAAAGACCGTAGAAGCCGATCAGCACCACGAAAATATTCGGGTAGCCAACACGCATCTGCTGAGCAACGAAAGCCATTACACCGCTGAATGCGAGGGTCAGGGCGAGCAAGCCGTATGTGTTGCGCAGGACGCGGCTAACCTCTAGCTGCTCAGCCTGCACGCTGTTATTAACTGCGTAATCCTGTTCGCGCATGGCGACACTCCTGTTGGTTTGAAACGTTCAGTCGCAAAGATCATAACAGACGCCCTGTAACAAGCCATGCAGAGAGTTTGACAGTGTGTTTCATTCAGGTATTATGGCGCCCGCAACGCAAACGGAGGTGTGGCCGAGTGGTTTAAGGCAACGGTCTTGAAAACCGTCGACTGTAACAGGTCCATGAGTTCGAATCCCATCGCCTCCGCCATCTTTATACGACAAAGCCCTGATTTTTCAGGGCTTTGTCGTTTCTGGCATTCAGGAAACTGGTTCCTCTCTCTATGGATCGTTTCCGCATTTTTTTGCTTATTTGCGCAACCCTGCCCTTCTGACACCGTTACGTTCGCCCATCAAATCACACTAAGCAGAGCGCGTTGGTTGCATTGACTGTGGTCGTTAGGCAGCCACCGCCCAAAAGCGAACACTGAGCGTCACGTATTTGCCTATGGCCTATCGCGTGAGTAGAATGCGATTAATTATCAATTATGTATTTGCCGGGATTCCGATGCGCAGCGACGAAACACTAGGTACTGAAGATCTAGGGCTGCTCTATCGCACCCACCACTCGTGGTTACACGGCTGGCTAATCCGACGCATCGGCTGTCGCGATAACGCAGCAGATTTGGCGCAGGACACCTTCGTACGTCTGCTCAAATCCCGTCAGTCCAGCCCCTTGCGCGAACCACGCGCCTATTTGAGCAGTATCGCCCGCGGGCTGATGATTGATCAGTATCGTCGTCGCGAACTCGAACGTGCCTACCTGGAAAGCGTCACGTTGCTGCCTCAACACGAGGTTCCCTCGGAAGAAAGCCGGCTGATGATTCTTGATGCGCTCGAGCGCATAGACCGCATGCTCGGTATGCTAAAACCAAGAGTTCGCCAGGCGTTTTTATTTGCCCGACTCGACGGTCTGACGTGCGCGCAAATAGCCGAAAAGCTGGGTGTTTCCCGAGCGACCGTGGAACGCGACCTGGCCACGGCCCTGCAACACTGCTATCGCTTGCGTTATGTCGAAGCGTGAGCCGCAGGCGCTCGATCCGGCCATTGTTGAGCAGGCGATCCAATGGCTGGTGCGCCTTCGCTTCAATCAAGTCGATGAACAAACACAACGCACTTTTGAGCACTGGCTGCAGCAGCGCCCAGAGCATGTGCTGGCGTGGCAGCGCGTGGAAACGCTTGGGGATGAATTCGCAGGCGTGCCAGCTCAACTGGCCCGACAAACCCTTGATGGCACCCATCATGGAATGCGGCGGCGGGAAAGCCTGAAGCTACTGGGCATATTGGCTACTGTTGGCACGGCAGCCTGGCTTGGCCGGGACTACACACCCGTACCCGCCCTGCTTGCGCAGCAGCGCAGCAGCACCGGCGAACAACGACGCTTCCAACTCGATGATGGCAGCCTTATCCAGCTCAATAGCGACAGCGCTGTCGACAGCGATTTCGACCCCCAGCGACGCCTGATCATCCTGCGACGTGGTGAAATCATCGTGAATGTCGGCACGGATCAACACTCGCCTCAAGCGCGACCGTTCTGGGTGCAATCACGTGACGGGATCATGCGCGCTCAGAGTTCCCGCTTTCTGGCACGCGAGCTTGACGATGGCACTCTGGTCGCGGCTCAGGAAGGATCAGTCACGGTTTTCCCCGGCTCCAGTCAAACGCCTGCGAGCCGCACTGTCCAGGCAGGAAATCAGCTGCTGTTCACATCAAGTGGCGCCCGAACGTTCAGGGACAACGGCCTTGATCTATGGAGCTGGGGTGACGGGGTGATCAGTGCGCGCAATATGCGCCTCAATGATTTCATCGTGGAATTGTCGCGTTATCGCCCCGGGGTATTGCGCTGCGCCGAAGAGGTCGCTGATCGTCGCGTTTCCGGCACCTTCCAGCTTGCCGACAACGATCAGGTCCTGGCTTTGATCGCCCAGTCACTGCACTTGCACATTGATTACCGAACCCGATATTGGGTGACCGTGACCGCTGCCACCTGAATCCATCAGAATTTTGTACTACCTGAAATATAATGAGGTGGTTTCTCATTCTCGTTCGACCTCTAAGGAAGGCCGGAATACAGGCCAGTCTGCCGATGTCCTTTCTTGGAGCGAGTAAATGAGTTCGTCCCCTGTTTCACAGCGCCATCCATTGAATCGTGCCTTGCACGGTGCGATTTTGGGTTTGATCGTGAGCAGCTACGCATTGCCGTCGCTGGCGCAAACGTCAAGCGCTGAGCACAGCAATCAAGTCAAGCAGTGGAACATTGCTGCGGGCCCACTGGCGCCGGCGCTTGACAGCTTTGCGCGCGAGGCTGGCATCAGTCTTTCCTTCGACGCGTCGAATGTAGTGAACCGCACCACTGCTGGCGTGAATGGCACGCTCGATACGTCGGCAGCGCTGTCATCGTTGTTGCAGGGGAGCGAATTGCAGATCGAACAGCAAGGCCCGAATGCTTACCTGCTGGTCCCTCAAGCAGAGCCCGCCGGCCCGCTGGAGCTCGACGCAACGGACGTCGAGGACTACCGCATTGCCCCCCTCATCATCAATGCCAAGGTCAGGGTCAGTGCCGACGACGACGCCAACTCGGTGGTCGCCAAGGAGCTCTGGGTTGGCGGCAAGGTGGCAACCAGCATTCTCAATACACCGGCATCGGTGTCGGTTGTGACCAACAAGGAAATGGAGCAACGCAGCGTCAGCACCACGGAAGAGGCACTGCAATACACGCCGGGCGTGGTCAGTGACTTCTATGGTACGGATGACCGCAACGACTATTTCCAGATCCGGGGCTTCCAGGCTACCACCTACCGCGACGGCTTGACCTTGAGTTCGATGCGCGGCGTACGCGAAGATCCATTCGCTTATGAGCGCATCGAGATTCTGCGTGGCGCCAACTCCACGCTGTTTGGCCCTGCGGACCCGGGCGGTTCGGTGAATTTCGTGACCAAACAGCCGCGCTTCGAGCAGTTTGGCCAAGGCTATGTGACCTACGGTTCGTTTGACCATGTCGAGACAGGCATCGATGTGGGGGATGCGCTGAACGACGAGAAAACCTTGGCTGGCCGCTTTACTGCCAAAGGCCAAAACAGCGACCGCGAGTACGATCACTCACAGGACGACAACCGGTTGGTGATGGGAGGCCTCACCTGGGCACCCACGGATTACACGTCGGCCACGATGATTCTGGACTACCTGAAAACCGAGAGTTCGCCCAACAGTGGCGGTTATCCGCTGGATAAGGAGTACGACCGTAGCAAGTTTTATGGTGAGCCCACCTACAACTTCCACGATGTCGAGCGCACCAGCCTCAGCGGTAATGTCACCCATGACTTCGACAACGGCTTCGTACTGCGCAGCAATCTGCGTTACAGCAAATTGACCGATGATTTTGGCTACGTTTACCTCAGCGACAGCGCCGCACGTGTCGGTACTACCGTTGACCGCTATCAGTTTGGAACGGACAGTGAGGCCGACCAGTTCAACGGCAATCTGATGCTGCAATACGATGCCCGCTTCGAGAACATCGACAGCAGCAGCCTGGTGGGCGTGGAGTACCTCGATTCGACCACCAAGGAAAGCTCGGTCTACGCCCTGACGACCCCGATTGACATTGCAAATCCCGTGTTTACTGGCGTGTCACGCTCAATCACGCCGTATGCCGTCAACAAGCGAGACGCGACCACCAAGGCCATATTCCTTCAGCAGAACCTGTCGTTCTACGAGCGCTTCATCGTCACCGCGGGTATGCGCAACGACTCAATGGACCTTACTAGCAAAGGCTTGCAATCCACTGAGAAAGACAACTTCTCCGAAACCTCCTACCGAGGTGCATTGACCTATATCGTCAACGATGAGGTGTCCACCTATGTGAGCATGGTGGAATCCGTCTCGCCGCCGCAGGTTGGCGTAACACCGCAGACGGGCAGGCAGTACGAAGTGGGTGTGAAGTATGCGCCGATGGGGATGGACGCACTGTTCTCCGCTGCCGTTTATGACCTGACCCAGGAAAACGTCACCATCGCCGTGGTGCTGCCGAGCGGCATCATTGAGCAACAGACGGTGGGCGAATCGCGGGCGCGTGGCCTCGACCTGGAGGGCAAGGCGCAGGTGACGCAGAACCTCAGCCTGATCGGTGGCTATTCCTATATGGAGTCAGAGGTACTGCGCGGTTCGTTGTACGACGGCAGCTCCCTGAAGGGTAATGAATTCACCACGGCACCCAAGCATTCCGCTTCGCTCTGGAGTTATTACGACGTGCCCGGCACTGATGTCAGCGTTGGCTTGGGTGCGCGCTACGTCGGCTCTTATTACTTCGATGCAGCCAACTCCGGCAAAAGCGATGGCACCACGCTGTTCGACGCCGCCTTCAAATACGAGATCGCCAAGGGCACCGACCTTGCGGTGAACGTCAGCAACCTGCTGGATGAGCAGCATGTGGTCGGTTCCGGCACAGCGAACTTCTACAACCCGGGTCGCGAGATTACCGCCAAAGTGAGTTACAACTGGTAAGCAGGCGAGTAAGCCTGCCGTTCAAGTATCTGGCGTCGTCGGAGGTCAAAAACAGTGCAGCACCGGCGATTTCTTCAGGTTGTGCCATGTAGCCCAATGATGTGACAAAGAGCAGGTGCAGTCTCCCCTCTCGCCAGCTACCTTCTTATTGAACAAAAGCACGACCTGCTCAAGGCTGCTACATGGCTTGAGTGCCAATCCATGGGTCTCACGGCTGGCAAATCGTGCTGATTGATAATTGTCAGAAACGCCAACGTCTGCCGGCACTAGTGTTGTGACGAGAGCGTGACGGGGCGTCAGTCCGAACCACTCTGACAGAGCAAAGAATGGATGGCAGCATGAGCGTTGTCAGGCAGTTGGTCAGAATGCCCCTCGCCATTTTCGTCGGGAGCCTGAGTCAGGTTCCCGGTGCGTTCGATGGCTGAGCGGTGACGCGTTGCGCAAATCGAGGGGTTTCCGATGACCGATTCAAGCAAGAAAATGAGCCTCATGGGGCTCACCACACTGGTGACGGTAAACATGATGGGTTCAGGCATCATTATGTTGCCGACGAGCATGGCCCAACTCGGGGCCGTTTCTTTGTTGTCATGGATCGTCACCGCTGTCGGCTCCATGGCCATTGCGTACTGCTTTTCCCAATGTGGCATCTACTGTCTGCGCTCAGGTGGGTTATCCGCCTACACCGAAGAAGCGCACGCAAAATCAGGATTTTTCCTGTGCTCGTATCTGTATTTCCTGTCGCTGGCCATCGCCAACGTGGCGGTGGCCATCTCCGCAGTGGGATACATGACATCGTTCATGCCTTGGCTGGGAAGCGGCGCCATTCCCTTGTTCATCGGAACGGTCGGCTTGCTCTGGTTAACCACCGTGGCTAATTTTGGCGGCCCTGGCATCACGGGCAGGATTGGCGCGGTGACTGTCTGGGGGGTGATCATCCCGGTAGCAGGCTTGAGCATCATCGGTTGGTTCTGGTTCAAACCCGATCTGATAATGGCCGCCTGGAACCCGAATGACCTGCCGATATCCGAAGCGATCAGCAAAGCAATTCCTCTGACCCTCTGGGCCTTTCTCGGCATGGAGTCGGCTGCCCAGGCCTCTGATGCGGTGGAAAACCCCAAGCGCACCGTGCCGCTGGCGTGCCTGTTCGGCACACTGGGGGCAGCCGCGGTCTATGTACTATCGACGACGGTCATTCAGGGCATCATTCCCAATGCCGAACTGGCCAACTCTTCAGCCCCTTTCGCGCTCGTTTATGCGCATATGTTCAACCCCACGGTCGGCAACATCATCATGGCGCTCGCGGTGATGGCTTGTGTGGGCTCACTGTTGGGCTGGCAGTTCACTCTGGCGCAAACCGCCAAGATGACGGCTGATCAGGGCATGTTCCCAAAACTGTTCAGCAAGGTCAGCGCACGCAATGCCCCCATCGTCGGGATGCTGGTCTGTGGCGTGCTGCAGACCTTGATGGCGCTGTCGACCATTTCGCCCAACGCGAGTGCGCAGTTCGGAAAACTCGTCAGCCTCGCTGCCGTGACCAACCTGATCCCCTATGTGACGGCGGCTACCGGGCTGCTGGTCATGATGTACAAAGCCAAAGTCAGCGCAGGCGTATACACGCGCAACACCCTGGTGTTAGTGGTTGCGGTGGCCTATTCCTTGTACGCGCTGTATGCCTGCGGCAAAGACGCCGTGTTCGGCGGCGTCCTTGTCCTGGTGTTCGGCTACTTGCTCTACGGGCTCCTCGCTAAACGTTTTGTCGGCGTCTCCGCGCCCGCTTCCCTCCGGGTCGATAACCCTTGATCGCAATCTTCAGGACAGCACAGACATCTGAATTCGAGGAAACCCGCGCATGAACGTGAAACTGACAAAAGCCAACAACCTGCTGCTTGTCTGCCTGGTTACGCTGCTACCGGTAATGGCCCATGGCAATACGCTTGAGCGCATACGTACGAGTCATACTTTCACCCTCGGCTACTTGCCTGACTTCGCGCCTTTCAGTGATCAGGCAGCCGATAAAGCCAGCGGTTATGCCATCGATCTCTGCCTGAAAATAGCCGAGAAGGTCAAGACCGACCTGAATTTGCCCGAGCTGAAAATTCAGTACCAGCCTGTCTCTATGAGCGACGAGATGACTGCCGTCAGTTCGGGAAAAATCGACATTCTCTGTACGCCCACCCCACCCACACTGGCGCGGCGCAAGAGGGTCAGCTACTCGGTGCCGATCTACACCGCCGGTCTCTCGGCAGTGGTTCGCCAAGATTCATCCGATGCCCTGCTCAATGCGCTGGATGGCAAGGTGGCTCATACCGGGCCAACGTGGCGAGCCACTGTGAACCGTGGTCTGTCCAATCAGACGTACGCCGCCATCGCTGGCGGTATAACCGAGGCGTGGATACATCAGCAGATGCGATTGCTGGGTGTTGTGGCCACTCTGGTGACAGTAGAGAACGCAGAGGCAGGTCTCAAGCTGGTTGCCGATGGCAAAGCCGATGCGTTCTTCGCTGAGCGCATGATGCTCAAGCATCTGCTGAGCAGGGATTACCCTGCTGGAAACCTGGTGGTCCTGGAGCGGATTTTTGAGTACGCACCGACTGCAATGGCCGTGGATCGAGAGGATGAAGATTTCCGTCTGCTGGTCGACACCGCGCTCAGTGAAATGTATCGCTCCGGCGAGATTGAACAGGCATTCGACAAATATCTGGGCGGGGCCAGCGATGCGGCCAAAAAGCTATTCAGGGTCTATGCAATACCGTAATGACAAGCTAGAAATCTCGGGCGCTGTGAACACAGAATGCCTCTGCAATCTGGCGCATTGACTTGCATTCGCTCGCTCGAAACATCGATACGCTGCCTGACGACTATTTAGCCAGAGCGTGAAGGAAAAACCCGGCATGACGCGCGCTTTCAAGCAACTTTCAACGTCTCGACACGCACCCGCCCATCAGCCATGAGCTGCAAATACTCTCGCCATTTTTTGAAAGCTTGCTGCTGCCGGTTGCAGGCTGACAGCCACTGGGCGCCACCGATGAGTTCGACTGGGATGGACATCATTTCCCCGATTGCGAAATCAAGTTCATTGGCGAGCTCACGCCCATTCGGCAAATCGAGGATTAGTGGTCGCATGAGAAACCTGTGTTTTTATTGGGCTAACTCATCGACTTGTCAATTTGTTGAACGTGCGTGAGCTCCGACGAACGGTTAACCCTTAGATTGCCGAAAACACGCACAAAACAAAAACGCCGCTCAAAGAGCGCAATGCTGTTCAGTTAAGAGATAGAGCGAGCAATCAGTAACCTGTGGCGAGGGAGCTTGCTCCCGCTGGACTGCGTAGCAGTCCCATTTTGGGGGGCGCTTCGCTCCCCAGCGGGAGCAAGCTCCCTCGCCACAGGTACAGTGTTCGTCCTTAAATGAACAGCATTACGCTCAAAGAGCGGCGTTTTTGCGTATGGAGCCAGGAACCAGATTCACCTGTCTGCAGGGAGTCTCAGGCGTTTCAGTTCCAGGGGCGGTCTCCATTCTCGTCCTTGATGCGGGTCGGCAGGCCCATGACGTCCAGCGCCTTGAGGAACGGCTCAGCCGGCAGTTCTTCGACGTTGGCCATACGCTGCACATCCCACTCGCCACGGGCAACCAGCAGGGCTGCGGCGACAGGTGGTACGCCAGCGGTATAGGAAATGCCCTGGCTGTCGGTTTCGGCAAAGGCTTCTTCGTGGTCAGCCACGTTGTAGATGAACACTTCGCGCGGCTGGCCATCCTTGGTGCCCTTGACCAGGTCACCGATGCAGGTCTTGCCGGTGTAGCCAGGTGCCAGCGAACTCGGATCAGGCAGCACGGCCTTGACCACTTTCAGCGGCACAACTTCCAGGCCTTCGGCGGTCTTGACCGGTTTCTCGGACAACAGGCCGAGGTTCCTGAGTACGGTGAACACGTTGATGTAGTGCTCGCCGAAGCTCATCCAGAAACGCACGTTAGGCACGTCGAGGTTCTTCGACAGCGAGTGCACTTCGTCGTGACCGGTCAGGTACAGGTTCTGCGACCCTACGACCGGCAGGTCGTCGGTGCGTTTGACTTCGAACATGGTGTTGCTGGTCCACTGGCTGTTCTGCCAGCTCCACACCTGCCCGGTGAATTCGCGGAAGTTGATTTCCGGATCGAAATTGGTGGCGAAATATTTGCCATGGGAGCCGGCATTGACGTCGAGAATGTCGATCGAATCAATGCGGTCGAAATACTGTTGTTGCGCCAGTGCGGCATAGGCGTTGACCACGCCCGGGTCGAAACCCACACCGAGAATGGCGGTGATGTTCTTCTCTTGGCACTCTTCGAGGTGATTCCACTCGTAGTTGCCATACCAAGGCGGCGTCTCGCAGACTTTGCCCGGTTCTTCATGAATGGCGGTGTCCAGGTAAGCGACGCCGGTATCAATGCAGGCACGCAGCACCGACATGTTCAGGAACGCGGAACCCACGTTGATAACGATCTGTGATCCGGTTTCGCGGATCAGCGCCTTGGTTGCTTCCACATCCAGGGCGTTGAGCGAGAAGGCCTGGATATCGGCGGGCACTTTGAGACTGCCCTTGGCCTTGACGCTTTCGATGATGGCCTGGCATTTGGAGATGTTGCGCGACGCGATAGCAATACGACCGAGTTCATCGTTGTGCTGCGCGCACTTGTGGGCCACCACCTTGGCGACACCTCCTGCACCAATGATAAGAACGTTCTTTTTCAATTGCTTGATCTCTCCTTTAATTTGTCCGCTTACGAAAGGCTGGACAGGTAGTCTTCATAACCAAATTCGCGAACCACTTCGACTGTACCGTCGAGTTGTTTCACTACGATGGACGGCATTTTCAGGCCGTTGAACCAGTTCTTCTTGACCATGGTGTAACCCGCGGTGTCGATGAACGACAGTCGATCGCCAATAGCCAGCGGGCGATCAAACTGGTACTCGCCGAAGATATCGCCGGCAAGGCAAGACTTGCCGCACACCATGTACGTGTGATCACCCTCGCTCGGCGCCAGCTTGGCGTTGAGGCGATAGATCAGCAGGTCAAGCAGGTGCGCTTCGATGGAGCTGTCCACCACCGCCAGGTGCTTGCCGTTGTACAGGGTGTCGAGCACGGTCACTTCCAGCGAGGCACTGTTGGTGATCGCCGCTTCGCCCGGCTCCAGGTAAACCTGCACGCCGTATTTCTGCGAAAACGCCTTGAGGCGCGCACAGAACTCATCCAGCGCGTAGCCCTCACCGGTGAAGTGAATGCCGCCGCCCAGGCTGACCCAGCTGACCTTGTGCAGCAGCGAGCCGAAGCGCTCTTCGATGGTGGTGAGCATCTGGTCGAACAGGCCGAAGTCGCCGTTCTCGCAGTTGTTGTGGAACATAAAACCGGAGATCTGGTCGATAACGCCTTCGATCTTCGCCGGATCCCAGTCGCCCAGACGGCTGAACGGGCGCGCCGGATCGGCCAGCAGGTAATCGGAGCTGCTCACCTGCGGGTTAACGCGCAGGCCGCGGGTCTTGCCTTCCGAACGCTCGGCAAAGCGCTGCAGCTGGCTGATGGAGTTGAAGATGATCTTATCGCAGTTATCGAGCATCTCCTCGATCTCGTCGTCGGCCCAGGCCACGCTGTAGGCATGGGCTTCGCCAACGAATTTCTCGCGACCGAGCTTGAGCTCGTACAGCGACGACGACGTGGTGCCGTCCATGTATTGCTGCATCAGGTCGAACACCGACCAGGTGGCGAAGCACTTGAGTGCCAGCAAGGCCTTGGCGCCGGATTGCTCGCGCACGTAGGCAATCTTCTGCATGTTGACCAGAAGCTTTTGTTTATCGATGAGGTAATACGGTGTCTTGATCATTTCGAGGCCTCCGGCAAGGCCAGCCAAAAAAGGATGCGCATTGTGCCCGCACTGGCCGCAGATCGAAAGAGCAGCGCGCAAAAGCAGCGTTATTTGGACAACGCTGCGACGGAGGTCGTTTGGTTAATCACGTCGGTGAAACTGAACCCTTCATCCCCAACCATGGGCTTCTTCAATAAAGTGCAACACCGCGCTTGAGCGTTCATCAATACGGGAAATAAGTGACAGTTCACTGACCATTTCCGGTTGGGCCAACGGCACAATGCGAATCCCCGGCATGGTCAGTCGCGTCATCGCTTCAGGGACGATACTCAGCCCGATCCCGGCGGCCACCAGCCCGGGGATACTCATCAGTGACGGTACATACATAATATTTTCCGGGTGCAGCTGGTTTTGCCGGCACGCCTGGAGTGTGTGGGATGTCAGGCCGATGCCGGCAGTGTCCTGAAGAAAAACGAACTTTTCGTGCCGCAGCATCGCCAGGTCGCCGGTGAAGCTTTGCGCGAGTTCATGGTTGTCGGGAATCAGCAAAACCAGCCTCGACTGACTGAAATGATGGGTGCGCAAACGATCTGGCAAGTGGTCTTTGAACACCCTGGCAAACGCCAGGTCCAGCTTATGGTCGAGCAGCATGTCGAACTGCATGCGAATGCCGGCGTCCACCAGCGACACTTTGACCTCGGGGAATGTACTGAAGTAATGGCGCAGCAATTGCGGCAGGTTGGCTTCGAACAGCGCTGAGTGGTAGCCGATGTTGATCTCGCCCACTTCACCGCGCCGGGCGCGGCGTGCGGCCGCGGTAGCCAGTTCACTGGACTCTATGGACTGCCGCGCATGGGGCAGAAAGGCTTCGCCGGCAGCGGTCAGCGCCACGCCCCGGTTTTCCCGACGGAATAGCGCCAGTCCCAGCTCTGACTCCAGGGTACGCATCAATTGACTCAGTGCCGGCTGCGCGATGCCCAACTGTTCGGCCGCCCGACTGAAGTGTTGCAGATCGGCGGCCACGACAAAGGCTTTAAGGTGACGCAATTCCATCAGGCTTTCCCATAAGGCTGGCTTATTGATTTGTCGCTATTTCGATAATTATTCTGCAAGCAGGATCGGTTAACGTCTACACACTTCGACACATCCCGCGAATTGCCGTTGTTCGAGCGGGATCGTGCAGGTACCCATAACCATAAAAACAATGACGAGCATCTCTATGAGCACGATCAGTAACGAGACTCATGACTTGCGAATGCCTCGCAAAGCAGTGACCGCCGCAACCATTGGCACCGCCCTGGAATGGTTCGACTTCACGCTGTACGGCGCAATATCCGCGACCATTCTGCCCAAGCTGTTTTTCCCGGCGATGGAACCAACCGCAGGCCTGCTCGCCTCGCTGGCAACCTTCGGTGTCGGCCTGGCCGCACGCCCATTGGGTGCGATTACCTGTGGCTACCTGGGTGACAAACTCGGCCGCCGCAACCTGATGCTGGCCACCGTGACCATGATGGGTCTGGCGTCGGTGCTGATGGGCCTGTTGCCAACTTATGGTCAAATCGGCGTCTGGGCACCGATCCTTCTGGTGCTGCTGCGGGTCATTCAGGGCTTCGCGTTGGGCGGCGAGTCCACCGGCGCTCAACTGATGGCGCTGGAACACGCCTCCCCCGATCGCCGCGGACGTTATTCCGGCATGCTCGGCCTGTGCTCACCGCTCAGTCAGATATTGGCCAACGGCGTGTTAATGGGCCTGGCAGCAACGCTCTCAAGCGAGCAATTCGAAAGCTATGGCTGGCGAATCCCCTTCCTGATGAGCTTCGTACTGGTGGTGGTCGCGATCTTCATCCGCTTGAAAGTCGATGAAACGCCGGCCTTCGTTGCCTTGAAAAAGAACCCGGTCAAACAGGAAAAGAGCCCGCTGAAATCCGCCGTGGGCAGCCACTACAAAACCATCCTGCGCCTGATGCTGTTCTTTTGCTCGCCCGCAGCGCTGTTCTATCTGATCGTGATTTTCTCCCTCAGCTACCTCACCAAGCACTTGGGCTTCAGCCAGTCGACAGGCTTCATGTCGCTGATGGTGGCCAACATGTGCGCGATTTTCGGTGCGCTGGCCGGTGGTTATCTGTCCGATCGTTGGGGCCGTAAAAAGGCGCTGGCATTTGGTTCGTGCATGACCTTGCTGATCCTGTTCGTCTACTTCCCGATCCTCAATACGCTGAACGTCCCCGCCATCATGGCAATCATGGGGTTGTTCCTCGGGTTCACCCAGTTTCAGAGCGGCATCCAGCCGGTGGCTTTTGCCGAAGCGTTCCCGACCCAGGTTCGTTATTCAGGTTCCGCACTGGCCTACACCGGCGCCAACCTGGTGATCGGCGGCCCGATGCCGATGATCGCGGTCTACCTGATGAGCCAGTCGAACAACTCGCCGTGGCCCCTGGTGACGCTGTGTGCGGTGATCAACCTGATCTCGCTGGCGATGATCGTCATCGGTCCGGAAACCCGCGGCATCGACCTCAACGCCGTTGCCGAAGACGACACCGTCGACGCGCGCGCCACCGCCCTTCTTTCCAAATAACGCAGCAGGACGTCCATGAACCGCACTGTCTTCATCCTCAACGGCCCTAACCTCAATCTGCTGGGTCGTCGTGAGCCACACATTTACGGCCACACCACGCTCGAACAGATCCGGCAAAGCAGTGAAAGGCTGGCCGAGGAACTTGACCTGGTATGCGACTTTCGCCAGACCAACCACGAAGGCGTGATGGTCGACTGGATTCAAGAGGCCTTCGAGCAAGGCGCAGCAGTGATCATCAACCCGGCCGGTCTTTCGTTCCATTCGATTCCGGTACTGGACGCGCTGAAGTTGCTCGACGCGCCGCTGATTGAACTGCACCTGTCGAACATCCATGCACGGGATGAACTGCACCGCCACTCGATCATGTCTGGCGTAGTCAACGCGGTGATTTGCGGCATGGGCGCCGACGGTTATCCGCTCGCAATCCGGGCTATCGATGACTTGCTGCGTCGTCAGGCAGCCAACAACTAACCCCCTCCCCGGACGCTTACCCGCGGCCCCTCGGCAAGTGATTGCCAGGGCCGCTTGCGCCTGAAATTCAGTCGCCCGCAGTAAAAAAAACTCCTGAAAAAAATAATAATTCATAGAGAGACAACCTCCATGCGCCACACCTGCTTTCGCCGTAACGTGCCCGCCCATTACTCATTGATCGGCCTGACCCTGGCACTCAGTGCCGGCTCGGCGGCTGTCGTTCATGCTGATGAAAACAGCGGTTTTATCGAAGGTTCGACGGCCACGCTCAATCTGCGCAACGCCTACATCAATCGCAACTTCGTCAATCCCGCCTACCCGAACAGCGCCACACCGCAGAACAAAGCCGAGGAATGGACACAAAACTTTATCCTCGATGCGCGCTCCGGCTACACGCCCGGTCCAGTAGGGTTTGGCGTTGATGTGTTGGGCCTTTACTCGCAGAAACTCGACGGCGGCAAAGGCACCGCCGGTACGCAACTGTTGCCGGTCCATGATGATGGGCGCCCCGCTGACAACTTCGGACGCTTGGGCGTTGCCGCCAAGGCCAAGGTTTCAAAAACGGTGGTGAAGGTTGGCGAATGGGTCAGTACGCTGCCGATCCTACGTTCCGATGATGGTCGTTCGTTGCCGCAGACCTTTCGTGGCGCGCAGATCACCTCCCAGGAAATCGGTGGGCTGACGTTGTACGGCGGTCAAATCAGGCAGAACAGCCCGCGCAATGACGCCAGCATGGAAGACATGTCCATGAACGGCAAAGCGGCGTTCACGTCCGATCGATTCAACTTCGGTGGCGGTGAATACACCTTCAACGACAAGCGCACGACGGTCGGGCTGTGGTACGACGAACTCAAGGACATCTATCAGCAACAGTACTTCAGCCTGAGCCACAGCCAACCTGTGGGTGACTGGACATTCGGTGCAAACATGGGCTTTTTCACCGGCAAGGAAGATGGCGCCCATCTGGCCGGCGACATGGACAACAAGACCGCCTTCGGCTTGTTCTCGGCAAAACTGGGCGGCAACACCTTTTATGTCGGCCTGCAGAAGCTCACCGGCGATACCGCTTGGATGCGGGTCAACGGCGCCAGTGGCGGCACCTTGGCGAACGACAGTTACAACTCCAGTTTCGATAACGCCCAGGAGCGGTCGTGGCAGGTACGTCACGATTTCAACTTCGTCACCGTCGGCGTTCCTGGCCTGACCCTGATGAATCGCTACTTGAGTGGTGACAACGTCCACACCGGCGCTATCACGGACGGCAAGGAATGGGGGCGCGAATCGGAACTGGCTTATGTCGTTCAATCGGGCGCCTTGAAAAACCTGTCGGTCAAATGGCGCAACTCCAGTATGCGCAGAGACTTCAACAAGAACGAATTCGATGAAAACCGACTCTTCGTCAGCTATCCGATTTCCTTGTTGTAAGGCGGTTCCTCGCAGGACAACAGAAGGTTCCATCCCGCCGATACAGCGCTGTGGATTATCGGTGTGCGTGAAGGCGGTAGAACAGGCTGACCATGTCGCACAGCACCGGCCTCGCGCCGGTGTTGTGCTTTTCCTCCACAGGTTTATTGCAACCAAACGCCCTGCGCATCGGTCGACATCGAAAAGCCGGCTATTGGGTGCAGGCGTTATGGAGGCCTTCAAATGATTGGAGTCGTTGTCCCGGTGCACAATGAAGAGCGGCTTTTGAACCAATGCATCGAGTCACTGCTGGAGGCAGCGCTTCACCAGGGCCTTGACGATGAAGAGGTAAAGATCCTGATCGTGCTGGACGATTGCACGGACACGTCGTTGGACATCGCCCGGTCCTATGGGGTGATGACATTGACCTGCACCCACCGCAACGTCGGAAAAGCCCGGGCGCACGGTGCCGAGCATCTGCTGGGGGTGGACGCACGATGGCTGGCGTTCACCGATGCCGATACGGTGGTTCCCGGTACCTGGCTCGCCGATCAAGTTCGCTTCAATGTGGATGCCGTGTGTGGGCTGGTCGAGGTCAGCGACTGGTCGGAACATCCGCATGGGGTGCGGGAGCGTTACCACGCCCATTACCGCACCCTCGACGGCCATCGCCATATCCATGGGGCGAATCTTGGCGTTTCTTCGGCGGCTTATCGCAGGGCGGGCGGATTCAAGGCCTTGGCTGCCCACGAAGATGTGCAACTGGTTTCCGATCTGGAGCGCAGCGGTGCGAACATCCTGTGGACGGCCAGCAACCGGGTGACCACCAGCGCGCGTAAAAACAGCCGTTGTCGTGAAGGTTTTGCCGACTATCTGCAGTCGTTGGCCCAGTAGCTATTGGCAGGTTTCAGCGAGATCAATCGAAGTGGGTTGTCGGCTCCAGTACTCGAGCAGAAAATCCTTGTCCTCATGGCGCACCAGACGGTGCAAATGCAGGTTTTCCGCCAGCGCGGCGTGAACCTCATGGCCATCCTGCGAGCATCCCTCAATGGGATGCAGCCAATGACAGGCCAGCACGCCGCCTTCAGGGCCGAGACTCAGCAACGTGTTCTCGATCACCTGCTGCCAGGCCTTGGCATCCAGGAAGTAGCCGACCTCACTCAAGACGATCAGATCAAACGTGCCCTGCGGCCAATCTTCGGGAATGCGTGCCTGCTCGACACGGACATGGGGCAAGTGACTCAATCGCCCACGCGCAAGCGTGACGGCCTTTTCGATGATGTCCTGGCACAGCAGCGATTCACTGCGCCCGGCCAGTAGCGCACTGAACTCACCGTTAGCGCAGGCGGGTTCATAAACCCGCTGATATCGCTGGCGCGGCAGACTTGCCAGCATCAATTCACGTTTGCGCTTTTCGTACCAGCGGGTGCGGAAAGACCAGGGGTCATCACTGGCGTTGAACATCTGCTGAAAATAGTCAGGCGATACGCTCATATAAACACCAGTTCAAAGGGCTGCAACAGTCGTTCGAGGGTTTCTCGATCCAGCACCGCCGAGGCCCGGTCATCGCGGCTGATCTGCGAGACGTGGGCGTTGATCGCCTGGCGCTTTTGCGCCAATACGGCTGCATCGAGCATCAACTTGCGGGCGCGCGCCCAGGGAATTCTCGGATCTTGCGGTCGTGCCCAGTGCCAGGCCCAGACCGGGACTTCGATCAAGCAGGCATGGCGCTGTGATGCCGCGAAAGCCGCGGCCCTACCGGTCGCTTCATGATCGCAGTGCCCATCCGATCGCCAGGTGGTCACTACACGGTCACCGGGCTGTATCAATGCCAGCAGCCGCTCGACCAACTGCGGCTCATGCCCCGGCACAGCGCTGTCCGGCAGCCCCAAGCGCTGCCAGTTCAAGGCATTGCCATCGAGCCCCAATCGGTCGAGCGCGCGGGTGCTTTCCAGCGGGCGCTGTTCACGCAATCGTGAAACTGGCCACTCCCGGGAACCAGGATGACTCGCTTCGCCATCGGTCACCGCGACCATCACCACGTCGGCCTCCCTGCCCTTCATCCCGGCCAGGATGCCAGAGCAGCCGAGGACTTCATCGTCAGGGTGCGGCGCGACGACAACCACACGCCGTCCCTCTGGGATCAGTTGTTGATGGGAGAGGGTTTGCACGTCCGCCAGCGCCGGGCAGGCCTGCCATTCGGCCAGCGCGGTGCCCTTCCCCCGGATAAGGTTTTCAGCCTCAGGCGTTTCATCGCTCACAGCAGCCACCCATCAGCCGGTTGCGCAACGATCAGTTCACCCAGTGCCGCGAGATCTTTCTGCCCATGACTTTGCCGGACGAACACCGGCAAATCCGCAGCAAGCCTGGCGAAGTGAGCATCGCGACAGAACGGCGTAGCACCCAGCGCACGCCCCACCTGCTCAAGCACTACATTAACGGTGGTTTCCACTTGGGCGCGTAATCGCCGGACAGGTATTTGCGCCGAGGCCCGGGGATTGGCATCGATCCACATCGCCGTGGCCCGCATGCATGCCGCGGCGCTGCACAGCGCTGCATCGACGGCGCCAAGGTGCGCGGCGGCATGCGCGTCGTGATGGGGCTGGCGACAATGTTCGCGAAGGTAACCGGCCAGTGCACACGCCGCGCCATACCAACAGGCGGCTATCCCTCCACCGCCCTGCCAAAACCCGGGCCGATCCACATACTGGCCGGGCATCCCGACACAACGTCCCAACGCACCTTTGAACGCCACATCAACGCTGGCCGTACCGGCCATGCCAACTGCCTGCCAGGCATCGTCCATTCTGCTGATGGTGGATTGCCGCAAATCCACGGCGACCAGTTGCGGTCGATGCTGTTCATCCCAGGTCGTGAGCAACGCCCAGTCAAGCATTGGCGCGCCGGAACACCAGGCTTTGCGCCCGTGCAAATACACGCGGTCGCCTTGACGATCCATGATATTGACCCGGGCGAAATGCGGTTCGGCGGCCCAAGTGCCCCAGACGCCGGCAGGCATGGGGTCGTCGGGTTCAAGCTCGGCCATGATGGCCATCGCATCAGTGTGGCCTTCGAATAATTTGACCAACGCCAGATCGCTTGCGGCTACGGCGGCCAGCGTCCGCCATCGCTCCAGCGTCAGGCCTTGTCCGGGCATCGGCAGGGAGGCGAATCCGCTGTCGATGAGTTTCTGCATGAGCTGTGGCAGCTCGGTGTCCGGTGATGAACTCACGGGTCGGGCTGCGAACCTGGTCAGCAGATTTTGTAAGTTTGCGGCGTTGCTCATCGCCGACGCTCCCTGGTGGACGGCTGAATACGGGGGTTGCCGAGCAACTGGCGAAAGGCAGGATATGAACGCGCGTCGAAGTGCTCTTGATGATCAGAGGCAGGCGCCTTGCAGGAGTTCACTGAACCTGCGGGAAGTCTCGCTGAGCAGAGATTTCAGAGCGGCTGAGCAGCCAGACTCAGTCTGCAACCAATAAGGCTTGATGCATTTCAATGGACGGTGTTGCGCCGTCTGCACGCTGGCTATTGAGCCAGGCCCGGGTTTTGTTCACATCGAAAATCTGGCCGTGCTCCATCAACGCCAAAATCAGTTCGTCAGCGATCCTGTAGCGACCACAGTCCGGACAATCCCTCTCCTCCCACGGGCCGGGGCATTGAATGCGCTCTGCGGCCCTCACACAAATAAGACAATTCATCGCGTTCACCCTTTTTTATAATGTTGACTCGGCGTCGGGTCGGCAGGTGCGTTGCCCCATGCGAAGAGGCGTGTGATGGGTCGACCGGGTCAGGTGAGAATAGTTCGCAACGTTGACGTTTTCAGTGCAAACAGGTCGGTCAGTGATCGATAAGTGTCGACAGTGCCAATGCATTGCTCAGCGCTGCACCGCTGGCAGTGTTGTCGAACAGGCACCAAACGATGGCACCCGCGGCAGCCGCAACCCGCAGATTCTTCGCGAGGCTCTTCAGATAGGTCAGTTCATAGGCACTGTAGTAAATGCGCGGTGAACCGTGCAGTCGCCAATACTGCACGTTCTGTGCACCCGCAGGAGATGAGTCAGTGCAGATTCGCGATGGATCGACTGCGGCCTGGCTGATCCGGTATTCCATCAACAAAGCACCCGCATCCACCCACGACGGGTGCCGGGGTTCAAGTATCACGGCGCCGGAATATCGCTCTTTCAGCGTTGAGAAAAAGCTTTCAGCCACGGCTTCGTCGAACGCCAGTGACGGCGGCAGTTGTACCAGCAAACCACCCAGTTGCTCACCCAATCCAGAACACTGTTCGATGAACTCGTCGAGCAACTGCTCGCCATTCGCCAGGCGCCCTTCGTGGGTGATTCGCTTAGGGATCTTTACGCTGAATCGGAACGCGTTCGGCACGGATTCCGCCCACCGCACGTAAGTCTGACGACGGTGCGGTCGATAGAACGAGCTGTTGATTTCAACGCCATTCAATTGCGCGCCGTAGCGTTGCAGATGTGTCCCCTGCGCTGGAAATGCGGACGCCTGTTCGCGACCAACAGTCCAGCCCGCACAGCCTATGTAAATCGGCAGAGGGTTCATCATCAATCTCGAACGGGGTGAATTTTGCCGCTAAAGACTTTGAAGCCGTAGGTGTTGTAGATGAGTGTGACCGGTATCAACACAGCGAAGCCCACCAGCATGAATTTTTGGCTGGCAGGGCTGGAGGCGGCAGCTTGCAAGGTCAGGTCGGGTGGGACAATCAACGGGTACATGGCGATCATCATCAAGGCGAATGCCAACACGAAGAGGCCCAATGCGGCAGACAGCGGCAGGAAATCCCAGCGGCCTCGCCAGCTCAGGGAGAAGCCAATGATCAGGGTGAGGAACAGAGCAGCCGCCGGCCCCCAGACTAATGGCTGCGACAGACGCTGGGCATATCGAGTATCCAGTGTCGTTGTCCAGGCAACCAGCACTGCCAGCAGTACCACCGTAACGATCCCCAGGACCTGGGCCTGCAAGCGTGATCGTCGTTGCAACTCGGTTTCAGTGCGCCAATACAGCCAGCAAGCACCCAGCCACGTATAGCCAGTGACCAGAACGGCGCCGCAAAACAGGGGGAAGAGCCCTGACCATTCCCGGCCGTTTCCGGTGTACTGCCCGTCATGATTGGGTATGCCTTGCATGAGCGCACCCAGCACAACGCCTTGCGCCGCGCCGGTCAGCAGCGACCCCCACAGCAGCAAGCCATCAATACAGCGTTTGAATACATCGTTAAGCGCGTAGTCACGAAACTCCAACGCCACCGCACGCAGGATCAACGCCAGAAACATCACGATAAAGGGCAGATAAAGCGCCGGGAGCAAGATCGCGTAGGCCATCGGAAATAATGCCAGCAGGCCGCCTCCCCCCAATGCCAGCCAGGTCTCATTGGCATCCCAGATCGGCAGGATGGTCACTGCCATGGCCCGCCGTTGCCGGGCACAACGGGTGACCCCCAGCAGTACCCCGACGCCAAGGTCGGTCCCGTCGAGAATCACATAGTTCAAGACCGAGAACGCCAAGGCCCCTGCCGCCAGCAATGTTATCCAGTCAATGCCTGACATGGCGCGCCTCCTCAGGAATCACCGGTCTCATCCGCCAGCGTTGGCTGCGGCCCGGGTTGGTCTTCATGGGCAGGCTCGCGCAGGATTCGTAGAAGAACCCAAAGCCCGATGCCGAAGATCAGCAGATAAAACAACAAAATCGACCCTGTGGACGCGACCACCTGTTGATGCGATACCGGCGACAAACTGTCAGCCGTGCGCAGCAGACCGTAGACGGTGAACGGTTGGCGCCCCACCTCAGTCACTACCCAGCCACTGAGCATGGCCACAAAGCCGGCCGGCGCCAATCCCACGCAGCTGCGCATCATCCAGCGCGCATCGAACAGCCTTTGTCGTCGCCGCAGCACCCAGCTCACCACGCCCTGCCCCGCCATTAACAGACCCAGCCCGACCATGAAACGGAAGGCGAAAAAAACGATCGGTACCGGCGGGATGTCCTGTGGCGGAAACTCATCCAGGGCGACGATGGTGCCCGTCAGGTTGTAATGCAGGTACAGCGAGCCTAATCGTGGAATCGCCCATTCCCAGTGGTTACGCCTTTCGTCCATATCGGGCACCGCAAACAAGCGCATGGGCTCGCCTGCGCCTTCAGGTGGACGCGTCCAGGAACCTTCGATGGCAGCCACTTTCTGTGGCTGCACCGTGAGGCTGTGCTCAGCGTGGAAGTGACCGACAACGATTTGCGCTGGGGTGAGCACGAGAATCGTCCACAGTGCCATGGAATATTGCAGGCGAGCTCGCGGGTTATGCGGTGCCCTCAACAGTTGCCAGGCACTGGCTCCGGCGATCAGCGTGGCCGTGCCGAGCATCGCCGCCAATATCATGTGCACCAGTCGATACGGAAACGACGGGTTGAAGATGATTGCCCACCAATCCCGGGCAATGAAACGGCCATCGATACCGATGGCGTAACCGGCAGGTGTTTGCATCCAGGAGTTGGCCGACAGGATCCAGAAGGCGCTGATCAACGAGCCGCACGCCACCGCACAGGTCGCGAAGAAGTGCACACGAGGGCCGACCTTCTTCATCCCGAAGAGCATGATCCCGAGAAAACCCGCCTCCAGAAAAAACGCGGCCAGCACTTCGTAAAACATCAGAGGGCCAAGGATATCGCCTGCCTGCGTAGCAAGACGCGCCCAGTTGAGTCCGAATTGATATTCCAGTATCAACCCCGACGCGGTACCCACCGCCACCGTGAGGGCAAATATCTTCAACCAGTAGTGATAGACATCCAGATAAATGGATCTTCCACGCCACAACCACAGGCCTTCGAGCACCATGAGAAAATGGGCCAGGCCGATGGTGAATGCAGCCAGCACGATATGAAAGCTGATGGTGATCGAGAACTGCATACGCGCAGCCAGAAGCGCCGACTCAGTGGCTTCCATGACAGACACTCATGTTGAGCAATGTGACAACAACACACCTGAGCCTCTACAAGCTCGGCACCCCACGGTCAGCGAAAACCAGGCCCGGTTCAATCGTCTCGGTCAACGGTTCCACAGGCGCACCCGGGATCAGGATGACCTTGCGGCAATCTTCCTGCCGCTTGTCGAAAATCTCGTAGCCTTGGGCTACCTGCTCCAGGGACATGCGGTGCGTGACAATTTCTTCAGGACGCAAATGACCCAACTCGATGTGTTCAAGGAGTTCAGGCAGATAGCGTTGCACGTGGGTCTGGCCCATTTTGAAAGTGAGTCCTTTATCGAACGCATCACCGAACAGAAAGCCATGGATGAACCCCGCATAGACCCCCGGCACACTCACCACACCACCGCGCCTGACAGCGGCGATGCACTGGCGCAGCGCTTTACCGCTGCTGCCTTCAAGCTTGAGGGTCGCCAGGACCGTTTCAGTGGTGCTGCCCTTGGCTTCGAACCCCACGGCATCGATCACCGCGTCCACGCCGCGCATGCCGGGTGTCTGGCGAATCAGGGTGTCGGCCGGGTCGTCATCGTCATCGAAATTGATGGGGATCACCCCGTAGGTTTTCTGCGCATACGCCAGTCGGTAATCATGGTGATCAATCATGAAGATTTGATTGGCACCGAGCATTCGCGCGCACGCCGCGCTCAACAACCCGACAGGCCCGGCGCCAAAAATCGCCAGGCTCGACCCCTGGCCAATTTGCGCATTGAGCACTGCCTGCCAGGCAGTGGGAAGAATGTCCGATAGAAAAAGTACCTTCTCATCCGCCAGCATGCCAGGCACTTTGAATGGCCCGGTATTGGCTTTCGGCACCCTGACCAGTTCGGCCTGACCACCGGGAATCCCCCCGTACAACCGGCTATAGCCAAAGAGTGCGGCGCCGGGCGGAATGGATTTCTTATTGAGGTTGGCACCACGTCCGTCGTTGGTGGTTTCGCAGGCGGCGTAGAGCTCCTGCTGGCAAAAGAAACAGTCGCCACAGGCGATAACGAACGGAATGACCACACGATCCCCGCGCTGCACCTGGGTTACCGATCGTCCGACATCTTCAACGATGCCCATGAACTCGTGGCCGAAAATATCGCCGTGCTCAACCGTGGGAATCTTGCCTCGATACAGGTGCAGATCTGAACCGCAAATTGCCGTAGCTGTAACACGCAAGATAATGTCGTCAGGTTGCTCAATGATCGGGTCTGGAACGGTTTCGATCTTGACCTTGTGGGCGCCGTGATAAGTCATTGCTCGCATGTCGGTATTCCTCAGCTAAGGCAGGGATTCCTTTGAATAGGGGCAATGCGCGGCGAGCAACGGTTCCGTCGCCAAGGATTGCAACCGATCAGTGGTTGTCGAAGAGGAAAAATCTATGCTTCAGCAAATCGGCAACACCGCTTTCCAGCCGTGGCTCAGTTTTCTCGCGCGATGATTGAGCTCTTTCCATTACGTTCAATGATCGCGAACTTTTCAGTCTTCAACTTTGATCGCCCATCAACTGGCGACGATGAAAATGCGGCAGCCATTGCAAGGCGTACTCGGTAGCGTCCGATTGCACCTGACAGCGAGTACCGAAAAACCGGTGCTCGTGACTGAACACGCAATGCTCCCCACTGGCCTGAAAAGCCCAGGCAAAACAGATGGTGCCGGCGGGTATGCCGTCGACATCCTCCGGTCCTAGAATCCCGGTCGTGGCCACTGCAACATTGGCGGTGCTGTCACGCAGGGCGCCTATCGCCATCTCCCTGGCGACCTCCACGCTCGTCAGATTGAACGTAGCGATGGTGCGCGGGCTGACGTGCAACACGCGCTGCTTAGCCTGTGGCGAATACACCACATAACCGCATTCGATGAACTCGCCGCTGCCTTCCACCTCCGACAACAGTGTCACAATTTTCCCGGCAGTACAGGATTCCGCCGTTGTCAACACCAAGGCGTTATCACGCAGGTATTCAACGGTATCGTCAGCAATGGACATCAGCATTACTCACAAAGCGATTGCTCGGTGGACAGGTAACGGCGCCGAACATTCCTGAAGAAACCTTCAATGGTAATCCTCCCCCGCAACTGCCCGCAGATACGCCTGATCAGCCTCTCTGCGCAAATCCCGCCATTCATGCCAGGTCACGATACCCAAGCGATCCATCTCATCGGACTGACGCAACAGTTCATCATGGTAGGCATCTGGACAATCCATGCGCAGCCTCTTGTTTTCCAGCGCACGATGCCAGGCGTCCAGTGCCCGCAGTCGCAACTCTTGAACCGGCGTCAGCAGATCTTTGAAGGCATTCATCTCGCTAGCCCATAGAGGATATTTCTTTGTGGAGCCGAGGACTTCGCCATTGGTTCACACCATCTGACGATGTCGCCGGCACGCAAACGGGGAGGCCCAAACGCAGGCCTCCCCCCTTTTACAGCGACAGTCAGGACGTGCCCAATCCCCTGGAAAGATCCGCCGATGTGCCGGACGCGCTGGGCGGCCGGGATTCCGCCCTGGCCTCCGACTCCGTTTGATCGGTGGTCTTGGTGACGGTATCGCGCACCGCTTCATAGCCTTCCTGGGCTTGCTGCTTCACCTTGTCGACCAGGCCCGCACTGGTACGTCCCATGTATCGCTGCTCGGTCGCGGTGGTCGGCAATGCCGCACCGATCATCGCGCCCAGGGCGATGCCCGCCGCTGCCACCATCAGCGGTTGCTCCTTGAGTAAATGACTGAACTGTTGCCCCAACACCTGGGTATTGCGCGCCAGGCGATCGCTCGCGTCGTGCATGGCGTGGCTGAGGTGTTCGGTGGCAGCGCCGACGTTGTCACTCATGTGGGCAGCCTTGCCTTTGAGGGACTGGTAACCGTCCTTCAAGGTATCAGCGGTCTGATGCATATGCTCACGGGCGCTGTCGAAGCCCTCCGCGACATCATCGGCCCAATCACCCAGCTGATCCGGCCCCGTGCGATAGGCCGGCCGCGCGACGGGAGGGCGATTCTGGCTCATCATCATCCACAACAAGCCCACTGAGGTGAGCACCACAGGAACAGGATTGTTACGCACACTGGTGCCGAGGTTGCTGAGGAAGGTCGAGCCGTTGTTCTGCATCATGCCCCACGCCTGGTCGATGATCTGCCCGGGGGTGAACTTGCTTTCCAGGCGATCGACGATATTGCCGATGCTGGCGCGCTGCGCATCGATTTCACGCTCGATTTGCTCGGGGCTTTTTTCCGATTCCATCTCCAATTCGCTTTTCATGACACTTTCCTCCGCAGCGCTTCCTGATCTTTACTCAAGGCGTCCAGAGTCCGGTCAGGCTTGAAGTGGGACGGCTCGAATTGTTTTTTCCCCGACTGCAGCATGGCGAAGCCGATGATCATCACCACCACGCCAACGATCAACGCCGCCAGCCAGGGTGCCATGAACAGGCTCAAGCCGTAGACCACGGACATCAACAGGATGATGAAACCCGCCAGCAGCACAATGGCGCCGCCTGCCACCCCGGCGATGCCGGCCTTGAGGGTGGTCAGGCTGGCTTGAAGTTCGGCTTTGGCCAACGCAAGTTCCTTGGTGAACAACGCGGGGACTTCGCGGGACAACTGCCTGAGCAGGCCGACCATCGAAGCGTCATCCGTCTGGGTCACCGGTCTAGCGCCCGGCAAGTCAGAATCGTCTCTGTTCATCACAATTCTCCTTTGACGTTTGGCGAAGCAGTTGTCGATGCCCCGGCGAAGTCCGTTGGATGGTCATGCACATCGGACGAAGCCGGTGTGATGCCGGTAGCGAGCCCCGGTGAAGCATCGAAATGAGGCGCAGAAGTCTCATAGGGGCGCTGGACGCCAAAACCACCGGCTGGCGGTGTTGACGTACCTGCCGCCGGGTCGTGGTCGGCGCGCGCGGTCATGGCCGCCGAACTGCCTGCCTTGAGGAACCGTGACAGGCCAAAGCCCAGTGCAATGCTGCCGGCAATGAACAGCGCAGGGTTACTGCGAGCCAGATCAGCGCCGTCATGCAGCAGCTGTTCGGCACTTTTGCCGCGCAGATTTCCCGCCAGCCCACTCATGGACTCCGCCATGTCGGTGAGATAGTCGGACATGCCCAGCGTGTCTTTTTCCTCCAGCCCGGAGACGAAACCTTTCGCGCCCTGAGCCAAGGCTTCGATCTGGTCAGCCGCCGTATCGCGGTATTGTCCGAACTGTTCGTCGGCTTGCTGCCTCGCGCCACCGAGCGCTTCGGTGACGTCCTCCTTTAAATGTTGAAACCCTTGCTCCGGTTTGCCGCTCTCTGGATTGCCTGTTCCGGCTCCAGCCCTGCTGTCTGAAGTGTTCATGTCGTCCCTCGCCTTCCTAGATCGAAAACGCGTCGTTGGGACTACGCAGCTGAATTGCCCTGAGCCCCTCATAGCAAGGGACGGAGGAGCTCCGTCGGGAGTTCAACGTGGTTGATGAGCGAGGCGCAGAATTTTTCGCAGGCTGAAACGAGGGCGCACTTTGGCGCGTCATGACAAGACGATTTATCCGTTACCGTACTGTTGCAGATAGCTGTCGACCGCATCGTCTATCGTTGGGAAAAACGCCGCCTCCCCCAGCAACGTGTACAACCCGAACCGCTTGAGCTTGTCCTTGACCGGATCTTTCATTTCGGCCACGCACAACTCGATGCCCGCTGCGCGCAGGGTTTCGTCCAGTTCGGCGAGCATGTCGGCCGAGGTCACATCGACACTCGTGACCGGTTCTGCGGCGATGACCAGCCAGCGCACCGGCGTTGGCGAGGCCGCCAGGGCGTCGATCACCCGGTCATGGAACAGTTCGGCGTTGGCGAAAAACAAGGAGGCATCCCAGCGAAACAGCACCAGACCGGGAATCAGGCGCGCGTCGGGATAGCGCTGGGTATCGTGAAAGCCCTTGACCCCTTGCGCCTGCCCCAGCACGGCGGAATACGGACGCCAGCCATCCCACAGGAACTCAATGACCGCGATCAGGATGGCCAGGCCAATGCCTTCGATTGCGCCAAACACGGCGACGCCAACGGTGCAGACGATCGACAACCAGAACTCCCAGCGCTGCATGCGATAGATGCGTCGCAGGTCAGTGATTTCGATCAGGCCAATGGCCGATGCGATGACCACCGCAGCCAGGGCGCTGTTGGGCAAGTCGCGCAGCAGGTCGGGAGCCAGCACCAACAACAGCGCAACGGCCAACGCGCCGACCACACCGGTCATTTGGGTTTTCGCGCCGGCGGCTTCGGCCACGGGCGTGCGCGATGAACTGCTGCTGATGGCAAACCCCTGGAAGAAACCGGCGGCCAGGTTGGCGACACCCAGGCCAACCATTTCCTGGTTCGGGTCAACGTAGGTCCGGGTCCGCGCCGCGTACACGCGAGACAGCACGCTGGTGTCGGCAAAGGAAACCAGCGCCACGGCGCACCCGCCGATCAGCACGGGGACGATGTCGGCGCGGGTGATCCAGGGAATGGCGAAACCCGGCAAGCCTTGTGGGAGAGAGCCGAGCACCGAGACCCCGGCGTTTGCCGCCAGATCCAGTACGGCCACGGCGACCGTTGCGGCAACCACGGCAATCAAGATGCCCGGCACGCGCTTATGGCCCTTGAGCAGCAGGATAACCACCAGCGTGGCAGCACCGACCGCAAAGGTGATCCAGTTGGTTTTGCCCGCCATGATCGATGTCGCGATCTCCCACAGACTTCTCAACGGGCCTTCGGATTCGATTTTGAAGCCGAAGAGCTTGGGTACCTGGCTGATCAGGACCGTCAGGGCGATCCCGTTCATGTAGCCGTAGCGGATCGGTTTGGACAGAAGCTCGGTCACGAACCCCAAACGGGCAATGCCGGCCAGCACGCACACCGCCCCCGAGACAATGGCCATCGCCGCCGCCAGCGCAATGGCCCGCTGCGGATCACCTCCGGACAGCGGCAAGACAACGGCAAGGATAACCGCCGCCAGTGACGAGTCGGGACCCAGCACCAGAATCCGGCTGGGACCGAACAGCGCATAGGCCAGCAGCGGAACGATGGTCGCGTACAGGCCATAAATACCCGGCACCCCCGAGGCCACGGCGTAGGCGATGCCGACGGGCACCAGCATCGTGGTCAACACCAGGCCGGCAACCAGGTCGTGGCGCAACCATGACAGGTGATAGCCACGCAGCGTGCGCAGCCCGGGAAACCAGCGACTCCAGCCAGACTGATCGCCTGCCGCGTCCCTGCGTGCGATCCGGCCCGGTTCCGGGTCGGAAGGCGAAGCATCCGAATGGCTCATAGGACAGTGGCCCCTTTCTGTGAGTCGCAGGTTCGCTGACGGTAACGGTCAGAATTTCTCGGCGATGCGCTTGAGTGGGTAATCGGGTTCCCGATAGCCGCCTGGCTTCTGCCGCTTGGGCAGCACCACCTTCTCGCGGGGCACGTCCTTATAGGGGATGCGACTGAGCAAATCGCTGATGATGTTGAGCCGCGCGCGACGCTTGTCATTGGAGTTGGCCACGAGCCACGGCGCGTGATCGGAGTCGGTCGCTGCGAACATGTCGTCACGGGCTCGCGAGTAGTCAAACCAGCGGCTGTATGACTTGAGGTCCATGGGTGTCAGTTTCCAGATTTTGCGCCCGTCCTTGATTCGCGCTTCGAGGCGGCGGGTCTGTTCTTCGGGGCTGACTTCGAGCCAGTACTTGAGCAGGATGACCCCGGAGTCGACGATGGCGCGCTCCACATGAGGGACTGACTTGAGGAAGGTGTCCACCTGTTCCTGGGTGCAGAAGTTCATCACGCGCTCGACGCCCGCGCGGTTGTACCAACTGCGATCGAAGATCACCACCTCGCCCGCCGCCGGCAGGTGTGGCAAATAGCGCTGGACATACATTTGGCTTTTTTCACGCTCGCTCGGCGCAGGCAACGCCACCACGCGAAAGACCCGGGGGCTGACCCGTTCGGTGATGGCCTTGATCGTCCCGCCCTTGCCCGCGCCGTCGCGCCCTTCGAACACGATGCAGACCTTGATGCCGTGCTCTTTCACCCACTCCTGAAGCTTGACCATCTCGACGTGCAACCGGCGCAGCTGTTCCAGATAGTCCTTGTTCTTCAACTTCAGGTCTTCTGTGGAACCCTTCGCCGCTTTTTTCTTATCCTTTGCCATGACCAAGACCTCAAAATTGCCAGTGACTGACGTTAGGCAGCCCGTTGCTGGAGACTCGACTCGCACACTAACCGCGTGAGTCTAGTCCAAGGTCAAACGCTCGACATGGCAAGTCAGGAGAGAAATCCCGGCCCTCTTCAACCGCCCGTTGCCTGCCGATACTGGCGCGGGGTAAAACCGGTCAGCGCCTTGAACTGGCGGGTGAAAGCACTGTGGTCGGTGTAGCCGCACTGCAAGGCGACATCGGTGATCGGCATATCGGTGTGGAGCAGACGGTGCGCGTGTTCCAGGCGCACTTTCTGGATCATCTGGCGCGGCGTCAGGTGGAACACGCGCTTGCAGTACCGTTCCAGCTGCGCCACCGAAATGCCGGCGATACGCGTCAGCTCGCCCAGGCTGACGCGACGGTGAAAATGGGTGCGGATGTGTTCGTCTACCGCTGCCAGGCGCTGGTATGCCGGATGGGTGTCGCTGGCCGATTGCAGGTCAACCGAAATGCCCACCAGGCCCATGATTTCACCCTGGCGGTTGTACAGTGGCCGTTTGTGCGTGAGGCACCAACCGGGCTCGCGACTGCCGTACAGATGCAGCTCGAGCTGGTCTTCCAGGACAAGACCCTGCTCCAGCACCCGTCGATCCTGTTCGGTATAGCCAGGCCCCAATTGCTCGGGAAAAACCTCGGCGCTGGTTCTACCCAGCAACGGTTGCAACTGCTTGAGGCCGCAGCGCTGCACCAGCGTTTGATTGGCCATGACGTAACGTGCCTGAACATCCTTGATGAAGATCGCGGCGTTGGGGATGACGTCCAGCATCGGTAGCACAAGCGCCACGCCTGCCAGCAATTGCTCCATGGTTTCAGGGCGATGCTGCTCGTTGGCCTGGCACAGGATCGCAAAGGCGTTCTGCGTCATGAGTCTCTCTCCCTCGGTCCGGATCGACGAAAGTCCGGCAGCTTGCCCCAAGGCCGGAGCGCTGTCGAGACGGGATCGGCGCCACGGATCCGCGTTCGGCATTGTGCCGATTTCGTCATCGCGACTTGCACAAACCATCAATCGCACCCGCCCCGGCGAGTTCAATCTATCGCCATTGCTGCCTTCGGCGACACCGGCGACAGCGTTATCAGTGACATCACACCTGCCTATCCAATAACCCACAAGAAGGCGACCCTATGTCAGGCAACGGCAAGTTCAAAAAACAACTTTCATTGATAGACCTTACGTTTATCGGGCTGGGGGCCATCTTCGGTTCCGGCTGGCTGTTCGCAGCCAGTCACGTTTCCGCGATTGCGGGGCCGGCCGGGATCTTTTCCTGGCTGCTGGGCGGTTTTGCGGTATTGCTGCTGGGCATCGTCTACTGCGAATTGGGCGCGGCACTGCCCCGTGCCGGCGGCGTAGTTCGCTACCCGGTTTATTCCCACGGCCCGTTGCTCGGTTACTTGATGGGCTTCATCACCCTGATCGCCTTCTCCAGCCTGGTCGCGATTGAAGTGGTCGCCTCGCGCCAATACGCCGCCGCCTGGTTTCCCGAGCTGACCAAGACCGGTTCCAGCGACCCTACGGTGCTGGGCTGGCTCGTGCAATTTGGCCTGCTCTGCCTGTTCTTCCTGCTCAACTATCGCAGCGTGAAAACCTTCGCCAAGGCCAACAACCTGGTCAGCGTGTTCAAGTTCATCGTGCCGCTGCTGGTGATCGGCGTGCTGTTCACGTTCTTCAAACCGGCGAACTTCCAGGCTCAGGGCTTTGCGCCATTCGGCCTGTCCGGCGTCGAGATGGCGGTGTCTGCCGGCGGCATCATTTTCGCTTACCTGGGGCTGACACCGATCATCTCGGTGGCCAGCGAAGTGAAGAACCCGCAACGCACCATCCCGATTGCGCTGATCCTTTCCGTGCTGCTGTCGACGGCAATTTATGTCCTGCTGCAAGTGGCATTCCTCGGCGGCGTGCCGACTGAAATGCTCGCCAACGGTTGGGCCGGTGTGACCAAGGAACTGGCACTGCCTTACCGCGACATTGCCCTGGCACTGGGTGTCGGCTGGCTGGCTTATCTGGTGGTCGCCGACGCGGTGATCTCCCCAAGCGGGTGCGGCAACATCTACATGAACGCCACGCCACGGGTGATCTACGGCTGGGCGCAAACCGGTACCTTCTTCAAAGTCTTTACCCGCATTGACGAAAAATCCGGTATCCCGCGCCCGGCGCTGTGGCTGACCTTCGCCCTGTCGGTGTTCTGGACCCTGCCCTTCCCGTCCTGGGAAGCCCTGATCAACGTCGTCTCCGCCGCCTTGGTACTGAGCTATGCCGTGGCGCCGGTGACCGTGGCCGCCCTGCGGCGCAACGCCCCGGACATGCCGCGCCCGTTCCGGGTCAAGTGGATGTGCGTTCTCGGTCCGGTGTCGTTCGTCATCGCCTCGCTGATCGTCTACTGGTCCGGCTGGAACACCGTGTCCTGGCTGCTCGGCCTGCAAATCCTGATGTTCGTGATTTATCTGCTGTGTGCTCGCTTCGTGCCGACCCAACACCTGAGCCTGGCCCAGCAGGTGCGCTCATCGGCATGGCTGATCGGTTTCTACGCGGTGACCATCGTCTTGTCGTGGCTCGGCAGCTTCGGCGGCCTGGGTGTCCTCACCCATCCTTTTGACACGCTGGTCGTCGCCGCTTGCGCCATGGGCATCTACTGCTGGGGCGCAGCAACCGGTGTGCCGGCACATCTGGTTCGACTGGACGCCGAGGATGGTGAAAACGAATCCGACGTGCCACGCACCAGCACCGCTGCCGGCCCGCGCCCGATCGGCGCATCCATCCAGACATCTCGCTGATTCAGGCACCTGGTGCCCCTCTCATTGGACGGTATATGAAACAGGTACACATCATCGATTCCCACACCGGCGGCGAGCCCACTCGCCTAATAATGAAAGGCTTTCCGCAGTTGGCGGGCAGCACCATGGCCGAGAAGCGCGATGCCCTGCGCGACCAGCATGACCAATGGCGTCGGGCCTGCCTGCTGGAACCCCGTGGCAACGACGTGCTGGTCGGTGCGCTGTACTGCGAACCGGTATCACCGGATGCCGCGTGCGGTGTGATTTTCTTCAACAACGCCGGCTATCTTGGCATGTGCGGTCACGGCACCATTGGCCTGGTCAACTCGTTGCAGCACCTGGGGCTGATCGGCCCTGGCGAGCACAAGATCGACACGCCGGTCGGCCCGGTCAACGCCACGTTGCATGCTGACGGCAACGTCACGCTGCGTAACGTCCCGGCTTACCGCTACCGCCAGCAGGTGCCCGTGGACGTGCCTGGCCATGGCCGTGTCTTGGGTGATATCGCCTGGGGCGGCAACTGGTTTTTCCTGGTGTCCGACCATGGCAAAACGTTGCAGATGGACAACGTCGAAGCCCTGACCGAATACACCTGGGCGATGCTCAAGGCCCTCGAAGCGCAAGGCATTCATGGCGAAGACGGCGCGCTGATCGACCATGTCGAACTGTTCGCCGACGACGATCAGGCCGACAGCCGCAACTTCGTCATGTGCCCGGGCAAAGCCTATGACCGTTCGCCCTGCGGCACCGGCACCAGCGCCAAACTCGCCTGCCTGGCGGCCGACGGGAAACTCGCCGCCGGTGAGCGCTGGGTCCAGGCCAGCATCACCGGCAGCCGGTTTGTCGGCAGCTATGAATGGGAAGGCGAACGCGTGCGCCCATCCATCACCGGCCGCGCCTACATGACCGCTGACGCCACGCTGCTGATCGACGAACAGGATCCCTTTGCGTGGGGCATTTGAGCCCCGCGCCGGATGCCGCCCTCGCGGCGCCTACACCCTCAACAGAGCTGAATGAACGCTTCAAGGAGTTACAACAATGAGCGACAACATTTTCACTGGCTGCATGCCTGCACTGATGACCCCATGCACCGCTGAGCGCAAACCGGACTTCGACGCACTGGTGGCCAAGGGTCGCGAGCTGATCGACATCGGCATGAGCGCCGTCGTGTACTGCGGTTCCATGGGTGACTGGCCGTTGCTGACCGAAGCCGAGCGTCAGGAAGGCGTGGCACGCCTGGTTGCCGCCGGCATCCCGACCATCGTCGGCACCGGGGCGGTCAACAGCCGCGAAGCCGTGTCCCACGCGGCCCACGCCGCCAAAGTCGGCGCCCATGGCCTGATGGTCATTCCGCGCGTGCTGTCCCGTGGCGCTTCGGCTACCGCGCAAAAAGCGCACTTTGCGGCAATTCTCAAGGCGGCGCCGGGGTTGCCGGCAGTGATCTACAACAGCCCTTACTACGGCTTCGCGACCCGCGCGGACCTGTTCTTCGAACTGCGTCGCGAGTACCCGAACCTGATCGGCTTCAAGGAATTCGGCGGTGCCGCCGACCTGCGCTACGCCGCTGAACACATCACCTCCCAGGACAACGACGTAACCTTGATGGTCGGTGTCGACACCCAAGTGGTGCACGGCTTCGTCAACTGCAACGCCACCGGCGCAATTACCGGTATCGGCAATGCGCTGCCGCGCGAAGTGCTGCAACTGGTGGCCCTGAGCAAGCAAGCCGCCAAAGGCGACGCCAAGGCCCGCCGTCAGGCTCGGGAACTGGAAGCGGCCCTGGCGGTGCTGTCGTCCTTCGACGAAGGCTGCGACCTGGTGCTCTATTACAAACACCTGATGGTGCTCAACGGCGACAAGGAATACGCCCTGCACTTCAACCCAACCGATGCCCTCAGCGATGCCCAGCGTCGTTACGCCGAGAACCAGTACGCGTTGTTCCGCCAGTGGTACGAGCACTGGTCGGCCGAACAGAACGTCGCCTGACGTTCTGTTCGCCTGCACGGCGGCGCGCCGGTCGCGCCGCTTTTATTTTCGTCCCCTCCTCTTTTTTTCAGGAAATGCCATGACTCTCACAGGCAACATGCTGATCGGTCAGCAAGCAATCACCGGTCGCCGTGAAGCGATTCGGGCGATCAATCCAGCCACCGACCTGCCGCTGGAGCCGGCCTACCTCGGCGGCAGCGGCGAGCATGTCGAACAGGCGTGCGCGTTGGCATGGGCAGCCTTCGACCGTTATCGCGAGACCTCACTGGCGACCCGCGCCGAATTCCTCGAAACCATTGCCGCTGAAATCGAAGCCCTGGGTGATGAGTTGATCGATCGCGCCGTGGCCGAAACAGGTCTGCCGCGTGCGCGCATCCTGGGTGAACGTGGCCGCACCTGCCAGCAACTGCGCACCTTTGCCCGCACCGTGCGCGCCGGAGAATGGCTGGACGTGCGGGTCGACGCGGCATTGCCGGAACGCCAGCCGCTGCCACGCGCGGACCTGCGTCAGCGCCAGATAGCGCTGGGGCCGGTAGCCGTATTTGGCGCGAGCAATTTTCCGCTGGCCTTCTCGGTGGCCGGTGGTGATACCGCTTCGGCATTGGCCGCCGGTTGCCCGGTCGTGGTCAAGGCCCATAGTGCGCACCCGGGCACCAGCGAACTGGTCGGCCGCGCCGTGGCCCGTGCGGTGCAGAAGTCCGCGCTGCCAGAAGGCGTGTTCTCGTTACTGTTCGGCTCCGGCCGCGAAGTCGGCATCGCCCTGGTCAGCGACCCGCGAATCAAAGCCGTGGGCTTCACTGGCTCGCGCAGCGGCGGGATGGCCTTGATCAACGCGGCTCAGGCGCGCCTTGAGCCGATTCCGGTCTACGCGGAAATGAGTTCGATCAATCCGGTCCTGCTATTTCCCGCGGCCCTCGAAGCGCGTGGCGAGGCACTGGCGCAGGGCTTCGTCGCCTCGCTGACCCAGGGTGCCGGTCAGTTCTGCACCAATCCCGGCCTGGTGATGGCTCGCCAAGGCCCGGCCCTGGACGCTTTCATCAAGGCTGCAGCAAACCTCGTGCAGCGCAGCCCGGCCCAGACCATGCTCACCCCCGGTATCTTCAGCGCGTATGAAAACGGCGTCGAAACGCTGGCTGAAAATACCCACGCGCAAACCGTGGCCGTCGGCCCGCGCGGCGAAACGCCGAACCAGTGCCAGGCACACCTGTTCGTCACCCAGGCAGCGGATTTTCTGGCGAATGCCGCGTTGCAGGCGGAAATGTTCGGTGCGGCTTCGCTGATTGTGCAATGCGCCAGCGACGATGAAATCCGCCAGGTCACCGAGCATCTGGAAGGCCAATTGACCGCCACCCTGCACCTCGATGATGCCGACCTGGAAAGTGCCAGGGCCTTGCTGCCGGTGCTTGAGCGCAAGGCCGGCCGCCTGCTGGTCAACGGCTGGCCGACCGGTGTCGAAGTGTGCGATGCGATGGTCCATGGCGGGCCTTTCCCGGCCACTTCCGATGCACGCACGACGTCCGTCGGCACCGCTGCGATCCTGCGTTTCCTGCGGCCGGTGTGCTACCAGGATTTCCCGGACACCTTGCTGCCCGCCGCCCTCCAGCACGGCAATCCTCTGCAGTTGCGGCGTCTGCTCGACGGCCAGAGAGAGGCCTAGGACATGTCCAACGAATCCACTGCCAACAATCGCCACGACATAACCGTCATCGGCGCGGGAATCATCGGCGTCGCCTGCGCGCTGCAACTGGCGCGCCTGGGGCTGCGGGTGACGGTCGTCGACCAGCAGGAGCCCGGCCATGGTGCCTCGTTCGGCAATGCCGGGCATCTGGCGACCGAGCAGGTGTTTCCCATCGCGGATTTGTCGATCCTGAAACGCTTGCCTGCCATGCTCATGGACCCGATGGGGCCGTTGCGCCTGGACTGGAAGTACATGCCGCGCGCCCTGCCGTGGTTTGCCCGGCTACTGTTGAACCTGCGTCCGGCGCCATTCCAGCGCACGGTGGCCGGCATACGCGCGCTCAATGAAAGCAGCCTCGGCGCGTGGCAACGGCTGTTGCAGACGATCGTCCGTCCCGACCTGCTCAAGGAGGACGGTTCGTTGCTGGTGTTCGAACGCGCCGATTCGCAACCGGCGATTGAAGCGCTGCAGGCGCGCATGCGCCAGCAACAGGTGCCGGTCGAGCGCTGGCAGGCCAACGCCGTGCGCGATGCCGCACCGCAACTGAGCGAACACCTGCAGGGGGGATTGTTCTTCGAGCGCACCGGGCATTTCCTCGACCCTTTTCGCGTGGTCTGCGAACTGATCCACGCAGCTAAAGCCAGTGGTGTGCAATTTCTCAAGCGCCGGGTGCAGGACGGACATCTGGATGCTGGGGGGGTGTCGCTGATCACCGATCAGGGAGAGCTGAGCAGCCACCGGGTCCTGATCGCCTGCGGCGCCCACTCAGCGCCGCTCACCCAGAGGCTGACCGGTAAAAAGGTGCCACTGGACACCGAGCGCGGTTATCACCTGATGCTGCCTCACGAGCATGAGCGATTGCCGTTCGCCGTCACTTCGCTGGAGCGCAAGTTCATCATGACGCCGATGACCGACGGGCTGCGGCTGGCCGGCACCGTCGAGTTCGCCGGCCTCGACAGCCCGCCGAGCATGGAGCGCGCATGGCAGTTGCACCGCCTGAGCAAAGGCCTGTTCCGTCGTGACCTGAACGCTGAGGCGGCGACGCCGTGGATGGGTTTTCGCCCGTCCCTGCCGGACTCGCTGCCGATTATCGACAGCGCGTGCAACGGCAAGGTACTGCTCGCCTTCGGGCACCAGCATCTGGGGTTGACGCAGGCAGCGGTCACCGCGGAACTGATCGCCCAATTGGCCTCACCGGCGAGCATTTTCCAGAGCCATGGATTACCGACGATTGCGGCTTACAGGCTGGATCGATTTTGAGCCAACGCCGTAGAACGCCGCTTCACTGCAACGGCGAAAACTTCGCCGGCAGATAAATCGTCGAGCACATGTCCTGCAGTTGCGGGCCGGAGTTTTCCGGTGGCCAGACGCCGTCGGCGACGGCTTGGGTGCGCACTTGCAGGCGCTGTTCAAGGGTCGTCCATGGCCAGATGTGCAAGTAGCGCGGCAGCGAGCCGTCGGTGGCGTAAAAGGCCGCATACACCGGTGAATACGGTTCGGCGGTGCGTGCTTCGATGGTTTTGCGCCAACCGTCGAGGGTCGGTTGCAGGCCGCTGCTGATCAGGTCGTACACCCGCAGCTCGTAGAACGGGCCGTGCTGACCGGCACTCAGGGGCTCAAGGAAGGGAAACAGGCTGTAGTTTTCAATGCGCAAATCGGTGATGTACGCACCGATGCCAAACACGTCGCCCGCCAGCAGAAACCGCTCGCGCTCCGCTTGCCTGAGGTTTTCGTCGGCAAAACCGCGCAGCACGGCGATCTGGTTCAGCTTGCCCAGTTCCGAAGCCCAGCACCCCATCAGCTTGCCGCCCACCTCTGGCTGTGCCAACGCGAACTCGATACGCGTCAGGGCGTCCGCCACCGTGCGTACGCGCACCGTAAAAGTGATCAATTCAAAAAAACGCATAACCCACTCCGGCAATTGTCAGCCATCGACGGCTTCCCATTACGCCAGCCTATGTCAGCGCCCGGATCCGGGGTATTGAGGCAAATCCCCTTGATCACGGGATTTGCCGCATTACGCTAGGTAATACCCTTATCACAAGGAGGGTGCATAGTGAGGCGCCCTCCTCTCGTCGCACGTCCAACCGGTAAAGAATGTATCGAGCAAACTGGATGCGGGGTCTGCTACGCTTTTTTATCCTTGAATGGAGTCAGCCAATGATGGCGAAAGACTGTTTCGCGGCGCACACGCGGGGTGAGATATGAAAAGCAAAGTGCTGGGTGCCGCCCTGACCCTTTTCGTTGTGGGTGCCGGAATCTATGGGCTGAACCGCTGGGAGCAGGTCGAAAGCCAGCGCCAGGCAGCGGTGTGCCTGGCAAATCAGGAGCATCTCAAAGACCTGAAAACCCAGGCACGGGCCATGACCGCCGGTCTGTCGGTCGAAGGCTATGCCGAGGCGGAAAAAGCCGAGGCCGGCAAACTGGTTCGAGCGCTGGACACCGCCCGCAATGAAGCGGAGGTCAATGCGGTGATCGACGAACATTCGGCCGTCATCGAAGCGCAGATCGTTGCCGAAGATGCGGAAGTGAAATCCAAAGGCGACCAACCGTTCCTGGGTCAAGAGCTGAAAAAACAGCGCATCACCACGGACATCAAGCAGGAACTCAATCGGGCCGAAAAAGCGGTCGCCGACGCTTGTAATTAGTCGCTGATAACCGCTGGTCAGCCGCTCAGCACCTTCCCGTCTCCCGCTATTCCAACGTTGTACATCCCCTCCTGTGGAAGACTCGAATCATGAATCGTAAAGCCGCTGTATTCCTGCTTGCGAGCCTGATGTCGACCGGCTCGCTTTTCGCCTTCGCCGCTGAAACAGCCAGCTCTGGCTCCGCTGTTCCTCCTGCCGCCCTGCCGGGCGTCAACCATGCTCAAGGCGCTGAATCCAACGCGGACAAGGCCGACAAAAAGGGCGAAGAGGCATCGGGCTCCAACTCCGGGGCGGATACAAGTGCCGCCGAAAAAGATGCCGCGACATCGAGCGGCTCGCCAGACGAAGTCAAAGAGCCGAAGCAGTAACAGCAGGTCTGCCAACACCGCTACTCCCTTCCACGACGCCGTTCTGGCGTCGTATCCGTTATGTGCGTGACGCTGACGCAGTCGGCGCCCGTTGCACTGTGTTATCGGTTCAGCCGATGCGAACCTGCGAATTATCGATTTGTGCAGTTGATGCCTGGCCGCGAGCATGGAGCCACTTCCAACAACAAGAACCAAGGACCCGCCATGACTGCCCGATTCCACAACCCCGTCGATACGCGTTTCGGCTGGGGTAGCCTGGAGGAGCTTGTCTCCCTCACCGAAAATCAGAAAGTCACCCTCGTCACCTTCCCCGAAGCCCGGGAGCTGGGGTTGGTTGACCGAATCCACGACTTGCTCGGCGATCGCTTGATCCATGTGATCGAGGATGTGCAACCCAATCCGGATGTGGCTCAACTGCGCGGTACGTATGAGCGCTTTTGGCAAGAGGCTGGAGATTGCCATACGGTGGTGGCTGTCGGCGGTGGCAGTGCCATTGATACGGCCAAAACGTTGATCGTGGGCACCGAGTCGGGGCGTTTTGACGAATTGCTCGCGTTGCTGGCAACGGGCAAGCCTTTCACCCCGGCGCGCCGCAAACTGTTGATCGCGGCGCCGACCACAGCGGGCACCGGAAGCGAAGTCACGCCCTGGGCTACGATCTGGGACGCCGCCAGCCACAAAAAATACTCTCTGCATCTGGAATGCACCTGGCCCGCAGTGGCGATCGTCGACCCGGAATTGATGCTGACCGTTCCCGGCAGCGTCACCATCTCCACCGGGCTGGATGCTTTGTCCCATGCCCTGGAGTCGGTCTGGAACATCAACGCCAACCCGGTTTCCGACACCTTCGCCGTCTCCGCGATCTCGGACATTCTCGAATGCTTGCCGCTCCTGAGTCGTGACCTGTCCAACAAGGAACTGCGCAGTCGCATGGCATTGGCAGCGCTCAAGGCGGGATTGGCGTTCTCCAACACCAAGACTGCCCTGGCCCATTCCATTTCCTATGAAATGACCCTGCACCACGGCCTGCCCCATGGCATCGCCTGCTCCTTCACCCTGCCGCTGGTTCTCGGTCTTGCCTGGGGCCATGACGAAGCACGCGATCGCACTCTCCAGCACATTTTCGGCAATGACCTGCACCACGCCCAGGACCGGCTGCGCAACTTCCTGCACAGCCTCAATGTGAAAACCGAGTTCGCCGACTACGGCGTCACGGCCACGCAGGCCCAGCAAATGATCGATTTCGCGATGCAAGGTGCACGCGGCAAGAACTTCATCGGTTCACGAGCGGCCTAGGGCCTGCCAGCCCCCGACACAGCACTGCCAGCGGCGTAACGAGCCGCGACGATTTCCTGCTGCACCTGAAAAGAGTGCACCCCGCGATGCAAGTCGCCGGGACCCAACAAGAATAAGGAAAAGATCATGAATCGTGCCCAAACCATGCCAGGTCTTGCCGTACACACTTCATCGTTCCGGGTCGCCCAGTGGCGCATGCTGCTGGCAGCCATGTTTTGTTATTTGTTTTTCTACACCGGACGGCAAACGTTCGGCTTTGCCATACCCGGTATCCAGGCCGAGTTCGGCCTGTCCAAGGAAACCCTTGGCTGGGTATCGGCCGCCATGCTCTGGGCCTACGCCATCGGCCAGGCCATCAATGGCAACCTGGCCGACAAATTCGGTGGCCGGCGCATCATGACCCTCGGCGCGGTGCTGTCCTGCGGCGCCAACTGGGTGACCAGTTTCGCCAGCGGTTTTGCCGGGCTGATCCTGCCTTGGGGAATCAACGGCTACTTCCAGGCGCTGGGCTGGGCGCCAGGCAGTCGACTGATCTCCAACTGGTGGAGCACCGGTGAGCGCGGCAAGGTTTATGGCTTTTATGTGTTCGCGGCCGGTTGCGCCTCCGTGCTGTCCTACGTCACCTCGATCGTTGTGCTGGAAGTGATGCAACTGGAGTGGCGCTGGATCTTCCGCCTGCCGGTGTTGCTGATGCTGGCCGGCGGCATCATCTTTTATCTGGTGGCCCGTGAACGTCCGCAGGACATGGGTTTTGAACCACTGGCCGACACCGGCGTGGCCAACGCCGACGACAAAAGTCACGAAGTCGCCCACGGTGAAACCGAGACCTCCGCGCAACGCTACAAGGCCGTGCTGAAAAACTTCCGCCTGATCATTGCTGCGCTGTCCCTCGGCTTTCAGAACGCCGCGCGCTATGGCCTGATCGTCTGGGTGCCGGTGCACTTTCTCGGCGCCGACTGGAAAAGCGGCGACAGCCTGCTCGATCCGAAATGGATCACCGTTGCCCTGCCGGTCGGCATGGCCATCGGCGCCCTCAGTAATGGCTGGATTTCCGACAAACTGTTCGGCTCCAAACGCTACCTGGCGATCATGCTCTACATGGTCCTCGGTGCCGGCACCAGTCTGTGGATGTGGACCCTGGCGCCGCACAGCGCAACCGGCCTGGTGGCGTTGTTTCTCTGCGGATTCTTTGTCTACGGCCCCGCTTCCAGTTTCTGGGCGTTGTGTCCGGACCTGGTAGGTGCCAAGCGCGCCGGTACCGCCACCGGTGTGATGAACTTCTCGTCCTATCTGTTCGCCGGCCTGGCGGAACCGCTGATCGGCAGTATGCTCGACAGTACCGGCAACACGTCGTTGATCTTCATCGTGGTCACCAGTGCCTGCCTGTGCAGCGCCGTGGTCGCGCTGTTCATCAGGCGTTGATGGCGGACGAAGGGGCTAGAACGACAAGCGACGACCCAGGAACAGGATCATTTCATGTACCAGTACCACAAGTGGCTGCGTTCTTTTCACGCGGTGGCGAAGACCGGCAGTTTCACCCTCGCCGCCGAGTACCTGAGCGTCGGGCAGCCGACCGTCAGTGAACAGGTCAATGCGTTGGAGAAGCGCTTTTCGGTCGAGTTGTTCCATCGCCGGGGCCGCTTTATCGAAATGAGTTCAGCGGGTCACCAGCTCTATGCAATCACCCAGGGTTTGTTCGGCCAGGAGGATGAAGCCGTGCAATTGCTGCAAAGTTTCAAGCAACGCAAGCTCGGCATGCTGCGCCTGGGCGCGGTATCGCCGCCGATTGCGATGAACCTGACCTATGAACTGATGCAACGGCACCCGGACATCGAACTGGAAACCTCGTTCTCACCTGAAAAGGAAACCCTGGATCGCCTGTTCAACTTCGATATCGACGTGGCCATTCTGGCGCTTTCGGAATTCGATCAACGCTTCGATACCCAGTTGTACCGACGCTATCCGATCATTGCCGTGGTCCGTGACGACCACCCATGGGCCCGGCAAAAAGAAGTGCACGTCGAGCAAATCAGCGATGAAAAATGGGTCATGCGCGAAAAAAGTTCACGCACCCGTCAGCTGGTTGAAGAAAGCTGCAAGCAACTGGGTGTTGCGCTGAATTGCGTGATGCAGTTGAACAGCCGTGAAGCCATCGTGCATGCCATCGCCAAGGGCATCGGCATCGGATTCGTCTCGGCGGTCGAGTACGCCGAAACCCCGGGCACCAAACCGATCACGTTCGTCAATCACCCGTTTTCCATCGACTACCACCTGTGCTGCCTGGGCATCCGCAGGAACAGGCCGATGATCGCGGAACTGTTCGATTCCGGTCCGATACCGACCACCTGATTCCGACTCACTCTGATCCACCTCACTGGCTTACTTCTTGATCACAAGAGGGACGGCCGGCCCACAACAAAAAATGGAGAATCACCATGAATTACCAACAACCATCGCAGCTGCAAGCCGTCGTCCTTGACTGGGCGGGTACCGTTGTCGATTTCGGATCCTTCGCCCCCACGCAGATTTTCGTCGAAGCGTTTGCCGAATTCGGCGTCGCCGTTTCGCTGGAGGAAGCACGGGGTCCGATGGGCATGGGCAAGTGGGATCACATCCGCACGCTGTGCAATCAACCGCAGATCGCCGAACGTTACCGCGCAGCGTTTGATCGCCTGCCCACCGATGACGATGTCACCGCACTGTATGAGCGGTTCATGCCGCTGCAAATCGAGAAGATCGCCCTGCACTCGGCGCTGATCCCCGGCGCCCTGGACGCCATTGCGGCCTTGCGTGACAAGGGGCTGAAGATCGGCTCCTGTTCCGGTTACCCGGCGGTGGTCATGGCTAAAGTGGTCGAGCTTGCGCGCCACAACGGATACGTCGCCGATCACGTCGTCGCCACCGACGAAGTACCCAACGGCCGGCCTCACCCGGCACAGGCCTTGGCCAACGTGATTGCCCTGGGGATCAGCGACGTCGCTGCCTGCGTCAAGGTCGATGACACCTGGCCGGGCATCCTCGAAGGCCGTAGCGCCGGGATGTGGACCGTGGCCCTGACCTGTTCCGGCAATGCCCTGGGTTTGACCTACGACCAATTCAAAGCCCTGCCCTCAGACAAACTGGCGGTAGAACGCACTCGCATCGCCAAGATGTTCGAAGGGTCGCGCCCACATTATCTGATCGACACCATCGCCGAACTGCCGGCGATCATCGAAGACATCAACGCTCGACTGGCACGCGGAGAAACTCCGCAAGGCGCCTGACGCAGAAGGCGGTAAGCGGTGCTTTCCGGAGCACCGCTTACCGCGCTTTCACTCACTGGGCTCTAGAGTTTCCCCGGTCAGCTCAGACGCAGTTTCCACCAATAGCTGGCGCAACCACTGGTGCGCCGGGTCTTGCCGATAACGCACATGCCAGGCGATCTCGACGGGAAAGCTGCCGAGGTCGACAGGCGACGGCACGATTTTGAGCCGCGGGTCTTTGGCGATCTGCCGGCAAATCAGTCGAGGCAGCGTCGCGCAGTAATCGGTCATCGCGATGATTTCCGGCACCGCGAGGAAATGCGTCACGGAAATCGCCAGGTCACGTCGTAGTCCTTGTCGCTCAAGTGCCTGGAAAAGGCCGACGCGCATCCGTCCCGGCGGCAGCACGTTGACATGCCGCAACTGCTCGTACTGCTCGCGCGACAGGCTGTCGGCGATATCGGGATGGTCGGCGCGCACGACGCAGGCCAGGCCATCGTCCATCAAATGCTGAACGATCAAATTATCCGGCGGATCGATGATGCGCCCAAGCGCCATGTCGGTCGTTCCCGAGATCACCCCCGTCTCCGTCAGGTCATTGCCGTAGGGCGTCAGGGACACTTTGACCCCGGGCGCCTGCTGCCGAAGTCTGGCAATGATGCGCGGCATCAGAACAATCTCGACATAGCTGTTCGGCGCGATGTTGAACTGCCGGGTGGACGTGGCGGGATCGAAATGCTGTCGGCCGATGATCACTTCATCGAGCCTGGCCAGGGTTTCCAGGATCACCGGGGCGATCTCTTCAGCGAACTGCGTGGGTTTGATGCCATAGCGTTCACGGATGAACAGAGGATCGCGCAGCGTGTCCCGCAGCCGATTCAGTGCGTTCGACAACGCAGGCTGGGTAATGCCGAGGCGGACGGCAGCGCGGGTAACACTGCGCTCCTCCATCAGCGCCATGAACACCGGCAGAAGATTGAGATCGTATCGCATGACTCATAACGCTCTGTGAATATCTAAAATCAGATAAGTAAATTTCTCGAATATCTGGGCGTGGGGCAAAGTTAGCCCATCCAAAGGGATCCGCCAAATCCATTCCAGCCTGTTCAACTCGAGGAATTCATCATGAGCATCAAACACGTCCTGTTCATCCTGACCAACACCGCCGAAATCGGCCCGAACCAGCGTCGCACCGGGTACTTCTTCCCTGAGGTCGCTCACCCTTACGAGGTGTTCGCCGAAGCAGGCGTGGCGGTCGAATACGCGTCGCCACTGGGCGGCACGCCGCCGGAAGACGGTTACGACGAAAGCGATCCGGCGCAACGGGCATTCCGCAACAGCGCGGCGATCCGGCGCATGGCCAACAGCCGCAAGCTGTCGCAAGTGGATGTGCTGGACTACGACGCGATCTTCTTCCCCGGCGGCCTGGGCCCGATGGTGGATATTGCCAACGATCCTGACGTCAAGCGTGCGGTGGAGCGGGCCTGGAACGGCGGCAAAATTGTCGCGGCCGTCTGCCATGGCCCGGCGGCCTTCCTCGGCGCGACACTGGAGGACGGCACCCCGCTGATTCGCGGCCGCAAGCTGACCTCGTTCTCCAACGAAGAAGAAGCCGGCTACGCGCAGGCAGACGTGCCGTTCAATCTGGAAGACGCATTGCGTGCCGAAGGTGCCGAGTATTCGTCGGCCGCGGCGTGGCAGGAAAAAGTCGTGGTCGACGGACGCTTGCTGACCGGGCAAAACCCCGCCTCCAGTGCCCTGTTGGCAAAAGCCATCGTTGAAGCGTTGCGCTGAGCATGCCCTGGCGCGAGCCCTGCCGGATCACTGCGGCAGGGCTTGAATCCGGCTTCTACCCGCTTTTGCACTGTGCATGATTTCACTGAGGAATTAACCATGTCCGCCTACGTCATTTTCATCCGCGAAGAAACCAAAGACGCCGCGCAAATGCAGGCGTATGCGCAGAAAGCCCCCGCCGCCCGCACGGGCCACGACATCACCCGCGTTGCCTTCTACGGCCAGCTCGAAGTACTCGAAGGCCCCTCGGCGGAAGGCGTTGCGATCCTGCGTTTCCCCGACATGGCCGCAGCACGCGCGTGGTATGCCAGCCCGGCCTATCAAGCGGCGCGTTTGCATCGTCTGAAGGGCGCCGAATACCGCATGCTGTTGGTTGAAGGCAGCGACGTTATGCCGGCATGACTGAAGACGTTTATCGATGACGAGACTGGCTTGCCCGCCCCAACCCGTTCTCGTTCAACGAAAAAAGCAAATTTCCCATGTGCTCCCTTCGTTCATTCTTACGTCGCAATGTTCATTGCCCGTGTCTAATGTCTGGAGTTCGTTCGATGCCCTCGCCCACTTCCTTCCCCGCTGCGCTGTTGGGGCTGGCCCTCGTTTGCCCGACCATGGTCGAGGCCCAGGGCCTAGAGCTGGGGCAAGTGCTGATCGGGGCTGAGGATCAAAGTGGCGAAGATCTGTCGATCGAACAGGCCAAGGAGCGACTTGCGCAAGTGCCCGGCGGCAGCAACGTGGTCGACATGCGCCGCCCTCTGCAGGGCCGCGTCGCCAGCAATCAGGATGTGCTGGCTTACCAACCGGGGATTTATGCGCAGTCGGCGGGCAATGAAGGGGTGAAGATTTCGATCCGTGGTTCGGGGATCAACCGTGCTCCCGGCGCCCACGCCTCGGGGTTGTACGCCATGCTCGACGGTCTGCCGCTGACCGGCCCCGGCGGCACGCCCTACGAGTTGCTGGAACCCTTGTGGCTCGATCATGTGGAAGTGCTGCGCGGCGCCAACGGTTTCGACAGGGGCGCACTGGCGCTGGGTGGCGCCATCGATTACGTCAGCCACACCGGCTACGATGCGCCGAAGTTGCAAGTGCGCTACGCGACCGGCAGCCATGGCTATCAGCAACGCCAGGTCAGCTCCGGGCAAGTCCTGGGCGACTTCGATTACTACGTGTCGATGACCGATGCAAATGCCGATGGCTATCAGGACCACACCGCCAGCGACAGCCAGGGGGTGATTGCCAACTTCGGTTATCGCTTCAACCCGAACCTGGAAACCCGCTTCTACCTGCGCTACCGCCAGACCGATAACGACCTCGCCGGTCGGGTAACCAAGGACTCCATCGAACACGATCCACGGGCAGCCAACCCCGCCTACGTGTCGCGGGATGACCGCCGTGAGCAGCCCGGCAGCACGTTTATCGGCAACAAGACCACCTACTACATCGATGACGATTCGAGCATCCAGACCGGCCTTGTCTACCACGACTACCCGATGGATTTACGCGAAGGTCCGAACCGCTTGAAGGTCGCGTACACCGATGTCAGCGGCACGTTCGATTACAAGCGTCGCGATACCCTCTGGGGCCTGCAAAGCCAAAGCACAACGGGCCTGCGCGTGACCAAGCACCTGCCCAACGCCGGCGCCAGCGAGCAGGTGCGCATTCCCACCGGCAACACCGCCGGTTACGCGCCGGGCACGCACATTCGCGACTTCACCTATCAGGGTTCGGACACCGTGCTGCACGTGGGCAATGATCTGGAGATCGCCGACGACCTGTGGCTGACCACCGGCCTCGCCGCCCTCTATACCCGCCGAGAAAGCGCCGTGACCTACCCCGAAACGGGCGGCAAGACCAGCCTGAGCGATTGGGACTACGCCCCGCGCGTGGGGCTGCGCTATCAACTGACGCCCGACTTGCAGCTGTTCGGCAACCTCAGCCGCTCGGTGGAGGCGCCGCACCCCTGGTCGCTGATCTACAGCTCTAACGTTCGATTCCCGGCAGGTACTGGCCCGGCCACGGGTGCCCAGCGCGATCCGATCGAACTGAAAAACCAGACCGCGACCACCCTGGAGCTCGGCGGTCGCGGCGACAGCGCGATGGGCCAATGGAGCCTGGCCTGGTATTACGCCCAAGTGCACAACGAATTGCTCTCGGTGTTGCCGGATGCCAACGCCACCACACCCTACGAACTCAACGCCAGCCCGACCGTGCATCAGGGTATGGAAGCCAGCTTGTTGAGCACCCTGTGGTCGCCGGAGCGCGGTGGCCGTTTGAGCCTGCGCCAGAGCTACACCTTCAGTGACTTCCATTACCGCGACGACGAGCGCTTCGGCGACAACCGCCTGCCGGGCCTGCCGATGCACTACTACCAGGGCGAACTGCGCTACGACTGGCCACAGGGTTTCTTCGCGGCGTTCAACACGCAGTGGGTATCGAAGGTGGCAGTCGACTACGCCAACAGCTACTACGCCGACCCCTACGCGATATTCGGTGCGACGCTGGGTTACAACGCGCCCAAGGGCGACTGGCAGACGTGGCTGGACATGCGCAACCTGACAGACAAGCACTACGCCGCCACCGTCACCCCGGGCTACGACGACAAAGGGCTCGACGCGGCGCGATCCACGCCCGGTGAAGGCATGGCGATGTACCTCGGGGTGTCGTGGAGCCTGCTTTGAGTCAGTGCGAGTCGTCCCCCATCACCTCGTCCAGTGCCTGCTCGAGGGTGCTGACCGTACGCTCGATGTTGTGCAGCTTTTCGAGTCCGAACAGACCGATGCGGAAGGTCTGGAAGTCGGCCGGCTCGTCGCATTGCAACGGCACTCCGGCAGCGATCTGCAGGCCATGGCTGGCAAATTTCTTGCCGTTCTTGATGTCGGCATCATCGGTGTAGCTCACCACGACGCCAGGGGCCTGAAAGCCGGCAGCGGCCACGCTTTTGAAGCCTTTGCCGGTCAACATGGCGCGCACCCGGTCGCCCAGCGCCTGTTGCTCGGCGCGGACCTTGTCGAAACCGTAGGCTTGCGTCTCTTTCATCACTTCGTTGAATCGCGCGAGGGAATCGCTGGGCATGGTCGCATGGTAGGCATGCCCGCCCTGTTCATAGGCCTGCATGATCTGCAGCCACTTTTTCAGGTCGCAGGCGAAGCTGCTGCTCTGCGTCTGTTCGATGCGCTGGAGGGCCAACGAACTGAGCATCACCAGGGCGCAGCAAGGTGAGGCGCTCCAGCCTTTCTGTGGTGCGCTGATCAGCACGTCGACTGCGCATTTCTGCATATCCACCCACAGCGTGCCCGAAGCGATGCAGTCCAGCACGAACAGGCCACCCACCGCATGCACGGCGTCGCCGACGGCCCGCAGGTACTCGTCGGGCAGGATAATCCCTGATGAGGTTTCAACATGGGGGGCAAAGACAATCTGCGGCTTGTGCGCCGCAATGGCTGCCAGCACCTCGTCCAGCGGGGCTGGGGCGTAGGCCGCCTGGCGACCCGGGTCGACCGGTCGGGCTTTGAGCACCGTCGTGGCCGCCGGGATGTTGCCCATGTCAAGGATCTGGCTCCAGCGGTAGCTGAACCAGCCGTTGCGTATCACCAGGCATTGCTGGCCGGAGGCAAACTGACGCGCCACCGCTTCCATGCCGAAGGTGCCACTGCCCGGAACCACCGCAACAGCCTGGGCGTTGTAGACCTGTTTCAGGGTGCTGGAAATGTTCTTCATCACGCCTTGAAATGACTGCGACATGTGATTGAGCGAGCGGTCGGTGTAGACCACTGAGTACTCGACCAGCCCCTCCGGATCGATACTCGGATATAGCTTTGACATGGTTGACTCCTTCGGCAGAGATGTCCGTGTTGTCGACCCTGCCCTAAGCCTTGGCAAATCACAAGATGGCTCGGTACACGCATCGCCAAAGACTGGGACACCGAGGGTGTCGACAAGAGCGAGCGGCGCACCAACGCCTGGATTCTCCCCAGTGTCTGGCATAGTCATGGGTATGACGCGATGGTGGGCTTCAAAATCAACTTTTAGAGGCCGTGCGTTCGGGTGTTGAGGTCGGAGGCGAACGATCAACCCGCAACGCATCAACTACCAGCGAAAACGCCTGGGAGGGTTGTCGGCGGCTGGGGTAATACAGATGAAAGCCGCCGAAGGGTTCGCACCAGTCCTCCAATACCCGGATAAGCCGCCCGTCGGCGAGTTCCGCGGCAAACTCGTCCTCGGGCAGATAAGCGATGCCCAGCCCACCCACCGCAGCATCGGCGATATGGGTGGTGGAGTTGAATACCAGCTGGCCGTCTACACGCACTTTAAGCTTCTTGCCCAGGCGTTCGAATTCCCATGCATCCACGCCGTCATAGGTGGGAAAACGGATATCGATACAGCGATGCGCTGCCAGATCGCGAGGGTGTTGCGGGACGGGGTTTTTCGCGAAGTAGCCTGGCGCGGCAACGACCGCCATTCGAATAGGCGGGCCAATGGGCACGGCAATCATGTCCTGGGCCACCGTGTCGCTGAACCGTACGCCGGCATCGAAACGGTCGGCGACGATATCGCGAAAGCCATAGTTGATATCGAATTCCAGCTTGATGTCCGGATACATCTGCAACAGCGGCGTCAACTTGGGCAGCAGCGTTGTCTTGATGATGTTGTCACCACAGGTAATGCGTACCGTGCCGGCCGGTTTATCCCGCAGCTCGGTCAACGCTTCCACTTCGGCCTCGATTTCATCGAAGCGACGACCCACCGCTTCCAGCAATCGTTCGCCCGCCGCCGTCAGCGACACGCTGCGCGTGGTGCGGGTCAGCAAGCGAATTTTCAAACGATCTTCCAGTGCGGAAACCACCTGGCTCACAGCCGATTGCGTCACCCCAAGTTGTACCGCCGCACGGGTAAAGCTGCCCACCCGCGCCACGGTCACGAAAGCCAGCAGATCATTGAAATTGGGTTTGGCCATAGCGGGACCGCTCGATCGATTGATTAGGTAAGGTTATAGCCGCATTAAGCATTCATTAGCTAATCAAAACCTCATTATTACGTAACACTAACCCGCATCCCGGCCACTCTCCCTGAAAAGCGGCGCGCATTGCACTAACTGCCTGCGTCGCCTTCAGCTTTCCCCCAACAGGATGCCCCATGAAAAGACTGCTCGTAATGCTCGGGTTGCTCATCAGTTCATTCACCGCCTTAGGAGCCGATATGTCCAACGGTGCAGATAATTTCTTTAAAAGTGACAAGGTGACCGTGCAAAAGGTCAGCTTCAAGAATCAGTACCAGCTCAATGTCGTGGGCAATCTGTTCATGCCAAAAGGACTGGACAGCGGCACACGCAACCCGGCCATTATCGTTGGCCACCCCATGGGCGCGGTAAAGGAGCAAAGCTCCAACCTCTATGCGCAAAAACTGGCGGAACAAGGCTTCGTTACCCTGGCGCTGGATTTGTCGTTCTGGGGCGAAAGCGAAGGCCAACCACGTAACGCGGTACTGCCAGACATGTACGCCGAGGACTTCAGCGCCGCCGTGGATTACCTCGGCACGCGGCCGTTTATCGACCGCCAGCGCATTGGCGTGCTGGGGATTTGTGGCAGCGGCAGCTTTGTCATTAGTGCAGCCAAGATCGACCCGCGCATGAAAGCCATCGCCACTGTCAGCATGTATGACATGGGCGCCGCCAACCGCAACGGGCTCAAGCACTCGCAAACCCTTGAGGAGCGCAAGCGACTCATCGCGGCCGCGGCCGAGCAGCGTTATACGGAATTTACCGGTGGCAATATCGAATACACCGGCGGCACGGTGCTGGAGCTCAATGCCGACACTCACCCTATTCAGCGCGAGTTCTTTGACTTCTACCGCACCCCGCGTGGCGAATTCACCCCGGCCGGTGCCACGCCGCAACGGACCACCCGCCCGACGCTGAGCAGTAATACCAAGTTCATGAATTTCTACCCATTCGTCGATATCGAGAGCATTTCACCTCGTCCAATGTTGTTTATTACAGGTGAAAACGCCCACTCCCGCGAGTTCAGCGAAGAGGCGTTTCGCCTGGCAGGCGAACCTAAAGAGCTGGTCATTGTGCCCAACGCAGGCCATGTCGATCTGTACGACCGCGTCGACCTGATTCCTTTCGCCAAGCTGAGCCAGTTCTTTCAGGTACACCTGCAATGACCGCCGACGTCCACCTGCATGCCAGCGCCTTGAGCGAAACCGGTACGCGTACCGGTCATTGGGGCGGTGTTTATGCGATGACGCTCTGCGTATTCGCGCTGATCGCCTCGGAGTTCATGCCAGTTAGCCTGCTGACACCCTTGGCAAACGATCTGCAGGTCAGCCAAGGCCTCGCGGGCCAAGGCCTTGCCATATCTGGCGCGTTTGCGGTGCTGGCCAGCCTGTCGATCAGCTGGATCGCCGGCACCCTGGACAGAAAAACCCTGTTGCTGGCCCTGACCGGGTTGATGGCTGTATCGGGCACCCTTGTGGCACTTGCCCCGAACTACCTGATCTACATGGTTGGGCGAGCCCTGATCGGCGTCGTGATTGGCGGATTCTGGTCGATGTCGGCAGCCACTGCGATGCGCCTGGTACCGGCGGCACAAGTGCCAAGGGCGCTGGCTGTTTTCAACAGCGGCAACGCCCTCGCGACGGTGGTGGCAGCGCCACTGGGCAGTTATCTGGGCTCAGTTGTGGGTTGGCGTGGTGCGTTCCTGTGCCTGGTTCCGGTGGCGTTGATTGCGCTGGTTTGGCAGTGGATCAGCTTACCGAGCATGGCAACACAGAAGCGTACGCCGGGCGCTGGCAATGTTTTCAAACTGCTGAAAAACCGCATGGTGGCGTTAGGCATGGCCGCTGCTGGCTTGTTTTTCATGGGCCAGTTTGCGCTGTTCACCTACCTGCGCCCGTTTCTGGAAACGGTCACCCAGGTCAACGTGCCGATGCTTTCTCTGCTGCTATTGGTGATAGGCGTCGCTGGCTTTTGCGGCACAGCGCTGATCGGATCAGTGCTCAAGCGCAGCCTGTACGGCACCTTAAGTACCATCTCGCTGCTGATGGCAGTTGTTGCTGTAGCGCTGATTCCTGCGGGCACTTGGGTTATCGCGGTAGCGGTATTCCTCGGCCTATGGGGCTTTATTGCGACGGCAGCGCCCGTGGGCTGGTGGAGCTGGATTGCGCACGCCTTGCCTGATCACGCCGAGGCAGGCGGCGGCCTGATGGTGGCGATTGTTCAATTGGCTATCGCAGTGGGCTCTACCGTCGGCGGCGTACTGTTTGACACTCTCGGCTACCAGAGCACATTTATCGCCAGCGCCGCGATGCTGATGCTCGCCGCCTTGCTGATCTTTCTAACCTCACGTTCGCCGATGCCGCACACCCGGTGAGCCCTCGATTCCAAGGAGCAAGGCCTTGTTTATTGATCATTCCCCTGGATGGAAGGGCCTCTGGTTCGCGGCCTGGATGCCATTTGCGCTATCGGCTTCGCCTCTCGCCGCTGCGACAGATATCGCCGGCCCATCAACAGGCATGGAGAACAACACGATGTGGATGACCATAGGCCAACAGCGCTTCGCCATTACCCTTGAGGACAACCGGAGCACTCGGGAGCTTGCCGCCCGTTTGCCGCTCACCCTGGACATGAGCGATCTGAACGACAACGAAAAGCACGTCACCTTGCAGCGCCCGTTACCCACTCAAACTTATCGGCCTGGAACAATCCACAACGGTGATTTCCTCCTGTACGGCCCTGACACATTGGTGGTCTTTTATAAATCCTTCAGTTCGTCTTACAGCTATACCCGTCTCGGTCGCATCGACAACCCAGCGGGCCTCTCGCAGGCTCTGGGTCGGCATGATGTTCGGGTGACGTTTTCAGCGGATTAGTTTCAGTCATCTTCCGTCCGGCCAGTTATGTCACGTGGTGCGCACACCCACTCGCACGTTGATCCAGGAGCTTCTTATGCCGTCCAAGCACACTCATTCAACCCTGGCCGCATTGGCGCTACTCACCGCCAACTGCATCGAACCAACCTTCGCGGCCGAGCTGAGTCCTGCCAGCCAGAAAATCACACGTGCGGGTGAGCAGGCTTCGATGACAGGGCCTGCCGATTATTTCACTGGTCACGTGCGGGTCGATCCATTGACGACTGCAACGGCCGAACTCAACACCTCAACGGTCTACGTCACCTTTGAACCTGGCGCTCGTTCGGCCTGGCACACGCATCCTGCCGGACAATATCTTGTCGTGACAGCGGGGGTCGGACGTACTCAGGAATGGGGAAAGGCAGTGCAGGAATTACGTCCCGGTGATGTGGTGTTTTGCCCGCCAGGGGTAAAGCACTGGCATGGCGCCGCGCCATCGACTGCCATGACGCACATAGCTATCACTGGCATGAAGAACGGCAACAACGTCCGTTGGATGGAGAAGGTCAGCGATGAACAGTACTCAACCAAGTAAATATCGCTATGCCCGCTTGGGGCCGTTAGCCGGCCTGGTAGTGCTGGCCAGTGTTTTAGCTGCTCACGTATCGAGTGCCAGTACCACACACAATTCGGAGACAACGACAGTGACGGAACAAACCCTGACTGCAAAACAACTGGCTGTCGCCTCTATCGGTGCCAGCATGGCGACCGGCGATATGCCCCGTTTGCGCGATGCGCTCAATCGCGGTCTCGATGCCGGCCTGACGATTAGTGAGTGCAAGGAAATCCTGGTTCAGCTCTATGCGTATGCCGGTTTCCCGCGCAGCCTCAATGCACTTTCGCAACTGATGAGCTTGTTGCAAGAGCGCGAAGCACGTGGCGTTCACGACGAACCGGGGCGCGAACCAGGCCCTGTGCCGTCGGGCCACGCCTTGCTCGACCTGGGCACCGACAATCAAACCCGTCTGGTGGGTGCGCCGGTCTCAGGGCCGCTGTTTGAGTTCGCCCCTGCCATTGACCAGTTTCTGAAGGTTCACCTGTTCGGCGATATCTTCGCCCGAGACAACCTCGATTGGGCTGCTCGTGAACTGGCCACTGTCGGGGCACTTGCCGCGATGTCAGGGTTAGCGCCGCAGTTGGAGTCGCACCTGAAGATCAGCATGAATGTTGGCCTCACCGCGCAGCAGTTGAACCAAGTGGCTAGCGAACTCAGAAAGCGTGGTGACCAAGAGGCGGCGGAACGCATTGTCTTGGCCCTGGATAAAATCGGAGGCTGACGAGGCCAGCGATGACGACGGGATATTGATGAATTCAGCTGGAACGGCTAACTAAATCCGTGGATTGCGAGTCAGGCTCTCCTTTTGATAAAGCCTGCCCCCGTATTCCTCGCGCAGGTATAGTCGTGCCATCGACGGCGTATCACAGCCCCGTTAATTCAGGCATTCCCGGACAGCCATTCATGGATCGAAATAACGCTTTCTCTGCAACGGATTGGGTTCTGCGAAATGCCGAACCCGGGCGAATAGAACGAATCGAGGCATGGTTCGGCGGGCATGGATACGACCCGCATCGCCATGACACCTACTCCATCGGCCGGACACTGTCAGGCGTACAGAGCTTCCATTACAAGGGCGCTTTGCGCCACGGTATACCGGGGAATACGCTGGTACTGCATCCAGACGAGCTACATGACGGAATGGCCGGGACCGAGGCGGGCTTCCGTTACCGGATGGCCTATGTCGATCCCGCGATGATTCAGCAAGTACTTGGCGGAGAGTCACTGCCCTATGTTGCCGGTGGTCTGTCCAATGATTCGCGCCTGTATCACGCCAGCCAACCTTTCGCGCAGGCACTGGATCATCCGCTCGACACCCTGGAGGAGCAGGACGCATTGTTTGACCTTGCAATGGCGCTGCGAGCGGTCGCAGGCAAACCGCGCGGGCGCAAAAACCCGGACTATCAGGCTGCCAAGCGGGCAAGAGAGTTCATCATGGCCAATCTTCATGTGGGGATTACCCTGGAGATGCTCGAGCACGCCTGCGGGCGTGAACGCTGGAGCCTGTCGCGCGACTTCAGAGCGTTATTCGGCACCAGCCCCTATCGCTTTGTAACGTTGCGCCGTCTGGATTTGTTCCGCGCGCTGATTCTTGATCGCTTCACGCTCGTAGACGCAGCACTGGCAGCGGGCTTCCACGACCAGAGCCATATGACCCGACATTTCACCGCCTGTTTCGGCGTGCCGCCGATGCGCTGGCTCGAGCGCATTCGAGCCCAGCGTCAACTTGCAGGATCGTACAAGCCCGAGCCCAAGTCCCTCCGTTAGGGTAACGACTCACTTTTAACGGGGACCCACCATGCAAGACTTTCTCAAAGAACCAGGCGCGCACGCCGTCAACCTGGCCCACAAGGCTTCGCTCATCGATCAGCCATGGAGCCCACGGGTGGTTGCCGAGATGAACGACTACCAGTTCAAGGTCGTACGCATTGAGGGCGAGTTCATTTGGCACTCACACCCGGAAACCGACGAAGCTTTTTTTGTGTTAGAGGGAACGCTGCGTATTGATCTGCCCCATGGCAGCGTATATGTCGCCCCAGGCGAGCTCTACGTGGTGCCACGAGGCGTAGAGCACAGAACCGCCGCAGAGGGCGAAGCCAGACTGATGATGATCGAACCACGCGCAATACTGAATACCGGCCATGAAGGTGGCGAACGTACGGCAAATAACGACGTCTGGATCTAGACCAGGGCGCCGCCATACCTGATGGACGGCGCTGACTGTTAGATTCCCAGTCCGGCGAAAGGCTGATTCTGGCAGTAGCAGACACTCAAAATGCGTCCTGAACGATCAGGATCTCATGTCATGGAGTCATCCAGCTGTCGTACCATCGGCCCATCGACAGAACGGAGGTTGATATGGGAAATGGCCAGGGCAAACGAGTTGTTGTCATTGGTGCAGGCATCGTAGGCGCGTCATTGGCGTATCACTTGGCAGGTAAAGGCGCGAATGTCACCCTGGTCGAGGCTGAAGGTATAGCTTCGGGAGTGACTGGCAGTTCATTCGCCTGGATCAATGCCTCACACCCCGGACCTGACCCAATTGCGCAACTGCGCGGTTCTGCAATTCAGGAATACCGCCGACTCGAAACGCAGCTGCCTGATCTGCAGATACGATGGACCGGTGCCTTGTCTTATAGCGAGATGGCGAGTGGAGCGCTGCCGATCCCTGGTGACCAAGCTTCGGCAAACCGGGTGTCTCGATCGCAGATTCTCGACCTCGAACCCAATCTCAAGAACCCTCCCCAGTCTGCTTTGTATGCGGCTGAAGAAGGGGCACTGGATGCAGTGGCAGTTTCGCATGCGTTAATCGCCAGTGCCGAGGCATATGGGGCGAAGGTGCTCACTCAGACGCGAGTGCTCGGGTTTGTAACCCAGAATGCGAAGGTGACCGGAGTCGAAACAACAAACGGCGTCATTGATGCCGATATTGTGGTATTGGCAGCCGGGACAGGCATCACGAAGCTGACCGGCATGCTTGGCGTGCCCCTGCCAATAGAAGCCTCGCCTGCCATTTTCATCCGTTACAAGTCACAACCCAACCTCGTGCACACCCTCATCTCCAGCCCTGAAATGGAGGTGCGGCAAAGTTCGGATGGTGCGTTGCTGGCGGCAGAAGATTACCTGGACGACGCCATGGAAAATCAGCCGGCAGCGATAGCGCTTCGAACCGCCAAGACTATCCAGAACGAACTCCATGGTGTTGTTTCCATTGAACCGGAACGGGCTTGTGTCGGACTGAGGCCCATGCCTGCCGATGGCATCCCCGTCGTCGGATACCTACCAAAAGTGGGCGGCGTCTATGTTTGTGCAATGCACCCTGGAATTACGTTGGCGGCGGTTGTGGGACGCCTTGCCAGTGAGGAGATCATCGATGAAAAGACGTCCAGTGCCCTTCGCCCATGCCGGCCCGAGCGATTCTTGCGAGTGTAGTGAATCCTCTTGTCAGGCAGCACTGCGGCCAATAGCGGACGTTCTATCGCAGCTATTGGCCAAATAAAGTACAAACGCTGAATCAAATGACCTTGGATCGGCGGTGGAATGACGTAGAAGCGAACACTTCGACAGGAAGTCATCATGCGCAGGGATTACCTGGCTTTTTTCATTTCGTTGTTTCTGTCGCGACTGGCGGATCAGATCCTGCTCTTCGTCGTACCGTTGGTGGTCTTCCAGACCACCAACAGCGCGTCCTGGGCTGGTCTGGCGTTTTTCGTCGAATCGCTGCCGCGCTTTCTCGCGTTTCCGGTGTGCGGGGCCTTGTGCGACAAGTTCTCGCCCGTCAGGATCCTGCACATCAGCCAGATCTACCGCGCCCTCCTTTGTGGGGTGGCAGTGGGGCTCTATGCCCTCTTCGGCGGCATCGCCTGGGTGGTCATACTGTCAGCCCTCTGCGGGGTGTTGACCACCCAGGGCATCATGGCCAGGGAAGTGCTGATGCCGCATATCTTCCAGCACTACAGCTACACCAGGACCTTGTCCTACTCTCAAATCGCCGACCAGACCGGGCTAGTCCTCGGGCCATTGGCAGCGGCGCTTTTGCTGGAGGTCTGGGGCTGGCACTGGGTGGTCCTGTGGGTCGCCGGGTTGTTCCTGCTGGCTGAACTGAGCATGCGGATGTGGCAACGTTGGAGCCGCATCACCCTGGAGGTGTTCGAGCAGCACCAGGACATCTGGCTGCAACCGCTGCGTATCGCCTTCGGGCATATCCGCCAGCAGGTGGAATTGCAAAAAATCATCACGCTGGCCGCTGGCGTGAACCTGATCATCGGGGTCACCCTGGCCACATCGGCGGCCATGGTGATTGGCGAGTACGGTGGTGGCAAGGATGGCTACGCCGCGCTGCAGGCGGCTGGCGCTGTGACGACCATCGCGATCCTGTTCTTCCTCGCCCGGGTGGTGCTGCCGCTGCGAGTGTTGGGTGGTGTCGGCTATGCGATGATCACCGCCGGAGCCTTCATCAGCGCCCTGAGCGCTAACCTGGCCGGTTATGTGGTGGGTTTCCTGCTGATTGTTGGCTTCGACAAGATGTTCAACGTCTACATGCGCAGCCTGCGTCAACGGGTGATTCCGCCCCAGGACTTCGGCAAGACCGTGGGCGTGATTACCTTACTCAACAACCTGTCTCAACCGTTTGCCGGCCTTCTGGTAGCGCTACTGGCCGCACCTTTGGGGGTTGAACGCATAATCCTGTTGCTGGCCGTGCTAACCACGCTGATCGGCGCCGCGGCCATGTGCTGGTTTGCCAAGGCTCGAAGCGTCCGAGCCGCCGTCTCCTGAAGTCCGTTTTTGGCCGTCTGCTCCCCTTGGCAAGCATCGGTAGTCTCAGTCCTCGTTTAGCTGGGTCAATATCTCCAGAAAACTGGAGTGACGAGTACCAGCACCGTCAGGATTTCCAGCCTTCCCAGCAGCATTCCAACGGTGAGCAGCCATTTGGCGGCGTCCGGTAATGATGAGAAATTGCCGGCCGGCCCAATGATGGTGCCAAGCCCCGGCCCGACGTTACACACCGCCGTGGCGGCACCGCTCAACGCGGTTGTCCAGTCAAGCCCAATGAGCGCCAGGCCCAAGGCGATGGCGGCAATCGTGACGGTGAAGAAAAACGAGAAGGTCAAAAGCGAGCGCACGATCTCTTCGTCGATGGGATGGCCGTTGTACTTCTTCTGAATCACGGCTCGAGGATGGATCAACTGCTTCAAGCTGCTCACCAGTAGAGCGGCAGCCACCTGAAAACGGAAGATTTTAAGACCGCCCGCCGTTGACCCGGAACAGCCACCGACGAAGGTCAGATAGAAAAACAGCAAGACAGCGAAGCTGCCCCACAAGGTGTAGTCGCCAACGGCAATTCCGGTGGTCGTGACGACCGAGGTGACATTGACCGCCACGATACGAAACGCATCCCACCATCGGTAATCGCTGTGAAAACACAGCCAGGTCCCCACAGCCAGCCATGTGACGAGCAAGAATCCAATGAATCCGCGGACTTGATGGTCCTTGATCAGCGCGCGCCGATTGCCCCGCAATGTCGCGACGTACAAGGTGAACGGCAGGCTGCCGAAAATCATGATGACGACCGCCACCCAGTGAATCGCTGGTTGCGTCCAATGCCCAAGGGAGGAGTCCGACGTTGAGAACCCTCCGGTAGAGATCAGCGACATTGCATGGTTGACCGCTTCAAATGGCGTCATTCCAGCAAGCCAGAGCGCCAGCGTTCCAACCCCGGTAAGCCCCAGATAGAGCAAAAGAATGTACTTGGCGGCCACATGGGAACGCGGAGTCACTTTCTCCGACCAATCTGAGGACTCTGTCTGGAACAGACGCATGCCGCCTACCCGCAACAGTGGAAGGATCGCCACAGCCATGCCGATAAAACCGATGCCGCCCAACCAATGCAGCATGGAGCGCCATATCAGCAAGCCGGGCGATGAGGTATCCAGACCGGTGAGTACGGTAGAACCCGTGGTTGTGATGCCAGACATCGTTTCGAAGAATGCGTCGGTGTAGCTGATATGGCTGATCAACACCATTGGCAATGCTGCGAAAGTGCACACGACTATCCAGCTTGCGGTCGTCAGCAAGTACATGTCCCTGGGACGAAGCTGGCCAACATCCGGGCGTCCCCGCACGACCAATAGAAGGCCACAGACGAAGGTAATCAAACTCGACCAGAGAAAGGCCGACAGATCGTCGTTACGCTCATATGCCACCAGCGTGATCATGGGAATAGCCATGCTTGTAGCCAGCGTGATCAGAAAAATGCCCAGGATGAAGCCGATAAGCCGAATTGCTGCGAGTGACATGACAATAACGTTCCAGATTAGCGCCGCGCAGTATTGGATACCAAAGCTGAAGACCCCGTAAATTTTTCGTAAATTTATACGGGCAATACCACTGGCTGTCTGGCGACGCGGATCCTGCATGACGATGCAGCCCCCCCCTGCGCACTCTATGTCATCGGGTGCGCAAGGGGGCCTCGGCCTGAAACAGGATGAAACCCGCCCCTGTGACTTACTGCTGGGTGCCCGGCAGCAGTTCAAAGGTAGGGGTAAACGGGGTGATGGCGGCCATCAACTGTTCGAAGGGTTTGTGATCGCCTTCAAAGGTGGCTTTGCCCGCCGCGACCAGTTGCGCGAAGCTGGTTTTCCTTGCCATCACGCCTTCAAGATCCGAGCGGTTGAGCGTGAGGGTCAGGTCAGCCTTTTTCGCTTGCTGCCCCTTGATGGTGGTCAGCGTTGAATTGCTCAACTCAACCACAAACTGCTCACCGTTGTCGGGTGTCTTGAGATTCAAAACCAAGTGTTGATCCGCGACTTTACTGCCATCCAGGGCAATGCCGAGGTATTCCAGCCACAACTCGGTGCTCATGGCGCGGATCATGTCCGGCCCGGTGGGTTTTGGCGGCACGCCCTTGGGCATGCCATGGCGTAGTTCATACGCCGCCGTGAGAAAGCTGTTGCGCACGCCGGCACTTTCCTTCTGATACCCAACCTGCTCGTAGACGTCCGCGAGCAGATCCTTGGCCTGGGTGTTCTGGGGTTCGGCGTACACCAGTTTATTGAGAATTTCATAGGCTTCGCGGTATTTGCCCTGATCGAACAAGGACTTTCCCTTGGTCATGATCTTGTCCGCGCCGCCCATCATTTCCACGTACAACGGTGCCGAATCTTTCGGCGACAACGGCATCAGTGTCGCCGGGTTGGCATCCCAGTAACCCAGGTAACGATTGATCACCGCACGGCTGTTGTGCTCTTCGGAGCCGTGGTAGCTATGGGTCGCCCAGTTGTTTTTCAGGCTTTCGGGCAACTTGTAGACGTTTTGAATCTCGTTGATGGTGACGCCCTGGTTAGCAGCGTGCAGTACGGCGTTGTTCAGATTCGCATAGGCATCGCGTTGTGCGCGCATGACGTCCTGAATTCGCTCGTTACCCCAGCGTGGCCAGCTGTGGGAGGCGAACATGACATCGGCGTGCTGTCCGTAGCGATACAAGGCGTTGTTGATGTTCTTCGACCAGACCAGCGGATCTCGCACCAGCGCGCCGCGCAAGGTGTAAATGTTGTGGATGGTGCCGATGATGTTTTCGGCCGCCCAGAAGGCTTTGAATTGCGGAAACCAGGTGTTCATTTCCGCGGGGGCTTCGGTGCCGGGAGTGCTCTGGAACTCCATTTCCACGCCGTCGATGGTCAGGGTTTCGAAGTCTTTCGCGATGTAGCGATTGGGTTCAATCAGGCCCATGTTGCCAAGGGAGGCATTTTTTCCGATGGCCATGTCGACATGCCCATAGGGGCTGCGCGGCAACATCACGCCGTATTGGAAGAAGGCGCGTCGGGTCATGGCGTTGCCGGCGTAGACGTTTTCAGCCACGGCATGCTCCATGAAACCGGTGGGTGCGATGAGGGGGATCTTGCCGCTGCGCACATCGGCTTCGTCGACCAGACCGCGGACACCTCCGAAATGGTCGGCGTGGGAGTGAGAGATCACTATCGCCACGACCGGGCGCTTGCCGAGTTTTTCATTGATGAAATCCAGGGCAGCCTTGGCGGTTTCCTTCGACATCAAGGTGTCGAACACAATCCAGCCCGTATCGCCCTTGATGAAGGTGATGTTGGCCAGGTCAAACCCACGCACTTGGTAAATCTTTTCCGGAACGACCTCATACAGACCGAAGGCCATGTTGAGTACCGCCTGGCGCTGCAACGACGGATTGATGCTGTCGAAGTCCTTCCCGCCCTGCAGGAAGTCATAGCTCCCCATATTCCAGGCGACATTCCCCGCCTCGGCCATGATCTTGTTGTAGGACGGTGCAGCGATGAAGCCTTTCCTGGCCTCTTCAAAATCGCGTTTGTCAGCGAACGGAAGCGACTTGCGTACGGCATTTTGCGCTTCGATCGTGTAGGACGAAGGCGCTTTGCCCTTGCTGTCGAAGTGCGCGCTTTGTGTCGGGGCCGGATCAGAACTTGCGCCGTTTGCATCGGCAGCAAAGAGCATCGGGCTGACGCCGCTCCCAAGGGTGATTGCCAATGCCAGATGAAGGGTCTTGTTGTGCATGAGGGTTCCTGCGCCAGAGGGCCATGAGCGTCAATGCGGAAATTTGCGCTCGATTGTATTTATTGGGTACGCGTCAATTTGACCCGCATGGCCATGAATAGCATATTCATTTCATTCCGAAAAATTCCGTTTTATCCATTTTCGATAACATAAAGGTTATGACATGACGCCGCGTCGCTTACGTCAGTTTCTGGCATTGATCGACCATGCCCACTTTGGTCGAGCGGCCAAAGCGTTGGGGGTTTCCCAGCCGGCGCTGAGCAAAAGCATCCAGTTGCTGGAGAGTGAACTGGGGGTCACGCTGTTTGATCGACGCACGGACGGCGTCGTACTGACGGCATTTGGTGAGTTGCTGCGGGAAAAAAGCCAGCGCCTGTTGGTGGCCGAAGAGGATTTGCGGCGCGACATCACCCTGTTGGCGGGAGGCGAAATCGGTGCACTGAAAGTGGCCTTGGGTCCCTATCCGAGTGTCACCAGCGGCTACGCCAGCATCGCGCGCTTGCATGCCCGGCATCCGCAGATCAAGGTCACTGCCCACGTCGCCGGCTGGCGCGAAGTCGCTCATCAGGTCGCCACCGGTGCAGTGGACCTGGGCATCGCCGAAATCAGCACCTTGCAAGGCCGTGAAGCGTTCACCTGTGAACTGCTGGGTGAGCATGTGGGCCGCCTGTTTTGTCGCCCGGGCCATCCGCTGCTATCGCAAAAACCTTCACCAACGCTGGCGCAAACACTCGATTACCCATGGGTGGCCTCGCGCATTCCGCTGCGACTGGCGACCCATTTGCTTCCGGCTACGTTGGGTTGTGCCGGCGCCTACGATCCCTTGACGGGTGACTTTGTCCCGGCGATCGAAATAGACGTGCCCATGCAAATCGTCAAATTCGTCGAGAACAGCAATGCCCTGGCATTGGGTAATCTTTCGACGTTTGAGCAGGAAATCAGCGCAGGGGCCATCGTGCCGCTGCCCGCCCATGACCCTGCCCTGCGCACCCGTTATGGCTTCATCTACCTGAAAGAGCGTTCACTGCCACCCGCGGTAGAGATTTACATGCGGGAGGTGCGGGCTGTGGAAGCAGAAATTTGTCAGCGTGAGCGCATCCTGGCCCGGATGGGCGGTGAGTGAAATGGGCTATTCACTACTTGAAAGAGCATGCCAACTGACAACGCCTGACGGGTAACCGGGGGATTCAAGGGACCATAAATAATAGATAGTCAAGAACGCAATGCGACGTTATTGAGCTATACCCAATAGTCCCCCCCACGCACTTCTTCCAATATTGGAGGTTGGCAATGAAACCCTGTCTTCCCCTTTCAGCACTATTGATCACCGCAACTCTTTTCGGCTGTTCCAACGCCTCACACCACCAATCAATGAACCTCCCTTTGGCAGCGACCCATAGAAACCCTGGTCATACCGCCACGACCACATTGACCGGCGAAGGTAACCAAACCAATTTTGATTTCTACATCACCGGCGTTCCAAACGGGACCATCCTGCCGCCGCGCATCTACACCTTCATCAACAAAGGCAGTTGCCAGCAACCTGGGCCAGCGGCGTTCGCAATGAACGACAAGGTCAATACTGAACCCAATGCAGGCACGGGTGGATGGACCTTTTACAGGAGCGCGCCGATTCCCCTGCCAGAGCTGCTTTCCGGCAAGTACGCCATTGTCGTGCGCACTTCACCCGAGGATGGCAACGCCGATATTTTCTGTGGTGATGTAGTACATGCGACTCGATGAAATACCCAGTGTCATGCGTAGTTGAGTCGCGGTGTATGTGGCGATTGTGTTGACTGCTTTCATCGTGGTGTTAACCAGTCTGTAATTCTGGCGTTACATCAGCCAATAAAACATTGCAATCGCCCGTTCATTTAAAAAAACCGCACTAGACTCCTTCCTGCGCCTTAATCCGTGCACGGTCATGCAACAGGGGGGAAATGATTCTGTACGCAGTACCTAGGCTAATTGCTCGGTGGTCAATGCACCAAGGGTTAATAGATGTGCACTCATCACCCGGTTGCCAGCACCAAGAAACAACGAGGAATCCTGGTATGGAACAGCTATCGGATCGTTTCAAACTCTCAATAGTCTTTGCTGCGCTTTTGTCATTGAACGGACTGGCCCATGCGGCACAAACGGAAAAAACCAATATTCTGTTTATCGTCTCTGACGATACCGGCTATGGCGACCTGGGTCCCTACGGTGGCGGTGTTGGTCGAGGCATGCCGACACCCAGCATCGATCAGCTCGCGGCAGAAGGGGTCACTTTTTACTCTTTTTACGCCCAGCCAAGTTGCACACCGGGTCGTGCGGCCATGCAGACCGGGCGTATCCCCAATCGCAGCGGCATGACCACTGTGGCCTTCCAGGGCCAGGGCGGTGGCTTGCCAGCCGCCGAGTGGACATTGGCATCGGTGTTGAAAACCGGCGGCTATGACACCTACTTCACCGGCAAATGGCACTTGGGCGAAGCCGATTATGCGCTGCCTAATGCGCAGGGTTACGACGTAATGAAATACGTCGGGCTGTATCACCTCAATGCCTACACCTACGCAGACCCGACCTGGTTTCCGGACATGGATCCGGAAACCCGTGAGATGTTCCAACGGGTCACCAAGGGCGCCTTGTCTGGCAAGGCGGGGGAAAAACCGGTCGAAGAATTCAAGGTCAACGGCCAGTACGTGGACACCCCTGTCGTAGACGGCAAACCCGGCGTGGTGGGCATTCCGTTCTTTGATAACTACGTCGAAAAAGCCGCCCTGGAGTTTCTCGACACTGCGGCCAAATCGGACAAGCCGTTTTTCATCAACGTCAACTTCATGAAAGTGCACCAGCCCAACATGCCGGCACCGGAATTCGTTCACAAGTCCATGTCCAAGTCCAAATACGCCGACTCCGTCGTCGAACTGGACACCCACATTGGCCGCATCATGGACAAGCTCAAGGCACTCGGCCTGGATAAGAACACCCTGGTGGTCTACACCACCGACAACGGGGCCTGGCAGGATGTTTATCCGGACGCTGGTTACACGCCGTTCCGCGGCACCAAAGGCACGGTGCGTGAAGGTGGCAACCGGGTACCGGCGATTGCCGTCTGGCCAGACAAGATCAAGCCCGACACCAAAAACCACGAAATGCTCGGTGGCCTGGACCTGATGGCAACGTTCGCTTCCGTGGCGGGCGTGAAGTTGCCGGAAAAAGATCGCGAAGGTCAGCCGATCATCTTCGACAGTTACGACATGACGCCCGTGCTCACCGGCAGTGGCCCTTCACCGCGCAAAGAGTGGTTCTACTTTACCGAGAACGAACTGTCACCAGGCGCGGCCCGTGTCGGTAACTACAAGGCCGTGTTCAACCTGCGCGGTGATAACGGCGCGCAAACCGGCGGTTTGGCGGTGGACACCAATCTCGGATGGAAAGGTGCAGAAAAATATGTGGCCGTCGTCCCGCAGGTCTTTGACTTGTGGCAAGACCCGCAAGAGCGTTATGACCTGTTCATGAACAACTTCACCGAACGCACCTGGACAATGGTCCCGATCTCGGCCGCGATCATCAAGTTGATGAAAACCTACGTCGATTACCCACCACGCAAACTGCAAAGCATGGGTTACGACGGGCCGATCGAACTGTCGCAATACCAGAAATTCCAGTACGTGCGTGACGTCCTGAAAAAAGAAGGGGTCAACCTGCCGATGCCAGCCGGCAACTGATCAGACAGGCGAAACATGGCGGTCTTGTCAGGGGGTCGCCATTTCGGACAATGGAAAGTACCGAGGTCAACCATGCCAATCAGAACCGCTGCCTTGCCATCCGTTACCCTCCTTGCGCTGTGCTGCCAGCAAGCCTGGGCCGGCGGCATAATGCTTTACGAAATCGGCACCGATAATGCTGGCCTGGCCAACGCGGGTGCCGCCGCTCGCGCGCAGGGTCCATCGACCATCGCCAGCAACCCGGCGGGCATGAGTTACCTGCCGGGCACGCAAATCACCGGTGGCTTGCAGGTGTTGTATGGCGACTTGAGCTTCGATCGCGACGCGGGCACAAACTCTGCCGGCAGCGGCAGTGGCAACGCGCTCGATCCGATTCCCGGTGGCAGCTTCTTCATCAGCCATGAGCTGGACGATCACTGGAGTGTCGGCTTCGGCCAGTACGGTGATTTCGGTCTGGCGGTCAACTACGACAACGATTGGTCCGGGCGCTACTTCGCACAAAACTCCAGCCTACTGGGTTTGTCCCTGGTGCCCAGTGTGGCGTATCGCTTCAACGAACAATGGTCGGTGGGCGTCGGTATCAAGGCCATGTACGGCATGCTGCAGGCGCAAACCGCCATCGACCGCTCCCCCTTGGGTTTCACCGATCGTACTGATGGTCAGTACAAGTACGAGGACGGCGCCTGGGGTTATGGTGCCAACGTCGGGGTGATCTATGCCCCGCAACCCGGCACGCGTATAGGCCTCGCCTACACGAGTAAAGTCGACCTGGACTTCGAGGACCGCCTGGATGTCAAAGGCGACGGCCGGTTGCTGGAACGCATCAACGATACCAACACCAAACTCGACACGACGGTTCCGCAGACCGTAACCCTGAGCCTGTTCCAGCAACTGGACCGGCAATGGGCCCTGCTGGCCTCGGCTAACTGGCAGGACTGGTCAGAGTTCGGCGAGATCGGTGTGCAGGTCGACACCACGGCATTTGGCGCGCAGTCGAAATCGGTCGACGCCGGGTTCAAGGACACCTGGCACCTGTCCCTTGGCGCGCAGTACCAGGCCACCGAACAATGGCTATGGAATGTCGGCGTGGCCTACGACAGCAGCGCCGTCTCCGATAGCAAACGCAGCGTGATCGTGCCCATGGGCGAATCCTGGCGCATCGCCACTGGCGCTACCTACGCGCTGAACAAAGACACCGACATCAACGTCAGCTGGGCCATGGTCTGGCTCGGCGACATGCCGGTGGACCAGACCAAGGAGATCTCGGGCAATCAACTTTCCGGTGAGTTCGACAATGCCTGGATTCAAGCCCTGACCGGCAACATGACCTGGCGATTCTGAGGCGTAGTTCGGCGTGCCGCGTGGGATCACCCTGCGGCGGCCTCGAATGGTTGCCCGCTTCGACAATCAGCTTGCCGTCACGGTCAGCCACCAGCGCAGCGAACGGATGACGGCCACGCTCTTTTGATGCCTGCGACAAGGCAATGGTCTGGCGCAGCAACGCCAGATCCAGATCGCTGACCAGCTTTTCTGCTGACACTCGGGAGGCTTTTCTAAACCACAGCCTGCACGCCGGCAGCCCATGTTCGGGCTGCGGAAAGACCGAGATGAAGTAAAGCAGGCGGCAAAACTGCGGCACTGCACTTCACCTCGTTTACCCATCAACAAAAACACCCTCTCACCCCTTGGCAATCTCCGGCATCAACAACCACTCCGCACTGTCATTCCAGACATCCATATGCGTGATCTTGCCGTCACGCACTTCGAAGCGGTCCAGATAGCGGTTGCCCGAGAAGCGGCGGCCGTCCGGCCATTCGCCGAACAGTGTGCCGTTGGAATACACCACCGTGTGGTCGCCCCGGTCCATCCAGTCGAAATTTCCCAAGGCCTTCTTGACCCAGGCGTAGCGTGAGCCGTTGAACGCGGTGATCGTCTGGGGATCGGGCATGGCGCGGCCACCGGTGAACGTGATCTTTACATCGTCGCTCATGAACGTGGCTGCCCGGACCGGATCCGGAGCCATGGAGGCCTCAAGAAAATTGCTAACAATCTGTACATCTTTGTTGATTTCCGACATCGCTAAAACTCCTGACTTAAGGAATGACCAGTGACTGAAAACGCCTTTGCATGGTGCAAGCCGCCTTCTTTTGGAGCGAAAAGCGGCGTAATAGCCAGCAAAAGCGCTTGTTTTGGAGGCTGTTGTGACTGGCATCCTACTTGCTAGCAATAATTATGCAACTGCTAGCAATCAGGAGATTCAACTATGGCCATCCGGCTTCCAAACCTGCAACGTCTGCTGTTTCCCGTGGCTGCAGCAGTCACGCTCAACCTGGCAATGTCCGGTGGCGCGCAAGCGGCCGAACCGCCGATCAAGGTCGGCCTGGTCGCCGCCCTTTCGGGTCAGTCGGCCAAATCCGGCGAGGCGCTGACCCGGGGCCTGACCATGGCCATCAACGAGGTCAATGCCAGCGGCGGCGTGCTCGGGCGTCAGCTGGAGCTGGTGCGTCGTGACGACGAAAGCAACCCGTCCAAGGGCATACTCGCCGCTCGCGAACTGGTCCAGCGCGAGAAAGTCGCCGTGCTGTTTGGTGGTCTTGATACGCCGGTTTCCCTGGCCATCGTGCCGCTGGTCAATCAGATGAAAGTGCCGTTCATGGGCATCTGGGCGGCCGGTACGAAAATCACCGAGAACGGCGCAGCCGATAACTATGTGTTCCGGGTTTCCGCCGTCGATGAACTGGTGGATGAAGCGCTGGTGAAATACGGCGTGGACCACGGCATGAAGAAGCCGGGGATGATCCTCATCAACAACCCATGGGGCGAGTCCAACGAGGCTGGCTTCAAGCGCGCCCTGGAAAAACGCGGCATGGCCAACGCCGGTGTCGAGCGTATCCAGGACAGCGATCTCGACGTGGTGCCGCAACTGACCCGCTTGAAAAACGCCGGTGCGGACACCCTGCTGCTGGTCGGTAACGTCAGTCCCTCGGCACAAGTCGTCAAGTCACTGGATCGCATGGGTTGGGACGTGCCGGTGGTCTCGCATTGGGGACCGGCGGGTGGTCGCTTTGGCGAGCTGGCCGGGCCCAATGCATCTCGCGTGCATTTCATTCAGACCTACGTGTTCACCGAGAACAACAGCGCCAAGGGCGATGCCCTGCTGGCCGCGTTGAAAGCGGCTTACCCGCAAATCAAGACGCTGGCTGACGTCACGCCGGCAGTGGGCATTGCCAATGCCTACGACGCGCTGCACCTCACCGCGCTGGCCATCGAGAAAGCCGGCAGCACCGACGGCAAGGCTGTGCGCGACGGGTTTTACGCCATCAACGAATACGACGGCTTGATCAAGCAGTACAAGCAACCGTTCACCGCATCCAGGCATGACGCGCTGGGGCCTGACGACTACCTGTTCACCCACGTCGTCAACGACCAAATCGTGCCGCTCAAGCCTGAGGAGTAAGCCCATGTTCACCGCCGCCATCGTCACCGGCCTCGGCCTGGGCAGCATGTACGCGTTGCTGGCCTTGGGTTTTCACCTGACCTACGTCGTCTCGCGCACCGTCAACTTTGCCCAGGGCAGCGCCATGATGGTCGGCGCGGTGCTGGGCTACACCTTCTGCATCACCTGGGGCTGGTCGCTGTGGCTGGCCCTGCCGCTGACGCTGATTCTCTGTGCGCTGTACGGCCTGGTGATCGAGCGCTGGCTGGTACGGCCCTTCCACAGTCGCGGTTCACAGGCCTGGCTGATGGCGACGGTGGCGGGCGGCATTCTGGTGGATAACCTGGCGCTGTTTACCTTCGGCAAGGAGCCACGCCAGTTTGAAAGCAGCATGGTCAACCTGAACTTCGAGTTGTTCGGCAGCAACGTCGGTGCGCTGCAATTGCTGATTCCGCTGGCAGGCGCCGGCATTGCCCTGGCGCTGTATCTGGTGCGGCGTTACACCCGGCTGGGCAAAGTGCTGGAAGCCTGCGTGCAGAATCCCCGCGCGGCGATGCTGATGGGGATCAACGTCAATCGGGTGGTCGCCATCGCCTTTGCCGTGTCCACGGTATTCGCTGCCGTGGCGGGTTTGTTGATTGCGCCGCTGTTCAGCGTCAACGCGGAGATGGGCATGTTGTTCGGCCTGAAGGCGTTTGCGGTGGCCATTCTCGGCGGCATCACCAGCGCTGGCGGCGTGTTCACGGCGGGGCTGCTGTTCGGCCTGACGGAAGCGTTGATCACGTTGTATTTCGGCTCCGCATTCACCCAGATCTTCACGTTTGCGCTGGTCATTGTCGCGCTGGCGATTCGTCCCAACGGTCTGTTCGGCAGCCAGGCATTGGTAAAAGTATGAAAAACCTAAACACCCTGGCCGCACCGGTCTTCATTGCCCTGCTCGCCATCGTCTGCGGCGTTATTGCGTTCACGCTCGACAGCTATTCATTGCTGGTTTTCACCCTCTGTGCCCTGGCGGCGGTGGTCGGTGTGGGCCTCAATATCCTGATCGGCCTGAGTGGGCAGATTTCCTTCGGGCATATCGCCTTCTACGCCATCGGCGCCTATGTGTCGGCGTTGCTGACCCTGGCGGGCTGGCCGTTGTGGCTGGCCCTGCCACTGGCCGGTGTGGTGGCCGGGCTGGTCGGCGCACTGTTGGCCATTCCCGCACTTCGGGTCAGCGGACCGTATCTGGCGATGATCACCATCGCCTTCAGTTTCGTGGTGCATCACGGCCTGATCGAATGGCGGGACGTGACGGGCGGCTCCAACGGCTTGATGGGTATTGCGTCGCCGGAAATCGCCGGCCTTGATCCAGCGACTGTCCTCGCCCTGTTGGCCGGTGCGCTGATGATTGGCGCCCTGCTGTTCTATCAGCGCTTGAGCCACAGCAGCTGGGGCAAGGCCATGCGCGCGGTGAAAGCCTCGGAAATTGCCGCCCGCTCACTGGGTTTCAACCCGGTCATCAGCAAAACCCTGGCGTTTGCCCTGTCGGCGGCATTGACCGGACTGGCGGGCAGTTTGCTCGCACCCTTGCTGATGTTCATCAATCCTGAATCCTTCCCGTTCTCCCAGTCCATTCTGTTTGTGCTGGCGGTGATTGTCGGCGGCAGCGGGATGCTGTTCGGGCCGCTGATGGGTGCACTGCTGATTGTGCTGGTGCCGGAACTGCTGTCGGACTTTGCCGAATACCGCTTGCTGATCTTCTCGGTGTTGCTGCTGTTGGTGCTGTGGATTGCGCCCAACGGGCTGCTCGGCGCCCTCGCCCGACGCTGGATCAAACCGACTCGCTTGCTGCCGCCCACGCAGATCAATCAGCAGCGCATCGCCGCGCACTTGCGCAGCCGTGGCCCGTCTTCAGGTTTGCGGGTCACTGACATTGGCATTCGCTTCGGCGGCGTGCAGGCTGCGCAACACGTCAGCCTGCATGCACCTGCCGGCAGCATCACCAGCATCATCGGCCCGAACGGCGCGGGTAAAACCACCGTTCTGAATATGATCAGCGGGTTTTATGTACCGGACAGCGGCCAGATCGAATTGCAACAGCCGCTGGCTGGCCTGCCTGCCTGGAAAAGCGCCCGGGCCGGTATCGCTCGCACTTATCAGACCACCCTGCTGTTCGGCGAAATGTCGGTGATGGACAACCTGCTGGTAGCGATGCAGAAGGGTCGCCTGGGCCTGCCGTTCAGTCTTTCCACTGGCGAGCAGCGAAGCCTGGCGCTGGATCTGCTGGCACTGGTGGGCTACCGCGGCGAAGTGAATATTGCCGCCGAGGACTTGCCCCATGTGGATCGCCGCCTGGTGGAAATCGCCCGCGCACTGGCCACGGCGCCTGCGGTTTTGTTGCTGGATGAACCGGCAGCGGGACTCAGTCGGCGCGACACTGATCATCTGGCGTTACTGCTGCGCAAACTGGCGGATTTTGGCCTCACGGTGATTCTGGTCGAGCACGACATGGAGCTGGTGATGTCGGTGTCCGCGCACCTGTTGGTGCTCGACGCTGGCAAGCCGATCGCGTCAGGTCCTCCGGCTGAAATCCGTCGCAATCCGCAAGTGATCGCCGCGTACCTGGGCGGCACCGATTATCAGGCCACGCCGCGCGAACAGGCCTGGGATGGCAGCCGCGATGCGCGCCTGTTCGTCAAGGATCTGGTCATCGACTACGGCGCATCGGCGGTGGTCGACAAGGTCAATCTGCTGGTCAATCCCGGCGAGCTGGTGGCGATTCTCGGCGCCAACGGTGCGGGTAAATCGAGCATCCTGCAATGCCTGGCAGGCCTGCATCGCGCCAGCGGCGGCAGCATCCTGCTGGACAACGAAAACATCGAGCAGGCCAACGCCAGCACCATTGCGGCAAAAGGCCTGGCGCTGGTACCGGAAGGCCGTCAGGTATTCCCTTACCTGAGTGTGCGCGACAACCTGTTGCTCGGTGGCTATTCACGCCGCGAAGCCTTCGATGCCGACGCTGAAATCGAGGCCATCCTCAAGCGCTTCCCGCGTCTTCGCGACCGCATCGACAACCCGGCCGGGCTGCTTTCCGGTGGTGAACAGCAAATGGTCGCGGTGGGTCGCGGCCTGATGGCCAAGCCAAAGGTTCTGTTGCTGGATGAGCCCTCGCTTGGCTTGTCGCCCGCCATGATCGGCGAGTTGTACGACGCACTGGCCGCACTGCGCGACGAAGGCGTGACCATCCTGCTGGTTGATCAAATGGCCAACCTCGCCCTGCAAGTGGCGGATCGCGCTTATGTGCTGGAAACCGGGACCATTGTCAAAGCCGCCAGCGCCGCAGCGTTGCGCGACGACAAAGAGCTGGCTGCCGCTTACCTCGGTGAAGGGGCCGTCGCATGAGCGCCCTGAAAATCATCAATGCCCGGGTGGATGACGCTCACCGTAATAGCGAACTGTTGGTCGAGGACGGCTATTTCGTCGCAACCTTCAGCAAGGACGCCAGCGATTGGCAAACCCTCGACCTGCACGGCCAACTGATCATGCCGGGACTGATCGAAACCCACCTGCATCTGGACAAGGCCTGCATCATGCAACGTTGCCATCTGCATGAAGGCACGCTGGCCGAAGCGGTGGCGCAAACGCGCGCAGCGAAAGCCGAGTTCACCGAAGACGATGTCTATCAGCGCGGTGCCCAGGTGCTGGACAAGGCGATTGTGCAAGGCACCACGCACATTCGTACCCATGTCGAGCTGGACCCGCAGATCGGCCTGACCGGGTTCAATGCCATTCGCCGCTTGCAAGCTGACTATGCCTGGGCCATTAGCCTGGAGATCTGCGTGTTTCCCCAAGAGGGCCTGCTGAACAATCCGGGGACTGAAGCGCTGTTGTGCCAGGCACTGGAAAGCGGCGCTACCGTCCTCGGCGGCTGCCCCTACATGGACAGCGACCCGAACGGGCAGATCCGGCGCCTGTTCGAACTGGCGGTGCGCTACGACTGCGATCTGGACCTGCATCTGGATTTCGACCTGAACCCGGAAGGCATGACCGTCATGGAAGTCGCACGCTGTACGCTGCTGCATGGCTGGGGTGGACGCGTCACCATCGGCCACGCGACCAAACTGTCGGCCTTGCCCAAGGAGCCGCTGACAGTGCTTGGCCTGCATCTCGCCAAAGCGGGCGTACAGGTGACATGCCTGCCCAGCACCGATCTGTTCCTGACGGGCCGGGAGGCGTTTCACAACAAACCCAGGGGACTGGCGCCATTGGCGCATCTGCATGCTTGCGGCGTGACCTGTTCGGTGTCGACCAACAACATCGGCAACCCGTTTACGCCGTATGGCGATGCGTCGTTGATCCGTCAGGCCAACCTGTACGCCAACGTCAGCCAGATGGGCACGGTGGCGCAACTGCGGCAATGCCTGGCCTGGGTATCAAGCGAGTCGGCACGCCTGTTGAGGTTGGCGGATTACGGCCTGATGCCGGGCTGTCGCGCTGACTTCATTGTGTTCGACGCGCCCTCGCCTGCGGCAGTCATCGCCGACCTATGCGCGCCGGTCATGGGGTTCAAGGGTGGGAGGCAAACGTTCAGCCGGTCGGCTGCAACGTTGATGAAACCAAGTGGTTAACACTTCGGGGCAGGCGCTCGAGGGTTAATCAATCAGCGCCTGCTTGAGGTTGAACTCCTCAGGCGCACTTTCTTCCAGGGCCAACTGCCCTTCCAGTTCGTCCAGGTGTTCGAGCATCACCGCCACGGCTTTTTCGTTATCGCCATTTTCCAGCGCGGTGATGATCTCCTGATGTTCATCCGAAGCACAGGATGGCACGTCATTGCGTTGATACAGCGCGACGATCAACGAACTGCGCACCATCAGGTTGGCGAGGATGTCGCTCAGCACGGCATTGCCGCTGATCTCGCCGAGCAGCAGGTGAAATTCGCTCAGCTCGCGGACGATGGCACGTCGATCCGTGTCGTTGGTGGCTTTGCGCTCGTTGTTCATATGTTTGGCGATACGCTGGCGCTGCTTGCGCATCACCGCCGGCGTGATGGCCTCGACAATCGCCCGTTCAATGGCGCGACGAGCGCTGAAAATATCTCGCGCTTCCCTCGCGGTCGGCTGGGCAACCATAGCGCCGCGATTGGCTTCGATGGTCACCACTTTTTGCATCGCCAGACGCTGCAACGCCACCTGCACATGATTGCGGTTGGCTTGCAGGGTTTCGACGATATGTGCTTCTACCAATCGAGTGCCCGGCGGCAGGCGATGCTGGGCGATAGCCTTGAACAACGCATCGACGATACGTTGCACCTCAAGCTGTTTGGCGGTGACAGTGCTCAAGCCCATCCTTTCCTCTGTTGTCCAGAAAGCCTCAGGCCAATACACAAGGCTGCGGATGGCGGGCAATCGGCGGCATTATCCGCCAGCGGCACCCACCCGGCAAATACTCGGTTCAACCATCAGTACGCCTGACCGAGACCCGTGCCCTCGCCCCGTGGATCATGCATGGCGCTGCGTCGGTCATCGGCATCGATGGCGATGATCCCGGCGTGGCCGGTCATGGGGCTGCGGACAGGGATGATTTCCACTTCATGCCCCAGCATCCCGAGGCCTTCAATCGTCGCGGCAGCCATGTCGCCTTCCAGCTTGAGGTTGTCAGTGCTGTCGAAGAAGCTGCGGCCCAACAGAAAGCGCGGAGTGTGCAGCGCCTGATCAATGGGCTGCTGGTAGTCGATCAGTTGGGTCGCCAGGACCATTTGTGTCTGCGGTTGACCATCGCCCCCTTGCGTGCCGAAGAACCAGCGTCGGCCATCGTCAGCCAGGTAGCAGGACGGGTTGAGCGTGTGCGCCGGACGCTTGCCCGGGGCCCAGCCATTGACGTGCTCGGGGTTGGCGTTGAACCCGGCAGCGCGGTTCTGCCACAGCACGCCAGTGTCACCAAGAATGCAGCCCGAGCCGAAGTCGTGAAACAGGCTCTGGATCAGACAGGCCGTACGGCCCTGGGCATCGGTTGCGGCCATCCACACGGTATCGGCGGGACGCCCCGGCTCGCTCCACGGAGCCGCGCGCTGGTCGTCAATGGCATCGGCGTAAGCCTGAATCTGCACGCTGTCGAGGCTGGCAGCAAAATCCCAGGGCTTGCTCTGCGGATCGCACAACTGCGCATTGCGCCGCAGCAGGCCTTGTTTGATTGCCTCGACCAGATAGTGATAGTAAAGCGCGCTGCCGTTGTCGACGTCCGCCAGCGGCTTGTGTTGCAGTGCGGCCATGGCCTGCAAGGTGTACAAGCCCTGGCACGGCGGCGCGACATTGTAGAGTCGGCCTTCGCGGTATCGGACCGAAATCGGTGCGACTTCAGGGGCGCGGGTTGCGGCCAGGTCGGCAGCCGTCAAGCCACAACCGAGGCGATCAAACGCAGCCCCGAAAGCCTCGGCCAGTTCACCGTGGTAGAAATCCTCGACGCCGTGTTTCGCCAGATGCCGAAGGGTGTTGGCCAACTCGGGCTGGCGCAGGGTATCGCCCTCGCGTAGCCAGCGCCCGTCGGTTTTGCACAGGCGATGCAGGTCCGGCAATTGCTCGATCAGCGGCTGACGCAGGGTCTGCCAGAACAGTTGCGATTGCGAAACCACGACACCTGCATCCGCCACGCTGGCGGCGTCTGTCAACAGGTCCGCCCAGCCCAGCCGGGAGCCCCATTCCTGGCGGCTGATGTCCGCTGCGGTCTTCCAGCTCGCCATCGCGCCCGCCGTGCTGGCCACCGACGCCGCACCGCGCAGGGTGATGGTCCCGCCCTCGGGCAGACGTTGCCCGGCCTGGCCGATCCCCACGATGGTGCGCACCTGGCTGTCGTGGATCATCCATAGGGCATCGCCGCCCAGACCGGTCATGTGCGGAAAAACCGCTGCAAGCATGGCACTGGCCGCCAGCATCGCATCAATGGCAGTGCCACCCGCGTCGAGAATGCGCATGCCGGCGGCGCTGGCATCGGCATGGGGCGTACAGATCACAGCACGACGGGAGGTAGCGATCATGGTTCAAAGGCTCTCTTTTGCTAGCTATCGATAATTTGATTGTTAGCAAAAGCAAGATGTATGCCTTCTGTGTGCTGTGGGAAAGGGGTGGTGCCCTGACCTCACCCCGGCCTCAGGGCTTCGCTGTTCCCAGCAATTGGGCGCGCAGCTCCGGGTTGCGTGTTCGCGGGTCTAGCCAGATCGCAAAAAAAGCTTTGGCAAACGCAGCATCCCTGACCACGTGTTGTAGTTTCTCGCCGACGTAAAAACGTGCGCCCTCTCCAGGTTTATAGACTCCGGTGATGCGGTCACCTGCGCGCACATCGACAAACGCCTGCTGCATTTCCCATTCCCAGCGCGTCAACAACTCTGGAGTCAGAGAATTGGGCGACAGGCGACGGATTTCCTTGATGCTGGCCTCGACCAGATCATCGCGACTTACATCACGACGGTAGGTCAGCTCCAGTGCAAAAGGCACATCCGCACCCAGCGGTTGACCGGCAATCAGGCGCGGGCTCCAGAACTGCGCGCTGTAGATAGAGAAACCAAACACGCGCAAGTCCCCGCGCCCCAACAGACGAGCATCGGGTAAAGCCTCACGCCAATCGGCAAACAGTTCTGCGCTCTGGAGCATCAGAACAAAACAGATAACGCGGCGGATTAGGCCGTCCGGCTGCCTGGTCATGCGAAGGCCTCGATAAGACTCAATGAACGTCCTTAAAACTTATACCAAATAATGAATTTGTATAGTTTCTATCTCAAATTCGAGTGCCCCCGAAAAAACGGCCACCGACGACATGTACAAATGATGCAGGTGCCAAGGGGCTCAGCACGATTCGCCGTCGCTGACGCGCACATCGAGCTGCCGTGGGCATTGGCTCATGGTTATCACCGCGCAACAATGACGCACATTGTCAGCTCGTTTTTTTAGGACTATCTTAGTAAAAACCTATACACACCAACATCGTATGTACAAGTAAACGCGAGGCAAGGAGTACATCTTGAACCTGCAAACGTTGAGCGAATGCGCCACGAAGGGTGAAGTACGAGAGTTGGAATTGCTTTCGCTGGAGGGCGGTTTTTATCTGGCGCGAGTAAGCTTCGATCACGGCCAGTTCACCTTGCTGGATGAAACAGCGAAGCCATTGCACCTTCGCTCCGTCAATCACCTGCGCGAATTATTGCAGCTTGTCCCTCCTTTTCCCTGCGTACTTGTTCAGCACTGCGTTCACGATGAGATGTGCGGCTCACGTGACGGGCCCGTCGAGCCAATGCGCATTCCTTTCTCGCTGGCAGCGCCCTGGTGAGTCACATTTGGCCGGGGACCGTTAAATGAGCAACGTTCGCCGACTGTGCCTGGTTCTGGGCGACCAACTGTCGTTCGACCTGGCCTCATTGCAGGGGCTGGACCCCGAGCACGATACGGTGCTGCTGGCGGAGGTGATGGAAGAAGCCAGCCATGTGCCCCACCACCCGCAAAAAATCGCACTGATTTTCAGCGCGATGCGCCATTTTGCCGAGGCGCTGAGGCAGCGCGGTCTGCGCGTGCATTACGTCACCCTCAATGATCCACACAACAGCGGATCGTTACCCGGCGAATTACGGCGTTTGCTGTCACTGCTGCAACCCCAGGAATTGCACCTGACCGAGTGCGGTGACTGGCGCCTGGAGCAGTCGTTCAAGGACTGCGGTTTAGCGATACAGTGGCACAGCGATAGCCGTTTTCTTTGCACCCGCGCCGAATTTTCGTCCTGGGCCGAAGGCAAAAAGCAGCTGCGCATGGAGTTCTTCTACCGCGAGATGCGCCGTAAAAGCGGCTTGCTGCTCAATGGTGATGGCAGCCCGGTCGGCGGCGCCTGGAACTTTGATGCCGAAAACCGCAAAGCCCTGCCCAAAGGCATGGGAGCGCCCTCGCCCGTGCGCTTTTCGGCCGATGCCATCACCCAGGATGTGCTGGCGCTGGTGGCAGAAAACTTCTCCGGCCACTACGGCGCGCTCGACACCTTTGACTACCCGGTGACCCACGCCGATGCCCAAGCCTTGTGGGACTACTTCCTCGATTGGGGTCTGGCGGCCTTCGGCGACTATCAAGATGCAATGGCCAGTGACGAGCCTTTCCTGTTTCATGCGCGAATCAGCGCCGCGCTGAATATCGGCCTGCTGGACCTGCGTCAGGTGTGCAGCGACGTCGAGGCGGCGTACTGGGCGCACCGGATTCCCCTGAACGCCGCCGAAGGCTTTATCCGTCAACTCATCGGCTGGCGTGAATATGTAAGGGGCGTCTACTGGCTGAAAATGCCCGACTACGCCGGCGGCAATCTGTTTGGCAACAGCCGGCCGCTTCCGGAGTTCTACTGGACGGGCGACACCCAAATGCACTGCATGGGTCAGGCAATCGGCCAGAGTTTGAAACATGCCTATGCCCACCATATTCAGCGGCTGATGGTGACCGGCAACTTTGCGCTGCTGGCTGGCATTTCGCCAAACCAGATTTGCGACTGGTACCTGGCGATCTACATGGACGCGTTCGACTGGGTTGAACTGCCCAATACCTTGGGCATGGTCATGCACGCCGATGGCGGTTACCTGGGCTCCAAGCCGTACTGCGCCAGTGGCCAATATATAAAGCGCATGTCGGATTACTGCCGTAGCTGCGCGTACAAAGTCAATGAAAGCACGACGGACGATGCCTGCCCTTTCAATGCGCTTTACTGGCATTTCCTGATGCGTCACGGCGACCTGTTGCGCAGCAATCAGCGCATGGGCATGGTCTACAAAAACCTCGACCGCATGACTGAACTCAAGCAGCAAGCACTTTGGGAACGAGGCGAGCAACTGCTCGCCAAACTGGATGCCGGGGAGTCGTTTTGACGCGTCATCCAATGGCTTGCCGCTTGACCTGAAAGGAGACCAGGGATTTTACAGGGGAAACGCCAGGCAAAAGCTTGTCCCGCTTTCAGAGCTGTCAACACTCACGCGACCGCCATGCACTTGCATGATCGACCGAACGATTGCCAAACCCAGGCCGCCGGAATCGTCCGGTTGATTTCGTGATGGGTCACACCGGTAAAAGCGTTCAAACAATCGTGGCAGGTGCTCCGGAGCAATCGGATCACCGTGGTTGTGCACGCTGAGTTCGAACATGTTTTCCCGAATCTCGCTGGTGATGGTTACTGCAGTACCGGGCGTTGCATGGCGCAGCGCATTGGCAAGCAAGTTAGCCAATGCTCGACGGATCAAGATCGGATCTGCCACCAACTCACCCTTGGTTTGATCAATGAGCTGGACGTCCCGCTCTTGCGCTACGCCTTCGAAATACTCGCACAACTGCGCACCTAGTTCGGGTAGATCCACGCGCTCAGGCTTGATCGAGATATGTGATTGCTCGGTCCGCGCAAGAAACAACATGCTGTCAATCATTCGCGCCAGTCGCTCGTATTCTTCCTGGTTGGAGACCAGCAGGTTCTGATACTCATCAACAGTGCGGCCATGCCTGAGCATATGCTGGGTATGGCCCATCAGGTTGCTCAATGGCGTACGCATCTCATGAGCGAGATCTTCCGAGAAACGGGAGAGTTGGGCAAATCCGTCTTCAAGTCGCGCCAACATTTGATTGAGGGCTTTGCTGAGAACTCGGAGCTCGCTCAGTTCATTGAAGTCATCCAGCCGCAGATGTAGATGCTGAACATCAATTCCAGCGGCACGCACAGCCAGTTGGCGCACCGGTCGCAAGCCACGCTGACTGACCCACCAGCCGAGCGCAAAGGCGAGTAAAGCGCCGACGGATAAGGTTAGCCAAAGCTTGAATCGGTAGACGCTGAGCATCTGCTCGCGCTCAATCAGCAACTTGGCGGCAATCAGGGTTAGATGGCGGTCTCCATTGACGACCGTCAGCCAGGCCAGACGGACGGGCTCAGCGTAGTCGCCGTCACCCAGTTGCGCCGTTGGGGTAGCCTGCAATTTGGGCAAGACCAGATGTGCAGGGTTGATTTCGATTAACACCTTCTCAGCGTCATCGACAATCCATAACAGGTTGTCACGATTTCCCAGCATGTTTTCATAAAGCTTTGGCCGGCCGCGCAGCGTTTCGATGCTGTCGCTGTCGTTGATCAACGCTTGCATGCGTTGTAACCGTCCAAGCAAAGCCTGGTCATCGCGCCAGGCTATCTCTCGCTGTAACGATTGATAAAGATAAAACCCGATAGAGCCCATCAGTAGCATGCTGACCAAGGCAAACATGACGGCAAGGCGCACACTCAAGGCGCTCGGCACGAGTTTCAAGATTGCACCTCAAGCAAGTAGCCAATACCGCGAACGGTATGGATCAGCTTGAGCGGGTAAGGATCGTCCACCTTTGCCCGCAGCCGGCGGATGGCAACGTCAACAACGTTGGTGTCGCTGTCAAAGTTCATTTGCCAAACCTGGGAGGCAATAAGCGCGCGCGATAGCACCTCTCCTTCTCGACTGAGCAATAGATGCAGTAGCGCGAATTCTTTGTTGGTCAGGGTAAGACGCTGGCCACTGCGAGTGACCTTACGCCCCAATAAATCCAGACTCAGATCGGCAACGAGAAACTGTTCAACCTCGCGAGGCGGCCCCCTGCGCAACAACGTACGCACGCGCGCCAGCAGCTCCGCGTAGGAAAAAGGCTTGACCAGATAATCATCTGCTCCCAGTTCCAATCCTTTGACCCGGTCGTCGATGGAGTCACGTGCAGTGAGGAACAACACGGGCGTTTGCCACTTGCGTCGGATGATCTGAAGTAATTGCCAGCCGTCCAAGCCGGGGAGCATTACGTCAAGAATGATCAAGTCGTATTCACTTTCTTGCACCAGGTGCTGGCCATCCAGACCATTCAAGGCGACGTCCACTGCATACCCGGACTCACTCAAGGCTTTGTGCAGGTAATCGGCAGTTTTCGCTTCATCTTCAACGATCAGGATACGCATCTTTTCCTCCAGAACAGGCGCATAGGCTAAGCCGATATGCCGCCCTCTCACATTACAAATTGGTAATCCGGGGGCAATCATCCTGTCGGGATGAGCGGATCATTATGCCGAACGATTTTTCAGCCACGCTCAACCAAGGGGAAAGGCATGCGTGTAACCGGATCAACCTTATTGCTGATCACATTGGCGGTGAGCTCTACGTTTGCAGTTGCGGCACCCGACAGTCAGGTTGCGCAGCGCAAGGATATGACGCTGACGCTGGCTAATAACCTGGCCAGTGCCGCATTGGCAGCCTGCCATTTGGAAGGCAGAACAGGCGTTGTCGCTGTCGTCGACCGTGGAGGTAATTTGGTCGCCGTACAACGCGACGACAACGTCGGTCCGCACAACACGCTGGCCGCTCAGCGCAAAGCCTATACGGCTCTGTCGACCAAGACCCCAACGAGGCTGCTGGCAGAACGTGCTCGCAGTACTGCCGATGCCGAAAATCTGAACACTGTGCCTGAGTTGTTACTGCTCGGGGGCGGCGTGCCGGTGTTGGTCGAGGGAGAGGTCATCGGTGCAATCGGTGTCGCCGGTGCCGGAGGAGCGGCATTCGACGAAGGATGTGCACTGACAGCCATTTCAAAAATTTTAACTGCCACTCATTAAGAGACAATCATGAAAGTATTGAAATTGTTTTTCGCAGGCGCCGTATTGAGCGCGCTCTCCTCGCTGGCATCAGCTGCGGCGAATCCCCTGAGCGTACATGTATTGAATCTACAGGACGGATTACCTTCCCCGGCAGTCAAGGTGACCCTGGAGAAAAAGAATGGCCAGAACTGGGATATGCTCAACACTGCGTCAACCAACGATCAAGGTCGGATCCCTGAGTTCTATCCGGATGGAAAGTCATTAGAGAAAGGCATTTACCGGGTAACGTTCAAAACCGGCGAATGGTTCACTGCACACAAGATGGCCAGCTTCTTTCCGGAAGTACCGGTTATTTTCGAAGTGGACGGTACTGTTCCCCACTACCACATTCCGTTGCTGCTCAGCCCTTATGGCTTTTCCACTTACCGTGGAAATTAAGGAATAGGCGAGAATAGATAAGAGCCCGAATGCAGAACCGGGCTCTTTTTATGTGCCAGCATCACTTGAGTTCGAAATCCGGCCAAAGAACAGACGTGCGGACCGATTTTCCTTTCGAATCAGAAACTCGCTTTTACCGAAACCATGAAGTTACGCGGATCCCCATAGTAGTTACCGAAAGCCTCGGTCCCGATGGTCGCGTAGTAGCGCTTGTCGAAGAGGTTATTGCCGTTGAGCGCCACCGACCAGGTGTCGTCGATGCGGTAGCCGATGCGGCCGTTCCAGATCGCATAACCTGACTGGCTGATTTTCTCGCCACTGGACGGAGACACCCGGAAGTTGTCGCTTTGCGCGTTCACACCGGCACCGATGGTGAAGCGTTCCAACGATCCGCCCAACGCGTAGTCACCCCACATCCGCAGCATATGCCGAGGCACATAGCTGTTGAACGCGGCGCCGTTCAGGCTGCTGTCGATGTCATCCAGGGTTTTGGTCTGGGTGTAGGTGTAGCCCGCCAGCACTTGCAGGCGTTCGATGACTTCACCGCTGATCTCGGCCTCAAAACCCTGGGCGCGAACCTTGCCGGCATTGACGTAGCAGTAACCGTCGGAGGATGGGCAAGACGAGTTGAAGTCCGTCTGTGCCTGATCTTTCTGGATCGTGCGGAACAGGTTGAAGGAGCCGTTCAGACGACCGTCGTACCAGGCGCCCTTGATCCCCAGTTCATAGCTCTGGCCAACCAGCGGCTTGAGCGCCGAGCCGTCCTCGGAGCGGTAGTTGCCTTGCGGGGTAAAGATGTCCGAGTAGCTGGCGTAGGCCGTCAGGTTCTCGTTGAGGTCCAGCAGCACGCCGGCAAATGGCGTGACTTGCCCGGTCTCGGTGGTACTGGAGTGTTCCGAAGTCCCCGTGTTGATGAAGTCGGAGTCGGTATCGGAGTTGTACCAGCTCACCCGAGTGCCGACCACAAAGGTCAACGGATCGGCCAGTTTCAACCGCAGTGTCGAGTACACGCCCTTCTGTTTGGTCACTGAATTGACCGGCCCGCCGCGAGACGAGTTATCGATGAAGTAGCTGTCAGCCGGCTCCGGGATATGTTTGTCGGGGTTGAACACGTTTTGCCGTTGCGGCAGAAACGCCACCGAGTAGAAGTCGTCCTTTTTCGAACGGCTGGCGTTGAAGCCCACGACCAACTCATGTTTCTGACCGAACGCGTCGAACTTGCCATCGACGTACGTATCGAGGCCGTAATCGACCTGATCGTAATCGTACATACTGCCCAGCATGCCGGTGGTGTTCGTGCCGGGAGTCACCGCGCCGGAAGCGAATGCGTACTTGATGTCCTGGGTGTTTTTTGTATAGACGCTGGCGACCTTGAGGCTCCAGTCGTCGTTGATCTGATGCTTCAGATCACTGAAAACCGTGGTGCGCTTGCTGCGCCATGTATTCCACGAAGGATCGAGACAGGTCGAGCGGCTGAGCTTCAAGTCGCTGCGATCCCGGTAACGCGGCAAGCCGCCCCAGCAAGGGTTGGCGTCCACGTCTTCATAGGCCACGCCCAGCCCGAGGGTCGTGTCGGGGCTCAGGTCGGCGTCGAGCGCGCCGTAATACACCTGATCCTTGCGGCTGGCGTCATCGACGAAGTAATGCCGGCTCTGCTCGGCCACCACCGCCCGCCCGCGCAAGGTGCCGGTTTCGTTCAGCGGGCCACCGGTGTCGACCTGGCCACGGTAGTTGTCCCAGCTGCCGCCGGACAGCGTGATTTCGGTGTGCGGGGTCATCTGCGCGCGTTTGCGCACGAAATTCACCCCGCCAGCGGTGCCACCCGAGCCTTTCATCATGCCCGCCGCACCACGAAGGATTTCAACGCGGTCGTAATAGGCCATGTCACCGCTGAAACTGTCGGCCTGAACATAGAGGTTGCCCATGTCCAGCGGAACGCCGTCGTACTGATACTGGCCGGACATCCGGAACCCGCGCGAGTAAAAGTATTTGCCGCCCATGGTCGAGTCGTAGACGGTGATGCCCGGGGTCTTTTCCATGACCTGGTCGATGGTGTTCAGGTTCTGGTCATCGAGCATCTTGCGGGTCATCACCGTGACCGATTGCGGCGTCTCCCTGAGCGAGTGTTCGCCCTTGCCGATGGTCACCGCCCCCGTGGTGTATGACCCGCTGTTTTCCGTGGTCGCACCGAGCATTTGCCCATTGATGTTGGTGGCGCCCAGTTCCAGCGCCGAGCCGGTCGCCGGTGCGGGACGCAGCACATAAGTGCCATTGCCCTGGGGTTCGGCTTGCAGGCCGCTGCCGGCCAGAATCCGCGCAAACCCTTCGCTGATACCGTACGCACCCTGGAGCCCGGAGGATTTCAAGCCATCGGTTTGACGCGCATCAAACGAAAGCGCCGCACCCGCCGCACTGGCGAAATGACTGAGGACTTCGGTCAGGCTGCCGCCCGCGATGTCAAAGGCCTTGACCGAGTTTTGCTGTTGCGCCGGCAACTGAGCCGCCATCGTGACGTTTGACCACACGCCTGCCGTCGTTGCCGCCAATAGCCCGACCTTGACTGCGGTCGTCAACCGACCCGGTTTGTACACCCGAAACATGCTTACCCTCCCCCAAAAGACGATCTGTAAAAACTCATTGAGGGATGAGCCGAACGGTGCGCATGAAAAGTGCAAACCCACACACACTTTTTTCAATTCACTGGAAAATCGCATTGGCAGGTGGCGACACGGTGACCCAATAACGGCTGTACCGCGCGATGCGCAGGGAGAACCCGCTCTCCAGCGCCGCCAGTGCCAGGTCAGTGTCATTAATGGGAAATGCGCCGGACACCTTGAGCTGTGCAATGCGCGGATCACAGCGCAACACGCCGGTGCGATAGCGAGAAAGATCGGCCAGCAACTCGCCCAAGGGACGATTGATCGCAATGATGCTGCCCTGCTGCCAGGCACCGACGGAAGCGTCGTTGCGCCGGAGCGCGCCCACCGAGTGGCCATCGAAATCCAGGGACTGCCCGGCCTCCAGGCGCACCGCCGAGCCACCACCCGCCGAACGGACCTCCACAGCCTTCTCGATCACTGCCACCCCTCCACTCTGCTCGGCACAACGGACGATAAATCGCGTCCCCAGTGCCAGCACCTCTCCATGACGAGTGAAGACCTTGAACGGCCGTTGCGACGGATCGACGGCGGTTGTCACCAGGATTTCGCCGCGCAACAGTTCGAGCGTACGTTGACGACCATCGAATCGCAGGTTGACCGAGGTATCGGTGTTCAGCAGCAAGGAGGTGCCATCCGCCAGGCGAAACTCACGGCGTTCACCCACTGCGGTGTGAAAATCGGCAAACAGGTCCTGGGAGGTTTCACTGCGCCAGCCCAACCAGCCCAGTGAACCGGCTGACGCGAGGACCAGCACACTGCGCAACACCTGACGCCGGGTTTGATCAGCGCCGCGTAATGCGGGTGCAGCCAGTGAGCCCGGCACACCCGCCATCTGCTCGCCGACGTCGACCATGCGCTGCCAGGCCTGGCGATGAGAAGGATCCGACATCAGCCAGTCATTCCAGGCAGCCCGATCGGAATCGGTCGCGACACCCGAGCGCAGCCGGGCGTACCACTGCGCGGCGACACCAATCACTTTCAACTCGGCAGGCGAGAGGCTCATGCCAACTCCAACCGGATCTGCATCAGGCAGCAATGTTCCATGGCCTTGGCCATGTAGTTATTGACTGTGCGGGAACTGATGTTCAAACGCTCGGCGATCTGCGGATAAGTCAGGCCGTCGAATTGGGACAGGATGAACGCCTGCTTGACCTTCGGCCCCAAGCCTTGCAGCAGGCGATCGATTTCCACCAGGGCTTGCAACAGGATCGCCTGCTCCTCCAGCGACGGCTGCTGCCATTCGGGCATGGCGGCCAAGGCTTCCAGATAAGACTGTTCCAGCGAGCGTCGACGAAACAGATCGATCAACAAGCCTTTGGCGATCATCGACAGGTACGGTCGCGGCTCGCGAATCTCCAGCGCGTTACGTGCCTTGATCACCCGAACGAAGGTGTCCTGCGCCAGATCCGCCGCATCGAACGCATTGCCCAGGCGCTTGCGTAGCCATCCATTGAGCCAACTGTGATGGTCGCAATAGAGATCGTGAACGGCGCTACGCAGGGATAATTCGTTGGCGGACATGACGAGGGTGGTCATTCGTTACTGATAATGACTCTTATTGTCATGCGCACTGCGAGTGATTTGCAATAGCCATATGGCGTTGCCAGGGAAACTCGCAGCCACCTGCTTTCAAAGTCACCTCTTTGATCCCCCCGCTGCGTTATTCACGCGAAGACCTACGCGATGTATATTTATTGACATACGCAGTGAATGCGAAATAGCATGAACTCATACGGGACGTATGCTCTACCCACTTCAAGGAACGACATCCTCGAAACCCGCAGTAAATCTGGAGCATTTATGATCGACAGCCTCGCTGGATACCAGTCACCGTCCCTGATTACCGATGCAGCCACCCGGGAATCGCTCAATGCGTTTATCGCCAAGGTGCTTGAGGGCCTTTCCACCCCTGGCTCAGATGTCGCCAAGTACTTCGCCGACCCCGACGTCGCGATCGCCGGCTCTGGCCTGGACGAGTACTTCATGGGGACCGAGGCCGTTCAAAATGGCGTGACCTGGGTGAGCACCTTGAACATTCGCTGGGAGCCAAAACGGGTGGTGTCCTGGATGCGCGCAGACATTGCCTGGGCGCAGATCCGCATTGACGGCCACACGATTGAAAATGGCGAGCCGACGGTCGTCCAGTACGTCGCAACCGGGGTCTTCCAGCGCAATGGCGACAGTTGGACCTGGCTGTACTGGGGCGGCGGCGAACCGCAGAAAGTAGCCCGGCTCTAAGATATTTCGAGCAGAGCCCGTTCGCTGGAGACCGGCCGCGGGCCACGACGCAGGGCCTTGGTTACTGAGTGAAATATCTGAATCGCGCGGCTCACGCATTGGTCGGTATCCTGTGCTGAATGGCGGTACTTCGGAGCCTTTGAGCCCATCTGTCAGGCTCATTGCATACGCAACTGATGTTAAATTTTATAGAGGTAGACGAGCGATGGCGCAGAAGCGTGCGGACATGATTGCGGAGACTCGCGGCAAACTGATCAAAGCTGCGCGAGAAGCGTTCGCCGCCAAGGGATACGCGGAAAGTTCGATGGACGACTTTACCGCTCAAGCGGGCCTGACCCGTGGCGCGCTGTACCATCACTTCGGTGATAAGAAGGGCTTGCTGCAGGCGGTCATCGCCCAGATCGACGGGGAGATGACGGAGCGCCTGTCGGTCATTATCGAAGCGGCGAGCACCACCTGGGACGGGTTTATCGATGAGTCCATCGCTTACATCAAGATGTCCCTGGAGCCGGAAATCCAGCGCATCGTATTCCTCGATGGGCCGGCGGTGCTGGGCGACCCATCGCAGTGGCCGAGCCAGAGTGGGTGCATCCGCAGTACGCAACGCAGCATTCAAAAGCTGATGGATGAAGGGATCATCCGGGAAGTCGACAGCGAGGCAACAGCGCGCCTGATCATGGGTGCCCTGCTCGGTGCTTCCTTGTGGATTGCGCATGCAGACGACCCGCAAACCGCCTCCGAGAAAGCGGGCGAGAGTTTCATTGCATTGGCGTCCGGGTTGCTGAAGTCCGGCGAGTCGGTAAAGTAACAAACAGGCGGTTGGCGCGTACTTGAAGCGGATGCTGGCTGAGGACAGTCCTACAAACGGCGCCAAATGCTTTGGTCAAACGCCGCCCCACCATTGCCTCCCAAGGAAACTCCAATGCCCCCTGGCAAACGTGAAATGGCGCGGATCGAGCGCCGGTTGATTACTACCCTCACCGAAGCGTGCGAAACAGCAAAAGCTGAAATCAAAGGCTTTACCTGGCTCACCCATACCGCCGATTTGAACGCGCTGACTGAAACACTGAGGATCACCTGGGTGTTCGAAACCCTGGCCGATAAAAAACTCGCTCAGGCCAACGCAAAGCCGCGCATCTATGAGCTGACAGCCATGGCGTTGATCGAGGCAAACATCGACCTGACGCCATCAGATCTCACTGTCCGCTTCGATTCAGAGGAAGAGTGCCAACGCACTCACCGGGGCGACTGGCAAAAGCGTCTGGCCAAAGGTGATTGACGATGGCAAAAGAAATCGAAAACCCCTGCATCTCGGTTTGCCAGTTGAGCGGCGACCTGTGTGTGAGTTGCGGAAGAAGCAAGGAAGACATCAAAAAGTGGAAACGCATGAAGCGGCCGGAAAAGATGGCTGCAGTGCAAAGGGCGAATATGCGTTTGAAAGGCCTGAAGAAAATGCAGAGTTAGTCAGCGAAGGACGAAAACGCGTACCGGCTTGGCTAAGGGCGGGCCGCTCTTTCGCACGACAATCACCGCGCCGGGAGCCTTGATCGCGCAAACACGAACGTTACCGTCCCACCAACTACCCCGGAACCCCGCCACTGCGCAGAGGTCACTACCCATGATGGCCTCGCAACCGATCCCGAAACCTCGGGCAGATTTCATTCAGAAGCGACGCTGCATTTCACACACTTTAGGGTGCGCCGGAGAACGTTCAGTGCATTCGGTTCCTGTCTGAATCAGGTGCTGAACGCTGAGTCCATCCACTGCTCCCTTTTCGGAGTACAGATATGACCCAGTCATCGCGATTCATCCTGTCGTTGTTCTTCGCCGTTGCATCACTGGCATCCGTCAGTTTCTTGAACACTGCAGGAGCGGCCACCGCCGAAGACCTGAACACCGATTCTCGACAAGCATTGCAAACGCTGTACAAGACCAATCCGTTTTCCGAAACCATTTCCCATAAAGCCAAGGCCATTCTCGTCTTCCCGAAAATCATCAAGGCCGGTCTGGTATTCGGCGGCAGTTATGGCGAAGGCGTGCTATTTGAAGGCACCAAGGTCAAGGACTATTACAACTCCGTCAGCGGCTCATGGGGCTTGCAGGCAGGCGCCCAATCATACGGTTATGTGGTTTTTCTGATGACCGACAAAGCGGTCAAATATGTCGCAGAGACAAAGGGTTGGGAGATCGGCGTAGGGCCTACAGTGGTCGTGGTTGATGAAGGGGTTGCCAAGAACCTCTCCAGCTCGACGCTCAAAGATGATGCCTATGCGTTTATCTTCGACCAGCAAGGCTTGATGGCCGGGATCAGCATTGAAGGAACGAAGATTTCCCTCATCAAACGTTAAGCCGCCTGTTTTCAGGAAGCCGTGCACAGTTGCGCGGCTTCCATGGCTCTAACGATCTCAGCGCTAAGCCAATAATTCGGCAATCCATCGGGCTTGCCGGGCGACGTCCTGGACCTTGTCCTCAGGTACAGCCTGTCGCGCTTTGGCAAATTGACTGAGCGTCTTGTGCTTTTGTCGCAGCAAACGCTGCCACTTGCTCAGGAACGCTGGGCTGCGCTCCTGCATTTGCAACGGTCCGAAGTACAGCTCCTCGGCGCTATACCGCACCGGTCCGGCGCTTTCGGCGACGATGACCTCGTAGTCGAAGCGGTTTTCTCGCAGCACTTGCTCGAAAATGATGCGGTAGCCATTGTCCATCAGCCATTGGCGCAATGGCTGCTCGCCGCCGTTGGGTTGCAGGATCAGTCGCTCCCGCCCGCTCAGGCGTGTCTTGCCGGCGTCGAGAATGTCACGGATCGTCTCGCCGCCCATGCCGCAGATGCTGATCGCGGTGATTTCGTCTTCCGGCTCGATGGCCGCCAGGCCATCGGCCAGACGCACAGTGATCTGCAAGTCCAGAGCGTTCTCACGCACGGTGCGCCTGGCCGCGTGGAACGGCGTCAAGGCCACCTCGCCCGCCACCGCCGCCGCGATGACGCCACGCCGCAGCAGCGCGACCGGCAGGTAGCCGTGATCCGAGCCGATGTCGGCCAGTCGCGAACCTGCTGGCACCTGCGCTGCCACGCGCTCCAGGCGCATGGACAATGTCTGTTCGTTCAAAAGCAGCCCCTGTCGCTAAATTGAAAGGACGTATCGGCACTCGTCCCCGGCTTCGTGGTTGCCAGAGGGTTGGTCTGCGAGGAATCCGCAGCGATCCAGGACTTTCATGGAACCCTCGTTCTGCGCAAACACGTAAGCCACCAGTTGCGTGAGGTTCCAACGCTCTTGCGCCTCCTGGATCAGATGTTTCAGCGCCTGCGTTGCCAGCCCCTGGCCACATACCTCTTGATCAACCCGATACCCTACTTGCGCGGTCTTCGTCGGCAAGTCGATGCTTTTCAGATTTGCCCGTCCCACGATTTGCCCAGCATTGTCTTCGATGACAAACGGGTGCCAGGCGCCGGCAGCAAAGTCGGCCAGGTAGCTTTCGATATGCTCGGCGACACCCTGCAACGAGTAAAAAGAAGGGTCGCGCGCATCGATATGGGACTCGAACCACTCGCGGTTACGCACTTCGAATGCCAGCAACGCTTCAACATCGGTACTTTGCAGTTCGCGGACGCTAAATGAGTTCATTGATCACACTTCCTGTGTTTGAGGCTCCATAGACCGCGTCACTCAGTTCTCAGCCGGAACCGTCGGTTCTTGAGTGCTTTCTTCCGCCAGCTTCAACCGGTCGGCCTTACTGATGTATTTAGGCTTTTTCGGCGCCAGTTTGGCGCTGGCCTTTTTGGCCTTTTCCTTGAACAGCTGCTGTAACTTCTTTTGGCGATTCATAGTTTTCTACTCGGCGATCCTTGGGCAACTTGAGCGCCACTTTAGCAAACGCGCTGGACGGCAGGGAAACCAGTGAGCCATTTTCAGGCTCACGTGCCTCTGCCCTGCCCAAGCGGCCGTTAATCGTAGAACGGTTCGACCAATGTCCGGCTGCCGACAAAAAAGCTGTCGGCAACCAGGCGCAGTGGCTGGAGGTCCAGGTCACTGGCTTTGTCGCCGATCAGCTGTTGGAAGTGTCGATACACCGCCGCGTACTCGCCCTCCTCCGATACGGTCTGGCGCACGCCGTCAATGCTCAGCAGCGCGCCGCCGTTATCCAGTCGCAGGACGCCTTCGGTGCAGCGAACCTCGATGCTCCAGAGTTCGTCATGACCATGATCGAAATCGAATTCCGCGCGGACATCGAGGTGGCGTGCGTCAGACATTTTGATCGACGCGGCAATCGGCGATTGGCAGTTGTCAGGGACGCGCAGTTCAGCGGACTCGACAAACAGCGGCAGCGCCAGCAGATGGGTGACAATCGACAAGGCGTTGATACCCGGATCGAAAACGCCCAGGCCGCCGGGTTGCCAGATCCAGGCCTGGCCGGGGTGCCACTTGCGCACGTCTTCCTTCCAGTCGATCTGCACGCTTTGCAGGGTGCGGCTGGCCAGCCAGTCACGGGCAGCTTCGATGCCTGGCGCGTAGCGTGAATGCCAGGCGAACAAACCGCTGACGCCTTGCTCGGCGGTCTGATTAACCAGCGCCATGGCTTCGCCGAGCGTGGCACACGGCGGCTTTTCCACCAGCACATGTTTGCCCGCGGCCAGCGCTTGCTGCACCAGCGCAAATCGCCCTTGCGGCGGCGTGCAAAACGCTATCGCATCGACCTGCGGGCCGTTTTCCAGCAGCTCGCCAAGGGAGTGGAAATTCTCTACGCCGGCGCAGGGCTGCCCTTGCGTGGCGACAGCCACCAACTGGAACGCCGGGTTGGCGAGGATAGCGGGAACGTGTTGATCCTGAGCAATCTTGCCGTAGCCCACCAGACCGAGACGGATCGGTTGCATCAATGACTCCTGATTTGTTCGTTTTGTTTTGATCAGCGAACTGGCGAGATTACGTTTGAATCGCGAGGAAGTCATTGATGGCGTGCTCGCGGATGAAAGCGGCCTGTCCTCGAAGGCCTGTTGCATGCCGCGCAACGGCTGAAACCAGGGTGGCGAACCGGGTCGCTCTGTATCACTGTGTATCTCAATCCGGTCCCGATACACGGGCTTGCACCTGGCCAGCGATTCGACACAGGCCAGATACGTCACCGCATTCAAATGCATGCAAGGTTTGAAGGGGCTCAGCCAGCCCCCTGGCCAATGGCTTGCAATGGAGACATCACCATGAAGATGGCAGTGCAGAACAACACCAAAGGCAAAACCCGCCGCCGACTGGTGGGTTCGTCGATCCTCGCATTTACCCTGCTCGGCGCTTTCGGCGTGGCCCAGGCGCAAACGGCCGCCACCGGACAACCCGCCGCGGCCACTGCCGGCACCCGTTATTCGGCCCCCTCTCCGTTCGGCCCGCTCAAGCATGTCAACGCCGGCCTTCTGAGCGTGGCGTACGCCGAAACCGGTCCGGCCGACGGGCCAGTGGTCATTCTTCTGCACGGCTGGCCCTACGACATTCACAGCTATAACGACGTCGCACCACTGCTCGCAGCCAAGGGCTATCGCGTACTGATGCCGTATGCCCGTGGTTACGGCGAGACACATTTCCTGTCGGAAAAAACCCTGCGCAATGGCCAGCCCGCCGCCCTCGCCAGTGATGTCATCGACTTTATGGATGCGCTGCACATCAAGCAAGCCGTGCTCGGCGGCTACGATTGGGGCGCACGTTCGGCCGATATCGTCGCGGCGCTGTGGCCAGAGCGGGTCAAGGCGCTGGTTTCGGTCAGCGGCTACCTGATCGGTAATCAGGCGGCCGGCAAGAACCCGTTGCCGCCCAAGGCTGAACTGCAATGGTGGTATCAGTTTTATTTCGCCACGGACCGTGGCCGCGCGGGTTACGAGAAAAACACCCACGATTTCGCCAAGTTGATCTGGCAACTGGCTTCGCCGAAATGGGCGTTCGACGACGCGACCTTCGACCGCAGCGCCAAGGCGCTGGAAAACCCGGACCATGTTGACATCACCGTGTACAACTACCGCTGGCGCCTGGGCCTGGAACAAGGTGAAAACCGATACGACGCGCTGGAGCAGAAACTCGCCACCGCGCCTTCCATCAGCGTCCCGACCATCACCCTTGAAGGCGACGCCAACGGCGCGCCACACCCTAACCCAGAGGATTACGCCAAGCGCTTTACCGGCAAGTACGAGTTCCGCCTGATCACCGGCGGCATCGGCCACAACCTGCCGCAGGAAGATCCAAAGGCGTTCGCCAAGGCTGTGATTGACGCAGATCACCTCTAAGGTCGATCCGGAACGCGCAGAGGCCCTGTCCTCTGCGCGTTTTCATGGTTGATCTTCAGTACGTCCCGTGCTGTCCCGATCACGCTCATATCGCCGCATAGACGGGAATGCCGGCAACCAGGACTCGCGCCGAAGGGTCCAGAGTTCGTAGGTGGGCGTCAATTGATCGGGAGCATCGAGGGCACCGAGGCTGACTTCGATCTCATCGGCGCTGCGTCCGAACACGGACGAGCCACAACGCGGACAGAAATGCCGCCCGGCGTAGTCGCGGGTCTCACCTTCGATACTCACCGCATCCTCGGGAAAAATCGCCGACGCCTGAAACAACGCACCGCTGTGCTTGCGGCAGTCAAGGCAATGGCAAACGCCCACCCGGTACGGGCGCCCCGACGCCACAATCCGTACGCTGCCGCAAAGGCAACCGCCCGTGAATCGCTCCATGTTGCGTCTCCTCTGAAATAAAGCCTCGAACGCCCGTCACGAACCTGTCATTGACGCCTGCTAACGTCCCGGCGCGTCCCTGAGTCGGGGGCCATCCCCTTCCTCAAGGTGACAGTCCAGGTGTATTCAAGTTCGACCCGCAAACAGATCATCCTCAGATCCAGCGACATGCGCTGCGACGACTTCGGCGCGTTGTTCTCGAAAATGTTCGGCAATCTCTATTCCGATTCTCCGCCACTACCAAAAAACATCCTCATCGGCGGTGTCTACGGCAGGCACGACGGGGTCAGTTTCCGCCGCATGCATTATCGTGGCGACTTCTCGGTGGCCTTTCCCGCCCCCCTCGACGAGATCACTTTCGTCATCCCTACCGCCGGCAAGATCATTTTCAATCATGCCACCGAGTCGGTTGGCCTGACCCACGTTGGCCTGGCCATCGATAAGGCCGACGTGCGCTCGGTGCGCTTCATCGACAATCATGCGCAGCACGGCGTTTCGATCAGTCGTTCGCTGTTGACCGAGCGCCTCTCGACGCTGCTGGGCAAGCCGATCGTGAAAAAAGTGGTGTTCGAACCCGTGGTGGATCTGCATGCTTCGGCGTTCCAGAGCATCAGGGCGTTGGTGGAGCTGGCCACTGGCGCCGAGTTCGACCTGCTGATGAATACCGGTTCGCTTGTGCCTTCGCGTCTACGGGAAATGCTGATTGATGCTGTGCTGGAGGCCTGGCCGCACAACTTTACCGAAGCCCTCCAGCGCCCTGCTCCGCTGATTGCGCCGCGCCATGTGAAGCTGGCGGTCGAATACATTCAGGATCATCCCGACTGCCTGGTCAGCGGAACTGAACTGGCACGCATGACCAACGTCAGCCTGCGCGCATTGCAGGACGGTTTTCGACATTTCGTCGGCACCTCGATCGTTGCCTATCAGCGGCAGGTGCGCCTTGAGCGCGCATATGATGTGCTCACCCGAAGTGCCTCGCCTTCCGTGACCGATGTGGCATTGCAGTACGGATTCAGCAACGTCGGCAGGTTTTGCCAGTACTTCCAGTCGGCTTACGGCGTCAGTCCTGCCGAGGTCAGAAAGGGTTTGCGACCGCGATGCCTGTAGCGTTGACCCAAGCCGCCGCGTCCATCGCGGCCCGGGTCAACGGCCAGCCATCAGAACAGATAGCTGGCCTTGAGTCCGCCACTGAAACCGTGGCTTTCGCCGCCGCCGCTGGCACCGACTTCGGCCCCCACGCTCAGCGCTCCCAGGTTGGCCATGAGGTTGACGCCGCCGGTGAACTGGTCGCGATTGTCGAAGGCCGCGCGCTGCTCGATATCCAGCCCCAACAGGTGGCCTTGACTGTCGACCTGGTGATCGCCAAGCACATGTTCATAACCGACCTGCACACCCGGCACCCACTGCCAGGCGCCTACGCTCACCGGTGCAAAGGTCGCGTTCAGATTGGCCACGGCACTGCGTCGGGTTTCCTGAATGCCATCGACGTCGAGGGCCAGCTCGCTGCCTTTTTCCTGGAAGCCCGACAGGTCCAGATGACTGACGCGCATGCCCAGGCTCGGTTCCAGTGTCACGCTGCTGAGCGGCAAACGATACCCCAGCGCCAGCGTTGCACCGGTGAGGTTGCCATGGCTGTCGCCCTTGGCCGTGCCCAGGCCGCCACCGAGGTCGCGCTTGCTGTCGTAATCAAGCCAACCGGCGCTGGCGTGCGCATCCACAAACAGCCCGCGTTCCAGACCGTCCGGCGCGAAGCGCGCACCCGCGCTGAAAAATGTCAGGTCGGTATCGGCCTCGCCACCCGCGCCGCCGACACTGCCCCGGCTGTAGCCGAAGCCGGCGTGAGCGCTGAGCTGATCGGAGAAGCGTTGGGTCAAGCCGACCATCAGGCCCTGGCTGTGTTCGTTGCTGCTCTGGGCCTGGGAGGAACCATCGGTGCCCAGGTAACCCGCCAGACCCGTGCTCCACAAACGGTACTGCCCCGCCTTGAGGTCGGTGCCGCTGGTGAACGGTGCGGCGGCTTGTTCGATCATCGCGCCCTGGCGCAGCAAGTAGCTGGCGGCGTCGGCGTGTACCTGGCCGCCGACGGTCGATTGCACGCCCGCCAGATCGCCGGCATCAATGGCCGATTGCAGGTAATAGTTGTAAGCGCTGTAGGTGCCCGACAGGTTGCTGTCCTGCAGTTGCTGCAACAGCTGCGCACCGGCGGCATCGTTGCCCAGCAGGCCCGCCTGCCCCGGCAGACTGTTGTAATAAACCATCTTGCCGCGAAGCACATAAATGGTTTCCTGGGACAAGCCCAAACCTTGCTTGAGGTAGTTGTCCATGCTGCCGTACTGCGCGGTCACCTGATCCAGGCCCGCTTGCAGGTAACTGGCCTCGACGCCGAGCAGCGGCGCATAAATGGCCGCCATGCTCGCAGGCATCGCCGCCAGGGTGGCCGCCACACGCGCGGCGGTGTAGTCGTTGGACGCCAGGTAATTGCTCATGATGGTCGAGCTGTCGACCCCGGCGATGCTCAGCAACACCGCGGCAGTCCAGCCCGTGCGGTCCTTGCCGGCGGTGCAATGGAACAGCGCGGCGCCATCAACGCCGGCCAGCTCATTGAACAGTTGGGTGAACTGACTTCGCATCCCCGCGTCGCTGACAAAAGCGCGGTTGGTTTCCTGCATCATGGCAACCGCTTCAGCGGCGCTGTGAAACGAGATGCTGGTGATGTTCGAGCCGGAGGTGGTGGCACCGATGATGTCGATGTTGCTGTAGGTTGCGCCCGCGATCAGCGTGTCGGGAGTGGCGGCGATTTCGCTGGGAGTGCGCAGGTCGTAGATCGCCTTGATGCCCAGGCTGTTCAGGGTCGCCAAGTCGGCCCCGGAAGGCGTCAGCGCATTGGAGCGATAGAACACGCCGGAGCGCAGGGTGCCGTCGTTGGCCGTGGAATAAGCACTGGTAGTCCCGGCAAGGTCACGGAAGTTGTCGATGCCCTTCAGGCGCGGAGTATCGAGCTCGTAGGTTTCGGCAGCCTGGGCGGCCGCGATGGAAAGGCTTAAAACCGACAGTGAACACAAAAGACGTTGAAACACGATGCAGCCTCATTCAATGCGTTGGGCTGGCTACTATCTGTGCCGAAGAGAGACCGAATATGACAAATTGGCGGGCGCTGAGAATCCCTGCGCGATTGGTCCGCCAGGTGCGTGTTCTGTCCTTTGTGCGAGCCACGAACGCGGACCGTCAGCCTTGACTGACCATCCCACTGAGATCGGTTTGAAACCGTTTTAAAGACAATCGTCCAAGACTCGCGTGTTACCTGCCGAGTGATTGAAATCTGGATGATGATAAGAAAATGGCAGGGGCGGCTGGATTCGAACCAACGCATGGCAGGATCAAAACCTGCTGCCTTACCGCTTGGCGACGCCCCTGTAGCTGTTGCTGTGAGTGCCTGGCACTCATTTCTGACTTCGCAGCTTGCAAGCCCTGGGAGGGCCCCTGCGAAAGTGCGCGAAATTTAACAACTTTCGTGACGTCTGGGAAGCCCCACACCGAAATTTATTTGAATTAAAACAGCCAGTTAGTGATGTCTCGCATGGCGCCAATGCCCTTGCGGCGAGGCAGCACCTGCGTTCTGGCCAATATTCAGACTTCGCCACGCTTCAGCCGCCAACAGGTACGGCTCGAGAGCACTATCCGCCCAAGCCTCCAGGCATTCTCTAAAACTGAACGAAAGCTTCTTAATTATTCAGTTTTGCAAAAGACCACCGACTATTACCTTGGGTCCAGGTTTGACAGGCACACCGGCCTGAATCGCCCTTTTTCGTACGACTCGAGGTAGCTCCCATGTCTGAACAATCCCTGGCTGTGCACTCCCCTTTCGATGGCGCTATCGTCGGTCACGCGGCGGTTTCCACCGAGGCCGATGTCGAGCAGGCGCTGAGTGTTGCCCATGGCATCTTCCGCGACCGCAGCCAGTGGTTGTCCAAGCCTCGGCGGATTGAAATCCTGCAGCGCGCAGCCGAATTGATCATTGCGCGCAAGGTGGCGATTGCGACCCAGGCGGCCAGCGAAGGCGGCAAGCCGCTGAGAGATTCGATCACCGAGGTCGAGCGTGGTATCGACGGTATCCTCAATTGCATCGAGGTGCTGCGCACCGAAGGCGGCCACGTGATCCCGATGGGACTGAACGCCAGCTCGGCCAACCGGGTTGCCTTCACCCAATACGAACCGCTTGGTGTGGTCGCGGCCGTTTCGGCATTCAACCACCCGTTCAACCTGATCGTGCATCAAGTGGTACCGGCCATTGCGGTCAGTGCGCCCGTGGTGGTCAAGCCGGCGGCCAACACACCGCTGAGCTGCCAGACCTTGCTCGATATTCTCGCCGAGGCCGGCCTGCCCGATGGTTGGGCGCAAATGGTGCTGCCGACCGACAACGCGGTCACCGGCAAACTGGTGTCCGACCCACGGGTGGGTTTCTTCAGCTTTATCGGCTCGGCGGCGGTGGGCTGGATGCTGCGCTCGACCCTCGCCCCGGGGACCCGCTGCGCGCTGGAGCACGGCGGCGTGGCGCCAGTGATTCTCGCGGCCGATGCCGACCTCGACGACGCCCTGCCGCGCATCGCCCGTGGTGGCTTCTGGCACGCCGGTCAGGCGTGCGTCAGCGTGCAACGGATTTTCTGCCATCGCAGCATCGCCGAGCAGGTCGCCGGACGACTGGGCCAATCGGCCGACGCGATGGTAGTGGGTGACCCGACCGAGATGGCGACCGACGTCGGCCCGCTGATCGCCGAACGTGAAGTCATGCGTGTGGGCCAATGGGTGAACGACGCCGTTGCCGGTGGCGCCCGCTTGATTGCCGGTGGCCGCGCACTGGGCAACAACTGCTATGCGCCCACTGTGCTGCTCAACCCGCCTATCGATTCGAACGTGATGCAAAAAGAAGTCTTCGGCCCGGTGGTGGCGGTCTATGCCTACGACGACCTGGCAGAAGCGATCCAACTGGCCAACGCTCTGCCCTATGCCTTCCAGGCCGCGGTGTTCACCCGGGACCTGGACACCGCCATGCAGTGCTATCAGGACCTCGACGCCACGGCCGTGATGGTCAACGAAAACACCCTGTTCCGCGTCGACTGGATGCCGTTCGCCGGTGCACGCCTGTCCGGCCATGGTGTGGGCGGTATTCCTCACACCATGAAAGAAATGCAGGTCGAGAAAATGATGGTCTGGCGTTCGCGAGCGGTGCGCGGCTGAACGGCGTGCTGTCAACTTCCACCTGTCCTTCAAGGAGGCCGATTGATCGAACTGCCGGCCTGAGTCACCGGCAGATCTACATACCAAAGCGTTAGTTTCAAACACCCATGTCTGGTGGTCAGTGCCGTGCTTTGTCCATAAATTTTCCACATCCGGGGAAACATCCTCGGGGCCGGGCCGGCGCTCCCTCTAGAACTCACATGAGTAATGAACATGACTGACGAGACAAGCGGAACCACACGCCGTGGTTTGATCACCACCGGAGCCATGGCTGCAGCCCTGGCGGTGACATTGCCTGCGCTGGCGGCGCAGCAGACATCGGCATCGACTACCGCCGCTGCGGGCGGCAAAAGCGACGGCAGTGCCAGTGGTTCGGGGATGATCACCGTCAAGGACGGCACGCAGATTTTCTACAAGGACTGGGGCAGCGGTCAGCCGATCGTATTCCACCACGGCTGGCCACTGTCCAGTGACGACTGGGATGCGCAAATGCTGTTCTTCCTCAGCAAGGGTTTTCGCGTCATCGCCCATGATCGCCGTGGTCATGGCCGCTCCTCCCAGACCTCTGTCGGCAACGACATGGACACCTACGCCGCCGACGTCGCTGAACTGATGGCGCACCTGAATATCAGGAATGCCGTGCACATCGGTCACTCCACCGGTGGCGGTGAAGTGGCCCGTTATGTGGCGCGACATGGCCGCGGTCGCGTGGCCAAAGCGGTACTGATCGGTGCGGTACCGCCGATCATGCTGCGCACCGCGAAAAATCCGGGCGGCATTCCAATGGACGTCTTCGACGGCTTGCGCAAAGCCGTGGCGGAGAATCGCACGCAGTTTTATCGCGAGTTTCCGAGCGGGCCGTTCTACGGCTTCAATCGCCCCGGCGCGAAGGTCTCCGAAGCGATCATCGACAACTGGTGGCGCCAGGGCATGACCGGCGGGATCAAGGCGCAGTACGACTGCATCAAAGCCTTCTCGGAAACCGACTTCACCGATGACCTGAAAAACATCGAGGTGCCGACCCTGGTGCTGCACGGTGAAGACGACCAGATCGTACCGATCGCTGACTCGGCGCAGCTGTCGATCAAACTGCTGCGACACGGCACGTTGAAAACCTACCCGGGCCAGCCCCACGGCATGTGCACGACCCATGGCGACGTGATCAACGCAGACCTCCTGGCGTTCATCAAGGCTTGATGCCCTTGGGCGGCGGCAGCATCGCAAGAGCCGGATCATGCTGAACGTCATGTCCGGCTCCCCGCGCGGCACGGCAAAGTGCCTGGCGCTATGGGCAACCACGTTCGCGATATTTCTCGTCGATACCCTCACGGAACTGCATATCGCGGTGGCGGTGCTGTACGTCCTGGTCATCATGATGGCCATGGACTGCTGCTCGATTCGCGGACTGCGCCGGGTGGCACTGACCTGCGCGGTGTTGACGGCTGCCGGGTTCTTTGTTTCCCATCACGAGCATCCGTTCAGCGCCGCACTGGCGCGCTGCCTCGTCAGCCTGACGGCTATCGGCATTGCCACCTGGCTGGCTTTGAAAAATCGGCGCACCAGCGATGAACTGCAAAAGCAATTCAGTTTGTTGGCCCATACCCATGATGTGGAAGCGCAGTTGCATCGCGCGCAAATCGAACTCGCCCACATCAGCCGCAATACAACGATGGGCGAACTGTCTGCGTCCATCGCCCACGAAGTGAATCAGCCTTTGGCAGCCATCACCTCCAGTGCCGAAGCCGCCCAACGCTGGCTTGACCGACCGGTTCCCGACCTCAAGGAAGCCGGCGCTGCCATCGCCAGGGCAGCCAGTAATGCGCGTCGTGCGGCCGAGGTGATAAAGCGCATTCGCGACCTGACCCGCAAAAGCGATTCGCACTACGAAGAACTGGATCTGCAATCCGTAGTGACGGACTCACTCGCCCTGCTTGAACGGGAAATCCAGAGTCATCAGGTGCGATTGTTGTGCACGTTCGCGCGCCATTCACCCAAGGTGTCAGGCGATCGTATCCAGCTCCAGCAGGTGGTGATAAACCTGATCGTCAACAGCCTGCACGCCATGAGCGGCCACCGAGACTCGCCGGGTGAGTTGCATGTAGGCGTTTATTGGCAAGAGGACCGTGCAGTGGTGCAAGTGCACGATAACGGCCCGGGGATTGACCAACAGCACCTTGCGCTGCTGTTCGATGCGTTTTTCACCACCAAGGAAGATGGCATGGGGATCGGGTTATCCATTTGCCGCTCGATCATCGAGTTGCATGGCGGATCCATCCGGGCAGACAGTCAGCCCGACCAGGGCGCGACCTTCTCGTTCTCCCTCCCGCTTTCGACAGCGAATGGCCAACCCTCGAAATAGCGTCACGATCTGTCCTGAATGACGCTGCCCAGCGGGCGTTACGCCGCACAACGCAGCCACCTTTTGGTTGGAAACGATCACCCTAAAGCCTGAGGGATCTATACCTGCGTATGGTATCGAACGCGGTACTTCGGGATGCACACTCGTTCTCCAGGCGATCGGTCGCTCTCGCAGCGAAACAGCCGCTTTCGCCAACGACTTTTGACCCAGGCAAACGGAGAATGAGCATGACAACGCATCTGGACTACCCCACCCAACAGGCTGGAGCACATCCGCCAGGCAACGGTCAGCAGCAGGCAACAACACTCGTCGGTGGAACGGGATTCGAGGAGTTGGTTCCTTCGCGCTACGCCGTGCGGGTCGGCGAGATTGACGTGCTGGTGATCAGCGATGGCGTGCTGCCTCTGCCAACCTCGACGATGTCCACCAACGCCGACCCGGCCGCCCGTGCGGCCTGGTTCAAGGACATGTTCCTGGGGCCAGACGCCTTCGATTGGGCGCTGAACGTCCTGGTGATACGCAGCGGCGAGCAAATCATTCTCGTCGACGCCGGGCTGGGCGGGCAATTCCCCGGTTTCCCGAGGGCCGGACAGTTTCCCAAGCGCCTGCAGGCTGCCGGTATCGATCTGGGTTCCGTGACTGACGTGGTGATTACCCACATGCACATGGACCATATCGGCGGGCTGCTGGTCGACGAGGTGAAAAACAAGTTGCGGCCAGACGTACGCATCCACGTTTCAGCGACCGAGGTCGCGTTCTGGGAGTCGCCCGATTTCGCCCACACCGTCATGCCAGAGCCGGTGCCGGACGTCCTGCGGGCAACCGCCAAACAGTTCATCAATGATTACCGCAGCAACGTGCGGACCTTCGAAGACGAGTACGAAGTCGCACCGGGTGTGGTCGCCAAAGTTACCGGTGGCCACACCCCTGGGCACTGCGTGGTCTACGTGAACTCCGGCGGCGAACGCCTGACCTTTGCAGGCGACGCCCTGTTCCCGGTGGCCTTCGAACACCCCGACTGGCACAACGGCTTTGAACACGACCCTGAGGAATCGGTGCGCGTGCGGGTCCGGCTGATGCAAGAAGCGGCAGCCAGCGGAGAGCTGTTTGTCGCCACGCACCTGCCGTTCCCTTCGGTTGGCCGCGTGGCCATCGATGGCAACGCGTTTCGCTGGGTAGCGGCTTTCTGGGATTACTGACCGTTTTCAGGTGAGTCCGGCCTCTGCAACGCTCGTGCGTGGGGCGTAGAGGCCGGACGAAAGCCCTGAACCCGTCTAATCTGATTAGTACAGATTCAACACGCCTGCTGCCTCTTCTAAAGGGGAAACGCAATGACGAGTCAACACACGCACCTCTGCTCGTCATGGCACCTCCCTGCCCTGCTCGCTATCAGCCTGGCGTTGAACGCCGGATGTTCGGGCAAAACGTCTACGACTCACTATGCATCCTCGAACATCGGTTCAGCCTGCTATGCGAAAGCCCTTCCCACGGTCGGCGAAGGTGGCCTGGCCTGGGGCGACACCCTGACCATGGCGCGGCAGAAATCCCTGAGCAATTGCGCGCGCTATGCCGGCCGTTCCGGCGGCACGCCAAGTACCTGCCAAGTGGTGCTGGCGGAATGCAAGCATTGAAAAAGCGGATTTTTCGTTTCTGCGCCGCTTTTGCATTTCTGTGCGACACATCCCACTTCCGGGGCTCCCGTTTCACACACTCGTGGTGTTAGCTTGGAGATGTTTCTGATTAAACGATCAGATATTTCCCACAAACTGCCTGCAAAGGAATGCCCCCAGCAATGGACTTTTCACTCAAGCACCTGGCCGCGACCACCCTGATGATCGCCAGCCTGTCGACGTTCACCACCGCTGCCCACGCCAACATCACACCGCAACAGAGCGCGATCATTCTCAAGACCTTCGGCGATGCCTCGGTCAAGGACTTCCGGCAGTTCCTTGGCAGCCTGGCCAAAAGCGATATCGCCAAAACCGACGACCTCGGCCCGGCCATCAAAGCCTTCCTCGACAACAAGACGCTGACCGCTGAGCAACAGAACGAAATCCATCGTTTGCTAGGCCTGTATGCGCGGCTGAAATACGGCAGCGCCGCCACCGAAACCTTGAAGGAACTGGTGGCCATCCCGACCGTGCGCGTCGACGGTGTGGAACAGCATGACAACCCTGAATTCATCAAGATCGCCGAGAAGATCAAAGGCCTCGCCCAGGCGTTCAACCTGAACTTCCGCAACATCGATAACCGCGTCTATGAAATCTCCCTCGAAGGCAGCGGCGCTGAAGTCGTGGGCATTCACGCCCATGCCGACGTGGTGCCGGTCACGCCGGAAAACTGGGTCCTGAAGGACGGCACCCGCCTCGATCCGTTCAAGGTCACGCTGATCGGCGACCGCATGTATGGCCGCGGCACCGAGGATGACAAGAACGGCATCGTGGTGGCGATGTACGCCATGAAAATCATCAAGGAAGAGAAACTGCCGCTGGCGAGGAACTTCAAGCTGCTGGTCGACACCACCGAAGAAACTACCGGCGACGCCATCCCCTACTACTTCGAACGCAACCCTACGCCCAACTACAACCTGGCGCTGGATGGCGGCTATCCGGTGGTCATCGCCGAGAAAGGCTACGGCACGGTCATGGCCAGCTTCGCCAAGCGTGAAGCCCAGGGCAAAGGCGCGGAAATCATCTCGATGACCGGCGGCCTGGCCACCAACCAGATTCCGTCGACATCGGTCGCCACGCTGCTGACCGACAAGCCCGCCGAACTGGCCGCCAGCCTGCAAACGGCCGGGGCCGATTACGTCAAGCGCAACGGCGGCAACTTCGAGGTCGCGGCCAAGGTCGACGGCAAGGACGTCAAGCTGACCGTCACCGGTGTTTCCGCGCACTCCTCCGAGCCTGAATCCGGGGTCAACCCGGTGGCGAGGATGCTCGACTTCATCAATGGCCTGGACGGCAAGGTTGCGCTCAAGCACAACCAGATCACTGATGCCGCCCGCTATGCGGCCGACAACTGGGGCCTGGATTACCTGGGTGGCAAATTGGGCGTCGGTTTTTCCGATGAGTTCATGGGGCCGCTGACCACTTCCCTGACCTATGTCGGGGTGGATGACAAAGCGTTCAAACTGGCGGTCAACCTGCGCGTGCCGAAGGGAAAATCGCCGCAAGCGCTGAAAGCGGAAATCGCCGGCAAGCTCGACGCCTGGAGCAAGAAAAGCAAGATCGCACCGAACTTCGACTACTCCATCGCCGAACCGATGTACCGCAACCCCGAGGGTGAATGGGTCAAGGCCCTGCTCGCCGTGGCCAGCGAAAACCTCGGCATGGAACACAAGTTCGGCACCTCCGCCGGCGCCACCTCGGTGCACGAACTGCCCAACGGCGTGCAATTCGGCCTGGCCATGCCAGACGTGAAATACACCGGCCACAACGACAACGAGTTCAAGACCACCGAGCAATTCCTGCTCGACCTGCAGATCGTGACCGAAATGATGGGCCGCATCGGCCAGTTGCCAAAGCTCTGATCCGCCTTCGCTGATGCTGGCGGGGACGAAAGTCCCCGCTTTTTTTTGGTGATGGGTGGGTGTGGGTGAGTTTTTTGCCCACGGATTTCATCCAGCCAGACCCTACCCGTCATCGTTAACGACCATCGCCAGCAAGCCGGCTCCTACGGAATTCGCGTTACCTGCATTCCCCGGGATTGCGTGAACAACCTGAAAAATCGCAGCCTCCTATTGCGTTAAACCCTGGCAAATTCTGGTTCGCTGCTACGATTAAGGAGCGCCAACGAACTGAGGCCTGCGGCTTGCACAGTCGGCACTGACCTCCCTGAAGTTGATCCTCTCATTTCGAGCCTGCCCGACCCCAGGGAGGGAGTAATGCGTATTCCATTGTTTTACGCGATGTCGGCTGTTCTGTTTTTGAGCGGAACGCCCAGCCTGGCGCAATCGGCGCAGACCACCGCACTGGCCCCGGCAAACGCTGCCGAGACCCCGCCCGCGCCTGCACCTGCGCCTGCCCCGGCGCCCGTCAAAGACGCGGTGTTCACCCAGGAGCAGCTGGATCAAATGCTGGCGCCTATTGCGCTTTATCCGGACCCCTTGCTGGCGCAACTGCTGATGGCTTCCACTTACCCCGGGGAAATCGCCGAGGCGGTGAAGTGGTCGAAAGCGCACCCGGACGCCAAGGGCGATGATGCAGTCAAACAAGTGGCGAATCAGACCTGGGACCCGAGCGTGCAGGCGCTGGTCGCTTTTCCGCAAGTGCTGGCCACGCTGGGACAGGATCCCGTCTGGGTCCAACGCCTGGGTGATGCTTTCCTGGCGCAGCCCGATGACTTGATGGACGGCGTGCAACGCCTGCGTCATCAAGCCCAGGCGGCAGGCAATCTGCAGAGCAATCAATATCAGAACGTGACGGTTCAGGCAGCGCCGGCACCCGCCCCCGCCACTCCGGCGCCCGCCCCTGCACCGGCCAGCAGCACCTCCACTATCATCATTCAGCCTGCCGATCCGCAGGTTGTGTATGTGCCCACGTATAACCCGACAACCACTTACGGCACTTGGGCCTACCCGGCGTCGCCCCCCGTGTATTACCCACCGCCACCGGCCTATTACCCCGGTTCGGCATTGGTGGCCGGGCTGGCATTCGGCACCGGTGTGGCGATCATCGGGTCGTTGTGGGGCGATTGCGACTGGGACAACAACGACGTCGACATCGACGTCAATCGCTACAACAACATTAATCGCAACAACCAGATCACCAACAACAAGTGGCAACACAACTCTGCTCACCGTGATGGCGTGCCCTACCGTGACACCCGCAGCCGCGAACAGTATGGCCGACAATTGAACGGTGCCAGCCAGCGTGACGCTTATCGAGGCGACAACGCCCAACGCGCCCAGGCCCGGGAAAACGCCCGCAACTCAATGGACAAACACGGTATCGAGCGCCCCGCCACCAGCAACCGCGAGGCCCGCGATCAAACCCGCCGAGCCCAGTCGGAAAACACGGTCAACAATCGGATGCAGTCCGGTACAGACAGGCCGAGAACGTCTGACAGAGCCCAGAACACCGCCAGAAATACCCGCGAGAATCAGCAGCCCAGAAGAGAGGCCGGCCAGGTGAATCAACGCACCCAGGATCGCTCGCAGGACCGCTCACAAGTGCGCCAGACATCCCAAAAAAGACCGGCCGCCAGCGCCGGCAGTGCCCGCAACAACGCATTCGCCGGCGCACGCTCACCGTCGCAGACCAACGTACAAGCTGCACGTGGCCGGGCCAGTCAGGCATCCGCCATGCGCCCCAGTGCCGCACGATCCGCCGGCCACCCGATCAGTCGGCCATCCGCACCAGCGCGTCAAAGGGGGGGCCGTCGTTGAAAAACCTACTTCCTGTAAAGGCACTCATGGGCTTGCTGCCGCATGTTCTGGCGATCACTGCCGGGCTGGTCTGGTCGAGTATGGCGTTGGCACAGCAGGCATTTCCGACACCCGAAAAAGCCGCGCAAGCATTCGTCGAGGCACTGGGCACCGAACACGCTGATCAGGCGCGCCTGACAGAGTTGCTCGGTGAGGACTGGCGCACTTACATCCCGCGTGAAGGCGTGCAGCGCAGTGATGTGGATGCGTTTCTCAAGCAGTACCACGAGCAACACAGCATCGAAAAAGCCAACGAGCGCAAGGCCCACCTGGCCGTCGGCAGTGATCACTGGACCTTGCCGATCCCCATGATTAAAGACGCCAAGGGTTGGCGTTTCGACCTCAAGGCCGGCAGCGTGGAAATCCGCGCGCGCCGAATCGGTCGCAACGAACTGGCCGCCGTGCAATCGGTGCTGACCTATCACGACGCGCAGATGGACTATGCGTCTGTCGATCGCGACGGTGATGGCGCACTCGAATACGCGCAAAAAATCCTCAGCACCCCCGGCCAGCACGACGGCCTCTATTGGGAGGACGACGACAGTGGCCAGATCAGCCCGTTGGGACCACTGTTCGGCAAAACCATTGCCGGCGAAGACTGGCACGGCTACCACTTCCGCATCCTTGACGGCCAAGGCCCTTCGGCACCGGGTGGTGCCTACAGCTACCTCATTGGCGACAAAATGAGCCGCGGTTTTGCCCTGATTGCCTGGCCGGCGAAATACGATGACACCGGTGTCATGAGTTTCATGATCAGTCATGACGGCCAGGTGTTCGAGAAAGACCTCGGGCCCGGGGGCGACAAACTGGCGAAAGCGATGAAGCGCTTTGATCCGGATGACAGCTGGAAGGAAGTGGCTGCCGATCAGGACTAAGGCGCAATTGGCTGCAGACGGCTGAACTGACTGAGGACGAGTGATGACTTTTCTTGTTTTTCTACTGGCCTGCGGCGCCGCGGCGAGCACGGGCCTCATTTTCAAACCGGGCCCGTGGTACGAGTCCCTCATCAAACCCCGCTTCACCCCACCCAACTGGGTGTTTCCGGTCGCTTGGTCGACCATCTATTTGCTGCTCGCCTGGGCCGGGTACCGGTTGACGCTGATACCTGCAAGCCAGCCGGTGCTGGCGTTATGGGCGGCGCAGATTGCGCTCAATACGCTGTGGACACCGGTGTTCTTCGGTGCGCAACGCATTCTCGCCGCGATGGTGATCCTGGCAGTGCTGTGGCTGGTGGTCGCGGCCATGGTGGTGATGGCGCTGCGGCTTGACCTGATCACTGGCTTGATCCTGTTTCCTTACCTTGTGTGGCTATGTGTGGCCGCCGCTTTGAATTTTTCCATCCTGGTAAATAATCGTTGATGAAGCGGTCCAAACGGCGTCCTAGAGCCTCCAACACATCTGCTTACAAATGAGCCATTCGCGGAAAGCCTGATCGGCGACTAACACTGATAGGTTAGCGCGCTTTATTGGGCCATGAGATGCCTAGCCTTACTATGCGCATCAAACTACCCGGCGTCCCCGCCCTCGGTGCTTGTCTCGCACTGCTCTGTCTCTTTGCGACCGCATGGCTGCTCAACCCTGCCAATACGCATTCTTCATTTGCCCTGATGAAACCGGCGATGGCCGTGGCCAATCAGGTCGCCAAGCCCATCTATACCAGCCGTTTCGCTTCGTCCGGGCTGGTGGATTTCGTGCATTCCTCGGCCGTCACCGCGTTGCCTGATGGCAGTTTGATGACCGCCTGGTTCGCCGGCTCGCGCGAAGGTGCCGCCGATGTGGAAGTGCGTGCCGCCCGATTCGACGCGAAAACCGGTGAATGGGGGTCGGAGCAGGTACTGGCAACCCGCCGTTCGACCCAGCAAGGCACCCAACGCTATATTCGCAAGCTGGGCAACCCGGTGATCGCCCTCGCGCCGGATAACCGTCTGTGGTTGTTCTACGTGTCCGTGTCCATGGGCGGCTGGGCCGGCAGTGCGGTCAACGTGATGGTCTCTGACGACTTCGGTGGACATTGGTCCGCCCCTCGCCAGTTGATCACTTCGCCCTTTCTGAATATCAGCACCCTGGTCCGCTCGGCACCGGTGTTTCATGCTGACGGGTCCATCGGTTTGCCGGTCTACCATGAGTTTTTGGGCAAGTTTGCCGAATACCTCTATCTGAGCGCCGACGGCGATGTGATCGATAAATACCGCATCAGCCACGGCATGAACTCATTGCAGCCCACCGTCGTTCCGCTCGACGGACAGCGCGGCATCGCCCTGTTGCGCTATGCCGGCAACACCCATCACCGGGTTCTGGCGACCCGCACCGAAGACGCCGGGCAAACCTGGAGTGAGCCGTATCCGCTCGACCCCTGGAACCCCAACTCTTCGCTGGCGGCCGTCGCGACGCCTGAGCACGGCTTGCTCGTAGCGCTCAATGACCTGCAGGAGGGTCGTTTCAAGCTGAGCCTGTATGGCACTGACGCGAAGATGGACGACTGGCGCTCGTTGCGGGACCTGGACAAATCACCTGATCCAGCGGGGGCGCCGTTTTCGCCCAAGGCCTACAAGGAAATCATCGGCAACGAATTTCGCGATTCCAGTGGCGCGCTCCGCCAACCGTTGGAGGCGCAATTCCTGAGCAATCTCGACACGCGGGTCTGTAACTCCCTGGGCTGCGAGTTCGAATATGAGTATCCCTACTTCATCCGCAGTCCCGACGGCATGTATCACCTGGTTTATTCCTGGAACAACACCTTCATCAAACACGTCACTTTCAACGATGCGTGGCTGTCCGAGCGTCTCAAATGATCAACCTTTGGCAAGCCCACATCACCTTCGCGATGATCATCTTCCTGCTGCTGCCAGCCTTTGGTTTGCACCGGTACTGGCGTGTCGCGCTACTGGTCGCCTTGTTGGCGGCCAGTTTCATTCGGCTGGACGGGTTGTCCCTGGCGGTGTACTTGCGCAGCCACATCGATGACCTTGCGATTACGACACTGGTCTTCATGGCGTGGGGCTGTTTGCGTCGGCTGGACTTGCTGGCGCCGGCACAGCGGAACAAAACCGGTGTGTTGATCCTGTTCGCGGCAATGGGGCTGGTGCTGTACCCGGCGACGCTCGGCCTGAGTGACATGGACCCGTATCGTTTCGGCTACAGCCCGCGGCCGATGCTGGTTCTCATGGCGCTGCTCACGTTCGGCCTGTTTTACCTGCGCAACTCTCTGGCCGTGGTGATGCTGGCCAGCGCCACCCTGGCCTTCGTCGCCGGGATAAAGCCTTCGCAAAATTACTGGGATTACCTGGTTGATCCGCTTCTGGGTCTGTACTGCTGCGCCGCACTTGCACTGCTTATCATGCGCTGGCTGTTCGGCAGCCTGCGCAAGTGGCGAGTTTCAGCACGGGACGTATCCCGATCTTCTTGAGATTCGACGACATTTTTTAACAGGGGAACATGGATGGGTTGGCTGCAATCGAGACGTTTGCACTATTGGCTAGGCGCGACAGCGATTCTGTTCGCGCTGTTTGCCGTGCTACGGGTGGTGTTCTTTTTCGGCTTTTCCGGCTTCGACGCTAAAGCGCTGTCCGGCGACGATACCGTCCTGGAAACCCTGGGCATCGGCTTTCGTTTCGATCTGCGCCTGGCCATCCTGGTAATGCTGCCGGTGGCGCTGCTGGCCTGGATTCCTCGCTGGAACCTCATCGGCAGCCGACTGCTGCGCGGGATCGCACGCCTCTACCTGGTGGTAACGCTGGCTGCCCTGCTGCTGATCTACATCGTCGATTTCGGGCACTACGCGTACCTCGGCATGAGGATCAATGCCACCGTTCTGCGCTTTATCGAGGACGCTCAAATTTCCCGCGACATGGTCTGGCAGACCTACCCGGTGGTGTGGATTACCCTCGGCTGGCTGGCAACGCTCGCCTTGGTGATACTGGCCCTGGTGCGCCTGGAACGCGTGACGCTGGATCGCATTCGCCAACCGATTCACCCGCTTTCCGCTACATGGGGCGGTGCAGTGATGGTGGTGTTGGTACTGCTCGGGATTTTAGGCCGTGTCGAGAACATGAACCTGGAAAACCCGGTGCCGTTGCGCTGGAGCGACGCGTTCTTCTCGGGCAATAACCAGATCGCCGCGCTAGGGCTGAACCCGGTCATTTTCCTCTATGACACGGTCAAGGTCGGTCAATCGCGTTATGACGAAGCTCAGGTGCGTGAACACTATGCGGTAATGGCCAACTACCTGGGGGTCGATCAGCCGGATCCGCAAAACCTGAATTTTGTCCGCCACCAGGCACCGCAACCTTACAAAGTACCGGGGTCGCGACCGCCGAACGTGATGTTCGTCATGCTTGAATCCTTGGGCACCAGCGCCGTCGGCGCCTACGGCAACCCGATCAACCCGACGCCCAATATCGATCGCCTGGCCACCCAGAGCTGGTTCTTCGAACACTTCTACGTGCCGGTGACCGGGACCGCGAAAACCGTCTGGGCCAGCATTACCGGGGTCCCTGACGTCACGCGCCAGGAAACGGCGACGCGTAACCCGTTGATCACCAAACAGCACTCGCTGATCAACGCCTTCACCGGTTACGAGAAGATCTACACCATTGGCGGCAACTCCGGTTGGGCCAACATGAACGCCTTGATCCGCCAGAGCATCGACGGCGTGCGCCTGTTTGAAGAACGCGACTGGAAATCACCGGTGGTGGACGTCTGGGGCATTTCCGACCTGGACCTGTTCAAGGAAACCGACCGCATCCTGCAAGCGCTGCCCAAGGACAAACCGTTCTTCGCGTACGTACAGACCGCCGGTAACCATCGTCCCTTCACCATTCCCAAAACCAATGATGGATTCGAGGTCAAGCACCCTACCCTTGAAGAAGTCCAGGCCGCCGGTTCGCGCAGTGTCGAGCAGTACAACGCCGTGCGCCTGCTGGACTTCAACATCGGTCGTTTGATGGAAATCGCCAAGGCAGGCGGCTACTACGACAACACCATTTTCGTGCTGTTTGGCGACCACAACACCCGTATCGCCCAGATCCCTTTCCTGGCCCCGGCCTACGAGCAACTGGGTCTGGAAAGCAATGCGGTGCCGATGATCATCCACGCCCCGGGCTTGATCGGGACGCGCAAGGTCGGGGAAGCGGTGGGTCTGGTGGACTTGCTGCCGACCGTGGCAGGCATGGCCGGCCTTGAGTTCCGCAACGGCGGCATGGGCCGTGACATCCAGCAGCCAGCGCCCGAGGGTGAGCGCGTGGTACCGCTGGTGCTGCGTGAGGGGACGTTCCCGTTGATTGCCGGCGTGACCCAACATTACATGGTGCAAATGGAACACGACGGCAGCTCGCCCACGCTCCACGACCTGGCGTCGATGACGCCCACCGACAACGTGGCTGAGCAGAATCCGGAAGAGTTCAAACGCCTGATGCAATTGACCCGCGCGATGCACGAAACCTCGCGATTGATGCTGTACCAGAACGTGCGGGAGTAACCGCTGACCCTGCCATCGCAGAGCAAGCTTGCTCGCGATGGCGGACGGTCAGCCGACATCACCGCTGAATGACCCGCCGCGATCGCCAGCAAGCCGGCTCCTACAGGTTGATATCTGTGGGCACGCAAATTTTGTGTGCGACCCAACCCCCTGTAGGAGCAAGCTTGCTCGCGATGGCGGACGGTCAGCCGACATCACCGCTGAATGACCCACCGCGATCGCCAGCAAGCCGGCTCCTACGGTTTGATAGCTGTGGGCCCGCAGATTTCGTGTGCGCCCCAATCCACTGTAGGAGCAAGCTTGCTCGCGATGACGGAGTGTCAGCCAACATCATCGCTGAATGCCCCACCGCGATCGCCAGCAAGCCGGCTCCTACGGTTTGATAGCTGTGGGCACGCAGATTTCGTGTGCAACCCAATCCCCTGTAGGAGCAAGCTTGCTCGCGATGGCGGACGGTCAGCCGACATCATCGCTGAATGACCCGCCGCGATCGCCAGCAAGCCGGCTCCTACGGTTTGATAGCTGTGGGCACGCAGATTATATGTGCAACCCAATCCCCTGTAGGAGCAAGCTTGCTCGCGATGACGGACGGTCAGCCGACATCATCGCTGAATGCCCCACCGCAATCGCCAGCAAGCCGGCTCCTGATATCCGTGGGCACGCAGATTTCGTGTGCGACCCAACCCCCTGTAGGAGCAAGCTTGCTCGCGATGGCGGACAGTCAGCCGACATCACCGCTGAATGCCCCACCGCAATCGCCAGCAAGCCGGCTCCTACGGTTTGGTATCTGTGGGCACGCAAATTTTGTGTGCAACCCAACCCCCTGTAGGAGCAAGCTTGCTCGCGATGGCGGACGGTCAGCCGACATCATCGCTGAATGACCCGCCGCAATCGCCAGCAAGCCGGCTCCTACAGTTTGATATCTGTGGGCACGCAGATTTCGTGTGCGCCCCAATCCCCTGTAGGAGCAAGCTTGCTCGCGATGGCGGACGGTCAGCCAACATCATCACTGATTGCCCCACCGCAATCGCCAGCAAGCCGGCTCCTACGGTTTGATATCTGTGGGTACGCAGATTTCGTGTGCGACCCAATCCCCTGTAGGAGCAAGCTTGCTCGCGATGGCGGACGGTCAGCCGACATCATCGCTGAATGACCCGCCGCGATCGCCAGCAAGCCGGCTCCTACAGGTTGATATCTGTGGGCACGCAGATTTTGTGTGCGACCCAACCCCCTGTAGGAGCAAGCTTGCTCGCGATAGCGGACGGTCAGCCGACATCATCGCTGAATGACCCGCCGCGATCGCCAGCAAGCCGGCTCCTACGGTTTGGTATCTGTGGGCCCGCAGATTTTGTGTGCGACCCGATTCACTGTAGGAGCAAGCTTGCTCGCGATAGCGGACGGTCAGCCGACATCATCGCTGAATGCCCCGCCGCGATCGCCAGCAAGCCGGCTCCTACAGGTTGATATCTGTGGGTACGCAGATTTTATGTGCAACCCAATCCCCTGTAGGAGCAAGCTTGCTCGCGATGGCGGACGGTCAGCCGACATCATCGCTGAATGACCCGCCGCGATCGCCAGCAAGCCGGCTCCTACGGTTTGATATCTGTGGGTACACAGATTTCGTGTGCGACCCAATCCCCTGTAGGAGCCAGCTTGCTGGCGATTGCGGATGGTCAGCCGACATCACCACTGAATGACCCACCGCAATCGCGTCATCTCAAAAAAATCTGCGCGGCTGAAAACTTGCGAAAAGCGACAGTAGGCTAAGCTTACGTCAGCTTATTGCCCACGATGCTCGCGGCGGCGGTTGTTGGAATTTCTGGAGAGCGTCTGCAACAGCTATCTCAGACAGTTCCACACAATTTGCGCAGGATTGCCGTGATGACCGAGCCATTCCTCAGTTTTGACGAACTCAAGCGTGCGGCCCTCTCTGGCGAGATCGATACCGTGCTGGTGTGCATGGTCGACATGCAGGGACGGCTGGTGGGCAAGCGATTCCAGGTCGAGTTTTTCATCGACAGCGGTCATGAAGAAACCCACTGCTGCAACTACCTGCTGGCCGACGACATCGACATGGAGCCGGTGCCGGGCTACGCCGCTGCCAGTTGGAGCAAAGGCTACGGCGACTTTGTCCTCAAACCCGACATGCGCACCCTGCGCAAAGTGCCCTGGCTGGAATGCACGGCGCTGGTGCTGTGCGATGTGCTCGACCATCACCACCGCCAAGACTTGCCCCACAGCCCACGGGCGATCCTGAAAAAACAGGTCGAGCGCCTGCGCGAACGCGGCTACACCGGCATGTTCGCCTCGGAGCTTGAGTTCTACCTGTTCGACGAAAGTTACGAGGCCATCCACAGGCGCAACTACCACAAGCCAAAAACCGCCGGGCATTACATCGAGGATTACAACATCCTGCAGACCACCCGTGAGGAGCCGGTGCTACGGGCGATTCGCAAGCACCTTCAGGCCAGCGGCATTCCCGTGGAAAACTCCAAGGGTGAATGGGGCCCGGGCCAGGAAGAGATCAACATCCGCTACGCCGACGCCATGACCATGGCCGACCACCACGTCATCATCAAGCACGCCTGCAAAGAGATCGCGCAGCTACAAGGCAAGGCGATCACCTTCATGGCCAAGTGGCGCTACGACGCCGCCGGCTCCAGCAGCCACATCCACAACTCGCTGTGGGACAAGAACGCCAGGAAGCCGCTTTTTTACGACGCCAAGGCCGAGTTCGGCATGTCCAGGCTGATGCGTTCGTGGGTGGCCGGACAGCTCAAATACGCCAATGACATCACCTGTTTCCTCGCGCCCTACATCAATTCCTACAAGCGTTTTCAGGCCGGCACCTTCGCCCCGACCCGCGCGGTGTGGAGCCGAGACAACCGTACCGCCGGTTTCCGGTTGTGCGCTGAAAGCAGCAAGTCCATTCGCATCGAATGTCGCATCGGCGGCGCCGACCTCAACCCCTACCTGGCCTTCGCCGCCCTGATCGCAGCGGGGCTGGCGGGCGTCGACGAAAAACTCGAGCTCGCCCCACCCTTCGAAGGCGATGCCTACCTCGACGAGCAATTGCCGGAAGTGTCCAAGACCCTGCGCGAAGCCAGCGCCGCGCTCCAGGGCTCAAGCATGCTGCGCGAGGCGTTCGGTGATGAAGTGATCGACCACTACGTGCACACCGCCGAATGGGAGCAGAAAGAGTACGACCGGCGGGTCACCGATTGGGAACTGCAGCGCGGCTTCGAGCGCTATTGAGATCGACATGACTTCGACTATCCAACTCATCTCACCGGTCGATGGCCGGGTTTACGCTGAACGCCAACTTATCGATGCGGCGCAACTCGAGCAGGCACTGGTGGCAGCCGCAACCGCACAAGCACAGTGGAAGCGCCGGCCACTGAACGAACGTGCGGCTTTTTGCAGTGCGGCGGTGGACGCGATGCTGGCCATGAAAGAGCAAATCGTCCCCGAACTGGCCTGGCAAATGGGCCGGCCGGTGCGCTATGGCGCCGGCGAACTGCGCGGTTTCGAAGAACGCGCGCGGCACATGATCGCGATTGCCCCTGAAGCCCTGGCAGCGGTTGAACCCGTGCCCATCGCTGGCTTTCGGCGGTATATCAAACGTGAACCACTGGGGACGGTGCTGGTGGTCGCGCCCTGGAATTACCCGTACCTCACGGCGGTGAATACGATTATCCCGGCACTGATGGCGGGCAACGCCGTCATCCTCAAACATGCCTCGCAAACCCTGCTGGTCGGTGAACGGTTCGCCGAGGCCTTTCGTCGCGCCAACCTGCCGCCAGGCCTGTTCCAGAACTTGCTGCTCGATCATGGCCAAACCGCCGCGATTATTGCCTCTGCACGGGTGCAGCAGGTGAACTTCACGGGGTCGGTGGCCGCAGGCAAGGCCATGGAAAACGCCGCCAGCGGACGATTCCTCGGCATGGGCCTGGAACTCGGTGGCAAAGACCCCGCCTATGTCCGGGCAGACGCCAACCTTGAACACGCCGTGGAAAACCTGGTGGACGGCAGCTTTTTCAACGCCGGACAAAGTTGCTGCGCCATCGAGCGCATCTATGTCGATCAAACCCTCTACCCGGCGTTCGTCGAGCGCTTCGTCGAGTTGACCCGCCAATACGTGCTGGGCAACCCGTTGGACGAAGCCACCACCCTCGGTCCGCTGGTGACACCCGGCGCGGCTTCTTTTGTCCGTGGCCAGATCGCCGACGCGGTGGCCCAAGGCGCGAAGGCGCTGATCGATCCGCAGACGTTTGCCGCCGATGCACCGGGCAGCGCCTACCTCGCGCCGCAGGTGTTGATCGACGTCAGCCATGAAATGTCGGTCATGCGCGATGAAAGCTTCGGGCCAGTGGTGGGCATCATGCCGGTGTCCAGCGATGACGAAGCCATTGCCTTGATGAATGACAGTGAGTTCGGGCTCAGTGCGTCGATCTGGACCCGGGACCTTGCTGCTGCGCAACACCTGGGCGACGCCATCGACACCGGCACCGTGTTCATGAACCGCTGCGACTACCTGGACCCGGCCCTGGCCTGGACCGGAGTAAAAAACAGTGGGCGCGGGGTCACCCTGTCGCGCCTGGGTTATGAACACCTGACCCGCGCCAAATCCTTCCATTTGCGCCACGAGACCTGAACCATGAGCCTGACCGGAAACTGGAATTACCCCACCAGCATTCGCTTCGGTGCCGGCCGCATCAGCGAGCTGGCCGAGGTCTGTCGCAGCCAGGGTATTCAGCGACCGTTGCTGGTCACCGACAGTGGCCTGGGCCGGGCGCCGATCACCACCGCCGCCCTGGATTCACTTCGTGACGCGGGGCTGGGTGCTGCGCTGTTTTGCGACCTCAAACCCAACCCGGTCGAAGCCAATCTGGCCGGCGGGCTCGATGCCTGGCGCGCGGGCAATCACGATGGTGTGGTCGCCTTCGGCGGCGGCAGTGGCCTGGACATGGGCAAGCTGATTGCATTCATGAGCGGCCAGACGCGGCCGGTCTGGGATTTCGAGGACATCGGCGACTACTGGACCCGCGCCGATGAAAGCCGCATCGCCCCGATCATTGCAGTGCCGACCACCGCCGGCACAGGCTCGGAAGTCGGCCGTGCGGCGGTGATCATCGACGACCGCACGCACACCAAACGCATCATCTTTCACCCGAAAATGATGCCGCGCGTGGTCATCAGCGACCCGGCGCTGACCGTCGGCATGCCGGCCAAAGTCACCGCCGGGACAGGCATGGATGCATTGGCGCACTGCCTGGAAGCCTACTGCGCGCCCGGCTTTCACCCGATGGCTGACGGCATCGCCGTGGAAGGCATGCGTTTGGTGGCGAATGCCTTGGTGCGCGCCGTGCATATGCCTTCCGATCTCGATGCCCGGGGGCAAATGCTGGCCGCGGCAGCAATGGGCGCGACCGCATTCCAGAAAGGCCTTGGCGGGATGCACGCCCTCGCCCATCCGATCGGCGCGCTGTACGACACGCACCACGGCATGACCAATGCGACCCTGATGCCGTACGTACTGAAATTCAATCGCCCGGCCATCGAGGAACGCATCACGCGCCTGGCGGCTTACCTGCACCTGCCCTCCCCGGGCTTCGACAGTTTCATGGCCTTCGTCCTCAAGCTGCGCAAAGACATTACCGTCCCGCACACGCTGTTTGAGCTGGGCGTGGATGACAAGCAAGCCGAGCTGATTGCAGACATGGCGGTGGTCGACCCTTCGGCCGGTGGTAATCCGTTGCCGCTGACCAAGGCCGGGGTGACGGACATTTTCCACGCGGCCTACCACGGACGCCTGTAGCGCAATCGACGGTCCATGGTCGATACGCCAGCAGGCGGCATGGACACGTTTCATCGTTACAACAGGAGCAGTACGACAAGGGGTTGAAGGCCAGCCCATCTGGAGGCCCGGATGGATGCGTATCAAAACCTGAAGGGGCACCGACAATGAACCCAGCAAGCCAGCCCGGCACCGACACGCCGCAAGATGACGACGACGTCAAGGTGCTGCACAGCATGGGCTATGCCCAGCAGCTATCGCGACGGATGGGCGTTTTCTCCAACTTTGCGATTTCCTTTTCAATCATCTGCATCCTCTCCGGCGGCATCAACTCACTCGCCCAGGGCACCTCGGGCGCGGGCGGTGCCTCGATCGGCATCGGCTGGCCGATCGGTTGCCTGATTTCCGGGGTGTTCGCCCTGGCCATGGCGCAGATTTCCTCGGCCTACCCCACCGCCGGCGGCCTGTATCACTGGGGCTCGATCCTCGGCAACCGTTTCACCGGCTGGCTCACGGCCTGGTTCAACCTGCTGGGGCTGGTCACGGTGCTGGGGGCCATCAACGTCGGCACTTACTACTTTTTCTTCGGCGCCTTCGGCCCGGCACTGGGCATGGAGGACACCACCACAACCCGGGTGATTTTCCTCGCCATCCTCACCGGGCTCCAGGCCTTGTGTAACCACTTGGGCATCGGCCTGACCGCCAGGCTCACCGACTTCTCGGGCTACCTGATTTTCGCCACCGCACTGGCCCTGACCATCGTCTGCCTGATCTCGGCCCCCAGTTACGAGTTCGCCCGACTGGTGACCTTCGGCAACTACTCCGGCGAGGCCGGCGGCAGCGTCTGGCCACAGGTGTCCAACGGCTGGGTGTTCATGCTCGGCCTGCTGTTGCCGATCTACACCATCACCGGCTATGACGCGTCCGCGCACACCTCCGAAGAGACCCGCAATGCCGCCATCTCCGTGCCCAAGGGCATGGTCATGTCGGTGGTCTGGTCGCTGCTGTTCGGCTGGGTGATGCTCAGCTCGTTCGTGCTGATGCTGCCGAACATGGACGAAGCGGCCAGCAAAGGCTGGAGCGTGTTTTTCTGGGCCATGGACACCCAGGTCAACCCGACCTTGAAGCTCGCGTTGTACGTGGCGATTTTTATCTCGCAGGTACTTTGCGGATTGGCGACGGTGACCTCGGTTTCACGGATGATCTTCGCCTTCTCCCGCGACGGCGGCCTGCCCTTCTCCAAAGCCCTGGCCTCGGTCTCGCCAACCTTTCGCAGCCCGGTAGCGGCCACCTGGACAGGGGCGACGCTGGCAGTGTTGTTCGTTTGGGGATCGTCGGTGATCTCGATCGGCGAGACACCGGTCTACACCATCGTGGTCTCCTGCACGGTGATCTTCCTGTTTTTCTCTTTCATCATTCCCATCGTGCTCGGCCTGTTTGCCTACGGAACCTCGAAGTGGCCGACCATGGGTCCCTGGAACATGGGCCGTTTCTGGTACACGGTGTTCGCGTTGCTGTCGGTGCTGTCGATGGTGATCATTTTCATCATCGGCATCCAGCCGCCAAACGATTGGGCGCTGTACATCACCATCGGCTTCCTGGTGCTGACGGCCATCGTCTGGTTCGGCTTTGAGGCCCGGCGCTTTCAGGGGCCGCCGGTGGGCGACGTGATCGCCAGACGCCAGGCGGAAATCGCCGCGGCGGAAGCGGCGTTGAACAAACATTCAGGGATCTGATGCCACGCAGGGAACAAAGACTTTTGTTCCAGTGAGTCCGACCGTTGCTGGATCGCGGAAAATGACGGCAAGGACCTGACCAGCCAGACGTGGGCTCGGGACCTGTAGCCCTGACTGCTGGGTCCTTGTCTAGTACGCATTTGGGGTTTTACGGAACGCAGCTGCGGATCAGGCTGTCACCTGTACACGACGCGTGTTGTGTCGCCACACCACGAAACAGAGGTGAACAACCATGAACAACATTATCTACATCGTTGGTGCCGTTGTGATCGTCCTGGTTATTCTGTCGTTTGTCGGAATCGTGTAATCATCCAAATGCCTACACCCGAAACAATCCTGCTTGAAAGCTGGCACCACAATAGCCATGCCTGGATCGAAGCCATCCGCAGTGGCAGCATCGAAAGCCGCCTTCAGGTTACCGATCAGGCCATCCTGCTGGCGGTGCTTGGCCGCCAGCCTGAACGCGTGCTCGACCTCGGGTGCGGAGAGGGCTGGCTGCTAAGGTCTCTGACCGATCGCGGCGTTGAGGCAGTGGGGGTTGATGGCGATGCGACGCTGGTCGAGGCTGCCCAGACTGCGGGCTCAGCTTCGGTGTATGTGGCGAGTTATGCAGAACTGGTCGATGCCAACGTTGAGGTCGGGCGTGACTACAACCTGATCTGCGCCAACTTTTCCCTGCTTCACCAGGACATCATTCCCCTGCTCGCGGCCATGATCGCCCTGCTCGCCCCGGGCGGTGCATTGGTGATCCAGACGCTGCACCCGTGGGCCGTTGCGGCGGGCAATTATCAGGACGGTTGGCGGGAGGAGACTTTCAGCGGGTTCCAAGGGCAATGGCGGCCGATGCCGTGGTACATGCGAACCTTGTCCAGCTGGATCAACGCCCTGGATATGGCCGGATTGCGCTTGGCGAGCTTGCAAGAACCCCAGCATCCACAAAGCCCGATGCCGCAATCGTTACTGCTGGTGGCCGAGCCGCGAGGTGAATAGCCAGCTCAATTGAATATCGCTTAAGACCGGGTGGCAGCGAACGTTCCTGAAAATACTCGCAATACGGGGCCGGTGAGAATGACTGAGCCTACGCCATCCCATTGCACCGTTACCGTTCCGCCATCACATTCAACCGCAACAGTGTTGTCCAGCAAGCCGCGACGAATGCCGTTTACAACCGCGCCACAACAGCACGAGCCTGAACCGAGCGGAATCCCTCCCCAAAGCCGACACCGCGATTGCGATCCCCCATTCGCCGCGCGATGTCCGCGGTCATCGAGTTGCCCGCATTACGTGAGTCGACGATAACAAAATCATCGCCATTGGCATGCATCTTGTGAAAACTCAGCGACATGAAAGGCCTCTGATAACGAATGATGGAAAAATCTCGGTGCGGCCAACATCACTTGAAAAAATGACTGGGTGTCTTGCCGAACTGTTTCTTGAACATGGTCGTGAAGGCACTGGGGCTGTCGTAACCCAGTTCACCGGCGATATCGATGATCTTCTCGCCAACCGCGATGCGCTCCAGCGCCAGCAGCAATCGCGCCTGCTGTCGCCATTGCCCGAACGTCATGCCGGTTTCCTTGTGAAACAGCCGCTGGATGGTTTTCTCATCGAGATTGAGCCGCACGCTCCAGTGCGCCAGGGTCGAGCCATCGCCGGGGTCGCGCTGCAACGCCGAACACACCACCTTGATGCGTGGATCGGTCGGTTGCGGCAGATGCAGCGGCAAGGTCGGCAAAATCGTCAGTTCATCGAGGATCAGACGCATGACCCGGCCCTCGCGCGACGCCGGCTCGTAGGGCGGCTTGATATCGACCGAGACCTTGATCAGCTCGCTCAGCAGCGCAGAAATGCTCACCGCCCGAGGCTCGCTCGGCAACTCGGTCAACGGGTCGGGCCGCACAAACACGCTGCGCATTTTCAGCGGCCCCACACAGCGGATCGAGTGGACGTGCCCGCTCGGCATCCAGATGCCACGACTGGGTGGCACGGTCCATTGGCTTAATCCCGAATGCACGACCATCACCCCCTCGATGGCGTAGATCAACTGATGGGCCTCATGGGAGTGCGGTTCGATCAGCCAGTTTTCCGGGTAATCCGTCGCGCTGCTGCTTACCTTGCAGGGGCGTTGGTCGATCTCTCTGAGAAATTCTGCCAGCGGTTTGATGATGACGCCCTTTTTGCGATAGTCGGTTCCCGGATTGCGCGAGACAGGCAAACCAGCGAAAACCTAGGATAGCGCCGAACCCTGAAATGGGTAGCGCTTTTGTACCCCACACCTGGCGCCCCGCCGTGCGTTTTTGTCTGGAAGATCTGCCATGTCCATCAGTACCACCGCTTCGCCCGCGGCCACCCCTTCGGTGGCCAGTCAAGCCAGCCCCTTGGTGATGCGCGTCATTGGCGCCTGTGCCCTGGCGCACCTGATCAATGACCTGATCCAGGCCGTGCTGCCGTCGATCTACCCGATGCTGAAAACCACGTACGGCCTGAGCTTCACCCAGGTCGGGCTGATCACCCTGACCTTCCAGCTGACCGCTTCGCTGCTGCAACCCTGGGTGGGTTATTACACTGACCGCCACCCAAAACCGTGGCTGTTGCCAGCCGGTATGGTCTGCACCTTGATCGGCATTCTGATGTTGTCGATGGTCGGCAGCTTCCCGGCGATTCTGCTGGCCTCGGCGATGGTGGGTATCGGTTCGTCGACCTTTCACCCGGAAACCTCCCGCGTCGCGCGCCTGGCTTCGGGCGGCCGCTACGGCCTGGCGCAGTCGACGTTCCAGGTCGGTGGCAACGCCGGCAGCGCGTTCGGTCCATTGCTGGCGGCGGCCATTGTCATTCCGTATGGCCAGGGGAACGTCGCCTGGTTCGGCCTGTTCGCGGTGTTCGCCATCCTCGTGCAGTACGGCCTGAGCCGCTGGTACCGCAACCACCTGAACCTGTTCAAGCTCAAGCAAGGCAGCAAGGCCACCCACGGCTTGTCGAAAAGACGGGTGACCTTCGCCCTGGTGGTGCTGGCGCTGCTGGTGTTCTCCAAGTATTTCTACATGTCCAGTTTCACCAGCTACTTCACCTTCTACCTGATCGAGAAATTCGACCTGTCGGTGGCCAGCTCGCAGCTGTACCTGTTCCTGTTTCTCGGCGCCGTCGCGGCCGGTACGTTTTTCGGTGGGCCGATTGGCGACCGCATCGGGCGCAAGCAAGTGATCTGGTTTTCGATTCTCGGTGCGGCACCTTTCACCCTCGCCCTGCCCTACGTCGATCTGTTCTGGACCAGCGTGCTGAGCATGATCATCGGCTTCATCCTCGCGTCGGCGTTCTCTGCGATCGTGGTCTTTGCCCAGGAACTGGTGCCCGGTAACGTCGGCATGATCGCCGGGGTGTTCTTCGGCCTGATGTTCGGCTTCGGCGGTATCGGCGCCGCGCTGCTCGGCCATCTGGCGGACATCCACGGCATCGAATACGTGTACACGCTGTGTTCGTTCCTGCCGCTGCTGGGGATCCTGACCATTGTGTTGCCATCGACCAAAGGCGTTTAAGGGCCAGCGACGTTCATCGGAAACACTGCCAGGTTTCTCGAACTCGCTGGCATGCGCCGCTTCCAATAATTAATCACTGGAGGCGCGCGCCATGAACAACGAAGACCGTGAAACCGCAGAAAACGAAGATGACCTCACGCCACCTGCAGCACCTCAGACGCCGGAAGAGGAAGAAGAGGCGCGCCGCCGCAAAATCGCCGAGATAGAACGCAAGGTAGCGGACGGAAACTGATTGCGTCAGCCCGCGCTTTCCCTGAGCAAGTGGTCGACCACCGCTTGCAGATGGCGCTTGGGGTCCGGGTCTCGGGCGCCGGCCTCGGCGTGGCACGCCCGCTGACGCGTCGCGCTGTTGCCGTGCAGCAACAGGGCTTTGGCTTGATCGAAAATCTGTGGTTCGCCCATTTGTTCCGCCGTTTCGGAAAACAGCAACTGTGCCCGGTGCAACCATTGTCCGGCACTGAGCACGGTGCCTGCGGCATCTATTGCGAAACGTCCTTGCAGCCCGTGACGCTTGGCCTGCCAGCGGTTCTCCACGAGTAGCCAGCGCACCGTAGCGTCATGCCCGGCGCCTGGGTTGGCGCAGGTGATGGCATGCGCCACCAACACGCGGAACAGGTTCGCCAACAACAGCGCGTCACTGAGTCGGGGGCAGGCATCGGTCATGCGCAGTTCCAGCGTCGGGTAACGGCTGGCAGGGCGAAGTCCCCACCAACCATTGCCGCCCGGTTCAATCGCGCCGACCCGCTGCAGCAAATCCAGATAACGCTGATACTCGCGCTCATTCTCGAAGTGTTCCGCAATCCCCATGCGTGGCCAGCCGTCGCAAACCACCTGGCGATAACTCTGGAAGCCGCTGTCAGCGCCCTGCCAGAACGGAGAAGAACAACTGAGCATGAGCAACAGCGGCAACCAGGGGCTTACTTCATTCATCACCGCAATCCGGTCGATGCCCTTGGGAATTTCCACGTGCACATGCAGGCCACCGAGCACGCTGCGTTGTGCCACCGTTTGATATTCCCGGAACAACTGATCGAAGTGCGGCAGCGGTGTGGCCCGCTGATCACGCCAATGCGCGAGGGGATGGGTGCCGGCGCAGAGCAAGCCCAATCCGTGGCCACTCAATGTGCGGTTAAGTCGCGAGCGAACACCGTGAAGATAATCAGCCGCCTCAGTTATCGAGGTGAATATCGGTGACGCGACTTCAAGCTGTCCCTGGAACATCTCATAGGCAAAGCCTGTGCCGATCGCTTCCCGGCATTCGGCCAACAGCGCGTGGCCAGGTTCAGCCAGCATCTGCCGAGTGGTCAGATCGGTGAGGAAGTACTCCTCCTCAATACCGAAACGCGGCCCCTGCCTCATCGCGGCCACTGTGGTCAATGCCGTCGGGTCACGGTCAATGCCACGACAGCGATGCGCTCTACCCGTTCGTAACCGGGTTTGAGCAATTCCTCGCCGAACACGTCCGGATCCAGCTCTCGATACGTCCAGCCGACCGCATGATCAGCCAGCATCGACTGGATGGCTTCAAGAAACGGGTCGCGTCCCCCAACCATCGCCACGCCGGTGTACAGCACCAGGCTGCCGGCCTTCTGCAGACGCGGTAACGATTCCCGAACGATGCGCAGCGACAGGGCTTCACCCAGGGCCCCGCCGCCATGGCGATAGGCGCGCTGCTGGCTGTCGTTCATGTAGGGCGGATTGGCGACGATCAGGTCGAACTCACCTTCGACGCTGCCGAGGATGTCGCTCTGGTACACGCTGATGTTGTCGACACCCGCCAGTTCGGCATTGACCGCCGACAGCCGCAGTGCTCGCGGGTTGATGTCCACCGCCAGCACTTCGGCAAATGGGTGTGCCCGAGCGACCACCAGCGCGCCGACGCCGGCCCCGCAGCCGATGTCCACGGCCCGGCGCACAGGCTCGAAACGCTGTTGCAAATGCGCGTCGATCATTTGCGCAAAACGGTAGCTGTCCGGCCCGAAAAATACCGCGTCAGCCTGTGAGGTCGGGTACGCCGAATGGGCAAACAACATCCCGTCAAGGCTCGACCAACGTACAGTGCTGCTCCACAGCGGGCCATCTCGTTCGACGATCTCGGCCTGTTCCAGGCCAGCCAGCATTTCTCGCGCAAACAGCGTGTGATCAAACGGCATCGACCAGCCGAAAACATCGCGCAGGTCCCTGGCCAACGGTGGTGTAAAACGTTGGTACACGCGATCGTGAGTTGCCGGGGTCGGGGTGATGAAACGATAGTCTTCACTGAGCAGGTGCCTGCCCAGCGCCAGCATGGCCTGATCGGCGATGTGTTGTTTGGACATGCAAGTCACTCCTGGGCTCAGCGCAAGCGGGCTAGCGTTTCAATAAAACGCCGGGTGGCGTAGAGCCCCGCCGGACGGCAATGCCGCTGGGCCGAGAGCCACGGGATCAGGGTTTGCAGCTGCTGCTGCGGTGCCTGATCGCCCAGGGTTTTTAGCAACGCGATGAGTTCCGGGTCGTGGGTTTCGCTCGCGTCGAGGGCGTCACTGGCGCTGTGATCCCGCGCTATCGGCTTGGGCCGTTGCGGGTCCTGCCAGTCACCGGCAATCCAGTCGTGCAGCAATTGTTTTTCGTAGCCACTGAACACCCCGAACATGGCCGCGGTGTTGCCCTCGATCAGACGCCAGAAGCGGCTGTCTTGCGGCGACCGGTTTCGCTTGATCCAGCCCTTTTGCTCCAGCGCACCAAGAAAGCCGGCAATCTGCCCCGGCGACGCCAGCCATTGATTGACGGTTTTGCCTTCGATCTGACAATAGTCGGAATGCATGTGCTGGCCGAAATAGCGTTTGCGCTCGAGCATCGCAATCACTTCCCGTTGCAACTCAAAGCCGGCAATCACCGCCGTCGTACCCATTCCCAGATCGTTCAGGCGATAGCCCACAGCGACACGCCGGAAAAACTCGTCCCGCCCCTGTTCCATGGGCAGCAGTTCCAACAGCGACTCAACAGCCTTGTGCCCGTGACCACTGCTGGCGTTGTCGATCGTCACGTGCAGGGTGAAGTAATACGGATCGATGCCCAGCTCACGCAGTTCATAAGCGCTGATCAGCAGGTGCAGCGGCAGTTGCTCATAACCGAGGTTATAACCGATGACTTCCGGCATGAATGCGTCGCCGCATCGGCCCAACGCGAGTTGAATCGCGCCTTGAACAAAGTGCTCATCGGCCAGCCCTTGTTTGTCGCCACAGTCGTGGGTGGCCAGCAGATTACGGTAGATCACCACGTGATTCTGCCGAGGATCGCCCCTGCCCAGTTCTTCCAGATAAGTGTTCAGGAGTCCGTCGTAGCGCACGTCCTGCCAGTGTTCCAGCACGCCGGACAGCCAGGCGCCGTCGACCTCTTTGGTCGGTGCGACGCGTTGCAGGAAATACAGGGCATGAGCCTTGTTCGAAAAATATCGGCGCGCCCCGCCCTGCTTGCGGTCCTCAAGGTAACCGGCGTAATCCTGCGCCACTGCCGCGCAACGGGCTTGCGCCCATGCCGACAACTGCTCCGGCGCCTCGGGCAAATCACACGGCAGTTCAGCGGCGAGGGCCATTTGCTCGCGCAGGAAAGCCTCCGCCTGCAGCCCGGCATCAGCGCCGTTGCTGTAGAGCACATCGTACAGTTCTCGATAGCGCCCAGCGGCAACGGGGCCTGACAGCGCTGAAGGTGTGCCGGACAGGGGCTCGAACAAAGTCATGGACGTTTCTCTCCTGGGCGGTGCATTTCGCTGCGTCCCTGGAATCAGGTGCCGACAACACGAAACGCTTACTCGTTGAAGAGAAGATTTAGCCCTGAGCGGAAAATTCAATCGGCTTGCAGGAGAGCGTGACCGGTGGCATACGCCAGGCAAGAAAAAGGTTCTTCACGGACTTCCGGGGAACACAGGTAACGCGAAATCCGTAGGAGCCGGCTTGCTGGCGATGGTCGTTAACAACGACGCGCCTGGTCTGGTTAAACGCGGCGCATTCATCGCCAGCAAGCCGGCTCCTACGAGGTTGCCAAAGGGAATGGCGTGCGATCGAGTAGACGAGCCGCGGCTGGCACCGTGTAAATACCGCGCTGCACTAGTACATCTCCGCCGCCAGCAAGTTAACCAACGCCGCCGCCGGCATTTCCCGAACCAGTGGCGCGCCCTGCCCGGCCCACTGCACGGCGAATTCACTATTGGCCTTGGCCGCTGCCGCCGCATTGAGCGCCTTGTTCGCGTCGTAGGCAATCGGGTAGTCCGGCAAGGCCGGGGCATTGGCCTCAAGGCTGGTGAAGTTGCGATTGACCATGCCCCGGGCAGGTCGGCCGGAGATGACGCTGGTGACACGCGTCAGATGCGCGCGCGGCCCTTTCAGGGCTTCGCGGTATGCCGCATTGGCCGAGGACTCGGGGCACAGGATGAAAGCCGTACCCAATTGCGCGGCACTGGCACCCAGTTGCATGACGGCCCGGATGCCCGCGCCGTCCATGATGCCGCCCGCGGCAATCACCGGCAGCCGGCTGGTTTCGGTCAGCACACGCACCAGGGCAATTGTGCCCATCTCGCTGTCCTGCTGCGGATCGAACACACCGCGATGCCCTCCGGCCTCGTAACCTTGCGCCACCAGCGCATGCACGCCGGCGCGTTCCGCCCATTGCGCTTCGGCCAGGCTGGTCACGGAACACAGCAGCACAATACCGGCGTCCTTGAGGGCATCGATGGCCGGTTGCGCGGGCAAGCCGAAGTGGAAACTGACCACCGCCGGTTTTTCCTCCAGAAGCATCTGCAGCATGCCGGCGTCTTCGACAAACGAGGTGTAGATCTCGCGCAATGCCGTTGGCGCTGCGGCCTCGAACTCGGCAAAGAACGGGGCGAGAAACGCCAGCCACTGCGCCTCACGCGCAGCGTCATGAATGGCCGGCGCGTGGCAGAACAGATTCACATTGAAGGGCTTGTTGGTCAGCGTAGCCGTCTCGCGCAACATGGCCCGCGCCTGTTCGACGTTGCTTGCCCCGATACCGATGGACCCGAGCCCACCGGCATTCGACACCGCCGCGGCGAGTCTGGGCGTGGAGACGCCCACCATCGGCGACTGAATGATCGGCAGTTCAATGTTCAAAAGGGACAGCAGAGGGTTGGACATGGCAGCACCTTGAATGGGATGAGTGAACGTGGAGCGCTAGAGCTCCCCGGTCAAAAATTGCGCGCGGCCGCCTCCGAACGACCAGTCCGCATCGCTGTTTTCCACCAGCGAAACGATGAGATCGTCCGCCGAAAGGTCGCAATCGACTTGCAGGTGTTCAGCCAGCAAACGGTAAAACGCGATCTTCTGCGCCTGTGAACGCGGTCGGGAAATCACCGTCAACAGGACCACGTTGGCCGAGCGGGGATAACCCAATCCGGTGTCGTGCAGGATCAGTTCTCCCGCAGCGTGTTGCGTGACGCTTTGATAACGATCACTGAAGGGCACCTCGAACGCCGTAACCATGGCCTGATGGGCTGCATCCAGCAACGTGCGCAGCTGTTCATCGGTGCGCCCGCGGATAATGTCGAACTTGAGCAATGGCATCGCGATTCACCCTGGGAAAAAATCGGGGACGAAGGAGCTCGCCCCCCCGGGACAAAAGAATGGCGTACAAGCCCGCGCCAGTACGCCTTCCAAACCCGAAAGCGTCAAAGTCTATTTCGAGGTGGGCATGGCAAACTCGGCGCCCTTGGCAATGCTGTTCGGCCAGCGCTGCATCACCGACTTCTGCTTGGTGTAGAAGCGCACGCCCTCTTCGCCATACGCATGCATGTCACCGAACAGCGAACGCTTCCAGCCACCAAAACCGTGCCATGCCATCGGCACCGGAATCGGCACGTTGATGCCGACCATGCCCACCTGAATACGGGTAGCGAATTCACGGGCGATGTGGCCGTCACGGGTATAGCAGGCGGTGCCGTTGCCGAATTCATGGGCATTGACCAGGTCGACCGCCTCGGCAAAATCCTTGACGCGCATGCACGCCAGCACCGGGCCGAAGATTTCTTCTTTGTAGATTTTCATCTCGGGGGTGACGTGGTCGAAAATCGTCCCGCCCAGCCAGAAGCCTTCGGCACAATCAGCACCGGCCTGCGCGCCATCAAAGCCACGGCCGTCGACCAGCATTTCGGCGCCTTCAGCGATGCCCTGCTCGATGTAGCCGGTGATGCGTTGCAAGGCGGCAGACGAGACGATCGGGCCCATTTCCGCAGCCAGGTTCATGCCCTCCAGAATCTTCAATGTGCGCGTGCGTTCGACCAGTTTCGGCATGACCTTGTCGGCCACATCGCCGACAAACACCGCCACCGAAATCGCCATGCAGCGCTCGCCGGCCGACCCGAAGGCCGCGCCGATCAGGGCATCGACGACTTGATCGATATCGGCGTCGGGCATCACCACCATGTGGTTCTTCGCGCCGCCCAGTGCCTGCACGCGCTTGCCGTGGCGGGCGCCGGTTTCGTAGATGTAGTTGGCGATCGGCGTCGAGCCGACGAAGCTCACGGCTTGGACTTGCGGGTGATCGAGCAGCGCATCCACGGCTTCTTTATCGCCCTGCACCACGTTGAACACGCCGTCGGGCAACCCGGCTTCCTTGAACAGTTCGGCAATCAGCAGCGAGGGCGAAGGATCGATCGGGCTCGGCTTGAGCACGAAGGTGTTGCCGCAGGCGATGGCCACCGGGAACATCCACATCGGCACCATCACCGGGAAGTTGAACGGCGTGACACCGGCCACCACACCCAGCGCCTGGCGCACGGTCCAGTTGTCGATATTGGTGGAGACCTGTTCGGTGTAATCACCCTTGAGCAGTTGCGGAATACCGCAGGCGAACTCGACCACTTCGATACCGCGGGTCACTTCGCCCTGGGCATCGGTGAACACCTTGCCGTGCTCCGAGGTAATCATCCGCGCCAGGGTGTCACGGTGCTCGTTGAGCAGCGCCAGGAACTTGAACATGATGCGCGCACGGCGCAGCGGCGGCGTCGCCGACCACGCCGGAAACGCGGCCGCGGCCGACCGAACCGCTGCGTCGACTTCAGAAACATTGGCCAGGGCCACCTTGCCGAGCACCGAACCGGTGGCCGGATTGGTGACGTTCTGCGCGCGCCCGGAAGTGCCCGGTACGGCGCGGCCGTGAATGTAATGTGCGATGTCTACTGGCTGGTTGCTCATGGCGGGTGTCCCCTGCTGGTGGATAAGAGCCATCTCTTTTTGTTTTTCTGAAACGCCAGGCGCGGCGTTGGCGCGGCTGGCAGAGCCAAGGTAGGCCAGGTGTTTAATCATGTAAAATGATGATTAATGATTCTTTGGATCAGAAATGGTGAAGGGTAATGGGTAGGGACTTGGGTCGATAAACTTGTGAGAAAGGCTCACACCCGCGCGTTAAACACACAATAAAAGCGCCTGTTTAAAGGCGTATGCGGTTACTGGATGAGGGCTACAAAACCTTGCGTCATTGCCTACGGGTACGCCAGAATCCGCCGGCTTGTGCGCCTTGGGGGCCATCGGTAACTTGATTCGTGTCACTGCTCATCAGTGATCGGGTTTAGCAGCCCGGGGTTTCACGAGGCGCTTCTGCATCCAGAGAGTCAGGTCATTTCTTGCCTGCACTTCATGGTCGCTGTGCGCAGGGCGCTCTCGAGCGCGCCGGTTTCGTGTCTCCCCGGTCTGCTAACCTGCGCACAGCTGCCACCCTTCGTTTAGCAGCGACGCGGTGACGGCTCCATATTTTGGAGACAGAACTATGTTCAAAGTAACGCCGAACCCGCCAGGCACCGATCCAGCCTCCCCCTACGAACCCGATTCAAACAAACTCAACGAAGCCGCCGAACGCGCGCTCGATTACCACTTCCCGTCGACTGCCGATATCAAAGCCACGCCGCGTACCGTCAGCACACTGTTCACCGTCGACCCGGAAGCCACCCGTGAAACGCTGATGGTGTACTTAGTGGAAACACTGGCCTCGGTCGATGTCATGGTCCATCAACTGGTCGATCACCTAGAGGGTGGAGATCGCAATGCCCTGCTGGGTATTTCCAACAGCGTGATGCTGGCAGAGATCACCGCGAACCGGGTGCTGGATCAGATTGATCCGTCGGAGTAACGCAAGCCCCCAAGCCCTCCAGGCCGGCCAGCAGGCCGTCATCGCTGGCAGGCCAGCTCCCACAGAAATCGGGTACGACCACAACATCGAGGTCGCTGTCAGGCCGCCATCGCTGGCAAGCCAGCTCCTACAGGAATCGGGTGTGGCCACAACAGCCAGGTCGGCTGTCAGGCCGCCTCGCTTTTGATTTGGCTTTTGATTTTCTTGCCCCATCGAGAGGCCGAGCGTAGGTTCTGCGCAGTGGGCAACCCGGCATGGATGCCGGGTTAGCCGCCCCCGGCCAAGGATGGCCGATGGCGGCGGGCCCACGGAGCAGGACCGGAGCGCGGGCATGCCGAGCCACAGCGAGGCACCGAACGAAAGGGGCAAGAGCCCTTTGGTTACTTTGGGGCTTTTCCAAAGTGACCCGCTGTAAGAGCGGAACCCTAAGCAGCCGTTACCGCAGCAACGGATATGTACTCGGTCAGCAACATCGAGGTCGGCTGTCAGGCCGCCATCGCTGGCAAGCCAGCTCCTACAGGAATCGGGTACGACCGCAACATCGAGGTCGGCAGTCAGGCCGCCATCGCTGGCAAGCCAGCTCCTACAGGAATCGGGTACGACCGCAACATCGAGGTCGGCAGTCAGGCCGCCATCGCTGGCAAGCCAGCTCCTACAGGAATCGGGTATGGCTGCAACATCGAGGTCGGCAGTCAGGCCGCCATCGCTGGCAAGCCATCTCCTACAGGAATCGGGTGTGGCCACAACAGCCAGGTCGGCTGTCAGGCCGCCTCGCTTTTGATTTGGCTTTTGATTTTCTTGTCCCCTCGTGAGGCCGAGCGCAGGTTCTGCGCAGTGGGCAACCCGGCATGGATGCCGGGTTAGCCGCCCCCGGCCATGGATGTCCGATGGCGGCGGGCCCACGGAGCAGGACCGGAGCGCGGGCATGCCGAGCCTAGGCGAGGCACCGAACGAAAGGGGCAAGAGCGCTTGGTTACTTGGCGCTTTTCCAAGTGACCCGCTGTAAGAGCGGAACCCTAAGCAGCCGTTACCGCAGCAACGGATATGTACTCGGTCAGCAACATCGAGGTCGGCTGTCAGGCCGCCATCGCTGGCAACCCAGCTCCCACAGGAATCGGGTACGACCGCAACATCGAGGTCGGCAGTCAGGCCGCCATCGCTGGCAAGCCAGCTCCTACAGGAATCGAGTATGGCTGCAACATCGAGGTCGGCTGTCAGGCCGCCATCGCTGGCAAGCCAGCTCCTACAGGAATCGGGTACGACCGCAACATCGAGGTCGGCTGTCAGGCCGCCTCGCTTTTGATTTGGCTTTTGATTTTCTTGTCCCCTCGTGAGGCCGAGCGCAGGTTCTGCGCAGTGGGCAACCCGGCATGGATGCCGGGTTAGCCGCCCCCGGCCATGGATGTCCGATGGCGGCGGGCCCACGGAGCAGGACCGGAGCGCGGGCATGCCGAGCCTAGGCGAGGCACCGAACGAAAGGGGCAAGAGCGCTTGGTTACTTGGCGCTTTTCCAAGTGACCCGCTGTAAGAGCGGAACCCTAAGCAGCCGTTACCGCAGCAACGGATATGTACTCGGTCAGCAACATCGAGGTCGGCTGTCAGGCCGTCATCGCTGGCAAGCCAGCTCCTACAGGAATCGGGTACGGCCGCAACATCGAGATCGACTGTCAGGCCGCCATCGCTGGCAAGCCAGCTCCTACAGGAATCGGGTGTGGCCGCAACATCGAGGCTGGCTGGATCAACCAACGCTATCCACACGTTTCTGCAAATACTTCGCCCGCTCCGACAAACGCCGCTGCCAGTCCGGCGCCAAACCATGGGTCACTGCCAACGCCAGCAAATCATCAATCACCGGCCGATGCGACAACTGCACCTGCCAAAACCGGTCGATGGAAAACCGCTCCGTATACCGCTCAAGCAGCTCAATCCCAGCGCCCACTTCAAAGTACCCGGGCTGGATCACCCGGTAGTACCAACCGGTGATGCGCTCCTTGGCGACAAACATCGACATGTGTTCAGCATCAAAGCGGTGATTGATTTTCCAACAGGGGCTGCGAGGCTGAGACACCTGCAAAACCGCGCTGCCGACCTGGAACACATCACCGATGTGCACGTTGACTTCACTGAGCCCGACCGCCGAAATGTTTTCCCCGAGGCTGCCCGCCTTCAGCTCAGAGGCACTGCCGGGAAACGCTTGCGCCAGCCGCTCATAGTGTTGCGCAGCGTACTGATGAATGGCTTTTTCCGGGCCGCCGTGCACGCGGGGATCGCCATGCTGATCACCTACAATGCCGAGCATCTCAACCCGCACCGGGCCTGCATGCCGTTGCTTGAACATGCCGGTTTGCTGGCCTTCGGGTAGCAAGACGCCCAAGCCTCCTGCATACACATGGTCAATCTTTGAAGTCAGTTTCATGGGCCGAATCGCGCTCGTTTCATATCGTTTCGAGCACTTTACTAATCCGCAGAAAAGCTCGTAAAGTGATCATTAAATATAACCAGAATCACTTTTTATGATGGGTGGTGACGATCATGGAAATGCGCCAACTGAAGATTTTCTGCGCCGTCGCTGAACTGGGCAGCTTCACCGCCGCAGCCTTGCAGGTGAACACCGTGCAATCCAACGTCACCATGCGCGTGAAGGAGCTGGAAGCGGAGCTCAATCGCGAGCTGTTCATCCGCAAGAAGTCCGGGGTGGTGCTGACTTCGGCAGGCGAAACCTTCCTCGGTTACGCGCGGCGCATTCTGCAATTGACCGAAGAAAGCCGCAGCGCCTTGATGGACACCGGCAGCCCCACGGGTTTGCTGCGTTTGGGATCGATGGAGACCACCGCCGCCATCCGCTTGCCGCAGGTGCTGACCAAGTACCGCGAGCAGTTTCCAGAGGTGCAGTTGTCGCTGCTGACGGGCACCACGGTGGAACTGATCAAGGCGATTGAAGCGCATCGGCTCGATGGTGCGTTTGTCGGCGGATTCCACCAGAACTCGGCGCTGGCCCAGGAAGAGGTGTTCACCGAAGAGCTGGTGCTGGTCAGCAGCAACCACTTTGAAACCCTGCCTGCACTCATCGAAAAAATGCCCCAGCAAACGGTACTGGTGTTTCGCACCGGGTGCTTTTATCGCTCGACGCTGGAAAACTGGTTTTACCAGGTCGGCTTGGTGCCGAACCAGATCATGGAACTGGGCACTCTCGACGGCATCCTGTCATGCGTCGCGGCGGGCATGGGCGTGACGCTGCTGCCCAAGTCCATTGCGGAAAATTGCAGCGTGCGCCATGCCATCCGCTGCCACACACTGCCGGCGGAATTTGCCAATGTCTCCACGGTGTTCATTCGCCGCAACGACACCATGATCACCTCCGCCATGAGTGCCTTCATCGGCCTGGCACAACAGCAAATCGCCCGGCCGGCGGTGGCGTGAACCCAAACAGGTAGGAGCCGGCTTGCTGGCGATAGCGGTCTCTCAGGCAACATCTCTGTTGAATGGGCTTCAGCCATCGCGAGCAGGCTCGCTCCCCCATTTTGTTATTGCCAACCGAGTGACCTTCTCTGCTCACTCAAGAACCGCCCGGTCGTGGCATAGTCGGTGAAGTCGCTCCCCGTATCCGGCACCGGCACCAACCCGCGCGCCAACTCCGCCACGCGTTCTGCCGCCGGGATAACGCTATGGATCTTGCCCACGCCCTGCCCCGCATACAGCGACAGTTTCTCGGCCATCCGCGGTTTGTCGATCGCCCGGGCGCCGCCGCCGATAAAGCGCAGCAGGTTCCATTTATCCCGATTGGGAATCACGCGATGCGGCGTGCCGTAGGTCCAGCCAAACGAATAGCCGGTGCGGTACTCGGTGTCGTCCGTGGTCGCCTCGACGATCTTCTGTTTGTACAACGGATGGGCATTGGATTCATCAGTCGCGATGAACGCCGTGCCCACCACCACCCCGCAAGCACCCAGTGACATCAGCGCCCGCACATCGTCGCCTTGGGTGATGCCGCCCGCCGCCAGAACCGGCCGGCCTTCGCAGACCGCAAGGATCGAGGTCAACAACGGCATGATGCCAATCGTGCCTCGATTGAGATGCCCGCCACTCTCACTGCCTTGGGCGATGATGATGTCGGCCCCCTGGGCAATGGCGATGCGGGCCAGTTCCACCGACCCTGCTTGCACCATCACGATCAGCCCGGCGTCCTTGGCCCGGGGGATCATGTCGGCGGCATATTTTTCGGCGTAAAACAGCGACAGCAGCTTGGGCTTTTCCTTGAGGATCACCTGAAACTGCGCCTCGAACACATCCGGGCCACCGAACTGCGGCACCAGGTTCACGCCGAACGGCTGGTCCGTCAGTGCGCGGGTTTCCTGTATCCAGCGGCGCAAGGCCAAGGGCGGCAGTCGCAAGCCGCCGAGGACGCCCATGCCCCCGGCATTGGCCACGGCGGCCACCAATTGCGGGCCGGAAATCCCCGCCATGCCGCCGAGAAAAATCGGGTACTTCACGCCGCAGAGCCGGGTAATGGCGTTACCGGCGAAATCAAGTCTGTCCTGGTTCATGACTCACAGCTCCACATGTTTGCCCAGCATCCGCTTGAGCGTGTTGTTCTTCAGGAGAAAGTGATTTTTGACCGCGCCGAAGATGTGCAGCGCCAGGCCCGCGAGGAACGCCGAGGCGCCGATGTTGAACAGCACGTCAACCACATGCCGCAGTGAATCATTGACCGGCAGGAGGCTCGGAATCCACCACCCTCCCGGCAATTCCACCACTTGCCCGGCGGCGCAGCGTGAAGCCCACACCGCAATCGGCAGCAGCACCATCGCCAGGGCGAGCGACACCGCCACCGAGCGGCTGATGATCACTTCGATCGGGTTCGGCGTGCCCACCGGCAGCGGATGGTATGAAGTGATCCGCGCCCAGAACCGATAGCTCGAGACAAGGAACAGAATCAGGCCCAGCAGGTTTTGCAGCCTGCCGGACTCAAGTTGCGAGGCAGCGCTGGAGGCGTTATCAATCAACAGTTGCAGGCCGAAAATCGCCAGCAGGGAGAACGCCACGACCCAGTGCAGGGCAACCGTGATGGGGGAAAATCTCAAGCCATTGTCTCTAAGTTGCATGGCTGACTCCTTTTGCAAAGGTCGCAAATCAGGAAGGGATTGACTGCGTAAGTCTTAGTGGTTGACCGCCTGCGCGGCACCGAGCCCGGTCTGGGCACGGATCAGCTGATCATCGAAACGCTCGCGCTCAAGCACTGCACCGTGACTGCGATCGGTGACCGAGCCCAACCAGGTGAAAAGGAACGCCACGTTCATTGAGATGATCGCCGGATAGTCATAAGGGAAAATCGCCTCGGCATTGCCCAGCACCTTGACCCAGACTGCCGGCGAGAGAATCACCAACCCCACTGCAGTCACCAGACCCGCGACACCGCCGATCAACGCACCGCGCGTGGTCAAGCCTTTCCAGTACATCGAGAGCACCAGAATCGGGAAGTTGACCGACGCGGCCACGCCAAAGGTCAGCGCCACCAGGAAGGCGATGTTCTGGTCCTTGAACAGAATGCCCAGCACCACCGCGACGATGCCGATGCCTACCGACGCGATGCGCGATACGCGACGCTCGTCCCTGGCATCGGCTTTGCCCTTTCGGACCACCATCACATACAGGTCATGGGAAATCGCCGACGTACCCGCCATGGTCAGCCCGGACACCACTGCCAGAATCGTCGCGAAGGCCACGGCGGAAATGAAGCCGAGCAGCAGATCGCCGCCCACGGCTTTGGCCAGGTGCATCACCGGCATGTTGCCGCCGCCAATCAATTTGCCCGCCAGGTTCCCGCCCTCGTAGAAGGCCGGGTCCTGCCCGACGATCACGATGGCGGCCAGGCCCAGCACCGCCACGATCAAGTAGAAAAAGCCAATGAAACCTGTGGCGACGAACACCGATTTGCGCGCCTGTTTGGCGTCCGGCACGGTAAAGAAGCGCATGAGAATGTGCGGCAGCCCCGCCGTGCCAAACACCAGCCCCAACGACAACGAGATCAGCGACAGCGGGTCGGCCACCAGTTTGCTCGGCAGCAGAATCCGCTCGCCATCGCGGTGCGCGGCCACGGCTTTTTCGAACAACAGATCGAAGGAAAAACCGAACTTGCTCAGCGCCAGAAACGCCAGCAGCGTGCCGCCCACCAAGAGCAACCCGGCCTTGATGATCTGCACCCACGTGGTCGCGACCATGCCGCCGAAGGTCACGTAGACCGCCATCAACAGACCCACGGCAATCACCGCATAGTTGTAAGGCAGACCGAACAGCAGCTGAATCAACTGCCCTGCCCCCACCATCTGCACGACCAGATAAAAGCACACCACCGTCAGCGAGCCGAACGCCGTCAGCGTGCGGATGCGGTTTTGATCGAGGCGGAACGAGGCGATGTCGGAGATGGTAATGCGCCCCAGATTGCGGATGCGCTCGGCGAACAGAAACAACAGCAGCGGCCAGGCAACGAAGAAGCTGATCGAGTACAGCACGCCGTCGAAGCCGTTGAAGAAGATCATGCTGGTGACCCCCAGCAGCGCCGCCGCCGACATGTAGTCACCGGCCAGTGCCAGACCGTTCTGGAAGCCGCTGATGCCACCGCCTGCCGTGTAGAAATCGTCCATGGATTTGGTCTTGGAGGCAGCCCAGTAGGTGATGCCCAAGGTGGTCACGACGAAGACCAGGAACATGCTGATCGCGGTGATGTTGATTGGCTGTTTTTCGACGTTCTGGATGACATCGCCGGCCATGGCGCGCGCCGCGAATACGCACAGCAGAACGGGAAGGATGAGGTTGCCGAGGATGCGTTTCATACGATGGCCCCCGCGCGGATTTCTGCGGTCAGGTCATCGAACTCACCATTGGCGCGATGGATGTAGAGACCGGTAAACAACCAGGCCCCGACAATGAACACCGCCCCTAACGGCCACCCGATGCTGATGATGCTGGTGGCGGAAAGCTTCGTCGCTAAAAGGTGCGGCGCGAAGGCGGCGACGAGGATGAACGCGAAGTACGGGACCAGGGTGGCGGCGGTAAGACTGGCGACGAAACGTCGTTGCCGTGAGACCAGGTCTTTGTACCGGGGATGATTACGGATTCTGGCTGACTCAGTTGCATGATTCACGTTGACTCCGTGTAGCAGTGGTTGCGTTATTGTTGTTCCACAGCCTCAGATTCAGACTCGATCCGCCACTGGCTGCGGTATCTGTGCCCCTTCAACCTATGCCTGCCAAGTGATCATGTAAAATGATCAATAATGATTCCGTTGATCGTTTTTGGTGAATCGAAACCACCGTTTGACTTGTCATCTCCGCGACGCGAATCTAATCTCCATCAGGCTTTAGCCATGGCAATGGCTATTACTTTTTGAGATAGGTGATTTGATGGATGTAGCGGATCTCAAGGTGGTGGACGCCGTAGCGCGCCACGGCAGCATGAACAAGGCCGCCAGCGAGCTGAACACCGTGCAGTCGAACGTTTCGGCGCGGATTCGCTCGCTGGAGGATGAGCTCGGGATTGCGTTATTTCAGCGCAGCGCCAAAGGTGTTCAGGTGACGCCCGCCGGTCGCCGCATCCTGCCCTTCGCTGCCCGTTTATCGAAACTGCTGCTCGACGCTTCAAGCGCTGCCCGCGATGACGGCCACCCCAAAGGCGTGATGGAAATCGGCACGCTGGAAACCACCCTCGCCCTGCGTCTGCCCCAGCTGATCGCGCGGTTTGCCAAGGCTTATCCCGAGGTTCGTCCAGTGGTGCGCACCGGCACCACGTGCAGCCTGATCCAGGATGTCATCGACTGTAAGCTGGAGGGTGCATTCGTGGTCGGTCCGGTCAATCATCCGGAGCTGCATACGCAAGCCGCGTTTCGCGAGGAGCTGGTGTTGATCACCTCACCGGCGGTGCTGCGGTTGGACGATATCGCCGGTATCGAGAATCTCAAGACCGTGGTGTTTCGCCTCGGCTGCTCCTATCGCCAACGCCTGGATACGCTGATGACCCAACTCGGCGTCCTGGCTCCCGAGCCGCTGGAATTCGGCTCGATCGAAGCCATCATTGCCTGCGTGTCCGCCGGCGTCGGCATCACGCTTTTGCCCAGAGGCGTCATTGCCGACGCGGCACATGCGGGATTGGTCGCGGTGCATGAACTGCCCCCGGAACTGGCCCACGTGGAAACCGTGTTCGTGCGCCGCATTGACGGTTATTTTTCCAGTGCGCTGGCGACCTTTCTGCACAGTGTGCGCGTGGAGGGTGTCACTGCCCCGCTGTAACGACGGGCATCGCATGGAAGCGGGTTTTCACCCAGCCGTTGACTGCGGCGCATAACACCAGCAGCGCACCGGTCACCAGAAACACCTGATGCAAGCCGAAATGCGCACCGATCTGACCGCCGATCAATGGCCCGATCACCTGCCCGGAAAACTGCGCCGATTGCAGATAGCCGAGGATTTTGCCGGTGTTGTGCTCCTGCACCGAATGGCGGATGAGCTTGGCAATCGCCGGCAGCAGCCCGGCAATGCTCATGCCCATCAGCCCGCGTAACACCGCCAGTTGCCACCATTGCGTGACGTACGCTTGGGGAACCATCACCAGACCAGTCACCAGCAAACAGCCAATGATGACGTTCCAGCTGCCGACCCGGTCGGCCAGCGCCCCCAGCTTGGCGGCGGTCAAAATACTGCCCAGCGCCGAGCAGGCCATTACCACGCCGGCGATCCGCGCCTGCTCATCAAAGACGACGCCAAGGTGGCCGATGTAAACGGTGATGATGGGTTCGATCGACATGTTGGCCAGCAGCACCATCATCGCCGTGAGCAACAGTGCACCGATGACCGGCCAGCGGGAACGGTCGGCCGGTGTTTGAGTGTTATCGGTCCGTCGCGAGCCATCCGACTGCCGATTGAAGTCCTCGCGGATCAGCACGATGGTAGTGATCGCCGCCAACGCAATCATGGCGCCACCGACGAAGAAAGTGCCGCGAATACCCACCCATTGCGGCAGAAACCCGCCCACCAGTGGCCCAATCAAATTGCCGGACAGTGCCCCTGTCGACAGCACGCCCAAGGCCCAACCCGCCTTCTCCCTCGGCACCTGGGAACCGATCATCACGATAGAAGCCGAGGCATAGCCGCCGATAAGCCCGGCGATCAATCGCAGCACCACCAGATCGGAAACGTCCCGTGCCAGCCCGATCAGCGACATCACGATGGCCATGCCGATGGCCGCCCGCACCAACATCGGCTTGCGCCCGAACCGATCCGCCAGCCGTCCCCAGAGCGGCGCGGTCATCGCCGTGCCAAAAAACGTTGCGCCGAATGCCACGGCGGACCACTGCACGACATCGGCCTGGTTCGTCACGCCCAGTTGTTGCACATACAGCGGCAGAAACGGCAACAGCATGCTCAGGCTCACCAGCGTGGTGAACGAACCGAACACGCAAACAGCGAGGTTGCGGCGCCAATAAAGACGATTGCGATCAGCGTAATTCACTTCAACAGATGCTCCGGTGTCGAACGTTGAACCACCGCCACTACATCGATCACGAAGGCGAGCAACATGGCCGATGTGCCGATGAGAAACAGCAGGCTGTAATTGCCACCGCTATAGGAAAACAGGAACGACAGGCCATAGGCGGCGACCGCCTGGAACAGCGCAAATCCGACCGTGGCGGTCTGCCAGGCCGACGCCTGTCGAGCCGGATGATGGGCGAGGATTTCATGAACCCGGCCCAGTACCAGCGGCACGGTGCCGGTGACAAACGCACCGACGATCACACTGGAGATCATCAGCCAGACACTGCCAAGCCCGAGCGCCGGCACTGCAACGCAAATGGCCTCGATGATGAACGACACCCGCAATGCGCGACCGAAGCCGACCCGGTCCGCCAGCAGCCCGGCCAACAACGGCCCGACGGTGGCGCCAACGCCGAACAGCACCCAATATTGCGCCCCGGTTTGCAGCCCCTGACCCAGACCGCGAGCGACGAAATCCACCAGGAAAATCATGTGCGGCACCCAACCGGCCGCGTTGAGTGCGTATTCGACATACAGCGCCTTGAGGGTGCCGCTGGGAGCAGCGTGACGGTGATGGGTGGTGGTGGCCACCGGAGCCTCCGCTGTCGGCCAGCCCCACCAGGCCAGCAGCGTCAACGCCAGGGAGATCAGGCCGAGGCCAAGCCAGGTTTGTTCAAGCCCCTGTTGCAACAGCAGCGGCACCAGTGTCCCCGACGCGGCGATCCCGACGCCCACCCCCATGAAAATCAGGCCACCGACCAAGCCCCGGCGCGATGGCGGAACGTGCGCCAGCACCGTTGGCGCGGCCAGGACCATCAAGGCGCCACCGGCAACGCCCGAGAGGAATCGCCAGGCAAAAAACCAGGCAAAAGACACCGGCCACGCACAGGCGAAAAACGCGATGCTCGCCAGCAGCATCATCGCCCGCAGGGTAAAGCGGGTTGAGGTTTTCGACGCCAGTGAGCGGCCGAAAAGAGCACCGGCCAGATACCCGGCAAGGTTTGCCGCACCGAGGTAGGCCGCCCTGGAAGCATCAAACCAATGCGCTCCGACAAGGGCCGGCAGCAACGGCGTATAGGCAAACCGCGCCAGACCAATCCCCACAAGACTCGCCGAAAACCCGGCCACGGTCCCCCGCCAGAGGCTGGCCGGTTGTAACGCAGCACCGGCTGTTGTTGGCTTCACAGTGTTCATCGTCTGCCCTTCCATTCATCAGTCAGGGCCGACTGTACGCGCGAGCAAGGTATCTCAAGAAACGAATTAAATAGACAGCCGTTATCTTTATTAATGATATGCAACCCATCCCGTACAGCAGCCTGCCTGTTGGCTCCTGCACGGGATTGGCCGGGAGCGTTAGTTACACGGTGTATCAACAGTAATTCCGAAACGACCGTATACCTTCACCCCGGGGCTTTTTTACAGTGACCGATGCACTGCGTTCTTTCACTCCACGAGCGAACCTCCATGCCCCACAACGTGAATCATCTTGATGCCGCACTGACGGCCTATCCACGGGCGGCCCTGCTTGAAGGCCCGACACCGATCCAGAAACTGACCCGCCTGAGCCAGTTGCCAGAACTCAATGGTTGCAACCTCTATGTCAAACGCGATGACCTCACCGGGCTCGGCGGTGGCGGCAACAAGCTGCGCAAACTGGAGTTCCTGCTGGGTGAAGCACTGGCCGAAGGCGCCGACACGCTGGTGACCTGGGGTGGTTTTCAATCCAATCATGCGCGGCTGACCGCAGCGGTAGCCGCGCGCCAGGGCCTGGCGTGCGAACTGATTCTGACGCCGTCAGCCGTGCGCACCGATAACGATTTTTGTCACAACGGCAATGTCCTGCTGGATGATCTGTTCGGCGCGAAAGTACACCGGCTACCGCGGGGCGTGACACCGAACACCTACGCAGACGAATTAGTCGCGAAGCTCAAAGATCAGGGCAAAAAACCTTTCGTCATGCCCTTGGGCGGCTCGAGTCCCCGGGGCAGTCTCGGTTACGCGGCCTGCGCCGCAGAGATCCTGCACCAGGCTGACGCGCTGGGCCTGCAGTTCGATCAGATCATCGTGCCCAACGGCAGTGCCGGTACCCACTCGGGATTGCTCGCCGGTGTAACCCTCGCCGGCTCGGCAACGCAGATTCTCGGCTACTCGGTATTGGCAGACGAAGACCAGGCACAAACCACCACCCAGGAAAAAACCCGGCAGACACTGCACCTGCTTAATCCCCAAGCAACGGTGGGCGAAAGCGCAATCAACGTCGACGGCAGCCAACGCGGTGAGGCCTACGGCGCACCCACCGAAGCGATGCTTGAAGCCGTGCGCCTGCTGGCTTCCCAGGAAGGCTTGCTGATCGATCCCGTCTACGGCGGAAAAGCGTTCGCCGGAATGCTCGCCGCCGTGCGCCGAGGCGATTTCCCGGCCGGCAGCAATCTGCTGTTTGTCATGACCGGTGGCTTGCCCGGCCTGTTTGCCTACCGCAGCGCTTTTGCCTGACAGGCCACTTCAACCGCCATAAAAAAAACCTCCCCGGGCGCGAACCCGGGGAGGTTTTTTACATTTGCATCAAGCGATCAGTTTTGCGCTTTGCTCATCTTGGTAAACAGTTCGGTTGGCACTTTCTTGCCATTGGAGGTGAACTGGTTGGTGCGGAATTTGTACACCTCGCCTTCGGAGAGGAAACCATCGCCGTTGGTGTCCATCGCTTTGAACTCTTCAGCACCTTGCGGAGCTACAGCCAGCAGTTCCTTGAGCGAAACACGGCCGTCGTGGTCAGTGTCGGTACGAGCGAACGAAGCATCACCGCATTTACCTTCACCGCACTTGCCTTCGCCGGCCTTGGTCACCTTGGCGCCGGCTTCGTCAGCACCGCACTTGCCTTCACCACATTTGCCTTCGCTGGTTTTTTCCGCGGAGGCCAGTTGGTAGCCCTGAGGCAGAGCGTCTGCAGCAAAAGCGGTCGAAGCGAGGTTCATGCTGCCGGCCAGTGCAACAGCGATCAGGCCAATACGGGATTTATTCGACATACGGGACATGGTGATTCTCCGGATACGGTGTGCGGCCAAGCCGCTAAGGTCATTGCCACTAAGGGCGATAAGCCGTGGTGCGAGGCGCATCTGCTTTCTCGCTAAGGCAGGGCTATTTGACTGCAACCGTGTATCCCGGATGTATCCGGTTCGAGGGCATTTGTAAGCCAGTCTCCGTACAGCGGGTCCGGATACACAGCGATACACACGCCCCTCTGCCTTCACGCAATCACTTTCGCAAACACCGATTTGTCGACGTTGGCGCCGGACAGAATCACGCCCACCCTTTTTCCCTTCATCGCTTCACGTTCGTGCATGAGCGCCGCCAGGGCAGAGGCGCCCGCGCCTTCGGCGAGGTTGTGGGTGTCGGTGTAATACACGCCCATGGCCTCGGCGATCTGCTCGTCACTGACCGATACGATCCGCGCTGCACCCTGCGCGTAAACGGCAAAGGCTTCAGCAATGGGTTTGCGCACCGCCAGGCCATCGGCAAAGGTATTGGCCGTGGCGGTTTCGCAGATGGCTCCGGCTTCGAACGACAACTTTGCGGCGGCCGCTGCGCTGGAAACCACGCCCACCACTTGAGTCTTCAGGCCCAGCGCGTCGCGGGCGGCGATCACTCCGCAAATCCCCGATCCACAGCCAATCGGCACATACACCGTATCCAGGTCCGGCGCCGCGTTGAAAAGCTCCAGCGCGTAAGTGGCCACGCCTTTGACCAGCTCGGAATGGAACGGCGGAACCAGAAAGAGGCCATGGGCTTGTGCCAGGCGTGCGGCCTCTTCCCGGGCCTCGTCGAAATCGCGGCCGTATTCCACCACTTCACCACCGAAGCCGCGCATGGCGTTGTTCTTTTCCAGCGAATTGCCTTGCGGCACGACAATCAACGCTCGCAAACCCACCGCGCCTGCCGCCAGCGCCAGGCTCTGTCCATGATTGCCCCGAGTAGCGCTGACGATGCCCTTCACTTCGGGATGCTCACGCTTGAGCCAATGCATGAAGGTAATGCCACCGCGCACCTTGAAAGCACCGGTCGGCGTGTGGTTTTCGTGCTTGACCCACACCGTGCAACCCAGCCGTTGCGCCAGCAACGGCCAAGCGTACTGGGCGGTCGCAGGCATGACCTGATAAACACGTTGGGCTGCTAGTTCAATGTCGTCGCGTGTCAGTCTGTGCATGAGCTGTCCCCCTGAGGTTTTGCCCAGTCTAGACACGACCCCCGCTGCCGGCTTTCAGAAAACTGACCTGACTTTTGCGCCCGCTCTTGTTTAGTATGGTTTTCATGAGCCATCGAACCCGCCTGCCGCCAGCCCCTCCGCCTGAACCGGTCCGCCGGGTCGAGGCCGGGCCGTGGCTGATCGAATTGCTGCCCGGCTGCGCCTACGCTACCCGCTATGTGGCGGCGCAATCGGCGATTGGCTTTGCCTTCGACAGCCAGCGCGGCCTGCACGCCATCGGCAGCGACCGGGTACTGCCCTTCGATGCGATACCTGACGGCCTGGCGTTTGTGCCGGTCGGCTGTGACGTCTTGTCCGAATCGCCCAAGGGCGGTGAATACCTGCGCGTGCTGCGCACTGACGGTATTGCCTTGGCGGGAGACCGTGCCTTCAACAACCGCATCGACCCACAAGCCACGATCCTCGCCCAGCGGATGCGCAGCGCCTTGTTGCGGGCGTCCGTGGAGGATGACTGGGAGGCTTGGGCACTGGCCCTGGCTGAACGAACGACGCAAACCGCTACGAGCTCATCGCCGCATCCAGGCTCGATAACCGGCAGCCGGATGCGCTTGCTCGATGAGTTCATCGACGCAGGCCTGGAGGGCCCGCTGGCTGTACCGGCAATGGCGCAGTTACTGGGATTGTCCGAAGGTTACTTCATGCGGGCATTCAAAAGCGCCACCGGCAAAAGCCCCCATAGTTACCTGATCGACCGACGCCTCGCCAAAGCCCGCGCCCTGATGCGAGATTCGGCCGCCACCCTGACAGAAATCGCCTACCGCTGCGGTTTCAACTCCCAGGCGCACATGACGACCGTGTTCAGGCAACGCCTGGGAGTGAGTCCGGCGCAGTTGCGAGGCAGCTCGCGCAGATGACCGGGGTGCTTGGGCTGCGCAATACCCGCCATCCGCAACTCACAATCAAGCTGCGGCCAGTCCTCCATCAATCAGGTAGATCGCGAAAGAAAAAGTCACGATCGACAGTACCGTACTGACCAGGATGGAGGTCGCAGCTTCACTCTGATAGGCGCCGGTCTGGTTCGCGAACATCGCCGGGATGGTCGCCGACGGGAGCGCGCAAAGCAGGATCATCTGTTGGGCGTAAAGCCCATGGGTGCCCAGTACCACAGTGGCGGCGAACATCAACACCGGGTGAACGAGCAACTTGAGCCCAAGGTTGCCCCACACCTCACCCGACATTTTCAGTTTCTCGGACGACATGATCAGCCCCAGACACAGCAGGGAGACGCCAGGCGTTGCCTTGCCGAGAAGATTGAGTGACTCCGCAGCAATCGGCGGCAGCTTGACCTGCAGCAGTGAAATCAGAATGCCAAGGGCCGGTGCCCACATCAGCGGACGGCGTACCGCTCCCGACAGGCTCGACACGAACGCCTGGGTGCCGCTGCCCTTTCCATCGGCGATGGTCAGCAGCATGGTCGTCAGCGGAATCATCACCAGGCTCGCGACCAGGTTGAGCACCAGCACCGAATAAATGCTGCCGGCGCCGTACATCGTTGCGAGGATCGGGATGCCCATGAAGGCCGCGTCCGGGTAGCCGTTGACGAAGCCCTTGAGCGTTGCGACTTTTAGATTGCGCGTGGTGAACCAGCCGATTGCGAGCGCTATCGCGTACATGCCCATGATGCCGATGAACGTCGCCGCGACGAATTTGAAGTCGAGAAGCTGTTCACGAGGCGTGCTCGCCATCCCGACGAACAACAGTGCCGGGAAAATCCAGCCGAGTACCAACCGGCTGATCAGCAGGCTGTCCGAATGGGTCAGTCGTCCGCGTTTGCCGGCGATGTAGCCAAGCGCGATCACAAAGGCGACGGGCAAAATGGGTCCTACGATTCTGTCTAACATGTGCTCAATCCTCGTATTTATTTTTATCAAGAATGTGGTCGTGGCTGAACGAGGCCGACACGGCGGTGGCCGCGTGGGCATCGAACAAGTGGTCGATCAGGGTTTGAAGCGGTAGTCCCGAATGACGTCCTGGTCCGGCTCGATGCCAAGCCCGGGCCCTTGCGGTACATCGATGCGGCCGTTACGCGGAATAATGGCGTCGCCATAGAGCTGCGCTTCGAGGTCGAAGTAACGCCATTCGACCAGGGACTTCGCGCCGCCGAGGGCGGCACTGCCATGCACGGCGGCCAACAGGCCCGGGCCGTCATAAAAGGCGTGGACCATCACGGTGACGCCATGCGCATTGGCCAGCGCATAGACTTTTTGCAGTTCGGTAATGCCGCCCATCTTGGCCGGGCTAGGCTGGATGAAATCGACCGCGCCGGCTTCAAGCAGGTGCTGGAAGTCCATCAGCGTCGAAGCGTTCTCGCCGGCGGCAACCGGGATGCCACCGTGCTGGCGTACCCGCGCCAGGCCCGCGTAGTCTTCCGGCGGCCACACCGGTTCTTCGATCCAGCGCAGGTTCAACGGGCGCAGTTTCTCGGTCATATCCAGTGCTTCACGCACCGACCACGGGGCGTTGACGTCAAGGGTGATTTCCACGCCGGGGCCTGCGGCTTCGCAGGCGGCGCGGATCACATCGGCATTCACTTCATGCAGCTTGAGGTGACGGAAACCACTGTTGACCGCGCGCTGCACATTGACCCGAATCAGCTCAGGGTCGGCATAGCGGATCAAGCTTGCATAGGCCGACAGCGACGTAGCCTCGCTACCCCCCAGCAACTGGTAGATCGGCTTGCCGGCCGCTTTGCCGGCGATATCCCACAGCGCGATGTCAATCGCCGACAGGCCATAGATGAATGCGCCGCTGCGACCGAAGACGTGAAACTTCTTTTGCAGATCGCCCTGGAGTTTCTCGCGGCGCGTCACATCAGTGCCGATCAGTTCAGGCGCGAGGATCGTGTCGATCACGACTTTCACTGCCGGTATCGCGGTGAAGCCGAAGGTTTCGCCCCAGCCGACAATCCCCTCGTCGGTGGTGACTTTAACCACCAGGGAATCGACCATTTGCAGGTCTTTCGGGCCCCAGACCCCACCGGCCGACGGCCCGCCCGTAGTGAAGGGAATCCGAAGCGGAATGGTTTCGATGCTGGCAATTTTCATAGGACTTCGCCTCAAACAGGTTGCAGGGTTGGCGCGGCGATTTTCGATTCGCGCGAGCCAGGTTGAGGACAACGTACATGACGTCCTGTTGTCCTTCAACTGAACAACTGATGATTTCGGCATACTAACGCCTGAAAAATAGTCAACTCATTGTTTTTATTGATTTATATTTCTTATGTCGTCAATGAACTTTAGTTTCAACTGTTGGGAACAAGTCTTCTGATGTAGATTAAGAAGACAAGTGAAAGGGAGGAAAAGAATGAGTGAAATGAATGTGCAACCCGTGGCGCGGCGTCCTCATCTGGCCGAGCACATCGCCCGCTCGTTGAGCGACGAGATTGCTTCTGGCCGACTGCGTCCGGGAGACCGGTTGCCAACCGAGCAATTTCTCTCGCAAAACTTCGGCGTCAGCAGGAACGTCGTGCGCGAAGGAATTGCCACGCTTCGGGCTCAGGGCTTGATCCAGTCCCGTCAAGGCGTGGGCGTGTTCGTCTCGGCCGCGCCCCAATCGGCGGAACCTTCCCCCCAGCGCGAGCGCACGCCTTTGCTGGACGGTGACAATACGATTCGCAACATGTTCGAAGTGCGGGCCGTACTGGAAAGCCAGGCTGCCGCACTCGCAGCCTCGCACATGACGCCCCACAAGTTGAAAACGATCCAGGCTGCGGTCCTGAGAATGCAATACGAAGGCGAACCGACGCTGGACACGGTGAACGCCGACCTCGACTTCCATCGCGCCGTGGCCGCAGCGTCTGGCAATGACTATCTCGAGACGATGATTCGCACCGTGCTTGAACCGATGCGGGCCCTGATCACCATGAACTTCGCGCGACGGGGCCCGGTGTTCAGCAATATTCCGCATGCAGCACGCGGTGAGCATGAAGATCTCGTGCAGGCGTTGACTGACCGGAATGCAGCGGCGGCGCGTCAGATCATGGGGCAGCATATCGTCAGCGCAGCGTCACGGTTCGGCTACGAAATTGATTTTTTCTGATGTCGATTATTAGATGGCAGTTGTCTCGTTATCCTACAAGTGAGCTGCCACTCCCCTTGTGCGACCTTTCATGCTGGCTGCGTGTCTTGCGACGAGAAAGCAGGATAATCGATATAGCCTTGAGCCCCACCGCCGTAAAACGCTTCACGACCTGCTTCGGCCAATGGCCAGCCATGCCGCAAGCGATCGACCAGATCGGGGTTGGCAATGAAGGGTCGACCGAAAACCGCCAGGTCTGCCAACCCGTCATCGATGGCTTGTTGCGCGGTTAGATGGGTGAACCCGCCCGACAGTAGCAAGGTGCCGGAGTAAGCCCCGCGGATGGCTTTTTGAAACTCAGGCGTACCCAAGTGGCTGGCATGCAGATAAGCGATCTCGCGCTGGGACAGGGCTCCGGCCAATGCAAGCCACGTTGCCTCTTCTTCATCGAACGCGTGCAGATCAGCCAGTCGCGCAAAAGGCGACACGCGCACACCCACCTTCGAGCTGCCGATCTGCGCGCTTACGGCATCGACTGTCTCAAGCAGCAAACGCAGGCGATTGGCAATCGTGGCGCCACCGTAACGGTCTTCCCGGGTGTTGAAGCCGCCGTTGATGAACTGTTCAAACAGGTAGCCGTTACCCGCATGAATTTCGACGCCGTCAAAACCCGCGGTCATGGCATTTTTCGCGGCCATTCGAAAGTCTGCGATGACCTGCCGAATACCCTCGATATCCAAAGCAACGGGCGCGCTCACTGGCACCTGCGCAGGCTGACCTTCACTGTCATAAGCGTGTACCAACGTTTGCGCGGCAGCCACCGCCACAGGTGCGACCGGCGCCCGCCCCTCCAGCAAGGAGGAGTGAGAGACCCGCCCCACATGCCAGAGCTGAATGACAATGCGCCCCCCGGCATGATGAACCGCGTCAGTCACGCGCTTCCAGCCTTCAATCTGCGCGGCTGTGTGGATCCCCGGGGTGAAGAGGTAGCCCCGGCCCTGCGTCGACACCTGGGCGCTTTCGGTGATGATCAGGCCTGCTCCCGCACGCTGGGCATAGTAGATCGCCATATCCGCAGACGGCACGGTGTCCTTGACGCGGGCGCGGGTCATCGGCGCCATGACGATACGATTGGACAGTCGCTGCCCCGACAGATCGTAAGACTCAAAAAGAGATGACATGTAGCGATCCTCCAAGGGTGGGCCAAGCTCAAACATGCGACGGGAAGAGCGGCAAGATGTGCTCAGCGAGTTCGTCAAGAATCTCGCCGTAGGGTTGCCTGCTGACCTTGGGGTTGAGCGCGATATGCGAAATACCGGCAGCCTGTGCTTGCTCCAAGTAGTTACGCAGGCCATTACGCCCCGCCCGGAAGCCTCCCTGGATGCGCTGGAATGGCTGGTCCGGGTTGTCGCTGAGGTCGAAGTAGCCGCCGAGCCCTAATGGTTTGAAAGCGTTTCGCCCTTCGATTTCACGCACTTTGGCGTGCCAGCTCTCGCCCAACGACGCCAACCGCTCGGGGCTTTGCACGCCAGCCAGGTAGCCATCAAGGTGTTCAGCCAACCACTCGATGCTCTGCTGCGCCTGGCCGACAGCGATTGAAGGGACGCGTCCAAACGGCGCTTTCGGCACCAGGTCGAGGTTGCCGTATGAGCCACCGAATCGTTCGGAACGAAAGCGCGGAAAGTCCTGCTCAATCAGGGTGCGAAACACCGAGAAGGCATCGCGGTAGCGATCGCCACGGGTTTCATAATCGATACCCAGCATCGGGTAGTCGCTGTAACGATCACCCGAGGACAACCCCAACACCAGGCGTCCTTCGCTCAATTGATCCAGGGACGTCGCTTGCTTGGCCAGGTACATGGGCTCATGGGTAGGCAGTACGATGCCGGTGGTTCCCAGGACGATGCTGCGTGTGGCGGCGGCCAGGAAACCGATGTAAACCAGCGGCTCAAAGATGTGCGCCACATCGTTGTAATCCGGGTCGTAGAAAGGAATGTCACGCATCCACAGCGCGCCAAAACCAAGCGCCTCGGCGCGTTGCGCCATTTCCACGTGACCACGCATGGTCGGTGCCGCTCGGCCAGCATGGGTTTCGAGGGGCAAAATCAGGCCAACCGTCAGCGTCTGTGGTTGAAACAGGCGTTGAAAACCGGGGTGACGCTCAAGCAAAGGATCGGCGGTCGGTAAGGCGGCAGGTTGCACTTGCGGTGAGAGTTGGGTGGCGATAGGCATAATGGCAGTCTCGGTGAGTGACGATGACTGACATATTTATTGAATCCTCAAATCGGATAAATAACACCCACAGACCATCACCCGGTCCAATGAATCCCCAATATCCTCAGGTTTCCCAAGGCACTCCTGATTCCCAGCGCTCAATCAACAGATCAATAAACGCGCGGACACGCGGCGACAACTGACGCTTGCTCGGGTACACAACCCGTATGGGGTCGGGCGCTGCACGATAAGGTTTGAGTACTTCCACCAATGTCCCGTCGCGCAAATCGTTACCGGTGATATAGGTCGGCAAGTGAATCAGGCCAATGCCCGTCAGCGCCGCTTCGCGCATGGCTTCAGAACTGTCGATGTTCAGCCGCCCGGGTTGTTCATATAAATAAAGGCCGGTGGGTGTCTGGTAACGCCAGACACTGGCCTGGCCACTGATGAACGCAATGGTGTCGTGCCCCGCAAGATCTGCAGGTGTTTGCGGTACCCCGCAACGGGCCAGATAAGAGGGCGAGGCACACGTTGCGAACTGCTGCCAACCCACGGTTCTGGTCAGCAGTTGTGAATCGTCTTTTGGCGTGCCAATGCGGATGGCGATGTCGACTCCCTCTTCGACGAGGTCGACAAAGCGATCGGTGAACCAGACGTCCGCACGAAGTTCAGGCCACTGTTTCAGATAAGCATCCAGAATCGGCAAGATATGGCGCTGACCGAAGGAAAGGGGCGCTGTGAGTTTAAACGTGCCGGTCGGCCGTCCACGGCGCAAGGCCATGGTTGCATCCACCTCATCAAGATCTTCGAGAATTTGCTTCCAGCGTTCATAGGCGACCTGCCCCTCGTCAGTCAGGCTCAACTTGCGCGTCGTGCGATTCAGAAGCCGTGCTCCCATCCGACCTTCAAGACGAACGATACTTTTACCTACAGCCGATCGGGTCAGACCAAGGGAGGTAGCCGCGGAGGTAAAACTTCCAGCCTTCACGGCGCAGACAAAAGCAGCGATGTCCCCGAATCGGTTAGCTTCCATTGGTAGCTTTACTCCAGTGCATACTGACGTTTTAGAGGAACATACACCCCGAAAGACTGGTTTTTTGCCGCTGCCGGGCAATCACAATTATTACCTCTGCCCAGGCGCTAGTGCCACAGAATCCCAGGCAGTGTCGAATCAGGTTTTATCTCCTGCTGATTGGCCAATGAGCACCGGATTGTTGTTGTCGGCGATTTCATCCGTGTTTGTGACTTGCGAGCCAACCTGTCGCTGCTACGCTTGAGCATTCGGCGCTGCCGGCGCAAGGCGACATGTATCGCCCCCCTGGATCGCGGTGTTCCCGGATCTATCGAGCCACTTGCCAACTTCAGCCGCTGTCGATTCGCGGTCGCGCCACCGGCGTTGGCAGTGAGCTGGCACTGGCCAGCGACATGCGCTTTGCCAGCCGCGAGAAAGCCATCCTTTCGCAATGGGAAATCGGTGCGGCCCTTGTGCCCGAAGGCGGACCGATGGCGCGTCTGCCACAGCTGATGGGCCGTGGACGCCCACTGGAAGTGCTGCTGTCCGGCAACGACATCAATGGCGAACTCGCCGAGCGTTAAGGCTACGTCAACCGTGCCTTGCCCGATGCCGAATTCGACAAGTTCGTCGACACCATGGCCCGGCGCATCGCGCGGTTCGACAAGCAGTCGATTGCTGATAGCTGCGCCAGGAGGCGTATCTGCTGAATTTGCAAACGGCTGAGTGCGCAAAGCCCCGAAAAATCGCGGCTTTGCGTGTCGGCAACAGGAATCATCCCAGGCATCGGAGCCAAAACCCACTCTGCTGATTTGGAGGTCTCCAATGAGTAACAGTACCGAAATAACGTCCTTCACTGGCTGGGCCGCAACAGCGGCCGGCGCTCCACTGGAGAGCTACAGCTACGACCCTGGTCCATTGGGGGACGACGAGGTGGAAGTCTCAGTTGAATATTGTGGAGTCTGCCACTCCGACCAGTCGATGATCGATAATGAATGGGGCTTGAGCCAATACCCTTTTATCCCCGGTCATGAGGCGGTCGGCAGTATCGTCCGAATCGGTTCCCAGGTACGCAGTCTCGAATTAGGGCAACGAGTGGGGATTGGTTGGTACAAGGGCAGCTGCATGCATTGTTCATCGTGCATGGGTGGCTCGCATCACCTGTGCGGTACAGTCAAACCCACCATCATCGGCAGCAACGGTGGCTTCGCCGATCGCCTCCGCTCTCACTGGGCCTGGGCCGTGCCGCTACCGAAAGAACTCGACCCGGCCATGGCCGGACCGTTGTTCTGCGCAGGGTCGACGGTGTTCAATCCGCTCTTGCAGTTCAACGTCAAACCTACTGACCGGGTGGGTGTCGTCGGCATCGGAGGGCTCGGTCATCTTGCTCTACGCTTCCTCAACGCCTGGGGGTGCGAAGTCACCGCTTTTACATCGACGCTGGCCAAGCAAGACGAAGCCAAGCGACTGGGAGCACACAACGTAGTCGCCTCGACTGACAGTACTGCGCTGAATGCCATTGCCGGCACCCTGGATTTCCTGCTGATCAGTGCCAGTGCAGACCTCGACTGGCCGGCCATGCTGGGAACGCTGCGCGGCAAAGGTCGCCTGCACTTTGTCGGCATCGCCCCCAGCGCTATCCCCGTGCACGTCTTCAACCTGATTCCACAGCAAAAAAGCCTGTCCGGCTCGCCGATTGGCTCGCCCGGTAACACGGCGACTATGTTGGAATTCTGTGCCCGCCATCAGATCCTGCCGCAGGTAGAGATGTTTCCAATGAGCCAGGTCAACAAAGCCATCGACCATCTGCGCAGTGGCAAAGCTCGCTACCGCGTAGTGCTGGACGCAAGCAAGTGACCAAACGGCGCGTCGGCTAAAGCCGCACGCGCCGTCACTACCAGTGTTTGAACCCTTCCCCCGCTGCAGATCACCGCCTCGTCAATCACACCTTCGAATTCAACGGATTCGACCCGTAAAGTGTTGCACCCAACTAGTTCCACCATGTATCAACTGATATGTAAGATCACCCGTTTATCTAAAAACTCAACATAAATATAGTGCCCCCATCGTTCTCCAGAAACACGCCAGGATCAATTTTCCTTAAACAATCATCCGCCGCTGTTGGCTGGCCGGCAGAAGACGGGTATCAAAAAGTTGAGCACTCACATGACCACAAAAGTTGCTGTCATCTATCACAGTGGATATGGCCACACCGCCAATGTCGCCAAAGCTGTAGCCCGCGGTGCGGTCAGTGTTGAAGGCACACAGAGCCTGCTCGTACAGGTCGAAGATATTGACCAGCACTGGGACGCCCTGGAAAAGGTCGATGCCATCATCTTCGGCTCACCTACCTACATGGGTAGCGCATCGGCGCAGTTCAAAACCTTCATGGATGCCACCTCTCGCCACGTATTCGCCAAGGGCGGTGTCTGGGCTGACAAGGTTGCTGCGGGATTCACCAATGCGGCATCGCGTTCGGGCGACAAACTGGCAACGTTGCAGCAACTGAGCATTTTCGCTGCCCAGCACGCCATGCACTGGGTCAATCTCGGTCTGCCACCTGGACACAACAGCTCAACCACCACAGAAGAAATGCTCAACCGCGACAGCTACTTCATTGGTGTGGGTGCCCAGTCCAATTTCGATGAAGGACCGGATGTAGCCCCCAAAAATCCCGACATCCTGACCGCTGAGCACCTCGGCGCCCGTGTGGCACGCGTAGCCCGAGAGCTTGTAGAAGGCCGTCGCAGCCTCGCCCAACGATTGGTTTGAAAAGCAGAGGACTCGTTATGAGCACGCCTATCCGCATTGATTTCATTTCCGACGTTGTCTGCCCCTGGTGCGCAATCGGCCTGGGCGCCTTGGAACAAGCTATTGAGCGCCTGGCAGAAGAAGCCGTCGTCGAGATCAATTTCGAACCTTTCCAGTTGAACCCGAACATGCCTCAGGGTGGGCAAAACGCGGTCGTGCACATCATGCAGAAGTACGGAAGCAATGCCGCAGACATCGCGCGAGGCCAGAACAGTATTCGCGCTGGCGGTAATAGCGTTGGATTTCACTTTGATTTTGATAAAAGAACCCATTTTTACAACACGTTTGATGCGCATCGATTGATATTTTGGGCGGGTTTTGAGGGATTGCAGCGCCCACTTTCCCATGCGCTTTTTGCTGCTTACTTCACCGATGGCCAAGACATCAGTTCACACAAAGTGCTGGCCAGAATCGCGAGCAGTGTCGGTCTGTCTGAAGACCTGGCCAACGAGGTTCTTTCTTCAAATCTGTATGCCAACGAAGTACGTGAGCGAGAGTTCTTTTTTACCAGTCGCGGCATTCATTCCGTTCCTGTCATCGTACTCAATGGCCGTCAACTAATCACTGGCGCTCAAACGGCGGACTACTACGAGCAGTCGCTTCGAAAGATCGCTGCTGAAATTTGAGGCACATGTCGCAATCGTTACAGCCAAAAGCTTCGAAGATCACCCGGATCGCTCGCTTGCCAGGTCGCACAACAGAAAATTGACTCGAGGAGACACCACGTCAGGCGTAATCACGCTTCTGCCAGCTATTGAATCGCGATTTATCCTTTTTGGTCACCGCAGAACTCCACCTTACGCTGCGGTGACCGTTTTAGGTGTGCGGCTAATCAGCTCACCTCCCTCTACATTTTGAAGTCGGCATTGTCGACCTTCTCCCAAAAAGCAGAGAACGAGAAATGTGCACGCAGGCAAACGTTTCGGAAGGCAACTTTCTGAAATCACGCTTAGCGTGAACATGACAGGTTCAGCAGCAATCATCGCGCAATAGAAGCCAGGTGCAGTGTCTATTTGATCCTTGGTTTGTTGACCCCGCGATTCCGAGCACAATCTAACCCCGGGCAACACGTAGCTTGATCTAGGCTTAGATGACATCCCGCGGGAGTAACCCTCATGTCCCTCGCTCTCGGAAATCTGACGGCCATTACGTTGGCTGCGTTTTTTTGCTCAGCCGCGACTGGTCAAGCAGTCGACACCCACCCGCCGCCGGCGATTCTGCCCCTGGAATCCGAATCGGTACCAAGCCTCCTTGCCTATCCGCCGCTTGCCGAGCCGCTCGCGCGCGGTGTTGTCATCATCCAGTATCGAACGGAACACGCCAGGATCATGCCGGTATTCGGTAAAGCGGCGGCTGATGTATCACCTCGTCTGAGCCATCTTCACGTGACCGTCGACGACTGGAAAGGTACATGGGCGCACACCAGTGAAGACCCGATTATCCTGGTCGGACTGACACCCGGCCCTCACAAAGTGCTGCTTGAGATCGCCGACCCGACTCATAAAGTCCTCACCAGTACCACCGTGAGTTTTAACGTTCCGCCGAAGAAACCCTAGCGATCAGGGCCGGGTTCCCGGCCCTGAATTCACGCCTGCTTCAACGCGCTATCGAACGTCGGCGTCAACCCCGACAACTCCAGCTTGCGGACAAAATCGCCGAGACGCTGTTGTTTGTAGGCGTCCACGTCGAGGTCGCGGTAGTCGTAGAAGCCCTGGCCATCGCGCAGGCCGTTGCGGCCGTTTTGCATGTGGTCGGCAATGATCTGCGGCGACTCGAAGCGCGGAGACAGCGCGCCACTGAGGTAGCGCGAGGCGTAATGGAGGATGTCGCCGCCGCCCCAGTCGATGAACTCCAGCAGGCCCAGCACCGAGAAACGCAAACCAAAGCCGACGCGCACGGCGGTGTCGATGTCTTCCGCGCTGGCCACGCCCTCTTCCACCATTCGCGCGGCTTCGTTCATTGCCAGTGCCTGGATGCGCGGGACGATGTAGCCGGCCACGGCGTTGCACACCACAGGCACCTTGCCGATGCGCTTGAGCAGTTGCAGCAAGCGTTCGACCACGTGTGGGCAGGTCGCTTCGCTGCGGCTGACTTCTACCAGCGGCATCAAATATGCCGGATTCAGCCAGTGAGCGTTCACGAAGCGCTTCGGCTCACTGACCATTTCGCTCAACTCGGTGACCAGAAAGGTCGACGTGGTCGACGCGATGATGGTCGACGCCGGGACATGTTCGCTGACCCAGGCGAACGTCTGCTGCTTGACCCCGATGATTTCCGGCACGGCTTCGAACACCAGGTCGCACAGGCGCAGTGTCTCTGCAGCTTGGGACCGGGATTGCAGGGTCAAGCGCGATAGCGCGGTGTCCGCCTGTTCCAGCTGGAGCATGCCGAGACGGACCAGCATTTGCAGTTCGCTGCGGATGTTGTTGCGCACCCGCTCGAAGTAGCCTTGCCGCTGATCTTCGGCGCGATCCTTGATGTCGATGAGGGTGACTGGCAGGCCCGCATGGATGAACGCCAGGGCAATGCCCTCGCCCATCCGCCCGGCACCGACCACGCTGACGTGCGGCAACGCGGCGTTCATCAGTTGAAACCCTTGGTCAGCAGTTCGGTCATTTGCACCCGGTCGAGCCTGGCCAGGCCGAGGTTTTCCAGGGTACGGCCTTCGGCGAAGAGGTCTCGCCCGGCAACGACCGAGGCAATGCTCAGCAAACCCTGCGCCACCGGGGTCGGCACACCGGCCCAGCGGCCGACGGACACCAGGAAGGACAGGCCCAGGCGGGTGTCTTCGAGCATGTAGCGATGCGTTTGCAGGTCGATATCTTCGCGCCAGTCGCCGCTGTCGGTCAGCTTGCCGTGGGCGCCGCGACCGTACATCCACTCATCGCCTTCGCGGGTGTTGTAGTGGTCGGCCAAGGGGAAATGCGGCGCGCCATAGGTCAGCGCTTCGCGTACGGCCATGCGCTCGGCGTCGAGCTGGTTGGTTACGCGGCGGATCGACGGCTGGGTGCCTTCGTTGTGAATGTCCCAGGACTCGAAGTGCTCCAGGGGACCGGCGTTCATCATGATCAGCGGTGGGTGGATGATGGGGCCTGCGTTCATCAACGCACCGCTCAGGGCGTCTTCGATCGGCTCAACGCTCGGGTACGCCTCGCGCAACACCGCGAAGGCGTGCTCAGACAGGTTGCTGGGGAACACGCCGGTCGGCAGGCGGGTGGCGTAGCCACTGATCACCAGGTCGCTGGCACCATGCTTGCGCACCAGGTACGGCAGCGTGCCGGTTTCCGCGAAGGCGACTTTGCTGCCGTTGCCCGCATCGGCCATGGCTTTGGCGAACACATAGCTGCCGAACGTGCCCGGTGGCAGGAACACCACCTGGCCGTCGCGCAGGTGCGGCGCCACGTCTTTGGCCAGGGCTTCGTGGGAGGTCGACGGCAGCGGGATGAGCACCAGCTGCGCGTCGCTCAGGGCCTCGGCCAGGTTATCGGTCAACGACAGATTGTCGCCCGTTTTGCCGACGGACAGCTGGCGAGTGCCCTTGTAGTCCTTGATGGTCAGGCTGCCGATGGCCAGCAGCGCCTTGAGCGCGGCGCCGTCGCGACGCCAGAGGCGGGTTTGATGCCCCTTTTCAGCCATTTCGACAGCAGCGGCATAACAGCCGTGTCCACCACCCAACACTGTAATTTTCATGGAGCCACTCCTCTTGTAAGTGACTCGATGCTATCGAGCTGGGCGCCTGCGGACTCACCCGATTGCGCAGCCGGGTGACGGATTGCGCAGCAGCTTCAGTGCTTCTGTCGCCGCAGGGTGTCCGACGGCAAGCAGCCATAACGCTGCCGATAGGCGCTGGAAAAATGCCCGAAACTGTTGATGCCGTGACGCAACAGGATATCGGTGACGGTTTCACCGTCCCGGCCCTGCTTCAGCGATTCGTGGATCACCGCCAGGCGCCGGTCGCGGATGAACTCCACCGGCGCTTGCTGGAGAAATTGCTTGAAGCCGTTCTGCAAGGTGCGCACTGAAACGCCACACAGCTCGCTCAAGGTCGTCAGGCTGATCGGTTGGTCGAGGTGCGCCTCAATGTAGTCGCGGGCCTTCTTCACGTGATGCGGCAGCGGCGCGCGTGAGTCGATCAACAGATCCGCCGAGTAGTTGTGCGGCAACTGGGTGAGCAGCAATTGCATCAGGTATTCGGACAGGCCACTGGCCAGGCGCGAACCGTCGACGCCATCGCCGTAAAGCCGGCAGATGTAGTCCAGGGTGTGATAGAGGCTGACGACGCCGGCGCCGAGGTGGTCGACGCTGACATCAAAGATCACCGACTGCCGCAGGCTACGACCGAGCAGGCGTTGCAGTTGCGTCTCCAGGGCATCGCGGTCGACACGCAGGATCAGGTTGCGGCATTGCCCATCGGTAACGATGCGGCTTTGCGCGAAGGGCGAGGAAACGCTCAGGTAGCCCGACTGCATCGCCGCGCTCCGCCGGCCGTGGGCCACTTCGCAATGCCCCTGCAAGGTGATGCGAAACAGGTATTGATCGGCAATGTCGCCGATGGTGATCTCCACCGGCGCGCCATAGCGCAAGTCGAGCAGCGCCGAATCGCCGAAAAACACGCCGTTGAGCCGGGTGTGAATCGGCTCGTCACGCAGCACGTTGAAGCTGTGCGGGCACAGGTAGTGGCTGACCTTGTCCTTGATCTCACGGTAATCGGCCGAGCTCAGCAGACTGTGCCGTTCCAGCAGGTGTACGTCATTCAGCATCAAGGGTTCTCCTGGCCTGGAGCGCCAAGGCCCCGCTCCCTTCGAAAGGAGCGAGGCCGAGGCGCCGATCATGGACTATGCCCGATCAAGCGAGCGTCGGGTATTCCCGCGCATAGCTCTCGCGGAAACGCCGGCAACCCCGCCACAGTAGCAGCACGGTCAGCGCCGACGCACCGGCGATCACCAGCGACATCGACGACCCCACCGCCGCTGGCGTCCCGAAGTAACGGTCGGTCAACAGCGCCACCAGCGTGGTGCCCAGACCCAATCCCAACAGGTTGCTGATCAGCAGGAACACCGCCGAGACCTGCGCGCGCACCTGATTCGGCGCGAGGATTTGCATCGCCGCCGTGGACGCCGGCATCGGGAACGAGGCGAAGAACATCGCCGGCACCAACAGCGTCACCGACAGCCACAGCTGATCGACTTGCGAGAACATCACGGCCGGAACCGCCATGCCGAGGGCACCGATGACGCCGGTGCGCATGGCGGCGTCCTGATGACCTTTTTTCGCCAGATAATCGGTGAGCCAGCCACCGAACAGCACGCCGGTGGTGTTGGCCACCAACAGCACGGTGCCGAGCATGTAGCCCGCCTCCATCGGCGACAGGCCGAACTTGCGGATGTACAACGCCGGGCTCCAGCTCATCAGGCAGAACAGGGCCATGGCATAAAACGAAAAGCCCAGGTAATGGCAGGTAAAGGTGGCACGGTGGCGACCGAGAAAACGCAAGCCATCGCTCAACGAGACCTTCTTCGCCCGCCCCTGTGCATCGACCTGCAGGCCTTTGCGCGCAGGGTCACGCACGGTGAGCCAGATCAGCAAACCGACGACGATACCGGGCAGTCCGACAATGAAAAACGCCAACTGCCAGGCTTTCATCGCACCGAGAAACGCCACCTCGATGGTGTTCATGTCCTTGAGCATCGCGATCACATAACCGCCCACCAGGAACGCAAGACCACCCCCGACGAAGGAGCCGATCGAGTAGATGCCCACGGCGCGGCCGAGTTTTTCCTTGGGGAACATGTCGCTGAACATCGAGTAGGCCGACGGCGACAAAGCCGCTTCGCCGACGCCGACGCCAATGCGCGCGAGGAACATGTGCAGGAAGTTCTTGCTCAGGCCGCAGGCCGCTGTCGCCAGGCTCCAGAACACCACGCCGACGGCGATGATCTTCGGCCGGGAGAAACGGTCTGCCAGATAGGCAATAGGCATGCCCATGAAGGCGTAGAACAACGAAAAAGCCAACCCGTGCAGCAAGCTGAACTGGGTGTCGCTGATCTGCAAGTCGGCTTTGATCGGTTCGATCATCAGCGCCAGGATCTGCCGATCCACGAAGGAAAAGATGTAGGCGATCATGCACAGACCCACCACGTACCACTCGTAAAGGTAAGTCTTCTTCTGTTGCTGCAGGACCGCGTTATCGACCTGGATATTCACTAGTGTTTGCTCCTTTTGGAATCCGCTCATGCGCGCAGCGCACCGGGTGACGGTGCACTGGGCACCGACTGGGAAGTTGCGGGGCAGATGTAAAGGATGATGGGTTCGATCATGGTCAGGCCTCTTATTGTTATGGTGTAAGCACGCTTACCAGAACTTCCAGGTGTAGGTCGTGGCGACGCGGAATTCGTTGTAGTCGTAGCCGAATTTCTGTTTTACATCGATGTTGCGCAGGTCCAGCCCGAGGCCTTGCAGCGGTCCACTCTGCACTACGTAATTAAGCCCCAGGAAGCGTTCGCTTTCTTCGTTGTCGCTCAGGTTACCGCCACGGTCCCAGTTGGTGCCCTTGGTGTAGCGGGTGAAGAACTTCAGCCCCGGCATGCCCATCCCGGCAAAGTCATAGCTGTAGCGCGCCGACCAGGACTTTTCATCCGGGCGGACAAAGGCCAGCGACGACCAGTGCACCAGGTAAGGCTGCGGGATATAGCCATTCATGGTCGGGAACACGCTGTCACCGAGCATGCGCTGGTAACTGACGCCGAACATGTGAGCACCCTTGAGCAAACTGAACAAGGCACCGTAGGAGCGGTTGTCGACCTCGCCGTTTAGAGCATTGCCGTCTTCATTGTTATTGAAGTAGCGCAAGTCGGTTTTGAGTTTGTAGCCGTTGCCCAGGTCAGCCATATGCATCAGGCCGAAATAATGCTGCTGATAGATATCGTGCAGCACGCCGTAGAAATAACTGACTTGCAGGTTTTTGCTGATGTCGTAAGTCGCGCCGCCAAAATCCAGACCGTCACTGTCGAGATTATCGGTGGATCCAAACTTGTACAGCTTCTCGTGATTGGATGATTCCCGCGTCGCGGCAGACCAGAAACGGCCGCCGGTCAGCGTCAAACCGTCAACCTCCTTGGACTCGACCACAGCGCCCTGATAAATGGTATCCAGCTGACGGCTTGGGTCATCGAACGCCACCGGCAATTGCGGTCGAAGATCACCGACCTTCAACTCGGTCTTGCTGTAGCGCATCTTCAAGGTGGCACCGGCGCGGCTGTAGTCATCGGCTGTCTGCTGATCGCTCACGCTGTAGGGCAGCGAACCGTCGTTGCCCGACGAATCCAGGCGCAGGGCGTATTGCGCATCGACATCCAGGCCGATGGCCAACGCCGTGTCGGTGTAGCCGGAGGTGAATTGCGCATCGAAACCCTGGGACCAACTGTGCACTTCGGAATCCGGTGCATTGGTATTGGTGTAGTTACGGTGCAAGTAGAAGTTACGGGTATCCACTTTGAAGTGACTGTCATCAATGACATCGGCCTGTACCGCCAAAGGCGAACAGATCATCCCCAGCACGCCGGCAATACCCAGCCCGCAACAAGATTGCTTTACCTGATGCATCTAACATCTCCACATCTGTATGTGCTCTGGGCACTGTATTTATAGGAGCAGTGTCAAACTAAAAGTCGCCGGGAACTTGCGGGGCAGATAACTGCCACTTTCCGGCGCAATGCAGGGGGGATGCAGGGGACGTTTGAATCGCGCATTACCAAGGCCTCTTGTTGTTATGGGGTAAACCGCCAGACGGACTCAATGGAACAACCCGCAGCGACGACACGCCTCTTGTCTACGCAAGGTAAGTCAGTAGACGCCGCGCCGGTATTAAGACGAACAGCATCCGAAGGGGGGAAAACGCCAAGGCAGGTAAAGGTTTCCCTTAGTCGAACCGGGAGCGGAACGTCACGAGGGCGGGTGGCAAGTGCTGGAATCAGCGTGTTGCAAGCGAGGCAATGACCCCGGTCGAGGCAAAAAAAGGGTGACAGAGCGCGTCGGGTTGCGGCTTGTCAAAAACGACAAAAGCACCCGAAGGTGCTTTTGTCGTCAGTGCGATTAACGGGAGACAGACGTCACATTGGCCCGCGCCGCGTGCAGCTTTTTGTAGCTGTCGATCAGGCGCTGGTGACGGTCGAGCCCCTCGAGCTTCATGCTGGTAGGCGTCAACCCGTAGAAGCGCACGGTGCTCTCCACCGAGCCGATGGCGGCGTCCATCCGCTCGTTGCCGAACATCCGGCGGAAGTTGGCTTCGTAGTCTTCCAGCTCCAGGTCTTCGTCCAGCTTCATCTCCAGCAGCACATTCACAGCCTGGTAGAACAAGCCGCGTTCGACCGTGTTGTCGTTGTACTGCAGGAACATCTCCACCGCCTCTTTCGCCTCTTCAAATTTTTGCAGGGCGAGATAAATCAGCAGCTTCAACTCCAGAATCGTCAACTGCCCCCACGCGGTGTTGTCGTCGAATTCGATGCCGATCAGCGTAGTGATGTCGGTGTAGTCATCCAGTTCGCTGTCTTCCAGGCGCTTGACCAGTGCTTTCAGGCCGGCCTTGTCCAGGCTGTGCAGGTTCAGAATGTCAGCGCGGAAAAACAGGGCTTTGTTGGTGTTATCCCAAATCAGATCGTCGTGCGGGTAAATTTCCGAATAATCCGGCACCAGAATCCGGCAGGCGGTGGCACCGATGTGTTCATACACCGCCATGTACGCTTCCTTGCCCATGTTTTCGAGAATGCCGAACAGGGTTGCGGCTTCCTCGGCATTGGAGTTTTCACCCTGACCGGAGAAGTCCCACTCGACGAATTCGTAGTCGGAGCTGGCACTGAAGAAGCGCCATGACACCACGCCGCTGGAATCGATGAAGTGCTCGACGAAATTGTTCGGCTCGGTCACCGCGTGGCCTTCAAACGTCGGCTGAGGCAGATCGTTCAGGCCTTCGAAGCTGCGGCCCTGGAGCAGCTCCGTAAGGCTGCGTTCCAGCGCCACTTCCAGGCTCGGGTGGGCGCCAAACGAGGCAAACACGCCACCGGTACGCGGGTTCATCAAGGTGACACACATCACCGGGAATTCACCCCCCAGGGACGCATCCTTGACCAGCACCGGGAAGCCTTGCTCCTCCAGCGCCTGAATCCCGGCGAGGATCCCCGGGTACTTCGCCAGCACGTCGGCCGGCACATCCGGCAGGGCGAACTCGCCTTCGATGATTTCGCGTTTCACCGCGCGCTCGAAGATTTCCGACAGGCACTGCACCTGCGCTTCGGCCAGGGTATTGCCGGCACTCATGCCGTTGCTCAGGAACAGGTTTTCGATCAGGTTGGACGGGAAGTACACCACCTCGCCGTCCGACTGGCGCACAAACGGCAGCGAAACAATGCCGCGCTCTTCATTGCCCGAGTTGGTGTCGTACAGGTGCGAGCCACGCAACTCGCCATCGCGGTTGTAAATCTTCAGGCAATAGTCATCGAGGATTTCGGTCGGCAGCTCATCTTTCGGGCCAGGCTGGAACCAGCGCTCGTCCGGGTAATGCACGAACGCTGCGTTGGCGAGTTCCTCACCCCAGAACTGATCGTTGTAGAAGAAATTGCAGTTCAAGCGTTCGATGAATTCGCCCAGCGCCGACGCCAACGCGCCTTCTTTGGTCGCGCCCTTGCCATTGGTAAAACACATCGGCGAGTGCGCATCGCGGATATGCAGCGACCACACATTGGGAACGATGTTGCGCCACGAAGCGATTTCGATCTTCATGCCCAGGCCGGCCAGAATGCCCGACATGTTGGCGATGGTCTGCTCCAGCGGCAGATCCTTGCCGGCGATGTAAGTGCCCGCCTCTGACATCGAAGAGGGCATCAACAATGCCTGGGCATCGGCGTCGAGGTTTTCCACCTCTTCAATCACGAACTCAGGCCCCGCCTGCACCACCTTCTTCACCGTGCAACGGTCGATGGAACGCAAAATGCCCTGGCGGTCCTTGTCGGAGATATCCGCTGGCAACTCGACCTGAATCTTGAAGATCTGGTTGTAGCGGTTTTCCGGGTCAACGATGTTGTTCTGCGACAGGCGGATATTGTCGGTGGGAATGTTGCGGGTCTGGCAGTACAACTTCACAAAGTAAGCCGCACACAACGCCGACGAAGCCAGGAAGTAGTCGAATGGACCCGGTGCCGACCCATCGCCCTTGTAGCGAATGGGTTGATCGGCCACCACGGTGAAGTCATCGAACTTGGCTTCAAGTCGAAGGTTGTCGAGAAAATTGACCTTGATTTCCATGCGGGATTACCAGAATACGAGCTAAACGAATGGCCGCCATTATCCGGCTTTTCCGCCGCAAGTCTTGTGCTTTTCGGTAATGGCCGCAGCGCGCTGCGAAAGCGCTGCGGCGAAGGGCATCAACCCGACGTTTGCACCACCGTCGCTTCCCGGCCCTTGAACGCCAGGGAGAAACAGAAAAAGATCGCCAGGGCAAAACCTGCCGGGAACAGCCAGATGTGCTTCCAGTCGTGGCTGCCTGCGGTGGTCGCATAGTGATCGGTGACCTGCCCCGCCACCCAGAAACCGATCAGCATGCCGAGGCCGTAGGTAGCCAATGTAATCAGGCCCTGGGCCGAACTTCTGAACCGTTCCGAGGCTTTGGCGTCGGTGTAGATTTGCCCCGAGACGAAGAAGAAGTCGTAGCAGATGCCGTGCAAAGCGATGCCGGTGAACAGCATGAAGGCCAGGTCGCCGTTATTGCCGTAGGCAAACAACAGGTAGCGCAACGCCCACGCCAACATGCCCACCAACAGCGCAAGCTTGATGCCGAAGCGATGGATGAACAGCGGCAAAAGCAGCATGAACAGCACTTCGGACACTTGCCCGATGGCCATCTTCGCCGTGGGGTTGGTCACGCCGATTTCCGCGAGGAACGGGTTGGCATTCTGGTAGTAAAAAGCCAGTGGGATGCAGATCAGAATCGAGGCGATGAAGAACACCAGATAGCTGCGATCCTTGAGCAGACCCAGCGCGTCCAGCCCGAGCATTTGCTTGAACCCGACACGCCCCGCTTCCGGCTTCAATGGCGCGGTGCGCGGCAAGGTGAAGCTGTAGAGCCCCAACAGCAGCGAGGCGATGGCCGACATCAGGAACGTATTGCGCAAGCCGCCGGAAGAAATCGCCGCTTGCGAATCCCAGGCGAACACAAAACTGATCACCACACCGGCCACGATCCAGCCGATCGTGCCCCACACGCGTATGCGCGAAAACTCCAGCGCCGGGTCGCTCATCTGGCGGAACGCGACCGAGTTCACCAGGGCCAGGGTCGGCATGTAGATCATCATGTAGGCCAGCACATACGGGTAAAACGTGCTGAAGTCCGGCGCGCGATACAGCTGAAACAGCAACACCGCGCCGATCAGATGCAGCACCGCGAGGATGCGCTCGGCATTGAAGAAACGGTCGGCAATCAGCCCAATCACAAAGGGCGCGATGATCGCCCCCCAGGACTGGGTCGAAAACGCCATGCCGATCTGCCCGCCCGTGGCGCCCAGATTGCTGGCAAGGAAGGTACCGAGGGTGACGAACCAGCCACCCCAGATAAAGAACTGCAGAAACATCATTGCGCTGAGTCGCGCATTCATCAAAGTCATAACAGTCACCGTCTTATTGTTGTTTTTTAGCAGCAAGGGACCCGCATCAAGCGTCGGGCAACCCCAGCAATCGCCGGTTGAAACGTTCATCAGCAGACACACCGGCGAAATCGTCGAAGGCCTTGCGCGTCCTGGTGATCATGTGTCGCTCGATGAACGCCGCACCTTCCGCAGCACCCTGCGCGGAATCTTTCAGGCAGCATTCCCACTCGAGCACGGCCCAACCGGAAAAGTCGTATTGGGTCAGTTTGCTGAAGATCGATTTGAAATCGATCTGGCCATCGCCCAACGAGCGGAAACGCCCTGGCCGTTCGACCCAGCCTTGATAACCGCCGTAGACACCGGAACGGGCATCGGGGCGGAACTCGGCGTCCTTGACGTGGAACATACGGATGCGGTCGTGGTAACGGTCGATGAACCCCAGATAATCCATTTGCTGCAACAGCAGGTGGCTCGGGTCGTAAAGGATCGCGGCGCGGGGATGGTGATTGACCGCCTCGAGAAAACGCTCGAACGATGCGCCGTCATGCAGGTCTTCGCCGGGGTGAATCTCGTAGCACAGGTCGACACCCGCGGCTTCGAAGCAGTCGAGGATCGGCAACCAGCGCTTGGCCAGTTCGGCGAAACCTTGCTCGACCAGACCGGCCGGACGCTGCGGCCACGGGTACATGTACGGCCACAGCAGTGCGCCGGAAAACGTCGCGTGCGCCTTCAAGCCCAGGCGCTGACTGGCGCGTGCAGCCAGTTTCAACTGATCAATGGCCCAGGCGGTGCGCGCCTCGGGCTGGCCGCGCAGATGCTCCGGCGCGAAGTCATCGAACAGCGTGTCGAACGCCGGGTGCACCGCCACCAGTTGGCCTTGCAGGTGAGTCGACAGTTCACTGATCTCGACACCCGCCGCGGCGCATACCGCTTTCAATTCGTCGCAGTAACTCTGGCTTTCGGCGGCACGTGCGAGGTCGATGAACTGCGTTCCCGACGTCGGCAACTGGATGCCCTTGTAGCCCTGGGAGGCCGCCCATTGGGCGATATTGGCCAAGGTATCGAACGGGGCCTCGGCAGACATGAACTGCGCGAGGAAAATCCCCGGGCCGCGCAGCCCGGCTGAGATTTCGGAGGGAGTGGTCACGGAAGTCTCCAGGGTCATGGGGTGCAGACCAGTTCGGTCCATTTGCTGTCGCCGCGATGGTTGGCGATAACGGTTTCGATGAACGCCATGCCACGCAAACCGATGTTGATGCCGGGCACACCGGGGGCATCATGGCCGGCAACCTCGCCACGAATCGCATTGGCAAAGTCGCCATAAAGATTGGCCATGGCTTCGAGATACCCTTCGGGGTGCCCGGCGGGCAGGCGCATGCGCTGGCTGGCGGCTTCGCACAACCATGGCTGGCCGACACCGGAGCGCAGGATACGCAACGGCTGATCAAGGGCGCGATGGACCAGGCTGGCGGGTTCTTCCTGCCGCCATTCCAGGCCGCCCTTGTCGCCGTAGACCCGGATTTTCAGCGGGTTCTCTTCACCCGCGCAGACTTGACTGGCGATCAGCACACCACTGGCGCCATCGGCCATCTTGAACAGCATCGAGGCGTCATCGTCCAACTGCCGGCCTTCGATGTGCACGCCCAGCATCGCGCACAGGTGCTGGATGGGTTGGTCGGCGACAAACTCGGCCAGGGAAAAGGCATGGGTGCCGATATCGCCGATGCATCCGCCCACCCCGGACTGCTCCGGCAGATCACGCCAGGCAGCCTGCTTGTTGCCCTGCGCGGCCACGTCCTGGCTCAGCCAGCCTTGGGGGTACTCGACAATCACCTTGCGCACCGCACCGATCACCCCGCTGCGCACCATCTCCCGCGCTTGCCAGACCATCGGATAGCCCAGGTAAGTGTGGGCCAGGCCATAGAGACGATTGCTGCGAGAGACGACGTCCTTGAGCGCCAGCAGTTCGGCCAGATTCAACGCCGCTGGCTTTTCGCTGAACACGTGAAAACCCGCACTCAGTGCCTGGCTGGCCACCGGTGCGTGCAGGTGATTGGGGGTGACGATGACCACCAGTTCCATGCGCTGCCCAGCGGGCAAGGCGCGCTCGGATTCGATCATCTGCCGCCAGTCGCTGTAGCAGCGTGACGCCGACAGGCCCAGTGCCGCGCCAGTACTTTGGTTGTTTTCGGCATCGCGGCTGAACGCACCGCACACCAGTTCAAAGCGCCCATCGAGCCCGGCGGCCTGACGATGAGCCTTGGCGATAAAGGCCCCTTCACCGCCTCCGACAAAACCCATTCTTATTTTTGGCACGGCAGCGTTCATTGCAATTGTTCCCTGATTAAAGCGGATTTCAGGTTGGAATCCGGCCATGATGTAACCGGTTACATCATGGCGGAAATTTAGGCTCTGTTGGGTGACGTGTCAAACCCCGGTTTAACGTCCACGAACATTTCAGCCCATGGCCGACCTGCGGTAAGCTCGCCGGCCGCGCTGTTTGAAAACGAGGTGGTCTTGTCCAATATCCGCGAAGTAGCCCGGCTGGCCGGTGTCTCGGTGGCCACGGTGTCCCGAACATTGAAGTCGCCCGAGCGTGTGCTCCCCGAAACCCGGGACAAGGTCAACGCCGCCGTGGAACAGGCCGGTTATCGACCGAACCTGATGGCGGTGCAGTTTCGCTCGCGCCGGACCGGCAACCTGGTGATTCTGGTGCCGGCCATCGCCAACACTTTTTTCGCCCGGGTCATCAGCGGGGCGCAACAAGCCGCCCAGGCGGCCAACTATCGTTTACTGCTGTGCGACACCCAGGGCCGCGAGGAAATCGAACGGGAGTTCGCCGAGCTGGTGTACAACCATCAAGCCGACGGCGTGATCCAGTTGCGCGCCTACGACCCGTTCCAGGCACCCTTCCCCAGCGCCGAGCTGCCGCCCATCGTCAACGCCTGCGAAGTCATTCAGGGCGGTCGCCATCCGACCATCAGCCTCGACAACCGCGCCGCCGCCAAGGCCATGACCGAACATTTGATCGGACTCGGCCACCGCCGCATCGGCCTGATCAAAGGCCCGAAAAGCAGCCCTCTGACCCGCGATCGCGTGGCGGGTTATCAGGATGCCTTGCAGCACGCCGGCATTGCCTGCGACCCGGAATTGATCTGTCACGGTGACTTCAGCCTCAAGGCCGGTTATGACGGCGCGGCAGCGATGCTGAAACTGCCTGATCGTCCCACTGCGTTGTTTTGCGAAAACGATGAGATGGCCATCGGCGCGCTCAAGCACCTCAAGCAACAGGGTCTGCGCGTTCCGCAGGATGTGTCGCTGGTGGGGTTCGACGATATCCCGTTCGCGGCCTATTGCGATCCGCCGCTGACGACCATCGCGCAACCGGCCGAAATGTTCGGCCAGAAAGCCGTGGAGATGTTGATCGCGCTGATCGAGAAAAAGCCGTTGGCGCAGCGGCATGTGGTGTTGCCGTTCGAGCTGACGTTGCGCCAGAGCACGGCCGCACTCAAATAACCCAGCTTGCAGGAGCCGGCCTGGTCGCGCAGTGGCCGGGACTGATCGAGCAGGCTGCGAATCGCCTGATCGTTTTATTCGGAGATCCGGCTTTAGACGGTTGCTTAAAGGCATTCCTGTGCGGCGCGTTCGAGCCGCGAAGGGCCAAAGGTCGACGCCAGCAGGGTACGTTCATACAAGAACACCTTGCCCTTGTACGCCTCCAGAACATCGTTGGCCGCGACCTTGCTCGAAACCACAATCCGGTAGCTGCGCGGGGTTTCCGAGACGGTGGCGTGCAGCGCGCCTTCATGCAGTTTTGGCAGCACACACTGAGCGTAATCCTCAGGTGCTTTTTTTGTCTGCAAGGTCAGCGTTGGGTCGTTTGGCGTTGAGGCACAACCTGCCAACAGCAAGGGGGCGAAAAGCGCCAGTCGAGTTAATTTTTTCATCGCGCCGGTTCCGGTAGAAGCATTTCAGATGGGCGCGATTTTCCTTGTTTGCCGCCAGCAACAGAACTTGTGATCGGTGATGGTCACTATTATTCGAACGAATAGTTGGCGTTAACGCATCAATGATCCGAAGCCTGCGGCGGCGTCTCACTGTTCGAGTTTGTCGGCCATCGCCCCGCGCTTGCCCTTGAAGGCTTCGCGCCGTGCCGCGCGCTCTTCGACGTAGGCTGGCTCAGGTTCGCTGATCAACGTTTCGCGGCTCAGCAACTCACCGCAATGTCCGCACAACGGCCCCAGCCCCGCGGGCTGGCCGCAGGTCTTGTGGGTGTAACGCACGGCCAGGCCTTCATCCACGGACTTGCACCAGGTCTCCCCCCAGGCACGCAACGCTAATACCACCGAGTAAAACGCCTCACCCTTGGCGGTGAGGTGGTACTCGTAGCGCGGCGGCCGTTCGCTGTAGGCGCGGCGCTCGACCATGCCGTCAGCCTCCAGGCTTTTAAGGCGCGCCGCGACCATTTGCGGGGTGCCGCCTGTCTGCGCCTGAATCTCGTCATAACGATGATTGCGCATGAACAATTCGCGTAAAACCAGCACGGTCCAGCGATCGCCGACAATGTCCTCGGCCCGCGCAATCGGGCACAACGTTTCAGGACTATTCTTCTTTACCGCCATACGGGCTTGCCTCTTTCCTAGCTACTATGATTATCATATTAACACCATACCAAGGCAATCCCATGGCATGGGTCAGTCTAAATCCCTGGAGAATCAGTCATGTCCAACGCAGCCTACCCGCTTGATCGGACCGCTTACCTGCTGGTCGATCCCTACAACGATTTCCTGTCCGAAGGCGGCAAGATCTTCCCCCTGCTCGAACCCATCGCCAACCAGGTCGGCCTGCTCGACAACCTGCGCAGCCTCGACCGCACCGTCCGCGCCCTCGACATCCAGGTGGTCATCGTACCGCACCGTCGCTGGGAGCAAGGCGACTACGAAAACTGGGATCACCCCAGCCCCACCCAATGCAAGATCCAGCACATGCACCACTTCGCACGCGGCGAATGGGGCGGTGAATGGCATCCCGATTTTGCGCCGCAGGACGGCGACATCATCGTTCAGGAGCATTGGGGTTCCAGCGGCTTTGCCAATACCGACCTGGATTTCCGCCTCAAGCAGCAAGGCATTACCCACGTGATCATCGTCGGCTTGCTCGCCAACACCTGCATCGAAGCCACTGCCCGTTACGCACAAGAGCTCGGCTACCACGTCACCCTGGTGCGCGACGCCACCGCCGCTTTCAAGCCGGAAATGATGCACGCCGCCCATGAACTCAACGGTCCGACGTACGCCCATTCGATTGTGACGACCGAGCAATTGATCGCCACCCTCAAGTCGTGAGCTGAACATGAAACTGACCGGAAACCTGTTAATCGGCGCCAACGAAGTCCCCGCCAGTGCCGGGACCATGAAAGCGCTCAATCCCACGACCAATCAGCTCATTGAGCCGGACTTTGCCTTCGGTGGCGTGGTAGAAGTGGACATGGCGGCGAACCTCGCCGACGAAGCGTTCGATCAGTACAGCCATACCTCGCTGACTGAACGGGCGGCGTTCCTCGAGCGCATCGCCGATAACCTCGATGCAATCGCCCTGCCCTTGGCAGCACGGGCCGCGCTGGAAACCGGCCTGCCCGAGGCGCAACTTCAGGGCGAAGCGGCGAAGGCCGCGACCCAGTTCCGTCAATTTGCCGAAGTGGTGCGCAAAGGCCGCTTCCTGCAACTGGCCATCGATCCAGCCCAGCCCGATCGCCAGCCACGACCGCGCATGGATCACCGTTTGCAGAAAATCGCCCTCGGCCCGGTGGCCATTTTCGGCGCGAGCAACTTCCCCATCAGTTACTCGGTGGCCGGTGGCGATACCGCCTCGGCACTGGCGGCCGGCGCGACGGTGGTCGTCAAAGCGCACAACGCGCATCCCGGTGCTTCGGAGATTCAGGCAAAGGCCATTCGCAAAGCCGTGCAGGACAGCGGTTTGCCTGAAGGCGTGTTCTCCATGGTGCGGGGCGGCGGCAATGCCATCGGAGAGGCGTTGGTTGACCATCCGCTGATCAAGGCCGTGACGTTCACCGGTTCCGAACAGGGCGGCATGGCGCTGTATCGCCGCGCTCAACGGCGACCTGAGCCGATCCCGGTGTTTACCGAGATGACCAGCGTCAACCCGACATTCATTCTGCCCCAGGCAATGACTGCTCGCGGCGCGCAGATCGGTGACGGATTCATCGAGCGCATGTTGGTCAACGTTGGGCAAGCCTGCCTCAAGCCGGCGATCCTGATTGCAATCGAGGGCGACGGCTTCGATGCGATGCGCGCGGCCATGATCAAACGTGTGGCAGATGCACCGGCGCGTCCTATGTTGACGCCGGGCATTCACGCGTCCTACCTCAACGGTCTGGACCAACTGCAAAGCGCTGGCGCCCGATCTGTGGTTGAAGGCTCGGCAGCGGTGGCGGACCTGGACAGCCAGTCAGCCTTGATGGAAGTGGACGGCGAACGCTTTCTCAGCGAAGCGGCCCTGGCCCATGAAGTCTTCGGGCCGGCAGCGCTGCTGGTGAAGGTAACGGATCAAGCGCAAATGCTCGCGGTGGCTCGTGCACTGCGCGGTCAATTGAGCGCGGCCATGCATCTGGAAGAGGACGATTTTGATCTGGCCCGGCGATTACTGCCGATTCTGGAACGGCGGACCGGACGGATCGTGGTCAACGCTTTTGCCCATCCGCAGGAAGTGTCATACGCGACCATTCACGGCGGACCGTTTCCAGCATCGTCAGACAGCCGCTTCACCTCTGTGGGCATGACGTCGATCGAACGCTTTTTGCGTCCGTTGTCCTATCAGGGCTTCCCTGACGCGTTGTTGCCCGAGGTCCTGCGAGACAGCAACCCCCTCGGCGTGCCGCGCAGCGTGGACGGTCAGTAACCGCCCTTCAAAGTCCGGCGCAACGCAATCGCAGGTTTACGACTGCAGTGCCGGGCTTTGATGCAGGGCTTGCACTTGATTGCGACCGTTGCGCTTGGCTTCATACAACGCGTCGTCGGCGCGGGTCACCAGGCTTTCCAGGTTATCGCCGGGCTCGGCGAAGGCGACACCGAACGACGCGGTGATGGTATCGAGCACCGTGTCGGTGCCACGCGCCTTGATCCGCAACGATTGCACTTTCAGGCGCAGCTGTTCGGCGTAGGCGCGGGCGCTGGCCAGATCGGCGCAGCCTTCCAGCACGACGCAGAACTCCTCACCGCCGTAACGTCCGGCGAACGCATTGGCGGGCAGCGCGCCGCGCAACACCTGCCCGACATGCTGCAAAACGCGGTCGCCCAAGGGGTGGCCGTACTGATCGTTGAACTGCTTGAAATGGTCGATATCCAGCATCACCAGCGCTACTCGCCGGGAGGCCTTGCCCAGCGCCTGCTCCAGCAAGCGCGTAAACGCCGTGCGGTTGAGCAGTTCGGTCAGGCCATCGAGGGTCGCCGCCCGTTGGGCGCGTTCCAGTTTGTCGCGCAGGGTCTTGATTTCGTTTTGCGCCGACTGCAACTGGCCGAGGAAGCGCTCCTGCTGGCTCTGCATCACGCGGGTGCTCTGCTGCAGCTCACTGAGAATGCCCGGCAAACGGTCGCTGACCGGTTCGTCGAGCATTTCCAGGCACTGGCCCAAGCGGTTCTGGAAGTTCTGGCTGCCCATCACACTGCGCGAAACGTCGCGCTCCATACCATCAACCAGACTGAAGACCTGTTGCTGCTCGGCGCGAACGTCTTCGAGTTCGTCACGAATGATGTATTCGCGAAACAGCCGGGACGCGGATTCCGGCGGGCAACCGTCGAAGTCGCGGAGAACCCTGTCCAGGTGCCGGTTGAGCTCCGGATCCTGACCTTTGCTGTAGGTGTACCAGAGCGCGTAATGCACGGGATTGGGTGGAATGTTGTGGCGAACCATCAGGGGGACGGCTTGCTTGAGCAACGCCGCTGCCTCGCGGGAGTCTTCCGGATACAGCGCTAGAACATTCGCACGCGATTCTGATTGGCTCATGGCATCACTGTAGTTATTAATCGATGGCATTCAGACGACGCGCAGAGCATACCGATACCCCCGACAAACGGCTATCCCGCTTTGGTTTGGGAAGTCATGGGCAAATGGCAATTCCTACAGAATTTTCATGCTCAAGCACAACAATCAACATTATTTGTCATAAAAAGATGTCACAATGACACTACATAACTGCCGTACAGATTCGGCAGTCACGAAAAACGTCGGCAGCGTGAGAAAACACCATGTCCCTGAAAGCGCTGTTCATTTACTGGCCACTGTTGTCCATCGCCACTGCCGCCGTGCTGTGTCGCCTGATTCACAACGCCAAACTGGCTGATCGTGCACTGCAAGCACAACGGCGAGACTCCACGCCTGGCGAATGCAAGGTTGAGGCGCAGCGTTCGCACAGTGATGATGACTCGGATCGCCTTGCGGCGTGATTCGAGGGCTTTACAACATCGCGCATAAAAAAAACCGGCCTGTTCAGGCCGGTTTTTTTATTCACTCAACAACACTTCGGTCCAGCCTTGCTGCCGTAACGGGCCTCCTGGCGTTCACGAAAGAACGCCTCGTAGTCCATCAGCGGTTTGTCCGGGTGTTTGGTCTGCATGTGCTCGACGTAGTTGTCGTAGTCGGGCATGCCCACCATCAGGCGTGCGGCCTGACCGAGGTATTTGCCGAGACGACTCAGGTCATTGAACATGATCAGGCATCCGGCAGCGCTTGGTAGGGCGCTTCTTTATCCGTGCGTTCCTTGGTGCCCCAGGCGGCGATGCCGACCTTGAGCGCAAAGAACAGGATGCTGAACACCACGAACAGGAACAAAGCGGTCAGCGTTGCATTGGTGTAAGCGTTGAAGATCACGTGCTGCATCTGGTCAACGCTCTTCGCCGGGGCCAGCACCTGACCATTGGCCAGCGCATCGCTGTACTTCTTGGCCAGGGCCAGGAAGCCGATTGCCGGATTGGCGTCGAACAGCTTGATGAAGCCTGCGGTGGTGGTGCAGATCAGCAGCCAAACAGCCGGCAGCAACGTCACCCAGACATAACGCTGGCGTTTCATCTTGATCAGCACGACGGTGCCGAGCATCAGCGCGATACCGGCCAGCATCTGGTTAGAGATACCGAACAGCGGCCACAGGGTGTTGATGCCACCCAGCGGATCGATCACGCCTTGGTACAACAGGTAACCCCACATCGCCACGCAACCAGCGGTTGCCACCAGGTTGGCGGTCCAGGATTCGGTGCGTTTCAACGCCGGCACGAACGAGCCAAGCAAATCCTGCAGCATGAAACGACCGGCACGGGTACCAGCGTCGACTGCGGTGAGGATGAACAGCGCTTCAAACAGGATCGCGAAGTGGTACCAGAACGCCATGGTGTTTTCACCCGGCAGCACGCTGTGCAGAATCTGCGCGATACCGACTGCCAGGGTCGGCGCACCACCGGCACGGGCCAGAATGGTGGTTTCACCGATGTCATGGGCGACCGCTTGCAGCGCTTCCGGGGTGATTGCAAAGCCCCAGCTGCTGACGGTTTGCGCGACGGTAACAGCATCGGCACCGACGACGGCGGCCGGACTGTTCATGGCGAAGTACACACCCGGATCGATCACCGAGGCAGCCACCATGGCCATGATCGCCACGAACGACTCCATCAGCATGCCGCCGTAACCGATGTAACGGGCATGACCTTCACTGGCCAGCAACTTCGGGGTGGTGCCGGAAGCAATCAGCGAGTGGAAACCGGAGACCGCGCCACAGGCGATGGTGATGAACAGGAACGGGAACAGACCGCCCTTCCATACCGGACCGGTGCCGTCGACGAACTGGGTCAGCGCCGGCATTCTCAACTCAGGCATGGTCACCAGAATACCGATGGCCAGGGCGACGATGGTGCCGATTTTCAGGAACGTCGAGAGGTAGTCTCGCGGTGCCAGGATCAGCCACACCGGCAGAACTGCAGCGACAAACCCGTAGCCGATCAGCATCCAGGTAATTTGCACGCCGGTGAAGCTGAACGCCTTGGCCCACACTGGATCGGCAGCAATCTGCCCGCCCAGCCAGATCGAACCCAGCAGCAGCAATACGCCGATGACGGAAATTTCACCAATACGGCCCGGACGGATGTAGCGCATGTAAATGCCCATGAACATCGCGATCGGGATAGTCGCCATGACGGTGAACATGCCCCACGGGCTTTCAGCCAAGGCTTTCACCACGATCAACGCCAGCACCGCAAGGATGATGATCATGATCAGGAAGCAGCCAAACAGCGCGATGGTGCCGGGGATGCGGCCCATTTCTTCGCGGACCATGTCGCCCAGGGAACGACCGTTGCGGCGGGTGGACATGAACAGGACCATGAAGTCCTGAACGGCACCGGCCAGCACCACGCCGGCGATCAGCCACAGCGTGCCGGGCAGATAGCCCATTTGCGCCGCCAGAACCGGACCCACCAGTGGCCCAGCACCGGCAATGGCCGCAAAGTGGTGACCAAAAAGCACGTGCTTGTTGGTCGGGACATAGTCCAGGCCATCATTATTGAGTACGGCGGGGGTGGCGCGATTGGGATCCAGCTGCATCACTTTATTGGCGATGAACAGGCTGTAATAGCGGTAGGCAACGAGGTAGATGGCAACAGCTGCGACGACGATCCACAGGGCGTTGATCGCTTCGCCGCGGCGCAAGGCCACGACACTCAGCGCAATCGCTCCCAGGACAGCCACGGCAAACCAGCCGAGGTGTTTAGCCAGACGGGGCATAGAGGGTCTCCTGCCGACAGCTCGTGACTGCGGCGGTAATTTTTATAATTGTGTCCGCTGTGCGGAGCTGGCCCAATATCCGCGCATGCCGTCCACAAATAAATCCGCGTTACTACGTACGCGCTCTCTACGTAGTTCTACGTAGACGGGATGGATCCCACAGGTTTGGTCTTTCAACTCAATGACATCCCGCTCACCGGTCATTCCGTCCAGCCGCGCTACTGGCCCGCCCTCGCTTTGGCATATGATGCCGAGCCTTCGCCCTCCCCGGCCCCGCCAGGATTAGAGATGCAGCTCAAACACAAGATCGTCGCCCTCGGGATTCTGCCGCTGGTGCTGGCCATTGCCGTCATCTGCGCGCTGGTGATTTCCCTGAATCGCCAACTCGGTGATCAGCAGGCTCAGTTGATCGAAGACAGCATTCTGGCGAGCAAACGCGCGGAACTGAAAAACTACGTCGAAATGGCGCAGAGCCTGATCGAGCCGCTTTACGACGACGGTCACGGTGACGTCCACGCCCAGCAAAAAGTGCTCGAAGAGTTGCGCAAACTCAGTTTCGGTATCAACGGCTACTTCTTCGTGTACGACCACGAGGGCCGCAGCCTGATGCACGCGCGGCAGTCGGAACTGGTGGGCAAATACCTCTGGGACATGAAAGACCCCCATGGCCTGCCGGTGATCCAGGCGCTGCTCAAAAGCGCGCAGTCGGGTGAAGGCTTTCAACGCTATGCCTGGAACAAACCGTCCTCCGGTCAAGTGACCGACAAGCTGGCCTACGTGGTGATGCTCGATCGCTGGGGCTGGATGCTCGGCACCGGCATCTACCTCGAAGACGTCGAGCGCGCCACCCAACAGGCCCGTGACGAAGTGGCCATGGGCATCCGCAAGACCATGATGGCGATTGCCGTGGTCGCCCTCGTTGCGGTGCTGTTCGTGTTCGCCACCGGCATGACCCTCAACGTCAGTGAGCACCGTCTGGCGGACAAAAAGCTGCAGCGCCTGACCCAGCGTATCGTCAGCCTCCAGGAGGAAGAACGCTCACGGGTCTCCCGCGAGCTGCATGACGGCATCAGCCAGGTGCTGGTCTCGATCAAGTTTCAGTTCGAACTGGCCAGCCATCTGCTGGAAAACGGTCAGGCTCAAGACAAAGGCCTGGGCACGTTAAGAGACGCCACCGAACGGCTGGGCGAAGCGATTGGCGAGGTGCGCAGCCTGTCCCACGACCTGCGCTCATCCTTGCTCGACACCCTTGGCCTGTCGGCGGCAATCGGCCAATTGGCCGCGGAATTCGAACAGCGCAGCGGACTCACGGTGACCTATGACGACAATGAGTTCGACTGTCAGCTGGTGGATGGCGCCGCTGTTGCGTTGTTCCGCATCGTGCAGGAAGGCCTGACCAATATCGAACGTCATGCCGCGGCAAAAAACGTTTCCATTACCCTGCGCGGCTGTGAACAATCCGTGCGGCTGACCGTGGTAGACGACGGTGTGGGTTTCAACGTCGCCCAGGTCGAACGGCGTCACGCCGGCATCGGCCTGCGCAATATCCGCGAACGTGTCGAGCATTTTGGTGGCCGCTTCGAACTGATTTCGATGGCGGGACGCAGCGAGCTGGATGTTCTGCTTCCGATGCAACTGCCCACCCGCCAACGCTGATACCCCTGAATAACAAGAGTGAAGCCTTGCATGAACCTGCCCTCCCCGATCCGCGTTGCCCTGGTCGACGATCACTCCCTGGTACGCGATGGCATCAAGGCGCTGCTGGCCGTCATGTCGCCACTGGAAATGGTCGGCGAAGCGGAAAACGGCGCACAGGCCATCGAGATGGTTGGGCGCTGTAAGCCGGACCTGCTGCTGGTGGACATCAGCCTGCCGGACATGAACGGCCTGGAGCTGACCCGCGTGCTGCGCAGTCAGTACCCGTCGCTCAAGGTGCTGATGCTGAGCATGTACGACAATTACGAATACGTCAGTGAATCGGTGCGTTCCGGTGCCAGCGGCTATGTGCTGAAGAATGCTCCGTCACGGGAAATCATCGCCGCCATCGAAGCCATCACCAGCGGCGGAACCTTCTACAGCGCGGAAATCGCCCAACGCTTGATCGCCGACAGGAACACTGACAACGAGCTGACCCCAAGGGAAAGCCAGGTACTCGCCAAAATGGCGCAAGGCTTGAACAACAAGGAAATGGCCCGGGAACTGGACATCAGCGTCCGTACGGTGGAAACCCATCGCCTGAGCATCCGCCGCAAACTCAACATCGACAAACCGGCGGCGCTGGTCAAATACGCCCTCGATCACGGGCTTATTTCTCGCTAACCCAAAGAACCCCGCAGGCGCGGGCTTGCTCGAGGCATCGAAATCGACTGGCCTTGCCACAAGAAGTGTTTCTGCTCGATCACGCCATTAACAACGGACTGCTTACCGACCCGCCGCCCCAGGCTGTCGTATCGATAAAAACCGCTGCTTTCCAGCTTGCCATTGACCAGCGTCTCGGCCTTAACCAAGCGGTTTTCGCAGTCATAAACAAACGTCTGCAGTTTGCCCATGCCGCTGCGTTTTTCGATCAGGTTGCCCCACGCATCGTAGGCATATTCCTGATCCCGCCAGCGTTTGAGGCGGTTGTCTTTGACGTGATCGAACTGGCTGGTGTTGAAATTCAGCCGGTTCGCCGCGGCGTCGTAGCGGAATTCTTCGCTGTCGACAAGCTTGCCGGTGTCACGGCTGTGCAACTGGCCGTTGGCTTCGTACTCGTACTTGATCTCGCCGCGCAGTTTGTCGAGGGTTCGGATCAGTTCGCCGGCCGGGTCATACTGGTGACGGCGGTGGATCGGGTTGTAGGCGTGCTCCACCAGCAGGTCGGGCTGGATGCCGGGGTTGTGGATGCGCGAGAGTTTTTCCGCTGGCAGGCGCGAGGCGAACTGCCAGCTTTTGTCCATGGCGCCGCTGTCGAAACACTTTACACACAGGCTACAAAGTTCAGTTTAATTATCGAAGTATATTTTTTAGTCAGCCGTAAACATTAATCTCTTGAGCCTTCTCAATAAAAATATCAAGGAGATCACCTTGAATTTCCTCTCCGTGACACGTGACAACAAAGTCTCCATCTATACCATCAGGGAAATGAACGCCATCCAGCACCCCCAAGACCACCGAAGCACTGTCAGCAATGATGACGTTAAAAAAAGCAAAAATATTGGCCCTATCGCGCTCGCTAAGCGTAGCCAAGGCATTTCTGACTTTGGCAAAAGGGTCATTTTCGTTATTGAGCGGCTTAGTTAATGATTTCTTATATTGTTCTAAATTTTTAGTATACAGCTCATTAAATATTGCCAATACAAATTCTTGATCAGATTTCATAACCCATCTTCATTAGCGCATTTCGAGGCACATTGCTTTAATTAGAGACATGAGTTCTTGAAGCTTGCACTGGGTACAATTATTCGATTCTTCATCACCCTGATATGCGACTCACCGTAATCCGACTTTGAGCTCTAATTCACAAATTGACCTCCAACTCGTCTCATTATTAGTCAAGTTAAAAGCTTTTTTAACGCTTCGGACAATGAGTATCCAATCGCTTTTTGAGCGAATTTAAGTCAGCGTCACTTATTTTAGTGATTGGACTTTGACATTTGCAGCCCCCCATGTTTATCTCCTTACTATCAAGTCGTGGAGGCGCTATTTGGAGTTCGCCACTTGAGCCACCCCTTCAAAACAAGATTGCACCCCCGCATAACGATTAATAACTTCGCGCAACTTCCTTAAAGGCGACCCCTCTCAGACCTAGCGCTTCTACAGTGTCTTTAAATACTTGACTTACATATAGCACTTGCGGATTTTCAGGAATGCGAAAAATCTCACGCACATGACTCTCTGAAATATTTAAAACCGCCTTATAAACGACGTAACCGCCCTCCCCCCTATCATAATCGGATTGTTCAAAGTCAAATGCATTTGATACCAACTCGGTAATAAATACGGCGACATCCCCTGTACGCGGGCCTAGCAGTTTTATTCTAGGAAAACCCTGCAGAAATTTTAGCGCATCATATGCTTTTTCTGAGACAACCAAGACAGGCCTGAAGAAAGTAAAAAAATCAGAAAGTTTTGATTTTTTTTTATCATCACTATTATACACGACCTGAAAAATTTGTTTCTCAGGCACTAAAGTAGTTTCACCATACGCTAGCTGTGTAGCGAAATCTTGCAGACCTTCCGACTGATCCGCGTCGACCAATGTTTTATATCTGTCATCTTGTGTTATCGAATAAATCTTCATAGATCACCCAAATAATCCGGACCATTGCGCATCGCGCGGACTCGAAAGTAATGTATTACGAATTCTATCGATCGTTTTCAAAACCATCGGCTTGCCACCTGCTTTATCCGCACTAATTATAAGCTGATTTACATTTTCAAAATAAGAGTTTGGATGCTTACCATTATGCAGAATCCCCGGCACGCTCGAATCAACGTTATTTCGATTAGGCAAAAATACTCCATTGACCGCATCGTCCACATGAATATCATGCTTTGCCAAGACCGCTCTCGCAGGAGCTGCAAGCTTAGCGGTGTCACCAACGATATGATGAGCAGCTGAATTTGCAGGGCGGGGTGTTCCACCTTTTGTCATATTATTCTTAACGCTTTGGAACAAAGCCCTAGTGGATCAATCCACCCAGTAGGATCAGGAGCATATTTGTATAAGTTATATCCCCCATCCAACCCAATCGGATCCTGCGTTACAAACCGCCCCACCTCCGGATCGTAATACCGAAACGTGTTGTAGTGCAGCCCCGTCTCATCGTCAAAATACTGCCCCTGAAACCTCAGGTTCTGCTCGACGGCATTAACCGTCAGCTTCTCAACCGAACCCCACGCCTTATACGTCGCCTGCCAGACAATCTGCCCTTCACGGTCAGTCATCTCCAGCGGCGTACCAATCTGGTCGGTATGGAAGTAATAAAGCTTCTGCTCTTCACCCTCTGCCTGATCCAACCGCGCCAACGGCGCATAACTCCCCGGCTCGTACAGGTACAAACTGCTCTGCCCCGGACGCTCCTCCCGCAGCATCCGCAGGCCTTGCCACAAGAAGTGTTTCTGCTCGATCACGCCATTAACAACGGACTGCTTACCGACCCGCCGCCCCAGGCTGTCGTATCGATAAAAACCGCTGCTTTCCAGCTTGCCATTGACCAGCGTCTCGGCCTTGACCAAGCGGTTTTCGCAGTCATAAACAAACGTCTGCAGTTTGCCCATGCCGCTGCGTTTTTCAATCAGGTTGCCCCACGCATCGTAGGCATATTCCTGATCCCGCCAGCGTTTGAGGCGGTTGTCTTTGACGTGGTCGAACTGGCTGGTGTTGAAATTCAGCCGGTTCGCTGCGGCGTCGTAGCGGAATTCTTCGCTGTCGACAAGCTTGCCGGTGTCGCGGCTGTGCAACTGGCCGTTGGCTTCGTATTCGTACTTGATCTCGCCGCGCAGTTTGTCGAGGGTTCGGATCAGTTCGCCGGCCGGGTCATACTGGTGACGGCGGTGGATCGGGTTGTAGGCGTGCTCCACCAGCAGGTCGGGCTGGATGCCGGGGTTGTGAATTTTTGAGAGTTTTTCCGCTGGCAGGCGCGAGGCGAACTGCCAACTCTTGCGGCCCATGGCGTCGTAGCCGAAGCAACTGGTGAGTGCGCCTTGGGTGCGCAGGTCGTCGCGTTCCTGCGAATCGTTGCAATCATTCGGTTCCTTATAAACTTGATATGTGACCGCACCACAATCGACTTTGAACTCTACACAGATCGACCTCCGACTCGCCTTTCAATCCGTCAACAAAAGCGTCAAACGAACTTGCAAGCGAACGAAAGGCTTTTGCATGATTGGCAGCATAGTTGCTTTCCGAATCAAAGGAATCAGTAGCGTAAAAACACACATTGCCGCCGGTCAAATCCAGACAAAAAAGTTGCCACCACCATCAATTGCAAACGATAGTAAGGTTTTAGGCATCCCCCCTTGGTGATCATTACCGCGTAACAATCGCCTCAATATTTCGACTCATCAGCATCAGAGACACCACATGCGGTAACTGCATTAAACTTCTTTACTCGAACTGACTCATACTCATCACTACTGCCCCACCAATCTCTGTCCGCGACCCCACCATTATGAGTCATGTAAAAGCTTAAAAATCGCTGGGCAATGTATATCCAACCTCATTTTCCAGCGACTTTAAATTAGAGTCACTTATTTTCGGATCAGACTTTGGCATTCGCAGCGTACCTTAAGATGAGAGTTTCTTAGACTCGAAAAAGCAGATTTTGTGGCTTTGTATACATACCTTTCCAACTCTGCCCATTCCATAACACCTCTCACCTTCCTTCGCAGATACCTCAGTCAGGAATGTCGCCTTAGAGTCTTATTGAGTCCGTTAGCTCATTACATCTTTCAGTTGATACTTGAAACGCCAACTCTACGACACTCCCAGTTTTTTTATACTTAATCAAATAGCTCCCTGGTTCAAAGTTAATGACAACCCCTTGAATAGAGTCAGAACCATCAGGCTCAAGATCACCACCAGTCGCATCTTCACCTGCACCGACGAACACTTGTCCAGAAGGAAAACCAAGATGCAACACTCCAAACCCGGCAGCTATGTCATCGACAATCGCTATTTTGTAGCTGCCATCTTGTCCAACCCCCAAGAAAGCCACATTTCCCGCATTGGTCTCTTGAAGTTCATCCTCAACAATACTCCACCAATCAGGAGTATCCGAAATCCTGTGCCTTATTGCCGCAAGGTCGAATATTGCGACTGTTGCTGTATCAGTAAAGATAGAAAATTCTTGTGCCATAATCTTTCTCACTTGAAAATTATCGAACTAATTTTATCACCGGGCTGCAAGCCTGCTTTCCTACCGGCATTTTTTAAGGAGCTACCAACGCTTTTGTTTATCGTCTCATTCAGCATTTGCAGCCTCTGAGTCGCTGAGCCGCCGACTATGAGATCTACAGGGTGATCGGCGTTAAGTTTACTTAAGTCAGGGGCTTGTCCAAACATTCGCTCAAAGCGAGCAGCAACCGCTTTTCGGTAGGAAGCTTGTACAGACGATATTCTCACATCATGAGTCCCAGGAGACCATATGAGTTCACCTCTCTTAGCAGCTCGATTCAATGCATTTTGTTTTTTCATGAATTGCTTTTCAAGAAAACTACGTTCCGCGCTTGAAAGTTCTGAGTTACTCAATACTTTCGGTTTGTTCACGGTCAAAGTGGTTGAACATGTCCATCCCAAAGGATCAATCCAACCGGTAGAGTTTGGCGCATAATTGTAAAGATTGAAACTTCCGCTCAACCCAATCGGATCCTGCGTTACAAACCGCCCCACCTCCGGATCGTAATACCGAAACGTGTTGTAGTGCAGCCCCGTCTCGTCGTCAAAATACTGCCCCTGAAACCGCAGGTTCTGCTCGACGGCATTAACCGTCAGCTTCTCAACCGAACCCCACGCCTTATACGTCGCCTGCCAGACAATCTGCCCTTCACGGTCAGTCATCTCCAGCGGCGTACCAATCTGGTCGGTATGGAAGTAATAAAGCTTTTGCTCCTCACCTTCCGCCTGGTCGACGCGAGCCAGCGGCGCATAACTTCCCGGTTCATACAGGTACAAACTGCTCTGCCCCGGACGCTCCTCCCGCAGCATCCGCAGGCCTTGCCACAAGAAGTGTTTCTGCTCGATCACGCCATTAACAACGGACTGCTTACCGACCCGCCGCCCCAGGCTGTCGTATCGATAAAAACCGCTGCTTTCCAGCTTGCCATTGACCAGCGTCTCGGCCTTAACCAAGCGGTTTTCGCAGTCATAAACAAACGTCTGCAGCTTGTGCATGCCACTGCGTTTTTCGATCAGGTTGCCCCACGCATCGTAGGCATATTCCTGATCCCGCCAGCGTTTGAGGCGGTTGTCTTTGACGTGATCGAACTGGCTGGTGTTGAAGTTCAGCCGGTTCGCTGCGGCGTCGTAGCGGAACTCTTCGCTGTCGACAAGCTTGCCGGTGTCGCGGCTGTGCAACTGGCCGTTGGCTTCGTATTCGTACTTGATCTCGCCGCGCAGTTTGTCGAGGGTGCGGATCAGTTCGCCGGCCGGGTCGTACTGGTGACGGCGGTGGATCGGGTTGTAGGCGTGCTCCACCAGCAGGTCGGGCTGGATGCCGGGGTTGTGAATTTTTGAGAGTTTTTCCGCTGGCAGGCGCGAGGCGAACTGCCAGCTCTTGCGGCCCATGGCGTCGTAGCCGAAGCAGCTGGTGAGCGCGCCCTGGGTGCGCAGGACTTCGCGGTGCAGGTCGTCGCGCTCGATGTCGCTGATCAGCTGACCGTCGAGGTTGAGTTGGTGCAGGTGGCCGCTGCCGTAGTACAGGTGATTGAGGTGTTGGCCGGTGGGCAACGTCAGGGTGGTGAGGTTGCTCAGTGGATCGTACTCGTAGGACAAGGCGCCTTGCGCCGTGGTCTCCTGGATCAGACGACCGAGCAGGTCGTAGGAGAATTCGAGCGTTTCCTCACTGACGCCGATTTGCTTGCCCTGCGCGGTCGGCAGGCGCTGGATCGACAGCAAACGGTCGCCGTCGTCATACGCATAATCTTGTCGAGCATCGGCATTGAGCTTGGCCAGCAGCCGGCCAATGCTGTCGCGCTCGAACTCGGTACGGCGTTGTGGCCGTTCACCGCGTTCGCCGTAGCCGGTTTCGTCGACTTGCGTCAGATGCCCACCCAGGTTGTAGCTGAAGCGCCGGGTCAGGTTGTCGATGCGTTTTTCTTCGACCAACCGGTCGGACGCATCGTAGGCAAACTGGTACGCCGCGTTGTTTTCGTTGACCAGTGCAGTCAGGCGAATCGCCGGGTCGTATTCGTAGCGGATGCGCTGGCCCTTCGCGTCCTGGCGGCTGCTCGGCAAGCCACGGGCGGTGCGCAGCAGGCGCGTGGTCTGGCCTTTGCTGTCGGTGTCAGGGACTGGCTGGGGGCAGCAGGGTCTTGGCCTGTATTCTGTGCCCCCGCCACTAGGAAATGTACTGTCCAGATTAATCTAGATTCTTAAAGAGCGGACAAACTAGCCAACTTAAAAAATCTTAAATGCGTTATTTTCGTAGTAAAATTTAAACGCTTGGCTTTGTGTGCATGCCTTCCAAAATTTCTCTGATGCCATACGACTTAACATCACCCTCATTATATGCAACTTTGAAAGTTTTACTACGCCGCACTGCTCAGAATAGAAGTTTTTCAGACGCAACTTTCAATGCAAACCCACTACAATAAAGCCTTGCGCAAAAGCACTCAAAGTGTTTTCACAGACTATAGCCATCCTAGACCTCACGCATCGAGCTCGATTTGCTTCTCAACCTGTTTGAACAAAAAACACCCCTTCCCCGCTCCCATTTTTTTTCAAAAACAAATACCCAACTGCATCGGTGAGATAAAAAACATCTTTAAAAGGCTCTGAAAAATCTGATGAATACAGCTGACAGATAAAATCATATTCTACAGTTAAAGTCTCAGGAACGATCATTCCATGAGGGGCCGAATCTGAAAACATAGAGAAAACGGGAAACTCCTCCTCTTCTACTTGCCTATCTTTTAACTCTGCCACCACCTCTGGAATACTATCTACAGGGCTTGTTTGAAACACACCGCCTTCACTGCGCACAACTAGCGTATATCCACTCAAAATAGATTCTAACTCTGAAGGATCTCCACTGTACGTTATATTCTCAAGAAAATAGTCAGACTTACTATAAGTCGAAAAGACGTACAACACACCTGCACTTGGCAAGCTGTTATTTTTTATATCGCCTTTAATTTTAGAGCAATCTATCGAAGCAACTAGGGTAAGAGGATCTCCATCAGGGTTAACCGGCCATGCTACGACCTCCGCTGCCTGCCCCCCAAACGTGATACCCGAAGTAACAGTACCACCATCAGAAGGAATAATTTGTTTTACTGTTATCATAATGACCTCATCCACATGTACTTAGACTGCTATGAAATTTTTTCGCCATTCTTTTTAGCTTCTTAACCCGCGAGCTAGGTACCCCACTTTTTCTAAGAGCGCCAGACGTTATATCTAGTTCTCGTTTAAGTGAAGTCGCAAACTCATTTCTGCCGAGACCTTGACTTTCACGAATTTGCGTTTCATGCCAGTGAGTACCACCAATCCCCCTAGTGTCTTTTAATGGCCCTCTAGTGTGATGGTCCAAATCAAGAGCAATAGATGGATTACCTGAAAGCCTAACGCCCTTTTCTGCAAGATTCTGTTGCACCAGATACTCGTGACGGAGAAGTTCGTGTGCCTGCAGACCATCTCCGACATGTGCTGTCCCGTTTAGTCCCCCATATGTTCCTAACTCAAAAAGCGTGGCTAGCCCCTGAGGATCTATCCAGCCTATAGCGCTGGGTGCATACTGGTACAGATTGATACCTCCGAATATCCCTATCGGATCCTGCGTAACAAACCGCCCCACCTCCGGATCGTAATACCGAAACGTGTTGTAGTGCAGCCCCGTCTCGTCGTCAAAATACTGCCCTTGAAACCGCAAATTCTGCTCGACGTCATTAACCGTCAGCTTCTCAACCGAACCCCACGCCTTATACGTCGCCTGCCAGACAATCTGCCCTTCACAGTCAGTCATCTCCAGCGGCGTACCAATCTGGTCGGTATGGAAGTAATAAAGCTTTTGCTCCTCACCTTCCGCCTGGTCGACCCGCGCCAACGGCGCATAACTCCCCGGCTCATACAGATACAAACTGCTCTGCCCCGGACTTTCCTCCCGCAGCATCCGCAGGCCTTGCCACAAGAAGTGTTTCTGCTCGATCACGCCATTAAGAACGGACTGCTTACCGACCCGCCGCCCCAGGCTGTCGTATCGATAAAAACCGCTGCTTTCCAGCTTGCCATTGACCAGCGTCTCGGCCTTGACCAAGCGGTTTTCGCAGTCATAAACAAACGTCTGCAGTTTGCCCATGCCGCTGCGTTTTTCAATCAGGTTGCCCCACGCATCGTAGGCATATTCCTGATCCCGCCAGCGTTTGAGGCGGTTGTCTTTGACGTGGTCGAACTGGCTGGTGTTGAAGTTCAGCCGGTTCGCTGCGGCGTCGTAGCGGAATTCTTCGCTGTTGAGCAACTGGCCGGTGCACCGATACTAACTGGCACATTCCAGCCTGCTATTAACTAATGTCTCGGCCCGAAACAACCGATTCTGACCGTCATTACATCACGTTTCACCTAACTAAAAATCATCCCATGGTGCGTATCGATAATCATCATCTATCTTTTTAAAGGTAAGACCCTGGATTTTCTTATCAACACATTCACTCAGAAAACGAGCAGAGCATGCAACCTCATGAATCTCTTCAAAATAGAACAAATCAGATTCCACCCCACTTGAAACAACAAGTTTATCAATACGCTCATAACTTGAACCCTTCGAATCGAATGAGCCTGACTTCACATTACTATCCAGCACGAAAGAGGAACTTCCCAAATCCATAGCTCTCAATCTTTCAATAACAGCGAAGAAAAAATATGACTTATCTTGTTTAACCATACCCTGAGTAAAAAGCTCAACTGGCCTGCTAACGTACTTGCACTCGAAAGCATCGCAGACAGCCAAAAAATTTTCGGACGCCAAAAAATGATCTGGCAACCAATCTGCTGTTAATTTGGAAGTATCAGCCACTGCTCGATAGCAGGTACTCAAAGCACCTTGCACTGGGTTTTCGGAGGGATAATGAAAGGTTGGCAAATCGGGAGTCCAACTCAAATCAAAAAAGTATGGAGCTCCATCACCATCCGGCTCATAACTAATGATATATATATCCTTCATTTTTCCACCTTTAAAGCAACCGACCGGTTATGGAATCAAGTTTAAATAGCCCGCCTTCTAGACCCTGAGAAGCCCACGTTTGAACATTTTTCACGCCCAGCGCCAGATCTATATCGGTCAAGCTATTCAGGTTATTGTTAAGTTTCACCAACTTGTTTTTTACAGCTTCAGTGTATTGACCGTGATTCGACCAGTGCCCCGGCATGCCAGTAGTTTTGGCTAGGTCTTTTGACCCAGGTAGGAAAATCCCATTGGATGACCCATCCGGATCCCAACCAATTTTTTTCAACCTACCAAACATATTTTGGAACTGAGTGCTTTTTATCAGCTCTTCGGGTATCAAATGGTGATTTGCCATTCCATCGCCGGGGCTTGCTCCCATGTTGTTACCTAACTTCGTAGAACACCAACCTAACGGATCAACCCAGTTATTAGGGCTTGGCGCATATGAGTAAAAATTCATGCCTCCTGATAAAGAAATCGGATCCTGCGTTACAAACCGCCCCACCTCCGGATCGTAATACCGAAACGTGTTGTAGTGCAGCCCCGTCTCGTCGTCAAAATACTGCCCCTGAAACCTCAGGTTCTGCTCGACGTCATTGACCGCCAGTTTCTCAACCGCCCCCCACGCCTTATACGTCGCCTGCCAGACAATCTGCCCCTCTCGGTCCGTCATCTCCAGCGGCGTACCAATCTGGTCGGTATGGAAGTAGTAAAGCTGCTGCTCTTCACCTTCTGCCTGATCGACACGCGCCAGCGGCGCATAACTGCCCGGTTCGTAAACGTACAGACTGCTCTGCCCCGGACTTTCCTCCCGCAGCATCCGCAGGCCTTGCCACAAGAAGTGTTTCTGCTCGATCACGCCATTAACAACGGACTGCTTACCGACCCGCCGTCCCAGGCTGTCGTACCGATAAAAACCGCTGCTTTCCAGCTTGCCATTGACCAGCGTCTCGGCCCGGACCAAGCGGTTTTCGCAGTCATAAACAAACGTCTGCAGTTTGCCCATGCCGCTGCGTTTTTCAATCAGGTTGCCCCACGCATCGTAGGCATATTCCTGATCCCGCCAGCGTTTGAGACGGTTGTCTTTGACGTGGTCGAACTGGCTGGTGTTGAAGTTCAGCCGGTTCGCTGCAGCGTCGTAGCGGAATTCTTCGCTGTCGACAAGCTTGCCGGTGTCGCGGCTGTGCAACTGGCCGTTGGCTTCGTATTCGTACTTGATCTCGCCGCGCAGTTTGTCGAGGGTTCGGATCAGTTCGCCGGCCGGGTCGTACTGGTGACGGCGGTGGATCGGATTGTAGGCGTGCTCCACCAGCAGGTCGGGCTGGATGTCGGGGTTGTGGATGCGCGAGAGTTTTTCCGCTGGCAGGCGCGAGGCGAACTGCCAACTCTTACGGCCCATGGCGTCGTAGCCGAAGCAGCTGGTGAGCGCGCCTTGGGTGCGCAGGACTTCGCGGTGCAGGTCGTCGCGCTCGATGTCGCTGATCAGTTGACCGTCGAGGTTGAGTTGGTGCAGGTGGCCGCTGCCGTAGTACAGGTGATTGAGGTGTTGACCGGTGGGCAACGTCAGGGTGGTGAGGTTGCTCAATGGATCGTATTCGTAGGACAAGGCGCCTTGCGGCGTGGTCTCCTCGATCAGTCGACCGAGCAGGTCGTAGGAGAGTTCGAGCGTTTCCTCACTGACGCCGATTTGCTTGCCCTGCGCGGTCGGCAGGCGCTGGATCGACAGCAAACGGTCGCCGTCGTCATACGCATATTCTTGTCGAGCATCGGCATTGAGCTTGGCCAGCAGCCGGCCAATGCTGTCGCGCTCGAATTCGGTACGACGCTGTGGCCGTTCGCCGCGTTCGCCGTAGCCCGTTTCATCCACTTGCGTCAGATGCCCACCCAGGTTGTAGCTGAAGCGCCGGGTCAAGTTGTCGATGCGTTTTTCTTCGACCAAACGGTCGGACGCATCGTAGGCAAACTGGTACGCCGCGTTGTTTTCGTTGACCAGTGCAGTCAGGCGAATCGCCGGGTCGTATTCGTAGCGGATGCGCTGGCCCTTCGCATCCTGGCGGCTGCTCGGCAAGCCACGGGCGGTGCGCAGCAGGCGCGTGGTCTGGCCTTTGCCGTCGGTGTGCGCACGTCTGTAACAGATGGAGGGGGCAGAGGCCTCGATGTCAACGAGGAACTGGAAGCGCTCATTATCACTGGTCCAATGTTCCACCATACGTTGCCAGTTGCGAATGTATTCTCACTGACAATTAAAGATCGGGGTCAGGGCATTGCTGTGGTCGGCGATCAAGTCGTCGCCGCAGTTGAAACGGCGTGCTGAATCGTCAAATACCTAATGATCTACATTAATAAAGAGCGAAGCATATATATATACTCATGCTAACGGAGAGCCAACACCCACCGCCGACAAAAGATAATATAAATCATCCACCACAACTCAAATAACGATTATTTTTTTATTATAAAATCCAACAGGCCAGCGACCAGAGTAATATAGCTTTATTATTGTCGCCCATCGACCACCAAGCCCGTAATAACTTTCAGATACATATTGCCTAAAGGCAAAACACACCCCATTTCTTGCAGCAACACTAAAATCATGCGGCGCACAAATGAACTTACTCTTATCAATATTTTTAGTAGCCGCCATTACTGCCTTATTCACCTTCATGCGCATAGCTACCAAGTCTGATGGCGGTTTCGGAACATCATAAAACGGATCGGGTTGGGTTGGGGCTGTGGGCAGCCATTCAACACCATGATAGCACCCATGAAACTCAGATTCAGAAGGCTCTACGAAAACCTTCTGAACGCTCTCTATATATATGTAATTAGTATCTTCAGGCCCGCCCCCCATATTAGAGAAAAACTCAAATCCTTCGATTTTTTTACACTCTTCATCAATATCAATCACATTACAATCTCAGATCAGTTATTGTACCAGGCGGCAGAGCCTTTCTTCCTTGTTGAATTGTGGTCCTAAGAACACCACCTGCGGCATGCTTGCCTGGAATTCCAGGCAAGGAATGATTTGGCAATGCGCCATGTGTTGGCATCAGATTCCACCATTTATTCGCGCCACCACTTTCCAAAGGTATGATGTGATGGGGAGTTGCACCAGATAGCCATACTTTACCGGTGTTAGCTTCCCATTGCTTCATCAAATAGTTCTGACTGCCCACAAATTCTTTCCGTGCCATCTGATTTTGAAACACAGTACGTCGCTGAACAACGGGAAGATTTCCTTTCAAGATCTGAGCTTGCTTGGCCGTAATTTCCCCTTCGCTGTCGAGCAACTAGCCGGTGTCGCGGCTGTGCAACTAGCCGTTGGCCGGGCCGTACTAGTGACGGCGATTGATCGGATTGTAAGTAAACACTAACTGGGTCTCCGGGCGCCTAGATCAAACAGAAAAAACGATATACTTCAAGCAGAATCAAACGGTGGCCGATAGATCACCTCAGCCACCAAACACCTCATATTAATAGAGTCCGAGAAATGTTATCTCGTTGTTAATTGCGAGCAGACCCAAGCCATTTTTCAGCGCTGAACCCGATTAAGCCCAAAAAAATGGAAAAATAAATACCCGATTAACTTAATTCAAAAAAACTCTCCAAGAACCCATTAAAACTTGCCCACTGAGGTTTGATCCTACCCTGCTTAAATTCGGCTAATGAGTCACCAAGAGAGATTTCAACCACCTCTCCGGTTAACCTATTATAAAAAAAACCACTTTCACCCTCAAAACTATCCAATGGAAGATAATCCGAGGGAACTCCGAGAGTCTCATGCGTTCGTTTCAGTGCAAAACCAAAGTTAGTATTTATTGAAAACCAACAGATATGATAAATCTCCTTACCGCGACTCACAAAAGTCGGTCCATCCTCAACGTGAAGATAAAACTGAGCAAAATCGCTAGACGCATCAACACCTAACTTTTTAAGCTCCAGTTCATACTCAACGCTGACATCATCAAACCACCAGCCCTGCCTTTTACAGAAATCAATCACTTTTTTCGATAGCATATTTTCACCCGCAACTCACAGATCCTCTAGAGCGGCTAGAGTTTCGATTATTAATTTCCGATTGCGCTCGTCCTTTCCAATATGCCTCTCGATCCCCATTGAATAAATCTCTGTCTACAGGATTTAAAGGGTGTTGACCAGGCAGATGCGGGTGGAGCGCATTAGTTTTGCCAAATTTTTGGTGGGTATCAGCAGACAGTTCGAACAAAGAGCCCAAGCCATCCTGTTTTGAGTGGTGCAAATTAAGTTGCGAGTAGCTACCATTCTTTACTACGAAAGGGCTCTTTCCTTCCGACGCCAGATCGAGGTTAGTCCTTATGCCACTTCGAGTGTTCACAGGGAGATCCCAATCGATAACCTGTTGATACACCGTATGGACGCTGCCAGAAGGTGCTGTGAATATAGACGGAGAGAAAAACCCGGTCAATCCGAAAGGGTCTATCCATCCGGTTGAGTTTGCAGCATATCGATAAAGATTGAACCCACCACTAAGTCCAATCGGATCCTGCGTTACAAACCGCCCCACCTCCGGATCGTAATACCGAAACGTGTTGTAGTGCAGTCCCGTCTCGTCATCGAAATACTGCCCCTGAAACCGCAAATTCTGCTCGACGTCATTAACCGTCAGCTTCTCAACCGAACCCCACGCCTTATACGTCGCCTGCCAGACAATCTGCCCTTCACGGTCCGTCATCTCCAGCGGCGTACCAATCTGGTCGGTATGGAAGTAGTAAAGCTGCTGCTCTTCACCTTCTGCCTGGTCGACGCGAGCCAACGGCGCATAACTCCCCGGCTCGTACAGGTACAAACTGCTCTGCCCCGGATGCTCCTCACGCAGCATCCGCAGGCCTTGCCACAAGAAGTGTTTCTGCTCGATCACGCCATTAACAACGGACTGCTTACCGACCCGCCGTCCCAGGCTGTCGTATCGATAAAAACCACTGCTTTCCAGCTTGCCATTGACCAGCGTCTCGGCCCGGACCAAGCGGTTTTCGCAGTCATAAACAAACGTCTGCTGTTTGCCCATGCCACTGCGCTTTTCAATCAGGTTGCCCCACGCATCGTAGGCATATTCCTGATCCCGCCAGCGTTTGAGGCGGTTGTCTTTGACGTGATCGAACTGGCTGGTGTTGAAATTCAGCCGGTTCGCCGCGGCGTCGTAGCGGAATTCTTCGCTGTCGACAAGCTTGCCGGTGTCACGGCTGTGCAACTGGCCGTTGGCTTCGTACTCGTACTTGATCTCGCCGCGCAGTTTGTCGAGGGTTCGGATCAGTTCGCCGGCCGGGTCGTACTGGTGACGGCGGTGGATCGGGTTGTAGGCGTGCTCCACCAGCAGGTCGGGCTGGATGCCGGGGTTGTGAATTTTTGAGAGTTTTTCCGCTGGCAGGCGCGAGGCGAACTGCCAGCTCTTGCGGCCCATGGCGTCGCTGTCGAAACACTTCAAATATAGGCTGCAAAGCTCAATCTAATCATTGAAGTATATTTTTTTAGCCGTAAACATTACTCTCTTGGGCCTTCTCAATAAAGATATCAAGGAGATCACCTTGAATTTCCTCTCCATCACACGTAACAACAAAATCTCCGTCTATACCATCAGGGAAATGAACGCCATCCAGCGCCCCCAAGACCACCGAAGTACTATCAGCAATAATAACTTTAAAGAAATCAAAAACATTAGCCCTATCATGATCGCTAAGCGTAGCCAATGCATTTCTGGCTTTGGCATAAGGGTCATTTTCGTTATTAATAGGCTTAGTTAATGAATCTCTATATTGCTCTAAATTTTTTGTATATAGCTCATTAAATATTGCTAATACAAATCGTTGATCCGTTTTCATAAACCATCCTCGTTAGCGCATTTCTGGGTACATTGCTTTATTGAGAGATATCAATTCTTGAAGCTTTGCATTGGGTACATCAGGATACACACGCCTGAGCTCTCTTATGTCGCGAGCCACAACATCACGCGCACTGGTAAATGGTAATCCTGTCTTTCCATTCACCCCACTCCTTGACAAAATACCTACTCCTTCTTTAGAAACAGTATGCCCCACACGAGGCACTAACATTGCAGGAGCAGTTGCTGGATCGTAGCCCTCAACCAAATCTTTCATAAGATTTTTTTGTCCAACATGGTGAGAGTCTAATCCCAGATTTTTACCCTTTACAGCACTTTTATTGCCTTGATGTGAGTTCACATCCCATTTTTCACAAGCAAGGCCTAAAGAGTCGATCCATGCATTTGGATTAGGCGCATACTGGTAAAGATTTTCTCCTCCGTATAACCCTATCGGATCCTGCGCAACAAACCGCCCCACCTCCGGATCGTAATACCGAAACGTGTTGTAGTGCAGCCCCGTCTCGTCGTCAAAATACTGCCCCTGAAACCGCAGGTTCTGCTCGACGGCATTAACCGTCAGCTTCTCAACCGAACCCCACGCCTTATACGTCGCCTGCCAGACAATCTGCCCTTCACGGTCAGTCATCTCCAACGGCGTACCAATCTGGTCGGTATGGAAGTAGTAAAGCTGCTGCTCCTCACCTTCCGCCTGGTCGACGCGAGCCAGCGGCGCATAACTGCCCGGTTCGTAAACGTACAGACTGCTCTGCCCCGGACTTTCCTCCCGCAGCATCCGCAGGCCTTGCCACAAGAAGTGTTTCTGCTCGATCACGCCATTAACAACGGACTGCTTACCGACCCGCCGTCCCAGGCTGTCGTATCGATAAAAACCACTGCTTTCCAGCTTGCCGCTAACCAGCGTCTCGGCCTTGACCAAGCGGTTTTCGCAGTCATAAACAAACGTCTGCAGTTTGCCCATGCCACTGCGCTTTTCAATCAGGTTGCCCCACGCATCGTAGGCATATTCCTGATCCCGCCAGCGTTTGAGGCGGTTGTCTTTGACGTGGTCGAACTGGCTGGTGTTGAAGTTCAGCCGGTTCGCTGCGGCGTCGTAGCGGAATTCTTCGCTGTCGACAAGCTTGCCGGTGTCGCGGCTGTGCAACTGGCCGTTGGCTTCGTATTCGTACTTGATCTCGCCGCGCAGTTTGTCGAGGGTTCGGATCAGTTCGCCGGCCGGGTCATACTGGTGACGGCGGTGGATCGGGTTGTAGGCGTGCTCCACCAGCAGGTCGGGCTGGATGCCGGGGTTGTGGATGCGCGAGAGTTTTTCCGCTGGCAGGCGCGAGGCGAACTGCCAACTCTTGCGGCCCATGGCGTCGTAGCCGAAGCAGCTGGTGAGCGCGCCTTGGGTGCGCAGGACTTCGCGGTGCAGGTCGTCGCGCTCGATGTCGCTGATCAACTGTCCGTCGAGGTTGAGTTGGTGCAGGTGGCCGCTGCCGTAGTACAGGTGATTGAGGTGTTGACCGGTGGGCAACGTCAGGGTGGTGAGGTTGCTCAATGGATCGTATTCGTAGGACAAGGCGCCTTGCGCCGTGGTCTCCTGGATCAGACGGCCGAGCAGGTCGTAGGAGAATTCGAGCGTTTCCTCACTGACGCCGATTTGCTTGCCCTGCGCGGTCGGCAGGCGCTGGATCGACAGCAAACGGTCGCCGTCGTCATACGCATAATCTTGTCGAGCATCGGCATTGAGCTTGGCCAGCAGCCGGCCAATGCTGTCGCGCTCGAATTCGGTACGGCGTTGTGGCCGTTCGCCGCGTTCGCCGTAGCCCGTTTCATCCACTTGCGTCAGATGCCCGCCGAGGTTGTAGCTGAAGCGCCGGGTCAGGTTGTCGATGCGTTTTTCTTCGACCAACCGGTCGGACGCATCGTAGGCAAACTGGTACGCCGCGTTGTTTTCGTTGACCAGTGCAGTCAGGCGAATCGCCGGGTCGTATTCGTAGCGAATGCGCTGGCCCTTCGCGTCCTGGCGGCTGCTCGGCAAGCCACGGGCGGTGCGTAGCAGGCGCGTGGTCTGGCCTTTGCCGTCGGTGTGCGTCAGTACCTGGCCGAGGGTGTTGTAGGTGAACGATTCGGCGCTGCCGTCCGGGTGCTGGATGCGCAGCACTTCGCCGTCGGGTTTGCGTTCCAGGGAAGTGGTCTGCCCCAACGCGTCGGTGACGGCGACCAGGTGCTGGCGTTCGTCGAAGCGATAGGTGGTGGTTTTACCCGAGCAATCCTGAAAGCGCTCGACTTGGGCCAGAGTGTTCCACCACAGGTATTTGGATTTGCCGGTCGCATCGATGATGGTGTGTGGCAGGCCGTCGTCACCGTTCAGGTACTCGGTGGTGTGACCGAGGGCGTCGACTTCGGCGATGAGATTGCCCTTATCGTCGTAGCGGGCTTGCCAGGTGCTGCCGTCCGGGTAGTCCACCTGCGTGACCAGCGTAGTCAGGTGGTGATAGCGGTATTTGATCGCGCGCCCGAGCGGATCGGTCTCTTCGAGCAGGCGTGAGTATTCGTCGTACTTGAGCGTGACCCGGTTGCCATCAGGCAATGTCAGGCCCGTCATGTTGCCGCTGTCATCGATGTCGATGACATAGTGCTCGCCCCCGAAGTCGCGACTTGAGGTGACGCGATGATCGGCGTTGTAATGAATCTCGGCTTCACGCCCGAGCACATCGTTGATCCATGTGGTACGGGCTTTTATGTCGTAGCGGAATTGGTACCGCTCGCCATCGCTGGTCCAGTGCTCCACCACGCGTGGCTGGCCGCCAATCTGTTCCCAACGGTAGTTACAGGTCAGGCCCAAGGCATTGCTATGACTGGCCATCACGCCATCGACATAGCTGAAACGGCGTACCGAATCGCCGTTGCGGTTGATTACTTCGTTGAGCTGGCCGTGGTCGTCGTAGCGGTACTGCACCAGGGTTTCAACGGCCTGGTTGTCGACCACGCGTCTGACGTCGGTCAGGCGACCCAGCGGGTTGTCGTAATGCAGGTGCACCCGCACGCCACCGGTGGCGCTGATATCGGTAAGCGTGCCCTCGGCGGTGCGGGTGAAATGCAGGAAATGGCCCAGTGCATTTTCGATGCGTTGCAGCGGCACGGGGATGTTGTCGTCCGCCACTTCACCGAAGTAGAAGAAGGTGTTGTCGAGGGTTTGCAGCAGATAGTGGCCGCCTTCGGTGCAGACCAGATGCACCTGCTCATGGGGGTTGTAGATGCGCTCCCCTGGCTGCACGTCGACAAACGGAACGCTGCGGCCCTGATTGTCGGTGAGATAAACGAAGGCGCCGCTGCGCCGCAGGCTCTGCTCCCAGGGCAAGACCCAACCCTTGCCAAGCACGCTGTCGACGCTCAGGTCGCTGGCATAGAAACGCGACCATTGAATGGGCATCAGGCCCGGGAGGCTGAAGTCGGTTTCGTCGGTGATGACCTTGCGGCCGGTGGTGGCGTCGACCGGATTACCGACCAGGCCACCCACCGCACGCTCGATCGCAGGCCCCACGACGTAACGCGAAGCGACCTCGCCGGCGACGAACCCGGCGGTGAATTTCAGGACACAGGGCATGACGGCTTTCATGCCGGCCTGGGTTCCGGCCTTGATCAACTGGGCGATACCACCCGCCGCACCCGCGACCGCCATCAGAATGTCGACCGTGGTCCGCAGCCAACCGGGAATTTCGTCGTCCACCGGCAGGTAGCGATAGGTTCCGCCACCGATGAAGACATTGTCCGAACCGCTCGAGAGCGTTGCGCCGCAGGTCAGCTTGTCACCCTTGCGGGCGGCCGCAGTGCCGTTGATGAAGACGTTGGTCGAACCCTCGGCGACCTTCACCGGGCCGGGATGCTTGTCGCAGGCGCCGGTGCTTTTCTCCACATGAGCCGCTTTGCGACTGTTGATGAAGACGTTGGGCGACGCGGTGACGATGGTCCCCGCGGGTGAAGAAAACATGCTGCCTATTTTCTCCCCGGCCGCGGTCAGCAGGCTACCTCCGACGCCTGCGGCCAAGCCCGCCAACAATGCCACGCCAAACCCACAGGTGAACGTCGCGATCGCCACCGTGGCGATCAGCGCGATACCCAGTGCTGCACCGATGAGAAACCCGCCCAACGCACTGGTGTGCGACAGCTCATCACCAAACCTTGCGGCTTCAAACATGACCGTTACTCCTGGGGGCTGGAGTCGGTCATCGGGGCGCCCGGCTGGCGAGGCTGAAAGCTTGCCAGCAGGTCCATCCAGTTCTGGTTCTGCTCGCTGCTGAAGTCAGCCTGGGCGGTGGTGGAGAAAATGATCGCGCGTCCGGGTTCGATCAGAAACGCTGCCTGGCGCTGATAGAAAGGACGGCCATCGGTCATGTAATACGCATCGATCTGCACGCCGTCGATCGGCGCGGTGGCCGACAGCGCTACGGCTTTTTTGCCCAGTAGCGTGTAGCCGCGCAGCTTGGACGCGAGCATTTTGATCTGACGCTCGACGTAGGCTTTGAGCACCTCGCCGGGCAGCAATGTGTCGCGGGAAATGGTGATGCTCAACGGCGCTGGAATGCTTGCTCCCAGCACGAACATGTTGACGGTTCGATCCTGGAAACCCTGTGGCAACACAATGCTGCCTTCCTGCAACTCATAATCCATGTGATGTAAATTCCTGAATTCAAAAAAAGGGCATTTCAGCGGGCCGCGAGGCCATCGAGCATGCCGTCAAAATCAACCAGCCAGAGACTGAGCGCGGGTCTGGCCGGATCAATCTCGCAACCGATGCTCAGCCATTGCATATCTTCACGTCCGGCGACCGGCACAAGCGCCCCGACCAGACGCGCGTGTCGATCGGCATGGCCGCTCTTGAAATGCAGATCCGCCGACTTCGCCGCACTGCCGGCCACGTTGACATCGCGCTGGCGGATGATGCGCACGTCCGGATGATCCTCGCGAAACGCCTGCAACGCGGCCTCGAAAAGCTGCTCCAGTGTCTGCCCCTGTTGCACATCGCGTCGCTTGATCGTCAGGCTGACCGGCTCGCCTTCGTGCTCGATGGTGGTCTGGATCTCACGGAAATGGAACCCCGCCGGGAATGCCAGATTGAAACCCGCGAAGGTGAAATGGCTGGGCGTGTCTTGCAGCGCCACAACAGGCGCGGGTTCCGGCTCGGGCTCAGGCTGGGCGAGAACCGCGTTCTGCTGGGCAAGGCGTTCAGCCTCCTCCTGCGCAATACGCTTTTCGGAAATGCGATCGTAGAGACTGACTCTGGTCATGGCGCCGTTACCTCAATCATTGACCCTGACCTCGGAGCCGGTGATCTGGGTCGTGCCGGTGCTCGTCGTAGTGATCGCCTTGCCTTTGATCTCGATGCCGTCCGGCGTGAGGATGATGCTGCTCTCCCCTACCTGAAGAATGATGTGTTGCTTGGCGTTGACCTGAATGAACTGGTTGTCGACCTGAATCGTCAGCGACCCTTCCTGGACGTTCATCACCGTGTCTTTCTTGATCGTTTCAGTGTGCGTGCCACCCACCGTGATCGTGCGGTTGCTGCCGACACTGTGGCTCTCGTCGACCTCGATCTCGGTGTCCATGTTGCGCTCGGCATGCATGATGATCTGCTCGGCACCGGCCTTGTCTTCGAAGCGGAAGAAGTTCGCCGTACCGCCATTGCCTTTCATCGACCGGGTCAAGAAACCACTCTGGGTCTTGTTTGCCGGGAGCGACCATGGCGGCGTGTTCTGGCTGTTGTAGAGGCTGCCCATGACCAGCGGGCGGTCAGGGTTGCCATCGAGGAATACCACGACGACCTCGTCGCCTACACGAGGGATCTGAATGCTACCGAAACCGCCGCTGGCTCCAGATTGGGCGACGCGGACCCAGCAGGAGCTTTTGTCGTTGAACTCGCCATAGCGGTCCCAGTGGAACTGCACTTTCACTCGGCCCATTTCATCGGTGTAGATTTCCTCACCGGGCGGGCCAACGATAATGGCGGTTTGTGGGCCGGAAATCGCGGGCTTGAGCAGGTCCATCTGCGGACGGAACTTGATCTTTTTCCGTACGCAATAAAACTTATTACCGTAGCCAGCCTGACTTCCCGAGGTGTAATTGTTGCTGCCACGGTGCTCGATGTTCATCACCAGGAACTGCCTGTCATCGGCAGAACCCGCGTCATGTTCGTAATGCTGCGTCAGCTCAAACGTATGGCCTGGACGCATAGCGCGACAGTTACTTGACCCTACAAATGTCTTGCCTTTGAGCTCAAGCGCCTCGATGCGGTTGCGCACCAGAAGTTCGCCATCTTCAGGCGTTCCGTGGGTGTATTGGCCCATGTAGTCGAAGATTTCATACGACGGAACATCGCCTTGTTGATTGAGGCTGTTCATCGTGACGGGAATTCGATTTCCCGGCTGTCGATAATCGAAGGTTTGCACGGAGATCTTTCCGGCCTGGAACTCCCGGGCGGAACTCCAGTGAGTGATGGAGTCAGAGTTTTCGGTCACTGATGCTGTGTGGAAGCGCACCTGCGGCTGCTCAGGCAGTGGCGTCAAAACACTGGAGTCGTCCATGATGATGAGCGTGTGGCTGTCGGCCGTGTGCTCGAAGTAGAAGAACAACCCTTCTTGCTCAAGCAGCCGCATGACGAAGTGACTGTCGCTTTCGCGGTACTGAGTGATGTAGCTGTGTGGCTTGAGTGTACGGTTGATGCGGAACTCGTATTTCGCGAGCCCTTCATAGCGACCGAAGACCTTTCTGATCACCTGCTCTACTGTCTGATCCTGATAGATCTGAGAGTCATAGCGCTGCGCAACCAAGCTCAACCATGAACCCACATAGGCTGAGTAGCGTGACATGCCCCCATCGCTGCCATTGTTCCCGAAGCTCAGCACATGGCCGTTGATATAACGGCTACCGCCGGTAGCAAGTTCGATTTCAATCGTCGCGGCCTGCCCGATGGCGGACTTGAGTTTTACGCTCGCGTCCTCGGAAATCAGATCAAGCTGAAACCCGAAATCAGTCGATAAACCTTCACTCCCGGCAAAGGATTCAAGCAACAACTCCTGGCCGCCCTTGAGGGCCATGGTCAGCTTGAACAGGCGCCTGTTCTGCGCGGACAACAGTGAGGAAAGATCCATCGCTTCAACTACTCCTTAAACCGGTAACACGTCATCAGGCTTGGGCGGCCTGCACGTAGTGATCATCGAAAATCAGACACCCGGCGACTTGCGCCAGGAAGCGAACCACTTGAACAATCTGCTCAACCACCAACGACTGCGCGCTTCGCGAATGTCGTCGATTTGCATGAAGGTGTACGGGGTGGGCATGGTTTTTTCTTGGATGCGGAGGGTGCGCAGGCCTCTGATTATGTGGCGTGCGTAGAATAAAAATGTGACGGAAACAGCGAGCATCCCAAACAGGGCAACCATACCGGTAGTGAGGAAGCCGGCTGATTTAGTAAAAATACTCGCCGCCAAGGTGGTTGCGCCAGCCACCAAAAGAGGGCTATATGCGGCCGATGTTTTTTGCTTGTTTTGCGGACGTGGCTGCACCTTGATTCCATCATATTCGAATGGATGAAATGACGATTTGCCATTTGCCAGGACCAAATATGTTAGCAATGTGACGCCCATTGGAAAAAGCCCTACCATGAGGGCAGCAATACTTGTCTTCCCCCAGAAACTTGCACCAATCACATAAGCTGCCGTACAGGCCAAATAGGAAAATGCGCCTGCGACCGCAACAAGTATCGAAGTTAAATAAAAAGTAATTTTCTCACATACATAAACAAGATATATAGTACACATGAATGCAAGCAACGACATAACAAAAAATGCCTGCCAAAAATACTTTAAATTTGAAGGCCCGAATACCATAAAAAAAACCAAGAACCCAAAAAAACCCCAACTAATTTTTTTAATATTCTGGGAATCGATCATTCGTCATCCTTAATCTTCAACGCGTCGCTGACCGTCTTATCAAGTCCGGTTTCAACTATGACCCATTGTACAAGTACACCTGCAACAAAGCTGACGGCCACCACCGCTACCAAGGGCGCAGCAGGAAGCGCAAGGGCAGTCGCACCAGCTGTCATCAACCAACCAGCGCCAACTCCGGCAACTGCCGATGCAATGTTAGTTGGCTGACTTTGCACAGACTTGTTATAGAACTCCGTACCTGTTGTTGAACTTGAATAATCCAGAAATGCCTGCGGCCCTACAGCCAGAGCAGCACCGACAGAATTCCCCCCCAAGAACTTCAACATGCCGGTAGCGCCATTCGCATGCAGATGTGTACGTTGGTTCAGTGAAGCCTTGGTATTCCCGATAGGGATATGAGCGGCAGAAGGCCCCACCGCACCTAATATTTTATAATGCTTCGCTACGGCCGTCACAGGCACTTCAAAAAACAACTGACCTTCTTTAGCAATGATTTTTATGCTGCCTTTAAATGTTTTACCGGCCGACTGTGCGCCGGGGGTTCCTCGGCTATTGGCCCACGCATGAAGCTTCGCTTTTTGCGCGGGAGTCATGTCCAGAAGATCAGTAACCTTCCTCGCCTTAGCTGCTGCCATGACGCCACCCGCTGCAGCCGCAATGGTTCCGGGCAAGTTACCTCCCGAAAACATCAGAGGTCCAATTACTGGAATTTTTTCGGCAGCCTGTTGCAGGGCTTGCAGCGCTTCAACCGATACATTAGTCGCGAACTTCAGCTTCTGCAGAAGCTCGCGGAGCAGCAGAGCAGCACGTCTGAATTCATCAGGGCTCATATCCTCGTCGCGAGATGACAACTGATGTACCAGGTACACCGCAGCCGTGTAATCATCGGTCGCGTATTCTCCGGCGAATTGCCCAGGCTGCATGTAGAAATCCATTGCGGACTCGCCTGCAAACCCCTGATGCCCACGCCCTAGTAGGCCCGGTTGCCTGCGCTCACATCGCATGCTGGCCGAAGTGGGAGGTCTCAGAAAGTTACTCATGCGTGCTCCTTCACTGTCTGCCCGGTCAGGTTCTGAACCGCGACATCAATCGATCCAGTCGTGCTCCACAATTCGCACCCACGACGCAGATCGATATTTTGCAATCGCTGGCAATATGACGGTGTAAGCAGTCTAGAGATGTCCATATTTCTGCATATATCCTTGGATACGACCGCAATGCCACTGCGCTGGAGTGACGCGTCGAGGCGTTGGAGAACCACACTCGGAACGCTAAAATTAACGCTTCCAGCGAAACGGTCCTACTGCTGGCATCGCATCGAACTGTACTAAAGCCCTAGAACTCTGTAGGACAGAGGCTACAGCCTTCCGCGCACCATCATGCTGCTTTCGGCAGGCGTGTGTCTCACCGGACTGAACCGCTGAGACATGGGAAAGTACCATCAGTGCTACAAAAAAAAGAAAGTGGACACAGTTGCTTTAACGTTACACCCCAATTGCCCAAATGAGACACCGCTGAGCCGATGGTGTCAACCTTAGGACGATCAACTTCAGCATGCTCAGACGCAATTCTGGAACTTTGACACCCAATGCGCAGAGGTGAAACTTAGGAAAATCATGCGCTAGGGTACCTTTGAACATCGAGTCGCAGCGAACGCAAGACTGGATGCTCTTCGACAGATATTGTGGGACGCATTTGAACGGATCTGAACTCAGACGATATGTCGTGACAGATCATTGCCTGATGCCGTGAACATGTCAGTGACATGGTTGGCGGTGACCCTTTCAATGTCGCCAATGGTTCGCGCCTTGTATCCCCGCCCCTGATCATCAACGCTGGCGAATACAAACACAGAAATATCGACGATATGTAACGCCACATCCGCCATGGGGCAGTCGGCGACGATCGAGATCGAACTGGCTACGGGCGCAAGTCGCTACATCGTAAGCGATCCACGAACTACACCTACCTCCAGATGAGGCAGTCGTTTACCGTGGCATCTCTGGCGAGCAGTTCCACGGCAACAACGCTTCGTAGTCGGCGACCGACTGCGCATGCGGCAGTCTTTCCAGTAGGCCGAGCGCTAGATAAGGAGTCTCTACAACGGGAGCGTTTCGGTAAATGCGTCCGTAAATTGGGAGCACGTTTTCATAAAGCCAATACAGGGAAAAAACGCCCGTGAGTATCATGAAGAAGGCAAAGGCCAAAGCACCTAGTCTGAAGGCCAGAGGAGACATGGAGTGCGCAGATACGCATGATTTATTGTTCATAAGTGATCTAGACTTCAAAAAAATTTCAATTTTGATATATTTGGTAGTTCCGGAGCTTTTGGCCAGCTAGGTAATGGAAGGTCGTTGGGCTGTATTTTCCGGACAATCCAGGATTTTGTTTCGTCGTATGCTTGATCAATAAGTTCGCCTATGCCGAATACCACCACCGCTCCAACTGCGACCGGAAATGCGGCGGCGGTAAAAAGCGCCCCTGCCGCCATTGCAGCCGCATACCCAATCGCAGTCGCTATCCCTGCTTTAATTAACTCAACGCCAACGCCTGCAAAAAGATCAGAAAGTACAGCCTCGTCATTAAATACCCATTCCAATAGTTCAATGCCAACCGCGACATAGCAAGTAAGTTTAAAGCCTTTTACTGAAGATCCTCGAATCCCATATTTGCCTATTCCAACCTCAACTAACTGAGCATTTCGAATCCCGTAACGAGTTCCTTTCAAGCGGTTCCGCAACCCCGGATATCCGGTTAAAACGACATATCGCTTTCCGTTTTTAATTAAGACGCGAATCTTGGTTCCAATTCCGCCAATGTCACTGAGCAAGCGGCCAACGTTGTACGCATCATAGGCGCCCAACGCTGCCGGTACTCCCCAGTTCGTATTGACGAAAGAATGTACGGTCGCGTTGTAGATTGATTGCGTGTTGCCCAAAGACCATCCAGCATTTCCGGTTGGGTCCTTGAGCACATGGTTGGTGGCTGGGTGCCAGTATCTGCGGTGCCGTTTCGTTGTGCTATCAACGCGTTTGCGTCATCCATGCTCAGAACGACCATTTCATGTTGATTGCTGTCCATGTCACGGCCCAGCTGATCGAGTTGTGTATCACTCAAACTCATGACGAACTCCCTGTAAGCCTGTCTACTCGCCTTACGTGGCAAGCGTCTGAAGTGCGGGGTGCACTGACCGAAAAATAAAATCAAACAGGCAAATTGCCATCACTGAGAAGTGTTTCGTTACCTTGACAAAGAACTTTCAAGAGGTTTCCATCGCTGACTTGAGGCCAATTTTTGCAGGATGCAACGAATGATAACGGGCAGTTGACCGCCCAGAAAAATCAGCTAATCGCCTTCGATTCCCCGCTACCTACCGACCAATAACCGATTCTGGTGATCTTTGGCGGTCAGGAGGGGCTTGAGATTTTTGCGATTGTCATTGCGGCAAGCTGAGCCATGACAGGGTTTGAAAGTATTTCAAAAGCGAAATAATCAGATGTGCGACCGCGCAGGATCCAGGGATTTTCACTTTTTAAAGGAGCTGTTGCATGAATAATGGACTTTATCCCTGTACGGCCGCCGATCCAATGGGTGTTGGCCCCCACGATGGGTTGTTAGGTGAGGGGGCACTACCATGGCCAAGTGAAATTGCTTCCCGAGCGTTTCCTTCTTCATTGGCTATCGGAGGGCTCTACTCTACCGATGATCTGAGTGCTGCTGAGTTCCTCATAAAGGAATTGAGTTCACCTGAGGCAGAGTTGAGTGAAGACGAATATGAGGAATACTGGATACTGCTGATCTCCCTTATTGCTAAACTGAAAAAGGCTGTAAATGTCACGGCAGAGCAATTTGCAAAGATACAGAAAAAGGCAGTTTCAATTCCTGTAGTTGGACCATTGCTGTTTTCACCGGCGAACCTGCCCGGTACCTTGGCAAGTGTTGGGGGGCTTATTCATGCTGGCTCGCGAGCAGCCAAGATTTAAGACCTTCTTGATATTGATAAATCAACTAGGAAGCAACTTAAAAAATGGATTGCCTCGCGTGGCAAATCTGGTAGTGTCTCAGCAAAGAAAACATTTCGTGGGCGAATTAAAGTTGTTCGAATAGCGGGTGCGCTTTATCTCGAAATACCGGCATCAGCCAAAGCCAGTATCTATAGAGTCGCTGGCAAAGTAGTGGGTGATGTCATTCATATACCTACTCATAACGCAGCCAAGGCGTTGCGGGCGACAAGTCATGTTGATGCCGCTGCGTATGGTCAAAGGGGCGTGGGTCGCGTACTTGTTGGCAATGCAGCTGGGCTGCTGCTTGCATTTGGTCCCCAACTCGTCATGGATATTAGAAGTTCAGAGAGTACCGATGAATTCCTTGAAAAAACTGCTTACAGTCAGCCTACCAATGGTTTGGTTTTTGCCAGTGGTGTAATTATTGGTGCAACCGTTAGTGCCCCTGCAGTTGTGGTGATTGCGTTGGGTATTGGAGCAGGCTTGTTGATACAGGTGGTCATGAGTGATGAAGTTACAGGTTGGGGGACTTCTTTCGGAGATGTTCTTTTGGGGAAGGATTGACTATGTTTAGTGTTGAGTCTCAGCGGTTTTTGTCCACGGTGTTCGGTACTTGGTTTTTGTTTTCTTTGCTGGCTGCATTCTCGATTGGGATTCTGCCGGAAATTATGACTTTGCCTGCAGTTTTTGCTGTCCTATGGTTAACGTATTGGTGCATAAATTGTGCTTATCGGACGGAAAGGTTCACCAAATACGCTAGCCTTCGGCTATTTACCAATCTTGCCATTGCGCCTGGTTTTGCATTTGTCGCTGCGTTGGTGACTTGCTACAAGCAATTAAAGTTGAATGCTCCGTTAGCTGTTTTTATAAGTTTCGTTCCCGTATTCTTGTCCTTGATTGTCTATGGCTTCCTATACCGGTGGCGTGGAGGTCATAGCCCTTTAGTCGTTCGAGGGCAGCGGGTCGAGGTGATAGGGGCTATCCAGGAAAATCATTGGTTATTAGGTGTGGTTGGCGCTGCTTTGGGTTCTTTAACCTATCCAGTTTTTTACGCATATAAGTCGTCGACTTCAATGCTGGTGTTTCTTTTTATTGTCATATCGTTGTTTATGCTGTTTTATCACCGCTCCAGTATATCTGCGTTAAGAACCCTGAAGGAGCAGGAGGCGCGAGAAGGTTCTTGTTTTACATTTATGAATATTGAAGAGATTCGTAAAAAGCGCGCTTCCTCTTTGATTGGTCGGATGTTCACTGCAAATATTGATCGTTGAGATTTATCAGATTTCAGTTTCAAGGAGAGTGAAATGTTAATGGACTTGCTTGCGATGATGAGCCCGCAAAATAAACGGCTCTTCAAACTCAACACGTTTGCCCAGCCCGGAGACGAAGAACTGCTGCTGGAATACTTCTCCGGAGCTGAAGCATTATCGAAGCCTTTCTCCCCGAACACTTGTTCAGTAACGAAAAGGCGCTCCATATGTCCCGGCTACTCACGATGCCATCACTCCGCGCCACTAATCTGACACTTCTCCCACGACCTTTACTTATCAGCAAGATTTGGCGTGCATCAGATGAACCGGTTCACCTTTTTTAAAATTATTTTCAGTTAAAAATTGGATCCACAGCCTCTCTGAAACCATTGAATTGACTGGCTTTCGGAACTGTCTGACAGACACATCCATCAAGTAGTGGCAAGCGGACATCATTGCGGCGTGTAACAAAAACGAGAAAAAATCCGTTTCCGAATGAACTTTTCGATACGACGTGTTGCCATACACGACGTTACTGGCAACTCAATATCCATATGCCAGCATCGCACTCCCGGTTATCCCCGGCAGTGTGTTTCCGTGATGACGAACATCAGTAATTAACCTCTCGTGGATCGATGTCCATGGAGAATCAAGTCACTCGACATGCTCCGGTTTTTATCCAGGAAGGCGTGGAGTGTTCAAGGACGATGTACCGATGACTCAAGCGTTTTTTGATGTTGAAGCATTGATCAAGCTGCGAAGCCAGACCCGGGCCATTTCCGATGCGCTGAAGGCGCAGGCCTCGGATTATCTGGCGACCCTGGCTTTGCTGATTCGTCCGCAGACGTTTTTCGGTGAGTACCTGCAGGGTGCGCAACGCAGCAGCGGGCGCGAGACCCAGCACCATTTCAAGGAGCTCAAGGAGCTCTACGACCGCATCGGCTCGACCGCTCCATTCCAGCTGGTCAATGAGCTCGAAGTCCCCCTTAACCTGCTCAGTACTACCCCGCAATTGTTTGCGCTGGAGTACGACAAAGTGCTGAGCGCAAGCGGTCAAACCATTCGCATCACCAGCCCGGTGCGCTGGGTGGTCGGGTTCAGTTCTTTCGACCTGGCCCGCTTCCGCACCATCATCAAAGACCCCAATCGCAGCAGCGCCGAGTTGTACCGCTTCGTGGTGCATTACCTGGTGCTGTTCTACTGCCTGAGCAAATCGCCCGGCATCAGCCGCTTGCTCGAAGGTTTGCGTTTCCCCGTCAGTTTCGAACGCTTGAAGGAGTTCGGCGACCTGCCCTTCTGCGTCATCAGCTCGCCGGTTCGCTCGCAGTTGCCCGACGAGGCCGTGATCCGCAGCAGCACCCAGATTGCCGGCAACACCAGTTTCGAAGAGCTGGTGGGGCACGCCAACATCATGGAAATGAACGATGAAATCCGTCAGCGCCTGCTGCTGACGATCGAAGGAATGTAACGCGCTCGGCCAACCATTGAACCGACACGCAAACGACTTGCAGCGAATTGTTCGCACAGGAGATCACGATGGCGAAGAAGGAAAGTACCCAGCACAAACTCGACCGCGTTCGCGCGCCTCGGGTCCATATCACCTACGACGTGGATATCGGTGACGCTCAAGAAAAGAAAGAGCTGCCCTTTGTCGTCGGTGTGCTGGGCGATTTCTCCGGCAACCCGCTGGAGCCGCTGCCGAAGCTCAAGGACCGCAAGTTCATTTTCATCGATCGCGACAACTTCAATGGCGTGCTCAAGGGCATCAAGCCGCGCCTGACCTACCGCGTCGACAACACCCTGGCGAAAAACGGCACGCAGCTGGGTGTCGAGCTCAACTTCAACGCACTGGAAGACTTTGAACCGCAGAACGTGGTCAAGCAGGTCGAGCCGCTGCGCAAACTGCTGGAAGTGCGCAACAAGCTGGCGGACCTGCGCAACAAGATGGGCGGCAACGACAAGCTCGAAGAGCTGTTGATGGACGTGTTGCAGAACACCGAGAAGTTGAAAACCCTGGGCAAGGAATTCGGTCGCGAAGCCGCCATTCCAGCCACCGACGGCAAAGCGTAGGAGCCTGACGATGAACGACAAGCAAACCGTGACTCAACAGGACAGCGAACTGGTTGAAGTGGAAAACTTCACCGCGCAATCCTCGCTGCTCGACAGCATCATTTCGCAAAGCCGCGTCGCCCGCTCCGAAACCGAGCGCAGCCGCACCCGCGACCTGATTGGCGAGTTGGTCAACCAGATCCTTGAAGGCGAAATGACGCCGAGCAAGGACCTGATCGCCGTGCTCGATGCGCGCATCGCCGAAATCGACGCGATGCTTTCCGAGCAGATGAACGAGATCATGCACGCCAGTGAGTTCCAGCAGCTGGAAGCGTCCTGGCGCGGCCTGAAGTATCAGGTCGACCAGACAGAAACCAGCACCACGCTGAAGATTCACTTGCTCAATGCGTCAAAAAAAGACCTCGTGCGCGACCTCAAGGCCGCCTCCGAGTTCGACCAGAGCGCGCTGTTCAAGAAGATCTACGAAGAAGAGTACGGCACCTTCGGTGGTGCACCGTTCGGCATGCTGCTGGGTGACTATGAGTTCAACCGCAGCCCGGAAGACATGTACCTGCTCGAAGAGATTTCCCATGTCGCCGCGGCCGCCCATGCGCCGTTCATCTCGGCGGCCTCGCCTGAGCTGTTCGGCTGGGACTCGTTTACCGACATGTCTGGCCCACGGGATCTGGCGAAGATTTTCGATACCGTTGAATACGCCAAGTGGAAGTCGTTCCGCGCCTCCGAAGACTCGCGTTACGTCGGCCTGACCCTGCCCCACGTGCTGGGTCGCCTGCCGTACGGCCCGGATACCACACCGGTCGAGGAATTCAACTTCGTCGAAAGCGTCGATGGCCGCGATCACAACAAGTACCTGTGGATGAACGCCGCCTACGCGCTGGGCACCCGGGTCACCGATGCGTTTTCCCGTTACGGCTGGTGCGTGGCCATCCGTGGTGTCGAAGGGGGTGGCCTGGTTGAAGGCTTGCCAACCCACACCTTCAAAACTGACGACGGCGAAATCGCCCTCAAGTGTCCGACCGAAATCGCCATCACCGACCGCCGCGAGAAAGAGCTGTCGGACCTCGGTTTCATTCCGCTGGTGCACTGCAAAGGCACCGACTACGCCGCGTTCTTCGGCACCCAGTCGGCGCAGAAGCAGAAGCAGTACAACACCGACATCGCCAACGCCAACGCCCGCCTTTCCGCGCAGTTGCAGTACATCTTCGCCACTTCGCGCATCGCGCACTACATGAAGGCGATCATGCGCGACAAGATCGGCAGCTTCGCCTCGCGCAAAGACGTCGAGCTGTTCCTCAACAAGTGGCTGTCGAGCTACGTACTGCTGGACGACACCGCAAGCCAGGAAGCCAAGGCCAAGTTCCCATTGCGCGAAGCCCGTGCCGAGGTGTTCGAAGTGCCAGGCAAGCCAGGTGTCTACAAGGCCGTGACGTACTTGCGCCCGCACTATCAATTGGACGAACTGACCGCATCGTTGCGTCTGGTCGCTGAATTGCCGCAATCGACCCGCGGCTGATCGAGCACATTGCCAGGGAGGCAATATGACAAGTCAACACAAGCTGTTGCCATCGCTGCTGGACCGATTGCTGGACGATCGTCCGCATCAGTCCATCGAAGCGTCATCGCAACGCTTGTGTTCGCTGGCCGATTACAAGGCCAGCATCGTTCGCGACCTGGAAATCCTGGTCAACACTCGCCAGTCCCTGGTCGCCAACGAGCTGGACGGTTTCGTCAATCTGAGCGGCAGCATCCTCGATTACGGCATGCCGGATTTCACCAGCCGCAGCGTGCTTGATCCAAAGGATCGCCTGTTGATTCAGCGGCAACTCGAGAAAGCGATCAGCGTCGGCGACCGGCGCTTTCGCAGCGTCAAAGTCCAACTGCTCGCGCAACAAACCGGCCAACGCATGCTGACCTTTCGCGTGGATGCCGTCTTGCGTCTGCAAGACATCACCCGCCAGGTGTCCTTCGACGCCGTGCTGCAGGTCAACACCCAGGAATACAAAGTGCAGAACCTCAACTGATGCTCGACGATCTGCTGCCCTATTACGAAAAGGAACTGTCGCACCTGCGCTTTTTGGGCCAGGAGTTTGCGAGCCAGTATCCGAAAATCGCTTCGCGGTTGCTCATCGAGGGCGATAACTGCGAAGACCCGCATACCGAGCGCTTGATCGAAGCGTTCTCGTTCCTCTCTGCGCGGGTGCACAAAAAACTCGACGATGAACTGCCGGAAATCGTCGAGTCGTTTCTTGAAGTGCTGTACCCGCATTACCTGCGCCCTACCCCGTCGATGTCGATCGTCGAGTTCAACCTGGGCAAGCAGGAAAAAGTCACCGAAGCCTTCCGCGTTCCTCGGCACACAGAGCTCAGTGCCAATCCGATCGAAGGCGTGGTGTGTAAATTCCGCACCTGCTACCCGGTCGAACTGTGGCCGGTGGCGGTGCAACAGGCGTCGTTCATCGAAATGGAGCGCTCGGCGTTCAACGGCCACAGCGCTGACCTGGTCGCGCGCTTGCGCATCGGCCTGGCGGCGACGTCCGATGTGATGTTCGGCAAGATGGAGCTCGACAGCCTGCGGTTTTTCCTCGACGGCGAAAGCACGTTGATGCTGCAACTGTACGAACTGCTGTTCAACAACCTGGCCAAGGCCACGTTGACCTTCGAAGATCAGGGACGTACCCGAGAAGTTGCCTTGCCCGCCGGCGCATTGAAAGCCGTCGGCTACAGCCTGGACGAAGGCCTGGTGGACTACTCGGAGCGTTCGTTCCTCGGTTATCGCTTGCTGCACGAATACTTCACCTTCCCCGACAAGTTCATGTTCTTCGACCTGTCCGGTTTTGCGCGCATTCTGGCGGGCAAGGAGATCGAGAAAGTCGAGGTCAATTTCTACTTTTCCGACTACGACCTCAGCGATCGCCTGGCGCGCCTGACGCAAAATATCGGCCGCAATAACTTCAAGCTCAATTGCACGCCGATCATCAACCTGTTCCGCCAGCAGGCCGAGCCGGTCAAGTTGACCCACGCCCAGCACGAGTACGCGGTGACGCCGGATGTGCGTCTGCAAAGCTCGGCCGAAGTGGTGTCGATTGACCGCGTGCGGCGCGTGCGCAAGGTCGGCGGTATTGATCAGGTGGGCACTTGCCATCCGTTTTTCGAACCCCGGGGCGATCAGGGTCCCGGCCAAAGTTTCTGGATTGCCCGGCGCCGCGCCGTGCACACCGGCCAGCGTGATGGCTCGAACGTGTTTATCCGGGTGGTGGACCGTGAACTGGGTTTGCTGGAGGCCAACAACGATACGTTGAGCATCCGCCTGACCTGCAGCAACCGCGACTTGCCGCTGATGTTGCCGTTCGGGGGCGAGCGCGGCGATTTCAGTATTCCCGGCAACTCGGTGATCAAAGACATCCGCTGCCTGCGCAAACCTACCGCCACCGCCCGGGTGCCGCTGGGCAACGGGGTGATCTGGCGGCTGATTTCGCACCTGTCGCTGAACCACATGTCGCTGGTCTCCCGGGGTCGCGAAGTGCTGCTGGAGCTGTTGTCGCTCTACAACTACCGCAACGTGTCGGCCATCCGCAAACAGATCAACGGCATCGTCTCGGTGAGCAGCGAACCGGTGGTTGCACGCATCGGTCACCCGCGGCCGAACTTCGTTCGCGGCGTGGGCATCACCCTCAATTTCGATGAAAGCCAATACACCGGCAGCGGTGTGTTTTTGTTCGGCATGGTGCTCGACCATTTCTTCGGTCAGTACTGCTCGATGAACAGCTTTACCCAATTAACCCTTCGCACCTTGCAGCGCGAAAAGAGAGTCGTCCAATGGCCACCGCGAACCGGCGATCAACCCCTGGTCTGATTGACCAGGCACGGGCTGAGCCGCACCGATTCGAGTTTTTCCAGTTGGTGCGCTTGCTTCGCCTGCATTACAGCAGAACCGGGCGCATGGACCTGGAAACCCGACCGCACGAAGACCCTCTGCGTTTTCGCTCGCAGCTGTCGCTCAACTTCCCGGCCAGTGAAGTCAGCGACTTGCAGTTCGAGCGCGAAGGCAAAGTGTCGGTGGCCGGCCTGCCGCTGTCCGAGGTGCAAGTCACCTTCATGGGGCTGGTGGGGCCGTCGGGTGTCTTGCCGCGCCCGTACACTGAGTTGTTGATCGAGCGACACATCCAGTACCGGGATGACGCGGCGCACGCCTTTCTCGACATCTTTTCACACCGCATGACCACGCTGTTTTACGAGGCCTGGCAAAAGTACAAGTTTTACATCGAGTACGAGCGCAACGGCAGCTCGGATTTCGACCGCTATCTGCTCAACCTGGTGGGTTTCGGCCCCGAGGCGCAGAAGCAGAAGTTCGACAAACAGGGTTCGCCCCTGCGCCGTGAATTGTTCAGCTATTTCTCCGGCCTGTTCGCCCAGAAGCCACGCAACGCATTGAACCTGGAAGTGATGCTCAGCTTCTATTTTTCGCTGCCGTTCAAGGTCAAGCCGTTTGCCGGGCGCTGGCTCAAACTCGATGCCAGCCAGTGCACGCAACTGGGCCGCAAGAACGCCGTGCTCGGGCAAAGTGCCGTCGCCGGTAACCGGGTCTGGGATTACCAATCGTGCGTGCGCATCGAGACGGCCCCACTGGAGCTGGCCGACTATCAACGCTTGCAGCCGGGTGCCATCGACTACCAGAAACTGCTGGAACTGGTGCGTTTCTATGTCGGTGCCGAGCTCGACTTCCAGCTGGCGCCCAAGCTCAAAACCCAAGCCGTACCCGTGGCCCGCCTCGGTCGCCAGGGCAACGTTTCGCTGGGCCGGCTCGGCTGGCTCAAACGTCCAGGCGTCGACGTGGAACCCTCCCGTTGCGCGCTCTTCCACATTCCATTTGATGGGGTCTCCCTGTGAACCTGAAGTCCCTGTTCGCCAAGCTGAACGACACCAGCCGCACCGCCACCGAAAGCGCCGCGGCGCTTTGTCTGTCGGAACACCACTACGATGTCGAAGTCGAGCACCTGTTGTTGCAATTGCTCGACAGCAACGACAACGACCTGCCGGCCATCCTGCGCCATTACGACGTGGTGCCTGAACGCTTGCAGGCGCAATTGGTGACGGCACTGGGGACCTTCAAGAAAGGCAATACCCGCACCCCGGCGCTGTCCCCGCACCTGACCCGCATGATCGAGCAGGCGTGGGTGCTGGCCTCCATCGAGTTCGGCCAGGCGCAGATCCGTACCGGTCATCTGCTGCAGGCATTGCTGGATGACGATGAGCTGCGCCGGGTGGTGATCGCGGGTGCGGCCGAACTGGAGAAGATCAACGCCGACGATTTACGCGTGAACCTCAACGCGCTGGTAGAAGGCAGTGCCGAGTCGAAACAGGCCAAGGCGCTGGACACGTCCGGCAGCGCCAGCGCCAACCCGGTAAAAGGCAACGGCAAAACCCCGGCCCTCGATCAATACACCATCAACCTCACGCAAAGTGCGCGCGAGGGCCGGATCGATCCGGTGCTCGGTCGCGAGTTCGAGGTGCGGCAGATGGTCGACATCCTGACCCGCCGCCGCCAGAACAACCCGATCCTCACCGGTGAAGCCGGCGTCGGCAAAACCGCCGTGGTCGAAGGCCTGGCCCTGCGCATCATCCAGGGTGACGTGCCGTCGGTGCTCAAGGGCGTGGCCATTCACACATTGGACCTGGGCCTGTTGCAGGCCGGTGCCGGGGTGAAGGGCGAGTTCGAAAACCGCCTCAAGTCAGTCATCGAAGAAACCAAACGCAGCCTGCACCCGATCATTCTGTTCATCGACGAAGCGCACACCCTGATTGGCTCGGGCGGCCAGGCCGGGCAGAACGATGCCGCCAACCTGCTCAAGCCAGCCCTGGCTCGCGGCGAACTGCGCACCATCGCCGCGACCACCTGGGCCGAGTACAAGAAGTACTTCGAAAAGGATGCCGCCCTGGCCCGCCGCTTCCAGGTGGTGAAAGTCGAAGAGCCGGACGAAGACAAGGCGATCCACATGCTGCGCGGCCTGCTGGCCAAGATGCAGGAACACCACAAAGTCACGGTGATGGACGAAGCGCTGGTGCAGGCCGTGCGCCTGTCCAATCGCTACATCACCGGGCGCCAATTGCCGGACAAAGCCGTCAGCGTGCTGGACACCGCTTGCGCCCGGGTCGCCCTGGGGCAATCGGCGCAGCCCGGGCCGCTGGAAGACTGCAAGCGTCAGATCGACAACTTGCAGGCGGAAATCTCGGTACTGCAGCAGGAAGCCGCCAAAGGCAGCGACCATGCCCGACGCCTGACCAGCCTCAACGCCGAGCTGCTGAACGAACAGCAGACCCGCGACGCCCTTGAGCAACAATGGCAACGCGAACTGCAACTGGTCGAGCAACTGGGTGCCCTCAGCCACCCGGAAAATCAATCACCCGATGCCCTCGAAATTGCCGCCGTACGCGCCGAACTGACCAGCGTCCAGGGTGAGCAACCGCTGGTGCATGCCCTGGTGGATGGCGGCACTATCGGTGAAGTGATTTCCGGCTGGACCGGCATCCCGCTGGGCAAGATGCTGCGCGACGAAATCGAAACCGTGCAGCGCCTGCCAGCACTGCTGGGCGAACGCGTGCTTGGCCAGGACCATGCGCTGCACGAAATCGGCAAGCGCATCAAGATTTCCCGCGCCCGCATGGAAGACCCGAACAAACCGATCGGCGTGTTCCTGTTGCTCGGCCCAAGTGGCGTCGGCAAGACCGAAACCGCACTGGCGCTGGCCGACACCCTGTACGGCGGCGAACGCAACGTCATCACCATCAACATGTCCGAGTACCAGGAAGCCCACACGGTCTCCAGCCTCAAGGGCTCGCCGCCGGGTTACGTCGGTTATGGCGAGGGCGGCGTGCTGACCGAGGCCGTGCGGCGCAAGCCCTACAGCGTGGTGTTGCTCGATGAAGTGGAGAAGGCCCACCCGGACGTGCTCGAACTGTTTTTCCAGGTGTTCGACAAAGGCGTGCTGGATGACGGCGAGGGTCGCGAGATCAACTTCCGCAATACCGTAATCATCCTCACATCCAACACCGGCACCGACCGCATCATGCAGTGGTGCCTCAATGCACAGCCGCAACCGACGCCGGAAGCCATCGTCGAAGGGCTGCGTGACGAGCTGAATCAAGTGTTCAAACCAGCCTTCCTCGGCCGCCTGACCATCGTCCCGTACTACCCGGTCAAGGACGCGATCCTGGAGCGCATCGTCGCCCTCAAGCTGGAGCGCATTCGTCAGCGTTTCGAGCGCAACCATCAGGCTGTCCTCAGCTATGACGAGGCGCTGGTCAAAGCCATCGCCTCACGCTGCACCGAGGTCGACAGCGGCGCCCGCAACATCGACAACATTTTGTCCAAGACCCTGATGCCGGAACTCGCGCAACGGGTGCTGGAGCGCATGGCGCAGGACAAACCGATTCAGAGTTTGAACATCGAGTTGGGCAGCGATGGCGATTTCGCCTATCGCCTGTCCTGACCGGGCAACTACAGGTAGTGGTCATGGATAACAGACATACAGGGAAGCGTTCCGCGAAGGCGGCATGGGCAAAAAGCCTGACGGCGGTGGCGGTGATGCTCGCGCTGACGGCTTGCGGCGTGACCGATCGGGTCAGCAAACGGGTCGACGACACATGGGCCGGTGACATGCTGTTCGATGACACCGAAAAAGTCATCCTGACGTCCGACGGCGGCAACCAGCTCAATCCCGACGCGGCCGGACAACCGCTGTCTGTGGTGCTGCGTGTCTACCAACTGACTTCGCTTGAACGCTTTTCGTCGGTTGACGCGGACTCATTGTGGGACGACCCGCAAAAAGCCCTCGGCAACACCCTGATCGAGAACCGCGAAATCACCTTGTTGCCGGGAATGGGCCAGGTCGACAAATGGCCGCTGAACAAGGCCACGGGTTATGTCGGCGTCGCGGCTTTTTTCCGCACTGACGAGAACAGCCGCTGGAAGGTCGCGTTTGACGCCAACTCCCTGCGCAAGGACGGCATCTGGTTCTCATCCGATGGCCTGCGGGTGCTGGTGGACAACAACACGGTGTCCGCCGTCAGCGGCGTCGACGTGCTGAACAAACCCAAGAGCGAAGAACAACTCGCCAAAGCCTCCGCCCTGCCCGAGCAACCGGCCCAGCCAACACTGACCCAACGGGTTCAGGACGCCGTGATTGAAAAAGCCCAGGACCAGGCCGCCGGCTCCGCGCAAAAAGCCCTGGACTCGAAATTGAATTCATTTTTGGAAGGCGCTCAATGAGTAAGCAAAGCCGGGTGATGTGGTCCGAAGGCATGTTCCTTTTGCCACAACATTTCCAGTATCAGGATGAGTTCCACCAGCATCAGCTGGCGCAGGCAACGCTGCGCAACACGCCCTTTCACTGGGGCGTGCAGTTGCTGGAAGTGGACGAGGAAGCCCTCGCCACCGGCTCCCTGCAGCTCAAGCGTCTGAAACTGGTGTTTCCCGACGGCAGCCTGTTCGACGCGCCGCAGCATGATCCGCTGCCGGCAGCCCGCGACTTGAAAGACCTGCTCAAGGGCAACGACCTGAAGGTCTACGCTGCGCTGAAACTGCCTGAGCCCTTCGGCCTGAATTACGTTGAAGACGGCCAGGAGCAAAAGACCGGGCGACGTTTTCGCAAGCAATTCGACACCTTGCCGGACCTCAACGAAGGCGACCTGGAAAACGAAATCACCAGCCTGCGCCTGAACGTGGTGATGCTGATCGACGGCGACAATCTGGATGGTTACACCTGGTGCCCGATTGCCCGGCTGTCGCGCAACAACATCGGTGGTTTCAACCTCGACGGGCATTTCGTGCACCCGACGCTGCACCTGGGCACCCATGACACCCTGATCGGTCTGGGCAAGCGTTTGCTCGGCGCCCTGCAATCCAAGAGCAAGGCGTTGTCGGGCCGGCGTCGCGAGCGTGCGGACCAGATCGCCGAATTTGGCTCAAGCGATGTGACCCTGTTCTGGCTGCTGAACACGGTGAACCGTGCCCATCCGAGCCTGGCGCACCTGCTCGCGCACCCGCGTTTGCACCCCGAGCGTTTGTATCTGTTCCTGGCAGAACTCGCCGGCGGCCTGCTGACGTTTTCGCTGGATACCCAGCTTAACGACATTCCCGAGTACGACCACCACGACCCGGCGGCCTCGCTGGTCAAGCTCGACGAGATGATTCGCGTGCTGCTCGACAACGTGGTGCCGAACCAGTGCGTGGTGATCAACCTGACCCAGACCAAACCTTCGTATTGGCAAGGCCAGTTGCACGACCCACGGCTGGCGGAGGCGGATTTCTACATTTCCGTGCACGCTGACATGCCCGGCGCAAGCCTGCTGGAACTGGTGCCACGGGCGTTCAAGGTCGGCTCGCCGGAGGACATCGAAGTGGTGGTCAACAGCGCCATGCCGGGCGTTACGCTCAATCACTCGACCCGCCTGCCCAATGCGATTCCGGTGCGACTGGACAATCACTACTTCTCCATCGAGCCCCACGGCCGGGTCTACGAACGAATGATGAGTGCCCAGGCCATTTCTTTCTATGCGCCCAGCGCGTTCACCAACCTCAAGCTTGAACTGATGGCGGTACTCAAATGACCGAAGCCGTACTGCAAGGCGCCGTTGCGGCCGCCAGTGAAAAACCGACGCTCAAAGACCTGGTGCAGGACTTCATCAGCATGGCGCTGATCGTGCGCAAGGGCCGACAGGTCACCTCGGTCAGCGCCTTTGAAGCGAGCGTCGACAACTTCTTCAAGACACTGGAACGCGATGCCCGCAGCGCCAACTACAGCGTTGAACAGGTGAAGGACACCCAGTACGCCCTGTGTGCATTCCTCGATGAAAGCGTACTGCGCTCCGGGGACAACGAGTTGCGCCGTCACTTTGAATTGCAGCCATTGCAGTTCCGCTATTTCGGCGTGCACCTGGCCGGCGAAGGCTTTTTCGAAAAAATCGATTCGTTGCGCGGCGACGTCAAACAGAACCTCGATGTACTCGAGGTGTACCACCTGTGCCTGGCGTTGGGTTTCGAAGGCAAATTCAGCCTTGGGCAAAAAGATCAGCTGCGTTACCTGGCCAACACCCTGGGCCAGGACATCGCGCGTTTTCGCAAGACGCCCAAGGCTCTGTCGCCCGACTGGGCACTGCCAGACCAGGTCTCGCAGATGCTGCGCCATGAAGTCCCCCTCTGGCTCTACCTGGCGCTGATTGCGCTGGTCTGCGTGGGTGTTTACCTGACGCTGGACTGGTTGCTGGGCAAGGATGTAGCCGCGTTGTCCGAACAAATCAGCCAGCTGTTCAGTGCCTGAGCACAGGTCAGGTAACCGAGTCAGGAAGACATGAAAACATTATTGCGTTTGTTGAAAAGCTTTTGGTTCCTCGTCCCCGTCCTGTGGCTGGCAAGCCTGGCGGTCAGTTGGTTCGCGGCCCCGCACGTGAGTTGGCTGCGCGGTTACGCGCTGGAGACGATGGCGATCGTCAGCGCCTTCTACCTGCTGATCATTGTGCTGCGTCAGTACAAGCGTATCCGGGCTGAACACAACCTCGAAAACCTGGTGCAGATCGAAGTTGACCGGTCGCTCAAAGGCGCCGGTGAGTTCCGTGACCAGCAGGTGCTGCGCGAACGCCTCAAGCACGCCATCGCCATGCTGCGCGCCGATCGCTCGGCCGGTGGCGGCGGTTCGTCGGCACTTTACGATTTGCCGTGGTATCTGGTCATCGGCATGTCGGCCGCGGGCAAGACCTCGTTGCTGACCCGCTCGGGGCTGTCCGCCAACATTGCCAGCAGCGCCAACGACACCGAAAGCGGTACGCAGCACTGCGATTGGTATTTCAGCCCCGAGGCCGTGATGATCGACACGGCCGGCCGTTACCTGCGCGACGACCCGTCGGCCAGCGAATTCGCCGCCTTCCTGCGCATGCTGAAAAAGCAACGCAGCAAGGCTGCGGTCAATGGCCTGGTGCTGGTGGTCAGCCTGCCGGAACTGCTGGCCTGCAGCGCTGCCGAGCGCAATGAGCTCGCCGCGCAACTGGTCTCGCGCATCGAGGAGTACAACGATTGCCTTGAGGCCAACCCACCGATTTACCTGATGCTGAGCAAGACCGATCAACTGCCGGGGTTCAGCCAGGCATTCGAAGGCCTGGACCTGAACGAACGCCAGCAACCGCTGGGCATGACCTTCGGTTTGTCCGAGATCCGTAATCAGGGCCTGCGTCCGGTGCTGGACGCCAAGCTGGCCAACCTGCACGGCCACATCCGTCGTCACGTCGACGCGCAGATGATTGCATTGGGTGCCGATGCCAACAGTGCATTGCTGAACTTCCCGAACTATTTCGCCGAATTGTCGGGCGTGCTGGAGCAATTTCTCCAACACTTCGCCGAGACCCGTCGCAGCGGCGCGCCACTTTTATTGCGCGGACTGTATTTCACCAGCGCCTTGCAGACCGATCAGCAACTGAGCCAGGTGTATGAAGATGACCTGGCCGAGTCGTTCGCCTTGCAGCCGGCCACCGAACACGACAATCAGGCACAAGGCAGCGGCAAGAAAATCAGCGACCGCAGCTACTTCATCACCGATACGTTCCGTCGGGTGATCTTCCCCGATCGCGACTTGACCCTCTACCAGTCGCGTTTCGGCAAAAACAAGTCCGCCAGCCCTGCCCTGCTGGGTCTGGCGGTGCTGGCGGGTGTGGCGTTCATTGGCTGGCAGATTCTGTCGTTCCAGAACAACCGCCAGTGGCTGGCGACACTGCGCGAACAACTGACCGAACTGCAACAATCCCCGGACAGTGCGCGGTTACTCGCCTCGGGGCACGGCCTGGAACTGCTGCGCGAGCAACTCACCGCCATCGAGAAGCACCGCGCCAAAGGCGTGCCGCTGCAACTCGGCGCCGGCCTGTACCGGGGTGACGATGTTTATCGCGTTGCACAGACCGCCTACTTGCAGCAACTGCGCACTCAGGCCCTGGAGCCGATCACCCTGCAACTGCAATTGCAGATGCGTGCGTTCAATGAGTTCGCCAAAACCATGGACCCGCAGAATAACTTTGCGCCTGCGACGGCCAAGGCCGGCTCAGCCAAAGCCCGTTTGCAGGGGCAGAAACTGCCAACCCGCCTGAACAATCTGCCGCGCAGTACCGGTGAGGTAGCCAGTCGATTGAATGGGGCTGCCAGGGGCGCCGCAAACAAGGTTCGCGGCGAAGCACTGACAGCGCTGCGCAACCCGGCTACCGCGAGCGATGCCGCTGAACTGTCGGCGACGACCGGCGGGCTTTCGCTGTCCGAAGAAATGTTGGGCCGACTCGATGAGCGCCAGGTCGCTTCGATTATCGAGTCGTACAACGCACTCAAGCTGTATCTGATGCTGACCCAACCTGCGACCCATCCGGATCCGGAGTTTGTGAGTGCGGCGTTGCCGGTGGCCTGGGCCAACACCGCCAGCACCGACAACGCGGTCAGCAGTGCGGTGATCCAGGACAATGCGCCGGTGTATGTGCAATTGCTCAAGAGTGGTCAGGCGCCGACTTTGTCGCGCAACGAGCAGCTGATCAGCGAAACCCGCAACAGCCTGAAGTCGTTCATGATTTCCAGCTCGCTGGTAGACCGCGAATACCTGCGCCTGCAACTGGAATCGAGTCGCCAGTTTCCGGCCGTCAGCCTGAGCGATCTGGTGCCCTTGCCGGGCCGTCAATTGCTGTACGGCACAGAAGCGGTCCCCGCGATTTTCACCCGTCAGGGCTGGGAGCAATTCGTCAAGCCGGAGCTGATCAAACTGGTGTCGGGCAACCTGCAGAATGAATCGGACTGGGTGCTCGACGGCGAAGGCGCCGACAGCATTGTGCAGAAGGCCAATTTCATCCGTGAGTTCATGGCGCGCTACAAGCGCGATTACACACAGGCCTGGTACACCCTGATCAACAGCGTCGGCGTTCGCCATTTCACCGACATGGCCAACGCGACCCAACAACTGTCGCTGCTCAGCGACGTGCAGAACTCGCCGGTGAAAATTCTCCTGGCGGCGGTCAATGACAACACCCAGTGGGATGTCCCTGCCCCCCGCGAAACCCTGCAAGCAGGCATCAAGCCCGATGACGGATTCTGGAGCAGTGTCAGCGGCATTTTTGATGACAAGAATGCATCGCCAAGCTCGCTGATTTCGCCATTGCCAGCGGTTGACGACGGCAGCCTGGCCAAGCGCTTCGAGCCGGTATCGCGGGTATTCGCCGTGCAAAACGCCGAAGGTGCCGACAGTACGATCATGGACCGCTACCTCGCGGCCTTGCGCAAACTCAAGGTGCGGATGAACAACATCCAGCGCTCCCAGGACGTCGGTAAAAGCAGCAAGCAGCTGATCAGCGAAACCCTTGAAGGGCTGCCAAGCGAAGTGACCAGCGTGCGCAACTATGTCGAGACCACCGTCGACACCAGTCAGGGCGGCTTGTCCACTTCGTTGCAGGGCCTGTTCAGCCTGCCGATCCAGTTTGCCTGGGAAACCTTGCGTGACCCTGCCGGCCAACAGATTGCCAAAGCCTGGGCTCAGCAGATTGCCAAGCCGTGGGAACAGGTCATGGCGCACCGGTATCCGATCGCGGCAGGCAGCCGCAACGAAGCGTCGGTCAAGGACCTGCAGCGTTTCGTCGACCCGGAATCCGGCCTGCTGCCAAACTTCAAGCGTAACGAAATCGGCAACCTGTCCGGTGGCGAAGGCCTGGGCATGAGCAGCGACAGCAAGGCAACGCCGCTGGTCAACCCGAACATGGTCAACAGCATCGACAAGGCCAGCTCGTTGGGCCAGGTGATTGCCAGCCTGTCGGACCGCGACAACGGCTTCGAGATCATGCTCGAACCCTCCGCCAGCCTGACCGACATCATCTTCACCCTCGATGGCCAGGTGCAGCACTACCGTAACGGCAAGACCAGCTGGAGCCGCTTCTCGTGGCCGGGCACGACCACCACGCCGGGCGCACGCCTGGATGTGGTCACCCTGACCGGCGAGCGCCTCACGGTGTTCGACTACCCGGGCCGTTGGGGCTTGCTGCGCATGAACGACAGCGCACGGGTCAGTGATCTGGACGGTATTCAACAACGTTTCAGCTGGAACACCAGCAGCGGCCCGGTCAGCCTCGCCGTGCGCAACTACGGTGGCGTCAAGCTGACGGACCTGGGCAACGTCAAGGCCTTGAGTGCGCTCAACGCCAAAGAAGGTCGTCCGCTGTGATCGGCCGCCTCTTGAATCAGGGATCCGGCCAATGATCGGCTGCTTCGGCAAAGTCCCCGCGAGCCCGGACTTCGTCAGCCTGCAAGGTGCAGGCGACGACGTCTGCGAGTTCGACGGCTGGCTGCAAGGCGCGCTGGCCGCCTTGCAGCACCGCGAAGACTGGCGAGAACTGTTCGACGCCTTGCCAGTGTGTTTTTTCAGCTACCGCGCGCGCAGCGGCAACTGGCTGCTGGGCGGGCTGATCAGCTCGAAAGATTCGAGTGGGCGACGCTATCCGTTTTTCATTTTCCAGACGCTCAAGGCCAGCGAGGCCGAGCCTCTGGTCAATCCGTTTACCCTCGGCGAACTGTTCAGCGGGCAGATCAGGCCCTTGCTGCACATGGCAGTCCAGGGCGAAAGCACTTCGGTGCTGTTCGAACGCATCAAGGCCCTGCGCCCATTACAAGGCCAGGACTTCGAGTTGTTCCGGCGCGTGCATGACAAGTTTCTGGTGAATTTCAATCTGCGCGACATCAGTACCGCGCTCGAAGGTGCCTACCCGGAGTTCGTCACCAACGCCGTGCTGACCCGACTCCTGGCCCTCAGACGGCATCTGTCTCGCCCGACGCCGATCGGCATCGCCCTGCCCTTGCCGGCGGAAAGAGGCCTGAAGAATCCGACCGCCGATTTGTGGGTCACCTGGCTGACGCATATGACGCCTGAACGCGCGGTGCCTCAGGTCAACCTGCTGGCCGACGACTTCATGCGCCCCAGGCTGATCTGTTTTGCCTCACGCCAGACCAGTGATGCCTACCGCGTGCTGACGGGGATCAGTGAGCGTTCACAAAGCTACGACGTGCTGGCCTCTTTCGATGCCTTCGACGAGCACCACCGCACACACGCCTTTCCCGAAATTGACCGCCCTCTGGGTGACGTTATCGACCGTTTTGTCGATGCCCTGGATTCGAAGTCCGTATGAACAAGATCAAGTATTACTTCTTGCGCTATCAACCCTACATTCTCGGGGTGTGCTTTTTCCTCACGATCTTCGTGGTGTGGGGCATCGGGCGGGCGTTTGACTTCAGTTCGCTCAACAGCCTGCTGACCGGCATTGGCGTGTTCCTGGTGCTGTCGGCCGGCTACGTCTTGCTGCTTTATCGAGGCGTGTCCCGGCATCACAACCTCGAAGGGCTGCTGCGTGACGATGCCGATCAGGCGGTGTTGAACGCGAGCCCGGCCGATCGCGAAGAGGTCAGCTTGCTGCGCGAGCGGCTGCTGCAGAGCATCGAACGCTTGCACAACAACAAGCCCCGGGGCAGCAACGCCAAAGATGCGCTGTATGCCCTGCCCTGGTACCTGGTGGTCGGCCAGCCTGCGGCGGGCAAAAGCACCATGCTGTACCAATCGGGTCTGAATTTCCCCTACGCCGAACGTGAAGGCGTACGGGTCGCGGGCCTGGGTGGCACGCGCAACTGCGACTGGTTCTTCAGCTCCGAAGCGGTCCTGCTGGACACCGCCGGCCGCTACATGAATAACCAGGAAGAGGCCGGCAAATGGCGAGCCTTCCTTCAGCTGCTGCGCCAGCATCGCCAGCGCCGGCCACTCAATGGCTTGATCGTCACCGTCAGCATCCACGACATCCTGCAATCCTCGCTGGAAGATCAGGAACGTATCGCCAAGCGCCTGCGCGAACGCATTCAGGAAACCCATGCCCTGCTGGAAGTGCGTCTGCCGGTCTACCTGGTGTTCACCAAGTGCGACCTGGTCCCGGGTTTCGCCCCCTTCTATCGCCAGCTGGATGAAACCGCGCGCGGCGAAGTCATGGGCAAGACTTTTTCCCACAAAGGCTACGAGCAGGCCGATTGGGGCCAGCGCTTCGGTGTCGCAATGGACGAGTTGGTCGGCTACTGGCAACAGGTGGCGAGCCAGCAGTTGGTGACGCAGGACATCCAGATCACCCGCCAGGATTCGGCGGTGTATCGCTTCCCGCTGGAACTGGCGGCGCTCAAGCCACGGCTGCAACTGTTCGTCGATGCGCTGCTGCGGGCCAATCCTTATCAAAATGCAGAACTGCTGCGCGGCTTCTATTTCACCAGCGCCCTCGATGCCGACCAGCCGGAAATGGGTGGGCACGCACGCCAGGTGACAGAGCGTTTCTCGCTCGAACGGGATCTGGAGATCGCCAGCGGCAACGCGCAGCCGCGCCCGTTGTTCATCAACAGCCTGTTCCGCAAAGTCATCATTCCCGACCAACATCTGGTGGCGCTATACACCACCAACCATCGCGAGCGTCGGCGCAAAGCGGCATGGATCGGCGGTGCCGGCCTGGTTGCGGTGCTGCTGTGCAGCCTGTTGAGCTGGTCGTACATCAACAACCGCAACACCCTGCAAACCCTCTCGGCAGAGCTGACCCAGGCCGCTGCCGACGATCACTCGGCCACCGGCCAATACACCGATTGGCAGACCCTCGATCGTCTGCGCTTCTGGACCGCGCATTACTACGCCCGGCATCACGACGAAGGCGTGCCACTGCGCATGCGCCTCGGGCTTTACCAGGGCCATAAGGTCGAGCCAATGCTGCGCCGCCAGTATTTCGATCGGCTGGAAACCGTGATGCTCAAACCCACGGCCGACAACCTGACCCGCTCGTTGTATCTGCTGACCACGCTCAAGGTCTATCAGCGCAATGCCAAAGAGTTGATGCCGGTGACAGGCGTGGACAGCGTCGAGCCCAAGGCGTTGCCGAACGACAACCGCGCACAATCCATTGCCGCGTTCGGCAAGGCGACGCTGGACACTTACGTCATGCTGTCGCGTGCGCAACGGGACAAGGCCGACCCGGCGTTCCTGAAAGCGAAAATCCCGGATTACTGGTACCCGGCAATTGCCCGCCAGGTCGGCAGCACCGCCGTCGCCGCCACCCATCAGGACTATGAGTTCGCCAGCCGGCAGATCAATTTCTACAGCGATCAGATTCACGAGCCGGACGTGCCGCGGATCCTCGACAACGCGTTCCTGATCTCCAGTTCGCGCAACTACATCAACAGTCTGCTCACGCAGTCGTTGCGCTCGATCGAGACCATCACGCTGGAGTCGGACACCCTGTTCGCCTTTGCCCGTGCCGACTTCCAGAGCCTCAAGACTGAGGGGCAAAGCCAACTCAGCGCGATTGCCGGCAAGCTGCTCAGCACGCCCAACATCGGAAAAATCATCATTGCCGGCCACGCTGATCAACTCGGCGATCCACAGGGCAACCTGCAGGTTTCCAAACAGCGGGCACAGACCATCAAGACCTATCTGGTGGGCAAAGGCGTCCCCGGTGAGCTGGTAGAGGCGGTCGGCGAAGGCAGCAACAAGCCTTTGGTCAAGTGCGATATGCAGCAACCAAGGGCGCAACTGATTCACTGCCTGGAACCCAACCGGCGGGTAGAAATCGAAGTACGGGCACTCAATTGAGACGCCACGTGCAATGAAGAAAAACCGCCACCCGGGCCAGTCCCGAGTTGGCGTAACACACCTCTCTTGATCGTTTCAAAGAGGTTTAAACGAAGGGCTGTGATCTGTTTGCAGGTGACAACCTTTAAATAAAGGTAAGGAGAAACTAAAAATGGCATTTGACGCATACATCCAGATCGACGGCATTCCAGGTGAAGTACTGGACGAAAAACACAAGGATTGGATCGAAGTGCTGGGCTACGAGTACGGCGCAACCCAGGCCACTTCCGCGACGGCCAGTTCGTCGGGCGGTGCTTCGTCGGAGCGTGTGGCGCTGAGCGACTTCAGCATTCGCAAAGCCGTGGACAAGGCTTCTGCCAAGCTGTTCGAAGCCTGCTGCAAAGGCACGCACATCGCGAAGATCCAATTGAATGTGAACCGCGCTGGTGGTGACAAGGTGACCTACCTGACCATCAACCTGGAAGAAGTCGTGGTGTCTTCGGTCAAAGCGGTCGCCGGTGGCAGCCAGAACGGTGAAGACAAATCGGTTGGCGACCTGCCGATCGAAGAAATCAGCTTCAACTTTGCCCGCATCAAAACCACCTACACCCAGCAGAGCCGTGCCGATGGCCAGGGCGGCGGCAACGTCACCGGTGGTTGGGATCGCACTGCCAACAAGGTTTTTGCATAAAACCGTGGCAATGACGGGCCGCCCCTGCGGCTCGTTTTCAGCACCGTGCCTGCCGGGCAGGCACGGTGTTCTTTTATTTTGATCAGAGTTTCCTATGTCTGAATTTCTCAACGACCTTTCGCTGGCCGAACTGACCGCGCCCATCAATGAGGGGAGCGGCGAAGACTTGAGCTTTTCCGCCTTGTTCGATCAGGTGAAAGAAGCGCGGCGAGCAGACCCCGATTATTTGACCCAGGGTGACTGGCAAACGGATCTGAAGTCCTCTGACTGGGATCTGACCATCACTCTGGCTGCCCAAGGCCTGGCTCGACAGAGCAAGGACCTGATGCTTGTCGCCTGGCTCAGTGAAGGGCTGGCGCACCAGTATCACTTCAGCGGTATCACCTTTGGCCTGACGCTGGCCGAACGCATTCTGGATAATTTCTGGGCCGATCTGTTTCCTTCCCTCGAAGACGGCGTCGATGAGCGAGCAGCCCGCCTGGCGTGGATGAAAACGACCCTCACCGATGTCGTCGGCGGTCTGCCCATCACCCAGGGCCAGCAATACGGCTTGCTTCGTTATGACGAATCCAGGCATGTCGAAAACCTGGCCCTGCAAAGCCCGCAGGCCATGCGCGCCGCCCTTGACGAAGGCAAGATCAACGCCGAGGTGTTCCAGCGCTCGGTGGTGCTGACAGACTCGGATCACCTGCGCCGCAAAGCCGGCGAAATTGCCGCCAGCCTGAGCGCCTGCCAGCAATTGCAGAGCACCGCTGACCGGCTCTTCGGCCATGACGCGCCAAGCTTTGCCGGGCTCCATGACGTGTTGTCCCGTGCCGGCCAACTGGCCGAGAAACTGCTCAAGGATCGTGGGATCGAACTGAACCCGACCCCAGTCGCGCCGGCCCCGAGCGTCTCCGAAAGCGCTGGCGCACAACCCACAGGTGCTGCAATGACCCAGACCCAGCAAGACATTCCCGTCACGCCGTTGCGCACCACGCCCCAGACCCGCGACGAGGCGTTCACCCTGCTGGCGGGGATCGCGCAGTTCTTCAAGCAGACCGAGCCCCAGAGTCCCGTCCCTTACCTGATCGAACGTGCGATCAAATGGGGCAACATGCCGCTCGAAGGTTGGCTCAACGACGTCATCAAGGACAGCAATGTGGTGGACAACATCCGCGACGTGCTGGGGACCAAGGAAGCCAAGTCCTGATTCGGCCCCGAAGCTCGCACGACGCAAAAATGGCGGGCAAAAAAAATCCCGGGCAGCTGATGGACGCCCGGGACTTAAAAATGCATAAACCGTGGTGGTGAACGCGGCGCGGATATTACGCAATGTTTCGCGCTGTAACAAGATATTTTATTTAACCAGCCAGTTACTAAAACGCCTAACCCATTAAATATCCAGATATTTTTTAGGGTTAAGCTCGAATCCTCTTTAACTACAGGAACCAGCGATACTCCCTCGCACTGATGTCGTGCAGGAAGGCCAGGTGGTCCTGGCGTTTGTTCTCGCAATAGACATCCACGAACTCCGCACCCAATCCTTCGCGCAGTGGCGAGTGATTTTGCATCGAGTGCACGGCCTCGAGCATTTCCAGCGGGAAATCGATGCCACTGCTGCGGTCTTCGTTCAGCGGTGCAATCGGCTCGCACTCCCCTTCCAGCCCCTGCTCCAGTCCCACCAGAATGGCCGCAAGCACCAGGTATGGATTGGCATCGGCGCCGGACAGACGATGTTCGATCCGCAGGTTTTTCGCGTCCGAGTCCGGCACGCGCAGGCACGCATCACGGTCTTCAAAGCCCCAACTGGCGCGCGATGCGACGTTCACCGTGCCGCTCAGACGGCGCAAGGCATTGTGGTTCGGTGCGAAGATCGGCATGCAGTGCGGCAATACATCCAGGCAACCGGCCACGGCATGGCGCAATGCCCGCTGGCCGTTCACCGCCAACAGATTCTTGCCGGCCTTGTCGTAAAGGCTCACATGCACATGCATGCCGCTGCCAGGGTGCTGCAAGTACGGCTTGGCCATGAAACTGGCGCGGTAGTTGTGCTTGAGCGCCACGCCACGGGTGCTGCGGCAAAACAGGGCGGCCCAGTCGGCGGCGCGCAGGCCGTCGTCCGAGTGGCCGAAATTGATTTCAAACTGGCCCGGCCCCAACTCGGCGGTGATCACCGTGGCATCGATACCCTGCGCTCGCGCGGTCTCGACCATTTCATCGAGCACCGGGGCAAACCGGGACAGGCGTTCGATGTGCATATTGGGCTGGTCGTCGGCATCACCCGTCAACGGATCGCGGGCAAACTGCGGCATGCCATCACGCAACTGGCTGTCGAACAGATAGAACTCCAGCTCGAACGCCACCACCGGGAAAATGCCTTTGCGTTTGAGTCGGTCCAGCACTTGCGCCAACACTTCACGCGGCTCGAAGACGATCGGCTTTTCTGTGCCATCGGAGGTGATGAGCATTTGCCCCAGTGGCTGTTTCTCCCAGCTCACCCGCTTGAGCGTGCCCGGCACCAGGCGACGCAGCGCATCCGGGTCGCCGTCGTTGAAGCAATAGTCACCGATCTTGAACAGCCCGCCCTGAGTGCCGAGCAACACACAGTTTTGCGGCAACTTGAGCGCACTGCCGGCGGCGACTTTTTCGAGCATTTCGATCGGGTAGCGCTTGCCATAGAAATGGCCCGGGATGTCCAGGGAAATCAGGTCGACGTAACGCACATCGGGATTGCGCTGACGAAACCCGCGCACTTCGGCCAGCAGTTCAGAGCACACAGCATCCATCATTCTGTTCCTTGTTTTTTATCAGGTGTAAACCCAAAGCACGCGGGTGAGTTGGTCTGACAGGTTGCCGTAACGGCAATGGGCATGACTGGCGAGTTGAAAGCTGTCGCCGGCGTGCAGGGTCACCGGCTCGTCGTCATCGAGCCATAACGTCAACTGTCCTTCGAGGACATAGCCGCCCTGCTCCGAACTGTCTTTCATGTGCCGGTCACCACTGCTCGCACCCGGTTCCAGCTGGCTCTCCAGCATCGAAAAGGACGCGCGCATTTTCGGTGAAACCATGATGTCGGTGATGCCGTCGGCGTAGTACAACGTGCGGCGCTCATCCGGCCGGGTCACCCAAGGCAAGGCCATGGGCTTGGGCAGGCTGTAGAAATAGGTGGTGGGCACGCCGAGGGTTTCGCTGATCGCCGTCAAGTCTGCGACCGTGGGACGGGACAAGCCGCGCTCGACCTGCGACAGAAAACCCACCGACCGGCCGATTTTGTCCGCCAGTTCCTTGAGGGTGTATTTCTTGTGTTTGCGCAGGTCCTGAATCAGGATCGCCAGCGCCGAAATCTCTTCTTGCATGTCCATCTATAGGCTTCCGCAAATGCTCGTTTCAAATGCTGTCGCGCAGCCGATACCAGGCTTTGCCGATGGCTTCCAGCGGAGCGGCCATGTACTTGCCGCCGGGAAAGCTGCCGTTGGTCAAACCCTGGTACAACGCCAGTTCATCCTGTTGGCCGAGTATCGCCTCGGACACTGCCCGCGCCCCGGCCAGGGTCGGCAGAACACCGTGCCCGGAGTAGCCCTGCATCCAGTAAAGGTCGCCGCGCCGGCCGATATCGGGCGTGCGCTTGAGGGTCAGGTCGATGTGCCCACCCCAGGCGAATTCCAGCTCAACACCTTTCAATTGTGGGAACACGCGTTCCAGGCACGGCCGGGTGGCACCGGCGATGTCCTTCGGCATGCCGCCGAGGTACGTGCAACCACCGCCGAACAACAACCGGTTGTCCGGCGTGCGACGGAAATAATCGAGCACGAACTGGTTGTCGGTGACACACACATTGCTCCGCAGCAACGCCGTGGCCTGTTCCTCGGTCAGCTCAGCGGTGGCCACCTGATAGGTGCCGACAGGCAACACACAACTCGCGAGTTGTGGATCAAGGCGATCAAGGTAGGCATTGCAAGCCAGCACCAGCACATCCGCGCGGATGTGACCGCGCTCGGTGGTCACCACGTATCCGCCTGCCTCCTCGCGGTAATTCAGAGCCTTGCTGTGTTCATGAATCACCCCACCGGCACGCTCAATCGCAGCGGCCAGCCCCAGCGCCAGCTTCAGCGGATTCAAATGCCCGCCCTCGGGATCAAACAACCCCGCCTGATAGCGTTCGCTGGCAACCCAGTCGGGCAACTGTTCCCGGGGGATGAACTGCAAACTGTCGTGACCCCATTTGTGGCTGGCTTCGTGTTGCCATTCGGTGAGCAGACTGACCCGACGTGGCATCACCGAGGTCCACAAGTGCCCGGGCCGATAGTCACAATCGAAACCATGGCGTTCCGGCAAATCCCGCAACTCCCGCGCCGCCCAACGCATACCTTCCCACAACTGCCGTGCGCGCTGGTAACCCAGCGCGGCTTCCAGCGGCGGCATGTCGCATGACCAGCCGAGAATGGCCTGACCACCGTTGCGTCCTGATGCAGCCCAGGCCACGCGACTGGCTTCCAGCAACGTCACGCGCTTGCCGGCCAGGGCCAGGCGCAATGCGGTGTGCAGGCCACTGAAACCGGCGCCGATGATCAGTATTTCAGTAGTTTCTTCACCTTCCAGAGCCGGTCGATTGGGCAGCTGATCCGCACAGGTGTGGGCGTAATAGCTGGCGATGTGTTGAGTTGATTGCTGAAACATACCGGCCCCGTGAAATTTTATAGTTTTATTTTCATGAAAAAATACACGATGAATTTCATTGGGGCAATGGTGTCGTTAGCGCAGCACGGATAGGTACACAAACCAAAACGCAAAAAAATCCCGCCCGGGCAACCCCGGGCAGGACTCATATCAATCAAGAAACCAGAAAATCACGCAACCGGAATCAACGGATCCGCCGCCGCCCAGGCCACTGCACGATCAGCCACCGGTGGGTAAATCCACACCGTGTTGATTTGCGTCTTGAGTTCCTTGCCTTCCTGCCCGAACAACTTGACCTGACGATCCCAGCCCTCGGTATAAACCGCCCCCCAAGCCCCCAGGTCCAGACAGGTCACGTACTTCGGCTGACGATACGGTGTCGGCTCCACACCCAGAATCTGTGCCGCCACGTTATTGCCCGCATGACGCCCCAACGCAATGGCGTGCTGACAGGTCATCAACGCATGGTTGCCGATGTCGTCGCTGGCCGCGTAGGCAACATCACCCGTAGCGTAGACATCGTCCAGCCCGATGACTTTCAGATGCGCATCAACATGCAGGCGTCCCAGATGATCGCGCTCGGCGGGGATCTGCTCGGTCAGCGAACTGGCGCGCACGCCGGTCGTCCAGACCACGGTCCTGGCGTCGATGCGCTGGCCATCGGACAACGTCACGCCTTGTTCATCGACAGCGACAACCGAAGCGTTCAGGTGCCATTTCACGCCGGTTGCAACGCTGGCTTCAACGATTTTCTCGGCGATTTGCGGCCCCATGGAACCGCCGACCTTGTTACCGCGATCCACGATGATCACGTTGATGTCCGCACGATCACCCAGGATGGCACGCAGGCGAGTCGGCATTTCAGTCGCCGTTTCGATGCCGGTGAAACCGCCGCCGGCCACCACGACGGTATTACGCGCCGGGCTTTCTGGCTGGCTGGCCAGGGACTTGAGGTGGTTTTCCAGGCGCACGGCCTGCTCGATCTGGTCGACATCGAACGCATGCTCAGCCACACCCGGGGTGCCAGGCACGGCCAGACGACTGCCGGTGGCCAGAACGAGTTTGTCGTAGATGGCGACCTGTTTTTCGCCCGCCGCGTCGATGTAGCCCACACGCTTTTGCGCTACGTCGATGGTTTCGGCGGCGCCCTTGATGAATTTCACACCGACCGCATCGAACAGTTCGCCAATCGGAGCGGCCAACTGGTGGGCATTGGGCTCGTAGAAGCGCGGACGCACACGCAGTTCGGCCTGGGGAGCCAGCACGGTCACTTCAACGTCATCGTGACCATGAATGTCGAACAAACGCGTGGCGCTCAAAGCGGTCCACATGCCACCGAAACCTGCGCCGATTACCAAAATGTGCTGTTTCATTTGTCGCTCCAGAGAGGCATTGAAATTCGTTGAATGATCAGGGGATTGGTGTGCTCGTCCTTGTGAACGCAGCGCTGGGCTCCCGACCTGACAACGGCGACTCTATTGGTCCAAGTTAAAAGCCGCAACAGATTTTTTCAAATGCTTGCAATCGATCAAATCGATACACCGGGAAAACCCTCTGAAACCCAGAGCCTCAGAGCAGTTATCGGAAAAATTCAAAAGCGCTTCAGCGCGTTGAATGGTCGGTCATCAGCTGTTAATATTTGCGACAACATTAGTCGGAGATCGAGATGTCTCTTTACAGCGCAGGTGTCGAGTACGGCATTCACTGCCTGATTTTCCTGGTGGGCAATTGCGGCGATACCCGTGAAGCGAGCGTGCGCGACCTTGCGGAACTGCAGGGCGTGCCTCTGGACTATCTGGCAAAAATCTTCACCAAACTGGCCAAGGCAAAACTGGTGGTCGCCACTGAGGGTGTGCGGGGGGGCTTCAAGTTGGCGCGACCAGCCGATGAGATCTCGCTACTGGATATCGTCAACGCCATCGATGGGCGCAAGGCCATTTTTGAATGCCGGGAGATTCGCGGTCGCTGCGCATTATTTGAGGGTGAAGCCCCCGCCTGGGCGCTTGAAGGCCACTGTTCGGTGCATGGCGCGATGATGACGGCGCAAAAGCGCATGGAAGACGCCCTCGCCCAGCAAACCATTCTGGATATCGCCCGGAAGGTCGGACGTAAAGCGCCAGCCGAGTTCAATGCGCAGGTTGACAACTGGATGAATGAGCGCCGGGAAAAAAAAGGCACAGCCAACGCTCAGGTAAGCGACGATCAACTCATCCAGGTCACGGACATCTCTGGCTGAAGACTACAGGCAGTCACGCACTGCATCGCGCAGTGCGCCGGATTTCGCCCAGGGCGGCCCTTGATACAGCGACACCCGGCTACCGTCCTTCGACTTCACGATATCCAGAACCTCGTCGGCCGTGATGATGCTGGGCGCGGTGATCCGGTAGCCGTTGGAAATCGACGCCTGAGTGCTGTTGGAAACTTCTTTCTGCCACATCGGCAATACGCACGCTGCATAGTCCTTGGGTGCTTTCTCACTGTACTTGCTGACATTCGGTTCGCCGGGCACTACAGACGCCGGCAACGAACATCCCCCCATCAACGCCAAAACCACACCCCCCAACAACATGCGACTCTGCATAAAGCATCCTTATCCTGAAAACATGAAATGTAGCCTGTCCCCACCCCGGCAGCCATTTTCGGCGTCGCGCCCTAGACGTTGTGGTCGCCAGGTTCAGGGTATGAGCGTTCGTTCAAATAGGTCATCCAGCGCTCATAGGCTTCGTGCTGCCATTGAGTGACCCGCTCCCATTCGGGCCCGCTGAGCTGGTGGCCGGAAATAAGATTCATCATTGCGCTGGTGGCCGCATCCAGATCGGCGATCAGTTCATGGGCCTGTGCTCTGAAGTCATCGGTTGCCGTCATTTGAACTTGACCCCGCCATCTGAAAAATAGCTACGTGACTACGACAGCGAATTTTGCCGTTCGCGCAAATTTCCCGACCAAAGGATGCGGCGCAGAAACAGACGAATACAACGTCCCGTGTCAGTAATGGGTCTAACATTTCGTAGCACAGCGTTTCAGGAGAACATCATGTGGCTTAACGAAAGCGAACAAGCGCTTCGGCGTGATCTGCAAGGGCTGGCATCAGACCTGCGATGGTCGGCAGTGGAACTGTTGCGCATCGCGGAGCAATTGCGCCTGACTGGTAACGATGTCGATGCAGAAGCCGTCAAGCGCCTGTGCGACCTGTTTCAAGGCGATGAAAAGCGATTGTCGGAGTATGCCGAGGAAGTGAAAGCCAAGACCATCACTCGCAATAAGTGAGACCTTTCACCGGACACAATAAAAAGCCCCGGCATGCCGGCAATGCTGTTCAGTCAAGGACGAACACTGTACCTGTGGCGAGGGAGCTTGCTCCCGCTGGACTGCGCAGCAGTCCCATTTTAGGGGCCGCTTCGCGCCCCAGCGCGAGCAAGCTCGCTCGCCACAGGATATTGATTGCTCGCTCTATCTCTCAAATGAACTGCATATGCCGGCATGCCGGGGCTTTTACGTGCGCTATAAGAGCTTACTGACTGTTCGCCTGCTTGCTCGATTTCGATCGGTAACCGGGAAGAGACGCCGCAAACGCCAAGGCTTCCTCTCGGCTGGAAAATGACGCCAGCCGGTCACCTTTGGTGCAGACGCGCCATGGGCCGTTGTTTACGCTGAGTACGTCGTAACCGTTCATGTGCATTCTGTTCAACATCGGAACGCTCATAGTCACCCTCCAATTCGGCAGCGATATCCAGAGTCAACGCTTCTACCTTACACCCACCTGCCGCGAGAGTGCCGACCAGACGTCGTCTCGAATTACTCCATTCAAATGCACTTTTACACTTTTAGAGCCCTCCAACTTCTCGAAGAGAGGCAAAATGCGCACGGCTTGAATATTGCATTTTTATTACTGTTTTGTGACACGCAGCAATCGGGTAACACATGAAAGTACGCGCAACCGTCATTTGCGAGCAGGACCGACACATTCTCCTGGTGCGCAAGCCGAGATGTCGCTGGGCATTGCCCGGCGGAAAGGTCGAACCCGGTGAAACGGTGACAGAAGCCGCCCAGCGCGAGCTCCAGGAAGAAACCGGGCTCGAGAGCGATGACATGCTGTACTTAATGGAGATGGAAACGGCAGGCACCCGCCACCACGTCTACGAAGCCTCAGTGGTGAACCTGGATGAAGCCCGGCCACAAAACGAAATCTTCGATTGCATCTGGTTTCCACTGGATGCCGTACACAACCTTAACACCAGCGACGCCACGCTCAGGATCATCAGAGCCTTTCAGCGTCGCTTGTAACCCATCGATCGTCAGCCCTGATCACCACCGCCAACCGGCATGACCATGCCTGTGATGTAGGAAGCGTCATCACTGGCCAGAAACAGGATAGCGCCGGCCTGCTCATCCAGCGTGCCGTAGCGTTTCATCAGGCTGCTGTCGATGGTCTGGTCGACGATCTGCTGATACCAGATTTTCTCTTGCGGGCTCTGCTCGGCGCTGTTGCGCGGAATCAGCCGTGGCGGCGCTTCGGTCCCCCCGGGCGCGGTGGCATTGACCCGCACGCCGCGTCCGGCGGTTTCGAATGCCAGGCACGCAGTCAGTGCATTCACGCCGCCCTTCGCCGCGCCGTAGGGCACGCGATTGACGCTGCGGGTGGCGATGGACGACACGTTGACGATCGCACCACTGCCCTGCTCCAGCATGAAGGGTAATGCGGCATGGCAACACCACAGTGTCGGGAACAGCGAACGGCGCACTTCGGCTTCGATCTGCGACGCTTCGTAGTGCTCGAAAGGCTTGGCCCAGATTGTCCCGCCGACGTTGTTGATCAACACGTCCAGGCGCCCGAAATGTTTGACGGCGGCCTGGATCACCCGGCTGCATTCTTCGTATTGCTCAAGGTCGGCAGTCAATGCCAGGACCTGGCTGCCCTGCCCCAGTTGCTGCTGGACCTCGAAGACCAGGTCGGAGCGATCAACCAGGATCAACTTCGCCCCTTCCGCCGCCATACGCTCAGCAACGCGCCGGCCGATGCCTTGCGCCGCGCCGGTGATCAGCGCGACTTTATCTGTGAATCTGTCCATGAGCACCTCACGCCGCGCTGGCGGCGAATTTTTCGTAGTAGAAGTTCACAGGCGCAATACCTTGCTCGCGGATGAACTGGCTGACGGCCTCGACCATCGGCGGCGGTCCGCACAGGTAGACGTCGACATCACCGTCATTCAAATGCTTTGGCTCGATGTGCTGGGTCACGTAGCCCTTGAGCGGATGCTGGCTCTCAGGGCTGGCGACGCAGGCACTGAAGGTGAAGTTGGGAATGCGCGCGGCGAAGGCTTCCAGGCGGTCGAGCTCCACCAGGTCGAAATCGTGGGTAACGCCGTAGATCAGGTGCAACGGATGATCACTGCCCTGCTCGGCGATTTTCTCCAGCATCGCGGTGAACGGCGCCAATCCGGTGCCACCGGCCAGCAACAGCAACGGGCGGCGGATATCGCGCAGGTAGAAACTGCCCAAGGGGCCGGCCAGGCTCATGCTGTCGCCCGCCTTGGCCATGCCGGTGAGGAAGCTGCTCATCAACCCGCCCGGCACGTTGCGGATCAGGAAGCTGACCTCGCCGTCGCGTTGCAACGAGCTGAACGAATAGGCGCGGGTCTGCTCGCTGCCGGGAATCCCCAGGTTCACGTACTGCCCCGGCAAGAATGCCAGTTTGCTCAACGCCTCGCCCTTGATCGATAGCGCGATGGTGCTGTCGGACAACTGGCGCACCGCGCTGATGGTCGCGTCATAGCTGGCCTGACGGGTGCGGCAGACCTCGGAGGACGTCGGCACCCGCACCACGCAATCGCTCTGCGCGCGCATCTGGCAGGTCAGGACAAACCCTTGTTCGGCCTCTTCAGGGCTGAGGGCGTCTTCAATGTACTCCTCGCCCAAATCGTATTGCCCGGCTTCGGCAAAGCACTTACAGGTGCCGCAGGCGCCGTCGCGGCAGTCCAGCGGAATGTTGATGCCTTGGCGGTACGCGGCATCGGCCACGGTTTCGCCGACGTTGGCGTCGATGAATCGAGTGACGCCGTCTTCAAAATTGAACGCGATGGAATGGGTCATGACGGCAGTCTCACAAATGGTAAACATCAATGACCTGGCGAACGTAATCGTTCTTCAGGATCACTTTCTTGGCCTTGATCAGCGGGTTTTCACCGCGCACATCGAGGGTGTAGAAACTGCTGCCGAAATAGCTGTCGACGGTTTTGTAGCGAAAGCTCAGGGTGTGCCAGTTGAAGCGCACCTTGCACAGTCCGTCGGCTTGTTCCAGTAGCTCGATGTTGCTGATGTTGTGGGACGTGCGGGTGTCCGGCACGCTGGCGCTGGAGCGCTCGGTCTTGATGCGGAAGATGCGGTCTTCAAGGCCGGTGCGGTTGCCGTACCAGATCAGCGAGATTTCCCGCTGCGGGTCTTCGGTCAGTTCATCGTTGTCGTCCCAGGACGGCATCCAGTACGTCGCGTCGGCGGCATACATTTCCAGCCAGTCGTCCCACTGGCGGTCGTCGAGGTAGCGTGCTTCGCGATAAAGGAAGTCGCGCACCGCTTCATAGGAAATGGTCATTGCACGTCCTCCACGGCGATCAGTTTCGACTGCTCGGCCGCCAGGGCCTTGAGCATGGTCTGCTGCCAATACTTGTGTTGCAGCACGAACAGGCCTTCGTCCTCGGTGCGCACACCGCTGAGCAGCGGATGCAGGTCGATTTCCTTCGCTGCCTCATCGGCGCCATCGATCCAGTGTTCGGCACCGCGGGACATGTCGTTCCAGGTGGTGACGCTGCCCTGGTAGCTGGTCTGGCACGAGCGGAACTCTTCCAGGTCGTCCGGCGTGGCCATGCCGCTGACGTTGAAAAAATCTTCGTACTGCCGAATCCGGCTCGACCGGGCGTGGTCGCTCTCGCCCTTCGGCGCGATGCAGTAAATGGTGATTTCCGTACGGTTGACCGAGATCGGCCGGGCGATACGAATCTGCGAGCTGAACTGGTCCATCAGGTACACGTTCGGGTACAGGCACAGGTTGCGCGAGTTCTCGATCATCCAGTCGGCGCGAGCCTTGCCGAAGTCTTGCGCCAGCTCGTCGCGACGTTCGTACAGCGGACGATCCTCGGGGTTGGCCCAGCGGGTCCAGAGCAGCATGTGGCCCTTGTCGAAGGAATAGAAACCACCGCCCTGCTTGGCCCAGCTGCCGGCGCTCATGGTCGGGTTTTCGTCACCGGCTTCGCGCTGTTTGCGCTGGTTCTGGGTGGCCGCATAGTTCCAGTGCACGGAGCTGACGTGGTAACCATCGGCACCGTTTTCGGCGGTGAGTTTCCAGTTGCCTTCGTAGATGTAGCTCGAAGAACCGCGCAGCACTTCCAGGCCATCAGCCGACTGATCGACGATCATGTCGATGATTTTCGCCGACTCGCCCAAGTGCTCCACCAGCGGCAACACATCGGCCTTCAGGCTGCCAAACAGGAAACCGCGATAGGATTCGAAACGCGCCACTTTGGTCAGGTCGTGGGAGCCTTCGCAATTGAAGCTCGCCGGGTAACCGGCGTTGGCCGGGTCTTTGACTTTGAGCAGCTTGCCGGAGTTGTTGAAGGTCCAGCCGTGGAACGGGCAGGTGTAGGAGCTTTTGTTGCCGGACTTGTGCCGGCACAGGGTCGCGCCGCGATGACTGCAGGCGTTGATGAAGGCGTTGAGCACACCGTCCTTGTTGCGCGCGATGAAGATCGACTGGCGCCCCATGGTGGTGGTGTAGAAATCGTTGATATTGGGGATCTGGCTTTCGTGGGCCAGGTACAGCCAGTTGCCTTCGAAGATGTGTTCCATCTCCAGATCGAACAACCGGGGGTCGGTGAACATCTCGCGCTTGCAGCGATAGACGCCTTGTTCGGCATCGTCTTCAAGCAGGGAATGCAAATATTCGGGTCGCAGGGTCATGGCCGCCGCCTCCATTGTTATTGTTCAGGCAGGGGTCATGCTAGGACGGGGCAATGGGCTGGACTATCCGCGGGGTGCAGACCTTTATCCGTTTTGTGCAAGTGAACGTTGCGACACCGCTAACGGCAGGAGCCGGCTTGCTGGCGATTCAGGCGATGCGATGTGTCTGGGCTGACGCCTTCGCCAGCAAGCCGGCTCCTACAGGGGTTGTGGTGATTCAGTGCCGGCGCTTGAGGGTATCGGACGGCAACTCACCGAACTGCTTGCGATAGCTGTCGGAGAACCGCCCCAGGTGCAGGAAGCCGTAATCCATCGCCACTTCCGTGACGTTGCGCACGTTGCAGGTCGGGTCGCTGAGGCAGGCGTTGATGCGTTCCAGGCGTTTCTGGCGCAGGTAGTTTTTTGGCGTGAGTCCGGCATTGCGCTCGAACAGGCCATACAGCGAACGCAAGCTCATGTGCGCCTGGCGCGCGAGTTCTTCGCTGTCGATGTCCTGCTTGAGGTTATTGGCGATGTAATCGGCAATCGCCTCGAAGGTGGCCGTCTGCGAGCTCAGTTCGAGGCGGCAGACGTTGGTCTTCATCAGGCTGAGCATCTTGCTGACGATGATCTGCGTGTAATGCTCCTGCACCCTGGGGATCTGTTCGGTGGACTCGGCCTCCTGGCAGATCATCGCCAGCAGGTTGACGAAACCTTCCAGCTCATCGAGTTGATAACGGTTTTCCAGAAACCGCACGCCCTGCCCCGGATAACGCCAACGCTGCTCATCGCAGACGGACTCAAACAAGCGGGTCGGGACTTTGAGGATGAATTTTTCGCAATCGGCGGAATAGGTCAGGTCCACCGGATCGTCGGGGTTGATCAGCAACAATTCGCCGGGTGCAAAGTAATGCTCCTGGCCGTGGCCACGCCACAGGCAGTTGCCGCGCAGCAACACTTGCAGGTGATAAATACTGTCCAGCGCACCGGACGTCACGCGCACACTGGCTCCGTAGCTGATGCGACACAGGTCGAGGCTGGCGAACTTGCGATGGTCAAGGCTGGCCAGCGGACTGCCGGCACGGGGCATGAGAATGCAGTGATTACCGACGTGCTGATTGACGTAGCCCGACACCGCATAAGGGTCGGCATGGTCGAATACTCTGCTGCGCTGACTCAACAGTTGAGCTTGCATCATCGGGTCACTCTCATTGTTTTTATAAGTTGCTTCGGGCCATTCTAGAACACTGCATCAGTCCCTGGAGACTTTCCAGACAGCTAACCGAAACCCTTGTGGGAGCGAGCCTGCTCGCGAAAGCGGAATGTCAGTCAACATTGATGTTGACGCTGACTCCGTCTTCGCGAGCAGGCTCGCTCCCACATGGCTTGTTGTCAGTCTTCCAGTGCGCGAACCCGCTCGTGGCGCTGTTGCTCCTCAGGCTGGGCAGACGATTGCAGGGTGAAATCGAACTCGATTTCGGCAAAACGACCGCTCACGCCATGGGCAGCGGCGCGCTGCTGATCGTCGCTGAAGGTGATCTTGGCGATCAGTTCGTCACGGGTGGCGTAGGCGAAGTCGTCATGCAGGTACTTTTCGCCATCGAGGTTGATCTGCGTCGTCAGGTGGCGATGATCCGGTGCGGAAATGAAGAAGTGCACGTGCGCCGGACGCTGGCCATGACGGCCCAGTTGATCGAGCAGTTGCTGGGTCGGACCGTCCGGTGGGCAGCCGTAGCCCGACGGCACGATGCTGCGGAAACGGTAGCGGCCATCGGCGTCGGTGACGATGCGGCGACGCAGGTTGAATTCCGATTGGGTCGGGTCGAAGTACGAGTAGGTACCGCCGGTATTGGCGTGCCAGACGTCCACCACGGCACCGGCCAGCGGTTCGCCTGCGGTGTTGAACACACGACCTTGCATGAACAGGGTCACACCCGGATCAACGCCGTCATCCAGGCGTGCTTCGCCTTCGGACAGCGGTGCACCCGCCACGTACAACGGGCCTTCGATGGTGCGCGGGGTGCCGCCGGATTTGCCGGCCTGCTCGTCTTCGGCGTCCATCAACAGGTCGAGGTAGTGCTCCAGACCGAGACCGGCCACCACCAGCCCGGCTTCCTGACGCGCACCCAGCACGTTCAGGTAGTTGACCGCCTTCCAGAACTCTTCCGGGGTCACAGCGAGGTCTTCGATGATGTTCACCGAGTCACGCAGGATGCGGTAGATCAAGGCCTTGGTGCGTGGGCTGCCAGCATCGTTGTGCAGGCCGCTGGCCTCTTCGAGAAATTTCTGGACTTCGGCAGTGTGGGAAATCTTGACGTTCATTTTGGTGGGTTCCTCATCTTGTAATTATTAGGCTATCGCGCTGAACAGGCTGGGCTCAGCGGTCGTCGTCACGGATGGAAGAAGGATGCCGGCACATCGCGTCGATCTCGATGGCCATGTACGGGAACAGCGGCAGTTGCATCAGCAGGTCATGCAGTTCCTGAACGCTGTCGACATCGAACACGCTGTAATTGGCGTAGTGCCCGGCGATGCGCCACAAATGGCGCCACTTGCCTTGGTCTTGCAGGCGCAGGGCCAGGGCTTTTTCGTCAGCCTTCAATTTGGCCGCCGCTTCTGGATTCATGTCGACCGGCAGGTTCACGGTCATTTTTACGTGGAACAGCATAACGCTCTCCTCAGGCTTGATGAATGGCGGTGGATGACTTGTCGCGGCGGAAAAACGCCAGGCGCTCTTCATCCAGGGTCAGGCCCAGACCCGGGGTGTTCGGCACGTGCAACTCGAAATCACGGTAGACCAGCGGCTCGCTGAGAATGTCTTCGGTCAACAGCAGCGGGCCGAATAGCTCAGTGTCCCACGCCAGTTTGTTCAGGGTGACGAAGGCATGCGCCGAGGCCATGGTGCCCAGGCCACCTTCGAGCATGGTGCCGCCGTACAGGGCGATACCCGCCGCTTCGGCGATAGAGGCGGTGCGCAACACGGCGCGCGGGCCGCCATTCTTGGCAATCTTCAGGGCGAACACCGAAGCCGCGCCTTCGCGAGCCAGGTTGAACGCATCTTCCACACACTCGATGGACTCGTCGGCCATGATCGGCGCCGGGCTCATGGCGTTCAGACGCGCCATGCCGGCGCGGTTGTTGCGCGAGATCGGCTGTTCGATCAGGTCGATGCCATTGGTCCCGAGAATCCGGCAGGCACGCAGCGCGACAGCTTCGTCCCAGGCCTGATTGACGTCGACCCGCACACTGGCGCGGTCGCCCAGGGCTTTCTTGATCGCAATCACGTGGGCCAGGTCGCGGTTGACCTCGCCGGCACCAATCTTCAGTTTGAAGATGCGGTGGCGACGCAGGTCGAGCATTTTTTCCGCTTCGGCGATGTCTTTTTCGGTATCGCCACTGGCCAGGGTCCAGGCCACTGGCAGCGCATCACGCACCCGGCCGCCGAGCAATTCGCTGACCGGCAGGCCGAGGCGTTTGCCCTGGGCGTCGAGCAGCGCGGTTTCAATCCCGGATTTGGCAAAGGTGTTGCCACGGATGCTGCGCTCCAGGCGCAACATGGCGGCATTGACGTTGCCGCTGTCCTGGCCGATCAACAGTGGCGCGAAATGTTTGTCGATGTTGGTCTTGATGCTGTCCGGGCTTTCGTTGCCGTAGGCCAGGCCACCAATGGTGGTGGATTCGCCGATGCCTTCGATGCCGTCGGCGCACCGGACGCGGATGATCACCAGGGTCTGGTTCTGCATGGTGTGCATCGCCAGCTTGTGCGGGCGGATGGTCGGCAGATCGACGATGATCGTCTCGATCGACTCAATGGCTGTTGCAAGCATTTCGATACCCGTCAGGTTCTTGAAGTTCTGGAATCGATTCTCGTACGGCTTTTTTCTCGATGCCAATATAGAATTGGTCTGACTTGATACCTTAAAGGTATGCAAACAACTGACATCCGGAGGCTCCATGGAACTGCGGCACCTGCGCTATTTCCAGGTCTTGGCGCAAACCCTCAACTTCACCCGCGCCGCCGAACTGCTGCACATCGCCCAGCCGCCCTTGAGCCGGCAGATCCAGCAGCTGGAGGATGAACTGGGGGTGATCCTGCTGGAGCGCGGGCGACCGCTGAAGTTGACCGACGCCGGACGGTTTTTCCATGAGCACTCCACCGCCCTGCTCGAACAGCTGAACAAGATTTGCGACAACACGCGACGCATCGGGCTGGGAGAAAAAACCTGGCTGGGCATCGGTTTTGCGCCGTCGACGCTGTACGGCGTGCTCCCGGAACTGATCCGCCGCTTGCGCAGTGGCGAGCCGCTGGAGCTGGAGTTGGGCCTTTCGGAAATGACCACCCTGCAACAGGTGCAGGCATTGAAGGCCGGACGTATCGATATCGGCTTCGGACGCATCCGCATCGACGACCCGGCCATCGTACAAACCGTACTGACCGAAGACCGCCTGGTTGCCGCCCTGCCCGCCGGGCATCCTTTGCTTGCCGGCCCCATCAGCCTGCGCGATCTGGCCAGGGAACCCTTTGTGCTCTACCCCGGCAACCCGCGCCCCAGCTATGCCGATCACGTCATCGCGCTGTTCGAATCCTACGGCGTGAGCATCCACGTCGCGCAATGGACCAACGAACTGCAAACGGCGATTGGTTTGGTAGGGGCCGGAATCGGGGTCACGCTGGTGCCGGCCTCGGTGCAATTGCTGCACCGCGACGACATCGGCTTCACGCCATTACTGGAAGACAACGCGACCTCGCCGATCATTCTCAGTCGGCGGGTGGGCGATGTGTCGCCGGGCTTGAACCATTGCCTGCGGATGATTGATGAACTGTTGCCACAGGAAATATAAGGATCGTGGCGAGGGAGCTTGCTCCCTCGCCACAGGTTCGGTGTTAATCAACGATCGGCTCAGCCGGCAAAGGCCCGGCGTCCGGCGCTCATCTCGGTACGCAACTCGCCGATCAGCTCGGAGATGGCCCGCACGCTGGTCAGTTGCTCGGTCGAAACGCCATCGATCAACAGCTTGACGTCGCCGGAAGCGGGCTCGAAAACCTCGATGCGCAATAGGCCCAGGGTTTCCGTGCACTCGCAGGTCAGCGGCTCAAAACCGGACTCTACTATGTTGCAAAGTACTGAAATAGGAACCATGGCCGGTGCCTCGGCGACAGTTGATCGGTTTGGATCCGTTTCAGCATAGATCGCCTTTGCCGATTTTGCGCCAGCGAAAAATGTTAAATGCCTCTCACTTTGAACAGATTGTTCAATGCGGATTGTCCTTCCAGATCCAGTTCCACACGCCCGGCAGTTCAACCGGCTGCGAACTGTCGCGCAACGTGCGCGCCATCGCCGCGCGTTGCAGTGCGGCGGTGTCGTCGTAAAACGGCTGATCTGCGGTCCTGACGCCGGTCGCCTGGGCGCTGTCGAGCAGGATCTGCAAGTACTCGCGGGTATGCCGGGCGGTGTAGCGATTGAGGTCATGGAAGGTCACCACCACCGGAATCACCCCGTCCACCACGGGCAGCTCACCACGGGCGATGCGCTCGCGCACCTCGGACATTGAACGCAGCATGTGCGAACGCCGCCGCGGGCTGGCATTGAAGCCCCAGATCTTGCCATCGTTGGCGCTCAGGTCGGTGAGCAACACATGCAGGCCATGTTGCTGATAAGCGGCGAATGTGCGCTTGTCGTAACTCCAGAATGGCGGCCGCACCAGGGTTGGGGGCGCGCCGCTGATCGCGGCGATATCGGCACTGCCATCGGTGAGCGCCTGCTGCAATTCTTGCGCGTCCAGAGAACGGTGATTGGTGTGTGAAGGCGTGGCCGTATGAAAGGCCAGAATGTGCCCGGCATCGCGCTCGCGGTGCATGACCGCGCGGCCGATCTCACTGTTGCCGGCCCGTGTGGCGCGGGACTGGACGAAGAACACCGCTTTGATGTCGGTTTGCAGCGAATTCACCGCCAGACTGTCGAGCACGGTTTCGGTGGGGTTCCAGAAACTCGAGGCGGAGGGACCGTCATCGAATGTCAGCAGAAAGCGGATCGGCGGTTGCGCGCGCAGGCGTTGTTCGGTTTGCGGGGTCATGTCGATGGGCGCTGCAATACAGCCCAGCAGACTGGCGGTGATCGCGCCGGTCATGAGTATCTTCAACCACTGTTTCATGTTTTGCCTTGGGCCAGACCGTTGCGGTCAACACGTCAAACGGCAAAATTCCTTCGCCCGTTCATCCTTCTTCGGCCCGCAGCGCTGCGAGCCGAAGTTGGATAAGGGTACACAGAGTTTGGTTCCGAGGCTCGTTTACTGCGCCAGCGCCTGCTGGAATGAGCCGTCAATGATCGGCGCCGTGGCCAGTTCCGCTGGCAGTGCCTTGACCTTGAACAGGAAGTCCGCGGTGCTCTGCAAATCCTTGGCAGCCTGGGCGTCGACCGGGCCGACGGTCATGTGCGCCTGACGCAGCCAGTGGCGGGACACGTTCTGGTCGAGATTGGCTTTCTTGGCCCAGAGGTCGGCGTACTCGTCGGTATGGTTATCGACCCACGCCCGGGCCTTTTTCAGACGCCCGAGGAAATCGGCGATCGCTTCACGCTTGCTGTCGATCGAGGGCGTTGAGGCGGCAATGGCACTGAGACCAGGCATCAGGTTCTTTGCGGTGAGAATCGGCCGCGCGCCGGAGAACAGTATTTGCTGGGAAATGTACGGTTCCCACACCGGAAAGGCATCGATGCTGCCTTGAGGCAACGCAGCGGCAGCGTCGATCGGCATCAGCTTGATGAAGTCGACGTAGTCTTCCGGCAAATCGGCTTTTTCCAGGGCGCGCAAGGTCAACTGCTGGCTCCAGGCGCCGGGCCAGTAGGCGACTTTCTTACCCTTGAGATCAGCGATGGTTTTTACCGGCGAGTCCTTGGGTACCAGCAAGGCGATGGTGTCGGGGTTCTGCCGCGACACACCGATCAGTTTGACCGGCGCCTGTTTGGCAGCGAGAAACAGAAAGCCCGAGTCACCGAGAAAACCCAGGTCCAGCGCGCCGGTGTTCAGCGCTTCGGCCAGGGGTGCGGCCGCCTGGAAGTGTTTCCAGTCGACGGTGTACGGCGCGTCCTTCAATACGCCAGACGCTTCAACCGAGGCGCGAATGTTGTAGTAGTTCTGGTCCCCGATATGCAGGACCACAGGCTCGGCAGCGTAGGCCAATGGCGCGGAAAACAAAGCGCTGGTCAACAGACCGCGCACCAATCGGGACAGGTTCATCGAGAACTCCTTGAAGGCGAATTTGATAGACCATAACGCTCTTACAAGAAGCTGTTGAAATTCGATTTACGCATAAGCTCATGACTCGAACAATCAAGTGTTTGCCCAGCAACAGTGACTCAACAGACTGTTTTCCTGAGTACAGCCCATCACCCTCTCCGTCGTCCTGCAAGCCTTGAAAACCGGCGCACCGCGAACATGGCACAGAGCCTGCAATATTCCTTTTATGCAGGAAGCAATCGTGAAAAATACTTTTTTAGACATAAGAACCTCGCCGCCTTGCCCGGAGCCTCCCATGAAATCCACCTTCCGTTTTGCGTTGATCAGGTCCCTGCTCGGCGCCTGTGTCCTGGCTCTGAGCCTGCAACCTATGGCGCAGGCGGCTGAAACGCCGCCAGCCGAAGTGCATTTGGATTACGCCTACTATTCGCCGGTCAGCCTGGTGCTCAAGCATTTCGGTTTTCTGGAAAAGGCCTTGCCCCAGACCAAAGGGCCCGGGAATGGGCGGTAAACAATCCTGACGAACTGGCGAAGCTGCTCGCCACCGAATCCGGCCTGTCGCTGGAAGTGGCCAAGCTGCAACTGTCGCGCACCGACCTGGGCAGCCCGCAACTGACTGCCAAGGATGTGCTCGCCTCCAAGTCCGCTACACCGATTCTGGTTTCCGAGGAATTGGTCCGCCGTGGGGTGAACGTCGATCAGGTGATCGATCAGTTGATCGACACCGGCTTCAAAGAAACCGTGGCACGTCAGTAAAAGCAAAAGATCGCAGCCTGCGGCAGCTTCTACAGGGACGCTATGTAGGAGCGGCCGCAGGCTGCGATCTTTTGATGTCTGGAGAAAAACATGACCAGCAAAACCAAAACCCTGCCCACCCACCTGGCATTGCCTGCACCGCACCGCCTTGACAAGACCTGGCGCCTGCGCCTCAAAGGCCTGGCCCTGCCGGTGCTGATAGTGCTGGTGCTGGAATTCGTCGTGCGCATCGGCTGGCTGCCGTCCTACCAAATGCCCGCCCCCAGCGAAATCGCCCTGACTCTCAAGGAACTGGCCGAAGGTGCATTGTGGAAACACATCGGTGCCAGCCTGTTGCGCGTACTGCTGGGTTTCAGCATTGGCGCAGGCCTGGCCCTGGTGTTTGCCGCCTGGGTCGGTTTGAGTCGTGAAGCCGAAGCCTGGCTGGAACCGACGTTCGCCGGCCTGCGCTCGATCCCGAGCCTGGCCTGGGTGCCGCTGTTGCTGCTGTGGCTGGGTATCGACGAAACCTCGAAGATCGTCCTGATCGCCATTGGCGCGTTTTTCCCGGTGTACCTCAATGGCGTCGCGGCGATCCGCAACATCGACCGCAAACTGGTGGAGGTCGGGCAAATGTACGGTTTCAGCCGCCGTCGCCTGGTGCAGCGGATTCTGCTGCCCGCCGCCCTGCCCGGCCTCTTCACCGGATTGCGCAGCGGCTTGAGCCTGGCCTGGATGTTTCTGGTGGCCGCCGAGTTGATCGCCGCCACCAAAGGCTTGGGTTATTTGCTCAGCGACGGTCGCGAGACGTCACGCCCGGACATCGTGCTGGCAGCGATCATCGTTTTGGCGCTGCTGGGCAAACTCAGCGACGGCCTGCTTGCCAGCCTGGAGAAACGCTTCCTGGCCTGGCGCGATACGTTCAACGGCCAAAGCTCAGAGGGTTAAGTCATGACCGGACACTTGCTGGATATCCACGTCGAGCGCAAATCCTTCGCCGCCACGACCGTGCTCAACAACGTCCATTTACAGTTGAAGGCCCGGGAAACCGTCAGCCTGCTCGGCCCCAGCGGCTGCGGCAAAAGTACCTTGCTGCGGATCGTCGCCCGGCTGGAAAAAGACTTCCAGGGCAGCCTGCGCAGCAATGCCGGTGAAGTCGCTTTCGTGTTTCAAGAACCGCGGCTGATGCCGTGGCTAACGGTCGAGCAAAACATCGGTTTCAGCGCCGACAAGCATTATGACAAGGCCTGGGTTGCACAACTGATCAAGGAAGTCGGCCTCGACGGATTTGCCCAGGCCTTGCCCAAGGCGCTTTCCGGTGGCATGGCGCAGCGGGTGGCGATAGCCCGGGGCCTCTACTCGCGACCGCAAGTGCTGTTGCTCGATGAACCCTTCAGCGCGGTGGATGCCTTTACCCGCATGAAACTCCAGGACCTGCTGCTGCAACTGGCCGAGCGCCACGCCATCGCCCTGCTGCTGGTGACACACGATGTCGACGAGGCGCTTTACCTGAGTGATCGCGTACTGGTGATGGACAATCGCCCGAGCAGTATTCGACAGGAACTGGCGGTGCAGCTGGCGCACCCTCGTGATCGGCGGGACCCGCTACTGGCGCAACTCAAGGCGTTGTCATTGACCGAGTTGCAACGGGCGCACGTGATCTGAGGCAACTAGACTGAAAGCCTTGGCCAGAGGAACCAGTCGATGTGCGGACGCTTGTCGCAATACCGGGGCATCCACGATTTCGTCGCGGTGCTGAGCATTCCCGACGCGCTGATCAACCACGTCGGCGATCAGCCCTTGGCACGCTACAACGCGGCGCCCACCACGCAACTGGCGCTGTTGCATCGGGAGGACGACGGCCTGCACGCCGATTCGCAGCGCTGGGGCTGGCGTCCGCATTGGGCCAAGGATCGCGCCGCGCCGATCAATGCGCGGGTCGAGAAAGTTGCCCACGGTCCGTTCTTTCGGTCGATCTGGCCACACAGGGCGATCTGCCCGGTCGACAACTGGTTCGAATGGGTCGATGCCGGAGACGGCACACGGCAACCCTGGCTGATCCGGCGACGTGATCAGGGACCGGTGTTCTGCGCTGCCATCGGCCAGTTCCCGACTGGCGGCGCAGCGCCCAGGGAAGACGATGGCTTTGTGATCATCACCGCCGACAGCGCCGGCGGCATGCTGGACATTCATGACCGTCGGCCGGTGGTGTTTTCAGCCGAACTGGCGCGGGAATGGCTGGACCCGGCCACGCCCCGGGAACGCGCGGAGCAAATGGTACTTTTGCAAGGTGAAGACAGTCACGCGTTCTGCTGGCACAAGGTTGGCAAAGCGGTTGGCAATACGAGAAACCAGGGACCGGAATTAATTATTGAAGTGACCTGAAGTGTCAATATCGACAGTGACTCTGACATAAATAACAGTTATTTCCGAAAGATAAAGTTACAACTTTAACAATGACTGTTTCGGTGAGTTAACACCCGTATTCGATGTTTAACCGCTGGTCTGACCAGCGAGTCGCTTTGCATACATTTTTTGTCGCTAACGCTAATATTCGCGCCGTATTTCCAGCGGCACCATCAGCTGACCAAAGAGTCAGCAATTAAGGAATTCCCATACACCAAGCCTTGCAGAGAACTAAATTGCGCGACGATTTTATAAATAATCAAGTCGTGGGTTTGGCTCGTGTTCATCTTACAAAGACAGAGCACTACCAACTCGACTGTTTCATCGGGCAATACATACAGACCCGTAACTTGCGTTCAATCCCCAATATCAATGAAATTCTGAGTACAACCCTCGAAAACTACCCGGGCAAGCCCCCGGTGATGGTCAACGAGCTCAATGCATGGATCGACAAGACATTGGGTTTTCGGGCCGCTCATCCCGACTTTATGCCGTCGGACGACGCCTGAACCCCGCGCTCGCAACCTTCGCATTACCAGAGGTTCGTTGACCCTCTTTTTCTTTTAACAGACCCATGCGCCATCCACGTAGGCGCTGCCGCAAGCTGCGGCAGCGCCTACAGGGGCACGTTTCGGTCAGGGTTTTAATGGAATTTCGATGTCACGATCCGACAGCTCGCGACTGTCGTCGTGTTTCCACGTCTTCTCCGATTTTCGCTGCTGTTCAAGCTCTTCTTCTGTCGGTTCATCCATGTCGTCTTCCGGGTCCGGACGCTTGGGGTCGCTTGCCATGTTCACCTCTCTTCCTGAAGGGATCGTTCATCCGTTTTAAGCGTAGAACAGAATCCTGTGCCCGACTTACAGCCACCCGCGCAGCAAAAAGAAGAAGCCCATGCTCAACAACATACTGAGCAAGGTGTTGCGGGTGTAGAGCACCAGGCAGACCGCCACCAGCGAACTGATCAGGTACGGGTTGTCCCATTGCAGGTTCAGTTGTTTCTCGGGCATGAACACGATCGGCCCGCAAATCGCGGTCAACATCCCGGGCACGGCGAAGCCCAGAAACTGCCGGGCATTGCTGCTCAGGCGCAGTGGCAGCCGCGGCTCGAGAAAGACATAACGATTGAGAAACACCAGCACGCCCATGCCGAAAATGACTGCCCAGACCATCATGTGCGCGCTCCCTGGAATTTGTTGCAGATAAACCCGGCAGTCATGCCCGCCAGCCCCGACAGCACCAGCGCCGAGCCCCATTGCCAATAGCTGAACAGCACCGAGCAGAACAACGAAACGGCTACACAGACCACCGTCGGCACGTTGCGCACCACCGGGGTGATCAGCGCGATAAAAGTGGCGGCAATGGAGAAATCCAGCCCCAGGTGTTCCAGGCCGGGAATGCTGCTGCCAAGCACGATCCCGGCGAGGGTGAAGAGGTTCCAGGCAATGTAGAACGTCAGGCCGACGCCCAAGGCGTACCAGCGATCGAACTGCTGTTTGTCGTGCTGGCTGGTCAGGGCAAACAACTCGTCGGTGAGCAGAAATCCCAGGCCCACCCGCCAGCGACCTGGCAACGGCGAAATCACCGAGCGCATGCTCATCCCGTAGAGTAAATGCTGGGAGGTCAGCAACAACGTGGTCAACAGGATCGAAAAGATCCCGGCCCCGCCCTTGAGCATGCCGATGGCCACCAGTTGCGCGGCGCCGGCAAAGACAATGCTCGACAGGCCCTGCCCTTGCAGCGGCGTGAGATTGGCCTCGATGGCCATGGATCCGGCCAGCAAGCCCCAGGGCGCGGTGGCCAGGGACAATGGCATGATCGCTGCGGCACCGCGAAGAAACGCACGGCGCGGCAAGTGTGAGTTGGACATAACGCTCTACAACCAGAAGAAAGACGCCAGACTGTGCCAGCAGTCGCAGCCGAAGGCTTGAACAATCTTGCGCATTGCCACGAACCCGTTCCACTCAGATCGCACACGAGTTCTCCGTCGTTTGATCTTTGTTGAGCATGCTTCCCTGCACAATACGGCGCTGGAATTCGTCGAACAGGTCGACAAGTTGCGCTATCAAGCCAGGCACAACGGACGCAAGCACGCGCAGTTCACTGATTTTCGCGAGTAGGATAGAGCGATCGCCTGACCCCAGCGGGAGTCGACATGCTTTACCGAATTGCTGCCGATGGGCTGGTGCTGTTCCACCTGGCGTTCATTCTCTTCGTCTTGTTCGGCGGGTTGCTGCTGCTCAAATGGCGCCGCCTGATCGGCTGGCACCTGCCCTGCGCCGCATGGGGTGTGGCGGTGGAATTCTTCCACCTGCCCTGCCCGCTGACGCGCTGGGAAAACCTGATGCGCCACGCTGCCGGTCAAAGCGGTTATGGCGCTGGTTTCATCGAGCATTATGTGTGGCCGATCATTTACCCGGCCGGTCTGACGCCGGGCATTCAACTGTGGCTGGCCGGTCTGGTGTTGCTGGTCAACGGGGTGGTCTATGTTCAGGTGATCAAGCGGTGGTCCCGTTGAAAGATCGCAGTCCGAGGATTGAGGAGCAAACGGGTTCAGGGCAGTGACCGCTTTGTCTGCACCTCAGTTGGCGATGACGCTCATGTTTCGACCGCTGGCCTTGGCCACATACAACGCCTTGTCGGCAGCACCGATCAAGTCTTCGGTCGCCGCTTGTGAATCCGCATCGTAGCCACAGACGCCGACACTGACCGTCACAACCCCTTCGGGACTTTCACTGTGCTCCAGGCCGCTGGCGAGCACCGCGCTACGGATTTTCTCCGCCAGCAAAAACGCCCCCACGTAATCGGTCCCCGGCAGCACCACGGCAAACTCTTCGCCACCGAAACGCGACGCCAGGTCACCGGGACGCTTGATGGTGTCGACGATGATCGCACCGATCTTGCGCAAGCAGTCGTCGCCCGCCAGGTGCCCATAGCGATCGTTGAAGGCCTTGAAATGATCGACATCGATCATCAGCAGCGCGAGGCCGGTATGGTTGCGCCGGGCACGCCCCGCTTCGGCCTGAATGAACAGATCGAACTGACGCCGGTTGGCCAGCCCGGTGAGGGCGTCTTCCAGCGCCAACAGCTCCAGGTTGCGATTGACCTCCAGCAACTTGTCCTGGGCGCCGAGCAGTTCATTCTGAATGCGGTTTTGCTGTTTCATCAATTTGATCAGGCGATACCCCAGCACGCCCAAAAACCCCAGCAACAACGAGACGATCGCGGCACTGAGCAACGATTCCTTGCGCCAGCTCGCCAACACTTCATCTTTGTTCAACGCGGTAAAGACAATCAGCGGATAGCCCTCGACCCGACGATAACCCGTCACGCGCTCGACGCCGTCGATCACCGATGTGATCGTGGCCGTGCCCGCACTGCTGACGGGCAGCAACTGGGTGAACAGCGGGCTCTTGGTCAGGCTGGAACCGATGTCCGCATCATGGAACGGTCGACGCACGACAATGCGTGCATCATCGGCGATCAGGTTGATCACACCGTTCCTGCCAATGTCGATGCTGTCGTAGAGCTGCAGGAAGTGGCTGAGATAAATCGTCGCCAGTGCGACGCCGGCAAAGCTGCCGTCGGGATGATTGAGCCGACGCGATACGGTCATGATCCATTCGCCGCTGGAACGGCTCTTGATCGACGGGCCGATGTGCGGGCCGCGATCAGGGTGATCACGATGAAAGATGAAGTATTCACGGTCCGAATTGTTCGCCACACCGACTTCGGCGCCGTTTGAATTGGCGATCCATCGCCCGGTTTCGTCATACACAAACAGGCCATGGATCTGTTTCAATTCACTGCGCTGGGCGCTGAGCAGACGCTGCAAGCGATTGATCCGGCCCTCATCGATGCCATCGTTTTCAAGGCGATCGACCAGGGTAAACAGCAGCGTATCGGCCTGTTTGATCGTCGCCTGCGCTTGCGAGGCCAGGGTCTGCGCAAGGTTGGACATGGCCACTTCCTTGTCATGCAGGTGGTACTGGCGAGAACTCCAGGCCTCCCAGATGACAATCACCGCCATCGACAGGCAGACCGCAACCAGCAGCGTCACTGCGGAGCGAATCTTCAGGCGGGCAACGCCAGGCCGGCTAGTTTCGATACGATCGTGAATGGACGGATGCCCCATGTCGCTCGCTCCTTGATGATTGGGAAAACGAGGCTTCCTGCTCGATTTCTACTCACTATGCCTTCCCCGGGATGCCCACGGCTATCGGGGTTAGCCTGATGTGCGCTTCACCGCCTCCAGCCATGCCGGGTCCAGGCGTATTTGCTGCGGATCAAGCCCCAGCGCCTGCATTCGTGCTTCGTGTTGCTGCATTTCCCGGCTCAATTGCCCATGGTCGCTGGAGTTACCGTCCAGTTCGTGCATTTGGCTCAACCCCAGATGATAGAACCGAAGCAGCTTCATGGCCGTCGGATCGTCCGCCTGCACGGCGGCCGTGACGTGATGCATGACGTTGGTGACACTCATCAGGCTGCGCTTGAGTTGCCAACTATAGACCGCCGGCGCCATCCATTCCTGGGTCCAGAACACTTTGCGCATCAGCGCCGCCATCAACAGCACCGCGGCAAACACACCGCCGATGTTGAACCGCAGGTTGTCGCCGCCGGGCTCGCCGAACACAGCCACCGCCGCCGTCGAGAGCACCATCGCCAGCGCCACGAAGATCAGCGCAATGATCAGCGTGCTGCGCCGGGTCTGTTGCCGGTAGGTTTGGGCGTCCATCGGCTGGATTTCGAACATTGCGTCGCGATTCCTTTCTTCAGTGGTAAAAAGACTCTGCATCAAAAAGACTGCGGGGCATTATCGCCTCTGCACGGGATTTAGCTATGCTGGGCTCCCTTTTCATCTTTTCATCGTCAATCGGGGACATGGCGAGACCGCGTATTTAGTGCCATCTTCTTTCATGGATACACACTATTCGGATGCCATTCGTTGTTTCTGTAGGAATGACATCGTTTTAAGGATCATTGAATGACCCAACGACAAGTAATCAATGCTTCGGTCAGCCCGAAAGGCAGCCTGGAAACACTCTCCCAACGGGAAGTCCAGCAACTGAGCGAAGCCGGATCCGGCAGCACCTACGACATCTTCCGCCAATGCGCCCTGGCCATCCTCAACACCGGCGCCCACGTCGACAACGCCAAGACCATTCTCGAAGCCTACAAGGACTTCGAAATCCGCATTCACCAACAGGACCGAGGCGTACGCCTGGAACTGCTGAACGCCCCCGCCGACGCTTTCGTCGATGGCGAAATGATCGCCAGCACCCGTGAAATGCTGTTCAGCGCCCTGCGCGACATCGTCTACACCGAAAACGAACTCGACAGCCAACGCATCGACCTGAGCACTTCCCAGGGCATCAGCGACTACGTCTTCCACCTGCTGCGCAACGCCCGCACCCTGCGCCCCGGCGTCGAGCCGAAGATCGTGGTGTGCTGGGGCGGCCACTCGATCAACACCGAAGAATACAAATACACCAAGAAAGTCGGCCACGAACTGGGCCTGCGCAGCCTCGACGTGTGCACCGGCTGTGGCCCCGGCGTGATGAAAGGCCCGATGAAAGGCGCCACCATCGCCCACGCCAAACAGCGCATCCACGGTGGCCGCTACCTCGGTCTGACTGAACCGGGCATCATCGCCGCCGAGGCGCCGAACCCGATCGTCAACGAACTGGTGATCTTGCCGGACATCGAAAAACGCCTGGAAGCCTTCGTTCGCGTCGGCCACGGCATCATCATCTTCCCGGGCGGCGCCGGTACCGCGGAAGAGTTCCTGTACCTGCTCGGCATCCTCATGCACCCGGACAACGAAGGCCTGCCCTTCCCGGTCATCCTCACCGGCCCGAAACACGCCGCGCCATACCTGGAGCAAATCGACGCCTTCGTCGGCGCCACCCTCGGTGAGGCTGCCAAGCAGCATTACCAGATCATCATCGACAACCCGGCAGAAGTCGCCCGACAGATGACCGTGGGCCTCAAGGCGGTCAAACAGTTCCGCCGCGAGCGCAACGATGCGTTCCACTTCAACTGGTTGCTGAAAATCGACGAAGGCTTCCAGCGCCCGTTCGACCCGACCCACGAAAACATGGCCAACCTCAAACTCAGCCGCGACCTGCCGCCCCACGAACTGGCCGCCAACCTGCGCCGCGCGTTCTCCGGCATCGTCGCCGGCAACGTCAAGGACAAGGGCATCCGCCTGATCGAACAACACGGTCCGTATCAAATCCGTGGCGATGCGGCGGTCATGCAGCCGCTGGATCAACTGCTCAAGGCATTTGTCGCACAGCACCGGATGAAGTTGCCGGGGGGTGCGGCTTATGTGCCGTGTTATCGAGTGGTTGCGTGACTGATGGAATGAACTGCTGATGACACAAGCCGGAGCGATTGCTTCGGCTTGTTGCTTTCAGGGCCGGGGAAAAGCCGTGTTCCAAAGGGAATGCTGGTGGCGGGATACATCTATCAGATCATGTGGCTGCTACGACGCCATCGCCAGCAAGCCGGCTCCTACAGGGGGGAATGCGGACGAACCCGACAAACAGGCCGGCCGGTAGGCCGCCTCGCGTTGGCGTTGCCGTTGGCTTTTGCTTTTGATTTTCTTGCCCCCTCGAGAGGCCGAGCGCAGGTGCTGCGCAGTGGGCAACCCGGCATGGATGCCGGGTTAGCCGCCCCCGGCCATGGATGGCCGATGGCGGCGGGCCCACGGAGCAGGACCGGAGCGAGGGCATGCCGAGCCACAGCGAGGCACCTAACGAAAGGGGCAAGAGCCCTTTGGTTACTTTGGGGCTTTTCCAAAGTGACCCGCTGTAAGAGCGGAACCCTAAGCAGCCGTTACCGCAGCAACGGATATGTACACCAGCAAATGCAAGGCTGACAGTCAGGCCGCCATCGCTGGCAGGCCAGCTCGCACAGAAATCGGGTGTGGCCACAACAGCCAGGTCGGCTGTCAGGCCGCCGCGCTTTTGATTTGGCTTTTGATTTTCTTGCCCCATCGAGAGGCCGAGCGCAGGTGCTGCGCAGTGGGCAACCCGGCATGGATGCCGGGTTAGCCGCCCCCGGCCATGGATGGCCGATGGCGGCGGGTCCACGGAGCAGGACCGGAGCGCGGGCATGCCGAGCCACAGCGAGGCACCGAACGAAAGGGGCAAGAGCCCTTTGGTTACTTTGGGGCTTTTCCAAAGTGACCCGCTGTAAGAGCGGAACCCTAAGCAGCCGTTACCGCAGAAACGGATATGTACGCAACCCACCCAAAGCATGGTCGGCTACAAGGCCGCCAAGCCCAAAAAAATCCGCCAACCACAATCCCCGCCGCTCCTCTAGAATGCCCCAAACCGCGAATAACAAAAGGATCACCCCATGGACCACACCAACCATATCCTGATCGTCGACGACGATCGTGAAATTCGCGAACTGGTAGGCAACTACCTCAAAAAAAACGGCCTGCGCACCACCATGGTCCCCGACGGCCGGCACATGCGCAGCTTCCTCGAAACCAACCAGGTCGACCTGATCGTCCTCGACATCATGCTCCCCGGCGATGACGGCCTGGTCCTGTGCCGCGAACTGCGCTCAGGCAAACACAAAGCCACGCCCATCCTGATGCTCACCGCGCGCAACGACGAAACCGACCGCATCCTCGGCCTGGAAATGGGCGCCGACGACTACCTGACCAAACCCTTCGCCGCCCGCGAACTGCTGGCGCGGATCAACGCCGTGTTGCGCCGCACCCGGATGCTGCCACCGAACCTGCTGATCACCGAAAGCGGCCGCCTGCTCAGCTTCGGCCGCTGGCGCCTGGACACCACCGCGCGCCACTTGCTGGACGAAGACGACACCCTGGTCGCCCTCAGCGGCGCCGAATACCGGCTGCTGCGGGTATTCCTCGATCACCCGCAACGGGTGCTCAGCCGTGATCAATTGCTCAACCTGACCCAAGGCCGCGATGCCGACCTGTTCGACCGGTCCATCGACTTGCTGGTCAGCCGCCTGCGCCAACGACTCAAGGATGACTCGCGGGAGTCGACCTACATCAAGACCGTGCGCAGCGAGGGCTACGTTTTTTCCTATCCGGTGGAAATGCTCGATACCCAGGTATAAGCATTTACCGAGGGTTTTGTATCCGTCTGTATAAAATCCTCCCCCGGATACCTAAACGCCGATTTCGAGCGTTTCAGGCACACATCAGCGATACACCCCGGCGTTTAACTGTGAACACCAGCTAGCACGAGCTACTGACCCCTCACACTTAAGCGCACGGAGAATTACCCATGTTCAACTTCTCGAAAGTTTCGTCCCTGGCACTCGGCCTCGCCTTGGTGGGCGGTCTTGGCTTGTCCAGCCTGGCATCGGCCAACACCTCGAACACCGTGTCAAACAGTCAGATCCAGTCGCTGTTGGCAGAGGGCGGTTCAGACCGGTTGCAACAAAATCGCGTGGCTGAAGGTGGCTCTGACCGCCTGATACAGAATCGCGTCGCCGAAGGTGGCTCTGACCGCCTGATCCAGAATCGCGTCGCCGAAGGTGGCTCTGACCGCCTGATCCAGAACCGCGTCGCCGAAGGTGGTGCCGATCGTTTGCAAGAACTGCGAGAGCGAGTGGCTTCGATCCCTCACAACGCGCTGCTCGGCGGCGTGATCGTCGCCGAAAACCGTGCCGAGTTCGGTTCAAAATATCAGCGCTACTGATCACGATCAGTCGAATCAGCAAATATCCCTGTGGGAGCGGGCTTGCCCGCGATGACGGAATGCCAGGCGACATCATCGTCGTCTGTCAGGTCCCCATCGCGGGCAAGCCCGCTCCCACAGTTTTGTTTTTTGAGGATCATCGCTCTCGATAATGACTATGCGTCAGGGTGTTTTTTCATCACGGCGCTCCAGCACTACAGTAGCCACATCTTCTCCCCACACTCTGGAGCAACATCATGAAAAGCATCATCGGTATCGGCTTCGCCCTTTCGGTTCTTGGCGCCACTTCCGCCATCGCCGCCCCACACGCAACGACCCCCGTCGTAGCAGCAGCCAAAGTCAGCCAACCGGCCATCCTGAACGTGAACACCGTCAGCGTTGACCAGAAAGACACCCAGGCGAGCAAACTCTACGTCGCCGAAAATCGTCCTGAGTTCGGTTCCAAATATCAGCGCTATTGATCAACGGCCTTGGGCTGCTTGAAACAAGAAACCCCGCCAACGTGCGGGGTTTCTTCATTTCCAATGTGGCGAGCGAGCTTGCTCGCGCTTGAGTGCGTAGCGCTCACAAAATCCTGGGGCCGCTGTGCAGCCCAGCGCGAGCAAGCTCGCTCGCCACAGGGTTATTCCAATAGTCGTTACAGCGTTGCCAATCGTGCAGCCAACGCCTTGGCCTGGCCGGCGACGTCGGTGACGGCGGTGCTTTCCCACCACATCCCACGCAACGGCGGGCCCATGGCGAACAGCCGGTCAGCCACCCGTCCTTCGGCATCCAGCACCGCACCATCCACCTCGGCGGCGATCCCCAAGGCCAACGGCCCCGGCCGAATCAGCCCGCGCGCCAGCAATTGCTGCGGCAACGGCCGGGCGACCCGGCGCCAGTCGTACTCGATGCCACTGGAGTTGATCAACGCCGCGCCCCTGACGACAACCGTCTGCGCTTCAGCCCTGCGACGAATATGAATACTCACGCCACCGCCCGAAGCAGGCTCCAGCCCTTTGAACGACGCAGCTTGAATCCGCAACCGCCCTTCCCCGTGCAAGCGTTCCACCAACTCGGCGCTCAGGGGTGGCGAACGGTGGTGATGGCTTTCCCACCAGGGACGCACGTGGCGTACAAACTGCCGGCGCTGCACATCGGTGGCCTGATGCCACAGGCGACCAATATGCGCGCGCACCGTGTCCAACGGCGCTTGCCAATCAATCCCTTGCGCGATGGCATCGCGGCAATGCCGGCGCAGTTCACGCATCAGCTGTCGTGGTGTGCGAATGCTGTGATCCTCGGCCAGGAAATCCACCCAGGCCGGTGGTTGCCGCCGCACATGGGGCAACAAGCCGTGACGGGAAAACACCTCGATCGGCCCGCGATGCCCGGCCTGTTCCAGCGACACCACGGCATCGACCATGGTCAGGCCCGAGCCAATGATCAGCACCGTCGATTGCGGATCGAGCTGCTGCATGGCCGCCACATCCCAGGGATCAAGTGCCGCCGCGTTCAAGCCGCTGGATTCGGTCTGCGGCGTGCGCGCGGCCGGAAACATTCCTGTGGCAAGCACCGCACATGCACCCTGTAAACGCTGGCCATCGCTCAACGTCAGCCGCACCGACTCGGCAGCGGTTTGCAAGTCCACTACTTCTGCCCGCACATGTTCGACCGTCGAACCGTTAAAAGCCCCCACCGATTGCGCCTCGGCCAGACGCTGTTGCACATACAGGCCGAAAATCCCCCGGGGCGGGAACAGTTCACTGATCGGCACAGGTTGCTCGTTCGACTCTGGCCACCCTCCGGCGGCGATGTATTCGGTCAGCCATTGCGTCAGGTCATCGGCGTTGTCCGGGTCGACGCTCATGCGCGCGGCGTTGCCGTTGAGCGTATGGCCCAGTTCCACGGCGCTGTAGGCTTCGCCGCGCCCCAGTTCGGCGCGCGGTTCGATCACCAGCACCTGGCGTTTGCCCGGCAGGCGCAACAATTGCGCCGCCAGCATCGCGCCGCTAAGGCCGCCGCCGATGATCAGGATGTCCGCGTGACGGATGACGTCGGTCGGCTGTCCGCTTTGGGTTTCGCTCATGCCGTTCTCACTGATCAATGATTGCCTGGATAAAAATCATGCAAATCGCCCCGGGCCAGCAGCTCGCTGGCGCGGCGGACAACACCACCCGGCCGGTGTCGAGGACGCAGGCCGTGGACGCGGACTTGATCGTCACTGTTGATGGGCCAACCGTCAGATCACCACATTACGCACGAACCGCACCGCCACCGCCCCCTCGTTGCGATAGGAATGCGGCTGGTTGCTGGCGAACATGAAAAACTCACCTGCGGCGATCTTGTGCGGCACATCACCGACCATCAGCGTCAGGCAACCTTCGAAGACATAAAACTGCTCGCTCCAGCCATCGGCATCCGGCTCCGACGGGTAGTGCTCGCCCGGCTCAAGGCGCCACTCCCAGAGTTCGACTTCACGGGAAGCGTTGGCCTTGGCCAGCAACACCGCCTTGCTGCCAGGGATCGTCCCGGCCCAGGCCAGTTCGTTGATGCGGCTGTGGTCACGGGCCTCGGGCGCCTGGATCAGATCGCTGAACGCCACGTCCAACGCTTCGGCCACGCGGTCGAGGGTGGTCAGGCTGACATTCTTTTCACCGGCCTCGATGGCCACCAGCATACGGCGGCTGACCCCGGACTTTTCCGCCAAAGCAGCCTGGCTCATGTCGGCCGCATGGCGCAGACGTCGAACATTCTGGCTGACGTGCTGAAGGACCGAAGCCCGCTGCGAAGAATCTTTGTGCACTATATTGCTCACTCGGTGGTGCTGCGCAGTATACTGCCCAACTTCCGGCGCATTGTGCGTCCCCCTCAGGTAGCACGCAAGATCATGACGTCGGTGAATACCTCCCAGCCCCCCTCCCGCCTCCTTCGGCTCAGCAAGGCCGAATGCGTACTGGTGTTGATCACCATGGTCTGGGGCGGGACCTTTTTGCTGGTCCAGCATGCGATGACCGTCAGCGGCCCGATGTTTTTCGTCGGCCTGCGCTTTGCCGCCGCCGCGATCATCGTCGCCCTGTTCTCGTGGCGCAGCCTGCGGGACCTGACCCAGTTCGAACTCAAGGCCGGTGCCTTTATCGGCGTGGCAATCATGCTTGGTTACGGCTTGCAGACCGTCGGGTTGCAGAGTATTCCCAGCAGCCAGTCGGCTTTTATTACCGCGCTCTACGTGCCTTTCGTGCCCCTGTTGCAATGGCTGGTGCTGGGCCGTCGACCGGGGCTGATGCCGAGCATCGGGATCATGCTGGCCTTTACCGGGTTGATGCTGTTGTCCGGCCCCTCCGGTGCAGCGCTCAACTTCAGCCCCGGTGAAATCGCCACGCTGATCAGCGCCATCGCGATTGCCGCCGAGATCATCCTGATCAGCAACTTCGCCGGCCAAGTCGATGTTAAACGGGTGACGGTGGTGCAACTGGCGGTGACGTCGGTGCTGTCATTCCTGTTGGTGGTGCCGACCCAGGAACCTATTCCGGACTTTTCCTGGCTACTGTTGTGCAGTGCCTTGGGGCTGGGCGCGGCGAGTGCGGCGATTCAGGTGGCGATGAACTGGGCGCAGAAGAGTGTTTCGCCGACTCGCGCCACATTGATTTACGCCGGTGAGCCGGTTTGGGCCGGGATTGTCGGGCGGATCGCCGGAGAACGTTTGCCGGCCATCGCACTGCTGGGGGCGGGGCTGATTGTCGCGGCGGTGATTGTCAGTGAGTTGAAGACCAAGGGTAAAACGGTTGCGGCAGCGCAAGCGCTGGAGCGGGAGACCCAGGGTTAAAGCGCAATTTTTCTTCGTGTTATAGATAGCCATCGCGGGCACAGTCGGAATGCCTTTCCCTGTGAGAGCGAGCCTGCTCGCGATGGGGCCGGTACAGGCGAAATCCCTATCCCTGAAACAATGTTAAACAGGCTTTTTCCATCTACCGTGTAGGATTCTGCGACAGCTTGGCGTTTGGTGATCCGGGAGCTGGCACGTATGATGCTTCACAAACTTCCGCAGATTAGAAGCCTATGTCCCTGATAGTTCTACTGCTTCTGCCTTTCTTGGGCAGCTGTCTGGCAGCGGTGCTGCCACACAATGCGCGTAACACCGAATCGCTACTGGCTGGCCTTGTCGCCCTGATCGGCACCCTCCAGGTCGCTCTCCTGTACCCGCAAATCGCCCATGGCGGCGTGATCCGTGAAGAATTCTTCTGGCTGCCGAGCCTGGGTTTGAACTTTGTCCTGCGCATGGACGGTTTCGCCTGGCTGTTCTCGATGCTGGTGCTGGGCATCGGCACGCTGGTGTCGTTGTACGCCCGTTATTACATGTCTCCGGACGATCCGGTGCCACGGTTCTTCGCGTTTTTCCTGGCGTTCATGGGCGCCATGCTGGGGCTGGTGATCTCGGGCAACCTGATCCAGATCGTGTTTTTCTGGGAGCTGACCAGCCTCTTCTCGTTCCTGTTGATCGGCTATTGGCACCACCGCGCCGACGCACGGCGCGGCGCCTATATGGCGTTGATGGTCACCGGTGCGGGCGGTCTGTGCTTGCTGGCGGGGGTCATGTTGCTCGGCCATGTGGTCGGCAGCTATGACCTGGACAAGGTCCTGGCCGCCGGCGATCTGATTCGCGCACATGCCCTCTACCCTATCCTGCTACCCCTGATCCTGATTGGCGCACTGAGCAAAAGTGCGCAATTCCCCTTCCACTTCTGGCTGCCCCACGCCATGGCCGCACCGACACCGGTGTCGGCCTATCTGCACTCGGCAACCATGGTCAAGGCCGGCGTGTTCCTGCTGGCACGGCTGTGGCCGTCGCTATCCGGCAGTGAAGAATGGTTCTACATCGTCAGCGGCGCCGGGGCCTGCACCCTGTTGCTCGGTGCCTACTGCGCGATGTTCCAGAATGACCTCAAGGGTCTGCTGGCCTATTCGACCATCAGCCACCTCGGCCTGATCACCCTGCTGCTCGGGCTGAACAGCCCTCTGGCTGCCGTGGCCGCGGTGTTCCACATCCTCAACCACGCCACATTCAAGGCCTCGTTGTTCATGGCCGCCGGTATCATCGACCACGAAAGCGGCACCCGCGACATCCGCAAACTCAGCGGCCTGGTCAAACTGATTCCGTTCACTGCGACCCTGGCCATGGTCGCCAGCGCCTCCATGGCCGGTGTGCCCTTGCTCAACGGCTTCCTGTCGAAAGAGATGTTCTTCGCCGAAACCGTGTTCATCAACGCCACGGCCTGGGTCGAAGCCACCTTGCCGATCGTCGCGACCATCGCCGGGACCTTCAGCGTCGCCTACTCCCTGCGCTTTACCGTGGACGTGTTCTTCGGCCCGCCCGCCACCGATCTGCCCCACACCCCGCACGAGCCGCCGCGCTGGATGCGTGCGCCGGTCGAGCTGCTGGTGTTCGCCTGCCTGGTGGTCGGGATCTTCCCGGCGCAAGTGGTCGGCCCGTTGCTCGCCGCTGCGGCGCAACCGGTCGTTGGCGGGCAGTTGCCGGAATACAGCCTGGCCATCTGGCACGGTTGGAACGCGCCAATGATCATGAGCCTGATCGCCATGTCCTGCGGTGTGTTGCTTTACCTGCTGCTGCGCAACCAGCTCAAGCGCGGTCGCATCAACCATCCGCCACTGGTGGGTCGATTCAACGGCAAGCGCCTGTTCGAACTGGCGCTGGTGCTCAAGATGCGCCTGGCCCGCCGCCTGGAGCGGCGTGTCAGCACCAGGCGCCTGCAAACCCAACTGTTCCTGATGGTGCTCGCCGCCGTGCTGGCCGGGTTGATCCCGATGCTGCACAGCAGCCTGAGCTGGGGTGACCGGCCGAAGATTCCGGGTTCGATCGTGTTCGTCATCCTCTGGTTGCTGGCAATAGCCTGCGCCCTTGGCGCGGCCTATCAAGCCAAGTACCACCGTCTCGCGGCACTGACCATGGTCAGCGTTTGCGGCCTGATGACCTGCGTAACCTTTGTCTGGTTCTCGGCGCCGGACCTGGCGCTGACGCAACTGGTGGTCGAAGTGGTGACCACGGTGCTGATCCTGTTGGGCCTGCGCTGGTTGCCACGACGGATCGAAGAAGTTTCGCCGTTGCCGAGCACCCTGCGCAAAGCCCGCATCCGCCGCTTCCGTGACTTGCTGTTGTCGACCGTGGTCGGCGGCGGCATGGCGTTGCTGTCGTACGCCATGTTGACGCGGCAGACGCCCAACGACATTTCCTCGTTCTACCTGAGCCGCGCCCTGCCCGAGGGCGGCGGCAGCAACGTGGTCAACGTGATGCTGGTGGATTTCCGTGGCTTCGATACCCTCGGTGAAATCACCGTGCTGGCGGCAGTCGCGTTGAGCGTGTTCGCCCTGCTGCGGCGTTTCCGTCCACCGAAGGAAAGCCTGCAATTGCCCGCCCAGCAGCGCTTGCTCGCACCCGACGTGGTCACCGATCTGGTCAACCCTCGCCACGCCAGCGATACCGCGCTTGGCTTCATGATGGTCCCGGCGGTGCTGGTGCGCCTGTTGCTGCCGATTGCGCTGGTGGTGTCGTTCTACCTGTTCATGCGCGGGCATAACCAGCCGGGTGGCGGTTTCGTCGCCGGCCTGGTGATGTCGGTGGCGTTCATCCTGCAATACATGGTGGCCGGCACCCAATGGGTCGAGGCGCAAATGAGCCTGCGGCCGCTGCGCTGGATGAGCGTCGGCCTGCTGTTCGCCACGCTCACCGGCCTGGGTGCGATGCTGGTTGGCTATCCGTTCCTGACCACACACACCTGGCACTTCGACTTGCCGCTGCTGGGTGACATTCACCTCGCCAGCGCGCTGTTCTTCGACGTGGGCGTGTACGCGGTGGTGGTCGGTTCGACGCTGTTGATCCTCACGGCCCTGGCCCACCAATCGGTCCGTGGCCACAAAACCGCGGCCCAGCCCAAACCCGTCGCCATGAAGGAGGCCGTCTGATGGAAGAAGTCATCGCAATCGCCATCGGCGTCCTGGCCGCGTCGGGCGTCTGGCTGATCCTGCGCCCACGGACATTCCAGGTGGTCATGGGCCTGTGCCTGCTGTCCTATGGCGTCAACCTGTTCATCTTCAGCATGGGCAGCCTGTTCATCGGCAGAGAGCCAATCATCAAGGACGGCGTGCCGCAGGACCTGCTGCACTACACCGACCCGTTGCCGCAAGCGCTGGTGCTGACGGCGATTGTCATCAGCTTCGCCATGACCGCGCTGTTTCTGGTGGTTTTGCTGGCCTCCCGGGGCCTGACCGGCACCGACCATGTGGATGGCCGGGAGCCTAAAGAATGAATGCAATGACGCACCTGATCGCCGCGCCCATCCTGCTGCCGCTGCTGACCGCCGCGATCATGCTGATGCTCGGCGAGAAACACCGCCCGCTCAAAGCCAGGATCAACCTGTTCTCCAGCCTGCTCGGGCTCGGCATCTCCGTTCTGCTGCTGCAATGGACTCAAACCACCGACGTGCCCGGTTCCATCGGCGTGTACCTGCCGGGCAACTGGCAAGTGCCGTTCGGCCTGGTGCTAGTGGTCGATCGTCTGTCGGCACTGATGCTGGTGCTCACCGGGATCATCGGCGTCTGCGCCCTGTTGTTCGCCATGGCCCGCTGGGACAGCGCCGGTTCGAGTTTCCACGCGCTGTTCCAGATTCAGTTGATGGGCCTGTACGGCGCGTTCCTGACCGCCGACCTGTTCAACCTGTTCGTGTTCTTCGAAGTGCTGCTGGCCGCTTCTTATGGCCTGATGCTGCACGGCTCGGGCCGGGCGCGGGTGTCTTCGGGGCTGCATTACATCTCGATCAACCTGTTGGCCTCGACCCTGTTCCTGATCGGCGCGGCACTGATCTATGGCGTCACCGGCACCCTGAACATGGCTGACCTGGCACTGAAAATCCCGCTGGTGCCGGAAGCCGATCGCGGCCTGCTGCATGCAGGCGCGGGGATTCTGGCGGTGGCATTCCTGGCCAAGGCCGGCATGTGGCCGCTGAACTTCTGGCTGGTGCCGGCGTATTCCTCGGCGAGCGCGCCGGTGGCGGCGATGTTCGCGATCATGACCAAAGTTGGCATCTACACCCTGCTGCGCCTGTGGACCCTGCTGTTTTCCGGTCAGGCCGGGGCGTCGGCGTACTTCGGTGGCGACTGGCTGATTTACGGCGGCATGGCGACCATCATTTGCGCTGCCGTGGCGATCGTTGCCGCGCAACGCCTGGAACGCATGGCCAGCCTGAGCATTCTGGTGTCGGCCGGGATTCTGCTGTCGGCTATCGGTTTCGCCCAGCCCAACCTGATTGGCGCGGCGTTATTTTATCTGGTCAGCTCGACCCTGGCCCTGAGCGCGCTGTTCCTTCTGGCCGAGTTGATCGAACGCTCGCGCTCCGCCAATGAAATCCCGCTGGAGGATGAAAACGAGATGCTGCCTCGGCCGCTGGAATCGCTGCATCCGGCCAAGGGCGTCAATCTCGATGACGACCGCAAAGCCTTGGTCGGCCAGGTGATTCCGTGGACCATGGCCTTCCTCGGCCTGAGCTTCATCGCCTGCGCCCTGCTGATCATCGGCATGCCGCCGCTGTCCGGGTTCATCGGCAAGCTAAGCCTGCTCAGTGCCCTGCTCAATCCGATGGGCCTGGGCAATGGCAGTGATGCGCCGATCTCGAATGCGGCGTGGGGCTTGCTGGCGTTGCTGATTCTTTCCGGGCTGGCCTCGCTGCTGGCTTTCTCGCGCCTGGGCATCCAGCGTTTCTGGACCCCGGCAGAACGGCCTTCGCCGGCGTTGCGGCGGTTTGAGTGCGTGCCGATCTTCGCCCTGCTGGGCTTGAGCATCGCACTGACGTTCCAGGCCGAGCCGTTGTTGCGCTACACCCAGGCCGCTGCCAATGCCTTGAACAACCCGCAGCAATACGTGATGGCCGTGCTCGGCACCCGCGCCGTGCCGAGTCCGGAAGCTCGGGCTGCATTGCTGGAGGTGCAACCATGAAGCGTCTGTTTCCTGCGCCGTGGTTGTCACTGGCCCTGTGGCTATTGTGGCTGGTGCTGAACGTGTCGATGAGCCCCGGCAACCTGCTATTGGGCGCCGCCCTGGGCTTCTGTGCGCCGCTGATGATGCGCAAGTTGCGTCCGTTGCCGATCCGCATTCGCCGGCCGGGGGTGATGCTGCGCCTGTTGCTGGTGGTGGGTCGCGATGTGCTGGTGTCCAACCTCGCCGTGGCCTGGGGCGTGCTCAATGCCGGCCGCCGCCCGCCCCGCTCGCGCTTTATCAAGGTGCCGCTGGACCTGCGCGATGCCAACGGCCTGGCGACGCTGTCGATGATCTGCACCGTGGTGCCCGGCACCGTCTGGTCGGAATTGGCCCTGGACCGCAGCATTCTGTTGCTGCACGTCTTCGATCTGGATGACGAAGCGCAGTTCATTGAACACTTCAAGGTGACTTACGAGCGCCCGCTGATGGAGATTTTCGAATGAGCGCCCTGCTGTCGAACGCGATTCTGCTGAGCCTGTTTCTGTTTTCCGTGGCGATGATCCTGACCCTGATCCGCCTGTTCAAAGGCCCCTCCGCCCAGGACCGGGTCCTGGCGCTGGATTATCTGTACATCGTTGCGATGCTGATGATGCTGACGCTGGGCATTCGCTACGCCAGTGACACGTACTTTGAAGCGGCGCTGCTGATCGCGCTGTTTGGCTTCGTCGGCTCGTTTGCCTTGGCGAAATTCCTGCTGCGCGGAGAGGTGATCGAATGAACGCAGAACTGTCTCTATGGGTGGAAGTCCCGGTGGCGATCCTGCTGGTGCTCGCCGGCCTGTTCGCGCTGATCGGCGCCACAGGCTTGCTGCGCATGAAGGATTACTTCCAGCGCATGCACCCACCGGCCCTGGCCTCCACGTTGGGTGCGTGGTGCGTGGCACTGGCTTCGATCATCTACTTTTCGGCGTTGAAGTCCGCGCCGGTGCTGCACGCTTGGCTGATCCCGATCCTGCTGGCGATCACCGTACCGGTGACCACCCTGCTGCTGGCGCGGGCAGCGCTGTTTCGCAAGCGCATGGCGGGGGATGATGTGCCGGCTGAAGTGAGTAGTCGGCGGACTGAGAGTGGTAGCTAAGTTCAGGACCAGCCAGCCTTAAATCCAGGCCACGGCCAACAATCCACTCCCCAACACCACACACAGCGGCGAGTAAACCCAGGTATCCCACCGGGCAAACCTCGAGCCTTTGATCTCTTTGAAAAACCCCACCAGTTCCGAATCGCCGATTGCCCGGGCGAACAGTAAGAGCGCAATCGCACTGATCACCCACTGCAACATTTGATGATGCACTTGCGGCAGCCACCAGCCGACCCGCAAACACACCAACAGGGCAATCACCATAAGGGCTGCAGCCACCAGCAGCGTGAGCCAGCCTCGCGACTTGAAGGCCGGGCGCAGTTGCGTGCCGCCCTCCTGTGGCACTTGAGGAACGGCCGCCACCGCGGCCCATTCGCCGCCCAGCGCCCAATAAACGTGAACCAGAGCAATCGCCGCAAATATCGTCACCAGCCATTGAGCCAACGCAAAGGTCATGGTTGAGGATCCTTGAAAGGGATTTGGTCAAATCATCCTAGTCGGCATTTTTTGATGTGCACGACCGTTGGTGCACAACCTGACAAACGTGGGACTGACGCCGAAAAAAGCATCGCGAGCAGGCTCGCTCCCACAGGAGTTATTCAGTGATCACAGATTTTGCGAACGACCGGGAACCAATGTGGGAGCGAGCCTGCTCGCGATGGCGGTGTCAGACTCGCCGCATCACTTCAACTCGGCTGACACTTTGTCCGCCACATCCTGCGGCACCCAGGCCTTCCACACATCCGGATGCTTCTTCATGAAGTTCTCGGCTGCCTGACGCGGTGCGGTGTGTTTCTCGCTCATCTCCGCCAGCGCCTTGTTCAACGGATCAATCGGAAAGTCGACCTTGGCGAAGAACTCGGCAATCTGCGGATACTGCTTCTGGAACGGCGTGGATACGCCAATGGACAGCTTCGAGGGCAGCGAACGGGTGGGTTGGGGATTGGGGTTGTCGGCGTCGGTCAGGGTTTTCCAGGCTTCGGCGTCGAAGGGCGGCTCTTCAAGCTGGATCAGCTTGAAACGACCGAGCAAGGGCGTAGGCGACCAGTAGTAAAACAGCACCGGCTTGCCGCGGCGGATCGACGAGCTGATCTCGGCATCCAGTGCCGCACCGGAACCGCTGCGGAAATTCACATAGCTGTCGTCCAGCCCATAGGCCTTGAGCTTCTGCTTGTTGACCACTTCCGAGGTCCAGCCAATGGGGCTGTTGAGGAAGCGTCCCTTGTTCGGCGCTTCCGGGTCCTTGAACACGTTCTTGTATTTGGGCAGGTCGCTGACACTGCGCAAGTCCGGCGCCATCGGCTTGATGCCCTTGGCCGGGTCACCCTTGATCACGTACTCCGGCACCCACCAACCTTCGGTGGCACCCTTGACCGTATCGCCGAGGCTGACGACCTTGCCTTCCGCCTCGGCCTTGACCCACACCGGACTGCGTCCGGCCCACTCCTCACCAATGACCTGAATGTCATTGTTGGCCAGGGCGGTTTCCAGGGTAATGGTCGTGCCCGGCAGCGTGTCGGTCGGCAGCCCGTAGCCCTTCTCGACAATGATCCGCAGGATGTCGGTGATCAGGCTGCCGCTTTCCCAGTTCAGATCGGCGAAATGAATGGGCGCCTGGGCGGCCAGGACCGGAACGGGAGACGCCAACAAACCGCAAGTGGCCAGGACCGCGGCCAGCAACCGTCGAAAACCTTTCATGCTTTTGCACCTCGTGCTGTTCACAGCAATCGCAGGATGGCCTGGCAGAAGACCGCGAAGCCTCTGAATAATCAGTCAACTGACTGTAGTAGAGGTTCCTGCTTTCGAGGGGCATGGATCAGTTTTCAGAAATTTCCTGCAAGCGCACCAGCTCTCTTCTGACCATGCTGGCGTAGGCCGCCGGGCGCAGCGCGTAGATCTGTGACGCCACCCAGTTCAGCCACGCTCCCTGCAAAACGGCTTTCTGCTCGAACAACCGCAGGGCTTCGGCTTGGGCGCCAGCCTGGTTCTGTTCGTGGAAGTCGGCGCGGGTCTGGGTCATTACTCGCTGGCCTTGAAGGTCACCAGCTCGCCTTTGCGCCATTTAGCGGCTTTGGCGGTTACCGCTTTCAGGGTTTTGGTCAGGCCTTCCTGTAACTGCTGGTGGGCGGCAAATACCGTGACCACGCTATGACCTTCCTTGAACAAAACGGCCTGGCCGTCGGCGGTGGTGACAAACGCGTAGTCGCCCAGGCCATAGACCGTCAGTTTGATTTCACGGAATTTGATTTCCAGCTTGCCGCCTTCACGGCTGGGCAACACCGAAGCGCTGAAATGATCGCCGACCTTGAGCTTGAGTCCCGGTTTGTCATCCACCACCAGTGCTGACTCGGTGTCGATTTCGGCAACGTAGATGCCTTCAGCATTCTGCTCGGTGATGTAGACGAAACGTGACTGAAACTGCTTAACCAGCTTTGCGCGCAAATCACCCAGAACGAACAAAGCATGCATATCGAGATTACTTACTGCCAAGGAAACATCCCCACATCTAAAAATGATGCTGCACGCGAAAAAAGCGCACAGCCGAAAAAGGCGGCAATGCCGAAAATGAAACCAAAAGACCCGGGTTGAAAGCCTGAATGAGTAGAGGACTCATCCATCACAAGACTTGAGCAGACTACTGGAACGTCGCTCGTGTCGCCTTGCCTGGTGTTCGTCAAAGGTTGAAGGAAAACGCCTTTCTTACAGCCAGAGAAATACGGACTATCAACTTCAGGGAAAAAACTCTTAAAAAAAAGCACTTTTCTTACATATCGCCAGCCGAAAATTGCTTTAGATAACCATCAATCACCCACCAGTGAGGGTGATTCTAGAGCAGCGATGCTCACCGAGACTACCCATAACGACGTACATACGTCGGCAAAACAACGAAAAGGACTTCATATGTGCACGCTGACACACTTCGCCCACCCGCAACTTTCCTGCTCCGGCAACCCTTCGGCCCTGTTTCCGGTGGCATTGCCTGACCCTGACACGCACCTGCCGGACCATCAACCGCCGAGGTTTCAGGTGATTCTGGCCGGGAATGCGTTCTTTCATATCAAGGAAATTTCCACGGGGCATGTAAGAGGTTTTCGGGGTAATCACAACGACGCCTGCGCCCTCGCCCGCTCGCTTGAGTCGCGCAGTTGATCTCTTTACCGCGCTTCATCCTTGAAACGTTTCGTCATGCCGGCGACTTAACTCAGCCGCCGGCCTGCAACTGCTGCCATACTGCCCGACCAATCAAACGCGTCCCGCCAAAGAGGACGACGTTGAACACAACAATATATTTCCAAGGGAAGGCTGCGACGTGACGGAATTTGATATCGGCGAGTTTTTTATCCGGGGCGAAGCCAGAGAAGTCGAAGGCGAGTTCCAGGCAGTGATAGTCATGCGCGCCAAGCCACCACAAAAAGCCGTGACCTATCACCAGGTCGAGAAGGATCGCTGGTTCAAAAGTTCTGAAATTGCCGCCATCGCTGCCCAGGAATCCGCCCGGGAGTTAAAGGCTGCTGTCGACGCCGGCGCATTGAAAGCCTGATGCCCGGGTTTGTGGCGTCTATGCTCATCGCTGCGTTTGAACATCGCTTTCGAACTTACTGAAACGCTACTCGCTCAGAAGTAATGGAGCCGTAGCTCAGTCCTCGTACGCGACCGATTATCTGCAAGGAGATGAAGATGGAATCACCGACCCACGACTTGAAAGGTTTGTTCGACCAGCTCGGCCTGGATTCCACCCAGAAAGCTATCGACGATTTCATTGCCAGCCATTCACCGCTGCCCGATGACAAGAAGCTCATCGATGCCGATTTCTGGACGCCGCAGCAGGCAGGTTTCCTCAAGGAACAACTGCGCGAGGATGCCGACTGGGCGCGCGTGGTCGACGACCTCAACCTGCGCATGCACCAGGTTCACTAGCGTCATCAGTGCAGGCTGTCTGACGTTTCTGCGTTCAATTGCGCCAACCAGGCAGCCTTGCATTCCTCCGCTTCCGAGCGGCTGGAAAACGCGGTTCCCCGGCGCTCGCCATTGAGCAACACCACCCAGCAAACACTCTGCCCCAACGCCCGCAGACTGGCGGGCACACCGCTGCCGATCATCACGGCGACATCAACTTTACCTTGCATGCTGACCTTCTCACATCGTTAGCAACCTAACTATGTAGACATGTTAATCAGTCGATTCGCGTGGAAACAGCTGCGACCGTGCACAGCAGCGTTGCCAGAATCGCAACAATGCATAGCGCTATCAAACCCGTAGGAGCCGGCTGGCTGGCGACAGCTTTTTGAGGCCGCGATCGCCAGCAAGCCAGCTCCTGCGAAGGACTCTCCGCGTTGCCTCCCTTTAACGAGGACTCTGCGGCTTGTAGCCCAGTCGCAAGCCACCCCAATGCCGCCCCTTGAGCATGATCGGCACCGACAGGTCGTGCATCAGCTCACCCGTATCGCGGGTGTAGGTCTGTAGCAACACCGGTTGCTGGTGGCTGCCGCAACGGATTCCGGTGCGATCGGCGAACTTGCGTTTGGTACGGTTTTGCAGGGTGTCGACCTGGGTATCACCCGTCAGTGGCTGGCTGAAAACCGCGTTATGGGTCGGCACGTAGCCCTGCTGAGTGCAGGCGATGGCGAATACCAAACCTTCGTGGCGTGGCAGCAACGGCTCTTGAATAGTCGGCAAGACCTCATCGGTGTAGCGGTCGAAACGTGTCTGGAATTTCGTCGGGTTGGTGTTGGGGAGCGCCTGATAGTTGCGGTCGAACAGGTCGTCGAGGCTGATCCGGCCCGCCTCGATATCCGCCTCGAAACGCGCCGCAATCTGGCTTGCGCCTTCCCGGGCCAGGTCGTATACGCGCTGGTGATAGTCATCCAGGCCAACTTCGGCCAAACGCTCGCTGATGGTTTCGGCCTGGCCCTCCATCTGCACCGCGGCTTCGGCCAGGCGCCGGGTCTGCTGGTCACTGATCGCCAGGTCGCTGCGCATCTGTTCGATGGCGTGAAACAGGCTGTCGAGTTGCTCACGATTGGTGTCGGCGCCCCGGGCGATTTCCCCGACCTGACTCTCGACGCTGGCGGCCAGACGAGCGATGTTTTCCAGGTGTTGCCCGGTGTGCTCGACCTGCTCGACGCCGCTATCCAGATCGCTGGATAACTGACGGATCTGTTCCACCACCTGCGCGGTGCGGTGCTGGATGTCGGCCACCATTTCCCCGACCTCTCCCGTCGCCGTCGCCGTTCGCGCAGCGAGGCCGCGGACTTCGTCGGCGACCACCGCGAAACCACGACCGTGCTCGCCGGCGCGCGCGGCTTCAATCGCGGCGTTTAGTGCCAACAGGTTGGTCTGGCTGGCGATGGACTGGATGACCAGGGTGACGCGCTGGATATCATCACTGCGCAGGCTCAAGGCTTCGATCAGTTCACGGCTGCTATTGGCGCGCTGGCTGAGCTGGTGCATGCGCGCAATCGACTCGATCAACTCGACCCGCCCTGCTGCACCGCTCTGATGGGCCTCGCTGGCCGCACTCAACGCCTCACGACTGAGGATCGAAGTGGCCTGTTCGGTAGCGATCATGACTTCAGCGTTGCTGACGATTTGTGCGGCCGCGCCGAGTTGCGACTGCAGCTTGTCGGCCAGTTGTTTGACGGAAAAGGCTACGCCTGCGGCTGACAGCGCATTGTGACTGGTGGTGTAGGAAAGATCCCGGGTCAGGGCAGAAATGGCGCTGGACGTATCCAGTGGCGCGGTTTCGGGGGTTGCGCGCGACCGCAGGCGTGGCAGCCAGATAATCAGGATGACCAATGGCAGGCCAAGGTAAAGCGACCAGCCCCCCAGCGTCATGCCACACAGCAACAGCATCAGGGCGATGCTTTGCAGCGTCGGTGTGAACCAGCGGTTTTTCGGCAAAAACACTGGTGCAGGCACGGCCGCAACCAGAGACTCGTCTCTCGTCATCGTTGTCACCCCAAACATCTTCTAATTGTTGTCTTCGCATTAAACGCCACTATAGGGCCATTATCTATGAGCCTTTAGTCGTGGGCGTTGCAACAGATCAATAGAAGGACGGAGGTTTCTACGGACGTCGAAAAACAAAGATCGCAGCCTTCGGCAGCGCCCACAGGGTTGAGTGAACCCATGCAGGTGCTGCCGAAGGCTGCGATCTTTTCAAGGCAGCCCACGTTAAACGGGCTGCCTCACAGAATCAGGCCTGACGCTGGTGCTTGTCGATCTGCTCGTGACGCTCTTGAGCTTCGATGCAGTACTTGGTGGTCGGACTGATCAGCAGGCGCTTGAGGCCGATTGCCTCGCCGCTGTCGTCGCACCAGCCGAAGCTGTCTTCCTTGATGCGTTCAAGGGCTTGTTCCAACTGAGGCAGCATGCGCTGGTCGCGATCGATCGCGTTCACCAGCCAGGTACGCTCTTCTTCAACGGAAGCCGCGTCAGCCGGATCGGCCGGGGTGTCCAGGCTTTCGATGGCGATGCGATTCTGTTCGATGCGCTCATGGGTTTCGACTTTCATGTTCTGCAACAGCTCGCTGAAAAAAGCATGTTGCTCGGCGTTCATGTAGTCATCCGCCGGCATGGCCAGCAACTTGTCCTTTGTCATTGATATCTCTATAAAAAAACGTGCATTAAGGCGAATTAGGGAGCGTTCCGGCAGACCTGGACGGGTCATCGGAAAGGCGCCGTTTATACCAAGCGCCACCCGGCACTCAATTTACGAGGGGCGGCAGTCTAAGGCCGAGTGGAGGCCTCAGCAACTGAAAAGACAGCGAATTTGTCCGACAAAGCCTCGAAAATGCTCTATGGCAGGCTTTGAGGTGGATATCGGAGTGCGTTTATAGCAAGAAATTCAATCCGGCACAGGTATATAGAAGATAAACGGCTGTGTTTGCACATTCCCTGTACCGGCCCTGCATAAACAAATCGCCGCTTCTACCAAAGGCAGAAGCGGCAGAGGCACAAGCCTCAGTCGATCAATGCATGAACAGAGCGATCAGAATGATGATCGGGATCGGTACGCCGAGAAAGAACAGCAGTAATGAACGCATGATGATTCTCCTGTTTTAACGAATCGTTGGGGTGGCTGCGTAGGTATCGGTTTCCAGGTACACCACGGCATCCCGGCGACGACCACCGAAGGTCGCGGCAAGGCTGGCGAAGAACGCACCGGCCAACAGGGCTACAAACATCCAGAGGGTGGTCCAGGCGGCGACTTTGGCGGCAGTGTCAGCCGCTTGCTGCGCAGCCAGCTTGGCGTCGGCCACGGCTTTTTGCGTGCGGGCATAGACTTCATCGACACGACGTTCCGCGTCCGCTTGCGTCAAATTCGTCCGTTGCGACACCAGTTGCGCCAGATAAGCCCGATCTTCGGCGGCCAGTTGCCCGTCATTGCTCAGGGAACGCACGAAAATCCGCGTCACCGTGCCCCTCGCCGCGTCATCGCTGACGGCGGCTGGACGATCATCGCGGAACAGGCTGTCAATGTAGTAACCGTATTGATCGCTATCGGTGTTGCCAGCAGCGGCCCCCGCCGCTTGCGTGGCAGCCGTGGCGGCACCGCCGACCATGTTTGCCCCTGCCTGCACCCCGCCGCTCACCAGGCTGCTGACCGAGCCCGCGACCAATGTGGCCGTCACCAGCGTCGCCACGCACCAGGCGAGAAAGCCATGGGCGGTGTCGCGGAAATACACTTCATCGCCATGCATGTACGCCCACTTCACCCGCAGCCGCCCGGCGATGTAACCGCCGGCGCCGGAAGCGATGATTTGTGTGACGGCCAGCCAGACAATGGTCGAAATACCCAGGCCCTTGGCGCTTACGCCTTCATTGGCCCACGGCGAGACCGCCGAGAATCCCAGGCCGAAACCCAGCAGCACAAGGATCAGCGATAACGCCGCGGCAGCCGCGGCCCCGGCGAAAATCGCCCCCCACGACACGCCGGACAGCGTCGTCGATTCGTCTTCGGCAGGATAGAAACCATCAGAGGATCTATTCATTGTTATATCGCTCCAGGCAGAAAAATGGTGTTACAACTCTCGAGGGAGCATTTGCAGACACCGTGCCAGTCGAGCGCTCTGCGTAAAGCCAATGTTTTCAGTGAGATACAAAGTTTGAACTTCGACAATTCTTGCAATATGCAATGAATGGGCAGACTCAGCGGGTTTTATGCATTAAAGCGTCCATGAACTTTTATTTAGAAAGCCTGCGATCATTTCTTGGCAAAATGCCCCACAACGTTGTGAACATTTAATCAGGCCAATTCCATGACCCGCATCTTGACCATCGAAGACGACGCCGTGACCGCCCGTGAAATCGTCGCCGAATTGAGCAGCCATGGACTCGACGTCGACTGGGTCGACAACGGCCGTGAAGGGTTGGAACGTGCGGTCAGCGGAAACTATGACCTGATCACCCTCGACCGCATGTTGCCCGAGCTCGATGGCCTGGCGATTGTCACCACGCTGCGGACCATGGGCGTGGCCACGCCGATCCTGATGATCAGCGCCCTTTCCGATGTCGATGAACGCGTTCGCGGCTTGCGCGCTGGCGGTGACGATTACCTGACCAAGCCGTTCGCCACCGATGAAATGGCCGCCCGGGTTGAAGTGCTGCTGCGTCGGCAGAACACCGTGACCGCCCAGGCCACCACGTTGCGGGTGGCGGATCTGGAACTGAACCTGATCAGCCACGAGGCCAGCCGCGACGGTCAATTGCTCACGCTGCTGCCCACCGAATACAAGCTGCTGGAATTCCTCATGCGCAACACCGGGCAGATCCTGTCGCGGATGATGATTTTCGAAGAGGTCTGGGGCTACCACTTCGACCCCGGCACCAACCTGATTGACGTGCACATCGGCCGCTTGCGCAAAAAGATCGACCCGCCTGGCAATGTCCCATTGATTCGAACCGTGCGAGGCTCGGGTTATGTCATTGCCGAACCCGTCTAAAGGCTGGCGCTCTTCCAGCAGTCGCTTGCTGGCGCTCTACAGTGCGCTGTTCGTGGCCTGGAGCGGCATTCTGATGGGGGTCATGTACTTCGAGGTGTCCGCTTACCTGGACAACCTGGCCAAGCATTCGCTGATGCAGCGCCAGCATCTGTTTTCGCGTTTCCAGGGCGAACAACTGGTGGACGCCCTCGCCGTCAGCATGACCTTCGACATCCGCGGCATCGACGGCTATGGCCTGTTCGATCAGCAGCGCCGCTACCTGAGCGGTGCGCTGGACCACATTCCCCATGGCCTGCCGCTGGACGGCAAGATTCACATGCTCAGCGATTGTGCCGACTCCGACGACCCGACGCTGCCCAATGACAGCTGCGACGCCGTGGCGACCCAGACCCGGGACGGCCTCCTGCTGGTGCTGGTGCGCGACAACGGCTCGCTGTTCGCCGTCACCCGGATCATTCTGCACGCGTTGTTCTGGGGCGTGACCCTGACCATCCTGCCGGGCATCGTCGGTTGGCACTTGTTGCGCCGCCGTCCGCTACGGCGGATCCGCGCGATTCAGGCCAGCGCCGAAGCCATCGTCGCCGGTGACCTTACCCGACGCTTGCCGCTGTCCAATCGCCGGGATGAGCTGGACATGCTCGCGGCCATCGTCAACGCCATGCTCGAACGCATCGAACGCCTGATGCACGAGGTCAAAGGCGTTTGCGACAACATTGCCCATGACCTGCGCACGCCCCTGACCCGCTTGCGCGCTCAGCTTTACCGCATGCAGCAACAGGCCGGTGAAGGTTCGGCGCAGGCGGCGCAACTGGATCTGGTATTGGGCGAGGCCGACACATTGATGGCGCGGTTTCGTGGCTTGCTGCGGATTTCCGAACTGGAGGATCGCCAGCGCCGTTCCGGCTTCGTGCAACTCGATCCGGTGTCGTTGCTGCAGGAACTGCATGAATTTTATCTGCCGCTGGCGGAAGACGACGGCCTGACGTTCGAGCTGCAGTTGCCTGAATCATTGCCGCCGCTGACTGGCGATCGGGCCTTGCTGTTCGAAGCGCTGGCCAATCTGCTGAGCAACTCGATCAAATTCACCCCGCCCGGCGGCCAGGTGATTTTGCGCGGGATCGACGCAGGCGGACACACCCGCATCGAAGTGCTGGATTCCGGCCCGGGCATTCCCGAGGCTGAGCGCGAAGCGGTATTCCAGCGCTTCTATCGCGCTGAGGCGGGGAATCTGAAAAGCGGTTTTGGCTTGGGCCTGTCGATCGTCGCGGCGATTGTCAGCCTGCACGGGTTTACGCTGGAGGTGGGCCGCAGCGAGATGGGGGGGCGCGGTTGGTGCTCGACTGTGAGCAGCGTTTGATTGCCCAGAGCTGAATATTAAAAAATCGCAGCCTTCGGTAGCGCCTACAGGTGTACACACCACTCTGTAGAAGCCGGCTTGCTGGCGATCGGGCCTATGAACACTGCGCCCACCTAAGACTGCCATCGCCAGCAAGCCGGCGCCTACAAGTGATCAGGCTGGATAGTTAGCCCGCAGCGCCTCGAGGCCACCCTGGTAGATCCCGGTAAACAACGCCTCTACTTCCTCGTTACTCACGCCTACCGGTTCAAACCGGCCGGACCATGTAACCCGAGCCCCGTCGCCCTGCGCTTCAACCTTGATCGTTGCCAGGTATTCGGTCGCCGGAAACGGTGCCTGCAAAATCGAGTAGCTGTATGTCTTGGCGGCGTTGTCGAACGTTTGCAGGCGTTCGACCACCACCCCTCCGTCCGCCGTTTGCAGGCTACGCACGCGCCCGCCTTCGCTCAGCTCGCTCTTGGGTATGAACGGCAGCCAGTCCGGCAGCGAGTTGAAACCACCGATCAATTGCCAGACCTGATCGGCCGAAGCCGGGATGTCGATGATTGCTGATGCAGTTGCCATGTAATGCGCTCTCTCAATGAATAAGGTTCAGATGGCCATGCTGTCGACAACGCCGCCGTCGACTCGCAACGCAGCGCCCGTGGTGGCCGAGGATAGCGGCGAAGCAATGTACGCCACCAGGTTCGCGACTTCATCGACATGGGCGACGCGCTGGATGATCGAGGTCGGCCGCGCCTCACGCACGAAGGCGTCGGCTTCCTCCTGGAGGCTGCGACCGGACGCGGCAATGGCATCCTTGAGCATCAACTCCACGCCATCGGTCAACGTCGGGCCTGGCAGGATCGCATTGACCGTCACCCCGGTGCCCGCCAGCCGCTTGGCCAGTCCGTGGGACACCGCCAGGTTGGCGCTTTTGGTCACGCCATAGTTGAGCATGTCGGCCGGAATGGCGATGCCGGATTCCGAGGACAGGAAAATCACCCGCCCCCAGCCCTGCTTGACCATGTCCGGCACGTAATGCCGGGACAGGCGTACACCGGAAATCACGTTGATTTCGTAAAAGCGCGTCCACTCGCTGTCGGGCGTTTCAAAGAAATCCACCGCGTTGAAGATCCCGAGGTTGTTCACCAGAATGTCCGCTCGCGGCTCGGCGGCGAACAGTTTTTCCGCGCCTTCAGCCGTACCGAGGTCAGCGGTCAGTCCACGCAATTGAGCACCAGGCACCTGCTCGCGAATGCTCGCCAAGGCCTGCTCGACCTTGGCCGACTCGCGACCGATCACTACCACCGTGGCGCCGGATTCGGCCAGCGCCTTGCTGATGCCCAACCCGATGCCAGCGGTGCTGCCGCTGACAATCGCCAGTTTTCCACTCAAATCGATTTTCATGTTCAGGCTCCAATGATTGGCAATGGTGCACGCTCGGACACCCGTTTCGCATCGCGCAGCGCATGCCACCATCCAACAAGCGCTGCGAGGTGCGGTCATGGTCGAGAACAGTGTAGCGACCCGCCAGCAGAAAACCGTCTGGCTGCGCTTCGCTCAGATCAAGGGTCAATTCACACGGTGCCCCTGTGGCGAGGGAGCTCGCTCCCGCTGGGTCGCGCAGCGGCCCTAAACCCTGCAACCTCGGTCATTCAGGCACACCGCATACGCAGGGTTTACGACTGCTGCGCAGCCGAGCGGGAGCAAGCTCCCTCGCCACAGGGTTTAGGGCAGCCGTTCGAGGTTGTTTAACGGCTGTCAGCGTTACTTCATGAAAGCTACAACGCCTTGCGCCGTTGCCTACGCTTACGCCAGAATCCGCCGGCTTGTGCGCCTTGGGGCCGGGTTCTATCGTTGGCCGGTCGCTGAATAACAGCGATGGGGTTTGGTAGCCCGGCCATACACAAGGCGCACAGCGTCACCTTTTGCAGGTGTTATTTACCCCTGCATTAATGGTGGTCATACGCAGGGCACCTTCGGGTGCGCCGGGTTTTCCTTGTGTGCCGGTCTACCAACCTGCGTATGGCCATCACCCATCGTTTGGTAGCGAAGGGGTTGGCTCCTTCATTTTTCACAAGGAGCTCCATCCATGCCCAAAGCCACACTCAACCCACCCGACCACATCCCCTCCGCCGCCGACATCCGCGCCACCCCACGCACACTCTGCACGATGTACGTCATCGACCCACAAATCGACGTCGAAACCCTGCTGGGCGACGCGTGCGAATCACTGGCCTCGGCCCATGTCATGACGCTGGATCTGGCGGATCGTATCGAAGGATCAAGTCGCAACACCCTGCTGGGCATCGCCCAAGTCATCATGCTCGGCGAACTGGCAGTGAACCGCGCACTGGACCGCATCGACCCACCTGCATAAACGCAATCCCCTGTGGCGAGGGAGCTTGCTCCCGCTGGGTCGCGCAGGGTCCCAGCCCTGTGATCGTGGTCACTGGTCGTACGCATAACCGTGCTCACTGCAAATCCAGTGCGGAGCAAGCTTGCTCGCGATGGGGGCAGCACATTCAACATATATGTACCTGACACATCCCTATCGCGAGCAAGCTCACTCCCACAGGTTGCGCGCAATGATTTCCCACCCCCGCACCTATCAGTTCTGATAGTTCCCACCGCTTGCAATACCGCCAATACTGAGCGCCAGCACTTAGGTACTTCGGAGCACTCGCTCATGCCATTACCAGAAAAAGTTGTCCTGTGCCAATATCGCTACGATCCCCTTGATTGGTTGATAAGCCATCAGCCATCAGGCGCGCCACAGCATCAACGCTTCTACTGTAAAAGCCGCTTGGCTACCGAAATTCAAGGGGCTACACGGCACTCCATCTTCCAAGAGGGTGATTTGCTCCTGGCACAACAACGAAGTGATGAAGGAGTAATCGACACCTCGCTGTTTGCGACTGACCAACAGCGATCGGTGTTGAACACGGTCAAGGCCAATCAGCAACGACAGCCCATTGCCTACTCACCTTATGGTTACCATCCTGCTGAAAATGAATTGCTTAGTTTGCTGGGATTCAATGGTGAACGTCCGGATCCGGTTTCCGGCCACTATTTATTGGGTAATGGTTATCGGGCGTTCAATCCGGTGTTGATGCGTTTTAATAGCTCAGATAATTTAAGCCCTTTCGGGAAGGGCGGATTGAGTTCATACATGTACTGTTTGGGAGACCCAATAAATTTGCACGATACAAATGGGAGGTTCCCGCTTCCACGATTTCTCTCAAATGCTTTCGAAGGTCTTCTGAAATCACTGGGAAGAACAAGAAAGACTTATATAAGCGGCCCCGAAAAATTATTCAAAACCTCTACAACCTCTTCAAGACCCTTTACTTATGTAGATTCTTCTTATCGAGGCAGAAGGCATTCTTCCCCTTCTGCATTATCTCCACCGCCTTCCACTGACGAACTCAAAAACTGGGATTTCTTAGGGTTTCATGGTAGCACCGAAAAAAACTCCAGTAGCTTAATATCAGGCCTCAACGCAGAACATATGGGAACCGCACATGGATTAATGGGTGGTAAAGGATTTTATGTAGCACCACACCCTAGGCTACCTATTATGTATGCTATAAATTCTTCTATTAAGAACTTGAGCCCGCCTGGGATTTTTGGCGCCTACACAAAGAACTACGCCGCGCTCAAATTGGGTCGCGACTATCGTTTTGGACTGCACGCAGGCTCTCCCAACACCCGTAAAAACCTTGAAATAGTTATCAAAGAACCCGCATACAATCTAGTCGTTATAAGAGAAGGAGATTTGCGAAAAACTGCTTTACTACCTAAATCATACGAATCGCCTTTGTAAGGCTAATCTGCCTATTAGCGCTCTATTAACATGCGTATGGGAGTGTGACCTGAGTGAATGACCACGCAGTCTGGGTTTAATGCTTTAATAATAAGAGCCCAACCCAAGCGAGTAAGCCGCGATGAACCGCAACGACCTGCGCCGCGTGGACATGAACCTGTTGGTGATTTTCGAAACCCTGATGTTCGAAAAAAACCTGACCCGGGCCGGGGAGAAGCTGTTTCTCGGCCAGCCTGCCGTCAGTGCGGCACTCGCCCGATTGCGCGATTTGTTTGATGACCCGTTGCTGGTGCGTAACGGTCGTGTGCTGGAGCCGACGCCCCGGGCGCTGGCGATTCTCAAGGAGTTGCAGCCGGCGATGGATACCATTTCCGGCGCGGTGAGTCGGGCCAAGGATTTTGATCCGTCGATCAGCCGCGATGTGTTTCGCATCGGGCTGTCCGATGATGCCGAGTTTGGTCTGTTTCCGCCGCTGCTCAAGCAGATCCGCGAAGAAGCGCAGAACGTTGTGGTGGTGGTCCGGCGGGTGAATTACTTGTTGATGTCGTCGATGCTTGCCAGCGGGGAAATTTCCGTGGGCATCAGCTACACCACGGAGTTGCCGGCCAATGCCAAACGCAAGAAATTGCGCGACCTGAGCGTCAAGGTGCTGCGCGGTGATGATCGCCCCGGCCCGCTGACCCTGGATGAATTCTGTGAGCGTCCCCATGCACTGGTGTCGTTTTCCGGGGACTTGAGCGGTGCGATCGATAACGACCTGGCCCGTATCGGACGTTCCCGTCGAGTGGTGCTGGCGGTACCGCAGTTTTCCGGCTTGCGGGCCTTGCTGGCCGGCACCGACATGCTCGCGTCGGTGCCGGACTATGCGGCGGCTTCCCTGATCGAAGGCAGCGACCAGTTGCGTGCCGATGACCCGCCGTTCGATATCAATCTGTCGGAGCTGTCGATGGTCTGGAACGGCGTCAGCGATAACGATCCGGCAGAACGTTGGTTGCGATCGCGTATTGCGGAGCACATGTCTGCTCCACTGCCGAAGCATTGAGCGAATTGAAGTTCGGGTCGGTCTCGCGCAGGTAGATCGGCAGGTCGGTCATCGGCGGCATGGCCGGGATTTCGAAGTACATCTGGATCACCCAGCCCCGGTGATAGCTGGCGTGGTTGACCACATGCATGAGCATCGCGCCGGCGCTCATGGTGCCGCTTTCACCGGAGATAAAGGTGAACCGCAAGGGTTTATCCAGCGACGCATCGGTCTGCCGGGCGCTCCAGTCGCAATACCAGTGATCGACGTTTTGTTGCGCCTGGCGCAGGTCCGGCAAGGCCGGGTGCACCACGTCATGGGAAGTCTTGAAGCCATGCCCTCGCCCTTCAAGATGAGCCTGCCAGAGGCAGTCCACGACATACATGTGATTGAGCGTGCCAATCATGTTCTTGAAAATCCCGGCGCGTTCCTTTTCAACTTCACCCGGCGGCAATTGCGCCAGATTCTCGAAGAGGCGCTGGTTGGCCCATTGTTTGTAATCGGCGAGCATGCGGGCAGTGCGTACATTGATCATCGAACTTCTCCGATGGCGAATAGCGCATCTCCCAAGGATAGCGCTATCCACGCCAAGTGCCGCGGGCGCTGATCATCGGTACGCATCAGAAAATCCGACCCGGTGGACTGCACGATCCAGCCAGTCATGATCGGCACGATTTCTGTACCTGCCGGCAGTGCTAGAGTAAAACCGCTTGTTCGACTGACATAAAACCCTGAAATAATGACAGCCGACCAATTGCGATAACCTTTAGATCGTTTGCGAATTATGATTATTCCCACTCGCTGAAACAGAAGCCTATGAACATCGCAAACTCGCCAGCCCCTCGCGAAATTCAATCTGAAGCACCGCGCCTGATCGTCTTCCTCGCTTACCCGGAAATGGGCCTGCTGGACCTGACCGGCGCGCAAACCGTGTTTTGGGCGGCCTCTCGTTATCTCAGCAGCAGCAATCTGCCGGGTTACAAACTGCAAACCGCGAGCCTCACCGGCGGCCTGATTCAAACGGCCGAAGGCCTGGCCGTCGACACCGTGCCGTTGAGTGACTTTGCTGAGCACTCGATCGACACCCTGATCGTTCCCGGGGCGCCGGTGATTATTCTGGCAATGAACAATGCCCTGGAGGTTGTCGACTGGCTGAAAAACGCCGCGACCCAGGTCAGGCGCACCGCCTCGGTGTGCAGCGGCACGTTCCTGCTCGCCGAAGCCGGATTGCTCGATGGCCGACGCGCCGCTACCCATTGGGCGATGTGCGGCATGCTCAAGGAGCGTCACCCTTCAATCGAAGTCGACAACGATGCGATCTTCGTTCAGCAGGGCTCGGTCTGGACTTCCGCCGGGGTCAGCGCCGGCATCGACCTGGCCCTGGCGCTGGTCGAAGAAGATTGTGGACGCGAATTGGCACTGTTGGTGGCGCGGGAAATGGTGGTGTTTCTCAAACGTCCCGGCGGCCAGGCTCAATACAGCGAATTGCTGCAATCGCAGACCAGCGACGGCGCCATGTTTGACGAACTGCATCTGTGGATCTCAAAAAATCTTGCGAGCAATAACCTGACAGTCGACCTGCTCGCCCAGCAGGTGCAGATGAGCCCGCGCAACTTCGCCCGGGTCTACAAACTCAAGACTGGCCGCACCCCGGCCAAAGCAGTGGAGGTGCTGCGCGTGGAAGCCGCCCGACGCCTGCTGGAAGACTCCGAACGTAATATCGATCAAATTTCCCGACTGTGCGGGTTTGGTGATGAAGAGCGTATGCGCCTGACGTTCCAGCGCAACCTGGGCGTCTCGCCAAGGGACTATCGCAATCGCTTTTCCCGTTGAATCAACGGCCAGTTGCATCGGCAGGGAACTCTTGAGCGTTGTCGTGCATCCTAAAGGGTGAGGTATTTCCTTTTTGCAACACGCTTTCAGAGGACACCGTCATGCGCCGTCTGATTATCATTTCTTCCCTTATGCTGTGCTTACCGTTCGGCTCCGCAATGGCCGATGTGGACGCAAAAGATGTCGCCACCTCGGCAGGGGTCTCCGCTTCGCTGTACTCGACGTTCAAGGACGACAAGTTGATGATTCCCGCCCGGGATGATGCGTCCAGCTTCGTTGCCAGTGACGGTGCGATTCGTGGCGTTTATCTGGAGCAGGTAATGCAAAGGGTACGTCACGAAAATCCTGGGCTCAACGCCAGTGACGAGGAACTGGCCCGTGCCATTCTCGTTCAGGACGGCACGCAAGCACTTCAATAACCAGCGTCAAACTGAGCGGTGGGGCTTGTGTCACTTCGATAGCGTTTTGGCCCTGCCTGCTTTTGGCCCCACCGTTGCACATTTAGGCTGACCCTGACGCGCCAGCGACAGGGTCGGTATTTCAGCGATAACGCGGTGCCGCTGCCGAATTTCCGAACAGCCCGCTCAACACTTGGCGCTGAGCTTCATGGCGGTCCCACTGGCTGCCATCGTGCAACCCCGGAATGGTCACCACTTCACCCTTTGCCAACCCCACCAATGCCGCATCGACCATGTCCTGCGCGGACATCACGATTTCCGGCGGCAGGTTCTCCACCGGGTTGCCCGCTTCGCTCCAGAAGTCGGTCGCGGTGGCACCCGGCAGCACTGCCTGGACGCGCACGCCTTTGTCGGACAACTCCCGATGCATCGACTGGCTCAAGCCCAGCACAAACGCCTTGGTCCCACCGTACACACCGTTGAGAATTTCCGGAGCGATGGCAACGATTGAAGAAATGTTGATCACCGTCCCGGCGCCGCGCGCGACGAAGCCAGGCACCACGGCGTAGGCCAGTCGCATCAACGCGGTGACATTAAGCGTGATCATGTCTTCCATCTCATCCACCGGGCTGCCAAGCAACGGCATGACCGCGCCGACCCCGGCGTTATTGACCAGCAGCGTGATGCTGGCATCGTTGCGCAGGATGTCTTCTACTCGCCGCACATCGGCCTTTTCCTTGAGGTCGGCGGCGACCACTTCCACGGTGCGACCCGTCTCGTCGCTCAAATGTCTGGCCAGGGCATTGAGTTTTGCCTGGCTGCGAGCGACCAGAATCAGGTCATAGCCCTGGCGGGCGAGACGGTCGGCGTACACCGCGCCAATACCCGACGATGCGCCGGTGATCAATGCAGTGCCTTTGGATGAGAGCGCCATAATCGGTTTCCTTCACAGTGGGGCGAGACATTCGCCGGTTGTGTACCGTTATAAATGCCCTCGCCCGCGTCTCAAATGACGTTTAAAGTACGGTTTTCGGACATCACCGTTTGAGGACATCCTGATGATCACCGTGGCGTTTGTAGTGTTCGAAGGCTTCCAGTCCATGGCGTTGGCGGCGATGCCGGTGTTCGAGTACGCCAACTTCAGCGCTGGCGAAACGCTGTATGACGTGCGGGTGCTATCCGCGCACGGCTGCTCGTTGCGGGCCTCCGGCGGTTTAAGTATCGGCACTGAAGCATTCGATGAGCGCGTGTTCGACACGGTGATCGTGGTCGGCGGTGATTCCATCCTCGAACAGGCGCCCGACGCGGTGCTCGAATACCTGCGCGCCAGCGTCCACACCGCACGCCGCACCGCGTCGATTTGTTCCGGGGCTTTTGTCCTGGCTCAAGCCGGTTTACTTGAGGGAAAGCGCGCGACCACCCATTGGGCGTATGTGCGACAGCTGCAGGATCGCTTCGCGGGGATCCACGTGGAGGCCGACCGGATCTACGTGATTGACGGTGCCATCTGGACCTCCGCCGGCATGACTGCCGGCATCGACCTGGCGCTGGCCATGGTCGAGAAAGACCAGGGTGCCGACCTCGCCCGTTCGGTGGCGCAGAAGCTGGTGATGTATCACCGCCGCGCGGGCGGTCAGTCGCAGCATTCGGCGCTGCTGGAACTGGAACCGAAATCCGATCGCATCCAGACCGTCTTGACCTACGCCCGGGAACACCTGGACCAAGCGCTTTCAGTCGAACAACTGGCCGAGGTGGCGCGCCTGAGTCCACGACAGTTCAGCCGGGCATTCCGTGCCGAAACCGGCCAGTCGCCGGCCAAGGCCATTGAAAACCTGCGCCTGGAAGCGGCGCGGCAAATGCTCGAACGCGGGCGTTTGACCCTCGACCAGATCGCCCTGGAAACCGGCTTCAGCGATCGCCGCCGCATGCGCGAAGCGTTCCTGCGGGCATTCGGACAGCCACCGCAGGTGATACGACGCAGTGCGCGATCAGCGTCAGCATGATCCCGGCAGGCTCGCTCCTGTATTTAGCGCTTGCGCAGGCTGAGACTTTTCTCAGCCAAATATGCCTCGACCCAATCGTAACCCGCCAACGTCGAATGCTCCGTTTGAATCGGTTGTTCATGCGCCGCCGTCACAATCAGCAGATCCGCACCCGCCGCCTCGGCCGCGAGAATCCCCACCGTGGCGTCTTCGAACACCAGGCATTGCGTAATCTCCACGCCCAGCCGTTTCGCCGCGAGCCGATAACCGCTCGGGTCGGGTTTGCCGAAGCTGACGTCTTCGGCGGTGACCATCACGTCCGGCTCAGGGATCCCCGCCGCTGCCATTCGACGCAACGCCAGCGTCCTCGGCGCTGAAGTGACAATGGCCCATTGATCAGCCGGCAGCGACTTGAGAAAAGCCGCAGCGCCGGCCACTTCCTCGACACCCTCGACATCGTCGATTTCCGCCTGGGTAATCCACGCCGCTTCCGCCTCGGCATCCACACCGGGCAAGGCCAGGCGCGTGATGGTGTCGATGGCGCGGGCACCATGGATGGTCGGCAGAAAGGTTCCGACGTCGACACCATGGCGCAAGGCCCAGGTGGTCCAGACGCGCTCGGCGGCGGCAATCGAAGTGAGGATGGTGCCGTCCATGTCGAAGAGGAAGGCACGGTAAGGGGTATTGAAGACGGATGTTTGAGCTGGCAAAAGGTCCTTCCTGTCTCAAGAGTCTGACGGATGTTTTGCGCAATCTACATGATCCGCAGCAGCACCTGCAGGACTCATCGGGATTTGAGTGCGCCTTCCACACAATCGAGCAACTGCCCCAGCGCCCAGGGTTTCTTGATGAAAGCCACCTCGTGCCGGACCCCGGAGCTTTGCGGGGTTTCGTAGCCGGACATGATCATGATCGGCTTTTCCGGCCAGCGATCGCCAAACTGATTGGCGAGATCGGCGCCATTGAGTTTGCCAGGCATGGTGATGTCCGTGAGCAACATACTGACTTGCGCAGCATGCCGCTCCAGATACTCCGCCGCAGCGTCAGCACTGGCCTGCGGCTGTACCTTGAAACCTTCGTCCTGCAGAATTTCACAGAGAAATTCCAGGATCAATGGGTCGTCCTCAACCACCAGGATCAACCCCTCAGGAAGATTTCGGTCCGCCGTCTTCAGTTGGCTCATGAACTTGCCGCTCCCTGATTGCACCTATGATTTCGCGGGCCTGAGTCCGCTACCTACACGTAGGAGCAGCGGACTCCGAGGAAATTCATTTTTGATACACCCAGGTGATAAATCAAGCGTCCTGCAGGATCAGATCAGCGCCCTTCTCGGCCACCATCAACACCGCGGCGTGGGTGTTGCCCGAGGTGACGTTGGGGAAAATCGACGCATCGATGAGCGTATTTCAACACTAGTGCCTGGCGGGGCTGTGACGATAAAAAATCATGGGGGCATGACTCAAGTCATACCCCCACACAACCTTTGCAGCCCCTAGAGGGATTTGCGTTGGTCTGGATTACTGCGACGACTCTTTTTTCATGGCGTCCTTGGACATGCTGTCCTTCTTCATGGCGTCTTTGGACATGCTGTCTTTTTTCATTGCGTCCTTGGACATCGCATCCTTGGACATCGCATCTTTCTTCATGGCGTCTTTGGACATGGCATCCTTGGACATCGAATCCTTGCTCATGCTGTCCTTGCTCATGGTGTCAGCCGCGAACACGCTAGCGGCGCCTACGGCCAGGCACATGGACAAAACGACGGTGGTCAACTTTTTCATGATGAAACTCCTTGGAGCATGGGTTTGCGGACGGTGAAGTTGTCGGACGTTCATCAGCTGCCACCGAACCAGTTGTAGCCCTGGTCTTCCCAATAGCCACCGCTGAAGGTGTTGCTGACGAAAATCGCCTGAATGTGTTTGGGGTTCTTGTAGCCCAGCTTGGTGGGCATGCGCAGCTTCATCGGGAAGCCGTACTCACGCGGCAGCACCGCGCCGTCGTAGGTCAGCGACAACTGCGTTTGCGCGTGCAGCGCGGTGGCCATGTCAATGCTGGTGTAGTAGTCGTCGGCGCATTTGAAGCCGACGTATTTGGCATCGGTGTCGGCGCCGACACGCTTGAGGAAATCGCTGAAACGCACGCCACCCCAGCGGCCGATCGCGCTCCAGCCTTCCACGCAAATGTGCCGGGTGATTTGCTCGGTCTGGGCCATGGCGCGCAGTTCTTCGAGGCGCCAGCTGCGTTTGTCGGCGACCAGCCCAGTGACTTCCAGGCGATAGCTCTCCTCCTCCACCGTCGGCGCGTCTTCGATGCCGTAGAACGCATTGAAGGGAAACGGCCGGGTGATCATCGACGCCGGATAGGTCGGGGCCATGGCGTTGGGGTTGAACAGCCAGCCCTGCACCCGGTCGTTGAAGCGCGACATCGACGACAACGCAGTCTCGACACTGTCATTGTCAGTGATGTTGCAACCGGACAGCATCGCCACGCCGCCGAGGGTCAGGCCACGCAGCAGAAACGAGCGACGCGAGCGGTCTTCGATCTGGGGGGCGAGGATCTTGCGGGCATCGGTGAGGATCGAAGCCTCATCCAGCCCGGGTACCTGAATGCGCTTTTTCATACCGGCTCCTTGCGGCCAACGATCATGGCCAACAGCGTTTTCGGCACCAGCGCGACCATCACCAGATGCACCGCCACGAAGGCCACCAACAGCGCCATGGCGAAGAAGTGCACACGGCGTGCGCCTTCGTAGCCCCACAGCAATTCACGCAGCAACGGGAACTGCACCGACTTCCACAACACCAGCCCGGAGAGCACCAGCAGCGTGATGTCGATGATCACAAACAGGTAGGCGAACCGTTGCACCTGGTTGTAATGACTGAGGTCGGCATGCCCGAGTTTTCCGCGCAATGCGGCCCACAAGTCGTGCAGCACGCCTTTGGGCGACAGCGGAAAAAAGCGTCGTTTGAGACGACCACTGAACAGATTGATGATCAGGTAGACCAGGCCGTTGATCGCCAGGAACCACATTGCCGCGAAGTGCCATTGCAAGGCGCCACCGAGCCAGCCGCCAAGGGTGATCGACGTGGGAAAGCTGAATTCGTAGATCGGCGAGGCGTTGTAGATGCGCCAGCCACTGGTGACCATCACCAGCACCGCCAGGGCATTGAGCCAATGGGTCAGGCGCAGCCAGCGTGGATGACTGGCCTTGGGTGAGGCAGATGACTGCGACATGTCCGGCTCCCGATGTTGTTGTTCGTTGGAGCCGAGTATGGGAGCCGCAAGATCGCCAAATCCTCACGCAAAGTTAAATTAATCGTGATAACTCGCCTCTCCGGACACCCCAAAACCTGTGGGAGCGGGCTTGCCCGCGATGAGGCCATCACCTTCAACATCAAGGGTGTCTGATCCACGGCTATCGCGGGCAAGCCCGCTCCCACAGGGTTTTGTGTGATCTGTAACGAGCGCATCTATGGTTAAATGCCGCCCCCCGCAAATTGCCGACCCAAATTCATGAACGCAGACGCCCTCGCCACCCTCCGCGAACACTTGCTGACCGCCCTCGCGGCAGCCCCCGCCGAAACCCGCCGCCTGTTCCACGGCCGTGGTCGCTGCTGGCCGGGGTTGGAGCAGCTGACCGTGGACTGGCTGCAAGGCGTGGTGCTGGTGGCGTTGTTCAAGGAACCGCAAGCGGCGCAACTGGAAGACTTGAAGCAACTGCTGATGGCGATCACCCAATCGCCGCAGTGGGCACAATCGGGCGCACACACGTTGCTGTTGCAACACCGCTACCTGCTGCAAAGCACCACCGAATGGCTGCTGGGCGACGTCATCGACGAAATGACCATCACCGAAGGCGGGCTGAAATACCGAGTGGATCTGGGCCGCAAGCAGAACACCGGGCTGTTCCTCGACATGCGCTACGGCCGCGATTGGGTGCGGGCCAATGCCGACGGCAAACGGGTGCTGAACCTGTTCGCCTACACCTGCGGCTTCTCGGTGGCAGCGATCGAAGGCGGTGCGACCCAAGTGGTCAACCTCGACATGTCCAGCCCGGCCCTGAGCCGTGGCCGCGACAATCACCGGCTCAATGGCCATGACCTGAGCCAGGTCACGTTCCTCGGCCACGATCTGTTCAAATCCTGGGGCAAGGTGATTGGTAAAGGCCCTTACGACCTGGTGATCATCGACCCGCCGTCGTTCCAGAAGGGCAGTTTTTTGCTGACCAAGGATTACCAGCGTGTGCTGCGCCGCTTGCCAGAATTGCTGGCTGAAAACGGCACGGTGCTGGCCTGCATGAACGATCCGGCGTTCGGTGCCGACTTCCTGATCGACGGCGTCACCCGCGAAGCACCGAGCCTGCACTTTGAACAACGGCTGGACAACCCGCCGGAGTTTCCCGATGCGGATGTGGAATGCGGGTTGAAGGCGTTGGTGTTCAAACTCGAAAACTGAAAAGCAAAGTTTGATGTCAACGCGGTTGCAGCACCAACGCGAACAACTCCCCATGCCCATTCACATTGAGCTTGTGATAAAGGTTGCGCCGATGCACCTTCACCGTCTCCGGTGAAATGCCCATCTGCTGGGCGATAGCCTTGCTGGAGAAGCCCTGCAGAATCGGCCGTGCCGTTTCGATCTCGCGTACTGACAAGCGTGCATCGAAACGATCCAGCAGCGTCGCCAGATCCCCAGCCACGACCTCGGCGACCGGCCCTTCCGGCGGCAGCAATCGCAAGTGTCGACGCATGGCGGCCAGCACCCAGTCGCGCACGCACAACAGGCGGCCCTGCTGTTCGAGGCTGAAGCGTGTCGCACGTCCCAGGGACAACCCCAGCACGGCGCCATCAACGTTGACCATGAATTGCAACTCGTCGCCGCCGACCACGCTACGGAAGTAACTGAGGTAGTACTCGCTCTGCAGGAACTGGTCCGGGGCCACCGAATCGAGGCTGTGCAAACCGTCACTGATGCCGCCACACACCGCGAGGTAAAACGGATCGAGCAGGTACATGCCGGCGCGGTAGTCTGCCAGTTCTTCGTGCTCGTCGGCGGTGGCTTTGGCGTCAAAATCGATCAGCAGGCGCGGCACCCGACTTGGCTGCATCACCGCGACCAGGGCGTTGTCGAACGGCACCAGCAGGCGCAGGGTATCGACCAGCGCCCGCCAGAACCCTTCCTCGCCCACGGAGGCAAACACACGCGCCAATCCCTGGTGCAGCGGCAACTCTTTCAACAACGCGTCCACGCACTACCCCTTTCGAGTAACCCATGATGGGAATGGGTGACGGCCACCCCTGTCGATACCCTGCAAGCTCCTGAACATCACCGGCCGCAGCAGGCCAGGAGTGCCGCATCATGAGTGGTCATCGCTCGTATTTCAATCTGGGGTTGGGCGCCTGTCTGGCGGTGTCGCTGTCGGCCGTTGCGGCCGAGAACCCGACCGTTCACGTGTACAACTGGTACGACTACATCGGCCCGACCACCCTGCATGACTTCCAGCGAGATACCGGTATCCAGCCCGTCTACGACACGTTCGACAGTGCCGAAGTACTGGAAGGCAAACTGTTGACCAGCCGTAGCGGTTACGACGTGGTGGTGGCCAGCAACTACAGTTTGCCGACACTGATCAAAGCCGGTGCCCTGGCGCCCATGCCTCGCGCCGACCTGCCTGATTTCAAGAACATGGACACCGACCTGCTGGCAAAACTGGCCAATAACGATCCGGGTAACCAGTACGCCGTGCCGTACCTGTGGGGCACCAACGGCATCGGCTACAACATCGACAAAGTGCGTGCGGTGCTCGGCGACAACGCGCCGGTGGATTCCTGGGACCTGGTGTTCAAGGAAGAGAACCTGGCCAAGCTCGGTGAATGTGGCGTGGCGATGCTTGATTCGCCTTCGGAAATGCTGCCGGTCGCCCTGCACTACCTGGGCCTGCCGCCCAACAGCACCCACCCTGCGGACTATAAAAAAGCCGAGGCGTTATTGCTCAAGTTGCGCCCGCATATCGCCTACTTCAACTCGTCGAAATTCATCAGTGATTTAGCCAACGGCAACATCTGCGTCGCGGTCGGCTGGTCCGGAGCGATGCTTGAGGCCAAAACCACCGCCGAGCAGGCCGGCAACGGCGTGAAGGTCGCCTACAGCTTGCCGAAGGAAGGCGCGCCGGTGTGGTTCGACACGCTGGTGCTGCTCAAAGATGCACCGCATCCGCAACAAGGGCTGGCCTTCATCGATTACTTGATGCACGCCGAGGTCATCGCCCCGATCAGCAATCACCTCAACTACCCCAATGGCAACCGCAATGCGACAGCCCTGGTGGCCGAGGCGACACGGAGCAATCCCGCCGTCTACCCGTCTGCCGAAGCCCTGGCCACCCTGTTCACCCTGCAACCCCTGCCGGCCGCCACCGAACGGGTGCGTACGCGGATCTGGAGCAAGGTCAAGAACGGCCAGTAGGCACACCTCTATCCCCTGCGGGATCCGCCCCCGAACACACACCTTTTTTATGCCATGAATTTGAAGAGGAGAGATCCGATGAAACCACGTGCCCGCGACCTCAACATCCAGTTTGGCCAACTGCAACCCGGCCCGCTCAATGCCATCACCGACGTGCCCGGCGTGAGGGTCGGCCACTGCGATGTGCGAGGTCGTACCGACAAAGGTCGCGACATCCTGACCGGCGTCACCGTCATCGAACCGCGTGCTGGTTCCACCAGCGAGCAACCGTGTTTCGCCGGAGTCCATGTGCTCAATGGCAATGGCGACGCCACCGGGCTGGAGTGGATTCGTGAAGCGGGTCTGCTGACCAGCCCGATTGCCTTCACCAACACCCACAGCCTGGGCGTGGTGCGCGATGCGCTGATCGCCGTGGACCGCGAGCAGCAAGCCGACGGCAGGCTCTACTGGAACATGCCGGTGGTGCTGGAAACGTATGACGGTCTGCTCAACGACATCAACGGCTTTCATGTGAAACCCGAGCACGTCGCCGAAGCTGTGCGCAGTGCCAGGAGCGGCCCGGTGACGGAAGGCAATGTCGGCGGTGGCAGCGGCATGATCTGTCATGAATTCAAGGGTGGCATCGGCACCGCCTCGCGGCGATTGGACAGTACCCTGGGCGGCTGGACCGTCGGTGCCATGGTCCAGGCTAACCATGGCATCCGCAACGAATTGCGCGTCGATGGCTACCCGGTCGGGCGATACATGGAGCAGATCGACTCACCGTTTCTCAAAGCTGCGTTGCCGCATCCGGGCATGGGTTCGATCGTGGTCTGCCTGGCGACCGATGCGCCGTTACTGCCACACCAGTGCGCACGTCTGGCGCAACGTGCCAGCCTTGGCCTGGCCCGTACCGGCGGCGGCAATGAAGACCACAGCGGCGACATCTTCATCGCCTTCGCCACCGGCAACCAGCATGTGCCCCCGGCGGCCTACGAGAGCAAAAAAGCGCCGACCACCGACAACCTGAGCATGGTCAACAACGATCACATCAGCGAGCTGTTCCTGGCCGCAACCGAAGCCGTGGAGGAAGCCATCATCAACGCCATGCTCGCCGCCGATACCGCTGAAGGTAACGGCCATGCGGTGCCGGGGCTGGATGCTCAAACGCTGCTCAAGGCACTGCGTCGGTCCGGTTGGCCGGGGGATTCGACTAGCGGTACTTGAGTGAAACACTCGGTCTTTCTAGGATGAACTTGCGCAGCCGCCTGTTTGCTCAACAAGCCGTTGCGTAAGTGGTGAGTGCACTGAACCCCTACAAGCTCACCACTTGCTTCATGCGCATCTTGAGCCTCAATGGCTCTACTTCCTCCCCATCAAAGAGCTTTGAGGCTCTTTTTTTACCTTCGAAAAACAACCTCTTTCATTGTGGAAGCGAGCCTGCTCGCGAAAGCGGTGTTTCAGTCGCAATCAATGTGACTGACACGACGCCATCGCGGGCAAGCCCGCTCCCACAGGGTTCTGGGGTGTGGAACAGATGGTGATCAAACCAGGCGCAATCGCGGACCGCTGGCAGGCACCGCATCGTCACCCAACCGTGCACGCACAAACTCATTGGCCTTGAACGTCAACTTATCCAGATGCCGGTCCCGCTGTTTCTCGGCATCGACCATCGCCCGCTTGCCATGTTTTTGCAGCAGGTAGGTATGAATCTGCCGCACTTCCAGCGAGCTGTAGATCGGCGCCACGTCCAGCAGCGCCATCAAGCCGTCGCTGCCGTGGTCGCGGGTGTTCATCAGGACCTGGGTTGCGCGCACGCCCACCACCTGAAACCCCATCGCCTCGAAATACGGCACCTTGGCCACCGCGCAAGTCAGCTCGGCATGGGGATAACGACTGACCATTTCCCGCAGCATCCGACGCGCAATGCCCTGGCGCCGATGTTCCGCCTGAACCGCCATGTACGCCACGCCGCAGGCCTCGGGATCGTCCTTGACCGGCAGATACAGCAAGAAGCCAGTCACCGTGTCCGGATCGTCCAGATCGGTGGCGACGATCAGCTCTACGTCAATGCCTTTCGCACCGCTCAACGCTTCCAGATACAGATGCACTTCGTAGCCAATCGCGTACTGGTAAACGTTGTACAGCAGGTTGCTCGGCGGTATCGCGACCATGCTGATGTCGGTCAGGTTGTCGACCACCATCTGCAGGATCTGGCTGTTGATGTGCTCGGGGCACGGCGTTTTGAAGTGCGTGATCTGCGGCATTGCGGGGGTTGGCTCCGGGGTGGCGTAAAGCGTTCGTTGCGGGCGGACATCTTAACGCGTTCCGGCCCTTTTCTGGATTCATGAGCTACGTGCATGACTCTATAGCTGAAAACGGCAAAAACATTTTCATCAAACCACTGGTCACTCCTATTGATGAGGGCTGCGAAGTGCCGCAGGGCACTGCACGCGAAAATAACCCAAGGAACTGACCTGATGACGATTTCCCGACGCACATTCCTGATTGTCGGTGCAGTGACGGCGGCCAGCGTGGCATTGCCGCCGTTCATTTCTGTGCAGGCATCCGTCGCCAATGCCGCGCGCCCGATCAAAGCCTCGGTGAAGATCTGGGTGAACGACGAACAGCGCGACCTCGACCTCGATACCCGCACCACCCTGCTCGATGCCCTGCGGGAGAACCTGCAATTGACCGGCACCAAGAAAGGCTGCGACCACGGCCAATGCGGCGCCTGTACGGTGATCGCCAATGGACGACGGATCAATTCGTGCCTGACCCTGGCCGTCATGCACGAAGGCTCGAAGATCACCACCATCGAAGGCCTCGGCACACCGCAACAGTTGCACCCCATGCAGGCCGCGTTCATCAAACACGATGGCTATCAGTGCGGTTACTGCACACCGGGGCAGATCTGTTCGGCCGTCGCCGTGCTGGGGGAAATTCGCGATGGCATACCCAGTCATGCCAGCCCCAGTCTCACTGAACCACCCAAGCTGATCGCCAGTGAAATCCAGGAACGCATGAGCGGCAACATCTGCCGTTGCGGGGCGTACTCCAACATCATCGAGGCGATCAATGAAGCCGCGGAGGCCAGCGCATGAGACCTTTCACATATCTGCGCGCGAAATCCCCGGCTGAAGCGGCCGCATTGGCAGCCCAAGCCAGCGACTCGCGGTTCATCGCCGGCGGCACCAACCTGCTCGACCTGATGAAACTCGACATCGAAACGCCCGCGCACCTGATCGACGTCAACGGTATTGGCCTGGACCGCATCGAGGCCACGACTGAAGGCGGCCTGCGTATCGGCGCCCTGGTGAGAAACACCGACCTCGCCGCCGACCCGCGCGTTCGTAAAGACTACGGCTTGCTCGCACGCGCCCTGCTCGCCGGCGCCTCCGGGCAGTTGCGCAATGTCGCCACCACCGCCGGCAACCTGCTGCAACGCACCCGCTGTCCGTACTTTTACGACATCCATCAGGCCTGCAACAAACGCCAGCCGGGCAGTGGCTGCGCGGCCATCGATGGCTTCAATCGACAACTCGGAATCATCGGCGTCAGCACCGCCTGCATCGCCACCCACCCCAGTGACATGGCCGTGGCGATGCGTGCACTGGATGCCCAGGTCGAAACGGTGAAACCCGACGGCACTACCCGCGTCATTCCCCTCGCCGAGCTGCATCGATTGCCCGGTACCACACCGAACATCGAAACCACGCTGACGGCCCACGAGTTGATCACCGCTGTCACCTTGCCGGCGCCGATTGGCGGCACTCACATTTACCAGAAGGTCAGGGACCGCTCGTCCTATGCGTTCGCCCTCATTTCGGTCGGTGCGATCATCCACAGCGACGGCAGCGGCCGCGTCGCTCTCGGCGGCGTGGCGCATAAGCCGTGGCGCGTCGAAAGTGCCGAGTCGGTCATGCCACACGGTGCGAAAGCCCTGACCGAAAAGCTGCTCGCCGGTGCGACACCCACCCATGAAAACGCCTTCAAATTGACCCTGGTCGAGCGCACGCTCGCTGCGGTGATGGCCCAAGCGAGGGAGCACGCATGAAATTCGACACGCCAGCCACCACCAACCCGATCGACCAGATGAAGGTCGTCGGCAAGGCCACCACGCGCATCGAAGGCCCGTTGAAAACCACCGGCACGGCGCATTACGCCTTCGAGCATCACAACGCCGTACCGAACCAGGCTTACGGCGTGGTGGTCGGCTCGGCCATCGCCAAGGGCCGAATCGCCTCGATGGACCTTGAGGTCGCACAAGCCGCGCCGGGCGTGCTCGCCATCGTCACCGCAGCCAATGCCGGCAAGCTTGGCAAAGGCAAATACAACACCGCTAAATTGCTCGCCGGGCCGGACATCGAGCATTACCACCAGGCCGTCGCCTTGGTGGTGGCAGAAACCTTTGAGCAGGCACGCGCCGCCGCGGAATTGGTCAACGTCAACTATGTGCGCGCCGAGGGCGTATTCGACCTCGCGGCTACTCGCGATTCGGGCAAAAAAGCCGAGGATCAAATGCCCGATACCGTACATGGCGACTTCGACGGGGCTTTCGCCGCTGCGCCGGTGCAACTGGATGCGACTTACACCACCCCCGATCAGGCCCACGCGATGATGGAACCGTTCGCCTCGATGGCGGCGTGGGACGGCGACAAGCTGACCCTGTGGACGTCCAATCAGATGATCGACTGGTCCGTCTCGGATCTGGCGACCACCCTCGGCGTGCCGAAGCAGAACGTGCGGTTGATCTCGCCGTACATTGGCGGCGGTTTTGGCGGCAAGTTGTTCATCCGCGCCGACGCGGTGCTGGCCGCGCTCGGGGCGCGCATGGCCGGCAGACCGGTGAAAGTCGCGCTCGCGCGGCCGCTGATGTTCAACAACTCGACCCACCGCCCCGCCACCATTCAACGCATTCGCATTGGCACCACGGCTGACGGAAAAATCACCGCCATGGCCCACGAAGGCTGGTCTGGCAACTTGCCGGACGGCAAGGTCGAACTGGCCGCGCAACCGAGCCAGTTGCTGTACGCCGGGGAAAACCGCCGGGTGACAATGCGCCTGTCGACCCTCGACTTGCCGGAAGGCAATGCCATGCGTGCACCGGGAGAGGCACCGGGCATGATGGCGCTGGAAATCGCCATGGATGAAATGGCAGAAAAACTGAAACTCGACCCGATCGAATTCCGCATCCTCAACGACACCCAGGTCGATCCGGTCAAACCGCAACGGCCTTTCTCGCAACGACGCTTGATCGAATGCCTGCGCACCGGGGCCGAACGGTTCGGCTGGAGCAAACGTCAGGCGCAACCGGGCACGCAACGCGAGGGCCGCTGGTTGATCGGCCAAGGCATGGCCGTTGCCTTTCGCAATAACCTGCTGGTGAAGTCGGGAGCCCGGGTTCGGCTGAATGATCAAGGCATCGTCACCGTTGAAACCGACATGACCGATATCGGCACTGGTAGCTACACGATCATCGCCCAGACCGCAGCGGAGATGATGGGGGTCAACCTCGACAAGGTCGTGGTGCGTCTCGGCGATTCGAGTTTTCCGGTGTCGGCAGGGTCCGGTGGCCAGTTCGGTGGCAACTGCTCGACGGCCGGGGTCTATGCGGCGTGCCTGAAACTTCGCGAAGCCGTTGCACAACAACTTGCAATGAAGCTGGACGATGCAACGTTCGCCGAGGGTGAAGTCCGTTCCGGCGATAAACGCGTGCCGCTGCAAGAGGCCGCGAAAAACGGAGAACTGGTGGCCGAGGATTCGATCGAGTTCGCCGAGCTGAGCAAAAAATTCCAGCAATCGACCTTCGGCGCGCACTTCGTCGAAGTCGCCGTGGACAGCGCCACCGGCGAAACCCGTGTGCGGCGGATGCTCGCGGTCTGCGCCGCCGGGCGCATCCTCAATCCGACCTCGGCACGCAGCCAGGTGATCGGTGCCATGACCATGGGCGTCGGCGCGGCATTGATGGAAGAACTGGCGATCGACAAGCGCCTGGGCTTTTTCGTCAACCATGATTTGGCCGGATACGAAGTGCCGGTGCACGCCGACATCCCGCATCAGGAAGTGATTTTCCTCGACGAGACCGATCCGGTTTCATCGCCGATGAAAGCCAAGGGTGTGGGTGAACTGGGGATTTGCGGGGTCAGTGCGGCGATCGCCAATGCGGTTTACAACGCGACGGGGATTCGAGTCCGTGAATACCCCATCACGCTGGACAAAATGCTCGATAAATTGCCGCCAATGATCTAATTCGATCGTCGGGTCACGGCGCGTCGGGATCATCCGCCGCGCTGACTTGCTCCATCCGGTCAGGCACTTTGCCGTGCTGCATCTCTGCGATGGCGATGTGGGTCATGCCGGTGGTGTGGCTGTTTCAGTGCCGATTAACTCCCTGCGTATTCCAAGGATAAGCCGCTACAATCAGGAAGACCTATGAGGGAGACTCATGAATGTTGCGTGAGAACGCCAATGACCTGCTCGCCTTTCTTGCGGTAGCGCGGGAGCGAAGTTTTACCAAGGCGGCCGGCAAACTCGGGGTTTCCCAATCGGCGCTGAGCCATACCATCCGCGGCCTCGAAGCCCGGTTGGGCTTGCGCCTGCTGACGCGTACCACCCGCAGCGTCTCGCCCACAGAAGCCGGGCAACACCTGATTGACAGCGTGGCACCGCACTTTGAAGAAATCGAAATCGGCCTGGCGGCATTGAGCAATTTGCGCGACACGCCTGCCGGCAACATCCGCATCAATGCGGTGGATCATGCCCTGGAATACATTCTGTGGCCGGTGCTCAAACCCTTTTTGGCGCAATACCCGGACATCTCGATCGAGGTGAGCTGCGATTACCGCTTCGTCGACATCGCGGCCCAGGGATTTGATGCGGGGGTGCGTCTGGGTGAAGACGTAGCGCAAGGCATGATCGCTACGCGCATCGGGCCGGACATGCGCATGGCGGTGGTGGGTTCGCCGGCCTACTTTGCCCATCGGACCCTGCCGAAAACCCCGCGCGACCTGACCGATCACCAATGCAACAACTTGCGCCTGCCCACCCACGGCGGCTTGTATGCCTGGGAGTTTGAAAAGGGAAAGGAGAGTCTCAAGGCCCGAGTCTCCGGGCAGGTCACGTTCAACGGCGTGTATCAGTTACTCACTGCCGCGCTGGATGGTTTTGGCTTGAGTTACATCCCTGAAGACCTGGTGGCGCCACATATTGCCGATGGCCGACTGGTGCGGGTACTGGAAGATTGGTGTCCGTTGTTTGCCGGCTTCCATTTGTATTACCCGAGCCGACGCCAGGCGTCGCCGGCGTTCGCATTGTTGCTGGAGGCGTTGCGGTATCGGGGGTGATGATGATTGGCGGCCCCATCGCGAACAGGCTCGCTCCCACCGGGTAGCGGGCCGCCCGGCTGTATATCGGCGGCAGCCTGATGCTCGGGTTGGCATTGATTTGCATCGTTGCCGTGATCATCAGGCCTGCCTCGCTGGCACCGAGTTACCAGTCGTAAGTCATCTCAACCGACGCCACCCGCTCCTGCCCGTAGTAGCAGCCAAACGAGTAGTTGCAGTCCGACACGTACTCGCGATCGAAGAGGTTCTGCACGTTCAGGCGGGTCTGCAAACCGCGCAGGCTTGGGTCGAGTTTGCCCATGTCATAGCTGACGGTCGCGTCGTAGACGACCCAGGACGGGACGTCGAACGAGTTGGCCGCATCCCCCGGCTTGCGTCCGGTGTAACGCGCACCAGCGCCGAAGGTCAGGCCATTGAGGGTGGCCTGGGTGAAGTGGTAGTCGACCCACATCGATGCGGAAACCGGTGACTGCGCTTCGTTGCGGTTGTCCTCGTTGCCCCAGGTGTCCTTGGTGTAGAACGAGTCCATGTAGCTGGCAGCGGCGAGGAGGTCGACGTTGTCGATGCTCGATTTGATTTCCAGCTCGACGCCGCGCGAACGCGTTTCGCCGCCCTGGGACATGTACTCCGGATAGTCATCGTCACCGGTCAGCACGTTCTTCTGTTTGATCTCATACACCGAAGCGGTGATCAGGGTCTTCTCGAACGGCTGGTACTTCACACCCACTTCGTATTGTTGACCCTCGGTCGGCTCGAAGGCCTTGCCGCCACGCTCGGGCGCCGCAGTGCCCAGCGTCGGCAGGAACGACTCGGAATAGCTGACATAGGGCGCGAGGCCGAAATCAGTGACGTAAGTCAGGCCGATACGCCCGGTGAACTTGTTGTCGCGTTTGGATTCACGGGTCGATGCGAGCAAATCCTTGTTGTCGATTTCCGCCCAGTCCTGACGCCCGCCGATGGTCAGGATCCACTGGTCCAGTTTGATCTGGTCCTGCAGGTACACCCCCGTCTGACGCAGGGTGTTGTCCCATTGGGTGGTGAGCGTTGGCGTCACGCTGCTGGTGTCGTAGTTGTTCTTGCCGTACAGGTTCACCGGCAACACGTTGTTGGCGTTGTAGCCGTCGTACTTGCGGGTGAAATGCCGATAGTCCACCCCTGCCAGCGTGGTGTGTTCCAGGGCACCGGTGTTGAATTTGTATTCGAGGTTGTTATCGACGGTCCAGGCGATGTTGTGTTGGTGCCAGTCGACCTTGGCACGATTGGCGCGGGTGTAATCGGTCACGCCGGCATCGGTGACGAAGCTGCGCAGATAGAAGCCCTTGTAACGGTCGCGCACGTCGGTGTAACGCGCAGTGGAGCGGTATTTCAGGTCCTCGCTGAAGTTGTGGCTGAAGTCATAGCCGAAAATGTACTGGTCACGCTTGTAGTCGTTGAAGTGGGTGTCGCCGGAGAAAAAGTCGCGATTGATTTTCTCGCCGTTGGGGCCACGGTTGAGGGAACCGATGCGTGGCAGCGACTGATAATCGGGCACGCCGTCGTCGCGCTGGACCTGCGCCAGCACCGTCAGGAAGGTGTCATCGGTGGGCGCCCAGGTCAGGCTCGGCGCCAGCAGCATGCGTTCGCTGCTGTTGTGCTCGACCTGTTCGCCTCCCTTGTTGGCGACGCCGATCAGGCGATAGGTGAACTGTTTCTGTTCATCGAGCGGGCCGCTGGTGTCGAAGGCACCGTTGACCCGATCGTAACTGCCCGCACCCAATTTGATCTGGCTGCGCTGCTCGGTGGTCGGGCGCTTGGAGACCATGTTGATCAAGCCACCAGGCTGGTTCTGCCCATAGAGGACCGACGACGGCCCCTTGAGCACTTCGATGCGCTCCAGGGTATAGGGATCGATTTGCGGCGCACCACCGAGGCTACCCGCGTAAGGGATGTACGCACCATCGAAATACAACGGCGTCGGCGCGAAACCACGGCTGGTGATTTCATCGGCAATCGAGTTGCGGTCGGTGTACCCGCTGGTGTTCAACCCCGGCGTGTAACGCAAGGCCTGGGTCAGGTTGCGCGCGCCTTGGGTTTCGACCTGATCGGCGGTGACCACGTTAATGGTCTGCGGGATTTCGAGGATCGGCGTGTCAGTCTTGGTGCCCGTGGCACTGCGGGTCGCCACGAGGCCGTCCACCGGTCCGTAAGCGGACTCGACGATCGCACCGGAAATACTGGTGGCCCCCAGTTGCAAGGCGGCGCCGTCACCCACCATCGGCAATAGCGAATAGCTGCCGTTGTCATGACGCACAGCCTGCAATTTGCTCCCGGCGAGCAATTGGCGCAGCCCCGCCTCCACCGAGTGACGACCCTGCAATCCCGCGGTCGTTTGGCCAATGGCAGAGCCCGGTTCAAACGACACGGTCACCCCGGCGGTGCCGGCAAACTGGGTCAACGCCGACCCCAGGGGACCTGCCGGAATATCAAATTCGGCTTCGGTGCTGGTTTGCGCCCACGCCGGTTGTGCCACGACAGCCATGCCCAACGGCACGACCAGCGCCATACCGAGCAGTGCGGCATGCACGGCGCGACTCAAGGGTCTGACAGATGGCTGGAGGGTAGAAATGCTCGAGGGGGAGTTGCGAGGGGTCATGCAGTGTCCTTTCGCCCGTGAGTGGCAGTCAATGGCAGCGTCTAAATGCGCCTCTAACTACCAAGTCGAACGAGAATCGAAATCAATAACCCCTGCGGCAAATTTTTTCGGTCAAGCACTCAAACAGGCTCCACGCTGGCCCAAAAGCGGCTGAACCGTCGGATGCGCACGGGCAAGGTCGAGGTCAGGTTGTCCAGAATGGTGTCGGTGCTGGCCAGATGAAAAGCGCCGGAGATCCGCAGCGCCGCCACCGCCGGATCACACCCCAAGTGCCCCGGACGATAACGCTGCAGTTCACGGACGAAGTCACCCAGACGCCAGTCATTGACCACCAGCATGTCGCGGGTCCAGGCGTCCGACTGCGGGACGGCGCGCAGCACGGTATCGGTGGCATCGCGGCGAAAGCTCAATTGCTGGCCGGCATCGACGCGCACCGCTGGGCCGGACAGATCGGCGCAGCGCACTTCAACCGCATGTTCCTGCACGCTGACCCGCGTTTGCTCCGCGTCGTGGCGCACGACAAAACGGGTACCCAGCGCGCGGATGCTGCCTTCAGCGGTATGGACCACGAAGGGCCGCGCCAATGAATCGCGCGCTGTCTCGATCTGGATTTCGCCCTCCAGCAAACGAATCTCGCGCAGGGTGGCGCTGTAGCGAATGTCCACCGCCGTCGCCGTGTTGAGTTGCAGTTGACTGCCATCGTCCAGTCGCACCCGGCGACGCTCGCCGGTGCCGGTGCGCTGGTCGGCCATCAACGTCGGCAGCGGTGTGGTGTTCCAGGCCAGTGTCCCTGCCCCGCCTGCCATCAACAGAATCGACAACACCTTGAGCACGTCCCGGCGTTTGGCCCGGGCGCTGGCCAGGGTCGGGCGGGCGACGGCGGGAGATAGCTGGCCAAGCTTGTCCTGCAAGCGTCCGAGGCGCTCCCATGCCTGCACATGCCGAGGATCACGCTCCAGCCAGCGCCGATGCGCTTCGCGTACGGCGTCGTCTTGCACCTCACCGCGCAAGTCGACGTACCAGCGAGCAGCGGCTTCAAGGGTGGCGAAATCCAGAGGTTGCGCACGGGCCACGGTTCAGTCCTCGATCAGCAGCAGACAGTGAGTCAGGGCGCGCACCGCGTGTTTCTTGACCGTGGTCACCGAGACATTCAGGCGTCGCCCGATCTCGACATAGTTCAGGCCATCGAGCTGGGCCAACAGGAAAATCTCGCGGGTGCGCTCACCCAGGCCGTCGAGCAAGCGATCGATTTCCATCAGGGTTTCGATGATCAGCGAACGGGTTTCCGGGGAAACCGCCACCGGCTCGGGATTATTCGCCAGGGTTTCCAGATAAGCCTGCTCCAGCGCGCGACGGCGGAACATATCGATCATCAGGCTACGAGCGATAGTGCTCAGGTAGGCGCGAGGCTCGCACAGCTCCTGGGTCTTGCGCTGGGTGAGCACGCGAACGAAGGTGTCCTGGGCCAGGTCCGCCGCGCTGTGGTTGCAGCCGAGCCGCTTGCGTAACCAGCCACACAACCAACTGTGGTGATCCTCGTAAAGCGTGTGCACGGCGTGTTGCAGCGAGAGGTCGGCGGAGGACATGGAAAAGGCCCGATACAAATTTATTTGATAATGACTCTCATTTTCTTCCAAGCCAACGCATTTTGGCAAGACCACCCCTGTGTTTCTGCGCGGCTGAGTGATGGCTTTACGTCAACGCTCAGGCGCAACTATGCGGAAACGTATGTTGATGTCGTTGGAGACAACACTGTCAGCCCATTCACCCGAACCGATCTTGAAGTCACTGCGTTTGAGCGTTAACTCGCCATCGAAAATGCCGATCGCATTTTCCGCTTTCAGCTGCACCGGCACCTCCACCTCCTGAGTGAGGCCCCTGAGCGTGAGATTGCCGGTGATCATGTAATGGTTGTTGCCGAGGTCCTTGACCTGAGTCGATTCGAAGATTGCCTTCGGATACGTGGCCGTGTCGAACCAGGCAGGCTTGGGGAGTTCGGTCCTGGCGTCACTATCGTCCACTTCGATGCTGTCGAGGTCGATGATCAACTTGGCGTGCGCATCCTGGGGGTGCGTTGTGTTGAAATCGAGAGTCCCGACGAACTTGCCGAACGTGCCATACACCCGCGAGCCCATCTGGTTGTAAGTGAAACTGAGGGTACTGGCCGCGGGATTTACTTCGGTGTATTCGACTGCATGGGCGCACGCAAACACATCGAACAAAAGGACGCAGACCCATGCAGAGAAACGCGTAGTACGAGCGTTCATTGGGCTCTCCGGGGTGCAGGTAAGCCGACAGTAGGTGGACTAAAGCAAAGAACCACCGTTTATGCCACCCGCAAAAAAAGGTTCTTCACGCAATCCCGGGGAACACAGCTAACGCGAATTCCGTAGAAGCCAGTGCTTGATCGGGATACAGCAAGTCTTCACCAGAGCAAGTGACGTTGTGCGATGCCACCGCCCTGTCCGATCGCTGGCGCGATGATCAACCGTTGGCGTCAGGCGAACCGGCTTCTCGCCGCCAGGCCCGCTGCAACAAGGCGATCACCTCGGCATCCGACGTCTGGGAAAAATCCACGTACCAGTGGCCAATCGACGTGAACCCGTCTGGGAAAAGTGGGCACACCAGCTCATCCACTTCGCCGCGTAACACCTCTGCCGTTTCAACCGGTGCCACCGGCACGGCCACCACAATGCGCGACGGCGCCTGCAATCGCGCCGCCTGCACCGCCGCCAGCATCGAAGCGCCGGTCGCCAGGCCGTCGTCGATCAGGATCACCACCTGATCCTTTAGCTGCACCGGCACCCGCAATCCTCGGTAGGCCTGCTCCCGGCGCAGCAGTTCGCGGCTCTCGCGCTCGACCACGGCCTGGAATGCAGCCTTGTCGATGGGATGAAAGCGCAGCGCTTCTTCATTGCGAATCTGAATACCGCCGCTGGCGATCGCGCCCATGGCGTACTCCGGACGGGACGGCACGCCGAGTTTGCGCACCAACATCAAATCAAGGCGAACGCCGAGCGCCGAGGCCACTTCGTAGGCCACCGGCACACCGCCTCGGGGTAAAGCGAGAATGATCACGTCAGGTCGATGGGCATAAGCGAGCAGCGGCTCCACCAGACGCCGCCCGGCGGCGGCTCGATCCTGCAGGATGGAACGGGACAAGGGGCTCATCGGAAAACCTCCCCAGGCAATAGCGCCTGTCGGTTATTTTCCCCACCACTGGATTGTCGGTGCGATGGTGGCCGTCAGCAAGACCTCACTGCTCACCACCGCCCCCTGTAGGCGCGAGCCTGCTCGCGATGACGCCCGCCCGGTCAACCGTGAAGCATTATTTCCCGACATGCCTGCCAAGGAAATCTCCCACCAACCGCGCAATTTCCCCAGGTTTTTCATCCAGCGCAAAGTGCCCGGCCTCCAGCACATGAATTTCCGCGCCCGGCAGATCCCGTCGATAAGCCTCGGTTTCGGCGACGTCAAACGACGGATCAAACTTGCCCCACACCACCAGCGTCGGCGGTTGGTGCTCGCGCAGCCAGGCTTGCCACTTCGGATAGCTGGCCACGTTGTTGCGGTAGTCGTAGAACAGATCGCTCTGGATATCCGCTTGACCTGGCTGGTTCAGGAAGTTGAATTCGTCGGTCCACAAATCCGGGTTGAACACCTCGATCGCCGGATTGGCGCCGATATGCCGTTGCCGGGTGGTCGCCAACGAGAAAAAGCTCGCTCGCAACCCCGCCTCGTTCGGCGCTCGATTGGCCCAAAACTCACGCCGTTTCTGCCACAGCGGCCCAAGCCCGTCTTCATGCGCAACCGCATTCTGAACGATCAGTGCCTGCAGGCGTTCGGGATGCGCGAGCATCATTCGAAAGCCCACCGGGCCGCCGTAATCCTGCACATACAACGCATATTGGTTCAGGCCCAGGGCTTCGGTGAAATGCTCCATCACACTGGCCAGATGATCGAAGGTATAGGCAAACCGCTTCGAATCCGGGGCATCGCTATGACCAAACCCCGGATAGTCCGGCGCCACCAGGTGGTAGTTCTGCGCCAACCGTGACAGCAGCGGGTCATACATGCGCGAAGAACTGGGGAAGCCGTGCAGCAGCAACAACGTTGGCGCATCCGGACGACCGGCTTCACGGTAGAAAATCGTCAGGTCATCGACCTTGATACTGCGGTAGGCAACGGCCATTTGCTCCACCGAAGGACTCGCCGATTCGGCAGCGTAGGCGGTACTGGAAAGCGACAGGCCCAAGGCACAACCGAGGGCCAGGGCAGACAGCAATTTATTCATGGGAAACTCCGATTCAGGGTGCGAAAGTGACTTGGGCAAACAGTGCCACTTCGATGTATCCACCCCGTACCGGATTTGTAATCCCCTGTATGTTCACCGCCGATCTTACATAGCGATACACACGCTCTGCGGCCGCTGCGCTACACCAACCGCTCAATCTTCTGATGCTTCCACACCAATTTGTAATACAGCGTCTGCAACACCAGCATCCCCAGGTACGCCACCGGAAACGCCATCCACACCCCTTGCAACCCGAACCGCGCATCCAGCAAATACGCCACCGGCAACTGCACGCCCACCACGCACACAATTGAAATCGCCACCGGCACCATCACCGTGCCGCTGGCGCGCATGATGCCGCCGATGATCGCCTGGAAGCCGAACACCAGCAGGCTCCAAAGCATGATGTGCAACAGGTGCTCGGCCATGTTGAGCGTCGATTCTTCCGTCAGGAAAGACGCCAGCAACGCGCTCGACAACAAATAGCCAAGCACGATCAAGCCGCCGGTCAGGCACACATTGATCATCAGCCCGGTCTTCAAAATCGGCCCGATGCGCTCGATGCGCCCTGCCCCGATGGCCTGCGCGCCAAGGATCGATGCCGTGATCGCAATCGACAGCGCCGGGAACTGCACGTAGTTGACGATCTGCGTCACCGCGCCATACGCCGCCGTCGCCTGGGAACCGTGCTGGTTCACCAGCGCCAGAATCACCAGCTCCGACAGTGACAACACCACCATCTGCAACCCGGTGGGCAAACCGATGCGCAACACCTTGCCGAGGATCGCCCAGTCCAGCCTCATCGCCGCAAAAAACTCGCGGTCTGGCGCCAATGGATGGCCACGACGAATCAAGCGCCACGCCAGCCACCCCATCGCCGCCAGGTTGCCCGCCAACCCGGCAAACGCCGCACTTTGAATCCCCAGCGGCGGCAACCCCAGCCACCCGCGAATCAACGCCGGCGTCAGCGCCAGGCCAATCGCGGTCGACACCACCAGCGCCAACAGCGGCGACAATGTATCGCTCACCCCGCGCAGCAACTGCGTGAACAACACAAACACCAGCAGCGTCGGCATGAACCACAACATCACATGGGCATACGCCACCGCATCGTCCAGCACATCCGCCGGCGTCCCCAACCCCACCAGTGACGACCGCGCAAACACACTCCCTACCACCGCCGCGACCAACCCGATCAACACGCCCAACATCAACGTCGCCCCGGCAATCGCCTTCACCAAATGCGTCTCCCGCGCCCCCCACGCCTGCCCGATCAACACCCCCGCGCCAGCGCCCAGGCCAATGACCAATGCGATGAAGAAAAACACGATGGGGAACATGCCGGAAACGGCCGCCAGCGCTTGCGTGCCGAGCATCTGGCCGATGTAGATGCTGTTGACCGTGCCGGACATGGATTGCAGGAAATTCGACAGGACCATCGGCGCAAGGAACAGCAGGTAGATTTTCCAGAGGGGGCGTTGGGCGCTAGTAGCGGTTTGCATTGGGTGGAGGTCCATCTCGACGGCGTGAGGGCTGATATGAGGATAGCTTCGGTGAGTTATGAGCGAGGGGCAATGAACATTTGGGGGGTGTTTAGTTTTGTAGGGATGTGAGGTGAAAGGTCTGAGTATTCATTGTTATTGGTCCTACATAAAGCTCGGAATGTCTCACCTACTGCGCAGAACTTGTGCGACTTAAAGTCAGTGCCGTCGCCTTAAATGGCGATTCGGGTGTGGCGACCTGACTTCAGAGAATGCGGCCCTTCGCGAAAGGGAGCCATCGGTCTATTGATTACTCAATGTAATAAGTGAAATTCAATTCTGGGACTCTATCTCTGTCTTCTATAGCAATAGGATGGCTCCATCAAATCATTCCTATTGGAGAATCGCGTGAAAAAAACCATTATTGCCGCCCTGCTCGCCACTGCCGCTAACTATGCCAACGCCGGCACGGTATTGGTTGTACTGTCGGATCAGGATCAACTGGACCTTAAAGACGGCAAGGTCATGCAAACAGGTTTCTTCCTGAACGAATTAATGCAACCGGTGCAGACCTTCATCGAGGCGGGTCAAACCGTCGTATTTGCCACCCCGAGTGGCAAGGCACCAACCGCGGACCAGAAGTCCAATGATGTGAGCTTCTGGGGCAGCGATGAAAAGGCCCGCCAGGAAAGTCTCGCGTTGCTGGACACGCTGAAGCTGACCTCGAAGAGCAACTCGCCGGCAATCAGCTTCGCGCAAGTTCAGAAAATCGGCTACGACAAGTTCGATGCCGTATTCGTGCCTGGTGGCCATATCCCGATGCAGGATCTGCTGAAGGACAAGCAACTGGGCCAACTGCTGACCAACTTCCATGAAAAAGGCAAGATCACCGGTTTCACCTGCCATGGCACCATCGCCATGTTGTCGGCGATCCCGGACGCGCACGGTTTTGTCTCCGCGCTGGAATCGGGCAAACAGCCGGCAGCGCCAGCCAATTGGATTTACAAGGGCTACAAAGTCACCGCCTTCACCGACGCGGAAGAGGAGCAGGCCAAAGGTTTCCTCGGCGGCGGCCATATGAAACTGTTCCCGCAGGATGGCCTGACGGCAGCCGGTGCTCACTTCTCCGAAGCCAAGCCATGGAGCGTGAACGTGATCGAAGACCGCGAAGTCATTTCCGGCCAGAACCCACAGTCGGCCAAGGCAGTCGCCGAGGCCATGTTGGCGAAACTGAAGTAATCCTGGGAGGCCGTTCCAGGCAACCCAGGCCTTAGGTGCTGCGTGTCGATCTGTTTTGGCGCCAGCACCTCCGTCTATCCCGACTCGCTGCAAACTTAGGTGTCGCAAGACGACACCCGAGGGCTGCAATATCGGCCGACAATGCGCTAGCCGGTGTCATCCCTTGGTCAGATCAACCAACGGCGTCTGCCGCACCTCAGTCTCCCGCCCACCCTGAATCTCGCTCACCTGCTTCAAGGCCTTATCCACCGCCGCCTTGTCCGCCAACAAGCTATAGCTGATGCGGAATTGCTTGTGTTCCTTGGGCCCAATGGTCGGGACCAGGTTCAGTGGCCGCTGATAACGACGGTTGTAGGAAAAACTTGTCCCCGGCTCCAGCCCCGTGACATAGCCCTGGCCTTGGGTATCGGTGTTTTTCCACAGGGAAAACACCGGCAGTGTCTGGGTATTGAAGCCGACCGAAACGCCAAGGCTGCCGGCCTTGTTATGCAACACGGTCAACGTATCGCCCTTGGCATCGGCATACGGCACCACGTTGTAAACCGTTTCATCGTAGTCCTTGGTCGGTGCGCGGTAGGTTTGCCAGTCGGGCAGATCGCCCTTGGCCTTGTCGTTGAACGGCGACACCTGTTTCACCGGCGCGGCGAAACGAGCGCCCTGCTCCAGGAACGGGGTGCTGAAGTTACTGTGATACAGCGCCTGGTATTCCTTCGGATAGTCGCCGTTGTTGGTCAGGGTGTCGTTGAGGTCGAATACGACGCTGCCGGGTTCGGTGACCAGTTCGGTCGCGACGGAGAAGTCGACCTTCTTGAACGCCTGCTCTTTCAGTTCGCCGCGCAGGGTGATGGCGTACGGTGGTTTGTCATCGATGTGCAGGGTGACTTTGTTCGCAGGAATGTTGGCGGCCCGACCGTGCAGGGTCAGCAGTTCGCCGTTGTCGACGCCGGGGTGGCCGACCCATTCGTATCCGCAGCGGGTGACCAACTCATTGAAACCTTCCAACCAACCCAGACCACCGCGGCCATTGAGTTCGATGAAGGACGGATTGACCACTTCCTTGACCGGCGAATCCCAGCCCATGCGCACATTGCCGACCGAGGCCTGCAAGACGTTCATTCCGCGCGTCGGCACTACCGAGAGTTTCATCGTGCCGTTATCGATGTCGACGATGCTGACGCCCTCCTGCCGACCGCCGTGCAAGGTGCGCAGGGTAACGCTGAAGGGTTTTTCGGTTTTTATGCCGAGTTGCTGGCTGGTGATCTGCCAGTTCTGGGCGGCTTTGTCGGTGTCGAGCAGAACGTAATCCCAGGCCATGGCGTGGGAGGCAGCGGACAGTGCGCTGAGGGCAACGAAGAGTTTGAGCGGGGTCATGACATCAGCCTTTCTTGGATTTGTGCCATTTTTATAAACTTGATGAAACGTTTCAGCAAGCTAATAAGCGTCGCGCCGCCGGAAAATGCCAAGAAAGATGGGGGACCAATCGGAAATTGAGTCGATGTCATCGCGAGCAGCTTGATTGAGCGCGATATCATCCAAAACAACTGTCTTTGACAATCCAGTTATGGGTGCTGTGTTATCAAACCATCCACGATCTCTTATTTGACCAAGGTGATTGGTAAATCCGAGAGCTGAATCACCTTTGCCGCGACAGACCCCAGAAAAATCCCCGCCAAAAACCATTGCCATGCGAACCCGGGATGATGCTGTCACATCCAAGGGAATGCGAACACACTACAATTTGGCTGGCTGCATCGCCTTGTAAGGTATGGAGTGCGAATGCAATCCCCTCTTGCTTCAGAAGCGCCTCTTTCTACTCGGACAAGCGAATTCGAATTTGTTTTTCAATCTCGATGATCGCAAAGAGCGCAACACCCACCCCGATGATCAGTAGGCCATCAAGGAACGGGATCGCTTCTGTGGCAAACACCTTTTGCAGCGGTGGCGCATACGTGATGGCGAACTGAGCGATGGTAATCACTGCGACGGTCATCCACACGACCTTCGTGCCACGAATGCCCTTCCAGGTAAGCGATGTGCTGTAGAGATTACGAATGAAGAACAAATGGAATATTTCCATCACGACTAACGTGTTCACCGCGATGGTTCGGGCCAACTCCACCGAGTAGCCTCGGTCGAGCGCATACGAAAAAATACCGTAAACGCCGCAGAGAAACAGAATGGAAACAAGCACCATATGCCAGACTAAAGCACCGCTTATCAGCGGCTCTTTGCGCGAACGGGGCGGTCTGCGCATGGTGTTTTCTTCAGTGGGCTCAAACGCTAATGCGATGCCGAGCGTTACTGCGGTTATCAGGTTGATCCACAGAATCTGTATCGGCGTCACCGGCAGTGTAAGGCCCAGTAGCAGGGCCACGATGATGGTCATGGTCTCGCCCGCGTTGGTAGGCAGCGTCCAGCTCAGCACTTTCTTGATGTTGTCGTAGACTGTCCGCCCTTCGCGCACTGCAGCCACGATGGACGCGAAGTTGTCATCGGCCAGCACCAGGTCTGCGGCTTCCTTGGCGGCCTCACTGCCTTTTCCACCCATGGCGATACCGGCATCGGCACGCTTTAGCGCTGGTGCATCGTTAACACCGTCGCCGGTCATGGCCACGGTCATGCCATTCGATTGCAGCAGCATTACCAGCCTGAGCTTATGTTCGGGGCTGGTACGAGCAAAGATATTGACGTCCTTTACGGCCTCCTTGAGGACGGCATCGTTCATGGCGTCCAGGTCTACACCAGTCAGCACCCTGTCGGGATTTTGCAGGCCAATCTGGCAACCGATGGCGGCGGCGGTGCCGCCATGATCGCCAGTAATCATTTTTACGACAATGCCCGCCGCTTGGCATTGTTGAACTGCCTTTATGGTCTCGGGTCTAGGCGGGTCAATCAGCCCGACCATACCCAGCAAGGTCAACGTCCCTTGCACGTCCGCAAACGCCAACACGGTGTGCTCGGGCTGAACTGATCTGACTGCAAACGCCAATACACGCTGCCCTTTGGCAGCTATCGTGTTTGCCTGTTCGTGCCAGTAGTCCACGTTCAGCGCCTCAGTCCCGCCAGCGTTTACGAGCTGCTGCGTGCTCATGGCCAGTATTTGCTCTGGCGCGCCTTTCACATAGATAGAGGCATGTCGATCATGGTTGTGATGCAATGTCGCCATGAAACGGTGTTTAGCATCAAACGGAATGGCGTCGGTGCGGGGCCAGGCCTGATGATCTTCTTCTCTATCGATTCCGGTCTTTGCGGAAAATGCCAGCAAGGCACCCTCCATCGGATCGCCCTCTACCTTCCATAAGTCTTGATGCAGGCGCAGCACAGCATCGTTGCACAGGCCGGCTGCTCGCCCCAGTTCTGCCAACACAGGGTATGTCGATATGTCGACCAGCTGATCTGCAAGGATGATGCTTCCCGCTGGCTGATAACCTGCGCCATCGACCGTGAAGATGAGATGGTTCGTGACGACCGATGCCACCATCATTTCGTTGCGGGTCAGTGTGCCAGTCTTGTCAGTGCAGATGACGGATACCGAGCCTAGCGTTTCGATGGCCGGCAGGCGACGCACGATGGCGTTGCGGCGAGCCATTGCCCGAACGCCGACAGCCAGCGTGATGGTAAGGACGGCGGGCAGCCCTTCAGGTATCGCCGCAACTGACATCCCGACCACGACCATGAAGATATCGGTGAACGCGTAGTGCCCGACATAATGGCCGAACACGAGCAGAAGGCCGCCGACTAACAAGATCAAGATCGTCAGCCAACGCGCAAATACGTTCATTTGCTGCACCAGCGGAGTGGTCAGCGTTTCTACTCCGGCAAGCAGCGTACTGATGCGTCCGATCTCAGCAGCTGCTGCGGTAGCAACGACAACCCCTGTTGCTTGCCCGCAAGTCACGAGGGTGCCGCTGAACGCCATGCAAGTACGATCACCCAAGGCTGATTCGAGGCCCACTGGTTGGGTATGTTTCTCTGCTGGTACGGATTCACCGGTAAGAATCGCTTCTTGAATCTGTAGTCGGTTCGCGTGCAGCAGTCGTAAATCAGCAGGGACTTTGTCCCCGGCCTCCAGTAAGACAATATCGCCCGGTACTAGCTCCTCGCCTACAACACTCAAGCGTTCGCCTGCACGAACTACGGCGGCGTGCGGTGCCAACATCTGCCGAATGGCGTCCATGGCTTTTTCCGCTTTGCCTTCCTGGACATATCCAATGATTGCGTTTGCTATAACCACTGCAAGAATCACCACCGTGTCCCACAGATGCTGCAGCATCGCGGTAATCGCAGCGGATCCTAGAAGCACATAAATTAGAATGTTGTGAAATTGCAGCAGGAATCTGAGCCACGCAGGTCGACGTGCAGCTTCTGGCAGCCTGTTAAAACCAGTAAGGGCAAGCCGGGCTTGAACTTCGGCGGCCTCCAGCCCAACCTGCTCATTGACCTCAAGCAGGTTCGTCACCTGCTCTGCCGGCAAGGCGTGCCAAGCCACGGAATGCGCAGGAATTGGTGTTTGCTCAGTTGCTGCATCGACCACCTGCTTCATCAATAATTATCTCCTGTGCGCACAGCTCAACTGAAACGGGCTGAGGTGGTCATGAGCGAGCGTGGCTATATCAGAATGCTGAAAAAATCGTTGGTCGTTCTTACATTCTTTATGTCATCTAGCTGATACGAACTAAAAGATACATGCAATCAACCGCTTGATGATTATTGACTTAAATCAAATTGTTGGCAGTCGGTAGTGTGACAAGATATTTTACTGAGCAAACTATTCTTCGATCTAAGTTTCTGGTGATTCAGGGTGTCAGTACCCCGATATTATTTTTTAGTAAGTTGGAGCTGTTAAGCCTTTTGAGAACCGTTACTGCAGTACGTTGATAAATCACTAAGATACAGTCCGCCTATTGGTTGCACTCGACGTCAGAGTGCAACCAGGCGGGGTACCTAGCTTGATTGAGCACCGCTGTCGACCGGATTCTCATCCAGCACTTCCAGTGCTTCTGGCAACTCGGTAATCACGCTGAAGTCGCTCACCTCGACGGCACCCAATCCATAGCCCAACAAGTGGAACGAAAACGCCTTACGTGACTGCGGATTGTCAAAACTGAAGTCCATCTCCAGTGGCTGGTCTGCGGTGACGACCATTTCCGCTGGCAGGCCCAGTTGGACATCCTGTTCCAGCTCCTTGGCCTTGAGCAGTATGTAGGCCTTCTGTTGTGGATCTACTGAACGCACGGTCAGACGCACGCGAGTTTGTGAGCCCTCGGGCATTTCCAGGTACTGAGCACCGATAAGGTTATCGGCCCAGTCATCCTTGATCTGCGCCTGAAGCGGGATGATGGCGGGACTGCCGAACTGGTAGTGCTGGTTCAACGGCGTGCGGAGCAGCGTACGATCCAGTGCCGTCGCTCTGGCTACGATTTGGCGGGCACGCGCGCCCCCATACTGCCCCGTCAACGTTGCACGTTCGGCAATGAAGCCGGCGCTGGCGTAATACCGACAGCGCTGTTGAAAGTCACACTCGGTCAAGGTGCCTTGGCCATCGTGATAGCGCAGCTTGTCGTTGGTGAATGACATGATTTCGCGGCCCGTTTCATACTCCCGAAACAGGGAACGACCGCTCAAGTTTGAGGGGACAGGTAAGGCGAAGTAGTCGAGTATCGAGGCACTCACATCGACATGCCCGTAGACCCCAGACTTCACACTGGGCAATTGATCCTGCTCGGGCGCCAGCATCAGGTTGAAGCCCCATGAGGAAGCCAGGCGCACACCCTCTATGCCGTGGGATTCGTCCGAGGTGATTACCACCAGGGTGTCTTTCAAGATGCCCTGACGTTCCAGGCCGCTGAGGAATTGCCCCAGAGCATCATCCAGATACCCGACGGCGGCCTGCTTGGGTGTGTCGTAGCGCTCAAGGTAGTCTTCAGGGGCCGAATAGGGTTGGTGGGTGCCAACGGTCAGCAGGGTCAGCATCCACGGCTTTTTCTGCTTTTTCAGCTGGCCGACGTAGTCGAGCGCCCCCTCGAAGAAAGCCTTGTCGTCCTTGCCCCAAGGGAACTCCAAGTAGTTGCCATTAGTGAACCATTCCAAGCCGTGGGTAGCCTGGAAGCCGATGTGCGGCATGATCTTGTCTTTGGCCATGAATCGAAGGCCTGCACCTTGAAGGTAGTGCGTGGCAAACCCGTTCTTATGCAACTGGGCTGGCAAGCAGGCTTGGTTGCGCTCGCTCTGGGTCAGCATTTCGACGCCTTTGGGCGTGCCGTTATCCAGCTTGTCGTAATCGCCGCAAAGCATCGCGTAAAGGCCGCGAATGGTTTGATGGCTATGCAGTACATAGTCCGGCGTATTCATGCCACGCTCTGCCCAACGACTGAGGTTGGGCATGAGGTTTTCTTGATAGCTGCTGTGCAGGGCTTGGCGGTTGACGCCGACGTAAGCGCCGGGAATACCTTCCAGCGCAATGATCAACACATTGCGCGCACGCCCCGGTGCCGCTAGCAATTTCTGTCCGTTCAAATCGAGTTGAGTGAGCCCCGCCATTTGCGGTGGGAGATCGACAACATCACCTTCAAACCACTCTTGTGCGCTTGCCTGAACATCACCAACGCTTGCCGCCATCAACTGATGCGGGAGGTTGAACAAGCGCCACTGGTCTTCCTCTGAGGGGTACAGGTGCTGAGCGCCCCAATGGGCGATCAATAGCAGTAGCGGTGCTCCCCATGCGCTTCGTGGCAAGCCCGGAGAGGCAGTGGAGCGCCCCAGATACTGCGTGATCAGCCAAATCACCAGTCCAAAAAACAGACTGGCGGCAAGCCAAGGCTGGGCGAAACCACCACCGGTAGAGTTTTCCAAAAACTGAGGGTCGATCAGGTAGTGCAGGTCTGAGGCATTTGGAAGTCTACCGACCGCGCTGACCAGTTCGGCAGTCGCCAGCGTCATAACTCCCCATGCCAGCAGCACTGGAAGTGCTAACCACCAAGGACGGCGATGCAGGAGTACGATGAGCAGGCTCGCAATTCCCAGATCTGAAAGATAGCCGAGTGGGTTCGACCAACCCAGTGCCGCACGCATGCACACAGGCACGATCAGAACCAGTCCGATCAGAGTGATGAGACGTGCACAGGGTTGTCGTAACCAGCGACGGATAATGTTCACAGTGGCCTTCCAGACATTAAATCTTCATACAAGTGTGCTGGATGGTATCAAGCGATGCGAAGACTGATCGGATTATTCGAAAAGGACATGGGGTATGGAGCCGATGATCGGCATGTATATTGTTTCGCGTGCCAATAGGTTCTGGTCTAACCCCCCATTCCAGAGTGATGAAGGAACAGCATTAATGCCCCTTATGGCCTTGAACATGAACTGTTTCAGGCTATTTAACGCCGCCACTCGTGTGGGCCAGATGTTAATCTATTACCTTTTAAGTGATACCAAGGACGTTGATGACCAAGCATCAAGCTAAAGCCGAAACCCCTAGAGCAGCCGCCATTCTGGCTCGCTTCCTGTCGTCGGAATCCGCTGGCGGTCTCGTGTTGATGGGTGCAGCGCTGGCCGCTCTCATTGTTGCTAACTCGCCTCTATCCCAGAGTTACTTTGCAGCCTTGCACAGCGTTTGGATGGGCATGTCTGTAGAGCATTGGGTGAATGATGGCCTGATGGCGATCTTCTTCCTGATGGTCGGTCTCGAAATCAAACGAGAGGTGCTGGCTGGCGGGCTTTCCACTTGGGGGCAGCGCGCCTTGCCTGGATTTGGTGCTTTGGGCGGCATGGTTGTTCCAGCGCTGATCTACATCGCAATCAACTGGGGTAATCCTGAGACCTTGAGGGGATGGGCCATCCCGTCCGCTACTGACATCGCATTCGCTTTAGGTGTTTTGTCGTTACTGGGTAAGCGAGTCCCGACTTCGCTGAAAGTGTTTCTGGCTGCCTTAGCGATCATTGACGATCTGGGCGCGGTGGTGATCATCGCCTTTTTCTATACGTCGGGCCTTTCCATGCCGATGTTGCTGGCCTCGCTTGCGACTCTGGTCATTCTGATCGCAATGAATCGATTGGGCGTAAGGCGATTGTTCCCGTATCTCCTGGTCGGTGGTGTGCTGTGGTACTTCGTGCTGCAATCGGGTGTACATGCCACGCTGGCGGGTGTCGCTGTGGCGCTGTGCATACCCATGGGCAAGCCAGAAGAGGAAGCCCGATCTCCGCTGCTTTTCCTGGAAGAGAAGCTGCACATGTGGGTAGCGTTCGCTGTGGTGCCGATTTTTGGTTTCGCCAACGCCGGTGTTTCATTGGCCGGTATTTCGATGGAGAACCTGGTCGATCCGGTTCCGCTGGGTGTAGCGCTGGGGCTGTTGGTGGGCAAACAGGTCGGTATTTTCCTATGGACTGCAGTGGCCATTCGTATGGGCCTGGCCAAGCTGCCGGAAGGCAGTACCTGGGTTCAACTCTATGGCGTAGCACTGTTGTGCGGCATTGGTTTCACTATGAGCCTATTCATTGGCAATCTGGCGTTCGCCGGATCAGCTCTTTTGATTGATGAAGTCAAAGTCGGTGTATTGATGGGATCGATTCTGGCAGCGTTGGGCGGCGTTATAGTCCTTCGCCGCAGCAGCGTCCTGACGAGTGCTGCCGCAGCCAAATAATCTCTCTTGATACGGCCACAGTATTTCTCGAAGCCAGGAAATACTGTGGTTTAGAAACCAGGGTCATCTGAAGTCAGCAGCTTGGGTCAAAACCACATCAGCGCCAACAGCAGGCTGCGATAGTGGCGTTTTTTTCGTTCAGTGATCCGCTTCTCCCTTGATGGCCATAACGCTGCAGGGCACCTGATACAGAACATGCTCCGTGGTACTGCCAATCAGCTTGTCCACCCCCTTGTGATGGGTATTTCCCATTACGAAGACATCCGCTCGAGTATGAGTGGCAAAGTCGGCCATCGCTTTGGTTGGCGGCCCTGCAATGAAGTGTTGTCGTTCAGGTGGCACGCCGTGGCGTCCAGCCAAGGCAATGAAGCACTTCTCAAGTGACCGGCGCACGTCGTTGCTGAAGCCTGGCATCGTCACGGCGCCAGCCCCCGCATCAGAGAAATGTGTGTGTGTCAGTTCATAGGCATACAGCATGTGCAATTCAGCATCACATTGCGTCGCCAATTCGTTCGCCGCCTGAATGACGCTGTCGTTGATTCCGCTGATCTGCCCCTCTGGATGCGATGGATCAACCGCCGCCACAATCACCCGAGGAAGCGGACACCTGACTTCGCTGACCAGATGTATGGGGGTCGGACATTCGCGCAACAACTGCCAATCCAAAGGCGTGACGAATACGCGCTTGAACGCTGATTCATGATGTACGTCCTTGATAATCAGGTCCGGCTGCATTGCAGCCACATGCCCAAGGATCTCTTGCAGCGGGTCACGGGTCAATGCAACTTCGGTGGTCACATTGATGCCCTTCCTGCGCATGAGTTCGGCCTCATCCGTCAACCACTGCAGGTTCTCCTGCCGGCAACTCTCACGAAGTTGTTCACTGTTGCTCATTAACCTCATAAAGTCGAAGTCTTCGATGAACACTGCGATATGCAGCGCTGCGCCTGTGGCATCGGCCAGTGCGATTGCCCGCTCCATCGCCGGCGAGTGACGCATGGTTGGACCTGCGATCAGAAAGAGTCGTTGATACTGTCTCATGTGACACCTCCAAACGTTCTGGGTTATCCGCTAGCGCCCCCAGCACTCTCGCTTGTCCAACCAATGGCGATCTCTTATCGCCTCAACTGCCTGGATCGACACTATCAATATACGCCAGCATGACCGGCTTATCAGTTTCCAGACCTTCGAACGGTGTAGCAGACCGTTCATAGAGATCGAGCAATAGGCGGGATCGTTGGCGCGCGCCATGCTCCTGGCATGGGCCTCGTACCCTGAATCAATACTTCGTAAAAAACGAACTATTCACAACGAATAAACGATTTTTGTTGATGTAGAAGGCTCGTTAGCATGACCCCTCCAGCCTATTTCTGCCTCATGCGGAGACAGTAAATGACCGCCATCAGCGTCGGCCAACCCTGGATGTGGGCCGCCTTCATCGTGTTCGTTCTTGCCATGCTGGCGCTCGATCTGTTCGTCTTCGGCGGACGCAAGGCGCATCGTGTTTCGGTCCGCGAAGCGCTGGCCTGGGTCATCGCCTGGATCAGTTTGGCGTTGGTCTTCGCCGTCCTGCTCTGGTGGTATCTGCGCAGCATGTTTGGGGCCGAATTGGCCCAGCGTACAACGCTCGAATTCCTGACGGGCTACCTGATCGAACAGTCGTTGTCGATCGACAACATGTTCGTTTTCGTGATGATCTTCGGCTACTTCGCCGTGCCGCCAGAGTTGCAGCGCCGTGTCCTGCTCTATGGCGTGCTCGGCGCCATCGTCATGCGTGCCGGTATGATTTTCGCCGGTGTCTGGCTGGTGCGGGAGTTTGCCTGGCTACTCTATGTCTTTGGCGCTTTCCTCGTCATCACCGGCATCAAGATGCTGATCTTCGCCAACCAGCAGCCAGACCTCGAAAAGAACCCTTTGCTGCGCTGGCTGCGTAGCCATATTCGTATCACCGACGGCTTTCACGGCGAGCGCTTCTTCGTGCGCCAGAACGGCCTGCGCTGGGCGACGCCGATGTTCCTGGTGCTGGTACTGATCGAGGCCAGCGACCTGGTGTTCGCGGTGGATAGCATCCCGGCAATCTTCGCCGTCACCACCGACCCCTTCATCGTGTTCACCTCCAACATCTTCGCCATCATGGGCCTGCGCGCACTGTATTTTCTGCTTGCCGACATGGCCGACCGCTTTCACTTGCTCAAATATGGCCTGGCCATCGTACTGGTGTTCATCGGCGGCAAGATGCTGATCGCGCCGTGGTGGCACGTGCCGATCCAATGGTCGCTGACCACAGTCGGCGGCATCATCTTGATTTCGGTCCTGTTGAGCCTGACTTTAACGAAGAGCAAAACACGGGTCATGGGAGAGCAATGATGAATCAGAGATGATGGCGCTGATGCGGCTTTGACCCAGGCTACCGAAAATCAACGACCTACCCGAATACTTGGTAATCGATGGCCTTATGTGTGTCTTCACAAACCGCCTCGTCAGGGACCTTTGGTGTGAGGCAAAGCTGCTGACGATTCACGACTCACCGTCAACCAGTCTCACTCTGTGGCAGTCAGACGGTCCAAGTTTTTGACCGCTTGATGAGCGAACATCAATCGGCATCAGCGGCTGGCCGGACTCGTTGTCCAGCAGCACAGAACGCGTCTCCCGCGGATCGAACAGGAAACGCTCTCCCCACTGCCGCAAACTGACCAAAACCGGAAAGATCTCCCGTCCTTTTTCCGTAAGGACGTACTCCTTGTAGGCGCTGCCGTCCGATGCCGGGCGAACGTCGAAAACCCCGACCTCAACCAGCGTCTTCAATCGCGATGCCAGAATATTTTTGGCCACGCCCAAGCTCTTTTGAAACTCGCTGAATCGTCGAATGTCGTCAAAAGCGTCGCGGATGATCATGAGCGACCAACGATCCCCGATGGCCTCCATTGCTCTTGCTACCGGACATTCGCTGCTGTGTGGTGAGGCGTGTTCGACCATCTTTTTGACCCTGCGAAATGTGGAGTTGCCGAGTCTGTCGCGCAGCCCGGCACAATGTGGTTGCAATTTAAAACCTGATGCAGCAACAATTGAATCCAGTTTTTAATTGAAACCAGTTTAACGCCATGGAAGTGCACATGACAGCAGATGTCGAATCAACCACCAAACGGTTCTCCAGACACCCTTCAGGATTGCTGCATTCGGATACCGGAGAAAGCAGCAGGACCGACCAGTCTCCAGGGCTTTCGCCGTCGCTGACCTTATTGTTTTCTGTCACCTGCGCGCTGGCAGTCGCCAACGTTTACTTCGCGCAACCGTTACTTGATTCAATGGCTCAGAGCCTGGGTGTCGCCTCATCAATGATCGGAGTAGTCGTGACGGCTACTCAGGTGGGTTACGCGTTGGGGTTGCTGTTCATCGTCCCGCTGGGGGATTTGGTAAACCGCAAGCGGCTGATTCTGACTCAGGTATTGCTATCTGCGGTTGCACTCGCGGCGGTCGGCGCAGCACAGCAATGGCTGGTCCTGTTGAGCGCCATGATCGTGATGGGCTTGCTGGCAGTAGTCGTTCAAGTACTTGTGGCATACGCCGCCATGCTTGCAACGCCCTCACAACGCGGGCATGCAGTTGGGACGGTAACAAGTGGAATTGTCATGGGCATTCTTCTGGCGCGGTTTACCTCGGGCCTGATTGCGGACATTGCGGGCTGGCGCGCGGTTTACTTCGTGTCCTCAGGTTTGATGCTGATCATCGCGGCGGTGCTGTGGAAAGTGGTTCCTGTCACGGCGCCGCCAAGGCACAAAGACGCCTACCTGGCGCTCATAAGTTCGGTCTTCAAACTGTTCATCACCGAACGCATTTTACGCGCCAGGGGCCTTCTGGCCTTACTGATCTTTGCCGCTTTTTCCGTGCTGTGGACATCCATGGTGCTGCCGTTGAGCGCCCCGCCGCTATCGCTTTCACACACCACCATCGGCATGTTTGGATTGGCCGGCGTCGCCGGTGCCCTTGCTGCCAGCAGAGCCGGTCGCTGGGCCGATCAAGGTCTGGGGCAACGAGTTACCGGCATTTCGCTGGGACTCCTGACACTGTCCTGGTTGCCCATCACGTTTGCCGAGACGTCCTTGATCGCGCTGATCTGTGGCGTAGTACTGCTCGACTTCGCGGTGCAAGCAGTACACGTCACCAACCAGAGCCTCATTTTTGCTGCACGGCCCGACGCCCAAAGTCGCCTGGTCGGTGCCTACATGTGCTTCTACTCGGTCGGTAGCGCGCTGGGAGCCGCCGCTGCGACCCAGGTTTATGCGCTATGGGGCTGGATTGCAGTAAGCCTATTGGGTGCATTGATCAGCGCTACTGCCTTGGTTTTGTGGTTTCTCACGTTTCATTTTTCAACGAACAATCAAGGAGGATCAGCATGAAAGCCGGGCACCTGCTACTCGCAATATCGATTACTGCCATATGGGGTGTGAATTTCTCAGTTATCAAACTTGGGTTCAGCTCCGTTGACCCATTCATTCTTGCCGGCATTCGCTTCACGCTATGCGCGCTCCAAGGCGCTGCCAGCCTGGCAGTCGAAACCCTCTCTTTAAAAACAAGCCGCTCTCCATAAAATGATACGTGTGCCGACTACATCGGAGGACGTTGCAATTTGACCCACTCCTGTACGGTTGGTCGTTGCCATTGGCGCTGCGCGTACTCCACCAGCGCGGGTGGTACGGAGTCACCATTGAGTATCAGCCGGTTGAGCATCAAGGCCAGATCCACATCGGCGATCGACCATTGGCCGAACAGGTACTCGGGGTTGTCGGCCAGCAGCGATTGTGCGGCACCGAACAGCTTGCGCGCTGCCGACTCGGCAGCTGGCGACAAGGGATTTGATTTGAGTCCATAAAACACAACCAATGTGGATCGTTCCTGCCGAATGGGCAGCAGGTCACTTCGCACCCATGCCTGTACTTGTCGTGCCTTTGCATGCTGCATCAGGTCTTGTGGGTAAACCGGCGGCTGGGGGAAAACGTCTTCCAGGTACTCAGTGATCGCCGACGATTCAGACAAGGCGAAGTCGCCGTGCACAAGCGTGGGTACCCGCTGGGTCTGTGAGAGGCAGGCATAGCCCTCTGACTGGTTTTCGGATGCGTCGAGGTCTAGCGGGATCATTTCAAATTCGATGCCCTTTTCGCGGAGCACCACGAAAGCCGACATGGCATAGGGGCTGGTTAATTGAGAGTCAACGTACAAGCGCAGGCGGGAATTATTCACAGGGTCATCTCCTTATGCAGAAGGAGGCACGCTACGAGATCCACAGTGACAAATAAAATTCATGATTTTCATGGGCGTATTCCTGACCGGAATACCTTGTTGCCGGCCGCCCTCGTCTGGCTCCCTTCAGATTGGGCGCACTCGGTTTTGAAGGTGTTGACCCCGCCAGACTTTCAAAAAATGCTCACTCCACCAACGAAACCAATTCCGGCTCAATCCCGCCCTTTTCCACCTCAACCACCGCCAACGTCACCGGCAACTTGAACCGTCGCGGCCCCGCGCTACCCGGATTAACGAATAACCGTTCGCCCCGCCACTCTATGCACGGCTTATGGGAATGCCCGGTAATCACCACCCTCGTACTCGCATCAAGCAGCGCCGGCACATCGGCAATGTCATGCACCAGCAAGATCTGCCAGCCCTCGATGTCGAATCTCAGGTGATCGGCGATGTGCTCCGCCCACGGTGCCGCCAGGTCATTGTTTCCACGCACGACATGCAGGGGTGCAATCGCCGCCAGTTGTTGAAGAATCTCCGGTTTGCCGATGTCACCGGCGTGAATGATCCGCTCACAGCCTTGCAACGCCGCGAGGGCTTCGGGGCGGAGTAGACCGTGGGTATCGAAGATTACGCCGATTTTCATGCAGGGCTCCAGGCCAGGTCAGGAATGAGCGTCGTTCACTTCAGCGCATTCCGGGGATCGTCATGGCTATCAACATACTCGAGCCCCAGCGGCCCTGTCCCGTAAACCTGTGAGATGTACTCCCCGGATTTCGCCCAGTGAAAGTGCGGCGTGTTTGCCGGCAGGATTACGACGCTCCCCGGCCCATAGGCAACCAGTTTGTCCGGATCAAAAACCGTACCGAACCCGATGTAGAAAACACCGGACATGACGGTATAAATCCGACTTTCAGGGTGGGTATGCGGCATTAATTTGGTGCCGTTGGGCACTTTGACTCGTACGACATAAGGCGCGGGTTTGCTGGGATCGCCGGCCACTATCGCGAGTTTTACTTCTTTCGGGAACGCGGGAAAGCTGCGCCATTCCACGTCCTCGTTGTGTACGGCGTCGACTTTATCGAGGGGTAAGGATTGCGCCTGCACAAGCGGCGCGGTTGCGCTGGCGACAAGAAGGGCTGCCAGGGACGTGGTTTTGAGCAAGTTCTGAATCATTGGAGACACCTAAGCGATGCAGTGGACAGTAGCGTCAGGCTGACTCTATGGGTGATTGGCATGGCTGATAATGATGCGGTCGCGCAATACAGTTGATCCGCGGTGTAACCAATGATCTGGCGCAATCCCGTTTGCCAGGTTGCGCCACATCATCACGATGACCATAGACGCGCCAGTTGCCCTATCAATGCCATCGATGTTCAACATCACCTCAATGAAGTTCTCTTAAAAAATCCGCGGCGTAACATTGGCTCCATACCAACCAACAACACCCCGGAGCACACGATCATGAAACGCCAAACCATCCTCAGCATCGCATTCTCGATCTTCGCAGTTAACGCTTTTGCCGCGACCTCTGCTCAACCCGTAGTCGCTGAAGGCGGCTCGGACAGACTGATTGAAAGCCGTGTGGCTGAAGGTGGTTCGGATCGTTTGATCCAGAATCGTGTGGCTGAAGGCGGTTCGGATCGCCTGATCGAAAAACGCGTCGCTGCCGATGGTTCGGATCGTTTGAAAGGTAACGAAGTCGCCGCCGATGGTTCTGACCGCCTGCACGGCAACACCGTAGCCGCTGATGGCTCGGATCGTCTGAAAGGTAACGAAGTCGCCGCCGATGGCTCCGACCGCCTGCACGGCAACACCGTAGCCGCTGATGGCTCGGATCGTCTGAAAGGTAACGAAGTCGCCGCCGATGGCTCCGACCGTCTGCACGGCAACACCGTCGCCTGATTGATTCGCTTCACCGCAACACCTCGAAAAGCCCGGCCTGATCAGCCGGGCTTTTTCGTGGGCGGTGATATTTTTGCCTGCAGGTACTTACGGAGGCTGAGGGTAATTCCTGTAGGAGCCGGCTTGCTGGCGATGACGTCCTTTCAGTCGACATCGCCTCGCCTGACACACCGCCATCGCCAGCAAGCCGGTTCCTACAGGGATTGAGGGCATTTGAAAGAGATTGATTGGCTGGCAGCTCGCCCCCAATGAAAGTCGCTACAGAGCATTGCAGAACTCAGCCGACGATGCAGTTTTTACCGCCCCATCACCGCACTCGCCAACAACGCCTCCAGCCCCATCGGCTTGGCAAAGTAATAACCCTGGGCCTGCCCTGCGCCTATTTCGCGCAGCAGGTCCAGGGTCGCTTGATCCTCTACCCCCTCGGCCACCACGCTCAGGTCCAGCGATTCGGCCATCCGCACGATTGCCCGGACGATTGCGCGGCTGCGGGCGCTGGTGGTCAGTTCGAGGATGAATGACTTGTCGATTTTCAAACCGCTGAATTGGTATTGATGAACATAGCTCAGGGATGAAAACCCCGCGCCGAAGTCATCAAGCACCACCGTCATGCCGTTGTCGGCCAGTTGCTGCATGGTCTGGCGGGCAATCGCCGGCTCGGCCACCAGCGCTCCTTCGGTCAATTCCAGGCAGATCCGCGAAGGCGAGACCTTGTGTTGCGCCAGCAGGGCAAGCACATCACTGGCGAAGTCCGGACGCGTCATGCTGTAGCTGGAGCAATTGACGTGCACCGCCGGCCAGTTGGCGTGCTCGGGTTGGGCGAGGATCGCGGCGATGCTGGCCAGCATGTACAAGTCCAGTCGGCCGATCAGGCGCAAGCCCTCGACATCCGGCAAGAACTCGCCCGGTGCGATCACCCGCCCGCCCGGCTGGTGCCAGCGGATCAGCGCCTCAAGCGCCAGCAGTTCGCCGGTTTCGACGCTGACGATCGGCTGGAAATACGGCAGCAGTTCGTCAGTACGTTTGAGCGCGTTGCGCAAGGCCCCTTCCCGCTCGACCTGGTCCGAGACTTCACGGCGCACTTCCTGGTTGAACACCGCGTAGCTGTCGCGCCCGGCACTCTTGACCCGGTACATCGCTGCATCGGCATCGCGCAGCAAGTCGGCGGGCTCGTGGTGGAACTGATTGTCGGCGCTGACGATACCGATACTGCAGGACGAAAAAACTTCATGGCCATTGATGAAAAACGGCAGGTCGAACGCCACCAGAATCCGCTCGGCGATTTCAATCACCACCTCCAGCGGCGCCTCGGGCGCGAGCACCGAAAACTCGTCGCCGCCGAGGCGCGCCAACATGTCGCTTTCGCGCAGGCAACCGCGTAGACGGTGGGCAGCCTGCATCAACAGCAGGTCACCAAAATGATGGCCGAGACTGTCGTTGACCATCTTGAAACGGTCGAGGTCGATGAACATCACCGCCAGGTGTCCGCCTTCGCTGCCGAAACGCGACCAGGCCAGATTGAGGCGTTGTTGCAGGTAGGTGCGATTCGGTAGCCCGGTCAGCGCATCGTGGGCGTTCTCGTGCTGCAATTTGGCATTGGCGTGGTCGAGCTCGCGGGTGCGGTTCTGCACCCGGGCTTCGAGCTTGAGGTTGGCGGCGTGGATCGCTTCGGCGGCGGTGCGGCGCGACAACGCCGTGTCGATGTGGCGCGACACGAAGGTCAGCAGTTCCTGGTCCCGCAGGGTGTACAACACCTGCGAGGTATAGCTTTGCACCGCCAGCACGCCACGCACCACATCGCCATCGAACAAGGGAATGCCCAGCCACGAATGCGACCGGACAGACGCCTGGGCCAATTCGATTTCACCGTTAGCGGCCAAGCGTTCAGCCTCGCCGACGTCGATCAGGCACGGTCGGCGCTGGCGGATCACGTACTCGGTCAGGCCCCGGCGCCCGCGCCGTGCCGCCGGGCAGATGGTCTGTCGCTCGTCCACGTAATAGGGAAAGGTCACTTCAGTGGTGGCGTCGTCAAACAGCGCGATGTAGAAATTCTGCGCAAACAGCAGGTCACCGACGATGCCATGCAAGGTCTGGAACAACTCAGCCATGTCACCTGGCTGGCTCGACAGCTCAGCAATCTGGAACAACGCGCTCTGCAGGTGTTCGGCGCGCTCGCGCTCTGTCACTTCCTGGCGCAGGGCGTCGTTGAGCGCCGACAGTTCCAGGGTGCGGCGCATGACCGTTTGCTCCAGGTCCTCGCGGTGCAGAATGCGGTCAAGCGCCATGGCCACGTGGCGCGCCACCACCAGAAACAGCGCGCGGTCTTCAGCGCTGTAGATGCGGGAAACGTCGTAGACCTGCATCGCCAGCATGCCGAACACGTCGTCCGAAGCATTTTTCAACGGCGCGCCCATCCAGAACTCGGGACGATCACCCACGCAGTAAAAGCGCCCCTCCGCCTGGGCCGCGAGAATGCCGGCGGCGTCGATCAGCAACGGCTGGCCGGTGGTGAGTACCTGGCCGGTCAGCGACAGGTGCGAAGGGTCAAGGTATTCGTAGTGCGAGGACTCCACGGCATCCACGTCGATGATGTCGACGTAATAGGGGTAGTCGATCTTGCCACTGTGCGGGTCATACAGCGCGAGATAGAAGTTCTCCGCGTCGATCAGGCTGGCCAGCAGCCGGTGCACGCCCACCAGGAAAACCGAGCGGTCGCGGGTCGAACTGGCCAGGTAGGTGATTTCATACAACACACGCTGGGTGATCTGCGCACGGGCAAGGGTGTTGGTCTGTAGCTGTACGCCCAGGCGCAGGGCGAACTCGGCGAGCGCCGGCTCTGCGGCCTGATCCGCTGGCGCCAGTAGCCAACCCAATTCACTCTCACCTCTGCCGGTCGGCCAGCGGTGCAAATGCCGGGTCTGGCAAAAGGCTTCAAACGCTTCATTGTCAATGTTTGCAGGCCACTGCGCCTGCGGGTCGCCTTGCCCGACCCAATGCAATTGTTCACCGGCGCGATAAAACACCCACGCGTCGGTATGGCTCCAGTTGCGCACCGAGCCCAGCAATTGTTCGATCATGTCCTCGCGGGCAGCACCGGCCATGCCGACAGTATCCGGGTTGTCTGTAGAGTGAGGTGAAGCAGCTTCGCAATCGGTCGATTGTGGGGAGTCGGTCAATGTACCAAAACTCATCAGCACTCCCTGAGCCAAAACCTGGCGATCCTTACTGATTACTAGCAATGTGCCAGTGATCGTTCCGTTTAAAGCTTATGGTGTTTTTTTTCAATCACTTTATCGATTGAATACCCGGTATGAGACGGGCAACAAGTTATTCGCGCGTCAGACGCTACCCAATGACTATGCCCAACTCCCAACGCCAGCGCCATGCGCACCTGGTCTGCAAAGGAGCGAAAGGGCGGCAGTTGCCCGCCACCCGCCTGCAGTGCCCTGATGAATTCGGCTCACTTTTTGAGTGGTGTCACCAGAGGCGTGTTACCGGTGTCGACGACGAACACCGCCAACAGCTTTGCAGGTTCGGTGTCACTGGCGTTGGCGCTGACCAAGTGCACGGAGCCCGGTTCCTCTACGAAGTTTTCGCCGACGTGGTAGATCTTTTCAGGTTCACCTTTGACCTGGATGCGAAACGAGCCTTCCAGGACCGTTGCATAGATGAACGCCGATTGCGGATGGGTGTGGGACGGCGACGCGGCGCCCGGCCCATATTCGACGACCACGCCTTTCATGCTCTTGCCAGGGATGTTGGGGATGGGGCGGTCGAACACGACGGTGACCTTGCCGGGGGGCGGTTCAGCGGCCCAAGCGGCGCTGATCGAAAGCGTTGCAAAGACAGCGGCTAACAGCATACGAGTGACCATGACGTTTGCTCCTTGGTGGGTGTAGACAGGGTGGCGCGAAGGGTTAGCGGGACGAGGACTGCGCGAGCCAGTCGTCGAAGCCGATCGCGCCCAGGCGTGCGTGCTTGCCGGCGGTCAGCGACTGGTCGTCGAGCACGGAGCCGAAATAGCGCGCGTTCACGTCCGGGACGACCTTGCGGTTGTCCCCGGTTGCCTGCAGGAAGCGCCGCACCAGTTCATCGATCGGCAGGGCTTCGGGGCCTGCGACCTCGACCGTGCCATTGACCGGTGCCGCCAGCACGACATCGGCCAGCGCCGCCACGACATCGTCGGACGCGATGGGTTGAATCAGCGCCGGCGAAGCGTGAATCGCGTCACCGACGGCGAACGACTGGGCAATGCCGCCGACAAACTCGAAGAATTGCGTGGCACGCAGCAGCGTGTAAGGCACATCGGACGCCTTGATCAGTTTTTCTTGCGCGACTTTGGCCCGGAAGTAACCGTTTTCGGGCAGCCGATCAGTCCCGACAATCGACAGCGCAACGTGATGGCCAACCCCGGCAGCCGCTTCGGCGGCCAGCAAATTGCGGCTCGAGGTTTCGAAAAAATCGAGAACGGCCTGGTCCTCCCACGACGGCGCATTGGCCACATCGACCACGACATCAGCGCCATCCATCGCTTCGGCGAGGCCTTCGCGGGTGATGCTGTTCACCCCGGTGCTCGGGCTGGCGGCGAGCGCGTCGTGCCCGCGTTCCCGGAGGATGTTCACAAGTTTCGATCCGATGAGGCCGGAGCCTCCGATGACGACGATCTTCATGGGTTTTCTCCATGTGTCGACAGCAACCATTGCGTCGGCGTAGAGCAAGAGTGCCTGCGCACGCTGGCCGAGTCCTTGCGCCGGTCTTGGGTTTTCCTTGGCGAACCCTTGGAATTACGTCCAAAGCAGCTATCGTTCGTCCAGCCGCCTGTTCGCAGAGGCGGTGCAGCGGGTTTCGAGCTGCCTTATCATCAGCGTACACATCGACAATCGCCTGGGACACGGAGTTGAGGGCGCAGCACCAGGGGATGCTCACTTTGCAGTTCGCCTTTGATGATTTCGTGCTCAATCAGGATCGCCGCGAACTGACCTTGCGCGGGGACGTCGTGGCCGTCGGCCCGCAGGTCTTCGATCTGTTGCTGCTGTTCGTCAGCAACCCCGACCGGGTGGTCAGCAAGGATGAGCTGCTTGAAGGGGTGTGGAGCGGCCGGATCGTCTCGGAATCGACAATCACCAGTCACATCAATGCGGTGCGCAAGGCCATTGGCGATACCGGCGAGGAACAACGCCTGGTGCGCACGGTCGCCCGCAAGGGTTACCGTTTCGTCGGGCTAGTCAGGGTCGACGATAGTGGGCAACAACCGGAGGTTGACGTCCGCCCGACCGCGCGCCCTTCGGTCCTCGCACTGCCGGACAAACCCTCGATTACGGTCCTGCCCTTCCACAACCTGAGCGGCGATCCGGAGCAGGAATACTTCGCTGACGGCGTGGTGGAGGACATCATCGCCGCCCTGTCGCGTATCCGCTGGCTGTTCGTGATCGCCCGCAATTCCAGCTTCACCTATAAAGGCCGGGCGGTGGACGCCCAGGGTGTCGGCCAGGAGCTGGGGGTTCGTTATGTGCTGGAAGGCAGCGTGCGCAAGTGCGCAAACAAGGTGCGCATCACCGGGCAGCTGATCGATGCAACCAGCGGAGCGCATATCTGGGCGGAGCGTTTCGAAGGCCTGCTCGACGATATCTTCGAGCTGCAGGATCGCATCACCGAAAGTGTCGTCGGCGCCATCGCGCCGCAATTGGAACAGGCCGAAATCGAACGCGCCAAACGCAAGCCCACGGAAAGCCTGGGCGCCTACGATTATTACCTGCGTGCCATGGCAAAACTGCACAGCGGCAGCCGGGAAGCCGTCGAGCAGGCGCTGCCGATGTTCTACAAGGCCATCGAACTCGATCCGGAATTTGCCTCGGCCTATGGCATGGCCGCCTGGTGCCACTTCTGGCGCAAGCTCAATGGCTGGATGATCGATCGGCCTGCCGAGATTGCCGAGGGCATTCGTCTGGCGCGTCTGGCGGTGTCCCTGGGGCGCGATGATGCGGTTGCCTTGACCCGTGGCGGCCATGCACTGGGCCATCTCGCCGGCGAAGTGGACAGCAGTATCGCACTGCTCGACAGGGCCCGCTTGCTCAGCCCCAATCTGGCCCCCGCCTGGTACCTCGGCGGCACCCTGCGCGCACTGCACGGTGAAACAGAGGCTGCCATCAAGGACTTGAGCCATGCCGTGCGCTTGAGTCCGCTGGACCCGGAAATGTTCCGGATGCAAGTCGGCATGGCCCTGGCAAACTTCTTCGCCGGGCACTTCGATGTCGCTGCCCAATGGGCGGAAAAGGCACTGGGTAATTTGCCCAGCCTGCTGGTCGGGGTGGCGCTGTTGGCTGCCAGCCTTGCCCACGACGGTCGAATGGATAAAGCGCAGTTGGCCATGCAGCGCCTGCGGGAGCTGGATCCTGCCATGCGCCTGGGCAACCTCAAGGACTGGCTGCCGATCAAGCGCCCCGAGGATTTCGCGAGTTTCGCCAATGGACTGAGGCTGGCCGGGTTGCCGGAGTGACGCTACCCGCTTGTCGCACCTTACTTGATCTATAGACTCAACATGCCTACCTTTGAGTCTATGGATTCAAAGACAGGTAATAGCATGGCCGTCGTCGCGCAAGTGCAATCGTTCAGTAAAAGCCAGTGCGTCACCGGGCTGCGCGCCGCCGTGAGCATTCTGGAAAAGTGGCAGGCCAGCAGCGAACAGGCTTGTCGCATCCTGCGTATTTCCCGCAGCACCTACACCCGCGCGCGGCAGCGTGACCCGGACTGGGCGGTGGCGCTGGATGCGGATCAGATGCAGCGCATCAGTTTTGTGCTGAACATTCACGCCACGCTGCGCCTGGTGTTCGACAACCCCGATAACGTCTACGGCTTCCCGTCGATGGCCAATGACAACGAGTTTTTCAATGGCCGCAGCCCGCTGGAGATCATGGCCCAGGGCGACATGATTTCCCTGTACGAAACCTTCCGGCGCATTGATGTGCTGCGGGGCGCGCAATGGTGAAGGTGGCCGAGCTGGCGGTGTTTGCCGGCAAGCCGTTGCAGGCATATCGGCTGGTCAATTCGAAGTTTCCGCCGATTGCCTTGTTTGAGGATGTGGCGGACGCGGATGAGTTTGAGCTGCTGTTCGAGATTCAGGCGCTGACCAATCCGCGGCTGAAGAATGAAGTGGGTCAGCTGGAGTTGATTCCACGGCGTGAAATACCGTTCGGCATTCCTGGCTGTTCTTATGCGACGGCGCCGTTTACCCATGTCAACCCGGCGGGCTCGCGGTTCAGCGATGGCAGCTTTGGAGTGTTGTATTTGGCGGATTCGATGGACACCGCGCTGGCCGAGGTGAAGCATCACCAGAGCCTGTATTGGTCGAAGGTGCCTGACCTGAACTATGAGCGCTTTGTGTTTCGCGGGCTGACCTGTGGTTTTGTCGATGCGGGAATGAAAGACGCCACCCGCCTGCCGACGAACGATCCGGTGTATGCGCCGGACGACTACAGCCATTCGCAAGTGCTGGGCCGGGCTATCAGGAAGGCGCGTTGCCCCGGGCTGCGTTATCACTCGGTGCGTCTGCCGGGCAGTGTTTGCTGGGCATTGATGACGCCCAAACCTGTGACATCGATCATCCAGACAGGCCATTACGAGATGGTCTGGAACGGTCAGATCACCAGTGTGAGCCAGATCAGCGAGGCTTGAGGCGGGTGCCGGCCATTGGATTAGGGGCATGGCCTAGTGTTGGGACATAAGCCCGTGCAGTACGCCCACTCTCAAGCCGGGTTCGGAAGGTGTCATGTGCAAGACGCCGAACACTTTGAACGCCGCCAGCATCACCACCAGACCACCGGGCAGGATGCTCAGGCGATGGGCTTGCAAGCCGGCCAGTTTGAGCTTTTTGACATGCCCGACTTCCAGCAGGCGCAATGACAGGCGCAGCAGGCCGCCATAGGTGATGCCGCTTTGGCCGTGGTCGTTCAGACCGTTTGCCTTAAGCACTTTGGCCAGCATCCGTGCCGTGCCGGAGGAACCAATCACTTGTTGCCAGCCCATCGCACGGTAGCGCCGGGCGACTTTTTCAAACTCCATGGTGGCGACCCGCTCGGCTTCGAGCAGTGCCTTGGCAGAGATAAGGCCACCCGGAAAGTAACTGGCGCCGAAGGTGCCGCTGCCGATGGCAATGCTTTCGGTGACGAGGGGGTGTGCGCCCTTGCCGAGGATCAATTCGGTGGAGCCGCCGCCAATGTCCAGGACCAGACGCATGCGCGCCGGATCGGGAATCGTATGGGCCACGCCGGCGTACACCAGTTGGGCTTCTTCATGCCCGGAAATGACGTCGATACGAAACCCCAGGTGCCGCTCGGCGCTGGCGAGGAACAGTTGCGCATTGTCGGCTTCGCGTACTGCGCTGGTGGCCACCGCACGCACTCGACCCGCTTCGAAACCCCGCAGCTTCTTGCCGAACCGTGCCAGGGCCTGCCAGCCCCGATCCAGTGCCAGTTCGTCCAGCGCCCCGCCTTGCGAGCCCTCCGATAAACGCACCGGTTCACGCAGGGTTTTGACTTCCTGAACGATAATCTGCCGGCTACGCTTGACCGGCTGGCCGATCATCAGGCGAAACGCGTTGGAGCCCAGGTCAATGGCCGCAAATAGCGAGGTGTCGCTTTTCATGGTGGGGTTCCCGGCAAATTGAGCAGCCCGTGGGCGGGTCTTGTGATCACCGCCCACGGCGGTTTGCGCGGATGGTGCCATGGCTTCAGTGACACGCCGATGACAGCGGGATTAATTTCGCTGCCTTCTTTGCGTCACCAGCTCGTCACATACCCGGGGCTAGCATGGCGCCTTCCAACGTCGTCGGGAGTTCTGACCATGCTGTCAAGCAATGACAACCTGATGCAACGCATCCACCGCGAACTGCTCGATCACAGCGACGAAGAACTGGAACTGGAGCTGCTCGAGGACGACCACGACCTCAACGCACTGTTTGCCGATCACGTCGGCGACAGCCGCGAAAAAGAACAACGACGCCGCTACTTCAGCGAGCTTTTCCGCCTGCAAGGCGAACTGGTGAAACTGCAGAGTTGGGTGGTCAAGACCGGGCACAAGGTGGTGATTCTGTTCGAAGGCCGCGATGCGGCGGGCAAAGGCGGCGTGATCAAGCGCATCACCCAGCGCCTCAACCCTCGGGTGTGTCGCGTGGCCGCCCTGCCCGCGCCTAATGACCGCGAACGTACACAGTGGTATTTCCAGCGCTATGTTTCGCACCTGCCGGCGGCGGGTGAAATCGTGCTGTTCGACCGCAGCTGGTACAACCGCGCCGGTGTCGAACAGGTCATGGGATTTTGCAACGCCGATCAATATGAAGAGTTCTTCCGTACCGTGCCGGAATTTGAGCGGATGCTCGCGCGCTCGGGCATCCAGTTGATCAAGTACTGGTTCTCGATTTCCGATCAGGAACAGCACCTGCGCTTTCTCAGCCGCATTCACGACCCGCTCAAGCAGTGGAAACTCAGCCCCATGGACCTGGAATCCCGGCGCCGCTGGGAGGCGTACACCAAGGCCAAGGAAATCATGCTCGAACGCACCCACATCGCCGAAGCGCCATGGTGGGTGGTGCAGGCCGACGACAAGAAAAAGGCTCGCCTGAACTGCATCCATCACCTGCTCGGGCAAATGCCTTATGAGGAAGTGGAAGTGCCGACAATCGAGCTGCCGCAACGGGTGCGTCAGGAAGATTATTCGCGCAACCCGACGCCGCCGGAAATCATCGTGCCCCAGCTTTACTGAGGCACGCTTGCCGCCTGGCTCGCTGGATATCCGGGCGGACATCCAGCCGTCATCGTTCTGTAATCTTGTGCAGGCCATACTCTGGCCATACACCGCGTGCTTTTTTCTGCCGCCTTTCGAGGCGGCTTTTTTTATCCCGCTCCACGCCCCTGCGGGGTAATCCCGCCGTTCCCGCCTGTATCAATCTTGCGAGCAGAACACGGCGCACCTCAATCAACACTCGTTGTGTGTAAGACGGTTCCTAGGACTGTTCTGATTTACATTTTGAACATTAAATCTGTTTTCCAACTCCGCCCCAGCATCTAAGCACTCTCCCGCCTCTCATCCGCTAAAAAACCATACAGAGCCACCACATCGCCATGATTGTGCCGGTGAATTTGCGCCCGCTAACGTCCAGCCAATAAGGCTCAGTCAACCATCATCATCTCGGACGTAACAAATCGATCTGGAGGGTGGCAGCACCGTGCAAGGAGAGAAATATTCAAGCGGACTGATGGAGAGAGAAAGGATGCATCTGACGCAAAGGACGGTAATGCGTGGCAAAGGCCCGAAAGGTGGAAGCCAATGAGCCACGAAGACATGTACTGCGTGGCGCAACTCACGACCCGGTTGATGCCCAATTGCAACACCGTGCGCAAAATGGAAGTACCCGCTGACCTGCCGGGGGTGGTGATTTTCCTGCACGGCGTGAATGACCCTGGGGCGTCCTACGAATCAGTGGAAACCGGATTGTGTCAGGGGGTGAACGAACGGCTGGATCGACCGGATCTGAAGGCGGGGCGGTATGGGGCCAAATACCAGAAGGCCCGGCAAACGGCTCGGGAAACATGGAAAGACAAAGAAGAGCAAATACTCGACGACCCTGACACGTATCTGTATCAGCGCGACACCGACGATCCCAAAATCCGCAGCCTGATGATCCCCTTCTACTGGGGCTATCGGGCCGCGCCGGACCACGTCAAGCGTGATGACGCCGGTGATCCGTTCCGGATGCGCAACCAGTTTCAGGATATCCACGGCAATCGCCTGGATCGCCACTTTGCCAAGGCTGGCGGATTTTTCGTCAACGCCACCAATAACCTGCAAGAGATGTACGGCGAGGGCTTCAAGGCCAACGTGAAAACCGGCGCCGTGGAGCGTTTGAGCCCGAACAATTTCCTGCTGTTCGCCAATGCACCGCTGCGGCATTACTTTGTGTTCGCCGCGCACCGGCTGGCGATGCTGGTCCGTGAGATTCGCCGGGTATCACCCGATGAAACCATCAGCATCATGGGGCATAGCCAGGGCACCTTGATCGCCCTGTTGGCGCAGGCCCTGTTGATGGACAAGGACCAGCGTTGCGCCGATACCCTGATTCTCGTGGACTCGCCTTACAGCGTGCTGCCCAAGGTCACCCCCAAGGACCATGACACCCTCGCCACACTGATCGGTATTGTCAGCGCGGTCACGCAAACGCCCCATGCGCAGCCTCCACTATCCGCGCTCCGGGATATCAAGACCTATGGCGGTCGCAGCGGCCCGCGCTGGTCACCTACACAAGGCTCGCGGCCCGATAAAATCGGCAACCACACGGTGTTTCCCGAGCGCGACAATCGCGGCAAGGTGTATGTGTATTTTTGCCCGGATGACACCACCGTGGCGCTGGATGATGTGCAAGGCATCGGCACCTACGGTGTGCCCGATGCCACGCCCGATGGGCGACCGGCGATGATGGCGCTGCAATCAATGGGCTTTTACCAACGGCTGTGGACCAAGCGCCAGCGTGACGGCGAGCCGGTGCTCGTGGGCAAGTCGCCGCAACCCGAGTTCATCCGCGCCCCGGGCGAGCACCGCTACCCGGGCGCGTCCATGCTCATCGGCGTGGCTTCGCAAGCGCCGATCGCCAAGGGGCAGGAACGCCTGATCAATGCCGAGGCCCTGACCCCGCCCCATGCGCCGCAGATGTTTGGCGGCGAAGCCATCCAGGGCAGCCCGACCACTGCCGGCCTGGACAAACCCGATGAAGTTGCCAAAAGCATCGCCCTGGGCAAAGACGCCGCGACTTTTTTGTGGATCAGGATGCCCGCCGAATATGACGCGCCCAACACCACGCAGCAGGAAGCGCTGGCGCGTTTTAACGGGTTGTCTAAAGACCCGGAGGACCACACCCGCGCCGTCCGCAAAGGCGCGGCCCGCACTCGCACCAGTTCTTTCCACGAGCGCGAGGAAACCCCTCGAGAAGCCCGGGCGCGCATGGAGCAAGACCAACGTGAATGGGGTGCCAATTCCTATCACTCGGCGATCCTGCGCAGTCCGGAAAACCAGCGCTGGGTGACGGCGATGGACATTGCCATTGGCCAGGCGCATTGCCTTGATGACCCGCGGATGCGTGAGGTGTTGGAGGCGATTGCGGATTGGAAGATGGATGAAAAACAATTCGAGCGAGTCAGGCACTTGCCTGGCTGGTCGCGACTCAGTGCTGAGACGAAGGCGCTAGTGAAGTCCAGTTATATGTATTACCAGTTCGGCGTATTTCCGTCCTCGGATTTGGTCTCGCTAACGCCACCTTCTCTGCTTGCCGGCGTCGATAAAAAAGGAGGTGCCTTATGAGCGATGCTCAACACCGCCCCCGAACCTTACCAACTCTTAAGCCCTATCTCTGGATCGCGGGCGTACTGCTGATCTTTTGGATCGGCTTCGTCTGGCTTGTCCAAATCAAGGCACAGGAACTCAATATGGAATTGCGTGACATGAATCAGGTGATGCGCTGGGGGATCGCCGCGATTGTGGGCCCGATATTGCTGGTCTTTACCGTTCACTGGTGGGGTAAAGCCGTGGCCAGTGAACGGGCGGAACTTGCCGCCTACAAAGCCGACTTCAAGGCGAAAATCGCCGAGCGGCAGGCCACGCAAGTGCGGACTTATGCCTTGGAAATCCGCGGGGTGGGGCTGGCTGTTGATGATTGGCATCAATCATCGATATGGAGAGAAATAAAAAAAACGAACAACAACTTCACTTCAATCTATTCGCGAGACCCCAAGGATTACGATTCTTCTCTGAGCTCTCGGGAAATCACCAGGAATATCAACATTCGTGTTGCCTTCAAACATTCGGCAGGCGAGTCAGTGGCGTACTGGCCAATCCCGGTGTTTTCCATCGCGCCGCCCAAGCAGCCGTCAGATACAGGGGCCGCGAGTAACATTCACAACGGTCGCAACGCCGCCACGCTCGGAGTCACGTTGTTTTTGTGGCAAGACGCAGAAAACACAACCCATGCCCAGGGTATGATCGAGCGATTGTTCCAGTTCTTCGATGACAACCCCGAAGTGCCCCAGGCCTTGATCGTGAGCGAGGATGGCGACGTCACGCGAGACGGATTGCGGGTTATAGGAACCCCAGGATTGCAGAACGGCCACGTCGTCCCCACCGTCTACGAAAGTATGGCCGGGCTGCTGGTTACCCGCTCGGATCGGGTGGATCGGTACATTCGTCGTTATGCCACCCACGAACGTGAGGACAACCAGAACAAAGGCACTGATTTGGGAAAGTTTTGGGCGTTTTACTGGAAGCAATCCCGCGAGTTTCTAGATGTGTACGAAGAGTCGGAGCGAGCCAAAGGCGCCCAAGACCCCTTAGCCCCCGGCACCATGTCCACCGCCTACTGGCAATCCCAACTCCCCACCCTCTGGCAAACCATCAGCAACCGTGGCCCCGGGGAGTTCGAACCTTCGCCATGGCTACCCATCCGCTGGGCCCAGCACCAAGTCAAAGAGTTCGACGCCGCGCCGGTACTGGGTTACCTGCACCGTCCGATCAAGGTCTCGATGCAGGACGAAAACGGCAAGCGACTCAAACCGGCGTTGCAGGCCAAGGCGCTGCAAGCCGGCTGGTTACAGGCGCTGGATACTCTGCCCGAAGGGCATAAGCCGGTGCGCGTGTTCTACGACACCACCGACAATCAAGAGGCTGAAATCGCCCTGACCCTTGCCTTGCACGGGCTGAATACCGACGGCCATGGCATCGAGTTGGGCAATGTCGACGAGGGATACAACATCGGGCGGCGCCTGGGCAACACAGGGGTGAGTAGCGCGCCGGTGGAGATCAACCTGGCCACCATCGCCAGCTATCTGGACGGTGGAACCAGTGCGGTGGTTTACGCCGGTGCAGATGGCAGCCTGACGGTACAAATGATCCGCCCGCCGGACGCGGCGCGCATAGCGAAAAACCTCAAGAACCGTGGTGCCGACCCGTTCAAGTTCGGCTCCCCCAGCGGCGGAGCTCCCAAACCATGAGCCATCGCGTCGTGCCTAGGGCTCTCGTCCTGTCTAGGGGTTGTTGGAGAACCGCTGACATGAACCCGGTGAAAAATTGCCCCCTCATCTCACCACGCTCACCTGTGAACAGGGTGATCGATTATCCTGTGCCCGCCCCTCTCACCGGAGACACCTGTGCCGCCCTTGACTGCCCGCGAGGTTTACCAGCAATTGCGTGATGTCGCCCTGGGCCTGCGTCCGTTACAGCGCCTCGATCAACAGCCCGAACCTGGTCTGGTGCTGGTCGACATCGAAGGCTGGCGTTTGAGCCTGGATATCGACGGTGTTCGCCTGCGTCACTGCCTCCGCTGCCAGAGTGCGCAAGGTCGGGTATTCGATGCAGGACAACGCTTCGGCACCGACCCCGTGAGTTTGCTCAGTACCTGGGAGCTGGCGCAGATCGAGCGGCTATTGGCGCAACTGTAACAAGTTGATTACACCGTCGAGCTTCGTGCCTTGGGCTCTGCTGTGATACATAAGACCTGGTGCGCATCCCGTGCCCAAGAGGTTTGCTTATGTTCCATTGCCTACGCCTGCCGCCACTGCTGAGCTGCGCCCTGTTCGGTTTACTCGCCGGCACTGCTCACGCCGCCACCTCCCCGGCCCCCGATGCGTTGCAGCCGTTGCTGGCAACGATCAACGAGCGCCTGAATATTGCCGATCAGGTGGCGCTGACCAAATGGGACACTGGCAAGCCGGTCCAGGATACGGCCCGCGAAGCACAGGTCATCGCCAATGCCCGCAAGCAGGCGGTGCAGCAGAAACTCGACCCGGACGAAGCTGCCGACCTGATCGCTGCCCAGATCGAAGCCAACAAACTGGTGCAGTACGGACTGCTCGCCATCTGGCAAGCCGCCCACAAGGCGCCCGACGTACCGCGACCGGACCTTAATCAAATCCGGCCCAAACTGGATGCACTGCAAGCCCGCCTGTTGCAGCAATACGCCGATTTCACACCCTATCGCGTCGACCCGGAATGCCCGAACTGGCTGGCCGAACAACGCGCCAGCCTGATCAAGGACGCCCTCCATGGCCAGGCATTGATCCGCGCAACCGGCGAATTGTGCGTACTGGATCAATGACGACGATGGTGTTCGAGGCATCCATTGACTGCGTCAATAGTCACCATTAACTCAATGAAGTTCTCTTAAAAAATCCGCGGCGTAACATTGGCTCCATACCAACCAAACACCCCGGAGCACACGATCATGAAACGCCAAACCATCCTCAGCATCGCATTCTCGATCTTCGCAGTTAACGCTTTTGCCGCGACCTCTGCTCAACCCGTAGTCGCCGAAGGCGGCTCGGACCGACTGATTGAAAGCCGTGTGGCTGAAGGTGGTTCGGATCGTCTGATCCAGAATCGCGTAGCTGAAGGCGGTTCGGATCGCCTGATCGAAAAACGCGTCGCTGCCGATGGCTCGGATCGTCTGAAAGGCAACGAAGTCGCTGCTGATGGTTCCGACCGCCTGCACGGCAACACCGTCGCGGCTGATGGTTCGGATCGTCTGAAAGGCAACGAAGTCGCCGCCGATGGTTCGGATCGTCTGAAAGGTAACGAAGTCGCCGCCGATGGCTCCGACCGCCTGCACGGCAACACCGTCGCCGCTGATGGCTCGGATCGTCTGAAAGGCAACGAAGTCGCCGCTGATGGCTCCGACCGCCTGCACGGCAACACCGTCGCCTGATTGATTCGCTTCACCGCAACACCTCGAAAAGCCCGGCCTGATCAGCCGGGCTTTTTCGTGGCCGGTTTTTAAGCGAATCTATGGCTCTTTTCTGCGTAAGATGCTGACGAGCCTACTACACCCACCCATCTGATAACCCCGCATCAGGCAAGCTTTGAACAACAACAATAAACAGGAGTTGAATATGTCTGAACTGCAACTGCACCCCAAAGCCGCAGAGTCCTTGAAGCTGTGGCACACGATGATCAGTAGCGGCGACTTGAAGTCCTTGCCGGCGCTGCTGGACCCGCAAGCGGTGTTCCGCTCGCCGATGGCGCACACGCCGTATCCGGGCGCGCCGGTGGTCTCGATGATTCTCAACACGGTATTCCAGGTGTTCGAAGACTTCACGTATCACCGTGAACTGGCGACCGCCGACGGCTTGAATGTCATCCTCGAGTTCAGCGCCAGGGTCGGCGAGAAGCAACTCAAGGGCATCGACATGATCCGCTTCAACGAGCAGGGGAAAATCGTCGATTTCGAAGTGATGGTCCGTCCGCTCAGCGGCTTGCAGGCACTGGGTGAAGAAATGGGCAAGCGTCTCGGCGCCTATCTGGCCGCCAGCAAAGCCTGATCGCGGTGAATCGCCGGTCGAAGTTTGGGCACCACCTGCAACTCGACCGGCTCACAGAGAAACGCACTGCAGCGCGAACGCAGCCAACGCTGGCCCGAATCCCCGTGCGCCGCTGCGCGCCAGACCATCGACAGCTCGTGTACCGGCAATTGCAGCGGTGCCGGCTCAGCCCTCATTCCCGCCACCGGTAACATTGCTTTGGCCACGTAATCCGGCACGATGGCCAGCATGTCGCTTTGCCCGAGCAACCCCGGCAACGCACTGAACTGCGGGACGCTCAGCACCACTTTGCGCTGGCGGCCCAGCTGGCTCAGGGCGTGGTCGGTGTCATCCGTGGTATTGCCCACGGATGACACCACGACATGCGGACGCAGACAGAATTCGTCCAGCCCCAGCGGCCCCGGCCGCGTGTCAAACCGCAGCAGCGTCGGGCGGATCGGGCGCAAACCCTTGCGTCGCGCGCTGGCCGGCAGGTCGAGGGTGTGGCTGATGCCCAGCGAGATGTCGCCGTTGAACAGCCGTTGTGACATCTGCTGCTGATCGACCCGAAGCATAATCAACTTGATGTTCGGCGCCTCGATTTGCAGTTGCCGCCACAGCCGTGGCAACAGCGCGTATTCGACATCGTCGGACAGACCGATATGAAACGTCGTGTCGCTGGTGCGTGGATCGAAGGATTGGCAACGGCTCAGGGCGGCGGCGATGCCGTCCAGCGCCGGCGCCAGGTTGGCGAAGATTTCCTCGGCCCGCGCGGTCGGTTCCATCACCCGTCCGCAACGAATGAACAGCGGGTCATCAAACAACACGCGCAATCGGCCCAGGGCACCGCTGATGGTCGGTTGCCCAAGAAAAAGCTTTTCGCCGACGCGGCTGACATTCCGCTCATGCATCATCGTTTCGAAAACCACCAGCAGGTTGATGTCGGCACGACGCAGGTCATTTCTGTTCATGAGGTTCGCTACCCGGCACACGGCCATTGAGTTCGGGAAGGTGCCTGCACAGGTTATGACCGAGCCTGCAAAACGTCTGTCGTACATGCGGACAGAACGATCATGCGTTAGGTCAGCGCGCTGATACTCCGGTATAGCGCCACTAAAAAAAATCAATGGAATGAATGATTTGCGCCTACACACAGCCAGCGCGATCCGCCGCCGTGGCAGTTTTTTCTGGTTTTTTGTCCTAACGTGAGGCAAGCCCGAGCTTCTAGGATACTGAACCGATTCTCCGCCCCAGCCCGAACAAAAAACCGAGGCGCGCATGATCGAAATTCCAGGCAAAAAGTCAGCCCACCCGCGCACGCCTCCCTTTGCACAAGGAACCTGCAGCAAGATGCTGTACAACATAGGCCAAAGGACTTCTCGCCTTATGCTCGGTCTCAGTCTCAAGCCGCTGGAGAACCTCCTGGTGTGGCTGATGGGCTTGATCGTGGCGTGCGGGATACTGATCAACACCGAAACCCGTACCGACCTCACCACCACCACGCTCTATATCGCGTTGTTGCTGATGGCGATCAATTTGCTGTCGATCAGTGCGGTGATCGTGGTCGCCTTGTTCTGCATGCTGGTGCTGACGTCGATGTGCCTGTATCAGGGCGGGTTTCAGCGCTGGGAAACGACCACCGACCTGCTGCACAGCCTGGCGGTGCTGGCAGCCATTATGTATCTGGCGCTGCGCAGCAAAAAGATCTCCGACAACCTGCGCCACAATGAAGTCTATATGGTCGGTGCCCAGTGCCTGACCCAGACCGCCTGCTTCGGCTTTCGCGCAGACCTCGGGAGAATGGGCTGGTCGGAGCAGGCGGCACGAATTCTCGAATACCCGGCGCGAACGTCGCCCTCGGTGGCCTTGTTCCTGGAGCGTACCCATCCCGATGACCTGCCACTGGTACTGGCCGGTTTCGAAAAGGCTGCACGCCATGAAACCCTGATCGAGGTCAAACACCGCCTGCTGATGCCGGATGGTCGGATCAAATATCTGCACCTGTTCGCCACTCCGCTCTTCACCCGTCAGGGCAGCTTTGAGTACTTGGGCGCGCTGATGGACGTGACCGCCAGCAAAGAGGCTGAAGAAGCGCTGTGCCGCGCCCAGACTGAATTGGCCCACGTCACCCGCGTGACCTCCCTGGGCGAACTGGCGGCCTCCATCGCCCATGAGGTCAATCAACCGCTGGCGGCGATCACCAGCAGTGCCGAAGCCTGCCGCAACTGGCTCAGCCGTCCGCAGCCCGATGTGCTTGAGGCACGCCAGTCACTCGAACGGATCATCGCCAGTTCGAGCCGGGCGAGTGAAATCACCCGTCGGGTTCGGGCGTTATCGCGCAAGTGCGATCCGCTGCGCCAGAACGAGTCGTTGAACGATATCGTCAGTGAGACCCTGAGCCTGGTTCGCTATGAATTGGCCCACCACAAGATCACTCCACAGATCGAGCTGAACGCGTTCGGCGGGCAGGTCAGCGCCGATCGCGTGCAGCTGCAGCAAGTCATCATCAACCTGATCATCAATGCCTGCCAGGCCATGGACGCGGTCAGCCCTTGCGAACGCGCGCTGTGCATTCGCACCTGGGTGAAAGCCAACGAGGTGCTGCTGGAAGTCGCCGATCAAGGCCCCGGCATTCCTGCCGACGTCTTGCCGCAGTTGTTCACCCCATTCTTTACCACCAAGGCAAACGGCCTGGGCATGGGCCTTTCCATTTGTCGTTCGATCATCGATTTCCACGAAGGGCGAATCTGGGCCACCAGCGCAAATGGCCAGGGCAGCTCGTTTCTGTTCGCCCTGCCGATACGCGTCGCCAATGACCAGGGCTTTGCCGCAGCCATTTAATACACAGGTATGAGTGCCGCCGGTCCGACTGACAATTAATGTAGCGTCCCTCGGCAGGAACACAGCGCCGGGCGGTTGCGCGTCCAACCCTTGGGAATCAGCAATGAACGAACAGCATCCACTCAACAAAATCACCCACAACGAGTCCATGGTTTTCATCGTTGACGACGATGCGCCGCTGCGCGAATCCCTCGGCAGTCTGTTGCGTTCCATCGGCCTGCGGGTCGAGTTGTTCGGTTCGGTTGCCGAGTTCATGAAGTACCAGCGACCGGACACGGTCAGTTGCCTGGTGCTGGATGTGAGGTTGCAAGGCAGCAGTGGCCTGGACTTTCAACACGACCTGGCCATTGCCGGCATCAACGTCCCCATCGTTTTCATTACGGGACACGGCGATATCGCCATGACGGTGCGGGCCATGAAAGCCGGGGCGGTGGATTTCCTGACCAAGCCCTTCCGCGAACAGGACCTGATCGATGCGGTGTGCGCCGCCCATAGCCGGGATAAACAACGCCGCGAGTCCGAGCGCCATGCCGATGAACTGCGGGCGCGTCACCAGACACTGACCGCCCGGGAACAAACGGTGATGGCGCTGGCGGCCTCGGGTTTGATGAACAAACAGATTGCCGGGGAAATCGGCTTGAGCGAAATCACCGTGAAGATCCATCGCGGCCAGGCCATGCGCAAAATGGGTGCTCGTTCTTTTGCCGATCTGGTGCGCATGTCTGAGGTGATCTCGGCCCAGCCCGCAATCAGGTGACTATACCCACGTATGCTGTACGCCTTTTCAGGACAGCGTATCTTGCATGGATGGCGCAGAGTCTTTTCAGTGTTCTGCGCTACCAGGCAGGACACCACTATGCATGACGAGGCAATGATTGCCGTTGTCGATAACGATGAATCCGTTCGAATGGCGTTAGACAGTTTATTGCGATCCAGTGGTTATACGGTTCGCACTTACGCGGGGGCGCACGAGTTTCTTTTTTCCGATGGCCCGGTCATCACGTCCTGTTTGATCTCCGACATACAAATGCCGGACATGGACGGGATCACCATGTATGAGCAACTGGCGGCCCGGGGCATTCATATCCCGGTGATTTTCATCACCGGCAACCCTTATGCACAGCGTCCGCCCGGTAAAAGCGCGCGTACACCGATTGCCTTTTTCCCCAAGCCTTTTTCCACTGACAAGTTGCTCGCCTGTGTCGAAACTGTGCTGAATCGACGTAACTAACTTCGGCGATTTAAAGCCACTAATACCTTGGTATAGCCCGTTCATACTTACTCATACTCGCGCTGACCCTATGTAGCAGTGTCAGATTTAAACCTCTCGAATACCATCTGTTCCAGATCAAGCCAATCCGTCTGCGCCGCGTTGTCTAGCCACTTCGCGAATATATAGCCATCGCGGTGGTGCTTATATCACCGCAACTTTTTCACGCCCTCGATTGTTCTTCAGGAGCAAAACAATGAAACAGCAAATTTTGATTATTGGTGCAGGCTTCGGTGGTGTCTGGAGCGCATTGAGCGCTGCCCGTCTGCTGGACAAGCACGATCGAAATGACGTCGAGATCACCGTGCTCGCGCCTCAGGCCGAGCTGCGGATCCGCCCGCGTTTCTACGAACCCGACGTGCACACCATGAAAGCGCCGCTGGACGATTTGTTCAAGGCCGTGGGCGTGAAATTCGTTCAGGGTTCGGCCGAAGAGATCGACGAGAAAACCAAACAAGTCAGCTACAGCAACATCGCTGGCATCCAGGGCAAGCTGAGCTACGACCGCCTGGTGCTGGCCGCCGGCAGCAAGCTGAACCGTCCGCCGCTCGAAGGCCTGGAGCATGCGTTCGATGTTGATGAAATCGAATCCGCCACCGAACTGGAAACGCACATCAAGGCGCTGAAGAGCAAGCCGGCCAGTGCTGCCCGCAACACCGTAGTGGTTATCGGCGGTGGTTTCACCGGTATCGAAACCGCAACGGAAATGCCGGCGCGCCTGCGTGCCGCACTGGGTGACGACGCCGACATTCGCGTGGTTGTAATCGAACGCGCCCCACAGCTCGGTTCAGCTTTGGGCGATGGCATCCGTCCATCCATCGTCGAGGCCTCGGAGCATCTGGGCATCGAATGGATCGTCGGCGCCACGACGGCCTCGGTCGATGCAGGCGGTGTCACCCTCGCCGATGGCCGTCGCATCGAATCCAGCACCGTGATCTGGACCGTGGGTTTCCGCGCCCACACGCTGACCGAACAAGTGCAAGGCACCCGCGATCATCAGGGTCGCCTGCATGTGGATCAGAACCTCAAAGTACGCGGCCACGCCGATGTCTACGCCGCCGGTGACGTGGCCTATGCCGCCACCGATGACCTGGGCAACTTCGCCGCCATGTCCTGTCAGCATGCGATTGCCCTGGGCCGTTATGCCGGCAACAACGTCGCCGCCGAATTGCTGGGCGTCGAGCCAATTCCGTACAGCCAACCCAAGTACGTCACTTGCCTGGACCTGGGCACCTGGGGCGCCGTGTTCACCGAGGGCTGGGATCGCCAGGTGAAACTGGTGAAACAGGAAGCCAAGGAACTCAAGAGCCAGATCAACTCCGTGTGGATCTACCCGCCGGCGGCAGACCGTGCCGCTGCACTGGCCGCCGCCGATCCGCTGATTCCAGTGGCTTAAGGTTGCAGGCTGCGGGTGATCGATATGTACGGTTTTTTTGAAGATCCGTATCGAGTGCTGAAGCTGTCCTGCGTGCTGCTGATCGGCGGATTGTTCGCTCTGATCATCGGCGCGGTCCTGGCCTACGGCTATGACGCGTATCTGTCTCTGCCCAGCCTGGTGATGGCCCATGCCTTGACGATACTCGGCCCAACGGCCATCAAGCTGGGCTATGTGATGCGCTTGTTGTCAATCAATCGTCTGCGACGCAACCCGGTGACAACGCAGCGGGGTTTCACCGGTTGAAGTGAAGTTGAACGCCTGTACCCCGGCCAGCCCTCTCCTTGCTGGACCGGGACATTTCCCAACCGCCCGCCACTGGTTTTTCTGGCGGGCGTTTTTTATCAAGTCAAAGCCACTGCAACCCCGATAAACATTTGCTCCAAAGGACGGATGAACAGCCCATTTCAGTAGCGCTTTTGCCCAACAACAGAAACGCCCCTCACAGAGAGTTTGCCCGGCATCCCTGATGCCTTGCGAGTTGCCGTTCGATAGCAAAAATCTGGAAGAACAAATGTCTATCATCAAACGTTGCAAGAAACTTTTTTTGTCAGATGCCCTGGCCTGGCTGGCCGCCATTGCGGTGGGCAGCATGATCTTTATTACCAACTCGTACCTTGATCTGGATATTGCACCGACGCTGTTCTACATCACGCTGGTGTTCATGTCGGCTAACTTTTTTCCGGTTCCGGTTTTTCTGGCCGTCGCCTTCGGTTGCGTGGCCATCCTCACCACCAGTTTCCTGGTCGACGCAGGCTACCGCGATCACAAGCTGATCGCCGGGTTTGTGCGTTGCCTGATCGCGCTGACCACCATCACCTTGCTGGCGCTGCGCAGCAAGCGCGCGACCGAATCATTACGCCGCAAGGAAGCGTTCTTTCTGGGCGCACAAAAACTCAGTCACACCGGCAGTGTCGGCTTTACCATTGATGACGAAGTGATCGTGTCGTGGTCGGAAGAAGCCTCGCGGATTTTCGAGCTCCCGCTGGGCGAAACACCGACGCTGGCGATGGTCCGCGGACGCACTCATCCCGATGACCTGGCCATTATCGACAGTGTGCTGGAACAGGCCGCACGCCAGAAAAGCCTGATCGAAGTGGAGCATCGTCTGGTCATGCCCGATGGCCGGATCAAGCATGTGCAGATGATCGCCAACCCACTGTTCAAGCATGGCGGACGCGTTGAATACGTCGGCGCCTTGATGGACGTGACCGCCTCCAGACACGCCGAAGAAGCACTGCTGCACAGCCAGGCAAAACTCGCGCATGTGACACGCGTGACCTCCATGGGGGAACTGGCCGCCTCCATCGCCCATGAAATCAATCAACCGTTGGCGGCGGTGATCACCAGCGGTGAATCCTGCAAACGCTGGATCAACCGCCCGGACCCGAACCTCGATGAAGCACGCCGTTCGCTGGACCGGATCATCCAGAATTCGGCCAGGGTTTCCGATGTCATCACTTGCATCAGGGCGCTCTCGCGCCAGAGTGAGGTGCAGCGCCAGATCGAAGTGTTCGACGAGATCGTCAGCGACTCACTGACGCTCATGCAACATGACATCTGCATGCAGCAGGTTCGCCCGCACTCGCAACTGGGCGCCCCCGGCGCGCGCATTCAGGGCGACCGCATACAACTGCAGCAGGTGATCATCAACCTGATCGTCAATGCCTGTCAGGCCATGGCCAATGTGCATGACCGGGCACGAACGCTGCGGGTCCAGACGTCGATACAGGACCACGAAGCAGTGCTTGAAATCACCGATTCCGGCACGGGCATTGCCGAAGACATTCTTCCGTCACTGTTCGATCCGTTCTTCACGACCAAACCCACCGGCCTGGGCATGGGGCTCTCGATTTGCCGTTCGATCATTGAATTTCACGGTGGGCGCATCTGGGCGTCCAGTGAAGTGGGGGTGGGCACGCAATTTCTGTTTGCGATTCCGCTAATGCCCGTGAGTCACGCTGAATAACGTTCATCCACACATGCCGCCATGCGGCGATTTGGAGACCTCGCAGTGTCTATCGATCAAGCAAGCCGCCATTCTGATGACGCCCTACCGCGAAACATTGTCTTCGTGGCCTACCCGCAAATGGGTCTGCTGGACCTGACCGGTGCCCAGACCGTGTTCTGGGTGGCCAACCATGCCATGACCGAACGCGGCCTGCCGGGCTACGCGTTGCACACCGCCAGCCTCACCGGCGGGGAAATCCAGACGGCAGAAGGCCTGGTGGTGCAAAGCCGAAAGCTGAGCGAGTTTGACAATAACCCGGTCGATACCCTGATCGTCCCCGGCTCCCCGAGCATTCGCCAGATCGTTGCCCAAAGCACAGCGCTGGTGGATTGGCTGCGCGATGCTTCAGTCACCGCCACGCGTACGGCGTCAGTGTGCAGCGGCACATTCTTGCTGGCCCAGGCCGGTTTGCTCGATGGCCGGCGCGCCGCGACCCATTGGGTGATGGCCGAGTGGTTCGAGCGCATGTACCCCGAGGTCGAACTCGACCCGGAAGCGATCTTCGTGCAGCAGCAGTCGGTATGGACCTCTGCGGGCATCAGCGCGGGGATCGATCTGGCTTTGGCACTGGTCGAGGCTGACGGCGGTCGCGAAGTCGCGATGCAGGTCGCCCGGCACATGGTGGTGTACTACCGCCGACCGGACAATCAGGAGCAATGGGGCTCATTGCTGCAATCGCAATTCCAGGCCAGTGCCTGACCGACAGGCCTTGCGTCAGGCAAGGCTTGCCCCGTCTTATTTTCGTTGCAGCAGCCACTGCAACAGGCTGGTTTTCTTGACTCATACCCAGGTATGACGACCGTAGCCCCATGTGCTACGCCACTGTCTTGAGGTAGGAGTGTTATGCGGCGCGCACCGATTTACGCTGGTCACCTTGAATGAATCAACTCATTGAGCCGACGCGCTGACCTGAGGACGGTTGTCATGAACGCACTGCAAAAGCTGTACATCGCCAGTCATCCGCTGCGCATCAGTCGCTATGGTGCACACACGTCCCTGTCCATTTCCGAGCGCGTAGAAATCATCGACGCGTTGACGCAGACGCTGAGCACTACGCTGGGCATTCTTGCGCAGCTCAAACGGGGTCAGCAGAAACTGCAGAACGTCAGCTTCCTGCCGGTGCAACAACTGTTCCGACGCCTGGTGCGCGCCAATGCCGACTACGCCGAATTCCTGGCCGGTGGCATCACCGACCTGGGCGGATACGCCGAGACACCCGCCCTGTTCAGCCTGAATGACACCCACGACCCGCAGTGTTTTGCCGATTGCCTGAGCGGGATTTGTCAGGGAACTCGCCGACTGCGGGCCGTCGATGTATTGCTGCGCGACTACTGCGAATGCGCGATCGCCAACAAGGACAACGCCAGCAAACGGTTTTTTGAAGCATGCACACGGCACAACGCGCGTTTCCTGTCGCTGATCGAAGCCAACCTGGCCGATGGACAGCCTTGGTGACAGCGTTTCTTTAATTATCGAAAATCAACCAGCAAACATACCCAAGTATACTATTCCGCTTTCTTGGAGCGCGTATCTTGCAAGTATGGCGGGCGCCACTTAGCGCCACTCGCAATGACGCAAGGTTTCTACATGTTCAACTCAGCTATTATTTCAGTTGTTGATGATGACGAACTAATTCTTATCTCGCTGGACAGTTTATTGCGTTCTTACGGCTACACGGTGAACACCTATAACAGTGCCTATGCGTTTCTTGAATCCAGTGGCCCGGAGCAGACTGACTGCCTGATCTCGGATATTCAGATGCCTGGCATGTGCGGGGTGCAAATGTACGAAGCGCTGGCGGCACGAAATGCTCATATCCCCACGCTGTTCATCACCGGAATGCCGGGCCTGCCGCCACAGTTCAGCGCGCGCGTGCGAAAACCCGAAGGTTATTTTTCCAAGCCGTTCAATACCGATGCGCTGCTGGCCTGTATAGAACGAGCCCTTAAACGCCGGGCTTGATGTTGACCATTTGGCCAATAAATTTTTAACACTTTGGTATGGCCAACTCAAACCCAGGTAGGCACTTACTTACCGTTAGCAGCACTGTGCTGTAGCGCCAAAACAAATAACATTTTCTTTATCAGTTTTCGATTAGTTAAGACTTCCACTCCACCCACTCAACTAAAACCTCAACTTAAAGAAACCGTGCCATGTCAAAAAACAAACTGACTTCGATCAACGGCGCTCCGGTCGTCGACAACTTCAATATCCAGACCGCTGGCCCTCGCGGCCCCGCGCTGCTGCAAGATGTCTGGCTGCTGGAAAAACTCGCCCACTTCGACCGCGAAGTTATCCCCGAGCGGCGCATGCACGCCAAAGGTTCCGGCGCCTACGGCACCTTCACCGTGACCCACGACGTGACGCGCTACACCAAGGCTCGGTTGTTTTCGGAAGTGGGCAAGCAAACACCGATCTTCACCCGTTTCTCGACCGTGGCCGGTGAGCGCGGCGCCGCCGATGCCGAACGCGACATTCGTGGTTTTGCCTTGAAGTTCTACACCGAACAAGGCAACTGGGATTTGGTCGGCAACAACACGCCGGTGTTTTTTTTCCGCGACCCACTGCGCTTCCCGGACCTCAACCACGCGGTCAAACGCGACCCGCGCACGGGCATGCGCAATGCGCAAAGCAACTGGGATTTCTGGACGTCGCTGCCCGAAGCCTTGCATCAGGTGACCATCGTCATGAGCCAGCGTGGCATTCCGCGTAGCTACCGGCACATGCACGGTTTCGGCAGCCACACGTTCAGCCTGATCAACGCCAACAACGAGCGGCATTGGGTCAAGTTCACCTTCAAGAGCCAGCAAGGCGTGGAAAACCTGAGTGACGAACAGGCTGAAAAGCTGATTGGCCGCGACCGTGAAAGTCATCATCGGGATCTGTTCGACAGCATCGAAGCGGGCGACTTTCCTCGCTGGACGTTCTACATCCAGGTCATGACCGAAGACCAGGCGCACGACCACGGCGTCAATCCGTTCGACCTGACCAAGGTCTGGCCACACAAAGACTACCCGTTGATCGAAGTGGGTTACTTCGAGCTCAACCGCAACCCGGAAAACGTCTTCGCCGAAGTCGAACAAGCGGCGTTCTCGCCATCGAATGTAGTCCCTGGTATCGGCTTCTCACCGGACCGGATGCTGCAAGCGCGCCTGTTTGCCTACGGCGATGCCGCGCGTTATCGCCTGGGGGTCAATCATCACCAGATCCCGGTCAACGCCGCCCGTTGCCCGGTGCACAGCTTCCATCGCGACGGCGCCATGCGCGTGGACGGTAACTACGGCGGCCAATTGGCGTACGTCCCCAACAGCGATGACCAATGGGCCGACCAGCCGGATTGGCGTGAACCACCGCTGAAGATCTCTGGCGCTGCCGGGCATTGGGATCACCGCGTGGACGAAGACCACTTCGAACAACCCGGCAACCTGTTCCGCCTGATGTCGGCGTCGGAGAAACAGGCGCTGTTCGAAAACACCGCGCGTTCGCTCAGTGGTGTTTCGCAGCAAGTGCAGCAACGACATATCGCCCATTGCAACCTGGCTGACCCGTCTTATGGGGCTGGGGTTTCCAGGGCGTTGGCCGAACTCGACCGGTAAAGCCGAACCTGTAGGAGCAAGCTTGCTCGCGATGGCGGACGGTCAGCCAACATCATCGCTGAATGACCCACCACGATCGCCAGCAAGCCGGCTCCTACGGATTGATAGCTGTGGGCACGCAGATTTTATGTGCGACCCAATCCCCTGTAGGAGCAAGCTTGCTCGCGATAGCGGACGGTCAGCCAACATCATCGCTGAATGACCCACCACGATCGCCAGCAAGCCGGCTCCTACGGTTTGATCTCTGTGGGCACGCAGTTTTCGTGTGCGACCCGATCCCCTGTAGGAGCAAGCTTGCTCGCGATAGCGGAGTGTCAGCCAACATCATCGCTGAATGACCCACCACGATCGCCAGCAAGCCGGCTCCTACGGTTTGAAATCTGTGGGCACGCAGATTTCGTGTGCGACCCAATCCCCTGTAGGAGCAAGCTTGCTCGCGATGGCGGACGGTCAGCCGACATCATCGCTGAATGAACCACCGCGATCGCCAGCAAGCCGGCACCTGATATCCGTGGGTACGCAGATTTCGTGTGCGACCCAATCCCCTGTAGGAGCAAGCTTGCTCGCGATCGCGGACGGTCAGCCAACATCATCACTGAATGACCCACCGCGATCGCCAGCAAGCCGGCTCCTGATATCCGTGGGCACGCAGATTTCGTGTGCGACCCGATCCACTGCAGGAGCAAGCTTGCTCGCGATAGCGGACGGTCAGCCGACATCATCGCTGAATGACCCACCGCGATCGCCAGCAAGCCGGCTCCTGATATCCGTGGGCACGCAGATTTTGTGTGCGACCCAATCCACTGTAGGAGCAAGCTTGCTCGCGATGACGGAGTGTCAGCCAACATCATCACTGAATGACCCACCACGATCGCCAGCAAGCCGGCTCCTACGGTTTGATCTCTGTGGGCACGCAGATTTTGTGTGCGACCCGATCCACTGCAGGAGCAAGCTTGCTCGCGATGGCGGACGGTCAGCCGACATCATCGCTGAATGACCCACCGCGATCGCCAGCAAGCCGGCTCCTACAGTTTGATATCTGTGGGCACGCAGTTTTCGTGTGCGACCCAATCCCCTGTAGGAGCAAGCTTGCTCGCGATGACGGAGTGTCAGCCAACATCATCACTGAATGACCCACCGCAATCGCCAGCAAGCTGCTCCTGAACGGTTTTATAGCGTCAGGTGAGGACGTCAACCGAGGGTTGATGGCATCATCACCCGCTTCGAAGGTTTCGATGCCGACGGTGAAAGGGTTGTCCCGCTATCAGGCGCGCCCTGGCCGCAACCGCCACCGTCCTGATCGATCAAGGGAGCCACCTGATGCGTATCAAATCACTGCCGGCCTGCGCGTTGGCGCTCTATCCGGGTGTTCAGGCTCAGCGCCGATGACGGCCATCGTGCGGCCGCGGCCGCTGTTGATTACCTTGGGTCTGTTGCTGGCGCTGGTGTTCTGGTTGTCCCTGGCCATTGGGCCGGTCAGCTTGCCGCTGGGCGATACCTTGCTCGCCGGGCTGCGCTTGCTCGGCTTGCCGGTTGGCGGTGGTGACACGCAACAGGCGGAGCTGATCCTCGGTCAGATCCGCCTGCCCCGCAGCTTGCTGGGCATCGCGGTCGGTTCGGTACTGGCGCTGTCGGGCGTGGCGATGCAGGGCTTGTTTCGCAACCCGTTGGCGGATCCGGGGCTGGTCGGTGTGTCTGGCGGTGCGGCACTGGGCGCGGCCATCGCCATCATTGGCGGCAGCATGATGGGCGGGTTGCCGCCGGCCGTCGAACCCTATCTGTTGTCGGTCTGCGCGTTCGCCGGGGGCCTGATCGTCACGGCGGTGGTGTATCGCTTTGGCCGCAGCAACGGCCAGACCAACGTTGCCACCATGTTGTTGGCCGGCGTGGCGATGACGGCCATGGCCGGGGCCGGTGTCGGCCTGTTCACTTACCTCGCCGACGACGCCACCTTGCGTACCCTGACTTTCTGGAACCTCGGCAGCCTCAACGGCGCCAGCTACCCGCGTTTGTGGCCGTTGCTGATCGTGGCAGTGGGCGTGGCGTTGTGGTTGCCCCGTCGCGCAGCAGCGCTGAATGCGATGCTGCTGGGCGAATCGGAAGCCAGGCACCTGGGGTTCAATGTCGAACGGATCAAGCTTGAGCTGGTGCTGTGCACGGCGCTGGGCGTCGGCGCTGCAGTGGCAGCAGCAGGCCTGATCGGCTTTATCGGTTTGGTGGTGCCTCACCTGATGCGTCTGCTGGTCGGACCCGATCATCGGGTGCTGTTGCCGGCCTCGTTGCTCGCCGGCGCCAGCCTGTTGTTGCTGGCCGATCTGGTCGCCCGCCTGCTGCTGGCACCGGCCGAATTGCCGATCGGCATCGTCACCGCACTCATCGGTGCACCCTTCTTCCTTTATCTGCTGGTACGGGGGCGCACCTGATGCTGCGGGCCAAAAACTTGCTGGTCCGGCGCGGCAGTCGCACCGTACTGGCCGACATCGATATCGCGTTGCGTCCGGGTGAAGTCCTTGGCGTGCTGGGGCCGAACGGCGCGGGCAAAAGCACTTTGCTCGCCGCCCTGTGCGATGAACTGCCGATCAGCGAAGGCACGGTCAGCCTCGACGAGCGCAAACTCGCCGACTGGCCCGGTCAGGAGCGGGCCAAACGCCTGGCGGTGCTACCCCAGAGTTCGAGCCTGAACTTCGCTTTTTCGGTCAATGAAGTGGTGGGCATGGGCCGTCTGCCCCATGCCAGCGGTCGCGTGCGCGATGCTGAAATCGTCGCCGAAGCCCTGAGCGCGGCCGACGCCTTGCACCTCGCCGGGCGCAGTTATCTGGCCTTGTCCGGTGGCGAGCGCCAGCGCGTGCATCTGGCGCGGGTGCTTGCGCAACTGTGGCCGGGCGCCGAGGGGCAGATCCTGCTGCTCGACGAGCCGACTTCAATGCTCGATCCTTTGCACCAGCACACCATCCTGAAAGCAGTGCGCGACTTCGCCGGGCGCGGTGCGGCGGTGTTGGTGATCCTGCACGACCTCAACCTGGCCGCGCGGTATTGCGATCAGTTGCTGCTGTTGCAGGACGGTCGACCGCACGCTTATGGCCCGCCGGAAGAAGTGCTGACCGCCGAGGCACTGCAAGCGGTGTACGGGCTGCAGGTGCTGATCCACCAACACCCGGAGCGCGGCCATCCCTTGATTATCGCGCGCTGATACCCGCCCCTCCCCGGTGCCCGAGGGGGCCACCGTCTGATTAAGGAATACCGATGCGCATTCTGCTGCTATGCCTGATCAGCCTGCTGGCTGCCTGCCAATCCCATTACGTCGCCCCGCCACCCGCGCCGATCGCACCGCAAGGCCGCGACCACGCCGACTTCGGGGTGATCCTTGAACTCGCCAGTGGGCACACCCTCACCCCGCAAGCGCTGGTCGAACGCCTGGCGGCTGCGCCACGGGTGCTGGTCGGTGAGCAACACGACAACCCTGATCACCATGCCCTGCAACTGTGGCTGCTGCGCCAACTGGCGGCGCAGCGTCCGCAGGGCAGTCTGCTGATGGAAATGCTCAACCCCGACCAACAGGCGAACGTCGATGCCGCGCAGGCCGCGACCCGCGCCGGACAGCCACCGGCCGATCCTTATCAGGCGCTGTCCTGGCAAGCCAATTGGGATTGGGGCGTTTACGGCGCAGTGGTAACTTACGCCCTGGGCCAACCTTACCCATTGCTGTCGGCCAACCTGGACCGGGCGCAGATCATGCAGATCTACAAACAGCGTCCGCCCCTCAGCGGCGAAGCGTCCACCAGTGAACAGGTGCAAGCGACATTGCTGGAGGACATTCGTGAATCCCATTGTGGTTTGCTGCCCGAAACGCAGATGCCGGCAATGCTCGCCGTGCAGCAGCAGCGTGACCGGCGCATGGCCGAGCGCCTGATGGCGGCGCCGACGCCTGCGCTGTTGCTGGCCGGGGCGTTCCATGCGCGCAAGGATCTGGGTGTGCCGCTGCATTTGAAGGACATAGGTGCTGGTGAGGGTAATGCGGTGCTGGTGCTGGCCGAGGTGGGCAGGACTGTGAGTGCCGAAAGCGCGGATTACGTGTGGTACACGGCTGCGCAACCCGAACAGGATCATTGTGCAGATATGCGTCGGTGAGGTTGGGTAAGGAGCGGGAAAAACTGTCAGAGATGGGTTGACTGGTAGAGCGTCATCGCCAGCAAGCTGGTTCCTACAGTAGGTATTCGCAGGAACCAGGGCCGCTCGTTACCGTAGCAATGGTAACGCCCCCGCCTCCATACCCACCCACCTAAGGCGCCTGGAAACCCTGCAAATACGCCAACAAATCATCAATCTTTTCCCGATCACTGATCCCCCAGAAAATCATCCGCGTACCGGACACCACGGCCTTCGGGTCCTCGATGTACGCCGCCAGTTTTTCCCGCGTCCAGACGATGCCCGATGATTTCATCGCATCGGAATACTGGTAATCCGTGGTACTCCCGGCCTCCCGCCCAATCACATTGTTGAGCTGCGGCCCAAAAAACGCTCGCGCCGATTCCCCGACCTGATGGCAGCCACCGCACACCCGCTTGAACAGTTTCCCGCCCGCCTCGGCATCCCCGGCTGCATTCGCTGGCACGTTGAACAGTCCGAGGCTCAGGACGAGCGCCAACACCGTCGCTTTGTTCATGTACAACTCCCTACCCGCCATCGCCCATCACAAAAAATGGCCGCCATTTGAGCATGACTTGGCAGCTCATCCGAAGCTTTTCAGCCAGCGGTTCAATGACCGCCCCTGGGCAAACTTGAGTATGAGTCTTTAACACCTTGATGTTCACCTGGACAACCTATGCATAAGTGACGTGTTTTCTCAGCCAATTAAGATGGCTGGCATGAATATCGGAACTGCAATACCCGGCATTCATGCCAACCCGAACGTTGCGTGAACAATCCCGTGACTCACCAGGTGAACATGATGAACACCCCTAAACTTGCACTAGGAATTGCCCTCTTTTCGGCCCTCGGTTTTATCGCGGCGAACACCCAGGCTGCAGAAGCCGGCGCCACGACGAGCGGTGCCGGCACCGCTGCCCACAACGTTGCCGAAGGTGCGAACGACCGCATCAAGGAACGACAACTGGCCGAAGGTGGAGCAGATCGCCTGCAAGAACGCCGGCTCGCCGAAGGTGGCGCCGATCGCCTGCAAGAACGCCGGCTCGCCGAGGGCGGCGCCGATCGGCTCAAAGAACGGCAGCTGGCCTCGGACGGTTCCGATCGACTGAAGCAAAACAACGTGGCAGCCGGCTACAACTCGATGCGCGGCACCCGCGTAGCCGAAGGCGGCTCGGACCGATTGCGGCAGAACCATTACGCCGATGGCAGCAATGGCTACGACGCCAGCTCCGACGTCATGCCCTACTTCTGCATGGAATGTCGCTGAGCGTCCTTGGAATCACCGCAATCCAAAAGTGGGAGCGAGCTTGCTCGCTCCCACAGGGTTTTGTGGTTTGACTTCAGTCCTTGAAGTCAGTGGACAGCGCCAGCTCGTTCCACTCGGCCAGCTCCTCGGCAACAAAACGGTTTTTCGCTTCAATGCGCGCGATGGTATCGCTGCCCAGCGCCAGCCGTTGCGGCGGTTTCGGTGCATTGACCAGGGCCAGCATGGCCTCGGCGAACTTCACCGGATCACCCGGCTGCGCATGGTTCGCCGCCTCGGCATACTTGCGCATCGCACCAACGGTTGCATCGTAGTCCGGCAGTTCCAACGCAGTTTTCACCAGTGATTGCTCGTCGAGGAAATCAGTGCGGAAAAAGCCCGGTTCGACCACCGTGGCGTGGATGCCCAGCGGCGCCAGTTCCTGATGCAACGCCTCGGTAATGCCCTCCACCGCAAACTTGGTGGAACCATAGACACCCCAGCCCATGTAGGCCTGATAGCCGCCAATCGAAGAGATATTGATCACATGCCCTGAACGCTGGCGGCGCATGTGCGGCAGTACGGCGCGGGTCACGTTGAGCAAACCGAAAACGTTGGTGGCGAACAGACGCTCAGTCTCGCTGGCGCTGGTTTCTTCGACCGCACCCAACACGCCGAAACCGGCATTGTTGATCAGCACATCGATGCGGCCAAAACGCTTGATGCCTTCAGCGACGGCCTGATGCGCTTCCTCTTCGCGAGTGACGTCCAGGCGCACGGCCAGCAAGTTGGGATGATTGCCCAGTTTGGCGATGACGTCTTCAGGTTTACGGGCGGTGGCAATCACCGCGTCGCCGGCACGCAGAGCACGTTCTGCGATGAGGGTACCAAAACCACGGGAAGCTCCAGTAATCAACCAGGTACGCATTTCAACTCCTCCTGTCAGCGACCCTAGCGTGATTGCCGGGCCTTCTTGATGAGTTGACGCCACTTTAAAACTCCATTACTCATGTGATAATCCCAGCAATTTTGCATAGCTTTGTGAAAGGCACTCACAAATGAAAGCACCCTCGGCGGCAGACCTCTCAACGTTCCTGAGCGTGGCCACTCACCTGAATTTCAGCCGGGCTGCGGTGGAACTGGGACTGACGCCTTCGGCGCTGAGCCATTCAGTGCGCACGCTGGAAAACCGCCTCGGCGTACGGCTATTCAATCGGACCACCCGCAGCGTCGGCCTGACCGAGGCGGGAGAACGTCTTTTCGCGCGATTGAAGCCGGCGTTTCGCGACATCGACGACGCGCTCGAGGACCTCAACAGTTTTCGCGACAAACCCTCCGGCAATCTCAGGATCACTGCCGGTCGCCAGGCCGCGGAATTGGTCCTGCTGCCCTTGGCCGCCCGTTTTCTGCAAGCCTATCCGGACGTGAAACTGGAGATCGTCGCTGATGACGGTCTGGTCGATGTGGTGGCAGAGGGTTTTCACGCCGGGGTGCGCTTCGGCGAGCGTCTCGAGGCCGACATGGTGTCGCTGCCCATCGGTGCCTACATGCGTTCAGTGGTCGTGGCCTCACCGGCATTCTTCGAGCAGCACGCCGTTCCGCAAAAGCCCGGGGACTTGCGTGGCCTGCCGTGTATCCGCCATCGTTTCCCCAGTGGTTCGCTGTATCGCTGGGAGTTCGAACGGGGCGGGATCGCCCAGGAAATCGAAATCGACGGCCCGCTGACCCTCGGCGACGTCAGCCTGATGGTCGACCCGGCAATACAGGGCGTCGGCTTGGCCTATATCTTCGAAGACATGGTCAAAGCGCCTATCGCCGACGGCCGCCTGGTCCAGGTGCTGGGCGAATGGTGCCCCTTCTACCCCGGCCTGCATTTGTACTACCCGAGCCGACGGCATGTGCCGGCGACGCTCAAGGCCTTCATCGAATTTGCTCGCGCCACCCGGGAGCAGAATCCGCGCTAGCGCAACGCCGAAAACTCATGCCAAATTCTTAACCCCGACAGAGAGAAAAACCCATGATCACCTGCTACCTCAAATATGTGCTGGACCCGTACAAGCTCGAAGCGTTCGAGCACTACGGCAAGTTGTGGATACCGCTGGTGGAGAAATTCGGCGGCCAGCATCACGGCTACTTCCTGCCGTCCGAGGGTGCCAACAACATCGCCATGGCCATGTTCACCTTCCCGAGCCTGGCCGCGTATGAACACTACCGGCAGACATCGATGAACGACCCGGAATGCATCGCCGCGTTCCAGTACGCCGAAGAAACCCGCTGCATCCTCAGCTACGAGCGCAGCTTCTTCCGGCCGGTGTTCGGCAACCAGGCGTAAGCAACCTGCAGACATTTAGTCCTCATTCGGATTAACGGTATGACCCGCCCTGCCGATAACGTCGGGCGTCGTGCCGTTTGCCGACGCTTCATGGACCGGTTTGTCTTGTCAGGGGCTGCACATGCGTCATCTCAAATACCTCACCTCGCGCCTCAGCCAGCAGAAAATCGCTGGCGTCACGTTCCACCTCGACCCGGGTCAGCAACGCGAACTGACGGTATTGCTTGAGCGTTTTTTTGCCCAACCCGCCCAGTACGCATTGCTGGACATTCCCGAAGCGACCCGCAGCGTGTTTCTGCTCGAAGGTGAGCGCAAATGGGTGCTGAAACACAATCGCCTGACCCACTGGAAAAAGCAGCTGCAGAACTTTCTCGGGCTCAAGCGGGTTTTCGGCCTGCATGACCTGACCAACGAATTCATCAACCTGTCGGCGGTGTCGAGCAAGTCGACATCCTCGCCAAGGGTCGCGGCGTTCGGCCACGTCGGGCGTTTTCCGTTTTTGAAAGAAGAGTATTTGCTGGTCAATTTTTTCGACGACCATTGCAGCGTCGATGACCGCTTGATTGCCCAGCCTGAGCAGGCTGTTGCGTTGCTGCTGGATATTCTGCCGTTGTTCGGCCGGATGCTCAGTGAAGGGTTCGTGCACATGGACCCTCACCCCAAGAACATTCTGATCGGTCCCGATGGCGAGTTGAGGCTGATTGATTTCGAATGCTGCGCGCACTCGGTGCTGGATCACGATTTCAGCCTGGGTTTTCTGCTGGGCTATTTCTACCGGTACTGGTTCAGGAAATTCATCTCGGTTGAGGACTACGACGCCGCTTGCGAGCGCTATCTGACGCAACAACACCCGGGGTTGAATCGCAGTATGTTCCAACCGGTCTACGAACGGTTTCGCGACCGCGATGTGTCACGCAGCACGCGTTATCGCATCCTCACCAGCGCCGATGCCCAGGCCGAATTTCTGCAAGGCCTGCGATAAACCCGGGGCTCAACCTTGCTTCAGATCGAGGCAATAGGTGTAGTAGCCGGGATCGCGCACATAGCCCAGGAACTCATACAAACGCTGGGCACTGAAGTTGTCGGTGGCGGTTTCCAGAGTCATGCCCTTGGCGCCGCTCAATCGCGCAAAGTCGCGCGCGGTGTTCATCAGCAGCGAGCCGACGCCTTTGCCCCGGGCGGCAGGTGTGGTGAACAAGTCGCCGAGCAACCAGGTACGGTGCGCGTCGATGGAGGAGAACGTCGGGAACATTTGCACGAAACCCAGTGCTTCGCCGCTGCTGTCCATGGCCAGGAAGATCACCGATTCGTCCCGGGCAATGCGCTCGGCGATGAAATCACGGGACTGTGGCAGGTTGGAAGGCTGAAGGTAGAACCCCCGGTAGGCATCGAACAACGGGGCAATGATTTCGATGTGGGAGGCGTCGGCGCGCAGGGCCTGGATAGGCATGAGGGTGCTCCATTGCGGTCTCAGGGATCTACAGCCTAGCAACCGCCACGAACAAATGCCTGCAAGCACCGCCAACCCCTGCTCGCGAAGGCGGCGTCCGGCCCGTTGGTGCGCTCGTCCTGTCATGCCGACCAACAACTTCATGGAGGTAACGCGAGTTTCAAGCCATGATGCGCTGACTGGTCATGCATGGAGCCTTTCCCGATGTTTCGTTTACCCGGTCTGTGTTTGCTGTGCCTGAGCCTCGCGACGCCGTGTTTGGCCGACGAGTCGACACCCGAGCACATGGTGTATCTGCGCAGCGTCGACCCTGGCATTGAGCAGGACATCCGCTATGCCAGCGCCCATAACTTCACCGGTCATCCGCTGGACGGCTACCGGGCAGCCGAGTGTCTGTTGTCGGCGGATGCAGCCAAAGCGCTGGCCCGGGTACAAGCGGCCCTGAAAGCCGAGGGCTACGGCTTGAAAGTCTTCGATTGCTATCGCCCCAGTCGTGCCGTGGCCGACATGGGACGCTTCGCCACCGAACCGGGCGACCCGCGCAAGACCGAATTCTACCCACGGGTAAACAAGCAGGACTTCTGGCGCCTGGGCTACGTGGCGCGGGTGTCCAACCACTCCCGTGGCAATACGGTCGACCTGACCATGACCGGCCCCGGCGCCCTGCCCGCCGACACCTGGACGCCGGCCGCCCCCGCGGTTGATTGCACCGCCGATTATGGCCAGCGCTGGCACGATGGCGCGGTCGACATGGGCACCGGATTCGATTGCTTCGATGAGCGTGCACACACCGATTCGACGCTGATCAGCGCCGCAGCCAAGGACAATCGCCAACGACTCAGCCGTGCCATGGAGAAGGAAGGATTTACTGGTTATGCCAACGAGTGGTGGCACTTCACGTACAGCCCAAATGCGCAGAAGCCGGATGTCATGGATTTCCCCATCAGTCCGCTCGCACCATGAACAATGTGCTCAAAATCCTATTGCTGCTGCTGTTCCCATGGGCGGCGCTGGCCCAAGGACTCGACCACAGCGACCAACTGATCGTGGTCACCAGCAAAAACTGGGACGATGCTCAGGGCATCGCCCAGCGCTATGAACGCCACGGTGACCGTTTTGAAAAGTTCGAAGCGGCATTTCCCGTGGTGCTGGGCAAGAACGGCATGGGTTGGGGCAAAGGACAGCTCGACGTTGAACAAATGGCAGGCCCGGTCAAGCAGGAAGGCGACGGAAAAGCCCCGGCCGGGATGTTCAAACTGGGCACCGCATTCGGCTATGACACTTCAGCTAAAACACGCCTGTCCTATGTCGCGCTGACCCCGACCCTCGAATGCGTGGATGATCCACAGTCCACCCGTTACAACGAGCTGGTCGACGGCGCGACAATGGCGAATGACTGGAACAGCTCGGAACGCATGCGTCGCCGAGATGACTTGTATCGCCAGGGCATTGTCATCGAGCACAACACACCGGCGTCCCCGGCTGCAGGCTCGTGCATTTTCTTCCACATTTGGCGCGGCCCCACTGTACCAACCCGTGGCTGCACGGCCATGGACCCGACGGACATCGCCCGCTTATTCAACTGGCTAGACCCGCGCCAATCACCGCTGCTGGTGCAATTACCCGAGGTGCAATACCAGCAGTTGCGCGAGCAGTGGGGCCTTCCAGAGCGTTGATCAAGTAAGCACTGCTGGCGCCTGCGGTGTGACTGTCTCTCTGCTATCGCCAGCAAGCCGGCTCCTACAAGGAAATGCGGGGATTCAGAAGCGGATCCCGGCAGCCGGGATCACGTCGATCCGGGCAACGGAACCACTCAGGTGCGCCAGATCCTTGTTGTGCTCGGCAATGATGTCTTCGGCGGTGAGGTTACCGTTGTCGACCGTGGAGTGAGCATCCGCCGCCAGCACCACGTCATATCCCAGCTTCAGCGCCTGACGCACCGTGGCGTTGACGCAGTAATCGGTTTGCAGGCCGCAGATCACCAGACGCTCGAAGTCCTGCTCCGGCAGCAGCTTTTGCAGGTTGGTCTGGTAGAAGGAATCCCCAGTGGTTTTACGCACGCGCTGGTCCTTCGACGAGATCTCAAGCCCTTCAGCCAGTTGCCAGCCAGCCGCCTCATGGGCAAGGGGGCTATCCTTTTCCTCGTGCTGGATAAACACCACCGGAGCACCCGCCTTGCGCGCCCGCGCGGAAAGCTCGTTGATGGTGTTGATGACGCGTCCGATTTCGAAGCATTCGTACTCGCCTGAACACAGGGCCTGCTGGACGTCGATGATTAACAGTGCGGTGGTCATGATTCCTTCCTTAGAAAAGTCAGAGAGGCAAGGGACGAACATAAGTCCGTCCCTGCTCGAACACAACCCTCAGTAACCCAGCGACAAGCCGGTATTACGCCGTGGATCGTTGGCCCCGTAGAAACGGTTCTTGCCCACCGGTTTGCCGTCCAGCGACGGTGCGCCCACGAGGATCGCCGCCAGGTGATTGGCATCCTGCGGCCCCGCGAACTTGTGGCCCCAGCTTTCTAGGATCTTCACCGTGTCCGGGCTGGTGGTGAAGGCTTCCAGGTTGGTTTCCTCCGGCAGCCACTGCTGGTGGAAACGCGGCGCATCGACCGCTTCCTGGATGTTCATGCCGTAGTCGATGACATTGAGCATGGTCAGCAAGGTCGCGGTGATGATCCGGCTGCCGCCCGGCGTCCCGACCACCATGACCACTTTACCGTCCTTGGTGACGATGGTCGGGCTCATGGACGACAACGGTGCCTTGCCGGGCGCGATAGCGTTGGCCTCGCCCTGCACCAGGCCGTACATGTTCGGCACGCCGATTTTCGAGGTGAAGTCGTCCATTTCATCGTTGAGGATGACCCCGGTCTTGCTCGCCATGACCCCGGCACCGAACCAGTCGTTGAGGGTGTAGGTCACCGACACCGCGTTGCCCCATTTGTCGACGATCGAGTAATGGGTGGTGTTGCTGCCCTCATGGGGTGCTACGCCAGGCTTGAGGTCCTTGGACACCGCGGCCTTCTGCGGACTGATCGCTTCACGCAGCTTGGTGGCGTAGTTTTTGTCGAGCAGATGGGCGATCGGGTTCTTCACGAAATCCGGATCGCCGAGGTAGCTGTTGCGGTCGACGTACGCGTGGCGCATCGCTTCGATCTGATAGTGCATGCCCTGGGCCGAGTGATAGCCCAGATCCTTCATCGGATAGCCTTCGAGGATGTTCATGATCTGGCAAATCACCACGCCGCCAGAACTTGGCGGCGGTGCCGAGACCACGTGGTAGCCGCGGTAGTCGCACTCGATCGGCGCCAGTTCGCGGGTCTTGTATTTGTCGAGGTCGGCCTGGGTGATGATGCCTTTGTTGGCCTGGCTGGACGTGACGATGGCGTCGGCGACCCAACCTTTATAGAAACCGTCGGCACCTTTCTCGGAGATCTCGCGCAGGGTTTTGCCGAGGTCTTTCTGCACCAGCTTCTGCCCCACCTGCATCGGCTCGCCGTTGCTGAGGAAGATCGAGCCGGAATCCTTGATGTCCTTCTTGAACACGTCGGTCGCGTATTCCAGCAACTCGACATCGCCCTGTTCCAGCACGAAACCGTCTTCAGCGAGTTTGATCGCCGGGGCGATGACTTCCTTGCGCGGTTTGGTGCCGTATTTGCTCAAGGCCAGTTCCATACCGGAAACGGTGCCCGGCACGCCGACGGCCAGGTGACCACGGGTGCTCAGCTCCGGTACGACATTGCCTTCCTTGTCGAGGTACATGTCGGCGGTAGCCGCAAGAGGGGCTTTTTCACGAAAATCGAGGAAAGTCTTGCGTCCGTCGGCCAGTTGAATGGTCATGAAACCACCGCCGCCCAGGTTACCCGCTGCCGGATACACCACCGCCAGCGCATACCCGACCGCTACCGCGGCATCGACCGCATTGCCGCCATTTTTCAACACATCCACGCCGACATGGCTGGCCAGGTGCTGGGCGGTGACCACCATGCCATTTTCAGCGGCGACCGGGGCCACGGAAGCGGCATGGGCAGTCAGGCAGCTGAGCGCCAACGAGGTCGCTATCAGCGATTTGGCAAAAGGTTCGTACTTCATGAGTCAGTCTCTTCTTGTTTTTAAGTAGGAAAACCCGTCAAAAGCAGTAGCCAAGTATGGTCGGGATTGCGCATTGCGCCTCCCTCCACAAGCAGTATCCTTAACGCCTGTTCAACAATCCCACGGGGCTTGCGCCATGACATACACCTGCACCACCCTGGCCTCCCCGGTTGGCGAGTTGAAGCTGGTGGCGAACGGTTCGAGACTGGTCGCCATCCTCTGGGAAAACGACAAACCTGGACGGGTGCGCTTGGGAGTGATGGTCGAAGCGCCGGACAATCCGGTGCTGGTGCGTGCCGCCGGGCAGTTGCGCGAATATTTTTCCGGTGCACGGCAACGCTTCGATCTGGAACTGGACTTTTCCGGGACGGAATTTCAGAAGAAGGTCTGGGCCGCACTGCTGACCATCCCGTTTGGCGAAACCCGCAGCTACAGCCAGATCGCCGAACAGATCGGCCACCCGAGTGCGGTACGAGCGGTCGGAGCGGCAAACGGCAAAAACCCGATATCAATTATTGCGCCGTGCCATCGGGTGATCGGCGCGTCGGGAAAATTGACCGGGTTCGCCGGCGGGCTCAAGGCCAAGGAGCTGTTGCTGACGCTGGAAGGTGCACAATCCTTCGGAGCCGGAATGACCGCAGACCTGTTTGGGTAAACCCGTTCTCCGTGGCGAGAGAGCTTGCTCCCGCTCCAGTGCGCAGCGCTGGCAAATGTTCGCCAGCCCCTCAGATTGCCGGGGCCGCTTCGCAGCCCGACGCGAGCAAGCTCGCTCGCCACAGAAGCGGACGGGCCATGTTAAGTGAAAGCCTGCCGCCTCATTCAAGCTGCGCCTGGTATTCCTTCTCGTATTGCCCCGCCAACGTTTCTTTCTGTTTGTCATTGAGCAGCTTGCCGGCCATCTGGAAGAACTTCTGCTCCTCTTCCTTGAGATGGTGATGAACCTTGTCCGACAGTTTCTTTGCGGTCGCCAACCACGCCGGGCTGGACATCTCGGTCTCGTCCAGTTCTTCCATCATTTCGTCCATCTCGTGGTGTTCGGCAATCGCATGGCGGCTGAGATCGACGCCGTTGTCGAACTCCATCAACGGCATGTAGAAATGCCGCTCTTCAGCGGTTTCATGGGCCTGCAGTTCAGCCTTGAGCTGTTTGTACGCTTCGACCCGCTCGGGGGTGTCGCCGCTGGTTTTGATCAGTGCCTTGGCATAGGTCCGTTGGCGTTCGTGGCTTTCGCGCAAGGCTTCAAAAATATTCACGGCGTGTCCTCATCGGTCGCGTTCGGGATGACGCGTCTTAATCAATGACATCTGCGCGCCAGCGACGGTTCCACCCGGTAGCGGTGATGGAACATTGGCGGCGACCACGTTAGGCTGGGCGTTCACAGCCATAAGGACATAGCCATGACGTTACGAATCGAGTGCTCGCTAACCCCCACGGAAGAGGAACGCCAAGCCATTTTGCTGCCGTTGCGCGCCTATAACGCGTCGAAAGCCGACGGCGCCATACCCGAAAACATTGCCCTGCTGGTACGCGACGAAAACGACCAGATTCTCGGCGGACTCTACGCCCGATTGTTTTATCAGTGGTTGTTCATCGACTTGCTGTCGGTGCCGGAACAGGCCCGTGGACAGGGCATGGGCACCCAGCTGATGCAGATGGCGGAAGACCTGGCGCGGGAGCGAAAATGCATCGGCCTGTGGCTCGATACCTTCGAATTCCAGGCGCCGGATTTCTACAAGAAATGCGGCTACAGCGAGATCGGTCACATCGCCGACTACCCGCCGGGGCACAAGCACTTCTTTTTCCAGAAGCGCCTCAGGTACGACAATTAACCTGTAGGAGCCGGCTTGCTGGCGATGGCGATTTCATCGATGCCATCGCCGGCAAGGGTTTTCGTCACGCCATCAGATCAGAGGCAGGTGGCCAACGCCGCCAACCGGCGCTTGGCGACGAAGTCGTCCTGTTGCGCGTAGTAGCTCAACACGGTACCCGAGGCATCGGTGGTCACGTCCACGAAAGACTCCGCCGAACGGGTGTAAACGGTGGTGCCGCCCTTCTCGGCGGGCTCCAGGTACGCAGCAGCGTCAACACCGAATACCGCTTCGTCTTGCCAGGAAAACTGCACGCACTGGGCGACGTCTTTTGCCGGCTTGTCCGAGTTCAGGGTTTTGTACGGGGCCTTGGTGCGAGCATCGTTCATTGCCGAGCCCGCGCATCCCGCCAGCAAGGTAACGGCCAGCGCCACCATCAGAATTCGCATTGCATTCACTCATCAGGAAAAAGCCGACTGTATCACCGTGGCACCGCCTATCGTTCTGCTTTACTTCATTTATACCGCGACACCGCGCGACGATTCGCGCACCCTGTCGCGCCATACGCAGCATCGCACCTTTGACTGGAAACCCCATGACCCCCAACGCCGAATTTTACAAACCGACCACTGAATACGCTGACAAACTGATCAGCCAGATCGGTCAGACGCCCTCCTGGATCGCCAAGCGAATCGGCGTCACCGACAAACGCATTCGTTACATCCTCGACGGCGAGCGCACCGTCAAAGGCGAAACCACGCCGATCCAGATGACCTACACCGAGCAATTTGCCCTGGAGTGTCTGGCGGCAGCGGCCAAGGCCAGCAAGAAACAGTCTTCGTAATCCATTCTCAAGGAGCGACCATGGCGGCATCCGAGCTGCAACACGAACAGGCACTGAACACGTTTCTCGATGAACGTCCCGAACTGCGCGTCGAACTCGACAACCTCAATCCGTTGCTCGCCCAGGCCAAAGGCGAGACCCTGGCGCAGTTTCGCGACGAGCGTTTGCATGAAGCCTTCGAGGCCGAAGCCGAGCGCCTTGGTTTGTTTGCCTGGGAATTGACCTTGCAACTGACCGCTTCCACACCGCAGGATTACGAAGCACAGCGCCTCGAGGTGCACCGGGAAGTCGCGGAGATGGCCGGCATGGACTGGCTGGAATATTGCGATTTATACGGGATCAAACCCTGACCAACGCTCAAGGACACCATCGCCCATGCTGCCATCCGCCACCCGGCCACACGCCAGCCCCGGCCACCTGCACACCCAGAAATGGCGCGGGCGTATCGGCCTGAGCCTGGTGGCCATGCTTTCGGTGTTGGCCGGCATGACCGACGCCATCGGCTTCATGGCCAGCGGCGATTTTGTTTCGTTCATGAGCGGCAACACCACCCGCATGGCCGTCGCCATCAGCGACGGTGACCTGGGCTTGACCGTGCGTCTGGTGATCCTCATCGCCACGTTCATCCTTGGCAATGCGCTGGGCATTATTGTCAGCCGCCTGGGCCGTCGCCGGGCACTGCCTTTGCTGTTGTCCATCGCCACCCTGCTCTGCGCTGCTGCGGCCTGGCCATACGAGACGCAACTGCCCGCGTTGCTGGCGGCAATCATCGCCATGGGCATGCTCAATGCTGCGGTGGAAGAAGTGAATGGCTTGCCGGTCGGCCTGACCTACGTCACCGGTGCTCTGTCGCGCTTCGGCCGTGGACTGGGTCGCTGGATGCTTGGCGAACGGCGCAATGGCTGGCGGGTGCAATTGATCCCCTGGACCGGTATGTTCGCCGGCGCCGTACTGGGTGCGGTGCTGGAACATCACTTCGGGCTCAAGGCGCTGTTTGCCAGTGGATTGCTGGCGGCAGTATTGGGCCTGTTATCGCTGAAGATCCCCCACCGCTGGCAGTTAGGCTACATGCCCCGCTAAGTGTTTGCGTCGCCTGTCCGGCCGCCATCGCGGGCAAGCCCGCTCCTACAGGGAATGCGTCGATCACCAAATTGCAGATCCGCTGTAGGAGCTGGCTTGCCAGCGATGAGGCCCGCACAGACAACATCGATTTAGCCCCCCCGCCGATAAAGCTTTATCATGGCCGCAGTTTCGCTGATCGAGTCCGTCATGAAGTTCGCCATCGCCGTATTTTCCGCCGCCCATGCGCCCTCATCGCGCCGCGCCCTGCTGTTCGCCCAAGCAGCGCTGGCCGGCGGGCACGAGATTGTCCGGCTGTTTTTCTATCAGGATGGCGTCTATAACGCGTCCGGCAGCGTAGTGACACCCCAGGATGAACTGGACGTGCCCAAGCAATGGCGCGCCTTCATCAGCGAGCAAAAACTCGATGGCGTGGTGTGCATCGCCGCCGCCCTGCGCCGGGGCGTGCTCAACGGGGAAGAAGCCAAACGCTATCAACGCGATGCGGTCGCCGTTGGCGCGCCGTGGGAATTGTCCGGTCTCGGCCAGTTGCACGATGCAGTGCAGGACGCCGACCGCCTGATCTGTTTCGGAGGCGCATAAAATGGCCAAATCCTTGTTGATCATCAGCCGCCAGGCCCCATGGTCCGGACCGGGCGCCCGGGAAGCGCTGGACATCGTGCTGGCTGGCGGCGCTTTCGATCTGCCGATCGGTTTGCTGTTTCTTGATGACGGCGTGTTCCAGCTCGCGACGCAACAGGACGCCAAGGCCCTGCAACAGAAAGACCTGAGCGCCAACCTGCAAGCCCTGCCGATGTTCGGCGTTGAACAACTGTTTGTCTGTGCCGACAGCACGGCGCAGCGTGGCCTGGACTCGAGCGCGCTGTCGCTGGAAGAAGCCCAGGTGCTCGCGGCCAATGAAATCACCGCCCTTATTGACCGTTACGACCAGGTGATCACCCTCTGATGTCGACTTTGCATGTGTTGTCTCATTCCCCTTTCGGTGACGACCGCCTGAGCAGCTGCCTGCGCGTGATCGGCGCCAGCGATGTGCTGCTGCTGTCCGGCGACGCGGCCTATGCCTTGCAACCGGGCACCGCGCCGTTCAAGACGCTGAATGCGCGCGGCCTGCCACTCTATGTTCTGGCCGAAGACGCCCAGGCCCGCGCCATCGAGGTTCCGGACTGGGCCACTGCCATCGATTACGCGGCCTTCGTCGAACTGTCGATCCGCCACGACAAGGTCAACAGCTGGCTATGAATGCATTAACGGTCGGCGCCCGCGCCATCGAACTGGACAAGGACGGCTTTCTGGTCGAGCTAAGTGACTGGTCGGCTGAGGTCGCCAGTGCCCTGGCGGCTGCGGAAGACATCGAGTTGAGCCCCGAACATTGGGAAATCCTCGAGCTGCTGCGCAGTTTCTACGCCGAGTTCCAGTTGTCGCCCGCCACCCGCCCGCTGATCAAATACACCGCATTGAAGCTCGGTCCGGAAAAAGGCAACAGCCTGCACCTGAACCGACTGTTCAAAGGCACCCCCGCCAAACTCGCCGCGAAACTGGCGGGCCTGCCCAAACCGACGAATTGCTTATGATCCGGAGCGTTGTGCTAGTTAGATCTATCTGATATGAAAAATCATAGGTCTGTCTGATAGAGAGTGGAAGGCTGCAGCAGCAGCCTTCAGTCAATCCATTCAGACGGGATACCGATTGATTGGTCAATGACAGGGTGATAGATGGAGCTTGTATGGGGCACTTGCGGATCAAATGCGGCTCACAGTCTCCATGGCCTACTTTAGCGGGCCTTTTGTGTCTTAACTATGTCGTGGAATAGCAGCTGCGCATTTGCTGGGGTCAACGGCGGTACGATTAGTAATTTAAAACTAGGCCTGCACACTTATCGGCGCGCAGTCGATCAGTCTCAGCAGGAAAGAAAGTTGACAATTTTTGAATGGAATTTGGTTGGCTCTTCGATCCACGGTAAATGCCCGCTTTCCTCGAATATTTCCAGCGTGGAATTTTTAATACCTGCGTGCATTCGTTCTGCGACGGCGATAGGGCAAATCCAGTCATGCCTGCCACTGACGATTAGGACGGGTGCCTTTATCAAATGGAGCAAAACCGTTTGATCATTTTGAGCAGCGGCGTCGGCGGCATTTTGACTGCCGAACGCATAAAAAGAGATCGGTTTATCTGAAAGCTGCTGACGGGCAGTGGCGAGATTTTTACCCGGATTATTCAAATACAGCGCAAGAATATTACCGACAAACTCCGTGAGTTCATCATCGTTCCTTGGTGGCTTGCCCTTGCCGGAAAAAAAGTGATGAGCCAAGTTGACTGCGCTTGAGTAGTCCGGGTTCTCGGCTCGAGTGGAGAGGAAGCGATGAGTATCCTCTGCTGCAGAAAATCCAAATAACTGACTATCGATCAGTATTAATTTGCTGACCCTCTCGGCGTACCGTTGAGCAAAGGACAATGCAATAGCTCCGCCATTTGAGTGCCCCAACAAAACAATAGTGGAGAGGCCGAGGTGCGATCTCAGAGCGTCCAGGTCGTCAGCCATTTGGCTGCTGCCCATCATGGCAGGGTCGCTCGGGCGCTTAGATAAACCGCTGCCGCGGGTATCCACAAATACCACTCTGAAGCGTTCCGTCAGAAAGTCTAGGCCGCGTTGCAGATAAAGGCTTCCTATACCCCATCCAGGAGAAACAACAAACAACAGGGGACCGTTCCCTTTTACTCGGTAGTGTAAATGGACGCCATTCAAGTCTACAAAGTGACTACCTTGGTTCAGCGCCGTAATATTCATGCCTTTATTTTTGCTAAGAACAGTCATTTAAACCTCTTTAATTGCGTTGCGCCCATGTGTTCGATAGATCGCGCTTAGCGCAAGGAGTAAGTTCACTCTTTGCTTAACGACTAGATAGATCAACCCGGATATAGGCCGTGCTCATAGAATCATTCGGTGGTTCGACTATTGGTTACCCCTTGCAAGGGCAGTCCCGCGCGCAGGCGATTGATATTAGCCGCAACGCCTGTCGCAATATCTTTGAGAGAATCGAGTGTGATGCCAGCAATATGCGGTGTTGCGACAACGTTACTCAGTTGCAAAAGCGGATGCTGAGTATCTACCGGCTCCTGCCAGTAAACATCTATTCCTGCACCACCCAGATGCCCCGAGCGAAGTGCGCTAATTAACGCAGCCTCCTCAACGAGACCACCACGCGCTACATTAATGAGCAATGCACCTGCGGGGAGAGAAGCAATTTCATCGGCACTTATACTATTGCGGGTTTCAGGAGTGAGGCGAGCGCAGATGACCAATATGTCAGCCTGCTTCAAGCAGGTGGCTTTTTCCTCCAGCGAGTAACATTCATCCAGGCCAAATTCCACCATCTTCGCGGCACTGAACTGGCGCGTCAGCCCGATCAATTTAACGTCAAAAGCTTTGAGACGCCGAGCGAGCGGCAATGCGATTGCCCCCAAACCGTAGAGGCACACCGTACGTCCCGCCAACATAGTCCCTGATGGCGCCCCCAATATGCCGTTCCGCACATTAAGTTGAGCTTGGGTCAAATTTCGAAGCAACGCCAATATCAAAAGCAATGCGTGTTCCGCAACGGAGTTTGCGTTTCCTCCATTGGCCGGGACGTTAGCGACAGGAATGCCTAAATCCTCGGCCGCAAGAATATCGATACCCTCCAGACCTACCCCCCATTGTTGCACGAGGCGGCAGCGGCTCATTTCAAGCAAGCGAGAATCGACACTGTGCATTTTGGGAATCAATACATCAATGTTGTTAGGAAGCGTCTCTTGATCCTCTCCTGACCACACAATCACTTCATCACCGGCATCGACTGGCAACGCTTGCCGAAGGGCCTCTGCAGTATCGGGAAAAGTCTCGCCACAGAACACAATTCGCATATTAACTCCTTGAACCAACAAGCATGGTTGATATTTGAAGATCAATTAGAGGCTCTTATTCCAGCGTCTGCGCTATCGACCGTCTATTGTTCCTTGTGATGATAGGGTGGTCCTGAACGTATGTATGAAATATGCAATGCCAATCTTCCCGGCATGCACGAAGCCGTTCAAGCATCATTACTCGCCGGGGCAGTCAGTTCTTTTCTTACCACCGCTGTTATTCATCCTGATGTCGAAGATGGAGGTCAGCTTGAGTAAAATGAAGACCTGATAACGCAGTGCAAATAGCCCTGATCAGGCTTTGATACGGGCAAACGTCGCGCATCAGAAGTTTTCATAATTCGGCATCCTTACCCTATGCGGAAAAATCTGAGAACTCTGGTGAATCAGGGGCCGGCCCGCTAGATCGGATCAGTCCGCCAGAGCCAGCGTGTTGGCTACTGGCACAGATCCTAGTGCTTATCGTAGTAGGTTGACCTTGGCTAGATCGATGAGCTGCTTGGCCCGTCCATCAAGGACAGCTTTCAACATGAAGAGCCCGAACCCTTGCGCTTCGGCGAACGTGGTTTTTGGCGGCATGATCAACTCTTGCCTTTCGCTGACAACGTCCACCACTACGGGGCCCGGATGAGCAAAGGCTTCCTTCAATGCACCGGCCAAATCCGCAGATTTTTCAACCCGGATGCCCTTGATACCGATGGCTTGGGCCATTGCTGCAAAGTTCGGGTTATCCAGCTCACAACCAACGTCCAGGAAACCGTGGGCTTTCATCTCCATTTCCACAAAACCCAACGTGCCGTTGTTAAGCACGATGATTTTTACGGGCAGTTTCATCTGCCTCAGTGTCAGGACATCGCCCATCATCATTGCAAAACCACCGTCGCCAGACATAGAGACGACTTGGCGACTAGGGAAGGCGCACTGCGCACCGATAGCCTGGAGCATTGCATTGGCCATGGAACCGTGGTTGAACGAACCGATGAGGCGGCGCCTGCCGTTCATTTTTAAGTAGCGTGCAGCCCAAGCAGTTGGCGTGCCGACGTCGCAGGTGAAAATAGCATCCTCAGACGCCAGTTCGCTAACGAGGCGGGTCACGTACTGCGGGTGAATCATCGCGCCGTCTGAGCCTCCCTCTGCCAGGGCGTCCAGGTCTGCGCGAGTTTCCCTGTAATGCTTCAGGGCAGCATCGAGATGACCGCTGTCATGGTGCTCCTCTAGCAAAGGAAGCAGTACCTGAAGTGTGGGTTTCACTTGACCAACCAACCCCATGTCCAAACCGCAACGGTTTCCAAGTGCCTCAGCGCGAAGATCAACCTGGAAAATGCGCGCGTCTGCTGGATAAAACTGCCGGTAAGGGAAGTCGGTACCCAGCATCAGGAGCGTGTCGCAATCCTTCATAGCCGCATAGCCTGAAGAGAACCCGATTAACCCAGTCATTCCAACATCGTAGGGATTGTCGTACTCGATGAATTCCTTGCCACGAAGCGCATGCACGATAGGAGCTTTCAGCTTCTGAGCCAAGCTCAAAATCTCCTCGTGTGCGCCCACGCAACCCGCCCCGCAAAGCAGTGTGATCTTTTTGCCTTTATTCAGCATGAAAGCAAGCTGCTCAAGCTCGTCACTGCGCGGATGGATGACAGGATCGCTGGGCACAAGCCAACGCGGTACCGGTACCAAGGTAGGTTGCAAAGCGACATCCCCCGGGAGCACCACTACTGCCACCCCTTTTTTTGAGATCGCCGCGCGCATCGCGCGCGCCAACACTTGAGGGAGCTGATCCGGGCGGGAAACCAATTCAACATAATGGCTGCATTCCTTGAACAGTACTTCCGGGTGAGTCGTTTGGAAGTATTCGATCCCTATTTCGGTGCTTGGGATATGGGCTGCAATCGCCAATACAGGAACACGGTTTCGGTGAGCATCGAAAAGCCCGTTGATGAGGTGAAGGTTTCCGGGGCCACAGCTACCAGCACAAACGGTCAGATCGCCGGTAAGGTGTGCTTCCGCACCAGCTGCAAATGCAGCTGCTTCCTCGTTGCGCATATGAATCCAGTGGATGGATTCATCCCGGCGCAGTGCATCCGTAAAGCCGTTGAGCGAATCGCCTACCACGCCGTATACGCGCTTCACTCCCGCGCCTCGCAAGGTTTCGACTACAAAGTCCGACACTGTTCTTGCCATTTGATGAACTCCTACAAAGAAAATTTTGTCCTGAAACCAAGACTCAAAAATCGAAGTGCAAGCTATTTGCCATTAAGACAGAACGGATGACAGGCCAATATTGATTAGCGGTGGATATCCAAGCGGAATGCGAAAATGGTCTATTAGAAATCTCAAGTAACAGAGCTCTGCCGTAATTAGTCGATATTATCCACTTGCGAATACCAAATTAACTGCAGAGATTTACAGGTTATAGCTAAGCGCAGTGACGATCATCGCTGGAATCAGCCTAGGCGAAAACTGTGCACTGAGCACTTACACATAAGTATCGGTTTATGCCACTCATTGCTTAACTGATTGATATCCAGCACTTGGACACTCCTTTCAGGTTTTGAATCACCTGATACTGTGTCTTGTCACTGCCTTCATCCAAAGTGGGTGTAACTCATCTGCCTCATGGCGTTGATCAGGTAGTGAGCGGGCCAGTACTGGTTGTCGAAAATGCTCCAGATCTGTAATTGTTGGCGATCGGCACGTTGCCGATTGGGCCGTTCACATTCGCAATCTGGTGTGAATGGCAGATAGAGGGAAAAATTTAAATTCCTCAAGGTTTGTATCGATGTGTATTACCAGGCGGTTCTGATACGAATCGATTTAAACGCCCATTTTTTCGACACAGACCAGATACCTCTCAGGCTTCTAATAGGTTCCATCGAGGCAAACCCAACCGCCTCGGCCCAATTGAACGACCTAGCCATTGAAGCCTTGAGGAGATCACCATGAACACCAAAGCCGTCTATGCCGCTTGCCTGTTTGCCGCCCTGAACATCTGCACTTTGTCCGCCCGCGCTGAAGCAGGCGTCTCGCCTGAGACCTACACCTATGGCACGCACCTGGACATCAAGAAAGTGGTGTCGCTGACAGAGGACGCCGCACCTACCTGCGGGATTGTGAATGCCCAGATGACCTACCTGGATTCTCAGAGCAAAACGCAGGTCCTGGACTACCGCAAGTTCGCTGACGGCTGCATTGGTGACAACTGAGCCCTCCACTTACCGATTGCTAATCCCCCTTTGAAACTGGAGAAAAACCATGAACAACGTGACTCGCTTTTTGACCGCCGCTGCTTTCGCCTTGGCTGGTGCTGCCGCTCATGCCAACGCCGCTGTTGAACAAACCTCCTGCGGCAACAGCACCTGCTTCCAGTTGACCCCTGTGAACGCGCAAGGCGGCGGTGACTTCTTGGTACAGGACGGCTCGAGCCGTACGCCGCAAGGTCAGTTGGTAGCTGCCGATGGCTCGAGTCGTACACCACAAGGGCAACTAGTTGCAGAAAACGGAGCGAGTCGGACCCCACAAGGTCGTTTGGAGGATAACCAGGTGGTCTGAAGTATGTTTCATAAACACCATCGTTCCTTTTTAAGCGCTGGCGTGCCAACCCCTGCCCCGCTGCACTCGTTGATCTTCCTGCAATCCTGCATGGAATGATTTGGGCGAACGTAGTCGCCCTCATTCAGGTTAAGACTTTGCCGGCACTGTGATGGAGGCCACGCATTTCGCTGAATCGGCTGTGACGGATCTCATCTGGGTAAGGGCAATCAAGGCGATCACCCCCAACCCCATCAAATAGCCATTGATGTAAAACGGGTCACCGCCTCCATATGCAAGCAACGATGTGGCAATGATAGGGGCTAGCCCGCCACCGATAGCCCCGGATACTTGCACTGCAACGGAAATTCCTGTGTACCGCACCTCTGGAGTAAATTGGCCGGAGAAAAGCGCACCTTCGGGGCCGTACAGCATCGAGTAAATAATCCCAATGGCAACTACCATCGCAAAAATGATCCAGAACTGTTCCTGGGTTTGAAGCAATTGGAAGAAGACAGAGGAAAATAAAATGACGCCTGCAATACCAGCAGCAAACATCTTTCTCTGACCGACTTTGTCACCTAACCAACCGCAAAAGGGCATGGTGAACATGGCAACGGTAGCGCCCCAGACGACCGCATCCAGCATCAAGTCCTTCGGTATCGCAAGCGTCTTTGTTGCATAAGCCAAGGAAAAGGTTGCAATCGTGTAGAACCATGTCACTTCAGCCAAACGAGCGCCGGCAACAGCAAGCAACGCTCGGGGATGTGCACGTAGAACGGTTTTGAAAGGCATCTCACGAGGCACATCTCTTTTCACTGAGATAAAGTCGGGGGATTCGGCCACTTTTTCGCGTATATACCAGCCCACTAGAAGCAACGCAGCACTGGCGAGGAAAGGAATTCTCCAGCCCCAGCTGAGCATGTCCTCCTCAGGCAATTGGGCGACAGCCCCCATCGCCAGTGATGAAAGAATCAATCCAGTGGCAACGCCAGTTTGGGGCAGACTGCCGAAAAAGCCCTTCTTACCCTCAGGCGCATGCTCGACGGCCAATAGAATCGCCCCTCCCCATTCACCGCCGACCGCAATGCCTTGCAGCACTCGCATCAGAACGAGTAGCACTGCCGCCCAATAACCGATTGAATCGTAGGAAGGGATCAACCCTATGATGATCGTCGGCACTCCCATCATGAACAGCGTGATAATGAGCATCGACTTTCGGCCTAAACGGTCTCCGAAATGGCCGAATACAATGCCACCAAACGGACGCGCAAAGAACCCGACGGCATAGGTCGCGAACGCTGCCAGTGTGCCAGTGACCGGGTCAAAATCAGGGAAGAATATTTTATTGAAAATGAGCGCAGCTGCGGTGCCGTAGAGGAAGTAGTCATACCACTCAATCGTGGTACCCATCATGCTCGCAATACCGGCTATCACTGTCTGACGTTTCACGGCTGAAGGAGCCGCACCTGCCTTCGTTATTCTCGACATTTTTCAGTCCTTTATCTGGCAGTGGTTGTGTGTGGAAGTCTTTCTTATAAGCAGGCAAACCCGGGCCCATACGAAGATGCAGTACGGGCTTGTGAGATGAGATTTTTAGATCGGCGGCATGCCGGGCAATCGGTGCGTCTGACGACACCAGTAATCGAACGTCGCTCGCACAATTGAGGGTTTTAAAAGATAGTCGTGAGCTTCCTGCGCCAAGACCGGGTCGACAGGTGTCAGATCACCGAACGCCCTGGCCCGGATCTGCATCCTCGCCGCCCTCTCCAGGTATACCGAAAGGTAAGTGGCTTCCTCTACCGATACGCCGGCGGTGAGATATCCGTGGTGGGCCAGAATGATAGACTTCATCCCACCCAGTGCTTCGGAAATCAAAGTCCCCTCGTGGTCGGCGATCGGTACCCCTGGCCATTCACCCAAGAAAGCACAATCGTTGAACAGCGGAGTCATATCCATCTGCGAAATCACAAGTGGCTGCCGCGCGGCGGCTAGCGCAGATGCCCAGGGAGAATGCGTGTGGATGATCGAAGTGACGTCTGGGCGATTTCTGTAAACCCACAAATGAAAGCGGGTGGCGGGATTAGCCATCCCTTCGCCAGTTACAGTATTGAGATCCTTGTCGACCTCGATAAAGTCTTCCGCTGTCGCTTCTTCAAATCCAAGGCCGAAACGTAATGTCCAATAGGTATCTTCCCTATCGGAGCGCGCGGTGAGCTGCCCGGCAAGACCAGCCTCTTGTCCGGTCATCGCAAGGATTCTGGCTGCGTAAGCAAGGCGCTCCTTCAGAGGCATCTCTTTTGATTTAAGGTGTTGGGCCATCTCGCTTGTGGCCCGCAGATCGAAATATTCTTTACTGCGTAGTTCCTGACTCACTTGGCAATCCTCAATCTAACCATCAACGGTGGCTCAAGCTTATGAAGCTCGATCATCGATGGCGATGAGGCTAGGGCTATATCAGGTATTCACTTGAGCGACTTCGCCGCATCCATGGCAAATCCCAGTATCGATCTTGTAATGGCTGTCGAGGGTGAGTCGGAGCGGTAGATGGCGACTACCTTGCGTTTAAGCAACGGTTTTACGTCGGTCACACGAGTGAGGCTGTACTGCTCCAGCACCCTATTTGGAATGTGTGCGGGAAGAACGCAGGCTCCCACACCTGAAGCGACCAGTTCGAGCATTGCGTCAACGGTTTCAACCTCTGCAGCCACGACATAAGGCACTCCACATGTGTCCAGCATTCTTCGTAGCGCATACCCACTCGGAAACACCACAAGCCTTAATGGCTGCTCCCCCATGTCGATGCTCAGCGGCGCTGGTTCCAGTTCGGCCTTGATTATGATTGCCATTGATTCGGTAAAAAGACCGCTCGACAGCAACTCCTTTGACGCCACTTCGCTGTCGTATACGAAACCCAGATCCGCTCTGCCTGACTCCACGAGCTTTATGACCTCGGTCGAACTGCGGGCCATGAACGAGACGTTTACGTCCTGGTTGTGGTGCACGAATCGAGAGACCAGATCTCCAAGAAAATAGTAGGTAAGCGTATGCACCGTTGCCAAGCGCAGACTGCCTTGCGTGATGCCGAATTGATCTCTGATTTGAACGATGGCCGCATCAATTGCCATGAACGCAGGGCTCGCCATAGACGCCAAATGCTTTCCAGCATCGGTTAAAATTAGCCCTCGACCCGTTCGCCTGAAAAGTGGGTTTCCGAGATAGCTTTCCAAACTAGCGAGCTGTCGGCTCAGACTTGGTTGAGAAATATCCAGCTGTTCAGAAGCGGCCGATATCGACCCATGCATGGAAATGCAGAGGAAATTTCTTATTTTTCGATCCAGCTCATCGCTCATAACTAGGACACCCTTTAATGTTGGACACACACGGGCATTGAAGCTGCCCCTTGTAATCCCACTACCATAACAATTGCCGCGCCATGGATTCACCTCCGGCGCAGACGGGTTGCCCACCCCAGGTAGTACCCCTATCGCACCTTGTTATCGCATGGCGCGTGTATCCGAAACCAAGCCCAATACCATCGTGTAATCGCCCCCCTTTGAATGCTCTGTTCTGATTACTCCTGACTTTGATCCAGACCTATGTGACAGGGACACTGGAAAAATGCCCATGCGTTCGAACACCAGGAGACACAGATGGGGGCCGGAAGAGCGTTGTATACCGTCAGGGTTCACACAAAAGGGTTTCGCGACGGTGGTTACTCTCGAAGTGATGACGGCTGCTTGAACATCAGGCACTCACTACCGGGTTTCGATAGCAGCGGAACGAACTCGGAACAGCTTTTTGCAGCTAGTTGGTCTGCCTGTTTCGACGCGGCGCTGGGCCTGGCGGCACTGAAGCAGAAGGTGTCACTACCGGTTGACGTCTCTATCGATGCCGAGGTCGATCTTTGTCTCAGTGGAGAGGCGTACTTTCTATGCGCTCGGTTGACTGTCAGCTTGCCGGGACTGGACCGCGAGGTAGCGCACAAACTGATCTACACCGCCCACCAGACATGCCCTTACTCCAAAGCCGTCCGCGGCAATGTCGAGGTTCAGCTCAGTCTCCTCTGAGCTCAGTGCGAATCATTTTCCCCAATTCAGATACACGTGCAAGGAACGTTAGAAGCGCGGAATGACAAACCATGGCGGCCGCAACGTCTGGTGTCGCGCGTTTTGCCTGACCAGCACATCTGATGCCTTTTTCAACAACCATAAAAGTAAGGGTCCGATAATGAAAAAATTGACGACAGCAGCCGGCGCACCGGTGGGCGATAACAACAACTCTCAAACGGCTGGTCCTAGAGGACCTGTGTTATTGCAGGACGTTTGGCTACTAGAGAAGTTGGCGCACTTTGACCGTGAAGTTATTCCTGAACGCCGCATGCACGCAAAGGGCTCAGGCGCATTCGGCACGTTTACGGTTACTCACGACATCACCCGCTACACAAAAGCAGACTTATTTTCGAGCATTGGTAAGACCACGGATGTATTCGTCCGATTTTCTACCGTGGCCGGCGAACGTGGCGCCGCCGACGCCGAGCGTGACATTCGCGGGTTTGCCATCAAATTTTATACCGGTCAAGGCAACTGGGATCTTGTGGGCAACAACACACCAGTGTTTTTTCTGCGCGATCCGTTGAAGTTTCCAGACCTCAATCACGCAGTCAAACGGGATCCACGTACAAATATGCGTAGTGCCAGAAACAACTGGGATTTCTGGACACTACTGCCCGAGGCTTTGCATCAAGTCACGATCGTTATGAGCGACCGCGGACTACCGCACTCATATCGACACATGCACGGATTCGGCAGCCATACGTTCAGTTTCATTAGTCCGGCGAATGAACGCTTTTGGGTGAAGTTCACCTGGAAAACCCAACAAGGCATCCAAAACCTGACTGATCAGCAAGCCTGCGAACTGGTCGGCGATGATCGCGAAAGCGCACAACGGGATTTGTACACCAGCATTGAGGAAGGTCGTTTTCCCCAATGGAAACTCTACGTTCAAATAATGCCAGAAGCGGAGGCTGGGTCTTATCCGATCAATCCTTTCGATTTGACCAAGGTCTGGCCGCATAAAGATCATCCCCTGATCGAAGTCGGTGTCCTTGAGCTCAACCGCAACCCGGACAACTATTTTGTCGACGTCGAACAAGCCGCCTTCAACCCTGCCAACGTAGTGCCTGGCATCAGCTTCTCACCAGACAAGATGCTTCAGGCTCGATTGTTTTCGTATGGCGATGCGCAACGTTATCGCGTGGGCGTGAATCATCATCAGATTCCGGTAAATGCCCCCCGATGCCCAGTCAACAACTATCACCGGGACGGGCAAATGCGTACCGACGCAAACGCCGGAAGCGCCATTGGATATGAGCCCAACAGCCATGAACAATGGGTGGAGCAACCCGACTTCCGCGAGCCGCCTCTATCACTGCAGGGCAGTGCCTGGCACTGGAACCACAGGGAAGACGAAGATTACTTCTCCCAACCTGGCGCCCTATTCCGGCTGATGGACACGGCTCAGAGACAGGCGCTGTTCGATAACACTGCGCGATCGATCCACGGAGCTAGCACACAGGCGAAGCAACGCCACATCAATCACTGCACACAAGCTGATCCGGAATACGGATCAGGCGTCGCCCAGGCAATTGAACAACTAGCTTGATCGAGGCGTTATCAGCAAGAGCAAAAAGGCTGCTCGCGCCATTTGCTCTTGCCACTCCTCGCCATCCTCAACATTGATAGTGATTCCAATGCGATTCAATACAGTCCTGCCAAAGGCTCAGCCATCAGAAGCCGCTCCAGGTCAGGCGAGGCGGCGTGAAAGTCAGAATCTCGTAGCGTAATACAAGCCCGCTCCAGTTCTTGTCCGCGTTAATGGGTTTCAGCACTTACACCTTGATGTAATAGACGACCGCGCACCCAATCGCTAAAAACGTCGCTCGTTACGGGACATGGCGAAATGCTGAGGATCTATGGTGAGTCAGATGGAACACGTTGATCACATCCTGATAGTCGACGACGATCGCGAGATCCGAGAACTCGTAGGTAACTACCTGAAAAAGAACGGTTTGCGAACCACAGTCGTGGCGGACGGCCGACAGATGCGCTCCTTTCTTGAGTCTTCCACCGTAGACCTCATCGTGATGGATATCATGATGCCGGGGGACGATGGACTGCTCTTATGTCGAGAGCTTCGGTCAGGCAAACATAAAAGCACACCGGTCCTGATGCTGACCGCACGCAACGAAGAAACCGACCGCATCATCGGCCTGGAAATGGGAGCAGATGATTACCTGGTTAAACCCTTCGCAGCCCGTGAGCTGCTTGCACGTATCAATGCCGTACTGCGCCGCACGCGCATGCTGCCACCCAATTTGATTGTCAGCGAGGCTAGTCGCCTGCTTGCGTTTGGTAAGTGGCGGTTAGATACCACGGCACGTCATTTGCTCGATGGCGAAGGCACCATCGTCACCTTAAGCGGCGCGGAATACCGTTTGCTAAGGGTATTTGTCGATCACCCCCAACGCGTACTGAGCCGCGATCAATTGCTCAATCTGACCCAGGGGCGCGACGCAGATCTATTCGATCGCTCCATCGATTTGTTGGTAAGCCGTCTGCGTCAACGCTTGCTGGACGACGCCCGCGCCCCAGCCTACGTCAAGACCGTGCGTAGCGAGGGGTATGTTTTCACCTATCCGGTGGAAATTCTAGGAGAGCAGTCATGACGCTGCGGTGGCCAAGATCATTGGCCTCGCGACTGTCGTTGATCTTTCTCGTCAGCCTTGTAGCAGCTCATGGACTGTCTTTTGGGCTGCAGTTTTATGAGCGATACCAAAGCGCGATGACACTGATGCTGGGCAATCTGGAGCAAGACTTAACGACCACTGTGGCAATGCTAGAGCGCCTGCCCGCTGCTGAACGTCAAGGCTGGCTACCGCGCTTTGAGCATCCCAACTATCGCTATCAACTGGACGAGGGCCAACCTGGTACGCCGATGGACATGGCCTCCGCCCCGGCGTCTGTTCACTCCATGAAAGCGACACTGGGGCAAGATTACGACCTAACCTTTACAGATATTTCCGACCTGCGTCCGCATTATCAAACGCACCTTCTCCTGAGCGACGGAAGCCCGCTGACGATTGATGTTCGGCCCAAAATATCTCCGCTATCGCCATGGCTACCTTTGCTGTTAATCGTGCAACTGTTGCTACTATTGGGCTGTACGTGGTTCGCAGTACGAACTGCAATACGCCCCCTGACTCGTCTATCAAAGGCAGTCGATACGCTTGATCCGAACGGGGGAGGAACTCGTCTTGATGAGGCAGGCCCGATAGAAGTGGCCTATGCAGCCGTTGCGTTTAATACCCTGCAGGAGCGCATCGCGACTCACATAAAAGAACGCATGCAACTATTGGCTGCCATTTCTCACGATTTGCAGACCCCCATCACGCGTATGAAACTGCGCGCCGAGTTCATGGAAGATTCCGTAGAGAAAGACAAACTCTGTAGGGATCTGAGCGAGATGCAGCATCTGGTTCAGGAAGGGGTGGCATACGCGCGCAGCATGGATGGTTCAACTGAGACCAGCCGCCGGCTCGATCTGCACTCGTTCCTCGACAGCCTGGTATTCGATTATCTGGATACTGGAAAAAGTGTGGTTCTAAACGCGGAAATCGGCACCGTTATCGATACACGGCCGCATGCGCTGCGACGGGTGCTAGTGAATCTAGTGGACAATGCGCTGAAGTTTGGCACAGAGGTCCAAATCACCGTTGAGCCGCAAACGGACAAGCGCTTGGTGATCAAGATCCTGGATCGTGGTCCAGGAATTCCCGAGGACCAATTGCCAGAAGTGATTAAACCGTTCTATCGCGTGGAAAGCTCACGCAACCGTGACACGGGCGGTACAGGGCTGGGCCTGGCAATTTCCCAACAACTAACGCTAAAACTTCAGGGTACTTTAATACTGTACAACCGAGAAGGTGGCGGGCTGTGCGCTCAACTGACACTACCCACTAGCTAAATCTGATCCTTCGAGGATGAATGGCACCATCGGATAAAGCGGTGCCATTCCCCTCCTGCGCCAGCCCATTGGCTGCATCGACTATTTTATTCGCGAATCAGAAACGCCCGCGGGGACTCTCCCATCGCCCGGCGAAACATTGCGCTAAACGCACTTGCACTAACATAGCCTAGATCCCGGGCAATCAACCCGATTGACTCCCCCTTCTCGAGCCGATTCAAGGCGCTGGCCAATCGCACCTGTTGCACCCAATGGCGAAAAGTCAGGCCTGTTTCCTTGAGAAACAGGCGGATTAACGTGCGCGAACTGGCACCGACTTTGTCTGCCCAATAATCTACGTTGCGAGCTTGCCCTGGCGTGTCGAGAATAGCGTTGCACACCACCAACAGCCGGCGGTCTACCGGCCAAGGAATCTGAAGTGGCAATGTTCGTGCAGACTCCAGTTCACTAAGAATCAGAGCTACAACGTGACTGTTGCGGCCCTCGAGTAAATATTCGATGGGTTCACTGGCCAGCACCAGTATCAGTTCGCGTAATAGCAAAGAAACGTCCACGACTCGGCAGATGTCTCCATAACTTGCGGCGACGTCGGCGTCTATGTAGATGGAACGCATCTTGACCGGGCTGAGCATCAATTGGTCATGTACTTCTCCGGCGGGTATCCACAGAGCCCGTTTAGGCGGGAGAAACCACAGACCACCGCGCGTCGCAACACGCATGACACCGCTGATGGCATACAACAACTGGCCATGGCGATGTGTATGCGGAGGATTGTATTCCCCGGCCATTTGGTTGCGAGCCAACGCCGTCATCAGTCGCGGTACGTCCTGATAGTCCAGATAGTCTTCACTGCGTCCGTTCAAATCTTCGACTTTGCTGACAATCCGTCCCTTTTGCTTCATCAATCACACTCACCAATTGGGTTGCAATGCCGAAGCTTCTGACATTGTCACTTTGAAGACATAAGCTGGCACTTGCCGATTCTTTGATATTGCTACGATCGCCCTTAATCAAATTTCCGAAAATAAGGGTACGTAGAAAATGGCCCCCATCAACACTTCTCCAAATGCATCCGATAAACATAGCGTGCCTGCAGTCATCGGTTTATTGGTTCTTTCCATTGCATTACGTCCGGCGATTGTTTCTATTGGCCCCATCTTGCTGCTTATTCAAAACCAATATGGTTTGACTTTTACTCAAGCGGCGTTGATGACTTCCATTCCCGATGTATGCATGGGCATCTTCGCCTTAGTCGCACCCAATTTAAGCCGGCGCTTTGGTACCGACCGTTGCGTAATTGCAGCGCTGGTTTTGCTTGGTGCAGCCTGCTTGGTGCGGGCAATATCTCCGGATGCCGTTTTTCTATTGCTCAGTACATTTCTGGTCAGTATCGGAATCGCAATTGCTGGTGCTCTCATCGGCGGTTGGATAAAAGCCCACTTTCCACATCGTCCAGCATTCTTCATGGGTATCTATGCCGCTGGCCTTAGCGTAGGAGCAACTCTTTCTGCGTTATTCACTGCGCCCATTACTGAGTTCGCTCAAAGCTGGCGGGTGGGTGCCGGGATCTGGAGCTTACTGTGCGTCACAGCTGTAATAAGCTGGTTGTGGATGGCCCGACGGTTCGCAACTTCCGCACCGAAGGTCAACACCGTTGATAACCGGTCGGCCGTGACCGGGATGCCGTGGAGCAATCCTCAAGCGTGGCTCGTAGCGTTGTATTTCGGCTCAAGTCAATTCGTGGTCTATGCCCTCTTCGCCTGGTTAGCACCCGCATCTACCGAAACCGCTCTAACGACCCTGCCCGCCGGAGTGTTGCTTGGACTATTCACAGCGGTGTTTGCAATCGCAAGTGTCGGTGCTGGCCTGATCCCTGGAAAGGCCCATGACCGTCGTGGTCTTTTGGGAATCACCACCGTGCTTGCACTCATTGGTACGGCGGGCATGGCGTTTGCTCCAGAAATTTCGCCGATTCTTTACGTATTGCTTGTGGCAACCGGTCTAGGCATGTCCTTCACAGTCGGGATGACGTTACCACTGGACAATTCCAAAACGCCTGCAGAAGCCGGGGCTTGGACCGTCTTCATGCTTTTCATAGGCTACCTGATTGCAGCGTTGGGCCCCGTCTGCTTCGGCGCGCTGCGTGACTATACCGGAAGCTACGAGCTTGCTTATGACATGCTGTTTGCGGTACTTCTTTTTATGCTGTGCCTGACGCCAATTCTGAAGCCGGCATCCGAAACGGGATTACGGGTGCCGGCGACCTGACATCGCAACGGGTTAATGCCGACGCGTACAGACGAGCCTGAAAAAGAGACCGGATGTGTCAAAAGTCTCCTGAAGGGAACATCTGTGGGAGGACATCAATTGTCCTGGCCGCACCCTTGACCGGCGGTTAGATAATCCAGCACATTGGACTTGCCAGCCGAGTCTAAATAAGCCAGTCGTGCTTTAACGACACCGCAACCGGATGAAGGTGTTTCGCTGACCGAAGTGACTTTGGCAATGTCCAAATGATCGCCGTACATGTAGGCGTGCGGAGTCACATTCTCCTGGGCATTTGCTGCGACGGCGCCGAGGCTAACGATGGCAAACAGTGAAGCGATGCTGAGGTTCTTCCAGTTCATGACGACATCTCCAGTTATTAAATGATTGATCCAGCAAGACAGATTGTGCTGCTGCGATGGGTGCCATTTAACGCCGCTAAGGTATCCCGTGTGTGTCACCAACCTCCGCAAATAAACCAGTTCGTATCGGGAGGGTCTCAGATACATAAAATTACGATTTCAGTTCATCCAAACAGGACTATTTAACCGAAGGATACGTCGGCCTAATGTTGCGTAAAATGTAATGAAACAAGCGGGTTATTGAGCACTCAACTTCCCTTCACTCAAAAGCAGAAAAAAACACACAACTACCTGAAGACCTCAGGCAGTCATGCGCATACTTGGGATTTCGTCAGGGTGCGTTCAGACAAGATTCAGAACGACGTCTATATTTCCGCGAACAGCTTTCGAATAAGGACAAGTCTGATGCGCGGTATCGATCAGGCGCAGGGCTGTATCACGCTCTATCCCCGGCAGGCTAACGTTAAGTCGAGCACGCAGAAAATAGGCATCACCTTCCAGGCAAAGATCGACTTCGGCATCAATGGCGACGTCGGCCGGAAGTTCGACTTTAAACTTGCGCGCCGCGAGCCCCAGCGCTCCGTCAAAGCATGCCGACCAGCCAGCCGCGAAGAGTTGTTCGGGGTTGGTACCGTTGCCTTTGATACCCGGTAGCGAATGGCGAATATCCAACTTTCCGTCGTCGCTTCGTGAAGTGCCCCCATCGCGAGCACCTGTGGTGTGCACTTTAGCGGTATAGAGGATTTTCTTGGATGTCATAATGAAGCTCCTTGTTTTATGGGAAGACGCATGCCAGATGCGTTGGTGAATCAGAGCAGACCCTTGGCAACCTCTCGATTGCACGAAGGTATCGTTCACCCCCAAGCCTGATTGTTGCGTCCGTAATCGCTCGCGACAGTTCTGTAATTTCACTGTCCCCTTGGGTCGGCTGGATTACTCGGCAGCAACGGAGCATCCATGGGCTGTCGGCGTGGTTCGTCCGGCAGCGAGTGCGGATAGTTGATCGGGTGTCATTTGTTTGAGATGAAACCTTGTAGGAGTTGGCAAGCAACTCCTACAAGGGGTAGTGGTGTTTATGGAGCATCATTCAAACCGTCTGGTTATCCACCATCTGACCTTGCGGCGTACGGCTGGAACCATCGGCAGCTACCAACTGGCCCTGTGGAGTACGGCTCGAGCCATCAGCCGCCACCAACTGGCCCTGTGGTGTACGGTTAAAACCATCAGCAGCTACCAACTGGCCCTGTGGTGTATGGCTAGAACCATCAGCCGCTACCAACTGCCCCTGCGGCGTACGGCTCGAACCATCGGCAGCTACCAACTGACCTTGCGGCGTTCGGCTCGAGCCGTCCTGTACCAAGAAGTCACCGCCGTCTTGCGCGTTCACAGGGGTCAACTGGAAGCAGGTGCTGCTGCCGCAGGAGGTTTGTTCAACAGCGGCGTTGGCATGAGCGGCAGCACCAGCCAAGGCGAAAGCAGCGGCGGTCAAAAAGCGAGTCACGTTGTTCATGGTTTTTCTCCAGTTTCAAAGGGGATTAGCAATCGGTAAGTGGAGGGCTCAGTTGTCACCAATGCAGCCGTCAGCGAACTTGCGGTAGTCCAGGACCTGCGTTTTGCTCTGAGAATCCAGGTAGGTCATCTGGGCATTCACAATCCCGCAGGTAGGTGCGGCGTCCTCTGTCAGCGACACCACTTTCTTGATGTCCAGGTGCGTGCCATAGGTGTAGGTCTCAGGCGAGACGCCTGCTTCAGCGCGGGCGGACAAAGTGCAGATGTTCAGGGTGGCAAACAGGCAAGCGGCATAGACGGCTTTGGTGTTCATGGTGATCTCCTCAAGGCTTCAATGGCTAGGTCGTTCAATTGGGCCGAGGCGGTTGGGTTTGCCTCGATGGAACCTATTAGAAGCCTGAGAGGTATCTGGTCTGTGTCGAAAAAATGGGCGTTTAAATCGATGCGTATCAGGGCCGCCAGGAAATACACATCGATACAAACCTCAAACGATCTGCGGCGCCCTACCAATTTTGGCAACGCTGCCACGCCCTAAAAATTATTATTGACTGATCATTCCAATATATTTATGGTTTCGCCATGGCCAGATCTAAAGAATTCGATATAGAAGTAGCGCTTGACGCGGCAGTCGAGGTTTTCCGCGAGCATGGCTTTGCGGGGTCATCCACGCAGATGCTGACGACTACAATGAAGATCGGTAAACAGAGTCTCTACGATACGTTCGACGGCAAATGGCAGCTTTACTGCTCAGCGCTAAAGAAGTACGGCGCATCAGAAACAGCGGCTCATATCGCGTTGTTGCGAGGGAGTCTTAGGGCTATAGACGGCCTGGAGAAGATGCTTGAACGAGTAGTAGCGCAAGCCAATTGCCCTTGCCTTGGCATCGGTTCGATTGTTGAGTTCGGCAGTAACGAAGAAGATCTGAATCAAATTCGCGAGCTATCTGGTCGAGCTTTACGTACCGAATTAGTGAAAAGTATCCGCGAGGCGAAGACTGTTGGCGATCTGTCAATTGATCTTGATCCGGATTATGCAGCCGGTTTCCTGCTGGCAAACGTGGCGGCGATTCGAATCGCTGCACGAGGTGGGGCGAGCCAGGACGAACTGATCGCTCTTTCTCACCTCACGCTCAAGGCTCTGCAATGAGCCTTTTTTTACCCAATTCTGGAATGATCGTTCAACAAAACAGGTGCAAATATGAAAGCTATTGTCATGGCCCAACCGGGTGGCTCCGAAGTAATTGAATATGTCAGCTTTCCGACGCCTACTCCCGATGCTGGCCAGGTACTCGTAGAGGTAAGTGCAGCCGGGGTCAACTTCATGGACATTGGCGCCAGACAAGGAAGTGTCTGGCGGGACGTGCCAAACCCCAAGCGCCTTGGAGTCGAAGGAGCCGGCAGGGTTTTATCTGTCGGAGAAGGAGTAAAAGGGATTTCACCCGGACAGCGCGTCGCATGGGTTTACGTACCGGGTAGTTATTCAGAGAAGATCGTTTGCCCGGCTTCCTCGCTTGTGACCATCCCTGAAGGTATAGATGATCGAACCGCCGCTTCGGTGATGATGCAGGGTCTGACAGCCAGCCACTTCACGTCAGATTTCTATTCGGTCCAACCAGGTGACATTGCTTTGGTGCATGCAGCGTCCGGTGGCCTCGGTTTGCTGCTGACTCAAATGATCAAGCTTAAAGGTGGGCATGTCATTGGGCGGGTCTCTTCACCCGACAAAATTGCAATTGCAAAACAATCGGGTGCCGACCATGTGATCGTCGACACGGAGGGCAATTTTGCCGAGGAAGTTATCCGGCTTTCGGGCGGTCAAGGCGTACATGTGGTTTACGACGGCTCTGGTCCGAAAACTTTCAAAGGGTCACTCGATTCGCTCCGGATATCAGGGACGTTCTGTTGGTTCGGCCCGGTCCTTGGTGCACCGGGCCCGATAGAACTTATGAGCCTTCCCAAGAGCATAAAGATCGGTTACGCAACTTTTATGGATCACGTACGTACGCCAGAGTTATTGCGTAACCATTCTGCCAAACTTTTCGACATGATCCTGGCCGGAGAACTCGATATCAAGATCGGTGCACAGTACCCATTAGCGGACGCGGCAAAGGCACATTTGGATATGGAAAGCAGGCGCACCACAGGAAAGTTACTGTTAATCCCATCACAGCCCCAACGCTGAGTGGCTTCGGCGGGAATATTTTTTGATCAGTTGAAAATTCTCGTTATGCGCATGCCGCAACAACACATGGTCACGCCGCCCCTGTTCGGACAGTACTTGCAAGAGTGAGCAACATTCCTTCAACTTCGCAGAATGAGGGCAGGTTCTCTTCCTGCCCTCATGACTGGGTTTCAACTTTTAAGCCAGTTCAGCCTTCACCATGTCAATCTTCGCCTTGACCGCTTGTTGCTCCGTTCTGGCTTTTTCCTTGGTCAGCACCTCGACTCTTTTGTCGAGGGAAGCTTGCTCTTCGGGAGACATTTTTTCATATTCCTCCTTACTCACACCCGTCAATTGTTCTCTAACCTTTTCGGCATCTGTTTGGTTCATGTAATCCTTGAATAATTCCGATCCTGTTTTTTCGGATGAGGGTGGGGATTGGTAAGGACTCGTAGCCAGTTTATTACCTGCTGCATCATTGTTTGTAGAAAATGTGGTGCCATGATTATGAGCTGTTGCCATGGGCAACAGGGCCGAGTCTGTACCCTCAGCGTCCTCGGATTTGGATGATGCTGTCCTCAAATTAATCATCATCTTCGCAAAAGCCTCGTCGAAATCCTGCTTCTTATCTGAGTCCGTCGTCGAAGACTCGGTTTTGCTGACGCCTGAAACTCCAGACTGAGAGGATTGGGCGGGTGATGCCAAGTTAAAAAGCGAATCCTTTTGTACCAGATTCGTATGAATGTCGGACTTGTTCCAAGACGCCAAAGAGAAGTCGCGGTTTCCGATTATCAAGGGGAACTCCTTATAGAGAAAAATTTTATAAAGACTGCATTTCGAAAATAGCAAAATATGTGCCATGCAGACGCAAATTTCGTTAAACCTGAGCTTCAAATACTTCCAGCTCATTTCTATCCATGAACAGCGGAGGCGCCGATACAGATCTTTAATTAAGGCGGCAATAGGTTGCCGCTGCATTTAAATTTTTGCCGTTCAGCCTCATGGTGTCTACATACAAAACAGTCCGCATTCCCAACGTCGCACTGTCTAAATCGTGTCCAATTATCTATGGGAGGACAAGCGTTGACGCTATTGTAATGAGTGCGTTGGGATGATGAGTGGACATAGCAAACACGATGTTGTTGTCCCCCACCCCCCTCAACTTCGCCCACCCAACGGGTCTACTATTAAGCGCTAACACCGCATAACTGGTAAATCTCATCCTGTGACGTCATGCTCGACCTGCACCACTCAAACTTTGGCAACCTCCTATTCCCCGGTTGCTTGATCAGTTGAATAGATGACGTAGAGGGATCCGATCATGGCCGAAGGTTATCGCGTGAGTTGCCTTAGCACAGCTGAGCGGCTTGGGAACGACGAATTGCACGCTTTAATGGCGGGTGTCGTCAGGCGTGACAGGCGTGAGTCACAACAACTCTTTGCGGCAGTGACCCCCTTACTCATCGCCTTCTATGAAGGCCAAGTACAGGCCGGGCGAATTAAGCGTGGAGCCACCGCGGCGTTGGTTCAGGAAGCTTTCAAGGCGCTCTACCTTGGACAGCCAGGTTATGACCCGAACCTACCGTTCAGGGCGTGGGTTCTCGATATCGCACGATCAACTCTACTGGGCAACTCGGGCACAGAAGCCGTTTTCGACGCTCTTGCAGGTGGGGCGGCGCGCCACTGCCAGCAAGTCATGCAGGCCACGTGATTCGATCTTTCGATGCCGCGTTATCAACGCCAGGAAGTACTCATGATCAATATCGAAAAAACCCTCTACACCGGTCACACCTACACAACAGGAGGTCGAGAGGGCACCGGCCGCAGCCATGATGGACGACTTGACCTCAAGCTTTCTCCACCCGGCGCGCCCGGAATAGGCACCAACCCGGAGCAATTGTTCGCAGTCTGCTGGTCAGCCTGTTTTCTAGGTTCTCTGCGCCATGCCTGCAATGCTCGCAGGATCGCCTTTCCAGTGATGGCCGGTGTCGATGCCCAAGTGGATTTGATCCATGGCGAACAGGGTTTTACTCTGCAGGCCCGACTGGTCGTATCGTTGCCTGACATAGAGTCGGACACCGCTTTGCAACTTATTGAAGCGGCAAACCAGAACTGCCCCTACTCAAAAGCCACGCGCGCCAACATCCCTGTGAGCATCACACTCGCCTGATTTTCCGCTCTATGCTCAACACCTTTAGCAGAAGCAGAAGCAGAAGCAAAGGAAACCACCTGCTTCTGCCTCGCAATCATTGGCTATTCACAACACAAGAAGCGAACACGATATCCCGCCAAACCCAGGCTAATCCGACACAATACTTTTGGCCTCAAGAAACGATTCCAGCCCAAAGACGCCGAACTCCCGGCCGACACCGGACTGCTTGACCCCGCCGAACGGCGCAAGCAGCTCTGGCGCGATTCTGTTGATCAACACCGAGCCGGCCTGCAGCCGGGACGCCAGGCTTCGGGCACGTTCCGGTTGCCGGGAAAACACATAGGCTTGCAAGCCGTAGAGCGTGGCGTTGGCAATATCGATCGCCTGTTCTTGCGAGTCATACGCAATGATCGACAACACCGGGCCGAAAATCTCCTCGCGCGCAATGTCCATGTCACTGCTGACGTCGGCAAAGACCGTGGGCCTGACGAAATAGCCCTTGTCCAGGCCGATCGGCCTGCCCTCCCCGCCAGCAATCAGCGTCGCGCCTTGTGCCTGCCCCCGGCGGATGAAACCTTGTACGCGGTCGAACTGCGCCTGACTGACCAGAGGCCCGATAACGGTGGCAGGATCCTGCGGATTGCCGACGACCATCGCCCCGACCAGGCTTTTTACACGGTCGATGATGTCCTCGGCGTGCTTGCGCGGCACCAGCAGGCGCGTGCCGGCGACACACGCCTGTCCGTTATTCATGAAGGCAGCATTCAATGCCAGGGGAATGGCGGTGTCGAGATCGGCGTCCTCAAGAACAATAGAGGCCGACTTCCCCGTGAGCGCCAGGCTCACTCGCTTCATGGTCTCGATACCGGCGCGAGCAATGAGCTTCCCGGTGGCGGTGGACCCCGTGAATGAAATTTTCGCAATGTGTGGGCTGGTGCTGAGTTCGTCACCGACATCACTGCCGCGGCCCAATAGAATGTTGAAAACCCCTTTGGGCAAATCGGCGCGACGCAACGCCTGGGCCAGCACATCGGTTTGCCAGGGACTCAACTCGCTCGGTTTGATGACCGAGGCACAGCCGGCTGCAATGGCCGATGCCAGTTTGCTGCATATCGTCCCGGCGGTGCTGTTCCAGGGGGCAATCAACGCCGCTACGCCGACCGGCTCCATCACCACGGTAGCGTCGCCGACCGAGCGAGTCAGGTCGTAGTTTTTCAACACCTGCGCCGCATTGGCAAATGACTGCGAGGCGTAGCGACTGACCCATTGCGCTCAAGCGAACGGCGCACCGTACTCCTCGATGGCGGTATCACGAATCTCATCCGTGCTCGCCAGTACGGCAGCCTGCAACTGCTCAAGCATCTCGATACGCTCGGCCTTGGACGTGCGGCCCATCGCGACTTGAGCACGCGAAGCCGCCGCGATGGCGCGCCTGGCATCTTCACGGTTGGCCAAGGTGACCGTACCGATGACCGCCTCGGTCGCCGGGTTGATGCATTGCACCGTTTCATTCCCCTGAACGGGAAGGAATGCTCCATCAATGTAACTATGATTGATCTTCCACATCGTGGCGTACCTGATCGAGTGCGGTTTACCCGCGATGAGCACCAACGCCCGTTATGCCCAGGCGTTGGCCAGGTCGAATAACACGTGCGCGGTTCAGCCTGGCATCGGCTCGCGGCTGAAGGCTTGCACCTCCTGCACCAGGCCTTGTGCTGCCATCATCACCAGTTGCCGGCCTTTTTCAGGGGACGCTTGCGCCGGGTCAGATCCCATGCGGCCATCCGGATGACGGGCACGGAAATCGGCAGCCTCTCGAATGGGCCCCCAATTGGCGATCTGTGGCGAGTAGTCAGCCGATTTGATGGCGTGTGGATAGGCCCACTGGGTCACGGCAATTTCCGAAGGTGTTGCATGAATGCCATGTCCTGTCGGGAACTGGTCCTTGGCCAGGTCATTGATCCCTTCCAGATCCCACCAGTTGCACAGCTTCAAGGCAAAACCCGCCGGACGACGTGCAAAGCTCGCTTCGGCGTAGAGTTCCGAAAACGCTGCTTCGATCGACGCGATGTTGCCGCCATGGCCATTGAGGAAAAAGATTTTTTCAAAGCCGTGGGCAGCCAGCGAACGCGTCCAGTCACCGATGGCGGCGATGAACGTCGAAGGCCTGAGCGTGATCGTTCCAGGGAAACCCAGATGATGCTGGGCCATGCCGATATTGAAGGTCGGGGCAATCAGGATATCCGCTGACTCCTGCGCCTGATGGGCGATGATTTCGGGGCACATCCAGTCCGTTCCCAGCAGCCCGGTAGGCCCGTGCTGCTCGTTGGAACCGATCGGGATGACGATGGTACGGCTGCGCTCGAGAAATTTGGCGATTTCGGCCCAGGTCGATAGATGTAAAAGCATTTGCGTTCTCTCTTTGGAAAGGTTCCTTGCGGAACACAATGGGTGTGAAGTTCAAAGCGCCCGATCCATCTGCCGTGCATCCAAGACCCGGTCGCGATGCGCCAGCGGTTTGCTCGCGATGATCACGAACGCGGCGCACAGAAACACGCAGCCGACAGCGACGATGCCAGGGTTCATGCTTGCTGTTGATGTCTTTGCCCAACCGATCACTGCCGGGCCCCAGAAGCCGCCGCAAAGACCGATGGTATTGATCAGAGCGATGCCGCCCGCTGCCGCTTCGCCCTTGATGAGTTCAGAGGGCATTGCCCACAAAACCGTGTAGGCCATGAACATCATGGCGATCGCCAACGTCAGCAGAACCATTGATAACACCAGGTTCCCATCGGCAACAGGATACAAAAGTATCAGTATTGCCCCGACGCCTGCCGGGACCGCGCAGTGGTAGCGGCGCTCGCCGAAACGGTCGGAGCGGCGCCCGATCCAGTACATGCCCGCTGCCGCTGCCACATAGGGAATCGCGGCGCACCAACCCAGCTGCATCATGTCGTGGATGCCTTGCGCCTTAAGGATCGCCGGGAGCCAGAAGCTCATGGCGTAGATCGAAAAAATGATGCAGAAATAGGCGCACGCCAGGATGTAGATCCTGCGATCGCGCAACACCGCTCTGAACGAGTGAGCCCCTCCCGGGGAAGCGCCCAGCTCACGCTGCAGCATTTGCTTTTCCTCGACGCTCAGCCAGCGCGCCTCGGCGGGATGGTTGCACAGGGAAAAATAAGCAAACGCACCGAGCAACACACAGGGCAACCCTTCGATCAGGAACATCCACTGCCACCCCGCCAGGCCACCCATGCCTTCGAACGTGGAAATCAGCCAGGCCGAAAGCGGACCGCCGATTATTCCGCCCGCGGGACCTGCGATGAACACGATTGCGATGGCCCGGGCCATTCGTTTGGGGCCGTACCAGCACGACAGGTAATAGATCATCCCCGGTGCGAAACCGGCTTCAAAAACGCCGAGCAGAAAGCGCATGGCGTAGAACGTTGGCACGTCGCGCACGAATAGCATGCAGGCCGATGTGATGCCCCATAACACCAGAATGCGACTGAAGGTTTTTCGCGCCCCCACTCGAGGCAGCATCAGGTTGCTGGGTATCTCGAACAGTACATACCCCAGAAAAAAAACACCTGCGCCGACACCGTAAGCGGCGTCCGACAGCCCAAGGTCGTTTTGCATCTGCAGTTTGGCAAAGCCGACGTTGATGCGATCCAGATAGGCGAATACGTAGCAAACGAACAGCAGTGGCAACAGCCGCCAATTGAGTTTGCGGTACAACTTTGCGAGGGCGGCACTCTCTGTGGGCGTCACGATGGTCGACATGCGAGTCTCCAGTTTTTCTTGTTGGTCTGACGTGTGGAAAGATGTTGCGCCGACGGCGTAAACAGCAGCAAGAGCAACTATGTTCGTGTACCGTTGCCCTATGAGCAACGCAGAATCCATAAGGAAACACTCGTGCGCGAAATCAACCAGCAACGCTTGCGGTATTTTCATGAGGTGCTGACCCACGGATCGATCCGGGGCGCAGCGGACAGCATCAACACTTCCCCGTCAGTGATCACGCGTCAGATCAAACTGCTGGAGGAAGAACTCGGCACCCGGCTGTTTGAACGCCAGGCCCGTGGTGTTCAGCCCACCGAGGCTGCCGCGCACCTGCTGGAGTTCTGGCGGGGCTATCGATCGCACCAGGAAAAGCTTGAAGACCAGCTCCAGGCGATCAAAGGCCTTCAGTTGGGACACGTGCGGGTCGTCATCAGCGAGGGCTACGTCGATACATTGGTCGACCACGTACTCGCGCCGTTCTGCAAACAGTATCCCAAGCTCGATATCAGGCTGGACATCCTGCCCGTTGACGACGTCCTCAACGAGATCGCGGAAAATCGCGCGCATATCGGCCTGGCCTACAACCCTCCTCCCCATCCTCACATCGACTATCGAGCGACGTCCCGGCAACCGGTGATGCTGTTGGTTCGCCCGGACCATCCATTGGCCTTGAAAGGGGCAATGGCAACTGTCGCCGATTTGCTCGACTGCCAACTGGTGCTGACGCCGACGACCTTCGGTATCGGTCATGCGCTGAAAATGCTCGAGTACGCCGAGAAGATAGAAATCCGTCCGGCGTTGGTCAGCAACTCATTGGCCGCCCTCAAGCGCCTTGTTGCATCCGGCGAGTTTGCCTCGCTGCTGGGCGAGGTGGCGGCCTATCGGGAAATCGCACAAGGCAGTCTAGCGGCCGTAGCCGTCGACCATCCACTGTTCCAGGGGGTCGAGGCGAAACTGTTGGTGAAGTCCGGACGCCCGCTGGCGGCACCCGCTCAAGAACTGCTGAACTGGATGCTGCAGCGTTTGCCGATGTTCGCTTCCGGCAATCCTGATCACCCATTAGGAACGCGACGTTGACCTTCAGCGGGATTGATAATAAAGGTACTGAATTTAATCCGGCTGGCCATGCCAGCCCTCAACATATCCATAAACCCGGCCAGCTCCGGATGATCAAAATGTGCATGCATCAGACTTTCCGATTCCCAGTAACCGCTGACGATCCAGGCGTTTTTTGCCCGACGATTATCGGTAATCGCGTATCCCATGCACCCTGAGTTGCTGAGGAGTGCACGAACAATGTGAGGGAGTATCGAGCAGACTTCACCCACTCGCCCGGGTGCGGCATCGACTTCGACGGTATTGATTGCTGAAATTAACATTCTCAACCCTCCTGCATGACCTACGGGAATTACTGCCGTATTCACACTGTTCATCGGTGACCTGATCGAGGCACTCGGGGCGCTATTGTTCGCGGTATTGCTCCTGATGCCCGGCATCACGCCAATGCTCGACACGTTGCACGGCACGACCGACAGGTGTCCAACGAGTGGCCAGGGCAATACCGCAAGACAGCCGGGATCAGGCCAGGTATCCGCCGTCGACCGTCAGGCTCGCGCCCGTGACAAACGACGCATCGTCACTGGCAAGGTACGCGGCCATTCCAGCGATCTCGTCAGCGGTGCCGAGCCGACCCAGCGGCACCAGTTTGATCACATGATCCAGATAAGGCGCATCGGCCGGGTTCATGTCGGTTGCCGTCGGACCGGGTTGAATGTTGTTGACGGTGATGCCGCGCGCGGCGAAATCCAGGGCTAGACCACGCACCAGACCGACCAGCGCGGCCTTGGTCATCGAGTAGGCGCTGGACCCGGGGAAACCGGTACGCGCGCCGGCGACACTGCCGATGGTGATGATTCGGTCACCGCGACTCATGACCCTGGAGCACGCCTGAATCGCCACATAGGCGGCGCGTACGTTTACCGCGTACATATTGTCGAGCGCCTCGACACTGAATTCGTCTACTGAGCCGAGCCCCAGAATTCCGGCATTGTTCACCAGGATATTCAGTGCGCCGAAATGCTCGACCGTCGTGCTAACGGCCCGCTCGATATCCGCTGCGATCCGGCTGTCGGCCTTGATCGCCAGCGCCTTGCCGCCGTGTGCCCGGATATCGGCCACCAGCGCCTCGGCTTGCGCTGTGGATGCCGCATACGTGAAGGCCACGGCGGCGCCCTCCAGCGCCAGTCGCCGCACAATGGCAGCGCCGATACCGCGCGAGCCACCGGTGATCAAGGCAGTCTTGCCGATAAATCGTTGTGAGTTGCTGTTCATGTTCTTACCTTCCACTGAGGTTCATTCGAAGCGCGAGTCCGCACGCCGATGGGCATTACTTCGCCGTGGCGGCTTTCTCGATCAGGCGGGCAACCGGCCCCGGGTTCGAAACCATCACCACATGGGACGCCCCCTTGACGACTTCCACATCTTTTGCGGCGGCGCGTTTGGCCATGAAGTCCATGGCTTGCGGCGGAATGTTCTTGTCCTTGTCGCCATAGATGTACCAGGACGGAATATGCTTCCAGGCGGGTGTGCCCGACTGTTCGTTGAGCGCCGCTTCCGTCACCGGGCGCTGGGTGGCGGCCATCAATGCCGCCTCTTTAGCGGGGACGTCAGCGGCAAACTGGTCGTGAAACTTGTCCTGCTGGATGTACAAGTCCTTACCGCCATCGGCCAGCGGTACAGGTGCAGCCAGGGTTGGCCCCAGCGTGCTGCCCGGGAATTTGCCAGCCAGCCCGGCGACGGTTTCCCCGACCTCGGGTGCAAACGCACTGACATAAACCAGCGCTTTGACGTTGGTATGATCGTTGGCCGCATCACTGATGACGTTGCCGCCATAGGAATGGCCGACCAACACCACAGGCGAGTGAATGCTCGTCAGCAATGCCGAGATTGCCGCGCCATCGCTTTTGACGCCGCGCAATGGGTTGGCGGCGGCCACCACCGGATAACCGTCTTTCTCCAGAATCTTTACCACCCCATTCCAACTCGACGCATCGGCAAAGGCGCCGTGGACGAGCACGATCGTGGGCTTTTCAGTTTGCGCCCAGGCGTGTGTACCCATACTCAGGCTGACGGCGACGGCCAGCGCGGCCACTACTTTTTTCATTGCAAACTCCGGGTTTGACGGGAAATTAAGGGGCGAAACGAGTGAAGACAAAATCGTGATTGCGCACTCGCGCCTGGTGACAGGCGAAACAGGTTTGATGCTGGGCTTCATCGGCCGGTTTACCGTTGATAAACCGACCGAACCCCCAGCCTCCGGTTGCTGCATATTTCTTCGAGTCCTTGACCATGACCTGCACGGTCGTGGCCGCACCCGGGATGGACGCCGGCTCGAATTCCGGGGACTGAACGTGTTTCCAGGCAAGCTTTACCAGCACCGTGCCGTCAGGAAATGGCAGCGTTGAATCCTGATAAGCCTTGATGGCCAAATCATTGCCCAGCACGGCTCGCAGCTCGTCCAAAGGTGCCGCTTCCTGCGCCGGGGCAATCATCGGCCACAAGCGATAGTTTTCAGGCAGCTTCACACCATAGATCGGTGAGGCGTTGCCATTACCGGCGTCGCCCAGGGCGACACCGGTGGCGGTCACTGCGGCGGTTGCAATGGCAGCCGACATCACTGCCAGATATTTGAGCTTCATGGTTGCCATCCTTTCAGCCGGTTCTCAGAGGTGATCGGCATCGATCACGGCCTGGGCGAAGGCTTGCGGCGCTTCTTGCGGCAAGTTGTGGCCTACACCACCGCTGATCAATCGGTACTCATACTTGCCAGTGAAACGCTTGGCGTACGCTTCGGCAGGTGGATGCGGTGCGCCGTTGGCGTCACCCTCCATGGTGATGGTTGGCACACTGATGGATGGAGAGGCCGCGAGCTTCTTCTCCAGCGCGTCGTATTTGGCCTCGCCCTTGACCAGTCCCAGGCGCCACCGATAGTTGAAGATGGACACAGCGACGTGATCAGGATTCTGCAAAGCGGCGGCGCTTCGGTCATAAGTGGCGTCGTCGAAGTTCCACTGCGGCGAGGCCAGTTTCCAGATCAGCTTGGCGAAGTCGTGGGTGTTTTTTTCGTAGCCCAGACGACCGCGCTCAGTCGCGAAGTAGAACTGATACCACCACTGCAATTCGGCGGCGGGCGGCAACGGTGCCTTCCCGGCGTCCTGGCTGCCGATCAGGTAACCGCTCACCGCGACCAGTGCCTTGACCCGTTCAGGCCAGAGGGCCGCGACGATGTCAGCCGTGCGTGCGCCCCAGTCATAGCCGCCGAGCACGGCTTGTTTGATGTGCAACGCATCCATGAAGTCGATCAGGTCGCTCGCCAGCGCGGAGGGCTGACCATTGCGGATCGTCTTGGCAGAAAGGAAACGTGTCTCGCCATAACCGCGCGCATAGGGGATCAATACGCGATAACCCTTCTGCGCCAGTGCTGGTGCGACGTCGATGTAACTGTGAATGTCGTACGGCCAGCCGTGCAGCAGGATCACCACAGGACCGTCAGCTGGGCCGACTTCGGCATAGGCGACATCCAGCAATCCGGCCTTGACGTGTTTCAACGGCCCGAAGGAAACGTTACTACCCGGCGTAATCACGTCGATTTTTCCCGCCGGCACATCAGCGGCATAGACCGATGATGAGGCGACGCTCAGGACACCCGCTTGCAGCAATGCGATCGCCAGAATGGATCGAGCGAGCAAGCTCCGATGCGGTGATACGGCTCGGTGGTTCAACGCAGTCTTCTTCATGGTTAGTCTCCCTTGGGAACGGCAGATGGCGGTTACGGTGATCGGGGTGGGTGCAAAAGGGTTTAGCGGGTAGCGGCTTTTTGCCCGGCCGTACGCAGAGGACGGAATGCCGCGCGCAATTCTTCGCTGAACAATTGAGGTTGTTCCCACGCCGCGAAGTGGCCACCCTTGCTGACCTCGTTGAAGTAGGACAGCGATGGGTAGGCACGCTGCGACCACACTTTTGGTGCCCGGTAGATTTCGTGCGGGAACACGGTGATAGCGACGGGCACCTTGATGTCGGCGGTCTTCTGCGCTGCTGCGCTGAAGTTATTGTTGTTGTTCTCCCAGTAGAAACGGGAGGACGACGCACCACTGTCGGTCAGCCAATAAAGACTGATGTCATCAAGCATTTCATCGCGGCTGAGCACGCGTTCGGGATGACCGTCACTGTCAGTCCATGCGGCAAACTTTTCGTACATCCAGGCCGCCGTGCCCGCTGGCGAGTCGGCCAGCAGGTAGCCGATGGTCTGGGGCCGGGTCACCATCATTGCGCCATAGGCGGCGTTGCGCCCGAAAAAGGTGCTGAGCGAGTTGTAAGCGTTACGCTCCGGATCGGTCAGTCCGACGGGCGCTGGATCGCCGCTGTTGATCGGCTTGACCAGTTCCGGCGGTACAGTGGCCGGCATGTTCAAGTGAATGCCAAGTAAACCCGGTGGGGCCAGGCGACCCAATGCATCCGAGATCACCGAGCCGTGATCGCCACCCTGCGACACGTAATGGGTGTAGCCCAAGCGCTTCATCAACACATCCCACGCCTTCGCCACCCGATCAGGTCCCCATCCAGGCTCGGTCGGCTTGCCGGAAAAACCATGGCCGGGAATCGATGGAATCACGACATCGAAAGAATCCTCCGCACGCCCGCCGTAAGCCGTCGGGTCGGTCAGCGGGCCGATGGTGTTGAGGAATTCGAACTGCGACCCGGGCCAACCATGGGTCAGGATCAGCGGCATGGCATTGGGGTTGCGCGAACGGACATGGATAAACTGGATGTCGACACCATCAATGGTGGTCACGAACTCCGGCAAGGCATTGAGCTTCGCCTCGGCCTTGCGCCAGTCATAGCCGTTGCCCCAGTACTTCACCAACTCCTTGACCTGCGCCAGCTGCACACCCTGGGATACGTCGTTGACCGTTTCCTTGTCGGGCCAGCGCGTGTCCGCGATGCGTTTGCGCAGGTCAACCAGTTGCGCTTCATCGACATGAATCCGGTACGGACGAATGGCTTGCGACTGAGCGCCTGTAACGTCGGCAGCCGAACTGGCCGCCCATGCGACACAGCTGGCCGCCAGCGCCGCGAAACCGAACACGCCTCTCCTGACGTGGTGGCGCCATGTAAAAGCGGACGAAACCATACGCATGATGAATCTCCTTTCAGGTAGGTGGCCTCTAGCCGCGGCGACGGGGTAGCCTTCACGGGACTGGGCACTGATCTGAGCCAGGTCACCTGCGACGGTGCAACTGACACAAACGGATCAAATCACCCGGATGCCTTGTGGGCGATTACACGATGGTGTCGATCGATACTTAGGTATGAGGTCCCTGGCAGGCGAATCCCGGCTTGTTCGAAAGAAAAAACGCCCGGAAAAAAAGCTCGACGGCACCGCTGCGGATAGCCAGCATTAAGGCCCCTTCGAACAACAACACGGTTTAAGGAACACGGATGCGCGGTGAAACAACGCTCAAGGGAGTGGATGACATTGCAATGGCCTCTTCCCAGTGGCGGGTCATCGGCCTGTGCATGCTCTTCAACGTGATCGACGGCATGGATGTCATGGCCATGGCATTTACCGGGAGCAGCGTATCGGCCGAGTGGGAATTGACCGGCGCACAACTCGGCATGCTGCTGAGTGCGAGCCTGGTCGGCATGGCACTCGGCTCTTTGCTTGCCGGCCCCCGAGCGGATCATTACGGACGTCGGCCGCTATTGCTGGCGGGGCTCTCGCTGAGCGGTTTGAGCATGCTGCTGTCCTTCTGGAGCCCAAACCAATCTCTGCTGATGCTCTTGCGTTTACTGACGGGCATCGGCACCGGAGCGGTTCTCGTGGCCGCAAATGTGCTGACATACGAGCGTGCCAGTCAGCATCGGCGCAATCTGGCCATCGCCCTGCAATCGATGGCCTTCGCATTAGGCGCAAGCCTGGGCGGCGTGCTGGCCCATGCACTCAATACCAGCGTGGGCTGGCGCTATGTATTCCTCGCCGGTGGTCTGATTACGCTTGCGGCTGGCGTGGCGGGCGCATTTTTTCTGCGCGAGTCGGCGCAATTTCTGGTACTGGATCAGCAGCGACATCAGTCGCTTTCGATTCATCCGGCAGCAACGTCAACGATGCCACGTTCAAAGTACCGAGCGTTATTTACCCCTGCGCAGTGGCAGCAAACAACCTCGCTGGCGCTGGCACTGTTGCTGCTCATGGCGTGTTTCTACTTCGTGATGAGCTGGACGCCGACACTCATGACCCTCAACGGCTTTTCCGAGAAGGAAGGCGCCGTCAGCGGCATGTTGCTCTGTGTTGGCGGCATGTCAGGGGCGCTGTTGATGGGCCTGGCGGCCAATCGTTTCGGCTGCTGGCGATTGCTGCTGGGCTTTTTGCTGCTCAATAGCGTATTGATGACCTTGGTCGTACCGGCCGCTGGCTTGTCGGGTCTGGCCGTTACCGTTTGCGTCGTCACGGGCCTGTTGCTCAATGGTGCCATTGCCGGGCTCTTCACCCTGGCTCCCCAGGCCTTTGACACCGCCATCCGTACGACTGGCGTCGGCGTGGTGCTGGCAACAGGGCGTCTTGGCGCGATTATCTCGCCTGTTGTCGCCGGGGTGCTCCTTGACGCCCACTGGACCGCACAAGACCTTTTCATGTTTTTTGCGGGCAGCCAGATAGTGGCGGCCCTTCTGGTCTGGTATAGCTGCAGAGGCTCGAAGGCATGCAGCTCATCATGAGGCGTTTCTGAGGGTTACCAGTTCATGACGCTATCTCCCGGCATTGTCCGATGTGTGCGACAGCCTTGACTGTCTCGCCAATAAAGCCAATTGCCTACCCGTGTCATCCGGGCAAACTACCCTCTATCTGAGGAAGGATGAGCAGTTTCCCCGTCGTCTGGCGCGATTCGAGATCACGATGCGCCTGTTCGGCTTGCGCCAATGAGTAACGCTGGCCGATCACGGTTTTCAACTTGCCTGACGCCACCCAGGCGAACAGCTGCCGGGCACGTTCCAGCAAAGCGTCGCGGCTACGCACGTAATGCAGGACCAACGGATAAGTCAGCTTGATACTGCGCGGAATGGAAAAGATATCGATCGGTGCAACCGGATTCATGAATGGGCCATATAGCGCCAGCGTACCGAAGTAATCGAGCAGGCTCAGTGAAGCGGCGAACCCCTCCCCGCCCGTTCCGTCGTACACCACACTGACGCGCTGGCCTTCCGTCAAACGCAGCACCTGGCCGACGATATTGCTTGTGCGTCCGATCACCACGTAGTCGGCACCTGCAGCGAGCACCGCGTCCACTTTGTCGGCCTGCGACACGCGGCCGATAACTTTTGCGCCTCGCAGCTTGATCATCTGAGTCAGCATCAGCCCCACACCGCCCGCTGCGGCATGCACGAAAGCAACGTCGCCGGGGCTGATGGCATGAACCTTGTTCACCAGATTGCTGGCCGTCAGGCCTTGCATCATCAGGCTCGCAGCGGTGTCGAAGTCGATTGCGTCGGGCAGCGGTACCAATTGGCTGACCGGTGCCAACACTTGTTGAGCGTAACTGCCGGGCACGTAGTGCCATGCCACGCGATCGCCGGGGCTTACCTCGTCCACACCCGGCCCGATCGCCATGACGATTCCGGCACCCTCCACGCCCGGCGTCATCGGCAACGACCAGGCCGCGCCAAGTCCACGGCGGGTGCCGGTGTCCATAAAGTTGATACCGGCAGCCATGACCCGTACAAGCGCCTGGCCGGGCCCCGGTTCTGCCAGCTGGATGACTTCCACCGACATGACTTCGGGATCGCCAAAGGCATGCATCACTATCGCTTTCATAAATGTCGAACCTGTTGCAGGGACGACCTGCCCCTGCCGGATTCGAACCAAAGCGGGAAAAGGTGCGTCACGTCTGATCATTCAATCGTCGAGCGACGATGAAACCCGTGCCAATGCTGACCGGGGGGTGTATCCAGGGTGTTTCGAGATCGGCGATGACTGCATGCTGATGTAACTGCGCTGGCCGTCGATACAGTGGCTTACAACGGCTGTTCCGGATCGCTTTCAGGAGAAGGCTGCGCGTTGCGGCGCAGTGCAATGGCGGGGATATTTATCGAAAGCGACACCAAAGTATGATGGGCGAGCGTCGGGACAAAGGCGCATCTTATTTCAATGGCGACAGCATAATGAGAAACGGTATGGCGAATGACCTCAAGCGCGTCATGGACGCGCTGCCGGGTGTGGTATTTACCGCACGGCCAGACGGTTGCGTCGATTATGTCAATCTGCAATGGCACGACTATACGGGGCGCGATGCCAATGATGCGCTAGGGAGCAACTGGCAGTCCGCAATACACCCCGATGATCGCGCGAACCTGCTCGAACGTTTACACGCCGCGGCGGACAGTGATGCACCTCGGCCGACTCACGCCCGTCTATTGCGCTTCGACGGCACTTATCGTCGGTTTGCCTGGCATTTCTCGTCACTGGAAGATTATCCCGATAGTGGGCGCAAATGGTGTGCGCTTGGCACCGATATTGACGCGTGCCAACGCCCGGACACCCGCGATGCAGCCAACCTGTTCGACGTCAGTTCGATCATCGACAGCATTCCGTCCATGGTTGCGTTCATGAAACCGTCCGGTGAGCTGGAGCGGGTCAATCGCCAGATCGAGGATTACATTGGCGCCCCACTTGATGTCCTGAAAAGCTGGGCCGCCGGCGATACCGTGCACCCGGATGATCTGCCATCAGTCATCGCTGCCTGGATGCATTCGGTCACCACCGGTGAACCGTACATGATCGAGCACCGCATTCGCCGCTTCGACGGTGTATACCGTTGGTTCCATGTGCGAGGCCTGCCGCTGAAAGACCTTGAAGGGAACATCACCCGCTGGTGTGTGTTGCAGGTTGATATTGACGAACGCCGACGTGACAAGGCGCTGATCGCGAGGGCTTTCGCGGAAGTCAGCGCTTCAGAGGATCGCCTGCGCAATATCATCGATGCCGTGCCCGGCTTTGTCTGGAGCGCTTCGCCTGAAGGCAGCGTGGGTTTCGTCAATCAGCGCTGGTGCGATTACACCGGCATGTCGCTCAGCGAAGCGTGTGGCAGCGGCTGGACGACCTCAATTCATCCCGACGACGCGGACGCGCTGGAGGTTTATTGGCGAGGCCTTTTGCAATCGGGTGACGCCGGTGAACACGAGGCGCGCCTGCGACGCTTTGATGGCACTTTCCGCTGGTTCCTGATCAGGGCCGTGCCACAACGAGACGAAGCTGGCCGAGTGCTGCGATGGTATGGCGAAAACACCGACATCGAAGACCGCAAACGGGCGGAGATGTTGCTCGATGGCGAAAAACGCCTGCTTGGCCTGATGGCTGGAGGCTCCTCTCTGCCGGTGATCCTGCAGACACTTTGCGAACTGGTGGAAGTCTTTCTCGAGCGCTGTGTTGCCAGTGTGATGCTGGTCGATCTGAAGCGCTCTGAAGGTGCACAGGAGCATGCGTTGCGAATGCATCAGGGCGCGCGGACAAACATGCCGGCCGATTTGTTGCCGGGGGTGGACGACAAGCCGCTTCGCGCCGAGCGCTGCCCTATCGTCATGGCGGCCACCTTCAACACGCCGATCATCTCCAACAACCTGTCGCACGAATCACGCTGGAATGGTTGGTGCACGACAGCCCGCTCCCACGGTTTCCGGGGACTCTGTTCAATGCCGATTACCTCTAACAGCGGAGCGATCACGGGCGTTCTTTCGGTATTGCACCGGGAAGCCGAACCGCTTTCACCGGAGCAGCAGAATCTGATCGCGCAGTTCACTCACCTTGCCAGTATCGCCATTGATCGTGTGCGCGCCGAAGCTGCGCTTAAGCAGAGTGAGGCCTTTCTTGCCAAAGCCCAACGCCTGAGCGCCACAGGTACGTTTTCCTGGCGAGTCAGCACCGACGAAATCACCTGGTCCGATGAGGTCTACCGTATCCTCGAACTGGATTCGGCAACGACGCCGGGCTTCGACGCCATTTACCGGCGCATTCATCCGGACGACGTATCGAGCCACCGGGAAATGATCAGACGCCAGCGCCGCAGTGGACGTGACTTCGAGCATGAGCATCGATTGCTGATGCCCGATGGCACGGTTAAATATGTGCGTCTGGTCGCGCACTCGATCAAGGAACCGGCAGAGGGACTGGAATACATTGCCGCGCTGCAGGACATCACCCAGTGCCGGCAAGCCGAGGAAGTATTGAGCAAGGCCCGTTCCGAGCTGACGCATCTGGCCAGGGTGGCGAGTCTCGGTGCGGTCACCGCTTCGATCGCCCACGAGGTCAATCAACCGCTTGCCGGGATCATCACCAACGCCAGTACTTGCCTGCGCATGCTCGGAGCCGATCCACCGAATGTCGACGGAGCCCTGGAAACCGCGCGACGCACCATTCGCGATGGCAATCGCGCCGCCGATGTGATCAACCGATTACGCGCGTTGTTCTCGAAAAAAAGCATCACGATCGAAAACGTGGACCTTAACGACGCGACCCGGGAAGTCATCGCCTTGCTGCTGGGTGAACTGCAACGCAGTCGCGTGGTGCTCAATCCACAATTTGCCGATGCATTGCCGTTGGTCAAGGGTGACAGGGTTCAACTTCAACAGGTGATACTCAACCTGATCATGAATGCCGCGGAGGCGATGAACACCATTACCGGTCGCTCCCGGCAGATGATTGTCAGCACCGGCCTGACGGAAGATCACAGTGTTTTTCTTGCTGTGAAGGACAGCGGAAGCGGTATTGATCCTCAGGACATGGAGCGTATTTTCAACGCCTTCTATACCACCAAAAGTGCAGGAATGGGGGTTGGCCTGTCCATCAGCCGCTCCATTATCGAGCGCCACGATGGCAACCTATGGGCCTGCGCCAACGACGGACCGGGGGCAACCTTCCTGTTTTCGATCCCGCTTCGGGCTGAACACTTTACGCAAAACGGTGAATCCACCGACCAGCCGGGCGCCAATGACATCTCCGACCACGCTATGGAGGGTAATTGATGGGCATACCTCTGCTCGTTTCAGTCGTCGACGACGACGAGTCGGTTCGTGAATCGTTGCCAGACCTGATCAAGGAGTTCGGCTTCGCAGTCCAGGCGTTCGCTTCAGCGCAGGAGTACTTGGCGTCCGATTGTCTCGACCTCACACGCTGCCTAATTTTGGATGTGGCCATGCCGGGCATGTCGGGGCCGGATCTAGTAAAAGAATTGTTGCGTCGCGGGTACCGTATACCGGTCATTTTTATCACCGCTCTTGACGACGCCAGCGAGCAATCCCAACTTCGCCACTTCAACGCGGTGGAATGTCTGATGAAGCCTTTCAGCGAGGCGCAACTGCTCAAGGCATTGAGCGCCGCGCTTCCGCTTGATTGAACTTGCAGCCGGATATACTAGGAGCTGACATCTTGAATCCGAAAAACGCCCTCGCCCCTGGATACGGAAAATTACCGATGCGTGATGAGACGCCCGTCGTATTCGTCGTAGATGACGATATCTCCGTGCGTGAATCGCTGGAGTTGTTGATCCGCTTCGCGGGATGGCAACCACGACTTTTCGAGTCGGCTCAGGATTTTCTCAACGCGCCTCGGCCGCTTGTACCCAGTTGCCTGGTGCTGGACATCAATCTGCCGGACCTCAATGGCCTGGATCTGCAAACATCCATCGCCGGCGACAGGCGCAACATGCCGATCATATTCATCACCGGCTATGGCGATATCCCGCTAACGGTTCGGGCCTTGAAAGCGGGTGCGGTGGAGTTTTTGACCAAACCCTTCAACGACGACGTGTTGCTAAAAGCCATGGCCGATGCGCTGCAGAGCAGCCATGCCGCAATCGACGGAGAAAAAAACCTGCGCACACTGTTGGAGGCCTACCGAACCCTGACACCTCGCGAACAGGAAATCATGGCATCGGTGGTCAGCGGACGGTTGAACAAAGTCATCGCAGCCGACCTGAAGATCAGCGAGATCACGGTCAAAGCTCATCGAGGCAAAGTCATGCGTAAAATGAAAGCCCGCTCGCTGGCCGACCTGGTAAAAATGGCCGCACTGATTACCCCGGTTAATTAAGATTCGCTGCGCACAACGGCATCAAGACGGTTGTGTATCGCCCAGGGTTTTCTGCCAGAGTGCTTCCAGTCGGCACACATCAAGTGTGTCGAAGCCTTCCGATACCCTTTCACGGCATACCCTGAGCAACTCCAGCGCCTGCAGCCGATTGCCCTGTTCCAGCCATAATTTCGCCAGGTCCATCGATGCCCTCAATTCCCAGGCCCAGGCACCCTGCTCCCGGCTCAAGGTGCGCGCCTCTTCAAGCATGACCGACGCAGCATGCACGTCATCGCCATCCATGACCTTGATGAGACCGGACTTGATTCGCAGCAATTCGGGCAGTGCAAAGGCATCACCGCTGGTGCGGCAATGACTGATCGTACCGTCAACCAATACCCGGGCTTTTTCATATTGGTGACGCAGAATCAAGCCTTCGGCCAGCGAGATTTCGAATGAAGTAGTGAGCAGTTCGTAGCGCATGCCGTGCAGCTGCGCCAGACTTTCTTCGAGCACCGCGACAGAATTGTCGGGCTGCTCGGCGCGTATGGCGATCGCCGCACGCAAGCCATGGGCCGCGGCAATGTAAGGCCCGAGTGCGTTGGATTCGGCGATCGTGGCGAAGCGTTCGAGACTCGCCGCCGCCTTCTTCAAATCCCCCGTCCAGATGTAAATGCACAGGATCCAGACCATTGCTATGCAGTAGGTGACCGAGTGCTGCAGCGCAGATGCCTCGGCCTCTATCTGCTCTGCCCAGCGTCGGGCCTGGTCAGGGAAACCCTGTAGCCACAGGGTTCGAGCCAACGCCAATCCGGTGCGATTACGATGATCGAATCCGTAGTAGATCGTACCGCTGCGTTTTGACGGCAAGCTGTTACGCAATGAACGTTCCAGTTGCTGTCGAGCAAGCGGCTGGTTGCCAAGCAGATGGTGGGAAATACCGGCAAGCGAAGCGGCAATGGCAATCGCTTCAGGCTTGTTCAAAATGTTGCCGACCTCGCTGGCTTGCTCAGCCCAAGCCAAAGAAGAAGCAAAATCTCCGATGCGCTCATAGAAAATCTGTAGCCGTCCGAGCAGCCTGAGTTGGGACCAGTAATCGGACAATGAGATGGCGATGTCGAGTGCCCTGTGCAGTGCCTTCTGCGCCGCCTCGCTGTTGCCACGAGTGAACATAAGCACCAGACCGAGCGCGGCTTGCAATTCCATTTCAGTTGGCGTGCCGAAGTAACCCAGCTCGAGTAATTCAGCCGCCCGTGTGCACCAGGTCCGGCACTCGACCAACAAAGAAAAATGCAGGAACAACGGTGCGCTGGCCGCTGCCAGTGGTAACGCGAGCCCTGGATCACCCTGCGGCCCGAAGCTCCACTCCAGCGAGCTCCTGACGTTGCCCAACTGACTGGCAAGACGCTGAGAATTGTCGAAAATTTCATTGGGCGAGGTGCCTAGGCGTCCAAGCAGATCCATATAGAAAGCTGCATGCCTGAATGCCAGTGCGTTGACCTCGACATCACCTCGCGTGGCCAGCTTCTCCCGGGTGTAGGCGCGCGTCATCTCCAGCAGGCGGTAGGTCCACCTTAAGTCGCTGTGATCAATGGTGACCAGACCTTTACAGACCAACTCATCGAGGATCTCCGCCGCAGCGGCAGTGTCGATCTGGGTGTCGGCGATGACTTGGGACGCCGCTTCCTGAGAAAACGGTCCGACGAAAACCGAAAGCCGCTCCAGCGCCAGCCCCTGCAACGGCGACAGCAGGTCGTAACTCCAATCGAGCATCGCGCGCAGCGTTTGATGCCGCGGCAAAGCCGTCCTGCGTCCTGACCAGCCCAGTGAAAAACGCTCGCCCAGCAATACGTGAGTGGATTTCAGTCCATGGCTTGCAACGCGCATTGCCGCCAGTTCGATCGGCAGTGCCATACCCTCCAGACGTTGGCACATGTCGGCAATCAATTGCGCATCATCATCGTCCAGCACCAGTGCTGTGTTACCCGATGATGCACGCTCGACAAACAGTCTGATCGCTGAAAAACCCAGCAACTCTTCGATAGAAAGGTGCTGAGGTTCGCGGGGAAATTCGAGAGGGTTGAGCCAGTGAACGTATTCGCCACGGGCCCGCAGCGGTTCGCGACTGGTGGCCAGAACCCCGACATTCGGGGCCGCGTCACTGATTTGCTCAACGAGCTCAGAAACCGCATCGATCAAATGCTCACAGTTGTCGATGACCAGCAACACCCTTTGCGTGCGTAAGTGCGCAAGCAGTACAAACATGGAGTCTTCAGCCTGAACCGGTATTTCCAGCGACCTGGCCAGCGCCGAAAGCACCAGCGATTGGTCTTCGACCTGAGCCAGGTCGACGAAACGGGCAGTCTGGTAACCCTGTGCGCAAATGCGGTGCGCCACCTCGATCGCAAGGCTGGTTTTGCCAACACCACCGGGGCCGACAATGGTAAAGAGTTTGGGCTGCAGCATGTGATCGATAACTAATTGAAGATCGGTTTCGCGTCCGAACAGCTTGGCTCGCGGTGGTAAGTTACATCGGCGCTCCACACGCTCGCCGTCGGTAGCTTGTGCCTCGATAACTGCTGGTTGGCTCCCGGGCGATCGTATTTCCAGAGGTGCCACAAACGCATATCCCACACCGACCTGCGTGGAGATGTATCGCGCGTTTTCGTCACCATCACCGAGAATCCGCCGCAGGGCCGTCATATGAAAGCGCAGGCTGCCTTCCTCGACAATGATATCGGGCCATACCTGCTTGATCAGGTCGCTCTTGGTCAGCACCCTGCCCGGTCGCACCAGCAAGGCAATCAATAAATCCAGTGCTCGCCCACCGATCTCGACTGGCGCTCCATTTTTTTCAAGCAACCTTTTCGCGGGCACGACGCAGAATGGACCGAAAACATAATGGGTGGTGTTTGATTCGTGCGATTCGGCTGGAAAGGACTCCACGAGGATCGTTCTCTCAAAATGGGGCGTTCGCCGGTTGGAAGCCGTTCGTGTAGGCCTCGAAATCATAGATATATTGCACGTTCTTTCAAATCAGATCATTCCACCAAACGTTTGATATTCAGCATTTCGCCGATGAACGCATGGCAGGGTGGCGAAAGTGAGTGTAGAAGCCAGCAGATGCAATATGGGTACTTCGCAATAAAGATACCCAGATGTCCTGCTGACCGTCAGCTTCGGGTCGATGACTGTCCTTCGCGACAGACGGCAATTAGCAAACAACACCGACAATGGGGCACTAAGATCGAATGGAGTCCATTTTGGACATCGTAATCAACCTACTGGCTCATCGCATTGGCGTTTACGTGCTGAGCTCACTGAGTGGGGGACGTTTCAAGGGAGAAAGCGGTTTTGCCTGGGGCTGGGCAGTTGCCGTTGGCTGCTTGATATTGTTGACTCCTTTCGCGGCTTTCTGAATCGCCCCAGATTTTCTAGACACCTTGCAAGCTCATTGCGTAACGTTTTTCAAACTCTACCGGTGACAGCTGATTGTTGAAACCATGGCGGCGTTTTGGGTTGTAGAACATCTCGATGTAATCGAACACATCACTACGAGCATCTTGCCGTGAGGTGTAGATTTTCCGCTTGATTCGTTCCCGTTTCAGAAGCTGGAAAAAGCTCTCAGCCACGGCGTTGTCATGACAATTGCCTCGGCGGCTCATGCTGGCAACCAAATTGTTTGCCTTCAAAAAACTGCGCCAATCGGAGCTGCTGTACTGGCTGCCCTGGTCGGAGTGAACCATCACCTCTTGTTTCGGTTTTCGCCTCCAAACCGCCATCAATAACGCATCAATGGCCAAATCACTGGTCATCTGCGACTTCATTGACCAGCCAACGACCTGACGAGAAAACAGATCCAGCACCACCGCCAAATACAGCCAGCCTTCATACGTACGAATGTAAGTGATGTCGGTGACCCAAACTTTGTTGGGTTCTACGACATCGAACTGGCGCTTCAGTAAATTGGGTGAGGCGACCGCTGGCTTACCGCCGTATTTGCCAGGACGGCGTCGATACCCTGTCTGAGAGCGCAGACCTTCAAGACGCATCAGCCTCGCCACACGATGCCGACCACAATCCTCACCGACTTCGCGCAGATCGTCATGGACTTTGCGATAGCCATAAACGCCACCGCTCTCCAGCCAGGAATGCTTGATCAAACCCAGCAGTCGCTGGTCGTCTTTGGCGCGTACAGATTGCGGCTCAGACAGCCAGGCGTAATAACCGCTGGGATGGACTTTCAGCGTCAGGCAAAGCCGTCGAATCGAATAGTCGCCCGCTCGCTGCTTGATAAAGGCGTACTTCAACCGCACTCCTTGGCAAAGTACGCGGCGGCCTTTTTTAAGATGTCTCGCTCTTCGGTGACCCGCTTGAGTTCGGCTCGCAGACGACGCAGTTCAGCGTGCTGATCATCGTCTTGCTGCCGTTCTGCCTGAGGTTTGCTGTAGCGCTTTATCCAGGCATAGAGGCTATGCGTCGACACGCCAAGACGCGCCGCCACATCAGCGACAGGCAACTTCTTCTCGGTCACTTGATTGACCGCTTGGATTTTGAATTCTTCGGGATAACGTGGGTTGCTCATGGCACCTCCTGATTGGCCTTAGTTTAAGGCATGGAGGTGTCTACGAAACCCGGGGCGATTCATACTTCATTGGAATCGTAATGAACATTGAACTCTCGAAATGCCTAGAAGCTGCATCAGACGTGTGGGAAGCACTGGCGTCGAATCAGACAAGTAGAGCAGGCTCCGGCGCGGGCCGAGTAGCATCTGCGCTGGCAAACAACGTTGACGCTGAGGTCCTCGCAATGCAGGTGTCAATTAACAGTAGAAGAAATAACCCAGAGGCACCGATTTCCTTTACCGCCGCAGATATGATTTCCGTAGCTATGTGGTACGCCGCGAACAAGACGACATCGGCTCTGTCAAAAAGACAAACCGAGGGCCTTATCCGTGGCCAGCAAATCTATGACGAGAAAATGCCTGCCCCCTCACCCGTATAGCGACGAATAGCGCTCAGGTATGGTGGCTCAGGGAATTAGAGCCGCTGACCTTTGGTGAAAAGGCGTGCAATGAGGGGGCGATGTGAGAGCGGCTAGTCGCATCAATCAGATTTTCTTTTGGGAAACCTATTGGCGATAAAAATGGCGCAGCACCATAATATTTTGCATATTCTATGCGCCTTCACCGGTTAGGCAAGCTACGAGCTCACCGAACTTCGCTTTATGCGCAATTATGAAAAAATTCATAATTTCTCTCCTTGTCTGGTTGGGCAATGAAACCGAAGGGCGCAAGGTACTGGTGAGCTAATCGGCAACACACGTTGGGCCTGACTTGCGGTTGACGAGTTCAGGGAGATTTCGCATACCGCGTCAAACTTGCCCTGCCTTATTAGCGGCTGAAGGTTGCGAATTGCTGCTAGGTTAGTTGCATTTATTTCGAAGCAGTCGCATTTATTTCCGAAACCGACAGTTGACCCAGTAACCTCCACTTCCGGCACCCACTCAATTGAGGGTGGCCATGGGATTGTCGTCAGGCAAATTCACAGCCGTTCACACGTTGCACGCGAAAAAACGTGAAAAAAAGTTAGATTAGGTAAGTGATTGATTTATGGTAGATAAAACAAATGTAACTGTTAGTAAGGCTCCGGAAAGCGTGACCGACTATCCAGCGCTGACCCTTGAAACCCCTGCCGAACATCCATTCGCCCAGTTCGTGCGAATCCTCGGCAAAGGCAAACGCGGCGCCCGCGACCTGACTCGCGAAGAAGCCCGCGCCGCCATGGGCATGGTGCTCGATGAACAGGTCGAAGAAACCCAGCTCGGCGCCTTCCTGATGCTGCTGCGGCACAAGGAAGAAAGCGCCGAAGAAATGGCCGGGTTCACCGAAGCCCTGCGCGAACGCCTGCAAGCGCCGGCACTGGCGGTGGATCTGGACTGGCCGACCTACGCCGGCAAGAAACGTCATTTGCCGTGGTATCTGTTGGCCGCCAAGTGCCTGGCGCAGAACGGCGTGCGGATTTTCATGCACGGTGGCGGCGCACACACGGCCGGTCGGCTGTACAGCGAGCAATTGCTCGAGGAGCTGAAGATCCCGTTGTGCCGCAACTGGCAGCAGGTCGGCACGGCGCTGGACAACGGCGGTCTGGCGTTCATGCCGCTGGTGGACTGGGCGCCGCAGCTGCAACGGATGATCGACCTGCGCAACACCCTCGGCCTGCGTTCACCGATCCATTCGTTGGCGCGGTTCCTCAATCCGCTGGGCGCCCGCTGCGGCTTGCAAAGCATCTTCCACCCCGGCTATCAGGCCGTGCACCGCGATGCCAGTGGCCTGCTCGGGGACACGGCCATTGTGGTCAAGGGCGACGGCGGCGAAATCGAGATCAACCCGGACGCCGACAGCCACTTGTACGGCACCACCGGTGGCGAGAGCTGGGATGAGGAATGGCCGCAACTGTCGAGCCAGCGCCACGTCAAACCGGCCGGCCTCGACCCGGCGCATCTTAAGGCCGTCTGGCGCGGCGATGTGGTCGACAGCTACCCGCAAATGGCCCTGATCTCGACCATGGCCCTGGCCTTGCGCGGCCTCGGCCAAAGCCGTGAGCAAGCGTTCGAAACGGCCGAGAAATACTGGGACTCTCGCGACAAATCGATTTAACCGATCATTGACGCCCGATCTTTGCGCTTTTTGTTCGAACTCATGGGCATAGACTCCTCTCCAACGCTTATCGGTTGAGGAGTCACGGACATGGGTTTATTAGTCGAAGGTCGCTGGCAGGACAAATGGTACGAAAGCAGCAAGGACGGCGCGTTCCAGCGTGAGCAGGCGCAGCGTCGTAACTGGGTGACCGCCGACGGCCAACCCGGCCCGAGCGGGGTCGGTGGCTTTGCCGCTGAGGCGGGCCGCTATCACCTTTACGTGTCCCTCGCCTGTCCCTGGGCCCACCGCACGCTGATCATGCGCAAACTCAAGGGCCTCGAAAGCCTGATCGATGTGTCGGTGGTCAGCTACTTGATGCTGGAAAACGGCTGGACCTTCGACAAGGCCCACGGCTCAACCGGCGACAAACTCGATCACTTCGACTTCATGCACCAGCGCTACACCGCCGACACCGCCAACTACACCGGTCGCGTTACCGTGCCGGTGCTATGGGATAAACAGCAGAAGCGCATCGTCAACAATGAATCGGCGGAGATCATCCGCATGTTCAACGGCGCATTCGATGAGTTGACCGGCAATGACCTGGACTTCTATCCGCAGCCTCTGCGGGGCGAAATCGATGCGCTGAATGAGCGGATTTATCCAGCGGTGAACAACGGCGTGTACCGCGCAGGGTTTGCCACGTCACAGCAGGCTTATGAACAGGCGTTTGATGAGTTGTTTGCCGAGCTGGATCATCTGGAACAAGTACTGGACGCCAACCGCTACCTGACCGGCGAATACCTGACCGAGGCAGACATTCGCCTGTTCACCACGTTGATTCGCTTTGACGCGGTGTATTACGGCCACTTCAAGTGCAACCTGCGGCGCATTGCCGATTATCCGAACCTGTCGAACTGGCTGCGGGAGATGTATCAGTGGCCGGGGATTGCCGAGACGGTGGACTTCACCCACATCAAGCATCACTACTACGGCAGCCACAAGACCATTAACCCGACGGGAGTCGTGCCTAAAGGGCCGGAGCAGGACTTCACCACTGCCCATGATCGGGAGCGGTTGAGCGGCAGAGGGGTTTGGCGCAGGGCCTGAAATTTACGCAGGCTTTGAAAGCCCTATCGCTGGCAAGCCAGCTCCCACAGTGATCTATGTGATGTTGAAGATTGTCGCTTCAACACAAAACCTGTGGGAGCTGGCTTGCCAGCGATTGGCACACCCGGTTCAGAGTTGCCCCTGAGCCCCTTCAAACCAGGCCAGCTTCTCGCGCAGTTTCACCACTTCGCCCACGATCACCAGCGTCGGTGCATGCACTTCATGCTCCGCCACCAGACGTGGAAGGTCGGCCAACGTGCCGGTAAACACCCGCTGATTGACCGTGGTGCCCTGCTGAATCAACGCTGCCGGGGTATCCGCGCCGCGACCATGCTTGATCAACTGCTCGCAGATGCTCGGCAAGCCCACCAGACCCATGTAGAACACCAGGGTTTGCGCTGGCGCAACCAGGTCGGCCCACGGCAAGTCGGTGGAGCCGTCCTTCAAGTGCCCGGTGACAAACCGCACTGACTGCGCGTAATCGCGGTGGGTCAGCGGAATCCCGGCGTAGGCCGCGCAACCGCTGGCCGCCGTGATCCCCGGCACCACCTGGAACGGGATGCCGTGGGCTGCCAGTTCCTCGATCTCTTCACCGCCACGGCCGAAGATGAACGGATCACCGCCCTTCAACCGCACCACGCGCTTGCCTTGCCTGGCCAGATCCACCAATTGCTGGTTGATCTGATCCTGCGGCACTGCATGATCAGCGCGGCGCTTGCCGACGTACACCCGCTCGGCATCGCGACGGCACAATTCCAGAATCGCCGGCGCGACCAAACGGTCGTACAGCACCACGTCGGCTTGCTGCATCAGGCGCAAGGCGCGAAAGGTCAGCAGGTCCGGATCGCCCGGCCCGGCACCCACCAGATACACCTCACCGGTGGTCACCGGCGCTTCACCATCGATCTTGGCTTGCAGCAGCCGTTCGGCTTCACCGCCCTGCCCGGCCAGTTGACGATCGGCAATCGGCCCCTGGAAAACGTCTTCCCAGAAACCGCGACGCTGCTGTACATCCGGAAACAGCTTTTTAACCTGATGACGAAAACGCGCCGCCAAGCCAGCGAGCTGACCGTAGGTCGAAGGAATCCAGGTTTCGATCTTGGCGCGGATCAAACGCGCCAGCACCGGCGCGTCGCCGCCGCTGGACACGGCAATGATCAACGGCGAACGGTCGACGATCGCCGGAAAGATCACGCTGCACAGCGCTGGCGCATCCACCACGTTGACCGGCACGCAACGCCGATGAGCGTCGGCGGAGACTTGCGCGTTCAGTGTCTCATCGTCGGTGGCGGCAATGATCAGCCTGCAACCGTCCAGATCCGTTTCGGCATAGCCACGCACCAGGCACTCGCCACCGCTGGCAGTAACCAGTTCGCGCAATTGCGCTTCGATTTCAGGTGCAACCACCCGCAGCAGCGCACCGGCATCGGCCAGCAGGCGGGATTTGCGCAAGGCAATCTCCCCCCCACCGACGACCAACACACGACTGCCGCGAAGGTTGTGAAACAGCGGCAGATAGTTCATTTAGCCGATGACCTCAAGGCCACCCATGTACGGTTTCAGTACCTCGGGTACACGAATCGAACCGTCAGCCTGCTGGTAGTTTTCCAGCACCGCCACCAGAGTACGACCGACCGCCAGGCCGGAACCGTTCAGGGTGTGCACCAGTTCAGGCTTGCCGGTTTCCGGGTTACGGAACCGCGCTTGCATACGACGGGCCTGGAAATCGCCGCAGTTGGAGCACGACGAGATTTCGCGGTACTTGTCCTGGCTCGGAATCCACACTTCCAGGTCGTAAGTCTTGACCGCGCTGAAGCCCATATCGCCGGTGCACAGCGCCAGGGTGCGGTAAGGCAGTTCGAGCAGTTGCAGGACTTTCTCGGCGTTGGCGGTCAGGCCTTCCAGCGCTTCCATCGACTGCGACGGCTCGACGATCTGCACCATTTCAACCTTGTCGAACTGGTGCTGGCGGATCATGCCGCGCGTGTCACGGCCCGACGCGCCGGCTTCACTGCGAAAGCACGGCGTGTGGGCGACGAACTTGATCGGCAGTTGCTTGGCGTCGACGATTTCACCGGCAACGATGTTGGTCAGCGACACTTCAGCGGTCGGGATCAAGTACAGATCGGCTTCGCCTTCGCGCGCGATCTTGAACAGGTCTTCTTCGAACTTCGGCAACTGACCGGTGCCTTGCAGCGCCGGCGCCTGGACCAGATAAGGCGTGTAGGCCTCTTCGTAGCCGTGCTCGGTGACGTGCAGGTTGATCATGAACTGCGCCAGGGCACGATGCAGGCGCGCAATCGGGCCACGCAGCAGTGCGAAGCGGGCGCCGGACAGCTTGGCGGCGGTTTCGAAGTCCAGCCAGCCGAACTTCTCACCCAGGGCCACGTGGTCCTGAACCGGGAAGTCGAAGGCAGTCGGGGTGCCCCAACGGCGTACTTCGACGTTGTCGTCTTCGTCTTTACCGACCGGCACCGATTCGTGCGGCAGGTTGGGAATGCCCAGCAGGATCGAGTCCAGTTCGGTCTGGATCGCGTCCAGTTCGACTTTGCCGGCACTCAATTCGCCCGCCATGCGCTCGACGTCCGCCATCAGCGGCGCGATGTCTTCGCCGCGCTGCTTGGCCTGACCGATGGATTTGGAGCGCGCGTTACGTTCAGCCTGCAGTGCTTCGGTGCGGGTCTGGACGGTCTTGCGCTGTTCTTCCAGCGCTTCGATGCGCGCGACATCCAGGGCATAACCACGGGAAGCCAGGCGGTCCGCTACGTCCTGAAGGTTGCTACGTAACAGTTTGGAATCGAGCATGTCGGTCTCTCGTTATCAAAGTTTGGTCAGGGACAGGCCGGCCCAGGTGGCGAGCAGCCCGCCGAATACGCTGATGGCCGCATAGCCCAGGGCCAGCGGCACCTGCCCGCTTTCCAGCAGGCGCACCGTATCCAGTGAAAAGGATGAAAAAGTCGTCAGCCCTCCGAGGAAGCCGACAATCAGCCCGGCGCGCACCTCAATGGGCACCTCCGGGCGAATCAAAAACAGACCGTATAGAACGCCGATCAGCAAACAGCCCACGATATTAACGGCCAGCGTCGCGGTATAGAAGTGCCGCGGCCAATTAGCGTTGATCCAGTTGCCGGTGGCGAAGCGCAACAGTGTGCCGGCCATCCCGCCGACTGAAACCGCAATGATCAAGGGAACCACTATTTTCTCCGTTGCCGCGGGCTTAATCGGTCAAGTTTCGCCAGGTGATTGAGTTTCTCGCCGATTTTCAACTCAAGACCTCGCGGTACAGGTTGATAGAACGGGATCGGGTCGAGTTCTTCCGGGAAATAGTCTTCTCCGGCGGCGTAGGCATCAGGCTCGTCGTGAGCGTAACGGTATTCGTCGCCGTAGCCCAATTGCTTCATCAGTTTGGTCGGAGCGTTACGCAGGTGCAGCGGCACTTCCAGCGAGCCGTGCTCGGCGGCGGCGCGCAGCGCAGTCTTGAAGCCCATGTACACCGCGTTGCTTTTTGGCGCGCAGGCCAGATAGGTGATGGCCTGAGCCACCGCCAATTCGCCTTCGGGGCTGCCGAGGCGCTCCTGCACTTCCCACGCCGCCAGGCACAGGCTCAGCGCACGCGGGTCGGCATTGCCGATGTCTTCGCTGGCCATGCGCACCACGCGCCGGGCCAGGTACAGCGGATCGCATCCGCCGTCGATCATGCGCGCGAACCAGTACAACGCGCCGTCGGGGTTGGAGCCGCGCACCGACTTGTGCAGCGCGGAAATCTGGTCGTAAAACGCTTCGCCACCCTTGTCGAAACGGCGACGGGTATCGCCGAGCAGGCTTTGCAGCAGATCGGTGCCGATCTCGCTGTTGTCTTCGGCCAGGTCGGAGGCATTTTCCAGCAGATTGAGCAAACGCCGGCCATCGCCATCGGCGGCCGACAGCAGCATCTGGAAGCCTTCATCGCTGAGGGTCAGGTTGCGCTTGCCCAGCCCCCGCTCTTCCGTCAGTGCGCGGTGCACCAGTTTGCGCAGCGCGGACTCGTCGAGGCTTTTCAGCACATAGACCCGTGCGCGCGAGAGCAAAGCGTTGTTGAGTTCGAACGAGGGGTTTTCGGTGGTCGCGCCGATGAAAATCAGCGTGCCATCTTCGACATACGGCAGGAACGCATCCTGTTGGGACTTGTTGAAGCGGTGCACTTCGTCGACGAACAGAATCGTCCGTCGACCGTATTGCGCCGCCTGCTGCTTGGCGATTTCCACCGCCTGACGGATTTCCTTGACCCCGGCCAACACCGCCGACACCGTTTCGAAATGCGCCTCCGAGACTTCCGCCAGCAACCGCGCCAGCGTGGTTTTACCCACCCCCGGCGGCCCCCAGAAAATCATCGAGTGCAGGGCACCCTGCTCCAGGGCTTCGCGCAAAGGCTTGCCGCGAGCGAGCACGTGTTCCTGACCGACGTACTCATCCAGATTGGTCGCGCGCAAACGGGCGGCCAAGGGCTGAGCGATCGGGGCACTGCGAAACAGGTCCATTGCGCGCGTTTAAAACCTCGTATTACACATTTGCGGGAAACCTGTGGCGAGGGAGCTTGCTCCCGCTGGACTGCGCAGCAGTCCCCTTTTTTTGGGGGTGCTTCACGCCCCAGCGGGAGCAAGCTCCCTCGCCACAGTTAATTCATCAGTGGGTTAATCTGTTATTCCTGGATCACATCGGCACCCTTGGGGATGTCGAACTTGAACTTGGATGCCGGAATCGGCTCGTTAGCCTTTACGCCGGTGAACAGGATATTGGTGCGCTGGCCGACGCTGTCGATCAGCTGCATGTCATTCACCAGACCATTGCGGAACGACAGACGCAAGCTGTCGAACAGGGTGTCCTTGGTTTTCGGCTTCAGCGTGAAGTCGATCACGCCGCCGGCTTCCTTGGCGCTGATGTCAAAGCTCTGGCTGATCTTGGACACGTCACCGGACAACAGCAAGGCTGGGGTCTGGGTCAGACGCTGATCAAGATTCTTGATGGTGGCCTGCTCCAGATCCGGGTCCCACAGGGTGACTTTCTTGCCATCAGAGACCATGGTCTGCTCGGCTGGCGCATTGGTGTGCCAGTAGAACAGCCCCGGGCGCTGCAGGGACATTTCACCGGCGGTTTCCTGCAATTGGGTACCCGTGCCGTCGAGGGTCAGCTGGGAGAAACGCGCAGTCAGGGTCTGGGATTTTTCCAGCAATTGAGTCAGGCGCGCCACGTCCTTGTCATCGGCGTGAGCCTGGAGCGTGGTCAAAGCCAGTACCGGCAGCAACAGCATGCGGATCAGACGCATGGGAGTCCTCATAACATTCGTGGGAGTGCGGACGACGCCTCAGGGCGCCGCCCCTTTTCAATTCCGGTCAGTCGCGTACCGGGCCAGGGGCCAGGACTTCACGCGAACCGTTGGTATTCATGGACGTCACGACGCCGGCCATTTCCATGGCTTCGATCATGCGCGCGGCGCGGTTGTAGCCGATTTTCAGTTTGCGCTGAACCGCGGAAATGGAGGCACGGCGGCTTTCCAGAACGAACTGTACCGCTTCGTCGTACAGCGCGTCGGCTTCCGGATCATCACCGTCGCCACCACCGCTGCTGCCTTCAAAGCCACTGCCGGCCTCCTCGACACCGTTGAGGATGTCGTCGTTGTATTCCGGCGCGCCACGCAGCTTCCAGGCCTCGACCACGCGGTGAACCTCGTCGTCGGAAACGAAGGCACCGTGGACGCGGATCGGCAGGCTGGTGCCTGGCGGCATGTACAGCATGTCACCATGGCCCAGCAGTTGCTCGGCGCCGCCCTGGTCGATGATGGTCCGGGAGTCGATCTTGCTCGACACCTGGAACGCCATACGGGTCGGAATGTTGGCCTTGATCAGACCGGTGATCACATCAACCGACGGACGCTGGGTCGCGAGGATCAAGTGGATACCAGCCGCACGGGCCTTCTGGGCGATACGGGCGATCAGCTCTTCGACCTTCTTGCCGACGATCATCATCATGTCGGCGAACTCGTCGACGACCACAACGATGGTCGGCAGCTTTTGCAACAGCGGCGCCTCGTCGTGGATGCTCTCGCGCTTGTACAGCGGATCGCTCAACGGTTCGCCGGCGTCCTGGGCTTCCTTGACCTTGGCGTTGAAGCCGGACAGGTTTCGCACGCCCATCTTCGCCATCAGCTTGTAGCGCCGCTCCATTTCGGCAACGCTCCAGCGCAGGGCATTGGCCGCGTCCTTCATGTCGGTGACCACCGGGCACAGCAGGTGCGGGATGCCTTCGTAAATCGACAGCTCGAGCATTTTCGGGTCGATCATGATCAGCTTGGCGTCTTCCGGGCCAGACTTGAACAGGATCGACAGGATCATCGCGTTCACGCCCACCGACTTACCGGAACCGGTGGTACCCGCCACCAGCAGGTGCGGCATCTTTGCCAGGTCGGTGATGACCGGCTTGCCGCCGATGTCATGACCCAGTGCCAGCGTGACCGGCGATTTGAAGTTGTCGTACTCGGGGGTCGACAGCACTTCGGAGAAGCGCACGATCTGCCGGTCTTCGTTGGGAATCTCGATACCGACCGTGGTCTTGCCCGGAATCACTTCCACCACCCGCACACTGGTCACGGCCAGGGAACGCGCCAGGTCCTTGGCCAGGTTGGCAATGCGGCTGACTTTCACACCGGCGGCAGGCTGGATTTCGTAACGGGTAATCACCGGGCCCGGATGGATCGAATCCACGGTGACTTCGACGCCGAATTCCTTGAGCTTGATTTCCAGCAAGTGGCCAACCGCGGCCAGGGATTCAGGCGAGTAATTGAGTTGTTTCTTTTCTGCCGGGTCGAGAATCGAGATCGGCGGCAAGGTGCCTTCCACGGCGCTGTCGACGAACAGCGGAGCCTGTTTCTCTTTTTCGACTCGCTTGCTTGGAGCGGCGGGCTTGACCGGCGCAGGCGCGATAACCGGCGGCACCTGTTTCTCGCGGTCGGACATGTGCTTGCTCAGGGCCTGCTCACGCTCGATCAGGCGCTCTTTGACCTTGGCCTGCTCGCGTTTATCGGTGACGGTCGGCGCAACCACGTCGTGCACGCGGTCGTCGACTTCACGCAGTTGCGCCACCAGTTGCTTGCGCTCGGTACGGGCCGCCCACCAGCGATTGGCTGCGCCCTGGAACAGTTCGAAGAGGTCGAGGGTGATCTTGCCGGTGATGTCCATCACCTTGAACCACGACAGGTCGGTAAACACCGTCAGGCCGAACAGGAACAGGGCAATCAGCAGCAGCGTGCTGCCCTGAATGTTCAGGGCGTTTTTCGCCAGGTCACCCAGGCTTTCGCCCAGCGCGCCGCCAGCGCCGGCTGGCAGACCGGTCGCAGCGTGGAAATGGATATGGGCCAGCGCCGCACCGGACAGCACCAGGAACACCAGGCCGATCAGGCGCCAGGAGAACAGCCAGCCGCTCCACTGCCACGGCTCGTGACGTTGACGGAAGATCTGGTAGGCCTTGATCGCCAGCAACAACGGGAAAATGTAGGCAAAGTAACCGAGCACCATGAACAGGATATCGGCGCTGTAGGAGCCCGCCGGGCCGCCGAAGTTCTGAACATCGTCGATCTTGCTGTTATGGCTCCAGCCCGGATCGTCCTTGCCGTAGGTCAGCAAGGCCATCATCAGAAACAGGCACAACGCGCCAATGGCGATCAATGCACCTTCCTTGAGGCGGTAGTGCAATTGCTGACGCCAGAGCGGCACGACTGTTTTGGGTGCTTCGGTGGATTTCTTCAAAACGCTACTATTCCTGCGCCCAAGGCGCGTCCATCTGTTGATTGACTATAAAAAACTGCCCAATCCAGGCAGGTAAAAAGTTGACAGCCATAACTGAGACTACTTTTAACACTGCCCCCCGGTTTTTATAAACACGAAACGCAATGCTTATTTTGTTACAAACGCTGTTACAGCCAGGCATTGTACGGGTTTGTACGCCCGATGCCATGCTTGTGATCCTTGGGTGTAGCATAGTCAACAGCACATTACATGCGACTCAATTTGAGCATGCATTCTCTTTTGTGACAAAGGCTTATGAGGTGTTTTTATGAGCGAAGCGAAGCATCACCGCCTGATCATTCTGGGTTCCGGTCCCGCCGGTTACAGCGCAGCCGTGTATGCCGCCCGCGCCAACCTCAAACCCGTTGTCATTACCGGCATACAGGCAGGTGGCCAGCTCACCACCACCGTCGAAGTCGATAACTGGCCAGGCGATGTCGAAGGCCTCACCGGCCCGGTGCTGATGGAACGCATGCAAAAACACGCCGAGCGCTTTGCCACAGAGATCGTTTACGACCACATCCATACTGCCAAGTTGCAACAGCGCCCGTTTGAACTGACTGGCGACAGCGGCACTTACACCTGCGACGCGCTGATTATCGCCACTGGCGCCTCCGCGCAATACCTGGGGCTGCCGTCGGAAGAAACGTTTGCCGGCAAAGGCGTTTCCGCCTGCGCGACTTGCGACGGTTTCTTTTATCGCAATCAAGTGGTCGCGGTGATTGGCGGCGGCAACACCGCGGTTGAAGAGGCGCTGTACTTGTCGAACATCGCCAGGGAAGTTCATCTGATTCACCGCCGGGACAAGTTGCGGTCCGAGAAAATCCTCCAGGACAAACTCTTCGAGAAAGCCGCCAATGGCAATATCCGCCTGCACTGGAACCAGAATCTGGATGAAGTACTGGGCGACGCCAGCGGCGTGACCGGCGCCCGTCTGCGCGACAGCATTACCGGTGAAACCCGTGAGCTGGCCCTGGCCGGCGTGTTCATCGCCATCGGCCATAAACCCAATACCGACCTGTTCGTCGGCCAACTGGAAATGCGCGACGGGTATCTGCTGGTCAAGGGCGGCAGCGAGGGCGATGCCACCGCAACCGCCATTGCGGGCGTGTTTGCCGCCGGCGACGTAGCCGATCACGTCTATCGCCAGGCCGTCACGTCGGCGGGAGCTGGCTGCATGGCGGCGCTGGACGCGGAAAAATACCTCGACGACATTCCCGTTGTTTAACGGCACACTTGAAGGCGGGCCCATGGCCCGCCACCGCCCTCCCCTTCTGCAAGCCCGGACGCCATGCTGACTTGGTTACAACGCAACACCCTGACTTTCCCGCCGCTGGAAAAAGCCATGCGCGACCCCAACGGGTTGCTGGCTGCCGGTGGCGACCTGTCCGCCGATCGGCTGATCCAGGCCTATCGTCACGGCTGCTTTCCGTGGTTCTCGGAGGGTCAGCCAATCCTCTGGTGGTCGCCCGACCCACGCACGGTTTTGTTTCCCGACGAACTGCACGTTTCCCGCAGCCTGAATAAATTGCTGCGCCAGCAACGTTATCAGGTGACTTTCGATCGCGATTTTGCCGCCGTGATCCACGCCTGCGCAGCCCCCAGGGAATATGCCGACGGCACCTGGATCACCGGGGCGATGCAGGACGCCTACATTGAACTGCATCGCCGCGGGTTCGCGCACTCGGTGGAAGTCTGGGATCAGGATGAACTGGTGGGCGGTCTGTATGGCTTGGCGATGGGGCGGATGTTTTTCGGCGAATCAATGTTCAGCCGAGCCGACAACGCGTCCAAATTTGGTTTTGCCACCCTGGTGCGACATCTGAAAGACTCGGGTTTTGTCCTGATCGACTGCCAGATGCCTACCGACCATCTGCACAGCCTCGGCGCGCGAGCCATTCCCCGCAGCGCGTTTGCCGGTTATCTGGCGCAATATCTTGATCAACCCAGCCGCGCAACCTGGGTTTGCTGAGCGACTTTTACGCGCGTGGCTTACACTTAATCGAAAGCATTATCCCGAGGGTTGATCATGACCGAGTTGGCGCGTTTGAAGTTCTATGCCACTCAGCCCCACTCTTGCAGCTATCTGCCTGAGGAGCAGGCCACGACCCTGTTCCTTGACCCTAGCCAGCCCATGGACGTGCATGTCTACGCAGACCTGTCGGAAATGGGTTTTCGTCGCAGTGGCGATCATCTTTATCGTCCCCATTGCCAGAACTGCAATGCCTGCGTGCCCGCGCGCATCCCTGTAGGACAATTCACCCCCAACCGTCAGCAGAAGCGAATTTTCAAGCGCAACGCCGACTTGCAAGTGCGCCCGGCGAAGCCGGGTTTCAGCGAAGAGTATTTCGATCTCTATCAACGGTACATCGAAGAACGCCACGCCGATGGCGACATGTACCCACCCAGCCGCGATCAGTTTTCCACCTTCCTGGTACGTGACCTGCCGTTTTCCCGGTTCTACGAATTTCGTCTCGACGGACGGTTGCTGGCGATCGCCGTCACCGACCTGCTGCCCAACGGCCTTTCGGCGGTCTACACCTTCTATGAACCGGCGGAAGAACGACGCAGCCTGGGGCGCTACGCGATCCTCTGGCAAATCGCCGAGGCCCGGCGGCTGGGGCTGGAGGCGGTCTACCTGGGTTACTGGATCAAAAACTGCAAAAAAATGAGCTACAAGACGCAATACCGCCCCATAGAGCTGCTGGTTAACCAGCGCTGGGTCGTCCTGAACTAGAGCCCACCCTAAACCCCTTGGCTTGACCCCCACTTTTCGGGCACAATGCACGCCGCTTTTGCCTGGCGCAGTTGCACCGGGCCATTCACTGGACACCGAGGGCTTTACTGCATGTCGAAAGAAGACAGCTTCGAAATGGAAGGCACTGTCGTCGACACCCTGCCCAACACCATGTTTCGCGTGGAGTTGGAAAATGGGCACGTCGTAACCGCGCATATTTCCGGCAAGATGCGCAAGAACTACATCCGTATTCTTACCGGTGACAAAGTGCGCGTCGAGCTGACGCCCTATGACTTGAGCAAAGGGCGCATCACTTACCGCGCTCGCTAATCAAGTCAATACAAAACGCCCGGCTTAATGCCGGGCGTTTTTGTTTGCCTGCGATTTGATAGACAGCAAAAAGGCGCCAATTCGGCGCCTTTTTGCTTTGTTGCGGTTTAACGTCAGGCCATCTCGGCTGTGGTCTCGAAATCGAAGGTCAGCTCGCCGTCCTTGATGTCGATGTGCACCACACCACCATGTTCGGCCAGTTCGCCAAAGAGAATCTCCTCCGCCAGTGGACGCTTGATCTTGTCCTGGATCAGGCGGGCCATTGGTCGAGCACCCATTGCCGAGTCGTAACCACCGGCCGCCAGCCAGCTGCGGGCAGCATCGGTGACTTCCAGCAATACACGCTTGTCTTCCAGCTGCGCCTGAAGTTCGGTAAGGAACTTGTCCACCACGCTTTTGATGACCTCATGGCTGAGGCGACCAAACTGGATAATGGTGTCCAGACGGTTGCGGAACTCCGGCGTGAAGCTCTTCTTGATCACTTCCATCGCATCGGACGAGTGGTCCTGATGGGTGAAACCGATCGAAGCACGCGCTGCGGTCTCGGCACCGGCGTTGGTCGTCATGATGACGATCACGTTTCGGAAGTCCGCCTTGCGCCCGTTGTTATCGGTCAGCGTACCGTGGTCCATCACCTGCAACAGCAGGTTGAAGACTTCCGGATGCGCCTTCTCGATCTCATCGAGCAGCAGCACGCAGTGAGGCTGCTTGGTGATGGCTTCGGTCAGCAGACCGCCTTGATCGAACCCGACATAGCCCGGAGGTGCACCAATCAGACGCGATACAGTGTGCCGCTCCATGTATTCGGACATGTCGAAGCGAATCAACTCGACACCCAAAGCCTTGGCCAATTGGCGCGCCGCTTCGGTTTTACCGACACCGGTAGGCCCGGCGAACAGGAACGAACCAACAGGCTTGTCGGGCGACTTCAGGCCGGCACGGGACAGTTTGATCGCAGTTGCCAGCGAATCAATCGCTGCATCCTGACCAAACACTGTCAGCTTCAGGTCGCGCTCAAGGTTACGCAGCAGTTCTTTGTCGGAACTGGTGACATGCTTTGGCGGGATCCGCGCGATTTTCGCGACGATGTCCTCGACTTGCGGCACTTCGATGCGTTTCACACGCTTCTCGACCGGCTGCAGGCGCTGATAGGCTCCCGCCTCGTCGATGACGTCGATAGCCTTGTCCGGCATATGACGGTCATTGATGTAGCGCGAAGCCAGTTCGGCGGCCGCGCGCAGGGCTTCATCGCTGTATTCGATATTGTGATGGCTCTCGAAACGACCCTTGAGGCCACGCAGAATACCGATGGTGTCTTCCACCGAAGGCTCCGACACGTCGACTTTCTGGAAGCGCCGGGCCAAGGCACGGTCCTTCTCGAAAATCCCGCGGAATTCCTGGAAGGTGGTCGAGCCGATGCAACGGATATCACCGGACGACAGCAATGGCTTGAGCAGGTTCGAAGCATCCATTACGCCACCGGACGCGGCACCCGCACCGATGATGGTGTGGATTTCGTCGATGAACAGGATCGCCTGCGGACGTTTTTTCAGTTCATTGAGCAACGCCTTGAAGCGCTTCTCGAAATCACCGCGGTATTTGGTCCCGGCCAGCAACGCGCCAAGATCAAGGGAGTAAACCACGCTGTTGGCCAGCAGGTCCGGCACCTGGTTGTCGACAATGCGCTTGGCCAAGCCTTCGGCAATCGCGGTTTTACCCACGCCCGCCTCGCCCACCAGCAGCGGATTGTTTTTACGACGACGCGCCAGGATTTGCGCAACGCGTTCGACTTCCAGCTCACGACCTACCAACGGATCGATACGACCCTGGCGCGCGAGTTCATTAAGATTGCTGGCATAAGCATCCAGGGGATTGCCTGAAGATGAAGACTCACCGCCCTCGTCGTCCTGCATATCTTGCTCACCTTCAGAGTGATCGCCATGCCCTGGCACTTTGGAAATGCCATGAGCGATGTAGTTGACGACATCAATGCGCGCAACGCTCTGCTGTTTCAGCAGGAACACTGCCTGACTCTCTTGCTCACTGAAGATCGCGACCAGCACGTTGGCGCCAGTCACTTCGCGTTTGCCCGAGCTCTGTACGTGAAACACAGCACGCTGCAGTACACGCTGGAAGCCCAGGGTTGGCTGGGTTTCACGATCCTCGTCATGCACGGGGATCAATGGCGTGGTGGAGTCGATGAACTCCTGCAGGTCATGCTTGAGTTTGTCGAGGTTTGCGCCGCACGCACGTAAAACAGTGGCGGCAGCCTCATTGTCCAATAGGGCCAGCAGAAGATGTTCGACGGTCATGAATTCATGACGCTTCGAACGGGCCTCCTTGAAGGCAAGATTGAGGGTGACTTCGAGCTCGCGGTTTAACATAGCTTCACCTCATACCCAAGTGGTCGGCGATTAACCGTCCTTCTCGATTTCACAGAGTAGCGGATGCTGGCTTTCCCTGGCGTACTGGTTGACCTGCATGGCCTTCGTCTCGGCGATGTCGCGGGTAAACACTCCACATACTGCCCGTCCTTCTGTATGAACGGCCAGCATGACCTTGGTCGCCAGCTCGCGATTCAGGTTAAAAAACACCTCGAGCACTTCGACGACGAAATCCATCGGTGTGTAGTCATCATTGAACAAAACCACCTTGTACATTGGCGGCGCCTGTAACGCAGGCTTGGCCTCCTGAACAGCAATGCCTGCGGAATCGTCGTCGTGTTCCTCCGGGCGATCTTTCTGGAGAGTCGGGCGATCCTGATTGAATGTTAGTCGAATCTGGCTGATTGCATGCATGGAAAGAAAGGTTCGTCTGTTGTTCAAATACAGTGGTGGGGGCGGCTATCAGCGTTTTCAACTCCGACTGCCGGGTCAACTTGACTATCGGCAAAAGGGTGTTACAAACAATAGAGCCCACAGTGGGTAAAAAAGGTCCGCGGAGTCAACTTTTTTCTAAAGAAGTGACTGCGGATGAACTGGATGATACTCCAGTGATGGAGTCTGTTGCAGAGGGATATGGGTATGTCAGGCGTCAAGGTCAGTGGCAAGGTCAAATGGTTCAACAATGCCAAGGGTTACGGGTTCATCAATGAGGACGGCAAGACAGAAGACCTGTTTGCTCACTACTCGGCCGTCCAGATGGATGGTTATAAAACCCTGAAGGCCGGACAAGCTGTGGTATTCGAAATCATCCAGGGACCCAAGGGCCTGCATGCGGTCAACATCGGTAACCCCGTGGATGCCTCGAAAACCGTGACTTCCACCGCACAATCGACCGTTACGGCCTAAGACCGCACCGCCATCCAGTCATATAAAAAACCGCCCGGCTCAATCACTCGAGCCGGGCGGTTTTTTGCATGCCTGTCGTTCGCTTACATGTGCGAGATCAGTGCATCGCCGAAGCCGGAAGAAGAAACCAGCTTGGCGCCATCCATCAGACGCTCGAAGTCATAGGTCACGGTCTTGGCGGAAATCGCGCCGTTGGTGCCCTTGATGATCAGGTCGGCCGCTTCGGTCCAGCCCATGTGGCGCAGCATCATTTCGGCGGACAGAATCAGCGAACCCGGGTTGACCTGGTCCTTGCCCGCGTACTTCGGTGCGGTGCCATGGGTGGCTTCGAACATGGCCACGGTGTCGGACAGGTTGGCACCCGGCGCGATACCGATACCACCCACTTCCGCCGCGAGGGCGTCGGAGAGGTAGTCGCCGTTCAGGTTCAGGGTCGCGATCACATCGTACTCGGCCGGGCGCAGCAGGATCTGCTGGAGCATGGCGTCGGCGATGGCATCCTTGACGATGACGTTCTTACCGGTTTTCGGGTTCTTGAACTGCATCCACGGACCACCATCGAGCAGGGTCGCGCCGAACTCTTCGGCTGCCACTTCATAGGCCCATTCCTTGAAGGCACCTTCGGTGAACTTCATGATGTTGCCTTTGTGCACGATGGTCAGCGAATCACGATCGTTATCGACCACGTATTGCAGGGCCTTGCGCGCCAGACGCTTGGTGCCTTGCAGGGAAACCGGCTTGACGCCGATACCGCAGTTCTCGTCGAAACGGATCTTGGTAACGCCCATTTCTTCTTTAAGGAACTTGATGACCTTGGTGGCTTCCGGCGTACCGGCCTTCCACTCGATGCCGGCGTAGATGTCTTCGGAGTTCTCGCGGAAGATGGTCATGTCGACATCGCCTGGCTTCTTGACCGGGCTAGGCACGCCTTCAAACCAGCGCACCGGGCGCAGGCAGACGTAGAGGTCGAGTTGCTGACGCAGCGCCACGTTGAGCGAGCGGATGCCACCACCGACCGGCGTGGTCAGCGGGCCTTTGATGGAAACCACGTAATCCTTGACCGCATCCAGGGTTTCCTGAGGCAGCCAGGTATCCTGATCGTAAACCTGAGTCGCTTTTTCCCCGGCGTACACTTCCATCCAGGAAATCTTGCGCTCGCCGCCGTAAGCCTTTTTCACAGCAGCATCGACAACCTTGATCATGACCGGACTGATGTCGACACCAATGCCGTCACCTTCGATGAAGGGGATGATCGGGTTATTAGGAACATTGAGAGAATGGTCTGCATTGACGGTGATTTTGTCGCCGACGGCCGGAACCTGAATCTTCTTGTAACCCATGCTGAACTCCATTGATTGGATTGAACATCTGGCTTGGTTCGAGCGTAACCCAGTTGAATCGGCGCGCAAACCCTATGTTCCATCCATCTGCTGCAAAGCCCTACAACTCGCGCGCTACAAGCCTGAAAGCAAAGGGAAAAGCGCCAAACTCCAGCACGACGAATGACGATGCGCGCCACTCGCCCCTGCGACCTTTAGACCAATGGACGAGAATCGTTGCGTATGAACCATCGGCAGATTGCCAGCTACCTATGTATAATGCCGCCGCTGACCAAAGGGTCACGACGACTGAAAGGCTCTATGATGAGGCTTTCAGCTCGACAGGCCGGCCTGTTACCGCAGTCCGGCTGCCTGACGCCCTACTGATGCACCCAACATCACAGCAACGAAACCTCGATATTCGGCTCATGGATGACTTTGAACGAACGCGCTTACCCGGCGCCCCTCGAGTTTCTGCGCACGCTTTAGCAAAGAAGAGAGAGTTAATCCGAATATGCCCACCCGCTCGAAGATCATCTATACCTTCACCGACGAAGCCCCAGCCCTCGCCACCTATTCACTGTTGCCTATCGTAGAGGCGTTCACCGCCTCGGCTGATATCGCCGTGGAAACCCGCGATATCTCTCTTGCAGGGCGCATCCTGGCCAGCTTCCCCGAGCAACTGGGTGACAAAGCCGTAGCCGACCACCTCGCCGAACTGGGCGACCTGGCCGTTACGCCTGAAGCCAACATCATCAAGCTGCCGAACATCAGCGCCTCGGTTCCGCAACTGCAAGCCGCGATCAAAGAACTGCAAGCCCAGGGCTACGCCCTGCCGGACTACCCGGAAACCGTGACCAGCGACGCTGACAAAGAAGTCAAATCGCGCTACGACAAGGTCAAGGGCAGCGCCGTGAACCCGGTTCTGCGTGAAGGCAACTCCGACCGTCGAGCGCCGCTGTCGGTCAAGAACTACGCTCGCAAGCACCCGCATAAAATGGGCGCCTGGGCTGCGGACTCCAAGTCCCACGTCGCGCACATGAGCACCGGTGATTTCTACGGTAGCGAAAAAGCTGCCCTGATCGACGCCGCTGGCGCCGTGAAGATCGAACTCATCGCTCAAGACGGCACCACCACCGTCCTGAAAGAAAAGACCACCGTTCAGGCTGGCGAGATCCTCGACTGCGCCGTCATGAGCAAAAACGCTCTGCGCGCATTCATTGCCGCTGAAATCGAAAGCGCCAAGGCACAAGGCGTGCTGCTGTCGGTTCACCTGAAAGCCACCATGATGAAGGTTTCCGACCCGATCATGTTCGGCCAGATCGTTGCCGAGTTCTATAAAGACGCACTGACCAAGCATGCTGACGTGCTGGCCCAGATCGGTTTCAACCTGAACAACGGCATCGGCGACCTGTACGCTCGCATCAAGGCCCTGCCGGCCGAGCAGCAAGCGCAGATCGAAGCTGACATCCAGGCGGTCTACGCCGTTCGCCCTTCCCTGGCGATGGTCAACTCCGACAAAGGCATCACCAACCTGCACGTGCCGAGCGACGTTATCGTCGACGCCTCGATGCCGGCCATGATCCGTGACTCCGGCAAAATGTGGGGCACCGACGGTCAGCTGCACGACACCAAGGCTGTGATCCCGGATCGCTGCTACGCCACCATCTACCAGGCGGTCATCGAAGACTGCAAGGCAAACGGCGCTTTCGACCCAACCACCATGGGCAGCGTGCCGAACGTCGGTCTGATGGCGAAAAAAGCCGAAGAGTACGGTTCCCACGACAAGACTTTCCAGATCAAGACCAACGGCGTGGTCCGCGTGACCGACACCAATGGCACCCTGCTGCTGGAACAGCCGGTTGAAGCCGGCGACATCTTCCGCATGTGCCAGACCAAAGACGCGCCGATCCAGGATTGGGTCAAACTGGCCGTCAACCGTGCTCGCGCCAGCAGCACCCCGGCGATCTTCTGGCTGGACCCAATGCGCGCCCACGACGGCGTGGTGATCGAGAAAGTTCAGGCTTACCTGAAGGATCACGACACTGCCGGTCTGGACATCCAGATCATGGCACCGGTCGACGCAATGAAGTACACCCTGCAGCGCACCCGCGAAGGCAAGGACACCATTTCGGTGACCGGCAACGTACTGCGCGACTACCTGACCGACCTGTTCCCGATCATGGAACTGGGCACCAGCGCCAAGATGCTGTCGATCGTGCCGCTGATGAATGGCGGTGGCCTGTTCGAAACCGGCGCCGGCGGTTCGGCTCCGAAGCACGTTCAACAGCTGCTGGAAGAAAACTTCCTGCGCTGGGATTCGCTGGGTGAATTCCTGGCACTGGCCGCGTCCCTGGAACACCTGGGCGCGACCTACAACAATCCAAAGGCGCTGGTTCTGGCCAAGACCCTGGACCAGGCCACCGGCCAGTTCCTGGACAACAACAAGTCGCCATCGCGCAAAGTCGGTAACATCGACAACCGCGGCAGCCACTTCTACCTGGCGCTGTACTGGGCTCAAGCCCTGGCTGCCCAGACCGAAGACACTGCACTGCAAGCGCAGTTTGCGACCCTGGCCAAGACCCTGACCGAGAACGAAGCAACCATCGTTGCCGAGCTCAACGCCGTTCAGGGCAAGCCAGTCGACATCGGCGGTTACTACCACGCCAGTGCCGAGCTGATCAGCAAAGCCATGCGCCCAAGCGCCACACTCAACGCGGCGATTGCTGCGCTGGTGTAAGGTTGTAAGGAAGCACCACAAACCCCGGCCCCGTGCCGGGGTTTGTGTTTGCGCCTTTTATGGATCTACACAAAACCCTGTAGGAGCTGGCTTGCCAGCGATGGCGGCCTACCATTCAACATTAGTGGTGACTGGCCTACCGCTATCGCTGGCAAGCCAGCTCCTGCAGAGTATGTATTTCAACATTCAGAATCGAGGGCAACACATGGACTGGAAACCCCACATCACTGTCGCCACCATCGTCGAGGACAACGGCCGCTTTCTGATGGTTGAAGAACACAAGGCCGGGCGTAACGTACTCAACCAGCCCGCCGGCCACCTTGATCCGGACGAAACCCTGATTGAAGCCGCCATCCGCGAAACCCTCGAGGAAACCGGCTGGGACGTCGAACCCACCGGCGTGCTGGGCATTTATCTCTACACAGCCCCAAGCAACGGCGTGACTTACCAACGAGTCTGCTTCATCGCCAAACCACTGAAACACCACCCGGACTATCAACTGGACGACGGCATCATCGCCGCCAAGTGGTTGACCCGCGACGAATTAATCGAGCAGCGCGACAACTGGCGCAGCGAGCTGATCATCCGCTGCATCGACGACTATCTGGGCGGCCAGCACTTCAGCCTCGAATTGATCCGTCCTTCTCTTTAGCCTTGCGGGCCTGAGCCTGCTAGAATCGCGTCCTTTTTCAAGACACTCATTGAATCCCTATGCGTGATCCAGCCCCTTCTGACACACAAAAGAAGCGCGTCATTGTCGGCATGTCCGGCGGCGTGGACTCTTCCGTTTCCGCCCTCCTGCTGATCGAGCAGGGTTATGAGGTGGAAGGCCTGTTCATGAAGAACTGGGAAGAAGACGATGGAACGGAATACTGCACCGCCATGGATGACCTGGCGGACGCCCAGGCCGTGTGCGACAAAATTGGCATCAAGCTGCACACCGCCAACTTCGCCGCCGAGTACTGGGACAACGTGTTTGAGCACTTCCTGGCCGAATACAAGGCCGGACGCACGCCGAACCCGGACATCCTGTGCAACCGCGAGATCAAGTTCAAGGCGTTCCTCGACTACGCCATGATGCTGGGCGCCGACCTGATCGCCACCGGTCACTATGTGCGTCGCCGCGACATCGACGGCCGCACCGAACTGCTCAAGGGCCTCGATCCGAACAAGGACCAGAGCTACTTCCTGCACGCCGTTGGCGGTGAGCAGATCGCCAAGACCCTGTTCCCGGTCGGCGAACTGGAAAAACCGCAAGTGCGCGCGATTGCCGAGAAATATGAACTGGCGACCGCGAAGAAAAAGGACTCCACCGGGATCTGCTTTATCGGCGAACGCCGTTTCAGCGACTTCCTCAAGCAATACCTGCCGGCGCAACCGGGCGAAATCAAAACCACCGAAGGTGAAATCATCGGCCGTCACCACGGCCTGATGTACCACACCATCGGCCAGCGCCAGGGCCTGGGCATCGGCGGTTTGAAAGACGCCAGTGACGAGCCGTGGTACGTGCTGATCAAGGACCTGGAGCACAACGAGCTGATCGTCGGCCAGGGCAACGATCACCCGTGGCTGTTCTCCCGCGCCCTGCTCGCTTCGGATATCTATTGGGTCAACCCGATCGACCTGAGCCAGCCGCGCAAGCTGACCGCCAAAGTGCGTTATCGCCAAAGCGACCAGCCTTGCACCCTGGAAAAGACCGCCACCGGCTACCGCGCGACGTTCGATGATCCGCAGCGCGCGGTCACTCCCGGTCAATCGGTGGTGTTCTACGATGGCGAAATCTGCCTCGGCGGCGGCGTCATTGAAGTGGCTGAGCCATGGACCAGTAAAGGTCAGGCCCAATGACCCCGACCCAGGAACAACTGACCGCGCTGGGCGGCGTGTTTCTCGCCGCCGTGCTGGTCGACAAGATCGCCAAGACCGGCCAGACCAGCGAAGCAGGCTTGACCTGCATGCTCGGCAGCCTGTTGATCCGCGACCCCAAGGACACCCTGGAAGTCTACGGCGGCGACGACCTCAATCTGCGTGAAGGTTATCGCGCGTTGATCGGCGCCCTTGAACGCGACCCGAGCGCCCTGCAGCGCGAGCCACTGCGCTACGCGCTGGCCATGCTCGGCCTTGAGCGCCAACTGGCCAAGCGCAGCGATATGCTGGACATCATCGGCAAGCGTCTGCCGCAAATTCAGTCCCAGGTCGAACATTTCGGCCCGGCCCACGAAAACGTGGTGGCCGCCTGCGGCGCGCTGTACCAGGACACCCTGAGCACCCTGCGCCAACGCATCCAGGTGCACGGCGACATGCGCAATCTGCAGCAACCGAGCAATGCCTCGAAAATTCGCGCCTTGCTGCTGGCCGGCATTCGTTCGGCGCGCCTGTGGCGACAATTGGGCGGGCATCGCTGGCAGCTGGTGATCAGCCGCCGCAAATTGCTCAAAGAGCTTTACCCCTTGATGCGTAACGAATAACCCGCATCGACAGTTCCAGACTTAGCAATACGCGTAATACGCCGGTCAGTTGGCGACGGACCGGCGGATTTTTTCATGTATGATACGCGCCCCATTTCGTTGCCCGACTGTCCGAGAACACCCCATGCAGCTTTCTTCGCTCACTGCGGTTTCCCCTGTTGACGGCCGCTACGCCGGCAAAACCCAGGCCCTGCGCCCAATTTTCAGCGAGTACGGCCTGATCCGTGCCCGCGTCCTGGTTGAAGTGCGCTGGCTCCAGCGCCTGGCCGCTCACCCTGCCATCAGCGAAGTGCCGGCGTTCTCCGCCGAAGCCAACGCGGTGTTGAACACCCTGGCGGAAAACTTCTCTCTGGAGCACGCCGAGCGCGTCAAAGAGATCGAGCGCACCACCAACCACGACGTCAAAGCCATCGAATACCTGCTCAAAGAGCAAGCGGCCAAGCTGCCGGAACTGGCCAAGGTCAGCGAATTCATCCACTTTGCCTGCACCAGCGAGGACATCAACAACCTGTCCCACGCCCTGATGCTGCGCGAAGGCCGTGATGACGTGATGCTGCCGCTGATGCGCCAGACCGCCAACGCCATCCGCGAACTGGCGATCCGTTTCGCCGATGTACCGATGCTGTCGCGCACCCACGGCCAGCCAGCCTCGCCGACCACCCTGGGCAAAGAACTGGCGAACGTGGTTTACCGCCTCGAGCGCCAGATCGCTCAAGTCGCTGCCGTGCCATTGCTGGGCAAGATCAACGGCGCTGTCGGCAACTACAACGCTCACCTGTCGGCCTACCCTGAGATCGACTGGGAAGCCAACGCCCGCGCCTTCATCGAAGACGAGCTGGGCCTGGGCTTCAACCCGTACACCACGCAGATCGAACCGCACGACTACATTGCCGAGCTGTTCGACGCCATTGCACGCTTCAACACCATCCTGATCGATTTCGACCGTGATATCTGGGGCTACATCTCCCTGGGTTATTTCAAGCAGCGCACCATCGCTGGCGAAATCGGCTCGTCGACCATGCCGCACAAGGTCAACCCGATCGACTTCGAAAACTCCGAAGGCAACCTGGGCATTGCCAACGCACTGTTCCAGCACCTGGCGAGCAAGCTGCCGATCTCCCGCTGGCAGCGCGACCTGACTGACTCCACGGTACTGCGCAACCTCGGTGTCGGCTTCGCCCACAGCGTGATCGCGTACGAAGCCAGCCTCAAAGGCATCAGCAAGCTGGAGCTCAACGAGCAGAAGATTGCCGCTGACCTGGACGCGTGCTGGGAAGTATTGGCCGAGCCGATCCAGACCGTGATGCGTCGCTACAACATCGAAAACCCGTACGAAAAGCTGAAAGAACTGACCCGCGGCAAGGGCATCAGCCCCGAAGCACTGCAGACTTTCATCGACGGCCTGGACATGCCAGCCGCAGCCAAGGCCGAGCTGAAATTGCTCACCCCGGCCAACTACATCGGTAACGCTGTAGAGCAAGCCAAACGCATCTGATCGACCGTTAGAACCCTTTAAGACGCCCGGCCGCGCCGGGCGTTTTTATTCCCGTATGAAAAGTGCTTTTTTTCAATAGGTTACACATGAATCCTGACACTCCTCTGCAACTTCTGGGCGGCATCACGGCACGGGAATTCCTGCGCGACTACTGGCAGAAAAAACCACTGCTGATCCGCCAGGCCATTCCTGATTTCGAAAGCCCGATCGACGCTGACGAACTGGCCGGCCTGGCGCTGGAAGAAGAAGTTGAATCGCGCCTGATCATCGAGAACGGCGAGCGTCCATGGGAATTGCGTCGCGGCCCGTTTGCCGAGGACGAATTCAGCAAATTGCCGGAACGCGACTGGACCCTGCTGGTTCAAGCCGTCGACCAGTTCGTACCGGAAGTCAGCGAACTGCTGGAAAACTTCCGTTTCCTGCCGAGCTGGCGCATCGACGACGTGATGATCAGCTTCGCCGCGCCGGGTGGCAGCGTTGGTCCGCACTTCGACAACTACGACGTGTTCCTGCTGCAAGGCCACGGTAAGCGCAACTGGAAAATCGGCCAGATGTGCGACTCCGAGAGCCCGCTGCTGCAACACGCCGACCTGCGCATCCTCGCTGATTTCGAAGCGACCGATGAGTGGGTCCTGGAACCGGGCGACATGCTGTACCTGCCGCCACGCCTGGCCCACTGCGGCGTTGCCGTTGATGATTGCCTGACCTACTCGGTCGGTTTCCGCGCACCGAGCGCCGCTGAAGTGCTGACCCACTTCACCGACTTCCTCAGCCAGTTCCTGCCGGACGAAGAGCGCTACACCGACGCCGACGCCCTGCCTGCTGCCGATCCACACCAGATCCAGCACGACGCCCTCGATCGCCTGAAAAGCCTGCTGGCCGAACACATGAGCGACGAGCGCCTGCTGCTGACCTGGTTCGGCCAGTTCATGACCGAACCGCGTTACCCGGAACTGGTGGTCGGCCCTGAAGACCTCGAAGAAGAGGACGTCCTCGGTGCGCTGGAGCAAGGCGCCGTACTGATCCGCAACCCGAGCGCGCGCCTGGCGTGGTCGGAAGTCGATGACGACCTGCTACTGTTCGCCAGCGGCCAGAGCCGTTATCTGCCGGGCAAACTGCGCGAACTGCTGAAGATGATCTGCGCCGCCGACGCCCTGCACATCGACAACCTTGGTGATTGGCTGAGCGACGAAGACGGCCGCGGCCTGCTGTGCGAACTGGTCAAGCAAGGAAGCCTGGGGTTCGCCGATGAATAAGATTCACGTACGTGTCGCAGACTGGCAAAAGGACAACGCCGAGATCCGGCGCATTCGTGAAACGGTGTTCGTCGCCGAGCAATGCGTACCACCTGAACTGGAATGGGACGCCGACGACGCAACCGCCGTGCATTTCCTTGCGTTCGAAGGCGACTTTCCGATTGGTACCGCACGCCTGCTGCCCGACGGTCACGTCGGCCGGGTCTCGGTGCTCAAGGACTGGCGCGGCTTGAAAGTCGGCGATGCGCTGATGCAAGCCGTGATCGGCGAAGCCGAAGAGCGCGGGCTCAAGCAACAGATGCTCAGCGCCCAGGTTCAAGCCACGGCGTTCTATGAGCGCCTGGGCTTCAGCCTGGTCAGTGAGGAGTTCCTGGAAGCAGGGATTCCGCATGTGGACATGGTTCGCCATTCGGCTTGATACCCCGTGGCGAGGGAGCAAGCTCCCTCGCCACAAAAGCTTCGATCGCACCGCAAAACGCCCCGACATCACACGATGCCGGGGCGTTTTGCTGTCTACGATTCAACTTGCCCCCTACCGGGCCGACAAACTGGCAATATCAACACTTTGAAGTTGGCGGAGATAACGGATATGTCCCTACGCACCCTGCTCACCACACTGCTGGTGACCTGCAGTTTTTCGGTCATGGCAGCCACCGAAATCGTGCCTTTGAATTACCACACCAGTGCCGACATGCTGCCCGTGGCGCAGGATTTCGTCGGCAAGGACGGCACCGTCAGCGCCTATGGCAATCAGCTCATCGTCAATGCCGATCAACGCAAGATCGACGAACTTAAGGCACTGATCGGCCAACTCGACACCGCACCCAAGCGCCTGCTGATCACCGTCGATACCAACGAAAACAACGTACAGGGCGACCAGGGTTATTCGGTGAACGGCACCAAGCCCAGTCAGACCCGCATCATCAGCCGCAGCACCGCAAGCCGTGACGGCGGGATTCAACAAGTCCAGGCCACCGATGGCATGCCGGCACTGATCCAGGTCGGCCAAAGCGTGCCACTGACCAGCACCCAGTCGGACTCCTACGGCGACCTGCGCAGCCAGACCGAATACCGCAACGTCACCCAGGGTTTTTACGTCACCGCCAACGTCACCGGTGAAATCGTTCACCTGTCGATCAGTACCAACCGTGACCGCATGAGCCAGGAACGTCCCGATGTAGTGAACGTACAAAGTACCGACACAACCGTCACCGGGCGCCTGGGCGAATGGATCTTGCTGGCTGGCGTGAATCGCCAGACTCAGGCCGACAAACAGGGCGTAGCCCGCAGCTACTCGACTCAAGGGCGCGATGACATGACCCTGCGAGTGAAAGTCGACACTTTGGACTAAGTCACCGAAAACTGACTGATTAGTCGTATTAGACCAAAGATGTAGTGCTTGAAAAAAAGCACTACAAAACGTTTGACGAGCCAAAAAAGCAAAGGCATGATGGCCTCGCTCCCGCTAATCAGGGGCCCTGGCAAGGGCCTTCGAGGCGATGTTCGCACCTACCCCGCGAACCGCTTCGTGTCTGTACCGCCCACAAGGTGTGTTTGACGAGGTTGCCGACTGGAACGAAGTTGTCCCGAGGGACGGAAGCGTATTTAGGTAAACCCGGCATCACACTGAAGTTCGCACCAAGGCCCACGACGCCCGAATGCGCCCGCCAGTTCGCCCTTACCTGCTCACTTCCCCTCGAGCCCATCGTTCATCCCGTCGCCTCCCCCGCCGAACCCGACTTGACCACCTAAGCTTCTGGTCAGCGAGCGCAGGAATTTTCCACCGCAGAACAACTTTTCATAAAGACGCGACGAGGTTTATCTCCCATGGCACTGACACGCGAACAGCAAATTGCAGCCCTCGAAAAAGACTGGGCTGAAAACCCGCGCTGGAAAGGCGTGACACGCACTTACTCCGCTGCTGACGTCGTCCGTCTGCGTGGCTCGGTTCAACCTGAGCACACCTTTGCAAAAATGGGCGCCGAGAAGCTGTGGAACCTGGTTACCCAGGGTGCCAAGCCAGCCTTCCGTCCTGAGAAAGATTTCGTCAACTGCATGGGCGCCCTGACCGGCGGCCAGGCTGTGCAACAAGTCAAAGCCGGTATCCAGGCGATCTACCTGTCGGGCTGGCAAGTGGCTGCGGACAACAACTCCGCCGAATCGATGTACCCGGACCAGTCGCTGTACCCGGTGGACTCGGTTCCAACCGTGGTCAAGCGCATCAACAACTCGTTCCGTCGTGCCGACCAGATCCAGTGGAAAGCCGGCAAGAACCCGGGCGACGACGGCTATATCGACTACTTCGCTCCAATCGTGGCTGACGCCGAAGCCGGTTTCGGCGGCGTACTGAACGCCTACGAGCTGATGAAGAGCATGATCGAAGCAGGCGCCGCCGGCGTTCACTTCGAAGACCAACTGGCTTCCGTGAAGAAATGCGGCCACATGGGCGGTAAAGTACTGGTTCCGACCCAGGAAGCCGTGCAGAAGCTGACCGCTGCTCGTCTGGCTGCTGACGTTGCCGGTACTCCGACCATCATCCTGGCCCGTACCGACGCTAACGCCGCTGACCTGTTGACGTCCGACTGCGATCCGTACGACCAGCCATTCGTGACTGGCGAACGTACCCAGGAAGGCTTCTACAAAGTGCGCGCCGGTCTGGACCAGGCCATCGCTCGCGGCCTGGCCTACGCGCCGTACGCCGACCTGATCTGGTGCGAAACCGCCAAGCCAGACCTGGACGAGGCTCGTCGCTTCGCTGAAGCGATCAAGAAGGAATACCCGGACCAACTGCTGTCGTACAACTGCTCGCCTTCCTTCAACTGGAAGAAAAACCTGGACGACGCGACCATCGCCAAGTTCCAGCGCGAACTGTCCGCCATGGGCTACAAGCACCAGTTCATCACCCTGGCTGGCATTCACAACATGTGGCACAGCATGTTCAACCTGGCGCACGACTACGCCCGCAACGACATGACTGCCTACGTGAAGCTGCAAGAGCAGGAGTTCGCCGACGCTGCCAAGGGTTACACCTTCGTGGCTCACCAGCAGGAAGTGGGCACCGGCTACTTTGACGACATGACCACTGTGATCCAGGGCGGCTCGTCTTCGGTCACCGCACTGACCGGTTCGACCGAAGAAGAACAGTTCCACTGATCTGCTTCGCCTGAGACATCAGCCGCTGCGGGCCGAATAGAAAGCTAACCGCAGCGCTGCACATCTGACGCCCCGACTGGTTCGGGGCGTTTTTTTGCGCGTCAATCCTCCAGCTCCCCCACCCCCCCCCATGGGAGCGAGCCTGCTCGCGAAAGCGGCGGATCAGACAGAGACGATGTCGACTGACCTGGCGCTATCGCGAACAGGCTCGCCCCTGCAGTGGATCGCGCTCAGACAGACAAAACACATGGGTACACTGCGCTATCGGCGCCGGAAAAATCTGCCGAAACCCACCCCGTCGCTACTTGCAGTAACGCGCATATAAGGCAACTTTCTGCGCACTTGCGGAATAAACAGTTTAAAACCCAATCCAATCAATATTGATTATCATTTAGCCGACATTATGTTCGTTACATTCCCTACAAAACATAATTGACGAAATGCCGGCTAATGCCCATTGGTCAAGGGCTACAGGACCTCGAGGGCTCGCTATGTCCTTATTCCTATAAATAATTTCGCTATAGGAATTTTACTTGCCGGGTGTTTAGCCATAAAATCAGCGGGATTGATTGCTGCGACATATCGTCACTGCTTTGTTTCTTTTCAAGCTCAGAGACCTTTTGCTCTCTGTTAAGGATTACCAGCATGCCCGAAGCGACAGGACTCATGGCCCACAACTGGGGCTTTGCCATTTTCCTTCTAGGTGTTGTCGGCCTCTGTGCCTTCATGCTCGGTGTTTCCAGCCTCCTCGGGTCAAAAGCCTGGGGCCGCAGCAAAAATGAACCGTTCGAGTCCGGCATGCTACCTACAGGTGGCGCCCGCTTGCGGCTCTCAGCCAAATTCTATCTGGTCGCGATGCTCTTCGTGATCTTCGATATCGAAGCCCTCTTTCTCTTTGCATGGTCTGTGTCCGTCCGCGAAAGCGGCTGGACCGGATTCGTCGAAGCTCTCGTTTTCATAGCAATTCTGTTGGCAGGTCTTGTCTACCTATTCCGAGTGGGCGCCCTTGATTGGGCTCCGGAAGCTCGGCGCAAGCGGCAAGCGAAGCTGAAACAATGAGGCTTTGGCAATGCAATACAATCTCACCAGGATCGACCCCGATGCTCCTAACGAGCAGTATCCGATTGGCGAACGGGAAACCGTTTCCGATCCGTTAGAAGATCAAGTCCACAAAAACATTTTCATGGGCAAGCTCGAAGACGTGCTTAACGGCACGATCAACTGGGGGCGCAAGAACTCCCTGTGGCCGTATAACTTCGGTCTTTCGTGCTGCTATGTGGAAATGACCACCGCCTTCACGGCGCCCCACGACATCGCGCGCTTTGGCGCCGAAGTTATCCGGGCATCGCCGCGTCAGGCGGATTTCATGGTTATCGCCGGTACCTGCTTCATCAAGATGGCGCCGATCATTCAGCGTCTCTACGAGCAAATGCTCGAACCTAAATGGGTTATTTCCATGGGTTCGTGCGCCAACTCCGGTGGCATGTACGACATCTACTCCGTGGTTCAAGGGGTGGACAAGTTCCTGCCCGTGGACGTCTACGTGCCTGGCTGCCCGCCCCGCCCTGAAGCTTTCCTGCAAGGCTTGATGCTGTTGCAGGAGTCGATTGGCCAGGAGCGTCGCCCACTTTCCTGGGTCGTCGGTGATCAAGGCGTGTATCGCGCCGAGATGCCTTCCGAGAAGGAAAAGCGCCGCGAACAGCGTATTCAGGTAACCAACCTGCGCAGCCCCGACGAAGTCTGATCCAGATCTGCTTCTTTAATAGAACGAGAAACTGGCTTCATTCTTTACGTTGACCGAAAGCGATAAATAACCATGACTACAGGCAGTGCTCTGTACATCCCGCCTTACAAGGCAGACGACCAGGATGTGGTCGTCGAACTGAACAACCGTTTTGGCCCGGAGGCGTTCACCGCCCAGCCTACCCGCACCGGCATGCCGGTGCTTTGGGTTGCCCGCGCCAAACTCGTCGAAGTCCTGACCTTCCTGCGTAACCTGCCCAAGCCGTACGTCATGCTCTATGACCTGCACGGCGTGGACGAGCGTCTGCGCACCAAGCGTCAAGGGCTGCCGAACGGCGCCGATTTCTCCGTGTTCTATCACTTGATGTCGATCGAGCGTAACAGCGACGTCATGATCAAAGTCGCCCTGTCCGAGAGCGACCTCAGCCTGCCGACCGTCACCAGCATCTGGCCGAACGCCAACTGGTACGAGCGTGAAGTCTGGGACATGTACGGCATCGACTTCAAAGGCCACCCTCACCTGACGCGCATCATGATGCCGCCAACCTGGGAAGGTCATCCGCTGCGCAAGGACTTCCCGGCGCGCGCCACCGAGTTCGATCCGTTCAGCCTGACCCTGGCCAAGCAACAGCTTGAGGAAGAGGCCGCGCGCTTCAAGCCTGAAGACTGGGGCATGAAACGTTCCGGCCCGAACGAGGACTACATGTTCCTCAACCTCGGTCCGAACCACCCTTCCGCACACGGTGCGTTCCGCATCATCCTGCAGCTGGACGGTGAAGAGATCGTCGATTGCGTTCCGGACATCGGTTACCACCACCGTGGCGCCGAGAAGATGGCCGAGCGTCAGTCCTGGCACAGCTTCATCCCGTACACCGACCGTATCGACTACCTCGGCGGCGTGATGAACAACCTGCCGTACGTGCTCTCGGTCGAGAAACTGGCCGGCATCAAGGTGCCAGAGAAGGTCGACGTCATCCGCATCATGATGGCCGAGTTCTTCCGGATCACCAGCCACCTGCTGTTCCTGGGTACCTACATCCAGGACGTCGGCGCCATGACCCCGGTGTTCTTCACCTTCACCGACCGCCAGAAGGCGTACACGGTGATCGAAGCCATCACCGGTTTCCGTCTGCACCCGGCCTGGTACCGCATCGGTGGCGTCGCCCACGACCTGCCGCGCGGCTGGGAAAAACTGGTGAAAGACTTCGTCGAGTGGATGCCAAAGCGTCTGGACGAATACCAGAAAGCCGCATTGGACAACAGCATCCTGCGTGGCCGGACCATCGGCGTCGCCGCCTACAACACCAAAGAGGCCCTGGAATGGGGCGTCACCGGTGCAGGCTTGCGTTCGACCGGTTGCGACTTCGACCTGCGTAAAGCGCGTCCATACTCCGGTTACGAAAACTTCGAATTCGAAGTACCGCTGGCAGCCAATGGCGATGCCTACGATCGCTGCATCGTGCGCGTGGAAGAAATGCGCCAGAGCATCAAGATCATCGAGCAGTGCATGCGCAACATGCCGGAAGGCCCGTACAAGGCGGACCACCCGCTGACCACGCCGCCGCCGAAAGAGCGCACCCTGCAGCACATCGAAACCTTGATCACGCACTTCCTGCAAGTTTCGTGGGGCCCGGTCATGCCGGCCAACGAATCCTTCCAGATGATCGAAGCGACCAAGGGCATCAACAGTTATTACCTGACGAGCGATGGCGGCACCATGAGCTACCGCACCCGGATTCGTACCCCAAGCTTCCCGCACTTGCAGCAGATCCCTTCGGTGATCAAAGGCAGCATGGTCGCGGACTTGATCGCGTACCTGGGTAGTATCGATTTCGTTATGGCCGACGTGGACCGCTAAGCATGAACAGCACGCTTATCCAGACAGACCGTTTCACCTTGAGTGAAACCGAGCGCTCGGCCATCGAGCACGAGTTGCATCACTACGAAGACCCGCGCGCGGCGTCGATCGAAGCCCTGAAGATCGTCCAGAAGGAACGTGGCTGGGTGCCGGACGGCGCCCTGTACGCCATCGGCGAGATTCTCGGCATCCCGGCCAGCGACGTTGAAGGTGTGGCGACGTTCTATAGCCAGATCTTCCGTCAGCCGGTCGGCCGTCACATCATTCGCGTCTGCGACAGCATGGTCTGCTACATCGGCGGCCACGAGTCCGTGGTCAGCGAAATCCAGAGCAAGCTCGGCATCGGCCTGGGTCAAACCACCGCCGACGGTCGTTTCACCCTGCTGCCGGTCTGCTGCCTCGGCAACTGCGACAAGGCGCCGGCGTTGATGATCGACGACGACACGTTCGGTGATGTGCAGCCAGCAGGCGTTGCCAAATTGCTCGAGGGCTACGTATGACCCTGACTTCTTTCGGCCCGGCCAACCGCATCAAGCGTTCGGCCGAGACTCACCCGCTCACCTGGCGCCTGCGTGACGACGGCGACGCTGTCTGGCTCGACGAGTACCAGGCCAAGAACGGCTACGCCGCTGCGCGCAAAGCCTTCGCCGACATGGCTCAGGACGATATCGTCCAGACCGTGAAAGACGCCGGCCTCAAGGGTCGCGGCGGTGCAGGCTTCCCCACTGGCGTGAAGTGGGGCCTGATGCCCAAGGACGAATCCATCAACATCCGCTACCTGCTGTGCAACGCGGATGAAATGGAGCCAAACACCTGGAAAGACCGCATGCTGATGGAGCAACTGCCCCATCTGCTGATCGAAGGCATGCTGATCAGTGCCCGCGCACTGAAAACCTACCGTGGCTACATCTTCCTGCGCGGCGAATACACCACCGCCGCCAAGCACCTCAACCGTGCCGTGGAAGAAGCCAAGGCTGCTGGCCTGCTGGGCAAGAACATCCTCGGTTCGGGTTTCGACTTCGAACTGTTCGTGCACACCGGCGCCGGGCGTTATATCTGCGGTGAAGAAACCGCACTGATCAACTCCCTCGAAGGCCGTCGCGCCAACCCGCGCTCCAAGCCGCCCTTCCCTGCCGCCGTTGGCGTATGGGGCAAGCCGACTTGCGTGAACAACGTTGAAACCCTGTGCAACGTCCCGGCGATCATTGCCGACGGCGTGGACTGGTACAAGTCGTTGGCCCGCGAAGGCAGCGAAGACATGGGCACCAAGCTCATGGGCTTCTCCGGCAAGGTCAAGAACCCGGGCCTGTGGGAACTGCCATTCGGCGTCACCGGTCGCGAGCTGTTCGAAGACTACGCTGGCGGCATGCGCGACGGCTTCAAGCTCAAGGCCTGGCAGCCAGGCGGCGCCGGTACCGGTTTCCTGTTGCCGGAACACCTCGACGCACAAATGTATGCCGGCGGCATCGCCAAAGTGGGCACCCGTATGGGTACCGGCCTGGCCATGGCGGTGGACGACAGCGTCAACATGGTGTCCCTGCTGCGCAACATGGAGCAGTTCTTCGCTCGCGAATCCTGCGGTTTCTGCACCCCATGCCGCGATGGCTTGCCATGGAGCGTCAAGCTCCTGATGGCCATCGAGAACGGTGAAGGCCAGCCAGGCGACATCGAGACCCTGCTGGGTCTGGTCGGTTTCCTCGGCCCAGGCAAGACCTTCTGTGCTCACGCACCGGGCGCCGTGGAGCCGTTGGGCAGCGCAATCAAATACTTCCGCCATGAGTTCGAAGCCGGTATCGCGCCAGTCAGCGCCGCCGTCCCGCCTCTGGCAAGGCCGATCGTAGTCGGCGCGTAAACGCTTAAAAAAGCGAAGGGTCCGTGCCCTTCGCTTTTCGTGTGATGACGCCTTTAACGGCTGTGTTGATTCACGCGGACAACAAGATTCCATTAGCCACGCCCGCTGACACCGGGCCAACGAAGAACTTTGAACCATGGCCACTATCCACGTAGACGGCAAAGCGCTCGAAGTCGATGGGGCAGACAACCTGTTACAGGCATGTCTGTCTCTGGGCCTCGATATTCCGTATTTCTGCTGGCACCCTGCCCTTGGCAGCGTTGGCGCTTGTCGCCAGTGCGCGGTCAAGCAGTACACCGACGAAAACGACACCCGTGGTCGTATCGTCATGTCCTGCATGACCCCTGCCACCGACAACACCTGGATCTCCATCGAAGATGAAGAGTCCAAGGCGTTCCGCGCCAGTGTTGTTGAATGGCTGATGACCAACCACCCTCACGACTGCCCGGTCTGTGAAGAAGGCGGTCACTGCCACCTGCAAGACATGACGGTAATGACCGGCCACAACGAGCGCCGTTACCGCTTCACCAAGCGCACCCACCAGAACCAGCAACTGGGCCCGTTCATTTCCCACGAAATGAACCGCTGCATCGCTTGCTACCGCTGCGTGCGCTTCTATAAGGACTACGCCGGCGGCACTGATCTCGGTGTATTCGGCGCTCACGACAACGTGTACTTCGGTCGCGTTGAAGACGGCACCCTGGAAAGCGAGTTCTCCGGCAACCTCACCGAGGTCTGCCCGACCGGCGTGTTCACCGACAAGACTCACTCCGAGCGCTACAACCGTAAGTGGGACATGCAGTTCTCGCCGAGCATCTGCCATGGCTGCTCCAGCGGTTGCAACATTTCCCCGGGCGAACGCTACGGTGAACTGCGTCGTATCGAAAACCGTTTCAACGGCTCGGTAAACCAGTACTTCCTGTGCGACCGTGGCCGTTTCGGCTATGGCTACGTCAACCGTGAAGACCGTCCGCGTCAGCCGCTGCTGGCCAACGGCACCAAGCTGAGCCTCGACGAAGCGCTGGATAAAGCCGCCGACCTGCTGCGCGGTCGCAACATCGTCGGCATCGGTTCGCCGCGTGCCAGCCTCGAAAGCAACTACGCGTTGCGCGAACTGGTTGGTGCCGAGCACTTCTACTCCGGTATCGAAGCTGCCGAGCTGGAGCGTATCCGTCTGGTCCTGCAAGTGCTCAAAGACAGCCCGCTGCCAGTGCCGAACATGCGCGACATCGAAGACCACGATGCGATTTTCGTCCTCGGTGAAGACCTGACCCAGACGGCCGCCCGCATGGCGCTGTCCCTGCGTCAATCGGTCAAGGGCAAAGCTGAAGACATGGCCGACGCCATGCGTGTTCAGCCTTGGCTCGACGCCGCCGTGAAGAACATCGGCCAGCACGCGCTGAACCCGCTGTTCATCGCCAGCCTGGCTGAAACCAAGCTCGACGACATCGCCGAAGAATGCGTCCACGCCGCTCCCGACGACCTGGCACGCATCGGTTTCGCCGTAGCCCACGCCCTCGACGCCAGTGCTCCAGCCGTTGAAGGCCTGGACGCTGAAGCCCTCGAACTGGCCAAGCGCATCGCCGACGCCCTGCTCGCGGCCAAGCGCCCACTGATCATCGCCGGTACTTCCCTGGGCTCCAAAGCCTTGATCGAAGCCGCTGCGAACATCGCCAAGGCCCTGAAGCTGCGCGAGAAGAACGGCTCCATCAGCCTGGTCGTGCCTGAGGCCAACAGCCTCGGCCTGGCCATGCTCGGTGGCGAATCGGTCGACGCCGCGCTGCAAACCGTCATCGACGGTAAGGCCGACGCCGTCGTCGTGCTGGAAAACGATCTGTACACCCGTACCGACAAAGCCAAGGTTGATGCCGCCCTGACCGCTGCGAAAGTGGTAATCGTGGCCGACCATCAGAAGACCGCTACCAGCGATCGTGCGCACCTGGTTCTGCCAGCCGCCAGCTTCGCTGAAGGCGACGGTACGCTGGTCAGCCAGGAAGGTCGCGCCCAGCGCTTCTTCCAGGTGTTCGATCCGAAGTACATGGACGCGAGCATCCTGGTTCACGAAGGCTGGCGCTGGCTGCATGCCCTGCGCTCGACCCTGCTGAACCAGCCGATCGACTGGACGCAACTGGACCACGTCACCGCTGCGGTCGCCTCGAGCACCCCGCAACTGGCGGCCATCGTCGACGCTGCGCCGTCCGCCGCGTTCCGCATCAAGGGCATGAAACTGGCCCGTGAACCGCTGCGTTACTCCGGTCGTACCGCCATGCGCGCCGACATCAGCGTGCACGAACCGCGTACCCCGCAGGACAATGACACCGCGTTCGCTTTCTCCATGGAAGGTTACTCGGGCTCGGCCGAACCGCGTCAGCAAGTGCCATTCGCCTGGTCTCCGGGCTGGAACTCGCCGCAAGCCTGGAACAAGTTCCAGGACGAAGTCGGTGGTCACATCCGCGCTGGCGACCCGGGCACCCGCCTGATCGAAAGCAACGGTGACGCGCTGAACTGGTTCGCCAATGTTCCGCGCGCGTTCAACCCGGCCCAGGGCACCTGGCAAGTCGTACCGTTCTTCCACCTGTTCGGCAGCGAAGAGAACTCTTCGAAAGCCGCGCCGGTACAGGAACGCATTCCGGCCGCCTACGTCGCACTGGCCAAGTCCGAAGCCGATCGCCTGGGTGTCAACGACGGCGCCATGCTCAGCTTGAACGTCGCTGGCCAGACCTTGCGTCTGCCGCTGCGTATCAACGAAGAGCTGGGCGCTGGCCTGGTGGCACTGCCTGCGGGCATCGCCGGCATTCCGCCAGCGATCTTTGGCAAATCCGTTGACGGTCTGCAGGAGGCAGCTCAATGACCTTGTTCACTCCTGAAGTGATCGACGTGATCATCGCGGTCCTCAAGGCCGTGGTGATTCTGCTGGCCGTGGTGGTTTGTGGCGCCCTGCTCAGCTGGGTCGAGCGTCGTTTGCTCGCCCTCTGGCAGGACCGTTACGGTCCGAACCGCGTTGGTCCGTTCGGCGCGTTCCAGATCGCCGCCGACATGATCAAGATGTTCTTCAAGGAAGACTGGACGCCTCCATTCGCCGACAAGATGATCTTCACCCTGGCACCGGTTGTGGCCATGAGCGCCCTGCTGATTGCCTTCGCGATCATCCCGATCACCCCGACCTGGGGCGTGGCGGACATCAATATCGGCATCCTGTTCTTCTTCGCCATGGCGGGCCTGTCGGTCTACGCGGTGTTGTTCGCCGGTTGGTCGAGTAACAACAAGTTCGCCCTGCTGGGCAGCTTGCGGGCCTCGGCACAGACCGTGTCGTACGAAGTGTTCATGGGTCTGTCGCTGATGGGCATCGTGATCCAGGTCGGCTCGTTCAACATGCGCGACATCGTTGAATATCAAGCGCAGAACCTGTGGTTCATCATTCCGCAGATCTTCGGTTTCCTGACCTTCTTCATCGCTGGCGTGGCCGTGACTCACCGTCACCCGTTCGACCAGCCGGAAGCGGAACAGGAACTGGCCGACGGCTACCACATTGAATACGCCGGCATGAAATGGGGCATGTTCTTCGTCGGCGAGTACATCGGCATCGTGCTGATCTCGGCGCTGCTGGTGACCTTGTTCTTCGGTGGCTGGCACGGTCCGTTCGGCATCCTGCCGCAGATCCCGTTCATCTGGTTCGCACTGAAAACCGCGTTCTTCATCATGATCTTCATCCTGTTGCGCGCTTCGATTCCGCGCCCACGGTATGACCAAGTGATGGATTTCAGCTGGAAGTTCTGCCTGCCGCTGACCCTCGTCAACATGCTGGTGACCGCTGCGATCGTGTTGCTCAACACGCCCGCCGTCGCGGCTCAGTGAGGATAGAGAATCATGAAGTACATAATTGACATCGTGCATGGCTTCTTCACCCAGCTTCGCAGCCTGGTGATGATTTTTGGCCACGCCTTCCGCAAGCGCGACACGCTGCAGTACCCGGAAGAAGCCGTGTACCTGCCGCCGCGCTACCGTGGCCGTATCGTCCTGACCCGCGACCCTGACGGCGAAGAGCGTTGTGTAGCGTGCAACCTGTGCGCCGTGGCGTGCCCGGTCGGTTGCATCTCGCTGCAGAAAGCTGAAACCGAAGACGGTCGCTGGTACCCGGACTTCTTCCGCATCAACTTCTCGCGCTGCATTTTCTGCGGCCTCTGCGAGGAAGCCTGCCCGACCACCGCGATCCAGCTGACACCGGATTTCGAAATGGCCGAGTTCAAACGTCAGGACCTGGTGTACGAGAAAGAAGATCTGCTGATCTCCGGCCCCGGCAAAAACCCTGATTACAACTTCTATCGTGTTGCAGGTATGGCGATTGCCGGGAAGCCGAAAGGCTCCGCGCAGAATGAAGCCGAACCGATCAACGTGAAGAGCTTGCTGCCTTAAGGAAGAAAGATGGAATTCGCTTTCTATTTCGCATCGGGTATCGCTGTGGTGTCCACGCTTCGCGTGATCACCAACACCAACCCTGTGCACGCCCTGCTCTACCTGATCATTTCGCTGATCGCCGTGGCCATGACGTTCTTCGCCCTCGGCGCACCGTTTGCCGGTGTCCTGGAAGTGATCGCCTACGCTGGCGCCATCATGGTGCTGTTCGTGTTCGTGGTGATGATGCTGAACCTGGGCCCGGCCTCGGTTCAGCAAGAGCGCGTCTGGCTCAAGCCCGGCATCTGGCTCGGCCCGGTCATTCTCGGCGCCCTGCTGCTGGTCGAACTGCTGTACGTGCTGTTCGCCCACCAGAGCGGTGAAGCCATCGGCCACACCACTGTAGACGCCAAGGCCGTGGGCATCAGCCTGTTCGGTCCTTACCTGCTGGTGGTCGAACTCGCCTCGATGCTGCTGCTCGCCGCAGCCGTCACGGCGTTCCATCTGGGCCGTAACGAAGCCAAGGAGCAATGACGATGCCTGCTATCCCTATGGAGCATGGTCTGGCGGTCGCCGGCATCCTGTTCTGCCTCGGTCTGGTTGGCCTGATGGTCCGCCGCAACATCCTTTTCGTGCTGATGAGCCTGGAGGTCATGATGAATGCCTCCGCGCTGGCGTTCATCGTTGCCGGTAGCCGTTGGGCGCAGCCGGATGGACAGATCATGTTCATCCTGGTGATCAGCCTGGCAGCTGCCGAGGCCAGTATCGGCCTGGCGATTCTGTTGCAACTGTATCGCCGCTTCCACACGCTCGATATCGACGCTGCCAGTGAGATGCGCGGATGAACCTACTCTTTCTGACTTTCGTATTCCCTCTCATTGGTTTCCTGCTGCTGTCGTTCTCCCGTGGACGCATCTCGGAAAACCTGGCCGCATTGATCGGCGTGGGTTCCATCGGTCTGTCGGCAATCGTTACCGCCTACGTGATCTGGCAATTCAACGTCGCCCCGCCAGAAGGCGGTCACTACACCCAGGTGTTGTGGCAGTGGATGGCGGTGGAAGGCTTCACGCCGAACTTCGCGCTGTACCTGGACGGCCTGTCCGTGACCATGCTCGGTGTGGTCGTCGGCGTCGGCTTCCTGATCCACCTGTTCGCGTCCTGGTACATGCGCGGTGAAGCCGGTTACTCGCGCTTCTTCGCCTACACCAACCTGTTTATCGCCAGCATGCTGTTCCTGGTGCTGGGCGATAACCTGTTGTTCCTGTACTTCGGTTGGGAAGGCGTGGGCCTGTGCTCGTACCTGTTGATCGGTTTCTACTACAGCAACCGCAACAACGGTAACGCCGCACTCAAAGCCTTCATCGTGACCCGTATCGGTGACGTGTTCATGGCCATCGGCCTGTTCATCCTGTTTGCCCAACTGGGCACGCTGAACGTTCAGGAACTGCTGGTGCTGGCACCGCAGAAATTCCAGGCCGGCGACTTCTGGATGGTCATGGCCACCCTGATGCTGCTGGGCGGCGCTGTCGGTAAATCCGCGCAACTGCCACTGCAAACCTGGCTGGCGGACGCGATGGCCGGTCCTACCCCGGTTTCGGCACTGATCCACGCCGCGACCATGGTGACCGCGGGTGTCTACTTGATCGCCCGTACCCACGGCCTGTTCACCCTGGCGCCGGAAATCCTGCACCTGGTAGGCATCGTCGGTGGCGTGACCCTGGTACTCGCCGGTTTCGCAGCCCTGGTTCAGACCGATATCAAGCGTATCCTCGCCTACTCGACCATGAGCCAGATCGGCTACATGTTCCTGGCCCTGGGCGTCGGTGCCTGGGATGGCGCGATCTTCCACCTGATGACCCACGCTTTCTTCAAGGCCCTGCTGTTCCTTGCTTCCGGTGCGGTGATCGTTGCCTGCCACCACGAGCAGAACATCTTCAAGATGGGCGGCCTGTGGAAGAAACTGCCACTGGCCTACGCCAGCTTCATCGTCGGCGGCGCGGCCCTGGCGGCCCTGCCTCTGGTGACCGCCGGCTTCTACTCCAAGGACGAAATCCTCTGGGAAGCGTTCGCCAGCGGCAACAACGGTCTGCTCTACGCAGGTCTGGTTGGCGCGTTCATGACCTCGCTGTACACCTTCCGCCTGATCTTCATCGCGTTCCACGGTGAAGCGAAGACCGAAGCCCACGCCGGTCACGGCATCGCCCACTGGCTGCCACTGTCGGTACTGATCGTGTTGTCGACCTTCGTCGGCGCGATGATCGTTCCACCGCTGCACGGCGTGCTGCCGCAAAGCGTCGGCCATGCCGGCGGCGAAGCCAAGCACAGTCTGGAAATCGCCTCGGGCGCCATCGCCCTGGCCGGTATCCTGCTGGCCGCGCTGCTGTTCCTCGGCAAGCGTCGCTTCGTGACGGCCATCGCCAACAGCGGCATCGGCCGTTTCCTCTCGGCCTGGTGGTTCGCTGCCTGGGGCTTCGACTGGATCTACGACAAACTGTTCGTCAAGCCGTACCTGGCGATCAGCCACATCCTGCGCAAAGACCCGCTCGATCAGACCATCGGTTTGATCCCGCGCATGGCCAAAGGCGGTCACACCGCCCTGAGCCGTACCGAGACCGGTCAACTGCGTTGGTATGCCGCCTCGATGGCTGCGGGTGCCGTGCTGGTAATTGGCGCCGTCGTGCTGGTAGCGGTCTGATATGAACCTTGCGAATTTGCGAAAGGAAACGAGCCCGTCATGATTCTGCCTTGGCTAATCCTGATTCCCTTCATCGGCGGCCTTCTGTGCTGGATGGGTGAGCGCTTCGGCTCTACCCTCCCGCGCTGGATTGCGCTGTTGACCATGTCCCTGGAACTCGCGCTCGGCCTCTGGCTGTGGGCCCATGGCGACTATTCATTTGCTCCGGCGCCTGGCGCCGATCCGACCTGGGTGATTGAGTTCAAGCACATCTGGATCCAGCGCTTCGGCATCAGCGTGCACCTGGCCCTCGATGGCCTGTCGCTGCTGATGATCCTGCTGACCGGTTTGCTGGGTGTCCTCTCGGTACTCTGCTCGTGGAAAGAGATCCAGCGTCACGTGGGTTTCTTCCACCTGAACCTGATGTGGATCCTGGGCGGTGTCGTCGGCGTGTTCCTCGCCCTCGACCTGTTCATGTTCTTCTTCTTCTGGGAAATGATGCTGGTGCCGATGTACTTCCTCATCGCGCTCTGGGGTCACAGTTCTTCGGACGGCAAGAAAACCCGGATCTACGCGGCGACCAAGTTCTTCATCTTCACTCAGGCTTCCGGCCTGATCATGCTGGTGGCGATCCTCGGTCTGGTCCTGGTCAACTTCAACGAAACCGGCGTGATCACCTTCAACTACGCCGACCTGTTGAAAACCAAGATGTCGATGACCACCGAGTACATCCTGATGCTCGGCTTCTTCATCGCCTTCGCGGTCAAGCTGCCCGTCGTACCGTTCCACTCCTGGTTGCCTGATGCTCACGCCCAGGCACCGACCGCCGGTTCCGTCGACCTCGCCGGTATCTTGCTGAAGACCGCTGCCTACGGCCTGCTGCGTTTCGCCCTGCCGCTGTTCCCGAATGCCTCGGCCGAGTTCGCGCCGATCGCCATGACCCTGGGTCTGATCGGGATTTTCTACGGTGCGTTCCTGGCCTTCGCACAAACCGACATCAAGCGTCTGATCGCCTTCTCGTCCGTTTCCCACATGGGTTTCGTACTGATCGGCATCTACTCCGGCAGCCAACTGGCGCTGCAGGGTGCAGTCATGCAGATGCTGGCGCACGGTCTGTCGGCCGCGGCACTCTTTATCCTGAGTGGTCAGTTGTACGAACGCACCCACACCCGCGACATGCGTGAAATGGGTGGCCTGTGGTCGAAGATCGCTTACCTGCCGGCCCTCAGCCTGTTCTTCGCAGCAGCGTCCCTGGGCTTGCCGGGTACCGGTAACTTCGTCGGTGAGTTCCTGATCCTGATCGGCAGCTTCGCCAGTGCCCCGTGGATCACCATCATCGCCACTACCGGCCTGGTGTTCGGTTCGGTCTACTCGCTGATCATGATCCACCGTGCGTACTTCGGTCCGGCCAAATCGGACGCGGTACTGCACGGCATGGACGGTCGCGAACTGATCATGGTGGTCGGTCTGGCTGCATTGCTGATCTACCTCGGCGTGTACCCACAACCGTTCCTCGATACCTCTGCCGCTACGATGCATGGCGTGCAGCAGTGGCTCGGCACCGCCTTCACTCAACTCGCTTCGGCCCGGTAAGAGCGCTATGGAATTCACGACTCAACACTTTATCGCGCTAGCGCCGCTGTTGATTACCAGCCTCACCATTATCGTGGTGATGCTGGCAATCGCCTGGCGCCGCAACCACTCGCAGACCTTCCTGATTTCCGTGGCGGGTCTGAACCTGGCACTGCTGTCGATCCTGCCTGCCCTGAAAGTCGCGCCCCTGGCCGTGACGCCGTTGCTACAGATCGACACCTTTGCCTGCCTGTACATGGCGCTGATCCTGGTCGCCACCCTCGCCTGCGTCACCCTCGCCCACGCCTACCTCGGCGATGGCGGTTCGGGTTACCCGGGCAACCGTGAAGAACTGTACCTGCTGATCCTGATGTCCGCCGCCGGTGGCCTGGTTCTGGTCAGCGCGCAGCACCTGGCCGGGTTGTTCATCGGCCTGGAACTGCTGTCGGTGCCGGTCTACGGTCTGGTGGCTTATGCCTTCTTCAACAAGCGCTCGCTGGAAGCCGGCATCAAGTACATGGTGCTGTCGGCAGCCGGTTCGGCGTTCCTGTTGTTCGGCATGGCGCTGCTGTACGCAGACTCCGGTTCCCTGAGCTTCGTCGGCATCGGTCAGGCGCTGGCGGCTACCGGTCTGCCTAGCTCGCTGGCGCAACTGGGCCTGGGCATGATGCTGATCGGCCTGGCGTTCAAGCTGTCGCTGGTACCGTTCCACCTCTGGACGCCGGACGTTTACGAAGGTGCTCCGGCGCCGGTTGCTGCATTCCTCGCGACCGCTTCCAAAGTGGCTGTGTTCGCGGTGATGGTGCGTCTGTTCCAGATCTCGCCAGCGGCGAGCAGCGGCGTACTGAGCGACGTGCTGACCATCATCGCCATCGCGTCGATCCTGTTCGGTAACCTGCTGGCACTGACCCAGAGCAACCTCAAGCGTCTGCTGGGTTACTCGTCCATCGCCCACTTCGGTTACCTGCTGATCGCCCTGGTGGCGAGCAAGGGCCTGGCCGTGGAAGCCATCGGCGTGTACCTGGTCACCTACGTGATCACCAGCCTCGGCGCCTTCGGCGTGATCACGCTGATGTCGTCGCCGTACAACGGTCGTGACGCCGATGCCCTGTACGAATACCGCGGCCTGTTCTGGCGCCGTCCGTACCTGACCGCGGTAATGACCGTGATGATGCTGTCCCTGGCCGGTATCCCGCTGACTGCGGGCTTCATCGGCAAGTTCTACATCATCGCCACCGGTGTCGAATCGCATCAGTGGTGGCTGGTCGGCTCGCTGGTACTGGGTAGCGCCATCGGCGTGTTCTACTACCTGCGTGTGATGGTCACCCTGTACCTGATCGAACCGAACCTGCGTCGCCACGATGCGCAACTGCACTGGGAACAGAAAGCAGGCGGCGTGATGCTGCTGGCCATCGCCCTGGTCGCGTTCTTCCTCGGCGTCTACCCACAACCGCTGCTGAACCTGGTTCAACAGTCGGGCCTGGCGGGTTGATCGCTTAGGCGATACGCGGCAACAAACAGAAACGGCACCTTCGGGTGCCGTTTTTGCGTGGGGGGTTTAAAGACTGAATAGTTTTCAGGTTTCGCTTTTGTGGCGAGGGAGCTTGCTCCCGCTGGACTGCGCAGCGGGCCCAATCCCATTAAATCCGGCGTACCTGATGAACTTCATTGGGCTGAAAATCTGGCGTCTGCTGCGCAGCCGAGCGGGAGCAAGCTCCCTCGCCACAGGTTATGTGTTCACACTGTAGGAGCCGGCTTGCTGGCGATAGCGCTGGGTCAGGCACCAACAAAAAAACTGCACCTTCGGGTGCTGTTTTTGCGTTTGGGGTTTAAAGACTGAATAGTTTTCAGGTTTCGCTTTTGTGGCGAGGGAGCTTGCTCCCGCTGGACTGCGCAGCAGGCCCAATTCCATTAAATCCGGCGTACCTGATGAACTTCATTGGGCTGACAATCTGGCGTCTGCTGCGCAGCCGAGCGGGAGCAAGCTCCCTCGCCACAGGTTATGTGTTCACACTGTAGGAGCCAGCTTGCTGGCGATAGCGCTGGGTCAGGCACCAACAAAAAAACCGGCACCTTCGGGTGCTGTTTTTGCGTTTGGGGTTTAAAGACTGAAAAGTTTTCAGGCTTCGCTTTTGTGGCGAGGGAGCTTGCTCCCGCTGGACTGCGCAGCAGGCCCAATCCCATTAAATCCGGCGTACCTGATGAACTTCATTGGCCTGAAAATCTGGCGTCTGCTGCGCAGCCGAGCGGGAGCAAGCTCCCTCGCCACAGGTTATGTGTTCACACTGTAGGAGCCAGCTTGCTGGCGATAGCGCTGGGTCAGGCACCAACAAAAAAACCGGCACCTTCGGGTGCTGTTTTTGCGTTTGGGGTTTAAAGACTGAAAAGTTTTCAGGCTTCGCTTTTGTGGCGAGGGAGCTTGCTCCCGCTGGACTGCGCAGCAGGCCCAATTCCATTAAATCCGGCGTACCTGATGAACTTCATTGGCCTGAAAATTTGGCGTCTGCTGCGCAGCCGAGCGGGAGCAAGCTCCCTCGCCACAGGTTATGTGTTCACACTGTAGGAGCCAGCTTGCTGGCGATAGCGCTGGGTCAGGCACCAACAAAAAAACCGGCACCTTCGGGTGCTGTTTTTGCGTTTGGGGTTTAAAGACTGAAAAGTTTTCAGGCTTCGCTTTTGTGGCGAGGGAGCTTGCTCCCGCTGGACTGCGCAGCAGGCCCAATCCCATTAAATCCGGCGTACCTGATGAACTTCATTGGCCTGAAAATTTGGCGTCTGCTGCGCAGCCGAGCGGGAGCAAGCTCCCTCGCCACAGGTTATGTGTTCACACTGTAGGAGCCGGCTTGCTGGCGATAGCGCTGGGTCAGGCACCAACAAAAAAAAACGGCACCTTCGGGTGCCGTTCGCCTTTCACAGTCCAGGCATGTTACTTACGCGCCGCCTCCCACGATTTCAGCAATTCGGCATAGCTCACGGTCTCGCCCTTAGGCTTCTCGTTTTCCAGTTTCGGCTTCGGTGCGCCCGGTTGGTCGAACCAGTATTGCGCGTCGCGCTCAGGGTTCATCTTAGGTGCGCAGGTAGCCTGGGCCTTGGAGCGCTCCAGGCGGGTCATGATCGCGTCCTGATCCTTGGCCAGACCGTCGAGTGCCTGTTGCGGGGTTTTCTCGCCGCTGGCGGCTTCGGCAATGTGGCTCCACCACAACTGCGCGAGGCGCGGGTAATCCGGCACGTTGGTCCCGGTCGGGGTCCATTGCACGCGGGCCGGGCTGCGGTAGAACTCCACCAGGCCACCGAGCTTCGGTGCCAGGTCGGTCATGGCTTGCGAATTGATGTCCGACTCACGGATCGGGGTCAGGCCGACGATGGTTTTCTTCAGCGATACGGTTTTCGAAGTCACGAACTGCGCATACAGCCAGGCCGCAAGTTTTTGCTTCTCAGGCGTGGACTTCATGAACGTCCAGGAACCCACGTCCTGATAGCCCAGTTTCATCCCCTCTTCCCAATACGGTCCACGCGGCGACGGTGCCATGCGCCATTTCGGCGTGCCATCGGCGTTCATCACCGCCAACCCCGGCTTGGTCATGTCGGCAGTAAAGGCGGTGTACCAGAAGATCTGCTGGGCGATGTTGCCCTGGGACGGTACCGGCCCGGATTCGGAGAAGGTCATGCCCGCCGCTTCCGGTGGCGCGTACTTCTTCATCCAGTCCACGTACTTGGTGGTGGCGAACACGGCCGCCGGGCCATTGGTGTCGCCGCCGCGGGTCACGCTGGAACCCACCGGGTGGCAATCCTCGACGCGGATACCCCACTCGTCCACCGGCAAACCATTCGGCAAGCCCTTGTCGCCGCCACCGGCCATGGAGAACCAGGCATCGGTGAAGCGCCAGCCCAGGGACGGGTCTTTCTTGCCGTAGTCCATGTGCCCGTAAACGCGTTTGCCGTCGATTTCCTTGACGTCTTCGGTGAAGAATTTGGCGATGTCTTCATAGGCCGACCAGTTCACCGGTACACCCAACTCGTAGCCGTACTTTTCCTTGAATTTGGCTTTCAGGTCCGCGCGCTCGAACCAGTCGGCGCGGAACCAGTACAGGTTGGCGAACTGCTGGTCGGGCAGCTGGTAGATCTTGCCGTCCGGTGCCGTGGTGAACGAGATGCCGATGAAGTCCTTGAGGTCGAGGGTCGGCGAGGTGAAGTTCTTGCCCTCGTTGGCCATCAGATCGGTGATCGATTCGGTCTTGCCGTAGCGGAAGTGCGTACCGATCAGGTCCGAGTCATTGACCCAGCCGTCATAGATATTCTTGTCCGACTGCATCTGGGTTTGCAGTTTTTCCACCACGTCGCCTTCCTGCAGCAGGTCGTGGGTCAGCTTGATCCCGGTGATCTCGCTGAAGGCCTTGGCCAGCACCTTGGATTCATACTCGTGGGTGGCGATGGTTTCCGATACAACCTTGATGCTCATCCCGCGAAACGGTTCGGCGGCCTTGATGAACCACTTCAACTCTTCGAGTTGCTGATCGGCCGTCAGGGTCGACGGCTTGAATTCAGCGCCGATCCATTTCTTTGCGGCGTCTTCATAGGCATCGGCCCAGGCCGAAGCGCTCAAACCGCTGAGTGCCAGCATGGCTGCCAATGAAATGCTATGTCGCAGCTTATTGTTTTTGTCGAACATAGAGACCTCCTTATTGAGTTTCGGAGCAACATTGCCGAGCGATTCGACTAGCCCCAACGCATCACAGCCAACAGCCACACCAGGGACAACGCGAACGCTACCCAGATGCTCCAGTCGGTCACGCCGATTACCAGCAAATGCAGGTAGGCGCTGCCGAGAAGACCGATAAACAAGCGATCGCCACGGGTGGTGGCAATCGGTAAAAAACCGCGCCGAAGCACACTCGGCGAGCGCAATTCCCAAGTGGTCATGCCCACCAGGATCAAACCGATAACACCGAAAAAGGCCGCCGTCGGGACGGTCCAGCTCATCCATTCCATCATCAGTTCCTCATACCCGGCCCAGGGCAAAGCCCTTGGCCACGTGGTTGCGAACAAACCAGATCACCAGCATGCCCGGCAGGATGGTCAGCACTCCCGCCGCCGCCAGCACACCCCAGTCGATACCCGATGCCGAGACCGTGCGGGTCATGACCGCCGCAATGGGCTTGGCGTTGACCGACGTAAGGGTTCGCGCCAGCAGCAGTTCGACCCAGGAAAACATGAAACAGAAAAACGCCGTGACACCGATGCCGGAGCCAATCAGCGGGATAAAAATCTTCACGAAGAACTTGGGGAAACTGTAGCCGTCGATGTAGGCGGTCTCGTCGATTTCTTTTGGCACGCCGGACATGAAACCTTCCAGAATCCACACCGCCAACGGCACGTTGAACAAACAGTGAGCCAGCGCGACGGCGATGTGCGTGTCGAACAAGCCGATCGACGAATACAACTGGAAGAACGGCAGCAGGAACACGGCCGGTGGCGCCATGCGGTTGGTCAGCAACCAGAAGAACAGGTGCTTGTCACCGAGGAAGCGGTAGCGCGAAAACGCATACGCCGCCGGCAACGCCACACTGAGGGAAATAACCGTGTTCAGGCTCACGTAGTACAGCGAGTTGAGGTAACCGGTGTACCAGGCCGGATCGGTGAAGATCACCTTGTAGTTGTGGAAGGTGAAATCCTGGGGAAACAGCGTCAGGCCGCCGAGGATTTCGGTGTTGCTCTTGAAGGACATGTTCAGCAGCCAGTAGATCGGCACCAGCAGGAACAGGATGTAGATCAGCAGTGGAATCAGCTTTCTCTTGCTCATGGCGGGCCTCAGCGGTTGGCGTCAGAGTGAGTCATGGCGGTGTAGAACAGCCAGGACACCAACAGGATGATCAGGAAGTACACCAGCGAGAACGCTGCCGCCGGCCCTAGGTCGAATTGCCCGATCGCCATCTGCGTCAGGGTCTGACTAAGGAACGTGGTGGCATTGCCCGGTCCGCCGCCGGTGAGCACGAACGGCTCGGTGTAGATCATGAAGCTGTCCATGAAGCGCAACATCACCGCAATCAGCAGCACGCTCTTGAGCTTGGGCAACTGGATGTGCCGGAACACCGCCCAGGCCGAGGCCCGGTCAATGCGAGCGGCCTGGTAATACACGTCGGGAATCGCCCGCAGCCCGGAGAAACACAACAGCGCCACCAGTGAAGTCCAGTGCCAGACGTCCATCACCAGCACGGTGACCCAGGCGTCCATGGTGTTGGCTGCGTAGTTGTAGCTGATGCCCATGGCATTGAGGGTCGAACCGAGCAGGCCGATGTCGGCCCGACCAAAGATCTGCCAGATGGTGCCGACGACGTTCCACGGGATCAGCAACGGGATCGCCAGGATGATCAGCACCACCGACGACCAGCGGCCCTTGGTCGGCATGGTCAGGGCTATCGCAATGCCCAGCGGGATTTCGATCAGCAGCACGCAGGCCGAATAGATGAACTGGCGCAGCAGCGAATCGTGCAGACGCGGATCGAGCAGCACTTGCTTGTACCAGTCGGCGCCGACGAAGTAGCGGCTGGACTGGTCGAAGATGTCCTGCACCGAATAGTTGACCACGGTCATCATCGGGATCACCGCACTGAACGCCACCAGCAGGAACACCGGCAACACCAGCCACCAGGCCTTGTTGTTCTGCACCTTGTTCATGGCTGCACCTCATTGTTGGCCTGTGCTTCCAGCAGGAATTCGTCGGCGTAGACCATCAACCACTGCGCCGGGAAACTGATGTAGGCCGTGCCTTCCGGCACTGGCTTGTCTTCCGCCAGACGTACTTTCAGCGGCGCGCCATCGAGGTTCAGGGTCATGATCTTGTAGGTGCCGAGGTCTTCGACGTGTACGACCTGTGCCCGCATCGCGTCATCAAAAGGCTCATCCCACACATGCACGAACTCGGGGCGAATGCCGACCTTCAAGGTTTTCCACTCGGTGTCGGCGATGCGTTTTTGCATGGCCTCGGACAGCGGCAAGTGCGTCGACGCGAAGCCGACGCCGCCCGGTTGTGGCTGGACCTCGATCAGGTTCATGCCCGGACTGCCGATGAAATAGCCGACAAAGGTGTGGCTCGGCCGTTCGAACAACTCCCGTGGCGTGCCGAATTGCACGATCTGGCCGCCGTACATCACCGCGATCTTGTCGGCGAAAGTCGACGCCTCCAGCTGATCGTGGGTGACATAGACCATGGTGATGTTGAACTGCTCGTGAATCTGCTTGAGTTTGCGCCGCAGCTTCCACTTCAGGTGCGGGTCGATCACCGTCAGCGGTTCATCGAAGAGGATCGCCGACACGTCATCGCGCACCAAACCACGGCCCATGGAGACTTTCTGTTTTTCATCGGCGGTGAGGTTGCGGGCTTTTTTGCTCAGCAGGTTTTGCAGGTCGAGGACTTCGGCGATCTCCTGCACCTTGGTGTGGATCTTCGCCTCGGCCATGCCCTGGTTGCGCAAGGGGAACGCGAGGTTGTCGAACACCGTCATGGTGTCGTAGACCACCGGGAACTGGAAAACCTGGGCGATGTTGCGCTTCTCCGGGGTCAGGTCATTGACCGCTTTGCCGTCGAACAGCACATGCCCCTGGGACGGGCTGAGCAATCCGGAAATGATGTTGAGCAACGTCGACTTGCCGCAACCCGACGGGCCGAGCAAAGCGAAAGCACCGCCCTGCTCCCAGATGTGGTCCATCTCGCGGATCGCATAGTCCTCCGGTCCAGCCGGGGTTTTGCTGTAGCTGTGGGCGAGGTTCTGCAAACGGATTTCGGCCATCAGGCAACCCTCGCGACACGCCGGCCCGGCGCCTGGACCAGCCGCCCCTGCGCATCGAACACAAACAGTTTATGGGTCGGGATGTAGATGCGGATTGGCGCATCGACGTCGTATTCGTGAACGCCCGGCAAGTGCAGCACCAGCAGGAAATGCTCGTTGCGCACGTGCAGGAAGGTTTCCGAGCCGCTGATCTCGGCGACTTCGACAGTCACCGCCAGTTCAAGGTCATCGTCGTTGCTCGGCACCAGTGAGATGTGGCTGGGACGCACGCCGAAACGGAACTCGCCCTCACCCACCGGGCGCAAGTCGACGTTTAGCGGAAAGTGCACGAAGTTGGCGAAACTCACTTCGTTGCCGGTGATGCGCCCCGGCATCAGGTTGATCGGCGGCTCGGAAAAAAGCTCCGCCGCCAGCACGGTCTGCGGTTGGTGATAGACCTCGGATGACTTGCCGCTCTGGATCACCCGGCCTTCATGCAGGATGGTCGTGGTGCCGCCCAGGGCCAGCGCTTCGTTGGGTTCAGTGGTGGCGTAAATCGCGATGGTATGGCGCGCCTTGAACAGCTCGCGCATTTCCTGGCGCAGCTCTTCGCGCAGTTTGTAATCGAGGTTGACCAGCGGCTCGTCGAACAGGATCAGTTCGGCGTCCTTGACCAGCGCCCGGGCCATGGCCGTACGCTGTTGCTGGCCGCCGGACAGTTCGAGGGGATAGCGCTTGAGGAATTTCTCGATGCGCAGCATCTTCGCGGTTTCCAGCACTTTGCTCTGAATCACTTCGTTGGACGCACCGGCCTGGCGCAGCGGCGAGGCGATGTTCTCGAAGACGGTCATGGTCGGGTAATTGATGAACTGCTGATACACCATCGACACGTTGCGCAGCCGCACCGGGCGTTGCGTGACATCGACGCCGTTCATCAGGATGCGGCCGGTGTCCGGCTTGTCCAGCCCGGCCATCAGACGCATGAGACTGGTCTTGCCGGACAGCGTGCGCCCAAGCAAAACGTTGAAGGATCCGGGTTCGAAACTGAGACACGCATCATCGATCCAGGTCTGGCCCTCGACGGTGCGGCTGACATGCTCCAGGGTTAATGACATGGCTCGGCCTTTTTTATTTTTGGAGTCAAGCGACCGGAACGACATAGCGACATTTGTGCCAGAAATCACAAGCCATTGATCAGGCTGAAATTTCGCTGAAAATGCGAACAACCGACGTTCGTTGCTGAACAGAAATGAACAATCTGAAATGAACAATTGAACAGTTCAACGATTGACAATGAACAATAGTGAACAACACTCTAGTCACAATTCACGCACCCTGTAGGAGCCCGGCTTGCCGGCGATGGCGTCATCGAAATCGCTATCGCCGGCAAGCCGGGCTCCTACAGGTAGGTGGCGTGTGCGAAAAATCATAAAAACAATAAAAGCTTGTTCAGAGATCGACTGCCATGGCCACACCTGCCCTGCCGCTCTCCCACGACGCCATCATCCAGGACTCCTGGAGTCGTTGCCGCGCGTTCGGCCTTAACCATCAGAGCGCCCCAGCGTTCGATCAACTGCCGGCCGAAGGCATCGCGCAGCTGCTGGAGAGTCAGCATTCCTTGGTACAAACCACCCACCAGGAAGTGCTGCCGTACTACGAAAACATCCTCAGCAACTCCAATTGCCTGATCATGCTTGCCGACAATCAGGGCCAGGTTCTCACTTCCTGGGGCACCCAACGGTTTATCGAACCGAGCCTGACCCGTGGCTTCAGCGCGGGCGCCAGCTGGATGGAGCGTTGCAGCGGCACCAACGCGATTGGTACCGCGCTGGCCTGCGAGCAAGCGGTGCACATCGAGCATGATGAACACTTCCTCAAAGCCAACCGTTTCATGACCGGTTCCGCCGCGCCCATTTTCGATGCCGAGCGCAAGGTCATCGCGGTGCTGGACGTGTCCAGCGACAGCTACCTGCCGCCGTCCCACACCCTGGGCATGGTCAAGATGATGAGCCAGACCGTGGAGAACCGGCTGATCCTCAACCTGTTCCACGGCCAGCATTTCCAACTGACGTTCAACACTGGCCTGAACAACCTCGACAGCCAGTGGGCCGGGCTGCTGATTTTCGATGAAAGTGGTCAAGTGTTGTCCGCCAACCGTCGTGCCGACAATTTGCTGGGTATCCGCCTGTCGCGGGTGAGTGTCGAGAGCCTGTTCAAGGTCTCGCTGCTGGAACTGCTGAATCAACCCGAAGGCCTGCCCTTCTCTTTGCAAGCTTCCGGGCGCAACCGCTTTCAGTGTCTGCTGAAAAGACCCAAGCAGGTTCCGATCCAGCCACGCGTGTTCGCCGAACCCGCCGTGATTGCGCCAGCACCGACAGCGATCAGCCTCAGCACCCTGCACTTCGGCGACAGCCGCGTGGAAAAAGCCGTGCGCCAGGCCGAGCGTTTGCTGGAAAAGGACATTCCCTTGTTAATCCACGGCGAGACTGGCGTCGGCAAGGAAGTTTTCGTCAAAGCCCTGCACCAGGCCAGCTCTCGCAACAAACAGGCGTTTATTGCGGTGAACTGTGCGGCGATCCCCGCCGAACTGGTCGAGTCAGAATTGTTCGGCTACGAGAAAGGCGCGTTTACCGGAGCCAATCAGAAAGGCAGCATCGGCCTGATCCGCAAGGCTGACAAAGGCACGCTGTTCCTCGATGAAATCGGCGACATGCCGCTGCCGACCCAGGCGCGCTTGCTGCGAGTGCTGCAGGAGCGTTGCGTGCAACCGGTGGGCAGCAGTGAGTTGTTCCCGGTGGACATCCGCATCATTTCCGCGACCAACCGTGCGTTGCGCGAGCAGGTGCAGTTGGGGCGTTTCCGCGAGGATCTGTATTACCGCATCGGCGGCTTGACCCTGGAACTGCCGCCCTTGAGAGAACGCAGTGACAAAGAGGCGCTGTTCAAACGCTTGTGGGAGCAGCATCGCGAACCCTCGCAATGGGCGGGATTGAGTCGCGAGGTGCTGGAATTGTTCAGCCGCCACCCGTGGCCGGGGAATTTAAGGCAGGTCAGCAGCGTGATGCAGGTGGCGCTGGCAATGGCCGAGGAACAACCGGTGCGGCTGGAGCATCTGCCGGATGATTTTTTTGTCGATCTGGAGATGGAGCCGGTGGATACGCCGGAGCCGCTGGCGGTGGATCTTGATGATGCCGATGAGTTGAATCGGCAGTTGCAGGCGGTGGGGGGGAATATTTCGCATCTGGCGCGCAGGCTCGGCGTAAGTCGCAACACCCTCTACAAACGGCTCCGCCATTCGGACAGCTGACCGCTACGCGGTCAATCGCTGGCAAGCCAGCTCCTACAGAAATCATGTCGTACACAAAATTGGCGAACGACACGACTCTGTAGGAGCCGGCTTGCTGGCGATGACGTCAGCTCAAACACCGCCATCCAAAAACAAAAACCCGCACCAGGCGGGTTTTGTTTTAAAGCAGATCAAGCAATCAGTCAGCCAATCGCCAGGTCGTGCCGCCCTTTCCATCTTCCAGCACCACGCCCATGGCGGTGAGCTGGTCGCGGATGCGGTCGGATTCGGCCCAGTCCTTGCCGGCACGTGCCGCCAGACGCGCAGCGATCAGCGCTTCGACTTCAGCTGCATCCACGCGCCCTTCGGCACCGGCCTGCAGGAAGTCGTCGGCCTCAAGCTGCAACACGCCCAGCACGCTGGCCAGTTCTTTCAGGCGTGCCGCCAGACCGGCCGCTGCATTGAGATCACTCTCGCGCAGACGGTTGATCTCACGCACCATCTCGAATAGCACCGCGCAGGCTTCCGGCGTACCAAAGTCGTCGTTCATCACCTGGGTAAAGCGCTCGACGAACGCTTCGCCGCCAGCCGGGGCCACGCTCGGCAGGCCTTTCAACGCGTGGTAGAAACGCTCGAGTGCGCCCTTGGCGTCCTTGAGGTTGTCTTCCGAATAGTTGATCGCGCTGCGGTAGTGGCTCGACACCAGCAGGTAACGCACGACTTCCGGGTGGTACTTGTCGAGCACGTCGCGAATGGTGAAGAAGTTGTTCAAGGACTTGGACATCTTCTCGCCATTGATACGGATCATGCCGCAATGCATCCACGCGTTGGCGTAGGTCTTGCCGGTGGCCGCTTCGCTCTGGGCGATTTCGTTTTCGTGGTGCGGGAACTCGAGGTCGCTGCCGCCGCCATGAATGTCGAAAGTCTCGCCCAGGCAGCAGGTGGACATCACCGAGCACTCGATGTGCCAGCCCGGACGCCCGGCGCCCCATGGCGATTCCCAGCTCGGCTCGCCCGGCTTGGCGGCTTTCCACAGCACGAAGTCCAGCGGGTCCTGCTTGGACTCATCGACTTCGATCCGTGCGCCGATGCGCAGGTCTTCGATTTTCTTGCGCGACAGCTTGCCGTAGCCCATGAACTTGGCGACGCGGTAGTACACGTCGCCATTGCCCGGGGCGTAGGCGTAACCCTTGTCGATCAGGGTCTGGATCATGCTCAACATGCCCGGAATGTGATCCGTGGCACGTGGTTCCATGTCCGGCTTCTTGATGTTCAGGCGCGCTTCGTCTTCGTGCATCGCCGCGATCATGCGCTCGGTCAAGGCTTCGAACGACTCGCCGTTCTCGTTGGCCCGGTTGATGATCTTGTCGTCGATGTCAGTGATGTTGCGCACGTAGGTCAGGTCATAACCGCTGAATCGCAACCAGCGGGTCACCAGGTCGAACGCGACCATGCTGCGGCCGTGGCCCAGGTGGCAGTAGTCGTACACGGTCATGCCGCACACGTACATGCGCACCTTGTTGCCATCCAGCGGCTTGAAGACTTCTTTGCTCTTGGTGAGCGTGTTGTAGATCGTTAGCACGTTAGTTCCTTGACGCTAAATCACTGGCCCCACGAATCACGCAGGGTCACGGTACGGTTGAATACCGGCTGACCTGGTTTCGAGTCCTTGATATCCGCAACGAAGTAGCCTTCGCGCTCGAACTGGAAACGGTCTTCCGGCTGTGCATTGCCCAGCGAGGGTTCAGCACGACAACCGGTGAGTACCTGCAGCGAGTCAGGGTTGATGTTGTCCAGGAAACTGGCGCTGTCTTCAGCCTTCTCCGGGTTCGGAGAGCGGAACAGGCGATCGTACAGACGCACTTCGCACTCGACGCTGGCAGCCGCCGGCACCCAGTGCACCACGCCTTTGACCTTGCGGCCTTCAGGGTTCTTGCCCAGGGTGTCCGGGTCGTAGGAGCAACGCAGTTCGACGATGTTGCCATCGGCGTCCTTGATCGCTTCGTCGGCGCGGATCACGTAGCTGCCGCGCAGGCGCACTTCGCCGTTCGGTTCCAGGCGCTTGTAGCCTTTTGGCGGCTCTTCCATGAAGTCTTCACGGTCGATGTAGATCTCACGGGCGAACGGCAATGCACGCACACCCATGTCTTCTTTCGGGTGGCATGGCAGTTCGAGGTGCTCGACCTGGCCTTCCGGGTAGTTGGTGATCACGACTTTCAGCGGACGCAGTACGCACATGGCGCGCGGGGCGCTCTGGTCGAGGTCGTCACGGATGCTGAATTCGAGCATGCCGAAGTCCACCACGCCGTCGGAACGGTTGGTGCCGATCATTTCGCAGAAGTTGCGGATCGATTTCGGCGTGTAGCCACGACGGCGGAAGCCCGACAGCGTGGACATGCGCGGGTCGTCCCAGCCATTGACGTGCTTTTCATCGACCAGTTGCTTGAGCTTGCGCTTGCTGGTGATGGTGTAGTTCAGGTTCAGGCGGCTGAACTCGTACTGGCGCGGGTTGGCCGGCACTGGCAGGTGCTCGAGGAACCACTCGTACAGCGGACGATGGCTTTCGAACTCCAGCGTGCAGATCGAGTGGGTGATGCCTTCGATGGCGTCCGACTGACCGTGGGTAAAGTCGTAGTTCGGGTAGATGCACCACTTGTCACCGGTCTGGTGGTGATGCGCGTGACGGATGCGATACATGATCGGATCACGCAGGTTCATGTTCGGCGAGGCCATGTCGATCTTGGCCCGCAGTACACGTGCGCCGTCCGGGAATTCGCCGGCCTTCATGCGGGCAAACAGGTCCAGGTTTTCTTCGACGCTGCGGTCGCGGAACGGGCTGTTCTTGCCTGGCTCGGTCAGGCTGCCACGGTATTCCTTGGCTTGCTCAGGGGTCAGGTCGTCGACGTAGGCGTTGCCGGACTTGATCAGTTCTACCGCCCAGTCGTGCAACTGGTCGAAATACTGCGAGGCGTAGCGCACTTCGCCGGACCATTCGAAGCCCAGCCATTTGACGTCGCTTTCGATCGCATCGATGTATTCCTGGTCTTCCTTGGCCGGGTTGGTGTCGTCGAAACGCAGGTGCGTGACGCCGCCGAACTCCTGGGCCAGGCCGAAGTTCACGCAGATCGACTTGGCATGGCCGATGTGCAGGTAGCCGTTGGGCTCAGGCGGAAAACGGGTGACGATCTGCGTGTGCTTGCCCGAGTCCAGGTCTGCCTGGATGATCGGCCGCAGGAAGTTGACCGGCACGGCTGGGCCGGTCTTGGCATTCGAGGTAGGGTCGACAGTGGGCTTGCTCATAGGATCCTTGAACGTACAAGTGCGTGGCCGTAATGAAGGCCGGACAAAACAAAGCCGCTATCATAGCCGATGCCGTCAAGCACCTGACAGAGCGCACCTGCAAACGGTCGCATTTAATGGGCCGTAAATGAAAAACAGCCTCGAAATTCGCGTCTGTCACGCTAAACTGCGCACCTTGGCCGAGACTGGCTGAACCGGTTGCGGGACGAAATGTCCCGAACCACGAATTCCTTAGATACGCTTTCCTCAAAAGAGACCCGATCATGACCCAAGTCAAACTGACTACCAACCATGGCGACATCGTCCTCGAACTGAACGCCGACAAGGCCCCGATCACCGTGGCCAACTTCGTCGAGTACGTTAAAGCCGGTCACTACGAAAACACCGTTTTCCACCGTGTGATCGGTAACTTCATGATCCAGGGCGGCGGTTTCGAGCCAGGCATGAAAGAAAAGAAAGACAAGCGTCCAAGCATCCAGAACGAAGCTGACAACGGTCTTTCCAACGACAAGTACACCGTTGCCATGGCCCGCACCATGGAGCCGCATTCGGCTTCCGCGCAGTTCTTCATCAACGTGGCTGACAACAGCTTCCTGAACCACAGCGGCAAAAACGTTCAAGGCTGGGGCTACGCGGTATTCGGCAAAGTGACCGCCGGCACCGACGTTGTCGACAAGATCAAAGGCGTGGCCACCACTTCCAAGTCCGGCCACCAGGACGTACCAGCAGACGACGTGATCATCGAGAAAGCCGAGATCATTGAGTGATATTGCTGATTTCAGACTTGCATCTGGAAGAGGAGCGCCCGGACATTACCCGGGCGTTTCTGGATTTGCTCGCCGGACGCGCCCGCTCGGCGAGTGCGTTGTACATTCTGGGCGACTTTTTCGAGGCGTGGATTGGCGACGACGCCATGACCCCGTTCCAGCGTTCCATCTGCCAGGCCCTGCGCGAATTGAGCGACAGCGGCACGGCCATTTTTCTGATGCACGGCAATCGCGACTTCATGCTCGGCCAGGCCTTTTGCAAACAGGCCGGCTGCACGTTGCTGAAAGACCCGAGTGTCGTGCAGTTCAACGGCGAACCGGTGCTATTGATGCACGGCGACAGCCTCTGCACCCGCGACGAAGCCTACATGAAGCTGCGTCGCTACCTGCGCAACCCGATTACCCTGTTCATTCTGCGGCATCTGCCGTTGAGCACCCGGCATAAGCTGGCGCGCAAGCTGCGCAGTGAAAGCCGTGCGCAAACGCGGATGAAGGCCAATGACATTGTCGATGTCACGCCCGAAGAGATTCCACGGATCATGCAGCAGTACGGCGTGAAAACCCTGATCCACGGCCACACCCACCGTCCCGCCATCCACAAGTTGCAACTGGGTGAACAGGCGGCGCGGCGCATTGTGCTGGGGGATTGGGATCGTCAGGGCTGGGCGTTGCAGGTCGATGAGCAAGGGTTTGCGCTGGCGCCGTTTGATTTCATAAATCCGCAACTGACACTACCGAACGCCTGACCCCTTCTGTGGCGAGGGAGCTTGCTCCCGCTCGGCGGCGCAGCCGTCGCAAAACCTGTGCATACGGTCTGGATGACAGACTGTGTCGCCAGTCTTGGGGCTGCTTCGCAGCCCAGCGGGAGCAAGCTCCCTCGCCACAACAGCGTTGTATCAATGCCCTGCGGAAGCCGCCGGCCCGGCCTTCGCCGTGAACGGCGGCTTGGCCAGCCAGACAATCAAAATCAGCCCCAGGAACATCCAGCCCAGCAAGGTGAAGTAATCCACCGTGGACATGATGTAGGCCTGGCTGATCACCATCTGATCCAGCTGCGTATAGGCCTTGGCCCCTGCCCCGCCCAGTTGCGCCAACGTCTCGCGGGTCGCCGGGTCGAACGGGGTGATGCTTTCGGTCAGGTACGCGTGGTGCTGGTCGGCGCGGCGAATCCAGATCCAGGTGGTCAACGATGCTGCAAAACTGCCACCCAGTGTCCGCAAGAATGTCGCCAGCCCCGAACCGTCGGCAATCTGGCCAGGTGGCAGGTCCGACAGCAGGATGGTCAGGGTCGGCATGAAGAACAGCGCCACGCCGATGCCCATGAACAGTTGCACCATGGCGATGTGCTGGAAGTCCACTTCATTGGTGAACCCGGCGCGCATGAAACAGCTCAGGCCGATGGCCAGGAATGCCCCGCCGGCCAGTACCCGCATGTCGAATTTCGGCGCGTATTTGCCAACAAACGGTGACAGCAGCACCGGCAAGATACCCAGCGGTGCCACGGCAAAACCGGCCCAGGTCGCGGTGTAACCTAATCGCGTCTGCAACCATTGCGGCAGGATCAGGTTGATCCCGAAAAACCCGGCGTACCCCAGAATCAACACGATGGTGCCGTAGCGGAAGTTGCGATAGGCGAATAGCCGCAGGTTCACTACCGGATGTTCGTCGGTCATCTCCCAGATCACGAAGAACACCAGCGCGATCACCGAAATCACCGAGCCAATGATGATGAAGTTCGATTCAAACCAGTCGGCATCGTTGCCCTTGTCGAGCACGATCTGCAAGGCACCGACGCCAATGATCAGCGCGATCAGCCCGACGTAATCCATCGGCTGGCGGCTGGTGACCACCGGACGCTTTTTCATCTGCTGGGTCACCACCCACGCAGCGAACAGGCCAATCGGCACGTTGATGAAGAAGATCCACGGCCAGCTGTAGCTGTCTGTGATCCAGCCGCCGAGGATCGGCCCGGCAATCGGGGCGACCACCGTGACCATCGCCAACAGCGCCAAAGCCATCCCCCGTTTCGCCGGGGGGTAGACCGCAATCAGCAGCGTTTGGGTCATCGGGTACAACGGCCCCGCCACGACCCCTTGCAGGACCCGAAAGCCCACCAGCTCGGGCATGGACGTGGAAATCCCGCACAGGAACGACGCGATCACGAACAACAGCGTCGCCCAGATAAACAGCTTCACCTCGCCGAAACGGCGGCTGAGCCAACCGGTCAGCGGCAGCGCGATGGCGTTGCTCACCGCGAACGAGGTGATCACCCAAGTGCCCTGCTCCGCACTCACGCCCAGGTTGCCGGAAATCGTCGGCAGCGCCACGTTGGCGATGGTGGTGTCGAGCACCTGCATGAAGGTCGCCAGCGACAGGCCAATGGTGCTGAGCAGCAGGCTGGGCGGCGTGAAAGAGGCGTTATTGCTCATCGCAAATCCTTTGAAACCTGATTGACGCTATGGAGCGAGCCTTTGTGGTGAGGAAGCTTGCTCCCTCACCACAAAGGCCCGTACCTGAGGAGTGCGATCTCAGCGATGCGCGGTCTTGCTGACCGCGGCGCTGTTGTCGTGAATCAACTGCGTGATCATGGCATCGGCCTCGGCCAACTGGCGGTCGTAGATGCGGGTGCTGAACGACGCCTTCTGTGGCGGCTGTTGCGCCAACACCGGACCGCTCTGATCGTGCAGGTCCACATCGACGATGGTCGACAGGCCTACCCGCAGCGGGTGTCTGGCCAGTTCTTCGGCGTTGACATGAATCCGCACCGGCACCCGCTGCACGATCTTGATCCAGTTCCCGGTGGCGTTCTGCGCCGGCAGCAAGGCAAACGCACTGCCGGTACCGGCGCCCAGGCTGTCGATGGTGCCGCTGTACTTCACGTCACTGCCATAGAGGTCGGTTTCAATTTCCACGGGCTGACCGATGCGCATATCGCGCAGCTGGGTTTCCTTGAAATTGGCGTCGATCCACAGCTGATTCAGCGGGATCACCGCCATCAGGGCCTCACCCGGCTGCACCCTTTGGCCGAGCTGCACGGTACGTTTGGCCACGTAACCGGTCACCGGCGCGATCAGCGTGCTGCGGGCATTGTTCAGATAGGCCTGACGCAACTGCGCGGCAGCGGCCATCACGTCCGGGTGCGAGGACACCACGGTGTCATCGACCAGCGCGCTGGTGGTCTTGAGCTTCTGCTGGGCGTTGGCCAGGGCGTTTTTCGCCGAGGTCAAATCGTCGCGGGCGTGGGACAGTTCCTCTTGGGAAATCGCCCCGCCGACGGCAAGGTTTTTCCGTCGGTTGAAGTTGTCCTGGGCTTTCTGCACTTCGGCCTGCTGGGCGTTGACTTGGGCTTTCATGCCGTCAACGTCGCTGTACAAGCCGCGAACCTGACGCACCGTACGCGCCAGATTGGCCTGGGCACTTTGCAGCCCGACCTGCGCGTCGTTGGGGTCGAAATTCACCAACACCTGGCCCTCCTGCACCAGATCCCCGTCATCGGCGCCGATGCTCACGACGGTGCCGGTGACCAGCGGAGTGATTTCCACCACGTTGCCGTTCACATAGGCGTCGTCGGTGCTTTCGCTCCAGCGGCCGTAGAATTCGTGATAGGCCCAGACGCCCGCGCCGCCGAGCAAGACGACCACGGCAAGCACCAGCAACATCATCTTGCGCTTGCCCGCGTTGGGGTTGGCCGGGGTGTTTTCCGGGGTTTGAGTTGTATCGGCAGTGGCCATGACAAGTACCTTGAATTAGTGAGTCAGCGTGGCTGGAGCGGTGTTGGCCGAGGCAATGGCCTCAGGCTGAAACCCGCCACCCAGCGCCTGTATCAGTTGGATCGACAGGTCGATCTGCTCGGCATTCAGGTTGGCCAGCTGACGCTGGGCCTGGAGCAATTGCTGCTCGATGCTGAGCACGTCCAGGTAGTTGCCGATGCCGGAACCGTAGCGCTGGACCACGGTGTTGTAAGAATCCTGGGCGATGTCGGTGGCATGCTGCTGCGCAGCGATCTGCCGGCCGATATCACGCAACTGGTTGATGCTGTCACTGACATCCCCCAGCGCTCTCACCAGGCTTTTGTTGTACTGCGCCACCGCCAGGTCGTAGTCGGCATCGCGGGAATCGAGGTCGGCACGCAGGCGGCCACCGTCGAAAATCGGTACGGAAATGGTCGGCGCAACATTGAAGAAGCGGCTTGCCGAACCGAACATCGCATCGCCCAACAACGATTCGGCACCCGCCGCCGCGCTGAGGTTCAGGTTTGGATAGAACTGCGTCTTGCCGGCGTCGATGTTCTTGCTCGCCGCCTCGACCCGCCAGCGCGCGGCCACCAGGTCCGGACGACGCCCCAGCAACTCGGCCGGCAACACCGACGGCAACGCCACGGCGCCAGGCTTGAGAATGTTCGGCCGGGTGATTTCATTGCCACGATCCGGGCCTTTGCCCAGCAGCACGGCCAAAGCAATCTTGGCGCTTTGCAGGCGCTTTTCGGCGTCGATCAGATTGGCTTGCGAGGTGGCTTCCAGGCTTTCGGTTTGCTGGAACTGATACTGGCTGTCGATCCCGGAGCTCAAGCGGCGCTGGCTGAGGTCGAGCATTTGCCGGGTGCGCTTGAGGTCTTCGGCGGACAAGTCGTAGACGATGTGCGCCTGCCCCAGATCGCTGTAGGCACGGGTGACGTCGGCGGACAAGGTCAATTGCGCGGCCTGCTGGTCGACTTCGGCGGCACGGGCCTGGCCGAGTGCCGCTTCCCAGGCATCACGCTGCCCGCCCCAGAGATCGAAGTTGTAATTGAAACTGGCACTGATGTTACGCACGGTGGAGTAGTTGTCGCCTTGCCCCAGCGGGTCTTGGTCACGGGCCAGACGCGAGCGGCTGACACCGGCGCTCGCATCGAGGGTGGGCATGCGCGCGGCATCGGCGGCGTAAGCGGCGGCGCTGGCCTGATGGGCGCGCGCATCGGCGATCTGCATGTCCGGGCTGTCGCGCAGGGCTTCACGGATCAGGCCATCGAGCTGCGGATCGCCAAGGCTTGTCCACCAGTCACTTTTCGGCCAGGCCGCGGGCGACAGCGTCACGCCACTGAGGGATTGCCCGGCCTTGAGGTTTTTCGCATCGAGGCTGACGCCTTCGGTGTTCAGGCCGCTGTAACTGGCGCAACCGGCCAGGCTCATGGCCAACAGCACCAGGCTCAGGCCGGTGCGCAGGGTTTTACTGTTCATTATTGCCACCAAAGCGCAGCAGGGTGATCGAGTCACCGGCTGCTACCAGAATTTTCTTGAGGATCAGCTCCAGGGTTTTCAATTCATCCGGAGTAATGGCGCCAGCCAGTTCATTCATCGCTTCAGCGCCGATGTGCGGCAGGCGATCCGCCAAGGCCTGACCTTGTTCGGTCAGCACCAATCGCACCTGCCGGCGATCTGCCTCGGAGCGTTGGCGAGCGAGGAAACCTTTCTGTTCCAGACGATCGAGCATGCGGGTCATCGAACCGCTGTCCAGGGACAAGTGCCGGCACAGCTCGCCCGGCGAATCGACGCCGTACTGGGCCATGATGATCAGCACCTTGAACTGCGCGGCTGTGATGCCGTGGGGTTCCATGTGCGTGTCGATGATCCGGTCCTTGAGCAGCGCAGCGCGCCCGAGCAGGAGACCGAGATGGCAATTGTGGAAATCGTCTGGCGCGAAATGTTTCATCAGGACACCAATTAGCTGCCTAGGCAGTGAATGTATGTCGAGATGTTACTGCTTAGGCAGTGAATGTCAACGTAATAGTTAGGAAGCTTTGTAAATAGTTGACCGGTGGTGGTGGGATGCTTTGGTTGGGTACATATCCATTGCTGCGGTAACGGCTACCTAGGGTTCCGCTCTTACAGCGGGTCACTTTCGAAAAGCGCGAAAGTAACCAAAGCGCTCTTGCCCCTTTCGTTCGGTGCCTCGCTGTGGCTCGGCATGCCCTCGCTCCGGTCCTGCTCCGTGGGCCCGCCGCCATCGGCCATCCATGGCCGGGGGCGGCTAACCCGGCATCCATGCCGGGTTGCCCACTGCGCAGAACCTCCACTCGGCCTCACGAGGGGGCGAGTACCGCCACAGCACCGCGAGGCGGCCTGCCGGCCGGCCTGTTTATAGGGTTCGTGCGCATCTCCCCCTGTAGGAGCCGGCTTGCTGGCGATAGCGGCCGTTCAGACGACATCGTTGCGCCTGACATTGCGCTATCGCCAGCAGGCTGGCCCCACAGTTGGATTGGGGCATTTGGTAATGAATGGGTGATTGGCAGGGCGCTATCGCCAGCAAGCCGGCTCCTACAGTTTGGAATGTGGACCAACCAGACAAACAGGCCGGCCGGTAGGCCGCCTCGGCCCTTTTGATCCACCCGCCCCCTCGGCAGGCTGAGTGGAGGCGTTTATCCGGGGGTGGGCGCGCAGCGCCGTGCGGCGAAGCCGCACACATCGAGAGGAGGTCGTCGCGAAGCAGACCGGAGGCGATGCCCCCGGATGAATGCCGGAGTGAAGGTACCCCGAGCCTAAGCGAGGGGCCGTACGTAAGGGGCGAGCGTTTTTTGCTTACTTTTTTAGGCGCTTGTAAAAAAGTGAGTCGCCGTAAGGGCGAAACCATAAGCCGCCGTTACCGATGAAACGGATATGTACCCAATCAACCAACAACCAGGTCGGCTCCCAGGCCGCCTGGTCTAAAAATCCCGCTTATAGAAAATATCCAGCGAACTCGCCACGCCCCCCGCCGCCTCGAGATAAACCTTCTTGCTCAGCTTGTAACGCAACGCAATGGTATTGGCTGGCTCAAACACCCCAACGCCATAGCGCAAACTGAGCTTCTCCGAAAGATTACCGCTCGCTACAACACTGGTGGCATTACCACTGCCCTCAGTATCAAGCTGAAAATCCTCGATCCCCAGATTCTTCGCCAGACTCCCAGTAACACCCGAGCTGCCCATCAACCCCAGCCCAAGCGCCGCCTGGGCAAGCATGTTGTTGTCCTCACCGTTGGTACTCAACGGCCGCCCCAGCACCAGGTAGGACAGCGCCTGCTCCTGGCTCATGGCCGGTTCGGAGAAAATCTGCGTGGTCGGCTGTTCGGCGCTGCCGCTCAAGCGAATACCGGCGATCACGTCGTCAGTCTGGCGAATCGCTTCGATATCCAGATACGGCTGATCGATCGGCCCGGCGAACAGCAAGCGCGCCCGACGCACCGACAGGCGCTGGCCGTAGGCGCGGTAACGGCCGTCGTTGAGCCACAGCTCGCCACGGGTGTCCATGTTGTCGCCGATGTGCACATGCCCCTGCACATTCGCGGTCAGGCCAAACCCGGCAAAACTGAGTTTTTCCTCGCCGACCACCACGTCGATGTCCATTTTCATCGCCAGTGGCGGTTTGCCCTCTTCGGTCTGATAACCGACGATCACCGTGTCATCGGAGACCTTGACCGTCGATGGCGGCAATTCGCGGATGGTGATGTCGCCCTTGGGCACCTGCACTTTGCCCACGATAGCCAGCTCATCTCCCTTCATCGAGATTTTCAGGTCCGGCGCCACTTCAACCTTGGCGTACGGTTCGACGCTGACCGGCAATTGCGAACCCTTGAGCGCCAGATCCACCACCAGCGCCTGACCCCAGGCGATGTTGCCGTTCAAACGGCCCTGCCCGGTTTTGCCGCTTTTCCAGCCACCGTCGAGCTGAACGGTTTCCCCGGCGATCAGCGCTTGCAAGCGCAAACCCTGAATTTCCATTGGCAACTCCGGGCCGGAAACCTCGCCATCGCTGAGCAACAAGCTGCCGTTGACCAGCGGCGCCAGCAGACCACCGGAAATCGTGCCGCTGCCATTCAAGCGCCCGGTGAGTTTCTCGACCATGGGCACGAAGGGACGCGCCACCGACAAGTCCAGACCACTCAAGCGGAATGATCCGCTCAGTGGTTTGTTCTTCAGCAACGGGTTGATCTGCGCCTGCACCATCAGTTCGCCGAGTTTGCCGCCGACAAAATCAAGGTCCGTGTCGATGCGCTTGGGCGTGAGTCTGCTGGTGAGTTTCAGGGTCTGGTACGGGAAGTCCAGCCACTGGTCTTTCTCGCGAACACGCAAGGTACCGCCGCTGGCATCGATGCTGATCACACCGTTCGGGCCGCTGGCGGGCAGGTCCAGCTGCACGTCGGCGTTGAGCCGTCCCTGCCAGGCAAAGTCTTTCGGCAGCCATTGCGCGAGACTTTCGATCGGGAACTGCTTGAGGTGATAACGCAGCTTCGGATCAGGCATCAGACGCTGGTCTTCGCCGCACAGGCTGGCCTGGCCGGATGCCCAGCAATGGGCGCCGAAGTTGATTTTGCCGTCCGCCAGGCGCTCCAGTTTCGCCGGGCCTTGGAGTTTCCAGTCCTGACCACCGGCCTGGATATCGCCACTGGCCAGACGTCCACGCCAGTTACCTTTGTCCAGCGCACCGTCCAGGCCGAGGGCCAGTTTCAGTTTCGGCCCTTGCAGGTCGAGGCTCAGCTTCTGGTTCTTGATGTTGCCCTGACCGCTGGCAGTCAACGTGCCCAACGCGGTATCGCCCGCCTGGATGCCGCTGCCCTTGAGGTCGATTTTCGCCCGTTGGGCGCTGTCGAGGGTGGCGTCGAGATTCAGGCTTTGCAGGCGGTTGTCCTGAAACGCCAATTGCGAGCCTTGCAACCCGAGCTTGCCCTGCGGCGCCTTGAGCGTGCCGGCGACATCGACCCGGCCATTGATCTGCCCGCGCAATTGCGGCCAGAGTTGGGCCAGGCGCAGCAACTTGATATCGATCTGGCCACTGAGTTTCTGATGCAGGCTGCCTTTGCCATTGATGCTGTTGTCGCCGAGGCGGATCTGCAGGGCATTGAGGTTCCATTGCTCACCGGCGCCGTCGGCCTTGGCTTGCAGAACCGCCGGCTGGCCGCGCAGTTTGCCTTTCAGATCGAGGTCGGCGTTGAGGCTGAGTGTTTCATTCTTCATCTCGCCTTTGCTGCGCAATGGCCCGGCCAGGGTGCCCGGCAACTCCGCGACCCAGTACGCCGGGTTGATCGCCGACAAGTCCAGCGCGGTGTCCCAGGCAATGCCATCGGCAAATTGCAGGTTCAGGTGCCCTTCGGCCTTGCCCTGTCCGGCGATAAGCTGGAGTTGCTGCAAATAGATTTTCGTCAGGTCGCCGGCGAACGGGCTGGTCAGGCTGAACGCACCGGCCGGGCCGTCGAGCGCCGCCTTGAAGTTGCCCAGATACTTGCCATCGGTGTAGGAGACTTCACCATTGAAGCTGCGCAGGGCGACTTGCGGTTCTTCGATCAGCGGGTAGAGGCGGTGCCAGGGGAAATCCAGCCAATCGACTTTCGCCTCGGCGCTCAAGCCTTTGCTCCAGTCCAGTTGTCCGCTCAGTTTCAGACTTTGTTTGTCGTTGGCGGTCAGGTCCAGTGCAGCGATCTGCGCGCCATTGGCGTCGACCTTGCCTTGCAGTGCCAGCGCCACCGGGCCTTCTTCGGCCGGCAACGTGGCGTTGCCGACCAGCGCATAGCCGTTTTTCAGGTCACCGGCGCCGGTGAGTTGCAGTTGATTGAGTTGCAGGGTGTCCGGCAGATCGGCACTCGGTTTGAAGCCGTCAGCGGTGATGCGCACCTTGGCCGGCAGGTTTTCCACCAGTGGCTGCAGCTCGCCGGACAGCTGCCCGTCGAGATAGCCACTGCTGTCGGCTTTCAGGTTCAGGGTTTTCAGCAGGTCGCCATCGATCTTCAACGCCAGCGTCCAAGGCGCCGGGGTTGACAGGGTCAACTGTCCTTCAGCGTCGAGCGGCCAGTTTCCACCGGGTTGCAGGTGCCCCTTGAGGTTCAGGCTCAGATCGTCACGCTGCAGTTTCACCGAGTCGAGCTGCATGCCCTTTTCTGTCCAGTGCGCCGCCAGTTGCAAACCTTTCAGTTCTTCGCTGCCGTTGAACAGCAGGCTGCCCACCTGAATGTCCCCCAGCTCAAGCGCGACCGGCAGCTGCAAGTCCGGCAGGCTGATCGGCCCACTGCTGGCTTCTTCGCTCGGCGGAAATTGCAGGCTGACCTGATCAGCCTGCAACTGATCGATGCACAAGGTCCTGCGCGTCAGGCACAGCGGCGACCAGGCGAAGATGACTTTGCTCAGTTCAACCCGGCTGGTGTCTTGCTGCCACAACACGCGGTCGGCGCTCCACTGACCGCCCAGGCGCCCCTGGAAATTGTCCAGGGTCAGGCCGGGCACAAAGCCGAGCGCCCAACGGCTGCCCGTCGCCGTCCCCAGCACCGTAACCAGCGTCAACAGCAGCAACATCAACAATGCCGCCATCGCCAGCAGCGTTACTTTCAAGCCACGTTTCAAAGCTCAGGCCCCATGGAAAAGTGCAACCGAATGCCGCCATCGTCGTCCAGCGCATGGGCCAGGTCGAGGCGGATCGGCCCCACCGGCGATACCCAGCGCACGCCGATGCCGACCCCGGTCTTGAGGTTCGGCAGTTCGAGTGTATTGAAGGAGTTGCCCTGATCGACGAAGGTCGCGACCCGCCATTTTTCAGCGACGGAGTATTGGTACTCGGCGCTGGCGGCGACCATGTAGCGGCCGCCGATGCGGTCACCTTCGTTGTTTTCCGGGGACAGGCTCTGATAGTCGTAGCCCCGCACGCTCTGATCGCCACCCGCGAAGAAGCGCAACGACGGCGGTATTGATTTGTAACCGTTGGTGGCACTGCCACCGACCTGTACGCGACCGAGGAAGCGGTGTTTGTCGAAGACCGTGGTCAGGCCTTTGACCAGCGCGGTGCCGTACAGCAAGTTGTTGTCCGACCCCAGGCCTTCTTTTGCCACCTTGCTTTCGAATTGCAGGCGATAGCCGTTGTGCGGGTCGATGCGGTTGTCGCTTTTGAGGTACGAATAGCTGACGCCCGGCATCAACAAGGTACTGAGGCCGGAGTCGTCACCGAGCCGGTATTCCTCGCGCTGCCACTTGAGCGAGACCACTCGCTGCCAGCCGCTTGGCAACTTGCTGTGCCATTCGGGGCCGACGGTCAGCAGCTTGCTGAGGCTGTCCTTGTCGGCGATTTCTTCGCTTTGGTAACCCCCGGCGAAACGCAGTTTGTCGGTCAGCGGCGGGTCCAGCGGAATGTCGTAGAACAAGCCGACGTTTTGCCGAGGCGCCGAGACTTCGGTTTCCCATCCGTAACTGTGGCCTTGCGGATTGACCCAGTGCCGGGTCCAGTTGGCCTTCACTCGCGGGCCGACATCAGTGGAGTAACCCAGACCCAGGCCCATGGTGCGTGGCTTGCGGGTCTCCAGTTTGACGTCCACCGGGATTACATCGTTCTTGGACGCTGTCGGTGCCGCATCGACCCGCACGCCTTCGAAGTAACCACTCGATTGCAGCGCCTGGTTGAGCTCGGCGATCAGTTCGGAGTCGTAGGGTGTTCCGGCCTTGAACGGCACCATGCGTTGCAGCAGGTCTTCGTCGAACGGCGTGTCGCCTTCAAAGTTGACCTTGCCCAGTGTGTAGCGCGGGCCGCTGTCATAGATCAGCTCGATATCGGCGACGCCGGCACGGGGGTCGACCGACAGTTTCGAACGGGTGAAATGCCCGCTGAAGAAGCCGTAACGCGAAGCCTGATTCTGGATCAGCCGCTTGGCGTCATCGTACTGACCATGATTGAGCACCGCGCCAGTTTGCAGCGCGTGGTTTTGCGGAACGCGAAAGGATTTCAGGGAGGCCGCCGGGCCGTCGACGCGGATGGTGACGTTGCGCAAATGCACCGGTTCACCGGGGTCGATGTTGAGGATCAGGCGCGGTTTGTCGCCGCCCTTCACGTCACTTTCGATTTGCGGCTGGTAATAACCCAAGGCCTGGGCGGCTTTGCGCGCCTGCTCCTCGGCGCCACGACTGAAGCGCAACAAGGCTTCTTCGTCACGATCGCCGAGGCTGCCGATATAGCCCTCTATATTGGCCTTGAGTTCATCGTTGGACGGTTTGATCCGCACATCCAATTCACTTTGCGCCAGTGCCGCACAGCTGGTAATCAGCATGAGCACGCCACTGGTAATTCTTCCTGGAAACTTCATAGGCGCGGATGCTATCACGAGCTTGGGAGCGTGATAGAGCCTGGAGGGCGCGGAAAGTTCGACCTTACGCGGTTGCGCTCTGCACGACCTGTGGGTTGGCGTGAAAAAACACATGTTCGCGAATCGGTCCTACGGCCACCTCGCCAATTTCCTCATAGCCCTGGCGTTTGTAGAACTCCAGATAACGCGGATTACCGGTGTCGAGGATCACGCCCTGAGAGTTTTCATCCACCGCGCACCAGTTATGCACCGCTTGCAGCAATTGCTCGCCGAAGTGTTTGCCCTGGAATTGCGGATGAATGCCCAGCAACGGCAAAACGTGCACCGAGTCGGATGGCGAGCACGCCGCCACGGCATCGTGATATTCGAGGTAGCGACGCGTGCAGCGAAAACCGGTGCTGAGCACCATCCGCAAGCGCCATGCCCAACTTTCGGTGATGCCCAACCGACGTTGAGGCGGCGCGATCAGCGCGATGCCGATCAAGCGGTCATTGACCAGCAGGCCGATGGCCGGCAAATCCTGCAGAAAGTGTTGCTTGACCAATTCGCGCACGGTGGCGCGCACCCGCTGTTCGTAGCCGGGGCGCTCTGCCTCAAACAGGTAGCCGAAGGTCGGCTCGTGCCGATAAGCCTGGTACAACAATGAGCGGGCTTCGCGGGAATAGCCGCTGTCGAGCATATGAATATCGGCGATGGCGGTGGAGGTTTCGGGCATGACGGTGATTCTCCCCTGGGCGCGTACAAATGGCGGCGCTCTTGTTGGTACGAACCTGTTGCTGATGGCACAGTTCCCCAAAGGTATAGACCAACTCGAGACCTTCCTCGATTTTGCCGGCCTCACAGGCAACACAAATCCCACAGACCAAAATGATCTGTCCCACACTGGCCCATCTCCCCCATGTCAGCTAGCATCGCCCTTTTGCCAGGACTGCCGACCATGAAGATTGTCTCCTTCAACATCAACGGGCTGCGCGCCCGTCCCCATCAGCTGGCGGCGCTGATCGAAAAGCATCAGCCGGATGTGATCGGGTTGCAGGAAACCAAGGTCCACGACGACCAGTTCCCGCTTGAAGAAGTCAAAGCCCTGGGCTATCACGTGAATTTCCACGGCCAAAAAGGGCATTACGGCGTAGCCCTGCTCTCGCGCCAGGAGCCGCTGGCCCTGCACAAAGGTTTCGCCACCGATGAAGAAGACGCGCAGCGACGCTTCATCTGGGGCACCTTCGCCGACGCCGATGGCGTGCCGGTGACCATCATGAACGGCTACTTCCCTCAGGGCGAAAGCCGCGATCACCCGACCAAATTCCCGGCCAAGCAGCGTTTTTACAGCGATTTGCAGCAACTGCTGGAAAGTCAGTTCAAGAATGACCAGCCGCTGGTGGTCATGGGCGACGTGAACATCTCCCCGGAAGACTGCGACATCGGTATTGGCCCGGACAACATGAAGCGCTGGCTGAAAACCGGCAAATGCAGCTTCCTGCCGGAAGAACGCGAGTGGATGGGCCGCCTGAAAAACTGGGGCCTGACCGACAGCTTCCGTCACCTGAACCCCGAAGTGGCGGATGTCTTCAGCTGGTTCGATTACCGCAGCCGCGGTTTCGAAGACGAGCCTAAGCGCGGGCTGCGCATCGATGTGATCCTCGCGTCCCACGGCCTGTTGCCACGGGTCAAGGCGGCCGGCGTCGACTACGAACTGCGCGGCATGGAAAAACCTTCGGATCATGCGCCGATCTGGCTTGAGTTGAGCTGATCACCATCGCCTGTGGGAGCGAGCCTGCTCGCTCCCACATTGGAAAACTGTCATCCCTCTGAAATCTTACTGACTTAATCTCCCGGCACCTCCTTTAGCTATTCAAGGTGCCGGCATGACGCTGCGCGGTTTGTTCCTGTTGATGCTGTGCACCTGCTTGCCGTTGATGACCTCGGCCAGCGGTTTGCCGCTACCCGACCATGGCCCGGTGCTGCGCATCCAGGGCTCCAACACCATCGGCGCAGCGTTGGGCCCGGCGTTGGTCGAAGGGCTGCTGCGCGAACAGGGCCTGCTCAAGGTTCACAGTGAAGCGCCGGACAAGGCCAATGAAATGCGGGTCGTCGCTGAGACTGCTGAAGGCCGTCGGGTGGAAGTGGAACTCGCGGCTCATGGCTCCAGCACCGGTTTCAGTGCGCTGAAAAACGGCAGCGCCGACCTCGCCGCCTCCTCACGCCCGATCAAGGACAGCGAACTGCTGAGCCTCGAATCTTTCGGCGACCTGAAAAGTCCAGGTGCCGAACAAGTCATCGCCATCGACGGCCTGGCAATCATCCTTCACCCGCAAAATCCGCTGAACCAACTGGACACCGTGCAACTGGCGCGGATTTTCAGTGGCGAAGTCAAAACCTGGGAAGAAATCGGCGGCAGCGGTGGGACGATTCATCTTTATGCGCGGGATGATCAGTCCGGCACCTACGACACCTTCAAGGAATTGGTCCTGAGCCCTCGCGGGAAAAGTCTCAGCAGTACAACGAAACGCTTCGAATCCAGCGAACAGCTGTCCGATGCCGTCAGTGCGGACCCGCAGGGGATTGGTTTTATAGGTTTGCCCTACGTACGCCTGGCCAAAGCGGTAGCGATTGTCGATGGGCAGTCACAGGCCATGCTGCCACTCAACAGCCTGACCGCCACGGAAGATTATCCGCTGTCGCGCCGCTTGTTTTTTTACCTGCCGCCCACCGGGAAAAATCCCTGGGCGCAAGCGCTGGTGACCTTCGCCCAAAGTAGCAAGGGCCAGGCGATTGTTGCTGCCAACGGCTTTATCGCCCAGACCGTACAGGCCATGGCCGTCGCCCCGAATGCACTGATGCCGGAGGGCTATCAGGCACTCAGTCGTCACGCCCAGCGGCTGTCGGTGAATTTCCGCTTCGACGAAGGCAGCGCCAATCTGGACAACAAGGCGCGGCAGGACTTGTCCCGGGTACTCGACTATATAAAGCAGCACGAAAAGACAGATCGGCAGGTGACACTCGTAGGGTTCGGCGATGCCAAGGATGACCCGGCGCGGGCGGATCTGTTGTCGAAACTGCGGGCCATGGCGGTACGCCGGGAGCTGGTGAAAAGCGGTGTGGTGTTGCGCGAGATTCGCGGCTTTGGCGCCGAGATGCCGGTGGCGGCCAACAGTGCGGATGAAGGGCGGATCAAGAATCGGCGGGTTGAGGTTTGGGTGTATTGAATTGAAACACGAATAAATGTGGCGAGGGAGCTTGCTCCCGCTCGGCTGCGCAGCAGTCGTAAATCCAATCACCGCGGTGTGTCAGCCAGACCTTGGTTGCTGGGTTCAGGGCCGCTTCGCGACCCAGCGGGAGCAAGCTCCCTCGCCACGAGTATTCACTCAACAGAAAAGATTCACTGGTCTTACTGCCCGCTACGCATCATCTCTTTCGGCACATATTTACCGATTTCGAATTTGCCGATTGCCGCGCGGTGTACTTCGTCCGGGCCGTCGGCCAGGCGCAGGGTGCGCTGCATCGCGTACATATAAGCCAGCGGGAAATCGTTGGACACCCCTGCCCCGCCGTGCATCTGGATCGCCCGGTCGATCACCCGCAGCGCCACGTTCGGCGCCACTACCTTGATCTGCGCGATCTCGCTTTTCGCCACTTTGTTGCCGACGGTGTCCATCATGTACGCCGCTTTCAACGTCAGCAGCCGCGCCATGTCAATTTCCATCCGCGAGTCGGCAATCTTGTCGATGTTGCCGCCCAGGCGCGCCAGAGGCTTGCCGAACGCGGTGCGGTTCACCGAGCGTTTGCACATCAGTTCCAGCGCCCGCTCAGCCATGCCGATCGAACGCATGCAGTGGTGAATCCGGCCCGGGCCAAGGCGACCTTGGGCGATTTCAAAGCCGCGTCCTTCGCCCAACAGGACGTTTTCGTACGGCACCCGCACGTTTTCGAAATGCACTTCGGCGTGACCATGGGGCGCGTCGTCGTAACCGAACACCGGCAGCGGGCGCACGATCTTCACACCGGGAGCGTCCACCGGCACCAGGATCATCGAGTGCTGGGCATGGCGCGGCGCATCGGGGTTGCTCAGGCCCATGAAGATCAGGATCTTGCAGCGCGGATCGCACGCGCCTGACGTCCACCATTTCTTGCCATTGATGACCCACTGGTCACCGTCGCGCACTGCACGGGCCGCCATATTAGTGGCATCGGAGGACGCAACGTCCGGTTCGGTCATGGCGAACGCCGAGCGGATCTCGCCACGCAGCAACGGCTCCAGCCAGCGCTGCTTTTGCTCTTCGTTGGCGTAACGCACCAGCACTTCCATGTTGCCGGTGTCCGGCGCCGAGCAGTTGAACGGCTCTGGCCCCAGCAGCGAACGGCCCATGATTTCCGCCAATGGCGCGTATTCGAGGTTGGTCAGGCCGGCGCCCAGCTCGGACTCAGGCAGAAACAAATTCCACAGGCCCTCAGCCTTGGCCTTGAGTTTGAGTTCTTCCATGATTGCCGTCGGCTGCCAGCGATCACCTTCGGCAACCTGGCGTTCGAACACGGCTTCGGCGGGATAGACGTAGGTGTCCATGAACGCTGTTACGCGCTCACGCAGTTCCTGAACCTTGGGCGAATAAGCGAAATCCATGAGCGAGATACCTTCTTGGGGGAGGTTGTTTTAGGTCATGTATCGATGCTAGAACAGCGCTGATAATTTACCTAGCCTATTCTCGGCGTGTATAAACATTCATCACCGATATATGATCGGCTGATCGTCACGGTCAGCCCGTCCATACAATAAGAGAAACGCGTAATGAATCTGAGCAAGGTCGACCTCAACCTTTTCATCGTCTTCGACGCGATCTACACCGAAGCCAACCTGACCCGTGCCGGGCAGATCGTGGGCATTACCCAACCGGCGGTGTCGAACGCTCTGGCCCGGTTGCGCGAGACCTTCAACGACCCGTTGTTCGTGCGAACCGCCCAGGGCATGGTGCCCACGCCGATGGCGCAGAACATCATCGGGCCGGTGCGTAACGCTCTCTCGCTGCTGCGCATCTCCGTACAGGAAAGCCGCATTTTCAACCCGCAGCAGGCGAACAAGACTTACCGCATCAGCATGACCGACCTCACCGAAGCGGTGATCCTGCCGCCGCTGTTCCAGCGCCTGCGGCGTCTCGCACCGACGGTGATCATCGAAAGCTTCCTGTCCAAGCGCCGCGAAACCACCAAGGAACTGGCGGCCGGCCGCCTTGATTTCGCCGTGGATGCACCGCTCAACACCGACCCGCAAGTGCGCCACGTCAAATTGATGGAAGATCGTTATGTCTGCGCCATGCGCAAGGGGCATCCGCTGGCGGGCAAGGAAAAGCTGACGCTCGATGAATACCTGAGCCTGACCCATATCCATATTTCCAGCCGTCGAAGCGGTCTGGGCTATGTCGACCTGGCCCTGGGCAAGATGGGCATCCAGCGCAAGATCGCCCTGCGCTCCCAGCATTACCTGATGGCCTCACAGGTAATGCAGCAAACGGACATGGTCATGACCGTGCCGGAACGCTTCGCCCGCCGAAACGATTTGCACGCCTTCAACCTGCCGGTCAACGACGTGCCGCCAGTGGAAACCCACCTTTACTGGCACGAAAGCACCGACCAGGACCCGGCCAACCGCTGGATGCGCGAGCAGATGATCGAGTTGTGCCAACAGGTGACGGCGCATGAGAAGAAGCTCGAGAAGCTGTAGGACTTGAAACCGAGGTGACTTCTTCGCGAGCAGGCTTGCTCCCACAGGGATGATTTGTCGTACACAGACATTGAGTTCAATGAAAAACCACTGTGGGAGTGAGCCTGTTCGCAATGGGGCCAGCAAAAACAGCGAAAACCAATGCCCCTTGACGTAAACGTCAACCTGCCATTAGCTTAGCGCCATGACCTTTTGCGAGCGCTTCCATGAGCAGCCAGACCTACAGCATCTCCGACCTCGCCCGCGAGCTCGACATCACCACCCGGGCCATTCGCTTCTATGAAGAACAAGGCCTGCTCAGCCCCGAGCGCCGTGGTCAGGAACGCATTTACTCGCCCCGTGACAAAGTCAGCCTGAAGCTGATCCTGCGGGGCAAGCGCATCGGTTTCTCGTTGGCCGAATGCCGCGAACTGATCGAGCTCTACGACCCGTCCAGCGGTAACACCAAGCAACTGCACAGCATGCTGGCAAAAATCAGCGAACGCCGGGAACAGTTGGAGCAACAGTTGCTGGACATCGAACAGATGAAGCTGGAACTGGATACTGCTGAAGAGCGCTGCGTGCAGGCGCTGGAGCAGACGCTCAAAAGCCAGGAATCGATTCAATAACCCGACACAATTCCCTGTGGAATCGTCGCACCGCCGCTCCCACAGGATCTTTGTAGCCTCAAGACAAAAATCACAGGTCGATCCCCATGCCCCTCCCCTCCCATGTACGCCTTGTCGAAGTCGGCCCGCGCGACGGTCTGCAAAACGAAGCCCGGCCCATCAGTGTTACCGACAAGGTGCAACTGGTCGACGCACTCACGGCTGCAGGCCTGGGCTATATAGAAGTCGGCAGTTTCGTGTCGCCCAAGTGGGTGCCACAGATGGCCGGTTCCGCCGAAGTTTTCGCACAGATCCAGCGCAAGCCGGGCGTTACCTATGGTGCCCTCGCCCCCAACCTGCGCGGTTTTGAAGATGCCCTGGCCAGTGGCGTGAAAGAGGTCGCGGTGTTCGCGGCAGCCTCCGAGGCGTTTTCCCAACGCAACATCAATTGTTCGATCAGCGAAAGCCTGGCGCGCTTCGTACCGATCATGGACGCGGCCAAACAGCACGGCGTGACGGTGCGCGGGTACGTGTCCTGTGTCCTGGGCTGCCCTTATGAAGGTGACGTCGCGCCGGAGCAGGTCGCACGGGTGGCCCGCGAGCTCTACGCCATGGGCTGTTATGAGGTTTCGTTGGGCGACACCATCGGCACCGGTACTGCCGGCGCAACGCGCAAGATGTTCGAAGTGGTGTCGGCTGATGTTCCGCGAGAAAAACTGGCCGGGCATTTCCATGACACCTACGGTCAGGCCATGGCCAACATCTACGCCAGCCTGCTGGAGGGCATCTCGGTATTCGACAGTTCTATCGCCGGCCTCGGTGGCTGCCCTTACGCCAAGGGTGCCAGCGGTAACGTCGCCACCGAAGACGTGGTGTACCTGCTCAACGGCCTTGGCATCGAAACCGGAATCGACCTGGACGCGTTGATCCTCGCCGGCCAGCAGATTTGCTCTGTACTGGGGCGTCCAACAGGTTCTCGGGTGGCCAAGGCCCGCAGCGCACACTGAGTGGGGGGGGAATGTGTCCGGGTGTTACCGCAAACTCAGAAGCGTGGGCGCATTCGAGTAACACGGAAACAAAATGCAGGGTTTAACCTGAGACGAAAAACCTTACAAAATCACAAACCATTGATTTTAAAGGCTTTTAAAAAGTTGGCACGGCTCCTGCTATCTCTATCGCATAACAAGAATAAAAAAATTGCGGCAACCCTAATAAAAACAAGACGTAACGACTCTGACATAACAAAAACAACACGGCAGAGACGCAGCTAACAGATTTTTTTGGAGAAGATGTGCTTTTCAGGGTGCTTTTCGGAGTTACCCGCAACCGGGCAGAGAATAATAAAACTACCTTCAGGTAGCTCCCGAACTGGTTGGATCGCTCAGCGAGAAAGTAGATCAGCGCTCAAAAAAATACGTTTGCTCTTGATCCCGGATGGGGATCGCCAAAAACAGCGGTAAAGGGTAACGGTCACTAAAAACAAAAACAGACCGCCCCTCAATAATAAAAAAAGAGCACGCGCAACGAAAATTAAAGGGGAGCTTCGGCTCCCCTTTGTGCTGTCTGCATTTTGGAATTACTGCCTGTAGAGGCTGGCTTGCTGGCGATGATCGATGACGCGGTCTACCTGATGGACCGCGGCGCCTGCATCGCCAGCAAGCCGGCTCCTACGGTATCGCTTTGAGCTCCTCGATACTGATCTCGCGCATGCGAAATTTCTGGATCTTCCCGGTCACTGTCATCGGAAACTCCTCGACGAACTTGAAGTAACGCGGCGTCTTGAAGTGCGCGATGCGCTCCTTGCACCAGGTTTGCAGTTCTTGCTCGGTGGCGCTGTGGCCCGGATGAAATTTGATCCAGGCGACAATCTCTTCGCCATAGCGCGAGCAGGGAATGCCGATCACCTGCACATCCGCAACCGCCGGATGGGTGAAGAAAAACTCTTCCAGCTCACGCGGATAAACGTTCTCGCCGCCGCGAATGATCATGTCCTTGTTACGTCCGGCGATGCACACGTAACCCTCGTCATTCATGCTCGCCAGATCACCGGTGTGCATCCAGCCTGCCTGATCGATGGCTTGCGCGGTGCCTTCGGGATTGTTCCAGTAACCCAGCATCACGCTGTAACCGCGGGTGCACAATTCACCGATGGCGCCGCGTGGAACCAGGTTGCCCGCCTCGTCGATGATCTTGCTTTCCAACTGCGGCTGGGTGCGGCCGACGGTGGTCACACGCAGTTCCAGTTCGTCTGACGGACCGGTCTGCAACGACACCGGGCTGGTTTCCGTCATGCCGTAGGCAATCTGCACTTCGCTCATGTGCATTTCACTGATGACCCGGCGCATCACTTCGATGGGGCACGTCGCCCCCGCCATGATCCCGGTGCGCAGGGTCGACAGATCGAATTCGGCACGCTGCGGCTGATCGAGCATGGCGATGAACATGGTCGGCACGCCGTACAGCGCCGTGGCGTTCTCTTCGGCGACGGTGCCGAGCGTCAGCAGCGGATCAAACGCATCATTGGGATAAATCATGGTGCTACCGTGGGTGATGCAGCCGAGATTGCCCATGACCATGCCGAAGCAGTGATACAACGGCACGGGGATCACCAGGCGATCAGCGGCGGTCAAGCCGAGGCTTTCGCCAACCATGTAACCGTTGTTGAGAATGTTGTAGTGACTGAGGGTCGCGCCCTTCGGAAAACCGGTGGTGCCGGAGGTGTACTGGATGTTCACCGCCTGATCGAAATGCAGGCTGTCCTGGCGCTCGCGCAACTGTTCGACCGACACACCGCCTGCCAGGTCAGCCAGTTGCGACCACGGCAGGAAACCACTGGGCGGCTGCGCATCCAGACTGATGACGCCCCGCAACTCCGGCAGTCGTTCGCTGCTCAACTTTCCGATGGATTGTTCCGCCAGCTCCGGCACCAGTCCTTGCAACATGGCGTGGTAGTTGGAGGTCTTGAAGGCTCCGGCGCACACCAGCCATTGGCAGCCGGATTGCTTCAGTACGTATTCGAGTTCGGAACTGCGATAGGCGGGATTGATGTTCACCAGGATCACGCCGATTTTTGCCGTGGCGATCTGCGTGATGCACCACTGCGCGCAGTTCGGCGCCCAGATGCCGAGGCGGTCGCCGGATTGCAGCCCCAATGCCAGCAGCGCTCTGGCGTGCAGGCCCGCGGCGTCCGCCAGTTGTTGCCAGGTGAAGCGCAACTGTTGATGGCGCACCACCAGCGCCTCCCCGGCCGGGTACTTTGCGACCGTGTTATCGAACGCCTGGCCAATGGTCATCGCCAGCAAGGCTTTGTCCTGGGAACCGCGGGTGTAACTGCGTTGCGGACTTGCACTGGGTTGATCCATGACGACCCCTATTGTCTTTATTGTAGGCGCGAGCCTTTTTGTGGCGAGGGTGCTTGCTCCCGTTCGGCTGCGCAGCAGTCGTGAAATCTGCAATCGAGTGCTGAATGACACACCTTGCCTGCTGATTTGCGACCCCTTCGCGCTCGCGCGGGAGCAAGCTCCCTCGCCACCGAAAAGCAACACTGATCTTTTCAGAACTGACTCTACTCTCGCTCAAGTTGACGTTAACGTAAAGGGTGATTGACAGCCTTTCGTCACAGGCTTACGTTAACGTAAAGGTGAGAACTAAAGCACGGCTCTCCCCGCCCAACAAAAAGCCAAAAGGTGACCCATGAGCTACCCATCCCTGAACTTTGCCCTCGGTGAAACCATCGACATGCTGCGCGATCAGGTTCAGTCCTTTGTCGCCAAAGAGATCGCCCCGCGCGCCGCTCAGATCGACATCGACAACCTGTTTCCCGCGGACCTGTGGCGCAAATTCGGCGACATGGGCCTGCTCGGCATTACCGTGCCGGAAGAGTACGGCGGTGCGGGCCTGGGTTACCTGGCGCACGTGGTAGCGATGGAAGAAATCAGCCGTGGATCGGCTTCCGTTGCACTGTCCTACGGCGCCCACTCCAACCTCTGCGTCAACCAGATCAATCGCAACGGCAATCACGAACAGAAATCCAGGTACCTGCCCAAACTGATCAGTGGCGAGCACATCGGCGCCCTGGCCATGAGCGAACCGAACGCCGGTTCCGACGTGGTCTCGATGAAACTGCGCGCCGATAAACGCGGCGACAAGTACGTGCTCAACGGCAGCAAGACCTGGATCACCAACGGTCCGGACGCCAATACCTATGTGATTTACGCCAAGACCGACCTCGAAAAGGGCCCTCACGGCATCACCGCTTTTATCGTCGAGCGGGACTGGAAAGGCTTCAGCCGCAGCAACAAGTTCGACAAGCTCGGCATGCGCGGCTCGAACACCTGTGAGCTGTTCTTCGATGACGTCGAAGTCCCGGAAGAGAACATCCTCGGTGCGCTCAACGGCGGCGTGAAAGTGCTGATGAGCGGCCTCGACTACGAACGCGTCGTGCTGTCCGGCGGCCCGACCGGGATCATGCAGGCTTGCATGGATCTGATCGTTCCTTATATCCACGACCGCAAGCAGTTCGGCCAAAGCATCGGCGAATTCCAGCTGATCCAGGGCAAGGTCGCCGACATGTACACCCAACTCAACGCCAGCCGCGCCTACCTGTACGCCGTGGCCCAAGCCTGCGAGCGCGGCGAAACCACGCGTAAAGACGCCGCCGGGGTGATCCTCTACAGCGCCGAACGTGCCACGCAAATGGCCCTCGACGCGATCCAGATTCTCGGCGGCAATGGCTACATCAATGAATTCCCGGCGGGCCGTCTGTTGCGTGACGCCAAGCTGTACGAAATCGGTGCCGGCACCAGTGAGATCCGTCGCATGCTGATCGGTCGCGAACTGTTTAACGAAACCCGCTAAAACGGAGCTGTCCATGGCTATCTTGCATACCCAGCTCAACCCTCGTTCAGCGGAATTCGCGGCTAATAGCGCGGCGATGCTCAAACAGGTCGACGCCCTTCACACCCTGCTCGCCCAAGTCGCGCAAGGCGGTGGTCCGAAGGCTCAGGAACGCCACACTTCGCGGGGCAAATTGCTGCCTCGCGAGCGCATCAATCGCCTGCTCGATCCAGGTTCGCCGTTTCTTGAAATCAGCCAGCTGGCGGCTTACGAGGTGTACGGCGAAGACGTGCCCGCGGCTGGCGTGATTGCCGGGATCGGCCGCGTCGAAGGCGTCGAATGCATGATCGTCGCCAACGACGCCACGGTAAAAGGTGGCTCGTACTACCCGCTGACCGTGAAAAAACACCTGCGCGCCCAGACCATCGCCCAGCAGAACCGTCTGCCGTGCATCTACCTGGTGGACTCCGGCGGCGCCAACCTGCCGCGCCAGGATGAGGTGTTCCCGGACCGCGAGCACTTCGGCCGGATCTTCTTCAACCAGGCCAACATGAGCGCCATGGGCATCCCGCAGATCGCCGTGGTCATGGGTTCCTGCACCGCGGGTGGCGCGTATGTGCCGGCCATGGCTGACGAAGCGATCATGGTCCGCGAACAAGCGACAATCTTCCTCGCCGGCCCGCCGCTGGTGAAGGCCGCGACGGGTGAAGTGGTCAGCGCCGAAGACCTCGGCGGGGCCGATGTGCACTGCAAGATTTCCGGTGTGGCCGACCATTATGCCGAGAGCGATGAACACGCGTTGGCGATAGCGCGACGCAGCGTGGCCAACCTCAACTGGCGCAAGCAAGGCGAGGTTCAGCAACGCACGCCAATCGCTCCGCTCTACCGCAGTGACGAGTTGTACGGCGTGGTCCCGGCCGACGCCAAGCAACCGTTCGACGTGCGCGAAGTGATTGCGCGACTGGTGGACGGTTCGGTGTTCGACGAGTTCAAGGCGCTGTTCGGAACGACGCTGGTGTGTGGTTTTGCCTACCTGCACGGTTACCCGATCGCGATCCTTGCCAACAACGGCATCCTCTTCGCTGAAGCAGCGCAAAAAGGCGCGCACTTTATCGAGCTGGCCTGTCAGCGCGGCATCCCGCTGTTGTTCCTGCAAAACATCACCGGCTTCATGGTCGGCCAGAAGTACGAGGCCGGCGGCATCGCCAAGCACGGTGCAAAACTGGTGACCGCGGTGACCTGCGCCAAGGTGCCGAAATTCACCGTGATCATCGGTGGCAGTTTCGGTGCCGGTAACTACGGCATGTGCGGCCGCGCCTACGATCCGCGCTTCCTGTGGATGTGGCCGAATGCACGCATCGGCGTGATGGGCGCCGAACAGGCAGCCGGCGTGCTTGTGCAGGTCAAGCGCGAACAGGCCGAACGCAGCGGCCAGGGGTTCAGCGTCGAGCAGGAAGCCGAGATCAAGCAACCGATCCTCGACCAATACGAAGAGCAGGGTCACCCCTACTATTCCAGCGCGCGCTTGTGGGACGACGGTGTCATCGACCCGGCCCAGACCCGCGACGTACTGGCCCTGGCCTTGTCCGCGTCGTTGAACGCGCCAATCGAACCGAGCCGCTTCGGCGTGTTCCGGATGTGATCGGGAGAAATTCATGAGCGACTTCAATACCCTCGAACTGCTGACCGACCCACGGGGTTTTGCGACTCTCTGGCTCAGCCGTGAAGAAAAGAACAACGCTTTCAACGCCGAAATGATCCGCGAACTGATCCTCGCCCTCGACAAGGTCGCGAGTGATGCCAGCCTGCGTTTCCTGATCGTGCGTGGTCGCGGCAAGCATTTCAGTGCCGGCGCCGACCTGGCCTGGATGCAGCAATCGGCCGAACTCGATTACCACACCAACCTCGACGACGCCCGGGAACTGGCGGAGTTGATGTACAACCTGGCCAAACTGAAAGTCCCGACCCTGGCAGTGGTGCAAGGCGCAGCCTTCGGCGGCGCGTTGGGCCTGATCAGTTGCTGCGACATGGCCATCGGTGCCGATGACGCGCAGTTCTGCCTGTCGGAAGTGCGCATCGGCCTGGCGCCGGCCGTGATCAGCCCGTTCGTGGTGCAAGCCATCGGCGAACGCGCCACCCGCCGCTACGCCCTGACCGCTGAGCGCTTTGGCGGGCAACGGGCGCGGGAACTGGGTCTGTTGTCGGAGAGCTGTCCGATTGCCGAGCTGGAGCAGAAAGTCGATCAGTGGGTCGACAGCCTGCTGCTCAACAGCCCCGCTGCCATGCGCGCCAGCAAGGACTTGCTGCGTGAAGTCGGCGACGGCTCACTGACCCCGGCATTGCGCCGCTACACCGAAAACGCCATCGCCCGTATCCGCGTCAGCCCCGAAGGCCAGGAAGGCCTGCGCGCCTTCCTGCAAAAGCGCCCAGCAAGCTGGCAAGCCGAAACCACCACCAAGGAGCCGCATTGATGAGCGCACCGGTTATTACGTCCCTGCTGGTGGCCAACCGTGGCGAAATCGCCTGCCGGGTGATGCGCACCGCCAAGGCCCTTGGCCTGACCACCGTGGCCGTGCACAGCGCCACCGACCGTGACGCCCGCCACAGCCGCGAAGCCGACATTCGGGTCGACCTCGGTGGCAGCAAAGCCGCCGACAGCTATCTGCAAATCGACAAACTGATCGCCGCCGCCAAGGCCAGCGGCGCCCAGGCGATTCACCCCGGCTATGGCTTTCTGTCGGAGAACGCCGGGTTCGCCCGCGCTATCGAAGCGGCTGGCCTGATCTTCCTCGGCCCCCCCGCCTCGGCTATCGACGCCATGGGCAGCAAGTCCGCGGCCAAAGCCTTGATGGAAACTGCCGGCGTGCCGCTGGTGCCGGGTTATCACGGTGAAGCTCAAGACCTCGACACGTTCCGCGATGCCTGCGAGCGCATCGGCTATCCGGTATTGCTCAAGGCCACGGCGGGCGGCGGCGGCAAGGGCATGAAAGTGGTCGAGGACGTCAGCCAACTGGCCGAAGCCCTGGCCTCGGCACAGCGTGAAGCGCAATCGTCGTTTGGCGATTCGCGGATGCTGGTGGAGAAATACCTGCTCAAACCGCGTCACGTGGAAATCCAGGTGTTCGCCGATCAGCATGGCAACTGCCTGTACCTCAACGAACGTGATTGCTCGATCCAGCGTCGGCACCAGAAAGTCGTTGAAGAAGCACCGGCGCCGGGCCTGAGCCCGGAACAGCGTCGCGCCATGGGTGAAGCCGCCGTGCGTTCGGCGCAGGCCATCGGCTATGTCGGTGCCGGTACCGTGGAGTTTTTGCTGGATGCGCGCGGTGAGTTCTTCTTCATGGAGATGAACACGCGCCTGCAAGTGGAACATCCGGTCACCGAAGCCATCACCGGCCTCGATCTGGTGGCCTGGCAGATTCGCGTGGCGCGCGGCGAAGCGTTACCGATGACCCAGGAGCAAGTGCCCCTGATCGGCCATGCGATTGAAGTGCGGCTGTACGCCGAAGACCCGGCCAATGACTTTTTGCCGGCGACCGGGTGTCTGGACTTGTATCGCGAATCCGCTGAGGGGCCGGGGCGCCGCGTCGACAGCGGCGTCGAAGAAGGCGATGAGATTTCGCCGTTCTACGACCCGATGCTCGGCAAGCTGATTGCCTGGGGCGAGGATCGCGAACAGGCGCGCCTGCGCCTGCTGAGCATGCTCGATGAATTCGCGATTGGCGGGCTCAAGACCAACATCAACTTCCTGCGGCGGATCATCGGTCACCCGGCGTTTGCCGAGGCGGAACTGGATACCGGTTTCATCCCGCGTTATCAGGAACAGCTGTTGCCGGCGCCAGCGCCGCTCAGCGACGAGTTCTGGCAAGCCGCCGCCCAAGTATTTGCCCTGAGCCAGCGTCGCGCGCCGCGAGCTGATGACCTGAGTTCGCCATGGGTCAACGGCAACGGTTTGCGCGCCGGTTTGCCAGCAGAAATCACCCTGCACCTGAGTTGCGAAGGCCAGGATCGCGCGCTGACGTTGGGCGAGATCAACGCTCAACTGCGGGGCGAGTATCTGCTGACCGAGCGCGAGGGTGTGCGTCGCCAGCAGCGGGCGATCCGTCGTGATGATTGTGTGTATTTGCAATGGGACGGTGAACTGCGCCGTATCGAGTCCTACGACCCGATCAGTGCCGTTGAAGCCAGCCACAGCCATCAGGGCGGCCTGACTGCGCCCATGAACGGCAGCATCGTGCGAGTGTTGGTGGAAGCCGGGCAAACGGTCGAAGCCGGGGCGCAATTGGTGGTACTGGAAGCGATGAAGATGGAGCACAGCATCCGTGCACCCCACGCGGGTGTGATCAAGGCGCTGTATTGCCAGGAAGGCGAGATGGTCAGCGAAGGCAGTGCGTTGGTCGAACTGGAAGACGCGTGAAATGAAGATCGGTCCTACGCATTGCGTGGACCGATCTGATCAGAACCTGGCTGTTGCCTGAACCACCACGCCGATGATTCGGCACTCGCCGGTGTAAAGGGCTTTCGGATACGTCGGATTGAGCGGGACCAGGTAACGCTGCCCGCCCTCTTCGATCAACTTGCGAAAAATCGCCTCGCTGCTGTCCTGCCACTGCGCGATAACCAGCTTGCCCGGTACGGCGTCCACATCCGGGTCCACCAGGATCAACATGCCCTCGGCGATGCTGGGGCCGTTCGGCGCGGTCATCGCATCGCCCACCACGGTCAACCAGAAAGCCGCGCCTTGAGCGTGGTAGTCGGACAATTCGAAGCGGTACGCTGCCTGTTCGCCATCACGCACCTCACCGGTTGCCCGCCAGTCGCTGACCGGGTAACGGAAGTACGGGTTGTACTTTTGCTTCAGGGAAACCTCGTCGTCCTGAGACTCCCCCGGCTCCCTGATCACCAGCGCCACTTCGAGAAACCCCAGGCCTAGCGCCTGCAAGACCCGATTCATGTCGTCGATGCCGGGCTGACGGCGTTTTGTCAGCCAATGCCCAACGCCACCCTGGGACATCCCGAGGCGTTCGGCGAGTATCTCTTGAGTGACTTTGAGTTCACTCATCTTGGCCTTGACCAATTCAATCCATTTATCCATGTGCGGCACGATACGTGGCAGGCTCCAGCCATCAAAACACAAATTGTAGTATTTAATTTATCGTCACAAATACAGATCGTACTAGGATGAGTTCACGGATCTGAATCTATCACGGAGCTTGCCATCACCATGAACCAACCCGCCAACGACCTGCCCGATCTGCAAATCGACACTTCGCTCACTTCACCAAAAGGCTCCGCCGCTGCACAGCGGGCACTGGACTATTACTTGAAACCAGCTGTTTCAGAGGAGCAGGTCGTGGAGCGCTTCTTCGACGTAAATCGCAATATCAAAAGTGAGGAAGCGCTGGTCCATGCGTCGGACCTGTTGCGATGTGCTGCGGCGACGGCTTCCGAGTCAGCCAGCCATCTGCAGGGTTCAAACCGGGACCTGGCGTTTTCGGCGGTGCACATGATCGACATGGCCAGAGCCATGGTGGACAGATCATTGGAGTGTCACCAGAACGCTTGAAGCGAAGGTGAAAAAGAGAGGACGGGAAAGAATTTTCCAATCGGCAAGATAAAAACGTTTGACTTGCAAACGAGAATGATTATTATTGCATCAGCTGGTCGCGAGATCAGTCGATGGACCAAGGGACCTTAGGTCGGTCTCCTGGACTATCTCCTCATCAGGCTAATCACGGTTTTTGACCCGGCTTTTTGCCGGGTCTTTTTTTGCCAGTTTTCTGGCTTATAGCTTCAGGCTAATGAAGTCTTCAGGTGCAGCAAATTCGATGGCGCGGATGATATCAAAAGAATATTTGTTGGCAAGAGAAGCCTGTGATCGTTAGGGCAAACTAATGGCAAATAGCACTTGAGAATCAATCGCATAATCTCTAAGCTGCGACCGCGTCAAGGAAGACGCCCCCCGCTCCACCCCGCAATATCCCTCGGTTTCACCTCAATCTTGCGTGTAAAGTAGCCGCCATAAAAATCATATTCAGGAACCGATTATGACCGTGGCTAAATCCTCTTTCGACATCAGCGCCAACTTCGACAGCGGCAACATTCAAGTCATCGACCTTAGCGACCCGCTCAAGCCACTGCTGGCCATCCGCCCCGACACCAAAAGCAACCACTTCCAGTGGTTCCACTTCAAAGCCAGCGGCCTGCACGTTGGCCAGGAGCATTGGTTCCGCCTGAACAATGCCAGCCAGTCTTCCTACAACAAGGCTTGGGATGGTTATCAGGCGGTCGCTTCCTACGACCACGTCAACTGGTTCCGCGTACCCACCATCTTTGAAGGTGACTGTCTGCGCTTCTGCCTTGAAGCCTCCCAGACCCACGCCTGGTTCGCTTACTTCGAACCCTACAGCCGCGGCCGCCACGACTGGCTGATCGAGCAGGCGCTGACCAAGGCCGGCACCGAACTGCTGGCAACCGGCAAAAGCGTCGAAGGTCGCGACATTCAGTTACTGCGCAAAGGCACCGGCGCCGAAGGCCAGCGCAAGGTCTGGATCATCGCCCAGCAACATCCGGGCGAACACATGGCCGAATGGTTCATGGAAGGCGTCATCGAACGCCTGGAACACCACGACGACCCGGTGCTGAACCAACTGCTGGCCAGCGCCGACCTGTACCTGGTGCCGAACATGAACCCGGACGGCGCCTTTCACGGTCACCTGCGCACCAACGCCATGGGCCAGGACCTTAACCGCGCCTGGCAGAACGCCAGCCCGGAAATCAGCCCGGAAGTCTTTTTCATACAGCAGCAGATGGAAAAGTACGGCGTCGATTTATTCATCGACGTGCACGGCGACGAAGAAATCCCGCACGTCTTCACCGCCGCTTGCGAAGGCAACCCGGGTTACACCCCGCGCATCGAAAAGCTCGAAGAACACTTCCGCAGCCACCTGAAGCGCACCACCAAGGACTTCCAGACCAAATACGGCTACACCCGCGACGAACCGGGCAAGGCCAACATGACACTGGCGTGCAACAGCGTTGGCCAGAAATACGATTGCCTGTCACTGACCCTGGAAATGCCGTTCAAGGATCATGATGATCATCCGAATCCGTTGACGGGGTGGTCAGGGAAGCGGTCTAAGCAGTTGGGGAAGGATGTTTTGACGACGGTGGCGGAGATGGTTGATACGCTGCGGTAAATTAACTTATTTCAGGCCTGACCTTCTTGAAGGTCAGGCCAACTGATACCTCGCGGCCCGCAAAAACTACCTTAGCGACCACCAGCAATTGACATAAGTACAACAAGAGGCGCCCTCCAACTGCCAAGTAAATTACGAGCTTCCAGTCTCAAGACCCCGTTATAAACTGAAGCTGGCAATGTCGGGTTATCATCGACGTTATAGCTTAGTTTGAAATAAAGCTTATTAGCAGTACTCCCTGAAAAAGGACATGCTACATATGCATTCATAGCAAACCACTCACATCCGCCTATAAATCGCTCAGCCCGTAAATTAACCTCTTGTTCGTCACCCGCATCGTTTTTCAATTTCACTGTCAATCGCGTATAACCTTTTGGAGCGGGCGCCAAATCGGTTGGACCTTCAGTGCTGTTCAAGGCAACAACGCCAGCTTGGTACCTGGCAGGCATCCTGATTTCTAGAATCGAATCCGTAGAGCCGTTCAGGCTTTGAAATGAAATCCGCTCCCCTACAAAAGGTGGAGCATAGTAAGATAACCCCGGACCAGATTCGCGCCACATCCTGGACATATCAGCAGTAATTACGTTGCCTCGAGGCAGGCCATGCGCATCTTTCACCTGCGGAGTTGAATAGTAAGGACTGTCTTCTCCGCATTGAATAGTTCCTGATTTACCATTATTGAAACCAAATTTATAACCACCGAACAGTTCAGGGCAGTGAACACCGCCTAAGTTATGTCCAATCTCGTGGCGAAATATCCAACCTTCACTGACATGACCGATAGCCGCCCTGCCCGGACGAGTTCCCCATCCAGCGGCGGTATCATCTGGGTGGGGAGCGAAAACACCAAAAAGCATATCTGGTCTAAATGCCTGCGTCCCGACTGAGAGTATTCCTGGTAATTTTCTTAGAGTCGCGGTTGTCATTGAATAATTCGTATCAATTATTTGTACCCCTGCCAGCCTCATAGAAACATTATTAACAAGCGAGTTTCGCAATGCCAAATTCACACTTTCCACCTGAGCCAACGCATTGGAAGTCGCATCACCACCCGCCACCAACACTGCTTCGCGCGAATACCCAATCAACATATCAATCGCGTATGTATCTGCTGCTTTCGCTGGCTCGATAGTTCTCTCCAACGCCTTTCCTGGCACTGTATCTAGTATTGAATAATCTTTAGAATTATAGGGTGTAAAACGACTTTCACCTTTACTGTTAATCACGAGCACACCCTTTCTTGAGGAGTTCTCTATAAACGCAGTCAAACTTCCACTACCAGACCTGACCGTAACCAACGACCCCACTGTCTTGTCCGGCATCAGTAGATTACCGCTCTCTACTGTATAACCATCAATCACTTTTGAACTTGACCTTTCGAAAACTGCTGGCGCTATCAAATCCTCGTACAACTCGGCTGTACTCTTTTCATCTACACGCTCGACCACCCAACTTTTTTGTTTACTTTTCTCACTCATCGGTGAATGTGCACAGGCGCCTAGCAGAACAGCCAACGCCCCAATTGAAACGGCGAATAAAACACCCCGCACACAATGTACGCCTGCAATCTTGAACATGATTCATCTCCCTGAATAACAAGATCAGTGCTGTTCGACTGACCTCATCCGGGCCACTGCAGTCTTTGAGCATTGAACGCGTCTTTTCGGGAAGGCGAAACTGTCAAAGTTGACAGGTCAGCGAGCCGACTTCGGCACAAAATCGGCTCGCATTACGTTTAAATCATCCGCGATCCTTACCCCGTAACATGCTGTTCAGCACGTCATCACGCCGCACCCAACCGTGAAACAACGCCGCCGCCAGATGCACCAGCACGGTCAGGAACAACAGGTATGCCAGGTAGCCGTGGGCTTTGCGCAGGAACGCAAACACCTGCGCATTGGCCGGCACGATCGAAGGTAACTGCAGTGAACTGCTGAGCATCACCGGTTCACCCGACGCCGAGATCATCGCCCAGCCCAGCAGCGGCAAGACCAGCATCAGGGCGTACAGCAACACATGGGATACCTTCGCCGCCAGCGCTTGCCAGCCCGGCAGGTCTGCCGGCAGCGGCGGCTGTGTGGTGGAGAAACGCACCACCAGTCGCACGATGACCAACAGCAAAATCGCAACGCCCAATGGTTTGTGCAGATTGATCAGCCACTCATGTCGTTCAGACACCGAGGCGACCATGCCCGCGCCGATGAACAGCATGGCAATGATCATCAACGCCATCAGCCAGTGCAGCAGTCGCGCCAGCGGAGCGAAGTGGTTCGGTTGTGTGCTCATTGCTGGGCCTCCTGTTTGGCGGCGGGCAACTGGCTGACTTCACTGGTGCGACGCAGGTAGGAATTGGCGTAACCGGCTGAACGCGCGGCGAGCAGTGGGTCGTCGGAGCCTTCGATACCGCCGGGCAATACCAGTGGGTCGTAGTTGATGTCACGGCATTCGCCGCTGAGTTGCGGCTGGGTTTTATCCAGCACCAGGGTGCCTGCGTTCAACACTTTGCGCCCTTCAGGCCAGGCTTTGCTGGCGTCGTTTACCGGATCGCCGGGGTTGGCGAGGATGATGTTCAACTGCCAACGCAGCGGTCCGGCAGCGATGCGCTGGACCAGGTCTTTCTCCAGGAAATCACTGCCCTCGGGCGCCGTGGCACCCGGTGCATCTTGCGCGACCGGCACCATGCTCCAGCGCACGGCCTGACGTTGTCCGGCAGCGTTCACCAGATAAAACGCGTTGACGCTGTTATAGGTCTCGGTGACGTAACTGGCTGAAGGCTTGGCGGTCTTGATCCAGGCCAGGAACGGTGCAGCTTCCGGGTGCGAAGCGAAAAACGCCGGCACTGCCGCGGGGTCCGGTTTGCCGGTAGCGGGAAGCGGTGACTGGGCTTGCTGCAATTGATAGAACGCCTCGGGCGTGGCCACCGGGAACACCGGCATGCTGTTCATCCCGGTACGCCACTGTTGGCCGTTGGCCTGATTGAAACGCAACGCCATGCTTCGGATCGGCACGGCGCCATCCGGCGCATAAGGATTGCCGGCCGGCAGAGCAAAACGTCCAACCACCGGTGTCCGCGCTTCGTTGAACACTTGGGCGCTGGAGTAACTGCGCGCCTCGCCACTGCTCTCGAAATAACCGATCACGCACACGCCTTTGGAGTGGTTGCGACGGAATCCCGGGTGCACACCGTTGTTGGTCTCCAGCACATTGATCAGTTTTTTCGGCGTCAGGCGCTGTGGGTCAAAGGTGCCATTGACGTAGGCGAATGCCCCGGCGGCGACGGCGACGACAACGGCGATGCCCGCCAGACGCAAGATCAGGCTCGCAGTGCTCAGGGGTGGCCGGGGGGGCGGTGATGATCGATCTACCATGAATAACTCCAGGGCCATCGGCCACAGATGAGAAGAATCAAGCAGACGAACCGCGCGCAGGTTTATTCCCGCGTGCGGTATTTATTTTTTCAGCTGTGGAATAACCTCGGGTACCGGGCGTCTTCCTAGTCCCAAGCGTAGTGACTAGTCAGAATTTCATGAACGATATCGACGAACAACTGAGAGAAATCATTCCCAGATTGCGCCGGTTTGCGCTGTCGCTGACGCGCAACGCCAGCAGCGCCGACGATCTGGTGCAAGCCAGTCTGGAGCGTGCGCTGTCGAGTTGGGGCAGCCGACATGCCGACGGAGATTTGCGCGCCTGGCTGTTTGCGATTCTGTATCGACAATTTCTCGATGCGCACCGACGCACAAAGCGCTATGCGCGAATGCTCGAGTTTTTTACCGGACGCGACGATGCGCAGCCTTCCGTGGAGCGCACCGTGATCGCCCAATCAACCCTGGACGCCTTCGACCGCCTGCCCACTGAACAGCGAGCATTGCTGCTGTGGGTGTCAGTGGAAGGCCTGAGTTATAAAGAGGTCGCCGAGATTCTCGACGTCCCCACCGGCACCGTGATGTCCCGCCTGTCCCGGGCCCGGCAGGCCCTGCGCCAACTCAGTGAAGGTGACATCACCCGCCCTGCCCTGCGGAGACTCAAATGATCAGCATGCCCCCAAGCGAGCGTGATTTGCACGCCTACGTCGACCACCAACTCAGCGAGGACGACCGGCGTCTGGTGGAGACTTTTCTCACAAGTAATCCGCAGGTTTGCGCGCAAGTACGCGCCTGGCAGCAAGATGCCCAGCAACTGCGCGCAGCCCTGAGTGGCGCGCTGCAACAACCGGCCAATCCGGGACTCGATCCAGCCATGATTCGCCAACGCCTGAAACGCCAATCGCGACGCCATCTGGCCAGCGCGGCCGCGTTGCTGATCGCCGTCAGCATCGGCGGCTTCAGTGGCTGGCAAGCGCGGGAAATGGCATTTGTCAGCACTCAGCTACCGATGACCGATGCGTTGCAGGCCTATCGCCTGATCGCCCAGCAAGGGATTTTGCCAGCCGACTACAAGGCCAGCGACGACGGCGACATGCAGGGCTGGCTCGACCGTTATTTCACCCAGGCCAATCGCTTGCCTGACCTGTCGGGGGCCGGCTTCAAACCGGCCAGCGGGCGCTTGCTCAGTACTGAACAAGGGCCGGCGGCGATGGTGGTCTACGAGAATCAGGGCGGGCAGAAAATCAGTTTTTACGTGCGGCCACCGGGTCCGAAAAATTACCTGCTGCCGAGGGGCAGTCGCAGCGATGGCGGTTTGCAGGCTGAGTACTGGTCGGGGGGCGGCTACAACTATGCGATGGTCAGCCCGACAGATACGCCGGCTGCGCAGTTGCTCAAACAGACCACGCAATTCTGACTCTCCCTTGCAGGAGCCGGCTTGCTGGCTCCTGCAAGGCTGTTTACCCCTGCCCAAACACCTGCGAAGGTCTGCGCAGCAGCGGATCGAACGGGTTGATCCGCGGCCCGATCAGCGCCGCTTCGCGCTTGAGCATATCCACCACCGTCGGCAAGCGATCGGGCCCCAGCCGGTCCGTCACCGTCGCCACACTCAACGCCGCCACCGCCCGCCCTTCACGGTCAAGAATCGGCACCGCCACCCCGGCCATGCCCTGCAACACCCCGGTGTTGCGCCCGGCATATCCGAGCTTGCGTACATTTTCGACTTCCGAGCGCAGGAACACTTCGTCGTACAAATGGAAATCCTTCAACCGCGGCAGGTTGTAGTGGATCACCGTGTCCCGCTCTTCATCCGGCAGAAACGCCAGGATCGCCAGGCTGCCCTGGCCCACGCCCAGCGCCACGCGGCCGCCGATGTCACCGGTGAACGTACGGATCGGAAAAGGCCCTTCACTGCGGTCCAGGCAGATCGCATCGAAACCACTGCGCGCCAGCAAAAACAATGAGTCGCCCAGCGAGGCCGACAGCCGCAACAGCGACGGTCGCACCAGTTCACGCAAGTTGCCACTGTTGCCCGCGCGGGCGGCCAGAGCGAAAAAATCCAGGCTCAGGCGGTAGCGCTTGCTGCGCGCATCCTGCTCAACCATGCCCTCGTCCATCAGGCTGCGCAGCAAACGGTGGGTGGTCGGTTGCGACAAGCCGATGTGTTGGGCCAGTTGTGTTACCCGCTCGCCCCCTTCGACGGTATCGCCCAAGGCACGCAGCACCGCAAACAGCCTTGAGACGGCGCCGACACCGACCTCATTTTTCGCATCATTCCGCTCAATGGAATCTGGCATGTAGTTTCTCGACAATTAATTTACTGATCGAATAAAACTGAAAATAGTTATCGCCTCAGTGAAATAGGCCATTGAGCCCATCCTAGTCTTCGTCCTAATCTGCGTCCAGACAGGGGCGATTCGAACAACAGCGGCAGCCGACTCAAGTCGAGCGCCAACGCACCCCGCAACATCCTTTCGTATCTGCCCATACAAAAAAGCGCGCCTTCGGGCGACGCATAACAATTTCAGGTGGAGGCGCAGTCATGGCTTTTGTGCAACTTGAAAAACTCGGCAAACGCTACGGTGAAATCGACGCCGTGGTCGCCACCGACCTTTCGGTGGAAAAAGGCGAGTTCGTTTCCCTGCTCGGCCCTTCCGGGTGCGGCAAGACCACCACCCTGCAAATGATCGCCGGCTTCGTCGACGTCACCAGCGGACGCATCGTGCTGGATGGCCGCGACATTACCCACGCCAAACCCGCGAGCCGTGGCCTGGGCGTAGTGTTCCAGAGTTACGCGCTGTTCCCGCACATGACCGTCAAGGACAACGTCGCCTTCGGCCTGCGCATGCGCAAGGTGCCGAGCGCCGAAATCCAGCAACGAGTGGATCGGGTGCTGAAACTGGTTCGTCTGCATCAGCACGCCGAGCGTTACCCGCGAGAGCTTTCCGGTGGCCAGCGCCAGCGTGTCGCCCTGGCCCGGGCGCTGGTGATCCAGCCGCCGGTATTGCTGCTCGATGAACCGCTGTCCAACCTCGACGCCAACCTGCGCGAAGAGATGCAATTCGAGATCCGTCGTATCCAGCGCGAAGTTGGGATCACCACGCTGATGGTCACCCACGACCAGTCCGAAGCGCTGTCGATCAGTGACCGTGTGGTGGTGATGCAGGCCGGACGCATCACCCAGATCGATGCGCCCTACACCCTCTACGAACACCCGCGCACCGAATTCATTTCCGGGTTCGTCGGCAAGGCCAATCTGCTGCCCGGCGAACGTGACAACAGCGGTGTGGTTCAAGTGTGCAGCCGTGGCGAGGGCGATCTGACCCTCAGTCTGCGCCCGGAGAAAATCGATCTGCGTGATGCCGGTCATGGCCGCTTGCAAGGCAAGATTGCCAGCCGCTTCTTTCTTGGCAGCCAGTGGCTCTACAGCGTCGCGACCCCTCTCGGTGAACTCTGCGTGGTGCGCCGCAACGATGGCTCGGCACCGCTGAGCGAAGGCACGGCCGTCGGCCTCGATTGGGATGCTGCACTGCTGCGCGTGCTGACGGTCGACGAGGTGACCGCATGAGTGCACTCGCCGCCATCCGCCAGGGGCGCCAGGGCTACCTGCTGTCGGCGCCGGCCCTGGCCTTATACGTCGGTCTGCTGCTCATCCCGCTGGCGTTGACGCTGGTGCTGTCGTTCAACGTCTTCGACTACAGCTCCGGCATCAACGGCAACGCCTTCACCGTCGAACACTACAGCAGCCTGCTGGGTGATCCGTACTTCTATGAAATCTTCCTGCGGACCCTGTGGATCAGCGCCCTGACCACCCTGCTCTGCGTGCTGATCGGCGTTCCCGAGGCTTACATCCTCAGCCGAATGGGCACCCCGTGGCGTTCGATTTTCCTGATCCTGATTCTCACCCCGCTGTTGATTTCGGTGGTGGTGCGTGCGTTTGGCTGGAGCCTGCTGCTCGGCGCCGATGGCCTGGTCAACCAGACCCTGCAAGCCTTCGGCGGCTCGCCGGTGAAACTGCTCTATACGCCGTTCGCCGTGGTGATCGCACTGGTCCACGTGATGCTGCCGTTCATGATCATTCCGGTCTGGACCAGTTTGCAGAAACTCGACCCGGCCGCCGAACAGGCTGCGCTGTCGCTCGGTGCCAGCCAGTTCACCGTGATTCGCCAGGTGGTGCTGCCACAGATCATGCCCGGTGTGCTGTCCGGCACCCTGATCGTGTTCGGCCTCGCCGCCAGCTCTTTCGCGATACCCGGCCTGCTCGGCGGACGGCGCCTGAAGATGGTCGCCACGCTGATCTACGACCAGTACCTGTCGGAGCTCAACTGGCCCATGGGCGCGGCGATTGCCGTGGCTCTGCTGCTCATCAACCTGCTGATCATGCTGTCGTGGAACCGCATGATCGAAGGCCGCTACAAGAAGTCATTGGGATAATTCGTCATGTCCAGGAACGGTCCTTTCGCCCTGCTGTTTCATACCCTCGTGGTGCTGTTCATGATGGCGCCGCTGGTAGTGGTGTGCCTGGTGGCTTTTACCCCGGAAAACACCCTGAGCCTGCCGACCACCGAGTTTTCCCTGCGCTGGTTCCGTGCCGTGTTCGAGCGTGCCGACTTTGTCGATGCGTTCTACAACAGCCTGATCCTGGCGTTCAGCGCCGCCTCGCTGGCGACGCTGGTGGCGGTGCCTGCCGCGCTGGCAATTACCCGTTTTGAGTTTCCCGGCCGGGACTTTCTCAACGGGTTGTTCCTGTCGCCAATCATCATTCCGCACCTGGTGCTTGGGGTGGCGCTGCTGCGTCTGTTCGCGCTGATGGGTGTCAACGGCAGTTTCGCCTGGCTGATCTTCGCCCACGTGCTGGTGATCACGCCCTATGTGTTGCGGCTGGTATTGGCCTCGGCCATTGGCCTGGATCGCAGTGCCGAACATGCCGCGCAATCGCTGGGGGCCGGGCGATTCACGCTGTTCCGGCAGATCACGCTGCCGATGATCCTGCCCGGCGTGGCGGGTGGTTGGCTGTTGGCGTTCATCAACAGTTTTGACGAGGTCACGCTGTCGATCTTTGTCACCTCACCTGCCACGCAAACCTTGCCGGTGCGCATGTACGTGTACGCCACCGAATCCATCGATCCGATGATGGCGGCGGTGTCGGCGCTGGTGATCGCACTGACGGCGCTGACCATGATTTTGCTGGATCGGGTTTATGGCCTGGATCGGGTTCTGGTAGGTAAACAATGAGGTCGCCATGGCGCTGCTGAAACGACTGGCCGAAGGCGACCGCCCGGCCCTGGATTTTACCCTCGACGGCCAACCGGCCAGCGGCCTGCTCGGCGACACCGTGCTGACGGCGGTGCTGACCTGTGGCGAACACTTGCGCGGCAGCGACTTCAGCGCCGAACCCCGCGCCGGTTTCTGCCTGATGGGAGCCTGTCAGGACTGCTGGGTACGCCTGGGCGATGGCCGCCGGGTGCGCGCCTGCTCGACCCTGCTTGAAGCCGGACAACAGATCAACCGCGAACCGGGGCGATCGTTATGAAACCGGTGGTCATCATCGGCGCCGGTCCCGCCGGTATCCGTGCAGCTCAAACGCTGGTAGCCCATGGCGTGCGTCCGGTGCTGCTGGATGAAGCGGCGCGTGGCGGCGGGCAGATTTATCGGCGTCAGCCGGCCAACTTCAAGCGTTCAGCGGTCAAGCTGTACGGCTTCGAAGCGCGTAAGGCCAGTGCGTTGCACCAGACAATCGACACCCTGTGCGAACAGCTCGATTACCGTCCGCAAACGCTGGTGTGGAACGCCGAAGATGGCGCCCTCGATACCTTGCACGACGGCCACGCCGCACGCCTGGCGTTCTCAAAAGTGATCGTCGCCACCGGCGCCACCGACCGGATTCTTCCGGTGCCGGGCTGGACGTTGCCAGGGGTCTACAGCCTGGGTGCTGCGCAGATCGCCTTGAAATTCCAGGGTTGCGCCATCGGTGAACGCGTGGTGTTCGCCGGGAGCGGTCCGCTGCTGTATCTCGTCGCCTATCAATACGCCAAGGCCGGTGCGAAAGTCGCCGCGGTGCTCGACAGTTCGCCCTTCAGCGCACAGGCACGTGCCCTGCCCGGTCTGCTGGCGCAACCCGCCACGTTGGCCAAAGGCATTTACTACCGAGGCTGGCTGACCGCCCACGGCGTCCCGGTGCATCAAGGTGCGACCTTGAACCGCATCGAGGGCGACCGGCGCGCGCAGTCGCTGAGTTGGTCCGACTCGAACGGCCAACATCAACTGGACTGCGACGCCGTCGCCTTCGCCCACGGCTTGCGTAGCGAAACCCAACTCGCCGATCTGCTCGGCTGTGAATTCGCCTGGAACCCGCTCAACCGCGCCTGGCTGCCGACGCGTGACAGCGCCGGACGCAGCAGCGTTGCCCAGGTGTACCTGGCCGGTGACGGCGCCGGCATCATGGGCGCCGATGCGGCGGAAATGGCCGGAGAGCGCGCAGCGTTAGCACTGCTCGAAGACATCGGCTACCTGATCGCGCCGCAACGCGCCGTGCAACTGGAACAGTCGTTGTCACGCATCGGTGATTTTCGACAAGGGCTGGAGCGCGCCTTTGCCTTTCCCGAACACTGGGCTGCCGATGTCGCCGATGACGTAATGGTCTGCCGCTGCGAAGAAGTCCGTGCCGGCGATATTCGTGAAGTCGTGCGCGAAGGCCATTGGGAAATCAATCGGGTCAAGGCGCACTGCCGGGTCGGCATGGGGCGCTGCCAAGGCCGGATGTGTGGCGCCTCGGCGGCAGAAATCATTGCCTGCGAGAGCCAGCGTGACGTGTCCGAGATCGGTCGGTTGCGAGCGCAGGCGCCGATCAAGCCATTACCTTTTGGCCTTGAGGTCGAAGCATGATCGACGTCGACGCAGTGATCATCGGCGGCGGTATCGTCGGCGCTTCCGCCGCGCTGTTCCTAGGCCAGGCCGGTCAGCGTGTCGCGCTGCTGGAAAGGGATTTTTGCGGTTCGCACTCCAGCGGAGTGAATTACGGCGGCGTGCGCCGACAGGGTCGTCCATTGTCACAGTTGCCACTGTCGCAACGGGCCCATGCCATCTGGGCGCGGTTGCCGCAATTGATCGGCATTGACGGCGAATATCAACGCAGCGGCCATCTGAAACTGGCACGCAGCGTCGATGATTTGCGAGCGCTGCAAGACTACGCCGCCAGTAGCCAGGGTTTCGGCCTTGATCTGCAAATACTCGACCGTGAGCAATTGCGCACGCGTTTTCCATGGGTCGGCGACGTGGCCGTAGGCGCTTCGTACTGTCCGCATGACGGGCACGCCAACCCGCGACTGGTGTCTCCGGCGTTCGCCCAGGCCGCACGGCGGCATGGCGCGCAGGTGCATGAACAGTGTGCGGTGAGCGCGGTTGAACATGATGGCCAGCGTTTTCGCGTCCGCACGCAAACCGGTCAGGAATGGCGCGCGCCCTGGTTGTTGAACTGCGCCGGCGCCTGGGCCGGCAACCTCGCTGCACAATTTGGCGAACCGGTGCCGATGCATTCCGGGCACCCGGCGATGCTGGTCACGGAGCCCTTGCCGTTGGTGATGGACGCCAGCACCGGTGTCGAGGGTGGCGGTATCTATGCCCGCCAGGTAGCACGCGGTAACTGCGTGTTGGGCGGCGGCCAGGGTTTTGCCCTGGACAACACCCGCGCCCGCCCCGGCCAGAGCGCAGTGCTGGAAATCCTTCGCCAGGCGGTCGAGCTCTACCCGTTTCTTGAAGGTGCCCAGGCGATTCGCACCTGGAGCGGCACCGAAGGTTACCTGCCCGATCGCCAACCGGTGATCGGCCACAGCCGCACCCAGGCTGGTCTGCTGCATGCGTTTGGCTTTGCCGGCGCCGGTTTCCAGATCGGTCCGGCGGTGGGCCAGGCACTCACCGAGATCATCTGTAGCGGCGCGTCAAAGACGTCGCTGGATGCGTTTTCGATCAACCGTTTTCACTCCATTTCCGTAGCTTGATAGAGGAAGGTCGCGCCCATGAAAAACTTCAAACGCACTGCTCTGCTCGGTTTGTCCTGCATGAGCGCCCTGCTCACCGTCACCCAGGCCCACGCCGAGCCGACGCTTTACCTGGGCATGAACGGCGGGACCATGGAGCGGCTCTATGCCGACAAGGTGCTGCCGGATTTCGAGAAAGCCAACAACGTCAAAGTGGTCATCGTGCCCGGCACCTCTGCCGACATCCTGGCCAAGGTCCAGGCCAGCAAAGGCAACCCGCAGATGCACGTGATGTTCCTCGACGACGGCATCATGTACCGCGCCATCGCCATGGGCCTGTGCGACAAGCTGCAGGACAGCCCGCCCCTGCAACAGATTCCGGCCAAGGGGCGGATCAAGGATGAGGCTGTGGCGGTCAGCCTCGGCGTCACCGGGCTGGCCTACAACACGCGCCTGTTCAAGGAGAAAGGCTGGGCTGCGCCGACCTCGTGGATGGACATGGCCGACCCGCGTTTCAAGGACAAACTGGTGTTCCAGTCGATGGCGTCTTCGACGTTCGGGTTGCATGGGTTCCTGATGTTCAACCGGATACAGGGCGGCAGTGAAACCAACGTCGACCCGGGCTTCAAAGCCTGGCCGAACAGCGTCGGGCGCAACGTGCTGGAATACATTCCGAGCTCGGCGAAGATTTCCGAAATGCTGCAGACCGACGAAGCTGCGTTGTTCCCGTTGACGCCAACCCAGGTCACCGCGCTCAAACTCAAGGGCATGCCGGTGGAGTACGCCCAACCGAAGGAAGGCGCAGTGGTACTCAACGTCGCCGAATGTGCGATCGCCAACAACACACAACCGGAACTGGCACAGAAACTCGCCGCGTTCCTGCTTACGCCTCAAGCCCAGGCCGCAGCACTAGAGGATGGGGATCAGATTCCTTCCAACCCCAACACACCGACCACCGACCGCACCCGTGGGCAGGTCGAGGCGATGAAGCAGTACCTGGAAACGGCGATTGCGGTGGATTGGGACCAGGTCAACGAACAGCGCCCGGCTTGGAATGCGCGCTGGAACCGGAGTATTGAACGGTAGGGATTGCTGAAGCAGGTAACGCAAAACGTGTAGGAGCTGTCGAGTGAAAGGAGGCTGCTCCTACACAGGTTCGGACATCGCCAGGAACGGGAGATAACCTGTACACGCCGCAATATTTTGTCCAATATTCCCGGGTTTTCGTCGACACAACTGGCAGCGAAATTAGCCGACTGGTTAAACTATGCCGCCGCAGGTCGGGGAGCCTGCCAGAAGTTTACGGGGTGACATCACATTGGCCGTTCGACCGACCAACCGTTCGCGACTCACACCGCGCTGGCCGTCGTTGCGCCGCCTCTTCGGTAAGGCATCGACCGCGTACGGCAGTGGCTCGGCAAACGACCGGGTCATTCACGACTACTTTCATCACAAGGCCATCGCCCAGGGCTACACCCTCAGTCACAGCCAGCAACGGGTGATCGACTGCATGGCGCAGCACGCCCGCTCACTGCTTGAAGCCGGGGCCAAGAATCTGCCCGGGCTTTATCTGCATGGCGCCGTGGGCCGTGGCAAGAGCTGGCTGCTGGACGGCTTTTTCCAGGCCATTCCGCTGGCGCAAAAGCAGCGCCTGCATTTCCATGAATTCTTCGCCCGGCTGCACCAAGGGATGTTCAACCATCGCGAACAACCGGACGCGCTGGCCACCACGCTCGATGAACTGCTGAGCGATTGCCGTGTGCTGTGTTTCGACGAGTTTCACGTCCATGACATCGGCGACGCCATGCTGATCACGCGACTCTTCAAGGCACTGTTTCGCCGCGGTATCCTGCTGCTGGTCACGTCCAACTACCCGCCGGAAGGTCTGCTGCCCAACCCGCTCTACCATGCCCGCTTCAAACCGGTGATCGACCTGATCAATGCGCGCATGCAGGTCATGGAAGTCGGCGGGCCACACGACTACCGCAGTCAGGCCAGAAGCCACGCTCAGCAGTTGTTCACCCAGGGCCAGTACGTCTGGCCCGCGACACCGGCGCAGCGTCGCGCGGCGAACGTGCCGGCCACGGATGCGCCGGCGATTGCCCTGCCTGTCGGCACTCGCCACCTGCCCGCCCGCTACTGCGAAGGACGCGCCGTTGGCTTTACCTTCGCTGATCTGTGCGACCAGCCCACGGCCGTCATGGATTATCTGGAACTGTGCCGACGCTTCGATCACTGGATCATCGATCAACTGCCCAACCTCGCCGACTGCTCGATTGCCGCGCAGCAGCGTTTCATCAATCTGGTGGACGTTTTGTACGATCAGGACAAGCATTTGATTTTGCTCGGGCAGCGCTCGTTGCGTGAAAGCCTGGGCGGTGATGCCATCGATCTGGCGCGCACCCGTAGCCGGCTGGGGCAGTTGGTTGAGGTGCGGGAGCCGGTTTGACCCCGGGCTACAGGCAGACAATACCGGCCTCATCGCGAGCAAGCTTGCTCCTACAGGGGATCTGACCGGCAATGGGGTTTTTCCCGCTATCATGCCGCTCATTCATTCGATCTACAGCGACCCCCCAATATGCACACCCTTGCACAACTGCGCGCCGGAACGCTGGCAGGCATCACTCGCCTGGACCTCAGCGATAACCTGAGCGAATTCCCCCGGGAAATTTTCGACCTGGCGGATTCGCTGGAAGTGCTCAACCTCAGTGGCAATGCCTTGAGCAGCCTGCCGGACGACCTGCATCGCCTGACCCGTTTACGCGTGTTGTTCTGCTCGGACAACCTGTTCACCGAACTGCCGGCTAGCCTGGGCCAATGCGCGGCGCTGACCATGGTCGGCTTCAAGGCCAACCGCATCAAACACGTACCGGGAAATGCGCTGCCGCCGCTGCTGCGCTGGCTGATCCTGACCGACAATAACGTCAGTGAACTGCCGAGCGAACTGGGCCAGCGTCCGCACCTGCAAAAGCTCATGCTGGCGGGCAACCGGTTGCAGCAGTTGCCCGACAGTTTGCGCAACTGCCATCGACTTGAGTTGATCCGTATTGCCGCCAACCGCCTGACCGGGTTGCCCGAATGGCTGCTGCGCCTGCCAAGCCTGACCTGGCTGGCCTATGCCGGTAACCCGCTGGAAACCGAAGCCGATGCCGCCGCCCTCGAAGCCACCGCGAGCATTGCCTGGTCGCAGCTGCATCTGGAACAGACATTGGGTGAAGGCGCTTCAGGGGTGATTCATCGCGCGACGTGGGCCAAACCGGGGCGGCCTGCCGCAACGGTTGCGGTCAAACTCTACAAAGGCGAAATGACCAGCGATGGCTCGCCGCTGCACGAAATGAACGCCTGCATCACCGCCGGCATTCACCCCAACCTGATTCGCGTTGAAGGCCGGATTGTCGATCACCCGCAACAAACCGACGGGCTGGTGATGCAACTGATCGACCCGAGTTACCGCAACCTCGCCGGGCTGCCGAGCCTGGCGTCGTGCAGCCGCGACGTCTATGCCGATGACACCCGCTTCACCGCTGCTGTCGCCTTGCGTATCGCCCGGGGCATCGCTTCGGTGGCCGGGCATCTGCACCAGCAAGGCATCACCCACGGCGACCTGTATGGCCACAACATTTTGTGCAACGAGCACGGTGATTGCCTGTTGGGAGACTTCGGCGCGGCGTCATTCCATGCCACGCAAGACAACCTGGAAAGCCGCGCATTGCAAAGGATCGAAGTGCGGGCGTTCGGGGTGCTGCTGGGAGAATTGCTGGAGCGGATTACATCGGGGTTGAGCGAAGAAGAGCGTCTGCGCCTGGAAGATTTGCAGCAGCGTTGCTGTCAGCCGCAGGTGCTGGCTCGGCCGGGGTTTGATGAGGTAGTTCAGGCATTGGCGTTACTTGACGCCGACAGCTGACAGCCCGTACAAAAATCTGTGGCGAGGGAGCTTGCTCCCTCGCCACAGGTCAGGTCAAAGCCAGTCCGGCTTAACCCGCCAACCCGACAAACATGTCCTGCACGTCATCGTGGTTATCGAGGCCTTCAAGGAAGGCTTCGACTTCAGCCATCTGCTCATCGCTCAGGCCGCTGACCGGGTTCTTCGGCTGGTAGCCCAGTTTGGCCGACAGCACGGTGAAGCCTTGCTCTGGCAGGGCTTTCTGGACCGCGTCAAGGTCGGTAGGTTCGGTCAGGAACAGGGTCGCGCCGTCTTCACCGGGCTCGAAATCCTGGGCGCCGGCTTCAATAGCGGCCATTTCCGGATCGGCATCCGGGGTGTCCGGCGAGGCTTCGATCATGCCCACGTGGTTGAAGTCCCAGGCCACCGAACCGGAAGCGCCCAATTGGCCCTTGCGGAATGCGACGCGGATTTCAGCGACGGTGCGGTTGATGTTGTCGGTCACGCATTCAACGATCAACGGCACCTGGTGCGGTGCGAACCCTTCGTAAGTCACGCGATGGTATTGCACGGTTTCGCCCAACAGGCCCGCACCTTTCTTGATGGCGCGATCCAGTGTTTCCTTGGGCATCGACGCTTTCTTGGCCTGTTCCACTACCAGACGCAAGTGTGCGTTGGTGGCGGTATCGGCACCGTTGCGTGCAGCAATGGTGATTTCTTTCACCAGTTTGCCGAAGATCTTGCCCTTGGCGTTAGCTGCCGCTTCTTTGTGTTTAACCTTCCACTGTGCGCCCATTACTCACTCTCTTGTCTATGGCGCCGAGACATCTATTGGCCGACGCATGGCGCCAAGTTTATACGGCCTAAAGTTGGCAATCGACCAAAAAATCTCAGCGGCTGGCATCGACATCTTCAACGGCTGCTGTAGGGCAATTCGGAAACTTCGGTTCGCGATGACTATAAGCGTTCGTGGTCTCGTACCCTCAGCACCCGTCCTCCTCGGTAGAAGCGCGCTCGATGCACAACGACAAGGAAAGTCCCTTCACCCTGACACTTCTCGACGACGACTTGAGTCTGCAGGTGGTGCAGTTCAGTGGCCGCGAGGCCCTCAACCAACCCTATCGATTCGATATCGAAGCCATCGGACTCGCACCGGCCTTGCCCCTTGAGCGGTTGCTGCAACAACCGGCGCTGCTGGTTATCGACCATCATCAGTGCATTCACGGTGTGCTGCACAGCGCCAGCCACGAACATCGCGGGCAACAGCGAATCGGTTACAAACTGGTGCTGGTGCCTGCCCTTCAGGCGCTGGACCGGCACAGATCGCGACGCATTTTCCAGCAGCTCAGCGTGCCGATGATCCTGGGTCAACTGCTGCAAGACCACGGCCTGGCCGTCGACCGCTACCGCTTCGAACTCGAGAATGGCCACTATCCCCTGCGGCCTTTTTGCATTCAGTACGAGGAAAGCGACCTCGCGCTGCTGCAACGGCTGTGCGAGGAAGAAGGCATTCACTATCACTTCGAACATAGCGCCGCCGGGCATGTGCTGGTGTTTGCCGATGACAGCCTGAGTTTTCCGCAGGCACCGTTGTTGATGCCTTTTCACAACGACAGGTCCGCGAGTGCTCAATCACCGGTGATCAGCGAGCTGTTCCAGCGCCATGATTCACTGCCGTTGCCACCACGGGTCGATGCCCGGGATCGCGGTACACCGGACACCAAGGACGGCGCCGCCAATCACGCCTCCCCGCAAGCGGCCATGCCCTTGCCGCGCCCTGCTCACCCACAGCGCCATTGCGAACAGCTGAGTCGCCGGCATCTGGAGCGCCTGCGGTGTCAGCAGGTAAAGATCCACGGGCAGAGCAATCACGGCCAATTGCGCAGCGGGTGCATTGTGCAAGTGGCTGAACATCCGCTGCCGGGGTTCAACGATCAATGGCTGGTGATCCAGGCGCAGCATCAAGGGCAACAGGATTCGATCCTGCAGCAGGATTCACCCGGTCTGCCCCGTCGTTACCACAATCAGTTCAGCGCGATTCCCTGGTCGACGGTATTCCGGCCGGCGCTTCAACAAGACCGGCCGCGCATCCCCGGCTTCCAGCCTGCGCGGGTGTGTGGGCCGGCCGGTAAACCGGCGGTCCAGGATGATCAAGGGCGAATCCAGGTGGAGGTGTGGCCGGCGTCAACATGTGATTCCGAGGCGTCTGCCGGTCTCTGGCTGCCGGTGGCGCATGCCGGGCTCGACGCCACCGCGATGCCCTTGGCTGGCAGCGACGGGCTGGTCAGCTTCCTCGACAGCGACCCCGACCGGCCGGTGTTTTGCCCAAGGGGCGGGCAACGCCCATCGCCACCTGCGGCTCGTCCCCAGCCGCGTGGCGACACCCGTCTGTTGCTCGATTGGCTGGTCAATCGCACCGACCACAAGCGTTAGAAGTATCAGCCCTTGTCGGCCTTGCCGGCGGCAGCCGCAAACTTCGCCAGACGCACGTCCAGGTGCCGTGGTCGATGCCCGTGGTCCTCGGCGCGCTCCTTGCGGCGGATCGCGTTGCGCACCATCAACGAGCCGAGATAGCGAATCGGCTCCGGCGGAAAGAAACCCAGCGGCCCGTTGACCAAGGGTGAGCGGGTCCAGGCATTGTCGAGCCCCTGGACCATCGAAGCGAGAATCTGCCCACCCATGTGGCACGGGCCGACGCCGCTGCCGGAGTAGCCAAAACCGTAGAACACGTTGCCGCTGGCACTCATCTGCCCGAAGAACGGCAGCCCGGTGACCGAGCGATCCGATGGGCCGTTCCAGGTCGCTTCGACCTTGACGTCGGCAAACGCCGGGAAGAAGTCCGTCAGACTGCTTCGCAACAAACCGGCATAGGGCGATGGCTGATCGAACACCGGCAACATGCGCCCGCCATAGGCGAACGTATTGCCGCCCTTGCCGAGCATGATTCGACCGTCCGGGGTGTTGTGATAGTAGTGCACGAAAATCCGCGAATCGAGCACCGTGACGCCACTGGTCAAACCGATCTCATTGAGCAAATCCGGCCGCGGCTCGGTGATCGCCATGTCGCTGGAAACGATCGCCACGCTGCGTTCGAACTGCGGGAAGGCCCGGGCCATCCAGGCGTTCATTGCCAGCACCACGCGATCGGCGCGGACGGTGCCGTGACGGGTTTCGATCCCCGCCGGTTTACCTTCTGCCAGACCGGTCATGGCGGTGTTTTCATGAATCTTCACCCCCAGTTGCAGGGCCACGCGGCGCAAACCACGTACCAGTTTGCCCGGCTGCACGCTGGCCGCCGCCGGTGAAAACCAGCCCTCCAGGTGTTTGCTGGAACCGGCCATGCGCTGCACATCGGCCACTGGCCGCTGGGTGAACGAGTTGATGCCATTGCGCTCCAGCGCGGCGATCACCGCATCGGTGGAGCCTACCTGGGCGCGGTTGGTCGCGGTGTAGAGCGTGCCATCGAGGCGGTAATCGGCGTCCACCGCGTATTGCTCGCAGAAGGCGCCGATCGCATGAATGCTGCGTTCGGATTCCTGGACCAGTCGCACGGCCTCTTCAACGCCGAACAATCGTTCCAGGGTGAAATACTTGGCCGACCACGACAGCGCACAACCGCCGTTGCGCCCACTGGCCCCGGCGCCGCAGATATCCGCTTCGATCAGCAACACATCCAGTTCGGGGTTCTGCTCCTTGAGCATGATCGCGGTCCACAACCCGGTGTAACCGCCGCCGACGATACACACGTCGGCGCGGGTGTCGCCTTCCAGTGGCGGACAGGTTTCGGATGCATCAGCGTTCAAGGCCTGGTCCAGCCAAAAGGGTCTCATGGGTCATTCTCCGGTCAGTTGCCCGCACGCCAGCCTGCCGCAGACGCAGCAGGCGACGAGGGACAGGATTCAGGTACGCAAGGGTTTGATGGTCATCGCTTGATTGGGCACGTAGGCAAAGTGAGTGCCCATGCCACCGGGGCGGCTGTTCCAGAACGGGATCAACACCAGTGCGGAGAACATCGCGCAGCCGGCGAAGACGATGAACACGGTCACGGTGTCGAAGTAGCCCGGCAGCAACCCGCCAAGAATCGCCCCGACCGAGCCGCAGCCGTTGACGAAACCGGCCGCCGTGGCACCCGCCTTGGCAGTGCCGAAGTCGATGGCGGCCGAGCCGCTGATCATCGAGTCCGGCCCGTAAAGAGTCAGGCCCATGACGAACAACAGCGCTACCACCAATACCACGCTACCGGTATGCAGGGCGCCCATGAAAAACGCCAGGGACACGGTCAGCGCCAACAGACTGATCACGCAGGCCGGCATGCGCCGGGCGCCAAACAGCTTGTCCGAGGCCAGGCCAATCAGGATCGGCCCGAGTAATCCGGCCAGTTCAAACGCGGTGGGAATGATTGCCGCACCGACCTTGCCCACCGAAGGCATCTGTTCGAAAACAATCACCGGGCCCCACAGCAGAATCGCGTAGCGCGCCGGTTTCAACATGAAATACGCCAACCCGAGCACCAGCACCGTGCGGTTGCGCAGGATTTCCTTCAATGGCACCCACATGCTGACTTTGCTTTGTGCCTCAGCTTGTTCGGCGGTCAACTCGGGTTCCGGTTCCACCGCCGGCAAGCCGACGTCTTCCGGTTTGTTGCGTTGGAAAATAAAAAACAGCACAGCAACCAGCCCTACCACCGCCGCACTGGAAATGAACGCCGCATGCCAGCTGCCGACGAGCGTGTACGCCCACCAACCGGCAAACGGTGACGCCACCAGACCACCAAAGGCGTAGCACGAGCTCCATAAGCCCAATACACGCCCACGTTGCTCCGAGGGGAAGAAACTGCCGAGGTTCTTGCACAGCCCCGACCAACCGGTGGACTGCGCCAGGCCTTGAATCAGCATGCAGGTGGCGAAGATCGGTAGCGTGGCGAAACTGCCCATCACCAGCGCGGCGGCTGCCGATATCAACAAACCACCGAGTACCACAACCCTTGGGCCGAAGCGGTCGGCCAGGATGCCCCAGGTGAATTGGCCGATGGCGTAGGCGGTGAGGTAAATGGCGTCGAGGTTGGCCATGGTCATTTTGTCGAGCATGAACGTCGGGTCTTCGCCAATACCGAGTTTGGCGACCGAAAAGGCTTTGCGGGTGAAGTAGAAAGCGGCGTAGGCGAGCCAGGTGATCGCGAAGATCTGCACGCGCCAACGCTTGATGGTGCCGATGTGCTTGTTCATTGTGGTTCTGACCTCAGGGTGTGAGTGTGCCGGCAGAATTTGAAGAAAACGCCTGTGTTTTTATTGTTGAGCACTGCGAAATCGCCTTGTCCCTGTGGGCGATTCCGGTCAGATGAGTCCTGTTGATGCACGCACAGACTCATGGCACCCGCTGCTGTTCGACTGAACAGTCACCGGGGCTGAGGTGGATAAAAACAATTACTGATTAATAAGTGAAATCGATTTATCGTATTTCAAAAATAAGCTCAGCTTGTTACTGGAGATTCCCATGTCGGTTTCCCACGCCCAGCTCAAAGCCTTCCATGCCGTGGCCGTGCATGGAAGCTTTACCAAAGCCGCCGAGCGGCTGTTTTTGACGCAACCGGCGATTTCCGACCAAGTGCGCAAACTCGAAGAGCGCTACGGCGTGTTGCTGTTCCATCGCAACAAGCGTTCGGTGCGCCTGACTGATTTGGGCGAACGCCTGCTCGGCGTGACGCAGAAATTGTTCGTGATCGAAGCCGAAGCCCAGGAACTGTTACAGGACTCCCAGGCCTTGCAAACCGGCAGCCTGATTCTGGCGGTGGACGCGCCGGTCCATGTGTTGCCGCAGATCGCCCGCTTCTGTGAGCGCTACCCCGGCATCAGCGTGAAGATCGAGACCGGCAACACCGATGAGTCGCTGTTCCGGCTCTTCAACTATCAAGCCGATCTGGCGTTGCTGGGGCGCGATGTCAGCGATGAGCGCTTGCTTTCGTTGCCGCTGCGCAATGACCCGATGGTGGCGTTCGTATCCCGCCATCATCCATGGGCGGACCGCGAGTCCATCACCCTCGCGGACCTCGACGACACGCCGCTGGTACTGCGGGAAATCGGTTCGGTGACGCGTCAGACCCTGGAAGAAGAAATGGCCGGCGCGGGGTTTCGTATTCGCCCGGCGATTCAAGTGGAAGGTCGTGAAGCGGCGCGGGAGGCGGTGGTGGTGGGGATTGGTGTAGGTGTCGTTTCGGCGGCCGAGTTTGGTGCGGATTCACGGGTCTGCGCATTGCCGATCACCGATTGCAAACGCCGGCTGACAGAAACCCTGGTGTGCTTGCGCGAGCAGAGCTCGCGGCGGGTGGTGGCGACGTTTCTGCAAATGGTGCGCGAGAGTCTGGTGTAGGCAGGCCCGGCGTCTTCGCGAGCAGGCTCGCGCCCACAATGGTGCTGTGTCGTCCTGAAAATCTGTGGAAGATGCAAATCCCTAGTGGGAGCTAGCCGGCTAGCGAATGCAGGCGACTCGGTCTACTTGCCTGTCGCCAATCCGAAAAACGCCTGAATAAGGCGCAAATCCCGCCGCCGCTCCATGCACCCCATCATGTGCCGGTTCACCAAGCCCTCACCAATGATCGGCACCGCCGCTACCCGTGGGTCATGGCTGACTTCCACCGACGACACCACACCTACACCCAACTCCGCCGCCACGGCCTCGGTCACCGCTTCGCGACTGTCCAGCTCCAGCAACACCCGTGGATTGACCCTGGCCTGGGCACACGCCTCATCGAAAGTACGCCGGGTGATCGAACTCGGTTCACGCAACACCATGATCACCTGATCCAGCTCTTTGAGCGGCACGCCCCTGGATCGCTGCGCCCATGGATGACCATCGGGCACCAACGCACAAATGCGTGACTCACTCAGCGCCTGCAAATGCAGGCCCTTGCGCGGCTCGACTTCGGTCAACACCGCGACGTCGGCATGCTCGGACAACAACGCCGCCAAGGTTTCCTGAGCATTGCCCAGGCGCAAATTCACGGTGATCCCCGGATAACGCGCACGCAGGCTGGCCAGCATCGGCATGACCATGTGCGGGCCATCCGCCGCCACCTCCAGGCGCCCGGTCAACAACTGCCGGTTGGCCTCGAGCATCACCTGCGCCTCTTCGGCCAGGCCGAACATCGCCCGGGTGATCGCCGCCAGCTTGGTGCCCTCCTCCGTCAATTCCACCCGTCGGGCAGTCCGACGCAACAGGGTGATCTGGTAGTGCTCCTCCAGCGCCTTGATGTGCCCGGTCACCGCCGGCTGGCTGATGAACAGGCGCGCGGCCGCCCGGGTAAAGCTGCCCTCACGGGCCACGGCATCGAAAGCGCGGAGCTGGAACAGGTTCATGAATAACCCTCACTGATGGCTGGCATAACAACAAACAATTTGATTGATAACCCGGCAAATTGCAATTTAGGCACCAACGCTTCATCCCATCGATTGCGAGGACACGAGAATGAGTATTGCCGCCCCCATCCTGCTCACCCCTGGCCCGTTGACCACGTCGGCCCGAACCCGTCAGGCAATGATGGTTGACTGGGGTTCGTGGGATGACCGCTTCAATCAACTGACCGCCAGCCTCTGCGAGCAACTGCTGGCGATCATCAACGGCGCCGCCACCCACCACTGCGTGCCTTTACAAGGCAGCGGCACCTTCGCGGTCGAAGCGGCAATCGGCACGCTGGTGCCTCGCGATGGCAAGGTTTTGGTGCTGATCAACGGCGCCTACGGCAAGCGCCTGGCAAAGATCTGCGAAGTACTCGGCCGCTCGTTCAGTACCTTCGAAACCGCCGAAGACGAACCGACCACCGCCGCCGATGTCGACCGCCTGCTGCGGGCCGACGCCGGTATCACCCACGTTGCACTGATTCACTGCGAAACCAGCACCGGCATCCTCAACCCGCTGCCGGAAATCGCCCAGGTCATTGCGCAACATGGCAAACGCTTGATCATCGATGCCATGAGTTCCTTCGGTGCGCTGCCTGTCGATGCTCAGCAGATCCCGTTCGATGCACTGATCGCCGCCTCGGGCAAATGCCTGGAAGGCGTACCGGGGATGGGGTTTGTCTTCGCTCGCAAAGAATCCCTGGCCAGTGCTGCCGGCAACTCGCATTCGCTGGCGATGGACCTGTATGACCAGCACACCTACATGGCCAAGACCGGCCAATGGCGCTTCACCCCGCCGACTCACGTGGTCGCGGCGTTGCACGAAGCCCTGCTGCAATACAACGAAGAAGGCGGCTTGCCGGCCCGACACAAGCGCTACGCCGCCAACTGTCAGGCGTTGATGGAAGAGATGAGCAAGCTGGGCCTGCGCAGTTTCCTGCCGGCCGAGATCCAGGCGCCGATCATCGCCACCTTCCACGCGCCGAAAGATCCGCGCTACCAGTTCAAGGAGTTCTATGAGCGGGTCAAGGCCAAGGGTTACATCCTCTACCCCGGCAAACTGACCCAGGTCGAAACCTTCCGTGTCGGCTGCATTGGCTACGTCCAGCCAGACGAAATGCGCGAAGCCGTAGCCGCCATCGGCGAAGTGTTGCGCGAGATGGAAGTGCTCGAGATTTAAGTCCACCGCTCCCACAGGTAATCGAACGCCTGATTCCCTCGTTCTTACAGGAATATATTTGCCATGAACTACACCAACCCAACCAAACTGCAAGCCGCCATCCTCGACTGGGCCGGCACCGTCGTCGATTTCGGTTCCTTTGCCCCGACGCAGATCTTCGTCGAAGCCTTCGCCGAGTTCGATGTCCAGGTCTCCATCGAGGAAGCCCGTGGCCCGATGGGCATGGGCAAGTGGGATCACATCCGCACCCTGTGTGATCAACCGCAAGTTGCCGAGCGCTATCGCAAAGTTTTCGGCCGTACGCCGACCGACGATGACGTGACCGCCATCTACCAGCGTTTCATGCCGCTACAGATCGAGAAAATCGCCGAGCACTCGGCGCTGATTCCCGGCGCTCTGGACACCATTGCCAACCTGCGCGAACAGGGCATCAAGATCGGCTCCTGCTCCGGCTATCCAAAGCAAGTCATGGACAAAGTCGTCGAACTGGCCGCCACCAACGGTTACATCGCCGACCACGTGGTCGCCACCGACGAAGTGCCGAATGGCCGCCCATGGCCGGCCCAGGCACTGGCCAACGTGATTGCCCTGGGCATCGACGACGTCGCGGCCTGCGTGAAGATCGACGACACCGTGCCGGGCATTCTCGAAGGACGTCGTGCCGGGATGTGGACCGTGGCGCTGATCTGCTCGGGCAACGCACTGGGCCTGGACTACGAGGGTTATCGCGCCCTCGCCAGCGACGAACTGGCCAGCGAGCGCAAACGCATTCACGCACTGTTCGAAGGTTCGCGTCCGCACTACATGATCGACACCATCACCGACTTGCCGCAAGTGATCGCCGACATCAACAAGCGGCTGGCCCAAGGCGAGATGCCGCAAACCCACTGATTGGCTAACAACACCGCCCCCTGCAGGAGCTACCGCAAGCGCTTCTACAGGGGGCGATGCGATTTGTTGTCAATTAGCTGAACACAGCAACCTGCACCCCTGAGCTTAAGGTAACTCCACTGAAACCGGATTACAGTTAAGGCATACCGTCGATCAAGAACGGTCGCTTAAAACCGGGCCTCAGAGGAATACCGAATGCCGTGGAAAAACTCCGCTTCGCGCTACAGCACCGTGTCGATCACGTTGCACTGGTTAATGCTGGTTTTACTGGCACTGGTTTATGCCTGCATAGAATTACGCGGCCTCTTTCCCAAGGGCAGTGGCGGGCGAACGCTGATCGTCGAATCCCACTTCATGCTTGGCCTGACTGTGTTCGTATTGGTCTGGTTGCGCCTGTTAGCCCGCAGCCTCGGCCCGGCTCCGCAAATCCTCCCGGCGTCGCCGCGCTGGCAGTTAATGCTGGCCAGGCTGATGCACTGGGCGCTGTACATTTTCATGATCGCCATGCCGATTTTTGGCTGGCTGGTCACCAGTGCCAAAGGCAAACAAGTGATGTTCTACGGTTTCGACTTGCCGCTGTTGATCAGCGAGAACAAGGAACTGGCCAAAGAGCTCCAAGGCTGGCACGAACTCGGTGGCACCATCGGCTACTGGCTGATCGGCCTGCATGCCGTGGCCGGGCTTTATCACCATTATGTGGTGGGTGATAACACCTTGTTGCGGATGATGCCAAAACGGGTAACCCGAACCTGAGGTGTGGCCCCTGTAGGCGCGAGCAGGCTCGCGCCTACAGGACTGATGACAATATTCAGGGTTGAGAATTGAACCCCCGCCGCCCCTGCAAGCCGCCGGTATGAACGAAGATCAGGCGTGTGCCCTTTTTGAATCTGCCTGCTTCGACCTGCTGCCTGAGCGCCAGCAACGCCTTGCCGGTGTACAGCGGCTCAAGAGGAACGCCGCTGGCACTTTCGGCCTGTTCGATGAACTCAAGTAACCGCGGATCAACCTTGGCAAAGCCACCACGGCAGGCATCGATCAGCTCATAGGCCGGATCGCTCAGCCCCGCTTGCGTCACAATACTGTCGACCTGCTGCGCCACGCCATGGTCATCCGGCACCGCCAACGCCCCGTAAACCGGGCGTTCGCCCGCTTCGGCAAGCACCAGGCCCGCCAGCGTCGTACCGGTCCCGCAGGCCAGCCACCAACCGTCGTAATCGCTCCAGCCCAGGCCGCTCAAGTGCTCGCAAACCTGATCCTTGAGCGGCATGCAGCCACGCGCGCCAAGTAACCCACCGCCCCCCTCGGGCACAGGGTGCAGGTCGGGGTACCGGGCTTTCCACGGCAACCAGAAACCGGCTTCATGCCGCGCCCGATAACCGCCATAACCCAGCCAATGCAGTTGCATGCCGAACGCCTGCAAGTCCTTTACCGTGGGTGTTTCCTGAGAATGCCCACGCAACAGGCCCACCGTGGAAAACCCGAATCGCTTGCCGGCCGCCGCCAGTGCATGCAGATGATTGGAGTGCGCCCCGCCGAGGCTGATGATGCCTTTGGCGCCGGACTGTTCAGCGACGTTGAGGTGTTCGATCAGCTTGAACCATTTGTTGCCGCTGATCAGTGGGTCGATCTGGTCCAGACGCAAGAGGGCGACTTCGACATGGGCAGTTGTGAGCCAGTCGAGAGACAGGGGTTCGAGGGGGACTTGGGGAGGCCAGTCGTTGGGAGAAAAAAGCATCAATGCCGCTTCCGGATGGAGATCCGGCATCTTAGCAATCAAACGGTGGCGAGGGCGCTTGCTCCCTCGCCACCGCAATTGGGTGGATTACAACTCGGCGGCCAACCGTGAGCCCTGGTTGATCGCGCGCTTGGCATCCAGCTCAGCCGCGACATCCGCGCCGCCGATCAAGTGCACGTTTTGCCCCGCCGCTACCAGGCCATCCTGCAACTCGCGCAATGGGTCCTGACCGGCGCAGATCACGATGTTGTCCACCGGCAACACGTGCGGCTCGCCGTCTTCGCCGATGCGAATGTGCAGGCCTTCGTCGTCGATCTTCAGGTATTCGACGCTGTTGAGCATTTGCACCTGCTTGTTCTTCAGACCGGTGCGGTGAATCCAGCCGGTGGTCTTGCCCAGGCCATCGCCGACCTTGGATTTCTTGCGTTGCAGCAGGAACACTTCACGGGCCGGTGCATGAGGCGCGGCCTTGATGCCGGCGACACCGCCGCGCGCTTCCAGGTGCGTGTCGATGCCCCACTCTTTCCAGAACTCATCGCGATTCAGGCTGGTAGCCTGCCCCTGATGCACCAGGAATTCCGAGACGTCGAAGCCGATGCCGCCAGCGCCGATCACCGCAACGCGCTTGCCTACCGGTTTACGCTGCAGAAGCACGTCCAGGTAGCTCAAGACCTTGGCGTTCTCAACGCCCGGAATTGCCGGGGTTCTTGGCGCGATGCCGGTCGCCAGAATGATCTCGTCGAAACCGCCCTCGACCAGTTTCGCCACGTCCACGCGAGTGTTCAGGCATACCTCGACGTTTGTGGTCTGCAGTTTGCGGCCGAAATAACGCAAGGTCTCAAAGAACTCTTCCTTGCCCGGCACACGCTTGGCCACGTTGAACTGACCGCCGATCTCGCTGGCCGAATCGAACAGCGTCACCTGATGGCCGCGCTCGGCCGCCACGGTCGCGGCGGACAGGCCCGCAGGACCGGCACCGACCACAGCGATTTTCTTGATCTGCTTGACCGGCACGTAGTTGAGCTCGGTTTCGTGGCAGGCGCGAGGGTTGACCAGGCAACTGGTCAGCTTGCCGCCGAAGGTGTGATCCAGGCACGCCTGATTGCAGCCGATGCAGGTGTTGATTTCATCAGCGCGGCCTTCAGCCGCCTTGTTGACGAAGTCCGGGTCGGCGAGGAACGGGCGCGCCATGGAAACCATGTCGGCATCGCCATCGGCCAGAATCTGCTCGGCCACTTCCGGGGTGTTGATGCGGTTGGTGGTGATCAGCGGAATGTTCACCGAACCACGCAGCTTGGCCGTGACCTTGCTGAATGCCGCACGCGGCACCTTGGTGGCGATGGTCGGAATCCGCGCTTCGTGCCAGCCGATGCCAGTGTTGATAATCGTCGCACCGGCCTGTTCGATGGCCTTGGCCAACAGCACGATTTCTTCCCAGGTGCTGCCGCCCTCGACCAGATCGAGCATCGACAGCCGGAAAATGATGATGAAGTTCGGCCCCACCGCTTCCCGCACCCGGCGCACGATTTCCACCGGCAGGCGCATGCGGTTTTCGTAGCTGCCGCCCCAACGGTCGGTGCGGTGGTTGGTGTGGGCGGCGAGGAACTGGTTAATGAAATAACCTTCGGACCCCATGATCTCGACGCCGTCGTACTCGGCCTGTTGCGCCAGGGTCGAACAGGTGACGAAGTCGCGGATCTGCTTCTCGATGCCGTCCTCGTCCAGCTCTTTCGGCTTGAACGGGTTGATCGGTGCCTGGATGGCGCTTGGCGCGACCTGCTTCGGGCTGTAGGCGTAACGACCGGCATGGAGAATCTGCATGCAGATCTTGCCGCCCGCCTCGTGCACCGCGCGGGTGACGATCCGATGCTTGAGCGCTTCTTCCTCGGTGGTCAGCTTGGCGGCGCCAGAGTACACACCGCCCTCGTCGTTCGGGCCGATACCCCCCGTGACCATCAGGCCAACCCCACCCCGGGCACGTTCGGCGAAGTACGCCGCCATGCGCTCGAAACCACCTGGTTTTTCTTCAAGCCCGGTGTGCATCGAGCCCATCAGGGTGCGATTGCGCAACGTGGTAAAACCCAGGTCCAGCGGGGCCAACAGGTGCGGGTAATGAGCGGCGGTCATCGGTAACTCCACAACGAGCGATCACGGATAAATGTGGGCGCTCTTTGGCGCCCCTCTGTCATGGCCTACAGACTATGAGCAGTCCAGCGGACGCTCAATGACCGAAACTGACAACTTAATGATCAAAATGTGCAGTGACCCACGCCACATCAGGCATCGATGCGCAGGTTCAAGCGTCTACCGGATCATAGTCGTTCACGTTGGATACCTGCGCATGCAGGCGGCCCAACAGTTCGATCAAGGTGTCCACTTCCGCGGCAGAGAGCCCGCTGAGCAGCCGCCGTTCGCGCTCCAGCGCCACCTTGAGCACCCGACCGTGTAGCGCTTTTCCGCTGTCAGTCAGGCTGACGGTGTAACGCCGGGCGTCCTTTGAATCGACCTGGCTGCGAATGTGCCCTGCAGCTTCCAGCGACTGCAGTGAACGGCTGACCGCGCTCTTGTCGAGCCCGATCGTCTGACAGATTCGATTGGCGGTGATGTCATTTTCCACGGCGAGCATCGAGAGCATTCGCCACTCGACCACACCGATGCCGAAATGCTTGCGATAGCACTGCGACGCCCCGGAAGAAAGCTTGTTGGACAAAAAATTCAGCAGTGCGGGGACATAGCGAGTGAGGTTCAGTTGGGATTCTGCGGACATTGAGCGAACACCTTGGATCGGCAAGGACTTGAATATTAGTTGACACCGCAACTAAATAATCGGAGGATTTCTCTGCCGAACGTCACGGGTGATGACTTGCATGATATGTCGTCGCCCTGACTCATAAAAATAATTATCAGGTCTTGGTCATGAACCCTTTCAATTCGATCCCCCTCCACAAACAAGCGCCCGGCTGACCCCTCCTGCAGCCAAAGCTTTGATCAGTATTTTTCAGCAGCCACTTCAGTGTGGAGGGACAAGTCATGCTTCAAGTCAACGTCACCCGCAAAGCAGACGAAGCCGAAGGCATCTGCAGTTTCGAATTATCTGCCGTGGATGGCAGCACGCTGCCCGCGTTCGAAGCCGGAGCCCACATCGACATTCACATTGCCGACGGCCTCACCCGGCAGTACTCCTTGTGCAACGATCCCAGGGAACGCCACCGCTACCTGATCAGCGTGCTCAAGGACCCGCAATCCCGAGGCGGCTCCAAGGCCATGCACGAGCAAATACGGTCGGGGCAAACGCTCAGCATCAGCCATCCTCGCAACCTTTTCCCGCTGGATCACTCAGCCAACCGCCATCTGCTGTTTGGCGGCGGTATCGGTATCACGCCGATGCTGGCCATGGCCTATGAGCTATCGCACCTGGGAGCCGACTTCGAGTTGCATTACTGCTTTCGATCAAGCGACCGCGCGGCGTTCGTGGCGATGCTTGCACAAACCCCTTTTGCCGATCGCATAAAGCTTCATGACGACAGCGGTTCGCCAATCCAGAAGCTGGATGCGCCAGCCTTGCTCGCCACACCAGACGCAGGCACCCATCTTTATGTATGCGGGCCCGGCGGTTTCATGAACTACATCCTCGATGCAGCGCAGAACGCCGGCTGGTCGCAGGACCGCGTTCATAAAGAGTTCTTCGCCGCAGACCCTGTCGATCAAAGCGCCAATACGCCCTTCGAAGTCGAGCTGGCACACAGTGGCCGAATTTTTCAGATTCCGGCCGAACGCACGGTGTTCGAAGTGCTGGACGAAGCCGGCATAGAGATCGAGTCATCCTGCGAACAAGGCGTCTGCGGCACCTGCGTAACCCGTGTACTGAGCGGCATTCCCGAGCACCGGGACCAGTTTCTGACAGTCGCCGAACACGCCGCAAACGACCGCTTTACCCCTTGCTGCTCTCGCGCCAAATCATCACGCCTGGTTCTTGATCTCTGAATCGAACAACAAGATAAAAACCTGGAGAACACCATGAACATCCAAACGCTTGCCGAAGAAATTCCAGCGCCTGCCTTGCCTGACTTTCCCCTGAACCAGTGGTACGTCGCTGCGCTGGGTTGGGAGTTGAAGGACAAACCCGTGGGCCGGACACTGCTGAGCAAACCTGTCGTGCTGTTTCGCAAAACCAACGGCGAAGTCGCCGCGCTGGAAGATCGCTGCTGCCACAGGGCACTGCCACTGTCGAACGGCACGCTCGAAGCAACGGGCATTCGCTGTGGATACCATGGCCTGCTGTTCGACGAACACGGCAGATGCGTCGAAATCCCTGGCCAGGAGAAAATTCCGAGCAAGGCCAAAGTGCCCGCCTATCACGTACGCGAGCAGGACCAGATCGTGTGGATCTGGTTTGGCAGCGAGGCTCAGTCCGAGCCGAACTGCGAACCGCCGACCTACTCTGTGCACAGCAGCGGCAAGTATTTGTTCGACGGCAGCGTGTACCACTACAACGCGCCCTATCAGCTGATTCACGACAACCTCATGGACCTGAGCCATCTGGGCTATGTCCACCTGCGCACCATCGGCGGCAACGCCAGCATCCACATGAATGCCCGGATGAGTGTGGACAGTGAAGGTGACGTGGTGCGGGTCGTGCGCCACATGCCGGACTCTGTGCCACCACCCACCTACACCGCCGCCTACCCCTTCAAAGGCACCGTTGACCGTTGGCAGGAAATCGAATTTCACGTCAGTCATCTGCGCATCTGGACCGGTGCCGTGAATGCCGGCACGGATGACCTCAATGACCCTGATCGCGGTGGATTCCATATGCGCGGCTTCCACGGGGTCACGCCAGAGACCGAAACCACCACTCATTACTTCTGGACCATTGCCACCAACCCCGAAAGCGATCCTGAAGTCATCAAAGCCAAGGTCGTTGAGCAAACGGTGTTGACCTTCGACGAAGACAAGGAAGTCATCGAAGCCCAGTACCAGAACATGTGCCGGTTCGGCGCGCGCCCGATGATCGACATACACGTTGATGTCGGTGCCAATCGCGCCCGCCGCATCATCGAGCAACTGCGCCAATCCAGCGCTTGAATGCAGCTGCACTGGCTACCGCTACATAACAAAAACCTCCTCAAGGAAATAAAACATGTCTGGCAATCGTGGTGTGGTGTATCTCGGCGCTGGCAAGGTCGAAGTACAGAAAATCGACTATCCGAAAATGCAGGACCCGCGCGGTCGCAAGATCGAGCACGGGGTCATTCTCAAAGTGGTTTCCACCAACATTTGCGGCTCCGACCAGCACATGGTGCGCGGTCGTACCACCGCGCAAACCGGCCTGGTGCTGGGCCATGAGATCACCGGTGAAGTGATCGAAAAGGGCAGCGACGTCGAGAACCTGAAAATCGGCGATCTGGTGTCCGTTCCGTTCAACGTGGCTTGCGGGCGCTGCCGTTCCTGCAAGGAGCAACACACCGGTGTCTGCCTGACCGTCAACCCGGCCCGCGCCGGCGGCGCCTACGGTTACGTCGACATGGGCGACTGGACCGGTGGCCAGGCCGAATACGTGCTGGTGCCGTACGCCGACTTCAACCTGCTGAAACTGCCGGACCGCGACAAGGCCATGGAGAAAATCCGCGACCTGACCTGCCTCTCCGACATCCTGCCAACCGGCTACCACGGCGCCGTCACTGCCGGCGTCGGCCCGGGCAGCACCGTTTACATCGCTGGCGCAGGCCCGGTCGGCCTGGCCGCCGCCGCATCGGCCCGTCTGTTGGGCGCAGCCGTGGTGATCATCGGCGACGTCAACACCATCCGCCTGGCCCACGCCAAGGCCCAGGGTTTTGAAATCGTCGACCTGTCGAAAGACGCGCCGCTGCACGAACAGATCGCCGCATTGCTGGGCGAGCCTGAAGTGGATTGCGCAGTCGATTGCGTGGGCTTCGAAGCCCGCGGCCACGGCCATGACGGTGTGAAACACGAAGCCCCGGCCACCGTGCTCAACTCGCTGATGGGGGTGGTGCGCGTGGCCGGCAAAATCGGTATTCCGGGCCTCTACGTCACCGAAGATCCGGGCGCTGTCGACGCTGCCGCGAAAATGGGCAGCCTGAGCATCCGCTTCGGCCTCGGCTGGGCCAAATCCCACAGCTTCCACACCGGCCAGACCCCGGTCATGAAGTACAACCGCCAACTGATGCAGGCGATCATGTGGGATCGCATCAACATCGCCGAAGTGGTGGGCGTGCAGGTGATCAGCCTGGACCAGGCGCCGGAAGGGTATGGCGAGTTCGATGCAGGCGTGCCGAAGAAATTCGTCATTGATCCACACAAAATATTCAGCGCGACCTGAACCCTGGATTTCCCGGCCGACTCAGGCCACTCCGGAGCCGAGTCGCCGGCTCCGGGGCACCTTGCATGCTCCACTGACCAACAAAAACAAGAAGGTATCGACATGTACTCACTTCAATCCCTGCTCGACGGGGCGGTTTCGGCTGCCCGTCGTTCCCCCCCAACCCCCTATCAACAGCCTCGGAGCCTGACGCCATGAGCCAGTCGATTGGGCAACAGCTAGACGAAAAACCCATGGTCAGTTTCCAGTGGGGCGTGATTGCGCTCTGCTTTCTGATCAACATGCTGGATGGCTTCGATGTCTTGGTGATGGCATTCACCGCCGCTTCCATTTCCGCCGACTGGGGCCTGAGCGGCACTCACCTCGGCTACCTGCTCAGCGCCGGGCTGGTCGGAATGGCTATCGGCTCGTTGTTTATCGCCCCCTGGGCCGACCGTTTTGGGCGACGGCCGCTGATCTTGCTGTGTGTCGGCATTGCGGGGCTCGGCATGCTGGCGTCATCCCGGGCGACATCTCCCGAAATGCTGGCCGTATTACGCCTGATTACCGGACTTGGCATCGGTGGCATCCTGGCCAGCAGTTACGTTATCGCCGGGGAGTACGCCAACAAAAAATGGCGCAGTCTGGCCATCAGCCTGCAGTCCACAGCGTACGCACTGGGCGCAACGATCGGCGGCCTGATCGCGGCGCAGATCATCCCATCCCTGGGCTGGCGTTCGGTGTTCTTTTACGGTGGCGTAGCGACGCTGTTGACCTTGCCGATCCTTGCATTCTGGTTGCCCGAGTCCCTGGCTTTCCTGCTGTCACGCCAACCCCGGCGCGCGCTGGATCGTATCAATGCCGTGCTGCAACGCGTAGCGATCACTTCCCTTGAGCGGTTGCCCGAGGCATTGCGCGAATCCAGGAAACCACTACGCGCCACCTTTGCCGAGCTTTTCTCGCCAGCCCTGCTCCGCTCAACCTTGCTGGTGTGGACCGCCTTCTTTCTAGTGATGTTCGGTTTCTATTTCGTCATGAGCTGGACGCCGAGGCTGCTGGTTTCGGCCGGTCTGTCGAATACCCAGGGAATCACTGGCGGTGTGTTACTCAACGTTGGCGGCATTCTCGGCACCTCGCTGATCGGTTTGCTGGCGGCGCGCTTTCGTCTGTCCCGGGTGCTCATGGCCTACCTGCTGGTCAATGCGGTCCTGCTGGCAGTCTTCGTGCAATTCACTGCCAACCTGAACCTGGCCTTCGCCCTGGTGCTGCTGATTGGAATTTTTGTCAACGGCTGCGTCGCCGGGCTCTATGCCCTTACTCCGAGCATCTACAACGCCACTCAGCGCGTCACTGGCCTGGGTTGGGGCATCGGCATTGGTCGCGCCGGGGCGATTCTCTCGCCATTGGTGGCTGGCCGGTTGATCGATGCGCAGTGGCAGCCTGCCGATCTTTACCTGCTATTTGCCCTGTCCTTTGTCCTCGCGGCGCTCGCCGTCTGGCTGTTGAAGCCACAGCGGCTGCTCCAGCTGAACACTGTCGGCAACGCCTGAATCGACCGTCCATAACAATAAAAGCAGGACACATCACATGCAAAAAACCACTGAATGCCCTTGGCGCTACTGCCTGGGCATCGCGATAGCCTGCGCCTCTTCCACCACCTACGCAGGGTTCGTGGACGATAGCAGCGCTACCCTGACCACGCGCAATTTCTATCTGGACAGAGATTACAAGGGCGACAGCCCTTATTCGGCCGCTCGCGAGTGGGCCCAGGGATTCATCTTCAAAGCCAATTCCGGCTTCACCGACGGGACGGTCGGCTTCGGCCTGGACCTGACGGGCATGCTGGGGCTCAAGCTGGACTCATCGCCTGATCGAACCGGCACTCAACTGCTGCCCTTCAACCCGAGGACCCGAGAGGCAGCAGACGAATATTCCGAGCTGGGCGTGGCGCTCAAGACGAAGATCTCCAAGACCCGCCTATCCATTGGCACGCAGTTCCCTGCTCTGCCGGTGATCAACGCGAGTCCTGCGCGGTTGCTGCCGCAATCCTTTCGCGGCGCCTACGCGACTTCCGAAGACCTGGACGACCTCACGCTGCACGCCGGACGCATGGATCGAGTGAACCTGCGCGACTCCACCGACTATCAACCCATTTCACTGGCGTCGCCCAATGGCCGTTTCAAACCTGGCGCCAGTTCCGAACGCTTTGACTTCGTCGGCGGCGACTATCATTGGTCCGACACATTGACGCTGCGCTATTTTCACGCCGAACTGAAGGACATCTACACCCAGGACTTTGCGGGAGGCATCCATCTGCTCCCACTCGGCCCCGGCAAACTGAAGACCGACGTGCGGGTCTACAGCAGCCGGGAAAACGGTCGGGCAGAAGCCGGCAAGGTGGACAACCTCAACGCCGGTGCCATGTTCAGCTACCAGATCGCAGCCCACACCCTGGGCCTGGGCTACATGTATCTGACGGGCGACACGGCGATGGCCTACATTGCCGGTGGGGAGCCAACGGTACTCAGCGACGGCACCATGAGTGCAGACTTCGTCAACCCCAAGGAGCGGACCTGGGTAGCGCGTTATGACTACAACTTCGCCGCTGTAGGCCTGCCGGGGCTAACCGGCATGGCCCGCTATCTGAGGGGCAGCCACATCGACCTGCCTCATCTGGGGGGCAGCAACCTGACGGAATCGTCGAAAGATCTGGAGCTGGCCTATGTCATACAGTCAGGCCCGGCCAAGAACCTCGCACTGCGCATTCGCCATGCGTTGTACCGAAATGAGCAAAGTGCAGCCTCGACATTCCGCAGTGACAATGAAACCCGGATCAACGTCGACTACACAATCAAGGTCTGGTGACTGACAGCAGGAAACATGTCTGCCCTCATGCATCCATGCGGGTGCATGAGGGCAAACCCGATCAATGCGCTGGAAACACCACACCGACCTGCTGTGCATACTTCAGCCACGCGGCCTTCAACCGCTGTACCGTCTGCGGTTGGGCGGCCGCCAGGTCGGTGGTTTCACCGCGATCCTGCGCCACGTCGAACAATTGCCATTGCAGCGGCTGCGCGTTATCGCCAAACCCTGCCTGGGGTCGCATGCCCAGCAGTTTGAGATTGCCTTCGCGATAGTACGCATTGCCGAACAGCTCTCCGGCCAGGCTGTCGGTGGCGTGTGGGCTACCTTTACCGGCGAGCATTGGCAGCATCGATTTGCCGGTAATCGGGTGTTTATCGACAGCGGTTGGCAATGCGATACCCGCCAGTTCGAGAAAGGTCGGCGCCAGGTCATCGACCCGCGCAACGCCGCGTTCCACCCCCTGACGACGCAGTGCCTTGGGCAGATGGACAATCGCCGGCACGCTGATGCCGCCTTCTGCGGTGGTGCCTTTGAACAGGTGGAAAGGTGCCGCGCTGACTTCGGCCCAGCGCAAGCCATAGTCGATCTGTGAGCCCTTTTGCCCGAGGTTGGCGTAACGATTGTCGGTACGCGGGCCCGGCGGATAGAACCGGGCGTGATTTTCCCCCGCCGCGCCATTGTCCGACATGAACACGATCAGCGTGTTGTCGTACTGCCCACTTTTGCGCAGGTAGTCGACCAGGCGGCCAATGTTATGGTCGAGGTTGTCGACCATGGCGGCGTAGATTTCCATCTTCCGCGCTTCGACACGCTGCTGCTCAGGGCTCAACTGCTCCCATCCCGGCAGCTTGGGGTTCACTGGCAGCGGCTTCGCAGGCTGGGCATCGCTGGCCATGAGGCCGAGGCTTTTCATCCGCTCGATCCGCGCCAGACGTACGCTGTCGTATCCCTGATCGAAGCGTCCTTTGTACTTGTCCAGATACGCCTTGGGCGCTTGCAGCGGCCAGTGCGGCGAAGTGAACGCCGCGTAGGCAAAAAACGGCTTGCCGTCCTTTTTGCTGTTTTGCAAGTAGCTGATCAGCTTGTCGGTGTAGAAGTCCGAGGAATAGAAATCCTCCGGCAACTCCACGGCCTGGCCGTTTTCGCGGTAGTGCACCTGCTCGATCTTCGCCGGGTCGAGACTGGAGGGTTTGAAGTGCGATGCACCGCCCTCCAGCAACGTGAAAGACTGCTCGAAGCCGCGCTGGTCCGGGCCTTGATCCGCCTCCAGGCCCAGGTGCCATTTACCGACCATGAGGGTGCTGTAGCCGCCCTGTTTCAACAGTTCGGCAATCGAGTAGGAACGCTGGTTCAGATACCCCTCGTATCCCGGCTTGCCCCGTTGAAACGGTTGCAGGGCTTCAGCCATGGTGCCGAGTCCGGCGAGGTGGTTGTCGGTGCCGGACATCAACATCGAGCGCGTGATCGAACAGGTCGGCGCGGCGTACATATGGGTGAATTGCAGACCCTCGTTGGCCAGTTGGTCCAGGCTTGGTGTACTGATATCGCCGCCATAGCTGCCAAGGTCCGAGTACCCCAGGTCATCGGCGACGATCAACAGGATATTGGGCGGTGCCGAGTCAGCGCTGGCCGCCATGGCCAGACCGCTGCCCATGGCGAGCAGGGTCGCGAGTATCGTTTGAGGCAGACGCAAAAGAGGCATGTGTTCTCTCTTATTGTGTTTATTCGAAGGACTGTTTTTCGGCTTTCCCGCACGCGACTTACTCTTCGAATATCGCCACCGCGCGAACAAAACCCGCTGATGCGTGTTTAATCTTGTAAGGAAAGCAAGACACCACGAATCCACTGGCCGGCAAAGACTCCAGGTTGGCAAGTTTCTCCATTTGCCCATAACCAATATCGCGCCCGGCCTTGTGCCCTTCCCAAATGATCGAGGCATCGCCGTTGGCGGCAAAACGCTCACGGGTGTACTTGAACGGTGCGTCCCAGCTCCAGGCATCGGTGCCAACGACCCGCACTCCACGCTCCAGCAAATACATCGTGGCTTCACGACCGATGCCGACGCCGGCATCCAGATAACCCGGTTGCCCGAACAGCGCACCGGCACGGGTGTTGATCAGCACGATGTCCAGCGGCTGCAACTCATGACCGATGCGCGTCAATTCGGCTTCGATCTCATCGGCAGTCACCACATGACCGTCCGCCATGTGCCGGAAATCCAGCTTGACCCCCGGTTGCAAGCACCAGTCCAGCGGTAACTCGTCGATGCCAAACGCTGGCTGACCACCGTCGGTGGTCGAGGCGTAATGCCAGGGCGCATCCATGTGCGTGCCGCTGTGGGTAGTGATGTGCAGCCGCTCGGCCGCCCAGGATTCGTTGCCCGGCATCTGTTCGAGTTGCAAACCCGGAAACATCGCGGCCATTTCCGGCCAGCCTTGCTGGTGATCCATGTAATCGATCTTTGGCAGCAACGGCGGCGGATCGGTGTAGGGGTTGTTGTCGAGGGTGACCGAGAGGTCGACGAGACGACGTTTAGGCTTGGTTGGCAGTGACATGTAAGGTCTCTCCGGTCAGCGGCAAGTGTCGGGGGGCCGAGGGGTTGAGGGAATGACGGACCAGCGCGGCCGCGTTGCGGTCATGATTGAAACCGGCGGCACGCGCTTGCGGGGTTTTCAGTGGTGGCATCTGTCCGAACAACGCTTGCAGTCCTGCGTCCGGCGCATAACTGAGCAGCGTGCGGCGGTCCTGCCCATAGCGCTCGGCCAATGCGTCGACCACCTGGGCGATGGACAAATGCAGGACGGGCAACTGCCACACCCGTTGAGCGCCCAACGAGGCGCCATCCAGCTCCGCAGCGTGGATCAGGTTGTTCACACAGCAGCGCGCCGACATCCACCAGGCCGTCGCCTCTGGCGAGACCGGGCATTGATAAGGTACGCCCTCGGCAAAAGCGCGCATCAGGTCGCTCATGAATGCCGAGCGCAAGCCATTGGGCTCACGGGGCCGAGCGACAATGCCCGGCAGGCGTAACGCACGACCATCCACATCGCCGCGCCGGGCAAGGTCGCTGACGGCGCTTTCGACCATGGCCTTGTGGGTGCCGTAGGACAATTCAGGGTGCAGTTCGGCAGCCTCGCTCATTCGTTCCGGCAGATGACTGCCGTACACCGCAACACTGCTGGCGTACACCAGAACCGGTGGCTGGCTTTTGTTGCGCAGTTGGTTGAGCAGTTCAAGGCTGGCCAGCAGATTGACCTGATAACCGAGTTCGTACTGTTCTTCAGCCGCGCCACCGGGAATGCTGACCAAATGGAACACCACGTCGATGCCGTCGGCCAACACCCGACGCATCAACGCCGGATCGGTCACGCTGCCGAAATGACGACGCAGACGCGCGTCCTCCGGCAATCCCTGCAAGTCCCTGTCCAGCACCAACAACGAACCAATGTTCTGGCCGCGTAAATGGCTACGCGCCAGCAGGCAACGCACCAGCTCTCGTCCGACAAATCCATTGGCTCCGGTAATCAACACACGCATAAAGCGCCCCTCAGCCTTGAGCCTGAACGACACGTTGATCGATGGCGCCGAACAGCGACTGGCCGTCGCTATCCAGAACGTCCATGTGCACGCGATCACCAAAGCGCATGAAGCCGGTTTGCGCGGCGCCCTGCTCGATCATTTCGATGGCGCGACGCTCGGCAATGCAGGCCGAACCCGCACTGCGCTCGGCATTCGAGACCGTACCGGAACCCATCAGCGTGCCCGCGCGCAGCCGGCGAGTCAGCGCGGCGTGGGCGATCAACTGGCCGAAACTGAAATTCATTTGCCCGCCGTGGGGCTGACCAAACCATTGGCCATTCCAGTGCACCTGCAAAGGCAAATGCACACGGCCATCGCGCCAGGCATCGCCCAACTCGTCCGGGGTAATGGCAAGCGGTGCGAAGCTGGATGAGGGCTTGGCCTGCAAGAAGCCAAAACCCGTGCGCATTTCCCGTGGGGCCAATGCGCGCAAACTGACGTCATTGATTTGCAGGATCAACTTGATGTGCTGCAACGCTTTTTGCGCGTCGCAGCCCATCGGCACGTCATCCACCAGCACCACGAACTCGCCTTCAAAGTCGATGCCCTGGCTCTCGCTCGGCAGCGCAATGTCGTCGCGCGGGCCAATGAAATCGTCACCGGCGCCCTGGTACATCAACGGTGTGTGTTCGACGCCGTCGATGGGCTCAAGGTTGAACGCCTTCTGCATCAGCGCACCGTGGCTGAGAAACGCCGAGCCATCGCACCACTGATAAGCGCGAGGCAACGGCGCCATGGCCTGGCTGGGGTCGAAAGCGAAGGCGTCTGTCGCCTCGCCCGCATTCAACTGACGGGACAACGCCTGCAAGCGCGGCTCGATAAGGCTCCAGTTCTCTATCGCTTGTTGCAAAGTCAGCGCCACGGAACTGGCGTCCAGAGCCCACGCGAGATCCCGCGAAACCACCACCAGTTGACCATCACGACTGCCGTTTTTCAGCGTGGCGAGTTTCATACCGATGCTCCCCGGCCATTGCTCAACTCTGCGGCGAAACGTCCATCGAGAAGAATGAAGACCATGCGCGCCATCGCTTCGGTGCGGTTGCTCCAGGCGTGATGGGTGCCGCGCTGCACCACGACATCGCCGCGCTTGAGGTGCACTTCTTCCTCGTCCAGCACCAGCCACACTTCTCCCTCGGTGACGATGCCGTAGTCGAGGGTTTCGGTGCGGTGCATCAATTTATGCTTGGCGTTGGCCTGCCCTGTACCGGCACGGGACTCGCCGATTTCGGCGAATGCTGCCGCGGCATTTTCAGCACTGACTGCGTTCTGCACGCTGTCCGGCGGGATATCCACCACGCGAATCACACTGCCCAGTGGTCCGGGGCTCAGCTGTAACGGTTTGCTGCTGGGATCGCTGGCGTTGTCGAGCACAGCCGGGCTGGTGCTGCTGTTCCACAGTTCATAAAACACCGTGCCCGGCACCGACGACAACGGGAACACGTTCGGCGTCGGTCCGTGACTGGCGACAATCGCCTGGCCATGCTGATTGTGACCGGTGACCACTCGTTTGAATTCAGGAAGCGCTTGCATGGAAAATCCTCGTTCAATTTCCGTCGCCGATGGTCGTGCCACCGACAACAACATTCGCGTGGGGCAACAAGCCACCGAGCCGGGGCACGGCCAGACAGAACACCGCCACCAACAGTTGCACACCACCGACAATGGCCAACGCATGGGGTAACGCGGTGACGACGCCACCGGTCATGCCGAGAACCACCAGGGGGCTGATAAATTCGCCGGCGAAGATCGCCGCGGTAAAACACCCTGCCGCCCGCCCGCGTTGATGAAAATTGACTTGCGCCATGATCCAGGTGATCAGCGTCGGCAACATCAGGCCGATGCCCAGGCCATTGATCGTCACCGCGACCACCACTTGCACATGGGTCAGCGCGCCCGCCATCAACAATCCGCCGATACCCGCCAGCACATAGGCGATCAACAGCATGTATTGCCCGCGCATCCCGCTGAACAAACGAAAACTCAGCGCACCGATCAGCACCCCAAGTTGATTGGCGCCCATGGTCATGCCGATTTGTTCCGGGGCATCCACCTGCAGCAGGTTGAGCAGGTATCCGGCCTGCACCGGCACGATAAACAGGCTCAAGCCTGCCAACAGCGACAGCCCATACAGAGGCGCAAGCGCGCGCCACGGAAACTTGCCTGCCGGCATCGGTTGCGTGGGTAGTTCAGGCTGCGGACGAGCCTGCGGTTCCCACAGCTTCCAGGCCATCAGCGGCAGGAAAATCAGACCCACTGCATACAACGCGAACGGCGTACGCCAATCGTCCTGACCCAGGAACCCACCCAGCGCGATAAACACCGCCGCCGACAACGAAGTCGCGACCATCTGCAGGGCAAACAAACGTTCACGTTTGGCACCGCTGTAGTAGTCGCCCATCAGCGTGGTGCAGCAGGTCATGATCCCCGCCTCGGCCAATCCAATGCCCGCACGACTCAACACGATGGCCGGCAGCGAGTCGAGCCAGAGCGGCAGCACGCCGCAGAGGACGTACAGCAACATGCTCGCCAGCAACAAGGGTTTGCGGCCGAGGCGATCGGCGATCACCCCGGCGAATGGCGCCAGCAAGGCGATCATCAACGCCGGCAAGGTCAACACCACAGGCACCAGCACGGCACTGCCGGGCACGTCGGCAAAATGCGCCTGCATCCGCGGCAACACCGGGGCCAACAGCACCGCCCCCAGCACCGGCAGACAGCTGCCGAGCAGCAACAACAGCGATTGTGCCCATCCCGCCTGGCGGGTGCGTGGTTCAACAAAGGCATTAACGACCATGGCACGGCTCCTCGATGCGCAGGTGACGAGTGTTCGCAACAACAGCCGCCTCAGAAACCGCCACGTTGCTCACTGTCAGCGGCACGACGGCACCCTGCACTTCGTTGCGTGCGGGTAACAGGAAGTACGCCAGCGCCGGCAGCAACACCAGGGCGCCGACCATGTTCCAGACAAACATGAAGGCCAGCAGCACACCCATGTCGGCCTGGAACTTGATCGGTGAGAACGTCCAGGTCGCCACGCCGATGGCCAAAGTAATACCGGTCAACATCACCACCTTGCCGGTGGAAACCAGCGCGCGGTAATACGCTTCGGACAGGCTTGCCCCTTGGCGCAGATGGCCCAGGAGAATGCTCATCACGTACAGCGCATAGTCGACGCCGATGCCCACGCCCAGGGCGATGACCGGCAACGTGGCGACTTTTACGCCGATGTTCAGCCAGACCATCAAGGCTTCGCAGAGGATGGACGTCAGCATCAACGGAATCACCGCGCACAGCGTCGCGCGCCAGGAGCGGAAGGTGATCAGGCACAGCAGAATCACCGCACCGTAGACCCAGACGAGCATTTCGCGGTTGGCTTGCTTGACGACGATGTTGGTCGCGGCTTCGATGCCGGCATTGCCCGCGGCGAGCAGGAATTGCACCTCGTCGGTGTTATTCGCGGCGGCAAATGTCTCCACGTGATCGACCAGGCGGGTCAGTGTCTCGGCCTTGTGGTCAGTGAGGTAGGCGTACAGGGTCAACAGGCTGCAGTCTTCGTTGTACAAGCCGCGTGGCGCGCTGGCGGTGATCATGTTGAGCATCGCCTGGTTGTTCTGCAGTTCGTACCACTTCGGGTTGCCTTCACTGAGACCGACCAGCATGCGCCGGTTGAGCAGCGCCAGCGAATTGGTCGAATCCACGCCCGGCAAGGCACGCAGTTGCCAGTCCAGGGCATCGACTTTGGCGAGGATGTCGTAGCGTGCGCAACTGCTGGCCGGGGTTTTCACCATGACCGCGAACAGGTCGCTGCTGGCGCCGTAGTGACGGGTCAGATAGGCGTCGTCCTGGTTGTAGCGTGAATCCGCGCGCAACTCCGGCGCCCCGGCGTCGAGGTCGCCGATCTTCAATTGCAGGCTGACCACAAAACCCAGAGCGGCCAACGCAAGGCTGATGGCGATGCACAGGCTGGCCCAGCGACGATGGGTGAACAGGTCAAGAAAACGCCAAAAGGCATGGCGTGTCTGACCGGTTTGCTCGGCCTGCTCACTCTTGAGGCTCAGTTGTGCCGCGCGCGGTGAAACGCCTACATACGAGAGCAGCACCGGCAGCAGGATCAGGTTAGTGAAGATCAACACCGCCACGCCAATGCTGGCGATCACCGCGAGGTCCTGGATGACCTGGATCTTGATCAGCATCAGCACCGCAAAACCCACGGCATCACACAGCAGCGCCGTCAGCCCCGCGAGGAACAGGCGGCGGAAGGTGAATCGCGCCGCCACCACCCTGTGCATGCCACGGCCAACGTCCTGCATGATGCCGTTCATTTTCTGCGCGCCGTGGCTCATGCCGATGGCAAACACCAGGAATGGCACCAGCACCGAATACGGGTCCAACTGATAGTCCAGCAACGGCAGCAAACCGAGTTGCCAGACCACCGCCACCAGCGAGCACAACACCACCAGCACGGTACTGCGCAGGCAGCGGGTGTACCAGTACAGCACGGCAGTGGTGATCAGGATCGCGACGGCGAAGAACAGCAGGATCTGCTTCAAACCGGCAATCAGGTCGCCGACCTTCTTCGCAAACCCGGTGATGCGAATATCGATGTCGGCGCTTTGATGAGTGCTACGCAGCGTCTCCAGTTGTTCGGACAACACGGCGTAATCCAGCGGCTTGCCGTCAGGGGTGGTGGCCAGCAAGGGCACGTAGATGATGCTGGAAGTCTGGTCGAGCGCCACCAACTGACCGAGCTCATTGGAGCGCTGCACATTGCGCCGCAGCGCTTCGAGGTTGGCGGCGGTGCCGCTGTAGTCATCGGGAATCACCGGGCCGCCGTCGAGGCCGTCTTCAGTCACCGCGACCCAGCGCGTGGCCGGTGTCCACAGCGACTTCATGTAGGCCCGGTCGACACCCGGCAGCAGGTAGAGTTTGTCGCTCAGTGCCTGCAGGGTTTTCAGGTATTCGGCGTCATAAATATCGCCTTGTTTGTTCGCCACCACGATGCGCAGGGCGTTGCCCAACCCGGTCAGCTGTTTCTGGTGCTCAAGGTAGTTGGCAATGTAGGGCTGCTGGGTGGGGATCATCTTTTCGAAGCTGGCATTGAGCTCGATTCGAGTGGCTTGATAGCCGAGCACCAGAGTGGTCAGCACACACACCAGCAGCACCCACAGGCGGTGGTTGAACAGCGTGCGTTCCACCACTGAACCGGAGCGTGGATCGAAATTCGCCAGGCTTTCCGTGGCGTTGTCGAAAGACTTCATAACCTCACTCCGAAGCGGTAGCGATTGACGGCGAGATGCGCGTCAACCCAGTAAAACCAGCCAGCGTCAGGCTGCCATCGGCGGCCTGGATAACACTGGCAACGGGCTTGCCGAGCGGTTTGCCGTAGGGCTGGAGCAGTGCACCGGCCTGGCCGTTGGTGCGAAACAAGGCGCCACTCTGATTGACCAGCAGCAACTGGCCGTCATCGGTGCGAATCGCATCGCTGAAAGACACCGGCATGGAAACCGGCGCGGGCTGGAAGCTCTCGCCAAGGTCGCTGGAGGCGAACGCATTGCCTTTCAAACCGGCCACCAGCAGCACGCCGTCATCACGCATTTTCAGGGTGAAAAAACTGCCCGCGTAAGGACTTTCCAGCTGGGTGAATGACTTGCCGGCATCCGTCGAACGCGCCAGATAACCCTGCTCGCCAGCCAGGAACCAGTGCTCGCCTTGTTGAGCGATGGCCGACAAGTGCGCGCCCATCGGGTTATCGATTTGCCCCATGATGGATTGCCAGGTAGTACCGCCATCGTCGGTGCGAAACGCCAGGCCGTACGCGCCAACAATCAGGCCGTGTCGGGCATCGACGAATTGCAGGGCGAGAAACGGTTTGTCTGCAGGCTCACCGGCAAGCCGTTCAGCCGTTTGCACGCGCGCGGCGGCGGCATCCGGATCGCTCGCAGAAGGCAGTTGCTCGGTGGCGGCCGCCAACTCAAGTTGTGCCGCACGCAAACCGTCCAGTTGCACAACCCAGTGTTCACCACCGTCGCGGGATGCCAGCACGACACCGCCATGCCCCACCGCCCAGCCTGTATTGGCGTCGACAAACTGCACGGCGGTCAGGCTGACCGAAACCGGCACCGCGGCCTGACGCCAGCTCGTGCCATTGTCATCGGAAAGCAGCACGATGCCCCGCTCCCCCACCGCCACCAGCCGCGCACCCGCCCGGGCCAGGTCCAGCAGCACCGCGGATTTCGCTTGCGGCGCCAGCATCGCCGGCGTGTTGAGTGCGTCGCCCACCGCAGCGGCCTGCGCCAGGCTCAACGGCGCCAGAGGCAGCGCCATCAACCACATCAGCCGACCAATCACCTGACAGAATCTGTTCATACCGACCTCGAAAAACCGTTTGATACCGGATCACGCTGCGCCAGCCGCGACCCGGTCTGACTCAACGAACCCCGGCACCCGCCATCGCCGCAGGCGAGAACTCGGAGGCCTTGTAGCGATCCACCACGCCGTACTGTTCTGGCTGGCCGGTGTAGACGTTCTGGATAAACCAGGCGCCGGAGGTCAGGTCGTAAAAACCGGAAGACAATTGCGCTTGTGCAGGCAGGTCCGGCAGGACCGCTGGCAACGACCACAGGGTCTTGGCCAATTGGCCGTTGGCATCCCAACGGTCGCCCAACATGGCTTGCCAGGTGTCTTCATCAAGGTAATAGCGGCCCTTCGGCAATTGGTGACGCTTGCCCGGCGCCAAGTCCGCTTCAACTACCCAGACCCGGTGCAATTCCCAACGCACGTAATCCGGGTTCATGTGGTGGGCGAGGAACAGGTCTTCAGGTTTGGCGGCGGCTTGCACCTTGTTGGTGTTGTAGGGGATGTACATCTCCTGCTTGCCCACCAGTTTCCAGTTGAAGCGGTCCATGCGACCCTGAAACACACTCAACTCGTCGAACGACATCACCCCGGCAGTCGCCGGTGTCGGTGTATCGCAGCAGGCATTCGGCAGTTTGCGTACCCGGCGTTGGCCGGTCAGGTAAACGTGGGCCTGGGACAGGTCGCCGTTGATGTTGGTACGGCCCATGATCTGCTCGCCGGCGCGCAACGGTGGCCCGACGTTGAGCAGGCGGAACAGCCAATAGTCACCGTCAAAAGTCTCCGGCGATCCGTCCTGGTAGTAATACGGCATCTCCTGAATGGCCTGGCCATCGGTGGTCATGACCGGCTTGCCATCGGCGGTCATCAGGTAGTGACGAAAATGCATCGACAGCGAGGTTCCGCGCCAATTCAGCACGTGGTTCCACATGGCTTCGGCACCGTTTTTCGGCACCGGGAACGGAATACCGCCAAAGGCGCCTTCGGGGACGGGGCCGGCGCTGCTGTCGACCAGTCTGGCGCGGGTGGCGTTTTTCAGCGTGTTGTCATACACCCACTGCGGCGCGGCGGCGGTGCGACGCGTCTGGTACACATCGATGCGATAGGTGTCCGGGAAACGCTTGAACATTTCCTTGGTGCCATCGCTGAGTTTGCCAGCGTATTGCGCCAGGTTTTTCGAGGTGATGCTGAACAGCGGTTTGTCTGCGGCAAACGGGTCGGAACGCTTGCCGCCTTCCTTGAACGAAGGATCGACCTTGGTGTAACCACCGTCCCACGCCGGAATGGAGCCGTCGGCATTGCCGGCACGCTCGGCGCCAAAAGGCGTCAGGTTTTTCGACAGTTTGGCCGCGTCTTCCGCTGTCGCAGCGCCCGCCATCTGGCTGCCAATGGCCAGGCTGCCCAGCAGTGCAAAGCAAAGGGCTTTGAGCTTGAAGGCTCCGGTTTTCTTGTTATGGGTCATGCGCAAGTCCTCTTAAAACGTGGTCTTGACGGAGAAAGACAGGTAGTCCCGGTCTTTCAGCGATTGCTTGTAATTGAACTGGCTGGCGGCGTTGAGGTTGGTGTCCTCGGCGCCGTAGTAATGCGTGTAGGTCAGCCCGGCGGTGACGCGATCGAGGTAGGTGGCGGTGATGCCGATGTTCATGTCGCCGCCGTTGTCCGGCCCGAACGAGCTGACCACCGCCGATTTGCCCAGCGGGAAATAACTGAGGCCGACCGGAATGCTGATATCGATGCCGGAGAAGAACTGGCGGTACGTCGGGGTGTAAACCACCTTGAAACCGAGGCCGTCATCGGTGGCATTGGGGTCAAGGGCGGCGCGGTTTTTGGTGACGTTCAACAGGCGGTTCCAGGCGATCTCACCGACCAGCCCTGATTCCCTGGCAAGGAAGTTCGGCCCGAACGAAGCCAGGACGTTGAGGTTGACGTGGGCGGTACGGCCGACCGCGTAGAGGGCATCGTCATCGTTATCAGCGACGACGCCGGGCAGGACGGTTTGCCCGTTGGAAACCAGCGGCATGTTCCAGCGCATCGAGGCTTCACCGGCGAAGCTGTATTCGTCGACCGTGGTGGAAAAACTGGCCCCGAAGGCGCGAATGTCTTCCGGGTACACCCAGTAGTACTCGCCGATCTGGCCAGTGCCGAAGTTCGGCGCACCAGTGGAAGGCTTGAGATACAGCTTGGGTGTCTTGTCGTGATACTGGATCGCGTACAGGCCGTACTCGACCGTCTCGGCGCTGTATTTCAACTGCAGGCCGCCCTGCCCCGAACTTTTCGCTTCCTTGTCATTGCCGTGGAAAAACGCCGCCGGGCTGCCGGGATTGCCACCGAGGAACGCAGGAAATGGCGCGCCCACGATCAAGCGTTCGTTGCCTTCACCGATGGTGTCGCTGGTGGAGAAGTAACTGCCGGCACCCGGCAGGCGTGTCTCTTCCCACTCCAGCTGGTAAAAGGCGCCGAGCGATACGTCGTTGGTCAGTTGAAACGTGCCCGACAATTGATTGACCGGCCGGGTGATTTCCTTGAACTGGGTGTTGGGTACGGACTGCGCTTTCACCACGTCGACCGGCGCCATGCCACCGGCAATGCCGTTGGCCCCGAAGAACAGGCTCTCGCCCCAGATCAAGCCGTGGCGACCGGCGCGCACGGACGTGGCGTGATCGGCCAGCTCGCCGTTCCAGTACACGAACGCATCGAGCAATTCACCGTCGCCGCCATGCAAATGGCGGGTGTCGTCGGTGAATTCGTCGTAGGCCACGGAACGCGCGTTGGCTCGAGCCGGATCGTCGTTATCGTTGTCGTGCTGGTATGAGCTGTCGTACCAGGCGGCGCCACTGAGGCGCGCGCCAACGTTTTTGAACGACATGTCCAGCTCGGAAAGGATGTCCGTACGGTTGGAGATCAGGCCCTTTTTGAAGGCCCGATCGCCGTCGTCCTGGTTGAGCGCCACTTGGCCCTCGCTCAGTTTGCTGCTCGGATTCTGCATGCGCCAGGCGGCGCTGTACTTCACGGTGTTATCCCAACGCAGCTTGAAATCCGGATTGCCGGTATCCACCGAAAAAGCATGGGCCGCCTGGCTGCACAGCACCAACGCCGCGGCAAGAGTGAAACCAAAGGGTGCAGACGTGCAGACCGGGCGGCGCGCAAGCGTCGCAGTCGTGGAACTAACCATCGCGTTAACCTCTTGTTTTTATAGTGGTAACTGCTGTGGGTGAATCAGATGGGCTCGGCCGTCCGCGCGAGCATCTGCTTGACCAGGCCGATGCGGTCGAACTCGCGGTCGTGCTGCATTTCCTTGTCGCCGGCCAGCACCGAGCTTTCGCTGATGAACTTGCAGCGCTCGAAACGCCGCGCCATGAAGCGCTGCAACTGTTGCTCGACACTGCCGTCGCGGGTCAGTTCTTCACTGAGCACGATGGCGTCTTCAATCGCCATGCCGGCCCCCTGACCGAGGTGCGGCGTGGTCGCGTGGGCAGCATCGCCGATCAACAGGACGCGACCGCGATACCAAGGCTCATCGACGAAAACCACTTCCATCGGCTTGTAGACCACCTGGCTGCTGTCGGTGATTTGCTCGCGCAGTTCACCGATCAGGCCGGTGAAACCCTGCAACCGCTGGCGCATCTGCTCGGCCAGCGTCGCCGGGTCCATCCACGGGTTGGACGGTTCGTGGGACGTGAGGAACAGGTACATCAGGTCACCGGCCAATGGCACGAGACCGGCATTGCCTTCGGCACTCTGGTAGTTGGCGAGGTGATCGATTTGTGGAGCGCGCGGGAAGTTGTAGCGCCACACCGACTGGCCGGTGAAACGAGGCGTGTAGGTGTCGCCGAACAGCAAATCGCGAACCCTGGAGAACAGGCCGTCAGCACCGACCACCAGGTCGTAGACAGCGCTGCTGCCATCCGTGAACAGCACATCAACGTTGTCGCCTGTGTCGCTCAGGGATTCAACGCTCAGACCCAGGCGCACTTTGGCGCCGAGTTTCAGCGCCGTTTCGCTGAGGACCTTGTGCAGCGCCAGACGCGAGATACCGACGTTGGCCGGGTACGCAGGCCCTGCCAGGCGTTGACCCGGAATGCGCGCCAGTTGCTGACCGCCCGGGCCGTAAATGGCGACGTCTTCAAAGGCGTACGCCGCATCGAGGTAACCATCCAGCACACCCAGCTTGGCCATCTCGCGGACCACGTTGCTTTGCTGGATGATCCCGACGCCGTACACCGTCCACTCAGACTTGAGTTCGATCAGATCGACCTCAATGCCCTTGCGGCGCAGGGCGATGGCCGCACACAAGCCACCAATACCACCGCCCACGATCAGAACTTTGTTCACTGTACTCATGGCTTTCTCACTTTTTATTCTTGTGATTCGATGCAGCGCCGGGCACTGCGTCGTTAGGTTCAGCTTCCCGTCAATGCAGGGATTTGACTAATCGCGAGTAGGGATGCGATGTATCTCCAAACGCGATACCTCAATTTGAGCCGGCGCGACCTCCACACCGGGCATTTGCAGCACCAGCCAGCCCTCCTCCACCCGCCACGGCAACGCCTCCAGTTTCTGCCCCAGACAAGGGCCGTAGACGCATTCACCGGTGCCCGGCAGAAACTGCGCACCGTGGGCGTAACAGACGATCAACTGGCCGTCGGCAGATAAAAAACGGTCTTTGCGGTACTCCAGGCGCACGTCCAGATGCGGGCAACTGTTGCGATAAACCCGCACCTGCCCCTCGTGCACCAAGGCAAAAACACTGTCCCTGCCGCGCTGAAGTGGATCGAACCCGCGCGCCTGCCCTTCCACCAATTCGTCCAGCCGGCACAGGGAAAAATCGCTGTGGCTCATGGCTGACCTCCGCACTCAACCCTGTTTGGGTGGCGGGCCGCCGGGTGCCCATTTTTCTTTCGAGTTGAACAGGAACAGTTGCGAGTTATCCGCTGACAGGGGCGCGCGACGGGCCTCCCAGGCGTCATCGTGTTTGTCCATGTCGGCGTCGTATTCGATGTGGCAACCCAGCGGACTGTTGAAGTACCAGAACCAATTGGAGCCAAAGAGGTGACGGCCAGGCCCCCAGAAACTGGTCCAGCCCTTTTGCTCGAAACGCGTACCGGCCAACAGCACTTCGGTACCGCTGCCCATGTGAAAGGTGAAGTGCTCGCAGCCCTTCATGTGCGGCGGGGTCTGGATCATGAACAGGCAATGGTGATCATCGGAACCGGCGGGGCGCATGAACGGCCCGGCGCCGACAAAGGTGTCCGTGGTTCGAAAGCCCAGGCGTTCGGCATAGAACGCTTCGGCCTTGGCCGCGTCGGGGACGAAATACACCACGTGGGACAAGGTGCGTGGCACCGCGCTCATGTCGAGGGTGATGCCGGGTTGGTTCAGCGGGCGCTGCGGTGCGTGGCCGGCGGCGTTGGTCAGGTCGTCCGGGGCGTTGTAAGCCTTGCGCACGGTCACCTGAAAAGCGATTGCAAATCCCATGTCGTCGACACTGTGCAGCACGCCGTTGTCACGGGTGACCTGACGGTCCCGCGCCAACTCGTCTTCGATGGCGTCGAGGTCTGCCGCGCTGGCAACGCCGTAGATGGTTTCGCGAATCGACGGCGCCGGGCCGATGGCAACCGGCAGGGTCGGATCGTCCGCACGGCGAATGATCACGGCAGTACCGTCCAGCGCTTCAAAGCGCCCGCCATGGCTGTCGACGTCAACCGGCGCAAGGCCGTAGTCACGCAGGCAATCGGTACAGGCTTGGATGTCATCGACGCCAAAGATAAGGGCGTCAAGGCCAATGATGTTCATGGCTACCACTCCATTGAAATTATGATCCGGAGACTGCTGCCGAACGCTCGATGAGGCCGATCAGCTGCGCATGGAATCCGGTGGTGGTGTCGTCCAGAGGTCCGACTGCGGCGAAGATTGACGCGTGGTTTTGCAGCTGACTAATCGCGAGTGGGGATGCGACCTATCGGCAAACGCGATACCTGAGTTCGCGGGATAAGGTCGTAACGGCGGGGTTGACGGAACGATCAATTCACCGGAATGTATCGTGAAAATAAATACAACAACGGACATGCCCGATGCGTTTCAACCACCTGGATCTCAATCTGCTGGTGGCACTCGATGTTCTGCTCGAAGAGCAAAACATCACGCGTGCCGCCGAACGCCTGCACATGACGCAGTCCGCAACCAGTGGCGTACTCGGGCGTTTGCGCAGTTATTTCGAAGACGAGCTGCTGGTGCAGGTGGGGCGCAAAATGCAGCCCACGCCCTACGCCCAGGAGCTCGCCAAGCCGATTCGCGAAGTGTTGCTGACGATTCAATCCTCGATTACCGCCAAACCGGTGTTCGATCCCAACACCAGCAAGCGCCACTTCCGCCTCGTGACCTCGGATTATCTGATCAGCGTGCTGTTCGCCCAGGTCATTCAGAAGATCCATCAGGAAGCGCCGAACATCACCTTCGAGATGCTCGGCCCTGGCGATAACTCCGGTGAATTGCTGGTTCGTGGCGAGGTCGATCTGATGATCGTGCCTGAGCGCTACATCATCGATGGCCACCCCCACAAACTGCTGTTCGAAGAAGAACACGTCTGCGTGGTGTGGAGCGGCAACACCCAGGTCGGCAACAGCCTGACCCTTGAACAGTACATGGACATGGGCCACGTTTCGGTGGGGTTTGGTCGCACCCGGCACTTGAGCATCGAAGAGTGGTTCATGAACCAATACGGCTTCAACCGCCGTATCGAAGTCATCACCAACGACTTCAACACCCTCCCGCAACTGGTCGTCGGCACCCAACGCATCGCCACCATGCACCAGCGCCTGGCGCGGTTGTACGCCGAGCACCTGCCGCTGCGCATCCTCAATCCACCGGTGAAGATTCCGGTGATGCGCGAGGTCATGCTCTGGCACCGCAGCGTCGACGGCGACCCGATGCACCGCTGGCTGCGCGAGCGTATCAGCGAGTTCATCCAGCATCTGGAACAGGGTCCTATCGTCCCTCGCGATACCTCGCATCCCGAGTCACGATTGGTCAATTAGCCGGGGCGTCCTTAACGTGCCTTGTGAACGCTCAAGGCAACCACAAGGACAACAACAATCATGTTCCGTTATTTCCCGACCAATTACGTTTGGAATCTTTCTGTCAACCTGGCCATCGAGATGGGCGCCCGCATCGGCGAAATCGAAGAGATGTGCGCACCGCTGCAGGAAGCCGCCAAGCAACCCGACGCGGCGGGCACCAAGGCATTTCGCGAGACCTGGGCCAAAATGGCCGACAAGCTTTGCGGCCTGGCCGAGGAAGACGAAGGCAATGGCCGACTGCTGTCTGCCGGTGAAAAGTACAACCGCGCCGCCACCTATTACCTCACTTGCGAACGCCTTCAGGCCCATGGCGCGCCGGGCCGGACCGAGCTGTACCAGCGTTTTTTGCAGACCTTCAAACGCGGTATCGAACTGTCGCGGGAGAACTGCGAGCGCGTTGAGATCCCCTACGAGGGCAGACATATTTCCGGCTTGCTGGTGCGTGCCGAAGGCGTCACCGGTCCGGCGCCGATCCTGGTGCAAGTCAACGGGCTGGACTCGACCAAGGAAATGAAATACCGCGTCGGCCTGCCGGCCTGGCTGGCCAAACGCGGCATCTCGTCGTTGATCATCGACCAGCCCGGCACGGGTGAAGCGCTGCGCCTGCATAACCTGATTGCCCGTTACGACAGCGAGCACTGGGCCAGCCGCGTGGTCGACTGGCTGGAAACCCGTAGCGATGTGGATGCCAAGCGTATCGGCCTGGAGGGCGTCTCTCTCGGCGGTTATTACTGCCCGCGCGCGGTGGCCTTCGAGCCACGGTTTGCCTGCGGCGTGGTGTGGGGTGCGAATCATGACTGGCGCGATGTGCAAAAGCGTCGCCTGGAAAAAGAAGGCAGCTTCCCCGTCCCGCACTATTGGGCGCACGTGCAGTGGGTATGGGGTGCAAAAGACATGGACGAGTTCATGACCATCGCCGAAAACGTCCATCTGGACGGCGTGCTGGACCGGATCAAGGTGCCGTTCCTGGTGACCCACGGTGAAAAGGATTCGCAGATTCCGTTGAAGTGGGCACATCGTACTTATGAGCAATTGGTCAACAGCCCTAAACGTGAACTGAAGATCTTCACCGAACGCGAAGGTGGCGTGCAGCATTCCAGCTTTGACAACAGCATCAACGCGGGTCAGTACATCGCCGACTGGGTGGCCGAAAACCTGGGTGGCCACACCGACTGACAGCCTCCTGCAGGAACCGGCTTGCTGGCGATGGCGGCATAACCTGCACCACCGCTATCGCCAGCAAGCCGGCTCCTACGGATTTGGGTGATGCCGAACAACTCCCGTGCACCCCAAACCTGTAGGAGCTGGCTTGCCAGCGATGGCGGCATCACATTCACCATCGCTATCGCCAGCAAGCCGGCTCCCACAAATTTGTGTGATACCAAACAATTCCCGTACCCCGCAAACCTGTAGGAGCCGGCTTGCCAGCGATGGCGGCATCACATTCACCATCGCTATCGCCAGCAAGCCGGCTCCTACGGATTGGGTGATACCGAACAATTCCCGTACCCCGCAAACCTGTAGGAGCTGGCTTGCCAGCGATGGCGGCATCACATTCACCATCGCTATCGCTATCGCCAGCAAGCCGGCTCCTACAAATTTGTGCGATACCAAACAATTCCCGTGCCCCCACAAACCTGTAGGAGCTGGCTTGCCAGCGATGGCGGCGTCACATTCACCATCGCTATCGCCAGCAAGCCGGCTCCTACAAATTTGTGTTACCAATCTTTCCCCTGTACCCCAAACCTGTAGGAGCTGGCTTGCCAGCGATGGCGGCGTCACATTCACCACCGCTATCGCCAGCAAGCCGGCTCCTACAAATTTGTGTTACCAATCTATCCCCTGTACCCCAAACCTGTAGGAGCTGGCTTGCCAGCGATGGCGGCGTCACATTCACCACCGCTATCGCCAGCAAGCCGGCTCCTACGGATTGGGTGATACCGAACAATTCCCGTGCCCCCACAAACCTGTAGGAGCTGGCTTGCCAGCGATGGCGCCGTCACATTCACCATCGCTATCGCCAGCAAGCCGGCTCCTACAAATTTGTGTGATACCAAACAATTCCCGTGCCCCCACAAACCTGTAGGAGCTGGCTTGCCAGCGATGGCGCCGTCACATTCACCATCGCTATCGCCAGCAAGCCGGCTACTGCAGCCATTTAGCGTCCCACAATGGGTAATCATGCACACGCCTGACAAGACCAGCGCGTATTGGGTTGGCGACGACGTAACGAGCGGCTTCAATTAAATCCTCTTCGTAGCGGATGGCACGGTCATGAAAACCTTTTTGCCAAACACCTCCTGTTCGGCCCAGGTGAGCATTGATTGCTCGCGCGCTACGAGATTTGGTGGCCAGCATCAATGCCGGCAAGGTGCTGTTTTTGAGTTCGACCAGCCAATGAAAATGATCAGGCATGACGACCCAGGCCAGGGATTCCGCCAGGTCGTCCGTGTGAGCCTGTTGAAATTGCCGCACCAGCAACCGGCCTGTCAGCCAATGGGTGAATAGCTGTTCGCGATTTCGGGTCACCGCAGTAAGCAGATAAATTCGCCCGGATTGGGAATAGCGTCCGGCGCGCAAGCGATTGGCGTGGGGAAGATCAGGCATTCCATTGCCCTCCTGTGTTGGAAATCGAAACACAAGGCTAGTGCGCAAGATTGAGGAGCGTTGTCACAGTTTGGTTCTGGATGTGACCGTATGGACGCCATCCCCAGCAAGCCGGCTCTTACAGAATTGCGTGATGCCAACAATCACCAGGCACCCGAAAACCCGTAGGAGCTGGCTTGCCGGCGATAGCGTTTGCACTGACCTCTGAACGAACTCAGTTCGGCGCACGTGTGCCATGGAACGAACTGATCTGCCAGCCGTTGGTACCAAGCGTCCAGACCTGCGTGGCAAACCCTTCACCGCGAATCGACTGATCGCCGCCGCGTTTGCGCAGTGTGTTGCACTGCGTACCCGTCATGACCGCCAGTTGTTCTCCGTAAAAGCGGATCAGCAACTCGCCGCGCTCAATGTCCAGATACTGTACGGCGCTTTTTGCGTAATCCAGATAGTCCGTCTTGCCTTGCACCAGGCCCGTGGTGTGCACGTACACCAGGTCGTCGGCGAACAGCTCGGCGACTCGCGAGTAATCCTCTTCAACCAATGCCCGGCGGCGCTCTTGTTCAAGTGCCAGGAGTTCGTTTTTCACGGCTGCGGTAGTCATATCAATGGCTCTCTGTGGGTGATGAGCGCGCACCATAGACTCGCGATCCAGGGTACAAAAAATCGTCGATCACGATGCCAGCCATCGTCACTCGCGATACCCGCTCCTGCGTCCCGCTCATCGCCGCAAAGGCCCCGCCGCCGTTGCTGCACGACAGCTATCGACGCCATCAATACCCGACCATTGATGCAAGTTGCTGGTGGCATTCACACCCGCATCCTAGCCTCGCTTTGCATAACAATCAGCAAAGTGAAAACGCCATGAATACCCTGCACCTGAAATGCCAAACCTTGTTCGACGGGACCGGCCTGGAAACCCGTCAGCAGCAGACATTGGTCGTGGAAAACGGCCTGCTGGCGTATGTCGGCCCGACTGCCCGGGCGCCGCAGCCACAACCGGGGGACACGGTTGTGGACGCCGGCGATAATTTTGTCATGCCGGGTCTGGTGGACGTGCATACCCATCTGGCCTTCGGCAACGCGCAGAGCGAAGAAGACATCGATATCTGGACCAGCGACGAATTCCGTGCGCTGCGTGGCATGTTCTTCGCTCAACACGTACTGGCCGCAGGCGTGACCAGCATGGTGTGCCCGGGTGACAGCGGCCAGCTCAGCATCGCGGTGCGCAATGCGATCGCTGCGGGCCTGTTCGAGGGTCCGCGCATCGCGGCCAGCAGCCGGGTGATCACTAATCGGCAGAGCCTCAATGACTGGTTTCCGAGTCGCGTGGGCGCACCGGAATATTTCACTGCACGCCTCGTCACCAGCCGCAGCGAAGCCTTGGCAGAAATCCGCAAGCAGGCGAAGGATGGCGTTGACCTGATCAAAATCGCCATGGACGGTACGCATCGTCGGCCGAACGGTGAAATCATCGCCGCATTCACCGCTGAAGAAACCTATGAAATGGTTCAGGAAGCGCATCGCCTGGGTTGCAAAGTAGCGACCCATGCCTATGGTCGCGAGGCGGTGATGTACGCCGCACGCGCCGGTGTCGATCTGGTGTTCCACGCCTTTTATATGGACGACGCCTGCATCGAGGCCTTGCTTGAAGCCGGCAGTATCCTCGCGCCCACCATGACCTTCCCGCAGAACACCGTGGACTTTTGTCAGCCCCACGACCCGGCCATCAGCAGCGGCTACGCCGGTTACTGCGCACGCACGCTGGACGTCGGGTCGGCGGTGCTCAAACGCGCCAAAGCCGCCGGCGTGCCTTTCGCCTGTGGCAGTGACAGCGGCTTTGCCGTGACGCCTTATGGCGAATGGCATGCGCGTGAATTGGAATTGCTGGTCACTCGCCTGGGCTTCACACCCGCCGAAGCGTTGTATGCAGCCACCGCTGTCGGGGCGCGCTGCATGCCGCGTGGCGAGACCCTCGGCTCCCTGGAAGTAGGCAAACAAGCGGACTTCCTGTTGCTCGACGGCTCGCCCTTGCATGACATCCGTCTCCTTCAAGACCGCTCACGGCTCAAAGCCGTGTACAAGGCCGGGCAGCCGGTGCGCATGGAACGCAGCCCCTACAACCCCAAGCAAGTGTCTGATTTCAACTCGTTGAAATGGACTGACCTGTATACCCGCGACCGCGTTGCCCAACTGGGCAAGTGGGCCGTATGAGGATCGACGTCATGCACACACTTGATCTGATCACCGCCATCCACATCGCCAGCAGCGCGATTCGGATCGCTCGAGAAAGCGGGATTAAGCCCCTGGCCGCCGTCGTGCTGGATACAGCGGGTCATCCACTGGTGGTCCTGCGCGATGAACAAGCCAGTTTCCTGCGCCCGCAAATCGCCACCGGCAAAGCGCGCGGCTGCCTGGGAATGGGCTTCGGCGGACGTGAGCTGGCACGGCGTGCGCAAGCGATGCCGGCGTTTTTCAATGCAATCAACAGCCTGACCGCTGGCGAAGTAATTCCGGTGGCTGGGGGTGTGCTGATTCGTAATACCGAGGGGAAGATTCTGGGCGCCATCGGCATCAGCGGCGACACCTCGGACAATGATGAGCATTGCGCTGTGCAGGCCATTGACCAGGCCGGACTGGTGGCCGATACCGGTGATCATCTGGCCGGTTGATCAAGCAATGCGGCCTGCTCAAGCAGCAGGCCGCGAAACCACATCATCGCCGGGTCGCGTTCCTGATACGGGTGCCACTGCAGCACCTGTACGGCGTCCGGAAAAGCCAGCGGTGCGCGATGAATGCGCAGTGGATAACGCTGGGCAAAACGCTCTGCTTGCCGGCGAAATACGGTGGCGATTCGCGCAGTGCCGACAATGAACTCCGGCATCAGCGCGAAGCTTTCAACGGCCACCGCCACCTTTCGATGAACGCCCAACTCATGCAGATGCATGGCATCCATCGCCAGGTTTCGCCCATCAGCGAACTCTCGGACCACATGCTCGGCAGCGCAGTAACCGGTGAGGCTCAAGCCCTCGGCGAACTGCGGCTGTTGAGCGCAGACGATGCAACACAACGGGTCACTCATCAACGGTACGTAGGGGTAAGCAGGGTTCAACCGTCGCTGCGGCACAATCACACAATCACTGCGGCGATAATCGAGCGCTTCGCTGACCACATCACCATCACGCGGCACAGGCAGGTCTCGCAGATTCAAACGCACCCCGGGTGCAACGCGCGCCAACTCAAGACTGACCGCAGGCAACAACACGCCGACCACGTAGTCCGAAGCCACCAAGGTGAACTGTCGAGTGCAAGTGGCCGGATCGAAACTTGCCGGCGTATCAACAATTTCCCGCGTCAGAGCCAGGGCTTCGTGCACCTTGGGCAGGAGCTCGAGCCCCAAGGCTGTTGGCTCCAGACGCCGCCCGACCTGAACCAGCAACGGATCGTTGAAATGCTCACGCAAACGGCCAAGCGCCGAACTGGTCGCCGACTGTCCCAGACACAAACGCTCGGCGGCCCGGCTGACACTGCATTCGCTCAACAAGGCGTCCAGGGCCACCAACAGGTTCAGGTCGAGACGTCGATACCGCATGCTTTTCCCATACAGATTTGATGTGATGACGGGCAGGCCCCAAATGTAGGGGACCCTTTATCGGTCCCACCAATCGCATACTTCGTTAGGAGGTATCGCGAACAGAGATATCAACGGGCGCTCACCCGAATACCCCTGAAAACCTGCGCCTGGAGGTGCCTGTTGCACAGAAAAATCCTCTGCAAAAGGGCTACTCCTTTCGCCAACCCATTGTTTTGCCGTAGTCTCGTACCCGATCTGAATGCAAAATCATGAACTCTCGCACACGGTTGTCATCTGTTTCCCCATGCGCAAACTTCTGTACCTGACTTTCTCCATGGCGCTGGTCGCCGCTCTTACAACCTACGCCATGTGGGCCGCAGACCGCCCGGTGGGTCATTACCTCTCAGACCTGCGGATCGATCTCGCCGTCGACCAGGGCCAACCCGCCGACCGGGGCAACCTGCTGGGCATCCAGCCCGAGCTGTTTCCCACCGATTACCAAAGCCCTGAACGCCTGCACCGCAAGCTCGCCGCTTACCTGCAAAAGGCCCGGGATCAAGGTCTGTTGAATGAGAAAACCGTCGTGGTGCTGCCGGAACATGTCGGCACCTGGCTGATGGTCACCGGCGAAAAAGATGAGTTGTACCAGGCCACCACACTCAAGGAAGCCATGAACTGGCTGGCCGTGAGCAATCCGCTGAAGTTCGTCCGCGCGCTGATCGGCGCCGAGGGTGACAGCCGTCTGGACGATGCGCACTTGCGGATGAAAGCCAAAGGCATGGCCAAGGACTATCAGGCGCTGTTCGGCGGGCTGGCGAAAGAGTTCGACGTGACACTGGTGGCCGGCTCCATCGTGCTTCCTGATCCAAGCGTGATCGACGGCAAACTGAAAATCGGCCGCGGCCCGCTGTACAACAGCAGTGTGGTCTTCGGCCGCGATGGTTTGCCCATCGGCCAGCCGCAGCGCCAGATGCATCCGGTCTTTGAACAACAGGATGCGATCAAGGCCAATGGCGACCATACCCTCAACGTCGTCGACACCCCGGCCGGGCGCCTTGGCGTGCTGATCGGCAGCGACAGCTGGTACCCGGACAACTACCGCAAGCTCGACGCTGAACAGGCGCAACTCGTCGCGGTCCCCGCTTTCGTCGTCGGCCGAGGCACCTGGGATCAACCGTGGCGCGGCTACAAGGGATCGTCGACACCCGGTTCGGTCAGCCTCAAGCCCGGGGAGCTCAGCGAAGGCCAGGCCTGGCGTCACCTGACCCTGACCACACAAGCCCCCTCCAGCCGGGCCATCGCCGGCATGAGCGTGTTCTTGCGCGGCCAGTTCTGGGATCAGCCCAGCGCCGGGCAAAGTTTTCTCAGCAGCAACGGCCAGCACTTTGCCGATGGCAATGCCCGCGGTGCGCGTTTGTTGAACCTGTGGTTGTAAGCCATGAAACCGATGCCGATGCGTCTCGGCGATTTATCGGTAGGCTTCGTTCATAGCCTGGCGGACGCCGTGCGCAGCCTCGGGGCTGATCCACAGCCCCTGCTGGAGCAATATGGCCTGGACGCGGCCCGCCTCGGCGAAGCGGGTGCCCGACTGTCGATCCCGCGTTATATGCGCCTGGGGCACAGTGCGATTCAGTTGACCGGCAACCCGGCACTCGGCTTGCGCATGGGACAACTCAGCCGTCTGAGCCAGGCCGGCCTGGCGGGCATCACCGCAGCCCAGGCGCCAACGGTACGCGAGGCGGCGCGCTGCCTGATTCGCTTCGAAGCGTTGTACGGCTCCAACTATCGCGGTCATTCGAGCTTTCACGAAGACCCGCAAGGCGCCTGGTTGCGCTTCTATTCCATCAGCCCCTACAACAGCTATAACCGCTTCGTGGTGGATTCGATCATCGCTGGCTGGTTGCAGCAATTATCCAGCCTGAGCCCTGCCCCACTGAAGGCCGAACGCATCGAGATCGAATTCGAAGCGCCCGACTACAGCGCCGCCTACGACGCATTGGGCGACTGTTCGATACAGTTTGGTGCCGAACACAATCAACTGCGCCTGAGCCTGGCCAGCCTCGCCCAACGCAACCCCGAGCATTGTCCGAGCACTTGGCGCCATTTGCTGAGCTTGTGTGAACGTGAACTGGAGCAACTGACACGCACCCGTAGCCTGCGTGAACGCATCACTCAGTTACTGGGGCCGTTGCTCAATGGTGGTCGGGAACCCGACCTGGAAGAAGTGGCGGCACGCCTTAAGCTGCCTACCTGGACCTTGCGTCGTAAACTCGCTGAAGAAGGCACGCAGTTTCGTGCAATTCTCAACGACACCCGTCGCGACCTGGCCATGACCTACATTCGCGATACCGAACTGGCGTTCGGTGAAATCGCCTACCTGCTGGGCTTTGCCTCAGCCGAAGCGTTTCAACGCGCTTTCAAACGCTGGACCGGACAGACTCCCGGCGAGTTTCGCCGCAGTCATCGGCAATCCGCCTGACGCCTACAACTCGGTAGCGTCTTCTGCAGGTTCCAGTGGGTCCAGTTCAAACGCCTGATATTCGAGCAGCTCTTCTTGATAATCGTCCATTTTTAGATCCCCCACAGCTTATTGGAAAATACGTCTGATCCAGTGGTCAGCGACTTTGAGATTAAGGTGCCCGTGTGAAAGAAAAATGACGCGGGCACGACACTCCGTCGCTACTGAATAAAACGTAGCAGGCCGTCAGGAATTTATCAGCGATTTTTTTGATTCAGGCCGCAGAACAGCGGCCTGGCTTGATGTGCATCAACGTTTGCAAATGTAACTTAGCCGTCACGGCATGGACTTGATCGGCTCACTGGGCGCAGGCAAGTCGCTGGGGTTGGCAGGCGGTGTAATGGTTTGCGGCTCAGGGGCTGGCTCTGAAACTGGAGCGGGGTTGATCGGCGCAGCCTCAGGCGGCGGTACTACCGGCTCGGACGCGGCAGGCGGCTCATCGGCGGCTTTGGGCGCTTCTGCCGCAGGTGCAGGCGCTGGGGCAGCCTCCGGGGCCAATGGCGCTGGCACAGCCTTGGGTTCAGGCACGCCCAGATCGGTTTTCGGCTTCTCGGTAATGTGTGCCGCTTCCTTTACTTCCTTGGGCAGGAACAGTTCGACTAACGCGAAGAACCGCTCGTAAAACTTGGCGGAGGTAACGGTTTCGCTCGCAACCTTGACCATCGAGTCGTCCGACGAACCGATCGGCATCGACACCGACCCCAGCACGCCGACACCAAGACTGGCGGAGTTGTTGGTTTTCTTCAGTGCGTATTGATCTTGCAAGGCGTTGGCGAACACAGTGGCGTGATGCCCGGCACTGCCGTCTTCGGCACAGACCACACTGAAACTGATTTCCATGTGGGTCTCGCCGGTCTGCTGGAAGCTCTTGTGCCCGCTGACCAGTTTCGGGTCGCTGCTGGTGATGATGTAACCCTGGCTGAGCAACGCACGACGAGCGGCCTCGCAAGACGCCGAATCGGTCACCGGATAGTTACGGGAAAATGTTCCGGAGTCGTCGAAGTTCTCATGCTCATAGATGGCGGTTTTCTTCGACGAACAACCGGCAGCAGTGGCCAGCAGCAACGCCAGCCCGACAACCCGCATGGGAATTGATTTAAACATTGAACATCCTGAGAAAAACGGTTCGGGGCGTATTGTGCAACAGATCGATGCTTAGCGGCGCAACGATTGTGTCTTAAAACAGTTACAGGTGTGTTGACTCCAGTATTGGGTAAACGTCTCACGCGTTTGTCGTAACACCTGTAACAAAAAACCCCGACCTTTCGGCCGGGGTTCTCGTGACCCTCAACTCAGTCAAACATCAGAAGCGCTCGATGTCGGCCTGGCTTTCCAGCTGCTTGCGATACGCCGCGAAGTCTTGCTGACCTACACGCGAGGCGAGGAAGCGACGGTATTGAGCCTTCTCTTCTTCGGTCGGTGTTGCAGCTTCGTTCACGCCATTCAGACGCACAATCACCAGACTGCCATCAGGCAGGGTCACGTTGCTGAACGTCGGCTTGTCCTTGCCGGCTGGCTTGGGCATGCGGAACAGCGCTTGCAGCACAGTCGGGTCTACCCCTTCCTGAGCGCGGGTCGCCGCTTCGGTGACTTTCCAGTTCTGACCGTCAATCGCCTTGTCCAGTGGAGTCTTGCCATCGCGCAGACTGGCAATCAACTCTTCAGCCTTGGTCTTGGCAGCCGCACTGGCGTGCTCTTTGGTCAGTTGCACGCGAATGGCGGCAGACACTTTTTCCAGCGGCAGTTGCGCAGGCTTCAGGTGTTCCTTGGCACGCAGCACGATCACGGTTTCCGGATCGAGCTCAATGGCGGTGCTGTTGGCACCCTCATCCAGCACTTCAGGGCTGAACGCAGCGGTGATCACGGCACGGTTGGCTGCGATACCTTCACCACCTTCACGGCCGAACGGCGCGGAGGTGTGAATGGTCAACTTCAAGTCCTGTGCAGGCTGGGCCAGATCGGAAGCCTCGAACGAAGCATCTTCCAATTGCTTGGTCGCCTCGACGAAACGCTGCTCAACTTGTGCGGCCTTCAGATCGCGGGTCAGCTTGTCTTTCAGGCTGGCAAACGTCGGCACTTCAGGCGCTTCCACGCCCAACAGCTTGATCAGGTGGAAACCGAAATCGGTACGAACCGGCTCGGAAACCTGATCCTTGTTCAACGAATACAGCGCTTTTTCGAACGCTGGATCGTAGACGCCAGGACCGGCATAACCCAGGTCACCGCCGTTGTTGGCCGAACCCGGATCCTGCGAGAATTCCTTGGCCAGCGCTTCGAATTTCTCACCCTTGTTCAGGCGTGCCTGGATCTCGTCGATCCTGGTTTTGGCCTGCGCTTCGGTCGTCTTGTCATTCACTTCGATCAGAATGTGCGCAGCCCGGCGTTGCTCGGACAGGTTCGCGATTTCTTTCTGATACGCCGCTTGCAGGTCTTCGTCCTTGACGCTGACCTGATCAAAGAAGGAAGCCTTCTTCAATTCCAGGTAATCGATGATCACCTGATCCGGTGTCATGAATTCCTTGGCGTGTTCGTCGTAATAGGCTTTGACTTCATCGTCAGTCAGCTTCACCGCTGCCGGGTCGGCCTTGATGTTCAGGTAAGCGAAATCACGGGTCTGTTTTTCCAGACGGGCGAAGGCCAGCACCTGTGCATCGGTGACAAAACCACTTCCCGCCAGACCGGCGCGCAACTGACCGATCAGCATTTCCTGAGCCAGCATCTGGCGGAACTGCATACGGGTGTAGCCCAGTTGGCGAATGACCTGGTCAAAACGCTCGGCACTGAACTTGCCATCCACCTGGAATTCAGGCGTTTGCAGGATCACCTGGTCGAGAGCCGCTTCGGAGAAAGCGAATTTGGAGTTTTCTGCGCCTTGCAGCAGCAGTTTGCGATCGATCAAGCCTTTGAGCGCCGAATCGCGCAGCATTTTTTCATCAAGCAAGGAAGCATCGAAATCCTTGCCCAGCTGTTGCATGAGTTGACGGCGTTGCATATCGACCGCCTGGCTCAGCTCGTTCTGGCTGATCTCTTCACCATTGACCTTCGCCGCTTCATTCTTGCTCGTCGTGGCCTGAAAAATGGCGTCGAAACCAGTCAAAGCCATCAGTGCAACGATGACCCCGATAATGGTCTTGGCAATCCAGCCTTGTGAATTGTCCCTGATATTCTGCAGCATGCGTCCCCCATAAACGGTTGAACTTCAAAATTAGGCAACCGTGGAGCGTGGGTAGAATCCGGATAGAAGAAAGGCGCATCCGAGGATGCGCCTTCTCGTAACTGGCGGAGCGGACCGATGACTCGAACTTGCGAGCCTCGGTGTCTCGGACCGGCGACCTGCCGACTGGACTACCGCTCCGCTGCCAGGTCAGGCTTGACCCCGACCCGGATAGGCAAAAACCTGAATCGAACTTAGTTGACAGCTTCTTTCAGTGCTTTACCGGCTTTGAAACCTGGTTTTTTGGCTGCTGCGATTTCCAGAGTCTTACCAGTCTGCGGGTTACGACCGATACGAGCTGGACGATCAGTTACGGAGAAAGTACCGAAACCAACCAGAACAACCGAGTCGCCAGCCTTGAGAGCGCCAGTGACGGATTCGATTACAGCGTCCAGCGCACGGCCAGCAGCAGCTTTCGGGATATCAGCGGATGCAGCGATAGCATCAATCAGTTCCGACTTGTTCACTCTAAGTCCCCTTATATCTATTTGAGTATGATTCTAAGTTTTTTTGGTGAAAGCAAAAACGAGTGCTGAATGGCCTACAGACACTTAAGAGCCGCTTTATAACAAGGGCTCTAAAAAGCTGTCAAGGAAGCCCCCCAGGCAAATACGTACTAATGCGTGCTAATTCTTTCCTTAGAATCGGACTCGCGTTTTTCATCCTTCGCGACAATCTCAGGAGCCACATCCGGCAAGGGCTCCGGCGCGTATTGCAGCGCAATTTGCAGGACCTCGTCAATCCATTTAACCGGTTTAATCTGTAGATCCTGCTTGATATTGTCAGGAATTTCCTTCAAATCGCGAACATTCTCTTCAGGAATGATCACCGTCTTGATTCCGCCACGGTGAGCAGCGAGCAGTTTTTCTTTCAAACCACCGATCGCCAGCACCTGACCACGCAAGGTGATTTCCCCCGTCATGGCCACATCCGCGCGCACAGGAATGCCGGTCAATGCCGACACCAGCGCCGTGCACATGCCTACACCGGCGCTAGGACCGTCTTTCGGCGTAGCCCCTTCCGGCATGTGGATGTGAGTGTCACGCTTCTCGTGGAAGTCCAGAGGGATCCCCAGGCTCTTCGCGCGGCTGCGCACGACGGTCAGTGCCGCAGTGATCGATTCGACCATCACGTCACCCAGCGAACCGGTCTTGATCAATTGGCCTTTACCCGGCACGACAGCAGCTTCGATGGTCAGCAATTCGCCACCCACCTGAGTCCACGCCAACCCGGTCACCTGACCGATCTGATCCTGCTGTTCTGCCAGGCCGTAGCGGAATTTACGCACGCCCAGGAAGTGTTCCAGATCGTCGGCAGTAACCTTCACCGAGAAGCGTTTTTCCAGCGCATGCTCTTTGACCGCCTTGCGGCAAACCTTGGCAATCTGGCGCTCCAGCCCACGCACACCGGCTTCGCGGGTGTAGTAGCGGATGATGTCGCGGATCGCTTCGGCATCGAATTCCAGTTCGCCTTTCTTCAAACCGTTGGCAGTGATCTGCTTCGGCGAAAGATACTTCACGGCGATGTTGATCTTCTCGTCTTCGGTGTAGCCCGGCAGACGAATCACTTCCATCCGGTCCAGCAGCGCCGGCGGAATGTTCATGGAGTTCGAGGTGCACAGGAACATCACATCGGACAGGTCGTAGTCGACTTCCAGATAGTGGTCGTTGAAGTTGTGGTTCTGCTCCGGATCGAGCACTTCCAGCAACGCCGATGCCGGATCGCCACGCATGTCGCTGCCCATCTTGTCGATTTCATCGAGCAGGAACAATGGGTTGCGAACGCCGACTTTCGTCATCTTTTGAATCAATCTTCCTGGCATCGAACCGATGTACGTCCGGCGATGACCACGAATTTCCGCCTCATCGCGTACACCGCCGAGGGCCATGCGCACGAATTTGCGGTTGGTGGCGTGTGCGATCGACTCCGCCAGCGAGGTTTTACCCACACCCGGAGGACCGACCAGACACAACACCGGACCACGAATTTTCTTCACGCGCTTTTGCACGGCGAGGTATTCGAGGATCCGTTCTTTGACTTCTTCCAGACCATAGTGGTCGGCATCCAGAATGTCTTCTGCACGCGCCAGATCCAGTCGCACCTTGCTCTGCGCCTTCCAGGGCACCTGAACCAGCCAGTCGATGTACGAACGCACCACGGTGGCTTCTGCGGACATTGGCGACATTTGCTTGAGCTTGTTCAGTTCGGCCGTGGCTTTGGCCAGTGCGTCTTTCGGCAAGCCGGCGGCATCGATGCGCTTTTTCAGCTCTTCGATTTCGTTGTGGCCTTCGTCGCTGTCGCCAAGCTCTTTCTGAATGGCCTTCATCTGCTCATTCAGGTAGTACTCGCGCTGACTGCGCTCCATTTGCTTTTTGACGCGACCGCGAATGCGTTTTTCAACTTGCAGCAAGTCAATCTCGGCATCCAGCAACGCCAGAACGTGTTCGACCCGGGCCGACAAATCGATGATTTCGAGAATTTCCTGCTTCTGCTCGATTTTCAACGCCATGTGCGCGGCCATGGTGTCGACCAGGCGCCCAGGCTCGTCGATGCTGTTAAGCGAAGACAGGACTTCAGCCGGGACTTTCTTGCCCAACTGCACATATTGTTCGAACTGCGACAGCAGGCTGCGGACAAACACTTCCGACTCGCGCTCTGGCGCATCAACTTCGTCGATCAACGAGACTTCGGCACGGCAATGACCGTCCACTTCGCTGAAGCGCTCCACAGCGCCCCGCTGCTCGCCTTCGACCAAAACCTTCACAGTGCCGTCAGGCAGCTTGAGCAGCTGCAGAACGGTCGCAATCGTACCTACGCGATAAAGCGCATCTTCGCCGGGATCGTCGTCAGCAGGGTTTCTCTGAGCCAGCAGAAGGATCTGCTTGTCGCCCGTCATCGCTGCCTCGAGGGCTTCGATGGATTTCTCGCGCCCCACGAACAGCGGGATAACCATGTGCGGATACACAACGACATCACGCAATGGCAGGAGAGGCAATTCGATGGTTGTCTTCATGATTTCGCCTCTACGGCGGCCATAAGGCCGGAAACAGATGGAAGTAAGCTTGAAACCAAGATGGGGGCTGCCTTCAAAAAAAACAAGCACAAAGACAGTGTTAAAACGCGCAAAAAGCAAAGGGGCCCGAAGGCCCCTTCTTTGTTCCGACTGCGTGACGCTTAAGCGTCTGGCGCGGCCTTGGCAGCAGGCTCACTGTTTTCATAGATATACAGTGGCTTGGACTTGCCTTCGATTACGCTTTCATCGATCACTACTTTACTCACCTCGGATTGCGAGGGGATTTCATACATAGTGTCGAGCAACACACCTTCGAGAATCGAACGCAGCCCACGGGCGCCGGTCTTGCGTTCCAGCGCGCGCTTGGCAACCGACTTCAATGCATCGGTGCGGAACTCCAGGTCCACGCCTTCCATCTCGAACAGCTTGGCGTATTGCTTGGTCAGAGCATTTTTCGGCTCGGTGAGGATCTGCATCAAAGCAGCCTCATCCAGCTCGTCCAGCGTGGCAAGAACCGGCAGACGACCGACGAATTCCGGGATCAGACCGAACTTGACCAGATCGTCAGGCTCGACTTCACGCAGGGATTCACCGACTTTCTTGCCTTCTTCCTTGCTGCGCACTTCTGCGTTGAAACCGATGCCGCCCTTGGTGGAACGGTTTTGAATAACCTTTTCCAGACCAGAGAACGCACCACCGCAGATGAACAGGATGTTACGGGTGTCGACCTGCAGGAATTCCTGCTGTGGATGCTTGCGACCACCTTGCGGCGGAACGGAAGCGACCGTGCCTTCGATCAACTTGAGCAAGGCCTGCTGCACGCCTTCACCGGAAACATCCCGGGTGATCGACGGGTTGTCAGATTTGCGCGAGATCTTGTCGATCTCATCGATGTAGACAATGCCCATCTGGGCCTTTTCCACGTCGTAATCGCACTTCTGCAGCAGCTTCTGAATGATGTTCTCGACATCTTCACCCACGTAACCCGCCTCGGTGAGGGTGGTTGCGTCGGCGATGGTGAACGGAACGTTCAGCAAGCGGGCCAGTGTTTCGGCAAGCAGGGTTTTACCCGAGCCTGTCGGGCCGATCAGCAAAATGTTGCTCTTGCCGAGTTCGACGTCGTCATTCTTTTTGTCACGCTGGTTCAGGCGCTTGTAGTGGTTGTACACCGCTACGGCCAGAACCTTTTTTGCACGTTCCTGACCAATCACATACTGATCAAGGATGCCGCTGATTTCTTTAGGCGAAGGCAATTTATGCGCGCTGCTTTCGGCCTGTGCTTCCTGCACCTCCTCGCGGATGATGTCATTGCACAGGTCGACGCACTCGTCGCAGATAAAGACCGAGGGGCCGGCAATCAATTTGCGTACTTCATGCTGGCTTTTGCCACAGAAGGAGCAATAGAGCAGCTTGCCGTTGTCCTCGCCGTTGCGGGTGTCAGTCATTCGTTCGATCCAAATCCGATAGGCTTGCAACACAAGATGAAGGCTATTGCGGGCTTTTTCAAGCCCGCCGCTGATCAGACAAGCCGACCAAGCCTATTTTGAGCTGCTTATTTTTAAGCTGGGCGCTGGTTGATCACTTCGTCGATCAAACCATATTCCTTCGCAGCTTCTGCACTCATGAAGTTGTCGCGGTTGGTATCGCGCTCGATTTCTTCCAGAGTGCGACCGCTGTGCTTGGCCATCAGCGTGTTCAGACGCTCGCGGATGAAGAGGATTTCCTTGGCATGGATTTCGATATCCGACGCCTGGCCCTGGAAACCGCCCAGTGGCTGGTGAATCATCACACGCGAGTTCGGCAGGCAGTAACGCTTGCCTGGGGCACCGGCTGTCAGCAGGAACGCGCCCATGCTGCACGCCTGACCGATACAGGTGGTCGACACGTTGGGTTTGATGAATTGCATGGTGTCGTAGATCGACATGCCAGCTGTCACCGAACCGCCCGGGGAGTTGATATAGAGATGGATGTCCTTGTCCGGGTTTTCCGCTTCAAGGAACAGCAGTTGCGCACAGATCAGGTTGGCCATGTAGTCCTCTACCGGACCAACCAGAAAGATTACTCGCTCCTTGAGAAGACGCGAGTAGATGTCATAGGCGCGCTCGCCACGAGCGGACTGCTCGACAACCATCGGGACCAGACCGCCTGCGGCCTGGATATCAGAGTTCTGCTGAATATACGAATTACGGAACATGCTCTGCAGTCACTCCCAAATAGTTATGTCTTGAATACGCATAAGCCAGCTCGAGAGCTGGCTTATGGTGTTTGCTTCTTACCGCAAAAACAATCAGTCGGCTTGTGGAGCTTCTACCGGCTTGACCGCTTCTTCGTAAGAGACCGATTTGTCGGTCACGCTAGCTTTCTGCAGAACAGTATCCACAACTTGCTCTTCCAGCACAACCGAGCGAACTTCGTTCAGTTGCTGGTCGTTCTTGTAGTACCAGGACACAACTTGCTCAGGCTCCTGATAAGCCGAAGCCATCTCCTGGATCATCTCGCGAACGCGAGCTTCGTCAGGCTTGAGGTCGAACTGCTTGACCACTTCAGCCACGATCAGGCCCAGCACGACGCGGCGCTTGGCTTGCTCTTCGAACAGCTCGGCTGGCAGTTGGTCTGGCTTGATGTTGCCACCGAATTGCTGAACAGCCTGCACGCGCAGACGGTCAACTTCGTTGGACAGCAGAGCCTTTGGCACTTCGATCGGGTTGGTGGCCAGCAGACCGTCCATTACCTGATTCTTGACCTTGGATTTGATCGCCTGACGCAGCTCGCGCTCCATGTTCTTGCGAACTTCGGCGCGGAAGCCTTCCAGACCGGTTTCCTTGATGCCGAATTGAGCGAAGAATTCTTCGGTCAGTTCTGGCAGCTTTGGCTCGGAAACAGTGTTCACGGTCACGGTGAACTCAGCGGCTTTGCCAGCCAGGTCGAGGTTCTGATAGTCCTCTGGGAAGGTCAGGTTCAGAACGCGCTCTTCGCCGGCTTTGGCGCCAACCAGACCTTCTTCGAAACCAGGGATCATGCGGCCGGAACCCAGAACCAGCTGAGTACCTTTGGCGGAACCGCCAGCGAACACTTCACCGTCGACCTTGCCAACGAAATCGATGTTCAGTTGGTCTTCGTTCTGGGCAGCGCGATCGGCCACTTCGAAACGGGTGTTCTGCTTGCGCAGGATGTCCAGCATCTTGTCCAGATCGGCATCAGACACGTCAGCGCTCAGGCGCTCTACGGCGATACCTTCGAAACCGGCAACGGTGAACTCTGGGAACACTTCGAAAACTGCGACGTATTCCAGGTCCTTGCCCGCTTCCAGGGATTTAGGCTCGATCGAAGGCGAACCAGCCGGGTTCAGCTTTTGCTCGACAACAGCTTCGTAGAAAGAAGACTGGATGACGTCGCCTACAGCTTCCTGGCGAGCCTCAGCGCCAAAACGACGCTTGATTTCGCTCATTGGCACTTTGCCTGGACGGAAGCCAGCAATCTTGGCCTTTTGGGCAGTCTGCTGCAGACGCTTGTTGACCTGAGTCTCGATGCGCTCAGCCGGCACGGTGATGCTCATGCGGCGCTCAAGAGCAGAAGTATTTTCAACAGAAACTTGCATGGATATTCCTCGTTGCACAGACGTTAGCCGGCCGTTTCCGACCCCAGAATCAAGGGCATGCATTCTAGTGGGTCAAACTCAAGAAGTCACCCCACTGAAAACGGGTAAAAAAGCAGCAGGCAATTTATAGGTGCGGATGCACGGATGCACCTCGCCCCGGTGGCAAATACAGCCAATCACGCCAAGGCTCTGCACCAGCCCTTCCTTATATAGAAGAGGTTGCCGGGCATCTCCCTGACAGCCGCCCTCGCAAGCAAGGCCGGCGGGCAGCACGGCATCATCGAGTAACATAAATACGACGAAACGCCCTGCCCTGCGACCCAGAACCTGCAGCCGCTGGAAACTCAATCCACTGAAACAAAAAAGGCGCCAGACTATTAATCTGGCGCCTTTCGAAATATGGGGTGGACGATGGGGATCGAACCCACGACAACGGGAGTCACAATCCCGTGCTCTACCAACTGAGCTACGCCCACCATATTGCGTAACAAAGAAGCCAAACAACTTCTCTGTTGAACCCCAATCCTGCCAATCGACATGAGTGAAGCTTATTTGGTGCGGATGAAGAGACTCGAACTCTTACGCCTCGCGGCGCTGGAACCTAAATCCAGTGTGTCTACCAATTCCACCACATCCGCGGAATGAAGCTTTTAAAGCAAAGGCGCCAGACTGTTAATCTGGCGCCTTTCGAAATATGGGGTGGACGATGGGGATCGAACCCACGACAACGGGAGTCACAATCCCGTGCTCTACCAACTGAGCTACGCCCACCATATTGCGCTACTTGTGCCAAAGCTGCCTAATGGCGCACCCGGCAGGACTCGAACCTGCGACCATCCGCTTAGAAGGCGGATGCTCTATCCAGCTGAGCTACGGGCGCCTTGTTAGCTGTACCCTTGAAGGACTACAAACTAAGTGCTTTTCAGCCTTGCAGAACGTTGATTCCGCTCGACCTTCTTAACCAGTGCTAGGCTGTGCCCGACAAGTGCGACGAATAGTATAGAGCCCCCCGGAGGTCGTCAAATCCTTTTTAAAAAAAATTCATTTAATTAAAGGGGTTAGAGGAATTTGCAGACCAAGCGCCTTTGCCCTCACCGCATGACATGCGAGAATGCGTTCTCTTTTTTTCCCCTCTCGATGGTTAATCACGCGCAATGACTGCACAACTAATCGACGGCAAATCGATCGCCGCCAGCCTGCGCCAGCAGATCGCCCAACGCGTCACCGAGCGTCGCCAGCAAGGTCTGCGCACGCCGGGTCTCGCGGTGATCCTGGTCGGCAGCGATCCTGCCTCTCAGGTTTATGTCTCGCACAAGCGTAAAGACTGTGAAGAGGTCGGCTTCCTTTCCCAAGCCTACGACCTGCCTTCCGAAACCACTCAAGAAGCGCTGGCCGATCTGATCGATCGCCTGAATGACGATCCCGCCATTGATGGCGTTCTGTTGCAGCTTCCTCTCCCTGAACACCTGGACGCGTCCAAGTTGCTGGAGCGCATTCGCCCTGACAAAGACGTCGACGGCTTCCACCCTTATAACGTCGGCCGCCTGGCCCAGCGCATTCCGCTGCTGCGTCCCTGCACGCCGAAAGGCATCATGACCCTGCTGGAAAGCACCGGTGCCGATCTGTATGGAATGAATGCCGTGGTGGTCGGTGCATCCAACATCGTTGGCCGCCCGATGGCGATGGAGTTGCTGCTGGCCGGTTGCACCGTGACCGTCACCCACCGTTTCACCAAGGATCTGGCGGGCCACGTCGGTCGTGCCGATCTGGTCGTCGTTGCCGCTGGCAAGCCGGGCCTGGTCAAGGGTGAGTGGATCAAGGAAGGCGCGATCGTGATCGACGTCGGCATCAACCGTCAGGAAGACGGCAAGCTGGTCGGCGACGTGATCTACGAAACCGCCCTGCCCCGCGCTGGCTGGATCACGCCGGTGCCGGGTGGAGTTGGCCCGATGACCCGCGCCTGCCTGCTGGAAAACACGCTGTACGCCGCCGAAACCCTGCATGGCTGAGTATTCCATGCAGCGGTAAAAAGCGACTCAAGGAACCCCGCCCATGGCGGGGTTCTTTTTGTCCGGAACAAACCGCGACCATCCGCCGGAAAATGACTTTTTTTTCATGTTTTCCAGGACTTTCTCCGGTGACTTGATCAACCATCGACAGTTATTCAGCCATACTCCAGAATGTCGCGCTTTTTAAGAAATAGCCCGTTACAAAACGGCTTATCAACACTTTATGAGTCTGCCAGCGTGAAAATCCGTCTTTCCATCCTGAGCTTATTGTTTGCAGTTACAGGGACTTTCATCACGCCAATCGCCAGCGCTGGCGAAACTACCGCAGCGCCTCGAGATACTTCGAGACTCAAGCTCGCTTCCGGCAGTTCTTTACTGCTGGATATGCAGACCAACAAAGTCATCTATGCCAGCAACCCGGACGTCGTCGTCCCCATTGCTTCGGTCAGCAAATTGATGACTGGCCTGGTGGTCGTTGAAGCCCGGCAAAACATGGACGAATACATCAACATCAACATCAGTGACACACCGGAAATGAAAGGTGTGTATTCCCGGGTGAAACTAAAAAGCGAATTGCCACGCCGCGAAATGCTGCTGATTGCCCTGATGTCATCGGAGAACCGCGCCGCCGCGAGCCTCGCCCACCACTATCCGGGTGGCTACGCCGCGTTCATTGCGGCGATGAACGCCAAGGCCCGGGCACTGGGCATGACCAATACCCATTTCGTCGAGCCCACGGGCCTCTCGGCGCGCAACGTTTCGACCGCCCGTGACTTGAGCAAACTGTTGATTGCCGCGCACAAGTACCCGCTGTTGACCGAGCTGAGCACGACCAAGGAAAAAACCGTTACGTTCCGCAAACCCGTCTACAGTCTGGGCTTCCGCAACACCGACCATTTGGTCCGCAAGCCGGATTGGGACATTCAGCTGACAAAAACCGGTTTCACCAATGCGGCAGGCCATTGCCTGGTGCTGGTGACCCGTATGGGTAATCGGTCGGTGGCCCTGGTAATCCTCGACGCCTATGGCAAGTACACCCATTTTGCCGATGCCACCCGCATGCGTAATTGGGTTGAGAGCGGCAAGAGCGCGGACGTGCCTTCGGTTGCCCTGCAATACAAAGCCGATAAGAACCTCAAGCAACGTCAGAGCGGCCTCGTTGAAGCCTCGAAATAGATCCGCCTGCAACAGCAAGCAAAAGCCCCGAACATTCGGGTAATGCTGTTCATTTAAGGACGAACACTGTACCTGTGGCGAGGGAGCTTGCTCCCGCTGGGGAGCGAAGCGCCCCCAAAATGGGACTGCTACGCAGTCCAGCGGGAGCAAGCTCCCTCGCCACAGGTTACTGATTGCTCGCTCTATCTCTTATCTGAACAGCATTGCGAACATTCGGGGCTTTTTTTCGTCAGCGATTAATCGTTCGGCAGTGGCATCTGGTCGTCATCCGGTATGCCATCGCCTTTACTGGGATCTCGCCAGCCCTGAGGATGCTCGGTTGGCGCCACCGTCGGCCGCGCCAATGGATCGCGCATCGGGCTGTCCGGATCGAGCACCGGGTCGATGTCGTCTTGCGGTGTAGTGGGAACGGTTTCCGGACGTTTATCATTGAAACTCGAATCGGTAGACATGCGTACCTCCATCAGGCCTAGGGTTTGAGGTCACCCAGCGGATCGTAGGGTTTCGAAGGAGCCTTGGGGTTATCGCCCGGCTTCACGTCTTTCGGCGCCTTGGCCGGCCCAATGGGGTCGACCTGAGGGTCGGCAACGTCAGGAGAATCGGGGTCGAATCCCAGATCATCGCCAGACGAATGCTCAGACGAATGCGGGCCGGCGGGGGTATTGGAATGTGCCATGAACGCCTCCTGATCGCGGCCCGAAAAGTGCGGGCCTTGAACGTCAGAGGACGCCGATACGCCGGGGTGCCCGGCAGATGACGAACGGGCTTAGTGGGCGCCCAAGGCTTTTTTGGCTTTCGCTGCCGCTTGCTCCTGGCCGGCCTGGGCGAGATCGTTAGCCGCCTTGAGCCAGCGCTGCTGATCGACTTCGGCGGGAATCTGCGTCGGCGCCTGAATCAACACTGCCCAGCCACCGGCATCCTTGAATGCCGATTCGAACGAGCTGAAGCTCATCAGCAATCGTTGATCCATGCCGGCACGCAGCAACACGGTCTGCTTCTGCCGGTTGTAACCCGTGAGGATGGCATAACGCGGTTCCGACCAAAGCGCCGAGCCTTCGGTAAATCGCACCATGACCGGATAACCCGCCGCCACCTGCGTCAGTAAGGCTGGCAAATTGCTGTCCAGTGGATAGACCATCATCCCGTACTCACGCGCGAGGTTTTGCATGTTTTGTTGCAGCTGGGCTTCGGCGCCCGGCAAACGCAATGGCTTATCGAGCAGCCCTGGTGTAATCACGATGCCTTGCTGGGACAGCATGCTTGCCAGTACCTGCGGCCCGCTTTGGTTGGCCACGCCTTTATAGAAGCGCCCACTGAGCTCCACCCTTTCCGGCAGACGCTTGATTTGCGGCGACACGCTCCCCGCGCAGCCAGCCAGGCCGGCGACGCATCCCACGATAACTGCCACTGAAAGAATTCGAGAAATTACCCGCACCATCATCACTCTCTTGTTCAGACGCCGGGCAATCCGCTCCCGGCTTGGTCGTCGATCATAGGACGCCACGGGGCGCCGGTATAGCCTTAACCGGTAGTTGAGTGGTTTGCATAGAGCGAACTGGTTGATGACAGTCGACCTTCGGTCAATAGCTTGAAACACGACAGCGGCTAGACTGTCACTTGCATAGCGTGTCTGCCCGCTGCAGGGCAAAGAGGAGGCATCGATGAGCCTGACTATGACGATCGTGATGTTGATTAGCGGCTGGCTGGCTGTCGCCTCCGCCATGTTATGGGGCGTTCTGCGCGTGACCCGCCGGCACCATCACCACCCGAACCAGCCAGCACCCATGGTGAAAACCGACAAAACCGCCGCGCGCCACGTTACCGCCCACTGACTGACGCCTTTCAGCGCTCAAACAAAAACGGCCGCCTGGACTCTTTCGAGTTCAGGCGGCCGCATCGTTTATCGACGGTTAAGCTTCGGCGGCTACCCGCTTCTGCTTCGCACGGCGCGACATCATGTTCAACACCTCAATACCAGCCGAGAATGCCATGGCGGCATACACGTAACCTTTCGGTACATGGGCGCCGAAGCCTTCGGCGATCAGCGTCATGCCGATCATGATCAGGAAGCCCAGCGCCAGCATGACCACCGTCGGGTTGTCGTTGATGAACTTGGCCAACGGGTCAGCCGCCAACAACATCACCAGTACCGACACCACCACCGCAATGATCATGATCGGCAAATGCTCGGTCATGCCGACAGCGGTAATGATGCTGTCGATGGAGAACACCATGTCCAGCATCAGGATCTGACCAATGGCCGCGGCAAAGCCCAGGGTCACGGTCGAGGTCGCCGATTTCGGATCTTCCGGCGCAGGGTCCATGCTGTGATGGATCTCGGTCGTGGCCTTCCACAACAGGAACAGGCCACCGGCAATCAGGATCATGTCTTTCCACGAGAACGCATGGCCGAGAATCTCGATCACCGGCGCGGTCAGCTGGACAATGAACGCGATGGTGCTGAGCAGACCCAAGCGCAGGATCAGCGCCATGCCGATACCAATGCGCCGCGCTTTCTGCCGATGCTGCTCGGGCAGTTTGTTGGTCAGGATCGAGATGAAGATCAGGTTATCGATGCCGAGCACGATTTCCATCACCACCAGGGTGGCCAGGGCTACCCACGCAGTGGGGCTGGCGGCAAGCTGTAAAAGGTATTCCATGGGTCAGTCCTGACTCGCTGTAAGACGGTTTAGATTTCCTGGGAGGAAGATTCGGATTTTTCCGAGTCTTTTTCCGATGATTCTTTTTTGCTGATCAGCCCGCCAGTGGCGTCGCTGAGTGCCTGCTCGGCGGCTTTATGGGTCTCGTCGATAGCTTGTTTTGCGCTTTCGGCGGCTTTACCCATCAATTGTTGAGCGCTTTTCTCAGCTTGATCGCAACCGGCCAATACCAGTAAAGATGTGATCACCAGCGCCGTGGCTTTAATTTTCATGTTGCCTCCCTCAATAGAACGAACGGGACCGAAACGATGGCCCGTTGATAGCGACGCATTCTAGGGAGACAGACACTTCAGGAAAATTCGTATTTTTACCGGCTATACTTCGATTTTTACGAACTGTAGATCAACATGCTCAACTATCGACAACTGCACTACTTCTGGGTGGTGGCCAAGACCGGCAGCATCGTGCGTGCCTGCGAGCAGCTGAACCTGACGCCACAGACCATCAGCGGGCAGATTTCGCTGCTCGAACAAACCTACGGAATCGAATTGTTTCGCCGGGTGGGTCGACAGCTTGAACTGACAGAAGCCGGACGGCAGACCCTGCCCTATGCCGAACAGATGTTTCAGCTGGGCGGTGAACTGGAACTGATGCTGCGGGCACAGCCCAATGAGCAGCAGATTCTGTTCCGGGTCGGCGTGGCCGATGTGGTGCCCAAATCCATCGTCTATCGGCTGATTGCGCCGACCATGGAACTGAGCGAACCGCTGCGCATCACCTGTCGCGAAGACAAGCTCGAGCGCCTGCTGGCGGACCTCGCCATCCAGCGCCTGGACCTGGTGATCTCCGACAGCCCGATGCCGTCGCACCTGGACATCAAGGGCTACAGCCAGAAACTCGGTGAATGCGGAATCAGTTTTTTTGCCACCCCGGAGCTGGTGGCGAAATATGGCCAGGACTTTCCCCGCAACCTGCATGGCGCACCGCTGCTGATTCCGGGTCCGGAAACCGTGGTGCGCAGCCGTCTACAGCGTTGGTTTGCCGAGCAGCAGGTTCAACCGCAGATTGTCGGTGAGTTCGACGACAGCGCCTTGATGCAGGCCTTCGGCCAATCCGGTAGCGGGATTTTCATTGGCCCGAGCGTGATTGCCGACGAAGTGAAACGCCAATGTGGCGTAGAAGTCATTGGCCAGACCGACGCGGTGAGCGAATCGTTCTACGCCATTTCCGTGGAACGCAAGGTCAAGCACCCAGGCATTGTCGCCATTACCGAAGGTGCCCGACGCGAGTTGTTTACAGCGCTGTGACCTCTTCGCGCGGCTTGAAGGTCATCAGTGCGATGGCCAACAGGATCGAGGCCAGAATGAAAGCGGCTGCCGCAAAACCCAAGCCTTGCAGGCCAACGCTGTCGATCACCCGACCGCCGATCATGGCACCGAGGCCAATCCCGAGGTTGGCCCCGGCAATGTTCAGCGACGCAGCGAACGCCGGTGCTTCAGGCGCAGCTTTCATTAAACGCACATGACTGACCAGGAACATCGCCGCCTGAGTCACCCCCCAGATACCCATCGCCGCCGCCAGACCGACCGGCGAATGAATGTTCGGCACCAGCGCCACCAGGCCGGCGATCATGAAGGCGCAGAACATCATCGACGCCATCAGCGGATGACGGTCCACCGCGCGACCACCCAACGAGTTGCCGATCAAGCCGACCGCGCCGAAGCCCATCAGGCACCAGCCGACGACTGTGCCGTTGAACCCGGCCAGGCGTTCAAGGATGTCCGCCAGATAGGTGTAAGCGGTAAACATGCCGCTGAACACAATCACCGATAGCAACACGTGGCCGATCATCAATGGGCTGCGCAGGATCTTGAACTGCGAACGAAAGCTGACCTGATGCTGGTGCAGATTGGTTTTCGGCAGGTAGATAAACAGCAGCAACGCCTTGGCAAACGCGATAACCGCCAGAATCGCAAATGCACTGCGCCAGCCGAACGCATCAGAAATCAACGTACCCACCGGAATGCCGAACACGGTGGCGCAGACAATGCCGAAGCCGATCTTGGCGATGGCTCGGCCCGCGTAATCCGGCCCGACGATATCGACCGCCGTTTCACTGGCCAGCGCCCAGAACACGGGCAAGCCCAGCGCCGGAATCAGCCGCGCGAACGCCATCACCCAGATGTTTGGCGCCAGTGCCGCCAGGGTGTTGGCCAGACCAAACATGATCAACACCGAGATAAACAGCTTGCGCCGCTCGAAGCGGGCGAAGTACGCGGTGAGGAACGGCCCGAACGCGGCAACGGTGAAGGCGAACAGGGTCACCAGCAAACCCGCTTGCGGGATGCTGACCTCAAGATCACGGGCGATGGCAGGCAACAGGCCGACGATGACGAATTCCGTGGTCAGCACCGTAAAACCGGCGGCAGACAACAGAAGGATGGGAAACAGCATGCAAAACTCCAGAAAACGAAAACACCAGCGCTAGCCCGAAGGCCCACTGGCAATTTGAAAATGAGGATGGCGAATCTTAGCAGAGTGTTTCCGGGTGAGGTTGCACGAACCTGCAATTCGCGTTGAATGCCAGGGTGGCAGTTCGTCACAGGTCTGAAAGATTGCGCCTACGCTGTGATAAAGTCCGCGCCCCTTGTGGCGAGGGAGCTTGCTCCCGCTGGAGTGCACAGCAGGCCCATTGGGTGGGGCCGCTTCGCTGCCCAGCGGGAGCAAGCTCCCTCGCCACAGGGATCAGCGCTGGCATGCCCCATGCTGCCCCTCCCGGTTTCCCGCCTGCGGCCTGCCCTGCTTGTTGCTGCCACTGCGGTGAAACCTCGAACTTATAAAAAATCAGAGATGCCGTTTTATGACTGCTTCATCCCCTTCTCCATTGCAACGCCTTAAACGCCTGAGCCTGGTCACACAGATCGTGATCGGCCTGATCGCCGGTATTGCCCTGGCTCTCGTTGCGCCTGAAGCGGCGAAGTCCACCGCGTTCATCGGCAAAGTGTTTGTCTCGGCGCTGAAGGCCGTCGCGCCGATTCTGGTGTTCGTGCTGGTCATGGCGTCCATTGCCAACCACAAGCACGGTCAGGAAACCCACATCCGGCCGATACTGTTCCTGTATCTGCTGGGGACCTTCGCCGCTGCCGTGGTCGCGGTGGTTGCCAGCATGATGTTCCCGTCCAGCCTGGTGCTGTCGACTCAGGACGTTGCGGTGACTGCACCGGGCGGGATTGGCGAAGTGTTGCAAAGCCTGCTGCTGAGCGTGGTTGATAACCCGGTCAGTGCGCTGATGAACGCCAACTTCATCGGCATTCTGGCCTGGGCCATCGGCATGGGCATCGCCATCCGCCATGCGGGCAACACCACCCGAGAAGTGCTGGGCGACCTGTCCAACGGCGTGACGGTGATCGTGCGAGTGGTGATTCGCTTCGCCCCACTGGGTATCTTCGGCCTGGTGGCTTCGACCCTGGCCACTTCCGGTTTCGGCGCACTGATCGGCTACGCCCACCTGCTGGCCGTACTGCTCGGTTGCATGTTGTTCGTGGCGCTGGTGATGAACCCGCTGATCGTGTTCTGGAAGCTGCGCCGCAATCCGTACCCGTTGGTACTGATGTGCCTGCGCGAGAGCGGCATCACGGCGTTCTTCACCCGTAGCTCGGCGGCAAACATTCCGGTCAACCTGGAATTGAGCAAGCGTCTGGGTCTGCATGAAGACACCTACTCGGTATCGATCCCGCTGGGCGCGACCATCAACATGGCTGGCGCTGCGATCACCATCACCGTGCTGACGTTGGCGGCGGTGCATACTTTGGGGATTGCCGTGGACTTGCCGACCGCCATTCTGCTGAGCGTCGTTGCGGCGATCTGCGCCTGCGGTGCTTCGGGTGTGGCCGGTGGTTCGCTGCTGTTGATTCCACTGGCGTGCAGCCTGTTCGGCATCCCGAGCGAAATCGCCATGCAGGTGGTGGCGGTTGGTTTCATTATCGGGGTGTTGCAGGATTCGGCGGAGACGGCGCTCAACTCCTCCACCGATGTGCTGTTTACAGCGGCGGCTTGCCTGGGTGAAGAAGAAAAAGCAGAACGCCTGGCCTGACACAAATTCCTGTGGGAGCTAGCTGCTCACACGGGGTTCGTGGTTCAGCTGATAAATACGTACACATGAAAAAGCCCCCGCAGCCCAAGGCTCCGGGGCTTTTTTGTGGCTGGTGTCCCGTCCTGAATAAGGTTTACACCTTCTGACTTCTTTTCAGGAAGGTGCAATGGATACGGGCACAAAGCGCAGTCAGCGTGATTACACACTGGCTTTTAAATTATCGGTTGTCGACCAGGTCGAAAAAGGCGAGTTGAGTTATAAAGAGGCTCAGCGGCGCTACGGGATTCAGGGTCGGTCGACGGTGTTGGTTTGGTTACGCAAACATGGTCGCCAGGACTGGAGCCAAGGCGCCTCCATTCGCTCCCAGAGGATCAGACCTATGGACGAGCCAACCTTGCCCCTGACTCCCGAGCAAAGAATCAAAGAACTCGAGGAACAACTGGCGCTGGCAACTCAGAAAGCCCAATTCTTTGAAGCCGTAGTCGATGTTCTGAAAAATGACTACGGCGTATCTGTCGTAAAAAAGCGACCCGGCAAGTCGTTGCGCAAACCCAAACCCTGAGTGTCAGCAGGGCTTGCCAATTTATGGGAATAAGCCGTCAGGCCTATTACAAACGCAACCGGGTCTACAGAGCTCGGGCCGACCAGGATCAGCAGCTCATAACGTTTGTAGAGAAGATCCGTGCTCGCCAACCGTGCATCGGCACTCGGAAGCTGCATTCGATGATGCATGAGCAGCGTGAGCAACAGGAGCTCCATGTTGGCCGGGATCGTTTGTTCGCGGTTTTGCGGGAAAGCCGCCAATTGGTCCGCAGAAAACGGGCGTACCACAAGACGACCGACAGCCATCATCGCTTCCGCCGACACCCCAATCTGCTCAAACCAAGCCCGGAACAAATAGTCGCTACCGGCCCAGAACAGGTCTGGGTTGCCGATATCACGTACCTGCCTACCCGTGATGGCGTTGCCTATTTGAGTTTAGTGACGGATGTCTTTTCGAGAAAAATAGTCGGTTATCACGTGCATGAAAGTCTGCACACCAACTCCGTGGTGCAAGCCTTTCGAATGGCTTTGAAGCGACGTCGAAGCGTTCAGAAACTCGTCCATCACTCGGATCGAGGCGCCCAGTACTGCTCGGCCCTTTATCAAGAAGTGCACGCAAAGCATGGCATCATTTGCTCGATGACCGACGGCTACGACTGCTACCAAAACGCCTTGGCAGAGCGGGTCAACGGTATCTTGAAAACAGAGTTCTTGATCCACCGACCTGCGGATTTTGCGCAGGCCACACAGATGGTGCGAGAGGCCGTCACGATCTACAACCAGGAGCGGCCGCACCTCTCTTTAAAATACAAAACGCCCGATGCGGTGCATCGGGCGTTAGGGTGAAACAGGTGTAAACCTATTTCAGGACTAGACATGGGCGGTTTAGAACGCGCCCATGTAATCGCGCTTGCCCACTTCAACGCCGTTGTGGCGCAACAGTGCGTAAGTGGTGGTGACGTGGAAGAAGAACTGCGGCAGGCCGTAGGTCAGCAGGTAAGCCTGGCCGGAGAAGCGCTTCTCTTTAGGGGTGCCAGGACGGGTGACGATCTCGATGCCTTCCTTGCCGTTGATCTGCTCAGGCGTGAACTCGCCGATGTAGGCCAGAACCTTGGCGATCAGTGCTTGCAGCTCGGCGAAAGTGGTTTCGGTGTCTTCGTACTTCGGCACTTCAACTTCAGCCAGACGCGAAGAAACGCCCTTGGCGAAATCAACGGCGATCTGCACCTGACGCACCAGTGGGAACATGTTCGGGTACAGACGGGCTTGCAGGAAGGCGTTCGGGTCGATGTTTTTCGCAGTGGCGTGGGCTTCGGCCTTGTTCAGCACATCGCTCAGGGCGTTGAGCATTTGCTTGAAAACAGGAACCGAAGCGTCGTACAGGGAAATGGTCATGACAGGTCTCGTGTGGTGACAGGAGGAAAACGTGGGCCGATTATAGCCGCGCGTTGCCCTTCCGAAACTGGTCTTTTTCAGCCGCCGTAAACCTTCGCCGCCAGGATTGAAGCGCGGCAACACAGCAATGCTCGACTAACCTGCGTGAACGAGGTTTTATTAGCCCACTATTTTCCAGTTCAACTGTTAGCGAGGTTCCAGCCACTGTGAGCACTGAGCAAGAAACAACGTTCGACGAGCCACGGCTCAACAGCACGGAAATCCGCATTCTGGGTTCGTTGATCGAGAAGCAGGCCACCAGCCCGGAAACCTATCCGCTGACGCTCAATGCCCTGGTGATCGCCTGCAACCAGAAAACCAGCCGCGAACCGGTGATGAACCTGACGCCAGGTCAGGTCGGGCAGAGCCTGCGCGCCCTTGAGGGACGAGGTTTTACCAAACTGGTGATGGGCAGTCGCGCCGACCGCTGGGAGCACAAGGTCGACAAGGCTTTGGAACTGGTGCCGGCGCAGGTGATTCTGACCGGGCTGATGTTTTTGCGCGGCCCGCAGACGGTCAACGAATTGCTGACCCGCAGCGGCCGCATGCATGAGTTCGAAGATGCCGAACAGGTGGTGCATCAGCTGGAACGCTTGATTGCACGCGGGCTGGCAGTGTTGATTCCGCGTCAGGCAGGGCAGCGTGAGGATCGTTATACCCATGCGTTGGGTGACCCGGCGGATATCGAGGCGATTCTTGCGGCGCGGCAGAATCCGTCGGAACGCGGGGCTGCCAACGGGGTTTCGGTTGAGCGGATGGAAGAGCTGGAGGCGCGGATTGCGGCGCTGGAAGAGCGGTTGGCGCGGCTTGAGTAAAGTGGCTCGTCAGTCATATTAATGCGGGATGTACTGCCGTCATCGCGAGCAGGCTCGCCCCCACAGTGGATCGCGTAAGTTCATGGCATTTGAGAACAACACAAAATCCTGTGGGAGCGAACTTGCTCGCGATGGCGGACTGCACCGCCCATACAAGACTCGAAGCAATCAACCCCGGGCAAACGCCACCGCTTTCTGAAACTGCTCGCTGGTCGGTCGCACACCGGTATAAAGCACAAACTGCTCCAGCGCCTGGATCGCAATCACCTCCAGTCCGGTAATGACTTTCTTGCCTTCGGCACGCCCCATCACGATCAGCGGTGTTTCCGACGGAATCGCCACCACATCGAAGACGATGTCTGCTGCCTTGACCACATTGGCCTCGAACGCCAACTGCCCGGCCTCAGGCCCGCCATCCATGCCCACCGGCGTCACGTTGACCAGCATCTGTGGACGCTGGGTACCCAGCTCCGCTTGCCATTCATAGCCCAGGGATTCGGCCAAAGCCCGGCCCGCGCGCTCATTACGGGCCACGATCAGTCCGTTTTTGTAGCCACCGTCACGCAAGGCGCTGGCGACTGCCTTGGCCATGCCACCGCTGCCACGCAAGGCAAATGACGTGTCCTTGGGCACTGCGTGGGTTTCCAACAGTTGTGCAACGGCAATGTAGTCCGTGTTGTAAGCCTTGAGATGGCCGTCGGTATTGACGATGGTGTTGATCGACTGAATGGCGGCGGCGGAGGCGTCCATTTCATCGACCAGAGCAATGCAGGCTTCCTTGAATGGCATGGACACCCCACACCCGCGAATGCCCAGTGCACGGATCCCGCCCACAGCGCCGGGCAGGTCCTGGCTGCTGAACGCCTTGTAGTAAAAATTCAGCCCCAATTGCTCATACAGATGATTGTGAAATCGCAAGCCAAAGTTGCCGGGGCGCCCGGAGAGCGACATGCACAACTGGGTGTCTCGATTGGGGTTCATCTGCATGTAAATCTCCTTCTAACGCACTTTCAGATGGACGGGATTAGCCAGCCCATGTGTTCTGTTCGATGATATTCGCGTACTTGCCGACGGCACCAACGACCGTCAGCAAACCGGTACAGACCTTACACAAAATTTACCCAGCGGCTGTGCTGATTTTCAAAAAAACGCTGTCTTAGAAGTATCCCCGCGACAATCCTTGAGTCTATTGCAGACGCAAGCGCCGGGTCGAAGAACCGAGGAATTATCATGATCCGTAAAATCCCCACAGTGGCCTTGCTGATCGGCGCTTTGGCTATCGCAGGGCAGGCAGAGGCGCATGGCGGCGGTGGCGGTTGGGAAGGTCCAGCGGTATTTGGCGCGATCGTCGGCACAGCCATCGTTGGCTCGGCCATCATCAACAGCAACCGGCCAGTGTATGTTGCGCCGCAACCGGTGTATGCCCAGCCGGCCCCGGTTTATTACGCACCGCCTCCGCCACCGGTCTACTACCAGCCGGCTCCGGTGTACGTGCAACAGCCGATCTACTACCGCCCGGCGCCGGTCTACTACGGACCACCCCGCGGCTACTACGGCCCACCGCGCGGTTACTATGGCCCCCGGCACGGGCACTACTGACGCACCATCAAGCCCTGCTGCATTAGCGCAATGCTGTTCATTTAAAGACAAACATTGTATCTGTGGCGAGGGAGCTTGCTCCCGCTGGACTGCGTAGCGGTCCCATTTTCGGGGTCGCTTCGCGCCCCAGCGGGAGCAAGCTCCCTCGCCACAGGTTACTGATTGCTCGCTCTATCTATTAACTGAACAGCATTGCGCATCGTGCGGTTTTTTTACCCTCTCCATGCTCATGCATGGCCTCTATCCACCCCTGCCGGGCATCGCTACATCCAGGCAAAATACGGTGTACCTCAAGCAACACTCATTGAGTACGTAAGACGGTTCCTAGGACTGTTCTGATTTACATTTTGAACATTAAATCTGTTTTCAGACGCCTCTCCAGCATCCACGCATCCTTGCGCCTCTCCTTCGCTAAAAAACCATACAGAGCCACCATATCGCCACGGTTGTGCCGGTGAATTTGTGCCCGCTAACGTCCAGCCATCAAGACTCAGTCAGCGATCATCACCTCGGACGTAACAAATCGATCTGGAGGGTGGCAGCACTGTGCAAGGAGAGAAATATTCAAGCGGACTGATGGAGAGAGAAAGGATGCATCTGACGCAAAGGACGGTAATGCGTGGCAAAGGCCCGAAAGGTGGAAGCCAATGAGCCACGAAGACATGTACTGCGTGGCGCAACTCACGACCCGGTTGATGCCCAATTGCAACACCGTGCGCAAAATGGAAGTGCCCGCCGATCTGCCGGGAGTGGTGATTTTCCTGCACGGCGTGAATGACCCTGGGGCGTCCTACGAATCAGTGGAAACCGGATTGTGTCAGGGGGTGAACGAACGGCTGGATCGACCGGATCTGAAGGCGGGGCGGTATGGGGCGGCTTACAGTGCGGCTAAAGAAGTGCCGCTTGAAACGTTGAGCAATGATCAGAGTGCCGTTCTCGATGATCCTGACACTTATCTTTATCGCCGAGATACTAACGGCCCAAAAATCCGTAGCCTGATGATCCCCTTCTACTGGGGCTACCGGGCCGCGCCGGAACACGTCAAGCGTGATGACGCCGGCGATCCGTTCCGGATGCGCAACCAGTTTCAGGATATCCACGGCAACCGCCTGGATCGCCACTTTGCCAAGGCTGGCGGGTTTTTCGTCAACGCCACCAATAACCTGCAGGAAATGTACGGCGAGGGCTTCAAGGCCAACGTGAAAACCGGCGCCGTGGAGCGTTTGAGCCCGAACAATTACTTGCTCTTCGCCAACGCACCGCTGCGGCGTTACTTTGTGTTCGCCGCTCATCGTCTGGCGATGCTGGTCCGTGAGATTCGCCGGGTATCACCCGATGAAACCATCACCATCATGGGCCACAGCCAGGGCACCTTGATCGCCCTGTTGGCGCAGGCCCTGTTGATGGACAAGGGCCAGCGTTGCGCCGATACCCTGATTCTCGTGGACTCGCCTTACAGCGTATTGCCCAAGATCACTCCCAAGGACCATGACACCCTCGCCACGCTGATCAGTATCGTCAGCGCGGTGACACAAACACCTCATGCGCAGCCTCCACTATCTGCGCTCAGGGACATCAAGACCTATGGCGGGCGCAGCGGTCCGCGATGGTCGCCGACGCAAGGTTCGCGGCCCGATAAAATCGGCAACCACACGGTGTTTCCCGAGCGCGACAATCGCGGCAAGGTGTACGTGTATTTTTGCCCGGATGACACCACCGTGGCGCTGGATGATGTGCAAGGCATCGGCACCTACGGCGTGCCCGATGCCACGCCCGATGGGCGACCGGCGATGATGGCGCTGCAATCGATGGGCTTTTATCAACGGCTGTGGACCAAGCGCCAGCGTGACGGCGAGCCGGTGCTGGTGGGTAAATCGCCGCAGCCTGAATTCATTCGCGCGCCGGGCGAGCACCGTTACCCGGGCGCGTCCATGCTCATCGGGGTGGCTTCGCAAGCACCGATCGCCAAGGGGCAGGAACGCCTGATCAATGCCGAGGCCCTGACCCCGCCCCATGCGCCGCAGATGTTTGGCGGCGAAGCCATCCAGGGCAGCCCGACCACTGCCGGCCTGGACAAACCCGATGACGTTGCCAAAAGCATCGCCCTGGGCAAAGACGCCGCGACCTTTTTGTGGATCAGGATGCCCGTCGAATATGACGCGCCCAACTCCACGCAGCAGGAAGCGCTGGCGCGGTTTAACGGGTTATCCGAAGACCCGGAGGACCACACCCGCGCCGTCCGCAAAGGCGCGGCCCGCACTCGCACCAGTTCTTTTCACGAGCGCGAGGAAACCCCGCGTGAAGCCCGGGCGCGCATGGAGCGTGACCAACGTGAATGGGGAGCCAATTCCTATCACTCGGCGATTTTGCGCAGCCCGGAAAACCAGCGGTGGGTGACGGCGATGGACATTGCCATTGGCCAGGCGCATTGCCTTGATGATCCGCGGATGCGTGAGGTGTTGGTGGCGATTGCGGATTGGAAGATGGATGAAGAACAGTATTTGAATATTAAAGGCTTATCAGGCTGGTCGCGTCTTAGTGCAGAGGCTCAAGCATTGGTGACAGCCAGTTACTTGTATTACCAGGAGGGAGAGTTTCCGCCCTCGGATTTTGTCTCGCTAACGCCACCTTCTCTGCTTGCCGGCGTCGATAAAAAAGGAGGTGCCTTATGAGCGATGCTCAACACCGCCCCCGAACCTTACCAACTCTTAAACCCTATCTCTGGATCGCGGGCGTACTGCTGATCCTTTGGATCGGCTTCGTCTGGCTTGTCCAAATCAAGGCACAGGAACTTAACATGGAACTTCGTGACATGAAGCCGGTGATGCGCTGGGGTATCGCCGCTATTTTGGGGCCCTTGCTGCTCATCTTCAGCGTTCACTGGTGGGGCAAAGCGGTGGCCAGTGAAAAGGCGGCGCTTGCCGCTTACAAAGCCAAAGTCACCGCACAAATCGCTGAGCAGAAAGCCACGCAAGCGCGGACCTATGCGTTGGAAATAAGGGGCGTGGGGCTGGGGATTTATCAGGATCATCAATCGGAGATCTGGCAATTCATCAAGAAAAAAAACGATAACTTTGCTTCGATATATTCTCGAGATCCCAAGGACTATAAGGCGTCACTAAGATCCAGACAAAACTCCAGAGATATCAAAGTCCGCGTTGCCTTCAAACATTCGGCAGGCGAGTCAGTCGCATATTGGCCGATTCCAGTGTTTGCGCTGGGCCCTCCAGATCCCTATGAGAAAGGCTATCGAGCCGCCGGCCTGATTAACTCAGGTCGTAATAAGGCGACTCTGGGAGTTACCCAATTTCTCTGGCAGGACGATGAAAGTACCACCCACGCGCAAGGCATGATCGAGCGACTGTTCCAGTTTTTTGATGACAATCCTCAAGTGCCCCAAGCGTTGATCGCGAGCCGGGACGGTGATGTAACGCGAGATGTCTATCGCAAGCCCGGTACGCCCGGGTTGCAAAGCGTGCAGGTAGTCCCCACGGTGTACGAAAGCATGACCGGGCTGCTGGTCACCCGCTCGGATCGGGTGGATCGGTACATCCGCCGTTATGCCACTCATGAACGTGAAGATAACCAGAACAAAGACACCGATCTGGGCAAACTGTGGGCGTTTTACTGGCAGCAAGCGCCTAAGTTCAGGAAGGCGTATGAGGAGGCGGAGCGAGCCAAAGGCGCCCAAGACCCCTTAGCCCCCGGCACCATGTCCACCGCCTACTGGCATTCCCAACTCCCCACCCTCTGGCAAACCATCAGCAACCGCGGCCCCGGAGAGTTCGAACCTTCCCCATGGCTACCCATCCGCTGGGCCCAGCATCAGGTCAAAGAGTTCGATGCCGCGCCGGTACTGGGTTACCTGCACCGCCCGATCAAGGTCTCGATGCAGGACGAACACGGCAAACGGCTCAAGCCGGCGTTGCAGGCCAAGGCGCTGCAAGCCGGCTGGTTAGAGGCGCTGGATACCTTGCCCGAAGGGCATAAGCCGGTGCGCGTGTTCTACGACACCACCGACAATCAAGAGGCTGAAATCGCCCTGACCCTTGCCTTGCACGGCCTGAATACCGACGGCCATGGCATCGAGTTGGGCAATGTCGACGAGGGTTACAACATCGGGCGGCGCCTGGGCAACACAGGGGTGAGTAGTGCGCTGGTGGAGATCAACCTGGCGACCATCGCCAGCTATCTGGACGGCGGAACCAGTGCGGTGGTTTACGCCGGTGCAGATGGCAGCCTGACGGTACAAATGATCCGCCCACCGGACGCAGCGCGCATAGCGAAAAACCGCAAGAACCGTGGAGCCGACCCGTTCAAATTCGGTTCCCCCAACGGCGGAGCTCCCAAGCCATGAGCCATCCCTTTTGCCTGGGGAGGCCACCCGCCGATCATCGGATTGCGCAGGGCTGGATGCCGGCCCTGGTCTGAATAAATCTCGTCGAGGTCGCTCTGGGGACAGCAGGCGGTGCATAAATGGGCAAGATGGTCCCGACAGCGTTTCTGCCCCGCGGCAGCCAACGGTCATATTTATGTCATGTCAGGTCCGCAAGCTTGGGCCTGTCCGTCAAAAAACAGGTTGATAACAACAAGGACGACCTCATGCCAACGCAAAATCCGCACCGCATTGTCGGCCTGTGTACCTCAGGCAAGGTGTACAACGTTCTGACCGAACTCAAGCACCTGGAAGGACATCGCAGCGCCAAGTTCCTATCGCTGCTGACGCAAAACCTGGTGCGCAAGGGCCTGCTCAGCGAGCAGGAAGTGGTGAACATGCTCGATCAGGTGGTCGACTGACCGACAGCCGGTCGGTTGCCCTCACTGGCATCAATGACCACTATCGAAAACGGTGATTGTCCGTAAAAGGCGGCGGCCCGTAAGGTAGCTCCATAGATTGATGGAGGTACTTATGATGTCCCAGGTTCAGATCATGTCCGTTATCGGCAGCGCCGTTCCCGCACCGCTCAGGGCGTTGGGCATGCTTGCCTGTTGGTATCTGGTCCAGGACGGCGAACAAATCAGCGGCCCACTCACTTCACTGCCCGATGCCCAAGCGTTGTCGCAGCAAATCAGTGCGGGGCAGCACGGCCAACTCAACGCCTAAGGCAACTGAACCCGCGGCTTGGTTTCGATGAAAATGGCCCAACTCGACATGAACAGCGCGGCAATCAGCGGACCGATGACAAAGCCATTCAAGCCGAAAATCGCCAGGCCACCCAGGGTCGAAATCAGGATCATGTAGTCGGGCATTTTCGTGTCCTTGCCTACCAGGATCGGTCGCAGCACGTTATCCACCAGGCCAATCACGAACACGCCGAACAAGGCCAGCGTCACCCCTTGCCAGATCGCCCCGGTGAACAGGAAAAATGCCGCCACCGGTGCCCAGATAATCCCCGCCCCCACTGCTGGCAACAACGATAGAAACGCCATCAACACGGCCCAGATCAAGGCGCTGGGGATATCCAGAAACCAGAAAATCAAACCACCCAAAGCACCCTGCGTGATGGCGACCACCAGATTACCCTTCACGGTGGCTCGCACCACACGGTTGAACTTGAGCTGCAAACGACGCTTCTGGTTTTCCTCCAGCGGCACGGCCGTGCGTACTTTTCGCGCAAGCTCCGCACCGTCGCGCAGGAAGAAAAACAGCAGGTACAGCATGATGAAAAAGCTGACGATGAACTGGAACGTTCCCTGACCAAAACTGAACGCCTGGGTAGCAACGAACTCGTTGCCAGTCATCGCGCTCTTGATGATTTTCTCCCGCAGCCCGTTCAATTCACCCATGCCAAAACGGTCGAGCAAGTGCTGGAAGTAAGGTGGAAGACTGTGTTTGAACTGCGCCACATAGGCGGCAATGTCCAGCTCACCACTTTCAATGCTCCTGTAGACCGCTGTCCCTTCCTGGACCAGAAAGATGCTCAGGACGATCACCGGCAGGATCGCGATCAACAAACAGATGCTCAAGGTAAGCAGCGACGTAAGGTTGCGCTGCCAGCCCAACTTCAATTGCAGCCGTCGTTGCAGGGGGGCAAACAGGATCCCGAGGATCACCGCCCAGAATACGGCCCCGTAAAACGGCAGCAGAATCCAGATGAAAGCGATGCTCACCAGCGCCAGCAGAATCGTCAGCGATCTGTCTTTAAGGTTTTCTTTGTTCATGTCCGATCCATGCCAGTCTGCCTGAACGCAAAAGTACGTCCTGATGCTTAGGCCGCCACGATTCGCACGAGTGCCGTACGTTCGTGAATAAAGCTTGGATCCAGATCAATACACCTTCAGAGAAAGCGTCAGGCGAACTCTTCGCGCAACATCGCTACAAATGCCTCTCGCGCCGGGTGCACGCCGGCGTTTTCATGCCAGTAGAACAGGCTCTCGATGGCCGTCAGTTCAGGAAACTCAAACGCCACGCACCCGGCACCCTTGGCGTATTGGTCGAAAACCCCTTTAGTCACCAGCGCCACGCCGGCCCCGGCGCTGACGCAACCGACAATCGCGCCATAGCTGGCCAGGCTGACAATCGGCAACGACAACCCGTTGCGCAATAACCAATGCTCCATCGCTGCGCGGTAGGGGCAGCCCTGCGGCCAAAGGAACATGGTCTTGTCGTGCAGGTCCGCCACGTCACGCAGCGGTCCGAGGGAGGTTGAGGCGATCAACAGCAGCTCTTCGCGGTACATCGGCGTGCGCTTGAGCTGCGAGCGCTCGACGTCGACCGCGACGATCGCACCGTCGAGCTTGTGATTGAACGTGTCGTCGAGCAACTGGGCCCACGTGCCTGTGGTCAGCTCCAGCGCCACCTGCGGGAAGCGCTTGTGGAATTTCGCCAGCAAACGCGGCAAGCGCCCGGTGGCAGAAGACTCGATGGCACCGATACGCAACGGTCCGGACGGATCGGCCGAAGGATCCACCGCGCGTTTGGCCTCGGCGGTGAGGGCCAGAATTTTTGAGGCGTAGGCCAGAAAGGTCTGGCCCGTCGGGCTGATGCGCAGACCACGCCCCTCCCGCAGGAACAGCGCCACACCCAACTCGGATTCCAGCGACTTGATGCGCGCCGTGATATTCGATGGCACGCAATGCAGCAACTCGGCGGCACGGGCAATGCTGCCCACCTCGGCCACGGTCTTGAACATGCGAATCTGCGCCAGCTCCATACATCACCCAAAGTGAACAGTTAACGCAGTATAAGTCAGTTGTGGCGAACGATCAGGCTTCTGATACTCAGTGCATCTCCCATCGGTGCACGACCATGAATCGACCTACACCCTCCCCCCTGAAAATCATCCTGGCCATGGCATTTGTCGTAGCTTGCTGGGGATATTCCCCGAGCGGCATTCACATCGGGTTACTGGCTTATGACCCCGTGCATCTGGCGTTGCTGCGCTTTCTGATCGCGTCGGTCTTCATGGCAGTGGTCGCGGTATCGAGGGGCATTCACCCACCGACACTCCGGGATCTGCCGCTGCTGTTCGGGTTGGGTTTCTTTGCGGTGAGCCTGCATCACGTGTCGATCAATTTCGGCCAACAGGGCGTCAGCGCCGGTGCATCGAGTGTGCTGGCGCAGACGACGCCGCTGTTCAGCACCCTGCTGGCGCGTTTCGTATTCAAGGATCGGGTGAGCGTCTGGCGCTGGGGTTGCGTCGTGCTCGGACTGATCGGCGTGATGATTGTGGTGGCCGGTGATCACGGCTTCGGCAGCATCGACGCCCATGGTTTGCTGATCCTGCTGTCAGCGTTGTCATGGAGTATTTACTTCGCGCTGCAAAAACATCACACCGGACGTTACGACGGCCTGACCCTGGTTTGCTACACAGTCTGGTCCGGGACCGCGCTGCTGTTGGTGTTCCTGCCGGGGCTGGCGGATCAGGTGGTGAATGCGCCACCGCGGGTGCAGCTTGCGGTGTTTGCCCTGGGGATTTTTCCGAGTGCACTGGCGTATCTGGCGTGGGCCTATGTACTGGCGCATGTGGACCTGAGCCGGGCGACGATGACGTTGTATCTTGTACCGCCGACGGCGATGGTCATTGCGTCCTTTGCCCTGGGCGAAAGGCCGACGTTGATGGTGGGCGTGGGTGCGGTGGTGGTGTTGATCAGTGTGCTGGCGTTGAATCTGGAGCGCAGAGCGGTGGTTCGGGTAGCGCGGGTTTGATCAGCCGTTTGAGTTGAGGGCTGACGCCATCGCGGGCTTGCCCGCGATGAACGATGACTCGGTATCACTGCCTTTCAAACGGGCGAAAACCTGTCACGACTGTTAGTCAGGTGCAACCACATCGCCGCCCGCGCCGCGTCCGGGTCCTGGCGCTTGATGGCGTTGAGAATCGCCTCGTGTTCAAGGTTGGCCAACTGCCCGAGCTTGCTCAAATCCACCGCCCCACGCTCCGCCGCATTGACCCGGGTTCGCGGGATCATGGCGCTCCCCAGGTGCTGCATGATTTCGCTGAAACACACGTTGCCGGTGGCTTCGGCAATCAGTAGATGAAAGCGTCGGTCGGCCTCGACGCAACTGTCATTGTTGGCCAACAGGTTTTGATAATCGTCGAGTGCTTCGCGCATCTGCGCCAGTTGCTGATCGCTCCGACGGGTCGCCGCCAGCGCCGCTGCCTGGGTTTCCAGGCCCATGCGCAATTCGAGGATGCTGCGCACTCCCAGCGCGGTATCGACATTCAGCCGCAAGCCCTGCTCCGGCGCGCGCTCCAACACGAAGGTGCCGATGCCGTGACGGGTTTCAACCAACCCCGACGCCTGCAATTTCGAGATCGCCTCGCGCACCACCGTTCGACTGACCCCGTGTTCCTGAACGATCGAGTTCTCCGACGGCAGCTTGTCGCCGGGCAGCATTTGCCCGAGCAGGATGCTCTGGGTCAACTTGGCCACCAGGTCGTGGGCCAGGTTGTGGCTGCGTTTGCGGGCAGGTGCGTCGAGGTCTTCTTGCATGGAGGCGTCCGAAAAACTTGGCTAACGAATCGTAGCACTGCGCTTTGCGGGAATCGTCAGAAAAAACACATCAACTTGTATGACAACACTCAACAAATCGGGCTTTTATCGTCAACCACGACAGCTATATCGAGCACAAATCAACCAAAACGCCGCTACATACTCGCTATTTTGTTGGACAAAACCGGTTGCAAGGCAAAAAAATGTAGTTGTATGATGTCTATCAACAACGCAACCCCCGTCACACCCCGCATAAAAATAACGAGTGGGAGAAAACGCAGTGAATACATCCATCTCCGGGATGCACGACGACGCCGATTCCGTGCTGAAGTCCGCCATCTCCAAAGTCAAACGTCACGTCCTGCCGCTGTTCGTCATCATGTTCATCGTCAATTACATTGACCGGGTGAACATCGGCTTCGTCCGCACGCACATGGAACACGACCTGGGCATCGGCGCGGCTGCCTACGGCCTCGGGGCCGGCCTCTTCTTCATTGGCTACGCGCTGTTCGAAGTGCCCTCCAACATCCTCCTGCAAAAAGTCGGCGCACGGATCTGGCTGACCCGCATCATGCTGACCTGGGGCCTCGTCGCTGCGGGCATGGCGTTCATCCAGAACGAAACCCACTTCTACATCCTGCGATTCTTGCTGGGTGTGGCTGAAGCCGGGTTCTTTCCCGGGGTGATCTACTATTTCACCCGCTGGTTGCCCGGCGTGGAGCGCGGCAAGGCGATTGCGATTTTCCTCAGCGGCTCGGCGATTGCTTCGCTGATCTCCGGCCCGCTGTCCGGGCTGCTCCTGCAAATCAACGGCCTGGGCATGCACGGCTGGCAATGGATGTACTTCATCGAGGGCATGTTCTCGGTGGGCTTGTGCGCCTTCGTCTGGTTCTGGCTGGACTCCAAACCCCACGACGCCAAATGGCTGACCCGTGACGAACAAGACGCGCTGGTCAAAGCCATCGACGATGAACAACTGGCCCGCGAAGCGGCGACGCCGATCAAGCCGTCACTGGGCAAACTGCTCAAGGACCGGCAGATCATCCTGTTCTGCGTGATTTACTTCTTCATCCAGTTGACCATCTATGCCGCGACGTTCTGGCTGCCGAGCATCATCAAGAAGATGGGCGACCTCAGTGACTTTCAGGTCGGCATGTTCAACTCGATTCCCTGGTTGCTGTCGATCATCGGCATGTATGCCTTCGCTTCGCTGTCGGCCAAATGGAAGCACCAGCAAGCCTGGGTTGCCACCGCGCTGCTGATCGCTGCTGCGGGGATGTTCATGTCTACCACCGGCGGCCCGATCTTCGCGTTCGTGGCGATCTGCTTTGCTGCGCTGGGGTTCAAATCGGCGTCATCGTTGTTCTGGCCGATTCCCCAGGCTTATCTGGATGCACGCATTGCGGCGGGCGTCATCGCGTTGATCAACTCGGTGGGTAACCTCGGCGGCTTCGTCGCGCCGACCACCTTCGGCCTGCTCGAAGAGCGCACCGGATCAATTCAGGGCGGGCTGTATGGCCTGGCCGCCACCTCGATCATCGCAGCAATCATCGTCTTCGCCGCCCGCAACAAACCTAAATCCGCGCCCGCCATTCCATCGGCCGAAACCGCGCCACGTCACGCCTGAAAGGATAAGAAAATGATCGAACAAGACATCGCCAAAGCACCGATCATCACCAGCATGCAGATCGTTCCCGTGGCCGGCCACGACGGCATGCTGCTCAATCTGAGCGGCGCCCACGGCCCGTTTTTCACCCGCAACATCGTGATCCTCAAGGACAACGCCGGCCACACCGGCGTCGGCGAAGTGCCCGGTGGCGAGCGCATTCGCCAGACCCTTGAAGACGCTCGCAACCTGGTGGTCGGCAGCCCGATCGGCACTTACCAGAAGATCCTCAACCAGGTGCGCCAGACCTTCGCCGACCGCGATGCCGGTGGTCGCGGTTTGCAGACCTTCGACCTGCGCATCACCATCCACGCGGTCACCGGTCTCGAAGCCGCACTGCTCGATTTGCTCGGCCAGCACCTGGACGTGCCCGTGGCCGCCCTGCTCGGTGAAGGCCAGCAGCGCGATGAAGTGAAGATGCTCGGTTACCTGTTTTACGTCGGTGATCGCAATGAAACCGACCTCGCCTACCGCAGCGAACCGGAGGCCGACAACGACTGGTTCCGCGTACGTCACGAGAAAGCCATCACCGCCGATGCGGTGGTGCAACTGGCGGTCGCCGCCCATGGGAAATACGGCTTCAAGGACTTCAAGCTCAAGGGCGGTGTGCTCAGTGGCGATGCCGAGATCGAAGCGGTCACCGCGCTGGCTGAGCGTTTTCCCGATGCCCGCATTACCCTCGATCCGAACGGCGCCTGGTCGCTGAAGGAAGCGATCCGTTTGTGCCGCGATCAGCACAACGTTCTGGCTTACGCCGAAGATCCGTGTGGCGCGGAGAACGGGTATTCGGGTCGTGAAGTGATGGCTGAATTCCGTCGTGCCACGGGCCTGAAAACCGCGACCAACATGATCGCCACCGACTGGCGTGAAATGGGCCACGCGATCCAGCTGCAATCGGTCGACATCCCCCTGGCCGACCCGCATTTCTGGACCATGCAGGGTTCGGTGCGCGTGGCGCAGATGTGCCACGAATGGGGCCTGACCTGGGGTTCGCATTCCAACAACCACTTCGACATTTCCCTGGCCATGTTCACCCACGTCGCCGCTGCCGCACCGGGTGAAATCACCGCTATCGACACCCACTGGATCTGGCAGGACGGCCAGCGCCTGACCAAGGCGCCACTGCAAATCGTCGACGGTTGCGTGCAGGTACCGCAGAAACCCGGATTGGGCGTCGAGCTGGACATGGATCAGGTGAACAAGGCCCACGAACTGTACAAAGGCATGGGCCTGGGCGCGCGCGACGACAGCGTGGCGATGCAGTTTTTGATTCCGGGCTGGACGTTCGATAACAAGCGGCCGTGCCTGGTGCGTTAAGCCAGCGAGAACATCACAAAGCATCACTGCGGGAGCGAACCTGCTCGCGAATGCGCCCTGTCAGTCAACGCAAAAGGTTGACTCGGCAACCGCATCGCGGGCAGGCTCGCTCCCACTGTTTTTTTGATGGAATCGACATGATGACGGGCATCCTCAACCGCGCCGTGCTGGCAACTTTGATCACGGGCGCCGGCCTTTTTGTATCAGGCCAAAGCCTGGCACAACCGACTCTCGAGAAGCGGGTCAACGAGGCGGTACGCCCGGTCATGAAGAGCCAGGACATTGCCGGAATGGCCATCGCTGTCACCGTCAACGGCAAGCAGCACTTCTTCAATTACGGCGTGGCGTCGAAAGAAACCGCCAAACCGGTCAGCGAAAACACCCTGTTCGAGATCGGCTCGGTCAGCAAGACCTACACAGCCACCCTCGCCGCCTACGCCCAGGCCAGCGGCAAACTGTCCCTGAACGACACGGCCAGTCACATCCTGCCGGCCTTGCGCGGTAGCGCCTTCGACAACATCAGCGTATTGCAACTGGGCACCTACAGCGCCGGGGGTTTGCCGCTGCAGTTTCCTGCTGAATTCGATTCAGCCGACAAAATGCTCGGCTACTACCAACAATGGAAACCGGTCTACACCCCCGGCAGCCACCGCCTGTATTCGAATCCCAGCATCGGACTGTTCGGCTACCTTGCCGCGCTAAGTCTGGGCCAGCCGTTCGATGACGCCATGGAAAACACCCTGCTGCCGAAGCTCGGCTTGAAACACACCCACCTGAAGGTGCCGCAGGATCAGATGGGGCTGTATGCCCAGGGGTACAACAAGGACGGCAAACCGGTGCGGGTCGGGCCGGGAGCGCTCGATTCCGAAGCGTATGGGGTGAAAACCAGCGCTGCGGACCTGATCGCATATGTCGAAGCGAATATGAAACCGTCGCACCTGGAACAACCGCTGCAGCAAGCTATCGCCTTGACCCACACCGGTTACTACACGGTCGATAACATGACCCAGGGTTTGGGTTGGGAGTTGTATCGCTACCCCGTCACCCTCGATCAATTGCTGGCGGGCAACTCGACGCCGATGGCCATGGAGGCGCACGAAGCCCACTGGCTGAATCCGCCTCAGCTGCAGACCGGGAATTGGTTGTTGAACAAGACCGGTTCGACCGGCGGATTTGGGGCTTATGTTGCGTTTGTGCCGTCGAAGGATGTCGGGATTGTGATGCTGGCGAACAAGAATTTTCCGATTGCGGATCGGGTGAGGATTGCGCATCAGGTGCTGAGCGCTTTGAACGAGTGATGGCGTAAGAATGAGGATTAAAAGATCGCAGCCTTCGGCGGCTCCACGGATTGGTGGAGCTGGCGAAGGCTGCGATTTTTTTGCGGTTTCCAACCGGTTAGCCGGAGCGAACTTGCTCGTGATGTGCCAACGCTAAATCAGTCATCCGGCATTTGAGGTGGCTTGGCTGGCTTCGCCGGCTTGGCGTTTTTGGCACCCTTGGCCGGTGCCGGCTCGGCGGCCACCGGGGGCGGTGTCGGTACCAGTGCAGCCGCTTCTTTCTCAGCCATTGGCATGGCGTCAATGGTGTCGAAGATTTTCTTCAGATCCACCGACTTCGATTCTTCCCCGGAACTCTCAAGCTTCTTTTCGCCGTCCTTGCCCACCAGAATCACTTTCGGTAAAGCCCCGGCCCCCAGTTTCAGCGCACGGATCAACGCCATGGTGTCCTGCTGACCGAGATCCTTGCCGTTGAGTTGACCGGACATATTCAGCACGCTGTACACCCTGATGTTGCGGTCGGCGACACCCTGCTTGTTGGCGGGATCCTCCAGGGATTTCTTCAGGTTTACCCAGACAGGATCAACGGTGCTGCTCGTGATCACGATCAACGGCCGGGCCCTGCCCTTGTCCATGTCCAGTGGTGAATCGCCATCGGCGGCGAACAGGGGGCCGGCGACAGCCAGCAAGGTAGCCAGGGTCAGAGACCTGATGAGCATGCGCATCTCCTTTTGATATCCACGCTCTAATGATTGCGCATCGCGGCGTTCGTTCCGGGTGACGCATGGCAAATACGCTTTGCCTTGTCCAAAGCTTAGGTCAGGTCAGACATTGCGCAACAGGCTGGGCCCCTATGAAACCGTTACAAAATCTGGCGTACAGCGTTGTATCAGAACGCCAGCTTGTAACCGATCAGCATCAGCATCGTCGCCAGACACGGACGCAGCAGTTCGTCGGAGATACGCCCGGTCAGATGGCTGCCCAGGTAAATCCCCGGCAACGAACCGACCAGCAAGTAACCGAGCACCTGCCAATCCATATTGCCCATGCTCGCATGGCCCAGGCCGGCAACCAGCGTCAGCGGTACGGCATGCGCGATTTCCGTGCCCACCAGGCGGCGGGTCGGCAGCAGAGGATAAAGGATGAACAACGCCACGGTGCCCAACGCGCCGGCGCCGATGGACGTCAGCGCGACCATGGCACCGAGGACGAGCCCGGTGATTACGGTCAGGACATTGAGGCGCGGCCCGCTTGGGTTGTAGCTGCCACCGGCGCGCTTGTGGGCAAAGTCGAGCAGGCGTTTCTTGAACAGAATCGCCAGCGCCGTGGCGAACAGCACAAAGCCCAGGGCTTGCTTGATGATCGCGTTCATCGCGTCAGGGCTGGAATGCAGCGTGCTGAGGAACCACAACGTCAAGATGACGGCCGGCACGCTGCCGAGGGTCAGCCAGCCGGTGATCTTCCAGTCGATGTTGTTGTTCTTTTTATGAACAATCACGCCACTGGATTTGGTGATGGCCGCGTACAGCAGATCGGTACCGACCGCCGTTGCCGGATTGATACCGAACCATAGCAGGATCGGAGTCATCAACGACCCGCCACCCACGCCAGTCATGCCGACGATGAAGCCGACAACCAGCCCGGCCACGACCAACCCGATGTTCACTAAATCCATTGATACGTCCACATAGACCGCAGGGAAAATCTGGCCAGCAGCATAGCGATATTTCTTATAACCAGTTATATCGATGCGATCTATCTTTATGCCATATGCAATGGGGTGGTGCACTCACTGGACGGGCAGGAAATTCAGGAACAACAGGCTCTGCGCATAATTCAGACCGATCCGCCGGTAGCGCTCGTCAAGCATCTGGGTCAGCAGGTCCAGCCGCGCGACGATCTTGCCGAACTCCACGGCAAAACTCAGGTTACTGCCCTCCTCCGAGATTTCGTTGGAGAACAGCATGGGCTGGCCATCCTTGTTCTGCCGCTGACTCAATATCCAGGTGGCGATTTCGATATTGCGCGCGGCGTTGCTGACGAAGGTCGGGTTGATCGCGTCGGTCATGTAGAACTCCAGGCGATTACCGTGGGCGGTGACCAGCATGCTGCCGATGGCATAAATGAACGCGCCGACCCGGTCCCCTAGAAACTCCGGGCTCATGGCAAAGCGCAACGCCGCCAGGTCTTTTTTACCGCCCAGGGTGGGGAGTGGCTGCTGTTGTTCGATGGCCATGCGCACTTGCTTGCCGGCGGTGCGGGCGTCGAGAAAGCCGGATTTTTTCAACTCGTCGGGGTTGCGCAGGTACAACTTGCTCATCAGCAAGTAAAGGCTGTCGAGGTTGTCGCGCATCGCCAGCGTGGCCATGCGATCGACGCTGGTTTGCAGGAATTCCTGGGGTTTCCCGTCGCGAATCTGGCTGAACAGATCATTGCCGGGCTGATGGCTGCAGCCGCTGGCGCTAAGCAGCAACAGACCGGCGAGCAGGCGAACGCGGATAAGGTTAAAGGGCAACACTCGAACCATAAGGGATTGGGCTGGCACATTCCTGTGCGGCGGGATTCGCCGCAACGGCTATGGATAGAGCCGGGCAATTGGAAAAAGTGCAGTGTCGGGAGTGGCGAATCGATCATTGGCAGGCAACAACGGATGCAAATGGGGGGTGGAGGGTTGATAGGGCGCATTCGCCAGCAAGCCGGCTCCTACAGGTTGGAAAGCAGACCACCAAAACAAACAGGCCGGCCCAGAGGCCGCCAATACGGAACCCTGCAGCTATCCTGATGCCAACTTAAGTATCGAGCAAAAGGGAAAACACCCATGCGAACCCAGCAACTGGCCAACACCCACGTCCCCATCATCGGCCAAGGCACCTGGCAGATGGGCGAAGACCCCACCCGCCACAAAGAAGAGGTCGCCGCCCTGCGCCAAGGCATCGACCTGGGCATGACCCTGATCGACACCGCTGAAATGTACGCCGAAGGTGGCGCCGAAAAAGTGGTGGGCGAAGCCATCGCCGGCCAGCGCGACGAGGTTTTCCTGGTCAGCAAGGTCTACCCGCACAACGCCAGCCACAAAGGCGTCCCCGAAGCGTGCGAGCGAAGCCTGCGCAGGCTCAAGACCGATCATATCGATTTGTATCTGCTGCACTGGCGCGGCCAATACCCTCTGGAAGAAACCGTCGAAGCCTTCGAACGCCTGCGCGAGTCGGGCAAGATCGGCCGTTGGGGCGTGTCCAATTTCGACGTCGATGACCTGCTGGAACTGAACGCCCCGGCCTGCGCCACCAATCAGGTGCTCTACAACCTGGAGCAACGCGGCATAGAATTTGATCTTTTACCCTGGTGCCAGCAGCACAAGATGCCGGTCATGGCCTACTGCCCGATCGGCCAAGGCGGAAAAATGCTCGCCAATGCCACGCTCAAACAAGTGGCCGCCCGCCATGGCGTGACGCCTGCGCAAGTATCGCTGGCGTGGCTGCTGCGCCAGGACGGCGTGATCGCTATCCCCAAGGCGGTCCACCCCGAACATGTTCGACTCAATGCGCAGGCCGCGCAGTTGCAACTTGAGGCAGGGGATCTGGAGGCGCTGGACCAAGCGTTTCACGCGCCCAAACGCAAGCAGCGGCTGGCGATGGTCTGAGCCAACGCGCAGTCAGAGGGCTTCGATATGAGAAGCACTGATCACCCGGACGATTTTAATCTGCAACGCTTTATCCAGGCGCAAGACCCGGTGTTCGACCGGGTTCAGGCCGAACTGGCTGCCGGCCACAAACGCAGCCACTGGATGTGGTTCGTCTTTCCGCAGTTCGCCGGGCTGGGCGGCAGTGAAATGTCCCGACACTTCGCGATACGCTCCCGGGAAGAAGCGCAGGCTTACCTTGAGCACCCGTTGTTGGGTGCCCGGCTGCGCATCTGCACCCAGGAAGTTCTGAACATACAGCAGCGCTCGGTGGCGGCGATTTTCGGCCATCCCGACGACTTGAAGTTTCATTCATCGATGACCCTGTTCGCCCAGGTCTGCGCCGATGGCAGCCCGTTTCACCAGGCCTTGAACCAATACTTCCACGGCATCCTGGATGACTGGACCCTGTCGTTGATGGACTCAAAACAGGCCCAGTTGCCCCCCAATCAGGGTTGAGAAGTCATCGTCGACAAACGGCAGGATCGCGTCCGCCACCGGTTGCAGTTGCTTGCTGATGTAGTGATCGTAATCGATGGGCGCGCTGCGGGTCTCCAACGGCTCGGGGCCGGCAACGGTGATCACGTAGCTGATCCAGCCACCGTTCTGGTATTGCCGCGGGCGACCCTGCTGGTCGTTGTAATCATCGGCGATGCGCGCCGCCCGCACATGCGGCGGCACGTTGCGCTGGTAGTCGTCGAGGGTGCGGCGCAGGCGTTTGCGGTAGATCAGGCGATCATCGAATTCACCCGCCAGGGTTTTGCGCACGTAATCGCGCACGTAGTCCTGATACGGCTTGCGGTGGAAGATCATTGAATACAGCTCCTGCTGGAACTGCCGGGCCAGCAGCGACCAGTCGGTGCGCACGGTCTCCAGGCCTTTGTAGACCATCTCGTCGGTGCCGTCGGCGCGGGTGACCAGCCCCGCGTAACGTTTCTTGCTGCCCTCCTCCGCCCCGCGAATGGTCGGCATCAGGAAGCGCTTGTAGTGGGTTTCGAACTGCAACTCCAGCGCGCTCTCCAGCCCGTACTCCTGCCGCACATGCTCGCGCCACCATTGATTGACGTGATCGACCAAAGCACGTCCGATCTGTGCGGCTTCCTGTTGGCCGTGGGCACGATGCAGCCAGACGAAGGTCGAGTCGGTGTCGCCATAAATCACCGTGTGCCCCTGGGCTTCGATCAACTGGCGGGTGCGCAGCATGATTTCGTGACCGCGCAAGGTGATGGAAGACGCCAGGCGCGTATCGAAGAAGCGGCAACCGCTGGAACCGAGCACGCCATAGAACGCGTTCATGATGATTTTCAGCGCTTGGGACAGCGGCGCATTGTGTTCGCGCTTGGCGGTTTCCCGGCCTTCGGCAACCCGCGCGACGATGGACGGCAAGCAATGACGGGTACGGGAAAAACGCGCACCGCGAAAGCCCGGCACCGAGTCGACGTCGTCGGGGTGCTTGAGTCCTTCGATCAGCCCCACCGGGTCAATCAGGAACGTACGAATGATCGACGGGTAAAGGCTCTTGTAATCGAACACCAACACTGACTCGTAGAGCCCCGGCTGTGAATCCATGACAAACCCGCCAGGGCTGGCCTGTGGCGGTTTAGCACCGAGGTTTGGCGCGACAAAGCCCTGACGGTGCATCAACGGCATGTAGAGATGGGTGAACGCTGCCACCGATCCGCCCATACGATCGACCGGCAAGCCGGTGACGCTGGCCCGTTCCAACAGGAAAGTCAGCAACTCGGTCTTGGCGAAAATCCGCGTGACCAGCTCGCAGTCCTTGAGGTTGTATTTGGCCAGCGCCGGTTTGTCCTCGGCGAACATGCGGTTGATCTCGTCCATGCGCTGGTACGGGGTGTCGATGGCCTTGCCTTCGCCGAGCAGGGTTTGCGCGACGTTTTCCAGGCTGAACGAGGGGAAGCTCCAGGTCGCCGAACGCAGGGCTTCGATGCCGTCGATGATCAGTCGCCCGGCAGCGGACGCGAAGTAATGATTGCCGCTGCCGTGTTCGCGCCATTGCATGTCCTCGCCGCCACGCCCCAGCTTGAGCGGTACGCCCAGGCGTCGGGCGTGTTCGTGCAGCACCCGCATGTCGAACTGCACGACGTTCCAGCCGATGATCGCATCGGGGTCATGTCGGGCGAACCAGTCGTTGAGCTTTTTCAGCAGCAGCGTGCGTGACTCGCAGTATTCGAGCTGGAAATCCACCGCGCTGTCGTCGCCGTTGGGCGGGCCGAGCATGTACACCTGACGCTCGCCACAGCCTTCCAGGGCGATGGAGTACAAATCGCCCTGAGCAGTGGTTTCGATGTCCAGCGACACCAGTTTCAAGCTGGGTCGATAGTCAGGATCGGGCTTCATCTGCGCATCGAGCAGCAGGCCACCCTCGCCCGGCGTACCGCCAAAGCGTACGGGCGCGGTGATGAAGCGCTCCATCATGTAGCGTTCCGGCGGGCGCACGTCGGCTTCGTAGACTTCGACGTCCGCCCGGCGCAACGCGGTTTCGAGGCGCATCAACTGCCCGTGCTGGCGGCAATACAGGCCGAGCACCGGGCGATGCTCGAAATCCAGCAGGGACAGCGGTTTGAGTTCGACGTTTTTTTCGTCGTGCAGCAGCGCTTCGGCCTGCTCGCGCTGGCTGGCCGGCAGGAACGCCACCGACGGCTGATGCGGCAGGCGGATGCGCCGGGGACCGCTGTCAGTCGCCAGCCAGAACTCGACTTCCGTACCCGCCGGGGTATCGCGCCAATGCCGGGTCAGGACGAAGCCCTGGGGTAAATCCACCACTGCAAACCTCGGAGTTGATTTAGGGGGGCAATTCTACGCGTCATCGCCTTGAAAAGGTCGCAGCCTTCGCCAGCTCTACAGGGTGTACGCATTCCAGTGCAGGCGCTGCCGAAGGCGGCGATCTTTTGCGGATTCGAAAGAAAAACCGGCAAATGACGTTTTTTGCGCGTTATCTGCCGCTTTCGCCCTTGCCCTGAACGCTTGTGTCTACGATTCTTCAAGGACAACGACAACACCCGGGAAACCGCCATGAAAACCGTCGCGCAACTGCTCAAGTTGAAAGATCAGAAAAACCAGGAAGTGCACCAGATCAAACCGGATCACATGGTGCTGGAAGCGCTGATGAAGATGGCCGAGAAGAATGTCGGCGCCTTGCTGGTGGTGGAGAACGATGAAGTGCTGGGCATCATCAGTGAACGTGATTACGCGCGCAAACTGGTGCTGCATGGCCGTTCTTCGGTGGGTACGCCGGTGCGCGACATCATGGTGTCGCCGGTGATCACCGTGGACACGCACCAGACGGTCGATACCTGCCTGGGCATCATGTCCGAAAAACGTCTGCGTCACTTGCCCGTAGTGGAAAACGGCCGGTTGATCGGTTTGCTGTCGATCGGCGACCTGGTCAAGGAAGCCATCGCTGAACAGGCTGAACTGATCCGCCAGCTGGAGCAGTACATTCGCGGCGAATAGCGCCCGCCCGCCGCCCCCCCTGCAGGAGCGAGGCTGCTCGCTCCTGCAATTGATCGGCGTTGTTGTTCAGGCAGGCCAATGCCGGGCAAACACCGGCGCCAATGTCGGATGCCGGTCAATCCGCTCCAGCCAGGCATAAAAACCGGGTCGCGTACGGCGTAAATGCTCCCGGCTCCCCGCCCACCGCGTGACCACCGCCGCCAGCACATCCAGCGCGCCAGGCGTTTCTTCGCCCAGATACAACTCCCCCGAGAACTGGTCGGCAAACACCTCCCAACTCCAGTGCAGCCGGGCACGGGTACCCGCCATCAGGTTTTGCCGCGAGGCTTCATCGGTCGTGGCCAGCCAGCGTTCGGGGTAATCGATGATGCCGATTGCCGAGTAACAATTGCTGACAATAAATGCCAGGCCGCGAATGGCCTGATCGCGGTCGGCGGGGGCATCCGGCAACAGTTTCGACGATGGAAACGTCAACGCCAGATGAATCAGGATCGCCGCACTCTCGGTCAGGATGCTGCCGTCGGGCAGTTGCAGGGTCGGAATCTGCTTGAGCGGATTGAGTTTCACCAACGCCTGCGCAGCCTCCGCAGACGACTCGACATCAATGAAACGATAAGGAATATCACACAGCTCCAGCGCGGCCTCGACCGCCGCCGCGCCCGAGTTCTGGTGACCATAGAGCTGATACATACACACCTCCTTGGGATGCTCTCCAGCAGCTGACTCTTGCCGCGCTGAAAAATTTCTTCGATGCACTGCATCCAGAATGCCTTGCCAAGGGTAGTACCTGTAGCAGCCCCTGTTGCTGCCCAGTGCATTACCCACTTTTGGAGAGCTATTGATGAACGCCAAACAGCTTATTTGCCTTGTCGGTTTGTTCGCCACCGTTCCTGCGGTCTACGCCCAGACCGGTCTGCCCGACAGCATCAAGGTACCGGACGGACACAAGGTGGCAATGGAGACCACCGGGGTCGGCGAAATTACCTACGAATGCCGGAACAAGGCCAATGCGGCCGGCCAGACCGAGTGGACCTTCGTCGGCCCTAAAGCCGTGCTCAATGATCGCAGCGGCAAGCAGGTCGGCACCTATTTCGGACCACCGGCTACCTGGCAGGCCAAGGACGGGTCGAAAGTCACCGGCACTCAACTCGCCGTGGCGCCATCGAGCCCGGGCAACCTGCCTTACCAACTGGTCAAGGCCAACCCGGCTGAAGGCAAAGGCGCCATGAGCGGTGTCAGCTATATCCAGCGCGTCGCGCTCAAGGGCGGTGTCGCACCAAGTAGCGAATGCACGACCGCCAACAAGGGCAAGCAGGAAGTGGTGAAATATCAGGCGGATTATATTTTCTGGGCGGCCAGTTGAGGCCCGGGATCTGACGTGATCAACCTGTGGGAGCGAAGCGCGCCCACAGGAATGCCAATTGTTTGCTAGATTGCATTCGACCTATCAATCCACCGCCGGCCGAGAACAGTGTCCTTGCCCGAAACCCTCTTCGACTACGAACACCACTTGGCTGCCTGCGCTCGCGGCGAGCGTCAGGCCCTGCGCGATTTGTATGTGCAGGAGAGCCCGCGGCTGTTGGGGGTGGCCAAGCGTCTGGTGCGGGATACGGCGCTGGCCGAGGACATCGTCCACGATGCATTTCTGAAGATCTGGACCGGCGCCGGGCGTTTTGACCCGGCGCGGGGTTCGGCCCGGGGCTGGATGTTCAGCGTGACCCGGCATCTGGCACTCAATTACCTGCGTGATCACCATCGCGAAATTCAAGGCGAGGTCGACATGCCAGACAGCGAGGACACCTTTGATGTCCAGGAGCACTCAGCTCGCATCCACTTGTGCCTGGAACAACTCGAACCGGCGCGGCGCAATTGCATTGTGCACGCCTATGTCGACGGCTATTCCCACGCACAGATTTCACACAAACTCGGCACCCCGCTGGGCACCGTCAAAGCGTGGATCAAGCGGAGCCTGACGGCATTGCGGGAGTGCATGGGATGATCGACAGACCGACCGACGAAACCCCGCAAGCGCTCGATGAGCTGGCCAGTGAGTATGTGCTGGGAACGCTGTCCGCCGAGCAGCGAGCCGAGGTTCAGCAACGCCTGCGCAGCGATATCGCGCTGCGCAACGCCGTCGACAGCTGGGAGCGCCGTCTGCTGGGCCTGACCGAACTGGCCGAACCACAAACCCCATCGGCGCACCTGTGGCAGCGCATCGAACGCAGTGTGAATACCCTGAGTCGCCCATCATCGACAACGCGTGCGATCACACCCGTAACCTGGTGGAATCGCCTGCCTCTGTGGCGAGGGCTTACAGGCGCCGGGCTGGCTGCCAGCTTGTTGCTCGGCGCGTTGCTGCTGACGCAAACCACGGCCAAACCGACTTATCTGGTGGTGCTGGTCGCCCCGCAGGACAAGGCGCCCGGTTGGGTCATTCAGGCCAGCAACCCCAGGGAAATCCAGCTGATCCCGCTGGGTGTCGTGGAGGTTCCGGCAGACAAGGCACTGGAGTTCTGGACCAAGGCCGAAGGCTGGCAAGGACCGGTGTCCCTCGGCCTGGTGAAGCCGGGGCAAACGCTTTCGGTGGCGTTGGACAAACTGCCACCGCTGGAGCCCAACCAACTGTTCGAGCTGACGCTGGAAAACCCCAATGGCTCGCCAATCGGCAAGCCAACCGGGCCGATTCAATTCATCGGTCGCGCGGTGAAGGTGCTTTGAGTCGCAACATCAACCCCACCACAGGTAGGTTGCTGGCAACATCAATCCTGTCGATGTTCAACATCACTTCAATGAAGTTCTCTTAAAAATTGTGCGGCGTAACATTGGCTCCATACCAACCAAACACCCCGGAGCACACGATCATGAAACGCCAAACCATCCTCAGCATCGCATTCTCGATCTTCGCAGTTAACGCGTTTGCCGCGACCTCTGCTCAACCCGTAGTCGCTGAAGGCGGCTCGGATCGACTGATTGAAAGCCGTGTGGCTGAAGGTGGTTCGGATCGTTTGATCCAGAATCGTGTGGCTGAAGGCGGTTCGGATCGCCTGATCGAAAAACGCGTCGCTGCCGATGGTTCGGATCGTTTGAAAGGTAACGAAGTCGCCGCTGATGGTTCTGACCGCCTGCACGGCAACACCGTCGCCGCTGATGGTTCTGACCGCCTGCACGGCAACACCGTCGCGGCTGATGGTTCGGATCGTCTGAAAGGCAACGAAGTCGCCGCCGATGGTTCCGACCGCCTGCATGGCAACACCGTTGCGTAACTGAATCGCCCCACCGCAGTACCCCAGCAAAAAGCCCGGCCTGATCAGCCGGGCTTTTTCATGCCCGCGTTTTTTTGAGCCTCAATGACGCGCCATACAACGCTGATAACGCTCATCAACCCGTTTGGCGAACCACGCGGTGGTGAGTTTTCGAGTGATTTTCGGGCTTTGCAGGACAATCCCCGGCAACACCGCTCGGGGCAGCGGTCGCCCCTCGGTCTGTTCGGCCAAGGCAAAGACCCGCTGATAGAGCTTGCTGTTCTCGAATTCGAGGCTGCTGCCCTCCTCCAGTTGGTCCCTGATCGTCGGATTACGCATGTCCAACTGCTTGCCAAGGGTGCGCACCGCCAGCTCCGTGCTGCCGGGCATGATCGAGCCGTAGCGGACCAGGTCGCCATCCAGCGCCAGCGGGATGCCCGAGGCACGACTGACAGCGTTCTGGAACGCGGCATTGCGGCTGGCGTACCAACCGGCATTGAAGTCGGCAAAGCGATACAGCGGCTGTTCGTAACTCACCGGGTAACCCAGCAAATGGGCGATGCCGAAATACATGCCGCCGCGGCGGGTAAAGACTTCACGACGGATCGAGCCATCCACCGGGTAGGGATACCCCTTGGCCTGTTGCTCGGCAAAGTCGATGCTGACCTGCATCGGCCCACCGGTGTGTACCGGGTTGAAACCGGCGAACAGGGTCTGGCCCATGGGCACCATGCCGATGAAATCATCGAAGATCGCACTCAGTTCTTTCTCACTGCGCGCTGCATTCAGGCGGTCGCTGTAGGTTTTGCCATTGGGCGAACTCACCCGCAGTGCGCCGCTGACCAGCAGTCCGGGAATGTGTGCCTTGGTCGCTCGGCGATCGATCTCCTCACGGGCGATCTTGCCCAGCCCCGGCACGGTCGGGTCGACCTGGAAAGTTGATTCCTGCTCGGTCACCGCCAGCACGGCACACAGGTTTTGCGTGGTCGGTGCAATGCTCTGCGCGGCGAACGCAGCGTAGATATCCGTGGCCCAACCTTCACGGTCGACCGTTTTGGCCGGCAGCAAACGCACGATTTGCGCCTTGACCTCGGCAGGTTTGCGCACCGGTGGTTCCTGGGTCCGTTGGCTGCTGCAACCGGCCAACACCAGCAACGCGGCGATGCTCATGATCAATCGTTGGGCTTGCATGTTGCTCCTGGGGGTCCGTTGAACCGGGTTAACCATACGACCAATGGCATTGCGCAGGCTATGACTGCAACGCTGAGCTGCTGTTCCTCCAACATCCTGAATCTCCGCCCGGAGTGATGGGAATTCCAACCCCCTCAAATCTTTACCTGCAGACCGTAATGACAAAATGATTGCGCGATGCGACTGGGAACTCTTATCATTTGTATCTGGAGTCGCATTTGCGCATGGAGTTTTGCGCCGTCATTTCCTTTTCTACCGGCGCTCACCGCCCAGGAACGAAACATGATTACTCCAGTCCGCACCGGCGCGCCCTTTCGCCCGACGCTGATCGCCCTGCTTTGCTCATTAACCATCACCGCCCATGCCGCAACCCCCGCACCCGCGCCGCAAGGCGATGGCAAAGCGCTGGTGCTGGACGACGTCAACGTCAACGCCCAGGCCCCGTCACCGTCCGAGCTGCCACCGGTGTACGCCGGCGGTCAGGTAGCGCGGGGCGGCCAACTGGGCGTACTGGGCAATCAGGACGCGATGGACGTGCCGTTCAGCGTGACGGCCTACACCGAACAACTGATCCGCGACCAGCAGGCCGAAACCGTTGGCGACGTTTTGCTCAACGACTCTTCGGTGCGTCAGGCTTCCGGGTTTTCCAACCAGGCCCAGACCTTCATGATCCGTGGCCTGCCCCTCAACGGTGACGATATTTCCTATAACGGTCTCTACGGCATCCTGCCGCGGCAGATCATTTCCACCGACGCGCTGGAGCGTGTGGAAGTCTTCAAAGGCCCGAATGCCTTCATCAACGGCGTGACCCCCACCGGCTCCGGCATCGGTGGCGGCGTCAACCTGCAACCCAAACGTGCCGGTGACGTGCCGCTGCGTCGCTTCAGCACCGACATCAGTGACGACGGGCGCATCGGTGAGCATCTGGATGTCGGCCAACGCTTCGGCGAGGACAACCGCTTCGGTGCGCGCATCAACCTGTCGCAACGCGAAGGCGACACCGCCATCGACGATGAAAACCAGCGCTCCAAACTGTTCGCCATCGGCCTCGACTATCGTGGCGATGCCTTGCGTATTTCCGGTGATTTCGTCTACTCGAAGGAACGCATCAACGGTGGCCGCAGTTCGGTGAACCTCGGCACCGCCACGCACATCCCGGATGCGCCATCGGCCGACACCAACTACGCACAGAAGTGGGGCTTCACTCAGATTGAAGACACCTTCGGCATGCTGCGCGCTGAGTACGACCTGAACGAGAGCTGGACCGCTTACGCGGCCGCCGGTGCCAAACACACCCGCGAAGTCGGCAACTACAACAGCACGACCCTGGTCGGAAACGATGGCAGCTCCACCACGACCGGCTCGTTCATTCCCCACGACGAGGACAACACCAGCACCATGGCCGGCCTCAACGGCAAATTCGCCACTGGCCCGGTCAGCCACCAACTCAACTTCGGCCTGGCCGGCATCTGGACGCAACAGCGCAACGCCTACGATTTCGACCTGACCCGTTACCCGAACAACATCTATCACCCGGTTGACGTTCCGGCACCACAGGGCGGCTTCTCCGGCGGAGACCTGCACGATCCGGGCATCACCGGCAAGACCTTCGTGCGCAGCGGCGCGGTGTCCGACACCCTGGGGTTCTTCGATGATCGCCTGCTGGTGACCGTCGGTGTGCGGCGCCAGCAAATGGTCGTTCAGGGCTATGCCTACGGCACCGGCACCCGCACGTCCAACTATGACGAATCGATCACCACGCCGGTGTACGGCATCGTGTTCAAGCCGTGGGAACACGTGTCGTTCTACGCCAACCGCATCGAGGGTCTGGCGCAGGGGCCGACCTCGCCGACGACGTCGGGTTCGCGAGTCGTGGTCAATGGCAATGAAGCGTTCGCCCCGGCGCGCTCGAAGCAGATCGAAGCCGGTGTGAAAGTCGACATGGGCACCTATGGCGCCACCCTCGGTGTTTATCGCATCGAGCAGCCGGCGGATGGTTATACCGAAGTCATCGACGACACCACCGCACGCTTCGTGAACGACGGTGAACAAGTCAATAAAGGCGTGGAACTCAACGTATTCGGCGAGCCCATCGACGGTTTGCGTCTGCTCAGCGGCGTCACGGTGATGGACACCGAATTGAAGAAAACCCAGGGCGGCCTCAACGACGGCAACCACGCCATCGGTGTCCCGACCTTTCAGTTCAACGCCAGCGTCGATTGGGATGTACCCGGCCTGCAAGGCGTAGCACTCAATGGCCGGATGTTGCGCACCGGCGGCCAGTACGCCGATGCCGCAAACAACCTCAGCCTGCCGACCTGGAACCGCTTCGACGTCGGCGCTCGCTACGCCTTCAAGGTCCAGGAGAAAGACGTGACCCTGCGCTTCGGCGTCGAGAACGTGGCCAACAAGAAGTATTGGGAATCGGCCCAGGGCGGCTACCTGACCCAGGGCGACCCCCGGATGGCGAAGCTGTCGGGCACCATCGACTTCTAATCGTCAACGCCCGTTTTTTCCGTTGAGCAGTCAGCCTGGCCGCCCTACGCCTGTGGACCATACTTGAACCACACGGCGAAGAGGACGGGTTCATGCACCGAAGCGACGTCTTGATCATCGGCGCCGGCCCCACCGGGCTGGTGCTGGCCTTGTGGCTGAGCAAACTGGGGATCCGCGTGCGGATCATCGACAAGACGTCAGCCCCCGGCACCACGTCGCGGGCGCTGGCCGTGCAGGCGCGGACGCTGGAGCTGTATCGCCAGCTCGGCCTGGCGGATGCCATCGTCCAGCACGGTCATCGCGTGGCTGCGGCCAATTTCTGGGTCAAGGGCGAGCCCGTGGCGCGCTTGCCGCTGAGCCGTGTCGGCGAGGGTCTGACGCCCTACGCGTTTCTCGAAATTTTCCCGCAGGATGAACACGAGCGGCTGCTGATCGAGCGCCTCGAAACCTTCGGCATCCGCGTAGAACGCGACACCGAGTTGCTGGGCTTCGAGGAAACCGGCGATGGCATCACCGCCACCTTGCGCCTGGCCGACGGTCAACGGGAAACCTGCCAGGCCTGCTACCTGGCGGGCTGCGACGGCGCCCGCTCAATCGTGCGCAAAACCCTGGACACCGGATTTCCCGGCGGCACCTATCAACAGATTTTCTACGTCGCCGACGTGCAGGCCAGCGGTCCGGCGTTCAATGGCGAATTGCACGTGGATCTTGATGAAGCGGACTTCCTCGCGGTGTTCCCGCTGGCCTCTGAAGGCCGAGCGCGATTGATCGGCACCGTGCGCGATGAACGGGCCGAGCAGGCTGAAACCCTGCGATTCGAAGACGTCAGCAGCCGGGCTATCGAGCACATGCAGGTCAAGATCGAACAATTGAACGGGTTCTCGACCTACCGCGTGCATCATCGGGTGGCGGAGCATTTCCGCACCGGCCGGGCGTTTTTACTGGGCGACGCCGCCCATGTGCACAGCCCGGCGGGTGGCCAGGGCATGAACACTGGCATCGGCGACGCGATTAACCTCGCCTGGAAACTCGCGGCGGTGCTGAGCGGCGGTGCCGAGACCGGATTGCTCGACACCTATGAAACCGAACGCATCGCCTTCGCCCGCAAGTTGGTGGCCACCACCGACCGAGTGTTCACGTTCGTCACCGCCGAAGGCCCCATGGCCGATGTGCTGCGCACACGCCTGGCGCCATTTCTGATTCCAAAAATGGCCTCGTTTGAAACCTCCCGTGAATTCCTGTTCCGCACGGTGTCGCAGATCACCCTGAACTACCGCGGGATGCCCCTGAGCAACGGCGTTGCCGGGCACGTGCACGGCGGCGACCGCTTGCCCTGGGCCCACGACGGTGAGGGTGACAATTTCGAATCGCTGAAATGCCTGACGTGGCAGGTGCATGTGTACGGCGACACCAGCGACGAGATGATTGCCTGGTGCCACGAACACCATCTGCCGTTGCAGGTGTTCGATTGGCGGCCGGCGTTTGAAGAAGCAGGTTTGGGCCGCAACGGCTTTTACCTGTTACGGCCCGATACCTATGTGGCGATTGCCGAGACGTGTTCCGATCCGAAGGTGATTGAGCGGTATTTCAATCACCACGGGATTCGGCCGTTTTTCAACAATCCCTGACTTCGAAAAATCCATTGTGAGATAGGTGGTGTCGTTCAGATCCCGGCCAGCGCCAGGTCCATCGCGAAGTAAGTGAAGATCAGGTCAGCGCCGGCCCGCTTGATTGCACCAAGGCTTTCGCGCACCACGCGGTCCTCATCGATGGCTCCTGCCTGGGCAGCGAATTTGATCATCGCGTACTCGCCGCTGACTTGATACGCCGACAATGGCAGGCGCGAGGCCTCGCGAATGTCGCGGATGATGTCCAGATACGCACCGGCCGGTTTGACCATCAGCGCATCGGCCCCTTCCTGCTCGTCCAGCAGCGATTCACGCAACGCTTCACGGCGGTTCATCGGGTTCATTTGATAGCTTTTGCGATCACCCTTGAGCGCGCTGCCGCCGGCTTCGCGGAACGGACCATACAGTGCCGATGCGAATTTGGTCGAATAGGCCATGATTGCCGTCTGGGTGAACCCGGCTGCGTCCAGCGCCCGGCGAATCGCCTGGACCTGCCCGTCCATGGCGGCGGACGGCGCGATCACGTCGGCACCGGCACGGGCCGCGGCGACCGCTTGCTTGCCGAGGTTGAGCAGGGTCTGGTCGTTGTCGACTTCATGGTTGTGCAGCACGCCGCAATGGCCATGGTCGGTGTATTCACAAAAACAGGTGTCGGACATGACGATCATTTCCGGCACCGCGTCCTTGGCAATGCGCGACATGCGCGACACCAGGCCGTTGTCGTTCCAGGTATCGCTGCCATTGCTATCGAGGTGATGGGACACGCCGAAGGTCATCACCGACTTGATCCCGGCCCGGGCATACCGCTCGATCTCGCCGGCCAGTTTCGACTCTGGAATGCGCATTACGCCGGGCATGCTTTTGATCGGGACGAAGTCATCGATTTCTTCTTCGACGAATATCGGCAGCACCAGGTCGTTCAGGCTGAACTCGGTTTCCTGGAACAGACTGCGCAGGCTCGCATTGCGGCGCAGACGGCGTGGGCGTGCTTCGGGGAACTGACTGGACATGGGCAATCCTGAAAAGCGGGGGATGGGTTAGTTGGAGAGCGGTTTCGGGATTTCCAGACCGCGCTTCACTGCCGGCCGTGCGAGGAATTTTTCCAGCACGCGGGTGACGTTCGGGAAGTTCTGGATGCCGACCAGATCGCCGGCTTCATAAAAGCCGATCAGGTTGCGGATCCATGGGAACGTGGCGATGTCGGCGATGGTGTAGCGTTCGCCCATGATCCACTCCCGACCTTGCAGGCGTTTATCGAGAACACCGAGCAGGCGTTTGCTCTCTTCCACATAACGGTCACGGGGACGTTTGTCTTCGTAGTCTTTGCCGGCGAACTTATTGAAAAAGCCCAACTGGCCAAACATCGGACCGATGCCGCCCATCTGAAACATCAGCCACTGAATGGTTTCGTAACGGCTGGCCCCTTCCTGCGCTAGCAGTTGCCCGCTCTTGTCAGCCAGGTAAATCAGGATCGCGCCGGATTCGAACAACGGCAGCGGCTGACCGCCAGGACCGTGGGGGTCGAGGATCGCCGGAATCTTGTTGTTGGGGTTCAACGACAGGAACTCGGGGGACATCTGATCGTTGGTTTCGAAACCGACGCGATGCGGCTCATACGGCAGGCCAATCTCTTCCAGCATGATCGAGACCTTGACGCCGTTGGGGGTCGGCAAGGAGTACAGCTGAATCCACTCCGGATACTGGGCCGGCCATTTTTCAGTGATGGGGAATACAGACAAATCGGTCATGGGTTGGATCCACGAAAAAATTGAGAACGCCGATCATAAAGGAGATCACGCGGATTGAGAGCGTGGATGCCATCAATAACGCTGATGGTCGAGATCAATGCGGATCACAGCGTGATTGCGAGCCTTGGGTGTAGGGTGTCCATAAATCCGCAACATCATGTCGATAACCTTCGCTGCAACCCGTTGAAGGTTACCGGTAAATTGCTGCGCTCTCGGCCGGAATCGAACCAATGGGCTTCAGAGGACTCTGAGCACTGCCCCTTTGAAACGGACCGGCTTCACGACATGGAAAACACCCGACGCTGGAAAGTCGCGGTGTAAAGGTTTGTCAGCCTTAAACCCAATGCGCTGAAGAACCCTTTATTCCATGATCAATCCACTGAAATTTGCCAATCGCTTCAAACATCGCGCCTACCTGTTCTTGCCCGCCCTGCTGGCAACCAGTGCGTTGTTTTTGTCGCTCGAATCCAGTGAGAGCCGCGCTCAGCCGGCCGATGGCACCCAGACGCTGGTGTTCCTGCGTCACGCGGAAAAACCGGCCGGTGGCCTGGGCCAGCTCAATTGCCAGGGACTGAACCGTGCGATCGACCTCGCGACCCTGCTGCCGGAAAAGTTCGGCAAGGCCGACTACGTATTTGCCGCCAACCCGACGCGCAACGTCGAGGAAGGCGAGCTGGACAACTCCTACAGTTACATTCGCCCATTGATGACCATCAGCCCCAGCGCGATCAAGCTCGGTCTGCCGGTGAACATCAACTTCTCGGCCAACGATACCAGCGACCTGGCCGATGAACTGCTGCACGACAAGTATCACAACTCGGTCATTTACACGGCGTGGTCCCACGGCTATCTGCCCGAGTTGATCAACAAGGTCGCCGGGGAAGCGGTCGGCAAGAAGCAGAAGATCACCGAAGATTGGGAATCCAGCGACTTCGATTCGCTGTATGTCCTGACGCTGACCTGGCACAACGGCAAGGCCAGCCTGCAGAGCAATATCTACAAGCAAGGGCTGGATAACGGGCAGGAGGCTTGCCCGACCTGAGTCTTGCGTGGCCTGGGCGGGCCTCATCGCTGGCAAGCCAGCTCCCACAGGGGTCTTATGTGGCCGGTTCGGGCCTCATCGCTGGCAAGCCAGCTCCCACAGGGATCTTATGTGGCCGGTTCGGGCCTCATCGCTGGCAAGCCAGCTCCCACAGGGGTCTTGTGTGGCCGGTTCGGGCCTCATCGCTGGCAAGCCAGCTCCCACAGGGGTCTTGTGTGACCACGAAATCCCGGAGTAACCAAGAACATTGTGGGAGCTGGCTTGCCAGCGATGCGGTCGTTGAATCCACCCTCAACCCCGTTGATTCACCCGCTCACGCAAATACTCCAACACCGCCCCCCGCTCCCCGGCAAACTCGATCCGCGCGCCCTTCTTCTCGCGCTGAAAGGCGTACATCGGATCGTAATACTCAACCAGTAGCCCTTCGATCCAGCCCCGGTGCAAATCCACCGCACCGCTGCGGCCCTGCTCGATCAACGCTTGCTCCATCAGGATCAGCATCCGCCGATGGCGCTCGCCACCCAGGCGCTTCTGCACGTTATTCAGGCTTTCCAGCAAACGCTCGGAAAACAGCGTAAAGCCCTGGTCGCCGTGCACGGTGATGAACTCGGCACACAGGTCCACCACATAATCGCGCAAGATCCGCTCGACCCGCCCCTGCAGGCTGTCTTCGAGCCAGACCATCGGAAACTGTTGCATGCCCTGGTACAGCGGCAGTGGCAGCGCACAACTGCCGACCGCCCGGCTCTCGTCTTCGAGCACGAATTGCTCGAGGCCGCGGGCACGTTTTTTCAGCACATCCACTGCCAGGCGATTCTCGAAGTCGATGTTCGACGGCTGGCCCGTGGCGCGTTTGCCGAAACTCGAACCGCGATGATTGGCATAGCCCTCAAGGTCCAGCCCGTTGCTCAATTGCGTCAGCACTTCGGTTTTGCCGGTGCCGGTCATGCCGCCCAGCAACACGAAATCACACTGGGCCACGGCTTGATCGACCGTCTCCAGCAGGAAGGTGCGCATGGCCTTGTAGCCGCCACCGACCCGCGGATAGTCGATGCCCGCCTCGTCCTTGAGCCATTGCTGAACGATCTGCGAACGCAGCCCCCCGCGAAAACAATACAAAAGACCATCGGGATGCGCCCGGGCGAAATCCGCCCAGGCCTGGATCCGCTCGGCCTTGACCGGCCCCGACACCAGTTGATGACCCATTTCGATGGCGGCCTGTTGGCCCTGCTGCTTGTAGCAAGTGCCGATGCGTTGCCGCTCGTGATCGTTCATCAGCGGCAGGTTGACCACGCCGGGAAACGACCCCTTGGAAAATTCGATCGGCGCACGGGCGTCCATCATCGGTCGGTCGTTGAGAAAGATGTCGCGGTAATCGGTGCAGTCGACAGACATCAAGACACCTCGACCGCGTGAATCTGTCGCTCGACCAGTTCGCCGATCGGCGCCAGATCAAGGCCCAGCTCGGCGGCGACTTTGAGGAATTCGGCGTTACCCTCGGGCGTGACGGCAATCAACAGGCCACCGCTGGTCTGCGGATCACACAGCACGCGCTTGTGCAGCTCCTGCAGGCGCCCGAGCTTGCTGGCATAGCTATCGAAATTGCGCAAAGTGCCGCCGGGAACGCAGCCTTGTTCGAGGTAATACTCGACGCCCGGCAAACGCGGCACCCGGTCGTATTCGATACGCGCGGTCAACTGGCTGCCATCGGCCATTTCCACCAGATGCCCGAGCAGGCCGAAACCGGTGACGTCGGTCATTGCGGTCACGCCTTCGAGTTTGCCAAAGCGGCTGCCGGGTTTGTTCAGGGTGCACATCCAGTCGCGGGCCAGGCCGACGTCGGCACTGCGCAACTTGCCCTTCTTTTCCGCCGTGGTAAGGATGCCGATGCCCAAGGGTTTGGTCAGGTACAGCAAGCAACCGGCGGTGGCGGTGTCGTTGCGCTTCATGTGGCGTTTTTCCACCAGTCCGGTGACGGCCAGGCCGAAGATCGGTTCCGGCGCATCGATGGAGTGACCGCCCGCCAATGGTATGCCGGCCTCATCGCACACCGAGCGCCCGCCACGAATGACTTCCCGGGCAATCTCCGGCGCCAGTACGTTGACCGGCCAGCCGAGGATCGCGATGGCCATCAACGGATCGCCGCCCATGGCGTAGATATCGCTGATGGCATTGGTGGCGGCGATGCGACCGAAATCGAACGGATCATCGACGATCGGCATGAAAAAATCGGTGGTCGATACCACGCCGCGCTCTTCATCGATGGAATAGACCGCGGCGTCATCGCGCGAGGCGTTGCCGACCCACAGCTTCGGGTCCAGATTCTGCGCACCGCTACCGGCCAGAATCACTTCCAGTACTTGTGGGGAAATCTTGCAACCGCACCCAGCACCATGGCTGTACTGGGTCAGGCGGATCGGCTCGCTCATCAGGGGCACCTCGTTGGGTCAATGGCGCCGATTCTAGCAGAGCAAGGCATGGCTGAACCCGAGGCAAAAAAAACCGCCCTGGCGGGCGGTCAAGCATTGCAGAAGCGAATCAGAACCCGAGGCTGAAACTGATGGTCATCGCATGATCGTTGCTGTCGCCGGAGACCTGCCCCGAATAACCGATGCCGAGTTTGCCGGTCGGGCTGATCTGGAAATCCACCCCGGCTTCAAGCACCGCGCTGTCCTCGGCAATCGGCACACCCTGCACGGTGTACGAGGCACCGCCGTCGATGAAGGTCATGTCCGCGTCGGGCTTGGTGTCACCGAAGGCGTGACGCCAGCCAATGGCGGCACGCGGGGTGAACTGTCCACCGTTGGCCAGGGTGATGCGCTTGCCGGCACGCAGGCCGAGGGTGGAGAACGTGATGTCCTGGTCGGATTCAGCCGACAGGCGCCCCACCCCGCCTTTCTCCTTGGCTTTGTCGGTGTCGTAGTTGACGTAGGCCAGGCCGGCGAACGGCTCAAGGGCAATGCCGGCCGCCTCGACGGTGTAACCGACTTCGCCGAACACCTGGGCGCTGCGTGCGTCGTAGTTGGCCTCCAGCCGATCGTTGTAGGCGCCGACGCTGACGTCGCGCTTGCTCTCGATGTCATGCCAGCTATACGCCGCGCCAAGGCGCACAGCCAGTGCATCGAACTGCGAGTTCAGGTACGCCGCCAGGTGGTAGCTCTCCACCGTGGCGTCCGAACGCCGGTCATGGGCGTCAATGTCGCTGCGGGTGTAGCCGGCGGCCATCCCAACGCGCCACTGATCATCGAGCTGCTTGTCGGTGCCGAGCAGGAAACCGCTGAGGTTGCGATCCAGTTTCGCGCTGTTGCTGTCGCCATCGGACTCACCCCACGCCCCCAGGGCACGCACCCATCCGACCATCTCGCCGTGGCAACCGTTGCTGCTCAACTGATTGTCGCTGGGCGCCAGGGCGTTGCGCGGATCGTCCGTTGCGCTGCACGACGGCTGGCGCATGCGGTCGTTGACTGCGTCGCGCACGTAGCGGGAATCTTCCAGAATCGCGCTGGCCGTACTCGCGTGGATTTCCCCGGACAGACTGTCGAAGGCGTTGCGTGCCTGAGCGACGCTGAGGTTGAGGATTTCGTTCTGCAACGTCGTTCCGGCCGGCCCGTTGTTGGTCAACGCTGTGGCGGTGTTGAACTGGTTGCCGGTCGCGGCCACGTCGGCGAAGGAGTTGCCGTTGCGACTGACCGCCAGGTTCACCGCGTTCGCAGCGTAAATCAGCGCGGTGTCGAGGAACGCGTATTGCGGCAGATGGGTGCTGCTGAAGGTCCCCGACACGCCACCGCCAGCGGTGATCAGCGAATACGTGGTGTTGCCGGTGAAAGGTGCCAGGCTGTTCACTTGCAGACCGCCACCAAGGGTGGCGGTGCCGCCCACTGCCAGCGGTGTGGCGGTCGGTGAACTGACCGTCAGCGCCAGCAGGCCATCGGCGGCGTTGTTGAAGTTACCGGCCACGCTCAGGGTGCCATCCGCGGCGCCGGATTCCACGACGCCATGGTTATCCAGCGAACCGATGCTGCCGTTACCGCTCAGCCCCGCGCCATTGGCCACGGTGATCTGTGCGCCGAGCGACGCGGGGGCCGCAAGACTGCCGACCTGCAGCACGCCCTGATCCACCGAAAGCGTACCGTTGAACGGCTGATTACCGGTGAGCAACAAGCGCCCGGCACCGCGCTTGGCGATCCGTCCGGTGCCGCTGAGCACGCCGTTGAACTGGCCGCTGGCATTCTGCTGGAACACCAATTGCGCATTGTTGAGAATGTTGCCCTGCAGGCTGGTGGAGTTACCGATCAGCGTACCGCCACTGACGGTGGTGCCGCCGCTGTAGGTGTTGGCGCCGCTGAGCAACAGCGTGCCGGAATCAAGTTTTTCAATACCGCCAGTCCCCACCAGCGGCACGGAGATCTCGGTGGTCGCCCCTGCATTGACCCGCACCGGCGCAAGACTGCCGCCCGCCCCGTTGACAGGCGTCAGTGTGCCGCCAGCCGCAGGCACCAGGCTGTAGCCGCTGCCGAGGAACTGCAAGCCAGTGAAGCTTTGGTTGCCTTGCACCGTGACGGTGCCGCCCTGCCCGCCGAACACCGCGAACTGGCCGTTGGAGCCCAGCGCCTGGGTACCGGTCGGATCGGTCCAATTGGTCCCCGGTCCCCACACACCGCTGCCGCCACCGATGCTGCCGTCCGGGTTGGTTTTGCCGCCGTTCCAGAATTGCACTTCACCCGGCGTGCCTTGCACCAACAGGTTGATCTGATTGGCGATGGCCGTTTGCAGGGTCAGGTTGGCCGCCGAGACCGGCAGGCTGCCGTAGACCAGGCCGTTGTCGGTCAAGCTGCCGCCGTAGCTGAACAGTTGATAGACACCCGTGCCGAAGCCGCCGGCATTGCTGATGTTGAGCGTGCCGTCGAGGGTCAGGTTGCCGGCGACGTTGACCACCGTCGTCGAACTGGTGGCCGAGCCGAGGCTGAAGTCCAGGTTGGTCGCCGAGGACAAAGCCAGTGAACCGACCGACAACGGCGTCGCCCCGTTGCCGCCCGTCAGGGTCGCGCCGCTGGCCAGTTGCACGGCACCGCCGAATTGGCCGCTGCCGCCGATGCTCGCGCCGCTGTCGACGATGACGTTGGCGCTGTTGAGCACGCCGTTGACGATCAAGTCGCCGGCCTGCACCGAGGTGTTGCCGGTGAAGCTGTTGTTGCCGGTCAGGAGCAATTGACCGCTGCCGGTTTTGTTCAGCGTGCCGGTGCCGGTGAGGTTGCCGGTGTAGCTGCCGTCGGCGTTTTGCTCGAAGGTCAGCGCCGCGTTGTTGACGATTGCACCTTGCAGGCTGCTGGTGTCACCGCGGGTGCTGCCACCGTTGAGCGTGGTGCCACCGCTGTAGGTGTTGGCGCCGCTGAGCAGCAAATCACCCGCGCCGTTTTTCACCAGGCTACCGGTGCCGGTTATCGCCCCGATGAGCGTGGTGTTCTGGTTACCCGCCAGAGTCAGCGCTGCGCCGAGGTTGATGGCGTTGGCCAGTTGCAACGCCGAAGTACTGTCGAGGGTGCCGTTACCCAGCACACTCAATGCACCGCTGCTGATGGCGCTGTTGTTGCCGAGGATCAGCGTGCCGTCATTGAGCTGGGTGCCGCCGCTGTAGGTGTTGCTGCCGTTGAGGGTCAGGCTCGAAGCCCCCGTCTTGATCAGACTGCCGCTGCCGCTGACCACGCCGCCGAGGGTCAGGGCGTTGGAGCCGGCGACGTTCAGGCCACCGTTGAGCACCACGTCGTTGCCGAGGCTGACGACAGCGTTGCTGTCCAGCGCCGTGCCGTTGGCAGCGGTCAACACGCCGGTGCCGAGCGCCGCGTTGTTGCCGACCACGATCTTGCCACCATTGAGCGCGGTGCCGCCGGTGTAGCCGTTGGCCGCATTGAGCACCAGGGTGCCGGTGTCGTACTTGCCGAGGGTGCCGGCACCGTTGAGCGCTACGCCGATGGTCGCCGTCGCGTTCGGATCGACACGCACCGAGGCGTTGCCCAGCGAACCGTTGACCAGGTTCAGCGAACCCGCCGTGCCGTTTTGCAGGCTGTAGCCATCGGTGACGAACTGCATGCCGGTGACGGTTTGCGCGCCGTTGACGGTGACGGTACCCGCCGCGCCCTGGAACACCGCGAAGTTATTGGCCCAGCCTTGGTTGGTGGTGCCGTTGACGTCTGTCCAGTTGGTGGTGCCGGTACCCCAGGTACCGCTGCCACCGTCCACCGAACCGTTGGCGACCAGTTGGTTGCCGTCCCAGAACTGCACGGTAACGCCCGGAGCGGTGACCAGCAGATTGATCTGATTGGCCAGGGCAGTTTGCAATTCCAGATCGCCCGGGGTGACGCTGCCCGGCACGCTGCCGATCAGCATGCCGTTGTCGGTCAGGCCACCGGTGTAGTTGATCAGGCGATACACGCCGCTGCCAAAGCCGCCGATGTCGCTGACGTTGAGCGTACCGTCGAGGGTCAGGTTGCCGCCGACGTTGACCAGTGCGTTGCCGCCACCGGACACCGGAGTGCCGAGGCCGACATCGAAGCTGGAGTTACCGTTGAACACCAGCGAACCGACGGTCAATGTGCTGCCGGTCACACCCGCCAGATGACCGCCATCGGCCACCGTCACCGCGCCGGTCAAGCTGCCGCTGCCGCCGAGGGTGCTGCCGTTGTTGACCAGCACATTGCCGCTGGCCAGCGAACCGTTGACCTGTAGGGTGCCGGCATTGACGTTGGTGTCGCCGGTCAGGTCGCTGATGCCACTGAGGATGAGCGTACCCGTGCCGAGTTTGCTCAGGCTACCGTCACCGCTGAGGATGCCGGCGAAGGTACTGCTGACGTTGTTGCCTCCGAGGCTCAGGGTGTTGCCGGTACCGATCAGTGCAGTACCGCTGCCTGTGAGGCTGGCGAGGCTGCCCGATGCACCGAGATTCAGCGCCGCGCCGCCAGCGAGATTGACCGTGGCGTTGTTGCCCAGCGCCGCACCACTCAGCGTGGTCAGGCTGCCGGACAGCACATCGAACGTGCCGCTGAAGGTGTTGTTGCCACTCAGGGTCACGTCGGCCAGACCATTTTTGGTCAGCGTGCCGGCACCGGCGATGACGCCGCCGAGGGTCAGGTTGTTATTTCCCGCCAGAGCCAGATTCGCATTGACGTTGACGTTGTTGGCGAGCACCAGCGGTGCGGAGTTGTCGAGGGTCGAAGCACCGGCCACGGTCAGCGCGCCGCTGCCCAGAGAGCCACCAGTGCCGAGAGTCAGCGTACCGGCGTTCAGTGTGGTGCCGCCGCTGAAGGTGTTGATGCCGTTGAGCGTCAGGTTCGACGCGCCGTTCTTGATCAGTCCGCCAGCGCCGCTGACGACGCCCGCCAGGGTCAGATTGTGGGTGCCGGTGTTGCTCAGGTTGGCGTTGAGCACCACGTTGTTGCCCAGGCTCAGTGCACTGTTGCTGTCCAGCGCCGAAGCACCGGCCACGGTGAGGTTGCCCAGACCCAGCGCCGAGTTGCTGCCGGCGGTCAGGGTGCCCGCGTTGAGGTTGATGCCACCGAGGAAGTTGTTATTGCCGGCCAGGGTCAGGTTGGCTGCGCCGTTTTTGCTCAGGCTGCCGGCGCCGTTGATTGTGCCGGCAAGCGTCAGATCCGCCGTGCCGCCGATGCCGAGATTGCCGGCCAGGTTTACGGCGTTGTTCACCGAAACCCCGGTGGCCGCATCCAGCGTGGTACCGCCCGCCGCGTTCAGGGTGCCGGAGCCCAGCGCGGAGTTGGACGCCAGAATCAGTCCACCCGCGTTCAGCGCGACGGGCCCGAGGAAGGCGTTGTTGCCGCCGAGGGTCAGGTTGGCCGCGCCATTTTTGATTAGGCCACCGGTGCCGCCGATCACGCCGTTGAGGGTCAGCGCATTGCTGCCGATCACAGTGAGGTTGCCGTTGAGCGTTGCGGCGTTGCCGAGGGTCACCGCTGCGTTACTGTCCAGTTGCGTACCGGCGTTGGCGGTCAGCGCACCGCTGCCCAACGCAGTGTTACTGCCGACGATAATCTTGCCGCCGTCCAGTTGCGTACCGCCGCTGTAGGTATTGGCACCGTTGAGTACCAAAGTGCCGGAGTCGAGTTTGTTGAGAATGCCGCTGCCATCGATGTTGACGCCGATGGTCCCGGTCACGCCTGGATCGACACGCACCGCCGTGGTTCCGCCAGTGCCGTTGACCGCGGTCAGTTGCCCCGCCGCACCGTTGACCAGGTTGTAGCCGTCGGTGAGGAACTGCATGCCGGTGAAGGCTTGCGTGCCGTTCACCGTTACAGTGCCGGCCGTGCCCTGGAACACCGCGAAGTCGCCGGCCCATGGCTGGTTGACCAGACCGTTGGCATCGGTCCAGTTGGTGCCGACCGCATTCCACGTGCCGCTGCCGCCATCGACGACGCCGTTGGCAATGGTCTGGCTGCCGTCCCAGTAACGGATGTTGACGTTCGGCGCCGAGACTTGAATGTTGATCTGATTGGCCACGCCGGTCTGCACCAGCAGATCGCCGAGGCCGTAACCGACCGGCACGCTGGCGACATCGAGGCCCAGGTTGGTCAGGGCGCCGGTGTAGTTGAACAGGCGATACACACCAACGCCGAAACCACCGGCATCGGTGACATTGAGATTGCCGTCGAGGGTGAGGTTGCCGCCGACATTCATCAGCGACGAGGTCGACGGTGTGCCCAGTGCCACATCAACATTGCTGCCGGCCGCGAGGGTCAGAGCACTTGCCGACAAGGTGTTGCCTGACGACAACGCCAGATGGCCGCCGTTGTTGATGTTCACCGAGCCGAGCGCCGAGCCGGTACCGGTCAGGGTGCCGCCGGTATTGACGATGAGTTGTGCACTGCCCAGCGAACCACTGAGGTTCAAGGTGCCGCCATCGATCGTGGTATTGCCGGTGACGCCGTTGATGCCGGTCAGATTCAGCGTACCCGTGCCGATTTTGCTGAGGCCGCCACTGCCGCTGAGGTCACCGTCAAAGGTGCTGGTGACGTTGCCGCCGCCGACCGTCAACGTGTTGCTGCCGGTGAGCTGCACACTGCCGCTGCCGGTCAGCGCGCCGACGCTGGCGTCGCTGCCCAGATTGAGCCCGGCGCCGGCGCTGATATTGACGCCCGAAGTGTTGCCGAGCGCGTTGGCATTGAGCGTGGTGACGCTGCCGGAAACGATGTTCAACGCGCCGGTGAACGTGTTGTTGCCCGCCAGGGTCAGGTCCGACAGACCGTTTTTGGTCAGGCTGCCGGCACCGTCGATGATGCCGTTCAAGCTCAAATCGTTGTTGCCGGCGACGGTCAGCCCGGCATTAAGCGTAATGGTGTTGCCGATGCCGAACGAGGCGCTGTTGTCGAGCGTCGCCGCACCGCCGACGATCAATCCGCCGCTGCCCAGGCCGTTGGCATTGCCCAAGGTGAGCGTACCGGCATTGAGTGTAGTGCCGCCGCTGAAGCTGTTGTTGCCGTTGAGCGTCAGGTTGGCCGCGCCGTCCTTGATCAACTGGCCGGTGCCACTGGTCACGCCGCCGAGGGTCAGGTTTTGCGTGCCACCGACGGTCAGTGCAGCGTTGAGGGCAACAGCGTTGTTGAGGCTGACCAGCGGCGAATTGCTGTCCAGTGTCGCAGCGCCAGCGACGGTCAGTGCGCCGGAGCCCAATGCAGAACTGTTGCCAACGGTCAGGGTGCCAGCGTTCAGGGTGGTGCCGCCGAGGTAGTTGTTGGCCGCATTGAGGATCAGATTGGCCGCGCCGTTTTTCACCAGGCTGCCGGCGCCGCTGACCAGACCGGTCAGGGTCAGGTCAGCCGTGCCGCCGATGTTCAGTGCCCCGGCCAGCGCCACCGCGTTGTTCAGGCTGACAGCCGTGTTGGCGTCCAGCGTGGTGCCTGCCGCCGCGTTCAATGTGCCGGAGCCCAGCGCGGTGTTGCTACCAACGGTCAGTTTGCCGGTGTTCAGCGCGGTATTGCCGAAATAGGTGTTGGCACCGTTAAGCGTCAAATCGGCAGCGCCGTTTTTGACCAACCCACCGATACCCGCGACCACCCCGCCCAGAGTCAGCGCATTGGTGCCACCCAGGGTCAGCGTGCCGCCGAGGTTGACGTTGTTGGCCAGGGTTGCCGCGGTGTTGGCATCCAGTGTGGTGCCGTTGGACGCGTTCAGTGCACCGGTGCCGAGTGCAGTGTTGGAACCGACGATCAGTGTGCCGGCGTTCAGCGCGGTGGTGCCGGTGTAGGTGTTATTGCCGTTGAGGGTCAGGCTCGATGCGCCGGTCTTGATCAGGCCGTTGCCGCCGCTGATCACGCCACCGAGGGTCAGTGCGTTGGCCCCACCGGCGGTGAGGTTGGCATCGAGATTGACGTTGTTGTTGAGGGTCACGGCCGAGCTGCTGTTGAGGGTGCTCGCCCCGGCCACAGTCAGTGCCCCTGTGCCCAGCGCCGCGCTGTTGCCGACGCTGAGGCTACCGGCGTTCAGCGTGGTACCGCCAGTGAACGTGTTGACGCCGCCAAGGGTCAGGTTGGCCGCGCCGTTCTTGATCAGCTGACCAGCGCCGTTGATCACGCCGGAGAGGGTCAGGCCGCTGCTGCCGCCGATTGTCAGGGCACTGCTGTTGAGGTTGATGTTGTTGCTCAGGTTGACGGCGGTGTTGCTGTCCAGTGCTGATACATCGATGACGTTCAATGCACCGCTGCCCAACGCTGCAGCGTTGCCCACAGTGAGCGTGCCGGCGGCCAGCGTAGTGCCGCCGAGATAGGTGTTGGCGCCGTTGAGAATCAGGTTGGTAAAACCGCGCTTGGTCAGCCCGCCACTGCCGCTGATCACACCGCCGAGGGTCAGATCAGCGCTGCCACGGACTTCCAGATCACCGCCGAGGGAAACGTTGTTGGTCAGTGCGACCGCGGTGCTGGCGTCGAGTTTGGTGCCCGCCGCTGCGGTCAAGGCACCGGTACCCAGCGCCGTATTGGAGCCGACAATCAGCGTGCCGGCATTGAGCGCTGTGCCGCCAGTGAAGGTGTTGTTGCCGCTCAGCGTCAGGTCCGCCGTGCCGTTCTTGATCAGATTGCCGGCGCCACTGACGACGCCGCTCAGTCCAAGCGCCTGGGTGCCGCCGATCGTCAGCCCGCCCGCCAGCGCGACGGCGTTGGCCAACGTCACTGCGGCGGTCGCGTCCAGCGTGGTGCCCGCTGCCGCGCTCAACGCGCCAGTGCCGAGCGCGGTGTTGCTGCCGACGAACAGGCTGCCGGCATTGAGCGTGGTGTTGCCGGCGTTGGTGTTGTTGCCGCTCAGCGTCAGGCTGGCGCTGCCGCTTTTGGTGATGCCGCCGGTGCCGCTCAACACACCACCCAATGTCAGGGCATTGCTGCCGAGCACGTTGAGGGCGCCGGTCATCGCAATGTTGTTGGCCAGGGTAACGTTGGCGGTGCTGTCGAGACTGGTGCCGGCGGCAGTCGTCAGCGCACCGCTACCCAACGAGTCATTGTTAGTCACCAGCAAGCTGCCGGCGCTCAAGGTTGTGGTACCGGTGTAACCGCTGTTGGCGCCACTGAGGGTCAGGCTGCCGGTGCCGGTTTTGGTGATACCGCTACCGCCGCTGATCAAGCCGCCGAGGGTCAGTGCTCCCGTGCCGCCAGCCGTCAATGTGCCGCCGAGGCTGATGGCGTTGTTCAGGCTGATCGTCCCGGGCGCGCTCACGGTTGTCGCGCCGGTCACGTTGAGGGTACCGGTACTGAAGGCCTGATTATTGCCGACCTGTACCGTGCCTCCATTGAGCGTGGTGTTGCCCAGATAAGTGTTGGCTGCACTGAGGTTCAACTGACTGGAACCGATCTTGGTCAGCCCACCGCTGCCGGAAATCACCCCGCTCAGCGTGGTGGCGTTGTTGCCTTGCACCGTGACACCGCCGGCGCCGAGCGAAATCAGGTTGCTGATGTTCAACCCGGCGTTGCTTGCCTCGAGAACACCCCCGTTGGAGGTGATCACTCCGCTGCCGAACGTGGCGTTGTTGTTGAACCGGGCGATACCGCCGTTAAGCGTGGTCGCGCCACTGACCAGTGGCCCTTGTAACGTCCAGGTGCCGCTGTTGAGGGTCAGGTTGTTGAAGTTGACGTAGGTGGCGCTCGACGCCGTTCCAGTCCCGGTGATACCGCCGCCGACACCGGTCGGATTTTGCAGGATCAGGCTGTTGGTGCCGCCCGCACCGCCGTCGACCGTGCCGGTCGGGGCGAAGGTCAGGTTGATGCCGATCAGGCCGCCGAGGCCTACCGAAACCTGAATACCGTCACCGACTTGCACGGAGGATCCCGTCACGGCAGTGAAAGTGTTGGTGCTGTTCGCGCCCATCGACACGCCGCCGGTGATGGCGCCGGCGTTGGTGAAGGTGTTGCCCGCCGCCGACGTCTCGAACGCGATCCGGCCGTTGATGGTGCCGGTGCTGCTGTTGGTCATGTTGACTTGCGAGCCGCCGTAGACGCCGATCACCGGGGTGTCTGCCAGGGTGATGCCGCCGATCGACAGCCCGGTGGACGTGATCGTGCCGTTGTTGGTGATATTGGTGGTGCCAGCCGCCGCGTTGTTCACCGCGATACCCAGGCCGTCGATGCTGGTCAGGTTGAGCCCGAGCAGCATCCCGGTACCGCGAATGATCCCGCTGGCGTTATTGAGAATGCTGACGGTACTGGTGGCACCGGTGCCAATGAACGCGCCGCCGCTCAACACCGAGACCAGGCCGAGCAGCGCCGGGTCGATGGTGCCGGAGTTGTTCAGGGAGATATTCACCCCGGTCAGGTCCATGACATGGCCGCCGAGGGTCGCATTCATCTGCGCCCCGGAGTTGACGTTGACCGTCAAGCCGTTAGTGGCACTGGAGAAATTATTGAGAAACAGCGGCAGAGAGGGCACGCCGGTGCAGGTCACCGTCGAGCCTGCTGTCGAGCACGTGGCCAGTGCGGGTGTGCTCACACCGCCGAACAACAGTCCGGCGACGCTCAGGTGCACAGCAAGGGAAAGAGGGGAAAAACGCGAAATGAGGGCGACACCAAACCTTGCTTCCACGGGGTACTCCTTTCGTGGCCAAACCACTTCAATCCATGAAGGGCAAGCAGCAATGACGGTTAAACCGTTACGTGCTGTCAGAACTGCAACTACCCGGGAACCGTATCACTCCTGAGACACAGTAGTAGACGGTGGGTAATGGGCTACCTGTCAAATAGTGCTAGTACTTTGGTGATATGTACGGGGAACGTGGTTGTTTCGTGGAAGTTCTGTGAATTGGATCCATTTTTGGAATTTGGGTGGCTGTTGCCAGGCATTTGCCAAAACGACTCGCCGTTACCGCGGAAACGGATAGGCCGCCGTCACCGTCCGACAATCCGAATGAATTTTCCCAGTGGCGTGCGATCCCTCTATGTACACAGGGAGGATCTAGGGCTTTATGAACAACGCAAAACTTTTCGTCATCGAATACACCCTTCATGGCGCCCCCAAGTCGTTCATTATCCGTCTGGAAAAAATGGACAACGCGGAGGCCTGGCATTGGGCAAGTTGCGACGCGGGCGTTGGGCGAATCCCGCGCTTTGGCCGCGAAAAAGTGCAGAAGACCAGCAAGCCGATGGCGGAGAAATTCGGTGTGGAGAACGTCAAATGGCGGCCGGCAAATTGAAGTCCGGCGGGTACGGGGGATAGAACATGGCAGGCACAACCATCAGCCAACCTGCGCATCTGGACTATGGACTGGATACGCTGTTCGGCCGCATCACCAAAAGCGCTGAATGCCGGGTCGGCCTGGAACACGTCGAACATGACCCGATCCGCTTCGCCGTGCGCATTCCGGCACCTTTGCCCGAAGACCTGGAACAGGCGAAAACCCTGGTACTGAGGGTCGAAGGCCGCCGCCTGACCGGCACCGTTCGCCACAGTGAGCGGCTGGACGATGACAGCCTGAAACTGGAAGTGGAGCCCGACTAGGCTCCACATTCCGGTGCGCGGGTAGCTGTTGTCAGTGAGCGCACTTGCAGCCTTTATGGCTGCATTCTTCGCCGTGTTCGTGATGCTTGGCGCAAGCCTCACAGCAATAGTGCTTGCCGTGACGCACGATCGGATGCTCGCCAAGCTTGCAGTTGCATTTCGGACAGTCACAGGTACGGTCATCGGTCATGGAGCTGACTCCTTTGGCAGTGGTCGTCGGGGCTTGAGGAAGAGCCCGTTCAACCAGTGTAGGAGTTGGGACGGGACGCGTTTGCCGAAGAATCCACCGACCGACTACTGCTGCGGTACATGAACACCAGCGCCAACCCCAAAAGCACCATCGCCACGACCCGACTCCAGGACAACTCAATCGCCGGATTCCCCAACCAGCCAAAATTATCGATCAACATCCCCATCCCCAATTGCCCGACAATCACCGCCACCGTCGCCACCGCCGTCCCCACCCGCGGCACCGCGCCAACCATGACCATCATGTAGACCACCCCAAACAGCGCCCCGCTGAGCTGCCACTTCGGCACATCCAGCAGACTCACCGCGTAAGCCGGCTCAAAAAACACAATCAGCAACCCGGTCAACACCGTGCCCACCACAAAAGTCAGCAAACTGCTGCGCAGCACACCCACCGTTTCACCCAGGCGCCCATTGATCGCCGCCTGCACACTCAACACCGCACCGGCAGCCACAACCACCGCCAACAAAATAATCAGACTCATCATTACCCCCGAGCAATCAGGACAAGTGCCGCGACAATCAGCAGCAAGGCCAGCCAACGTTCACCGTTCACCTTTTTGCGCGTGGCACCGAACCAGCCGAAATGGTCGATCAAGACACTCTTGCCGACCTGCCCGGACAGAATCGCGATCATGGTCATCGCGATACCGATGTGCGGGGTGGCCAGCGTCAGCACCACCACATAGATCGGCCCGAGAAAACCACCGATCAATTGCCAGCGCGGCAGCTCACTAAAGGCCGGGCCCTGTTGCGGGCCGCTGAGCAAGAGCAGGAAAAACAGAATCGCCGAACCCACGCCAAAAATGCTCAAGGTCGCCCACAAGTGACCCACCTGAACGCCCAAAGGCCCGAGCAGACCGGCCTCCACCGAAAGGCCCATACCGGCCAGAATCACCAATGGCAGCAGCAACAGCCGTAGCCCGGAGCGGGTGGCCGGCGCCGCTGCGCTACTCACATCATCAATAGAAGCCTGCATAGTCAACACCTGCGTAAAGGAACGATGGCGCGCATTATCGTCTGGCATAGCTGTGCGATAAATGGGAGCATCCGGACAACACTTTTGCGTAACTCGCACAGTAGGATTGACCATGCACGGCCTCAACGAACTGGGATTCAAGGCGCTTCGGCTGTTTGTTTCGGTACTCGATCACGGCAGCTTTTCCGAAGTCGCCCGCCGCGAAGGCGTGGCACCCTCTTCAATTTCCCGGCAGATCCAATTGATGGAGCAGGCCCTCAACCAGCAATTGCTCTACCGCCACACCCGCGCCGTTACGCCCACCGAAGCTGGCCGGGTGCTGGGCGATCACGCGCGGCTGGTGCTGGTGCAACTGGAGGAAGCCGAACAGGCGTTGCTGGAACAACAAAGCGAGCCGAGCGGGCTGGTGCGCATCAACGCACCGGTGGTTTTCGGCCAGCGGCACCTGACGCCGTGGCTGGGGCAACTGTGGGCGCGCTATCCGAAGCTGCAACTGGATATCCAGCAGACCGACAGCTACGTCGCGCCTTTGCAAGAAGGTGCCGACCTGCTGTTTCGCATCGGCCCGCTGCGCGACTCCAGCCTGCAGGCGCGGGTTCTGGCGCCGCAGCGTTTTCAGGTGGCGGCGAGCCCGGCCTATTTGCAACGCCACGGCACGCCCGAACATCCCGACGAGCTCGCCAGGCACCAGTGCCTGGCCTACAAAGGCGTGTCTGGCCTGCAGCGCTGGTTTTTCCGCAAGGGCACCCAGCCGTGGGTACCGTATTCGGTGAAGGGGCCGCTCACCGGCAACCACGCGGACACCCTGACGCAAGCCGCCGAACAGGGGTTGGGTTTGGTGATGTTTCCTTCATGGTTGATTGGTGAGTCGGTACGCAACGGCACGCTGGTGCCGGTGCTGGGGAGCTATCAGGTTTCCAACAGCCTGGAGCCACAGCAGATCGCCGTGCTCTGGCCCGGCAGTCGGCGCTTGTCGGTGAAGGTCAGGACGGTGATTGACTACTTTGTCGAGTGTTTCGGCGAAGTGCCGTACTGGGACAGACCGTAGGAGCCGGCTTGCTGGCGATGGCGTCCTCGAGGGCGCTATCGCCAGCAAGCCGGCTCCTGCAGTGGGGTGTTGCTGGTCAGATGCGGAATTGGCCGACCAGACTGCCCAGCCGCTGCCCAAGGTCCGCCAGGCTGCGCGAGGTTTGCGCGCCCAGTTGGGTTTCATCGGCAACGTTGTCGACCGCCACCGCAATCTGGTGGACGCTGCGGTTGATCTCTTCAGCCACGGCCGTCTGTTCCTCGGCGGCGCTGGCGATCTGCGCGTTCATCGAATTGATGGTGGCAATCAACTGCGCCATGGTATCGAGCGAGGCACCCGCCTCGTTGGCTTGCGCGGACGTGCCGTCACCGGCCTCGCTGGAACGGCGCATGGCTTCCACCGCCGATTGAGTGCCGGCCTGCAAGCGATCGATCATGCCCTGGATTTCCTGAGTGCTGATCTGCGTACGGCTGGCCAGCGCCCGTACTTCATCGGCCACCACCGCAAAGCCGCGCCCGGCCTCACCGGCACGGGCCGCTTCGATGGCCGCGTTGAGTGCCAGCAGGTTGGTCTGCTCGGCGATCGAGCGGATCACCCCGAGCACGCTGACAATCGACGACACGTCTTTTTGCAGGCTGTCCAAAGACACGCCGCTGCTGCGAATGTCATCCACCAACGCATGAATCTTGACGATGCTGCCCGCCACTACACGCTTGGCGGCCTGTCCTTCTTCATCGGTCTGCTGGGCGGCAACCGCGGCATTTTGTGCACTCTTGGCCACTTCCTGGGCGGCGGCGGACATCTCGTTGATCGCCGTGGCGACCTGATCGGTCTCGTGACGCTGACGCTCCATGGCCTGGTCCGAACGGTTGGCCTGGTCGGAAACCTGGGTCACCAGCCCGGTCAACTGTGCAGTCATTTCGGTGATCTGGCGCACCAGGCCATGGATCTTGTCGACGAAGCGGTTGAACGAGCCGGCCAGTTGGCCCAGCTCATCCTGGCTGGTGATGTTCAGGCGACGGGTCAGGTCACCCTCGCCCGCCGCGATGTCGTCGAGGTTGGCTTTCATCTGGTTCAGCGGGCGCAGAATGGTGTTGGCCAACAACATCCCGGCTGCGGCGAGCAGCACCAGCACCACCACGGCCACGCCGACAATGCTCAGCACCACGCCTTGCATGCGCTCCTGAACCTTGGCCTCGACCACGGCGACTTGCGCTTCGATACCGTCAAGGTTGACCGACGTACCCACCGCCATGTCCCACTTCGGCAAATATTCGGTGTAACCGAGCTTGGGCACCAGCACCTTGTTATTGCCCGGCAACGGCGAGCTGTATTGCAGGTAGTGCGTACCGTCCTGGGCGACTTTCACCAGGTCGCGGTTGACGTAAACCCCGTTGGGATCGCGGTTGTCCTTGAAACTTTTGCCCACGCCTTCGGGATCTTTGGCCTTGAACAGGCGCACGGTGTTGGAGTCGTAGCCGAAGAAGTAGCCGTCCTTGCCGTAGGTGATGTTCGACAGCAACTTGATGGCCTGCGCCCGTGCCGCGTCGTCGCCCTGCGCGGCAGCGTCGTACAGCGGCTTGATCGTGGTCATCGCCACGGCAACATAACTTTGCAGGGTCGCCTTGGCATCGCTGAGCAGGCGCTCGCGGGTTTCCACGACCTCCTGGCGGGCCTGGCCTTGCAGGATAAACAACGTGGTCAGGCTGATGACCAGCGCGAAGAGCAACACCGGGAGGACGGCAAGGGACAGGACTTTAGCCTTCAGGCTCATGCGCATGACGTTCACTCTTTGATTTTGTTGGCGTGGTTAAAGCTTTAACGGCAGGCCAATTCAAAAGTTGAACGCGGTCACTGTGGGAGCGAGCCTGCTCGCGATGACGGCCTGTCAGTCACATAGATGCTGAAAGTGCCGACGCTTTCGCGAGCAGGCTCGCTCCCACGGGGTGAATTGCGGTGTTACAGCACCATCGCGGCAATCCAGCCAAACGCCAGCAGCGGCAGGTTGTAGTGCAGGAAAGTCGGGACCACGGTGTCCCAGATGTGATGGTGCTGGCCGTCGATGTTCAGGCCGGAAGTCGGGCCGAGGGTCGAGTCCGAGGCTGGCGAACCGGCGTCACCCAGGGCGCCGGCGGTGCCGACGATGCACACGATGGCAATCGGGCTGAAGCCCAACTGCACACACAACGGTACGAAAATCGCCGCCAGGATCGGCACGGTGGAGAACGACGAGCCGATGCCCATAGTCACCAGCAAACCCACCAGCAACATCAGCAAGGCACCGATGCCTTTGCTGTGATCGATGTACGCGGCCGACGATTCGACCAGCGTCTGCACCTCGCCGGTGGCCTTCATCACTTCGGCGAACCCCGAGGCGGCGATCATGATGAAGCCGATCATCGCCATCATCTTCATGCCTTCGGTGAACAGGTCGTCAGTGTCGCGCCATTTGACGATGCCCGAGACCGAGAAAATCAGGAAACCGGCCAGCGCACCAATAATCATCGAGTCCAGCAGCAACTGAATAATGAAGGCTGCGGCAATCGCCACAGCCGCTACCATCAGGCTCATCGGGTTGTACTGCACCGCAACCTGCTCGACTTGCTCGATCTTTTTCAGGTCGTAGACACGCTTCTTGCGGTAGCTGATGAACGCGATCAGCAAGCCCGTCACCATGCCCAGCGCCGGAATACCCATGGCGTGGGTGACGTTGATGCCGCTGACGTCCACGCCACTGCGGGCGACGTTGGCCAGCAGGATTTCATTGAGGAAGATGTTGCCGAAGCCCACCGGCAGGAACATGTACGGGGTGATCAGGCCGAAGGTAATGACACAGGCGATCAACCGGCGATCCAGCTGCAGCTTGGTCAGCACGTAGAGAAGCGGCGGCACCAGCAAGGGAATGAAGGCGATATGTATCGGCAAGATGTTCTGCGAGGCAATGGCCACGACCCAGAGCAGACCGATCAACAACCACTTGACCTGGCCACCGCCCGTGGCGTGCTGGCGATCGACCATCGCCAGCACTTTGTCCGCCAGGGCATGAGCCATGCCGGACTTGGCAATGGCCACCGCGAAAGCACCGAGCAACGCGTAGGACAACGCCACGGTCGCCCCGCCGCCGAGGCCGCTGTTGAAGGCTTTGAGGGTCGCGTCGATTCCCAGGCCACCGGTCAAACCGCCCACCAGCGCACCCACGATCAGCGCGATCACCACATGCACGCGGGACAGGCTGAGTATCAGCATGACGCCAACCGCGGCAATTACTGCATTCATTTCATTACCTCGACACAAACGGAAAGAGTCCGGTCGGCAGCTCGCATGGGCCGCCAGCGGGTTAAAGAATGGGTCTTATTAGAAGGGCGCGCACTTTGCCGGACCGCTGCCGCCTTGTCAAAGTCAGGCGCGTCCTTTTGTAGGAGCCGGCTTGCTGGCGATGGGTCCATGCAACCTTGCGGTGATCCTGCGACCGCATCGCTGGCAAACGAGCGACTACAGCCGATTCGATTTTCGGGGGCGGCGTAAAGAAAGCCAGATGGCTGCCGTTACAGTGCAAAGTCTCAGATATTTATCGAATAAAGGACGTCTCCATGTCGCTCAGACAACTTTCCATTCAATGGAAAATCACCCTGCTGGCCGGGCTGTGCCTGGCGGGCATCGTGACCCTGCTGGTGGGTCTTTCGCTGTACCGCATGGAGCACAGCTCCGCGATGGTGAAAGCCTCGAGCATGGAGATGCTGACTGAAGCGGCCCAGGCGCGGATCGAGTCCCAGGGTGAAAACCAGGCACTGGTCATTCGCCAGCAATTCATGGACGCCTATCAATACGGGCATGGATTCTCCCGTCAGGTGCTGTTTCTGCGGGATCAGGCCGAGAAGCGCTTCCTCGATGCCTTCGACCTGCGCGAAGACCTGACCCGTCAGGTCAAATCGGCCCTGCAAGCCAATCCGGAACTGCTGGGTTTGTCCCTGGTGTTTGAACCCGACGGGCTGGACGGCAAGGACGAACTGTTCAGCGGCCAGGACGAATTGGGCAGCAACGACAAGGGCCGCTTTGCCCTGTACTGGTCGCAGCCTTCGCCGGGCAAGGTGACGTCGATGGCGCTGCCGGAAAGCGACATGACCGACACCAGCACCGGGCCCAGCGGCGAACCGGCCAACGCCTGGTTTACCTGCCCGCGCACCAGCCTCAAGCCCTGCGTGATCGAACCCTACTTTTATATGATCGACGGCCAGAAAGTGCTGATGACCAGCATCGTGTTCCCGCTGATGGTCAACGGCAAGGTGATCGCTTCGTTATCGGTGGACATCAACCTCAACCGCTTGCAAGCCATCAGTCAGGGCGCGAGCAAGAAACTCTACGACGGCCAGACCAGCGTCAGCATTATCAGCCCTGCCGGCCTGCTCGCCGGTCACAGCCCGGACGCCGGCAAACTCAGCCAGCGCCTGGAAGCCATCGACCCCACCAACGGTGCCGAGTTGATGCGCACCCTCGCGACCAGCAGCCAGACCGCCAGCCTGCACAGCAATCAACAGCTCAAAGTGCTGTCGCCGTTCCAGCCGATCCCCGGTGGAAAATCCTGGGGCGTGTTGCTCGACGTCCCGGAGAAAGTGCTGATCGGCCCCGCCGAGACCCTGAAAAAGCAACTGGATGAAGGTAACACCGCCGGCACCCTGACCGAGTTGGGCCTGGGTGCGCTCGCCGCATTGATCGGGCTGGTACTGGTGTGGCTGATGGCCCGCAGCGTGACCAAGCCGATTTTGGGCGTGGCGCACATGCTCGAAGACATCGCCAGCGGCGAAGGTGACCTGACCCGCCGCCTGGCCTATGACAAACAGGATGAGCTGGGCCAATTGGCGGGCTGGTTCAACCGCTTCCTCGACAAGCTGCAACCGATCATCGCCGAGGTCAAACGCTCGGTGCAGGACGCTCGCAGCACCGCCGACCAGTCGTCCGCCATCGCCACCCAGACCAGCGCCGGCATGGAGCAGCAATTCCGTCAGGTGGATCAGGTCGCCACCGCGTCCCACGAAATGAGCGCCACTGCCCAGGACGTGGCCCGCAGCGCGGCCCAGGCAGCGCAAGCCGCCCGGGATGCTGATCAGGCGACCCGCCAGGGCCTGACCGTGATCGACCGCACCACCGCGAGCATCGACAACCTCGCCGCCGACATGAGCGCGGCGATGATTCAGGTCGAAGGTCTGGCGGCCAATAGCGAAAAGATCGGTTCGGTGCTCGAAGTGATCCGCGCCATCGCCGAACAGACCAACCTGCTCGCGCTAAATGCCGCCATCGAAGCAGCCCGTGCCGGTGAGGCCGGGCGCGGGTTTGCCGTGGTGGCCGATGAAGTGCGCAACCTGGCGCGGCGCACCCAGGAATCCGTCGAGGAAACCCGGCTGGTGATCGAGCAATTGCAAAGCGGCACCCAGGATGTGGTGGGGTCGATGGGCAACAGCCATCGCCAGGCCCAAGGCAGTGTCGAGCAGGTCGGCCAGGCCGTGACGGCACTGCGGCAGATCGGCGAGGCGGTGACCGTGATCAGCGACATGAACCTGCAAATCGCCAGTGCCGCCGAAGAGCAAAGCGCGGTGGCCGAGGAGATCAACAACAACGTCGCGACCATCCGCGATGTGACCGAGTCGCTGTCGGGGCAGGCCAATGAATCGGCGCGGGTGAGCCAGTCACTCAATTGCCTTGCGAATCATCAGCAGGGTTTGATGGATCAGTTCCGCGTTTAAGCCCCAGTGATCCGCTGTGAGGGCCAGCCCGCCTGCTGGCGATGGTGGTGACACATTTAGTATCAAATGTGTCTGATACACCGCTATCGCAAGCAGGCTCGCTTCTACAGTTCTGAAAAGTCCTTCGCTGCCGTGCTCAATGATGGCGAGTGGATATCTACCCAAAGCCGATTATGCTTCAGGAAACCTTGCAGCGATGCGAGGCCGTCAGTCTGTGTCCCAAGGCCCGGGTACGGCAATAAATGAGAGGTGCTCCGGCCTACAACAAGAACAACGGAGAAAACTCATGGCGGCAATCGACGATACAAGCACGGGCAGCGCATCCAACCACGGCGTCACCAAGGAGGAGCGCAAGGTCATCTTCGCCTCGTCCTTGGGCACCGTCTTCGAGTGGTACGACTTTTACCTGTACGGCTCCCTCGCCGCGATCATCGCCAAGCACTTCTTCGCCGGCGTCAATGAGACCACCTCCTTCATCTTCGCCCTGCTCGCGTTCGCTGCGGGTTTTGCCGTGCGGCCATTCGGCGCGATTGTGTTCGGCCGGTTGGGCGACATGATCGGGCGCAAACACACCTTCCTCATCACCATCGTGATCATGGGTGTTTCCACGGCAATTGTGGGCTTCCTGCCGGGCTACGCGACCATCGGCGTGGCAGCACCGATCATCCTCATCACCCTGCGCCTGCTGCAGGGCCTGGCGCTCGGCGGCGAGTACGGCGGTGCGGCGACCTACGTGGCCGAGCATGCCCCCAAAGGCAGACGCGGTTATTTCACTTCGTGGATCCAGACCACCGCGACCCTCGGCCTGTTTCTTTCGCTGGTGGTGATCCTTGCCTGCCGCACCGTCCTGGGCAATGAAGCCTTCGAAGCCTGGGGCTGGCGGATTCCGTTCCTGCTGTCGATCCTGCTGTTGGCCGTCTCGGTGTACATCCGCCTGCAACTCAGCGAGTCGCCGGTGTTCCTGAAAATGAAGGCCGAGGGCAAGGCGTCCAAAGCGCCGCTGACTGAATCCTTCGCCCGTTGGGACAACCTGAAAATCGTCATCATGGCCCTGCTCGGCGGCACTGCCGGCCAGGCCGTGGTCTGGTACACCGGGCAGTTCTATGCACTGTTCTTTCTCCTGCAAACGCTGAAGATCGATGCGCAAACCGCCAACTTGCTGATCGCCGGTTCGCTGCTGATCGGCACGCCGTTCTTTGTGATCTTCGGCAGCCTGTCCGATCGCATCGGCCGCAAAGGGATCATCATGGCCGGCTGCATCCTCGCGGCGCTCACGTACTTCCCGATCTTCAATGCGCTGACCCAATACGGTAACCCCGATGTCTTCGTCGCACAGGAGAAGAATCCGGTCACGGTGGTCGCCGATCCCGACCAGTGTTCGTTCCAGTTCGACCCGGTGGGCAAGGCCAAATTCACCAGTTCCTGCGACCTGGCCAAGACCGTGCTGGCCAAACGGGCGATCCCCTATAAGAACGAGAAAGCCGAGCCTGGGGCTGTGGCGCAGGTGCGCATCGGCGACAAGGTGATCCAGAGCTTCGAGGGCACCGGCATGCCGGCCGCCGACTTCAAGACCCGCAACGATGCCTTCACCGCCACACTCGCGACCGCTCTCAAGGAAGCCGGTTACCCCGAGAAGGCGGACCCGGCCAAGACCAACTATCCAATGGTGCTGTTGCTCCTGACCATCCTGGTGATCTACGTGACCATGGTTTACGGCCCGATCGCCGCGTGGCTGGTGGAACTGTTCCCGGCACGTATCCGCTACACCTCGATGTCCCTGCCCTATCACATCGGCAACGGCTGGTTCGGTGGCTTCCTGCCGACGGTGGCTTTCGCCATGGTGGCGGCCACCGGGGATATCTATTACGGGCTGTGGTATCCGATCGTGATTGCGGTGATGACGGCAGTTCTGGGGATTTGCTTCATGCCGGAAACCAAGGATCGGGAGATTCATCACACATAGCGCCAAGCCTGACACTGACCTTGTGGCGAGGGAGCTTGCTTCCGCCGGGCTGTGAAGCAGCCCCAAATAAGGGGACTGCTGGGCAGTCCAGCGGGAGCAAGCTCCCTCGCCACAGGTTGTGCAACATTCTTGATTTCAGCGTTTTGGCAGTTCAATCAGCACTTTCAACCCGCCCCACTCGCTCTCCTGCAAGTGCAAAGCCCCGCCCCAGGTGTCGACGATGTCGCGCACGATGCCCAATCCCAAACCATGCCCGTCAGTCTGTTCATCCAGCCGTGTGCCGCGACTGAACACCTGATCGCGCTGGCCTTCGGGAATGCCCGGCCCGTCGTCTTCCACGCTCAACTCAAAGCCGTTCGCGGTCTCGACCACACTCAGCCGGACTTCGGCGTCCGCCCATTTGCAGGCGTTGTCCAACAGGTTGCCGAGCAACTCCAGCAGATCCTCGCGATCCCACGGCAGTTGTAACCCGGCCGGGGCGCGGTAGCTGAGGTCCAGGTGTTCACCGTGAATCATGTTCAGTGTCGCCAATAACCCCGGCAGTTCGGCGTCGCAGTCAAACAGCGCACCCGGCAGTGCATCGCCGGACAAGCGAGCGCGATTGAGTTCGCGATTGAGCCGCTGCTGCACCTGCTCCAGCTGTTCCTTGAGCACCTTGCGCAGTTGCGGGTGCGCGTCCAGTTGCTCGCTCGAGGCCAGGCTCAACAGCACCGCCAGCGGAGTTTTCAACGCGTGGCCGAGATTGCCCAGCGCATTGCGCGAGCGCTTGAGACTGTCTTCCGTGTGCGCCAGCAGATGGTTGATCTGCGCCACCAGCGGCTCCAGCTCCACCGGCACCTGCTCATCAAGTTGCGAGCGCTGGCCCTGTTGCAGCTGTGCGATCTGCTCGCGGGCCTTTTCCAGGGGACGCAAGGCGCGGCGCACGGTGACGCGTTGCAATAGCAGAATCAGCAGCAACCCCGCCAGGCCCAATCCCAACCCCACCTGCCGCATCCGCTGGAAGCTCTCGCGCACCGGCGTGTAATCCTGCGCCACGCTGATGGAGATTGACTGGCCGAGGCGTCGATAGTCCGAGCGCAACACCAGTAACTGCTGTCCCTCTGGCCCCAATTGCAGGTTGCTGTGCAGGCCGGGATGCTCGAGTCGCGGCAGCTCCTGGTCCCACAACGAACGCGAACGCCAATGGCTGTCGGCAAAATCGATACGGAAGTAGTGGCCGGAAAACGGCCGTTGATAGGCCGGTGACAAGCGTCGCTCATCCAGCTGCAATCCCTGCGGGCCGCGCGCCAGTGCCACCAGCAGGTTCTCGCTGTCGTTGCGCAACCCGGCCTCGAGGTAGCGCTGCAAGCCCATTTCGAACAGCCACAAACTGGTTTGCGCCAGTATCAGGCCGACAATCACCATCACGCTGATCAAGCCCAGGCTCAAGCGCCGCTGGATCGACCTCAACGCGCTTGCCCGCCAAAGAGGTAACCCTGGCCGCGACGGGTTTCGATCACGCTTTTGCCGAGCTTGCGCCGCAGGTGATTGACGTGGACTTCCAGCACGTTGGAATCGCGCTCGGTTTCACCGTCATAGAGGTGCTCGGCGAGGTGGCTTTTGGAAAGGATTTGTTCGGGGTGCAGCATGAAATACCGCAGCAAGCGGAACTCGGCGGCGGTGAGCTGAATGTCCGCGCCATCGCGGATCACGCATTGACGGCCCTCATCCAGATGCAGCCCTGCGGCCTTGAGCGTCGGTTGATTGGCCTGGCCATGGGAGCGGCGCAACAAGGCCTGGATGCGTAAATGCAGTTCTTCGGGATGGAACGGTTTGGTCAGGTAATCGTCGGCACCGGCCTTCAGGCCCTCGATGCGGTCGGCCCAGGAACCGCGCGCGGTGAGGATCAGCACCGGCGTCGCCAGACCACCGGCGCGCCATTGGGCCAGCACGTCGAGGCCCGGCACCCCCGGCAAACCGAGGTCGAGAATGATCAGGTCATAGGGCTCGGTACTGCCCTGATGCACGGCGTCGCGACCATCGGCCAGCCAGTCCACGGCGTACCCTTGGCGATTCAGGCCGGCCAACAGTTCGTCGGCCATAGGCACGTGATCTTCCACCAGAAGCAAACGCATCGATCAATCTTCCTTGTCTTTCAATAAACGGCCGGTGGCGGCATCGAGGTCGAGCTCGCGGACGACGCCTTCGGTGGTGAGCAACTCGACTTCATAAATATAGATGTCGTGCTTCTCTTCGAGCTCGGCTTCCAGCAGTTTCGCCCCGGGATAGCGGTCCAGCGCCTGCTGCAACAATTGCTCGAGCGGCAAGATCACACCCTGTTGGCGCAGGCTCAGGGCCTCGTCCTGGTCGAGGTCGCGAGCCATGACCACCGAGCAAAAAGCCAGCAGCGCCAGCGCCCATCGGCTGCCGATGCGCCACCGTGTAAAAGAAAACAGCGTCATTACGAATCCTGATGATCCTTGAGTACTTGCCCACTGACAGCGTCTAATTCCAGATCCCAATCGATGCCCTGCGGGTCGCGCAGTTCAATCTGGTAGATGTACTTGCCGTACTCTTCTTCCAGCTCGGTTTCGGTGACGGTGGAACCCGGATGTTTGGCCAATGCGGTGGCGTTGAGCTTCTCGAACGACACAATGGTACCAGCGTCGCGCAGCCTCAAGGCTTCATCCGGCCCCAGATCGCGCGCGTGGGCGATGCTGGTGGTGAGCATGAGGATGGACGCGGTGAACAGGGCAGTCAGGGTTTTCATGGGTGTCTCCGTCTTCTTTTATGTGTTGCCTACGGGTGCCACCTTAGCGATAAGAACTTAATTGAAACTGAATTGCCATCATTGCCCGTGTTGGGGCCGTATGGGACCACAAGATTGCAAGTGACTTATAATCTTCCGCTTGCCAACATTCGAGACCGGTATGACCGCCATCCACATCAAGTTCCCCTCCCTGACGATCAAGGCCGGGCCGCGTGCCTTGGCGCGCATTCGTGAAAACGGCTTGAAAGCTGCGGATGTCGGCACATTACCGGGCGCTGCCGGTGGCCCGAAGGCGTTGGGGATTCAGGGGCTGGACCTGGCGTTGTTCGGCGAATGGTTGCCATCGGCGCCACGTGAGCGCTCGCTGATCGGGGCGTCGGTGGGTTCCTGGCGCTTCGCCAGTGCCTGCCTGCCGGACGCGGCCGAAGGCATTCGCCGCCTCGGTCACCTCTACACCGAGCAGAACTTTGCCAAGGGCGTCACCATGGCGCAGATCAGCCAGAGCTCGCGGCGCATGCTCGATGATTTGCTCGACGGTCGCGATGCCGCCCTGCTCGACAATCCCCATTACCGCCTGAACATCATGGTGGTCAAAAGCCACGGCCTGCTCGCGGACGACCATCGCGGTCGCCTGGGCTTGGGCCTGTCATCGGTGATCGCCGATAACCTGCGTGGCCGCGCCCGACTGTCGCGGCACTTCGAGCGCCTGATCATCCACGACCCGCGCCTGGCGCCACCGCTCAATGCGCTGCACGACTTCCCGTCGCGTTTCGTCGCCCTGGATGCCGGCAATCTGCGCCAGGCCCTGCTCGCGTCCGGGTCGATCCCGATGGTGATGGAAGGCGTTCGTGATCTGCCGGGGGCCGGCGCTGGCACGTTTCGCGACGGCGGCCTGCTCGACTATCACCTTGACCTGCCCTACAGCGGCGATGACGTCGTGCTCTATCCGCATTTCACCGACCGGGTAATTCCCGGCTGGTTCGACAAGACCCTGCCCTGGCGGCGCGCCTGCCCGGCACGCCTGCAGAATGTGTTGTTGCTGGCACCGTCCAGGGAATACCTGGCGCGCCTGCCCTACGGCAAATTGCCGGACCGCAACGACTTCAAACGTTTCATGGGTGACGCCCCGGGCCGGCAGAAATACTGGCGTGCGGCGATGGATGAAAGCCGTCGGCTGGGCGATGAGTTTCTCGAACTGGCCGCCAACGGTCGCCTTGGCGAGCGCTTGCTGACCCTTTAGTCAAAACAAGCTGGTAAACTCGCCGCCTGCCCGAATCGCTACGGCGAACGTCACCTGAACAGAGCTGAAAACACTGTGGAAATTTTCAAAGAGTTTACCTTCGAATCCGCCCACCGCTTGCCCCACGTCCCGGACGGCCACAAGTGCGGGCGCCTGCACGGTCACTCGTTCAAAGTAGCGATTCACCTGAGCGGCGACCTCGATCCGCATACGGGCTGGATTCGCGACTTCTCGGAGATCAAGGCAATCTTCAAGCCGTTGTATGAGCGTCTGGACCACAACTACCTGAACGACATTCCTGGCCTGGAAAACCCGACCAGTGAAGTGTTGGCCAAATTCATCTGGGCTGAACTCAAACCCCTGCTGCCGGAACTCAGCGCGATTCGCATTCACGAGACGTGCACCAGCGGTTGCATCTACCGCGGCGAATAAAACGACTTCCCTGCACGGGGAAATGCGTTTTGTCCGAGAAATAGAAAACAGCCTTCATTGGCTGTTTTTTTATGCCTATGCTTTTTGGCTCGCACCCGCCGAAAGGGCACGCACATGACTGAATGGCCACTGGCTCAAACCTATCGTTTCAAAGGGCACTCCGTTCGCTACGCCGTGCGCGGCGATGGCCCGCCACTGGTGTTCGTGCATGGCACGCCCTTCTCTTCTTATGTCTGGCACCGGATTGCGCCGCACTTCATCACCACCCACCGGGTGCACTATTTCGATCTGCTGGGTTATGGGCAATCGGAAAAAATCGATGGCGACGTATCCCTGGGCGTTCAGAACGAATTGCTCGCGCAGTTGCTGGAGCACTGGGGCCTGGTCAGCCCCGACGTCGTCGCCCATGACTTTGGCGGCGCTACCGCCTTGCGTACGCATCTGCTCAACGGTAAGGATTATCGCAGCCTGACGCTGATCGACCCGGTGGCGCTGACGCCCTGGGGCTCACCCTTCGTGCAGCATGTGCGTCAGCATGAGGCGGCGTTCAGCGGCCTGCCCGATTACATCCAGCGGGCCATCGTGCCGACCTATATTCGCGGGGCAATCAAGCGCGAAATCCCCGACAACGAACTCGCACCCTATGTGCAACCCTGGCTCGGCGATCCCGGCCAAGCGGCGTTCTACCGGCAGATTGCGCAGATGGACGAGCGCTACACCCGCGAGGCTGAGAGCCTGTACCCGACCATTCGCTGCCCGGTGCAGATTCTATGGGGTGAGGACGATCAGTGGATTCCCATCGAACGCGGGCGCGCCTTGCAGCAACTGATTCCCGGCGCGCAATTCCATTCGGTCGCCAACGCCGGGCACCTGGTGCAGGAAGATGCCCCCGAGGCCATCATCGCAGCGCTTCTGAGATTCTTGCCCCTGTAAAAATCCGCCTGACCAAAGCCAATCTCCTGTGGGAGCGAGCAGGCTCGCAACCACATTTGATCTGCGCTGATCAACCGGGCTAACGTAAGGGTATTGAACCTCTAAAAGGACGCTCCTGATGCACATCATCAACGCCCGGTTGCGCAACCAGGAAGGCCTGCATGAGTTGCACCTGGAAAACGGCCTGATCAGCAACATCGCCCGCCAGACCGAGGCGCCGACCCTGGGCCCGAACGATCTGGATGCCGGCGGCAATCTGGTGGTGCCGCCCTTCGTCGAGCCGCACATCCACCTCGACGCGACCCTGACCGCCGGCGAACCGCGCTGGAACATGAGCGGCACGCTGTTCGAGGGCATCGAATGCTGGGGCGAGCGCAAGGCGACCATCACCCTGGAAGACACCAAGACCCGGGCGAAAAAAACCATCCAGGACCTGGCGGCCCACGGCATCCAGCACGTGCGCACCCATGTCGACGTCACCGATCCGCAACTGACCGCCCTCAAAGCGATGCTCGAAGTACGCGAGGAAAGCCGGCACCTGGTGGACATGCAAATCGTCGCGTTCCCCCAGGAAGGCATCGAGTCCTATCGCAATGGTCGGGACTTGATGGAGGAAGCAATCCACATGGGCGCCGACGTGATCGGCGGCATCCCGCATTTCGAGTACACCCGCGATCAGGGCGTCAGTTCGGTAAAGTTCCTGATGGACCTGGCCGAACGCACCGGATGCCTGGTGGACGTGCACTGCGATGAAACCGACGACCCGCACTCACGCTTTCTCGAAGTGCTCGCCGAAGAAGCCCGCAGCCGTGACATGGGCTCGCGGGTCACGGCTAGCCACACCACGGCCATGGGCTCCTACGACAACGCCTACTGCGCCAAACTGTTTCGTCTGCTCGGGCATTCGGGCATCAGTTTCGTTTCATGCCCCACCGAGAGCATCCACCTGCAGGGCCGCTTCGATAATTTCCCGAAACGCCGGGGCGTGACCCGGGTCAACGAGCTGCTCGAAGCCGGCATGAACGTGTGTTTCGGCCAGGACTCGATCGTCGACCCGTGGTATCCACTGGGTAACGGCAACATTTTGCGAGTACTCGAAGCGGGGCTGCACATTTGCCACATGCTCGGTTATCGCAACCTGCAAAGTGCGCTGGATCTGGTGACCGACAACAGCGCCAAGGCCCTCGCCCTGGGTGACCGCTACGGACTGGAACCTGGCCGCCCGGCGAACCTGCTGATTCTTTCCGCCGAAAATGACTACGAGGTAATCCGCAGCCAGGGGTTGCCGCTGTATTCGGTACGTGGGGGCAAGGTGTTGATGAAGCGAACGATGCCGGTGGTGGAGTTCCCTGGGCTGGATTGATCTTCGGTTTAAATCCATTTGGGTCATCGCTCGTCGATTCGTCATCGGTTATGTATCGTGGCGTCAAACTGGCGATAACCAAAATTAAAAAATCAAACGAAAAAATGCCTTATGACTAGCATCGCAGAAAACACCACTCCACCTACCATCCACGGCGCTATCAATTTTCGCTTAAGGTCTAGCGGTAAATTCAACAGTTCATCTTTTTCTATCAGGCCACGTCTTTCGAATACGCGAGGACAAAGGAACAATAATGCAATCGATCCATTCCTCATAGCGCTACCAATCAAACCCAACCCCGAAAATGCTTCACGATTATTTATCACAAACTTACTTTTATTCAAGTAACCCTCTATTTTTTCCGTATATCGACTGGAAAACAGAAATATCCACACCAAGACTAAAAACATCAAGAATATTAAGAACAATGAAATAAAACCCAAAACAACCGTCATCTTTGAAAATACTCATAAACTACGTCACCCCCCTTCTCACCCATATCTCCACCCCTCTCTCCTCCTGCCAAACCGCCTACTTCACTCCCTACAGCCACTCAAGCTTGCGCACCGAATCCGCCAGCCACAATCAACAAAGACAAGTAAAAATCAAACAAAAAAAAGCCAAAGAACAAACATTGCAAAAAACAATACACCTCCTGCAATCCAAGGCGCTAACAGCCTTCGCTTAAGGTAAACAGGCAAATTGGATAACTCGTCTTTTTCTATAAGGCCACGTCTCTCGCAGAGTTTAGGGATTAAAAATATTAATGCTATGGAGCAATTCCTGATAACCATCCCAATTAATCCCGCACTTTCAAATACGGCTCGATTATGCTGCACGATTTTACTATCACTTAGATAACCCTCTATTATCTCCGTAAATCGATAACAAGATAAAAACAGCCAGCACATTACTACAAACATGGCAACCATAATAAATGTCGAAATAATCGCAAACGCAATATCACTCATTCTGAGATAAACTCATAAACAATTTCACCGTTCCTCTCTCCCCAGTTTTCTCCCATCTCACCACCTAACCAACCACCTAACCCGCCTCCAATCACAGCGCAAGCAAGAGAACCCGGCCCTCCGGTAATCACTCCAAAAGCCAACACACATCCCATTGCTGCTGCGGCACTACCAACGGAACCTCCAAAAGATCCAAAAAGCAGCCCCCCGGACAACTTCCCTCCTTCTACATATTTAGCTTTCCTGCATTCATCCTCACGCCCAGTCGTGCATGCATTATAAATTGAGGCACCTGTCGCGGTGACACTCAGACCGACTCCAAGATATGTACCTTTTTTCATGAGGTTCGAAGCTTTCGCCACGCCATTAATGGTTTCAGCGTAGCCGGCTATGGTTCCTGTATGCAGGTAGCTTTTGGTGGAGATGCCCAGCATGTCCTTGATCGAGCCTTGGTTACGTAAACCGGACCCAAATCGGGCAAAGCTTTTTAATTGACCATCAAGCTTCTCAAATAGCGCCTTACGCTTTGCATAAAAAGCATCTCGACTGCCAGCGCCACCATTTCTGGGAATTTCACCATGAGCGGTTTCAATATTTTCGAGGGTTTTCTTGATGCCATCCAGGTGCTTGCTCCAGGCGCCCCCCACCGCGCCAATCCCTATGGATGAATAACCAAGAGTCCTTGTCAAAAGCTCGTGATTTTCAACTAAAAAACCATCACTCTGCATTCCATTAGTCATAATCGCCAAATGGACTTCCAACGCTTTGCGCATATAAAACGCTTCTTCGGCGGTGCAGATCGATACTGAATCATCACCAACAATGATTATTTCGCCGGGCAATACAACTGTATTGACTACATGCGAATTCAGCACATCAAACTTGACACTGGATTTCTTCCCAAGATTCAAATTCGACTTTAAATATGAATATGGCTGCACATGCTCATTGATAAAAATGTAGGCCTTTGACATCAGCTAAACCTCACGAGCATTTTTTATTTGCAATACGATCCCACCCACCGGCCACGTTTCCACCGCCTGCGCCGTCCGTACGTTTTTGCTGGGTGTAGATCGTTTTTATGCGCCCGTAATCAAGACTGATCGTTTCAGTAGGGACTCCATCATTTGCAACTTGCGAATAACTGGAGATGATTACCTCTTCCAGCTGAATCTCGAAGTACTTGAGTTTCTCCCCTCCTGCGCGGTGCAACCTCAATACAACATCTTTCAGATGTTCACCTGCGCAACTGGCCTCCAGGAGTTTGCTACTGGATTTATCCAGGGTTTTGGTAAACGTAAAATCGGAAACAAAGGTACGCCCAGAAGAAGCGCCCCCCGCAGAACTGGCCGTAGCCGAGGTTCCCTGTTGGGTGCCGAAGCGGTAGCCGTTAATTTCGATCCAATCCCTGTGTTGCTCATCAAGCGCTTCACCCGGGATACCATTGATTTTCAAAAAAGCATCAAATGCCATGCCACCGTTCCTTGGCAGTGGAGTTGGAAGTCAACTCCGTCATGAGCAAATCTACAACTTTCTCTATAAAGAATGATTTGACTTACACGTCCTGAATACAGTGAAAAAGACCTTTCCTATGTCGCTCTGCCAAATTTCTGTAGGACATGTCCACAGATGCCCGGGTTTACTTTGGGCGGCGATCCGATAACGGCGACATCAGACCAATCGAGCCTTACCAAACAGACTGACCCGACTCAATTCCCCCCGCTCTTGCTCCAGCAAGATTGGCGCCGTACCACCGGGCATGGTCACCCTCACCTCCCCGGCAGTCACCCAACCCACCCGCCAGGCCGCACACGCCACCGCGGTGGCGCTGGTGCCCGACGATGCTGTCGGCCCTTCGCCGCGCTCGAATACCCGCGCGGTCACACGCTGCCCGCCCTCATGCATCGCCCATTGCAGATTGATCCCCGCCGGGCACGGTTGTCCTGCACCGGTTGGCATGGCATAGGCGATGCGTGTCAGCCCTTCGTCCAACACCGGCTCGCGCATTTGTTCATTGCTCGGTAACGCATCCGTGCGGTCCACCAGCGTCACGCAATGCGGATTGCCGACCCGTGCAAACTGGCTGCGCACCCAGGCGCCGTTCAGTTTTGCCAGCGGTTGTACACGGCTCAGTTCACGACCGTTGAACGTCACGCTTTCAACCCCGAGGGCACTGACCGCCTCCGGCCCGAAAGCAGGTTGCCCCAAATCCAGCCAGAAGCCTTGCACCCCGTCGACCTGCGCCGCCTTCACCGACGTTTCCCCCGGTGAAACTAGATCGGTCTTGTCATGATGAACCCTGAGCACGCACGCCTGGTCCCGGGGCAATAGCCCTTGGTCACTCAGCGCTTGGGAGAAGATCGTCAGGCCGTTGCCACTGCGTTCGGCAAACGTGCCATCGGTGTTGACGATCAACAGATCAAACGGTGGCGATGCCTGAAACGGACCGACCAGCAAACCATCACTGCGATGATCCTTGCTGCCGGGAGGCTGCTCGCCCGGCGCCCAGGAACAGCACGCCTCGATAGCCGCCAATGCCCAGTCCTCGCGGGTTTGCGCAGCCTGGCTGGCTTGATCCGGCAAGTCTATGCCTTGGCTGCGCAGCGCTTGCGGCGCCACAACCATGTAGATATTGCCCCGTGCATCGTACATCCGCGCCATGGCGGTCTCCCTGCTGGAATGATCGGTCGGGCTCACTATCGCGAAACACGCATCGGCTGTGCAAGGATGTCTGCCTGTCGGAACGCAAAACCTGGCGGACGCTGATCGAAACCTCGCCGCACGATCACTGTCCCTTGGAGACGCGACGTTTTTTGCCAAGGATTGATATGACCAACCTCAACACCCAGACCTCATTCGTTCCCGGACGCCTGGAACAAATGTCCACGCGCGTCGCTTTTTTCATCGCCGGGGTCGGCATCGCCGCGTGGGCGCCGTTGGTGCCGTATGCCAAGGCGCGGGCCGGGCTGGATGAAGGCACGCTGGGTCTGTTGCTGCTGTGCCTGGGGGTGGGTTCGATTCTGGCAATGCCGATGGCCGGGATCCTCGCCACGCGCTTCGGTTGCCGCAAAGTGGCGACCGGCGGGACGCTGCTGATCTGCGCGGCGCTTCCGCTGCTGGCCACGGTGTCATCGATTCCGGCCTTGATCGGCGCACTGTTTATGTTTGGTGCGGGCCTCGGCACGGTGGATTCAACGGTCAACCTGCAAGCCGTGATCGTCGAACGCGCCAGCGGCAAGAATATGATGTCGGGGTTTCACGGTTTGTTCAGCCTCGGCGGGATCGTCGGCGCGGCGGGGGTCAGTGGCCTGCTTGGCCTGGGATTGCCGCCGCTGGGCGCGATGCTGGTGGTGATCGTCCTGCTGCTGGTCGCACTGCTGAAAGCTGCGCCACACATGTTGCCCTACGGCAGCGACAGTTCCGGGCCGGCGTTCGCCGTTCCCCATGGCATCGTGCTGTTCATCGGTGGCATGTGCTTCATCGTGTTCCTCGCCGAGGGCGCTGCGCTGGACTGGAGCGCAGTGTTTCTGGCGCAAGAGCGGGGAATTGATACGGCGTATGCAGGGCTTGGTTACGCAGCATTTGCCTTGACCATGACGGCCGGACGTTTGACCGGTGACAAAATCGTACGGCGGCTGGGCGCCACACGGGTGATGGTGTTCGGTGGACTGACAGCGGCAGCCGGGCTGTGTCTGGCGACCTTCGCCCCAAGCTGGGAAGCGGCACTGGCCGGTTATGCGTTGCTCGGTGCCGGTTGCTCGAACATCGTGCCGGTGCTGTACACCGCCGTGGGCAAGCAAACCGTCATGCCGGAAAGCATCGCCGTGCCGGCCATTACTACGTTGGGCTATGCAGGGATTCTTGCGGGGCCTGCGCTGATTGGCTTTGTCGCCCATGCCGCCAGTTTGAGTTTTGCCTTTGGGTTGATGGCGCTGTTGCTGGTGGCGGTGGCGATTGGCGGGAAGGTGTTGAAAGTCTGAAGGCATCGCTGGCAAGCCAGCTCCCACAGAGTTCGCGGTGAACACAACTCAGGTGTACGACTACGATCCTGTGGGAGCTGGCTTGCCAGCGATGAAGGCCCCCCGGTCTATCAGAACCCCACACTGGCCTGCACAAAGAACGTACGCGGCGCACCCACGTACATGCCCGAATTGTTGTCGCTGGAGCGGGTGAAATACTGCTTGTCGAAGATGTTTTTCACCCCCGCGCCGACCTTCAGGTTCGATACCTGCGGACCGAAGTCATAGCCGCCACGCACGTTCCAGGTGACGTAGCCCGGAATGTCGCCATACTGACCATCGGCGGTGCCTTCGGTGATGTAGTTGTTGGTGAAACTGCCGTCCGCGTTCACTGCCACGCCTGGTGAGCGCTGCTTGGACTGGGCGAAGGCGTCGATGTTGTAGGTCCAGCGATTGATGTCGTAACGCAGGCCGGCCGTGGCCACCTGGCGCGAGTAGAACGGCAGGTCGCGGCCCTTGAAGCCCGGAATCTCGCCTTCGTACACGGCGCGGGTGTAGGTGAAGCCAGCGTTGGCGGTCAGGCCATCCAGACGCGGGTCCAATGCAGCCATGTCGTAGTGCACCGACGCTTCAACACCCCGGTGAGTGGTCGCGCCAAGGTTAGTCCAGCCCGCATCGTTGCTGATGTACTGCAACTCTTTATCGAAGTCGATGTAGAACAGCGTCACTTCGCCGCCCCACACCTCATCGTTGTAGCGCGTGCCGATTTCGTAGGTCTTGGCTTTTTCCGGCTCCAGGCCGTTGGCGGTGCTGTCACCCGTGCCGCCCTGACCAAGCTGGAAATACTGCAGGCTGCCGAACGAGGTTTCGTAGTTGGCGAACAGTTTCCACGCATCGGAGATGTGATACATCACGCTCAGCGCCGGCAACGGCTCGTTGCTTTCGATGCTGCGGTTCTTTTCCGGTACAGGCCGGCCGGCGGTGTCGAGTACCGGGCGGTCATGCCAGTCGGTGCTGATGTGTTCAAAGCGAATGCCGGGGGTGACGGTCCAGTTGCCAACGTCGATCTTGTTATCGACGTACACCGAGTTGGCCTCGGTGCCGCCGGTACGGTCCTGGTAGACATGGCCATCGGAACCCGGACGCGCCACCGGTTCGTTGGCGCTGTTCAGCGCCAGACGGCTGGCCTCTTCGTGCATGGCCTCTTTCAGATAGCGATAACCGACACTGACTTCCTGGGTGGTCGGACCGACGTCAAACACATGGGACACCCGTGGTTCAATGCCGAAGGTGTAGTAGGTACGCGGGAACGAGCCGATGGTTTTCTGATCGCGGGCGGCGATGTTGCTGCCACGAAAACTGTCGGTGTAGTAGGTCAGCACTTCGGCCTGGGTGCGGTCGTCGAGCTGGCGAATCCATTTGAACGACACGTCCTTGCGGCGGCCGCGGAAGTTGTCGTTGTTACGGTCGGACTGGAACGGATCGGCGTCGTACTGCGCCTGGGTCAAGCCGCCGGGCATGTCGGCGCTGGCGTCGTAATAGTGAAAATTGAGACTGAAATCGTCCACATCAGTGGGCGCCCAATGGGTCTTGAGGATCACGTCGTCGATGTCGTTGCCATTGTTGCGCTCTCGGTAGCCGTTGCCGTTCACACCCGAATACAACAGCGCCACGCCCATGCCGTTGTCGGCGGTGCCGCCGGCAAACAACGTGTCGATGTGCTTCCAGCCACCGTGCTGGGAGGTTTCCAGGGTGGTGCCGATTTCTGCCGAGGCTTTTTCCGGGATCGCGCGGGTCACGAAGTTGATCACACCGCCAACGTTCTGTGGTCCATAACGCACGGAACCGGCGCCGCGTACCACGTCGATGCTGTCGAGGTTGCCAGAGGAAATCGGTGCCATGGACAGCTGAGGCTGACCGTAAGGCGCAAACGCGGCGGGCACGCCGTCGATCAACACGGTGGAGCGTGGCGACAGACGCGAAGTCAGGCCGCGAACGCCGACGTTCAGGGAAATATCGCTGCCACCGGTACCGTTGGCGTCTTGTACTTGCACACCCGGTACACGCTTCAACACGTCGCCGACGTTCATGGCGCCCTGTTCGATCATCGCTTCGCGGCGAATCACGGTCCGCGCGCCCGGGTGGTTCTGCACCACGGCGGCATCGGCGTCACCGAGCCAGTCGCCGACCACCTTGATGTCGGTCACGCCCAGTTCCAGCGGACCGTTGGCCGCCGCAGTCGGGGCCGGCATCAAGGTCACCGAGCCTTCATCGATCTGGTATTGCAGGCCGCTGCCCTGCAACAACTGGCGCAGCGCCTCCTCCGGCGCAATATTGCCGTCCACCGCTGGCGCCTGCTTGCCGGCCACCAGTTCAGGGCTGAAAAAAACCTGCAACGACGTTTGCTGGCCCAGTTCACTCAAGGCCTGACCCAATGGCTGCGCCGGAATGTGAATGGCGTCGGCCGCAAAAGCCTGGGGCATCGCAACGTTGACCGCCAGCGCGAGTGCCAGCGGCAACCAGGGAAGTTTGTTGTTTTTAGCGGTGGATTTTTTCACGTCGAACGTAGTCCTGTGGATCGCAAGAGTGTGCGCTTGTTAATGCAAACCAGTTGCAGTTGAACAGGAAGACGATGAACTCGAAAAAAACCTGAATTTTATTTTGAAATTATTTCCTGACTGCCGTCATCGAGGGTACGCACGGCCACCGGAAGGATGCTCGGCAGGGCCTTGAGCAACGCATCGGTGTTGTCGGATTTGAACACGCTGGTCAGGCGCAGATTGCCGATTGCCGGGCTGCCAACTCTGAGTGGCTTCTCTCGATAGCGCGAGACTTGCTCGGCAACGTCGGCCAGGCTGGCGTTGTTGAACACCAGTTTGCCGTTGCGCCAGGCGGTCAACTCGGCCGGATTGACCGTATAGGCCACCGCGACTTTGCCATGTGCATCGACGTGGGTGCCGAGGCCGGCAGTGAGGCTGACGAAATCATTGTCCGCGGCAGCATGCCCCTGAACCTTGACGGTGCCCTGCTCCACCACGACCCGGGTCTCGGTGGCGCCACGGCGCACATCGAAACGAGTGCCGGTGACGGTGACCTTGCCGCTGCCGGCATCGACGACGAAGGGCCGCCGGGTATCATGCTGGACGCTGAACATCGCCTCGCCTTCGGCCAACTCGATGCTGCGACGGTCCTTCTCGAAGCGCACCTGAATGCGACTGCGGCTGTCCAGATCGACCACCGAACCATCGGGCAACGCCACATGACGCCGCTCGCCAAGCGCCGTGGAAAATTCTGCGGTGTACAGCGATGGTCGGTTCAGGCCACTGAACATTCCCAACCCGAGCGCCATCGCCAGCACGCTGGCGGCCACCGCGTAACGCACCATCGGCCGACGCTTGTTGCGCGCCGTGGTGTCCTGACACAGCGCTTGCAGGCGCGCGGCAGGCACCAGGTCGGCGGCTTTCCACAGCCCCTGGAGCAATTCGAATTCGTGCCGGTGTTGAGGGTGTTCGTCCAGCCAGGTTTCGAACCGGGCCTGCGCTTCGGTATCGACGACGGGGTCTTGCAAACGCACAAACCACCGCGCCGCGTCATCGCGAACTGTTGTTTGCCCGCACGCACAAGCACGAGTATCCATCATGGAAGTTCCTGTTTGGCTGGGGATGAAAAATGGCCGCCGACCCGCCTTATGCAGGCGCGGTACCTCATGGCTGCAACCCTTCCAGACGGTCGCGCAGATGCCGCAGCGTGCGGATCATATACTTTTCCACCATGTTCTTGGACAACCCCAGGCGTGCGGCGATTTCAGCCTGGGTCAGGCCTTCGATTTTCTGCCAGACAAATACCTTGCGGCAGTTGATCGGCAGCTCGGTGAGCGCGCGTTCGATGGAGTCGGCCAACTGGATCGCATGCATGAAATGCTCCGGGTCGCCGGTCGACGACACACTGAGATCAATCGCCTCTGACTCCATGGCGCCCCGCCGATCCTCACGCCGATAACCGTCCACTGCGATGTTGCGCGCGGTCTGATGCAGGTAGGCCCGAGGTTGTTCCACCGCCGTCGAATCCGATTCAAGCACCCGCACAAAGGTATCGTGGGCCAGATCCTCAGCCTGCTGACGGTTTCTCAGGCGACGGGTCCAGGTGCCAACCAACTCTTCGTAATGCTCGAAAAAGCCGTGTCTGCGGGGCAGCTTGGGGATCATTTCGGTGTGCTGTGGAGACGGGGGCGTGAATAGTAATGCTTCCTATTAACCCAAGGCAACGATTAGCAGCCCAGCGGCCGAACAGCCCATCACCGGCTACCGCCCGGCGGCATTTGCCGTGTGAGTGCCCGGTAACTCCATGCGCGCAATCAGCCCCGCGCCGTGGCGATTACGCAGCGTCAACTCCCCGCCCTGTTCGCGAACGATGGCCCGCGCCGCGGACAATCCCAGGCCCACCCCACCGGTATCACGGTTGCGTGAGGTTTCCAGTCGGTAAAACGGGTCGAACACCCGCTCGAGCGCTGACTCGGGAATACCCGGGCCCTCGTCACTGACGTCGATGCAAACCCGGTATTCGTCGCCCATCAGGTCGATACCTGGCTTGCGCGCGTACTTCACCGCGTTTTCCAGCAGGTTGACCACCACCCGCTTGATCCCCAGCGGGCGGCCGTCGTACACCAGGTGGGCCGGGCCAATGAAGTCGACCACGATGCCCTGGTCGCGGAAATCATCGACGATCGTTTGCAGCAATTCCGAGAGGTCAAAGGCCGTGGTTTGCTCCCGGTGGGTTTCTTCACGGAAAAACCCCAGCGCCGCGTTGATCATCGTTTGCATTTCTTCGATGTCACGCACCATTTTGCGCTGGTGCTCCAGGTCTTCCATGAACTCGCTGCGCAGGCGCATCCGCGTCAGCGGGGCACGCAGGTCGTGGGAAATGGCCGCGAGCATTTGCGTGCGCTCGCTGAGAAAATGCCGGATCTGCGCCTGCATGGTGTTGAAGGCGATGATGGCCTGGCGAATTTCATGGGGCCCTTCGATTTTGATCGGGGGCGCGCGCAAATCCCCGCCAAAACGTCGCGCAGCGCTGGCAAAACGTTGCAGCGGATTGGCCAGTTGCCGAGTGGCAACCCAGGCGACCAGCAAGGTGGCGATCAGCCCCAGGGCGATGATGATCGGGATCCGCACACTGGCATCGAGCCCCCAGCTTCTTTGCGGAGGAGTGAACGACAACCAGCTGTCATCGAGCAACTGAACGAGTGCAACGTAGTGCGCCTCGGGGCTCTCCTTCGGCCAATCACCGGGGTTGAAGACTTCAATGTGTCGGGGGGTATCACCCAGCAACTGCTGCAGCGGCGAACTCTGGGGGGTCACCGGCGTCCCGCCCGGGGGCAGGTGGAAATCCGAGCGTTGCGGGTGCCAGCGCACTTCAAGCATCGGACTGCTCGCCGCAGCGGCCAAATGCGAACGCAAGGCCGCGGGCGCCGCTTCGATCACCCGCACATTCGCGGCGATCTGTTCCAGCAAGCCGGTGCGGTCGATGGGCGGACGCCCCCACGTACCGGCGAGCTGCACGAACAAACCATTGAGTGCCAGCGAAGCAATCATCGCCGCGACGATGGTCAGCGCGATCCGGCTCCTGAGGGTGTCGCGCGGGGCGATTCGACGGATCACGAGCGGGTCACCCTGGCCGAGAACATGTACCCGCCGTTGCGCACCGTGCGAATGAGATCGGGGCGCTTGCTGTCCGGTTCGATTTTGCGGCGCAGGCGGCTGACCTGCACATCGATGCTGCGGTCATAGGCGTCGTAACCCTGACCGCGTGCCAGGTCGATCAGTTGTTCGCGGGTGAGAATGCGCTGTGGATGCTCGAGAAAAACCAACAGCAAATCGAATTCACCCGCCGACAACGGAATCATCACGCCCTGGGGTGAGCGCAGTTCGCGACAGGTGATATCCAGGTGCCAATCGGCAAAGGTAATAACGGGACGCGTCGGCTCCTGCCCGAGGCTTTTCTCGCCGGCGCGACGCTGCACGGCGCGCAGGCGGGCGAGCAGCTCCCGAGGGTCGAACGGTTTGGTCAGGTAATCGTCGGCACCCAGTTCCAGACCGATGATGCGATCGCTCAGCTCCCCCATGGCGGTCAGCATGATGATCGGAATCGCCGTCCGGGCCCGTAGCTTCTGGCAAAGGCTCAGGCCACCTTCGCCGGGCAGCATCAGGTCGAGGATGATGATGTCCGGCCGGTGTGTTTCGATCGCCGCCCACATGGCTTTACCGTGGGTGGCCAGATCCACCTCGTAGGCATGCTGAACAAAGAACTTCCTCAGCAGGTCCAGGATTTCCACATCGTCGTCGACGATCAGCAGTCTGCTCACGTTCAAGGGTCCACGGGTCGAAAAAAGAGCGTATCTAAAACCATTCCGCGGCCAGGGTCATATATTTCAATCGAGCAACATTTCTACACCGCGGACATCATCCGGACATACCGCCGCAATTCCCCTGCGGCAACCTGCGCGACTTCCAACCCATGAGGTCTTCCATGCAGGGATCGAACAGCACCTACCCGATCGAGGCGGCCGACAGCGCGCATAGCGTGATCCTCAATCAGCGCACCAGTACGCCAGGGCACAACGAACCCATTCTATTCCAGCAGGCATGTGTGGGACTGACCGACGATCGGACCCACGTGGTGCTGCGCCGCTATTTCGAGCGCTACAGCCCGACTGACAGCAACTGGGTGGAATACATCCACTCGGTGCCGATTGCCGAATTCACCCACTGGATCATGGCCCATGGCGGCCTGCGGATCGAATGCTCGGAAGAGCTGCCGGACAGCCAGTGATCATCGGCCTGCCCGTTGCGTAACCCATCCACCCAGGAAATCCCTTGATGAGAAAACACTTCTCGCTGCCGCTATTGGCTGCCGTGACCATTGCCCTCTCGGCGTGCAGCAACAAAAAAGTCGCACCTGAGGCCTACACCGGTTTTTTAAAGGATTACAGCGTCTTGACGGAGCGCCGGTCGCCGTCCGGTCAAACCGTGCTGAGTTGGGTGAGTCCGACCCTCAAGGTCGAGCGTTACACGCAGATTTATATCGAACCTAGCCAGTTCTATCCAAAAGCCCTGCCCACCGAGCGGATTCCGCAGACCACGCTTTCGGACACCACCTGGTATTACGACGCCGCGCTCAAGCATGAACTGGGCAAAATCTTGCCCGTGGTCACAACCCCGGGGCCCAACACCCTGATCGTCCGGCCTGCAATCACGGGCGTGACGGCCAGCACTCAGAGCCTGCGCTATTATGAATGGCTGCCGGTTACCCTGGTTGCAGCGGGTGTCAGCACGGCCACCGGGATCCGTGATCAGGACAGTGAAATCGCCACCGAGGTGGTGTTTCTCGACGGCGGGACCAGAGCGGTGGTTGCGCAAGTGGTGCGCAAGGGCACGGGTGTCCCGCTGGACAACGATCAGCAAATCATCACCGCGGCCAACGTCAAGGCCGTGCTCGACGGCTGGGCCAGCGACCTGCGCAATTCCTATCTGGCGATGCGCCCGTAGGAACCGGATAGCCTGTTCGCTGGCGCATCATTATCGCCAGCGAACGGGTGCCGACAAAGGCAGGCATCCCAAGCAATCTGGCAGGAATCCAAATGCAGTCGGCGACGGGTTGTAGCAAAGTGCAAGAATGCCAGTCACCGGCTTTTCCCCAGGAATGCTCACATGCTCAGCAACCACGCATCGCCCAAAAAATCACCGCTTGCCCGCCTCGCCCTGGCCATTTCCCTGAGCGCCCTCGGCCTGCCTTTCTGGGCAGGCAATGCCCACGCCCACGGTGGTCAGGCAGAAATGGTTCCCCTGCAAGCGGGTCTGGAAGCGTTTGGTGCCACGGTCAAGTGGGACGATTACTCGAACCTGTTCACCATTGCCAAGGACGGGGTCTACCTCAAGGTCAAGCCCGACAGCAAAGTGGCCATGCTCAACGGCAAGCGTATCGAGCTGACGGTGCCGGTGGTGTTCAAGCACCACACCGCGTTCATGTCCAAGGATTTCATCAACCAGGTGTTCCAGTCCGGCCTGGACAAGACCTTCGTCGTCGAAACCCGCCCCAGCCCGCTCAACCCGTTGAGCGCAGCGGAAATCACGACGGCAGTGGATATCCTCAAGCAGTCGGAACACTACAAACCTGGCTTTCGTTTCACCGAGGTCTCGGTCAAGGAACCGCCGAAGGATCAGGTGTGGAACTTCATCTACACCGGACAAAACGTCACCCAGCCGCGCCAGGCCTCAATCGTGGTGCTGGACGGCAAGCATGTGATCGAAGCGCTGGTGGATCTGGACAGCCAACAACTCAAGTCCTGGAAACCGGTGCAAGGCGCCCACGGCATGCTGTTGCTGGACGATTTCGCAACGGTGCAAACCGCCGTGGAGACCAGCCCGGAATACGCGCAAGCCCTGGCCAAGCGCGGTATCAATGATGTGAAGAAGGTTGTGGCCACACCGCTGACTGTCGGCTACTTCGACGGCAAGGACGGCCTGGCGCAGGACAAGCGCCTGCTGAAAATCGTCAGCTACCTGAATGTCGATGACGGCAATTACTGGGCGCACCCGATCGAAGGGCTGGTGGCGATTGTCGATCTGGAACAGAAAAAACTGATCAAGATCGAAGACGAAGCCCTGATTCCAGTGCCGATGAAACCCACGCCTTATGACGGGCGTGGACGTCAGGGCGTAGCCGTCAAGCCACTGGAAATCATCGAGCCGGAGGGCAAGAACTACACCATCAGCGGCAACAGCATTCACTGGCAGAACTGGGATTTCCACGTGCGCCTCGACTCGCGGGTCGGGCCGATCCTGTCCACCGTCACTTATGACGACAAGGGCAAGAAACGCAAAATCATGTACGAAGGTTCGCTGGGCGGGATGATCGTGCCTTACGGCGACCCGGATGTCGGCTGGTACTTCAAGGCCTACCTCGATTCCGGCGAATACGGCATGGGCACCCTGACCTCGCCGATTGCCCGCGGCAAAGACGCCCCGGAAAACGCCGTGTTGCTGGACGCCACCATCGCCGACTACACCGGCGCACCGACCGCGATTCCCCGCGCCATTGCGGTGTTCGAGCGCTACGCCGGGCCAGAGTACAAACACCAGGAAATGGGCCAGCCCAACCTCAGCACCGAGCGTCGTGAACTGGTGGTGCGCTGGATCAGTACCGTGGGCAACTACGACTACATCTTCGACTGGGTCTTCCAGCAGAACGGCACCCTCGGCATCGACGCCGGCGCCACCGGGATCGAAGCGGTCAAGGGTGTGAAGTCCAGGACCATGCACGAAGACACCGCCAAGGAAGACACGCGCTACGGCACCCTGCTCGACCACAACATCGTCGGCACTACGCACCAGCACATCTATAATTTCCGCCTCGATATGGACGTCGACGGCGAGCAGAACTCACTGGTGGAAGTGAACCCGGTGGTGCTGCCCAACGACCGTGGCGGACCGCGCACCAGCACCATGCAGACCGAAACCAAAGTGGTCACCAGCGAACAACAGGCGGCGCAGAAATTCGACCCGTCGACCGTGCGCCTGCTGACCAACTTCAGCAAGGAAAACAAAGTCGGCAACCCGGTTTCCTATCAGCTGATTCCGTATGCCGGCGGCACGCACCCGGTGGCCAAGGGTGCCAATTTCGGCAAGGACGAATGGCTCTATCACCGCTTGAGTTTCATGGACAAACAACTGTGGGTAACGCAATACAACCCGGAGGAAAAGTACCCGGAAGGCAAATACCCGAACCGCTCGGACAAGGACTCGGGGCTGGGGCAATTCACCCAGGATAACCAGTCCATCGAGAACACCGACGACGTGGTCTGGCTGACCACCGGCACCACCCACATTGCCCGCGCCGAAGAATGGCCGATCATGCCGACCGAGTGGGTGCATGTGCTGCTCAAACCGTGGAACTTCTTCGATGAAACGCCGACGCTGAACCTCAATTCCCCGAAGTAACCATGCAATGCCCCCTGTAGGCGCTGGCTTGCCAGCGATGGCGCCCGAAAGATCGACGCATGGCTCAAGACCGCCATCGCCGGCAAGCCGGCTCCTACAGGATTATTCGGTGCTCATGAAAATGCCTCAGGCGTGTTGCTTGCGATACTCCCCCGGCGCAATGCCAAAGCGCGATTTGAATGCTGTGGAAAAGTAACTCGAATCGGAAAAACCCCACGAATACCCCAGCACCGACAATTTCTGCTCCTTGCCCGCCTGGCGCAGCGATTCGGCGCACAGGTCCAGGCGGCGGTTCTTGATGTAGCGCGCCACCACCAGGCCTTTCTTGGCAAACATCCGGTACAGGCCTCGGGTCGACATGCCGACTTCCCGCGCCAGCCATTCCGGGCACAGCTCTTCCGAGCGGATGTGCTGATCGATAACACTCAGGGTCTTGCGGAAGGTGCGCTCGTGCAGGTCCGTGCCATCTTCGGTCTGGCTGATGGCTGGCCGCAGCAGGCTGACAATGGCTTCCAGGGTCGCTTCGCTTTCTTGCCGGGTCAGGTGCTGTTGACACGTGGCATCGAGGATCAGCCGGTGCGACAGCATGGCGATCGGTGACGTCGCGGCAATTCGGTGGCCGCATCTGACCTGATTGAAACGCAGGGTTTGCTCGACCAGCTGATAAGGCAGGATCAGCGACAACTGCCGGGAGTTTTCGCTGTAGGTGAAGTCACTGGGCCGCGAGGCATCGATCAGCGTGATATCGCCAGCGGACAACAGCACCTTGTCGTCGCCCTGAGCCATGCCCGCGGTGCCATCGAGCTGGAACACCGCAAAATACTTGCCGCCCTCGCCCGCCGCCACTTGCTGCGGCGTGCGGTAAAGCCGCGCCTGGCACGCATCGACGAAGCTGAGCTTGAGGGCGTCGCTACGGTACTCGCGGATCTGCCCGGCAAAGTCGCTGCCCAGGGGTTGTGCGTTGAATGCGCCGCAGATCTGGTTGATCTGATGGATCCACTGATCGAACCCATCCTGGCGCTGTGCGGTTGTAGAAATCATGTCAGGCCTCACGCAGGCTTATTTTTATTGTCTACGCCAATCCACACGACATCGGGATGCTTCAAGTCTCCTGAACCGCACCACTTCCTGAACAATGACGTGCTATTTCAGTCCGCCAAAACGCCGATAAAAGCTTTCACCGACATCCGGCAACGGACCATCGGCCGTTTCCAGTGCGCTGTTGAGCCACTCTTCGGCCTTGGCGTAAATCAAACGGTAAATATTGCGGCACAACTGCCGGGCCGCACGCCCTTCCCAATCGCCGGGCAACAATTCGTCCGGCAGTTGCGGGTCACGCAGCAGCAATTTGCGGTACTCGTGAATAAGCAGGATCCGCGCCAGAAAGCAGTCGGCCGGTTGCAGGTTTTCCTGCTCGCGAAGCACTTGCCAGAGCGGTCGGAACAACTGGATGAACTCGCTGTAGTGAGTCGCCAGCTCCTCAATGTTCCAGCTCTCGCGCACTTGCAGGCGCAGGGCTTTGGAGGCCAGCACATCCTGGGCGGTGGTCTCGAAGACGATGGTGTCTTCCTGGGCGCCGAGGTCGAGCAAGGTCGCGTTGACATCGGCTCGGTCGCTGCGCGGGCACGCCAGGACCACGGGCGAAATCGCACCAAAACCTTGCCATTCCAGTTCTTCGCGCACTTGTTTGCGCTTGTCCTGGGTCAATTGCGACAGCATCACCAGGCACCAGGAACCATCCCAGGCCGGCATCGTGGTGCTGTAGACCCGCTTGAAGGCCTTGTCGAAACGCCGGCGACCGGTGCCCGTCAGGCTGTAATAGCTACGGCGACCGACCTTCTCGGCGGTCAGCCAGCCTTCCTTGGTCAAACGAAAAATCGAGGTGCGGATCAGCCGTTCGTTAATGCCGATCGGCTCGAGCAATTGAATCAGGCTGCCCAGCCACACGGTGCCACCGTGGGGTTCGATGGCATCACCGTACAACGTGATGATCAAGGAACTGGCGCGAATCGGCGTCTGCTCCTGGAAGCGCGTAATCAGATGGTTCAAAGGTGTCAGGGACGACATGGGCGTACCGAGCGAAAAAAGAAAAGGAATATACCGAAAGCCATGGGGTTAAGCCCAATCCCCTTGCAGGAGCCGACTTGCTGGCGATTATCAGCTACCTGGGTGTCGACTGACACACCATCGCCAGCAAGCCGGCTCCTACAGGGGTTCCGTGTTCATGCGGTATTGCCCTTGGGCCGCAAACCACTGTCACTGATACGCGGGCGATCCGGCTCCGGTTCGCTCAAAGGTTCGCAGACCTGCATCTGTTCCAGGCAGCGCTTGGCCAGTTGCTGATACTCACGCGTTCCCGCCTGCTTCCACGTCACTTCCTGATCACTGAGGGTGCGCTTGACGCTGGCCGGGGCGCCCATGATCAGCGACTGCTCCGGGCATTCGAAACCCGCCTTGACGAACGCCGCCGCCGAAACAAAAGAACGCGGGCCGATCCGGGCGTTGTCCATCACCACCGCATTCATGCCCACCAGCGCATCGGCACCAATGCGGCAACCGTGCAGCACCGCGCCGTGGCCGATGTGGCCGTTACGTTCAACCACGGTATCGCTGTCCGGGAAGCCGTGCATCACACAGGTGTCCTGCAGATTGGCGCCCTCCTCCAGCACGATCCGTCCGAAATCGCCGCGCAGGCTGGCCAGCGGACCGACATAGCAATGCGCGCCGATGATCACGTCACCGATCAGCACGGCGGACGGGTGCACATAAGCAGTCGGGTCTACCACCGGGGTCAGGCCATCAAGGCTGTAGCAGGTCATGGGGGCGTCCTTCACAAAGCGATGCAAATAATGATTCATTTTGTATCACATCATTTTTACCAGCACAAAGACTAAAAACCGTATCACTTGGAACCGGCCTTTCCGACGAAGGCCTGCAGGGCCCTGAAATCAGCGTTCAGCTCAATGAAAACGGGATAAAACGCACCATCAGTGTCGCTCAATCGGCGATAGAACAAACTGAAAACTCGACCAATAAGACACATTAACCATATTTTAGTATTGCATTTACGTATCACGTTATAGCTATACTTGGGCAAAACCGGCCCCCGCGGCCGATCCAATAACGAGCCGGCACCGCGCCGAGCGTGCACCGTGAGGGCATCCGCCATGCCTCTAACCCTTGCCGTCGAGTTGATCGAGCCTGGCGTCCGCCTGATTACCCTGCAGCGTGCGCAAGCATTGAACGCCCTCAACACTCAATTACTGGGTGAACTGGCGGACGAACTGAGCGCCGCCCAGGCCGATCCGGCCACCCGCGTCGTCGTGCTCACCGGCAGCCGCAAAGCCTTCGCCGCCGGTGCCGACATCAAGGAAATGGCCGAGCGCGATCTGGTCGGCATCCTCGACGACCCGCGCCAGGCTTCGTGGCAGGCCATCACCCGTTTCAGCAAGCCGCTGATCGCTGCCGTCAACGGCTTCGCCCTCGGCGGTGGCTGCGAACTGGCGATGCACGCCGACATCATCATTGCCGGCGAAGACGCCCGTTTCGGCCAACCGGAGATCAACCTCGGGATCATGCCCGGCGCCGGTGGCACCCAACGCCTGCTTCGCGCCGTCGGCAAATCCATGGCCATGCAAATGGTCCTGACCGGCGAGCCGATCGACGCCCGTCAGGCCCAGCGTGCCGGCCTGGTCAGCGAAGTCACTCAACCGGAATTGACCGTCGAACGCGCCTTGCACATCGCCCGCACTATCGCCGCCAAAGCCCCACTGGCGGTACGCCTGGCCAAGGAAGCATTGCTCAAGGCCATGGACACCGATCTGGCCAGCGGTCTGCGTTTCGAGCGCCACGCCTTCACCGTGCTGGCCGGTACCCGCGACCGCAACGAAGGCATCGCCGCCTTCCAGGAAAAACGCCTGCCGACCTTCACCGGGCAGTAATCACCGAATTCGAGATCGCCAAGAGAGCGCCAAGACCATGAACTTCGAACACATCCTGTTTTCCATCGAGGCCGGCGTCGCCCTGCTCAGCCTCAACCGTCCGGAACAGCTCAACAGCTTCAATACGCAGATGCATGGCGAAGTGAAGGAAGCGCTCAAGCAAGTGCGGCAGAACCCGGACGTGCGTGTGTTGCTGCTGACCGGTGAAGGTCGCGGCTTCTGCGCTGGGCAGGATCTGAGCGATCGCAATGTCGCACCGGGCAGCGCTGTGCCGGATCTGGGGGAGTCCATCGAGAAGTTCTACAACCCGCTGATCCGCCAGTTGCGCGACCTGCCGATGCCGGTGATTTGCGCGGTCAACGGCGTGGCCGCCGGGGCCGGCGCCAACATTCCGCTGGCCTGCGACTTGGTGCTGGCGGCGCGTTCGGCGAGTTTTATCCAGGCGTTCTGCAAGATCGGGCTGATCCCTGATTCCGGTGGCACCTGGACCCTGCCGCGCCTTGTCGGCATGGCCCGCGCCAAGGCTTTGGCCCTGCTCGGCAATCGCCTGAGCGCCGAGCAAGCCGAGCAATGGGGGTTGATTTATCAGTGTGTGGACGACGCCGATTTGCGCGACGAAGCCTTGAAACTGGCCCGCCATCTGGCCACCCAGCCGACCTACGGCCTGGCATTGATCAAGCGCAGCCTGAACGCCAGCATGAGCAACAGCTTCGACGAGCAACTGGAACTGGAGCGAGACCTGCAACGTCTGGCCGGGCGCAGCGAGGATTACCGAGAAGGCGTCGGCGCCTTCATGGAAAAACGCACCCCAAGCTTCAAGGGGCGCTGAGTCATGACCGCATTGAACACATCTGCACGCATCGCCGTGATCGGCGCCGGAGCCATGGGCGCGGGCATTGCCCAGGTCGCGGCGCAGGCGGGGCATCCGGTGCTGCTGCTGGACAATCGTCCTGGCGCTGCTGCGCAAGCCATTGAAGGCATTGATCGGCAACTCGGCAAGCGAGTCGAAAACGGCAAACTGTCGGCCGAATCGCGCAGCGCAACCATTGCCCGTCTGCAGGCGGTGGAAGCCATCGAAGCGCTGGCCGATTGCGAGTTGATCATCGAGGCCATCGTCGAAAACCTTGAGGTCAAGCGTGCACTGTTCCGCCAGCTCGAAGGCATCTGTGGCGAGCATTGCATCCTCGCCAGCAACACCTCGTCGCTGTCGATCACCCGCATCGCCGCGCAACTTGATCATCCCGACCGCCTGCTGGGCCTGCACTTCTTCAATCCGGCGCCGGTGATGGCACTGGTGGAAATCGTCTCGGGGCTGTCCAGTGATCCGGCACTCGCCGAGTGCCTGTACGACACCGCCAAAGCCTGGGGCAAAAAACCGGTGCACACCCGCTCCACGCCAGGCTTCATCGTCAACCGGGTAGCGCGGCCGTTCTACGCCGAGAGCCTGCGAATGCTTCAGGAAGGCGCGGCAGACTGCTCGACACTGGATGCGGTGATGCGCGAGGCCGGCGGCTTTGCCATGGGCGCGTTCGAGCTGACCGACCTGATCGGCCATGACGTCAACTACGCCGTGACCTGTTCGGTCTTCGACGCTTATTACCAGGACACGCGCTTCCTGCCTTCGCTGATCCAGAAAGAACTGGTGGACGGTGGACGCCTGGGGCGCAAAAGCGGCCAGGGTTTCTACAGCTACAGCCCAGATGCGCAACGTCCGCAAGCCGCGCAGATCAGCAGCGAAGCGCAAGTCGACGTTTGTGCTGTCGAAGGCGACCTGGGCATTGCCCAGGGTTTGCTGGCGCGCCTGCGTGAACAAGGCGTCGAAATCATCCAGCGTGACGGCCAGGGTTTGCTGCGGGTCGGTGACGCGGTGCTGGCCCTGAGCGACGGGCGCATGGCGTGTCAGCGGGCGCGTGAAGACGGGCTGCGTAACCTGATCCTGCTGGACCTGGCGTTCGACTACGGCAAAGCCCAGCGCATCGCCATCAGTCACGCGGCGGGCATTGATCCGCTGGCTCTCGAACACGGTATCGCCCTGCTGCAACGCGCCGGGCTCAAGGTCAGCCTGCTCAGCGACAGCCCGGCCCTCGCCGTGCTGCGCACCGTGGCGATGCTCGCCAACGAAGCGGCCGATGCGTGGCTGCAAGGCGTGGCCTCGGCCGAGGACATCGACCTGGCCATGCGCGCCGGGGTCAATTACCCGCAAGGTCCGCTGGCCTGGGCCGATGCCGTCGGCCTGCCACACATCCTGAACGTGTTGGAAAACCTGCAAGCCAGCTATGGCGAAGAACGCTACCGGCCGTCGCTGTTGCTGCGCCGTCGCGTCGCCGAAGGGAGAACATTCCATGACTAACCACGAAGCCATGACCCTCGCCAGCGAGTGCGCGCAATCGCTGTTCCAGCGCGACGCCGCCAGCCAGGCCATGGGCATGCGCCTGCTCTCGGCCGGCCCCGGATGCTCCCGCGTCGGCATGACCGTACGCGCCGACATGCTCCAGGGCCACGGCACCTGCCACGGCGGTTACCTGTTCGCCCTCGCCGATTCGGCGTTTGCCTTTGCCTGCAACAGCTACAACGAGGCCACCGTGGCCATCGGTTGCAGCATCGACTACATCGCCCCGGCGCGCTTGGGCGACACGCTGAACGCCGACTGCATCGAGCAGAGCCGTTCGGGTCGCACCGGCAACTACGACGTACGCATCGAAAACCAGCAGGGCCAGTTGATCGCCCTGTTCCATGGCAAATCCTACAAAGTGCGCGGCCCGGTGCTGACGCAGGAGAACCCGAATGAATGACGCCCTGATCATCGACGCAGTCCGGACCCCGATTGGCCGTTACGCCGGCGTCCTGAGCAGCGTGCGCGCCGACGACCTTGGCGCGGTGCCGCTGCGTGAACTGCTGCGCCGTCACCCGCAAGTCGACTGGAACAGCGTCGACGACGTGATCTACGGCTGCGCCAACCAGGCCGGCGAAGACAACCGCAACGTCGCGCGCATGTCGGCGCTGCTGGCCGGTTTGCCGGTCAGCGTGCCAGGCACCACCCTCAATCGCCTGTGCGGCTCGGGGCTGGACGCTATCGGCACTGCCGCCCGGGCGATTCGCAGCGGCGAAACCGGGCTGATGCTGGTCGGTGGCGTTGAGTCCATGTCCCGTGCACCGCTGGTGATGGGCAAGGCCGAGCAGGCGTTTTCCCGTGCGGCCGAGATGTTCGACACCACCATCGGCTGGCGCTTCGTCAATCCTCTGATGAAAAAGACCTACGGCATCGATTCCATGCCGGAAACGGCAGAGAATGTCGCCGAACAGTTCAACATCTCCCGCGCCGACCAGGACGCCTTCGCCCTGCGCAGCCAGCAACGCGCCGCTGCCGCCCAGGCCAATGGGCGTCTGGCCAAGGAAATCGTTGCGGTCGAAATCCCGCAGCGCAAAGGCCCGGCCAAAGTGGTCGAGCACGACGAACACCCGCGCGGCGATACCACCCTCGAGCAGCTGGCCAAACTCGGCACGCCATTCCGCGAAGGCGGGAGCATCACCGCCGGCAACGCCTCCGGGGTCAACGACGGTGCCTGCGCGCTGCTGCTGGCCAGCCCGGAAGTCGCCAAGCGCCACGGCCTGATTGCACGTGGTCGGGTGGTGGCGATGGCCACCGCTGGCGTCGAGCCACGCATCATGGGCATCGGCCCGGTGCCGGCCACGCGCAAAGTGCTGGAACTGGCCAACCTGAGCCTGGCGGACATGGACGTGATCGAGCTCAACGAAGCCTTCGCCGCACAGGGTCTGGCGGTGCTGCGCGAGCTCGGCCTGAGCGACACCGACCCACGGGTCAACCCCAACGGCGGTGCCATCGCCCTCGGCCACCCATTGGGCATGAGCGGCGCGCGCCTGGTGACCACCGCCCTGCACGAGCTGGAAGAACGTAATGGCCGCTACGCCCTGTGCACCATGTGCATCGGGGTTGGCCAGGGGATCGCGCTGATCATCGAGCGTCTATCCCACTAAAGAATCGCGATTCCCCGGGAGCCGAGAGGTATCCTTGGGGCATGCACTCAAAGCCCCTGAACGTAGGGGCTGGAACACAAAAACAATTCGAGTGAACACATGAACATGCCAATTGCCCAAGCCGTGTTGAACCCTGTGCTGGACCCGCTGGAAACCGCCAGCATCGACGAGCTGCGCCAGCATCAGCTGGAGCGCCTGCGCTGGAGCCTGAACCACGCCTACAACAATGTGCCGCTGTACCGTCAGCGTTTCGATGCGCTGGGCGTGCACCCGGACGACATCAGATCCCTCGACGACCAGGCGAAGTTTCCGTTCACCACCAAGTCCGACCTGCGCGACAACTACCCGTACGGCATGTTTGCCGTGCCGATGCACGACATCGTGCGCCTGCACGCCTCCAGCGGCACCACCGGCAAACCGACCGTGGTCGGCTACACCCAGAACGATATCGACACCTGGGCCAACGTGGTTGCCCGTTCGATCCGCGCTGCCGGTGGCCGCCGTGGCGACAAGGTGCACATCTCCTACGGCTACGGCCTGTTCACCGGCGGCCTCGGCGCGCACTACGGCGCCGAACGCCTGGGTTGCACGGTGATCCCGATGTCCGGTGGCCAGACTGAAAAACAAGTGCAACTGATCAAGGATTTCCAGCCGGACATCATCATGGTCACGCCGTCCTACATGCTCAATATCGCCGACGAAATCGAGCGCCAAGGCATCGACCCGCACAAACTGGCCCTGCGCCTGGGCATCTTCGGCGCCGAGCCGTGGACCGCCGAACTGCGCAACGCCATCGAGGCACGCTTGGGGATAACCGCCCTGGACATCTACGGCCTCTCGGAAATCATGGGCCCGGGCGTCGCCATGGAATGCGCCGAAACCAAGGACGGCCCGACGATCTGGGAAGACCACTTCTACCCGGAAATCATCGATCCGGTGACCGGCGAAGTGCTGCCGGACGGGCAGATGGGCGAACTGGTGTTCACATCCCTTAGCAAAGAAGCCCTGCCGATGATCCGCTACCGCACCCGCGACCTGACGCGCCTGCTGCCGGGCACCGCACGGCCGATGCGCCGCATCGACAAAATCACCGGCCGCAGCGATGACATGCTGATCATTCGCGGGGTCAACGTGTTCCCGACGCAGATTGAAGAACAGGTGCTCAAAGTCAAACAGCTTGCCGAATGCTATGAGATCCATCTGTATCGCAATGGCAATCTGGACAGCGTTGATGTGCATGTCGAGTTGAAAGCTGAGCACCAGCACCTGAGCAATGAACAGCAGAAGGCTGTTTGTGGCGAGTTGAGCAAGCACATCAAGACGTACATCGGCATCAGTTCGCGGATTGTCTTGCAGCCGTTCCATTCGATCAAACGGTCGGAAGGCAAGGCTTGCCACGTGTTGGATAACCGTCCGAAAGCATGACTGCTGCACCCTTTTGAGCCCCGCTTTTGCGGGGCTTTTTTTGTGTTTTTTTGATCCGCGTAGTCCCTGTGGGAGCTGGGTTGCCAGCGATGGCGGCCTGACAGCCGACCGTGTCATTGCTGGTGTACATATCCGTTGCTGTGGTCACGGCCACTTAGGGTTCCGCCCTTACGGCGGGTCACTTGGAAAAGCGCCAAGTAACCAAGCGCTTTTGCCCCTTTCGTTCGGTGCCTCGCTGTGGCTCGGCATGCCCTCGCTCCGGTCCTGCTCCGTGGGCCCGCCGCCATCGGCCATCCATGGCCGGGGGCGGCTAACCCGGCATCCATGCCGGGTTGCCCACTGCGCAGAACCTCCACTCGGCCTCACGAGGGGGCGAGTACCGCCACAGCACCGCGAGGCGGCCTACCGGCCGGCCTGTTTAACTGGTTCGTGCGCATCTCCCTCTGTAGGAGCCGGCTTGCTGGCGATGGCGGCCGTTCAGACGACATCGTTGCGCCTGACATAGCGCTATCGCCAGCAGGCTGGCCCCACAGTTGGATTGGGGCATTTGGTAATGATTGGGTGATTGGCAGGGCGCTATCGCCAGCAAGCCGGCTCCTACAGTTGATCTGAGTACACCCGAGCTCTTCACCACTCAACAGGCCGAGCGTTAGCTCGCCTGCAGCTCTTGATCTTGACCTTGATCCACCCGCCCCCTCGGAAGGATGAATGCCGGAGCGAAGGAACGCCGAGCCTTAGCGAGGGGCCGGACGCTCGGGGCGAGCCTTTTTTTGCTTACTTTTTTTTGGCGTTTGAAAAAAAAGTGAGTCGCCGTAAGGGCGAAACCGCCAGTGGCCGTTACCAAAGAAATGGATATGTACGCCGACCTCCCCCCATTCATCCCAAAGCGATACAAAAAACAATTACGACACGTCATTTTGTGTTTGATATTAATTTCTGTATCGCTTATAAAGTTCTCCATGCCCCAGAACAGATTCAAGGCGGGAACTGAAAAATGTACGCACAGCTCGTAGAAACCGGCGTCAAGCGCATCAAGGACCTCTCGGAGATGTCCGAACAGGAACGCGTCTTCCAGGAAAAAATCGATTCAGAAATCAAGATCGAAGCCAAGAACTGGATGCCAGATGCCTACCGCCAGACCCTGATCCGGCAGATTTCCCAGCACGCCCACTCCGAAATCGTCGGCATGCTGCCCGAAGGCAACTGGGTCACCCGCGCCCCATCGCTCAAACGCAAACTGCAACTGATGGCCAAGATCCAGGACGAAGCCGGCCACGGCCTGTACCTGTACAGCGCCATGGAAACCCTCGGCGCCGATCGCGACGAAGAAATCGCCAAGCTGCACAGCGGCAAGGCCAAGTACTCGAGCATCTTCAATTACCCGACGCTGAACTGGGCCGACATGGGCGCGGTGGGCTGGCTGGTCGATGGTGCGGCGATCGTCAACCAGGTGGTGCTGCAGCGCACCTCCTACGGCCCCTACTCCCGGGCCATGGTGCGTATCTGCAAGGAAGAGAGCTTCCACCAGCGCCAGGGCTACGAAATCCTCCTGACCATGATGCGTCACGGTACTCAGGCGCAAAAAGACATGGTCCAGGACGCGATCAACCGCCTGTGGTGGCCGTCGCTGATGATGTTCGGCCCAAGCGACGAACACTCGCCCAACAGTGCTCAATCCATGGCCTGGAAAATCAAGCGCCAGAGCAACGACGAACTGCGCCAGCGCTTCATCGACCAGACCATCCCGCAACTGGAACTGCTGGGCTGCACCTGCCCCGATCCGGATCTGAAGTGGAACGCCGAACGCGGCCACTACGACTTCGGCGAAATCCAGTGGAGCGAATTCTACGAAGTGCTCAAGGGCAACGGCCCGTGCAACCAGGAACGCGTCGCCACCCGCCGCAAGGCGATTGAAGACGGTGCCTGGGTGCGTGAAGCCGCCGTCGCCCATGCCCGCAAAAAACAAAACAAGAACGCCGCCTGATCCGGCCACCTGATGTGGAGTAACTGATATGTCCGAGTGGACCCTCTTCGAAGTCTTCGTGCGCAGCAAGCACGGCCTCAACCACAAGCACGTCGGCAGCGTGCATGCCGCTGACACCACCATGGCCATCGAGAACGCGCGCGAGCTCTACACCCGTCGCAGCGAAGGCGTGAGCCTGTGGGTGGTGCCTTCGGCACTGATCACCGCTTCGTCGCCGGATGAAAAAGACCCGCTGTTCGATCCGTCGGACGACAAGGTTTACCGCCACGCCAGCTTCTACGAGCTGCCGGCCGAAGTCGGGCACATGTGAGGTCGACCATGAATAACAAGACCGATCTGATCGAATACCTGCTGCGCCTCGGCGACAGCGCCCTGATCCAGGGCCAGCGCCTGTGCCAATGGTGCGGCAAGGCGCCGGCGCTGGAAGAAGAACTGGCGCTGATGAACGTCGGTCTCGACCTGGTGGGCCAGGCGCGCAACTGGCTGGAATACGCCGCCGAATTGCTGGACGACGGCCGCGATGCCGATCACCTGGCATTCCGCCGTGACGAGCGTGCCTATCGCAACCTGCTGCTGGTGGAGCAACCCAACGGCGATTTCGCGGTGACCATGCTCAAGCAGTTCCTCTATGACGCCTGGCATCTGCCGGTGCTGCAGGGCCTGAGCCAGTCCAGCGACGAGCGTATCGCCGGGATTGCCGCCAAGGCGGTGAAGGAAGTGACCTATCACCTGCGCCGCTCCGGCGAATGGATCGAGCGTATGGGCGACGGCACCGAGGAAAGCAATCGGCGCATGCTCGCCGCGATTCCCGAGGTCTGGCGCTTCACCGTTGAACTGATCGCCGCCGATGACAGCGAACAGCGACTGTGCGCAGCCGGCATCACTGCGGACATCGCCAGCGTCGCCGCCCAGTGGCAAGCCAAAGTCGAGCAGATCTTCAGCAGCGCCACCCTGCCCGTGCCCGCGACGCCAAGCTATTTCTACCTGAATGCACGCACAGGCCTGCACACCGAACACCTGGGCATTCTGCTGGCCGAAATGCAGTTCCTGCCACGAGCGTACCCCGATGCAACCTGGTGAGCTGATCGCCAGCGACCTCGGCGCCCGGCCGGCTCAACCGACCGACCTGGCTGCCGCGTGGGCGATCCTGTCCGAAGTCATGGACCCGGAAGTGCCGGTGGTCAGTGTCGTCGACCTCGGCATCGTCCGCGATCTGGACTGGCAGGCCGGTCACCTTCACGTGGTGGTTACGCCGACCTACTCCGGTTGCCCGGCCACCGAAGTGATCGAGAGCGACATCCGCGAAGCCCTGGAACTCGCCGGGTTCAAGGCGCCGCAGCTGGAGCGCAAATTGACCCCGGCCTGGACCACCGACTGGATCAGCGACAGCGGTCGCGAACGCCTGCGCGCCTACGGCATCGCCCCGCCCGAAGGCAGCACCAGCAAGCGCAGCCTGCTGGGTGAAAGCCCACTGGTTTTATGCCCGCAATGCGCCAGCGCCCACACCGAGGTGCTCAGCGAGTTCGGCTCCACTGCGTGCAAGGCCCTGTACCGCTGCGTCGATTGCCGGGAACCGTTCGATTATTTCAAGTGCATCTGAGCGGCGAATCGGCCGTCCCAGCTGGAGAACAACAATGAGCAAATTTCACAGCCTGACCATCAAGGACGTGCGCGCCGAGACCCGTGATGCGGTGTCCATCGCCTTCGAGATTCCGCAGGAGCTGCAAGACAGTTTTCATTACACCCAGGGCCAGCACCTGGTGATGCGCACCCAACTGGACGGTGAAGAAGTGCGCCGTTCCTATTCGATCTGCACCGGGGTCAACGACGGTGAACTGCGTGTCGCCATCAAGCGTGTGGCCGGTGGGCGCTTCTCGGCGTTTGCCAACGAACAGCTGAAAGCCGGGCACACCCTGGAAGTGATGCCACCGGCCGGACACTTCTGCGTCGAACTCGACCCGGCGCACCATGGCAACTACCTGGCGGTGGCGGCCGGCAGCGGCATCACGCCGATCCTGTCGATCATCAAGACCACCCTGGAAACCGAACCCCACAGCCGCGTCACCCTGCTGTACGGCAACCGCTCAAGCTCCGGCGCGCTGTTCCGCGAACAACTGGAAGACCTGAAAAACCGCTACCTGCAACGCCTGAACCTGATCTTCGTGTTCAGCCGCGAACAGCAGGACGTCGACCTGTACAACGGCCGGATCAACGCCGAGAAATGCGAGCAACTGTTCAGCCGCTGGATCGACGTCAAGGCCCTCGACGCTGCTTTCATCTGCGGCCCACAGGAAATGACCGAGACCGTGCGCGACAGCCTCAAGGCCAAGGGCATGCAGCCCGGGCGCATCCATTTCGAACTGTTCGCCGCCGCCGGCAGCCAGCAAAAGCGCGAAGCCCGCGAAGCGGCGCGGCAAGTGGATGCGGCGGTCAGCCAGATCACCGTGATCAGCGACGGCCGCGCCCTGGCGTTCGACCTGCCGCGCAACAGCCAGAGCATCCTCGATGCGGGCAATGCCCAGGGCGCCGAACTGCCCTACTCGTGCAAGGCCGGCGTGTGCTCGACCTGCAAGTGCAAGGTCATCGAAGGCGAAGTGGAAATGGACAGCAACCACGCCCTGGAAGACTACGAGGTGGCCGCCGGTTATGTGCTGTCGTGCCAGGCCTTCCCGGTCAGCGACAAGGTGGTGCTGGATTTCGATCAGCTTTGATGCTTCTGCCGCCATCGAATGATCCACAAAATCCTGTGGCGAGGGAGCTTGCTCCCGCTGGGCTGCGAAGCGGCCCCAAAACCGGCCATCTCGTTTAGTCAGAGAGAACGCGGATGCTGGATTTACGACGGCTGCACCGCCGAGCGGGAGCAAGCTCCCTCGCCACAAGAGCCAGACACAGTTCGTTCATACAAAAACAACAAAGGAGCGCGCCTCATGACACCCCAGGAAATAGAACTCATCCGCCAGCACCCGGATTTCATCCAGCTGGTTCGTCGCAAACAGAAGCTGTACTGGTCACTGAGCCTGGCCATGCTGGTGATCTATTACGGCTTCGTACTGCTGGTGGCTTTCTCCCCTTCTACCCTCGGCCAATCCCTGAGTGGCGGCGTGACCACCGTGGGCATGCTGGTGGGTGTGGTGATCGTGCTACTGGCCTTTGCCCTGACCGGTTTCTATGTCTATCGCGCCAACAACGTGATCGACCCGTTGAATGAAAAACTCAAGCAGGAGTGCGCCCGATGAGCCGTCTTCTCGCGTTGTTCCTGCTGCCGCTGGCGGCAGTCACTGATCTGGCGGTGGCCGCCGACGGCGCGTCCCGCCCGCTGAACTGGAACGCCATCGGCATGTTCCTGGTGTTCGTGCTGTTCACCCTCGGCGTGACGCGCTGGGCGGCACTGCGCACCCGCTCCGCCAGCGACTTCTATACCGCTGGCGGCGGCATGAGCGGTTTTCAGAACGGTCTGGCGATTGCCGGCGATATGATCTCGGCAGCCTCGTTCCTCGGCATTTCCGCAATGATGTTCCTCAACGGCTACGACGGCCTGCTCTACGCCTTGGGTGTATTGGCCGGCTGGCCGATCATCCTGTTCCTGATTGCCGAGCGCCTGCGCAATCTCGGGAAATACACCTTTGCCGACGTGGTTTCCTATCGCCTGGAACAAACCCCGGTGCGCCTGACTTCGGCGTTCGGCACCCTGACCGTGGCACTGATGTACCTGGTGGCGCAGATGGTTGGCGCCGGCAAGCTGATCGAATTGCTGTTCGGCATCGACTACCTCTACGCCGTGATGCTGGTCGGCGTATTGATGGTCTTCTACGTCACCTTCGGCGGCATGCTCGCCACCACCTGGGTGCAGATCATCAAGGCCGTGATGCTGCTGTTCGGCACCAGTTTCATGGCGTTCATGGTGCTCAAGCACTTCGGTTTCAGCACCGAAGCGATGTTTGCCGGTGCCACTGCCGTGCACGCCAAGGGCGGCGCGATCATGGCCCCCGGCGGCTTGCTGTCCAACCCGATCGACGCGATTTCCCTGGGCCTGGGCATGATGTTCGGTACCGCCGGTTTGCCTCACATCCTGATGCGCTTTTTCACCGTCAGCGATGCCAAGGAAGCGCGTAAAAGCGTGTTCTACGCCACCGGCTTCATCGGTTACTTCTATCTGCTGCTGATCATCGTCGGTTTCGGCGCCATCGTCATGGTTGGCACCGACCCGGCATTCCGTGACGCCAGCGGCGCGATCATCGGCGGTGGCAACATGATCGCCGTGCACCTGGCCCAGGCCGTGGGCGGCAACCTGTTCCTCGGTTTCATCTCGGCGGTGGCCTTCGCCACCATTCTCGCGGTGGTGGCCGGTCTGGCGCTGTCCGGCGCCTCGGCGGTGTCCCACGACCTGTATGCCTGCGTGATGCGCAAGGGCCAGGCCAGCGAACAACAAGAGATGCGCGTGTCGCGTATCGCCACCCTGTGCATCGGCGTGTTGGCAATCATCCTCGGCCTGCTGTTCGAGTCGCAGAACATCGCCTTCCTCTCGGGCCTGGTACTCGCCATCGCCGCCTCGGTGAATTTCCCGGTGCTGTTCCTTTCGATGTACTGGAAAGGCCTGACCACCCGTGGCGCGGTCGTTGGCAGCCTGTCCGGACTGGTTTCGGCAATTGTCCTGCTGGTACTGAGCCCGGCGGTGTGGGTCAACGTGATGCATCACGACAAGGCGCTGTTCCCGTACGCCAACCCGGCCCTGTTTTCCATGAGCCTGGCGTTCTTTAGTGCATGGCTGTTTTCCGTCACCGACGCCTCGCCCCGGGCCGCCCTGGAGCGCGGCCGTTATCTGGCGCAGTTCATTCGCTCGATGACCGGCATCGGTGCCTCCGGCGCCAGCAAACACTAAACGACGATCGATCCGTTGGCAGGGAATAAAAATAATGAAACCCGCACGTACTGCACCTTACGAATCACTGTTTTCGCTGGCCGCCGCATTGAGTCTGCCCATGATCGCGCCCAGCGCCATGGCCGACTTCGTTGGCGACAGCAAGGCCCGTATCGAAATGCGTAACCACTACATCAACCGCGATTTCCGTCAGGACAACGCACCGCAATCGAAGGCCGAAGAATGGGCCCAGGGGTTCACTGCGCGGGTCGAATCCGGGTTCACCGACGGCACCTTCGGTTTCGGTCTCGACGCACTGGGTGAGCTGGGGCTCAAGCTCGACTCCAGCGCGGATCGCCGTGGCACCGGGCTGCTGCCGTTTGGCCCGCAGAGCCATGAACCCGACGACGATTACAGCGAACTGGGCCTGACCGGCAAGTTGCGGGTGTCCAAAAGCGTATTGAAACTCGGCACCCTGCAGCCCTTGTTGCCCGTGGCGACTTACAACGACACGCGCCTGCTGGCTTCGACTTTCAAAGGTGGCTTGCTGACCAGCCAGGAGATCGACGGCCTGACGGTGAATGCCGGACGCCTGACCAAGGCCAACCTGCGCGATTCTTCCAGCAACGATGACATCGGCTACGGCGCCGCCACCAGCGATCACTTCGACTTCGGTGGCGGCAGCTACGCGTTCAGTCCGCAACTGAACGTGAGCTACTACTACGGCAAGCTCGAACAGATCTACCGCCAGCAATTCGTCGGACTGATTCACACGCAACCGCTGGGCAACGGCTTCAACCTGCGCAGCGACATCCGCTATTTCGACAGCCGTGGCGACGGCGCCGAGCGGGCCGGGCGCATCGACAACCGCAACTTCAACAGCATGTTCACGGTGTCCCACGGTGCCCACAAGGTCAGCGCCACCTACCAGCAACTGTCTGGCGACAGCGCCTTTCCGTTCCTCAATGGCGGTGACCCGTACGTGGTCAACCTGGTGACCTACAACACCTACACCCGCGCCGACGAGGACTCCTGGCAGCTGCGTTACGACTATGACTTCGCGGCGCAAGGCATTCCCGGTCTGACCTTCATGACCCGCTACACCGACGGTCGCCACGTCAAGGCCGGCACCGTCGACAACGGGCGCGAATGGGAGCGCGACACCGATATCAGCTACGTCATCCAGAGCGGTGTGTTCAAGAACGTCAGCCTGCGCTGGCGCAACGTGACCTTCCGCTCCGGCAATGGCTTGACGACCGCCCTCGATGAAAACCGCCTGATCGTCGGTTACACCGTGGCGCTTTGGTAATTCCGAACTGGCGCGGTCGAGGCCGCGCCACAACCCTTCCTGACCAGGAGCAATCGTGATGTCCTCTTCACCTGCACTGCATGCCCCCATCCTGCAAAGTTTCATCGCCGGTCGCTGGATCGGCCAACACGGCGCGCAGGTCCTGCGCAGTGCCATCGACGGCCATGAAATCGCCCGCACCCATGAGGAGCACCCGGACTTCGCCGAGGCCATCGAGCATGGTCGTCGCCAGGGCATCAGCGGTTTGATGGCACTGGATTTCCAGCAACGCGCCCAACGCCTCAAGGCGCTGGCCCTGTACCTGAGCGAGCGCAAGGAACAGCTCTACGCGATTTCCCACCACAGCGGCGCGACCCGCGCCGACAGCTGGATCGACATCGAGGGCGGCAACAGCACGCTGTTCACCTACGCCAGCCTCGGTGCCCGAGAACTGCCGTCGGGCAACGTCGTCCACGAGGGCCCGGCCATGCAGCTGAGCAAAATGGGCACGTTCGCCGGCACCCACATTCTGGTGCCTCGCGGTGGCCTGGCGGTGCACATCAACGCGTTCAACTTCCCGATCTGGGGCATGCTGGAAAAATTCGCCCCAAGCTTCCTCGCCGGCATGCCGTGCATTGTCAAACCGGCCAGCGCCACCAGCTACCTGACGGAAGCCGTGGTGCGCCTGATGGACGAATCCGGCCTGTTGCCAGCGGGCAGCCTGCAACTGATCATCGGCGGCACCGGCGACCTGCTCGACCGCCTGCAAGGCCAGGACGTAGTGACCTTCACCGGTTCCGCCGACACCGCGGCCAAGCTGCGAGTCAACCCGAACCTGATTCGCAATTCGGTGCCGTTCAACGCCGAAGCCGACTCGCTGAACTGCGCCATTCTCGCCCCGGACGTGACCCCGGATGACGAAGAGTTCGAGCTGTTCATCAAGGAAGTCGCCCGGGAAATGACCACCAAGGCCGGGCAGAAATGCACCGCCATCCGCCGCGCCATTGTCCCGGCCAAACACATCGATGCCGTGGCTACGCGCCTGCGTGATCGCCTGGCAAAAGTGGTGGTTGGCGACCCGTCGGTGGAAGGCGTACGCATGGGTGCGCTGGCGTCCCACGACCAGCAGAAGGACGTGGCTGAGCGTCTGCAAGCGCTGTTGCAGAGCAGCGACATGCTGTTTGGCGCCCGCGACAGTTTCGAACCGCGTGGTGAAAATGTCGACAAAGGCGCGTTCTTCGCCCCGACCCTGTTGCAGGCCCGCGACCCGCACGCCGAAGGTGGCGCCCACGATATCGAAGCGTTCGGTCCGGTCAGCACGCTGATGGCCTACGACGACCTCGACGAAGCACTGGCCCTGGCCGCGCGCGGCAAAGGCAGCCTGGTGGCCAGTTTGATCACCAAGGATCCGCAAATCGCCGCCAAAGCGATTCCGGTGGCGGCTGCGTTGCATGGTCGCTTGCTGGTGCTGGATCGTGAATCCGCCGGCGAATCCACCGGCCACGGCTCGCCACTGCCGCAACTCAAGCACGGCGGCCCGGGTCGTGCCGGTGGCGGTGAAGAGCTCGGTGGCCTGCGTGCGGTGAAACACTACCTGCAACGCGCGGCGGTGCAAGGTTCGCCGACCATGCTGGCGGCGGTTACCGGTGAGTACGTGCGCGGTGCCAAGGTCATCGAGACTGAAGTGCATCCGTTCCGTCGCTACTTCCAGGACCTGCAGATTGGCGAATCGCTGCTGACTCACCGCCGCACGGTGACCGAGGCCGATCTGGTGAACTTCGGCTGCCTGTCGGGCGACCACTTCTACATGCACTTTGACGACATTGCGGCCAAGGAATCGCAATTCGGCAAGCGCATCGCCCACGGGTATTTCGTGCTGTCGGCAGCGGCCGGTCTGTTCGTATCCCCCGGCGTCGGCCCGGTGCTGGCCAACTATGGCCTGGACACCTTGCGCTTCATCAATCCAGTGGGCATCGGCGACACCATCCAGGCGCGCCTGACCTGCAAACGCAAAATCGACCAGGGCAAGAAGAACCCACAAGGCATCCCGCAAGGGGTGGTGGCGTGGGACGTGGAAGTGACCAACCAGCTCGGTGAACTGGTGGCGAGTTATGACATTTTGACCTTGGTCGTAAAACGCGAGGATTGATCTGGCTATCTGTTGACCGCAGATCTTGCGGTCAACCACAGATCAAAATGTGAGCGGGCTGGTTGCCACAAAACTTCCTCGCTGTACCGCACAACCCCACTCATTTCGCGGAAAAATCAACGGTAATCGAAGAAATGTCTGACTGTTCGGCCGTATCCATTTGGATACAGTCGCGCAATGAATTATCTTGTCCAGCAAACAGCGATCTTCCGCTAATGGCACACCTCAATCCGTGATTTGCGGGCAAGGATTGCCATAGCTCGTCGCATTGAACGCGCCTGCGCGGGTAATTTGGGCGATATCAAGCCATTGGGTGATGGCGTTTCCGAGATGCGCGTGGATGTGGGTGCCGGATACCGGGTTTACTTCACGATGCGCAAGACCGTTGTCATCGTCCTGCTCGCCGGAGGCGACAAATCATCACAAAACGCTGATATCAAACGTGCAAAAAAAATGGCAAAGGAGGTTTAACCATGAGCCAGACTTTGACGACTTTCGACATGGCGTCTCTGCTCGACAGCGATGAGGCCATCAGCGAATACCTGTCCCAAGTGCTAGCGGATGGTGAGAATGAGGAATTTCTTCGTGCCGTCAGGTACGTGGTAAAGGCCCGAGGCATGACACAGGTAGCCAAAGATTCCGGAATGGGCCGCGAAAGCCTGTACAAAGCCTTCGCTCCAGGCGCAAAACCACGCTTCCATACGGTTTTGAAAGTGATTCACGCGCTGGGTATCGATCTATATGCGCAGCCGGGTCATGTCATCAATCACTCGAACCCTTGAATGAATCACTAGATTTGATGTGGTTCGGGCGTGTTCCGGCGAGCTTTTGACTTTCAATGTTTGCGCAACCACTCGATAAACAACGCAAACAATTCCGACTGCGACCCCACTTCCAGCTTCAGATACAGGTTCTTGCGGTGCATGCGCACGGTTTCCGGGGAGATGCTCATCTGGCTGGCCGTGGATTTCACCGAATGTCCGCGCAGGACCATGTGCGCCACTTGCCGCTCACGCTCGGTCAACAGATCGCTGCCGAATTGCTCGAAAGCCGACTGCACCCGATGCTTGAGATCATCGCGCCTGCCCTGATCCTGATCGCACTGAATCTCGCTAATGCGCAGCATCCCGCGTTGACTGAACTCACTGATGAATTCCCGCACCAGTGGCTCCACGGCGCGCAGCAGATTCAACTGCTCGGCGCACAGGCATTCGCCTCCGAACCCTTGGAAAAGGCTGAGTGAAATCTTCGTGTCATTGCCGGTATCGACGATGTAGTAGCTGTCTTCCGAACAGCCCGCCTTCAGGTAATAGGATTTGTAGTAGTCGCTGTCGAAAAAGTTGTCCGGGGCGATTTCCTCCAGGTGATAAAACCCTTGCGCCAACCCCTGCTCCACCGCCAGGCAGAACGGGTCGAGCAAATAGCCCCCGGCAAAATAGCGCTCAAGAATCGACACTTGATACTGCTGCCCGATCCCGCGCTGATGCAGCAACTGCGGCGCGCGGTCCTTGCGCTCCAGGCTGATCATCATCGACTCGACGCACGCCAGTTGCGCCAAAGCTGACGCCAGGTATTGCAGGGCGTCAGGCTCATCGATATGGGCGAATGCCTCGCGCATTCCCCCATGCCATTTGTGCAACGCCCCGAAGGGCATTGCGATCAGCGTATCGTCGTCTGGTTTGCTCATGCCCCGCAGTCTAGCGGCTGAGCAAGCCCTTGGTAACAGCCTGACTGACGAATTCATTGGCCCGCGTACTGTCCGCTCGCTTCAAGCTCGGTCGCCACCTCCAGAATGCACACCCGCAGGATCTCGACGATCTCATCGACCTGGGCATAGGTGAGGATCAACGGCGGCGACATCACGTTGAGGTGCATGATCGGCCGTACCAACAACCCCCGAGCCTGTGCCCGCAGGTGAATTTTCTCGCCAATGTTGATCTCGTCGGCAAACAGCGCCTTGGTGCGTTTGTCCGCAACGAATTCCACGCACGCCATCAGTTTCAGGCAACGCACATCGCCCACCAACGGCAAGTCCCGCAGCGTGGCGAGGCGCTGTTCCAGATAGCCGCCGACATCATCGACATGGGCCAGCAGGTTTTCCCGCTCGATGATTTCGATGTTCTTCAGCGCCGCCGTGCAGCACACCGGATGCCCGCTGTAGGTGAAACCGTGGGTGAAGCAGCGGCCCTTGCCCGGCTCGGCAATGACGTTCCAGATACGGTCGGAAAAAATGCACGCGCCCAGCGGCAGGTAAGCCGAGGTCAGGCCCTTGGCAGTGGTGATGATGTCGGGCTGCACGTCGAATACGTCGAGAGAAGCAAAGAACTTGCCCAGGCGCCCGAACGACGTCACCACTTCATCGGCAACGAACAGGATGTCGTAGCGCTGGCAGACTTCCCACATGCGTTTGAGGTAACCCTTGGGCGGAATGATCACCCCACCGGACCCCATCACCGGCTCGGCAAAAAAGCCGGCGACCTTGTCCGCGCCAATCGACTGGATCTTGTCTTCGAACTCCTTGACCAGAAATTCGAGGAACTGCGCTTCGTCCATGCCGTCCGGTGCGCGATACGGGTTGGGGTTGGAGACATGGTGAATCAGCGGATTGGCGTAATCGAACTCCGGCACCCGGTCGGCAGCCTTGTTACCAATGGACATGGTCAGCGTGGTGGAGCCGTGATACGCGTTGAAGCGAGCGATGACGTGTTTCTTTTCCGGTTTGCCACGGCAGTTCTGGTAGTACTGGATCAGCCGGTACGCGGTGTCCACGGCGGTGGAGCCGCCGGTGGTCAGGAACACATGATCGAGATCGCCCGGCGCCAGGCTGGCGAGCTTCTCGCAGAGCTGAATCGCCACGTTGTTGGACATGTCGGAAAACGGATTCGAGTAAGCCAGTTGCCGCACTTGATCGGCGATAGCCTCGGCCATTTCCTCACGGCCAAGCCCGATGTTGGTGCACCACATCCCGCCCACGGCATCGAGGAAACGGTTGCCCTGGGTGTCGTAGATGTAGGCGCCGTCGCCTGCGACGATGTTCAGCGAGCCGTGTTCGGCGTGCTCGTCGAACACGTGATAGCCGTGCATATGGTGGGCCTTGTCAGCCTTGACCAGCCGGGACTCGTCCGCTGGGGAAAAAACGGTGCGTGTTGGCGTCGCCATAAATAAACCTCTAACCGAATTGACTAACGTTCGAACAAATCAGATGCCGCTCTTGACGGTGCTCCAGACCCGGGTCATGGCCCGCATGTCCTTGGCGTCCTGGGTCTTCTGCGGAAACAGGCGTTCGCGGGTTTCGGCATCGGGATAGATCGCCGGGTTGTTGCGCACGTCGGCATTCAACAAGGGCGTGGCCGCCGCGTTGCTGTTGGCGTAATGGATGTAGTCGGTGACGTCCGCCATCACCTGCGGCTGCATCAGGTATTCAAGAAACGTGTGGGCGTTGGCGACGTGGGGCGCATCGGCCGGGATGTACAGGTTGTCGAACCAGATCAACGAGCCTTCCTTGGGAATGAAGTACGACAGGTTGATGTTCAACTTGGCCTCTTCGGCGCGGGCCATGGCCGTGGCGTAATCGCCGGACCAGGTCATGGCCATGCACACATCGCCGTTGGGCAGGCTGGTCAGGTAATTGACCGAATCGAATTTTCGAATGTAGGGCCGCACCGACAACAGCAGCTCCTGCGCGGCTTTCAGATCATCCGGCTTGGCGCTGCGAGGATCGCGGCCCAGGTACTTGAGCGCCAGCGGAATCACTTCGGTCGGCGCATCGACCAGGGTCACGCCGCAGTCGGCAAAGCGCGACACGATCTTCGGATCGAAAATCATTGCCAGCGAACCGATCGGCGCATCCGGCATGCGTTCCTTGATCTTGTCAACGTTGTAGGTGATGCCGTTGCTGCCCCAGGTGTAGGGCGCGGAGTAAGCGGTGCCGGGGTCGAAACCTTGCAGATCCTGGAGGATTTTCGGATCAAGGTTGGTCCAGCTTGGCAGCAGTTTCTTGTCCAGCGGCTGGAACACTTTGGCCTGGATCAGCGGCGGTGCGAGGGAAGCATTGAGCACGATCAGGTCGTAGCCGGAGTGCCCGGTGAGCAATTTGGCCTGCACGGTTTCATACGCATCAAAGGTGTCGTAGATGACTTTGATGCCGGTGGCCTTTTCGAAATCGGCGAGGGTTTTCTCGCCGATGTAATCCGCCCAGTTATAAAGCCGCAACGTGTTGCTGTCGTTTACCTCAGCGGCGTAGGCGTTCAGGGTCAGCGGTACAAAAAACAGACTGGAAATCACCTTAAGCAGTGTCTTGCCCATAGCAAATGCACCTTATCAAGCGAGTTCGGCTCTGGATGAGCGGATGTATCTACTATTGGTGGATTCAAGGGTCGGCACCATACCCCGAATGGGTGTGAGCGCCCGAATGGCCGGCGACATGGCAAAAAGCATCAGCCCGGTTGACCCGTTTTGGCATAGCGGCGGGGTTTGCCTGACGCTTAAAGTGCTCGTTGAACCGATTCGGCAAGAGCGCGCCATGACTGACCTGATCAAACAAGAACACCGCGATGGCGTGCTGACGCTGACCATCGACCGCCCGGACAAGCTCAATGCGCTGACCAACAGCATGTACACGCGGCTGGCCGACCTGGTGTTTGCCGCCGGGGAAGACGACGCCGTGCGGGTGATCATCGTGACCGGTGGCCCGACCTGCTTTACCAGTGGCAACGACCTGGTGGACTTTCTGCAAGCGCCACCGACGCACCTGGACAGCCCGGCCTTCCGCCTGATGCGCGCCGTGACTTACCTGCAAAAGCCGTTGATTGCAGCGGTTTGCGGAGCGGCCATCGGCATCGGCACCACCCTGCTGTTGCATTGCGATCAGGTGCTGGTTACCCGCAACGCCAAGCTGCGCACGCCGTTCGTCAATCTGGGCCTGTGCCCCGAGTTTGGCGCCAGTCTGCTGCTGCCTCGCCTGCTGGGTCAGGCCCGTGCGGCGCGCTTGCTGCTGTTGGGTGACAGCCTCGATGGCAGCGAGGCGGTGGCTTGGGGCCTGGCCAATGAAGCCTTCGATGACGGCGAACAATGCCTGGCCGCGGCCGCCAAAATCGCCCAGCGCTTTGCGGCGATGCCCCAACAAGCCTTGCGCCAATCCCGACAATTGATGAAGCAACCAGGCATGGAAGAGCTGCAAGCCACCCTGCGCGAAGAAAACACGCTGTTCATCCAGCGCCTCAACAGCGATGAGGCAAAAACAGCCTTGAACGCCCTGCTCAATCGCAGTACAGATAAGAATCCACCGAAAGGAGCCCAGTCATGAACACCCCGGAAATCTACGTAGTCAGCGCCGCCCGTACCGCCATCGGTACCTTCGGCGGTTCGCTCAAGGACGTGCCGTTGGCGGACCTGGCGACCACCGCCGTGAAAGCCGCCCTGGAGCGGGCCGCCGTGGACCCGGCGCTCGTCGGCCATCTGGTGATGGGCAACGTGATCCCGACTGAAACCCGTGATGCCTACATTTCCCGGGTTGCCGCGATGAACGCCGGCATCCCCAAGGAAACCCCGGCCTACAACGTCAACCGCCTGTGCGGTTCGGGCCTGCAAGCGATCATCAATGCTGCGCAGACCTTGCTGCTGGGCGACGCCGAAATCGTCGTCGGCGCCGGTGCCGAATCCATGAGCCGCGGCCCGTACCTGATGCCGTCCGCCCGCTGGGGTTCGCGCATGGGCAACGCCCAAGTGATCGACTACATGCTCGGCATCCTGCATGACCCGTTCCATGGCATCCACATGGGCATCACCGCCGAGAACGTCGCCGCGCGCAACGGCATCACCCGTGAAATGCAGGACTCACTGGCCTTTGAAGACCAGAAACGCGCCGCCCATGCGATCGCCAACGGCTACTTCAGCGAACAAATCGCTACCGTGGAAATCCAGGATCGCAAGGGCACCAAACTGTTCAACGTCGACGAGCATCCGCGCGCCACGTCCCTGGAACAACTGGCCGGCATGAAGCCTGCGTTCAAGAAAGACGGTTCGGTCACCGCCGGCAACGCCTCGGGCCTGAACGACGGTGCCGCCGCACTGGTCATGGCCACCGGCACCGCGGTCCAGGTCAACAACCTGCAACCACTCGCCCGCCTGGTCAGCTACGCCCACGCTGGCGTCGAGCCGGAACTGATGGGCCTTGGTCCGATTCCGGCCACGCGCCTGGCACTCAAGCGCGCCGGCCTGACCGTCGCCGACCTGGACGTGATCGAAGCCAACATCGCCTTCGCCGCCCAAGCCTGCGCCGTCAGCCAGGAACTCGACCTCGACCCGGCCAAGGTCAACCCGAACGGCTCGGGCATCGCCCTGGGTCACCCGGTCGGCGCCACCGGCGCAATCATCGCCACCAAAGCCATCCACGAACTGCACCGCACCGGCGGCCGCTACGCGCTGGTGACCATGTGCATCGGTGGTGGTCAGGGGATTGCGGCGATTTTTGAACGGGTTTAAAGGAAATGAACAGGGCCGCTGATCGAGCAGATCAGTGGCCCTTTCTTTTCTGAATGAAAACGGCCAAATACGGTTTTTTGCACACGACTGCGTGCACTGGACAACTCAATTCAAAAGAACCTACGCCACCGGTTGCCCAAACACATACTTCTTAAATAAGGATCTCGCCCCATACGCGGGCAATACATTAAAAACAGCAAAACACATTTTTATAGCTATCTGGACATAGACTATATTCAGTATATCTCTCGCTTCCATTGTGCCGTAGAACGCAACAAAGCAAAAAATAAAACTATCAATGATTACCGCGAAGAAGGTACTGAAAAATACTCGAAGAAATAGAAATCTCGAGTTTGTTAGCTCTTTTATCTTGCATAAAAGATAAGAATTTATATTTTCAGAACAAAGAAAAGAAATAGATGATGCTATCAACACCGACGAAACATGGCTAACCACCTCACCATAATAAAAACCCAACTCCCACCCAGGCATTCCTGGGAGATAATTACTCGAGCCCAGTAAAAAAATTATCATTCCATTGCCAACAAAAGAAAACAAGATAGCTTTCCTCGCCAGCCCAAGCCCATAAAATTCATTTAACATATCTACAATCAAAAACGTTAGAGGATAAAGAAACACTCCTGGAGTAACAACCACATCAAGCCACGCTACATAAACCAGCTTCGCAGCGGAGAAATTTGCAAAAGTATAAAGAGCAAAAAGTAGCAAATTGAGTACAACATAGATTATCCAAGCTCCCTCGTGACGATCAGAAAGCTCGTACGCTGTCACCGCTGTTCCGCGAGAGTAAAACTTTCTGTAAACATCCTTTATTTCCGGCTTAGTTAAATCATCCAGCATTTCGCTTTTTAATAGCTCATCCAGCCTCACCTTAACAACTTTCCCGGTAGAAATAATCATGACCACCGCAAGACCTTTACCACTTTCAAACCCCAACAACTTGTATTTATTGTTTTCGGCGCCACTAACCATTAAACCTTTCCTCAATCACTTCTCCTACAACAAAGATTAGATCCGGGTGTGAATATTCCTCATCAGCCACAAACAATCTCTTTGTTTTCTTATCGTATATCAGCTTCTCTCTACCGATATTCGATAGTCCCTTTCTCACTATCAGCAAATCACCTGATTCATAGGCACCCGCAATTTCGTTTTCCAAAAGCACACCAACCAAGTTGCAAGCCGTCCCAAAGTAATAAGTTAAAGGAAAAATAGTTGACAACTCGCCAATTCGTTTTTCCAAATTTTGAACCAACAGACTTTCTTTAATGATAGGAACAGCTGCAGGATTCATATTTCCCAGCAAAGAAATGCTACTCTCTATTAGTTCTTTCTCCTCAAAGTCAACACTCTCCAACTCTTTATACGAAACCCCGAAAAAATCGGAAATTTTTCGAACCGTAGACTGCTGGACATTCACAACCCTACCTTCAAGAATGTTATATATCGTAGTTCTAGTCAAACCACTCGCATTGCAAACAGACAGCTGAGTCTCCCCGCGACTCTTTATCAAATATTTAATATTACCCTTCAGAATTTCTGCCTTCTCTTTTTTATACATTATTTATTTACCGAATTTTAGATCCCCAAACACACTTAAGCTCGACACCACACTTCAAAAGCACCTTTTACTTATAGCCATCATTCACTCCAACCATGCTGAAAATAAGCAAAAAATAGTTAAGCCATGTTTCAAACTCCACATTTTCGGAATTTTCTTACAGAAACAAGGAAAATTAAACCGTCTATCCTTCCAAGCTTTGAACATCTAAAAAAACACGACCCCACCTCAAATTAATCATTTAATTACTCAAATGTTCAATAGTTTGATCAACAACACAAAAACTTCCAACTAACTCTTTACCACTCCAACAACTTCAGTAAAGTAAACAGCAAGTCCCACCCGGAGGGACTGACACTTCTTAAATTCGCAAGGAGCTCCGACATGAAAAATACCGCCCCCAAAGCTGCCTTAGAGGCCATTGATCGTTCCAGACTCTCCGGCCTCACCTCCCCTCTCGTCAAAGCACGCGTGAACAGTCCAACCCGGGCCAATCCTGAAAGCCATGTCTTTACAGTTGTTTCGGATATCGACACGGAGTGCTTGCTCTGTCACGCCTGTGAAACTCTCGCTTCAATCAATGTCCTCACCACCGATCTCGCGTGCAAAATGGAGGGCTCGCGCCAGAATGTAGTTTTGGCCGTTCAGCAGCTGGCCGTGCTCGGCGAACTGTTGGTCAACCGCGCACTGGATAACATAGCGCCGCTTGTAGACATGCCCGAGGCGGCATCAACTACCCAATCCTGAGCAATCGTGTTCTGTTTCCCAAAGGAGGTTTTCTGTCATGGATCGATACATGGCTGTTACTGGAGTCGACTGCACTATCGCGTCGTTGCTGATCGACACTGAAGCACCGCTGGACGTACTGCACGAAACCGCGGCTTACCGAATCCGCACCGCGACCCAACTGCTGGAGAGTTTTGCATCCAATGAAGGCGTTCACAGCGAATTGGCACGGGTGCTGGTAACGTCCCTCCGCGATGGTTGCGATTTGATGGACGTTGTTGGACGGCGGTTGCAGGCGCAGCTTTCGGCTTAAAGCGCACTCAAAAAGAAGGGCGCCGTCAGGCGCCCACTCTGATCAAATATCAAAAGATCGCCGCCTGCGGCAGCTCCCCGGCCAGGTAGACGTTGAATTTGCAGCGCACGCTATACCTGAGCTGCCAATGGCTGCGATCAAAGGTTTCGCCTGCACAGTGGCATTGTCACAAGGCTCTGAGCATATGCTGGATAGCTTTGTGGCCGGACTTTGGCGCATCGTTAAAAAAGTCCGCGATTCGCGCCGCAAACTTTTGTGCATCCTGGAAGGATTCATTCATGGTTAAAGCAGTGTCATTGATCGACAACATCACAAACGCTCGTTGACCACTTCCCACAAAACCGATGGATGCATGATCATCACCGTGATTCAAAACAACTACAAATGAATCCCTGTTGATGGGACATTTTTCAACTTCCCACTCCGGGGGGTCTTCTCCGTGGAAAGCCTGAGCAAGCCTGGATACAAACGAAGCCCTGCGTGAGGCTTCACCCTGCAATTGCTGCTTAGCCAGCGACAGCACATGAGTCCAGGCATCAACGTCAAACGTAGAATGACTTTTACACTGGTAACACTCACGGGCAGAATCATTGAGGACATATTGCGCGTCGGCGGTCATGCAAGTGCCAAAGGATCCGGAAGAGTTCATCTCCTCTTTATATTTGCTCAGGAACCTCTTGACCGTAGCGCCCGCAGGACCGCTTACCAAACAAGCCTCATCGGCCCCCGTAGGTAAATCAAAACAAAGGTCATCCAGGGCTGCTGGCGCTGCGGCTCGGTCAAATGCGGAACCGTCATTCACCCAGGTGCTGGATGCACGCTCTAAATGCGGATCTTCAAACTGCTCCAGCAAAAAAACGAGGCGGTCTCGCTGAATCGGATCGGCCATGATTTCTTCAATCAACAAGACTGATGCGTCGTAACCGCTTTGAGAATCCAGATCAGCACTGAACCCCTTCAGCTCGCGAAGCGCATGGGCAAGTTCTGCCATTGAAAGTCGAGGTCTGGCGTCAGTCATAAAACTCACTCTACCTTTCGATATTCAGTAGCGCAAAGCATAGCCATGCCCGTCTACCTTCGAGGGTCATAGAGAGCAGAAAAAGCCTGTGCCTGCGCTCCATTGAAATGAAAATACTCATCGGTTCGCCCCCGGCGCCACACGGTGGTGATGCTCCCGTTGCGGGGTGACAGCCGGTTCATCTTGCAGCTGGACTCGTAGAAATCGATCAGTTTTCTTCCTCCTCTTGGATCCGCATGCAACAACAACTCCCCGTCATCACCTTCATCCAAAGCCGCCTGAATCGTGCAATCAATCAGAGCCTTTGCAACCCCACGTACAGCGGGCTGCCCCAAAAGCTGCTCATAAGCTTCCGACGGTGCGTCAGAAAGGTACCAAGTGAACGCACGTTGTCGTTCAACGCCCTGAATGTTGCAATGCAGTTTTGGAACGATCGAGAGCATCCCAATAGGAAATTTTTGCTGCCCCTTGGAAACTACCACACACAATGCCTTGCCTTTCTCAGAGGCGTTACCTGGCATACGAGTGAGGTAATTATGGATGGCCACAAGTTTGAGATACGTGGGCCAGCGCCATCCGACATCCGCTCTGACTTTTCTGTTCGTTGCACCTTCATGTGAGTAGTGGCTGTTGACTATGGGTTGGACGTTTTCGTGCCATTGCTCTGCCAATGCTTTCGTCATCGGCACCACGGAGACTTTCACCTGAAAAAGGTTACCGTTCGCGTCGCAGGCAGGTAATGAGGAAATGGGCCGCTGTAGCGGCATAAGCGAGCTTCCTTGCAAATTTTGGTTACCAGGTTTGATAGCCGTGACCAGCTGCTTATCAAGCTAGCATAGGGGTCGGTACATTGTGCCCGGCTGCTTCTTTCATAATGTTTCTGGTGTTTTAAGGGGCGCAGCCGACCACGGGCGGCTCCTCGCCTCACCCTCCTTTCCCCCGGAACCACCCGACCACCGGCAGCGAAAAGCAATTGCAACGATATATTACCTACGTCATATTACAAGCATCATAAACATCACCGCTCCGACAGGTAGTCCTCAATGACCAGCATGCCCACGATTGAATCCGACCTGGCTGCTCCGGTGTCCACCACCCCACCACCTCGACTCAAACGCATGTTGCTGCTGACAGCAGGCTTCGCGGCATTGGTGCTGGCGGGTGTTTACGCCGCACATTGGTGGACGGCTGGCCGGTTTATTGAGGAAACCGACGATGCCTACATCGGAGGCGACGTGACGGTGATCGGGTCGAAGGTTGCCGGTTACATCGATGAAGTGCTGGTGACCGACAATCAGAAGGTCAAGGCTGGCGACGTGCTGATCCGCCTCGATTCCCGTGATTACCGCGCCAACCTGGCCAAGGCCGAAGGCGCGGTGGCCGCCGAAGAAGCGCTGCTCGCCAACCTCGACGCCACCGAACAACTGCAACAGGCGGTGATCGGCCAGGCCCGCGCCGGCATCGATGCGGCCGGCGCCGAAACCTCTCGCTCAAGGGATGACGATGCGCGCTACAAAAAACTGGTCAGCTCCAATGCCGTCTCGGTGGAAAGCGCGCAACGGGCCAACGCAACCTTCAAGACTGCACAGGCGCAGAGCAATCGCGCCCAGGCGGAATTGCTGGCGGCGCAACGGCAATTGAACGTCATTGCCACCCAGAAACAACAAGCCCGCGCCGCGTTGATTCAAGCGAAGGCCGAGCGTGACCTGGCACAGTTGAACGTCGGCTACACCGAGCTGCGCGCCCCGGTGGATGGCGTGATCGGCAACCGTCGCGCGCGGGTTGGCGCCTACGCCCAGGCCGGTTCGCAATTGCTGTCGGTGGTGCCATCCAGTGGTTTGTGGGTCGATGCCAACTTCAAGGAAGACCAACTGGCGCGCATGGAGCCGGGCCAGCGCGTGGTCATTCACGCTGACGTGCTATCGGGCCAGGCATTTCATGGCCACCTCGACAGCCTCGCGCCGGCCAGCGGTTCGCAGTTCAGCGTGCTGCCACCGGAGAACGCCACCGGCAACTTCACCAAAATCGTCCAGCGGGTGCCGGTGCGGATTCACCTTGACCCAGCCGACAGCGTCCTCGGCCATCTGCGTCCCGGGCTGTCGGTGACCGCCGAAGTGGACACGCGCAAGGCGCCTGACGCACCCGCCGTAGCCAGCACACCATGAGCCGCGCCCTCACCGCCCCGGCGCAACCGTTCGATGCCGCCAACATGGCGACGGCCACCAAAGTCTTCGCTTTCGCCAGCATGTGCATCGGCATGTTCATTGCGCTGCTGGACATCCAGATTGTCTCGGCATCGCTGCGCGACATTGGCGGCGGGCTGTCCGCCGGCACCGACGAAACCGCCTGGGTGCAGACCAGTTACCTGATCGCTGAAATCATCGTGATCCCGCTGTCCGGCTGGCTTTCACGGGTGTTCTCCACACGCTGGCTGTTCTGCGCTTCCGCCGTGGGTTTTACCCTGACCAGCCTGCTCTGCGGCGCGGCCTGGAACATCCAGAGCATGATCGCCTTCCGCGCGCTGCAAGGGTTTCTCGGCGGTTCGATGATCCCGCTGGTGTTCACCACAGCGTTCGTGTTTTTCAGCGGCAAGCAACGGGTCATCGCCGCCGCGACCATCGGCGCCGTGGCTTCGCTGGCACCGACACTGGGGCCGGTGATTGGTGGCTGGATCACCGACATCTCGTCCTGGCACTGGTTGTTCTACATCAACCTTATCCCCGGCATTTTCGTCGCGGTGGCCGTACCGATGCTGGTGAAGATCGATCAACCGGAACTCCCGCTACTCAAAGGCGCCGACTATATAAGCATGGTGTTTCTGGCGCTGTTTCTCGGCTGCCTGGAATACACCCTCGAAGAAGGCCCGCGCTGGAACTGGTTCAGCGACAGCACAATCCTCACCACGGCCTGGATCAGCGGCCTGTCGGGGCTGGCGTTTATCGGCCGGACACTGCACGTGGCCAATCCGATTGTCGATCTGCGCGCCCTGAAGGATCGCAACTTCGCCCTCGGCTGTTTCTTTTCGTTCGTCACCGGCATCGGCCTGTTCGCCACGATTTACCTGACACCGTTGTTTCTAGGTCGGGTACGCGGCTATGGCGCGCTGGACATTGGCCTGGCGGTTTTCTCCACAGGTGTGTTCCAGATCATGGCGATTCCGCTGTACGCCTTTCTGGCCAACCGCATCGATCTGCGCTGGATCATGATGACCGGCCTCGGCCTGTTCGCGTTATCAATGTGGGATTTCAGCCCGATCACCCATGACTGGGGGGCCAAGGAATTGATGCTGCCGCAAGCCTTGCGCGGGATTGCCCAACAACTGGCGGTGCCGCCAGCGGTGACGTTGACCCTGGGTGGGTTGGCGCCGGCGCGTCTCAAACATGCGTCGGGATTGTTCAACCTGATGCGCAACCTGGGTGGTGCGATTGGCATCGCCGCGTGCGCGACCATTCTCAATGACCGCACCAACCTGCATTTCACGAGGTTGGCGGAAAACCTCAACAGCACCAACGAAGCGCTGAACCAGTGGCTGTCCCAGGTCGGTAACCATTTCGCCGCCCTGGGTCAGAGCGGCGATGTCGGGGTGACGGCCAGCCTGCACCAACTCTGGCTGCTGACCTACCGCGAAGCGCAGACGCAAACCTATGGCGATGCGTTTCTGATGATCATGGTCTGCTTCATCATCGCCACGGCCATGGTGCCCTTGATGCGCAAGGTGCAACCACCGGCCGCGCCGAGTGCCGATGCGCATTGAGGCATCGGCACCGTCCCTGAAGAATCAGGCCTGAGGGGTTTTGCGGAAACCTACCGCCAGACGGTTCCAGCTGTTGATGGCGTTGATGGCAACCGTCAGGTCGACCATTTCCTTGGGGCTGAACTGAGCCGCGACCACGTCGTAGTCTTCATCCGGGGCATGGGTCAGGCTGAGCTGGGTCAGGGACTCGGTCCACAACAAAGCGGCGCGTTCGCGCTCGGTGAAGAACGGCGCTTCACGCCAGGCTGTCACGGCAAACAGGCGGCGCGTAGTTTCGCCGCCCTTGATCGCGTCGGTGGTGTGCATGTCGATGCAGAAGGCACAGCCGTTGATTTGCGAGGCGCGCAGCTTGACCAGTTCAATCAGGTGCTTTTCCAGCGGCAGCTTGGAGACAGCGGTCTCCAGGGCGATCATGGCTTTGAGGGCGTCAGGGCTGGCGGTGTAGAAATCGATACGCGGTTGCATGGCGTGTTCCAGGGCAAGAGGGTGTGGAACTACGTTAGTACCGAGAGGGATGTGTACAAATAGCCAATATTCAAGAAGTCGAGGAGGCCACTGGCGTATGAAGAATTCAATGGACCGCACGCCACTGCAGGAGCGAACCTGCTCGCGATTCGCGAAGCGGCCATTGAACGCCAAGTCTGCCATTCACGCCCGCTTGAGCAACCACTGCAAAAACCCTTTCTTGCGCACCACCACCGGTTCTTCCTGAATCAGCGCCTGCACTTTGTGCAAGCGGAAATCCAGCAGGGTTTTCATCGCGTCGTTGATGTCGTGACGGGCAGCCAGGCACGGTTTGAGGTAGTCCTTTTCAATGCGGTAAAGCGCACAAAAGGTCTTCGCGGCAAATTCGGCGGCCGACGAACTGTCGGTGAGGATGCCGGCCTCGCCGATCACTTCCCCAGGCCCCATGCGCCCGGTCTCGATGAGCGCGCCGTGGACGTTCAACGTCACCGACACCACGCCGGATTCGATGATGAACAAGTGATCACTGACCTCCCCCGCCGCCAGGATTGTTTCGCCCGCGCGGAAGGTTTGCAGGGTCATGTTCTGGCTGAAGGTTTCTTTCTCTTCCTCGCGCAAGGTGGAGAAAATCGGCGAGCTGTCGAGCAATGCCCGTGGCCGTGGAGAGTCGCTCTCCAGATTGGGCTCAACGCTCGACAGCAAATTGATCCCCGAGGCCTGCAAATGCCGATACGCCAGGTCGAACAGTTGATTGCGCACCGTGCGCTTTTCGCTCATCGAAGCGACGAAGCCGCTGATTTCATATTCCGCGCCAGCAGCACTGGAGCTTTTGAGCGCCACTTTCGGCCCGGGCGCACTCAATAGAATGCGGCAGCCTTGCATGGCCCGCTCAAGGGCGTCGATTACGGTTTGCGGACGAATATGGGGGCTGACCTGCAGACTGATGGAAACGCCGAACATGTCGCTGGGCCGACTGAAGTTGGTGATCTTGGCCTTGGCCGCCAGCGAGTTGGGAATCACGATCATGCTGCCCTGGGACGTCTGCAGTCGCGTGGCGCGCCAATCGATATCTATCACCCGGCCTTCGGTGCCGTCGATGGCGATCCAGTCATCCAGTTGGTAGGGTTTGGTGGTGTTCAGGACGATCCCGGAAAACACGTCGCTGAGGGTGCTTTGCAAGGCCAGGCCGACAATGATCGCCAAGGCGCCTGATGTGGCCAGCACGCCTTTGACGGGCAGGTCGAGGACGTAGGCCAGCGCGGCAATCACCGCGATCAGGAAAATCAGCGCGCCGAGCAGGTCCTGGAGCAAGCGTCCGGTGTGCCCGACCCGCTGCATCATCACCGCGCCGATCAGCACCGTCAGCGTGCGCGCGGCAAACAACCACCAGGCGATCTGCAAACCAGTGGCCGCCAGGTGCAGCGGTACGTTGTCCACCCACGGCGCCGGCACCATCGGGTTCAGGCCTTCGTTGAACAGCAGCACGCTGTACAGCGAAAAAATCACCACCCGCAGCATCAGTTTCCAGCTGTAGTGGTTGGCGTCGATCAAGCGCCACATGGCCATGTCGATCAGGATCAGGGCCAAGGCGCAGATCAGCGGGTGTTCAGCGATCAACGACAGCATCAAGCAACTCCAGAGAGGACAATGAACGAACGATCTCACACATTGGCCACAGTGTAGGAGCAATTGATGTCGTCAGAGCAACACAAAACACGGCGGGAGCGAGTCTGCTCGCAATGACGACAGAACAGACACCTTTGCAGTGACTGTCCGGCCGCCATCGCGAGCAGGCTCGCTCCCACTTTTGATCGGTGTTACTTGCTGGTCAGCGTGCTGTAGCTGGTCATCAAGTTGCGGTAATCCGGGATGTGGTTGGAGAACAGCGTGCCCAACCCTTCCACATCATTGCGCCAGTCGCGGTGCAGTTCACAGGCCAGACCGAACCAGGTCATCAATTGTGCACCCGCGGCGGACATGCGATTCCACGCCGACTCGCGGGTCAGTTCATTGAAGGTGCCGGATGCATCGGTGACCACGAACACATCAAAACCTTCGGCCAGGGCCGACAGAGCCGGGAACGCCACGCAGACTTCAGTTACCACGCCGGCAATGATCAGTTGCTTCTTGCCGGTGGCCTTGATCGCCTTGACGAAATCCTCGTTGTCCCAGGCGTTGATCTGGCCTGGACGGGCGATGTACGGCGCGTCCGGAAACTGGGCCTTGAGCTCTGGCACCAGCGGGCCGTTCGGGCCGGTTTCGAAACTGGTGGTGAGAATGGTCGGCAGTTTGAAATAGGTGGCCAGGTCGGCCAGAGCGAGCACGTTGTTCTTGAAGCGGTCCGGATCGATGTCGCGTACCAGCGAAAGCAGGCCGGTCTGATGATCCACCAGCAGAACGGCGGCGTTGTCTTTATCGAGACGCTTGTAGGAAGTAGTCATTTCAGTAGTCCTCGCATGTTATCGATGCCGAATGGAAATCGGCGTGGGGTGACCGGTTAGCGCTGGGAATCCAGCACCTCGTGTTCGTTCGCCACTTGCTGAGCCTTGAGATAGGGGTCGATGGTCGGCTTCTGACCGTTGAAGTTGGCTGCATTTACAGTGTTCATGAGCGTTTCCTCTTTCTTTTGGGCAACAGCCATCCCTGGCCTGAAAACCGGCCTACTCATCCTGGGTAGAGTCGGGTTGTAGAAGTGCTACGGATTAACCGTGCATCTGGCCAAAGCGGCCGGACTGGAAGTCGGCGAACGCCTGGTGGATTTCCTGCTCGGTGTTCATCACGAACGGGCCGTGACCAACGATGGGTTCGTCGATCGGCTCACCACTGAGCAACAGCACCACCGCGTCGCTATTGGCCTCAAGGCTCAACTGATCGCCATTGCGTTCGAACAGCGCCAGTTGCCCTTCACGCACCCGCTCCAGTCCATTGACCTGAACCGTGCCGCGCAGCACCACCAATGCCGTGTTGCGACCTTCGTGCAAGTCCAGGGTCAGCAACTTGCCACCGTTGAGGCGCAGGTCCCAGACGTCGATGGGGGTGAAGGTGCGCGACGGACCAGTGTGGCCGTCAAACTCCCCGGCGATCAAACGCAGGCTGCCGGCGTTGTCCTTCAGGGCGATGCTCGGGATATCGCCATCAAGGATGGTCTGGTAACCGGGCGCGGCCATTTTGTCCTTGGCTGGCAGGTTGACCCACAATTGCACCATCTCGAGGGAGCCGCCGGTTTTGGCGAAATCACTGGAGTGGAACTCTTCATGCAGGATCCCGGAAGCGGCGGTCATCCATTGCACGTCGCCGGGGCCGATCTTGCCGCCGCTGCCGGTGGAGTCGCGGTGTTCCACCTCACCCTTGTAAACGATAGTCACGGTTTCGAAACCGCGATGCGGATGCTGACCAACGCCACGCCGCTCGGTGGTCGGGGTGAATTCAGCGGGACCGGCGTGATCGAGCAACAGGAACGGGCTGATGTGTTTGCCCAGGTTGTCGTAGGAAAACAGCGTGCGGACTGGAAAACCGTCGCCGACCCAATGGGCTCGTGGGCTGGTGTAGATACCGATGATGTTTTTCATGGTGTCTCCTGATGAGGTGAGTGAAGCCATGGACAAAGCTTAAATCCGTGACCTTTACTGCGCTAGACTGCAAAAATCAGTCTTAGCGTTCTACCTGGAGAACGATGGTGGAAGATCTCAACACCCTCTACTACTTCACCCAAGTGGTGGAACACCACGGTTTCGCAGCGGCCGGACGGGCATTGGACATGCCCAAGTCCAAGCTCAGCCGCCGCATCGCCGAGCTCGAAGAGCGCCTTGGCGTGCGCCTGCTGCACCGCACCAGCCGCCATTGTTCGTTGACCGAAATCGGCCAGGCCTATTACCAGCGCTGCCTGGCCATGCGCGTCGAAGCGGAAAGCGCCGCCGAACTGATCGAGCGCAACCGTTCCGAGCCCCAGGGACTGGTGCGCGTCAGTTGCCCTACGGCGCTGCTCAACTCGTGGGTCGGGCCAATGCTCACCCGCTATCTGCTCAAGTACCCGTTGGTGGAGTTGTTCATCGAGAGCACCAACCGCCGGGTCGACCTGATCCACGAAGGTTTTGATATCGCCCTGCGGGTGCGTTTTCCGCCGCTGGAAAACACCGATATGGTGATGAAGGTGCTGGGCAACAGTACCCAGAGCGTGGTCGGCAGCCCGGCGTTCGCCGAGCGCCTGTCGACCCCGCCGTCACCGGCCGACCTCAGCGGCTTGCCGAGCCTGCACTGGGGCGCGGCGCAACGTGAATATCAGTGGGAACTGTTTGGCGCCGATGGCAACAGCGCAATGATCCGACACGCCCCGAGGATGGTCACCGATGATCTGTTGGCCCTGCGCCACGCGGCGGTCGCCGGCATCGGCATCGTGCACCTGCCCAGTGTGGTGGTGCGGGATGAAATCGCCGCCGGCCAGCTAATTGAACTGGTACCGGGTTGGGCACCGAAAAGCGGTGTCATTCATGCAATTTTCCCTTCGCGTCGGGGATTGCTGCCGTCGGTACGCACACTGATTGATTTTCTTGGAGAGGAATTCAGCCGCAGCGACATCGCCTGAGGCATGTGACACGCGGGGCCAGGGGCATCACACCGAATCGGGATCAATCGCGCCGCCCCTCGAGGCTCTGGTCCAGCCGCGTCATGGCCTGTTGCAACTGATCAACGGCAACGTCGATCAGTGATGCGCGGCCCTCGGCGCAAGCACGCTCCAGTTGTTCACAACACGCCACCAACGCCTGCGCGCGGACCATCTGCGCACCGCCCTTGATGCGGTGCGCGAGGTCTTTCAGGACAAGATAGTTGTGAGTCACGTGTGCCTGCAGCAGGCGCGCGCGGTCATCACGGTTGGTCGCCACCACGTCGCGCAGCAGCTCGGCGATCAGTTCGTTGTCCGCTCCGACATAGCTCGCCAACCCGCTCACGTCGAACTCGCTACTTGTAAGTTGTTCCACCGCGTTGGCCGCAGGTTGTCCAAACCGTTCAGCCAACCATCTGCTCAGGTCAGCCAACCGGATCGGCTTGAACAGACAGTCGTCCATACCCGCCTCGATACAACGAAGCTTTTCCTCCGGTTGTGCATTGGCGGTAAACCCGAGAATCAAGGCTGGCGGTCCGCCCTGGAAGCGTTCTTCGTCGCGGATCGCACCCGCCAATTCATAACCGTTGGCAACCGGCATGTTGCAATCGGTGATGACGAGGTCCAATTCGTGCTCCAGCCACAGTTTGAAACCTTGCTGGCCATCTTCTGCCTCCAGCACCTGATGCCCCAGATAGCTCAACTGCCGCGAGAGCAGCAAGCGATTGGCCGGGTAATCGTCGACCACCAGAATCAACAACGCCCGGACAGGTGACTGATCGTCATGCCTGTGCACTGCAATGGCGGGAAACGGTTGCAAAGGGGGCAGCTCAAGGCTGATGTCCACTCGCGTACCGCGCCCGAGAACGCTGTCGAGTTGCAATTGCCCACCCATCATTTCGCACAATGTACGGCTGATCACCAACCCAAGACCGGAGCCCTGGCGACCTGACTGCTGACTGTTGCCGGCCTGTGCGAACGGGCTGAACAACCGTTGCTGGTCCACTACGCTGATCCCGATCCCGCTGTCTTCTATACGCAGGCTGACCGCCAGGCGTTGAGACGATGTCGAGTCCACTCGCAGCCTCAGGCTGACCTCGCCCACCGACGTGAACTTGATCGCATTGCTCAGCAGATTGGACAACACTTGCTTGAAACGCGTGGGGTCAATCAGCACATCGCGGTCGCTGTGTTCGTCGAGTTCGACCCGCCAGCGCAAGTTCTTTTGCTGCGCCAGGCCTTCAAATACCCGACACACCGAGACCACCAGTTCCCGCAAATTGGCCCGCTCCGGTGTCAGCGACAAATGCCCGGACTCAATACGCGCGATGTCCAGAATGTCTCCGATCAACCCCAGCAATTGTTGCCCCGCATCCGACGCCACCTCGATGGCCGCGCGGTCGGTGACGCCTTCGTCTGCCCGCTTCAACGCCAGCTCCAGCATGCCCAGCAAGGCATTCATGGGCGTGCGGATTTCATGGCTCATGGTCGCCAGGAACGTGGTCTTGGCCCGGTTGGCCTCATCGGCGGCGTCTTTGGCGTTCTGCAATTGGGCCAGCAATTGCTGACGCTGACGGATCTGCCGACGCTGCCAGGCGATCCAGGCCACCGCGAGCAAAAGCAAGGCGCCAGCGACCGCGAACGCCTGGAAAATACTCTGGCGATGACGCAGCCAATAGCTCTGCTCCACCATCAAATCATTGCGCCAGGGGAGTATCAGCTCGTCGATTTCTTCCGGAGGAATACTCAGCAATGCCTTGTCCAGAATCGAATGCAATTGAGTGGCATCACGACTGGTCGCCAGCGTGCTGCGCGCAGGATCGCTGCCCACCGTACTGATGACCTGAAGGCGATCACGGTATTGCCGGGAAATCAGGTAACGGGCGCTGATCAGGGAGTTGATGCCGGCTTGTGCCTTGCCTTGGGCGACCATTTCCATGGCATCGGCCGTAAAAGGCGCATCGATGCACCTGATCAGCGGAAAGTATTGACGGATGAAATCGCCGACAATGTTGCCCTGGGTCAGCGCCAGGGTTTTTCCGGCCAGATCATCCAGCGTCCGCGGGCTGTCCGGCGCCACGCGTGTGACCAGCACCGATGGACTGGTCAGAAACGCCCGCGTAAACATCAAGTCCTCTTCACGCCTGGAACTGAGGCCTATGCCGGCGAGCACGTCGACCTCACCGCTTTTGATCGCCGTCATCATCTGCGCCACTGACTGCATGGGCCGGATGTCGAATTGCAAGCCGGTGCGCAGACTGATCTTCGCCAGTACATCAACACCGATACCGCGATACTTGCCCTCACTGTCGACGAACGTGATGGGCGGAATATTCTCGTTGATGGCCACATTGACGCGCGGGTGCCGGTCGAGCCAGCGTTGTTCGGCCGCGCTCAGTTGCAGCGATTGCGTGCCCGGCATGGACACCCCGCTCGCGCCCCAGCGGCGCAGGATGTTCATCTGCTCATTGGCCGTTATCGCCGACAGTGCCTGGTTGACGATGCGCAGCAATGTCGGGTTGTCGCGGGGGATGGCAAAGGCGAAGCGACCGGATTCCAAAGGCGAAAAATCCGCCAGTTGCACGTTGTTCAGGTAGTTTTTGCTGATCAGGTAATGGGCGCTGATCGCATCCCCCAGATAGACATCGGCCTGACCGAAAGCCACCGCCCCCACGGCCCCCAAAGTCGAAGGGAACAGTTCAACCTGCGCCTGGGGATAAGCCTGTTGCACATCGTGTTCAGGCAGGTAGTGATACAACATCGCCAGGCGCTTGCCGGCCAGCTGCGGGTCCAGCGCTTGCGCCGAGTCCGTGCGGGTCACCAGAACCGGCTGGTCGATCGCATAGGCGCTGGACATCAGTAGCTGCCGATCTTGCGCCACATAGCTATTGGCTGTGCCCAACATATCGGCGGAGCCTTGCATGAGCGCCCGGACCGCTTCGTCTCGCGAGGCATAACGCTGAACCTCGACCTCCACCTGCAACAGTTGCTTGAGCAGCCCGGCGTAGTCCGCCGTCACGCCTTCAAGCGCATAACCTGTCGCAGTGATATCGAAGGGTGGATAGTCCGGGGCAGAAACTGCCAGCACCAACCGGCCCTTTTGCTGCAACCAGCGTGAATCGGCTGCCGTCAGTCCGGCGGTCGCCCCTTCCATATAGGAACGGCCCAGTAGTGTCAGGGTTTGGGGCTCGGCACCGACAACACTCACCCACAGGCCGAGCCCCAGCAACAGCAGGCTTTTGAGGTAGTTCCGGCACCGTAAAGTATTCATTCAGATCAAGTGATTGCGCCGGGCAAGATCCCTCAGGTGCACAGACGAATCCACGTTGAGCTTTTCAATCAAACGGGTTTTGTAGGTGCTGACGGTCTTGTGGCTCAGGTGCATGATTTCGCCGATGGTCTTGTTGCTCATACCGCGGGCCAGGTGCTGGAAAATCGTCAATTCCCGATCTGATAGCTTGTTGATCATCTGTCTTTCGCTGCGCTGCAACGTGCTCATCGACACTGAACTGTTTGGGAGTTGCGAGAAGTAGGTGTATCCACCCATCACCGCGTGCACGGCCTTGTGCAAGTGCTCGAGGTCATTGGTCTTGGCGACGTAGGCAGCGGCACCGGCGCGCATGCAGCGATCCTGATAAAACATCGGTTCCTGGGAGGTGAAGACCACCACGCGACAATTCACCTCACCAGCCTTGATGCGTGCCAGCACATCCAGCCCGTCGAGAAACGGCAAGTTCAGGTCGAGTATCACCAGTTGCGGTTTGTGCTCACGGATCATCGGCAAGACTTCACTGCCGCTCGAAGCCTCGTGGATGAGTTTGTACCCCTCCAGCTTGAGTACGATTTTGACTGCGCCACGAATCACCGGATGATCGTCCACAATCAGCACTGACTTCATGGCAACTCCCTGGGTAAAAACACGGCAAACGAGCGTTGACAGCCCTCGAGCGAAGCTCGAATCAGACGCAGCAGCTGCGCATAGACTGTTGCATGGAATGCGCGGCCGAACTACCTGACAGAAATGACAGTGCCGACAGACGGTCGCAGCGGATCCACGAGCGGCATCAGGCGCTGGATTGAGGCGAGATCCGGCAACAAGGCATGACTCACTTGAACCTTATGCTGCCCGCTGGCCGGGATCGCAGGCAGTTGCGCCCGCTGGCCGTCGTAAATCATCACGCGATCGAGCTGGCGGTTATCGAGGCAGAAATCCAGCAAGTTGAGTTTTGCGTGTCCCATGGCGGCGTTGATGATCAACAGATCGAACGGCTCGCTCCCGTACTCCACCAGGGCCAGCAGCTCCTCCAGGTCTGGCACCGGTGCCACCCGGTAGTAGCCGAGCTGATTGAGCCAGCGCTCGATTCTCAGCCGATTAAAGTGTTGTTCGTCAGCGATCAGGATACGTGTGGACTTGTTGGACAACGTGGCCTCCCGGGTCAGATTGTTGAGGCCGCAAGACTACGGAAGACCTACCGCCCTTTCTGTAGGATTTTTCCTAAATACCAACGCGCTTGTTCTATGGAGGGGGTGTTGCGGGGATCTTCAGGCAGGGGTCAGAACTCAGGATGTGCGGCGTTGTTGAGGGCCCCCTCGCCAGGCCAGCTCCTGCACGGGATATTCGTCGTGTCGATATCCCGTGCAGGAGCTGACCTGGCGAGGGCGGCCTCAAAGCCGTCCCAGGCCTCAGCTGGCAGTGGCCAACAACAAATCCACCACCGAACGACTATGCCCGCGATGCTTACTGTGGTCATACAGCGACCCGGCAATTTCATCGGCGCGGATCGGCAAGATCGACAGCAGCGTATCGCTCAAGCCATGGCTGGCCTGGCAGAAGCCCTGCATGTAAATGCCGGCCGTGCAGCGCTCGTCGGTGATCAGCTTGTAGTTGCGATCCACCTCGAAATCACCCAGGTACTCTTCCAGCGGCGCCAGCAATTTACGGTGCATCTGCCGCTCGTAACCGGTGGCCAGCACCACCGCGTCGTAGTGGCGAACCGTAACTTCGCCGGTAGCGTTGTTGCGCACTGCCAGTTCGATGCCGCGCTCGGTGGCGGTGGCTTTTTCGATCGTGGTCAGGGTGCGGAACGCGTGTCGGGCAATACCCGAGACTTTCTGCCGGTAGAAGATCCCGTAGATGCGTTCGATCAGATCGATGTCGACCACCGAGTAGTTGGTGTTGTGGTACTCGTTGACCAGGCGCTCACGCTCGCTGCTCTCCTGCTGGAACACCAGATCGGTGAATTCCGGCGAGAACACTTCGTTGACGAACGGGCTGTCGTCCGCCGGTTTCAGCGCCGAGCCGCGCAGGATCATGTCGACCTGCACTGAAGGGAAGCTGTCGTTGAGGTCGATGAACGCTTCCGCCGCACTCTGCCCGCCGCCGATGATCGCGATGCTCATTGGCTGATTGTTCACGCACGGCTGCCTGGCCATCTGCGCCAGGTACTGCGAATGGTGGAACACACGGCCGTCATCTTTGAGTGCCTTGAACGCTTCGGGAATACGCGGCGTACCGCCGGCGCTGACCACCACCGAACGCGCGGTGCGCACGTGCTGATGCCCGGTCGAATCACGGGAAATCACCCGCAGCGCTTCGACCTGCTGGTTGTGCAGCACCGGCTCGATGGTCAGCACTTCTTCGCCGTAGCGGCTCTGGCTTTCGAACTGAGCGGCGACCCAGCGCAGGTAGTCGTTGTACTCCATGCGGCACGGATAGAAGGTGCCCAGGTTGATGAAATCCACCAGACGCCCGTGGGCCTTGAGGTAATTGACGAACGAATACGGGCTGGTCGGGTTGCGCAGGGTCACCAGGTCTTTGAGGAAGGAAATCTGCAACTCGCTCTGGGTCGACAGCGTGTTGCCGTGCCAGCTGTAGTTGGCCTGCTTGTCGAGAAACAGCACATCCAGCTCGCCCTGGATCGGCCCGCGCTCTTGCAGAGCGATGGCCAGCGCCAGGTTCGAAGGGCCGAAACCGACGCCAATCAGGTCGTGAACGATGGGCGATGCAATTGCCTGTGTCATTTCCAGTGTCCTCTGGATGAACCCCGGGGCGGTGGGGCAAGGAGAGCCTAAGTGACCTGACCGGCCTGGAGCAGGACAGTCGGTCGTCTGTTGATTAGGAACGAGGACAGTGAAATAAAATTTAACAAGAAGGCGTCAAAGGACGCAGATCAATGCGCATCCCATTGCAGCATGCGCACCCGGCAATGCTTCATCGCATTGACGATGTGTTTCTCGACCAAGGCCTTGGAAATGCCCAGCTGATCGGCGATCTCCGGATGCGACAAACCTTCGATCTTGCGTAGCAGAAAGCTCTGGCGGCACAGCGCTGGCAACTCCGCCAACGCGCGCTGGAGCATGTCCAGGCGCTGGCCATGATCGAGGCTGCTGAGGGGCGACGGGGTGAAATAACGCTCTTCGTTGTCGAGCACATCCAGCGATTCGACCTGGCGCAGGGCATTGCGCCGATGGTCGTCGATCACCAGGTTCAGCGCAGTCCGATAAAGGAATGCCCGTGGCTGCTCGATCGGCGTGTCGCTGGAGCGTTCCAGGACCCGCAGATAAGCGTCATGCACCACATCTTCGGCAACCTGACGGTTACCGAGCTTGGCGTTCAGGAAACACACCAGCTCTCGATAGTAGTTTTCCAACATGACTCCGGCACGGGGCGGTCTTGAGCCACCTCATCGACCGGAAAAACAGGCAATGGCACGATAGTGGCAATTTGAGCTGCGTAATTTATAGTAATTCTCATATAGATTTAAAGTATTGCTTTGTCTTGCCCGACAAATAGGCACATTTGAGTCACTTGATCGTTCATGAGTTACATGTGTTACGCCATATATCGGGGACTAAATTCCCCGGTTCTCTCATCGTTTACAGGACAGCTACCCGTCACTGCCCGAACCACCCGCGCTAAATGACGGGCCGAAATCCTTTGGCCGGAACCCTGCATGAAACGTCCCCGTCACACCCGACGCGCCCTGCTTGTCGCACTCTGCCTGATCCCCGTTATCGCCGTCGCGGCCTGGCAGATCATTCCGCCCGGGCGCGATCAGTTCGCCACCGTGCAAGTCACCCGCGCCGACATCGAAAGCAGTGTCACCGCGTTGGGCACCCTGCAACCTCGGCGTTATGTCGACGTCGGCGCCCAGGCATCGGGGCAAATCCACAAGATCCATGTGGAAGTCGGTGACGTGGTCAAGGAAGGCCAGTTGCTGGTGGAAATCGATCCGTCCACACAACAGGCCAAACTCGACGCGGGACGGTTCGCCATCGAAAATCTCAAGGCGCAGCTTGAAGAGCAACGGGCGCTGCACGAGCTCGCCCGGCAGAAATTCCAGCGCCAGCAGAACCTCAAGGCCGGCGGTGCCACCCGCGAAGAAGATGTGCAGACTGCCCAGGCCGAACGGCGCGCCACCCAGGCGCGTATCGACATGTTCCAGGCGCAGATCCGCCAGGCCCAGGCCAGCCTGCGCAGCGATCAGGCCGAACTCGGTTACACGCGGATCTATGCGCCGATGTCCGGCACCGTGGTCGCGCTCGACGCCCGCGAAGGCCAGACCCTCAACGCCCAGCAGCAAACCCCGTTGATTCTGCGCATCGCCAAACTGTCGCCGATGACCGTCTGGGCCGAAGTCTCGGAGGCCGATATCGGCCATGTCAAACCCGGCATGACGGCCTGGTTCACCACCCTCAGCGGTGGCACCCGACGCTGGAAAAGCACCGTGCGGCAGATTTTGCCGGTGCCGCCAAAGCCCCTGGATCAAACCAGTCAGGGCGGTGGCAGCCCCGCCAGTTCGAGCAAAAGCGGCAGCGCGCGCGTAGTGCTGTACACCGTGCTGCTCGACGTCGATAACGCCGACAACGCGTTGATGGCGGAAATGACCACCCAGGTATTTTTCGTCGCTGATCAGGCGCAAAACGTACTCACCGCGCCGATCGCCGCGCTGCAAGCCGGCGCACAGGCCGATCGCCAGACCGCGCAAGTGGTGGCCAGGAACGGCAGCATCGAACAGCGCAGCGTTCGCACCGGCATCAGCGATCGGCTGCGGGTGCAGATCCTTGACGGCCTGCAGGAAGGCGATCACCTGTTGATCGGCCCGGCCGACGGGAGTGGCGGTTGAATGCAAACGCCCCTGATCGAACTGCAGGACATCCGCAAGGCCTACGGCGGCGGCGACGCGCCTGAAGTTCACGTATTGCGCGGCATCGACCTGTCGATCCATGCCGGGGAATTCGTGGCGATTGTCGGTGCTTCCGGCTCCGGCAAGTCGACGCTGATGAATATCCTCGGCTGCCTCGACCGCCCGACCTCGGGCGAGTACCGCTTCGCCGGGGAAAACGTCGCGGCACTCGACAGTGACGAACTCGCCTGGTTGCGCCGCGAAGCCTTCGGTTTCGTGTTCCAGGGTTACCACCTGATTCCCTCCGGCTCGGCCCAGGAAAACGTCGAGATGCCGGCAATCTACGCAGGCTTGCCAGCCGCCGAGCGCCACGCCCGCGCCGCCGCCCTGCTCGACCGTCTCGGCCTGGCCACGCGCACCGGCAACCGTCCGCACCAACTGTCCGGTGGGCAACAGCAACGGGTATCAATTGCCCGCGCCTTGATGAACGGCGGCCATATCATCCTCGCCGACGAACCCACCGGCGCCCTCGACAGCCACAGCGGCAAGGAAGTCATGGCGCTGCTCGACGAACTGGCGAGCCAAGGCCACGTGGTCATCCTGATCACCCACGACCGCGAAGTGGCGGCCCGGGCCAAGCGCATCATCGAAATTCGCGACGGCCTGATCATCAGCGACAGCGCCCAAGACAATCCCGCCGTGCAAAACCCGGCCACCCCCGGCGCTCTTCAAGCCGTGGATCTACGCAAACGCCTGAGTGAAGGCGCCGAAGCAACAGGCGCCTGGAAAGGCGAACTGGTGGATGCCGTGCAAGCGGCCTGGCGGGTGATGTGGATCAACAAATTCCGCACCGCGCTGACCCTGCTCGGGATCATCATCGGCGTCGCTTCGGTGGTGGTGATGCTGGCCGTTGGCGAAGGCAGCAAGCGCCAGGTCATGGCGCAGATGGGCGCATTCGGTTCCAACATCATTTACCTCAGCGGCTCGTCGCCCAACCCGCGAACACCGCTGGGCATCGTCACCCTCGACGAAGTCAAAGCCGTGGCGAGCCTGCCGCAAGTGATGCGCATCATGCCGGTCAACGGTCAGGAGGCCGGGGTGCGCTTCGGCAACCTCGACCACTTGAGCTACGTCGGCGGCAACGACACCAACTTCCCGGCGATCTTCAACTGGCCGGTGGTCGAAGGCAGCTACTTCACCGAGGCCGATGAACAGAATGCCGCAGCGGTGGCGGTGATCGGTCATAAGGTGCGCACCAAACTGCTCAAGGACGTGGCCAACCCCATCGGCCAGTACATCCTGATCGAGAACGTGCCGTTCCAGGTGGTCGGCGTGCTGGCGGAAAAAGGCGCCAGCTCGGGCGACTCCGACAGCGACGACCGCATCGCCATCCCCTACTCCGCCGCCAGCGTGCGCTTGTTCGGCACGTACAACCCGGAATACATCGCCATTGCCGCCGCCGATGCGCGCAAGGTCAAGGAGACGGAGCACGCCATCGAGCAGCTGATGCTGCGCCTGCACAACGGCAAGAAGGATTTCGAGCTGACCAACAACGCGGCGATGATCCAGGCCGAAGCGCGCACGCAAAATACCCTGTCGCTGATGCTCGGCTCGATCGCGGCGATTTCGTTGCTGGTGGGCGGCATCGGTGTGATGAACATCATGCTCATGACCGTGCGCGAGCGCACCCGCGAGATCGGCATTCGCATGGCCACCGGCGCCCGGCAACGGGACATCCTGCGTCAGTTCCTCACCGAAGCGGTGATGCTCTCGGTGGTCGGCGGTCTTGCCGGCATCGCCCTGGCGCTGATCGTCGGCGGCGTACTGATCCTCAGCGAAGTCGCCGTGGCGTTCTCCCTGATAGCGGTGCTGGGCGCCTTCGGCTGCGCCCTGGTCACCGGTGTTGTCTTCGGCTTCATGCCGGCCCGCAAAGCTGCCCGACTCGACCCGGTCACGGCCCTTACCAGTGAATAATCGATTGATGAAGCCGCCACTCAGCCTGTTGACCATGTGCCTGTTGCTCAGCGCCTGCGCCAGCCCTGCCCAGCGCCCGGACAGCGGCATTACGGCGCCCGCCGCCTGGCAATCGCCGCACACCGCCGGCGCCACCCGCGACAACCAGCAATGGTGGAACCGCTTCGGCAGCCCGCAACTGGGACGCCTGATCGAACAGGCCCGCGGCGGCAGCTACGACCTGGCCGCCGCCATCGCTCGGGTGCGCCAGGCACAGGCTGAAACCGTGGTCGCCGGGGGTTCGCAGTTGCCGGAGGTCAAGGCCGGGCTCAACGCCAACCGGCAGAAGCTGCTGCGCGGCGACGGTTACAGCCAACTGGATGCCGACAGCAGCAATAAGGCTGTGGACTACTTTGACGCCAACCTCACAGCCAGCTACGAAATTGATTTCTGGGGTGGCCAGCGCGCCTCTCGCGACAGTGCGCAATTTGCCCTGCGCGCCAGCGAGTTTGATCAGGCCACGGTAGAGCTGACGCTGTTGAGTGGTGTGGCCAGCGGCTATGTACAAACATTGTCACTGCAAGAGCAAAGCCGCATTGCCGAACTGAATCTGGCCAACGCGCAGAATGTGTTGAAGCTGGTGCAGACCCGTTTTGACGCGGGCTCGGCGACGGCACTGGAACTGGCGCAGCAGAAAAGCCTGGTGGCGGCGCAGCAACGGCAATTGCCACGGGTGCAGCAACAAGCCAGGGACGCGCAGATCAGCCTCGCCACCCTGCTCGGTCGCCCGGTGCAGGAATTGGCACTCGGTCAGGAACGCTTTGATCAGTTGTCCTGGCCGGCCATCGATGCCGGCGTGCCCAGCCAATTGCTCAGCCGCCGCCCGGACATCGCTCGCGCCGAAGCGCAATTGGCCGCGGCCCAGGCCGACGTCACCGTCGCCCGCGCCGCCATGTTGCCGACCGTCACCCTGAGCGCGGAAATCGGTTCCGGCGCCGACCGTGCGGGCGACATTCTGCGCAGCCCCTTCTACAACCTCACGGCCGGGTTGCTCGCGCCGGTATTCAACAACGGACGCCTGGGCGCCGAGCGCGACAAGGCCACGGCCCGTCAGGAAGAACTGCTGGAAACCTATCGTGGCGCGATCATCAACGGTTTCGCCGACGTGGAAAAAGCGCTTAACAGCATTCGCGGGCTGGACGAACAGCGAGAGTGGCAAAGCGAAGAACTGAACCAGGCGCAAACCGCGTTCAACATTGCGCAGAGTCGCTATGAGGCGGGTGCAGAGGATTTGCTGACGGTGCTGGAGACCCAACGCACGCTGTATGCAGCGCAAGACCTGAATGTGCAGCTGCGGTTATCGCGGATGCAGGCGAGCATTGCGTTGTACAAGGCGCTTGGGGGTGGGTGGCAGGTGTTGTAGTTGCGGTGCTTGTACGGTCGCCATCGCTGGCAAGCCAGCTCCTACAGGGGTTCAAGTTTGCCGCAGGATTTGTGCACGACGCATAACCTGTGGGAGCTGGCTTGCCAATTCCCACGTTTTTTGTGTTTGCCGGACGACTTGTGCACGACGCATAACCTGTGGGAGCTGGCTTGCCGGCGATCGAACGATAACGCGCTGCTCAGGCCTGACTTTGCCTGGCCTTCAAATGCCGCGCATACCACGGCCGTTGCGGCACCTTGCGGAACAGGTCGGCGAGTTTCTTTTCATCCTCGCCAAAGGTAATCCTCAGCGCCAGCTTCATGGTTTCCGGGTCCATTTCCACCGACTTGCCGACCTGCAACCCCGGCGTGGTGCTGCAACCGTGGGTGCTCGGGCCGAGCCACGGGTCGTCGATCTCGACCCAGCGCCCCGGTGCAAACCACGGCACGCCATTGACCTCAAGCCGACTGACCTCCCCCGGATGAAAACGCTCATGGGCGCGGAACCAGTCTTCCAGACGATCATCGATCCAGCCATGAAAGTGCCAGAACACCGGGTTCACATGGGACGAAAACGGATCACCCAGAAAGTCGTTTTCCGGCGCATACCAACGCGCGGAAAAATCCGCCGGATCCCGGGCGAACGGCACCGGCTGGCCATTGGACGGATCACGCGGCACCGAGGCCCAGCGCATGTGCAGCCAGTCGTGCAACCCCAACTCCACCTCGGAGCCAAACTGCCCCAGTGTCAGCTTCGACAAATAACGCGGATCGCGATACTGCGATTCCCAAACCTGGAAATTGCTGTGGTAGGTCTCGGCGGTCTTGATGTCGCTAACCCATTGCGAGTACTCGTCATCGTCCTCGGCCAGCCAGGTCGGCGGCAGCGCGGTGCCGTCATGGTTGTCGAAGTAGTTGGCGAAGCCGATGCGGTCCCGGGCCAGTTCAGGTTGCGGCAGCGGGAAATGCGTCCACGACGGCAAATCCTGCAGTGAGCGTGCGGTGCCGAGCATGTGCCTGTGCATGAAGAAAAAATCCACGCCCGAGCCATTGCGATCCTTGCGTTTGCCACGAGCATCACGCTCCTGGTCCCGGGGGCCAGGCTGCCAGCCGATACCGCGCAAGGCATTGCGTTTGTCTTCGGGCAAGCTGTGCCACTTGTCCCGTGACGCATGCCAGAGCTGGTGAAACAGGCGATGTTCCTGAGACGTCAGCCACGCCAACAGCGGTGGATGCAGACCGGTGCGCTCGCGGGCTTCGGGGAAGACTTTTTTCACGGCGACAAAACGGTTGTCCTGCGCCGTCAGCATCAAGGGCCGATCCAGATCCAGCACGCGACCGCTGAGAGAACCGCTGCCGGCATTGCCGAACCCTGCCCAGACTTCGTCCAGCGCCATGCTGAATTCGTAATCACAGCTCCCATTGGCACTGACCAGACGCCAGCTCAACTGCGCCGGTTTAACCCCGGCCAGATCGCCGAGCACCCGGTAGCGAGGTTGTTCGCTGGAACGCAAACGTTCGGCCGTGTCGAGAAAACCGATCAGCCCACGACCTTTGTGACCGATGTCGAGAAACACTTCCAGCCCGTCCCGCGGCAAGCCTTCAAGCCCGGCGTCACGGCCCTCGAAACGAATCTGCCAGACACCGCGCAGCGTATCCGCCAAGCGCTGGCCGGCGACATCCGCCACATCGAATGAAGCCTCACCCGGCGTGATCGTCGGGTCCGGTTTGGTCCATTCGCGATGCCCATAAAAAGCCGCAGGCACGGCAGCGCTGGTCAGCGCCAGACCCGCCATGAACCCTCGTCGAGAAATCGTCATTGCCCTACCTGTGTCAGCCATGAAGCAGGCTTTATCCAAGCTAGAACGATTGTTGCCCTGCAAAATTTAAAAGCATCGCTGGCAAGCCAGCTCCCACCGTGGACGGTGGTGTTCACATAATCCTGTCCCAACTCGATACCTGTGGGAGCTGGCTTGCCGGGTCGCCGCATCGCAGCGATGAGGCCGGTACAAACGACTAAATTCTCTGGTCGCCTACTCGTTCCTCCCAGATAGCAAAGCCCCCCGCGGCGAACCCGACTGAGACGGCAATGACAAAACCACGTTCGAAAAAGGCTCTTTACATCGGCCTGCCATTGGCCCTGGCCATCAGCGCAGGTGCCAGCTTCGCGGCCTGGGATTACTGGTTCAAGGACAACCCCGGTTACCCGGTCAAGGTGATGAAACAGGCTGATGAACTGCATGAACGCCTTCTCTCGTTCGACAGCCACATTACCGTGCCGATGGACTTCGGCACCGCCGGCAACGAAGCCGACAAGGACGGCAGCGGCCAGTTCGACCTGGTCAAAACCGCTCGCGGGCGCCTGTCGGGTGCGGCGCTGACCATCTTCGGCTGGCCGGAAATCTGGAACGGCCCCAATGCGCCGCACCGCCCCACCGCCGGTTTCATCGAAGAAGCGCGCTTCGAGCAGGAAACCCGCTACAAGATCATCACCACGCTGGTGCGTGACTTCCCCAATCAGGTGGCCATCGCCTACACCCCCGACGATTTCCGCCGCCTGCATGGCGAAGGCAAGTTCGCGATTTTCATGAGCATGCTCAACGCCTATCCCCTGGGCAACGACCTCAACGCCCTGGACAAATGGGCCGCGCGGGGCATGCGCATGTTCGGCTTCAGTTATGTGGGCAACAACGCCTGGGCCGATTCGTCGCGGCCACTGCCGTTCTTCAACGATTCGCGGGACGCCCTCGGCGGGCTCTCGGACATCGGCAAACAAGCCGTGCACCGCCTCAATGATTTGGGGGTGATCATCGATGTGTCGCAGATGTCGACCAAGGCCCTGGAGCAAGTCGCACGCTTGAGCCGCACGCCGATGGTCGCCTCGCATTCGGCGCCGCGCGGGCTGGTGGATATTCCGCGCAACCTCAGCGACCACGAAATGCAGCTGATCAAGGACAGTGGCGGTGTGGTGCAGATTGTCGGTTTCCCGACCTACATCCGTCCCCTGAGCCAGGCCACCCAGGACAAACTCAACGCCCTGCGTGCGCGTTTCGATCTGCAACCGTTGCAAGGTCTTGAGATGGCGCTGATGCCCGGTGACCCGATCATCACCGTCTGGTCCGAGCAACGCTTCGGCGAATACGCCAGCCAGCTCTACGCCATCGTCGACGAAGAACCCAAGGCCACCCTCAAGGATTACGGCGACGCGATTGACTATGCGGTAAAGAAAATCGGTATCGATCACGTCGGCATCAGCTCCGACTTCAACGATGGCGGTGGCATCGATGGCTGGAAGGATGTCAGCGAAGCACGCAACGTCACCGCCGAGCTCATCAGCCGCGGCTACAGCGAGGCCGACATCGCCAAGCTCTGGGGTGGCAACTTCCTGCGGGTCTGGGACCAGGTCGAGAAATCGTCCAGACCGGTCGCCAGAAACTGATGCCACTTTTGCCAAGCGAAGTCGAAACCATGACCAACCGTCGTTCATTCCTCAAGCAGGCCGGCATTCTCGCCGCCGGCCTTCCGCTGGCTGCCGGCGTGAATCTACCGGCGCTGGCCGGCAATCTTCATCCGTCGCCCAAGGGCAAATGGGCGCAACTGCGCCAGCTGTTCAATCAGGACCCGGACTACCTGCACTTCGCTAACTTCCTGGTGACCTCGCACCCGACACCGGTGCGCAACGCGATCGACATGCACCGCGCCAACATCGACCGCAACCCCGGCCGCGCCATGGATTGGGACCTGCAGGAAACGGAGAAACGCGAGCACAACGTGCGGGTCTGGGCCGGGCGTTATCTCAACGCCAAGCCTGAGCAGATCGCGCTGACCGGCAGCACCACCGAAGGCCTGGCGATGATCTACGGCGGCATTCATGTGCGCCCGGAGCAGGAAATCCTGGTCAGCGAGCACGAACACTACTCCACCCACTACACCCTGGAATTCCGGCAGCAACGCCAGGGCACGAAGGTGCGCAAACTCAAGTTGTTCGAAAACAGCCGCGACCTTTCCGTGGATGAAGTACTCGACTCGATCACCAAGGGCATTCGCCCGGAAACCCGAGTACTGGGTATGACCTGGGTGCAATCGGGCAGTGGCGTGAAACTGCCGATCGGTGAAATCGGCAAAGTGGTCGAAGCGCTGAACCGTCAGCGCGACGAGAAGGATCGCATCCTGTATGTGGTCGACGGCGTGCACGGCTTTGGCGTCGAGAACATGGACTTCCCCGAGATGCATTGCGATTTCTTCATCGCCGGCACCCACAAATGGATGTTCGGTCCCCGTGGCACCGGGATCATCTGCGCACGTTCGGCCGAGGTCAGGGACGTCACGCCGATCATTCCGACCTTCAGCGAAGCCACCGATTTCGCCACCCTCATGACCCCCGGCGGTTATCACAGTTTCGAACATCGCTGGGCGGTGGACGAAGCGTTCAAGCTGCACCTGGAACTGGGCAAGGCCGACGTTCAGGCGCGCATTCATGAACTCAACACCTCTGCCAAGGATCGCCTGCTGGAACAGCCACGAATCGAACTGGTCACCCCGCACAGTCCGCAGCTGTCGGCCGGTTTCACGTTCTTCCGGATCAAGGACATGGACTGCGAAAAAGTCGCCGCAGGGCTGATGCAGAACCGCGTGGTCTGCGACTCGGTCGACCGCGATGTCGGCCCGGTGATCCGCATCGCCCCCGGCCTGCTCAACAGCGAACACGAAATCGACCGCTTCATGGCGCTGCTGAACAAAACCGTATGAAACCGTGGCACTCCCGCCTGTGGCCATGGCGCTTTTACGTGGCGAGGGAGCTTGCTCCCGCTCGACTGCGCAGCAGTCGCAAAACCATTACACCCGATGTGTCAGGCACCACGGTGCGCGCAAGTTTTGGGGCCGCTTCGCAGCCCAGCGGGAGCAAGCTCCCTCGCCACAGACACCTGCCTGGCCACAAGCAGCCGTTTGGCCGCAATTACGTTTTTCTTGATTGAGAGGACTCATGACTCATAACTTCCCGCACGCGCCGCTCAAGGCCCTTGCCCTGTCCGCCCTCATGCTGCTTCCGGCTGCTGCCCATGCCGCCACTCCTCCGCAAACCGGCAAAGTATTCAAAGACTGCCGCGACTGCCCTGAAATGGTCGTACTGCCCGCCGGCACCTTCACCATGGGCACGCCCGATGACGAAGTCGGCCGCGAGCCTGATGAAGGGCCGATGCATGATGTGACCTTCGCCAAGCCCTTCGCCATGAGTCGTTTCCAGATCACCGCCGGCGAGTGGGACAGCTACGTGAAGGAAAGCGGCGTGACCATCGCCAATGGCGATACCCGCCCCGGTCGCGGGTGCGTCGCCAGCAAGCCGCGTTATCCACAGAGCCCGCGCCAGCCAGCGGTGTGCATGAACTTCGATGACGTCAAAAACTACGTCGCCTGGCTGTCGAAGAAAACCGGGCAGAAGTACAGCATGGTCAGCGAGGCCCAGCGCGAATACGCCGCACGTGGCGGCACCAAGGGGCCGTTCCCCTTCCCGTTCGATGAAGGCAAGGAATACAGCATCGCCAGGCACGCCAACACCTACGGCCCGGCGGACGGCTACAGCTACTCCTCGCCGGTGGGCAGCTACCCGCCCAATGCCTTTGGCATGTACGACATGCACGGCAACGTTTACGAATGGGTCGAAGATTGCGAACACCCGAACTACGTCGGCGCCCCCACCGACGGCAGCGCCTGGCTGGAACCGAACTGCGAAGCGGTGCGCATCCGGGGCAACGACTGGGGTGAAGCACCGGTGTTCTCCCGCTCGGGCAACCGCAACAGCCAGTACCCGCAAGAACGTGGGGACTGGATGGGCTTTCGTGTAGTGCGCGAACTCTAACCCCCACACGCAATCCCCTTGTAGGAGCCAGCTTGCTGGCGATCTCGGTAGGTCATTCAACAGATATGTCGCCTGACCCACCGCCATCGCCAGCAAGCCGGCTCCTACAGGTTTCCGGTGTGCCGGCCATCAGTCGGCAGCCGCTAAATTAAACCTTCGACCAGACGTTCTACTGGGTATCTGCCTTACGACCCAAGGAACTGTCTTCCATGACCCAGCCCACACGCGGCGCCATCGGCGAATTGTTCGCCCTGCTCAAACCCTTTCGACTGATCGTCGCCGCGTCCATCTTCCTGGGCATGGTCGGCGGCCTGAGCGTCACGGTGTTGCTGGCGACCATCAACAACGCGTTGCATTCCGACAGCGGCCTGACCCAGGGCGTGGTGGCGCTGTTCGCCGGCCTGTGTCTGTTGGCGCTGGCCAGTTCGATCTGCTCCGACATCGGCACCAACTATGTCGGCCAGCACATCATCGCCAAGCTGCGTAAACAGTTGGGTGAAAAAGTCCTGTCGGCGCCAATCGAACAGATCGAGCGCTATCGCAGCCATCGTCTGATCCCGGTGCTGACCCACGACGTCGACACCATCAGCGACTTCGCCTTCGCCTTCGCGCCGCTGGCGATTTCCGTGACCGTGACCCTGGGGTGCATGGGCTACCTGGCGATTCTGTCGTGGCCGATGTTCCTGATCATGGTCGCGGCGATCCTGATCGGCACGGCGATCCAGGCCTACGCCCAAAGCAAAGGCGTGCAGGGTTTCATGGCCGCCCGTGAGGCCGAAGACGAGTTGCAGAAGCACTACAACGCAATCGCCGAAGGCGCCAAGGAACTGCGCATTCACCGGCCACGCCGCCAGCGCATGTTCACCTCGGGCATCAAGGGCACCGCCGAATTCATCTGCGACACCCAGGTCCGTTCGATCAACACGTTCGTGATCGCCAAAACCTTCGGTTCGATGCTGTTCTTCGTGGTCATCGGCCTGGCGCTGGCCTTGCAAACCTTCTGGCCGAGCGCCGACAAAACCGTCATGAGCGGTTTCGTGCTGGTGCTGCTGTACATGAAAGGCCCGCTGGAACACTTGATCAGTACGCTGCCAATCGTCAGCCGCGCGCAGATTGCCTTTCGCCGCATCGCCGAATTGTCCGAGCAGTTTTCCACCCCTGAGCCGCACCTGCTGCTCAGCGATCAAGGCAACGTCAAACCCGCCGTGCACGCGCTGCAACTGGCGGACGTGCGCTATGCCTTCCCGGCGGTGGACGGTGCCGCGCCGTTCCAGTTGGGGCCGGTCAACCTGACGATCAAACAGGGCGACATCACCTTCATCGTCGGCGAAAACGGTTGCGGCAAGACCACGCTGATCAAGTTGCTGCTGGGCCTGTACACCCCGCAGCAGGGGCAGATCCGCGTCAACGGCGAGGCCATCGACGCACAGAATCGCGACGACTATCGCCAGCTGTTCACCACCATTTTCGCCGACTACTACCTGTTCGACGACGTGGTACAGGGCGACACGCACATCCCGGAAGATGCCAACAAATACCTGCAACGCCTGGAGATCGCGCACAAGGTCAGCGTGAAGGACGGCAACTTCACCACCACTGATCTTTCCACCGGCCAGCGCAAACGCCTGGCACTGGTCAATGCCTGGCTGGAAGAACGCCCGGTGCTGGTGTTCGACGAATGGGCCGCCGACCAGGACCCGACCTTCCGCCGGATTTTCTACACCGAGCTGCTGCCGGACCTCAAGCGGCTGGGCAAGACCATCATCGTGATCTCCCACGATGACCGTTACTTCGACGTCGCCGACCAACTGGTGCGCATGGACAGCGGTCGGGTGATCACCGAACTGACGCCCGCCTGAACCCGCGCCATGTAGGAGCCGACTTGCTGACGATAGCGATCTGCCAAGCAACATTGAGGGTGCCTGACACACCGCGATCGCCAGCAAGCCTGCTCCTACAGGCTTTCAACCGTTTTTTTCAACGTTCTGAAATTTCTTTTCCGGTTTCGCATTCGCGCCTCGTCTTAATAATCATTCCTATTAACAATAATGCTGCATGACACTTTTCAGGAGCACAGGTAAGTAATGCGATCTCTTCCACGCCGCACACCTCTCGCGCTGGCCGTACAGCGCCCGACTTTGCATAGAACCTTGCTGACCAGCGTACTGCTGACCGCCACCTTGCTGGGGAGCTCGATGGCCAATGCTGCACCTGTAAAAGTCAGTATCCCGGTTCAGCCGCTGTCCAGCGCGCTGACCCAATTGGGCATGCAGACCAACCTGCAAATCCTGTACAGCCCGGACCAGGTGGCCGGCCTGAAATCCCGTGCGGTCTCCGGTTCGCTGGAGCCTTCCGAGGCGCTGGCCGAGTTGCTTAAAGGCACCGGTATTTCGTTCCAGATCAACGGCAACAGCGTGACGCTGATGTCGGGCGGCTCTTCCAGCCTGCAACTGGGCGCGACCACCATCTCCGGCCAGGCCCTGGGCCTGACCACCGAAGACACCGGTTCCTACACCACCGGCGCCACCACCACCGCCACCAAGCTGCCGCTGACCATTCGCGAAACGCCGCAATCGGTGACCGTGGTTACCCGCCAGCAAATGGATGACCAAGGCTCAAAGAGCGTGGGTGATGTCCTGCGCAACACGCCTGGCGTCACCATGCAAAAATACGACAGCGACCGTACCGAGTTTTCCACCCGTGGCTTTGCCATCACCAACTTTCAGTACGACGGCGTCAACATTCCTTACGACGGTGTCTACGGGGAAAACCCGAACAACAGCGACGACTCCGCCAGCCTCGACCGCATCGAAGTGATCAAGGGCGCGACCGGGCTGATGACCGGCGCCGGCGACCCGGCCGCCACCGTCAACCTGGTGCGCAAGAAACCAACCAAGGAATTCAAGGCGTCGGTCAGCGGCACCGTCGGTTCGTGGGACAACTACCGTACCGAAGGCGACATCTCCGGCCCGCTCAACGACTCCGGCACCGTGCGCGGCCGCTTTGTCGGGGCCCTGCAGGACAAAGACTCGTACATCGACCACTACAGCCAGAAGAAAGACCTGTATTACGGCATCCTCGAAGCCGACCTGACCGACGACACCCTGCTGACCGTGGGTGTCGACAAGTCCAGCGCCACCCCGCGCGGCAGTTCCTGGACCGGTAACTCGCCGTTCTTCAGCGACGGTGGCCGTACCGATTTCTCGCGCAGTTTCAACCCGGGTTCCGACTGGAGCCGTCGTGATTTCGACAGCACCACCTACTTCGCATCCCTGGAACAAGCACTGGCCAACGACTGGAAGCTCAAGGCCACCCTTGACCAGAAAACCACCGATCACGATACCCAACTAGCCTCTGCCAGCGGCGGTAACCCGGATCGCGCCACCGGCGAAGGCATGTTCTTCTACTGGGGGCGCTGGGAAGGCCACCGCGTACAGAACACCGCTGACATCAACGTCTCCGGTCCGTTTTCCCTCGGCGGCCGTGAGCATGAACTGGTCGCAGGTTTCATGACGTCGCACTCGCGTCAGACCGGTGCCACCTACGACACCAGCGCCTTCGAACTGGTGCCGGGCAACATCTTTGACTGGGAAGGCCACATCGCGAAACAGGCGTTTCCGAAGAACGGCAAATACGAGCGTACCCAAAGCCAGAACGGTGCTTACCTGGCTACGCGCCTGCGTCCGACCGATGATCTGTCGTTCATCCTTGGTGGCCGCGTAAGCACCTTCAAGTACAACGAGGATTACACCTACTACCCAGGTGCCAACCTGGCCGACACCCATGCCAGCTACAAGGAACACGGTGTTGTTACGCCTTATGCCGGCGTGGTTTACGACCTTGACGACACGTACTCGGTGTATGCCAGCTACACCAGCATCTACCAGCCGCAAATCTACAAGGACGCCAGCGGCAAGACCCTGGAACCGGTGGAAGGCGACAGCTACGAGACCGGTCTGAAAGCCGCTTACTTCGAAGGCAAGTTGAACGCCAGCCTGGCCTTCTTCCGCATCGAGCAGGACAACGTCGCCCAGTACGTCGCCACCGACACCAACACCGGTCAAGACATCTACAAACCAACAAACGGTGCGACCACCAAGGGTGTGGAACTGGAACTGGCCGGTGAACTGGCCGAAGGCTGGAACCTGTCCGCCGGCTACACCTACGCCCGCTCCCGTGACAAAGACGAGCAACGCATCTTCGGCTTCCCGTTGGCCACCACCAAACCGGAACACGTCGTGCGTACGTTCACCACCTACCGTCTGCCTGGCGCACTTGACCAGGTCACCGTCGGTGGCGGTGTGAGCTGGCAGAGCGCGTTCTACGGTCAGACGTTCAACCCGAGCGTGAATGGCAGCGGCCAAGGCGAAACCGTCAATATCAAACAAGGTGGCTACACCCTCGTGGACCTGATGACCCGCTATCAGTACGACGAACACCTGAGCTTCACCGCCAACGCCTACAACGTCTTCGACAAGAAGTACCTGACAGGCCTGGGCAACTTCGGCACCACCTTCTACGGCGAGCCGCGCAACTTCCAACTCACCGCCAAGTACGATTTCTGAGCGGTTGAGCTGACCTGAAAAATGCCCGTGTCGTGAGATGCGGGCATTTTTTTGCCCGCGATATCCCGATCAAGCACCTGCATATTCGTTGATGCGTTCCCCACCGCGCGCCCTTGTAGAAGCCGCCTGTTTAATCGTTCGCACGCATTCCCCTGTAGGAACCGGCTTGCTGGCGATGGTGGTGTGTGAGTCTCGGTATTTTTTGAGCGTGTACATATCCATTGCTGCGGTAACGGCCACCTAGGGTTCCGCTCTTACAGCGGGTCACTTTGAAGAGCTGTACGGACCGGACACATGGTGGACACATGTACGGGGGCGGCTAACCCGCCGGCCTGGTCGCCAGGTCGCACGCATTTCCCCCTGTAGGAGCCGGCTTGCTGGCGATGGCGGCCGTTCAGACGACATCGCTGTGCCTGACACGCAACTATCGCCAGTAAGCCGGCTTCCAAGGGTTTCGCGTTACCTGTATTTGCCGGAACGATAGCCCAAAAAAAACCGCCATCCCCTTTCAAAGGCATGGCGGTTTTTTTCATTCAGCTCAAAACCGCGAACGCACCCACCCCGCCACTTCCAGATGAATCCCTTCCACCTCACTCAACAACCCCGCCATGCGCAGGAAGTCATGGGTCATGCCCGGTTGTTCGAGCAAGGTCACGTCGTTGCCGGCAGCGCGCAAGCGTTCGGCATAGGCCAGGCCTTCGTCGTGCAGTGGATCATGCCCGGCCAGGTACACCAGCGCCGGGGCCATGCCGGACAAGTCTTCAGCCAGCAGCGGCGAGCAGCGCCAGTCCGCCAGGTCTGCCGGGGTGCGGCCGTAGTGGGCGTAGAACCAGTCCAGGGTCGGGGTTTCCAGCAGGTACCCTTCGGCAAAGTCGCGATGGGAAGCGCGGTGAGTGGTGGCGTCGGTGACCGGGTACACCAGCAATTGCGCCTTGGGTTTGAGCACCAGTTCTTCGGGTTCACGCACGGCCATCAACGACAACACTGTGGCCAGGGTCGCACCGACGCTGTCACCGGCCAGTGCCACCCGTGAAGCGTCCAGACCACGGGCCGCGCCTTCGCGCACCAGCCAGTTGCCGGCATCGCACGCGTCCTGCACCGGGGTCGGGAAACGCCATTCCGGCGCCAGTCGATAATCCACGGTCAACAAGGCAAAACCACCTTGCGCCGCCAGACGACGGCACAACGCATCGTGGGAATCGAGGCTGCCGACCACATAGCCGCCACCGTGGAAATACAACATCACCGGTTGCAGGCCGTCGACCGCCTGCCCGTCGCGATACAGCCGCGCCGCCAGGCTGTGACCGTCCCGCGCGGCAATGGTGAAATCCTCGCAAGCAATGTTGTCCAGTGGCACATCGAGAAACGTCGAGGACGCTTCGAAGTCGATCCGCGCCTGTTGCGGGGTCTGCTCGTGCATCGCGCGACTTTTGCCGGTCAGGCGGCCGAACTCGGCGAGTTCGAGGAAAGCTTCAAGTTCTGGCAACACGGCCATGGGACGAATCCTTTTACACAATGAGGGAAACCTGTGGCGGAGGGAAACCTGTGGCGAGGGAGCTTGCTCCCGCTGGGCTGCGAAGCGGCCCCAATAGAGGGATTGCTGCGCAATCCTGCGGGAGCAAGCTCCCTCGCCACAAATCATTCATCGCGCTTACTTTTTAGGCAGTGACCCTGCGGCACTCCAACAGTTGCTCAAGCTCATCCAGCAACTCATCGCTGCGCAGCAATTCGTAATGTCCACCCGCCAACAAACGATCAACACCGTGTTGGCCGACCTGTGCCTCGAACACCCGGCGTTCGTCATCACGTTCGGCCACCCACCAGCGATGCGCCGCCACCTGCACCTTCGGCAATTGTCGTTGCGCCAGCGCCAGTTGCTTGAGCGATGAGCCAGTGGCGAAGATCTGCGTCAGTTCGCTCGCGCCTAACGCCGCGTGGTCATTGGAACCGTGCATCGCCGCTTCGATCACCACCGCAGCGCCTTCACGTTCGTTCAGGCCGACGGTTTTCGAGGCAATCAGCGCCTCTGCTTCTTCCGACGGTTGACCGAGGACAAACTTCAGGAAATCCGCCAAATCTTCGCGCCAGTCACCCGCCTCCGCCGTGCCGGCCACGTAGCTGTCGACCAGCCCTGCAAACGCAACCGCTTGCCCTTGGGCCTCCAGTTCATGGGCGACCAGTTGCGTCAACGCACCACCCAGCGACCAGCCCAGCAGGTAATACGGGCCTTGCGGCTGCTGCGCACGAATGCGCTGGGCATAAGCCTGGGCCATCGCCAGCAGCGACGCGTCCTGCCATTGCGGGTCGAGCAGCATGCGGCATTGCAGGCCGTACACCGTGCGTCGGCCTTCCAGACGCCGGGCCAGCGGTTCGTAGTCGAACACCGTGCCGAAACCGGCGTGCAGGCAGAACAGCGCCGGCACATTCGCGACCCGGCCATTCAACGCCAGCAAGGGGTCCGGCGCTTTCCCTGGCTCGACTGCTTGATAACCGCTGAGTTCAGCGATACACGGTTTCTGCATCAAATCCCGCAGCTTCAATTCGAAGCCCGGTTGCGGCTGACTGCGCACCCGCGAGATGACTTTGAGCACCTGCAGCGAGTCGCCACCGAGTTCAAAGAAATTGTCGTCGATGCCCACCTGTGGCACGCCGAGCACGTCTTGCCAGATGGCAGTCAGCGCCTGTTCCAGTGCGTTGCGCGGTGCGCGATATCCCCCCAGCGCCCATTCCGGTTCCGGCAGTGCGCGGCGGTCGAGCTTACCGTTGGCCGACAGCGGAAAACGCTCCAGCACCAGGATGCGCGCCGGCACCATGTAGTCCGGCATGTGCGCTTGCAGCTCCGCCTTCAAGCGACGATCCAGCCCGGCAGCAGCGCCAGCCACCACATAACCGACCAGCTGTTTGCCGGTCGGCGTGTCGAGCACCACCACGGCGGCATCTTGCACCCCTGCGCATTCACGCAAGCGCGCTTCGATCTCGCCCGGTTCGATACGGAAACCACGGATCTTCACTTGCTGGTCGAGTCGACCGAGGTAGTCGATCAGGCCGCACTCACGCTGGCGCACCAGGTCGCCGGTGCGGTACATGCGGCCACCGGCCTCGAACGGATCGGGAATGAAGCGCTCGGCGCTCATGCCCGGACGCTGGTGATAACCCCGCGCCAGGCATTCGCCGCCCAAATACAACTCACCGCTGACGCCCACCGGCAACGGATTGAGATCGGCATCCAGCACGTACAACCCACGCCCGGCCACACCACGACCAATCGGCGCATAAGCGGCATCGCAGGTCTCGCTGGCCTCGGCACGCCACAGCAGCGGCGTGACCACGGTTTCGGTCGGGCCGTAACCGTTGACCAGACGCTGCGGACGCAAGGCGCGCTTGACCTGTTCGAAACTGGCGTCCGGCACCGCATCGCCGCCAAAGCAATAGACCTCGACCGCCGGTGGATTGCCCAGGCGCTCGGCCACTTCGGCCATCTGTTGCAGATACGCCGGCGGGAAGCAGGCGACGGTGACGTTGTGGCGATGCAGCACTTCCAGGGTTTGCTCGGGGGTCCACAAGCTGTCCTCGCGAATCACCAGACTGCCACCGGCCAGCATCACACTCAGCCAACGTTCCTGGGCACCGTCGAAGGCGAACGACATGAAGTGCAGTTCGCGGCTGCGCGGCGCCAGTTCGTAGAGGTCGATGATGCCGCGGCAATGCCGGGCAATCGGCCCGCGCGCCACGGCCACGCCTTTCGGTTGTCCGGTGGAGCCGGAGGTGTAGATCAGGTACGCCAAGTGCCCCGGCAGCGGCTCAACAACAGGGCATTCGCTGCTGCCCACCACGGTCAGTTGATCGAGCAACAAGCGCGGCGGGCTGTCGGCCAATGTCAGGCGTTCACCGAGATCGCTGTCACACATCAACAGGCTCGCCGCCGAATCGCTGAGCATGTACGCCAGTCGTTCGGCCGGGTACGCGAGGTCCAGCGGCAGATACGCGGCGCCAGCCTTGAGGACCGCGAGGAACGCGACAATGGTCCGTTCGGAACGCGGCAGCGCCACCGCCACCAGGCTTTCGGCACCGATGCCGCGAGCGATGAGTTGTTGTGCAAGGCCATTGGCTCGTGCATCGAGATCGGCATAGCTGACCTCTCGATCCTCGCAGAACAAGGCGATTTTCTGCGGTTGATTGCGGATATGCTGATCGAATGCGTGCAACAGATCAGCGATATCAGTGGACGCTTGCGGCAGGCTCAAGCGCGCTTCGGGCATGCCGATGTTGCCGAGCAGGCGGTCGGCATCTTCAGGCAGAGCACGCAACAAACCCTCAAGCTGGGCACGAATGCGCTCCACTTCGACGTCACTGAAGCGATCACGCAGGTACAAATACTCGACTTCGAGGCCTTCGTCGTTGGCGCTGACCATCAAGTCCATCGGGAAGTTGGTGACACCGCCGCTGCCGACTTCGGCAAAGCGCAACTCACCTTCCTCGCCACCGCGCAGGGCGCGGTCCACCGGATGGTTTTCAAACACGATGATGCTGTCGAACAGACCCTGACCGCCCTGCCCGGCCCAGCGCTGGACGTCGGACAACGGCGTGTGTTCGTAGTCGCGCACCGCCAGGTTGTAATCCTGCAACTCGCGCAGCCACTCGCCCAGCGGTTGTTGCGGGTCGAGCGTCTGGATCACCGGCAAGGTGTTGATGAACAGGCCGAGCATTTCCTGGGCACCGGGCAGTCCGGTCGGACGCCCCGCCACTGTCGCGCCGAAGGCCACGCTGCGTTGTCCGCTGTGGCGCTGCAACAGCAACAGCCAGGCGCCTTGCACCAGCGTGTTGAGGGTCACGCGCTGACGTTTGGCAAAGCTGTGCAACTTGCGCGTTGCCTCGGCGTTGAGGTCGCTGTACATCACGCCGTGACCGGAACCTGCGGCACCGGAGGCCTTGGCCAGAATGGTCGGCGCTTCCAGCGTTGCCAGGCGCTCGCGCCAGAAGCCTTCGGCCTGCGCATCATCCTGACGTTGCAGCCAGGCGATGTAGTCGGCGTAGCGACCGGTCAGCGCCGGCAGGCTGTCGTGGTGGTACAGGCGCAGCATCTCGCCCAGCAGACGCGACGCACTCCAGCCGTCCAGCAGCAGGTGATGGTAGATCCAGATCATCTGGTAGCGGTCTTCGCCCAGGCGCACCAGCACAAAACGCATCAGCGGCGGGCAGCTCAGGTCGAAGCCCTTGGCCTGCTCGGCAGCCGCCAGTTCGCTCAGTGCCTGTTCAGTGTCGCTGCGCTCGCGCCAGTCGAGCTCTTCGATCGGCAACTCGACGCTGGCGAACACCGCTTGCAGCGGATCGGCCAGGCCATCGCGCCAGCGGAACGCTGCGCGCAGCACTTCATGACGCTCGACCAAGGCCTGCCACGCCGCGCGAAAACGCGGCACCTGCAAACCGTCGACCGCCACGCTCAACTGGTTGACGTAGGGGTTGAGTTCCGGCGAATCGAGGCAATGGAACAGCATGCCTTGCTGCATCGGCGACAGCGGATAGAGGTCTTGCAGCCCTTCACGCGCCGTCAGATCAATGTGCGGCACAAGGGCGAAAGCTTCGACACTCGGCGCCTGGGCCAGTGCATCTTCACGGCGGCTGGCCACGGCGGCGAGTGCGCGAATGGTCTGCTGTTCGAACAGTTGCTTGGGACTGAACAGCAACCCGCGCTGCCCGGCACGGCTCACCGCTTGCAGCGAGATGATCGAGTCACCGCCCAGTTCGAAGAAGTTCTCGGTGACGCCCAGCGAATCCAGGCCCAGCAGTTCCTGCCAGATCTCCACCAACAGCGCTTCGGCGGGCGTCGCAGCCGCCACTTGATCGTGGCTCTGACGCGAGGCCTCAGGCGCCGGCAAACCCTGACGATCAAGCTTGCCGTTCGGCGTCAGCGGCAGCGCGGCCAGGCACATCAGGTGCGCCGGCAACATGTGCGCCGGCAAGCGGCTGCGCAGGTGCGCGGTCAGTGCGTCACGCAGGTCTTGTTCGTCGGCCAACGGATCGCGCGGCACCACGTAACCGACCAACTGGCGGCTGGTCGGGCCATCGCGGTCGATGACGAACGCCTCACGCACACCTGCGTGCTCCATCAGGCACGCTTCGATTTCACCGAGTTCGATACGGAAACCGCGAATCTTCACTTGCTGGTCGATACGGCCGAGGTATTCCACCACGCCATCGGCGCGGAACCGTGCGAGGTCACCGCTGCGGTACAGCCGCCCGCCCGGCACGAAGGGGTCCGGCACGAAACGTTCGGCGGTGAGGTCCGGTCGCTGGTGATACCCCCGCGCCACACCCTCGCCGCCGAGGTACAACTCGCCCGCCACGCCCACCGGCAGCGGCTGCAAGCCACCGTCCAGGATGTAAGCGCTGCGGTTGCCCACCGGCCGGCCAATCGGCATGAACGCCGAGTCGAATTCGGTATCCGGATAGGCCAGCCAGATCAGCGGCGTGATCACCGTTTCGGTCGGGCCGTAGCCGTTGATCAGGCGCTTGGGTTGCAGGACCTGCTGCACCTCGTCGAACGCATGCTTGGCCATGCCTTCACCGCACGGCGTGTAGGATCGGATCGGCAGATCACGCCCGGCTTCGCCCATGTAATCGGCAATCTGCGCCAGGTAACTCGGGGTGAAACAGGCGATGGTGATGCCGTGTTTTTCGATCTCGGCGCAGGTGCGTTCCACGCTCCACAGTTCGTCGTCGCGTGGCATCACCGCCGAACCGAACACCAGCGGCGTCAGCCAGCGTTCGTGGGCGCCGTCGAAGCTGATCGAGGCGAATTGCAGCTCGCGGTCGTCCGGGGTCATGCCATACAACTCACCGATCGACACGCAATGCATGGCCAGCGGGCCGTGGGCCACGCTCACGCCTTTCGGCCGCCCGGTCGAGCCCGAGGTGTAGATCAGATAGGCGAGGTTTTCGCCGCAGGTCAGGTTGACCGGGTTGCTGTCCGCCATCAGTTCCAGCGGTTCACGGTCAATTTCCAGCACCGCCAGGCCTTGCGGCAACGGCAGTTTTTCCCGCAGCCAGGATTGGCTGATCAGCAGCGAAATCCCACTGTCGTCCATCAAGTAACGCAAGCGTTCGGCTGGATAGGCTGGGTCGAGCGGCACGTAGGCGCCGCCAGCCTTGAGGATCGCCAGCAGGCCGACGATCATTTCCGGCGAACGCTGCATCGCCAGGCCAACCCGCACTTCCGGGCCGATACCGCGCCCGCGCAAGTAATGGGCCAAGCGGTTGGCGCGGCGGTTGAGTTCGTCGAAACTCAGCGCCACATCATTGAAGATCAACGCCGTGGCGTCCGGTCGGGCAACGGCCTGGGCCTCGATCAATTGATGCACGCACAGCGGGTTTTCCGCGACGGTGAAAGGCGGGTTCCACTCGAGCAATTGCTGGGCGCGCTCGGGTGCGGTGAGCAGGTCGAGTTCACTCAACGCCGCTTGAGGCGCGGCCACCATCGCCATCAGCAACGCGGCCAGATGCTCACTCATGCGCGCAATGGCGGTGCTGCTGAAGTGGCTGCACTGGTAGCTCCAGTTCAGGCTCAACTGGCTTTCGGCAGTGGCCGCCAGGGTCAGCGGGAAGTTGGTGCGCTCGTGGTTTTGCGGGATCGAGAAGCTCAACCCGGCCGGCGCGCCCTGCTGCAACGCTTCGGCCACCGGGAAGTTTTCGAACACCAGCAGGCTGTCGAACAGCGGCTCACCGGCACGTCCAGCCCAGCGCTGAATGTCACCGAGGGCGGTGAATTCGTGTTCACGCAGTTCCAGGTTTTGCGCCTGCAAACGGCTCAGCCATTGCTCGACGCTTTCCACCGCATCCGGACTGCTGATCACCGGCAGGGTGTTGATGAACAGACCGAGCTGGCTTTCCGCCCCCGGCAAGTCCACCGGACGCCCGGCCACGGTCGCGCCGAAGGCCACGCTGCGCTGGCCGCTGTAGCGTTGCAGCAGCAGTGCCCACGCACCTTGTACCAAGGTGTTGAGGGTGACTTTTTGCTGGCGGGCAAAGTCGCTGAAACGTTGGCTGGTGGCGACATCGAAGGTCTGGCGATGGTCGGCAAACTGCGCCTGCGACGGTTGCTTGATATCGACATGGGCCAGGCTCTGGGCCAGCAGCGTCGGGTTGTCCAGCGTCGCCAGTTGCCCGCGCCAGAACGCTTCGTCCGCCTCGGCATCCTGACGTTGCAACCAGCCGATGTAGTCGGCGAAACGCCCGGTGGGCGCCAGCACCTCTTGCCCGGCATAATGCTGCAAGACTTCACTCAGCAGCAGTGAGTTACTCCAGCCGTCGAGCAACAGGTGATGGTGGGTGTAGATCAGTTGTTGACGCTCGTCGTCCAGACGCACCAGCGTCAGGCGCATCAACGGTGCTTGGGTCGAATCGAGTTGCAGGCGTTCGCTGTCGATCAGTTGCGCCAGTGCGTGTGCCTGATCGTCGCGTCCGCGCCAGTCCAGGCAGGTCAGCGGCAATTGCAGGTGACGATGCACCAGTTGCACCGGTGCTTCGAAACCTTGCGGGAAGTGGAAGCTGCTGCGCAGGATTGCGTGGCTGTCGAGCACCGCTTGCCACGCCCGACACAGACGTTCGGCATCGAGACCACGGGCCTCGACGCTGAGCTGGTTTACATAGGCGCCAGACGCCGATTCGTAGAGGCTGTGGAACAGCAAACCGGCCTGCATCGGCGACAGCGGATACACATCTTCGATCTGCGCCGGTGGCACCGGCAGACCATCCAGTTGCGCCTGGCTCAGGCGCGCCAGCGGGAAGTCCGCCGGGGTCACGCCGCCCGCGCCGTCGCTCAGGCAATGGTCGATCAGCGCCAACAGTTCAGCGCGGAAATCGATGGCCAGGGCTTCAATCTCGCGCAGCTCGAAGCAGTCGCGGCTGAAGGTCCAGTCGAGTTTCAGCTCGCCGCCATAGACCTGGCCGTCCACCGACAGCCAGTTCGGCAGCGGCGCGTCTGCCGATTGGGCGGCGCCGCTGGACTCCTTGGCCGGGGTGAACAGTGCGTCTTCGGCAAAGTTCTGGTCGAACTGGCCGAGATAGTTGAACGTCACCCGCGCCTGCGGCAAAGCGGCCAATGCCGATTGCGCGGACGCATCGCCCATGTAGCGCAACAGGCCATAGCCCAGGCCTTTGCCGGGGATGTCACGCAGTTGTTGCTTGATTGCCTTGATCGAAGCACCGAGCTCGGCGGTCGGTGTCAGGCGCACCGGGAACAGGCTGGAGAACCAGCCGACGGTGCGGGTCAGGTCTATGTCGTCGAACAGTTCTTCGCGGCCATGACCTTCGAGCTGAATCAGCGCCGATGGGTGGCCGGTCCAGCGGCTGAGGGTGCGGGCCAGTGCGGTCAGCAGCAGGTCGTTGACCTGGGTGCGGTAGATTGCCGGCGCTTGTTGCAGCAATTGGCGGGTCTGCTCGCGGTCCAGGCCGATGCTCACGCCCTGGCGCAAATGCCCGGCCTGACTGGCTTGCGGATTGGCAGCCGGCAGCGAATCGCTGGCGCCGGCCAATTGCGCTTGCCACACGTTCAGTTCGTCGGCGGCGATTGCGGAGCGTGCGTAAGTGTCGAGATTGTCGGCCCAGGCCTGGAAAGCGCTGGTCTTCGGCGGCAGTTCTTCACCTTGATAGGCGGCCTGCAAATCTTCCAGCAACACGCGCCACGACACACCGTCCACCGCCAAGTGGTGAATCACCAGCAGCAAGCGCTGCGAGCCATCGGCTTGAGCGATCAATGCCGCGCGCAACAGCGGCCCGTCTTGCAGGCTGAGGCTGCGCTGGGCTTCGTCGCATACCGATTCCAGCGAGGCATCGCTGGCCACGCGAGCGGTCCAGAGCATGTCGATGACGTCGGCACTGTCGGCGCCGACGTAGCGCGCCGACCATTGGCCGTCGACCTGACTGAAACGCAAACGCAAGGCGTCGTGTTGCTTGAGCACACGTTGCAAGGCGCTTTGCAGACGCGGCAATTCAAGGGTTTCGCGCGGCGTCAGCAACACCGCCTGGTTCCAGTGCGCGCGTTGCGGGATCGGCTCTTCGAAGAACCAGCGCTGGATCGGCGTGAGTGTTTGCACGCCGTCCACCGGCCCCTGTTGCGCCAGCGGTGCTGCTTGTTCTTTGACTACGGCGGCCAGGGCTTGCAGGGTTTGCTGCTGGAACAGGTCGCGCGGTTGCAGGCTCAGGCCAGCGCGACGGGCGCGGCTGACCACTTGAATCGAGATGATCGAGTCGCCGCCCAGTTCGAAGAAGTTGTCCTGCCGCCCGACCTGTTCAATACCCAGCACGTCCTGCCAGATCTGCGCCAGCACCTGTTCATGGGCGTTGCGCGGTGCTTCGAATGCACGCTGGCTGACCTGAGCGGTCGGCGCTGGCAGGCGTTTGCGATCCAGTTTGCCGTTGGGGCTCAACGGCATTTGCTCAATCAGCACTGTCTGCGCCGGCACCATGTAATCCGGCAGGCTGCCGAGCAAATGGCTTTTCAGGGTTTCACGCCACACGCCTTGTTGTTCGGCATCGGCGTCTACCAAGGCACGCTCCTGCGGCACGATGTAGGCCACCAGTTGCTTGCCGCTCGGCCCGTCGAGGGCCAGGACCACGGCGTCCTGTACGTCGGCATGTTCTTGCAGGCGCGCTTCGATTTCCCCCAGTTCGATGCGCAAGCCGCGAATCTTCACTTGGTGGTCGATGCGTCCGCAGTAATCGATGGCGCCGTCAGCGCGATATCGCGCCAGGTCGCCGGTGCGGTACAAACGCTCGCCGCTGCCGAACGGGTCGACCACGAAACGCTCGGCGGTCAGCGCACCACGACGGTGGTAACCCCGGGCCAGACCGATGCCGCCCAGGTACAACTCACCCACCGCGCCCAACGGCAACGGTTGCAGTTCGCTGTCGAGAATGCAGGTGCGCAGGTTGGCAATCGGCCGGCCGATCGGCACGCTGTCACGGCCCTCTTCCACGCAGGTCCAGTGGGTCACGTCGATGGCCGCTTCGGTCGGGCCATACAGGTTGTACAGATTGGCTTGCGGCAGATTGCGCAGGGTCTGGCGTTGCAGTTCCATCGGCAGCGCTTCACCGCTGCAAATGATCCGCGTCAGCGAGGTGCAGGCCAGCGCTTCGTCAGCGCTGATGAACGCCGAGAGCATCGAGGGCACGAAGTGCAGCGTGGTGACCGACTGTTCGACGATCAATGCGGCGAGGCGTTGCGGGTCGCGATGTTCGCCCGGTGCGGCGATCACCAGCGTGGCGCCTTTCATCAGCGGCCAGAAAAACTCCCACACCGACACGTCGAAACTGAACGGCGTCTTTTGCAGCACGCGATCCGCAGGTTGCAGGTTGTAGGCGTCCTGCATCCACTCGATGCGGTTGTGCAACGCCACATGGCGGTTGCCCGCGCCCTTGGGCTTACCGGTCGAACCGGAGGTGTAGATCATGTAGGCGAGGTTTTCTGCCACGGCAACGTTGGGCAGATCGCTGCCCGGCAGGTCGCTCAGCCAATCGGCATCGGCATGCAGGCACAAGGTGCGCACGCTGTCCGGCGTCGGCAGTCGCGCCAACAAATGCTCCTGGGTCAGCAACAGCGAAATGCCGCTGTCTTCGATCATGTAGCTCAGGCGATCGAGCGGGTATTCCGGGTCCAGCGGCACGTAGGCGCCACCAGCCTTCAGGATTGCCAGCAGGCCGATGACCATTTCAAACGAACGGTCGCAGGCAATGCCGACGATCACTTCCGGGCCGACACCTTGCGCACGCAGGTGATGGGCCAGGCGATTGGCGCGCAGGTTCAGCTGTGCATAACTCAGAGATTCGCCCTGGAACACCAGCGCGGTTGCCTGAGGATTTTCCCGCACCCGCGCTTCGAAATGGCGCTGCACGCAGACTTCGCCCGGATAGGCCCGCGCCGTGTCATTGAGGTCATCGAGCATGCGCAAACGCTCGTCAGCATCCAGCAGCGGCAGTTCGGCCAGCGGGGTTTGCGGGTTCGCCAGCACCCCGGCCAACAGGTTGCGCCAATGCCGGGCCAGATGCTCGATACGCTCGGCGTCGAACAGGTCGGTGGCGTAGGTCAGGCTGGCGAACAGTTTGTCGCCCTCTTCCTGGGTGTCGAGTTGCAGGTCGAATTGGGTGGTCTGCGCCGTGGCGTTCAGCGCCTCGACCCGCAGCCCCGCCAGCAAACCGCTGACCGCTGCCGGCCGGGCTTGCTGGTGGTTGAACATCACCTGGAACAACGGGCTGTGGCTGAGGCTGCGCTCGCCTTGCAACGCCTGCACCAGACGCTCGAACGGCAAGTCCTGGTAATCCTGGGCATCCAGCGAAGTGGCGCGGGTTTGCTCCAGCAACTGACTGAACGGCAGGCGCCCGTCGAGTTCGGCGCGCATCACCTGGGTGTTGACGAAGAAGCCGATCAGGCCACGGGTTTCGGCGCGATTACGATTGCCAATGGGCACACCGATACGCAGATCAGCCTGACCGCTGTAGCGATAGAACAAGGCCTGGAAACTGGCGAGCAACAACATGAACGGCGTCACGCCGCGCTGCTTGGCCAAGGCCATCAAACCGCTGGCCAGATCCGCGTCGAGGGCGAAGTCCAGTCGCGCACCGCGTTGGCTCGGTTGTGGCGGGCGCGGGCGATCCGTCGGCAGCTCCAGCAGCGGTTGTTCGCTGCCGAGTTGTTCGCGCCACCAGTTCAGTTGACGGTCCAGCTCTCCGGCGTCCATCCAGCGGCGTTGCCATGCGGCGTAATCCGAATACTGGATCGGCAGCGCCTCCAGCGCAGCGTTCTGGCCTTGGCAATGCGCGGCATACAGTCGGGAAAACTCTTCGACCAATACACCCATCGACCAACCATCGGTGACGATGTGGTGCAGTGTCAGCACCAGCACATGGTCCTCGGCATCCAGTTGCAGCAGGCTGACGCGCAGCAGCGGGCCGTGCTGCAGATCGAACGGCCGGGCGATTTCCTGCTCGACCTTTTTCATCGCGGATTCGAAGCGCTGTGCGACAGGCTCGTCGCGCAAATCGTGCTGTTCGATGGCCAGTGAAGTGAAGGCCGCCAAGGCTTGCAGCACCTGCCCGTCATCCTCGACGAAACGGCTGCGCAGGCTCTGGTGCCGCTCCAGCAACACATCGAAACTCTGCTGCAGCGCCGCCACATTCAGCGGTCCACGCAGACGCAGGGCGGCCGGAATGTTGTACGCCGAACTCTGTGGATCGAGCTGCCAGAGGAACCATTGGCGTCGCTGCGCATAGGACAATTCAAAAGTTGTTTGCGGCTCGGCGGCGGCTGGAATCGGCAGTTGGCCGAAGCTCACACCTTGCTCCTGCATTTTTGTCAGAAACTCGCGGCGCTTGTCGGCGGGCAGGCCGGCGAAGCGCGTGGCGATACGCATGGCGGTGGTGTGTTCCATCAGTTGATCTCCATCTCGTCGAGAAGCGACTCAAGCGCATCAAGACGTGCATCGTTATCAGTCGGGGCTTGTTGCCGGGCGGTGACGGCATAAGCCTGAAGGTCGTTGCTTTCGAACAGCGCACGCAGCGGCAGCTCGATGCCCAGTTCCAGCTCCACGCGGGCACTGGCCTGGGCGGCGAGCAGCGAGTGCCCGCCCAATTCAAAGAAGTTGTCGCGACGGCCGATCTGCGCCACGCCCAGCACGTCGGCCCAGATTGCCGCCAGTTGCTGTTCGAGTTCGTCTTCGGGGGCTTCGAACGGTCGTTGCCAGTCCTCGGCATCCGGCAGCGGCAAGGCCTTGCGGTCGAGCTTGCCGTTGCTGGTCAGCGGCAGTTCATCGAGTAGCAGCCAGTGGCTCGGCACCATGTAATCCGGCAAGTCGACCTTCAGCGCGGCGCGCAGGTTGTCGCGCCAGGTGATCGGGTCGTGCGGGGGTTGCTCGGCGACGACATAGGCGCACAACTGTGGCCCGGCGTCGGCGGCATGCACGCTCAGCACCGCCTGGCGCACGCCCGGTTGCGTCAGCAGCGCGGCTTCGATTTCGCCCAGTTCGATGCGGAACCCGCGAATCTTCACTTGCTGGTCGATGCGCCCGAGGTAGTCGATGCTGCCGTCGGCACGCTGGCGCGCCAGGTCGCCGCTGCGATAGAGGCGCTGCGAAGCGTCGAACGGGCTCGGCACAAAACGCTCGGCGGTCAGGCCGAAGCGCCCGTGATAACCGCGCGCCAGGCCGGCACCGGCGATGTACAACTCGCCCGCCACACCCACCGGCACCGGCTGCAACTGGCTGTCGAGCAAGTACCAGCGCAGGTCGCGGATCGGCAGGCCAATCGGGCTCTGGGCCTTGCCGTCGAGGTCGGCCAGGAGAATGGCGCGGTAGGTCACGTGCACCGTGGTTTCGGTGATGCCGTACATGTTCACCAGCGTTGGCTGCTGATCGCCGAAGCGTTCGAACCATGGACGCAGGCTCGCCACTTCCAGCGCCTCGCCGCCGAAGATCACCTGACGCAGCGCCATATCGCGCGGGCTGGCGCAGGCTATCGGCAGCAGTTGCCGGAACGCCGTCGGGGTCTGGTTCAACACCGTCACGCCTTCATCGCAGAGCAAGCGATGGAATTGCTGCGGCTCGCGGCTGATGTAATACGGCACGATCACCAGGCGCCCGCCGGTGCACAGCGAACCGAACAGCTCCCACACCGAAAAATCGAAGGCGTAGGAATGGAACAGGGTCCAGACATCGTCCGCGCCGAAGTTGAACTGCTCGGCGGTGGCCGTCAGCAGGCGCCCGACGTTGCAATGGCTGAGCAATGCGCCTTTTGGTCGACCGGTAGAACCGGAGGTGTAGATCACGTACGCGAGGTTGTCCGCAGTGGCCAGCGGCGTCAGGTTGTCGGCGCTGCAGGCGTCCACTTGCAGCGACGTCAGATCCAGCACCTGCACGCCATCACGGGCCGGCAAACCGGCGATCAAATGAGACTGGGTCAACAGCAGCGCAATGCCGCTGTCGTCGATCATGTAGCTCAAGCGCTCGGCGGGGTATTGCGGGTCGAGCGGCACGTAGGCGCCACCGGCCTTGAGAATCGCCAGCAGACCGACCACCAGTGGCATCGCCCGCTCAGTGGCAATGCCGACGCGCACCTCCGGCCCGACGCCCTGCTCACGCAGTTTGCGCGCCAGGCGGTTGGCCTGGGCGTTGAGTGCGGCGTAGGTCAGCTGTTCACCTTCGTAGACCAGGGCCACCGCGTTCGGTCGTTGCGCGGCGTGGGCTTCGAACAGTTGATGCAAGGTCGGCGATGGCGGTTCTGCCTGGAATGCCGGGTTCCAGTGCTGGATCAAACCGTCGTACTGCGACGCTTGCAGCAACGGCAGTTCGGCGACGCGCTGTTGCGGATCGGCGACCACGGCGCGCAGCAGGTTCAACCATTGCCCGGCGAAACGCTGCATCGAGGCTTCGTCGTACAGATCGGTGGCGTAGCTCAGGTTGGCGTCCAGTGTGTCGCCCTGCTCCTGGGTGTCGAGCACCAGATCGAATTGCGCGGTGTGCTGCTGCCAGTGCATACGCTCGACCTGCAAACCGGCAACGACCCGCTCGACGCTCGCGCCCAACGGCTGCTGGTGGTTGAAGAGCACCTGGAACAATGGACTGTGATTGAGGCTGCGGTCGGGTTGCAAGGCATCGACCAGTTGCTCGAACGGCAAGTCCTGATGGGCCTGCGCCGACAATGCGGTTTGTTTGACCTGTTGCAGCAAGGTGCTGAATGGCTGTTGCCCATCGATCTCGGCACGCAGCACCTGGGTGTTGATGAAGAACCCGATCAGGCCTTCGGTTTCCAGGCGCGAGCGGCCGGCGCTCGGCACGCCGACGCTGATGCCCGACTGCCCGCTCTGGCGGTGCAGCAAGGTCTGGAAGCTCGCCAGCAACAACATGAACAAGGTCACTTGCTGTTCTTGTGCGCGCTGACGCAAACCGGCCAGCAGTTCGCGATCCACGTTCAGCGACAGACTCGCCCCGCGCTCGCTACGGCGAGCCGGACGGCTCAGTTCACTCGGCAGTTCCAGCGGTGTCTGGCTGCCGTCCAGTTGCTTGCGCCACCACGCCAGTTGCCGCGCGCCCTCGCCCGCCTCCAGCCAGTCGCGCTGCCAGCGGGCATAGTCGCTGTAAGCCACCGGCAAGTTGTCGAGGCTGGCCGCGCGGCCCTCGACGGCGGCCTGATACAACGCGCTGAACTCATCGACCATGACCTGCATCGACCAGCCATCGGCGGCGATGTGGTGCACGGTCAGGACCAGCACATGTTCCTCGGCGCTGACTTGCAGCAGCAATGCGCGCCACAGCGGACCGTTGCGCAGGTCGAACGGCTGGGCGATTTCTTCGGCCACGGCATCGTTGATCGACGACTCAGCAACGGGCCGCTCGCACAACTGCAACGGCAGTTCGGCGTGCACCCATGGACGCGCCTGCTGGCCGTCCTGTTCGAAGGTCGTGCGCAGGGTCTCGTGACGGGCCTGCAATTGCAGGAAGGCCTGACGCAGCGCCTCCCGGTCCAACACCCCCTTGAGACGCAGCGCGGCCGGGATGTTGTAGGCGCTGCTTTGTGGGTCCAGTTGCCAGAGAATCCACTGGCGCTGCTGGGCGTAGGACAGGACTCGCGGTTGATCATCCGTCGCACGTTGCAGTGTTGGCTGCACGCTGGTTTCGGCCAGTGTTGCGCGGGAAGCGAATTGCGCCAGGTTCGCAGCGGAAAACAGGCTGCTGACCGACAGTTCGATGTTCAGTTGCTGACGCACCCGCGAGATCACTTGCAGCACCAGCAACGAGTGCCCGCCCAACTCAAAGAAGTTGTCGTCACGCCCCACTTGTTCAACCTGCAGCACCTGCTGCCAGATCTGCGCCAGCTGCGATTCCAGCCCCTCCAGCGGAGCGACGAACGCCCGTTGTGCAGCGCCGGCCTCTGCCCGTGGCAAGGCCTTGCGGTCGAGTTTGCCGTTGTTGTTGAGCGGCAGTTTCGCCAGCAGGATCAAGTGGCTCGGCACCATGTATTCCGGCAACGCCTGGCGCATCACGGCCTTGAGCGCGTCGAGATAATCCGTCTCGGACGTGACCGCTCCGCTGGCGACGATGTACGCCACCAGTTGCGTGCCGTCCTGGGCGATGACTGCGGCTTCGCGCACCTCGTCCCGCCCCTGAAGACAGGCTTCGATCTCGCCCATTTCGATGCGAAAACCACGAATCTTTACTTGATGATCGATACGCCCGACGTATTCCAGATCACCCCGGGCGTTGTAGCGCGCCAGGTCGCCGCTGCGGTACAGGCGTGCGCCCGGCTCACGGGCAAACGGGTCCGGCAGGAAGCGTTCGGCGGTCAGCGCCGGACGGTCGAAATAGCGTTGCGCCAGGCAAGCCGGGGCGCCAATGCACAACTCGCCGACGCCATCGGCGGGCAGCAACTGACCGGCCGAGTCCAGTACATACAGCGCTCGGCCGGCGATGGCGCGTCCAATCGGGATGCCGAACGCATCGCTGGCGTCTTGCAGTTGGCACTCATGCACGCTGGACACTACGGTCGCTTCGGTCGGCCCATAAGTGTTGAGCAGCCGCACATGGCTCAAACCGGCCTGATGCCACAGGCGCAAACCTTCCACCGACATTGCCTCGCCACCGACGTGCACCTGGCGCAAATCGCCGAGGTGGCGCACCACGCCACTGGCGCATTCGCGAGCCAGCAGGAACCAGTAGGCAGCGGGCAAGTCGGCGACGGTCACGCCTTGGTCGACGATTTGTGCGGCCAGTCGGCCGGCGTCCCACAGCTCATCGCCACGCATGATCAACGCCGCGCCCACGCACAGCGCCGGGTAGCACTGCTCGACGAAACCGTCGAAGCTGAAAGTCGCAAATTGCAGCACACGGTCGCTGGCCGACAACACCGAATAATCGGCAGCGCTCTGGCAGAACTCACGCAGCGCCCCGTGATCGATGGCCACGCCTTTGGGCTGACCGGTGGAGCCCGAGGTGTAGATGAGGTAGGCCAGGTCTTCGGCCACGGCGCGGCTTGGCGGATTGCTGTCGGAGTAGCCGACGGCTTCATCCAGGCCCAACAGGCGCAGGTGCACCGGCAGCGGCAAGTCGTCCAGCAGGCCGGACTCGCACAACAGCACGTCGAGACGGCTGTCCTCGATCATGTAGGCGAGGCGCTCGCTGGGGTATTTCGGGTCCAGCGGTACATAGGCCGCGCCGCTTTTCAGCACCGCCAGCAAACTGACGATCAATTGCGGGCCGCGACGCATGGCCAGGCCGACACGCTTGCCGGGACCGGCGCCGTGGTCGATCAGGCGATGGGCCAGGCGGTTGGCTTGGGCATTGAGCTCGCCGTAACTCAGGCGCTGCTCGTCGACCTGCAACGCCAGGGCATCGGGGGTGGCGGCGGCTTGCGCGGCGATCCTCTCGTGAACCAAAAGACTTGTGGATAACTCGACCGTGGCCGGTTGGCTGATGGCGAGTACCGCGTGCTTGCCTCCGATATCGAGCAGTTCCAACCCGCCCAGTGCAGCATCCGGCGAGGCTACGAACTGCGTCAGCAGGTACTGCAAATTGGCCGCAAGCTGCGCGACCTGAGCCGCACTGAAACGCGCCGCGTCGTAGCTGAAATCGAAACTCAGCGCTTCGCCCAGCTCGACGCCAAGGGTCAGCGGATAGTGAGTGCGTTCGTGGTTGTGCAGGTTGCCGAACGACAACCCGGCCGGCGCGCCCTGCTTCAGCGCTTCGGCGACGGGGAAGTTTTCGAACACCAGCAGACTGTCAAACAACGATCCCTGATACCCCGCCCACCCCTGAATGTCGTACAGCGGCACGTGCTCGAATTCGCGCAGGGCCAGGTTCAAACGTTGCAACTCGCCCAGCCATTGGCTGACGCTCTGGTCCGGGCGCATCGAGCACACCAGCGGCAGTGTGTTGATGAACAGCCCCAGTTGCTCTTCGATCCCCGGCAGCGGTGCCGAACGCCCGGCCACGGTGGCGCCGAATACCACGCAATCCTGGCCGGTGTAGCGCTGCAGCAACAGACTCCACGCCGCTTGCAGCACGGTGTTGAGGGTGACTTTTTGCTGGCGGGCGAACTCGGCCAGACGCCGGGTCGCGGGGCTGTCGAGGGCCACGCGAACTTCCTCGCTGCCTTGTGCACCGACCGGTGGGCGCAGGGCTTCGGCCAGTATCGTCGGTGCTTGCAGCGGCGCCAGTGCGGCTTTCCAGAACTGCTCGCCAGCGACGGCCGATTGCTGTCGCAACCAGCCCAGATAATCGCGGTACTGACCCGTCGGCGCCGGCTGCGGTTGCCCGGCGGCGTAGTGCTGGATCACTTCGGCAAGCAACTGCGCGTTGCTCCAGCCATCCATCAGGATGTGATGGCTGGTGTAGATCAGGTGCCAGGCCTCAGCGCCGGTACGTACCAGTTTCAAGCGGAACAGCGGCGCGCTGCCCAGCTCGAAACCTTGGGCCCGTTCGGCATCGGCCAGTGCATCGGTATCGGTCGCTTCAAGCACTTGCAGCGGCAGCTTCACTTGACGGGCAATCGCCTGATGCGCGACATCGAGACCCTGCCAGTGGAAACTGCTGCGCAGGATGTCGTGACGCTCGACCGCCGCCTGCCAGGCACGGGTGAAACGCTCGGTGTCGAGGCCGCCGATTTCCAGGCGCAGCTGGCTGATGTAGGCGCCGACCTGCGGCTCGTACAGAGTGTGGAACAACATGCCCTGCTGCATCGGTGACAGCGGATACAGGTCTTCCAGCGTCGAGACCGCCAGCGGCAAGGCGTCGAGTTGCGCCTGATCGATCTGCGCCAACGCAAAGTCCGACGGCGTGGCTTGCGCCACTTCAAGCGCACAGCAGTGGTCGATCAGCGCGTTGAGTTCCAGCGCATATTCATCAGCCAGACGCTGGATGGTCGCGGTGTCGAACATCTCGCGGCTGAAACCCCAACTCAGGGACAATTCGCCACCGTAGACCTGGCCTTCGACCACCAGCCAGTTGCCGAGCGGCGCCGATGGGTCCTGCGCCAGACCGTTGCCTTCAGTGGAAGGCGTGAACAGTGCGCCCTCATCGAACTGACGATCGAACTGCCCCAGATAGTTGAAGGTGATGCGCGGTTGCGGTAACGCCGCCAGCCCGGCGCGGATCTGCGGTGCGCCGAGGTAACGCAGCGCGCCGTAGCCCAGGCCTTTGTCCGGGACGTTGCGCAGTTGCTCCTTGATGGATTTGATCGATGCGCCAAGATCGGCGGAGGGTTTCAGATTGACCGGGAACAGGCTGGTGAACCAGCCGACGGTGCGGGTCAGGTCGATGTCATCGAACAGGTCTTCGCGGCCATGGCCTTCGAGCTGAATCAGCGTGCTGCCCTGCCCGCTCCAGCGGCAAACGGCACGAGCCAGAGCGGTCAGCAGCAGGTCGTTGACCTGGGTGCGGTAAGCCGCCGGAGCCTGTTGCAGCAGCTTGCGGGTTTGCTCGGTGTCGAATTTGAGTTCGAGTTTCTCCTCGAAGCGGTTTTCCAGCGCACCATTCGGTCGCTCGCACGGCAGGTTGTCTGGCGCGTCTTGCATTTGGCTCTGCCAATGGCCGAGGTTGTGTTCGAAGGCTGGCAGATGATCGTGCAAGCGTGCGACCCAACGCTGATAGCTGCTGGTCTTCGCCTGCGCCGTACCGCCGGTGTAGAAGTGCTGCAAATCTTCCAGCAGTACGCGCCAGGAAACACCGTCCACCGCCAGGTGGTGGATCACCAGCAGCAAACGTTCCGAGCCGTCGGCCATCGCCACCCGCATTGCGCGCAGCAACGGACCGTTTTGCAAGTCGAGGCTATGCTGGGCCTCGTCGCACAAGGTGTTGAGCTGCCCGACCGTTTGCGCCTGGCGCTGCCACAAAACCGACTCCGTGGTTGGCGCGGCATAAGCCTGCTGCCAGGTGTTGTCGGCCTGTGCATAACTCAGGCGCAGGCTGTCGTGCTGGGTCAGCAATTGCTCCAGGGCACGCTCCAGCGCCTTGATGTTCAGCGCCTCGCGGGGCACCAGCAACAGCGACTGGTTCCAGTGCTGACGCTCGGGAATCGCCTGTTCGAAGAACCATTGCTGCACCGGCGACAGCGCCACTGCGCCCACCGCCGGACCTTGATCGATTTGCGATTGCCCGCCCGTGCGCGCCGCTTGGGCGAGGCTGCGAATGGTCTGGTGCTGGAACAGGTCCTTGGGGCTGAGCACGATCCCGGCCTGCCGCGCACGGCTGACCACTTGCATCGAAACGATGGAGTCGCCGCCCAGTTCGAAGAAGTTGTCTTCCAGGCCGACACTGTCGATGGCCAGCACGTCTTGCCAGATGGCGGCGAGGGATTTTTCCAGGTCGCTGCGCGGCGCGACGTGTTCGCGTTGTTGCGCAGAGCCATCAAGTGCCGGCAGGGCCTTACGGTCGAGTTTGCCGTTGGGCGTCAGCGGCAGATGTTCGAGAAACAGCAAAAACGCCGGGACCATGTAGTCCGGCAAATGCTGACGCAGCGCGGCTTTGAGCACTTCTCGCAGGTTGGATTGCGCATCGGCATCGGCCAACAGCGCCGAATCGTTCGGCACGATGTACGCCACCAGCTGCTGGCCGCTGGCGCCGTCCTGGGCCAGCACCGCCAGTTCGCGCACTGCATTTTGCTGTAACAGCCGCGCTTCGATTTCGCCGAGCTCGATCCGGAAGCCCCGCACCTTGACCTGATGGTCGATGCGACCCACGTATTGCAGGGTGCCGTCGGCCTGATAACGGGTCAGGTCGCCGGTGCGATACAGGCGCTCGCCGGTACTGGAAAACGGGTTGGGGACGTATTTTTCAGCGGTCAGGCCGGGGCGTGCAAGGTAACCACGGGTGATCCCGGCACCGCTGAGGTACAGCTCGGCGGACACGCCTTGCGGCACCGGTTGCAGGTCGGCATCGAGCAGATAGCTGGCGGTGTGCTTGAGCGGACGGCCGATGTTGGCGCGGCCACTGGCTTCGCGGCGGGTCCAGGTCGAATAGGTGGTGTCTTCCGACGGGCCGTACAGGTCGTAGACGTGCTCGACGGTCGCTTGCTGATACAGCGCCTCCACCAGGCTTTGCTTCAGGGGTTCACCGGCCAGGTTGATGATGCGCACGCCGGGAGGAATCTGCCCGTCACGGTGCAGCGCATTGATCGCCGACGGCACGGTGTTGATCAACCGCACCTGATCCCGGGCCCGCAGTTGCGGCAACTCCAGGGCATTGCGGGCGATGATCAGCGAACCGCCATTGGCCAGGGTCACGAACAACTCCCACACCGACAGGTCGAAGCACACCGACGTAGAAGCCAGAACGCCTTGAATGTCGTCGCGGCTGTACACCGATTTCGACCAGTCGATCAACGCCAGCACGTTGCGATGAGCGATGGCCACGCCCTTGGGCTTGCCGGTAGAACCGGAGGTGTAGATCACGTAGGCGAGGTTGTCCGGCGTGACGCGGGTGACCGGGGCGCTTTGCGGGTAGGCGATGAGCGACTGGATATCGTCCAGCAACAGGACTTGAGTGCCTGCGCTCACCTTCAACGACTCTGCGACGTCCTGCTGTGTGATCAGCAATAATGCGCGGCTGTCTTCGAGCATGTAGGCGACCCGCTCGGCCGGGTAATCCGGGTCCAGCGGCACGTAGGCGCCGCCAGCCTTGAGCACCGCGAGCAAGGCCACCAGCAGTTGCTCGGAACGCTGCATGGCTACGCCGACCCGCACTTCCGGGCCGACACCCAGCTCGATCAACTTGTGCGCCAGGCGGTTGGCTTGCTGGTCGAGTTCGCGGTAAGTCAGCTGGGTATCCGCGAAGGTCACGGCCAGTGCATCAGGGTTCGCAGCTACTTGCTGGCTGATCAGCTGATGAATGCACAGATCCTGCGCGAAGTTGTCATCGGCGCGGTTCCAGTCGTGGACAATGCGCTGATATTCGACCTGCTCCAGCAGCGGCAAATCACTGATGCGCTGCTGCGAATCGCTCACCATGCCCTGCAGCAAACGCGTCCAGTGTTGCGCCATACGCGTGATGGTCGTGGCGTCGAACAGGTCACTGGCGTAGGTCAGCGCGGCGTGCAGCTTGCCACTTTTCTCGTAGGTATCGAGGGTCAGGTCGAACTGGGTGGTGCGCCCTTGCCACTCGATCATGCCCAGCGCCAGGCCGGACGCCGTGGTCACCGTGGAAATGTCCGCCACCTGCGGCTGGTGGTTGTACATCACCTGGAACAGCGGCGTGTGACTGAGGCTGCGTTCCAGCTTCAAGGCTTCGACCAGGCGCTCGAATGGCAGGTCTTGATGGGCCTGGGCGCCCAGCGCGGTTTCCTTGATGCGACGCAGCAGCTCATCGACCCGGGCCTGGCCATCCAGTTGTGTGCGCAGCACCTGGGTGTTGACGAAGAAACCGATCAGGCCTTCGACTTCACCGCGGTTGCGGTTGGCGATCGGCACGCCGACGCGGATGTCGTTCTGCCCGGTGTAACGGTGCAGCAGCACGTTGAACGCGCCGAGCAGCAGCATGAACAAAGTGACGTTGTGCTTCTGCGCGGTGGCGCGCAGTTGCTCGGCCAGTTGCCCATCGACCGCGAATTCGTAGCGGGTGCCGCGATAACTCGGCATCGCCGGGCGCGGATGATCCAGGGGCAACTCCAGCACCGGATGTTCGTCACCCAGTTGAGCCTGCCAGTATTCGAGTTGCCGCGCCTGCTCGCCCGCCTCCAGCCAGCGGCGCTGCCACAGGGCGTAGTCGCTGTACTGGATCGGCAACGGCGAGAGCTGCGGCGGCGTACCGGCATCGAAGGCGTCGTAGCAGCGGATGAACTCGTCGATCAGCACGTTCATCGACCAGCCGTCGGACACGATGTGGTGCAGGGTCAGCAACAGCACGTGCTCCTGCTCGATGAGTTTGAGCAAGGTGACGCGCAGCAGTGGCCCGGTCCCCAGGTCGAACGGCAACACCGATTGCTGCTCGGCCGCCTGGGCCACGGCCTGCTCGCGCTCGGTGGCGGGCAAGATGCTGAAGTCGACGTGTTCGATCACCAGCGGCGCCGTGGCCGGCACTTGCAGCAAGGTGTCGTCAGGCTGCGGCGCAAACACGGTGCGCAGGGTTTCGTGACGGGCCACGAGACTGGCGAAGGCCTGTTCCAGCGCCGGCAGGTTCAGACGACCGGTCAGGCGCACCGCACCGGGCAAGTTGTAGGCACCGCTTTGCAGGTCCATTTGCCAGAGAAACCACATCCGTTGCTGGGCGTACGACAGCGCCTGGCGATCTTCGGCGTCGACGCCGGCTGGGATGGGAAACCGGGCGAAATCAACGCCCTCCTTGTGCAAGGCCGCAAGGAACACCTGGCGCTTTTCCAGGGGCAACCCGATAAACCGGCGAGCAAGTTTCAAGGAGTCTTCAGCATTCATTTCTGGGTATCCGGATCAGTGGCGGGAAGCACAAAGGCACGTCGTCCCTATAAAACGAATGCAAGCCGGAAAAATTAGCGAATGAGAACAACTATCAGAAGGGAGATTTCAGAACGCTGAAAACCACTGTGGAAGCGAGCCTGCTCGCGATGAGGCAGTGTCAGTCGACATCAATGTTGCCTGACACACCGCTATCGCGAGCAGGCTCGCTCCCACAGGGATTGAGTGATATTTGAGTTTGGGTTATCCCACAGCAGCCATGGCATGCCGCCGATGATGAACCTCCAGCTGATCCTTGATCACCCGCAGCACCTTGGCTTCATGCTCATGGATGAAGAAGTGCCCGCCGGCGAACATGTCCACGGAAAAGCTGCCGAGGGTTTCCTGGCTCCAGCCGATCAATTGTTCGGTGGTGGCGCGGTCGGCCTTGCCGCCGAGCACGTGCACCGGGCACTTGAGCAGTGGGCGCTGGACTGGCTCGAAGCGCCCGCACAACTGGAAGTCGGCGCGCAGGATCGGCAGGGTCAGGCTCATCAGCTCTTCGTTGGCCAGCACTTCCTCGCTGGTGCCGTTGAGGATGCGCAGCTGCTCGATCAGTTCGGCATCGGTTTTCGGATCGGCAAAACCGCGGTCGTAGTCCAGGCGCATGGTTGGCGCGGCGGTGCCCGAGGCGAACAGCGCCACCGGCTCCGGAACGCCCAGCGAGCGAAACGCATGGGCCATCTCACAGGCCAGCAATGCGCCCAGGCTATGGCCGAACAATGCATAAGGCGCCCTGAGCATGGCTTTTTGTTCGTGGGCCAGTTGCAGCGCCAGCCGGCGCATGTCGGTGTGCAATGGCTCGCCATAGCGCGCGCCACGCCCCGGCAACTCCACCGGTTGCAACTTGATCCACTCCGGCAGTTTGCGCCGCCAGCGGCTATAGACCATGGCGCTCGCGCCAGAGTAAGGCAGGCACAGCAATGTCAGCGGGGTCACCGGACGTACCTCAAAAGTTGTCTGTAAAGAGAACGGATGAAGCACGTCTTGAATTAGTCGCCGATCAAATGCGGAGGCCTTTGCTCAGCGCATTTTCGTCAGGCCCACTCCAGCGCCGGCAAGCCAAAGGCGCTTGGCGTGAAGGCTTTGAGCGTACGAAGAATGCCATCGGCGTGAGCGTATTTTTCGTCGGCCATGGCCGCATCAGGAATCGCGATCGCCGTCATCCCCGCCGCTTTCGCCGCCGTGACACCGAACGGTGAATCTTCGAACACCAGGCAATCCTCGGGGGCAATACCCAGCCGCCGCGCAGCGGTGAGGAAGATATCCGGGGCAGGTTTGGCCGCGCCCACTTCCGGATCATCGGCAGTCACGACGAAGTCGAACAAGGCGAACCAGTCGCGGTGCAACGTGGTTTTCTGACCAAACGACTGGCTCGAAGAACTGGTGCCCACTGCAATCGGGATGTTGTGAGCCTTCAGATGCCGCACCAGCTGCTGTGCGCCAGGCATCGCCTGTGCTGTAGGAAAGCGTTCGCGCATCAGCGGTTCGCGGATCACCAGAAACTCTTCGGCACTGATCGGCAGATCAAGCGCCTCAACCACGTAACGCGCCAGGTCACCAGCACCGCGACCGATGATGTTCTGTTTGATGCTCCAGTCGAACGTCCGCCCGTAGCGTGCGGCAATCGTTGCCGTGACTTCGGTGTAGATGCCTTCGGTGTCCAGCAACAAGCCGTCCATATCGAAAATCACGGCCTTGATCGGGCCTAATTCTTTCAGCGGTGCATTCATCGCATCTGATCCGTATTAAACGAAATCCAGGCGGCTCAGGCGCGGCCGGCTCCGTGATGGATTAAAGGTTTCAGCAGCATAGCGAGCACCGCAGCCCAAGAGCAACGGGCAAAACCCGCCCCATGACGAAGTGACGTCGATGGTTTAGCGATTTGCCCTACAGCAAACACCACCTTTCCCGACTTCTTTCTCGACGGATCCAACGCACAGTTTCTCGCCCATTCACCCAGGCGAAATTGCGCGAATGTTTGATCCCGACAAGCTGCTGGCCCTGAACAACACCATCGGTTTGCTGGTGGTGGCGGCGTTGAACCCGCAGCAGCCGGACATCGAAGCGCTGCTCAGCGATTTTCGCCTCAGCCTCAATTCCTATGACACCTGGGCGGAAAACTTCTGGTCCGGCGGGACACTGGATGTCGAGCAAGTGTTCAAGGTCGGCAACGACGTGCGCCTCACTGCGCCGAAGCATTCGACTTCGCCCATCAGCTCCACCGTCGCCACCTGCCCCGCCAGCGGTCCGCTGACGCTGGTGCATCTGTTTCAAGCCGCGCGCTTCGTGCCGATCGGCAACACGCCAGTGATGCTGGAACCGCTGCTGACAGAGGACCGAAGCGGTCCGACATTTGGCGATCCCATCCACAAAACCATCGGCCCCGGCGGCATCCTGGAAATTCCCGAATGCTGGCGCGGCAATCGCTATCGCATCACCTTCTTTCCCAACGTCACCACCGCGCATATCAAAGCGCTCTACGACTCCTATCAAGGCGTGCTGAGTGAGCTGGAAGGCTGGCTTCGCAACGAGTGGAACAACGAGTTTCAACCGCTGTGGGCCGGGTTTGCCGAAGCGGATTTCACTGAACGCTATGGCATGTTGCAACGCGCGGATTGGCGGGGTGTCGACAACACCCTTCACGGTTTGTGGGATGACGTAAAGCAGCTCTACGGCCTGATCTCCGATCTGCAGGCCAACAGCGCGAAGCTCCTTGCGTACCTGACCGAAGCTGAACTGCAAAAGCTCCTGAACGCTTCGGCCGAAGCCATCGCCAACGTGCTGCTGGTGTTGAGCGACGAACCGTTGGTGTTCATTCATCTGGCGGCTTTCACCAGCTGGCTGCGAATGCTGCCGCCGCAGTACATGGCTGAAGTCGTAGCGGAAATTCGTACGGAGTTGCTGATCAGTTTCCTGCTGGTGCGCTTATTGGGTCCTACGGGCCTGAAGCTCGGCATGAGCGCCAAGGTGCTCAACAAGATCAAGTCTGAACGCGCCCGACGATGGCTGGCAGCGGCGAGTGTGCGCCTGGCGCAGCTGGCAAGCAGGTCTGACCTTAGCGACCACGCGGGCACCCTCAAACCGTTGCTGATCAATGCGCAAAGCGCGGGGTTGAAACCTGCGCCCGCGGTTCCGTTGCAGATCAGCACGGCAGGCGCGGCGGATGTCCGGGTGGACAATCCGCTGGCTATTGCACGGAGCAAGTCCGATGCAAAAACACGGCTGGGCCGGCATGAACCGCACGACGACGCCCCGGCCCAGGCGAAAAACCCGAACGGCGACAGTGCCGATTCCGCCGAGCGCACCGCTACCCACGGCTGCCCGGTGTCGCTGGTCACCGGCGAAGAACTGCTGACCCTCAGCGACGGTTTTCTGGATGGTTTGCTGCCGTTCGACTTCACCCGCTTGTACCGCAGCAGTGCCGTCGAACTCGACAGCGGTCTCGGTTTTGGCTGGAGCCATTCGCTGGCGCAGCGCCTGGAAATCGATGGTGACTCCGTGGTGTGGATCGACGCGGAAAACCGGCGCACGCCATTTCCTTTGCCGAACCTGGCGCGGCCGGCGATCCACAACAGCCTGTCGCGGGCGGCGATTTATCGGGGCGATGCGCCGGAAGAGTTGATTGTTGCGCTGGCGGGGGAGTCGGCGCGGTTTTTTCACTTTCGTGATGGCGGCCTGAGCGCGATCAGCGATGCCTACGGCAATCGTCTGGGCGTGCAGCGCGATTTTTCCGGGTGTATTCAGCGTCTCGACAACGGTGCTGGGCGCTGCCTGTGGTTGCGTTATGACCGTGGTCATTTAGTTGCCGTCGACTACCAGTGTGTTGACCTGGACGAGCAGGGCTGGCGCACCGAACAGACGCTGGTCAGCTACCGCTACGACGCCCGTTGGCGCTTGATCGAAGCCACCAACGCGGCGGGCGAAAGCGAGCGCTACGACTACGACGAGCAGCACGTCATTTTGCAGCGGCAACTGGCCGGTGGCGCGAGTTTTTACTGGGAGTGGGAACGCAGCGGCAAAGCGGTGCGCTGTGCCCGGCATTGGGCCTCGTTTGCGCAGATGGACACCCGCTACACCTGGGACGACGACGGTGGAGTGCAGCTCAAACACGCCGACGGCAGCGAGGAAACCTACGTCCACGACGACCGCGCGCGACTGGTACGCCGAGTGGCGGCCGACGGCGGCGAGCAGCGCAAGGCCTATGACGATCAGGGCCGCTTGATCGCCGAGCGGGACGCCCTCGGCGCCGTCACCGAATACCGCTACGACGAGCTCGGACGACTGATCGCGCTGATTCCGCCGGAAGGCGAGCCAACGTCCTACGAATACCGCAACGGTTTCCTGCACGCCCGCTATCGCGGTCAGGCCAAGTGGACCTACCAACGCAATGCCCAGGGCGATGTGACCTGGCTGATCGACCCTGACGGCCAGAGCACTTATCACGAGTACGACGCGCAGGGGCGGCTGCTGGCGATTCGTTATCCGGACCACAGCCGCCATCTGTTTGAGTGGAACGGCCTTGGACAACTGCTCGCGGAAACCCTGCCCGACGGCGGGCGGCGGCAGTTTTCCTACGATGCGTTGGGGCGACGGACGACAGTTCAGGACGAACACGGCGCGGTCACTGGTTATGAGTGGGATGCGCTTGGCCGACTGCTGCAGACGACGTTTCCGACGGGGGCCCGTCGCCGCTTCAGCTACAACGCCTACGGCCAGATCACCACCGAGCGTGATGAACTCGATCGCGTCACGCGCTATGAATACGCCGACGATCTGCACCTGGTCAGCCGGCGGATCAACCCCGACGGCAGCGAGCTGAAGTACCGCTACGACCACGCTCAACTGTTGCTCACCGAGATTGAAAACGAAGTCGGCGACCGCTATCGGCTGGACTACACGCCCAGCGGTTTGATTCAGGCAGAAACCGGTTTCGACGGTCGCCGTACGGCGTATGCCTACGACCTCAACGGCCAGTTGCTGGAGAAAACCGAGTTCGGCGATGACGGCTCGCAGCTCGTCACCGGTTATCAGCGCGACAGCGCCGGGCGGTTATTGGTCAAAACCCTGACGGACGGCAGCAAGGTCGAGTATCGCTATGACGGGCTGGGTCGGCTGGTCAGCGTCGACGACGGTCAGGACCATCCGCTGGAGTTTGAATACGACGCCCATGACCGGCTGATCACCGAGCACCAGGGCTGGGGCACGTTGCGTTACGGCTATGACGCCTGCGGCCAACTCCAGCACCTGCGCTTGCCGGACAACAGTCGCCTTGAATATCACCGCGCGCAAGGCGGGGTGCTTACGGCCATTGACCTCAACGGTTCGCGGCTGAGCAGTCATCAATTTGAGTTCGGAAGGGAGCGCCAGCGCCAACAAGGCCTGCTGCACAGCGACTTTGCCTACGACGAGCAGGGTCGTTTGCAGGCCCACGCTGTCCGGCAAGCCCAGCGACCGCTGTATCGCCGCGATTATGCCTACAGCGCCAACGGCAACCTCGCACAGGTCAACGACACCCGCCATGGCGAGCGCCACTACCAGTACGACCCCCTCGATCGCCTGACCGGTGTCCGCCATGCCCGCGATCAACACCCGGAAAACTTCAGCCACGACCCGGCCGGCAACCTGCTGATCCACGACCGCCCCGGCCCCTGGCACCTCAAGGGCAACCGCCTGCTGCGCCACGCCGATAGGCATTACACCTACGACGCCTACGGCAACCTGGTCCGCGAACGCCGCGGCGAAAACGTCACCGAATATCGCTACGACAGCCAGCACCGCCTGACCGGCTTCACCTCGCCCGATGGTCGCGAAACGTCCTACCGCTACGACGCCTTCGGCCGACGCATCGCCAAAACCGTCGATGGCCAGACCACACAGTTTTTCTGGCAAGGCGACCACCTCATCGCCGAAAGCAGCCAAACCCACTACCGCAGCTACCTCTACGAACCCGGCAGCTTCCGGCCCCTGGCCCTGCTCGACGGCAAAGGCCCGAAACACGCCTGCCCGTTCTACTACCACCTCGACCACCTCGGCACCCCGCAGGAACTCACCGACTACAGCGGCGAAATCGTCTGGTCGGCGAGGTACACCGGCTACGGCAAAGTCAGCCAAATCACCCACGGCGGCGGTGAACAGCTGGAGCAACCGCTGCGTTTCCAGGGCCAGTACTTCGACGCCGAAAGCGGGCTGCACTACAACCGCCATCGCTATTACCACCCGGATACCGGGCGATACCTGACGCCGGATCCGGTGAAACTGGCGGGTGGGTTGAACGCGTATCGGTACACGCCGAATCCGACGGGGTGGGTGGATCCGCTGGGGTTGAGCGGGAATTGTCCGGGGGCGAATACGCCGGGTTGCTCGGCGCCGGATGGTGGTGTTGGGGTTAAGGTTGATGAGGGGGAGCCCACCACACCCTCCCCCACAGCTAAAAACAGTTATCTGTATCGGGGAGATTCTCGGGAATCTTGGGAGATTTTTGAAACCGGTTTTGAACCTTTGGGAGAGAGTATGGACATCTACTTACACGCGCGTGACAACCGAAACCCTCCAAGTTTTTTTGTCAGTACTTCGACGTCCGAAACAGAGGCAATAAAATTCGCAACCGGATACGGATTTGAAGATGGATTCGTTTATGTAATAAAAAATATTCGGGGAATAGACGTGAATAAAAAACTCGGTCTTCTTTCACCTCATAGGAAGGAGGTCGAAATAGCTATGCCGGGGGGGATTGATAGTAAAGATATTCTAGGTGTCACTCCGGTACACGCAGATGGAAGCTATCAGGGTTACTCCATACCCAATCCTTATAGGAAGTGGCCATGAAAATAGTTGAAATATCCATAAAAAAACATGGGATCACACAGAAGGCACTGATTGAGTGTGATCGGCAAAATCGGACGCTAACCATGGTCTTGGAAAACAGTACAATAAAAACATACGTTGCCGATGATTTGTATGAGTGCCTCGGGCAGATAAGAGCCGAATTTCCAGAAACAAAATTCTTATGCAAAGGCGCTAAACTTAACGTTCATCCGTCGAGAATGTCTTCACAGATGTCCGCTGGACTAATCGCGTACGAGCTTCGTTTAGGAATGCCAAGTGAGCCCGAAGACATCGTTAATATTTTCGATTATGAAGAAAATGACATCACCAATGACATTCAACAACAAAAGGACTTCTATCAACGCTGGCTCGACTCTCTGGGGTGATAGAAAAAATGGAGTTGCAGCGATGCACCAGTTGGGAGTTATAGAGTTAACGAATGCAATAAGCCCAGCTAGCCGCCGGGCTTAGACAACTCAACCTGAATCTCACTGACCACCATTCTTATCTTCTGTCGTCTTGCCGTTTGTACTACCTGAGTCAGCGCCTCCTGCCCCACTCCCCGCCGAACTCCCCCCACCCGCCCCCGGACTAGTACTACTCCCATCAGCATCCCCACCATTCCCGCCTTCAATCGTGCCGGGTGGCAACGCATTTTCCGGGCCGGAGCCAGCATTCATTTCCGTAGACGGTGGCATTCCGCCCTTATCGACGGGCGCGTCGTTACCGGCATATACCGACAAAGCACCCAACGACAACAACCCGGCTACCGTCAGGGCAGTCACTGTTGACCTGTTCATGACGAACCTCCTTAGAAAGTTGCTTAACTCGGCTCGCCCGAGTAATCCTCACCGGCGATATCCGGGTCTTCAGGCGTTGCCTCAACATCCGTATCCGTGCGCCTCACCTCTTCGTTGGGAACCTGCTCGACGCCGGCGTCCTCGTCGGGCGGACGCTGGTCGCGATTCAAGGGATCGGTCGGTGAAGGCAACGGATACTCCGGGGTATCGTCCGTGTCGGTGTCTTTCGTGTCAGCGTTCATGGTGCACCTCGCAAAGTGCCTGAAATGCAGGCCCTGATCTTTCGAGATATCCGCAGCGCACGGGGTTCGATCGGCAAGACAACCGGTCAACGCCCGCTCGATCAATCCTCTTCGTCGACTTCATCCTCATCTTCGAATTCGAGATTTCCAACGTCGCCGGCGTCATCGGAATCGTTGAGCGGGACCGTTGCATCGTCCATCAAAGAACCAGGATCTTCATTGCCGGGGTCGTTGATAAATGGCAAACCACTCGGGCCTTTCTCTTCGTTACCTTCAGTTTCCGGAGTCATGACGGGCCTCAATTGTTCAGGGGTGTATGACGTTCGAGGCGAGCCACAGCCAAAACGTTCCAGAGACGCAGCCAGAAAAGCAAAACCCGGCGCTTGGCCGGGTTTTTCTGTTGATAACGATTGAATCAGCGGTGTTTGTTTTTGTGCTTGTTCTTGTGTTTATGACCACCACCGGAATGAGAACTGTGGTTGTCGTCGCCGAGATTGTTGCCGACGGCGCCACCGGCGGCCCCGCCCAGGCCTGCACCGATGGTCGAACCGGTAGAGCCGCCCAGGCTGTTACCAATCACCGAACCACCCGCCGAGCCTAAACCACCACCGATCGCGGCTTCAGTGCGGTTGCCTTTTTGCGCGCCAACCGCACTACCGGCTGCACCGCCAACACCGGCACCAATCGCGGCTCCGGTGCTGCCGCCCATCTGCCCACCCACTACGTTGCCCAACGCACCACCAAGACCACCACCTACCGCCGCCGTACCGTCACCGGCCGCCATTGCCGCTTGCGAGAGGAACAATCCAAAAACAATCGCGGGCAACGTGGTACGTCGAGCACTCAGCCGTGCAACTGATTTGCCTTTGGTTTTCGGGTTCATGGCCAGCCTCTTATTCTTCAGGGGTATGCAGGGTTTGAGGCGTTGCACCGAGAAACGTTCAAACCAAGAAGCCCGGCATATAGCCGGGCTCTTTCAGGCGATCAGATTTGATCAGTGACGCTTGTGACCTTTGGCCAGGTTGTTGCCTACGCCGCCGCCCAGCGCGCCACCCAGGCCTGCGCCGATGGTCGAACCGGTCTTGCCGCCCAGGCTGTTGCCGATGACCGAACCACCAGCAGCGCCAACGCCGCCGCCGATGGCTGCGCTGGTACGGTGGCCTTTTTTGGCCGCTACGGCACTGCCCGCTGCGCCCGCTACACCTGCACCGATAGCCGCGCCGGTGCTGCCGCCCATGCTCTGGCCTACAACGTTACCCAGAGCTCCGCCCAAACCGCCACCGATGGCGGCCGTGCCGTCACCAGCCATTGCACCTTGAGCAACCAGAAGACCCAGAACCAGAGCAGGCAGAGTGAAACGCATGACAAAAACCTCAAAAAATAGGGGGTGTAAACGAAAGGGGCGAGATTGAATGCTTTAGAGGAGAAAATGTCCAGACATGCGCGCGCTCAACCTCGTTGTTGGCGACGGTTGGACAGCATTTTTGGAAAAGGTTTTATGACAGGCAAAAAAAAGCCCGCTGGGGAACGGGCAGGGTGTTGCTTCTAACGGATGAGTTGAGCCTACGTAGGTCCATGTGAAAACTTTGTGAAAAAAATCCGCATTAAATAAACGTTCACACAATCTTCCAGAGACAAAAAACCCCGCTCGATGACGGGGTCTGTTCAATGTCCATTATTTCCTGGCCGGTGCCGTAACCTTGGGTAGGAATTTTCCCTTCAGCACTCGGCAAGCCCGGGTTTTGATCTTGTCGACCTCGGTCTGGTCTTCACCGAAGCTGGCTACATAATGCGTCTGGCCGCACTGTACATAGTTGTTGATCGGAAACTCTGCGCCGTCGTCTTCGATATACGGATCAGCCATCTCTTCGCCCCTCTCAAAAACGGGATCGACACCGGCAAGCCCTATTGCCCGAAAAATATCGACCACCAAGGATTTTGAGACTAGTCGGTCATTACTGGACTTGCCGTTCAGATAGCCCAACGCCCGACGAATGGCCCCCTGCGCATCACCGTAGCTTGACCGCCGTACCCGTAACAAAAACCACCACCATCCCGCCCTTCCCGGCCGGCATGCTGATCTCATAATCGAGCCCCACCACCGCATCCGCCTGCAGTGCCCGCGCCCGCTCCTTGATCTCGTCAGTGGCCTGCTCGCGCGCCTCCTTCAACGCCCGCTCCAACGTCTGCGAGCGACCACCAAAAATATCCCGCATCCCGGCAAACATATCGCGGATAACGTTGACGCCCTGCACGGACTCGGCACTGACGATGTCGAGGTACGCGGTGATTTGCCGACCTTCGATGGAATGGGTTGTGGTGGTGATCATTTAATTTCCTTGTTGCTAAAAGAATGAAGTGCATTAAACGCTACGCCGCGTCGCTCATTCTGATCGGGGGATTTGGGCAGACGACGAATCAGAGAAACTTGACCAACACCGCCGTGACAGTCGCCACCGTGCCAATCAAACCAGTGGCTACCGCCACCGGGTACCAGAACGTCTCCCGCGTCATCTTGCCAGCTTCAGCGTTCAACTTGCGCTGCTCAGCCATCAGCTTGACGACCTCCACATGAATCTTCTCCAGCTCCGCCGGCTTCATGGTGAGTTCCTGCATAACCTGCGTGTACCCGTGCTGGTGGATGGGCCTGTCAGAGTGCGTTGCCCTTTGATTCACTTTGTACCTCATCGAAGGCGCAAAACGAATCCCCGGCAAGAACGGGGTTATCAAGTGCTGAAACCTCCTAAAACGTCTAAACGTGCGGATTTGCAGCAGGCGTTCCCACACGCCGATCCAACGTCCTACACCAATTTCAGAAGCGGCCTGGTTTCTGCCGCCTGAAATTCAGGCACCTGAAACAACAAAACCCCTGGCTTCTTTCGAAACCAGGGGTTTTGTTTACATCGAATTTGGCGGTGAAGGAGAGATTCGAACTCTCGATACAGTTTCCTGTATACACACTTTCCAGGCGTGCTCCTTAAGCCACTCGGACACTTCACCGTATCTCTTCAAACATGTTCTGTCTGTCGAGGCGCGCTAATGTAGTCGAAAGTATTTCTGATGGCAAACATTTTTTTCAGAATTTTCATGCGGTTAACGCGATTGGTTGATTGCGATCGTTCAGGGACAGGGCAAACCGGCCAATCTCCGGCTTCGCGCCCTCCTCTATATAGAGGGCAATGCGTGGCTGGCGTGGCGGGCTACGCTTGCCGGGCGGGTAAAGGGTGACTGGCGGGTCAGTCACGGCGCTTTACCTGGCCGGTGGCGGTGGGTAACTTCTGCCCTACTTTATTGAAAGGAATAGCGTCATGAGTGAGTTGATTTCCTACCATCTCGAAGACGGTATCGCGACCCTGACCTTGAGCAATGGCAAGGTCAATGCCATCTCTCCGGACGTGATTACTGCCTTCAACGCTGCGCTGGATCAGGCGGTGACTGATCGGGCGGTGGTGATCATTACCGGTCAGCCAGGGATTCTGTCCGGTGGCTACGACTTGAAGGTGATGACGACCGGCCCTAAAGAAGCAGTGGCGTTGGTAACGTCCGGCTCGACGCTGGCCCGGCGCCTGTTGTCGCACCCGTTCCCGGTGATCGTGGCGTGCCCTGGGCATGCTGTGGCCAAGGGTGCGTTCCTGCTGCTGTCGGCCGACTATCGCATCGGTGTCGAGGGTCCGTTCAGCATTGGCCTGAATGAAGTGCAGATCGGCATGACCATGCACCATGCCGGGATCGAGATTGCTCGCGACCGCCTGAGCAAAGCGGCGCTGCAGCGTTCGGTGGTCAACGGTGAGATGTTCAATCCGCAGACGGCCGTGGCGGCTGGTTTCCTCGACGTGGTGGTAGCGGCTGAAGAGCTGCAAGGCGCTGCGTTGGCGGCGGCTCGACAGTTGAAGAAGATCAACATGACGGCCCACAAGAACACCAAGTTGAAAGTTCGCAAAGCTTTACTGGAGGCCCTGGACAACGCGATCATCCAGGATCAGGAGCATCTGGGTTAAGCCCAAACCTGCGTTAGCGAAAAGCCCGACCGTCGTGTCGGGCTTTTTCGTACGGGCGCTGGCGAAAAGCCTGCGAGCGCTCTAGAACACGTCTTACCCGAGATTCAGAAACATGTGCTCAAACATCGGCCATCTTCCGCCTATATAGCGGCAATTGCCGAAAACAGTGCACATCCGTACACTGCGCCACCTTTTGTCCCGGTGGGGCCTGAAAATGCTGTTTGTTTTACGTATGTCATTGATGAGCCTGCACTTTATTGTGGCGGGTGTGCTGGGCGTGATTCTCGGCCTGTGTCGCCCGTTCAATCCGGACAACAGTCGGCTGTGCGCACGCCTCTATGCGTGGCCAGCAATGTGCATTTTGCGTTTGCGGGTGAAGGCCGACGTCGGCCCGTTGATGGATAAACCCGACAGCTGCGTGATCATCGCCAACCACCAGTCCAACTACGACCTGTTCGTCTTCGGCAACGTCGTGCCTCGCCGGACCGTGTGCATCGGCAAGAAGAGCCTCAAATGGGTGCCGCTGTTCGGTCAGTTGTTCTGGCTGGCCGGTAACGTGTTGATCGACCGTGGCAATGCGCAGAAGGCGCGCCAGTCGATGTTGACCACCACCCACACCCTGCAAAACGAAGACACCTCGATCTGGGTGTTCCCGGAAGGCACGCGAAATTTGGGCGAAGAGTTGTTGCCGTTCAAGAAAGGCGCGTTCCAGATGGCCATTGCCGCGGGTGTGCCGATCGTGCCGGTGTGTGTCAGCAGTTACGTCAAACACATGCGATTGAACCGCTGGCGCAGTGGGAAAATTCTGATCCGTTCGCTGCCGGCGATTCCAACCGCGGGTTTGAGCCTGGATGACATGCCGATGCTGATGGCCCAGTGTCGCGAACAGATGCGTGAGTGCATCGACTCGATGGACCGGCAACTGCAAGCCGCTTAAAACAAAACCCGCCCTGTGCGGGTTTTCTTTTGCCTGTGGATTTTTACCAGCGAACTCCGCAGATTTCACTGATTCTCAGTCACTAGACAAGGCTAAGCTGGACACTGCCTGCCACGGCCTTCTTTAGTTTGAGAAAGCGATCAATAAAAGCTGCCGATAAGTGAACCAAGACCATGGGTAGAGTTGTTGCTGCTGCGGTTTACAGCGCTGGAAAGAAAGTCACCAACATCACCCTCGACGAAGGTGCGGCCTGGGCAGCAAAGCCAGGTCACTTTGTCTGGATCGGCCTTGAAGAGCCGAATGCAGAAGAACTGTTCAATCTGCAACGACAGTTCAACCTGCATGAACTGGCCATCGAAGATGCCCTTGAAAAACACAGCCGGCCAAAACTTGAAACCTTTGGCGATGCATTGTTCATCGTCACGTATTCGCCGATTCGCGAAGACGGCAAACTCAAGTTCATCGAAACCCATATTTTTGCCGGCAATGGCTACATCATTACCGCGCGCAATGGTCACTCGGCGTCCTACGCCTATGTCCGCCAACGTTGTGAGGCGCGTCCGTTGTTGCTGGAGCATGGGGAAGATTTCGTCCTCTATGCCATCCTCGATTTCGTGATTGAGAACTATCAGCCAGTGGGCGAAGCGATCCATGACGAGATCGATGAGCTGGAACGCAATGTGATGTGCGGTTCGCTGAACGAGCGCGATATTCAAAGACTCCACAGCCTGCGCCGAGATGTGCTGCGCTTGCGCCGATATGCGGCGCCGATGGTGGAAATTGGCGAGGAACTGCAAAGGCTCAGCTTTCCGTTCATCGACAAGAACATGCGTCCGTACTTCCGCGATGTGCAGATTCATGTGACACGTCAAATGGAAGACCTGACGACCCTGGCCGATATCGCCAGTCAGACCATCGAGGTCGGGGTGTTGCTGGAGGCGTCACGGCAAAGTGTGGTGCAGCGCAAGTTTGCCGCGTGGGCAGCGATTCTGGCGTTCCCGACGGCGGTGGCGGGGATTTACGGGATGAACTTCCAGAACATGCCCGAGCTGACCTGGCATTACGGGTACTTCGCCGTACTGGGGTTTATTACGGTGGGTTGCGTGAGTTTGTGGGCGAGTTTCAAGAAGTCGGGTTGGCTTTAGATCGTCGGCGAGTGCTTCGCACTCGATCGCGGGCAAGCCACGCTCCTACAGGTTTTGCGCCTGTGGGAGCGAGGTAGCAGCTGATTAAACGGTTTCTGGCTTGTGCGCCACAAAGCGCATCATCCACTCAGCCACCGTGGTGCCGTGGTGTTCACTGTCCAGGCTGGCGATGCCTTGCGAATACACCTGCTCGCCCAGCGCTTGCTGACGGATCTCCAGCAAGGCTCGGGAATAATCATGAATGAACTCCGGATGGCCCTGGAAGCACAGTACCTGATCGTTGATGTGGTACGCGGCAAACGGGCAGAAATCGCTGGAAGCAATCACCGTGGCGTTCTCCGGCAATGAGGTGACCTGGTCCTGATGGCTGATCAACAGGGTCAACTCTTCACGCACTGGACTCATCCACGGGGCCTTGGCGGCGAGTTTGTAGTTGTGCGTGCCGACGCCCCAGCCCTGGCTCGCGCGCTCGCTCTTGCCGCCGAGCAACAAGGCCAGCAACTGGTGGCCGAAACACACGCCCAACAGTTTGTCGCCGCGCTTGTAGCGGGTCAGCAGATAGTCCCTGAGGGTTTGAATCCACGGATCGGTGCCGAAGGAATCGGCCTTGCTGCCGGTGACCAGATAAGCGTCGAAGGTCAGGTCATCGCTCGGGTATTCACCCTGCACCACGTTGTAGACGGTGAAATCAGCGGCAATCGGTTGCTGCGAAAACAGGCGCTTGAACATCTGCCCGTAGCCCTGGTACTGGTCGACCAGTTCCGGACGCAGGTTGTCGGTTTCCAGAATGCAGATGCGTAACGACATAAAAAATACCTGACACGTGATGGGAATAATGCACACCCCAGAGCCTGCCTTGAAACACGGTATCAAGGCAAGCCCCGGTGCGTCACTTGCCCCTTAGAACGCCTCCCCTTTGGCAGCCTTTTCCAGCAGCAGCGCCGGTGGTGCGAAGCGCTCGCCGTATTGCCCGGCCAGGTACTGGGCGCGTGCGACGAAGTCCTTGACCCCGTACTGATTGATAAACTGCAACGCGCCGCCGGTCCAGGCAGCAAAGCCGATGCCGAAGATCGATCCGACGTTGGCATCCGCCGTCGAGGTCAGCACGCCCTCCTCCACGCAGCGCACGGTTTCGATGGCTTGCACGAACAGCAGGCGATCGCGTACGTCCTTCGGCGAAATCTGCCCATCGGCTTTTTCAAAGCGTGTTTTCAGTTCGGGCCACAGATGTTTCTGGCCCCCGGCCGGATACTCGTAAAAACCGCCCCCTGCCGCCTTGCCTGGCCGCTTGTATTCATTGAGCAACAAGTCAATCACGGCGAACGCCGGGTGCTCAATCAGCGGTTTCCCTTCTGCTTGAAGGTCTTTGGCGGTTTGCTGACGGATATGGCTCATCAGGCTGAGGGAAACTTCGTCAGAGATCGCCAGTGGCCCGACAGGCATGCCCGCCTTGCGCGCCTCGGTCTCGATCATCGGCGCGCTGACGCCTTCGCCAAGCATCGCGATACCTTCATTGGTGAAAGTGCCGAACACCCGCGACGTGAAGAAACCACGACTGTCGTTGACCACAATCGGGGTTTTCTTGATTTGCAGAACAAAATCGAAGCCACGCGCCAGGGTTTCATCGCTGGTATTGGCGCCCTTGATGATTTCCACCAACGGCATTTTTTCCACGGGGCTGAAGAAATGCAGACCGATGAACTTGCTCTGGTCCGGTACTGCCGTGGCGAGGCCGCTGATCGGCAGGGTTGAAGTATTGGACGCGATCACCGCATCCGCGCCGACGACATTCTGCGCGGCCAACGAGACCTTGGCTTTCAGTTCACGGTCTTCAAATACCGCTTCGATGATCAGGTCGCAGCCCGCCAGGTCGGCATCGCTTTCAGTGGGATGGATGCGCGCCAACACGGTTTCACGTTGCTCGACGCTCATCTGCCCGCGCGCCACTTTTTTGTCCAGCAGCGCAGCCGAGTGCGCCTTGCCCTTCTCGGCGGCCGCGAGGTTGATGTCCTTGAGCACCACGTCGATACCCGCCGACGCGCTGACAAACGCGATGCCTGCGCCCATCATCCCGGCGCCAAGCACGCCGACCTTGCTGGTTGCATAGGGCGCGAAACCCTGCGGTCGGGAACCGCCGGCATTGATTTCGTTGAGCTGGAACCAGAAGGTGCCAATCAGGTTCTTCGAGACCTGGCCGGTGGTCAGTTCGGTGAAATAGCGGGTTTCGATCAGGTGCGCAGTGTCGAAATCCACTTGCGCGCCTTCAACCGCCGCGCAGAGGATTTTCTCCGGTGCAGGCATCGTGCCCTGGGTTTTGCTGCGCAGGATCGACGGCGCAATCGCCAGCATCTGTGCAACTTTCGGGTTCGACGGCGTACCTCCGGGAATCTGATAGCCCTTCACATCCCAGCGTTGCGTCGCGCCGGGATTGGCAACAATCCATGCCCGCGCCTTGGCCAACAATTCATCATGGTCCGCGGCCAGCTCATCGATCAGCCCCGCTTGCAACGCCTGTTGTGGCCGAACTTTTTTGCCTTCAAGCAAGTACGGCAGGGCTTTTTCCAGGCCGAGCATGCGCACCATGCGCACCACCCCGCCACCACCCGGCAACAGGCCGAGGGTCACTTCCGGCAGGCCGAGTTGCACCGCCGGATGGTCCAGCGCCACCCGGTGATGGCAGGCCAGGCAGATTTCCCAGCCACCGCCGAGCGCCGCGCCGTTAATGGCGGCGACCACCGGTTTACCGAGGGTTTCCAGGGTACGCAGTTGGCCCTTGAGGGTCAGCACCATGTCGTAAAAGGCTTTGGCTTCGGGTTTGCCGACCTTGATCAGTTCATTGAGGTCGCCGCCGGCGAAGAAGGTTTTCTTGGCGGACGTGATGATCACGCCGGCGATGATGTCCTTGTCGCTCACCAGACGGGCGACACAATCGGCCATGGCTTCGCGATACACCGCGTTCATGGTGTTGGCGCTCTGGCCCGGCATGTCGATGGTCAGGACAACGATCTGGTCCTGGCCCTTTTCGTAACGAATGGCTTGGCTCATAAACAGGTTCCTTGAAGGCGAGGCTCAGAGGCGTTCGATGATGGTGGCAATGCCCATGCCGCCGCCGACACACAAGGTTGCGAGGCCATAACGCAAGCGCCGGGTTTCCAGTTCATCGAGCAAGGTGCCGAGAATCGCGCAACCGGTAGCGCCCAGCGGGTGGCCCATGGCGATAGAGCCGCCATTGACGTTGACCTTGTCCGGGTCGACGGCCATGTCCTTGATGAACTTCAACACCACCGAAGCGAAGGCTTCGTTGACCTCGAACAGGTCGATGTCTTCGACACGCAACCCGGCCTTGGCCAAGGCCTTGCGCGTCGCCGGCGCGGGGCCGGTGAGCATGATGGTCGGGTCGGTGCTGGTGACCGCCGTGGCGACGATCCGCGCCCGGGGCTGCAAGCCGAGCGCCCGGCCCTTGGCTTCGGAGCCGATCAACATCAAGGCTGCGCCGTCGACGATCCCGGAGCTGTTGCCCGGAGTGTGAACATGGTTGATCCGTTCCACATGGCTGTACACCCGCAGCGCCGTGGCGTCGAAGCCCATCTGGCCGATCATCTCGAAACTCGGCTTGAGCTTGGCCAGACCATCGAGGGTCGATTCGGCACGGATGAATTCATCATGATCGAGCAGGATGATGCCGTTCTGGTCCTGCACCGGTACCAGTGATTTGTTGAACGAACCATCGGCCCGCGCCCGCGCGGCTTTCTGCTGCGAGTGCAGAGCGTATGCATCGACGTCCTGACGGCTGAAGCCTTCGAGGGTGGCGATCAGGTCGGCGCCCACGCCTTGCGGAGTGAAGTGGCTGTGCAGATTGGTGGCAGGATCCAGCGCCCAGGCCCCGCCGTCGCTGCCCATCGGCACCCGCGACATCGACTCGACACCGCCAACGACCACCAGATCTTCGAAACCGGAACGCACCTTCATCGCCCCCAGGTTCACCGCTTCCAATCCGGAGGCACAGAATCGATTGATCTGCACGCCGGCCACGCTGACATCCCAATCGGCGACTTGAGTGGCGGTTTTGGCGATATCGGAGCCTTGATCGCCGATGGGCGTCACGCAGCCCAGCACCACGTCATCGACCTGACTGGTATCCAGCGCCGTCCGCTGTTGCAGCGCCGTGAGCAACCCCGCCACCAGGTTGACCGGTTTGACGCTGTGCAAGGCGCCATCGGCCTTGCCCTTGCCTCGGGGCGTGCGTAATGCGTCGAAAATCAAAGCTTGGGTCATGGCGTCCTCGATCTTGTTGTTGTCGATTTTTGATCTTTGAAGGTGCTCCCACCTTATTCCGAGCTGGCACGGATTCAATGACCGCAACGCTCAGTGGCGTTGACGCACACGCTCAGACGGACGGTCATCCAGGGCCCGGTGAACCGGTTCAGGACACGCAGGTGTCTAGCAAAAGGCCGCCCAAGAAGCTGGCAATAGGCCTCATGCCTTTTTGATAGCAATTTTTAAGGACACCATACTAAATGGATCTAAACCAAGCGTGACGCGGGCTCTAAGGTGAAGGTGTACGAAGTTGTCGTCGGGTTTTGCCGAGGCACTCGTCTTACAGGAAGTGCATCGCGCTGCCGTCATGGAGATATGCAGGCAGGCATCAGGAAATAACAAAAAAGGCGGTCAAGCCATGTTCAAACATTCGAAAGTTCGTCAAGCCGGGCTCATTCTCTTCGCCACCACATTGTTGTTAATCGTGCCGAACCTGACCAAGGTGATCGGCTGACTCACGCGCCAGAGTTGATTATCGCCACATCAAAAATGTGACTGGCTCGCTACCCGGGCCAGCGTGGCTGTGCCAATCTTTGCGGCACTTCCACGACATGGACGGCGATCCTTTGAAAACGCTCCTTCTGTTCGGGGCCTTGCTGCTCAGCACGCCTCTGTATGCCGCACAGCTCAACCTGGAGCTGGGCGCAGACAGCCGCACCTGGCAGACCGAGGAGCTGCTCAAGCATCCTCAAGCCCAGACCATCAATATTGCCAATGACGTTTCCTACAAACGTGACATGAGCTATCGCGCCGTGCCTTTGGCGGCGTTGCTGACCGGCATCAAGCCTGACGATCACCTGCAAGCCGTGGCGCTTGACGGCTTTGCCGCTGAACTGGCGGCTGCGCCTCTGCTCAACACCGAGGGGGCTCGCGCCTGGCTGGCGATTGAAGACCCCGCCAAGCCGTGGCCGCCCCTCTCCGCAGGCAAGCACAGCGCCGGGCCGTTTTATCTGGTCTGGACCGACCCACGGGCGGGCAACATCAGCCCGGAACAATGGCCGTTCGAAGTCGCCAGCATCAAGCGCATGGCACCGGTGGCCGAGCGCTTCCCGGCCCTGCTGCCGGACCCGGCCTTAAAGGCCGACGATCCAGTCAATAAGGGCTTCGCGTTGTTTCAGAAGAACTGTCTGGCCTGCCATCGATTGAACGGTGCCGGAGACGCGCAGTTCGGGCCTGACCTGAACATTCCGTACAACCCGACCGAATATTTTGGTGCGGACTTCCTCAAGCGCTACATCCGCGATCCGCAGAGTTTGCGCCAATGGCCGCAAGCGAAGATGCCGGGGTTTTCGGCCGAGGTCTTGCCGGATGAGGATCTGGGGATGTTGGTGGGGTATTTGAAACACATGGCCGGGCGCAAGGTTAAGCCCTGAGACACTCCGCTCTGTAGGAGCTGGCTTGCCAGCGATAGCGGTCTGGCATCCAACATTGATGTCGACTGTGATGACCTCATCGCTGGCAAGCCAGCTCCTACAAGAGATGTGCGGTGATCGTTACTACTGCTGCTGAACTGAAATCACCGGTGCCGGCGACGGGGTCACCAGGACCTTGGCGTGCATCTGCTCACACCCGCCGCCCCGGCGCATCCCGCGCACCGGACAGGCATCCAGATAATCCAGGCCCACCGCCAGTTTCAGGTGACGTTCCGGCCGCGCCAGTTCGTTGGTCACGTCGAAGCTGTACCAGGCGTCATCGAGCCAGGCTTCAGCCCAGGCGTGACTGGCCAGGTGTTCACTGTTCTCGCTGTACAGATACCCCGACACATACCGCGCCGGAATGCCCAGGCTACGCGTGCAGGCAAGGAATGCATGGGTGTGGTCCTGGCACACGCCAGAACGCCCGGCGAAGGCCTGGGCGGCGCTGGTGTCCACTTCGGTGGAACCCGGCGTGTAGGTCATGTGCTGGTTGAGGCCGTGCATCAAGTCGATCAGCGCCGTGCGGTCCCGGCGTTGCTTGCATTCCTTTTCGGCGAACGCGCGCAAAGCCTGGTCAGCCTCGGTCAGACGGGTAAATCGCAAAAACGGCAGCGCCGACTGGCTCTCGTGCTCGGCTTCGCGCAGCTCATCGATATCGACCTGACCACGGGCGCCGATGATGATCGCCTCGTGAGGCTCGTCCATGGTCAGCACATGCAGAATGTTGCCGAACGGATCGAGTTGCGCGCGCACCGGACGCGGCAGGTCGAGCTGCCAGCTGAGTACATGTTGGCGCTCGCTGTCGTGGGGCGTCAGTCGCAAATACTGGATGCTCGCCCGCACCTGATCTTCGTAGTGATAGGTGGTCTCGTGGCTTATGGAAAGTCTCATGCAGCCTCCAGGTAGGAACTGTGAATCGCGTTGCCCAACTGGCGCACCAGCGGGATGAACTCGGTCAGCCAGGCGTGCAGGCCTTCGTCGAGAATTTCGTTGATGCCGGTGTAGCGCAGACGCGCGTCTATTTCCGCCGCCATACGTTGCGCGGGACGGCCGTTGGCCCCCGGCAACTGGGCGAGGATCTGGTCGATTTCTTCGGTGCAGGCACGCAGGGAACGCGGGACATCTGCCCGCAACAACAGCAATTCCGCTACATGCCGCGCGCCGGGAGCGTCACGGTAAATCTCGGTGTAGGCCTCGAAGGAAGAGAGAGCCCGCAGTAGCGCACTCCACTGGTAATAAGCGTGCGCCGTGCCGTCACTGACCGCTTCGGCTTGATCACCGGCCATTTCGTAACGGGCGTCGAGCAGGCGCAACGTGTTGTCGGCCCTTTCGATGAACGTGCCCAGACGGATGAAGCGAAAGGCGTCGTTACGCATGATGGTGCCGTAGGACGCGCCCCGGAACAGGTGGGAACGTTCCTTGATCCACTCGCAGAAACGACTCATGCCGTAACGGCTGAGGCCCTGTTCGGCGATGCCGCGAATTTCCAGCCAGGTGGCATTGATGTTTTCCCACATGTCGGCGGTGATTCGCCCACGCACCGCATGAGCACTCGCCCGCGCCGCGCCGAGACAACTGTAGATGCTGGCCGGGTTGGCCGCGTCCAGGGCGAAGAAATGCAGCAACCGCTCGGCGTGCAATTCGCCGTGGCGTTCGAGGTAATCGTCCAGCGTGCCGGTAATCAACAGCGGCATGGCCAGTTCGTGCAAGCCGTTGCCACGGCCATCCTGTGGCATCAGTGACAGCGAGTAACTGATGTCGAGCATCCGTGCGAGGTTTTCCGCCCGCTCCAGGTAGCGCGACATCCAATACAAATCCGAGGCAGTTCTACTTAGCATGACAGGCTTCCTTCAATCCTCGACCACCCAGGTGTCCTTGGTTCCGCCACCCTGGGAGGAATTCACCACCAGGGAGCCTTCGCGCAGGGCGACACGGGTCAAACCGCCGGGCACGACCCGGGTTTCACGGCCTGACAATACAAACGGACGCAGATCGATATGCCGCGGTGCGATACCGTTTTCGACAAACGTCGGACAGGTCGACAGCGACAGGGTCGGTTGTGCGATATAGGCGTGGGGCTTGGCAATGATGCGTGCGCGAAAGGACTCGATTTCCGCCGCCGTCGCCGCCGGCCCCACCAGCATTCCGTAACCGCCGGAGCCTTGGGTTTCCTTGACTACCAGTTCTGGAAGATTGGCCAGCACGTGGGAAAGTTCAGAAGGATTACGGCACTGCCACGTAGGAACGTTCTTGAGAATCGGCTCTTCATCCAGGTAGAAGCGAATCATGTCAGTCACGAACGGATACACCGATTTGTCGTCCGCCACCCCCGTGCCGATGGCATTGGCCAGCACCACGTTGCCGGAACGGTAGGACGACAGCAGCCCAGGTACGCCGAGCATCGAATCCGGATTGAACGCCAGCGGATCGAGGAAGGCATCGTCGAGGCGACGGTAGATCACGTCGACGGCTTTGGGGCCGTCGGTGGTGCGCATGTAGACCTTGTCGTCGCGCACGAACAAATCCGCGCCTTCGACCAGTTCCACGCCCATTTCCCGTGCCAGGAACGCATGTTCGAAGAACGCGCTGTTGAATCGTCCCGGGGTCAGTACCACAACGCTCGGGTTGTCGATCGGGCTTGAGCTTTTCAGGGTGTCGAGCAACAGGTTCGGGTAGTGGTCGATGGGGGCAATCCGTTGTGCCGCGAACAGCTCGGGGAACAGGCGCATCATCATCTTGCGGTCTTCGAGCATGTAGCTGACGCCGCTCGGGGTCCGCAGGTTGTCTTCGAGCACGTAGTACGTGCCGTCGCCGTCGCGCACCAGATCGACGCCGGAGATGTGCGAATAGATATCGCGGTGCAGATCCAGGCCCTGCATCGCCAACTGGTATTGCTCGTTGGCCAGCACCTGTTCGGCTGGAATGATCCCGGCCTTGATGATGCGTTGCTCGTGGTAAAGGTCGGCGAGGAACATGTTCAACGCCTTGACCCGCTGGATGCAACCGCGCTCGACCACTCGCCATTCGCTGGCGGGGATGCTTCGGGGAATGGTGTCGAAGGGAATCAGGCGCTCTGTCCCCTGCTCATCACCGTAGAGCGTGAAAGTAATCCCGGCGCGATGAAATAACAGATCGGCCTCGCGTCGCCGTTGTGCCAAAAGCTCGTCAGGCGTTTCGGCCAGCCAACGGGCAAACTCCCGATAATGCGGGCGGACCTGGCCGCCGGCATCGTACATCTCATCAAAATAGGTGCGGATCATGCCGTACTCCTTGTCACCCGGACATGCAGGCCTTCGCAAGGCCCGTGCCATCGGCATAAACGCTTTGATATCAATCGGTTGGATATTCAACGCGGACACACCGCACCAATCCTGTGCGGCAAACGCCCCAACCTGATCGCCCCCGCTTCATTGCAAGGCGTTGTTGTCGCCTATCACCAGCATAGTCAGAGTTGATTTCACTGCCCGGTCAGCACTGGGGATAATCCGTGCATTCGCTGAAAAGCTCACCGAACTTCCCTTTAGCCGCCCGTTTTGGGCGGCTTTTTTTTGCCTTTCTGAAATGTTGTGAATCAAAAACAAAAACGGCCAACCCAAAGGTCAGCCGTTGCTGATGCTTGTTACTGTTCATAGCGTTATGCGAGTCGCCCTCGTACCTCCTGCTTGACACCCCAGCCTTCAATGATGCCGCCCAATGGCTCGACCACCGCTTCGAAACCCTGTTCGAAATCGCCGATGTCATCGTAAGTGGCGTACATCACTTTGCTCAGTTCGAGCGCCCATGCGCCGTCGTCGCGCACACTGATTTGCGCATTCAGCGATTCACCATGATGAAATTGACGTGCCGCCCTGCGTGCCCGCTCCTCGTCCGGGAAAATGGCGTAGAACTCGATGGGATGGAACCGTGAAAAATCAAAACCGCCTTCTTTCATGCGGCGCAGCACACTGCTGCTGATGTCTTCTTGATGGGCTGTGCTCATGAAACGTCCTCCTCAAACTGATGGATAGACTTTCCGTACTCCCTGACGCACGCGACCCGAGGGTGCGAGCGATTCGGCAACCGATGTGCCGACGGGAAACAAGCATGGAGCTGACAAGACCAGACCTTAGCGATCCATTCGCTGATCTCGATTGCAGATTAGCCCCAAGATAGAGCTGCTGCCAAGGCCTGGTTGTGAATGAGACAGGAGGTGTTCAGATTGGCGTGATGCCGAGGATTTGAATGCTGTTCTGGGCTTTCAGGTTTTTCACGCTGGCGTCAGTGGTTCGCCCTTCGAAATCGTTCAGATCCAGCTTCGCGGCGACAGGAAGGAAACGTTCCTTGATGAGTTTGGCGGCCTGCTCATGGCTCGGGCATTCCTCGCACTCGAAGATTTCGTCGACGGTTTCACCGTGATCATCCACGAAAGTGACTTTCCAGTTGGACATCGGAGTCTCCTCGATCAAACCCGCAAATGGGCTTACAACTATCTCGACCTGGGTAGCTGGCTAATCGTTCCCCTGGATCAACTGCCGTCCAGACGGCAGGAGCGAGCAGGCTCGCTCCTGCCGGGGAAATGCGTCGGGCTTGAGAACCCGGTCAGATTCTGACATTCCCCCGCGGTCCCGCAATCGCCCAAATGATCAGGCCCAAAACCGGCAGCAACAGGATCAATAGCACCCAGAGGACTTTCATCCCGGTCTCGGAGCCACTTTTCAGTACATTGATGATGGCCCAGATATCCAGGGCAAGAATGATCAGGCCTACCAGGCTGTTAAAGGTGGAACCCATGGTGACGCTCCTGAAGAGTGGTATGCCCCCTTAGGATAGCCGGCCATGGCCAGGGTTCCCTTTTATTGACAGCTTTGTGGCCTCAGACGTGAATGGCCACTTTCAACGCTTCGAGGGATGGCGCCGCTGCGATGCCGACTTCGGCGCACAGCTCCAGCACCCGTGGCAGGTCATTGCCGTAAACCAGCACCACTTGCAACTCGTCGTCCAGCAATTGGCTGAAGTTCATCAGCGTATAACCGCCGTTTTCCTTGTTCAGGCTGCTCATCTGCACCTGGATGCGATTGAGCGCGGTCAGCGCTTCGGTCTTGGCCAGTTGTTTGGGCTTGAGGTTGAAATCGACCCCAGGGCCAAACGAGGCGACGATCTGTGCGAACAGGTCCACGTAGGTGTCGGCCTGGAACAGCACGGTTTCCGGCAGGCTGCCGACGACGACCCACTCGCCCAACGGGATCGGGAAGGTTTCGTCGTAGTTGATGTCCGGGTTGGCTGTCAGAAAACCCTCTGGATCCGCGTAGGCCTGGGCCGCTTCGTCAGCGACTTTCTGGATTTCGTCATCGCCCATGCACCCGGAGCTGATTTTGCTGATGAGTTCGACGAGTGCGGCTTTCATGGGGTAGATCCTGTAGCGAGGGAATTTTGAGGTGCGAAGGATAACCGCAAAAACCAAAAAGATCGCAGCCTTCGACAGCGCCTACCTAAAGGGTGCTGTCGAAGCTTGCGATCTTTCGCAGGCCTATCAGCCCAGCAGTTTTTCCAGCTGCGCGATGGTGTCGGTAGCGCCCAATGTCTTGGCGGCATCGAGCGCGGTAATGCCATTGGCGTCCTTGGCTTTCGGGTCGGCACCTTTGCTGATCAGGTAATCGACGACTTCAACGCGGTTGAACATCGCGGCCATCATCAGCGCCGTGCGGCCGTCGAATGACGAGCCTTCCACCTGCGCGCCGCCTTCAACCAACGCCTTGATCACCGCCAGGTCACCCTTGAACGCGGCGCCGGCAATCGGGCTTTGCCCGTTGTCATTGCGGACTTCCGGATCGGCCTTGTGTTCGAGCAAGACTTTCACGGTATCGACATGGCCGTGATACGCGGCCAGCATCAGCAAGGTGTCGCCCTTGTGGTTGCGCAGGTTCGGCGGCAGGCCTTTGCTCAGCAGCGCAGCCATCATGGCCGCATCGCCCTCGCGCGCCTTGTTGAATACCTGTTCGGCAAACTCGGCAGCTTCTTCGGGGGTCATCTGGCGGCTTTTGTCGGACATTGGGCACTCCATTGTGTCATTCGTAAAAGCCGACAGTTTCCCGAGCAGCCCCGACACTGTCACTTCTTTTTTCTGATGCGAGCCTATAGCCACATTCAATAACGATACTTGCCAGCCTGAATGTCCGCTAGCACCTGCTCGGTGACCTGCACGTAAGTGTCGGTGCCGGGCAGCCAGGCGTAAATCGGGTCATCACCGGTTCTGCCCGGGTCGAACGCTTCGTCCTTGAGCCGGGTTTTCTGGTACTTGAAAGTCCCGGTGGTCTCCATTTTCACTTTCACCCGCAGGAACAACGGCACCGCGTAGGCCGGCATGTGCTGGCGGACAAAAGCCAGCAGTTCGCTAAAGTCCAGGGTTGCCAATGACTCCGCCGGCGTGATCGCGGCCATCCCGGCGCGGCCGTTGGTGTTGCGGATTTCTACGCCGTAGGCGACCGCTTCGGAAATAGGCGGGTACTGCAGGAGGATGTTCTCGACCTCGGTGGTTGAGACGTTCTCGCCCTTCCAGCGGTAGGTGTCTCCCAAGCGATCGACAAACTGGGCGTGCCCGAAACCGATGTTGCGCAGCAGATCTCCGGTGTTGAAGTATCGGTCGCCTTTCTCGAACACATCGTGAAGGACGACTTTCTCGGTTTTCTGCGGATCGGTGTAGCCGTCCAGCGGTGCCTTGTCGTCGATTTTGGCCAGCAACAAGCCCTGCTCGCCCTTGCCGACCTTGCGCATGAAGCCGTTGGTGCCACGGGTCGGCGCACCACTGTCGTGGTCATACGCCGCCAACTCCCACGACATCAGGGAAAAACCGACGGTGTTGTCGAAGTTCAGAATGTTAGTGAAACCGATATTGCCGTCACTGGCGGCATAGAGTTCGCAGATGTGATCCACGGCGAAGCGTGTCTTGAACTCAGTCCATGCGCCGGGGCGCAGACCGTTGCCGATCATTTTCCTGACCCCGTGTTTGCCGTCGTCGGCACTGGGCGGTTGATCGACCAGGTAACGGCACAACTCGCCCACGTAACCGATGGTCGTCGCCCGGTACTTGTGCACGTCGTTCCAGAATTGGCTGGCGCTGAATTTGCGGCGGATGGCGAAACCCGAAGCGCCGCTGACGGCCGAGCCCCAGCACACGCATAAACCGGTGGCGTGATACAGCGGCAAGGTGCAATAGACGACATCCTCGGGACGCATATCCAGCGCGATCATCCCGAAGCTGGCGGAGCTGCGCATCCAGCGCCCATGCTTGAACACCCCGGCCTTGGGCAACCCCGTGGTGCCGGAGGTGTAAATGTAGAAACAAGGGTCGTCGAAAAAAATCTGCTGGCTGCTGGCGGGGTTTTCACTGTTGGCGTCGATGCTGGCAGTCATCAGATTGATGAACCCCTGCGGAGCGATTCCCGGATGACTCCAGGTGTCTTGATCGGCGACAAACCAGGTGCGCGCCGAATCGATCGACACTTGCTCGCGCACCGCCAGGAACGCCGGGACCAACTCCTCGCCAACGACGATGGCAGCCGGTTTCACCAGGTTTACGCTGTGTACGAGGGTGTCACGGGTTTGCGAGGTATTGAGCAACGCCGTGATCGCGCCAACCTTGGCCACTGCCAGGATCGTCACCAGCAATTCCGGGCGATTCTCGATGAACACCGCCACCACGTGGCCCTTGACGATGCCTTGCTCGATCAGATGGTGGGCAATGCGATTGGCCCATTGATTGACCTGTGCATAAGTCAGCGCAACGTCGCCGTGCAGCAATGCCGGACCATCAGGGTTGCGCAAAGTGGCCTGCTCGAAACTCCACCCCAGGCCACACGGTTGGGTCGGGTCCTTGACGTTGGCCACCTTCATCCCCTTCACCACGCGCGGAATGGCTTTGGCTATGGAGGGCAGCTTGCGGAGCATCATGCCCCAGGTAATCGTGTCGCTTGGCGTGTGGCTCATATCTGCTCCCGTTCGATCTTTTTATTGTCGGGCGGCGTTGATTGAGCCCGAAAATACGTCAACGGTTCTTGAGCTGTACACGCGGTTTTTGAAATGTTTTGTATCCGCACCCGTGCCGGGGGAATGCGGGAGCACCTGCCTGGGCAATGGTTCCATCCGATTGCCGAGGAACCTGCAAAATGCAGGATGCACGATGGCCCTTCATGCAAATTGCACGGAAGTGAAAAAACTAAAAATATCTAACTAGCTGTTTTTAAAGGAATTTTAAAACACGAGGGTGCTGGCACAATCACTGCAACTCTCTCCACATGCTTGCCATTCAAGAGCTAACGGAGCTGATAGACATGAGCCTGATCCAAGAAAAATTTTCGTCCTTGTTCTCCAACTTCGAAGTTGCCACCCAGCCTCGCCCTGACGGTGGAATTCTGCTGACCCTGCGCGGTGGTGAAGGCAGAGAGTTCAAACGCTCGATTTCCTACCAGCAATTGCACAATGGCGACCAACTGTCGTGGGTCATCAGCGCGATTCGCCGTGACCTTGCCGAACAGGCCAGTGAGCTGCCGCAAATTTCCATGTTGCAGAGCCAGCAACGGTTTGCGCTGCCGACTTATCATTCGCTGTAAACATTAAACACTGTGGGAGCGAGATTGCTCGCTTCCACAGGTTTATGCGGTGCTTGGAAGGTAGCGGGATTCACCCACGCTTCGAATCCTCTCAGTCCTCAAGACGCGGAAACTGCCCGGCAATCTTGTTGCCGGTGAAATTGGGTTCACGGCCTTGCGGGTTGTTGAACAGGTGGATGGTGACGAAATGCGGGCGTTCGCCCATGTCGAACCATTGCCTGGTACCGGCCGGCACCGAAATCAGGTCGTTTTTCTCGCAGAGCACGGCGTAGACGTAATCGTCGATGTGCAGAGTAAACAGGCCACGGCCGGCGACGAAAAATCGTACGTCATCTTCCTCAAGGCGATGCTCTTCGAGTAACTGCACGCGCAGTTCTTCCACTTGCGGATGCTCGCTGGTGACGCTGAGCACATCGACGTTGATGTAGCCGCGCTCGGTCATCAGCTTGTCGATGGGTTGCTGGTAGGCGCCGATCAGCTCTTCCTGGCTCGCACCGGGCTGGATTTTCGCAGCGGCTTGCCAGCGGTCGAAACGCACGCCGTGCTCGGCCAGGGTCGACTGAATGTCTTCGAGATGGGTCAGCACCTTGTTGGGAATCTCGGGGCTGGAGACGTGATAGACGGACAGGCTGCTCATCAGGGCAACTCCTTAACGGTTAAGAGCGAGCGTGTCTTCAACTCGCACTCGAACAAAAATTCAAAAGCCTCGTTTGCCGGGGGAAGCTGTTCACAGGACGGCTCATGGCCTGTCCTCTTGCATCCGTGTGGCAATGATAACGGCTGCCGCGACGGCGGCGAGACTGGCAATACTAAAGGTCCATGCCGCGCCGAGGGCATTCCAGCTGTAGCCGGAATACAACGCGCCCATGGCGCCGCCCGTGCCGGCGAGCGCGGCATATAACGCTTGGCCCTGCCCTTGCTGGCGCGCACCGAAACTGCGTTGCACGAAGGCAATGGCGGCGGCGTGAAAGCTGCCGAACGTCGCCGCGTGCAAGACCTGGGCAAACAGCAGCACCCAGAGAAACTCGGCCAGCGAGCCGAGCAGCAGCCAACGCAGCGCCGCCAGCAGAAAACTCGCCAGCAATACCCGGCGCAGCGAGAAACGCGCAAGGATTCTGCTCATGGCCATGAACATCAACACTTCTGCCACCACACCAACGGCCCACAGCATGCCGATCACGCCGCGGCCGTAGCCCAGACGCTCAAGGTGAAGGGTCAGAAAGGTGTAATACGGCCCGTGACTCATCTGCATCAACGCTACGCTGCCGTAAAAGGCCAGCACGCCGGGGCTGCGCAGCTGCTTGAGAAACCCTTCCCCCGCCACCCGATTGCCCGGTGCCGGCTGGGCGTTCGGCACCCACAGGCTGCTCAGGACGATGCCGGCCATAATCAGCACCAGCGCCGCCGGGTAGATGTCCAGGCTCAGCCATTCAAACAGACGCCCCAGTACAACCACCGTAATGATGAAACCGATGGAGCCCCACAGGCGAATCTGGCTGTAGCGCGAAGTCTGCCCCTGCAGATGTGCCAGGGTGATGACTTCAAACTGCGGCAGCACCGCGTGCCAGAAGAACGCGTGCAGCGCCATGACCATCGCCAGCCAGGCGTAGCTCTTGCTGACGAAAATCAGTGAGAAGGTGAGCAATGTGCACACCGCGCCGAAACGCACGATGGCCAGTCGCCGACCGGTGTAGTCACCCAGCCAGCCCCAGATGTTCGGCGCTACGCAGCGCATCAGCATCGGGATTGCCACCAGCTCGCCGATGCGCGCCGCGGAAAATCCCAGGTGATCGAAGTACAGCGCCAGAAACGGCGCTGTCGAACCGAGCAAGGCGAAATAGAACAGATAGAAACTGGAGAGCCGCCAGTACGGGAGCGCCGCCGCAACCATCAGATTGCAGCGGCCGTGAGGTCAGCCATTAAAGCTGACCCAGCACCGGCGTGCTCACGCGCACGTCGGCGTTCTGCCCGCGGTGACGCAGCAGATGGTCCATCAGCACGATGGCCATCATCGCTTCGGCGATTGGTGTGGCGCGGATGCCGACGCACGGGTCGTGACGGCCCTTGGTGATCACGTCCACCGGGTTGCCATGAATGTCGATGGATCGACCCGGCGTGGTGATGCTGGATGTCGGCTTCAATGCCAGATGCGCAACGATCGGCTGACCGGACGAAATACCGCCGAGAATGCCGCCCGCGTTGTTGCTGAGGAAGCCTTGCGGGGTCATTTCGTCGCGATGCTCGGTGCCACGCTGGGCGACGCTGGCGAAACCGGCGCCGATTTCCACGCCTTTGACCGCGTTGATGCTCATCAGCGCGTGGGCCAGTTCAGCGTCGAGGCGGTCGAAGATCGGCTCGCCGAGGCCCGGCATCACGCCTTCGGCGACCACGGTGATCTTCGCACCGACCGAATCCTGGTCGCGGCGCAGCTGATCCATATACGCTTCCAGCTCCGGCACTTTGTCCGGGTCGGGGCTGAAGAAGGCGTTTTCTTCGACCGAATCCCAGGTCTTGAACGGGATTTCAATCGGGCCGAGCTGGCTCATGTAGCCGCGAATGACGATGCCTTGGGACGCCAGGTATTTCTTGGCAATCGCTCCGGCCGCCACGCGCATCGCAGTTTCCCGCGCCGAGCTGCGACCGCCGCCGCGATAATCGCGCTCGCCGTATTTGTGGTGGTAGGTGTAGTCGGCGTGGGCCGGGCGGAACAGGTCCTTGATCGCCGAGTAGTCCTTGGACTTCTGGTCGGTGTTGCGGATCAACAGGCCGATGGCGCAACCGGTGGTGCGACCTTCGAACACGCCGGAGAGGATTTCGACTTCGTCGGCTTCCTGGCGCTGGGTGGTGTGGCGGCTGGTGCCGGGCTTGCGGCGATCCAGGTCGTGCTGCAGATCTTCAAGGGAGATCTCCAGGCCCGGCGGGCAGCCATCGACAATGGCGACCAACGCCGGACCATGGCTTTCGCCCGCGGTGGTGACAGTGAACAGCTTGCCGTAGGTATTGCCGGACATGCAGGACGCTCCGTGAAATCGAACCCAAATACGTAATGCGCGCCAGTATACGCAGGCTACCCAAGTAGTTCATCCTCGAACCTTATGGGTGTCTGTTAGTCCAACCGGCATCTTGATGATGATGGCGTGATGATGCTGCGAGTTTTACTTTTGACCCTTACCTTGTTTACAGGCTTCGCCCAGGCCACCGTCCTGCAACGGCCGATCTCGTTGGACACCGGCACCGGAGAGCTTTTCGGCTCGCTGCTGCTGCCAAAATCCGACACGCCGGTACCGGTTGTCCTGATCATTTCCGGCTCCGGTCCTACGGATCGTGACGGAAACAACCCCGATGGCGGGCGCAACGACAGCCTTAAACGGTTGGCGTGGGTGCTGGCCAAACACAACATCGCCAGTGTGCGCTACGACAAACGCGGCGTGGCGGCGAGCCTGGCGGCCACGCCGGATGAGCGCAATCTGACGCTGGATGCCTATGTTTCCGACGCCGAAGCCTGGGGCCGCAAGCTCAAGACCGATCCGCGTTTCGGCAAACTGATTCTTCTCGGTCATAGCGAAGGCGCCTTGATCGCCAGCCTCGCCGCGCCGAGCGTCGATGCGACGGCCGTGATTTCCATGTCCGGCAGCGCCCGGCCGGTTGATCAGGTCATTCGCCAACAATTGAGCAATCGCCTGCCGCCAGCGCTGATGCTGCGCAGCAATGAACTGCTCGACAGCCTCAAGGCCGGCAAGGTCGACGACAACGTGCCGCCGCAACTCCAGGTGATTTTCCGTCCAAGTGTGCAGCCCTACCTGATTTCCCTGTTCCGCCAGGACCCGGCCGCTGCGTTCGCAAAACTGAAAATGCCGGCGCTGATCATTCAGGGCAGTAATGACATTCAGGTCGGAGTCAACGACGCCCGTCTGCTCAAGGCCGCCAAACCGGACGCCGAGCTGGCGCTGATCGAAGGCATGAACCACGTCATGCGCATCGTGCCCAACGACGTCAAACGGCAATTGGCTTCCTATAAAGATCCGAATTTGCCACTGGCGGCCGAGTTGGGCGCGAAAATCTTCGAGTTTATTGACGGACTTCGCTCCAGTTGAGCGATGTTGCACTCCAGTCCTGAAAAAAACGGCCGATAAGCCTTTGTCGCCAGCGCAATGACTGGTGACACGTTGAGCTTGGACAGGATCGCGCCGTTATGACTGATACCCAGACTTCACCCGTCGACACCGCTGAAAAAGACGCACCGCCAGCGGTTGAGCTGCCATGGGCGGACGTCAACGTCGAGCACCATAAAATGCTCCGTCTGGCACCGTTGCAGACCGATCGCAGTACGGGTGGCCGTCCCCTGCGCTTTGTCGAATTCGGCTATGCCGAACGCAATGACAAGCAGCGCAGCCTGATGCGCATGAGCATCACCCTGCCCGCCCAGCGTGTGCGCAAGGAACAGAATCATCTGGACGTGTGGGTCGATCACACCGAAAAAAGCGTGCATTTCGGCCCGGACAGCGGCTTGCAGATCGAGCCGATGAACCGCGGCATCGGCCGCTTCATGGCCGCCCAAGGCATCGCTTGGGCGAAAAAGCGCTGGCCCGGCTACACCGTCGACGGCGTTGACCTGAACAACAAGGACGCACTGAACGAAGACACGCGCCTGCGCCGCGATCATTTTTTACGGGTGCACGGGTTTGATGTGGTCTACGCCGACGCCCAACATTTGAAGGGCAGCGTCAAAGACGTGCGGGTCGGCGATCTGTTGAGTGACTGGAACACGGAAAAACTGCAGATCGTGGAAATTCTTGAAGCAGCACAGATGCTCCAGCAGGCCGAACAGAACCTGGCCGAGCAGGAAGTAAAGCTCAAGAAGCACGAAGAGAAAGTCAGCAAGTACAAGCGTGAAGACGCCGGGCTGCGCTTCACGATCACCTGTCTGGTGGCGTTTGCAGTGTTTCAGGCGGGGCTGTTGATCTGGATTGCTACGCACCGCTGATAGGCCGGCAGGGACCCATCTGTGGCGAGGGAGCTTGCTCCCTCACCACAATGTTTAAGGTCAGACGCGGGAAGCGAATAGTGCCTGATGGTCGCGGCACTGCTCGGCCGTCAGCATGAACACGCCATGCCCGCCCCGCTCGAACTCCAGCCAGGCGAAGTCCACTTCCGGGTACAACGCCTCGACGTGAACCTGGCTGTTGCCCACTTCGACAATCAGCAAGCCCTTCTCGGTCAAATGGTCCGCCGCTTCGGCGAGCATGCGCCGCACCAGGTTCAAACCATCGTCACCGCAGGCCAGCCCCAGTTCCGGTTCGTGCTGGTATTCATCCGGCATGTCGGCGAAGTCTTCGGCATCGACATACGGCGGGTTCGACACGATCAGGTCGAAACGCTGGCCCGGCAAACCATCAAATCCATCGCCCTGTACGGTGTAGACCCGCTCATCAACGCCGTGACGTTCGATGTTCTGGTTGGCCACTTCCAGCGCTTCGAACGACAGATCCGCCAGCACCACCTCGGCGTTCTGGAACTCGTAGGCGCAGGCGATACCGATGCAACCGGAACCGGTGCACAGGTCGAGAATCCTTGCAGGCTCAGTGCCCAGCCATGGCGTGAAACGGTTTTCGATCAGCTCGCCAATCGGTGAACGCGGGATTAACACACGCTCGTCGACAATGAACGACATGCCACAGAACCAGGCTTCGCCCAGCAAGTAAGCGGTCGGCACGCGTTCTTCGATACGGCGCTTGAGCAACCGCTGCACGTGGACCAGTTCGTCTTCTTCCAGGTTGCAATCGAGATAGCTGTCGGCGATTTCCCACGGCAAGTGCAACGCACCCAACACCAGTTGACGGGCTTCGTCCCAGGCATTGTCGGTCCCATGGCCGAAAAACAGATCCTCCCCATGGAAGCGGCTGACGGCCCAACGGATATGGTCACGCAGGGTACGAAGGCGGGAAGTGATCACGACGGCAAACTCCAGAAAAATCGACTGGCGATTCTACCAGCCAAACGACGCCACGACGACGCGGGAAAAACGCCGGAGCAAATGTAGGACTAATCTCTTTTATCAGCTGGGTATTGAACAAAACGGGGCACTTGACAACGCTGCACGCCAGTAACGACGGTGCCTACAATAGTAGCGATTCACAGAAGCGCTCAGCCGGAGGACAATGTCGCAAAAGCCCCACTCAAAGGAGCCCCAGAATGTCCGTTCCACAAACGATGTTTCAACTCAGCGGCCGCGGTTATGCAGCAGCCAAACTGAGTCAAGCGACCCTGATCATCATCGATGCCCAGAAAGAATACCTCAGCGGTCCCCTGGCCCTGAGCGGCATGGATGCGGCTGTCGCGAACATCAAGAAACTGGTGACTGCTGCCCGTGCGGCGGGCAGGCCGGTCATACATGTCCGCCACCTCGGCACCGTCGGTGGGTTGTTCGACCCACAAGGCGAGCGCGGAGAATTCATCCCGGGCCTCGAGCCTCAAGGCGATGAAGCTGTGATTGGCAAACTGCTGCCGAGCGCCTTTCACGGTACGGACCTGAAAAACCGCCTGGAAGGGCTGGGCCTGGACCTGGTGGTGTGCGGCTTCATGAGTCACTCCAGTGTCAGCACCACGGTGCGTGCCGCGAAAAACCTGGGGTTCCGTTGCACGCTGGTGGAAGACGCCTGTGCTACCCGCGATCTGCCCTACAAAGGCGGCGTCCTGAGCGCCGAGCATGTTCAGCAGACCGAAATGGCGATCATGGCGGACAACTTTGCCGCCATCGCCCAGACCAGCGATCTGGTCTGATCAATACGTCCATGAGCGGTCTGCACCGCCGCTCATCCGCAAAAGTCTCTCATTAGCCGTAATTGTCTTAGCCTCAGGAACATCCCGGTCAACTCCCGGTCGAAGGGCCGATACCCATTGAGGAAGGTCGGAATGAAGTTATCCGATGGTTTTGACGCTCGCCGCTTGCGGCCCAAAGGCCAAAGCAACTGGCGTTTTCGAATCGGCGCAGCATTCGCTGCGCTGCTGGCAATGAGCGGTGTACTGCTCGCCATGGCCGGCGTCGCCAGCCTGCTCGGCCACGCCCCGGCCCTGGGTGAGATGAATACCAACCGGGTCGGTGCGGCCGTGATTCTGGTGATTGGCCTGTTCGTGCTGTACCTCGGCGTGTGGATGTGGCGCCGCTGCCGGCGCCGTTCGCGACAGTCGCGGGCGCTGAACATGTCCCCGCATCTGATGAAAAAACACGACTGAGCCCAATGCGGCGCACTTTGTCGCGCGCCCATTCGCTTCGAGTTGGGTAAACTGGCCGCCCTTCGCGGAGGCTGACATGCAAGACGACGATTTTTCCCTGTTCAAAAGCGCGATCCAAGGCGTCAAGCCGATCAAGCACGATCGCGCCGAAACCGGCAAACCCAAAGCTGACCGCGCACAGATCGCCAAGCTGCGCCAGGCCGCCACCGTGCGTACCGATGCCACCACCGTCGACGGGCTGTCTGATCAGTTCGTGATCGACGTCGGCCCGGAAGACGAACTGATGTGGGCGCGTGACGGCGTGCAGGAAAGCCAGATGCGCAAGCTCAAGGTTGGCCAGATTCCGTTCGAAGGCAGCCTCGACCTGCACGGCATGAATGTGGAAAAGGCCCGGGAAACCCTCTGGGCCTTCCTCGCTGAAGCGACCAAATTCGAAATCCGCTGCGTGCGCGTCACCCACGGCAAGGCCGTGCGCCTGGACGGCAAGCGGCCGATGATCAAAAGCCACGTCAACACCTGGCTGCGCCAGCATCCGCAGGTGCTTGGCTTCGCTTCGTGCCAGGCGAAACACGGCGGTGCCGGAGCTGTTTATGTGATGCTCAAACGCACCATGATGGAAGGTCGCGACGAATAAAAGCTGATGCATCACGCTTGCAGCGCCGTGTCCGCCACCGTACCCTTGCCCTTTGCGTAAAATCCCACAGGTAGTTTCATGTCCCTGGAACAGAATTACACCGCGATTCTCGGCCAATTGGGCGAGGACGTGTCCCGCGAAGGCCTGCTCGACACGCCAAAACGTGCCGCCAAAGCCATGCAGTATCTCTGCCGCGGTTATGAACAGACGCTCGAAGAAGTCACCAACGGTGCCTTGTTCAGCTCCGACAACAGCGAAATGGTGCTGGTCAAGGACATCGAGCTGTACTCGTTGTGCGAACACCACCTGCTGCCGTTTATCGGCAAGGCGCATGTTGCCTACATCCCGAGCGGCAAGGTGTTGGGCCTGTCGAAGGTCGCGCGAATCGTCGATATGTACGCTCGCCGCCTGCAGATCCAGGAAAACCTCAGCCGCCAGATCGCCGACGCGGTCCAGCAGGTCACCGGCGCCCTGGGCGTTGCGGTGGTGATCGAGGCCAAGCACATGTGCATGATGATGCGCGGTGTGGAAAAGCAGAATTCGTCGATGATCACGTCGGTGATGCTCGGTGAGTTCCGCGAGAACGCCGCGACCCGCAGCGAATTCCTCAGCCTCATCAAGTAATTCGCAACACAAAGAAAACCGGCATTCATCGCCGGTTTTTTTTCGCCTGAAAAAAAATCAGGTAAGCTGCGCGCCTTTCTTTGTTCACACCGTGAGGCTTTCAACGTGTTCGTAAAAGCGCTTCGTGTCGGCCTTGGCCAACTGATCATCTTCATCGACTTCATCACCCGCCCCAGCAAAAAGAAGCGCCCCGCCGCCGCTCAGGCTCAGGTCGAATCCGCCGCCAAGGGCCTGACCCTGTATCAATTCCACGCCTGCCCGTTCTGCGTGAAAACCCGCCGCACCCTGCGCCGCCTGAATGTACCGGTGGCGTTGCGTGACGCGAAGAACAACGAGCAAGACCGCCAGGCTTTGCTGGAGCAAGGCGGGAAGATCAAAGTGCCGTGCCTGCGGATTGAAGAGAATGGCGAGACCACCTGGATGTACGAGTCCAAGGTGATTATTGATTATCTGGATAAGCGGTTCGCGGCAGCCTGATGTTTTTTGTGGTGTTCTGACGGACGCCATCGCCAGCAAGCCGGCTCCTACAGGTTGTGCGGCGTGAACAGATCTTGTTTGCACTGCCTATTGTAGGAGCCGGCTTGCTGGCGACAGGGTCCTTCCAGACACTATAAAACCCAGACAAAAATAAACCGGCCGTTGAGCCGGTTTATTCGTTTCAGGCCGCTTGCGCCGCCTGAGCCTCTCGCACTACCGCCGCCAATCGCCTAAGCCCCTCATCCAATCGCGCCGGGTCGATGTGGCTGAAATTCAATCGCAAATACCCATGATGCTTGTCCGGCTCAGGGAAAAACGGTTCGCCCGGCATGAATGCCACATCATTGGTCAATGCCGCGTTGAGCAAGGTTCGCGTGTCCAGCGGCTGCTTGAGCTTCAACCAGAAAAACAGCCCGCCCTGGGGCTCGTTCCAATCCGCCAGATCAGCAAAATGAGTGTGCAGCGCCACCTGGAACGCATCCCGACGCACCCGGTAAAAATCCCGCAACTCACTGCGATGCTGCTGATACCGCTCGCTGCCGATCCATTGCAAGGCTTGCCACTGGCCGACGCGATTGGTGTGCAAGTCCGCCGACTGCTTGAGCTTGAGCAAATACGGGAACAAATCCGGGCTGGCGATCAAGTAGCCGACACGCAAACCGGGCATCAGGGTTTTCGACACGGTACCGGTGTAGATCCAGCTGGATTTTTTCAAGCGGCTGACGATGGGCGTGGCGCTGCCACCATCGAAAGTCAGTTCGCGGTAGGGCTCGTCTTCAATCAAGGTCACGCCGAATTCATCCAGCAGTGCCGCCACGGCATCGCGCTTGGCCTCGCTGTAGCGCACGGCCGATGGATTCTGGAAAGTCGGGATCAGGTAGATGAACGCCGGACGATGTTCCTCAAGGCGAGTACGCAACTGCACCAGGTCCGGGCCGTCGGCCTCCAGCGGCACGGTAATGCAGTTCGCGCCGAACAACTGGAAGATTTGCAGGGCCGCCAGGTAAGTCGGCGCCTCGAGAAACACCTCGGTGCCTTTGTCGATGTACAGCTTGGCGGCCAGGTCCAACGTCTGCTGGGAACCGCTGACCACCAACACCTGGCTCGCCTCACACGGCACGCCCAACTTCCGGGCCTCCATCGCCAGCGCTTCTCGCAACGCCGGCTCACCTTCGCTCATGCCGTATTGGCCAATGGACACCGGCATGTCAGCCCAATCGACCTTGGGCAGCATGGCTTCAGCCGGCAGGCCTCCGGCGAACGACATCACCTGCGAGCGCTGAGCGGCAGCAAGGATTTCACGGATCAAAGAACTTTTAAGGCGCGAGACACGTTCGGAAAAAGCCATGGAGGTCACCGGTAGCGAGGCTTGAGGAAAATGAGTCAAACTTATTGACCGAAATTACGACAGCCCAAGCGGATACGTCAACATGATTGACCTTAAAAACCCGATTTCCCAGCAACAGGCCATGGAAGCGTTTTTCTTTGGTTACCAGGCGTTCACGGCCAAGGCTGATGAAATGCTTGAGCGGCGAGGCTTGAGTCGGGTCCATCAGCGCATCGTGTTTTTCATCGCCCGATACCCGAACCTCAGCGTCAAGGAGCTGCTGGCGTTGCTCGGCGTGAGCAAACAGGCGCTGAACATGCCGCTGCGGCAATTGGTGGAAATGCATTTGGTGAACAGCGTTGCTTCCGAAACGGACAAGCGTAAACGCTTGCTGGAGCTGACCGATGACGGGGCGCGGTTCGAGCAGTCGCTGCGTCGCGAGCAGGTGAAATTGCTGGAGCGGGTGTTTGCCGAGGCTGGGGAGACGGCGGTGAATGGGTGGTTGGCGGTGAATCTGGCATTGGGAAAAAGTCAGTAAGAATCTGCCTGTCCTCAAGTCAGTCATCGCGGGCAAGCCACGCGCCCACCGGATCTTCGTCGTTCACAGAGTCGGATAACGACACGGAACCTGTGTGCCGGCTTGCCCGCGAAGGCGCCTTTACAGGCGATATATCCCGATCAGCAAACTTTTCGTAAACAAAACAGAAAACAATATTTGCTTTATTTGTACACAAAAGCATAATCCACTTCGTGCGAGTTCCTGACCATACGGTCAACAAATTCGCAAGTGCCTCAAAGGGCCGCTGCCACCCTCATGGGTCCGGCCCTGGAAATAAAAATAAAACTCTTGAGGAGTACTCGCTGTGGAAAGCCGCAAATCCGAAGCATCGACGCTGGATCTCTCGCCGCCAATACGTAATGGCTTGCTGGAACGCCTGTTCAAACTCAGCTTGCATGGCACCACGGTGAAGACTGAGCTGATTGCCGGTCTGACTACCTTCATCACGATGGCCTACATCATCTTCGTCAACCCGAACATCATGGCCGACGCCGGGATTGACCACGGCGCAGCCTTCGTCGCCACCTGCATCGCCGCTGCCCTGGGCTGCCTGCTGATGGGCCTTTACGCCAACTGGCCGGTGGGTCTGGCACCGGGCATGGGATTGAACGCTTTCTTCACTTACACCGTCGTCGGCACCATGGGCTACAACTGGGAAACCGCACTCGGTGCGGTGTTTGTCTCCGGTGTTCTGTTCATGATCCTGACGTTTTCCCGGATTCGTGAATGGCTGCTCAACAGCATTCCGGTGAGCCTGCGCTACGCCATGGGCGCGGGCGTGGGTCTGTTTCTGGGCCTGATTGGCTTGAAAACTGCCGGTATCGTTGTCGACAGCCCGGCTACCCTGATCAAACTCGGCTCCCTGCACGAGCCTGGCCCGCTGTTGGCGGCCGTCTGCTTCCTGATGATCGCCATTCTCAGCTACCACCGAGTGTTTGGCGCGATCCTCATCAGCATCGTCACCGTCACCCTGGCCGGTTGGGGCTTGGGCCTGGTGCATTACGAAGGGATCATGTCGGCGCCGCCGAGCCTGGCCCCGACCTGGATGGCCATGAATGTGGCCGGCGTGTTCAACGTGAGCATGATCAGCGTGGTCCTGGCGTTCCTCTTCGTGCACATGTTCGACACCGCCGGCACCCTGATGGGCGTGGCTCAACGCGCCAATCTGGTCGGTGCTGATGGCAAGATCGAAAACCTCTCCCGCGCCATGAAAGCTGACAGTGCATCCAGCGTGTTCGGTGCCGTGGTCGGCGTGCCACCCGTCACCAGCTACGTGGAAAGTGCTGCCGGTGTTGCAGCGGGTGGTCGGACTGGTCTTACCGCAGTGACCGTAGGTGTGCTATTTATTGCAGCCATGTTCTTCGCTCCGCTGGCCGGCATGATCCCTGCCTATGCCACCGCTGGCGCGCTGATTTATGTAGCGATGTTGATGATGGGCGGCATGGCCCACATCGAATGGGACGAAGCGACTGACAGCATTCCGGCGATTGTTACCGCGATCATGATGCCGCTGACCTTTTCGGTCGCCGACGGCATCGCACTGGGCTTCATCACCTACGTGGCGCTGAAGGCCGGTACCGGCAAGTACAAGGAAATTTCCGTCAGCCTGTGGGTGCTCTGCGCGATCTTCATCGCCAAGTTCATCTTCTTGTAAGCCTTACGCGGGACACGTTTCAAAACAGCCTCACCCCGTCGGGTGAGGCTTTTGTGCAAATGGAGGAAAGTGATGAGTCTGGAAACCTGGCTGCTGTTCAGCGGCGCTGCGCTGGTAGTGATCCTGATCCCGGGGCCACTGTCGCTGTTGATGATCAGCAACAGCCTGAACTACGGCCTGCGCCGTTCCTACCCGGCGTTTCTCGGCGGCGTGATTGCCTCGATCTGCCTATTGAGTGCCTCGGCACTGGGTCTGGGCGCCTTGCTGCTGGCGTCGGAACAGCTGTTCAGCGCCTTGAAAATCGTCGGCGCGCTGTACCTGTTCTACCTCGCCTGGCAGAGCTGGCAGCAATCGCGCCAACCGTCCCATGGCGCTGAAGTGCCGCTGGCAGCGCCTGTGCCCCGCTTTCGTGCACTGTTCGGTCGCGCGTTCATGCTCGGTGCCAGCAACCCGAAAGACATCCTGTTCTTCGCTGCGTTTCTGCCGCAGTTCTTGAGTGCCGAACAACCGTTCCTGCCACAGTTGCTGGTGATGATTGCAACCTGGACCGTGCTCGACCTGCTGTGCAAACTGGCCTACGGCCTCGGTGCCCATGGGGCGGCGCGGTATCTGCGCAGTGGCAAGGGGCAGAGCTGGTTTAACCGGGTGAGTGCGGGGTTGTTCAGTGGCGCAGGGGCTGCATCCCTGCTGAGCCGCTAAAAGCATCGCTGGCAAGCCAGCTCCCACAGGTTCAGGGGTGTTCACATCTTTTGTGTACGACCCGGACACTGTGGGAGCTGGCTTGCCAGCGATGGCGTCAGCACATACACCACTTTTCCCCAGACGAAAAAAAGCCCGCAGTGTGAGCGGGCGAAAGACCAAAGAAGCTATATGCGCAGTCGCTTCCAGGGGGTGGCAGCTGCTTGGGGGATCAGCTGCCGCGGTACGTGGAGTAGCTGTAAGGCGAGATCAGCAGCGGAACATGGTAGTGATCCTGCTCGGCGGAGATGCCAAAACGCAGCACCACCACATCGAGGAACGCAGGCTCCGGCAGCTGAACGCCACGGGCGCGGTAGTAGTCGCCCGCATGGAACTGCACCTGGTAAACCCCGGTACGGTAATCATCGCCCTGCAGCAGCGGTGCATCGACACGGCCATCGCTGTTGGTTATCGCACTGGCGACCAATTCCAGTTGCGAGCCTTCAACGCGGTACAACTCGACCTTGATCGAGCTGCCCGGGCAACCATGTGCAGCGTCCAAAACGTGTGTAGTCAAACGTCCCATTGATTCTGCGCGCCTGCCTGCGTGGAGCAGTCAGACTTCGCGCCTCCCGAAGTCAGGTGAAAAGGAGACCGCACCGATTCGGAGCACGAAAAGCTGCGGCGAGCGATTGATTAAGACACTTTTCATAAATATTGTACACAATAAAAACGACATTTTTGCGACTGACAACGCCATTGCAGTAAATCCCCACGCTTTCCTGCGCAACCTTATGCACTCTGGACCGTGGAATCATTAACTGACCAGTCAGGCAGGTTTCTTGCAGGTGCGTATCAATACCTCGCAAAGATGACCGTTAACGAAAAATGCAAAAAATCAGGCTTACAAATTGAATATAAAGTTGTATACAATCATCCCATCGCTGTGACGCCAGCCAGTGATCCATCTTTTAGTCGCGTCACACCCTCTGTCACCACGCATATAAGAAGGAAGACTGCAGTGAGCGCTGACTACCCTCGCGACCTGATCGGTTACGGCAGTAACCCTCCGCACCCACACTGGCCGGGCAATGCCCGCATCGCCCTGTCGTTCGTACTCAATTACGAAGAAGGCGGCGAGCGCAATATCCTGCATGGCGATAAAGAGTCCGAAGCATTCCTCTCGGAAATGGTTTCCGCCCAGCCGCTGCAAGGCGCTCGCAACATGAGCATGGAATCCCTTTACGAGTATGGCAGCCGCACCGGCGTCTGGCGGATTCTCAAGCTGTTCAAGGAATTCGACATCCCGCTGACCATCTTCGCCGTCGCCATGGCCGCCCAGCGCCACCCGGACGTGATCCGTGCGATGGTCGATGCCGGCCACGAGATCTGCAGCCACGGCTACCGCTGGATCGACTACCAGTACATGGACGAAGCGCAGGAACGCGAGCACATGCTCGAAGCGATCCGCATCCTCACCGAAATCACCGGTGAACGTCCGCTGGGCTGGTACACCGGCCGTACTGGCCCGAACACCCGTCGCCTGGTGATGGAAGAAGGTGGTTTCCTCTACGACAGCGACACTTACGACGACGACCTGCCCTACTGGGAACCGAACAACCCGACCGGCAAGCCGCACCTGGTGATCCCGTACACCCTGGACACCAACGACATGCGCTTCACCCAGGTCCAGGGTTTCAACAAGGGCGACGATTTCTTCGAATACCTCAAGGATGCGTTCGACGTGCTGTATGCCGAAGGCGCCGAAGCCCCGAAAATGCTGTCGATCGGCCTGCACTGCCGCCTGATCGGCCGTCCGGCGCGTCTGGCTTCGCTCAAGCGCTTTATCGAATACGCTAAAAGTCATGAACAGGTGTGGTTCAGCCGTCGCGTCGACATCGCACGCCACTGGCAAGAAACCCACCCGTACCAAGGGGCCGCGAAATGAGCGCCTTCCAAACATTGAAACCCTCGACATTGAGCCGCGACGCCTTCGTCAAAGCCTTCGCCGACATCTATGAACATTCGCCATGGGTCGCCGAAAAGGCCTTCGACCTGGGCCAGGACGCTTCGATCGACGAGATCGAAACCCTGCACCAGCGCATGAGCGACATCCTGTTGAGCGCCGATCATGAAAGCCAACTGGCCCTGATCAACGCTCACCCGGACCTGGCCGGCAAAGCCGCCGTCCAGGGCCAACTGACCGAAGCCAGCACCCATGAACAGGCTGGCGCCGGTATTCACCAATGCACGGCCGAAGAGTTCCAGCGCTTCACCGAGCTGAACGACGCCTACAAAGCCAAGTTCAAGTTTCCCTTCATCATGGCGGTAAAAGGCAGCAACCGGCATCAGATCCTCGCAGCGTTCGAAACGCGCATTCACAACTCGGCAGACACCGAATTCAAATGCGCGCTGGCAGAGATCAACAAGATCGCCCTGTTCCGTTTACTGACCCTATAGCGATCCTGGCCCGAGTGTCCTTAAACGCGAAAAACACCCAGGGCCCTGAGAGCATCCCAAGCCACTTATTTAAAGGCAGACAAGAAGAATGAAAGCTTACGCCGTACCTTTCGAGAAGTTCGTCAACCTGGCCGACGCCCGCCTGGGCACCAAAATCATCTCGGTCACCGATGACTGGTTCGCAGACGCCAACCGTCTGTTCCAACCGACCCCGGCCGTGTGGAAGGAGGGCGTGTTCGATGACAACGGCAAGTGGATGGACGGCTGGGAGTCGCGCCGCAAGCGCTTCGAAGGCTACGACAGCGCTGTGATCCGCCTGGGCGTACCGGGCTCGATCAAGGGCGTCGACATCGACACTTCATTCTTCACCGGCAACTTCCCGCCGTCGGCCTCGCTGGAAGCCTGCTTCCTGGCCGAAGGCGAACCGAATGAAAACACCCAGTGGACTGAAGTACTGTCCGCCGTCGAGTTGCAAGGCAACAGCCACCACTACCACGAAATCAGCAACGACCAGGCGTTCAGCCACCTGCGCTTCAACATCTACCCGGACGGTGGTGTTGCCCGTCTGCGCGTGTACGGCATTCCGTTCCGCGACTGGTCGGCTGTTGGCGACAATGAGCAAGTCGACCTGGCCGCAGCCCTCAACGGTGGCCGCGCCCTCGCCTGCTCCGACGAACACTTCGGTCGCATGAGCAACATCCTCAACCCGGGTCGTGGCATCAACATGGGCGACGGCTGGGAAACCGCACGTCGTCGTACGCCGGGCAATGACTGGGTCATCGTCGCGCTGGGTCACCCGGGCGAGATCGAGAAAATCATCGTCGACACCCTGCACTTCAAGGGCAACTACCCGGACACTTGCTCGATCCAGGGCGCATTCGTCAAGGGCGGCACCGACAGCCAGATCGAAACCCAGTCGCTGTTCTGGCGCGAACTGCTGCCAAGCCAGAAGCTGGAAATGCACGCCGAACACACCTTCGCCGAGCAGATCAAGGCGCTGGGCCCGATCACCCACATCCGCCTGAACGTGTTCCCGGACGGTGGTGTGAGCCGCCTGCGTGTACTGGGCAAGGTCGCTAAATAAGGGTTGATGAAAACCTGTAGGAGCCGGCTTGCCGGCGATGGCGCCCTCACCGACGCCATCGCCGGCAAGCCGGGCTCCTACAAAAGCAACACACCAACACATTTGAGATTAAGAAGAACAGCATGCGCACACTACAGATTGAACCGCTGACCAAAGAAGCCTTTGCCCCTTTCGGTGACGTGATCGAAACCGACGGCAGCGATCACTTCATGATCAACAACGGTTCAACCATGCGCTTCCATAAACTGGCGACGGTGGAAACCGCCAAGCCAGAAGACAACGCGATCATCAGCATTTTCCGCGCCGACGCGCAGGACATGCCGCTGACCGTGAGCATGCTGGAGCGTCATCCGCTGGGCAGCCAGGCGTTCATTCCGCTGCTCGGCAACCCCTTTCTGATCGTGGTCGCGCCACTTGGCGATGAACCTGTATCAGGCTTGGTCCGCGCCTTCGTCACCAACGGCAGGCAGGGCATTAATTACCATCGCGGCGTTTGGCACCATCCGGTGCTGACGATCGAAAAGCGGGATGACTTCCTGGTGGTTGATCGCAGTGGCACAGGCAATAACTGCGATGAGCATTTTTTCAAAGAGGATGAGCGTTTGATCCTCGCCCCCCACCAATAAGAGAAGGTCTGATCACTCGACAACAGAGTGACAGGCGAGAGGTAAAGACTGTGGAAGCACATCTGTTGGAATGGCTGAACCTGAGCGTGCGCTGGGTTCACATGATTACTGGCGTGGCCTGGATCGGCGCTTCGTTCTACTTCGTCTGGCTGGAAAACAACCTCAATCGGGTCAACCCGAAAAGCGGTCTGGCCGGTGATTTGTGGGCGATCCACGGCGGCGGTATCTACCACCTGGAAAAATACAAACTGGCTCCACCGACCATGCCGGACAACCTGCACTGGTTCAAATGGGAAGCCTACTTCACCTGGTTGTCAGGGATCGCGCTGCTGTGCGTGGTGTTCTACTCCAACCCGACGCTCTACCTGCTGGCTCCGGGCAGCAGCCTGACCGGCCCTGAAGGCGTTCTACTGGGCATCGGCTCGCTGTTCATCGGCTGGTTCGTCTACTCCTTCCTCTGTGACTCGGCCCTGGGCAAACGCCCTGCCCTGCTCGGCTTCATCCTGTTCGTCCTGATCATCGGCGCCGCTTATGGGTTCAGCAAGGTGTTCAGCGGTCGTGGTGCGTACCTGCACGTCGGCGCGATCATCGGCACCATCATGGTCGGCAACGTGTTCCGTATCATCATGCCGGCACAACGTGCGCTGGTGGCGGCAATTGCCGAGAACCGCACGCCGGATCCGGCGCTGCCAGCCAAAGGGTTGCTGCGTTCGCGTCACAACAACTACTTCACCTTGCCAGTGCTGTTCATCATGATCAGCAACCACTTCCCGAGCACCTACGGCAGCCAGTACAACTGGTTGATCCTGGCCGGGATCGCGGTGCTGGCGGTGTTGGTGCGTCACTACTTCAACACCCGTCACGACAGCCACAAGTATGCCTGGACCCTGCCGGTGGCAGCGGTGGGCATGATTTGCCTGGCGTATGTGTCCGGTCCGAAGCCGATGTCCAGTGCCCCTGAAGTGGCCAAGGCTCCTGCCGCCATCGAGTACCAGCCACTGCCGGAAACAGCAGTGGGCGGTGGCTTGAAACCGGCCGAAGCCAAACCTGCACAAGCGCCTGCCGCCGCCCCGGCGCAAGCATCGAATGCAGGCCCGGGTTTCGACAAGGTCCACAGCGTGATTCAGGAACGTTGCACGGTTTGCCACTCGTCCAAACCGACCAGCCCGCTGTTCAGCGCAGCCCCGGCCGGTGTGATGCTCGACACCCCCGAGCAAATCCGCCAGAACGCCGCGCGCATCCAGGCGCAAGCTGTCGCCAGCCAGATCATGCCACTGGGCAACATCACGCAGATGACCCAGCAGGAACGTGACCTGATCGGTGCCTGGATTGTTCAGGGAGCCCAGACCAACTAAGCAACACAAAAGCCTGTGAAAGCGGGCTTTTGTGGCGAGGGAGCTTACTCCCGCTGGACCGTGCAGCAGGCCCATTGTGGGGCTGCTACGCGACCCGGCGGGAGCAAGCTCCCTCGCCACAGGCCTACCTGATGCACAAAATCACAAGAATAAAAAAGATCCGAGGTGTTGCATGTCCGAGCTCTCCCAAGCACGCATCCCCGACGCACCCGCCATTCAGCGTTTGCCCCTTTTGCAACTGATCCTGGTCGGTCTGCAACATGTTCTGCTGATGTACGGTGGTGCCATCGCGGTGCCGCTGATCATCGGACAGGCCGCTGGCCTGAGTCGTGAAGAAATCGCTTTCCTGATCAACGCCGACCTGCTGGTCGCCGGCATCGCCACCATCGTTCAGTCGCTCGGCATCGGCCCCATGGGCATCCGCATGCCGGTGATGATGGGCGCCAGTTTTGCTGCGGTCGGCAGCATGGTCGCCATGGCCGGTATGCCTGGCATCGGCCTGCAAGGGATCTTCGGTGCGACCATCGCCGCCGGGTTCTTTGGCATGATCATCGCCCCGTTCATGTCCAAGATCGTGCGTTTCTTCCCGCCTCTGGTGACCGGCACGGTCATCACCTCGATCGGTTTGTCGCTGTTCCCCGTGGCCGTGAACTGGGCCGGCGGCGGCGCGGCTGCCACTCAATTCGGCTCACCGATTTACCTGGCCATTGCCGCGCTGGTGCTGGGTACCATCCTGTTGGTCCATCGTTTCATGCGCGGCTTCTGGGTCAACATTTCCGTGCTGATCGGCATGTGCCTGGGCTACGTGCTCTGCGGCATTATCGGCATGGTTGACCTGAGCGGCATGGCCAACGCGCCGTGGGTTCAGTTCGTCACCCCGCTGCACTTCGGCATGCCGAAGTTCGAACTCGCACCGATCCTTTCGATGTGCCTGGTGGTGGTGATCATTTTTGTCGAGTCCACCGGGATGTTTCTCGCGCTCGGTAAAATCACCGGCCAGGAAGTCTGCCCACGGATGCTGCGTCGCGGTTTGCTGTGCGATGCCGGCGCCTCGTTTTTTGCCGGGTTCTTCAACACCTTCACTCATTCCTCCTTCGCCCAGAACATCGGCCTGGTGCAGATGACGGGCGTGCGCTGCCGCTCGGTGACCATCGTCGCCGGCGGTTTGCTGATCGTCCTGAGCCTGTTGCCGAAAGCTGCATTCCTGGTGGCGTCGATTCCGCCAGCGGTACTGGGCGGCGCGGCGATTGCGATGTTCGGCATGGTTGCCGCCACCGGCATCAAGATTCTTCAGGAAGCCGACATCGGTGACCGTCGCAACCAGTTGCTGGTAGCGGTGAGCATCGGCATGGGCCTGATCCCGGTGGTGCGTCCGGAGTTTTTCGCCCATCTGCCCCTGTGGATGAGCCCGATCACCCACAGCGGGATCGCCATGGCCACCCTCAGTGCGCTGACTTTGAACCTGCTGTTCAACATCCTTGGCGGCGCCGAACGCGCGGCCATCAACGACTGCCACGCCCACACACATTAACCCGGAAACACATACCCCCTGTAGGAGCCGTCTTGCTGGCGAAGCGGAGTGTCAGACGACATCCATGTTGGATGTTCTGGCCTCTTCGCCAGCAAGCCGGCTCCTACAAGGGTTGGGTTTTCCTGCGCCTTTAAAATAACAACAAGAGGGAGCAACAGATGATTCGTACACAAACCAGCATGCTGTTGGGCGGTGGACTTCTGGCGGCGAGCCAGGCCATGGCCGGCGATTTACTGCTGTGGCAGACCAACAGCCTGAGCTATCTGTACGGCAAGGATTTCGCGGTCAACCCGTCGATCCAGCAGACGATAACCTTTGAACACGCCGACCGCTGGAAGTACGGCGACAACTTCCTGTTCGTTGATAGCACCTACTACAACGGCGAGAAAGACCGCAACAAAGGCTCTCACGCCTACTACGGCGAGTTCAGCCCGCGCCTCTCCTTCGGCAAGATCCTCGACCGCCGTTTCGAATTCGGCCCGATCAAGGACGTGCTGCTGGCCATGACGTACGAGAATGGCGAAGACGACACCGAGGCCTACCTGATTGGCCCGGGTTTCGACCTCGCGATCCCCGGCTTCAACTTTTTTACCCTGAACTTCTATCACCGCCAGACCGAAGGCTCGCGCCCCGGCGACGATGTCTGGCAGATCAGCCCGGCCTGGTCTTACACCATCCCGTTGGGCAATTCGAGCCTGCTGATCGACGGCTACATCGACTGGGTTGTGGATAACGACGAGAACTCGCGCGGCACCTACCACGCCAACGTACACGTCAATCCGCAGATCAAATACGACCTGGGCAAAGCCCTCGGCTGGCGGGAGAAGCAGGTATACGTCGGCGCCGAGTACAGCTACTGGAAGGACAAATACGGCATCGAAAACAACGGCAACCTCGACACTAATGAAAACACCACCAGCCTGCTGGTAAAGGTGCATTTCTAAGATGACCCGCAACCGTGCCCCAAACCTGTCGTCGGTGCGCTGTTGCGGGGCACTTGAGACCTGGCCGAGGAGTCAGTATTCTCCGCGACCGCCTGAATCCGCTTTAAAAAAAAGCCCGGATTTAATTCCTGACCAGAAAGCCAACTTATCCCGGCTCTGGACGGTATCAAGGCATCCCCAAACCACTCTCAATCGACTGTTTTTGAGCAGCCGAGCGGGAGTTTTTTTGTTTTTCGAATGCCTTGGCGCAGCTCTTGCTAACAGCATGAAAGCTGACCGAATGGATGATTTTTTTTGCAGCTACAGAAAAAGGCGCCACACCAGAGCGCCGACCTTAAAAAAACACGTGGAACACCTACTTTTTGGGAGCAACCGAATGAAACGTACGTGCACTAGCCTGATGCTGGCGGGTTCGATGCTGGCTGGGGGACAGGCCATGGCGGGCGATCTGCTGCAATGGCAAGACAACAGCCTGACCTACCTCTATGGCAAGGACTTCCAGGTCAATCCGCGCATTCAGCAGACGGTGACCTTCGAACACGCCGATGGCTGGAAATACGGCGACAACTTCTTCTTCATCGACAAGATCTTCTACAACGGCAAGGAAGACTCTTTCGCGGGAGAGAACACCCACTACGGCGAGTTCAGCCCGCGTTTGTCGTTCAACAAGATCTTCGATCAGAAGCTGGAATTCGGCCCGATCAAAGACGTGCTGCTGGCCATGACCTATGAGTTCGGTGAAAACGATACCGAGTCCTACTTGATCGGTCCGGGTTTCGACCTGGCCATTCCTGGCTTCGATTACTTCCAGCTGAACTTCTACAACCGTCACACCGAAGGCAGCCGCGCGGGTGACGATGTCTGGCAGATCACGCCGGCCTGGTCCTACACCATCCCGGTGGGTGACTCGGACGTGCTGATCGACGGTTTCATGGATTGGGTTGTCGACAACGACGTGAACGACAAAGGCGAATACCACGCCAACCTGCACTTCAACCCACAGATCAAATACGACTTGGGCAAGGCGCTGAACCTGGGCGCCAAGCAGTTGTACGTCGGTGTCGAGTATGACTACTGGAAAAACAAGTACGGTATCGAAGACAGCCAGGGTTTCAAGACTGATCAGAGCGTGACCAGCTTCCTGGTCAAGGTTCACTTCTGATTTTGTAGGAGCGAGCTTGCCCGCGATGGACGTTAACGAAAACGCGTGTTTCCTGATTTCACGCGTTGCCCTTGATTCCATCGCGAGCAAGCTCGCGCCTACAGCAACCCGAGAAACCGGCACAACTCCCCGCGCTTGGCCAACGCATCCCGCCGCCCCAACTCAATCAATTCGCTGCAATACCCCGCCTCGAACAGCAGATAACTCAACACCCCCGCCCCACTGGTCTTGGTCGCTCCCGGTCCGCGCAGGAACAGGCGCAGTGCCGCCGGCAGTTCCTGGCGATGGCGTGCAGCGATCTCGTCGATCGGCTGACTCGGCGAGATCACCAACACCTCCACAGGCGCCACGCCCAAGGTGCGTGTCGGGGTACCGTCGGGCATGAGGTGGCTGAACTGATTCAAGCGTCGCAACAATTCGATGTCGCTTTCCAGGCTGTCGATGAACGTACTGTTGAGCATGTGTCCACCGATTTGCGCCAGCGTCGGTTGCTGCCCGGTGTAGGCGCGTTGCAGGGGTTGCTCGGGGTCGACGCCACGCGGGTTGCCACTGACGCCCACCACCAGCACACGACTGGCGCCCAGGTGCAGCGCCGGGCTGATCGGTGCTGACTGCCGCACCGCACCATCGCCGAAATATTCTTCGCCGATCTTTACCGGGGCAAACAACAGCGGAATCGCTGAACTGGCGAGCAGGTGATCAACGGACAATTGCGTCGGCACGCCAATCCGGCGATGGCGCAACCAGGCATCGATGGTGCCGCCGCCCTGATAGAAGGTCACGGCCTGTCCCGACTCGTAACCGAACGCCGTCACCGCCACCGCCTGCAACTGCTTTTGCGCGATGGCTTCGGCGATACCGTTCATGTGCAACTTGTCGTTGAGCAAACCGCGCAGTGGCGAGCTGTTGAGCAGCGCCACCGGCACTTGAGCACCGAGGCCCAGCAAGCTGTGGCTGACAAAGCGGCTGGCCTGACGGATCACGCCAGGCCAGTCACTGCGCAGCACCAGATGACTGCGAAAGCCCTGCCAGAACGCGGTCAAGCGCTCGATGGCAGCGCGAAAGTCCGTGGCCCCGCTGGCGAGGCTGACTGCGTTGATCGCCCCGGCCGAGGTGCCGACAATCACCGGAAACGGATTGTCCGCGCCCAAAGGCAAGAGCTCGGCAATCGCCGCCAGCACGCCCACCTGATAGGCCGCCCGAGCCCCGCCACCGGAAAGAATCAACCCTGTTACCGGTTCAGCAGGACTCATCGCAACGCTCCATGGTGCATGTCGGTATCGGCCGTTCAGCCGCGTTTTGCGTACAGCTTCGGCTCACCGGGCGGACGACTCTTGAAACGGCGATGCGCCCAAAGGTATTGCTCCGGACAATCGCGCAGCACGCCTTCGATCCACTGGTTGATACGCAGGCAGTCGGCCTCTTCGGTTTCGCCGGGGAAGCCTTCGAGCGGCGCATGAATCACCAGGCGATAACCGCTGCCGTCCGCCAGACGCTCCTGGGTGAACGGCACCACCAGCGCCTTGCCCAGCCGTGCAAACTTGCTGGTGGCGGTGACGGTCGCGGCCGGAATGCCGAACAGCGGCACGAAAATGCTTTGCTTGGCGCCGTAGTCCTGATCCGGCGCGTACCAGATCGCGCGGCCCGAACGCAGCAACTTGAGCATGCCGCGTACGTCTTCACGCTCCACCGCCAGCGAGTCGAGGTTGTGGCGCTCGCGCCCCTGGCGCTGGACGTAGTCGAACAACGGATTCTTGTGCTCGCGGTACATGCCGTCGATGGTGTGTTGTTGGCCCAGCAGCGCCGCACCTATTTCCAGGGTGGTGAAATGCACCGCCATCAGGATCACGCCCTTGCCTTCGCGCTGGGCCTGCTGCAAATGCTCAAGCCCTTCAATATGGGCCAGCTTCGCCAATCGCTCACGGGACCACCACCAGCTCATCGCCATTTCGAAAAACGCGATACCGGTGGAGGCGAAGTTTTCCTTGAGCAGGCGCTTGCGCTCAGCCGCGGACTTTTCCGGGAAACACAGCTCCAGATTGCGCTTGGCAATGCGCCGTCGGTCGCCCGCCGCGCGATACATCAAGGCCCCGAGCACGCGACCAAGCCACAGTAATGCCGGATAGGGCAGCTGCACAATCAGCCACAACAGCCCCAAGCCACACCACAGCGGCCAGAAACGTGGAGACAGAAAAGTTTTTTGAAAACGCGGGCGATCCATTAATACATCCGTAAAGACAATGGCCGCGCATTCTACATCGTTCGACCCGGCTTGCGGCCTGCGGGCGTTCTCGTTATAAGTCTCGGCACTTTTAGTGACAAGTCGTTGTATGCCGACCATGAGCCAAACCGAACCGCTAGACCAAGATCCCGTGTTCCAGCTGAAGGGCAGCATGCTCGCCATTACGGTGCTGGAACTGGCCCGTAACGACCTCGAGGGCCTCGACCGGCAATTGGCCGCCAAGGTCGCCCAGGCGCCTGGTTTTTTCAGCAATGCGCCGTTGGTCCTGGCCCTGGACAAACTTCCGGCCAGCGAAGGCGCGGTCGATCTGCCGGGCCTGATGCGTGTCTGCCGCCAGCATGGCCTGCGCACCCTGGCGATCCGTGCCAGCCGTATTGAAGACATCGCCGCTGCCATCGCAGTCGATCTGCCGGTGCTGCCGCCGTCCGGCGCCCGTGAGCGCGCGCTGGACCTGAACGAAGGCGTCGTCGCCAAAAAACCGGAGAAACCACCGGAGCCGACGATCAAACCGACAAAAATCATCACTTCGCCAGTACGTGGTGGCCAGCAGATTTATGCACAAGGCAGCGATCTGGTGGTGATCTCCTCGGTCAGCCCGGGGGCGGAACTTCTCGCCGATGGCAACATCCATGTATACGGCCCCATGCGTGGTCGAGTGTTGGCCGGGGTCAAAGGCGACACGAAAGCCAGGATTTTCTGTCAGCAAATGAGCGCTGAACTGGTCTCCATCGCCGGACATTACAAGGTTTCCGAAGATCTGCGCCGCGACCCTTTGTGGGGTTCGGGCGTCCAGGTCAGCCTGTCGGGCGATGTGTTGAACATCATTCGGCTTTAACGGATACTGCCGCATTTTCCAAGCATCTCTAAAACGTAGCGAAAACGGCTCAAACGAAGTAGGAAACAGGCCGAAAGCAGTGTTTACCGGGGGTAAACGCCGCTCAAAACCGAACTCCAGCCAAGGCTGTCCGACTGCAGTAGTTTTCAAGAGATGTTTTTCAGGGGCTAAAAGTCCTTTTTCCTTAGGGGTGAAACACCTTGGCCAAGATTCTCGTGGTTACATCCGGCAAGGGTGGTGTGGGTAAGACCACCACCAGCGCCGCTATCGGTACCGGCCTCGCTCTGCGCGGCCACAAAACAGTGATCGTCGACTTCGACGTGGGTTTGCGTAACCTCGACCTGATCATGGGTTGCGAGCGCCGCGTGGTGTATGACTTCGTCAACGTGGTCAACGGCGAAGCCAACCTGCAACAGGCCCTGATCAAAGACAAGCGCCTGGAAAACCTCTACGTGCTGGCTGCCAGCCAGACCCGCGACAAAGACGCGCTGACCGTCGAAGGCGTGGAAAAAGTCCTGATGCAACTCAAGGAAGACTTCGAGTTCGTGGTCTGCGACTCCCCGGCCGGCATCGAGAAAGGTGCCCACCTGGCCATGTACTTCGCTGACGAAGCGATCGTCGTGACCAACCCGGAAGTGTCCTCGGTTCGAGATTCTGACCGCATGCTCGGCCTACTGGCCAGCAAGTCCCGTCGCGCCGAACGTGGCGAAGACCCGATCAAGGAACACTTGCTGATTACCCGTTATCACCCGGAACGTGTGAGCAAAGGCGAAATGCTCGGCGTAGAAGACGTCAAGGATATCCTTTCGGTGACCCTGCTCGGCGTGATCCCGGAATCCCAGGCGGTGCTCAAGGCATCCAACCAGGGCGTTCCCGTGATCCTCGACGACCAGAGCGATGCCGGCCAGGCCTACAGCGACACCGTAGATCGCCTGCTGGGCAAGACCGTGGATCATCGATTCCTCGATGTACAGAAGAAGGGATTCTTCGAGCGCCTGTTTGGAGGCAACTAAGCAATGAACCTTTTTGACTTCTTTCGTGCCAACAAAAAGCAAAGCACCGCGTCGGTAGCGAAAGAGCGTCTACAGATCATCGTGGCGCACGAACGCGGCCAACGCAGTACCCCGGACTACCTGCCAGCCTTGCAGAAGGAACTGGTCGAGGTGATCCGCAAGTACGTCAATATCGGGTCCGATGACGTGCATGTCGCACTGGAAAGCCAGGGCAGCTGCTCGATTCTGGAACTCAATATCACCCTGCCAGATCGCTGAGTCGATCCGGCTGGAGCCACGGCGGCTCGATCACTTGAGCGCCCTATTTTTGTAGGAGCCGGCTTGCTGGCGATGCAGGCAGCGCGTTGTATCTGTTACAACGCGCTGATGACATCACCAGCAAGCCAGCTCCTACAGATAGGGAATCAAGTGATCGAGTCGCCGTTGGCGTTTGTTACGAGGCTGTTTTAATGCCGCTGTCCAACGTCCACATCATCCATCAGGACGCCGCCGTACTGGTGGTGAACAAACCCACCTTGCTGCTCTCCGTCCCGGGCCGGGCCGATGACAACAAGGACTGCCTGATTACCCGCCTGCAGGAAAACGGTTACCCGGAAGCCCGCATCGTCCATCGCCTGGACTGGGAAACATCCGGCATCATCCTGCTGGCCCGCGATCCCGATATGCACCGCGAACTGTCCCGCCAGTTTCACGACCGCGAAACCGAAAAAGCCTACACAGCACTGTGCTGGGGCCAACCCGAGCTGGACAGCGGCAGCATCGATTTGCCGTTGCGCTATGACCCGCCGACCAAGCCGCGCCATGTGGTCGACCATGAGTTCGGCAAGAACGCCCTGACCTTCTGGCGTGTACTGGAACGCTGCGGCGACTGGTGCCGCGTCGAGCTCACGCCGATCACCGGACGCTCGCACCAATTGCGTGTGCACATGCTTTCGATCGGCCATCCTCTGCTGGGCGACGGCCTCTACGCTCACGAGCAAGCCCTGGCCGCCTGGCCGCGCCTGTGCCTGCACGCGAGCATGCTCAGCTTCACCCACCCGCAAAGTGGCGAGCGCCTGCGCTTCGAGTGCCCTGCACCCTTTTGATAAGCGTGCGGCTTGCATCAAAAAGCCCTTCGATTGAAGGGCTTCTTTATGTCCCGTTACAAATAATGTGACATATAAATGGCGTGAAAATATTGTCATAAATTTGTAAAAAAACGTAAAATGCTAGCACTATGATAGTAGGCAGGATGCCCTCGTGCTCAGCAGTAAAGCGCTCCAATGCGACTACCCCATCACCTTTGTTGTCGGCAATACCACTCTGTACCTGACGGAGCAGCCTAGCGTCGAAGCGCGTCGGGCCCTGGAACAGCTGATCGAGAAACGCCGCTCGAACAAGCTCACCCGTGCCAGCGCACCACTGGCCTCGGGGTCTACTCCACTGTTTGCCAAAGTCCAGCCACTGGATACATTCAAGGCGAAAGTGCGGGTGACCCTGGGCAAACCACAGCGCAACGGTCGATTCGACTGGCCCCTCGAAGAGCTGAAAAACACCCTTGAAGCGCAACGTCGAGGCGTACAGATGCCGCCGCTGCAAGGCTTCGGCTACACGCGGGATCGGCTCGGGCTGGCCCAGGAATATTTCATCATCACGCAGTTGCTCGACGATCATATTGACGGCGTTCGCTGGCTCCAACGCAATCCGGACAAGGTCGAGGCCTTCATTCTCGATGCATTCGAACTGCTGAGCTCACTGGCCAGCAAGAACATCACGCACATGGATTTCTGGATCGGCAACATCATGATCCCGGAAGCCACGCACGAGCCGCTCAAAGCCATCGACTTCGAAAACTGCTTCGCCGGGAAAACCGCTCACCTGAGCGAGACCCTTGGATTCCAGTTGGGTTTTTTCTACCGCCGGGACATCTACAAACTCATCACCGAAGCCGATTACGATCGACTGGTGTATGAGTATGTCGAACAACTTTGCGGCATCTCCCGTGCAAAATTCGACGCTGTCTATTTTGCGAGCAAGCATGAATATGTGGGCCGCAAACAACGACGCGAAGTGTTTCTCAACGGCACACTGATCACCGGTTGACTCCACACGCGCGCCAAACGGCATTGTGTCTGCAATGCCGTGGGCCAATACGTTAAACTGGCGCCATTGCTGTCTGGAGCTACTTATGCGCGAAGAGTTGAACCAAGGCCTGATCGACTTCCTCAAGGCCTCCCCTACCCCGTTCCATGCCACCGCCAGCCTTGTTCAGCGACTGGAAGCGGCGGGCTATCAGCGCCTCGACGAGCGCGAGCCCTGGACCACCGAAGCCAACGGGCGCTACTACGTCACCCGTAACGACTCTTCGATCGTCGCCATCAAAATGGGTCGCCACTCGCCGCTGCACGGCGGCATTCGTCTGGTCGGCGCCCACACCGACAGCCCGTGCCTGCGGGTCAAGCCGCAACCGGAATTGCAACGCCAGGGTTTCTGGCAGTTGGGTGTCGAAGTCTATGGCGGCGCGCTGCTGGCACCGTGGTTCGACCGTGACCTGTCCCTGGCCGGTCGCGTGACCTTCCGCCGTGACGGCAAGGTCGAGAGCCAGCTGATCGATTTCAAGGCACCGATCGCGATCATTCCGAACCTGGCCATCCACCTCAATCGTGAAGCCAACATGGGTTGGGCGATCAACGCCCAGACCGAGCTGCCGCCCGTGCTGGCACAATTTGCCGGTGACGAGCGCGTCGACTTCCGCGCCGTGATCACCGACCAACTCGCCCGCGAGCACGGTTTGAACGCCGATGTGGTGCTCGACTACGAGCTGAGTTTCTACGACACCCAAAGCGCCGCCGTCATCGGCCTGCACGGTGACTTCATCGCCGGCGCACGCCTGGATAACCTGCTGTCGTGCTACGCCGGCCTGCAAGCGTTGCTGACTGCCGACACCGACGAAACCTGCGTACTGGTTTGCAACGATCACGAAGAAGTAGGTTCGTGCTCGGCCTGCGGCGCCGACGGCCCGATGCTGGAACAAACCCTGCGTCGCCTGCTGCCCGAGGGTGATGAATTCGTACGCACCATTCAGAAATCCCTGCTGGTCTCGGCCGACAATGCCCACGGCGTACACCCGAACTACGCCGACAAGCACGATGCCAACCACGGCCCGAAACTCAACGCCGGCCCGGTGATCAAGGTCAACAGCAACCAGCGTTACGCCACCAACAGCGAGACCGCCGGGTTCTTCCGCCACCTATGCATGGCCGAAGAAGTGCCAGTGCAGAGCTTCGTGGTGCGCAGCGACATGGGCTGCGGCTCGACCATCGGCCCGATCACCGCCAGCCATCTGGGTGTGCGCACCGTGGACATCGGCCTGCCGACGTTCGCCATGCACTCGATCCGCGAACTGTGCGGCAGCCATGACCTGGCGCATCTGGTCAAAGTGCTGAGCGCGTTCTACGCCTGCCGCGAGCTGCCATAAACCTGTAGGAGCCGGCTTGCTGGCGATCGGTACATCGCGGTCTTTACTGAATACTGCGGTGATGCAATCGCCAGCAAGCCGGCTCCTGCAACGGTTTCGCACCTGACCACCGGTCGCCCAAAAGCGCACTAGACTTAAATTATTCCTTTCGACAAGGCAGTCGCCATGATTACGATGTCCTCATTCCACGCCATGCTGATCCCCATTCTTATCGGGATGCTCATGCTGGCAGTCGGCTTTAACTTTCGTGACAAAAACGCCGGCGTACTCGCCATGTGGCTCGGCATGCTGTTGATCCTCGCCACGGTGATTTTCAAGATCCTCGCCAAACTCAACGAATAAATCCCTGACCCCGACTCGCTTTGAATTTGACGGGCTCGTACACTCGGTCGACCCGCTCACTCTGAGGTTGACCGCCTAGTGCCCGCTCGTCTTTTCGCTCTGCCGTACTTGCTCCTTGTCTGCTTGATGACGCTGCTGCCGATGGCGTCCGCCCAGGCCGTCGGCTTGCCGAGCCTGCTCAACAGCCCCTCGAAAACCCAGCCGGAGGCGCAGGAGCCTCTGGGGCAATCGCTGGACGAAGTGATCAAGTCCCTGGAAAACGATCAGCAACGAACCCGTTTGCTCGAGGACCTGAAGAAACTGCGCGACGCCACGAAAAAGGCGCAACCCGTCACCGAAGAGGGTGTACTTGGCCTGATTGGCGGCACGCTCGCCAGCTTCGAAAAACAATTTACCGGAGCCGACAGCCCGATCACGCGCTGGTCCTACGAGTTCGACCAGGCCAAGGACGAACTCAATGCGCTGATATTGCCGGCCAACGAATGGCTGCCGATCATCTTCGCGTTCGCCGTGATTCTGATGCTCTGGAGCCTGCTGGCGGCGGCGCTGATCTGGATCAGCCACCGGGTGCGCATGCGCTTCGGGCTGACCGAAGAACTGCCACAACACCCCAGGGCCGTGGACATGCTGCGCTTCGCTCTGCGCAAGCTCGGGCCATGGCTGATCGCCTTGGTCATCACCGTCTACATGAGCTACGCCCTGCCGTCGTCATTAGGTAAAAGCCTGGCCATGGTGCTGGCCTATGCGCTGGTGGTCGGCACCTGCTTCTCCGCAATCTGCGTGATCGCCTTCTCCCTGCTCGACGGCCCGCACCGCCACCGCGCCTTGTACATCTTGCGGCATCAGGCGTTTCGGCCACTGTGGCTGATCGGCAGCTTCGCCGCTTTCGGTGAAGCCCTCAACGATCCGCGCCTGATCGAAAGCCTCGGTGCACATCTGGCGCACACGGCCGCGACGGTGGCCAACGTCTTGGCGGCGCTGTCCACCGGGTTGTTCATCCTGCGATTCCGTCGCCCGATAGCGCACCTGATTCGCAACCAGCCATTGTCCCGCCGCCTGACCCGCCGCGCGCTCAGCGACACCATCGAAATCCTCGGCACCTTCTGGTACGTCCCGGCACTGGTGCTGGTGGGCATCTCACTGTTCGCCACTTTTGTTTCGGCAGGCGATACCAGCACGGCGTTGCGCCAGTCGCTGATCTGCACAGTGTTGTTGGTGTTGTGCATGGTGATCAACGGATTGGTACGCCGCCATTCACTCAAACCACAACGCGGGGTCAAACGCCACGCGCTGTATTCCGAACGCCTGAAGAGCTTCTTCTACACCCTCGCCCATCTGCTGGTATGGCTGGCCTTCATCGAACTCGGCCTGCGGGTCTGGGGCATGTCGCTGATTGCGTTCACCGAAGGCGAAGGCCATGAAGTCAGCGTCAAACTGTTCAGCCTCGCGGGGACGCTGATCTTTGCCTGGCTGATCTGGATCCTCAGCGACACCGCCGTGCACCACGCCCTCACCCGCTCCCGCAAAGGCCTGGCCAACGCCCGCGCGCAAACGATGATGCCGCTGATCCGCAACGTGCTGTTCGTGGCGATTTTCATCATCGCGCTGATCGTCGCGCTGGCGAACATGGGCATGAACGTCACGCCTCTGCTGGCCGGTGCGGGCGTGATCGGCCTGGCCATCGGCTTCGGCGCGCAATCGCTGGTGGCCGATTTGATCACCGGGTTGTTCATCATCATCGAAGACTCCCTGGCCATCGACGACTACGTCGACGTCGGCGGCCACCTTGGCACCGTCGAAGGCCTGACCATCCGTACCGTGCGCTTGCGGGACATTGACGGCATCGTCCACACCATCCCTTTCAGTGAAATCAAAAGCATCAAGAACTACTCCCGGGAATTCGGCTACGCCATCTTCCGCGTCGCGGTCCCCGCCAACATGGACATTGATAGCGCGATCAAACTGATGCGCGAAGTCGGCCAGAAAATGCGCACCGACCCACTGCAACGACGCAATATCTGGTCGCCGCTGGAATTCCAGGGTGTGGAAAGTTTCGAGTCAGGCAATGCGATCCTGCGCGCCCGTTTCAAGACCGCGCCGATCAAGCAGTGGGAAGTTTCCCGGGCGTTCAATCTTTCGCTGAAACGGCATCTGGATGAGGCCGGGATGGATTTGGCAATGCCGCGAATGAGTGTGCAGGTGATAACCGCCGGGGGTGGAGAGCAGAAGGAATAAGCGGCCGGCCTGGTTACCTGTAGGAGCTTTCGCAGCCTTTGGCAGTTCCTAAAGGGGTGGGTACATTCGATAGAGATTGGTCGGCTGTCAGGCCGCCATCGCCGGCAAGCCGGCTCCTACAGTTGGAATACATGCACTCGGGAAATTGGTCGGCTATCAGGCCGCCATCGCCGGCAAGCCGGCTCCTGCAGTTGGAATACATACACTCGGGAAATTGGTCGGCTGTCAGGCCGCCATCGCCGGCAAGCCGGCTCCTACAGTTGGAATACATACACGCGGGAAATTGGTCGGCTGTCAGGCCGCCATCGCCGGCAAGCCGGCTCCTACAGTTGGAATACAAACACTCGGGAAATTGGTCGGCTATCAGGCCGCCATCGCCGGCAAGCCGGCTCCTGCTGTTGGAATACATGCACTCGGGAAATTGGTCGGCTGTCAGGCCGCCATCGCCGGCAAGCCGGCTCCTACAGTTGGAATACATACACTCGGGAAATTGGTCGGCTGTCAGGCCGCCATCGCCGGCAAGCCGGCTCCTACAGTTGGAATACATACACTCGGGAAATTGGTCGGCTGTCAGGCCGCCATCGCCAACAGGCTGGCTCCCACAGATGATCGGCGCACACCCACTGCTTTCACCCACTCAACAGGCCGAGCGTTAGCTCGCCTGCAGCTTTTGATCTTGATTCACCCGCCCCCTCGGCAGGCTGAGTGGAGGCGTTTATCCGGGGGTGGGCGCGCAGCGCCGTGCGGCGAAGCCGCACACATCGAGAGGAGGTCGTCGCGAAGCAGACCGGAGGCGATGCCCCCGGATGAATGCCGGAGCGAAGGAACCCCGAGCCCCAGCGAGGGGCCGTACGAAAGGGGCGAGCGTTTTTTGCTTACTTTTTTAGGCGCTTGTAAAAAAGTGAGTCGCCGTAAGGGCGAAACCATAAGCCGCCGTTACCGCAGCAACGGATATGTACTCAACCACCCAAGCGCATGGTCGGCCCAGAGGCCGCCAAGGTCAAAAGCTCAAAAGCTCAAACCACATCAACCCCGACATGAATCGCATCATGCCGCCAAAACTCCAAATCACAGTCAATCAACCGCTCATGCTGATCATAATTAACCCGAGCAATCCGTAACCCCGGACTCCCCACCGACACCCGCAAAGCCGCCGCTGCATCCACCGACAACGCCGTCGGCACAATCTCGAACCGCACCCGCCCGTAATGCAAATCGTAATGCCGCGCATACAACTCGGTAATCGACTGATTCAGATCAAACTCCAGAATCCCCGGAAAATACTGCGGGTTCAGATAATGCTCCACGTACAACACCAGGCGTCCGTCGATACGCCGCGACCGGCAGATCTGAATCACGCTCGACAGCGCCGGCAACTGCAACCATGCACAGACCGCCGCCGACGCCGGCTGCAAACGCGCAGAAATCACCTCAGTGGACGGCACCCGCCCCTGCGCGCCGACCATCGCGTGAAAGTGGCTGCGCTGCATCAGGTTGTAGGCCAGTCGCGGCGGCGACACGAACCAGCCCCGGCGCTCCTCGCGATAAATCTGCCCCTGAGCCTCCAACTGCAATAACGCCTCGCGCACAGTGATGCGCGTCGTTCCAAACAACTCACTGAGCTTGCGCTCGGCCGGCAGCTTGCTCCCTGGGGCCAGCAACCCATGGTCAAGCTGCTCCTGAAGAACCTGGCCAATCGCCGTCACCGCTTTTGTTGCCTCGTCGCGCATCAACGTTACCTACCTGGACTAGACCAGCACTGTTTCGGGGCAGAACCGCACTGAAAATCGGCTCAATCTACGTTCTGCAAGCGTAGGCAGTGCAGATGACTGATAGATGACAAGTCTCCAAACGGTCATCACGGCAGTGCATTAAAAACGCTGCAATACATCGGCCAAGTCCTTGCCCTGCGGGCCTTTACCTATGGTCTACGCTTACTTGGCAGCCGTCAGTACCGGGCAAATAAAACGCCAGTCGGGCGACGAACGACATCAAAGTGTCATCCAGCCCCCTTAAATTGGCTCAGGTATTGCTGACCTAGACCAACACAAACCGCAATCGCAGCGTTGAACACGACCCAAGGAGCTTCGGAATGAAACAGTTTTTCCTGGCATCACTGTTAGGCTCGACCATTGCCATGTGCACCGCCGCCATGGCGGCTGATGATTTGAAAACCCTGGAAGCCGCTGCGAAAGCGGAAGGCGCAGTCAACAGCGTCGGCATGCCCGATGACTGGGCCAACTGGAAAGGCACCTGGGAAGACCTGGCCAAGAAATACGGCCTGAAACACATCGACACCGACATGAGCTCGGCTCAGGAAATCGCCAAGTTCGCCGCGGAAAAAGACAACGCCAGTGCCGACATCGGCGACGTCGGTGCCGCCTTCGGCCCGATCGCGGTCAAGCAAGGTGTGGTGCAACCGTACAAACCGTCCACCTGGGACCAAGTACCGGACTGGGCCAAAGACAAGGACGGCAACTGGGCGCTGGCTTACACCGGCACCATCGCCTTCATCGTCAACAAGAAGCTGCTGCACGGCTCCGAAGTGCCAACCAAGTGGGCTGACCTCAAGTCCGGCAAATACAAAGTGTCCATCGGTGACGTGAGCACCGCGGCCCAGGCGGCCAACGGTGTCCTGGCGGCAGCACTGGCCAATGGCGGCGACGAGAAAAACCTGCAACCTGCGTTGCTGTTGTTTGCCGATATCGCCAAGCAGGGTCGTCTGTCGATGGCTAACCCGACCATCGCCACCATGGAAAAAGGCGAGATCGAAGTCGGTGTGGTTTGGGACTTCAACGGCTTGAGCTACAAAGCCAAGATGGCCAACCCGGATGACTACGTAGTGCTGATCCCGTCCGATGGCTCGGTGATTTCCGGTTACACCACCATCATCAATAAATACGCCAAGAACCCGAACGCCGCCAAGCTGACCCGTGAGTACATCTTCAGCGACGCCGGCCAGATCAACCTGGCCAAAGGTAACGCCCGTCCAATCCGTGCCGAACACGTAAAACTGCCGGACGACGTGAAAGCCAAGCTGCTGCCGAACGAGCAGTACAAAAAGGTCACGCCGATCAAGGATGCGGATGCGTGGGAGAAAACTTCCAAGGCCTTGCCGCAGAAGTGGAACGAAGAAGTCCTCGTCGAAATGAAGTAATGCTTCATCTGTAGGAGCCGGCTTGCTGACGATCCCAGACACCTCGGTCCCACTGGGCACCATGGTGATCCAATCGCCAGCACGCCGGCTCCTGCAGGTTTGAGAGAACCCACGGAGTTCCTCCTCTATGAAACACAACGTCATCCTTGTCGTGCTCGATGGCCTCAACTACGAAGTCGCCCGACACGCCATGGGGCACCTGCAGGCGTACGTCGGCGCAGGACGCGCAGCGCTCTACAAACTGGAGTGCGAGTTACCTGCCCTGTCCCGCCCCCTCTACGAATGCATCCTGACCGGCGTCACGCCGATCGACAGCGGCATCGTTCACAACAACGTCTCACGCCTGTCGAACCAGCGCAGCATCTACCACTACGCCAGGGATGCCGGGCTGAAAACCGCCGCCGCGGCCTATCACTGGGTCAGCGAGCTGTATAACCGTTCGCCGTTCGTGGAAGCCCGGGATCGTCACACCGACAACCCCGACCTACCCATCCAGTACGGGCATTTCTACTGGAGCGATCACTACCCGGATTCGCATCTGTTTGCCGACGCCGAAAACCTGCGCCTGCGCCATGCGCCGAATTTCTTGCTGGTCCACCCGATGAACATCGATGACGCCGGGCACAAGCATGGCCTGGATACCCCGCAGTACCGCAACAGCGCACGCTTTGCCGACATTTACCTCGCCGACTGCCTGCAAGGCTGGCTCGACGCCGGTTATCAGGTGCTGGTGACTGCCGATCACGGCATGAATAACGACCGCTCGCACAACGGCCTGCTGCCCGAGGAACGAGAAGTACCGCTGTTCGTGCTCGGCGATGCCTTCAGTTTCGATGCCCATGCCACGCCGAAACAGACGGACATTTGCGGCACCGTCTGCGAGCTGCTAGGCGTCCCCCACGACAAACCAGTGTGCCGGGAGCTGCTCAAGTGAAGTCCATCACGCGCGGCAAATGGCTGGCGGCTTTGTGCCTGGTGCCCTTCGCACTGTTCTTTATCGTGTTCGAAATTGCCCCGCTGATGTGGGTCATGATCAACAGCCTGGAGTCTGAAGAGTTCGGCTGGGGCCTGGCCAACTTCACCAGGATATTCAATTCGAAGTTTTACTTGCAGGCGATACAGTACAGCCTCGAGATCAGTTTCTGGTCCAGCTTCTTCGGCATCATCATTGCGGTACTCGGCGCCTATTCCCTGCGTCGGGTGGACTCGAAACTGCGCAACTTCGTCAACGCATTCGCCAACATGACCAGCAACTTCTCCGGCGTGCCCCTGGCCTTTGCTTTCATCATTTTGCTGGGTTTCAACGGCAGCTTCACCATCATGCTCAAGCAGGCCGGGATCATTGAGGATTTCAACCTGTACTCGAAAACCGGGCTGATCATTCTCTACACCTACTTCCAGATTCCACTGGGCGTGCTGCTGCTCTACCCCGCCTTCGATGCCCTGCGCGAAGACTGGCGCGAGTCCGCCGCGCTGCTGGGCGCCAACGGTTGGCAGTTCTGGCGGCACATCGGATTGCCGGTGCTGACCCCGGCACTGCTCGGTACTTTCGTGATCCTGCTGGCCAACGCCCTCGGCGCCTACGCCACGGTGTACGCCCTGACCACCGGCAACTTCAACGTGCTGCCGATCCGTATCGCGGCGATGGTCTCGGGCGACATTTCCCTCGACCCGAACCTGGCCAGTGCCCTGGCCGTGGTGCTGGTGGCGTTGATGACCCTGGTGACCATCGTCCATCAACTGCTGTTGAAGAGGAGCTACCATGTCTCGCGCTGAATTGGGGCCTGCCGGCATCTACCATCGCGTGGTGGTTTACCTGCTGTTTGCGATTATGTTGATGCCGCTGCTCGGTACGTTTATCTACTCGATTTCCAGCAGTTGGTCGGCAACCATTTTGCCCAGCGGTTTCAGCATCAAGTGGTATGCGCAGCTGTGGAGCGACCCGCGCTTTCTGAGCGCATTCGGTCAATCGTTGCTGGTGTGCGTCGGCGCGCTGGTATTGGCGGTGGTGCTGATTCTGCCGCTGCTGTTCGTGGTGCATTACCACTTCCCGAAACTCGATGCGTTGATGAACATCCTGATCTTGCTGCCCTTCGCGGTACCGCCCGTGGTGTCGTCGGTGGGGCTCTTGCAGCTCTACGGTTCAGGACCGTTCGCGATGGTCGGTACACCGTGGATCCTGATCGGTTGCTACTTCACCGTGGCGCTGCCCTTCATGTACCGGGCGATCACCAACAACCTGCAAGCGATCAACCTGCGAGACCTGATGGACGCCGCCCAACTGCTAGGCGCCAGCACCTTTCAGGCTGCGTTCCTGGTGGTGCTGCCGAACCTGCGCAAGGGCTTGATGGTGGCGTTGCTGCTGTCGTTCTCGTTCCTGTTCGGTGAGTTCGTGTTCGCCAACATCCTCGTCGGCACCCGTTACGAAACCCTGCAGGTCTACCTCAACAACATGCGCAACAGCAGCGGTCACTTCACCAGTGCGCTGGTGATTTCCTACTTCTTCTTTGTGCTGGTCTTGACCTGGATCGCCAATATCTTGAACAGGGACAAAAGCGAATGAGCTATGTCAGCGTCCAACATCTTCAGAAAAACTACGCGGGCACCACGGTGTTCAGCGACATCAACTGCGAAATCCAGAAAGGCGAATTCGTCACCCTGCTCGGACCATCCGGTTGCGGCAAATCCACCCTGTTGCGCTGCATCGCCGGGTTGACCCCGGTGGATGGCGGCGAGATCCTGCTCGACGGGGTCGACATCGTGCCGCTGAGCCCGCAAAAACGCGGGATTGGCATGGTGTTCCAGAGTTACGCACTGTTCCCCAACATGACCGTGGAACAGAACGTCGCCTTCGGGTTGCGCATGCAGAAGGTCAACGCCGACGACAGCCATAAGCGCGTCGCCGAAGTTTTGAAGTTGGTAGAGCTGCATGATTTTGCCGCCCGCTATCCGCATCAACTGTCCGGCGGCCAATGCCAGCGAGTGGCCCTGGCCCGCTCGCTGGTGACCCGGCCTCGCCTGCTGCTGCTGGATGAACCGCTGTCGGCACTCGATGCGCGGATTCGTAAACACCTGCGGGAACAGATTCGTCAGATCCAGCGCGAACTGGGCCTGACCACAATTTTCGTCACACACGATCAGGAAGAAGCCCTGACCATGTCCGACCGGATTTTCCTGATGAATCAGGGAAAAATCGTACAAAGCGGCGATGCCGAAACCCTCTACACCGCGCCGGTCGATGTATTCGCTGCCGGGTTCATCGGTAACTACAATCTGCTGGACGCCGAGAGCGCGACCAAGTTGTTGCAGCGGCCAATCAATCATCGAATTGCGATTCGCCCGGAAGCCATCGAACTGAGCCTCAACGGTGAACTCGACGCGCAAATACGCAGCCACAGCCTGTTGGGCAACGTGATTCGCTACCGCATCGAAGCCCGCGGCGTGGAACTGGTGGTGGATGTACTCAACCGCTCGGCCTCCGACCTGCACCCCGATGGTCAGCGCCTGGCACTTTCCATCGATCCGACGGCCCTGTGTGAGGTAGCCTGATGACCTTGCTGACGTTGAAGAGAGAACTGCACTGATGGCCCTGGCAATTTTTGATCTGGACGAAACCCTGATCCATGGCGACTGCGCCTCGCTGTGGAGCGAACAAATGGTCCGCCTCGGTTGGGTCGACGGCGAGTCCTTCCTGCGTCGCGACAAGGAATTGATGGATGCCTACGGCCGGGGTCACCTGGCAATGGAAGACTACATGGCCTTCAGCCTGGAGCCCTTGATCGGCCGTACCCCCGAGGAAGTCGAGCATCTGGTCGGCCCGTGGGTGGAAGACTTCATCGAACCGATCATTTTCAGCGACGCGACCAGAACCATCGCCGCCCATCGCAAGGCCGGTGACCGGATCCTGGTGATCTCGGCCTCGGGCACGCATCTGGTGAAACCGATTGCCGAGCGACTGGGCATCGACGAACTTCTCGGGATCGAGCTGGAGGTGGCGCACGGGGCCTATACCGGCAAGACCGTCGGCACCCTGACCTATCGCGAAGGCAAGATCACCCGGCTGCTGGAGTGGCTGGATGCGGAAGAGGAAAACCTGGAAGGCGCGAGTTTCTATTCCGACTCACGCAATGATTTGCCGTTGCTGCTGAAGGTGGATTTTCCCCACGTGGTCAATCCGGACCCGGTGTTGCTCGAGCAGGCCGAAAAAGCCGGCTGGCCGATCCACATCTGGAAATAACCGCGATCCCCTGTGGCGAGGGAGCTTGCACCCTCGCCACCAAGGCAACCACAGGTTTCAATGTTGTCAGGTGAGGCTCTCGTCGATCACCAACACCAACTTCCCCGCCACCGTGTTACTCGCCAACTCCGCAAACGCTGCTTCGGCATCCTTGATCGGGAAGGTCTTGGCCAGTTGTGGGCTCAATCGACCTTCAGCAAACAATGGCCACACGTGCTGGCTCAGATCGCTGAACAGATCAGCCTTGAACTGATCATCGCGGCTGCGCAAGGTCGAACCCAACAGCTGCACACGCTTGGCCAGCACCTGCGCCAGGTCCAGCTTGGCCTCTCGACCGCCCATCAATCCGATCAGCACCCAACGACCATCCAGCGCCATCAACTTGAGGTTCAGCGCGGAGTAATGACCGCCTACCGGGTCGAGGATGACATCGAACGGCCCCAGATCCCTCAGGCTTTCCAAATCGTCGGTGCGAACCACACCACCCTGGGCGCCGAGCTTTTCGCAATAGGCCAACCGTTCGGCGGACCCGACACTGACCCAGCACGGATTACCGAACGCCTTGCACAGCTGAATGGCAGCTGAACCAATTCCACTTGCTCCGGCGTGCAGAAGAACTTTCTGACCCGGTTTGAGCGCAGCGAGTTGAAACAAATTCAACCAGACCGTTGCATAGACTTCCGGCAACGCGGCCGCTTCCGCGAGCGACATTTCGTCGGGTACTGGCAGCACGTGCCGTCCGTCGACAACCACTTCCTCGGCCATCCCGCCCCCGGCCAGCAAGGCGCAAACCCGATCGCCGACGTGCCAGGACGAACCCGCGCCGACCTCGCTGATCACCCCTGAACACTCTAGACCGAGCACCTGGCTGGCCCCTGGCGGTGGTGGATACAGCCCTGCCTTCTGTAATAAATCGGCGCGATTGAGACCCGCTGCCGCCACTCGAATGCGCACTTGTCCTACATCACACGTAGGACTCGACTCTTCAACCCACTCCACTTGACCGTCAACGCCTTGCAATGCTTTCACAGTGCCTCCATAGTGAGTCTGGACTGAGCCCGAAGCTGTAGCGCCGGGCTTTTTGCATTATGCGACCGGCCCTTGTGGAACCGGCGACTTCAAAGACGGCCTAATATGCGTTATCAATTGTCCCCGCGTCGAATCAACATGAAGCGTTTGTTCCCCAGCACTGCCCTCGCCCTTTTCATCGGTATCGGCCTGCTGCCGATGTCCGGCAATACTTTCGCAGCCAATAGCTGGGACAAGCTTCAACCTGATCGTGACGAAGTCATCGCCAGTCTGAATGTCGTGGAACTGCTCAAGCGCCACCACTACAGCAAACCGCCGCTCGATGATGCGCGCTCGGTGATCATCTACGACAGCTACCTGAAATTGCTCGACCCGTCGCGCAGCTATTTCATGGCCAGCGACATTACCGAATTCGACAAGTGGAAGACCCAGTTCGACGACTTCCTCAAGAGCGGCGACCTCAACGCCGGGTTCACCATCTACAAGCGCTACCTGGACCGCGTCAAAGCGCGTCTGGACTTTGCCCTTGCCGAGTTGAACAAGGGTGTCGACAAAATGGACTTCACCACCAAGGAAACCTTGCTGATCGACCGCAAGGACGCCCCTTGGCTCAAGTCCACCGCAGAACTCGACGACCTGTGGCGCAAGCGCGTCAAGGACGAGGTCCTGCGCCAGAAGATCGCCGGCAAGGATTCCAAGCAGATCCAGGAAACCCTGACCAAGCGCTACAAGAACCAGTTGGCGCGTCTGGACCAGACCCGCGCGGAAGACATCTTCCAGGCGTACATCAACACCTTCGCCATGTCCTACGACCCGCACACCAATTACCTGTCGCCGGATAACGCGGAAAACTTCGACATCAACATGAGCCTGTCCCTCGAGGGCATCGGCGCCGTGTTGCAGAGCGATAACGACCAGGTGAAAGTCGTGCGTCTGGTGCCGGCAGGCCCTGCCGACAAGACCAAGCTGGTGGCACCGGCCGACAAGATCATCGGCGTAGCCCAAGGCAACAAGGAAATGGTCGACGTGGTCGGCTGGCGCCTGGATGAAGTGGTCAAGCTCATCCGTGGTCCGAAAGGCACCGTGGTGCGCCTGGAAGTGATTCCGGCCAGCAATGCGCCGAACGACCAGACCAGCAAGATCGTGCCGATCACCCGTGAAGCGGTGAAGCTTGAAGATCAGGCCGTGAAAAAGTCGGTCCTCAACCTCAAGCAGGATGGCAAGGACTACAAACTCGGCGTCATCGAAATTCCGGCCTTCTACCTGGACTTCAAGGCGTTCCGCGCCGGTGATCCGGACTACAAGAGCACCACTCGCGACGTCAAGAAACTGCTGACCGAGTTGCAGAAAGACAAAGTCGACGGCGTGGTCATCGACCTGCGCAACAACGGCGGCGGCTCCTTGCAAGAGGCTACCGAGCTGACCAGCCTGTTCATCGACAAAGGCCCGACCGTGCTCGTGCGTAATGCCGACGGTCGCGTTGATGTATTGGAAGATGAAAACCCGGGTGCGTTCTACAAAGGCCCGATGGCGTTGCTGGTCAACCGCTTGTCCGCCTCGGCTTCGGAGATTTTTGCCGGCGCCATGCAGGACTACCACCGCGCGCTGATCATCGGTGGCCAGACCTTCGGTAAAGGCACCGTGCAGACCATTCAACCGTTGAACCATGGCGAGCTGAAGCTGACCCTGGCCAAGTTCTACCGGGTTTCCGGCCAGAGCACCCAGCACCAGGGCGTACTGCCGGACATCGATTACCCGTCGATCATCGACACCAAGGAAATCGGCGAGAGCGCCCTGCCCGAAGCCATGCCGTGGGACACCATCCGCGCGGCGATCAAGCCGGCGGTCGACCCGTTCAAGCCGTACATCACCCAGCTCAAGTCCGAGCACGATGTGCGTACAGCCAAAGACGCCGAGTTCGTGTTCATCCGTGACAAGCTGGCGCTCGCCCAGAAGCTGATGAACGAAAAAACCGTCAGCCTCAACGAAGCCGAGCGTCGCGCCCAACACACCGACATCGAAGCCAAGCAACTGACCATGGAAAACATCCGTCGCAAGGCCAAGGGCGAAGAGCCGCTCAAAGAGCTGAAGAAAGAAGACGAAGATGCTATCGCAGCCGAGCAAGACAAAACCAAGCCGGAAGACGATGCCTACCTGAGCGAAACCGGGCGCATCCTGCTGGACTACCTCAAGCTCAACACGGCGGTAGCCAAGCACTGAGTCTTTATCCGCAAATGATGGCAATTTAATGCTGACGCTCCCCGGAGCGTCATCATACAGTCATCAATCTGTCGTGAAATACAGGGCTGGGCGTGCTCTCTTCTACCGAGAGCACGCCCAGCCCTTTTTTCATCGCCAGAGATCGCCATGACCACGACCGAACAGCTGAGTGCGTTGAGCTCAATTCTGACTCAAGGCGGCCTGCACAGCCTGTTCCAGCCCATCATCAGTCTCTCTGAGCGACGAATTCTCGGCTACGAAGCCCTTAGCCGTGGCCCCTCGAACAGCCCGTTGCACTCCCCGATCACGCTGTTCGCCGTCGCCCGCCAGGCCGGCCGTTTGAGCGAGCTGGAAATCGCCTGCCGGCAGAGTGCCTGTCGACGCTTCAACGAACAGCAATTACTCGGCAAGCTGTTCCTCAACGTGTCACCCGAATCCCTGCTCGAAGCCGCTCATCAACCGGGTCGTACCCTGCAATTGCTGCAGGACTTCGGTATCCCGCCGAGTCAGGTGGTGATCGAACTCACCGAACAAACACCGATCGACGACTTCCAGTTGCTGCAAACCGCCCTGCATCACTATCGGGCGATGGGCTTTTCGATAGCTCTGGATGACTTGGGGGCGGGCTATTCGAGTTTGCGCTTGTGGTCGGAATTGCGACCCGATTACGTGAAGATCGACCGGCACTTCATCGACGGTATTCATCAGGATGCGCTCAAACGCGAGTTCGTCGGTTCGATCCTGCAAATCGCCAAGGCCTCGCGGGCGAAGGTGATCGCCGAAGGTATCGAGTTGCAGGAAGAACTGGCGGTGTTGACCGAGATGGGCGTCGATCTGGTTCAGGGCTATCTGCTGTGCCGTCCACAGGAGCATCCACCCAAGGATGCCCGGACCCTGATGCCAAGACAGGACAGCTCCGCCGTGGCGTTGAACGATGAAGTCAGCGACCTCAGCGCCCTGCTCAACGACCAGCCGGCAGTGGGCCGCAACACCCCCACCGCCACCGTACTGGAAGCCTTCCGGCGCCAGGCCAATCTCAACTCGCTGGCGGTGCTGGACGAACAAGGCCAGCCCTGCGGCATTGTCCATCGGCATTCCCTCTCCGACGCGCTGCTCAAGCCGTTTGCCACCGACCTGTTCGCCCGCAAGCCCATCAGCCGCTTGATGAACGATGACTTTCTGGCTGTAGAGATGAGCCAATCGCTGCAACAGGTCAGCCGCTTGATTACCAGCCGCGCCCGGCAACGCATCGAAGAAGACTTCATCATCACCCTCAATGGCGGCTATCTGGGCCTGGGACGGGTGATCGATGTGCTCAAGCTGATTACCGAGTTGAAGATTCAGCAAGCTCGCTACGCCAACCCGCTGACCCTGTTACCGGGCAACGTGCCGATCCAGCAATGCCTGACGCGGCTGTTGCAGCAGAAGCGCGAATCGGTGATCTGCTACGTCGACATCGACAGCTTCAAACCCTTCAACGACATCTACGGCTACGGCCGCGGCGACGAAGTCCTGCTGTGCCTGGCGCAATGCCTGAACGACCGCGTCGACCCGTCCCGCGACTTCGTTGGCCACATCGGGGGTGATGACTTCCTGCTGGTGCTCGGCCCAGAAGACTGGGGGAAACGCCTGAACCAGCTCCTGGACGACTTCCAAAGCCAGTGCCGTCGCTTCTATCGCCCCGAACACCTCGAAGCCGGCTGCTTCATCGCCCCCAACCGTCAGGGCGTGCGCCAGGAATTCCCGTTGCTTTCGCTGTCCATCGGCGTGGTGCACCTGCATCCAGAAGCCTGTGGGGAAATCGATGCCAGCCAGTTGGCGGAAATGGCCTCACAGGCTAAACACCACGCGAAGAATGTGCCGGGGTATAGCGTGCATGTGATAGACAGTCTGATCGCGCCAGAGCCTGAAGAGGCCTGGTTGACGGGGCAGCGCTGACTGTCAGGTCGCCATCGCGAGCAGGCTCGCTCCCACAAAGTCATGGGTTAATTTGAAAGCCGCAGGAAACCTGTAAGAGCGAGCCTGCTCGTGATGGTGGTTGTTCAATTATTCTCGGCATCAACTTAAGCCTCTTTACCTTCCAATTGATAAACTCTCAATCGATCAAGCAGCACCCGCATAAATTGACGCTGATCTAAAACCTCATCATCAAAGTAGGTATCCATTTTTTTGAATACCTCGTCAAAAGTATCCCCACAATCCAAAAAATATACCAAAGTGTCAATAAGTCGCTGCCGTTCCTTTTCGCCATAATCGAAAAATTCCGGTTTCAATAGAACATCGAACAACTCAGAAAGCTCTCTATCATCATTTACGTCTTTTGAAACTATTATTTCTTCCCTATTGATATCACGCGTGTTTTCTATGTCAAAAATAAACAGCAAGCCACGCACACTCCACAACGAGTAGTCTTTATTCATCAATCAAAATCCGTATATGCAGTTATAGGGCGACCAATTTTGTCCAGTATGACCACCGCCCTTGTTTGCTCACCATACTGCAAATTTGTTCTCTTAAATCCTTCACCTACTTTTTTACCCATCTCAATAGGTTGTCTCGAGGCATCAATACCACTATGTCTAAAGATCAATTGAGCTCGATGTATAGCATTCAGTTGGTCACGATGACTGAGAAAATGCGTTGCCGCAGAAGGTATGACTGGCTCCCCTTTTTTCTTACCTTTTTCATACCTATCTATTTCTCCTGTCGTAGGATTTTTTCCTGCCTGTACCCGCTCTAGCTGTGAGTGCAGGGTAGTTTGCGCGCCATGCTTTTGTAAAAAATGACCTCCGGGGGAAGCGCGCTCTAGCTCATCTAAACGCCGATGTGCATTTGCCTCTGCAAGCTCATCAATCCTCGCCCGCCGTTGCTCTGCCGACACTTTCGGTAGTGCAGGCTCCCCCTCATCAACCCTAACCCCAACACCACCATCCGGCGCCAAGCATCCCGGCTTATTCGCCCCCGGACACTTCCCACTCAACCCCAGCGGATCCACCCAGCCCGTCGGGTTCGGCGTGTAGCGGTAAGCATTCAACCCACCCGCCAGTTTCACCGGATCCGGCGTCAGGTATCGCCCGGTATCCGGGTGGTAATAGCGATGGCGGTTGTAGTGCAGCCCGCTTTCGGCGTCGAAGTACTGGCCCTGAAAACGCAGCGGCTGTTCAAGCTGTTCGCCACCGCCATGGCTCAACTGACTGAGCTTGCCGTAGGCCGTATATTTGGCCGACCAGACGATCTCCCCGCTGTAGTCGGTGAGTTCCTGCGGGGTGCCGAGGTGGTCGAGGTGGTAGTAGAACGGGCAGGCGTGTTTCGGGCCTTTGCCGTCGAGCAGGGCCAGGGGCCGGAAGCTGCCGGGTTCGTAGAGGTAGCTGCGGTACTGCCCGGGGCTGCTTTCGGCGATGAGGTGGTCGCCTTGCCAGAAAAACTGTGTGGTCTGGCCGTCGATGGTTTTGGCGATACGTCGGCCGAAGGCGTCGTAGCGGTAGGACGTTTCGCGACCGTCCGGTGAGGTGAAGCCGGTCAGGCGGTGCTGGCTGTCGTAGCGATATTCGGTGACGTTCTCGCCGCGGCGTTCGCGGATCAGGTTGCCGTAGGCGTCGTAGTCGTAATGCCGGTCGGCGTGGCGCAGCAGGCGGTTGCCCTTGAGGTGCCAGGGGCCGGGGCGGTCGTGGATCAGCAGGTTGCCGGCCGGGTCGTGGCTGAAGTTTTCCGGGTGTTGATCGCGGGCATGGCGGACACCGGTCAGGCGATCGAGGGGGTCGTACTGGTAGTGGCGCTCGCCATGGCGGGTGTCGTTGACCTGTGCGAGGTTGCCGTTGGCGCTGTAGGCATAATCGCGGCGATACAGCGGTCGCTGGGCTTGCCGGACAGCGTGGGCCTGCAAACGACCCTGCTCGTCGTAGGCAAAGTCGCTGTGCAGCAGGCCTTGTTGGCGCTGGCGCTCCCTTCCGAACTCAAATTGATGACTGCTCAGCCGCGAACCGTTGAGGTCAATGGCCGTAAGCACCCCGCCTTGCGCGCGGTGATATTCAAGGCGACTGTTGTCCGGCAAGCGCAGGTGCTGGAGTTGGCCGCAGGCGTCATAGCCGTAACGCAACGTGCCCCAGCCCTGGTGCTCGGTGATCAGCCGGTCATGGGCGTCGTATTCAAACTCCAGCGGATGGTCCTGACCGTCGTCGACGCTGACCAGCCGACCCAGCCCGTCATAGCGATACTCGACCTTGCTGCCGTCCGTCAGGGTTTTGACCAATAACCGCCCGGCGCTGTCGCGCTGATAACCGGTGACGAGCTGCGAGCCGTCATCGCCGAACTCGGTTTTCTCCAGCAACTGGCCGTTGAGGTCGTAGGCATACGCCGTACGGCGACCGTCGAAACCGGTTTCTGCCTGAATCAAACCGCTGGGCGTGTAGTCCAGCCGATAGCGGTCGCCGACTTCGTTTTCAATCTCGGTGAGCAACAGTTGAGCGTGGTCGTAGCGGTACTTCAGCTCGCTGCCGTCGGGGTTGATCCGCCGGCTGACCAGGTGCAGATCGTCAGCGTATTCAAAGCGCGTGACCCGCCCCAGCTCATCGGTTTCGGCGGTGATCTGGCCATAGGCGTTGTAGCTGAAGCGGCGACGGGCCCCCGTCGGAAACGTCGTCTGCAGCAGTCGGCCAAGCGCATCCCACTGATAACGGCTGACAGCGCCGTGTTCGTCCTCGCGGGTCAGCAAACGCCCCAGCGCATCGTAGGAAAACTGCCGCCGCCCGCCGTCGGGCAAGGTTTCGGCGAGCAGTTGGCCGTGGCTATTCCACTCGAACAGGTGGCGGCTGTGATCCGGATAACGAATCGCCAGCAGCCGACCTTGGGCGTCGTACTCGTGATAGGTGCTCTGGCCATCCGGGTCGATCAGCCAGGTGACATCGCCCTGGGCGTTGCGTTGGTAGGTCCACTTGGCCTGACCGCGATAGCGGGCGTGCAGGAAACCGTTGCGGTATTCGTAGGACGTTGGCTCGCCTTCCGGTGGAATCAGCGCAATCAAGCGCCCGAGTTCGTCGTAGCGGTATTCGGTGACGGCGCCGAGGGCGTCCTGCTCGGCGACCAGGCGGCCCTGCGCGTCATAGGTTTTGCGCTGCTCGCCGCCGTCGGCCGCCACTCGGCGTACCAACCGCGCGCGGTCGTCGTGGACGTAGGTTTCCTCGCTGCCGTCGGCGTGTTTGAGCTGCACACCACCGTCGTCGTCCCAGGTGTAGTGGGTGTCCATCTGCGCAAACGAGGCCCAGTGCCGAGCGCAGCGCACCGCTTTACCCGACTGTTGCCACTCCCAGTAAAAACTCGCGCCACCGGCCAGTTGCCGCTGCAGGATGACGTGCTGCTCGTCGTAGTCGTAGCGCTCGCTTTCATCCGCCGCGTTGGTGGCTTCGATCAGCCGCCAGCGGGCGTCGTAGCGGTAGCTGACCAGCGTCTGTTCGGTGCGCCAGCCCTGCTCGTCCAGGTCAACACACTGGTAGTCGACGGCGACTAAATGACCACGGTCATAACGCAACCACAGGCAGCGACCGGCACCGTTATCGAGCCGTTGAATGCGCCCGGACACGTCGCGCTGCACGGTCAGACGATTGCCATAGGCATCGCTGATCGCGCTCAAGCGCCCATCAAGAAAGTGATAAAACCGCGCCGATTCACCCGCCAACGCGACAATCAACTCTTCCGGCGCATCGCCCCGATAAATCGCCGCGCGCGACAAACTGTTGTGGATCGCCGGCCGCGCCAGGCTCGGCAGCGGAAACGGTGTGCGACGGTTTTCCGCGTCGATCCACACCACGCTGTCGCCATCGATTTCCAGGCGCTGCGCCAGCGAATGGCTCCAGCCAAAACCGAGGCCGCTGTCGATTTCGACGGCACTGGTGCGGTACAAGCGGGTGAAGTCGAACGGCAGCACACCATCCAGAACACCATCGCTGAGGGTCAGCAGTTCTTCGCCGGTGACCAGCGACACCGGGCAGCCGTGGGTAGCGGTGCGCTCGGCGGAATCGGCACTGTCGCCGTTGGGGTTTTTCGCTTGGGTCGGGGCATCGTCGAAGGGCTCGTCCTTTTTCAACGAAGTGTTATTGCGGCCCTTCCAGCGCAACTCCATACGGCCTTTTTTCAGGCCCGCCGCGACACCCCGTGCGGCCACTTTTTTGTAGCGATCGACATGCCCCATGAAGGGATTGATGATCGCGACCATCGCCTTCACAAAGCCCATGACGGCCTGACACAGCTGCGCGCCGTACTTCATCAGGCGCACGCTCAGCCATGCGATACCGACACCCACCATGCTCAGCACGATGCCGATCAGCAGGTCGATGACCACGCCGACCACAACCCTGGAAATGGCCTCCGCCGAGGAGCCTGCGATGTAGGTCGGCGGCAACGCCTCGAGCCACAACGTCGCGGTACGCAACAACAGGCACAACGCCGCTTCATCGCTGGCCAGCAACATGGCCTTTTCGATCAGGTCGGGCGCACTGTCGGCCAGTGCGGCCAACTCGCCTGCGCTGGCGCCGAGTTTGTCGGCGTAAGCCCGGGGGTCTTTCAGAATGTCGCTCAGCTCGCCGAGGCCATCCCAGACAGCCTCGATCGCCGCCCAGCTCCCGGCCAACATGCCATTGCCCACGGCTGCCAATGACGCCGAGGCTGACTGTTGCGACCACTGCGGCTTGAACCTTTGCCACTCGCTGCGCAGCCACTGCTCCAGCGTCTGCGTCAGCCCGTCGTAGGATTGAAAAAGCTCATCAACCTGCTGCGGCGTGACCTCGCTCTGCACTCGCACGCGGTAGAACTTGCCGGCCTCGCCCTTGAACTGGCCTCGGCCGTTTTCATCCAGCGTGAGCGTCTTCGTTTCACCGCCATCAACGGCGATCACGTCGACCTGAATGTTCCCCAGCGGGATGTCATGGACCGACTCGAACTTGCTCTCGATGTGCAGAATCCCGCCCTGCGGACACTGCGCAACCGTCGAAAAAAAGTCGTCATCAGCGCTGCTGACTACGGTGCTGGTGTTACCCAGTTTGATTACCCGCTCCATGCCCATCAGCGAGGGCATGTCGGTGGCGTGGCTGACCTTGTCGGCGGTCTCGGCGAACCAGCGTGCCAGCTGCTGACGGTAGAGCGTCAGGGTGTCCGGGAAACTGTCGAGCTCGTGCTCAATGCGGGCGATGTAATCCATCAGCCCACCGAAACGTCAGGAGCCAGGTAAAAAACCGGGTCGAACATAAGCAATCCTTCGCGCAGGAAATTGGGCGCGATGGACTTTGCGTGGGTTCAGCGGGGAAAGAAGTCAGGGAAGGATGAGGTTGCTGTAGGGCGATTCGCTAAAACGAAAACGCGGCGTAGGGATCAGTCCCTACGCCACGTTTTTTAATTGAAAAGTCTCGTTCACTTCAGAGAGTCGCGGGAGACCAGCTCCTTCAACTTGATCTCTGCCAGCGGATGCCCGGCCTTCACGGCAATGCCCCAGAAGCGCGCCGCCTCTGCTGGATCCGGCGCTTTGCTCGGCGTTCCGGCGAGACTGAGCACACCCACTTGATAGGCCGCTTTGCCATCCCCGGCCAATGCCGCCAGACGCAGCAGGCGCACACCTTCTTCGCGAGCCCCCAGACCGACGCCGCGGAAGGTCAGGATGTGCCCGTAGAAGCTCTGGGCGCCGACATCGCCCAGGTTCGCCATGCGGGCGAACTGGCCTTCGAGCCACTTCCAGCCGCGCGGTTGGCGCACGAACCATGACCAGTGAAACAGCCTGCGCGCCAGCCAGTAACCGGCCCGTGCCTTGAGTCGAAGAAACACTCAGGCTTCCGCCGATTCCGGATACTCGTATTCGAAAACGCGCACCACTTCCGAGGCGTGCCACGACGCGGCAGCAACGCCATCGGATGGCCCGGAAAAGCGCCCCAGCCGCTCGACACATTCAAAGAACCCGGTTCGTGGCAGGCGGCTGGCGCCCTGGCTGATCACCAGCGAACTGCGCAGCGGCTGCTCGGCCTTGGCGTCCAGCGCGGCCAGGTGTTCAAGTGCCGCGGTCAGGGTTTGCATGGCAGGCGTCGGCAATTGCAAACGTTCCAACAATGCCCGATAAGTCAGAAGATGGCGCTGCCGGCGCGCCTGATCCAGTTCGCCCAGTAATCCGTCCCAGTGTTGACGACTGATGCGTACGCTCACGATTCATCCCTCCATCCGGGCACCGTCAATTCCCAGGCCAGGCTGCGACGAATCGCGGCGTCAGGCAGACGCTCGCCACTTTCGATCATGGCCAGATAAGACGGGCTGATGCCTACCGTGCGGGCCAACGCCTCAATGGCGATGCCCTTCCCTTCGCGCAAACTGCGTAGTTGATCAAGACCTGGAAGAATCGGGTCCTGGGTCGTCGCCAACGGCGCTGGAGCCGGGCGCGACGGTGTTTCGTTGAGGCCTGCTGCTTTCAGTAAAGCCTGATACTGAGCCCATGGCAGAACCGCATATTCGGGCTCGCCTTCGCGTGTAATTATCTGAATATCCATGACTACCCCGTAGGACAACAACACTTAGCGAGTCGGCACTTTTCCCTAGAAGTGTAATCCTAACAGCGGCTAAGGTCGCGGGGGGTATCTATCTGAGGATCAGACCGGATCGGCTCATCTTTTTTTCGGCCCCTGAAGTTTAAGTTGCTCCGGTGTATCCGGCAGGCGCTCGACCACAGCAAGCTTCTCCGGCACCTGACGTTTACGCCACGCACGAAACGCGTTGAGCTCATCGTCGAGGACTTTCATCAGCCAGGCGAGTACGGCGATGTCATCGATCATGCCGAACAGCGGCAGGAAATCCGGAATTGCATCCACCGGGCTGAGGAAGTACATCAAGCCTGCCACTACGGAAATCAACGCTTTGGGGCTGATGGCCCGATACTCGCCGCGCCAGTACGCCAGGCACAGCGCCTGCAACAGGCGCAGATCGTCTTTGAGTTTGCCCAACCGGTTGCCCTGGCTGGCACCTTTGCTGGCCACTGCGAACAACAAGGTCGGCAAACGCCCACGCGCGATCAGGCGTCCGGCCAGTGGCAAGAATCGAGCGAAATTCCAGGGTGCTTTCATCATTCCTCCCACGCAAATGTTATCCACACAAATTGTGGATAACCTTGTGAACAGACCTGCTTTTCACGGCTGAAAGCCCCGTAACACAAGGGCTGCGCTTAGATCGGGCGTTTTTTACTCATCAAAAAAAACCCAATATTTCATTGACTTGAAGGTCGGGCGCGGTTAGCACCAGTCCTACATTGCCTATGACTCCAGCCTACAGCATCTGTTCGCTTTGTTTGCCCACGCCAGTTGCCAGATGCAACAACGCCCCGCATAAGCGAGGCGTTGTTTTTGCTACAGGCGCCGAATTACTTGGCTGCGTCTTCTTTTGCCGGATCCTTGATGGCCAGCAGTTCCAGGTCGAACACCAGCACCGAGTTGGCCGGGATGGCTGGACTTGGGCTCTGAGCGCCGTAAGCCAGTTCGCTAGGAATGTACAACTTGTACTTCTCGCCAACGTGCATCAGTTGCAGGCCTTCGACCCAGCCCGGGATCACACCGCTGACCGGCAGATCAATCGGGCTGCCGCGCTCGACGGAGCTGTCGAATACGGTGCCATTGGTCAGCTTGCCGGTGTAGTGAACGGTCACTACGTCAGTCGGCTTCGGCTGAGCGCCGTCAGCTTTCTTTTCCACTTCATACTGCAAACCCGAAGCGGTGGTCACTACGCCAGCTTTCTTGGCGTTTTCTTCGAGGAATTTCTTGCCGGCAGCTGCCGACTCTTCGCTCATTTTGGCCATACGTTCTTCGGCACGCTTTTGCAGTGCGGCGAACGCTTCAACCAATTCTTCGTCTTTGAGCTTCTGTTCTTTTTTGCCGACGGCATCTTCGATGCCTTGGGCTACGGCTTTGGAATCCAGGTCATCCATGCCTTCCTGAGCCAGGCTCTTGCCCATGTTCAGGCCAATGCCGTAGGAAGCTTTTTGCGCCGGGGTTTTCAGCTCTACGCTGGTCTGCGAGTCGCAACCCGCAAGTACCAGGCTAACCAGGGCAACCGCCGCCGCCAACCGATGCTGTTTCATGCTATTTCCTTGTTCATGCGCCGAAAGGGCAATCGAGTAAAGCCGCGAGCTTATCAGGCCGCCACGACCAATGGCTACCGGCATGAGAGCCAGAGATTTGCGATAAGTTCAGGTGTTTAAACGCTTTCGCAAATGAGGATGATGAAACTTCTGTCAGATTGATCTTGCAGAGGCAGTTTTGCCCTCACAACATCTGGCGTAATGGCCTCTTGCCGCTAATTGGCCACTGAGGCATAACGGAAGAAAAAATCGACAAGGATGTTCATCTTGCGCCTCTTCTTCCGCTTGCTGGTTGTGGTCATTCTTCTGTTGGCGGCTGGCCTGACCGTGGTCCTGTACTACGTCGCCAACCCGAAACTGCCCTTCTACACGCCGCCGCAGCAGGTGCATTACCTGAACCAGTGGACTGAAGAAGAGCGACAAACCTATTACTTCACCCCCCAAGGCACGCAAGTCAAAGGCCTGCGCTACGAGTGGTTTCAGGCCCTCGAACTGCCGTTCTCGCAACAGCGTTTCGCCTCCCCCGAGTACCTGGCTCGCTTCGGTTTCCTGATTGATCCTGGGCAAAAAGCCACGCCAAACAATCCCGGCAACTTGCCCGTAGGCTTCGCCCGACACCGAAATCCCGGAAGTCCGGAGCAATATCTGGACATAACTTGCGCCGCTTGCCATACCGGCGAATTGCGGCTCAACGGCCAGTCGGTGCGTATCGATGGCGGCGCAGCGCAACATGTATTGCCCTCTAGCGTTCCTACATTGCGTGGCGGCAGTTTCGGACAGGCATTGGTCGCCAGCCTGACGTCCACTTACTACAACCCATGGAAATTCGAGCGGTTTGCCCGCCTGGTGCTGGGGGAAAATTACGACGCAGGTCATGAACAACTGCGCAAAGACTTCAAAGGTTCGCTCAACACGTTCCTCAAAGTCGCCTGGAATGACACGCATCGCGGCCTCTACCCCACCGAGGAAGGTCCTGGCCGCGCCGATGCGTTTGGCCGAATTGCCAATGCAACCTTCGGCGACGCCATTTCCCCCGCCAACTATCGCGTCGCCAACGCTCCCGTGGATTATCCACAGCTGTGGGACATGTGGACGTTCGACTGGGTGCAATGGAACGGTTCGGCGCAACAGCCAATGGCGCGCAATATCGGCGAAGCGCTGGGCGTCGGTGCAACGTTGAATTTCTTCGACGCCAACGGCCAGCCACTGCAAGGCGATGAGCGCTACGCCTCCAGTGTCCGCGTGCGCGATCTGCATGCGATCGAAGAAACCCTGCAACGCCTGAAACCACCCGCCTGGCCAGAAGCGCTGCTTGGCGTTGTCGACAAACCGTTGGCAGCCAAGGGCCGCGCACTGTTTGCCGAAAACTGCGCCGGCTGCCACGTCCCGCGCAAGATTCAGGAAGGTGAGCGCTGGGTGCAACACCTGCCCATGCTGCCCGTGGACGTCATCGGCACGGATCCGGGCGCGGCCAACAACATCGCCAACCACCGATTCGACGTGACCGCCCTGCAATGGAATCTCGCAGAACTCGAGCAGATGGACGTTAAGTTGCACCCCACTCCCAAGGAACCGCTGGACCTGAGTCAGCTTTCGGTGGCCAAGGGCCTAGCCTACATCACCGCGTTCGTCGAGAGGCGCGCGTACCGCGAAGCTGGTGTGACGCCACAGGAGAAGCCTCGGCTCGATGGCTTCGGCCTGCCCATTGGTGTTCGCGAAAAAGTCGCCTACAAGGCTCGTCCACTGGATGGGGTGTGGGCGACGGCACCGTTTCTGCACAACGGCTCGGTGCCCAGCCTTTATCAGTTGCTGTCGCCTCAGGATGAACGCGCGACAACCTTCTATAAAGGCACCCCCGAATACGACCCCCGGCATTTGGGCTATCGCACCGAAGCCTTCACCAATGGGTTCCTGTTCGATACGCGCATCACCGGCAACCACAACAGCGGCCATGAATTCCGCGCAGGTGAGCGCGGCCGAGGTGTCATCGGCAGGCTTCTGCTGCCCGAGGAACGCTGGGCGCTGCTTGAGTACTTGAAAGTATTGGACGGCCCGCTGGAGGCACTACTGCCATGATCATGACCACCTTCAAAAAGGAATTGCCGCTGCTCGCTCGCCTGTGGTTACGGCTGGGCCGTCTGCTCGGCAAAAGCCTGCTCATTGTGCTGGGTGCCGGCCTGCTTGTCTGGGCCCTGGCTGCTGCATGGTTCGCCTGGCAGCACCGCGGCCCCGTCTCCGCACAGGAGCAGATTCCGGACGGCGAAGCGGCGATGACTCAGGACGTAATCCAGACCGCGGTGCGCATTGTCGATCAACACCGTGAAAGCACCCGATATTTGCGTGACGCCCACGCCAAGGCCCATGGATGTGTTAAGGCCCAAGTGCAGGTGTTGCCGCAACTGGCGCAGGACCTGCGTCAGGGTGTGTTCAGTGAACCGGGCAAGGTCTGGCAGGCCACCATGCGCCTGTCCAACGGCAATGCCTATCCACAGTTCGACAGCATTCGCGACGCCCGAGGCATGGCGATCAAATTGCTTGAAGTTCCGGGTGCGCAGTTGCTCGCTGATCGTCAGGGGCAGCATGAGCAGGATTTTGTGATGTTCAGCCATCCAAACTTTTTTGTCAGCGATGTCGCCGAGTATCGCCAGAACGTAGCGGCGCAAGCCGATGGGCAAAAAGTCGGGGCATTTTTTCCAGGCTGGGATCCGCGAACCTGGCAGGTTCGCCATCTATTTATTGCGCTGGCAACGTTGTCGCCGCCGCCTGAAAGCCCGACGCGAACCACCTATTTCTCTGTATCGCCATACAAATTCGGTGAGGCCAATGCGAAGTTTCGGGTGATGCCGGATCCGGATAATTGCCTGGCCTACGCCTTACCCAAGCAGAATCAGGATCTGCCGAATTTCCTGCGCAGCGCGTTGAGTCAGCAATTGTCCACGGACCGGGTGCCGGCGTGTTTTGTCCTGCAGATCCAGCGCCAGGATGCGAACAAATACATGCCGATCGAGGACACCAGTATCGAGTGGCGCGAGCAGGACTCCCCCTTCGAAACGGTGGCGCGGATCACTTTGCCGCCGCAGGATTTCGATACGCCGGCGCTGAATCTGCAATGCGATAACCTGTCGTTCAATCCATGGTTCGGTTTGGAGGCGCATCGCCCGATTGGTGGCATCAATCGCCTGCGCAAAGCGGTTTACGAGGCGATCAGCGATTACCGTCACGCCCGTAACAGCGGGACGTAGAAGGCTTGGGCAAAGGCTGTAAGGCGTGCCCGGACGGACAGCTTGCCAAACGCCAGACAGCAAAAAGCCCGCATAAAGCGGGCTTTTTGTGTGGTGACCTGGCGTTCAGTGTTCCAGGTTACCGAATATGGCGCAGCGGACGGGACTCGAACCCGCGACCCCCGGCGTGACAGGCCGGTATTCTAACCGACTGAACTACCGCTGCGCGAAACGCTTGAAACGAATGGTGGGTGATGACGGGATCGAACCGCCGACATTCTGCTTGTAAGGCAGACGCTCTCCCAGCTGAGCTAATCACCCTTCGCTTCGTTACGGGGCGCATTATGCCACAAGTTTTCGTAAAGTGTTGATTTAATTGAAGTTTTTTTCAAATAAATCCGAAAACCGGTGAAACGACACATCCCGCGGGTAAAACGTACAAACTTGAGACAGAAAAAAACCCGCTTTAGCGGGTTTTTCCGTGGTGACCTGGCGTTCAGTGCTCCAGGTTACCGAATATGGCGCAGCGGACGGGACTCGAACCCGCGACCCCCGGCGTGACAGGCCGGTATTCTAACCGACTGAACTACCGCTGCGCGTAACACTTGAAACGAATGGTGGGTGATGACGGGATCGAACCGCCGACATTCTGCTTGTAAGGCAGACGCTCTCCCAGCTGAGCTAATCACCCTTCGCTTCGGTGTGGCGCGCATTCTACGGAGCGACCCTACCTCTGGCAAGCACTTTTTTAATTAATTTTCTGATGCCTTCCAAAGGCTTAGAGAAGGGTTGGCCTATGGCACACGGAGGACAATAATGCCCGCCTTTGTATAAAGGAGAGACTCACCCCATGTGGTTCAAAAACCTGCTTATCTATCGCCTGACCCAAGATCTGCCTGTTGATGCCGAGGCGTTGGAAACTGCACTGGCCACCAAACTGGCGCGCCCATGTGCAAGCCAGGAGTTGACCACCTACGGTTTCGTCGCACCGTTCGGCAAGGGCGAAGATGCGCCGCTGGTACACGTCAGCGGCGATTTCCTGCTGATCAGCGCGCGCAAGGAAGAACGTATCCTGCCAGGCAGCGTCGTGCGTGACGCGGTGAAGGAAAAGGTCGAAGAAATCGAAGCCGAGCAAATGCGCAAGGTCTATAAGAAGGAACGCGACCAGATCAAGGATGAAATCATCCAGGCCTTCTTGCCTCGCGCCTTTATTCGCCGCTCGTCGACCTTCGCCGCCATCGCGCCGAAACAGGGCTTGATCCTCGTCAACTCGGCCAGCCCGAAACGTGCCGAAGACTTGCTGTCCACCCTGCGTGAAGTGATCGGCACCCTGCCGGTGCGTCCGCTGACGGTGAAGATGTCGCCGACCGCCACCATGACCGAATGGGTTACTACCCAGAAAGCTGCAGACGACTTCTTTGTGCTGGACGAGTGCGAACTGCGCGACACCCACGAAGACGGCGGCATTGTGCGTTGCAAGCGCCAGGACCTGACCAGCGAAGAAATCCAGCTGCACCTGAGCACCGGCAAAGTGGTGACTCAACTGTCGCTGGCCTGGCAGGACAAGCTGTCCTTCGTGCTCGACGACAAGATGGTGGTCAAGCGCCTGAAGTTTGAAGACCTGCTGCAAGACCAGGCAGAACAGGACGGCGGCGACGAAGCCCTTGGCCAACTGGACGCCAGCTTCACCCTGATGATGCTGACCTTCGGCGACTTCCTGCCGGCGCTGGTTGAAGCGTTGGGTGGGGAAGAGACTCCGCAGGGCATCTAAACCCAACCTGTTCAAATTGACTGAACAGGGTCATCTGTGGGAGCTGGTTTGCCAGCGATAGCGGTGTTACAGAGGGCTCAAATGGAGTCTGACACACCGTTATCGCTGGCAAGCCAGCTCCCACAATCTTTTGTGGTGTTACTTATTAATAGGGATCAGGCCATGCGCGCACTGGCTGCATTGAGTCGTTTTGTCGGCAACACCTTCGCTTACTGGGTACTGATTTTCGCCGTCGTGGCGTTCCTGCAACCGGCATGGTTCATCGGCCTTAAAAGTGCCATCGTGCCCTTGCTGGGGCTGGTGATGTTCGGCATGGGCCTGACCCTCAAACTCGAAGACTTCGCTGAAGTCGCACGCCATCCATGGCGCGTGGCCCTCGGTGTAGTCGCGCATTTCGTGATCATGCCCGGCGTGGCGTGGTTGCTCTGCCAGGCGTTCCATTTGCCGCCGGAAATCGCCGTTGGGGTCATTCTGGTCGGCTGCTGCCCAAGCGGCACTTCGTCGAACGTGATGACTTGGCTGGCACGCGGCGATCTAGCGTTGTCGGTGGCCATCGCCGCCGTCACCACCCTCCTCGCCCCGCTGCTGACACCTGCGCTGATCTGGCTGCTGGCGTCGGCCTGGCTGCCGGTATCGTTCATGGAGTTGTTCTGGTCGATCCTGCAAGTCGTGCTGCTGCCGATCGTGTTGGGCGTGGTTGCCCAGCGCCTGCTCGGCGACAAGGTTCGCCACGCAGTGGATGTGTTACCGCTGGTCTCGGTGGTGAGCATCGTGATTATCGTCACGGCGGTCGTCGCCGCCAGCCAGGCAAAAATCGCCGAATCCGGCTTGCTGATCATGGCGGTGGTCATGTTGCACAACAGCTTCGGTTACCTGCTGGGCTACTTCACCGGCCGCGTGTTCAAGTTGCCATTGGCCCAGCGCAAGTCGCTGGCGCTGGAAGTCGGCATGCAGAACTCCGGGTTGGGCGCCGCACTGGCCAGTGCGCACTTCTCGCCGCTGGCGGCGGTGCCGAGTGCATTGTTCAGTGTCTGGCACAACATTTCCGGGGCGCTGCTCTCGACGTATTTCCGCCGCATGAGCGAGAAAGAAGACCGGAAAGTCGCGGGGCAGCAAGCCACCGAATGATGCGGTAACTTGATCCCCGGATTAATGCTGGGCACTATATTGCGCAACGCGAGGACGACCTCGCGGCTCGATCGAGTCATTAATCTGGGGACGACCCCGTCAATCGATGAGGGTCATTCATGTCCTGGATCATTCTGTTTTTCGCCGGCCTGTTCGAAGTCGGTTGGGCCGTCGGCCTGAAGTACACGGACGGTTTCAGCCGTCCGCTCCCCACTGCACTCACCGTTGCGGCGATGGCGATCAGCCTTGGTTTGCTGGGACTTGCCATGAAGGAATTGCCGCTGGGCACGGCCTATGCGATCTGGACAGGTGTTGGCGCTGTAGGCACGGTGATTGCCGGGATTATTTTGTTTGGTGAGTCGATGGCGCTGTTTCGGCTGGCCAGTGTGGCGTTGATTATTGCCGGACTGGTGGGGCTTAAGGTCAGCGCTTAAGCGGCTGACCCAATCGCGGGCTTGCCCGCGATTGGGTCGGCACAGACTCCCACTACCTGACGGCGCCCCGCAATTCTCCCACCACCCGCTGCAATTCCGCAGGCTCAGCCGCCTCAACAGCCGGCCCCGCCACCAACGTCACCCGTGACCACAAACGGCGAAACAACCCCTTGCCCGGATCACGACTGAAGAAACTCCCCCACAACCCCTGCAAGGCCAGCGGAATCACCGGCACGGGCGTCTCCTCGAGAATCCGCGTCAGCCCACCCTTGAACTCGTTGATCTCGCCATCCGCCGTCAGTTTGCCCTCGGGGAAGATGCACACCAACTCGCCCTCCTTCAGATACCGGGCGATGCGCGTGAATGCCTGTTCGTAGATCTGGATATCTTCCTGGCGCCCCGCAATCGGAATCGTTCCCGCCGTGCGGAAGATGAAGTTCAACACCGGCAAGTTGTAGATTTTGTAGTACATGACAAAGCGAATCGGCCGACGCACCGCACCGCCTATCAGCAAGGCATCGACGAACGACACGTGGTTGCACACCAGCAGCGCGGCGCCTTCATCGGGAATCAGTTGCAGGTTGCGATGCTCCACACGGTACATGGAATGGCTGAGCAGCCAGATCATGAAACGCATGGTGAACTCGGGAACGATCTTGAAGATGTAGGCGTTGACGCCGATGTTGAGCAGCGACACTACGAGGAACAATTGCGGAATCGACAGTTTGGCCAGGCTCAGCAAGATGATCGAAACGATCGCCGACACCACCATGAACAACGCGTTGAGAATGTTGTTGGCGGCAATCACTCGCGCCCGCTCGTTTTCGGCGGTGCGTGACTGGATCAGCGCATACAGCGGCACGATGTAGAAACCGCCAAAAACACCGAGGCCGAGGATGTCGAGCAGCACCAGCCAGGTGTGACCAAAGCCGAGAATCTCGATCCAGCCATGGCCCGCAGCGCTGTCCGGAATCCCGCCGGAATGCCACCACAGCAGCAGGCCGAACACGGTCAGGCCGAACGAACCGAACGGCACCAGGCCAATTTCGACTTTGCGCCCGGAGAGCTTTTCGCACAGCATCGACCCGACGGCGATGCCGACCGAGAACACCGTCAGAATCAGCGTTACAACGGTCTCGTCACCGTGCATCCACTCCTTGGCATAGGCAGGGATTTGCGTCAGGTAAATCGCCCCGAAAAACCAGAACCACGAGTTGCCGACAATTGACCGCGACACCGCCGGGGTTTGCCCCAGGCCCAATTTCAATGTAGCCCAGGACTGGCTGAAGATGTTCCAGTTCAGACGCATTTCCGGGGCCGACGCGGCGGCCCGGGGTATGCTGCGACTGGCCAGGTAACCGAGCACGGCAATGCCGATAATCGCCGTGGACACGACCGGAGCGTAATGACTGGACGACATCATGATCCCGGCGCCGATGGTCCCGGCGAGGATCGCCAGGAACGTGCCCATTTCCACCAGACCGTTGCCACCGACCAGTTCATCTTCGTGCAGGGCTTGCGGCAGGATCGAATACTTCACCGGCCCGAACAGCGCCGAGTGCGTACCCATGGCGAACAGCGCCACCAGCATCAGCGACAGGTGATCGAACATGAAGCCGACCGCGCCGACGGCCATGATCGCGATTTCGCCAAGCTTGATCAGACGGATCAGCGCGTCCTTGGCGAATTTTTCGCCGAACTGCCCCGCCAGCGCCGAGAACAGGAAAAACGGCAGGATAAACAACAGCGCACACAGGTTGACCCAGATCGAGCGATCACCGTCGATGGTGAGTTTGTACAAGATGGCGAGGATCAACGACTGCTTGAAGATGTTGTCGTTGAACGCCCCGAGGGACTGGGTGACGAAGAACGGCAGGAAACGCCGTGTGCGCAGCAAGGTGAACTGTGAGGGGTGACTCATCTTCCATGTTTCCCTGATGTTGGGTAAAAGTGGCCGGGTTCTCTGATTGGAATGTCGAACATCGATCCAGGCCACACATTACCTAAACTTTGCCGGTTATTGCTTTAATCCTGCAATGCAGGGCGAGACAAACAACTCCCCTCTCCAGGCGCCCCGGACAGTGCGTTTGCCCACGATCAGCCACATCACCGCCAACAGCGCCACCAGCGCACAACCGAACACACTGAAAAATGTCAGGTGCAGGGTGCTGGCCAGTTTCAACGTTGCCAGAGAATAGACACCCAACGGAAAGGTGAAGCCCCACCAGCCAAGATTGAAAGGAATGCCAGCGCGCAGATAACGCAGCGTGATCAGGACCGCCATCAACATCCACCACAAGCCAAAGCCCCACAAGGTGATGCCTGCGACCAGACCGAGCCCGGCGGCAATCTCGCCGATCCCTGCCATACCGTTGGCAGCGAAGATCGCGGGAGCATCCGCCCCCAACAGCAACATCCCCAACGCGCCGGTGCCGATCGGCCCCAATGCCAGCCAGCTGGAAGCGGCCATGTTCTCGTGGGGCAATTTGTGCAGGGCCATGCGCAGCAGCAGAATCGTCAGAATGCTGAACGCCACCGGCAGGGAAAATGCCCAGAGCACGTAGCTGGTCACCAGAACCACCAGTTGCGAATGGGCATCCGCCAGGTGCGGCGCCAGCAAGCCACCACTGGCAGCCGCTACCTCCGCCGCCACTACTGGCAGCAACCAGACGGCGGTCATTTGGTCGATGCTGTGCTCCTGGCGGGTGAACATCATGTAGGGAATCAGCACCCCACACGCCAGCGACATCGCCACATCCAGCCACCACAACACCTCCGCCAGCGCGATGACACCGTCGCCCCACCGCGGAAGACCGAACAGCAGGAAGCCGTTGATGATGGTCGCCAGCCCCATGGGAATCGTGCCGAAGAACATCGAGACAGTGGAGTGCCCAAAAATCCGTCGCGCCTCGCCGAAGAACAACACCCAACGCGCGGCATACAGGCCGGTGAACAACAGAAACAGCAGAATATTGAATAGCCAAAGGACTTCTGCGATGGCGTGCAAAGCAGGATTGGCGCCGGGCAATTGTGCCAGTGCCAATGCCAGTACCCCGGTGCCCATGGTGGCGGCAAACCAGTTGGGGGTGAACTGGCGAATGACTTCCATGGGGTGCTGCAGGTGGCGAAACGGCTTGATACCGGGTTTGGCGATGTTGGTGCAGGTCATGATGAACTCCTGTCCTCTGGTGAGGTGGAGCTCATCATAGAGCCAGATCGAATATCGATATAACGGGTAATATCTCTAACTGTTATCTATTTAACTGATTAACCAAAAGCGAGACGCCCTGCGTTTTTCAGGGTCAACCGCCGGCGCTGCACACCTGGGGACGCTGCCGCAGCGATGCCACCAGCGCCCCGACAGACAGAACAATCATCAGCACGCCATAACCATCGGTGGTGCTCACCAAACCGAAGATGTGGGTGAGATTTCCGGCCAGCAACGATGGCAGGCAGAACGCCAGATAGCTGAGCACGTAGTAGGCCGACATCAACCCGGCCCGCTCGTGGGCCAAGGCCAGCGGCACCAGACTGCGCACGGCCCCCAGGAACCCGGAACCAAAGCCACACCCGGCGATGAGTGTGCCCACAAAAAACAACGTCAGGCTGGCGCTGTGTACACCGAGCAGAATCAGGACAATACCTGCCGGCAGCAAGCTGGCGCCCAATTGCAGCGACCTGCCCGCCGGGCGATTGCGCAGGGCGTAGATCATCACGGCGCCCGTCAATGTCAGTGCGGCAACCGTCGCGCCACCGATCAGGTTGGATGTCGAGCCGGTGGCCGTGCGTACCAACGACGGTGCCAGCGAAGCGTAAAAGCCGCCGAGCGCCCAAGTCGCGGTGTTGAGCGGCAACACCCGCCACAAGGTGGAACGCGCCTGAACCGGCACATGCAGCGTGGGCCGCAATGAGGCCCATGCGCCGGGCTGACGCGAGACGCTTTCTGGCAAACGCCAGACGTAAACCGCCTGCAGCGCAAACAAGGCCAGCAGCAACCAATAGGTCAAGTGCAACGGCGCCGGCGCAAACTGGGCCAACAAACCGCAACCCAATCCACCCAGCGCCATGCCGATCAGCGGGGCCACGCTGTTGATCAGGGGGCCCTGCTGACGGTCGGTGTCCAGCAGCGTTGCACTCAACACAGCAGTCGCCATGCCGGTTGCGAAGCCTTGCAGTACCCGGGCACTGATCAGCCAAGTGACGCTGTCGGCGTAGATGAACAACAGCATCGCCACGGCATTGAGTATTACTGCCACGAAGATCACCGGTTTACGGCCCAGGTGGTCGGAAAGCGAACCGACCGTCAGCAACGCGGCCAGCAGACTGAAGGCATACACGCCGAAAATCAGGGTCAGTACCGCCGCCGAGAACTGCATTTGCTCCTGATACAAGTAATACAGCGGTGTCGGCGCTGTGGAGGCCGCCAGAAAACTGAGCAAGGTGATTGCCAGGAACCACAGGCTGGACCGGTTTGATTGAGTACTGGACATGCGCACACTCCGCAAAAGCTAATTTTTTGCTTTTGCGGAGTGTGCTACTGGATTGCTCTTAAAGCAAATTCTTTGTGTTAAGGTCCGATGCAGGGCTTTTCAGCACCGGTGCTGCCTCTCTACAGACTGCGCCGCGAGACAGGAAACACATCATGAGTACGCCTGCTTTACGCCCCGGAGGCCGCAGCGCCCGGGTGCAAGAATCGATTCACACCGCCGTGCGCGAACTCCTTGAAGAACAGGACCGCGCCAGCATTACCGTCCCGCAAATCGCGGCGCGCGCTGGGGTCACGCCTTCGACCATTTATCGCCGCTGGGGGGATTTGTCGGCGCTGCTCGCGGATGTCGCCCTCGCCCGCATGCAGCCGGAAACCGAGTCGGTCAACACCGGCAGCCTGCCGGGAGACGTGCGCGCCTGGGCGGAGCAGTATCTGGACGAGATGAGCTCCGCCCCCGGCCGCGACATGCTGCGCGACGTGCAGTCGAGCCTCAAACCGAGCTATTGCGCGACGATCATTGGCGGGCAATTGCAGGTCATTCTGGATCGCTATCCCCATGAGCCACAGCCCGGCGTCGACCGGCTGATCAACATGGTCGCGGCGCCCATTGTGTTTCGCATCCTGTTTTCCGAGGCGCCCCTTGAGGTCGAGGAGTTGCATCGATTGATCGAGATTGCGTTGAGTCAGTGAGGCCTGCTCGCGAAGAGGCCTGCAAATACACAAGGGATCTGACAGCCCTCTCCCCTGCGACACCCGGCCACCCCACGACCTTGGTCGACACTGACTAACCCCGGCCATCGTGCGAGACTGTCTGTCCGGGCGGGAGGCCCGGGAGTCTTTGTTTCCGGGAGTTCCCATGTCGCTGTCCAGCGGGCTGATTGCCGCCGTCGCCCTGGCCTATATGGCCATTATGTTCGCCATCGCCTTTTACGGTGACCGTCGTAGCGCGCCATTACCGCCGCGGGTGCGTGCCTGGGTGTACAGCCTGTCGCTGGCGGTCTACTGCACCAGCTGGACATTCTTCGGTGCCGTGGGCCAGGCGGCCGAACAGCTGTGGTCATTCCTGCCGATCTACCTTGGGCCGATCCTGCTGCTGATCGGGGCGCCGTGGGTCCTGCAGAAAATGGTGATGATCAGCAAGCAGGAGAACATCACTTCAATCGCCGACTTCATTGCCGCTCGCTACGGCAAATCGCAGTCGCTGGCAGTGGTGGTGGCGCTGATTTGCCTGGTCGGCGTGCTGCCCTACATCGCCTTGCAACTGAAAGGCATCGTGCTTGGCGTGAACCTGCTGATCGGTGCCGGCGCGGATGCCATGGGTGTTCGCGCGCAGGACACGGCGCTGATCGTGTCGCTGGTATTGGCGCTGTTCACCATTGTCTTCGGTACGCGCAACCTCGATGCCACGGAACACCACCGTGGCATGGTGCTGGCGATTGCCTTTGAATCGCTGGTGAAGCTGTTTGCCTTTCTGGCGGTCGGCGCGTTCGTGACCTTCGGTTTGTACGACGGCTTCGATGACCTGTTCAATCAGGCCATGCTCGCCCCGCGCCTTGAGCAATACTGGAAAGAAACCATCAACTGGCCGTCGATGGTGGTGCAGACCGGCGTGGCGATGATGGCGATCATCTGCCTGCCGCGACAATTCCATGTGACCGTGGTCGAGAACATCGACCCGCAGGATCTGCGCCTGGCCAAGTGGGTGTTTCCGGCCTATCTCGCTTTGGCCGCATTGTTTGTCGTACCGATCGCCCTGGCAGGTCAGATGCTGCTACCGAGTTCGGTGCTGCCGGACTCCTTCGTCATCAGCCTGCCGCTGGCCCAGGCCCACCCTGCCCTCGCCTTGCTGGCTTTCATCGGCGGCGCGTCGGCGGCCACCGGCATGGTGATCGTGGCCAGCGTCGCGCTGTCGACCATGGTGTCCAACGACATGCTGTTGCCATGGTTGCTGCGGCGCAACAACGCCGAGCGCCCGTTCGAAGTGTTCCGCCAGTGGATGCTTTCGGTGCGCCGCGTGAGCATCGTGGTCATCCTGTTGCTGGCCTATGTCAGCTATCGCCTGCTGGGCTCGACCGCCAGCCTGGCAACCATTGGCCAGATCGCGTTCGCCGCCGTCACACAACTGGCACCGGCGATGCTCGGCGCGTTGTACTGGAAACAAGCCAACCGCCGTGGCGTCTTCGCCGGCCTCGCCGCTGGCACATTCCTGTGGTTTTACACGCTGGTTCTGCCGATCGCCGCCCACAGCCTCGGCATGTCCCTGAACAGTTTCCCGGGCCTGGCCTGGCTGCACGGCAATCCGCTGAACCTGCCGATCACTCCGCTGACCCAAGGCGTGGTGCTGTCCCTCGCGGGTAACTTCACCCTGTTTGCCTGGGTCTCGGTGCTGTCGCGCACCCGGGTCTCGGAGCACTGGCAGGCTGGCCGCTTCATCGGCCAGGAAATCAGCGCCCGCCCCAGCGCGCGCTCGATGCTCGCGGTGCAGATCGACGACTTGCTGCAATTGGCCGCTCGCTTCGTCGGAGAGGAACGCGCCCGCCAGAGCTTCATCCGTTTTGCCTATCGTCAGGGCAAAGGCTTCAACCCGAACCAGAACGCCGACGGTGAATGGATCGCCCACACTGAACGCTTGCTCGCCGGTGTGCTGGGCGCCTCGTCGACACGGGCGGTGGTCAAAGCGGCCATCGAAGGTCGGGAGATGCAACTGGAGGACGTCGTGCGAATCGCCGACGAAGCTTCAGAAGTCCTGCAATTCAACCGGGCGCTGCTGCAAGGGGCAATCGAGAACATCACCCAAGGCATCAGCGTGGTCGATCAATCGCTGAAACTGGTGGCCTGGAACCGGCGCTATCTGGAGCTGTTCAACTACCCCGACGGATTGATCAGCGTTGGCAGACCGATCGCCGACATCATCCGCTACAACGCCGAGCGCGGGTTGTGCGGCCCCGGCGAAGCCGAAGTGCACGTCGCCCGGCGCTTGCACTGGATGCGTCAGGGCCGGGCGCATACGTCCGAGCGGCTGTTCCCTAACGGGCGGGTGATCGAACTGATCGGCAACCCGATGCCCGGCGGCGGTTTTGTCATGAGCTTCACCGACATTACCCCGTTCCGCGAGGCCGAGCAGGCATTGACCGAAGCCAACGAGAGCCTCGAACAGCGAGTGACGGAACGCACCCATGAACTGTCGCAACTCAACGTCGCCCTGACGGAAGCCAAGGGCACCGCCGAAGCAGCCAACCAGTCGAAAACCAGATTCCTCGCAGCGGTCAGCCATGACCTGATGCAACCGCTGAACGCCGCGCGACTGTTCTCCGCGGCCTTGACTCATCAGGACGATGGCTTGTCCGGCGAGGCGCAAAAACTGATCCAGCACCTTGATAGCTCGCTGCGTTCTGCCGAAGACCTGATCAGTGATCTGCTGGACATTTCCCGCCTGGAAAACGGCAAGATCAATCCCGATCCCAAGCCATTCGCCCTCAGTGAGTTGTTCGACACCCTCGGCGCCGAATTCAAGGCACTGGCCCGCGAGCAAGGGCTGCAATTCCGTGTCCGGGGCAGCAAGCTGCGCATCGACAGTGACATCAAACTGCTGCGCCGCATCCTGCAGAACTTCCTCACCAACGCCTTCCGCTACGGCAAAGGACCGGTGTTGCTCGGCGTTCGTCGACGCAAAGGCGAGCTATGCCTGGAAGTCTGGGACCGCGGACCGGGGATTCCGGCGGACAAGCAGCAGGTAATTTTCGAAGAGTTCAAACGTCTCGACAGCCATCAGACCCGTGCGGAAAAAGGCCTTGGGCTGGGATTGGCGATTGCCGATGGTCTATGCCGGGTGCTGGGACATACCTTGATGGTACGTTCGTGGCCCGGGCGTGGCAGCGTGTTCAGCGTCAGAGTACCGCTGGCCCGGGCGCAAACGGCGCAGCCTGCCAAGGTTGCCGAACTTAATGGCAAGTTGCTCAGCGGCGCCCAGGTGCTGTGCGTCGACAACGAAGACAGCATTCTCATCGGCATGAACAGTTTGCTGACGCGTTGGGGCTGCCAGGTGTGGACCGCACGCAATCGCGAAGAGTGCATGACCCTGCTCAGCGAGGGGGTGCGACCACAATTGGCGTTGGTGGATTACCACCTGGACGACGGCGAAACCGGAACCGAATTGATGGCCTGGTTGCGCACTCGCCTGGGTGAGCCCGTGCCGGGGGTGGTGATCAGTGCCGATGGGCGACCGGAAACGATGGCCCAGGTGCATGCAGCGGGATTGGATTACCTGGCCAAACCGGTTAAGCCGGCGGCGTTGCGGGCGTTGTTGAGTCGGCATTTGCCGTTGTAGTCATTCACTCAAGATAGGACTGTTTTTGTGGCGAGGTAGCGTTGGAAGACTACTCCGGCAACTCGACCAAGCCATCGACATCTGTCATCGCTCGCTCAAGCAAATCCGCCGGCAGACTCTTGCTCGCCCGCGCGCCCAGCAGCTTCAACTGCTCACTACGGCTGACCAGGTTACCGCGCCCCTCGGTCAGCTTGTTCCGCGCCGAGCTGTAGGCTTTATCCAGTTGCTGCAGTCGATTGCCGACCTCGTCCAGATCCTGGATAAACAACACAAACTTGTCGTACAGCCACCCTGCCCGCTCGGCGATTTCCCGGGCGTTCTGGCTTTGCCGTTCCTGCTTCCACAGGCTGTCGATGACCCGCAGCGTCGCAAGCAACGTGGTCGGGCTGACGATCACGATGTTGCGATCGAACGCCTCCTGAAACAGCGTCGGCTCAGCCTGCAACGCGGCGGAAAATGCCGCTTCGATCGGAACGAACAGCAACACGAAATCCAGGCTGTGCAAACCGTCGAGCCGTTTGTAGTCCTTGCCGGACAGGCCTTTGACGTGATTACGCAGTGACAGCACATGTTGCTTGATGGCGATCTGCCTGATGCCTTCGTCTTCGGCCGCCACGTATTGTTGGTAAGCCGTGAGACTGACTTTGGAGTCGACCACCACCTGCTTGTCGCCGGGTAAATAAATGATCACGTCGGGTTGGAATCGCTCGCCGTCCGGCCCCTTGAGATTGACCTGGGTCTGATACTCGCGGCCCTTCTCCAGCCCGGCATGCTCAAGCACCCGCTCCAGAATCAACTCACCCCAGTTGCCTTGGGTTTTCTGCCCTTTCAAGGCACGGGTCAGGTTGGTGGCTTCGTCGCTCAGGCGCAGATTCAGCTGTTGCAGGCGCTCCAGTTCCTTGGCCAGGGAGAAACGCTCACGGGCTTCGGCCTGATAACTTTCCTCGACGCGTTTTTCGAACGATTGAATGCGTTCCTTCAGCGGATCGAGCAATTGCCCCAGACGCTGCTGGCTGGTCTCGGCAAAACGCTGCTCACGTTCATCGAAAATTTTTCCCGCCAGCTCGGCGAACTGTGCACGCAGCTCGTCTCGCGAGCCTTGCAGGTCGTTGAGGCGTTGCTGATGGCTATCCTGTTGTTCGCGCAGTTCAGCCTTGAGCGAGGCCGTCTGGGCGTCCAGGCGCCGCAACTCGGCCTCTTTGCCGGCGCGCTCGATGTTCCAGGCATGGGACGCATCCCGAGCGTCGTCGCGTTCGATCTGCAACAACTCGACTTCGCGGCGCGCAGCGGCCAATTCTGCCTGCCTGGCGGCGTTGGCCTGTCCCAGATCAGCCACTTCATCGCGGCAGGTTTCAAGCTGGGCATTCAAGCCGTCCTGCGCCAGTTGGGCCATGGCCAGACGCTCTTCCAGTAACGCGACGTCTGCCTGCGAGTTGCTGGCCCGGCGCTGGAGTTGCCAGGCCAAAACCAACAGCGGCAATGCCGCGCCTGCCAGACCGAGCAACGCGCTGGTCAAGTCCATAGCCATAGCCATTCCTGCCTTCGAATTAAAGTTTGAAGGTTAACCAAGGCGTCAGGTCTTGGACAGCTCAGTCTTCGATCCGGCCCAGTTCCTGTTGCGCGCGCAGATCTCCTGCCCGTGCGGCCTGACGCAACAAATCATGGCCGATCCGGCGATCGCGCGCATTCCCGCATTCACGGCACATCAACTGGCCCAGGCGACTTTGCGCGGCCACGATGCCTTCACGGGCCGGTTGCTTGAGCAAACGTCCGGCGATGTGTTTCACGTTCGGGTTTTCGCCCAGTCGCGGGCTGTCCAGCAACCACTCTGCCACCCGCATCGAAAAACGCTTTGGCGGGGCAACAGGGGATGTTTTGGAGGAAGAGGAATCGGATGGTGTACGAAACTTCATAAAGCACTGTGGGCAGATCGCAAGGCGCGCCACTCTACTCTTTTTTTCTTACAGGTAAAGCCGAAAAAATCCCGGCACGCCCGTCCTAGAGCAAGCGCTCGGGACAATCCACAGAAGCTGTGGATAACTCAGTGGACAACCGCCCCTGAAGCGCCGCAAAGCCCTGTGGAATGGGGCCTGCAGTCAAACTGACGATTTTTTCACCAGTAAAAAAAAGCGATGTTTTTCATTGACTTAAATTTTGGTTGCAGGCACCCACTGCGCTTTAAGGCCACATGACAGCGGCGTGACAGCCTGCGCAACTAATGTGCACAAGTAACTCATCGATGGTTATATCGATGCGCTTTTTCGGCGCATTTGTCCTCCGACCTGGGGATAAACCGCGCCAAACCCGCAGTCCAGGCCGGTTGTTACCCGCTGGATGGTCATAACCACCGGTCGGAATCCGGATCGCTTTGGAGCATTTCCGTGCTCATGACGCACTGAGAATGGCCTTTTGCAGGCGCACAAGACGCCTTGGAGCAATCTTTTTCGATAGCACACTTCCCTTTGGCAATTCAATCCGTTAGTATCCGCGGCGTTAGTACCAAGCTGAAAGTCAATTCTGGTCGAACAAATCCCCCCGGATAGCCTTCCCATACGGAAGCCTCTGCCGATAAAAGCGGGATCGACCACCTCGATGGTTTCCAGGTAAATCTTGCCTCAACACAGCCTTTGAATCGAAAGCAAAGGGTGTTGAAAGCCTCACTTACTCTGACCGAACCAGCCTGCAAATTGATCAGGATCTTCACCCCGGGCCCAGAACCTTTGCCCTTGATGTGCTGCCTGCCCTCCTAAGTACCTACCTGCCAGCCCAAGCGCGCCAATTTATCAGCGCTTCAAACTGGCTGCTTTGTTCCAGTCAGGTTCTTCGCTCGACCAACGGTGGTCGTCGTCACTGGAACGTTTTAATTTTGCACGGCTCTTATCCGTGTCGCTTGTAGGAACACCATGACTATGTCTACTCAAATCCATGCACAGGATGCCATCCGCACCCTAACCAACGCTTTTGCACCAATGAACTGCCTGATCATGGCTGCTCGCAAAGGCTGCTTCAGCTTCACCCTGGTCAACGAACACGGCATCGCCCGACACAGCGAACGCCTGTACCCCGATCAGTACTCCAGCGCTGAACCGCTGCAGGCCGTGATCGAACGTACCCGTCAGGCACTGGTTGCCTGAGACGCCAGAAAGGCTGAAACACCAAAAGCCCCGCTCAAAAGCGGGGCTTTTTGTTGCCTGAGATTTCAAATTGCCTTCACAGCGGTTAAGTACCAACCGATATAACGGTTATAACTGGAAGCCGAAAATATTTTAAAAACAGGCCTTTACGCAGTGAATATGACACTACACTTCAACTCAAGCGGCGTGATCCGCTTTCGGCGAGCCTGAGTCGATCCACCGCTGCCAAGGCCCATCAGGCATCGCCGCCCATTTCATGGATCCGAGGGTTTTATGGGTATCGCTGCCAGCGAACTGTGCCGTTATGTGATCCGTCCGACGCTGATCTACCTTGGACGCCATAGCGCAACTGCCGAATCCCTGCTGCTGGGCATCGCCGCCAGCCAGTCAGCCCTCGGTTCCGCCCTGCACGACCGCCGTGGCCACGGCCTTTACCGTATCGCCGAACCCCGCCACCAGGCACTCTGGGACCACTACCTGGCGCTTGATCCCGAACGCGCCAGCCTGGTCCGCGGCCTGGCCAGCCAACACGCCTTTCTCAGTGGTCCGCACGTTGAATTGACTGTCAATCTGCGTTACGCCACAGCCATCGCCTGGCTGCTGGTCGAAGAACAGAACACCCCGCTCCCCGAAGCAGACGACTTGCTGGGCATGGCCAGAATCTGGCGCCAGACCTTCCAGCCCCAAGGCCGCCTGAGAGACTTCACCTTCGCTTGGCAGACCTGTGTATCACCGTTGAATCAGGTTGCCTGCTGATCGATTCTGGATCCAAAGATCGCACAACACGCTGCGAATCTGGTCGGATTGTCCTACAAAACCGCTCTAAATCAAGCCATACAGCCTATAGCGCTGGGACGAAAATGTTGGTAATTTTCGCCCCGGTGATCACCAGGAGTTCTAATAATGAAAAAAGTAATGCTCAAAACCACCATTAGCCTCGCCGTTGCCATGGCATCCACCCAGATCTTCGCAAGTGGCTTTGCCCTGAACGAACAAAGCATCAGCGGGATGGGTACTGGTTTTGCCGGGCGATCTTCTTCTGCCGATGACGCATCCACCGTTGTTGGCAACCCTGCCGGCATGTCTCGCATTAAACGCGAACAAGTCACCGGCGGTGTTGCATTTATTGACGCTCACACCGACATCAGCGATGCCAGCGCCCGCAATGGCGGCACCAACAAGGGTGATATGGTCCCCTTCATGGGCGTGCCGATGGGCTATTACGTCAAGCCAATCGATGACCAGTGGGCGTTCGGTTTCGGCGTTTACGCACCGTTCGGCCTGGTAACCGATTATGAAAACGGCTTTGCCGGCCGTTACTTCGGCAGCAAGAGCGAAGTCCAGGTCATTACCCTCCAGCCAACCGTCAGCTACGCCTTCAACGACAAGGTGTCGATCGGTTTCGGCCCGACCATCAACCGTATCGACGGCAAGCTGGAATCGAACCTGTCGCTGAGCCCGAACCCGGCTGCACCGGACGGCGAAGTCAAGATCAAGGGTGACGACACCGCGCTGGGCTACAACATCGGTATTCTGGTTCAGGCCACCGACTCCACTCGCGTGGGCCTGACCTACCACTCGAAAGTGAAGTACAAGCTCGACGGTGATACCAAGCTCAGCTACAGCCCGCTGGGCCCACTGGGTCAACAGAAGTTTGATGCTTCGCTGGACATCACCACCCCAGAGTCCGTGGACTTTTCGGTCACTCATCAACTGGACGACCAGTGGACCCTCTACGCAGGCAGCACCTGGACTCGCTGGAGCCGCCTGAAAGAAATCTCCGTCGAGAATAGTGGTGTGCCCGCTCCTTTGAACCCAGCGTTCGGCACCATCGCTGAAGAACAAGACTGGCACGACACCTGGGCTCACGCCATCGGTGCTTCGTACCAGCTGAACAAGCAGTGGGTACTGCGTACCGGTCTTTCCGTTGACCAGGCACCGACTAACAACGAAAACCGCTCCCCACGCATCCCGACTGGCGATCGCACGATTTTCAGCCTGGGCGCCGGTTGGAGCCCGACCGACGACCTGACCATCGACGTGGCGTACTCCTACCTGCGTGAAGAGTCGGTCAAAGTCAACAACAACAATGGCCGCCAGAACTACAGCGCCAAGTATGAAAACTGGGCGAACGGTTTCGGTATCGGTGCGACCTACCGCTTCTGATGATTCGCGGCGAACCTGAACCACTCGCCATCTGAATCAAAAAAAGCCCCGCTCTCTTGCACAGAGGCGGGGCTTTTCAGTGGGTGTCGATCAGGGGGCGGAGGCCAGGGGTGGCGAAGCGAGGGCTTTTTCCACCGCCTCGATGAAGTCGGGATCATCAGGCTTGGTCAGGCTGGAGAAGCTGGCGATTACCTTGCCCTGACGATCGACCACGTATTTGTAGAAATTCCACTTCGGCGGATTTTTGGACTGTTTGGCGAGCACCTTGAACAGGTTAGTTGCATCGTCGCCGCGGACTTTCTGTGGCTCGGTCATGGTGAAGGTCACGCCGTAGTTTACGTAGCAGACCTTGGCGGTTTCGGCACCATCCTTGGACTCCTGCTTGAAGTCATTGGACGGCACACCGATCACCTCCAGCCCTTTGCCCTTGTAATGCTGATTGAGCGCCTCAAGGCCTTTGAACTGGGGTGCGAAGCCACAGAAACTCGCGGTATTGACCACCACCAGCGGTTTGCCGGCGAAGCGCTGGCACAGGTCGATTGATTCATTGGCGCGCAACTTGGGCAAGGAGCCCTGCAGCAGCGCCGGGCACTCTGCCGCTTGAGCCAATCCGGTGAACGCTACCAGTAACGCAGGAACTGCCAGCCAGCGCATCAGCATATCGGTGCTTCCTTGAGTGATCGTGTGACAACGAAGTTACTCGCCCTCCCACCCGGCAGCAAGCGCCCTAACAAGCGCCCATGCCCAACTGCATCAACGCCAGGCCGCCCTGATGCCAACCCCACCAGGCCACTGCGAGCAACACAGCGCAGATGGTAAAAACAGCGACACGCGGCCAGAGACTGTTCATGTCGGGCTCAGTTGTGTTTGCAGGCGCGCAACCGGCCGTTCACGCACCGGCCAGTTCAGAGCAGCAGCCAACAGGCTCAAAAGAATCGCTACCTGCCAAATCAAGTCATAGCTCCCGGTCCGGTCGTAAACCACCCCGCCCAACCAGCCGCCAAGGAACGAACCCAGCTGGTGAAAGAGGAAAACAATCCCACCGAGCATGGACAAGTTTCGTACGCCGAACAAGGTCGCGACCGTGCCGTTGGTCAATGGCACCGTCGACAACCAGAGGAAGCCCATCGCCATGCCGAACAGGTACGCCGTAGTCGTCGTCACCGGCGCCCACAGGAACAGCGCGATCACCACCGCCCGCAACAAATACAACCCGGTGAGCAACCGCGGCTTGGACATGCGCCCGCCGAGCCAGCCGGCGGTGTAGGTGCCGAAAATGTTGAACAAGCCGATCAGCGCCAGCACCGTTGTGCCGACGGTGGCCGGCAGATGCTGATCGACCAGGTACGCCGGCAAATGCACGCCGATGAACACCACTTGAAAACCGCAGACGAAGAAACCGAACGCCAGCAGCCAGAACCCCGAATGGGAGCAGGCCTCGCGCAGTGCCTCCGAGAGGGTTTGATCATGGCCGAGCACCGGCAACGGCTTGTCCTTGAGCATGCTTACCAGCGGCACGATCAGCGCCACCAACAGGCCCAAGGCCAGCAATGCCGCCGACCAGCCGAGCCAGCCAATCAACCCAAGCGTGCCGGGCAGCATGGCGAACTGGCCGAACGAGCCCGCGGCACTGGCGATACCCATGCCCATACTGCGTTTCTCCGGCGGCACGGCCCGCCCGACCACGCCGAGGATCACCGAAAACGACGTGCCCGACAGACCGATACCAATCAACAGGCCCGCGCTCAAGGACAACGTCACCGCCGAATCCGACAGCCCCATGAACACCAGGCCCACGGCATACAGGACGCCCCCGATCAGCACCACTTTCGCCGCGCCAAAGCGGTCGGCGACGGCGCCGGTGAAAGGCTGCGCCAGTCCCCAGATCAGGTTCTGCAGGGCGATGGCAAAGGCAAACACTTCACGACCCCAGCCAAATTCGGCGCTCATCGGCGCCAGGAACAGCCCGAAGCCATGTCGCACACCCAGAGACAACGCAAGGATCAGCGCACTCCCCACCAAAACCCAACCGCATGTACGCCACATCGATGTCATTCTTGTTCTCCGGTCGCGGGTATATACCCGCTTAAGATCGAACAAACCGGCATCAAGCCAGTTCGTCCAGCAACTTCAATAACGTTTCGCGCTTTTCGGCGCCCAGCCGATCGACCAATCGCTGCTGGGCTGCTTCCCACGCGGGCAAAGCCGCTTTCAGACGCTCGGCGCCCGCCTCGGTCAGCCTGACGATGCGATTGCGCATGTCCTCGCCCTCGACCAGCATCACCAGTCCTTCGCCCTCCAGCACGCGCAGATTGCGACCCAGGGTGCTGCGGTCCAGCCCCATCGCTTCAGCGAGGGTGGAGATGCTCGGTTGATCCAGCCGCTGCAGATTGCACAGCAAAGAATACTGCGCGACGTTGATCCCGAAGCCATCGAGAGCGCCGTCGTAATGCCTGCTGACGCCACGGGCGGCGCGACGCAGGTTGATACATAAACATTGGGAATCAAGCATGATGCGTGTATATACCCGCGAGTGTGTTAAATCAAGTTACAGGATCGCAGAAAATTCAAAAGATCGCAGCTTTCGGCAGCGCCAACAAAAGATCTTGCCCTTACAGGAGCAGTCGCAGGCTGCGATCGTTTAAAAATGTTCAGACCAACGCCAACCCCACCAGAACGGCCATCTCCAGCAATTCGAGCAACGCCCCCGCCGTATCGCCCGTCGTCCCGCCAATGCGTCGCAGCATCACTTGCCGCAGCCACACAAACCCGAGCCCGGCCAGGACCAGCGCCAAAACACCGCCGAGGCCTGCGATCAACACACAAGCCAGGGCGCTGGCCGCCAACACTTGCTTGCCCGCCGAACGCGGCAGATGATCAGCCAGCGCCTGCCCCAAACCACCGGCGCGCACATAGGGCGTGGTCAGGAATAACCCCAGCAACGCCCCCCGCCCAATCAACGGCACGATGATCAACGCGACTGCGTACTCTTGCTCGATCAACGCCAGCAATGCAGTGAACTTGAGCAACAGCACCAGTACCAGCGCAACGACCGCAATCGGCCCGCTGCGCGGATCTTTCATGATCGTCAGCGTGCGCTCGCGATCACCAAAGCCTCCGAGCCAGGCATCGGCACTGTCGGCCAAACCATCAAGATGCAGCGCACCACTGAGCAACACCCAAACCGTCAGCAACAGCGCGGCATGCAGTAGCGCAGGCGCGCCCAGCAACAGCCAGTTCAACGCCCACAGAATGACGCCGAACAACAATCCCACCAACGGATAGAACAGCAGGGAGCGCCCCAACTCTTGAGGCGCCGGCATGCCCGGCAAACGAATCGGCAGGCTGCTCAGAAATTGCAGGGCGATCCAGAACGGCAACATGGTCAGATCACTTCCCTTAACACACCGTCGGCGTCAACCGACAGCGAGAACAGCGCACCATGGCCGACTTCGACGTTTAACAATTGCTCGCGGGGCATCCCTCGCGCCTGCGCCAGCAACAAACGCATGACGCCGCCATGGCTGATCAACAACACGCGCTCACCAGCGTAGGTCGACTGCAAACGCGCCACGGCCGTCCGCACCCGCAGCGAAAAATCCGCCACCGGCTCGCCTCCCGGCGGGGTAAACGAATACGGATCAGCCCAAAACAAACCCAGGGCTTCGGCGTCGGTTTTCATCAACTCGGCAGCGCTCTGCCCTTCCCAGGCACCGAAATGTAGTTCCTGCAGATCTTTTTCCAGCGCGACCGGAACGCCCAATTGCCCACCGAGTTCATGCGCAAACCGCGCACATCGCTGCAACGGCGAACTCACCAACCGATCCCAAGGCCCCTGCGCCAGCACCGCCTCGCGCATCTGCTGCCAACCTTTTTCGGTCAGCGCGTCGTCGAGGCTGCCACGCAAACCGCCACCGAGTTCGGTTTCGCCGTGGCGCAACAGGTCCAGGTGCAAGGTCATGCCGGGCGATCCGCCACCGCAGCCTCGGCGAAGGTCGCCATCTGACCGTGGAGATCACAAGCCAGACGCAACAACGGCACCGCCAACGCGGCACCGCTGCCCTCGCCCAGACGCAGCCCGAGGTCGAGCAGCGGTTCGGCGCTCAGGGTTTCCAGCACATGCTGATGACCCGGCTCGGCACCGCGATGCCCAAACAACAGCCACTGACGGCAATCGGGATTCAAACGCACCGCGACCAATGCCGCAACGCTGCAAATAAACCCGTCTACCAGCACCGCGACACCTTCCTGCGCACAGGCCAGATAAGCACCGACCAGCGCCGCCATTTCAAAACCGCCGAGGTTGAACAGGGTCTGCAAGGCATCGCCACGCTGAGCCGCGTGTGACGCCAACGCCCGCTCGATCACCTGCGCCTTATGGCTGACGCCCGCTGCGTTCAACCCGGTGCCCGGCCCGGTCAGGTGCATCACCGGGCAAGCGAGCAAGGCACAGGCCAAAGCGCTGGCAGCGGTGGTGTTGCCGATGCCCATCTCCCCACCGATAAACAATTGCGCGCCCGTCGCGATGGCTCGCAACACGCTGTCGCGACCGGCCTGCATAGCGAGTTCGCCTTGGGCCTGAGTCATCGCCGGGCCTTGGACGAAGTTCGCCGTACCCGGGCCGATGTTCAGATGACGCACGCCCGGCAGGTTCAATGACGGTGTTACGGTACCGAGATCGACCACTTCCAGGGAGGCGCCCAACTGCCGCGCCAACACGCTGATCGCCGCTCCACCATTGACGAAGTTATGCAACATTTGCCCGGTGACTTCCTGGGGGAACGCCGACACCCCTTCGGCGACCACGCCATGGTCCCCGGCAAAAATCGCGATCCAGACCCGATCCAGGTTTGGCTTGACCTGCCCTTGCAGGCCGGCCAGTTGCACCGCTACCGACTCGAGTTGACCGAGGGAACCGGCCGGTTTGGTCAGTTGCTGTTGCCGGGCTTGTGCCTGTTCGAGCACTTGAGTGTCGAGCGGTTTGCACGGGGCCAGCCACCAGGATGGGGTCATAACGCAGTTCCTTTCAGAGTCAGGGGCAGACCGGCAACGGTCAGGACGACTCGCTGACACCGTTCGGCCAGAGCTTGATGCAGCCAACCGGCTTCATCGACATAACGGCGAGTCAATTCGCCCAGCGGCACGACACCCATTCCGGTCTCGTTGCTGACAAAAATGATTTCACCCGGCAGCGATGCCAGACAATCGAGCAAGGCATCCCGTTCGACGCCCAGGCGCTCGGCATCGTCGAGCATCAGCAGGTTGGTCAGCCACAGCGTCAGGCAATCCACCAGCAGGCAATGATCGGCGCGGGTGTGTTCACGCAGGACGCGGGCGAGTTCGAGCGGTTCTTCGATCAGCGCCCATTCGGCTGGCCGACGGGCGCGGTGATGGGCGACCCGTTCGTTCATTTCGCCGTCCAGGGGTTGGCTGGTGGCGATGTACGTCACCGACAATTGACTGTCGGTCGCCAGTTTTTCGGCCAGACGACTTTTGCCGGAGCGGGCGCCGCCGAGGATTAGTTGCAGCATGGTTCAATCCTTAGAATCTTTGGTGAGACAGCCGGCTTAAATCCCACAGAGCTCACGCAACAACCCGGTATCCAGATGCTTCTCCACCAAATCCGCCAACCGCTCGATATCGCGCTCGCGCAACCCGTGGTAATCCACCTCCTGCACCGCCTGCAAACCCGCCCAACGCAACAGCGCACTGCAGGCCGCCGGTGACTCGAACAGGCCATGCAGATACGTGCCGAAAATCTGCCCGTCGTCGCTCTGGGCACCGTCGCACCGACCATCATCGAGCTGCACCGCGGCGTTTTCCAGCGCCGGCCCGGTGGTCACGCCAGCGTGAATTTCATAGCCGACGACTTCAGCATTCTCCAGCGCCAGGCGCCCGCGCACATTGAGCAGTTGCTTGTCCTGCTCCAGTTGCGTTTCAAATGCCAGCAAGCCCAGTCCGGCGCTGGAGCCCGGTGCACCTTCCAGGCCCAAGGGGTCGTGCACCTGTTCGCCGAGCATTTGCAGGCCACCGCAGATACCCAATACTTTTCCGCCATAGCGCAAATGCCGGGCGATTGCAGTTTCCCAGCCGTTGGTGCGCAGATACGCGAGATCACTGCGAACACTTTTCGAGCCGGGCAAGATGATCAGGTCGGCGGGAGGAATCGCCTGGCCGGGGCCGATGAATTGCAGATCGACTTGCGGATGCAGGCGCAGAGGATCGAAATCGGTGTGGTTGCTGATGCGTGGCAGCACCGGCACCACCACTTTCAGGACTTGCTCGGCCTTATCGGTCTGGCGCTGATCGATGCCGTCTTCGGCTTCCAGATGCAGGTCCATCACATAAGGCAGGACCCCGATCACCGGTTTGCCGGTGCGCGATTCAAGCCAGTCGAGCCCGGGTTGCAACAGGGCGATGTCGCCGCGAAAACGGTTGATGATGAAGCCTTTGACCCGCGCCTGCTCGCTCGGTGACAGCAGCTCCAGCGTGCCCACCAGATGCGCGAAAACCCCGCCGCGGTTGATGTCGGCGATCAGCAGCACCGGGCAATCCACCGCTTCGGCGAACCCCATGTTGGCGATGTCGCCGGCACGCAGATTGATTTCCGCCGGCGAACCCGCGCCTTCGACCATCACCACCGGATACGCGGCGCTCAACCGTTGGTGCGAGGCCAGCACCGCTTGCATCGCGATGGCTTTGTAGTCGTGATAAGCCACGGCATTCATCGTCGTGACCGCACGGCCATGGATGATCACCTGAGCGCCCGTATCGCTGTTGGGCTTGAGCAGCACCGGGTTCATGTCGGTATGAGGCTCGAGGAACGCCGCCTGAGCCTGCACGGCTTGCGCGCGACCGATTTCGCCACCGTCGGCCGTCACCGCACTGTTGAGCGCCATGTTCTGCGGCTTGAACGGCACCACGCTCACCCCCTGACGCGTGACCCAACGGCACAGCGCCGTCACCAGGGTACTTTTACCGGCATCGGAGGTGGTGCCCTGTACCATCAACGTGATCATGGGTGTTCCTTGGTTAACGCATTGAATGCGGCGTCGAGACGCGCCCAATCGGCTTCATCGCCCGGCAAGCCGAAACGCAGGCTGCTGTTATGTATGAACAGGCGCAGCAGAATGCCGCGCCGGGCCATGAACTCGTGGAGTTCCTCGGCGCGATCAGTGATCAGCCACTGAAACAGCGCGCAGCCACCCTGTGGTTTGAAGCCGTGGTGTTCGAGCAGCGCCGCCAACCGCTCACTGGCCTCTTCGGCGCGTATGCGTTGTTGCGTTTGGCCTTCGGTGTCGCGCAGGCACGCCTGGCCCAACACCCGGGTCGGGCCACTCACGGCCCACGGCCCCACTTGCTCGGCGAGCAATTTGAGCAACTTGCGCTCGGCCAGCACAAACCCCAGACGCACGCCGGCCAAGCCAAAAAACTTGCCGAACGACCGCAGCACGATCAAACCGACTTGATGGGCGAATGGCGCAAGGCTCAAGTGTGGCGTGTTGTCCATGAACGCTTCGTCCACCACCAGCCAACCACCGCGCTGCGCCAGACGCGCGTGCCAGTCCAGCAATCGGCCGGGTGTCAGGCTCAGACCCGTGGGATTGTTCGGGTTGACCACCACCAGTATGTCGAGGCTGTCGACGAAGAAATCGACTTCCTGCTCCAGCACTTCACGCACGATGTAACCGTTACGCCGCCAGGCCTCGGCATGTTCGGCGTAACACGGCGACAGCACGCCGACTTTGCCGGCCCGACGCAAACGCGGCAGCAACTGGATGGCCATTTGCGAACCGGCCACCGGCAATGCCTGCAAGGTACCGTAATAATCGCAAGCGGCCTGTTCCAGACCGTCGTCGGTTTCCGGCAACCGTGCCCACGCCCGCAACGGTATTTCAGGGACAGGAAAAGGCCAGGGCGCGAGGCCGCTGGACAGATCGAGCCAATCGGCTTCCTCGATGCCGTATTCGAACGCCGCCTTGCGCAACCGGCCACCGTGTTCAAGCATAAAATTCAGCCCCCACGCAGAGAATCAGCAGCCATAACCATACCCCGCGCTGGACCAATTGCCAGCCTCGGTCGATGGCGTCGGCATCCGCCGGCACGCCTTCGCCCAGTTGCGGACGCTCGTGCAGTTCGCCGTGATAAATCGCCGGCCCGCCCAATTCGACGCCCAGCGCACCCGCCCCCGCCGCCATCACCGGACCGGCATTCGGACTGTCCCAGGTCGGGCCCTGGGTACGCCAGCATTTCAAGGCCAAGCGGGTTTTACCCAGCAGCGCGTAGGTCAATGCCACCAGGCGCGCAGGCATGTAATTGAGCACGTCATCGATCTTCGCCGCTGCCCAGCCGAAACGCTCGAAGCGTTCGTTGCGATAGCCCCACATCGCATCCAGCGTATTGCTCAACCGATAGAGCACCACGCCCGGCGCACCGGCCACGGCAAACCAGAACAAGGCGGCGAACACCGCGTCGCTGCCGTTCTCCAGCACCGATTCGGTGGCGGCACGGGCGACTTCGGTTTCATCCAGCTCACTGGTTTTACGGCTGACCAGATAGCTCACGCGTTTGCGTGCTTCTTCAAGATCATTGCTGCGCAGGGCTTTCGCCACAGGCTCGACGTGTTCACCGAGGCTGCGCATGCCGAGGGCGCAATACAGCGCGAGAATCTCGACGATCCAGCCGACATAAGGCGCCCAGGAAAATGCCGTGGCCAACAATGTCAGCGGCAACACGGCGATCACCCATGCAGTGACACCATGACTGCGCCAGCCACGGCCACCGCCGTTGAAACGTTGCTCGATGCGCTCGGCAAAACGGCCGAACGCCACCAGCGGATGCCAGCGTTTGGGTTCGCCCAGCAGCGCATCCAGCGCAACCGCGGCGACACTCAACAACGCCACACTCATTGACTCACTCCCCAATAATTTTCATACAACATTTCACTCAGCGGACGCGCCTGCGCCCAGCCTTCGAGCACCAGCATCGGCGCCGGATAGAATGCCTTGACCGGCCCCAGGCACAGGATCGCCAATGGCTTGGCACCCGCGGGCAAGCCCAACAGGTCCGCGAGCGCTTGCGGTTCGAACAATGAAACCCAGCCCATGCCCAATCCTTCGGCACGGGACGCCAGCCAGAGGTTCTGGATCGCGCAGGACAACGACGCCAAGTCCATTTCCGGCAACGTACGACGCCCGAAGATATGCCGCTCGCGATCCTCCATCAGTGCAGCCACCAGCACCTCGGCACAGTCGTTGATGCCTTCGACCTTGAGCTGCATGAATTCGTCGGTGCGCTCGCCGAGGGCTTCGGCGGTGCGGATGCGCTCGTCTTCCACCAGCGCCTGGATCTTGCCGCGTAAATCGCGATCGCTGATGCGGATGAAACGCCAGGGCTGCATCAGGCCAACGCTGGGCGCCTGATGCGCGGCTTCGAGTAAACGCCGAAGCAACTCGGGCTCGACCGTGCCCCCGCTGAAGTGGCGCATGTCGCGTCGTTCGGCGATAGCGCGATAAACCGCTTCGCGTTCGGCATCGGAAAAGGCGTTGTCAGTCATGGCCTCTTCGCTGGCAAGCCAGCGCCCACAAGGAATTGCATTTCTTCAGGTATCACACTGCTCACTGTAGGAGCTGGCTTACCAGCGATGGCGGCTTCAAGGTCGGGTGCGAAAAGCGCGGCGATCGCCTGTGGATTCGACGGAAAATAAAAATGCACATAAGAGGCCGTCATCCGCCCCTCACGATAAACCGCTTCCGCCCCACGTCCGCCATTAGGACTCAAGCCCCGGGCAATCGGCGTCAGTTCGGTGGTCGTCAGCGAGTGATGATAGGTATGCCCGCGCAGCGAGCCTTCCGGCAGCTCAACCGCCTGCAAGGCCAACGCGGCCAGGCGCTTTTGCATCACCGCGTCACCGCTCAGCAAACCGACCAGCTCGGCGCGGGTGCCTTCGACATCAGTCAACGAATCGAGCAAATAAAGCATGCCGCCACATTCGGCCAGCAACGGCTTACCCGCGGCATGGTGCGCACGGATGGCGTTCAGCATCGAGGTGTTTTGCGCCAGCGCCACATGATGCAACTCCGGATAACCGCCCGGCAGATACAAGCTGTCGGCCTCGGGTAATTGCGCGTCACGGATCGGCGAGAAAAACCGCAACTCAGCGCCCATCGCCCGCAACACATCGAGACTGGCGCCATAAGTGAAGGCAAACGCTTCATCACGGGCCACGGCAATGCGCACACCGGCCAGCAACGGCTCGGCTGCAATCACATCGGGAGCGGCAAATTGCACCGCTGGCGGCAACGCGACTTCGCAACTGCTGGCCAAGGCATCAGCCGCCGCATCAAGGCGCACATCGAGGTCGTTCAACTCGCTGGCCTGTACCAGCCCCAGGTGGCGGCTCGGCAACTCGATTCCGGTTTCCCGGGACAAGGCGCCATACCAACGCAGGCCTTCGGTCAGGCTGCCCTCAAGCAATTGCGCGTGACGCAGGGTGCCGACGCGATTGGCCAGGACACCGGCAAACGGCAAGTCCGGCTGATAACGCGCCAGCCCGAGGGCCAGTGCACCAAAAGTCTGGGCCATGGCGGTGCCGTCGATGACAGCGAGCACCGGCACACCGAAATGGCGTGCCAGATCGGCACTCGACGGCGTGCCGTCAAACAGCCCCATCACGCCTTCGATCAGAATCAGATCGGCCTCAGCGGCGGCTTCCCATAACAGGCGACGACTTTCCTGCTCGCCGACCATCCACATATCCAATTGATAAACCGGCGCACTGCTGGCGCGCTCGAGAATCATCGGGTCGAGAAAGTCCGGGCCGCATTTGAACACGCGCACCTTGCGCCCCTGATTGCGATGCAAACGGGCCAGTGCGGCGGTGACAGTGGTCTTGCCCTGACCGGAGGCCGGCGCGGCAATCAATACTGCCGGGCATTGGCGAGCGCTACTCATACAGTGCGGCTCACAGTTCCACGCCTTTTTGCGCTTTGATTCCGGCCTGGAAGGCGTGCTTGATCATGCCCATCTCGGTGACGGTGTCAGCCAGCTCGATCATTTCCGGCTTGGCGCCGCGACCGGTGACCACCACGTGTTGCATCGGCGGACGCGCCTGCAAATCGCTGAGCACCTGATCCAGATCGAGATAACCGTGCTTGAGGGCGATGTTCAATTCGTCCAGCACCACCAGGCCGATGGACGGATCACGCAGCAGTTCCTGCGACACGGCCCAGGCCGCTTCGGCGGCGGCGATATCACGCTGACGATCCTGGGTTTCCCAGGTGAAACCCTCGCCCATCACATGAAAACGCACCTGCTCGGGGAAACGTCGGAAAAACAATTCTTCGCCGGTGCTGTTACGCCCTTTGATGAATTGCACCACGCCGCACCGCATGCCATGGCCCATGGATCGCGCGAGCATGCCGAGAGCCGAGCTGCTCTTGCCTTTGCCGTTGCCGGTCAGCACCAGCAGCAGGCCGCACTCGTTCGGCGAGTTGGCAATGCGCTCGTCGATCACGGCTTTTTTGCGCAGCATGCGCGCCAGATGACGTTCGTCACGATCAGGGGTATCAGTCATGGGGGAGCTCTCCGTTGAGGCTGGAATAACGGCGGGCAGGCACAAGAATAGACGGCAAGAAGCCTGGCATCGCCCACCGTGATGCCGCTTGGATGGATCAGGCCGGTCTCCGGACTCATGAGCGGCTTGCGCCAGACTGCGCGCCTTCCCATGTCTGTCGACACAGTGGCCAAGGCGCAATCTTTCACTCATTTACCGTTGCGGGGGCAGCGTCGGGATTGCGGCTCTTCACTTCTGAAACGCTCGCTCACCGACTTCCCTGTTTCACTCTGTCGACCCAAGCCACAGAGCACCTGAAACAAGCCGCGAAGGTTAGAGGGTTGGGGGTGGAGCGTCAATTGAAGACAGGGCGCACAGATGAATAACCGCCGCCGATCAATCACCAGGCAGGCCGTTACCATCCCGGCATGGCCGTGCTGCTGAAGCAGGCTCGCGGCTTAAGGGTTGAACCAACCAGCGGCCAGGCTTCTCTATGATTAAATCAAGGCATCCACAGGGAAGATCCGCAATGCGCACATCCGAGCTCGTATTCGTTGTCGCTCTCGCCGGAGGGCTCGTCGCTTGCGGCGAAACCTCCAGCCTGCAAGTCTCCGACGGCACCGGTCCGTCACCCAAGTTGCCCGAACCCAACAAAACGCTATTCCCGACGATGAACATCGCCCCGGCCATCGGCTGGCCGGACGGTGCAAAACCCGTGGCGGCCAGCGGCACTCAAGTCGGCGCATTTGCCGATAATCTCGATCACCCACGCTGGCTGTACGTGTTGCCCAATGGCGACGTCCTGGTCGCCGAAACCAACGCCCCGCCCAAGCCCGATGACAACAAAGGCATCAAGGGCTGGATTACCAAGAAAGTCATGGGCCGCGCCGGAGCAGGCGTACCGAGCCCGAACCGCATCACACTGCTGCGCGACAGCAATCACGACGGCATCGCTGAGACCCGCACGGTGTTCCTGGAAAACCTGAACTCGCCCTTCGGCATGACGCTGGTGGGCAACGACCTGTACGTGGCCGACACGGATCGCCTGCTGCGCTTCCACTACGAAACCGGCGACACAGCCATCAAGTCGCAACCGATCAAAGTCGTCGACTTACCGGGCGGGACACTGAATCACCACTGGACCAAAAATGTGATTGCCAGCCAGGACGGCAGCAAGCTGTACGTCACGGTAGGCTCGAACAGCAATGTCGGCGAGAACGGCATGGATCAGGAGCAAGGACGTGCGGCGATCTGGGAAGTGGATCGCGCCACCGGTAATCACCGGATCTTTGCCTCCGGCCTGCGCAATCCGAACGGCATGGCGTGGGAGCCGCAAAGCGGCGCACTGTGGACGGCGGTCAACGAGCGGGATGAAATCGGCAGCGATCTGGTGCCCGATTACATCACCTCCGTGAAGGACGGTGGGTTTTACGGCTGGCCGTTCAGCTATTACGGCCAGCACGTCGACGTACGCGTCGAACCGCAAAACCCGAATCTGGTGGCCAAGGCGATCGCGCCGGACTACGCGGTCGGCCCGCACACCGCGTCGCTGGGCCTGACGTTCGCCGAAGGCAACACATTGCCGGCGCAATTCAAGGAAGGCGCCTTTATCGGCCAGCACGGCTCATGGAACCGCAAACCGCACAGCGGTTACAAAGTGATTTTTGTGCCATTTAGCGCAGGCAAGCCGACGGGACAACCGATTGATGTGCTCACCGGTTTTCTCAACGACGAAGAAAAAGCCATGGGCCGGCCGGTAGGTGTCGTGATCGATCAGCAGGGTGGCTTGCTGGTGGCCGATGATGTGGGAAACAAGGTATGGCGGGTGTCCGCGACTCGATAAGCGGCTGCGATCGTTAGCGTTTACGACAGAGCGTTAGCCCATCCCCCAGCGGCAACAACGACAGATCTACCCGCGCGTCATCCTTCAACGCTCGATTGAGCGCCTGGATCGCGCGGGTGTCTGCGCTCTGCGGATTGCTTTCCAGCACCCGACCGCTCCACAGGGTGTTATCAAACACCGCCAGCCCACCGACCCGCAGCAACCGCAGCGCGTGCTCCAGATAGGCCGGGTAGTTGGCCTTGTCGGCATCGATGAAAATCAGATCGAATTCGCCAGGCTGATGCAGCGTGCCGAGCGTTTCCAGCGCAGGCGCCAGGCGCAGATCAATGCGCGTGCTCAATCCGGCTTCTTCCCAGTAGCGACGAGCGATGGCGTTGTAGTCACCCGGCATGTCGCAGCAGATTAGCGAGCCTTCATCCGGCAATGCCGCCGCCATGCACAGGGCGCTGTAACCGGTAAAGGTGCCGATCTCCAGCAATCGCCGCGCACCGATGAGCTTCACCAACAACGCGAGAAACTGCCCTTGCTCGGGCGCTACCTGCCAGCGCGCCATCGGCAATGCCTGGGTTTCGTCGCGCAAGCGCTTGAGCAGCGGCGTCTCGCGCAGGGATACGTCCAGAAGGTATTGATACAGCGAATCGTCGAGGTTGAGTGTGCGAGCAGTCATGACGACAACCTCCGAAGATCAGGGATTGCGCGCCAAATGCTCCGGCTGCAGGACGCGCTTGGCACTCAGGTAGGCTTTCTGCCAATACGCTTTGGACAGGCTGTCGAGCTTTACCGTGCCACCGGTGGCTGGCGCATGGACGAATCGCCCTTCGCCGACGTAAATCCCGGCATGGCTGACCTGGGAGCCGCCGTTGGTGGCGAAGAAGATAAGGTCACCGGTCTGCAAGCCTTCCTTGCCGACATTCGCCGCCTGCATGGTGATCATCTCGCGCGTGGTGCGCGGCAAGGAAATCCCGGTGACATCGCGGTACACATAGCCAATCAAGCCACTGCAATCAAAACCCGAATCCGGCGTATTGCCACCCCAGCGATAAGGCGTGCCCACCAGGCCCAACGCGCGAAACAGCACGTCTTCCGCTTCAGGTGAGAACGATTGGGAAGGACCGAAAACGATGGGTGCCCTGACCACCGGCGCGGGTGGCGGTGTGCGGCTGGCGCAAGCGCTGAGCAGCGCTGCGAAGAACATGATTGCGAGGCGGGCCGACGTCGACATAAGCAGAGCATCCTGATCTGGCTGCGGCTTTTTTCTGCTGGGACGCAGAAAAGAAAACCGCCTGCGCAGTACGCAGGCGGTTTGCCATCATTGATAGATCAGAATTCTAGCGCTTATCAGGCAAACTTCAAGTAAGACTTTAAGTTCACCTTACAAATTGTCCGCTTACTTGCGAGCGGTGACGATTGGAGCCGCACCTGGCGCCATGGCGAGTGCGCGCTTGGCTTCGATGAATGTCTTGCTCCAGTAGCTGTCGCCCAGGCTATCGATCCGTACACCACCGCTGCGGCGGCTGCTGGAATGGATGAACTGGTTGTCACCCAGATAGATCCCGGCATGGCTGACGCGACCGCGGCGACCATTGGTGGCGAAGAACAGCAGATCGCCCGGCTCGAGCTTGCTGCGCGACACCAGTGGTGCGTCCACGTTGATCATTTCGCGGGTGGAGCGCGGCAGATTCATGCCGGCTTCTTCACGGAACAGGTAACCGATGAATCCGCTGCAATCGAAGCCGGCTTCAGAGGTACCACCGAAACGGTAACGGGTACCGATCAGCGACATGCCGCGTTCAAGGATGCTGTCTGCCAGAACCGGCAGCTGGTAGGACTTGCCATCGGCGAAGTCGGCCAGTTCTTTTTCGGTCGCGAGTTCTTCCTGATAAAGAGCGGAAGACTGAGCGGTAACGGAGCTTTTCACCTGCTGTTGCTGCGCTTGCTGGACCACTGGAGTGTGGGCAGCGCAACCGAACAACAGGGTAACGAGTGCGAGAGGCACGAGGGGTGCAAAGCGATTTAGCATGGGCACGACCGTGGCTGATAGTTGTAAAGAAGCCGAGACTATGCCCGCTATCATCCTCATTTGCAAATTCAATCGAACTTTATGTGACTTATCGGTTTCTCGTTAACATCTAAGCGCTTAAGCCTATTTTGAATGTTGACGCAGCCTGCAACCGTGCAGGAAAGCGGATTTTCTGGCGCCTGAAATATGCCAGAAACCGCTTCAGACCTTGAATTTACCGGGTTTTGCTACCAACCCAGCGTCTCTTTAAGGAAGGGAATTGTCAGCTTGCGCTGGGCTTGAAGCGAGGCCTGATCGAGTTGTTCGAGCAAGTCGAAAAGCGCGCTCATGCTACGGGTTCCGCGGGTCAAGATAAAATGCCCGACTTCGTCGGTCAGGTGCAGGCCGCGACGGGATGCACGCAGTTGCAGGGCACGCAGTTTGTCTTCATCGGAGAGCGGGCGCATCTGGAAGATCAGTGCCAGGGTCAGGCGGGATTTGAGGTCCGCCAGTTTCACCGGCAGCTCGCGCGGTGAAGTCGATGCAGCAATCAGCAGACGCCGACCGCTGTCACGCAGACGATTGAACAGATGGAACAGCGCTTCTTCCCAATCCGCCTTGCCTGCGACTGCATGCAAGTCATCCAGGCAGACCAGCTCATACTGTTCAAGGTTGTCGAGGATTTCGATGCCACGGTCCATCAATTCGGCCAACGGCAGATACACCGCCGGTTCACCCATCTGCTCGAATCGCAGGCATGCGGCCTGCAACAGATGCGTGCGCCCTACCCCATGCTTGCCCCAAAGATAGATCAGACTCTCGGTCCAGCCGGCGTCGGCTTCGCACAGCCGCTCGACATAGCCGAGTGCAGCGGCATTGGCGCCTGGGTAGTAGTTGATAAAGGTGGCGTCGTCACGCAGACGCACACCTAGGGGCAGCTGAATCGGTTTCATGCTGACTGAACAGTTCCAAAGGAACCGTTAGTGGCCTCTGTGTAAAGTTTGCGAAGTTTATACCCGTGAAGCCGACCGCACAATGCGACAGACCACAAGCAAAATCAAAGGTTTGCGTTGACGCTCCGGTTTTATGACAGTTTCTTTGGCGCTGCGGGCAACAAACCGGCGCCGGTTGCGGGACATCCCGGGAGTGAACCGGGATGCCCGCGCCACCCGCTAGAGCTCGGGCTCGTCAACACCACTGTAAATCTCAGAATCCTTATACAAATCATGTATATGGCGCACCAGCACCATGATCACCGCCGCCACCGGCAGCGCCAGCAGGACACCGGTAAACCCGAACAACTCACCACCGGCCAGAATCGCGAAGATCACCGCCACCGGGTGCAAGCCGATTCGATCCCCCACCAGCAGCGGCGTCAGCACCATCCCTTCCAGCGCCTGGCCCACCATGAACACCGCGACGATACCGACCATCGGATACAGATCACCGCCGAACTGGAACAACCCGGCAATCAGCGCCGCGCCAATACCGATTACAAACCCCATGTACGGCACAATCGCCGCCAGACCGGCAATCAGTCCGATCAACAGCCCCAGCTCCAGTCCTACCAGCATCAGGCCCGCCGCATAGATGGCGCCCAGCGCCACCATCACCAGCAACTGCCCACGCACGAACGCCCCCAGCACTTCATGGCATTCGCCGGCCAGGGACACAACGCGCTCTTCACGATCACGGGGCAGGAGGCTACGGATCTTGGCCATCATCAGATCCCAATCGCGCAACAGGTAAAAACTCACCACCGGAATCAGCACCAGATTCGCCAGCCAGCCAATCAGCGCAAGGCCAGAGGCCGTCGCCTGGCTCAGCACGACACCGACAATGTCAGTGGTTTGCCCCATGTGCTCGCTGATGGCGGCCTTGAGCTTGTCGAATTTCCAGAAACCTTCCGACAAACCAAACTTCGACTGCGCCCACGGCAGCGCGGTGTGCTGCAACCAGTCGAGCATCTGCGGCGCCAATTCGTACAAACGGAAAAGCTGCTTGGCCAGCATTGGCACCAGCACCAACAGCAACGCAGTCAAGATCAAGGTAAACAGCGCAAAGACCGCCACGACGCCCCAGGTCCGGGACAGCCCGGCCTTTTCCAGCCGGTCTACCAGCGGATCGAACAGATAAGCCAACAACAACGCCACCAGGAACGGCGTGAGAATCGGATGTAACAGCCAGATAAACGCGCAGAGCAGGACCACTGCACCCAACCAGAACCAACGCCGCGTATCGGCCATGAACCACTCCATTGCTTCTATATAAAGAAAGAAAATCTACCAGCGAAAACGCAGTTGCGGAGTCGGTGCCGGGGTTGGCGCTACGGCAGGGGCCGAACCGTCCGCTGCAGGCTGAGCCGGAACCACCGGAGCTTCAGCGACCGGTGCCGCCGTTACCTCCTGCAATTTCGCCAGCGACAGCTGGGCACGCAATTGATCGGTGCTGCCATTGACCCGATAGAGAATCCGGTCGCCGTCGACACTTTGCGGGCGCCCGGCAAAAGGCTCCAGCAAACGCCCAAGTGCCGCATAGCGTTCAAGGTTCATGCCTTGTACTTCCAGCAACTGCTGGGACGATGCACCCGGCTTGGCGACAAACCGCGGCGCCAGCCGTTCGTTGACCGCCAGCATCACGGCATCCGCCACAGCGGCCTGATCCGCCCCCTGCACGCTACCCGCCTCTTTCTGATCACCCAACCACAACCGCCACTTGGCTTGCCACTGCCCCCCCTCTTCCCGGGCATGCACCGCGAGCAAGGCGTCGGCATTGTAACGCTCAGACGCTCCACGCAGCGGGGCCGGATCAGCACTTTCCAGATTCGGCGCCGTAGCGACGATCTGCTCGTTCAAATCGGCAAGCGGCAGCCGCAGCGGCAAACCACGATGCTGCGCCGCTCGGCGCAACGGCGCGGCGCTGGCCTGACCATCGCCCACCAGACTTGAGCCTTCCGTGGAATCGTTCAACCACCAACTCAGAATCGATGGCCGATTGGCGCCCCACATGGCCAGCCCGGCGCGGCGCAATGCTTGCTCGGTGGAGGCAGGATCGAAATCGACCTTAAGCACTTCCGGTGGCCCCGCATCAAACCCGTACTGACTGATGATTTGTTGCGGGTCTTTGCGAATCGCCGCCAACCCCGGATTTTGCGCCGCCTTGGGATCTCCGGTCAGGCGCAGCACCAGCGTATCCAGCGCACGCTGGGTCGCCTGATCGCGTTCTTCCGGCGCCTGGCCATTGACCGGCTCGCGCACTTGGTAGAGGCCTTTGACGGTTTCGGCATGACTGACAAGACTGATCAACGACAAACAGCCCACAAACAAGAATTTACAAAAGCGCATGGAAGATTCCTGACGACAAGAGCGGCTGGAACAGACCGCATGAAGACGATCGAGCAAGGCTGTGACCATCGCCCGGCGCAAAACATTCACACGCTCTAGGTTAGTTTTTTTCGCACTGTCATAACGATAGACGGTTAATGGCGATACCTTGCACAGGTCAGCAGGATGCCATCAACCGGAAAGAATTAAGGTTTTTTTAGGCTGATATGCCCCCTGCCGTCGGCCTGAGGATGGCCGCTGCCCTTCAAGCCTGATAAAATCGCGCGCCTTCGCAGACCGGCAACAGCCGGGCACTTTCGAAATTCGCGTGAGGCAATCGCCCTCGTCGATTTCGGCGGCCCCGCTGGACTCGGTCGTTACCCCTGAATCCCCCCTAAAGGCCTGGATCATGAGCAAGCAACCCTCCCTGAGCTACAAGGACGCCGGTGTAGACATCGACGCCGGTGAAGCATTGGTCGAACGCATCAAGAGCGTCGCCAAGCGCACTGCGCGCCCGGAAGTCATGGGCGGCCTGGGCGGTTTCGGCGCCCTCTGCGAAATCCCGGCCGGCTACAAGCAGCCTGTGCTGGTTTCCGGTACTGACGGCGTCGGCACCAAGCTGCGCCTGGCACTGAACCTGAACAAGCACGACAGCATCGGCATCGATCTGGTCGCCATGTGCGTCAATGACCTGGTGGTCTGCGGCGCCGAGCCGCTGTTCTTCCTCGACTACTACGCCACCGGCAAACTGAACGTCGAAACCGCGACCCAGGTCGTCACCGGTATCGGCGCTGGTTGCGAACTGTCGGGTTGCTCCCTGGTTGGCGGCGAAACCGCTGAAATGCCGGGCATGTACGAAGGCGAAGACTACGACCTGGCCGGCTTCTGCGTCGGCGTCGTGGAAAAATCCGAAATCATCGACGGTTCCAAAGTCGCTGCTGGCGATGCCCTGCTCGCCCTGCCGTCTTCCGGCCCGCACTCCAACGGTTACTCGCTGATCCGCAAGATCATCGAAGTGTCCGGTGCCGACATCGAAAATATCCAGCTCGACGGCAAACCGCTGACCGATCTGCTGATGGCCCCGACCCGTATCTACGTGAAGCCGCTGCTCAAGCTGATCAAGGAAACCGGCGCTGTCAAAGCCATGGCCCATATCACCGGTGGCGGCCTGCTGGACAACATCCCGCGCGTTCTGCCAAAAGGCGCTCAGGCCGTGGTTGACGTGGCGAGCTGGACCCGCCCGGCGGTGTTCGACTGGCTGCAAGAGAAGGGCAACGTCGACGAGAACGAAATGCACCGCGTGCTGAACTGCGGCGTAGGCATGGTTATTTGCGTGGCTCAAGAGCACGTCGAAACCGCGCTGAACGTTCTGCGTGAAGCCGGCGAGCAGCCATGGGTCATCGGTCAGATCTCCACCGCTGCCGAAGGCGCGGCTCAGGTTGAACTGAAGAACCTCAAGGCTCATTGATGTCCCAGACCTGTGATGTGGTGGTGCTGTTGTCCGGCACCGGCAGTAACTTGCAGGCCTTGATCGACAGCACGCGGACCGGCGACAGCCCGGTCCGCATCGCTGCGGTGATTTCCAACCGTGCCGACGCCTACGGCCTGCAACGCGCCAGTGATGCGGGTATCGCCACCCGCTCGCTGGATCACAAGGCTTTCGAAGGTCGTGAGGCCTTCGATGCCGCGCTGATCGAACTGATCGACGCTTTCAACCCCAAACTCGTGGTACTGGCCGGCTTCATGCGCATTCTCAGCGCTGACTTCGTGCGTCACTACCAGGGTCGCCTGCTCAATATCCATCCCTCGCTGCTACCCAAATACAAAGGGTTACACACTCATCAGCGCGCGCTGGAGGCCGGCGACACCGAACACGGCTGCTCCGTGCACTTCGTCACCGAGGAACTCGATGGCGGACCACTGGTCGTACAGGCAGTAATACCGGTAGAGTTGCATGACTCGCCGCAAAGTCTGGCGCAGCGAGTCCATGCTCAGGAACACCTGATCTACCCGATGGCCGTACGCTGGTTTGCCGAAGGCCGGTTATCACTCAGTGATCAAGGTGCTTTACTGGATGGACAGTTACTCGCGGCCAGCGGCCACTTGATTCGAACCTAGGAGATTTTATGCGTCGCGCCCTGCTCTTCGCTTGCGCTCTGCTTGCCTTGCCATTCGCGCAAGCCGCAGACCTTCAACCGTTCTCCGCCAGCTACACCGCCGACTGGAAGCAGTTGCCCATGAGCGGCACCGCTGAACGCAGCCTGACCAAGGAAGCCAACGGCGTCTGGAAGCTCAACTTCAAGGCGTCGATGATGATCGCCAGCCTGTCCGAAGAAAGCACCCTGACCGTCGACAAGGACACCCTGCTGCCACAGTCCTATCACTTCGAACGCGGCGGCCTGGGCAAAGCCAAGAAGGCCGATCTGGACTTCGACTGGACGGCCAAAAAGGTCACCGGTACTGATCGTGGTGACGCGGTCAATATTCCGCTGAACCGCGGCATGCTCGACAAATCCACCTATCAACTGGCGCTGCAACACGACGTGGCTGCCGGCAAAAAGAGCATGAGCTATCAGGTTGTCGATGATGGCGAAGTCGATACTTATGACTTCCGCGTGCTCGGTTCGGAAAAAGTCGACACCAAGGCAGGCCAGATCGACGCGATCAAGGTCGAGCGCGTGCGCGATCCGACACAAAGCAAGCGCATCACCGTGCTGTGGTTCGCCAAGGATTGGGACTATCTGCTGGTCCGCCTGCAACAGGTCGAAACCGACGGCAAGGAGTACAACATCATGCTCCTGGATGGCACCGTCAACGGTAAGGCTGTCAAAGGCAGCTGATCCGGATCGACCTGAAGAAGCCCCGCCATTGCGGGGCTTTTCTTTGAAGATGATAAAAAGCAGGAACGCACGCCCGGCACAACGCTCTATACCTTCAAGGTCTTTTTTGATCGAATGACTTTTCCTGTCGCTTGCGAGGTTCTCCATGACTGTCACCGTCAATACCGTTTCCGCCGAAGGTTTTCGCCACAGTGTCCAGATCGATGACCACGAACTTTTCGCCGATGTGCCCGTCACGGCTGGCGGTGACGGTTCGGCCCCGGAACCCCACGACTATTTCGACGCGGCACTCGGCGCCTGCAAGGCCCTGACCCTGAAGCTCTACGCGAAGAAGAAAGACATCCCGCTCACCGGCGTCGGCGTGGAGGTCAAGCGCGACAACAGCCAGGAACAGAAAGGCAAGTACGCGCTGCACGTCAAACTGACGCTCAAGGGCGTGCTCACCGACGCTCAGCGCGAAGAGCTGCTCCGCGTCGCTGATCGCTGCCCGATCCACAAGCTGATGACCACCAGCGAAGTCAGCATCGAAACCCATCTGTCTGAAGGCGCGTTCAGCCAATAGCGGCAACGGCTGCGCAAGCGGGTTATGCTCCCACGCATTACCCGCTCAGCCTGGAATGCACCATGAACACTCCGCTCGTGATCCGCCCCCGCGCCGAAGATGTCGAAGGCCAGCCGATTCTTCGCCCGTTGCCGTCAGCCAAATGCCGTAATGTCGGGCCCTTCGTGTTTTTCGACCACATGCTCGAAACCGAGTATCCGGCAGGCAAAGGCATGAACATCCGACAGCACCCGCATATCGGGCTGTCGACCCTCACCTACTTGTTCGACGGGCAGATCCAGCACAAGGACAGCCTCGGTTCCGATCAGGTGGTCAATGCTGGCGATGTCAGCTGGATGACTGCCGGCAGCGCGATCGCCCACGTTGAACGCACGCCACAGCCGCTATGGGACCAACGTTTCAGGATGCACGGTTTGCAGATCTGGCTGGCGTCCCCGAAAGATCACGAACAAGGCCCGGGGCATTACAGCCATCACCCGGCGGCTACGCTCCCGGTCAGCGACAACCTTGGAGTGAAGATCCGCATGATCGCCGGTTCAGGCTTTTGCCTGGAATCGCCGGTGCCGGTGCTCTCGCCCACGCTGTACGCCGAACTGCACCTGCAAACGGCGACGACGCTGCTGATTCCCACCGAGCATGAAGAGCGTGCGCTGTATGTATTGAGCGGTGAGGTACAACTGGATGGCGAATCGATAGAGCCGCATTCGCTGGTGGTTTTGCCTGCCGGAGAGGAAATGACCCTGTCTGCTGACAGCGACACGCATGCGGTGCTATTGGGTGGCGCGCCACTGGATGGGCCGCGGCGGATCAACTGGAATTTTGTCGCGAGCGATCCGGCAGCCATCGATGAAGCACGCCGACGCTGGGCGGCCGGGGATTGGCCGACGGTGCCGGGGGAAGTTGACAGGATCGAACTGCCTTAGCTTTTCTATAGACTGTCAGGCCCCTTCGCGGGCTTGCCCGCGAAGGGGTCGGCGCTCACACCGACCAAATCATGGTCAGCCCTTGAACACTTCGTCCAGCAAGTTATGCATCGACGTGAACGCCCGTGCGGCAATTTTCGCGTCATACATCATCATTCCCGGCACATTCGCATGCGGATCGGTGAACGAGTGGAACGCGCCGCCGTAACTCAGCAACTGCCAATCCACACCGGCCGCGTTCATTTCATCTTCGAACGCTGGCAATTGCTCTTTCGGCACCAATGGATCAGACGCGCCGTGCAGTACCAGCACCTTGCCCTTGATGTTCTTCGCATCGGCCGGATTCGGTGTGTCCAGCGTACCGTGGAACGATACCGCCGCCTTCACCGGTGCGCCGGTACGGGCAAACTCCAGGGCACAGCAACCACCAAAGCAGAAACCGTAGGTCGCCAGTTTCGAGCTATCGACCACCGCTTCCCCCTGGCTTTGCAACTGTTCGAACGCCACCTGCATGCGCTTGCGCAGCAATGCCCGGTCATTTTTCAACGGCATCATCGCCGCGCCCGCCTCGTCGTTGTTCTGCGGGCGAATCGACTGACCATAGATGTCCGCGATCAGCACCACGTAGCCCTTGGCTGCCACCGATCTGGCGATCTCTTCAGCACCGGCGCTGACGCCCATCCAGTTCGGCGCCATCAACAGCCCCGGAAGCGGGCCTTTGTGATCGGCGTCGAACGCCAGACGGCTTTCATAGGATTGGCCATCAATTTGATAGGCAACCGAACGTACAGTGATTTGGCTCATTTCTGACTCCTGATTGGTGAACACCAGAATGAAAAAACCCGCCGAAGCGGGTTTTTCTACAACCTGATTAAGCCGACAGCTCAACCAATAGCTTGTTCAGACGACGCACGTATGCCGCCGGATCTTTCAAGCTGTCGCCAGCCGCCAGCGCTGCCTGATCGAAGAGGATGTGCGACAGGTCGCCGAAGCGCTCGTCACTCTGCTCGTTGTCGAGCTTCTCGATCAGCGGGTGAGCCGGGTTGAATTCGAAGATCGGCTTCGAATCCGGAACCTTCTGACCGCTGGCTTCGAGGATCTGACGCATTTGCAGACCCAGGTCCTGTTCGCCGATGGCCAGAATCGCCGGGGAGTCGGTCAGACGGTGGGAAACCCGCACTTCAGCGACGGATTCTCCCAGCGCAGTTTTCAGACGCTCAACCAGACCTTCTTTGGACTTGGCGACTTCTTCCGCAGCTTTCTTGTCCTCTTCCGAGTCCAGGTTGCCGAGGTCCAGGTCACCGCGCGCCACGTCGACAAAGCTCTTGCCGTCGAAATCGTTGAGGTAGCTCATCAGCCACTCATCGATGCGGTCGGTCAGCAGCAGCACTTCGATGCCTTTCTTGCGGAAGACTTCCAGGTGCGGGCTGTTTTTGACTTGTGCGTAGGTTTCGCCGGTGAGGTAGTAAATCTTGTCCTGACCTTCCTTGGCGCGTGCCAGGTACTCGGCCAGGCCGACAACCTGCTCGCCGTCGTCGCCGTTGGTCGATGCGAAACGCAGCAGGCCGGCGATTTTCTCTTTGTTGGCGAAGTCTTCAGCCGGGCCTTCTTTCATGACCTGGCCGAAGTTTTTCCAGAAGCCCTGGTATTGCTCAGGCTCGTTCTTCGCCAGTTTTTCCAGCATGTCCAGAACGCGCTTGGTCAGCGCCGACTTCATGGAGTCGATGATCGGGTCCTTCTGCAGGATTTCCCGCGACACGTTCAGCGACAGGTCATTGGAGTCGACCACGCCTTTGATGAAACGCAGGTACAGCGGCAGGAACGATTCGGCCTGGTCCATGACGAACACACGCTGCACATAGAGCTTCAGGCCTTTCGGCGCTTCACGCTGGTACAGGTCGAATGGAGCACGGGCCGGCACGTACAGCAGCGAGCTGTATTCCAGCTTGCCTTCGACCTTGTTGTGGCTCCAGCTCAGCGGGTTTTCGAAGTCGTGAGCGATGTGCTTGTAGAACTCCTGATATTCCTCGTCCTTGATCTCGGTACGCGGACGGGTCCACAGGGCGCTGGCGCGGTTGACGGTTTCCCATTCAACAGCCGGTTGCTCTTCGCCTTCGGCAGCTGCCACTTCTTTCGGCAGTTCGATCGGCAAAGCGATGTGATCGGAGTATTTCTTGATGATGTTGCGCAGACGCCAGCCATCGGCGAACTCGTCTTCACCGGATTTCAGGTGCAGGACGATGCGAGTACCGCGCTCGGCTTTATCAACCGTTGCAACTTCGAAATCGCCCTCGCCTTTGGACGACCAATGCACGCCTTCGCTGGCGGCGTTGCCGGCACGACGGCTGTACACGTCGACTTTGTCAGCGACGATGAATGCGGAGTAGAAACCCACACCAAACTGACCGATCAGGTGCGAGTCTTTTTTCTGGTCGCCGGTCAGGTGCTTCATGAAATCGGCGGTACCGGACTTGGCGATGGTGCCCAGGTGCGTGATCGCATCCTCGCGGCTCATGCCAATGCCGTTGTCTTCGAGGGTGACGGTCTTGGCGTCCTTGTCGAAGCTCACGCGGATTTTCAGTTCGGCGCCACCTTCCAGCAGTTCTGGCTTGGACAGCGCTTCGAAACGTAATTTGTCTACAGCGTCAGAGGCGTTCGAGATCAGTTCGCGAAGGAAAATTTCCTTGTTGGAATACAGCGAATGGATCATGAGGTGCAGCAGTTGCTTCACCTCGGTCTGGAAGCCCAGGGTTTCCTTTTGAGTTTCCACACTCATGGTCATCAAACTCCAATCAGATGGCATTGGCCGCGACCTTGAGCGGTCTGCGGCGGGTTGTCATCAGAGTTGGGGGCTGAGTTCAGGATTTCAAGGGCTCCTCGAGTTTGAAATGCGCCCGGGCCGTGGCGATGGGTTCGCCTTCGGTGGTTTGCCAGGCGGTAATCGCCACGTTGGCCACCCGACGCCCCTGACGGCAAACCTGGCATCGAGCCCAGGTATCGCGGAACTGCCCGGCGCGCAGGTAATCGAGGGAGAAGTCGATGATCTTCGGTACACCCGGCGAGCCGGTAGCAATCAGCAGGTGCAATGCAGCGGACAGCTCCATGAAACCGGCAATCACGCCGCCATGGATGGCAGGCAATAAAGGATTACCAATGTTGTCCTTGTTGGCCGGTAGACGAAACAGCAATTCATCCCCCACCCGTGAACACTCGACACCGATCAGCCCGGCATAGGGAATGAGTTGCAGCAGCGGCGCGTAGTCGCCTTTCTCGTGAGCGTCTTGAAGCTGTCGTTTGAAATCGCTCATTGCCCCGCTCCCTTGATCACGCCACCAAAGTTTTGAGTGCCCTTGATGGCCTTGCCCATGCGCATGAAAGTGCCCACCACATGGGCGATGGGCTGTTCGGGATCGTCCTGATAGGCAAAGCCGCGGGCGAAAATCACATCGGTGGTGACCCGGTAGCACTGGGCGAAGCCGTAGACATCTTTATGCGGCTCGGCGGCGTGCATGTAATCGATGCGCAGATCAAGGGTTGGGCAGACTTCGAACTCGGGCAGCACGCAAAGCGTGGACATGCCGCATGCCGTGTCCATCAGCGATGTCAGGGCACCGCCGTGAATGACGCCTGTCTGTGGGTTGCCGACGATCTGCGGGCCGTAAGGCAGCACCACCGTGAGCCCTTCGGTACTGGCGCTGTGAACCCGCAAGCCGAGTACCTGACAATGCCTCAGCGCCGATAGAAATCGCGTCGCGCGCTCAAAAACGGGGTTTTCGGCCATTTGATAAAAACTCTTATTTATAGTCAGACAGTGCAGTAGCGGTCCGGGTAAAAGTTCCGCGTTAGAACAAACTTATATATCTGAAGAATTTGAGGAACTTAACCCTGACGCCCGGGCTCTTAAGGCCAGATAGAACATTTTCCATAAGGAGAAACACCCCATGCGTAAGACTTTAGCTATTGCCTTGATGTTGACCGCTTCCCTCGGTCTCGCAGCCTGCGATAAAAAATCCGAGGACAAAGCTCAAGATGCTGCCGAACATGCTGAGCAAGCTCAGCAAGACATGAGCAAAGCTCAGGATAAAGTGAACGACGCGGCGAAAGAAAACGCCGAAGCTGCCAAAGATCAGGCTGAATCGAATGCAGAAGCGGCTAAAGAAGCTGCTCCGGAAGCACCTAAGAATTAATTCGGTTTTTAGCGTGATAAAAGAAGCCCGCCAAGTGCGGGTTTTCTTTTGCCTGCGTTTTCTGTTGCAGTGCCAGCGTTAGAGCAAAAGCGTTCGAAAAGTCGGACTAATCATCAACAACAACGAACAAACTAACCCCACCAGCCATACCAGACTGCGCTGCCACGTCAGGTCCTTCCAGTAACATACCAAATAGATAACTCGCGAGATCACGAAGATGATCGCCAGCAGGTCAATCAGCCACCCAGCTGTCTGCGTGGTATGCGCCATCAGCACCCCCACCGCAAACAATATGAATGCCTCAAAGCTATTCTGATGCGCCGCCACCGCCCGGGCACCCAATCCGGTGAGTTGCGCCTGCTGTTGGCGCGGCAAGTGGTTGTTGTACCCGCCCTGCGCTTTCATGGCTGTGGTCACGGGCATGCGCGCCACGTAAATCAGCACGGCACTGATAAACACACACCAGAATGGAATACTCATCAAGCAGCCTCTTTATTCACCTCGGGCAATGGCGCCTCTGTAGGGGTATAGACCATCACGTCGAGAACGTCGGAGTGAAACTCGCGGCGATACAACACGAACACCACACCGGCACTCATCAACATGAACAACCACGGGCTGACGAACCAGGCCAGCATGGTCATGCCGAAGTAGTAGGAGCGCAGGCCGAAGTTGAACTGGTTGGCGGCCATCGAGATGACACGCGCCGCGCGGGCGGCAAAGGCTTTGCGCTCCAGCTCGGAGACATGACGTTCGCCGACCATGGGTGCAGAGCCCACCAGAATCGCCGCGAAGTTGTACTGACGCATGCACCAGCTGAACGTGAAGAACGCATAGACGAACACCAGCGCCAGGCACAGCAGCTTGATTTCCGACATGCCCTGGGAGGCCTGTTGCACCATCGGGATATCCGCCAACAACGATACCGCCCGCTCGGACGCCCCGAGCACCGTGAGAATACCGGCCAGGATAATCAGCGTGCTGGAGGCGAAGAACGACGCGTTGCGTTCCAGATTGCCGATCACGCTGGCATCCGCGATACGGTTGTCACGCAGCAGCATGCGGCGCATCCAGTCTTCGCGATACAGGTGCAGAACACTGGCCAGGCACGCGGTGTCACGGCCTTTCCATGTGGCATAGCGGGTGTAACCGCCCCAGCAGATGACAAACCAGATGGCCGCCATAATATGGATCAGGTTGGCTTGGATGAACGACATGCGGGTCCTTGTGATGAAGTGGCAGAACACACGATCCCTGTAGGAGCAATTGCTCCCACAAAGGGTTTTGCAGTGCTTCGACGTTCGACGTTAGCCCAAGAAAAAAGACACCGCCCCCCTCACAAAAAAATGCCCCGTATCGATTGATACGGGGCATTTCTGTTTCTGCCTGTCAGGCCCGCTTGTGGCGGGCCGGCTACCTTTAAGCCAACGCTTCTTCGCGCTTGCCCAGCAGACGATCGCAAACCACGGCAACCACCATTGTCATCACCGACGGCACCAACCAGGCCAGGCCCTGCTCGCTCAACGGCAGATGCGCCATTTGACTTGGCATCCAGTCCGCCAGGCCCGCCCCCTTGAGGGCGTCGATTAGGCCGAAAATGAACGACACCAGCATGACCGGACCGAGGATACGACCCTGCTCATGCCAGAAGTCCTTACAGAAGCTCAGCGCCACCAGAACGATGCATGGCGGATAGATCGCAGTGAGTACCGGGATCGAGAACGCAATCAGCTTGGTCAGGCCCAGGTTGGACACCAGCAGCGAGAACGCAGCAAGAATGATCACCAGGGTCTTGTAGGACAGCGGCACCACACGGCTGAAGTACTCGGCGCAGGCACAGGTCAGGCCGACCGCGGTCACCAGGCACGCCAGGGAGATCAGCACCGCAAGGAAGCCACTGCCTAACGAACCGAAGGTGTGCTGTACGTAGGCGTGCAATACCGCCGCGCCATTGGTAGCGCCGGCGGCCACTTCGTGGCTGCCCGAACCGAGGCGGAACAGGCTGACATAAACCAGCGCCAGACCTACACCGGCAATCAGCCCGGCGATGATCGCGTAACGGGTAATCAGCGCTGGCGATTCAACACCGCGGGAACGGATCGCGTTGACGATGACGATGCCGAATACCAGGGCGCCCAGGGTATCCATGGTCAGGTAACCATTGATGAAGCCTTGGGAGAACGGTGCTGCAACGTATTCAGGGGTGGCGTGACCAATGTCACCGGCCGGCAAAGCGAATGCAGCGATGCCCAGCACGGCGAGCGCGATGATCTTCAGCGGCGCGAGGAAGCGTCCAACAGTGTCCAGCAAACGCCCGGGATACAGGGAAATGAAGAACACCAGCAGGAAGTACACCGAGCTGTAGAGGAACAGCGCCAACGGGCTCTCGCCGGTCAATGGCGCCAGACCCACTTCGAAAGATACGGTCGCCGTACGCGGTGTCGCAAACAGCGGGCCGACCGCGAGGTAGCACGCGGCTGCCAGCAGGCCACCCGCGACTTTACCGATCGGACTGCTCAGCGCGTCCATGGCGCCGCCCACCTTGGCCAGCGCCACAACAGTGATCACCGGCAGACCGACCGCTGTAACCAGAAAGCCCAGCGCTGCCATCCAGACATTAGGCCCGGACTGCAAACCGACGATAGGCGGGAAGATGATGTTGCCAGCCCCGACGAACAGGGCAAACGTCATAAAACCAAGTGCCAGGATGTCCTGGCCTTTCAACACTTTCATTAAGGAAATACCACACTACTGAATCGGAATTTAGAGAGGGATTTCCCTATGGGTGAGGGAAATGCTGTCAGTCCGTATAAGACCGACCCTTTTAGCGCGTTGCTGCCTTGTGGGCCGCAGACGCAAAAATGGCGCGTAGCCTAACGAATTTGGGTGGTAAACGCACTGTTAAAGGGCGAACTATCCGATACGCGACATCTCTGTGTCGCGTTTACATATCTAAATTTCATGAAACGTCCCTGCGGCGAGGGAGCTTGCTCCTGCTCGCCTGCGAAGCAGGCGTAATGCCAGACAACGCATTTCATCCTTTAGAACGCGGCTGTATGTTTTTGGGGCTGCTTCGCAGCCCGGCGGGAGCAAGCGCCCTCGCCTCAAAAAAAGCCTCATGTGTTTCTCATACACCTGGAACGACAAAGGCCACCCGAAGGTGGCCTTTGTTTGGTGAAGCGTCAGTTAAGCGCGAGGCTTACTTGACAGCCCAACCAGTCAGCTCAGCCAGGGCTTTGCCGATGTCTGCCAGCGAACGCACGGTTTTAACGCCTGCGTCTTGCAGCGCAGCGAATTTCTCGTCTGCAGTGCCTTTGCCGCCGGAGATGATTGCGCCAGCATGGCCCATGCGCTTGCCCGGAGGAGCAGTCACACCCGCGATGTAGGAAACAACCGGCTTGGTCACGTGTGCCTTGATGTAGGCAGCCGCTTCTTCTTCAGCCGAACCGCCGATCTCACCGATCATCACGATCGCTTCGGTCTTCGGGTCTTCCTGGAACAACTTCAGGATGTCGATGAAGTTCGAACCCGGGATCGGGTCACCACCGATGCCGACGCAAGTCGACTGACCGAAACCGGCGTCAGTGGTTTGCTTCACAGCTTCGTAGGTCAGGGTGCCGGAACGGGAAACGATACCGACCTTGCCTGGCAAGTGAATGTGACCTGGCATGATGCCGATCTTGCATTCGCCTGGGGTGATCACGCCTGGGCAGTTAGGGCCGATCAGGGTAACACCCAGCTCGTCGCACTTAACTTTAGCGTCCAGCATGTCCAGGGTAGGAATGCCTTCGGTGATGCACACGATCAGCTTGATGCCGCCGAAAGCCGCTTCCAGGATCGAGTCTTTGCAGAAAGGAGCCGGAACGTAGATCACGCTGGCGGTGGCGCCAGTGGCAGCTACAGCGTCTTTCACGGTGTTGAACACTGGCAGGCCCAGGTGCTCGGTGCCGCCTTTGCCTGGAGTTACACCACCCACCATCTTGGTGCCGTACTCGATGGCTTGCTGGGTGTGGAAACTACCTTGCGAACCGGTAATACCCTGGCAGATAACTTTGGTGTCTTTATTGATCAGGACGCTCATTATTTGCCCTCCGCAGCTTTGACAACTTGTTGAGCAGCGTCGGTCAGGCTGGTAGCAGCGATGATGTTCAAACCGCTTTCTGCCAGTACTTTAGCGCCCAGCTCAGCGTTGTTGCCTTCAAGGCGAACAACAACCGGGATTTTCACGCCGACTTCTTTCACTGCACCGATGATGCCTTCGGCAATCATGTCGCAACGAACGATGCCGCCGAAGATGTTAACCAGTACTGCAGCGACGTTGGTGTCGGACAGAATGATTTTGAATGCTTCGGTAACGCGTTCTTTGGTAGCACCGCCGCCCACGTCGAGGAAGTTGGCTGGCTTGCCGCCATGCAGGTTGACGATGTCCATGGTACCCATGGCCAGGCCAGCACCGTTGACCATGCAACCGATGTTGCCTTCCAGCGCTACGTAGTTCAGTTCGAACTTGGCAGCGTGCGCTTCGCGCGGATCGTCTTGCGACGGATCGTGGAAAGTCTTCAGCTTAGGCTGACGGTACATGGCGTTGGCGTCGATGTTGATCTTGGCGTCCAGGCAGTGCAGATCGCCGTCAGCCTTGATCACCAGCGGGTTCACTTCCAGCAGGGCCAGGTCGTGATCCTTGAACAGCTTGGCCAGACCTACGAAGATCTTGGCGAACTGAGCAACTTGCTTGCCTTCCAGACCCAACTGGAATGCCAGCTCGCGACCCTGGAATGGCTGAGCGCCAACCAGTGGATCGATAGTGGCTTTCAGAATTTTTTCTGGAGTGTCGTGAGCGATTTTCTCGATGTCCACGCCACCTTCGGTGGAAGCCATGAACACGATACGACGGCTCGAACGGTCAACGACAGCGCCCAGGTACAGCTCTTTAGCGATATCAGTGCACGATTCAACCAGGATCTTGGTGACTGGCTGACCATTGGCGTCAGTCTGGTAAGTCACCAGACGCTTGCCCAGCCACTGCTGTGCGAAGGCTTTGGCGTCTTCTTTGCTGCGAACCAGCTTGACGCCGCCCGCTTTACCGCGACCACCGGCGTGGACCTGGGCTTTGACAACCCACTCGCTGCCGCCGATTTTGTCGCAAGCTTCTGCTGCTGCTTCCGGGGTGTCTACCGCATAACCGGTGGAAACTGGCAGGCCGTACTCAGCGAACAGCTGCTTACCCTGATACTCGTGAAGATTCATGCTTATTACCGTCTTCGTTAGGTACTGCGCATTCGGTGCTGCACTCATTCAAGTGCCGCACCACCTGTGACTGCTGCTTGCATAGCCTTTCCGGATACCCGGTGCGGCCATGCAAGACTGCGTCCAGCGGATATTCCGCGGTGAGTCTTGCATGCAAGGCTCACGACGGGCCATTCCGCCGTGGTTTCTTATTGTCTTAACGCTTCTTGCGGTTGGCGATGTGGATGGCGCCGCCATTCACTGCCAGAGCAGCTTCGTGCAAGGCTTCAGACAGGGTCGGATGGGAGAAAACCATCATGCCCAGGTCTTCAGCGCTGGTGCCGAATTCCATACCGATCGCGCCCTGCTGAACCAGTTCGGCAGCGCTTGGGCCAATCACGTGGACGCCCAGTACGCGGTCTGTCTTGGCATCAGCGATGACCTTGACGAAACCACCGGTATCGTTGGCAGCCATGGCACGGCCGGAGGCTGCGAACGGGAAGGTGCCGACGTTAACTTCAACGCCTTCAGCTTTCAAGGCCTGCTCGGTTTTACCCACCCACGCGATTTCCGGGTGAGTATAAATAACCGAAGGGATCAATTCATAGTTCATCTGGGCCTTGTGACCCTTGATGCGCTCGACAACCATGATGCCTTCTTCGGACGCCTTGTGCGCCAGCATCATGCCGCGAACCACGTCACCGATGGCGTAGACGCCCGGTACGGTGGTAGCGCAGTGATCGTCGACGTGCACGAAACCGCGCTCGTCCAGGGTCACGCCGCAGTCGGCAGCCAGCAGATCAGTGGTCACCGGACGGCGACCAACGGCTACGATCAGCTTGTCGAAAGTGATGTTCTGTTCGCCGTTGGCATCGGTGTAGTTCACGACAACTTCGTCGCCGTTCACTTTCGAACCGGTCACGCGAGCGCCCAGCTTGATGTCCAGACCCTGTTTGGTCAGGGTTTTCAGCGCTTCCTTGGAAACGGCTGCGTCGGCGGCCATCAGGAAGGTGTCCAGGGCTTCCAGGACAGTCACTTCCGCACCCAGGCGCGACCAGACCGAACCCAGTTCCAGACCGATTACGCCAGCGCCGATCACGCCCAGACGCTTAGGTACGGATTGGAATTCCAGAGCGCCAGTCGAATCGACGATCACATTCTGGTCAACCGGAGCGGGCGGAATGTCGATCGGACGCGAACCTGGAGCCAGGATGACGTTTTCGGCTTCGATGATTTCTACCGAGCCATCTGGCTTGGTGACTTCAACTTTCTTGCCGGCCAGCAGTTTGCCGTGACCCTGGATCGAGGTCACACCGTTGGCTTTGAACAGGGTCGCAACGCCGGAGGTCAGGCCTTTGACGATGTTGGCTTTACGGCCAACCATTGCCGGTACGTCCATGGTCACGCCAGCGTGATTGATACCGTGGATCGCGAAACCGTCCTGGGCTTCGTGGAATTTCCACGAGCTGTCCAGCAGGGCCTTGGATGGAATGCAGCCGACGTTCAGGCAGGTACCGCCCAGCGCCAGTTTGCCTTCCTTGTCGGTGTACTTCTCGATGCAAGCAGTGCTGAGGCCCAGTTGGGCAGCCTTGATGGCAGCCACATAGCCGCCAGGGCCAGCGCCGATCACTACTACGTCAAATTTCTGCGACATTCAAAAAATCCTCTTTTGCGAAAAGCTTCAAGCCGCAAGCTGCAAGCCAAGCTGCGGGTTTTCCGACAGCTCGAGCCTGCAGCTCATGGCTGCTTCTATCAGATATCCAGCAACAGACGAGCCGGATCTTCCAGCAGGTTCTTGATGGTCACCAGGAAGGTCACAGCTTCTTTGCCATCGATCAGACGGTGATCGTAGGACAGAGCCAGGTACATCATCGGACGGATAACGACCTGGCCATTGATGGCCATTGGGCGCTGGATGATGTTGTGCATGCCCAGGATAGCGGCTTGTGGCGGGTTGACGATCGGGGTCGACATCATCGAACCGAAAGTACCACCGTTGGTGATGGTGAAAGTACCACCGGTCATTTCGTCCATCGACAGTTTGCCGTCGCGGGCTTTCTTGCCGAAGGTGGCGATGCCGCCTTCGATTTCAGCCAGGCTCATCAGCTCGGCGTTACGCAGAACCGGTACAACCAGGCCGCGATCGCTGGAAACTGCAACGCCGACGTCAGCGTAGCCGTGATAAACGATGTCGCCGCCGTCGATCGAAGCGTTGACAGCCGGGAAGCGTTTCAGCGCTTCGGTGGCCGCTTTCACGAAGAACGACATGAAGCCCAGGCGCACGCCATTGTGGGACTTCTCGAACAGATCCTTGTACTTCGAACGCAGAGCCATGACTTCGGTCATGTCGACTTCGTTGAAAGTAGTCAGCATCGCCATGTTCGACTGAGCTTCAACCAGACGCTTGGCCACGGTGGCACGAACGCGGGTCATCGGTACGCGCTTCTCGATGCGGTCGCCAGCGGCGAACACAGGAGCGGCAGCCGAAGGAGCAGCAGCCTTGGCAGGCGCGGCAGCCGGAGCGGCTTTCTTGGCGGCAACAGCTGCTACCACGTCTTCCTTGGTCACACGACCGCCTTTGCCAGTGCCGGCAACGGAAGCGATGTTGATGCCGTTTTCTTCAGCCAACTTGCGAGCAGCCGGTGCAGCAACAGGATCGTCTTCGCCTTCGGCAGCCGGGGCAGCAGCTTGTGCAGCGGCCGGAGCAGCAGCGGCCGCCGGGGCAGCAGCAGCGCCGCCGGCTTCGATGGAGCCCAGGACTTCGTCGGACAGAACGGTGTCGCCTTCGTTCTTGACGATAGCGCCCAGCACGCCATCAGCAGTGGCCAACACTTCCAGCACAACCTTGTCGGTTTCGATGTCGACGATCAGGTCGTCACGCTTTACAGCGTCGCCCGGTTGTTTGTGCCAGGTGGCAACGGTGCCATCGGCAACCGATTCCGGGAAAGTGGGGGCTTTGATTTCGATAGCCATTATCTGTGGGTCCTTAAATTCGGTTTCAGGTGCGCGAAGGCGTTAAACAGTAAAGGCGTCTTGCAGCAGTTTTTCCTGCTGCTCAGCGTGCATCGATGCATAACCGCATGCCGGTGCAGCAGAAGCCTCACGGCCCGCGTATTCGAGTACGAGAGACTTGTCGAGGTTGCTGATGCTGCGACGCATGTGGTGTTGGCTGCAGTACCACGCCCCTTGGTTCATCGGCTCTTCCTGACACCAAACGGCAGCTTTGACGTTGGTATAAGGAGCCAGGACTTCTTTCAAGTCGTCCTCAGGGAATGGGTACAGCTGCTCGATACGCACGATGGCGATATCGTCACGGCCTTCGGCACGGCGTTTTTCCAGCAGGTCGTAGTAGACCTTGCCGCTACACAGAACTACGCGCTCGACCTTTTTCGGGTCCAGGGCATCGATTTCCGGGATCACGGTCTGGAACGAACCTTCGGCCAGATCTTCCAGGGTCGAAATGGCCAGTTTATGACGCAACAGGGACTTCGGAGTCAGAACGATCAAAGGCTTGCGCAGTGGGCGAATCACCTGACGGCGCAGCAAGTGATAAATCTGAGCCGGTGTGGTCGGTACGGCTACCTGAATGTTGTGCTCGGCGCACAGTTGCAGGTAACGCTCGAGACGAGCCGACGAGTGCTCCGGACCCTGACCTTCATAACCGTGCGGCAGCAGCATGGTCAGACCGCAGAGACGGCCCCACTTGTGCTCGCCACTGGTGATGAACTGGTCAATAACCACTTGGGCGCCGTTGGCGAAGTCGCCGAACTGGGCTTCCCAGATCACCAGCGCATCCGGCGTGGTGGTCGAGTAGCCGTATTCGAATGCCAACACTGCTTCTTCGGACAGGAACGAGTCGTACAGGTCGAAACGTGGCTGACCGTCGAACAGGTTCTGCAACGGAATGTAGGTGCCCGCGTCTTTCTGGTTGTGCAAGACAGCGTGACGGTGCGAGAACGTACCGCGACCAATGTCCTGACCCGTCATGCGAATCGGGTGACCTTCGAACGCCAGGGTCGCGTACGCCATGGTTTCGGCGTAACCCCAGTTGATCGGCAGGCCGCCGGCTTGCATCTTCTGACGGTCTTCGTAGATTTTCGAGACCTGGCGCTGAACCACGAAGCCTTCCGGGATTTCCAGCAGCTTGGCGGACAGTTCCTGCAAGGTCTTGAGGTCGAAGCGAGTGTCGTGACGCGCGGTCCAGGCGTGGCCCAGATACGGACGCCAGTCCACGAACAACTCTTTGTTCGGCTCTTTGACCAGGCTTTTCACTACGTGCAGACCGTTGTCCAGCGCGTTACGGTATTCGTCGACTTTCGCCTGAACACGCTCTGCGTCGAGCACACCGCCCTGGGTCAGACGATCGGCATACAGCTCACGGGTGGTGCGCTGCTTGGTGATCTGCTGATACATGATCGGCTGGGTGCCGCTTGGCTCGTCGGCCTCGTTGTGGCCGCGACGACGGTAGCAGACCAGGTCGATCACCACGTCACGCTTGAACTGCATGCGGTAGTCGATAGCCAGCTGGGTCACGAACAATACGGCTTCCGGATCATCACCATTCACATGGAGGATCGGCGCCTGGATCATTTTCGCGACGTCGGTGGCGTACTCGGTGGAACGCGAGTCCAGCGGGTTGCTGATGGTGAAACCGACCTGGTTGTTGATCACGATGTGCACGGTACCGCCGGTTTTGAAACCGCGGGTCTGCGACATCTGGAAGGTTTCCATCACCACGCCCTGACCTGCGAAAGCAGCGTCACCGTGGATGGAGATCGGCAGGACTTTCTCGCCGGTAGGGTCGTTACGACGATCCTGACGGGCACGGACCGAACCCTCGACCACTGGCGATACGATTTCCAGGTGGGACGGGTTGAAGGCCATGGCCAGGTGAACTTCACCGCCGGTGGTCATCACGTTGGACGAGAAGCCCTGGTGGTATTTAACGTCACCGGAACCCAGCTCGACCTTCTTCTTGCCTTCGAACTCGTCGAACAACTCGCGCGGGTTCTTGCCGAAGGTGTTGACCAATACGTTCAGGCGGCCACGGTGGGCCATGCCGATGACGATTTCCTTGGTGCCGTAGGAACCGGAACGCTGGATCAACTCGTCGAGCATCGGAATCAGGCTTTCGCCGCCTTCCAGACCGAAACGCTTGGTACCCGGGTATTTGGTGCCCAGGTATTTTTCCAGGCCTTCACCGGCAGTCACGCGCTCAAGCAGATGGCTCTTGATGTCCGCGGAGTACGTCGGACGGCCGCGCACGCTTTCCAGACGCTGCTGGAACCACTGGCGCTGCTCGGAATCGGTGATGTGCGTGAATTCAGCGCCGATGGTGCGGCAATATGTCTGCTGCAACGCTTCGTGAATTTCGCGTAGGCTCGCTTCCTCTTTGCCGATGAACAGGTCGCCGGCACGGAAGGTCGTATCAAGATCGGCATTGGTCAAGCCGTAATGATTGATCGACAGGTCTGCAGGTGCAGGACGCTGCCACAGCCCCAGCGGGTCAAGCTGGGCTGCCTGGTGGCCACGCATACGGTAGGCCTGGATCAATCGCAGCACTTCAACTTGCTTCTTCTCGTGCTCACTGCTCACGCTGCCGGCGGAAACCGGTTGGGCGCGGCGCTGGTTCTTTGCCAGCAAGACGAAATGATCGCGAATTGTGGAGTGCGAAACATCGGTGGCAGAGTTGCCGTCAGCGGGCAACTTCTGGAAGTAGGTGCGCCACTCTTCTGGCACAGCGTTAGGGTCGTGCAGGTAGAGCTCGTAGAGCTCTTCCACATAGGCAGCGTTACTACCGGACAGGTAGGCGCTGTTCCACATGCGCTGCATCACGCTTTCTTGCATGCTTGGTCACCCTCGGTTAGGGGAACACCACCGGCGTCGACACCGAGCAAACTTGCAGAAGTCCGAATGCAGCGACCAAAACAAGCCACCTAGGATCACGCTGATAGTCCGGGTACCAGCCCGGATGCCCCTGCTTGTCTCATTTCTTCAAAATAAGAGCCGCAGCCTTATAAGCTGCTGCTCAGGTTAAAACTACGGCGCCGGTTGAAGCCTGCGCCGCAGCATCTACGGTACAGCGGTCTACGGGTACAGCAGCTGAATCACACGCCGCTTTGCAGCAACATGTTACGGATGTGACCGATGGCCTTAGTCGGGTTCAGGCCTTTCGGACATACGTTGACGCAGTTCATGATCCCGCGGCAGCGGAATACGCTGAACGGGTCATCCAGCGAAGCCAGTCGCTCGGTAGTCTTGGTGTCACGGCTGTCTGCCAGGAAGCGGTAAGCTTGCAGCAGTGCAGCTGGACCCAGGAACTTGTCCGGGTTCCACCAGAAGGACGGGCAAGAGGTCGAGCAGCAAGCGCACAGGATGCACTCGTACAGACCGTCGAGCTTTTCGCGCTCTTCAGGGGACTGCAGACGCTCGATGGCCGGAGCCGGCGTGTCGTTCTGCAGGAATGGCTTAACCTTCTCGTATTGCTTGTAGAAGATGCTCATATCGACGACCAGGTCACGGATAACCGGCAAACCTGGCAGAGGACGAACGATCAACTTGTTACCTTTTACAACAGCAGACAGCGGCGTGACGCAGGCCAGGCCGTTCTTGCCGTTGATGTTCATGCCGTCGGAACCGCAAACGCCTTCACGGCAAGAGCGACGATAGGAGAAACCTTCGTCCTGCTCCTTGATCAGGGCCAGTACGTCCAGCACCATCAGGTCTTTACCACCGGTATCAACCTGGAATTCCTGCATGAACGGCGCGGCGTCCTGATCAGGGTTGTAACGATAAACGCTGACTTGCAACATGGCGGCCACCCTTAATAAGTCCGAATCTTAGGTTCAAAAGTCGGAACAGTCTTCGGCGAGAAGTTCACAGCACGCTTGGTCACGCGCTTGTCACCCGGGAAGTACAGGGTGTGGCACAGCCAGTTTTCGTCGTCACGATCTTCGAAGTCTTCACGGGCGTGAGCGCCGCGGGACTCTTTACGTACTTCGGCGGCAATGGCGGTAGCTTCAGCCACTTCCAGCAGGTTCTGCAGTTCCAGAGCTTCGATACGCGCGGTGTTGAACGCCTGCGACTTATCGTTGATCTTGACGTTGGCGATGCGCTTGCGCAGGTCAGCCAACTGGGCAATACCCTTCTGCATGTATTCGCCGGTACGGAATACACCGAAGTAGTTCTGCATGCAGTTTTGCAGTTCGCGACGCAGGGTAGCCACGTCTTCGCCTTCGGTACGCTCGTTCAGAGCGGACAGACGCGCCAGGGCGGCTTCGATGTTGGCGTCGGTGGCGTCGTCGTATTCGATGCCGTCGGTCAGTGCTTTTTCCAGGTGCAGGCCGGCAGCGCGGCCGAATACCACCAGGTCGAGCAGCGAGTTGCCGCCCAGACGGTTGGCACCGTGAACCGATACGCAAGCCACTTCACCCACTGCGAACAAGCCAGGGATGATGGAATCAACGCCGTCAGCGTCCTGAGTGATCGCCTGACCATGAATGTTGGTGGCAACGCCGCCCATCATATAGTGGCAAGTCGGAACAACCGGAACCGGAGCAACCACCGGGTCAACGTGCGCGAATGTCTTCGACAGTTCGCAGATGCCTGGCAGACGGCTGTGCAGCACTTCCTCGCCCAGGTGGTCGAGTTTGAGCATTACGTGGTCGCCATTCGGACCGCAACCGTTACCGGCGATGATTTCTTTAACCATCGAACGGGCAACGACGTCACGACCGGCAAGGTCTTTGGCGTTCGGAGCATAACGCTCCATGAAACGCTCGCCGTGCTTGTTGATCAGGTAACCACCCTCACCACGGCAACCTTCTGTAACCAGTACACCGGCGCCGGCGATGCCGGTCGGGTGGAACTGCCACATTTCGATGTCTTGTACCGGAACGCCGGCACGCAGTGCCATACCAACGCCGTCACCGGTGTTGATCAGGGCATTGGTGGTCGAAGCGTAGATACGACCTGCACCGCCGGTAGCCAGTACGGTGGCCTTGGCGCGGATGTAGGTGGTTTCGCCGGTTTCGATGCAGATGGCGATAACGCCGACGAATTCGCCTTGAGCGTTTTTCACCAGGTCAACCGCGTAGTACTCGTTCAGGAACGTGGTACCGGCTTTCAGGTTGCCTTGATAAAGGGTGTGCAGCAGGGCGTGACCGGTGCGGTCGGATGCCGCGCAAGTACGCGCAGCCTGGCCGCCTTTACCGTAGTCCTTGGACTGACCACCGAACGGACGCTGGTAGATGCGACCTTGCTCGGTACGGGAGAACGGCAGACCCATGTGGTCCAGCTCGAAAACTGCGGCCGGGCCTTCCTGACACATGTATTCGATAGCGTCCTGGTCACCGATGTAGTCGGAACCCTTGACGGTATCGTACATGTGCCAGCGCCAGTCATCGTTCGGGTCAGCCGACGCGATGGCGCAGGTGATGCCGCCCTGGGCGGATACAGTGTGCGAACGGGTCGGGAAAACCTTGGTGATCACGGCAGTCTTGTGACCGCCCTGCGCCAGTTGCAGCGCAGCGCGCATGCCGGCACCGCCACCACCAATAATGATGGCGTCGAAAGAAATCGTTGGAATGTTAGCCATGAATCAGATACCCCAGAGAATCTGCACACCCCAGACGAAGTAAGCGAACATCGCAACGCCGCATACTGCCTGGAAAAGGAAACGTACTGCAGTCGCGGACTTGCCCAATGCCATCGGCGTCAGGTAGTCGGTCGCGATGGTCCACATGCCGACCCAGGCGTGAGCGCCCAGGGCCACAAGGGCCAGCAGACTGAAGATACGCATCCCGTTGTGGGCGAACAGGCCGTGCCATTGGTCATAGCCAATGCCCGGGTTCGCAGCGAGGTATCCGATCAGGAAGATGAAATAAGCCGCGAGAACGACCGCAGACACACGTTGCGCCATCCAGTCATAAAGACCGGAACGCGAAAGGTTCGTAACGCTGGTTACCATATCCAAACTCCTGCCAGAACGATCAACACCACGGAAACGGCGATGATAATTTTCGAGCCCAGTCGGCCGCCTTCCAGCGTCTCACCGATGCCCATATCCATGATCAAGTGGCGCACACCGGCTACCAGGTGATACAGCAGAGCGGACAGGAGGCCCCATGCTACGAACTTGGCCAGCGGGCTGGTCAAGCATGCCTTCACGTCGGCAAAACCTTCCTCGGAACCCAAAGACTTGCCCAATGCATAAAGCATGAAGCCAAGGCCCAGGAAGAGGATGATGCCGGAAACACGGTGAAGAAACGACGTAACGCCGGTGATGGGGAGTTTGATGGTCCTTAGGTCTAGGTTTACAGGTCGTTGGCTTTTCACGGCTTTTTTTCACACTGAAGAGCCCCTAACAATCAGGGCAAAGTTGTTGGGGAGTGCACTGGTCAGGTAACCACCACCCAGGGATGCGACCCCCAATAAAGCAGGCCCAAAAGCCCTTGGCGGTCGGTGGCCGAGTATAGACAGTTAGGCTACTAATGACAACGCAAAGACCTAACCCAAACAGCGGATTGCGCAACTGACATAAAAGGCGTAAATGGCAGGCAATTTCGAGAAAAAAGTACGGTTAAAGCCTTCTGGAGCAAGACTTTAGGCAAATTGACATTCGAATTTATCTCACTATAGTGGTGCGGGCCCTGCGTGGGGGGTCTGTCTGATGATTTCAAGCATAAATAGGAGGCCACATGGCTGACAAAAAAGCGCAGTTGATCATCGAGGGCGCAGCCCCCGTCGAGCTGCCCATTTTAACCGGCACCGTTGGTCCCGATGTTATCGATGTTCGGGGCCTGACGGCCACGGGCCGTTTCACCTTTGACCCTGGTTTCATGTCGACCGCCTCTTGCGAGTCGAAGATCACCTATATCGACGGCGACAACGGCATCCTGCTGCACCGCGGCTACCCGATCGAACAGCTGGCTGAAAAGTCGGACTACCTGGAAACCTGCTATCTGCTGCTCAACGGCGAACTGCCGACTGCGGAACAGAAGGCCCAGTTCGTCAGCACCGTGAAGAACCACACCATGGTTCACGAGCAGCTGAAGACCTTCTTCAACGGCTTCCGTCGCGACGCTCACCCGATGGCTGTGATGTGCGGCGTAGTCGGCGCCCTCTCGGCGTTCTACCACGACTCCCTGGACATCAATAACCCGCAGCATCGCGAAATCTCCGCGATCCGTCTGGTTGCCAAGATGCCGACCCTGGCAGCGATGGTTTACAAGTACTCCATGGGCCAACCCATGATGTACCCGCGCAACGACCTGACGTACGCGGAAAACTTCCTGCACATGATGTTCAACACTCCGTGCGAGATCAAACCGATCAGCCCGGTACTCGCCAAGGCCATGGACCGGATCTTCATCCTCCACGCCGACCACGAGCAGAACGCATCGACTTCCACCGTGCGCCTGGCAGGTTCTTCGGGTGCCAACCCGTTCGCCTGTATCGCCGCCGGTATCGCCGCACTGTGGGGCCCTGCCCACGGCGGCGCCAACGAAGCCGTTCTGACCATGCTCGATGAAATTGGCGATGTCTCGAACATCGACAAGTACATCGCCAAGGCCAAGGACAAGAACGACCCGTTCAAATTGATGGGCTTCGGTCACCGCGTTTACAAAAACCGCGACCCACGCGCCACCGTGATGAAGCAGACCTGCGACGAAGTGTTGAAGGAACTGGGCATCCAGAACGATCCGCAACTCGAACTGGCCATGCGCCTGGAAGAGATCGCCCTGACCGACCCTTACTTCATCGAACGCTCGTTGTACCCGAACGTCGACTTCTACTCGGGGATCATCCTCAAGGCGATCGGCATTCCAACCAGCATGTTCACCGTGATCTTCGCCCTGGCGCGGACCGTCGGCTGGATCTCCCACTGGAAAGAAATGCTCTCCAGCCCGTACAAGATTGGCCGTCCGCGCCAGCTGTACACCGGCTACGAGTCGCGTGATATCACCAAGCTGGAAGACCGTAAGTAAGATTACTCTTGCTGTAGCGTGTTGAGATGTACCGGAGACGGCCTCTATTTATATAGGGGCCGTTTTTGTTTGTGCGCTTTTTTTGGTGGTGTACATATCCGTTTTTTCGGTGACGGCGGCTTAGGGTTCCGCCCTTACGGCGGGTCATTTTCGAAGAGCGCGAACGTAACCAAAGCGCTTTGCCCCTTTCGTTCGGTGCCTCGACTAGGCTCGGCATGCCCTTCGGGAGGCTCAGTGGAGGTGTTCATCCGGGGATGGGCGCGCAGCGCCATTCGACGCAGTCGAACTCATCGCATGTAGGTGCCAGCGAAGCCAACCGGAGGTCGATACCCCCGGATGAATGCCGGAGCGAAGGAACCCCGAGCCTAGGCGAGGGGCCGAACGCTCGGGGCGAGCGCTTTTTTTGCTTACTTTTTTTGAGGCGCTTGTTAAAAAAAGTGAGTCGCCGTAAGGGCGAAACCCTAAGCCGCCGTTACCGCAGGAATGGATATGTACGCGATCAACAAAAGACAGGTCGGCTGACCGATAACCGCCCAATAAAAAATGCCCCGATCTTCCGACCGGGGCATTTCTGTTCAACACAAATTACACAGACAAACTCAAAGCCTTAGTGCGAAACCGCCCCACTCGCCCCCAACCCAGTCTGCGAACGAACAAACTGCGGGAAGAACAGCGCACGCTCATTGTCAGCCGCCTTGGATTTGTCAGTGATCGAGAAGAACCAGATACCGACAAAAGCAATGATCATCGAGAACAGCGCTGGATACTCATACGGGAAGATAGCCTTCTCGTGATGCAGGATCTGCACCCAGATGGTTGGCCCGAGGATCATCAAGCCAACAGCACTCACCAGACCCAACCAGCCGCCGATCATCGCACCGCGGGTGGTCAGCTTTTTCCAGTACATGGAAAGCAGCAGGACCGGGAAGTTGCAGCTCGCCGCGATGGAGAACGCCAGGCCCACCATGAACGCAATGTTCTGGCTTTCGAACAGAATGCCCAGCGCGATCGCCAGCACCGCCAGAGCGATGGTGGTGATTTTCGAAACGCGGATCTCATCCTTCTCGTTGGCTTTGCCTTTCTTGATCACGCTGGCGTACAGGTCGTGAGACACCGCCGAAGCACCGGCCAGGGTCAGACCGGCAACCACTGCCAGGATGGTCGCGAACGCCACCGCCGAGATGAAGCCCAGGAAGATACTGCCACCTACCGCGTTGGCCAGGTGCACCGCCGCCATGTTGTTACCGCCCAACAGTGCGCCAGCCGCATCTTTGAAGGCCGGGTTGGTGCTGACCAGCAAGATCGCGCCGAAGCCGATGATGAAAGTCAGGATGTAGAAGTAGCCAATGAAACCAGTTGCGTACAGCACGCTCTTGCGAGCTTCTTTCGCGTCACTCACGGTGAAGAAGCGCATCAGGATGTGCGGCAGGCCAGCGGTACCGAACATCAGTGCCAGGCCAAGCGAGAACGCCGAAATCGGATCTTTCACCAGACCGCCCGGGCTCATGATCGCTTCACCTTTCGGGTGAACCTTGATCGCCTCGGAGAACAGCATGTTGAAGTCGAAGTTGACGTGTTTCATCACCATCAGCGCCATGAAGGAAGCGCCAGACAGCAGCAGGACAGCCTTGATGATCTGCACCCAGGTGGTCGCCAGCATGCCGCCGAACAACACGTAGGCGCACATCAGGATACCGACCAGGATCACCGCGACGTGGTAATCGAGACCGAACAGCAGCTGGATCAGCTTGCCGGCACCGACCATTTGCGCGATCAGGTAAAACGCCACCACCACCAGCGAACCGCAAGCGGACAGCGAGCGAATCTGGGTTTGCCCGAGGCGATAGGACGCCACGTCGGCAAAGGTGTATTTACCCAGGTTACGCAGGCGCTCGGCGATCAGGAACAGAATGATCGGCCAGCCCACCAGGAAGCCGATCGAGTAGATCAGACCATCGTAGCCGGAGGTGAACACCAGCGCGGAAATACCCAGGAAGGACGCCGCGGACATGTAGTCACCGGCAATCGCCAGACCATTCTGGAAACCGGTGATCTTGCCACCCGCCGCATAATAGTCGGAGGCCGAGTTGTTTTTCTTGGACGCCCAGTAAGTGATGTACAACGTTGCGCCGACAAACGCCACGAACATGAGGATCGCGGCGACGTTCAGCGGTTGCTTTTGTACGGCACCGGTCAGGGCGTCAGCCGCCCAGGCGCCCGGTGCGAAGGCTGCGATGCTCAAAAGAGCCATTAGACGCCGGATCATTGCTGAGCCTCCTTGAGAATCGCATTGTTCAGGTCGTCGAATTCGCCGTTGGCGCGTCGCACATAAATGCCGGTCAGGATAAAGGCCGAAAGAATCAGCCCGACCCCGATCGGTATGCCCCAGGTAATCGATGACTCAGGACTGATTTTCGCCCCCAGTACATGCGGCCCGTAAGCAATCAAAAGGATGAATCCGGAGTAAAGCCCTAGCATGATCGCCGATAGAATCCAGGCGAATCGTTCCCTCTTGCTAACCAGCTCCTTGAAGCGCGGGCTGTTTTGAATCGAGAGGTAAATGCTGTCGTTCATTGTTTTTATCCTCGCAGCACAGATTTAGTTGGAACGGTATCCACTCTATGCGGCTGCGGGGCAGGTTCCAGACGACCTTAGTATTAGAACGACATGACGTAGTTGCCAAAATCCAGCAAGAATAAATAAATGTGGGAGCGAGCCTGCTCGCGAAGGCGTCAGGTCAGTCGACATCTTGGTCAACTGACAGACCGCTTCGCGAGCAGGCACGCTCCCACAGGGTCAGGCGTGCTCTAGGTAATTACTTGATCCAGTCAGCCACGCGGTCCGGGTGCTTGGCTACCCAATCCTTAGCTGCTGCGTCAGGCTTGGCGCCTTCCTGGATGGCCAGCATGACTTCGCCGATTTCGTCTTTCGAAGCCCACTGGAAGTTCTTCAAGAACTTGGCCACTTCCGGTGCCTTGGTTGCCAGCTCTTTGCTGCCGATGCTGTTTACAGTCTCAGCCGCGCCATACACGCCTTTCGGGTCTTCGAGGAAACGCAACTTCCACTTGGCGAACATCCAGTGCGGCACCCAACCGGTCACGGCAATGGATTCGTTCTTTTTCTCGGCACGGGTCAGCTCGGCAATCATGCCGGCGCCGGAACTGGCCTTGAGCTGGTAACCGGTCAGGTCGTAATCCTTGATGGCCTGCTCGGTCTTGAGCATCACGCCTGAACCGGCGTCGATGCCGACGATGCGTTTTTTGAAACTGTCATCGGTCTTCAGGTCTTCAAGCGATTTGGCCTTGACGTAATCCGGCACGATCAAGCCAATTTTTGCGTCTTTGAAGTTCGGACCGTAGTCGACAACCTGATCCTTGTTCTTGGTCCAGTAATCGCCGTGGGTCACTGGCAGCCAGGCCGACAGCATGGCGTCGAGTTTGCCGGTGGCCACGCCCTGCCACATGATCCCGGTCGCGACGGCTTGCAGCTTCACGTCGTATCCGAGCTTCTGCTTGATTACTTCAGCCGCGACGTGAGTCGTCGCGACGCTGTCGGACCAGCCGTCAACGTAACCGATGCTCAGGGTCTTGCTCTCGGCATTGGCGAATGTAGAGCCAATCGCGAGTACCAGTGCGGCACCGGCGCCTAAAAGTCGTCGCATCTTCATCGTTACTTCCCCGAAAGTGCTGCGCTCGACGGATGCCGAGTCGCGTCAACGTATTGTTATGGTGCACAGCGTCCCCATCACGTCTCACTGCAAACCCGATCGATCATCAGCGCGATATCAACGAGGATACTGACGCCTTCGATAATCAACCTGACGCTATCAGCGACCTGCTCTGCCAGCGACCTCAAGGCATCGAGAAACGACATCAGAACGCCATTAACCCGGAGGGCGACAAACGCACCGGACAATCCGCCCGAACTTTGCATGTCAAAATTATGCGAGCCACCAAGCACGGGACAAATGCAGGTAACATGCGCCGCTTTGCTCCCAGACGGCCTGACCATGCCCGCGACATCCCGCTTTCCTTTTTTTGCCTATCTGTTCGCTTGCCTGCTGGGGCTGTTTGCCCTCGGCGGCTTCTGGTACGGGCTGGGCAAACCGGTGATCCTGCCGGATGCCGCCAGCGCGACGCACAAGCTGCAATGCGCTTCCTACACCCCGTTCGACAAAGACCAGTCACCGTTCGATGTGCCGTTCAAACTGCGCCCCGAGCGCATGGACGCCGACCTCGCGCTGCTGGCCAAAAGTTTCCAATGCATCCGCACCTATTCGATGACCGGCCTCGAAGCCCTGCCCGATCTAGCGCGCAAGCATGGGTTGAAGCTGATGATCGGCGCCTGGATCAACAGCAATCCGGTGGACACTGAAAAAGAAGTGGACCTGCTTATCGCCTCGGCCAATGCCAACGCGGATGTGGTCAGCGCGGTGATCGTCGGCAACGAAACCCTGCTGCGCAAGGAAGTCACCGGCACCCAGCTGGTGAGACTGATCAACAAGGTCAAGCGCCAGGTCAAGCAACCCGTCACCTATGCCGATGTCTGGGAGTTCTGGCTCAAGCACCCGGAAGTCGCGCCAGCCGTGGATTTCCTGACCATCCACTTGCTGCCGTACTGGGAAGATGATCCTTCGAACATCGACGCTGCTCTGCAGCATGTAGCCGAGGTCCGCCAGGTATTCGGCAACAAATTCGCGCCCAAGGACGTGATGATCGGCGAAACAGGCTGGCCGAGCGAAGGCCGCCAACGCGAAACCGCATTGCCGAGCCGGGTCAACGAAGCCAAGTTCATTCGCGGTTTTGTCACCATGGCCGAGCAACAAGGCTGGCATTACAACCTCATCGAAGCTTTCGACCAGCCGTGGAAGCGCGCCAGCGAAGGTGCGGTCGGCGGTTACTGGGGACTGTTTGACGCTGATCGACAGGACAAGGGCGTGCTGGCCGGTCCGGTGACAAACGTGCCGTACTGGTCGCAGTGGCTGGCGGTTGGCGGCCTGATCTTCCTCGGTACGCTTATGCTGGGCGGCCGCGTTCGCAGCACCCGCGCCGCGCTGGTTCTACCGTTGTTTGCCGCAGTGGCGGCGTGCTCCATCGGCGTGTGGGGCGACCTTGCCCGCGTCACCACGCGCTTCACCAGTGAATGGTTGTGGGTGGCATTGCTGACGGTGCTGAACCTGTTGGTGCTGGTGCACGCCGCGCTGACATTGAGCCCTCGCACGGGATGGCGCGCGCAGGCTTTCAATGCATTGGAGCGCCGAGCAGGCTGGCTGGTGGCCGTGATCGGGTTCGCTGCGGCGGTGAGCATGTTGGAACTGGTATTCGATCCACGCTATCGCAGCTTCCCGAGCGTCGCCTTTGTTGTGCCAGCCCTGGTGTATCTGTGCCGCCCCGTGAGCGTGCCACGCCGGGAAATCGCGCTGCTGACCTTCATCATCGGCGCGGGCATTGCGCCGCAGTTGTTCCAGGAAGGGTTGCAGAACCAGCAGGCCTGGGGTTGGGCGTTGGTGAGTGTGTTGATGGTTGTTGCGTTGTGGCGCTGCCTGCGAATTCGCAAGGCTTAACCGTTCAGCGAAGCTAATGGCCTCATCGCGAGCAGGCTCGCTCACAGTAGATCTTCAGTGAACGCAATTCCTGTGCGACGAAGATCCAATGTGGGAGTTAGCCTGCTCGCGAAAGCTGACTATCAGGCGCTACGTGGCGCCCTGACCAAACGCAACCCCGCAATCACCACCGCAAAAACAGCCAGCGTCGTGTTGTACAACGCCAGCGCCGGGAACCCGAGCGCCAGCGCCAGCACCGCCAGCCACCACCCTGCCCGCCCCGGTACAACAAAACCGATGATGGCAGCGGCCAGTGCGCCATAGCCGAGAATCTTGAAGTGAATCATCAGACCCAGGTTCGAACGAACCTGGCATTCCCAGCGGCTTGCCTCATCCACGCAGATACCGACCCACTGCGCATCTTCCATGAAGCCATAACGCGCGCCATAACTGGCGGCCAGCCACAGAGGCAGCAAAACGAGCAGCAGAATCACAGGCAGACGGCGGGACATGAAGCACTCCAATAAACGAAAAACGGCGGCCAGCTTAATCCCCCGCCAGTCTTACGCAAGCGATAACAACTGTTAACTGGTCATTCAATCGCTGCAAAGTGTATCGTCCAGCTACTATTACTTCGAATTAAGCCTGTTTGGTGCCGTTGCGTGGCACTTTGGCGCAAATCCAGTGGTCATAGCCTGCGAACTTCATTCGGCACCTTATCTAAGGGATCTAGTCATGCTCCGTTCCTTGCGCTTCGCCGCCCTGTTTGGCGGCCTTATATTGAGTGCGTCCGCACTGGCGGTCGACATCGACGCCGCCAGTTATGGCTATCCCTTGACCAACCCGTTCGAGGCAACCATTGCCACGACGCCACCGGATTTGCGCCCGGAACTGCCTCTGGACGACGACATCAATCAGTCGGATCGCAGCATCACCTTGCGCCCGGAGCGGGCTTTCGAACTGCCTGACAATTTTTGGGCGGTAAAGAAACTCACCTATCGCATCGCCACTCAGGACAAAGCGGCGCCGCTGATTTTCCTGATCGCGGGCACGGGCGCACGCTATGACAGCAGCCTCAACGAATACCTGAAAAAGCTCTACTACAAAGCCGGCTACCACGTAGTGCAGTTGTCGTCGCCCACCAGCTTCGACTTCATCAGCGCCGCCTCACGTTTTGCGACGCCGGGCATCACCAAGGAAGATGCCGAAGACATGTACCGGGTGATGCAATCCGTGCGGGCACAGAACCCGAACGTGCCGGTCACCGATTACTACCTGACCGGTTACAGCCTCGGCGCACTGGATGCCGCTTTCGTCGCGCACCTGGACGAAACCCGCCGCAGCTTCAACTTCAAGAAAGTGTTGCTGCTCAACCCGCCGGTGAATCTCTACACCTCGATCACCAACCTCGACAAGCTGGTACAAACCGAGGTCAAGGGCATCAACAACTCCACTACGTTCTATGAGCTGGTGCTGAACAAGCTGACGCGCTACTTCCAGCAGAAAGGCTACATCGACCTCAACGATGCACTGCTTTATGACTTCCAGCAGTCCAAGCAGCACCTGACCAACGAACAGATGGCCATGCTGATCGGCACCTCGTTCCGCTTCTCGGCGGCCGACATCGCCTTCACGTCTGATTTGATCAACCGTCGCGGCCTCATTACTCCACCGAAAACCCCGATCACCGAGGGCACCAGCCTCACGCCGTATCTCAAGCGTGCGCTGCAGTGCGATTTCGACTGCTACATCACTGAACAAGTGATCCCGATGTGGCGCGCCCGCACCGACGGCGGCAGCCTGCTGCAACTGATCGACCAGGTAAGTTTGTACGCCCTGAAGGATTATCTGCGCGACAGTCCGAAAATTGCCGTCATGCACAACGCCGACGACGTGATCCTCGGCCCCGGCGACCTCGGTTTCCTGCGCCAGACCTTCGGCGATCGCTTGACCGTTTACCCGCTGGGCGGCCATTGCGGCAACCTTAACTACCGCGTCAACAGCGACGCCATGCTGGAGTTCTTCCGTGGCTAAATACCTCCTGCTTATCGCTGCGTTACTCTGTGCAGGCGTTGCCAATGCCGACAACAGCAAAGCCAACGCCCCGGTGATCGTCGATGATGACGGCTTCAAGGAACCGTTGAGCAAGCTCAAATTCAACCCGGGGCTGGATCAGCGCGAGTTCGAACGCTCAACGCTCAGCGCGCTGAACGTCTATGACCCGCTGGAGGAGTGGAACCGTCGCGTTTATCACTTCAACTACCGGTTCGACCAATGGGTGTTCCTGCCGGTGGTCGATGGCTATCGCTACATCACGCCGAGCTTCTTGCGCACCGGCGTCAGCAACTTTTTCAACAACCTGGGTGACGTGCCGAACCTGCTGAACAGCCTGTTGCAGTTCAAGGGCCAGCGTTCGATGGAAACCACGGCACGGCTGCTGCTGAACACCACGATCGGCATCGCCGGCCTGTGGGACCCGGCTACCGCCATGGGCCTGCCGCGCCAAAACGAAGACTTCGGCCAGACTCTGGGTTTCTACGGCGTTCCGGGCGGCGCCTACTTCGTGCTGCCAATTCTCGGCCCGTCCAACCTGCGTGACACGGGCGGGTTGTTGGTCGACTACAGCGCCGAGAACGCAATCAACTTCCTCAACGTGGCCGAAGTCAGCTCCAACCATCCAGAGGTCTGGATTCTGCGTGGCGTCGACAAGCGCTATCAGACCAGCTTCCGCTACGGCCAGCTGAACTCGCCGTTCGAGTACGAGAAGGTCCGTTACGTGTACACCGAGTCGCGCAAGTTGCAGATTGCCGAGTAATTCGGCTACGCAAAAAACTGTGGGAGCGAGCCTGCTGGCGATGTGGCCATAACATTCAACACCTCTGTTGATTGTTACACCGCTATCGCGAGCAGGCTCGCTCCCACATTGGTTATTAGTGGTTCTTAGCCTTTCAAGGCTTTCCAGATTTTGCTGACGGCCATAACCCCAGCCAGCACCACCGCCCCCGCCACAATCCCCGCCACCCCATTGAGCAACGTCGACACGATAAACCCGGCGCCACCCGCCCCTGCGCTGACACTTTCGACCCAGTGATGCACCACCGGCACGCCGTGGGTCAGGATGCCGCCGCCGACCAGGAACATCGCCGCCGTGCCGATCACCGACAGGCTCTTCATCATGTACGGCGCCGCGCGCAAAATCCCGCTGCCGATGCTGTTGGCCACTTGCCCTGGCTTTTGGGTCAGCCATAACCCCAGGTCATCGAGCTTGACGATGCCTGCCACCAATCCATAGACGCCGATGGTCATGACGATTGCGATACCCGACAGTACGACGACTTGCTGGGTCAACGCCGAGTCCGCCACGACGCCCAGGGTGATGGCGATGATTTCTGCCGAAAGAATGAAATCGGTGCGGATGGCGCCCTTGATCTTGTCCTTCTCGAACGCCACAAGGTCCACCGCCGGGTCCGCTACCGCCTCGACCAGTTCGGCATGCTCGGCCTGATCTTGCGCCTTGCTGTGCAAGAACTTGTGGGCGAGCTTCTCGAACCCTTCGAAACACAGGTAAGCACCACCCAACATCAACAACGGCGTGACCAGCCACGGGATGAACGCGCTGATGGCCAGCGCCGATGGCACCAGAATCAGTTTGTTGATGAACGAGCCCTTGGCTACCGCCCATACCACGGGAATTTCCCGATCGGCACGCACGCCGCTGACCTGTTGGGCATTGAGCGCCAGATCATCGCCCAGCACGCCGGCAGTCTTCTTGGCGGCCATTTTGGTCATCAACGCCACATCGTCCAGCACGGCGGCGATGTCGTCGATCAGCAACAGCAAGCTGCTTCCTGCCATGAATCGGGTTTCCTTCTTGAGTGAATGCGGTGCAGCATAGCGTGGCCGAGCGCCGCATGGAGCATTCTTGAGCGCTGCCGAAGGCCGGTGCTACCATGCGCAACCGCCAGAACAGGCAAGGAACCCCCTGGTTTATGAGCACCATCCGCGAGCGCAACAAACAACTGATCCTGCGTGCCGCCAGTGAAGAATTTGCCGACAAGGGCTTCGCTGCGACCAAAACCAGCGATATCGCAGCCAAGGCGGGATTGCCCAAGCCCAACGTCTACTACTATTTCAAATCCAAGGAAAACCTCTACCGCGAGGTCCTGGAAAGCATCATCGAACCGATTCTGCAGGCCTCGACGCCGTTCAACCCAGACGGTGTACCCAGCGAAGTGCTGAGCGGCTACATCCGCTCGAAAATCCGCATCTCCCGCGACCTGCCGTTTGCCTCCAAGGTGTTCGCCAGCGAAATCATGCACGGCGCCCCGCACCTGAGCGCCGACCTGGTCGAACAACTCAACGACCAGGCCAAGCACAACATCGAGTGCATCCAGAGTTGGATCGACCGCGGCCAAATCGCCCCGATCGACCCCAACCACCTGATGTTCAGCATCTGGGCCGCGACCCAGACCTACGCCGACTTCGACTGGCAAATCACTGCCATCACTGGCAAGGCCAGGCTGGATGAAGAGGATTACGAAGCGGCGGCGCAGACGATTATCCGGTTGGTGCTCAAAGGCTGCGAGCCGGACTGATAGACCGCGGTGGCCCCATCGCTGGCAAGCCAGCTCCCACAGCTTTTTGTGTTGAACCCAATTTTGTGAACGACACACTTCTATGTGGGAGCTGGCTTGCCAGCGATGAAGGCGACTCGATTTTGACTCAAACCCTGATGGCGTCCCACAGCGGGTAATCACCAATTTTCTCGACCAGACCAGCCCGCAAGGGGTTGGCCACTACGTAGCGCGCCATCTTCACCAGATCATCTTCCCGCCTTAACGCACGGTCGTGAAAGCCTTGCTGCCAAAGCGGCCCGTTCCTGTTGCTGAAAAAATTCACTTCTCGAGTAACAAGCGACTTTGTCTCGCGCATTAGTCTGCGCAGTGAGGAGTTTTCCAGTTCGACCAGCCAATGAAAATGATCGGGCATGACCACCCAGGCCAGTGATTTTGCCAATCCAAGATTCTGTGCCCGGCGAAATTGATGAACCACGAACCTGCCCAAAGCGAAGTCGGAAAAAATCGGCTCACGATCCAGCGTGTTGGTTGTCAGCAAATAGATTCGACTGGGCTCGGCATAGCGCCCTGTTCGCAGACGGTTTGATGCGGGGAAATTTGGCATTCCGTTGCCTCTCCAATGATGAACTCATGAAAAGGCTAGACCTGGAAACTCTGAACGGTAATACACACTTTTAGCTGGATGTGTCGGGCAGATTACAATCGCTGGCAAGCCAGCTCCCACAGGTCTGATGGTGTCCGCAAAATATATGAACACCCCAGTCCTTGTGGGAGCTGGCTTGCCAGCGATGACGTTAGTTCAGTCGCCGAAGATCAAGCCACAACCCCAGCATCCGCCACCAACCCCAACACTTCGATCGCGGTGATGGCGCACTGTTCATCCACATCCGACAGATCCCCGCTGATTCCCACCGCCCCCAGCACATTCCCCGCGTGATCGCGGATCAACACGCCACCCGGCGCCGGCACCACGCTGCCCTGGCCCAGGCTATTCAACGCGGCGATGAAGGCCGGGCGTTGTTGAGCATCCAGTGCCAACAGGCGCGAACCCTTGCCCAGGGCGATGGCGCCCCAGGCTTTGCCGATGGCGACCTGCGGACGCAGCAGGCTGGCGCCGTCTTCGCGTTGCAGGCTGATCAGATGCCCGCCGGCATCCAGCACGGCGATGGTCAAGGGCGCTGCGGAGATTGCACGCCCTGCGGTGATGGCCTCGTTGACCAGATTGACTGCGACTTTCAAGGTTAAAGCGCTCATGGTGCCGTCCTCATTTTGTTTTTCGGAAAGTCGTGGAGCTGCGCGTTTGTGCCGCAGCTCGATGCAACAAATAGAACACAATGAATTATTTTTTTGTATACAATAATTCTCGAAAAGCGCCACATGCGACGAAAAGCCACAGTAGATTGGGCTTCCGACGAATGAAACGGTCGCTTGAGAAAATGGATTGACCTGCGCCGTCCGCCGTGAATACACTCTGCACAAAGCCACTTGTATACAATTACAAAACGTAAAGAGGCACAAAACCATGAGCAAAATGAGAGCAATCGAAGCCGCCGTTCTGGTGATGCGCCGTGAAGGGGTTGATACCGCTTTTGGCATCCCGGGTGCAGCCATCAATCCGCTGTACAACGCCCTGCAAAAAGTCGGCGGCATCGATCATGTACTCGCTCGCCACGTTGAAGGCGCCTCGCACATGGCCGAGGGCTACACCCGCACCAAGGCCGGCAACATCGGCGTGTGCATCGGGACTTCCGGCCCTGCCGGCACCGACATGGTCACCGGGCTCTACAGCGCCTCGGCCGACTCGATTCCAATCCTCTGCATTACCGGCCAGGCCCCCCGCGCCCGTATGCACAAGGAAGACTTCCAGGCTGTCGACATCACCAGCATCGTCAAGCCAGTCACCAAGTGGGCAACCACCGTTCTCGAACCGGGCCAGGTGCCTTACGCATTCCAGAAAGCCTTCTATGAAATGCGCTCCGGCCGCCCAGGCCCGGTGCTGATCGACCTGCCGTTCGACGTGCAGATGGCTGAAATCGAATTCGACATCGACGCTTACCAGCCACTGCCGCTGGCCAAGCCGACCGCCAGCCGCGTTCAAGTCGAGAAGGCTCTGGCCTTGCTGGATCAGGCTGAACGCCCACTGCTGGTGGCCGGTGGCGGCATCATCAATGCCGACGCCAGCGACCTGCTGGTTGAGTTCGCCGAGCTGACCGGTATCCCGGTTATCCCGACCCTGATGGGCTGGGGCACCATCCCTGACGATCACCCGCTGATGGTGGGTATGGTCGGCCTGCAAACTTCGCATCGTTATGGCAACGCCACGATGCTGAAATCCGACGTGGTGCTGGGCATCGGTAACCGTTGGGCCAACCGTCACACCGGTTCGGTCGATGTGTACACCGAAGGCCGCAAGTTCATTCACGTCGACATCGAAGGCACGCAGATCGGCCGCGTGTTCACACCGGACCTGGGCATCGTGTCCGACGCCGCTGCCGCGCTGACCGTGTTCATCGAAGTCGCTCGCGAATGGCAAGCCGCCGGCAAGCTGAAAAACCGCAGCGCCTGGCTGCAAGACTGCCAGCAGCGCAAAGCCAGCCTGCAGCGCAAGACTCACTTCGACAACGTGCCGGTCAAGCCGCAGCGCGTTTACGAAGAGATGAACCAGGTGTTCGGCAAAGACACCTGCTACGTCAGCACCATCGGTCTGTCGCAGATTGCCGGCGCGCAGTTCCTGCACGTCTACAAGCCGCGTCACTGGATCAACTGCGGTCAGGCCGGCCCGTTGGGCTGGACCATTCCGGCAGCGCTGGGCGTGGTCAAGGCTGATCCGAACCGTAAAGTGGTAGCCCTGTCGGGGGACTATGACTTCCAGTTCATGATCGAAGAGTTGGCGGTGGGCGCGCAGTTCAAGCTGCCGTACATTCATGTTGTGGTAAACAACTCGTACCTGGGTCTGATCCGTCAGGCACAGCGCGGTTTCGACATGGACTACTGCGTGCAGCTGTCCTTCGATAACCTCAACGCGCCGGAACTCAACGGCTACGGTGTCGACCACGTCGCAGTTGCCGAAGGCCTCGGTTGCAAGGCACTGCGTGTGTTCGAACCGGCTCAGATCCAGCCTGCCCTGCGCAAGGCCCAGGAGCTGATCGAAGAGTTCAAGGTACCCGTCATCGTTGAGATTATTCTGGAACGCGTGACCAACATTTCCATGGGTACCGAGATCAACGCCGTCAACGAATTCGAAGACCTGGCGCTGGTCGGCAACGACGCACCGACCGCGATTTCGTTGCTGGATTAATTGCTTGATCGCTCCCCCTATGGGAGCGAGCCTGTGTGGCGAGGGAGCTTGCTCCCGCGGGGACGCGAAGCGGCCCCTAAAGCTTTGCGACTGCTTCGCACCCGAGCGGGAGCAAGCTCCCTCGCCACACAGGCTCGCTCCCACGGGGGAACACATACACATTCAGGAGACCACCATGCCGCGTTTCGCAGCCAACCTGTCCATGCTGTTCACCGAACAGGACTTTCTTGCCCGTTTCGAAGCGGCCGCCAAGGCCGGTTTCAGTGGTGTCGAATACCTGTTCCCGTACGACTTCAGCTCCGCCGAAATCAAGGCCAAGCTCGACGCCAACGGTCTGACCCAAGTGCTGTTCAACCTGCCGGCCGGTGACTGGGCCAAGGGTGAACGCGGTATCGCGTGCCTGCCGGACCGCGTTGAAGAATTCCGCGCCGGTGTCGATCTGGCCATCGCTTACGCGCAAGTGCTGGGCAACACCCAGGTCAACTGCCTGGCCGGTATTCGCCCGCAGGGTTTTGACGATGCCACCGTCGAGAAAACCTTCGTCGCCAACCTCAAGTACGCGGCCGACAAGCTGCAAGCGGTGGGTATCAAACTGGTGATGGAAGCGATCAACACCCGCGACATTCCAGGCTTCTACCTGAACAACACGGCGCAAGCCCTGTCGATTCGCGAGCAGGTCGGCAGCGCCAACCTGTTCCTGCAATACGACATCTATCACATGCAAATCATGGAAGGCGACCTGGCCCGCACCCTGCAATCGCACCTGGGCGAGATCAACCATGTACAGCTCGCGGACAACCCGGGGCGTAACGAACCAGGCACCGGTGAAATCAACTACCGCTTCCTGTTCGAACACCTGGACCGCATCGGTTACCAGGGCTGGGTCGGTTGCGAATACAAGCCGCTGACCACCACTGAAGCGGGTCTGGGCTGGCTGAAAACCCACAACGCAATCTGAGCACACGGCAAAACCCTTGTGGCGAGGGAGCTTGCTCCCGCTCGGCTGCGAAGCAGTCGTAAACCCTGCAAACCGATTTTGCCTGACACACCACAGTGGCCGGTTTGGGGGTGCTTCGCCCCCCAGCGGGAGCAAGCTCCCTCGCCACAGTAGGTGCCAGGCACATTATTTGGCTACACAAAAACAAGAGGATTTTCTCATGGCTAAAATCGGATTTATCGGCACCGGCATCATGGGCCACCCAATGGCGGCGAACCTGCAGAAAGCCGGTCACAGCCTGTTCCTGTCGGCGCACCACGACGCCGCGCCTGCTGACCTGGTCGCCGCTGGCGCCGTTGCCCTGGCGAACCCGAAAGAAGTCGCCCAGGAAGCCGAATTCATCATCGTCATGGTGCCGGATACCCCACAGGTCGATGACGTGCTGTTCCGCGCCGACGGCATTGCCGCCGGCATCGGCAAAGGCAAAGTGGTGATCGACATGAGCTCGATCTCGCCGACCGCCACCAAGGCCTTCGCCGCCAAGATCAACGAAAAAGGCGCGCAATACCTCGACGCGCCAGTGTCCGGCGGTGAAGTCGGCGCCAAGGCGGCGACCTTGAGCATCATGGTCGGTGGCGATGCCGATGCCTTCGAACGCGCCCTGCCGCTGTTCCAGGCCATGGGCAAGAACATCACCCTGGTCGGCGGCAACGGTGACGGTCAAACCGCGAAAGTGGCGAACCAGATCATCGTGGCGCTGAACATCCAGGCGGTGGCCGAAGCGCTGTTGTTCGCCGCGAAAAACGGTGCCGATCCAGCCAAGGTGCGTGAAGCGCTGATGGGCGGTTTCGCTTCGTCGAAGATCCTCGAAGTGCACGGCGAGCGCATGATCAAGGGCACCTTCGATCCAGGCTTCCGCATCAGCCTGCACCAGAAGGACCTGAACCTGGCCCTGCAAGGTGCCAAGGAGCTGAACATCAATCTGCCGAACACCGCCAACGCCCAGCAAGTGTTCAGCACCTGCGCGGCCATCGGTGGCAGCAACTGGGACCACTCGGCGCTGATCAAGGGCCTGGAACACATGGCGAATTTCTCGATTCGCAAGTAGGAGCAAGCTTGCTCGCGACAAAATCGCCTCGGTGTATCTGAAACACCGAGGCGTCTGGATCGCTGGCAAGCCAGCTCCTACAGATGCTCCCCCATTCCCTGTAGGAGCTGGCTTGCCAGCGATCCATGCACCATCGCTTCAACGTCAATCCCAATAACAAGAACTCCGGGAGCCCGCCATGTCGGTCGATCCGCAACAACTGCTGCGCGAGCTGTTTGCCACAGCCATTGACGCGGCCCATCCGCAGCAAGTCCTCGAAGCCCATCTGCCTGCCGACCGCACAGGTCGTGTAATCGTCATCGGCGCCGGCAAAGCCGCCGCGGCCATGGCCCAGGTGGTCGAGCGCTGCTGGCAGGGTGAAGTATCCGGTCTGGTGGTGACCCGTTACGGGCACGGCGCCCCGTGCGAAAAAATCGAAGTGGTCGAAGCCGCGCATCCGGTGCCTGATGCTGCCGGTCAAGCCGTGGCCAAGCGCGTGTTCGAACTGGTCAGCGACCTGACGGAAAACGACCGCGTGATCTTCCTGCTTTCCGGCGGCGGCTCGGCCCTGCTGGCATTGCCGGCCGAAGGCATCACCCTGGCCGACAAGCAGTCGATCAATAAAGCCCTGCTCAAATCCGGCGCGACCATTGGCGAGATGAACTGCGTGCGCAAGCACCTCTCGGCGATCAAGGGCGGCCGTCTGGGCAAAGCCTGCTGGCCTGCCACTGTTTATACCTATGCGATTTCCGATGTGCCTGGCGACCTGGCCACGGTCATCGCCTCCGGCCCCACCGTGGCCGACCCGAGCACGTCCGCCGAAGCACTGGCGATACTCAAGCGCTACAACATCGACGTGCCGGCCTCGGTGCGCACCTGGCTGCAAAGCCCGCAATCGGAAACGGTCAAACCTGGCGATCCGAGCCTGGCCCGCAGTCATTTCCAGTTGATCGCCCGCCCGCAACAGTCGCTGGAGGCGGCGGCGGTGAAATGCCGTCAGGCTGGCTTCAGCCCGCTGATCCTCGGCGATCTGGAAGGTGAATCCCGGGACGTGGCGAAAGTCCACGCGGGCATCGCCCGACAGATCGTCCTGCACGGCCAGCCACTGGCAGCGCCCTGCGTGATTCTTTCCGGCGGGGAAACCACCGTCACCGTGCGCGGCAATGGCCGTGGCGGACGCAATGCCGAATTCCTGCTCAGCCTGACCGACAGTCTCAAGGGCTTGCCCGGCGTTTATGCACTGGCCGGTGACACCGATGGCATCGACGGCTCCGAAGACAACGCCGGGGCGATCATGACTCCGGACAGCTACGCCCGCGCTGCCGCCCTCGGCCTGAGCGCCAGCGACGAACTGGACAACAATAATGGCTATGGCTATTTCGAGGCGCTCGACGCACTGATCGTCACCGAGCCGACCCGCACCAACGTCAACGACTTCCGCGCCATTCTGATCCTCGAGAGCCCAACATCATGACGCCTGATAAAAAAGTCAAAATCCTCGCCACCCTCGGCCCGGCCACCGACGGCATCGACGACATCCGTGAGCTGGTGCAGGCCGGGGTCAACATCTTCCGCCTGAATTTCAGCCACGGCGATCACGCCGACCATGCCCAGCGCTATCAGTGGATTCGTGAAGTCGAGCGCCAGCTCAATTACCCACTGGGTATTCTGATGGACCTGCAAGGCCCGAAACTACGGGTCGGCAAGTTCGCTGAAGGCAAGGTGCAACTGGTACGTGGCCAGGCCTTGCGCCTGGACCTGGATGCCACACCGGGTGACGAGCGCCGGGTCAACCTGCCGCATCCCGAAATCATTGCCGCGCTGGAGCCCGGCATGGACTTGCTGCTGGACGACGGCAAGCTGCGCCTGCGTGTGGTCACCAAGTACGCCGACGCCATCGACACCACCGTGCTCAACGGCGGCGAACTCTCGGACCGCAAGGGTGTGAACGTGCCTCAAGCGGTGCTCGACCTCAGCCCGCTGACCGCCAAGGATCGTCGCGACCTGAGCTTCGGTCTGGAGCTGGGTGTGGATTGGGTGGCGCTGTCATTTGTGCAGCGCCCGGACGACATCCGCGAAGCCCGCACGTTGATCGGCGACAAGGCGTTTTTGATGGCCAAGATCGAGAAGCCATCGGCCGTCGAGCAACTGCGCGAGATCGCCGAGTTGAGTGACGCCATCATGGTCGCTCGTGGTGACCTGGGTGTGGAAGTGCCGGCCGAAAGCGTGCCGCAGATCCAGAAGAACATCATCAGCACTTGCCGCGAACTCGGCAAACCGGTGGTGGTGGCTACGCAGATGCTGGAGTCCATGCGCTTCTCACCGGCCCCAACCCGCGCCGAGGTCACCGATGTGGCCAATGCCGTGGCCGAAGGTGCGGACGCGGTGATGCTGTCGGCAGAAACCGCGTCCGGCGAATACCCGCTCGAAGCCGTGCAAATGATGAGCAAGATCATCCGCCAGGTGGAAAACGGCCCGGACTATCAGGCGCAACTGGACGTCAGCCGGCCGAAAGCCGAGGCCACCGTTTCCGATGCCATCAGCTGTGCGATTCGTCGTATCAGCAACGTGCTGCCGGTGGCGGTATTGGTGAACTACAGCGAGTCGGGCACCTCGAGTTTGCGCGCCGCACGCGAACGCCCGACGGTGCCGATCCTCAACCTGACGCCGAACCTGCAAACCGCACGCCGCCTGACCGTGGCGTGGGGTGTGCACTCGGTGGTCAACGATCGCCTGCGTCAGGTTGATGAAGTGTGCTCGACGGCGCTGGAGATCGCTCAGGCCCAGGGCATGGCGCAGCGTGGCGATACGTTGTTGATCACCGCGGGTGTGCCGTTTGGGCAACCGGGGTCGACTAACTCACTGCGTATCGAGACGTTGATTTAAGAAACACCATTTGTGGCGAGGGAGCTTGCTCCCGCTCGGCTGCGCAGCAGTCGTCTTTCGGCATGACGGGTTCCACAGAGAGACCGCATTTACCGATTTTGGGGTCGCTTCGCAACCCAGCGGGAGCAAGCTCCCTCGCCACAGAGTTTGCGCAAGACCTTGGTTTTCCCACTGCCCTAGACTTCATCATGCCTGCCAACCACTTCAACACCCACTGCCCCGACTGGGCCACTGCCCTGCTCAACGGCTTCAGTCAGATATTCCTCCAGCGCCATCCGCTGTTCGGTCTTTTGTGCCTGCTCGCCATCCTGTTTACCGCACCGACGCTGCTCGGCGGTGCACTGCTCGGTGGCGTCGCCGGGTTGCTCACCGCTCAACGTCGCGGTTATGCCAAGGCCGATCGCCAGGCTGGACTCTTCAGCTACAACGGCGTACTGCTTGGCTTGTTGCTGAGCCTGTATTTCCCGTGGTCCGCCATGTTGCCGCTGGTAATCATCGCCTGCGGCGGCCTGAGCGCGATGCTCACTCAACAGTGGCTCAAGCGGACCCGGCTTAGCCAATACCTACCGGCTTACACCGCGCCCTTCGTCGGACTGAGCTGGTTGCTTCTGTGCTTCGCCACGCCGTCGACCCAGGCTCACTTGATCGAAGTCAGCGCGCTGAACATGCTCGCGGCACCACTCAAGGGGCTCGGCCAGGTGATGTTCCTCGGCCATCCACTGGCCGGTGCGTTGATTGCCGCCGGTTTGCTGATCGCTGATCGTCGTGCTTTTTGCTGGGCGTTGCTGGCATCTTTGGCGGGCATGGGCTGGAGCATGCTGCACCACGACTTCTATACCGCACTGCTCGGCCTCGGGGGCTATAACGCCGTGCTCACCGCCCTCGCCTTCAGTTCGCAACGCCAGCAGCCGTGGTTGCCACTGGTTGGCATTGCCTTGGCGCTGCTGTTGACGCCGATGTTTGCCGCTATCGGCCTGCCGACGCTGACCACGCCGTTCATCCTTGCCTGCTGGCTGATCCGTGCGACGACTCAAGTGCTCGGCAAAGCCACGAATGCCTCTGCGCCTTGCGCTCCCGGGGAGAATCAACCTAGGCTGCGCTGATTCCCGGTTCAGGCGTTTTCCATGGACAGCAGCAAAAACTGGCGTGAAGACCTTTACGTCATGATTTTCCAGAGCGACACCAAGGCCGGCAGGCGTTTCGACGGCATTCTGCTGTTGATCATCCTCGCCAGCCTGGTGATCGTGATGCTCGACAGCATCGACAGCATTCACAAAAACTACGCCGATGTGCTCGCCTACATCGAGTGGGGTTTTACTGTCATCTTCCTCGGCGAATACCTCCTGCGCCTGTACTGCTCGCCCAAGCCTTTGCGCTATGCCTTCAGTTTTTATGGACTGGTGGACTTGCTGGCGATCGTGCCCGGGATCCTCGCGCTGTATTACGCCGATGCGCAGTACTTGCTGATCATCCGGATCATTCGGATGCTGCGGATTTTCCGCGTGCTCAAGCTCAGCCCTTATCTCAAGCAAGCCAATTATTTGATGTCGGCGCTGCGGGGCAGCAAGCAGAAGATCGTGGTGTTTCTGGTTAGCGTCTGCACCCTGGTGACAGTGTTCGGCACGCTGATGTATGTGATCGAAGGCCCGGAGCACGGCTTCACCAGCATTCCCAAAGGCATCTATTGGGCTATCGTGACCCTGACCACCGTGGGCTTCGGCGACATCGTGCCGAAGACGCCGCTGGGCCAGGTGATTTCGTCGCTGGTGATGATCACCGGTTACTCGATCATCGCTGTGCCCACCGGGATTTTCACCGCCGAACTGGCCAACGCCATGCGCGGTGAACAGCTGCAACACGACTGCCCGGTGTGCCGGAAAAACAGCCACGAACACGGCGCCGCTTTCTGTTCCCGGTGCGGCAATGCACTGTTCAAAAAACTGGAATAAGCAAAGTGCTTTTTAATCTTTAAAGGCCTATGCAAGCCCGGCTATAGTCGCTGGAAAATTGCCTCATTTTTTAAATAGAACAAGGAATTCGCAGTGAAAAAACTCTTTGGCGCCTCACTTCTGGCCGCTGGGCTGGCCCTGACCAGCGTTGCTCACGCTGCACCGACCCTGCTCAACGTTTCCTACGACGTGATGCGCGATTTCTACAAGGATTACAACACTGCGTTCCAGAAGCATTGGCAAGCCGAGCACAACGAAAACATCACCCTGCAGATGTCCTTCGGCGGCTCCAGCAAACAGGCGCGTTCGGTCATCGACGGCCTGCCGGCTGACGTGATCACCATGAACATGGCCACCGACATCAACGCCCTGGCGGACAACGGCAAGCTGATCCCCGACAACTGGGTCACCCGCCTGCCGAACAACAGCGCGCCGTTCACGTCGGCCACCGTGTTCATCGTCCGCAAAGGCAACCCGAAAGCCCTGAAAGACTGGCCGGATTTGCTCAAGGATGGCGTGCAAGTCATCGTGCCGAACCCGAAAACCTCGGGTAACGGTCGCTACACCTACCTGTCGGCCTGGGGCTATGTGCTGAAAAACGGCGGTGACGAAAACAAGGCTAAAGACTTCGTCGGCAAGCTGTTCAAACAAGCGCCGGTGCTGGACACCGGTGGCCGCGCCGCGACCACTACGTTCATGACCAACCAGATCGGCGACGTGCTGGTGACCTTTGAAAACGAAGCGGAAATGATCGCTCGCGAATTTGGCCGCGACCAGTTCGAAGTCATCTACCCAAGCGTCTCCGCCGAAGCAGAGCCACCGGTATCGGTCGTCGACAAAACCGTCGACAAGAAAGGCACCCGCGCCGCCGCCGAGGAATACCTGAAATACCTGTGGTCGCCGCAAGGCCAGGAAATCGCTGCCGCCAACTACCTGCGCCCGCGTGACCCGGCCGTACTCGCCAAGTACACCGACCGCTTCCCGAAAGTGGACTTCCTGTCGGTGGAGAAAACCTTCGGTGACTGGCGCACCGTGCAGAAAACCCACTTCAATGATGGCGGGATTTTCGACCAGATTTATACGAACTAAGTAAAACGCTTAATTGCCTGCAGGAACCAGCTTGCTGGCGATTCGTACGCCAGGACGACACCGTTGTCGCCCAACGCACCGCAATCGCCAGCAAGCCGGCTCCTACAGATTTAAACGTCTGTTTCGCCGCACGCTATCGAACAAGCTGTAAGTGAATGTATCATCGGCCTCGCTTTTTCTGACATTACACCGATCGGCTGACGCCACGCACGTTCGCCACTCATTCCGCAATGGAATGACTGCTATCACTCCAATCTCTCTTCCGCCGTTACGGCCAGGCCATTAGCCTGCGCGCATTCCATTCTGTACAGCGAGACACGTTATGAACCCAGCGACTCAGGTGCCCCACGGCACCGCGACAATGACCCGAGGCATGGTGCTGCTGTTCGCCTTTTGCTGCGGCGCCATTGTTGCCAACATCTACTATGCGCAACCGATCATCGGCCTGATCGCGCCTGACATCGGCCTGACCAACACCATGGCCAGCCTGATCGTTTCGCTGACCCAGATCGGCTATGCGCTGGGCCTGTTTTTCCTGGTGCCGCTGGGTGATCTGCTGGAGAACCGCCGGCTGATGATCATCACCACCGTGGTGGCGATTGCCAGCCTGCTCGGCGCGGCTTTCACCGACCAGCCGAATGTGTTCTTGCTGATTTCGCTGTTGGTGGGGTTCAGTTCGGTGTCGGTGCAGATATTGATTCCATTGGCTGCGCACCTGGCGCCGGAGGAATCCCGTGGCCGGGTCGTCGGCGGGATCATGGGCGGATTGTTGCTGGGGATTTTGCTGGCGCGTCCGGTGTCCAGTGTCGTCGCCGACCATTTCGGCTGGCGCGCAATGTTTGTGATCGCTGCCGTGTTGATGGCAGCCATCAGCATCGTCCTGGCGGTGACCATCCCCAAGCGTCAGCCTGATCACAGTGCGTCGTATAGCCAATTGCTGGGCTCGTTGTGGACGCTGTTGCGCAAGCAACCGGTGTTGCGCCAACGGGCGTTCTATCAGGGTTGCATGTTCGCTACGTTCAGCCTGTTCTGGACCGCCGTACCGCTGGAACTGGCGCGCAATCACGGCTTGTCGCAAAGCCAGATTGCGATCTTCGCCTTGGTGGGAGCGATCGGCGCCATCGCCGCACCCATCGCCGGTCGCCTGGCCGACGCCGGCCATACCCGTGTCGCCTCGCTGCTGGCGCTGCTGTTCGCCAGCCTGAGCTTTTTGCCCGCCTTCATCCACCCGGTCTACAGCGTGATCGGCCTGGCCGTGACCGGCGTGGTGCTCGACTTCTGCGTGCAGATGAACATGGTCCTCGGCCAACGCGCGGTCTACGCCCTCGACGCCAAAAGCCGCAGCCGCCTTAATGCGCTGTACATGACCAGCATCTTCATCGGCGGCGCATTCGGCTCTTCGGTGGCCAGCCCGGTGTACGAACACGGAGGCTGGTTGTGGATCGTGATTGTCGGCAGCGCATTTCCGCTGTTGGCGTTGCTGCGGTTCCTGAGTGTTTCGCACAAGGCTTCACTGGCGACAGCCTGACTGGAAAAGCTTCGCGAGCAGGCTCGCTCCCACAGGGTTCAAGAAGGACCTGTGGCAGCGAGCCTGCTCGCGATTGCGCTGACAGTAACATTTACTGCCGAACCAGCTTCTCCATGGCCGCATCCGCCAGAAAGGACGAGCGGCTTTTGACGTTGTGTTCACGCACATATCGATCGATGCGCTGGATCACATAGCCGGGCAGCGTGACATTAACCTTCTCGGTCTTGCCCATGTACGGCGAGATGTCCAATTCCAGCATCCCCCAGCCCATGTCGGCAAATTCCGGATTACCACGATGCACCGCCGCTGAAGTCGGCATCGGAATCGTATCGCCGTCCGCCGCGATCTCCTGGAGCATGATGTGAGCGATCTCGACCGCTGCGTTGTAAGCATCTTCAAAGGTATCCCCGGCCGTCACCGCACCAGGAATATCGGGGATCTGGATACCGATGGCAGTGTTCTCGTCGCCCCATTCGATACAGATTGGATATTGCATTATGGATCTCCTGCGTAACTGGCTGTCGGGCAGTACAGCCCGGCTCGCCTCCTGATGCTGTTGACCGTCCCGATGGGTAAATCCTTTTTCGGATGAGGAACGGGAATCGTGTACGGGTTGTAACGGTGAGTGAAGATGTGATGACTGCCAGTGACCCGATCCAGGGTCCAACCCGCCTCTATCAATTCCTTGATCAATACCCTGCTCTGCACCACCCGCCTCCTTGCTTCGGCTCAAACAAAAATAACTCTAGAGTTATCTTTACTCAAGCACAAAAATCCATAGCACGACGTTCGGTTGTATTGCAGCGTGTGATGAAGCGATGCTGAAGGCGATCTGCGGCTTGATCTGAGAACATCTCTTCCACACTGGATTTTTACTTGGGACTGCAAATGGACCGCCTCGGCGCAATGGAAACCTTCGTCTACGTAGTGGAAACCGGTTCGTTTTCCGCGGCGGCGCGACGCCTGAATATCGGCCAGCCGGCCGTGTCGAAAACCATCGCGCAACTCGAATCGCGGCTGGCGGTGCGACTACTGTTGCGCTCAACACGCGGCCTGACGCCCACCGAGGCCGGGCTGGCGTTTTTCGAGCGGGCCAAACGCGCCCTCGAAGAAGCCGACGAGGCCGACAACGCCGCTCGCGGAGCGGCCGGCGGACTTACCGGCAACCTGCGCATCTGCGCTGCCGTGACCTTCGGGCGGATGCATATCGTGCCGCACCTTGGGCCATTTCTTGAGCAGAACCCGGCGCTGAACATCGACCTGATGCTCGATGATCGCAACGTCAATCTGGTGGAAGAAGGCGTCGATATCGCCCTGCGCATGGGCACCCTGAGCGATTCTGGACTCACCGCCCGCAAGATTTCCGAATGCCGGCGCGTGGTATTGGGTACGCCGGCATACTTCGAAAAATACGGTGAACCCACCTGCCCCGCAGACCTGAGCAAGCATCATGCGATCGTCTACACCCTGGGCGGCCATGCCAACTGGCTGTTCAACAAGGCTGGAGAAGAGCAATCAGTGAACATCAACGGCCGGATCCGCATCAGCGCTGCTGAAGGACTGCGTGCCGCCGTGCTGTCCCACCAAGGCCTGACCATGGCCTCGGAATGGATGTTCGCCCCGGAACTCGCCAACGGTGCGGTCCGGGAAGTCATGAGCGAATGGACCCTGCCGAATCAGGACCTGTGGGCCGTGTTCCCCACCGGCAGAATGGCCAGCGCCAAGGCACGGGCGTTTGTGGAGTATGTGCAGGGGTTGTTGGTGAAGGAGGCGTGAGCGCCTGGCGTTTCGTTTATTGCGAATTTCGATTAATTCGCATAGCCTGATGGCATCGATTATTCAGAATATTGGAAACCGCCATGTCGACAGTCATTCATCCACCGATCCATTTGCCTGCAGAACACGAGGTACAAATTGCCAAGGCAGGACAGCACGCGCTCGCAGCTTATCTCTGCACCCAAATCGAAACCCAGCGCATCCAGATTTTCGACGAGCAAAATGAAGCTCACAACGTTGAACTACCGACCTCGGCACTGCGGCTGCTGGTCGATATCCTCGCTGAGTTAGCGGCGGGCAATGCCGTCAAAGTGGTTCCGGTCCACGCAGAACTGACCACACAGGAAGCGGCGGACTTGCTCAACGTCTCACGCCCGCACCTGATCAAACTGCTAGAGTCCGGCGAACTCTCCTACCACAAAACCGGCAAGCACCGACGTGTGCGTTTCGCCGATTTGATGGATTATAAAACCCGGCGCAATGCAGCCAGCGAGCAGGCAATGATGCTACTCGCGGAGCAGGCACAGGCGTTAAGGAAAGGATACGAGTGAGGCACTCCGCTTTTACCGCTGTATATGACGCTTGCGTGCTTTACCCTGCGCCCTTGAGAGACTTTCTTATTTGGCTTGCGCTCTCCGGTCGGTTTCGGGCGAAATGGTCGATGGAGATACACAACGAATGGAAACGCAATCTGCTGAAAAACCGACCGGACCTGACGATAGAGCAACTGAATCGAACATCTGAACTGATGGATGTGGCCGTTCCAGATGCATGTGTCAAAGGTTATGAAGAACTGATTGCAGGACTTACGCTACCCGATGCCGATGACCGACATGTTCTGGCGGCCGCCATCCGCTGCGACGCGAGCGTTATCGTCACGTTCAATCGCAAAGATTTTCCCTGCTCGGCTTTGGGAGTTTATGACATCGAAGCCCAGCACCCCGATGAGTTCGTTAGCAACCTCTTTGACCTGGATCCCGCCGCAGTGGTCTCTGCGGCTCAACGCCAACGAAAACAGCTGAAGATGCCGCCCATGGATATCAGCACTTACCTCGACCTTATGTTTCGACAAGGTTTGGTTCAGTCAGCCAAAGCGCTGAACGATTACCGAACGATGCTTTAAGAAGAGACACCGAGGCCGCTACAACACACATCCATCAAACCCGACACTGACATTCCCCGGCAACGCCCCCCGATGCGCCATCAACCACGCATCGAATGTGTGCCCCACATGGGTCAACACCGCCGATTCCGGCTTGAGCTCTTCAATGCACTGCAAGGCCAGGTTCAGGTCGTTGTGGTTACGCGGTGCCTGGGGTTGTGGTGGCATTGAGCAGTCGAGCACCAGCAGGTCCAGCGCTTGACGTTGCAACCACGCCGTAGTGTCCGGTGGCAGGCCCACGGTGTCTGTCAGGTAGGCGATGCGTCGCCCGTCGCCTTCCAGCAGATAGCCGAAGGTGGGTTTGGAATGCTGTAACGGCAGCGCGGTGACATTGAGTGTGCCGAAGGAGCGGGTTTCGAAGCTGTCGAACGGTTGGCTGAAATCAAGTATGCCAGGGTGTTTGTAGAGGTCGGCCAGGCCTTCCGGATCGGCCGGCCCGTGCACCGGTATCACCAGCCCCTGCCCCCAACGCAAGTGCAGCAGGCCTTGGGCATGATCGGCGTGGTAGTGCGTCTGCAAGATGCCGTTGAAGCTGCGCGGCGCAAAGCGTTCGGTCAAGTCTGGCAGGCCGCTGTCGATCAACCAGCGCTGATCGCCGCACTCGACCAGCGCGCAGCACGGTTGACGTCGCCAGCGCTCGTCGATGCGTGAGCGCGTACAGGCAGCGCACTCACAGCCATAGACCGGGACCTGCCGCGCATCACCGGTACCCAACAACGTCAGGCGCATGCCGACTGCTCGTCGATGCTGGCAAGCAAGCGTTGCACCGTATTCTCCAATGCACCGGAGTTGTCGAGCACCAACAGCGTCGGGTCGTTGTCGGCAAGGACGCGTTTGTTGAAACGGTCATTGCGCGCCAGCCGCGCATCGATTTCCGCCACGGATTCCCGTCCTCGCGCCAGCAAGCGCTCGCATAACACAGCCTGGTCCACGGTCAACAACACCACCAGCATGTGCGGATAGCGCTCGCGGGCATTGGGCAAATGCCCGCGCGAGCCATTGACCAGCACGTCATTGCCAGCGGCCAGCCAATCGTCGATTTCCCGCGGGATGCCATAGGACAGGCCATTGGCATGCCAGCTCAGGGCAAACGCGCCCTGAGCGTCCATCTCGGCGAACTGCTGCGTGCTGACACCCAGCGCCGCCTCGCCGACCGCTTCCGCCGATCGGGTGATGACCCGTCGCACGATGCGGCAGCCACGCTCGGCCAAGCGCCCGCGCGCAGCATCCAGCAGGCTGTCCTTGCCCGAACCGGAAGGCCCGATGAGATAGATCAACCTGCCTGACATCAAAACACCCTCGTCGCTTGTCGCCATACTTGTTGGACCACTGGCAAACCATCCTGACTGCGGGCCTGTACCAGATCGGCGCGCATCCCCGGGGCAATCTCGCCGCGGTCAGTCAAACCAGCCGCCCGGGCCGGGTTCAGACTGACCATGCGCACCGCCTCGGCCAAACCGGTCCGCTCGCTCTGCGCAGCCAGCGTAAATGCCGATTGCAACAGGCTCGCCGGGTAGTAGTCGCTGGACAGAATATCCAGCAAGCCCAAGGCAGCCAGGTCAGCGGCGGCCACGTTACCCGAGTGCGAACCACCGCGCACGATGTTCGGTGCGCCCATCAACACTTTCATGCCGTGCTCGCGACAACCCTTCGCCGCTTCGACCGTCGTCGGAAACTCGGCGATGGTCATGCCGTAGCGCGCCGACTCTTCGACGTGCGCCAGCGTCGCGTCATCATGACTGGCCACCGACAGGCCAAGCGCCAGGCAGTGCTCGACAATCGCCGCGCGATACCGGTCGCTGTAAGTGCGCGAGTTGGTCATCTGCAACGTGATGAACTCATCCATTTGCGTCGTCGTCAGGTGGTATTTGCCCATGTAGTACTCACGGTACTTGGATTCGAGCACGAACTGGCGCTGACCCGGCGAGTGGTCCATCACCGACACCAGTTGCACCAGCGGGTTTTCCACCAGATCGCGGAACACGGTCAGGGTGTCCGGGTGGCACAACTCGCAGCGCAGGTGCAGACGGTGTTCAGCACGGGTCAATTCGGCGCTGGAGGCTTTGGTAATGGCGTCGAGCATCGCCGGCAGTTTCTGCATGCGATTGCCCTTGGGGTTGACGTCGCCAATGGACACCGCGTCGAACACCGTGGTGATGCCCGCCGCGATGATCTGGGCGTCATGGCTGAGCACTGCCGGCACCGACGGCCAATCGACGCCGGGACGCGGGGTCATGTGGCGTTCCAGGTTGTCGGTGTGCAATTCCACCAGACCGGGTAGCAGGTAATCGCCGTTGAGGTCCAACGCCTGGGGCAAACGGCTCGGGCCTTCGTTGACCTCGGCGATCACACCGTCGCGCAGCAACACGGTGCCGTAGAACACCCGGTCAGCGGTGACCAGTTGCGCATTGCTGAGGATCTGTTCAACGGGCATCGGCGTATTCCTCTTGGCTGACTGCAGCAGGGGTCATGTCGAGATGGCGATCGGCAACCGCTTCGCGGGCGATGCGGTCGTGGAAGATGCCGATCAGCGCGGCACCGGCGGCTTTGGCTTCGTTCATCAGTTCCAGCACCACCTGACGATTGTTGTCGTCCAGCGAAGCGGTCGGTTCGTCGAGCAACATCACCGGCCACGCGACCATGAAGCCGCGGGCGATATTGACCCGTTGCTGCTCGCCCCCGGAGAACGTGCCGGGCGCCAGCTGCCAAAGTCGTTGCGGAATGTTCAGACGGCCGAGCAGCCATTCGGCGCGCGATTGCGCGAGCTGTTTCGACCAGCCACGGGCCAGGGCAGGCTCCATCACCACGTCCAGGCACGCCACGCGCGGGATCACCCGCAGGAACTGGCTGACGTAACCGAGGGTGCGTTGGCGCACCTGCAGAATGTCTCGAGACTCGGCGCCCACCAGTTCCAGCCACTGACCGTCATGCTGTACGCGGATGCTGCCGCCGGCCGGTAGATAGTTGCCATACAAGGTGCGCAGCAACGTGCTTTTGCCGGCGCCGGACTGGCCGTGCAGCACCAGGCATTCACCGCCCGCCACACTGAAATCCACCCCGCGCAGCACGTTGAGGACCACGCCGTTCTGCTGATGCAGGGTGAAGGTTTTCGAGAGGTCACGGACCTCGATCAAGGTATTCATCGCTCGATTTCCACAGTTGGACGGGGCTTCACGGCTGCAACACCGAAGACACCAGCAGTTGCGAATAAGGGTGTTGCGGATCGTCGAGGATCTGATCCGTCAGCCCGGTTTCCACCACCCGCGAGCGGCGCATCACCATCAAGCGATCGGCCAGCAAACGCGCCACCGCCAGGTCGTGGGTGACGATCACCACCGCCAGATCGAGCTCCCGCACCAGGCCGCGCAACAGGTCGAGCAAGCGCGCCTGCACCGACACATCGAGGCCGCCGGTCGGCTCGTCCATGAACACCAGACGCGGGCTCGACACCAGGTTGCGGGCAATTTGCAGGCGCTGCTGCATGCCGCCAGAAAAGGTCCGGGGCAAGTCGTCGATGCGCTGCGGATCGATTTCCACCTGACTCAGCCAGTCGAGTCCGGCACCGCGCAATTGCTGGTAATTGCGTACGCCTTGGGCCATCAAGCGCTCGCCGATGTTGGCCCCGGCGGACACGCCCATGCGCAAACCGTCACGCGGGTTCTGTTCGACGAAGCCCCACTCGGTGCGCAGCAAGGTGCGGCGTTCGGCTTCGCTGGCGCTGTAGAGGTCCAGCCATTGGTCTTGTTTGTCGCGGTAGCCAATGCGACCGCGTTGCGGAGGCAGGCGCCCGCTGAGCAGCGAGAGCAACGTGGATTTGCCCGAACCGGACTCGCCGACAATCCCCAGGACTTCACCCGGGTACAAATCAAAACTGACGTCCTGGCAGCCCTTCTCCGGACCGTACAACAGCGACAGGTCGCGCACTTGCAGCAAGGGTTCGGTGGACACGGACAAATCGTTTTTCAGCGCCTGGTTCATTGGCCCTGCTCCTGCTGGCTGACGCGCTGGGCGCAGTAATACGTGTCGGAACAAACGAAGCTCTGGGTGCCGGCATCGTCGAGAATCAGCTCGTCGAGGAATGATTCACGGCTGCCACAAATGGCGCAGCACTCGTCCCACTTCTGCGCTTCGAAGGGGTGATCCTCGAAGTCGAGGCTGGTGACTTTGGTGTACGGCGGCACCGCGTACAGACGCTTCTCGCGACCGGCGCCAAACAGCATCAATGCCGGGCTCATGTCGAGTTTCGGGTTGTCGAATTTGGGGATCGGTGACGGATCCATCACGTAGCGCTCATCGACCATCACCGGGTAGGCATAGGCCGTGGCGATGTGACCGAAGGTGGCGATGTCTTCGTACAATTTGACGTGCATGACCCCGTAATCGTTGAGGGCGTGCATGGTCCGGGTCTCGGTTTCCGACGGTTCGATGAAGCGCAGCGGCTCGGGAATCGGCACTTGATAAACCATGATCTGATCGGCGTGCAGCGGCGTTTCCGGGATGCGATGACGGGTCTGGATCACTGTCGCGTCCGGCGTGCTTTCGGTGGTGGCGACGCCTGCGGTGCGGGCGAAGAAGCGGCGGATCGACACGGCGTTGGTGGTGTCGTCCGCGCCTTGGTCGATGACCTTGAGCACGTCGTCATCGCCAAGAATCGCGGCGGTCAATTGCATGCCGCCGGTGCCCCAGCCGTAAGGCAGCGGCATCTCGCGACCGCCGAACGGCACCTGATAACCGGGGATCGCCACGGCCTTGAGCAAGGCGCGACGGATCATGCGTTTGGTCTGTTCGTCGAGGTAGGCGAAGTTGTACGCCGCGTCGCGAACGGGGGCCTCAAGGTCATTCATGGCTTTGGCCCTCGGCAGGTTTGCGCAGTTTGCGGATCAGTTCCAGTTCAGCCTGGAAGTCCACGTAGTGAGGTAATTTGAGGTGCGAGACGAAACCGGAGGCTTCGACGTTGTCGCAATGCATCAGCACGAATTCTTCCTGCTGCGCCGGCGAGACGATTTCTTCGTTGTACTCATCGGCACGTAGCGCACGGTCGACCAGCGCCATGCCCATGGCCTTGCGCTCGGCATGCCCAAAGGCCAGGCCATAACCGCGAGTGAATTGCGCCAGCTCAGTGGCCGAGCCGACGAACTGGTTGACCATCTCGCACTCGGTGACTTCGATGCTGCCCAGATTGATCGGAAAACCCAGCTCTTCAGGCTCGATCCAGACCTCGACTTCGCCGATACGAATCTCCCCGGCAAACGGGTGATTGCGGCCATAGCCACGCTGGGTCGAGTAACCCAACGCCAACAGGAAACCCTCGTCGCCGCGGGCCAACGCTTGCAAGCGCTGGGCACGGCTGGCAGGGAACTCCAATGGGTCGCGAGTGATGTCCGCGACCGATTCGCCGTTGTCGGACTCGTTCTTGATCAGGCCTTCCCTGGCCAGCAAACCGAGCACTCGAGGGCACGGTTCAAGGCTGGCATTCGCCGTCGTTTGCGGCCCCGGGTACTCACCTTCGGCGAGCAGCGCAAAGTCCAGCAGGCGATGGGTGTAGTCGAAGGTCGGCCCCAGCAGTTGCCCGCCCGGTACGTCCTTGAACGTGGCAGAGAGGCGGCGGCTGAGCTGCATGTCTTGCGTGTCGATCGGCAGGCTCGGGCTGAAGCGCGGCAACGTGGTGCGATAAGCGCGCAACAGGAAAATCGCCTCCACCATGTCCCCCGCCGCTTGTTTGATCGCCAGCGCGGCCAGCTCTTCGTCGTACAGCGAGCCTTCGCTCATCACCCGCGCCACTGCCAGCGGCAGTTGCTGACGAATCTGCTCGACGCTCAGCTCAGTGACCGACGGATCGCCCCGACGTTTTTTCGCCAGCAAACGATGGGCATTGTCGATGGCCTGTTCGCCACCCTTGACGGCTACGTACATCAGGCACGCTCCTCTGCGATGCGGGTGCTGCGCGGCAAACCGATCAGGTCATGGCCGGCAGCGAAAAACAGGTCCAGGCCCCGGGGGAATTCGTTGCGACGTTCACGCTCGGCCCAGAAGCCATCGGCCACCGGCAGCGCCACGCCGTGTTCGGTTTCGATCCCCGGTCCGCGCCACAGCAGCCCTGCCCCGCCGTCGAGCGTTGGCAGCTGAACCAGCAGGGTGCAGGACTGATCGGGGTAACGGTCGTTGCCATGATCGAAGCCGCTCAGGTCGAGCAGATCGTCGGCGCCAAGCAAGGCGAACCGTGCGTCTTCGCGCCTGGCGGTCAGCGGGCAACCACAGTGAAAAGCCAGGTTGGCGCGGATCAACGGGGTGTCGAAGGTCGGCGCCAGCCACAGCGGCGTGTCGACATCCAGCAGCGCCAGGCACAAAGCGTAGGTCGCGGGTTCCAGCCCTTCGAGGCTCGGCGAGGCTTGCAGCGTCCGGATCAAACCGGGGCCGGCCAGGGCTTTCAGTGCCGCGCGAAAACCGCGTTGGGCATCCAGCACCGGGTCGGCGAACGCCGGTTGCAACAGCTGTGCGCTCATCAGTTTTCTCCTCGCACGAGGGTGAAGAATTCGACTTTGGTGGCAGCGGTTTCCGCCTCTTTTTGTGCCCGGCGCTCGGCCTGGATGGCCGCCAGTGGTGTAATCATTTGCGCCAACCAGTGACGCTGTTGCGCGCCCTGCAAATGCGCGTCGGCCAGGGCGGCGAGTTCGGCGTGGACCTTGTCGCGTCCCGCCAGGTAGCTGTAGCCGGTACGGCCATCGGCCAGGCGCACCACGCAACGGGTCACGCTCATTTCGCCAACGTTGAACGGCGCACCGTTGCCGCCCATGCGCCCACGCACCAGGGTCATGCCGATTTCCGGGGCGCGAATCAGTTGGTACTCGATGTCGCGCAGTGCAGCTTCATGGGGCTGCAATTCATCGCGACGGGCGCGGGCCAGCACGCCGATCCAGTGCTGGCGTTCGGTGTGAGGAATAGGGTTTTGCATGGTGCTCTCCATCAGGTCACGACCTGGTACTGGAAGCGATCCGAACGGCTGGTGGACTGGGCAAGCTCCACCGCTCGGCCGTCGCGATCACGGGAAAGGGTGAACACACTCAGCGCCGGCAAATGCCGGGGCATCATCAAAAGCGCGGCTTCTTCGCGGTTGGGCAGGCGGGCGCCGATCAGACTTTGGGTGCGGGTCAGGGGCATGTCCCGATCGCTCAGGTACTGGCGCAGCGAACCACCGGTGTAGTCCGCCAGCAGCGGCGCGTGGCTGGCGCAGTAGCGATGGCGGATCAGGCTGACCGGTTGGCCGTCGAGCTTGCGCAAGGTCTGCAGCTCGATCATCGGCGCCATATCAGCGATGCCCAGCTGCTGCGCCTCTTCACGGCTGGCGAAGCAGTAACGGCGCTTGAGCAGCACGGCCTCGACGCCCAAACCCTGGGCTGAGAGCGACTGGCTGTAGGCACTGTCAGCGGCCATCGGATAAATCAGTGGCCGTTCCAGGACTTGCGTGCCTTTGCCCTGGCGGCGTAACAGGCTGCCTTCGAACACCAGTTCATCGATGGCACGGCGCAGGGTGTGGCGGTTGACGCCGAAGCGTTCGGCCAACTGCACCTCGGCCGGCAGGAAGTCTCCGGCGCGGTAATCACCCAGTTCACGCCGCAGGATGTCGGCGAGTTCGCGGTACACCGGCTCATCTTGTCTAGACAACTGCATGCTTTAAAAAAGCGCCCGCAGGCACCCCTCCCAAAATCAGATGAACTGCTTGCGCAGGCGTTGCGACAGGATGTCGATCAGGCTGACAACGACGATGATCACCAGCAGCACCGCACAGGTCTGAACAAACTGGAAGGCGCGGATGTTCTCCCACAGGATCACGCCGATCCCGCCGGCACCGACCATGCCCACCACCGTCGCCGAGCGCACGTTGGCCTCGAAGCGGTACAACGCGTACGAAACCCACAGCGGCATCACTTGCGGAATCACGCCGTAGATCACCTCTTGCAGCGCGCTGGCACCGGTAGCGCGAACGCCTTCGACCGGACCTGGATCGATGGCTTCGACCGCTTCGGCGAACAACTTGGCGAGTACGCCGGTGGTGCTGATCCACAGCGCGAGCACGCCGGCAAACGGGCCGAGGCCGACCGCCACCACGAACAACATGGCGAACACCATTTCGTTGATCGAGCGGAACGCGTCCATCACCCGGCGCAGCGGTTGGTGAATCCACCAAGGGGTGATGTTTTCCGAGCAGAGGATGCCCAGCGGCACCGAGCAGACAATCGCCAGCACCGTGCCCCACAGGGCGATTTGTACGGTGACGATCATTTCCTTGAGGTACGAGCGCCATTCGTGGAAGTCAGGCGGGAAAAAATCGGCGGCGAACGTCGCCATGTTTCCCGAATCGCGGTACAGCGCCATCGGATTCATTTCAGCGCCGTGCCAGGCCCAGGCCAGCAGGACCAGGAACAGGCCCCAACCGGCGTACTGCGGCCAGGTACGTTTGCCGACGGCTTCAGCGTGGAGAGTGGTCATTGGGGGTCTCTTAAGAAGCGTTCGAGGAGGCAATGCACATAGTTATGGCGAGTACAAAAATCTGTAGGAGCAAGCTTGCTCCTACAGTCACTTCGGCATGAATCAACCGGCGTTGGCGGTCTTCTTTTCGCTCTTCTCGAGCAAGGTGATGCGCTCTTGCAGCTTGGCCAGTTCGGCATCGATGTCGGCCAGTTTCTTGGCCTTGTCCGCCGCTTCAAGCTTGGTGTCGGCACTGAGGGTGGTGCGCTGCTTGAACAGCTCCAGCTGACGGATCGGCAGCAACTGGTCGTCGCTCGATTTCAGGAACTTGCCCAGCTGCATGCCGGCGAGCACGGCCTTCTCGGCGTCGGTGTCGCCGTAGCTGAAGATGAAATCGCGGATCTTCTGCTTCTCGCTGTCGCTCAGCGCCTTGCTCCACACCAGCGGGTCGGCGGGGATCAGCGGCGACTTCCAGATCACTTTCAGCAGCGCGGCCTTATCCGGCTGAGTGACTTCCAGACGATCCCAGCTTTCGGTGTTAAAGGTCGCCACATCCAGTTGCCCTTTGGCCACGCTCAAGGCGTTCACTTCATGACTGGAATTGAGGGTGCGTTTGAACGCCGTGGCGGCATCGATGTTGTTCTTGGCGAACACGTAATAGCCCGGCACCAGATAGCCGGAAGTGGAGTTCGGATCACCGTTGCCGAAGGTCAGGTTCTTGGCGTTCTTCAGCATGTCGTCAACGGAGTTGATCGGGCTGTCCTTGCGCGCGATCAATACGCTCCAGTAACCGGCGGCGCCACTGGCGGCTGCGGTCTGGGCGAAGATTTCGCCGTTGGAGCGGTCCACCGCTTCAATGGCAGCCTTGTTGCCCAACCAGGCAACGTCGACCTTGTTGAAGCGCATGCCCTGGATCAGGCCGGCATAGTCGGAGGCGAACGTGGCGTTGATCTTCAGGCCGGTTTTCTTGTGCATGTCATCCAGAAACGGCTGCCAGATGCTCTTCAGATTCTGCGAGGACTCGGTGGACATGATGCCGAAGTTGATGGCTTTTTCTTCAGCCTGGGCGGTGCCCATCACACAGCTGGCGAGCAGTGCTGCGCCTACAAAAACACGACCGATACGGTTCAACATGGAAGGATTTCCTGAGGGTGAACGGTTGGAAATTGAGGGATGTTTATGCGCGGGCCAGTACCAGCCGGGGCGTGGTTTCGTTGGCGCGGATGTGGTCAGAGCACATCAGGCTGGTGTCGATGTCGGCACCATACAAATCGTTGAGGAACTGACCGCTCAGTTCGCAGGCGCGACCATCGAAATGGATGCGTCCGCCCTTGAGCGCCACGGCACGCGGGCAATAGCGGGTGGCGTAGTCCACTTGATGCAGGGTCACCACCACGGTCTTGCCGTCACGGCGGTTGATGTCGGCAAGGATTTCCATGACCTTGCGCGCTGACTCGGGGTCGAGGGAGGCGATCGGCTCATCCGCCAGAATCACTTCGGCGTGCTGGGTCAGCGCTCGGGCAATGGCCACGCGTTGCTGTTGACCACCGGACAGCGTCGAAGCGCGCTGCGCCGCCAGATCAGCCAGGCCGACCCGATCCAGGGACTCCAGGGCGAACCGTTTTTCTTCGGCATTGAACAGGCCCAAATTGCCACGCCAGCGCGGCATGCGGCCCAGGCAGCCGAGCAGCACGTTGTCGAGCACACTCAATCGGTTGACCAGGTTGAACTGCTGGAAGATGTAGCCGATGTCAGCACGCAAGCGGCGCACCTTGCCGTTCAAACGGCCGGACGCCTGCACTTCGCGGCCCAGTACCTTGACGCTGCCGCCGTTGCTTTTGTCGCAACAGGCCAGGCCCGCGAGATGGCGCAGCAACGTGGACTTGCCGGAGCCGGACGCGCCGATCAGCGCGACCATCTCACCGGCCGCGATGGTCAGTTCGAGGTCGACCAGTGCGGTTTTACGCGCAAAGGTCTTGTTCAGATGATCGACATGGATAGCTGCGTTCATGGGCTTCTCTGTCTGGTTGAACAGCCGTCCATGGCTGCATTTGAGTTCAACCGACTTTAGGCACCGGGCATGTCAGCCCTATGACTCGCACAAGTCGCTGGAATAACTATTTGATGAAGGTTTTGTGAAAGGTTGAGCGGTGGAGCCAATAAGTCAGCACCCACAAAAAAGGCGACCCCGAAGGTCGCCTTTTGCATCACTGCCCGAACTGCCGCCCCAAACCACCCGGCACGCCATGAATATCCGTCTCCTCCCAAGGCCCCTTCGGACTGATCGACCGGCTCCAGCCATTATCCCAACGGTAATAGGTACGCTGGCGGTAGAACGTGTTCGGTTGATCGTCGAGCACATAGACACCCATTTTAGGGTCCCAGTGACTATTGCCCCCCGGCGGCGGCGCAAAACTCGCAGAAGTCCGTGGCAGCGGTTTGGCAGGCTTGGCCGGAGTGGTCGGTTTGCTCGGCGCAGTCGAGGGAGCAGGCTTGGTGCTCGGCTGTGACGGCGGAATCGGTGGCCGCGTCGGCTGCTCCACCGGAGGCCGTTGGACCGCACAAGCGCTCAGCCCTAAAACAACGCTGAGCAAGGTGATACGAGCGATGGCGGTCATGATGGCGTTCCTGTTATTTATCCGGGCTGTCGATGGTCAGATTTTGCGGCGCGGTGGTGCTGCTGGGCAAAGGTTGGCTGCGACCGATCCACTCGCCAGCCGTCGGTTGGCCAGCGCGGGAGATGCGCGCAACCAGTTGGACTTCAGGGAAGTTCGACAGTTTCAACTGCGGCATCATTGCGTCGGCATCGCCCAGCTCGACGGTTGCCGGCAGGTCAGCCACCGTCAGGCGCTTGACCGCCAGCGGCGCGGGTGGGCCGGAGGTGGCGCGGGCGAAGATGAAGACACTGTCACCGGGCTGGACCTTGGCTTTCAGATCGGCCGCCAGATCAACCCGCACCTTGAGCAACGCGGCAACCTTGGTCGCAGGCGCCTCGGCCACCCTGCCGCCACTGGCCACCAACTTCTCGGTGGCGCGGGTAATCCCGCCTTGCAGCGCGATCCGCGATTTATCGTCCGCTGGCAGTTGGTCCAGCAGGCGATTCCAATAATCGATCGCTTGCTGATAACGCTCGCTCTCGAAAGCGGCGATGCCCAACAACCCGAGGCTGGTGACTTCTTTCGGATCGGCTTTCAACGCTTCGTCAGTCAGCGCCTGAATCTTGTCCGACCACTTCTTGTCATCCGCGAAATACAACGCCTGCGCCCACTGCCCCAACAACTCAGGCTGACGCCCGGCCAGGTTCACGGTGCGCTCGAAAATCTTCGCCGCCTCCGCCGGGCGGTCCTGAGTCATATAGGTGCGGCCCAGGAAATACAACGCCTCTGCGGAGTCCGGCTGTGCCGCCACCGCGCGTTCCAGGCGCTGGGTCATTTCTTCCATCGACTTCGGCGCCTGGGAGAACTCCCGGGTCAGCTCGACTTTGTCGCTGGCACCGAAATGCAGGTACAACCCCAACCCCAAGACCGGCACCAGGATCGCCGCCAGCAGTGGTGCCGCTTTGCCCAGGCGGGTCACACGCGGCGCGGCAACGCCTTCGGTGTCGGCGAGCAATTCACGGGCCGCTTCAGCGCGGCCGGTGTCCATTTGCGCGGTGTCGAGTACGCCCTCTTCCTGCTGAGTCTGCAACTCAGCCACGCGCTCTTGATACAGCGCCACGTTCAGGGCAGTACGATCCTCTTCGAGCTGGGCGCGACGGCTGCGCAGAACGGGGATCAGCAGAAAACTCAGGGCCACCAGGAGGAGCAGACCTGCAGCGAGCCAGAAATCAATCATTCTTGGTTTTTATCCAACAGTTGATCGAGGCGCTTGCGCTCCTCGGCAGAAAGCGTGTCCGGGGTGTCAGCGCGTTGCACGCGACGACGGCGGACGATCACCGCGATGATCACAAAACCACCCAGCAGCAGGCCGGCAGGACCGAACCAGAGCAAAGCGGTCTTGGCATTGAGGGCGGGCTTGTAGCGGACGAAATCACCGTAGCGATCGACCATGAAGTCGATGATCTGCTGATTGTCCTTGCCCTCGCCGAGCATGCGGAAAATCTCTTTGCGCAGGTCGGCGGCGATCGGTGCGTTGGAATCGGCGATGTCCTGGTTCTGACACTTGGGGCAGCGCAGTTCCTTGGTCAGTTCGCGAAAGCGCTCGCGATCACCTTCCTTGGCGAACTCATAGGTGTCGATGGCCGCGTGCGCCACGCCAACCATGCTCAAGCCCAGAACAACAGCAGCTAACCAGCGCTTCATGGCTTGGCCTCGTCGACCAGTGCCTGATACTTGGCTGCCAGTTTTTCGCGCCAGACCTGCTCGTCGATCACGCCGACGAACTTGTCGCGGATGATGCCCTTGGCGTCGATGAAGAAGGTTTCCGGCGCGCCGTAGACACCGAGGTTCAAGCCCAGGGTGCCGGCGTCGTCGCGGATGTCCAGTTGATACGGGTTGTGAAATTCCGCCAGCCACTTCAAGGCATCGGCGTTGACGTCCTTGTAGTTGATGCCGTAGATCACCACGCCCTTCTCGGCCAGTTTGTTCAGCACCGGGTGCTCGACCCGGCAGGAAATGCACCAGGTGCCCCAGACGTTGACCAGCGCCGGTTTACCGACGATGTCAGCGCGGGTCAGGGTCTTGTCGCCCTGCACGGCTGGCAGCGAAAACTCCGGGAACGGCTTGCCGATCATCGCCGAAGGCAGCTCGGCCGGGTCCAGGTACAAACCGCGATAGAGGAACACGGCAACCACCAGAAAAATCGCCAGTGGCAACACCATCAACCAACGTCTCATGCAGTGGCTCCCGACATGCCCAGTGCTTCGCGCACGCGGCTTTTCACCTTGACTCGATATCGGCCATCAAATGCCGCCAACAACCCGCCAAGGCCAGTGAGCAACCCGCCGAACCAGATCCAGCGCACGAACGGTTTGACGTGCACGCGCACCGCCCAGGCGCCATCCCCCAGCGGTTCACCCAGTGCGACGTAGAGGTCGCGGGTGAAACCGGCGTCGATCCCGGCTTCAGTCATCACCGAGTTCTGCACGGTGTAGAGGCGTTTTTCCGGGTGCAGCACGCTGATTTCCTTGCCGTCGCGAATCACCCGTACGGTGCCCTTGTCGGAGGTGAAGTTGGGGCCTTCGAAGTGCTTGGCGCCTTCGAAGACGAACTGGTAACCGCCCAGGTCCATGGATTCGCCGGGCGCCAGGCGCAGGTCGCGTTCGGCACTGTTCTGGCTCGACAAAACGACACCCAGCGCGCACACGGCAATCCCCAAGTGCGCCACCTGCATGCCCCAGTAGCTGCGGGTCAGGGTCGGCAAGCCCTTGATCAGGCCTTTGTGGCGCGTCTTGTCGAAGAGGTCACGCACACCGGCCAGCAACACCCAGGCCGCGAGCATGAAGGTCGCCAGCACCGCCCAGTTGAAATCGCCGTAGGCAACACCCGCCACCACGGCCAACGCGGCGCTGCCCAGCAGCACCGGGGTCAGCATGCCCAGCAGCCATTTCACCGGGGTGTCTTTCCAGCGCACGATCACACCGACCGCCATCACCAGCATCAGCAACGCCATCAACGGAATGAACAGCGCATTGAAGTACGGCGGGCCGACCGACAGCTTGGCGCCGGTCATCGCATCGAGAATCAACGGGTACAGGGTGCCGAGCAGGATCATCGACGCGGCCACCACCAGCACCAGGTTGTTACCCAGTAGCAGGGTTTCCCGGGACCAGAGGTTGAAGCCGACTTGACTCTTGACCACCGGTGCGCGCAAGGCGAACAGCGTCAGCGAACCACCGACCACGAACAGCAGGAAGATCAGGATGAACACGCCACGCTCCGGGTCGGAGGCGAAGGCGTGCACCGAGGTCAGCACGCCCGAACGCACGAGGAAGGTGCCCAGCAGGCTCAACGAGAAGGCGGCAATCGCCAGCAACACGGTCCAGCTCTTGAACACGCCACGTTTTTCCGTGACCGCCAGCGAGTGGATCAGCGCCGTGCCCACCAGCCATGGCATGAACGAGGCGTTTTCCACCGGGTCCCAGAACCACCAGCCGCCCCAGCCGAGTTCGTAGTAGGCCCACCAGGAACCGAGCGTGATACCGATGCCGAGGAAGGCCCAGGCAACGATGGTCCACGGACGCGACCAACGCGCCCACGCGGCATCGAGACGACCGCCCATCAACGCGGCAATAGCGAAGGCGAACGCCACGGAGAAGCCAACGTAGCCCATGTACAGCATCGGCGGGTGGACAATCAGGCCGATGTCTTGCAGCAACGGGTTAAGGTCAGCGCCATCGCCAGGCACTTGCGGCAGGATGCGTTTGAACGGGTTCGACGTGAGGATCAGGAACAGCAGGAAACCGATACTGATCATGCCCATCACTGCCAGCACGCGGGCAAGCATGACTTGCGGCAACTGCCGGGAGAACACCGCCACCGCGAAGGTCCAGCCGCCGAGAATCAGTGCCCACAACAGCAACGAACCTTCGTGGGCGCCCCACACCGCGCTGAACTTGTAGTACCACGGCAACGCGCTGTTGGAGTTGTTGGCGACATAGGCCACGGAGAAGTCGTCGACCATGAAGGCGTAGGTCAGGCAACCGAAGGCGAACAGCAGGAACGCGAATTGCCCCCATGCGGCCGGCTGGGCCAGGCTCATCCAGAAACGGTCACCGCGCCAGGCACCGACCAATGGCACCACGGCCTGAACCAGCGCAAAACAAAGCGCCAGGATCATGGCCAAATGGCCCAGTTCGGGAATAAAGATGCCGGATGTCATGGATCAACCCTCCTTCGCGGGCGTTGGAGCCGATTGACCGCTGTCTTTCAACGCCTTGGTCACTTCCGGCGGCATGTACTTTTCGTCGTGCTTGGCCAGCACTTCATCGGCCACCACCACGCCATCGGCGTTGAGTTTGCCCAGGGCAACGATGCCCTGCCCTTCGCGGAACAGATCCGGGAGGATGCCACGATAGGCGATGGTCACGGATTTGTTGAAATCGGTGACGACAAACTTCACGTCCAGCGAGTCGCCGGAACGTTTCAGGGAACCTGCCTCAACCATGCCGCCGGCGCGGATGCGCGTGTCTTGCGGGGCTTCGCCATTGGCGATCTGGGTCGGTGTGTAAAACAGATTGATGTTCTGCTGCAGGGCGCTCAGGGCCAGGCCGACGGCAGCGCCGACCCCGACCAGAATCGCCAGAATGATGATAAGACGCTTTCTACGCAGCGGATTCACTTGCCATTCTCCCGGCGCAGACGACGCGCCTCTTGTTGCAGATACCGCTTGCGGGCCAGGATCGGCGCCGCCACGTTGAGGGCCAGCACCGCCAGGCAAATGCCGTAGGCCGACCAGACATACAGGCCGTGATGGCCCATGGCGAGGAAATCGCCGAATGACGCAAAACTCATCGAACGACCTCCAGGCTGTTTTCAACTTCGGCTTTCACCCAACTGGCCCGCGCTTCGCGCTTGAGCACTTCGAGGCGCATGCGCAGCAGCAGGACCGCGCCGAAGAAACAGTAGAAACCCAGCGCCGTCAGCAGCAACGGCAGCCACATCTCGGCGGGCATTGCCGGTTTTTCGGTGAGGGTGAAGGTCGCGCCCTGGTGCAGGGTGTTCCACCACTCCACCGAGTACTTGATGATCGGGATGTTGATCACGCCGACAATCGCCAACACCGCGCAAGCCTTGGCCGCGCTGTCACGATTGCTGATGGCGTTGCCGAGCGCAATGAGACCGAAGTACAGGAACAGCAGAATCAGCATCGACGTGAGGCGTGCATCCCAGACCCACCACGAGCCCCAGGTCGGTTTGCCCCAGATCGCCCCGGTGACCAGCGCCACGGCGGTCATCCAGGCGCCGATGGGCGCCGCGCATTGCAGGGCGACGTCAGCCAGTTTCATTTTCCAGACCAGCCCGACGACGCCGCACACGGCCAGCATCACGTAGATGGACTGCGCCAGCATGGCGGCCGGAACGTGAATGTAGATGATGCGAAAGCTGTTGCCTTGCTGGTAGTCCGGCGGCGCGAATGCGAGGCCCCAGACCACGCCAACACCGATCAGCAGCAACGCCGCTACGCTCAGCCATGGCAGCATTTTACCGCTGATGCCGTAAAACCATTTGGGCGAGCCGAGCTTGTGAAACCACGTCCAGTTCATACTGTTTCCATCACGGTTGCTGTTCGTCATTACGAAACAGCCAAGGGTCTTTACTGATCAATTTTTGATCAGACCTCATTATTCGCCGACGCTGATCTTCAGGCCAGCAGCTATTGCAAAAGGTGTAAGCGTTATCGCCAGGGCGGCCAGGCTACCCAGCCACAGCAAATAACCGGTCGCCGGCATGCCTTGCAAGGCTGCCTGCAAGGCGCCACTGCCAAGGATCAACACCGGGATGTACAACGGCAGAATCAGCAACGCCAGCAACAGACCGCCGCGTTTCAAACCCACCGTAAGGGCTGCGCCCACCGCACCGAGCAGGCTCAGCACCGGTGTACCCAGCAACAACGAAAGCAGCAACACCGGCAGACAGGCGGCTGGCAAACCGAGCATCAACGCCAGCAAGGGCGCGAGTAAAACCAGCGCCAGGCCGGAAAAGGCCCAGTGTGCCAGCACCTTGGCCAAAACCAGAAGAGCCAGGGGGTGCGGCGAAAGGACCCACTGTTCAAGGGATCCGTCTTCGAAATCACTGCGGAAAAGCCCGTCCAGCGAGAGCAAAACCGATAAAAGCGCTGCCACCCACACCAGTCCCGGGGACAAGGTTTGCAACAATTGAGACTCCGGACCGACCGCCAACGGGAACAGCGAAACCACAATTGCAAAAAACACCAGCGGATTAGCCAGTTCCGCAGGACGGCGGAACAGCAGACGGGCCTCACGGGCGACCAACAGGCCGAAAACACTCATACGGCCCATTTCCCCAGATCAATGTCGCGATAACCGGCGGGCATCCGGCTCAGCGTGTGGTGAGTGGTCAACACCACCATGCCACCGCGTTCGCAGTGCCCCGCCAGGTGTTCTTCCAGTTGCGCCACGCCTTGCTTGTCGAGGGCCGTGAACGGCTCATCGAGAATCCACAGCGGCGGGCTGTCCAGATATAAACGGGCCAGAGCAACACGGCGTTGTTGGCCAGCGGACAGTGTATGGCAGGGAACGTCTTCGAAACCGCGCAAACCGACCGCCGCCAGGGCCTCCCTGATAGCCTCCATGGTCGCCGGTTGATGCAGGGCGCAAAGCCAGCTCAGGTTCTCTTCCGGGGTCAACAGGTCCTTGATGCCAGCGGCGTGACCGATCCACAGCAGGTTGAGCGCCAGCTCCGTGCGTTGCTCGTTCAAAGGCTGGCCGTTGAGCAACACTTGGCCGGCGGTCGGCTGCATCAGGCCGGACAGCAGACGCAACAGGCTTGTCTTGCCACTGCCGTTAGGGCCGCTGATCTGCACCATTTCGCCACTGGCCAGTCTCAAATCGAGATTTTCGAAAAGCAGCCGAAGGTCTCGCTCACAGGCAAGGGCAACGGTTTGCAGGACAGGACTGGTCAAGGGTTCACGGGCCTTATGCGGTTCAAGTCGGCTCTGGCGCGGCCGTTAAAGAGATGCAGAATAAATGTATTGGCGACCCGAACTAGCGAGCTGCGTCAAATAATTGCAATGTTTCCGGCACTCTGTATACAACTGCGCGGCATTATACATGCCAGCTCCTACTCTAAAGAGTGCATTTTCCCAAGGTTGTGACCGCGTATGACAGGCGAAATGAACATCCTCCCGCTACCGCAGACCACCCCGACCTCTGCGCGCCCGCAGGTAGTAAGCGGCGAGTTGCTCAAGCTGTTGACGCCCATTGAAGGCCTGATCACGGCAGGCCAGACCGCCAAGGCCGAAGTGCTGTCGCTCAAACAGGCGGACCAGACCTTTCAACTGTTGCTCAAGGTCACCCTCGACAGCGGTCGCCAGACCACGGTCCAGGCCACCAGTAACCAACCGCTGCCCCAGGGCACCAGCGTAGCCGTCACCCAGCCATCGGCCGGCAACCTGGCGATCACCGTGCAGCAGGCCATCGCCTCCAGTGTCGCCACCCTCACCCGCCTCGACACCGCGCAATTGCCGGTCGGGACGCTGTTGCAGGGCAAAGTGCTGACCTCCCAGGTATTGCCGCAAGTTCCGGGGCAACCGACGGTGTTTCGCTCGATGGTCAGCCTGCTCAACACCGCGCTCAGCGGCAGCACAATGAGCGTCGACAGCCCGCAGCCGCTGCGCATTGGCACCTTGCTCAGTGCGCAAGTGCAGGACACGCAAACGCTGAAGTTCGTACCGTTGAGCAGCCGTCAGGAGCAATTGGCGGTGACCCAGCAATTGCTCAGCCAGACCAGCCGCCAAGGCTCGCTGGAGGGTTTGCTCAAGCTTCTGCAAAACCTGCCGCCCTCGAACCAGACCTCCAGCGACCTGCGCGCGGCCGTGGACAAACTGCTTGCCGGCCTGCCGGACGTCCACCAACTGAGCACACCCAAAGGCCTGGCGTTGGCGCTGGCCGGCAGCGGTGCGTTCCTCGAATCGAAACTGTTGACCGGCCAGAACCCTGCGCTGGCCCCCGACATGAAAGGCGACCTGCTGAAGCTGATCGCGCAACTGACGCCCGGCCTGCCGGCCAGCACCAATCTCGGAGCAATCATCGCCGCCAACACGCTGGCCCAGGCGATGCCGAGTTTCGTGCGCAATGCGCTCGGCATGCTCGGCCAGGTCAGTGCCAAGCCGCCACCCACCGGTTTTCCGCTGCCCGAGCGGATGCTGCAAAGCGCAGACGGCGAAGACGACCTCGAGCACTTGCTGCGCCTGGCTGCCGCAGCGGTTTCCCGCCTGCAAAGCCATCAGTTGTCGAGCCTTGAACAAACCGGCGTCACCAGCGACGGTCGCCTGATGAGCACCTGGCAGCTGGAAGTGCCGATGCGCAACCTGCAAGACATCGTGCCATTGCAAATCAAGTTCCAGCGCGAAGACGCGCCGGATAAAGAACACCCCCAGGAACGCCGCGACGAGCGCGAACCGAAACAACCATTGTGGCGGGTCGAACTGGCTTTCGACATGGAGCCGCTGGGGCCGATGCAGGTCCAGGCGCAGTTGATCAAAGGCAGCCTTTCCAGTCAGCTGTGGGCCGAACGGCCGTACACCGCCAGCCTGATCGAGAGCAATCTGGCGGCATTGCGCGCGCGCATGCTCGATTGCGGGCTGAACGTCGGCGATCTCGATTGCCATCACGGCAAACCACCCCAAGGCCCACAAACCCGCCTCGAACAACGCTGGGTCGACGAAACCGCATGAAAAACCCCGACACCCCACGCCAGGCCATCGCCCTCAAATACGACGGCACCCACGCCCCGACCCTCACCGCCAAGGGCGACGAAGAGCTGGCGGAAGAAATCCTGCGGATCGCCCGCGACTATGAAGTGCCGATCTACGAAAACGCCGAGCTGGTGAGATTGCTCGCACGCATGGAACTGGGCGACAGCATCCCGGAGGACCTGTACCGGACGATTGCCGAGATCATCGCGTTTGCGTGGAATCTCAAAGGCAAATTTCCGGCAGGGCAAGATCCGGATGCGCCGATGGTCGAGAAGGATGTGACTGAACGCGGGGATGATTACTGAAGTTCGAATGGCTTGTCGCCATGCGTTGATTCAGAAAGCAGGCGTTAAAAACTCCTGGCGGTTTTCGGCAGCGGCAAGCCGGTGGCCGGATCCAGTCCCTTTTCGGCGCTGAGTTTTTCGATCAACTCTGCTGATGGAATGATGGGTAAAGCGGAGTCACGCTCTCGCTTCCATTGGAAGGTGCCGTCCCACTCGGGGAGGGTTGCGGGTGGGAGTGGGACGATGTCATCCAGGTCGGGGACTTTTGCTCCGAGGTGTTCGTGACGCGAGAGGAAATCGCTGATTTTATTGTATCGATCGACGCGTTCGTCATCTTGCTGTAAAGCCAAATAATGTAACTCATTAGAAACAGGTGGTCCTTTGAATGCATTAGCGAGACTGTATGCACTAAGATCGTCGCCATTTCGGGTAGCAACCTGATAGCCGTGAAGTGCCTGTTGATAATGCCCGGTGACTTTCAAGTAGCTTGAGTAATTTCTAGCCGCCAATCGATTACCTTGTTCCATCGCACACTTGTACATTGCCGACATAATTCCGGCCGTATTGGGCACAGAGGACAAAAGCCTACCAATATAATACTGAGCACCCGGATTCCCCAGGTCGGCCGCCCGCCGAAAGTAGACCCTGGAGGTCGCGACATCCTGTTTGACGCCATATCCCAATTCCAAGTAGTGCGCCATGTCGTAATAAGCCCCTGGGATACCTTTGGAGATAAAATATTCGGCCAAATCGATGACCTCTTTACTGGCATCAGGAGAGCGTGCTTGTCCGGTCGACAGCAGGAACTGCAGATTGGTCGCGGCCTTGTAGTGATCGTGAGCTGCCGCTATACGATAATAGCGGGCGATCGCGTCGTAATCTTTCTGTCCTTTTCGCTTCTCCAAGTAAATTCCATACCGATAGAAGGTGTCCGCATCCGGGTTCAATGCAGGCAACGAATCGCGCTCATATACACAATTAAATTCCAACCTACTGTAGGCAACGTCCGCCGACGCAACATCAGACATCTGCTCGTCTTTTTTCGAACAGGCCATGACCGTCAAGAGACTGAACAATGTCAGAAGTAGCCTGATTGCCCTCACCCAAATCCTTATTAGATTTTCCGGAATATTTTCATTCGACAATTAAAGGCATCCCTATCATCAACTCGATCTGACCTGCCAAATCGAGTATCACGGCGGTAAATCATGTGTTCTCGGTGTTTTTTGGCAGCGGCAAGCCAGTGGCGGGATCCAGTCCTTTTTCGGCACTGAGTTTTTCGATCAACTCTGCTGATGGAATGACGGGGACGACGGAGTCACGCTCTCGCTTCCATTGGAAGGTGCCGTCCCACTCGGGGAGGGTTGCGGGTGGGAGTGGGACGATGTCATCCAGGTCGGGGACTTTTGCCCCGAGGTGTTCGTGACGCGAGAGGAAATCGCTGATTTTATTGTATCGATCGACGCGTTCTTTATCTTGCTCTACAGCCAGGTAGTACAGTTTGTCGGTCACTGGCGGCCCTTCGAAGGCACTCGCCAACTGACTAGCACTGATGCCATCGCCATTACGAATTGCTATTTGGAAGCCTCGTAGGGCTTCTTGGTATAACTCTGAACCTTGCGAATAAACTGCGTATCTTCCACCCGCCGAGCGATTACCCTGCTCCATGGAGCACTTATACATCTCCAGCATGATATCGGCCGTATTGGGTACATAAGATAAAAGCCTACCGATGTAGTATTGGGCGTCTGGATTCCCCAAGTCGGCCGCCCGCCGAAAATAGGCTCTTGAGGCTGCAACATCCTGTTTGACACCATAACCCAACTCCAGATAATGCCCCATGTTGTAAAACGCACCAGGGATACCTATGGAGATAAAATATTCGGCCAGATCGATGACTTCTTTACTGGCATCAGGAGAGCCTGCTTGTCCGGTTGACAGCAGGAACTGCAGATTGGTCGCGGCCTTATAGTGATCGTGTGCAGCCGCGACACGATAATAGCGGGCGATGGCGTCGTAATCTTTCTGCCCCTTACGTTTCTCCAAATAAAGTCCATACCGATAGAAGATGTCCGCATCCGGGTTCAATGCAGGCAACGAATCGCGCTCATATACACACTTAAATTCCAACCTACTGTAGGCAAAGTCCGCCGACGCAATACCAGACATCTGCTCGTCTTTTTTTGAACAGGCCATGATCGTCAAGATACTGAACAATGTCAGAAGTAGCCTGATTGCCCTTACCCAAATCCTTATTAGATTTTCCGGAATATTTTCATTCGACAATTAAAGGCATCCCTATCATCAACTCGCTCTGACCTGCCGAATCGAGTATCACGGCGGTAAATCATGTGTTCTCGGTGTTTTTTGGCAGCGGCAAGCCGGTGGCCGGATCCAGTCCCTTTTCGGCGCTGAGTTTTTCGATCAACTCTGCTGATGGAATGACGGGGACAGCGGAGTCACGCTCTCGCTTCCATTGGAAGGTGCCGTCCCACTCGGGAAGGGTCGCGGGTGGGAGTGGGACGATGTCATCCAGGTCGGGGACTTTTGCTCCGAGGTGTTCGTGACGCGAGAGGAAATCGCTGATTTTATTGTATCGATCGACGCGTTCGTCATCTTGCTGTAAAGCCAAATAATGTAACTCATTAGAAACAGGTGGTCCTTTGAATGCATTAGCGAGACTGTATGCACTAAGATCGTCGCCATTTCGGGTAGCTGTCTGGTAGCCGTGTAGAGCCTCTTGATAAAGCCCTGAGTCTTGCAAATAACTCGAGTAGTCTCTTGCTGCGAATCGATTACCTTGTTCCATCGCACACTTGTACATTGCCAATAAAATATCAGCCGTATTAGGTACGTAGGATAATAGTCTACCTATGTAGTACTGAGCAGCTGGATTCCCCAAATCTGCCGCCCGGCGGAAGTATGCTCTGGAGGTCGCAACATCCTGTTTGACGCCATAACCCAACTCCAGGTAATGCGCCATATCGTAATAAGCCCCAGGGATTCCTTGAGCAATGTAATACTCGGCCAGATCAATGACCTCTTTACTGGCATCAGGGGAGCGTGTTTGTCCGATAGAAAGCAGGAATTGCAAATTGGTCGCGGCCTTATAGTGATCGTGAGCTGCCGCTATACGGTAATAACGGGCAATCTTGTCGTAATCCTTCTGCCCCGTACGCTTCTCCAAGAAAAGACTGTACCGATATAGCATGTCCGCATCCTGATTCAACGGCGGTAAAAAATCACGCTCATATACGCACTTAAACTCCAACCTACTGTAGGCAAAATCGATCTGCGAGGTATCGGGCATGCTTTCTTCCTTTTTTGAACAAGCCAACATGAAAAAACACAACAACAAAATAGCTATGTCCCTCATAACTTAGTCCCAATTCTTCTGAACAGGACTCTCTTGCAGAAACTCAACCAATGATGCAACCGGCGACGTAGGAGTCATCACACCTTTTCTTTGAACGCTGCGTATTCTTCGCGTGTTGTTTTTTCCAATAATCTCCTTCCATTTTTTGAACGTTTCAGCCATGTGAGCCCCGATCATTTCGTCTCCCGTATGCACCCCAAACAAATGCTCCCTTAACGGCCTGGTCACCGCAGGATCCTCAATGCAAATATTCAACTCACTGTCCACCTGCATACTGCGCGTGTTGATGTTCGCGGAACCCAGCGTGGTAAACACATCGTCGACGATCATCAACTTGCTGTGCACATACACATCCATCCAGTTATCGGGTGGGGAATCGGGGGCTACCAAGGTACAAATGTGGACTTTCAAGCCGGGGATTTCTGAGGGGGAGATCACGGCCTGAATCTTCTCTGGCAGCTCTTTTTCAAGCTGCGCGACCTTGGCGCGAGCTCGCTGATGATTTTCTTCCAAGGTCTCGTAGTACTGAGCCGCCGGTTCGTCATGGCCCGTGTCGTGTTTCTCTTTGAAAAGGCGGGCATTCACCGCGGCCACGCGTTCGGCTTGTTTGGCCTGGGCGATGTCGGCCAGCAATTCGTCATGCCGTTCAGCCCTGGCGATGCCCGGCATCAGTTCCGGGCGGCCCAACTGTTTCAGCATGCGAAATGTATTGACCGAGCCATCACCGATGGCCTCGCTGTTGGAGTTCGTCACAACGAACAGATACACCGGCCCGTCCTTTTCGAGATCGCGCCCCCAGTCCAAAAGATTTTTCACGACGCTTTTGATTTTTTCAGCCAGCGGCGGCCAGCGGAAATACTGGTTCTCGATGTAGATGAATTGAGTCGTGTTGTTGACGGCCTGCAGGTAGAGCTTCTCGATGTCTCTCTTGTTGTCCTGACTCTGGGTCCTGAGTACCTGCGCCATGACCGGTGTGCCATGCCCGGGACGCAGGCGCAGTTGCCGGGCGATGTGTCGACGAGGCCCCAGCAGGTCAATGCGCGTTTCTTTTTTCCAGGCAGTACAAAAATTGTGATTCAGAAATTCCAGCACCGGGCCGGACACACGGCTGGAAATGTCCTGCCTGGGTGTCTCGCCGTTGCGCCCGAATTGCGGATGATGCCGCTCATGGCTGTGATGATCGTCGTCCCAATAGGCATCCAGCGTGTTGTGCCCCATCACGAACCCGACGGCATCCTCCGGCTTTTCGTAGTCCACCAGCACCATCTTCTGGTGATGGCTCGGCTCGGCAAACATCGCCACCGAGCTCATGACTTTGTTGGTCATGTCGCGATTTTCATCCAGGGCATTCACCGCCAGGCGCCAGGCAATTTCTGCCCGGTCCAGCAAGCCAAAGTCGCGCGTGACGAATTCGATATTCTTGATGCCCAGGCCAGGATCGTTCCCCCACCTCAGCATGCGAAAGAAGCGTTGCCCCAGTTCGATCGGCCCGGTTTCAGCGCCGGTATAGGCGAGCCGGATCTGGCGATACCACAACTTGTCATACTCGACTTGCGCGTCGTTTCGGTTTTGCCTGAACTTGCCAAACCAATTGGAAACGTTGTCACCCGGGGTCGAGTTTTCCGAAGTCTGGGCGACACGCAACGTGTCGTACCAGCACAGGATCCGCACCTGAACGCCTTCGTTGGCTTTCTGGATCAGCAAATCACCAATGCACAGCGAGCGGGTATCGCCCCGTTTGAAATACATCGAAGGCTGAAAGCCCCAGCAAATGATTTCCACGCTGCTTTTAGCGGCGAGGATGGCGTCATAGACCGCGCCGAATGCACGCTCGCCATTCACCAGAGGTTCGAATGTCGCGGGCACCGGATGGTATTCGGTGTTCTGCACGAACCACGGCAGGTTGAGCTGGCATGACATGGTTTTGCTGGTGGCGATCGGGACAGTGATCGTGGGGATGGTCATCTTCAAGCCTCCGGCTTCGGCGAGTTCAGTTGGGTATAGGCATGGCGGAACTGACTGGCGTCGTCCGGGGGCGTGATCTCGGGATGTGTCTGGCTCGAATGGCGTTGAAAACCCTGATTCGCCCGTTCGGCGTTGTCCGGATCATCCGTGTAGTCGCCGGCCACCGGCACTTCGTACTTGACCCCGTTAGCCAGCTCGATGCGGTAACGGCCGGTGGTGACATGATGATCAACGGCGATTTGGCCGCTGGCATCCATGACGCCGTTCCCCGCCGGTGCGCCATCGGCGAACACCTTGTAAGGCATGCCTGCCCAAGGCTGATAACCTGCGACACTGCTTTGACCCGCCATCAATGCGAGCGATTGCCTGAGCGAGGCCGTGGGCCACGCCGGGCTGTCGCGATTGAGTTGCGCCGGACCGCTGAAGGTTTTTTTCACGCCCTTGACGTCCACGCTGCCGGGCGCATGGATTTCGATGTTGCCCTCCTTGATACGGATGTAGGCACCACCGCTGGTGAGAAGAATTTCATCCTGCGCGGCGATCTCGACGCTACGGGCCGTGGACGTAATGCGCACGCTGTCCTGGGCGGTGAGTTCGATGGATTCGCTCTGCGCCTGTATTTCGATTTTTCCTTTGGCCGCAAACAGTTTGGCGCCCGCGGCCTGGGCGAACAGGCTGATGCTGTGTGCCACGCTGGCCAGTAACGATTGACCACTGGCGAGGTTGATGTCTTCGCCGGTCGAGAGCGTCAACTGCTTGCCGCTGTGCAGGTGGGTATTTTGGGGTGTCGCTGTGACGATGTCGGCAGGGGCCGAGGCGATCAACAGCGGCTTGTGGTAGCCAGCCGTCTGGCCCCGCCCGCCGCTACTGATTGCTGCAGCCGTGTCGCCGCCGTTGCGCGGTTGCCGGTCGTAGCTCGCCAGGCCCCTGTCTGCGCTGCCGTAGCGCATTTGCGTGTCAGCGTTCAGTTGATCAAGGCTGTCGATGCCTCCCGGCATCGCCAAGGCATTGTGTTGCTGAGCCAAGCCGGAGAGTGCCTTGACTCGCTCTTGTGCGTCAGTCAGCTGCTTGCGGACTTCCTGAATATCAAGCTGACCACCCTGAGCGTTGTTGCGTGGCCAGGTGCTGAGATACAACCCCTGTTGTGCACGCAAGGCCCCGTAGGCATCCGTACGCAACTCAAAACCGCTGCCGCGCAAGGCGCCACGCTGATTACCTTGCTGATCGATCAGGTAACCAAGGTTCAACTGGCTGTGCCCATGACTGCTGTGAATCTGGGTCCGAACCTGTTCGGTGGAGTCGTCCATCACCCACTGGTTGTACCCACGCCCCTGGATTTCCTGGCTTCTGTAGCCACTCATCAAACCACTGGAGTGCCAGGCGGGCTTATGTCCTCCGTAGACCTGGCCCATCACCAAGGGTCGGTCGATGTCATTGTCGAGAAAGGTGATCACGACCTCCTCCCCCGAACGAGGTACGTTCACACTGCCCCAGCCCTCGCCACTGCTGGCCTGCATCATGCGCAACCAGCATGAGCCCAGTTCGCCATCCTTGACCAGCCGGTCCCAATGGAAGCGCACACATATCCGGTTAAGGCTGTCGGTAAAGACTTCGCGACCGCTCGGGGTCACGACGACAGCGGTCTGCGGGCCGGGATTGGCAGGTTTCGCATGATCGAACGGGCTGCGATAGGCAACGTCCAGACGCTGGGCCTCAAACCGGTTCAGGTAAAAACCCTCGCTATCCAGGGAAAGCGGTGTCCGCACGTCCTCAGGTTCGAAAGGAGATTTCAGGCTACCGGGCGGCCGGGGTCGATTTTTGCCTACTGGCAGGTTGCTTTGGGCATAGAACTCGACGGCGATGATCAGGAACTGGCAGTCCTTACCTGTCTTGTATGCGTACAACGGGTGTTGTGTCAGCTCGAAGCCTCGGCCCGGTTGCATGTGTCGCACGCCACCTTGTCCATGGATGCGTCTGGCCGCTGATTCGTCCTGCTCAATCTGCACCCGGCCGAGCCAGTCGCCTCGATCATGATTCTGCCAGGCGTATTGCCCCCGATATTGATAACGCTGGAGATCGGGCGGCGCCGATGCCGCAGGCAGAGCGCGGACTTGCGTGAACTGTGCTCGGGCATGAGAGAAATAGTCGTTGCTGCTGGATTGCACCGTTCCATTGAGCAGTCGGGCACCGGGGCTCCACTGAGTCACGCTGTCCAGCCGGTCTGCTGCCTGTTGCGTGTGGAACCGCAGGGTCGCAGGGGCAAGCGTCGGCAGGTGCAAGTTATTGTCGGTAAATACGATGCAGTGCCTGTCCACCTCATGTTCCACATACCAGAACAAACCTTCTTGCTCGCACCAGCGCTGCACGAAACTGGCATCGCTTTCGTTGAACTGGGTGACATAGGACAGCAGCGGATATTCCTGTGACAGCTCAAAGCGATAAGCATCACGCGCTTGGCTGTAGTGTTGGAACACCTGAGCGAAAATGTCGGGAAGGCTCACTTCCTGCCAAATCCTGCAATCCATCCGATGCTCCAGCAGACTGAACCAGGGAGCAAAGACCAGTTGCCAGTCCTCGAGGGCGCCGTCGCTGCCAAGGTAACGGACGCTTTCTATCCAGCCATGCCGGGGACTCAGACTGCCGTCATCCAGCTTGATGCTCAATTGCACCGCTTGACCGATGAGTTGCTCCGGATCGAATGCCGTGGATTGGTTGATCACGTCGACCGTGTAACGAGGCACACGCCCCAATCGTTCCTGAGCATGGGCACGCAGTGCATACAACTCTTGTCCCTGCGGCGTCGTGATGTGCAACAGGCGCTCGGCCTGGCTCAGCGACGAATCAACCGAAGCCAGTGCGATGTCAGTAATGGAATTCACTCTTGAAACTCCCTGTTTCAACTGTCCTTGAAGTTTCAGCCAATCAGCCAACCTTGCGGCTGGTTGAGCTGAGTACGGTCCAGCAACCAGACAACGCAATCAGCGTCCGCACTGGCGATAAGTCCGGCGAAGCCTATTTGCACCCATTGCTGTGTCACAGTCCCAAACCGGGCGCCAATCGGGTTGATGCAAGTCGGCTGATTGAGATCCAAACGAGGCAAGCAATCCCCGGCGTATTGACGCAACTGGCCGATGCCTTGGCGAACAAGCGCATCCTCACCGATCAGCACGTTTACCCGCGTCGGATCGATGCCTGTTCGCTCACCCAGTTTCACCATCATTTGTTCAAATGCCTGAGTGTCGTTGCATGCCCGGGAGCTGTGCGAGCCGTGATCCAGACTGATAGGAGCGAACAGTTTTGGGTGGCCCACGGTCGTTCGTTGCAGCTGTTGCGGCTGACGACGCAACAACACCGCGCAAACCGCTTCGCCCGCCACCTCATCTGCCGCATAGGCTGCTACTCGTTCTTCACAGGCCCAGGAATCGACGCTCAGGCACAGGAGAAATTGCGCTGCGGCACTGCTTCCAGGTAACTCTGCCAGCCACTGCGCTGGGGCTTGCATCTGTAGGTCAAAACCACGTGTGGGCGACAGTTCAGGCGGCCAGAGATACACAACTCGGTCAAACCAGTCGAGGGCACTCACTGCATCAGGAACAAACAACACGACCCGGGTGTTGGACCAGTCGATAGACGCCCGAAAGGCTGTTGACCATTGACTCAAAGCTGCGTGGAGAACCTCGCTGCAGCGATTGAAAGCCCCGACTTCTGGCCTACCCGAAGCGGGGGTCGCAAGACGGCTGATGGGTTGACGCAGTCCGCACGCATTGATGAGGCGTGAATCGTGAGTGAAGCCGCCAAACATGCCAGACAGCTCACTGGCGGGTAACGGTGCATCAAATACCCCACAGGGCAACCAGATCCAGGCCCGGACTATGCTGGCGCAGGCGGCGTTGAAATCGGCCGTTGGAAACACTGCCTCAAACTGGCGCAGTCTGTTCTCCCTGGCCAATCGCCGCTCGGAGATGCGATCGTAAATACTTGTGCGGGTTGTCATCTCTAGTCCTTAGAGAACACCGGTGTCCTTTTGCGTAGCAACCAGCGTCGCACCACAGGCGGTTGAATCACCTTCGCGAGCGACCGCTCTGTTGTCGACCTGCAGGGTTTCGTCACCACTGACAATGGTGCATTCCCCGTGGGCACAGGAAACGCGATCGCCGAGCCTCGCCACGGCAAGATCATTGATGAAAGTCGATGGAGAACCTTCAAGCACTTGCCCTCCTTCAGAGGTCGGGTCGTTGATCACAATGATGGGGCGCAAGAAGGACGTCCGTGTTTGAAGCTGGGCGGCCATGAGACGCGCCAGGATTGAATGAAGTCGTGGCAGATCGAGAATTCCCCGGATCGATTCCACCCACGTCATCGCATCAGCTCAAAACAGTTAGCCATTGCGAGCGCCGAACGTTACTGATGGCCGTAAAGTGTCACAAGTCGGCCCATTCCTTGATTCATGTAGCCCGCGTCCTAGGACGTGTAGCCTGCGTCCTAGGACCGAGTCTGGATGAGGGTTTGGAGTGAGGCGTCACTAAAACGCCGAGAATCAGAAAACGGCAAACGAGGCGGGTTTTGTGATGAGTCGCCACTTGACGATTGCCGAGATCATCGCGTTTGCGTGGAATCTCAAAGGCAAATTTCCGGCGGGGCAAGATCCGGATGCGTCGATGGTCGAGAAGGATGTGACTGAGCGCGGGGATGATTACTGAGGTTTCAAAGGCCTCATCGCGAGCAGGCTCGCTCCCACAATGGATCTTCAGTGGACACGAATATTGTGTCTGTCCTCGAATGCCTGTGGGAGCGAGCCTGCTCGCGAATGCGATTTCAGCCAGTACGCCAACTTCAGTTCTTGTGAAGCTTGCTCATCAACTCCGCCTCAGCCTGGGTCAAGCCGCAGGACTGGGTCAGTTCGTCGACGCTTGCGCCCATGCCAACCAGTCGTGCCGCCTGGGCGAACGACAGGCTGGTGGGATCGCGTTGTTCCAGCTGGACCAGTTTGTCCGGCAATGGCGCGACGATCGCGCGAAGCTCATGCAGGTCTTCACCCATGCGCACATTGCCATTCTGATAGTCGTCAACACGCTTGCCCAGGTCCTTGATGCGCTGATCGCGCAGCGCATCACCCTGGGCCTGTTGTGCGGCGATTTGCTTCTGAGCGCGAATGTACGCCAGGAACATTGCCAACGTGCCTGCCCAAAACAGGAACAGGACAATGACCGCAACCTCAAGAATCAATCAGATACTCTCCAGTTCCGACCATTCTTCTTCGCTCATCATCTTGTCCAGTTCGACCAGGATCAGCAGTTCGTTGTTCTTGTTGCACACGCCTTGAATGAACTTGGCGGATTCTTCGTTACCGACGTTCGGCGCGGTTTCGATTTCCGACTGACGCAGGTAAACCACTTCGGCCACGCTGTCGACCATGATCCCGACGACTTGCTTGTCGGCTTCGATGATGACGATACGGGTGTTGTCGCTGATCTCGGCATTCATCAAGCCGAAGCGCTGGCGGGTGTCGATCACGGTGACCACGTTACCGCGCAGGTTGATGATGCCCAGCACGTAGCTCGGGGCACCCGGGACCGGGGCGATTTCGGTGTAGCGCAGGACTTCCTGAACGCGCATCACGTTGATGCCGTAGGTCTCGTTATCCAGCTTGAAGGTGACCCATTGCAGGATCGGATCTTCGGAACCTTTTGCCGCCGTTGCCTTGTCATTCATACCCTGACCCCTCAAGAAACCGCCCTGGCGGTGTTGTTCTGTTATGTAGTTTTGTGGGACGGCTTGCTGCCGCCCATGTGTTTTGCCCCACCGCTGGCGATCAACTCGGCCAGCGCGGAAACGTCGAGCAACGCACACATGTGTTCAATCACCGTGCCCGCCAGCCATGGCCGCTGGCCACGGTGACTGCGCCACTTGATTTCGTTCGGATCCAGACGCAACGAGCGGCTGACCTGATGCACCGCCAGCCCCCATTCATAGCCCTGGACGGAAATGACGTATTGCAGGCCCTGCTTGAAATCGTCGCGATAACGGTCGGGCATGACCCACCGTGCGGTATCGAGCACTTTCAGGTTGCCGGCCTGGCTCGGCAGGATGCCGAGGAACCACTCCGGTTGACCGAACAACGGCGTCAGCTCGTGCCCGGCCAAAGAATAAATCGAGCCCAGGCACACCAGCGGCACCGCCAGGGTCAACCCGGCGACATCGAACAACAGGCACTCGAACGGCTCGGCAGCCCAGTACGGACGACCGTCGGTTTCCACCGGTGGCGGTGTGATGGCGGGCGGCAGATGAACTTCGACCACCGGTGCAACCAGGGCTTGCTGGACTTCGACGACTGTCGGCTCCGGCGCCTGCTGCACTTCGGCAACAGGCTTGACCAGTGTTTGCAGCAATGGCGCGATGGTCGAGACCGGCGACAGGATCGGTGCAGGCGCTTCGATCACGGCAACAGCCGGACGCGCCGGCACGTCCACCGGTGCAGCGGCCTTGGCGACAGGCTCGGCAGCAAGCCTGGCCTGCTCGGCATCACGGGCCTGTTCTTCAAGTACCGCGGCCTGGAACTCATCGATTACCGCTTCGGCTTCGGCCACCTCAGGCAGCGCTTCAACAGGCGGCAACAGTTCCTCAGTCACCTCTTGCAGCAGGTTGTCCAGATACGACTGCAACGCCAGTTGGGGGCGAGATGTGAGCTTCAGTGGCCGGTTCATCGACATCAAGCCACCTGCGGAACAAGTTGTGCCGCTAGCAAATGCTTGAGCAGCGCGCGGTAAGCGAGGACACCACGGCTCTTGCCGTCGAATTGCGAAGGCGTCAGCCCGGCCCGGCTGGCATCGCGCAGGCGGGTGTCCACCGGGATGTAGCCTTGCCAGATCTCTTCCGGAAACTTGTCGCGCAGCACACGCAGCGTGCCGAGTGAGGCTTGCGTGCGACGGTCGAACAAGGTCGGCACGATGGTGAATGGTAATGCCTGTTTGCGCGAACGGTTGATCATCGCCAACGTGTTGACCATGCGCTCCAGGCCTTTGACCGCCAGGTGTTCGGTCTGCACCGGAATCACCAGTTGCTGGCTCGCCGCCAAGGCATTGACCATCAGCACGCCCAGCAGCGGCGGGCTGTCGATCACGGCGTAATCGAAGTCTTGCCACAACTGCGCCAGGCTCTTGGCAATCACCAGCCCCAGGCCGCTCTGCCCCGGCGACTGGCGCTCAAGGGTCGCCAGCGCCGTACTCGAAGGCAACAGGGAAATGCGTGGGTCGCTGGTCGACAGCAACAGCTGGCCCGGCAAACCCTGGGGAACGTTGCCCTTGTGCAGGAACAGGTCGTAGTTGCTGTGCTCGAGGCTATCGGGGTCGTAACCGAAATAGCTGGTCATCGAGCCATGGGGGTCCAGGTCGACCACGACCACGCGCTTGCCCGCCTCGGCCAGTAAACCGGCTAAAGCGATGGAGGAAGTGGTTTTACCGACACCACCCTTTTGATTGGCGACTGCCCAGACTCTCATTCGGATTGTTCCACCCGGTCGGTGTCGACCGGGAAATAGCTCAACGTGTTAATGCGGGTGACGGAGAATTGACGGCGCTCTCTCGTACCGGCGACTTGACCGGGGTCGGTGCAGTTTGTGTGCCAGCACGCTTCAACGCGGCATCCGGTTGCGCATTCGCAGTACCGGTACCCGTCAGGCTGCGGCGTACATCGAGATTGCGCGACACCACCAGTACCACGCGACGGTTGCGCGCCCGGCCTTCCGCCGTGGCGTTATTGGCGACCGGCTGGAACTCGCCGTAGCCCACCGATGCCAGGCGACCGGGGTTCACCCCTTGCATCGCCAGCATGCGCACGATGCTGGCCGAGCGCGCCGATGACAGTTCCCAGTTGGTCGGGTACTGCGCGGTTCGAATCGGCTGATCGTCGGTGAAGCCTTCGACGTGGATCGGGTTGTCGAACGGCTTCAGGATGGCCGCGACCTTGTCGATGATATTGAAGGCGATGTCGCTGGGCATGGCATCGCCGCTGCCGAACAACAGGCTGGAGTTAAGCTCGATCTCGACCCACAACTCGTTGCCGCGCACCGTCATCTGGTTGGAGCTGATCAGGTCGCCGAACGCGGCGCTGATGTCGTCGGCGATGCTTTTCAGCGGATCGCTGGCGCCGGCAACCCCGGCGTCCACCTGCTCACTGTCCTTGACCAGCGGCTTGGCCGGGGTCACGGTTTTCGGTCGCTCTTCGCCGATGGGGATCGGCTTGAGCGCGCGATCGCTGTCGGTGAAGACGCCGATCAGCGCCTCGGAAATGACTTTATATTTGCCTTCGTTGATCGAAGAGATCGAGTACATCACCACGAAAAAAGCGAACAGCAACGTGATGAAATCCGCGTAGGACACCAGCCAGCGCTCGTGGTTAACGTGTTCTTCCTGATGTCGACGACGAGCCATGAGGTTATTCCCTTAGTCCATGAAGCCTTGCAGCTTCAACTCAATGGAGCGTGGGTTTTCACCTTCGGCGATCGACAGGATCCCTTCCAACAACATTTCGCGATAACGCGATTGGCGCAACGCAATGGATTTGAGTTTGGCGGCAATCGGCAGCAGCACCAGGTTGGCACTGGCTACGCCGTAGATGGTGGCGACGAACGCCACGGCGATACCGCTGCCCAGTTGCGATGGATCGGCGAGGTTGCCCATGACGTGAATCAGGCCCATGACCGCACCGATGATACCGATGGTCGGCGCATAACCGCCCATGCTCTCAAAGACTTTGGCAGCTTCGATATCGCGGCTTTCCTGGGTGTAGAAATCCACTTCGAGAATGCTGCGGATCGCTTCCGGCTCGGCGCCGTCCACCAACAGTTGCAGGCCTTTGCGCGAGTAATTGTCGGATTCGGCGTCGGCTACTCCTTCCAGGCCCAGCAAGCCTTCCTTGCGAGCAGTCAGGCTCCAGTTGACGACGCGATCGATGCCACCGGCCAGGTCGACACGCGGCGGAAACAGAATCCACGCCAGAATCTGCATGGCACGCTTGAAGGCGCTCATCGGAGATTGCAGCAGGGCCGCGCCGACGGTCCCGCCGAGTACGATCAAGGCCGCCGGGCCGTTGGCCAGTGCACCGAGATGGCCGCCTTCGAGGTAGTTGCCACCGATGATGGCGACGAACGCCATGATGATGCCGATAAGGCTCAGAACATCCATCAGATACACGCCTCGACGATGTGCCGGCCGATATCGTCCAGGCTGTACACCGCGTCGGCGAGTTCAGCTTTGACGATAGCCATCGGCATGCCGTAGATCACGCAACTGGCTTCATCCTGTGCCCAGATCGAACTGCCGCCCTGCTTGAGCAGGCGCGCGCCTTCGCGACCGTCGGCGCCCATGCCGGTCAACACGACCGCCAGAACTTTGTCACCGTAGGACTTGGCCGCCGAACCGAAGGTGATATCGACGCACGGTTTGTAGTTCAAGCGCTCGTCGCCCGGCAGGATTTTCACCGCGCCACGACCATCGATCATCATTTGCTTGCCGCCCGGCGCGAGCAGGGCCAGGCCCGGACGCAGGATGTCGCCATCCTCGGCTTCCTTGACGCTGATGCGGCACAGTTTATCCAGGCGCTCGGCGAACGCCTTGGTGAAGGCGGCGGGCATGTGCTGGATCAGTACGATCGGCGCCGGAAAGTTGGCCGGCAACTGGGTCAGGACCCGCTGCAAGGCAACCGGACCACCCGTGGACGTGCCGATGGCCACCAGTTTGTAGGCTTTGCGTTTCGGCGCGGGCGACGACACCGTCGGCGCATGGGGACGCGGCGCAATAGGTGTCGGCGCCGGGCGTACAGGCGCGCTGCTGCCGTAACTGCCGACGCTCGAAGGCGCAGGTGTCGGAGCGGGAGCGGCCACAGGAGCCGGTGCACTGTAAGTGCTGACGCGACGATTGCTGCGCGAGATGCTCAGGATCTTTTCGCACAGCAGTTGCTTGACCTTCTCGGGGTTGCGCGAGATGTCTTCGAAATTCTTCGGCAGGAAGTCCACCGCGCCGGCGTCCAGCGCATCGAGGGTCACCCGGGCGCCTTCGTGGGTCAGCGAGGAAAACATCAAGACCGGGGTCGGGCAGCGCTGCATGATGTGCCGCACCGCCGTGATGCCGTCCATCATGGGCATTTCGTAGTCCATGGTGATCACGTCCGGCTTGAGGGCCAGTGCCTGATCGATCGCCTCTTTTCCGTTGGTCGCCGTGCCGACGACCTGGATATTCGAATCCGCTGAAAGAATTTCCGAGACGCGGCGGCGGAAAAACCCCGAATCATCCACCACCAGGACTTTAACTGCCATAAACACTCCGTTAGACGGAGCGAGGCTCAGTCGCCCCGCTCCACCAGAATCAAATACGCCGTGCGGCGTAACGCTTGAGCATGCTCGGAACATCGAGAATCAGCGCAATGCGACCGTCACCGGTGATGGTGGCGCCCGACATGCCCGGGGTTCCCTGGAGCATTTTGCCCAATGGCTTGATGACGACTTCTTCCTGGCCCACCAGTTGATCGACGACGAAGCCGATCCGCTGGGTGCCCACCGAAAGGATCACCACATGGCCTTCGCGCTGCTCTTCGTGAGCGGCGGAGCTGACCAGCCAGCGTTTGAGGTAGAACAATGGCAGTGCCTTGTCCCGCACGATCACCACTTCCTGGCCGTCCACGACGTTGGTGGTCGACAGGTCGAGGTGGAAGATTTCGTTGACGTTCACCAGCGGGAACGCGAACGCCTGGTTGCCGAGCATGACCATCAGCGTCGGCATGATTGCCAGGGTCAACGGCACCTTGATGACGATCTTCGATCCCTGGCCCTTGGCCGAGAAAATGTTGATCGAACCGTTGAGCTGGGAAATCTTGGTTTTCACCACGTCCATGCCCACGCCACGACCCGACACGTCGGAGATCTCGGTCTTGGTCGAGAAGCCCGGTGCAAAAATCAGGTTGTAGCACTCGGTGTCGCTCAGGCGATCGGCGGCGTCCTTGTCCATCACACCGCGTTTCACCGCGATTGAACGCAGGACGTTCGGGTCCATGCCTTTGCCGTCATCGGAGATCGACAGCAGGATGTGGTCGCCTTCCTGCTCTGCCGCCAGGATGACCTTGCCGCCACGAGCCTTGCCCGATGCTTCGCGTTCTTCCGGCGATTCGATACCGTGGTCGACCGCGTTGCGCACCAAGTGGACCAGCGGGTCGGCCAGGGCCTCGACGAGGTTCTTGTCGAGGTCGGTTTCTTCGCCGACCAGCTCCAGGTTGATCTCTTTCTTGAGCTGGCGAGCCAGGTCGCGAACCAGGCGCGGGAAGCGCCCGAAGACCTTCTTGATCGGTTGCATCCGGGTCTTCATGACCGCGGTTTGCAGGTCGGCCGTGACCACGTCGAGGTTGGACACGGCTTTGGACATGGCTTCGTCGGCGCTGTTGGCACCAAGGCGGACCAGGCGGTTACGCACCAGCACCAGTTCGCCCACCATGTTCATGATTTCATCCAGGCGCGCGGTGTCGACCCGCACGGTGGTCTCGGCTTCGCTGGCCGGTTTTTCCGCCGGTGGCGCGCTCGGGGCACGGGCCGGGGCCGGTGCGGCAGCGGCGGCAGGCGCCGGTGTTTCGGCTTTTGGCTCAGGGGCCCTGGCCACCGGTTTCGGTGCCGCAGCCTTGGCGACAGGCGCCGCCACCGCTGCGCTGGCAGCGGTTGCCGTTCCTGCGGTCGCGCCTACTTCAGTGAACTTGCCTTTGCCGTGCAGTTCGTCGAGCAGCGATTCGAATTCGTGATCGGTGATCAGGTCGCTACCGGCCGCCGCAGCGGTTGGCGCGGCAGGCGTCGGCACCGAAGCGATGGCCGATTCCAGCGCATCAACGGCAAAGTTACCCTTGCCGTGCAGCTGGTCGAGCAGTGCTTCAAATTCGTCGTCGGTGATGTCCGAGCTGTCGCCCGCGGCTTTCGGAGCCTGCGGCGCGGCAGGGGCAGCCGGTGCCACGGCATCAACCGCGAACTGGCCTTTACCGTGCAACTGGTCGAGCAACGACTCGAACTCGGCGTCGGTGATTTCATCGCTGGCCGCCGCATCGCCGGCCGATACCGGAGCAGCCGCCGGCGCCTCGGCCTGGGCCTTGACGGCGTTCAGCGAGTCCAGCAGTTGTTCGAATTCATTGTCGGTGATATCACCCGACTCGCTTTCAGCGGCAGGCTCTTCAACCAAGTGGGCGACAGGTGCAGGTGCAACCTCGTCGGCCGATTGCGGCTCGGCCAGACGGGCCAGTGCCGCGAGCAATTCCGGTGTAGCAGCCGTGATCGGGCTGCGTTCGCGGACTTCGCTGAACATGCTGTTCACCGCGTCCAGCGCTTCAAGAACCACGTCCATCAATTCCGAGTCAACGCGACGCTCACCCTTGCGCAGGATGTCGAACACGTTCTCGGCGATGTGGCAGCACTCCACCAGCTCGTTGAGCTGGAGGAAGCCGGCGCCCCCTTTTACAGTGTGGAAACCGCGAAAAATTGCATTGAGCAAATCCGCATCATCCGGTCGGCTTTCCAGCTCGACCAGCTGTTCGGACAGTTGCTCTAGAATCTCGCCGGCCTCAACCAGGAAATCCTGAAGGATCTCTTCATCGGCGCCGAAGCTCATTAATGGTGTGCTCCTACAGGTCTAAAAACCCAAAAAACCTAAAATTCTAAAACGCTAAAATCCCAGGCTGGATAACAAATCGTCCACATCGTCCTGACCGGACACAACGTCTTCTCTTTTATCGGCATGAATCTGCGGACCTTCACCCTGAGAGAGATGTTTTTGTGGATCTTTTTCTGCAAGCATCGCTTCACGGTCATGTTCGATGCCCGCAAAGCGGTCCACCTGGCTGGCCATGAGTACGAGCTTGAGCAGGTTGCTTTCAACTTCGGTGACCAGTTGGGTCACACGCTTGATCACTTGACCTGTGAGGTCCTGATAATCCTGGGCCAGCAGGATGTCGTTGAGGTTGCCCGACACGGCACGGTTGTCTGTGCTGCTGCGTGCCAGGAACCCGTCGACGCGCCGGGCCAGTTCGCGGAACTCTTCAGCGCCGACTTCGCGACGCATGAACCGCCCCCAATCCGTGCTCAAGGCCTGGGCTTCGTCGGCCAGGCTGTTGACCAGCGGCGTGGCGTTTTCCACCAGGTCCATGGTGCGGTTGGCCGCGGCCTCGGTCAGCTTGACCACATAGCCCAGACGCTCGGTGGCGTCGGTGATCTGTGACACCTCCTCGGCTTGCGGCATGTGCGGGGCAATCTGAAAATTGACGATCGCGCTATGCAGCTCGCGGGTGAGCTTGCCCACTTCCTGATACAGGCCGCGGTCACGGGTCTGGTTGAGCTCATGGATCAATTGCACAGCATCGCCAAACCTGCCTTTTTCAAGGCTCGCGACCAGTTCGACGGCGTGTTTTTTCAGGGTCGATTCAAAATCGCCCTGCGAAGATTCGTTATGCCCCATAGCTCCCCCGTGGCGCAGTTCAACCGATGCGTTCGAAAATCTTCTCGATTTTTTCTTTCAACGCCTGGGCCGTGAAGGGTTTGACCACATAGCCGTTTACACCGGCCTGGGCCGCTTCGATGATCTGCTCGCGCTTGGCTTCAGCGGTCACCATCAGCACCGGCAGGTGCTTGAGCTTTTCATCGGCACGCACGTGGCGCAGCAGATCGATACCGGTCATGCCAGGCATGTTCCAGTCGGTCACCAGAAAGTCGATGCTCCCGCTGTTGAGTACCGGAATGGCGGTAGTGCCATCGTCGGCCTCGACCGTGTTGGTGAACCCAAGGTCACGCAACAGGTTTTTTATGATCCGCCGCATCGTTGAGAAGTCATCAACGATGAGGATTTTCATGTTCTTGTCCAATTCGACCTCCAAGCAGACTAAAACGCGCCCAGCACCTGGACGCGCCATTTCAATCAATCTGGCAAAGCACTCAATGACTGTCTGGAGTACAACGAAGCGAGACCGGCGCGGTTCATCACCCCACCAGCCACGTCGCAGTGCCCCCACACTGCCTTCAGCGCGCTCGCCACTCTCCCAAACGCCCCCGCAAACGGGCTGCGCACTGGCTATGTAACTGGCTGACCCGAGATTCGCTGACCCCCAGGACCTCACCGATTTCCTTGAGATTCAACTCTTCGTCGTAGTACAGCGCCAACACCAGTCGCTCACGCTCCGGCAAATTGGCAATCGCGTCCGCCAGCGCTGCCTGAAAGCGTTCATCTTCCAGATCGCGTGACGGCTCGAGGTGAGCACTCGCGCCATCCTCGTGCAGCCCTTCGTGTTCGCCGTCCTGCAACAGATCGTCGAAACTGAATAAACGGCTGCCCAGGGTGTCGTTCAAAATCCCGTAGTAATCGTCGAGACTCAATTGGAGTTCGGCCGCAACTTCGTGATCTTTAGCGTCACGGCCGGTTTTAGCTTCAATCGAGCGGATGGCGTCGCTGACCATGCGGGTATTGCGGTGGACCGAGCGTGGCGCCCAGTCGCCCTTGCGCACTTCATCGAGCATGGCGCCGCGGATGCGGATGCCCGCGTACGTCTCGAAACTTGCGCCTTTGCTGGCGTCGTATTTGGTCGAAACTTCCAGCAGGCCAATCATCCCGGCCTGGATCAAGTCTTCGACCTGGACACTGGCCGGCAGACGCGCCAGCAAGTGGTAGGCAATGCGTTTGACCAGCGGCGCGTAACGCTCGATCAGCTCGTACTGCGCATCGCGTGCCGATTTCTTGTAGAGGTTGTAGCCGCTGGCTGTCATAGCACGGGTCCTGCCGTTTGTTGCACGAGGCGCTCGACGAAGAACTCCAGATGCCCGCGCGGGTTGGCGGGCAGCGGCCAGGTGTCGACCTTCTGCGCGATCGCCTTGAAGGCCAGCGAGCACTTGGAGCGCGGGAACGCTTCGTAAACGGCACGCTGTTTTTGCACGGCCTTGCGCACGCTTTCGTCATAAGGCACGGCGCCGACGTATTGCAGGGCGACGTCGAGGAAGCGATCCGTGACTTTGGTCAACTTGGCGAACAGGTTGCGCCCTTCCTGCGGGCTCTGGGCCATGTTGGCCAGGACGCGGAAGCGGTTCATGCCGTAGTCGCGGTTAAGCAGTTTGATCAACGCATAAGCGTCGGTGATCGAGGTCGGCTCGTCGCAGACCACCAGCAACACTTCCTGGGCCGCACGGACAAAACTGACTACCGAGTCACCGATACCCGCAGCGGTGTCAATCACCAGCACGTCGAGGTTGTCGCCGATGTCGCTGAAGGCCTGGATCAGGCCGGCATGTTGCGCCGGGCTCAAGTGAACCATGCTCTGGGTGCCGGACGCGGCGGGAACGATGCGGATGCCGCCCGGGCCCTGCAACAGGACGTCGCGCAGCTCGCAGCGACCTTCGATCACGTCGGCCAGGGTACGTTTGGGTGTCAGGCCCAACAGAACGTCGACGTTCGCCAGCCCCAGGTCGGCGTCCAGCAACATGACGCGCCGGCCAAGTTCAGCCAAAGCCAGGGACAAGTTCACTGACACGTTAGTTTTCCCGACGCCACCTTTGCCGCCGGTCACCGCGATCACCTGTACGGGATGCATGCTGCCCATGTTATTTCTTTACCTTGTCTTGCATAGACGGAGGCCACATTACTGGCTGCGCGTTCGTAAACCGAACAATGCATGGCAGACCATCGATGTAGGTACAAAAACTATTCATTGTTACCTCAGCCTACCTGTTTGGTGGGGCTGTGGTAGATATCAGCGAACATGTCAGCCATGGCTTCTTCGCTGGGTTCTTCCTGCATTTGCACGCTGACGGCGCGGCTGACCAGTTGATGACGACGCGGCAGATGCAAATCATCCGGAATCCGCGGGCCATCAGTCAGGTAGGCCACCGGTAATTCATGGCTGATGGCCAGGCTCAGCACTTCGCCCAGACTTGCCGTTTCATCCAGTTTAGTCAGGATGCAGCCAGCAAGCCCGCAGCGCTTGTAACTGTGATAAGCGGCGGTTAGAACCTGTTTCTGGCTGGTGGTTGCCAGGACCAGATAATTTTTTGATTTTATGCCTCGTCCGGCCAGGCTTTCGAGCTGCATGCGCAGAGCCGGATCGCTGGCCTGAAGGCCGGCGGTATCGATCAGCACCACGCGCTTGCGCAGCAGGGGTTCCAGCGCTTGCACCAGCGATTGCCCCGGATCAACGTGGGTCACCGGCACATTGAGAATCCGACCGAGGGTCTTGAGCTGCTCCTGGGCACCGATGCGGTAGCTGTCCATGCTCACCAGCGCGATATTCTGCGCGCCGTACTTGAGCACGTAACGGGCAGCCAGTTTGGCCAGGGTGGTGGTCTTGCCCATGCCGGCAGGGCCGACCATGGCAATCACCCCGCCCTCTTCCAGCGGCTCGATTTCCGGCGTGGCGATCATCCGCGCCAGGTGCGCCAGCAACATGCGCCAGGCCTGACGGGGTTCTTGAATGTCGGTGATCAGCGCCAGCAGGTCGCGAGACAACGGCCCGGACAAACCGATACGTTGCAGACGACGCCAGAGGTTGGCCTGGCCCGGGCTGCTGCCTTGCAGCTGATTCCACGCCAGGGAGCCCAGCTGTACTTCCATCAGCTCGCGCAGGCTGTTGAGCTCGAAACGCATCGAGTCAAATACCCGGGAATCCATCGCGGCCGCCGGAGCCGGAGCTGGCGCAGGGCGACGAGGCTCGGCGTAGGTCGGCTCGATCAGCGGCTCGGCTGCGGTGAGCGGCAAACCGGCGAACAATTGGCGATTGGTGGCGTTGTCGCTTTCGCCGTCGCTGCGCAGGCTCAACTCGGCCTGGGCGGTGACGATGCGCGACTGGGTCTTGCGCAGCTCGTCTTCGAGCTCCATGTTCGGCACGCGTGGCGCCAGCGCCGACAGCTTGTAATCCAGGGCAGCCGTCAGCTCGACACCACCGGCAATGCGGCGGTTGCCAATGATGGCCGCATCAGCGCCCAGCTCATCACGAACCAGTTTCATGGCCTGACGCATATCGGCGGCGAAAAAACGCTTAACTTGCATAAACCACTACCTCAGCCGTTGGGCCCTACTGTCGCAACGATGGTCACTTGCTTGTTGTCAGGGATTTCCTGATAAGCCAACACGTGCAAACCCGGGACTGCCAGTCGGCCAAATCGCGAGAGCATCGCGCGGACCGGACCGGCCACCAGCAGAATCACCGGTTGACCTTGCATCTCCTGGCGCTGCGCTGCATCGATCAGCGAGCGTTGCAGCTTTTCAGCCATGCTTGGCTCCAGCAGAACGCCCTCTTCCGAGCCTTGTCCTGCCTTCTGCAGACTATTGAGCAATATTTGTTCCAACCTTGGCTCCAGGGTGATCACTGGCAGCTCGGAGTCAGTGCCTACAATGCTTTGCACGATTGCGCGGCTTACGCCGACGCGCACAGCGGCCACCAATGCGGCGGTATCTTGACTCTTGGAAGCATTGTTAGCGATGGCTTCGGCAATGCTGCGTATGTCACGCACCGGCACCTGTTCGGCCAGCAGCGCTTGCAGAACCTTGAGCAGTTGCGACAGCGACAACACACCCGGCACCAGCTCTTCAGCCAGTTTCGGCGAGTTTTTTGCCAGCAATTGCATCAATTGTTGCACTTCTTCGTGCCCGATAAGCTCGCTGGAGTGCTTGTACAGAATCTGGTTCAAGTGCGTGGCCACCACTGTACTGGCATCGACCACTGTATAGCCAAGGGATTGTGCCTGGGCGCGCTGACTGATTTCGATCCAGACCGCCTCCAGGCCGAAAGCCGGATCTTTGGCGGTAATGCCGTTGAGTGTGCCGTAGACCTGTCCCGGGTTGATTGCCAGTTCGCGATCCGGGTAGATATCAGCCTCGGCCAGGATCACCCCCATCAGGGTCAGGCGATAGGCGCTGGGCGCCAGGTCGAGGTTGTCGCGGATGTGCACGGTGGGCATCAGGAAGCCCAGATCCTGGGACAGCTTCTTGCGCACCCCCTTGATCCGCGCCAGCAATTGCCCCCCTTGGTTGCGGTCCACCAATGGAATCAGGCGGTAGCCGACTTCCAGGCCGATCATGTCGATCGGCGTCACGTCATCCCAGCCCAACTCCTTGGTTTCCTGGGCGCGGGCCGGCGATGGCAGCAACTCTTGTTGACGCTTGACCTCTTGCAGGGCCTGGACCTTGACGATGTTCTGCTTGCGCCAGAACAGGTACGCGCCACCCGCCGCCAGCGCCGCCATGCTCAGGAACGAGAAATGCGGCATGCCGGGCACCAGGCCCATCACCGCCATCAAACCAGCGGAGACCGCCAGCGCTTTGGGCGAGGCGAACATCTGGCGGTTGATCTGCTTGCCCATGTCTTCGGAACCGGAAGCACGGGTCACCATGATCGCGGCAGCGGTAGACAACAGCAGTGATGGCAATTGCGCCACCAAACCGTCACCGATGGTCAGCAAGGCGTAGACCTTGCCGGCGTCAGCGAACGTCATGTTGTGCTGGAAGATACCGACAGCCATGCCGCCGATCAGGTTGATGAACAGAATCAGCAAACCGGCGATGGCGTCACCGCGCACGAATTTGCTGGCACCGTCCATGGAGCCATAGAACTCGGCCTCCTGGGCCACTTCCGTACGACGAGCCTTGGCCTGGTTCTGGTCGATCAGGCCAGCGTTGAGATCAGCGTCGATGGCCATCTGTTTGCCGGGCATCGCATCGAGGGTGAAGCGCGCGCTCACCTCGGAAATCCGCCCGGCACCCTTGGTCACCACGACGAAGTTGATGATCATCAAAATCGCGAACACCACGATACCAACCACGTAGTTACCGCCGATCACCACCTCACCGAAGGCCTGGATCACCTTACCGGCAGCGGCGTGGCCGTCCTGACCGTGGAGCATCACCACCCGCGTCGAAGCCACGTTCAGCGCCAGTCGCAACAGCGTCGCCACCAGCAGAATGGTCGGGAACACCGCGAAATCCAGCGGCCGCAAGGCGTAGACGCAAACCAGCAGCACGACGATGGACAAGGCAATGTTGAAGGTGAAGAACACATCGAGCAGGAACGGCGGAATGGGCAACATCATCATTGCCAACATAACCAGCAGCAACAGCGGCACGCCCAGATTGCCTCGACTGAGGTCTGCCATGTTCGTGCGGGCACTGTTGATTAACTGAGAGCGATCCACCGGTATTCCCCGTTCCTTTGAAGCAAACTTTTGACGCCTGAAGCAGGCTCGGGGCGGCTATTGCAAGAAGCCTTCCAACTTTTGCCGGGTTTTCGGGATGGGCTGTTTTAACTGAAATGTGTGGCATCGGCACGGGCGCTTTTGTCGGAACGCCGCCCGGAGCCGGCTCGCTCCAACAGGAGATTTGTGCTGGCCACATATTCTCCGCACAACAGAGATAAAAAGCGGGAGCGAGCCTGCTCGCGAAGAGGCCGACACTGCCAGCGAATCTCTCAGGCCACCTATCAGTTCTGCTAGTACTCAACCTCGGCACCTGCGCAGATACTCAGCTCTCAATCCTTTCGCCTGCGGAGTGAGCCAATGACCTCCCCACCCACAAACCTGCTTTGCCAATATCGCTACGACCCACTGGATCGACTGGTCCACCAGACACAGCCTGATACACCGGCACATCAGCGTTTCTACTGCAAAAGCCGCCTGGCGACCGAAATTCACGGTGCGACGACGCATTCGATCATTCAGCACGACGACTTGTTAATGGCTGAGCAGCAACGAGAGGGCGATGTACTCGATACCACGTTGCTGGTGACCGACCTGCAACGCTCCGTTCTGCACACCCTCAAGAAGGGCGTTCTGCCGCGCCCCATCGCCTACTCACCCTACGGTCATCGCCCGGTATTCAGCGTCCAGCTCAGCCTGTTGGGCTTCAACGGCGAACGGCCAGACCCGGTGACCGGGTGTTATTTATTGGGGAATGGGTATCGCGCGTTTAATCCGGTGTTGATGCGATTTAATACTCCGGATAGTTGGAGTCCGTACGGAAAAGGGGGCATTAATTCATATGCATATTGCTTAGGGGATCCGACAAACAAGTCAGATCGAAGTGGTCAAGCCGCACGATCGATAATATTCCCTATATCTAGACTTAAAATATTAGCCAGACGCGCCATAAAGAAAACCTCAAGGAGAAGCGGCATGGCTTATGACGGCGGAACTCGTTATGCCGGAAAATTTCGCCAGGGATTCCAGATAAAAAAAGGCGTATCGATCGACCAGGCATATAGCGCGATTGATCAATTACAGCAGCTAGACGAAATTACCGGTCAAAGACACATAACAGAAAAACTTTACGACTCCCACCGTAGAAACCCGGACTACAGCTTCTTGGACCCCGAACACTTGCTAGAGCCCTCCCCCTCAATTCGAAACACTAACTCTAATCGCTACAAATCAATGCTTGAGTCCATCGAAGACCGAAAAACGACCACAAAAGATCAATTCCGACTCAATTGGAATCGCCTTGACTTTACTGCTGGCGGCTCCAACCTGTCCAACCTTGATCCAATAGAAAGATCGCACAGGCAATTATTAGCTCTAAAATACCTTCGAAAGATGCAAAGCGCGCGTCACCCAGATCACGAAAGCATCATTGCAAAAATAAAAAAAATTAGAGGTGATCACTTCGAAGAATAGAGATCAGGAATCCCACCGCAAATCCGGCGGAACCGGCAAATCATCTTTAAGCGGCTCCGGCCGCTTTCCTTTGCCCGCGCGGTACTACTGAAAACAATATTTATTTTTGTGCCAACTCCCTTGTAGGAGCGAGCTTGCTCGCGATGGCGGCAGTACATTAAACGACCATATTGGCTGACCCACCACTATCGCGAGCAGACTCGCCCCCACGCCGTTCGCCTATCCGGAACTGCAGTTAACCACTCCTTCCTATCAGTTCTGATAGTACCCATCCCCGCTATTTGCGCAGACACTCAAGCTCTCATTCTTCGCGAATCCGGAGTGAGCAAATGGCATCCAAAAAAACAACCTTGGGCTACGACCCACTGGATCAGCTGACAAGCCATACACTGCCCGAGGGAGGAGTGCGCCAGCGCTTTTACTGCCAAAAACGCCTGGCGACTGAAATTCAGAGTGAGACAAAGGTATCGATCATCCAGCACGAAGATCTGCTCTTGGCCCAACAACAACGGGAAGGCGATGCAGTCGACACCACACTGCTCGCCACGGACCAGCAACGAACAGTATTGCAAACGCTCAAGAATGACCAGCAACCACAACCTATCGCCTATTCGCCTTACGGCCATCGCTCAGCGCTCAGTGGCTTGCTCAGCCTGCTGGGCTTCAACGGGGAACGGCCAGACTCTGTGACCGGGCATTATTTGTTGGGGAATGGGTATCGGGCGTTTAATCCGGTATTGATGCGGTTTAATAGTCCGGACAGTTGGAGTCCATTTGGTAAAGGTGGATTGAACTCGTATGTGTATTGCTTGGGCGATCCAGTGAATCAGGCAGATCCAACTGGACATGTAGGAGGTGTAGGGAAACTAGTGAAACTGTTCGATGCCACCCCGAACGGAGCGCCTCCCACGAACATCTTACCAACTCGAGCGCCCCCCCTTTCTCCACCAGCTCTCTATTCCCGCGCTACTCCTGGAGTTCAAGGAACTGTAAGCGGTGCGCCTTCAAAAACAGTTATTGCTCGACCAGTCGGGGCATCCCAATCTGCACGACATCCAGCTTATTTCGTTGATACTCCCACCCCCCCGCCTCAGTCCGCATCAGACGCATTCTCCGCACCTCTACCAACCCTAAATTCCATTGACGTCGTCAACTCATCTCCGACTGGGAGCACCATCAATCGATCAGCCCCCCAGAGAACCCTACAGCCAGAAGTGAACGCCTCTGGCGTAGTCAACCAATGGAAAAATGCGCGACCAACAACTGGCATTCAACAATTGCGTCAGATTCGTCAGCAATCCTCCGAAGTAAATACGAAAGCGAAGGAGCTGCTGAGGACGTTCGAAAGAATGAATAGAGAACTAGAGGATGCCCTGGATCCGAACTTCGATGATTAAGTATCCCGCCGCAAATCCGGCGGAATCGGCAAATCATCCTTAAGCGGCTCCGGCCGCTTGCCTTTGCCCGCGCGGTATTGGCGAATCTGGTAGACGTACGCCAGCACCTGCGCCACCGCCAGATACAAACCGCCCGGAATTTCCTGCTCAAGTTCCGTCGAGTAGTAAATCGACCGCGCCAAGGCCGGCGATTCCAGCAACAGGATCTCGTTGGCCGCCGCAATCTCTCGAATCTTCAGCGCCAGGAAGTCGCTGCCCTTGGCGATCAGCATCGGCGCACCGCTTTTGTCCGGGTCGTACTTGAGGGCTACGGCGTAGTGGGTCGGGTTGGTGATGACCACGTCGGCGTCGGGGATCGCCGCCATCATCCGCCGCTGGGACATTTCACGCTGGAGCTGGCGAATGCGTTGTTTAACCTCAGGCCGACCTTCCTGATCCTTGTGCTCGTCGCGCACTTCCTGCTTGGTCATTTTCAGCTTCTTGATGCTTTCCCACAGCTGGATCGGCACGTCGACCGCCGCGATGATGATCAACCCGCAGGCCATCCACAGGGAGCTCCAACCGACCACTTGCAGGCTGTGGATGATTGCCCGATCCAGCGGCTCATGGGCGATGCGCAATAAGTCGTCGATGTCCGCCGACAACACCAGCAGGGCCACGAACAGAACAACGAAAAACTTCGCCAGCGCCTTGAGCAGTTCGGCAATCGCCTTGGCCGAGAACATGCGCTTGAGCCCGGCACCGGGGTTCATGCGGCTGAACTTGGGGGCCATGGTACCGGCGGAAAACAGCCAGCCGCCCAGGGAAATCGGGCCGATCAGCGCCGCCAGCAACAAGGTGATCATCACCGGCTGAATGGCCAGCAGGGCGATCTGTCCCGAGTGCAGCAGATAGGTGCCCATCGAACGCTGGTCTAGCACCACCTCTCGCGACAGGGAAAAGTTCAGGCGCATCAGGTCCATCATTTCCTGGGCCAGCGCCCCGCCGAACACCAGCAAAGCACCGGCACCGGCCAGCATGATCGCCAGGGTATTGAGCTCCTTGGAACGGGCGATCTCCCCCTTCTCCCGGGCGTCCTTTTTCTTTTTCTCCGTGGGGTCTTCTGTTTTGTCCTGACCGCTTTCGCTCTCAGCCATGACTCAGCGCGCCTGTGCCAGTTCGCGTAAAAACTGCAAGGCCTCGGTGGCCAGCGGTTGATACTGATTGAGAATGTCCGCCAGCCCGACCCAGACAATGAACAGCCCGAGCACCAGGGTCAGCGGGAAGCCGATGGAGAAAATGTTCAGTTGCGGCGCCGCCCGGGTCATCACGCCGAACGCGATGTTGACCACCAGCAACGCCGTGATTGCCGGCAGCACCAGCAGCAAGGCCGCGCCGAGGACCCAGCCAAGCTTGCCGGCCAGCTCCCAGTAATGATTGACCATCAGGCCACTGCCGACCGGCAGCGTGGTGAAGCTCTCGGTCAGCACTTCGAACACCACCAGATGCCCATTCATTGCCAGGAACATCAGCGTCACCAGCATGGTGAAGAACTGCCCGATCACCGCCACCGACACGCCGTTGGTGGGGTCGACCATCGAGGCGAAGCCCATGCCCATCTGGATGGCGACGATCTGCCCCGCCACCACGAACGCCTGGAAGAACAGCTGCAAGGAGAAACCGAGGATCGCGCCGACGAGGATTTGCTCGGCAATCAGCAGCAGTCCGCTCAAATCCAGCGCATTCACCGGTGGCATGGGCGGCAGGTTGGGCGCGATGACCACGGTGATGGCGAGGGCGAAATACAGGCGGATGCGCTTGGGCACCAGCGATGTGCCGAACACCGGCATGACCATCAGCAAGGCGCCGACGCGAAACAGCGGCAACATGAACGTCGCCACCCAGGTGCTGATCTGGGTGTCCGTCAGCTGCAATAACGACGACATGGCTTAGCCGATGACCTGCGGAATACTGCCGTACAACTGCAGGATGTACTCCATGAACGTCTGCACCAGCCATGGCCCGGCGACGATCAGCGTCACCAGCATCACCAGCAGGCGCGGCAGGAAGCTCAGGGTCTGCTCGTTGATCTGGGTCGCAGCCTGGAACATCGCCACGATCAGGCCCACCAGCAGGCTTGGAATCACCAGCACCGCCACCATCAACGTGGTCAGCCACAGCGCCTCGCGGAAGATGTCGACCGCAACTTCAGGCGTCATGGCGAAACACCGCCGAAGCTACTGGCCAGGGTGCCGATGATCAGCGCCCAGCCATCGACCAGCACGAACAGCATGATTTTGAACGGCAGGGAAATGATCAGCGGTGACAGCATCATCATACCCATGGCCATCAGTACACTGGCCACGACGAGGTCGATGATCAGGAACGGGATGAAAATCATGAAGCCGATCTGGAACGCGGTTTTCAGCTCGGAGGTCACGAACGCCGGCACCAGAATGGTCAGTGGCGCCTGATCCGGCGATGCGATGTCCGTGCGCTTGGACAGGCGCATGAACAGCTCGAGATCACTGGTGCGGGTCTGGGCCAGCATGAAGTCCTTGATCGGCACCTGCGCCTTGGCCACGGCATCCTGAGCGGTCATTTTTTCCGCGAGGTACGGCTGCAAGGCGTCCTGGTTCACCCGGTCGAACACCGGTGCCATGATGAACAACGTCAGGAACAGCGCCATGCCCGTGAGGATCTGGTTCGACGGTGTCTGCTGCAAGCCCAGGGCCTGGCGCAGGATCGAGAAGACGATGATGATCCGGGTGAAACTGGTCATCAGCATGACGAACGCCGGAATGAAACTCAGCGCAGTCATGATCAGCAGGATTTGCAGGCTGACCGAGTATTCCTGCGCGCCCTGGGCATTAGTGCCCAGGGTGATGGCCGGGATCGACAGCGGATCGGCGGCAACCGCCAGCGGCGCGACCAGCATCAGCGCCAACGTCAAGACGATGCGGAGCGCACCCATTACTTCTTATCCTTTTGATCTTTGCCCAGGATCTCCAGCAGGCGCTGGGCAAACTCCGGCGTCGTCTTTTCGGTCGTGCCCGGCACTTGCACCGGCTCCTTGAGCACATGCAATGCGGTGATGGTGCCGGGGCTCAGGCCGAGCAGGATCTGCTCGTTGCCGACCTGTACCAGCATCAGCCGATCACGCGGGCCGAGGGCGCGGGAACCGATCAGCTCGATCACCTGGCCCTTGCCGGCCGGGCCTGCCTGTTGAACCCGGCGCAACAGCCAGGCGAGGAAGAAGATCAACCCCAGCACCAGCAGCAGGCCGAAGACCAGTTGCGTCAATTGCCCGGCCACACCGCTGCTCGCCACAGGCGCAGCAGCCGTGGTGGCGGTCGCGACGGGCTCCGCCGCCAGCACGCTCAATGGCAACGCCAGAAGAACCCCGAGAAACCTTTTCACTCAGCGCAGCTTCTTGATGCGTTCGCTTGGGCTGATCACGTCGGTCAGGCGGATGCCGAACTTCTCGTTGACCACAACCACTTCGCCATGGGCGATGAGCGTGCCGTTGACCAGCACGTCCAGCGGCTCACCGGCTAGACGATCGAGCTCGATCACCGAACCCTGGTTGAGTTGCAGCAGGTTGCGGATGTTGATGTCGGTGCTGCCCACTTCCATGGAAATCGATACCGGGATATCGAGGATCACGTCCAGGTTCGGCCCTTCCAGGCTCACCGGATCGTTGTTCTTTGGCACGCTGCCGAACTCTTCCATGGGCAGGCGATTGTTCGAGGAGCCGGCAGCATCGGCCGCCAGCAACGCGTCGATATCAGCCTGCCCGGCATCACCGGTTTCTTCCAGGGCCGCAGCCCACTCGTCAGCCAGTGCCTGGTCGTCCTGGGTATTCATATCGTCTGCCATCATTTGTCCTCGGCGGGCCACCTTTGGAGGGGAAGCCGTCAGTTAAAAGCGAATGTGTGGGGCGTCGATCAACGACGCTCGATCGGCTCGATCACTTGCAACGCAAGGTTGCCTTTGTGCGAGCCCATCTTGACCTTGAAGGCCGGCACGCCGTTGGCGCGCATGATCATGTCTTCCGGCATTTCCACCGGGATGATGTCACCCGGCTGCATGTGCAGGATGTCGCGCAGTTTCAACTGGCGGCGAGCGACCGTGGCACCGATCGGCACGTCGACATCCAGCACGTCCTGGCGCAGGGCATTGACCCAGCGCTCGTCCTGGTCGTCGAGGTCCGACTGGAAGCCGGCGTCGAGCATTTCGCGCACCGGCTCGATCATCGAGTAAGGCATGGTCACGTGCAGGTCGCCGCCACCGCCATCGAGTTCGATGTGGAAGGTCGACACCACAATGGCTTCGCTCGGCCCGACGATGTTGGCCATGGCCGGGTTCACTTCCGAGTTGATGTACTCGAAGTTCACTTCCATGATCGCCTGCCAGGCTTCCTTCAAGTCGACGAAGGCCTGCTCCAGCACCATGCGCACCACACGCAGTTCGGTCGGAGTGAATTCACGCCCTTCGATCTTGGCGTGACGGCCGTCGCCACCGAAGAAGTTGTCCACCAGCTTGAACACCAGTTTGGCGTCGAGAATGAACAGCGCGGTGCCGCGCAGCGGTTTGATCTTGACCAGGTTGAGGCTGGTCGGCACGTACAGCGAGTGCACGTACTCGCCGAACTTCATCACCTGCACGCCACCGACCGCCACGTCCGCCGAGCGACGCAGCATGTTGAACATGCTGATGCGCGTATAGCGGGCGAAACGTTCGTTGATCATTTCCAGGGTCGGCATGCGACCACGGACGATGCGATCCTGACTGGTCAGGTCGTAGCTTTTGACGGTGCCGGGCTCGGCAACGTTATCGGTCTGTACCAGACCATCGTCCACGCCGTGCAACAGCGCGTCGATTTCATCCTGGGACAGCAGGTCCTGCACGGCCATGTCGTGTTCCTACTGCAGTACGAAATTAGTGAAAAGCAATTGTTCGATAACCACTTTGCCGAGTTCTTTCTGCGCCACTTCCTGAACGCTGGCCGTGGCTTTCTGGCGCAGCATTTCCTGGCCAACCGGCGACGCAAGCGTGGCGAAATCCTGCCCGGAGAACAGCATGACCAGGTTGTTGCGAATGACCGGCATGTGCACCTTGAGTGCTTCCAGATCGGCCTGGTTGCGGCCGAGCATGGTGATGCTCACCTGCATGTAGCGCTGACGGCCGTTCTGGTTGTAGTTGGCGACAAACGCCGGCGCCATCGGTTCGAAAATCGCCGGCTGCTTGCCCTGCGGGGCGGTTTCGACCGCGGCGACAGGCTTGCTCTGGGCGCTGTGCATGAAGTACCAGGTCGCCCCCACGGACAAACCGATCGCCAGCAGCAGGGCCACCACGATCAAGATAATCAGCTTGAGTTTGCCTTTGGTTGCGGGGTCTTTTACTGCTGCGTCGCTCTTCGCCATGCCAATAATCCGTCGCTATTCGGGTTTTCACAGTCGCACGGCAAGGCCAGAGCAAGTGTTATGCCAGAAGTGTTGCGAGGGAGATGGGTGGAGCAAGACGCCATTTGCACATCATCACAAATCACTGTGTGGGCTTGCCCGCGATGAGACAGGACAGTCAACATCTTCATCGACTGTTACACCGCAATCGCGGGCAAGCCCGCTCCCACAGGATCGGTTTTGAGGCTTAATCAGGCGTAATAATCGACTGCGCTGGAGCCAATCACGCTGGTCATCGGAGCTGCAACTTCAACGACACTTGCAGCGATGTCGTCATCCATCGAGTCAAGACGACCACCACTGGCATTTGTACGACCGCTCTGCGCCTGCTGGTTCTGCCCTTGCTCCGGCGAACCACGGTTCTGGTCGGATACGTTGACGTCAACCTGGCCCATGCCCTGCTGGGCAAACATGTCACGCAGGCGATGCATCTGCCCGTCCAGCGCTTCACGAACACTTGGGTGTGCGCTGACGAAGGTCACCTGGGTCTGCTGATCCGGAACCATGTTGACGCGAATGTCGAGACGCCCCAGCTCAGCCGGTTGCAACTGGATGTCGGCCGCCTTGAGATTGGCGCTGGACAGGTACATGACGCGGTTCACCACCTCTTCGGTCCAGCCGTTCTGATGCATGGCAATCGGCTGATTGACCGGCAAGGCATTGGCAGTCTTCGGCGTGGCGGCCTGGGTCAATGCCGCCAGACGGTTGGCGAAATCGTCGACCCGGGTATCGCTGCTGGCGGACTTCAGGTCCTTGAGACCGTCATCGATCAAACCGCTGAAGGCCTTTTCGCCGCCCTGGCTGGTGCTGTCCTTGTCGCCCTGCACCTCGAGCATGCTGGCCATGCCGGCGGCAAAGTTCTGCGCGGCGGTTTGCTCACCATCGGCCTGGGCCTGGGCGCTGGTCGATGCCGCTTTAGGCTGTGCCTGGCTGGAGGCAGAAACGTGGCCGCTTTGCTCCATGGCCATGCGCAGGGCCGGCAATGCATCGAGCGGATCGGCCTCTGGATCGAATTCGTTGTCTGTGGGGGCAGCCACCGGCGCGGCGGCAACCGGCGCGGCAAGCGGTGCCTCATCCGGCAACTGAGCGGCATCCACGACCGGTGCCGTAACCGGTGCAGGCGTAGCTGCGACGGGTTGAGCCGCCAGCAGCAACGCAGGATCAAGCGCCGGATCAACAGGCGCGGCATCGACCACCGGCGTTTGCGCGGTATCGGTCGCATTGTCGCTGGCTGCCTGGTCGTCGGCCTGCGCCGGTTTGTCGGCGGGCAAGGTTTTGCCGCTATCGGCAACCTCGGGTTGCGCGGCGGCAGATTTGTCGTCGACGACGTCCTTCTTGCCGGCGCTGTCCGCAGCCTTGTCACGTACCGTTTTGACGGGGCCGTCAGCCGCTGCGGCAGGCTTGTTCTGGGCTTGCCTGGCGTACACCTGAGCGAAGCTGGAAGCCTTGTCCCCGGGCTCAGCGGTCAACGCCGTGGAATTGGCGGAGGCAACCGGTGCCTTGGCCGGCGCGACGGCCTGAAGAAGATTATTGGGGGTAACGGGCATTTAACGGTCTCCGCTGCACTGGGATCGTAGGTACAGTTGGAAAAGTTAACTGCAAGGGTCGCGCCAGTTTTGCCAGAGGACGACGAAAGGCGAGGAACGCGTCAGCTGGCTGCTGGGGATCGCTGTCGTTCAATTTCATAGAGAGGCCGCACGATGGCGAACTCGCTATCGATGTCGGCGATCGACTGGCCGAAATTGGCGGTCGGAGATTTTTTGGCATCCTGCTCAAGCTGACCACACAGCTCGGCAAGCCTGACGGCGCCCATGTTGCTACTGCTGCCTTTAAAACTGTGGGCGGTCTCGCTCAATTGCGCAGCCGTACTCGCCTGACGCAACACTTGCAGGCGCGTTTCGCAATCCGCGAGGAAGGTATCAATCAATGTCGAAAACCCATCTTCCATGACTTCCCGCAACGCGCTCAGCACGTCCGGGTCCAGATGTTTGTCAGCCACTTGCTCACTCCTTGATCAAGAATGCGTGGATTATGCCAGAGCCTCCCAGAAAAACTCCACGTGGGCACTGCGACCATCGTCGGACCAACTGGCGTTGCGACCCAATTGACGGATCAAACTCACACCACGTCCCGACAGACGGACAGGATCAACCGGTCGCGCCAGCACGCGCCCGACGTCAAATCCCTTGCCGCTGTCTTCGACGCGAATCACCAGGCAACCTCCCTCGCCTTGCGGCATGACCTGCAGATGGACCCGTACGAAGCCGTCCTGCAGCTCGTCCAGGCGGGTGTTGCGCTGTTGATAGTAACGGGTGAAGCCGGAGACATCGCGCTTGAGGCTGGAGTCCAGGCCGAGGACGCCATGCTCCAGGGCATTGGAATACAGTTCGGCCAACACACTGTAGAGCGCCCCGCTCTGCGCCCGCAGCCCATGCACCTCAAGCAGCAATTGCAACAGGTACGGCAGCGGATTGAAGCGTTTCAGCGTCTGCGCGCGAAACTCGAAACTCACCGACCAGTCCAGCGGGCACGATTGACCGCTATCGGAATACACCGGCACCGGCGCAATCAGCTGCGACGACTCAAGCAGGCTGATTTCAACCATGCTGACATCGTCACGCGTCTCACCGCCAAAGTCCCGCAAGGCCTGGCCGATTTCCTCGAACAACGCATCCGGTTCACGATTGGCGGCAAAAACCCGTTGCAGACGCTCCACACCGAACAACTGCTCACCGGCATCGCAGGTATCGATGACCCCGTCGGACAACAGGAAAACCCGATCACCCAGCGCCATCGGGAACACTTCAGTGCGGTCGTCGAATGTTTGCGCGCTCAGCACACCCAGCGGCAAATGCCGCGCCGTCATCGACGTACGCTCGCCACTGACGATGCTGTGCAGGTAACCGTCGGGCATCCCGCCGTTCCAGACCTCCACTGATCGGCGCTGGAAGCTCAGGCACAGCATCGTTGCACAGCAGAACATGTCCACCGGCAGGATGCGTTTGAGCTTGGCGTTCATCTCGCGCAGGGTTTCGGCCAAGCCGTAACCCTTGGCCGTCATCCCGTAGAAGACCTCGGCCAGCGGCATGGCGCCCACCGCCGCGGGCAAACCATGGCCGGTGAAATCGCCGAGCAGCACGTGCATGTCGCCCGCGGGCGTATAAGCGGCCAGCAACAAGTCACCGTTGAACAGGGCGTAAGGCGATTGCAGATAGCGGATATTGGCAGCGTTCAGGCAACCGGAATGGGCCACCTTGTCGAATACGGCCTTCGCCACCCGTTGCTCATTGAGCAAATAATCGTGGTGCCGGGCGATCTGGTCGCGTTGTTGCAACACGGTCGCCTGTAACCGCCGCAAGCGATCCATCGCCTTGATTTTGGCGGCGAGGATCACCTGGTTGTAAGGCTTTGCCAAAAAGTCGTCGCCACCGGCCTCCAGGCAGCGAGCCAGCGCCTCGCTCTCGGACAGCGAGGTCAGAAAGATGATCGGCACCAGGGTTTCCCCGGCCAGTGCCTTGATCTGCTGCGCAGCCTCGAAGCCGTCCATCACTGGCATCATGGCGTCCATCAATACCAATTGCGGACGCTGCTGACGAAACGCCTCGACCGCTTCGGCACCGTTGGCGGCCGTCAGTACTTCGTGGCCCTGACGGCGGACGATACTCGACAGCAGCATGCGATCCGCCGCGCTGTCCTCAGCGATGAGGATCGTCAGCGATTCAAGTGCAGCGTGCACGTCGTTCAACTGATGTCGAACAGTTTGTCAAAGTTGGAGATGGCGAGAATCTTCCTCACATCCGAACTGCTGTTGACCACGCGAATATCGGAGTTTTCACCACCGGCGTGATCACGCAACAGCAGCAACATGCCCAACGCAGAGCTGTCGAGGTAAGTTGCCTCTCTGAGGTCGACCACGACCGCCGATAGCTGTTTATCTTCGTAGGACTCGCGAAATTCCTGATGCTTGGCGAAATCGAATCGTCCTTTGACCGATATCGTCAGCTTCTGACCATCGGGGGATATTTCTGTAACGACTGACATGTCATGGCTTCCTTGTCATTGGTGAACCTGCTTGTACAAGGTTTAGCATTGGCTAGAGGTTCGGGCAAGGCAGGAGGACGGGATCAAAAGACCGCAGCCTGCAGTATCGGATTTATGCGGGGTTGCGATCTTTTCAATACGCATCCTGCCGCGGCAAACGCTGTGACAACTCATCCAGCAGCTTCTGTTCGCGCTTGTCTTCGACGGCCCGCGCTTCATCGGCGTATCGCTGCACCAGTTTGCGCAAGCCTTCGACCCGGGCAAACGCCTGTTGCCAGGTGTCCCGCGCCTTGTTCAGATTGTTCTGGTGCCAGGCCAGACTTTGCCGCTGCTGATCGATGGCCGTGCCCAATTGCGCGAGAAACCCCTGGTACCCGAGCAGCCATTGGCCCGACACGCCGCTGCTGCCGCGCACGATCCACTGTTCTTGATAGTCGAGACGAAAGGCCTCCAGGTCGGCGAGCTTGCTTTCAGCCAGACGCACCTGCCCTTGAAAGTGCCCCAGACGCAGGACCGCGGTTTTCTCGGCCTTCTCGGCCATTTCCACCACGGGGGCCAGGCGCCCTGCCCGAGTCTGGGCCATGACCGGTTAACCGCCCGCCGCGGGCGCGAAGATCGAGGCGAGGTAGGCTTCGCTTTCGCCCAGGCTGATGCTGTCGTTGAGGCCCTGACGCAGATATTTGACCAATTGCGGTTGCAAGGAGATGGCGAGGTCGGTCTCGCGATCACCACCGGCGACATAAGCGCCGACACTGATCAGATCGCGACTCTGCTGATAACGCGACCACAATTGCTTGAAATACTGCGCACGGGTCATGTGCTCCGGCGACACCACCGCCGGCATGACCCGGCTGATGGACGCCTCGATATCGATGGCCGGGTAATGACCTTCTTCGGCCAGTCGCCGCGACAGCACGATGTGGCCGTCGAGCACGCCCCGCGCCGAGTCGGCAATCGGGTCCTGCTGGTCATCGCCTTCGGACAGCACGGTATAGAACGCCGTGATCGAACCGCCACCCTTCTCGGCATTACCGGCGCGTTCCACCAGTTTCGGCAGCTTGGCGAACACCGACGGCGGATACCCCTTGGTCGCCGGCGGCTCGCCAATGGCCAGGGCGATTTCCCGCTGGGCCTGGGCGAAACGGGTGAGCGAATCCATCAGCAACAGGACGTTCTTGCCCTTGTCGCGAAAATATTCGGCGATGCGCGTGCAGTACATCGCGGCGCGCAGCCGCATCAATGGCGCATCGTCCGCCGGGGACGCCACGACCACAGAACGCTTGAGTCCTTCTTCACCGAGGATGTGCTCGATGAACTCTTTAACTTCACGGCCCCGCTCCCCGATGAGCCCGACGACGATGATGTCGGCCTCGGTGAAGCGGGTCATCATGCCCAACAGCACGGATTTACCGACACCGGTACCGGCGAACAGACCAAGACGCTGACCGCGACCGACCGTCAACATGCCGTTGATGCAACGAATGCCTACGTCGAGCGGCTCGCTGATCGGTTCGCGCTTGAGCGGGTTGATGGTCGGGCCGTCCATCGGCACCCAGTCTTCGGCCTTCATCCCGCCCTTGCCGTCCAGCGCACGACCGGCGCCATCGAGCACGCGCCCGAGCATGCTCATGCCCATCGGCAAGCGGCCGGTATCGGAAAGGGGAACGACGCGGGCGCCGGGGGCGATCCCGGCGACACTGCCGACCGGCATCAGAAAGACTTTGCTGCCGGAAAAGCCCATGACTTCGGCTTCCACCTGCACCGGGTGATAGCTGTCGTCATTGATGACCATGCAACGGCTGCCCATGGCCGCGCGCAAGCCTTCGGCTTCGAGGGTCAGGCCGACCATGCGCAGCAGGCGGCCTTCAAGAATCGGTGCGCCCGCCAGTTCCGTAGCCTCGGCGTAGCTGCCCAGGCGCTTGGCGAAACTGGTGCGTTCAAGGCGCATCGGGAATGTCCGGATCGGCGATGGCAGCCGGCTTTTTTTCAACCGGCAGTTCCAGACTCACGTCCGGCGCAGCGGGGTGCAAGGCCTGTTCGTGGAGCTGATCGAACAGCTTGTCCATGATCTGCTTGACCCGGGTTTCCACCGAGGCGTCGATGCGGCTGTGTTCGGTCTCGACCCGGCAGCCGCCCGGCAACAGCGCCTCATCCTCGACGATGCGCCAGGACTCTTCGTGGCGTTCGCGCAAGGCTTTGACCTGTTCGAAATCCTGCGGATTGATGTACAGGCGCACATTGCCCACGCCCAGCGGCAACAGCTTGAGCGCTTCGCGCATGACGTGTTCGATCTGCGTCGAGTCGATGGCCAGTTCGCGCTGAATCACCTGTTTGGTGATGTGCTGCACGAGGTCGACCAGGGACTTTTCAATCAGAGTGTCCTGTTCGGCGATCGGCTCGAACAGGTGCGCCATCAGCTGTTCCAGCCCGGCAATCTTCGCCGACAGCGCCACTTCGGCTTCCTGGCGGACCTTGAGGGTGGTGCTGTGGAAACCTTCTTTTTCACCCACCGCGAAGCCTTCGTTATAGGCTTCCTGACGAATGCTTTCGAGTTCTTCGAGGGTCAGTGGCTGGACTTCCTCCAGCGGCACTTCCTCCATTTCCGGCGGTTCGGGTTCCGGCTCCGGTTCAGGCTCGGGTGCGGGCGGGTCGAAGCTGGGCAGCGCCCAGGTATCGAAACCACTGACATCCCTGGCCCGGATCAGGTCAGTGGGTGAATCATCATGCTTGGCCATGGTGTTAGATCATTTCCTCGCCACCCTTGCCACCGAGAACGATTTCTCCGGCTTCGGCCATACGGCGGGCGATGGTGAGGATTTCTTTCTGTGCGGTTTCCACGTCGCTGACGCGCACCGGGCCTTTGGCTTCGAGGTCGTCGCGCAACAGCTCGGCCGCACGCTTGGACATGTTCTTGAAGATCTTCTCCTTGACGCCTTCGTCGGAACCCTTGAGGGCCAGTACCAGCACGTCGGAAGACACTTCGCGCAGCAATGCCTGGATACCGCGGTCGTCGACATCGGCCAGGTTGTTGAACACGAACATGAGGTCTTCGATCTGACCGGACAGGTCTTCGTCGACTTCGCGGATCGAGTCCATGAGCTGGCCTTCGATCGAACTGTCGAGGAAGTTCATGATGTCCGCCGCACGCTTGATGCCACCCAGGGTGGTGCGCGATGCGTTCGAGTTGCCGGAGAACTGCTTCTCGAGAATCTGGTTGAGTTCTTTCAGGGCCGCTGGCTGAACGGTGTTCAGCGAGGACACCCGCAGAATGATGTCCAGGCGCACCTTGTGGTCGAAGTTGCCGAGCACTTCACCGGCCTGATCCGGGTCGAGGTAGGCCACGACGATTGCCTGGATCTGCGGGTGCTCATAGCGGATCACGTCGGCGACGGCGCGCGGTTCCATCCATTTCAAACTGTCGAGGCCGCTGGTGTTGCCGCCCAGCAGGATGCGGTCGATCAGGCCGTTGGCCTTGTCTTCGCCCAGTGCCTGGGTGAGCATTTTACGCACGTAGTCGTCGGAGCCGACGCCCAGGCTGGTCTGGTCGCCGACGATGTCGACGAACTCACTCATCACCTGTTCGACCTGCTCGCGGTGCACGTTCCCCATCTGCGCCATGGCCACACCCACACGCTGGACCTCTTTAGGTCCCATGTGGCGCAGCACCTGGGCGGCATCGGTAGAACCAAGGGACAGCAGCAGGATCGCGGCTTTGTCGACCTTGGACAACTTGGCGGCAACGGCTCGGTTATCACTCATCTGCGTTAATCCACTCTTTCACGACCTGGGCCACACGACCCGGGTCTTCTGCCACCAGACTCTTGATTGCATTCAACTGTGCGTCATAGCCTTCACTCGGGCTCGGCAACAGAATGCTTTGCGGGCCGCCGAGGCTGACGCGATCGTTGGCCAGTTCGCCGTCCAGGCCGCCCATGCCACCCAACTCGACATCACTGCCGATGCCGGCCAGTTGCTTGTCCTTGCCACCACCGGTGATGTTGTTGAGCACCGGACGCAACACACCGAACACCAGCACCAGAATGAACAGGACACCCAGCACTTGCTTGACGATGTCCCAGAACCAAGGCTGGGAGTAGAACGGAATGTCGGCGATCACTTCGCCGCGATCAGCCGAGAACGGCATGTTAATCACGCTGACGCTGTCACCACGGCTGGCATCGAAACCAACCGCGTCCTGAACCAGACGCGTGAAGCGCGCCAATTCGTCGGCAGTCCACGGCGCGCGGGTGGTTTCACCGTTGGCCGGGTTGATCTTGACCTGGTCATCCACCACCACCGAAACCGACAGGCGATTCAGACGGCCCTGTTGCTGCTTGGTATGGCTGATGGAACGGTCGAGTTCGAAGTTCTTGGTGGATTGTTGACGCTTGTCCGCCGGGTACGGTGCGAGCATGGGCTGACCGGTGGCCGGGTCCATGATTTGCTGGCCATTGGCATCGATCAGCGGCTGACCTGGCTGCACCATGCCGGCAGCAGGCGCGGCGCCAGCGGTGGTTTGCGGCGCGGAGGCCGGCGCGGGTGGCTGGTTGCTCAGGGCACCCGGTACACCTTGCGGGCCATTGCTGGCGGTACGTTGTTCGTTGACCGACTGCTCGCTGCGCAGCGCCGGTTGATCCGGATTGAACTGTTCGGACGTCGATTCGACAGCACTGAAGTCAACATCGGCCGAGACTTCGGCTTTATAGCGATCGTTGCCCAGCACCGGTTGCAGGATGTTGTGCACACGCTGGGTGAGCATGCTTTCCATGCGGCGACTGTAATCGAATTGCTTGCCGGCCATGGTCAGTTCGGAGTTTTCCGCCTGATCGGAGAGCAGGTTGCCCTTTTGGTCGACGACGGTGATCTGCGACTTGCTCAGCTCAGGAACACTGGTTGCCACCAGATTGACGATGGCCACGACCTGGCCCGGCTCCAGCGAGCGACCGGAATACAGCTCAACCAGTACCGAAGCACTTGGCTTGCGCTCGTCGCGCACAAACACCGAACTCTTCGGAATCGCCAGGTGCACGCGGGCGCCCTTGACGTTGTTCAGGCTGGAAATGGTCCGGGCCAGTTCACCTTCGAGGCCGCGACGATAACGGGTGGCCTCCATGAATTGGCTGGTGCCCAGGCCTTGCTCTTTATCGAGAATCTCAAAACCGATGTTGCCGTCGCTGGGAGTGACACCAGCGCCCGCGAGCTTGAGACGCGCGCGGGACAGGTCTTCAGCCTTGACCAGCAAGGCACCGGAATTCGGTTCAACGGTGTAAGGAATATCAGCGGCGGCCAGGGTGTCCATGACCTGTTTGGCGTCCATCCCGGCAAGGCTGCCATACAGCGGACGGTAGTCCGGCTGCTGGGACCACAACACCACGGCAAAGCCAATCGCCACGCTCGCAGCCAGGCCGACCAACAGGCCCACCTGACGCAACATGGTCATCTCGGAGAGGTTTTCCAGGAAGGACAAGCCAAACAGCGGCGGTTTGCCGTCTATTGGAGTGGCCTTGGCCGGAACGTTATCGGCGACTGCTTCTGCCATGACTCAATCTCGTCCTTAAACCGGCATCTGCATGATGTCTTGGTAAGCCTGAACCAGCTTGTTACGCACTTGGGTCAACGCCTGGAAAGACACGCTGGCCTTCTGCGAAGAAATCATCACGTCCGTCAGGTCAACGCCGCTCTTGCCAATCTCGAAGGCACTGGCCAACTGACTGGAAGCCTGCTGGGTGTCGTTCACTTTATTGACGGCCTGACCGAGCATGTCGGAAAAGCTGCTGCCATTCAGTTCCGGGACGGCGGCAGTCGATTTCGGCGCAGACATGGCGTCCATTTGCATGGCACGCATATCCAGCATCAACCGATTGAATTCAATACCTTGGCTCATGATTTCTCTCTTTGGCGACCCGCAATTTTTTGACACTCACTCGGCGGGTAATGAGGTGTTAGCAACAAGGGTGCCAGCTCCGTGGCTGCGTCCTACAAAAGGCATTCGCGGATTCTGAGCCGCGCACCACGCTGTGGGAGCGTGTCAGGTGGCGAACAAATACGCTTCGACGTCCATTCCGGCATCGCGCATTTGCGCCAGCTTGTAGCGCAAGGTGCGCGGGCTGATGCCCAGGCGCTCGGCGGCTTCCTTGCGGCGGCCGCGCTCGGTGCGCAGGGTGTCGATGATCATCTGGAATTCGCGACGTCGCAGGTCATCGCCCAACGCCCCGGCGGATTCCGCGTCAACTTTCAGCGCCCGCATCGTTGTCGATGCTGGCGCCAGGGTCGGCAGCGGCGCGCAGGCCACCGGCCCGGTCAGGCAGAAATCCTGAGGCTGAATCACGCCGCCCTGTTGCAGGATCAACGCGCGTTGAATCGCGTTATCCAGTTCGCGCACATTGCCGGGCCAGGGGTACCCGATCAGACACGCCTGGGCCTCGGGCGACAGTCTCGCCGCGGCATGCTTCATTTTATTGACGTGTTTGGCCAGCAGCCGCTCGGCCAGCGGCAGAATATCGGCGGTGCGTTCGCGCAGCGGTCGCCAGGCGAGCGGAAAAACCGACAGTCGATAATAGAGGTCTTCACGGAAACGCCCCGCCGCGACTTCCCCGGCCAAATCCCGGTTGGTGGTGGCGACCACACGAATATCCAGTGTGATTGGTTTGCGCGCACCGACTCGCTCAACCTCGCGCTCCTGCAACACACGCAACAGCTTGGCTTGCAGACCGAGGGGCATTTCGGAGATTTCGTCGAGCAGGATGGTCCCGCCATCGGCCTGCTCGAACTTGCCGGCTTGCGCCGCAATGGCGCCGGTGAACGAGCCCTTCTCGTGCCCAAACAGCGTGGCCTCGAGCATGTTGTCCGGAATCGCCGCGCAGTTGATCGCAATGAACGGCTGGCTGGCGCGTTGCGAATGCTGGTGAATGTAGCGCGCCAACACTTCCTTGCCCGTGCCGGACTCACCGGAGATCAGCACCGTGGAATCACTGCGCGCCACTCGCGCGGCCAATTCCAGCAGTTGTGCACTGGCCGGCTCGACAGCAATCGGCCCTTCGCTGTCGCTGGCGCCGAGACTGCCCAGCGCATGCCGCGCCACCAGATCGAGCAAGGCCCTGGCCTCGAACGGCTTGACCAGATAATCAGCCGCGCCTTCACGCATGGCATCGACCGCCCGCTCCACAGCACCGTGCGCGGTCATCAGCAACACCGGCAGTTGCGGCTGGCGCGCCCGCAGCAGCCCGAGCAGTTGATGCCCGTCCATGCCCGGCATGTTGACGTCGCTGACCACCAGATTGAACGCCTCGGTTTCGACCGCCGCCAAGGCGTCCTCGGCGCAACCAACGGCTTTGTAATCGTGGCCGGCGAGCAATAGCGTATCGGCCAGTGCCTCGCGTAGCGCGCGGTCATCTTCGACCAGTAGAACCTTGATACCCATGACCTTCACTCCGCTCCCTGAGCGTTGCTTCTTTCGCTGACAAAAAGCGGCAGGATCACCTGCGCGCACGTGCCGCGACCGATCCGCGAACGCAGGTGCAATTCTCCCTGGTGAGCACGGGCAACGGCCTTGACCACGGTCAGGCCGAGCCCGGTTCCGGTGGCCTTGGTGGTGAAAAACGGCTCCCCCAGACGCGCCAGCACAGCGCCGTCGATACCGCTGCCGCTGTCGCTGACACACACGCGCAACTGGTTGTCGCGGGCATACAGATGCACCTTCAAGCGCACGCCGCCGGCACTGGCCTGAATGGAATTCTCGATAAGGTTGAGGATGGCGCCGACCAGAGTGTCGCGATTGCACAACAGGTCACCGACATGGCTGTCGCACTGCCAGCGGATCGGCAGATCCTGCACGTGGGTCAGCGCCGCGGCCTGCAGCGACTGCATCAATTGCCTGGGGGTAACGCGATCGGTCAATGGCAACTCGCCGCGCGCGAACACCAGCATGTCGCGCACCTGATGCTCCAGCTCGTGCAAGCGCTCCTTGAGACGCCCGGCGAAACGTTGCTGGGTCTCGACCGGCAACGCTTGCTCAGTCAAATGACTGGCGTAGAGCAACGCAGCGGACAATGGGGTACGAATCTGATGGGCCAGCGAGGCGACCATGCGCCCCAGGGACGACAAGCGCTCATGCCGAGCCAGTTGATCCTGTAGATGGCGGGTTTCAGTCAGGTCGTTGAGCAGCACCAACTGCCCGGGCTCGGCGTCCAGCGAACGCGTGGCAATCGACAGGCGCCGGCCGTCCTTCAGTGAAACTTCGTGACCGTCGTCTTCACGCGGCGCAAAACAGCGGGCTATGACATGGCGCCACAGCTCGCCTTCGAGCGGCAGACCGAGCAGCTCGCAGGCCGCCGGGTTGGCTTCACGCACGATGCCTTGAGCGTCGATGACGATGACGCCACCGGGCAATAGATCGAGGAGGTTTTGCAGACGGTTGGCCAGGCGTTCTTTTTCCGCCAGTTCCTGCATGCGCTGGGCACTGACGACCGCCAGTTCACCCTTGAGCTCGGTAACCCGCGCCTCAAGCATGCTGTAGGAGTCAGTCAACTGACTCGACATCTGGTTGAACAGCGCGAAAGCCTGCTCGAGGCCAAGCCGGCTTACCTGTTCTACGGACGATGATTGCCCCAGGGCGTCAGGGACATGAGACATCTGGGCGGCTTGGGGCATCGTGCTCTCTCGCTTGGCTGACCGTCAGTGAAACGGAACGTTGCGAGGGATGTAGCAATACCCGTGCCTAAAAAAAACCGCTTACAAATGAACCAGTTGAAAAACAGGCGTCAATCATCCGCCTGTTCGTCCCCATCACGACGGCTCATGCCGTACTTGCGCATCTTCTCCACCAGCGTGGTGCGTCGGATCCGCAGGCGTTCGGCAGCACGCGCCACGATGCCGTTGGCGTCATCGAGCGCTTGTTGAATCAACCCCTGCTCCAGGCCACCCAGGTAGTCCTTCAGGTCCAGCCCCTCTGGCGGCAACATGGCACCAGCACTGAAGTCCGGCGTGTGCCCATTGATCGCCACGCGTTCTTCGAGATCACTGCGCAGGGTGTCTACCAATTGCTCGTCTTCGTCGTCGACGTAGCGGAACTTCTTCGGCAGCTCGACCACGCCGATCACACCGTACGGGTGCATGATCGCCATGCGTTCCACCAGATTCGCCAGCTCGCGAACGTTGCCCGGCCAGCCATGGCGACACAGGGACATGATGGCAGCAGAGTTGAAGCGAATCGAACCGCGTTTCTCGTGCTCCATGCGCGAGATCAGTTCGTTCATCAACAGCGGAATATCTTCGACGCGCTCGCGCAGCGGCGCCATCTCGATCGGGAACACGTTCAGACGGTAATACAAGTCTTCGCGGAAGGTGCCGATCTCGATCATGCTTTCGAGATTTTTGTGGGTCGCGGCAATGATGCGCACGTCGACGCTCTGGGTCTTGTTGCTACCCACGCGCTCGAAGGTGCGCTCCTGCAATACGCGCAGCAGCTTGACCTGCATCGGCAGCGGCATGTCGCCGATTTCATCGAGGAACAGGGTGCCACCGTTGGCCAGTTCAAAACGCCCGGCACGGCTGGTGATCGCGCCGGTGAAAGCGCCCTTCTCGTGGCCGAACAATTCGCTTTCCAGCAACTCGGCCGGGATCGCCCCGCAGTTGACCGGTACGAACGGCGCTTCACGGCGCTTGGAATGGTAATGCAGGTTGCGCGCAACCACTTCCTTGCCGGTACCCGACTCACCGAGGATCAGCACGCTGGCATCGGTGTCGGCGACTTGCTGCATCATCTGACGGACGTGTTGAATCGCCCGGCTGGTGCCGACAAGGCTGCGGAAAAGATTGGGTTCGCGATGACGACCGCGCTCGCGGGCCTGGTCGTACATCTCGCGATAGACCTGGGCACGGTGCAGGGAGTCGAGCAGTTTGCTGTAGCTCGGCGGCATTTCGAGGGTCGAAAGCACCCGGCGACGCTGGTCTTCAGGCAAGTCAATGGAAGAATTATCGCCCATTAGCAAAACCGGAAGGAACTCATCCCATGTCGACAGTGTCTTTAGCAAGCCCAGAAGCGCACCAGGAGCATTGACCGTCCCGATGAGGACACAGATTACTTCTCGACTAGACGACAAAGAGCCGACAGCCTGCTGCCAGTCATGGCTACCGCAGGGTAAATTTTCTTCACCGAGAAAATTTAAAATCACCGCCAGGTCGCGGCGGCGGACGCTATCGTCATCAATCAGCAGAATTTTGGTTTCACGCCACATGCAATAGCAACTTCCCTAGTCAACTCGATGCCCAAAATGTTGGGGCAAGCTAAACGCTTGCAGGCCTGTTATTGCCTGAAGACGACTGAAATCTGGAACAGCCACTAGTTAAGTCAAAAAACCGTGCACAGTCAAATTTATGGCGCACTTTGTTTGGATTAACTGGCGTCAATTAACCAAACAGATGGTAAACCTTTGATGCCTTTTGTGCTTGGTTGATCTGCGACATCTCGTCGACTATCGCCTGACGCTCGCCCATTGTCGCCGTCAGCAAGTCTTTGTACACCGCCAATAGCCCCTCCAGGTTCGAGCGTACCGCGTCTTCATCGATCGGCGCCTCGCTGAGCACCTCATCGACGCACTCCCGACAAGCCGCATCCAGCTCGCCAATGGCATCCCAGTTTCGCGCCGCCAGGGCGTCCACCAGGGCTTCACGGGTTTCTTCGATCCGCTGCAGTGCTTGACTCATGACGTCATCCTCGGCCGTCAGGCCTGTGGGGTGGCAATGGCATCCCAGCCGCTTTTCAGGGTTTCGAGTAGACCGGAGACTTCGTCGATGATTGCTACATCGTTATTGAGATTGGCTTCGGTCAGACGCGACGTCATGTAAGCGTACAAACTGTCGAGCTGTTCGATCGCAGCAGGATCCTCGGTTTTCTCCGGGTTCAAACCGTCTCGCAGACCGATGACGATGTCCACAGCCTTACCGAGCATCAACCCCTTGAGTGCAATGTCACCACGCTCCAGGGCGCCTTTGGCTTGCGCCATGCGATCCAGCCCCCCCTCCATCAGCATCTGCACCAGGCGATGAGGACTGGCTTCGGAGATCTGAGCGTGGGAATTGACCTTCTGATATTGGCGAAGGGCTCTCATGGGGTTCATGTTTCTACCTCGGCAGACGACAGCTGAAAATGAATTGCTCTGACCATTATGTCGGCGCAACAGCCCATAACTTTAACCAGTCGGCACACAATGAAAAACCCAGGCACTGTCTTTTTCGACAAGCCTGGGTTTTTTTGCGCCGGGGCGCTGTTAACTTTGTTTCGGGTTATTCAAGGCGTTCAACGTGGTCATGATGCTGTCGCTCTGCGCCCGCAATTTGGCGACCAGCGAGTCCATAGCGTTGTATTTAGCGCTCAGACTGAGCTGCAACGTGGCGATGCGCTCGTTCAGCGCCGATTGTTCCTTGTTCAAATCCGTCAATGTATCGGCGAGGGATTTGGTGCGCTCCGCCAACATTCCGGTGCTGGCCTTGGCGTAGGTATCCGTGGCAGTGCCCAGACGCGCCAACAGACCGTCCTTGCCGCTGAAAATACTGCTGATGTCCGCGGCATTGGTTTCAACGGCTTTGGAGAAACGCTTGTCATCGATGACCAGCAGACCGGTTTCGGATGAGGTACTGATACCGAACTCGGCCAGCGACTTCATGCTACCGGTACCCGACAGCGCGTTCATCTCGTTGCGAATCGAAGTGACTAGGCTGCGCATCATCGAATCCCCGGTCAGGGACGCGGCAACGGAAGTGCCGTCGGCATTCTTGGTGACTTTGGTCTGCGCGTTGATCTCTTTCATCAATGCGTTATAGGTGTCGACAAACCCTTTCACGCCGGACTTCAACGCCGGGGTACTGGTGCTCAATGTCAGCGTAGACGGCGTCTGTGGACCACCCCCGGTCGGCGTTGGCGAAACCGCCAGCAACTTGAGATTCACCCCGCTGATCGCGTCGGTAATCGTGTTGCTTTTGGAGATCAGTTCAGCACCGTTATCGATCTTGTACTTGGCATCTTTGGGCACTTCGATCACCGTTGAACCGGTGTTGATGCCCGAGTTGCCCGACATCGTCAAGTCTGAACCGACGCCCATGGTGGTGGAGGTGAGCACCAGCCGCGAGCCGGTGGAGTCGGTGAGGATGTTGGCGCTGAGCCCGGCAGTGGAGAACTGCGCGTTGATGCTTTCGCGCACTTCCTGCAGCGTCGCATTGGGCGGAATGCTGACGTCGAAGTTTTTCCCCGACTGCGAGATCGTCAGTGTGGTCGCCGTTGTGCCAGCATTGACGACGGACGTAGGACCATCCACGAAGGTGCGAGTCGACAGTTTCGATGCCGACGCCAACTGCGTGACCAATAATGAATAGGTGCCGCTGGACGCGCCTTTGCCCATGGTGACTGTGGCGACTTTTTCATCCGAAGACGTGGCCGACAAGCCACTGAAGCTGTTGTCGGTGCCCATGGTCGTCAGTGCACCACGGAAGGCATCCAGGGCTGCCTGAATCTTGCCGATCGATGACAGCGTGGTGGTCGCTTTCGCACTCTGAGTATCGATCTGTGCCTGCTTGGGCGCGCGCTGGGCGTCCACCAAAGCTTTTACGATCGCCTGGGTATCGATATTTGAACCAATACCGCTAACCGTTGAACCCGCCATCATCAATCTCCATATGCAGTGGCCGCTGCTTTACTGACGCAATGTGCTTCAGAGGGCAACAGCTACAAAATTCATGCCAGTTCAGACTTTGTCATCAAATAACAAACTGCTTGCCTGGCTCAGGCTTTGCGCCAATTTCAGCGCGGTTTCCGAAGGGATCTGACGAATCACATCACCGCTTTCAGTAGCGATAACCTTGACTACGACCCGCCCGGTGGAATCATCAATGGAAAAATCAAGCTTGCGCTGGCTTGCCTGAACGAATTCGCGAATATCGGTGACTGCCTTTTCCAGCTCGTCACGCTTAGGCTCAATTGCAGCCGGGACAACAGCTTCAACCTTGGGCTGAATCGCCGCATCAACCGGTGCCACTGGATTCTGCAGCGCAACCGCCGGGTAGGACTGGTTCAATCTGACGCTCATATCCATGTCCAATCTCCTCAATACGGAAAAGACAAAAGGGCACGTAAACGCGCCCCTCCGTCAATTACCAGACGCTGAAATTACTGAAGCAGTTTCAGTACAGCGGATGGCAGTTGGTTGGCTTGCGACAGGATGGCAGTCGAAGCCGATTGCAGCGTTTGCTGCTTAGTCAGCTCGGCAGTTTCAGCAGCGAAGTCCACGTCTTGCACAGTGCTGCGAGCAGCGGTGGAGTTCTTCTGGATGTTCTGCAGGTTGTCAACGGTAGTGGTCAGACGGTTTTGGGTAGCACCCAGACCCGAACGAACGCTGTCGATCGAACCGATGGCCTTGTCGATTACTGCCAGAGCGTTTTGCGCTTTGGTGGCATCGGTCACGTCGGTTTGAGCGATAGTGGTTTTGACCGACGAGGTATTACCCGCGCCGAACAAAGCAGTAGAACCAGCGCCGGTCATCGAGAAGCCTTTGGCCGAGTCCAGGTTGACAGCGCCGGTAGCGATAATGCCATCAGCCACGGCCAGGCTGCCGCCGTAAGTGCCGGAGCCGTTTTTAGTGGCGACGGTGATCGAACCTGCATCGGTCGAAGCGCTGAATGCGATGTTCTCACCCGAATCGGATTTGATCGACAGAGTGTCTTTGACCGAATCGTAGTTAACACTGATGCCCAGCTTCGCGGAGTTCGACTTCAACTGGTCAGCAAAGCTGGCTGTATCTTTCACGCCAACGAATGCGACGGCCGAGCCACCGATAGTCATGGTGAAGGAAGCAGGAGTGGTCGCAGCCGCTGCACCTACCGTGAATTGAGCTTCGGTGCTTGCAGTGGCGCTAAGGCCGCCCACGGCGCCGTTGAATTTCTGAGCAATGGTTTTAGCCGACTCACCCAGAAGACCCGTAGTCAGCGTAACGGCTGCAGTCTGACCATTACCGGTGATGTTGACCACACCCCCTGCAAAACCAGCCGCAACCGGGACCAACGAAGCGCTTTTCATTTGCTGCGAGCCGATGTTGTTGGCCGCAACGTTGTCCAGGCTCAGGTTGATGGTTTCGTTAGCGTTGGCGCCGACCTGAATGGCCTTGGTGCCGTACGAACCGTCGAGCAGTTTCTGGCCACCGAATGTGGTGGTTTGCGAGATACGGGTCAGCTCGGAAGTCAGAGCCTGGTATTCGTCGTTGTTCGACTTACGGTCGTCAGCGCTCAGGGAGCCGGTGGCCGAGGACAGAGCCAGGGTACGCATTTTTTGCAGAATGTCGGTCGAAGCCTGCATTGCGCCTTCAGCGGTTTGCGCGATGGAGATGCCATCGTTGGCGTTCTTTACAGCTTGACCCAAGCCGTTGATCTGGCTGGTCAGGCGGTTAGCGATTTGCAGGCCGGCCGCGTCGTCTTTGGCGCTGTTGATACGCAGGCCGGAGGACAGGCGCTGCATGGAAGTTTGCAGGGCGCCGCCGGCTTTGTTCAGGTTACCCTGGGTGCTGATAGAGGCAATGTTGGTGTTTACGGTTAAAGCCATGACGAAATCCTCGTTGGATGGATACTGCGGCTTCCGGCCCTGGCAACCGCCTGGTGTGGCCTAGAGAACCTACGTAATAGTTATCGTCGTGGGACCCGTTTGCTTGAGGGGTTTTTTCGAATTTTTTAATGGCAGCGTGCCAGCCCTTTATTTTCAAGGCTTTACAGACAAAAAATCGGCGCCATAAAAACGCAAAACGCCCGGCAACTTGGGTTGCCGGGCGTTTTTTTTTGCGCCTGTATTCGGGTTAATCAACCGCGATAAAGAATCGCCGACCCCCACGAAAGGCCCACGCCAAAGCCGCTGATCGCCACGCGCGTCCATTTGGAATCGAACACGTGGTTCTGCAACAGCAACGGAATGCTCGATGAAACCGTGTTGCCGGTTTCGAGCATGTCCTTGACGAACTTCTCCGGCTCGCCTTCTTCGAAGCGGCGCGCCACGGCATCGACGATGGCCGCGCTGCCCTGGTGAATGCAGAAGGCATCGATGTCGCCAGCTTGCAGATTCGACTCGTCCAGCAGCTCATGCAAATGCGCCGGGACTTTGAGCAAGGCAAAGTTGAACACCTGGCGGCCATTCATGAAGAACACACCGTCAGTGACTTTCAGGTGCGGTGCGCCGGAACCGTCGGTACCGAACTTCGACTTGCCCAGCTGCCAGACAGCGTTTTCGCCCATCCAGGTCGCGGTGGCGGCATCGCCGAACAACATGGTGGTGTTGCGGTCTTCCGGGTCGACGATCTTCGAATACGGGTCAGCGGTGATCAGCAGGCCGTTTTTCAGCCCCGCCGCTTCCATGAAGCCCTTGATCGCATAGATGCCGTACACGTAGCCGGAACAGCCCAGGGAAATATCGAAAGCGGCGACATGGGTCGGCAGGCCCAGCTTGTCCTGAACGATCGCAGCGGTGTGCGGCAGCCCTTCTTCATCACCGTTCTGGGTGACGACGATCAGGCAGTCGATGGATTCACGCTTGAGCGCTGGACTGGCGGCGAACAGGGCGTTGGCGGCTTCGACACACAGGTCGGACGTTTCCTGATCGGCATCCATGCGCGGCAAAAACGCCGAACCGATCTTGCCAAGGATGAAGGTTTCATCCTTGTCGAACTTTGCACCCTGGGCGTAGTTATCAACCCCGGTTGCCGGCACGTAACTCGCAATATTTTTTATGCCAATCATTATGGCTTCCCAATAATAAACAGCTGAACATCGCCGCTCGCTGAATCGAGGGCGTCTACAGTCAGGGCCTGGCATCGTCGGCGCTCAAGCAAACGCCTTGAACAGTCCGCCACCTTTCACCGCCCGCAGACAGGATACAGTGAAGATGCGCGTTTTGACTGACGGGTCACTCAGAGATCGGTGCTTTATTTGATTTTATGGTCCAGATCCCGCCTCTTCAGCTCCGCCACCGGCTGAAAAAAATGCAAAAAAAAGCCAGCCCCCTATGACAGGGACTGGCCGCGAGCGGTCAAGACCGACTCAAAGCTTGTTGAACAGGCTCAACTGGGAGACCTTGGCGAACGCCAGTTGCGCGGCCTGCAGCATGGTTTGCTGCAAGGTCAGGCGGGTCAGCACTTCAGCCGGGTCGGCCTCTCTGATCGAAGATTGCGTAGAAGTGTTGATCAGATCCGTGCTTTGAATGGCATCCCGCTGCATATCCATCACGTTGCCGCGTGCGCCGATGGCACCGCGCGCCAGATCGACCTGGTTCTTCGCGTTATTCAAGTTGGAAATCGAAGAGGCGATGACGTTCTGCAGATTGCGCGCCGCCTCCGGATTGCCTGCAGTAGGCACTTCAAGTGCCTGACGCAGCTGGCTAATGGTATCGAGCACGTTCTGAGTCTGGTGGGTATTGACCGAGATATCGAACTGGTCACCTGCCGCCGGAACTGGCGGCGTTCCCCCGAGCGTAAAGCTGACACCGGCCGCCGTTGCAATGCCTGCCGCTACAGTTCCGCTGGAGACCGGAGTGCTGCTACTGGTCAACGGCCGAGTGTATAGCTCAAAGGTGGTGGGGCTGGTAAATTTCAGAACCGCCCCGCCTTCCGGGAAGAAACTTTTGTAATCGGCCGCATTGGTCACTGTAGCTTGGCTGATCAGCGCTGTTGAGGTGTTGCTCGCCGCTCGGGTGCCAACGAAGCTGTCTGGCTTGGCTTCCAGCTTGAAACTGTGACCAGCGATGACAGCATCCGCGTTTGCGGGCGTGTCAGTCGCTTGATAGGTGATATCCAGCGCGAAGGTCACACCACGAAAGCTGATATCGGAACCGTCCTTGTTATCCGGATCAAATTTGCCTCCCCCGCTTGCCTCAGCTGTAACGTCGTTCCCCAAGCTATCCATGATCACAAATTGGGTACTGCTGGTGAATGACATTGTGTAAGGCTGCCCGTTGCGAAAACTCGCATCAAAAGCCGGGCCGGAACTCACCAGGCCTTGGGATACGGATACACGTCCGTCGTCCACTGCCGGCGCGGTCATCGTGGTCGAACTGCGAGCAGCGTTGATCGCCTGCTGGAATACATCCCAACCGGTATCGTTCAAGCCCAGCGACATCGAGTCGCCGATTTTCAGCTGCAATTGCGTCTGGTCACCTTGATAACTGTAGGTACCGTCGCTGTTGCGAATAAAAGGCTGAGTGTTGTTGCTGGCACCGGCAAAGATGTACTTGCCGTTGGCGTCCTTGCTGTTCATCAAGCTCAGCAGTTGCTCTTCAGCCTGGGCAACTTCTGCACCAATGGATTTGCGATCGTCATCGTTCAACGATGCACCCCCAGCACGTACAGCCAACTCGCTGACCTTTTGCAGCACAGTGTTGATGCTGTCCAGCACGCTTTCTTCCTGCGCCTGGGCGGTACCCAACGCCTGGATATTGCTGGTGTACTGCCCCAACATCGCTTTTTGCTGCTCAAGTTGCAGCAAACGGGCGGCACCGACTGGATCGTCTGCGGCGGTCGCTACCTTGATACCGCTGCTCGCCTGCTCGGCAGTCTTCATCACGTTATTCAGGTTGCGAGAATAGTTGGCGGCCGTCGTGGCGTAATACTGTGCGGTAGAAATGCGCATGTTCTACGGCTCCTTAAAGGGCATTGATCAGGGTGCTGAAAATTTCCTGCGCAGTCTTGATGATCTGCGAAGAGGCCGTGTAGTACTGCTGGTATTTGGTCAGGTTGCCCGCCTCTTCATCGAGGTCGACGCCCGACAGCGAGTCACGGGCATTGCGCGCACCGGTCAGAATGGTGTCAGTCGCCGTGGCATCCAGTTGACCCTGCTTGGTCAGGGAACCGACGGTCGATACCAGACCACCATACGCATCGGTAAAACTCACACCCGGGTTGGTCGCGGTAGCGCCGACGGTGGCTTTGGTTTGCAGGGCGAGCAGCGACTGCGCGTTACGGTTGTCGGTGCTGTCGGCCGCTGTCATGGCAATGTTGAAACTGTCGCCCGAGGCTGGGCTACCGCTGACCGTCATTGCCACGTTGAAGGTTTTGGCGTTGCCACCGGCATCGGTGTAAGGCACGGCAATGTTCAGGTCGTTGTTCTGACCGGGGACGATGTTGCCCGTACCAATGCTGTTGCCCTTGGAGTCGAACACTTCATACGCCGTGGCGCTGGTCATCAGCATGCGAACAGGCATGCTCGCCTTGACCGCCGTCTGCACTTCCAGTCGCTGCACCGGATCATAGATATCCAGAGACGTTGTCAGGTTCGGCTGGCTGACAGCACCGGTACCGTCATTGCCCGAAGCCTTGGTCGACGTCAGTGGCGCGGACGTGGCCAGGGTCTTGGTGTCGGTCATGACCGTGGTCATGTCCGCGGCGGAGCTGCGGGTCGGGGTGATCTTGAACGAATCGCCGACGGCCACGGTGCCCGAATTGATGCTCAGGCTGAAACCATCGATAACCGGATCGGCGGCAGGCGGTGTCGCGAAAGCGAAGTTGCCCATGTCGGAATTATCCGACAGGCGACGCACGTTGTAGCCGGTCGCGGTGATGGTCACCTGATAATCACTGGCCGCCAGTTTGCTGGTGTCCTTGATGGTGACGTTCAGGTTACCGGATGCCGGGTTGTTGCCGGCGTTGGCGATGCTGCGCTCGCTGATGGCTTTCAAGCTGTTGATGTTGTTGAACAGTGCCGCGCCGAAGTTGCCGTTCTGATCCAGGCCCTGGCCCAACTGCTTGTTGACCTGATCGGCCACGACCATGGCGATGCGACCCAGGCCATTGACCGCCGGGGTCAGCACCTCGTTGCGATAACGAATCAGGCCGCCCATCTCGCCGCCGCTCATCACCGACGTGATATCCAACGACGAGCCGTTGCGATCCATGATGATCGCGGAGCGAGTGGGATCGGCAGGATCCGGCGCCACGCGCAATTTGTTGACGGTATCACCGACCACCAGTGGCTGGCCGCTGCCCAGATAGATATCGAGGCGGCCTTCGGTTTCAGTGACCTGAGTGCCGACCAGCTCGTTGAGCTGGCGAATGGTTTCGTTACGCTGGTCCAGCAGTTCGTTGGGGGTGCCACCCGAACCGCTGACTTCGGCGATTTTTTTGTTGTAGGCCGCGACGGTCGACGCCAGTTTGTTGACCTGATCGGCCATCGAGCCCAACTGATCGTTGATGTACGAACCCTGTTGTTTCAACTGCTGGGAAATCGCGTTGAAGCGGCTGCTCAGGCCCTGAGCGTTGGTCAACAATGCCTGACGTGCGGCGTTGTCGTTGGAATTGCCGGCCAGGGTCTGCAAGGACGCGAAGAACGATTGCAAGGTCTTGGTCACACCGGTGCCGCTGTCGGACAGCAACTTGTCGACCTGAGTCGCTTGCCCCAGATAAGCCTGGGCATCGCTGTTGAGCGAGGTAGTGGTCTGCAACTGCGCATCGAGGTAGCTGTTGTACACCCGACGCACATCGGCCAGCGTAGTACCGGTGCCAATGAACACATTGCCGTGCTGAATAGAATTTTTGCTGTTCTGCACGGTTTGTTGGCGCGAGTACCCGACGGTATCGACGTTGGAAATGTTATTACCGGTAGTCACCAACGAAGCGTGGCTAGCGGACAAACCCGACATTCCGATGTTGAGCAAACTCATGGTTCAGACCTTATGACCTTATGCCTATAAAGGCGTGGTGGAAACGCCCGCCGCAGCGTAGTTCTGGTAACTCGTCATCTGCTTGGCTATCTGCGAAATCTTGCTTGCGTAGTCCGGGTCGGTTGCGTAACCGGCCTTTTGCAACTCGCGTACAAACTGTTCTGGGTTATCGGCCGACTTCACGACATCTTGATAGCGATTATTCGTCTGCAACAACGTCACAAGGTCATGGAAACTGTCCTTGTAAGAGTCATAGGAACGGAACTCGGCCGTCTCCTTGACCATCTCGCCATTTCTGAATTCGCTGGTGATCGCTCGCGCCGAATCGCCCTTCCAACTGCTGCTGGCCTTGATGCCGAACAGGTTGTGACTGCTGCTGCCGTCCTGGGCGCGCATGACCGATTTGCCCCAGCCGGTTTCCAGGGCAGCCTGGGCCACCAGGTAACGCGGATCGACACCAATGCGCTCGGCCGCTTCCTTGGCCATCGGCAGCATGGTGTTGACGAATTCGTCTGCTGAGCTGAACGCTTTTTTCGCTGGCGCCAGTGGAATCTGCGCGATGGCGCGACCGTGAATCTGCAACCCCCCGTTCGATGCCGCCTGCGCATTGGCCAACCAGTCGCCGTTATACAAAGGCCCGGTACCGGTGATCGTGGTGCGCTCCGGCAATGCCGTCTTGTTGACGGCCGCAGTCAACGGCGCTGTCGTCGTGGCGGAAGGCACCAGACCGGCGAGCAAGCGATCAGCCAGTTTCGGTGGCAATGCCAGGCGCCGCTGATTGATCAATGCCATGTCATTGCTGTGAGCACCCTCGCCTGTCGGTGCGCTGACCGAGCGTGAAGCCCACAACGGACGCTGACCGTTGACTCGCGACAACGGCCCGTTGACTGCCACCGTGCCCGCCGCGATCGGCGTTTGCGCAGCGGCTTTCGCAGCCTCCTGCTTGGCAGCAGACAACGTCGCCGCTTCACCCGGCGCCAGCGGTTTGTTCTTCGACATCTGCCGCATCAGCACGTCCGCCAGCCCGATGCCACCGCCCTCGCGGGACATGGAAACGGCCAGTTGCTGGTCGTACATTTCCTGATACTGCTTGGCCTCGGCAGTGTTGAGCGGGTTGTCCTTGCCCAGTGCTTCGGTGGCCGAGCGCATGGACTTGAGCATCTCGCCGAGGAACAGCGACTCGAATTCCTGCGCCACTTTGCGCATGTTGGCGTCACTGTTCTTGTCGCCGACCTTGAGCTGGTTCAGTCGGTTCAGGTCGGAAAACGCACCCGAATCGCTGCTGCTGACCCGCCCACTCTTGAACATGTCCATAGGATCGCCTTCCTTAAATCACGATCAGGTCGGCTTGCAACGCGCCGGCCTGCTTCAGTGCTTCGAGGATGGCCATCAGGTCACCCGGCGCTGCGCCGACCTGGTTCACCGCACGGACGATTTCGTCGAGGGTGGTGCCCGGGCCGAACTTGAACATCGGTTTGGCTTCCTGCTCGGCGTTGACCCGCGAGCGCGGCACGACGGCGGTCTGGCCATTGGACAGAGGACCGGGCTGGCTGACGATCGGGTCTTCGGTGATGGTCACGGTCAAGCTGCCATGAGTGACGGCTGCCGGAGAAACCTTGACGTTCTGACCGATCACGATGGTGCCAGTACGGGAGTTGATGATGACTTTCGCCACCGCCTGGCCCGGATCGATTTCGAGGTTTTCGAGGATCGACAGATAGTCGACACGCTGGCTCGGATCGAGCGGCGCGGTCACGCGGATCGACCCGCCATCGATGGCTTGCGCCACGCCAGGGCCGAGCATGTCGTTGATCTTGTCGACGATGCGCTTGGCCGTGGTGAAGTCGGATCGATTGAGGTTCAGGGTCAGGCTGTTGCCCTGGTTGAAACCGCTCGGCACAGCCCGTTCAACCGACGCACCGCCTGGGATGCGCCCGGCCGACGGGACGTTGACCGTGATTTTCGAACCGTCGCGACCTTCGGCATCGAAACCGCCCACCACCAGGTTGCCCTGGGCCACCGCATAGACGTTGCCATCGATACCCTTGAGCGGCGTCAGCAGCAAGGTGCCGCCTCGCAGGCTCTTGGAGTTACCGATGGACGCTACGGTAATGTCGATCTGCTGTCCCGGTTTGGCGAACGCTGGCAGGTCGGCACTGATCGATACCGCCGCGACGTTCTTCAACTGCACGTTGCCCGAACCCGGCGGCACCTTGATGCCGAACTGCGAGAGCATGTTGTTGAAGGTCTGCAGGGTGAATGGGGTTTGCGTCGTCTGGTCACCGGTGCCGTTAAGCCCGACCACCAGGCCGTAGCCGATCAATTGGTTGGAACGCACGCCGGAAATGCTGGCGATGTCCTTCAGCCGCTCGGCTTGAGCGCCGAAGGATGCGGACAGCATCAGGGCAGCCACCATCAGGTGTCTAAAGTTCAACATGCTCAACTGGAAAGCCACCTAGAAAGGGAACAGCGGGCTGAGGAAGAAACGGTCGAACCAGCCTGGCTGACTCGCATCGGCAAACGAACCGGTGCCCGAATAGGTGATGCGCGCATCGGCGACACGGGTCGACGACACGGTGTTATCGGTGGAGATATCGTCAGCGCGCACCAGCCCGGCAATTCGCACCAGTTCATCACCGGTGTTCAGCGTCATCCACTTCTCGCCACGTACCGCGATGATGCCGTTGGGCAACACGTCAGCCACGGTCACGGTGACCGAACCGGTGAGGGTGTTGCCTTGCGCGGCCTTGCTGTCACCCTTGGTCGCGCGGTCGCCTTCATAGCCGGCATCGAGGCTCAGGTCGCCACTGCCGAACGGGTTATTGGTGCTGGGGGTAGAGCCGAACAGCGAGCTCAGGCCGATGCTGGCCTTGCTGTTCTTGCCAATTTGCGAGTTGGCGTTTTTGCTGGCCTGGGTCCTCTCGTTCAGCGTGATGGTGATGATGTCACCTACGCGGAACGCCTTGCGGTCGCTATAGAGGTTCTGCTCGAAACCGGCCTGGTAGATCGAACCGTTGTTCGCCGCAGCCGGCAACGGCGTGCGCGGCAACACCGGGGCGTAGTAAGGATCATTGGGCTTGGGTGTCGGACCGACACAGCCGGCGAGCACAGTGATCCCACTCAATGCCAGAACAGAAACGAAGCGATTCATGACCCTTACCTCACGGTGTTGCAGGCGGTCGCATGACCGCCTCATAGACTTGATTACAGATTCTGCGTTACGAACGAGAGCATCTGGTCGGCGGTGGAGATCACCTTGGAGTTCATCTCGTAGGCGCGCTGAGTGGTGATCATGTTGACCATCTCTTCAACCGTGCTGACGTTGGACGTTTCCAGGGTGTTCTGCAGCGTGGTACCGAAACCGGCCAGGCCCGGGGTACCGACTTGCGGTGCACCACTGGCGGCAGTTTCCAGGAACAGGTTGTTACCCACCGCTTGCAGGCCGGCCGGGTTGATGAAGTCGGCAGTTTGCAGGTTACCGATCACCTGGGAAGCCGGGTTGCCGGCGACGGTGATGGACACGGTGCCGTCCTTGCCGACGGTGAAGGTCTGGGCGTCGTTCGGAATGACAATCGCCGGCTCCAGGGCAAAGCCGCTGGCGTTGACGATCTGGCCGTTGGAGTCCAGGTGGAAGGTACCGTCACGGGTATAGGACGTGGTGCCGTCCGGTTGCAGGATCTGGAAGAAACCGCGACCGTCGATGGCCATGTCCAGCGGCTGCTCGGTGGTTTGCAGGCTGCCGGCGTTGAAGTTCTTCTGGGTGCCGACAATGCGCACACCGGTACCCAGTTGCAGGCCCGACGGCAGTTCGCTGTCCTGGGTCGACTGGGCGCCTGGCTGACGCTTGATCTGATAGAGCAAGTCCTGGAACTCGGCGCGGTCACGTTTGAAACCCGTGGTCGACACGTTGGCCAGGTTGTTGGAAATGGTGGTCAGGTTGGTGTCCTGGGCGGACAGACCGGTTTTGGCAACCCATAGAGCCGGAAGCATTCGATTCTCCTCGTGCGCCTGTTTTACGGCGCGACGTTCTGGTAATTAGCTGATCTGCAAGACCCGAGCCATGGCCTGGTCGTCTTCTTTGGCGGTGTTCATCATCTTGATGTGCAGTTCGAACTGCTTGGCCAAGGCCAGTACCGAGGTCATTTCGTCCACGGCGTTGACGTTGCTCGACTCAAGAAAACCGGACACCAGTTTGACGTTGGCATCGGCTTGCGCCGGCCTGCCGTCCTTGGTGTGGATCGAACCGTCCAGGCCCTTGGTCATGTTCTTGAAGTCCGGGTTGACCAGCTTGATGCGGTCAACTTCCGCCATCACTCGAGGGCCTTCACCCATCGCACGGATGCTGATGGTGCCGTCCTCGCCGACTTCGATCTGCTGCTCGGGCGGCACGGCAATCGGGCCGCCGTTGCCGATCACCGGCATGCCGTTGCCGGCACGCAGCACACCCAACGCGTCAACCACCAGGCTGCCGGTGCGCACGTAGCTTTCGCCGCCATCGGGGTTCTGCACCGCCAGCCAGCCGTTGCCTTGCACGGCGACATCGAGGTCGCGGCCGGTTTGCACCAGCGAGCCGGGAGAGAAGTCGGTGGCCGGGCGTTCGGACATGGCAAACGCACGCGCCGGAAAGCTGTCGCCGAACACCGGCATCGAACGCGCCTGCTCCAGGTCTTTCTGGAAACCGTTGGTGGAGATGTTCGCGAGGTTGTTGGCATGAGCCTTCTGCGCCAGTGCATTCTGGCTGGCGCCGGTCATTGCCACATAAAGGTACTTGTCCACAATCTTTCCTCTGCCTGCCGGACGTTTGCCGCCCACTGCTGTACTGACGAGGCATAAGCAATTTGCAGACCAACTTGTTTTGCACGGCGCGCGGCCCGGCAAACAAAGGACTTGAGGGGATTGAGCGGAAATGAAGGGTTTGTATCAGAGACGAAAAACCGGCGGTGTTATGCCGGTAAGTGGCAAGGCTTGACCTGTTGAAGCCGCGGGTCAGGTGTTGTCCTTGCCCACCTCATAATCGCGCAGCTTATTGGCAATGGTGGTATGAGAAACCCCCAACCGCTTACCCAACTGCCGACTGCTCGGATGCTCGGAATACAACCGCTCCAGCACCGCTTTCTCGAAGCGCCCGACAATCTCGTCGAGCCCGCCCTCCAGCGAAAAATCGCCAAGCGGCTGACGCACGCCATAGTCCGGCAGACGAATGTGCTCAGCCTTGACCGTCCCGCCCTCGCACAGGGAAACCGCCTGAAACAGCACGTTCTCCAACTGCCGAACGTTGCCCGGCCAATGGTAATGACTGAGGCGATCCATGGCCGCTGGCGCCAGTTTCGGCAGCGGGCAACCGATCTGCCGACTGGCCTGATCGAGGAAGTGCTCCACCAGCGGCGTCAAACCGTCGAGGCATTCGCGCAGCGGCGGAATGTGCAGCGACAACACGTTCAAGCGGTGATAAAGGTCCTGGCGAAATTCGCCGCGCGCGCACAACTCGGACAAGTCGACCTGGGTCGCGCAGATCACCCGCACATCCAGATACACCTCTTCATCACTGCCGACACGACGGAAGCATCCATCCTGCAAGAAGCGAAGCAGTTTCACCTGCAAGCGCGGACTCATTTCCCCGACGCCATCGAGAAACAACGTACCGCCCGCCGTCAGCTCCAACAGCCCGAGCTTGCCCTCGGCCCGCGCCCCTTCGAAGGCACCGGGGCCATAACCGAACAATTCCGTCTCGGCCATGGACTCCGGCAAGCCGGCGCAATTGAGCGCCATCAACGGCGACTGCCCGCGCGGACTCGCCAAGTGGCAGGCACGCGCCAACAGTTCTTTGCCAGTGCCGGTTTCACCTTCTATTAATAGCGGCGCATCCAGTGGCGCCATCCGCCGTGCTTCGCGCACCACCGCGGCCATCACTTTCGAGCTTTGGAAGATGCTGTCGAAACCTCGTAACTCTTGCTTGCGTACGTTATAGATGCGCTCACCCACCCGGTCGGCGCGGTGCAGCGTCAGCACGGCACCGGCCATGGCTTCGCTGTCGTCATGCTCCGATTGCAGCGGCGCGATGTCGGCCAGGAACACGTCGCCCTTGACCTTGACCCGCAACCCGTTGATTCGCGATTTGTTGGCGCGCACCAGTTCCGGCAAGTCGAAATCCTCGGCGTAGCGCGACAACGGCATCCCCGGCACTTCATCGACCCGCACACCCAGCAACTGCGCCGCCGCCCGGTTGGCCGCCACGATGGAGCCGCCCATATCGATCGACAGCACCGGAAACTCCAGGGCGCCGAGCAACGCATTGAGTTCCATGTGCCGACGCTCGCTGGGCATCAGCCCTACACGCTTGACGCCAAACACCCCACCAATTGCTTCGAATTTCGGACGCAACGCCTGGAACTGAATGTTGATCAGGTTCGGGCAGTGCAGGTAGATGGCGTTGCCATGCTCACCGCCCACTTCACCGCGAGCGACGTTGATGCCGTACTCAACCAAGAGGTTGAGAATGTCGCGAAGGATGCCGATGCGGTTCTGGCAGTGGACTTTGATACGCATATGAAAGACCTGATAAACGATGATTGACCTGTGGGAGCCAGCCTGCTGGCGATGGCATCGCATCAGGCAATATTGATGTTGAATGACACGCCGCTATCGCCAGCAGGCTGGCTCCCACAGGTTTAGCCCGACTTTTCTGTCGAGACACGCAGATAGTCGTCAAGATTATGTGACAGGCACGGCGCTTTTCAAACCCGAAAATCTCAGCATCTACGCGATGACTGCCAATTCGTAACAAAAACTTTACGAATATCAGCGAATTTTCCTGCGCACACCTCGAACCACCTGCTGCATGAACGCAATCCTTGGGGTATTCCTAGGTCCATAGCAGCACATAACAAGAACGAATCCCCTAGCAGGAGAGCAGCATGAAGCAGACGCAATACGTGGCTCGCGAGCCCGATGCGCAAGGTTTTATCGACTACCCCGCCGAGGAACACGCGGTGTGGAACACGCTGATCACTCGCCAACTGAAAGTGATCGAAGGGCGTGCGTGCCAGGAGTACCTGGACGGTATCGAAAAACTCGGTCTGCCCCACGACCGCATTCCGCAATTGGGCGAGATCAACAAGGTCCTTGGTGAAACCACTGGTTGGCAGGTCGCCCGCGTACCGGCGCTGATCCCCTTCCAGACCTTTTTTGAATTGCTCGCCAGCAAGCAGTTTCCAGTGGCCACCTTCATTCGTACCCGCGAAGAGCTGGATTACCTGCAAGAGCCGGATATTTTCCACGAGATCTTCGGCCACTGCCCGCTGCTGACCAATCCATGGTTCGCCGAATTCACCCACACCTACGGCAAACTTGGCCTGCAGGCGTCCAAGGAAGAACGCGTGTACCTGGCGCGTCTGTACTGGATGACCATCGAGTTCGGCCTGGTCGACACCCCGCAAGGCCAGCGCATCTACGGCGGCGGCATTCTGTCCTCGCCGAAAGAAACCGTTTACTGCCTGTCGGACGAGCCTGAGCATCAGCCGTTCGATCCGCTGGAATGCATGCGCACGCCGTACCGCATCGACATCCTGCAACCTCTGTATTTCGCGCTGCCGAATCTCAAGCGTCTGTTCGATCTCGCCCACGAAGACATCATGGGCATGGTCAAGCAAGCGATGCAGATGGGTCTGCACGCACCGAAATTTCCGCCAAAACCAAAAGCTGCGTGAACCGCGACTTTTAAGATCAAGTGAGCCTGTCGTAAACCCACGCTTTGCATTAGCGTGATGTTACTGACGGCCGATTTCCCAACATTCGATTTCAGGAATACATCATGACCGCACTCACCCAAGCCCATTGCGAAGCCTGCCGCGCCGATGCTCCACAAGTCAGCGACGAAGAACTGCCGATCCTGATCAAGCAGATCCCGGATTGGAACATCGAAGTTCGCGACGGCATCATGCAGCTGGAAAAGATTTTCCTGTTCAAGAACTTCAAGCACGCCCTGGCGTTCACCAACGCTGTTGGTGAAATCTCCGAGGCCGAAGGCCACCACCCGGGCCTGCTGACCGAGTGGGGCAAAGTCACCGTGACCTGGTGGAGCCACTCGATCAAAGGCCTGCACCGCAACGACTTCATCATGGCCGCGCGCACTGACATCGTTGCCAAGGACGCCGAGGGCCGCAAGTAATGCACTTCGACGCCATTGGCCGCGTGCCCGGCGACCCGATCCTGGGCCTGATGGAGGCCTATGCGCAGGACCCGAACCCGCGCAAGTTCGACCTTGGCGTGGGTGTCTATAAAGACGCCCAAGGCCTGACGCCCATTCCGCAGTCGGTGAAACTGGCCGAGGCGCGTCTGGTGGAGCGTCAGAGCACCAAGACTTACATCGGCGGTCACGGCGAACCTGCATTTGGCAAAGCAATCAACGAATTGGTGCTTGGCGCCGACTCGACGTTGATCGCGCAACAACGGGCCGGCGCCACCCAGACCCCGGGCGGCACTGGCGCGCTGCGCCTGAGCGCCGACTTCATTGCCCAGTGCCTGCCAGGCCGAGGCGTGTGGTTGAGCAATCCGACCTGGCCGATCCACGAAACGATTTTCGCGGCGGCCAAGGTCAAGGTCAGCCACTACCCGTACGTGGGCAGTGACAATCGGCTCGACATTGATGGCATGCTCGCCGCACTCAACGAAGCGCCCAAGGGCGACGTGGTGTTGCTGCACGCCTGCTGCCACAACCCGACCGGTTTCGATCTGTCCCACGACGATTGGCGCCGTGTGCTGGAGGTTGTGCGCAAACGCGAACTGCTGCCGCTGATCGACTTCGCCTACCAGGGCTTCGGCGACGGCCTGGAGCAGGACGCCTGGTCGACCCGGTTGTTCGCCGCCGAGTTGCCGGAAGTGCTGATCACCAGTTCCTGCTCGAAGAACTTCGGCCTGTACCGCGACCGCACCGGTGCGCTGATTGTCTGCGCCAAAACCGCCGACAAACTCATCGACATCCGCAGTCAACTGGCCAACATCGCCCGCAACTTGTGGTCGACGCCGCCGGACCATGGTGCTGCTGTGGTCGCAACCATCCTCGGCGACCCGGAGCTGAAACGCCTGTGGGCCGACGAAGTGGAAGCGATGCGCCTGCGTATCGCCCAACTGCGCAGCGGCCTGTTGGAAGCGCTCGAACCCCACGGCTTGCGCGAGCGCTTTGCCCACATTGGCGTGCAGCGCGGGATGTTCTCCTACACCGGCCTGTCGCCGGAGCAAGTGAAGAACCTGCGCGATCATCACAGCGTGTACATGGTCAGCTCGGGCCGGGCCAACGTGGCGGGGATTGATGCCACGCGCCTGGATTTGCTGGCCGAGGCGATTGCCAGCGTCTGCAAATAATCATCAGGCACGGCAAGCCCCCTGTGGGAGCGAGCCTGCTCGCGAATGCGATCTATCAGTCAACGTCACCGTTGAATGACACTCCGCTTTCGCGAGCAGGTTCGCTCCCACATTTGTTTTGGGTCGCTCCTCCAGTCATGTCTAGACAATCCCATCCGTCGAAACAAATGGATATAAAAGTCTATTTGTCATTTCTCCTGCTGTATCCTGCCCAGGCTTTTTTAAAAGCGCGGATCTACCAGATCTATCAACAGACTTAGCGAGGAGCGCAACCATGCACGAGATTCCTAATCTCCCCTTCCCAAGCCTGCACGTACCTGAGCAGACGACCACGCAACAAGCCGGTGCCCAACAGCCCGAGACCAAAGAAGCACCTGACAGCCGCCAGGCTGACAGCGAAGACTGAAACACCTGCCGTACAGACCGTGTGGAAAGCGCTAACATGCGCTTTCCACACTGCCTGAAACGAGCCTTTAGCCATGACCGATGAATTTAGCGAAGCCCAGGCCAGCGTCCTGATCGGCACCGCCGAGAAAATGATCGAGATCTGGAATCGCCTCCCTCCCGAGAAACAAGCCGCTTTGCTGGCCCGCTTCGGCACGGAAGAAAATGCCTTGGCCGCACTGGTCACAACGCAACTGGTAGCCCCTGCCAAGCCCGAGTGACACCGCCCGGCAAATAGTTTTACTTTTTCACAACCCACGACAGCCAGCACCGCTATCATAAGCAGCCTATCTATCCTGCTTTACCGTGGACCTTTACCCATGCCTGAAACCCAGCGCCCCTTGGCGGTCACGCTGCAAGTTGTATCCATCGTCCTTTTTACCTTCATCGGCTACTTGAATATCGGCATTCCCCTCGCCGTATTACCCGGCTATGTGCATAGCGACCTGGGCTTCGGCGCGGTGATCGCGGGCCTGGTCATCAGCGTGCAATACCTGGCCACCCTGCTCAGCCGCCCGTACGCCGGCAAGATCATCGACAACAAAGGCAGCAAGCTGGCGGTCATGTATGGCCTGGCCGGTTGTGGCTTGAGTGGTGTGTTCATGCTGATTTCAGCCTGGACCCAAAGCCTGCCGATGCTCAGCCTGATCAGCCTGCTGATCGGCCGCCTGGTCCTCGGCAGCGCCGAAAGCCTGGTGGGTTCCGGTTCGATTGGCTGGGGCATCGGCCGGGTGGGCGCGGCGAATACCGCCAAGGTCATCTCATGGAACGGCATCGCCAGCTATGGCGCACTGGCGATCGGCGCGCCGTTGGGTGTTTTGCTGGTCAGTAAAATAGGCTTGTGGAGCATGGGCGTGAGTATCGTGCTGCTGGCCGTTTTGGGTCTGCTGCTGGCCTGGCCGAAAACCGCCGCGCCGATCGTTGTCGGCGAGCGCTTGCCTTTCATGCATGTACTTGGCCGAGTGTTGCCCCACGGCTGTGGCCTGGCCTTGGGCTCCATCGGGTTCGGCACCATCGCCACGTTCATCACCCTGTATTACGCCACGCAGCACTGGGAAAACGCAGTGCTGTGCCTGAGCCTGTTTGGCGCCAGCTTCATCGGCGCGCGCCTGTTGTTCGGCAACCTGATCAACCGCCTCGGCGGCTTTCGCGTGGCGATTGCCTGTTTGTCGGTGGAAACCCTGGGCCTGTTGCTGCTGTGGCTGGCACCGGACGCGCACTGGGCGCTGGCAGGCGCGGCATTGAGCGGTTTCGGTTTCTCGCTGGTGTTCCCGGCGCTGGGGGTGGAAGCGGTCAACCTCGTACCCGCCTCCAGTCGTGGCGCTGCTGTGGGGGCTTATTCGCTGTTCATCGACTTGTCGCTGGGGATCACCGGACCACTGGCCGGTGCAATTGCCGCCGGATTCGGCTTTGCTTCAATCTTCCTGTTCGCCGCACTGGCGGCACTCAGTGGCCTGGCGCTCAGCGTGTACTTGTACCGTCAGGCACCGAGGCAGCGTGAAACCCGCGACACGCGTTAGAAGTCGACCTTGCCGCGCCCGGCCTTGATATTGCCGCGCTTGCTTTTGGATTCGAGCCGCCGCGTCTTTGAACCGAGCGTCGGCTTGGTCGGGCGGCGCTTCTTTTCGACCTTGGTGGCGCTCTGGATCAGCTCGACCAAACGCTCCAGGGCATCGGCGCGGTTCTGCTCCTGGGTCCGGTATTGCTGGGCCTTGATGATCAGCACGCCATCGCTGGTGATGCGGCTGTCGCGCAGCGCCAGCAGCCGTTCCTTGTAGAACTCGGGCAAGGACGAGGCCGGAATGTCGAAGCGCAGGTGCACGGCGCTCGACACCTTGTTGACGTTCTGCCCACCCGCGCCCTGGGCACGAATGGCGGTCAGCTCGATCTCGGCATCCGGCAGATGCACATTGTTGGAAATCACCAGCATGGAAAAGCGTCCGTATTCAGAGCGTGCAGGATACCGCGAATCCCCCCAATTTCCGGCCAACCTTTTGTAGGAGCTGGCTTGCCAGCTCAGGTTTTGCAGCGCCCACAAAAAACCCGGCACTTGGCCGGGTTTTTTGTTTCTGCGGGGAATTACTCCACAGCGGCTTGCATTGCACGCTGCGCATTGCGCTTGGTCTTGATGCCGTAGCAGACCCACATGAACACGACCCACACCGGAATCGCATACACCGAGATCTGGATCCCCGGGATCAACAGCATCACGCCAAGGATGAACACCACGAACGCCAGGCAGACGTAGTTCCCGTACGGGTACCACAGGGCCTTGAACAGCGGCGTTTGTTTGGTCTTGTTCATGTGCTGGCGGAACTTGAAGTGCGAGAAGCTGATCATCGCCCAGTTGATCACCAGGGTCGCAACCACCAGCGACATCAGCAGTTCCAACGCGCTGTGCGGAATCAGGTAGTTCAGCAGAACCGCGATCAGGGTCACCGCAGCCGAAGCCAGGATCGAACGTACCGGCACGCCGCGCTTGTCGATCTTCGCCAGCGCTTTCGGCGCATCGCCCTGCTCGGCCATGCCCAGCAGCATCCGGCTGTTGCAGTAGGTGCCGCTGTTGTACACCGACAACGCCGCGGTCAGGACCACAAAGTTGAGGATGTGCGCGGCGTTGTTGCTGCCCAGCATCGAGAACACCTGTACGAACGGGCTGCCGCTGTAGGAATCACCGGAGGCGTTGAGGGTGGTCAGCAGACTGTCCCAAGGCGTCAACGACAGCAGGATGACCAGTGCACCGATGTAGAAAATCAGGATCCGGTAGATCACCTGGTTGATGGCTTTCGGGATCACGGTTTTCGGCTTGTCGGCTTCGGCTGCGGTGAAACCGAGCATCTCCAGGCCGCCGAAGGAGAACATGATGATCGCCATGGCCATCACCAGACCACTGATGCCATTGGGGAAGAAGCCGCCGTGGGTCCACAGGTTGCTGACCGCCGCTTGCGGGCCGCCGTTACCGCTGACCAGCAGGTAGCTGCCCAGGCCGATCATACCGACAATCGCCACGACCTTGATGATCGCAAACCAGAACTCGGCTTCGCCAAACACTTTGACGTTGGCCAGGTTAATCGCATTGATCAGCACGAAGAAGGCAGCTGCGGAGGCCCAGGTCGGGATGTCCGGCGCCCAATAGTGGATGTATTTGCCGACCGCGGTCAGCTCGGACATGCCCACCAGAATGTACAGGATCCAGCAGTTCCAGCCCGACAGGAACCCGGCAAAACCGCCCCAGTATTTGTGCGCGAAGTGGCTGAAGGAACCGGCCACCGGCTCTTCGACAATCATTTCGCCCAGTTGGCGCATGATCATGAAGGCAATGAAGCCGCAAATGGCGTAGCCGAGAATCATCGATGGGCCGGCGGATTTCAGTACCCCGGCCGAGCCGAGGAACAAACCGGTACCGATCGCGCCACCGAGGGCGATCAGTTGAATGTGGCGATTTTTCAGGCCGCGTTTCAGCTCGCCTGAATGCGAGTTTTGTCCACTCATGAAAAGGGTCTCACGCAAGGTTTGATGATGTTCAGAAGACGTTGCTGCTCAAGAAAGGCGTTAAGCGGCACCGATCAAACCCCAGCGCAGGCACCAGGAGTTCAGCGTATTTACAACGGTCATGCGTCACCTGTTTGTTTTTATCTGTGACGAAATCGAACCCGACACGCTCGTGACGCGGCGGAGTGAACAAGGCGGATAGCCTTGAGAATTGCGCAGATGCGCAGGAGGTCACAGGTAAAACGCGCGCATTGTACACCGCTAACCCCCTGCTGCCAGACCCGCTGGACAAGCGTGTCTATTGCCGGGATTGCCTGTGTCCGCCCCGAGAGACTCGGGCGGCTGCAAATAAAGGGTCAGACCCTTGCGGATCATTGGCGGGGGCGACAGAAAAAACACCCCTGGTGGAGAACTGGAAACGGATTGCGGCGTTCATTGCGCCTCCCTTTTTGTTATGCACCTGCACGACAGGCATGGCGCGCATAACACCTTGCTGGGGCCGAGGAAACAAGCGGGCTAGAGAGGTGGAAGAAGCTCCGGAGAGAGTTGAGCGTAAAAATTTTCTTACGACATCCGCGAAGCTGAGGTTTCACGGGACTAATCTGCGAATTCCGTAAGATTTTCTTTACAAGGCGTAATTCAGTCTTTCCACTTCGGACAATCCGTTGTGGCGACTGGCGCTTTCGCGAGCAGGCTCGCTCCCACAAGGGATCGCATTTCTATGGAACAACCCGGTCTCCTGCTCGCGTAGGCACCCCCCGAATACACCACAGGGCTAAAATCAGGCACAAAAAAAAGCCAACCCGAGGGTTGGCGTTTTTTATCAAGCGCTTACCGATTACTCAGGCTTGCGACGACCAAAGCCCGGACGCTGACCCGAACCGGCCGGTGCACCACGGCGCTTGCCCGACGGGGTATCACCGTCGACCAGTTTGATCCCCGGACGCTTCGGCGCTGGCTTGGCCGGACGCTTGGTGTCGGCTGGACGATCCGCGACCGGTGTACCACGACTTTCGCCACGCTCGGTACGGCCATTGGCCGGACGCGGCGTACGCGGGCCGCGTTCACCGTCCTGACGGGCAGCTGGCTTGCGACCCGGACGCTCGCCTTCGATCTGCGGCTCACGGCTTGCGCGCGGCGCGGTAGGTGCGGTGGCGCCAGCGGCTGGACGCAGGGTGCGCACGCGCTCGGTCTTGGCCATCGGCCGCGACGATTTGCGCTGCATCCGGTCAAGCTTGTCTTTGCTCTTGGCGTTCATCTGCGGCATCGCCACCGGCGTCAAGCCAACTTCGGCACTCAGAATGTCGACTTCGTACTGGCTCATTTCGCGCCAGCGACCCATCGGCAGGTCGGAGTTGAGGAACACCGGACCGAAACGCACGCGCTTGAGACGGCTGACCACCAGCCCCTGGGATTCCCACAGGCGACGAACTTCGCGGTTGCGACCTTCCATCACCACGCAGTGATACCAGTGGTTGAAACCTTCACCACCGGGTGCCTGCTTGATGTCGGTGAACTTGGCCGGGCCGTCTTCGAGAACAACACCAGCCTTCAGGCGCTCGATCATCTCGTCATCGACTTCGCCACGCACACGTACCGCGTATTCACGGTCCATTTCGTAGGAAGGGTGCATCAGGCGGTTGGCCAGTTCACCGTCGGTGGTGAACATCAGCAAACCGGTGGTGTTGATGTCGAGGCGACCGATGTTGATCCAGCGGCCTTCTTTCGGCTTTGGCATCTTGTCGAACACGGTCGGACGACCTTCCGGGTCGACACGGGTGCAGATCTCGCCATCGGGCTTGTTGTACATAATCACGCGGCGGACCGACTCGGCAGCCTCTTCGCGCTTGATCACCTTGCCATCGATGGTGATGGCATCGTGCATGTCGACGCGCTGGCCAAGGGTGGCGTCTTTGCCGTTGACCTTGATGCGGCCGTGGCTGATCCAGGCTTCCACGTCACGGCGCGAGCCGACGCCGATACGGGCGAGGACCTTCTGCAGTTTTTCGCCTGCTGGGCCGATTTCCTGGTCGTCTTTCTGGTCTTTGATACTCATCTGGGCACCTCCCGGTGTGTTCTGAAAACTGGGTACTTGGGCGAAGGGATCGCCGAAGGGTCGCGAATCATACGCGCATGCGGGCGTTTGCGCATCAGAGACTAGCTGATGAATGCAAGGTTATTGGCTTTTCCGCCGGCCGGTGATCACGAGGGTTGCCAATCTTCTGTAGGAACCGGCTTGCTGGCGATGGCATCCACACGGTGAAGCTGAGGAACCGCGGTGATGCCATCGCCAGCAAGCCGGCTCCTACGGGATCAGTCTTCGAATTCGCGGCGTTCAGCCTCGATGGCTTCGGCCAGGGCCAGGGCTTCGGCTTCTTCGTCGGACAGTTCCGGCTCGGGTTTCGGCTGTTCCAGGGCCGCAACGGCGGCCAGGAGTTTTTCGCGGGCTTCGGCAACGCCGAGGATGTCGTCTTCTTGCTCAGGCTCGGCTTCAGGTTCTGCTTCAGGCTCAACCGGCAAATCCACCTGTACCGCTTCGACGTCAGGCTGCTCCGGATCAATCGCCGGCAGCTCACCATCACGCAACAAGTCGTCGAAGTCGGTCTTGATCCCCTCTTCCATGCTGTCCAGTTCCAGCAACAGTGTGTGGAAACTGGTTTCTTCCTTCGGCTCTTCCGGTTCGGCGCTGGCGTCTGCCAGTTCTTGCAACGATGCCGGCACAGGTGCGTCGTCAAAGTCGAGCACCGGATCGGGTTCCAGCTCGCGCAGTTCCGCCAGCGGTGGCAGGTCGTCGAGGTTTTTCAGGTTGAAGTGATCGAGAAACGCCTTGGTGGTGGCGAACATCGCCGGTTTACCCGGCACGTCGCGGTAGCCGACGATGCGAATCCATTCGCGCTCCATCAGCGTCTTGACGATCTGACTGTTGACCGCCACGCCCCGCACATCTTCAATTTCGCCCCGGGTGATCGGCTGTCGATAGGCGATCAGCGCGATGGTTTCGAGCATGGCCCGCGAATAACGCTGCGGCCGCTCTTCCCACAATCGGCCGACCCACGGCGAGAACTTCTCGCGAATTTGCAGGCGATAGCCGGAAGCCACTTCTTTGAGCTCGTACGCGCGGCCATCGCAGGATTTCCCCAGAATGGTCAGGGCCTTCTTGAAAACCGCCGGATCCGGCCGCTCGCCTTCTTCGAAGAGTTCGAACAATCGTTCCAGGGATTGCGGCTTTCCCGAGGCCAACAGAAAGGCTTCAAGCAATGGCGCCAGCTCGCGGGGTTCACTCAGGTTCATGATTAAACTCGTTATTCGGCTCGGGCTCGCACATGGATCGCGGCGAACGGCTCATTCTGCACCAACTCGACCAAGGATTCCTTGACCAGTTCGAGGATGGCCATGAACGTCACGACAACCCCCAGGCGCCCTTCTTCAGCGGTGAACAGCTCGACAAACGGCACGAAACCGCCGCCCTTGAGCCGCTCCAGCACATCGCTCATGCGTTCGCGGGTCGATAGCGCCTCACGGCTGACCTGATGGCTTTCAAACATGTCGCCACGGCGCAACACTTCGGCCATGGACATCAACAACTCTGACAAACGCACATCCGGCAACAGCTTGCGCGCCCGCGCCTCAGGGGCGTCGAGCTTGGGCACCAGCACATCGCGACCGACGCGGCTCAGGCCGTCGATGCCTTCGGCGGCGGCCTTGAAACGCTCGTACTCCTGCAAGCGGCGGATCAGTTCGGCGCGCGGGTCGTCTTCCTCTTCTTCGACGGTTTCGGCCCGCGGCAGCAACATCCGCGACTTGATCTCGGCCAGCATCGCGGCCATCACCAGGTATTCCGCCGCCAGCTCCAGGCGCACCGACTGCATCAACTCGACATAACCCATGTATTGACGGGTGATTTCCGCCACCGGGATGTCAAGGATGTTGATGTTCTGTTTGCGGATCAGGTACAGCAACAGGTCGAGCGGACCTTCGAACGCCTCGAGAAAGACCTCCAGCGCATCCGGCGGGATGTACAGGTCCAGCGGCATTTCCATGACCGCCTGGCCATAGACCATGGCGAACGGCAGCTCTTGCTGGGCTCCGGCCTGACTGTCGACGGGTTCTACTGCAGACATCTACGCCTCGGCCATGAACGGCGCTGGATCGCCGCAACCGACGCGGATCACTTCCGGTTCGCCGTCGGCGAGGTTGATCACCGTGGACGCCTTGATCCCGCCGAAACCGCCGTCGATGATCAAGTCGACCTGATGCTCGAGCAATTGGCGCATTTCGTAAGGATCAAACATCGGGTCAGTCTCGCCGGGCATGATCAGGCTCACGCTCATCAACGGTTCGCCGAGTTGATCCAGCAACGCCAACGCGATCGGATGGCTGGGCACCCGCAAGCCGATGGTGCGTTTTTTCGGGTGCAGCAACAGCCGCGGCACTTCACGCGTGGCGTTGAGAATGAAGGTGTAAGGCCCTGGCAGGTGAGCCTTGAGAATGCGGAAGGTGCCGGTGTCGATCTTGGCGAACAGGCCCAGTTGCGACAGGTCGCTGCAGATCAGCGCAAAGTTGTGTTTGTCGTCCAGCCCGCGCAAACGGCGCACGCGTTCCACGGCGACCTTGTCACCGATCTGGCAACCGATTGCATAGGAGGAGTCCGTGGGATAAATCACCACCCCGCCGCTACGAATGATCTCGACAGCCTGTTTAATCAGGCGCGCTTGCGGATTTTCCGGATGAATCTGGAAAAATTGACTCACATTCTCTACCTGTTCAGACGGCGGCAATAACTGGGTCATGTTTGAATCGACACCACAGGGGTGGCAGATCCTCCGGGAGCGGGCGGTACTCACCGATTTCCGACCACCCGCCTGGGCCATGGAAATCACTGCCGGCGCTAACCAGCAGACCGAACTCGCGGGCAAGAATGGCCAGGCTGCCCACTTGGTCGGCGGGCTGGTAACCATTGACCACTTCGATCGCGTGGCCGCCTGCTTGAATATAGTCGGCAATCAGGCGACGACGCTTGCTGCGAGTGAACTCGTAATGCCATGGGTGGGCCAGACTGACCCAGGCCTTGGCCGCGCGCAGGGTTTCGACGGTTTCTTCCAGGGTCGGCCAGTGTTGCTTGACGTCCCCCAGTTTGCCGGCGCCCAGCCATTTGCGGAACGCTTCGGCGCGATCCTTTACCAAACCTTCGCGTACCATCCAGTCGGCAAAGTGCGGGCGGGCCGGTGCGTTGCCACTGTCCCCCAGCTCCTGCTGGATTTCCCGGGCGCCTTCCAGCGCCCCCGGCATACCCTTCAATGCCAGTTTGCGACTTATTTCTTCGGACCGTAGCCAGCGGCCATCGTGCAATTTGGCGATCGCTTCGACCAACGGTGCGGCATTGACATCGAAACCATAGCCAAGCACATGAATGGTCGCGCCGCCCCAGGTGCACGACAATTCGACGCCGTTGACCAGTTGCATCCCCAGCGCGTTCGCCGCTTCCCGGGCTTCAGCGATGCCTTCGAGGGTGTCGTGATCGGTCAGGGCCAGGACTCGCACGCCTTTCTCGAACGCACGCGCAACCAGTACCGCAGGCGCCAGGGCGCCATCGGAGGCCGTGCTATGGCAGTGCAAATCAACATTCACAGGGCTTTGTAACCTCAAATCAGCTGGCGCTATCGCGCGCCCATATGTTTGTTATTATGCCGCCACATCCTGCTTCTGGCTGCCACTGTGAAACAATTCATCGATTTCATCCCGCTCCTGCTGTTTTTCATCGTTTTCAAAATTGATCCACGGGTCGTCGATATCGCCGGCCATGAGGTAACTGTAGGCGGTATTTACAGTGCCACCGCGATGCTGATCATCAGTTCGCTGGTGGTCTACGGCGCGCTGTTCATCAAACAGCGCAAGCTGGAGAAGAGCCAGTGGCTGACCCTTATCGCCTGCCTGGTTTTCGGCAGCCTGACCCTGGCCTTCCACAGCGAAACCTTCCTGAAGTGGAAGGCGCCGGTGGTCAACTGGCTGTTCGCCCTGGGTTTCATCGGCAGCCACTTTATCGGTGATCGCCTGCTGATCAAACGCATCATGGGCCACGCGCTGACTTTGCCGGACCCGGTCTGGACACGCCTGAACATCGCCTGGATCGTGTTTTTCCTGTTTTGCGGTGCCGCCAACCTGTTCGTCGCGTTCACCTTCCAGAGCTACTGGGTCGACTTCAAGGTCTTCGGCAGCCTGGGCATGACCTTGCTGTTCCTGATTGGCCAGGGCATCTACCTGTCCCGTCATCTGCACGACGCCGATACCACAACGCCAAAAACCGAGGACTGACATGCTTTACGCAATCATTGCCACAGACGTCGCCAACTCCCTGGAAGCCCGCCTGGCCGCACGGCCTGCGCACCTTGAGCGTCTGCAAGTGCTCAAGGGTGAAGGTCGCATCGTTCTGGCCGGCCCGCATCCGGCTGTCGACAGCAATGATCCGGGCGCAGCGGGTTTCACCGGCAGCCTGATCGTCGCCGAATTCGACTCCCTGAGCGCCGCCCAGGCCTGGGCCGATGCCGATCCGTACATCGCCGCAGGCGTCTACGCCAACGTTCTGGTCAAGCCGTTCAAGCAAGTCCTGCCGTAACGCCCTCTCACGCGATGAACCTTATCGGTTCATCGCGTTCTCAATCGCTCATTATTCTCGTCTGCCGGCCGACAACTTCCCAATACTCGTATTGGAATCAGGAGTCGCGATGCGCAAAGGTCCGTTGTGTCTGTTGTTGGTCACGTTGTCGATCATGGCCCCCGCCCACGGTGAAGAAAGCGCCGAGGGCGGCAGTTCGACGCCTTTGTCCCTCAGCGCCGGCAGCCAGATCAACGAGTTGCAGCAACGCTTGAAAGAAAGCGAACGGCAACGAGAAGAACTGAGCAAACAATTGCAGAATGCCGATGGCGAACGCGAAAGCGCCCAGCTGGCACGGTTGCGCCAGGAGAACCAGCGTCTGAAGCTGCAACTCAAGGAAGCCCAGGCCGGCAGCGGGTTGCCGCGGTTGCTGACCGATCAGCAGCAGTGGTTCGTTATCGGCGCCGGGGTAGCGCTATTGGCCCTGCTCTGCGGTATCTTCGCCAGTGGTGCAAGTCGAAAACGTCGACAATGGCTAAATTGAGTGAGTCATGAGCGAGCTGTTACTAATTGATGATGACCAGGAGCTGTGTGAGCTCCTGAGCAGTTGGCTGAATCAGGAAGGCTTTCAGGTTCGCGCCTGCCACGATGGCCAGAGTGCCCGTCGTGCACTGGCTGAAACCTCGCCAGCGGCCGTGGTGCTGGATGTGATGCTGCCGGACGGCAGCGGCCTGGAACTGCTCAAGCAGTTACGCAGCGATCACCCGGATTTACCGGTGCTGATGCTCTCGGCGCGTGGCGAACCGCTGGACCGCATCCTCGGCCTGGAACTGGGTGCCGACGATTACCTGGCCAAACCGTGCGACCCGCGTGAGCTGACCGCCCGGCTGCGCGCCGTGTTGCGTCGCAGCCATCCGGCCGCGGTGTCCAGCCAGCTGGAACTGGGCGACCTGTGTTTCAGCCCGGTGCGCGGTGTAGTCAGCATCGATGAGAAAGAACTGACCCTGACGGTGTCCGAAAGCCGTCTGCTCGAAGCCTTGCTCAAGCAACCCGGCGAACCACTGGACAAACAGGAGCTCGCGCAAATCGCCCTCGGCCGCAAGCTGACCCTGTATGACCGCAGCCTGGACATGCACGTCAGCAACCTGCGCAAGAAGATCGGCCCGCACCCGGATGGCCGTCCGCGCATCGTGGCCCTGCGTAGCCGCGGCTATTACTACAGTCTGTAAAGCGAAAAAAAGCCGGCCTGTTGCAACCTGTGGCGAGGGAGCTTGCTCCCGTTGACTGCGCAGCAGTCTATCTTTGGGGCCGCTTCGCAGCCCAGCGGGAGCAAGCTCCCTCGCCACAGACCACTATCCCCACATGGCGTTATGTCAGCCACTGATGAAATCTTCTTTACTCAAGCTTTACCTACCGCTGACCGCCGCTGACCTTGATCTGCGTAATCTGTACTCATCCGGAACGTACCGGGAATGAGACAAGGAGATTCACCATGCGCAAGACTCTTATCGCTCTGATGTTCGCCGCCGCTCTGCCGACCGTTGCCATGGCCATGCCTGAAGGCTCCGGCCCGATGGGTGGCCCGATGGACGGCCCGCGCCACGGCGGTCAGATGCACGGCATGCACGGTAAAGGCCCGTACAGCGAGCTGGACCTGAGCCGCGAACAGCGCGAGCAGATCCGCAAGATCATGGGCGAGCAGATGCACGAGCGTAAGCAAGTGGTCGACAAGTACCTGGAAAAACTCTCGCCCGCCGACCAGAAAGCCATGAAAGACGAAATGGCCGCGAACCACAAAAAAGCCGAGGCGGATGTACGCGCCTTGCTGAAACCGGATCAACAGAAGCAATTCGACGAGATCCAGAAGAAGAAGACTGAGCGTCGCGCCGAATGGGCTGAATTCAAGGCCTGGAAAGCGCAACAGCCGCAAAAAGCGCAATAATGCGTTAATCCCGGACCCAACGGCTGAACACCGTTGGGTCTGATGTTTTTGAAACTGTGGGAGCGAGGTTGCTCGCGATAGCGTTCTTTCAGACACGTTGATGTTGAATGTGCCGACGCTTTCGCGAGCAGGCTCGCTCCCACACAGGTTTGTGACAGTTCGAGGATCTTCTGTGCGCTCATTGTTCTGGCGGATTCTGGCCAGCTTCTGGCTGGCCATCGCTCTGGTTGCAGGGCTTTCCATTCTGCTCGGGCACATGCTCAACCAGGATGCATGGATCCTCAGTCGCCACCCGGGCCTCAACACCCTGGCAGAAGAGTGGACGCAAACCTACGAGACCCAGGGCGAGGAAGCCGCTCAGGACATTCTCGAGCAACGCAAACGCCAGTATCACATCGACGTTCAGGTGCTCAACGAAAGTGGCGACCCGGTGGTGCGCGGCACCTTCCCCCGCCGTGCGGCAGCCTTCGAAGCACGCCAGAACAACGATGACCGCCGCCTGCCCTGGCGCCGTCTGACCGACGAGTACACCAGCGAAAAAACCGGCGACACCTATCTGCTGATCTACCGCATCCCCCACCCTGAACTCGACGCCTGGCACCGCGAAAGCCTGCTCTGGCCCTTGAGTGCGCTGGGTATCGCGCTGGTGGTGCTGACCCTGTTCAGCCTGTTCGTCACCCTGTCCATCACCCGCCCGCTCAGTCGTTTACGCGGCGCCGTGCATGACCTGGGACAAACCACCTATCAACAGAACAGCCTGGTCAAACTGGCCAACCGCCGCGATGAATTCGGCGTGCTGGCCAATGACTTCAACCGCATGGGCGCTCGCCTGCAAAGCCTGATCGGCAGTCAGCGGCAGTTGCTGCGTGACGTGTCCCACGAACTGCGCTCACCCCTCGCCCGCCTGCGCATTGCACTGGCATTGGCCGAACGGGCCACGCCTGAAGAACGGGAAAAACTCTGGCCGCGCCTGACCCGCGAATGCGACCGGCTCGAAGCGTTGATCAGCGAGATTCTGGTATTGGCGCGCGTCGATGCCGATAACGCCAGCGCTGAAGAAGTCGATCTCAATGCGCTGCTCCATACCCTGCAAAAGGATGCTCAACTGGGTGTGCCCGACCAGCTCGTCCATCTGGAGGCTGAACCGCAGTTGAACCTCACGGGCTGGCCGACGATGATCGAGCGCGCCGTGGACAACCTGCTGCGCAATGCCCAGCGCTTCAATCCGTCAGGAGGGCTGCCGATTGAAATGCAGGCGCTGCGCAACGGCGAGAAAATTGTCGTGACCGTGCGCGATCACGGGCCGGGGGTAAACGCCGAGCATTTGAATCAGCTCGGTGAACCGTTCTATCGCGCCCCCGGCCAGACAGCCGCCGGACATGGCCTGGGCCTGGCCATTGCGCGACGCGCGGCGGAGCGCCATGGCGGCAGCCTGGTACTGGCCAATCACCCGGAGGGCGGGTTTATTGCCAGCCTGGAATTTCCGTTGGTGCCCGGAGTCGCCGCTTAGGCGGCTGGCCAGGCGCTGACGAACTCGGCCAGATCCACCTTCTCCGCCACCCGCGGTTCTTTCTGCGGTGTGCCGAGGTAAAGGAAGGCAATCACCTCTTCGCCTTCCGACAGCCCCAGGCCCTTGGCCACATGCGGCGAGTACGCCAGGTCGCCGGTGCGCCACACCGCACCGATGCCTTGCGCGTAAGCCGCCAGCAAAATCCCGTGGGCCGCACATCCCGCCGCCAGCAATTGCTCGGACTTCGGATACTTGACGTGTTCCTGCACACGAGCGATCACCACAACCACCAAGGGTGCGCGTAACGGGCCGTTACGGGCCTTGTCGATGGCAGCCTCAGTGACTTCACCGTCCTGCAGCTTCGCGGCTTCAGCCAGCAACTCGCCCATTTGTTCGCGCGCCGCGCCTTCTACCGTCAGGAACCGCCAAGGTTGCAAGTGACCATGGTCCGGTGCGCGCATGGCTGCGCCGAACAACACTTCGCGCTGCTCGGCGGTGGGTGCGGGATCTAGCAGTCGTGGAACGGAAACACGGTTGAGCAAAGCGTCGAGAGCCTGCATCGGCCACCTCCAGAAAAAATTGTGCGGCTATTCTAGCGGTAACTACTCTGGCAGTGCGGTTTACATGCCCTGCCTCGCAGGTAGAATGGCGCCCTTCCCTATTTCAGCCCGAGCGGACTTCATGGCGTTGCCGACCTTACGTCTCATTGGTTTCATCATCGGCATCTTCCTGATCACCCTGGCCATCGCCATGGTCGTGCCCATGGCCACGCTGGTGATCTTCGAACGCACCGGTGACCTGCCGTCCTTCCTCTGGGCCAGCATGATCACCTTTGTCGCCGGCCTCGCCCTGGTCATCCCCGGGCGCCCCGAACACGTCCACCTGCGGCCAAGGGACATGTACCTGCTGACCGTCAGCAGCTGGCTGGTGGTCTGTATCTTCGCCGCGCTGCCATTCCTGTTGACCCAGCACATCAGCTACACCGACTCGTTCTTCGAAAGCATGTCCGGCATCACCGCCACCGGTGCGACGGTGCTTAATCGCCTGGACGACATGTCTCCCGGCATCCTGATGTGGCGCTCATTGCTGCACTGGATCGGCGGCATCGGGTTTATCGGCATGGCGGTCGCGATTCTGCCGCTGCTGCGTATCGGTGGCATGCGCCTGTTTCAGACCGAATCGTCGGACCGTTCCGAGAAAGTCATGCCCCGCTCGCACATGGTGGCGCGCCTGATCGTGGCAGCCTATGTGGGCATTACCATACTCGGCAGCCTGGCGTTCTGGTGGGCCGGGATGAGTCCGTTCGATGCGATCAACCATGCGATGTCAGCGATCTCCACTGGCGGTTTCTCCACCTCGGACCAATCCCTGGCCAAGTGGACGCAACCGGCGGTGCACTGGGTGGCGATCGTCATCATGATTCTTGGCAGCCTGCCGTTCACCCTGTACGTGGCGACCCTGCGCGGTAACCGTCGGGCGCTGATCAAGGATCAGCAGGTGCAAGGCTTGCTCGGTATGTTGCTGGTGACCTGGCTGGTGCTCGGCACCTGGTATTGGTGGACCACCCAGCTGCACTGGCTGGAAGCGTTGCGGCATGTGGCGCTGAACGTGACATCGGTGGTGACCACCACCGGCTTCGCGCTGGGGGACTACAGCCTATGGGGCAATTTCTCGCTGATGCTGTTCTTCTATCTGGGCTTCGTTGGCGGCTGCTCCGGCTCGACCGCCGGCGGGATCAAGATTTTCCGTTTCCAGGTGGCTTACATCCTGCTCAAGGCCAACCTTAACCAACTGATTCACCCGCGCGCGGTGATCAAGCAGAAGTACAACGGTCACCGGCTCGACGAAGAAATCGTCCGTTCGATCCTGACCTTCTCGTTCTTCTTCGCCATTACCATCTGCGTGATCGCGCTGTTGCTGTCACTGCTGGGCGTGGACTGGATGACAGCCCTGACCGGCGCCGCCAGCACCGTGTCCGGCGTTGGCCCCGGCCTGGGCGAGACCATCGGCCCGGCAGGCAACTTCGCTACCCTGCCGGACGCTGCCAAGTGGATTCTCTCGTTCGGCATGCTCCTTGGCCGGCTCGAGATCATTACGGTGTTTGTGTTGTGTATTCCGGCGTTCTGGCGCCATTGACCACCGCTGGCGATTGCAGCAGCCGCGCCCGGTACTCCCCGGGCGTGGCGTCGAACCAGCGGCGGAAGGCGCGGAAGAAGTTGCTCGGGTCGGCGAAGCCCAGCAGGTAGGCGATTTCCAGCAACGTCATGCTGGGTTGCGCCAAATACTGTTCGGCCAGTTCGCGCCGGGTGTCGTCGAGCAACGTCTGAAAACTCGTGCCCTCTTCCTGCAAGCGTCGCTGCAACGTGCGTTGCGACAGGTGCAGCGTCTGCGCCACGGCATCACGCTTGGGTTCGCCTTGGGGCAGCAGGCGACACAGCACTTGCCGCGCCTTGTGGGTGACGCGACTCTCGGAAAACCGCGCCAGGTATTCACCGGCAAAACGATCATGGAGCAACGCCATGGCTTCGTTGGCGGTCGGCAGCGGCGCTTCCATGTCCGCGCGCTCGAAGATCAGCGCATCGTACGGTGCGTTAAATACCAGCGGCGCATGGAAGGCTTGTTTATAGGGTTCGATATTGGCCGGTTGATCGCCCTGCACCAGCACCTTGCGCGGGTGCAGCGTGCGCCCGGTCAGCCAGCCGCACAGTGCCAGGGCGCAAGCCAGCGAAGCCTCCGCGCTTTGACGGGTCGGCGGTAAATGGTCGCCATGCACCGTCAGGATCAGCGCATACCCCTCATCCAGCAGGCGAAAGCTAAGGTCGGCGCTTTCGGCAATGATCCGCTGGTAACGCACCAGGCGCTTGAAACCTTCGGCCAAGGTCTGGCTGGACATCAAGGCGTAGCCAGCCACATGAAACTGAGCGGGTCGCACCACCTTGCCCATGTTCAGGCCAATCGCCGGGTTGCCGGACAGCTCAACCGCACGTTGCCAAAGACGTGTCATGGAATCTTGCGGGAAGCGCGCATCCGGATCATCCAGTGCCGCATAGTCGAGCCCAAGCTGCTTGAACAATACCCGGCAATCCAGGCCGTCCATTTCCAGTGCTTTGACAATCCCCATCGCCCAGCTTGCAGAAGTCGTTCTTTCGCTCATGTCGGTGTCTTGCATGATGGCCGAGTGCTACAGCCCATTTCCGAAGGATACTAAAGTGGCGCCCATTGTCACTGGCTGATGCCAATGATCACTCTAGACTCAAATAAGCTACCCGCAGAACAACTTGCAGTCAGAACAATAACCACAGAGATCGCAGTCGTGGAAAACATCAAGCGTTTCAACAGCTTCGCTGAGTTCTACCCGTATTACCTCAGCGAACACAGCAACAGTACCTGCCGACGATTGCACTTTATCGGCACGACACTGGTTATTTTCATTCTGGCGCTGACCATCGGCCGAGGCGCGTGGATGCTGTTGTGGGCCTTGCCGTTGGCCGGATACACCTTTGCGTGGGTCGGGCATTTCTTCTTCGAGAAGAATCGTCCTGCTACGTTTCAACACCCTTTCTACAGCCTGCTCGGTGATTTCGTCATGTATCGCGACATGATTTTGGGACGCGTACCGTTCTAGATCACCCGAGGATTGCCAATGAATGCCAACGCTCGCTTCACCCACATGAAAGACGGCACCCAGGAAGACTGGGCAATCATCGCCGCGGATTTCAGTGCCTACGCCCGCCAGTTGCCGGCCCGTATTACGGCGCACCTGAAGTTACTGGAAGGTGATTTTGGCGGCTTCCCGGTGGATCGCCTGACCCACTCCCTGCAAACCGCCACCCGCGCCTGGCGTGATGGCCGCGATGAAGAGTATGTGGTGTGCGCCCTGCTCCACGACATCGGCGACACCCTGGGTTCCTATAACCACCCGGATATTGCCGCGGCGATCCTCAAGCCGTTCGTCAGCGCCGAGAATGTGTGGATGGTGGAGAAACACGGGATTTTCCAGGGCTACTACTTCTTCCATCACCTGGGCATGGACCGGCATTTGCGCGAGCAATTCCGCGACCACCCGCAGTACCAGGCGACCATCGAGTTTTGTGCCAAGTACGATGCGGCGGCGTTTGATCCGGCGTATGACACCCTGCCGTTGAGCTTTTTCGAGCCTATGATGGAGCGGTTGTTTGCGCAACCGAAGAACTCGATTTACAAGGCGGCGATGGAGCAACACGCGCCGGCCTGATTCAAAAGAATGGTCTGACTGTTCTGCCATCTTCGCGGGCAAGCCCGCGAAGAGACCGGCGCAGACACTGCACATCTAACAGATCAAGCCAGCTCCGCCACCTTCGCAGCCTTCAACACCGCCTCCCGCGCCTGCGCATCCGCCAGGCGATACAACTCGATCGTGCCGTCCCAATGCTCGATCAGCGCCGTGCACGACTCCACCCAGTCGCCGCAATTGAGGTAATCCACCTCGCCGACCTTGCGGATCTCGGCATGGTGAATGTGCCCGCACACCACGCCATGCAGCTCACGCTTGACGCATTCATGGGCGATGGCTTCCTCGAAGTCGCTGATAAAGCTGACGGCGGTTTTCACTTTGTGTTTGAGGTACGCCGACAGCGACCAGTAACCGTAGCCGTAACGCGCGCGCCAATGGTTGAGCCAGCGGTTGAGGGTCAGGGTGAATTCGTAGGCCGAGTCGCCAAGAAAAGCCAGCCAGCGGTGATAGCGGGTAATCACATCGAACTGGTCGCCGTGGATCACCAGCAGGTGTCGGCCATCGGCGGTCACATGCACCGCTTCATCGACCAACTGGATGTTGCCCAAAATCAGTTTCGAATAGCGGCGCAGGAATTCGTCGTGGTTGCCGGTGACATAAATCACCTCGGTCCCGCGTTTGCTCATGGTCAGCAGGCGCCGGATGACATTGGTGTGCGCCTGTGGCCAATACATGCCGCCGCGCAGTTTCCAGCCGTCGATGATGTCGCCGACGAGGTAAATCTTGTCCGCGTGATAGCCCTTGAGAAACTGTGACAAATGCTCGGCCTGGCAATCGCGCGTGCCCAAGTGCACGTCGGAAATCCACAAGGTCCGGACACGTTGCTTACGGCTGGGTCTGGCGAGCTCGGCGCTGGTCATGGGCAACCCTCAGGACAAGTTTTGGCAAGCTTGCGCCGGTCGGGTTAATGGCCCATGACAGCGCCAAGTCAGTCTTGTGACAGCGCGCTCAAGCCGTGCCGGTGTAGACTGGCGCCCAGAACCGGGAGACCCGCGATGAGACCGATCCTCACCCTGCGCCAATACACCGAAGACCTGATCGTCCACAGCCACGAACACGCGCAACTGGTGTTCGGGTTGTCGGGCGCACTGGATTTCGAAGTCGACGGGCGCGGCAGTCAGGTGGTTCAGCAAAGCTTCGTGGTGATTCCGTCCGGGTTTCATCACGCCTGCGGTAGTTCCAATGGCAGCCGCTGCCTGGTCCTGGACGTACCCGACGATCAATGGATTGGCCAATCCCTGGGCGAGCATGCCGAAGCCAGTCGTCGCTTGCTCGACAACGCCGGCCGCTTGTCGCTGGATGCCGGGCAAAGCCAATTGGTCAGCTGGCTGGCCAACAGTCCGGTGGATGATCCGCTGATCGCGCAACAGGGTGCGGTGCTGTTGCTGGCCAGCCTGAACAACGCCAGGCCGGACAGCGCCGGCGGCCGGCGCCTGCCGTACGCCGCGCTGAATGCGCACATTGACCAGTACGCCGCCTACCCGCTGCAAGTCGCCGACCTGGCCCGCGTGGCCGGTCTCTCCAGCGCTCGCCTGCATGCGCGGTTCGTGGCCGAATGCGGTCAGACGCCGATGGACTACATTCGCAGTCGACGCCTGCACAAGGCTGTCGCGTTGTTGCGCAGTTCGGACCTGCCCATCGGCGAGATTGCTGCGCGGGTTGGTTACAGTTCCCAGAGTGCCTTTGCCGCCGCCGTGCTACGGGAGTTCGGCACATCACCGGGAAAACTGCGGCGCGAGGCTGGCGACAAATAACAATAGTCCGACGACAGACATGACGGGTGTTTGCGCGTTCAATGCAGGAGCTGCTGAAGGCAGCGCCTACAAGGTCGGCGTAGTGTCGACCGGATTGATATTTTTAAGGATAGCCATGACTCCCCGTACCGCCCTTGGCGCCCTGCACATTGGCGCTCTGATGTTCGGCCTGACCGGTGTGTTCGGCAAGCTCGCCGCCGCGTCACCGGCGATCATCGTCTTTGGTCGGGCTGCGTTCGCGGTGTTGGCGCTGGCATTTTTTGCCCGTTTTGCCAGCAATACTCGCTGGCAACGACTCGCGGCGGTGGATGTGCGTCGACTGTTGCTCAGCGGCTTGTTGCTGGCCGGGCACTGGGTGAGTTTCTTCATTTCCGTGAAAGTCGCCGGCGTGGCCATCGCGACCCTGGGCTTTGCCAGTTTCCCGGCCTTTACCGTGATCCTCGAAGGGCTGATTTTCCGTGAGCGAATCCGCGCCAATGAGATCGCACTGGTGGCGTTGGTCAGCGTCGGGCTGGTGTTGGTCACGCCTGAGTTCGATCTGGCCAGCGGCGCCACGACCGGCCTGCTGTGGTCGGTGCTTTCGGGGCTGTTGTTCTCCCTCTTGTCGCTGACCAATCGCGCAAGCTCGGCACGCATCCCGCCGGTGCAGGCGGCGTTGTGTCAGAACGTGGTGGTCGGCTTGTGCCTGCTGCCGGCGGCGGCACCGCACTTGAGCGAGGTGCGCGCCATCGACTGGTTGTGGATCGGCCTGCTCGGCGTGTTCTGCACCGGTGTCGCCCACAGCCTTTTTGTTGCCAGCCTGGCGGTGATCAAGGCGCGTACCGCTGCGGTGGTCTTTGCCCTGGAGCCGGTTTATGGCATCACCATGGCCTGGCTGCTGTTCAATGAAAACCCGACCCTGCGCATGCTGTTCGGCGGCGCGCTGATCATTGTCGCGATTGTGGTGTCGAGCAGGCTCTCTGGCAGTTCAAGCAGGAAAGCCGTAGCGGCGGCGTCTCACTGAGTGCGGTCGTTGTGCCCCAGGTCGCGGTCCGGATCAATCTGATCGCGGACCCGCTGCTTGAGCACCTTGGCCTCGGGGAAGCCACCTTCAGCCTTGCGCTCCCAGATCTGTACATCGTCACAAAAAACATGAAAGACCCCGCCCGTTCCGGGCACCAGGGACACTTTGCCCAGGTCGTCGCCAAAGGTACTGAGCAGTTCCTGCGCCAGCCAGGCGGCTCGCAACAGCCACTGACACTGGGTGCAATAGGTGATGATGATTTCCGGTTTGCTAACGGTCATGACAGGCAGATCTCTTGAGTCAGAGGGCGTCGCTATCATAATCATCTTCATCGCTTACGATCTTTGGATTTTCAGCGAATACCGGCCAACAGACTGCGGGCCGTCTGTTTCAATGGTTCCTCGGCGTCCCTGAGTAATTCGTTGAGCAGAGCGATGGCGCTGTCGAGATCGCCGTCATCGATACAGGTCTGGGCCTGCTCCAGTTTTTCGGCATTGTCGGGGTCGACCGGTTCCAGGTTGAGCGGCTCAAGCTCCAGCGAAGGGCCTGGCTCGCGGAATTCGTCGAGAAAACTGTCGTCCAGGGACCGGGAGGCGGGTTCGATTTCCCAATCATTCTCGGGTTCAGGCAATGCTGGATCGCTCGCTAATGACGCGTGCGGCGCAGCAGTGTCGATGAGCTCGATCAAGTCCCAGTTCGAATCCATCGCCAAGTCATCCGGGTTCAACGGGGACTCATCCATGGGCGCTGTCACCAGGGGCGTGACGACAGCGGCCAGCGGTGCAATGGGGTGCAATTTTGGATGGCTGGCGCGAATGTCCTGGAGCTTTTGCCCATCGAACCCGGCGTCTCGCAGCCTGGCTTCCTGCTTATCGTAGGCCGTGGCATCGCCCTGTTTGCCAAGTACTTCCAGCAATTGCACGGCAAGATCAGTACGCTCCGGCTCTTTGGCCATCGCCTCTTGCAACAAATCGACAGCCTCGCTAAATCGACCATAGGCCAGATAGACCGCCACCTCCTCGAACACATCGCTGACCGGCAGTTCATCACTGTGGGCGGGAATCGATGAAAGCGCTGCTGTAGCGATCTGCGGTTGCGCAGGCTGCTGCGGCAGCGGCGCCTGCAGTGACGACGTCTCGATTGGGGCCTGCGCCGTTTGCTGTCTTCGCCGCACGAACCAGCCAAGCAACACCAACCCCGCCAGCGCCAGCAATCCGCCAATCAACAGCCAGTTGGTTTTGGGCTGCTCAACCGCGATCGGCGCTGGCGCTACCACAGCCGGCGCCGCTGGCTCCGCTGCGGCGTTTTGCACCTCTGCCAATCGGGTCTGTAGTTCGATGACCTGCTTTTTCTCGCTGGCAATCTGCTCATCCTGTGCTCGCAGCTTCCCGTTGAGCTCTTCGAGGGTGGCTTGCAATTGCTGGACTTGCAGCACGCTGGCGGCCAGTTGCTCGGCCAGCGGGTCAGTGGCAGGGACCACGGCGGGTTTGGGTGCCGGTTTCTTTGGCGCAGGTGCAGCCGGGGTGGCGGGCTGGACACTCGGAAAGGCAGAAGCGCTGCGTTCGATCTCCGGTTCTTCATCGATCGGGACAATGCCCGGCGTACCCGGAGGATCAATCAGCACGGTGTACTCTCGCAGCAAACGTCCGTTGGGCTGATTGAGCTGCACAAGAAAATTCAGGAACGGTTCATTGACGGGTTTGCTGGAGGTCACCCGGATCACATTGCGCTTGCCGCGCAGGATCGGCGTGAACTTCAAGTCATTAAGGAAGAACACGCGGTCGACGCCTGCGCGACTGTACTCGTCGGCTGTTGCCAGGCTGACGGACAGTTCGCCCTCTTCCAGACCAGCGGCATCGACCAAAGCGATTTCAGCGCGCAGCGGCTGATTCAGCGCCGAATGCAAAGTGATATCACCCAGGCCCAGTGCCGGCGCCAATGCCGACCAAGTGACAGCGGCACCGCCCAGCAAACACGTGGCGCCATACCGAACAACGACTCGCCAACTCTCTAGCATGAGCATCCCTTAACTAACCAAAACCCATCTGCACGCGTTCGCACATCCGGTACGAACACGATATTGCGCAGTAGTTCTTATAGTCGGCTCGACGCGCTATCTCAAAAACCTGGCGAAAGGTTATGCCTCAAGACTTTTCAAGGTTGGCCAGGATGTGCCCGTGAACCCGCATGCAGATCCGCAAATCCGCCTCATCGACACCTTCGAACAGCTCATGGCGCAGTTGGGTGGCAATGGTTTCAATTTGATCGATCAGAGGGCGCGCCGGGGCGCAGAGGACGATTTTTTTCGCCCGACGGTCTTCCAGCACCGATTGACGCTGAACCAGCCCCTGGCTTTCCAGGCTGTCGAGCAGACGAGCCAGGGTCGGCCCTTCCACGCCCACGCTTTGTGCCAGTTCACGCTGGGTCGGAGCTTGTTCGAAGCGTGCCAGGTGCAACAGCACCAGCCAGCGCGCCTGGGACAATCCGAGACCGGCAAGACGGCGGTCCAGTTCGGCACGCCAGCCGCGCGACATCTGGGCCAGTTGCATGCCAAAGCGGTGTTGATCGGTTAACGGCATATAACACTCATGATTAGACTGAAATAGAGAAATACTAATTATTAGTCAGCTAAGCATGAGCCTTGGCTGTAGGCAAGGCTTGTTCTGTACTGAATCGTTACATCAGTAGAACCAATGACTCAAATTTCGAATTCCGACTGCAATGCAGCCCGAACGCAGTACAAGACCCCTTCAGGCACTCGGCCTGCAAACAATTCGGAAATCTCTGAAACCGGCGGCAACTCACCTTCGCCGTCAAGGAATGCGTCCTGCACTTCACCCATCAAGTCTTCTGGCAGATCCAGCGCCTGTTCCAGTGACAACTGCTGCTTGCCGATCGCTTCGGCGAGCATGGTGTAGACGTTCTTTTCCGAGCATTGCAGTTGCCCGGCGATCTGCACCGGCGTCATCCCCGCGCGGGCCAGCGTGATCAGTTCGTGGCGTACGTCGGCCACCACCTTCGGCGCCTCGGCCTGGCCACCGAGCACTTCGAGGAAGGCTTCGCCATAACGCTCCAGCTTGCGCGCGCCGACGCCGCTGACCGTGGCCATTTCCGCCAGCGAAGTCGGCTGGCTGCGCAGCATTTCCAGCAAGGTCGAATCGGGGAAGATGACGTACGGCGGCACGCCGTGCTCTTCGGCGAGTTTACGCCGCAGGGCACGCAACGCTTCCCACTGATCGCGTTCTTCGCCACGCACCAATTGGCTCGCCTGGCTCTTGCTGCTCTTGGCGGTGGTTTGCGCCTTCAGGTCGCGGCGCAGCTCCAGGGTCACTTCACCCTTGAGCAGCGGCCGGCAGCTGTCACTCAGACGCAAGCCGCCATAGCCTTCATGGTCAACATCGGCCAGACCGCGAGCCACCAACTGGCGGAACAGCGAGCGCCACTCGCCCTCGGCCCGCGCCTTGCCCACGCCGAACACCGACAGGTGCTGATGGCCGAAGCTGCGGACCTTTTCATTGTCCTTGCCGAGCAGGACATCTACCAGATGCCCGACGCCATAACGCTGGCCGGTGCGGTAGATCGCCGAGAGCGCCTGACGCGCCGGTTCGGTAGCGTCCCAGGTCTGCACGCCATCGACGCAGTTATCGCAATGGCCGCACGGCTCGGGCATGTCTTCATCGAAGTAGGCCAGCAAGGTCTGGCGGCGGCAGCGGGTTTCTTCGCACAGCGACAGCATCGCATCGAGCTTGTGCTGCTCCAGGCGTTTGTGGCGTTCGTCACCCTCGGAGTTCTGCAGCATTTGCTTGAGCATCACCACATCTTGCAGGCCGTAGGCCATCCAGGCATCCGCCGGCAAACCGTCACGGCCGCCGCGTCCGGTTTCCTGGTAATAGGCTTCCAGGGATTTCGGCAAATCCAGGTGCGCGACGAAGCGCACGTTGGGTTTGTCGATGCCCATGCCGAACGCCACGGTGGCCACCATGATCAGGCCTTCCTCGTTGAGGAAGCGCTTCTGGTTGTGCGCGCGCAAATCGTTGGGCAGGCCTGCGTGGTACGGCAACGCCGGGAAACCTTGTTCGCTGAGGAACGCGGCCACTTCCTCGACCTTTTTCCGTGACAGGCAGTAAACAATGCCTGCATCACTGCGGCGCTCGGCAAGGAACGCCAACAACTGCTTGCGCGGCTGTTCCTTGGGCACGATGCGGTAAAAAATATTCGGGCGGTCGAAGCTCGACAGGAAGCGTTCGGCATTTTGCAGATGCAGGCGGGTGACGATTTCTTCCCGGGTGCGCTTGTCTGCGGTGGCGGTCAGGGCGATGCGCGGCACGTCGGGAAACATTTCCGCCAACTGCCCCAGTTGCAGGTATTCCGGACGGAAATCATGCCCCCATTGCGACACGCAGTGCGCTTCGTCGATGGCGAACAGGGCAATGTTCAGCCCTTGCAGGAAATTCAGCATGCGCGGCTGCACCAGGCGCTCCGGGGCGAGGTAAAGCATTTTCACTTCACCGCGCTTGATTCGGGCCGCCAGGTCTCGCTGTTGTTCGGCGCTGAGGGTGGAGTTCAACGCTGCGGCGGCCACACCCAGTTCTTCGAGGGTCGCCACTTGGTCGTCCATCAACGCGATCAGTGGCGACACCACCACCGCCAGGCCTTCGCGCAACAGCGCCGGGACCTGGAAGCACAGGGATTTACCGCCACCGGTAGGCATCAGCACCAGGGCATCGCCGCCACTGGCCACGCGCTCAATGATTGCACCCTGACGGCCACGGAAACTGTCGTAGCCGAAGATGTCCTTGAGGACGCGTTGAGCCTGCTCGAGCATAGAAACTCCAAAAATCACCGAAACATCCCTGCAAGGCTGGTTCAGAACCCGCGACGCTGCACTGACAAATCGTAAGTGCGCGTTGCATGACGCTTCACATCTCAGCCGTGAAACCAGCAGGGCATCACAAAACGCGCGAGTATACCCGAGGCCTACCTCGCGCAGGGCACCGCTGATAAGAGGGAGCGAACACGATCGCCTGCAGGAGCAGCCTTCGGCAACGCCAACCGTGTGCAAATATGCTGCGCGGCTGGCCCAAGCGCTCAAGAAGGCCTAGAATTCCCGCATCGAACATTCCCCAAGGTAGTCCTTTAATGTCCTTCGCTGAGCAACTAACCCGCCTGCAAGTCTTCCTCGACGCCGATGAACTGCATGACGAGGCGCTGGACTATGTGGCCGCCCACGGCTACCTCACCGCGCTGTCGATCTGTTCCGAAGACGTTCCCGAACGTGAATGGATCGACGCTCTCTTCGCCGAAGAGCCGCACTACAGCAGCGAAGCTCAACGCGAAGAGATCGAAGCCACCCTGATCGGCCTCAAGGCCCACATCGCTCGCCAACTGGCCTCCGATGAAGAATTCGAGTTGCCGTGCGACCTGGACCTGGGCGAAGACCCGGACGACTCCGAGCTGCGCGGCTGGTGCATCGGTTTCATGGAAGGCGTGTTCCTTCGCGAAGAAGCCTGGTTCGAAACCGCCGAAGACGAAGTCAGCGAAATGCTGCTGCCGATCATGGTCGGTTCGGGCCTGTTCGACGAGCAACCGGAGTTCTCCGACATTGCCGCCGACGCCAACCTGATGGACGACATGATCGTGCAGATCCCGGAAGCCCTGACTGCGCTGTACCTGCTGTGCAACGCACCAGACGAGAAACCGGCGATCCTCAAGCCACGCCACCACTAAGGTCCTGCCTATGGACAACCCCATAGGCAACCGCTCCCTGATGTTGCGCTACGTGCTGCTGGCCATCGGCTGGCTGAGCGTAGCGTTGGGGGTGATCGGGATTTTCCTGCCGGTATTGCCCACGACGCCTTTCCTGTTGCTGGCGGCCGCCTGTTTCGCCCGCAGTTCTCCGCGTTTTTATCAGTGGCTGGTGGATCATCCGCGGCTTGGACCGTGGATTCGTGATTACCTCGAAGGCAATGGCATTCCGCTCAAGGGTAAGGTTTATGCCATTGGGTTGATGTGGGTGAGCATTCTGTTTTCCTGCTATCTGGTGCCGATGGTTTGGGCCCGGGGGTTCATGCTGACCAGTGCGGTGTTGGTGACGATCTATATTCTCAGGCAGAAGACTTTGCGTAAGGTTTGAGGCTTGTTTGGGTTTGGGTTTGGGTTTGGGTACATATCCGTTGCTGTGGTTATGGCCACCCAGGGTTCCGCCCTTACGGCGGGTTACTTGGAAAAGCGCCAAGTAACCAAGCGCTTTTGCCCCTTTCGTTCGGTGCCTCGCTGTGGCTCGGCATGCCCTCGCTCCGGTCCTGCTCCGTGGGCACGCCGCCATCGGCCATCCATGGCCGGGGGCGGCTACCGCCACCGCACCGCGAGGCGGCCTGCCGGCCGGCCTGTTTATCTGGTTCGTGCGCATCTTTCCTGTAGGAGCCGGCTTGCTGGCGATGGCGGTATGTCAGTCGCGATGATGTCGACTGAAACACCGCCATCGCCAGCAAGCCGGCTCCTACAGTTGGATCGGGGACACCTGGTAAAGATTGGTTGGCCGGTAGGCCGTCATCACCGAAACCATAAGCCGCCATACCCGCAGCAACGGATAAAAAGACAAGTCGGCTACCAGACCGCCTCGACCCGACGACCAGCCCCACCTTTCAACAAACACCACCTAGACTTCACCAATCTGCATCCGAGCAGCCCGACATGCCCCGCGGTCCGCGTAGTCCAGGATGGCAAACGCCCCGACTTCGGTTCGGCGGCTGGCTGCTGCTGAGCGCTTTCCTGCTGGCAGGACTGAACAGCGTCCAGGCCAACTGGGATTTTGCGCAGATCCTGCAAATCGCCGAAAAGCGCCACGGCACCCTCGGCCCCGCGCGCGGGCGAATCGAAGCCTGGAGTCAGATGCTGCAGAGCGAACGCGACGCACCGGAGCGCGAGCAGTTGAGTGCGGTCAATCGCTTCTTCAATCAGCAACTGAATTTTCAGGACGACACCCGCATCTGGCGCCAGACCGATTACTGGGCCACGCCCGTCGAGGCCCTGATCAAGGGTGCCGCCGACTGCGAAGACTACGCGCTGGCAAAATATTTCAGCCTGCGCCAGCTCGGCATTCCCAGCGAAAAATTGCGCATCACCTACGTCAAGGCACTGGCGCAGAACCAGGCACACATGGTGCTGACGTTCTACAGCAGTCCCACCGCCGACCCACTGGTGCTGGACAACCTGATCGGCGAAATCCGCCCCGCCTCGCAGCGCAAAGACCTGCTGCCGGTGTACGCCTTCAATGCCGAGGGCCTGTATCTGCCGGGCAAAAACGGTGGTCAACGCAGCAGCGATTCAAAAAAACTCTCGCGCTGGCAAGACGTTCTGCAAAAGATGCAAGTTGAAGGGTTCGCCGTGGGCGAGGGCTAGTCGCTAGAGCAAGGAGCGATTCATGAAACTGCGCAATCAATTGTTTCTCGCCATCTGCCTGTTCTTGCTGGTGGCGTTCAGCGGCAGTTTTTTTGTCGGCCTGGAAAGCTCCCGCGAGCAGACCCTCGGCCAGTTGCGCGCTCACGCCCAGGATGCCGCCACCGCCCTGGGTTTATCACTGACCGCTCAAGTCGATGACCCGGCAATGATGGAGTTGATGGTCAGTTCGATTTTCGACAGCGGCTATTTCAGCAACATCCGCATCATCAGCATCGATAACCAGCAAGTTCTGATAGAGCGCAGCGCCTCGGCGCAGATCAAGGGTGTGCCTGGCTGGTTCGTCAGCCTGGTCAATCTGCGTCATGAAGGCGGCGATGCGTTGATCATGCGCGGCTGGGAGCAGGTGGCGCGGGTCGAAGTCCTGAGCAATCCGCAGTTCGCCCTGGCCAAACTCTGGGACAGCACCCTGGGCAGCCTGATCTGGTTGCTGGTGTGCGGATTACTCAGTGCGGTACTCGGTGGCTGGCTGTTGCGGCGCCAACTTCGTCCGCTCGACAGCATGGTCCGCCAGGCCGAAGCCATCAGTAAACGCGAGTTCTTGAGCCTGCCGAAGTTGCCACGCACGCCGGAACTCAAACGTGTGGTGCTGGCGATGAACCAGATGGTCGAGAAGCTCAAGGCGTTGTTCAGCGAAGAGGCGGCGCGCAGTGAAAAACTGCGCAGTGAGTCTTATCAGGACAGCCAGACAGGGTTGGCCAATCGGCGCTTGCTGGATGAGCAATTGGCTGACCATTTGCTGGTCGCCGAACAAAACTGTGAGGGTCATTTGTTGATGCTGCGGCTCAACGACCTCAACGGCCTCAACCAACGCCTGGGCGGCCAGCGTACCGATGCCTTGATCGGCGCGGTCGCTGAATTGCTCAAACGCCTGACGCGGTTGCCGGAGCGGCGCACCTGGTTGGCCGCACGCAATCGCGGGGGCGAGTTCAGCCTGCTCACACCAGGTCTGGGAACCGAAGAGGCGACGCGCCTGGCCTCCGAGATCAGTGCCACTCTGGAAAACCTGCGCCTGACCGGTGCCAGCGATTGCATGCCCGTCGCCCATCTGGGTGTCGTCGCGTACCACCCCGGCGAAGCCGCCACCGATGTGCTGTTGCGCCTCGATCAGGCGTTGACTCAAGCCCGCCAGCGTCCCGAACGCCCTTGGGCGCTTGTGAGCCAAGGCGAAAGCACTCCGAAACAATCCCATCACGACTGGCGAACCTGGATCGACGACGCCCTGACCCAAGGCAAATTGCAGCTGTACTTTCAACCGGTGGTGCAATGCGCCGAGCCCGGCGAAGTGCTGCATCACAAAGTTGTCGCTCGCCTGCTCGACCCGCAGGGCCAGGCGATTGCCGCCGGACAGTTTTTGCCATGGATCGAGCGTTTCGACTGGTCGGCGCGGTTAGACCTGGCGATGCTCGAAGCGACCTTCGACTACCTTGCAGTCAATCGCCGGCCGCTCGCCTTGAGTGTGTCCGGCGGCACCTTGCGCGATCAGTCGCAACTGAAATTGATCTTCGACATGCTCGAATCACTGCCGGAACTGGCACCGCTGCTGACCCTGGAAATCGACGAACGCCAACTGCCGCCGCCCGACGAACTTCAACGACTGAGCCATAGCCTGCTCGACACAGGCTACCGCATCGGCCTGCAGCATTTCGGCGGCAGCTTCAGCCAGATCGGTAACCTGACCCAGCTGGGCCTGGCCTACCTGAAAATCGACGGGACCTATATCCGGCACATTGACAAGCAGCCGGATAAACGGCTGTTTATCGAAGCGATCTTCCGCGCGACCAACAGCATTGACCTGCCGTTGATAGCGGAAATGGTCGAGACCCGGGGCGAGCTGGAGGCGATCAGGGAGTTGGGCGTGTTCGGCGTGATGGGGCGGTTGATCGGGCCGCCGGAGCCGATGTGAGTTTTTTTCCAATACACCGCGTTATCGTTCATCGCTAGTAAGCTCGCTCCCACAGGTATTCCCGGCGAACACCCAATCCCGGTTCACTGAAAACCCTGTGGGAGCGAGCTTGCTCGCGATTGCGCTTTCACATTCAACAGTGAAGTTGACTGATCCATCGCGATTGCGAGTAGCCCGCTTTTCAGATCAGACGGTATCCACCTTCAACGAATGATCATTGAGCATGCCGTTGATGATGGTCGCCGTGTCCGCCCCCGCAATCATCCCGCCCGCCCCCGGTGTGACGCCGTAATGGCTGGCCAGGTCGACGCCGGCGAGGTCGATGGTCTGGTTCGGCGCCGCGCCGGCCATGCCGCTGACGTCGATGCTGGTGACCAGCGACGCGCCGCTGCCGCTGACGGTGAAGTGCAGGTAGTCATCGAGCGACGCGGCGGTACCGTTCTCCCCTTGCAGCAGTTGCGACAGGTCGAGTTTGTCGGTGCCCGGCGTAAAGTCAGTGATCACGTCGTGGCCGCTGTTGCCCTTGAACCACTGGAAAGTGTCGGCGCCGCTGCCGCCGGTCAAGGTGTTGTTGCCCAGGCCGCCGATCAGGAAGTCATCGCCGCCCTCGCCCTTGAGTATGTCGTTACCCAGGCCGCCGGTGATGATGTTGCTGTTGTTGTCGCCAGTGAGGTTGTCGTTGAAGTCCGAACCGACCAGGTTTTCGATGGCGGTCAGGGTGTCGGTGCCAGCGCCGAAGGTGTTCTGCGGCCCGAGCTGGCCGAGATTGACCGTCACCCCGGCGCTGGCATGGGCGTAGCTGGCGGTGTCGTTGCCGATACCGCCATCGAGCACGTCGTTGCCCGTGCCGCTGAACAACAAGTCATTGCCCGCATCGCCATGCAGCGTGTTGTTGCCGTTGCCCGCCGTGAGCACGTCATTGCCGTCACCGGCATTGATGATGTTGTCACCGGCGCCCGCCACCAGTGTGTCGTTGCCCGCGGTCCCGGTGAGGGTGTGACCGTCCTGATAGCTGATGCTCAGGTTGGCGCTGTCGCTACCGCCATGGTTGTCACTGGCGGTGTAGGTGCCGTGGTAATCCGGGGTGGTGTCATGGGCGCCGGAATAATCGAGCTTCATGGTCAGCTCATAGCCTTCCGAGTTGCTTGCACCGCTGCCGCCACCGGTGTTGGTAATGTTAGTGACATGGATCTGATAAACGCCATCGGCGTTCGCCGTAATGGTCTGGCCATCGGCGAGGGCGATCCAGGCACCGCCGTTGATGGAGTACTCCATGGTGATATGGCCGGCGGCCAGGTTGTGGTCGAGGTTGAGGGTCTCGCCCTGCTTGAGGTTGACGGTGATGCGGTCCTCATCGTTGGTGTTGGCCGCAGTGACCGGGCCCAGGTAACCACTGATCACCAACAGGGCCGTCATGGAGGCGGTATTGGCTGCGAACGAGCCACGCACATTGCTCAGGCTCTGGTTGCTCGGCTTGACGCCGTTGCCGGAGAAGTCGATCGCGCCGGTCCCGGTGAAGTCGGCACCTTTGGCGATCCAGCCCGTATTGAACGTGGTTGGCGAGGCTTTGAGCGGATCGCCATCGGCGTCGGTATCGTTGGCCAGAAGCAATTCACCGGGCACCGTCACGCTGCCAGAAAGCACGTTGGTGATGATGTGATCATCGGTAGCCACCGGTGCGGCGTTCGGGATGACTTTGATCACCAGTGTCGAGCTGGCGAGATCGCCGTCGTTGTCGCTGAGCGTGAAACCGATGTTTTCCGTGAGCACCACCGAAGTGGTTTTCTGCGACACGTAGTTGTATTCGCCGGTATCGAGGTTCACCACCAGCGTGCCCTTGTTATCGGTGGCGATGCTCAGGGTGTTGTTGGTCGTGTTGAACGTGCCGTGGTTGGCGCCGCCGCTGAAGTTCAACGAACCCTGGTTACTGTTGCCTTTCGGATCGTAGGTGTAGGTGGTGCCGTCGACGGTGATGGTTTTGATGAAGCCGCCATCCGCTCCGAACGACCCACCCTCGCCCAGCAGCGAACCGGTAACCGGTGCGCCAATCACCGTGCCCGAGAGCACTGAATTGAGTTGCCCCAGGTCAGTGACGATCACGGCGTTGGTATTGGTGCCCGTGCCGGTGCCGTCATACGCCAGCGGATCGAGGGAATCATTGTCGACGTTCTTGCCCAGGCCGATCGCGTAGTTCTTGATCTGATTCTCGGTCAGGAATTCTTTCCAGTTCGCCTCGTCTTGCGTCCCGATCGAACCTTCATTGGGTTTACCGTCGGAGAAGAAGTAACCGACGTTCTGTGCGCCTGTCAGCTTGCCGTTGGTGTTGAACGCGTCTTGCGCCACGTCCACCGCCGCGTCGTAGTTGGTGCCGCCGCCCGCCGTGAGGCCGGCGACGATCGACTTGGCAGTCGCCACGTCGACCCACACCGACGTTTTGTCGGTGGCATTGCTGCTGAACGTCACGATCTGCACTTTGACGTCGCCGAGGTCGTCGTACTTGTCGAGCAGAGCACTGATCGCCTGCTTGGCCAGCGCCAGCCGTGACAGGCCCGGCACACCGGATGCGTCGGCCATGCTGCCGGACACATCGATCACCAGCAGCAGGTTGGAGTCGATCTCGACCGCCGCCACTGAACGCTCCGACGCCACGGCCTTGGGCACGTCATCGACGATGTTGACCACGATGGTGCTGGTGGTGGTGTTGCCCAGCGCATCGGTAGCTTTGTAGGTAAACGTATCGCTCAGGGTGTTGGGGCCATCGTTGGCACCCGGCGTGGTTTTCGGTGCCGAGGTCAAGGTGTAGGTATAGGTGCCGTTGGGATTGAGCAGGATTTGCCCGAACGTGCCGTTGGCACTGCCGACCAGGGTGTAGCTGATCACGCCAGCAGCGCCGCTGACCGAACCAACCAGCGTGCCGGACGCGGTTTCACCCGTGTTGCCCGGTTCGCTGCCGGTGACGGTGCCGGCCGCTAGGTCCTGGCCATCCTTGCTCAGGTCGAGGGCTTTCTCGTAGACGGTCACATCAGTATCGGTGACCGCGTTGATGTTGCTGTTGCAGACATCGATGGTGATGGTGGTGGTGCTTTGATCGCCATCGGCATCGCGTACGGTGTAGGTGAAGGTGTCGGTAGCGCCTGGCGCGGCGACCGAGTTCGGGTTGCTGTGATAGACCGCATTGCCATTGGCGTCGAGGGTCAGGTAGCCGTAGTTGCCGTTGATCTGCGTATTGAGACCGCCGACTGCCGGGGTCGAGGTATTGCCGCCGGCACGCACGCCGATCACCGCGCCCAGACCGTCGGCGCCGCCGATGTCGTTGTCCAGCACGTTGCCGCTGACGGTGCCGCCTTCCTGTACCGAATCAACATCGGCTTTCGCGGTGGGCACGTCATCGACGATGTTGACCACGATGGTGCTGGTGACCACGTTGCCGAGGGAATCAGTGGCCTGGTAGGTGAAGGTTTCCTGGGTGACGTTTGGCCCATCGTTGGCGTTTGGATTGGTGCTTGGTGGCGAGGTCAACGTATAGGTGTAGGTGCCATTCGGGTTGAGCAGGATTTGCCCGTGAGCCCCGGTGGCGCTGCCGACCAGTGCGTAGGTAATCGCACCCACAGCACCGCTGACCGAACCGACCAGCGTGCCGGACGCGGTTTCACCGGTGCTGCCCGGCTGACTGCCCACAACCGTGCCCGGCGCCAGGTCCTGACCATCCTTGCTCAAGTCGAGGGCTTTTTCGTAGACGGTGACGTCGGTGTCGCTCACCGCTTGCAGGCAGCTGCTGTAGACGTCGATGGTGATGGTCGTGGTGCTTTGATCACCATCGGCATCGCGCACGGTGTAGGTGAACACATCCACTGCACCCGGGCCGCTCACGGCGTTCGGGTTGCTGTGATAGACCGCATTGCCATTGGCGTCGAGGGTCAGGTAGCCGTAGTTGCCGTTGATCTGCGTATTGAGACCGCCGACTGCCGGGGTCGAGGTATTGCCGCCGGCACGCACGCCGATCACCGCGCCCAGACCGTCGGCGCCGCCGATGTCGTTGTCCAGCACGTTGCCGCTGACGGTGCCGCCTTCCTGCACGGAGTCCGCGTCAGGCTTGGCGGTTGGCAAGTCATCGACGATGTTGACGTTGATCTGCCCGGACGCGGTGCTGCCATCGGTGTCGGTCGCGACGACGTTGAAGTTCTCGGTGATGCTGTTGGTGCCGTCGGCATCCGGATGGGTTTCATTGTCGACCAGGGTGTAGCTGTAGCTGACCACGCCGGTTTCGGGGTTGAAACCGGTGATGGTCAGGGTGCTGCCCAACGGGGTGGTGATCGATTGCGGGAAACCGACGGCCACGCCACCGCTGACCACGGTGATGCCGCCCACGGTCAGGGTTTGCAGGCCATCGAGTGCCGTGACGGTGAAGGTGCCACTTTGGGTCAGCGCCGGAGTGTTGGGACTGGTGCCGTCCGTGAGGTTTTTCTCGTAGACGGTCAGTTCACCGCCCTCGACGTCGAGGCCGTTGATCGTCACCCCATCGTCGTTGTTGTGGATGTTCAGCACCAGGTTGGCGGTGCTGCTGTCGCCGTCGGCATCGGTCAGGGTGTAGGTGAACGTCTCGGTGCCGTTGCCGCCGCCGTTCAGGGCTTTGAAATCGGCGTCGCTGGTGTTCAGGGTGTAGGTGTAAGTGCCATTGGCATTCAGCACCAGGGTGCCGTAGGTACCGACGAACGTGCCGGGGGTGATGGGCCCGGAATTTTCACCGACCGGCACACGGTCCGCGCCTTGCACATCGTTGGTCAGCACGTTGCCGTTGAGGGTCAACTGGGTTTCCGACGCCACGCCGTTATCGTCGTCGATGGCTTTGGGCACATCGTCGGTGATGTTGATGTCCAGGCTGCCGTTGGCGGTGGTGCCGTTGTCGTCGACCACGGTGACCGCGAACTGCTCGGACAGGCCGTTGGCGCCGTTAGCGTCTGGATGCGCTTCGTTGTCGGTCAGGGTATAGCTGTAGCTCACCACACCGGTTTGCGGATTGAACCCGGTGATGGTCAGCGTGCTGCCCAACGGCGTGGTGATCGATTGCGGGAAGCCTGCGCTGACACCGCCGACCACCACATTGATGCCGCCGATGGTCAGCGTCTGCACGCCGTCGAGGGCCGTGATGGTGAAGGTGCCGCTCTGAGTCAATGCCGGCGCATCAGAACTGCTGCCATCGCTGAGGTTTTTCTCGTAGACGGTCAGTTCACCGCCCTCGACGTCGAGGCCGTTGATCGCCACCCCATCGTCGTTGTTGTGGATGTTCAGCACCAGGTTGGCGGTGCTGCTGTCGCCATCGGCATCGGTCAGGGTGTAGGTGAACGTCTCGGTGCCGTTGCCGCCGCCGTTCAGGGCTTTGAAATCGGCGTCGCTGGTGTTCAGGGTGTAGGTGTAAGTGCCATTGGCATTCAGCACCAGGGTGCCGTAAGTACCGACGAACGTGCCGGGGGTGATGGGCCCGGAATTTTCACCGACCGGCACACGGTCCGCGCCTTGCACATCGTTGGTCAGCACGTTGCCGTTGAGGGTCAACTGGGTTTCCGACGCCACGCCGTTATCGTCGTCGATGGCTTTGGGCACATCGTCGGTGATGTTGACGTCCAGGCTGCCGTTGGCGGTGGTGCCGTTGTCGTCGACCACGGTGACCGTGAACTGCTCGGACAGGCCGTTGGCGCCGTTAGCGTCTGGATGCGCTTCGTTGTCGGTCAGGGTATAGCTGTAGCTCACCACACCGGTTTGCGGATTGAACCCGGTGATGGTCAGCGTGCTGCCCAACGGCGTGGTGATCGATTGCGGGAAGCCTGCGCTGACACCGCCGACCACCACGTTGATGCCGCCGATGGTCAGCGTCTGCACGCCGTCGAGGGCCGTGATGGTGAAGGTGCCGCTCTGAGTCAATGCCGGCGCATCAGAACTGCTGCCATCGCTGAGGTTTTTCTCGTAGACGGTCAGTTCACCGCCCTCGACGTCGAGGCCGTTGATCGTCACCCCATCGTCGTTGTTGTGGATGTTCAGCACCAGGTTGGCGGTGCTGCTGTCGCCATCGGCATCGGTCAGGGTGTAGGTGAACGTCTCGGTGCCGTTGCCGCCGCCGTTCAGGGCTTTGAAATCGGCGTCGCTGGTGTTCAGGGTGTAGGTGTAAGTGCCATTGGCATTCAGCACCAGGGTGCCGTAAGTACCGACGAACGTGCCAGGGGTGATGGGCCCGGAATTTTCACCGACCGGCACACGGTCCGCGCCTTGCACATCGTTGGTCAGCACGTTGCCGTTGAGGGTCAACTGGGTTTCCGACGCCACGCCGTTATCGTCGTCGATGGCTTTGGGCACATCGTCGGTGATGTTGATGTCCAGCGACCCGGTAGCGGTGTCGCCATCGCTGTCACTGGCCACCACGGTGAAGTGTTCGCTGAGACTGGTGCCGTCGCCGGTGGTGTGGGTTTCGCTGCCATTGAGGGTGTAACTGTAACTCACCACGCCGGTGGCCGGGTTGTAACCGGTGATGGTCAGGGTGCTGCCCAATGGGGTGGAGATCGACTGCGGAAAACCACTGGCCACACCGCCGCTGATCACGTTGATCCCGCCGATGCTCAAGCTGCTCAAACCGTCGGGGGCGTTGATGGTGAAGGTGCCGTTCTGTGTCAGGGCACCTGGACTGCTGGCCGAGCCAGTAGCGAGGTTGGCTTCCTTGACGGACAGTTCACCGCCCTCCACCGACAGACCGTTGAGCGTGACCGGGTTGTCAGCCGCCGCGGGAACCTGCGGGGTAACCACTGGGGGCACCACAGGGGGCAGCACTGGGGCAGTCACTGCCGCCGGGTCACCGTCGGGATCAATATCGCCGGCGAGGCGTTCTTCCGGAAACTCGGGAATGCCATTGAACCCGGCAGTGGGAAAACCGATGTTCGGATCGACGCGCCCACCGACTTCTTCAAGCATCACGAAACTGTGCCCGCCCCCTGCCGCATCACCCGGTGCTCCGGTTGATGGCCCGGCCGCCGTGGCTTCCGCGGTTTGCGTAGGGTCGTCACCGGCGGCAATGGCTTTTTGCAGTTGTTCGACATCGCTCAGTTGCGCCTGGCTGGGCGTCACCGCTTCGGCAGTGTTCACGTGAGGCGTTTGATGGGCCAGCAACTGAGGGTTCATTTGCAGGCTGCTGCCGCGGCCGAGGGTTAGCTCCTGGCCATTTTGCAAACGCACCGCCACCGCGCCTTCGGCTCCGGTATTGAGTTGATCACCGGCGAACAGCCGGTCGCCCTCGACCAGGACACGCCGCGTGCCGTCGCTCGCTACCGCGAACACCTGACCGATGATCTTGCTGACAGTACCGATGAGCGTAGCCATGTGCATTTCCTCCGCTGCCAACCGCTGTCGGCACCTTTTTTTGTTGCGGAGAACATGCACATGGCTCAAGCGGGCTGCCGGGCGGATCATCTACCGGTCAGTGGCGCAACCTGAGTTAGCCACGGCCCTGGCGACGATCTCGCCCTGCGTGTTGCTCACCGGCGATGGTGAAGTTTTCGAGCTCAAATCCCTTTGCAATCAATGGCATCGGAATCCTGATCAAAAACAGCCCGCCCTGTGAGCCTTGCGTAACGGTTTTGAATCACCCGAGTGACAGAAAACCGTCACTCAAATCCGCTCCGCATCCCTCCCCTCCAGCACTTCTCCGCCCATGTCGATAAGTGGATTGGAACTTTCCATCAAGCCCCGACGAGCGCCCTAAAGCTCATAAAACAAGGGCTTTCGAATTGAACAATGTGCTGGATTTTGCAGAGCGCATAAGTTTTTTTTGGCATAGGCGTTATGAGAAATACTTCTTAGGTTCTCTCCAGAATGTTCTTAGCTCTTCTGTAAAACGCGTGAAACGGTTTACCTATAAATGTCGTCAAATAATTGGCGACTGATAAAGAACCATCAGGACTCCAGGGAGATGCACCATGCGCCTTTTAACCCCCCTCTGCAGCGCAGTTTTATTGGCCATGGCCTGCACGTCTCAAGCTCACGCCATGTCATTGACCGAAGCCATCCAGAGCACTATCGCCACCCACCCGGAACTGGCGTCGCGGGTAGACAGCCGTTTGTCGGCTGATGAAGACGTGAAGGTCGCGAAGGGGGGCTTTTATCCATCGGTGGACTTGAATGCCGCGTACGGGCGCGGGTACAGCGATAACACCAACACCCGCGCGTTCGGTAACCATCACACCGAAATCCTCAATTACACCCAGTCGGAACTGCGTCTGCGGCAGATGCTCTTCGACGGGTTCAACACGGCCAACGAAGTCGAACGCACCAAAGGCGTGGTCAACTCCCGAGCCTATTACGCTCAGGGCACCGCCCAGGATCTGGCCCTGCGTACCATCGAGGTCTACCTCGAAGTGCTCAAGCGCCGTGAACTGGTGACGCTGGCCAAGAACAACCTGCAGGCTCACTTGCGCGTCAACGATCAGATCGGCCTGCGCACCGAGCGCGGGGTCGGCAGCAACGCTGACGCCGACCAGTCCACCGCGCGTCGGGCACTGGCGGAGAACAACCTCGATACCGCCGAAGTTGACCTGGCTGACGCCGAATCTAACTTCGCCGCTGTGGTCGGACGCCTGCCCGACGAGCTGGAAACACCGCCGTCGACCCGCGGCGAACTGCCGGCCACGCTGCAGGAAGCTCAGCAAAGCATGGTGGAAAATAACCCGTACCTGAAATCCGCCCAGGCCGACGTGCAATCGGCCGAGAGCCAGTACGAAGTCGCCAAGTCGCCTTTCTACCCACGCTTCGACGCCGAGGCGGCGGTAGGCGCGAACAACAACATCGCGGGCGAAGAAGGCCATGACAACGAATGGCGGGTCGGCGTGGTGATGAACTACAACCTGTTCCGCGGCGGCAGCGACAAGGCGCGCCTGCAATCGGATGCACACAAGATCAATCAGGCGATGGATATTCGCAACAACGCCCTGCGCCAGCTCAACGAAAACATCAATCTGGCCTGGAACGCCATGGTCAACGCCAAGAAACAAACCCCGACCGCACGTGAATACGCCGACACCAGTAAACGCGTACGCGTGGCGTATCAGGATCAGTTCGGCCTCGGACAACGCACCCTGCTCGATCTGCTGGACAGCGAAAACGAGCTCTACAACGCCAACCGCCGCTACACCGAAGTGCGCTACACCGAAGAGTTTTCGATGTACCGCGTACTGGCGAACATGGGTCAGTTGTTGAGCAAACAGCGGGTCGTCCTGCCGGCCGACGCCATCGCGCAGACCGAAGTGAAAAGCGATGCCCGTCTGCCTACTCTCAAATAAACACCCCCCGCAAGAGCTGCCGCAGGCTGCGATCTTTTGATTTTGTTTTTTAAGATCAAGATCAAAAAATCGCAGCCTGCGGCAGCTTCTACAGGGGGGACTTGTAGATCTTCGAACCCATTGTTGCAGCGCAACCGGAGCGATCAATTTGACCAGCATGGAACCCGGCAACACGGGTGTCGATCCGCGCCTGAGCTTCGATGACCCGCTTCTGGATGGTCTGCTGATCCTCTGCAAACTCCACGGTGCGACGGTCAGTCGCGCCAGCCTGAGTGCCGGGCTGCCAATGGCACACCAACGCCTGAGCCTGGACCTGCTGCCCCGCGCAGCAGCCCGGGCCGGATTGCAGGCGCGCCTGCTGCGCCGTGATCTCAAAGACATCTCCCCGCTCAACCTGCCCGTGATGCTGCTGCTCACCAACGGACGCACCGCTGTCCTGCGCCGTTACGGCGAAGACGGCCGGGTGCTGATCCTGCCCAGTGAAGCCGACGGCGGCGAACAATGGATCAGCCCGCAAGAGTTGGCCGAACATTACAGCGGGCAAGCCCTGTTCGCCCGGCCACGCCACGAACTCGAAGACCTGCGTTCGCCTCTGGTGCCCCGGGTACAGGCCTGGTTTCGCGACACCCTGAAACTGTCGAAATGGCTGTACAGCGATGCGATCCTCGCCAGTTTCCTGATCAACCTGCTGGGCTTGATGGTGCCGCTGTTCGTGATGCAGACCTACGACCGCGTAGTGCCGAACCAGGCCACTTCGACCTTGTGGGTGTTGTCCATCGGCCTGCTGATCGGCACCGGTTTCGAACTGGTGCTGCGGGTGGTGCGCGCGCACTTGCTGGACACCGCCGGCAAGAAGACCGACGTGATTCTCTCGGCCACCCTGTTCGAGCGCATCACCGGCATGGCGATGAAAGCACGGCCGGCGACCATCGGCGGCTTTGCCCAGAGCATCCACGACTTCCAGGGCCTGCGGGAGTTTCTCACGGCCGTGACCCTGACCAGCCTGATCGACCTGCCCTTCGCATTGCTGATGCTGGTGGTAATCGGCCTGCTCGGCGGCTGGCTGGTGGTGATTCCGCTGCTGGCGTTTCCGATCACCATCGTCTTCGCCATGATCATTCAGTCACGCCTGCGCGACACCGTGCAGAAAAGCTTGAGCCTCGGCGCCGAACGCCAGGCGCTGTTGATCGAAACCCTCGGTGGCCTGGAAACCCTCAAGGCATGCAGCGCCGAAAGTGAGCGCCAGCATAAATGGGAAAGCACCCACGGCGCCCTCACCCGCCTCGACAGCCATGCCCGCAACCTCTCGGCACTGGCCACCAACGGCACGCTGTTCATCCAGCAGTTTTCCGGCATGGCGACCATCGTGGCCGGGGTCTACAGCATCATCGCCGGCAACCTCAGCGTCGGCGCACTGGTGGCGACCTACATGCTCGGCAGTCGCGTGCTGGCACCATTGGGGCAAATCGCCGGGCTGATCACCCGCTACCAGCAAGCGCAATTGACCATGAAAAGTACCGATGCGCTGATGTCGCTGCCCCAGGAGCGCGATGCCCGGCAACGGCCTCTCGAACGCACGCAGCTGCAAGGCGCACTGGATGTGGTCGGCGTGACGTTCCACTACAACGGCCAGGCCGCGCCGGCGCTGGCCAACATCAGTTTCAGCGTCAAACCCGGCGAACGCATCGGCATCATCGGCCGCAGCGGTTCGGGCAAAAGCACGCTGGGGCGACTGGTGATGGGTTTTTATGAGCCGGAAGAAGGCCAGCTCCTGCTTGATGGCCTGGACCTGCGGCAACTGGACGTCGCCGACCTGCGCCATCAGATCGGTTATGTCGCCCATGACTTGCCGCTGCTGGCCGGCAGCCTGCGCGACAACCTGACCCTCGGCGCACGCTACATCAGCGACGCCCGCATGCTCGAAGTCGCCGAACTCACCGGTGTTACCGAACTGGCCCGGCAACACCCGCAAGGCTTCGACCGGCCCGTCGGCGAGCGTGGACAGCTACTGTCCGGGGGGCAACGCCAGGCGGTGTTGCTGGCCCGGGCGCTGCTGCTCGATCCGCCGATCATGTTGCTCGACGAACCCACCAGCGCCATGGACAACAGCAGCGAAGATGTTCTGCGACAAAAACTCCACAACTGGGTCCAGGGCAAAACCGTGCTGCTGGTCACGCACCGCACATCGATGCTCAGCCTGGTGGATCGGCTGGTGGTGCTCGACAACGGGCGGATCGTCGCCGACGGGCCGAAAGAAGCGGTCATCGATGCATTGCGCAAGGGCCGCGTCGGCTCTGCCGCGGTCTAGGAGTCGCCCATGTCTGCTTCATCGGATTCTTCCAAAGATCGCGGCTACTTCGACAGCTTCGGCAAAAGCGCCGAGGCCGAATTCATGCCGGAAACCGCCGGTGCCTCGTTGCAGGACTCGCCGCGCTGGTCGCGGGTGACCGTGTGGCTGACAGCCGCGCTGCTGATCAGCGCGCTGGTGTGGGCCAAGTTTGCCGTGCTACAGGAAGTGACGATGGGCGAAGGCAAGGCGATTCCGTCGAGCAAAGTCCAGGTGATCCAGAACCTCGAGGGCGGCATCGTCACCGAGATCTTCGTGCGCGAGGGGCAAATGGTCAGCAAGGGCGATACCCTGCTGCGCCTCGACGACACGCGCTACCTGTCAAACAAGGGCGAGAGCGAAGTCGATCGCTATGCCCTGACCGCGCAAGTCGAACGGCTGTCGGCGGAGGCGGAAGGCCGGCCCTTCAAGCTGTCGGACGAAGTGATCGCCAAGGCACCGCAAGTGGCCGAGGACGAGCGCTCGTTGTACGAACAACGGCAACGCCGACTGGCCAGCGAGCAACGCACGCTGACAGAACAACTTCGACAGAAAACCCAGGAGTTGGCGGAATTCCGTTCGAAAGCCGGGCAATACAGTTCGAGCCTGGCGCTGGTCAACCAGGAAATGAATATGTCCGAGCCATTGGTCAAGACCGGCGCCGTGTCGCCGGTGGAAATCCTCCGGCTCAAGCGCAGCGCCGTGGAAATCCGCGGCTCGCTGAACGCCACGACCCTGGCGATTCCCCGAGCGGAATCGGCGATTGCCGAGATCAGGAGCAAGATTGACGAATCGGAACAATCCTTCCGCTCTGAAGCGGCCAAAGAGCTCAACGAGAAGCGCACCGACCTGTCGAAAATCACCGCATCGAGCATCGCCATCGACGACCGCGTGACCCGCACCACCGTGACCTCACCGGTCAAAGGCATCATCAAGGTGTTGAAGGTCAACACCATTGGCGGCGTGGTCCAGCCGGGCAGCGACATGGTGGAAATCGTGCCGCTGGAAGACAACCTGCTGATCGAAGCCAAGGTCCGGCCACAGGACGTAGCGTTCCTGCATCCAGGCCAGAAAGCCATGGTCAAGTTCACCGCGTACGATTACACAATCTACGGTGGCTTGAGTGCGAAGCTGGAGTTGATCGGTGCCGACACCATCACCGATGACAAGGGCAACAGCTTCTACCTGATCCAGGTGCGCACCGATAAAAACCATTTGGGCGGGGACGTGAAACCGCTGCTGATCATTCCGGGGATGGTGGCGACGGTGGATATCATTACCGGGGAAAAGACCGTGCTGGATTACTTGCTGAAGCCGGTACTGAAAGCCAGGACCGAGGCGATGCGGGAGAGGTAGATCACGGCGCCCACCCTAGGTACAGATATTTATTGTCTTGATTCGAACTGCAGCGTTCCGACATTTTACACGTGTTGCTTATTTGAACGTCCATACACTTGAGCATCGGATACCTTGCACTGTTATTACCGACCATTCGTCTAAAACCTACAGCAACCTGTCAATTATGACAGTAGAACATTTTCCTATTCTTAGGCTGAATGGATTGACCATTCGCCTGAACGAGTGGTCAATCCATTGAGTAGGAATATGACCATGAATAAGCAAGCAAGCCTTCGGCCGGCGGCTCTACCTTACTTACAAGTGCCTGAAAGTGACGGCGATACCCTTAATATAATTGACCACGATGAAGATCCTACTGTCATCTCCAAGCAATGGCCGCAAGCTCGCTTGTGGATGCACATATCGGGAATTGACATCTCAGGGAATCCACTTGTCGTCGACTTGCTAGACAGCGTCATAGCTACGCCAGAACAACTTGCTAATGGGCTTAACGTAGACGTACCCATAGACAAACTTATAAACTTTAAAAATGAGTCACATATTATCATCAATGCCAGGATAACACCTGACGGTGATACAGACGTGTCAACCGCAATAAGCTTTCCAACCAAGGAATTACTCCTCCAAACCAAGCCAGACCTGGATGAAACAACCACCTTCAATGACCAGACTTATGGAGGCTGGGAGAAGGGAGTTAATGGCACACCTCTACAATTCAGAAGTCGAGGCGAGGCTGGCTACTGCCTGTATAACGAAATCACCAACTGGGTCGAAGGCATAGTTCTTCAGAAAACCTTTAATGTAGTGCCTGGGCGAAGATATGAGGTTTCGGCAGGCCTTTCGCTAGCAAGCTCATCAAACCAAACCGAGTTTGTTTTCAGCATAGATGGTAGAAATTCGCCACCATACCTAATACGGGAAATAGCATGGGAGACACCCACGTTTTCCGCAATTGCAACCTCTGACTCTATAACTGTAAAACTTATACAAAACGGGAAGCAAACACACAGATACTTTATTGAAGATTTAAGAGTCAGGGCGATGCCGCGCAGCTGAAAAACAAAGCCGTTAGAGAAAACACAACCGTCTGCGATCGAGTCGTCCGGCGACGGCCAGGTCCCGCACGACAGCATAGTTATCTTCAAATGGATATTTATTATGAACAAGCAAGCTTTCGAAATTCAGCCACCGCCTTTACCTGCTCTTGATATGAGTGGAGCTGTAGACGGCGTCCTAGATGTGAGTAACAGTGACCTAAAGCCCGCTGTCACTTCAAACCCATGGGCTCAACCTCGCCTGTGGTTAGAGGCAGCAGGTATAGATAACTCAGGTCAGAACCACACTATTACACTGTATGAAAGCCAGACAGCCACACCAGAACAACAAGCTCACGGGTTTAACACTCCGATCCCCAGGGAGGAACTATTAAACTTCGCAAATAAATCAACGTTTCATATCAAAGGCAAAATCGCTTTCGATGGAAATTCTGATGAAACAGCCACCGAATTATTTCCGCCTCTTGAACTGACCATCATAAACCAGAAAGAAAAACTGTATGAGCTCGTAGACTTTGATGATCAGACATACGGAGGATGGACTAAGGGCCCTGGAGGGGTTGAACTTCAATTTGTACTGGACGCTCCGGGAGACTACGCGCTTTTTAACAACACTTCAGATGTAGGCGGTCAACACAAGGGCATAGTGCTACAAAAAACATTCCCTACAACAGTCGGGGAAATATATGAAGTTTCAGTGGACGTAAAAAAAGTAAACGCTGGCACTCCCCATGCCATGCTTTTTTTCAGCATAGACAACGATAACTCCCCCATCAATACGATATCCAAACTAACCTGGACCAATCTGAAATTTTCCGCTACAGCCGCGTCGAACACAATGGTCGTCGCACTCAACAACGATCAGTCATCGACAAATGGCAACGACTTCACGATTAACAACCTATTAGTTAAGTCTGCATTATAAGTGACGACTCAACTGTATCACCCAGCAGGGCTACCTCGTAGTCACAGAGGTTTGCCCTCCGCTGGTCTACCGCCCGTGATTGCGATGAAAAACCTCCTCCCCCATCGCCGCAATCTGCCCCTCGATCAACGCCTCGAACGGCTTCAGCAACGGCGCAAACGTTGCCGGTGCCTCGAGGGTTTCCAGCGCCTGCACAATCGCTTCCACCGTCGACAACGCCCCCGGCCCCGGTGCCTTGCGCAGGCGATAGCGGGACACTCCGCCTTCGGCCAGCGTCACCCGAGGCAGCGCCGCCAACAGCGGATTGAGGTGCAGCATCTTACGCGCTTTGCGCCAGGTGCCGTCGGGGACCACCAGCAACAGCGGCTCATCGGCGACGGCATACGTCTGCATCGGTTGCGCGTCCTCGCCGGGAAACAACAGCCGCGCGCAATAACCCGGCTGATTCAGCAGCGCCGGCAAATCCTCAAACACCTCACCCACGATCAGCTCGGCATTCTGCAACCCGAGCGCCGCCAGACGTGCGGTGTTCAACGCATGATTGACCTCACTCGGATGCTGCAATAACAGCACCCGGGTGCGGCTGTCGAGGCTGGGAATCAGCGGGCACAGGCAATGGCTTTGCGGGCGCAGGCAACGTGGGCATTGAATTCTGGACATTGTCTTTACGCCTGATTCAGTTGTGCTTTGAGCAGATCACGGAAAGTCTGGATCAACGGCTCGCGGCTGCGGCCCCGGCGCACGATCATCGAGAACGGCGCCTGATAGCCGAAGGTCGCTGGCAGCAGCACGCGCAAATCGCCCTTGTCGGCCCAGGCCTGGGCGTAGTGCTCCGGCAGGTAGCCGATGTAGGCGCCGGACAGCACCAGGATCAGTTGCGCCTCCATACTCTCCACCGTGGCGGCGCTGTGCTTGAAGCCGTGGCGGGCCAGTTCGGCCTGGCTCCAGTAGCCGCGACCGACCATGCGCTGTTGGGTGATGACTTGCTCGGGGATGCGCCGCTCATTGAACAGCGGATGCCGCGAGCTGCAATACAGCCAGTGCTGCTCGCGATACAGCGGCATGTACACCAGGCCGCTCATACGCGTGGAGAACGCGCCGATGGCCAGGTCGAGGCGGTTGTCCTGCACACCGAGCTGCAATTCATAAGGGCTCATGACCGAGAGGTGCAAGTGCACCGCCGGATGTTCCTGGCTATAGGCGCCGATGGCTTCGGCGAACGGCAAGGCCTTGTCGCTGACGGTGGAGTCGATCACCCCGAGGTTCAGCGTGCCGCGTAGTTCGCCCTTGAGCGCGGCGGCGTATTGTTCGAAACCTTCCAGCTCGCCCAGCAGGCGCAGGGTTTCCTGATGAAACAACTCGCCTTTACTGGTCAGGCTGAAACCGCCCCGGCCGCGATGACACAGCACCAGGCCCAGGGCCGATTCGAGCTGGCTCATGTAGGTGCTGATGGCCGACGTAGAGAGGTTGAGCGCTTGCTGGGCGTTGGCGAATCCCTGATGGCGCACCACGCTGACGAAGATGCGCAATAGTTTCAGGTCGGGTAAAGCGTTGGCCATGCGGGCTCCGAATACAAGCTAATACATGCTGCTCTTGTGGCGAGGGAGCTTGCTCCCGCTCGGCTGCGCAGCAGTCGTGAACCCGCCACAGACGGTCTGTCTGATACATCAGGGCTGAATGGTTTCGGGGCCGCTTCGCAACCCAGAGAGAGCAAGCTCCCTCGCCACAAGACTGTGCGGAGCATCGTAAGTCTATCGCTGTCCCAGCCATTAGTTTAGAAAAATCTGAACTAAGTATTTGCCCGTAGCGATTCTTCCCGGCCACTACCTTTCGCAGAATCGGCGCCACAAGGTTCGCCCGTCCCTTCCGTGAACGGCGTAACCCAATAAATAAAACAACGACGATGAGGCCCTACCCGTGGACAAGATTCTTCACCAACCACTGGGCGGCAACGAAATGCCGCGCTTCGGCGGCATCGCCACCATGCTGCGACTCCCCCATGTTCCTACCGCTGCCGGCCTCGACGCCGCCTTCGTCGGCGTGCCGCTGGACATCGGTACTTCGCTGCGCCCCGGCACCCGCTTCGGGCCGCGTGACATCCGCGCCGAATCGGTGATGATCCGCCCTTACAACATGGCGACCGGTGCCGCACCGTTCGACTCGCTGTCGGTTGCCGACATCGGCGACGTGGCGATCAACACCTTCAACCTGCTGGATGCCGTACGGATCATCGAAGAATCCTACGACAACATCCTCGAACACGATGTGATCCCGCTGACCCTGGGCGGTGACCACACCATCACCCTGCCGATCCTGCGTGCCATCCATAAAAAGCACGGCAAGGTCGGCCTGGTGCACATCGACGCCCACGCCGATGTGAACGATCACATGTTCGGCGAGAAAATCGCCCACGGCACCACTTTCCGCCGCGCCGTCGAAGAAGGTCTGATTGACCCGGACCGCGTTGTGCAAATCGGTCTGCGTGCCCAGGGCTACACCGCTGACGACTTCAACTGGAGCCGCAACCAGGGTTTCCGTGTGGTCCAGGCCGAAGAATGCTGGCACAAATCCCTTGCGCCATTGATGGCCGAAGTTCGCGAGAAAGTCGGCGGCGGTCCGGTGTACCTGAGCTTCGACATCGACGGCATCGACCCGGCCTGGGCACCCGGCACCGGCACCCCGGAAATCGGTGGGCTGACGACCATTCAGGCAATCGAGATCGTTCGCGGTTGCCAAGGCCTCGACCTGATCGGTTGCGATCTGGTAGAAGTCTCGCCCGCATACGACACCACCGGTAATACCTCGCTGCTGGCCGCCAACCTGCTGTACGAAATGCTCTGCGTACTGCCTGGCGTGGTCCATCGCTGAGGATCGGTGATGAACGAACGTGATCAGGTATTGAAAGCGGCTGCCGATCTGGTATCCGCCTTCGCCCGTAACGACCGCGAAGCCTACTTCGGCGCGTTCAGCGTCGATGCCAGCTTCGTCTTCTACACCCTCGAACAACCGCTGCTGTCGCGCGATGCCTATCAGGCGTTGTGGGACAGCTGGCGTGCCGAGGATGGCTTCGAAGTGCTGTCGTGCACGTCGAGCAACGCCTTCGTCAGCCTGCAGGGTGACGTGGCGATTTTCATCCATGACGTGGCCACCGAGCTGCGCATGCAAGGGGAGCAACACTTCAGCCAGGAGCGCGAGACGATTGTTTTCAAGAAACAAGCGTCTGGCCAAGAACAACAAGGCCTATGGCTGGCCTGCCACGAACATTTGTCCGCAATGCCGGAAGGGCTGCCACCCCCTTAGCCAAACAGGTGACGCTCACACACGATGAGCGCGCCTTTATGATCGGAGCAGATCATGAATAACAACAACAACGACAAAAGCCTTAGCAGCATCGAAACAAACGGGGTCGAACAGATTCCGGACAATGAGCGTACCGCCCGGCCCAGCGACCTGTTTCGCTTGATCTTCGGCGGCGCCAATACCTTTGCCACCGCTGTGCTCGGCAGCTTCCCGGTACTGTTCGGCCTGTCCTTTCAGGCAGGCGTCTGGGCGATCGTGCTGGGCGTGGTGCTCGGTGCATTGATCCTCGCGCCAATGGGCCTGTTCGGCCCGATCAACGGCACCAACAATGCCGTGTCTTCCGGCGCACACTTTGGCGTGCACGGGCGAATCGTCGGTTCTTTCCTGTCGTTGTTGACCGCTATCGCGTTCTTCTCGCTCTCCGTCTGGAGTTCGGGCGACGCACTGGTGGGGGGCGCCAAACGCCTGATCGACCTGCCGGAAACCGACCTGACCCTGGGCCTGGCCTACGGTCTGTTCGCACTGTTGGTGCTGACGGTGTGCATTTACGGTTTCCGTTTCATGTTGTGGGTCAACCGCATCGCAGTGTGGGCGGCCAGCCTGCTGTTCCTGCTGGGCATCTTCGCTTTCGCCCCGGCGTTCGACAGTCAGTACGCCGGCACCGTGGCCATGGGTCAGGCGGGTTTCTGGGCGGCGTTCATCGGCGCAGCATTGGTCGCCATGAGCAACCCGATCTCCTTCGGTGCGTTCCTCGGTGACTGGTCGCGCTACATCCCGCGTGAAACACCGAAGGGCCGGATCATGGTCTCGGTGATTGCCGCGCAACTGGCGACGCTGATCCCGTTCCTGTTCGGCCTCGCCACCGCGACCATCGTGGCGATCAAGGCACCGGACTACATTGCGGCCAACAACTATGTCGGCGGCTTGCTGGCAGTGTCGCCCACCTGGTTCTTCCTGCCGGTGTGCCTGATTGCGGTGATCGGTGGCATGTCCACCGGCACCACCTCGCTGTATGGCACCGGGCTGGACATGTCCAGCGTGTTTCCTCGGGTGCTGTCGCGGGTCAAGGCCACGCTGCTGATCGGTGTGATGTCGATTGCCTTCATCTTCATCGGTCGCTTTGCGGCGAACCTGGTGCAGAGCGTGTCGACGTTCGCCGTGTTGATCATCACCTGCACCACGCCATGGATGGTGATCATGATCATCGGCCTGCTGGTGCGTCGCGGCTTCTACTGCCCGGATGACCTGCAAGTGTTCACCCGTGGCGAGAAGGGGGGGCGCTACTGGTTCACCCACGGCTGGAACTGGCGCGGCATGGGCGCCTGGATCCCGAGCGCGGCCGTCGGCCTGTGCTTCGTCAACCTGCCGGGGCAGTTCGTCGGTCCGCTGGGCAACCTGGCCGATGGCATCGACATCAGCCTGCCGGTGACCCTGGGCCTGGCCTCGGTGGTGTACCTGGTGTTGCTCAAGATGTTCCCGGAAGCGAACGCGGTGTTCGGCCCGAATGATTCACGCAGCAAGAGCACGGACCCGCTCGTAAAACCGGCGATGCACCCAGTCGCCTGATTTTTAGCCTCACATAAAAAAGACAATCGGAGACACGCCATCATGGCTTTGGATTTATTCGTCGTACTCATCTACGCCGCCGCAATGCTGATACTCGGCTACTGCGGCATGCGCAAGGCCAAGACCCATGAAGACTACCTGGTTGCGGGTCGAAACCTCGGCCCGACCCTGTACATGGGCACCATGGCTGCCACGGTCCTCGGCGGCGCGTCCACTGTGGGCACCGTGCGTCTGGGCTACGTGCACGGCATCTCCGGTTTCTGGCTCTGTGCCGCGCTGGGTTGCGGGATCATCGCGCTGAACCTGTTCCTGGCCAAACCCTTGCTCAAACTGAAAGTGTTCACCGTCACCCAGGTGCTGGAAAAACGCTATAACCCAATGGCCCGTACCGCCAGTGCGACCATCATGCTGGCCTACGCCCTGATGATCGGCGTGGTCTCGATCCTGGCCATCGGCACCGTATTGCAAGTACTGTTCGATCTGCCTTTCTGGGTCTCCATACTGGTGGGTGGCGGGATCGTCGTCATCTATTCGACCATCGGCGGCATGTGGTCGCTGACCCTGACCGATATCGTGCAGTTCGGTATCCAGACCGTCGGCCTGATGTTCCTGCTGTTGCCGATCTGCCTATACCGCGTGGGGGGCTGGGACCAACTGGTCGCGCAACTGCCGGCCGCCAGCTTCAACTTCACCAGCATTGGCTGGGACACCATCATCACCTACTTCATGATCTACTTTTTCGGCATTTTGATCGGTCAGGACATCTGGCAACGGGTATTCACCGCCAAGAGCGAAAAAGTGGCGAAGTACGCCGGTACTTCGGCCGGTATCTACTGCATCATCTACGGTCTGGTTTGCGCACTGATCGGCATGGCTGCTCACGTGCTGATCCCGGACCTGGACAACGTCAACAACGCTTTCGCCGCTATCGTCAAAGTCTCGCTGCCAGACGGCATTCGGGGCCTGGTGATCGCTGCTGCACTGGCGGCCATGATGTCCACCGCCAGCGCCGGCTTGCTGGCAGCGTCTACGACCCTGACCGAAGACCTGTTGCCGAAACTGCGCGGCGGCAAAGAGTCAAACATCAGCACCAACCGCCTGTTCACCCTGCTGACCGGCATCGTTGTGCTGGGTATCGCTCTGGTAGTCAATGACGTCATCAGCGCACTGACGCTGGCCTACAATCTGCTGGTAGGCGGCATGTTGATCCCGCTCATGGGTGCAATCTTCTGGAAGCGCGCCACCACGGCCGGAGCAATCACCGCCATGGCGTTGGGCTTTATTACCGCCCTGATCTTCATGTTCAAGGACGGAATGGACGCCAACTCGCCGATCTACTTCAGCCTCGGTGTCAGCCTGGTGAGCTTCGTGCTGGTCAGCCTGATGTCCCGTCGCCCCGCGACACTGGCCAGCGCTGTTTGATCTGAACATAACGACTTGATGCTTTCTTCGACGGGTGTGGCGTCGGTTGCCACACCCGTTTTTTTCGTCTGGAGAAAATGCCGTCCATCCATCTCGTGAAAGACGAGTGGCGACGTCTTCCGGCTGAAGCCTGCTGTACTCAATAGCAGGAACCCGTCAGCAGGGAAGACAAACCTTCGCCCTCGAAGAACCCTCATGAACAAAGCCGCCGTACGTGAAGCCGTGCATCGATTCATCAGCCGCTCGCTCGAAGGCCGGGATGACTTCGACGACAACGCCAGTCTGGTGCAATTGGGATTGGATAAAGCGGATATCGAGGACCTGATCTTCCATCTGGAAGACGAGTTCGGTTTGACGGCCTTCACCGCCGAAGAAGACCGGATGCTCAAGACCGCCAGGACGGCAAATGACTTGAGTCGGTTTTTGATGGAGATCGGGCGGCATTGACCTGCCACCCCGCGTAAGCTTTTCGACCGCCAGGCTCGCAGCCTGCGGCAGCGCCCGCAGATGCACCGACAATCGCAGCATCTGTGCAGCACCCGTAGGCGCTGCCGAAGGCTGCGATCTTCTCAGCCCTTGATGGACTTATCGACGGCGCTGCTGGCGTCGACGCTGCTCGTCATCTGTACGGATGGGCACAGGTTGCAGAGGCGGTTCGATCAAACCGAGTGCGACACCCAGGTCGTGCAGCCAGTTTTGGATTTTCTCTTTCATGATGCCCCCTTCAGGGTAGTGCCGAGCGGCCAAAATTCTGTAGCCCCTTCGCACTGATAATAGTCCGAAGTCCTGAGCAATGCTCGCCGAAAGTGGCAATGATCTGTTACTGAATAGATCACAATCGAACACCATTAAATCATGCAATCGCCCGGGCCTGGCTTTGCGCCGACGGATAGACCGCTTGCTGTTCCTCGATCCACGCGTTCAGGTTGGCCCCAACCATGCCCTTGCGCCACATCAGCCAGGTGGTGGCGCTGGCAAACGGCTCGGGTAACGGATGCACCGCGACACTTTCACGGCCCGGCAGGCTGGCGAGCATCGACTCCGACATCAACGCCACGCCGGAGCCGGCAATCACACACGCGAGCATCCCCGGGTAGGACTCGATTTCCATCGCCCGGCCCATGACCGCGTGATCGTGGGAGAACCAGGATTCCAGACGCATCCGATAGGAGCAGCCCTGACGAAAGGTGAACACCGAACGCCCTTCCACGTCCCGCGCGCTGAGCACCGGCGGGTGGTCGGCCTCGCTGATCAGCACCAGCCGCTCCTCGCACAACAGCACGCCGTCAATGACTGCCAGCTCCGGTGGCCCGTCCACCAGCGCCGCATCGAGGCGGCCGGTGAGCAATCCTTCCAGCAGTTCACCGCTGGGTCCGGACTGCACTTGCAGGTTCACCGCCGGATATCGCCGGTGGTAGCGCGCCAACAACGCCGGCAGGTGAATGGCGGCGGTGCTGTACATGGTGCCGAGCACGAAATCGCCAGCCGGTTGCCCACCCTGCACCGCCGCGTTGGCTTCATCGTGCAAGGCGAACAGTTTGGCGGTGTAGTCCAGCAGGACTTTTCCCGCAGGCGACAACTGCAACCGCTGACGCTCGCGCACGAACAATTCAACGCCAAGTTGCTCTTCGAGTTGCTTGAGCCGTGTCGACAGGTTGGATGGCACCCGGTGCAGGCGTTCAGCGGCCCGGGTGATGGAGCCTTCTTCCGCCACCGCCTGGAAGATCCGCAATTGGCTGAATTCCACACCTTTCTCCAAATAAGAACAAGTCACCCACTATTGTTCTTTGATAAAGAAAGTCAATCACTCCCGGCTTGACGGTCGTCGACCTGCCCTGCTCAGCTTTGCCCCAGTACTTTGCGCAACCGGCGGCGAACCCACTGCTCAGCGCTGACAAAGGTGATGCCCAGCAACACCAGTACCGCGCCGATCACAAAGTTCAGGCTCAGTTCTTCACCCAACAGCAACACGCCGAACGTGACCCCGAACAGCGGCGTCATGAACGAAAACACCGCCAGGTTTGCCGCCAGATACCGGCGCAACAGCCAGAACCAGATCAGATAACTGAAGAACGACACCACAACGCCTTGAAACAGCACGCTGGCCACCGCCACGGTGGTCAGGCTGACATGGGTGATCTGGCCGCTGAGCAGCGCGATCAATACCAGGCCGACGAAGCCGACAATCAACTGATAGAACAACGTCAGCGTCACCGGCGCCTCCGACAACCGCGAAGCGCGCACCACCACGGTCGTCGCGCCCCAAGCCGCCCCCGCCAGCACGCCTAAGGCATCGCCGAGCAGCATGCGGCGGTCGAGGTTGTCCCAGGAAACCCCACCGGCAAACGCGATGCCGATCCCGATGAACGCCAGGATAATCCCCAGCCATTGCACCGGTCTCAATCGTTCACTGGGCAACAACCAATGCACGCCCAACGCGGTGAAAATCGGCGCGGTATAGAGAAACACCGACATGTGCGCCGCCGTGGTCAGTTGCAGGCCTTCGGAGATAAAGAAAAACTCCACGCCAAACAAGGCACCGGCCAACAGCCCGCCTCGCCACGTAGCGCCGACCTGGTCCCAGCCACCCTTCCAGCAAATCAACAATCCCACGAGCAATGCAGAAATGCCCGACCGCGCCGCCGCCTGCATGACCGGCGCAATGTCGGGCGCTGCCCACTTGATCATCACCTGCTGGACACCCCAGACCAGGCACAACCCCACCATCACTTGCAGGGCAAATCCATCGGCGCTGCGCCGGGTGGCGCTCACCTTGAAACCTCGACAACACAGAACATGGCAGTGGCTCGACAGTAAAAGCAAAGCCCCGGCCTGCTTATTGACCAAGCGCTGCCGGGGCGAATTTTCATGCTGTCGATTATTAACCAGATGGCCAGAAATTGCCGCCTGTCACAGACCTTTATGTAGCGGGTTGCGTCATCCCGCCGTGGCCAGCGCAACGGGCTGCTGAGCTTGTTCACGTTTGGCCAGAATGAAAAACAGCACGCCACCGAGGAAACAACCGGTGAACCAGGCAAAGTTGGCCATCGGTTGCAGAACCGGGGTGAAGGTAATCGCCACCCCCATCAGCGTGGCCGGAACCAGCGCCTTGACCGCCGTCCAGTTGACTCCGCCGCTGTAGTAATAACGCCCGCTCGGGTCGTCGTTGAACAGCGCATCGACGTCGATCTGTTGTTTTTTGATCAGGTAGTAATCCACCAGCAGGATGCCGAACAAAGGGCCGATGAACGCCGCCAGTACATCGAGGGTGTAGTGAATCACTTCCGGGTTGTTGAACAGGTTCCATGGCGTAATGAAGATCGACGCCACTGCCGCGATCATGCCGCCTGCGCGCCAGCTGATTTTGCTCGGGGCGACGTTGGCGAAATCGAAGGCCGGGGAAACGAAGTTGGCAACGATGTTAATGCCGATGGTCGCGGTGACAAAGGCGAATGCGCCGAGCAACACGGCCACACTGTTGTCGATGCGCGCCACGGTGGCGATGGGGTCGTGAAGCATCTCACCGAACACCGGCAAGGTCCCGGAAACAATCACCACGGTCACCAGGGAGAACGCCAGAAAATTTACCGGCAGGCCCCAGAAGTTGCCGCGACGCACGTCTTTCATACTCCGGCAGTAACGACTGAAATCACCGAAATTCAGGGTCGGACCGGAAAAGTACGACACCACCAGGGCCATGGCCACGATCACTTGTCCGAAGGCTTCCCAACCCGACAAGGATTTTTCCGCGAGGGTGAAACTGATGTTGCTCCAACCGGCCTGCCAGACAATCCACCCCGCCAGCATGAACATGACCCCGTACACCACCGGCCCGGCCCAGTCGATGAAGCGACGGATCGACTCCATCCCGGCCCAGAACACCAGCGCCTGAACAAACCACAGGCTGAGGAATCCGAACCAGCCGAGGTAGGACAAACCGGCAAAGTGCGGTTCGGCGTAGGCAGCCATCGAAGGGAAGAAGCGCAATACCACGATGATCAGCGCACTGGACGCCAGGTACGTCTGAATGCCGTACCAGGCCACGGCAATCAGCCCGCGAATAACCGCCGGAATATTCGCCCCGAACACGCCGAAAGCCAATCGACAGATCACCGGATAGGGCACTGCCGCTTGCTGACTGGGTCGGGCCACCAGATTGGCGATCAACTGCACAATGCAGATCCCGCCGAGCAACGCGATCAACACCTGCCAACTGGCCAGCCCCAGCGCAAACAGGCTGGCCGCAAACACATAGCCGCCAACGCTGTGCACGTCGCTCATCCAGAACGCAAAGATGTTGTACCAATTCCATTTCTGCGGCAGCGGTCCCAGGTCCTGGTTATACAAGCGCGGGCTGTAGCCGCTGGGCAATTGCTCGGTCATTGCGGAGCTCCTCGAAAGCGCTCCCGAAATTGAGGTGGCAAGCACACTGCGTACGGGAGTCGGCATGGTTTGTATACGAGCCGCTACGCAGAATGCGTGCCATATGCAGGAAAGGTGTGACGGATCGGGGCTTTCGGGTGATTTAACGAGGGTAAAGCGGAGAGCATCGCCGAAGGTTTGTGCCCACCCACAGGGCATCCGCGCTTATAAACGGTGCACAGTTTTTGTATACATGGAGGATGAGTGATTGCTGCGCAATCAATCGAGCAGGCTCGCTCCCAGATTTTCCCGGCTGGTGCTGAGCAAATTCGTGGGAGCGGCGCCAGCACTCAGGTGTGCTGGCTGTACTGCAAAATCAGCTCAGTTCAATGCGATCGGCATGAATGACAATCTGGCCATTCTTGTACAACGCACCGATAGCTTTCTTGAAGTTGCCCTTACTGACCCCGAACATGCTGCTGATGACAGTCGGGTCGCTCTTGTCGCTGACCGGCAGAGTGCCGTTGTTTTCGCGCAACTTGGCGAGGATCTTCGAGTTCAGGCTGGTGGCCGCTTCCTGACCGACCGGTTGCAGGCTCAGACTGATCTTGCCGTCGGTACGAACTTCCTTGATGAAGCCCTTCTCTTCTTTCCCGGCGCGCATGAACTTGAATATTTCGTTCTTGTGGATCAGGCCCCAGTGCTTGTTGTTGATGATTGCCTTGAAGCCCATATCGGTGGCTTCGGCAACCAGCAGATCAACTTCCTGGCCCGGCGTGTAATTGGCCGGCGTCTTGTCCAGGTAGCGGTCCAGACGCGCCGTCGCGGTAATACGGCGGGTGTGTTTGTCGAGGTAGACATGCACCACGACATATTCACCCGCCGTCATCTGGCGTTTCTCTTCCGAATACGGCAGCAACAGATCCTTCGGCAGGCCCCAATCCAGGAACACACCGATGCTGTTGACTTCAACAACTTTCAAACTGGCAAATTCACCGACTTGAACTTTCGGCTTTTCAGTAGTTGCGATGAGTTTGTCATCGCTGTCCAAATATACAAATACGTTGAGCCAGTCTTCATCTTCGCTTGGAATATCTTTTGGAATATAACGGTTCGGCAAAAGAATCTCGCCGTCCGCGCCACCGTCCAGATATAAACCGAAGTTGGTGTGTTTAACCACTTGCAAACTGTTGTAACGCCCGACTAAAGCCATGTCCAATACCCTCATTACGTGGCGGCATTCTACCCGGTTTTGCGGGCCGCGTTCGGTGCCCGGTCCGGCCGCAGGAGAAAAACCTGCGCAGGCCTTAATTTTTCCGGGTTTTACGCTGACAACCGGCCGCTCGTCTGACCGAACCGTCGACTTTCGCGCCTGCCCGCGCAGTGCATAAAGCGCTTTTCCAGAGACCTGTTTTTATTTAAAACAGCGACTTACGGGAAATATACTAACAATAACCGGCACTTTATCTTGCTCCTGCGCCGAATCCCGCACAGGATATTTACCAAGCAAATTGCGGGTATTTCCTGTACGATGCCTGGCCAAGTTAATTTTCTACAGGTTAATGGCCGCCATGCGCGTAAAAGCATCTAACAGCAAAGCAAAGCCAGCTCCAGCCGTCGAAACCAGCGAGTCGATCAACAGCCAGATCGCTGCATTCCTCAAATCCGGCGGTGAAATCCAGCAAATTGCCAAAGGCGTCAGCGGCCAGACGTTCGGCCCGTCCAAGCAGATCACGCTGGGCAAGAAGTAAACACCACGCGTCACCTGGTCCCTGGGCGCTTTGAGCTTCGAAGCGCCTGGACTGGAACCCTGCAGCCCCCTCCCCCGTACACCTCCAATATCTCAAAATTCGACGAACGGCCCTCAATACCGGTCATTCGCCGGTATGCTTGCACGCGTCTAGATCAAGCGTTTCAGCAGGCCAAACCGCCCGCACTCGCTGTTCATGGAGTGACGCATGCTCAAATCCTCCTGTTTATCGCTACTGCTCGGCGGCCTGTTGGCTTGCCCCTTCGCCCATGGGCAAGTGTTCCAGCGCGAGCTGGGGGATTTCGATCTGAAACTCGGCACCAGCCCCAGTCGCAGCATGGCCCAAGGCCTGGTCAAACCCTCCGCCGACGGTTCGTTCCATGGTGGCCTGGACCTGACGCACGACAGCGGTTTCTACTTCGGCCAGTGGTCACCCAGCATGGGAATCACCCCGGGGAAGAACCTCGAAATCGATTCCTACGCAGGTTTTAAACAACCTTTCGATCAAACCTTGGGTTACGAGGTGGGGATCATTCACTACAGCTACCCCGAAGTGGACACCCTCGACAGTCAGGAACTGTTTGGTGGTTTGACCTTGCTGGGCAGTCGTTTCGGCGTCGCCTTGAGCAACGACCCGGATAAACAGAACAGCACCCTGTTCGCCGACCTCCGCGGCAATCAGCCTTTCGGCATCGGGATCAGCATGAAGTACACCACCCACCAGTTAAATGCGCCGGTGGCGGTGGACGGTGGCTACGTAGGCAGTTTCACCGATTGGTCGGTGAAACTGTCCCGCCCTTTCATGGGCATCGACCTTAACCTGATCTACAGCGACTCCAGCCTCAGCGGCAGCTATTGTTCGGCCTATTCAGGGCACAACAGCCAATGTGACGGACTCGTCACCCTCAGGGCCGAACGCAGCTTCTATTGATTGGCTGAACTGCCGGCCTCATCTTGCGTTCACATGAGAATCAGATCTCGAAGCCAGGCTTTCGCAAGGATTCGCCCATGTCTCGCTGGTTGAAATACATCACTTTTGTGCTCATGTTCAGCCTCACCCTCGGCGCGTGCAGCCGCATGGGCCTGGCCTATCGCAACCTCGACGTAATCATTCCCTGGACGCTCGGCGACTACCTGGACATGAACGGCGAGCAAAAAGGCTGGTTCAACGAACGTCTCAAGGAACACTTGAGCTGGCACTGCACCACGCAAATGCCCGGCTATCTCGATTGGCTCGACCGTTTGCAAAGCATGGTCGCCAGCAATCAGGTCACCGATGCCGCGCTGCAGGCCCGTGCGACCGAAGCCAGGCAGGCAATCGCCGAAACCGCGCGGGAGATCACTCCGTCAGCCGTGGAGTTGCTGCAAGGTCTGGATGATAGACAGGTCGCGGAAATGAACGAAGCGTTCGCCAAGGACCAGCGCAAGCGTGAGGAGCAATACCTCAAACCGTCTCTCGATCAGCAGATCAAGGAACGTGGCAACCGCATGGAAAAGCGCCTGAATGACTGGCTCGGCCCGCTTAGTCCGACCCAACGTCAGCGGGTAGCGGCCTGGTCAAAAGCCTTGGGCGACCAGAATACGCAATGGATCGCCAACCGCGTTCATTGGCAAAAGCAGTTCAGCGCAGCGGTGGCCCAACGCCAGAGTCCGGAATTCCCACAGCGAATCGAGACGCTTCTGGTCGATCGAGAGCGTTTATGGACACCGGAATATCGTCAGGCCTTCGCCAAAACCGAGGCACAAGCGCGTTCGTTGTTCGTTGACCTGATGGTAGAAAGCACACCGGAACAACGTCAGCGTTTGCAGACAAAGATTGAAGGGGTGAAGAAGGATTTCAGTGATTTGAAATGCCTGAAAGCGGTGAAGCGGGGTTAGATCAAAAGAAGATGTCAGCCTGCGGCAGCTCTTACAGGGTCGAGTGATTCTGTAGGAGCGGACGCAAGCCGCGATCTTTTGTTCAGGCAATCTGCGCCTTTGAAGCCACTTCGTCGAACGTCAGCTCATCCAGCGCATCTTCTTGCTCGTCCAGTACCTGCCGCGGATGGTCATTGCCCGGAATGCTGCTGTCGATCAGGCTCAATAGGCTAGAACCTCGGGGCGTCAGGATGTAATTGGAACCGGTACCGCCCTGCTCCTCCGGCCGAGACTCGATGTAGCCCCGCTCCAGCAGTAACTTTTCGTACTCCCCCGCCACCGCTTTCAGATGGTCGAGGTTCTCCGTCTGCTCACCTTCCGACGCTTTTTCCGCCGCGTACTGCTCGGCATAGGGCCGTGGGGTAAAGCTGGCTTCACCGCGCTGCACTTCGTGCAACAGGCGTTCAATCAAATCCCAGTTGTAAGTCGTCATCCTGCAACCTCCGGTGCCCGAGAGTGGGGGCCTTCATAGGTTGTGACCGGTAAGCCTGACGGCCGTTCACACGATTTTTTTGCCGCGACCGACCGGCGGCATGTCGAATTCCAGGCCAGCCGAACGACTAGGCTGTGTAAGTCACCTCCCAGCCCCACGCAGGAGAAATCATCATGAACGTCCAGAATCATCCCGTCGTGTCCCGGGAAGAATGGCTCGCCGCTCGCAAACAGCATCTGGCCCACGAAAAAGCCTTCACCCGCGAACGAGACAAACTCAGCGCCGAACGCCGCGCGTTGCCTTGGGTGAAAATCGACAAGGACTACCACTTTCAGGGCCCCAATGGCGAACTGAAGCTCGTTGACCTGTTTGGCGACCACAGCCAGTTAGTCATTTACCACTTCATGTTTGCCGACGGCTGGGACGAGGGTTGTCCCGGCTGCTCGTTCCTCAGCGACCACATCGACGGCGCCAACCAGCACCTGGCCCACCATGACGTGGCCGTGGTGGCGGTGTCCCACGCACCGTTCGCCGAATTTCAGGCGTTCAAGCGACGCATGGGCTGGAAGTTTGATTGGGTTTCGTCAGAAGGTTGCGATTTCAACTACGACTTTGGCGTCTCGGCCAGAGCCGAAGACGTCGCCGCCGGAAACGCGACTTACAATTACGAAAAAACTGACGGTTCCGAGGAAGAACTCCCAGGTCTCAGCGTGTTTTATCGCAACGACGCCGGCGAAATTTTTCACACCTACTCAACCTATGCCCGAGGCCTGGACATGTTGGTAGGTGCCTACCACTACCTTGATTTGACGCCCAAGGGGCGAAATGAAGAGGAGATCATGGAGTGGGTGAAACATCACGACAAGTATGGCGACACTGCCCCGGCCAGTTGCTGCCACAGCGGGTGACAATGCGCCTGAACTTTTTTCATCTTTCAGGCCTCAACCGGTTAACCCGCCTTACCCGGAACTGAGGCCTGACCTATGAAAACCCTGCTCAAACTCACTCTCGCCGCCAGCCTCGCTTGCGCCCTGCCCGCCTGGGCTTGTACCCCCGAAGAGGCCACGGCCAAGCGCGAACAATTGGCCAAGGAAGTCACCAAACTCACCGAACAAAATCCGGCCAAGGCAAAGGAGATCAACGATGAGTTGCAGAAGATGGATCTGGGGACTGCTGCCAAGGATCTGCCGGACAAGTGCCAGTTGATTGATCAGCGTCTGAAGGAGTTGGGATCGGCGGAAAAGAAAGCCGAGAGTTAAGACATGATCTTTTGATCTAAAAAAAAACCCGGACATTGTCCGGGTTTTTCATGGGCGGGCTTAAACGACTTATTCAGCCGCCGGCGCTTCCGGCTTGCGGCGCTTGAGCGGGGCCATGCCGTCCTTGCTCACCAGCGAATCGCTTTTCGGCCGATTGGCGCTCTTGCGCTTGGTCGGGGTCTTGGCGGCGACTTTTTTCTTGTCGCCCTTGGCGTCGGTCTTTTTCTTCTTCACGCCGACGGCCTTGCCCGAAGCCTTGACCTTTTTCGGTCCGCCGTAGGTGCCTTTGACTTCCTTGATGGTACGACGCTCGAAGCTCTGCTTGAGGTAGCGCTCGATGCTCGACATCAGGTTCCAGTCGCCGTGGCAGATCAGCGAGATGGCCAGGCCATCGTTGCCGGCGCGACCGGTACGACCGATACGGTGTACGTATTCGTCGCCGCTGCGCGGCATGTCGAAGTTGATCACCAGGTCCAGGCCGTCCACGTCCAGGCCGCGAGCGGCGACGTCGGTGGCCACGAGGATTTTCACCCCGCCCTGCTTCAGGCGATCGATCGCCAGTTTGCGATCCTTCTGGTCTTTCTCGCCGTGCAGCACGAACGCTTTGTATTCCTGCGCCACCAGACGACCGTAGATGCGGTCGGCCATGGCCCGGGTGTTGGTGAACACGATAGCCTTCTGGTAGGTCTCGTTGGCCAACAGCCAGTTAACGATTTGTTCTTTGTGCTGGTTGTGGTCAGCGGTGATGATTTGCTGACGGGTGGTTTCGTTCAGCTGGCTGACCGCGTTGAGCTGCAAGTGCTCAGGGTTATTCAGGACCTTGGCGATCATCTCACGCAGGCCGGAACCCCCGGTGGTGGCGGAGAACAGCATGGTCTGCTGACGGTTGGTGCATTCGTCGACCAGACGCTGCACATCGTCGGCGAAGCCCATGTCAAGCATACGGTCGGCTTCGTCGAGCACCAGCACTTCTACTTCTTTCAAGTCGAGGTTGCCAGCGTTCAGTTGCTCGATCATCCGGCCCGGCGTACCGATCAGGATGTCCGGCACCTTGCGCAGCATGGCAGCCTGGACCTTGAAGTCTTCACCGCCGGTGATCAGGCCGGACTTGATGAAGGTGAACTGCGAGAAGCGTTCAACCTCTTTCAGGGTCTGCTGGGCCAGTTCACGGGTCGGCAGCAGGATCAGGGTCTTGATGCTGACGCGGACTTTGGCCGGGCCGATCAGGCGATTGAGGATCGGCAAGACGAATGCAGCGGTCTTGCCGCTACCGGTTTGCGCTGTCACCCGCAGGTCACGCCCTTGGAGCGCCAGCGGAATGGCCGCTGCTTGCACGGGCGTTGGCTCGACAAATTTAAGCTCGGCCACGGCTTTAAGCAGGCGTTCGTGCAAGGCGAATTCGGAAAACACGGGTGCTACCTCGAAGAAATGCAAAAAAACAGCTGCATAGGGTACCGGTTTCGAGCGCTCAGGCCGAGTTTCTTTATGCAATCGACCGTAAACAGTGGCTTTTTTGTTGCCTGATTTGTCCCCGAACGTAATACAAAGCGTCTTAAATGCTCTAATCGCCCGTCGCGTCTCATAGAAGAATCGTTTTTGCACATGGATATCAAACAGCTCTGGCTCAATGCCCAAGACCTTTGGGGCACTCTCGACCAACATCCGCTCCTGCATGCCAGCCTGGCGCTGATGGTGTTGCTGATCATTGCGCTGCTGCTCGGACGAGTGGCGCGCTACCTGATCCTGCACGCCAGCCGAATGCTCGGCCGTCAGCCCGCCCTGCACTGGGTCAACGACCTGCGCCACAACAAGGTATTTCAACGCCTGGCGCAAATGACACCTTCACTGGTAATCCAGTTCGGCCTGCACCTGGTGCCGGAGCTGAGCAAAACCGCAATGGTGTTCCTCGGCAACGTTGCATTGGCGTTCACCATCCTGTTCCTGCTGCTGTCCGTCACCGCCCTGCTCAATGCACTGCTGGACATCTACGCCCGCACCGAACATGCCCGCACGCGCTCGATCAAGGGCTATGTGCAACTGACGAAAATGGTCTTGTACGTGTTTGGCGCGATCATCATCGTCGCCACGCTGATCGACCGCTCGCCGCTGTTGCTGCTGTCGGGTCTGGGCGCCATGTCGGCGGTGATTCTGTTGGTCTACAAGGACACCCTGCTGTCGTTCGTCGCCAGTGTGCAATTGACCAGCAACGACATGCTGCGAGTCGGCGACTGGATCGAAATGCCACAGGTCGGCGCCGATGGCGATGTGGTGGACATCACGCTGCATACGGTCAAGGTGCAAAACTTTGATAAGACCATCGTCTCGATCCCGACCTGGCGCCTGATGTCCGAGTCGTTCAAGAACTGGCGCGGCATGCAGGCCTCCGGTGGTCGCCGGATCAAGCGCAGTCTGTTCATCGACGCCAGCGGCGTGCGTTTTTTACGCGATGAAGAAGAGCAGAAACTGACGCAGGTTCATCTGCTGACCGACTACATGTCTCGCAAGCAAGCCGAACTCAAGGCCTGGAACGAAGCCCAGGGTAACGTCGCCGCCATGTCGGCCAACCGTCGGCGCATGACCAACATCGGCACGTTTCGCGCCTATGCACTGGCTTACCTGAAAAGCCACGCGGAGATCCAGCCGAACATGACCTGCATGGTCCGGCAGATGCAAACCACCGCGCAGGGCATTCCACTGGAAATCTATTGTTTCACCCGCACCACGGCGTGGGCTGATTACGAGCGGATTCAGGGGGATATTTTTGATTACTTGCTGGCGGTGTTGCCGGAGTTTGGCTTGAGCCTGTATCAGCAGCCCAGTGGCGGGGATTTACGTGCCGGGCTGCTGCCGGCGATGCTCGGCGCGAGCCATATTCCCGAATCCGAAAAGCGTTTGATGTAACCCCGCAAAAACTGTGGGGTTTGTGTGGCGAGGGAGGTGGCTCCCGCTGGCCAGCGACGCAGTCCCATAATCGGCTGGTTCTACGTCTGCTGCGCAGCCGAGCGGGAGCAAGCTCCCTCGCCACGAGAGCTCGCTTCCACTCAGGTACATTCATTTCAAAGTTTGCAGGTTACTTGACCTGCCGCTGCGGTGCCTTGTGCACCATGGTGTAGGCGTAATCCACGCCCATGCCATATGCGCCGCTGTGCTCCAGCACCAGCTCCATCACCGCCTCGTAAGTGTCCTTGTGCGCCCAGTCACGCTGGTATTCGAGCAGCACTTGCTGCCAGGTCACCGGCACCGCGCCGGCCTGAATCATTCGTTGCACCGACATGTCGTGTGCTTCCTTGGTGGTGCCGCCGGAGGCGTCGGTGACGATGTACACCTCGTAGCCTTCAGCCAAAGCTTCCAGTGCCGGGAACGTCAGGCAGACCTCGGTCCACAGCGCGGCAATGATCAGTTTCTTGCGACCGGTGGCCTTCACCGCGTCGACCAATGCCTTGTCTTCCCAGGAGTTCATCGAAGTGCGCTCGATCGGCTGTTGATCCGGGTGCACAGCCAGCAACTCGGGCCAGATGTAACCGCTGAAGCTTTCGGTTTCGACAGAGGTGTAGATCGTCGGCACGTTAAAAATCTTCGCCGCCTTGGCCAGGCCCACGGTGTTGTTCTTCAAGGTCTGGCGGTCGATGGACTGAACGCCGAACGCCATTTGCGGCTGGTGGTCGATCAGGATCAGGGCGGAGTTGGTTGGGTTGAGCAGTTCACGAATAGACATGGCGCGTTCCTTTTGATGTCGATACTTCGAATGGGTGTGGGCTGAGTCGACCCTTGCCTTCAGCGGCGTTGTTGTCGGCTTGGATGTCACTTTAGGGGCTGGCGATAAAAGGGACAATTACCTAAAATGGAGAATCATTGATTCTAAAATAGGGACAATATGGACCGCATCGAATGCATGCGCGCCTTCGTCGTCACGGTGGGCGAGAACGGTTTCGCCGCAGCCGCCCGGGCCATGGACGTGCCGCGCTCGAAAGTCAGTAAACAGATTCAGGCACTGGAAGAAGCCATCGGTGTGCAATTGCTGCAACGCACTACCCGCAGCCTGCACCTGACCGAAGCCGGGGCCGAGTATTTCGACGCAGCACGTGAAGTGTTGGCGGCACTGGACGAAGCCGAGCAACGCGCCCGTGACGGTATCGGCGAGTTACGCGGTGTGTTGCGGGTCAATGCGCCGATGTCGTTTGGTCTTCGCCGGCTGGGGCCGTTGATTCCACTGTTTCATGAACAGCACCCGAACATTGAGCTGCAACTGGTGCTCAGCGACCAGCAGGTCGATCCCGTGCGGGGTGGGTTCGACGTGACCATCCGCATCGCCAGCATGCCCGACTCGACGATGATCGCCCGGCAACTGGCGCCCGCACCGCGCATCATGGTGGCGTCCCCGGCTTATCTCCAGCGCGCGGGCACGCCGCGGACTCCGCAAGAGCTGCGCGCCCATCAATGTCTGAACTACGGGTATCTGCAGAGCGGTGTCAGCCTGCAACTGTGCAATGGCAAGGAAACCCAGCGGGTGAACGTCACCGGCCCCCTGCACGCCAACAACGGCGACCTGCTCGCCCAGGCCGCCGAAGCCGGCATGGGCATCGCCCTGCTGCCCGACTTCATCGTCGAGGATGCGCTGGCGGCCGGGCGACTGGTCCCGGTGCTGTGCGAATGGCAGGCTCCGGCGATCACCATTAATGCGGTGTATTCGTCAGCGCGGCGGGTGCCGCAGAAGACCCGGGCGTTTATTGAATTTCTACTGGAACAGCTGGCGCCAAAGTGATTTTTTGAAATCACCCGATTTCCTGCAGGAGCGAGCAAGCTCGCTCCTGCAAGTTTTAGTGAACGGCCAATGGCTTGCGTATACCCAATCGGCTGATCCACACCGCCATCAGAATCACGCTGCCACCGAGCAGCAACCTTCCCAGCTCCTCATGCTGATTCCAGATCAGCAGATTGATCAGCAACCCCACCGGCACATGCAGGTTGTTCATCACCGCCAGCGTCCCGCCATTGACCAGGCAAGCACCTTTGTTCCACCAGTACAGGCCCAATGCGGTCGAAACAAGGCCGAGGAACAACAGCACGCCCCATTGCAGCGGTGCCTCTGGCCAGAAGTTCTGTTTGCCGAACAGCAGAAATGCGGGCAATGCCACCGCCAGGGCCCCGAGGTAGAAGTAACCGAAGCGCCGGTAATGCGGCAGATCACTGGGGTGTCGCGCAACCAGATGCTTATAGAGCACCTGCCCGGCGGCATAGGTGAAGTTGGCCAATTGCAGCAGCAGGAAGCCCATGAAGAAATCCGGATTGATCCGGTCGAAACGAATCACCGCCGCGCCCGCCACCGCCACCAGTGCAGCGACCAGCGCCCAGGGATTGAAGCGACGGTTCAGCGCATCTTCGATCAGAGTCACGTGCAACGGCGTGAGAATGGTAAATAGCAGCACTTCCGGTACCGTCAACACGCGAAAGCTCAGGTACAGGCAGACGTACGTCACCCCGAACTGCAGCGCGCCGATCAGCAACATGCCGCGCATGAACGCCGGCTCGACCGAGCGCCAGCGCGTCAGCGGAATGAACACCAGCCCCGCCAGCAGCACGCGTACCAGCACCGCGAAGTAACTGTCGACATGACCGGCCAGGTATTCGCCGATCAAACTGAAGGAAAACGCCTGGATCAGCGTGACAAAAAGTAGATAGCCCATGCTCGCCTCGTTTTGAATGGCGGCGACGATAACGGGTTTTGCCGGTGATCGCGAGACACACGGATCGCTGCAGGAGTGCACCCACCAAATCGCAGGCAAAAAAAAGCCCGATCTCGCTAAAGCGTTCAATCGGGCTACAGCACTCAGGAGCAATAAGTGCAAAGGGAGGTTCGATGCGCGTACAGGCTTGAAGGGTTGCGCCAGGTCACTAGACCATCCAGCGATTATCTGGCGATTAACCGGTCAGGCCACTTGCGAAAGTCTGGCATTGGCCTGGTTCAGGCCTTTCTCCTGGAAGTCGCCCCCCAGGTTCATGCCTTCGGCGTGGATGAACGTCACGTCGTGAATCCCGATGAAACCCATGACCTGACGCAGGTACGGTTCCTGGTGATCCGCCGTGCTGCCGGCATAGATCCCGCCGCGAGCGGTCAGGACGTAGGCGCGCTTGCCGCTGAGCAGACCTTGGGGGCCGGTTTCGGTGTATTTGAAGGTCACACCGGCACGCAGCACATGGTCGAGCCACGCTTTGAGGGTGCTTGGAATGGCAAAGTTGTACATCGGTGCAGCCATGACCAGCACATCGGCGGCCAGCAGCTCATCAGTCAGCTGGTTGGAGCGTTCCAGCGAAACCTGTTCGATGTCGCTGCGTTGTTCGGCAGGTTTCATCCAGCCACCCAGCAGGTTGATGTCCAGATGCGGCACCGGGTTGACGGCCAGGTCACGAACGGTGATCTGGTCGTTCGGGTGAGCGGCTTTCCATTGGCTGATGAAGGTCTGGGTCAGTTGACGGGAAACCGAGTCTTGCTGACGGGCACTGCTTTCAATGATCAGAACGCGGGACATGGGATGTAGGCTCCATCTGAGAATGCTGTAAGTCGATGGAGTGAAGGTTAAACAGAGTCATATCGATGAAAAAGCGCAAATAATTGCTATAACCCATCAATAAATTCGTTTATAAGCGGAGCATGCCCGTCAGGTTTGCTCCGTTTGTTTTATTTCGGGGTGCAGATCAACTCGATACGCAGCTTGATGATGTTGCGGTTGAATTTGGCGGTGGCGCTTTTGTGCTTGCCGGCCGGTACATCGATCTTGCGGGTTCGTGGTGCTTCCGGGCCATTGCTGAACACCGCCTTGCAGCTCGCATCGACGTCGCCATAGTTGGCTACCCGAATGGAGCCGATATCGCTATCGGTGTCGAAGGTTTCGTAATCGATCTTCAGGCCGTTGAGGTCTTTTTTCACATCGATCGGGTACGCCATCGCCGTCAGTGGCAGCAGCGCCAGCAACACACAACACATTTTTTTCATTCAGCAGTCTCCAATAAGAACTGCCCAGCTTAGGACAAGAGGAGCTCATCATGAAAGCGCCCCGCGTGACCCTTGATCAATGGCGAACACTTCAGGCCGTGGTCGACCACGGCGGTTTCGCCCAGGCCGCCGAAGCGCTGCATCGCTCGCAATCGTCTGTCAGCTACACCGTAGCGCGGATGCAGGACCAGCTCGGCGTGCCCTTGCTGCGCATCGACGGGCGCAAAGCGGTGCTGACCGAAGCCGGTGGCGTGCTGCTGCGCCGCTCCCGGCAACTGGTGAAACAGGCCAGTCAACTGGAAGACCTGGCCCATCACATGGAGCAAGGCTGGGAAGCTGAAGTGCGCCTGGTGGTCGACGCCGCCTACCCGAGCGCCCGCCTCGTCCGCGCCTTGACCGCGTTCATGCCGCAAAGCCGCGGTTGCCGGGTGCGCTTGCGCGAAGAAGTATTGTCGGGCGTAGAGGAAGTGCTGCTTGAAGGCGTGGCCGACCTGGCCATCACCGGGTTCAGCATTCCGGGCTACCTGGGTGCGGAATTGAGCGAGGTCGAATTCGTCGCGGTCGCCCACCCCGAACATTCCCTGCATCGCCTCAACCGCGAACTGAATTTCCAGGATCTGGAAAGCCACATGCAAGTGGTCATCCGCGACTCCGGCCGCCAGCAACCACGGGACGTCGGCTGGCTTGGCGCCGAACAGCGCTGGACCGTCGGCAGCCTGGCCACCGCAGCGACGTTCGTCGGCAGCGGTCTGGGGTTCGCCTGGTTGCCACGGCACATGATCGAACGGGAACTCAAGGAAGGCACGCTCAAGCTGCTACCTTTGGATCAGGGCGGCAGCCGTAACCCGAGTTTTTACCTGTATTCGAACAAGGACAAACCGCTCGGGCCCGCGACGCAGATTCTCGTCGAATTGCTGCGCACCTTCGACACCGCACCACTGGACGCACCGTTCGCCGCCCCTGAACAAGCCTGACACGGAGTGTATGCATGGCCTATTTCGAACACGAAGGTTGCAACCTGCACTATGAGGAATACGGCCACGGCACGCCGTTGCTGCTAGTCCACGGGCTGGGTTCAAGCACCCTGGACTGGGAAAAACAGATCCCCGCACTGGCTGCCGGCTACCGGGTGATCGTCCCGGATGTGCGCGGCCACGGGCGCTCCGACAAACCCCGTGAGCGCTACAGCATCGCCGGCTTCAGTGCCGACCTGGTCGCGCTGATGGAGCATCTGAACCTGGGTCCGACACATTATGTGGGACTATCCATGGGTGGCATGATCGGTTTTCAACTCGGTGTCGATCAGCCACAACTGCTGAAAAGCCTGTGCATCGTCAATAGCGCGCCCGAGGTCAAGCTGCGTAGCCGCGATGATTACTGGCAGTGGTTCAAACGCTGGAGCCTGATGCGCATACTCAGCCTGCGCACCATCGGCAAAGCCTTGGGCGGCAAGCTGTTCCCCAAACCGGAGCAGGCAGATTTGCGACAAAAAATGGCCGAACGCTGGGCAAAAAACGACAAACATGCTTATCTCGCCAGCTTCGATGCCATTGTCGGTTGGGGTGTACAGGAACGACTGTCGAAGGTGTCCTGTCCAACCCTCATCGTCACCGCCGACCGCGACTACACTCCGGTCGCGCTGAAAGAAAACTACGTAAAACTGCTGCCCAATGCGCGGCTGGCAGTGATCGCCGATTCGCGTCACGCCACCCCGCTGGACCAACCCGAACGCTTCAATCAAACGCTGCTCGAGTTTCTCACCGCAGTCGACACCACCCCTCAGGATCACTGACCCATGTTGAAAAAAATCGCCCTCGCCGCTGGTTCCGTTCTGTTTGCCGCCAACCTGATGGCCGCAACGCCTGCCAAGGCGCCGCATGTTTTGCTGGAAACCACCAACGGCCAGATCGAAATCGAACTGGACCCGGTCAAGGCCCCGATCAGTACCAAGAACTTTCTTGAGTACGTCGACAGTGGCTTCTACAACAACACGATTTTCCACCGCGTGATTCCGGGCTTCATGGTTCAGGGCGGCGGTTTTACCCAACAGATGCAGCAAAAAGAAACCAAGGCGCCGATCAAGAACGAGCACAACAACGGCCTGGTCAACGTGCGTGGCACCTTATCCATGGCCCGCACCTCGGTGCCTGATTCGGCCACCAGCCAGTTCTTCATCAACGTCAAGGACAATGATTTCCTCGATCAGGGTGACGGCTACGCAGTGTTCGGCAAAGTGGTCAAAGGCATGGATGTGGTCGACATCATTGTCAATTCGCCAACCACCGTTCGCAGCGGCATGAAAGACGTACCGGCTGACCCGGTGTTCATCAAGTCGGCCAAACGCATCGACTGAAACCAGGCTGGACAAGGATGTCCGAGCCGTTGCCGGTGCTGCCGGCAACGCTCAAACCGTTGAAGGAGAGCCCGTTCGCGGGTAAATAACCGATGCTTTATCGCCGTTTTGAAAAACTGATCGACATCTTCCGCGACCCTCCGACAGCTGCCCCCCCGGACCGCGTTCTGCCCTTCTATACCTATTACCTCAAACAGGTCTGGCCAAGTTTTGCCGCCCTGCTGATCGTCGGCCTGTTCGGCGCATTGATCGAAGTGGCGCTGTTCAGTTACCTGAGCCGCATCATTGACCTGGCCCAAGGCACACCCAACGCTGACTTCTTCAAGGAACACGGCCTGGAACTGACCTGGATGGTGGTGGTAGCGCTGATCCTGCGACCGGTGTTCGTCGGCCTGCATGACTTGCTGGTGCACCAGACGCTGAGCCCCAGCATGACCAGCCTGATCCGCTGGCAAAACCACAGTTACGTACTCAAACAGAGCCTGAATTTCTTCCAGAATGACTTTGCCGGACGCATTGCCCAACGCATCATGCAGACCGGCAACTCCCTGCGCGACTCCGCCGTGCAAGCGGTGGACGCGCTTTGGCACGTGTTGATTTACGCCATCAGTTCGCTGGTGCTGTTCGCCGAAGCCGACTGGCGCCTGATGATCCCGTTGCTGACCTGGATCGTCGCCTTTATCAGCGCCCTTTACTACTTCGTGCCACGGGTCAAGGAACGCTCGGTCGTGTCCTCCGATGCGCGCTCCAAGCTCATGGGGCGAATCGTCGATGGCTACACCAACATCACCACGTTGAAGCTGTTTGCCCACACCAACTTCGAACAGCAATACGCTCGCGAGGCGATCAAGGAACAAACCGAAAAAGCCCAGTTGGCCGGCCGTGTGGTCACCAGCATGGACGTGGTCATCACCAGCATGAACGGCCTGTTGATCGTCGGTACCACCGGCCTCGCCCTGTGGCTGTGGACGCAGTCGCTGATCAGCGTGGGCGCCATCGCCCTGGCCACCGGGCTGGTGATCCGTATCGTCAACATGTCCGGCTGGATCATGTGGGTGGTCACCGGTATTTTCGAAAACATCGGCATGGTTCAGGACGGTTTGCAGAGCATCTCGCAACCGGTCAGCGTCACCGACCGTGACCAGGCCAAACCCCTGGCCGTGGCCAAGGGCGAAGTGCGTTTCGAGAACGTGGACTTCCACTATGGCAAGCGGAGCGGGATCATCGGCGGGCTCAACCTGACGATCAAACCCGGCGAGAAAATCGGCCTGATCGGACCGTCCGGCGCCGGCAAATCAACACTGGTCAATCTGCTGTTGCGTCTCTATGACGTGGAAGGCGGGAAGATCCTCATCGACGGCCAGAACATCGCCGATGTCAGCCAGGAAAGCCTGCGTGAACGGATCGGCATGATCACCCAGGACACGTCGCTGCTGCACCGCTCGATCCGCGACAATCTGCTTTACGGTAAACCTGACGCCACCGATACCGAACTCTGGGAAGCGGTACACAAGGCCCGGGCCGACGGGTTTATCCCGGCGCTATCGGACGCTGAAGGCCGCATCGGTTTCGATGCCCACGTGGGTGAGCGCGGGGTGAAACTCTCCGGTGGTCAGCGTCAGCGGATCGCCATTGCTCGCGTTTTGCTCAAGGACGCGCCGATCCTGATCATGGACGAAGCCACATCGGCACTGGACTCGGAAGTCGAAGCCGCCATCCAGGAGAGCCTCGAAACCCTGATGCAAGGCAAAACCGTCATCGCCATTGCCCACCGACTCTCGACCATTGCCCGCATGGACCGGTTGGTGGTGCTGGAGAACGGCAAGATCGCCGAAACCGGCAGCCATGCTGAATTGCTGGCATTGGGCGGGTTGTATGCGCGCTTGTGGCAGCATCAGACGGGTGGGTTTGTCGGGATTGATTGATCCGCGGAACAATACCCAATCCCTGCGGGAGCGAGCCTGCTCACGATCGCGCTGAGTCAGACGACAGATACTTCGTCATCGCGATCAAGCTCGCTACAAATGTCGAGCGTTGCCTGAAAAGCCAAAAAAACCGCCAGGCTCCGTTAATAACGGGGGCTGGCGGTTTTTTATGTCTGCTGGAATTCTGAAAAAACCATGCTGTACTTACTTCAACGTTCTGGAGATGGTTTTGCAGTCCATCGGCTGGATGCTCAAGGCTGCATAATCTCGAAAGGGCACTCTCCTATGTCTCTGTTAAAACGTTCGGCGACTGAGTTGGTAGGTACTTTCTGGCTGGTGTTGGGTGGTTGTGGCAGTGCAGTGCTGGCTGCTGCGTTCCCGGATGTCGGTATCGGTTTGCTGGGGGTGTCCCTGGCGTTTGGCTTGACGGTACTGACCATGGCATTCGCCATTGGCCATATTTCCGGTTGTCACCTCAACCCGGCGGTGTCATTGGGGTTGGTGGTTGGCGGACGTTTCCCGTCCAGGGAACTGCCGGCCTACATCGTTGCGCAGGTCATTGGCGGCGTGATTGCAGCCGCCCTGCTGTACTTCATTGCCAGCGGCAAACCCGGTTTCGAGCTGGCGGGAGGCCTGGCGTCCAACGGCTTCGGCGAACATTCCCCTGGCGGCTATTCGATGGCGGCGGGGTTTGTCTGTGAGCTGGTGATGACCGCCATGTTCATCCTGATCATCCTCGGCGCCACCGACAATCGTGCGCCTGCGGGGCTTGCGCCGATCGCCATCGGCCTGGCCTTGACCCTGATCCACCTGATTTCGATCCCGGTTACCAATACCTCGGTCAATCCGGCGCGCAGCACCGGCCCGGCGCTGATCGTCGGCGGTTGGGCGATCCAGCAATTGTGGATGTTCTGGGTCGCGCCGCTACTCGGCGCAGTCGTCGGTGGTGTGCTTTATCGCTGGTTGGGCAAGGAAGAGACCTGACCGGGCACCGCGAGGATCAGCCTTGCCGGTAGGGCAAGGCCGTCCTCGCCTCGTCCGCGTAGGCCAATACCCCAATCCGCTCTTGCTGCAGAAAATCCTTCACGGCCGCTTTCAATCCCGGATGACGCAAGTAATGCCAGGAATGCGTGATGACTGGCTCGAACCCGCGAATCAACTTGTGCTCACCCTGCGCGCCAGCATCGAAACGCTGGAAGCCATGGGCAATCGCGTAATCCATGCCTTGATAAAAACAGGTCTCGAAGTGCAGGCGATCGAACTCCGCGAGACATCCCCAGTAACGCCCGTAAAAACTGTCACCTCCTACCAGACTGAAGGCCATCGCCACCGGCCTTGAGCCTTGTCTGGCCAACACCACGCGGATGGACTGCGGCATGCGCTCAGCCAACAAACTGAAAAACTCTCGCGTCAGATAGGGCCTTTGCCGACGCACCGCGTAGGTATTGGCATAGCAGGCGTAGACGAAATCCCACAACGACTCGGTCAATTCCCGGCCTTCGAGCCACTCGAAATCGAACCCCTGCCCCGCCACCTGTTCCCGCTCCTTGCGCATCTGTTTGCGCTTGCGTGAGCTCAGTGCATCAAGAAAATCCTGAAAGTCTCGGTAGTCGCGGTTTTGCCAGTGGTACTGGCACCCGACGCGTTGCAGCCAGCCCGGCTGCCCGGCCAGTGCGGCGTCGGTGAATGGGTCCGTGAAGTTGATGTGAGCGCTGGACAACTGTTCGATCTCAAGATAGCCCGGCAGGCTTTTCAGCAGCTCGAAACCGTCCTCGACGCTGGCGGCCAGCAAGCGCGGCCCGCTCACCGGACTGAAGGGTACAGCGGTCAAAAGCTTGGGGTAGTAATCGATTCCGGCACGTTCGCAGGCGTCCGCCCAGGCGTGATCGAACACGTACTCGCCGTAGGAATGCCACTTGCGATAACTGGGCAAGGCAGCGACCAGACGATCACCTTCGATGTGCAGCAAATGCTCGGGTTGCCAGCCGGAATGAGGCCCGACGCTGCCACTGTCTTCCAGCGCACTCAGGAACGCGTGAGATAGAAATGGCTGTGTCTCGGGCACCAACGCATCCCATGTTTGCGCAGCGATGTCGGACAGACTTTCCAGGCGTTGCAACGGCATTACACATCTCACTCATTGATGGCGTGAAAGCTTCGCGAGTATCTCCTATCGCCCTCCATTGCACACGATCAATTCGACGACAGCGCTCTAACTCAATAGTTCGCGAAGACTTTGTATCGTCATCGACATGCCATCACATTGCCACCGCCCTGTCATAAACCATCGCGATACTGGCGCCTGTTTTTAGAGCGTCGGGTTCTAACCCGGCCACTGTTTTCCGTCCATCAATGGTCGGTTGTGCCCTGGATGGCTCAGCCATCCACTCTCATCTTCGGAGATTGATATGCGTCTTGCTTCCACGAAAACTGCGGCAGCCCTGTGTGGCGGTCTGCTGCTGGCCATGAGTGTTCCAGCCAGCGCCGCAGTCGACGCCAAACTGCTCGACATGCTCAAGGCAAACGGCTCGATTACCAACGCGCAGTACAGCGAACTGCAAGCCGAGCTGGCCCGGGATCAGAAAGAACAGCAAATCGCTCGCCAGGCTCAACAAGAGACCAACGAGCAGATCGCAGCGACTGCGAAGAAAACCAACGAACTGAGCTCTTTCGACCAGAAACTGGCGTGGGCTGCCAAGACCCAATTCAAGGGTGACGTGCGCTTCCGTCAGGAAAACGTGCACAACGACGGCGTTTCGAACAACAAAGACCAGGACCGTCAGCGTATTCGTGCCCGTCTGGGTGCCTACACCGAAATCAACCCGCAAGTCGACACCGGTATCCGCATCGCCACCGGCAACAACGATGACGCGCGTTCCACCAACCAGAGCCTGGACAACTACTTCGACAAGAAGCAGATCTGGCTGGACCAGGGTTACGTCGACTACCACCCTGACGCCATCAAGAACCTGCACATCGTTGGCGGCAAGATGCCACAGCAATGGGTGAGCATGGGCGACGTGATCTGGGATAGCGATATCAGCCCTGAAGGTCTGTCGGTCTCGTACAAGTACCCGCTGAGCGGCAGCACCGAGCTGTTCGGTAGCGCCGGTCACTACACCCTCAAGGACAACGTCGACGGTGACGGCGTGCAATTCAAACACGACCTGCGCCTGTACGCAGGTCAGTTGGGGGCGCGCTTCGGCATCACCGACAACCTGAAACTGACCCTGGGTGGCAGCGTCTACGGCTACGACAACGACGACGACATTACCCCGGGCGGCACCACGATCCCGGCCGCACTGGCCGTCAACGGCAACAGCCCGAACGAGCAGTTCAAACTGTTCGAAGGTTTTGGTCAGCTCGACATCGGCGGCTTGCCAATGCCGCTCTCGTTGTACGGTCAGTACGTCAACAACGACGACGCCAGCAACGATCAGGATACTGCCTGGCTGGCCGGTGTGAAGACCAAGGTCTACGGTTTTGCCATCGACTACAACTACCGCGACGTGCAGCGTAACTCCGTGGTTGGCGCTTTCACCGACTCCGACTTCGCCAACGGCTTTACCGGTTCGCGCGGCAGCAAGTTGAAAGTGAGCTACGAGCTGGACAAGAACTTCAACCTCGGCGCGACGTACTTCATGGCTAACTCCGACTACACCAACGCCACGCTCAAAGACTCCGACATCAACACCCTGCAACTGGATGCTGAAGCAAAGTTCTGATTCACCCCGCCATACGACTCGGGCAAGGAAGCCCGAGGCGCTTTTTCAGCCTTGCGTTGGTCTGACGGTCCCCATCATCCGTCCGCCGGACCAGCGCGAGTCTGTTTACTGACTTCCCGCCCTATCGCCTCGATTCAGCGACGATCCTCTACCCGCGCGTGGCTTTTGCTCCAGTCGGTCAACAGGCTGTAGGCCACTGCCAGCAACGTCGGACCAATGAAGAGCCCGATGAAGCCAAACGCAATCAACCCGCCAAACACCCCTAGCAACACAATCACCAGCGGCAAGTTCCCGCCGCGACTGATCAGGTATGGCTTGAGCACGTTGTCCACGCCACTGATGATGAAGGTGCCCCAGATCCCGAGGAAAATCGCCATCCCGTATTCGCCTTTCCAGGCCAGCCAGGCGGTGGCCGGAATCCATACCAGTGGTGGTCCCATGGGAATCAGGCTGAGCATGAACGTGACGATGCCGAGCACCAAAGCCCCCGGCACTCCGGCAATCAGGAAGCCGATCAGCGCCAGTACGGCCTGGGCTGCGGCCGTACCGATCACGCCGTTCACTACCCGCTGCACCGTACCCGCTACCAATTCGATGTAGTACCCGGCGCGCTTGCCGATGAGACGCTCCAGCAAGCCATGGACAAATGCCGCCAGTCGTGGCCCGTCGCGATAGAAAAAGAACACGAAGACAATACTCAAGGTCAGTTCGAGAATGCCGCCGCCAATTTGTGCGCTGCGCGCCAGTAGCCAGTTGCCGACCTGTCCGAAGTAAGGCTTGAGCGAAACCATCATGGCCGCGCCCTGCTGATCGACACTGTTCCAGATCCCCAACAGACGCTCGCCTACCAGCGGAATGCCACCCAGCCAGGCCGGAGCTTGCGGCAGGCCATCGACCTGCACATCCTTGATGAATGCCGTGGCGTCACGCACATGGTCCGCCAGGTTGAAACCCAGCCACACCAACGGCGCCGCCACCAGCACCATCCAGCCCACGGTCAACAGCCCCGCCGCGAGGGATTCTCGACCATCGAGCCAACGGGTCAGCAAGCGCATCAGTGGCCAACTGGCAAACGCCAGCACCGCGCCCCAGAACAACGCCGACCAGAACGGCGCCATCACCCAGAGGCTCGCGCCAAACAGCACCAGGAGCAGGAGCTGCACCAACAGCCGATCGTTATTGATCATCTAAAGTCTCGAAAAATCAGTCAGCAAAAGAGTCGGCGAACGCGCTGCACGCGTTCGCCGGGTAAAGCCTAGCGCAATAGCTGGATGTGCAGGCCAGGGCCTTCGACGCTGCCGGTTTCCAGCCGCGCGGCACGCACGCCCTGGACGATCAGCGCCTGCCGCCAGGCTTCGGCGGTCGGCCCGGAAACACTGACCCGCAAAGTGGTGTCAAGGTTCAGGCCGCGGGAGATCAAGCGCAGCCAGGTGTCATCCGGTGCGTCCGTGAGTTTGGGAAAGTCGAGTTCGCCGGTGCTTTTGAGTTCACGCAGCAAGGTCGCCGAGGTCGGCAGCAAATCACCCAGCGGCGCGGCGGCTTCAAACTGTTCGATGTGCAGGTAGGCTTTGCGATTGCCGCGGGTGATGCTGTAGAGCGCCACCAGGGTGTTGTCTTTCGGTGCTGCCAGGCGCAACAGCAGGTACGCCTGCTCATTGTCGGCGCCGTAGAGCTTGGCGTTGCCGAACACCTCGTTGGCCCACAGGCTGCTTTCGCCGCAATCACGGGCCTTGCACCAGAACAGCAACTGCGCGTCCTGTTTCTGCAAGGCTTCGCGAGCGGCCGTGAATGCTTCGGTGGACGAATGTTCCGGTGGCAACTCGTACGTCACCGACGTCGCATTGCCACGGGCGCTGACCTGGCCATCGAAACGCAATTGACCACTGATCTTGCGGATCGACCCCAGCGGGTAAATTCGCTCGATCTCGACCGCAGGGCGATAGTCGACGATCTGCGCATCGACCATGCGCGGCACGATCGGCAAATCCTGACTGCCCGGCACATCAGCGGCAAACAACAAGGGACTGAAACTGCACAGCGCCAGCAGACTGAAGGAACGCATGAATAGACTCATCGGATCAGCATGGCCTGGGCACCCTTGACGACACTCGCTTCATCGGCACGTTGCGGCACCAGCAAGCCACGCTGCACCGCTGGACGAGCTTCCATGGTCGCCATCCACCGTTGCAACGCCGTCAGACCTTCTACCGACACCCCCGACCACTCATAGCCACGCACCCACGGGAAGGTCGCAATGTCGGCGATGCTGTACTCGCCGGCCAGAAACTCAACGGCTTGCAGGCGCGTGTCGAGGACTTCATAGAGGCGGCGGGTTTCATGTTGATAGCGGTCGATCGCACCCTGGAGCTTTTCCGGAAAATAACGGAAAAACACGTTGGCCTGACCCTGCATCGGGCCGATACCCCCCATCTGGAACATCAGCCACTGCATGACCACCGAACGCCCCTTGGGGTCGGCTGGCAACAACTTGCCGGTCATTTCAGCGAGGTAAATCAGGATGGCGCCGGACTCGAACACGGCAAAATCGCCATTGGCGCGATCGACAATCGCCGGAATCCGGCCATTGGGGTTGATCTTGAGGAAGTCCTCGGACTTCTGTTCCTTCTTGTCGAAACTCAGGGCATGCACCGTGTAGGGCAGGCCGAGTTCCTCGAGCACGATAGAGACCTTGTGGCCATTCGGGGTCGCAGCGGTGTACAGATCTATCATGGTTGTCTCCCATTTCAACCCGCCCAGCCTCGACAGTTGCCCGGTGCAAGTCAAGGAATGGCGAAGAACCTATTGAAACAGTCTGCGACAAGGTCGGCACCGGCCTCATCATTCAGGTGCAAATGATGGCCGCCTGGCAGCTGTTCAAGGCTAAAGGGTAGACGCTCCAGCAATTCAGGATGCCTGGCGAGCATGCCGTCGGCAGCCACCACCAGTTTTGCCGGACAACTGAGCCGCTGGACGAAGGCCATCGCCTGTTCGGTCGTAAGACGCAGCGGTGATGGCAGCGTGAGGCGATTGTCGGTGCGCCAGGTATAACCGCCCGGCACCGGCATCAAGCCACGTTGGGCCAGCAGCTCGGCGGCTTCGCGGCTGACCGCCACCAGCCCTTTCATGCGAGCCTCGACGGCGCGGTCGAGGGTAGCGTAGACCGGTTTGCGTTTTTCCCGCAGATCCAGCTGCGCTTGCAGGGCCATGCCCATGCGTTCGGCAGCATTTTCGCCCTTGTCTGTAGGAGGAATGACGCCATCGATCAGGGCCAGATGCGTAACACGTTCCGGCAGCGACCCGGCAATGATCAAGGAAGCGATCGCGCCCATGGAGTGCCCCAGCAGCGCAAAGCGTTTGAGACCCAATTGTTCGGCGACTTGCAGCACGTCGTGGGCATAGTCCCACATAGCGTAGCCCGCGCCGGGCGGCCGATGCCCCGAATGGCCATGCCCCGCCATGTCCAGTGCAATGATGCGCAAGCCTTTGAGCTTCGGCGCCAACCGGGCAAAGCTGTTGGCGTTGTCGAGCCAGCCATGCAGGGCAATCACCGGCAAACCGTCTTCGGGGCCGAACAGGTGCGCCGCCAATTCAATGTGCGGCAGGCTCAGGCGGACTTCTTCGACGACATTGCTCATGCGCAATCCTGTTGGCGGCGTCCGTCCCAGCGGCTGAACAGGCTTTTCAGCAACAAGGCGGTATCTTGCGGACGCTCGAGGGGAAACATGTGGCCACCGGGCACGGTCAGGGACTCACCCATTGGCATGCGCCCGACCGAACTGGCGTGATGGCGCATCACCACCCGACTGCTGTGCCCGCGCACGACCGCCAGTGGCACTTGCAACTGACGCGTGCGGCCGGGGCTGGTGTGGGGCACGCCACGGTAGATGCTGATTTCCGTGGCCGGGTCGAAGCGCAGCCGCAGCGTGTTACCCACCTTGTGCAAGCCGTGTTGCAGGTAGGCGTCAAAACATTCCGGATCGAAGCTGCGAAACAGGGTTTTGCCGGCGAAATAGCGGCGGGCACTTTCGAGGTCGGCGAATTCTTCGCGCCGCCCCAGGGTGCGACCGGCCGGGGTCAGGCGATCGATGAAACCGAAACGTTTGGCGGCGCGGATCACCCATTGATCGGTACGGGTCAGCACGGGTGAGTCGAGCATCACCACTCCGCGATAGAGATGAGGACAGCGCAGCGCTGCGTGCTGGTGCAGTACGCCACCAAACGAGTGGCCGACGCCCCAGACCGGTTCCGGTTGTTGCTCGAGGTGATGAATCAGCTCATCCACCAGGTTGTACCAGTTGTCGTCCGCCGGAAAACGCGGGTCATGGGCGTGCTGCTCCAGATGCGTCACCTGATACTCGGGCGCCAGCGCCGCGAACAGTTTGCCGTAGGTGCCCGAAGGGAACCCGTTGGCGTGGGCGAAAAATATCTGTTGCGACATACCGGCAAATCCATGAGCGAGAACAGGTGTTGATTGTCCGTAAGAGCGGCCCCAACGGCAATGACCGTAACTGACAGGAATGATGACAGTCCGGTCAAACCCATGAACCTGTGGCGAGCGAGCAGATGTCCCGGGTGAAGGTGATTGGGGCCGCTTCGCGACCCAACGGGAGCAAGCTCCCTCGCCACAACAGAGGGATCAACGCGCTGGCGGATTCTCACCCAGCGGCACCACCGCCATGGTCAACCGCGACACGCAACTGGCCTTGCCCTCATCGCTGGTCAGCCGAATGTCCCAGACATGGGTCGTGCGCCCGATGTGAATCGGCTTGGCCACCGCCGTCACTCGCCCACTGCGCAGGCCGCGCAAATGGTTGGCGTTGATTTCCAGGCCCACGCAGTAAAACTTGCTGGCATCGATGCACAGGTAACTGGCCATGGAGCCCACGGATTCGGCCAGCACCACCGAAGCACCGCCGTGCAGCAAACCGTAAGGCTGATGGGTGCGGTGGTCGATGACCATGCTCGCGGTCAGCGACTCTTCATCGAAGGATTCGAAACGGATGTCCAGCACTTCGCCGATGGTGTTTTTCTGGATTGCATTCAGCTGTTCGATGTTGGGGGTGGTGCGCCACAGACTCATCGCTGTTTTCCTTGTTGGTTTTGTTCGTGACTCAATCCTGCCACAGCACCGCTTCGCTGCGCTCGCTCCATTCTTCGAAGTGCCCACCGTAAGCCGCTTCGATGACGTTGCGCTTGATCTTCAGGGTCGGCGTGAGAAAACCGTTTTCCACCGCCCAGCTGTCCTTGACCACCACCAGACGCCGCAAGCGTTCGTGCTTGTCGAGCGCGCCATTGACCTCTTCGAGGAGTTTTTCCAGGCTCGAATGCAACCCTGCACGCGCCTCCTGTTGTCCGACCGCCGAAAGCACGCACAGCCCCAACGGCGCACTCAAGCCATCCCCCACCACACACACCTGTTCAATGCGCGAATGCACCGCCAGGCGATTTTCAATCGGTGCCGGCGCCACGTATTTGCCCTTGCTGGTCTTGAAGATTTCCTTGAGGCGCCCGGTGAGGCGCAGGTTGCCTTCGGCGTCCTCTTCACCTTTGTCACCGGTACGCAGGAAGCCGTCCTCGGTAATTGTGTCAGCGGTTTTCTGCGGCTCCTTGAAGTAGCCGAGCATGGTCGCGCCGCTGCGCACCAGCACCTCGCCCGAATCCTCAATGCGCACTTCGACCTCGGGGCACGGCTTGCCGATCCAGCCGGGTTTGTTCTGGCCAGACAGGCAGATGTGCGAGTAACCACAGCTTTCGGTCATGCCGTAGACCTCCAGCACGTCCAGTCCCAGTTTGCGGTACCACAGCAGCAAGGTCAGAGGCACCGGCGCCGCGCCGGACAAGGCCACGCGCAGCGCATCGAGCCCCAGCCCGGCGAGGACCTTATGCCCTACCCGCTTGCCGATAATCGGCAAACCGAGCAAAAAATCGAGGCGTTTTGCCGGGATCTTGCTGTACACGCCCATCTGGAATTTGGTCCAGATGCGTGGAACGCCAAACAGCGCAGTCGGCCGCGCACGTTTCAGGTCGGTGAGAAAGGTGTCGAGGCTCTCGGCAAAAAATACGGTTTGCCCGGTATAAATAGAGGCCAGCTCGACGAACATCCGTTCGGCCACATGGCACAGCGGCAGGTAGGACAACAACCGGTCCGACTCGTTAAGGCCAAACAACGACGTACCGCGCGTGGTGGCGAACCCCAGGTTACCGAAGCTGTGCATCACGCCTTTGGGCATGCCGGTGGTGCCGGAGGTGTAGATGATCGTCGCGAGTTGATCGGCGGCAGGCCTGGGGTCGTCCTGGATCGGCGAGCTGCCTTGCAGGTCGGCCCAGCTGAAATCGAAGGTGCCCGGCGGATGCAGCGGCAGGCTGATCGTCACCAGTTCCGGGCTGACCCCGCGCGACATCCCGGGCCAGTCGTCGAGTTTGCCAATGAACGCCAGCGCCGCTTCAGAATGCTCCAGCACCTGGGCCACGGATTCGGCCGTCAGGTTCGGATACAGCGGCACCGAGACATGGCCTGCCATCCAGATCGCGAGGTCGGCAATGATCCAGTGCGCGCAATTTTTCGAGATCAGGGCGATGTGGCTGCCTTGGGGCAATTCCCGGGCTCGCAACCAGTGTGCCGCACAGCGGGCCTGATGGCCCACGTCAGCCCAGGTCAGGGTCTCGACTTGCCCACCACCCATGGGCTGAACCAAAAAGCGCTGGCGCGGATGACGCGCCTCACGCTCGTAGAAAACGTCCAGCGGCAAACGAAAGGCAGCAGACATGCGACTCGCTCCTGTTTTTTTGGTCTGGAGCAAGCGTAGTCAACCAAGCAAGTGCTTGGTTGATTATTTGTAAGAAAAAAACAGATCGACAGATCGCAGCCTTCGCCAGCTCCCCACTGAGGGCACACCCTCGAATGCAGGAGCTGTCGCTGGTTGCGATCTGTTGCTTTCAGGGATGCTTGATGCTGTCGAGCTTCATTGACCCAACCAGCAGTTCGTCACCATTGAGTTCTGCGAGTCCAGCGGTGCTGACTCTCTCGGGTGGATGCCCGGCACCATGTTGCAGATAGCTCAGCAGATTCCCCACCAGCGGGTTATGACTGACCAGCAGCACGTCGCTTACCGCGACCATCTGTTCGGCCACTTTGTCCGGGTCGGTGTCCGGGGTCAGCCATTCGACAGTGCGGATTTCCGGTTCGAAACCCAAAACTTCGCGTACCAGCTGCGCCGTTTGCTGTGCCCGCAGGTACGGGCTGGCGTAGATGGCAGTCAGGGGTTGCCCGATCAACTTTGCAGCACTGCTCAGCACTTCTTTTCGACCGTGCTCCGTCAATTCGCGCTCCGAATCGTGGGAGCGGGAGCCGTGTGGCACAGCTTCACCATGACGCAATACCCAGAGTTTCATAGCTTGGGTTCCTCATCTCGGGCCGGATGCGGAGCAGGCGCCACGACGTGCGGCGCTTCACCTTCCGGCGTACGCGGCGTCGGCCAATCGGCGAACGGCCAAGGCTTCTGGTCGCTGTGAAAACTGCCGAAACGACCGATCTGCGCCAGGAACTGGCTCAGACTGTCGCCGAAGTTCATCAAACTGGCGCTCGGCGCGCCGTAAATCAAACGATAGATCAACTGCACCAGCACCACGGCGCCAAGGATGAATTGCGCCACTTGCCAGACCAGCACAAAAACGACCATCCACAACACGCGCAGCAGAATGGATTCGTACTTGGCTTCTACTTTCTGATCGTTCATGTCTCACTCCGTTCCGGTTAAGGCGTGGGCTCAGTTGAATCCGCTGGTGGAAATAAAGTCGACATCGGTTTTCGGCTCGCCGCGCATCAGCAGCTCGATCACCTGTTCGAGCGTGCGCCCTTCGAAGAGAATCGCGTGTAACCCGGCGACCAGCGGCATGTACACGCCCACTTCCTGGGACTTGGCCTTGAGCACCTTGAGGGTATTCACGCCTTCGGCCACTTCGCCCAGTCGATTGACCGCCTCTTCCAGGCTCAAGCCCTGACCGAGGGCAAAGCCGACCTGATAGTTGCGGCTTTTTGCCGACGAGCAGGTCACGATCAAATCGCCTACGCCCGCCAGGCCGAGAAAAGTCATCGGGTTGGCACCCTGATTGACCGCGAAACGGGTCATTTCCGCCAGTGCCCGGGTGATCAGCATGCTCTTGGTGTTTTCGCCCATCTCCAGTGCCACCGCCATGCCGGCGATGATCGCGTAGACGTTTTTCAACGCCCCGCCCAGCTCCACGCCAAAACGGTCGGCGCTGGCGTACACGCGAAAGGTGCGGCCATGCAGCACAGCCTGGACCTGCTCGCAGAGTGCTTCGTCTTCGCTGGCGACCACCGTCGCGGTCAGCGCGTGTTCGGCGATCTCGCGCGCCAGGTTCGGCCCGGACAACACGCCAATGCGCGCTTGCGGGGCGATCTCTTCGAGGATCTGGCTCATCAGTTTGAAGGTGTGGGCTTCGATGCCTTTAGTCAGGCTCACCAACATTTTACCGCTCAGAAGTTCGGCATGCGGGGCCAGCACCGAGCGCAACGCGCTGGAGGGCAGCGCAACGAAACTCAGATCGCAGGCTTCAAGGGTGGCGTGCAGGTCGGTCACCGGCACTACGCCGGGCAGAATCTTGATGCCCTTGAGGTAACGCGGGTTCTCGCGATTGACCCGAATGGCCTCGGCCTGTTCGGGATCGCGCATCCACTGCAGGACCTGATGCCCGTTTTCGGCCAGCAGGTTTGCCACGGCGGTACCAAAACTTCCGCCTCCCAGGACCGCAATCGGGCGCTGTTCAGTCATATGTATTCCGTTAATCCATACCAGTGGCGATGTCGGCATTATACGGAGCGTCCCGGTGTCGGCCAGCCCCTGCGTCAATTACCGGCGCATGTTGAAAGAAGCCGGATAAAACCGAGGAAAATGCTGACATCGTGACTGGAAAAGTCGTCGGCCTCGGTTAACATGCGCGCCATCAATTACAAACAAGGATGTGTTGTGTCACTGGGTTGCGCTTCACCCCGCTCGCCGTTGGTACTGGCGCTGGTCTTCAGCTCGCCATTGCTGGCTGACGATTTGTTCCTCGACAGTGAGCCGTTGCCGCAGGTGCTGACGGCCACGCGCCTGAAACAGTCGCCGGCTGCCGTGCCGGGGAGCATGACCGTGATCGACAGCGCACTGATCCACGCCACTGGCGCCCGGGACATCAGTGAAGTGCTGCGGCTGGTGCCGGGGATGATGGTCGGCAACATCAGCGGCAACCAGGCGACGGTGAACTATCACGGCACCAGTGCCAGCGAAGCGCGACGCATGCAGGTGCTGATCGACGGTCGCTCGGTGTACCGCGCCGGCCTGGCCACGGTGGACTGGAGCGACATTCCAGTGGCCATGGAGGATATCGAGCGCATCGAAGTTTTCCGCGGCCCGAACACCGTCAGCTATGGCGCCAATGCATTGATGGCAGTGGTCAATGTCATCACGCGCAACCCGGCAGACAGCCATGGCACGCGGATGAAGGTCACTCGCGGCCAACGCGGCATCAACGACTTTTACGCCAGCCAGGGCGTGGGTTGGCGTGACGGCGATATGCGCCTGTCCCTGTCCGGCCAGCAAGACGACGGCTTCGACAGCGACCGCAACGGCGCCGATTATCGCGACAGCCGCCGTTTGAATCGTTTCAACCTCGCCGTCAGCCAGGCGCTCGACGAACGCCAGAGCCTCGATTGGCAGTTGAACGCCAAAGAAGGCAGTAACCAGCGGCCTTATACCTACCGCCCAGTGTTTTCCGGGATTACCCGCGCCGGCGACAATTCCGACGTCACCGCCAAGGACTTCGCCGGTTCGTTGCGCTGGAACCTCGACATCAATCCCGATCACAGCCTTTATATACAAGGCTCGGCCCAGCATTGGGATCGCCAGCAGACCTGGCGTGCGTGCGATGCCGAGGTGTCGTTCAGCCCGCAACTGACCGAACTCTGGCAGCTCAACCCGAATTACACCGAACGCCTGGCCCGCAACATCGAACGCTTCACCGGCCCCGGCGCCCCTCCCGGCGATCCAGCCCAGCAAGCGCTGGCCAACCAGGCGCTTGATCAATGGCGAAATGGCGCCCGGCAAACCGTCTGCGGCGACATCGACCAAAGCACCCGGGAAACCCGCTACGATCTGGAGTTGCAGGACACCCTGAGCCTGTCCGATAGTCTGCGACTGGTCAGCGGCTTGAACTATCGTTATGACCGGGCAGATTCCGAGACCTACTTCAATGGCACGCTCGATGACACCACGTGGCGGACATTCGGCCAACTCGAGTGGCGCGCCAGCGAACACTGGTTGCTGCAAGGCGGCGCCATGTTCGAAGACACCCAGTTGATCGGCAGCTCGCTGACTCCGCGCGTGGCGGTCAACTACCTGATCAACCCGCGTCACGGCTTGCGTGCGGTGTACTCCGAAGCCATCCGTTCGCCAGACATGTTCGAGAACAGCGTCAACTGGAGTTACCGCGTTACTAACCTGCAACCGGCTGCCTATGGCCAGTCCAGCGCCCGTTATTTCGTCAAGACCCGCGGCCCCGGCGATCTCGACCAGGAACATATGCGCTCTCGTGAGCTGGGCTACAACGGTTACTTTGCCCAAGAGAGGCTGGCGGTCGATGTGAAGCTGTTCCATGACGAAATCACCGGCATGATCAGCGAACCGCTGCGCAACAATCAGTTCATCGCCAGCAACGCCAACACAGCCCGATTTTCCGGAGCGGAAACCCAGCTTGACTGGCGAGTTGGCACCGCCGACCGCCTGCGCTTCACCTACGCCTACGTCGATGCCGACGCGAGCAATCCCCAGGATGTACAACAGACCGCACGCAACAGTGGCTCCGCCGGCTGGATGCGTGACTGGGGACAAGGCTGGAACAGCGCGCTTTTCTATTACGGTGACGACGCTTTGAACGGCTACCGCTTCGAACGGATCGACACGCGTATCGCCAAACGTATCCGCCTGGGTAAGGCCAGCCTGGAACTGGCCGGTGTGCTTCAGCAGCGCCTGGACCATCAACCGACCACCTTCGTCGACAACAATTATGACGAGCGCCGAGTGATGTACTTCAGTGCGGAGCTGGCGCTTTAAGATGGCGCAGTGTTCGCCACGCCAGACGCCAGGCCTGGGCCATCTGCTGGCCATGCTGTGCCTGGTGATCAGTGGCTGGCTAGGCAGCCTTTCTGCCAATGCCGCGGACATTCTGTTGACTGGCGCCGAAGACAGCGCCGGCGTGCAATCCTTCGTCGAGGCACTGCGCGAATTGCGGCCCGCGGACCACGTACGTTTTCAGCCGCTGGCCAAACTGCCGGCGCCGGGCAAACTACCGGCGGATATCCGCTTGATCCTGCTCGATCTGCCAAGCCTCGACTGGCGCCTGCAAGACAGCCAGGGCCCGGCAACCTTGGTACTGCGCATCAGCCGCCTGCAAGCACGACAACACTTGGGCGACACCCTGCCCCCGCGCCTGAGTCTGCTCTGGAGTGATCCGCCGCTGGATCGCCAACTGCGCCTGACCCGGATCCTCCTGCCCCAAGTGAAACGGGTTGGCGTGCTGTATGACAATCACAGCGAATTCCTCTTGAAGGAGCTGCGTCAGGCCGCTCACCCGCTGGGACTTGAGGTGGTCACCGAACGCTGGGACAACACTCAGGACAGTCGCCCCTTGCAAACCTTGCTCGACAAAAGCGATGTGTTGCTCGGCCTCGATGATCCCGACCTGTACAACTCGAAAACCGCGAAAAACCTGTTGTTGAGCAGCTATTCACGACAACTGGCGCTGATCGGCCCCAACGCCGGGTTCGTCAAGGCCGGAAGCCTGGCCAGCAGTTACAGTGATCAAAGCGATTGGCTGGTGATTCTCGATCGACTGCTGGACCAGCCAACCGCCACCTGGCCGCGCACCTATTATCCGCCGCTTTTCAAAGTCTCAAGCAATCCACAGGTCGCTCGTTCATTAGGTATTGAACAGATAAACGAAGCGTCTGTCGCAACACTGTTGGCTGAAGGAGAACGCCGCCCATGACCTTCCGTCGCCGTTGGGACATCAATACCCGCACCCAGATCATCAGCCTCGGCCCGGCCCTGCTGCTGACGTTGCTGTTGATCAGTTTCTTTACTTTCGTACGGATCCAGGACCTGCGCCAGGAGCTCAACCACACCGGCCAGCTCATCGCCAACCAACTGGCACCCGCCACGGAATACGGGGTGATATCCGGCAACAACGAAGTGCTTGAAAGCCTGCTCAAAGCCACGCTCGCCACGCCCAACGTGCGTTTTCTGGAGGTCCAGGACAGCGCCAACCGGATTCTGGTGTACGTCGAGCAGCCGTCGGCAAGCCATAACCGCCCGCATCAGGTCGAAGTGTTCCAGGCGCCCGTGCGGCTGCAGCGGGTCCCGCTGCACAACGATTTTTTCCAGAACAACAAGGTCGTCGCCGCCGCTCCCGCCGAGGATTATCTGGGCCGGGTGATCGTCGGGTTGTCCAACGACGCGTTCAGTCAGCGCCAGCAGGAAATCCTGCTCAAGGCGGCCATCCTGGCACTGTTCGCCCTGCTATTTACCTTCCTGCTGGCTCGACGCCTGGCGGGGAGCCTGTCGCAACCCATCCGTGATATCGGCAACGCGGTCAAGGCCATCCAGGATGGCGACTACAAGACGCCGCTGCCGATCGTCGACGACACTGAACTGGGCGCGCTGTCGCAACACATCAACAACCTCGCCAGCGGCCTCGAGCAAGCCAGCCGCGAACAGCATCAAGCGATGGCGCAATTGATCCAGACCCGCGAAGAAGCAGAAAAGGCCAACAACGCCAAGTCGGACTTCCTGGCCATGATGAGCCACGAGTTGCGCACGCCCATGAATGGCGTACTCGGCATGCTGCAACTGCTGGAAACCACCGAAATGACCGAGGAGCAGGTCGAGTATGCGGCGCTGGCCTCGGAGTCCACCGAACACTTGCTCAAGGTCATCAATGACATTCTCGATTTCTCGCGGATCGAACGCTCGGAGCTGGAGCTGGAACACATCCCGTTCAACCTTGCCGACCTGATCAGCGCCTGCGCCCAGTCCTTCCAGCACAGCGCTGCGCAACGCGGGCTCGAATTGCAGTTGCAGATCCCCGAGGACATGCGCGCGTTGCAGGTTCAGGGCGATCCGACGCGAATTCGCCAGATCCTGGTGAACCTGGTCGGCAATGCGTTGAAGTTCACAGAACAAGGCCGCGTGACGATCGAACCGCAGTGGCAATCGCTGGACCACGAGCTGTTGTGGTTTACCTGCAGCGTGCGCGACAGCGGCATCGGTATTGCGGCCGACAGCCTGGAGTTGATGTTCAATGCGTTCCAGCAGGCCGACAGTTCTATTTCAAGACGCTACGGCGGCACCGGGCTGGGCCTGCCGATTGCCCGCACGCTCGCCGAACGCATGGGCGGGACCTTGCGAGCCCAGAGCGAAGAAGGTCGTGGCTCGGTGTTCACGCTGGAAATCCCGTTGGCGCTCTATCAACAGGCATTGCCGGTGCTGGCCTCACGCACGCCCTCGGGCAATGGCGATGGTGAGGGCCGCAACGTGCTGCTGGTCGAAGACAACCCGGTCAATCAAACCGTCATCGAGGCAATGTTGCGCAGTCTGGGCTTTACTGTCAGCGTCGCTGCCGATGGCGCGCAGGCTGTGCGCAGTGCCGAGAGTCTGATTTTCGAAGCGATCCTGATGGACTGTCGCCTGCCGATCATCGACGGTTATGAAGCCACCCGACAGATCCGCCAATTGCCCGGTTGCACCGACCTGCCAATCATCGCCCTGACCGCCAATGCCTTGCAGGGCGACCGCGAAGCCTGCTTGTCGGCAGGGATGAACGATTACCTGGCCAAGCCGTTCAAACGTAATGATCTACAGCAAATTCTGCAGCGCTGGGTGCAGTAGTACAGGCCTTTCGACCATCTGTGACTGGCGTGAAAGGCGAAAGTGCGGCAGTCTTAGGCACCCGAACAGGCCCGAAAAGGGGCTTGAATAAAAATTTCAGTGCACAAGTGTACATTCATGTCCTTGGTGCTGTGACTTTCACCACAACGCAATAGTCTATGAGTAGGCTGCCGGTTCGAGGCATGAATGCTTCGATCGGCCGGGAAGATTTGCCCCACCTGCCGCATGGGACTATTGAGGAGCTCGCATGACCAAACAAAACGCCTTTACCCGGGAAGATCTGCTGCGCTGCAGTCGCGGTGAGCTGTTCGGCCCAGGTAACGCGCAACTGCCCGCCCCGAACATGCTGATGGTTGATCGCATCACCCTGATCAGCGAAGAGGGTGGCAAGTACGGCAAAGGTGAATTGGTCGCCGAGCTGGATATCAATCCGGACCTGTGGTTCTTCGCTTGCCACTTCGAAGGTGATCCGGTGATGCCGGGCTGCCTGGGCCTCGATGCCATGTGGCAACTGGTCGGCTTCTTCCTGGGCTGGCAGGGTCTGCCGGGCCGTGGTCGTGCATTGGGTTCGGGCGAAGTGAAATTCTTCGGCCAGGTCCTGCCGACCGCCAAGAAAGTCACCTATAACATTCATATCAAACGCGTCCTCAAGGGCAAGCTGAACCTGGCCATCGCCGACGGTTCGGTGACTGTCGATGGTCGCGAAATCTACACCGCCGAAGGCCTTCGGGTCGGCGTGTTCACCTCCACTGACAACTTCTAAGGGTTATTCGCATGCGCCGCGTCGTTATCACTGGTCTGGGCATCGTTTCGTGCCTGGGCAATGACAAAGAGACCGTCTCCGCTAACCTGCGTGCAAGCCGCCCTGGCATCCGGTTCAACCCGGAATATGCTGAAATGGGTCTGCGTAGCCAGGTTTCCGGCTCCATTGACCTCAACCTTGAAGAACTGATCGATCGCAAGATCTATCGTTTCGTCGGCCACGCGGCAGCGTATGCCTACCTGGCCATGAAAGACGCCATTGCTGACTCCGGCCTGACCGAAGAGCAAGTATCCAACCCGCGTACCGGCCTGATCGCCGGCTCCGGTGGCGCATCGACCCTGAACCAGATGGAAGCGCTGGACATCCTGCGCGAGAAAGGCGTCAAGCGCGTCGGCCCATACCGCGTAACGCGGACCATGAGCAGCACCGTTTCCGCGTGCCTGGCCACCCCGTTCAAGATCAAGGGCCTGAACTACTCCATCGCTTCTGCCTGCGCTACCAGTGCTCACTGCATCGGTACCGCCATGGAACAGATCCAGATGGGCAAGCAGGACATCGTTTTCGCCGGCGGCGGTGAAGAAGAGCACTGGAGCCAATCGTTCCTGTTCGATGCCATGGGCGCACTGTCCAGCAAGCGCAACGACACCCCGGAAAAAGCCTCCCGCGCCTACGACGCTGACCGTGACGGTTTCGTCATCGCTGGCGGTGGCGGCATGGTCGTGGTTGAAGAGCTGGAACACGCTCTGGCCCGTGGCGCGAAGATCTACGCGGAAATCGTTGGCTACGGCGCGACCTCTGACGGCTATGACATGGTTGCCCCGAGTGGCGAAGGCGCGATCCGCTGCATGCAGCAGGCGCTGTCCACCGTCGACACCCCGATCGACTACCTGAACACCCACGGCACCTCGACTCCGGTCGGCGACGTCGCGGAAATGAAAGGTGTGCGTGAAGTGTTCGGCGACAAGGCTCCGGCCATCAGCTCCACCAAGAGCCTGTCGGGTCACTCCCTGGGCGCCGCCGGCGTTCACGAAGCGATCTACTGCATGCTGATGATGGAAGGCAACTTCATTGCCGGCTCCGCCAACATCGACGAGCTGGACCCTGAAGTGGCCGACCTGCCGGTGCTGACCAAGACCCGCGAAAACGCCACCATCAACACCGTGATGAGCAACAGCTTCGGTTTCGGTGGCACCAACGCCACGCTGGTACTGAAGCGCTGGGAAGGCAAGTAATTCCCCGCTGAGCCGCACATAAACGCCCCGACTGGTTCGGGGCGTTTTTTTTGCGCTTCAGGAAATCCCCGCGGCAAACACTCCCCCTTTCGGAGCTGCAGTGCCAGCGATGACGTCACATTGCCTGACACACCGCTATCGCTGGCAAGCCAGCTCCCACCGGGGCTGCAGCGCCTCTTCAACATGAAGCTTTTGTCATGAAACTTAAGGCCCTGCGACTGAATGTCGCGCATTTCAAGGCCTGCAGGATTTTCTCCGATTTTGCAAAAATCTCTTTCCAAATTCAGTCATTTACTTAGCAAGCTACCAAATCATATAACTGAGTCCTGCACACGCCTTGCTGCAGATAACAGAGATTGGAGCTAGCAGATGACTGTAAAAGTAACTGAACGCGACGATTCACATATGTCCCATGAAGGCGTTGCCGCCGGCATTCGGATCTGGGACGTGTACCAACAAGACCTGCTGGTCGGAATGTTTCACTCCGAGACTGACGCTCACAATTACAAGGCCGAACTGGAAACCCAGGAACAGCAACGAACGCTACGCTCCGCTTGAGCAATGACAGCATTGAAAACGACAAACCCCGCCATGAGCGCAATGCTGTTCAGATAAGAGATAGAGCGAGCAATCAGTAACCTGTGGCGAGGGAGCTTGCTCCCGCTGGACTGCGTAGCAGTCCCATTTTGGGGGGCGCTTCGCTCCCCAGCGGGAGCAAGCTCCCTCGCCACAGGTACAGTGTTCGTCCTTAAATGAACAGCATTACGCCATGAGCGGGGTTTGTCTTTAATGCAGACTTGAACGACTTACCACATCAGATCGTCAGGGATCTGATAGGCCGCGTACGGATCGTCCTCGGTAGCGACCTCTTCAGTCTTCACATTCAACTGAACGATGCGCTGTGGGTCACGCTCCTGGATCTTCAGCGCTGCTTCACGTGGAATCACCTCGTAACCACCGGCGTGGTGCACGATGGCCAGGGAGCCGTTGCTGAGCTTGTTACGCATCAGCGTGTTGACCGAGAGGCGCTTGACCTTCTTGTCGTCGACGAAGTTGTAGTAGTCCTCGGTCGTCAGCTTCGGCAGGCGCGAGGCTTCGATCAATTGCTTGATCTGCGCAACACGGGCCTTGGCCTCGGCTTTTTCCTTCTGCTGACGATTGAGCTCCTGATCGCGCTTGACCTTCTCGGCCATGGCTTCCTGAGCGGCACGTTGCTGGGAATCATCCAGTTCGACCTGACCTTTGTGGGCCAGACGCTGTTGCTTCTGTTTGTCTTTGCTGACCTGCTTGGCCTGCTTCTGGTTGACCAGCCCTGCTTTGAGCAACTGGTCGCGAAGGGAAATGCTCATGGTGCTTATTACTCACTTAGGCAACTGCTCAACCGCAGCTGGGCAAATTCTTTTCCTGACGTTTGGCTTCACCCCATAGGGCGTCCAACTCTTCGAGGGTGCAATCTTCTATGGGACGCAGGGTATCGCGCAATGCCTGTTCGATAAAACGGAAGCGTCTTTCGAACTTGCCGTTGGCGCCACGCAGTGCGGTTTCCGGGTCGACCTTGAGATGACGCGCCAGATTGACCACGGAAAACAGCAGGTCGCCGATCTCGTCGGCCACCGCTTCAGGATCGTTCTCGGACATGGCTTCGAGGACTTCGTCGAGTTCTTCGCGCACCTTATCGAGTACCGACAGCGCGTCCGGCCAGTCGAAACCGACCTGCCCTGCACGCTTCTGCAATTTTGCCGAGCGTGACAACGCCGGCAACGCAGTGGGCACGTCATCGAGCAACGACAGTTGCTCGGGCGCCGAAGATTTCTCCGCACGCTCCTCGGCCTTGATCTCTTCCCAACGCTGCTTGACCTGCTCTTCACTCAAGCGCGGGACGTCCAGCGGTGCATAGAGATCGCCTGTAGGGAACACGTGGGGGTGTCGACGGATCAGCTTGCGGGTGATGCTGTCGACCACGCCATCAAACTCGAAGCGCCCTTCTTCCCGGGCCAGCTGGCTGTAATAAACCACTTGGAACAGCAAGTCGCCCAACTCACCCTGCAGATGATCGAAGTCCCCCCGCTCGATGGCGTCGGCGACTTCGTAGGCTTCTTCAAGTGTGTGCGGGACGATGGTGGCGTAGGTTTGCTTGATGTCCCACGGGCAACCGTATTGCGGATCGCGCAAGCGGTTCATCAGGTGAAGCAGATCTTCAAGGCTGTATGTCATTTTTCTGTCTCACCACAAAACCTGTGGGAGCTGGCTTGCCAGCGATGGCATCACCTCGATGCTCCAGAGAGACCGAGTTGTCTGCATCGCTGGCAAGCCAGCTCCCACAATGGATCGAAGTCATCTTCAAGGTGTACGGTTACGCCGGGTTTCGATGATGTTCGGCAACTGCGAAATCCGCCCGAGCAACCGCCCCAACGCGTCCAACCCCGGAATCTCGATGGTCAGGGACATCAGCGCGGTGTTGTCCTCCTTGTTCGAGCGGGTGTTGACCGCAAGCACGTTGATCCGCTCGTTGAGCAGCACCTGCGAGACATCGCGCAGCAGACCGGAACGGTCGTAGGCACGAATGACGATGTCCACCGGATAGGTGAGCACCGGCACCGGCCCCCAGCTGACCTGGATGATTCGCTCCGGCTCGCGCCCGCCCAGTTGCAGCACCGAGGCGCAGTCCTGGCGGTGAATGCTGACGCCACGGCCCTGGGTGATGTAGCCGACGATGGCATCCCCCGGCAGCGGTTGGCAGCAACCCGCCATCTGGGTCATCAGGTTGCCCACGCCCTGGATCTGGATGTCACCGCGCTTGCCCGGTTTGTAACCGGTGGCCTTGCGTGGAATCAGTTCCAATTGCTCGTTGCCGCGCTCCGGCTCGACCAGTTGCTGCGCCAGGTTGACCAGCTGTGCAAGGCGCAAATCGCCGGCGCCGAGGGCGGCAAACAAATCTTCGGCGGTTTTCATGTTGGCCTTGTCGGCCAGCTTTTCGAAATCCACCGCCGGCAGGCCGAGGCGATTGAGTTCGCGTTCAAGCAGCGTTTTACCGGCCGCGACGTTCTGGTCGCGGGCCTGCAATTTGAACCAGTGAACGATCTTCGCCCGCGCCCGCGAGGTGGTGACGTAACCCAGGTTCGGGTTCAGCCAGTCACGACTCGGGGTGCCGTGCTTGCTGGTGATGATCTCGACCTGTTCACCGGTTTGCAGGCTGTAGTTGAGCGGAACGATGCGTCCGTTGATCTTGGCGCCACGGCAGTTGTGGCCGATTTCGGTGTGCACGCGGTAAGCGAAGTCCAGCGGCGTCGCGCCCTTCGGCAAGTCGATGGCGTGACCGTCCGGGGTGAAGATGTAGACCCGGTCAGGCTCGATATCGACCCGCAGCTGTTCCGCCAGACCGCCGATGTCGCCCAGTTCCTCGTGCCACTCGAGCACCTGACGCAGCCAGGAGATTTTCTCTTCGTAGTGATTGGAACCGGATTTGACGTCGGTGCCTTTGTACTTCCAGTGAGCGCAAACACCCAGCTCGGCCTCTTCGTGCATGGCGTGGGTGCGAATCTGCACTTCCAGCACCTTGCCCTCTGGCCCGATCACCGCCGTGTGCAGCGAGCGGTAGCCGTTTTCCTTCGGGTTGGCGATGTAGTCGTCAAACTCTTTCGGGATGTGCCGCCACAGGGTGTGGACGATACCGAGCGCGGTGTAGCAATCACGCATCTCCGGCACCAGCACGCGCACGGCGCGCACGTCGTAGATCTGGCTGAACTCCAGACCCTTGCGCTGCATTTTGCGCCAGATCGAATAGATGTGTTTGGCCCGGCCACTGATGTCGGCATCGACGCCGGTGGCCTGCAATTCGTTCTTCAGCTGGCTCATCACATCGCTGATGAAACGCTCGCGATCCAGTCGCCGCTCATGCAGCAACTTGGCGATCTGCTTGTACTGGTCAGGTTCGAGGTAACGGAAGGACAGGTCCTCCAATTCCCATTTGATATGACCGATACCAAGACGATGGGCGAGCGGCGCGTAGATGTCGAAGACTTCACGGGCCACGCGGTTGCGCTTTTCGTCGTCGGCGGTTTTCACCGCACGAATCGCGCAGGTGCGTTCGGCCAGTTTGATCAGCGCGACACGCACGTCGTCGACCATCGCCACGAGCATTTTGCGCAGGTTCTCGACCTGGCCTTGAGTGCCCATCACCATGGATTTACGCGGACTCAGGCTGTCGCTGATCGCCGCCATGCGTTGCACGCCGTCGATGAGTTTGGCCACCACCGGACCGAAGCGCTGGCTGACCGCCGGCAACGGGATCTGGCCTTCGCGCACGCCTCGGTACAGGACCGCGGCGACCAGCGAATCCTGATCGAGTTTGAGGTCGGCGAGAATCTCGGCGATCTCAAGGCCGGTGCGGAAACTCGAGTTCCCTTCCGACCACAGATTCTTGGCCGCATTGGCCTGCTGCTCAGACTCGCGAGCGAACTCGCAAGCCTCCTTCAAGGCTTCGCGATCCAGTGCCAGATCGACACTGACCGCATGATCGAGCCAAGCCTCGAGATTGATACTGCCGTCCGTGTTGATCGGCTGGTGTGCTCTCACCTGTACCATCTTGCTTACCTTCCCTACGACGCAGATTCAATGCGTCAAATCGCTGACCTTCGTTGCCCGTGCGCCCACGTCGGGCTGGTGCGCGGCTGCACGGGCGGGCCAGTCGGACCAGACGAGCATCCTAGCTCGCTTCAAATAACGCCATGGCCTCGACATGTGCCGTCTGAGGAAACATATCGAGAATCCCGGCACGTTTTAACCGGTAGCCCTGCTTGATCAATTCGACCGTGTCGCGCGCCAGAGTTGCAGGGTTGCACGACACATACACCAACCGTTCGGCACCCAATGTCCTGAGCTTGCGCACGACCTCGAAAGCACCGTCACGCGGTGGGTCCAAGAGTACCGCACAAAAGCCTTCCCGCGCCCATTCGGCGTCGGTCAAAGGCTGGGATAAATCGGCCTGAAAAAACTTCGCGTTATGCAGATTATTGCTAGCCGCGTTCGCCGCCGCCCGGTCAACCATTGTCTGCACGCCTTCGACCGCCACCACTTCGCGAGTGGCTTTGGCCAGCGGCAAGGCAAAGTTGCCCAGACCACAGAACAGATCGAGAACGCGTTCATCCGCCGTCGGTTTCAACCAGTCCAGCGCCTGGGCAACCATCGCTTCGTTGACCCCGGCGTTGACCTGAATGAAATCCCCTGGACGATAGGCCAGTTCCAGATCCCACTGTTCAAGGCGATAGCCCAACGACTGATCGGCCTCGACCGGTTGCGGCTCGCCCTCGCCGTGCAGCCACAACTGGGCTTGATGGAACGCGCAGAAATCCTTGAGGATCGTCAGGTCGGCTTCAGACAACGGCGCCATGTGCCGCAGCAACACCGCCAGCGAGGAACCGCTGAACAACTCCACATGCCCGAGTGCCTGAGGTTTGCTCAGGCGTCGCAACATCTCCGGCAAGCCGGTCATGATCGGTTGCAAGGGCTGTACCAGCACCGGACATTCATTGATACCAACAATGTCCTGGCTGCCAGCGGCGCGGAAACCGACTTCGAGTTTCCTGGCCTTCATGTCCCAGCGTACGGCGACGCGGGCGCGACGCCGGTAGCCGAACTCCGGACCGCTCAATGGCGCGGCCCACTCTTCGGGCTCGACACCCGCAACCCTGGACAACTGCTCGGCGAGCATGCGCTGTTTCAGGGCGAGCTGTTCGTTATGAGGCAAATGCTGCACGCTGCAACCGCCGCAACGACCGGCATGGGCGCACGGCGCCGGCCGGCGCAATTCACTGGCCTTGAATACCCGTTCGGTGCGCGCTTCGACCACTTTGCCGTGGGCGCCAAGTACACGCGCTTCGATCTCCTCACCGGCCAGTGCGCCGGTGACGAACCAGGTCCGACCTTCGAAAAACGCGATACCGCGACCGTCATTGGCCAGGCGCTCGATAATCAGGCGCTGCTTTTTGCCGGTCGGGACTTGCGGGGCCTTGCTGCCGCCGGTGGGCTGGAAGCGCAGGCCTCTCTCTGGCTTGGCCATCAGTTGGGCGCGTCGAAAATGCCGGTCGACAGGTAACGGTCGCCACGGTCGCAAATGATCGCGACGATCACCGCGTTTTCAACTTCTTTGGACAGACGCAGCATCGCTGCCACGGCGCCGCCCGAGGACACGCCGCAGAAGATGCCTTCTTCACGGGCCAGTCGACGAGTCACGTCTTCAGCTTCGCTTTGTGCCATGTCGACGATCCGGTCCACGCGATCAGCCTGGTAGATCTTCGGCAGGTATTCCTGAGGCCAGCGACGGATGCCCGGAATCGCCGAGCCTTCCATCGGTTGCAGTCCGACGATCTGCACGTTGTCGCTCTGCTCTTTCAAGTAGCGCGAAACGCCCATGATGGTGCCGGTGGTGCCCATGGAGCTGACGAAGTGGGTGATGGTGCCCTGGGTCTGGCGCCAGATTTCCGGGCCGGTGGTGGTGTAGTGCGCCTCGGGGTTATCGCCGTTGGCGAACTGATCCAGCACCTTGCCGCGGCCCTCCGCTTCCATTCGCTGTGCGAGGTCGCGGGCGCCCTCCATGCCTTCTTCCTGGCTGACCAGAATCAATTCGGCACCATAAGCAGTCATGGCAGCCTTGCGTTCAGCGCTGGAGTTGTCCGGCATGATCAGGATCATCTTGTAACCCTTGATCGCGGCGGCCATGGCCAGCGCAATGCCGGTGTTACCCGAAGTCGCTTCGATCAGCGTATCGCCAGCGTGGATCTGCCCACGCAACTCGGCGCGGGTGATCATCGACAGCGCCGGACGGTCCTTGACCGAACCCGCCGGGTTATTCCCTTCAAGCTTGAGCAAAAGGGTGTTGCTGGTGGCGCCGGGCAGGCGCTGCAAACGAACCAGCGGAGTGTTGCCGACGCAATCGGCGATGGTTGGGTACTGCAAGGTCATGGCGTATTCGCAATCCAGACTGCGGGGGCGCCTATCATACCGGCAAACGTTCGCAGGCCATATCACGCAAAGTGTGGTGCTTATGGCTTATGGGAATAAGCCGCTGATTCGCTGTTCGTCTGCGTGCGTAGCGTTCAGTGTGGTTGACCCTGAAACTGTCGCACCAGCAGGAGACTTTCTAAGGCGCGATAAAGGGAGGACATCAACCCGTTTGCGCTAGTAGAGTAAGAAATCGCTGTCAGAAAATGGACTTTTCTGTAGGAAAAAAGAATGTGCTCATCGGAAACTTCCTGCACCTTGCAACGGCATGCATGAACTAGTGGACATCAGAAGTAGCAGATAATCTTTTTCAATGTTCAGGCGGACAAGACGTCTCGCTGAGCATGGATACCGGGCAGCACGAAATTTCGTTCACGATGCTCACCCCCTATTTTTTTGCAATGCTGGATTTAACTCAAGGAAGAAGAAATGAAGACTTTACTTGCACTGCCTTTCGCAGCGCTGATATTTGCGCACGGCCACGCTTCTGCTGCATGCATTTATATTCAAAATACTTATAGCGGAATTGTTCCTGCCAACTCTGACGTTATCGTACAAGGCCCCTTTACTATTACCGGGGCAAATGGATGCCGACACGCTAATATCACGTCTACCATTACGGCTTTGGGTGTGGGCTCCCCTCCGAACCTTGTAATTGAAAAACTGGATGGTTCAACCTGGAGCCACGTTGACGGAGGTAATCGCAGCACTGCCTCGACACTTGGGCCACTAGGAACCTATAGGGTTCGTCATGTAAATAATCATAACGTGGCCAGAGGGTACTCCGGCACTACGCGTTATGGTCGGTAAACAGTAAGCCTGTGAATGCCCGCCTGCTTCACGGCGAGCATTCGCAGGTCAGGCCTGGATGCTAACCGAAAGGTCACTCTGAGCTGAATTCGCAAAATAAGAAAGCGCGCTCAAGACATGGTTCGCTTCAATCAAGCCCCTGGTTATTCGATGAAAACCTTCCGCGCGCGTTCCACCATCCATCAGCCTTTCTTCAAGCATTTGATTGAACATGGCTATTGCATTGAATTTAACATCCGTTCCCGTTGGAAGGCCAAATTCATCATAGGCCCTGCGGCCGGAAGTAAAAAAGTGCGCCACATCGTCACCTAACAAGCCATGCTCAAAAAGCAAAGAACCTGCCATCGCAAGTTCATGTGTACTCACTGACGTGAAATCATACCCCCTCAAGGAGTTTTTCAACTCGTCAAGTGAAAGCTTGCCATTAAGCGCCAACACATCACTAGCATCTTCGGCCGTCGTCTTTGTGTAGCTATTTGTCATCTCAAGTGGATTCTTTACGAAATAGGCCTCTGCCCTCATCGACAAGACCGGATAATTAATATTCATCAACCATCTCCCTGAATTTCATTCTCAAATTGGATATCGCCACCCAACTTCAAACCTTGAGAATTTTATCCAGGGATTGCCCTGTGAAGATGTTGCGAATTATCTCAAAACAACAATCTGAACCTCGTCGATTAAACCGGCAAAGTATGAACCAACAACTGCATATTCATCCGCAACCCGCTCCCGGTGTTCTGCGCCCAAAGCTTGCCGCCCTGTCGCTGCACCGCGTTCCTGGCGATGCTCAGGCCCAGACCAAACCCGCCATTGCCCGGTCGCGAGCCATCCAGACGAGTGAACGGCAGGAAGATTCGCTCCAGATCAGTTTCTTCGACACCGCCGCCCTGGTCTTCCAGCCACAGGTGCCAGAAATCGCCTTCCCGTCGGCCACCCAGGGCGACGACACCACCGGCCGGCGAATGCCGGATGGCGTTGCGCAACATGTTCTCCAGAGCTTGGGCCAAGGTGTTGAGATTGCCGCGCACCCAACAGGAAGCATCGACCTCGCAGCGCAATTGCGCCGCCGGCCAGCAACTCTCATAGCAGGCGTTTTCCGTCAGCATTTCCCACAACGCCTGGATCTGGATCGCTTCATCGGGCAGACGGGTGCGCTCGGTGTCGAGCCAGGCCAGTTGCAGCGTGTCATCCACCAAGCGCTGCATGCCGTCGACTTCACGGCCAATGCGCTCGCGTAACGCGTCCAGGCTCTGCTCGCTTTCACTGGCTACTCGAAGACGACTGAGCGGCGTGCGCAGTTCGTGGGACAGGTCGCGCAGCAATTGCTGCTGCAATGCCACGGTGCTTTGCAGGCGTTCGGACATGTGATCGAACGCTCTACCCAATTCACCCAACTCATCCGAGCGATTGGTTGTCCGACTCGACAGGCGCACATTCAACTGGTCGACGCGCCAGGCATTGGCCTGCGCTCGCAAGTGATTGAGCGGCACCACCAGCAAACGGTAGAGCCCCACGCATAACAGCAGCGTGAACAGCCCCGGAATCACACCGTTGGTAATCACCCGCCAGAACACCCGGTATTGTCCCGGCAGAAAGCGTTCAGGCAGTTCGATCACCAGACTGCCGGTGGACGGGTCGCCGGGGAACGGTATACGCATCCACGGTCGACCTTTTATATGGACGGGCCAATCGAGGCCGCGCAGAGAGGTCAGGCGTCCGATTTCCTTGTCCGTCAGTGACTGGTTGCTCAAAGACTGCAAATCACCGCCAATGACACCCACCCAGCCTTTTTCCCGCTGATGCATGGTCTGCAGCCAGTCATCGACGCCGGCGCTCTGGCGCTGTTGCCAGGCCTGCTCGGCTTCGGCGGCGTAGCGCGTCAGGGTGCCGCGGGCCTCATCGGAGAGGAACTGGTTGCGCTGCTCCATGTAACGCCCCCAGGACCAGCTCAACCAGATCATCAGCAGACAGAACGCCACCAGCAAGCAGGCGAGCTTCCAGAACAGCGAATGCCGGCCCGGCAAATTACATGTCATCACTGGCGCTCAGGATGTAGCCCTTGCCCCAGACCGTGCGCACTTCGCGCTCGGTATAGCCGATGGCCTTGAGCTTGCGGCGGATCTGACTGATGTGCATGTCCAGGCTGCGATCATGGGCGGCGTAACCGCGTTGCAGCACATGTTGATAGAGGAAGGCTTTGCTCAACACTTCATCGTCGTTGCGGTTCAGGGTTTCCAGCAGCCGGTATTCGCTGCGGGTCAGGCCGGCGGCTTGCTCGCCGTAGAAAACCTCGTAACGTTCATCGTCGAAATGCAGGCTGTCTACCGGCGTAGCGATCGCTGCCGGCGTCGGTCGACGGTCGAGCGCGACGCGGCGCAGAATCGCTTCGATGCGCACCCGCAACTCGACCATGCTGAAGGGCTTGGGCAAGTAATCATCGGCACCCAGCCGAAAACCGCTGATGCGATCGGCCTCGGCCCCCAGCGCCGACATCAGCAGCACCGGGGTGGAGTGACTCTGGCGCAATTGCGTCAACACCGACAAGCCGTCCAGCCCGGGCAACAGAATGTCCATCAGCACCACATCGAAGGCTTGCGCGCGGGCGGCGTCGAGGCCTTCCTGGCCGTTCTGGCACCAGGTCACCTGAAAGCCGCTTCGGCCCAGATGCTCATGCACATAGGCACCGAGTACAAGGTCGTCTTCGATGGAAAGGATGCGCGGATGACCAGAGGCGATGGGAGTCATGAGTATCTGCAAATAATTCTCAGTTGATAATTATTGAAGATTGCGCCGCCCGAGGCAACCCGACGCGGATGCAGCCAGCGAAAACACTCGAATTGGCCGACGAATGACGACATCAATTTTACGAAGATTGCCCGCCTGCAAATCGCTACACTGCGCAGGTGGTGCGTGCCGCACGCTAGTGCAGGTCTATCGATAGCTGGATGCAGGAGAGATGCGTGCTCAAGAAACTGGGAATCAAAGGCCGCGTGCTGTTGCTGACGTTATTGCCGACCAGCCTGATGGCGTTGGTCCTGGGTGGTTATTTCACCTGGATGCAGCAATCCGACCTGCAAACCCAACTCATGCAGCGCGGAGAAATGATCGCGGAGCAACTGGCACCGCTGGTCGCGCCAGCCATGGGCCATAAGAACAGCGAGTTGCTCGAACGCATCGCCACTCAGTCCCTCGAGCAACCGGACGTGCGCGCCGTGACCTTCCTCGCGCCTGACCGCACGCTACTGGCCCACGCCGGGCCGACCATGCTTAACCAGGCACCGCTGGGCGATGGCTCGCAAATGTTGCGACGCAGTGGCAGCGATGCGACGCGTTATTTGCTGCCGGTGTTCGGCAAGCATCGCAACCTGGCCGGTGATGTGATTCCCGATGAGGCCGATCGCCTGTTGGGCTGGGTCGAGCTGGAACTGTCGCACAACGGCATGCTGCTGCGCGGTTACCGCAGCCTGTTCGCCAGCCTGATGATGATCGCCGCCGGCCTGTGCGGCGCGGCGTTACTGGCCCTGCGCATGGGCCGCACCATCAACCGGCCGCTGACCCAGATCAAGCAGGCCGTGGCCCAACTCAAGGACGGTCACCTGGAAACCCGTCTGCCGCCCCTTGGCAGTCAGGAGCTGGACGAACTGGCGTCCGGCATCAACCGCATGGCCGGTACCCTGCAGAATGCCCAGGAAGAATTGCAGCACAGCATCGACCAGGCCACTGAAGATGTACGCCAGAACCTCGAGACCATCGAGATCCAGAACATCGAACTCGACCTGGCGCGCAAGGAAGCACTGGAAGCGAGCCGGATCAAATCCGAGTTCCTGGCCAACATGAGCCACGAAATCCGCACGCCACTCAACGGTATCCTCGGCTTTACCCATCTGTTGCAGAAAAGCGAGCTGACCCCGCGCCAGCTCGACTATCTGGGTACCATCGAAAAGTCCGCCGACAGTCTGTTGGGGATCATCAACGAGATCCTCGACTTCTCGAAAATCGAGGCCGGCAAATTGGTGCTCGACCATATTCCGTTCAACCTGCGCGACCTGCTGCAGGACACTCTGACCATCCTCGCCCCCGCCGCCCACGCCAAACAACTGGAACTGGTGAGCCTGGTGTATCGCGACACGCCACTGTCGCTGGTGGGCGACCCGCTGCGGCTCAAGCAGATCCTCACCAACCTGGTCAGCAACGCCATCAAGTTCACCCGCGAAGGCACCATCGTCGCCCGGGCCATGCTCGAAGAAGAACACGATGACAGCGTGCAACTGCGCATCAGTATTCAGGACACTGGCATCGGCCTGTCGAACCAGGACGTGCGCGCACTGTTCCAGGCCTTCAGCCAAGCGGACAACTCGCTGTCCCGGCAACCGGGCGGCACGGGGTTGGGGCTGGTGATTTCCAAGCGACTGATCGAACAGATGGGCGGCGAAATCGGGGTCGACAGTACACCGGGCGAAGGTTCGGAATTCTGGATCAGCCTGAGCCTGCCGAAAACCCGCGACGACGCCGAAGACTTGCCAGGCCCGCCGCTGTCCGGTCGTCGCGTGGCGGTGCTGGAAAACCACGACCTGGCGCGCCAGGCGTTGCAGCATCAACTGGAAGATTGCGGCCTCGCCGTCACCCCGTTCAACACCCTGGAAAGCTTGACCAATGGTGTGACCGGCGCCCACCAGACCGACCAGGCCATCGACCTCGCGGTGTTGGGCGTGACCAGCAATGACATGCCGCCCGAGCGCCTCAACCAGTACATCTGGGACCTCGAGCACCTGGGCTGCAAAGTGCTGGTGCTGTGCCCGACCACGGAACAGACGCTGTTCCACCTCTCGGTGCCCAACCCGCACAGCCAGCTCCAGGCCAAGCCGGCCTGTACCCGCAAGTTGCGACGCGCGCTGTCCGATCTGGTCAACCCGCGTCAGATTCGCAGTGAACCCGGCGAGCCGGTTTCCAGTCGCGCGCCCAAAGTGCTGTGCGTCGACGACAATCCGGCCAACCTGCTGCTGGTGCAGACCCTGCTCGAAGACATGGGCGCCAAGGTGCTCGCCGTGGACAGCGGTTACGCCGCCGTCAAAGCCGTGCAGAACGAGACCTTCGACCTGGTGCTGATGGACGTGCAGATGCCGGGGATGGACGGACGACAAAGCACCGAAGCGATCCGCCAATGGGAGAGCGAGCGGCATTGCACACCGTTGCCGATCGTGGCGCTCACCGCCCACGCCATGGCCAATGAAAAACGCGCCTTGTTGCAAAGCGGCATGGACGACTACCTGACCAAACCGATCAGCGAGCGGCAACTGGCGCAAGTGGTGCTGAAATGGAGTGGCCTGGCGCTGCGCAATCACAGTCCGGAGCGTGCCAGCGATAACCACGCCGGTGCCTATGAGCTGCAGGTACTCGATCACGAAGAAGGTCTGCGCCTGGCCGCGGGCAAAGCCGATCTGGCGGCAGACATGCTGGCGATGTTGCTGGCGTCGCTGGAGGCTGACCGCGAAGCGATCCGCCAGGCCCAGGAAAGCCGCGATCACAACGCGCTGATCGAACGTGTCCATCGCCTGCACGGCGCGACCCGTTACTGTGGCGTGCCGCAACTGCGCGCCGCCTGCCAACGCAGCGAAACCCTGCTCAAGCAACAGGACCCGAAAGCCTTCGGCGCACTGGAAGAACTCGACCGGGCCATCAATCGCCTGGCCGCCCAGGCACGCATCAACGCCTGACGTGGCGCAAAGACGCCGCCATCGCGATGGACTAAGGTAGGCGCTGGCGCAGGCTGCGCCTGCACAGAGAATGAATACGCCGAGTCTTCAGGGAGAACACATGCGCACGATTCTATTCAGCAGCCAGACCTACGACCGCGACAGTTTCCTCGCCGTCGACCTGCCCGCCGGCATCGAGTTGCACTTTCAACCGGCGCGGCTGAGCGTTGATACAGCGGCGCTGGCCGATCAGCATGAGGTGGTCTGCGCCTTCATCAATGATGACCTCAGTGCGCCGGTGCTCGAACGCCTGGCGGCGGGCGGCACACGTCTGATCGCCCTGCGCTCGGCCGGTTACAACCATGTCGACCTCGCGACCGCGAAACGTCTCGGGCTGGCGGTGGTGCGCGTTCCGGCCTACTCGCCACATGCGGTGGCCGAACATGCCGTGGCGCTGATCCTGGCGCTCAACCGCCGCTTGCACCGCGCCTACAACCGTACCCGCGAAGGCGATTTCAGCCTGCATGGGCTGACCGGTTTCGACCTGGTGGGCAAGACCGTCGGCGTGGTCGGCACCGGGCAGATCGGCGCAGCGTTCGCGAAAATCATGCATGGTTTCGGTTGCCAGTTGCTGGCCTACGACCCGTACCCCAACCCGCAGGTCGAAGCGCTCGGCGCCCGTTACCTGAGTTTGCCGCAACTGCTGGCCGAGTCGCAGATCATCAGCCTGCACTGCCCGCTCAACGATCAGAGCAAGCATTTGATCAACCGCGAATCCTTGGCGCACATGCAACCAGGGGCGATGTTGATCAATACCGGTCGCGGTGGGCTGGTGGACACGCCCGCGCTGATTGACGCCCTCAAGAGCGGGCAATTGGGTGATCTGGGACTGGATGTGTATGAAGAAGAGGCGCAACTGTTCTTCGAGGATCGGTCCGACCTGCCGCTGCAGGACGATGTTCTGGCGCGGTTGCTGACGTTCCCTAACGTCATCATCACGGCCCATCAGGCATTCCTCACCCGTGAAGCCCTTGGCGCGATTGCCGCGACCACCTTGCACAACATCTCATCCTGGAATGCCGGTAACCCGCAAAACCTGGTCATGGCTGACTGAACCTGATCGAAGGTCATGCGCCCGCGCCATGCAACGCGAATGCCCGTGCTAGCATATCGCGCATATTTGGAGGACCCATGGTCGAACACGATTTCCGCTACAGCCTGATGAACCCGCAACACACCCTCACCGAATGCCGCGCCCTGGTGCCGGGGCGTTATCAAGTCACCGGCAACGGCGGCTCGATTCGTAATAACGACGTGTTGGTAGTGACCCTCAAGGGCGCCAAGGACTTGTCCATGCGCCTGACCGTCGAAACGGTTCGCCACTTGATCAATCCGCCCGGCCAATGGGTCGCGGTGGCCAGTGGCCCGGTGTTCGGCGAACTGGCGATCCACACCTGGCAGGTCAACTGCGACAGCTGTGCGAAAGAGCTGAGCTTCGAGTTCGCGGTCGACGCCAAGCTGGGCAACAAGGCTGAGAAGCCTGCCGCCACCGCGCGGATTGCCGAATTGGGCTGGACCACCGTTGGCGAAAAGCACCTGTGCCCGAAATGCCAGGAGCCTGCGTGATGAAACGCCTCGCTCTGACCGCCATGGTCGGCGCAAGCCTGATGGGCTGCGCTGCCGATCCGGTGCAATTGCAACAAAACCGCAGCTACATTCTGGAATGGATCGGTGAACGTCCATTGATGGATTACAGCCACCTGACCATCACCCTCGGCGAAGATGGTCGCGCCTACGGTAACGGCGGCTGCAACCACTGGTTCGCGCCTTACACGCTGGAAGGCAACAAGCTGAGCTTCGGCAAAATCGGCAGCACCCGCAAACTCTGCGCGCCGGCACTGATGGAGCAGGAAAAACGCTTCCTTCAGGCGCTGGAGAACGTGCAGCGCTGGGACGTCTCGTCCATCGAGCAGATGCGTTTCTGGCCGGCCGAAGGCAAGCCGCTGCGCTGGTGGCTTGAAGAGGGTTGATCCCCTGCCCCAATTAACACCTGTGGCGAGGGAGCTTGCTCCCGCTGGGCTGCGAAGCAGCCCTGAACCCGGTCACCTCATTTTGTCAGGCTCACCGTGCAAAACGGTTCTGTGACTGCTGCGCAGTCGAACGGGAGCAAGCTCCCTCGCCAGAAAAACTCACGTCGTTAACATCAGTTTTTAGCCTGCAACGCCTCCAGCTTCGCCATCACCCCCGCCGCTGTCTGCTCGCCCATCAACTGCTCGCGCACCTTGCCCTTGTTATCGATGATATAGGTCACCGGCAGTGCTTCACTGCGCGGCAACTCGAACACCTCGGAAGGGTCCTGGGCCAGCACGGTGAATTTGATTCCGAGTTTCTCACTGGCGCTTTTCAGTTCCTCGCCCTGCACATTGTCGAAGTTGACCCCGAACACGCCGATCTTCTTGTCCTTGAGTTGATCGGCCAAAGCGTTCAGTTCCGGGATTTCGGTACGGCACGGTCCGCACCATTCAGCCCAGTAATTGAGCACCAGCCATTTACCGTCCAGACGCTCGGCGGCGACCTTCTGCCCATTCTGATCGGTCCCGAAGTCGTTACCGCAGCCCCCCAGCATCAACGCCCCAATGATCGTCAATGCTGCTGCCAGTCGCCTTGTCATGTCGTGTTCCTTATCAAAAATTGATTGCGCCTGCGACCCATCGCCTCCCAAGGTTCTGGATTACGCGCTGCACAGTTAGAATAGCCGCCACCTTACGCAAGATGCGACCCGCTCATGACCGATCTGACGCTTTATCACAACCCGCGCTGCTCGAAATCCCGCGGTGCGCTCGAATTGCTCGAAGCCCGTGGCCTGACCCCGACCGTGGTCCGTTACTTGGAAACTCCGCTCGACGCCGCGCAAATCCAGCGCCTGCTGGGCAAACTCGGGATCAGTGCCCGGCAACTGCTGCGCACCGGCGAGGACGAGTACAAGACACTCAACCTCGCCGACAGCAGCCTCGGCGAAGCGCAATTGATCGCCGCCATTGCCGCCCACCCGAAACTGATGGAGCGGCCGATTCTCGAAGTCGGCGACAAAGCCGTGATCGGCCGTCCACCGGAGCAGATTCTGGAACTCTTGCCATGAGTGCGCCTTACATTCTGGTTTTGTATTACAGCCGCAGTGGCTCGACCAATGAAATGGCCCGGCAAATTGCCCGCGGTGTCGAACAGGCCGGCCTGGAAGCGCGGTTGCGCACCGTGCCGGCCATTTCCACCGAGTGCGAAGCAGTATCACCGGACATTCCGGACGAGGGCGCGCTCTACGCCAGCCTCGACGACCTGAAAAACTGCGCCGGCCTGGCCCTCGGCAGCCCAACCCGCTTCGGCAACATGGCGGCGCCGCTCAAGTACTTCCTCGATGGCACCAGTAACCTGTGGCTGACCGGCGCGCTGGTGGGCAAACCGGCCGGCGTGTTCACGTCCACGGCAAGCCTGCACGGCGGCCAGGAAACCACCCTGCTGTCGATGATGCTGCCGCTGTTGCACCACGGCATGCTGATCACCGGTCTGCCCTACAGCGAATCGGCCTTGCTGGAAACCCAAGGCGGTGGCACGCCATACGGCGCCAGCCACCACGCCGGGGCCGATGGAAAAAGCGGCTTGGACACACACGAAATCGCGTTGTGCCGCGCGCTGGGCATGCGCCTGGCCAAGACAGCTCAGAAGCTGGAGGGCTAAGGGTGGCCAAGAAGCCGAAGATTCTGCCCGCCATCGAATGGCTCGAACCGCGCGTCAAGGCGATGCGCGTCATCAGCCTGCTGTGCTTCTTTGGCCTGGTGGGATTGCTCTGCGTTTACTACCTGATGGTCGCCGACCTGCACGGCGCCCGGCCGTGGGTGATTTTGCTGATCGAGCTGGTGCCGCTGCTGTTGCTCGCACCGGGGATGATTGTCGGCAACGCCCGAGGGCATTCCTGGATGTGTTTCGTCGTGAACCTGTATTTCATCAAGGGCGCATTGGCTGCGTATGACCCGAACCGGCAGATCTTCGGGGTGTTGGAGATGGCCGCGAGCCTGGCGGTGTTCTGTTCGGCTTTGCTGTACGTGCGGTGGCGGTATCAGCTGAACCGCAAATTGGCTGGCGAGGGCGAAATCTCCGTCGCCTGACAGATTGCAATCGCTAGCAGGCTAGCTCCCACAGGGGACTTGTTCGGCACAGATCCAATGTGGGAGCCAGCCTGCTGGCGATTGATCACAACTCGGTCTCAATGATTGACGGTATAAGCCAGCATCATCGAAATCTGGCTCATCGGCCGCCCGCCACTTTGTTCGTGCCACTGGTTGAACACATCCTGCACCAACGCCAGGTCGCGCAGACTGGTCGGCACCTTGTCGACGATCTTCTGCGCATTCAACGCCGCGACCACGTCGTAGCTCGGCACAAACGTGTCCTTGCCCACCATGCGCAGGAAACGCGGCGCCGACAGACCACCCAATTGATGGCCACGCTTTTTCAGGAAGGTCCAGAGCCCGACGATATCGGTCACCGGCCAGTCGGCGATCATGGCACCGAAACTGCCCTTCTCATGGGCCACGTCCAGCACGAACTGCGCATTGCGCGGCACGCTCTTGAGCTTGCCCAGGTGGCGGATAATCCGCGCGTCCTGCATCAGGCGCTCCAGGTGTTCGGCGCTCATCAACACGACTTTTTCCGGGTCGAACTTGAAGAATACCTCTTCAAAGGCCGGCCACTTGGCGTCTACCAGGCTGTGCTTGAGCCCGGCGCGGAACACGCGCAAAGCCATGGTCGAGAGGTAACGGTCATCGCTGATCTTGCGCAATTGTGCCGCAGATTTTGGAACGGGCAGATGGGCTTCCAGTTCAGCCGCCGAACCGAAACGGTTCAAGCAGTATTCATTCAGCCACTTGTAATCGCGCATGCCCTCTCCTGGGGATTGAAAAATGAACGGCCAACTTGTGACAAAACCTGTGGGAGCCAGCCTGCTGGCGATGAAGGGGTGTCAGTCAACAATAATGTGCCTGACACACCGCCATCGCCAGCAGGCTGGCTCCTACAGTGATTACGGTTAGAGGTTGACCACGTTGACGAAGCGCGAAGCCGCCGTTTCATCGATTTTGAGGTTGGTGAAGTCGAACAGGTTGCGGTCCGCCAGTTGCGACGGGATCACGTTCTGCAAGCTGCGGAAAATGCTCTCGGTGCGCCCCGGTGTCTTGCGGTCCCACTCCTGGAGCATTTCCTTGACCACCTGGCGCTGCAGGTTTTCCTGGGAACCACAGAGGTTGCACGGGATGATCGGGAACTGCTTGAGGTCGGAATAGGCCTGGATGTCTTTTTCGTTGCAGTAGGCCAACGGGCGGATCACCACGTTGCGCCCGTCATCGGCGCGCAGTTTTGGCGGCATGGCCTTGAGCGATCCGTTGAAGAACATGTTGAGGAAAAAGGTCTCGACGATGTCGTCGCGGTGATGACCCAAGGCCATTTTGGTCGCACCGATTTCGTCAGCGAAGGTGTACAGCGTGCCGCGACGCAGGCGCGAGCACAGCGAGCAGGTGGTTTTCCCTTCGGGAATCAGTTCCTTGACCACCGAATAGGTGTCTTTTTCGACGATGTGATATTCGATGCCCAGCTCTTTGAGGTAGGCCGGCAGCACATGCTCGGGGAAACCCGGTTGTTTCTGGTCCATGTTCACGGCCACGATCTCGAACTTGATCGGCGCGACCTTCTGCAAGTGCATCAGCACGTCGAGCATGGTGTAGCTGTCCTTGCCGCCGGACAGGCAGACCATGACCTTGTCGCCGTCTTCAATCATGTTGAAATCGGCAACAGCCTCACCGGCCTGACGGCGAAGGCGCTTTTGCAGTTTGTTCTGGTTGACCGTAAGAGTGCCCATGACGCGAAATCCGTGAGGTGTGACGAAAGGCGGGCATTTTACGCAAAAACGCCCCAAGGGCGAAGTCCCTGAGTCCCACAGACACTTCCGCGATTACCCCACCTCTTTACAGCGCAATTTGCTCTAAGCCCTCTCTCCTTGTGCGGTTAACTCCTTTCTATACTGCGACATAAGGTCGCATTCGAATTCAGACCTATGACTTGCTGGGCCGCATTGGCCCGTAGGCGCTCCACTGGGGGGCGACGGTAATAAAAGAGGAGTGACTGGCATGATCCATCACGTAGTGGGGCTCTTCACCCACCCTGACCAAGAATGGAAAGAAATCCGTGGCGACCAGGAGGAAAGCATCAGCCACATGTACCTGACCCACACCCTGATTCTGGCGGCGATCCCTGCCGTGTCGGCGTTTATCGGCACCACGCAGGTCGGCTGGGTGATCGGTAATCGAGCGCCAGTGATGTTGACCATGGAAAGTGCGCTATGGATGACGATCATGTCGTACCTGGCGATGCTCGGTGGCGTTGCGGTGATGGGCGCGTTCATCCACTGGATGGCTCGCACCTATGACGCCAATCCCAGCCTGGCCCGCTGCGTAGCGTTTGCGACCTACACCGCGACACCGCTGTTCATCGGCGGCCTGGCGGCGCTGTACCCGCATATGTGGCTGGGGATGATCGTCGGCACCGCGGCGATTTGCTACACGGTCTACCTGTTGTATGTCGGCCTACCGACGTTCATGAACATTCCATCTGACGAGGGCTTTCTGTTTTCCAGTTCGGTACTCGCCGTAGGCCTGGTCGTGCTGGTGGCCATCATGGCGTTTACAGTCATTGTCTGGGGACTCGGCGTGGGGCCGGTCTATACGAATTAGCAACACCCCCCCTAATAATCAGATCTGCCGACACAGGCCGCCGCAAGGCGGCCTTTTGATGCATCTGCCAGGAGAAACGCAACGACCATTCGGCGCTCAAACGATTCGCAAGGCCCGAGGGTTGCGGCATACTCGACGTCTCTGGAGATCCATCAAGCATGCCCGAGCAACTCAATACCCGCGTCGAAGACTGTTTCCAACAAGCCGAATCTTTTTTCAAACGACCTTTCAAACGCCCCGTGGTGAGCCTCAAGCTGCGCGGGCAAAAAGCCGGTGTCGCGCATTTGCACGAGAATCTGCTGCGCTTCAACCCGCAGTTGTACAGGGAAAACACTGAAGATTTCCTCAAGCAGACCGTGGCCCATGAAGTCGCGCATCTGATTGCTCATCAACTGTTCGGCGACCGCATCCAGCCCCACGGCGAAGAGTGGCAATTGATCATGCGCGGCGTTTACGAACTGCCGCCCAATCGCTGCCACACCTACGACGTCAAGCGCCGCAGCGTGACCCGCTACATCTACAAATGCCCGTGCCCCGACAGTGATTTTCCCTTTTCGTCACAGCGCCATGGGCTGGTGCGGCAGGGCCGTCGGTACTTGTGCCGGCGCTGCCGCAATACATTGGTGTTCAGTGGGGAAATGCGGGTCGAGTAGCTGGGCGTTTGTGTGGCTGCACTGGCCTCATCGCCAGCAGGCTGGCTCCCACAGGGGATCAACGGTCCACCATAGATCCATTGTGGGAGCCAGCCTGCTGGCGATTGCTATTTATCAGGCACTAAAGAACCACCTTGGCCCGCCGCAACTCTTCTATCCGCTGCGCACTAAACCCCAACTCCCCCAACACCTGATCCGTATGTTCCCCCAACGCCGCGCCAATGTGCCGAGGTTCCGGCAATCCCTCTGAAAACTTCAGCGGACACGCCATCTGCGCCTGATGCGACCCATCGCCACGCGGCACTTGGGTGACCAGCTCCCGCGCCTGCAACTGCGGATGCCGCAGCGCCTCCCCCACGCTCAATACCGGCTCAACACAAGCATCCAACTCGGCAAACAACGCGCAGAGTTCGGCAAAGTCATGCTTCTCGAACTCGACCTTCAACGCCTCCTTGAGCTTCTTCTGCTGCGCCGGTTGTGGCGACAGCCCGAGGCTCGCCAGCTCTTCCAGGCCCAGCGCCACACACAATTGCTTCATGAACGCCGGTTCCAGGCTGCCCACCGACAACCAGCGTCCATCCCGCGAGCGGTAATAGTCGTAAAAACTGCCACCATTGAGCACTTGGTCTTCCCGGCCCGGCTCGACACCGCAGGCCAGATACCCCGCGCCCGCCATGGCGTTCAGGCTGAAGGCGCAATCGGTCATGCTCACATCCAGGTGCTGCCCCTGCCCGGTTTGCTGCCGGGCAATCACCGCCGCCAGCAAGCCGATCACCCCGTGCAGCGAACCTCCGGCGACATCCGCCACCTGCGGCCCCAGAGGCAGCGGTCCGCTGTCGGCGCGGCCGGTGTAGCTCGCCAGCCCGGCCAGCGCCAGGTAATTGATGTCATGGCCGGCGCGGTCCTTGTAGGGGCCGGTCTGGCCATAGCCGGTGATCGACACATAGATGAGCTTCGGGTTGATCGCCTTCAAGGCTTCATAGCCCAGCCCCAAACGCTCCATGACACCGGGGCGAAACTGCTCCAGCACGATGTCGTAGTCCTGCAGCAACTGTTTGATCACCGCCAGTGCATCAGGCTGCTTGAGGTCCAGCGCCAGGCTACGCTTGTTGCGGTTGAGGTAGGCATGGCTGGCCGATACACCCTGGTCATGGGGCGGCAGCACGCGCAGCAGGTCCATGCGGGTCGGCGACTCGATGCGCAACACTTCGGCGCCCATGTCCGCCAGCAACAATGAGGCGAACGGCCCCGGCAGCAGCGTCGAGAAATCCAGAACCTTGAGTGATGCCAGTGGACCGAGCATGGATGTTCTCCCTGAATGATGCTCCCAGACTAGGCAGCCGGACGCTCAGGGGCAATAACCTTATGTGCCAGTGACGCTGACCGTTGCGCTCAGGTCGCAGGCAGAAAAAAACCCGCCGAAGCGGGTTTTTCATTGCAGCAGGTTTACTTGGCGTTAACCGGGACGGCCTCGTCGGCGTGGCCCAGAACGTCGTCTTTAGGCTCTTCGGCAATACCGCGACCGCCCGAGGCCAGCTCGGCTTGCAGCACGTCGGTGTCCAGTTCCTTGACCCACTTGGCCACGACGATGGTCGCCACGGCGTTACCCACCAGGTTGGTCAGGGCACGGGCTTCGGACATGAAGCGGTCGATACCGAGGATCAACGCCAGGCCGGCAACCGGCAGGTGGCCCACGGCGGACAGGGTGGCAGCCAGTACGATGAAGCCCGAACCGGTCACGCCAGCAGCGCCTTTGGAGGACAGCAGCAACACCACCAGCAGGGTGATTTGATGGGTGATGTCCATGTGGGTGTCAGTTGCCTGGGCAATGAACACGGCCGCCATGGTCAGGTAGATCGCAGTACCGTCGAGGTTGAACGAGTAACCGGTCGGGATCACCAGACCCACGACGGATTTCTGCGCACCCAGACGCTCCATCTTGATCAGCATGCGCGGCAGTACCGATTCCGAAGAGGAAGTACCCAACACGATCAGCAGTTCTTCACGGATGTAGCGGATCATTTTCAGGATGCTGAAGCCGTGAGCGCGTGCGATACCGCCCAGCACGATCAGGATGAACAGCAGGCAGGTGATGTAGAAGCAGATCATCAGTTGACCCAACTGCACCAGCGAGCCGACACCGTAGGCACCGATGGTGAACGCCATGGCACCGAAGGCACCGATTGGCGCGAGCTTCATGATCATGTTGATGATGTTGAACATCACGTGGGCGAAACGATCGATGAAGTCCAGCAGCGGCTTGCCGTAGGCACCCAGGCGATGCAGGGCGAAACCGAAGATCACCGAGAACATCAGCACTTGCAGGATGTCGCCCGTGGCGAACGCGCCGACGATGGTGGAGGGGATCACGTTGAGCAGGAAGCCAACGACGCTTTGGTCAGCACCGGCCGACACATAGGCAGCGACTTTGGAAGCATCCAGCGTGCTCACGTCGATGTGCATGCCATTGCCTGGCTGCACGATGTTGACCACGACCAGGCCCACCAGCAACGCGATGGTCGAAACGATTTCGAAGTAAAGCAACGCGTAACCACCGGTCCTGCCGACCGACTTCATGCTCTGCATGCCGGCGATACCGCTGACAACCGTACAGAAGATGATTGGGGCGATGATCATTTTGATCAGTTTGATGAACCCGTCACCCAGCGGCTTTACGGCCACACCGAGCTGTGGATAGTAGTGACCGAGCAAAATACCGATGACAATTGCAACGATCACCTGGAAATACAGGGATTTGTACAGTGGCTGACGAGTCGTCATTGCAAAGTTCCTCAAGAGTGCGCGCAGTCAACATCCATCTGTTGCCCGGGACACCTCAATTGCGAACCCTCCTGCACTGGAGGGATTTGTTTTTTCGAGCTGCGCGACGGCAGGCCTCTGCTCGTTGTATCGCAAAGCCCGTGCCACCTCCGTGGAAACACCCGCAAGCCTTTTGATATCAAGGGTTGCCGGTCGTGCCTTGTCATTGCGCAATTGAAGCGTGATGGCGGATTTCCGCCCTTCAAACAAATCAGGTCCTGCAATTTGGCGGATATCCGCCTTGTTCATCGATTGGAACCGCAGCTACCATCCGTCGCTCAATGGACGGATTTGCCCGCTATGCGCGAACGCACCATCGCCAGTCACTTCGCCCGCGCCGTTCTTGGTGGCGCGCAACGTCGTGGCCTGGACTATTCGAGTCTGTTGCAACAATTGGCGATCAGTCCCGAGTTGCTCGACGAGCCGCGCGCGCGCATTGCCCCTGAACAGTTCACCCGACTGATTCAGGGTTTGTGGCTGGCACTGGACGACGAATACCTGGGTTTCGGACGCGGCCCCAGCAAGCCGGGCAGCTTCGCCATGATGTGCCATGCGGTGATCCACTGCCGTAACCTGGAGAAGGCGCTGAGTCGTGGTTTGTTGTTTTATAGCCTGTTCCCCGACGCCCCGCGCCTGACCCTGACGCGCGAAGACGAGATGATCCGCCTGAGCCTCGACGATTCGCAGCTCTGGGACCCGGATCATTTTCTCAGCGAGAGCTTGTTGGTGATCTGGCATCGCTTCGGCAGCTGGCTGATCGGCCAGCGGATTCGCCTGGAGCAGGCCGCATTCAGTTACCCGCGACCGGAACACGGCGCCGAGTACGACTTACTGTTCTCCTGCCCGTTAACGTTTTCCGAGGATCAGAGCAGCCTGCTATTTCACAGCCGCTACCTGAACATGCCGCTGTTGCAGGACGAACGCACCATCAAGCATTTTCTCGAACACTCGCCGGCCGATTTGCTGTCACGCCCGGACGACGGCAACAGTCTGAGCAGTCAATTGCGCCGCTTGCTCAGCCGCGACAGCGCTCGCTGGCCGGACCTCGACGCCGTGGCCGCGCATTTACACATCAGCCCGCAAACGCTGCGTCGGCATCTGCGTGAAGAAGGCACCAGTTTTCAGGAACTAAAGGATCAGTTGCGTCGGGACATCGCGATTTATCACCTGAGCCGCGCGGACCTGTCATTGCAACAGATTGCCGAGCAACTGGGGTTTTCCGAGCCTTCGGCGTTTCACCGGGCGTTCAAGAAGTGGACGGGGTTGACGCCAGGGGCGTATCGCGCGCAAGAAAATTGAGCTTCAGACTCGACTTTTTCGGTGCTCAAACCACCCTCATCGCGGGCAAGCCCGCTCCCACAGTGATCTGTGGCGTTCACAAAACCTGTGGGAGCGGGCTTGCCCGCGATGGGGCCAGCAAGTGCAGTAACGATCTGCCGGTCAAACCACCGGAAAATGAATCCGGAACGCCGCGCCGCCCATGGGTGAATCGCCCAAGGTCAATTTGGCGTTGTAGCTTTCGATGATGTCCTTGACCACCGCCAGGCCGATGCCCTGCCCGGGATGTTGTCGATCCAGTCGCTCGCCGCGTTCGAGAATCCGCGCACGCTGGTCCATCGGCACGCCGGGGCCGTCGTCTTCGACGCACAACTCGATACCGATGAGAGATTCCCGCACGCTGATGCGCACTTCGCCCAGGCACAGGCGATAGGCGTTCTCCAGCAAGTTACCGAGCATTTCCAGCAAGGCCCCCTGCTCGATCGGCACGAAGCATTCTTGCGGCAGATCGAAGGCCACCCGCACACGTTTGTCGCGGTAAACCTTGTCCAGCGTGTCGCACAGGCTTTGCAGCACCGGCCGCAGGCGCACCTGATGCCGTACGAGGCCGCTTTTGCGCAGGCTGGCGCGCTGCAGCTGGTAGCTGATCTGCTGGCTCATGCGTTCGATCTGGGTTTGCAGCACCCACGCCTGATCGCGATCTTCCGGGCGTTGCGCCATGTCTTCACTGACGCCTTGCAACACCGCCAGCGGCGTTTTCAGGCTGTGTGCCAGATCATCCAGGGAATCCCGATAGCGGCTGCGCTGTTCGCGCTCGCTGTGCAGCAAACGGTTGAGCGAGCCGGTCAGACGCAACAGTTCCCGGGGATGCTCTTCGCTGAGGCTTTCGCGGGTGCCGCCTTCAATCTGGTCCAGTTCCTGGCTCAACCTACGCAAGGCTTGCAAACCCCAGGTCAGGCCGAACCACAGTAACGCCAACAGCACCAGCAACGCCGCGCCGAAGCCCAGGTAGAGGTTTTCCCGCAGGCCTTCGAGGGTGACTACGTATTCGCGCACCGGTTGCAGGGCAACAATGCTGAACGCCGCACTCTTGCCTCCCAGCAGTTTGACCTCGACGTCATAGACGAAGAATTCCTCGCCGTTGGCCTCACTGATTCTCGCGAACTCGTTGCCGCGCCCGTCGTAGCGCGGCTTGTAGTTGATGTGTTCTTCCTGAGTGGCCTTCGACCGCCAGACCAGACGTCCTTCGCGGTCGAAGATGTAGCCGAGCAAACGGCTGTCGGTAAGATTGAAGCGCTCGTCGGGCAATTGCGCCGGCATCTGCAAGCTGTTGTTCTCAACCCGGGCGGCAGAAATCAACGTCGTCACATCGGACGCCAGGCGCTGTTCGATGGAGTCCTGCAAGGCGAGACTGAACGCGCCTTGCATTGCCGGCAGCAACGCCAGCATGAACAACACCGCCAGCAGTGTGGCGGCGAGCATCAAGCGAACGCGAAGAGAACGAATCAAGTGCAGCGCTCATTGAACAGGTAGCCGAGGCCGCGCACGGTGTCGATCGGCTTGAAGCCTGCCGGGCCTTCGAGTTTGCGGCGCAGACGGCCGACCAGCACTTCGATCACATTCGGATCGCGCTCGTCGTCATCCGGATAGAGCTGCTCCATCAACCGGTCCTTGGCCACCACTTGCTGATGATGGCGCATCAGGTATTCGAGGATTCGGTATTCGTAGGCTGTCAGCGCCAGCGGTTGCTCGTCGAGGGACGCCTGCTTGCGATTGAGATCAAGCAGCAACGGGCCGGCAACAATGGTCGACTGGGTAAAACCGCTGGAGCGGCGTAGCAAGGCATTGAGCCTGGCGTCGAGTTCTTCGAACTGGAACGGCTTGACCACATAGTCGTCGGCCCCGGCGGCCAGGCCTTCGACCTTGTCCTGCCAGTTGCCCCGGGCGGTGAGGATCAGGATCGGGAACGTCTTGCCCCCCGAACGCAACTGGCGAATCAGATCAAGCCCACCCATGCCCGGCAGGCCGAGGTCGATCACCGCCAGATCAAAATTGAACTGCCCGGTTTGATACAAGGCTTCTTCGGCATTGGCCACCGACTCGACCACGTGGCCGCTCTCCGTCAGGCGGGTTTGCAGGTGATGGCGCAACAGCGCCTCATCTTCGACAACCAGCAGTTTCATAACGCTCTCCCGGGTAAATCAACATCTCCAGAGATACAAACTTGCACCTCGATGGCTAACATGACGATGGCTTGCTGATCCCCATTGGATAAGACAAATCGTAGCGGCCCATGAGATCCTCATGGCGAAGTTTAATGCCGTTGTGCGACACCGACACATTTGCGTACGTTGCGTAATAGCCGGAGTGGACGTTTTGTTGGCCCAGACTCGCGCCCCAGGCAGTGCTGCTACCCGGCACAACATTAACGCTTGAACGGCTCAGCACACCGGACTTTTTGACTTTGCCGCTGGTCTCTCCAAAGGTAAGGCTGCCGACGTTATCGTCGCCCGCGTGGGCGGCGGCACTGGCGCCCAGAACAGTGAACGCCAGAAGTAGATTTTTAAAGCCAGTCATATAGGGAGCTTCCTCATGCGCTGTTCGCTTTTTGGGTAGGTCAAGATTACCCGGCGTGCCCTGAACTCCCCCTGAACGCTCTCTGAACCTGAGCTGAACCAACGCGACCCGACTGTTTCACACGCTTCAACAGGAGATTCGACCATGCGCATGTTGCTCGCTGTTATGTTGTTGGCCTTGAGCGGCCTCAGCCAAGCCGCCATCAAGACCCAGGAAATCCCGTACCAAAGTGCCGACGGCACGAAATTGATCGGTTACTACGCCTACGACGATGCAATCAAAGGTCCGCGTCCGGGTATCGTGGTGGTGCATGAGTGGTGGGGACTCAACGATTACACCAAGCGCCGCGCCCGTGACCTCGCCGGGCTTGGCTACAGTGCGCTGGCCATCGACATGTATGGCGACGGCAAGAACACCGAGCATCCCAAGGACGCCATGGCGTTCATGCAAGCGGCGTTGAAGGACAGCGCGGCGTCCAGCGCACGCTTCCAGGCCGGGCTCGACTTGCTGAAGAAACAGGCGCAAACCGATCCGGACAAAATCGCCGCCATCGGTTACTGCTTCGGCGGCGCTGTGGTGCTCAACGCCGCGCGCCAGGGTGTGCCATTGGCCGGCGTGGTGAGTTTCCATGGCGCGCTGGCGACCAACACCCCCGCTACACCGGGCAGTGTCAAAGCGAAAATCCTCGTCGAACATGGCGCCCAGGACAGCATGATCACCCCGGATAACGTCGCCGCTTTCAAAGCCGAAATGGACAAGGCCGGCGCCGACTACACCTTCGTCAGCCTTGAGGGTGCCAAGCATGGCTTCAGCAATCCGGATGCCGATCGTTTGAGCCATGGCGATCACGGCGGGCCGGACATTGGTTACAACAAGGCTGCGGATGAGAAGTCGTGGGCGGACATGCAGGCCTTCTTCAAGAAGATTTTTAGCTGACACACTAAACCCTGTGGCGAGGGAGCTTGCTCCCCCGCCACAAAAGCCCTTTTGCACTACCCAGCCGCAGCCCAACCCGGCAAAATGCCCAACATGAATTCCGTTCCCGCCCTGCCCGTCTGTTGCACGCCCCTCGATGCCCATTGGCCGCTGCCGGTTGTGCTGCCCGATACGGTGTTGCTGAGTACCCACTTCGATCCCACGCAACTGCTTGGCGATGACTTCCAGCGCAGCGCCATCGAGGCGCCAGCGAGTATCCAGCGCTCCGTCGCCAAGCGGCAGGCAGAGTTTCTCGCCGGGCGAATCTGCGCCCGCGCCGCCCTGCAGCAACTCGAAGGTTTGAGCTTCAGCCCGGCCATCGGCGAAGACCGGGCGCCCGTCTGGCCGGCGCACATCACCGGTTCGATCACCCACAGCACCGGTCGGGCAGCGGCCATCGTCGCGAAAAAAAGCCATTGGCGCGGCTTGGGCATGGACCTGGAAAACCTGCTCAACACCGAACGCGCCGAACGCCTGGCCGGGGAAATCCTCACCGCGCCCGAGTTGCAGCGCATGGCCGCCGGCCGGCGCGATCAATTGGCGTTGCGGGTGACCCTGACCTTTTCGGTGAAGGAAAGCCTGTTCAAGGCGCTCTACCCGATCGTTCAGAAGCGCTTTTATTTTGAACACGCCGAAGTGCTGGAGTGGACCGACGCCGGTGCCGTGCGATTGCGGTTGCTGACGGATTTGTCCAGCGAGTGGCGCAACGGTACGGAGCTGGATGCGCAGTTCGGAGTACAGGATGGACAGTTGTTGAGTCTGGTCAGTATCAGGGCCTGAGGACGCATCGCCAGCAAGCCGGCTCCTGCCATTCCCCACACCTCTCAACGCCGCTCCTGATTCCTCGGCCAACTCAAACTGAAACAAGCCCCACCCAGGCTTTTGCTCTTGCCAATCAACGCCCGTCCGTCATGCCAATGGATAATCCGTCGCACAATCGACAAGCCCAGGCCATGCCCGCCCGATGCCCGGGTGCGGCTGTCGTCGAGGCGCAGGAACGGGGTGAAAATTTTCTCCCAGGCGATTTCCGGGACGCCCGGCCCGTCATCTTCGACATCTACCCGGCAACGCTGCTGCCCCACCTGATAACTGATGGTCACCCGTGATTGCGCATGGCGCATGGCGTTGCTCACCAGGTTTTGGATCGCCCGGTGCAGGTAACGCGGTTCGGCCTCGACCCAGGCGTCGTCGTTATCGGCCGCCGACAGGCACAACCCGCGTTGCACCGTGACATCGGCGCGCAACGGCGCCAGCTCCTCGATCACCTGATTGACCAAAGCATCCAGATCGATGCGCTGAAAATTCAGCGCCGGCGACCCCTGCTCCAGTCGCGCATACGTCAGCATTTCATCCACCAGGCGATCAAGGTCCTCGATGTCGTGGTCCATGCCTTCGCAGTACTTTTCCAAGGCTTGCGGCGTCGTGGCCGAGCCGATCATCTCCAGGCCAAACCGCAGGCGCGCCACTGGTGTACGCAGTTCATGGGACACCGCGCGCACCAGTTCACGCTGGATCGCCAGCAGTTGTTGCAAGTGCTCGGCCATGCCATTAAAAGCCGAAGCCAGTCGCCCGACCGAGTCCGCGCCGCGCGCCGGTACGCGGGTTTCCAGGCTGCCCTTGGCAATGCGCGTGGCCGCTGCTTCCAGACCGCGCAAGCGCCGCTCAAGTTGACGCACCAGCAGGTAGACGATCAAACCGATCAGGGTCAGGCCGAGTGCCGCAATCAGCACCAGCCACTCCGGCGGATAAGGATTCATCTGATACAGCGGGCCGATTTCCAGCACCCACGGTGTGCCGACCATACCGGCAAACACCCGGATCGAATCGCCGCCCTTGCCCAGCGCCATCACCGTGTCACCTTCGGACACGCGACGGCTCTGGTCTTCGTCCATGTCAGCGTCTTCGACCGTCACCAGACGCAAGTCAAAACCAAACCCTTTGTCCTGTTTCAACTGCGCCAGCCGCACCGGTTGCTCGCCCACCGGGTAGCGCACCAGTTCGTCGGCCAACAGGTAAATCGTCGCCCGGGCCAGTTGCTCGCTGATCTGCTGCACTTCCCCGGTAAGGATCAGTTGTTCCTTGTCGCTGACCAGGCGGTAAACCTTCGCCGCATGCGGTCCGGTTTGCTCCACCAGCGCCTCGCCGTGCAGAACGCGGGTGCGTTGACGCAAGTCGAGGTCGGTTTCGCTGAAGGTTTTCAGCGCCAGCGGAATCCCCAGCAAGCGCTCCCACACCAGCAATGCCCGGTGGCGCTCGGTCTGGTTCATCGGTTGCAGGTTGTCGGCCATCAACGAAAACGTGCCGTGGGCCAGACGTTCGCGGTACTGCTCGCTGCGCACCTGGTTGAGCATTTGCAACGCCAGCACGCCGAGCACCGCCACCAGAATCAGCGCGGCGCACATGCCGCCATAAATACGCAGGAAGATCGAATTCACAGGGTTTGGTCTACGCAGGCCTCGGGAACGAACAAATAGCCCTTGCTGCGCACGGTCTTGATCAGCCGTGGATGCTCCGGGTCGTCGCCGATCTTCGGACGGATGCGCGAGATGCGCACGTCGATGGAGCGGTCCTGGCCGTCGTAGCCGATGCCGCGCAGCGCGGTAAAGATTTCTTCCCGGGACAGAATCCGCCCGGCGTTGGCCACCAGCAGCCAGAGCAAGTCAAACTCGGCGCTGGTCAGTTCGATGCCAATGTCGTTCAGCCAGGCTTCGCGCAAGGCGTTATCCACCACCAGCGGGCCGAACTGCAGACGCCGTTGTTTTTCCGGGACCGGCTCAGGGGCTTCACTGCGTCGCAGCAACGCCTGGATCCGCGCCAGCAGCAAGCGCGGACGCACCGGTTTGCATACGTAATCGTCGGCGCCCAGGTCGAGGCCGAGGATCTGGTCGGTGTCGTCGCTGCGCGCGGTGAGCATCAGGATCGGGCCGTCATAACGGTCACGGACCTTGCGGCAAATGCTCAGGCCGTCTTCACCGGGGAGCATCAGGTCGAGGATCACCAGGTCCGGCTGTTCCTTGATGATGCGCGCCGCCGCCAGGGCGCCATTGCCCTCGATCGACACTCGCAGGCCATTGGCTTCCAGGTAATCGCGGGTCAGCTCGGCCAGACGCTGGTCGTCCTCCACAATCAATACCTGCCAGGCTTCTTGCTCCACGGGTGACCTCTGCTTGCCAATGACGCTAATAAGGAAGGATCCGCCCGTCTTTTTGTAATGATTCGGGGGATAAATTGCGTACACGCCAACCGATTGTATAGAACGTCGCCCGCACAGAACACAAGCCGGTAAATGCGTTCGGACGTGGCGGTTTTTTGTGATAGGGTTCGCGCCCTTAAAAATCCGCCCGGCCGTTTTCGATCATTGAAAATTGCTGAAAAAAGGTCCGGTCCAGCAGCATCGCGGCCTACACGCCGGTTCGCTCTTTCACACACAATTTACGCACAGGTTTATCCACAGGTAGTACGTTGCAATCGCCCCCCAAAACGCATTATCTTGTACCCCAGCGCCAAAAAAACCCTAGATGTAGGGTTTAGCGTAAAAAACCAAACACAAACCGGACACCAATTTCAAGCGCTTTTCTTGCCTCTGTCCGGTTGATTCAAACGTATTTTCGAAAGACCAAACCGCGCGCGCGGATGGCTACTGTATTTCAACCCAAAGTGGTGAAAACGGTACGGGTGTTGCAGTCCTGAACTGTCACCTCAAAGGACCCCGGTCTTGCGCCCAAGGCGCAAGACCAAAGACTTCGGCATGGAAGCGGCGCCCAATAGCCCCCTTCCTGATCTGTCCCGAAGTTGGTATGCCCGGCCCTTGCCGGTTGTAGTGCTTCAGGACGGAACGGTGGGCACTGTGATGGTGCCCAAACAAACATAGAGAATGTGGAGACAACCCCCCATGCAAACCGACACAACTCGCGAGAACCCGCAGGGCACCTTGCCGCAGGCTACCGATTCGAACCAGGATCTGTCCGCCACCGCGCCTGGCCAACTGCGCGTGATCAAGCGTAACGGCACTGTCGTTCCTTATACCGATGACAAGATCACCGTCGCCATCACCAAAGCGTTTCTCGCAGTTGAAGGCGGTACCGCTGCCGCTTCGTCGCGAATCCACGATACCGTGGCGCGCCTGACCGAACAGGTCACCGCCACCTTCAAGCGTCGCATGCCATCGGGCGGCACCATCCACATCGAAGAAATCCAGGACCAGGTCGAACTGGCCCTGATGCGTGCCGGCGAGCAGAAAGTCGCTCGTGACTACGTGATCTACCGTGACGGTCGTTCCAAAGAACGCGCGGCCCATGCGCCGGCCGAAGAAGCCGTCAACGCTCACCCGTCGATCCGCATCACCCGCGCCGACGGCACTTTTGCACCGCTGGACATGGGTCGTCTGAACACCATCGTCACTGAAGCGTGCGAAGGCCTGGAAGAAGTCGACGGCGACCTGATCCAGCGCGAAACCCTGAAAAACCTCTACGACGGCGTGGCCCTGACCGACGTCAACACCGCCCTGGTGATGACCGCCCGTACCCTGGTCGAGCGTGAGCCGAACTACTCGTTCGTGACCGCCCGCCTGCTGATGGACACCCTGCGTGCCGAAGGCCTGGGCTTCCTCGGTGTGGCCGAAAGCGCTACCCACCACGAGATGGTCGACCTGTACGCCAAGGCCCTGCCGGCCTACATCGCCAAGGGTATCGAATTCGAATTGCTGAACCCGGTCCTGGCCTCCTTCGACCTGGAAAAACTCGGCAAGGCGATCAACCACGAGCGTGACCAGCAGTTCACTTACCTGGGCCTGCAAACCCTGTACGACCGTTACTTCATCCACAAGGATGGCGTGCGTTTCGAACTGCCGCAGATCTTCTTCATGCGCGTGGCCATGGGCCTGGCGATCGAAGAGAAGCACAAAGAAGACCGTGCGATCGAGTTCTACAACCTGCTGTCGTCCTTCGACTACATGTCGTCGACTCCGACCCTGTTCAACGCCGGTACCCTGCGTCCACAGCTGTCGAGCTGCTACCTGACCACCGTGCCGGATGACCTGTCGGGCATCTACCACGCGATCCACGACAACGCCATGCTGTCGAAATTCGCCGGTGGCCTGGGCAACGACTGGACGCCGGTTCGTGCGCTGGGTTCGTACATCAAGGGCACCAACGGCAAATCCCAGGGCGTTGTACCGTTCCTCAAAGTGGTGAACGACACCGCCGTCGCCGTTAACCAGGGTGGCAAGCGCAAAGGCGCTGTCTGTGCCTACCTGGAAACCTGGCACATGGACATCGAAGAGTTCATCGAGCTGCGCAAGAACACCGGTGATGATCGCCGTCGTACCCACGACATGAACACCGCCAACTGGATCCCTGACCTGTTCATGAAGCGCGTCTTCGATGACGGCAAGTGGACCCTGTTCTCGCCATCCGAAGTACCGGACCTGCACGACCTGACCGGCAAGGCGTTCGAAGAGCGTTACGAGTACTACGAAGCCCTGACCGAGTACCCGGGCAAGGTCAAGCTGTTCAAGACCATCCAGGCCAAAGACCTGTGGCGCAAAATGCTGTCCATGCTGTTTGAAACCGGCCACCCATGGCTGACCTTCAAAGACCCGTGCAACCTGCGTAGCCCGCAGCAGCACGTTGGCGTGGTCCACAGCTCGAACCTGTGCACCGAGATCACCTTGAACACCAACAAGGACGAGATCGCCGTTTGCAACCTGGGCTCGATCAACCTGCCGAACCACATCGTCAACGGCAAGCTGGACACCGCCAAGCTGGAACGCACCGTAAACACTGCCGTGCGCATGCTCGACAACGTGATCGACATCAACTACTACTCGGTGCCGCAAGCGAAGAACTCCAACTTCAAGCACCGTCCGGTCGGCCTGGGCATCATGGGCTTCCAGGATGCGCTGTACCTGCAGCACATTCCTTACGGTTCCGATGCTGCCGTGCAGTTCGCCGACACCTCCATGGAAGCGGTCAGCTACTTCGCGATCCAGGCGTCCTGCGACCTGGCTGACGAGCGTGGCGCCTACGAGACGTTCCAGGGTTCGCTGTGGTCCAAAGGCATCCTGCCGCTGGATTCGCAACAGATCCTGATCGAAGCCCGTGGCCAGAAGTACATCGACGTTGACCTGAAGGAAACCCTGGACTGGGCACCAGTGCGCGCCCGTGTGCAGAAAGGTATCCGTAACTCCAACATCATGGCCATCGCACCGACCGCGACCATCGCCAACATCACCGGCGTCTCGCAGTCGATCGAACCGACCTACCAGAACCTGTATGTGAAATCGAACCTGTCGGGCGAATTCACCGTGATCAACCCGTACCTGGTTCGCGACCTGAAGGCTCGCGGTCTGTGGGACTCGGTCATGATCAACGACCTGAAGTACTACGACGGTTCGGTGCAGCAGATCGAGCGCATCCCGCAAGAACTCAAAGAGCTCTACGCGACTGCCTTCGAAGTGGACACCAAGTGGATCGTTGACGCGGCCAGCCGTCGTCAGAAGTGGATCGACCAGGCTCAATCGCTGAACCTGTACATCGCCGGCGCTTCGGGCAAGAAGCTGGACGTGACCTACCGCATGGCCTGGTACCGTGGTCTGAAAACCACTTACTACCTCCGTGCCCTGGCCGCGACCAGCACCGAGAAGTCGACCATCAACACCGGCAAGCTGAACGCTGTATCCAGCGGCGGCAACCACGGTGACGACTCGGTCCTGGCAGCCCCTGCCGGTCCAGCTCCAGTGCCGAAGGCTTGCGCCATCGACGAGCCGGATTGCGAAGCTTGCCAATAAGCTGAGCCGTTAAGCGCCGCAAAGCGCTTACTCGACAACCCCCGATGAGCCTCTGGCTGATCGGGGGTTTTCTTTTTGTAGGAGCCGGCTTGCTGGCGATGAACGATGACGCGGTCTGTCTGGAAAACCGCGGCGCCTGGATCGCCAGAAAGCCGGCTCCGACAAGGTTCGCGAGAATGTGATGTTGTCAGCCACAAAAAAGCCCCTCTTCCGAGGGGCTTTTTATGAAGCGCAACCCAACATCAAGTCATCTGAATGATGGTCTGCATGATGGTGCTCTGGGTGGAGATGGTCTTGGCGTTCGCCTGGTAGTTGCTCTGCGCCTTGATCAAGTCGACCAGTTCGTTGGTGACGTTGACGTTCGACTCTTCAAGGGAGTTGGAGTGGATCTCACCGAGGGAACCGGTTTGCGGTGCGTCGTAGCCCGGCTGACCCGAGGCGTAGGTTTCCTTCCAGCTGGTGCCGCCCACTGGCTGCAGGCCTTGTTCGTTGGTGAAGCTGGCCAGCGCCAGTTGACCGATCGGCTTGGTCTGGTAGTTGCTGAAGTTGGCCAGCATCACACCACTGCCATCGATCGTCAGGTTGGTGATCTGACCAGTGGCGTAGCCGTTTTGCGCAGGAATGGAACGGGCGCTGTCGGCGTTGAATTGCGTGGTGTTGCTCATGGCGACAGTCACACCCGCCGGGTCGGCGGCTGCGCCATTGGGTGCCCAAACGCCATTGGTCACTTTGCCCGGAATCCAGCCAGTGATTTGCAGATCAGGGCTGACGACTGGAGGAGTGCCCGGCGTGGTGACCGAAACCAGCTTGCCGCTTGTGTCAAAAGCCATGGTCGAAGGGACCGGACGCGAAGCTGCGTTCATCGGATCGCTGCCGTCCGGGTTGCGACCATCGATCAACGTATAGACATCCCAGGTATTGGCCGCCGTCTTGACCATGTATTGGTCCATCTGGTGCGTGTTGCCCTGGGTATCGAAAATCTGGGTGGTGAACTGCTTGTTGAAAGCGACTCCCGGCTTGCTCGGGTCGAACGGGTTGGTCACCTGGTTGATCACATCGGACTTGGAGTCCAGGTTGATCGTCGACGAAACGTTGGTGGTGGTTTTCGGCGCCAGGTTGGACGTGTCGATGCGCAGGTCCGTCAGCACGCCATTGATGATCTTGCCATTGGCGTCCACGCCATAACCTTGCAGACGCGCGGTACCATCGGTGTTGGTGACGTAGCCTTCCTTGTCGACCTTGAAGGTACCGGCACGGGTGTAGGACAACGATCCATTGTCGTTGAGCACGAAGAAACCCGAGCCGTTGATGCCCATGTCCAGCACGTTGCCGGTGTTGTTGATGTCGCCCTGGGTGAACTGCTGGGAAACGTTGGCCAGACGCACGCCACTGCCGGTGGTCTTGCTGCCTGTGCCCAGCCGGGTCGCCGAGTACACATCTTCGAATTCCGCACGGGACGACTTGAAGCCGACGGTCGCGACGTTGGCGATGTTGTTGCCGGTCACGTCCAGTTGCTTGTTGGCGGCATAGAGACCGCTAAGGCCGATGTTGAAAGACATGTTCCACTCCTTTGTGCCGGGTTAGTCGGCTCTATATACCAATGGTTTGCACTTTGGACAGGGCGATGCTGCCCAGCCCGGCGAGGTTGAGCATCAATTCACCACCGGTCTGGCTGAGCGTCACACTGGTGACGGTCGCCGGCAGGTTGGTGATCAGCGCAACAGCCTGATCATCGATGGTGGTGGTTGCCGCGAAGGTGTAAGTACCCGCTGGAGCCACGATGCCGGCTTCGTCCTTGCCATCCCAGGTGAAGCTGGCGTTGCCGGCTTTCTGGTCGGCCAGGGTGATGGTGCGAATGACTTTGCCGTCCTTGTCGGTGATCTTCACTTCGGCTTGAGCCACCGACTGTGGCAATACGACCGCTCCGGTCATTCCCTTGGTGGTGTCGACCACCGCCTTGTCACCCGGCGCGATGACCGAACGGCCCACCAGCGACGAGGCCTGCAGTGCCTGGGATGAACCGAAGGCGCCGGCAATGCCGCTCACCGTATCGTTGAGTGTGGTGATGCCTTCAAGGCTGCTGAACTGCGCCAACTGCGCCACGAACTCGCCGTTGCCCTGCGGCTCCAGCGGGTTCTGGTTTTTCAGTTGCGTCACCAGCAACTGCAGGAACGCATCCTTGCCCAAGGCTTTTTTACCGGTAGCGCTGCCGGCCGCCGACGCCAGGGCATCAGTGTCCTTGTTGGTCTTGATCGAGGAGTTGGCGAGGATGTCGTTGAGCGACAAACCACCGGTGGAATCGGAAACACTCATCGGAGTCGCCCCTTATTACTGACCGAGGGTCAGTACTTTTTGCATCATGGTTTTGGCGGTGTTCATCATTTCGGCGTTGGTCTGGAACGAACGGCTCGCGGAAATCATGTCGGCCATTTCTTCCACCACGTTGACGTTCGGGTAGTAGACGTAACCCTTGGCATCGGCTGCCGGATGGTTCGGTTCGTAGCGCGCGTCAAGGTTGCTCTGGTCTTCGACTACGCCGAGCACCTGCACGCCTTGACCGGCGGCATCCTGGTTCTGGAACAGCGAATCGCTGCCACCGCTCTGGCCGCCCTGGAACATGGTGGCGAACACCGGGTGACGTGCGCGGTAGGTCTGATCGATGCTCGACGAAACGGTCTCGGCGTTGGCGATGTTCGAAGCGACGGTGTTCAAGCGAGTGGTCTGGGCACTCATGCCGCTACCGGCAATGTTGAAAACACTGGATAGAGACATGGCTTACTCTCCGCGCAGGGCTGACACCAGCCCTTTGAATTTGCTGTTGAGCAGGGTGAAGCTGGCCTGGAAGTTCACGGAGTTTTCCGCGTAGTTCGACTGTTCCAGTTGGGCATCCACGGTGTTCTGGTCGATCGAGGGTTGCATCGGCGTGCGGTACATCAGCGACTCGTCGCCATTGCCCAGGCCTTCGGCTTCGATATGCCGGCTGTTGGTCATGTTCAAGGCGAACGTGCCGTTCCTGGCTTTGTCGTTCTGCGCCTCGAGCACTTTCGAGAACTCCAGATCCCGCGCCTTGTAGTTCGGGGTGTCGGCGTTGGCGATGTTGTTGGCCAGGACTTCGGCACGCTGGGCGCGGAAGCCCAGAGCCTTTTCGTGAATGCCGAGCGCTTTATCGAAGCTGATGCTCATGTCGGGAAACCTTCGGGTGACCTGATTTTTCGTACGATGAACATAGCAAGCGTCATGCCAATTCAGAAAAGCCCGTAAACCGGGGCTTTGCGGGCAGTGGCAAGGCGGCAATGCCAGAAAAGCGGCAACCGGTTTCCGCTGAATGCCGCTTTTCTGCCGCTTGGACACCCTGTAGGAGCCGGCTTGCTGGCGATGAACGATGGCACGGTCCGCCTGGATGACCGAAGCGTCTGAATGGCCAGCAAGCCGGCCCCTACAACGGCACGGGATCATCGGGCATAAAAAAAACGGGAGCCCCTGAGGACTCCCGTTTTCGTGACCACCAACCAATCATTTCGCCTGGTAAATGATCCCCGGGCTGCACTGGACCATCTGGTAATGATCCGGCAATCCGTTCAGCGCCTCGGAGGCACCCAGGAACAGATAACCACCGCGCTTCAACGTGCTGTGAATGCGCAACAGGATGTCCTTCTTCACCTCAGCAGAGAAGTAGATCAGCACGTTGCGGCAAAACACGATGTCGAATTTGCCCAGGCTCGCGTAGCTGTCCAGCAGGTTAAAGGAGCGAAATTCAACCCGGTTCTTGATCGGCGCCTTGATCGCCCAGCGTCCTGGCCCTTTCGGGTCGAAGTAACGCTGCAAGCGTTCCGGTGACAAACCACGGCCGATGGCCAGGCTATCGTACTCGCCGGTCTTGCAATTGTTCAACATGGTGCCGGAAAGGTCGGTGGCAACAATCTGCACGCCCATCTTCAATTGCCCGGCATTGACCCGCTCGAACTCGTCGATGGACATCGACAGCGAATACGGTTCCTGCCCCGACGAACACGCCGCCGACCAGATCCGCAGACGCTGGCCGGGACTGGCCTTGATCGCCTCGGGCAGCACCTTGTTCTTCAAGACTTCAAACGGATAGGTGTCACGAAACCACAGGGTTTCGTTGGTCGTCATCGCGTCCACCACCATCTCGCGCAAACCACTGCGCGGCTGCGTCTGGATACGCTGCACCAGCTCACCCAGGGACTTGATGCCTTGCTGCTCCATCAGTTTGTTGAGACGGCTCGAGACCAGATACTGCTTGTTTTCACCGAGCAAAATGCCACAGGCTTTTTCCAGGAATACCCGGAACTGTTCGAAATCCAAATTACCCGTAGACAATGCTGCCGCCTCTTAAATCGTGTTGACTGCCGGGGGCCAAACGCCCCTAGCTGATATCTGCTGCTTTGATCCGGTCAACTACCCGGGATGCCAGGTCATCAGGTCGGAATTTGGCCAGAAAGTCATCGGCACCGACTTTCTTGACCATCGCCTGATTGAACACACCGGACAACGAAGTATGCAGGATGATATGAAGCTTTTGCATGCGAGGGTCGTTGCGGATCTCGGCCGTCAGCGTGTACCCGTCCATCTCCGGCATCTCGATGTCGGAAATCATCATCAGGAACTCTTCTTCCGGCTTCTTGCCCTCGTCGACCAGTTTGCGCAGGTAATCCAGCGCTTGCCGACCGTCGTTCAACGCCACCACTTCCACACCCACCGTCTGCAGGCAACGCGTCACCTGCTTGCGCGCCACCGACGAATCGTCGACCGTCAGCACGCGCAAAGAAAGCGCCTTGTGCTGGGTTTCGACATCCACCACGCCAGCCGAAATCGCTTCCGGTGTCGGTGCGACTTCCGCCAGCACCTTCTCGACGTCGATGATTTCCACCAACTGATTGTCGACCCGCGTCACTGCCGTCAGGTAGTGATCGCGTCCCGTCCCCTTGGGTGGCGGATGGATCTCCTCCCAGTTCATATTGACGATGCGTTCCACCGAGCGCACCAGGAAACCCTGGGTCTTGGTGTTGTACTCCGTGATGATCACGAAGGGATTGTTCTTGTCCTTCAAAGCACCGGAGCCGGTCGCCATTGCCAGATCCAGGATCGGAATGGTCGCCCCCCGAATATTTGCCACGCCGCACACGACAGGACTGGATTTGGGCATCAGCGTCAGTTGGGGGCATTGCAGCACCTCCCGAACCTTGAACACGTTGATCCCATACAGCTGCTGGCCGTCGAGACGGAACAACAACAGCTCAAGGCGATTCTGCCCCACCAGTTGCGTGCGCTGGTTCACCGAATCCATTACACCAGCCATGCCCAGACTCCTACACCAACGCTAAGTGTTGTTGCGACGCACATTCATCTCTAAACGGCACGGCGCTTGCTTTTTATCTTTCTATGAACACAGAACCGACATTTTTTCGACGCCTGATCACACCCTGCCGCCAATGGCTCGGTGTGCTCGCCGCTGCTTGCCTGTTCAACGCTGGCAGCCCTGCCCTTGCCGACACAGTTACCTTGCCTGACATGCTTATCGGCGTCACTCAGGGCTTTCTTGAGTTCACCGTAGAAGACTATCTGGCTACCAGTCAAACGGAAGGTCGCTACGAGATCCAGGTCAACCAGCTCGATCCACGCCTGCGCATGCCGATGTGCGACAAGGAATTGACAGCCACTCTGGAGAGTCCGGCCAAGCCGTTGGGCCGGGTAACGGTCAAGGTCCGCTGTGAGGGAACATCCCCGTGGACTGTCTTCGTACCCGCTCAAGTTCGCCTGTTTCGCGACGTTGTGACCACCACCCGGCCCCTGCGCCGTGCCGGTATTGTCGAACCCGCGGACGTCACCTTGCGTGAGCGCGATGTCAGCCTGCTCAGCCAGGGCTATTTGACGTCTTTGGATCAGGCGATCGGTCAGCGATTGACCCGACCAATGGTCAACGACCAGGTCATCAGCCTGGTGCACATCGAACAGGCGGAAGTCATCCGCAAAGGCGATCAGGTGGTGATTACCGCCCGCAGTGGTACGCTCAGCGTGCGAATGCCCGGCGAAGCACTGGCCAACGGTGGCTTGAGCGAACAAATCCGGGTGAAAAATCTCAATTCAAATCGAGTGATCAAGGCGCAAGTCATCGCGCCGGGGCAGGTCGAGGTGTCCATGTAGGGCGCTCTGCTTGTGCAGATGTGGCGCTAACGGAGGCTGTTCCCTAAACTGTGCCCTATGCAGGGCAAGCGCTGGCGCGCGCAAGCTCATTGATAATTGAGCCTAAAGTTTTTCCGGGTATGGCCGAAAACATGGCAAGCGTCCAAATTCCCAGAGGTTTTTTTATCATGGTCATCGATTTCAGCCGTTTGAACAGCTCCTCGTCACTCACGGGCAGTACACGTACCAGCGTTGCCAAGGAAACCGCCGATGCCGGCAAATCCGCGCCGCTGAATACCCCGGCCGAACAGGCCAGCACCGTCACGAGCGGGGAATCGGTACATCTCAGCAATGAGGCTCAACAGTTGCAGAAGGTCACTGATACGCTGCGCGATCAGCCAGCTGTCGACAAAGCCCGGGTGGCCGAGTTGAAAGCAGCGATTGCCGATGGCAGCTATAAAGTCGACAGCAACCGTGTAGCCAGCAAACTGCTCAACTTCGAAGCCCAGCGCTAGGCCACGGCCGGCGCGAGGCTTTTGGACGCTTAAACCCCAAGGCCCGCCATGCACGACACTAATTTACTGCAACTGATCACCGACGATTTTGCTCCGGCGCAACAATTGCTGGAGCTACTGCGCACCGAATCCCTTGCCTTGCATGGTCGCGACATGAACCTGCTCGAAGGCATCCTGGCGCAGAAGCAGGCATTGATCATCTTGCTCGAACAGCATGGCCGCAAGCGCAGCGAAATTCTTGCCAGTCTCAATTTGCCCACCAACCGCAGTGGTCTGGAGCAACTCGCCAGCCAGTCCAGCGTTGGCGAAGCGTTGCTGGCGCAAAGTGATGTCCTCACCGACCTTCTGTCCCAGTGCCAGGCCGCCAATGCCAACAACGGTCAGTCGATCGTGGTTCAGCAGGTCGCCACGGCCACCCAGCTGAAAATCCTTACCGGCGGCGAACCTCCAGCGCTCTACGATGCCAGCGGAACATTTTCCAAGCTTGTGAAACCGCGTCCGCTCAGTCAGGCTTGAGCCCATCGATGAGCGTGCTCTATCAAGACGCGAAACATGCTGGCAATATGCTGGCTAGTCGTAGTCAAAATTTGTCTGGAGATTGATTAACCGTGTCCAATGCCTTAAATGCGGAAGATGCTCCGCAGCCACCCAAGGTGCTCAGCACGCCCCTGGAAATCTCCGGCAACCTGCGCCAGCTGCAAGAAAGTCATGACCCGCTGATCATCACGTTCCATGAGCGCACCCAGCGCTTCCAGAGCTATCTGGTGGACATCGACCGTGAAAGCAACATGATTGCCCTGGACGAAATGATCCCCCGTGACGGCGAGCGCTTTCTGCTGGCCGGCGAACCCTTCAAGGTCGAAGGCTTTCACGAGGGCGTACGCATCGCCTGGGAAAGCAATGGTCCGCTGACCATCGACGAAACCGGTGGCGCTCGTTGCTACCGCGGCACGCTGCCCGATGAAGTGGTTTACCACCAGCGCCGAAATGCGTTCCGCGCGGCGCTGAAGCTGGCCCAACTGGTCAACGTTGACCTGGACGGCGAAAAACTCAAGGCCCCTATCAGCGGCAAACTGCTGGACATTTCGGCTACCGGCTGCAAGTTGCGCTTCGAAGGCGACATCACCGGCAGCCTGCAACTGGGTCAGGTCTATGACCGCTTCTCGGCCGCCCTGCCCTTCGGCAAAATGACGGCCCCGGTCGAACTGCGCTACCTGCACTTCGAAGAAAGAATCTCCACGACGTTCGCCGGTGTTCGCTTCCATAACATGAGCGGGCTGGTGCAGCGTCAGGTCGAGCGATTCGTCTATCAATTGCAGCGCGAAGCACGCCGCTTCGACAAAGACGATTTCTGATAGCAACGCATCAATAAAAACGGGCAGTCCCTCGCGGTGACTGCCCGTTTTTTTTTGGCTGAAGGTTAAGGCCTGGCTTCGGTGAAGCTCTGCTCCCTCCCCGCATCCGGATCTTCTGGCGGAGTATCAGAGGGTGACTCGGGATCGGGCGTCGGCTCAGGGGGAACCGGGTTCTGCATCTGATCGTGTACCACTTGCTCATCCACCCGCGGATCGAGAGCAGCCACCAGTGGTGAACTCGACATACTGTCTGGCATCGCAACGTGATGCAGCGGTGCATCGTCGACCTGATGCAAGTTGGTCACCGCTTTCGGGCGAATGCGCCACACCAGCACCAACGCAAAGAAACTGAAGAACGCATAAAGCATCTGACTGCCGAACAACTTCATCAGCACACCAGCCACCAGCGGCCCGATACTGGCACCCACGCCGTAAGTCACCAGCAACATGGCCGTCAGCGAAACCCGGCGATCGCCCTCGACGTGGTCGTTGGAGAACGCCACCGCCAACGGGTAGAGGCAGAACTGCACCAGCGAACACAGGAAACCGGCGATGAACAAGACCTCCAGCGGCACCTGCTTCATGATCGCCAGCGGCATGGCGGCGAGCGCCAGGCTGAACGCAAAACAACGAATCAATAACGCCCGGTCATAGCGATCGGATAGCCAGCCCAATGGCCATTGCACCAGCAACCCGGCAAAAATGCAGCTACCCATGAACAGGCCCACCTGCTCGGTGGACAACCCTTGCTGCGAGGCATACAGCGGCGCCAGACCGTAGAAGGAGCCAACGATCAAGCCCGCCCCCAGCACCGTACTTAACGACTGCGGCACACGCTTGATGAAGAACCGTGGCTCCATCGGTGCCGGATGCAAAGGCGCAGGGTGAATCCGTCGTGTCAGGGCCACCGGCACCAGGCACAAAGTGAAGCACAAGGCGACCAACATCAGCAGTTCAAGACCGAGCCCCGGGTGCATGACCAGAATCAGCTGACCCAGCACCAAGCCCAGGTAGGAAGCGATCATGTAACCGCTGAACACCAGACCGCGCTGCTTGGCCTCGGCCTGCTCATTGAGCCAGCTTTCGATGACCATGTACTGGCACATCATGCCAAGGCCGACGATCACCCGCAGGAACAGCCACGCGGGCAGCCAGTTGACCAGACCATGGCCCAGCACCGCCGCACCGACGATCCCGGCGCAGGCGGAATAGGCTCGAATATGCCCGACCCGGGCAATCAGCCGGTGGCCGATCTTGCCGCCCAGCACCAGACCGAAATAGTTGGCTGCCATCAGCGCACCCACCCACAGACTGTCGACATTATCGGCAGCCAGGCGCAACGCCAGGTAAGTACTCAACAGGCCTGAGCCGATCAACATCATCAGCGAGGCGAAATAAAGCGCTCGAAAGGATTTCCAGATTTGGCGCATCGGCGTTCCGAGCGGCTCCTTGCAGTGAGTAACGGGCTATCAAACGATAGCCCGGTGTCGATATTTCGTCAGGCCTGAGCGGCTAGAACACGTCGTTCCCAGGGCGTGATTTCATCATAGAAGCTGGTCAGCTCCATGGTCTTCGAAGCGATGTAGCCTTCGATGAACTCCTTGCCGAACAGTTCCTTCGCCAAGTGACTACGCTTCAGACGTTCGAGAGCAGCGTGCAAGGTACACGGTAACGAAAGATTATCCGGCACCTCGAATTCCCCCTGGATCGGCTCGCTCGGCTCCAGTCGTCGTTCAATACCATGCAACCCCGCTGCAAGGCTCGCGGCAATCGCCAGATAGGGGTTCGCGTCCGCACCTGGCAAGCGGTTTTCAACCCGACGAGCGACCGGCGCACTGGCCGGAATACGTAAACCTGCCGAGCGGTTGTCATGGGACCAGCACGCATTGTTCGGCGATGCGAAGGGATGACACAAGCGCTGGTACGAATTAACGTTCGGAGCAAACAACGCCGTGAAATCAGCCATGCCCGCCTGCTGCCCAGCGATGAAATGCCGGAAGATTGCCGTCGGTTGCCCGGCGTCATCACTGAACACGTTCCGCCCGGTATCGATGTCTACGATGCTCTGGTGAATGTGCATCGAACTGCCCGGCGTGTGTGCCAACGGCTTGGCCATGCACACCACGGTCAGGCCATGCTTGAGCGCTACTTCCTTGAGCAGGTGTTTGAACAGAAATGTCTGGTCGGCCAACAACAGCGGATCACCGTGCAGCAGGTTGATCTCGAACTGGCTGACACCCATCTCATGCATGAACGTATCGCGAGGCAAACCCAGCGCCGCCATGCACTCATACACTTCATTGAAAAACGGTCGCAAGCCACTATTGGAACTGACACTGAACGCCGACTGACCGTCTTCGCGGCGACCATCCAGGCCAACGGGTGGCAGGAAAGGTTGCGTCGGATCAGGATTGGGGGCGAAGACAAAGAACTCGAGCTCAGTCGCTACCACCGGCGCCAGGCCGAGCGCGGTGTAGCGTGCGATGATGGCCTTGAGTTGGCCGCGAGTCGACAGGTTGGAGCTTTCGCCGGTCAGTTCGTCCGCATCACAGATGGCAAATCCGCGCGGCTGCCTGCTCCAGGGTAAACGGTGAATCTGCGTCGGGTCTGGCACCAGAGCAAGATCGCCGTCATCGCTGCCGTAAAAACGTGCTGGCGGATATCCGCCCATGATGCATTGCAGCAGTACGCCCCGCGCCAACTGCAAACGCCGCCCTTCGAGGAAACCCTCGGCGGTCATCACTTTTCCCCGTGGCACGCCATTCAAATCCGGCGTAACACATTCAATCTCATCAATGCCCGTCAATCGCTGCGCGAGTGAGCCCAGGCCATCGGTTGTCATGACGCTATCCTTGTTATCGTGCGAGCCGCGAACGGCGACCCGTACAAAATAGGCTTCGCGTGTTCGGAATATCAAGCAGCGCCCAACAAAAAGCTTCGCGCGAGAAAAATCAGGGCAGATAAATACTGAACACGCCGCCGCCCAACGGGCCGCCGTTGCTTATTTCAGTGCGCCCGCCGATACCGTTGCGCTGATGCAAAGCGGCAATCCGGCCGGCGAAATACAAACCAAGGCCAGTGCTGCCACTGCTTTGATTGATGCCCTGCACGTAATCAGCCTGACGCTCGATCATCTCGCCTGGGTAACCGTCACCATCATCATTGATAGTCAGCACCAATTGGCCCGCCTCGTCGCTGACACTGATCAACACCGCATGACGCGCATAACGAATGGCATTGTTGATGGCGTTGGCCAGCACTGACGCGATCAATTCACGGTCGAAGAAACCCAACGGACTCAACGGATCCACTTCAAACGTCGCGGCGATACCGCGACTGACGAACACATCCTGATGACACGCCAACTGCGCCTCGATGAAGTCGTCCAGTTCGTGATAGGCGGGCTGCAAGGGCATCTGATTGACGCCCAGCTTGTACAGGCCCAGTAACTGCACGAGCATTCCGTTGAGGCGAGCAAACTCGAATTCGATCACACCCTGTTCCGGCGTATGCCGAGCCGGCTCTGGCAATCCGGTCAGCCACTGACTGTGGGCCTGCATGAGCATGGCCAACGAGTTCTTCATATCGTGCACGGTGGACGCGATCACCGTAGAGAAGTCGAGGGATTGCGAGTCGTCATTCATTCGCCAAACGCCTTGCTTTTGAGCTTCTGGTATCGCGGATAACGTGCGTCGGAGTCAGGCATCAAACCCACCATTTTCAGGCAGGTGCGGCACTCTTCAAGCTCAGCCGACGCGACATTTGTATCAGTGCCATGCAACAGAGCCTGGGCCATGTTTAACGCGATACTGATGTTCTTCGGCTGCAGCGCCAGAGCTTTGCGGAACACCTGTCGGGCCTCCACCAGATTGCCGGTCTTGTACACCCGCACGCCCTGACGATTGAGCTCAGCAGCATCGTTACCCGAATTGAGAATGCTCGGGTCATCGGTGAGTTTGGCAATGCCCTTCATGACCGTCGGATCATCCCCATAGATTTCCGCACAGTTCTTCAACATCGAGGCGCCTGCATCGGCTTGTCCAAGCATCTGCAATTGCTTGGCGACCAGCAGCGCCGCCTCAGCACTCATGAACTGCTCCATGCCGTCGAGGCGCATCATCGCTTGCTCAGTTAGCTTGTCGGCGGTTTCGGCATCGTTGAGCAACAGACTGGTGGCCTTCATCAACCGTGCGCGGATCTGCAGGCCCGGGTCGGTTGGATTCTCCTTGGCCACGGCACTCAGCGTTGTGTTGATTTCCAGACGGGTCCGGGTATCCAGACCTCTTTCGCTGCCTTTGCTGATCAAGGCATGGGCCAGTCCGAGGTTGCTCTCCGCATCCTTGAAACGGGATTGCGCACCTTGAGCAACAGCCTGGCGATACGCTTTGGAGGCGGTATCAAAATCCTCGTTGGTCATTGCCAGCTTGCCTAGCTGCGCCTGCCGACGCACTGCCAAAGGCGAGAGCCGAATCGCCTCTTCCAATACTTTCTGGGCAGCCTTGGTATCCCCTTCCGCGACCAGTACATCCGCCATGCCATCGTAGAGCGCCGGCATCATCGGAAACACCTTCAATGCCTTTTCGTAAACACCTTTGGCCTGAGCGACCTGGCCACGCTTGAACAGTAGCTTGCCAAGCCCGGCGAATGCCCAGGGTAAAGGCCGATCGGCAATGATGCTGTCGTAGAGACGCTCCAGCGCCTCATTCTGATTGAGATCACGCAGGGCGTCGGCGCGGTAACGCAGGCACAACGGCGAATAACGAATGTCTTGCTTGCACAGGGCGATGCAAGCGTTGAGCACTTCAACAGGCTTGCCCCGGTCGAGCGCCTGAAGAATCGGCTTGAGCAAGGTTTTGCGCTGCTCTAGCCGCTCGAGACGCTGGGCCAGACCGGAACGGTTGAAGGGTTTGGTCAGGTAGGCGTCGGGCTCGTGTTCCAGGGCACTGAGCACCATGGCCTGACTGGTCTCGGCGGTGACCATGACAAACACACTTTCATGGCTGATCAGCTTTTCGATCATCAGGTCTTCGAGCACTTGCTGGCCATTCTTCTTGCCATCACCCAAGTGGAAATCCTGCAAGATGAAATCATAGGACTTCTGCGAACACATTTTCAGCGCCTGTTCGCCAGTGTCTGCAGTGTCCACATCCTTGACACCCAGCTCCCGCAGCATGGACCTGACGGAACTGCGGAAATCCGAAAAATCATCGACGATCAGAAAACTCTTTTGGTGATACGACAGCATCGAAGATTTCCAGGCAGATTAAGAAGAAGAGCCAAAAAGACAAATACACAAATAAGATCAACTGCCCCCTTTCCGGCGCGCAGATGATAGCCAGTAGCCATAGCCTATCAAGCGTTTTCTCTTGAACTGCAAATAAGAATGGAAACGGCGAGAAGTGAAGACCGCTTGACCCTAAGGTTATCGGCCAGTGGTAGCGTTCCCTTGAAGCTTCATTAACGCTCGGGCACAAAAAAGGGATGGCCCATCAGGCCATCCCTTTTTGATCTTGCGACTTTTTCTACGCGCAAAACAAAACCCCAACTGCTTTCGCAATTGGGGTTTCGGAATTTAATCTTGACGATGACCTACTCTCACATGGGGAAACCCCACACTACCATCGGCGATGCATCGTTTCACTGCTGAGTTCGGGATGGGATCAGGTGGTTCCAATGCTCTATGGTCGTCAAGAAATTCGGTGTGCCGACTCGTCTTTCAACGCTTCAGCAAATTGGGTATGCGATAGTCTTGCGGTTTTGTGAACGATACGAACTTTCGGTTCATTGCGTCTTCACACACCGCAATCTGATGCTCTTTCGAGTAATCAAATTGCTTGGGTGTTATATGGTCAAGCCTCACGGGCAATTAGTATTGGTTAGCTCAACGCCTCACAGCGCTTACACACCCAACCTATCAACGTCGTAGTCTTCGACGGCCCTTCAGGGGACTCAAGGTCCCAGTGAGATCTCATCTTGAGGCTAGTTTCCCGCTTAGATGCTTTCAGCGGTTATCTATTCCGAACATAGCTACCCGGCAATGCCACTGGCGTGACAACCGGAACACCAGAGGTTCGTCCACTCCGGTCCTCTCGTACTAGGAGCAGCCCCTCTCAAATCTCAAACGTCCACGGCAGATAGGGACCGAACTGTCTCACGACGTTCTAAACCCAGCTCGCGTACCACTTTAAATGGCGAACAGCCATACCCTTGGGACCGGCTTCAGCCCCAGGATGTGATGAGCCGACATCGAGGTGCCAAACACCGCCGTCGATATGAACTCTTGGGCGGTATCAGCCTGTTATCCCCGGAGTACCTTTTATCCGTTGAGCGATGGCCCTTCCATACAGAACCACCGGATCACTAAGACCTACTTTCGTACCTGCTCGACGTGTCTGTCTCGCAGTCAAGCGCGCTTTTGCCTTTATACTCTACGACCGATTTCCGACCGGTCTGAGCGCACCTTCGTACTCCTCCGTTACTCTTTAGGAGGAGACCGCCCCAGTCAAACTACCCACCATACACTGTCCTCGATCCGGATAACGGACCTGAGTTAGAACCTCAAAGTTGCCAGGGTGGTATTTCAAGGATGGCTCCACGCGAACTGGCGTCCACGCTTCAAAGCCTCCCACCTATCCTACACAAGCAAATTCAAAGTCCAGTGCAAAGCTATAGTAAAGGTTCACGGGGTCTTTCCGTCTAGCCGCGGATACACTGCATCTTCACAGCGATTTCAATTTCACTGAGTCTCGGGTGGAGACAGCGCCGCCATCGTTACGCCATTCGTGCAGGTCGGAACTTACCCGACAAGGAATTTCGCTACCTTAGGACCGTTATAGTTACGGCCGCCGTTTACCGGGGCTTCGATCAAGAGCTTCGCGTTAGCTAACCCCATCAATTAACCTTCCGGCACCGGGCAGGCGTCACACCCTATACGTCCACTTTCGTGTTTGCAGAGTGCTGTGTTTTTAATAAACAGTCGCAGCGGCCTGGTATCTTCGACCGGCGTGGGCTTACGGAGCAAGTCCTTCACCCTCACCGGCGCACCTTCTCCCGAAGTTACGGTGCCATTTTGCCTAGTTCCTTCACCCGAGTTCTCTCAAGCGCCTTGGTATTCTCTACCCAACCACCTGTGTCGGTTTGGGGTACGGTTCCTGGTTACCTGAAGCTTAGAAGCTTTTCTTGGAAGCATGGCATCAACCACTTCGTGTTCTAAAAGAACACTCGTCATCAGCTCTCGGCCTTAGAATCCCGGATTTACCTAAGATTCCAGCCTACCACCTTAAACTTGGACAACCAACGCCAAGCTGGCCTAGCCTTCTCCGTCCCTCCATCGCAATAACCAGAAGTACAGGAATATTAACCTGTTTTCCATCGACTACGCTTTTCAGCCTCGCCTTAGGGACCGACTAACCCTGCGTCGATTAACGTTGCGCAGGAAACCTTGGTCTTTCGGCGTGGGTGTTTTTCACACCCATTGTCGTTACTCATGTCAGCATTCGCACTTCTGATACCTCCAGCAAGCTTCTCAACTCACCTTCACAGGCTTACAGAACGCTCCTCTACCGCATCATCCTAAGATGATACCCGTAGCTTCGGTGTATGGTTTGAGCCCCGTTACATCTTCCGCGCAGGCCGACTCGACTAGTGAGCTATTACGCTTTCTTTAAAGGGTGGCTGCTTCTAAGCCAACCTCCTAGCTGTCTAAGCCTTCCCACATCGTTTCCCACTTAACCATAACTTTGGGACCTTAGCTGACGGTCTGGGTTGTTTCCCTTTTCACGACGGACGTTAGCACCCGCCGTGTGTCTCCCATGCTCGGCACTTGTAGGTATTCGGAGTTTGCATCGGTTTGGTAAGTCGGGATGACCCCCTAGCCGAAACAGTGCTCTACCCCCTACAGTGATACATGAGGCGCTACCTAAATAGCTTTCGAGGAGAACCAGCTATCTCCGAGCTTGATTAGCCTTTCACTCCGATCCACAGGTCATCCGCTAACTTTTCAACGGTAGTCGGTTCGGTCCTCCAGTCAGTGTTACCTAACCTTCAACCTGCCCATGGATAGATCGCCCGGTTTCGGGTCTATTCCCAGCGACTAGACGCCCTATTAAGACTCGCTTTCGCTACGCCTCCCCTATTCGGTTAAGCTCGCCACTGAAAATAAGTCGCTGACCCATTATACAAAAGGTACGCAGTCACAGAACAAAGTCTGCTCCCACTGCTTGTACGCATACGGTTTCAGGATCTATTTCACTCCCCTCTCCGGGGTTCTTTTCGCCTTTCCCTCACGGTACTAGTTCACTATCGGTCAGTCAGTAGTATTTAGCCTTGGAGGATGGTCCCCCCATATTCAGACAAAGTTTCTCGTGCTCCGTCCTACTCGATTTCATGACTAAGAGATTTTCGCGTACAGGGCTATCACCCACTATGGCCGCACTTTCCAGAGCGTTCCGCTAATCTCAAAGCCACTTAAGGGCTAGTCCCCGTTCGCTCGCCACTACTAAGGGAATCTCGGTTGATTTCTTTTCCTCAGGGTACTTAGATGTTTCAGTTCCCCTGGTTCGCCTCTTGCACCTATGTATTCAGTACAAGATAACCATCTTATGATGGCTGGGTTCCCCCATTCAGACATCTCCGGATCAAAGTCTGTTTGCCGACTCCCCGAAGCTTTTCGCAGGCTACCACGTCTTTCATCGCCTCTGACTGCCAAGGCATCCACCGTATGCGCTTCTTCACTTGACCATATAACCCCAAGCAATCTGGTTATACTGTGAAGACGACATTCGCCGAAAATTCGAATTTCTCAACTAAGAGAACTCACAAATTTTACCTTAGCCTGATCCGTTACCAGTGAAAGTAACGTTCAGTCTATCTTTCTATCACATACCCAAATTTTTAAAGAACGATCTAATCAAAAGACTAGAAATCAATATTCATCAGTGAATATTCATTTCTAAACTCTCAAACTTTCGAAGCAGTTTATGGTGGAGCCAAGCGGGATCGAACCGCTGACCTCCTGCGTGCAAGGCAGGCGCTCTCCCAGCTGAGCTATGGCCCCATAACAAAATTGGTGGGTCTGGGCAGATTCGAACTGCCGACCTCACCCTTATCAGGGGTGCGCTCTAACCAACTGAGCTACAGACCCAATTTCGAGCTTGTAACTGTTAGCTCAGAGCTATCAGCTTGGAGCTTAAAGCTGCTTCTATCGTCTTCTTCAATGAATCAAGCAATTCGTGTGGGAGCTCATGGAGCAGCTGAGTCGTCGATTAAGGAGGTGATCCAGCCGCAGGTTCCCCTACGGCTACCTTGTTACGACTTCACCCCAGTCATGAATCACACCGTGGTAACCGTCCTCCCGAAGGTTAGACTAGCTACTTCTGGTGCAACCCACTCCCATGGTGTGACGGGCGGTGTGTACAAGGCCCGGGAACGTATTCACCGCGACATTCTGATTCGCGATTACTAGCGATTCCGACTTCACGCAGTCGAGTTGCAGACTGCGATCCGGACTACGATCGGTTTTATGGGATTAGCTCCACCTCGCGGCTTGGCAACCCTCTGTACCGACCATTGTAGCACGTGTGTAGCCCAGGCCGTAAGGGCCATGATGACTTGACGTCATCCCCACCTTCCTCCGGTTTGTCACCGGCAGTCTCCTTAGAGTGCCCACCATTACGTGCTGGTAACTAAGGACAAGGGTTGCGCTCGTTACGGGACTTAACCCAACATCTCACGACACGAGCTGACGACAGCCATGCAGCACCTGTCTCAATGTTCCCGAAGGCACCAATCCATCTCTGGAAAGTTCATTGGATGTCAAGGCCTGGTAAGGTTCTTCGCGTTGCTTCGAATTAAACCACATGCTCCACCGCTTGTGCGGGCCCCCGTCAATTCATTTGAGTTTTAACCTTGCGGCCGTACTCCCCAGGCGGTCAACTTAATGCGTTAGCTGCGCCACTAAGAGCTCAAGGCTCCCAACGGCTAGTTGACATCGTTTACGGCGTGGACTACCAGGGTATCTAATCCTGTTTGCTCCCCACGCTTTCGCACCTCAGTGTCAGTATCAGTCCAGGTGGTCGCCTTCGCCACTGGTGTTCCTTCCTATATCTACGCATTTCACCGCTACACAGGAAATTCCACCACCCTCTACCATACTCTAGCTTGTCAGTTTTGAATGCAGTTCCCAGGTTGAGCCCGGGGATTTCACATCCAACTTAACAAACCACCTACGCGCGCTTTACGCCCAGTAATTCCGATTAACGCTTGCACCCTCTGTATTACCGCGGCTGCTGGCACAGAGTTAGCCGGTGCTTATTCTGTCGGTAACGTCAAAATTGCAGAGTATTAATCTACAACCCTTCCTCCCAACTTAAAGTGCTTTACAATCCGAAGACCTTCTTCACACACGCGGCATGGCTGGATCAGGCTTTCGCCCATTGTCCAATATTCCCCACTGCTGCCTCCCGTAGGAGTCTGGACCGTGTCTCAGTTCCAGTGTGACTGATCATCCTCTCAGACCAGTTACGGATCGTCGCCTTGGTGAGCCATTACCTCACCAACTAGCTAATCCGACCTAGGCTCATCTGATAGCGCAAGGCCCGAAGGTCCCCTGCTTTCTCCCGTAGGACGTATGCGGTATTAGCGTTCCTTTCGAAACGTTGTCCCCCACTACCAGGCAGATTCCTAGGCATTACTCACCCGTCCGCCGCTGAATTCAGGAGCAAGCTCCTGTCATCCGCTCGACTTGCATGTGTTAGGCCTGCCGCCAGCGTTCAATCTGAGCCATGATCAAACTCTTCAGTTCAAACATCTTTGGGTTTTGAGAAAACCCTAAACTTGGCTCAGCAATCGTTGGTTACATCTTTGATTTCTCGCGGAGTAACTTGTGATGCTGATAATCTGTTGACTAGCAGTCTGACTCCACAAGCACCCACACGAATTGCTTGATTCAGTTGTTAAAGAGCGGTTGGTTAAGATCTTTCGTCTCAACCGAGGCGCGCATTCTACAGCAGCCTCATTTGCTGTCAAGTGGTTATTTTCAGAAGCTTTCAAGGATTTCCTTAACAACTTCAACCACTTGCGCTTTCGATCTCTCGTCAGCGGGAGGCGAATTCTACAGCGTTACACGCTGCTGTCAACACCTCTTTTTCAACTTCCTTCTGGCTTCGATGACCTGAAGCAACTTGCTGCCGAAAACTTCGTAACTCGTTGTTTAACAAGGAGTTTTCCGCTTCGACTGCGCCGGAAGTGGGGCGAATTATAGACATCTGAAATCTGCCGTCAAGCACTGATTTGGGTTTTCTATGAATTAAGGACTAGATGCGAGATTCACTTCTGCCCTCTATATAGAAGAGGACTCGCCAACAGAGAGGGAATGCAGACGCCTGACGACGGTCAGACAAGGAGGAGAACTAGAAGCATTAAGAAAAGTGGTGTCCCAGGGCAGGTTCGAACTGCCAACCTTCCCCTTAGGAGGGGGATGCTCTATCCAATTGAGCTACTGAGACACAAGTGCCCACGACGATACACGCGGCGATGGACGGCGAGCATGTTAACGACCACGCCCGCCTTTGTCATGTCGTCCTTTCGCTTTTTAAGTGTAGGCATATGCCGCCCATGCAGCATGAAGCATTCCACCAGAGAACCGACCTGCCTTTGATACCACCACAGCATGCCAACAAAACAGAATCGAACGGAGCCATAAAGATTACCGAGCGGCACCAAATTGCTGACGGCAAATCCCCGCACCGTCAAAAAATCAACATGCCATCCATCCTAAATAGCCTTCACCAGCCCCTCCCCCCTAGCAAATCGGCAATTTGCCACTATCCTGTAAAGGTAAGGAACAGTTATCGAATTCGCCGGCTCTGCCCTCACATGTTTGGACACCCACTCTCAGGCAGAGGACGCGATCAGCGATACGGACCGGGCAACTTTCCAACCAGTCCGCATTTCTGACAATTGGTGCTGGCAGAACGCCTTTATCCAGTTCAATATTTGTCACAGAATTGACGCCAATGATCTGGCTGCTTTGAGGCATGATGCGGGCCTCTATCAATTCAGGTTGAACATTTGGCTGCATCGCTTGTCCTAACTGACATCCTGCGGCCAATCCCGAGAACCGCTCCCCTGAACTAACCGGTTAAATATATGCGCCCATTGAAACAGGCAATTTATTCCAGCCGTACGGCTGACAAGTTCGTCGTACGTCTGCCAGACGGAATGCGTGAACGCATTGCCGAGGTGGCTCGCAATCATCATCGCAGCATGAACTCCGAAATCATCGCACGCCTTGAGCAGAGCCTGATTCAGGAAGGTGCGCTGGGCGAAGAGCTGAGCATGCGCCTGGACAGCCCAGAGCTTTCTTTGCACGAACGTGAACTGTTGCAGCGCTTCCGCCAGCTTTCCCACCGCCAGCAAAACGCTCTCGTTTCGCTGATCGCTCACGACGCCGAAATGGCCGCAGACGCCTCCTGAGTCATCCAGAAAATCCGAGCCAGCTTTATCGCTGGCTTTTTTTTGCCTGAAATTCAGGCAAAAAAAACCCGCCAGTTGGCGGGTTTGAAAGCAGAAAAACTAGAGCAGGAAAATCGTCGCCAACCCAAGGAAAATGAAGAAGCCACCACTGTCGGTCATGGCGGTAATCATTACGCTGGCCCCCATCGCAGGGTCGCGCCCCAGTCGCGCCAGCGTCATCGGAATCAAAACCCCCATCAATGCGGCAAGCAGCAGGTTAAGCGTCATGGCGGCCGTCATCACCACCCCCAAAGACCAGCTGCCATAAAGCAGATAAGCGACAACGCCGATGACCCCACCCCAGACCACGCCATTGATCAGCGCAACCGCCAGCTCCTTGCGCATCAGCCGCGAAGTATTGCCGGTACTCACCTGGTCCAACGCCATGGCGCGGACAATCATGGTGATGGTCTGGTTACCAGAGTTACCACCGATGCCCGCCACAATCGGCATCAATGCCGCCAGTGCTACCAACTTCTCGATGGAACCCTCGAACAGGCCGATCACTCGGGATGCAACGAAAGCGGTGATCAGGTTCACGGCCAGCCAGGCCCAACGGTTACGCAAGGACTTCCAGACTGACGCGAAAATATCTTCCTCTTCACGCAGACCCGCCATGTTGAGAACTTCGCTTTCGCTCTCTTCACGAATCAGGTCGACCATCTCGTCGATGGTCAGTCGGCCAATCAGCTTGCCGTTCTTGTCTACGACGGGCGCTGAAATCAAGTCATAACGCTCAAACGCCTGAGCAGCATCGTAAGCATCTTCATCCGGATGAAAGCTTACCGGATCACTCGCCATGACCTCGGAAACCTGCTTGTCCGGATCGTTGACCAGCAAACGCTTGATCGGCAAAACACCCTTGAGGACGCCGTCGTAATCAACAACAAACAGCTTGTCGGTGTGACCTGGTAATTCTTTGAGGCGGCGCAGGTAACGCAGCACCACTTCGAGACTGACGTCCTCACGGATCGTCACCATCTCGAAGTCCATCAGCGCACCGACCTGCTCCTCGTCGTAGGAAAGGGCGGAACGCACACGCTCGCGCTGCTGGTTGTCCAGGGTCTCCATAAGCTCATGGACGACATCTCGCGGCAGCTCGGAAGCCAGGTCAGCAAGTTCGTCGGCGTCCATGTCCTTGGCCGCAGCCAGGAGCTCGTGATCGTCCATGTCGGCGATCAGGGTTTCACGTACCGAATCAGATACTTCGAGAAGAATGTCGCCGTCGCGATCTGCTTTGACCAGCTGCCAAAGCGTCAGACGATCGTCCAGCGGCAATGCTTCAAGGATGTAGGCGACGTCGGCGGAGTGCAGGTCATCGAGCTTGCGTTGTAACTCGACGAGATTCTGCCGGTGAACCAGATTTTCGACCCGATCGTGATTCGGGCCTTCCTGGCGGTGAGTCAGGTCTTCAACCACTCGCTGACGCTGCAACAGCTCAACAACTTGAGCGAGGCGGTCCTGCAAGCTTTCTTGTGTTTTCTTTACTTCAACTTCAGACATAGGCGAACTCCACTCCCAGCAGCGGGGCGCGCCGGAAGGATCAATCAGTCAATTCATGATTGGAAAAACGGGGTGTTGAGTAACTACTGGGTAAGTCCATGGAAGTATTCCAAAAGCCCCGGCGGGGCTGACGGGCGCAATGATACACCGCTTGACGGTTTGAAATGTTAAAAAATCGCGGCTGAAACAAGCGCTTGCAAGACAATCTTGAGCACTCTCCTAATCCTTCAAACTAGACGACGCATCCTGAAAAGAAAACACACTCCTCGAGCAAAAGGTGGCGTCTACGCTGAAAAGAAATCGTCATGGAGGACGCTCGATGCCCGCTTACCTGCGCTATTTCTTATTGATCACTCTGCTCTGCCGATTGCCCTGGGCGTTTGCCACCACCATTCATAGGTGCGAAGCAACCAACGGGCACATTACTTTCACCACCCATAGCTGCACTCCCGACGAAAGCCGCTCGATACAGGATGTCCGCACGTACACACCGAACAATGAACCCATCACCCTCATGCCCGGGCCTGAGACTCGCCAGATCCCGGACAGGAATACCAAAAGAAGTGAACCAACCATTGTCGGTAAGAGCGAGGACGGATGCGGAAATCTGATCAGCGCCAGAGAGCGACGCGAAGCAATCATCAATCAGCGGGTGGTCGCCGGCATGAGCCAGCAGGATGTCGAAAGCGCGCTGGGCAAGCCAGACAAGATCAGTATTCGCAATTCGAGCACAAGCTATCGCTACGAAACCAAGCGAGGCCGCAGCGCGCATATCGAATTCGATGAAAGAGGATGTACGAAAGGAAAAGCTAAATCCCAGACGGCAAAAAGCCCGCATTAAATGCGGGCTTTCTGTTGTATGGTGCACTCGACAGGATTCGAACCTGTGACCGCTCGGTTCGTAGCCGAGTACTCTATCCAGCTGAGCTACGAGTGCATTTGTGTTTTTATACCAGATCACAACTGGTTGAAGCCAAGTTATTCACATCACTGCAAACAACTCTTAAATGGTGCACTCGACAGGATTCGAACCTGTGACCGCTCGGTTCGTAGCCGAGTACTCTATCCAGCTGAGCTACGAGTGCATTTGTTGCCGCGCATTATAGGCCGTTAAATCTGTTTGTAAAGCGCTTTTTTCTAGTAATTTCAACAACTTACCGAAGAAGCCAGATTACAACGTACTACGCAAATAATGGCGGAGAACGGGGGATTCGAACCCCCGACACCCTTTTGAGGTGTACTCCCTTAGCAGGGGAGCGCCTTCGGCCACTCGGCCAGCTCTCCGCAACACGGGGCGTATCTTAACCAACCTTTTCCCCGTTTGCAAACATAAAAAACGATAAAAATTAATGGCTTGGTTCTTCGTCCTTCTCTTTCTTGATGCGCAGGTAGATTTCCTCACGGTGTACCGCTACCTCTTTAGGGGCGTTCACACCAATACGCACTTGATTTCCTTTGACGCCGAGCACGGTCACGGTGATTTCGCCATCACCAATAATCAGGCTTTCTGCGCACCGACGAGTCAGAATCAACATACCTTTCTCCTCACGCCTTACATTTCAGGGACAACAGTCTGCAAAAAAATAGGCACTCGACCTACAACCCAAATCGGTTGCGACCTACATGCCTGAGTATTGACTAGCGCGAGCAAAAGAACAGTCTCGGGGCCACGCCATTCAAAAAAACAAAAGGCGCGGTCAGACCGCGCCTTTTGGCAAACGCATCACTCGCCCTGGCGGGCCGGTGCGTCCAGTTCGAAAGCCGTGTGCAGAGCGCGCACAGCCAGTTCCAGGTACTTCTCTTCGATCACTACGGAGACTTTGATTTCCGAAGTCGAGATCATCTGGATGTTGATACTTTCTTTGGCCAACGCCTCGAACATGCGACTGGCGACGCCCGCGTGGGAGCGCATGCCAACGCCGACGATCGACACCTTGGCGATCTTGGTGTCGCCGATGACTTCACGGGCACCGATCTCGGCAGCGGTCTTTTCCAGCACGGTTTGCGCCGCCTGATAGTCGTTGCGGTGTACGGTGAAGGTGAAGTCGGTGGTGTTATCGTGCGCAACGTTCTGCACGATCATGTCGACTTCGATGTTCGCGGCACTGATCGGGCCGAGAATCTTGAATGCAACGCCCGGGGTGTCTGGCACGCCACGGATGGTCAGCTTGGCTTCATCGCGGTTGAAAGCGATGCCGGAAATGATCGGCTGTTCCATGGTTTCCTCTTCATCAATAGTAATGAGGGTGCCCGGACCCTCCTTGAAGCTGTGCAGTACGCGCAGCGGAACGTTGTACTTGCCGGCGAATTCCACCGCCCGGATCTGCAGCACCTTGGAACCGAGGCTGGCCATTTCCAGCATCTCTTCAAAGGTGATCTTGTCCAGACGCTGGGCCACGGACACAACGCGCGGGTCGGTGGTGTAGACGCCGTCCACGTCGGTGTAGATCTGGCATTCGTCAGCCTTCAGGGCCGCCGCCAGCGCCACGCCGGTGGTATCGGAACCACCACGACCGAGGGTGGTGATATTGCCGTGCTCGTCGACGCCCTGGAAACCAGCGACAACCACTACACGACCGGCCTTCAGGTCACCGCGAATCTTCTGGTCATCAATCTGCAAGATACGCGCTTTATTGTGCGCACTGTCCGTCAGGATCCGAACCTGGTTACCGGTGTAGGACACTGCCGGCACACCGCGCTTGATCAACGCCATGGCCAACAGGGCAATCGTCACCTGCTCACCGGTGGAAACGATCACATCCAGCTCACGGGGAACCGGCTGATCTTCGCCACTGATTTGCTTGGCCAGATCGATCAGACGGTTGGTTTCGCCGCTCATTGCAGACAGCACAACCACCAGGTCATCGCCGGCTTCGCGGAATTTCTTAACCTTGTCGGCGACCTGCTCGATTCTCTCGACAGTGCCGACCGAGGTGCCTCCAAATTTCTGTACGATCAAAGCCATTTCAAAGCCGCCTCTGCCCGTGAAGGGCGCCCAAATAATCACTCAAACAGCGTTCCGGCCCGCCACTAGACTGCGGGCCGGAGGCGCTGCCTTATAAACCCTGCTCTACAAACGGAACGGTCAGCGCCAGTGCTGCGTCCAGGGCGCCGGCGTCTGTGCCGCCGCCTTGCGCCATGTCTGGACGACCACCGCCCTTCCCGCCCACTGCCGCAGCGGCTTGCTTCATCAAATCACCGGCTTTGAGTTGGCCAGTCAGGTCTTTGGTTACGCCTGCAACCAGAACGACCTTTTCCTCATGGACACTGCCGAGCAGGATCACTGCGCGGCCGAGTTTGTTTTTCAGCTGATCGACCAGCGCCAGCAGTGCCTTGCCGTCCTGACCGTCGAGACGCACGGACAGTACCTTCACGCCTTTGACATCCAGAGCGGAAGCCGACAGATCATCGCCCGCCGCGCTGGCTGCCTTGGCCTGCAACTGCTCGAGTTGCTTCTCCAGCAGACGGTTGCGCTCCAGCACAGTCGACAGCTTGTCGATCAGGTTGTCGCGGCTGCCCTTGACCAGGTTGGCCGCTTCCTTGAGTTGTTCTTCTGCCGCGTTCAAGTAAGCCAGTGCCGCAGCGCCGGTAACCGCCTCGATACGACGCACACCCGACGCCACACCGCCTTCGCTGATGATTTTCAGCAGGCCGATGTCGCCGGTACGGTTGGCGTGGATACCGCCACACAGTTCGACGGAGAAATCGCCCCCCATGCTCAGCACGCGCACGTTGTCGCCATACTTCTCGCCGAACAGCGCCATGGCGCCCTTCTGCTTGGCGGTTTCGATGTCGGTTTCTTCGGTTTCAACGGCGGAGTTCTTGCGGATCTCGGCGTTGACGATATCTTCCAGCGCTTTCAGCTGTTCAGGCTTGATCGCTTCGAAGTGGCTGAAGTCGAAACGCAGACGCTGGCTATCCACCAACGAACCTTTCTGCTGAACGTGCTCGCCCAGTACCTGACGCAATGCCGCGTGCAGCAAGTGGGTGGCCGAGTGGTTCAACGAAGTCGCGTGACGCACCTCGGCATCTACGTGGGTTTCCACTGGAACACCGATGGTCAGGCTGCCGGAGTCCAGCACGCCGTGATGCAGGAACGCACCGCCGGTCTTGGTAGTGTCACGTACATCGAAACGCGCATTGCCCGCCTGGAGATAGCCGCAATCGCCGATCTGGCCGCCGGATTCAGCGTAGAACGGCGTCTGGTTGAGAACGATCACCGCCTCTTCGCCTTCATTCAAGACGTCGACCGACTGGCCATCTTTATAGATGGCGACGATTTTCGCCGAACCGCTGGTGTCTGCGTAACCGGTGAACTCGGTGGCCACATCAACCTTGACCAGCGTGTTGTAGTCCAGACCGAACGAGCTGGCCGAACGCGCGCGAACACGCTGGGCTTCCATCTCACGCTCGAAACCGACTTCGTCGACGGTCAGGTTGCGCTCGCGCGCGATGTCGGCGGTGAGGTCCATCGGAAAACCGTAGGTGTCGTAGAGTTTGAACACCACGTCGCCTGGCACCACGGTGCCTTTGAGCTCCAGCAGATCCTGCTCGAGAATCTTCAGGCCGTGCTCCAGCGTCTTGGAGAACTGCTCTTCTTCGGCTTTGAGCACGCGTTCGATGTTGCTCTGCTGCTTCTTCAATTCCGGGAAGGCTTCGCCCATCTCGGCGACCAGTGCCGCGACGATCTTGTAGAAGAAGCTGCCGGTGGCGCCCAGCTTGTTACCGTGACGGCAGGCGCGACGGATGATCCGGCGCAGTACGTAACCGCGACCTTCGTTGGACGGCAGCACGCCGTCCGCGATCAGGAAACCGCACGAGCGGATGTGGTCGGAAACCACTTTCAGCGAAGACTGATCGCCATTTTCGCAACCGATCGCTTCAGCCGAGGCCTTCAGCAGGTTCTTGAACAGGTCGATGTCGTAGTTCGAGTTGACGTGCTGCATCACCGCACTGATCCGTTCCAGGCCCATGCCGGTGTCGACCGACGGAGCTGGCAGCGGATGCAACACGCCATCGGCGGTGCGGTTGAACTGCATGAACACGTTGTTCCAGATCTCGATATAACGGTCGCCGTCTTCTTCCGGCGAGCCCGGTGGGCCGCCCCAGATATGGTCGCCGTGATCGTAGAAAATCTCGGTGCATGGGCCGCAAGGACCGGTATCGCCCATGGTCCAGAAGTTGTCGGAGGCGTAAGGCGCGCCCTTGTTGTCGCCGATGCGGATCATACGCTCGACCGGCACACCGATCTCTTTGGTCCAGATGTCATACGCTTCGTCGTCGGAGGCGTAGACGGTGACCCAGAGTTTTTCCTTTGGCAGTTTCAGAACGCCAGTCAGGAAGGTCCAGGCGAAGGTAATCGCATCGTGCTTGAAATAGTCACCGAAGCTGAAGTTACCCAGCATCTCGAAGAAGGTGTGGTGACGAGCGGTATAACCGACGTTTTCCAGGTCGCTGTTCTTGCCACCGGCACGCACGCATTTCTGGCTGCTGGTCGCGCGGGTGTACGCACGTTTTTCCTGGCCCAGGAAGCAGTCCTTGAACTGGTTCATCCCCGCGTTAGTGAACAGCAGGGTTGGGTCGTTGCCCGGAATCAAAGAGCTGGAGGCTACACGGGTGTGGCCTTGCTCTTCGAAGAAGCGAAGGAAGGCTTCACGGATTTCTGCGCTTTTCATTAGGTTCTTCCACGGAGGCTGCGGCCAAAGGCCTGTTCGAAACGTCAACAGACGAAGCGACGGCAAAGGGCCGCATTATATCGGCCCTGCGCGCGGGGTACAGCGTGTTTATACGATAGAAACAGTCAATTGGAGCGCTAACGCTATCACTTGCGCGAAAAGTCGACGAATGTCGCGACGACCTGCTCGATTTGCGCCCGGCTGACGTCCATGTGCGTGACCATGCGCAGACGAGCGGCGGCACTGAGTTTGATACCTCGTTCAGCAGCGAAGGCCTTGATCGCCTGGGCCTTGTCACCCATCGAGACGTACACCATGTTGGTCTGAACCGGCTCGACTTCATAACCCGCCGCGCGCAAACCTTCGGCCAGCAATTGCGCATTGGCGTGGTCGTCAGCCAGACGTTTAACGTTATTGTCCAGTGCGTACAGGCCCGCCGCCGCCAGAATCCCGGCCTGGCGCATGCCGCCGCCGACCATTTTGCGCAGACGCCGCGCCTTGCCGATCAGCTCGACCGAGCCGCACAGCACCGAACCGACCGGCGCGCCCAACCCCTTGGAAAGGCAGACGGAGACGGAATCGAAATGCTGGGCGATTTCCCGGGCATCGACCCCGAGCTTGACCGCTGCGTTGTACAGCCGCGCGCCGTCCAGGTGAAGTTGCAGCCCGTGTTCACGGGTAAAACTGCGCGCCCGGGCCAGGTACTCCAGAGGCAGGACTTTGCCCTGCATGGTGTTTTCCAGCGCCAGAAGGCGGGTGCGGGCAAAGTGGAAATCGTCCGGTTTGATCGCGGCGGCGACCTGCGCCAGGTCCAGAGAGCCATCGGCCTGCACTTCCAGTGGCTGCGGCTGGATCGAGCCCAGCACGGCCGCGCCGCCACCTTCGTACTTATAGGTATGCGCCTGCTGACCGACGATGTATTCGTCGCCGCGTTCGCAATGGGCCATCAAACCCAACAGATTGCTCATGGTGCCGGTCGGCACAAACAGGGCTGCGGCAAAACCGAGTCGCTTGGCCAGCTCCGCTTCCAGATGATTGACCGTCGGATCTTCACCATAAACGTCATCCCCCGTGGCGGCGGTGGCCATCGCGTCGAGCATGCCGGCGGTAGGTTGGGTGACGGTGTCGCTGCGAAGATCGATAACGCTCATGAATCTGGCCTCGGTAAGCAGGGGGAAATCCCTTTCAGAAAGAATTACTGCGGTCAGGCCGATGAATATTCAACCCTTGCGCAAGGATAATGCCCATTAATACAGCGAAATACTCGATGACAATCATCTGAAAGCATCAATGCGCCTGTAGGAAATATGTGTTAAAAACGCTGCGCCGCCAGACTTTCTGGTGGCAAAAACGTTCTCAGGGCGGGGTGCAACTCCCCACCGGCGGTAATTGCGCGCAATGCGCATAGCCCGCGAGCGCTTGGCGACAACACGCTTCGGCGGTGATTGGCGGCAAGGTCAGCAGACCCGGTGTGATCCCGGGGCCGACGGTCATAGTCCGGATGAAGAGAGAACGGGATTGGCGCCAAAGGGCTGTCCGCAGGCATTCGTGCCGGCGTGCATACCCTTAAATCCCATTCGATTCATATGCCCTGTTTTTTTCTCAAACAGGAGTCAGAACATGCAACCCACCGCAATCGACAGCAAAAGCAAAAACCATCAGGGCGAGCGCGTCGCGTTCATCCAGGCCTGCTGGCACAAGGAAATCGTTGATCAGAGCCGTAAAGGCTTCGTCGCTGAAATGATTGCCCAGGGTTATCAGGAATCCGATATCGACTTTTTCGAAGTCGGCGGCGCCTTTGAAATGCCTCTGCACGCCAAGTTGCTGGCCAAGACCGGTCGTTATGCCGGCATCGTCGCAGCAGCACTGGTGGTGGACGGCGGGATCTACCGTCACGAGTTCGTCGCCCAGTCAGTGGTCAGCGGTTTGATGCAGGTTCAACTGGAGACCGAAGTGCCGGTGTTCTCGGTGTCCCTGACCCCGCATCACTTCCATGCCGGTGAAGAACTGCATCATAAGTTCTTCTTCGATCACTTCGTGCACAAAGGCCAGGAAGCGGCGAAGACCTGCGCGGATACGCTGAGCAAGATTCGCGCGTTGCGTCGCACCGAGCCGCGTGCGGTAGCCGTCTAAGCACAAAACCTGAAGGAGCCGGCTTGCTGGCGATAGCGGTGGGTCAGTCAACGGTTCGTTAACTGGCAGTACGCAATCGCCAGCAAGCCGGCTCCTACTGAGGCTGTGTGTCAGGCCAGGTTTTCGTCGGTGGTCGGCACGATCAGGATGCCGGCGCGCAGGCCGTTCTTCACCTTGGGGTTCGGGAAGATGATCCGGGCGCCCTCTTCTTCGATGATCCAGCGGGTGTTGGCGATGTCTTCCGCCAGCAGGTAACCCACTTCCAGTTCCGAAAAATTCTCGATATCCACCGGCAAGTTCAGGCGGAAGCTGTCGCTGTGCTTGATGATTTCCCGCGCCACACTAAACAGTTGCAAACCGTCCAGTGATGCCTCGGTCAATTCCGGCTCGGTGCCTTCAATGATCTGTTTAAGGCGGTTCTCCAGCAGCGACACATTGACCCCGTCGTTCTGCCCGAACGGCCGCGCCTTGCCCAACTCCAGCGTGAAGGCTTCGGCCCCGAGCTTGTCGTAGGTGTAAGAGCTGAAAACGATGGACGGTTTGTTCTGCAGCAGCACCGCTTCCATCCCGGCGGCGCGCAGACGAGCCAGTTCCTGGCGCGAATGCTGGCGATCTTCCTTCCACGGGTACAAGGCGAACTGCTCGATTTTCGAACCACGAATGGCGGTGTGCAGGTCGTAGTGCAGACGCTGGCGATCCGGCAGGCTGAAGAAACTGGCGGCCAAACGCTCCAGCTCACAAGCACGTAAGGCTTCGGAGCCGCTGCTTTGTTCGTGACGACCGTTGAACAGTCGATTGACGTCCTGTTCGACAAAACGCTCGCCTTTGCGAATCGCTTCGGGGTTGCCGAACAGGAACAGAATACGTGCGCGCGGCTTCAGATCGCCGCGGGCAATGTCGTGCAACAGGCGATCAAGCAACTCGATCGGCGCTGTTTCGTTGCCATGGATCCCCGCTGACAGCAGCAGGTCCAGGCCGTTGTCGCGCGCTTCAGGTGGCCGGACTTCCAACGCCCCTTCGCTCAACCAGCGCATGCGCACGCCTTCGACAGTCAGTTGAGTCTTCTCCGCCGGTTCGCGGCCGGCGAGGGTCAGTTCAAGCAGTTTGCCGAGGGCGAGCATAGAGCGGTTTCCTTAGTGGTCGTGATTGCAATCCGGGCCGTGCACGTGATCCTCGTCGTCGCCGAGTTCAGCCGGTTCCATTTCCAGTTGCAGACTTACCAGATTAGTCGCCAATGGGCGCAGCAGCAGGTTGGCGTATTCGGCGTCGCCTTCTTCGACGTCCACGCCGATCAGCAGTTGGCCGCGGCCGTCTTGCTGGATCCACAGCTCTTTGCCTTGCCACAGGACCGCGACGCGGGTGCAGGAGGTTTCCAGTTGCGTGCCGTCGGTGTCTTCAAGGATCAGCTGCAGGGTATCGCTCATGTTTTTACGCTCTCGGTTGAGATGAAGCAGCGCGCTGTCGTGCACAACAACGCGCCGTCGATCAATTGATCTGGAATGGATAAACCGCGCCCAGTTTAAGGATTTGTGTCAGTTCATCCAGTGCCGTCCGGCACTCGAGCAGCAATCGCGGGTCCGCCAGATCGTTTTCGGTCATGCGGTCGCGGTAGTGCTTCTCGACCCATTCGGTCAAAGTGCCGTACAACGGCGCCGTCATGATAACGCCTGGGTTGACGGCCGCCAGTTCGGTTTCGTTGAGCGCGACGCGCAGCCTCAGGCAAGCAGGGCCACCGCCGTTTTGCATGCTTTGCTTGAGATCGAAAACTTTCACTTCACGAATCAGGCCGCCGGAGCTGGTCAAACCCTGCAAATACTGCCAGACACGCTCGTTGCCACGGCATTCTTCCGGGACGATCAAGAGCATGGAGCCGTCAGGACGCGACAGCAATTGGCTATTGAACAGGTAGGACCGAACCGCGTCTTCTACGGTTACCGCGGAACGCGGAACACACACGGACTGAAATTTCCCACCGACTTTGGCGAGTTTGCTTTGCAGTTCAGCGAGCATCTGTTCGGTGTCGAGGAAGGCATCCTCGTGATAGAACAACACTTCGCCGTTACCCACGGCAATCACGTCGTTGTGGAACACGCCCTGGTCGATCACCGACGGATTCTGCTGGGCATAGACCACACCGTCATCGCTCAAGCCGTGCAAACGCGCAACGGCCTGGGACGCTTCAAGGGTCTGGCGCGCCGGGTATTTCTGCGGTGCCGGATAGCGGGTGTCGAACGCGCTGCGGCCGAACACGAAGAACTCGACGCCGGCTTCGCCGTACTCACGGCAGAAGCGGGTGTGGTTGGCCGCGCCTTCGTCGCCGAACTGCGCCACGGCCGGCAACGCGCCGTGGTGAGCGAAGTGTTTCTGGTCGGCGAACATCGCCCCCAGCACGCGGCTGGTGGTCGGGTGTTCGATGCTGCGGTGGTATTTGCAGTTGAGGTTGGCGGCGGTGAAATGCACGCGGCCGTCCGCGGTATCGGCGCTCGGGCTGACCGTGGCGGCGTTGGCCACCCACATGCTGGACGCCGAGCAGCTGGCAACCAGCAATGGCATGGCTTCTTTAGCGGCGCGTTCGATCACTTGCGCATCGGTGCCGCTGAAACCCAGGCGACGCAGCGCGGCCACGTCCGGGCGTTCCTGCGGTGCCAGTACGCCTTGCTGGAAACCCATCTCCATCAGCGCTTTCATCTTCGCCAGGCCCTGCAGCGCAGCTTCTTTCGGATTGGAAGATTGCTGGCTGTTGCTCTGGGACGCGACGTTGCCGTAGGACAGGCCGCCGTAGTTATGGGTCGGCCCCACTAGACCGTCAAAATTGACTTCATAGGATTTCATCAGCGAGGCTCCACGAGAATCTGTTTTTTATAAGCATCAAGTAACTGTTCAGTACGACCGCGGCGCGACCACCGCGGGCAAGCCCGCTCCCACAGATTCAGCGGTGTTCACATATTTTGTGTTCGACGCAGGACCTGTGGGAGCTGGCTTGCCAGCGATTGACATCACGCCATTTTCACGCCAGGCGTGAGGGCCGCAGGCAACACCAGGCTCGGGGTTTCCAGCGAGGCCACCGGGTACGCGCAGTAATCCGCCGCGTAGTAGGCGCTGGCGCGATGGTTGCCCGAGGCGCCGACGCCACCGAACGGGGCGCTGCTCGCGGCACCGGTCAGTTGCTTGTTCCAGTTGACGATACCGGCACGGCTTTCCAGCCAGAATTGCTGGTAGCGCGCTTCGGAATCCGACAGCAAGCCAGCCGCCAGCCCGTACGCCGTGTCGTTGGCTTCGGCAATCGCCGCTTCAAAATCAGCGTAGCGGATCACTTGCAGCAGCGGACCGAACAACTCTTCGTCAGGACGATCGGCGACGGCGGTCACGTCGATAATGCCGGGGGTCAGCAGCGCGGATTGAGCCTGTGGCTGCGTCATCGGCAACAGCGCCACGGCACCACTGGCCAGCAGATGTTCCTGCGCATCCATCAACGCTTTCGCAGCACCGAGGGACACTACCGAGCCCATGAACGGCGCCGGCTGTTGATCGAAAGCACCGACTTCAATCGTCGAACTGACCGCCACCAGGCGCGCCAGCAACGAGTCGCCCCAGGCGCCTTGCGGCACCAGCAAACGGCGAGCGCAAGTGCAGCGCTGACCGGCGGAAATGAACGCCGATTGAATGATGGTGTACACCGCGGCATCCAGGTCAGCGACCTGATCTACCACCAGCGGATTGTTGCCGCCCATTTCCAGCGCGAGAATCTTGTCCGGACGACCGGCGAATTGCTGGTGCAGATGGTTGCCGGTGCGGCTGGAACCGGTGAAGAACAGACCGTCGATGCCCGGGTTCGCCGCCAGGGCGATACCGGTTTCGCGGGCGCCTTGCAGCAGGTTCAACACGCCAGCAGGCAGACCGGCGTCGATCCAGCACTTGACCGTCAGCTCGGCGACTTTCGGGGTCAGTTCGCTTGGTTTGAACAGCACACTGTTACCGGCCAGCAGCGCCGGCACGATGTGACCGTTCGGCAAGTGACCAGGGAAATTGTAAGGACCGAATACAGCCACCACACCGTGGGGCTTGTGGCGCAATACGGCGGTGGCGTCGCCCAGCGGGCCGCTCTTCTCGCCGGTGCGCTCGCGGTAGCTCTGCACCGAGATCGCGATTTTATTGACCATGCTGGTGACTTCGGTCGCGGCTTCCCATAGGGGTTTGCCGGTTTCTTCGCCGATGGTACGAGCGAGTTCGTCGGCGTTGTTTTTCAACGCGGCGGCGAAGGCTTCGAGCACCGAGATACGCTCTTCCAGCGTCCGACGCGCCCAACTCGGGAACGCCTGACGTGCGGCTTGCACGGCTGATTCCACTTGATCAACGGTGGCACCCGTGCCGGACCACAGCACTTGCTGGGTCACCGGATTGAGCGACTCAAAGACTTCGCCCTGGCCTGCCAGCCATTCACCTGCAATGTATAGCGACTTCATTATTTCGACTCCCGAGCAGCAGACAACGCCACGGCGCGCACTTGATCGCCAGCGTTGAGTTGAAGACGTTTGGCGGTCAGCGGATCGACCACCAGGGTGCCGGCGGCGAGACGTGCGGGTGCAGCCGTGATCCGGCAGTCTTCGCGTTTGCGGTTGTGAATGATGAACGGCGTGGCGTCGTCACCCGGCGTGCCAACGGCCAGCACCAGCGCCTGGCTATCGCGCACGGCGCGGATCTTGCCGGTTTCGCATTCGATGGCCGGGCCCGCGTCGAAGATGTCGACGTAGCCCTGATAGCTGAAACCTTCGCTCTTGAGCATCGACAGCGCCGGCTCGGTGTCCGGGTGCACTTGGCCGATCACGTTGCGCGCATCCGGCGACAGGAAGCAGGTGTACAGCGGGAATTTCGGCATCAGCTCGGCGATGAACGCCTTGTTGCCCACGCCGGTCAGGTAATCGGCCTGGCTGAATTCCATTTTGAAGAAGTGTCGACCCAGGCTTTCCCAGAACGGCGAACGTCCGGCTTCATCGGAAACGCCGCGCATCTCGGCAATGATCTTGTTGCCGAACAGTTGCGGGAATTCGGCGATGAACAGCATCCGCGCCTTGGACAGCATGCGACCGTTGAGACCAGTGCGATAATCGGCGTGGAGGAATAGCGAGCACAGCTCGGAGTTGCCGGTCAGGTCGTTGGCCAGGAACAGCGTCGGGATCTCGCGGTAGATGTTCAGCTCTTGCGAAGCGCTGACTGTCAGACCGACGCGGAAGTTGTACCAGGGCTCGCGCAGACCGACGGCGCCGGCGATGGCGGAAATACCCACCACGCGACCCTCGTCATCTTCGAGCACGAACAGGTAGTCCGCATCGCCCCGCCCGGCTTCGCCGCGGAAAGTCTTCTCGGCCCAGCCGACCCGATGGGCCAGACGTTCTTCGTTGGCCGGCAAAGTGGTCAGGCCGGTGCCGGTGCTACGGGCCAGGTCGATCAGAGCGGGTAAATCGCTGCTGCGTACGGGACGAACGATCATGCTATCTCCTCAAACGGGCCGCTTGCGCCACCCGTGAAACTCGCTGCTTTCTAAGCATTCTTTAACGCAGGCGTTAAACCGCCACCAGGCGCACGCTGGCACCCTCGCCTACGCCCAGGGCTTCGGCCGTTTCCAGATCCAGGGTCACGGGTTTGCCCGGTGCGTAATCGAGCTCGAGCATCACGGCGCGGTAATCCTGCAACTGGGCGTTGGCCACCAGATACTGACGCCCGACACCTTTGACCGGCTCACCGATTTTCACCGGCACCACGCGGCTCTGGGCGATCGAACGGATCCCCGAGACGCGGGCATGCAGGGTCGGGCCGCCATCGAAGATGTCGATGTAGTGATCGGTCTCGAAGCCTTCGCGCATCAGGATGTCGAAGGTGATCTGTGCCCGAGGGTGCACCTGGCCCATCGCTTCTTGCGCGGTGTCCGGCAACAGCGGCACATAGATCGGGTAGTGCGGCATCAGTTCGGCGAGGAATGTACGGCTCTTCAAGCCACACAGGCGTTCGGCCTCAGCGTAGTTGAGGTCGAAGAAGTTGCGACCGATGGCATCCCAGAATGGCGAGTCGCCGTTTTCATCGCTGTAACCGACGATCTCGGTCACGACCGAATCGGCAAAGCGTTCCGGATGGCTGGCGACGAACAGCAAGCGGCCACGGGAGTTGAGTTCGGCCCAAGGTGAACCCACCAGTTCACGCTGCACGTAGAAACTGGTCAGCAAGCTGTTGCCGGTCAGGTCGTGGCACTGCGAGAGCACGTGAATCTTGTTATGGATCTTCAGCTCGCGGGAGGCGTGCACGAACGTTTCGTTGCGGAAGCTGTAGAACGGCTCGGAGTAACCGGCCGATGCCACGATGGCCGAGCAACCGACCAGCTTGCCGGTGGTGCTGTCTTCGAGGACGAAGAAATAGCTTTCCTCACCGTTGAAGCTCACTTCGGCCGCGAACGAAGCTTCGCTCGCGGCGATCTTGTCGCTCAGGCGTTCAACGTCATCCGGCAAGGAAGTGACACCAATCGGGCTATCCGCAGCCAGACGCTGTACCTCGCCCAGATCAGCCATTTGCGCGGGGCGCATCACCAGCATGGTGTCACTCCTTATCGTAAAACTCTTATAGGAAAAAACACCGGATTCAACTTGAAACACCCTTTGTAGGAGCCGGCTTGCTGGCGATGGCGGCAGGTTGATCGCCGCAAGGCTTAAGGGCCTCATCGCCAGCAAGCCGGCTCCTAAAGGGGTGTTGCGTCAGGATGGGTCCGGCACAAAAATTGGGTTCGACGCCTGAAAGGTCAGGCGTCGAAGGGTCTATCAGGCTTGCGTCAGTTTTGCAGCGGCGCGTTCGAAGCGGTCAAGACCGGCATCGATATCGGCGTCTTCCACCACCAGGCTCGGGGCGAAGCGCACCACGTCCGGGCCGGCTTGCAGGACCATCAGGCCTTCTCGCTCGGCGGCGTTGAAAATGTCCTTGGCCTTGCCTTTCCAAGCATCGCTCAGCACGCAACCGATCAACAGGCCCATACCGCGGACCTGGGTGAACAGGCCATATTTCTCGCCGATCTGCTCAAGGCGCGCCTTGAACTTGTCGTGCTTGGCCTTGACGCCGGCCAGCACTTCAGGAGTGTTGATCACGTCGATCACGGCTTCCGCAACGGCGCACGCCAGCGGGTTGCCGCCGTAAGTGGTGCCGTGGGTGCCGACAACCAGGTGTTTGGCCAGGTCTTCAGTGGTCAGCATAGCCGCGATCGGGAAACCGCCGCCCAGGCTCTTGGCGCTGGTCAGGATGTCCGGGATCACGCCGTAATGCTGGTAGGCGAACAGGTGGCCAGTACGGCCCATGCCGGTTTGCACTTCGTCGAAGATCAGCAGCGCGTTGTTCGCGGTGCAGAGGTCGCGAGCGCCTTGCAGGTATTCGAGTTCGGCCGGGATCACACCGCTCTCACCCTGGATCGGCTCCAGGACAACAGCACAGGTCTTGTCAGAAATGGCGGCTTTCAGCGCGGCCAGATCGTTATAAGGCACATGGGTGATGCCGGTGATCTTCGGACCGAAGCCGTCGGAGTACTTCGATTGGCCACCGACGTTCACAGTGAACAGCGTACGGCCGTGAAAGCTGTTGAGCGCGGCAATGATTTCGTATTTTTCGCTGCCGAAGCGATCGAACGCGACACGACGGGCCAGTTTGAACGCGGCCTCGTTAGCTTCGGCGCCGGAGTTGCAGAAGAACGCGCGGTCGGCAAACGTGGCGTCGATCAGCTTATGGGCCAGGCGCAGGGCCGGCTCATTGGTGAACACGTTAGACACGTGCCACAGCTTGTTCGCCTGCTCGGTCAAGGCACCGACCAGCGCCGGATGCGCGTGGCCCAATACGTTCACGGCAATCCCGCCGGCGAAGTCGATCAGCTCGCGACCAGACTGGTCCCAAACGCGGGAACCGGCACCACGCACTGGAATGAAAGCGGCAGGCGCGTAGTTGGGAACCATTACCTGGTCGAAATCGGCGCGTTGTACCGCAGCGTGCTCAACGGACATCGGAGTCTCCTGAAAAGGAACACTCGCCTGAAACTGGCGAGCGATGAGGGGATTGTAAGGACAGTTTTCAGCCCGGCCTTGCCGCCAAGCGACAACTTCTTATAGCGCAAACCCCGGATTTTCCCGGGTTTACGGCAATGCGACATATAGGGTCGCAAAGGCGCAGTTTAACTGGCGCAGAGCGTTTGCGGCAGGCTTGCTCCGTTGTAACCGAAGCCGATTCGACGAGTGCGGTAAATATGTACCGCACTCGATCCGGGTTCGCGCGCTTTCCTAGAGGCCTTATCAAACCTCAAAGACCACCTTGACCCCATGACGATCTCACAGAACACCCTGGCTTCCGATGTATTCAGGTCGGACGCGCACTATCAGCACTTGATCAATGTCGTTCCGCCCTGGTTGCGCCAGGCGACATCACAACGGCGTGAAGCGCTGGGCAACAGCACGCCAGGCATGCCGGCCAGCCTCAAGAGCGCCCCGGCCCATCAGCATGCGGAACTGGGCAAACTGATCTCCCGCCATGTAACAAGCCAGAACCGGGTCGATCAGATGATGGCGAATCTGCAGAATCCGGCCGAGTTCGCCGAACCTCTGCTCAAAGCTGAGCTCAAGACCCGCTTCGGCCTGGAACTGGACGTTCGCAATACCTGCCTTCGCCTGTACATCCCCGCCCACATCCCCTGGTTGCGCCTGAAATCAGGGGCCGCGCGCATCTGGACGGTGTCATTGCTGGATGCGGTGTTGCACAACTTCGAAAGCGCCGAAACCGAAACCGACGCTTTCGAACCCGTTTCGACTTACATCACGCCGCCTACCGCCAACGGGCAATTTCAGACCTTGCCGCAAGTCCTGGAAAAAATGCCCATCACAGCCTTCACCCACCTGAGCCGGGAGCTGGACATCGGCCAGCGCTATAAAGAGTACCTGGAGGACAATCTTGGCATTAGTAACCCAGTGGCCTCGGCGCTATTGCGACCGAAAATCCATGACAGCCAGAAAACCGCGCTGACCGCCGCGTTGCAGATGGCGCAGATGCAAAAGCTGCTGGGCAGTGATGTCCACCCGCTGATTATTGGCTTGCTGGACAACTTGCCGTATCTACGTTTGCGCGGTCAGCCCTGGGGCTGTCATGAGCTGACGATCATGAATGCTCGCCTGACCGGCATCCTGTTGTTTGCACCGGACCTGGAAAGCGCACGGGAAACGGCCAGGGTAGTGGCATACATTCCTGACGACCCCGAACATCCGATCAAGGAATACCCCTCGTCCGCCGCCTTTGCCGAAGACTTGAGCCGACGTCTGCGCACGCCCGACTATCAACAGTTTTTCAGCCGCTTCATCAATCATGAGGATCGCGGGCACTTCTTCGCACAATTAAACGCCCAGCTCGCGCCCATCACCTGGCAACCGGTTCAGTCGGGCGATGCGCGCCCGACCTGGCGCGAGTCGCCCAACCCGCGCGTCGACCTGCGCATCGCCTCAACGCCGATCAATGGGGACCTGTGGAATCATCTGTATCAATCCAGCCTCAACAAAATACTCAACGACGCTCGGGTCATCGCGGTATCCACCGCAACGGTCGACCAGAAAGCCCGCTGGGCACTCTGGGATTCCTTCACCGATATCGCCTCGACCCTGCTGAACATCGCGGCCTTCATCGCCCTGCCGTTCGTACCGTTCCTGGGTGAGTTAATGCTTGCCTACATGGCTTACCAGTTGCTCGACGAAACTTTCGAAAGCGTCGTCGACTGGGCCGAAGGCCAGGGCCGCGAGGCATTCGGGCACTTGATGGACGTCGTTGAGTCCGCCGTGCAATTGGGCACCCTGGCGGCGGGTGGTGTGATTGCGGCTGGGGAATTTCGCGCGGCGCTGCCCAAGGACATCGTTGAGTTCATCGACCGCTTCAACTCAGTGAAACGACCGAACGGCGAAACCCGGTACTGGCAGCCGAACCTCAGCGCCTACGAAGACCTTGCTGCTCTTCCCGCTGATTCAAAACCTGATGCCTTGGGGTTGCATCGGCATCAGGACAAAGTGTTGCTCCGCCTGGAAAACAAATGCTACGCCGTCAGCGCGGACCCGGTAACGGGTGAGCATCGCATCGACCACCCTACCCGCGCTGAAGCCTATAAACCCGCGCTCAAACACAACGCCGCCGGCGCCTGGCAAACCGAACTGGACCAGCCACTGAGCTGGGACCAGGCCACCCTGCTCCGACGAATCGGGTCGGACATGCAGCGCTTTTCGGAGATCGAGCGCGAGCGCATGTTAACCATCAGCGGCATTCACGAAAACGTTCTGCGCAAGATGCATATGAATGTCGGACAAGTACCGCCGCTTTTGGCCGACACGATCAAACGTTTCAAGATCGATCAGGACATTCAAACTTTCATCGAGCAAATCGGCAGCAACCAACCGGACATCTATCTGAAGGCCGACCCTGTTACCCAGCTCGAATTGCTCAACACCTACGGCTTCTGGCCGCAAACCCGAGGTGTACGACTGACAGATGCGCAAGGCCAGACACTTTGGCAAAGCCCCGCGCCCGATGTCCCCCGGCTGCAAATCGATGTGACACGGCTTAATAGCGGCGACCTGCTCAAAACCATGCTGCTCGCCCTATCGGACGAAGAAGCAAGAGCGATGCTGGGCGAGGAGTTTGGCCTGCCTTCACCTGGCCTCGAAAGTCGTACGCGCAGCCTGCGCCAGACTCTGGCGCAAACGGCGCAGCGCAAACGCCAGAGCCTGTTCGAGCAGCGTTACCGCAGACTCGAACGCGGAGCTCTTCCAGCGGTACAAACCCTCATCGACGCCGAACCCGGCTTGCCCTCCAGCGTCGCAGAAAGACTCATGGGCACGGCTAACGACGAGGAATTGCAACAGCTCAAGCAAGCACGCGTTTCCCCGCGACTCACGGGTTTGAGCCAAGAGGCGAATCTGCAGGTGCGTGTCACTCGCGCCTATGAAGGGCTGGACCTGACGTCGACCGAAAACAACCTCGACACCGACCGCCTGGTGCTGCACTCCCTGGAAAAACTGCCGGGCTGGACAGGACAGATTCGCCTGGAAATTCGTCATTACACCCACCAAGGCCCCCTGATCGACCATATTGGCAGCGTCGACGCCAAGGTCCGCAAGGTTCTGGTTCTCAGCGAAAAGGGCTCGTACCAGGCGTACGACGCGTCAGGTGACGAACTCAGCGGCTTGAACACTCTGTATGCCAGTTTGCTAAATGCCTTGCCGGATGCTGAACGCGCCGAACTTAACCTGGCTGTTGGCGAGGGAGAAAAACTGAAACGACAGATCATCAGGCATGCTCTCGATCGTGAAGAATTGGGATCGTTGTTGGAACAACAGCCGAATCTTAAACCGACCTATGACCCCAGCCTCATGCGTTTGCTTGGGGGCACAGATGGCTTTCACCGCAAGCCATTCGGCGCGCCCCCCTTGCAAGCGTACGCGCACCAATTGCTGCCACAACTGCCCCCCGCAGAGTTGCAAGCCTTTGTCGAACGCCTGCAACGCCAACCCGCTGGACCGCGCGCGGAATTGAGCAGACTGATTGCCGAGCACGCCAGCGTCAGCAATACACTGCAGCGGTGGCGCAGCGAAATACCCCAACTCATTCCGGACACCCAGACCAGACTCAGCGAGGAACAATTGGTCATTCAGCGCCAGGCACGCCAGCATTTCGTGGACCAACTCCTGGGTGTCTGGCGTGAACAGGCTTCACAACTCGGCCAGGAAATACGACCTCTGGAGTTTCGCTTTACACAACCGATCATTGGTGAACTCCCGGTGTTGAACGTCGGCTTCAGTCGATTGAAGAGCGTCTCCCTCGATGGTCATGTCGCCACACGCGGGGTGCATGAGTTTTTAAACGGCTTTTCCGATTTGCATCGCCTGGCTTTACGCAACTTTCAGCTCAATGAAATTCCCGAGATCGTCGTGAGGTCACCTGGTCTACGCCAATTGATTCTCCGAAATTGCGCGATCACCCTGAATCTACAAAGCCATGCAACCCTCTCGGCACTTGACCAACTGGTGTTGCTGGATCTGTATAAGAATCCGCTGGGACTGATGCCTGATGTGGAAAATCTTCCGCATCTGAACTACGTCGTTTTCTCGGAAACCGGCATTAACGCTATACCCAACGGCCTGCTGAGTCGCCCCCGACTTAGAACCGCGCTGCTCAATAACAATCACATCAGCGAATTGCCCGCCGCTCTTTTCGACCTGCCCAAAACCACCCGGGACGGCATCGACCTGGGCGGCAATCCACTCTCCACCGCAGCCCGCGAGCGTATAAAAAGTCATTTCAATCTGACCCATCAGGACTTGGGTGTGCTTGCCGAACAGCCGGACATCCATCGAGTGCAGGCCTTGTACCCTGACATGGATCAGGAGCAAGCGACTGAGTTCATCTACCAGTTACCCGGCACTCTGATCGATGGCAGGGTTGAAATTTCTCGCCTGGAGGGCGAGCTCACCACCCTGATTAATGACCTGGCTGCATGGACCGCCGCTGTACCGGCCGTGCATCCGGTCACCGGTGAACCCTTCAATGCGCAGCAACTGCTGGCCGAACATTCAATCCGGGATGAATTCAAAAGAAGGGTAGAAAGTTGCTGGCGTCGACAATCCAATCAGGCTCCGTTGAACCCTGAACCGCAGGCGAGGTACGAACTGGATCTTTCTTTGATCATCACCGGTGATTTGCCCACCCTGCGCACGGACTTCAGCCATGTAGCGCAGCTTTATCTGCACAGCTATAGCGGTCTGTCTGGGGTGGGACGTTTTCTGGAACGCTTTCCGCGCCTGAATGGGCTGACCATTCGCAACTACCGACTAGGGAGCATCCCCGAAGCCACTTTCCGAATGGGTGAACTGAACACTTTGGAGCTGAGCGATTGCCAGCTGACCCTGACCCCGCAAACGGTACTGGATCTCGCTCAAATGACGCGGCTCGACTACCTCGACCTTAGCGAGAACCCGCTCGGTCTGACGCCGGATCTTAGCCAGATGCCCCTTCTGAAAACGCTGCTATTAAACGAAACCGGCATCACCGAGCTTCCACGAGGGTTATTCCAGTTCACGGAGATGGAAACCGTAGACCTGCGTTCAAACCAAATCACACACATTGCAGCCGACATCATGGAAATGCCCCGAGATGTCGCCGAGGCGATCAATTTGCGCGGCAATCCTCTGTCCGAAGAAAGCATTCAGCGGTTAATCGCCTATTTCCAGCAGACAAGCATCGACTTTGGCGTCGAAGCGGTGATCGATCAGGCGGAACTGGAAGTGTCGAGTTCTGGAGGTTCTGACGTCGACGAGTGAACGGAGCCGGCATCGGAGCGCGGATTTAACCGCGTTCCGACGGCACCGACGACAACTCGAACGGACTGCTGCTGCGCCGCTGGTTGCGGTCTTCGCGCGGTGTGGCGCCGAAAAAATTACGGTAGGCGCTGGAAAAATGTGGCCCCGAGGAGAAGCCGCACGACAGGCCGATCTGGATGATCGACTTGCTGGTTTGCATCAACATCTGCCGGGCCTTGTTCAAGCGCAGTTCCAGGTAGTACTGGCTCGGCACACGGTTGAGGTATTGCTTGAAAATCCGCTCGAGCTGGCGACGGGACACGCACACGTGCTGGGCGATTTCGTCGGTGGTCAGTGGCTCTTCAATGTTGGCTTCCATCAGCAACACCGCTTGGGTGAGCTTCGGATGGCTGGAACCGAGGCGGTTCTGCAACGGGATGCGCTGGCGCTCGCCACCCTCGCGGATGCGTTCGACCACCAGTTCTTCCGAGACCGCGCCGGCCAGTTCCGCACCGTGGTCACGGGCCAATACCGCCAACAGCAAATCGAGCACCGACATGCCGCCACACGCGGTCAGGCGATCGCGATCCCAGTCGAACAGGTGGCTGGTGGCGATGACCTTCGGGAAACGCTCGGCGAAATCGTCCTGCCAGCGCCAGTGCACGGCGGCGCGATAGCCATCGAGCAAACCGAGTTGCGCCAACGGGTAGACACCGGCCGACAGACCGCCGATCACACAACCGGCACGCACCAGTTGCTTGAGCGCACTGCTGAGCGCCGGCGCCAAGGTGGTCGGTGGCTCGTCAGCGAGCAGGAACAGTTTCTGGAAGTTCTCGAGCTTGCCGGTCCAGGCTTCACCGGGCAATTGCCACTCGCCTTCGACCGGTGGTTCGGCCTGCAGGAACGACAGTTCGTAAACGACGTCCGGATGCACACGCTGGGCAACGCGCAAGGCCTCCTCAGCCAGCGCAAGCGTCAGTGCTTTAGTGCTGGGCCAAATCAGGAAACCAATTCGATGGGCAGTCATGGCGGGCAATCCGAAACGAAGAACGGTGATGAAGGCATGGGCCAATGCTAGCCCGTAAATGAACGCAAATCTCAAAACCTGCAACGATCAAACCTGTAGGAGCCGGCTTGCTGGCAATAGCGGACTGTCTGTGCCAGATATGCAAGCTGACCGACTGCTATCGCCAGCAAGCCGGCTCCTACAAGGGATCGGGTCAGTCTCTAGACCGCGAAGCATGCACTATCGCGGTGCACAACGGCAGTCTTGATTACTTCAGGCTGCCGGACAGGAATTGCTGCAAGCGTTCGGATTGCGGGTTCACCAGCACTTCGCGCGGGTTGCCGCTTTCTTCGACCACACCTTTGTGCAGGAACACCAACTGGTTCGACACTTCGCGGGCAAAGCCCATTTCGTGGGTCACCACGACCATGGTCCGGCCTTCCTGGGCCAGGGCTTGCATGACCTTCAGTACGTCGCCGACCAGCTCCGGGTCGAGGGCCGAGGTCGGTTCGTCGAACAGCATCACTTCCGGCTCCATCGCCAGCGCACGGGCAATCGCCACGCGCTGCTGTTCGCCGCCAGACATGTGGCCCGGGTAAGCATCTTTACGATGGGCCACGCCGACCTTGTTCAGGTAGTGCTCGGCCTTTTCACGGGCTTCCGCCTTGGAAACGCCCAGCACATGCACCGGTGCTTCCATGATGTTTTCCAGCGCAGTCATGTGCGACCACAGGTTGAAATGCTGGAACACCATCGACAGGCGCGAACGCATGCGTTGCAGCTGTTTCGGGTCGGCAGCTTTCAACGCGCCGTCCTTGTTTGCCACCAGCTTCAACTCTTCGTTGTTGAGCAGGATCTTGCCCGCGTGCGGCTGCTCCAGCAGGTTGATGCAACGCAGGAAAGTACTTTTGCCGGAGCCACTGGAGCCGATGATGCTGATCACATCGCCAGCCGCCGCTTTCAGGGACACGCCCTTGAGCACTTCGTGACTGCCATAGCGTTTATGCAGGTCTTGGACTTCAAGTTTGTACATGCGGTCGGTTCTCACAAAAACAGTCAGTCGTTGAGCAAGCGCCCGTGACGCAGCGCTTCGCGCCCCGCCACCTTGGCCAGCCAGAAACCGGGTTGGGCATAACGCAGCCGCTCAATGGCAAACAGCACCCCGGACGTACCAGCACACACCGTGCTGACCCGATCCGCCAGCGGATCGATCACTTCAAAAATCTCATCGCCCGCCTCAACCCATTCACCGGGTTGACGCAGGAAACTCACCACGCCGGGATGCGGCGCGAACAACAATTCAGTGCCTTCGAACGGCAGGCCTTCACACGCGTCCTGTGCAGGTTTCGGCCAGTCGCCACTGATCAGCCCTTGCTCGGCGAGGAACGCCAGAATGCCTTCGGCATACGCCTCGGTTTCAGCACGGCCAGTGTCGGCCTGACCACCCAGCTCAAGGGTCGTCGCCAGGCACGCCAGTGGAATCTGCGCATCCGGAAACAGACGCGACAAGCGCAACCACGGCAGCGAACAGGCTTCGTCGAAGGAGCTGCCGCCGGAATCTTCCGCCAGCAAACCCACGCGCACGTTCAAGTGTGCGGCCAGCGAACGCCACTGCGGCCAGTGCTGCGGCAAGGCGTACATGTGCAGCGCCGCTTCGGCATCGCAATGCAAATCCAGCACCACATCCGCGGTGCAGGCATGGCCGAGCAAAATGCGTTGCATGCCCTGCAACTGGCTGCTGGCCGGTGGCAATGCAGCGAGATGATCTGCCATTGCCTGACGGATCATTCGGATATTGGCGTGCGCATCATCGCCCAGGCTGTCGGCCAACGCAGAGGCGACCGGCGCGCTCAGCTCGACGAAATCGCGATTGAAATTCTTGCCGCTGCCCGCCTCGAAACGCCCTTGATGATTGCCTTGCAGCAGTTGACCGAGGCCCAGTGGATTGGCCACTGGCACCAGTTCGATCACGCCGTTCAACAGGCCTAGAGATTCAAGTTCGGCCAGACGCTTTTTCAGCGCCCAGGCGGTGCGCATGCCCGGCAGTTCATCGGCGTGAAGGCTGGCCTGGATGTAGGCCTTGCGTTCGCCACTGCCGAAACGGAACACCGAAATCTGGCGCTCGCTGCCCAAATGGCTCCACGGCAATGCATGGTCGATGCGTTCCATATCAGTGCTTCCGCGGGGCCAGGTAGCCCAACCAGCGGCGCTCGGCCAGTTTGAACAGTTTCACCAGGATGAAGGTCAGGCACAGGTAGAACACACCCGCCGTGATGTACGCCTCGAACGGCAGGTAGAACTGGGCGTTGACCGTGCGCGCGGCGCCGGTGATGTCGATCAAGGTCACGATGGAGGCCAGACTGGTGGTCTGCAGCATCATGATCACTTCGTTGCTGTACTGCGGCAGCGCCCGGCGCAGGGCCGATGGCAACAGGATGCGTTTGTACATCTTGAAGCGCGACATACCCATGGCCTTGGCCGCTTCGATCTCGCCATTCGGCGTGGCACGCAGGCTGCCGGCGATGATTTCGGCGGTGTAGGCGCTGGTGTTGATGGCGAACGCCAGGCACGCACAGAACGTGGCACTGGACAGCCATGGCCAGAGGAAGCTCTCGCGTACCGCTTCGAACTGCGCCAGACCGTAGTAGATCAGGAACAGCTGCACCAGCATCGGCGTGCCACGGATCACGTAGGTGTAGAGCCAGGCCGACATGTTGACGACCGGATTCTTCGAGACGCGCATCAAGCCCAGCGGCAACGCACACAGCAGGCCGAAAAACAGCGACAGCGCGAGCAATTTGAGGGTGGTCACCAGGCCGCCAAGATACAGCGGCATGGCCTCCCAAATGACGTTGTAGTCGAAGATCATAGATCAGCCGCCCTTACGCCTACCGAGTAGCGCTTCTCAAGGTGACGCAATGCCAGCAACGAGACACTGGTAATCACCAGGTACATCGCCGCCACTGCGAGGAAGAAGGTGAAAGGTTCGCGGGTGGCGTCTGCCGCCTGCTTGGCCTTGAACATCATGTCTTGCAGACCCACCACCGAAATCAACGCGGTGGCCTTGGTCAATACCAGCCAGTTGTTGGTGAAGCCAGGAATCGCCAGGCGAATCATCTGTGGCACCAGCACCCGGAAGAACACCTGAAAACTGCTCATGCCATAGGCCATGCCCGCTTCGGCCTGCCCCTTGGGGATCGCCATGAACGCGCCGCGGAAGGTTTCCGACAGGTACGCACCGAAGATGAAGCCCAGGGTGCCAATACCGGCGGCCAACGGGTTGAGGTCGATGTAGTCGTCATAGCCGAGCATCGGCGCGACGCGGTTGAGCAGGTCCTGACCGCCATAGAAGATCAGCAGGATCAGCACCAGGTCGGGAATACCGCGAATCACGGTGGAGTACAGATCGCCCAGCCAGGCCAGCCAGCGCACCGGCGACAGTCGCAGTGCCACGCCGATCAGGCCCAGAACAATGGCCATGGCCATGGACGACAAGGCGAGCTGAAGCGTCAGCCAAGCGCCATCGAGGATGACAGCCCCGTAGCCTTTCAACATGATTCAGGTCCTCGAAAGTTGGGATGAAAAAATGGCGCAAACCTCAGAGATCCTGTTGCTTGCGCCATTTCGGACTTGTCGTTGCGACGTATTTACTTGCCGTAAATGTCGAAGTCGAAGTACTTGTCCTGGATTTGCTTGTACTTGCCGTTCTCACGGATGGCAGCGATCGCGGTGTTGATCTTGTCTTTCAGCGCGTCACCCTTGCGAACGGCGATACCCACGCCGTCGCCGAAGTATTTGACGTCGGTGAACGCCGGACCAACGAAAGCGAAGCCTTTACCGGTGTCGGTTTTCAGGAAGCCGTCATTCAACAGGGTAGCGTCTGCCACGGTGCCGTCGAGGCGGCCGGCGGACACGTCGAGGTAAATTTCATTCTGCGAGCCGTAAGGCTTGATCTCGGCACCCAGCGGGGCCAGGACTTCGCGGGCGAAACGCTCGTGGATCGAACCACGCTGCACGCCGATGTTCTTGCCCTTGAGCTCGGTCAGGCCTTCGCTGACCTGAGTGCCTTCCTTCATGACCAGGCGGGCCGGGGTGTTGTAGTACTTGTTGGTGAAGTCCACGGACTTCTTGCGGTCTTCAGTAATCGACATGGACGACAGGATCGCGTCGATCTTGCGCACTTTCAGTGCCGGGATCAGACCGTCGAACTCTTGCTCGACCCACACACACTTGACCTTCATCTCTTCGCACAGGGCGTTGCCGATGTCGTAGTCAAAACCAACAATGCTGCCATCCGGTGCTTTCGAAGCGAACGGAGGGTAAGCCGCTTCGATACCGATCTTCAGGGGTTTTTCGTCGGCGAAGGTCGGCAGGGACAGCACGGAGGCAAGTGCCAGGGCGCCAAGCAGCACGAGTTTCTTCATGTTGGGACTCCATCGGTAAAGGGCTGAAACGGCAGAGTGAGCAATAGCCCAATATGCGAATGAGTGGAACCGCAAAGCAGTGCTGCGTCCTGGGAAGCAGATGTTGAAATTCAACACCTGCAACGACGAGCGAGTGATCGGCATTCTAACGACAGGCCCGAAGCCGATATTTCTTCAATGCGACAACTAATTACAGATGCACTGAGAAACCCGTTTGGGCACGTTGACAGCCCTGCAAAATCATGCAAGAGCAAAAGACAGTGAACCGATCCATGCTGCAAATTGCGGGCCTATTATTGGCAAAGCCTTCTAATCCGGCAAGCTTGGCGTTGGGTGTTATTTTTTGCGAGTGGTTTTGAGGCCCTGAATCGGGGCACGGCGTTTCCCAATGCCCCGGATCGGCGCGATGCGGTTACACATTCAGTAACCGGAAAGATCGGGGGTAACAGTAGGAAGCGTCCCACAGAGGAAGCCGATAATTATTGGCCCATGCTTGATTACTGACCGACAGACCGCCATCGCGAGCAGGCTAGCTCCCAGAGTTTTTTGGCGTGGCTCAGATCGCGTGCACACCGAAAATCCTTGTGGGAGCTGGCTTGCCAGCGATGAAGCCAGCCCAGCCAACACAAGATCCCAAGCCACAAAAAAGCCCCGCCAGGCTCAACACCTGACGGGGCTTTGTGTGACTCAGAATCAGCGCTTACGCAACATTCATCGTCTTGTGCGTATCAATCAAATGCTGCACCACACCCGGATCGGCCAGGGTGGAGATATCGCCCAACCCATCGTACTCAGCCGTCGCGATCTTGCGCAGAATCCGGCGCATGATCTTGCCCGAACGGGTTTTCGGCAGGCCCGGCGCCCACTGGATAACATCCGGCGAAGCGATCGGACCGATCTCCTTGCGCACCCAGTTTTTCAACTCCAGGCGCAGCTGCTCGCTCGGTTCTTCACCATTTTTAAGGGTGACATACACGTAGATGCCCTGCCCCTTGATGTCGTGCGGCACGCCAACCACAGCGGCCTCGGCGACTTTCGGGTGCGCGACCATCGCGCTTTCGATCTCGGCAGTGCCCATACGGTGGCCGGACACGTTGAGTACGTCGTCCACGCGCCCGGTGATCCAGTAGTAACCATCGGCATCGCGACGGGCGCCGTCACCAGTGAAATACATGCCACGGAAGGTCTTGAAGTAAGTATCCACGAAGCGGTCATGGTCGCCATACAGCGTGCGCGCCTGGCCTGGCCACGAATCGAGAATCACCAGGTTGCCCTCGGCTTCGCCCTCGATAATGTTGCCGAGGTTGTCCACCAGGGCCGGCACCACACCGAAGAACGGACGTGCCGCAGAACCCGGCTTGAGCGCGTGAGCGCCCGGCAGCGGGCTCATCATGTTGCCGCCGGTTTCGGTCTGCCACCAGGTATCGACGATCGGGCAACGGGACTTGCCGACATTCTTGTAGTACCAGTCCCAGGCTTCCGGGTTGATTGGCTCACCCACCGAACCGAGCAAGCGCAGGCTGCTGCCATCGGCGCCTTCAACAGCGGCGGTGCCAGAAGCCATCATCGCGCGGATCGCGGTTGGTGCGGTGTAGAGGATGTTGACCTTGTGCTTGTCGACGATCTTCGCCACCCGGGTGATGTCCGGATAGTTCGGCACGCCTTCGAACAGCAACGTGGTCGCGCCATTGGCGAGTGGGCCGTAGACGATGTAGCTGTGGCCGGTGACCCAACCGACGTCGGCGGTGCACCAATAGATTTCGCCCGGGCGGTAGTCGAATACGCGCTCGTGGGTCATGGCGGCGTACAACAGATAGCCGCCGGTGGTGTGCTGCACGCCCTTGGGCTTGCCGGTGGAACCCGAGGTATAAAGGATGAACAGCGCTTCTTCGGCGCCCATCTCTTTTGGCGCGCAGACGGTGCCCGCCACTTTCATCAGGTCTTCGTACCAGATGTCGCGATGCTGGTTCCACTTGATGTCGCCACCGGTGCGCTGGCACACGATGACCTTCTGGATGCTGCTGGTTTCCGGGTTGGTCAGGGCGTCGTCGACGTTGGCCTTGAGCGGGATTTTCTTGCCGGCACGAATGCCTTCGTCAGCGGTGATCACCACTTTCGACTTGCAGTCGATGATGCGGCCGGCCAAGGCTTCCGGCGAGAAACCGCCGAACACCACCGAGTGAATCGCCCCGATCCGGGTACAGGCCAGCATGGCGACCACGGCTTCGGGGATCATCGGCATATAGATCGTCACCACGTCGCCGCGGTGAACGTCCTGGCCACGCAGGGCGTTAGCGAGTTTGCAGACTTGTTCGTGCAGTTCGCGGTAGGTGATGTTGCGGCTCTCGGAAGGGTCATCGCCTTCCCAGATGATCGCGATTTGATCGCCGCGCTCGGCCAGATGACGGTCGAGGCAGTTGTAGGAAACGTTCAGGGTACCGTCGGCGAACCATTTGATGTCGACATGGTGATCGTCGAAGGAAGTCTGCTTCACCGTGGTGAAAGGCTTGATCCAGTCGAGGCGCTTGGCTTGCTCGCGCCAGAAGCCGTCCGGGTTGACGACCGACTGCTGGTACATGGCCTTGTAGGTCGCCTCGTCGGTCAGCGTGTTGGCCAGAACCTCGGGACGAACGGGATACAGGGAAGCCGCACTCATCTTTCTTACCTCGGTGGAATAGTTGTTTTTGTATGGCTCCGTTGTAGCCCGGGCCGGGCCTATAGAACCATTCGACGATGGTAGTAACAAGGCCCTACAAAATGTCGTGAATAAAGTAATCCAGTGATTTTCTGGGTGCCTCAACCCTGTAGGAGCTGGCTTGCCAGCGATGACGGCCTTTCTGACACACCGCGTCGCTAATATCGCCAGCAAGCCGGCGCCCACAGGTGGTTTTCAATGATTGTTACGAAAACTGTCAAAGGTGTTTATCAAAAGCACGCCTGTATGAATGTAACCCCCACGCCTAAAATTCGCTTCGCCAACCCGGCAACCTGAGTTAACCAAGTTACAGCCCCCACGAAGGCAGTTAACCCAAATCCAAGTCGTTAGATCCACACGCAACCCCATAAAGGTTGCGTGACCCCACTCGACCTCAGAAAGGTAAATTTCAGATGAAAGCTTTATGGGTTCTGGCCCTCAGCAGTCTGTGCGCAACCGCCATGGCAGACGAGGTTCAGACTGATGTCGCGCAGCAGCAACCGGCTATCGAGGAATACACTTACTCGATGCACCTGGACATCGCCAAAGTTGTATCCCTGAGCGAAGTCCCTAATGTCTGTGAAGTTGTGCCGGCGAAAATGGAATACGACGACTCTAAAGGTCAGCGGCATATCCTGCGTTACAGCGTCATGGGCAACGGCTGCTCCAGCGGCTGATTCAACTGCACCGGATCGGCTCATCCAAGCGTTTGCCGATGGACGATTTCAGCCCGGCTCCGGTCGGGCTCAGTTGTGTTTGCAATCGTCGAAAAGCACTCCGAAACACAAGATGTAGTAAAAAGCGCCATTTTTTGACTACTTTTTGAACAAATCCCGATTCGAGCAAAATTCACGAAAAAAAATCTGCACCCGCCAAAGCCCTGTAAACCCTCGCTCTGACCGAAAAACCTGCCCTCTCGTCCGCTCCATGCGCGGATTCGCCCCACCACGACCGTAAAAATTTCCCTATAATGCGGCCTTAAACGGGCCTGCAATATCCCCTTACAGGGATGAATAGCCAGTCTGAAGCCCCGCAGCAGCATTCGATGCTGATTGCGCCCATCAGAGGCTCTCGGAACCCCGTACAAAATTCTGTTTTATTGCCTGCCTTGGCTGGTGCAAAAAACGATTCCTTTAGATCCAACGCGGCCAGTACGGCCGTGTGAAATACCGACTAATCAATTTCACACGGGCAATCTGGCCCTCACGCAGGAGACGACACGTCATGCTGAGCTGGGACGAATTCGACAAAGAAGACACGGAAGTAGCAGTCAAGAGCGCTAACGCTGGCCACGCCACCGAAGCCAACATGGACCGTCTCGACAGCGCTGGCGGTGCCGCCGCCCTTGAAGCCCGTGCCGTGACCGCTACTGACTCCGCCGCCGTCGCCCGCGCCAAGGCTGCCCTGAACTCCCTCGACGTTGCCGAAGGCCTCGCCGAACTCGAAGGCGCTTCCGCCCGCGTCGCCGTTGACGAAAAGCGCATGATCAACTGCCGCGCCGACCTCAACCAACTCGTGCCATTCAAGTACGACTGGGCCTGGCAGAAGTACCTGGACGGCTGCGCAAACCACTGGATGCCGCAAGAAGTCAACATGACCGCCGACATCGCCCTCTGGAAAAACCCGGAAGGCCTGACCGACGACGAGCGCCGCATCGTGATGCGCAACCTCGGCTTCTTCTCCACCGCAGACTCCCTGGTTGCCAACAACCTGGTCCTGGCCGTGTACCGCCTGATCACCAACCCGGAATGCCGCCAGTACATCCTGCGCCAGGCGTTCGAAGAGGCGATCCACACCCACGCCTACCAGTACTGCATCGAATCGCTGGCCATGGATGAAGGCGAAATCTTCAACATGTACCACGAGATCCCATCGGTCGCGAAAAAAGCCACCTGGGGCCTGAAATACACCCGTTCGATCTCCGATCCGAAGTTCGAAACCGGCACCGTCGAAACCGACAAAGAGTTGCTGCGCAACCTGATCGCCTACTACTGCGTTCTGGAAGGCATCTTCTTCTACTGCGGCTTCACCCAGATCCTCTCCATGGGCCGCCGCAACAAAATGACCGGCGTCGCCGAGCAGTTCCAGTACATCCTGCGCGACGAATCCATGCACCTGAACTTTGGCATCGACGTGATCAACCAGATCAAAATCGAAAACCCACACCTGTGGGATGCCGAAATGAAGGAAGAAGCAACCCAGATGATCCTGCAAGGCACTCAACTGGAAATCGAATACGCTCGTGACACCATGCCTCGCGGCGTGCTGGGCATGAACGCGGCGATGATGGAGGACTACCTGAAGTTCATCGCTAACCGTCGTCTGTCGCAGATTGGTCTGAAGGAAGAGTACCCAGGGACGACTAACCCGTTCCCTTGGATGAGCGAGATTATGGACTTGAAGAAGGAGAAGAACTTCTTTGAGACGCGCGTAATCGAGTATCAGACTGGTGGGGCGCTTAGCTGGGATTGATTCCAGAGCTGGCCACGATTTGACGACTTGAATTGGCAAATCGCAAATTAAAAAGCCCCGATCTGATCGGGGCTTTTTTTATAGAGTAGGAAAACTCTTACTCACGCGCTCAGTAAATGAAAAATCTCCTACAGCAATTCCAGCTCCTTCCGGATTGAACACCATAAGAGGCACCTCTAAGCTCTACTGCAGGTGCCTAAGAAACGCCCAACGTAGAAGCTTATCCCCTCACACAAAACGCATGCTGGCATTGGCCATACATGCGCAACTCCGTGAGAGGAACAGGCTGTTGGGGATTCAAAGGCCCTCTACGTCGGGTTCGGGCCCTCTTCAATTTCGTACGTAGAGGTAAAGGAAATGTCTACAGAAATTCCAGTCCGATCAGTCAACCCTGATCCCTATATCCCGACAACTTTCACCCGCCACAACCTCTATCTTCACGCTCTCCTCCTTGAAGACCAACCATGGTTCTGTGCCCGCGATATCGGCCGCTTGATGGGTGTCCATCTGAGTGATCGGATAGTCAGCAAACTAGACAAAGATCAGCGTCGTGTTTTGTGGATTGAATATTTTCGGCGACCAGAAAAACAGCTGATGCTCAGCGAGTCCGGTGTCTATGCGCTGCTGGTGTATCACTACGTTCCGGGGAATCGCTTGCTGCGTGAATGGTTGACCCACCAGGTGGTGCCAGCCTTACGCGATGCGGAGCAAACGGAAAATTTGGATCGGCCGCTGTTGAGCTTGTTGGATTGGCCGGAGATGTCGTTGAGCATGCTGCATTGGCAGGATGAAGGTTGGATTCGGCTGCGGGACATGCCGTATCTGTTGCACGATCAACCGCAGCGACGGGCGACAGTATTGAAGCCGTGGTGGCGAAAAGTAGCGGGGGTGTTTCAGTCGTCGAAGCATTCGATGGGTTAGGTGCCCAGCCTGTAGGACCGCCTGCAAGAATCCTCTGCTCTTTGTGTAGGAATTTTCGTAGACAGTCGTAGTTGCCACTCAGTATCGTCCGAGGGTATTTAACCCTCGGCGATTGTATGGATACGGAAAAGAGCAAAGGCGATTGGAGTGAGGTAGAAATTCAGGCTGCGGTGGATGCCTATCTCAATATGTTGTCGCGCGAGCAGGCCGGTCAAAAGTTCGTCAAAACTGAAGAGAATCGTATCCTGCGAGAGGGCCCCTTAGCCGGTCGGACTAAAGGCTCTGTCGAATTTCGGATGCAGAACATTTCTACTGTTCTGGTCGAACTAGGTCGAGATCGCATTGAAGGGTACAAACCTGCCAAGAATGTTGGCGCTAATGTTACGCGCAGCATTCGTAGGGCGCTCGGCGCCTCCAGCGTTCTGACATCTGAGGACTCTGTTCCAACAGCAGATGAAGCAATACTGGAGCAACGAGCGGCCAAATTTGAGCGGCAACTGTTTCAGTACGTCCCAAAAGGGATAAAAAATCCTATACAGACTGAGTCGACCAGAAAGACTTACTTTCGTGATCCGGAGTTAAGGGGGTGGGTTCGCCAACAGGCTAACGGCAAATGCGAAGGCTGTGGCAACCCCGCACCATTTCAAAAGGATGGTCAACCGTTTCTTGAGGTGCATCACGTTAAGCATTTGTCGCAAGATGGTTCAGATCTTCCGTCGAATGTTGTGGCGCTGTGCCCAAACTGTCATCAACGTTGTCATCACTCGAGCGACAGGGTGGAGTTCACTGCTTGGCTCTATAAAAACGTGGAACGTCTAGAAGAGGAGTAGCAAACACCAATCCTTTTAACTGTCTGAACGATCGCGATTGGCTGTTTTGGGGCCGCTTCGCAGCCCAGCGGGAGCAAGCTCCCTCGCCACAATCCACAGAAACAAAGACATTTCCTAACGTCATTCAAGAACCATCCTACTGCCACACTCTGTCCCGTTCGCTAACGTCGCCCAGCCCTTTCACAGGGCTGCCGATGGACGAACGCACAAGGACAGTCAGTGGCTGGCAGCAAAGACATTCCCAGGGTTAAAAACCCGCCTTCCGGTGACGGCCATCACGTCACCTATCGCTTCATGACGCCCAGTGAGCTGGCCGAACGCGATGCTCGGCAAAACGCCTACGACGCCATGCTCGCCAGGCAAGACGAATTCCTGCGCAAGCGCCAGGTTGCCGAGGTCGAACAGAAACCGGTTCAAGTCGGATGCGTCTTCGCCAAGTCCTGCAAGTTGCCGGACGCGGTTATCAACTACTCCAATCCTTCGGGGATGGTGCCCACCGACAGCCTGCAGGACTACGGCGAAATCGCCTGGCTCGGGGCTCGCGAGGTCGACAATGGCGGTCTGCTGAATTTGCAGACGGTCAGCGGCTCTACCCTTTCACTTGGCATTGGCCAACTGGCACTTCGCGCTCCCACCCTCGTTGCTCCGGCGATAGGCGCTGTAGTTTCAGTAAGTGCAGTTACTACGGCTGTATTGGTCGGCCTGGTCGCCGTGTTCTGGACGCCCAGCCTCGGCGACAGCGCCCTCTACAGCGAAGACCAACTCCGATCCCTTAAACAGGCCCGCACTCGCGTGCGCCTGCATATCGAACAGCAAGCCGACGGCACCCTCAAGGGTTACAGTTTCTACACCGGCAATAACCGCGATTGGGAAATGGTCGATGTCGTGCAGATCGCTTTGCGCGAGAGCCAATACGTCGCAGACCTCGGCGAAGGCATCGAACTGATTTGGACCCCGGCTGAAGACGGCTCCGACATTCTCGGCATCCCCAAACTGGAAGCTGCTCCGCAGGCGCCTCACATTTGGGTTTACCCGCCGACGAAACAGGCTGACAGCATCATTGTGAATCCGGTTTATCCGCCTGAGTACAAGGATTTCATTCTTGTGTTTCCGGTTGGGTCGTTGGTGAAGCCGGTTTATATTGTGGTGAGCGTTTCTCATAAATACCACTCAAAACCGAGCGTACTACCCGCATTCCCAAGTGCAAAATGGGCACCACCCAAAACACGTATGAAGGGTGGCGGTTTACGCCCTCGCTGGAAGGATGGCTCCGGTACGATATATGAATGGGACTTTCAGCATGGTGCATTGGAGAAATACAACAAGCGAGGAAAACACTTAGGTGAGTTTGACCATAACTCAGGGGCTCAGACCAAACCAGCAGATCCGACACGGAGAATAGAACCTTGAAGCACACAGTAATGGGCGTACGCGATGGGGATGATTTCGCGTCATATGAAAAAACACTCCCAATTCTCAGCGGTGAGCTAGCTGCATTAATGGACTGGAAAACTGAAGAAGATTACGTGTACGACTACAAACTGACAAAAAAACAAATCAACGAAATCGAGAGAATTTGCGCAATATCACTCCCACACAACCTGACTCTATTTTTGACCTGTAGTGATAATTAAAACTCAACTTTAAACTACAAGGCGAATTCTCCAAGCCGCGCCCTGAATCAGGCCCGCACCCGCGTGCGCCTGCAAATCGAACAGCAAGCCGACGGCACCCTCAAGGGTTACGGTTTCTACACCGGCGAGAACCGCGATTGGGAAAAGTCGATGTCGTGCAGATCGCTTTGCGAGACAGCCAATACGTCGCCGATCTCGGCGACGGCATCGAACTGATCTGGACCTCAGCCGAAGACGGCTCCGACATCCGTGGTATCCCCGCCTTGGAAGCGGCGCCACAAGCCCCGCATATCTGGGTTTACCCGCCGACGAAACAGGCTGACAACATCATCGTGCATCCGGTTTATCCGCCTGAGTACAAGGATTTCATTCTTGTGTTTCCGGTGGGGTCGGGGGTTAGGCCGGTTTATATCGTTGTCAGTCAAATGGGGGATCATTCGTATTATGACCACCCGAAAACGCTACCCGCTTTCCCCGATGCAGTTCGAGCAAAATCAAAGTCATCTGTTCAAGGAGGTGGAAGGAAGCGCGCCCGTTGGGTTGACCGTAAGGGACGAATTTATGAGTGGGACTACAAAAGTAATGCCGTGGAAAAATACGACAAACTGGGGATTCACCTTGGTGAATACAATCACATTACCGGCGAGCAAACAAAACCAGCGAAACCGGGTAGGAAAACCTCAAGAAATTAAGGAGTAAAACATGCGCTACCTATTAATCACTGGCTTTTATCCGGACGACAAGAAGGACGATTCTTTACAATTCGAACTGGACATTGATGGCAGTGAACTCAATGAAAAAGTCGCTCAACTCATTGAATCCAAGCCACTCGCTGAAATGGAACCAGGCGAGTTACTTTTGAACGAGTCTCAAGTAACGGCACTGTCCGAAATTTTAGACGTTAGATTTCCTGCGGGCTTGGAGTACTTCATAGGAACTTGTGCCAAGCAATGAAACAGGGTGAACTATGGGGTTGAAAATAAGACTTGAATGGTACGACAAGGAAACTGAGTTAGGTGAAGGAGAGGAGCTGTCGCAAGATTTTGGCGATGACGGCTCTGTGATCGAGGCGCTTGGTATGCCAATCGAAAACAATGTAAACAACGTGGGTTTGACGTTGGTCCGCACTGGGTCAATACGCTTCAACCCCATTTCCTCCATATCATTCGCTTGTCTACCTATGACTACCAAGTGGCGTTTATCTATCGGGACAAATGGTAAATCAGGATGATTGCCAGGCCCCAGATCCGATGGTCTTGGGGCTGCACCGCAGCCCAGCGGGAGCAAGCTCCCTCGCCACAGAGTCGGTGCTCGACTTGGATACTGCGTCGTTGATGGGAATCGTGAGCAGGCTCGCAGAGGTTGGGTGACTTGCCATGGATTTGCGGTGTGTTCAAGACAGTGAGTGCAACTCCACTCGCCTCCCGCTATTAATACCCTTCCCCCTCACGAACCCGAGCCCACCATGAAATTCGACCTCGCCTACTGCCTCAGCCTCGACGCCAAGCTGTCGATCTATGACGTACGCGATTTGAATTTCGACGAGACCATGGCGTTCGATTCCGCGAAAGAGCATTTCCAGTGTCCCAACAATGCCTGTCGTTTAGCCTTTGATGCGGCCAATGAGCTGGGGACGTTCAACGCCAAGAACGTGAATTACGTGCGCACGCCGCACTTCAAGAACCTGCCAAGTACGCGGCATGTCGAGGGTTGTCCTTATGTCAGCCTGAAGACCCCGGCGTCGGGTGTGGACCCCGATGGGGCGGAAACGGATGACAGTCGTGAGGAGCATTTCCCATCAGAGTTGTTACTGATTCGGCGTGAATATGTGCGTAAGGCGTCCAGCCCGACGGTGGGCGCAGACGTTCAGCGGGATGAGCCATTAACGCCCTCGGAGACCAGCCGCCTCGAGCCGCCTAGCCACGATTCGGCACCCGACAAAACCAGCATCTTCGCCCACCCCGTCGAATGTTTCGTATCGAACTTCGACGACAAGGACCTGCTCAAGCGCATGCCGCTGAAGATCGGCGAGCACACCGCGCCTTACGGATCCTTCTTCAAAAAAATCGAGTACCTGCAGGACAACAGGGGGCTGATTTACTGGGGCAAGATCAAAGAGATCAAGGACTACACCCAGAGCTTTCGCATCGATTTCGAGAAGAAAGTCTGGTTCGAGAAGAAGCCGTATTCGGTCAATGTTTACCTCAGCAAGAAGCTGATCGACACCTACCGCAAGCGCAAGGCGTTCCTGGAGGAGATCAAGCATGCCATCGAGAGCGGGCGGGCGTTGTATTGCTTTTTCTATGGCGTGACGCCGGAGTTGAAGCAGGTGCCGAGCAAGAAAAACCCCGAGCAGACGTTCGGGGTGTTCAGCGCGAATATTGAAAACCTGGATCACTTTATTGTGCGGGAGGCACCGGGGTTGGCGGATAAATAAGCTCAGCGCCGTTCGTCCGGCCAAAAAGACAAATCAAAAATTGCATTTGATTCGGGCCCAAAACAACTGTACAAAAACACAGTATATTTTGGATCAACACTCTCGAGCCCGGAGAACACCCATGGCCTCTCAAGCGATGAAAATCACCCTGGAACGTATCGCCCTCTTCCAATTCACCCCGGCCCACTGCGCCCAGGCCCGAGCGATGCTGGGGTGGAGTGTGGAAGAGTTGTCGCGGGAGGCTTCGGTTTCTGTTGAGGCCATTCAACGGTTCGAGGCAAAGCAGGAAGTACTGGATGTCACTCGGTTGGCATTGGCTTATCGGTTTGAGTCGGAGGGGTTGGTGTTCTTCCCAGGGTTCGCGCCGGGGCGCGGGATGAATTTGAGAGGTTCTACGCCTAACCCGGTGGGGCGGGCGGATTTTGCGATGGTTGAATAAGAACTTTGCTCGGGCCGCTTAACAGTAAGCGGCCCGATTGAAGTGCATCACGCGCTCTGCACAGTCACCTGCTCACTTTCCCCTTCCACCGCCAACCACCACGCTTCCCCGCGTTGCGGATGCATCAGGTTGAACGCCTCGCCCATCTGCGGCGTGGTGATTGAAACGCTGCGCTCCCAGGCCAGGGCGAGAATGCGGTCGAAGGGTTCGTACCAGGCGTGCATCGACAGGTCGAAGGTGCCGTTGTGAATCGGTAGCAGCCAGCGGCCCTTGAGGTCGATGTGGGCTTGCAGGGTTTGTTCCGGTTGCATGTGCACGTGGGGCCACTCGACGTTGTAGGCGCCGGTTTCCATGAGGGTCAGGTCGAACGGGCCGTACTGTTCGCCGATGTGTTTGAAACCGTCGAAGTAGCCGCTGTCGCCGCTGAAGAAGATGCGGGTGGCGTCGTCGATCATCACCCATGAGGCCCAGAGGGTGCTGTTACCGTCGAACAGGCCGCGACCGGAAAAGTGTTGTGAGGGGGTGGCGATGAAGCGAATGCCGTCGACTTCGGTGTCCTGCCACCAATCCAGTTGCCGGATTTTGCTGGCGTCGATACCCCATTTGATCAGGGTGTCGCCCACGCCCAGCGGGGTGAGGAAGTATTTGGTTTTGTTGGCGAGTTTAAGCACAGCCTGTTGATCAAGGTGGTCGTAGTGATCGTGGGACAGGATCACCGCTTCAATCGGTGGCAATTGTTCCAGGCTGATCGGTGGCTGGTGAAATCGCTTCGGACCGGCCCACTGCACAGGCGAAGCACGTTCGGCGAAGACCGGGTCGGTGATCCAGAATTTGTCGCGCAACTTGAGTAGCACGGTGGAATGGCCGAGGCGATAGACGCTGTGGTTTGGCGCGGCAATCAGCGCCGCCCGGGTCAGGGTTTGCACCGGCACCGGCGTGCTCGGACGGGTGTCGCGGGGCTTGTGGAAGATCACGTTCCACAAGATGCGCAGGGTTTTGCGAAAGCCTTCGCGCTGGAAGGGTGCATGGTTGAGGTATTGCCCTTCTGTCTGACGGGACGCTTCAGATGCGGCAACGATGTCCGCGGAGGAAGTGGTATTGGCCATGACTGAATGACTCCAGAAAAACCGCAAGAAACCGGTTGTTCAAGGTGGGACGATAAATGGCCAAGGCACGCACGCATCAGCCGGATGGTTCTCTTTATCACTGGGCAGGATTAACAAAACATTACACTGCACAGTGTAGTTCCAAGGTTGCATCAAAGCCGATCGCAAGTAAACTACCGAGTGTAATTTCCTGCCGAAGCTAATTTATGACAGCTCCACAGCGCCTCACCGACCGCAAACGCGAAGCCATCATCCAGGCGGCGATTGCCGAGTTCCGTGCCCACGGTTTCGACATCACCAGCATGGACAAGATCGCCGCCACTGCCGGTGTGTCGAAGCGCACGGTGTATAACCACTTCCCTAGCAAGGAAGAGTTGTTCGCCGAAATCCTCAATCAATTATGGGCTCGCGTCACCGCAGAGCTGGAAACACCCTATCGAGCTGATCAACCGCTGCGAGAGCAACTGCGCCAGCAATTGATGGCAAAAATGCAGGTGCTGGCCGATGACAATTTTCTCGACCTGGCACGCGTGGCCATTGCGGCAACCATCCATTCCCCGGAGCGCGCGCAGAATATGGTGGCCCGCATGGGTGAACGCGAGGAAGGCCTGACTGTGTGGATTCGTGCGGCCCAGGCCGATGGTCGCTTGAAAGCCGTCGATCCCGCGTTTGCTGCGCAACAGGTCCAGGGTCTGCTCAAATCCTTCGCGTTCTGGCCGCAGGTTTCCATGGGGTTACCGGGCTTGTCGGCAGACATGCAGAACAATGTCGTGGAGTCGGCGCTCGATATGTTCCTGGCCTGCCACCTGTTGCAAAAATGACAATGTGTCTCCCGTTGGACGGCTGCTGATCAATCAGCGCAATGTGTTTCAGAATGAAACTGAGGTCGGGGTTATAGTGATCCAAGCCCAGCCGCCAGCAGAGATCACCATGACCACCACCAAAGCCAAACCAGCCTCCCCCGTCGATCATCTGCGCTTCCATCGCCCCCACGCCCACTTGGCGCCGACCTTTGGCAATGACAAGTTCGCCCTGCGTGCCGAGGCCTTTGCGCGGTTCTTTGGTACGCCGACTTTTCTCGGTGCACAGACACTGATCGTCGCGGTCTGGATCTGCCTCAACATCTCCGGTGTGACCCACTTCGATGCGTATCCCTTCATTTTGCTCAACCTGGCGTTCAGCCTGCAGGCAGCTTATGCCGCACCGTTGATTCTGCTGGCCCAGACCCGTCAGGCAGCACGCGATAAGGCGCAGTCCGAGGCCGATGCCCAGCATCGTGAAGCACTGGCGACTGCCAACAGTGAGCGGCAGGCAGAGGCGGCGAAGAACACCGCACAACTGATGGAGTTACTCGAACAAAACACTCGCCTGACTCAGATGACCAAAGAACTGAGCGAACGCATCGAAAACCTGACCTCGGAAATGCATGAGCACGTGTTGAACGCGGCGCCAACAAAAGGCTGAGCTGTTTAGGCGGCGAACGAACTTGCTCCGGACAGCGATCCGACGCTGGCGTGTGAAGCGGCTCCAAAAAATGGGACTGCTGCGCAGTCCAGCGGGAGCAAGCTCCCTCGCCACAGGTAAAGTGTTTGTTCTTAAGTGGACAGCATTACGCCTGTTTACGGCAGCTTCAACGACCGCCCCAACTCATCAAATACACCGACCGCGCCGTATTACGCGGTGATGTTCACCTCGCTGCGCACCGTCGCTGCTCAGGGGTATGCCGCAGCGGCTGAACGCATGGCTTTAGCCCCGCACCACACTTCGCAGCGCCGAAATCTCCGGCACGTCTGGCCGGTTCATGTACACCCGCAACGGTTCGGTGATGTTGATCCGGTCGTCGATGTTCTGGTCCAGCAGCAGCTGAATCAGCTCGCGCTTGAGGGTCATGGTTTGCTCGGGGCCGAGGGCCCAGACGAATTCGCTGGTGGGAATGATGCCGTCGTCCGCCACGTCCATGCCGAAAGAGTCTTCGCTGAAGCGCACGATGTAGTGGCCGGTCTTGCGGTTGAGGCCGACGAAGCCTTTGAGTTGGTCGGCGGCCTGGCAGATGAGCTGGGATGTGATGCGCATGGTAAACCTCACAAGGGTGATCGATGGTTTACACACAGGGCGGGCGATGACGGGTTCCCTCTGCCGGGGAAATTGCGGCCAAGCGTACTGCAAACGAGCGCACAAAAGCGCTGACGAATATCAGCTTTAAACACGTTTATGTCGGTCTCGCGATAGCGTTGGCAACGCTCAGTTGTTAAAAGGGACGTCTTTGAACCTATCGCGAAAGGATCTCGAGCATGCCTGCAACCTTCACCAAAAGCGCCTTGCTGCTGAGTCTGTTACTCGGCCTCGGTCAGGCCCACGCCGCGAGCGAGCCCGGCCCCACTGCGCTGGCCGCACGCTCGGGCATCCCGCATCCGGCGGTGATCGCCCACCGTGGCGCCTCGTTCGATGCACCGGAATCCACCGTTGCTGCGTACAAACTGGCCCGGGACCTCGGCGCCGATTACCTGGAGCTGGACCTGCAACGCAGCAAGGATGGCGTGCTGTTCGCCCTGCACGACGACAACCTGCAACGCACCACCGATGTCGCCAGTAAATTCCCGGAGCGCAAGGACAGCCCCGCCAATGCGTTCACCATGGCCGAACTGAAAACCCTGGATGCCGGCAGTTGGTTCAACACGGCTTACCCGGAGCGCGCGCGTCCTTCCTACGCGGGCCTGAAAATTCTGACCCTCGATGAGATCATCGACATTGCCCAGGGCAACCCGCTGCACAAGCCAGGCCTGTACATCGAAACCAAGGAGCCAAAGCAGTTTCCCGGCATCGAGCGCGACCTCAAGGACAAACTCCATGACCGTGGCTGGCTAAGCCCGGCCGGATCGAAACTGGCGAAGAGCGAGTTGGCGGTCGGCCAGGGCAAAGGCAAGGTGATCCTGCAAACCTTCGAGAAGAGCAGCCTCGAACTCCTGCAAAAAGAAATGCCGCAAGTACCGAAAATCCTCCTGCTGTGGGTGGGCGAAGGCAGCATCGAGCCGAAATCCAACGTGACGTTTGCCGAATCCGGCGAGAAGGACAAAGCCGCTTTTTACGCCAAACAGACGCCGAAGGACAAAGCCGAATTCCAGCGCTGGGTCGACTACGCCAAGGCCCAGGGCGCGATCGGTACCGGCCCTTCCGCTGCGCTGACCAAGGGCGGCGATCAGAGTTACTCGGACCTGGTGCAACCGTGGATGAACCAGTACACCCACGATCAGGGCCTGCTGGTGCACGTCTATACCATCGACGATGCGGTGGATTTTCAGAAGGTCATGGACGCTGGGGTCGACGGCATCTTTACCAACCGCGCCAGCGAGCTGTTGAAGTTCTATAAACGTCCGGCAGCGGCGAGTGTTGATCAGGTGTTGAAGAATAATGGGTATTAATGGGCGTCTGACACAGCACTGAGTCGACCCAATCGCGAGCAGGCTCGCTCCCACAGGTTTTGCATTGCCCTGGCGAATGTCGAGGCAAAGGGAATTTTAAGGGTGGATTAAGTTACAAAAGCTAATCTGATCCCACTTAAACAGCTCACCCAAGGAAAGAAGCTCATGAAAACTTTGACTGCCCTGTTCACCGCTGCCGCTCTGACACTCACCGCTGGTTTGGCCCAGGCTGATGTGCCTGTCGACCAGATTCCTCAGTTGGTCAAGGATGGCAAGATCAAGCCACTGGAAGAACTGAACCAGATCGTTCTGAAGCTGCATCCGGGTGCCACGATCACCGACAGTGACCTCGACAACCACTTCAACGGTTACGAGTACGAAGTCGAATTGCGCGACGCGAAAAACGTTGAATGGGACGTGGATTTGAACGCCGCTACCGGCGAAGTCTTGAAGAACAAAAAAGACGACTGATACACGCAGCAAAAAACCGCACGATTCAACGATCGTGCGGCTTTTTTGCGTCTGGGTTCTAGATCGCGCAAAAGCCAATCGGTACCCAGGCGTTTTCGTCAGGCGCTCAGACGCGCCGTCACCTCGTTCAATTCTCCCGACAAACCGTGCAAGTTGTTGCTCGCCGCTTCCGTGCGCTGCACGTTGTCCAGGTTGGTGCTGGCGATGCTGGTGATTTCGGTGAGGTTGCGCGAAATGTCTTCGGCCACCGAAGTCTGCTCTTCGGCGGCGGTGGCGATCTGGCGGTTCATGTCACGGATGGCTTCCACGGCGAGGGTGATGCGTTCAAGCATGGCGCCGGCCTGGGTGACTTGCTCGACGCTCTCATCGCTGCGCGCCTGACCGCTTTCAATCGCCTGCGCCGCATCGATCGCGCCGGTCTGCACGGTTTGAATGATCTGGTTGATCTCGATGATCGACGCCGCCGTGCGCTGGGCCAGGCTGCGAACTTCGTCGGCCACCACCGCAAAACCGCGCCCGGCTTCACCGGCGCGTGCCGCTTCGATGGCGGCGTTGAGCGCTAGCAGGTTGGTCTGTTCGGCGATGCCGCGAATCACTTCCAGCACCTTGCCAATGCGCCCGCTGTCGGTTTCCAGTTGGCGGATGACCGTGGCGGTGTTGGCGATTTCGCCACGCATTTGCGTGATGGTGTGGATAGTGCCCTGCATGACTTTTTCGCCCTGCTGCGCGGACTGATCGGCATCGTCTGCCGCGCGCGCCGCATCGGCCGCGTGGCGGGCGACTTCCTGGGCGGTGGCGGACATTTCGTTCATCGCCGTGGCCACCTGATCGGTGCGGTTGAATTGCTCGTTGGTGCCACCGGCCATCAAGGTGGCGATCGAATTCAGTTCACCGCTGGCGCTGTCCAGGTCTGACGCACTGCGCTGCAAACGGCTGAAGGTTTCAGCGAGGAAGTCACGCAGGGTGTTGGCGGCCATCGCCAGTTTGCCCAGTTCGTCCTGGCGATGGCTGGCGACACGCTGGGCGAAGCGGCCCTGGCTGAGTTGCGCGACGTATTCGATCAGTTGGCGAATCGGCTCGACCAGGTTGCGGTTGATCAGCCACAGGCTCAGCAGCCCGATCAACAGCCCTGAGGCGAGCATGACGATCAGCCCCAGCAGCACGGTGCGATCGGCACTGGCACTGATCAGCGTCGATTGCTCGGCTCCCTGCTTGCGCAGTTCGCTGACCAGTCCACTCATCTGCTCGCTGGTCGCACGGTCGACGCCTTTGACAGCGGCATCCCCCGCCGCCGGATCGCCACCGGCCGCCACGAAAGCATCACGGCCCTTCCGGTAAGCGGCGCCCAACTGTCGATGTTCGTCACGCAGCCGTTCGATGCGGGACTTGAGTGACGGTTCGATGCCCTTTTGCCCTGCCAGTTCGCCGAGGATGTTTTGCACATCGCGTTGACGGTCTTCGAACTGCGACCAGTACTTGTTCAGGTCCGCCGGTTGCTTGCCGCGCAGCAGGACGTTTTTCCACTCCTGCACCTGCACCTTGAATTGCAGGTTGGCTTCGTCGATCAATTGCGAAGTGTGCAATGGCCCTTCGATCAGGCTGGCGTAGCGTTGAACGCCGCTGGAGAGGAAATGAAAGCAAGCCAGGGCGATCAACAACATCGCCAACAGGCTACCGCTCAACAAGGCAAGAATTTGCGCTCTCAGGGACTTTTGCAAAAACATCGGAAGGTACTCATGGCAGGAATGAGACACGCCCCGGTAGGCGTGAAAGGTGTCCGGACATCCCTGTCCACGACCTTGGCGTTTGGCCGAGGGCGCGCAACTTAACCCATGCGTAATCGGCGTGCCAGAGCGGTTCTTGAGTCAAATCCGACCACCGGCAGAGCAATCGTTTGCGCTACACAATTGTCACAAAATCGTCATCCAGCCTTGCGATGATGCGGCTCACGTGAACCTGTAAAACCCGCGACAGGCGCCTCTCTTTGCGAGCTCTCATGAACCACAGCATTGATCAAAGCCATCGCGATCCGGATCTGTTCGGCCTGCTTTACGGTTTCAGTTTTCGCCCCGGCGAGCGCGGCCAGGAAATCGACTCGGCCAGGGCTTTGCGCTGCCTGCAGCAACCGGAAGACGACGAGCAGTTTCTCTGGCTGCACCTGAACCTCGCCCACGCCGCGTGCGAGCGCTGGATGAAAAACCATCTGGAGTTGCCCGACGAGTTTTTCGAAGCCTTGCATGAAGGTTCTCGGTCGACGCGCATCGAGCATGTCGACTCGGCGTTGCTGGCGGTGGTCAACGACGTGGTGTTCAACCTCAGCAGCATGGTCTCGTCGGATGTCTCGACGTTGTGGGTGTGCGCGCGCAGTCGGTTGATCATCAGCGCGCGCCTGCAACCGCTGCATTCGGTGGACAAGTTGCGTTCCTCGGTGAAGGCCGGCGAGTGCTTTCGTTCGCCACTGGAATTGCTGGTGCATTTGCTGCGCGACCAGGGTGAAGTGCTGACGCAGATCGTGCGCAAGACCAGCCAGAGTGTCGATCAGATCGAGGATGAATTGCTCTCCTCGCGCCTGTCGACCAACCGTGCCGAACTGGGCGCCAACCGACGGGTGCTGGTGCGCCTGCAACGCTTGCTGGCACTGGAACCGGGGTCGCTGCTGCGCCTGCTCAATCGCCCGCCGCCGTGGTTGCAAAAGGAAGACGTCAAGGAGCTGCGCAAATCCACCGAGGAGTTCGCGCTGATCATCAACGACCTGACGGCGCTCGGTGAGCGCATCAAGCTGCTGCAGGAAGAAATCGCCGCCAACCTCAACGAGCAGAGCAACCGCACGCTGTTCACCCTGACGGTGGTGACCGTGCTGGCGTTGCCGATCAACATCATTGCCGGTTTTTTCGGCATGAACGTGGGCGGGGTGCCGCTATCCCAGGATCCGGAAGGGTTCTGGATTCTGGTGGCGCTGGTGGCGACGTTTACCGTGATTGCCGGGCGTTGGGCGTTTCGTAAGCGCCAGGATTATTGAACGTTCCCGCAGCTTATGAGGCTGACTGAACCACTTGCCCCAACCAATCCATGAACGCCCTCACCCGCAACGGCAAATGCCGCTGGCGGGCGTAGAGCAGTGACACCTCCATGGACGGCGCGTTGAACTGCGGCAACACCTCGACCAATTCCCCGCCCAGCAGATGTTTGCGCATGCCCATTCGCGGCGCCTGGATCAGACCAAAACCACCCAGGCACGCCGACTCATAGGCGTCGGTGCTGTTGACCGTGATGCTGCCGGCCATCGGCAGCCGCTGCACCTTGCCATCGACCTCATAGACAAAACCTTCCGAACGCGCGCCCAGCACGCCCACGTAATGCACCAGCCGATGCTGCGCCAGATCTTCCAGCGTCTGCGGCATGCCGTAGCGCTGCACATACCCGGGGCTGGCGCAGTTGACCATGGCGAAGTCGCACAGATGCCGCGCAACCACCGATTGATCCGGTTGCGCCCCCACCCGCACCACACAATCGAAACCCTCACCGAGCAGGTCTACCCGCCGGTCGGTGCTGCTGATTTCCAGCTCAAGCAGCGGGTGACGCGCCGTGAACTCCGGCAGGCGCGGCATCACCACGCGCCGGGCCAGAATGTTCGGCATATCGACCCGAATGCGCCCCACCAAGGTGGCTTCGTCCTGACGGAACAGGCCTTCGATTTCATCCATGTGCGACAGCAGGTCCTTGCTGCGCTCGTACAGCACCAAACCGTCCTGGGTCGCCTGGACCTTGCGCGTGGTGCGCTGCAACAGGCGCGTACCCAGCAAGGCTTCCAGTGCCTGCACATGCTCGGACACCGTCGATCGGGGCAGACCCAGGCTTTCCCCGGCGAGGGTGAAACTCGACATCTCGCTGACCCGGACGAAGGTGCGCAGCAGTTCCAGCTTGTTCATGGGCCTGACCTTTATTGTTCGACTAAACCGACCAGTGATTCCGGTTTGCGCATATTTATCACTCTGTAGCGGATAAATAAACTTCCTCACACCCACTGTCCACTGCACTTGAGGAAGTCCCATGACCCGTAAAATCGCACTCATCACCGGCGCCAGCCGTGGCCTTGGCAAGAACGCTGCCTTGCATCTGGTCGCCCAGGGCGTCGACATCATCGGCACCTACAACAGCCGCGCCGATGAGGCCCAGGCGTTGGTCGCCGAAATTGAAAGCCTCGGTGGCCGTGCGGCCATGCTGCAACTCGACGTCGGCAAGAGTGAGCAGTTCGCCGCGTTCGCCACTCAACTGGCGACTGTCTTGCGCGACCAGTTCGACCGCGAGCACTTCGACTTCCTGATCAACAACGCGGGGATCGGCATGCATGCGAATTTCGTCGACACCACCGTCGAACAGTTCGACCTGCTGGTGAATATCCATTTCAAGGGGCCGTTTTTCCTCACGCAAACACTGCTGCCATTGCTCAATGACGGCGGACGCATCATCAATATTTCCAGCGGTCTGGCTCGTTTCAGTCTGCCGGGCTACGGCGCCTATGCAGCGATGAAAGGTGCGATGGAAGTGCTGACGCGTTACCAGGCCAAGGAGCTGGGTGCACGCAACATCAGCGTGAATATCCTTGCCCCCGGTGCGATCGAAACCGATTTCGGTGGCGGCGCCGTGCGTGATAACGCCGAGGTGAACAAGATGGTGGCGGGCAACACGGCGTTGGGTCGCGCCGGTCGGCCTGACGATATTGGCGCCGCGATTGCCTTGCTGGTCGCACCGGGGAGCCAGTGGATTAACGGGCAGCGAATTGAAGCGTCGGGCGGGATGTTCTTGTAAGTCGCTGCCAGCACAACCCTGTGGAGAGGGAGCTTGCTCCCTCTCCACACCTCAACAAACCACCCGGTTCAACAGCACCCGCTCGCGCACCACGTCATACGCCCAGTGATAAACGTAGGTGTACGGCAGGAAAAACAGCAGCACCCCGATATCCAGCAGGAACGCTTGCCACAGGCTGACGTTCAGCCACCACGCAATCAACGGCACGCCAAGGGCAACCAGTCCGCCTTCGAACAACATCGCGTGCACCACACGGACCCAGGCGTTGTGGGCAATGGCGAAACGCTTGAGCACCCGGTCGAACAGGCCGTTGAAGACCACGTTCCAGGCCAGCGCCAAGACGGCGATGACCACGGTGACGGCGCCCATTTCCAGCATCGGTTTGTCCATGATCCAGGCCAGCAACGGGGTACAGATCAGAATGGCCAGCAATTCGAAGCCGATGGCCTGGAAGATACGTTCAGTGATGGATTTGTTGGCGCTCATGGCCTGACTCCCTTGGGTGACGATGGTTGCCATGATCCGCCGTCCGACCGATACTTCATAACCAATAACCATCGATCAAGACGATAGTTCATGGCCTCGCATGAAGTGCTGCTGGCGTTTGTCGAAGCCGCCACCCAGGGTTCTTTTTCCGCCGCCGGGCGCAAGCTGGGCCGTAGTCAGTCGACCATCAGCGCGGCAGTGGCCAGCCTGGAGATCGACCTGAACCTGACGTTATTCGACCGCAGCAGCCGCAAACCCGGGCTGACGCCGGCCGGGCGCGTGGTGCTGCAACGGGCCGAGGAGATTCTGGCCGCCACCAGTCGTCTGGAAATGACCGCCAGCCAACTCTCCCAAGGGGTCGAGGCGAAACTGACTGTGGCGCTTTCCGACACCTATCAATCCGACCGCTTCGAAGCTTCGCTCAGTGCGTTCGAGCAGCGTTATCCGGACCTGGAGCTTGAATGCCTGATCGCCGAATGCGATGACTTGGTGGCGCTGGTGCAAAGCGGCCGGGCGCAGATTGCCTTTGCAGAAATGCAGGACAGCTATCCACCGGACCTGGTCAACTCGACGGTGGACGAACGCACGGAAATCGCCCTGTTCGTGTCGCCGCAGCATCCGTTGGCCACGCTGGATCAGATTGATCAGGAGGTGCTGCAGCAACACCGCGAATTGCGCCTGGCGACCATCGTCAACCCGTATGAGAGCCGGGCGAAGGGCCGCGTCTGGTCGGCGCCGAGTTATTTGATGCTGCTGGAAATGGCTCAGGGCGGTTTTGGCTGGGCGCCGTTGCCGCGCTGGCTGGTGGCACGTTTCGGGCCGGGGACCTTGCAAGAGCTGCAGGTGCGCGGCTGGCCGAAAACGGTGTCAGTGGATGCGCTGTGGTCGCGGCTGCATCCGCCGGGGCCGGCGGGGAGTTGGTTGCTGGGAAAGATGCTGGAATAGTGGTGAATCTACTGACCTCATCGCGGGCAAGCCCGCTCCCACAGGTTTTTGTATTGGTCGCAAATTGATGAAACACCACCCGACACGGTGGGAGCGGGCTTGCCCGCGATAGGGCCAGTGCGCTCACATCAATTTAACGCCTTGAGCCGGCCCTCGATAAACCGCCGCTCCGGCGCTTGCTGCGTCAACGCCAAGGCCCGCTCATACGCCTCCCGCGCCTGTTCCACCCGCCCCAACTGCCGACAAAACTCCGCCCGAGCCGAATGCGCCAGGTGGTAATCCAATAGATCACCGCGCGCCAGAATCGCCTCCACCAGGATCAACCCCGCCATCGGCCCATCGCGCTTGGAAATCGCCGCCGCCCGGTTCAACTCGATCACCGGCGAAGGCACCGCCCGCAGCAACACGTCATACAGCCCGACGATCTGCTCCCAATCGGTTTCATCCACCGACGGCGCTTCGGCATGTACTGCGGCAATCGCCGCTTGCAGGCAATACGGACCGAATCGGCGGCTGCTCAGTGCCCTTTCCACCAAGCTGCAACCTTCGGCAATCATTTCGCCGTCCCACAGCGTTCGGTCCTGTTCATCCAGCAAAACCAACTCGCCGTTCGCGCAGGTTCTGGCCACCCGCCGCGACTCGTGCAACAGCATCATGGCCAGCAAGCCCATGACCTCCGGTTCCGGCAGCAACTCCATCAATAACCGGCCGAGGCGAATCGCCTCGCGCGTCAGGTCTTCGCGGGTCACTTGTGCGCCGATGGACGCGGAGTAACCCTCATTGAACACCAGATAAATCACCCGCAGCACGCTGTCGAGGCGTTCGGGCAGTTCCGCCAGGGAGGGCACTTGATAGGGGATTTTTGCGTCACGGATTTTTGCCTTGGCACGCACGATGCGCTGGGCGATGGTCGCCGGCGCCGAGAGAAAGGCCCGGGCGATTTCTTCCGTGGTCAGGTCGCAGACTTCCCGCAGGGTCAGCGGCACCTGGGCATCCGCTGCCAATGCCGGGTGACAACAGGTGAAGATCAGGCGCAAGCGATCGTCTTCCACGTCTTCGTCACTCCAGTCGGCCTGCTCCAGTTCTTCCAGTTGCGCCAGCAACAATGGCCGCGAAGCATTGAACCGCGCACGTCGACGCAGCACGTCGATGGCCTTGAAACGCCCGGTGGACACCAGCCAGGTGCGCGGGTTATCCGGCACGCCGTCCCGTTGCCAGCGCTCGACCGCGACGAAGAACGCCTCGTGCAAGGCCTCTTCGGCGAGGTCGAAGTCGCCGAGCAAGCGAATCAATGTCGCCAGAATCCGCCGCGACTCTTCACGATAAACCTGCTCGACCCGCGCCTTGACCGCCGCAACCACCATCATTCAAGGATTCAGCTGGCGCACGGGGCGCACTTCAACGCTGCCGACCCGCGCCGCCGGGATGTTCCCGGCCACCTGGATCGCTTCGTTGAGGTCCTTGGCATCGATCAGGTAGAACCCGGCCAATTGCTCCTTGGTTTCGGCGAACGGGCCGTCGGTGATCGACATTTTGCCGTTGCGCATGCGCACCGTGGTGGCGGTCTGCACGGACTCCAGCGCCTCGGCGGCGACCATCCGGCCGCTGCCCTGGATCGACTCGGCATAAGCCATGCACTCAGAATCGTGCGGGCTTTCCGGCAACGAATGCAGCAAATGCTCATCGCTGTAGACCAGGCATAAATACTTCATCACGCTCTCCTTATCGAACGGAACAACGATGGCCGCGGGTCGGCACTTTGGCGCTGTTTGCGATAAAAAACTTCAGGGCTTGAGGTCGAACAGCGGTGCGCCGGTCTGCATGTCGAACGGCGCCGACCAGTGTTCATGAACGATCTGCCACAACCCGGCTGCCTGACGATAGCACTGCGAGACGCGCATCCAGCAGGCCTGGGTTTCGCCTTTCTCATTGGTGCCACCACAATGCGCCAGCCAGTGAGCGAAAGCGATTTCCTGAGACGGCTCGATGGTGACCTCGTGGAACTCGAAGATGTGCGGGCCGGGGCACATTTGCATGCATTCCTGCCAATGGGCGCGGTAGGCGGGCTTGCCCTTGAATTGCAACGCCTTGACCGCATCGAAGGAGACGATGTCATCGGCATACAGCGCCATGACTTTTTCCACGTCCTTGGACATGACGGCCTGGCGATAGCTGTCGATCAGGTTCTGGATCTGGGTTTGCGAGTTCATGGTGGTTCTCCGTGGTTTTTATGGGAAGACACCCTTAGTCGTCTGGCGATCCGGTGAATCGACAGGTGAAATAAAAATAATCCAGATCGCCGGAATCGCTAGAATCCGAGACTCAATAGATGATGGAAAAAGGACACTCCAGTGACAGCCCGACTCGTGCCGTATGAAAGCCTGAATGCGCAGCAACGCCTGCAGGTCGAAGCCATTGAAGTACATCCCGAGCAAATAAAGTTCTCCGGTGACATCCACGGTGCCTTGCACACCTTGTTGTCCAAGCCCGGCCCGGGCGTCAAAGGATTTGCCCTGCTGGCCGAAGACATTCCCGTGGCCTTCCTGCTGCTCAAGCGCCCACCCGCGCTTCCGGCCTGGGCCAATGAACACAGCGCCACCTTGCATGCGCTGCAAGTCGACCAACGGTCCCAAGGCAAAGGTTATGGCAAGGCCTGCCTCAAAGCGCTGCCCGAGGCGGCGCGCTTGGCCTGGCCGGAGATTCGCGGGTTGGAATTGTCGGTGGATGCGGACAATGCGTCGGCCATTGGCTTGTATGCCCAATATGGCTTTGTCGACAGTGGCGAGGCGTACAAGGGGCGGATTGGTTATGAGCGGCGGATGGGAATGATTTTCTAGGCTACCCACCGGGCTTTGTATTGATTCAGAGATTGAGCAGCATCTCATGCCACGCCATGCCGCCATGGTCAGACGCCGATGGCTTGATGTAGGCAAAACCGAAACCGGCATACAGCGGAATGTGCCGTTCCTTGCACATCAGGTGGATGCTGGTTTTGCCCAGCGCACGCATGCGCTCGATGAATTCGCCCATCAAACGTTTCGCCAACCCCTGCCCTTGATAATCCGGGTGCACCACCACCGACATGATCACCACGTTCGGCCCGTCCGGGTCGTGGCCGATCAATTCCTTGAACGCTTCGTCCGACATTTCCACCTGGAACGCCGCCCCCGAATTGATGAAACCGGCCACCACGCCGTCCACTTCGGCAACGATGAAACCCTCGGGCCAGGTGGCAATGCGCGCTGCGATTTTCTCACGGGTCGCGGCTTCGTCACCTTCGTAGGCAATGGTTTCAATGGCGTAGCAGCGGTCCAGGTCGGCCGGTGTGACATTGCGGATAACGGTGTTCATGGCAGCTCGGGGTCAACGAAGAATAGGTTGGGGAATGTTAAATCAGCAGCCGCGTGACATCGAGTGGCGAATCTCCCGATCCGCCACTCGATGCATGGATTACGCCTTGATCGGCAGCCAGATTTCCAGCTTGCCGGTGTTGAGCTTCGGGTTGAAGTCTTCGCTGTAGCGTTCGAACTCCGGGGCATCCGCCGCTTCTTTACCGGACTGCGGCAACCAGATTTTCCAGATGTACTGAAAGGTCGCGGGCAACTGATCCAGCGAGCCTTTGTGCTCGAACACCGCGTAATGCTGAGCCTGAATCTCGACCCAACGGTACTTGTCTGGCAGGTCGTCAAGCTTGTCGATCTCGACGCCGGCGATGTACTCGAATCCCCCTTTGCCATCCGGATTGCAACAGATGCCGTAGGTTACTTCGCTTTTTTGACCGGGAATCCTGCCCATCTCGGGAATGAATTTCTCCCAGAGTGCGGGAATGCCTTGGGTTGTCTCTTGGGTAAATCGGCCACCCAGCCCGGCAATCAGCAGGAAATGCCCGTGCTCAAAACGGGGTTCGGACACTTCGACGCGTGTTTGCTCATCCATGACTCGACTCCTGAAGCTAAAAAGTGGGTTCGGCTGGGAGTATAGAAGCCAAACCCGGTTCGCCCGGTTAGAGTGCGTGCAACTGCTCGGCGGCGCCTGTGCCAACAAACTCGTTGTAGCCCGATAGAATCACGTACACCGCGAAATAGCAGAAGATCGCCGCCGATGCCATGTAGGAGTAGCGCAGCAATTTGTCGCCGAGCAACTTGCCGCCGTGGCTTGCGGCAAAGCACAGGCCGACACACCAGAGAATCCCCGCGCAGAGAAAACCGCCGAGAAACAGCGCGGAACTGAGGGCGCCACCGCCACCGGAACGGGCGATCAACGTGCCCCCCACCGCAGCGAACCAGAGAATCGCACTGGGCGACGACATGGCCAGGAAGATCCCGCGAAAGAACTCTTTGCGATGGGAGTTGTGCCCGACTTCTGCCGTCTCCGCCAGCAGCGCTTCATGGTGGATCGCCGAATAAATCATCTTCGCCGCGAAGTACACCAGCAGCGCCGAGCCACCGATCCACAACACCCAGCGCACGGTTTCGTATTGCAGCAACACGGTCATGCCCGCCAGGGCCAGCACGGCGTAGATCAGGTCGCCGACGCAGGTGCCCAATCCCAGCGCAAAGCCTTGAAAATAGCCGCGCTGCATCGCCAGGGTGATCATCGCAATGTTGGCCACGCCGATGTCCAGGCACAGCGAAAGGCTCAGCAAGAAGCCGCTGGTAAATTCCATCTAACCCTATCCTTCGGAAAAAATTGTTTATTTTGAGGCTGGACAGTCTGCCACAGCTGCCCTTACATTCCGCCACAGGTCACCACAGTGACCAGCGTCGCTCGGACGGTTCCGGGCGCTTACGTTATCCGAGGCAACAATGGCCGAACAAGGTTCGCCGCGCCGCTTTGCGCGCATAGATCGACTCCCCCCTTACGTTTTCAACATCACTGCCGAGCTGAAGATGGCCGCCCGACGTCGTGGCGAAGACATCATCGACTTGAGCATGGGCAACCCTGACGGCGCCACGCCGCCGCACATCGTCGACAAACTCGTCCAGGTCGCCCAGCGCGAAGACACCCACGGTTACTCGACGTCCAAGGGCATTCCGCGCCTGCGCCGGGCGATTTCCAACTGGTACAAGGAACGCTACGAGGTCGACATCGACCCGGAAAGCGAAGCCATTGTCACCATCGGCTCCAAGGAAGGCCTGGCGCATTTGATGCTGGCGACTCTGGACCAGGGCGACACGGTGCTGGTGCCAAACCCGAGCTACCCGATTCACATCTACGGTGCCGTGATTGCCGGCGCCCAGGTGCGATCGGTGCCGCTGGTGCCGGGCGTGGATTTCTTCGCGGAACTGGAGCGGGCCATTCGCGGCTCGATCCCGAAACCGAAAATGATGATTCTGGGCTTCCCGTCCAACCCGACCGCACAATGTGTGGAGCTGGATTTCTTCGAACGGGTCATCGCCCTCGCCAAGCAGTACGACGTGCTGGTGGTGCATGACCTGGCCTACGCCGACATCGTCTACGACGGCTGGAAAGCCCCGTCGATCATGCAGGTGCCGGGCGCCAAGGACATTGCGGTGGAGTTTTTCACCCTGTCCAAGAGCTACAACATGGCCGGTTGGCGCATCGGTTTCATGGTCGGCAACCCGGAGCTGGTCAACGCCCTGGCGCGGATCAAGAGCTACCACGACTACGGCACCTTCACCCCGCTGCAAGTGGCGGCGATTGCCGCACTGGAAGGCGATCAGCAATGCGTGCGCGACATCGCCGAACAGTACCGGCAGCGCCGAAACGTGTTGGTCAAAGGCCTGCATGAATTGGGTTGGATGGTGGAAAACCCGAAGGCGTCGATGTATGTCTGGGCGAAGATTCCCGAGGCTTATGCGCATCTGGGCTCGCTGGAGTTCGCCAAGAAGCTGCTGGCTGAGGCCAAGGTGTGCGTCTCGCCGGGTGTGGGTTTCGGCGAGTATGGCGATGATCATGTGCGCTTTGCGCTGATCGAAAACCAGGATCGGATTCGTCAGGCCGTGCGCGGGATTCGCGGGATGTTCCGGGCGGATGGGCTGGTCACCAAACCCAACGCCTGAACTCCGATACCTGTGACAACAACGATCCTGTGGCGAGGGAGCTTGCTCCCGCCGGGTCGCGAAGCGGCCCCGAAACCGGTCACCGCATTTCTTCAGCCAGGACGCCTTGACCGGGTTTGCGACTGCTTCGCAGCCGAGCGGGAGCAAGCTCCCTCGCCACAAAAGTGATCAACGTTGAGTTTTGATCACCCACAAAAAAACCGCATCGCTGCGGTTTTTTTGTATCTGGCGAATCGCTTAAACGAACAGCGACAACAACAGAATAAAGCCCAGGCCCACCACCGACAGGATGGTTTCCATCGCGGTCCAGGTCTTGAAGGTTTCGGCCACGGTCATGTTGAAGTACTGCTTGACCAGCCAGAAACCGGCGTCGTTCACGTGGGACAGGATCAGGGAGCCGGCACCGGTCGCCAGCACCAGCAGCTCACGGTTCACACCCGGGATCATCCCGACCACCGGCACCACGATGCCCGCGCCAGTGATGGTCGCTACGGTTGCCGAACCTGTGGCAATACGAATCACCGCCGCCACCAACCACGCCAGCAGGATCGGCGAGATCTGTGCGTTGACCGCCATGTGGCCGATCACGTCACCCACGCCGCTGGTCACCAGCATCTGCTTGAAGCCACCACCGGCACCGATGATCAGGATGATCGCGGCGGTCGGCGCAAGGCTCGCGTCCAGCCATTTCATCATTTGGCTGGAACCGATGCCCTGTTTGTAGCCGAAGGTGTACAGCGACAGCAGCAAAGCCAGCAGCAATGCCGAGATCGGGTGACCGATCAGGTCCATGAAGGAACGGAAGATGTTGCCCTCCGGCAGCACCACGTCGGCGAAGGTCTTGAGCAGCATCAGGAACACCGGCAGCAGCACGGTCACCAGGGTGATGCCGAAGCTTGGTAGTGCAGCCGAATCCGTTTCGCGGGCCAGTTGATCCACCAGCTCCTGGTTCGGATGACCGGGGATGTGCTTGGCGATGAACGTACCGAAGATCGGACCGGCAATGATCGCGGTCGGCAGCGCCACGATCAGGCCATAAAGAATGGTTTTACCGATGTCGGCACCGAACACGCCAATCGCCAGCAGCGGGCCCGGGTGCGGCGGCACCAGGCCGTGTACCGCGGACAGGCCGGCCAGCAGCGGGATACCGATCTTGATGATCGACACGCCAGTGCGACGGGCAACGATGAACACCAGCGGAATCAGCAACACGAAGCCGATTTCAAAGAACAGCGGAATGCCCACCAGGAACGCGGCGAACATCATGGCCCACTGCACTTTGTCCTTGCCGAAGGCGCGGATCAGGGTCTGGGCAATCTGGTCTGCCCCGCCCGACTCGGCCATCATTTTGCCGAGCATGGTGCCCAGCGCCAGGATGATGCCGACGAAACCGAGCACGCCACCGAAGCCGTCCTGGAACGCCTTGATGATCGTGCCGATCGGCATGCCGGACGTCAGCCCGAGGAAGGCGGCGGCAATGATCAGGGCAAGGAACGGGTGCAACTTGAACTTGGTAATCAAGACGATAAGCCCGATCACCGTGACCACTGCATCGAGCAGCAGGAACGTCTCGTGGGACATGCCAAACATTAGGGGTGTCTCCTGGTTGTTGTTGTTATTAAAGCGGGTAATTCGAAAGCCATAAGGACAGCGCTATCTCTGCAAGCAAAAAATTAACCGGCGCGCTTCAAGCCATGCTCGAGCCACCAGTGGTGAGCCTGGACGGCCAGTTCATCAACGCTGTGGTTCGAAGCATCGAGGGCCAGGGTCAATGGCTCGCCGACGGGGGATTCGAGGGTGGCGAACTGGCTGTCGATCAGGGTCGACGGCATGAAGTGGCCCGGCCGGTGGGAAACACGGTCGGCGGCGACTTCGGGGGTCAGCTCCAGGAACACAAAGCCCAGGCCCGGCAAGGCACTGCGCAGACGTTCGCGGTAAATAAGCTTGAGCGCCGAGCACGTCAGCACCGGGCGCTGGCCCTTGGCGTCAATGCGGCGCAATTCATCGCACAGGCTGTCGAGCCAGCCGGCACGGTCTTCGTCGTTCAGGGGAATACCCGCGCTCATCTTTTCGATATTGGCGGCAGGGTGGAAAGAGTCGCCTTCAATGGCAGTGGCGCCGCTCAGTTGGCACAGGGCTTCACTGACGCACGTCTTGCCGCAACCGGCAACGCCCATGATGACCAGGGCGGTGATGGGATGATTCATGTAACACCTCAGCGCGCAGACAGCGCTACCTTTGTCAGCTATGACACTCAAACAAAAGCAGAAGTTGCCGACGCCTTTCTTGTCATTTTATGGGTTGCAGCATGTTCGGTCTCAACGCCAAAAAGCGAGGATCAGGCGAACCCCCGCTCACGCATTTGCAGCTGCATCGAGACAGCGCTACCTTAGTGCCTTGAATTTTGTTTGGCAAGCCGTCGATGAATCCAACTAAAAACGATAAAAATACCCGCACCACTGGCCGCCCTACTCTGAACGAAGTCGCACGCCTGGCCGGTGTCAGCCCGATTACCGCTTCGCGCGCCTTGCGCGGCGTGAGCAGCGTGGCCACCGAACTGGTGGAAAAAGTCCAGAAAGCCGCACTTGAGCTCAACTATGTGGTCAACCCTGCCGCCCGTGCATTGGCCTCGGCCCAGAGCCATTCGGTGGTGGTTTTGGTGCCGTCGTTGTCCAACCTGCTGTTCATCGACACCCTGGAAGCCATTCATCAGGTTTTGCGTCCCAAGGGCTTCGAAGTGCTGATCGGCAACTTCCATTATTCCCGCGACGAAGAAGAAAACCTGCTGCGCAATTACATGGCCTATCAGCCGCGCGGCTTGTTACTGACCGGGTTTGACCGCACCGAAAGCTCGCGGCGGATGATCGAAGCCAGCAACATTCCTTGCGTGTACATGATGGAGCTGGACAGCGCCGCCGGCCTTAATTGCGTCGGCTTCTCGCAACTGGCCGCTGGAGAGACAGCCGCCGAGCACCTGCTATCCCGTGGTCGCAAGCGCCTGGCCTACATCGGTGCGCAACTGGACCAGCGCACCTTGCTGCGCGGCGAAGGTTACCGCCGCGCTCTGCAGAAGGCCGGTCTGTACGACCCGGCCCTGGAAGTGCTGACCCCACGCCCGTCTTCCGTAGGCCTGGGTGGCGAATTGTTTTTGCAGATGATCGCCAGCCATCCGGATGTCGATGCAATCTTCTTCGGCAACGACGACCTGGCTCAGGGCGCGTTGCTTGAAGCCATGCGCCACGGGATCAAAATCCCCGAACAGGTGGCGATCCTCGGCTTCAACGACCTGCCGGCGTCGGCGCACATGGTGCCGCGCCTGAGCAGCATCAACACCCCGCGTGAAGCGATCGGCCGTCGCGCAGCCGAACAGATGTTGACCCTGATGGCCGGCAACACGGTGGCCAGGCCCGTCCAGGACATGGGGTTTGAGCTGAAGGTGCGAGAAAGCACCTGACGACACCGCTCATGTCTGCAAAGGAGCCGGCTTGCTGGCGATGGCGACTTGACCATCGACATCGATTTCGCCTGATAACAGCTATCGCCAGCAAGCCGGCTCAAACATTTCCATACGGTGCGTGAGGTATGATTTCCAGACGCCTTATTCGCTGATGGAGTAGCAACATGGACCATTCACTGAAAGTGCTCGGCAAAGCCTCGTCGATCAACGTCCGCAAGGTGCTGTGGACCTGCGAGGAACTGGGCTTGTCCTTCGAGCGCGAGGATTGGGGCAGCGGGTTTGCCTCGACCCATAGCCCCGAGTTTCTCAGGTTCAACCCCAACGCCCAGGTCCCGGTGATCATCGATGAGGCGGGGGTGTTGTGGGAGTCCAACACCATCTGCCGCTATCTGGCCGGCAAACACCAACACCATCACGAGTTGCTGCCCGGCGAACCGGCCGCCCGCGCCCGGGTAGAGCAATGGATGGACTGGCAGGCCACCGATCTCAATGCAGCCTGGAGCTACGCGTTCATGGCGCTGGTGCGCAAGGACCCCGAATATCAGGACGCCCATCGCATTGAAGTCGGCATACGTGGCTGGAACCAGAAAATGGCCATCCTCGAACACCAACTCGCGACCACCAAGGCTTACGTCGCCGGCGCGCGGTTTAGCCTGGCCGATATCGTCATCGGCCTGTCGATCAACCGTTGGCTGATGACGCCGATCGAGCGCCCCGATTACCCGGCCATCGATGAGTATTTCAAGCGCCTGGCGCAGCGCCCGGGTTTCCTCAAGCATTGCTGTAATGGCTTGCCTTGAGCGGTCCCGCGCTATCGCCCATCATTGATGGCCATGCGGTCGAACGCTGCCGCCGCGCGGCAAGGTTTGACCGCACAACAGCCTCGCCAGCGATTTAGTTAAACGCTAACCAATTGATATAAATAAGCTTTTTATTAAAGGCATACTATTTGCTCCAGGCACCGCACCACAAACACCTACAAGGTCTCTTCTCATGTTGGTCAGTGCAAAATCAAACCTGGTAGCCCCGATCCCCAAACGCCCTGGTGAAGATCCAACCGCCGAAGCCGCTGCCGGCCTTCAAAGCGTCATGGCCCAGGCCCTGCAAAACAACGTGCAGGCGCAAACCACGCAAGCCGGTACGCAGGTTCAGGAATCCGCCACTCAAGTTGCCACGCAACAGGTCAGCGAGGCCGCGAAGGTGAGCGACAACGTCGATGAGGCGTTCGCCAAGACCCGCGTGAATCTGCAAGCGGTGTATGCCCCGCTGCCGGATGACGTCAAGGACCGGATCGGTAGCGGTTCAGCAACGGAAGAGTTCAAGGACTACATGAGCAAAACCCCGGAGCAGCGCATGCGTGATGCGATCCTTGAGGAAATGGGGCTGACGCAGGAAGAGGTCGACGCCATGCCGCCGGAGAAACAGCAAGCGATCGGTGAAGAGATTGCCCAGCGCATGGAAGACAAGATGAAGATGGCCAAGGCCGAAGAAGCCAACGAACGTCACGACAAGCCGGGCGCTGAGGCCGTGGACCAACTGGTCGCTTCGCTTTGAGGTGTATGAAGAGATAAAAAAGGGTCCCTCTACCGGGACCCTTCTTTATTTGTTGCCCTTAATTCAACTGCAAGGTTGAGTTGAATTGACTGATCGCATCCACCACGTGCCGCGATCCCTGTTGAATTTCCAGAATCACTTCCCCCGCCTCGTTTGCCAGTTCCACCCCGAGCCCTGTTCGACTCAGGCTCGATTGCATGCTCGACACGGCACTCAAGGACAAATCGTGGTTCTTGCGCACCACGTCGACAATCTCCAGCGTCGCCTGACTCGTCCGTGCCGCGAGGCTGCGCACTTCATCGGCCACCACCGCAAAACCCCGTCCATGCTCGCCGGCGCGAGCAGCTTCGATCGCGGCGTTGAGCGCCAGCAGGTTGGTCTGATCGGCGATGCCTCGGATGGTCTGCACGATGGTGCCGATGATGTCCGATTGTTTGCTCACCGCATCGATACTCAGCGCGGCCTGGTTCAGGTCCCTGGAAATGTCCTGGATGATCTGCACCGTTTGCTGCACCACCTCGGAACCTTTACGTGCGCAGGCATCGTTTTGCACTGAGGTGCTGTGGGCCGATTCCGCAGCGGTTTGCAGGGTGGTCATCTGGGCGGTGATGTCGCTGGCGAATTTCACCACTTTGTAGAGCCGCCCCTTGGTATCGAACAATGGGTTGTAGGACGCTTCGAGGTAAACCGTCTGACCCTGCTTGTTCTTGCGCTCGAAACGGTGCGAGTGATATTCGCCGCGGTTGAGCGAAGCCCAGAATGCCTTGTAGGCGGACGACTCGGCTTCGGCGCGGTGACAGAACAGACTGTGGTGTTGCCCGATCACTTCGTTGAGCGAGTACTGCATGGTCTTCAGGAAGTTTTCATTGGCGGTGATCACCCGGCCTTCCGGGGTGAATTCGATCACTGCCATGGAGCGGCCGATGGCGGCCAGCATGCTGGCGTTTTCGTGTTCCTTGTTGACCTTCTCGGTAATGTCAGTGGCGACCTTGATCACGCTTCGCACCTGCCGGTCGGGGCCGAATACCGGCATGTAGCTGGCTTCGAGCCAGATTTCCTTGCCGCTCTTGTCCAGGCGCAAAAAGGTACCGCTGACCGGCTCGCCACGGGCCAGGTCACGCCACAATCTGGCGTACTCCTCGCTGCGGTAGAGCGCCTCTTCGCAGAACACCCGATGGTGCTTGCCGCGAACTTCTTCAGCGCCGTAACCCATGACGCTGCAGAAGTTTTCATTGGCATCGAGGACGATACCCTCGGGGGTGAATTCAATCATCGCCATCGAACGACTGACCGCCGCCAACCTGGCATTGGCCTCGGTCAGCGCGCAACTGAAGCGTTCGATTTCCAGCAGGTCAGCCTTGTGATGTAGGTTAAACATGGTCGTATCACCCTATGCGCGGTCTTTTGACTTATTGAAAGTTGCTGGTCTTTCAAATCCACCACTACGTTCCACAGAACAGGCACACGCATCCCTCCAAAATCAGGAAGGACCAGTCAGGTGATTAATGATGTTCAATCGGAGGGTCCTTGTTGCGACACTCTCATCAAGACATCCTTCTCTTGATAGCCCGCGGGCGGGCCAGCCCTAACGTGTTCATAAGAAAATTCCTTTTCCCGGACAGCTCCAATGACGTGTGTCGGTGCCTTGGGTTGCGCACTCTGCATACTAACCATCACATTGCGGTCGACATGGTTAGTTATCCGTCAGCATAGCCAGAGGCGTAGGGCTTGCAAGGCCACTAGTCGGCCAGTATTGGGTACAAAAACGATTCAGCGTGGAGGGAATCAAACGATGGGCGATGACGGGCGCCAAGATCGGTAAAGGCAGTATCGGCTTGTGGAACGGGGCGTTGCCCTGATCAGGAACCCATGCCGTCTGAGCCACGGCGCAGAAATTTGTTGCACACTATTTTCCACGTGATCGCTCCCGCATTGCGCGGGAGCGATCGGTCAGCGCAGGCTCAATGCCCGAACACATTGACCTTTTTGGCTTTCTTGTCGGCGCGCTTTTCGATAGCGGTTTTTGCCGGCTTTTTCTTGTCTGCTTTCTTTGAATCCATACCTTTGGACATGATGCGTACTCCACTCACAGGGGATGTGAGATCAGGTATACACCTATCCTTGAGGCCGCGTTCTTTTATAATCGCCCGCTTTGCGCACCGACAGCCCGAGACCATGCCCGATACCCATTTCACCCGACTCGATGAGCCGCTTTGGCCATTGATGAACAAGTTCTACCGCGCTCATCAATCGTCAATGAAAGCGGTTCGCGACGCGCAATTGTGGGTGGCCCGGCGCGACGACATCGTCGGCGCGTTGTGTTTGCGCCCGGTATCTGGCGGGCATTGGCTGACCGGCCTGTTCGTCGATCCGGCGAGTCGTGAACAAGGCATCGCCGCCGCGTTGATTACCGCGGCGGTGAAGGATTGCGAATTACCGGTATGGCTGTTCTGTCACCCGGACTTGCGGGGCTTTTATGAGCGTCGCGGCTTTACCTTTGATCCGCCAATGCCCTACGCGATGGTCGAGCGCCTGAGTCGCTATGCACGCAGCAAACCAATGATCGCCATGGGTCTGGAACCGCTGGTCAGTCATCCGCATTCGGATCGAGATCCGGGAACATCACTTCGGTGAAGCCGAATTTGCTGAAGTCGCTGATGCGCGATGGATATAACCGGCCGATCAAGTGATCGCACTCATGCTGCACCACCCGCGCATGAAACCCCGATGCAACACGGACGATTGGTTGCCCCTTGGGATCGAAACCCTCGTAGCGGATGTGTTGATAACGCTCCACCGCGCCGCGTAGGCCCGGCACCGACAGGCAGCCTTCAAACCCCTCTTCCAGGGTCGGACTCAGTGGTGTGATCAGCGGGTTGATCAGGATCGTCTGCGGCACCGCTTCGGCGTCCGGGTAGCGTTCGCTGTGCTCGAAACCGAAGATCACCAGTTGCAGATCAACGCCGATCTGCGGCGCAGCCAAACCGACGCCGCCCACGCTCTCCATGGTCTGGAACATGTCGTCGATCAGTTGCCACAACTCGGGGCTGTCGAACATGTCGGCAGGCACTGGCGGGGCAATGCGCAGCAGGCGTTCATCGCCCATTTTCAGGATTTCACGAATCATGGTCAGGTTTCGTCAATGGTTGGTTTGGGTTGTGAATGATCACGGCCCAGTCCCGACACGTGCTGTTTTTCTTCGTGGACGGGACCTTGCTCGCCAGCAACTTTCTCGCCAGGGTCCTTGCCCTCGCGTGACATGTGCTCGATCACCGCATTCATCTCCGCACCGAGCAACAGCACCGCGGCGGAAATATAGAAATACAGCAATAGCACAATGATCGCGCCGATACTGCCATACATGGCGTTGTAGTTGGCGAACTCCTTGACGTACAAACCGAAGCCCAGCGAGGCGATGATCCACACCACCACCGCCAGCACCGAACCTGGGGTGATGAAGCGGAATTCCTGTTTGACGTCAGGCATGACGTAGTAGATAAGCGCCACCGCGACCATCAACAGAATCACGATCACTGGCCAGCGCGCGATGGTCCACAGGGTGACGATGAAAAACTCGAGGCCGACTTGCGCTGCGATCCAGCTCATCACTTGCGGCCCGAGCACCATCAACGCGGCCGCGATCAGCAGCATGCCGGCGATGCCGACGGTGTAGATGATCGACAGCGGAAAACGCTTCCATACCGGGCGACCTTCGACCACGTCGTAAGCGGCGTTCATCGCACTCATCATCAAGCGCACGCCGGCCGAAGCCGTCCACAGGGCAATCACGATACCCACCGACAGCAAGCCACCCTTGGACTGCTGGAGCTGGTCGATCACCGGGTTCACCTGCTCCAGGGCCTGGGGCGGCAACACCAGTTCCGATTGCAGGCGTAACCACGAAAAGAAGTCCGGAAGATGCAGGAAACCGATCAGGGCGATCAGGAACAGAATGAAGGGGAACAGCGAAAACAGCATTTGATAGGCCAGCGCCGAGGCATAGGTCGACATCTCGTCGTCAACGAACTCGGTGACCGTGCGCACCATCACACGGTGGATGGGCAGACCTTTCATGTCCGGGAAAATCATTAGCGTCTCCTTTCGCCGCAAACAGGGTGGGGTTGTAGTCGTGGCGACTCAGGGGCCGTTTTCTTTCATCAAAGTAGCCTACCTGGCGACTTTGAAACAATTTCATCCATCAAGTTCAGGCTGACACAAAAACGGCCATCTGTGGATGGCCGTCTCGAGACGTCTTCAACGGCCGGATCAGGCCTTGTCGACACCTTTTTTCACGGCGTCCTTGGCCTTGCCGACCGCTTGCTGGGCCTCGCCTTTCTTCTCCTGGACCACGCCTTCGGCGCGCATTTTGTCATTACCGGTGGCCTTGCCGACGCCTTGCTTGACGTTACCAGCGGCTTCGTTGGCCATGCCTTTCACTTTATCGCCTGTGCTGCCCATGATGAATCTCCTGCGTATATTTCAATGGGAGGAAAAGTCGTTACACAGGGTTGACCGGGAGCGTTTACGCGGAGTTTCATTTATTTTCAGCACGACATTTCATCGCGCAATGCAGGTTGGGCTTTATGTTTGCCCGGCAACCCCCGAGAATGCGCAACGTATTGGCGCCGTGGCGCTGAAGATCCAATCCCCGCAGGAATGTTATGAAACTCGATAAAAAGCAGGCCATTGCCCGCAGAAACCAGGAACTTGGTGGTGCTGTGCTTGGCGTCAACAACTGCCACTTCACCGAACTGAACCGCAATCGCAACATCTGGTGGTTCGATATTCCGGTGGCACGCCTGGCCATTGGTCAGTACGAGTGGATTCACCTGCTGATGCACACCCCGGACACCGACGAACTGCTGCATTTGAAAGTGCCGACGGTGTTCCTGCGCGAGAAGCTCGAAGGGCTGGTCGTGCGTAACCAGGGCAAGCGCAAAGCGGCCCTGAGCCTGGAATTGAGTGCCGACAAGGACTCTTACCTGCAGGACATGCGCCCGGCGGGCACCAACGTCAATTTCGCACCGTTTCGCCTGTAACGCCTGTTCTTGCGAAGAGGGAAGCTTCCTGTGGCGAGGGAGCTTGCTCCCGCTGGACTGCGAAGCGGCCCCAACACCCGCAACCGCGCTTCGTCAGGATTACCGGGTTCAACGGCTTCGCGACGGCTGTGCAGTCGAACGGGAGCAAGCGCCCTCGCCACAAAAGCGCCACAGAGCAAAATAGTGCACGCAACAAAAAGCCCCGCATCGGCGCAATGCTGTTCAGTTAAGAGATAGAGCGAGCAATCAGTAACCTGTGGCGAGGGAGCTTGCTCCCGCTGGGCTGCGAAGCGGCCCCAACACCCGCAGCCGCGCTTCGTCAGGATTACCGGGTTCAACGGCTTCGCGACTGCTGTGCAGTCGAGCGGGAGCAAGCTCCCTCGCCACAAAAGCGCCACAGACAAAATAGTGCACGCAACAAAAAGCCCCGCATCGGCGCAATGCTGTTCAGTTAAGAGATAGGGCGAGCAATCAGTAACCTGTGGCGAGGGAGCTTGCTCCCGCTGGACTGCGCAGCAGTCCCATTTTGGGGGGCGCTTCGCTCCCCAGCGGGAGCAAGCTCCCTCGCCACAGCTACAGTGTTCGACCTTAAATGAACAGCATTACCGCATCGGCGGGGCTTTTTGTTGTTTACGCGGTCGCTTTCTTCGCGTTGATCTTCTTCAACTCTTCATCGCGCAATTCCCGACGCAGGATCTTGCCGACGTTGGTGGTCGGCAGTGCATCGCGGAACTCTACCGTGCGCGGCACCTTGTAGGCGGTGACGTTGGCGCGCATGTGCTCCATCACCGTCTCCTTAGTCAGGGTCACGCCCGGTTTGGCGACGATGAAAATCTTGATCGCCTCGCCCGATTTCTCGTCCGGTACGCCGATGGCCGCGCATTGCAACACGCCCGGCAGCGTCGCCAGCACGTCTTCCAACTCGTTCGGGTACACGTTGAAACCGGACACCAGGATCATGTCTTTCTTGCGATCGACAATGCGCATGTAGCCATCAGGCTGGATCAGCGCGATGTCACCGGTCTTCAACCAGCCTTCGCTGTCGAGCATTTCGTCGGTGGCTTCCTGGCGCTGCCAGTAGCCCTTCATGACCTGCGGGCCTTTCACGCACAGCTCGCCGATTTCGCCGATTGGCTGCTCGACACCGGCGTCGTCGACGATTTTGCACAGGGTCGACGGCACCGGAATGCCGATGGTGCCGATCTGAATGTTCTGGATCGGGTTGACCGTGGCCACCGGGCTGGTTTCGGTCATGCCGTAGCCTTCGCAAATGGCGCAACCGGTGACCGCTTTCCAGCGTTCTGCCGCCGCCAGTTGCAGGGCCATGCCGCCGGACAAAGTGACTTTCAGCGCGGAGAAATCCAGCTTGCGGAAACCCTCGTTGTTGCACAGGGCCACGAACAACGTGTTGAGGCCAACGAAGCCGCTGAACTTCCACTTCGACAGTTCCTTGACCATCGCCGGCAGGTCGCGCGGGTTGCTGATCAGGATGTTGTGGTTGCCGATCAGCATCATCGCCATGCAATGAAAGGTGAACGCATAGATGTGGTACAGCGGCAGCGGCGTGATCAGGATCTCGCAACCTTCGTTGAGGTTGGACCCCATCAGCGCCTTGCACTGCAGCATGTTTGCCACGAGGTTACGGTGGGTCAGCATCGCGCCCTTGGCCACGCCGGTGGTGCCACCGGTGTATTGCAACACGGCCACATCGCTGCTGGCCGGGCTGGCTTCAGCCACTGGCTGGCCGTGGCCCTTGCTCAATACATCGTTGAACTTGACGGCTTTGGGCAAGTGATACGCCGGCACCATCTTCTTCACGTACTTGATGACGCTGTTGATCAGCAGGCGCTTGAGCGGCGGCAGCAGGTCGGCGACTTCGGTGACGATGACGTGTTTGACGCCGGTCTTCGGCACCACGGTTTCCGCCAGATGCGCCATGTTGGCGAGGCAGACCAGGGCCTTTGCACCAGAGTCGTTGAACTGGTGTTCCATTTCCCGTGCGGTGTACAACGGGTTGGTGTTGACCACGATCAGCCCGGCGCGGATGGCACCGAAGACGGCCACCGGGTACTGCAACACGTTGGGCAGTTGCACGGCGATTCGATCGCCCGGCTGCAAATCGGTATGCTGTTGCAGATACGCGGCAAAGGCACCGGACAATTCGTACAGTTCACCGTAGGTGATTGTCTTGCCCAGGTTGCTGAATGCCGGTTTGTTGGCGAAGCGTTGGCAGGATTGCTTCAACACTGCCTGAATATTCGGATACTCGTCTGGATTGATGTCGGCAGCAATCCCAGCTGGGTACTTATCCTTCCAAAAGTCTTCGATCATGGAAGCCCACTCCTCAGCAACGCGAATTCAGCACCGCATTTGATGCGATTATTATTGGTGTTTGGTCATTGGTGAATCTGGCTGACAGAAGGCCGAGAAGTCACAAAGCGCGCCGAGAGTAGCAGCTTTGCCAAGGGTCGCCTAGAGCCAAAAGCGGCCTCTACAGTCACATTTGTGACTCAAGAATAACAGCCAGTCATTTTAGAGCAAAAATTCTATAAAGCTCTGAAAGCGCCGAGAATCGGGGCTTTGCACAAAAAAAATCGCGAGCAAGCTCGCTCCCACTGATCACCGGGAATCCAGTGGGAGCGACCCAGCTCGCGATCCACGCAAAGCGCGGCCATTCATCGATCAAGCGATATCACGCAACTCCCGCCGCAGAATCTTGCCCACCGGCGTCATTGGCAACGACTCCCGCAACACGATGTGCTTGGGCACTTTGTACGCCGTGAAGTTTTCCTTGCAGTAGGCCTTCAGTTCTTCAAGGCTGACGCCCGCCTCACGCGCCACCACAAACAACTTCACCGCCTCACCGGAACGCTCGTCCGGCACACCAATCACCGCGCAGTTGGCGACTTTCGGGTGGGCCATGACCACGTCTTCGATCTCGTTCGGGTACACGTTGAAGCCCGAGACAATGATCATGTCCTTCTTGCGATCGACAATGCGTACAAAGCCGTCCGGGTCGATCACTGCGATGTCGCCGGACTTGAACCAGCCCTCGGCATCCAGCACCTCGGCGGTGGCTTCGGGTTTGTGCCAGTAACCTTTCATGATCTGCGGACCTTTGATGCACAGCTCGCCGCGCTCGCCCAACGGCTGCTCGACGCCTTCATCGTTGATCACTTTCAGCGTGGTGCCCGGCACCGGCAGCCCGACCGTGCCAATGCGCGACAGCTCGCCATACGGGTTGGTGCAAGCCACCGGCGAGGTTTCGGTCAAACCGTAGCCTTCGGTAATGCGGCAACCGGTCAATTGCTCCCAACGTTCGGCGGTGGCCTTGACCAGCGCGGTGCCGCCAGAGTTGGTGAGCTTGAGTGTGGAGAAATCCAGCGTCTTGAAATCCGCGTGGTCCATCAGTGCCACGAACAGCGTGTTGAGCCCGAGCAACGCCGAGAACCGCCAGTTTTTCAGCTCCTTGATGAAGCCGCCGATGTCCCGCGGATTGGTGATCAGCACGTTATGGTTGCCGGACACCATCATGCACATGCAATTCGCGGTGAAGGCATAGATGTGGTACAGCGGCAGCGGCGCGATCATGACTTCCTGGCCTTCGCGCAACAGCGGCTGACCGTCATTGCCGAACTGCTCAAGGCAGGCCCGCACTTGCTGCATGTTCGCCACCAGGTTGCCGTGGGTTAGCATTGCGCCCTTGGCCAGGCCGGTGGTGCCGCCGGTGTATTGCAGCACGGCGATATCGTCGAGCCCGACTTTCAGTGGCTTGATGCCCAGCCCTCGGCCCATGCGCAACGCACTCTTGAAGGAAATGGCCTGGGGCAAGGAATACGCCGGGACCATTTTCTTGACCTTGCTCACCACCGTATTGACCAGCCAGCCTTTGGCGGCGGGCATGAAGTCGCCCATTTTGGCTTCGATCAGGTACTGGATGTCGGTGTCGGGCAGCACTTCCTGGACTTTCTGCCCGAACATGTTGAGGTAGACCAGCGCCCGGGCGCCGGAGTCCTTGAACTGGTGACGCATCTCCCGCGCGGTGTACAGCGGGTTGGTGTTGACCACGATCAGCCCGGCGCGCATCGCGCCGAACACGGCAATCGGATAATGCAGGACGTTGGGCATCTGCACTGCGATGCGATCCCCGGGCACCAGGTCGGTATGGGTTTGCAGGTAACCGGCGAACGCTGCGCTTTGGCGTTCCAGTTCGGCGTAGGTCAGGGTGATGCCCATGTTGCTGAACGCCGGGCGATCAGCAAATTTCTTGCAGGAACGTTCGAACACCTCGATGACCGACTTGTAGGCACCCGCGTCGATGTCCAGGGGCACGCCGGCCGGGCGCTTGTCATTCCAGAAATCAGGTTGCATTGTTCTTGTCCTCTTTACCTGAGCCTATCCGGGCCGCCTATCTGTCATTTCTCTTTGATCCCTCAAAAAGCGCAATGCGAAAAGCGGAGCTTCACGGACACTAGCAGTTATGGCCAATCAGGCAAATATGCGCAAAGGCGTCATTGATCGCGTGAATCTTCCTGCCGTGGCGTGAGCTGATGCCAGCCAGATAATGCGCTATACAATGCAACCACCCCCGCGCCCCTGCATGGAAAGGAATCGCCATGATCCACGAGACGTTCTGGCTGACCACCAGTGACCACAGCCGCCTCTTCGTCAACCAGTGGCTGCCCACGGGCAACCTCAAGGCTGTGATTCTGCTGGCTCACGGCATGGCCGAACACAGTGGCCGCTATGCGCGCCTGGCCGAAAATTTCTGCGAGCAGGGCTACGGCGTGTACGCACCGGACTTGCGTGGACATGGCAAAACTGCCGAAAACGGGACGCTCGGCCATTTCGCCGACAGCGAAGGCTGGACCAAAGTGGTGGGTGACCTGGCGTGCCTCAATCAGCACATCGGCCAGCAGCATTGCGGCGCGCCCATCGTATTGCTCGGCCACAGCATGGGCAGCTACATCGCTCAGGCTTATCTGTTGCACCACAGCGCCAGCCTGCAGGGCGCGATTCTCAGCGGTTCGAACTTCCAGCCCGTGGCGCTCTACCGTGCGGCGCGGCAGATTGCCCGCCTCGAACGTCTGCGCCAAGGGCCCAAGGGCCGCAGCGCGCTGATCGAATGGCTGTCGTTCGGCTCGTTCAACAAGAAATTCAAACCGACACGCACCCGGTTCGACTGGCTCAGTCGCGATCCTGCGCAGGTCGATTTGTACACCAATGACCCGCTGTGCGGCTTCCGCTGCACCAATCAACTGTGGATCGATTTGCTCGGCGGGTTGCAGCAAATCAGCAAAGCGTCCAATCTCGCGCAGATCGATCCGGGCCTGCCGTTGCTGGTGATTGGCGGTGAATGTGATCCGGTGAGTGAAGGCAAGCGTCTGACTGATCTGGCCGACGCCTTGCGCGAAGCCGGCAGCCAGAGCCTGCAACTGAAAATCTATCCGCAGGCGCGGCACGAACTGTTCAACGAAACCAATCGCGATGAAGTGATTGCCGACGTGTTGGGCTGGATCAACCAGACCTTGAGCAATCCCCGGCCACATCGAACCGAATAGTTTTTTTGTGAATCTTTTTATTCGTCACAGGAATTGAGACAGATGACCCAGGTTACCAACACCCCCTACGAAGCCCTCGAAGTCGGCCAGACCGCCAGCTTCAGCAAGACGGTCGAAGAGCGCGACATTCAGTTGTTCGCCGCGATGTCGGGCGACCATAACCCGGTGCACCTGGATGCCGAATACGCTGCCAGCACCATGTTCAAGGAGCGCATCGCTCACGGGATGTTCAGCGGTGCGCTGATCAGCGCCGCGGTCGCTTGCGAATTGCCTGGGCCGGGCACCATCTACATCGGTCAGCAAATGAGTTTTCAGAAGCCGGTGAAGATCGGCGACACCCTGACGGTGCGTCTGGAAATCCTCGAAAAACTGCCAAAATTCCGCGTGCGCATCGCCACCCGCGTGTTCAACCAGCGCGATGAGCTGGTGGTCGATGGCGAGGCGGAAATCCTCGCGCCGCGCAAGCAGCAGAGTGTGACGCTCACCGAATTGCCACCGATCAGCATTGGCTGACCTGTGGCGAGGGAGCTTGCTCCCGCTGGGGCGCGAAGCGCCCCCAACTCCGATACTTCAGTTCACCTGAACGAATGCGTTGGCAGGTTTTGCGACTGCTGCGCAGCCGAGCGGGAGCAAGCTCCCTCGCCACCGGAAAGCAGCACAAACACGAACTAGCGCTCCCCATCCTGCACCTGCACACTCGCCGTCATCCCGGAACTGAGGTTGATCCCCTCCGGTACCTTGTCCAGCTTGATCCGCACCGGAATCCGCTGCGCCAGGCGCACCCAGTTGAAGGTCGGCTCCACCTCCGCCAGCAACTGCCCATCGGGTGTGGTATTGCGATCGGTGATCCCGCGACTGATGCTTTCAACGTGGCCCTGCAACGCCTCCCCGGCGCTCATCAACCAGACCTTCACCGGATCGCCAACGCGAATCCGCGGCAATTTGGTTTCTTCGAAATAGGCCTGCACGTAGAAAGTTGAATCATCGATCAACGCCATCACCGCTTGCCCGGCATTGACGTAATTGCCTTGGGCCAGACGCAGGTTGGTGATGTGACCATTGCGCGGTGCGTGAACCTGGCTGCGCGCCAGGTTGATCTCCGCGACCTTGGCCTCGGCCTGTGCTTCACGCAGCTCGCCACGGGCGATACCGGCATTGATTTGCGCGTTTTCACGCAGCTCGGCGCTGATCGCTTGCGGCCCGAGGCTGGCACGCCGGCTGGCTTCGCGTTCGCGCAGGTTCAGTTGTTGCTGGCGGGTCTGCACCACCGCCTGGGCTTTTTCCAGCGCGGCTTCGAACCGGTCGCGGTCGATGCTCAACAACACATCCCCTGCCTTCACCTGCTGGTTGTCGTAGACCTTGAGTTCACGCACCCAACCCGACACATCCGGGGCGATCACCACCACGTCGGCGCGAATCCGCGCGTCGCGGGTCCAGGGGGTGAGCATGTAGTACTGCCACAAATGCACGCCGGCAAAAATTGCCACCGCCACCAGGCACAGGGTTACCGCGACACGTACGGGGGTACGCATATTCAACTCCTTATAAAGGTCCGAGGACGACGGTGATCACGGTCAATACACAGACGTACAAGGCGCAATCAAACAATGCTTCGTGCCAGACCCACCGCCCAATCGGCGTCAGCCGCAATAACAGGCGCAGGGCGCCGGTCACCAGCAGCGCCAGCAGCACATAAATCAGAAACGGGCTGAGCAGCACGCCGCCCATCGCCCACTCACGCAAGCCCATGGTTTGCCTCCTGTTGGCGGCACCAGGCGCGCCAGCTGTTTTGCAATTGCAGCACCGCGCCCTGGGCCAGCTTCACCGCATCGCTGGGGGGCAAGGTGTAGAGGGTTTGCACAAAGGTCTCGCTGGCCTCGGCCAACGCTTCGCCGCGACCACTGCCCGGGCCCTGCTTGAGGACACTTTCCAGGCGTTCGAGGTATCGCTGTTGTGGCGCAGATACTGGCACCTGGGCCACCGCCAGGCTCATGCGCAGGTGCAGCAATTCATCGCCGATATCCAACCCGAGCAAACCGTCATCCCAGCGACTTCGCGCCGGCTCCGGCAACTCCGGATAGTGCCGCGCCAATTGCAGCAAACGGTCGGCCATGCGCCCACCGAACCAGCTCTCGGCACCGGCCAGATTGCGCCGGGTCAGGCGCACCAGATCGTCGAGGGTTGCCGCCAGCAATCGACGGCCATGCCACGCCGGGTTACGCAGGATCAACAGATGGAACGCGAGCACCGCCGCGCCGACACCGATGACCATGGCCTGGGCGCTGTTGAAGAAGTTCGCGACGTCGAATTTCATCTGGTTGAGCGGCGCCACCAGCACAATGAAATGCAAACAGAACGACGTAGCCGTGGCGCCAATCTGCGGCTTGGCCATGCCCAGTGCGCCGAAAAACAGCGGCACGCCCATGCCCATGCACAACATCGCGAAACTGCTCCATTGCGGCAGCAGAATCTGCCCGACGATGAATGCCGCCGGGATGGCCAGAAAGATCCCGCGCATAAAACTCATGCCGATCTGCGCACCATTCTCCCGGCTGGCAAACAGGCTGCACACCACACAGGTCAGCAACATCGCACCCGACGCGGCGGGCCAGGCCGTTGCCAGCCAGAAACACGCCACCACCAAAAACGCCAGGGCGCTGCGCGCACCGAACACGAGGGCCAGCGACAGGTCGCGGTGGGGTGTCAGAGTCTTGGGCGGTGCGAGCGGTTCACCGCCCTCCTCGACGGCAGTCAACGCCGCAGTCGCCGCCATGGCCGTATCCATCAGCAGTGTCAAACGCACCAGGCAGTAGCTCTGTGCGGAGCTGATTTGCGGGTCATGGGACGCGTCGAGCAAACGCAGGCGCAAGGCATGCAGCGTCGCGGAATCGGCGACTTTCAGCGCCTGCACGACCTCGTTCATCCACGGCGTCAACTGCGCCGACTCCTGCGGTTCCAACTGCTTCCACTGCCGGCGCACTGAACGGGCAATCCGCAGCAGCATCAATAGCTTTTGGCTCAAGCCGCTGATGGCGCGTGCCCGCTGCCGACCGAGAGCCCCTTCGAACCAGGCGTGTTCACGCTGTGCGTCCACGGCAACGATGCGTCCGAGAATTTCCAACAAGCCTTTACGCGCCTGGCCATCCCCGGCCAGCGTGGCCCGCGCGGCATTCATGCCACTTTGCCAGGCGGCACGGGCCTGATCCAACAGTTGTCGCTCGACCCGCATTGGCCAGAGCAAGGCACTGCTGGCGGTGGCGCAGATGATGCCAAGGCAGATTTCGGTGCAGCGCGCCACGGCCTGGTCAAACACGGTCAGCGGATGGTTGATGGCCGGCAGCGCGATGATCGCCACGGTGTACCCGGCCAGTACAAATGAATAGGACCAGGCGCTGCGCAGCAATGTCGAACTGGCGGTACACAATCCGAGCCACAGCGCCAGCGCCAGCAAAAACAGCCAGGGTGTCTGGGCAAACAAACCCATGAAGACGACCGACATGATTGTCCCGACCAACGTACCGCAAAGTCGCGCCAGGCCCTTCTGCATCACCATGCCGGACAGCGGTTGCGCCACGATGAACGCGGTCATCAACGCCCAGGCCGGTTGCTCCAGGCCCCAGCGCAATGCCAGCCACAGCGCCACACCTCCGCCGATCAGGGTCTTGATCGCGAACTGCAAGGCACGACGGTCAGGCGCGAACAACGCCTGCAAAGTTATGGGCACGAATAACACTCTTGGAAGGACGATTTAACGATAGACGTGTTGGGACGGGTCACTTGAAAAACAAATTATTAGCTAGCTATCTATATCCCGTCCAGCGCTAATTCCCAGGCACAAAAAAACGCCAGGCTGGCTGGCGTTTTTGACAGCTAACGAACGCTTACGAGCGTGCGCGTGCCTGGTTACGCAGGGCTTTTACCTGATCGTGGTTGCGTTGCACGCCGTGGTACTGACGCTCAACGATGTCACGAATGCCCACCAGGTTGTGCTTGTTGATTTTTTCCATGGCTTCTCTGTAAGCCTTCAATGCATGGTCTTCACCACGTTCGGCTTCGTTCAGCACTGCCTCTTCATCCTTGCCGGTGAACACCGATTTCACATCGACCCAGCGACGGTGCAGGTCACCACTGACACTGGTGGAAGTTTCCGGATCGCCACCCATCGAACGCACGGCTGCCTGCAATTCCGCGGCGGCGCTGGCGCAGTCGGCGGAACGTTGCACAAACAGGGTTTTGAGTTCAGGGTGCTTAATATCTTCAGCGCAAGTCTTGAACCCTTCCTGACCGTCCTTGCTGGTTTCGATCAGGTCATTGAGTACAGAGATCGCTTCTTTATTCATGTCGGTCATTTTTCAATTCCTTGCGGTTGATGAAAGATGCATTAAGTAGTGCAGTCCCCATGCCAGCTTCGAATTAAAAAATTAATCCTTATTTTTCAACGGATTAGATAAAACAGACAAATCTGTATCCGTTTTATTTGCATGATCTGTCAATTGGCCTGCATGCAGAATGCCTGTATTTTCCAGATTGTATGAATCAAGACGACTGAGTGATGAACCCTGAAAAGCTCGAACTGCTGATCACCCGCGAAATGCCCTTCGGAAAGTACAAGGGTCGGATCATTGCCGACCTGCCCGGCCCCTACCTGAACTGGTTCTCCCGGGAAGGTTTTCCTCATGGCGAGTTGGGTGGCCTGCTGGCCCTGATGCAAGAGATCGATCACAACGGCTTGTCGGAATTGCTGGAACCCTTGCGTGCCAAACATGGCAAACCGGCCCCGCGCCACTGATCCACGCCTCCCGCCTTTGATTGAGTAGCCCATGCCCGACAACACCCGCCGCGCCCGTGATGAAGCCTTTTGGCAAACCTTTGCCGATCGCTACGATCTGCAACCTGGTCCGATCAATCTGGAGAATGGTTACTTCGGACGCATGTCGCGCACCGTGGTCGAGGAATATCATCGCAACATTGAGCTGATCAACCGCAGCAACTCGGTGTATGCGCGTCAGCGCTTCGAACAAGCTGACAGTTTGAAGATCCGCGCGCAGTTGGCCGGGCTGATCGGCGTGCCTGCCGACAGTGTCGCCCTCACCACCAATGCGTCGCACGGTTTGCAATCGTTGATCCGCAACTACAACTGCCTGCAACCGGGCGATCAAGTGCTGATCTGCGACCTGGAGTACGACACGGTCAAGGGCGCGATGCGCTGGCTGGCGACTCATCGCGGCGTCGAAGTGATCGAGATCGACCATGCGCATCCCGCCAGTTTCGACAGCTTGTTGGCCACCTACCGCGAGACCTTCGCGCGCTACCCACGACTGAAGCTGATGGCCCTGACCCACGTCACCCACCGCACCGGGCTGGTGATGCCGGTGCAGGCGATTGCCGCCGCCGCCAAAGAACATGGCATCGACGTGATCCTCGACGGCGCCCATGCGCTGGGGCAACTGGAGTTCGATCTCGATGAGTTGGGCATCGCCTTCGCCGCGTACAACCTGCACAAATGGATCGGTGCGCCGCTGACGTTGGGCTTTCTCTACATTGCCCCCGAGCGTCTGTCTGACATCGACCCGGACATGGGCGAAATGCATTTCCCGGTCACCGACATTCGTTCGCGCACGCCTTACAGCACACCGAACATCCCCGCATTGCTGACCCTGCCGCTGGTGCTCGAAGAGCATTGGGCCATGGGCGGTTCGGCGGCCAAGGGGACACGGCTCAATTACCTGCGCAACCTGTGGGTGCGCGCGGTCCGAGAGCTGCCGGGTATCGAAGTCATGACCCCGGACGATCCACGGTTGTACTGCGGCATCACGTCGATGCGCTTCACCGCGCATGCCGACCAACAGGCGATGGCCGAACGTCTGCTCAGCGATTACAACCTGTTCACCGTGGTGCGCAACGGCGCGGCGTGTGGGCCGTGTATTCGTATCACGCCGGGGCTGACGACCACGGCGGCGGATATGCTGTTGCTGACTTCGGCGTTGACTCAATTGCGCTGAGATGACTGGGGGAGCGAGCTTGCTCGCGAAGGACGTTAACGATAACGCGAGTTACCGGGCACCCGCGTTGTTCTCAGGTTTTCCGCGAGCAGGCTCGCTCCCACACTTTTCGCCGGCAAAAAAAAACGGTGCACCGACCAAGCGCACCGTAAAGCCGTAGAACACACAACGAAGTGTCGGGTGAAGCGATCAGTCCAGCAGCGCCAGGGCCTCGGCGGTGCATTCCTGAATGCGGGCCCAGTCGCCGTTCTTGATCCACTCCGGATCAAGCATCCAGCTACCGCCCACGCACATGACGTTCTTCAACGCCATGTAGCTCTTGATATTGGCCGGACCCACGCCGCCAGTCGGGCAGAATTTCACTTCGCCAAATGGACCGCCCAGGGCCTTGATGGCCGCGACGCCGCCGCTGACTTCCGCCGGGAACAGCTTGAAGCGGCGATAGCCCAGACCATAGCCTTCCATGATGCCCGAGGCATTGCTGATGCCAGGCAACAGCGGAATCGGGCTGTCAACGCTGGCTTCGAGCAGGTCACGGGTGATGCCTGGCGTAACGATGAATTGCGAGCCTGCCGCTTCGGCCGCGGCCAGCATGTTGCGATCAAGCACGGTGCCGGCACCGGTCATCAGCTCCGGACGCTGCTCGCGCAGGATCTGGATGGCCTTGAGGCCGAACTGCGAACGCAGGGTCACTTCCAGGGCGGTCAGGCCACCGGCAGCGAGGGCATCGGCCAGCGGCAGAACATCCTGCTCGCGAGCGATGGTGATCACCGGCAGGATCCGCGCCTTGGCGCAGAGGCTGTCGATCAGGGCAACTTTATCCGCCATGGAAACGGTCGGGGATGGGTTTTTCATAGCGGCTGTTCCTTGGCTCATGGGCACCAGTAAATCTCTAACGTGGGTTGCAGAAACGCGCGAATCGGCATTGCGGCGACTTCGTCACCGGCCAGTGCGGTACTCAGGGTGGTCAGCTTGGACTGACCGGAAATCGATAGAACCTTGTGTTTGGCCGAGGCCAGCAGCGCGCGGCTCATGGTCAGGCGCTGATGCGGCACGGTCGGCGCCAGCATTGGATAGCAGCGACGGCTGCCGTCGGCCTGCAAGGCTTCAACCAGATTAGGGCTGTTGGGAAACAGCGACGCGGTGTGACCGTCATCGCCCATGCCCAGCACCAGCACGTCGATCACCGGCAACTCGGACAGCAAACGGTCAGCCTGCTCGGCTGCCTGTTCCAGGTTGGCACTGGCGCTGTACAGGCTCAGGAACTGAGCCTTGGCCGCCGGGCCTTGCAACAGGTACTTTTTCAGCAGACCGGCATTGCTGTCGGCATGTTCGACCGGCACCCAACGTTCGTCAGCCAGGCTGATGACTACGTTCGACCAGTCCAGCGCCTGCTTGGCCAGATGCTGGAAAAACGCCACCGGGCTGCGGCCACCGGACACCACCAGGGTCGCAGTGCCCTGGGCGTCGATCGCATCGCTCAGTTGTCTGGCCACGTTCAGTGCCAGGCCCTCGGCCAACAGCGCGGGGCTCTTGAACTCACGGGCGCTGACGCCCTGAGGCAGTTTCAAATCAGATATCGCCATACCACGACCTCCCATCCCGCGTGATCAGAGCAATGGAGCTCATTGGCCCCCAGGACCCGGCCGCGTACGGCTTGGGCGCATCACCGGATTTTTTCCATCCGGCGATCAACTGGTCACACCAATTCCACGCGGCTTCGATTTCATCTTTACGGACAAACAGGTTCTGATTGCCACGCATCACTTCCAGCAACAACCGCTCGTAGGCATCGGGAATCCGTGCGCTGCTCCAGGTGTCGGAAAAATTCAGCTGCAACGGACCGCTGCGCAGCTGCATGCCTTTGTCCAGGCCTTGATCTTTGGTCATCACGCGCAAGGAAATGCCTTCGTCCGGTTGCAGGCGAATAATCAGCTTGTTGCTGATTTGCAGGCGCTGCTCGGGAGCGAAGATGTAGTGCGACGGTTCCTTGAAGTGGATGACGATCTGCGAAAGCTTTTGCGGCATGCGCTTGCCGGTGCGCAGGTAGAACGGCACGCCGGCCCAGCGCCAGTTGCGGATGTCGGCACGCAGGGCGACGAAGGTTTCGGTGTCGCTCTGGGTGTTGGAATTCGGCTCTTCGAGGTAGCCCGGCACCGCTTTGCCTTCGCTGTAGCCGGCGATGTATTGGCCGCGTACCACTTGGGTGGTCAGGCCTTCCGGGCTGATGGGCGCCAGTGCCTTGAGCACTTTGACTTTCTCGTCGCGGATGCTGTCGGCGGACAGGTCGGCCGGCGGGTCCATGGCGATCAGGCAAAGCAGTTGCAGCAGGTGATTCTGGATCATGTCCCGCAGCTGGCCGGCCTTGTCGAAGTAGCCCCAGCGGCCTTCGATACCGACCTTCTCGGCCACGGTGATTTCCACGTGGGAAATGTAATTCTGGTTCCACTGGGTTTCGAACAGACTGTTGGCGAAACGCAGGGCGATCAGGTTCTGGACGGTCTCTTTGCCCAGGTAATGGTCGATACGGTAGGTGCGGTTTTCCGGGAAGAACTGCGCCACGGCATCGTTGACCTTGCGCGAGGATTCCAGGTCCGAACCGATGGGTTTTTCCAGCACCACACGGGTGTTTTCCGCCAGGCCGACCTTCGCCAGGTTTTCGCAGATCGCACCGTAAACGGCCGCCGGGGTAGCAAAATAGGCGATGACCCGCTGGGCAGTGCCCGCCGCTTCGGCCAGGGCCACGTAATCTTCGGATTTGAGGAAGTCGACGTGCAGGTAGCTCAGGCGTGCGAGAAAACGTTCGACTACGGCTTCATTCAGTTCCTTGGCGCCCACGTAGCGGCGCAGCTCGGAGGCGATGAACGTCAGGTGCTCCTGCTCGCTGCCAGGCTCGCGGGCCAGCGCGATGATCCGCGTGTCTTCGTGCAAGAGGCCAGCGGCGTCGAGTTGATAAAGGGCAGGAAACAGCTTGCGCAGGGCGAGATCGCCAAGAGCGCCGAACAAGGCAAAGGTGCACGGTTCAACCGTAATCGAGAGCATGATGTTTGTTCTTTTATCAAGTTAAGCTACAAATACCTTTTTTCAAGGCATCACTCAAGGGAAAATGTAGTAATAACCACAACATTTTCGCAAAATACAGATTCCGAGTGGTGGTCGGTCGGAGCCATCAGTAGGATAGGCCACCGTTACGGGCCACACCAAAGGCCCTTTTTGCATTAGCCGCGCGCTTGTTGGCGCAGGTGTAAAGGAAACTCATATGGACCGCGTGCGAAATTTACTGGAACAGATCCAGAGTCGCCTTGAAGAGCTCAACAAGGCCGAACGCAAAGTCGCCGAAGTGATCCTGCTCAACCCGCAGCAGGCCACTCGCTTCAGCATCGCCGCCCTCGCCCAGGCCGCTTCAGTCAGTGAACCGACGGTCAACCGTTTCTGCCGTTCGTTCGGCGTCAGCGGCTATCCGGAACTCAAACTTCAGCTGGCCCAGAGCCTGGCCAGTGGCGCGGCGTATGTCAGCCGCGCGGTCGAGGCAGATGACAATCCTGAGGCCTACACGAAAAAAATCTTCGGCAGCGCCATCGCGTCGTTGGACAGTGCCTTGCAGGCCCTCGATCCGAACCTGATCAGCCGCGCCGTCGACCTGTTGATACAGGCCCGGCAGATCCACTTTTTCGGCCTCGGCGCCTCGGCCCCGGTGGCACTGGATGCGCAGCACAAGTTCTTCCGTTTCAACCTCGCCGTAACCGCCCACGCCGACGTGCTGATGCAGCGCATGATTGCCTCGGTGGCGCACACCGGCGAGTTGTTCGTGATCATTTCCTACACCGGCCGCACCCGCGAACTGGTGGAAGTGGCACGCATTGCCCGGGAGAACGGCGCTTCGGTTCTCGGCCTGACCGCGGAAAACTCACCGCTGGCCAAGGCCAGTACCTTGAGCCTGAACATTCCATTGCCAGAAGACACCGACATCTACATGCCGATGACTTCGCGGATCATCCAACTGACCGTGCTCGACGTGCTTGCGACCGGCATGACCTTGCGTCGCGGGGTGGATTTCCAGCCGCACCTGCGCAAGATCAAAGAGAGTTTGAATGCGAGCCGGTATCCAGTGGGCGACGAATTCAACTGATCCGAAATCTGCGCTGAACGGTCCTGCCTCATCGCTGGCAAACCAGCTCCCACAAGTTTCATTGGCGTTCGCGAATTTCAGGTTCGGCGCGGACACTGTGGGAGCTGGCTTGCCAGCGATGGGGCCAGCAGCAACAGCACAAATCTAGGCCCCCACCCGCGCCTGCAAACTCAAATGCGCCCGCTCCCCCGGTTTCAGGCACAGGCTGTCGGTGCCGCCGCTTGCTGCCTCTACGCAAACGAATTCGGAAATCTCGTTCCAGCTCACCCCCAGCAACGGCCTTGAGCCCGGATGCCAGACCACCGTGTCAGCCGTATCGCCGGTATCGATGCACAGCGCCCGGTCCCAGGCGTGATCGTTGAGCTGCAATTCACCGTCATGCTGGAACACCCGCTGGCAACCGCCGTCCACACGCAACTCACCTTCCTGCTGACAAATCTGACGGTTCAACTGGTCGTAACCGTGTGCGCCTTCAAGCCCAGACAGCGCTACCTCGCCGACATCACCAATACGCCAGTAAGCGTGCAAAGCCTGACTCAACTGGCACGGCATGTCGTCCTGGTGCTCGGTGCTCAGGCGCAATTCCATGCGTTCACCCAGGTGCGCATGCAGGTCGACCTGCCAGTCGCACAGCTCAAGCTGCCAGTGCAAACGCACGCCATCATCGTCGCTGCTGCTGTCGATCAACTTCCAGTCGAGCAACCGCGCCCAACCATGGGACGGCCAGGCGTTTTCGCTCGGATGACGGCCATACCACGGCCAGCACACCGGCACCCCACCACGAATTGCACCGACCTGCGGCCACTTCGCCGCGCACCACAGCCAGGGCTTTTGCCCCTTGGGCTGGAAGTGCAGCAACTGCGCGCCCTGGCGACTGAACACCGCCTGACACAGCGGATGATCAATCACCAGCACGTCGCGCTTCTGGTAGCGCTCCCACGCGAACACCGGTCGTTCGCGCAAGGATTTGAAGAAGCGTTGTAGCGGATGCTCAAGCATGTGCCACGGTCCTGAAATCAACAGTCAGCGGGGTGCGCGGCCCCTCAAAAAAAAGCGGACAGCCTTGGCTGTCCGCAAAATGCGCACATAGAGAGGAGCTTATCGCAGTCGCGTTAGAACACCGACTGAATTTTCAGGCCGGCCACCAGCGCGTTGTCGACTTCATCCACGCCACCCGGGTGGGTGATGTACTGAAGGTTAGGACGCACGGTCAGCCAGTTGGTGACGTGGAAACCGTAGTTCAGCTCGTAGTTGTATTCGGTCTCACGCAGCGGCGAGAACAGCGGATCCTGATAGTCCGAAACACCGTTCGCAGCGTTGGTCAGCTCGGCATTTTTCTTCACGTCATCGTTGACGTGAATACGGGCGAAACCGATACCGAGGTCATCTTTCGGACGGGCATCAAACGGACCTTTGTAGACAAACATCAGCGACTGGTAGTTGTCGACGACGTTGGTGTCCTTGTCGTGGAACGTTGCGTTGGCTGCAATGTTCAGACCGCGGGTAGCGTCACCGTTATGGCTGGTGAGTTGCTGTTGCGCCACGAACCAGTAGCCGTGCTTGCTGCTGTGGCTGCGATAGGCATTGCCACTGGTGGCCGCATCATCGCCGTTGTCATCTTCGCGGACGTCATCGGCGCTGGCCGTGCTTTTGTAGTAACCGACACGGTATTCGCCCGGCAGGTTGCCCGGGTTAGGCAGCCAGACCAGTTCGACCGGCAGGACGGTGCCTTTTGTCCCGCTGCCACTGAGTTTGAAGCCGTTGCCGTGCTCCAGTTGCGACGGGTTCTGGTTGTACGCGCCGATCTGCGCATACCACTCAGGCGAGATGTTGTACTTCACGCGAATCGCGGCCTGGCTGACGGGCCAGTTGTACCAGATGTTGGTCGCCCAGTTACCCACCTGGGAGCCGCAGAACGCCAGGTTCTGGAATTCGCACGGGAAGGTGTTGAAGTCTTCGCCTTCACCGAAGTAACCGGCCTTGACGTCGAGTTTGTTGTCGAGGAACTGATGCTTGATCCACAACTGGGTCAGACGGACCATGTGGCCACGGCCGTAGACTTCCTGCGAGGAACTCAGGGTGCCGGCACGCGGGTCGCCGATGCGGTCGTTGGAGATGTTTTCGCCGTTACGGTTGGTGAGCTGGATCTTGGCCTGGGTGTTATCCCAGCCGAACAGCTTCTCGAGGTCCAGCGCTGCGCCCAGGCCGAACTGGTCACTGTAGCGCGCGGTCTTGTCATCGTTGAACCCGCCGTGGAGGTTGCCGCCGACTTCACCGACATAGTCCATCTTGATGTCGATGCCTTGCTCGATCAGCCTGGTTCGCTCGCCACCCCAATCACCGGTCATCCATTCTGAATCGGCGCTAAACGCGTCAGCCGCGTGGACGCTACCGGCCAGGGTCATCGCTGCAATGGCTGACAACTGGCAGATAAGCTGAGCGCTGTTCTTCTTCTTCATCCCTACATCCTCGTTTTATTGTTATTAACTTTTCTTTTTCTAACGCGGTTACATCAGTTGCAACGGATGACAGGCCATCCGCCACGGATTCCCCCTCTGCAGGAGCCGGCTTGCTGGCGATAGCAACCTGGCTGTCGACATCGATGTTGACTGTCAGACCGCGATCGCCAGCAAGCCGGCTCCTACAGTTTTGATCTTCAGCGGCCTTTGAACTGGGTGACGTTGGCCGCGTGCGACTCGGCTTTCGGCAGGCCAGCAACCCCCAGCCGCTCGCCAGTCTTGGCATCGAACAGCAGCACTTTCGCCGGATCGAATTGCAGGGTCAGGGTCTCGCCCACGGCCGGTGCAACGTCGGGTGCCAGTCGGCAGCAAACCTTGGTCTCGTTGAGATTGACGAAGACCAGGGTGTCGGGACCTGTCGGCTCAGTGACCTGGACTTCAGCGCGAATGGTCGGCAAACCATTGGCTTCACCGTTGGCCAGCACGATCTGCTCCGGCCGCATCCCGAGGATCACTTCGCGGTCTTCGAGCCCGGCGTCCTGCATGCCCAGTGGCAATTCGCAACGCGCCTGGCCGCTGTCGAGCAGCGCCAGCAAACGACCGTCCTTGCGCTGCAAACGCAATGGGATGAAGTTCATCGGCGGCGAACCGATGAAGCTCGCCACGAACAGGTTGGCCGGGTTGTTGTAGATGTCCTTCGGCGTGCCGAACTGCTGAATGATCCCGTCCTTCATCACCGCCACTTTGTCGCCCAGGGTCATCGCTTCGATCTGGTCGTGGGTCACATAGACCGTGGTGGTTTTCAGGCGCTGGTGCATCAGTTTCATTTCGGTGCGCATCTCGACCCGCAGCTTGGCGTCGAGGTTGGACAGCGGTTCATCGAACAGATAAATCTTCGGCCGACGCGCCAGGGCCCGGCCCATCGCCACACGTTGTTGTTGGCCACCGGAGAGCTGGCCGGGCTTGCGATTGAGCAAGTGTTCAATCTGCAGCAACTTGGCCACGCGAGTGACTTCCTCATCGATAGCCGACTGGCTCATCTTGCGGATTTTCAGGCCGAACTCGATGTTCTCGCGCACGCTCATGGTCGGGTACAGCGCGTAGGACTGGAACACCATGGCGATGTCGCGATCCTTGGGGCTCATGCCGCTGACGTCCTGGTCGCCGATCATGATCGCGCCGCCGGTGATGGTCTCGAGGCCGGCGATGCAGTTCATCAGGGTCGACTTGCCGCAGCCCGATGGGCCGACAAGGATCAGGAACTCACCGTCCTTGATCGACAGTTCGATGTTCTTCAGGGTGTCCGGCAGGCCGGCGCCATAGGTCTTGTTTACATTGCGAAGTTCGAGCGTAGCCATGATTACCCCTTGACTGCGCCGGCCGTCAGCCCGCGCACGAAATACTTGCCTGCGACCACATAGACCAGCAGGGTCGGCAGCCCGGCGATCATCGCCGCTGCCATATCAACGTTGTATTCCTTGGCCCCGGTACTGGTGTTGACCAAGTTGTTCAGCGCCACCGTGATCGGTTGCGAATCACCGCTGGAGAACACCACCCCGAACAGGAAGTCGTTCCAGATCTGCGTGAACTGCCAGATCAGGCAGACCATGATGATCGGCGTCGACATCGGCAGGATGATCCGGCGGAAGATGGTGAAGAAACCCGCACCGTCGAGGCGCGCCGCTTTCACCAGTGCATCGGGAATGCTGATGTAGTAGTTACGGAAGAACAGCGTGGTGAACGCCAGGCCGTAGACCACGTGCACGAACACCAGGCCGGTGGTGGTGCTCGCCAGGCCCATCTTGCCGAGGGTGAACGAGGCCGGCAGCAGCACGGTCTGGAACGGCAGGAAGCAGCCGAACAGCAGCAGGCCGAAGAACAGCTGCGAACCACGGAACCGCCACATCGACAACACGTAGCCGTTCAAGGCCCCGATGGCCGTGGAGATCAGCACCGCCGGAACGGTGATCTTGATCGAGTTCCAGAAGTAACCGTCAACCGTGGCCCAGGCCTTGACCCAGCCGATGCCGCTGACCACGGTCGGCCAGCTCAACAGGTTGCCGGTGCTGATATCTTCCGGGGTCTTGAAGCTGGTCAACAGCATCACCACCAGCGGAATCAGGTAAAGCAGTACGGCGAGGATCAGCACCGCGTAGATCGCGATACGGCTCAGGCTGATCGCAGGTTTGGCAGCGAGACTAGTCATGACGCTTGGTCCTCAGCTCGGAGTACAGGTAAGGCACGATGATTGCGAGAATCGCACCGAGCATCAGAATCGCACTGGCCGAGCCCATACCCATCTGGCCGCGACTGAAGGTGAAGGAATACATGAACATCGCTGGCAGGTCCGAGGAGTAACCCGGGCCACCGGCGGTCATCGCCGCCACCAGGTCGAAGCTCTTGATCGCGATGTGCGCCAGAATCATCACTGCACTGAAGAACACCGGACGCAGGCTTGGCAGCACCACTTTCCAGTAGATGCGCGGCATGCTCGCGCCATCGATCTGTGCGGCACGGATGATCGATTGATCAACGCCGCGCAGGCCGGCGAGGAACATCGCCATGATGAAACCGGAGGCTTGCCAGACGGCAGCGATGACCAGGCAATAGACCACGCGATCCGGGTCGATCAGCCAGTCCAGGCGGAAGCCTTCCCAACCCCAGTCACGCAACAATTTGTCCAGGCCCATGCCCGGGTTGAGCAGCCATTTCCACGCGGTACCGGTCACGATCATCGAGAGCGCCATCGGGTACAGGTAAATGGTGCGGATGAAGCCTTCGCGACGGATGCGCTGGTCGAGAAACACCGCCAGCAGTACGCCGATCACCAGGGTGATGCCGATGAACATGCCGCCGAACAGCGCCAGGTTCTTGCTCGCCACCCACCAGCGGTCGTTGTCGAACAGCCGTGCGTATTGCGCCAGGCCTGCCCACTTGTAGTTCGGCAGGAAGGTCGAGGTGGTGAACGACAGAACGAACGTCCACAGGATGTAGCCATAGAAGCCCACCAGAACGATGAACATGCTCGGCGCCAGCACCAGTTTTGGGAGCCAGCGCTGCAATGCATCGAACGGCGAGGCCTTGCTGAACACAGCAACAGAACTCATGGGGAAATCCAGTACGAGGGAATAAAAACTACAGGCAGATCCCTTGGCAGGAGCCGGCTTGCTGGCGATAGCGGAAGATCAGTCGATGAATCCGTTGACTGACACTCAGCCATCGCCAGCAAGCCGGCGCCTACACAGGGGCCGGCGTTGCTTGCGGTTATTTGGCCGACTGAACCGCCGCGCCCAGTTTCTTGGCCGCATCGGCCGGGTCGGCTTTCGGGTCGTTGATGTAGTTGGTCACGACGTCGAAGAACGCACCCTGTACCGCCAGCGTGGTCGCCATGTTGTGCGCCATGCTTGGTTGCAGGCCGCCGGACTTGGCGTCAGCCAGGAAGTCCTTGGCGGCGGTCTGGGCGCAGGAGTCGAAACCGAGTTTCTCCATGTCGTTCAACATGTCGTTGCGTACCGGAATCGAACCTTTGTTGATGCTGAAGACTTTCTGGAAGTTTTCACCCAGCACGACTTTGGCGATGTCCTGCTGACCGGCCGCAGTGCCTTTGTCTTTCTGCTTGAACACCGCCAGGGAGTCGATGTTGTAGGTGAACGCCTTGTCGGTACCCGGGAACGCTACGCACTCGTAGTCCTTGCCGGCGACTTTCTTGGCGGCGGTCCATTCGGACTTGGCCCAGTCACCCATGATCTGCATGCCGGCCTTGCCGTTGATGACTTTGGCCGCTTCCAGGTTCCAGTCCTGGCCTTTGCCGTCGGCGTCCATGTAGGTCGCGACTTTCTTCAGTTCGGTCAGCGCCTTGACCATTTCCGGACCGGTAAGCGCTTTGTTGTCCAGGTCGACCAGGGCTTTCTTGTAGCCATCGACACCCATGACCGACAGCACGACGGCTTCGAACACGGTGCTGTCCTGCCAAGGCTGGCCGCCGTGGGCGAGCGCAATGAAACCGGCAGCCTTGAGCTTGTCGCCCGCGGCGTAGAATTCTTCGAGGGTGGTCGGGTTCTTGGTGATACCGGCTTTCTTGAAGACTTCCGGGTTGATCCACAGCCAGTTCACACGGTGAATGTTCACCGGCACGGCCACGTAATCACCTTCGTACTTCACGGTATCGGAGACTTTCTTGTCGAGCAGGCTGTCCCACTTCTCTTCTTTGGCAACGTCCTTGAGGGCGTCGGTATCGAGCAGACCGGTCGACGCCCATTCCTGGATGTCCGGGCCCTTGATTTGCGCAACGCCTGGCGGGTTACCCGCTACCGCGCGGCTTTTCAGCACGGTCATGGCCGTCGCACCGCCACCGCCAGCCACGGCGCCGTCTTTCCAGGTGAAACCGTCTTTTTCGACTTGGGCCTTGAGTACATCAACGGCAGCCTTTTCACCACCAGACGTCCACCAGTGCACGACTTCCACCGAACCTTTGGAATCGGCAGCGGAAACACTGAGAGGCAGAATTGCGAGCGGGAACAGGGAGGCGACAGAAATGACAGTAGCGAGGCGAGAAATCGCATTCATCTGAGATGTACCTTTCTTGTTGTTATGCATGCAAGTCTGGTGCTTGCGCTGCATAGGAGTTTAAACAGGGGATGTCCCTTCGCAGGTAACGAAGGGACGCGTGAATGTCACCACATGGTTACACAGGTTCGGCCCGGGACGATTGCGCCAGAGCCGTTGCCATGCTGGGTGACAAGGGCAGACGAGGGATCAGTACGGCTTGCCAGGCGTGATAAAGGTCCGGTTTGCCGGCCCAGATATCGGCGCTTGGGCGGTTCAGCGGATCGAGTTCGTGGTGCCAGCTGCCGCCTTCACGGTCGATGAAATGAATGTCACAGAATTCCCAGAACAGTCGGTACCAGCGTTCGAATTGCTCGTCACCGGTACGCTGCAGCAGCGCACTGGCGGCGGCACTGGCTTCGCAATGAGTCCAGTGCAAGCGATGGCGGACCACGGCTTTGTTGTCCCAGTCGAGGGTGTAGACGATGCCCGGCGCGCCGTCGACGTCCCAGCCGTGGAGGCAGTTTTGCTCGAAGAGTTTTTGTGCGTCGGAGGCCACCCATCCGGGTGTCAGCATGCCCGCCTGAACCCGCGCCGCTTCCAGATGCAGCAGTAACCGTGCCCATTCAAAACCATGGCCCGGGGTGGTGCCGTAAGGGCGGAAACCGTCAGCCGGATTGTCGTGGTTGTACTCGCGCAGGGGCTGCCAGTCGCGGTCGAAATGTTCGATCACCAGGTAGTTGTTGCTGGCGGCGTGGCCGTGGATCACGCGCTCGACGATGCGCTGTGCACGGCTCAGCCAACGGTTGTCGTCGGTGACATCGGCAAGGGCGAGGAAAGCCTCGGTGGCGTGCATGTTGCTGTTGGCGCCGCGATAGGCCTCCTCTTCACTCCAGTCGCGATTGAAGGATTCGCGCATGGCGCCCTCATTCTCGCTCCAGAAGTAGGTGTCGATAATGTCGATGGCATCATCGAGCAAGGCTTGCGCGCCGGGCCGTTGCGCAACCACGGCGGAACTGGCGGCCAGCGCGACGAAGGCATGCAGGTAGGCGTTCTTGCCGGTGTTGCCGTCGCGATGTTCAGCCACCGCAAACCAGCCACCGTGCACGGCATCACGCAGCGGGCCGCGCAGGGCCTCGACGCCATGATCGACCAATTCGGCAAACCCCGGCAGGCCTTGAATGTGGGCCATGGCGAAGCTGTGGGTCATGCGCGCGGTGTTCATGGTTTCGGCTTGTGCGTCGGCGGGCAGATGACCGCGCTCGTCGAGATTGCCGAAGCCTTCAGACAGCTTCGAAGCCTTGGCGAACGCCAGCAGGCGCAGGCCTTCGGCGGCAAGCCATTGCTGGTGAGCAGGTGCGTTCAGCCAACTGCTGAAGGCAGGTTGGAAGGTGTGCATGGGCGACCTTTTTTGTTGTTATGACTGAGGGGCAGCATAAACAACGCAAGGGCCGTGACTTGTAACGAAGCGGGCGAGTTATGTCACCAGGTTGTGACATTCGCGCAGATATTGCGTCGTGTGATCACCTGTGGCGAGGGAGCTTGCTCCCGCTGGACTGCGCAGCAGTCCTTCTTTGGCGGGCCGCTTCGCGCCCCAGCGGGAGCAAGCTCCCTCGCCACAGGGTCAGCATCAATCAAGCGATCGCGGCAACTGCAAAGTCACCCGCAACCCGCCTTCACGCAAATTCTGCAGGCTGACTTCGCCGCCATGACTATGAGCAATGTTTCGGGCGATCCCCAGCCCCAACCCATAACCCTGCTGCTGCCCGGCCAACCGGAAGTGCGGCTCGAACACCTGCTCCAGCCGCTGCTCCGGAACACCCGGTCCTTCATCGTCAACGTGCAGCACGAATGCGCTGTCGTCATCGTCGATGTGCAGGTGCGCGTTCTGCCCGTACTTGAGTGCGTTGTCGATCAGGTTGCCGATGCAGCGCTTGAGCGCCAGCGGTTTGCCGGGATACGCCGCCAACGCCCGCCCCTGCTGGGTCACGCGACCATTGCCGTTCGGCGCCAGGTACGGTTCCACCAGGCAGTCGAGCACGTGATTGAGATCCACCGGTTCGATGTTCTCGTGGATGTCGGTGTCCTTCACGCATTGCAGCGCGCCTTTGACCAGCAACTCCAGCTCATCCAGATCGCGGCCGAACTTGGCTTGCAGGGTTTCGTCCTCGAGCAGTTCGACCCGCAGGCGCAAGCGCGTGATCGGTGTGCGCAGGTCGTGGGAAATCGCGCTGAACAACTGGCTGCGCTCGGTCAGGTAACGGCTGATGCGCTCGCGCATGGTGTTGAAGGCGCGCCCCACCTCGACCACTTCGCTGCCACCGCCCTCGGCCACCGGTTCGACGTCGGCCCCCAGCGACAGATCCCGCGCCGCCCGCGCCAGACGCTTGAGTGGGCGGCTCTGCCAATGCACCAGCAAGCCGATGAACAACAGCAGGAAACCGCTGGTGAGGACGATGAACCACACCTGCTGCGATGGCAGGCCTTGCTCTTCAAGACTGGTGTAGGGCTCGGGCAACAACGAGGCGATGTACAGCCATTCGCCCGGCGCCATCTGGATCTGGGTCACCAGTACAGGCGGGTTGACCGGTTCCAGGGTCAGCGCGTAATGCGCCCAGGAGCGTGGCAGCTCATCGAGCTTCAAGCCAGCATTGAAAATCCGCAGGTCTTCGGGGCTGACAAAAGACACCGAAATATCGGTGTCATGGCCCAATGATTGGCGCAACACTTCGTCCACTGCCTTCATCACCGCCGCTTTGCGCGGGGTGACCGGCAGCACTTCCATGCCGAGGGGTTTGTCGTTGAGCGTGACCACGAACCGCGTCCCGCCCATGCTGCGCAGTTGATCGAGCACCAGCGGTCGATAGGCCACCGGTAACGAGCGGAAATAACTGACGCTGGCGGTCATCGAATGGGCGAGGCTGCGGGCACTGGTGACCAGGCCTTCAAGCTGGGTGGCACGCAGTTGCGAGACCCAGATCACGCTCGACAATGTCTGGGCGAACAACACCGCCAGCAGTGTCAGCAGCAACATGCGCCCCAGCAACGAACGCGGCACCGGCACGCGCTCTGCGAGTTTGCGCAGGAACTCAGTGACCATTGCTGGCAATCACATTGGCTGCCAGTTGATAGCCGCTGCCGCGCACGGTACGGATCAGCCGCGGCGGTTTTTCCGTGTCGCGCAGGCGCTGGCGCAATCGGCTCACCGCCATGTCGACAATACGATCGAGCGGCATCAGTTCACGACCGCGGGTGGCGTTGCCGATGGTGTCGCGGTCGAGGATTTCCTGTGGATGATCGAGGAACAGTTTCAGCAAGGCGAAATCGGCGCCGGACAGAATCACCTCTTCGCCGTCGATGTGAAACAACCGGTGGCTGACCATGTCCAGCCGCCAGTCATCGAAGGACAGCACTTCACCACCGGAACGCTCCTGACCGAACTGTGCCCGGCGCAGCAACGCTTTGATGCGTGCCTGCAATTCACGGGGGCTGAAAGGTTTGCCGAGGTAGTCGTCCGCGCCCAACTCCAGGCCGATGACCCTGTCGGCCTCGTCGGAGCTGGCAGTGAGCATGATGATCGGCACCTGAGCCCGGCGCGGGTGCTGACGAATCCAGCGACACAAACTGAAACCGTCTTCGTCCGGCAGCATCACATCAAGGATCACCAGGTCACTCGGCTCGTCGCTCAAAGCCTGGCGAAAACCGGCGCCGTCGGGCGTAGTACGCACCTGAAACCCGGCGCGTGTCAGGTAGGTGTCCAGCAACTCGCGTATCTCTTGATCGTCATCGACCAACAAAATCGACTTGTTGACTGAGCTCACAGGAAGGCGTCCTTGTTGTTTGAATTGGGCGGATTATGCCTGATGAACCTTGGGTATTTGTTGCCTGTTCTGGCCTCATCGCTGGCAAACCAGCGCCTACAAGGGTCTGTGTCGTTCACAAAACCTGTGGGAGCTGGCTTGCCAGCGATGAAGGCGAGGCGATCTCAAGCCTGGTCGAGTGCCACTCCCGCCCCCATCAACCCCGAATACGGCGCCGTCACCAGCCACACCGGAATCCCCTTGAAGTAATCGCTCATGCAACCCTTGTCGGCGAAGCACCTTGCGAAACCGCTTTCGAGGAAGAAATCGGCAAAGCGTGGAATCACGCCGCCAACGATATACACGCCACCGCGCCCACCCGTGGTCAGCACGTTGTTGCCCGCCACACGGCCGAGCCAGCAACTGAACTGCTCCAGCACTTCCAGGGCAATCGGGTCACCCGCCAGCCCGGCAGCGGTAATCGCTTCCGGCGTCTCAAGCACAGGTTCATGCCCATCTACTGCACAGATCGCCCGGTAAACCCGAGGCAAGCCGCCACCGCTCAACGCCGTCTCAGCGCTGACATGGCCGATCTCATTGAAAATGTGTTGCCACAGTTGAGTCTCGCGTGGACTGCTCAGCGGCAAGTCGACATGACCGCCCTCCCCCGGCAACGCGGCAAACCGGCCTTCGCCCAGATCGAGCAGCGTACCGACGCCCAACCCCGTGCCCGGGCCGATCACCACAGCCGGGCGCAAGGGCTCCGGCGTGCCTTCGCAAACCACGCGAAATTCGCCGGGCTGCAAACGGGTCATGCCCAACGCCATGGCCGAGAAATCGTTGACCAGTAACAGCCGATCCACCTGCAAGGTCTGGCAGAAACCCTTGCGGCTAAGGCGCCAGTGATTGTTGGTGAACTTGAATTCGTCGCCGCTCACCGGGCCGGCCACCGACAGGCACACCGAACCGATAGCCCCCGGCGCCAGACCGAGCCCGCTCAGGTAGAGACTGATCGCCTCCTCCGGGCTGGCATGGTCGGCCGTCGCCAGCACCTGGACCGATTCCAGCTGCTGGTTTTTCCACAACGCAAACCGTGCGTTGGTCCCACCGATGTCACCGACCAAAGCCAGTTTCAATTAAGCGTCTCCAGGGCAGAAGTAAAGGCGCTGGCGCCCTGCTCTGCGGAGCTGAAGGCCATGCGCATGAAACCAAACAGTTCGCGACCGGTACCGATGTTGTTGCCCAACAGGCCTTTCGCCGGCTCGCGCGCTGCGAATTCTTCGGCGTCCACCTTAAGCTCCAGGGTGCCTTTGACGCCATCGACGCGGATGATATCGCCCTCTTGCACCCGCGCCAAAGCGCCACCGACATAAGCTTCGGGGCTGACGTGAATAGCCGCCGGGATTTTCCCCGAGGCACCGGACATACGCCCGTCAGTCACCAGTGCGACTTTGAAGCCACGATCCTGCAGCACACCGAGGAACGGCGTCATCTTGTGCAGTTCCGGCATGCCGTTGGAGCGCGGGCCCTGGAAGCGCATCACCGCCACGAAATCTTTCTCCAGCAAACCGGCCTTGAACGCATCGGCCAGGTCTTGCTGATCCTGGAACACCATGGCCGGCGCTTCGACGATCTGGTTTTCCAAAGCGACGGCGGACACCTTCATCACGCCGCGACCGAGATTACCTTCCATCACCCGCAAGCCGCCCTCCGGCGAGAATGCACGAGAGACCGGGCGCAGGATGCTTTCGTCGAGGCTTTCGGTCACGCCTTCACGCCACACCAGTTCGCCGTTATCGAGGAACGGCTCCATGGTGTAGCGGCTCAGGCCATGGCCCAGCACGGTGTTGACGTTTTCGTGGAGCAGCCCGGCGTCCAGCAGTTCGCGGATCAGGAACGACATGCCGCCCGCCGCCTGGAAGTGGTTGATGTCGGCTTTGCCGTTCGGGTAGACGTGGCTCAGGGTCGGCACGACTTCGGAGAGGTCGGCCATGTCTTGCCAGGTCAGTTGAATGCCCGCCGCCATGGCGATGGCCGGCATGTGCAGGGTGTGGTTGGTCGAGCCGCCGGTGGCATGCAGCGCCACGATGGAGTTGACCAGCGAGCGCTCGTCGACGATTTCGCCGATCGGCAGGTAGTCGCCATTCTGCTTGGTAATGCGCGTCACCTGATGCGCCGCTTCGCGGGTCAGGGCGTCACGCAACGGCGTATTCGGGTTGACGAAGGATGCGCCCGGCAAGTGCAGGCCCATGACTTCCATCAGCAACTGGTTGGTGTTGGCGGTGCCGTAGAAGGTGCAGGTGCCGGGGCTGTGATACGAGTTCATTTCCGATTCCAGCAGCTCTTCGCGACTGGCCTTGCCTTCGGCGTAACGCTGGCGCACGTCGGCTTTTTGCTTGTTGGAAATGCCCGAGACCATCGGTCCACCCGGCACAAAAATCATCGGCAGATGACCGAAACGCAACGCGCCCATCATCAGGCCCGGGACAATCTTGTCGCAGATGCCGAGCATCAGCGCGCCGTCGAACATGTTGTGGGACAGCGCCACCGCCGTGGACAGCGCGATCACTTCACGGCTCGGCAGGCTCAGTTCCATACCCGGCTCGCCCTGGGTCACGCCATCGCACATGGCCGGTGTACCGCCGGCGAACTGGCCGACGGAACCGATCTCGCGCAGGGCTTTCTTGATCAGCTCAGGGAAAACTTCGTACGGCTGGTGCGCCGAGAGCATGTCGTTATATGACGAAACAATTGCAATGTTTGCGGAGTTCATCATCCGCAGGCTGTTCTTGTCGTCGCTGCCGCAACCGGCCACGCCGTGGGCGAAGTTGGCGCATTGCAGCTTGCCGCGCATCGGACCGTCGCTGGCCGCACCGCGAATCAGTGCAAGGTAAGCCTCACGCGTGGCGCGACTGCGGGCGATAAGCCGTTCGGTGACCTCAAGGACGCGGGGATGCATGTGTAGAACTCCAGGCTAACGGATGTGGCGACCTGATTGTCTATGCGGATCAAAGGCCGGTGTCGATGGGATGACAGACGGTTTTCTTGATCGGTTGGACCAGTTGATTCAGGTCACTCGTTGTAGATTGAACAAAATATTGCCATCAAAAAGGCTTGTTTTCTATTTTTTTGCGAATAATCTTGTAATTCCAACAACAAAACGACGGTAGCGCTGATAAATGACTCTTCGAATCGCAATCAATGGTTTTGGCCGGATCGGCCGTAACGTCCTGCGCGCACTCTATACCCAGGGCTACCGTCAGGATCTGCAGATCGTCGCCATCAACGATCTGGGAGACAGCGCAATCAACGCGCACTTGCTCAAGTACGACACCGTTCATGGCACGTTCGACGCCGATGTCCAGCACGATCAGGAAAGCCTGACCGTCAATGGTGACCGCATTGCTGTCAGTGCGATTCGCAATCCGGCCGACCTGCCATGGGCCGCGGAAAAGATTGATGTGGTGTTCGAATGCACCGGTCTGTTCACCGACCGTGCCAAAGCCGCCGCGCATATTACGGCCGGCGCACGCAAAGTCATCATCTCGGCCCCGGCCAAAGGCGCCGACGCGACGGTGGTGTATGGCGTCAACCACGACATTCTGCGCCAGTCGCACCAGATTATTTCCAACGCGTCGTGCACCACCAACTGCCTGGCCCCGGTGGCCCAGGTGCTGCACCGCGAGTTGGGCATCGAAAGCGGCTTGATGACTACCATTCACGCCTACACCAACGACCAGAACCTGACGGACGTTTACCACACCGACCCGTACCGCGCCCGTTCGGCTACCCAGAACATGATCCCGAGCAAGACCGGCGCCGCTGAAGCGGTAGGCCTGGTGTTGCCGGAACTGGCCGGCAAACTGACCGGCATGGCCGTGCGCGTACCGGTGATCAACGTATCGCTGGTGGACCTGACCGTGCAGCTGAAAAAAGAAGCCAGTGCCGAAGAAGTCAACGCACTGCTCAAGCAAGCCAGCCAGCATTCGAAGATTCTCGGCTACAACACCCTGCCGCTGGTCTCCAGCGACTTCAACCACAATCCGCTGTCGTCGATCTTCGACGCCAACCACACCAAGTCCAGCGGCAAGCTGCTCAAGGTACTGGCCTGGTACGACAACGAGTGGGGCTTCTCCAACCGCATGCTCGATAACTGCCTGGCGTTGTGCAACGCCGAATAAGTGTGCGGACATAAGATCGCTATAGCGAGCACGCCGGCCCCTACAGGATTTGCATACGACGCATTCTTGTAGACGCCGGCTTGCTGGTGATGGCGTCCTCGGAATCGCCTGTGGAACACCCCATGATCGGTATCAGCTTTACGCAAAAAACCCTGGACGCGCGCAAGCGTATCGCCCTGGTCGCCCATGACCACTGCAAGATGTTTCTGCTGGACTGGGCCGAGCGGCAGAAAGACCGCCTCGCCCGGCATGAGCTCGTCGCCACTGGCACCACGGGTTTGTTATTGCAACAACGTCTCGACCTGCCGGTAGAAAGCATGATCAGCGGCCCACTGGGCGGTGACCAACAGCTCGGCGGGCGAATCGCCGAGCAACGGGTCGACATGCTGGTGTTCTTCTGGGACCCGTTCGAACCGCAGCCACACGACCCGGACATCAAGGCGCTGCTGCGGGTCGCGGCGGTGTGGAACATTCCGGTTGCGTGCAACGAATGCAGCGCCGACTACCTGCTCAGCAGCCCGATGATGGAGCAGGCGCACTCGCACCGTATTCCCGATTACGCGACCTACTTGCAGGGTCGCGCATAACCCTTCACAAATCAGTACTTGACCATACGAGCGGATGATAAGCATTATCATTCGCTCAAAATGGATCAGGGCCTCCCGTGAGTCAATCGCGCTTCAACGACGTCTTCATCACCCAGCGGGTCTCTCTGCTGCGCACGCTGGAGCGGATGGTCAACAATCACAGCACCGCCGAAGACCTCTTGCAGGAGACCTACTTGCGAGTAACGCGCGCGCTGAGTGAACGGGCTATCGATCATCTTGAACCCTTTGTCTTCCAGACCGCCCGCAATCTGGCACTGGACCATTTGCGTGCGCGCCGCATCCATGCGCGGACCATGGTCGAGGACGTGCCGGTGGACGTGGTGCAAAGTGTCGCCGCGCCAGCCAGCAGCGCCGAAGACGCCGCCCATGCCGAACAACTGCTCGAGCGTCTGAACGTGCGCCTCAGTCAACTCAGCTCCCGCCAGCAGCAGATTTTCATCCTCAGCCGCCTGCACGGTCACAGCTATCTTGAGATCGCCGAAAAACTCGGCGTTTCGCTGAGCACAGTGCAGAAGGAGCTGAAACTGATCATGACGATTTGTATCGGCGTAGCCGAGCGGTCAAACGGCCGCTGAGTCGGCCGCGGCTCGACGGTTTTGCTCATCAGGGCTACCCTTGCCGCTCTTTTTAGCTTCACTAAAAAAACAGCCGTGCGTAGACACTGCCGAGGAAACACCGTGACGGACACCCACCGCTCCCCTTCGCCCTCACCGGCGCAGGCTGCTGCAGACGCGATGGACCAGGCCCTGGACTGGCTGATCGTGCTGGACAGCCCGAGCGAAGAACAAACGCGCCAGTTCCATGCATGGCTCGCGGCGGACCCGGCGCATGCCGACGCATTCGCCAAGGCCCAGGCGATCTGGAACGGCCCGCAAGTCACGCAATGCGCGCAAAGCCTGGCGGCCCGCCCGGCCAAAGTCAGCGTACTGTCACGTCTGCGCCCGCACTGGAAACCGTTGGCCACCGCCGCCGTGCTGATCCTTGGCCTGTTCAGCTTCAGCAATCTGCCCATGCGCCTGCAAGCCGACCACCTGACCGTGGTGGGCGAACGCCAGCGCCTGCAACTGGAGGACGGCTCGAAAGTCCTGCTCAACACCAACTCGGCGTTCTCCAGCACCATCAACGACAAGCAACGCGTAGCGCGTCTGTATCAGGGCGAGGCGTTCTTCGAGGTGCAGCCCCATCGTGGTCAACCGCTGGAAATCAACGCGGGCCTGGTCACCGCCAGCGTTCGCGATACGGCATTTGCCGTGCGTTATCTTGATGGCGTGACGCAGGTTCGCGTGCAGCGCGGCGATGTCGACCTGCGCGCCACCCGTGACGACGCACGAGTCCGCCTGACCGCCGGGGAAAGTATCCGTATCGGCCCCAACGGCTTCGACCGCCCGGCCAAACTGGATGCCGCCACCGACCTGGCCTGGGTCCAGGGTCGCCTGGTGTTTGAAAACTGCCCGCTGAGCCAGGTGCTCGCGGAACTGGGTCGTTACTATCCGGGCTGGATCATCAATAACAACGAACAGTTGGCCGATGTTGCCGTGACCGGCAATTACCGGCTCGATCAGCCGCTGGACGTGGTTCGCTCGCTGGCTCACATCACTTCCGCACGGGTGAAGGAATTCCCGGCGCTGGTGATCTTGAACTGAATGAGAATTATTTTTACTCGATAACCGTTTCCCGTTCGTCTCGTTATAGCCAATGCAATTGATTCGCATCTAAACCTGCCAATCAGCACCTATAAAGATTCGTGCGACACGGAGCGCTATCGATGTCCTCTCGCCTTACCCGCCAGTCCTCTTCACCTTCCCGCGTGCTGTCGCTGCTGACCGCTGCCATCCTCATGGCCGGTGCTGCACCCCTGATGGCGGCTAGCGCCGCCGAACAGCAGACCCGCAAAATGGGTGACTACGCGTTCACCATCGCGCCTCAGCCGCTGGTCTCGGCACTTAATGCCTTTACCGCCGTGACAGGCTGGCAGGTCGGCTTGCCGGCAGAGCTCGCGCAAGGCGTCGCCTCGCCGGGTGTAAGCGGGTCATTGCCTGCGGAAAAAGCCCTGGATCGCCTGTTGGTGGGGACCAACCTGAGCTATCGCAAACTGGGTAACAACAACATCGTGCTCGAACGTCGCCTCACCGGCAGCGCGCTCAACCTGCAACAGACCACCATCAGCGCCACCCGCCAGGAACAATCGGTGGACAGCGTGCCCAGCACCGTCACCGTCCACACACGCGAAGAACTGGACCGCAACAACGTCAATACCATCAAGGATCTGGTGCGTTACGAGCCGGGCGTTTCCGTGGGCGGTGCCGGGACCCGCGGTGGAATCAGCGGCTACAACATCCGCGGCATCGACGGTAACCGGGTATTGACCCAGATTGACGGGGTGGAGATCCCCAACGGTTTCTTCAACGGCCCGTATGCCAAGACCCAGCGCAACTACGTCGACCCGGAAATCATCAAACGCGTGGAAATCCTCCGTGGCCCGGCTTCCGTGCTCTACGGCAGCAACGCCATCGGTGGCGCGGTCAGCTATTTCACGCTCGACCCGGACGACATCATCAAACCTGGCCAGGACGTCGGTGCACGCCTGAAAACCGGTTACAGCTCCGCTGACGAAAGCTGGCTCAAATCCGCCACCGTCGCCGGTCGTGCCGATCAGTTCGACGGCCTGCTGCATTACAGCCAGCGCGACGGTCACGAAACCGAATCCTACGGCAGCAACAACAGCACCGGCCTGACCCGCACCGCCGCCAACCCGGAAGACGTGCGCACCAGCAACGTGCTGGCCAAGGTCGGCTGGAACTACAAGGACGACGCCCGCCTGGGCCTGACCTACGAGAAGTACAAGGACGATCGCGATACCGATCAGAAAAGTGCCTATGGCGGACCTTACTTCGCGGGCGCCCCGACCATCCCCGACAGCATCCTGCCCGGCGGCATGTACCAGTCGCGTACCGGTAACGACACCATTACCCGTGAACGCTTCGGCCTGGAACACAGCTTCGCCCTCGACAGCCTGCTGGCAGATAACGTCAAGTGGAGCCTCAACCACCAGGTCGCCAAGACCGATCAGAGCACCGAAGAAGTCTACTTCCCGATCACCCGCAAGGTATTGCGGACCCGGGACACGATCTACGAAGAGAAACAGTGGGTCTTCGACGCACAACTGGATAAAGCCTTCAGCATTGCCGATACCGAGCACCTGCTGACGTACGGCACCACCCTCAAGCAACAGAAAGTCACCGGTTCGCGCAGCGGCAACGGCACCTGCCTGGCAATCGGTCGCGGCTGCACCGCCATCGGTGCCACCAGCGCAGCGGACGTGCTGAAAAAGTCCTCTGACTTCCCGGACCCGACCATCAACACCTACAGCGTCTTCGCCCAGGACCAGATCAGCTGGAACGACTGGACCTTCGTGCCGGGTCTGCGCTACGACTACACCCAACTCAAACCTGACGTCACCGAGGAATTCCTCAACACCGTCTCGGCCGATGGTCGTGGCACCGTCAGCGACGAGAACAAGACCTGGCACAAAGTCTCGCCCAAGTTCGGCCTGACCTACGCCCTGACCGAAAACTACACCTGGTATGGCCAGTACGCCGAAGGCTTCCGCACCCCGACCGCGAAGGCGTTGTACGGGCGTTTCGATAACACCGCCGCCGGCTACAGTGTGGAACCGAACCCGGACCTGGAACCGGAAAAAAGCCAAAGCTACGAGACTGGCCTGCGCGGCAACTTCGAGCAGGGCTCATTCGAGATGGCGGTGTTCTACAACAAGTACCGCGACTTCATTAACGAAGACGCTGTCACCCCGGGCTATGACCAACCGACCTTCCAGAGCGCCAACATCAAGCACGCCACCATCAAGGGCGCGGAAATCAAGGGTCGTCTGAACCTCGATGCCTTCGGCGCTCCGCAAGGCCTCTACACCCAGGGCTCGGTGGCCTATGCCTACGGTCGCAACAACGACAACGGCGAGCCGATCAATAGCGTCAACCCGCTGACCGGCGTGTTTGGTCTCGGTTACGACCAGGATAACTACGGCAGTTTGCTCAGCTGGACGCTGGTGAAAAAGAAGGACCGCGTCGACGACAGCAACTTCAAGTCGCCGGACGGCGTCAGCAGCCAGTTCAAGACGCCTGGCTTCGGCATCCTCGACCTGACCGGGTTCTACAAGGTAACCAACGACGTCACCCTCAGCGGCGGCATCTACAACCTGACCGACAAGAAGTACTGGCTGTGGGATGACGTGCGCGGCTACGACAACGTCGGCGAAGCCTCGGTGACGCAACCGGCCAACCTTGATCGCCTGACCCAGCCGGGTCGCAACTTCGCGGTCAACCTGATCTGGGATATCTGACCGGACGCACCTCACTGCGCGGCTTGATACAGCGGCGCAGTGAGGTTTTTTTACTGTCCGCCCCGTGCTGATTCGTCTCGTTACCAAGTGCCTCTTTTTCCTCCAAAGGATTTGTCATGACTACTCAGGACACCGCTCAACGCCCAAGCCTGCGTTCACAACGCTTGAACCAGGTCACCAACGAGCCACACACCCAACTCGATGCCCTGGTCAAAGCCCACGCGCCATTTGAAACCCAAGCCAACTTCGCCCGCTTCGTCGTAGCGCAATACCTGTTCCAGTCGGAACTGGTGTCGCTGTACAACGATGCAGAACTGATCGCCATCGTCCCGGACTTGCCTGCTCGCTGCCGTGCCGAAGCGGCCAAAGCCGACCTGGCGGACCTGGACACTGAAGTTCCAGCGCCGGTTGCAGGTGCTGTGAACAACCCGAGCAAGGCCCAAGCGTTGGGCTGGCTGTTCGTTTCCGAGGGCTCGAAGCTGGGTGCGGCGTTCCTGATCAAGCGTGCGACAGGCCTGGGCTTGAGCGAAACCTTCGGCGCCCGTCACCTGGGCGAACCGGCCGGCGGTCGTGCGCAAGGCTGGAAAAGCTTCGTCAAAACCCTCGATGAGCTGGAGCTCAGCGCAGAGGAAGAAACCGAGCTGGATAAAGCCGCCGTCGACGCCTTCAACCGGTTTACGGTGTTGTTGGAGCAGGCTTACGCCACCGCCCCGGAAGTCGCCTGATTGAATGCAATCCCTGTAGGAGCGGGCTTGCCCGCGATGACGGTAGCCCAGACAACATTGATGGCGACTGATACACCGCTATCGCGGGCAAGCCCGCTCCTACAGGGACCGTGCCAATTGGCAAGATCCCGATCAAGTCTCAAAGCCATTCCCTGAGCCCATGCCCGCCGCCTCCAAACTCTCCCGCCTCCTCTTCGGCCTGCTGGCCTACGTCAGCCTCGGCATCGGCCTGATCGCCATCGTGATCCCCGGTCTGCCGACCACCGAATTCATCCTGCTGGCCGCCTGGGCTGCGACCAAGAGTTCGCTACGCTTGAGTGCCTGGCTGGAAAACCATCGGCTGTTCGGTCCCATCCTCAGTAACTGGCGCAACGGCAGAATCATCGCGCGCCGGGCAAAAATCAGCGCCACTGTCAGCATGCTGTTATGTGCCGGTCTCATGCTGGTGATGCTCGACCACGGCTGGCCGATTTATCTGGCGATTGTCGGGATGGGAATGGGCAACGTGTGGATCTGGTCGCGCCCGGAATCACTGCGGCAACACCCGTAACTTCCCCGTTTTTACACGCCTTTGCGGCACATTTCCCCGCGCAAACGTTTAACCATTACCGTTCGTCGGCATGCCCCTCATGCAAACTCGCCCCCACGCCGATGTGGATTGAATGGCGCTAAATGGATTTGGCGAATCGAGCCGCTGCGGCTCACAGCCAACCTTTCATCCATTCGCGAGTTCGCCCCATGTTCGACTCACTCTCCATCCGCCTGAAAGTCGTTCTGCTCTCCGGCCTGTGCCTGCTCGGCGTCGTCACGTTGATCGTAGGCGTGAACGTCTACCAGACCAATCAGAACGATGCGCTGGTCAGCGACTCCAGCAGCAGAATGCTCACCGACAGTGTGCAGAACCTGCTCCAGGCCAAAGCCGCCGAACAAGCCGTGCGGGTGCAGAAGACATTCGGCGAAACCCAGACCGTGGTGACCGCCCTCGCGGACCAAATCCTCGACATGCGCATCCAGGCCACCAAGCGTTCGCTTGAAGCCGGCGCGTTACGCGAGGATCTGAACCAGACTCTGAAAACCGCTTTCGAGCGCAACAGCAAAGTGCTGGGGATCTGGCTGGCGTTCGAACCCGATGGCCTGGACGGCAAGGACAGTGAGTTCGCCAATGACGCGGCCCGTCAGTCCAACGAGTCGGGTCGCTTCGCCACGTACTGGAGCCGTGCCGGGGGTGAAGCGCTGAACACGATCATGGTCGAAGAGGACCTGACCAAAACCACCCAGAACCTCAGCGGTACGCCCTACAACGTCTGGTACACCTGCCCTCGCGACAGCAAGCGTACCTGCCTGCTCGATCCGTACGCCGATACCGTCGGCAACAAGGAAATGTTGATGACCACCATTTCCGTACCACTGCTGGTGGATGGCAAATCCATCGGTGTGGTCGGTATCGACATCGCGCTCGACGCCCTGCAAGCGGCAGCGGTCGACTCCCAGCGTGAACTGTTCAACAGCGCCGGGCACATGCTGATCGTCTCCGGCACGGGCGTGTTGGCGGCCTACAGCGTCGACGCCAGCAAAGTGGGCAAAAACATCGGCGATACCCTGGGCGCGGATGGCAAGGATGTGCTGCAACTGCTCGGCACCGGCGCACCGAAAATTCTCCAGCAGGGCGACCTGATCCGCGCGGTGTACCCGGTCAGCCCGATCGCCGATTCCAAGGCCTGGGGCGTGGTGATCGACTTGCCCAAGCAAGTGTTGCTGGCGGACTCGGTGAAGCTGCAATCGGTGCTCGACGACGCCCAGCAAACCGGCACGATCAAAGCCGTGGTGGTGGCGATCATTGCCGGCCTGGTCGGCTTGCTGCTGATGTGGCTCACCGCTTCGGGCGTGACCCGGCCGATCAACAGCGTGGCCGACATGCTCAAGGCAATTGCCAGTGGCGACGGCGATCTGACTCAGCGTCTGCACTACAGCAAGAAGGATGAACTGGGCGAGTTGGTGAGCTGGTTCAACCGCTTCCTCGACAAGCTGCAACCGACCATCGCGCAGATCAAGCAAAGCATCACCGACGCACGCGGCACCGCTGACCAGTCTTCGGAAATCGCCCGTCAGACCAGCGAAGGCATGCAGGTGCAGTTCCGAGAAATCGACCAGGTCGCCACTGCCTCCAACGAGATGAGCGCCACCGCCCACGACGTCGCCAACAGCGCATCGAACGCGGCAAACGCCGCCAAAGGTGCCGATCAGTCGGCCCGCGATGGCATGCAGATCATCGAACGCAGCACCCGCGACATCAATCAACTGGCCGACGAAGTCAGCAAGGCCGTGACCGAGGTTGAGGCCTTGGCGGTCAACAGCGAGCAGATCGGTTCGGTGCTGGAAGTGATCCGCAGCATCGCCGAACAAACCAACCTCCTAGCGCTCAACGCAGCGATTGAAGCTGCGCGCGCTGGCGAGAGCGGTCGTGGCTTTGCGGTGGTGGCTGACGAAGTGCGTAACCTGGCCAAGCGCACCCAGGACTCTGTGGAAGAAATTCGCCTGGTGATCGAACGCATCCAGAGCGGCACCCGCGGCGTGGTCGCCACCATGCATTCAAGCCAGACTCAGGCCCACAGTAACGCCGGACAGATCCAGCAGGCGGTGCAGGCCTTGAGCAAAATCAGCGACGCGGTCACCGTGATCAGCGACATGAACCTGCAAATCGCCAGCGCCGCCGAACAGCAAAGTGCCGTGGCCGAAGAGGTCAACCGCAACGTTTCGGCGATCCGCACCGTCACCGAAACCCTGACCGGGCAGGCGACTGAATCGGCGCAGATCAGCAGCCAGCTCAACTCGCTGACGACCCATCAAATGAAGTTGATGGATCAGTTCCGGGTCTGACGCTTAAAAGATCGCAGCCTGCGGCAGCGCCTGCACCAATCAATGTAGGGGCTGCCGCAGGCTGCGATCTTTTGCTCTTATGCTCTATGCTGCCCTCTCGTTCCGGAGGGCCTTCAATGACTGATTTACTCACGTCCATTCAAGCCGCACTCGGCTTGCCACACACGCCAATCCCGCTCACCGCCACCGGCGACCTGCCCTCGGCGTTTGCTGTCACCGACCTGGCCTGCGCCAGCATCGCGGCTGCCGGACAGGCTGTCAGCGAATTGCTCAATCAACAAACCGGCCGCCTGCCCGCCATTGAAGTCGACCGACGCCTGGCCTCGTTCTGGTTCTCCGGTTCAATCCGCCCGGTCGGCTGGAGCGTTCCGCCGCTGTGGGACCCGATTGCCGGTGATTACGCGGCCAAGGATGGCTGGATCCGTCTGCACACCAATGCTCCTCATCACCGTGCCGCGGCGCAATCCGTGCTTGGCGCCAGCTCCGACCGTGCGGCGATAGAGAGCAAAGTCGCGCAATGGGCCAAGCACGATCTGGAACAAGCCGTGGTCGATGCCGGTGGTTGTGCCGCCGAAATGCGCACTTGGGAACAGTGGCAGGCACATCCCCAAGGCCGGGCAGTCAACGCAGAACCGCTGATTCAGTTCGGCCATCACGGCAGCCATGACGGCACAGTGTGGCAAGGCTCGGTCGCGCAACCCCTGGCCGGGATCAAGGTGCTGGACTTGACCCGCGTGCTCGCCGGCCCCGTCGCCAGCCGGTTTCTCGCCGGTCTGGGTGCCGACGTTTTGCGCATCGACCCGCCAACCTGGAACGAGCCGGGCGTGGTGCCGGAGATGACCCTGGGCAAACGCTGCGCTCGCCTGGACCTGCACGATAAAGCGGACCGTACGCTGTTCGAAAGCCTGCTCAAGGACGCCGACATCGTCCTTCACGGCTACCGCGCCGATGCCCTCGAACGGCTGGGCTACGGTCTCAGCGAACGGCAAACACTGGCCCCCGGCCTGATCGACGTGAGCCTCAATGCCTATGGCTGGAGCGGCCCGTGGCAGCATCGTCGCGGCTTCGACAGCCTGGTGCAGATGAGCAGCGGAATTGCCGAGGCCGGCATGCGCTGGAAACTGACGGATAAACCGACGCCATTGCCAGTTCAGGCGCTCGATCACGCCACCGGGTATTTGATGGCAGCCAGTGCGATCAAACTGCTGATGGGGCGCTTGAGCAGCGGCCAGGGTGGATCGGCGCGACTGTCCTTGGCGGGCACCGCGAAGCTGTTGATCGAGAAGGGTCGCGGCAGTGACGAACCGTTACGAGCGGAGGATGAACGCGATCAGGGAATGCTGGTTGAGCAAACGCCCTGGGGGCCTGCGCATCGCTTGCATGTGCCGCTGAAAATCACCGGGACGCCGTTGCAGTGGACGCTGGCGGCCGCTGAATTGGGTTCACATCGCGCGCAGTGGCGGTAGCCGGGCCATTGCCATCGCGAGCAAGCTCGCTCCTATAGGTTATGCGCATGCCCTGCAGGAGTGAGCGTGCTCGCGATGACGCCAGACCTACCAACAAAAGTTCTCGATCAGCAACAACCTCACAACCTCAGCACCCCACTATACAACCCATACGCCGCCAACCCGGCACCGCTGATGACACAAGTAAAAATGCCCTTCTCGATGGGCGTGAACACAGGCTTGCCTTGTTCTTGCCGGGCCTTGGCAAACAGGATCACCCCCGGCGCGTACAGCAATGCCGAGAGCAGCAAATATTTCAATCCGCCGGCGTACAGCAACCACACCGCGTAACTCAGGGCAACGCCGCCGATCAGCAGATCCTTGGTCCGCTCTGCCGAGGCGTGTTCATAGGTTTCACCCCGCCCGCTCAACAGCACCGCGTAGGCCGCCGACCACAGGTACGGCACCAGAATCATCGACGAAGCCAGGTAGATCAGGCTGGTGTAGGTGCCGGCGGAAAACAGCGTGATCAGCAGGAAAAGCTGGATCATCACGTTGGTCAGCCACAGCGCATTGACCGGCACATGGTTGGCGTTTTCCTTGGTCAGGAACGCTGGCATGGTCTTGTCTTTCGCCGTGGCGAACAGGATCTCGGCACACAGTAGCGCCCACGAGAGCAGAGCGCCCAGCAGAGAAATTGCCAGGCCCACGCTGATCAGTACCGCGCCCCACGGGCCGACGATATGCTCCAGCACCGCCGCCAGCGACGGGTTCTGCAAGGTGGCCAATTCCGGTTGGCTCATGATGCCCAGCGACAGCACGTTGACCAGCACCAGCAACGCCAACACACCGAGAAAACCGATGACCGTGGCGCGGCCCACATCCGAACGTTTCTCCGCCCGCGCCGAATAAACACTGGCGCCTTCGATACCGATAAACACAAAGACCGTCACCAGCATCATGTTGCGCACCTGGTCCATCACGCTACCGAAACTCGGGTTGCTGCGCCCCCAGATGTCCCGGGTGAACACATCGGCCTTGAACGCCACCGCGGCAATCACGATAAACATGATCAAGGGCACGATCTTCGCCACCGTGGTCAGCAGGTTGATGAACGCCGCCTCCTTGATCCCGCGCATCACCACAAAATGCACCGTCCACAACAGCACCGACGCACAGGCAATGGCGATCGGCGTGTTGCCTTCGCCGAAAACCGGAAAGAAAAACCCCAGCGTACTGAACAGCAACACGAAGTAGCCGACGTTGCCCAGCCAGGCGCTGATCCAGTAGCCCCAAGCCGAGGAAAACCCCATGTAATCGCCGAAGCCAGCCTTGGCATAGGCATACACCCCGGAGTCCAGTTCCGGTTTGCGATTGGCCAGGGTCTGGAACACGAAAGCCAGGGTCAGCATGCCGACGGCGGTGATCCCCCAGCCGATCAATATCGCACCGGCATCGGCCTGGGCGGCCATGTTCTGTGGCAGGGAAAAGATCCCACCGCCAATCATTGAACCCACCACCAGCGCGATCAGCGCGCTCAGGCGAAGCTTTTGCGGGGTTTGCGACATCGATGCGCCTCCAATGGCTCGGCCTGTACCGGGTTAGTTACCAATGAACTAAACAGGTAAAGCGTAATAACGAATAGTCGATATCGCCAATTTAAGGCCATGTATTTACGGATCATGAAAAACCGCCGTCCATATAATCATTAGTTTTAAACAGCGTCGTCAATAAAACAATTTGCTTTATCTAATCGAGCGGGAAAGTTTGCGTCTCTAGGAAAACGAACTAGCGTCATAAAGCCACCCAATAGGATCCATTCGCAGTAAAAACAGAGAGCCTCTAGGACGGGCCTTTCAGGAAACAGACCGGTGCGTGGCTTACAGCCCGAAGCCTCTTTGTAAAAAGGCATGTACTGATCTGTGTCAGCTGATTGAGTTGTAAACAGAACTACGCTGTTAACCCTCTTCACCTGTAATGGAGTAATGGAATGTCGGAAGCTCCCGGAAAACTTCGACTAGGTGCATTGGTTGCCCTGGTAGTTGGCTCAATGATCGGTGGAGGGATTTTTTCTTTGCCACAGAACATGGCTGCCAGTGCCGACGTCGGCGCCATTTTGATTGGCTGGGCCATCACCGCCGTCGGCATGCTGACCCTCGCGTTTGTGTTCCAGACCCTCGCCAACCGCAAGCCTGACCTCGATGGTGGTGTCTACGCCTACGCCAAGGCCGGCTTCGGCGACTACATGGGCTTCTCTTCAGCCTGGGGCTACTGGATCAGTGCCTGGCTGGGCAACGTCGGCTATTTCGTCTTGCTGTTCAGCACCCTGGGTTACTTCTTCCCGATTTTCGGGGAGGGCAACACGGTGGCTGCGGTGATCGGCGCATCCGTCCTGCTCTGGGCGGTTCACCTGTTGGTGCTGCGCGGGATCAAGGAAGCCGCGTTCATCAACCTGGTCACCACGGTTGCCAAGATCGTGCCGTTGGTGCTGTTCATCTTGATTGCCGTGTTCGCCTTCAAACTGGACATCTTCACCGCCGATATCTGGGGCCTGAAAAACCCCGATCTGGGCAGCGTGATGGACCAGGTGCGCAACATGATGCTGGTCACCGTATGGGTGTTCATCGGCATCGAAGGCGCGAGCATTTTCTCGGCACGTGCGGAAAAACGCAGTGATGTGGGTAAAGCCACGGTGATCGGATTTATCTCCGTGCTGCTCATTCTGGTGCTGGTGAACGTGCTGTCGCTGGGCATCCTGACCCAACCGGAACTGGCCAAGCTGCAGAACCCGTCAATGGCTGCCGTGCTGGAGCACGTGGTGGGCAAGTGGGGAGCGGTGCTGATCAGCGTCGGCCTGATCATCTCGCTGCTCGGCGCACTGTTGTCGTGGGTGTTGCTGTGCGCGGAGATCATGTTCGCCGCCGCGAAGGACCACACCATGCCAGCGTTCCTGCGCAAGGAAAACGCCAACCAGGTACCGGTCAATGCACTGTGGCTGACCAACGCCATGGTCCAGATTTTCCTGATCATTACGCTGTTTTCGGCCAGTACTTACCTGTCGCTGATCTATCTCGCCACCTCGATGATCCTGGTCCCTTACCTGTGGTCGGCAGCCTATGCCCTGCTGCTGGCGGTACGCGGGGAAACCTATGAAGGTGCGGCGAGTGACCGGCAGAAGGATCTGATCATCGGTGCCATCGCGTTGATCTACGCGATCTGGCTGCTCTATGCCGGCGGCATCAAGTACTTGCTGCTCTCGGCCCTGCTTTATGCCCCCGGCGCGATCCTGTTCGCCAAGGCCAAGCTGGAACTCAACAAACCGGTTTTCACCAACGTCGAGAAGCTGATTTTCGTAGCGGTGATCGTGTGCGCACTGGTGGCGGCCTACGGTCTCTATGACGGCTTCCTGACCCTGTAATTTGATTGTGTTGTCCTCTGGAGGATCACTGAAATGACCAAGGAAAAAGTTAAGTACGGCGTGCATTCCGAAGCCGGCAAACTGCGCAAAGTCATGGTTTGCTCCCCCGGCTTGGCCCATCAGCGGCTGACCCCGAACAACTGCGACGAATTGCTGTTTGATGACGTGCTGTGGGTGGCCCAGGCCAAGCGCGACCATTTCGATTTCGTCACCAAGATGCGCGAACGCAATGTCGATGTGCTGGAAATGCACAACCTGCTGACCGACATCGTCGCCATTCCCGAAGCGCTCGACTGGATTCTGGAGCGCAAGATCACCGCCGACTCGGTCGGCCTCGGCCTGATCAATGAAACAGGTTCCTGGCTGCGCAGCCTGGAGCCGCGCAAGATCGCCGAATTCCTGATTGGCGGTGTCTCTGCCGATGATCTGCCGGACACTTTCGGCGGCAAGACCATTCAGATGTTCCGCGAGTTTCTCGGCCACTCCAGCTTCATCCTGCCGCCACTGCCCAACACCCAGTTCACCCGCGACACCACTTGCTGGATCTACGGCGGCGTCACGCTCAACCCGATGTACTGGCCGGCACGTCGCCAGGAAACCCTGCTGACCACCGCGATCTATAAATTCCACCCCGAATTCACCAATGCCGACTTCCAAATCTGGTACGGCGACCCGGACAAAGATCACGGCAACTCCACCCTCGAAGGCGGCGATGTGATGCCGATCGGCAATGGCGTGGTGTTGATCGGCATGGGCGAGCGTTCATCGCGCCAGGCCATCGGCCAACTGGCGGTCAACCTGTTCAAGAACAAAGCGGTGGAAAAAGTCATCGTCGCCGGTCTGCCGAAATCCCGTGCAGCCATGCACCTGGACACCGTGTTCAGCTTCTGCGACCGCGACGTGGTGACGATTTTCCCGGAAGTGGTGAACCAGATTGTCGCCTTCACCCTGCGTCCGGACGAAAGCAAACCCGGTGGCATCGACATCCGCCGCGAAGACACCAACTTCCTCGACACCGTGGCCCAGGCCCTCAATCTCAAGGCCTTGCGGGTCGTCGAAACCGGCGGTAACAGCTTCGCCGCCGAACGCGAGCAATGGGATGACGGCAACAACGTGGTGGCCGTGGAACCGGGCGTGGTCATCGGCTACGACCGCAACACCTACACCAATACCCTGCTGCGCAAGGCCGGGGTCGAGGTCATCACCATCAGCGCCGGCGAACTCGGACGCGGTCGCGGCGGCGGCCACTGCATGACCTGCCCGATCATCCGCGATCCGATTGACTACTAACCTATTAACTTCGGCCCGCCCTTACCGAGTGCGGGCCGAAGGGATAACCGACACCTTAGGAGATCCAAAATGGCGTTCAATATTCATAACCGCAATCTGCTGAGCCTGGAACACCACACCCCTCGCGAATTGCGCTACCTGCTCGACCTCTCCCGCGACCTCAAACGCGCCAAATACACCGGCACCGAACAGCAGCACCTCAAGGGCAACAACATCGCCCTGATCTTCGAAAAAACCTCGACCCGCACCCGTTGTGCGTTCGAAGTCGCGGCCTATGACCAAGGCGCCAACGTCACCTACATCGATCCCAACTCTTCGCAGATCGGCCACAAGGAAAGCATGAAGGACACCGCCCGCGTGCTCGGGCGCATGTACGACGCCATCGAGTACCGTGGTTTCAAACAGGAGATCGTCGAAGAACTGGCCAAGTTTGCCGGCGTGCCGGTGTTCAACGGTTTGACCGATGAATACCACCCGACGCAAATGATCGCCGACGTGTTGACCATGCGTGAGCATGCCGACAAACCGATCCACGAAATCAGCTACGCCTACCTCGGCGATGCGCGTAACAACATGGGCAACTCGTTGCTGCTGATCGGTGCCAAGCTCGGCATGGATGTGCGCATCTGCGCGCCGAAAGCCCTGTGGCCCCTGGACGACCTGGTGGCGCGCTGCAAACAATACGGTGAAGAAAGCGGCGCGCGCATCACGCTGACCGAAGACCCGAAAGCCGCCGTCAAAGGCGTGGACTTCATCCACACCGACGTCTGGGTATCCATGGGTGAACCGGTGGAAGCCTGGGCCGAGCGCATCCAGCAATTGCTGCCGTACCAGGTCAATGCCGAACTGATGAAAGCCACCGGCAACCCGCGCACCAAGTTCATGCACTGCCTGCCGGCGTTCCACAACAGCGACACCAAAATCGGCAAGCAGATTGCCGAGCAGTACCCGAACCTGAAGAACGGCATCGAAGTGACCGATGACGTCTTCGAGTCGCCGGCCTGCATTGCCTTCGAGCAAGCGGAAAACCGCATGCACACCATCAAGGCGATTCTGGTGTCGACGCTGGCTGACCTGTAACGGCTGACCTGGCTCTCACTGACTGAACATGGTCAATGTGGGAGCTGGCCTGCCAGCGATTGCAATGTGTCAGTCACCATCATCATGGATTGATCGATCGCAATCGCTAGCAGGCTAGCTCCCACAAGGGGCCAGTTCCGACAGTGCGATCAAGTCGTTTGCCTTTTCTCTGTTTAGAAGGACATGCACCATGCGTATCGTCGTTGCACTGGGCGGTAACGCCCTGCTCCGCCGGGGTGAGCCGATGACCGCTGACAACCAGCGGGCCAACATCCGGATCGCCACCGAACAGATCGCCAAGATCCACGCCGGCAATCAACTGGTCATCGCCCACGGCAATGGCCCGCAGGTCGGCCTGCTGTCGTTGCAGGCTGCTGCCTACACCTCGGTTTCGCCCTATCCGCTGGACGTGCTCGGCGCCGAAACCGAAGGCATGATCGGCTACATCATCGAACAGGAACTGGGCAACCTGCTGGACTTCGAAGTGCCGTTCGCGACCTTGCTGACCCAGGTCGAAGTCGATGCCAATGACCCGGCGTTCCAGAATCCCACCAAACCCATCGGCCCGGTTTACACCAAGGCCGAAGCTGAAAAACTCGCTGCCGAAAAGGGCTGGGCCATCGCCCCGGACGGCGACAAATATCGTCGCGTGGTCGCCAGCCCCAAACCGAAACGCATCTTCGAAATCCGCCCGATCAAGTGGCTGCTGGAAAAAGGCAGCATCGTGATTTGCGCCGGCGGTGGCGGCATTCCGACCCTGTACACATCCCCGGGCAAGCTCGAAGGTGTCGAGGCGGTGATCGACAAGGACCTGTGCTCGGCGCTGCTGGCCGAACAACTTGAAGCCGATCTGCTGGTGATCGCCACCGACGTCAACGCCGCGTACATCGACTTTGGCAAACCCACCCAGAAATCCATCACCCAGGCACACCCGGACGAAATGGAAAAACTCGGCTTTGCCGCGGGCTCCATGGGACCGAAGGTGCAGGCAGCCTGCGAATTCGCGCGCCATACTGGGAAAGTCGCGGTGATCGGTTCACTCGCCGACATCGAAGCGATCGTCCAGGGCAAGGCTGGCACGCGCATCAGCACCGCGACACCTGGCATTACTTACTCATAAGGAGCGACGTCTATGGCACAGTTTGATCCAGGTCACTTGCACATCGAACGTCATGCGCTGACCCCGGATGATGTCAGCTACAACATTCACCTGGACTATGAAGTCAGCAAGAATGACAAAGGTGAAAAAGGCATTCAGTTCACCATGCATGGCAACATTCAGGGCAAGGACATGTCAGAACCCTTCTTCCTGCCCAAGGAGGAGGCCTACAACTTCGCCAGGGATGTCACAAGAATTGCCGAGAAGTACGGAATACCGAAAACGCACAGCCAGATCGGCTCCGTGCACAAGCATTACGATTTGATGTTTGAAGACATACGGCAGCAGTTGAATATGAAATCCGGCGACCCGGTAAACCCCGAGCATTTCGAATAACCCGAACACACAGGCTGTGCTCGACCACAATCCACTGCGGGAGCGAGCCTGCTCGCTCCCACAGGGATCATCGTTGGCCTGAAGTCCTGCGCCGGATTTCACCTTACCCCCTGCTCCAAGGCATACTTGCCACCCTCCGCACTCCAGAATCCGAAAGCGCCCCATGCGTATCCACGTCAGCTTCATCGACCGCGTCGGCATCACCCAGGAAGTCCTGGCCTTGCTCGGTGGGCGCAATCTCAATCTGGATGCGGTGGAAATGGTCCCGCCCAACGTCTACATCGACGCCCCGACCCTGAGCCCGGAAGTTCTCGAAGAGCTGCGTGATGCGCTGTTCAGCGTGCGCGGTGTGCAAGCGGTGACGGTGGTCGACATCCTGCCCGGTCAGCGCCGGCACTTGCAGCTCGATGCATTGCTGGCGGCCATGACCGACCCGGTGCTGGCACTGGACAGCGCCGGCAAAGTGCTGCTGGCCAATCCGGCATTGATCGCCCTGTACGGTCGCGAGCCGGCCGGCGAAAGCATCGCCGAGCTGTTTGCCGACCCGGCGTTGCTCGACGCCTTGCTCGAACACGGCTTTCGATTGCCGCTGCGGGAAATCACGGTCAACGGCCAGACCCTGTTGCTGGACGCCACGCCAATCACCGACGCCGGCGCCTTGCTCACGCTGTATCAACCCAATCGCATTGGCGAACGACTGTCGGCCCTGCACCACGACCACGCCGAAGGTTTCGATGCGCTGCTCGGCGAATCGCCGGTGATCCGCACGCTCAAGGTCCGCGCCCAACGGGTGGCGGCCCTCGATGCACCGCTGTTGATCCAGGGCGAAACCGGCACCGGCAAGGAGCTGGTGGCCCGGGCCTGCCACGCCATCAGTGCGCGGCACAGCTCGCCGTTTCTGGCCTTGAACTGCGCGGCACTGCCGGAAAACCTCGCCGAAAGCGAACTGTTCGGCTATGCCCCCGGGGCCTTCACCGGTGCGCAACGCGGTGGCAAGCCGGGGCTGATGGAACTGGCCAACCAGGGCACGGTGTTTCTCGACGAAATCGGTGAGATGTCGCCGTACTTGCAGGCCAAGTTGTTGCGTTTTCTCAACGACGGCAGCTTCCGTCGCGTGGGCGGTGATCGCGAGGTGAAGGTCAACGTACGGATTCTCAGCGCGACCCACCGCGACCTGGAAAAAATGGTCAGCGAAGGCTTGTTTCGCGAAGACCTGTTCTATCGATTGAACGTGCTCAATGTCGAAGTGCCGCCGCTGCGCGAACGCGGTCAGGACATTCTGCTGCTGGCCCGCTATTTCATGCAGCAGGCCTGTGCGCAGATCCAGCGCCCGGTCTGTCGCCTGGCGCCGGGCACCTATCCGGCCTTGCTCGGCAACCGTTGGCCGGGCAACGTACGGCAACTGCAGAACGTGATCTTTCGCGCCGCAGCGATTTGCGAAAGCAGCCTCGTGGACATCGGCGACCTCGACATCGCCGGCACCTCGGTCGCGCGTCAGGGCGATCACGACGTCGACAGCCTGGAGCAGGCCATGGACGACTTCGAGAAAACCCTGCTGGAAAAACTCTACGTCAGCTACCCCTCGACCCGCCAACTGGCCAACCGCCTGCAAACCTCCCACACGGCGATAGCCCATCGACTGCGCAAGTACGGCATTCCCAACAAGCCGTGACCGCCTCCAGACAAACACCCCCGCCCCGTAGCAGCCGGCTTGCTGGCGATGGCGTCTTCGAAATCGCCATTGCCAGCAAGCCGGCTCCTACAAGGTCGGGTATCAAATCCGGAAGCGATTCAAAAACGACCTCCACCTGTACTGAAAGCGCTACAGCGGAACGATATCGCTACACCCCTCTCTGATCAGCGCTGTGCAAGGCTTTGATCCACCTCAGCTTTTTTCTTCTCTCCTTGCTGTAGCGATTTCGCTACAGCCAGCCCTTCTCAGCTTTCCGAAAAAACAAATAACCAATTGATTTATAAAGAAAAAATAACATTGGCCGCGATTTTGCTAAGTAACCCCTCATAAATCAGGGCATCGCCCAAGCATTCAATCGCGTCCACCAGACGAGTCTGGCCCCTTTAGGAGTTTCCATGAGCGAGTTGCGTTTTACTGAAGATCACGAATGGCTGCGCACCGAAGCTGACGGCAGCGTCACAGTCGGTATCACCGCTTTCGCACAAAACGCCTTGGGCGACGTGGTTTTCGTACAACTGCCTGAACTGCAGTCCTACGACAAAGGCGCTGAAGCCGCCACCGTGGAGTCGGTAAAAGCCGCCAGCGGCGTGTACATGCCGCTCGACGGCGAAGTGCTGGAAGTGAACCCGGCACTGGACAGCAGCCCTGAACTGGTCAACGAAGATCCGCTGGGCGAAGGCTGGTTCTTCCGCTTCAAGCCTGCCGATGCCGCCGCTGTCGGCCAACTGCTGGATCAAGACGCCTACGACCGCCTGATCAAAGCCCAAGCCGAAGCCTGAGGAGCACTGACATGACCCAGATTAATCCTGCCGCTGTAAACATAAGTACCGCCAACGAATTCATCGCCCGTCACATCGGCCCGCGCGCCGGCGACGAGCAAGCCATGCTCAACAGCCTGGGCTTCGACTCGCTGGAAGCCCTGAGCGCCAGCGTGATTCCGGACAGCATCAAGGGCACCAGCGTACTGGGCCTGGAAGACGGCCTCAGCGAAGCTGAAGCCCTGGCGCTGATCAAGTCCATCGCCGGCAAAAACCAGCTGTTCAAGACCTTCATCGGCCAGGGTTACTACGGCACCCACACGCCGTCGCCGATCCTGCGCAACCTGCTGGAAAACCCGGCCTGGTACACCGCCTACACCCCGTATCAGCCAGAAATTTCCCAAGGCCGTCTCGAAGCGCTGCTGAACTTCCAGACCCTGATCAGCGACCTCACCGGCCTGCCGATCGCCAACGCCTCCTTGCTCGACGAAGCCACTGCCGCTGCCGAAGCCATGACCTTCTGCAAACGCCTGAGCAAGAACAAGGGCAGCCACCAGTTCTTCGCCTCCGTGCATTGCCACCCGCAAACCCTCGACGTCCTGCGCACCCGTGCCGAGCCACTGGGCATCGACGTTGTGGTCGGCGACGAGCGCGAACTGAGCGACGTGACGCCGTTCTTCGGCGCGCTGCTGCAATACCCGGCGAGCAACGGTGATGTGTTCGACTACCGCGAACTGACCGAACGCTTCCACGCCGCCAACGCGCTGGTGGCCGTGGCCGCCGACCTGCTGGCCCTGACCGTACTGACCCCGCCGGGCGAATTCGGTGCCGACGTGGCCATCGGCAGTGCGCAACGCTTCGGCGTGCCACTGGGCTTCGGTGGCCCGCACGCGGCTTACTTCTCCACCAAGGACGCGTTCAAACGTGACATGCCGGGCCGCCTGGTCGGTGTCTCCGTGGACCGTTTCGGCAAGCCGGCCCTGCGCCTGGCGATGCAGACCCGCGAGCAACACATCCGCCGCGAGAAGGCCACGTCCAACATCTGCACCGCGCAAGTGCTGCTGGCCAACATCGCCAGCATGTACGCCGTGTACCACGGCCCTAAAGGCCTGACCCAGATCGCCAACCGCGTGCATCACCTGACCGCGATCCTGGCCAACGGCCTGACCGCTCTGGGCCTGAACGTCGAACAGGAAAACTTCTTCGACACCCTGACCGTGGCCACCGGCACCGACACCGCCAAATTGCATGAGCAGGCACGCGCCCAACAGATCAACCTGCGCGTGGTCGACGCTGAGCGTCTGGGCCTGTCCCTCGACGAAACCAGCACCCAGGCCGACGTTGAAACCTTGTGGGCCTTGCTGTCCAACGGCAAAACCCTGCCGGACTTCGCTGCCCTCGCCGCTTCGGCCGTCAGCACGATCCCGGCTGCGCTGGTACGCCAGTCGCCAATCCTCAGCCACCCGGTGTTCAACCGTTACCACTCGGAAACCGAGCTGATGCGCTACCTGCGCAAGCTCGCCGACAAGGACCTGGCCCTGGACCGCACCATGATCCCGCTGGGTTCGTGCACCATGAAGCTCAACGCTGCCAGCGAGATGATTCCGGTGACCTGGGCTGAGTTCGGCGCCCTGCACCCGTTCGCCCCGGCCGAGCAAAGCGCCGGTTACCAGCAACTGACCGATGAACTGGAAGCGATGCTCTGCGCTGCCACCGGTTACGACTCGATCTCGCTGCAACCGAACGCCGGTTCCCAAGGGGAATATGCGGGTCTGCTGGCGATTCGCGCCTACCATCAGAGCCGTGGCGAAGACCGTCGCGACATCTGCCTGATCCCGTCGTCGGCCCACGGCACCAACCCGGCCACCGCACAAATGGCTGGCATGCGTGTCGTCGTCACCGCGTGCGATGCCCGTGGCAACGTCGACATCGAAGACCTGCGCGCCAAGGCCATCGAGCACCGCGAACACCTTGCCGCGCTGATGATCACCTACCCGTCGACCCACGGCGTGTTCGAAGAAGGCATCCGCGAGATCTGCGGCATCATTCACGACAACGGCGGCCAGGTGTACATCGACGGCGCCAACATGAACGCCATGGTCGGCCTCTGCGCACCGGGCAAGTTCGGCGGCGACGTTTCGCACCTGAACCTGCACAAAACCTTCTGCATCCCGCACGGCGGTGGCGGCCCGGGCGTTGGCCCGATCGGCGTGAAATCGCACCTGACTCCGTTCCTGCCGGGCCACGCCCAGATGGAGCGCAAGGAAGGCGCGGTCTGCGCGGCACCGTTCGGCAGCGCAAGTATTTTGCCGATCACTTGGATGTACATTCGCATGATGGGCGGCGCAGGCTTGAAGCGCGCTTCGCAGCTGGCGATCCTCAATGCCAACTACATTTCCCGTCGTCTCGAAGAGCACTACCCAGTGCTGTACACCGGCAGCAACGGCCTGGTGGCGCACGAGTGCATCCTCGACCTGCGTCCGCTGAAAGACAGCAGCGGCATCAGCGTCGATGACGTCGCCAAGCGCCTGATCGACTTCGGTTTCCACGCGCCGACCATGTCGTTCCCGGTAGCGGGCACGCTGATGATCGAGCCGACCGAAAGTGAATCCAAGGAAGAACTGGACCGCTTCTGCGACGCCATGATCCGCATCCGCGAAGAAATCCGCGCAGTGGAAAACGGCACCCTGGACAAGGACGACAACCCACTGAAAAACGCCCCGCACACCGCGGCGGAGCTGGTCGGCGAGTGGTCGCACCCGTACAGCCGCGAGCAAGCGGTGTACCCGGTTGCCTCGCTGATCGAAGGCAAGTACTGGCCACCGGTCGGTCGTGTCGACAACGTGTTCGGCGATCGCAACCTGGTCTGCGCCTGCCCGTCGATCGAAAGCTACGCTTAAACGAATGAGGGGGCGGACTCATCCGCCCCCCCTCAACGTCGCCACACCCCCCTGTAGGAGCTGGCTTGCCAGCGATTGCGGAGGATCAGCCGACACACATGTTGCCTGACACACCGCCATCGCTGGCAAGCCAGCTCCTACAGGATCGAGGCCGATTCAGGATTGCTGTCGATCCTCTAATAACAAGAAACCGGAGAACCTCATGTCGTTAAGCGTGTTCGACCTGTTCAAGATTGGTATCGGCCCCTCCAGCTCCCACACCGTCGGCCCGATGCGCGCCGCCGCGCGCTTCGTCGAAGGCTTACGCCGAGAAGAACTGCTGACCGCGACCGCCTGCGTCAAAGTCGAGTTGTACGGCTCGCTGGGCGCCACCGGTAAAGGCCACGGCAGCGATAAAGCCGTGCTGCTCGGCCTGGAAGGCGAGCACCCGGACACGGTCGATACCGAAACCGTCGCCGCACGCTTGCAAGCCATTCGCGGCAGCGGACACTTGAACCTGCTTGGCGAACACAGCATTGCGTTCAACGAGAAAGAACACCTGGCGATGATTCGCAAACCGTTGCCTTACCACCCCAACGGCATGATTTTCCGTGCATTCGACGCAGCGGGCCTGCAAATTCGCAGCCGCGAGTACTACTCGGTCGGCGGTGGTTTTGTCGTCGATGAAGACGCCGCCGGCGCTGACCGCATTGTCGAAGACGCCACGCCCCTGACCTTTCCCTTCAAAACCGCCAAGGAACTGCTTGGGCATTGCGCCACCTACGGCTTGTCCATCAGCCAGGTGATGCTGACCAACGAAAGCGCCTGGCGCCCCGAAGCGGAAACCCGCGCCGGCCTGTTGAAGATCTGGCAGGTCATGCAGGACTGCGTCGCCGCTGGCTGCCGCAACGAAGGCATCCTGCCCGGTGGCTTGAAGGTCAAACGCCGGGCCGCGGCGCTGTATCGGCAGTTGTGCAAGAACCCGGAATCGTCCTTGCGCGACCCGCTGTCGGTGCTCGATTGGGTCAACCTCTACGCCTTGGCCGTCAACGAAGAAAACGCCAACGGCGGGCGCGTCGTGACGGCGCCCACCAATGGTGCAGCGGGAATCGTTCCCGCGGTGCTCCACTACTACATGCGCTTCATCCCGGCCTCGAACGACGACGGCGTTGTGCGCTTTCTGCTGACCGCAGCAGCGATCGGCATTTTGTACAAGGAAAACGCCTCGATCTCGGGCGCCGAAGTCGGCTGTCAGGGTGAGGTCGGCGTAGCCTGCTCCATGGCCGCCGGTGCCTTGTGCGAAGTCCTCGGCGGCACCGTGCAGCAAGTGGAAAACGCCGCCGAAATCGGCATGGAACACAACCTCGGCCTGACCTGCGATCCGATTGGCGGGCTGGTGCAGGTGCCCTGCATCGAGCGCAATGCAATGGGTTCGGTCAAGGCGATCAATGCCGTGCGCATGGCCATGCGGGGTGACGGGCAACACTTCGTCTCCCTCGACAAAGTCATTCGCACCATGCGCCAGACCGGCGCCGACATGAAAAGCAAATACAAGGAAACCGCCCGTGGCGGTTTGGCGGTCAACATTATCGAGTGCTGATGCACGCTCATCTGCACCCTTCTTCAGGAGCTGAATATGTCCACCGAACAACTGTTGAAAACCCCATTGCATGCGCTACACATCGAGCTCGGCGCGCGCATGGTGCCGTTCGCCGGCTACGACATGCCTGTGCAATACCCGCTGGGCGTGATGAAGGAGCACCAGCACACCCGCGACCAGGCCGGCCTGTTCGATGTGTCGCACATGGGCCAGATTCGCCTGACCGGCGCCAATGCGGCCAAGGCCCTGGAAACCCTGGTACCGGTGGACATCATCGACCTGCCTGTGGGCATGCAGCGCTACGCGATGTTCACCAATGAGACCGGAGGCATCCTCGACGACCTGATGGTCGCCAACCTGGGTAACGACGAACTGTTCCTGGTGGTCAACGCGGCGTGCAAGGATCAGGACCTGGCGCACCTGCGCAAGCACATTGGCGAGTTGTGCACCATCGAGCCGCTGTTCGAAGAACGCGCCCTGCTCGCCCTGCAAGGGCCGGCGGCAGTGACTGTACTGGCACGTCTGGCGCCAGAAGTGGCCAAAATGACCTTCATGCAGTTCGCCCGCGTGAAACTGCTGGGCGTGGACTGTTTTGTCAGCCGCTCGGGTTACACCGGTGAAGACGGTTTCGAAATCTCCGTGCCGGCCGACAACGCCGAAACCCTGGCCCGCGCCCTGCTGGCAGAACCGGAAGTCGAAGCCATCGGCCTCGGCGCACGTGACTCCCTGCGCCTGGAAGCCGGCCTGTGCCTGTACGGCCACGACATGAACACCGACACCACCCCGATCGAAGCCAGCCTGTTGTGGGCCATTTCCAAGCCGCGTCGCGCCGATGGCGCGCGTGCCGGTGGTTTTCCTGGCGCTGAAAGCGTATTTGCCCAGCAACAAGGCGGTGTCAGCCGCAAACGTGTTGGCTTGCTGCCGCAAGAACGCACCCCGGTGCGCGAAGGCGCTGAGATCGTCAACGAAGCCGGCGAGATCATCGGCAGCGTCTGCAGCGGTGGTTTCGGGCCAACCTTGGGCGCACCGCTGGCCATGGGTTACGTCGACAGCGCGTATGTCGCTCTCGACACACCGGTGTGGGCGATCGTTCGTGGGAAAAAGGTGGCTTTGCTTGTAAGCAAAATGCCATTTGTTCCACAACGCTACTATCGCGGCTGATCAACTGTTCCTATAAGTAACGCAGTTGCGTTTACAACGCACTAATGTGTAACGCAACCGCCATAAAATAGTGCATCGTTTGGCTCTAAGCTTCGATTATGAACTTTGCTTATAACGATCGAAAACAATTGAACAGGGCGATCGCATAAGCCAGCACTAGTTGGCCTGTCTATGCCAGCAACGCGAGCAAATCCGGGCCTTTCACAGGGCTTGTTTTTTCTCCCGTAGTTGGCGTAGAGTTTGTTCACTGTGTTTGCATGGGTCGCTTGGAATCGTGACCTGGGCAGTAGCCTACAAGTTAGCTACATCCCGTTCGACGTCTTCTTACTCTCCTGCAACCAGCCCCAGTACTCTTTCATGAGAAGGAGACTGTCATTAATTTTTGCGTCAAAGGAAATAAGAAATGTCCCAACGTCAGAGCGGTACCGTCAAGTGGTTTAACGACGAGAAAGGTTTTGGTTTTATCACTCCTGAAAGCGGTCCGGATCTGTTCGTGCATTTCCGCGCCATCCAGGGCAACGGCTTCAAAAGCCTGAAAGAAGGCCAGAAAGTGACTTTCGTTGCTGTGCAAGGCCAGAAAGGCATGCAGGCTGACGAAGTACAAGCAGAAGCTTAATCTTCTGTAACGAAAAAGCCCCTGATGCTGACATCAGGGGCTTTTTTGTGCGCGCAAATCCGTAAAATGGCTTCTCTTTTCCGCCGAGAACACCCCATGTCGAAACACCTGCTTACCCCCCAGGGCGAATTTCCTGCCGCTGGCCTGGGTCGTCGTCTGGCAGCGATGTTCTATGACTTTCTTCTATGCACCGCCCTGCTGATCGTCACCAGCGGCGTTTACAAGATGATCCAGATGGCGATCATCGGCGAAGAGAACATGCGCACCCTGACCGAAGCAGGCGCACTGGACGGTGACCCGCTGCTGTCGACGGTGTTGCTGTTTGTGCTGTTCGGCTTCTTTGCCAAATTCTGGACTTACTCGGGCCAGACCCTCGGCATGCAGGTCTGGTGTATCCGCGTACAGAATGCCGACGGCTCATCCATCAGCCTGTGGCAGGCGCTGCTGCGCTTTATCGTGTCGATCGCGTCGCTGCTATGTGTAGGCATGGGGTTCATCTGGTCGCTGTTCGACAAACAGAAACGCAGCTGGCATGACATGTATTCCAATACACAGCTGGTGCGCATTCCAAAGAAGACCAAATAGTCCCGCCATACGCAAACCAGTGTGGGAGCGAGCCTGCTCGCTCCCACACTTTTTTTGCGACTTACCCTGAGAGACTTTAAGCGTTACCGGCCAATTTCATCCGCGCAGCCTGGGTGAAATCGAGCATCCGTTTCAACGGGCGAATCGCTTGGGGAATCAGCGCCGGGTCGACAAAGATCTCGTTCGTCCCCTCCTTCAAGCTCTTCAGCGTGCGCTCAAGGGTATTCATCGCCATCCAGGGGCAGTGCGCGCAACTGCGGCATGCGGCGCCGTTACCGGCCGTAGGCGCTTCGATAAAGACTTTGTCCGGGCACAGCTGCTGCATCTTGTAGAAAATGCCGCGATCGGTCGCGACAATCAGCGTCTTGTTCGGCAGGGACTGGGCCGCTGCGATCAACTGACTGGTGGACCCGACGGCGTCTGCCAGCTCGATCACCGAGGTCGGCGATTCGGGATGCACCAGGATTGCCGCATCCGGGTACAGCGCCTTCATGTCTTCAAGCTGCTTGGACTTGAACTCTTCGTGAACGATGCACGCACCGTCCCACAGCAGCATGTCGGCCCCGGTCTGGCGCTGAATGTAAGTGCCCAGGTGTTTGTCCGGGCCCCAGATGATGGTTTCACCGTTATCCATCAGGCTTTCGACGATTTCCAGCGCGCAGCTGGAAGTCACAACCCAGTCGGCCCGGGCTTTGACCGCCGCCGAGGTATTGGCGTAAACCACGACCGTGCGCTCTGGATGCTGATCACAGAACGCGGAAAACTCATCAACCGGGCAACCCAGGTCCAGCGAGCAAGTCGCTTCCAGGGTCGGCATCAGGATGCGTTTTTCGGGATTGAGGATTTTGGCCGTCTCGCCCATGAATTTCACACCGGCGACGACGACGGTCTTGGCCGGGTGAGCATTGCCGAAACGGGCCATCTCCAGCGAGTCGGAGACACAGCCACCGGTTTCTTCGGCCAGGGCCTGAATGATCGGGTCGCAATAGAAGTGAGCCACCAGCACGGCGTCCTGAGCCTTGAGCTCGGCAGCGATGGCAGCACGGTAATGAGCTTCCTCATCGGCGGTCAGCGGCTTGGGCTGCTTGGCGTCGAGGTGGGCTTGTACCAGAAGGCGTTCGGAAATCTGCGTCATGTTCGCAAGACCTGCAGGCGCATTCGCGCGAAAGTCGAGTATACACCCGGCTCCGGCCCCTTCAGGGTACCGCCGGGAAAGTGAGTATTCATCAGGCACGGACAGCGTTGAAGCTGCGCAAGGCTACAGAATATCCGATGGATGCAAAAGATGATTCTGACCTGCGTCATGCGGTGCGACCCCAGGATTGGGCAAACACAAATCGCGGGCAAAAAAAAATCCGGAAATCCTCACTTTCGTGGGCCTTCCAGATTTTTAAAACTGCTAGAAAATGGTGGGTCGTGTGGGATTCGAACCTACGACCAATTGGTTAAAAGCCAACTGCTCTACCAACTGAGCTAACGACCCGCTGTGTGGTGGCGCGTATAATACTGATTTTTAAGGACTATTCAACACCTATTTTGAAATAAATTAAAAATAAGGTGTAGGGTCGCTAATTCCGGCCGCCGCAAAGCCTTCCGCACGCAGTCGGCAGCTGTCGCATTTGCCGCAAGCACGACCGTCATCGTCAGCCTGATAGCAGGAAACAGTCAGCCCGTAATTCACGCCAAGCCTGGTGCCCGCCTGGACGATCTGCGCCTTGCTGAGGTTTTGCAGTGGCGCCTGAATGCGGAAACCGTTGCCCTCTACTCCGGCTTTGGTCGCCAGATTGGCCATGCGCTCGAAAGACTCGATGAACTCGGGACGGCAGTCCGGGTAGCCAGAGTAATCCACCGCGTTGACACCGATGAAGATATCGCGTGCGCCGAGCACTTCAGCCCAGCCCAGCGCCAGGGACAAGAAGACCGTGTTGCGCGCCGGTACGTAAGTCACCGGAATGCCTTCTCCCAGTTCCTCAGGGATATCGATACTGCTGTCAGTCAGCGCCGAGCCACCCATGCCATTGAAGTTGAGCCCGATGACCTTGTGCTCGACCACACCCAAATCACGGGCGACGCGCTCGGCAGCGTACAGCTCAGCGTGAGAGCGCTGACCGTAATCGAAACTCATGGTGTAGCAGCTGTAACCTTCGGCGCGAGCCATGGCCACGACGGTTGCCGAGTCCAGGCCACCGGAGAGCAGGATGACCGCACGTTTTTCCGCAGTGTTCAGTTGTTCAGTCATTTCAGCGCCCCGGCTCGTCATTCCATAGATATTTATGCAGTTGCAATTGCAAGCGCACTGGCAGGTTATCCGCCACTACCCAGTCCGCCAGATCCCGAGCATTCAGATCATGGTGACTTGGCGAGAACAGGACTTCACCGGCGCGCTGGTCCAGACCGTACTGGATCAGTTTGGACACGGACCAGTCGTAGTCTTCCCGCGAACAGATAACAAATTTCACCTGATCGTTGGGCGTAAGCAGCTCAATGTTTTCGTAGCGATTGCGATGTGCTTCCTTCGAACCCGGGGTTTTCAGGTCGACAACGCGACTGACCCGGGAATCTACCGCCGAGATATCGATAGAGCCACTGGTTTCCAGTGACACTTCGTAACCGGCCTCGCACAAGCGCTTGAGCAATGGGATGGCGTTGGGTTGCGCCAGGGGCTCGCCGCCCGTGACACAGACATAACGCGGACGGTAACCGGCAACCTGCTCGAGGATATCGTCGAGGGTGCGGATGGTGCCGCCAGTGAATGCGTAGGCGCTGTCACAGTATTGGCAACGCAGAGGGCAACCGGTCAGGCGCACAAAAACAGTGGGCAGGCCAGCAGTCCGCGTTTCACCCTGCAACGAGTAAAAAACTTCGGTAATTCTCAATGTGTCTTGCATAGTCGCCACGGGCGTAACAGCTAAACAGGCTGTCCGCCTCCGTCAGGCACTTCAAGGAACCCCGGCAATGCGCAGATCCCAAAAAGCGTGTTTCATAAAAAGGGCGTGAATTCTAACGAAAAAACCCGCGACAAGCGCGGGTTTCTTCGAAACGGTGCAAACAGGCTTACATTTTCTGCAGATCGCGTTGAGCCAACTGAGCGGCTGAAGTGCCCGGAAATTGGGACACAACCTGCTGCAGAATGCCTTTTACCCGGTCGGTATGACCCAGGCGGCGCTCCACATCAGCGAGCTTGTACAGCGAATCAGGCACTTTTGCATGCTTTGGGTAAAGCTGCGAAACCTTGGCAAATGCCTGGCCTGCGCCCTGCAGGTCACCCTTTGCCAGGTTCACTTCACCCAACCAGTACTGGGCATTGCCCGCGTATTGGCTGTTCGGGTATTTACGCAGGAATGCGGCGAAGGCCTGACTGGCCTTGTCGAAATCCTTGGCCTTGATCAGGTCGAAGGCAGCATCGTAATAGAGCTTTTCCTTCGCCGGATCTGGCGGTTCGCTACCTGCGGCGGGTGCCTGGGCGGCAGCTGCCCCTGCACCTGCTGCAGCACCGGGGGCGTTCAAATCACCACCGGTGGAAGAATTTTCAGGAGTCGCGGCTGGTGCAACGCCGGTTCCTATGCGCCGATCAAGATCCTGATATCGCTCCAGGTTTTCCTGCTTCATGCGCGCTACATCATTTTGCAGAACTTCAATCGCACCTTGTTGGCGCTCGATCTGTTGCTGCATTGATTGCAGTTGGTTGAACAGCTCGCCCTGTGCCGAGACAGGGGCCGAAACCCCTCCCCCGGCATAGGCGCCGTTCGTACCGTAACCTGCAGGCGGATAACTGCTCCCGCTATTGTTATAGCCGGAGTCATTATCGACCACAGGAACCGCAGCCCACGCCGCAAGCGGCGCGAGACTGAGAGCCAGAACAGTTACAGCACGACGGCACGTTCGCATGACGAATTACTTACGCAGTTCGACGCGACGGTTTTGAGCCCAGGACTGCTCGTCGTTGCCGGTAGCAACTGGACGCTCTTCGCCGTAGGAAACCAGTTCCAGCTGAGCTGGGGAAACACCTTGCAGTACCAGGTAGCGCTGAACGGCTTTCGCACGACGCTCGCCCAGTGCCATGTTGTACTCACGAGTACCACGTTCGTCGGTGTTGCCTTCCAGAACAACGCGAGCGCCGTTTGCTTTCAGGTCTTTGGCGTGAACGTCCAGAGCGCGCATGGCTTCTGGCTTCAGGTCCGAGCTGTCGTATTCGAAGTAGAAAGTGGTGATAGCGCGCAGAGCAGCTTCTTCGCTCAGGGAGCCGTCAACTGCACCAGTGTTTGCGCCGTAACCAGCGTTTGGATCTACAGCGCCTTCACCGGCATTGTCGCCGCCTTTGGACGAGCAACCTACAGCTACAGCCATGGCCAGAGCCAGCGCAGCAAATTTACCAAACTTCAGCATTTCCATCGTGAAACTCCTAATGAACCCCAGTGTGTTAAGTAAAACGTATAGCGCCGCGTCAGTTCAGGTAAGGGGACCAGGAAGGTTCTCTGACTTCGCCTTGTGCGGTAGGAAGCGGGAGCCTTACGCGTCCATTGATGGACACGAGCATCAAGACTCCCCGGCCCTGCTGGCGGGTGGCGTAGATTACCATGGTGCCGTTGGGCGCAACAGTAGGCGACTCGTCCAGAGTGCTATCAGTGAGGATTTTTACGCTACCGCGCTGCAAATCCTGAGCCGCCACTTTGAAATTGGTGAAACCATCCTGACGGTGAATCATCACCAGGGTCTTTTCATCAGCCGACAGTTTAGGGTTGGCGTTGTAGTTACCCACGAACGTCACACGCTCCGCACCGCCACCACCCACGCTGGTTTTGTAGATCTGCGGTTTGCCGCCACGGTCGGAAGTGAAGTAGATGGTCGAGCCATCCTTGCCCCAGAACGGTTCGGTGTTGATGCCCGGGCCGTTGGTGACGCGGGTGATCTGACGCGAACCGAGGTTCATCACGTAGATGTCCGGGTTGCCGTCCTTGGACAGCACGAACGCCAGGCGATTGCCATCCGGCGACCAGGCAGGCGCACCGTTCAGGCCTTCGAAGTTGGTGATCTGCTCACGACGACCGGTATCGATGTTCTGCATGAAGATACGCGGACGCTTCTGCTCGAACGACACATAAGCGATGCGCTTGCCGTCCGGTGCGAAACGCGGCGACAGGATCGGCTCGCGCGATTGCAGCAGGGTTACGGCACGGGCACCGTCATAGTCCGAACGTTGCAGCGTGTAGCGAGTGTTCTTCTCGGAGAAACGCTCGGCTGTCACGTACAACAGACGTGTCGAGAAAGCACCTTTGATGCCGGTGAGTTTCTCGAACGACTGGTCGGCAATGTAGTGGGACATGTCGCGCAGTTGATCGACACCACCCGACACGCTGCCGGTCAGCACTTGCTGTTCGGTGGCGACGTTGAACAGTGCGTATTGCACCTGCAGGCGACCGCCTGCGGGGGCAATGCTGCCGACCATGACGTACTGGGCGCCCAGCGCCTTGAAGTCACGGAAGATGATTTCGCTGGCCTGGCTAGGCTGGCTGATCATGTTCTGCTTTGGAATCGGCGAGTAGTAACCCGAGTTACGCAGGTCGTTACCGATGATTTCAGCCATGTCGTCCGGCAGCACGCTGCCGCCCTGGTTGCCGAACGGCACGACGGCGATCGGTGTTGCCCGATCACTGCCGCTGGTAACCAGAATGTTTTTCTCATCTGCCATCGCCATTCCTGCCATGCAGCAGATAGCGATCAGCATTCCTCGAAGAAGGTTTCTCACGGGGCTAAATCCTCAGGCGTGAATGTCATCTTGAATGAACGATACGGAGCGAAATCACTCGGCTTCATTCCCTGCATTTCTGTCAAACGTCCAATATTCTTGACCGCTGCCACAGCCGATGCGTCAAACGGACCGTCGCCACTGGACTTGATCACGCTGACCGTGGTCACCGTACCGTCCGGCAACATGCCGATTCGCAACTCGACCGTCATGCCTTTGCGTGCCGAAGGTGGACGAGCCCACCCTTCTGCCGCTCGAAGACGAATCAGGTCATCGAAACTGCCGGCGACTTCGTCACCCTGCTCATCGGCCAAGGCCTGCTGACGCTGCGGCGTGTCGGAAAGCAAATCTGCCAAGGCCTGAGCCTTTTTGTCTTCGGTAGATTTACGTGCCGCTTCCTGCGCCTTCTTCTTCGCAGCATCGGCAGCAGCTTTCTTCTTCGCTTCGTCGGCGACTTTCTTCTTCGCCTCTTCAGCTTCAGCTTTCTTCTTGGCGTCTTCCGCGGCTTTCTTCTTCGCGTCTTCGACGATCTTTTTCTTCGCTTCTTCAGCGGCCGCTTTCTTGGCCTCTTCTTCAGCAGCCTTCTTGGCTTCCTCTTCCGCTTTCTTCTTGGCTATATCAGCCAATTGTTTCTCTTCTGCCTTCTTGGCTTCGGCGGTCTTCTTCGCTTCATCGGCTTTCTTGGCTTCATCAGCCTTTTTCGCCTCTTCCGCTTTCTTCGACTCGTCGGCCTTCTTGGCTTCCTCGGCCTTTTGAGCCGCTTCTTCTTTCTTTTGTTCCGCAGCTTTCACCGCTTCCTGCTCGACCTTTTTCTGCTCCAACTGCTCGACTTCGGTCTGGCGCGCGGCGGTTTTCTTCGCCTCACCCGCAATCTTCTGATTGGTCTGGGTGGTTGCCTGACTTTTCGACTTCAGCTGGTACAGGGTCGCCTGGACAATCGGCTTGGCCGGCGGCAACTCCGGGGTAAAGGCAAAACTGACGAACAGCATGCCGAACACCAGCACGTGCAAGCCAATCGCCCAGACACTAGGCCAGAAGTAGCTTTCCGAGGCGGACGGCTCTCGCATTTGCTGCATCAGGGTGCCTCGGTAATCAAGCCGACATTACCGACGCCGGCCTTCTGCAACCCGCCCATGGCGCCCATGACGGAGCCGTAGTCGACAGTCTTGTCGCCGCGAATGAAGACCTGGGTGCGTTTGCCGTTATCGTTACCGGCGGCAATGATCTTGGTCACTGCACTGGTCATTTGCGGCAGGGTCATGGCCCTGTCCTGTTGCTTCTCGGTGTCGACTTCGCTGCCAAGGTTCCAGTAATAGGTCTTGTCAGCCTTGATCGAAATGGTCAGGACCTGGGTGTTGTTGTCCTGCGGCAAGGCTTCGCTGGAAACCTTGGGCAGATCAACTTTCACGCCCTGATTGAGCATCGGCGCGGTCACCATGAAGATGACCAGCAGTACCAGCATCACGTCGATGTAAGGCACTACGTTCATCTCGGCAACCGGCTTGCGCTTTTTGCGAGCTCGAGCGATTAAAGCCATCTGGAAATTACCTGCTTATTCTTCGCTGGTGTGCACTTTGCGGTGCAGGATCGCCTGGAATTCATCGGCGAAGGTGTAGTAGCGGCTGATCAGCGTTTCGCTGCGAGCGGCAAAACGGTTGTAGGCGATAACGGCAGGGATTGCAGCGAACAGGCCGATCGCGGTGGCGATCAGTGCTTCAGCAATACCCGGTGCAACAGTCGCCAGCGTCGCTTGCTGGGCAGTCGCCAGGCCGCGGAAGGAGTTCATGATGCCCCAGACCGTACCGAACAGGCCGATGTAAGGGCTCACGGAACCGACGGTGGCCAGGAATGGCAGGCTTTGTTCGAGCTTTTCTTCTTCGCGGGAAATCGCAACGCGCATGGCACGGGCCACGCCTTCCATGACCGCTTCAGGATCAACGCCTGGCTGCTGGCGCAGACGGGAGAATTCCTTGAAACCGGCGCGGAAGATCTGCTCGACACCCGAATCCGGATCCGGGTTGCTGCCGGCCTGGCGGTAGAGTTTGGACAGGTCGATACCCGACCAGAAGCGCTCTTCAAAGCTCTCCAGGGCACGTCGACCGGCGCGCAGCAGATTGCTGCGCTGAAAGATCATGATCCATGAGGTCACCGATGCGGCTACCAGGGTCAGCATTACCAGTTGCACCACGATACTGGCATTGCTGACCAGGCTCCACATGGAGGAATGGTCGACGACGTTAGCTTCCACGCTTTATCTCCTGCTTTGAGTGTTTACCCGCGCCGCTCACGTCGGCAAAGGCCGCTCGTAGAGCTTCGGGAATGGCCCGGGGTTTCAAACTGTCAGTGCGCACACAGGCCACCAAAAACTGCCCTTCACAGAGCAGCGCATCATCCGTCGCCCGCCTGACCTGCTGTTTGAATCTCAGGCTGGCACGGTTCAATTCGATTACTTCAGCGCTTACCAGAAGCTCGTCGTCCAGTCGCGCCGGCGCGTGGTAGCGCGCTTCGCTGGAATGCACGACGAACAACAGGTCCTCACCTGCCAGCTGCGATTGGGCAAAGCCCAGCTCTCGTAGCCGCTCGGTTCGAGCCCGTTCCATAAACTTGAGGTAATTAACGTAATACACGATGCCGCCCGCATCGGTGTCCTCGTAATAAACGCGACAACGATGTGCGAAAGGCCCAAGCCCGTTTTGCGCGCGCATACTCTAGTGCTTACTCCTCAGGTTGCCAATCGGCCAGGCAACTGTTTTTCATTGTTCTGCGGCTTTCTCGCGAAAGTACGGTCCTAGGACAGCACAATGCCCGAAAATTCTGCCCGCAAATGTTAATTAATCGTCCACGGCATCGAGGAATTCGTCTACCACGGGCATCTCGCCCAATCGTGACGGAATGTTTAAGCCGAAATGCAGGTAGGCATGGCGCGTCACCACCCGCCCGCGTGGCGTGCGCATGATGTAGCCCTGCTGGATCAGGTACGGCTCCAGCACGTCCTCAATGGTGTGGCGTTCTTCACTGATCGCGGCGGCCAGGCTATCAACGCCGACCGGTCCGCCATCGAACTTCTCGATCATGGTCAGCAACAGACGTCGGTCCTGGTGATCGAAGCCACGTTCATCGACATCCAGCAGGTTCAAAGCGAGATCGGCAATCGGCTTGGTGATGTGCCCCTTGGCGCGAACTTCGGCGAAGTCGCGCACCCGGCGCAGCAAACGGTTGGCGATTCGCGGGGTGCCGCGGGCACGCCGGGCGATTTCGAAGGCGCCTTCCGGGTCCAGTGGCAAACCGAGGATGCTCGCCGAACGACTGACAATCGTCGACAGGTCGGCGTTGTTGTAGAACTCCAGGCGCTGGACGATCCCGAAACGGTCTCGCAACGGATTGGTCAGCATCCCCGCCCGCGTCGTTGCGCCAACCAGGGTGAATGGCGGCAGATCAAGTTTGATCGAACGCGCGGCCGGACCTTCGCCGATCATGATGTCGAGCTGGAAATCTTCCATCGCCGGATACAGCACTTCTTCGACGATCGGTGACAACCGATGGATCTCGTCGATAAACAGCACGTCGTGGGGTTCAAGATTGGTCAGCAGCGCCGCGAGATCGCCCGGACGCTCGAGGACCGGGCCCGAGGTACTTTTGATCGAGACGCCCATTTCCTGGGCGATGATGTTGGCCAAGGTGGTTTTACCCAGTCCCGGCGGACCGAAGATCAGTGTGTGATCCAGGGATTCGTTACGGCCACGGGCAGCCTGGATGAACAACTCCATTTGCTCGCGAACGGTCGGCTGGCCAATGTATTCGGCCAGGCTGACGGGACGAATCGCCCGGTCCTGGACCTCTTCGCGGTCACGGGGACCACCCGTGGCGGCGATCAGACGATCAGCTTCAATCACTTAGATCATTCCCTTCAGGGCACGACGAATCATGTCTTCACTGCTCAAGTCTTTCTCCTTGATCGCGGAAATCGCCTTGCTGGCTTCCTGCGGCTTGTAGCCCAGGGAGATCAGCGCGCTGACCGCGTCGTTTTCCGCCGTATTGACCGGTGCAGGGCCGTCCGGCTGGTTCGGCACCAGGGCAAACATCGCCGGCACGGTTTCCCAGGCCTTGAAGCGATCCTTGAGTTCGACCAACAGGCGTTCTGCGGTTTTTTTGCCCACACCCGGCACCTTGGTCAACGCCGAAGTGTCCTGTGACTGCACGCAACGAACCAGTTCGTCGACTTCCAGACTCGACATCAGTGCCAGGGCCAGTTTCGGCCCCACACCATTGAGACGGATCAACTCGCGAAAAAAGTCTCGCTCACGTTTGCCAACGAAGCCATAGAGTAACTGCGCGTCTTCGCGCACGACCAAATGGGTGTGCAAGGTCAGTGGCTCACCGACCGACGGCAGGCGATACAGCGTGGTCATGGGCACTTCCAGCTCATAGCCCAGACCATTTACATCCAGAATCAGGTGCGGTGGCTGTTTTTCAGCCAGAGTGCCGCGCAAGCGTCCAATCACGTTACAGATCCTTGAGCGTTGGCCAGCCTGAGGCCAGCGACTGACAGAGCAAGGGATTCAGCCGACAACACAGGCGCGAAACCCTCATTCCGGAAAAATGATTGCTGATGCTATCAGAGACGCAGGCGCCCGCCACGACTGCGTGCCGCCCCCAAGCCATGGGGCAAGAGACTGGAGCGGGTATGTGCGTGGCAAATGGCGATGGCCAGGGCATCCGAGGCATCGATTTGTGGCTTGCTGGTCAGTTTAAGCATATGCATGACCATCATTTGAACTTGCTCTTTATTGGCGGCGCCAGTGCCGACGACGGCCTGTTTGACCTGGGTCGCGGAGTACTCGGCGATCTCCAGGTTTTCTTCCGCGCCCGCCACGATGGCGGCGCCCCGAGCCTGCCCCAGCTTCAGGGCGGAATCGGCATTGCGGGCCATGAAGACCTTTTCGATGCCCATGGTCACCGGCTTGTACATCTGGATAATCTCCCGCACGCCGCGGTAGACAATCTGCAGACGCTCATGCAGTTCACCGGCGCCGGTACGGATACAGCCGGAGGCCACGTACTCGCAGCCACGTCCGGTATCACGAACCACGCCATAACCGGTAATGCGCGAACCGGGGTCGATACCAAGAATTAAAGTCATAACGCCTGCGGTTAAGTAAAAGCACGATATTCAATACAGCGAATAACAAATGTGGGAGCGGGCCTGCTCGCGATAGCGGAGTCATATTCAGCAACGATGTTGCCTGAAAATCCGCATTCGCGAGCAGGCTCGCTCCCACAATGAATCCTGGCCGCCCTTAACCGAGCTGCGCGGCGACCGATTCCGGGATATCCGCGTTGGAATAGACGTTCTGCACGTCATCAAGGTCTTCGAGCATGTCGATCAGCTTGAGGACTTTCTCGGCGCCTTCCAGATCCAGTTCGGCACTGGTGGTCGGCAGCATGACGATTTCGGCGTCATCCCCCTTGAACCCCGCCGCTTCCAGCGCGTTACGCACGGAATAGAACCCGGCAAACGAGGTGAACACATCGATCGAACCGTCTTCGTTGGTCACCACGTCATCGGCGTCTGCTTCCATCGCGGCTTCCATCAGTGCGTCTTCGTCGACACCGGCGGCGAAGGAAATCTGCCCCTTGCGCTCGAACAGATACGCCACTGAACCGTCGGTCCCGAGGTTGCCGCCGCACTTGCTGAACGCATGGCGAACAGCGGCTGCGGTGCGGTTGCGGTTGTCGGTCATGCACTCGACCATCACCGCTACGCCGCCCGGGCCGTAACCTTCGTAGGTCAGTTCGACCATGTCATCGGTGTCCGCTGCGCCGGCACCGCGGGCCACCGCGCGATCGATGATATCGCGACTCATGTTCGCACCCAGGGCCTTGTCCAGGGCCAGGCGCAAACGTGGGTTGGAACCAGGATCACCACCACCCTGACGGGCAGCAACGGTCAGTTCACGAATCCACTTGGTGAAAATCTTGCCCTTCTTGGCATCCTGACGTTCTTTGCGGTGCTTGATGTTCGCCCACTTGGAATGACCTGCCATAACTCGCTCCGAATTCTCTTTGAAACATTGCCCGCCACGCAGTATCGCGTCGGCCGGCAAACAAAAAATTTCGACCCCTATAAAGAAAAGGCGCATCCGAAGATGCGCCCCTTCAGGTCAGCCTTACTCAGCTTTTGGCGTTTCGCGCAGACGAATGTGCAATTCGCGCAATGCCTTGGCATCTACCTGGCCCGGTGCCTGAGTCATGACGTCTGCCGCGCTCTGGGTTTTCGGGAAGGCGATCACTTCACGGATCGACTGGGCGCCGGTCATCAGCATGACCAGACGGTCCAGACCGAAGGCCAGGCCACCGTGCGGTGGTGCGCCGTACTTCAGGGCGTCGAGCAGGAAGCCGAACTTCTCTTCCTGTTCCGCTTCGTTGATGCCCAGCAGACGGAATACCGATTGCTGCATTTCCTTACGGTGGATACGGATCGAACCGCCACCCAGCTCGGTACCGTTCAACACCATGTCGTAGGCACGGGACAGAGCGCCAGCCGGGTTGGCTTCGAGCTCGGCCGGGGTGCACTTCGGCGCGGTGAACGGGTGGTGCAAGGCGGTGAAGCTGCCGTCGTCGTTTTCTTCGAACATCGGGAAGTCGACGACCCACATTGGCGCCCACTTGCAGGTCAACAGGTCCAGGTCGTGGCCAAGCTTGATACGCAGGGCACCCAGGGCTTCGCTGACGATCTTGGCTTTGTCGGCACCGAAGAACACGATGTCGCCGTCGACCGCGCCGACGCGATCGAGGATCACGTTGAGGTTGGCTTCAGGGATGTTCTTGACGATTGGCGACTGCAGGCCTTCAACGCCTTTGGCGCGCTCGTTGACCTTGATGTACGCCAGGCCCTTGGCACCGTAGATGCCGACGAACTTGGTGTAATCGTCGATCTGCTTGCGCGGCATGCTCGCGCCGCCAGGCACGCGCAGGGCGGCGATGCGGCATTTCGGGTCGTTGGCCGGGCCGCTGAACACCTTGAAATCAACTTCTTTGAGCTGATCGGCAACGTCAACCAGTTCCAGCGGGTTACGCAGGTCCGGCTTGTCGGAACCGTAGCGACGCATGGCTTCTTCGAAGGTCATGTGCGGGAAATCACCGAACTCCAGATCCAGCACTTCCTTGAACAGGTTGCGGATCATTTGCTCGGTCAGGCCCATGATCTCTTTTTCATCGAGGAAACTGGTCTCGATGTCGATCTGGGTGAATTCCGGCTGACGGTCGGCACGCAGGTCTTCGTCGCGGAAGCACTTGGCGATCTGGTAGTAACGGTCGAAGCCGGCCACCATCAGCAGTTGCTTGAACAACTGTGGCGATTGCGGCAAGGCGAAGAACGAACCGGCGTGAGTACGGCTCGGCACCAGGTAGTCACGGGCGCCTTCCGGGGTAGCACGGGTCAGGATCGGCGTCTCGACGTCGAGGAAGCCGTTCTCGTCCAGGAAGCGACGGATGCTGGTGGTCATGCGCGAACGCAGACGCAGCTTCTCGGCCATTTCCGGGCGACGCAGGTCGAGGAAGCGGTAGCGCAGACGGGTTTCTTCGCCGACGTCGGAGAACTCGTTCAGCGGGAACGGCGGGGTTTCCGATTCGTTCAGCACTTCCAGTTCGTAACCCAGGACTTCGATCATGCCCGACGCCATGTTGGCGTTGGTGGCACCGGCCGGACGCAGGCGGACCTTACCGGTGATCTTCACAACGTATTCGCTGCGCACGCGGTCAGCGGCGGCGAAGCTCTCAGCGCGGTCCGGATCGAACACCACCTGGGCCAGACCGTCACGATCACGGATATCGAGGAAAATCACCCCACCGTGGTCACGGCGACGATGAACCCATCCGCAAAGGGTAATTTCCTGGCCTTCCAGGCTTTCGTTCAGTTGGCCGCAATAATGGCTGCGCATCATGGTAGTGGTTTCACTTCTCGTAATTCGAAATTCGGTTGCAGACCTCGCGTACATCAGGTGCAAGGGCTCGCGCGTGTCGTTCAAGTCAGGCTCTAAACCTAGTCAGCTTTATCGCCGCCAGCCAGATTCTTCTTGGAACCGGTCTTGAAATCAGTCTCGTACCAGCCATTGCCGCTCAAGCGGAAACCCGGCATGGACAGCATCTTTTTCAGCTCTGGCGCCTGGCAGGCAGGGCAGTCGACCAGCGGTGCATCGCTGATCTTTTGAATGGCTTCCAACTGATGACCACAGGAAGCACATTGATAATCGTACATCGGCATGGGGGTTGTCTCGGCGATCAGATTGCTACCGCGCACCCTGGGTTTTGCGGCAAAGAGCGGGATTATATCCATTAAATGCTGCCTGTGCAGCCGTAAGACTGCACAGATCGACACTCTGTCTTTTCCGCGCCACGGCTAAGCCATGACCATGCAATTACCTTCCTTGAGACTGTGCACGACACAGACCACCCGCACCAACCCGCTGAAGTTCTTCACCCCGCCATGGCGCAAATGCACCTCGCGGTCCAGGTAGGACAACAGCGCGCTGACCGAACAACAGTTGACCCTGGCCATCTCGGTCAAAATATCCCAGTACACCTGCTCAAGCCGCAAACAGGTGGCAAAACCATTCAAACGCACCGAGCGGGATAACGGTTGAACCAACCCCATATCGAATTCACTGACAAACGGATCAATCCTGATATCTGTTACCAGACCGCTCCGCCCCCCGTTTCGCTTCTCTCCATGAACCATAACGCTGACACTCCTTTGTCATCCGTGGTTTCCATAAGCGCAATCTGTCTGCTTATAAAACCGCGAGGACAACGTTATATCCAGATGACTTTTTGACCATCCGCGTAGGAGAAGCCAACAGCTGAAGGGAGATCATGGAGCGCGTCCTACTCCGGAGCGTTTCCTACATCTAGTAGAGAAAGCTCATTCAACAAGCAGGTACTTTTCGAGGGAAAAAAGATAAACGCGCGAACGGCACTAATATGTCATTCGCGCGCCTGGGGCATTACTGGTCCAGCAGTGCGCGCAACATCCACGCGGTTTTCTCGTGAACCTGCATGCGCTGGGTCAGCAAATCAGCAGTGGGCTCGTCGCTGACTTTATCCAGCAGCGGAAAGATGCCCCGTGCGGTGCGCGTTACGGCTTCCTGGCCTTCGACCAACTGCTTGATCATGTCTTCGGCAGCAGGCACCCCCTCCTCTTCCTTGATAGAAGACAGCCGCGCGTAGACAGCATAGGCACCGGGCGCCGGAAATCCGAGTGCGCGAATCCGCTCGGCAATCGAATCGACCGCCAGGGCCAACTCGTTGTATTGCTCCTCGAACATCAGGTGCAAAGTCCGGAACATCGGCCCGGTGACGTTCCAGTGGAAGTTATGGGTTTTCAAATAAAGCACGTAAGTGTCCGACAACAGACGGGAGAGTCCGTCGACGATGGACTTGCGATCCTCTTCACTGATACCGATATCAATTGCCATGTTTTTCCCCTAAAGGTGATGAAATTCATCCAACAGGTGCAGGACCACTCTAGCAAGCCTGTCGTCGCATCGCAGCCCTGGATCGCCCATGGGCCCGCGACAAATCGTCCCCGGCACACCGCTGGACGCCCTGATTTGAGTAGCCTGCGGCTTTGCTGTTAAATAGACAGCGTGTCGTGGGTGCCTATTTTTTCCGGGTGCCGCGCATAGGCTGATATCCGTACGTGTCCAACGCCTCCTATTGTTCTGAAGCGAACCGTGCCTCGTCAGCTCTTCCTTGTGAGCCGTCTTAACGTGAGCCAATCAAAATGTTGAAAATCGTCCACCTGCTAATAGGTGCAGCGGCCTTGCTGCTGTCCTTCATCCCTAGCCTGCGATCCGAAGCTGTCCCTTACCTGCAACAACCCGATGCACTGTACCTGGCCTTTTTCGGCCTGCTCAACCTCACCCTCGCGCCCGTCATCCCTTACTGGAACAAAGGCCCGCGTCATCAACTGCAAAACCTGGTCAGCGCCCTGCTGGTACTGGCTGTCGTTCTGCAAACGCTGACGCTGATCGCGCCGATGCCTGTCATCGCCGGTCAACCTGCCGTTCTGTTCAGCCTGGTCGCCGCTCTGGTCGCTGTTTTTCTGCACCTGGCCATCAGCTTCTACAAATCGTCACCGGCCGCCGCCTCGCCAAGCTACGACATGAGCAACCGCGATACCGGCACCGTCAAGTGGTTCAACACCTCCAAAGGCTTCGGCTTTATTTCCCGCGACTCCGGTGACGATATTTTCGTGCACTTCCGGGCTATTCGCGGTGAAGGCCATCGCGTCCTGGTCGAAGGCCAGCGCGTGGAGTTCTCTGTCATGAATCGTGACAAGGGCCTGCAAGCCGAAGATGTGATCGCTGCTCTGCCTCGACGCTGATTCAAGGCGTAAAAAAACCGCGACCAGCCTGGCTGGACGCGGTTTTTTATTGCCTGCCTTTCAGTAATGCGGCGGCGGTGCCTCTTCTTCGAAACTCTCGAACTGGCCGGCCATTTCTTCCTGGCGCTTGAGCAGGGCAGCCATCTGCAACTGCAGACGCTCGACCGCCCGCTGCTGCGCCGCCAGCACATCATTCAACGCCTGGATGGTGTCATCCTGAAACGCCAATTGACTCTCCAGATCGGTAACGCGATCTTCCAGGCTCATGTTTCAACCCTCCACGAACGTGAAATCGTCGGTCAACACCAGACGCAGGCGCTCACGAATCACCGCGACCTGCTCTGCACTGTACGGCTTGGCCGGGTGTTTGCCCCAGACCGGAGCGGGCCAGGCGGCGTCCTCTCGCTTGCGCACGATCACATGCATGTGCAACTGGCTGACCACGTTGCCCAGCGCCGCGACGTTGAGTTTATCGGCGTCGAACGAATCCTTGAGCAGCTCGGCCAGCGCGGTGGTTTCCTGCCACAGTTGCAGCTGATCGGCGACATCCAACTGAAATATCTCGCTGATATCGTCGCGACGAGGCACCAGGATGAACCAGGGATAGTTCGAGTCGTTGGACAACAGCAGCCGGCACAGCGGGAAATCACCGATCGGTAGCGTGTCTTGTTGAAGTCGTGGATCTAAAGCGAACACAGCGCGCACTCCCGCCAGGTCATCAATTTTCAGCTTAGCGCCCATCCCGAGGGAGTGTGCGCCAAGCGACAGGACGGCAGCATACCTGCGAACGTCGCCAGCTTCACGACGAACCATGATGCAAGTCCGTTGAGGTTCTAATAATGGCCGCTCCTACGCCCCGAGATGAAACACTTCCCGGCAAAACGCACCATTACCGAACCGGCAACCCCGAAAAATGCGCTGAAATGACCGAAAAGCCCCGGCGCGCTCATGCCCGGAGAGTCGCCAGGCTGTATGGATTCAGTACAGCGAATAAAATTTTTTGCACCAAAACCGCACAGTGTGTCTACGCTGAGTACTTCGCACATCCGCCATTTACTCAACAGCGGGGTGAACCGGTAACGTTTTTGGTTGTCACGCAGCGGTAACAGGTTGGTCAACACCATGCGATGGACGGCGTCAAGCCCACCCCTCAGCAGGATGAGACCCCCGGTTTTATGAGGTTTTTACGGCATCAGGCAGCACTTCAGAAAAAAATATTCAGGGTTTTCTGGTTTGTGCACGCTTGTTGCATTCACACCCACATCGTCTATAAGGCACCGCTGGAAGCGAGGCCCTTAAAGACTCAATAAAACAGTGGCAGGGTAGCCCGATGGAGATTCAAACGTTTCACCAGGGACTCTTTTTACCGATGCTCAACCCCAGCAAAACAGCGCTTAAGTTGTGTCTCCGGTTGCATCGGGGTTGTAAATTTGCGACATCTAGCAAGCTGTTAGCGACAGGGTCGTAAAGAAGCTGAAAGGTTAGATGCGCAAGTATCGCCAACATTGTCGGCGTGATATAAGTTTGCGCCGACACAAAAAGAAAGAGCCGCCCAGATAATAAAACAGGTGGGACGGCAGTACTCTTCTAAAAACCAAAGGAGCAAATCACGATGCGCGTGATGAAGTGGAGCATGATCGCACTGGCTGTTGCAGCAGGCACCTCGCAGTTCGCAATGGCGTCCTCGCAGGACGAATCCAAGGGTTTCATCGATGATTCGAGCCTGAAACTCAAAACCCGTTTTGAGTACATGAACCGCGACTTCAAAAACGGTGCACGCAACAACGCAGACTCCGGCTATCGTCAGGACTCCGGTCTGAGCCAGTTGCTCACTTACGAGTCGGGCTTCACTCAAGGTACTGTTGGTTTCGGTCTCGATGCCATGGCAATGGGCTCGGTAAAACTGGACGGCGGTTCGGGCCGCCGTGGTAACGGCCTGTTCGCTAACGACAGCGACAATAATCCTGAAAAATCCCAGGGCAAGGTAGGCGGTGCGGTTAAACTGCGTCTGTCCGACACCGTCCTGAAATACGGCCAGCAATTCGTTGCCAGCCCAGTGTTCGCTACCGACGACAGCCGTCTGCTGCCAGAAGTCGCTACCGGTACCCTGCTGACCTCCAACGAAATCAAGGGTCTGGAACTGAGCGCCGGTCGTTTTACCTCCCTGAGCAAGCAAACCGGTATGGCGCGTGACAGCATCGGCGGCATCTCCGAGACTGGCGGCAGCGAAAAAGGCCTGACCAACATCAACATCTTCGGTGCAAGCTACGCTTTCACTGATAACTTCACCGGTGCCCTGGCTGCATCCGATGCAGACGACTACTTCAAAAAGTACTACGTCAACCTGAACTACACCTTGCCGATCAATGACGAGCAGTCCCTGAACTTCGACTTCAACGGTTATAAAACCAAAGGTGAAGATCGCGGTGATCTGTACGATGCCCTGGGTGACGGCAACACCGGTGTAGACAACAACCTGTGGTCCCTGGCAGCTGCGTACAGCCTGGGCGCTCACAAGTTCACCGTTGCGTACCAGCGTTCCAGCGGCGACAACATGTACTACTATGGTGTTGACGGTGGCAGCGCCATCTTCGTTTCCAACTCCATTCAAATCTCCGACTTCGTGGGCCGCGAAGAAAAATCCTGGCAGGCTCGCTACGACCTGAACATGGCCACCTACGGCGTACCTGGTCTGAGCTTCATGACTCGTTACGTAATGGGTGACAACATCAAGACCGAAGGTCTGGGTGAAGGTAAGGAAAACGAGTGGAACCTGGAGTCCAAGTACGTAGTACAGGAAGGTCCAGCTAAAGATCTGTCGTTCCGCGTACGTTTCGCCAACTACCGTGCAAACGGTGCATATCAGGCTTACGCCAACGACAACTACGACACCCGTGTAATCATCGAGTACCCGCTGAGCATCCTGTAATCAGGGTGTAACCCCGGCAGTACTGTAAACATAAAAACCGCCCACCTTTTCAGGTGGGCGGTTTTTTATGCCCGCCACAAACCGAATGCAACGACAAACAACTTAGACTCCTGACATTAGTACTTTTTGAATTGACCCAATCAAAAGTCACAAAAAAGCCCAAGCGACTATTAATCCCTTGGGCCCAATGTAAGTAACTATTGAAAGCGCGCTTACTGCACCGATGCTTCCTGAACCACACGAACAACACGTTGTGGAAACGGAATGTCGATCCCGGCAGTTTTCAATCGATCGCGGGACTGCTCGTTAAACATGAACATCACATCCCAATAATCCGCCGTTTTAACCCATACACGCAGGGAAACAGTGATCGAACTGTCGCCCAGGGTCGAAATCACCGCCTGAGGCTCCGGATCAGTCAGGACCCGTGGATCCTTGGCCAGCTCCAGCAGCACTTCACGGGCCTTCTGCAGGTCCGCTTCGTAATCAACCCCCACATCAAACACGACCTTGCGGGTTGGCTGACGGTTGGTATTGGTGATGATGCCGTTCGACAGGTTACCGTTTGGCACGATGATGGTTTTGTTGTCGCCAGTGCGCAGCACGGTGTGGAAAATCTGGATGCTGTCGACAGTACCGGCCACGCCCTGGGCTTCGATCCAGTCACCGATACGGAACGGACGGAACAACAGAATCAGCACGCCGCCAGCGAAATTCGCCAGGCTGCCCTGCAAGGCCAGGCCAATGGCCAGACCCGCCGCACCAATCGCCGCCACGAACGAGGTGGTTTCCACACCGATCATCGACGCCACGCTGACGATCAGCAGCACCTTCAGAATGATATTCGCCAAGCTGCTGATAAAGCCTTGCAGCGCCAGGTCGGCATTGCGCAATGCGATCAGGCCGCCAAGCTTCTGGGTCACCTTGTTGATCAGCCACCAACCGATGGCCAGGGTGATCACGGCCAGCAGCACGCGACTGCCGTATTCCATGATCATCGGGATCCAGGCTTGGGATGCCTTGACCAGATTATCGACTTCAGCATTCAAATCCATGTACGTTCTCCTGATTTGCGGCTATCCGGCACGCGAAAAATAGCGGCAGAAAGACCGACCCGATCCGGGTCAATCAGTTCTGCCGTTGCTTGGGCCTCGGACGCCGAAAACGCCGAGAGGTTCCCGTGTCCGGGATCAGTCGCGGAAGTTGTTGAACTGCAGTGGCATGCCGAATTCCTTGGCCCGCAGCACGGCGATGGCTTCCTGAAGATCGTCACGTTTCTTGCCGGTGATGCGCACTTGCTCACCCTGAATGGCGGCCTGCACCTTCAACTTGGCGTCTTTGACGTGAGCGACGATTTTCTTCGCCAGCTCTTTGTCGATGCCTTCCTTGAGGATGGCGTCCTGCTTCATCAGTTTGCCGGAAGCAAACGCATCCTTGACCTCAAGGCACTGCACGTCGATTTTGCGCTTGACCAGGGCCAGCTTGAGGATCTCAATCATCGCTTCGAGCTGGAAATCGGCTTCAGCGGTCAGGTTGACGGTCAGGTCCTTTTCCTTGAACTCGAAGCTGCCCTTGCCTTTCAGGTCATAGCGACGATCGAGTTCCTTGACGGCGTTCTCGACCGCGTTGGTGACTTCGTGTTTGTCCAGTTCGGATACCACGTCGAACGACGGCATGTAATCTCTCCAATAAATAGGGGGCGCTCGATCAAGAAGGAGCACACCTGGCTTGCGGTAAAAATCCGCGCTGATTATAACGGGTCTTTCCCATCATTCACTGCGAGCTGTCCATGCGCGCGTCAAACAGAGCAAAAAGCTGATGTCCACCACCTGGCATGTCCTCGGCGCCGGCAGCCTCGGCACGTTGTGGGCCACTCGTCTGGCACGGGCCGGGGTGCCGGTGCGGCTGATCCTGCGTGACGTCGGGCGGTTGCAGGCCTATGAAGCGGCCGGCGGCCTGACCCTGGTCGAGCATGGCGCGGCGCAGCACTACCCGGTGCCCGCCGAAACACCCGACAGTACGGAGCCGATCAACCGGCTGCTGGTGGCCTGCAAAGCCTACGACGCCGAACACGCTGTGGCGCAACTGGCGCCGCGCCTGGCGCCCGGGGCCGAGCTGATCCTGTTGCAGAACGGCCTGGGCAGTCAGGACGCCGTGGCGGCGCAGGTGCCCCAGGCACGCTGCATTTATGCCTCCAGCACCGAAGGCGCTTTCCGCGAGGGTGATTGGCGCGTGGTGTTCGCCGGGCATGGGTTTACGTGGCTGGGGGATGCCAGTCATCCCGTTGCGCCGATCTGGCTTGAGGACTTGAGCAACGCCGGCATTCCCCATGAGTGGAGTCCCGAGATCCTCACCCGCCTGTGGCGCAAACTGGCGCTCAATTGCGCAATCAATCCATTGACCGTACTGCACGATTGCCGCAACGGTGGCTTGCAGGAACACCATTGTGAAGTCGCCACCCTCTGCGGCGAACTCGGCGAACTGCTCGAGCGCTGCGGTCAGCCGGCGGCGGCCGAGAACCTGCAACAGGAAGTCGAACAGGTCATTCAAGCCACTGCAGCCAATTATTCGTCGATGTACCAGGACGTCAGCAACCAGCGGCGCACCGAAATCAGTTACCTGCTGGGCCATGCCTGCAAAGTCGCCGCCCGCCATCAATTGAATCTGCCCCACCTCAATCAACTGCAACAGCGCCTGATTGCCCGCCTGCACAGCCTTGGATTGCCCAGCGACTAAGCAGCGGCTACGCTGGCCACTTGTTCCTTTGCAGCGATAAACCTGATGCCATTGCGCCAGCGCCTCGAAAACCTGCCGGTCGGCCAGAAACTTCTGGCCGCCCTGTTGGTGCTGTTGACCACAGTTCTGCTGGTCGCCAACCTGACCTTTATCAGCGCCGCGTATTACATCTCCCAGGAAAGCATGGCGCCGCAAGCCTTGCAGACCATCGGCCGCCTGGTGTCCAACCCGAGCCTGATTTCCGAAGCACTGACGTCACCGCAAAGCGCTCAGCGCCTGCTCGACGAACTCAACAGCTACTCACCGTTGCGTGCCGCTGCGTTGTACGACGGCCGGGGCGAACGCCTGGCACAACTGCAGCATGGCGATCACCTGAAATTGCCGGAGCGTTACCGGCATATCGAATCCTGGCAGGCCACCGAGTTTCGCAGCAATCAAATCATCACCCTGCCCCGCCCGGGCGCCGCACCGGGCCATTTGCTGTTGGTGGCCAGCAGCGAACTGCCGATGGCGTTCTATACCGGGACCCTGACCGCCAGCCTCGGGATTCTGATCTTCAGTGTGCTGCTGTGGCTGGTCATCGCGCGGCAGATCAAACGCCTGATTACCCGGCCGATTCATCAGCTTGAAGAGCTGTCGCGCCAGGTAACCCGAGAAGAAAATTACGCCCTGCGAGCCTCCCGGGGCAATCACGATGAAATCGGCAGCCTCGCCGAAGCGTTCAATACCATGCTGTCGCGCATCGAAGCCCGGGAGCAGCAGCTCAAACGCGCACGGGACGATTCCCAGGCCGCCTATGACCAGGCGCAGGGCCTGGCCGAGGAAACCCGCCACACCAACCGCAAACTGGAGCTTGAAGTCCAGGTGCGCAGCAAGATCGAGAAGAAACTCACCGGGTTCCAGAACTACCTCAACAGCATCATCGACTCCATGCCCTCGGCGCTGATCGCCCTCGACGAACAGCTCTACGTGACCCAGTGGAATCAGGAAGCCAGCGCCCTGTCCGGGACGCGCCTGGACGAAGCCTTGAACCAGCCGATCTTCCTCGCCTTCGAGCCACTCAAGCCGTTTTTGCCGCAACTCAAGCAAACGGTCGAGCAACATACGGTGGCCAAGATCGAGCGCGTGACCTGGTTCAAGGATGACGAGCCCCGGCACTATGCTCTGACGTTTTATCCGCTGATGGGCGGCGCCGGACGTGGCGTGGTGATCCGGATCGACGACATCACCCAGCGCCTGTCCCTCGAAGAAATGATGGTGCAGTCGGAAAAAATGCTTTCCGTCGGCGGCCTCGCCGCTGGCATGGCCCATGAGATCAATAACCCGCTCGGTGCGATCCTGCACAACGTGCAGAACATTCGCCGACGCCTGTCCCCCGAACTGCCGAAGAACCTCGAACAGGCCGAACACATCGGCGTCGAGCTATCGACCGTCAATCAATACCTGCAAGCCCGGGAAGTGCCGCAGCTACTCGACGGCATCCAGCAGGCCGGTGCCCGGGCGGCGAAGATTGTCACTCACATGCTCAGCTTCAGCCGCCGCAGCACGCGGCAAATGGCGCCGTGCGATCTTCCGGCGTTGATCGATCAGGCGGTGGAAATCGCCGGTAACGACTTCGACCTGGCCATCGGTTTCGACTTCAAGGGCCAGGCCATCATCCGCCAGTTCGATCCCGCGCTTGGCCCGGTGCCCGGTACTGCCAACGAACTGGAGCAAGTACTGCTCAACCTGCTGAAGAACGCCGCCCAGGCCATTCACCTGCGTGAAGACGACAGCGAGCCGGGACGGATCATACTGCGCACCCGGCTCAATCCGCCTTGGGCGGAGATACAAGTCGAGGACAATGGCATCGGCATGAGCGAAAGCGTGCGCAAGCGCACCTTCGAACCGTTTTTCACCACGAAGGAAATCGGCCAGGGCACCGGCCTCGGGTTGTCGGTTTCGTACTTCATCATCACCAATAACCATAAAGGGCAGATGGAGGTGCAGTCGACCCTCGGCCAAGGCACCTGCTTCACCTTGCGCCTGCCATTGGCGGGCACCCCGCTCGTCTCTCAAGAATTCAATCAGCTTTCGAGGTAACCATGGGCTTTCGCTTGTCGAAGATTTACACCCGCACCGGCGACAAAGGCGAAACCGGCCTGGGCGATGGCCGCCGCGTACCGAAGGATCATCCACGGATCGAAGCCATTGGCGAGGTCGATTCGCTGAATAGCCAGGTTGGCGTGTTGCTGGCGGGGCTGACGGCTGAACGTGCCGAGTATCCGGGATTGCAGGAAGTGATCGAGGTGTTGGCGCCCTGCCAACATCGATTGTTCGACCTTGGCGGTGAACTGGCGATGCCGACATATCAGGCGTTGAACGGGGCTGAAATCGGACGCCTGGAAGCGGCGATCGATGTATGGAATGAAGAATTGGGGCCGCTGGAGAATTTCATTCTGCCGGGTGGCTCGGCGCTGATTGCCCAAGCCCACGTTTGCCGTAGCCTGGCGCGCAGTGCCGAGCGGCGTTGCCAGCAGTTGAATACGATTGAGCCGTTGGCCGGGGTTGGCCTGGCGTATATCAATCGGTTGTCGGACCTGTTGTTTGTGGTGGCAAGGTTGATTGCCAAGCGTCAGGGGGTGGCGGAGATTCTTTGGCAGGCGGCGGCGAAGCCTGAGGTTTAGTCGGCGCCTAGGCCCTCTTCGCGGGCAAGCCCGCACACAGTGATCGCGTCGAACACAAAATCTGTGTCCACCGCTAAACCTGTGGGAACGGGCTTTCCCGCGAAGAGGCCGGCAGCATCACCGCATAATCAGGCCTCAGGCCAAAAAGCCCGAATCCCCGCCACACCTTGGGCACCTGCCGCCCAAGCCTTCTGAACTTCCGCCGGGCCAACACCGCCCAGCAAAAACACCGGTTTGCTGAAGCCCTCAATCAAGGTCGAAACCTGTTCCCAGCCCAGCGGTTCAGCCCCCGGATGTGTCAGCGTCGGCTGCACCGGCGACAAGGTCACGAAGTCCACGCCCATTTCTTCGGCCAGCGCCAACTCTTCGGCGTTATGGCAGGACGCGGCCAACCAGCGCGAAGCAGGCAATGGCCGACCGGCCGCCGCGTATTTGCGCAACTGGGCCGAGGTGATGTGCCAACCGGCGGACGGGAAATCGCCCAGCCACTCGAACGGCCCCTTGATCATCAGCTGCGCCTTGCCGGCACACAGACCTGCCGCGTCAACGGCCAGGTCGCGATACTTCGGGTCGTAACCGTTGGGTGCGCGTAGCTGGATCAACTTGATACCGCCGGCAATGGCTTTCTGGATACCGCGCAGCAAGGCCGGGGTTTCCAGATCTTCCGGGGTGATCAGATACTGCTCAGGCAACCGAGCCGCCGCGACGATCGGCCGGTTGGCTTCAGGGAACTCGTAACCCGACAGTTCACGGGCGCTGACCCAGGCCAATGGCTGACCTTCAGCGCCGTGTGGCTCGCCGGTAAACGCCGATACTTCCCAGACATCCAGCAATACCTGCTTGTCCGGGTAATCGTGGCGAACCTTGATCAACGGGCGCGCCGCGCTGACGACGATGCCCAACTCCTCATTCAATTCGCGGGCCAGCGCGGTTTCCACCGACTCATCGGCTTCGACCTTGCCACCGGGAAACTCCCACAAACCGCCCTGATGCTGGGTATCGGCACGGCGAGCAATCAGGATCTTGCCGCTGTTATCACGGATAACGGCAGCGGCTACATGGACTCGTTTCACCGCTCGATTTCCTCCAGTCCGGCCTTCTGCCAGGCCTTGAACGCTGGCCATTGGTAGAGGGTTTCAACATAGGCTTCGTCTACCGCAGACAGCTTCACCTGATAGGTGCGCAGGCGTACGGCGATGGGTGCAAAAAATACGTCGGCCAGACTGATGCGACCGAACAGATACGGCCCGGCTTCAGTAGCGGCAGCACGGCACTCGGCCCACAACGCCGACATGCGCTGGATCTCCGCCTGCACGTCTGCCGGGACGGGCGTCAGTGGTGCGTCATGGCTAAGGTCGAACGGCATGTTGCCGCGCATGGCGAAGAAACCGCTGTGCATCTGCGCACAGGCTGAACGCGCCTGGGCTCGAGCGGCGGTCTCGGTAGGCCACAAGTTCGCGTCAGGGAACTGTTCGGCCAGATACTCGGCAATGGCCAGGGAATCGGCGATGGTGCCGTGTGCGGTTTTCAGCAGCGGGACTTTGCCGGTCGGCGAATGCTTGAGCAGACGCTCGCGGGTGTCGGGCTGGTTCAGTTTGATCAGCGTTTCGGTGTAGGAAGCGCCGGCCAGATCGAGGGCCAGAGCACCACGCAGGGACCAGGAGGAAAGCAGTTTGTCACCGATGATCAGGTGCAGGCTCATGTTCGGGACCTTTTGATGGGAGACAGGCCAAAATCTTTAGCGTCTGGTCATCCGCCATCGCGGGCAAGCCCGCTCCCACAGTGACCGCGTTGAACACAGTATTTTGTGTTCGCCACTGTAACTGTGGGAGCGGGCTTGCCCGCGATGGGGTCGACACGGTCTTAAGTACGATACTCGGCGTTGATTTTCACGTACTCGTGGGACAGGTCGGTGGTCCAGATGGTTTCGCTGCAATCGCCGCGACCCAGTTCGATACGGATGGTGATTTCTTCCTGCTGCATTACCGCCGCGCCCTGGGCTTCGGTGTAGGTCGCAGCGCGGGCGCCACGGCTGGCGATGCACACTTCGCCGAGGAACACGTCGATCTTGCTCACGTCCAGGTTCGGCACGCCGGCACGGCCAACGGCCGCCAGGATGCGGCCCCAGTTCGGATCGGAAGCGAACAGCGCGGTCTTGATCAGCGGCGAGTGAGCCACGGTGTAACCGACGTCCAGGCATTCCTGATGATTAGCGCCGCCGTTGACTTCAACGGTGACAAACTTGGTCGCGCCTTCGCCGTCACGCACGATGGCCTGGGCTACGTCCATGCACACTTCGAAAACCGCCTGCTTCAGTTTGGCGAACAGCTCGCCTTCGGCGCGGGTGATTTCCGGCAGTGCAGCCTGACCGGTAGCGATCAGCATGCAGCAATCGTTGGTGGAGGTGTCACCGTCGATGGTGATGCGGTTGAACGACTTGTTGGCGCCGTCGAGCATCAGGTTTTGCAGTACATCGCGGGACACTTTGGCGTCGGTGGCGATGTAGCCGAGCATGGTCGCCATGTTCGGACGGATCATGCCCGCGCCTTTGCTGATGCCGGTCACGGTGATGGTTACGCCGTCATGCTGGAACTGACGGCTGGCACCTTTTGGCAAGGTGTCAGTGGTCATGATGCCGGTGGCGGCCGCTTCCCAGTTGTTGACCGACAGGTCGTCGAGGGCCGCTTGCAGTGCGCCTTCGATTTTCTCGACCGGCAACGGCTCGCCGATCACGCCGGTGGAGTACGGCAGCACCTGGCTGGCATCCACGCCAGTCAGCTCGGCCAGCTTGGCGCAAGTGCGCTCGGCAGCCGCCAGCCCTGGCTCGCCGGTACCGGCGTTGGCGTTGCCAGTGTTGGTCAACAGGTAACGCACGGCACCTTGCACGCGCTGTTTGGCGAGGATTACCGGGGCGGCGCAAAAAGCGTTCAGGGTGAACACGCCCGCCACCGTGGAGCCTTCGGCACAGCGCATGACCACGACATCCTTGCGCCCCGGGCGCTTGATACCGGCCGAGGCGATACCGAGTTCAAAACCGGCAACCGGGTGCAACGTTGGCAAAGGACCAAGACCAACAGCCATGAATGCGCTCCTAACTAGATGATGTCTGCACCGCTCGGCAGGAACGGTGGTTTAAATGGCAAAACGCCGCGACGGCTTGAGCCGGTCGCGGCGCGGGTATTTCAGCGATTGAAACGGGTTTTACTGGATCTGCCCGTGGCAATGCTTGAATTTCTTGCCCGAACCGCAGTAGCACAGCTCGTTGCGGCCCAGCTTCTGCTCGTTGCGAACCGGGGCGGTGGCGAGGGCAACATCGACCTCTTCACCCAACACTTCCGGCTGCTCCAGACCAGGGGCTTCTTCGTGCAGGAACTGCATGCGCGCCGCCAGTGCTTCGGCTTCCTGTCGCAGGCGAGCTTCTTCTTCGGCCGGATCTTCGCGACGAACCTGAACGTGCGACAGCACACGGATCGAGTCGCGCTTGATCGAATCCAGCAGCTCGGAGAACAGCGTGAACGACTCGCGCTTGTATTCCTGCTTCGGGTTCTTCTGGGCATAGCCACGCAAGTGGATGCCGTGACGTAGGTGGTCCATGGTCGACAGGTGGTCTTTCCACAGGTCGTCGAGTACGCGCAGAACGATTTGTTTCTCGAAGGTGCGCAGCGCTTCGGCGCCCGCCTGGTCTTCTTTCTCGTTGTAGGCGGCAATCAGTTCCTGCATCAGTTTTTCGCGCAGGGTTTCTTCGTACAGGTGATCGTCTTCGTCGAGCCACTGCTGAATCGGCAGTGCCACACCGAAATCGCTCTGCAACGTCGCTTCCAGACCCGCCACGTCCCACTGCTCAGGCAGCGATTGCGGTGGAATGTGGGCGCTGACGGTCGCGTCGAGCACGTCCTGACGGAAATCGGCGATGGTTTCACCGATGTTGTCGGCGGCCAGCAACGTGTTACGCATGTGATAGATCACTTTACGCTGTTCGTTGTTGACGTCATCGAACTCGAGCAGTTGCTTACGAATGTCGAAGTTGCGGCCTTCAACCTTGCGCTGAGCCTTTTCGATGGCGTTCGTCACCATGCGGTGCTCGATCGCTTCGCCAGGCTGCATGCCCAGGGCTTTCATGAAGTTCTTCACCCGGTCAGAGGCAAAGATGCGCATCAGGCTGTCTTCTAGCGACAGGTAGAAGCGGCTGGAACCGGCGTCGCCCTGACGACCGGCACGACCACGCAACTGGTTGTCGATACGGCGCGATTCGTGACGCTCGGACGCAATCACCTGCAAACCGCCCGACTCGAGCACTTGCTGGTGACGCTTCTGCCAGTCGGCCTTGATCTGGGCAATCTGCTCAGGTGTCGGGTTTTCCAGCGAGGCCACTTCCACTTCCCAGTTACCGCCCAACAGGATGTCGGTACCACGACCGGCCATGTTGGTAGCGATGGTCAGTGCGCCTGGACGACCGGCCTGGGCAATGATTTCGGCTTCTTTTTCGTGGAACTTGGCGTTCAGGACCTTGTGTTCGATGCCTTCCTTCACGAGCAGGCTGGACATGTGCTCGGACGTTTCGATGGTCGCGGTACCCACCAGCACCGGGCGACCGGCAGCCATGCTTTCCTTGATGTCGGCGACGATCGCGGCGTATTTCTCGTCGGCGGTCAGGAACACCAGGTCGTTGTAGTCCTTACGGGCCAACGGCTTGTTCGGCGGAATGACCATGACCTGCAGGCCATAGATCTGGTGGAATTCGAACGCTTCGGTGTCGGCTGTACCGGTCATGCCGGACAGCTTGTTGTACAGACGGAAATAGTTCTGGAACGTGGTCGATGCCAGGGTCTGGCTTTCGGCCTGGATGTTCAGGTTTTCCTTGGCTTCGATGGCCTGGTGCAGGCCTTCGGACAAACGACGGCCCGGCATGGTACGACCGGTGTGTTCGTCAACCAGCACGACCTGACCGTCCTGCACGATGTATTCGACGTTGCGATGGAACAGTTTGTGCGCACGCAGGCCGGCGTAAACGTGAGTCAACAGGCCCAGGTTGTGCGCCGAGTACAGGCTTTCGCCTTCAGCCAGCAGGCCGATGCTGGTCAGCGTTTCTTCAACGTACTGGTGACCGGCTTCGTTGAGTTCGACCTGACGGGTCTTCTCGTCGACGGTGTAGTGACCCGCCTTGGTGACTTCGCCTTCGACTTCTTCGACGTGCAATTCCAGCTGCGGGATCAGTTTGTTGATCTCGATGTACAGCTTGGAGCTGTCCTCGGCCTGACCGGAGATGATCAGCGGCGTACGGGCTTCGTCGATGAGAATGGAGTCGACTTCGTCGATCACGGCAAAATTGAGTTCGCGCTGGAATTTTTCTTCCATGCTGAACGCCATGTTGTCGCGCAGGTAATCGAAACCGAATTCGTTGTTGGTGCCATAGGTGATGTCGGCGGCATAGGCAGCGCGCTTCTCTTCCGGCGGCTGGAACGGCGTGACGACGCCGACCGTCAGGCCGAGGAATTCATACAGCGGACGCATCCAGTTGGCGTCACGACGGGCCAGGTAGTCGTTCACCGTCACAACGTGCACGCCCTTGCCGGACAACGCATTGAGGTAAACGCCCAGTGTTGCCACCAGGGTCTTGCCTTCACCGGTACGCATTTCGGCGATCTTGCCTTCATGCAAGGTCATGCCGCCGATCAGCTGGACGTCGAAGTGGCGCATGCCCATGACACGCTTACCGGCTTCGCGGGCGACCGCAAAGGCTTCTGGCAGCAGCTTGTCGAGGGTTTCCCCTTTGGCGATGCGGGCCTTGAACTCATCAGTCTTGGCACGCAATTGATCGTCCGAAAGGGCCACCATTTGCTCTTCGAAGGCATTGACGAATTGCACCGTCTTGAGCATGCGTTTGACTTCACGCTCGTTCTTGCTTCCAAAAAGTTTCTTTAACAAAGGCGCAAACATATCGGCAGGATCTTCCACACTAAAGGGATGGAGGGCGGCCCCGTGAGTCGCCCGTGCAGCCCTCATGGCCGCATGCGAACGAACATTCTACCCGGAAACGGTGGTGAGGAAAGTGGCGATATTCCACGATGCTGGCACTGCGCTTTGACGGGGCTCACTTAAAATAGGGGCGTTTTGCTCAACTTCAACCCATCCAGGGCAGAAGTTAGTTATTGATTTAATGGGTAAAGCATCCACAAAAGCAATGGGCGAGTGCATTCGGCGCTTTCTGCTACCATGGCGGCTCTGTTACTTCAGGTGTCTGATCATGGCATTTCGCCCTCTTACGGCCAGAGCACCCGCCGTTCTCCTTCGCGAAGCCAAGCCGCTCAAAGCCATTCTCGGCCACGCTCAACGCCTGGGTCATCTGCAACGCCTGCTGGAAAGCCAGCTGCAACCCGCCGCTCGCGAGCATTGCCATGTCGCGTCTTGGCGCGAAGGCAGTTTGCTGCTGATCGTGACGGACGGCCATTGGGCCACTCGTCTGCGCTACCAGCAAAAACGCCTGCAACGGCAACTGCAGATGTTCGACGAGTTCGCCAGTCTCACGCGAATCCTGTTCAAGGTGCAGCCGCCGACCGTTCAGCAAGGTGCGGCCGGACACACCATGGATTTGTCCAATGACGCGGCGGCGACCATTCAAGCGACGGCCGATGGCATCAGTGATCCGAACCTGCGGGCGGCGCTGGAGCGATTGGCGGCGCATGCCCGGCCCAAGGTTTAACCGCCAGATCAAAAGATCGCAGCCTGCGGCAGCGCCCACTGGGGGAACTGCCGCAGGCTGCGATCTTTTGCATTCAGCGGCGTTTGTTGCCACCTAATAAAGACCCCATCAAGCCGCGCACCAACTGGCGACCTATCTGATTCGCCGCCTGCTGCATCGCGGACTTCAGCGCCTTACCCGCCGCCGTGCCGAGAAACTCCCCAGCCTGCTCGGTGAAGCTTGGCTCTTGCGCAGCCGGTTTGCCCGGTGCCGCCTCGGGCTCTGGCGCCAGTCCTTTGCGGCCCATCAGCACCTCATAAGCCGACTCGCGATCAATCGGCTTGTCGTACCGCCCCTTGCACGGCGAACCCGCTATCAGCAGCGTACGCTCGGTCTCGCTCAATGGCCCGATTCGCGATTGTGGCGGTGCTACCAGCACGCGCTGGACCCTCTCTGGCGTGCCCTTTTCCTGCAACGTGCCGACCAGCGCCTCACCAGTACCCAGCTCTGTCAGCACCGACAGCGCGTCGAACGCCGGGTTGGGCCGGAAACCGTCAGCCACCGCCCGCAGGGATTTCTGCTCCTTGGCGGTGAACGCGCGCAAGCCGTGCTGCACACGCAAGCCAAGCTGTGCCAGGACATCGTCCGGCAGGTCGCCCGGCGACTGGGTAACGAAATACACACCCACGCCTTTCGAACGAATCAGCCGCACCACTTGTTCCAGCCGATCCTGCAACGCCTTGGGGGTGCCGGTGAACAACAAGTGCGCTTCGTCAAAAAACAACGCCAGCAACGGTTTGTCCGAATCGCCGCGCTCCGGCAATTGCTCGAACAGTTCGGCCAGCAGCCACAACAGGAATGTCGCGTAGACCTTCGGCGCTTCATGCACCAGCCGACTGGCATCCAGCAGATGAATGCGGCCACGCCCGTCGACCGTCGGCTGCAGAATGTCTTCGAGTTGCAGCGCCGGTTCACCGAACAGCGCCTCGGCGCCCTGCTGTTCGAGTGTCGCCAGGCGGCGCAGCAGGGCCTGGCTGGAACCGGTGGTCATCAGCGCCGCATCATCGCCGAGCAGCTCCGGATGGTCCTTCAGGTGATTGAGCAGTGCCTTCAGGTCTTTCAGGTCCAGCAGCAACAAGCCTTCGCGGTCGGCGACCTTGAACGCGGCGTACAGCGCCGACTGCTGGCTGTCTGTCAGCTCCAGCAGGCTGCCCAACAGTAACGGCCCCATTTCGCTCAAGGTTGTGCGCAATGGATGACCGGATTGCCCATGAATGTCCCACAAGGTCACCGGATAAGCCTGAGGCTTGTGGTTCAGCCAGGGCATCCCGGCGATTCGCTCGGCGATCTTGCCCTGGGGATTGCCGGCGGCGCCCAGGCCACACAAGTCACCTTTGATATCGGCGGCGAATACCGCTACGCCGGCATCGCTGAAAGCTTCGGCCATGCGTTGCAGGGTCACGGTCTTGCCGGTCCCCGTTGCCCCCGCAATCAAACCGTGGCGGTTGGCCAGGCGCATGGCCTGGGCGATAGGTTGCCCCGAGAGATCGGCGCCGATAACAAGTTGCAATGAATCAGGCATTTGGTCACCCATGGTTAAACTTTGATCGATCACTGCCGATATCAGAGGCTGAACTGCGTTGATAATCCGCTAGGGCGAGGACGGAATTTTCAACCTGATTTCACCGTCGCCCGTGACGTGTTCCTTTTATAAAAGCACGCCGTGGGCATTGAGACCTTATCGGAGCCTCAATCCATGAATAAAAATATGCGCTTCAGCCATAAAATCCTGCTTGCCGCCGCCCTCATCGTTACTGCTGTTTTCGCTTCATTTACTTTGTATAACGACTACAAGCAACGTAATGCGATCCGTAATGACCTGGACAACTACCTGCATGAAATGGGCAGTGTGACTGCCAACAACATCCAGACCTGGCTGAACGGAAGCAGCCTGTTGATTGAAAATCTCTCACAAAACGTAGCTCTGAATGCGGACACGAGCAACATTACCAAGCTGCTCGAACAGAAGGCGCTGGCCTCGGCCTTCATGGGCGTCTTTATGGGCAGCGCCGATGGCGTCTTTATCATCCGTCCGGACGCCAGGATGCCAGAGGGTTTTGACCCCCGCATCCGGGATTGGTACAAGAGCGCCCAGCAAGCAAGCGGTTCGGTATTGACCGAACCCTACATCGATATGGCCACCGGTCAACAAGTCATTTCCATCGTCCACCGCGTATTCAAAGACGGTCAAAACATCGGCGCACTCGGCGGCGACCTGAGTATGCAAATGATCATAGACAGCCTGAACGCGCTGGACTTTGACGGCATGGGCCATGCCTTCCTGGTCAACGCCGACGGCAAGATCCTGGTGCACCCGGACAAAACGCGGGTCATGAAATCCCTATCCGAGGCTTACCCGGACAACACCCCTCGCATCAGCAGCGAATTCAGTGAAACCGAGGTCGATGGCAAAACCCGCATCGTCACGTTCACCCCCATCAAAGGCCTGTCTTCGGTCAACTGGTACATCGGGCTTTCGGTAGACAAAGACAAAGCCTTCTCGAAGCTCAGCCAATTCCGCACCTCGGCAATCATTGCGACCATTATTGCGGTAGCGATAGTCATCGCACTGCTGGGCATGCTGATTCGTCTGCTGATCCAGCCGCTGCACGTCATGACCCGCGCCATGGCCGACATTGCCGACGGCGATGGCGACCTGACCAAACGCCTGACCATCGTCAACAACGATGAATTCGGTGCCCTCGGCACGGCGTTCAACCGTTTCGTCGAGCGCATCCATGGCTCGATCCGCGAAGTGTCTTCGGCCACCGGCCAGGTCAACGAAGTGGCCTTGCGTGTGGTGGCCGCCTCGAACTCATCAATGTTCAACTCTGACCAGCAGGCTTCGCGCACCAGCAGCGTGGCTGCGGCAATCAACCAGCTCGGCGCCGCCACCCAGGAGATCGCCCGCAACGCCGCGCAAGCGTCGAACCAGGCCACTGACGCCCGCCACCTGGCCGAAGACGGTCAACAGGTTGTGGATCGCAGCATTGCCGCGATGAACCAGCTGTCGAGCATGCTCAGCGCCTCGAGCAGCAACATCGAGTCGCTGAACAGCAAGACCGTGAACATCGGACAGATTCTCGAAGTGATCACCAGCATTTCCGAGCAGACCAACTTGCTGGCGCTCAATGCCGCCATCGAAGCGGCGCGGGCCGGTGAAGCCGGGCGCGGGTTTGCGGTGGTGGCCGATGAAGTGCGCAACCTCGCGCACCGCACCCAGGAGTCAGCGCAACAGGTGCACACCATGATCGAGGAACTGCAAGTGGGTGCGCGCGAGTCCGTCAGTACCATGAGCGACAGCCAGCGTCACAGTCAGAACAGCGTCGACATCGCCAATCTGGCGGGTGAGCGTTTGGGCAGCGTGACCCAGCGAATCGGTGAAATCGACGGCATGAACCAGTCGGTGGCGACCGCAACCGAAGAGCAGACGGCGGTGGTCGAGTCGATCAACGTCGACATCACCGAAATCAACACGCTAAACCAGGAAGGTGTAGAAAACCTGCAATCGACGTTGCGGGCGTGTTCGGACCTGGAACAACAGGCGGCGCGGCTGAAGCAGTTGGTCGGTAGTTTCAGGATCTAAGGCGCTTTCACCGGCCCCATCGCTGGCAAGCCAGCTCCTACCGGGATCTTTGTGACACTGGAGATCGACTGTAGGAGCTGGCTCGCCAGCGAAGGCGGCCCGCAACCCACCGCAAAAACTCCGTTGTTCCCCTACCCTCCAAACCCCAACCGAACATCTATTCTTCATTAAGGTCAACCCATGGAGAGCAACGGACCGGAGGAGTGTTCATCGTGCATATCGCTGACATAACCATGTTTTACGCCCCTGCCAGCGGTGGCGTGCGCACGTATCTGGATGCCAAACATCATCGTCTGTGTACAAGGCCCGGCATTCGCCACAGTTTGTTGATCCCCGGGGCGGTTTTCAGTGAACAAAACGGCGTCTATACCGTTCCGGCGCCCGCCCTGCCTTTCGGCAAGGGTTATCGATTCCCTCTGCGTCTCGCCCCCTGGCGCAATGTCCTGCAAGACCTGCAACCCGAACTGATCGAGGTTGGCGACCCTTACCTCACCGCTTGGGCAGCCCTCGACGCACGCCGTCAACTGGATGTGCCCGTGATTGGTTTCTATCACTCGGACCTGCCCCTGCTGGCCAGCAACCGCATGGGCAACTGGGTGACCACCAATGTCGAAGCTTATGTCAGCAAGCTTTACGGCAACTTCGACCGGGTGCTCGCGCCCAGCCAGGTCATGGCCGACAAGCTCACCCATCTCGGGGTGAAAAACGTTTTCGTCCAACCCTTGGGCGTCGATTTGCAGACTTTCCATCCCGATAAACGCGATCCAGGCATCAGGACCGAACTGGGTCTGGACGAAAACACCCACCTGTTGATTTTTGCCGGGCGTGGTTCCAAGGAAAAAAACCTGCCGGTGCTGCTGCAGTGTATGAAACGCCTGGGCCGGCGTTATCACTTGTTGCTGGTTGGTTCGTCGATGCCGACCACGGTGCCGGGCAATGTCACCGTCATCGATGAGTTCTGCCCCGCCGCGCAAGTCGCCCGCTTGATGGCCAGCGCGGACGCATTGCTGCATGCAGGCGATCAGGAAACCTTTGGCCTGGTGATACTCGAAGCCATGGCCAGCGGGATTCCAGTGGTGGCGGTGGCGGCGGGTGCTTTTCAGGAGATTGTCACCGCGCAATGCGGCCTGCTGTGTGCACCGAACGATCCGCTGGCGATGGCCAACGCCGTGCGTGAACTGTTCGCTCAAGGCACTGCGGCCGTTGGCGTGCAGGCACGTCGGCATGCCGAGCAGCACTACGCGTGGGACACGGTGGTCAACAGTTTGCTCGGTCACTATCACGCCGTACTCGGCACTCAATGGCCGCGAGTGGCCAATGGTTGAGCCAATGAACACGCCCAGCCTGTTATTGGTCCTGCACGATGTAGCACCGCAAACCTGGGCCGATTACCAACCCTTTGTCGACGCCGTGGATGCACTGGGCAATGTACCCATCACCTGGCTCGTGGTGCCGAACTTCCACAAGCACAACGACCTGCACGACCATCCGGACTTTCGTCAACGCCTTGAAGAACGAATCAAGCGCGGCGACGAACTGGCGCTGCACGGCTATTTCCATTGCGATGACGGATCGTCGGTGAACAATCCGAGAGACTGGTTCATGCGCCGGATCTATACCCACGAAGGTGAGTTTTACAGCTTGTCCCAAGAGGCCGCCCTCGCCCGCCTGCACGAGGGCATCGCCATGTTTGATCGTTACAACTGGCCGCTGCAGGGTTTTGTCGCGCCGGCCTGGTTGATGAGTGAAGGCACCCGTCAGGCCTTGCGCCAACTGCCATTGAGCTACACCAGCGACCCCCAACATCTTTATCGGCTGCCGGATTTCACGACGATCGACGCACCCGGGCTGGTCTGGAGTGCGCGCAGCGCCTGGCGTCGCGGGCTATCCAAGCTCGTCAGCGACGAACGCGAACTACGCTGGCGCCAGGCACCGGTGATCAGGCTGGGCCTGCACCCGGTGGACATGCGCCATGAGTTCTCGCGGACCTACTGGCTACACACCCTCAAGCGCCTGCTCGAAGACGGGCGAATACCCATGACCAAGGCGAACTGGCTGGCCCTGCAAAGCCGGGACAGGGAGCACGCCGCATGAGTCGCGGGATCCTGCTGGTGATCGGCCTGCTCGCGGCGGTGCTGATCCCGTGGCTTTTGGGCGGCAGCGAAACCTGGTCGCGATTGAGTGGTTTTCCACTGAGCGGATTGCTGGTCATGTTTGCCATGATCCTGCTGTGCTGGGTCTTGAACACCCTGCGATTGCGCCTGTTACTGGGGGATCAGCGTAACAAGGTCAGCCCGATCAAAAGCCTCGGGGTGGTCATGGCCGCCGAGTTCGCCTACTGCGCCACGCCTGGCGGTAGCGGCGGGCCGCTGACCATCATGGCCCTGCTGGGGCGCAATGGTGTGCGTCCAGCCAGAAGCAGCGCCGTGTTCGCCATGGACCAGTTGAGCGATTTGCTGTTTTTCCTCTGTGCGCTGAGCGGGATTCTGATCTATGCGCTGTTTCAGCACCTGAGCCAACGCATGGAGTGGCTGTTGATCGTCAGTGCGGTATCGATGTTCGGCGGCTTGATCAGTTGCGTGCTCGTGGCCCGCTATCACCGCCTGCTGATTCGCCTGAGCGGCCGGCTGCTGGTCCGTCTCAACGTCCAGTCCGCCACGCGGATGCGCTGGGCGCGCAAGCTCCTGAATTTCCTGGCGGCATTTACCGACACGCTGAAACTGCCGTTCCAGACGCTGATTACGGTGTTTGGCTTGACGTGCCTGCATTGGATATTGCGCTACAGCGTGCTGTATCTGGCGCTGCGCGGGCTCGGAGCAGACCTGCAATGGGCCTGGAGCTTTTTGATCCAGATGCTCTCACTCAGTGCAGGGCAATTCAGCCTGTTGCCGGGCGGGGCCGGCGCGGCGGAACTGACCTCGGCGGCGCTGTTGGCGCCCATGGTGGGCAAATCCACGGCAGCGGCAGCGATTCTGATCTGGCGGGCGGTGACCTATTACTTCTACTTGCTGGTCGGTGGGCCGGTGTTTTTGCTGATGCTCGGGCGGCCGCTGCTCAAGAAATTGATGAAGCTCAAGCAAGCCTGATCATCTACAGGTCCGCGATCTTATCGTCCGGCTCATGTTGCATCCGCTCCCACAGTTCGGCGGCTCCGGGAAATTCCGTTCCATCCTCCGGGCTCATGTCGTCCGGGTCATATCGACTCAAACAGCCCTCGCCCAACGTGGCGGGTGCCTTGGAAGTAGCTTTGTCCAGTGGATCGACCATGGTCATGTCCTCAGTGCAGAAACGGCGAAGGGCCTGAAGCGATTGAACGCCCAGGCCCTTCGAATTTCAACCGTGTCGTGGGGAAATCAGAACACGACGGTTTTGTTGCCGTGTACCAGCACGCGATCTTCCAGGTGATAACGCAGGCCGCGGGCCAGCACCATCTTCTCGACGTCACGGCCGAAACGCACCATGTCTTCAATGCTGTCGCTGTGGCTGACACGCACCACGTCCTGCTCGATGATCGGGCCGGCGTCCAGCTCTTCGGTCACGTAGTGACAGGTCGCGCCGATCAGCTTCACACCGCGCAACGACGCTTGATGGTACGGCTTGGCCCCCACGAACGACGGCAGGAAGCTGTGGTGAATGTTGATGACCTTGTGTGCATATTCGTTGCACAACTGCGGCGGCAGGATCTGCATGTAACGGGCCAGGACCACCACTTCGGCATCGTGCTGTTTGACCAGACGGGACACTTCGGCGAAGGCCGGTTCCTTGTCCTGGGGATTGACCGGCACGTGGTAGTACGGAATCCCGTGCCACTCGACCATGCTGCGCAGGTCATCGTGGTTGGAGATTACGCAGGCGATTTCGCAGTCCAGCTCATCGCTGTGCCAGCGATGCAGCAGGTCGGCGAGGCAGTGGGACTCGCGGCTGGCCATCAATACCACGCGCTTCTTCTGCTCGGTATCGGTGATGCGCCAGTCCATCGAGAACTCTTCGGCAATCGGCGCAAACGCTTCGCGCAAGGCTTCGATACCGAAAGGCAGCGAGTCGGCACGAATCTCGTGACGCATGAAGAACCAGCCACTGAGATTGTCCGAGTGGTGGCTCGCTTCAGTGATCCAGCCGTTATGTGACGCCAGAAAGTTACTGACTTTAGCAACGATGCCGACGCGGTCGGGGCAAGAAATCACCAGCCGAAAAGTGCGCATGAGGGGGAAACTCCAGAACTTCGCAAAGGCAGCCATTCTAGCGATTGCGCAGCAAAACTGCAGTATTGATGATGTGCAATGCTGCCCGATGGTTGCCGGCGAGGTTCCTGTCGGCATACCAGGCGTGTGCACCAGCCGTGCAGTTAGCTTTCTACAAGCACGGGTTTGTAAATATCTGTAGCGAATGCTTCAAACTATTTAACTGCATCGAAAAGCTGTAGCGAATTTCCGGTTATTTAATTAAATAAACCCGCTTTAATGTTTACTTGATGAAACACCCTGACTATTATTGCGGCACTGTCACCCTGCCATCCAGCGCCCCACATAAGGTAGTAACCATGTCCTTGATCAACGAATATCGCGCCACCGAAGAAGCTATCAAAGAGCTGCAAGCCCGTTTGAAGAACCTGTCCCAAGACGACAAACTGCAAACCGAGCTGGAATTCGAAGGCAAACTGCGCACCCTGATGGGCGAATACTCCAAGTCCCTGCGTGACATCATTGCTTTGCTGGATCCAGAATCCAAAACCAAAGCTCCACGCGGCGGCGCAGTAAAAACTACCGGCACCAAGCGTGCTCGCAAAGTTAAACAATACAAAAACCCGCACAACGGCGAAGTCATCGAAACCAAAGGTGGCAACCACAAGACTCTGAAAGAGTGGAAAGCCAAGTGGGGCGGTGACGTGGTTGAAGGCTGGGCTACCCTGCTGGGCTAAGCCGCCACACCTGTCGCAGATAAATAGGCGACGAAAAATAACGCCAGCTTATCGCTGGCGTTTTTTATGCCCGGAGTTCAGGCCCCGGGTATTTTCGATTTCAAAGATTCAAACGTTTGCGCAACCCTTGAACATGTTGCTGCCATTCACTCAGTACCTGTTGCTGAAACGATGTCGCAGTAACGGCCAGTTGGGCTGCGGCCTCTGCAAAACTTTCCAGGGTATTGGGCGCACCCCATTCAGGGTTCGACAAGCGCTTCTGACAGAAGACCCGCCAGCGCTCTTGCTCTTCAGAATTCAGCGTTTCTGGAAAGTTGCGTGCGCGATATCGAAACAATAATTCAGGCAAACGTTCATCATCGAAAGGCCATTGCTCTTGTGCTAATTGCGCAGGGTCCACCGAGCGCACTTGTTCACATAGACGTCGATCCCGGTCACCGATAAATCCATCGTATAACTGTTGTTCCGGGTCCTGACTGACAGAAAAATCCTCGCGGGCATAAATGGCCGCAACTTTATCCAGCCAGACTTGCTGCGCGTCACTTAGCCGCAGTGCACGTTGCTGATACAGCGGCATATCCAGCCCGAGACGCTGCTGATCTTGCGGACGAAGTACCGACAACGGCGCCACCACCGGGCATTTATTGATGTGGATGAGCTTGAGCGGCACTGGCAACTCACCCTCGGCCAAATCATCGCGACGGGTATACAAACGCTGGCGCAAGGCGTCGGCATCCAGATCGAGCAAGCCCTGCGGGTCGAGATGCAGATCGCAGACAATCAGCGCGTTCTTGTTACGCGGATGCCAGGCCAGCGGCAGCACCACCCCCACATAATGACGCGCCGCAGAGAAGCGCCCGGAAATATGCACCATCGGTTGCAACAGTCGAATCTGGTCCAGCACCTTTTGTTTACTGCGCAACTTGAACAGCCATTCATATAACTTCGGCTGCTTTTCCCGAATCAAACGCGCCAGGGCGATCGTCGCGCGGACATCCGACAGCGCTTCGTGGGCATTGCCATGGTCGATGCCATTGGCGGCGGTCAGGCGTTCAAGCTTGAGCGTCACCCGCCCCTCGTCATCTGTCGGCCAGACGATACCGTCGGGACGCAAGGCATACGCGGCACGTACCACGTCGATCAGATCCCAGCGGCTGTTGCCGCCCTGCCACTCACGCGCGTACGGGTCGAAAAAATTGCGGTACAGGCTGTAGCGGGTCATCTCGTCGTCGAAACGCAAGGTGTTGTACCCCGCGCCACACGTGCCCGGCGCTGCCAGTTGGGCATGCACACGGGTCATGAAGTCGGCTTCGCTCAAACCTCGCTCGGCCAGATTCGCAGGGGTAATGCCGGTGATCGCGCAGGCTGCCGGATGCGGCAGGATGTCGTCACTGGGCTGGCAATAGAGGTTGACCGGCTCGTCTATTTCATTGAGTTCGAAGTCAGTACGCAGCCCCGCCATTTGCAGGGGGCGGTCGCAACGGGGGTTGATGCCCGTCGTTTCATAGTCGTACCAGAAGATGGAGGTCACAGGCGTTTCCTGAACTGAAGATCGACGAAGTCTAGGCGCTCACGTCCCGCTCCGGCCAGCAATCTTGTGATTCAAACATCTGCGGTTACTCAAACCGCACTACATAGTTATGTCGTTTTCCCCGGTGAGGCTGCTAGCATCGGGGAACGAGACAATCCCGATCAGGCCACATCATCAGGTTGCCCATGCTCGAGACCACAGCACTGCGAAGGAAAGCGACGCTGTCCCCGCCACTGGATACGCGGTATCAAGTTGAAACGCCTGAAGGCATCGACTTGCCTCTGCGACCCGCCGGGCTGATGGTGCGTGCGCTGGCGTTCTCCATCGACCTGGCTTTGCGCGGGTTGATCCTCGGCCTGCTGTTCGTTGTGCTGGCAATGCTCGGAAAACTCGGCGCCGGACTGGGCTCGCTGCTGATCTTCGGCGTGAGCTGGTGGTACATGGTGCTATTCGAAGTGCTTAACCAGGGCCGCTCACCGGGCAAGCAATGGATGGGCCTGCGAGTGGTGCAAGACGACGGCACACCGATTGGCTGGTCCGCGTCACTGTTGCGAAACCTGCTGCGGTTTGTCGATTTGCTGCCGTTCGGCTACTTCCTCGGGGCCATCAGCTGCCTGCAGCATCCCGGCTTCAAACGCCTCGGCGATGTGGCGGCCGGCACGCTGGTGATCTACCGCGAACAGCCGCTCACCCGCCCACAACTGCCGCCCGCCGAACCCCGTCGCCCGGCATTTGCCCTGAGCCTGAGCGAACAACGCGCCATCCTCGGATTCGCCGAACGCCAGGGCGAACTCTCCGCGGCCAGGGTCAATGAACTCGCCTCGATCCTTGCGCAACCGCTTCAGGTTCCAGCGCCACACGCCGTGGCCGAGCTCAATGGCATCGCCCGCGGCTTGTTGGGTCCGGCATGAAGCAAAACCTTTTCGAACATCGGCACATGGCCGAGTGGGAGCAGTTTTCCCTCACGCTGCAACGATTGGAGCGGGACCGCAAGGCCGACGGCGTCGGTAATTTCCCGGCTGACTATCGTCGTCTCTGCCAGCATCTGGCGCTGGCTCGGGAGCGCGGCTACAGCAGTTTCCTGATCGATTCGTTGCAGCAACAGGTCCTGCGCGGGCATCAACAACTGTATCGCCATCGCAGCCGGCTGGGCGCCAATGTGCTGGCTTTCATACTTGCCGGTTTTCCCCGACTGGTGCGCGAACAGTGGCGCTTTGTACTGGCCGCCAGCCTGATGTTTTTCGGCAGCCTGATCGGCATGGGGCTGTTGGTGTACCTGTTCCCGGACCTGATCTACAACCTGATCCCGGCCGAGCAGGTCAGCGAGATGCAAAGCATGTACGATCCAAACGCCGAACATCTGGGGCGTTCGGCGGAGCGCGCGGCCAGTGAAGACTGGGTAATGTTCGGCTACTACATCATGCACAACATCGGCATCGCCTTTCAGACCTTTGCCAGCGGTTTGCTGTTTGGCTTGGGCAGCGCGTTTTTCCTGTTCTTCAACGGCCTGATGATCGGTGCAGTGGCCGGGCATCTGACGCACATCGGTTTTGGCCAGACCTTCTGGTCATTCGTGATTGGCCACGGCGCCTTCGAATTGACCGCCATCGCCCTCGCCGGGGCGGCCGGCCTGCAACTGGGCTGGGCATTGATCGCACCGGGGCGCCTGCCCCGCGCTGAAGCCCTGCGCCTGGCGGCCCGCAAGAGCGTCCTGCTGATTTGCGGGGTCATGTTGTTCCTGTGGATTGCAGCCTTCATCGAGGCCTACTGGTCGTCGATGACAACACCAACGCCCATGACCAAATACCTGGTCGGCGCGGTGCTCTGGATGTTGGTCGCGGTCTATCTGCTGTTTGCCGGACGGGTCCGCCATGCGCCTGAGTGACGCCAGTGTGGTGATCCGCCCACGCCCGACCTGGGAAGCCATGGACCTCGGCGTCCTGTTGAGCCAGCGCCATCGACGCTTGCTGATGACCAGTTGGGCAATCATCACCTTGCCGGTTTTTGCCCTGTTGAGTGCTTTGCTGTGGGAGTCGCCATCCCTTGCCGTATTCATTTTCTGGTGGCTGAAACCGGCCTTCGAACGCCTGCCGCTGTACATTTTGTCCAAAGCCATGTTTGGCGAAACGCCCACACTGAAACAGGCCCTTTGCCAATGGCCACGACTGCTCAAGCCGCAACTGCTGGCCAGCCTGACCTGGCGACGCTTGAGCATGAGCCGCAGTTTCCTGCTGCCGGTGGTGCAACTCGAAGGCCTGAGCGGCGAGGCGCGTCAACAGCGCATGCAGGTGTTGTTGCAGCGCGATGCCGGCGCCGCGCGGTGGCTGACGTTGATTGGCGTGCACCTCGAAACCGCGCTGTGGATCGGTTTGATGGCGCTGTTCTATCTGCTGTTGCCACAGCAGGTCGCGCTCGACTGGAGCTGGCAATCGCTGATCGCCGCGGCCACCCAGGACTGGATCTGGCTGGAACATCTGACCAATGCCTTCTACGCCCTGGTGTTGGTGGTGTGGGAACCGATCTATGTGGCGTGCGGTTTCAGCCTCTATCTCAACCGCCGAACCGTGCTGGAAGCCTGGGACATCGAGCTGGTGTTCCGCCGCATGCGCCAGCGCTTGAACGGCACCGCCGTTGCTGTCCTGCTGGCGGCGATCCTGTTGATACCCAGCGGACACGATGCCAGGGCCGCCGATGCACTGGCCACACCCGACAGTCCGCGCTTGCTGGAACAACCACTGACCAGCCAGGCGTCCCGGGACAGCATCAGGGCAATCCTTGACCAGCCGCCGTTCAAGAACAAGGAAACGGTGATCAGTTATCGATTTGGCGAGGACAAGGGCACCGCCGAAAACCCGGATGACGACAACACGCCACAATGGCTCAAGGCTTTGTTCCGGCTATTCGAGAGCCCGCGTTTTGGCGCCCTGGCCTCGCTGATCGAAGCCTTGCTGTGGGGCGTCGTGATCGCCGCCATCGGCTTGTTGATCTGGCATTACCGCGACCTGTTGCAGGCGTTTGTAAGCCGCCGCCCGAGCCCTGGCAAAAAAGCCATGCGATCGCTGCCGCAACAGGCGTTCGGCCTGGATCTCAGTCGCGAGACCTTGCCCGCCGACATCGCCACCAGCGCCGAAAACCTTTGGCAGAATCATCCGCGAGAAGCGTTGGGCTTGCTCTATCGCGCCCTGCTGAGCCACCTCCTGCACGACTTCGACATCGCCCTGAAAGCCGCCGACACCGAAGGCCAGGTGCTCGAGCGCGTCGAACGACTTCAACAACCGGCCTTGCTGGCCTTCAGTAAAAAACTGACCGGGCATTGGCAAAACATGGCCTACGGGCATCGCGTGCCCGCCGCGCATTTGCAGCGTGAATTGTGTGACGGCTGGCGTGCGTTGTTCGGCCCTGGAGCGACGCATTGAATCGGCGCAACTGGCTGATGATGCTCGGTACGCTCGTCGCCGTGTTGCTGGTTGCGCTGGGCGTGTACCTGTATTTCAAGGCCACGCCCTACCCGGAAGAAATCGATCACGGCCCTTCGCCCGAGGCGCAGGCCAATCCTTACCTCGCCGCCGAGCACTACCTGCGCAAACAGGGCCTGGTTGTCAGCCACGCCAACGGCATCGATGTTCTGCCGAGCCTCGAGCCGCATCAGCACAGCCTGTTATTGCTGGGCGACCGCTACAACATGAGCCCACGGCAGATTGATCAATTGATGAACTGGACCCGGGCCGGAGGGCGCCTGTTGTTCGTCGCCCAATCGCTGTGGGATGAGAAGACCGGGCAAAGCAATGATTTGTTGCTCGACCGGGTGCAACTGCACCAGTCCCTGAGCAAAGACCTCAAGGATCCGCCGCCCGATGGCGACAAAGATCCCTATCCGCAATTGACCAAGTTGTACCTGGAAAACGAAGACGCCCCGGCCTATGCCAGCTTCGACACCCAATTCCATCTCGAAGACCCGAAGAGTCTCGCCCAGGCCTGGGCCAACAGCGGCAAGGCCACGCACATGATGCAACTCAACCACGGGCTTGGTTCGATCATTGTGGTCACCGACGCCGACCTGTGGAAAACCCCGGCGATCGATCAATACGACAACGCCTGGCTGCTTTGGTACCTGACCGCCGATACCGACGTGACCTTGCTGTTCAACACTGATCACGACAGCCTGTGGACATTGTTGCTGCGATATTTCCCCCAGGCACTGGTTGCCTTGCTGGCGCTGATTGGCCTGGGTCTCTGGCATGCCGGTGTGCGCCACGGGCCCATGCTGGAACCGCTGCCGAAAGCGCGCCGACAATTGCTCGAACATCTTCGCGCCAGTGCCGATTTCATGTTGCGGCGCAATGGGCAGCAGAGCCTGCTGCAAGCGCTGCAACAAGACATTCTGCGGCGCATCCGCCGACGCCATCCCGGCTATGACCAACTCGGCGTTGCCGAACAATGGCTGGTGCTCTCACGCCTTACCGGCCAGCCCACACGCGCTATCAGCCAGGCCATGAGCCCACGGACGAAGCAGCGACTGTCCAGCGCTGAATTCAGCCGCCAGGTCGCCCACCTGCAAACCTTGAGGAATGCGTTATGAACAAGCACCTGGACAGCAATCGCTGATGGGGTTGTCATCGGTAATGATGCCTCTTAAACACCTATACCGCTGACCCTGAGCGCAATCGCTCTGAGCATTAATATTTTAAGAGAGTATTGCCAGCGGCACTCCCCCATTACCGACAAGATTTCCAGCCACATTCGGTCATAACCCTCGCAATGGGAGTTTTCTGCCTAGACTTGCTCTTGTCCGCCGTACCGATGCTTTTTTCAGGGCATGGAGCTGTACGGAAAACGAAAACAAGAGGAATCCCCCAATGTTTAAACCTATGTGGAAAGCAGTCGCCTGCGCCTTTGCCCTTGTCACCATGAGCACGGCCATGGCTGCAGACCCGGTCATTATAAAATTCTCCCACGTCGTCGCAGAGCAGACACCCAAAGGCCAGGGTGCCCTGCTGTTCAAGAAGCTGGTGGAAGAACGCTTGCCCGGCAAGGTCAAAGTCGAGGTCTACCCCAACTCCTCGTTGTTTGGCGATGGCAAAGAGATGGAGGCCTTACTGCTCGGAGACGTACAGATGATTGCTCCGTCGCTGGCCAAGTTCGAGCACTACACCAAGACCGTTCAACTGTTCGACCTGCCTTTCCTGTTTGATGACATCACCGCTGTTGACCGCTTCCAGCTGAGCCCGCAGGGCCAGGCGTTGCTCAAGTCCATGGAGGACAAAAACATCACTGGACTGGCCTATTGGCACAACGGGATGAAACAACTGTCCGCGAACAAAGCGCTACGAGTGCCCGGTGATGCCCGTGGCCTGAAGTTCCGGGTGCAGGCCTCTGCAGTGCTTGAGGAACAGTTCAAGGTCATACGCGCCAATCCGCGCAAAATGAGCTTCGCCGAGGTTTATCAAGGCTTGCAGACCGGTGTCGTCAACGGCGCGGAGAATCCTTACTCGAACATCTACAGCCAGAAAATGCATGAAGTGCAGAAGTTCATCACCGAATCCAACCACGGCGTACTGGACTACATGCTGATCACCAACACCAAGTTCTGGAACGGTTTGTCGCCGGAGCTTCGCAGCGAGCTGGACAAGATCCTCGTCGAAGTCACCGCCCATGTGAACAAAGAGGCTGAGAAGCTGAACCAGGATGCCAAGCAGAGCATCATCGCGGCCAAAACCACCGAGATCATTATCCTGACGCCTGAGCAACGCGATCAATGGCGTGTCGCGATGAAACCGGTGTGGAAGAAATTTGAAGGCGATATCGGCGCCGAGCTGATCACTGCCGCAGAAGCCGCCAACCAGGCCCAATGATCGGTCGTCGGCAGGTGTTGCCGCCCTGACAGCACCTGCCTGACGTCTGCTACAGGAGATGCCATCCATGAATGCTCTTCGGCGCGTCTGGGAACACTTCGAGGAAGGCTTCATTGTCTTCCTTCTGGCGGCCATGACGTTGGTAACATTCGTCTACGTTGTCCTCAACAACCTCTACACCCTGTTCTACAGCCTCGCCGAGAGCTGGCAAGGCGCCAGCGAATCGCTGTTCGCCATCGGCGACGGGGTCATGGGAATGGCACAGGCCATGACCTGGAGCACCTCAATGACCAAGGCCCTGTTTGGCTGGCTGATTTTTTTCGGATTGTCATATGGCGTGCGCACAGCCGGCCATATCGGCGTTGACGCGCTGGTCAATCTGGCCAGCAAACCGGTGCAACGGTTCATTGGCATCATCGCCTGCCTTTTCTGCCTGACTTATGCCGGATTGCTCAGCATTGGCAGTTTTGGCTGGATCCAGACCCTGATGGAGGCCCAAATAGGCGCCGAAGACCTGGGCCAGTACGGGATCATGCAATGGCACATCGGGTTGATCGTCCCCGTAGGGTTCGCCCTGGTGTTCATCCGGTTTGCTGAAATTCTCGTGCGCATCCTTCAAAAAAGGCAGACCGGCCTTGGCCTGGCTGATGAGGCCGCCGATGCGTTGAAGCTGACTGAACACGAGGATGACAAGTCATGACCATTGCCTTCCTGTTTGTATCACTGTTCGTGCTGATGTTCATCGGCGTTCCCATTGCCATCTCCCTGGGATTGGCGGGCTCACTGACCATTGTTTTTTTCAGTCCTGACTCCGTGCGCTCACTGGCGATCAAACTGTTCGAGACGTCGGAGCACTACACCCTGCTGGCCATCCCGTTCTTTCTGCTCGCGGGGGCCTTCATGACCACCGGTGGCGTCGCTCGGCGGCTGATTGACTTTGCCAATGCCTGCGTCGGCCATATCCGTGGTGGTCTGGCCATCGCTGCCGTGTTGGCGTGCATGTTGTTCGCTGCACTTTCCGGATCGAGCCCGGCCACTGTGGCGGCGGTGGGTTCAATTGCCATTGCCGGCATGGTCCGCTCCGGTTATCCGCAGGCCTTCGGCGCGGGGATCGTCTGTAACGCGGGGACCCTGGGCATCCTGATACCACCCTCGATCGTCATGGTGGTCTACGCGGCCGCGACCGAAACCTCTGTCGGCAAACTGTTCATGGCGGGCGTGTTACCAGGCCTGCTGCTGGGACTGGCGTTGATGGTGGCGATCTACATCGTCGCCGTGAAGAAAAATCTGCCCGCCATGCCGCGCGCGACGTTCCGTGAATGGCTTGGCACGGCACGCAAGGCGATCTGGGGTCTACTGTTGATGTTCATCATCCTGGGAGGTATCTACTCCGGGATGTTCACCCCCACTGAAGCGGCGGCAGTGGCGGCGGTGTACTCGGCCTTCATCGCCTTGTTCGTCTACAAAGACCTGACGTTCCGCGAGACACCAAAAGTCCTGCTGGACTCGGCCAAGCTGAGCATCATGCTGATGTTCATTATTGCCAACGCCATGCTCTTCGCGCACGTTTTGACCACTGAGCAGCTACCGCAACAGATCACCGCGTGGGTGATTGAAGCGGGGCTGACACCGGTAACGTTCCTGCTGGTGGTGAACATTGTGCTGTTGATCGCCGGGGCCTTTATGGAACCCTCGGCCATCATCCTGATCCTGGCACCGATCCTCTTCCCCATCGCCATGAAGCTGGGTATCGATCCGATTCACCTTGGCATCATTATGGTGGTGAATCTGGAGATCGGCTTGATCACGCCGCCCGTGGGTCTGAACCTGTTCGTGACTTCTGCTGTGACGGGTATGACACTGCCGGCAACCATCAGAGCCGCCATGCCCTGGCTAATGATCCTGCTCCTGTTCCTGATCCTGATTACCTACGTGCCCTGGATCTCCCTGGTTTTGCCAAACTGGCTGGGCATGAGTTGACACCTGCCTGTCCGGGTACTGGACGTTCGTATCCGGACAGGGCTTTCACATTTATGCTTGTGGCCACTTATGGTTGCCCTGAGTCCGTCCAGCAACTCCATAGCTCCACGGAGGACGGGTTGCTGACGGGTGGCCCCAGCCACTCGTCCATCTCATGACATTGCTGATCGAAGCATAACTGGTAGTCACCTGCTTGCGGGGAGCGCCCCAGACTCAGAGGCTGCAAGGGCGGCAGCTGACGTTGAAAGTGCCAACTGCCTTTTTCCAACCTGGCCCCTGAGGGAATTTCCATGCCTGCGCCATTTCCCTTGACCCTGGCTTCAGTGAGCACAAGTCCCTGTTCCGAGACACGGTAGTCTTCTTCCCAACGAATTTTTTCGATGGTGTGATTCCAGGCCAGTGTAAAGCTTGAGATTGGGAGTTGGGCCCAGGCGACTCCCGCCAGCCCCAGGCACAAGCCGATCATGCTCTGGCCAGTCCGCCACGGCGAGACCGCCAGACATGCTGAAGTATCAGCAACACACCCAGCACAAAACCGATTTCGTCGGTCAACGGCAGCGCAACAACCAACAAAGCACCTGCCGCGAAACACAATAATCGCTCCCAAACCGGCATCTTCTGTTGCAGATAACCTGTGGACGCCATTCCCCAAAGGCCAACGGCCAACATCGTCTTGACCAACATATAGGCAGTCATCCACAAATTGTCGCCTTGCATCATCAGCGCAGGGTTGTAGACCGCCATGAACGGAATGACAAAGCCGGCCAGAGCAATACGAACCGCCCACAGACTGATCTTGAATCCTGTTTCCTTGGCGATGGGCGCTGCGGCAAAGCATGCCAAGGCAACCGGTGGAGTAAGGTCTGCAAGAATTCCGAAATAGAAAACGAACATGTGCGACACGATCAGCGGTACACCCAACTCCAACAGCGCGGGTGCTGCAATCGAACTGGTGATGATGTAGTTGGGAATCGTCGGGATACCCATACCCAACACCAGGCAGGTGACCATCGTCAGTATCAGTGACAACAACAGGTTATCCCTGCCTATGGCCAGTATGTAACCGGCGAAGGTCGAGGCTATGCCCGTCAATGACACTACGCCGATGATGATTCCCACCAGCGCGCAAGCAATCCCGACCGGCACCGCATGACGAGCACCTTCGACCAGGGCATGCAGGCAAATACTCAGGGTTTCCCGGCCTCCCTGAATGAACCAGCAGATGACCACCAACGTGGCGATCACCGCAAAGATCACGCCGATACCCAACTGGAAAAAACCGACACAGAGGACACCCAGCGCGATCCAGAACGCACACCGCAACGCGAAACTGGACACCCGAAGAATGATTGCCGAACCGAGAATAACGATGGCTGTCAGCGCCAGGCCCACCATTCCGGAGAACAGCGGAGTACGTCCGGAAAACAGCAGGTAGACCAGGACAAAAAGCGGAATCAGTAAATACCAGCTTTCCTTTACTGCTCCCCATGCACTGGGACATTGGTCTTTGGGTAGCCCTTTAAGGTCGGAGCGTTTTGCCTCAAGGTGAACCATCCAGAACACCGAACCGAAATACAGGATGGCTGGAATTAACGCCGCTTTGGCGATCTCTACGAACGGGACATTAATTGTTTCCGCCATAATGAAGGCCACAGCTCCCATCACGGGTGGCATCAGCTGGCTGCCCATGCTCGAAGTCGCCTCTACGCCGCCAGCAAATGCTGCCTTGTAGCCGAAGCGCTTCATCAATGGAATCGTGAACTGTCCTGTCGTGACAACGTTGGCAATGCCGGAACCTGTAATCGTCCCCATCAAAGCCGATGACGCGACCGATACTTTTGCCGGCCCCCCGAGTTTGTGGCCAAACAGTCCCATCGCGAAGTCAGTGAACAATTTGATCATGCCCGCCTGTTCGAGAAAGGAACCGAACAAAATGAACAGGAAAATATAGGTAGCGGAAACGTAAGTGGGTGTCCCGTAGAGACCTTCGGTGCCGAATGACAACTGGTTGACGATTTGGTCGAATCCGTAGCCTCGATGTGCCAGGTCGCCTGGCAGGTATTCACCCAATAAACCGTATGCCAAAAACAGTCCACAGATGACGGGCAATGCGATACCCATCACCCGACGAGCCGCCTCGAACACCAATACGATCAACACCAGCCCAACCACCATGTCTGCCGATGTCAGGTCACCTGAACGCTGGATCAAATCCGCCTCGAAGAACCATTGATACAAGGCAGTGGTAATCCCGGCGAGGCTCAATATCCAGGCCAACGGCTGCCAGGGACGTGCTCTGCCATACGCCGGGAAACTCAGAAACACTACCCACAGCAGGAAACCAACGTGCACCGCGCGCAGCACCTGGCTGGAAACCGGTGCAAACGCAGCGGTGACAATCTGGAAAACTGAAAACAACAACGCCACGTAGAACAGCGTCTTAGGCCAGTCGCGCGGGTTGGCGGCGATGCCATGAAGATCTTCGCTCATTGGGTACCTGCCTCAAAACTGCATAGAAAGGTTTGAGCCGCTCTATCGCGCTAGCGACCATCCCCCGCGGAGCTTTTTTTGAATCAAAGCGCTCCAGCTTCCTTGTAGTAGCGCTCGGCGCCGGGGTGAAGTGGAATGGGCAGATTCCTGGCAGCGTTTTGCAACTTGATGTCCTTGGCGGCTGAGTGAGAATTACCCAGGCGAGTGAGGTTTTCGAACATCAGTTTGGTCATCTGATAAGCAACGTCATCCGGAATGTCCTCGCGTGTCACCAAGATATTGGTGATCGCCACCGTAGGCACTGGTTCGGGCTGTCCGTCATAGGTATTGGCGGGTATTTGTGCAGGCTGATACGCGGCATTGCCGATTTTCGAAACCACGTCAGCAGGGATGGAGACGTAGTTCAATGGCATGGTTGAGGAAAGGTCGCGGATGGCCGCCATTCCTAACCCCGAGGACTGAAGCGTGGCATCTAACTGACGGTTTTTGATCAGCTCGACCGACTCTGCAAAGGGCAGGTATTGGACTTTGCTCATATCTTCATACGTCAGTCCCGCAGCTTTGAAGATCGCACGTGCATTCAGCTCTGTACCGGACTTCGGGGCGCCGACGGAGATAGTTTTCCCCTTCAGATCCGCCAAGGTTTTGATGCCGGATTCTTTGTTCGCAACAATTTGAATGTAATTCGGATAGGCTCCTGCAATGGCTCGCAACTTTGTCAGCGGGGCCTTGAATCCGGCATCCTCCACGCCATTTTTTGCATCAGCCACAGAGTCCCCCAGCGCCAGAGCGAGCTCCCCACGACCCGCTTGTAAAAGGTTGAGATTTTCCACCGAGGCCTTGGTCGCCTGGACAGACGTCTTCGCCCCCGGGATCCCATCGCCGTATATCTGTGACAGCCCAACCCCAATGGGGTAATAAACCCCGCTGGTACCGCCTGTCAGGATATTTATGAACACAGGTGCGGCGTTAGCTGCGCACGAGACTGTCAACGCAGCGGTGGCCGCAAAGAGGCTAAAGCGCTTGTTTATTCGCATGAAAAACTCTCCGTCTTGTTATGGCTGTATGCAGAGTCTTTCTACTGTAGTCGAAACCAACGCCATGAGTGGGGAGCTGAGTCAGCCTGTTAACCACATTGAAGACGCCTGAAGTCTCAAACTCACATCAGGTAGGCTAATACCTCCAAAAGACCGGCAACACATTCTCCAGCGCTCAAATAACGGACGCCATAGGATTGCAATGATGTAACTTGGCAGCCACTCACTCGTGCCACGTGAAAAAATCATGGAAAAAGTTAAACAAGGTAAGTGACTGATTTTATGGAAAATAAACCGAATGCAACCGTTAGCAAGGCGGCAGAAGTCGTGAGCGAACCGATCGAGCCCGATGCACCCAGCCATGCCGCGCAACAACGGCAACGCGCCAGCCAGTTGGCTCAGGCAATTCGCGTCGAACTGCGAAAAGCCGTGATCGGCCAGGACAGCGTGATCGACGATGTGCTCACGGCGTTGATTGCCGGTGGTCACGTGCTGCTCGAAGGTGTGCCCGGGCTGGGCAAGACCTTGCTGGTGCGAGCGCTGGCGCGTTGTTTCGGGGGTGAATTTGCGCGCATCCAGTTCACCCCGGACCTGATGCCCAGCGACGTTACCGGGCATGCGGTGTACGACCTTCAGACCGAGCAATTCAAACTGCGCAAAGGGCCGCTGTTCACCCACCTGCTGCTGGCCGACGAGATCAACCGCGCACCGGCGAAAACCCAGGCGGCGTTGCTCGAAGCCATGCAGGAGCGGCAAGTCACCCTTGAAGGTCGCGCCCTGCCGATTGCCCAACCGTTCATGGTGCTCGCCACGCAAAACCCCATCGAACAGGAAGGCACTTACCCGCTGCCGGAAGCCGAGCTGGATCGCTTCATGCTCAAGGTACGCATGGACTACCCTGACGCCGAGCAGGAATTGAACATGGTGCGTCAGGTCAGCCGATCGACCCGTGCCGACATGCTCGATGTGCAACCGCTGCGCACAGTGCTCCAAGCCAAGGATGTACTGGCCTTGCAACGCATCGCCAGCGACTTGCCGCTGGATGAGCAAGTGCTCGACTACGCCGTCCGTTTGGCCCGTACCACCCGCAGCTGGCCGGGCCTGACCCTCGGCGCCGGGCCTCGGGCCTCCATTGCGCTGGTGCGTTGCGCCAGGGCGCGGGCGTTGTTGCGCGGTGGCGAGTTCGTCATTCCGGATGACATAAAAGGCTGCGCCCTGGCGGTGCTGCGCCATCGCGTGCGCATCGCCCCGGAGCTGGATATCGAGGGACTTGAAGTCGATCAGGTGTTGCGCCAACTGCTCGACCAAGTGCCGGCGCCGCGCTTGTGAAACCCACCCGCCTGCTATTGCTCTGGCTGGGTGTTTTGCTGGCCATCGGCATCGTGCTGGGCGCGTTGCAGGCGCTGGACGTTGCGTTGCCGACGTATGTGTCGCGGATCAACTGGGGCTTGTTGCTGGCGCTATTGGCCCTCGCATTGCTCGACGCCATCCGCCTCAAACGACTGCCCTCCCCACGCGTTTCACGACAGATGCCCGGCAGCCTGGCGATTGGTCGCTGGAGCGACGTGCGCCTGACGGTCGAACATGACTTCGCCCAACCGCTGGACATTCAGGTGTTCGACCACGTGCCGCCAGGCCTGAGCTTCGAAAGCCTGCCGCTGACGCTGACCCTGCAACCCGGCCAGCAAAGCTTTATGGCTTATCGGCTACGCCCGCTCAATCGCGGTCACTTCAGTTTTGAACACTGCGAAGTCAACCTGCCCGGCCCGTTGGGCCTCTGGTCAGACAAACGCTTGCTGAGCCTGACCGATGACACCCGCGTCTACCCCGACTTCGCCCGCCTCTATGGCGGTCAGTTATTGGCTGTGGACAACTGGCTGAGCCAGCTCGGCGTGCGCCAGCGGCAACGCCGGGGCCTGGGGCTGGAGTTTCATCAGTTGCGCGAGTTTCGCGAGGGCGACAGCCTGCGCCAGATCGACTGGAAAGCCACTGCTCGACAACGCACACCAATAGCCCGGGAGTATCAGGACGAGCGCGACCAACAGATCATCTTCATGCTCGACTGCGGTCGCCGCATGCGCAGTCAGGATGACGAGCTTTCGCACTTCGATCACGCGCTCAATGCCTGCCTGCTGCTGAGTTATGTCGCATTGCGCCAGGGTGACGCGGTCGGTCTCAGTACGTTTGCCAGCGACACATCGCGCTACCTCGCGCCGGTGAAAGGCACCGGGCAACTCAACACCCTGCTCAATACCGTTTATGACCTCAACAGCAGCCAGCGTGCCGCCGACTATCAAGCCGCCGCCACGCAACTGTTGGCACGGCAAAAACGCCGGGCCCTGGTGGTGCTGATGACCAATCTGCGCGATGAGGACGATGAAGAACTGCTGACGGCCGCCAAGCGCCTGGGTCAACAGCACCGAGTGCTGATTGCCAGCCTGCGCGAAGACCTGCTCGATAACCTGCGGGAAACACCGGTGCAGACCTTGCCCGAGGCATTGGCTTACTGCGGCACGGTGAATTATTTGAATGCACGGGCCGAACTCCATGAGCGGTTGAGCGCTCATGGAGTGCCGGTGCTGGATGCGCGACCAGGGGAATTGGGCACGCAGTTGGTCACGCAGTATTTAAGCTGGAAGCGTGGCGGCAGTGTTTAAGATAAGAAGACCGCAGCCTCTCAGGCCGAAGCCGGCAACGGCAGAAAACTGAAATACTGCTTCAACGCCTCCACCAGTTGCCCATACTCAGGCGGCGCCCGCTGCAGGCTGAACCCGGCGTCATAATGGTGAGGGGTCGCGTCTTCGTGGCACCACAGGCAACACGCCCGCAGGTCAATGACCTGTTGGCAGCGGTCGCCGACGGGAATCTTCAGGCGCAAATCGAAGTCAGCACCGATCATCATCGGCAACTGACTGATAAGCATCAGCCCGTCTTCGGAGACATTGCCCAGAAATCCGATGGGCTTGTCTGTAATGCTGTTGAACACTTTCAGAAAATACGGCAGTTGATGCCGCTCGATCCGGCGGTCAGTGAACATGCTGAATTCGCTACGCAAGGCCCTTAAGCAGGGCCGCACTAATGCTTCGGAACGGACCTGCCCGCAGTTGCTGAAATGGCAAAGCGGCCCGCTCTCCCCGATCCTGGTGCGACAGTCCGTGAACCGCTGTCGCTTACTCCTGCCGATCACAGGTGTTACGACGGTTTAGAAACAACGCTCTAATACCGGTCTATTCGACTATAGCTCACCACCACCGGTCGGCCAGCTATTGGATGACAACCTGCATCAGAACCGCGTCGGGCGCACCGCCGCGGCACTGCGTGTCGGGTAATGGCCCAGGCTCTGCAATGTTTCCAGGCGGGCGCGGGCACGGTAGGCGTATTCGCTTTGCGGATACGAGGCGATGATGAATTGATAGGTCTGGGCCGCGTCGATAAACATCTTCTGCCGTTCCAGGCACTGGCCGCGCATCATCGATACCTCCGGCCACACATAAGGCCGCGCCCGACTGGCGCGCTCGACCTTGGACAACTCGAGCATCACTTGTTCGCAATTGCCCCGGTCGTAAGCACTGTAGGCAAGATTCAAATGATGGTTCATCGAGAAACGGGTGCAGCCCGTGACACTGAGGACACTGATGGCAAGGGCGGCAATGAGCACGAATCGCATGGGGGATCTCCTGTCTTGAACGCTGTATCGACCCGTCAGCGGAAATCTTCAGGCAGCCTGGCGCAAAGTTGTTCGGTTCAATAAAGAAAGCGATAAGTAGTGCAAACGAACAATGACTACAACTGCGGAGCATAGTAGCCTCACTCAGCGCTTGAACTCAGGAGTCTTTGCATGTCCGTCCGTCGTACCAAAATCGTCGCCACCCTTGGCCCGGCCAGTAACTCGCCGGAAGTTCTCGAACAGCTGATTCTGGCTGGCCTGGACGTCGCCCGTCTGAACTTCTCCCACGGCACCCCCGACGAGCACAAGGCTCGCGCCAAGCTGGTGCGTGACCTGGCTGCCAAGCACGGTCGCTTCGTCGCCCTGCTGGGTGACCTGCAAGGCCCGAAAATCCGTATCGCCAAATTCGCCAACAAGAAGATCGAGCTGAAGATCGGTGATCAATTCACCTTCTCCACCAGCCATCCTCTGACCGAAGGCAACCAGCAAGTGGTCGGCATCGACTATCCGGACCTGGTCAAGGACTGCGGCGTGGGCGACGAGCTGCTGCTCGACGACGGCCGCGTGGTCATGCGCGTCGATACCGCCACGGCTACCGAGCTGAACTGCACCGTGACCATCGGCGGCCCGCTGTCCGACCACAAAGGCATCAACCGTCGCGGTGGCGGCCTGACCGCTCCGGCCCTGACTGAAAAAGACAAGGCTGACATCAAGCTTGCTGCGGAAATGGAAGTCGACTACCTCGCGGTGTCTTTCCCGCGTGACGCCGCCGACATGGAATACGCCCGTCAACTGCGCGACGAAGCCGGCGGTACCGCCTGGCTGGTGGCGAAGATCGAACGCGCCGAAGCCGTGGCCGACGACGAAACCCTCGACGGCCTGATCAAGGCATCCGACGCCGTGATGGTGGCCCGTGGTGACCTGGGTGTGGAAATCGGCGACGCCGAGCTGGTGGGCATTCAGAAGAAAATCATTCTGCACGCACGCCGCCACAACAAGGCTGTGATCGTCGCGACCCAGATGATGGAGTCGATGATCCAGAACCCGATGCCGACTCGCGCCGAAGTGTCCGACGTCGCCAACGCCGTGCTCGACTACACCGACGCCGTGATGTTGTCGGCTGAAAGTGCTGCCGGTTTGTACCCGCTGGAAGCCGTGCAAGCGATGGCGCGCATCTGCGTCGGCGCTGAAAAGCACCCGACCAGCAAGACTTCCAGCCACCGCATCGGCAAGGAATTCACCCGCTGCGACGAGAGCATTGCTCTGGCGACCATGTACACCGCCAACCACTTCCCGGGCGTGAAAGCGATCATCGCGTTGACCGAAAGCGGCTACACCCCGCTGATCATGTCGCGCATCCGTTCCTCGGTGCCGATCTACGCGTTCACCCCGCACCGTGAAGCCCAGGCCCGCGCGGCGATGTTCCGTGGCGTGTACACCATCCCGTTCGACCCGGCTTCGCTGGCACCGAACGAAGTCAGCCAGAAAGCGATCGACGAGCTGGTCAAGCGCGGCGTCGTACAGAAAGGCGACTGGGTCATCCTGACCAAGGGCGACAGCTACCACACCACCGGCGGTACCAACGGCATGAAGATCCTGCACGTTGGCGACCCGATGGTCTGAGTGACCGAACGCTGAAAAAACAAAAGCCCCGCCATGTGAATGGCGGGGCTTTTTGTTTTCTGATCCAACAGGTGTGTCGTCTGATCTGGCCCCATCGCCGGCAAGCCAGCTCCCACAGGTTTTGTGAACACCACATACTACTGTGGGAGCGGGCTTGCCCGCGATGAGGCCCGTACAGGCGACGCTCATCTCAATGCCTGTTGATAAACCCTGCCAACGCCGCCATCGCTTCCGGCGAACGCAGCCGTTGGGTAAACAACGCACCCTCTTCTTCTATAACCTTGCGCAGCAGCTCCCGATCCGGCGCCCGCATCAACTGCTTGCTGATGCGCACCGCTTGCGGCGGCAGCGATTCGAAACGCAACGCCATCTCCCGCGCCTTGGCCAACGCCTCTTCGCCACTGCCCAAGGCTTCGGATGCAATGCCCCACGCAGCCGCCTGTTCACCATTGAATCCCTCACCGAGCAGCAACAACTCAGACGCTTTCGCATGCCCAAGCAACCGCGGCAAAATCAGGCTCGAGCCGAACTCCGGGCACAATCCCAGGTTGACGAACGGCATGCGCAACCGCGCATCGCGGCTGACATACACCAAATCGCAATGCAGCAGCATCGTCGTGCCAATGCCCACCGCCGCACCGGCCACGGCGGCCACTACCGGTTTGCGGCATTCGAGCAGGTTGAGCATGAAATGGAACACCGGGCTGTCGAAGTTGCCCGGCGGTTGCTGGATGAAGTCAGCGATGTCGTTGCCGGCAGTGAAACACTCACTGGAGCCGGTGATCAGTACCGCATTGATTTCAGGGTCGCTGTCGGCCTGTTTCAACGCTTCGGCCAGGTGGCTGTACATGGCGCGGGTCAGGGCGTTTTTCTTGTCGGGGCGATTGAGGCGCAGGGTCAGCAGGCCGCGTTCGCGTTCAATCTGGATGGCATCAGTCATGGTCGGTCTCGCGTCTGAAAATCAGCGCTCAACCACGGGGCAGGAACACATCGGCCAGCAGTTGATTGCGCGGCAGTCCCGCCAGGTAAAGACGCCGGGCAAAGGCGTCGACGCTGTCGGGGGCTCCGCAGAGTAAGGCCAGGGTTTGCCGGGAAACAAGCCGCAGTTGCGCCAAAGCCGCGGGTAACTCGGCCGGGGTCCAGAGCTCGATGCTCAGGTTCGCACGGCTGGCCGCCATGGCTTGCAGGGGCTTGGCCAGATAATGCTCGTCAGCATCATGGGCCAAGTGAATGACGCGTATCTGGCCTTGGTGATCCTGACGCAAAGCCTCACGCAACACACCGAACAACGGCGCCAGTCCGGTGCCGGCGGCCATTAGCCACAGCGGCCGAGCGTGCCAGTCGGGATCGTAATGCAACGCCCCGCCTCGCAACTCGCCGAGGCGCAGCGGATCGCCGATCTTCAACTGACGGGCCGCATCACTGAACTCACCGGGCTCGCGACAATCGAGGTGAAACTCGAGAAAGCGGTCATCCTCGGGCAGACTGGCCAGGGAATAAGGCCGCGCCACGTTCCCCGCCCACAACACCAGGTGCTGGCCGGCCCCGTAGCGCAACGGCCGCTGTGGAGTCAGGCGCAGGCGCAACACACTGGGGCTCAACCAGTCGACCGCCGCGACCTCGGCCGGACGCCCATCCTGCTGCGGGTCGAAGGTGTGCACCTGCAAGTCCTCGACCACCTGACACTGGCACGCCAGACGCCAGCCTTGCTGGCGTTGCTCCGCGCTTAAAGCATCGGGGCGGCTGTCGCTCGGCAGTCCTTGCACGCACTGCACCAGGCACGCATGACAACTGCCGGCGCGACAGCTATAGGGTACTGCCACGCCGTTCTGATTCAGTGCATCCAGCAGATTGCTGCCTGCAACAACTGGCCATTGGCGATCACCGACGCGTAACTCAGGCATCGACGTTTTCCCACGCCGCCGCGCAACGGTTACGACCGTCACGCTTGGCCCGATAAAGCGCCTGATCGGCTCGCTGCAAGGCGTCGTCGAGGTCGTCGCCGAGCTCAAGCAACGTCATGCCGGCCGACAGGCTGAGACCGCCGACATTCAGGCCAAGCAATTGGACATCGGTAAACGCAACGCGCAGCCGTTCACAGCACGAGGTCAGACTGTCGGCATCGCAATCGGGCAACAGCACCACGAACTCTTCGCCGCCATAGCGGGCCAGAACGTCGCCGTCGCGCAAGCAGGCCGTGGCCACACCGGCAAAGGCTTGCAGCACCTGATCGCCCGCGGCATGGCCATGCAGATCGTTGATTCGTTTGAAGTGATCCAGGTCGATCAATGCCAGGCCATGCATGACGCCGGCGTCCATGGTATTGAGTTCACGGGAGGCCAGGCGCAGGAAATGCCGGCGGTTGAACAGGCCGGTCAGTTCATCGGTGGCGACGAGGTCTTCGAGCTGGCGCATCATCCCGCGCAGCGTGTCCTGATGCGCCTGCAAGGCAAAGCGTCGCTGGCGCATACGGTGTCGCGAAGCCTGGACAAAACCGGCATACAGCACCAGCCAGACCAGCACGATCAACAACACGCACACCTGCAACGCCGACAGCGCCGGGTTGTCCAGCTGCATGTGGTAGCCCTCCCACAGCGTGATGGCGCTGAAACTGAAGAACACCAGCAAGGCACAGCGCACAAATGAGCGACGGGACAGGTGAAACAGCCCGAACAGCAGGATCAAGACATAAAAAACCAGGAACGCTCCACGAGCGTCGTCCAGGTGGGCGATCAACCAGGTTTGCCAGCCCAGCCCCAACAGCACCTGGACCTCAGTGAGGCTGGGATCGGCGAAGCGCAGGTTGCAGCCGCTGTAAAACACCGCGAACAACGTGGCCTGGCTGATCACCACCAGTGCGCTGCCGATGGCGACGCTTGTCAGCGATTGCTGATAGTGCCCGGTAAAAAACGCCAGCCACAACAACAGCAAAGCCAAGGCATAGGTGCCGGCTGCGAGGGCAAAACGTTTGAGCAACAGTCGCTGGATGGCGTTATGGGTCAATCGTTGACTCACCGAATGAAGGAGACTGACAGAGCGTCCTACTCTACAGGCCGTGTGCCACTTTAGTGGTGCGGCCGATAAATGACCATTCAATTTTCGGACCGGATAACTGGCGTCAAATACATGGCCCGAATACACGCCCCCAAAATCATCGTGCTTTGACTGCTAGCTTCAAGCTAGCAGCGTGTAACTGCTTCTATGCGACCAAGGTTTGACCACGGGCGCGTGTGCCCGCCAGCTAGGCGCGGTATACTGCCGCGCCTTTTTAGCGTCGCGCCAGCAGCCCCGGCGTGCCTTGAAAGGTGCTTGCAACCGACCGATACACCCAAGCTGCAAGCACCTTATTGAATGTTCCCGTCTTTTAGAGGAGCGCGACTCATGACCGTGATCAAGCAAGACGACCTGATTCAGAGCGTTGCCGACGCCCTGCAGTTCATTTCTTATTACCACCCCGTGGATTTCATCCAGGCGATGCACGAAGCCTACCTGCGCGAAGAATCGCCAGCGGCCCGCGATTCGATGGCTCAGATCCTGATCAACTCGCGCATGTGCGCCACCGGCCACCGCCCGATCTGCCAGGACACCGGCATCGTGACCGTGTTTGTCCGCGTGGGCATGGACGTGCGTTGGGATGGCGCCACCATGGGCCTGGACGACATGATCAACGAAGGCGTTCGTCGCGCCTACAACCTGCCGGAAAACGTCCTGCGTGCTTCGATCCTCGCCGACCCGGCGGGCGCTCGTAAAAACACCAAAGACAACACCCCGGCCGTGATCCACTACTCCATCGTTCCGGGTAACACCGTGGAAGTGGATGTGGCGGCCAAGGGCGGCGGTTCCGAGAACAAGTCGAAAATGGCCATGCTCAACCCGTCCGACTCGATCGTCGACTGGGTGCTCAAGACCGTTCCGACCATGGGCGCCGGCTGGTGCCCACCGGGCATGCTCGGCATCGGCATCGGCGGCACCGCCGAGAAAGCCGCCGTGATGGCCAAGGAAGTGTTGATGGAATCCATCGACATCCACGAACTGAAAGCCCGTGGCCCACAGAACCGCATCGAAGAAATGCGTCTGGAGCTGTTCGAGAAGGTCAACCAGCTGGGCATCGGCGCCCAGGGCCTCGGTGGCCTGACCACCGTGCTCGACGTGAAGATCATGGATTACCCGACCCACGCCGCTTCGTTGCCGGTGTGCATGATCCCGAACTGCGCCGCCACCCGTCACGCGCACTTCGTGCTCGACGGCTCCGGCCCGGCCTCGCTGGAAGCGCCACCGCTGGACGCCTACCCGGAAATCGTCTGGGAAGCAGGTCCGTCGGCCCGTCGCGTCAACCTCGACACGCTGACCCCGGAAGAAGTGCAGAGCTGGAAGCCGGGCGAAACTGTCCTGCTTAACGGCAAAATGCTGACCGGTCGCGACGCCGCGCACAAGCGCATGGTCGAGATGCTGAACAAGGGCGAAACCCTGCCGGTGGACCTGAAAGGTCGCTTCATCTATTACGTCGGCCCGGTTGATCCGGTGCGCGAAGAAGTGGTTGGCCCGGCTGGCCCGACCACCGCGACGCGGATGGACAAGTTCACCCGTCAGATCCTCGAGCAGACTGGTTTGCTGGGCATGATCGGCAAATCCGAGCGCGGCCCGACCGCCATCGAAGCGATCAAGGACCACAAAGCCGTTTACCTGATGGCAGTCGGCGGCGCGGCTTATCTGGTGGCGCAAGCGATCAAGAAATCCCGCGTGGTGGCTTTCGCCGAACTGGGCATGGAAGCGATCTACGAGTTCGACGTGAAAGACATGCCAGTGACTGTTGCGGTCGACAGCAAGGGCGAGTCGGTACACATCACCGGTCCTGCCATCTGGCAGCAAAAGATCAGTGAAAGCCTGGCGGTAGAAGTGCAGTAAGCGCTTCGACTGACCGAAAAAGGCGACGGGGATTACCCTCTGTCGCCTTTTTTATTGCCTACGCACGCCCCCTCTTGCAGAGTGAGTCGGCTCGCGCCTGCAAGGGGCGACCCATGTTAATGTGCGCCCCCACCGTTTCCTTGTGTAATGCCCAGCATGTTCGAGTTATCCCGCCCCTTGCGCCTGACGGTCTATACCGTTGTCATCATTGCTGGCGCCACGCTCGTTGCCACCTTGGCCATGCGCCACACCGTACGCCAATCCATGGTCGAAGACGCGGCCCGGGCTAACCAGCAATTGGCGCTGTACGCCACGTCCCTGCATACCCTGATCGAACGTTACCGCGCCCTGCCCTCGGTGCTGGCGCTGGACCCGCAATTGCGCGATGCCCTCAAAGGCCCGGTGAGCCCCGAGCAGCAGGATCTGCTGAACCGTAAACTGGAAAAGATCAACGGTGCTGCCGACTCCTCGACCCTGGAACTGCTCGATCGCACCGGCCTCGCCGTGGCAGCCAGCAACTGGCGGTTGCCCAGCAGTTACGTCGGCCACAATTACGGTTTCCGCCCTTACTTCAGCCAGACCCGCACCCAAGGCACCGGGCGTTTTTATGCCGTGGGCGTGACCAGCGGCATACCGGGCTACTTCCTGTCCAGCGCCGTGACCAACGACGATGGCCAGTTTCTCGGCGCCATGGTGGTCAAACTGGAGTTTCCCGAACTGGAACGCGAATGGCGTCAGGGCAGCGACACGCTGCTGGTCAGCGACGCACGCGGGATCATCTTCATCGCCAATCAACCGGGTTGGCGCTATCGTCATTTGCAGCCGCTGAGCGCCAGCGATCACGCCGAACTCAAGGCGACCCGGCAGTACGACAAGCAGCCGCTGACGCCACTGGAACACCAACCGCTGCGCCATTTCGACGACAACAGTGCCCTGACGCGGGTCAATGGCCCGGACGGCCGTGCCGATTACCTGTGGGAATCGCTGCCGCTGGCCGCCGAAGGCTGGACGTTGCACCTGCTGCGCCGTCCGCAGGTCGCCTTCGAAGACAGCCGCAACGCCGCACTCGCCGCTGCCGGGCTGTGGCTGACGCTGGTGTTCCTGCTGCTGTTTCTCAACCAGCGCTGGCGCCTGGCGAAGATTCGCCAACGCAGTCGCGAAGAACTTGAACAACTGGTGGAAGAACGCACCCGCGATTTGCGCACCGCCCAGGAAGGCCTGGTGCAATCCGCCAAGCTGGCCGCACTCGGTCAGATGTCGGCGGCGTTGGCCCATGAAATCAATCAGCCGCTGACGGCACAGCGCATGCAACTGGCCACCCTGCGCCTGCTGCTTGATCATGGTCGCGTCGATGAAGCGTATCAGGCGCTCAAACCGGTGGACGACATGCTGACGCGCATGGCAGCCCTCACCGGGCACCTGAAAACCTTCGCCCGCAAAAGCCCCAGCGGCCTGCGCGAACGCCTGGACCTGGCGGCGGTGGTTGACCAGTCTTTGCAACTGCTCGACACCCGTCTGCGCGACGAGCAAGTCAGCACCGTGCTGCACATGACTCGCCCGGCATGGGTGCGCGGGGATGCCATTCGCCTCGAGCAAGTGTTGATCAACCTGCTGCGCAACGCCCTGGATGCGATGCAGGATAAACCCTGCAAACGCCTGGAAATCCGCCTGCAGGCTGATGAACAATTGTGGCGACTGAGCGTCATCGACAACGGCAGCGGCATCGCCGAAGAAAACCTGCCCAAGGTGTTCGACCCGTTTTTCACCACCAAACCGGTGGGCGACGGGCTGGGCATCGGCCTGGCAGTTTCATTCGCCATCGTCCACGAATCGGGCGGGCGTTTGAGCGCGGATAATCACGGCAATGGCGCGGTGTTCACGATGACCCTGCCGATCGACCTGGAGGCCCATGGCTCATGCTGAATTCTGTGATGGTGGTCGACGACGAAAGCAGCATCCGCAGCGCCGTCGAGCAATGGCTGAGCCTCTCGGGTTTTGAGGTGCAGCTGTTCAGCCGCGCCGATGAATGCCTGGCGCAGTTGCCGAAGCATTTTGCCGGGGTGATTCTCAGCGACGTGCGCATGCCCGGAATGAGCGGCCTGGAACTGCTGGCCGAAGTGCAACGTCGCGACGCCGACTTGCCGGTGATCCTGCTGACCGGCCACGGTGATGTGCCGATGGCCGTCGATGCCATGCGTGATGGAGCCTACGACTTTCTCGAAAAACCCTTCAGCCCGGAAACCTTGCTCGGCAGCTTGCGCCGGGCGCTGGACAAGCGCCGGCTGGTCCTGGAAAACCGCGCCCTGCATGAGCAAGCGGACAACCGCGCCAAACTCGACACCACCCTGCTCGGGGTGTCCCGTGGTTTGCAAACCCTGCGGCGGCAGGTGCTGGATCTGGCGGCATTGCCAGTCAACGTCTTGATCCGCGGCGAAACCGGCAGCGGCAAGGAGCTGGTCGCCCGCTGCCTGCACGACTTCGGGCCACGCGCCGACAAACCCTTTGTCGCGTTGAACTGCGCAGCCATCCCCGAGCAACTGTTCGAGGCCGAACTGTTCGGCCATGAAAGCGGCGCATTCACCGGCGCCCAGGGCAAGCGCATCGGCAAGCTCGAATACGCCGACGGCGGCACATTGTTCCTCGATGAAATCGAAAGCATGCCGCTGGCGCAGCAGGTGAAACTGCTGCGCGTGTTGCAGGAGCAGAAGCTTGAGCGCCTGGGTTCCAATCAAAGCATTCGTGTAGATTTGCGCATCATCGCCGCGACCAAACCGGATCTGCTCGACGAAGCGCGGGCCGGGCGTTTTCGCGAGGACCTGGCCTATCGATTGAACGTCGCCGAATTGCGTCTGCCACCGTTGCGCGAACGCCGTGAAGACATTCCGTTGCTGTTCGAATTCTTTGCCCAGAACGCCGCCGAACGCCTGGGACGCAAATTTCCGCCGCTGAGCGGCGCGCAATTAAGTCACCTGCTGAGCCACGACTGGCCGGGCAATGTGCGCGAACTGGCGAACGTCGCCGAGCGTCAGGTATTGGGGCTTGGCGAGCCGGAACCGATGGGCATCGAACCAGGCCAGTCACTGGCGGCGCAGCAGGAGGCGTTTGAAGCGCAATGCCTGCGTGCAGCGCTGACCCGGCATAAAGGCGACGTGAAAGCGGTGCTTGAAGAACTGCAACTGCCGCGTCGGACCTTCAATGAAAAGATGCAGCGGCATGGGTTGAGCAGAGAGATGTTCCTCTAGCGTCCGGATGGGCCACATCGCTGGCAAGCCAGCTCCCACAATGTCCGAGATGCACGCAGAAAGTTGTGCACCACACAGACCTGTAGGAGCTGGCCAGCCAGCCCTCACAGTGTCCGAGATGTATGCAGAAAGTCGTGTACAACACACAAACTGTGGGACCTGGCAAGCCAGCCTTCACAGTGTCCAAGATGCATGCAGAATGTTGTGCACGACACGGAAACTGTGGGAGCTGGCTTGCCAGCGATGAGGCCAGAGCAGGCACTGTAAATTCACCAGCCCCATCAGCAATTTTCCGCTCACCCCCAACAAAACATGAGCGGATTTCCGCTCACCAATCATCCCTACCCCCTCTAAACCGCCCCTCTCCCCGTTGGCACAGCTCCTGCTATAGCCCCCGCAGGCTGCGTTTAATCGCACTCCACAAAAACAATTAAACGAAGGATCCTTCAATGGATAACTCCAACGCCCTGCCCCTTGGGTCGGCTGCCATGCCGGCTAAAGAAAGAACCACCAGAAGTCGCATCAAGTCGATCTTCAGCGGCTCGGTCGGCAACATGGTCGAGTGGTATGACTGGTACGTCTATGCCGCTTTCTCCCTGTACTTCGCCAAGACCTTTTTCCCCAAAGGCGACACCACCGCACAACTGCTGAACACCGCCGCGATCTTCGCCGTGGGCTTCCTGATGCGTCCGATCGGCGGCTGGCTGATGGGTTTGTACGCCGACAAAGTCGGGCGTAAAAAAGCCCTGATGGCCTCGGTTTACCTGATGTGCTTCGGCTCGCTGCTGATCGCCCTGAGCCCAAGCTACGAAACCATCGGCATCGGCGCACCGATCCTGCTGGTGTTCGCGCGCTTGCTGCAAGGTCTGTCGGTCGGTGGCGAGTACGGCACCTCTGCCACTTACCTCAGCGAGATGGCCACCAAGGAACGCCGTGGCTTCTTCTCCAGCTTCCAATACGTGACTCTGATTTCCGGCCAGCTCATAGCGCTGGGCGTGCTGATCGTCCTGCAGAACCTGCTGACCACCGAAGAGCTGTACGCCTGGGGCTGGCGTATTCCGTTCGCCATCGGCGCGTTGTGTGCCGTGGTCGCGCTGTACCTGCGTCGCGGCATGGAAGAAACCGAGTCGTTCACCAAGAAGGAAAAGGCCAAGGAAAGCGCGATGCGCACCTTGATGCGCCATCCGAAGGAACTGATGACCGTGGTCGGCCTGACCATGGGTGGCACCCTGGCGTTCTACACCTACACCACTTACATGCAGAAATACCTGGTGAACACCGTCGGCATGAGCATCTCCGACTCCACCACCATTTCCGCCGCCACACTGTTCCTGTTCATGTGCCTGCAACCCATCGTCGGCGGGCTGTCGGATAAAATCGGTCGCCGGCCAATCCTGATCGCCTTCGGCATTCTGGGCACGCTGTTCACCGTGCCGATCCTCACCACCCTGCACACCATCACCACCTGGTGGGGCGCGTTCTTCCTGATCATGGCGGCGCTGATCATTGTCAGCGGCTACACCTCGATCAACGCGGTGGTGAAAGCCGAGCTGTTCCCGACTGAAATCCGCGCCCTGGGCGTTGGCCTGCCGTACGCCCTGACCGTTTCGATCTTCGGCGGCACCGCCGAATACATCGCACTGTGGTTCAAGAGCATTGGCATGGAAACCGGTTACTACTGGTACGTCACCGCGTGCATCGCCGTGTCGTTGCTGGTGTACATCACCATGAAAGACACCCGCAAGCATTCGCGGATCGTCACGGACTAAGCCCGGACGCGTAACAGCCAAGGGGCAGACCGTCGAGGTCTGCCCCTTTTTTATTGGGCTCGAGCGCTGGGTGAAAAATCCTTCACTCCCGAAGAAGGCCGATTAATCACGAGTTAATGCTCGCCTTCCATCCTGTACATGTCCGATTCGATTAACTGCGATGCGCGCTCTCAGACCCTGAAAGTGAAAATGTCTGCCGGCCTTAATATCAATTTAATCGATTGTTACTAGCATTATTTTGCGCTTTTTAATCAGTTTAATTGGCGTAGCATGAAACCCATGCCAAGACACAAGACGCCAAAGAACCTGGAGAAATGAAGATGAAAACCAAACTGTTCCTCGCCATCGCCCTGTCCGTACTGGCCGCCAACACCTTCGCCGCCGACGGTTTCGATCGCACCGGCTCCGCTGTTGCAGCGGACGGTTATGACCGCACAGGTTCCGCCACTGTCGCTGAAGACGGCTACGACCGCACCGGCGGCGCCACTGTCGCTGAAGATGGCTACGACCGTACCGGCGGCGCTTCCGTCAGCTGATCCGTTCAAGCGGCACCAGAGCCCGGCTTCGGCCGGGCTTAGTCATTTCTGGAGCACCACAAAACTCCAGGCACACCAAACAGCCCTGCATGGGCACTTGGTCTGACTGGCAATCAGCGGCGCGGCCTTGCACTATTGTCGATATTCACAAGCAGCCTTCAGGAAAACTGGCCCATGCCCGACGACATCCACTATTACGAACCCGCCAACGGCCACGGCCTGCCCCACGATCCGTTCAATGCGATCGTCGGCCCCCGCCCCATCGGCTGGATTTCTTCGCAGGATGCCGACGGGCGCTTGAATCTGGCGCCGTACAGCTTTTTCAACGCCTTCAACTACATTCCGCCGATCATTGGGTTTTCCAGCGTCGGGCGCAAAGACAGCCTGAACAACATCGAACAGACCGGCGAGTTCGCCTGGAACCTGGCCACCCGGCCATTGGCCGAACAGATGAACCAGAGCTGCGCCATGGTCGAGCCGCACGTCGATGAATTCGAATTGTCCGGCCTGACTCCCGTGGCGTCGAAAATCATTCAGGTGCCACGGGTTGCCGAAAGCCCGGTGTCCTTCGAATGCAAGGTCACGCAGATCATTCAGTTGCAGCGCGCGGACGGAAATGTGGTGCCGAGCTGGCTGATCCTCGGCGAAGTGGTCGCCGTGCATATCGCCAAATGGCTGTTGAAGGATGGGGTGTACGACACCGCCGCGGCAGAACCGATCCTGCGCGGCGGCGGGCCAGCGGATTACTTTCAGCTGGGACCTGAGGCATTGTTCAAGATGTACCGCCCGGGAGCGGTGAAGTAACTACCAGATCAGCTCGCCGTCTTCGCCAACACCCTTGAGATGGGTCAGTTGCAGGGCGGCGGCTTCGTCCGCTTCTTTGGCGGTCTTGAAGGTCTGCTCTTCCAGCAGTTTGTTGAAACGAGGTGCACCGGCGCCGCCAATGGCTTTGGTGGCGATTGCCGCGTAATACCCGCCTTCACGGGGGATTACGGCCGATACTGCTTCAAAGGTTTCAAAGGCTTTGCGTGCCATGTCGCGCATCCTGGCTGGTTGAGAATGCAGCCATTAAACCCTCAACCGGCCAGTTTGTGTACTGCTGCTCCGGACTGACGCAGGGCCTGCGCCTCCGACACATCCTTGAAAGTGTGAAAATCCAGACTGTTGACCACCAGTTCCTGCACCAGCTCGGCGAAAATCTCCATGGCCGGGGTACTGAAGTACGCGGTCATCGCCTGTTGATTGCTCCAGAAACCGGACACCAGCCACAGCTCTGGATCGCATTGCGAGTGTTGCAAGGCAAAGTTCAGGCAGCCAGGCGCTGCGCGAGACGGTTCGATCAACGCGCTCAGGCGCAAACCAAGTTCTTGTGAACGCCCGGCGCGCGCTCGAACGAAAGCCATATGACTGACGGGGATTTGCTTGGACATGGTTCAACCCTCCCGGGGAGTCGAGTGGCAGCCATGGGACGGGCTGCGACAGGATCAAAGGTTAAGGGCCATGGCGCGTATGTCGTTAGTCGATTTCTGCCGTCGCGTTGCACAATCCTGCGAAAGTGCATGGGCTGCCTGTAACAATATGTAAATCCCTGGCTGCGTTCTGCCAGACCAGTTTCAAGCAAGTTTGGCGCTCTACGTTCTGACTTACCGGGGCGACAAAACAACCCCGTGCAGAATCAGGCAAGCATTCGACAGGATGTATCTACCGCTCAAGCTTGCACAAACATATGCTTTGCCCCATCACTCCTGCCCCTGCCGAGGATGCCTTGCATGTCGTCACTCGATCATTTTCAAGCCCCGCTGGACACCGACATGGAGAAGCAGCGCGCGGAACTGGCGGCGATCATTCGTCGCAACACCGCCGAAGATGGCAGTTATGCCACCGCCGTCGATTCGCTATTCATGTCGCGCCACAGCCAGAACCACGAGTTCGCCCCGGTGCTTGCGCAACCGGCGCTGTGCATCATGGCTCAGGGCCGCAAAGAAGTGCGGCTGGCTGACGAGTACTTCAATTACGATCCGCTGAATTACCTGGTGGTCTCGGTCTCGATGCCGCTCAGCGGTCGAGTGGTGAATGTCTCGGCCGAGGAGCCGATCCTGGCCGTACGGCTGGACATCGACCCGGCAGAAATCAGCGCACTGATTGCCGATGCTGGCCCGATCGGCGTGCCGACTCGCCCGACCGGACGCGGGTTGTATGTCGAGCGACTCGACACCGCGATGCTCGATGCCGTGCTGCGTCTGGCACGATTGCTCGACACACCGAAAGACATCACCATGCTCGCGCCGCTGATTCGTCGGGAAATTCTCTATCGGCTGTTGCGCAGCCAGCAGGGCCATCGGCTGTACGAAATTGCCATTGCCAACAGTCAGAGCCATCGCATCAGCCAGGCGATCAAGTGGCTCAATGGCAACTATGAACAGCCATTGCGCATCGATGACCTGGCCAAGGAAGTGAATTTGAGCGTGTCGACGCTGCATCACCGCTTCAAGGCGATGACCGCGATGAGTCCGTTGCAGTATCAAAAGCAGCTGCGCCTGCAAGAGGCGCGGCGCTTGATGTTGGCCGAAGGATTGGAAGCTTCGGCGGCGGGGTATCGCGTCGGCTATGAAAGCCCCTCGCAGTTCAGCCGCGAGTACAGCCGGTTGTTCGGGGCGCCGCCAGTGCGGGATCTGGCGCGGTTGCGGTTGTCAGTTTGATCCAGAGTTTGTGTGGGTTGTGCCGGCCTCATCGCTGGCAAGCCAGCTCCCACAAAGATAATTGGTGGCCACAACATTGTATGAACACCGCCGAACCCTGTGGGAGCTGGCTTGCCAGCGATGAGGCCGGCTAAGGCAATAGAAAGCTTGGATCAGGCCCCGAGTACCCGGCACGCCTCGGCCGGAAGGGTAACCGACACCGGATGCCCAACGTTCAAACCAAACCCCTGACACGGCGTGCTCAGCGCCGTAAACGACACCCCGGAACACTCCACCGTGGTCTCGATCGTCGCGCCGATATCCCGCACAAACGTCACCTTGCCCAGCAAGCGATTGCCCGCGGTGGCCTGCGGCGCCGACAGTTGCAGGTCTTCCGGACGGATCAGCATTTTCACTTTTTCCCCCACCACAATACTGCTGCAGATCGGCACTTGCAGGGCATCGCCGCCCGGCAGACTGACCTTGCCGTTGCCCAGTGCGGTGGCCGGGAAGATGTTGCCCGAGCCGATAAAGTCTGCGACAAACTCGTTGGCCGGATGGCGGTAAATCTCGATCGGCGTGCCCACCTGCTGCACCTTGTGTTCACCCAACACTACGACGATATCGGCCATGGTCATGGCCTCGCGCTGGTCGTGGGTGACCATGATGGTGGTGATGTTCAGACGTTGCTGCAGCTGACGGATTTCCACCTGCATTGACTCGCGCAACTTGGCATCCAACGCCGACAGCGGCTCGTCGAGCAAGAGGATTTTCGGGTGCGAAGCAATTGCGCGGGCAATCGCCACGCGCTGGCGTTGGCCACCCGAGAGTTTGGCCACCGGACGATTGATCATCGCTTGCAGCTGGATCAGTTCCAGCAACTCCACCACCCGCGCCTGCTGATCAGCCTTGCTCACGCCACGCAGTTTCAGCGGATAAGCGATGTTCTCCCCCACCGTCATGTGCGGGAACAGTGCCAGCGACTGGAACACCATGCCGAAATTACGCAGATGCGCCGGGGTGTGGCCGATGTCCTCGCCGTCCAGGCGAATCTCGCCGCCGCTCAGGGTTTCCAGCCCCGCGATCATCCGCAACAAGGTGGTTTTGCCACAGCCCGACGGGCCGAGGAAACACACCAGTTTGCCCTCCGGCAAATGCAGGTTTACATCTTTTACCGCGCAGGCCGAGCCGTAATGTTTCTCGACGTTTTCCAGAATCAGACCAGACATAAGCATCACCTCAAGAATCAGAACGAAACGCCACCTTCACCGACCAGCTTCTCCAGCGCCCAGATCAGGACGAAGTCGATCAGCACGATCAGCACGGCAAACGAAAATACGGTTGGGTCGAGCGAAGACACGGTGCGGCTGTACATCCAGATCGGCACGGTCATGACGTCGATGGTGTAGAGGAAATAGGTCACGGTGAATTCGTTGAACGAGACGATGAACGCCAGCAGCATCCCCGCCAGAATCCCCGACTTCATCAACGGCACCACCACATCGACAATCGCCCGCAGCGGTGAAGCGCCGAGCATTTGCGCGGCCTCTTCGACTTCACTGCCGATGGAGAGCATCGCCGCCGTGCAGTTCTTCACCACGAACGGCAACGCCAGGATGACGTGGGCAATGACCAGCCGCGAGGTGGTCATGTGGAACGGCAGGCTGTCGAACACCAGCAGCAACGCCAGGCCCAGTACCACCATCGGGAACACCAGTGGCAACGACATCAGTTGCAGCGCCACGGCCTTGCCGCGGAACTCGCAACGGGTCAACGCATAGGCGGCCGGCACGGCGATGAGGGTGGCGAAGATCATGGTCAGGCACGCCACCATCAGGCTGGTAGTCATGGCCTGGCCGAGGCTCAACACATCGCTGGCGTCCGGCGAAACGAAGGTGTGCCAGGCGGCCTCGTACCATTGCAGGCTGTAGCTGCTCGGCGGGAAATCAAGGTTCGATGCGCCACTGAACGACATGACGATCATGGTCAGGATCGGCAGCACCGCCAGCAGCAGGATGAAACCGGAAAGGATGCCGGCAAACTTGCCGGTCTCGCCGGGCAACAGCCCATAACGCTTCTTGCTCAGGGTACTCATTGCGAAGCCTCCAGCATGCGCCGACGACGGCCGGTGATGTATTCGGACAGGGTCATGATCGCCAGCGTGGTGACGATAAGCACCACACCGGCGGCGGACGCGGCGGGCCAGTTCATCAGCGGGGCGATCTGGTCATGCACCATCACCGCGAGCATCGGCACGCGACGACCTCCGAGCAGCAAGGGCACGACGAAGCTGCTGGCGTTATAAGCAAAAACCAACGTGGCACCGGTAATGATCCCCGGCAGGCTCATCGGCAACACCACCTGGCGGAACACCTGGAAACGACTGGCACCGAGGGTAGCGGCGGCCTCTTCGTAACTGCGGGCAACGCCGCGCATGGCGCTGGCAATCGGCAGCACGGCCAACGGGAAAGCGGTTTGCACCAGGCCCATCAACACGCCGTTCTGGTTGTACAACAGCATGATCGGACGCTTGATCAGGCCCAGCCCCATCAGCGCCTGATTGAGCATGCCGCCCGGGCCGAGAATCACCAGCCAGCCGTAACTTTGCAGCAGCAGGTTGACCAGCAGCGGCAGCAACACGGCCGCGAGGAAGATCCGCCGCACGAACGGTGAAGTCAGTCGCGACATGGTGTACGCCACCGGTATCGCCAGTATCACGGCGATCACCGCACTGATCAGCGCCAGGCGCAGGGTCAGCATCAGCGATTTGAGGTAATAGGGTTCCAGCAACTGGGCGTAACTGGCCAGGCTGAACCCGGACCATTCCGCGCCCTTGGTGCCGACACTCATGCGCAGGACCAGCAGGCTGGCGGCGATCAGCACGCCGAGAAACAGCATGGATGGCGTGAGGAAAAACCAGGCACGCGCGGTCGGTGAAACACCGCGATTCGGGCGCGATTCAGCGGCGCTGACCGAATGGGTCAAAGGTTGGTGTTCCATAGCAAAGGTCTCGTCAATGGAAGATCAGGCGCATGGCGAGTGCTGCGCACTCGATCGCTGGCAAGCCAGCGCCTACAGGTCATGCGCTGTTCTTGTAGGCGCCGGCTTGCTGGCGATGAGGCTCGAAGAGCCTCCCTGTCATTCAGATCAGGAAGAAAAGATTTCCGTGTAACGACGAATCCATTGGTCATGCACAGTCGCCAGGAAGGCGTTGTCGTGCATGATCGCCTTCTCGGCAATCTGTTCCGGCGTGAGGATGTAAGGGCTCTTGCGTGCTTCGGCGGAGATGATCGCCTTGGCGTTGACCGGGCCGTTGTAGATGTCCTCGGCCATCTTGCCCTGCACCAGCGGGTCCAGAGAATGGTTGATGAAGGCGTACGCCATGTCGGTGTCGCCCGGACGGTTCTTCGGCATCACCGAGAGCATCAAGTCGGTGTAGAAACCTTCCTTCATGCCGAACGTGGCGCCCAGGCCGTAGTTCGGATCGCGGATCTGTTTCGGGAAGAAGGCCGGGGCGTAAAGGCCACCCATATCCAGCGAGCCGGTGCGGAACAGTTCGGCGATCTGGTTCGGGTTTTCGCCCAGGGTCACCACGCGATCCTTCAGCTCGGCGAGTTTCTTGAAGCCAGGCTCGATGTTGTGCTCGTCACCACCGGCCAGTTTGGCGGCGATGATGATCAGGTCCATGGCCTCGGTCCAGTTCGGCGGCGGCAGGAAAATGTTCGGCGCCGCGTCGGCATCCCACAGGGACGCGTAGCTGGTCGGAGCTTCTTTCTGGGTGCGGGTGCTGTAGACCAGGCTGTTGCACCACAGCAGGTAACCGATGCCGTGACCGTTGGCGCCAGTGCGGTATTTTTCCGGCACATCGACGATGTTGGGAATGCGGTTGAGGTCAGGCTTTTCCAGCAGGTTGGCGGCGGCCAGGCCTTCGGCGCCGACGCCGGCCAGGGTGATGATGTCGTACTGCGGACGATCGCCGCCGGCCTTGAGCTTGGCGACCATTTCCGAGGTACTGCCAGTGCGGTCGGCGATGACCTTGCAGCCGTACTTGTCTTCGAATGTCGCGGCGATATTGCGCAGGGCAGCCAGCCCGGTGTCATCGGACCAGGTCAGCAGACGCAGGGTCTTGCCAGTGAAGCGTGTATCGCTGGCATTGGCCTTGACGAACGGCAGGCTCATTGCCGCCGCTGCCACCGAGGCTACGCCCACGGTCTTGATGAATTGACGTCTGTTCAGATCATGCTCGCCCATTACGGACTCCCTTTGTTTTTGTAGGTATAAGGCAGGTCGAAACTGTTGCATCCGCGCGGCTGGATCAACGTTGTCCCTCGTATTTTCGGGGGCTTTACCGGGCCAGTGAGTTCATCCTGAGGTCGTGCAAAACACCTGACTATCGATAAAAACTCATCGAAGCCATGACGCTGACGCATGCCTCTTCGAGAGGCATGCGCTCACCTTTTTCGTGCCTTCAGACGGCGCGAATCACGTGCTTGATTTCCTGAAAAGCCTGCAAGCCCCACGGCCCCAGTTCGCGGCCGATGCTGCTCTGCTTGTAGCCGCCCCAGGCGGTCTGCGGGAAGATCACTTGCGGCGCATTGATCCACACAAGGCCCGCCTGCAAAGCGTTGGCGACTCGATCAGCGGCTTCGGTGTCACGCGTGACCACACTGGCCACCAGACCGAACTGACTGTCGTTGGCCAGGGCAATCGCTTCGGCTTCGCAGGCGAAACTGCGCACGCAGATCACCGGGCCGAAAATCTCTTCACACCACAGCGCACTGTCGAGGGGCACGTTGGTGAAAACCGTCGGCTGCAAAAAATATCCGCGGGGCAAATCCGCAGGACGATTACCGCCGCACACCAGCCTCGCCCCGGCGCTCAAGCCGCGATCGATATGGCCGAGTACGCGCTGGTATTGCGCCTGATTGACCAGCGCGCCCATTTCCACGTTCGGGTCGAACGGGTCGGCCACGCGAATGGCTTCGGCACGGGCCTTTACCCGGGTGAGGAATTCATCGGCCAGTTCATCGGCGACCAGCACGCGGCTGGTGGCGGAGCACATCTGCCCGGCGTTGAAGAAACCGCCGCCACAGGCCACTTCCACCGCCAGGTCGAGGTCAGCATCGGCCAGTACCAACAACGAAGATTTACCGCCCAGTTCCAGGCTCACGCCCTTCACGGTTTCTGCGGCGCGTTGCATGACTTGCACACCCACCGCGTTGCTGCCGGTGAAGGAAATTTTTGCGATACGCGGGTCCGCCGACATGGGAGCGCCGACCGCCAGCCCCGTGCCGCAGACCAGGTTGAACACCCCTGCTGGCAACCCGGCTTCAGCGATGATTGCTGCCAGTTCCAGCTCCGGCAGCGGCGTCACTTCTGATGGCTTGAGCACCACGCAGCAGCCGGCGGCCAGGGCCGGGGCAAGCTTCCACGCGGTGGTAACCATCGGGAAATTCCACGGCACGATCAAGCCGACCACACCGCACGGCTCGCGGCGCAAGCGCGCGCTGAAATCGGCGGTCGGCAACTCGATGGCGCTGTCCTGTTTCGCCTCCAGGCCTTCGGCGAGACCGGCGTAATACTCGAAGGTGGCGATCACGTCATCGACGTCGATGGCCGCTTCGAACAGCGGCTTGCCGTTGTTGCTCGACTGCAAGTACATCAGCTGTTCGCGCCGGGCCTGCACGCCCGCAGCGATGTTGCGCAGGATCGCGCCACGCTCGGCACCGGTGGTTTTCGACCAGTCGGCGAAAGCCTGGGTCGCCGCACTGACGGCGTGATCGACGGCACGTTCGTCACCACCATTTACGGTGGTCAGCAGTGCTTCGGTCGCCGGGTTGATCACCCGCAGGTGTTCGTGACCGGCCGACCATTGGCCATCGATGTACAGGCCATCCAGGGTCGTCGGAAACGTCATTTCGACACCGCCTTCATCCACTCGGCCTGATCGATTTCAATCAGGGTCGGGCCTTGGCGATCGGTCGCGGTACGCAGCGCAGCACGCAGTTGTTCAACACCGCTGACGGCCTGCGCCGCGCACCCCAGGGCCTTGGCCACGCCGATGAAATCCGGGGTATAGATGTCGACGCCAACCGGCTCGATGGCGCGATTGACCATGTATTTCTTGATCTCTTCGTAGCCCTGGTTATTCCACAGCAGGACGATCACCGGCGTGCGCGCTTCCACGGCACTGGCCAGTTCCGGCAGGGTGAATTGCAGGCCGCCGTCACCGATCAGGCACACCACCGGAGGACGCGTGCCGCTTTCAACGCTGCCACCGAGCCAGGCGCCAATCGCTGCCGGCAAGGCATAGCCGAGGGTGCCGTAGCCGGTGGACGAGTTGAACCAGCGACGCGGGCGTTCCGGGTTGAATGTCAGGTTGCCGGTGTACACCGGTTGGGTCGAATCGCCGACGAATACCGCGTTCGGCAATTCATGCAAAACGGTTTCGAGGAAGCGGGTCTGGGCCAGGGTCGGTGCATCCCAGGACGCGGCCAGCTCTTCACGCAAACGGGCGGCGCGTACCTGACCCCAATCGTTGCGGCGCTCGGCCAGGGACTTGTGGGACAACGCGCTGAGCAACGCCTGGGCGGCGTTGCGCGAGTCGGACACCAGCGCCACGTGCGGCGGATAATTGCGCACGGTCTGGTCCGGGTCGATGTCGATACGCAGCAGCTTGCCGGGAATCTCGAACCCACCGGCGAAGGTCACGTCGTAGTCGGTTTCGGCCAGTTCAGTGCCGATGGCCAACACCACGTCAGCCTCGGCAACCAGCGCGCGAGTGGCGACCAGGCTCTGGGTCGAACCGATCAGCAGCGGGTGAGCGGACTCGAGCATGCCTTTGGCGTTGATGGTCAGGGCCACCGGTGCATCCAGCAACTCGGCCAGCTCAGTCAGCTCGGCAGCGGCATCGATGGCACCGCCACCGGCCAGGATCAGCGGACGCTGGGCGCCGGCCAGCAGGTCGGTCATGCGCGACACGGCGCTCGGCGAAGCACCGGCGCGGTCGATATTGACCGGCAGGCTGCTGAGCAAGTCGTCGGCCTCTTCAACCAATACATCCAACGGAATTTCAATGTGCACCGGGCGCGGACGACCCGCCTGGAACAGCGAGAACGCACGAGCCAAAACGCCCGGCAACTCCGACGCCGACATCAGGGTGTGGGAGAACGCCGCGACGCCGGCGCACAACGCGCCCTGGTTCGGCAGTTCGTGCAGCTTGCCGCGACCGCCGCCCAACTGGCTGCGGGACTGCACGCTGGAAATCACCAGCATCGGGATCGAGTCGGCATACGCCTGGCCCATCGCCGTGGTGATGTTGGTCATGCCGGGGCCGGTGATGATGAAGCACACACCCGGTTTGCCGCTGGTGCGCGCGTAGCCGTCGGCCATGAAACCGGCGCCCTGTTCGTGACGTGGCGTGACGTGGTTGATGCTCGAACGGGCCAGCCCGCGATACAGCTCCACGGTATGAACGCCGGGAATGCCGAACACCTGCTCAACACCATAATTCTCGAGTAACTTGACCAATACTTCGCCGCACGTCGCCATGTGAATTGCCCTTCTTGTTCGATTTGAGACGCCGGGCCTGCGCAGTGTTTATGATGGATTCGCAGGTCCAGGGATGGCCTCATTGGAACGGGCGACACGTAGCCGCAACAATGGATAAAAAGTCATACTAGCCATGTCCTCACGTCATACCTTGGATCCCAATGAAACGACTGCCTCCCCTGCCGGCGCTGCACACTTTTCTGATTACCGCGCAGTGCTGCAACTTCACCCGGGCCGCCGAGCAACTGCACATCACCCAGGGCGCAGTGAGCCGACAAATCGCCGGGCTGGAAGATCATCTGGGTTATGAACTGTTCATTCGTCAGGCCCGGGGTCTCGATCTGACGGCCGAGGGACGGGAATGGCTGCCACGGGTGCAGCAGATTTTCGGCTTGATCGACGAGGCCGTTGAACAGATCGGCGAGAAGCGCGAAACCCTTCAACTCAAAGCGCCGACCTGTGTCATGCGCTGGCTGTTGCCGCGCCTGTTGCAATGGCAAAAGGAGCGCCCGGACGTGCCGGTGGAACTGACCACCACGGTCAAGCACGGGGTGGATTTTCATCGCGAGCAATTCGATGCGGCGGTGATGTATGGCGCACCGCCGGACACTGCACTGGTGTCACAAAAACTGTTCGACGAGCAGCTGACACCGGTCTGTTCCCGGCCGATGCTCGAAGGGCCGATCACCCTGCAAACACCGACCGATCTGCAACAGCATCTACTCCTGCACCCCACCCGCGATGAGCGCGACTGGAAGGCCTGGTTGAAAGCGGCGGATGTGCAGTTGAGCAATGTCAGCAAGGGTCAGCATTTCGAAACGCTCGATCTGGCAATGTCGATGGCATCGCAAGGCACGGGGGTGGCGATTGGTGACTGGTCGTTGATCGGCGATGACCTGGATGCCGGGCGGCTGGTCATGCCATTCGAATTGAAAGTGAAAACCGGGCTGGCGTACTACCTGGTATCCCCGGAAAAACCCGGGGCTTCACCGAAGTTGCGCGAGTTGATGGGGTGGTTGGTGGAGCAGGCGCAGAGTCGCTGAAACCTGGGGGACATTACTCCCCCAAATCCATTACCACTTCATCTCACCCTTGGCGACCTTGGCGCTCAACTCCAGGGAGCTTTCTTCACCCAGTGCCGGGTAGCGTTTTTTCATCGCTGCAATCAGGGCCGCCGAATCCTTGGCCTTGGCGGTTTCCTCGTCGAAGGCCTTGATGTAATCGGCAGTGAACTGCACGGCGGCCAATGACCGGGCAGTGTCGCCGAGGTAATGCCCCGGAATCACGGTTTTCGGTTTCAGGGTTTCAATGGCATGCAGCGTAGCCAGCCAATCGGCATGGGACTGTGGCGTCTGGGTATCGGCCATCCACACATGGATGTTCTCTGCCACGACCACCCCACCGACCACGGCCTTGATCGACGGAATCCACACGAAGCTGCGATCCGGTTGTTTGCCATCCAGGCCCACCACCTGCAGTTTCTGCCCTTCGAGCATCAGGCTGTCGCCCTTGAGTACGTCCGGCACGATGGTTTTGGCCGGTACGTCGGCGCCCATTTTCGGCCCCCAGAATGCCAGTTTGCCGTCCACGGTTTGCTTGATGTGCTCGACCGTCGGCTGCGAAGCAAGCACCTTGGCGTTGGGGAATGCAGCGGTCAGCGTATCGAGGCCGAAGTAGTAATCCGGGTCACCGTGACTGATATAAATGGTGGTCAAGCGCTTGCCGCTGGTGCGAATTTTTTCCACCACCTGTTCGGCCTGGGACTTGCCGAATTGCGCGTCTACCAGGATCGCGTCTCTCTCACCGCTGACCAGCACCGAGGTCACCGGGAAAATCGCTTTTTCGCCGGGGTTGTAGACATCCAGGGTCAGAGTCGATGCGCTGGCCTGGGCGGCGAAGCCGAGGGTAGTGGCCAGCAAAACCCGCTTAATTGAGGTGAAACCGATCATCTGTTGCTCCTTGGTTGAAATACGCTTTTGTAGGAGCCGGCTTGCTGGCGATGATCTTTAACGAACACCCATGCTTACCGGTGAAAACTCGGCGCCTGTGTCACCATCGCCAGCAAGCCGGCTCCTACACAGAAGATCGACAGAGCTTAGTTGTCTCGATCAGTGCAAAAAATGCGATGCTTGAACATAGTTTGTTTCTGAAATCGGGCAAATCATGGATCGTCTACAAGCAATGCGGGTGTTCGTCACGGTGGTTGACCTCGGTAGCCAGTCGGCGGCCGCCGATCATCTGGAGCTATCAAGGCCAGTGGTTTCGCGCTATCTGGCGGAGCTGGAAGACTGGGTCGGCGCGCGCCTGATGCATCGCACCACGCGCAAGTTGAGCCTGACCGCTGCCGGCAGCGAAGTGCTGCCCCGCTGTCGGCAGATGCTCGACTTGTCTTGCGACATGCAAGCCGCTGTCAGCGTCCCGGAGGATGCCCCGCGCGGCCTTCTGCGAATCAGCGTCAGCACCTCGTTCGGCCAGGCACAACTGGCCGATGCCATGGCGGCCTACGTCAAACGCTATCCCGGCGTCAGCATCGACCTGCAGATGCTCGACCGCACGGTGAACCTGGTGGATGAGCGCATCGACCTGGCGATCCGCACCAGCAACGACCTGGACCCGAACCTGATCGCCCGTCGGCTGACGGTCTGCCGTTCGGTGATCTGCGCCTCCCCCGCCTACCTGCGCGAGCATCCGACACCGCAGCGGGTCGAGGATTTGAGCCAGCACAATTGCCTGACCCATTCCTACTTCGGCAAGAGCCTGTGGCATTTCGAGCAGGAGGGTGAGCAGGTATCGGTGCCGGTGCAGGGCAACATCAGCGCCAATGAGACCAGCACTCTGCTACGCGCGGCGATGGCCGGTGCCGGGGTGGCGATGCTGCCTACTTATCAGGCCGGCGTGCATATCCACAGCGGTGAACTGGTGCGCCTTTTACCCACAGCCGAGCCACGGCAAATGAGCGTGTACGCGGTGTATGCCTCACGCAAACACATGCCGGCTGCGCTGCGCAGCGTGCTGGATTTTCTGGTACTGAGGTTTCCGGAGGAACCGGCGTGGGATATCGGCCTGTAACCCGATTAAAACAATGGCTTATCAGTGTTTTGAATACCGCGTTATTGCTGGCAACTCACCCGCGCTGACCTATGCTCAAATTAATACCGAAGGGTATTCGTTCAGAGGTCAACACCATGAACATCAAAACAAGAAGGTACCTCGCCATTTTCGTCACCTGTGCGGTCACGCTCGGGTTGTATGGCGCAGCAGCCTGGCGGGTGGAACAGCTGCGCAATCTGCCCCGTGATTACGCCAGCTGCAATTTCGAGCGTTGCATTCCCCACAACGCGACCCTCAACGCCCTGCGCTAGCGAAGGTGTCAGGCCTCGTTGTCCTGATCGGCCTTCAAGCGGTCGCGGAAAGCTTTTGGCGAGATGCCCACCCGGCGTCGGAACAGGCGCGTAAAGTTGGTCGGATCCGAGAACCCCAACACGTCGGACATTTCATAGATGGTCATGCTGGTGTAGGTCAGCAAGCGCTTGGCCTCCAGCAATTGCCGCTCGTGCATGATCTGCAGTGCCGGCTGCCCCGCCAACTCACGGCAGGTGCCGTTGAGGTGGGAAACGGAAATCCCCAGGCGATGGGCCAAATCCTCGACCTTGACGTGCTGACGATAGGTCTCTTCCACCAGCTGAATGTAACCGTTGAGGTATTCCCGGGCACGCTGCGGTCGTTGGTTGGCCGAGTGGCGCTGGATCACCTGCCGGCTGACCCACACCATGATCACACTGACCAGCGAATGCATGAGCATTTCCCGCGCCGGTTGATGGCTGGTGTATTCATTCTGCAACGCGCTGAACAGGCTGTTGAGGTACTCGCCGTCCTCACCCGCCGGGTAGCTTTCGGCTTGGGCCAGGGCATTCACCGAATGCCCCAGTTGCTGCTGCAAATGGGCGATCAATGGCGCGGCGAGGGTCACGACAAACCCTTGGACATCCTCGGAAAAACGAAACCCGTGCACCGACAGCGGCGGCAGGACCTGGATCGCCGGTTGCGTCAGTTGCGTACGTTTGCCTTCGATTTCAAGCTCTGCCTGACCTTTGAATACGAAGAGCAACTGGCATAAATCGGCATGGCGATGCGGTTTGATTTCCCATTGGTGTTCGCGGCTGCGTTTGGAAATGGTTTCACAGTGCAGCAAGTCCGGGGTCGGCCAATCCAGGCTTTCACCATAGAGCTTGAACACCGGAATCGACGGCAGGTCAGGCTTGTTCATCACTTCAATCCAGGCCTCGGAATAGATGACGGGCGATAATCGCACCGATTGGCAAAATGTACAGGTATCGGCTCAGTTTTCACCTTCAATTGACAGACTCGCGGGGGAAAAATGCAAGCACTCGATCCATAAAAATCATTCACCGGCTCTGGTCGCGTGAAGCTTGCGAGTTATAAAAACAATGAAAACGCTGAAAACCCAAGTTGCCATTATCGGTGCTGGCCCTTCCGGCCTGCTGCTCGGCCAGTTGCTGCACAACGCCGGGATCGACACCCTTATCCTCGAACGCCAGACCCCGGATTATGTACTCAGTCGCATCCGCGCCGGTGTCCTCGAACAAGGCATGGTAGAGCTGTTGCGCCAGGCCGGCGTAAGCCAGCGCATGGATGCCGAAGGGTTGATCCATGGCGGCTTCGAACTGGCCCTCGACGGGCGTCAGGTACACATTGACCTGCAAGGCCTTACTGGCGGGAACACCGTGATGATCTACGGTCAGACCGAGGTCACCCGCGACCTGATGGCCGCTCGTCAGGTCGCCGGTGCGCAGACAATCTACGAGGCGAGTCACGTCGTTCCCTACGGCATGAAAACCGATGAACCGTTCGTGACCTTCGAAAAGGATGGCGAGCAGTATCGTCTCGATTGCGATTACATCGCCGGGTGCGATGGTTTCCATGGCGTCGCCCGACAATCGATTCCCGCCGATTGCCTGAAAATCTTCGAACGGGTTTATCCGTTTGGCTGGTTGGGAATACTGGCTGACACCCCACCCGTCCACGAAGAATTGGTCTATGCCCGCCATGAACGGGGTTTTGCCCTGTGCAGCATGCGTTCAGAAACCCGCACCCGCTATTACGTGCAGGTGCCGGCTGACGAAAAGGTCGAAAACTGGTCCGATCAACGCTTCTGGGATGAACTCAAATCCCGACTGCCAGAGGCGCTGGCGCAGAAGCTGGTAACCGGACCGTCCATCGAAAAAAGCATCGCGCCGCTGCGCAGCTTTGTGGTCGAACCGATGCAGTACGGCCGGATGTTTCTGGTCGGCGATGCCGCACACATCGTCCCGCCCACCGGCGCCAAGGGGCTGAACCTGGCGGCCAGCGACGTCAGTACGCTGTTCAACATCCTGCTCAAGGTGTACCGCGAAGACCGCCTCGATTTGCTGGAAAAATACTCGGAGATCTGCCTGCGCAGGGTGTGGAAAGCCGAACGGTTTTCCTGGTGGATGACCTCGATGCTGCACCGTTTCGACGATCACGATGCCTTTAGCCAGCGCATCGCCGAGTCGGAGCTGGACTACTTTGTCGATTCAGAGGCCGGTCGCAAAACCATCGCAGAAAACTATGTCGGTCTTCCGTACGAGGCTATCGAATAGCCTGCTACCGTTTTACACTGGCGAGCACTTACCCGCTCGCCATGCCTCTGCGGGTCAAACACTGCCCGCAGGTTTTCCCGTGACCAATCTTCACCAGCCTGAAACGCCCAAACCGGCCATCCGCAGCGTGCTGATCGCGCTGATGCTGGCGATTTTCCTCGGTGCGCTGGACCAGACCATCGTTGCCGTGTCGATGCCGGCCATTTCCGCGCAATTCAAGGATGTCAGCCTGCTGGCCTGGGTGATTTCCGGCTACATGGTGGCGATGACCGTGGCGGTGCCGATCTACGGCAAACTCGGAGATCTATACGGGCGGCGCAAACTGATGCTGTTCGGCATGGGCCTGTTCACCCTGGCATCGTTGTTCTGCGGCATGGCCCAGAGCATGGAGCAACTGGTGCTGGCGCGAATTGTCCAGGGCATCGGCGCCGGCGGCATGATCTCGGTAAGCCAGGCGATCATCGGCGACATCGTGCCGCCGCGCGAACGCGGTCGCTACCAGGGTTACTTCAGCAGCATGTACGCGGTGGCCAGCGTCGCCGGCCCCGTGCTCGGCGGTTACATGACCGAATACCTGTCCTGGCGCTGGGTGTTCCTGATCAATCTGCCTTTGGGCCTCGGCGCCTGGCTGGTGGCCAATCGCACACTGGTCGGCCTGCCTATTCCGCAACGCAAACCCATCATCGACTACCTCGGCACCCTGTTGATGATCATCGGTCTGACGGCGTTGTTGCTGGGCATCACCCAGGTCGGCCAGGGTCATTCGTGGCGTAGCGCTGAAGTCTTGGCGTTGCTTGCTTGCGCGGTGGCAGTACTGGGGTTGTTTGTGATGCATGAGCGACGGACGCGAGAGCCGTTGCTGCCCATGCACCTGTTCGTCAATCGCAATGCGCTCCTGTGCTGGTGCACGATTTTCTTCACCAGTTTCCAGGCAATCTCGTTGATCGTGCTGATGCCGCTGCGCTTTCAGAGCGTCACTGGCGCAGGGGCCGACAGTGCCGCGCTGCACTTGCTGCCACTGGCCATGGGCTTGCCGATTGGTGCGTATTTCGCCGGGCGCCTGACGTCGGTGACCGGGCGCTACAAACCGATGATTCTCACCGGTGCCGTGTTGATGCCGATCTCGATCCTGGGCATGGCATTCAGTCCGCCCCAGGCGTTTGTCCTGAGCAGCCTGTTCATGCTGCTGAGCGGGATCGCCTCGGGCATGCAGTTCCCGACCTCGCTGGTGGGCACGCAAAACTCGGTGGAACAACGGGACATCGGCGTGGCGACCAGCACCACTAACCTGTTTCGCTCGTTGGGGGGGGCCGTGGGCGTGGCATTGATGTCAGCACTGCTGCTGGCGTTGCTGCAGGATTCAAGCTTCGCGCACCTGGCTGGCTCGACGCTGATTGCCGAAGGTCATTCCGGCAACGTACTGCTGGATGGGTTGAACGCTGCACCGGGAGATGCAAAGGACGCCTTGCGCGCAGAACTGCTGCTGACCTTCCGCCATTTGCTGATGGTCAGCGCGGCGGTGTCGCTGCTGGGGCTGGCGGCGGCGATTGCCATGCCGAACATGTTGTTGCGTGGGCGGGAAGACAAGGTTCGTTAAGGAGGCCGGGGCGCCTTCAATCGCGAGCAGGCTCGCTCTCACAATGATCTCTGGTGTACACAAAATCTTCACCCGTTGGAGATCCAGTGCAGGAGCGAGCTTGCTCGCGATAGCGGTTCAACAGTCAAAAAGATTCAGGGGCTGTAATACCCCACCGCCACCAGAAAATGCCCAACCTTTTTCAGATAGGCATGCTTGTCCTCAATTTTGCTGGTCACCGGATTCTTCCAGCGATACTCGTATTCGCCATAATCCTGTTTAGCGATCAGCGCCAGGATCGGCTCGCCCACCGGTTTGCCTTCCGGGTCGTTGACCTTGCTGAAATCGGTGTTGATCAAGCGCAGGTTAGTGCCGTGGGCGACATACCGCTTGGTATCCAGATCGACGACAAACACATACAGGTCATCCTGCAGATAACCGCCCTTGAGGGAATTGATCGCCGTCAGCGTGCCCTTCTCGTCCTTGGTCAGGTCGGTCGCCGCTTTGTTCAGCAAGGCCATGGCCTGCTCGGCTGACGCCCGTGGCAAGTAGTAACCCACCGCGAGAATCCGCTCGCCGACACGCTGGTAGTACACGTGCTTGCGCTCGACCTTGCCGTCGGACCAGTTCTGCCAGCGATATTCCGCCTGTTGAATGCCATTGCCTTCCGGCACCTTGAGCGCGTCCTTGAACGCTTTCTGCAATTGCGGCCCGAGGGTTTCCGAAACATCACGGCCAATCAAGGCCGAAGACGGCCCACCGCTGGCGAGCATCACGCCCTTGGTGTCGACGACGAAGACATAGCGGTCTTTATCAACGAATTCGCCCTGACGGCTGAAGGCCGCAAAGGCCTTGTCACCATTGTCGTGGTAATAGGCCAAGGCTTTTTCCAGCAAGGCGATGGCGGCCTTGCTGTCGTCCTTTTCCGTTCCGGCCGCTTGCGCCTGGGTGAGGCCCAGCACAAGCATGAAGCAGAGCACAGCGAACCTTTGCACAAACCCCATTGCGCGTCCCTCGTTCTTGTTGATGTTTCAAGAGCGTAGACGGCAATGGGGCATGTACGAATATTCAGCGGATCGCAGTGTGTAAGGAAATCATTCCCCGCCGGTCAGGGAATGAATCAGCGCTTACTGCCGCGCGCGCAATTGCTGTTGCAGGTTCTGGATCTGCGCTTGCAGGGTGTTGATGTTGCGGGTGACCTGACTGCGGAAAGCATCGAACTCTGCGGTATTGGTCGAGCCTTGAGCCGCCGCGGGGCGATTATCCTGCTCGCTTTTGAGCACGACGATATCCTGCTCCAGGCGCTCGATGGCGGCGCTGGGGTTGCCTTGTTTCTTCAACGCCACGATGTCGGCGCCAAGGCTTTTCAGCTGGGCGTCGAATTTTTCCGTGTCTGGCGGAGCACTCTTCAGCGCGGCCACGTCGCCAATCAAGACTTTGACCTGAGCCTGCAACTGCGTGTTGACGGTTTGATGCTCAGTGCTTTGAGTGGTGACCTGCGCCAGGCGCTTGTCCAGATCCGTGGTTTGCGCGGTCATCTGCGCCAGACGTTTATCCAGTTCAGATGTCTGGCCGACCACGCCTTGTTGCTGTTTGCTCTGATCCTGCAGCTTGCTTTCCAGCTGTTTGATTTGCAGCTTCAAGGCTTCGCTGTCGCTGGTGACGTTGGTCTGGCTGGCGACCACCTTGCCGGAAATGTCCTGCAGGCGCCCCGCCGCTTCCTCACTGATTCGCGCGAAACTTTCCTGGGTCGCCACCAATTGCTGTTCCATCAGCGAAATCTGCTGAAAGCTCCACCAGGCCAGGCCCGCGAAGGCAAAGAACAAGGCGCCCACCAGTGCCCACAACGGGCCGGTGCTCGCCGACTTGACCTTGACCACCGGCGGCGTGCGCGAATGCACGGCGGTGCGAGTGGTCGGCGGAAAATCGTCGTCGAGGACGTCAGCACGCAGGCTCGGTACATCATCGAAGTCGTCGTTGGCATCGTTACGCATGGACATTGAGTCAACCTTTGTGAAACGCGGTGATGGCTTGATGCGGCGAGTATAACCCCCGTCGCCGCACCGATTGACCCTCAACCCGGGACCGGGTTCAGTGCGCAGCTTTTCAGCGAATGTCCTGGGCCTTCCACCAGCCGCAGAACTCATCGAGGGCCGTCCACAGACTGACCTTCGGGTCGTAATCCAGATAATGCCGTGCGCGACTGATGTCCAGGGTGAAATTTTTCTTCATCACTTGCATGCCCAGGCGCGACAGGGTCGGCTCGGGACGGCCGGGCCACAACTTGCACACGCCTTCGTTCAGGGCCGCCACGCTGTAGGCCAAGCCGTAGGAACGGTAGCGCGTAACCTGTGGGACTTCCATTTTGCGCATGACGTAATTGACCACGTCCCACAATGGTACCGGCGCACCATTACTGATGTTATAGACCTTGCCCAAGGCCGAGCCCCCGGCCAGCAAACTGCTGAGCAACGCTTCGTTGAGGTTCTGCACGCTGGTGAAGTCGGCCACGTTGAGACCATTGCCAATAATCGCCAGACGTCCCTTGCGTTGCATTTTCAGCAGGCGCGGGAAGATGCTCATGTCCCCGGCACCGGTCACGAAACGCGGGCGCAGGGCCACGGTTTCGAGGCCGAATTCCTGAGCGCCGAAAACCTTTTGTTCAGCCAGGTATTTGGTGGCGGCATAAGGATGCTTGAAGCGCTTGGGCACCTGTTCTTCGGTCAGGCCCAGGTGATCACGGCCATCAAAGTAGATCGACGGTGACGACAAATGCACCAGACGTCGCACTCGTTGTTTCAGGCAGGCTTCGACCACATTCTCGGTGACCTGGACATTGCCTTGGTGAAAGTCCTGATAGCGTCCCCATACACCGACGGCGCCGGCGCAATGGACCACGGCTTCAACGTCGGAGCACAACTCCCGGGTCAGTTCCGGGTCGCTCAAATCACCCTGGATGAACTCGGCGCCACGGCGCACCAGATGCTCCACACCTTCGGCCCGGCGACCGTTGACCCGCACGTCCAGGCCCTGCTCCAGAGCGAAACGCGCAAAGCGCCCGCCAATGAAGCCGCTTGCGCCGGTAACCAGAATCTTCATGTATTGCTCCAGCAAATGCAGTTGCGAGCTTCAAGCTGCGAGCTGCAAGTTAAAAACGGTCCGCAAGCCTTTTACTGGCGGCTTGCAGCTTGACGCTTACGGCTGCTCCAAGGGCACCAACCATCGCTTCGATGCCAGCACCAACTGATCAGTCAGCAATCCCAACAACTGACCGCCATTACGCCAATGATGCCAGTACAGCGGCACATCGATCGGCTTATCTGGCAACAGCTCGAGCAAAATGCCACGCGCGAGCTGTTCGCGGACCTGCAGTTCCGGCACCAGCCCCCAACCGAGCCCGGCTTCGGTCAGGCGGAGAAAACCTTCAGACGACGGGCATAAATGGTGTTCGAATCCGCCATCGACGCCGAGGGACGCCAGATACCGGTGCTGCAGGAAGTCATCAGGACCAAATACCAGGGCCGGGGTGCGAGCCAACTGATCGGCACGTACCCCCTGCGGGAAATGCCGGGCAATGAACGCAGGGCTGGCCAGGGCGCGGTAACGCATCGCCCCCAGCAAAACACTGCGCGCGCCGGCCACCGGCCGCTCGCTGGCACACAGACAACCCGCCACTTCACCGGCACGCATGCGCTTGAGGCCGACGGTCTGGTCTTCGACGATCAGGTCCAGCAACACGTGTTGTTGCGCGCAAAAATCCCCCACTGCCTGCGCCCACCAGGTGGCCAGACTGTCGGCATTGAGGGCAATGCGCAAACGCTCCGGCAAACCTTCTTCGTCCAGCGCCGGCACCAGGCTTTGCAAATCCCGCTCAAGCAGACGCACCTGTTGCACATGGTTGAGCAAGCGCCGACCGATCTCGGTCGGGGACGGCGGCGTGGCCCGAACCAGCACCGGTTGGCCGACTCGAGCCTCGAGCAGTTTGATGCGCTGGGAAATGGCCGATTGCGACAAACCCAGGACCTGCGCAGCCCGTTCAAAACCGGCCTGCTCGACCACCGCTGCCAAAGCGGAAAGCAATTTGTAGTCGAACATCAGTTCTCCTAATGAGCAATCAGCAATATTGGTTTTTCTTATACAGCGTCAAGCCCGAGAATGACCAGCAAGAACTCTCTAACAGGAACCCTCACATGGCTGGCGAAACTTCATTGGCAACCCTGCTGCGCAGCATGAGCCCGCAACTCAACGCCGGCGACTACGTGTTCTGCACCTTGCGCCACGGGCAATTGCCTACAGGACTGGAGATCATCGGCAGCTTCCGTGAACAGGAAGGTCTGACCGTCATTCTCGAACGTTCCCACGCCGAGCAGGCCGGTTTCAGCTTCGACTATGTCGCGGCCTGGATCACCCTGAACGTGCACTCGGCCCTCGAAGCCGTCGGCCTGACGGCCGCGTTTGCCACCGCGTTGGGCAAGGCCGGCATCAGTTGCAACGTCATCGCCGGTTATTACCACGACCACTTGTTCGTCGGCCAGGCCGACGCCGACCGCGCCATGCAAGTGCTGCGGGATCTGGCTGCCAGCGGGGAGTAATCGATATGTGGCAAAGCTATATGAATGGTTTGTTGGTGGCCTTCGGGCTGATCATGGCGATCGGTACGCAGAATGCGTTTGTCCTGGCGCAAAGCCTGCGCCGGGAACATCACTTGCCGGTCGCTGCACTCTGTGTGGCCTGCGACGCGTTACTGGTCGCGGCCGGGGTTTTCGGACTGGCGACGGTACTGGCGCAGAACCCGACACTGCTGGCGATAGCCCGTTGGGGCGGCGCGGCGTTTTTGTTGTGGTACGGCAGTCAGGCGCTGCGTCGGGCCTTTTCGAAGCAGAGCCTGCAACAAGGCGAAAACCAGACCGTGCGCTCGCTGCGCGCGGTAATGCTCAGCGCCCTGGCGGTCACGTTGCTCAACCCGCACGTTTATCTGGACACCGTCTTGCTGATCGGCTCCCTTGGCGCGCAACAGACCGAGCCCGGCGCCTATGTGGTGGGCGCGGCGAATGCTTCATTGCTGTGGTTTTTCACATTGGCACTGGGTGCCGCGTGGCTCGCTCCGTGGCTGGCAAGACCGAGCACCTGGCGAATCCTGGATCTGTTGGTGGCGGTGATGATGTTCGCGGTAGCGCTGCAACTGATCATGGCCGGCTGATTTATTCCAAACTGCTCTGGAACCTCTATTCCACACAGTTGTTGCGTGGTTATGCCGCACCCCCGGTGCTATGATCCGACACCTGCGCCGCAAAGAGTACAAACTCCCCGGCGCTTGTCTGGCCGCCCGTGATCGGCCTTGCGCTCACCGCACCTGACCTGATTAGGAGATTCACCATGGCTTTCGAATTGCCGCCACTGCCGTACGCACACGATGCCCTGCAGCCGCACATTTCCAAGGAAACTCTGGAATATCACCACGACAAGCACCACAACACCTACGTCGTGAACCTGAACAACCTGGTGCCAGGCACCGAGTTCGAAGGCAAGACTCTGGAAGAAATCGTCAAGACTTCTTCGGGCGGTATCTTCAACAACGCCGCTCAAGTGTGGAACCACACGTTCTACTGGAACTGCCTGGCGCCAAACGCCGGCGGCCAACCAACCGGCGCCCTGGCTGAAGCCATCAACGCAGCGTTCGGTTCGTTCGACAAGTTCAAGGAAGAGTTCAGCAAGACGTCCATCGGCACCTTCGGTTCCGGTTGGGGCTGGCTGGTGAAAAAAGCTGACGGCTCCCTGGCCCTGGCCAGCACCATCGGCGCCGGCAACCCGCTGACCAGCGGCGACACCCCGCTGCTGACCTGCGACGTTTGGGAACACGCTTACTACATCGACTACCGCAACGTTCGTCCTAAGTATGTCGAAGCGTTCTGGAACCTGGTCAACTGGAAATTCGTGGCTGAGCAGTTCGAAGGCAAAACCTTCACCGCTTAAGCTCGATGCCAGACAAAAAAACCCGGCTTATGCCGGGTTTTTTTATGGGTGAGTCGGTGGTCGGGCGAGGTGTCGGCCAAAAATGGGCAGGCACACTGACAACATCAGCTAATGCCCCAGATGAAACCAGCCCCAACGCCTTGCCCCAGAGCTACAGCCGTCTAACATCAAACAAAAGGAAAAAATCCCCATATCCCCTCAAGTTGAAGGACCCGACAACCGACACAGTACCCATCGGATAAATAATCCAGGCACAGCATATCGGCCAAGCTGCAGGCAAAATCCCACACGGATGATTGTCCCTTTGACTGCCATCACGGGATTGCCAATACTCATGGCAACTTGATGCTACCCGCACGGAACAAGGAATAACCCTTTGAAGCTGGAACTCAAGAACAGCTTGTCGGTGAAGTTGCTCCGGGTCGTGCTCCTGTCGGCATTGATCGTCGGTGTGGTCTTGAGCTGCGCGCAGATCGTGTTCGATGCCTATAAGACCCGCCAGGCCGTTGCCAGTGATGCCGAACGCATCCTCGACATGTTCCGCGACCCTTCGACCCAGGCCGTCTACAGCCTGGACCGGGAGATGGGCATGCAGGTCATCGAAGGCCTGTTTCAGGACGATGCTGTACGCCAGGCGTCCATCGGTCATCCCAACGAAGCCATGCTCGCGCAAAAATCCCGCGAACTGCAGCATTCCAACAGCCGCTGGCTGACCGACCTGATCCTCGGCAAGGAACGCACCTTCACCACCCAACTGGTCGGTCGTGGTCCTTATAGCGAGTACTACGGTGACCTGAGCATCACCCTCGACACGGCCACTTATGGCCAGGGCTTTATCGTCAGCTCGGTGATCATTTTCATTTCCGGCGTATTGCGCGCCCTGGCGCTGGGGCTGGTGCTGTACCTGGTTTATCACTGGCTGCTGACCAAACCTCTGTCGCGGATCATCGAGCACCTGACCGAAATCAATCCCGATCGCCCCAGCGAACACAAGATTCCGCAGCTCAAGGGCCACGAGAAAAACGAATTGGGGATGTGGATCAACACCGCCAATCAGTTGCTGGAGTCCATCGAGCGCAACACCCACCTGCGCCATGAAGCGGAAAACAGCTTGCTGCGCATGGCCCAATACGACTTCCTCACCGGCCTGCCGAACCGCCAGCAGTTGCAAACGCAACTGGACAAGATCCTCGTCGACGCGGGCAAGCTGCAGCGACGGGTCGCAGTGCTGTGTGTCGGGCTGGATGACTTCAAAGGCATCAACGAACAATTCAGCTACCAGACCGGCGACCAGTTGTTGCTGGCCCTGGCCGACCGCCTGCGGGCGCACAGCGGACGCCTCGGCGCCCTCGCTCGCCTTGGTGGCGACCAGTTCGCCCTGGTGCAGGCCGATATCGAACAACCCTACGAAGCTGCCGAGCTGGCGCAAAGCATTCTCGATGACCTGGAGGCGGCGTTTGCCCTCGATCATCAGGAGATTCGCCTACGCGCCACCATCGGCATCACGCTGTTCCCCGAGGACGGCGACAGCACCGAGAAGCTGCTGCAAAAAGCCGAGCAGACCATGACCCTGGCCAAGACCCGCTCGCGCAATCGCTATCAGTTCTATATCGCCAGCGTCGACACCGAGATGCGTCGCCGTCGCGAGCTGGAAAAAGACCTGCGCGATGCCTTGGCCCGCGAACAGTTCTACCTGGTCTACCAACCGCAAATCAGCTACCGGGATCATCGCGTGGTGGGCGTCGAAGCGCTGATTCGCTGGCAGCACCCGGAACACGGGCTGGTTCCACCCGACCTGTTCATTCCGCTAGCCGAGCAAAACGGCACCATCATCGCTATCGGCGAATGGGTGCTGGACCAGGCCTGCAAGCAGCTGCGTGACTGGCACGATCAGGGTTTCAGCGACCTGCGCATGGCCGTCAACCTGTCCACCGTGCAGTTGCACCACGCCGAGTTGCCAAGGGTGGTGAACAATTTGCTGCAAATGTATCGCCTGCCACCGCGCAGCCTGGAGCTGGAAGTCACCGAAACCGGCCTGATGGAAGACATCAGCACCGCCGCCCAGCATTTGCTCAGCCTGCGCCGCTCCGGTGCACTGATCGCCATCGACGACTTCGGTACCGGCTACTCATCGCTGAGCTATCTGAAAAGCCTGCCGCTGGACAAGATCAAGATCGACAAGAGCTTCGTCCAGGACCTGCTCGATGACGATGACGACGCGACCATCGTTCGCGCCATCATCCAGCTCGGCAAAAGCCTGGGCATGCAGGTGATTGCCGAAGGCGTGGAAACCGCCGAGCAAGAGGCTTACATCATTTCCGAAGGCTGCCATGAAGGTCAGGGTTACCACTACAGCAAACCGCTGCCGGCACGGGAACTGGGTGCCTACCTGAAGCAGGCCCAGCGCAGTAACGCCGCCATTATGTAATCCCTGCAGGAGCAGGCTCGCTCCTGCAGGGTGAAGCGCCCCCCCTCAGTGAATAAGAAATATTTCCAAGCGCAACCCTTTACAGATAATGCGAAAGATTTGCATTATGTGGCAGTTTTGCGCGCTGGACGCGTTATACCACCCCCTCTCGAAGCAGGATGTTCGCCATGATTCGTATGCCTCTGGCTACCGCCAGTTTGTTGGCCATCGCAATTTCCCTCGCCGGTTGCGGTGAAGGCAAAGACAAAGAGAAAGCTGCCGCTCCTGCGCCGGCTGCCAGCACCGCTGCTGCCCCGGCTGCCCCGGCTGCTCCAGCCGCTGCACCTGCTGCTGCCGGTAAAGTCGACGAAGCTGCCGCCAAAGCCGTTGTCGCGCATTACGCCGACATCGTTTTCGCCGTTTACAGCGATGCCGAATCCACCGCGAAGACCCTGCAAACCGCCATCGACGCCTTCCTCGCCAAGCCGAACGCCGACACCCTGAAAGCCGCCAAGGCTGCCTGGGTCGCTGCTCGTGTTCCTTACCTGCAGAGCGAAGTGTTCCGTTTCGGCAACACCATCATCGACGACTGGGAAGGACAGGTGAACGCCTGGCCACTGGACGAAGGCCTGATCGACTACGTCGACAAATCCTACGAACACGCGCTGGGTAACCCGGGTGCCACGGCCAACATCATCGCCAACACTCAGGTTCAGGTCGGCGAAGACAAGATCGACGTGAAGGACATCACTGCGGAAAAACTGGCCAGCCTGAACGAGCTGGGCGGTTCCGAGGCCAACGTCGCCACCGGCTACCACGCCATCGAATTCCTGCTCTGGGGCCAGGACCTGAACGGCACCGGCCCTGGCGCCGGCAACCGTCCGGCTTCGGACTACCTGGAAGGTACCGGCGCGACTGGCGGTCACAACGATCGTCGCCGCGCTTACCTGAAAGCCGTGACCCAACTGCTGGTCAGCGACCTCGAGGAAATGGTCGGCAACTGGAAGCCGAACGTGGCTGACAACTACCGCGCCACCCTGGAAGCGGAACCTGCTGAAAGCGGCCTGCGCAAAATGCTGTTCGGCATGGGCAGCCTGTCCCTTGGCGAACTGGCGGGCGAGCGCATGAAGGTGTCCCTGGAAGCCAACTCTCCGGAAGACGAACACGACTGCTTCAGCGACAACACCCACAATTCGCAGTTCTACGATGCCAAAGGCATTCGCAACGTGTACCTGGGCGAATACACCCGCGTCGATGGCACCAAAATGACCGGCGCCAGCCTGTCGTCGCTGGTCGCCAAAGCTGACCCGGCTGCCGACACCGCGCTGAAAGCCGACCTCGCTGCCACCGAAGCCAAGATGCAGGTCATCGTTGACCACGCCAACAAGGGTGAGCACTACGACCAGTTGATCGCCGCCGGCAACGCCGCTGGCAACCAGATCGTCCGCGACGCCATCGCTTCGCTGGTCAAGCAGACCGGTTCGATCGAAGCGGCTGCCGGCAAACTGGGCATCAGCGACCTGAACCCGGACAACGCTGATCACGAATTCTGATCAACGCTGGCTGAGTGAACACAAGGCGACCTTCGGGTCGCCTTTTTTCATATCGGTCGTTTGCGGTGATGCTCATGGCCTCATCGCTGGCAAGCCAGCTCCCACAGGTTAGGTAATTCTTGTGCGAGCTGGCTTGCCAGCGATGGCGGCGCCGCGGTCTCAGTGAAAACCCTGCCCCGCATCAAAGTAAACGATAATTCCTCTTATTCAAAATCCCCTGCCCTGTTAGACTTTGCGCCTTTATTTTGCTCGTCTTGCAGGATGTCTGATGCCCTCGCTGCCTCTTCGCTTGTCCGCACTGTTTCTGGCCCTGGGCCTGAGTGCCTGCGATGACGCCCCGCGGTTTACCGAAGCCGAACCCGGTGAGGCCCGCTCCGGCGGTAGCACAACTGTGCGCAAGACCGATCAAAACGCATTTTCCCTGCCCTCCGCCAACCTGCCGCCTTCACGGCGCGTGGACTTCAGCGTTGGCAACAGTTTCTTCCGCAATCCCTGGGTGATCGCGCCGTCGACGACCACGGCCCGCGATGGCCTCGGCCCACTGTTCAACACCAATGCCTGCCAGGGCTGCCACATCAAGGACGGTCGCGGCCACCCGCCCGAGCCCGACGACGCCAATGCCGTATCGATGCTGGTGCGCCTGTCGATTCCCGATGCCCCGGCTTATGCCAAGGTCATCGAGCAACTGGGCGTCGTACCGGAACCCGTCTACGGCGGGCAGTTTCAGGACATGGCCGTGCCCGGCGTCGCCCCCGAGGGCAAGGTGCGGGTCGATTACACACCGGTGAAGGTGAGTTTCAAGGACGGCACCGAAGTCGAACTGCGCAAGCCGAGCCTGAACATCACCCAACTGAATTACGGCCCGATGCACCCCGACACCCGCTTCTCGGCACGGGTCGCGCCGCCGATGATCGGTTTGGGCCTGCTCGAAGCGATTCCCGAAGAGGCGATCCTGGCCAATGCCGAGGCCCAGGCCAAAGCAAAGGAGGGTATCGCCGGACGCCCGAACCGGGTCTGGGATGACGTTCAGCAAAAAACCGTTCTCGGGCGATTTGGCTGGAAGGCCGGGCAGCCGAATCTGAATCAACAAAATGTTCACGCGTTTTCCGGCGATATGGGCCTCACCACCCGCCTGAGACCGTTTGATGACTGCACAGACGCACAAACCGACTGCAAACAGGCGCCCAATGGCAACGGCCCCGACGGCGAACCGGAAGTCAGCGACAACATCCTGCGCCTGGTGCTGTTCTACTCACGCAACCTCGCCGTACCGGCGCGGCGCGACGTCAGCGCGCCTGAAGTGCTGGCCGGCAAGAATTTGTTCTATCAGGCGGGTTGTCAGTCCTGCCACACACCGAAGTACACCACCGCCGCCAACGCCGCTGAACCTGAACTGGCCAATCAAGTGATTCGCCCGTACAGCGATCTGCTGCTGCATGACATGGGCGACGGCTTGGCCGACAACCGCAGCGAATTCCAGGCCGGTGGCCGCGACTGGCGCACGCCGCCGTTGTGGGGCATCGGCTTGACTCAAGCGGTCAGTGGCCACACCCAGTTCCTGCACGACGGCCGCGCACGCAATCTGCTCGAAGCCGTGCTCTGGCACGGCGGCGAAGCGTCCGCCGCGCGGCAACAGGTTCTGTCTTTCAATGCCGAGCAGCGCGCTGCGTTGCTGGCGTTTTTGAATTCCCTTTAATACGCATTCCACCCGCGGGAGCCCGACATGTTTCGTCCCAAATTGTTGTTCACCAGCCTTGCCGCGCTAGCGTTGGGCGCCTGTTCGCCTCAAGACCCGCAAGCGGTCACGTCGGCAGCCATCGCCAAAACGGTGATCCTGCCGACCTACAGCCGCTGGGTAGAAGCCGACCGCCAACTGGCCGTCAGCGCGCTGGCCTACTGCGAAGGCAAGGAGACACTGGACACCGCCCGTGCCGACTTCCTGCACGCACAAAAGGCCTGGGCCGAGCTGCAACCCCTGCTGATCGGGCCGCTGGCCGAAGGCAATCGCGCATGGCAGGTGCAGTTCTGGCCGGACAAGAAAAACCTGGTCGGCCGCCAGGTCGAGCAACTGATCACCGCACAACCGCAAATCGATGCGGCGGCACTGGCCAAGTCCAGCGTCGTGGTGCAAGGCCTGTCGGCCTACGAATACATCCTGTTCGACAGCAAGCCTGACGTGGCCAACGCCGAACAGAAGGCCAAGTATTGCCCGCTGCTGATCGCCATCGGCGAGCGTCAGAAACAACTGGCCGAAGAGATTCTGAAAAGCTGGAACAACACCGACGGCATGCTCGCGCAAATGAGCAAGTTCCCGAACCAGCGTTACGCCGACTCCCACGAAGCCATTGCCGATCTGCTGCGCGTGCAAGTCACCGCGCTTGATAGCCTGAAGAAAAAGCTCGGCACGCCGATGGGCCGTCAGAGCAAGGGCGTTCCGCAGCCGTTCCAGGCCGATGCATGGCGCAGCCAGTCTTCCCTGGTCGGCCTTGAAGCAAGCCTCGCGGCGGCGAAAACGGTTTGGGAAGGTGTCGACAACAAAGGCCTGCGCAACCTGCTGCCAAGCGATCAGAAGCCATTGGCCGACAAGATCGACGCCGCCTATGCCGCTTCGTTGAAACTGTTCGCCAGCAACCAACGCTCGTTGACCGAAATGCTCAACGACGACGCCGGTCGCCAGCAACTCAACGATATCTACGACAGCCTCAACGTCGTCCATCGCCTGCACGAAGGCGAACTGGCCAAGGCGCTGGGCATCCAACTGGGCTTCAACGCCAACGACGGTGACTGATGAGGGCGAGTGCCATGCTGCGACGCCAGGCTCTGACATTAGGGAGTTTGCTGCTGGGTGCGGTGACGCTGGGCGGCTGGAAGCTGTTCAAGCAAAAGGACGCCAGCCCGCTGCTGCTCTCGGCGCGGGACGATACCGACGGCAAGCATTACGCCGTCGGTTATCGGCTGGACGGCACCCGGGTGTTTGCCACCCAGGTTGGCCAGCGCTGCCACGACATCATCAACCACCCGACGTTGGCGATCGCGCTGTTTGTCGCCCGTCGCCCGGGCACGGAGAGCTACCTGATCGATCTGCGCGACGGTACGTTGCTGCAAACGGTGACCTCGCAACCGAACCGGCATTTCTACGGTCACGCGGTGATTCACCAAAGCGGTGACTGGCTTTACGCCACCGAAAACGACACCACCGACCCGGGTCGCGGCCTGCTGGGTGTGTATAAGTTCGAAGGCGAGCGGCTGGTGCACAGCGGCGAGATCTCCACCCATGGCATCGGCCCGCATCAAGTGTCGTGGATGCCCGATGGCGAAACCCTGGTGGTGGCCAACGGCGGGATTCGCACCGAAGCGGAAAGCCGTGTCGAGATGAACCTCGACGCGATGGAGCCGAGCCTGGTCCTGATGCAACGCGACGGCACCCTGCTGAGCAAGGAAACGCTTCCCCAGCAAATGAACAGCGTGCGCCACCTCGGCATTGCCAGCGACGGCACCATCGTTGCCGGTCAGCAGTTCATGGGGGCTTCGCATGAAAAATCCGAACTGCTGGCGATCAAGCGTCCGGGCCAACCATTCGTGGCGTTCCCTGTGCCGGAACATCAGTTGCAGGCCATGGGGCATTACACCGCCAGTGTCGCCGTGCACAGTGACCTGCGCCTGGTGGCCTTGACCGCCCCACGGGGCAATCGCTTTTTCATCTGGGACCTGGACAGCGGCGAAGTGCGCCTGGATGCGCCACTTCCCGATTGTGCCGGCGTTGGCGCGGTCGCCGACGGGTTTGTCGTGACCTCGGGCCAAGGCCGCTGCCGCTACTACGATTGCCGCCAGACAAATCTGGTTGCCAAACCGTTGGAGCTGCCTGCGGGTCTCTGGGACAACCATCTGCATTTGATCTGAAAACGCTCGCCCTCTTGTAGGAGCGAGCTTGCTCGCGAAAAACCTGAGAGCACCGCGGGGTGTCAGACTCCCCGTGTCATCGTCGACCTCCATCGCGAGCAAGCTCGCACACAGTGGATCGGGCCCTGCCTGTAAACATTGCGAGTTGGATTCACCCTCCCACTCGCGGTAATGTGCCCCACTGTCTCACCTGATTTTCTCCAAGGAACTGGAATATGCTGCGTCGCCGCATGCTGATCATGTTGGGTGTTGTGTTGCTGATCGTGCTGGTCCTGGCCGGGTACAAAGCCTTCTCCGTCTACACGATGATTCAAGGTTTCTCCGCGCCGAAACCACCCATCAGCGTCGCCGTGGCCACGGCCACCGAACGGCCGTGGCAAGTTCGCCTGCCTACGGTTGGCACGCTCACGGCACTACAAGGCGTGGACCTGAGCCTTGAGAGCGACGGCACCGTCATCGATTTACAGTTCGAGTCAGGACAGAAGGTCAAGGCCGGCCAACCGCTCCTGCGCCTCGACAGCGCCGTGGAATCGGCTTTGCTCGAAACCGCCCTCGCCGACCTCGGGTTGGCCCAGCTGGATTATGGTCGTGGTAGCCAACTCGTCGGCAGCCAGGCCATTTCCAAAGGCGAGTTCGACCGACTGTCGGCGGTGCTGAAAAAGAGCAAGGCGACGGTCAATCAACTCAAGGCTGCACTGGGCAAAAAAAGCATTGTGGCGCCCTTCAGCGGCACCATCGGCATACGTCAGGTGGACATTGGCGACTATCTGGCCACCGGGACCATGATTGCCACGCTGCAGGACCTCAGCAGTCTGTACGTCGACTTTTTCGTACCCGAGCAATCGGTGCCGAAAATCGCCCTTGGTCAGCCGGTTGAAATCATTGTCGCCGCCTACCCGACCCTGACCTTTCCCGGCACCATCAGCGCAATCAATCCGAAACTCGAGAACAGCACGCGCAACATGCAGGTCCGTGCCACCCTGGCCAATCCCGATGGCAAGCTGCTGCCGGGGATGTTCGCCAGCCTGCAGGTCATGCTGCCGAACCCGCAGCCACGCATCGTCGTGCCGGAAAGCGCGATCACCTACACGCTCTATGGCAACTCGGTCTATGTCGCCACACAGAAAAAGGCCGAAGACGGCAGCGTGGAAAAGGACGACAAGGGCCAGCCGGTCCTGATCGCCGAGCGCCGTTTTGTCGAAACCGGCGAGCGGCGCGAAGGCATGGTGATCATCACCAAAGGCTTACAGAACGGTGAAACAGTTGTCACGGCTGGCCAGATCAAACTGGACAATGGCGCCCACATCGCCATCAGCGACGACAAGACCCTGGTCGAAAAGAACAGTCAGCCTCGCGCTGACTGATCAAGGAACCCCCAATGGCTTTTACTGATCCGTTCATCCGCCGCCCGGTGCTCGCCACCGTGGTCAGCCTGCTGATCGTGCTGCTGGGCTTCCAGGCCTGGAGCAAGTTGCCGCTGCGCCAGTACCCGCAAATGGAAAACGCCCTGATCACCGTCACCACGGCGTACCCCGGGGCCAACGCCGAAACCATCCAGGGCTATATCACGCAGCCGATGCAGCAAAGCCTGGCCAGCGCCGAGGGTATCGACTACATGACCTCGGTCAGTCGCCAGAACTTTTCGGTGATCTCGATCTATGCGCGTATTGGCGCCAACAGCGACCGGCTGTTCACCGAACTGCTGGCCAAGGCCAACGAGGTGAAGAACCAATTGCCCCAGGACGCCGAAGACCCGGTCCTGAGCAAGGAAGCCGCTGACGCCTCGGCGCTGATGTACATCAGTTTTTTCAGCAAGGAATTGAGCAACCCACAGATCACCGACTACCTGTCACGGGTGATCCAGCCGAAACTCGCGACCCTGCCCGGCATGGCCGAAGCCGAGATTCTCGGCAACCAGGTGTTCGCCATGCGCCTGTGGCTCGATCCGGTAAAACTCGCCGGTTTCGGTCTCACTGCCAGCGACGTGACCAACGCCGTGCGCCAGTACAACTTCCTCTCCGCCGCCGGCGAGGTGAAGGGCGAGTACGTGGTCACCAGCATCAACGCCAGCACCGAACTCAAGTCCGCCGAAGCCTTTGCCGCGATTCCGCTCAAGGTCGAGGGTGACAGTCGCGTTTTGCTAAGTGATGTCGCCCGGGTCGAGATGGGCGCAGAGAACTACGACACCATCAGCTCCTTCGGCGGTACGCCCTCGGTGTATATCGGCATCAAGGCCACGCCCGGAGCCAACCCGCTGGACGTGATCAAGGAAGTGCGCAAGATCATGCCGGACCTTGAGGCCCAACTGCCGCCGAACCTCAAGGGAGAAATCGCCTACGACGCCACCCTGTTCATCCAGGCCTCGATCGACGAAGTGGTGAAGACGCTGTTCGAAGCGGTGCTGATCGTGATCGTCGTGGTGTTCCTGTTTCTCGGTGCCTTGCGTTCGGTGGTGATCCCGGTGGTCACCATCCCACTGTCCATGATCGGCGTGATGTTCTTCATGCAAATGATGGGTTACTCGATCAACCTGCTGACCCTGTTGGCCATGGTGTTGGCCATCGGCCTGGTGGTGGATGACGCCATCGTCGTGGTGGAAAACATCCACCGCCACATCGAGGAAGGCAAGACACCGCTGGACGCCGCCATCGAGGGCGCCCGGGAAATCGCCATGCCGGTGGTCTCGATGACCATCACCCTGGCGGCAGTGTATGCGCCGATCGGCTTCCTGACGGGGCTTACGGGTGCACTGTTCAAGGAATTTGCCCTGACCCTGGCCGGTGCCGTGGTGATCTCCGGCGTCGTCGCCCTGACCCTGTCACCGATGATGTGTGCCTTTTTACTGCGTCACGATGAAAACCCCACCGGATTGGCCCACCGCCTCGACCGGATCTTCGAAAGCCTCAAGCGCCGGTACCAGCGCATGCTCCACGGCACGCTCAACACTCGGCCGGTGGTGCTGGTGTTTGCGGTCATTGTGTTATGCCTGATCCCGGTGCTGCTCAAGTTCACCAAGTCGGAACTGGCACCGGACGAGGACCAGGGCATCATTTTCATGATCGCCAACGCCCCGCAACCAACCAACCTCGATTACCTGAACACCTACACCGACGAATTCATCTCGATCTTCAAGGCGTTCCCCGAGTACTACTCGTCGTTCCAGATCAACGGTTTCAATGGCGTGCAATCGGGTATCGGCGGCTTCCTGCTCAAACCGTGGAACGAGCGTAGCCGGACCCAGATGCAGATCCTGCCCGACGTTCAGGCAAAACTCGAAAGCATCCCGGGACTGCAAATTTTTGGCTTCAACCTGCCCTCGCTGCCGGGCACTGGCGAGGGGCTGCCCTTCCAGTTCGTGATTAACACGGCCAACGACTACGAGTTGCTGCTGCAAGTGATGGACCGGGTGAAAAAGCGCGCCATGGAATCCGGCAAGTTCGCGTTCGTCGATGTCGACCTGGCCTTCGACAAACCGGAAGTCGTGGTAGATATCGATCGTGCAAAGGCGGCCCAGATGGGTGTGTCGATGCAGGATCTGGGCGGAACACTGGCGACCCTGCTCGGTGAAGCGGAGATCAACCGGTTCACCATCGAGGGACGCAGCTACAAAGTCATCGCTCAGGTTGAGCGACCGTTTCGGGACAACCCCGACTGGCTGAACAACTATTACGTGAGAAACACCCAGGGCGAGTTGCTGGCCCTGTCGACCCTGATCACCGTAACCGACCGCGCGCGACCGCGGCAGTTGAACCAGTTTCAGCAACTCAACTCGGCCATTCTGTCCGGGGTGCCGCTGGTCAGCATGGGCGAGGCTATCGAGGTCGTTCGGCAGATCGCCCGCGAAGAGGCGCCAGCGGGGTTCGCCATCGACTATGCCGGCGCATCGCGGCAATACGTGCAAGAAGGCAGTGCATTGTGGGTGACCTTTGCCCTGGCACTGGCGATCATTTTCCTGGTGCTGGCCGCACAATTCGAAAGCTTCCGCGACCCGCTGGTGATTCTGGTGACCGTGCCCCTGTCGATCTGCGGTGCGTTGATTCCGCTGTTCCTCGGCTGGTCGAGCATGAACATCTACACCCAGGTCGGACTGGTGACGCTGATCGGGCTGATCAGCAAGCACGGGATCCTGATCGTCGAATTCGCCAACCAGTTGCGCAAGGACAAAGGCCTGTCCGCGCGCGAGGCCGTGGAGGAAGCAGCGTCCATTCGCCTGCGCCCGGTGTTGATGACCACGGCCGCGATGGTGTTCGGCATGGTGCCGTTGATCATTGCCACCGGCGCGGGTGCGGTGAGCCGGTTCGACATCGGGACGGTGATTGCCACGGGCATGTCGATCGGGACGTTATTTACCCTGTTTGTGCTGCCGTGCGTCTACACACTGTTGGCCAAACCCGATGAACCAAACACCAACCCTGGGTAGGAGCCGGCTTGCTGGCGATCCAGGCAGCGCGGTTATCCCGACGAACCGCGTCGTATTCCATCGCCAGCAAGCCGGCTCCTACAAGGGGAAACGCGTACACCAGAAAGTAACGCAAGATCTAATTTGCAGGTGCGATATCGGGACAAGCGGGAATAAAAGGCCCCGCATCTGCGAGGCCTTTTATTTGGATTTCAGACTTTTCAACTTTGCGGCCTCAATCCTTGAGAAAGGCCGAACATGAACAGCAACAAATCATGGTCGGGCCGGGTGGCCACGGAGGTCTTGGCGACTCGTGGCAAGGGGCAATATTCGCCGTTCGCTGAGCTGAGAACTTGAGTACGTGGCTGCTCCCACGCAGCCACCGCGAGCGAAGCGACTGCCAAGGCTCCTATCAAAAACAAACCTCGCGCAACTTCGAGCTTCATTGCTATAAACCCTTGATAGCGCTGCCAAACGCCGTCTCATAAAAATAGACCAGTTTCTTCCAGTCCGTAGGGTTGAACGACGAGTGGCGGCGCAATTGCTTCATGTCGTGGGCAGCCGCCTGATGGGCAGTGAGGCGCTGTCGGCACTTCTCCAGATCAATCAACGCCACCTCGACCTTGGACGACTCGCCTTCGCCAGTCACTCGCACGAAAACGTGCTTGATATAGAGGCAACTGTGCTGCCAACGCCCCTTGTGCATGCGCGCGAGGTTTTCTGCCAAGGCCTGCAGCACGCGGTCATGCACGGCTTCACCATGACGCTCGCGGCCGCCCCCGGCGTACCAATGTTCTATTTCCTCGAACCCATCCAGTGACTTGGTCACCAGCAAGGCGCGCCATTTGTGCACGGGGTCGCGTTGTGCGCCGCAGAACACGATTTGCGGAACATGGACGCCGAGCTGGCTCACACCGATAAGTGCGTCACGCTCGCGCAGCACGGTCGGCCGTCCAAAGGGGTGCAGCAGGCTGCGATAGATATGCCCGGTCTGGCGTTTGAAGTAGAGCAGTTGATCATCACTGCCCATGACGCGCTGCACACCACTTTCTCCACCACGGCGAACATTGGGCTCTTCTACCCATTCACCGTGTTGGTTCCAGAAATAGTCGAAACGGTCTTGGGAGACAACATCCGATCCTGCTGCACACTGCACTGCCATCCTGTTACCTCTTGCGTAATACGTAAACTCGCCACATGGCATAGAGCGGTAAAAAGTCCAGACGTTCCTGAATTCTGAACCCCGCTTGTTCAAATTCTTTTTCTACCGTAGCCGCCGGTAACACAAATCGGTTCTGGTAACTTTCCTGCTCACGGGTCCGCTCCAGGCGCTTGCGTTTCCAGGCCTTGAAATTACCGTCCACCCACAGTGAGAGGATGACGCTGTCACGGGTGACGCGTTCGAATTCGCGCAAAATTGCCAGTCGATGCTCGGCCTCACCGATGTGATGGAGCAAACGCATGCAGAAAATGCTGTCGACGGCGTTATCAGGCAAGGCGATGTCGAACGCAGAAGTGTGCAAGGGTTGTACCCGTTTCACCACATCGGCCGGTTGCGCCTGTGTGGCGATCTTCAACATTGACTCAGAGTTGTCGGCGCCGATGATGACGCGGTTGGGCTTCTCCGCCAGCAATGGCCAGAAACGCCCCGCGCCACAAGGCAAATCGAGGACCAGGCCGGGTTCACCGACCGCAGCCAGGGCCTTGCGCGCCAATTGTTCATCCCGCCAGTGGGATAATTTACGACTCAGGCCGTCCTGATGTTTAAGCAGGTATTGTTGCGCGTGCTGGTCGTCGTATTTTTCGGAAAAATCCAGTTTGATCGGGCCGGCCATAATCGAGGTCTCCTGTACTTCTGATGGCTCCTACATTAGGTAGCGTCGTGTCAGCGTCAGGTCATACCTTTGTGAAAAAATTGTCATGTAAAACCCATAATCGTTTCCAGGTTTTACAAGACAATCAGGGCGCTCCCATTGCTCATGGCCGGTTCGATCAGCTTGCAGCCGAGGTCTGCAGTTCCACCTGAAAACGACAGCCATTGGGTTCCATGGTTGCCAGGCTGACGCTCCAGCCCTGGTTTTCACATATCCGCTGAACCAAAGACAACCCAAGGCCCAGGCCTTCCCCGCGTTTTTCGCTGCCGCGCACAAACGGTTCGAACATCGCTTCACGTTTTTCTTCGGGAATGCCCACGCCACTGTCCTCGACGACAAAACCGCTGGTCGTCAGGGTCAAACGGATAAACCCTTGTTCAGTGTAGTGCAGCGCGTTACGCAAGAGGTTGCCCATCACCGCATTAAGCAATATGGCGTTGTAGCGAGTGCTCTGTGGCTCACCCGGTTCAAAAATCAGCGTCAGGCCTTTGGCCTCGATGGGCGCGCGCCACTGGCCAATCAAGCCTTCGGCCACGCCAGTCAGGGTCTGCTGCGGTGACATGCTCGCGTCTTCGCGCTGGGCGCGGGCCAGCATCAGAAAGGTCTGCACCAGCTCACGCATTTCTTCACAGGCGCGGGAGATGCGCTCGACCTGAGCGCGACCGCGTTGATCAATGCCCGGGTTTTCCAGTAACAACTCGCAGGAACTGGCCAGAACCATCAACGGTGTACGCAACTCATGGCTGACGTCACTGGTGAACAGCCGCTCCCGTGTCAGTGCCTGGCGCAGGCGGCCGAGGGTCGCATCGAACGCCACGGCCAGCTCACCGACTTCATCGGCCGCGTAGTCCGGTGCCAGCGGCGGCGCCAGACCGAGTAGTTGGTCGCGGTGGCGGACTTGCCGGGCCAGGCGGACAACCGGAGCCATCACTTTGCGCGCCAGGACCCAGCCGAGGAAAACCGCCAGCGCCAGGCTGAGCACGAAGCCAACCAGTACGACGGCAAACAGCACCCGCTCGCGTTCTTCGAAATCACTTTGATCCTGCAGCAGCACGTAACGCCGTCCGTCGACGATTTCGACCATCGCGTGATAGGACAGCTGCTCGCGAAACACCTCATGAAAACCGGAATCCAGATGCCGCAGATCCTTGGGCAACTCGAAATCACCCGGCCCGCCACTGAAATAGAACAATTGGTCCGGTTCGGGCCGATGGCTCCAGTCCGAGACACTGTCCATGAGCAACAGGCGCTGTAAATCGCCGCCCAAACCGGCAGAAATCAACTTCTCTTCCACCAGATGCACGGTGGCGACGATGCCCATGGCGAAGGCACCCGCCACCAACGCACTCATCAGTGCAAAGGCGATGATGATCCGCTGGGCAAGGCTTTGCTTAAACTCCATCACGGCCCTCGGCCAGGCGATAACCCACACCGTGCACGGTATGCAGCAACGGTTTGGCGAACGGCTTGTCGATCACCTGACGCAATTGATGGACGTGGCTGCGCAGGCTGTCACTGTCCGGGCAGTCATCCCCCCACAACGCTTCTTCGAGAATTTCCCGGCGCAATACGTGCGGGCTTTTCTGCATCAAAACCGCGAGCAGCTTGAGGCCGACCGGGTTGAGCTTGAGCAGACGCCCTTCGCGGGTAACTTCCAGCGTGTCCAGGTCGTAGTTCAAGTCGCCGACTTGCAAGGTGCGACGTCCTCCGCCCTGGGTACGCCGCATCACCGCTTCGATCCGCGCTGCCAGCTCGGACAGGGCAAAGGGTTTGATCAGGTAATCGTCGGCACCGGACTTGAAGCCTTGCAGTCGGTCATCGAGTTGGTCGCGCGCAGTCAACATGATGACCGGGGTGTCGCGCCGGGCATCTTCGCGCAGGCGTTTGCACAGGGTGTAGCCGTCGATGCCAGGCAGCATGATGTCGAGCACGATCAGATCGTAATGCTCGGTGGCCGCCAGGTGCAGGCCCGACAAACCGTCCTGTGCACAATCCACGGTATAGCCTTTGAGCCCCAGATAATCGGCCAGATTGGCCAGGATATCGCGGTTGTCTTCAACCAATAAAATTCGCATGGGCACCTTCTCCGTACACAGTAACGGCCGTCGTGGCCCGCGCAGCTTAAGGCCAAGTGTGGCTCACGGCTAGGACTGTGTGCAGTTCTCTTCCGGGCAAAACCGCCGCTTCTGGCCCCAACGTTTTTTTCACTATCGGTTCACGGACTGACGACAGAATCGGGTTCAAACTCCGCGCGGCTGCGCACTCAAGAACATTTCACTGACCCGGGAATTTTCATGGTTTCGATCTCTGCACGCCCCGCTTCTCGCCCGCTCAACCTCTGGGTGTGCCTGGGCATTCCCGCTGTTGCGGCAATCACGTTGGTTTTACTCGAACTGACCGACCTGGACATGGACTTGGCCAAACTGTTTTACGATCCGGTCGCCGGGAATTTCATCGGCCGGCACAGTTACTTCCTCGAAACCGTACTGCATGACCGCGCCAAGCAAGTGGTCATCGCGTTTTCGGTACTGGCCATAGTTGGTTTCATTGGCTCGTTTTTCATCGACAGGCTTAAACCTTACAAACGGGAACTGGCCTGCCTGGTGCTGTCTCTGGGTTTGGCGACTTCGTTTGTCACGCCGATGAAAGCGGTGACGGCGGTGCAATGCCCGTGGAGCCTGGAGCAGTTTGGTGGGCACGAAACTTACAGCGAATTATTGAGCCCGCGTCCGGCTACCGAGAAACCGGGGCGTTGCTGGCCGGGCGGACATGCGGCCACGGGCTTTACGCTGTTTGCGCTGTTTTTCGTGTTGCGCGACCGTCGCCCACGCTTAGCGCGTACAGCGTTTGTGTTTGCCTTTGCGCTGGGCAGCGTGTTTTCCATCGGGCGGATGATGCAGGGCGCACACTTTTTCTCCCACAACGTGTGGACGGCGGTGTTCTGTTGGCTGATTTGCCTGGGGGCTTATTACTGGGTGCTTTATCAGCCTGCGGCGAAGGCTGGTCACATAAGCCAAGCCGTGCCCGCCGGCACCTGAACCGGTCTATCGCGGCCAACCTCGCTCCTCCAGTGGATTGATCTGCGCTCAAAGTCCGGTCAATAAAAAACCCCGCCTGCTTTCGCAGGCGGGGTTTTTAGTACAGGGGTAAGGCTGGCTTACATCATGCCGCCCATGCCGCCCATACCGCCCATGTCTGGCATACCGCCGCCAGCAGCGCCGTCTTTCTTCGGTGCATCAGCGATTGCTGCTTCGGTAGTCAGGATCAGGCTGCCGATGGAGGCCGCAGCTTGCAGAGCCGAACGGGTAACCTTGGTTGGGTCCAGGATGCCCATTTCGATCATGTCGCCGTATTCGCCAGTCGCAGCGTTGTAGCCGAAGCTGCCCGCGCCGTTCTTGACTTTGTCGACCACTACGCTTGGCTCGTCGCCGGAGTTGGCAACGATCTGACGCAGAGGTGCTTCGATAGCGCGACGCAGAACAGCGATGCCCACGTCCTGATCGGCGTTGTCGCCTTTCAGATCGGACAGTGCTTGCAGAGCACGGATCAGGGCTACGCCACCGCCAGGTACCACGCCTTCTTCAACGGCTGCACGGGTAGCGTGCAGGGCGTCTTCAACGCGGGCTTTCTTCTCTTTCATTTCTACTTCGGAACCAGCGCCAACCTTGATCACTGCAACGCCGCCGGACAGCTTGGCCAGACGCTCTTGCAGTTTTTCACGGTCGTAGTCCGAGGAAGTCTCGGCAACCTGGGCACGGATCTGGTTGATGCGTGCTTCGATGTCGCCTTGTACGCCAGCACCGTCAACGATGATGGTGTTTTCCTTGGACAGGGTCACGCGCTTGGCGTTACCCAGGTGCTCCAGGGTGGTGCTTTCCAGGCTCAGGCCGATCTCTTCGGAGATAACGGTACCGCCGGTCAGAACAGCGATGTCCTGCAGCATGGCCTTGCGACGGTCGCCGAAGCCTGGCGCCTTGACGGCTGCGACTTTGACGATGCCACGCATGTTGTTCACAACCAGAGTCGCCAGGGCTTCGCCTTCAACGTCTTCGGCCACGATCAGCAGCGGACGGCCGGCTTTGGCAACGGCTTCCAGCACTGGCAGCATTTCGCGGATGTTCGAGATCTTCTTGTCGACCAGCAGGATCAGCGGGCCATCCAGCTCAGCGACCATGGTCTCTGGCTTGTTGACGAAGTACGGGGACAGGTAACCACGGTCGAACTGCATGCCTTCAACAACCGACAGTTCGTTTTCCAGGCCCGAGCCTTCTTCAACGGTGATCACGCCTTCTTTACCGACTTTTTCCATGGCTTCGGCAATGATGTCGCCGATGGAGTTGTCGGAGTTGGCGGAGATGGTGCCTACCTGAGCGATAGCCTTGGTGTCAGCGCATGGCTTGGACAGGGCTTTGAGCTCTTTGACGATCGCGATGGTCGCTTTGTCGATACCGCGCTTGAGGTCCATCGGGTTCATGCCGGCAGCGACGGCTTTCAGGCCTTCGTTGACGATCGATTGAGCCAGAACGGTAGCGGTAGTGGTGCCGTCGCCTGCGTCATCGTTGGCACGGGAGGCAACGTCTTTGACCAGCTGCGCGCCCATGTTTTCGAAACGGTCTTCCAGTTCGATTTCTTTGGCTACGGAAACGCCGTCCTTGGTGATGGTCGGAGCGCCGAAGCTCTTCTCGATGATCACGTTACGGCCTTTCGGGCCCAGGGTCGCTTTTACTGCGTCAGCCAGGACGTTGACACCGGTGAGCATTTTCTTGCGGGCGGAATCGCCGAATTTAACTTCTTTAGCAGCCATGATCGATATTCCTTAAATACTTTGTAGTAACGGGAAAATGAGCGGGTAATCAGCCTTCGACAACAGCGAGGATTTCGTTCTCGCTCATTACCAGCAGGTCTTCGCCGTCGACTTTCACAGTGTTGCTGCCGGAGTAAGGACCGAACACAACCTTGTCGCCCACTTTCACGGACAGTGCACGCACTTCACCGTTGTCCAGTACGCGGCCGGTGCCGACAGCGAGGATCTCGCCGCTGTTGGCTTTTTCAGCAGCCGAACCTGGCAGGACGATACCGCCAGCGGTTTTCTTTTCTTCTTCGCTGCGACGGATGACGACGCGGTCATGCAGAGGACGAAGCTTCATTGTCGATCTCTCCTAATTGTGGTTTTCATCGGCCGGTGTAGTCCCGGCGGGTTTAACAAAATCCGGCGGTGCCGGGTGCGGTTCGTCGAGCGAACCGCGGAAGTCTGTCTGGCGTGTTCGCCAGAAACCTTGCGGTGACCGTTACATAAGGGCGCACAAGCTTATTACAAGGGTGGGGATCGAAAATTTTTCATGTTGATGCCGCATAAACGAACACGGCACCCGAAGGTGCCGTGTCGCTGAGCGTGTTACTTCGAATCGCGGTGTTCGAACTCGCCTTCGATCACGTTGGGCTCGCGGCCCAGCGGCTCGCGCGGTACCGGGCCGCCTCGTGCCTGCAGGTCATCGGCGAACGCACGTTGGCGCATCGCCTGCTCCTCGGCACGCTGGCGCATCTTATTGGCCAGCAGGCGACGGCTGATCGGCAGCAACATGATCAGGCCGATCACATCGCTGATGAAGCCGGGCAGGATCAACAGGCCACCGGCCAACGCCAGCATCAGGCCTTCAAGCATGGTCTGGGCCGGCAGTTCGCCGCGGTTCAGGCTTTCACGGGCACGCAGTGCCGTGGCCAGGCCAGCGATACGCAGCACGAACACGCCGAACATCGAGCCGAGAATGATCAGCAACAGCGCCGGGAAAAACCCGATCGACCCTGCCACCTTGACGAATACGAACAGCTCCAACACCGGGAACAGCAGAAAGAGCAACAAAAAAGGGCGCATCAAATGGTTCCTCAACGCAAGAATGCCTTGCCAGTTCACCTTAGATGACGTCGCCGTTTCGTGAATTCAAGCGTCGGCCACTTCATTTTTCGGCCAATGTTCAGCGTGAGCCAGGAAAACCAAGGCTTCGCGAACTTGTGTCGGCGTATTACATGGTGCTTGAAACGCCAGCCAGTAGAGGCTCTGGCCGATGCGCAAGTGCATGCCTTCGGTATCGATGCCGACCAATTGCGCTGGCGACGTTTTCGGCAAACCGGCCAGGTCCACGTAATGGGCAATGGCTTTAGCGTGATCGGCGTTCATGTGCTCGACCATGCTGATTTCAGCCTTGCCGGCGAACGGGTTGGCCAGCGTCAGCTCATTGACCCAGTGAATCGCGCCAAACCCGCCGATGTAGCGATGGCGAACCGGCGTCAGCACCCAGAAATCGAAGTCGTGGGCCTTGTGATAGCCCTGGGACTCCGGGAAGTAGCGGTAGTAACGCTCAGAGGCAGCTTCGATAGCCGCTTCGTCTTCGAGCTGCTGCGCCTCAGCCAGATAAGTCAGTCGACCAACAGCCTGAACATCCTCGGCCCCACGTTCGCCGACAAAGAGCGAACATTTCGGATCTTTTTGCAGATTGTGCGTGTGCTGGGCGATGCGACTGATCAGGATCAGCGGCCGGCCTTGCTCGTCCAGGCAGTACGGAACCACTGAGCCGAACGGGAAACCGGGCATCGCTTTGGAGTGCGTCGAGAGCACTCCACGGTATTCCTTGAGAAGCAATTCTCGTGCATGCTTAGCCGCTTCAACGCTCAATTTATGACTCCTTAAATAGAATCCGTCAGAAAAACGGACGGGCTGCTGGTGGATAGTCCCAGCACGCCATCGGGGCAATTCTCATGTGCAGCCAAGCCAGTTCAGGTGCAGATCGAGAGGCGCTCTAAAAGGTAAACCACTCAGACCTGCTACCGGGGCATGCGAATGCAACTCACTGACAAAGTAATCATTATCACTGGCGGTTGCCAGGGTTTAGGCCGCTCCATGGCCGAGTATTTCGCCGGCAAGGGCGCGAAGCTGGCGCTGGTGGACCTGAACCAGGAAAAACTCGATGACGCGGTCGCCGCCTGCAAAGCCAAAGGTGTCGAGGCTCGCGCTTATCTGTGCAACGTGGCCAACGAAGAACAGGTGACGCACATGGTCGCTCAGGTCGCTGAAGACTTTGGCGCGATCCATGGCCTGATCAACAACGCCGGGATCCTGCGCGACGGCCTGCTGCTCAAGGTCAAGGATGGCGAGATGACCAAGATGAGCCTGGCCCAATGGCAGGCTGTGATCGACGTCAACCTGACCGGCGTGTTCCTGTGCACCCGTGAAGTCGCGGCAAAAATGGTCGAGCTGAACAACAGCGGTGCGATTATCAATATCTCGTCGATTTCCCGCGCCGGCAACGTCGGTCAGACCAACTACTCCGCCGCCAAGGCCGGTGTCGCTGCAGCGACCGTGACCTGGGCCAAGGAACTGGCGCGCTACGGCATTCGCGTGGCCGGCATTGCACCGGGCTTCATCGAAACCGAGATGACCTTGGGCATGAAGCCTGAAGCGCTGGAAAAAATGACGGCGGGAATTCCGCTCAAACGCATGGGCAAGCCGGATGAGATCGCCCATTCGGCGGCTTACATCTTCGAGAACGACTATTACACCGGTCGGATTCTGGAGATGGATGGCGGGTTGCGGATCTAAATCCAACCCCAAAAACCAATGTGGGCGCTAGCCTGCTAGCGATTGCGGTGGTTCACCCAACATATTTGTTGAATGTGAATCCGCTATCGCTAGCAGGCTAGCGCCCACAGTTGATTGTGTTTCAGGCCATCAATCGTCGCTGATGCTGATGTTCGGCATCGCCGGCGTCAACGCTTCCTGCAATACGATCCGCGCACCGACGTGGCGGGCCAGTTCCTGGTAAACCAGGGCGATCGGGCTGTCCGGCTCGGCGATCACTGTTGGCTTGCCGCCATCGGCCTGTTCACGGATGGCCATCGCCAGCGGCAACGAGGCCAGCAGTTCGACGCCGTACTGATTAGCCAATTTCACGCCGCCGCCCTCACCGAACAGATGCTCGGCATGTCCGCAGTTCGAGCAGATGTGCACGGCCATGTTTTCCACCACGCCCAGTACTGGAATGTTGACCTTGCGGAACATTTCCACGCCCTTGCGCGCATCCAGCAAGGCCAGGTCCTGCGGGGTGGTGACGATGACTGCGCCGGCCACCGGGACTTTCTGTGCCAGGGTCAGCTGGATGTCGCCGGTGCCTGGCGGCATGTCGATGACCAGATAATCCAGGTCGCCCCAAGCGGTTTGCGTCACCAGTTGCAGCAAGGCGCCGGAAACCATCGGCCCGCGCCAGACCATCGGGGTGTTGTCGTCAGTCAGGAAGGCCATGGACATCACTTCGACGCCGTGGGACTTGAGCGGAACAAACCACTTCTGGTCCTTGATCTCGGGACGGGTGCGCTCGGGAATGCCGAACATGATGCCTTGGCTCGGACCGTAGATGTCAGCGTCGAGAATCCCCACCTTGGCACCTTCGCGGGCCAGGGCCAATGCGAGGTTGGCGGCGGTGGTGGATTTGCCCACGCCGCCCTTGCCGGACGCCACGGCCACGACATTTTTCACGTTGGCCAGCCCCGGGATCTGCCCCTGAGCCTTGTGTGCGGCAATCACGCTGGTGATATCGACTTTGGCGCTCGACACGCCATCCAGACCTTGAATAGCCATTTCCAGCATCTGCGCCCAGCCACTCTTGAACAGACCGGCGGCGTAACCCAATTCGAGCTGGACGCTGACGCGGTCGCCCTGGATCTCGATGGTGCGCACGCATCCGGCGCTGACCGGGTCCTGGTTCAAATAAGGGTCGGTGTATTGGCGAAGGACGGCTTCCACCGCTGCGCGATTGACGGCGCTCATGGGCAACTCCGAAAACGGGACTGGGAAATATGGCGGGTATCCTACCTCTTCTGTCTTCCGGACGGCATGTCCGGCAACGATTTGCAGGGGTGAAATATCTTTCCCGGCGCTTTATAGTGGCCGACCTCCGTTTCATCAAGTAGCCGAGCCCCATGTCCGAGCCACGCAAGATCCTCGTCACCAGCGCCCTGCCCTATGCCAATGGTTCGATCCACCTTGGCCATATGCTGGAATACATCCAGACCGATATGTGGGTGCGCTTCCAGAAGCACCGCGGCAACCAATGCATTTATGTCTGCGCTGACGACGCCCACGGTTCGGCGATCATGCTGCGCGCGGAAAAAGAAGGCATCACCCCGGAACAACTGATCGCCAACGTCCAGGCTGAACACAGCGCCGACTTTGCCGACTTCCTGGTGGACTTCGACAATTTCCACTCCACTCACGCCGAAGAAAACCGTGAGCTGTCGAGCCAGATCTACCTGAAACTGCGTGACGCCGGGCACATCGCCCAACGCTCGATCACTCAGTATTTCGACCCGGAAAAGAAAATGTTCCTGGCCGACCGCTTCATCAAGGGCACCTGCCCGAAATGCGGTACCGAAGACCAGTACGGCGACAACTGCGAAAAATGCGGTGCGACCTACGCACCGACCGACCTGAAAGATCCGAAGTCGGCGATTTCCGGCGCCACCCCGGTGCTCAAGGATTCCCAGCACTTCTTCTTCAAATTGCCGGACTTCCAGGAAATGCTGCAAACCTGGACCCGCAGCGGCACCCTGCAAGACGCCGTGGCTAACAAGATCGCCGAATGGCTGGACGCCGGCCTTCAACAGTGGGACATCTCCCGCGATGCGCCGTACTTCGGCTTTGAAATTCCGGGCGAGCCTGGCAAGTACTTCTATGTATGGCTGGACGCGCCAATCGGCTACATGGCGAGCTTCAAGAACCTGTGCAACCGCACGCCGGAGCTGGACTTCGACGCGTTCTGGGGCAAGGATTCCACCGCCGAGCTGTACCACTTCATCGGCAAGGACATCGTCAACTTCCACGCCCTGTTCTGGCCAGCGATGCTCGAAGGCGCGGGCTACCGCAAGCCGACCGGCATCAACGTGCACGGCTACCTGACCGTCAACGGCCAGAAAATGTCCAAGTCCCGTGGCACCTTCATCAAGGCCCGGACTTACCTTGATCACCTGTCGCCGGAATATCTGCGCTACTACTACGCGGCCAAACTGGGCCGTGGCGTCGACGACCTCGACCTGAACCTCGAAGACTTCGTGCAGAAGGTCAACTCTGACCTGGTCGGCAAAGTCGTCAACATCGCCAGTCGTTGCGCCGGTTTCATCAATAAAGGCAATGCTGGCGTGATGGTCGACACCAACGCCGCACCGGAGCTGACCGAAGCCTTCCTGGCCGCCGCGCCAAGCATCGCCGACGCCTATGAAGCCCGCGACTTCGCCCGCGCCATGCGCGAGATCATGGGCCTGGCCGACCGCGCCAACGCGTGGATCGCCGACAAGGCACCGTGGTCGCTGAACAAACAGGAAGGCAAGCAGGATGAAGTCCAGGCGATCTGCGCCACGGGCGTCAACCTGTTCCGTCAACTGGTGATCTTCCTCAAGCCGGTGCTGCCGCTTCTGGCTGCCGATGCCGAGGCGTTCCTCAACGTTGCGCCGCTGACCTGGAACGACCACGCGACCTTGCTCGCCAACCATCAGTTGAACGAGTTCAAGCCGCTGATGACCCGTATCGATCCGGTGAAAGTGCAAGCCATGACCGACGCTTCGAAAGAAGACCTGACCGCCAGCCAGACCGACACCAGCGCAGCCGCACCGGCCGGCAATGGCGAACTGGCCAAGGATCCGCTGTCGCCGGAAATCGACTTCGACACCTTTGCCGCCGTCGACCTGCGTGTCGCCCTGATCGTCAAGGCCGAACACGTGGAAGGCGCCGACAAGCTGCTGCGCCTGACCCTGGACATCGGTGACGAGCAACGCAACGTGTTCTCCGGGATCAAGAGCGCTTATCCGGACCCGTCCAGGCTCGATGGTCGCCTGACCATGATGATCGCCAACCTCAAGCCACGGAAAATGAAGTTCGGCATCTCCGAAGGCATGGTGATGGCGGCCGGTCCTGGCGGTGAAGAAATCTACCTGCTCAGCCCCGACAGCGGCGCCAAGCCAGGTCAGCGCATCAAGTAAATTCTCGTGCTGAACCGATCCCACAGTCGTGCCTGGCGCGGCTGTGGGATTTTCATGTCTGGCCCATACTATCCCTCAGATGTGGCGCCTACAGGGTTATCCGGCATCGGATATGGACGATCATGACCGAAATGCTTTTGACGCTTATCAGTGCAGCCCTGATCAACAACCTCGTGTTGCACTGGCCGCTGGGCGTCGATCCGCTGGTGGGCAGCGAGCGCCGACAGGTTCACGCACTGGGCATCGCGACGACCTGCCTGATGCTGATCGCAGGCGTGTCCGGCTATGCGCTGTTCCACTGGCTGCTGGTGCCGTTGGACCTGACGTCCCTGCGTCTGTTCGTGTTTCTGCCGCTGAGCGTGCTGTTGATCAGCCCCCTGCTCAAACTGCTCGCGCGGTTGCTGCCCAAGCTTTCCTTCGACGGCCTGTGGCTGCTGATGGCGGGCAATGCCGGCGTCCTGGGCGTGACGCTGTTCAACGCTCAGGACGACAACGGCTTCTTCCATGCCATGGCCCTGAGCCTGGGTGCGGGCCTGGGTTTCTGGCTGGTGTTGAGTCTTTTCAACGATCTGCGCCAGCGCACACTCGATAACGATGTTCCCCTGCCCTTTCGCGGCTTGCCGATCGATCTGATCGGCGCCGGACTGATCGCAGTGGCTTTTCTCGGATTCAGCGGACTGATCAAAACATGAGTCTGATTCAAAGCATCGACGCCCTCCTGCCGCAGACTCAATGCGGCAAGTGTGGCCATCCCGGATGCAAACCGTACGCCGAGGGCATCGCCAGCGGCGAGCCGATCAACAAGTGCCCACCGGGCGGCAGCGAAACCATCAACGCCCTGGCCCAACTGCTGGACGTGCCGGTGCTGGAACTGGACGTGAGCCGTGGTTCGGCTCCGGCGCAGATTGCCTATATTCGCGAAGCCGAATGCATTGGCTGCACCAAGTGCATCCAGGCGTGTCCCGTCGATGCAATCGTCGGCGCGGCGAAACTGATGCACACGGTGATCGTCGACGAATGCACCGGTTGCGATCTTTGCGTGGCGCCGTGCCCGGTCGATTGCATCGAAATGCGCCCGTTGCCCATGGCCACGGTCCTGCCGATTGTGGGGGGGCTGGCATTCAGCCTTGAGCAACAAAGCGCCCGGACCATCAAGCGCGATCATGCACGTCGCCGGTTCGAACAGCGCAACGCCCGTTTGCAACGTGAAGAAGAACAGAAAGCAGCCGACCGCCAGGCACGCTTGCAGCGAGCGCCGCACCCCATTGAACCGACACTCGACCCGGTGCAAGCGGCCCTTGAACGCGTCCGCGCCCAGAAAGCGGCGAATGCCGATGCGGCGCTGAAAAAAGCCAAGATCGATGTCGCGATGAGCCGGGCTCAATTGCACAAATCGCTGAAAGCCTTCGGCCATCCGCCAACCTTTGAACAGCAATCGCAACTCATCGTCCTGCAACAGCAGTTCGAGGCGGCGGAACGGACCCTGGCGCAGCTGGAGAGCGTCGCACCGCCGCCCCCTGTGCAGGTCCCGGCAACTCCGGCAGCTCCGACCAGGGACGCCGAGTTGAAACGGGCAAAAATCCAGCTGGCCATGCGCCGCGCGGAACTGAAAAAAGCTCAAAACAGCGAAGCATCCGCCGAACAGCTCGAAACCCTGCAACGTGCACTCAGCGAGGCCGAACGTCAGGTGGAAGCCTATGCCATCCCTTGAGTCAGTTGACGATCGCCTGCAGCAGGCGATGAAACTGGTACTGCTGGCCACCCTGCCGGGAACACTGATGATGTTCTGGCTGTATGGTTGGGGCGTGTTGATCAATCTGATCCTGGCCGGCGTCGCAGTACTGGCGGTCGAGGCGGCGGTGCTACGGTTGCGCCAGCGCCCCCTCAGGGCAAGCCTGAGTGACGGCAGCGCTTTAGTCAGCGCGACCCTGCTGGCCCTCGCTCTGCCTCCCTATTGTCCATGGTGGCTGCCCCTCAGTGCTGCCGCGTTCGCGATGGTGTTCGGCAAGCATTTGTATGGCGGTGTCGGATCAAATCCGTTCAATCCGGCGATGCTTGGTTTTGCGCTGGTGATGGTGACCTTTCCTCAACACATGACCCATTGGCCGTCATCCCACGGGATGGATCTAATGAGTGGTTTGCAACAGATCTTTGGCTTCGGACAGACACCCGACGCGTGGGTCCGCGCCACGGCGCTGGACAGCCTGCGGATCAATAAAAGCCTGACGATGGACGAACTGTTTTCGGCGAACCCGGCGTTTGGTCACTTTGGCGGTCGCGGTGTGGAATGGGTAAACCTGGCGTTTCTTGCCGGTGGTGCATTTCTACTGCAACGAAAAGTATTCAGCTGGCATGCACCGGTTGGCATGCTGGCGAGCCTGTTCATTATCAGCCTGCTGTGCTGGAACGGGACGGGCTCCGACTCCCACGGCTCACCGCTGTTTCACCTGCTCAGCGGTGCAACCATGCTGGGGGCATTTTTCATTGTGACGGAACCGGTATCCGGCGCGAAAAGCCCCGTAGCGCGCCTGTTGTTCGGCATCGGCGTCGGGCTGCTGACATACCTGATTCGCACATGGGGTGGCTATCCGGACGGCGTGGCCTTTGCCGTGTTGTTGATGAACCTCTGCGTCCCCGCGCTGGAGAGGTTTGCTGTCGCCAGACAGGAGCACAGCGCAGCATGAATCGTGCGTCGAGCATTGCGATCCTGATTTTGCTGGGCGTGTTTGGCGCAGGCCTGACCTATCTCGCACAACACAGCAGCGCGCCGCGTATCGCCGCCGAGCAGCGCTTGATCGACAGTCGCAACCTGCTTGACCTGCTCCCCCCCGACAGCTACGACAATCAGCCTCTGGATCAGCCGCTAACGCTCGAAAACACCGCGCTGGGCAACAGCACCCTGCTGGCTGGCTATCGAGCGACAAAGGCCGGCCAACCCTTTGCCGTATTGCTGCGCAGCCAGACTCCGGGCTACGCAGGAGCCATCGATCTGCTGATTGCCATCGACGCAAACGCCAGGTTGATCGGTGTCAAAACCCTCAAGCAAACGGAAACCCCAGGGCTCGGTGCGCGAATCGCCGACTGGCCCAACACCTGGCTGCAATCCTTTACCGGCAAATCTCGTTCCGATCCTGACGATAAAAGCTGGGCCTTGAAAAAGGATCGCGGACAATTCGATCAGATGGCGGGAGCGACCATCACCTCCAGAGCGGTGATCAACGCCACCCACGACGCACTGCGCTACTTTGATGATCATCGGCAACAACTGCTCGGGAGCGCGCCCCATGAGTAAATCATCATTACTGCCGTGCTCATTGATGCTGACGCCACTCATTGGCGCCACCGGTTCTCTGGTGAATGCACTGGGCCTGTGGCTGATGTTCGTTGGGGTGATTACCGCGTTCGGCCTGGTCATGAATGCCTTGCGCCCACGCTTGCTTGCGGCGACACGTTTGTGGGCAAGCGTTTTGCTCGCGGCGACGCTGACCAGTTGTGCAGAACTCGGCGCGCAAGCGTGGTCGCTGCAATGGCATCAGCAGACAGGCATCTATGCCGCGTTGCTCGCGTTGCAATGTGTGGTGCTGGAGCAAAACGAGTTCTTTCAGAACAGCTGGCGAGCCCGCCTGCGTTTGTATGGGCTGTTCGGTGGCTTGATGGTGGGCCTGGGCCTGCTGCGTGAGCTCATGGGATACGGGACACTTGGCAATCACCTGGCATGGTTGCTGGCTTCGACGCAAGCACAATGGCAGGGCTGGGTGCTGACCGCCGACGGCGCTTTACGTCTGGCTACACTGACCCCCGGCGGCTTTATTCTCCTGGGACTGCTGATTGCCGCATGGCAAGCCTGGCATCGCCCGACACCTTCACACTGACCGCCTTCGAGGAAACGCACTGCCCATGAATGCTGCAAAACGTCTGGAAATATTTCGCAGGCTGCATGAAGACAACCCGGAACCAAAGACCGAACTGGCTTACTCCTCACCGTTCGAATTGCTGATCGCGGTCATTCTTTCGGCGCAATCGACCGATGTCGGGGTTAACAAAGCCACGGCAAAACTGTTTCCGGTCGCCAACACCCCTGCCGCGATCCACGCGCTGGGCGTTGAAGGGTTGTCGGAGTACATCAAGACCATCGGCCTGTTCAACAGCAAGGCGAAAAACGTCATCGAGACCTGCCGTTTGCTGGTCGAACGCCATGCAGGTGAAGTGCCGCAAACCCGAGAGGAACTGGAAGCCTTGCCCGGCGTAGGCCGCAAGACTGCCAACGTTGTGCTCAATACTGCATTCCGGCAGCTGACCATGGCGGTGGACACCCATATTTTCCGGGTCAGCAACCGCACCGGCATTGCGCCTGGCAAGAATGTCGTTGAGGTCGAACACAAGCTGATGAAGTTCGTGCCCAAACAGTACCTGCTCGATTCCCATCACTGGCTGATCCTGCACGGGCGCTACGTCTGCCTGGCCCGCAAGCCTCGCTGCGGCAGCTGCCGTATCGAAGACTTGTGCGAATACAAGCACAAGACCTCGGACGATTGAGGTTCTATTAGGTTTATTGATTCATCGATTGAAAAAATCTTTTTTACCCGCCAGAGGATTGTCGATATAAGGAGCGCCAAAGGCCTTCTTAGCCTGGAGTAACTAAATGAGCACTGGCAAAGAGCAATTGGACATAGAAGACGACTTCACTCCCGTTGAGGCTGATGACGCCGAGCCGGTGGTCGAAGTAGCCAAAACCAACCTGAGCAAACGCCGCACCATCGACAATCTGCTGGAGGAGCGCCGACTGCAAAAGCAATTGGCCGATTACGATTTTGACTTATGACATCTAAAAGCCTCCCGAAACGGAGGCTTTTTACTTTGTGCTGAACCGTGATAAGTGCCCGCTTATCGTGCATCGTCAATACCGGGATCAGACAAGTCCATTGCGCTGAGCCAGCTCGATCAGGTCGACCAAAGAGCGTGCGTTCAGCTTTAACAAAAGCCGTGTCTTGTAAGTACTCACGGTTTTGTTGCTGAGGAACATTCCATCGGCAATCTCCTTGTTGGTCTTGCCTCTGGCCAACTGTTGCAGAACCATCATCTCCCGCCCCGACAGGCGATCGACCATGTCGGCTTCACTGGCGTTCCCCAGACTGGCTCGCACGGTGTGCAACGCTTGATTGGGAAAGTAACTGTAACCCGACAGCACTGCCTTTATTGCACTGAGCAACTCCGTCAGGTCCTGCTGTTTGCAAACATACCCTGCGGCGCCGGATTGCATGCATCGCATGGAGAAATGCCCAGGTGCCTGAGAGGTCAATATCAAGACTTTCATCGGCAGTGCGGCCGAACTCAATCGCGCGATAACTTCCAGGCCATCGAGTTTCGGTATTCCAATATCCAGAATGACAATATCCGGCATCTGTTCACGGGCAAGTTGTAATGCATCCACGCCATTGTCTGTTTCAGCAACGACTTCGTAGCCATGACGTTCCATCAGCATACGTACCGCAAGACGAATGACGGGGTGATCATCCACGATCAGCACTTTATTCATGGGCAAGTCCAATTTTCGCTGTTCGAATTTTTAGAGCCAGCACAATAGCCTAGTCGTTTCCCCCATGGCATGCCGCGCCCCCCGGACATCTACAGCGAAAGACATTCCCTACAAACATCGCGGATTAGTCCTACAAAAAACCCTCGAACTCTGCGGTTGGAAAACTGTATCAGCGCCGAGCACGCCCGTTTTCACGGTGTTTTTTTGTTTCAATTTACAACAAATAACAGCGACATCTCCCTCGTGTTACACCCGGCACACTACCTGAACTCCATTTCCCTCCCTGAAAGTAACAACCACTTTCAATACCCATCGCTGACAAGAGAAATATCACACAACAAGTTCAACTCACTCTTACAGAAAAAAACAGAACTTGAGCAATCATTAAAAACAGGACACCCAAAAAACACAAACAGGGTATATTTTGATAAATCCGGAAAACAAGGAGCAATGGACAAAACAGCAACCCAACTAAAAAAGCAACCACGCCTCAACAACAACAAACCACAAAAACCTTAACCATTAGAGAAAAGACAAATCAAAATGAGTAAAAAACATGAAAAAACCCAAAGAAAAAATTGTAAACCCCATCACCGTTATCGCGATATTCGCAACCTTGTCTGAAACTTCGGCAGCGATTACATTACCCTTCTTGGATAACAAGGAAAGGGAAGTCTACATATGGTTTTTAATTTCCTTCCCTTTTTATTTACTACTTCTTTTCTTTGCCACACTCAACTTCAACTACCGGTCGCTGTACGCACCTTCCGACTATGAAAAAGGCGAACACTTCATAGAGGTTCTGGGTGATATGGAACACCGGGAAAATGAATCAGCGGATGTTCGTGCGGCCTCCGGCCACCCTACCGCACAGGCTCCACCGGACGAGAACGCCACCCGGATGGATTTCCTTGGCGAACAAGGTGTTCAGTTGCCCGAATCAGCAAGCGATCTGCGCATCATTGATGCACGCCATATTCACAAAAGGTCCGAACTCAGCGCCTTGTGCCCGGAAATACAAAAAACGCGCGAAAAACAACTTCACGTAATCTTATTGATCGCAGACACAAAATCGGAAAAATGGCTCAAGGAAAGCGCATTCAACCTGTCCAGACAGGCAAGCAAACGCAGCAGCGCTACTTTTTTTGCTATTTACAATTTGAGTTCACAGAAAGTGACAGTCATCAAAAGTTGCCACTGACGTACACCACTCGACGGTGATGTCACGGAGGGAGGTAACCAGCAGGTAACGAAAAAATCGTGTTTTTGAACGATCAGTTGGAACAAGCCTTTTTTAAATTTGTGGCCTCCTCATTGAGGAGGCCACAAATCCATTACCGGCTCAAAGGTCTCAGAACAGCTTGCGACCCTTGTTCGCCGCAATGCGCATGCGCAGGGCGTTGAGCTTGATGAAGCCTGCCGCGTCGGCCTGGTTGTAGGCGCCGCCATCTTCTTCGAAGGTGGCAATGTTGGCGTCGAACAGCGACTCATCGGACTTGCGACCGGTGACGATCACGTTGCCCTTGTACAGCTTCAGGCGAACGACACCGTTCACGTGAGCCTGGGATGCATCGATCATCTGTTGCAGCATCAGACGCTCAGGGCTCCACCAGTAACCGGTGTAGATCAGGCTGGCGTACTTGGGCATCAGCTCGTCTTTGAGGTGAGCGACTTCGCGGTCCAGGGTGATCGACTCGATCGCACGGTGAGCGCGCAGCATGATGGTGCCGCCAGGGGTTTCGTAGCAACCACGGGATTTCATGCCCACGTAACGGTTCTCGACGATGTCGAGACGACCGATGCCGTGTTCGCCACCGATACGGTTCAGCGTCGCCAGCACGGTGGCCGGGGTCATTTCGACGCCGTCCAGTGCCACGATGTCGCCGTTGCGGTAGGTCAGTTCCAAGTACTGCGGCTTGTCAGGAGCGTTCTCCGGGGAGACGGTCCAGCGCCACATGTCTTCTTCGTGCTCGGTCCAGGTGTCTTCCAGCACGCCGCCTTCATAGGAGATGTGCAGCAGGTTGGCATCCATCGAGTACGGGGATTTTTTCTTGCCGTGGCGTTCGATAGGGATTGCATGCTTCTCGGCATAATCCATCAGCTTCTCGCGGGACAGCAGGTCCCACTCGCGCCATGGAGCAATCACTTTCACACCTGGCTTCAAGGCGTACGCGCCCAGTTCGAAACGAACCTGGTCGTTGCCTTTGCCGGTGGCGCCGTGGGAAATGGCGTCAGCGCCGGTTTCGTTGGCGATTTCAATCAGACGCTTGGCGATCAGCGGACGTGCGATGGAAGTACCCAGCAGGTACTCGCCTTCGTAAACGGTATTGGCGCGGAACATCGGGAATACGAAATCGCGTACGAACTCTTCGCGCAGGTCGTCGATGTAGATTTCTTTGACGCCCATGGCCTGAGCCTTGGCGCGTGCAGGTTCGACCTCTTCGCCCTGACCCAGGTCAGCGGTGAAGGTCACCACTTCACAGTTATAAGTATCCTGCAGCCACTTGAGGATCACCGAAGTGTCCAGGCCGCCGGAATACGCCAGAACGACCTTGTTTACGTCCGCCATGCCATCACTCCACGGGGTTCTACGGAAAGCCGAGAAGTCTACCGCTCATGCAGGATAATTTACAGTGGCGCGACAGCTTATGACGACGAAGCGACAGATTATGTCGAGAGCGCGACGATGACCGATAAGTCAGGAAGTTGCCGAAGTGGCCGGTTTTGCGGCTTGAGGCGCCACTTGCTCGGGAGGCGCGCCGCGCTCCAGGCGTATGGCCACACGACGGTTTTTCGATCGGTTGGCGTTGTTGATATTGGGCGCCAGCGGATATCGCTCGCCATGGAAGCGCATAGTGATCTGCGATTCCAGAATCCCGTTGGCCTTGAAAAACTCCATGACAGCCAGGGCGCGGCGCCGCGACAGGTCGCGATTGGTCAGGCGGTTACCGCTGTTGTCGGAATGGCCGTCGAGTTCAATATGGTTAACCGTCGGATCAGCCTTCATGTACTCCAGCATCACCTGCAGCTTGGCTTTTGCCGCCGCATCCAGATCTATACCGCCGCCAGGGAAGCCGATTTCCGATTGTTTCACCTGATCGAAATTCTGCGGCAACAACTTGGCCACACAGCCCTGATAATCGGCGAATGCCTTGTTGAACCTGACCGGCAACAAGCGCACTTCCGATACCCGGCCATCCCCCGAAGAATGCCGCACCACCGGGCTGCGACCGTCAATCAGGCCGCTGATCAGCCGTCCGGCCTGCGCTTGCGAACTGTTGAACAGCAAGTTGCCGCTGCCGATCCGCACGGAGCCGAGATTGATGTCACCACGCCCCGGCTGCCACGGCGCAGCCGCCGCCAACAACGTGGCCGAGCCACCACCCAGCATCGCGTTAGAGGCATTCAGACGAAACGTCGCCTGCTCGCCGGCGCGGCGCACGAATTGTCCCGAACCGAAATCGGTGATCGGCTGGGTCAACCGGCACTCGAACTTGTCACCTTCGACCGTCCACTCAATGCTCTCCAGACGTGTCTGGAAAGTGATGGCCATCGCAGGAAGGCTGGCAAACACACTGAGCAAGGCTAAATAACGCTGGCGCACGGGAGGCTCCACTGGCTTCGACAACTAAAAGACCGACACACAGATGTTTACGGCATACCTGTTGGATATCGGAAGCTTCCTGCAAAACTTGATAGCGAGTGCCTGCAAGAGTCTTTTCCGGTAGCATTCCCCTCAGTTTGACCCGCCTGGAATCCCCTCATGTCCGACCGCCTGACCCTGCTGCGTCCCGACGACTGGCACATTCATCTTCGCGATGGTGCCGTGTTGACCAATACCGTTGCGGATGTCGCGCGCACCTTTGGTCGCGCCATCATCATGCCTAACCTGGTCCCTCCGGTCCGCAATGCGGCTGAAGCCGACGGCTATCGCCAGCGGATTCTCGCTGCCCGCCCGGCTGGCAGCCCGTTCGAACCGCTGATGGTCCTGTACCTCACCGACCGCACCCTGCCTGAGGAAATTCGCGAGGCCAAGGCCAGCGGTTTCGTTCACGCCGCCAAGCTGTACCCGGCCGGCGCGACCACCAACTCGGACTCTGGCGTCACCAGCATCGACAAGATTTTCCCGGCAATCGAGGCCATGGCCGAAGTCGGGATGCCGTTGTTGATCCACGGTGAGGTCACCCGCGGCGATGTCGACGTCTTCGACCGCGAAAAAATCTTCATCGATGAGCACATGCGTCGCGTGGTCGAGCGTTTCCCGACGCTCAAAGTGGTGTTCGAGCACATCACCACCGCTGACGCCGTGCAGTTCGTCAACTCGGCCCCGGCCAACGTTGGCGCGACCATCACCGCGCATCACCTGCTGTACAACCGCAACCACATGCTGGTGGGCGGGATTCGGCCGCACTTCTATTGCCTGCCGATCCTCAAGCGCAACACGCACCAGGAAGCCCTGCTCGACGCCGCCACCAGCGGCAGCGAGAAGTTCTTCCTCGGTACCGATTCGGCGCCCCACGCCCAGCATGCAAAGGAAGCCGCCTGCGGTTGCGCCGGCTGCTACACCGCCTATGCGGCGATCGAGATGTACGCTGAAGCGTTCGAACAGCGCAATGCGCTGGACAAGCTCGAAGCCTTCGCCAGCCTCAACGGCCCACGTTTCTACGGCCTGCCGGCAAACACAGATCGCATCACCCTGGTCCGCGAAGAATGGACTGCCCCGACCAGCCTGCCGTTTGGCGAGCTGACCGTTATCCCGCTGCGCGCCGGTGAAAAACTGCGCTGGCGCCTGCTGGAGGAACACGCGTGAGTGAAGACCATTTCGACGACGAACAGGAAGGTCAAGGCGGTGGCGGCGGTTCCCGTCACCCAATGGCCGCACGGTTTCGTGGCTACCTGCCCGTTGTCGTCGACGTAGAAACCGGTGGCTTCAACTCGGCCACCGACGCCCTGCTGGAAATCGCCGCGACCACCATCGCCATGGATGAAAAGGGTTTTGTTTACCCGGATCACACCTACTTCTTCCGGGTCGAGCCTTTTGAAGGCGCGAACGTCGAGGCGGCGGCGCTGGAGTTCACCGGAATCAAGCTCGATCACCCACTGCGCATGGCGGTGAGTGAAGAAACAGCCCTGAACGACATCTTCCGTGGCGTGCGCAAGGCGCTCAAGGCCAACGGCTGCAAGCGGGCGATTCTGGTCGGGCACAACAGCAGCTTCGACCTGGGCTTCCTCAACGCCGCCGTCGCGCGTATGGACATGAAGCGCAATCCGTTTCACCCATTCTCCAGCTTCGACACGGCGACCCTCGCCGGTCTGGCCTACGGTCAAACCGTGCTGGCCAAGGCTTGCCAGGCAGCGGATATCGACTTCGACGGTCGCGAGGCTCACTCGGCTCGCTATGACACCGAGAAGACGGCCGAGCTGTTCTGCGGCATCGTCAATCGCTGGAAGCAAATGGGCGGCTGGGAAGATTTCGACGATTGATCCGGGTGCCACCCTGCTCCTACAGGGTTCCATCCAGATTCCACCCATAAAAAAACCGGCCCTGAGGCCGGTTTTTTTACCTGGAGCGTGCCTTACAGTGCGGCAGCGTGCTCGGTCAGGTAAGCAGCAACGCCTTCTGGCGAAGCGTTCATGCCTTTGTCGCCTTTTTTCCAGTTCGCAGGGCAAACTTCGCCGTGCTCTTCGTGGAATTGCAGAGCGTCGACCAGACGCAGCAGCTCTTCCATGTTACGGCCCAGCGGCAGGTCGTTGATGATCTGCGAACGGACAACGCCTTTGTCGTCGATCAGGAACGCGCCACGGAATGCAACGCCGTCAGCGGACTGAACGTCGTAAGCCTTCATGATTTCCTGCTTGATGTCGGCAGCCATGGTGTAACGGACTTCGCCGATACCGCCATTGTTGACCGGGGTGTTGCGCCAGGCGTTGTGGGTGAAGTGCGAGTCGATCGAAACCGCGACCACTTCAACGTTGCGTGCCTTGAACTCAGACATGCGGTTGTCCAGAGCGATCAGCTCCGACGGGCAAACGAAGGTGAAGTCCAGTGGGTAGAAGAACACCAGGCCGTATTTGCCTTTGATGGCCGACGACAGGGTGAAGCTGTCTACGATTTCGCCATTGCCGAGTACAGCCGGTACGGTGAAGTCAGGGGCTTGTTTGCCTACGAGTACGCTCATTGGATATCTCCTGGTGTAGAAACGTGAAAAACAAGGTTTGCGCCAGCCTGCCACCCTCAAGCGACAGCCCTGTGACACAAATCCGTTGCGCAAAGACCGGCCATCATACACTGCGTGTTTGGCCTGTCCTCAACGGTTTTTCCCGCAGAGGTAAAATCGCTGCAACAAAATCAGCTCCGGCGCGGGCAAGGAAAACCGTTCGTCAGGCTTGAGGAAATGCCCCCTCAAAGCACTTTGACAATCATTCTCGTTAACATTAAGATCCATCGCATTCGAGACATAAACAAGCGACGGTCTTCTCTTATGTATGTTTGCCTCTGCACTGGCGTCACCGACGGTAAAATCCGCGATGCGATCTATGAAGGATGCTGCAGTTACAAAGAAGTCCGTTTGGCCACCGGCGTTGCCAGTCAATGCGGCAAATGTGCCTGCCTTGCCAAGGAAGTGGTTCGTGAAACCTTGATGGAACTGCAAACCGCACAGGCTGCGATTCCTTTTCCTGCTGAATTTACAGCCGCCTGAATACCCTATTTCAAAGAACCGGACTCATGTCCGGTTTTTTTATACCTTGAAATCAACTAGTTAGACTCAAGACGCGGAACACAAACATTCTTATTCCGATTAATTTTCATATATTATTCAATAACTTAGGTTTGACACTCTTAGTTGTGCGGCTCAAACTCTGCCTTATAGACAGTTAATACAGGGCAGGACCCCATCATGAAAGGCGACATTACAGTCATCCAGCATCTCAACAAGATCCTTGCCAATGAGCTGGTCGCGATCAACCAGTACTTTCTGCACGCGCGGATGTATGAGGATTGGGGTCTGAACAAGCTCGGCAAACACGAGTACCACGAATCCATCGACGAGATGAAGCACGCGGACAAGCTGATCAAGCGCATCCTGTTCCTCGAAGGCCTGCCCAACGTGCAGGACCTGGGCAAGCTGCATATCGGCGAGCACACCAAGGAAATGCTTGAGTGCGACCTGCGTATCGAGAAAACCGGCCATGCCGATCTCAAGCTAGCCATCGCGCATTGCGAGAAAGTTGGCGACTTCGGTAGCCGTGAACTGCTCGAAGACATCCTTGAGTCCGAAGAAGAACATATCGACTGGCTGGAAACCCAACTGGGCCTGATCGACAAGATTGGTCTGGAAAACTATCTGCAATCGCAGATGGGCGAAGACGAGTAAGAGTCCAATAAAAAGCCCCGCCCCTCTTTCGAGTGGCGGGGCTTTTTAGTTGCTGAAGATCAAAAGATCGCAGCCTTCGGTAGCTCCCACAGGGGAGCTCGCGAATCAGGCTTCGCTTTTGTTGGCAGCAGCAGCTTCAACAGCAGCCTTGATGGTGGTTTGAAGCGAACCGTCTGCAGCCATCTCGGTCATGATGTCGCTGCCGCCGACCAACTCACCACCGACCCACAGTTGCGGGAAGGTTGGCCAGTTGGCGTATTTTGGCAGGTTGGCGCGGATTTCCGGGTTCTGCAGGATGTCCACGTACGCAAACTTTTCGCCACATGCCATCACGGCCTGCGCGGCTTTAGCGGAGAAGCCGCACTGCGGGGCATTCGGCGAGCCTTTCATGTAAAGCAGAATGGTGTTGTTGGCAATCTGCTCTTTAATCGTTTCGATGATATCCATGGAGCACCTCGGCTGAACTTTCCGACTCATGGGTCGGCACGGTGGCGCATTGTAACGGAAAGCCGAGCGCGCTGCTCGGTCTCTCCGTCAGATACGATCAGGCAGCCGCCACAGTCACCGGAACGCCATTGAGCGCTGCGTTGCCGGACAACTCATCGAGCTGACACTCGTCAGTCAGGTCGTTGGCACTGGACCCCGGCTGGCCACTGGCAATGGTCATTTGCACGCCCGGGCGCGCATGACCCCAACCGTGCGGAAGACTGACCACGCCTTTCATCATATCCAGGCTTCCGAGTACTTCCACCTCGATCACCCCGACCCGTGAACTGACCCGCACACGTTGCCCGTCACTCAAGCCCCGGCTGGCCAGGTCATCGGGGTGCATCAACAGCTGATGGCGCGGTTTGCCCTTCACCAGACGATGATAGTTGTGCATCCACGAATTGTTACTTCGCACATGGCGACGGCCGATCATCAGCAACTCATCAGCCGCCGGCGCCTGGAGTGCGGCAAAGCGCGTCAGATCGGCAAGAATCGCGGCAGGTGCAGCTTGAACCCGCTGATTGGCGGTTTTAAGACGTGGCGCCAGATTGGCTTTCAACGCGCCCAGATCAACGCCGTGAGGATGATCGAACAGCGTCGCCAGCGACAGTTTTTGCTCCGATGCGTCGCCGTACTGGCCCATGCGTAATCCACGATCGATCATCTGCGCCGGCGCGATCGTCGGTTTCAGCTCCTTGCCGGTCTTCGCGGCAAAGGCCTTGGCCAGCCCGACGAAAATCTCCCAGTCATGCAGCGCGCCTTCGGGTTTGGGCAGAATCGCCCGATTGAAGCGACTGACATTGCGCACGGCAAACATGTTGAAGGTCGTATCGTAGTGATCGTTTTCCAGTGCCGAAGTGGACGGCAGGATCAGGTCGGCGTAGCGCGTGGTTTCATTAATGTACAGGTCGACACTGACCATGAATTCCAGGCCATCCAGCGCCTGCTCCAGCTGTCGCCCATTGGGCGTCGACAACACGGGATTACCCGCCACGGTGATCAGTGCGCGAACCTGCCCTTCCCCTTCGGTAAGCATTTCTTCGGCCAACGCCGACACCGGCAGCTCGCCGGCGTACTCCGGACGACCGGAAACCCGGCTCTGCCACAGATTGAAATGCCCGCCCGAGGTCGAGGCCACCAGGTCCACCGCCGGCTCAGTGCACAACGCCCCCCCCACGCGATCGAGGTTACCGGAGACCAGGTTGATCAACTGCACCAGCCAGTGACAAAGCGTGCCGAACGCCTGGGTCGAAACGCCCATGCGACCGTAGCAAACCGCGCTTGGCGCAGCAGCGAAGTCCCGTGCCAGTTGGCGGATCTGTTCGGCCGGCACCGCGCACAACGGGCTCATGGACTCGGCGCTGAATGTCGCGATTGCCCCGCGCACCTCGTCCAGACCGTCCACAGGCAAGTGACTGTCGCGGGTCAGGCCTTCCGCGAACAACGTATTGAGCAGGCCAAACAACAACGCCGCATCGCCGCCAGGGCGCACAAACAGATGCTGATCGGCGATCGCCGCCGTTTCGCTGCGTCGCGGATCGACCACCACCACTTTGCCGCCCCTGGCCTGAATGGCTTTCAAGCGTTTTTCAACATCGGGCACGGTCATGATGCTGCCGTTGGAGGCCAGCGGATTACCGCCGAGGATCAACATGAAGTCGGTGTGATCGATGTCCGGAATCGGCAGCAACAAACCGTGGCCGTACATCAAATGGCTGGTCAGGTGATGAGGCAGTTGGTCAACCGACGTCGCGGAAAACCGGTTGCGGGTTTTCAGCAGGCCGAGAAAGTAGTTGCTGTGGGTCATCAGCCCGTAATTGTGCACGCTGGGGTTTCCCTGATAAACCGCCACCGCGTTTTGCCCATGTCGTTCCTGGATCGCTGCCAGCCGCTCGGCGACAAGATCGAAGGCGTCCTCCCACTCGATCGGCTGCCACTCACTGCCCACCCGCCGCATCGGTTGATGCAGGCGATCGGGATCATTCTGGATATCTTGCAGGGCGACTGCCTTGGGGCAGATGTGTCCGCGACTGAACGTATCCAGCGGATCCCCCTTGATCGAGGTGATCTGCAGGTTGCCGGCTTCGGCCTCGGTGGTTTCGATGGTCAAGCCGCAGATGGCTTCACACAGGTGGCACGCACGGTGATGGAGAGTCTTGGTCATGGCCAGTCTCTGTCTTGTTCTGGGCGGGCAATGTCGGCCGCGGGAACAAAACTATGGCGCCTGCCCAGCGACCACGCCAGCGACGTTCGTCTTGTGAATCGCTGACCATCAGGCCAGCCGATGGCCGTTGTCGATCAGCTCGACGGTAGCCTCGGAGGCACCTGCGACTGGATTTCCTGGAGGGTTTCAATCTGCTCGTGGGCGACATGCACCCCGGTCAACTCGCCAATCAGCCGCCAGTGCTCGTCCAGCCCGGTACTGATGGTGGCCATCCGGTCGATCATCCGCCGACCGGCGTCCCGGGTCACCGGGTCGCTGCTACGCAGCAATTCGAAAGACATCGAGGTCATCGACGCGGTCAGGTGTGTCAGGGAGCGGGCTGTGAGGCCGAGTAATTCCATTAGCTGCTGTTCTTTCGATTCCATTGCGGTGGCTTCCTGCGTCGCTCGTGATTTATTTATAACCCAGCACTTTGCATTAGCAAATATTTCAGATCAGACGCACCCCGCTGAAACGCCGCGAATATCGGGTCGTAAACCGACCACTGATACGCCATCCGCGCCCCGCTTGATTGCCAAGCTGCGCAGGCGCGGTGTACAAATGCCTCGCTGCTGTCAGGAAACAGGCTTCAAAAGCGCTACTGCGGTCACCCCGTAGCCCCTCTGAAATCCCCTAAAAACCGTAGCCCTATTGGTAAGACGCGACATTTAATTATAAGATCGCGCCTTCCCCTATTTCGTCGCCCCGTGCGGCTTACGCCGCAGGTCTCGCCCGTTGTTCCGTTAAACAAGGCTTTGAGCATCTGCGGTTTGTAGCAAAAAGGTAGTCAATGATGAGCGCAAGGCACTTTCTCTCCCTGATGGATTGCACGCCCGAAGAGCTGGTCAGCGTGATCCGTCGAGGCGTTGAGCTCAAAGACCTGCGTAACCGCGGTGTACTGTTCGAGCCTCTGAAAAACCGCGTGCTCGGGATGATTTTCGAGAAATCCTCGACCCGCACCCGCATTTCCTTTGAAGCCGGCATGATCCAGCTCGGCGGCCAGGCGATTTTCCTGTCGCCCCGCGACACCCAACTGGGCCGTGGCGAGCCGATCGGCGACTGCGCGATCGTCATGTCGAGCATGCTCGATGCGGTGATGATCCGCACCTTTGCCCACAGCAACCTGACCGAGTTTGCCGCCAACTCGCGCGTGCCGGTGATCAACGGCCTGTCCGACGACCTGCATCCGTGCCAACTGCTGGCCGACATGCAGACGTTCCTCGAACACCGCGGCTCCATCCAGGGCAAGACCGTGGCCTGGATCGGCGACGGCAACAACATGTGCAACAGCTATATAGAAGCGGCGATCCAGTTCGACTTCCAGCTGCGCGTTGCCTGCCCGGAAGGCTACGAGCCCAATCCCGAATTCGTGGCCAAGGCCGGGGACCGGGTCACCATCGTTCGCGATCCGCAGGATGCCGTGCGCGGCGCCCATCTGGTGAGCACTGATGTCTGGACCTCCATGGGCCAGGAAGAAGAAACCGCCAAGCGCCTTCAGCTGTTCGCCCCTTACCAGGTCAACCGCGCGCTGCTCGACCTGGCCGCGCCGGACGTGCTTTTCATGCATTGCCTGCCCGCTCACCGTGGCGAAGAAATCAGTGTCGACCTGCTCGACGACGCGCGTTCGGTCGCCTGGGATCAAGCAGAGAACCGCCTGCATGCACAAAAGGCCCTGCTCGAGTTTCTCGTCGAGCCGGCGTACCACCACGCATGAGCCAGCCATTACTGCTAAACCTGCGCAACCTCGCCTGCGGTTATCAAGACCAGCGGGTGGTGCAAAACCTCAACCTGCATTTGAACGCCGGTGACATCGGTTGCCTGCTCGGCTCTTCCGGTTGCGGCAAGACCACCACACTGCGCGCCATTGCCGGTTTCGAGCCGGTGCATGAAGGTGACATCCAGCTGGCGGGCGAGACGATCTCCAGTGCCGGCTTCACCCTTGCGCCGGAGAAACGCCGGATCGGCATGGTGTTCCAGGACTACGCTCTGTTTCCACACCTGAGCGTGGCCGACAACATCGCCTTCGGCATTCGCAAGCATCCGCAAAAGGATCGCGTCACCGAAGAGCTGCTGGAACTGGTCAACCTCAAAGGCCTCGGCAAGCGCTTCCCCCACGAGCTTTCCGGTGGTCAGCAGCAACGTGTCGCACTGGCCCGCGCCCTGGCGCCGGAGCCGCAATTGCTGTTGCTCGACGAACCGTTCTCCAACCTCGATGGCGAATTGCGCCGCAAGCTCAGCCACGAGGTGCGCGACATCCTCAAGGCCCGTGGCACCAGCGCGATTTTGGTGACCCACGATCAGGAAGAAGCCTTCGCCGTCAGCGATCACGTCGGCGTATTCAAGGAAGGTCGACTGGAGCAGTGGGATACGCCCTACAACCTCTATCACGAACCTCTGACGCCCTACGTGGCCAGCTTCATCGGCCAGGGTTACTTCATACGTGGTCAATTGAGCAGCCCGGAGTCGGTGCAAACCGAACTGGGCGAGTTGCGCGGTAACCGGGCCTACACCTGGCCGGTGGGTGGCGCAGTGGACGTGTTGCTGCGTCCGGACGACATCGTATATGCGCCCGACAGTGCATTAAAGGTGCGGATCGTGGGCAAGTCGTTCCAGGGCGCCTCAACGCTCTATCGCCTGCAACTGCCAACCGGCACGCAACTGGAATCGATCTTCCCGAGCCATGTCGATCATCTGATTGGCGCCGAGGTCGGCGTACGTGTCGCGGCGGAACACCTGGTGCTGTTCCAGGCGAGCGGAAGCATGGCGGCGCAGATTCCTGCCGTAGAAGCTGGCGTTCGGCGCTACAGCACCGCTCACTGATCAACATTCTCCCTGTGGGAGCGAGCCTGCTCGCTCCCACAGGAAACTCGTCGTTAGCCGAGCATCAGCGTTCCACTGGCGACAAGCGTCGCATTCCCGCCAATTTTCACCCGCTCCCCTTCCAGCCGACAAAACAACTCCCCACCCCGCGCCGAACATTGATACGCCGTCAAACTCGACTTGCTCAACCGCGCAGCCCAGTACGGAATCAGGCTGCAATGGGTCGATCCCGTCACCGGGTCTTCGTTGATGCCAATCGCCGGTGCGAAGTAGCGCGAGACGAAATCGTGCTTGCTGCCCCGGGCGGTCACGATGGCGCCCAGCCATGGCAGTTTTGCCAATGCGGCCATGTCCGGTTTGCAATCGAGCACAGCCTGCTCGGATTCCAGCACCACGAACAGTTCATTCGAACCCCGCACATCGACCGCCTCCACGCCGAGGGCACGCTCGACATCGAGGGTCACGCCCACCTCTGACGGGGTGATCGCCGGGAAATCCAGCCACAAACGCCCACCCTCGCGGCTGACGCTCAGCGGGCCTGACTTGCAGGTGAAGTCCAGTCGCTCGACCGGCTCCTTGTAGATTTCGAACAAAACATAGGCACTGGCCAGGGTCGCGTGACCACACAGCGGGACTTCGGTGGTCGGGGTAAACCAGCGGATGTGCCAACCCTGGCCTTCACGTACCACGAAGGCGGTTTCGGCCAGATTGTGCTCGGCAGCGATTTTCTGCATCAACTCATCGGCGAGCCACGCATCCAACCGATAAACCATCGCCGGGTTGCCACCGAATGGCCGATCACTGAACGCGTCGACCTGATGAAACTCAAGCTGCATGAGACTTCTCCTTTGACGTTCAGGCGCGGCCGATATCGGCAAATTTCGCCTGGGTATGTTCGGCGAGCACGGCGGGAGACAATTCGACTTCCAGACCACGTCGGCCAGCGCTGACAAAAATGCTCGCGAAGGGTTGGGCCGAATTATCTATAAAGGTGCGCAAACGCTTTTTTTGCCCCAGCGGACTGATCCCGCCCAACAGATAACCCGTCGAACGTTGCGCTGCGGCGGGGTCTGCCATTTCGACTTTTTTCACCCCGGCGGCGTGAGCCAGACCTTTCAAGTCCAGACTGCCGACAACCGGTACCACCGCCACCAGCAGCTCGCCTTTCTCGCTGGCCGCGAGCAAGGTCTTGAACACCTGCGCCGGGTCCAGGCCGAGTTTTTCTGCAGCTTCAAGCCCATAGGACGCTGCCTTCGGGTCATGTTCGTAACTGTGCACTCGGTGTTCGGCCCGAACCTTTTTCAGCAAATCCAATGCGGGGGTCATGACAGCTCCAGACTGGGCGGCAGTAGAAAAATCCTGCGCCGGATTCTAGGACATTGATCCGTAAAAGGCTCTAACCCGGCACCATTGAACAGGTTTACGCCCTTGGTCAGCCGCAATCATTCACCGAACTAATAGTTTATTTGTGACCAATGGTTCACTTTCGACCTTTGACAGCGGCGTTTCTTGTCTATATTTTTTCGTTTATGAAACTGCTCGAAAAGTCTTACCGCATGGCCCAGCTGTAAACCGGGAACAGGATGGGGATTCTGCCTCGGGGAAAAACGCGCTCTGACCATGATGGGAGGAAAGCGCCAGACAAGAAAAAAAATGAGGTTTCAATGACAACTGCTTTACAACAACCGTCGCTCTCGAGCCAATGCATGGCCGAGTTTCTGGGCACCGCGCTTCTGATCTTTTTTGGTACCGGTTGCGTCGCCGCGCTCAAGGTCGCGGGCGCCAGCTTTGGCTTGTGGGAAATCAGCATCATCTGGGGCGTTGGCGTCAGCATGGCGATCTACCTGACTGCCGGGGTTTCCGGAGCTCACCTCAATCCAGCCGTCAGCATCGCACTGAGCATTTTTGCCGACTTCGAAAAGCGCAAACTGCCCTTCTATATTTTCGCCCAGGTCGCTGGCGCCTTCTGCGGCGCGCTGTTGGTGTACACGCTGTACAGCAACCTGTTCTTCGATTTCGAACAAACTCACCATATGGTTCGCGGTGCCGAAGCCAGCCTTGAGCTGGCATCGGTGTTTTCCACGTTCCCCAATCCGAGCCTGTCCACGGCGCAAGCATTTCTGGTCGAGGTGATCATCACCGCCATCCTGATGGGCGTGATCATGTCGCTGACCGACGATAACAACGGCCTGCCCAATGGCCCGCTGGCGCCGATCCTGATCGGGTTGCTGATTGCGGTGATCGGCAGTTCGATGGGGCCGTTGACCGGTTTCGCGATGAACCCTGCACGCGACTTCGGCCCGAAACTGATGACATTTTTCACCGGCTGGGGTGAGATTTCCCTTACCGGGGGACGCGACATCCCCTACTTCCTGATTCCGATATTTGCCCCGATCGTCGGCGCCTGCCTCGGTGCCGCGGCCTATCGCGGAATCATCGCTCGGCATCTGCCCGGCGCCGCACCTGCTACAAAGGACGCCACAACGGCCATTGACGGCAAACCAGGAATTTCTTGATACCGTTGGCGCATGATCCTGCCGAAAAGATCGCGCGCCAGACCTCACCCCCTTATTTCGTCCAAGGCAATCGACATGACCGACTCTCAGAATAAGAACTACATCATTGCCCTCGATCAGGGTACGACCAGCTCCCGCGCGATCATTTTCGACCGTGACGCCAACGTGGTCTGCACCGCTCAACGGGAGTTCGCGCAGCACTACCCGCAAGCCGGCTGGGTCGAGCATGACCCGATGGAAATCTTCGCCACCCAGAGCGCGGTGATGGTCGAGGCACTGGCGCAAGCCGGCCTGCATCACGATCAGGTCGCGGCCATCGGTATCACCAATCAGCGTGAAACCACCGTGGTCTGGGACAAGAACACCGGACGCCCGGTCTACAACGCCATCGTCTGGCAGTGCCGACGCAGCACCGAGATCTGCCAGCAGCTGAAACGCGATGGCCACGAACAATACATCAGCGATACCACGGGCCTGGTCACCGACCCGTACTTCTCCGGCACCAAGCTCAAGTGGATTCTCGACAATGTCGAAGGCAGCCGTGAGCGTGCACGCAACGGCGAGCTGTTGTTCGGCACCGTCGACAGCTGGCTGATCTGGAAATTTACCGGCGGCAAAGTGCACGTCACTGACTACACCAACGCCTCGCGCACCATGCTTTTCAACATCCACACCCTGGAGTGGGATGCGAAGATGCTGGAGGTGCTGGATATCCCGCGCGAAATGTTGCCGGAAGTGAAATCGTCGTCGGAAATCTACGGCCGCACCAAAAGCGGCATCGCCATCGGCGGTATCGCCGGCGACCAGCAAGCCGCATTGTTCGGCCAAATGTGTGTCGAAGCCGGTCAGGCCAAAAACACCTACGGCACCGGTTGCTTCCTGTTGATGAACACCGGCGACAAAGCCGTCAAATCCAACCACGGCATGCTCACCACCATTGCCTGCGGCCCGCGCGGCGAAGTGGCCTATGCGCTGGAAGGCGCGGTGTTCAACGGCGGTTCCACCGTGCAATGGCTGCGGGACGAGTTGAAGATCATCAACGACGCTCACGACACCGAATACTTCGCCAACAAGGTCAAGGACAGCAACGGCGTGTACCTGGTCCCGGCCTTCACCGGCCTGGGTGCTCCGTACTGGGACCCGTATGCCCGAGGCGCATTGTTCGGCCTGACCCGCGGTGTCCGCGTGGATCACATCATCCGCGCGGCGCTCGAGTCGATTGCCTACCAGACCCGCGACGTACTCGATGCCATGCAGCAGGACGCCGGCGAACGCCTCAAAGCCTTGCGCGTGGATGGTGGTGCGGTGGCGAACAACTTCCTCATGCAGTTCCAGGCCGACATCCTCGGCACGCAAGTCGAGCGTCCGCAAATGCGCGAAACCACGGCACTGGGTGCTGCCTACCTGGCGGGCCTGGCGTGTGGTTTCTGGGGCAGCCTGGACGAGTTGCGCGGCAAGGCCGTGATCGAGCGCAAATTCGAACCGACCCTGGACGAAGCGGCGAAGGAAAAGCTCTACGCCGGCTGGAAAAAAGCCGTCAGCCGCACCCGCGATTGGGAGCCACAGGAAGGGGCTGAATAAGCCAATACCCAGACGCGTATCTGGTTGTAACTGGCAGGGAGCGGATTCCTGCGGCATCATGGGCAAATTTTGCACGGCAGCCCAAAGGACGCCCCATGAATCTGCCTCCCCGTCAGCAGCAAATCCTCGAACTGGTTCGCGAACGCGGCTATGTGAGTATCGAGGAAATGGCCACGCTGTTCGTTGTTACTCCGCAAACCATCCGCCGCGATATCAACCAGCTCGCGGAAGCCAATTTGCTGCGTCGCTATCACGGCGGCGCGGCTTACGATTCCAGTGTTGAAAACACCGCCTACGCCATGCGCGCCGACCAGATGCGCGATGAGAAACAGCGTATTGGCGAAGCCATTGCCGCACAGATCCCGGATCACGCCTCGCTGTTCATCAACATCGGCACCACCACCGAATCCATCGCCCGCGCGCTGCTCAATCACAATCACCTGAAGATCATCACCAACAACCTGCATGTGGCCTCGATGCTCAGCGCCAAGGACGACTTTGACGTGCTGCTGACCGGCGGCAATGTGCGGCGTGACGGCGGAGTGGTGGGTCAGGCGAGTGTCGATTTCATCAACCAGTTCAAGGTCGACTTCGCCTTGGTCGGGATCAGCGGGATCGATGAAGACGGCAGTTTGCTGGATTTCGATTATCAGGAAGTACGGGTGTCCCAGGCGATCATCGCCAATGCCCGTCAGGTGATTCTCGCCGCCGACTCGAGCAAATTCGGGCGCAACGCCATGATTCGCCTGGGTCCGATCAGCCTGGTTGATTGCCTTGTAACCGATCAGCAGCCCTCCCCGGCGCTGGCGCAGTTGTTGAACCAGCACAAGGTTCGATTGGAGGTTGTTTAAGCAACCCCCTCCACTGTGGCGAGGGAGCTTGCTCCCGTTGGGCTGCGAAGCAGCCCTTCAACCATTCAATCGAGTTCACTCAGAATCATCGGATTAGCCGTCAATGCGACGGCTTCGCCGCCGAGCGGGAGCAAGCTCCCTCGTCACAAAAGCTCTCCGCTAACGCTTCAATGTTCGTAAATTTTCCTTTAGGGGCCCTTCGATGAGTATTTTCAATCGAAGCTGACTGGCTGTGCGCGTCTTAATGGGCTAGTATTTTCGCAAATGAACATTTATGTTCGATTTCAAATACAGAAAATCAAAAGCCCCGAGGCCTTAGCCGATGCCCACTTCTACCTTGCCTACGCCCCCTCTCGCCGAGGTCTACGATATCGCCGTCATCGGTGGCGGGATCAATGGCGTGGGGATCGCAGCGGATGCCGCCGGCCGCGGCCTCTCGGTGTTCCTTTGCGAAAAGGATGACTTGGCCAGCCACACATCGTCAGCCAGCAGCAAGCTGATCCACGGTGGCCTGCGCTATCTCGAACATTACGAATTCCGCCTGGTGCGCGAAGCCCTGGCCGAGCGCGAAGTATTGCTGGCCAAGGCGCCACACATCGTCAAGCAAATGCGCTTCGTGTTGCCGCACCGTCCGCATCTGCGTCCGGCCTGGATGATCCGCGCAGGGCTGTTTCTGTATGACAACCTCGGGAAACGCGAACAACTCCAAGGCTCGAAAAGCCTGAAGTTCGGTGCGGACAGCGCGCTGAAAAGCGAAATCACCAAAGGCTTTGAATATTCCGACTGCTGGGTCGACGATGCACGCCTCGTTGTACTGAACGCCATGGCCGCGCGGGAAAAAGGCGCCCACGTCCATACTCAGACCCGTTGTGTCAGCGCTCGCCGCACCAAAGGTTTGTGGCACCTGCACCTGGAACGCGCCGACGGCAGCCTGTTTTCGATTCGTGCCAAAGCATTGGTGAACGCGGCCGGACCTTGGGTCGCCAAGTTCATCCGTGATGACCTGAAGATGGAGTCGCCATACGGTATCCGCCTGATCCAGGGCAGCCACCTGATCGTGCCGAAGCTGTACGAAGGTGAACATGCGCACATTCTGCAAAACGAAGATCAGCGCATCGTCTTCACCATTCCATATTTGAACCACTTCACCCTGATCGGCACCACCGACCGCGAATACACCGGCGACCCGGCTGCGGTGGCGATTACCGAGGGTGAAACCGATTACTTGTTGAAAGTGGTCAACGCCCACTTCAAAAAACAGGTCAGTCGTGACGACATCCTGCACAGCTATTCCGGTGTGCGTCCGCTGTGCAACGACGAATCGGACAATCCGTCGGCCGTGACCCGCGATTACACCCTCGCCTTGTCGGGCGCTGGCGAAGATGCACCGTTGCTGTCCGTGTTCGGCGGCAAGCTGACCACGTACCGCAAACTGGCCGAGTCGGCGATGGCGCAACTGGCCCCTTATTTCTCGCACATTAAACCGAGCTGGACCGCCAATGCGCCCCTGCCGGGCGGCGAAGACATGACGACCCCGCAGGCGCTGAGCTCGAAAATCCGCGACAGGTTTGACTGGGTCCCGACTGAAATCTCGCGCCGCTGGGCCACCACCTACGGCAGCCGGACCTGGCGCATGCTCGAAGGCGTGCAGAATCTGAGCGATCTGGGCGAACACATCGGCGGCGGTCTCTATACCCGCGAAGTCGATTACCTGTGCAGCGATGAATGGGCCACCACCGCCCATGACATCCTGTGGCGCCGTAGCAAGCTCGGCTTGTTCACCACACCGGCAGAACAGGACAAGCTCAGGGATTACCTGAACCAGGTCGAGCAAAACCGCAGCAAGATCCAGGCGGCCTGATCGACCAGCCAAACTGAAAAGCCCCGCCTCTTGCAAGAGAGCGGGGCTTTTTATGGGTGCCTGGAAAGTCGTCCTGCAGGAGCCGGCTTGACGGCGCCTGCAAATTTAGTCACGCAGGTCCGATTCGTGGATGGGTTGATCACGATGGGTGGCGCGCTGGTACTGCGCCGGCCAGATGGCCTTGCGTCCCCCTAGATCGTCGTCGGCGTGCAGCGGCCAGTACGGATCGCGCAACAGTTCGCGAGCCAGGAAAATGATGTCCGCCTGACAGGTGCGCAGAATGTGCTCGGCCTGCGCCGGTTCGGTAATCATGCCGACGGTACCGGTGGCAATCTCGGCTTCTTTGCGGACACGTTCAGCGAAGCGCGTCTGGTAGCCAGGCCCGGTCGGAATTTCCGCGTTGACCGCCGTCCCTCCGGAAGAAACATCGATCAGGTCTACGCCAAGGGCTTTGAGACGTCGCGCCAGCTCGACGGTCTCATCCGGATTCCAGCCATCCTCTACCCAGTCCGTGGCCGAGACCCGGACAAACAGCGGCAATTCTTCAGGCCACACCGCACGCACTGCTTCAGTGACCTGCAACACCAGGCGTATGCGGTTTTCAAATGAACCGCCCCATTGGTCGCGCCGCTGATTACTCAGCGGCGAGAGAAATTGATGCAGCAGGTAACCATGGGCCGCATGCACTTCCACCACTTTGAAACCGGCGGTCAGCGCTCGCCTGGCTGCATCGACGAAGGCCTGAATCACATCAGCGATTTCACCATCGTCGAGCTGTTTGGGTTGAGTGTGCTGCGGATCGAAGGCAATCGGTGACGGGCCGACTGGCAACCAGCCACCGTCGTCAGGCTTTACGCTGCCATGCTTGCCGAGCCACGGCCGCCAAGTGCTGGCCTTGCGACCGGCATGGGCCAACTGGATGCCCGCGATGCCGCCCTGAGCGGCAATGAAGCGGGTGATGCGTTGCAGGGGTTCGATCTGTTCATCGTTCCACAGACCAAGGTCTTGCGCGGTGATCCGCCCGTCAGCCGTGACCGCCGTGGCTTCGGTAAACACCAGCCCCGCCCCGCCAATGGCACGGCTGCCGAGGTGGACCAGATGCCAATCATTGGCCAGGCCATCGACGCTCGAGTACTGGCACATTGGCGACACCGCAATGCGGTTGAGCAGGGTCAATTGGCGCAGGGTATAGGGTTCAAGCAGCAGACTCATGGGGCACCTCTCGAATCAGTGGTCAGGCTCCAGGGTTCTGTTTGAAAAGTCGACGAGTGACAGGAAAAAGGTACGGCACCCGCCCCCGCGGGCAAAAAAATCGACAAGACGTCACAAGGATAATCAAGCAGTGCTTAGAGCCTAGTCGACATCGGGGGATGAGGGAGGGTTCAAGAAACGAAAACGCAGACAACCGGCAAATGATACCGCCCTTGTGTGGCGAGAGAGCTTGCCCCCTCGCCACACAAGCTATCGCGGTTCGATATGAGCAATCATCAACTGAACGGTCTCATTGCCCCGGAACTCATTCACATCGAGCTTGTAGGCCAGCTCCACCCACTTGATGGTCGGATTCGGCCAGACGTCCCGGTCGATACCAAAAGCGATGCCATCCAGTTTCACCGAGCCACACTCGCTTCGCAGCACGACCTTAAGGTGCCGTTCACCGACGACACGCTGCTCGACCAACTGAAACACCCCGTGAAACAGCGGCTCCGGAAAGTGCTGTCCCCATGGGCCGGCATGGCGCAACGCACGGGCCAGTTCCAGGTGGAACTCTTCGACCGCCAGGGTGCCGTCCGACAGCAGGCGCCCGGTCAGATCCTCTTCGCGCAGTTGCCGACGAACCTCGGCATCAAACGCTTCGGCAAACAGCGGGAAATTCGCTTCGGGCAACGTCAGGCCAGCCGCCATCGCGTGACCGCCGTACTTGGTTATCAAGTTCGGATGCTGCGCCGCCACCACGCTCAGCGCGTCGCGGATATGAAAGCCCTGGACCGAACGTCCCGAGCCCTTGAGCAGGCCATCGCCGGCATCGGCAAAGGCGATGGTCGGACGGAAGTAACGCTCTTTCATACGCGACGCGAGAATGCCGATGACGCCTTGGTGCCATTCAGGATCGAACAGGCACAAACCGAACGGCATCGACTCCAACGGCAGGTCCTTGAGCTGAGCCAGCGCTTCACGCTGCATGCCCTGCTCGATGGATTTGCGGTCCTGGTTCATGCCGTCCAATTGCGCAGCCATTTCACGGGCGAGGCCGGCATCTTCGGTCAGCAGGCATTCGATGCCCAGGCTCATGTCGTCCAGACGCCCCGCCGCGTTCAGGCGCGGGCCGACAATAAAGCCAAGGTCGGTGGAGGTAATGCGCGCAGGGTCACGCTTGGCCACTTCCAGGATCGCCTTGACCCCCGGCCGGGCACGACCGGCACGAATACGCTCGAGGCCCTGATGCACCAGAATCCGGTTGTTGGCATCCAGCGGTACCACGTCAGCCACGCTGCCCAGCGCCACCAGATCGAGCAACTCACCGATGTTCGGTTGCGGCTTGTCCGCATACCAGCCGAGCTCGCGCAACCGCGCGCGCAAAGCCATCAGGACATAGAAAATCACCCCGACTCCGGCCAGGGCCTTGCTCGGAAATTCGCAACCGGGCTGGTTCGGATTGACGATGGCGTCGGCCAACGGCAGCTCATCGCCGGGCAAGTGGTGATCAGTGACCAGCACGTTCAGCCCAGCCTTCTTCGCCGCCGCCACACCTTCGACGCTGGAGATGCCGTTGTCCACGGTGATCAGCAAGTGTGGCTGGCGCTCCAGCGCCACCGCGACGATTTCCGGCGTCAGGCCGTAGCCGTAGTCGAATCGATTGGGCACCAGGTAATCGACATGTGCCGCCCCCAGCAAGCGCAGCCCCAACGTGCCGACGGTACTGGCCGTTGCGCCATCGGCGTCAAAGTCGCCGACGATCAGGATCCGCTGACGCTGCTCGAGGGCGACCACCAGCAAATCCACGGCCGCCTCGATGCCCTTGAGCTTCTGGAACGGAATCAACCGCGCCAGGCTCTTGTCCAGTTCGGTTTCGGATTGCACCCCCCGCGCCGCATACAGGCGGGTCAGCAAAGGTGGAATGTCACCGAGGAAGGGCAAGGTGTCGGGCAGCAGGCGAGGTTCAATGCGCATGGGGTGACGGCAGCTTCTCTAGAATACGTAGGATAAATCGGGGAATGGCGCAGCCTCAGCCGCGCTCGCCCAGCAGCCAGGTCAGTTGGACTTCGTGTTGACCGCGATCATCGGTCACGAAAATCGTCCCTTCGCTGATCATCACGTCCCACTTGATGACGCGGGGCATGTCTTTGGCCAGGGTTTCCAGCACTTCCTGAGGCACGGCGGCGATGTTCACGTTCTTCAGGTTTTTCACTGCCGGCACCACTTTACCTTCCCAGACGCGCAGGCTGCCGTAAGCCAGCAGGCTGGTGCGCTCGGTGCGACGCGAGCACCAGGTGAGGCGCTCGGCATCCGGCTGGCCGACTTCGATCCAGTGCAGGACGCGGTCATCCAGGCTTTTTTCCCACAAGGCTGGTTCGTCCACTTCTGACAGACCACGGCCAAAAGACAGTTGTTCGTTGTACCAGAGGGCGTAGGCCAGCAGGCGCACGGTCATGCGTTCTTCGGTTTCCGAAGGGTGACGGGCGATGGTCTGCTTGACGCTCTCGTAGACACTGCGGTCGAGGTCGGTGAGGTTCAGTTCAAACTTGTAGGTCGTGGACGGCTGGGCCATGAACGGGCTTCTTGATACGGGGAAAGGCGGCAAGTCTAACCGATGCAGCCACCAATCAACGAATAGAAGGCGATCTACCTCGGGCGCCTGACGGTCGGCTATGTTAAAACTCTGTATCCGCTCAACCCTTGCCCTACAGGATCCCGTATGTCGTTGACCGCCAAACCGCTTTCAGGCCTGAAAGTCATTGAATTGGGCACATTGATTGCCGGTCCCTTTGCTTCGCGCATTTGCGCCGAATTCGGCGCCGATGTGGTCAAGGTCGAATCCCCGGACGGCGGCGATCCGCTGCGCAAATGGCGCAAGTTGTATGAGGGCACGTCGCTGTGGTGGTTTGTGCAGGCGCGCAATAAAAAGTCCCTGACCCTGAACCTCAAGCATCCCGACGGCCTGGAGATTCTGAAAAAGCTGCTGAGCGAAGCAGACATCCTGATCGAGAACTTCCGCCCCGGCGTCCTGGAAAAACTCGGCCTGGGCTGGGAGGTCTTGCACGCGTTGAATCCGAAGCTGGTGATGGTGCGCCTCTCGGGCTTCGGCCAGACGGGCCCGATGAAAGATCAGCCGGGGTTTGGCGCGGTCGGTGAGTCCATGGGCGGCTTACGCTACATCACCGGCTTCGAGGATCGCCCACCGGTGCGCACGGGCATCTCCATCGGCGACTCGATTGCCGCACTGTGGGGCGTGATCGGTGCGCTGATGGCTTTGCGGCACCGCGAGGTCAACGGCGGTCAGGGCCAGGTGGTGGATGTCGCGCTGTACGAAGCGATCTTCGCCATGATGGAAAGCATGGTCCCGGAGTTCGACGTCTTCGGTTTCATTCGCGAACGTACCGGCAACATCATGCCCGGCATCACGCCCTCCTCGATCCATACCAGCGCCGATGGCAAGCATGTGCAGATCGGCGCCAACGGCGATGCGATCTTTAAGCGCTTCATGCTGGTCATTGGTCGCGAAGACCTGGCCAACGATCCAGTGCTGGCCAGCAACGATGGTCGTGACAGCCGTCGTGACGAGCTTTACGGCGTCATCGATCGCTGGGTCAATTCGTTGCCGCTGGACAGGGTCATTGAACTGCTGAATCAGGCCGACGTGCCGGCCAGCCGGATCTTCAGTGCCGAAGACATGTTCAGCGATCCACAGTACCTCGCCCGGGAAATGTTCCTGCAGGCCAAACTGCCGGATGGCAAAGATTTCAAGATGCCGGGAATTGTGCCGAAACTCTCTGAGACACCCGGTGATTGTGAATGGGTCGGGCCGCAACTGGGCGAACATAACGCGCAGGTACTCCAGGAACTTGGCTATGACGCGTCGCAGATCACACAACTGCGCAAAGACGGAGCCATCTGAGCTGAAGCGTCTGGTTGCGCAATTCATCGAGCACGGCCAGTGGCGTAACGGACGAGCGTTGCGCGCTATGGCGGGCGTGCTCCTGATAACCGCCCTGGCGCCTTCGGCGTGGGCGCAGCCCAAAGAGTCGCTGGTCTGGCTCAAGCGCGATCTGCCACCGCTGTTCATTTTCGACGGACCGAAAAAGGGTCTGGGGATCATCGATCAACTGTTAACCAAACTGATCGCCGGCATGCCGCAGTACCAACACAGCGTGATGCTGGTCAATCGCGCGCGCGGCTTGCAGATGCTTCATGAGCCCTCTCTGACCTGTGATGCCGCCTTGAACTGGAGCAAGGACCGGGAAAGCTGGATCGCGTTTTCCATTCCCGTGTTCCGCGCCATGAGCAATGGCCTGGTCGTGCGCCGGGTGGATCGCGAAGTGCTGGCGCCGTTCCTCAAGGAGGGCGAAGTGGATCTGGCCGCCCTGCTGGCTACTGGCAGTGTAACGCTGGGGATTGTCGCCGAACGCAACTACGGCGAGTACCTGGACGCCATGCTCAAGCAGGCCCCGCCCGAATCTCTGACGCTGCATTACGGCAATGACGCACTGGGCAGTCTCCTGCAAATGCAACGCCTCGGACGCCTGCGGTTGCTGCTGGGTTATCGCCCGGAAATCCGCTATCAGGCGCAGCAGCAAGGGATCGGGGAGGATGAATTGCAGTTCTACCCGATTCGCGGCACTGGCAAGTACTTGTCCGGCTACATCGGTTGCTCCGATACGCCCCAGGGTCGACAGGTCATCACCGAGATCAACCAACTGTTGCGCACGCTGCCTCGTGACTACCTGAGCGAGGCCTACGCGGCCTGGCTCGACCCGGAAAGTCGCAGCGAATATCTGCAAGCCGCCCGAAAATTCTTCGAGCAACAGGCCGGGCACTGACAAAATCCGGACAAAAGAAACCCCGAGAAGTGGGGAGACGACTCGGGGTTAAACGCAGTCTACATAAAGACCGGTAGCAGCAAGCTACAAGCACCGGAGCACAATGCTTGATCCTGCTGTTAATGGGTCTGACTGACCTTGGTGCAGGAAGGTTCCCACAAAAGACAATTCAATTTCGGCTGGCCAACAACTTGTCCTGAGCGGCATTGCGTAACGCCGCGATCACACAAGGCTCCAGGCGCCCTTCCGCAATCAGTACATCGCGATGCAAACCGTCGACCACATCAGTCAACAATCGCTTGTCACTCAACTGCGCCTGATTGAATTTGCGATCGACCACCACTTCGCCGGTCGCGTTCTTCAATGTCACACGGCATTCGCCATGAATGCCTGCCGGAGTCAATGTCACCTGATACGGGCTCAGAGCCTCACCGAGCAAGAGACTGATACTTTCCATCTCGATCACCACTCAATAGTCCGAAAACAAAGTGCCTGGGGCGTGTCTACAGTAAATGACCGCCGGCCCGAGAAGAAAGTTCTGAATATCGATTACGCGTAAATATTCGTCTCTGGTCGATAGAGCATGCATGGCAAAGATGACAGAGAAAAAACTGTCCTGTCACGTCTGTCGGGGTCGGCGTTCGATTTCAGTCCACCCTCCCTGCAAACCCCGCAATTGCCCATCCGCACTGTAAAACGGCACGGTCCACTGGTAGATACCACTGAGGCCATGTTTGAACATCAATTGCCGCTCGCTGAAGCGTGGTTTGCGCGTCTGCAGTTGAGCCATGAACTCGGCATGCAAAAGCTCGGCGGTCTCTCGGGGCAAAACTTCCAGCTCGATCAACCGCTGTCCGCGCATCTGATCAAAACGGACCGACAGGCTTTCCTCGTAGCTTTTGTTGCACATGATCAAACGCCCCTGCGGATCGCAAACAAACACCGGGTCGGGCATGGCGTCCATCAATGCGTGCTGGAATGCCAGCTGATCGCGAAGCCCCTTCTCTGCGCTCAAGCGCTGCTCGATCACAATGGCCAATCGACGATTCCAGATCAGCGATAGCAGTGCAAACACGCTGACGATCAACAGCCCCACGCAAACCTGCCTGGTGACCCCCTCCCAGATTGAGGATGTGCTTGCCGGCGCAACGGCATAGAACCATTTGTGGCGCAACGCGCGCAGTTCAACGGGCGGAAACGCCTCCAGTGCTTTGCTGAGGATGCTCAACAGCTGTGGCTGCCCTTTGTGCACAGCCAGGTAATCCGCGTCCCATTTGCCTTCAAGCGCCTCACCCACCTTGAGCCGCCCCGACGGATAGAGCCGCGCTCCGATTTCATTGTCGATGGTCGCATACGCTTCACCGCTCTCAACCAGTGCCCGGGCTTCAGCGTGGGTTTTTACCGAACGCACTTCGATAGAAGGGTAATCACGACGAATCACGGCTTCCAGCGCATGTCGCGTCGGCAACACCAGCACCTTTTTCGCCAGTTGCTCCAGCGATTGCAGCTCAGGAGCCTCTGCGTGCCCGACAAACACCCAGCCCGCGCCACCAAAGGCATGACTGAAATCCAGAAAGGCCCTGCGCTCGTCGTTCATGGACAGCATCGTGCTCATGTCGGCAGCGCCACTTTCCAGACGATCGAGCAACTGCTCGGTGGAGAATGTCTCGTCGTAGACGAACCGCAACCCGGTCATGGCGCTGATGCGTTCCAGCACATCGTTATGGAAACCGCTCCAGCGACCGTGCTCGTCCTTGAACAGATACAAGGGGTACTGTGTCGACGCGACAACCACTTGTGAATGCCCGACCAGCCATTCGCGCTCCTGCGCATCAAGCTCGATCAGCGGCCCCGGCCCCGGCACCGCCGCCACCTCAGCCGCATAAGCGACCAGTTGCGCCGCCACAGCGCCTTGGGCCAGCCCCAGAAGGGCAAGCCAAAATATCCAGCCAACCGCTGGCTTCATCACTGCTAAATACTGCATTGCCACATCCTTGTGCTCGGCTCGCTAGTCCTCAATAAAGGCGATTTACCGGCCAGTTTGGCATGCAAAAACAAGAAAACCCGTCAGGAGACGGGCTTTCTTGTGTGACAGGTTTTGCCAGTTACAAAGGCTTACCACGATTGCCATGCTGGCTGACAAAGGCCTGCACGGCTTTCAGGTCATTCGGCAACACGGTGCAACGCTCGTCTCTCTCAAACAAATCAGAAAGATGTACAGGCAGTTCCAGCGCTTTTCCTACACCGGCTTTCTCCACCGCGTCCGGGAATTTGACCGGGTGCGCTGTGCCGAGGATCACCATCGGGATATCCAGGCTGCGCCGGCATTCGCGCGCGGCCTTGACGCCGATCGCGGTATGCGGATCCAGCACCTCGCCGGTCTGCTCGTAGACTTCGGCGATGGTTTCGCAGGTTTGTGCGTCATCCACGGCCAGCGAGTCGAACAGTTTACGGGCTTCGGTCCAGCGCTCTTGCTCGACGCTGAAACCACCACCTTGCTTGAAGCTGTCCATCAGCCCGGCAATCGCTGCGCCGTTGCGACCGTGCAGGTCGAACAGCAGGCGTTCGAAGTTCGACGAGACCATGATGTCCATCGACGGCGACAGCGTCGCGTGCAGGGTTTCCTTGACGTACTGGTTGCCGCTCATGAAGCGGTGCAGGATGTCGTTGCGGTTGGTGGCGACGATCAACTGATTGATCGGCAGGCCCATGTTGCGTGCCAGGTAACCGGCGAAGATGTCGCCGAAGTTGCCGGTCGGCACCGAGAATGACACCGAACGCGCCGGGCCGCCCAACTGCAGGGCTGCATGGAAGTAGTAAACGATCTGGGCCATGATCCGCGCCCAGTTGATCGAGTTCACCGCCACCAGGCGCGTGCCCTTGAGGAAGCCCTGGTCGGCGAAGCTCGCCTTGACCATTTCCTGGCAGTCATCGAAGTTGCCTTCGATGGCGATGTTGTGGATGTTCTCACCGAAGATTGTGGTCATCTGCCGACGCTGCACTTCAGACACACGGTTGTGCGGGTGCAGGATGAAGATGTCGACGTTTTCGCAGTGCTTGCAACCTTCGATGGCGGCCGACCCGGTATCACCGGAGGTGGCACCGACGATCACCACACGCTCGCCGCGCTTCTCCAGCACGTAATCGAGCAGGCGACCCAGCAGTTGCAGGGCGAAGTCCTTGAACGCCAGGGTCGGGCCGTGGAACAGCTCCAGCACCCATTCGTTGCCGTTCAACTGACGCAACGGCGCGACGGCGCTGTGGGCGAATACGCCGTAGGTTTCTTCAAGGATCTTTTTGAAATCGGCATCGGGAATGCTGCCGGTCACGAACGGGCGCATGACGCGGAAGGCCAGCTCGTGATACGGCAGGCCGGCCCAGGAAGCGATTTCTTCCTGGGTGAAACGTGGCAGGTTTTCCGGGACGTACAGACCGCCGTCGGTGGCAAGACCTGCCAGCAGGACGTCTTCGAAATTCAGGGCCGGTGCCTGGCCGCGGGTACTGATGTAACGCATGACTGACTCCAATGGACAGTGTTCGTAGTGCCGGGCCCGCAAGCGAACCCGGTCAACGATAACGGCTTAGTTCAGGTGCTCGACACGGATCCGTACAACCGGACCGACCACACCTGCCAAGGCTTCCAAAGCTGCGATGGCGTCGTTGATGCGCTGCTCCACCACGCGGTGGGTCAGCAGGATCATCGGCACCAGGCCGTCGTGTTCTTCGACTTCCTTTTGCATGATCGACTCGATGTTGATACCGCGCTCCGACAGGATGCTCGCCACCTGGGCCAATACGCCCGGATGATCCTTGGCCTGGATGCGCAAGTAGTAAGAGCTTTCGCAGGCTTCGATCGGCAGGATCGGGTGTGCGGACAACGAATCCGGCTGGAAGGCCAGGTGCGGTACGCGGTTTTCCGGGTCGGAGGTCATGGCGCGAACCACGTCCACCAGGTCTGCGATCACCGACGAAGCGGTCGGCTCCATGCCGGCACCGGCGCCGTAGAACAGGGTCGAACCGGCAGCATCGCCGTTGACCATGACCGCGTTCATCACGCCGTTGACGTTGGCGATCAGGCGATCGGCCGGGATCAGCGTCGGGTGCACGCGCAACTCGATACCGGAAGCAGTGCTGCGCGCCACGCCCAGGTGCTTGATGCGGTAACCCAGCGCTTCGGCGTAGTTGACGTCGGCGGTGGTCAGTTTGGTGATGCCTTCGGTGTAAGCCTTGTCGAATTGCAGCGGGATACCGAATGCAATCGACGCCAGGATCGTCAGCTTGTGCGCCGCGTCGATGCCTTCAACGTCAAAGGTCGGGTCGGCTTCGGCATAGCCCAGGGCTTGCGCTTCAGCCAACACGTCTTCGAAGGTCCGGCCTTTCTCACGCATTTCAGTGAGGATGAAGTTACCGGTACCGTTGATAATGCCGGCCACCCAGTTGATGCGGTTGGCGGACAAACCTTCACGGATTGCCTTGATGACTGGAATGCCCCCCGCCACAGCCGCTTCGAACGCAACAATCACACCCTTCTCGCGAGCCTTGGCGAAAATTTCATTACCGTGAACGGCGATGAGCGCCTTGTTCGCGGTGACCACATGCTTGCCATTCTCGATGGCCTTGAGTACCAGCTCGCGGGCAACGGTGTAGCCGCCTACCAGCTCTATTACGATGTCGATCTCAGGGTTCGTGGCCACTTCGAAGACATCGTTGGTAATCGCAATACCGGTCGTTTGGAACTGAGGCTTTGGCGTGCGCATGGCAATTTGTGCCACTTCGATCCCACGCCCGGCACGACGAGCAATTTCCTCGGCGTTACGCTGAAGTACGTTGAAGGTACCGCCACCGACGGTCCCTAACCCACAGATGCCTACTTTGACCGGTTTCACTGTGAACTCCCCATAAAACGGCCGACTCAAGGCCGGCCGTGAAAACAGCCGCATGCTCGCGGCTCTCTATTAATGGCCCGGCGATGCTGCTGCCGGACCATGCTCGTCAAAGGCTGGCCGTGACGATGTGAAATTTACTTCGCACTCAGCGCCAGTTTGGCGACTTGTGGCGCAGGCTGGTAGCCCGGAATGAGCTGACCGTCAGCCAAAACGATGGCCGGTGTACCGTTCACGCCAATCGACTGGCCGAGGGCGAACTGCTTGGAAACCGGGTTATCGCACTTGGCGGCCTTGATTTCCTTGCCATCGACCATTTTGTCCATGGCCGCTTTCTTGTCTTTGGAGCACCACACCGCCTGCAATTGCTCGTCACCCGGCGAGCCCAGGCCCTGGCGCGGGAACGCCACGTAACGCACTTCGATACCGCGCTTGTTCAGCTCCGGAATTTCGGCGTGCAGCTTGTGGCAGTACGGGCACGTGGTGTCGGTGAACACGGTGATGTGCGACTTGGTTTCACCGATGGCCGGGTAAACCACGGTTTCAGCGACTGGAATGTCATTGACCAGTTTGGAGATGCCCAGGCGTTCGGTCTTCTCGGTCAGGTTGACCGGTTTGCCGTCCTTGAGCTGGAACATGTAGCCCTGAACGACATACTGGCCGTCGGCGCTGGCATACAGCACGCGGCTGCCCTTGAGTTTGACTTCATACAGGCCCGGCAGCGGGCTGGCGGTAATGGTTTCTACCGGCACTTCGAGCTGGAGGTTTTCCAGGCTTTTACGAATGGCTTTATCGGCCGCGTCATCGGCGACGGCAAAGGTGCTGACCAACGCAATGGCTGCGGCGGCGAAAATCTGGGTCAGACGCATGAGAACTCCTGAAGGCGGACAAATGGGACGATCAGAACGCCCGTGCCGAAACACCGGGTCATAACCGCCCATCGTGCAAACCGGCAAAGCCTACCACATAAGGTTCACGTGGCCGAATGCGCCTGTCGCAAGACTTTCAGGACAAGATAATTTCCTGTGGTGTTTTTGTTTAGCCGCGGGGGTGGTGTTTGGCGTGCAATTCCTGCAAGCGTGCGCGGGCGACGTGGGTATAGATCTGGGTCGTCGATAAGTCGCTATGACCCAGCAGCATCTGCACCACCCGCAGATCCGCCCCGTGGTTGAGCAGGTGCGTGGCAAATGCGTGGCGCAACGTGTGCGGCGACAGCGACTTGCCGATCCCCGCGACTTTGGCCTGATGCTTGATCCGGTGCCAGAACGTCTGACGGGTCATCTGCTCGCCGCGCTGGCTGGGAAACAACACATCACTGGGACGCCCACCGAGCAGTTCGCCACGGCCATCGCGCAGGTAGCGCTCGACCCAGACAATCGCCTCCTCGCCCATCGGCACCAGCCGCTCCTTGCTGCCCTTGCCCATCACTCGCAACACGCCCTGGCGCAGGTTGACCTGCTCCAGCGTCAGGCTGATCAGCTCCGTCACCCGCAAGCCGCAGGCGTAGAGCACTTCGAGCATGGCGCGATCGCGCTGACCGATGGCTTCGCTCAGGTCCGGCGCCTTCAACAGCGCCTCCACGTCGGCTTCCGATAAGGATTTGGGCAATGGCCTACCGAGTTGCGGCATGTCGATGCGAAGGGTCGGATCGACAGCAATCAGTTTTTCCCGCAGCAAATAACGATAGAACCCACGCACACCGGAGAGAAATCGTGCGGTGGATCGAGGCTTGTAGTTTTGCTCCAGGCGCCAGGCGAGGTGATCGAGGATCAGTTCGCGGCCGGCGTTGATCAGTTCCAGTCCCTTTTCCTGTAACCAGCCATTGAACAGCGCGAGGTCACTGCGATAGGCCCCACGGGTGTTATCGGAAAGGCCTTTCTCCAGCCACAGAGCATCAAGGAATTGGTCTATCAATGGGTGATCGATGGCAGGCATGGGCACTCAAGTCACGCCGCCCTGGGGCGGCGCACAAAATTAAAAAATGGACAGGAAAACGGCCGCTAGTCTTTCATAGGCCGCCATGACAAGGAACAGGGAGCAGCAATGAGCGAACAGCAGATCTTATTGGCGTTTGGCGGAATCGGTGCAGCGGCGCTGCTCTGTCAATGGCTGGCCTGGCGCTTGAAACTGCCGGCGATCCTCTTTCTGCTGCTCACTGGGATCCTGGTCGGCCCGGTGCTGCATCTGCTCGACCCGCAGGAGATGTTCGGGCCGTTGCTGATGCCATTGGTGTCCCTGGCCGTCGCGCTGATCCTGTTCGAAGGCAGCCTGACCCTGCACCTGTCGGAGTGGCGAGAAATAGGCAGTGTCGTCCACCGTATGGTGACCGTCGGCGCCCTTTCCACATGGGTAGTCATTGCCGTTGCCACTCACTGGCTGCTGGATTTCGACTGGATGCTGGCCATCCTGTTCGGCAGCCTGACCCTGGTCACCGGGCCTACGGTGATCGTACCGATGCTGCGCGTCGTGCGCCCGAAAGCCTCGATCGCCAACATCCTGCGCTGGGAAGGGATTGTCATCGACCCGATCGGCGCCCTGCTGGCGGTGGTCGTCTACAGCTTCATCATTGCCAGTGCTGAAGGCCACGGTGTCAAACAAAGCCTGCTGACTTTCGGTGGCGTAATCCTGTGCGGCAGTCTGTTCGGCATTTTTGGTGGTTGGCTGCTGGGCACCCTGATTCGTCGCCAGTGGCTACCCGAATACCTGCATAACCTGGCAGCGCTCGCCGCCGTGCTGGGGATTTTCATCGCCTCGAACGAGGTGACGCATGAATCCGGATTGCTGGCCGTGACCCTGATGGGCATGTGGCTGGCCAATATGAAAGGTGTGGATGTGCGCCACATCCTGCACTTCAAGGAAAACCTCAGCGTCCTGCTGATTTCCGGGCTGTTCATTCTACTGGCAGCGCGCCTTGACCTGAATGCCATGCTCGGTCTCGGGCCATTGGTACTGATTCTGCTGCTGATCATTCAATTCATCGCGCGACCGCTGAACGTGATGCTCAGCACCCTGGGCTCAAGCCTGAACTGGCGCGAACGGGCATTGCTGGCCTGGATTGCACCTCGCGGGATCGTTGCGGCGGCCGTCTCGGCGATCTTCGCCATTCGCTTGCATGAGGCCGGTCACGAAGGCGCACTGTTGCTGGTGCCGCTGACTTTTGCCGTGATTATCGGCACCGTGGTACTGCAGAGTGCGACGGCCCGACCATTGGCGCGCCTGTTAAAAGTGGCGGAACCGGCGCCTAGCGGCTTTCTCATCATCGGCGCCAACGGCCCGGCGCGCACGCTGGGCAAAGCGCTGCAACAACTGGGCAGCCGCGTGCTGCTGACCGATTCGAGCTGGGAAAACATCCGGGCGGCGCGCATGGAAGGTTTACCCACCTATTTCGGCAACCCGGCCTCTCAACATGCCGATGCGCACCTGGACCTGGTGGGGCTTGGGCATTTGCTGGCACTGTCGCCATCCGGCGAACTGAACACCCTGGCGTCGATGCGTTTTCGTCATGACTTTGGTCATCAACGCTTGTTCGGGCTGGCCAGTGGTCAAGAGAGTCGCCGCACCGACAAGCACCGCGCCAGCCATGAACACCGCGGGCGCTTGCTGGGCAATGAGGAGTTAACCTACGTCAAACTGGCCAATCTGCTGCATCAGGGGGCTGAGCTGTACAGCACGCACCTGACCGAGGGCTTCGGCTGGGAGGATTATCAGGCGTTGCATGGCGAGCGTGCGACGCTGCTGTTTGCTCGCGACGACAGTGGCTGGGTGCACGTGGTGACGCCGGAAAGCTCGCTGAAACCTTCGGCGGGGTGGACGTTGTTGGCGTTGATTCAGCCGCAGGCAAGCGCCGCTACATAAATCGCAGGCAACAAAAAAGCAGCCCGCAGGCTGCTTTTTTCTGCATCGGAAGCTGGACTTAAGCCAGTTTTTCCTTGATGCGAGCTGCTTTACCAGACAGGTCACGCAGGTAGTACAGCTTGGCTTTACGTACGTCACCGCGACGTTTAACGGCCATGCTGTCGATTTGCGGGCTGTAGGTCTGGAAAGTACGTTCTACGCCAACACCGTTGGAGATTTTACGAACGGTGAATGCACTGTTTACGCCGCGGTTACGCTTGGCGATAACAACACCTTCGAACGCTTGCAGACGCGAACGGTCGCCTTCCTTCACTTTCACCTGAACGACAATGGTGTCGCCCGGGGCAAAGGTAGGGATCTCTTTGGTCATCTGCTCTGCTTCGAGTGCAAGGATGATTTTGTTAGTCATGCTGTGCTCCTAAGGTAAATCGTCGGATCTACCATCGATACGTTGTTAACTATCGTCCCGCTCGCGGATGTATTCCTCGAGCAGCTTCTTCTCTTCTCCAGAAAGCGAGCGGCTTTCCAGAAGATCGGCGCGTCGTTCAAAGGTCCGACCAAGGGACTGCTGTAAACGCCAACGCCGGATGTGCGCGTGATTGCCACTTAGCAATACGTCGGGAACACGCTGATCCGCATACACCTCCGGTCGGGTGTAGTGCGGGCAATCCAGCAAACCATCCGTAAAGGAATCTTCCTCAGCGGAGTCCGCATGCCCTAAAGCTCCAGGCAGCAGTCGTGTAACCGCATCGATCAGGACCATCGCCGGCAGCTCGCCGCCAGACAGTACATAGTCGCCAATCGACCACTCTTCATCGACATGAGCATCAATAAAACGCTCGTCAATGCCTTCATAGCGGCCGGCAATCAGGATCAATGCATCCAGATTCGCCAACTCGCGCACCGCCGACTGAGTCAGTTGACGGCCTTGGGGCGACAGGTAAATCACCTTCGCGCCCTCCCCGGCGGCTGCCTTGGCCTGAACCAGAGCATCTTCCAGGGGCTTGATCTTCATCACCATGCCTGGACCACCGCCAAATGGGCGATCATCCACAGTGTGATGTCGATCCGTCGTGTAGTCTCGCGGGTTCCAACAGGTGAGCTGCAACAGCCCCTGTTTCACCGCCCGACTGGTGATGCCGTACTCGCTGATGGCGGAGAACATCTCGGGAAACAAACTGATCACTTCTACGCGCAAGTTAGCCACGCTTAGAAGTCCGCGTCCCAATCCACCTTCATCTCACCTGCTGCCAGGTCGATGGCCAACACGCATTGCTCGGTATAGGGCAACAGGCGTTCGCGATCATCCAGGCTGCCAGCGCAAGGCTTGACCACCATTACATCATTCGAGCCGGTCTCCAGCAGGTGATCGATCTTCCCGAACAGTTGCCCGAGGGTGTCGATGACCTTGAGACCTTCCAGCTGGTACCAGTAGTACTCGCCGTCGGTCAGTTCAGGGAACAGGTTGCGCGGCACGCAGATCTCATAACCGGCCAGAAGACGAGCTTCTTCACGATCATCGAGACCCTTGAGCTTTGCGACCAGGAACTTGTCGTTCCCGCGTCCGCTGACCAGCTCTACCTGCTTTACATTGCCGTCACGCTTGAGCGTCCAGGTTTTGTAATCCAGCAGGTTCTTAATCGGATCAGTAAAGGAATACACCTTCACTTCGCCGCGAACGCCGTGAACAGAATAAATCTTGCCGATAACGATCAAATCATCAGCAACAGCTGGCGTCGCGTTCATATTGCTCAGGCCGCAGCCTTAGCAGATTCCTTCAACAACTGAGCAACGCGCTCAGAAGGTTGTGCACCAACGCTCAGCCAGTAGGCTACGCGCTCTTGGTTCACGGACAGACGAACTTCTTGACCACGAGCAACCGGGTTGAAGAAACCAACCTGTTCCTTGTGCGAACCGTCGCGCGGGTTGCGGCTGTCGGTTACGGTCAAGTGGTAAAACGGGCGCTTTTTGGAGCCGCCAAGGGCAAGACGGATTGTTAGCATGTGAACATCGTTCCTGTAGTCGGTGCTGCAAATCTAAAGGCACAGCGGGCATGGGTGCCCGAAAGGCCGCATATTCTAAGGAATATCCGGACTTTTGCAAATGACTTTTTCCGGCGGCCTATCGGACGCCATCCAGATTTGCTATAGAGCCGTCGTTGAAAACGGCCGGTCAGCTCCCGCCAAGTGCGGGTTTGCTGTGAATCCCACGTCCGTGTGGGTTTGCGCCGACCTGATGGTCGGCGCGGATTCTTTACATCTTTGGCATGCCGCCGCCGGGCAACATACCGCCCATGCCGCGCATCATCTTGGCCATTCCGCCTTTCGCGGAGAATTTCTTCATCATTTTCTGCATCTGCTTGTGCTGCTTGATCAAGCGGCCGATGTCCTGCACCTGAGTGCCGGAGCCCATGGCGATACGGCGTTTGCGCGAACCGCTGATCAGCTCAGGGTCACGGCGCTCGGCCGGGGTCATGGAATTGATGATGGCTTCCATCTGCTTGAACTGCTTCTCTGCCGCATTCTGGGCGTTGCCCATCTGCGCCAGGTTCACACCGCCCATGTTAGGCAGCTTGTCCATGAGCCCGCCGAGGCCGCCCATGTTCTTCATCTGTTGCAGCTGATCGCGGAAGTCTTCGAGGTCGAAGCCCTTGCCCTTCTTCAGCTTTTTGGCCAGTTTGTCGGCCTTGTCCTTGTCGAGGGTCGCTTCCGCCTGCTCGATCAGGCTGAGCACGTCACCCATGCCGAGGATGCGCGAAGCAATACGCTCAGGATGGAACGGATCGAGCGCTTCGCTCTTCTCGCCCATACCGATGAACTTGATCGGCTTGCCGGTGATGGCACGAACCGACAGCGCGGCACCGCCACGGGCGTCGCCGTCGACCTTGGTCAGGATCACACCCGTCAGCGGCAGCGCATCACCAAAGGCCTTGGCCGTGTTGGCGGCGTCCTGGCCGGTCATGGCGTCGACCACGAACAAGGTTTCTACCGGATTGATCGCGGCATGCAGCGCCTTGATCTCGCCCATCATCTCTTCATCGATGTGCAGGCGACCCGCGGTATCGACGATGACCACGTCGATGAATTTGAGTTTTGCTTCTTTAATAGCCGCTTGCGCGATCTCGACCGGCTTCTGGCTCAGGTCGGAGGGGAAGAAGGTCACACCCACTTCACCGGCGAGCATTTCCAGCTGTTTGATCGCCGCTGGACGGTAAACGTCCGCGGACACGACCATCACCGACTTCTTCTTGCGTTCTTTAAGGAAGCGCGCAAGTTTGCCGGCAGTGGTGGTTTTACCCGCGCCCTGCAAACCCGCCATCAGGATGACCGCTGGCGGCACGGCGCTCAGGTTCAAATCTTCGTTGGCTGCGCCCATCAGGCTTTCGAGTTCGGCCTGGACGATTTTCACAAAGGCCTGGCCCGGCGTCAGGCTGCGCGACACCTCGGTGCCGACAGCGCGCTCCTTGACCGAATTGACGAAGTCCTTGACCACCGGCAGGGCGACGTCGGCTTCGAGCAGCGCCATGCGCACTTCGCGCAGGGTATCTTTGATGTTGTCTTCGGTCAGCTTGGCTTTGCCGGTGACATGGCGCAGCGTCTGTGAGAGACGGTCGGTTAAGTTTTCAAACATTGCGCGATCCTTTCAGGCCCTGTGTAGACCGGGATAATGGCGGCCCGGACCGGACTATAACTGTGCTCGGCGAGCCTGCGGCGTGGGCAGGTCGCGGATTATAGCGAAGACTGCGTCTGGCGGACACCTCGCCGTCAGCTTGTCTGGTCTTTCGTGCCGTGCCGGTTCTATGCCAAACTCAGCGCCTTTCGGGCTTGCCTAACAGGATTTATGCTCCCCTTGTCACCCAGTTTGCTTACCACCCTCGCCGCCGCTTGTTTATATGCCGCTGCGACTATCTATCAAGGCACTCGCCTGGCCAACTGCGCCAAGGCCAACAAGCGCCTGCTGGTCACGCTCGGCGTGCTTGCGGTGCTGGCCCATAGCGCCAGTCTGGTAACCCACCTGCTGACGCCGATCGGCCTGGGCCTGGACTTTTTCAGTGCCGCCAGCCTGATTGCCGCCGCGGTCATCGCCCTGACCCTGCTGGCCTGCTCGCGAATCCCGGTGGAGAACCTGCTGGTTCTACTGTTTCCCCTCGGTGCATTGACTGTGCTACTGGCGCAGTTCGCTCCCGCCGGCACGGTGCAAATCATTGACGAAGAGCCGGGCATTCTTGCCCATATCCTGCTGTCGATCCTCGCCTACGGGATGTTCACCATTGCGGTGTTCCAGTCACTGCTACTGCTGGTCCAGGACCATCAGCTCAAGCACAAGCATCCGTCCGGGCTGATCAAGAACTTCCCGCCGCTGCAAACCATGGAAAGCCTGCTCTTCGGTTTCCTCTGGGCCGGCTGGACCCTGCTGTCGATGTCACTGATTTCCGGGTGGCTGTTCGTCGAGAATCTGTTCGCACAGCATCTGGTGCACAAGACCTTGCTGGCCTGTCTGGCCTGGATCGTCTTCAGCGTACTGCTCTGGGGCCGCAACCGCCTCGGCTGGCGCGGACACAAGGCCATTCGCTGGACCCTCGCCGGATTCTGCCTGCTGATGCTGGCGTATTTCGGCAGCAAGCTGGTCCGTGAATACATCCTGCACATCTGACAGGCGGCATTAATGGACGACTTGCCCTTAGGGCCGATGCTCGCTGTAGTGGCCCTGCTGATTTTATGGTCGGGATTGTTTTCCGCCATTGAAGCCGCTCATCAACATTTACTGGCCAAGCGCATTGCTTCGCGCTCAAGCGACAAGCCGCTGGCCAGACTGAGCTTCCCGCTCGACAGCCTGATCTTCTGCAACACCCTGTGTCGCGCACTGGTGGTGGTGATTTGCACCTTGCTGGCGATTTTCACCTGGGCGGAAAACGGTCCGTGGGCCGCCTGCCTGGGCGCGGGCGCCATCCTGCTGGTGCTCACCGACTATTTGCCGCGCACCCTCGCCGTCCGCCATCCGGATGCAATCCTCGCCTTTGGCAACAGCTTGCTGCGCGTACCGCTGACTATCGTTTATCCGGCGGCCTGGCTGCTCAATGCCATCAGCCAACTGCTGATCCGCCCGTTCGCCCGCAAAGCCAATGTCGTACAACAGAGCGAAGACGAACCACAACAAACCCAGCACGACGATCGCGAGCCTGCCGTCCAGCGCACGCATCCGCTGCCCGGCATCCATGCGCTGGACAACATCACGGTCAACGACATTCTGGTACCACGCAGCGAAGTCGACGGGATCAACCTCGATGACCCGATCGAAGACATCATCGAACAACTGCGCAAAAACACCCGCACGCGCCTGCCGGTGTTTCACAGTGACATCAATCAGGTTGAAGCCGTTCTCAACACCCGGCAAATCGGCCATCTGCTGGATGACGGCAGCCTGACAGTGGAAGCGCTGATGGAGGCCAGCCGCGAACCGTACTTCGTACCGGAAAGCACCCCGTTGCAACTGCAACTGCTGAACTTCCACAAACAGCAGCGCCGCCTGGGCATGGTCGTCGACGAGTACGGTGAAGTGCTCGGCATCGTAACCCTGGAAGACATTCTCGAAGAAATCGTCGGCGAGTTCGAAAGCCAACAAAGCCTGAACAACCCGCACATCCACCCCCAGGCCGATGGCCGCCTGGTGGTGGATGGTGCGGCGTCGATTCGCGACCTCAACAAGAGCCTCGGCTGGCACCTGCCCAGCGATGGCCCGAAAACCCTCAACGGCCTGGTGACCGAGGCGCTGGAAACCATTCCAGACAGCGCGGTATGCCTGAAGATTGGTCGTTATCGCCTGGAAATTCTTGAGACCGAAGACAATCGCGTCACCCGGGTACTGATCTGGCACACCGGCCCAGCCCCGGTCGCGGCCACCGTCAATTAAGCGCGTTTTCGCCTCTTGTTGAATCGTTAGCCACCTTCCTATAATCCAGGCGCTTACCCAAGCCTCGCCGACCCGGTGCATACCCGCACCTCTCTGGTCCCGGCCTGACCATCAGCCGTATCCGTAACAGACCGACGACTGTTCCTACCTCGAACAGCGACCGTTCCTCCACCCACATCCCTGGGTTCTCGACCATAATAATTCGCTCCACTGGGGCACATGACTGTCAGGGATAACCGCATGACGACCAGCACGACTTACGACGACGCCACACCTGCGCAACCGACGAACTCTGCCACCCGCGTGGCTACCGCAAGCTTCATCGGCACTGCCATCGAGTTCTACGACTTCTACGTTTATGCCACCGCCGCCGCACTGGTGATCGGCCCGGTGTTCTTTCCGCAGACATCCGGCACGGCGCAAATGCTTTCGGCTTTTCTCACGTTCGGCATCGCGTTCCTGGCGCGACCGCTGGGCTCGGCGCTGTTCGGCCACTTTGGCGACCGTATCGGCCGCAAATCCACCCTGGTGGCCTCGCTACTGCTGATGGGCGTGTGCACCACGTTGATCGGCGTGCTGCCCGGTTACGACAGCATCGGCGCCTGGGCTCCGATCCTGCTCTGCGTACTGCGTTTCGGCCAAGGCCTGGGGCTGGGCGGCGAATGGGGTGGCGCGGCGCTGCTGGCCACGGAGAACGCGCCGAAGGGCAAGCGCGCCTGGTTCGGCATGTTCCCGCAACTGGGCCCGTCCATTGGCTTTCTCGCGGCGAACGGCCTGTTTCTCACGTTGGCCATGGCACTGGACGACGAACAGTTCCGTTCGTGGGGCTGGCGGATTCCGTTCCTGCTCAGTGCTGCGCTGGTGATGGTCGGCCTGTACGTGCGCCTCAAGCTTCACGAAACACCGGTTTTCGCCAACGCCGTCGCTCGCCAGGAACGGGTGAAGATTCCACTGGTCGAGCTGTTCAGCCAATACTGGATGCCAGTGCTGCTGGGGGCTGGTTCCATGGTGGTGTGCTACGCGCTGTTCTACATCTCGACTGTGTTCTCGCTGAGTTATGGCGTCGCGACACTGGGCTACAGCCGCGAAACCTTCCTCGGCCTGCTGTGCTTTGCCGTGTTGTTCATGGCTGCCGCCACCCCGCTGTCTGCCTGGGCCAGTGACCGCTACGGACGCAAACCGGTGCTGATCATCGGTGGCGTGCTGGCGATTCTGTCCGGCTTCCTGATGGAGCCATTGCTGACCCAGGGCTCGACCTGGGGCGTGGCGCTGTTCCTGTGCATCGAGCTTTTTTTGATGGGCGTGACGTTTGCGCCGATGGGCGCACTGCTGCCGGAACTGTTTCCAACCCATGTGCGGTATACCGGCGCCTCCGCCGCCTACAACCTGGGTGGGATTGTCGGGGCCTCCGCGGCGCCATTCTTCGCACAGAAACTGGTCGCAATGGGTGGTTTGAGTTATGTCGGCGGGTATGTGTCCGGGGCGGCGGTGCTGAGTTTGATTGCGGTGCTGTGCCTGAAGGAAACACGGCATAACGATTTGAATCGCATCGCCTGATAGATCGCTATCGCGAGCAGGCTCGCTCCCACAGGGATATGTATCCCTGTGGGTCAATTTGCCACAATTTTCCCCCGCCCATTGTCACCTCGCTCTACGCGCCTCCGCTTATCCCCGCTATACTTCCCGGCTTTTCCTGAATAAATGCCAATAGGGTCCCGCCGCGCATGGATAAGACCTACCAGCCGCACGCCATTGAAACTTCCTGGTACAACACCTGGGAGTCAGAGAATTACTTCGCCCCGCAAGGCGCGGGCGAGTCCTACACCATCATGATCCCGCCGCCGAACGTCACCGGCAGCCTGCACATGGGTCATGGCTTCAACAACGCGATCATGGACGCCCTGATCCGTTTCCGCCGCATGCAGGGTCGCAACACCTTGTGGCAGCCGGGCACCGACCACGCCGGTATCGCCACGCAAATGCTGGTGGAGCGTCAACTCGAAGCCCAGGGCCAGAATCGTCACGATCTGGGCCGAGAAAAATTCCTCGAGAAAGTCTGGGAGTGGAAGGATCAGTCCGGTGGCAACATCAGCCGTCAGATCCGTCGCCTCGGCTCCTCCGTCGACTGGAGCCGTGAGCGCTTCACCATGGACGACGGCCTCTCGGAAGCCGTGAAAGAAGCGTTTGTACGCCTGCACGAAGACGGCCTGATTTATCGCGGCAAGCGCCTGGTCAACTGGGACACCAAGTTGCACACGGCGATTTCCGACCTCGAAGTGGAAAACCACGACGAGAAAGGTTTCCTGTGGAACCTCAAGTACCCACTGGCTGACGGCGTCAAAACCGCTGAAGGTAACGATTACCTGATCGTCGCGACCACTCGCCCGGAAACCATGCTCGGCGACTCCGCCGTCGCGGTTAACCCGAACGATGAACGCTACAAAGCCCTGATCGGCAAATTCGTCGAGCTGCCGCTGGTTGGCCGCCGCATCCCGATCATCGCCGACGATTACTGCGACCCTGAATTCGGCACCGGCTGCGTAAAAATCACCCCGGCCCATGACTTCAACGACTACGAAGTCGGCAAGCGTCACAACCTGCCGCTGCTGAACATCTTCGACAAGAACGCCAACGTCCTGCCGGCCGCACAGGTGTTTAACCTCGACGGCACGCTGAACGAGAGCATCGACGGCAAGATCCCGGCCGAATACGCCGGTCTCGACCGCTTCGAAGCGCGTAAGCAAATCGTTGCGGCATTCGATGCAGCAGGCCTGTTGGTCAGCGTCAACGATCACGCCCTGAAAGTGCCGAAAGGCGACCGCTCCGGCACCATCATCGAACCGTGGCTGACCGACCAGTGGTACGTTTCCACCAAGCCATTGGCCGAGCCTGCGATTGCTGCCGTTGAAGACGGACGCATCCAGTTCGTGCCGAAACAGTACGAAAACATGTACTTTTCGTGGATGCGCGACATCCAGGACTGGTGCATCAGCCGTCAGCTGTGGTGGGGCCACCGGATTCCGGCCTGGTACGACGAGTCCGGCAAGGTCTACGTCGGTCGCGACGAAGCCGAAGTGCGTGCCAAGCACAACCTTGGCCCGGACGTTGCGCTGCAACAGGACAACGACGTTCTCGACACCTGGTTCAGTTCGGGCCTGTGGACATTCTCCACTCTCGGCTGGCCGGAACAGACCGAGTTCCTGAAGAAATTCCACTCCACCGACGTTCTGGTGACTGGCTTCGACATCATCTTCTTCTGGGTTGCCCGGATGATCATGCTCACCATGCATTTGGTGAAAAACGAAGACGGCACGCCGCAGGTTCCGTTCAAGACTGTTTATGTTCACGGTCTGGTGCGAGATGGCCAAGGCCAAAAAATGTCCAAGTCCAAGGGTAACGTCCTGGACCCGCTGGACATCATCGACGGCATCGAGCTGGAAGAACTGGTGCAGAAACGCACCTCCGGCATGATGCAGCCAAAACTGGCGAAGAAAATCGAGAAGCAGACCCGCGAAGAGTTTGCCGACGGCATCGCCAGCTACGGCACCGATGCCCTGCGCTTCACGTTCTGCTCGCTGGCGTCGACCGGCCGCGACATCAAGTTCGACATGGGTCGCGTTGAAGGCTATCGCAACTTCTGCAACAAGATCTGGAACGCCGCGCGCTACGTGCTGGACAAGGGCGAAGACTGCGGCCAGAACGGCGAGGCCTTTGAGCTGTCGCTGGCTGACCGCTGGATCATTTCGCAGCTGCAACGCACCGAAGCCGAAGTGACCCGTCAACTGGATCAGTTCCGTTTCGACCTGGCGGCACAAGCCCTGTACGAGTTCATCTGGAACCAGTACTGCGACTGGTACCTGGAACTGTCCAAACCTGTGCTGTGGGATGAAAACGCGCCGGTCGAGCGTCAGCGCGGCACCCGTCGCACGCTGGTTCGCGTACTGGAAGTGGCTCTGCGCCTGGCGCACCCGTTCATGCCATTCATCACCGAAGAAATCTGGCAGCGCATCGCGCCGCTGGCCGGTATCGAAGGCAAGACGATCATGCTGCAACCTTGGCCGGTGGCCAACGAAACACGCATCGATCAGGCAGCCGAAGACGACATCGAATGGCTCAAGGGGCTGATGCTCGGCACGCGGAACATTCGTGGCGAGATGAACATCGGGCCGGGCAAACCGCTGCCGCTGTTCCTGAAAAATGTCAGCGCTGAAGATCAGCGTCGCCTGACCGAGAACGAAGCCTTGCTGAAGAAGCTGGCGCGTCTGGAATCGATCACCGTACTGGCTGCGGGCGAAGAAGCACCGCTGTCCGCCACTGCACTGGTTGGCGAGATGGAAGTGCTGGTGCCAATGGCTGGCCTGATCGACAAAGGTGCCGAGCTGGCGCGCCTGGACAAGGAAATCCAGCGCCTGCAAGGCGAAGTACAACGCGTCGGCGGCAAGCTCTCCAACGCTGGTTTCGTTGACAAGGCGCCAGCCGAAGTCATCGAGAAAGAACGCGCCAAACTGGCCGAAGCCGAACAGGCTCTGGGCAAGTTGGCCGAGCAGCATGCGCGGATTGCCAGCCTGTAACGGCGAATCGCAATGAAAAAGGGAGGCCCCGGTGGCCTCCCTTTTTTATGCTTGCCACATTGACCAAACACCCCTGACCTCGCTCCCACAGGATGTGGGACAATGCCCGCCACTTTTAGCCATACCCGAATCGACCACCGCCATGACCGCCCCCCGTACACCGAAACCTGCGCGCAAAAAGCCTGAGTCCGCGACCCCGGCCAAAGCCGTGGAGCCGCGCGAGAAGGCCAGCCTGCATCCGCGCAATCGCCATCAAGGTCGCTACGACTTCCCGGCACTGATCAAGACCACGCCGGAACTGGCGAAATTCGTGATCATCAACCCGTATGGCAAGGAAAGCATCGACTTCGCCAGCCCGGACGCGGTACGCGTGTTCAACCGCGCGCTACTGAAGTCGTTCTATGGCATCGCCCATTGGGACATTCCGGCCGATTATCTATGCCCACCGGTACCGGGCCGTGCCGACTACGTGCACTTCCTGGCCGATCTGCTGGCCGCAGGCAATGACGGTGTGATCCCGCGTGGCGCGGCGGTAAAAGTGCTGGACGTGGGCATGGGCGCGAACTGCGTGTATCCGCTGATCGGACATAGCGACTATCGCTGGCAGTTTCTCGGCTCGGAAATCGACGCCACGGCCCTGGCCTCCGCCAAAGCCATCGTGCAATCCAATGGGCTGAACAAGGCCATCCAGTTGCGCCAGCAGAGCAACCCCAAGCACATCCTGCTGGGGCTGCTCGAACCCGGTGAACGTTTTGACCTGACCATGTGCAACCCGCCATTCCACGCCTCGCTGGAGGAAGCGACCAAGGGCAGCACGCGCAAATGGCGGGCACTGGGCAAGGCCGATCCGAAGCGCAAACTGCCGGTGCTGAACTTTGGTGGCCAGGCGGCGGAATTGTGGTGCGAGGGTGGCGAGGCGCGATTCGTCACACAACTGATCGCCGAGAGTGCGCAGGTCAGCCAACAGGCGTTGTGGTTCAGTACCCTGGTGTCGAAAGCCTCGAACCTGCCGGCCATCCAGACTGCGCTGAAAAAAGCAGGTGTGCTGCAAAGCCAAGTGGTGGAAATGTCCCAGGGGCAGAAGCAGAGCCGCTTCGTGGCCTGGACCTTCAAGACCCAATCCGAACAGCAGATCTGGCGTCGCGAGCGTTGGGCGCTGAAAAGCTGAAGTCATTAAGCCATGTGGGCGAGCCTGCTCGCTACCACAATGGTTTTAGGATGTTCGTGGCAAATCGCAGACATAAAAAAACCGTGCCCGGATTGCTCCAGCGCACGGTTTTTTTTAACAAGTCTTACTTGTTAACAGCGTCGGTCAGGCCTTTGGCCACAACCAGCTTGATCACTTTCTTGGCAGCGATTTCGATGGCTGCGCCAGTCGAAGGGTTGCGGCCGGTACGGGCAGGACGCTCAGTCACTTTCAGTTTGCCGATACCTGGCAAAGTGATTTCGCCGCCGTTTTCCAGCTGATCAGCAACGATCTGACCCAGTTGGTCCAGAGCGTTACGCGCGGTGGTTTTTGGCGCGTCGATAGCTTCAGCGATGTCGGCGATCAGTTGGTCTTTAGTAAGAGCCATGTAGTGTTCCTTCCCTATCAAATTCATATGGATTGCAGAGTGCAATGTCAGCCATCGAGCCCGATCTTCTGGATCTGGCACCCTCGGCGAATAACCTCGGGATCGGGGTTATAGATACCGAAATCAGGGTTTGGTTCGACCTGACAAAAGCTGACTGCAGGCTTAACGCAGTGACTTCGCGCAAGACCGGGCAAAACTAGCACAGAGACGGGGAAATATCCGCCTCTAGCTACCCATTTGGTCAGCTTTATTGCTCTAAACCGGGAAAAAACCGCATAAGCGCCACCGGCCGCCCCGGAATTGCCCTTCGCACCGCGCCAAAACCAGCGGTTGCGGTACACTGAGCGCTTTTTCGGGGGAGCTTGCCCTCCTCTCTTCAATCAGCCGAGAAGCCCATGCCGATCCGTCATTGCATCGTCCACCTGATCGACAAAAAACCCGACGGCACGCCTGCAGTTCTCCACGCTCGTGACTCTGAACTGGCCGAGTCCGCAGCCATCGAAAACATGCTTGCCGACCTCAATGAAAGCTACAACGCCAAGCAAGGCAAGGCCTGGGGTCTGTTTCATCCGGAGTCCGGTGCCTTTCCGTTCAGCGGCTGGTTGAAGGAATACCTCGACGGCGCTCAGGACTTCACCGCCTTCAGCCGCGTAGCAGTGGAACACCTGCAAAAGCTGATGGAAGAATCCAACCTCTCGGTCGGCGGACACGTGCTGTTCGCGCACTACCAACAAGGCATGACCGACTATCTCGCGATCGCCCTGCTGCACCACAGCGAAGGCGTGGCCGTGACCGACGAACTGGATGTGACCCCGTCCCGCCACCTCGACCTGGGCCAACTGCATCTGGCGGCGCGGATCAACGTGTCCGAGTGGCAGAACAACAAACAATCCAAGCAGTACATTTCCTTTATCAAGGGCAAGAATGGCAAGAAAGTCTCGGAATACTTCCGTGACTTCATCGGTTGTCAGGAAGGCGTCGACGGCCCGGGCGAGACCCGTACCTTGCTCAAGGCGTTCAGCGACTTCGTCGAAAGCGAAGATTTGCCGGAAGACGACGCTCGCGAGAAGACCAAGACCCTGGTCGACTACGCCAGCAGCCAGGCCAAAATGGGTGAGCCCATGGGCCTTGAAGAGCTCTCGGGGCTGATCGATGAAGATCGCCCCAAGGCTTTCTATGACCACATCCGCAACAAGGACTACGGGCTGTCGCCGGAGATCCCGGCCGATAAGCGCACCCTCAACCAGTTCCGTCGTTTCACCGGTCGCGCCGAAGGCCTGTCGATCAGCTTCGAGGCACACCTGCTGGGCTCGAAGATCGAGTACGACGAAGAAGCCGGTACGCTGATCATCAAAGGCTTGCCGACCTCGCTGACTGACCAGCTCAAGCGACGTAACTGATGCTCGGCAACGTCCTGAAGAAATGCCTGCTGATCCTGCTGGTGGTGGTGGTCTATCAGAACTGGGGCAAGATCGAGCGGGTGTTCAACCCCTCGCAAGTGGTGTCCGAGCAGACTCAGGCCAAGGCCAACGTCGTGCTCTACGCCACCGAGTGGTGTGGCTACTGCAAACTGACCCGGCGCTTTCTCGATCAGAAAGGCATTCCGTACAAGGAATTCGATATCGAAAAAGATGCCGTGGCGCGCAAGGATTACGAGGCGCTGGGTGGTGGCGGGATTCCGATCATTGATGTGAACGGGACGCTGATTCGCGGGTATGACCCGGATGCGATTCTGGCTGCATTGAAGTAATCCATCAGATACACAATGCTGTGGCGAGGGAGCTTGCTCCCGTTGGGTTGCGAAGCGGCGCCAAAACCGCGGACGGCTGCGCAGTCCAGGGGGAGCAAGCTCCCTCGCCACAGGTTGCTTTGGATCAGCAAGCTTCGATACGGAATCCGAAGCGTGGAAAGTGCACATGCACCACGCCGCCGCGCTCGTCCTCGCGACGCACAATCAATTCCTCACTCCCCGCAAACAACAACTCACCCGCCACCGGATCAACGCCATAGTCGGTCGCAGCAATGATCACCTTCTGGCCCGCCTTGAACCCATTCGGATCTTCAAACACTTCATCCGGCAATGCCGCCGGCGTAGCGTTGCGTGCAACCTCCAGCGCTTCTTCAGAAGTCATCTCGCTCGGCGCACCGTGGCCGAAACCCAGTACACGCGACAACCACGCCGAGACCGCCGGATAGTTATCCACAAGCGGCGAGGTCACGGGCGTTGCCTTGAGGAACCACATGGGGTGTGCGAGTGCGAAGTCGGCAATCGAAGGCTCGCCGAACAGATAATCGCCCTGCTCACGCTGCAACTGTTGCTCCAGGCGCGACATGATCGTCGGCCATTGATGCTTGGCCTGCTCGGCGGACAGTCTGGTCGCACTGCCACCGCTGAACAATCCGGCGCGGTCAGCGAGAAACGCCTTGATCGCTTCCGGCGGCAAATTGCCGAAGCGAACGGCGACCGATTCCGGTTGAAACACCAGGCTGACCGCGTGCTGGAACACCACCGAATCGGCCCACGTAGCGAACGAAGCGGCGATCATTTCCTGGCCTTCCGGGTAGAACGCCGGCAGGGCTTTTTCCTGTTCCAGTCGACGGGCAATCAGTGCCGTATCGCAATAGATGTCCGCGCCGACCTGCAACACCGGTGTCTTGCGGTAGCCACCGGTCAGGGCGGTGAGATCAGGTTTTGGCATCACCGGCGAGATCTTTACCGAACGCCAGGACAACCCTTTGAAACCCAGCAGCAGCCGCGCCTTTTCCGCAAAGGGCGACGTGGGGTAATGATGCAGAATCAACTCGGACATGCTCGGCTCCGCCGCAAAGATCAGGAGCCCGCAGCTTAGCGTGCAAAACGCTTAGCAGCCTACAGATCTGCCTGATGGGAACCCATCAGTCAGATTGATAAGGCGGCAGCGGCGCTCGCCACCAGGCACTCCTTGGCGCTTTTGCGAAGTTTTTTGATCAACCGTTCCTGACGCAACGCTTCGCTTTTGTCGCGGCAGGCTTCGGTGTAGACCAGCGCCATGGCCGGGCTGGACAGAAAAAACCGTGCGCCCTTGCCGCTTCGATGCTTGGCGAAGCGGCGCACCGGATCGTCGCTGATCCCGCAATAGAGCGAACCATTGGCCGCGCGCACGAGGTAAACGAACCAGGGTTTGCTGATGGAGGATTCGCTTGGGCTGTTCACGTAACGATCAGGGCTTGAAAGGAAACAAGCTGCGATCTTATCAGCGACTGGCCTGGAATGCCTTCAGCCCCTTCAACGCTTGTGCGCGGACGGCGTTGCGCACCACGGGTGTCCAGCCCAGCAGCAAGCCCTTGAAGCCCAGGGCCTGACGCGACCAATTCCACAAATCAAAACTGTCGTGGTGCTCGCAAATCTTGCCGTCACGGAAAACGAAACGCGCCTGGATGTCGTTGATCACCGTGTTGCCGGTCTGGCTGAACAGATAGGTCGCCACCCAATGAGCGCCACCGGTACGCTCGTCAGCGCGGACGTTATCGAAGGTCAGGGAAAAATCCTTGGCCCGGGTGGTGAGCATGCGCCACATGTCGCCAGCATCACGGCCACGGAGCTCGCCGAACGCAGGATCACTGAACACCACATCATCGGTGTAGCAGGCGCTCATGGCCTCGGCATCCAGCCGCTGGAAGGCTTGGTAGAACTGGGTGATCAATGCGCTGTGGGCATCACTCATGGACAGGCTCCCTGTTGTTGCAATTGGCTTCGAAAGATTGCCTGCACGATAGTCCGCAAAAGTGCCGAACACTATTAGCATTTGCCGCAAGAATACCGGGACCGATCATACGCCGTGGTTCAACGCTTTCAGATTTTTTCGCTGACCACCTGCACATACAGCGAACGCCCTGCACCCAGCCCGGCGATGATCGCACCGAGGCCGATCACCCCGAAGATCCAGCCCACCGCCGTCCAGCCGCCGGTCCAGTCATGCACGATACCCACCGCGAACGGCCCCATGGATGCCAGCGTGTACCCGAAGCCTTGGGCCATGCTCGACAGGTTCGCCGCCACATGGGCATCCCGCGAGCGTAATACGATCAAGGTCAACGCCAGGCTGAACGTTGCGCCCTGCCCCAGCCCCAGCACAATCGCCCAACCCCACAAGCCTTCGATCGGTGCATACAGGCAGCCGAACAAACCGCCAAGCGTCAGCGCCATGACGATCACGATGGCCAGGCGCTGATCCTTGCCCCGCGTGGCCAGCCACGGTGCGGCCAGGGAGCTGACCAGTTGCACAATCACTGAACCGGACAGCACGAGACCGGCCTGGGTCGGCGTCAGGCCGCGACCGATGAGGATCGACGGCAACCAGCCGAACACGATGTAAGCCAGCGACGATTGCAGGCCCATGTACAAGGTCACCTGCCAGGCTAGCGGGTCGCGCAGCAAACCTCGAACGCGGTAGGCGACATGGTGCGCGCCGTGCTTTTGCCCCACTTGCGGCATCCAGAACAGCGCAGCGACCAGCGCTGGAATCACCCAGAAGCCAAGACCCATGGCCCAGCTCTTGTCGAAATGCTCGCTCAACGGCACGGTCGCCCCCGCCGCCATCGCCGCCCCCAGACACAGGGCCATGGTGTAGACACCGGTCATGGTGCCAGCCTGTTTCGGGAAGTCACGCTTGACGATGCCCGGCAGCAAGACGCCGATCACGCCGATGCTGGCACCGGCCAACACGCTGCCGGCAAACAAACCGATTTCGCCAAAAGCGCTGCGCAGGATGATCCCGCCAGCAAGGGTCAGCAAAATCCCCAGCACCACCCGCTCGGCACCGAAGCGACGCGCCAGCAGCGGTGCCAACGGCGCGAACAGGCCGAGGCAAAGTACCGGCAGTGTTGTCAGCAAACCGGCCTGGGAGGCCGACAGACCGAGGGACTTCGACACGTCGCTGAGCATCGGCGCCATGCTCGACAACGCCGGTCGCAGGTTCAGCGCCACCAGAATCAAGCCCAACAGCAACAACCATGGCCGACGCAGGACCGGATGAGTTTGCTGGACCTGCTCGTCATCGGTCTCGGCATCGATCAGCAGCGCTTCGAGCTCCGCCGTGCGTCTGGTTTCAGCGATGTTGCTGTACTGGCTGGACATGGTGTTCTCGGTTTCAAGGTTCATTGATCAACTGCCTCGACAGGGCTTTGGCCCGCTCCGGGTCGCGTTGTTCGACGGCATCGAGCAGTGCGATGTGCAGGTCGAACACTTCCTGGCGTCGGGGCGTGATGTTAAGGCAGTGGCGCAACTGCGCGCCGACGACGCTGGAGAAGTAGCGATACAACTCGCTGAGCGTCGGGTTGTGCGCGGCGTCCACCAGGCGACGGTGGAACACCAGGTCACAGGCGATATAAGTGTCGAGGTCGCCGTGATAGTGGCTGCCGCTGACGCCCAGTGCTTCGCGCAGCGCTATCAAATCCTCGTCGGTACGGCGCAATGCGGCCAAGCCGATGGCCTCGACTTCGAGGATGTGCCGGGTTTCGCGCGCCTGCTCCCGCGAACAACTGGACAACGCCTTCAAGGTATCCAGCGGATCAACCACCGCGCGCAAATAACTGCCGTCACCCTGGCGGATTTCAATCAATCCGGAAAACGCCAACACGCGCATGGCTTCACGCACGGTGTTGCGGCTGATGCCCAGTTCAGCCGAAAGCTCGGGCTCGGTGGGCAAGCGCTGGCCGACCGTCCACACGCCTTGGGTGATGCGCTGGCGCAATTGGTCCAGGGCCTGATCGACCAGGGACCGTTTAACTAATGGAGAAATTTCTGACATAGGATTCGCCCTTTCATCCAATCATAGGATGAATTTTCTGACATGGTAGTCAGCTTCATGTAGGACGGCAACCACCTACCGTCATAAGGCAGGAAATGGAGCGGGATTTTCGATTAGTCAAAATTACCCTTTAAGGGTAATTTCAGGGACAGGGTTTTGGTTTCTTATGGAAAAGAACACACCCCATTACGAGCTGGCGGTGGTGAAGCAAGAGGTCATCAGGCTGGGCGCCAAAGCCTTTACCGGTAGCGCGATGAGCTCGGGCAAGGGCATGGGGTTAAACCTCAAACATATGCAGCAAGCCATCTGCTCGCTGGATCGCCGGATGTTCTACAAGTCCATGGCTTGCTACACCAGCCACCGAAACTGGCAGGACGTTTACCACATCGGATTACACGATTTGGAGTTGTACATAAAAATCACCTACTGCCCCAACGGCGGTCCTCCCGTGATCTCTTTCAAGGAGAAGAATCTATGAATACACGGCAATGCATGAGCTGTGGTACTCAAGAGGCGATGCAACATTTCGAACGTCGCAGTTTGACTGTCGACTACAAGAACGTTTCACGTTGGGTGCACGACATTGCAGGTTGGGAATGCAAAGCCTGTGGCGAGATCATTTTCGATAACGATACTGACAGCGCCGAACGATATTCCGACGCCGGCGATAAATTGCTCGAAGAGTGCTTCCAGGTGATGGGCGCCGAGATGAAACGCATCCGCCGCAAATTGCACCTCACGCAAAAAGAAGCAGTGAAATTGCTATCCGGTGGAGGTCACAACGCTTTTTCCCGCTACGAACGCGGCGAGCTTCCACCGCCTCAACCCTTGTTCAATCTTATGCGCCTGCTGGATCGTCACCCTCACCTGCTCGCCGAAATACACGCGATCAACGATGGCACTGACTTGCGGCGGTTGCTGGCCGCGCACTTCCCGGAACAGGAAACAGCACAGGTGTGATGACAAAAACCCAGGTAAAAATAAACCCGGAACTCAGTCCGGGTTTATTTCACTGCCAAGCGTCGATCAATGCAAAATCTGGCTCAAGAACAGCTTGGTCCGATCATTTTGCGGGTTGTCGAAGAAGTCGTTCGGCGCAGCCTGTTCAACGATTTCGCCCTTGTCCATGAAGATCACGCGGTTGGCCACGGTACGGGCGAAGCCCATTTCGTGGGTCACGCAGAGCATGGTCATGCCGTCTTCGGCCAGGCCGATCATGGTGTCCAATACCTCTTTCACCATTTCCGGATCGAGGGCGGACGTCGGTTCGTCGAACAGCATGATTTTCGGTTTCATGCACAGCGCGCGAGCGATCGCCACACGCTGTTGCTGACCGCCGGACAACTGCCCCGGGTACTTGTGCGCCTGCTCCGGAATGCGTACGCGTTCCAGGTAGTGCATGGCGATTTCCTCGGCCTTGCGCTTGGGCATCTTGCGTACCCACATCGGCGCCAGGGTGCAGTTCTGCAGGATGGTCAGGTGCGGGAACAGGTTGAAGTGCTGGAACACCATGCCGACTTCGCGACGGATCGCTTCGATCTGCTTGAGGTCGTTGGTCAGTTCCACGCCGTCGACCACGATACGACCCTGCTGGTGTTCTTCCAGACGGTTGAGGCAGCGGATGGTGGTGGACTTGCCGGAACCCGACGGCCCGCACAGTACGATACGCTCGCCCTGCTTGACGTTGAGGTTGATGTCCTTGAGTACGTGAAACTGGCCGTACCACTTGTTCACGCCCTGCATCTGAATAATGCCTTCAGGGCTTACAGGCTGTTTGATTGCTTCGCTCATCACAAAACTTCCTAAATTGGGTAGCGCCTTAGCGCTTGTGGCCAGTGTCGAGCTTGCGTTCCAGATGCATGGAATAGCGCGACATACCAAAACAGAAAATCCAGAACACCAGGGCCGCGAACACGTAGCCTTCGGTGGCCATGCCCAGCCACTTCGGATCGGCAGCCGCTTGCTTGACGCTGTTGAGCAGGTCGAACAAGCCGATGATGATCACCAGGCTGGTGTCCTTGAACAGTGCAATGAACGTGTTGACGATACCGGGGATCACCAGCTTCAGGGCTTGCGGCAGAATCACCAGGCCCATGCTGCGCCAGTAACCCAGGCCCATCGCCGCGGCCGCTTCGTACTGACCTTTAGGGATCGCTTGCAGACCGCCGCGCACCACTTCGGCCACATAGGCCGACTGGAACAGGATCACGCCGATCAACGCCCGCAGCAGTTTGTCGAAGTTCATGCCTTCAGGCAGGAACAACGGCAACATCACCGAGGACATGAACAGCACCGTGATCAGCGGCACGCCGCGCCAGAATTCGATGAAGGTCACGCAGACCACACGAATCGCCGGCATGTTCGAACGACGGCCGAGTGCCAGGACAATCCCCAGCGGTAACGCACCGGCGATACCGACGGTAGCGATCACCAGGGTCAGCATCAGGCCGCCCCACTGGCTGGTCGCCACTTGGGCCAGGCCGAAAACGCCACCGTGCAGCAGGCACCAGGAAATGATCGGGTACAGCACCAGGAAGCTCAGGCCGTACACCGCTTTACGCGGGAAGCGCGAGATGAACAACGGTGCCACGCCGATGACCGCCAGCCACACGGTCAGGTCAACGCGCCAGCGCATTTCCGGCGGATAGTAGCCGTACATGAACTGACCGAAACGCTGCTGGATGAACACCCAGCAGGCGCCCTCCTTGGTGCAGTCGGCCTGGCTGGTGCCGACCCAGTTGGCGTCGATGATCGCCCACTGCAGGATCGGCGGAACCACCAGGTAGATCAGGTAGAACGCGAACAGGGTCAGCAGGGTGTTGAGCCAGCTGGAGAACATGTTCGCGCGCATCCACGCCACCACACCGATGCTGCTGCTCGGTGGAGGCATGTCAGGTTTGAAAGTATGAGTACTCATGCGCTTTTCCTTACCGCTCGATCAGCGCAATGCGCTTGTTGTACCAGTTCATCAGCAGGGAAATGCTGATACTGATCGCCAGGTACACGCTCATGGTGATGGCAATCACCTCGATCGCCTGACCGGTCTGGTTCAGTACCGTGCCGGCAAACAGCGACACCATCTCCGGATAACCGATACCGGCCGCCAGCGAGGAGTTCTTCGCCAGGTTCAGGTATTGGCTGGTCAGCGGTGGAATGATCACGCGCAGGGCTTGCGGGATGATCACCTTGCGCAGGGTCGGACCGTTACGCAGGCCGAGGGAATGCGCCGCTTCGGTCTGGCCGTGGCTGACCGACTTGATGCCCGAGCGCACGATTTCGGCGATGAACGCCGCGGTGTAAACGGTCAGGGCCAGGGTCAAGGCCAGCAGTTCCGGGATCAACACCCAGCCACCGACAAAGTTGAAGCCCTTGAGCTCCGGCTTTTCCCAGTGCACCGGTGCACCGAAAATCAGCGCGCACAGCGTCGGGATCACCAGGAACAACGCCAGGCCGACCCAGAACTTGTGGAACGGCACGCCGGTGGCTTCGAAGCGCTTGTTGGCCCAGCGGCACATCAGCACGATGGCAACGATGGCCACCACGACGCTGACGGCAAACGCCCAGAAACCGTCGGCCATCAGCGCGGCCGGCATGTTCAGGCCACGGCTGCTGACGAAGAAGGTGTCGCCGAAGTTATGGCTGTTGCGCGGCCCTGGCATGGTCAGGAATACCGCGAAGTACCAGAACAGGATCTGCAGCAGCGGCGGAATGTTACGGAAGACTTCCACATACACTGTCGCCACTTTGGCGATGATCCAGTTCTTCGACAGCCGCGCCACACCGACGATGAAGCCAAGGATCGTCGCCAGGATCACGCCGATGAAGGTCACCAGCAGGGTATTGAGCAGGCCGATGACAAACACCCGGGCATAGCTGTCCGCTTCGGTGTAGTCGATCAGATGTTGAGCGATGCCGAAACCGGCACTGCGCTCCAGAAAGTCGAAACCGGAGGTAATGCCCCGGTGTTGCAAGTTGGTCTGGGTGTTATCGAACAGATACCAGCCCAGCGAGACCACCCCGATAATCGTGATGATCTGGAATACCCACGCACGCACTCGTGGATCGCTGAGGCTGAGCCTCTGCTTTGGTGCGCCGATTGAATTTTGCATGAAGTGCCCCGGAAATAATGGAACAGAACATCACCCGGTGGTTGGCCCACCGGGTGATAGAACCATCAGCGCACTGGTGGTGCGTATTGAATGCCGCCAGCGTTCCACAAGGCGTTCAGCCCGCGGTCGATTTCCAGCGGAGTGTTCTTGCCGAGGTTTTTCTCGAACACTTCACCGTAGTTGCCGACTTGCTTGACGATCTGTACGACCCAGTCTTTCTTCACTTTCAGGTCTTTGCCGTATTCACCGTCGGTACCCAGCAGACGAGCAACGTCCGGGTTCTTGGTGGCCTTGGCTTCAGCTTCGACGTTTTTCGAAGTGATACCGGCTTCTTCAGCGTTGAGCATGGCGTAGCCAGTCCAGCGCACGATCGCCAGCCACTCGTCGTCGCCATTACGTACGACCGGGCCCAGAGGTTCTTTGGAAATGGTTTCCGGCAGAACCACGTAGTCCTTCGGCGAGGCCAGCTTGCTGCGCTGGGCGAACAGCTGGGACTTGTCGGAGGTCAGCACGTCGCAACGACCGGATTCCAGCGACTTGGCGCTTTCGTCGGAGGTGTCGAAAGTGATCGGGGTGTATTTCAGACCGTTGCCGCGGAAGTAGTCGGAAACGTTCAGCTCGGTGGTGGTACCGGCCTGGATGCAGATGGTTGCACCGTCCAGTTCCTTGGCACTCTTCACGCCCAGCTTGTTGTTAACCAGGAAGCCGATGCCGTCGTAGTAGGTGATGAAACCCGGGAATTTCAGACCCATGCCCGCGTCACGGGAGCTGGTCATGGTGGTGTTGCGCGACAGAATGTCGATTTCGCCGGACTGCAGCGCGGTGAAGCGCTCCTTGGCGTTCAACTGGCTGAACTTGACCTTGGTCGCGTCGCCAAAAACGGCAGCGGCTACAGCGCGGCAGTAGTCAGCATCGATACCGACGATCTTGCCGGTGGCATCTGGAACCGAGAAACCAGGCAGGCCATCGCTGACGCCGCACTGTACGAAACCTTTTTTCTGCACTGCATCCAGGGTCGCGCCCGCCTGAGCGAACCCACTGACGCCGAGTACTGCGGCTGCAGTCACGACGGCCAGGGTGGATTTCAACATCTTCATTCAAACCTCCAGTTTTGCTCTTGTTGTGTCGGAGCGTGAGTCCAAGTCGCACCCTTTTGAGGCGTTGTTGACCCGTGTTGGCTTTTTTTGGGGTCAACCGACGTAAGGACCGTAGCCATGAGTCTAGTAGGAGAAAATCCACATAACGGACAACTCACTTCTCACCAATCGGCCGAACGGGCTGTAGCCCTTTCACGTTCGCGAAGCCCGTAGCGGCCACTGGCGAACATCCATCACCGGATTTTTGCTATCCCGCGGTCAGCAGTACACTGATAGTGTTACCGCCGGGCGCGAGATAGGTTGCACCGCTTCCCCATAGCAAAGCCCGTACCACACCGGTCGCTAAAGCGGTTAAGCGACAGGTCAATAGCAAAACTTGTACCCTTGCGACATCTTCGTAACTGATCAACCAGACGCGCACCCAGACCTCGCACTGAATAAGAGCGCACGCACAATATTGGAGCAGCCATGACCGAGCCCTTGATCCTTCAACCCGTCAAGCCCGCAGACGCCTGCGTGATCTGGCTGCACGGCCTGGGCGCCGATCGCTATGACTTCCTGCCGGTGGCCGAAGCCCTGCAGGAAACGTTGCTGAGCACGCGCTTCGTTCTGCCTCAGGCACCGACCTGCGCCGTCACTATTAATGGTGGCTACGAGATGCCGAGCTGGTACGACATATTGGCCATGAGCCCGGCCCGTGCGATCAACCGTGAACAGCTGGAAGCGTCGGCCCAAAGAATCATCAAGTTGATCGAGGACCAGCGAGCCACCGGAATAGACGCATCGCGCATTTTTCTGGCCGGTTTTTCCCAGGGCGGCGCCGTGGTGTTTCACACCGCCTTCCTGAAATGGCAGGGGCCATTGGGTGGCGTACTTGCCCTCTCCACCTATGCCCCGACATTCAGCGATGAGCTGGAATTGTCCGCCAGCCAGCAGCGCATTCCGGTGCTGTGCCTGCATGGCCAGTACGACGACGTGGTGCAGAATTCGATGGGCCGCAGTGCGTACGAGTATTTGAAGCACCATGGTGTCACCGTGACATGGCAGGAATACCCAATGGGCCACGAAGTGTTACCCGAAGAGATTCGCGACATCGGTGCCTGGCTTGTCGAGCGCTTGCGCTGAGTACTTTTTTTGCTTTTCTTGATTAAAAGAGCCCTTTGATCCATCCCACTACGCCGCGCCCGATTCTTGCATTACACTGGCCGGCGTACATTCCTTAACCAATTGATGAGATGACCGTGCTCAAAGCACTCAAAAAAATGTTCGGTAAAAGCGAGACTGAGCAACTCGCGCCAGTCCCCAGCGCTCCGTCTCACACCCCCAGCAACCGCACCGACGGTAATCAACCTGGCCGGACCGCCCCTGTAGCGGCACCGAAACACGAGCCCCGGAACCCAGCGGCTGCCCAGCCAGTCGCGCCAGCCGCCGCCGAGCAACCGCATAGCGAAACACCGAAACCTGCCAAACCGCGTCGTGAACCCAAGCCCAAGGCGCCGGTCATCCCCTGGAAACTCGAAGACTTTGTCGTCGAACCCCAGGAAGGCAAAACCCGCTTCCACGATTTCAAACTCGCCCCTGAACTGATGCACGCCATCCAGGACCTGGGCTTCCCGTACTGCACGCCGATCCAGGCGCAGGTGCTGGGCTTCACCCTCGCTGGCAAAGACGCCATCGGCCGCGCCCAGACCGGCACCGGCAAAACTGCCGCGTTCCTGATCTCGATCATCACCCAGTTGCTGCAAACCCCGCCGCCGAAAGAGCGTTACATGGGTGAGCCGCGGGCTTTGATCATCGCCCCGACCCGCGAACTGGTGGTACAGATCGCCAAAGACGCCGCCGACCTGACCAAATACACCGGCCTCAACGTCATGACGTTCGTGGGCGGCATGGACTTCGACAAGCAACTCAAGCACCTCGAAGCCCGCCACTGCGACATTCTCGTCGCCACCCCGGGCCGCCTGCTGGACTTCAACCAGCGCGGCGATGTGCACCTGGACATGGTCGAAGTGATGGTGCTCGACGAAGCCGACCGTATGCTCGACATGGGCTTCATCCCGCAAGTGCGTCAGATCATTCGTCAGACGCCGCCGAAGGCCGAGCGCCAAACGCTGCTGTTCTCCGCGACCTTCACCGAAGACGTGATGAACCTGGCCAAGCAATGGACCACCGATCCTGCGATCGTCGAAATCGAAGTCACCAACGTGGCCAGCGAAAACGTCGAGCAGCACATTTATGCGGTGGCCGGTGCCGACAAATACAAACTGCTCTACAACCTGGTTAACGACAACGGTTGGGAGCGGGTGATCGTCTTTGCCAACCGCAAGGATGAAGTGCGACGCATCGAAGAACGCCTGGTGCGCGACGGCATCAACGCCGCGCAGCTGTCCGGCGACGTGCCGCAACACAAGCGCATCAAGACCCTGGAAGGTTTCCGCGAAGGCAAGATCCGTGTACTGGTCGCCACCGACGTGGCCGGTCGCGGTATTCACATCGACGGCATCAGCCATGTGATCAACTTCACCCTGCCTGAAGTCCCGGACGATTACGTGCACCGCATCGGTCGTACCGGGCGCGCCGGTGCCGATGGCGTGTCCATCAGTTTTGCCGGTGAAGACGACTCCTACCAGCTGCCGTCCATCGAGGCGCTGCTGGGCAAGAAGATCAGCTGTGAAACTCCACCGACGCATCTGTTGCGGGCGGTTGAACGCAAACGTCCGTAACGGACCCTTTGCAAAAAGGCGCAGCCGGAAACGGACTGCGCTTTTTTTTCGTCCGGTTTTTTTCAACAGGAGCTTGCCGGCGATAACTAAAAGTCCATAATAGACAAATTAGTTTATATCCGCATCCGGAGCCGACCATGTCCAGTACGCCTCATGTGATTGACCAAGCCCAGGCCCGCGAACTGCTGGCGCAGGTTGATGTGCCGCAGATCCTGCGCAAACTGTTTCGCGACCTGGCTGCCGGACATGCCGTGCAACCGGCGCAGCAGTTGGTGGAATTCCCGCAGGGCGCGGGCGACTTCATCAACTATTTGGGCGTGCTGGCGCAGGACGGTGTCTATGGGGTCAAGACGTCGCCGTACATCGTGCGCGAACAGGGGCCGCTGGTGACTGCATGGACGCTGCTGATGTCGATGCAGACCGGCCAGCCATTGCTGCTGTGTGATGCCGGCGAACTGACCACGGCGCGCACCGCCGCGACGACCGTTGTGGCAGTCGATGCACTTGCGCCCCTGAACGCGACTCGCCTGACGATCATCGGCAGCGGCAAGGTTGCACAAGCGCACCTGCATTACGTGAAAAACCTGCGCAATTGGGAAAGTATCAGCCTGTATTCGCCAAGCTTGAGTGACGATGCGCAAACCGTGAGCCTGCTGAAAAGCATCGAGCCACGCCTGAACATCGTCGAGAGCCGCGAAGCCGCCGTTACAGACGCCGATGTGATCATGCTTTGCACCTCGTCCGCCGGCCCGGTGATCGATCCGGCCAACCTGAGCAAACCGGCGCTGATCACCTCGATCAGCACCAACGCGCCTCGCGCCCACGAAGTGCCGCCGCAGAGCCTCAATGACATGCAGGTGTTCTGCGACTATCGCCTGACCACCCCGGGTTCGGCCGGTGAAATGCTGATCGCCAGCGAGCAGCATGGCTGGGACAAGAGCACGATCGTGGGTGACCTGGCGGATCTGCTCAGCGACAAAGTCCAGCGCCCTGCGTACGACCGCCATGTGTTCTTCCGCTCGATCGGCCTGGGCCTGGAAGACATCGCACTGGCCAATGCCATCTTTCGCCTGCTGCCCTAACAATACGAAACCTGTAGGAGCTGGCTTGCCAGCGATCCAGACGCCGCGGTCCATCAGATGAACCGCAGCGATGCCATCGCCAGCGAGCCGGCTCCTACAGGGATAACCGATAACAGGAGATTCTCATGAGCCAGGCAGACTTCATCATCATCGGCGGCGGGATCGCCGGCGCTTCCACCGGTTTCTGGCTGTCGCAGCACGGGCGCGTGGTGGTACTCGAACGCGAATCCCATCCGGCCTACCACTCCACCGGACGCTCCGCCGCACTGTTTACCGCAGCCTACGGCACCCCGCAGGTTCGTGCCTTGACCCAGGCCAGCCGCGACTTTTTCGACGCCCCGCCCAGCGGTTTCTGCGAGCACCCGCTGCTGACTCCACGCGGCGAAATGACCGTGGACTTCACCGGTGATGCGGCCGAATTGAACAATCAATACCTGAGCGCCCAAGCGACGGTCCCGGAGATGCAATTGCTCAGCGCCGAAGAAGCCTGTGCGCGCCTGCCAATCCTGCGCCGGGAAAAAGTCCACGGCGCAATCTACGACCCGACCGCCAGCGACATCGACACCGACGCCCTGCATCAAGGCTATCTGCGCGGTATCCGTCGCAACAAAAGCGAAGTGCATACCGACTGCGAGGTACAGAGCCTCAGCCGTGACACCGAAGGTGTCTGGCAGGTACAGAGCAGCACCGGAACCTTCAGCGCGCCGATCATCATCAACGCGGCGGGCGCCTGGGCCGACAAGATCGGCGAAATGGCCGGAGCCCGGCCACTGGGACTGCAACCCAAGCGGCGCGCGGCGTTCATCTTCGCCGGCCCCGAAGGCGTGGACATTCATCATTGGCCAACGCTGGTCAGCCTCGACGAATCCTTCTACATGAAACCCGATGCAGGGATGTTCCTCGGCTCGCCGGCCAACGCCGACCCGGTGGAGCCCCACGACGTGCAGCCTGAAGAACTGGACATCGCCATGGGCATTTACCAGATCGAAGAGGCCACGACCCTGACCATCCGCCGCCCGACCCGCACCTGGGCCGGCCTGCGCAGCTTCGTCAGCGACGGCGACTTGCTGTCCGGTTTCGATCCACAGGTGCCAGGGCTGTTCTGGGTCGCGGCACAGGGTGGCTACGGCATCCAGACTTCACCGGCCATGGGTCAGGCCAGCGCGGCGCTGGTACGCGGTGAAGCGCTGCCCGAGCAACTCACCCGCTTCGGTCTGAGTGCCAAGATGCTCTCCCCTGCCCGCCTGGGCTGATCTTCGCCCTCAGGTGACGCGCCGCCACGATTGCGGCACACTTTCAGAGCCCCGTTTTTCGGGGCGCTGATGCTGCCCGGAGCCCCAACGCATGAACGCCCCCGAAATAGATCCGCCCCTGATCGATGCACCCCTGGATAACTTCCGGGCGATCGCCGATGCCATCGCCACGTTGTTTTTTCCTCACGCCGAGGTCGTGCTGCATGACTTGCGCACGCAGAAGGTCGACTACATCGCCAACAACCTGTCGAAACGGGAAATCGGTGACGACTCGGCGCTGGAAGACATGCTCAGCGACGACGTCAGCGAACGAAACATCGGGCCGTACGAAAAGTTGAATTGGGATGGTCAGAAGATTCGCAGCCTGAGCACGGTGCTACGCGACAGCGAAGGTCATCCGCTGGCCGTGCTGTGCATCAACCTGAACATTTCGCTGTTCGAAAATGCCAAGGCCGCGCTGGACCTGTTCCTGTCGCCGAGCAAACTGATTCCGCAACCGGACTCACTGTTTCGCGATGACTGGCAGGAGAGAATTAACACGTTCCTGCATGCCTGGCTGCGCGAGCGCCAGCTGAGCCTGAATCTGCTGACCCGCGATCACAAGCGTGAACTGGTGCTGGCGTTGCACGCCGAAGGCGCGTTCAAGGGCAAGAGCGCGTCGAACTACGTGGCCAATGTCCTGAACATGGGCCGGGCGACGGTGTACAAGCATTTGAAGGAGTTGAAGGGCTAGGCCCTGAGATTTGTATTGTTTGATCTGGCCTCATCGCGGGCAAGCCCGCTCCTACAATGGATCGGTGTAACCCGTACCCTGTAGGAGCGGGCCCGCGATTGCGGACGGTCAGTCGCCGTAGATGTCGGACTTGAAATACTTCTCGGAAATCTTCTGATACTCGCCATTCGCCCGAATGCTATCGATGGCCGTATTCAACTGGCTGACCAACTCCGCATTTCCCTTGCGCACCGCAATCCCGGCACCCTCGCCCACGTATTTAGGGTCCTTCAGCTCCGGCCCGACAAACGCATAGCCCTTGCCACGCGGCATCGACAGGAAGTCATTGAGCGGAATGGTGTCGGCAAAAATCGCATCGAGCCGACCGGCCGCCAGGTCCATGTAGATTTCTTCGTTGTTGCCGTAACGCTTGACGTTAATGCCCTTGGGCTCGAACACCTCGGTGGCATAACGGTCAGTGGTGGTGGCGCGCTGCACGCCAATCGTCTTGCCCTTGAGGCTGGCGTACTGGTCATCCACAACCGCGCCTTCCTTCATCACCAGTCGCGAGGAAGTGAAGTAGTACTTGTGGGTGAAATCCACCGACTTCTTGCGGTCTTCGTTGATGGTCATGGACGACAGCGCCATGTCGATTTTCTTCACCTTCAAGGAAGGAATCAGACCGTCGAACTCACCTTCTACCCACACACACTTGACCTGCATCTGCGCGCACAGGGCGTTGCCGATGTCGTAGTCGAAACCAACGATTTCACCTTTATCGGTTTTCGAGGCAAATGGTGGATACGCCGCTTCGATACCGATGCGCAGGGTTTTCTCGGCGGCAAAAACAGAGCTGCACGCCAACAGGCTCAAGGCCAGACCGGTGATGAGGGGAAACTTCTTCATGTTCGTTCTCTCGCGGGTTGTTGTTGGTTTGGCAAGACAGAAGAAAGAGCTGGAACGGGGGAAAGCCTTTATTGTACTTATAATTCCATACTGGACTTTTATGTATGGAACGTCAATCGGGCAAATGCTGCCCGTGCCGGCCGATGGTCGGGTGGGGAATCACCAAGATTTTTAGTGGTGCAGATGACGCCATCGCCAGCAGGCTGGCTCCCACAAGGAGTTGCGATGTACACAACACCTGTGGGAGCTAGCCTGCTAGCGATGGCTGACTAAAGAACGCCGCAGAAACTACTGCTTCCAGCGATCCGCCGCTGCATGATCGCTGTCACGCCCTTCCACCCAACGCGGGCCGTCGCTGGTGTTTTCTTTCTTCCAGAACGGAGCGCGGGTTTTCAGGTAGTCCATGACAAAGGCGCAGGCATCGAATGCTGCCTGGCGATGGGCACTGGCGGCGCCAACGAAGACGATCGGCTCACCCGGCTCCAGGGCGCCAATGCGGTGCAACACTTCCAGCTTGAGCAACGGCCAGCGTTGCTCAGCTTCGAGGGCGATCTTGCCGAGGGCTTTTTCGGTCATGCCCGGATAGTGCTCGAGAAACATCCCGGCGACATCGAGTCCGTCATTGAAGTCGCGCACGTAGCCAACAAAACTCACCACCGCGCCGACACCGACATTGGCGTCGTGCATGGCATTGACTTCGGCACCCGGATCGAACGCCGTGGATTGCACGCGAATGGCCATGGCTCAGCCCCCGGTCACGGTCGGAAAAAACGCCACTTCGTCGCCGTCGCTGACCGGTTCGTCGAGTTGGCACAGGTCTTCATTACGCGCGCACATCAGATTCTGCTCGCTCAACACCTCGGCGCCATCGCGCTGGGCCAACAACACCCGCACATCGTCCACCGTGGCGAAGTTGCCTTCGACCTTCACCGAATCCACGCCCAATGCTTCGCGATAACGGGCAAAAAATTTCACCGTGATGTTCATGACGGGTCCGCCTGGAAATGCCCGCTCTTGCCGCCGACTTTCTCCAGCAAGCGCACGCTTTCAATGGTCATACCGCGGTCCACGGCCTTGCACATGTCATAGATGGTCAGCGCCGCGACGCTGGCGGCAGTCAGGGCTTCCATCTCGACCCCGGTCTGCCCGGACAGTTTGCAGCGCGCCACAATGCGCACGCTGTCGTCGCCTTCGGCACTGAGTTCGACCTTCACACCCGTGAGCATCAACGGGTGGCACAGCGGAATCAAATCACTGGTTTTCTTTGCGGCCTGAATGCCGGCAATACGCGCCACGGCAAACACATCGCCCTTGGGGTGACTGCCACTGACGATCATCTGCAGGGTTTCGGGGAGCATGCGCACCAGCGCTTGGGCCGTCGCTTCGCGGAACGTCACGGCTTTTTCGGTGACGTCGACCATGTTGGCGCGACCTTGGGAATCGAGATGAGTCAGCACGGGATTACTCCTGATCAGGAGCATCGATTGTAAACCTGCGGGTCAATTTTCCGCACGTTTGATTATCGGGTCACCACAGGGTTATGTGTTGGGCATCAAAAAACCGGGCGGCCTTTTGGGCCGCCCGGTTTTGTCTGAAGCAATTACAGATGCGATTCGGCGTATTCGGCCAGGATCGAACGTGGCACCCCTTGCAGGGTGATGTGCACCCCGTTCGGGAAGTCCTTGAAGCGTTCAGTGAGGTAGGTCAGCCCGGAGCTGGTCGCGGACAGGTAAGGGGTGTCGATCTGTGCCAGGTTGCCCAGGCACACCACTTTGGAACCGGCGCCGGCACGGGTGATGATGGTTTTCATCTGGTGCGGCGTGAGGTTCTGGCATTCATCGATCAGGATCAGACTCTGCTGGAAGCTGCGGCCTCGAATGTAGTTGAGGGATTTGAACTGCAACGGCACTTTGCTGAGGATGTAGTCGACGCTGCCATGGGTGCTTTCGTCATCCATGTGCAGGGCTTCGAGGTTGTCGGTGATGGCGCCCAGCCAAGGCTCCATTTTTTCCGCTTCGGTGCCGGGCAGGAAACCGATCTCCTGGTCCAGGCCCTGCACGCTGCGGGTGGCGATGATCCGGCGATAGCGCTTGCTGACCATGGTCTGCTCAATCGCCGCGGCCAGGGCCAGAATGGTTTTACCGGAACCGGCGGCACCGGACAGGTTGACCAGGTGGATATCCGGATCAAGCAAGGCGTACAGCGCCAGGCTCTGATAGATGTCCCGCGGCTTGAGGCCCCAGGCTTCCTGGTGCAGCAATGGCTCCTGATGCAGATCCAGAATCAGCAGCTTGTCTTCCTCGATCTCCTTGATCCAGCCGACGAAACCTTGCTCGTCGATAATGAACTCGTTGATGTGCACGGCCGGCAGGTTGTCGATCAGTTGCACCTGATGCCAGGTGCGACCGTGATCCTGACGGGTTTCGACCTTGCTCACACGGTCCCAGAAGGAGCCGGTCATGTTGTGGTAACCGTTGGGCAGCAACGAAACGTCGTCAACCAGTTGGTCGGTGCTGTAGTCCTCGGCCGCGATCCCGCACGCCCGGGCCTTGAGGCGCATGTTGATGTCTTTGGTCACCAGCACCACGGGCAATTTTGGATCGCGCGCGTGCAGGTCGATCAACTGATTGATGATGATGTTGTCGTTCAGGTGCTCGGGCAGAATGATGTTCGGCTCGGCACGCTTGCTCATCAGAATTGACAGCAAACCTTTCGGCCCGCCCTTGCCCCGCTGGATCGGTACTCCCTGCTCAACGTCCTCGGGTGAGGCATCGCCCAGGGTCTTGTCGATCAGCCGGATGGCCTGACGGCATTCGGCGGCAACGCTGTGATGGCCACTTTTGAGCTTGTCCAGCTCTTCCAGCACGGTCATCGGGATGGCGACGTGGTGTTCTTCGAAGTTGAGCAGTGCGTTTGGATCGTGAATCAATACGTTGGTATCGAGTACATAAAGGATTGGCTGGTTGGAAGAAGAGCTACGTCCGTGATCATCCATACTCGGTCACCTTTGTGGGAGCCAGTCGACGCAATACCTTGGCGGTGCTGCGCCTCGAAGGGCCGCCGAATCTCACCTGCGGAGACTCAAGTGACTGCATACAAACGGAGTCTTGGGAGACGCCACCTGTGTTGCAGGTTTCGGCGGTCTGTCTTCGTAATACTCCAAAACACATGACAGAAAAAAGCACTTTGACGCTTTTTTGAAGTTTATTTTGCAGATTGACCAATAGCACTTGGCGGACTGCCATCACCCGTTTACAGTCGGAGATCAACCTGCAACGAATTCGCTCCCAAAATCGCCCTTTGCCCAATGTTTACGGGCTTTTGTGGTTTTCAGCGAAACCCGCTCTGACAGTCCTCCCAACCGATCCCGCTTTGCGACGTTTGCGTCATCAGCCAAGGCAGCGCCGTTTTCACGCCGTCCTGCTTCACATTGAAATCGATCACACCATGACGCCACAGCAGCATCAAGGTCAGTACCCGTTGCGCGCTCTGACTGGCCTTGAGTTTGCCGGCGCCGTCTTGTGCGTCGATATCCCATAGTGCCACCTGCAAGCCCTGGCCCTCGAAGAAACCTTCGGCATCGGAGCGACGCTGGCCATCGGGCGGGCGAAACAGCGGCACATAGTTTTCCGGCAGCTTGCTCTTGATCAGCTCGACGCTGCGCCGCACTGAATCCTGCCAGTCCTGCCAGTGGCTGTGGGAACGAAATTCCCAGCCTTGCACACCCACACACTGGGCCGAGTAAGTTGACTGCAGGCTGGCCACCGAGCGCTCCGTCAGGCGCGCCTGGATGTCCTTGCCGAGCACGAAGAACGTGCCGCTCATGTTTGCCTTGCGCAGGAATTCGCTGACCCAGGCCGTGTTATCCGGTAGCGCATTCGCGGCACTGTCGAAAGTCAGTAGAAAAAGCCGGTCATGCATCGCCTCGCCGTTGCGCTCATAGTCGCCAAAACGATCGACTTCACTGCTGGTCTGCGGGAACAGCGCAGCCTTGCGCAGTTGTTCGTCCAGATACTGGCTATGGAACAGGCGGCTCGGTTCGGCCCAGCGGATGTAATAGCTGTCTTCGCTGATCTGGAATTTGCCGGCCTGTTCACGCAGGGTCGGCATGTCCTCGACCAGAAAACAGAAGGACGCATCCTGATCGCAGCTCTGCTGGGCGAAGTTGTAGTTGGCCAGCAAGCGTTGCCACAGGCGTTGGCGAACCCTGTTGATCGACTCCATGTTGATCGTGCGCAGCCCCAAGCGCTGGGCCAGCGCCGGTTCGTCCAGGGATTCGCTGGCCAGCAGCACGCGGGCAAACATGAGGATTTCCGCGCGCGAGGCGACATCGAATAGCGTCGGGTTGCCGAGTTGTTCCGGCCAGGTGCTGCGATCGAGCGTGGCCACGTCCCCCGGTGCCGCCATGGCACCGAAGCTCAACAGCCAGGCCGATAATAGAAAAACGATGCGCAATGGGATGTCTCCATAACAAAACCCGCGCGGCACTATAGCCGATCCGACCGCAACTCCCGCAGCCACGCCGAACTCATTGTGGCAAACCACCGATCACCTATCACCTTGATAGCTGGAGTCATCGGGAACAACCCCCTAGAATCGCCGCCACGATTAAAGGAGACGACTTCATGCTGATGGTGATTTCCCCCGCCAAGACCCTCGACTACGAAACACCGCCGGCGACGCAGCGCTTCACCCAGCCGCAGTATCTGGATCACTCCCAGGAACTGATCATGCAGTTGCGTGACCTGACGCCGGCGCAGATCAGCGAGTTGATGCACGTCTCCGACAAAATCGGCGGTCTCAACGCAGCCCGCTTCGGCAGCTGGACGCCCGCCTTCACCCCGGAAAACGCCAAGCAGGCATTGCTGGCCTTCAAGGGCGACGTGTACACCGGGCTGAATGCGCAAACCTTCAGCGAAGCCGATTTCGATTACGCCCAGCAACACCTGCGCATGCTGTCCGGCCTGTACGGCTTGCTGCGTCCGCTGGACCTGATGCAACCGTATCGTCTGGAAATGGGCACCAAACTGGCCAATGCCCGCGGCAAGGACCTGTATGCCTTCTGGGGCACGCGGATCAGTGAATGGCTGAACGAATCCCTGGCCGATCAGGGTGATGACGTGCTGCTCAACCTCGCGTCCAACGAGTATTTCTCGGCGGTCAAACGCAACGCCCTGAACGCGCGCATCATCAATACCGAGTTCAAGGACCTCAAGAACGGTCAGTACAAGATCATCAGCTTCTACGCAAAAAAGGCCCGGGGCATGATGAGCCGCTTCGTTATAGAAGAACGCATCAACGACCCGGCTGCGCTTAAAGCGTTTGATGTGCAGGGCTACCGCTACAGTGCCGAGCAGTCGAAACCGGACAGCCTGGTGTTCCTGCGCGATCACGCACCAGAGTGATGCAACTGCACTGCGCATGAGGAAGAACCCCTCGTGCGCGGCTCACCTGATCGTCCGACAATCCCTCTCCAGATTGCCAGTCTATTGACGTCAAAAAACCATCGATCATTTATCTAACGTTAGTTTCACTCGACATCAATCATTTTTTTACGTAGTGGCACTGACTTTTTTTAACAGTAGTGGCACAAAAATATCCCTCTCGACGATCCGCCTATATATAAAGGGCGAAACGGCAAGTGCTATCAAAATGAAAGCAGTGCCATCTTTCTCAATATTTCAAAAAATTTCAGATTTGGCGATGGGCGGACTGGAACTATGTCCAAATGCACCGCTCATACCACCGGTAACGATTCTCGCCGAGGTTGTACGAGATAACTTACGCAGAGAAGTGATTCATGTAGCAAAGTTGTAATACAAACTTTAGCTAACTAATCCCTGATTTGGACAACATCGAACGGACAGGAGATAACGCATTAACACTATCCCCTACAAGGCCATGGCCGCGCCCCTATAAACGTGCTCACCCGAGCACCCAACCGCTTGATCCACGGGCCTTACGCCTGACATCAAGCGCGCAGAACCAGTGCACGAACATTCTCTGGAAAAGAGGATTGGCTGCATAACGGGGCAAGTCATAACAACAAGGCCTAGTTGCGCACACCTTGAGTGCACTTATTTAGACACTCGGAACTTATATGCCAGCACACGGCAATGTCGCGCCTGTAAGCCGCACTTCCGAGTGCACTATGACCGCTGAACACCATTAACTCCGGCCATGTAATGGCTTGATAAAACACAGAGGTAATTGCGATGCGCATCAGCATATTTGGTTTGGGTTACGTTGGCGCAGTATGTGCCGGTTGCCTGTCTGCACGGGGCCATGACGTCGTTGGCGTCGATGTTGCCAAAGACAAGATCGATATGATCAACGCCGGCAAATCGCCCATCGTTGAACCAGGCCTGGGTGAACTCCTGGCGCAAGGTATCCAGACGGGTCGCCTGCGTGGCACCACCAACTTCGCCGAGGCGATTCGCGACACCGATCTGTCGATGATCTGCGTCGGCACGCCGAGCAAGAAGAACGGCGACCTGGAACTGAACTACATCGAAGCCGTGTGCCGCGAAATCGGTTTTGTCCTGCGTGACAAATCCACTCGCCACACCATCGTGGTTCGCAGCACCGTGCTGCCGGGTACGGTCGCAAACGTTGTCATCCCGATTCTCGAAGATTGCTCCGGCAAGAAGGCCGGCGTCGATTTCGGCGTTGCCGTAAACCCTGAGTTCCTGCGCGAAAGCACCGCCATCGCCGACTACGACCTGCCGCCAATGACCGTCATCGGTGAGTTCGACAAGGCTTCGGGCGACGTTCTGCAATCGCTGTACGAAGAACTCGACGCGCCGATCATCCGCAAGGACATCGCCGTTGCCGAAATGATTAAGTACACCTGCAACGTTTGGCACGCCACCAAGGTGACCTTCGCCAACGAGATCGGCAACATCGCCAAGGCTGTCGGCGTCGACGGTCGTGAAGTGATGGATGTGGTCTGCCAGGACAAGACCCTGAACCTGTCCCAGTACTACATGCGCCCAGGTTTCGCATTCGGTGGCTCCTGCCTGCCGAAAGACGTGCGTGCCCTGACCTACCGCGCAGGCTCCCTGGACGTGGAAGCGCCGCTGCTCAACTCGCTGATGCGCAGTAACGAGTCCCAGGTGCAGAACGCCTTCGACATCGTCGAAAGCCACGACAAACGCAAAGTCGCCCTGCTGGGCCTGAGCTTCAAGGCCGGTACCGACGACCTGCGCGAGAGCCCGCTGGTTGATCTGGCGGAAATGCTGATCGGTAAAGGTTTCGACCTGCGCATCTACGACAGCAACGTCGAGTACGCCCGTGTCCACGGCGCGAACAAGGACTACATCGAGTCGAAGATCCCCCACGTTTCATCGTTGCTCAACGCTGACTTCGACGACGTGATCAACAACTCCGACGTGATCATCCTCGGCAACCGTGACGAGAAATTCCGCGCCCTGGTGCAGAACGTTCCTCATGGCAAGCAAGTGATCGACCTGGTCGGCTTCATGTCCAAGGCCACCAGCGTATCGGGCCGGACTGAAGGCATTTGCTGGTAACCGGCAGGTTGTAAGCGCTTCGCGCTGATCGCCGGCAAGCCGGCTCCCACAGGATCACCGCAAACCTGTAGGAGCTGGCTTGCCAGCGATGGCGCTCCTGAGATCGCCATCGCCGGCAAGCCGGCTCCTACAGAGGGGCGCGAGGCTTTCAACTGACTTTAGGATTCCGATTATGCACAGGCTAAAGCACGGCCTACTCCAGGCCGCCGGTTGGCTGTTTTATCTAAGTTTACTGATGGGCATCGCCATGGTGTTGCCTGCGTCCACGTTCGACTCCGAGTCGAAGGACTTCATTTTCCTGATCGGTATCGTCGGTATCTGGCGCTACTCGATGGGTGCCACGCACTTCCTGCGCGGCATGCTGTTTCTGTACGTGGTCTACCCGCACCTGCGGCGCAAAGTGCGCAAGCTGGGCAAAGCGGCGGACCCGTCCCACGTCTTCCTGATGGTCACCAGTTTCCGTATCGACGCCCTGACCACCGCACAGGTCTACAGCTCGGTCATTCGCGAAGCGATGGAATGCGGCCTGCCAACCACCGTGGTCTGCTCCATCGTGGAAATGTCCGATGAGTTGCTGGTGAAAAGCCTGTGGAAGCGGATGAACCCGCCAGCGCACGTGAAACTCGACTTCGTGCGCATTCCCGGCACCGGCAAGCGCGATGGCCTGGCCTACGGTTTCCGCGCCATCTCCCGTCACCTGCCGGATGACCGTGCAGTCGTTGCGGTGATCGATGGCGATACCGTGCTCGCCGAAGGTGTCGTGCGCAAGACCGTGCCGTGGTTCCAGCTGTTCGGCAACGTCGGCGGCCTGACGACCAACGAGTTCTGCGAAGTACGTGGCGGCTACATCATGAGCGAATGGCACAAGCTGCGTTTCGCCCAGCGTCACATCAACATGTGCTCGATGGCCCTGTCCAAGCGCGTGCTGACCATGACCGGACGCATGTCGGTATTCCGCGCCTCCGTGGTGACCAACCCGGAGTTCATCGCCGACGTGGAAAGCGACTCGCTGCAACACTGGCGACTGGGCCGCTTCAAGTTCTTGACCGGTGACGACAAGTCGAGCTGGTTCAGCCTGATGCGCCTGGGCTACGACACGTTCTACGTGCCGGACGCGGCGATCCACACCGTGGAGCACCCGCCCGAGAAGAGCTTCATCAAGGCCAGCCGCAAACTGATGTTCCGCTGGTACGGCAACAACCTGCGGCAGAACTCCCGCGCCCTCGGCCTGGGGATCAAGCGCCTCGGCGCCTTCACCTCGGTGGTGCTGTTCGATCAGCGCGTATCGATGTGGACTTCGCTGCTGGGCCTGACCGTAGCGATCATCGCCAGCTTCAAGTACGGCACCGCGTTCATCCTGGTGTACCTGCTGTGGATCGGCATCACCCGCCTGATCCTGACCCTGCTGCTGTCCTGCTCCGGTCACCGGATCGGCCCGGCCTACCCGGCGATTCTCTATTACAACCAGATCGTCGGTGCGCTGGTGAAGATCTACGTGTTCTTCCGTCTCGACCAACAGTCCTGGACTCGCCAGCCCACTTCCCTGACCCGTGATCTCGCCAGCTTTCAACGTTGGTTCAACACCTGGTCGTCTCGGACCATGACCTTCTCCGCCGGCAGCATTTTTGTCGCCGTGCTGCTGATGATGGTCTGACCGCCCCCTTATTGAATTAACAAGGAAATCGCCCCTATGAATACCGCCGTCAACGCCAACGTAGTCCATGAATCCGAAGCACAGCGCCAACACGCCCGAGTGAAAATCCCGGCCAAGCTGCGTTTCTTCGGCCCCGACCGCACGCCGGTCGAAGCGCGAGTGATCGACCTGTCCGCCGGTGGCCTGGCGTTCAACGCCGGGCAGTTGCCGCTCAAAGTGGGCGATGTGTACAAGGCCCGTCTGCAATTCGTGATCGACAACCTTGGCCTGGCCATGGACGTCGAATTGCAGGTCCGTTCCTTCGATCGCCAGACCGGCCGCGCCGGTTGCCAGTTCCAGAACCTGGAACCACAGGACATCTCGACCCTGCGCCACCTGATCACTTCGCACCTGGCCGGCGACATCGTCAGCATTGGTGAAATGTTGGCGACGCTGCAGCGCGATAACTTCACCAAGGCGCGCAAGAACAAGGACGGCGGCCACGGCATGAGCGCGTTCGGCCGCATGAAAGCCGTGACCTTCAGCATCGGTATTTTCATCGTTGGCCTGGCCGCCTTCGGTTTCATCTTCAAGTCGGTGTACGGCATGTATTTCGTCAGCCACGCCCAGGCTGGCCTGGTCAGCGTGCCGGGCGTGAACATCACCATGCCCCGCGACGGTACCGTGCAGAGCCTGGTGAAATCCGACGGCGTGGCCGCCAAAGGTGCACCGCTGGCGACTTTTAGCACCAGCATGCTCGACGTACTCAAGGGCCATCTGGAAGACGACCAGTTGTCGCCGGCCAAGGTTGAAGAACTGTTCGGCAAGCAAATGACCGGCACCCTGACTTCGCCATGCGATTGCACCGTGGCCCAGCAAATGGTCGCCAACGGTCAGTACGCCAGCAAGGGCGACGTGATCTTCCAACTGGTCCCGCGTAACACCGAAGCCAACGTTGAAGCCCGCTTCTCCTATCGCCAGTTCGGTGACGTGCTGCCAGGCACTGCCGTGCGCTTCCAGATCGCCGGTGAAGACAAGACCCGCACCGGCAAGATCGTCAGCAGCACCAGCCTGAAAAGCGCCGACCTGTCTTCCGACATCCGCGTCCTGATCCAGCCTGACGAAGCCCTGGACAGCACCCTCGCCGGCCGCCCGGTTGAAGTGAACAGCGACCGCGGTCCGAACCTGAACTGGCTGATCGACAAAGCCATGGCTGCTGGTCTGTAACCGGAGGACATGCCTGTGACCATCATCAGTCTTCTCAGAACTCCGCGATCCCTGTGGGAGCTGGCTTGCCAGCGATTGGATCACTGCGATGTTACTGAAAAACCGCGTCAAGCGGATCGCCGGCAAGCCAGCTCCTACAGGGGTCATATGGTGTGCTCGCTGGCTTTGGCAGTCAGCCTCGCCGGTTGCGCCGGCCTGCCCGATCAACGCCTGGCCAACGAAGCGCTCAAGCGTGGCGACACCGCCACCGCTGCGGCGAACTATCAGCAACTGGCGGACCTGGGTTACAGCGAAGCCCAGGTCGGTCTGGCCGACATTCAAGTTGACAGCCGTGACCCGGCGCAGATGAAACAGGCCGAGGCGACTTACCGCGCCGCCGCCAGCGTTTCACCGCGTGCCCAGGCGCGACTCGGCCGCTTGCTGGTGGCCAAGCCTGGCTCCACCGAAGCCGAGCAACATGAAGCCGAAACCCTGCTCAAGAAAGCCGCCGCCGCTGGTGAAGGCAATACCTTGATCCCGTTGGCGATGCTGTACCTGCAATATCCGCACAGCTTCCCGAACGTGAATGCCCAGCAGCAGATCAGCCAATGGCGCGCCGAAGGCAAGCCGGAAGCAGGCCTGGCACAGGTGCTGTTGTATCGCACCCAGGGTACTTACGATCAGCATCTGGATGACGTGGAAAAGATCTGCAAAGCCGCGATCAACACCACCGATATTTGCTACGTCGAACTGGCCACGGTCTATCAGAAAAAAGCCCAGCCTGAACAACAGGCCGAGCTGATCAAGCAGATGCAGGCTGGCCATGCACGCGGCACTGTGTCCGCTCAACGTGTAGACAGCGTCGCCCGGGTCCTGGCCGACTCGACCCTCGGCACACCGGATGAGAAAACCGCGCAGTCGCTGCTCGAACCTATCGCCCCGGGTTACCCGGCGTCGTGGGTCACCCTGGCGCAACTGCTCTACGACTTCCCCGAACTGGGCGATGTCGATCAGATGATGAAGTACCTGGACAACGGCCGCGCCGCCGACCAGCCGCGTGCCGAGCTGTTGCTGGGCAAGCTGTACTACGAAGGCAAGATGGTTCCGGCAGATGCGAAGGTCGCCGAAGAACATTTCCAGAAAGCCGTCGGCCGCGAAGTGGCCGCCGATTACTACCTCGGCCAGATCTACCGCCGTGGCTATCTGGGCAAGGTCTATCCGCAGAAGGCGCTGGATCACTTGCTGACCGCTGCGCGCAACGGCCAGAACAGCGCCGACTTTGCCATCGCCCAATTGTTCTCCCAAGGCAAAGGCACCAAGCCTGACCCGCTCAATGCATACGTCTTCAGCCAACTGGCCAAGACCCAGAACACCCCGCAGGCCACCGAGCTTGCACAAACACTCGAAGCCCAACTGCCGCCTGCGCAGCTGGCCGAGGCCCAACGCCTGTTGAAACAGGAACAGGCCGTTCGCGGCAACTTGAGCCAGAACACGCTGCCACTGCATGCCCTGCAAGAAGAAGATGGCGAGGAATCCCTATGAAATTGAATCCATTCATGAAGGCCGGTATCGGCCTCACCTTCGCGCTGATCTGGTCTTGCCCGACACTCGCTGCGATGACGGAAGAAACCAAGAATTTCGGCCTGGACGTGAAGATCACCGGCCAGTCCGAAGACGACCGTGACCTCGGCACCCAGAGTGGCGGCGACGTCAACGGCGTCGGCCTCGACCTGCGCCCGTGGGTCTATGGCGAAAGCGGTGCATGGAGCGGCTACGCGATGGGTCAGGCGGTGACGTCCACCGACATCATCGAGACCGACACCCTGCAGCAAGCCGGCAGCGACGGCACACAGAACACCGAAAACGATGACCGCAAGACCAAGAAGAACTACCTGGCGATGCGTGAGTTCTGGGTCGGCTACAGCGGCTTCACGCCTTACCCTGGCGAGATATTGAAGTTCGGTCGTCAGCGCCTGCACAACGACGACGGTCAATGGCGCGACACCAACATCGAAGCCCTGAACTGGACCTTCGACACCACCCTGCTGCGCGCCAATGTCGGTATCGCCGAACGCTTCAGCGAGTACCGTACTGACCTGAAAGAGCTGGCCCCCGAAGACAAGGATCGCCTGCACGCTTTCGCCGATGCCGAGTATCAGTGGACCCCGGGGCACTGGGCCGGTATTCGCGGTCATCACACCCACGATGACGGCAAGCTCGACTATGCCGAACCCGGCGTTCCTGCCGACACACTGGACAAGAAACAAAACGGCGACATCAGCTGGCTAGGCCTGCAGGCCAACAGCGACGCCTACAACTGGCGCAATACCAACACGGTCAATTACTGGGGCAGCATCACCGGCATGAGCGGCGACCGCGATACGGTCAACCCATTGAATGCTGATGGCACCGCACCCGCCGAAGCCAAGCGCAGCGGCGATGTAGACGGTTGGGCCACTGACCTCGGTGTGCGCCTGCGCCTGGATCCGCAATGGCAAGTCGGTGCCGCCTACGCCCGCGCCAGCGAGGATTACGAACAGAACGGCCTGGAAAGCAACCGCTCGAACTACACCGGTACCCGCTCGCGCGTGCACCGTTTCGGCGAGGCCTTCCGTGGCGAAATGAACAACATGCAATCGGCCACACTGTTCGGTTCGTGGATGCTCAATGACGAATACGACGCCAGCCTGATCTACCACAAGTTCTGGCGCGTCGACGGCAACAAACCGGTCGGCAGCAACGGCATCGATGCCGTGCAGAACAACACCGACGACGTCACCGGCGCCATCCTTTCCAGCACCTCCCTGCCACTGAACGATGGTGAAAAAGACCTCGGCCAGGAGATGGATCTGGTGGTCACCAAGTACTTCAAGCAAGGCCTGTTGCCGGCCGCGTTGAGCCAGAAGATCGATGAACCTTCGGCCCTGGTGCGTTTCCGTGGTGGCGTGTTCAAGCCGGGTGATGCGTACGGCAAGGAAGTCGACTCGTACATGCACCGCGCGTTCATCGACGTGATCTGGCGCTTCTGATGCACATTGCGAAGGGAGTCTCCCAGATGAATCATCAAGCCCGAAAAGGCTCGATCAGCCTGTTGGCCGGCGCGATGCTGCTGGCCAGCGCGAGCGCCTTCGCCAATGTCGAGCCGGCAGCGCCTCAAGCTGGCAAGCAGGCGACCGTGACCAAGGAACTGCAACAGGCCAAGACCTACACCGTCAGCAGCGCACCGACCGCGCCGCTGGAACTGGCCACGCCGAAACTGCCGGACGTGTCCGGCTACACCGCCGAAGCCATCGCCGCAAAAGTCGTGCGCAGCAAGGCCGGCAAAATCAGCGTGCGCCGGATGATGCAGGAAGACGCCCTGAAGGACTTCATCGGTGGCGATAACAAGATGGCCGAGTGGGTGGTGCGTCAGCACGGCATCCCGCAGGCGATCTTCGTCGACGACGGCTACATGAACCTCAAGGACCTGGCGAAGAAGCTGCCCAAGCAGTACTTCAGCGAAACGTCGCCAGGCGTATTCCTGGCGAAGTTGCCGATTGTGGTGGGTAACAAGGGCATTCTGGAAATCGACAAGCAGACCCAGGAACTGCGCCTGTCCCAAGAGGCCGGTTCGTTCCTGGTCAACGACGGCCAGCTGTTCGTGCGTGATACAAAAATCACTGGCTGGAGCGAGAAGGCAAATGGCCCGGCAGCGTTCAAGTCGCCCAAGGAATTCCGTCCGTTCCTGCTGGCCTGGGGCGGCACCGAGACCTACATCGCCAACAGCAAGATCGCCAGTTTCGGTTACGCCAACAGTAAGTCCTACGGCGTGAGTATTTCCCAATACACGCCGAACATGGCCAAGGTGCTCAAGCGTCCCGAGCCGACCGGCTGGATCGTCGGTTCCGAGTTCTCGGACATGTGGTACGGCTTCTACTGCTACGAAACCAGCAACTTCGTGGTCAAGGGCAACACCTACAAAGACAACATCGTCTACGGCATCGACCCCCACGACCGTTCCCACGGTCTGATCATTGCCGACAACACGGTGTACGGGACCAAGAAGAAGCACGGGATCATCATTTCCCGTGAGGTCAACGACAGCTTCATCTTCAACAACCGCAGCTACGACAACAAGTTGTCGGGCCTGGTGATCGACCGTAACAGCGTCAACAACATCATTGCCCACAACGAGATCTACCAGAACCACACCGACGGCATCACCCTCTACGAGAGTGCCGACAATTTGCTGTGGGGCAACAAAGTCGTGAGCAACCGCCGCCACGGCATCCGCATTCGTAACAGCGTGAACATTCGCCTGTACGAAAACATCGCCATGGCCAACGGCTTGACTGGCGTCTACGGCCACATCAAAGACCTGACCAATACCGACCGTGACATCAAGCTCGACCCGTTCGACGCCCAGGTGTCGCTGATCGTGGTGGGCGGTGAACTGGCGGCCAACGGCAGCGGCCCGCTGTCCATCGACTCGCCGTTGAGCGTCGAGCTGTATCGCGTGTCCATGCTCGCACCCACCAAATCCAGTGGCATCAGCTTCTCGGGGATTCTCGGCGAGCGCCAGGATGAAATTCTCGACCTGCTGGTGCGCCAGCAGAAAGCCGTGCTGATCGACCCTGTCGAACGCCAGACCGAAATGCAGGACTGAGGATAATTTTATGCACCCACACTTGATCAAATTACTCAGCCTGTCGGCCCTGACCGCTGGCATTCTCGCGGCCAGCGGTGGTGTTCGCGCCGACGAAGTGCAAGCGCCAAAATTCAGCGCCGAACCCTGCTGCAGCCTGTGCCCGGCGGCTCACGACGCGAAGAACTACACCACGCGTTATCAGCAGAACTTCACCACGCTGGTGCAGGCCCAGGGCGACTGGCTGTTCCGTACGCAGGAAGACTTGCGCACCGAATTCGACACCACGCCTGCCGGCTACAAACGCATGAAGCAACTGCACGATGCGTTCAAGAGCAAAGGCGTGGAACTGGTTGTGGTTTATCAACCGACCCGTGGCCTGGTGAACCGCAACAAGCTCAACCCTGCCGAGAAAGCCAGCTTCGATTTCGACAAGGCCCTGAGAAACTACAAGACCATGCTCGGCCGTTTCGCGCAGATGGGCTACGTAGTGCCGGACCTGTCGCCGCTGACCAACGAGCAACTGCCCGATACCCTGCCCGCCCACGATTTCTACTTCCGTGGCGACCAGCACTGGACCCCGTACGGCGCACAGCGCACAGCGAAAATCGTCGCCGAAAAGGTCAAGCAGATCCCGGCCTTCGCCGACATTCCCAAGCGTGAATTCGAGACCCATAAGTCGGGTCGCATGGGCAAGACCGGAACATTGCACAACATGGCCGGTCAACTCTGTGGCACCAGCTACGCGATCCAGTACATGGATCAATTCACCACCGAGCCGAAAGGCGAAGCAGGCGATGGCGATCTGTTCGGCGATTCCGGCAATCCGCAGATCACCCTGGTCGGCACCAGCCACAGTGGCAAGAACTATAACTTCGCCGGTTTCCTCCAGGAGGCCATCGGCGCCGACATTCTCAACGTGGCGTTCCCCGGCGGTGGCCTGGAAGGTTCGATGCTGCAGTACCTGGGCAGCGACGAGTTCCAGAAGAACCCGCCGAAAATTCTCATCTGGGAATTCTCGCCGCTCTATCGCCTCGACCAGGAAACCATCTACCGCCAGATGATGGCGCTGCTGGACAACGGTTGCGAAGGCAAGGATGCACAGATGTCCGGGAGCACCACCCTGAAGCCGGGCAAAAACGAATTGATGGTCAACAGCAAAAACCTCGACCTGCGTAACGGCAGTCACCAGGTCGACATCCGCTTCGCCGACACGTCGGTGAAAACCCTGCAAGCCACCCTCTGGTACATGAACGGTCGCCACGAGGACATCAAGATCGACAAACCGGAAACCTCCGACACTGACGGACGTTTCGCCTTCGAGTTGCGCACGGACGAAGACTGGGCCTCGCAGAATCTGCTGGCCGTCGAAATCCAGGGTCCTGAGAAAACGGATGCCGCGCCACAGAAAGTCGAAGCGAAAATCTGCAAACGCAACGTATTCCCGGGCGCTGAGCAACGTACCGCTTCAGCCGGGCAATGAGGTCTGCTATGCGAAATCCGAAACTTGCAACACTGACGCTTTTGAGCCTGGCGATGTTCGCCGGGGCGACCCAGGCTGCGGCGCCACTGCGCCCGCCACAGGGTTACTTTGCGCCGATCGAGAAAGTCAAAACCGGCGACAAGAGCGAAGGCTGCGATGCGATGCCGACGCCGTACACCGGCTCGCTGCAATTTCGCAGCAAGTACGAAGGCTCGGACAAGGCCCGTTCGACCCTGAACGTGCAATCGGAAAAAGCCTTCCGCGACAGCACCGCCGACATCACCAAGATCGAGCGCGGCACCAGCAAGCGCGTCATGCAGTTCATGCGTGACGGTCGCCCGGAACAACTGGAGTGCACGCTCAATTGGCTGACGGCGTGGGCCAAGGCTGATGCGTTGATGTCCAAGGACTTCAACCATACAGGCAAGTCGATGCGCAAATGGGCGCTGGGCAGCATGGCGTCCTCGTACATTCGCCTGAAGTTTTCCGACTCTCATCCGCTGGCCAACCATCAGCAAGAGTCGCAGCTGATCGAAGCCTGGTTCAGCAAGATGGCCGACCAGGTGGTCAGCGACTGGGACAACCTGCCGCTGGAAAAAACCAACAACCACTCGTACTGGGCCGCCTGGTCGGTGATGGCAACTTCCGTCGCCACCAACCGCCGCGACCTGTTCGACTGGGCGGTGAAGGAATTCAAGGTCGGCGCCCATCAGGTCGACGCCCAGGGCTTCTTGCCCAACGAACTCAAGCGCCAGCAACGCGCCCTCGCCTATCACAACTACGCCCTGCCGCCGCTGGCGATGATCGCCAGTTTCGCCCAGGTCAACGGTGTGGATCTGCGACAGGAAAACAACGGCGCGCTGAAACGCCTGGGTGACCGGGTACTCGCCGGGGTGAAAGACCCGGACGAATTCGAGGAAAAGAACGGCAAGGAACAGGACATGACCGACCTCAAGGTCGACTCGAAATTCGCCTGGCTCGAACCGTTCTGCTCGCTCTACACCTGCACCCCGGATGTGCTGGAGAAGAAGCATGACATGCAACCGTTCAAGACTTTCCGCCTCGGCGGCGACTTGACCAAGGTCTATGACCCGGCCAATGAAAAGGGCAAGGGTTCCTAGAACAACGCATCCCCCTGTAGGAGCTGGCTTGCCAGCGATGCGATGTGTCAGTCGACATCATTCTCGGATGTGCAGACGCCATCGCTGGCAAGCCAGCTCCTACAGGGATCGCTGTGGCTTTGAATGCAAGACATCCCCCGGTTTTCGGTGGGGGGTTTGGGGGGGCCGTTGGCCCTTGACTGTTGGTTCAAACAAGGAGAGATCGGGATGGTATTTTCGTCCAACGTGTTCCTGTTTTTGTTCTTGCCGATCTTTCTCGGCTTGTACTACCTGAGCGGGCAACGCTATCGCAATTTACTGCTGCTGATTGCCAGCTACGTGTTCTACGCCTGGTGGCGTGTGGACTTTTTGGCGCTGTTCGCAGCGGTCACCCTGTGGAACTACTGGATCGGCCTGAAAGTCGGTGCCGCCGGTGTCCGGACCAAACCGGCACAGCGCTGGCTGCTGCTCGGCGTGGCGGTGGACCTGTGTATCCTCGGCTACTTCAAGTACGCCAACTTCGGCGTCGACAGCATCAACGCGATGATGACGTCGATAGGCCTGGAGCCCTTCATCCTGACCCACGTGCTGTTGCCGATCGGTATCTCGTTCTACATTTTCGAGTCCATCAGCTACATCATCGACGTCTACCGTGGCGACACCCCGGCGACCCGCAACCTGATCGACTTCGCGGCGTTCGTGGCGATCTTCCCGCACCTGATTGCCGGTCCCGTCTTGCGTTTCCGCGACCTGGCCGACCAGTTCAACAACCGCACCCACACCCTCGACAAATTCTCCGAGGGCTGCACGCGGTTCATGCAGGGTTTCATCAAGAAAGTCTTCATCGCTGACACCCTGGCGGTGGTCGCCGACCATTGCTTCGCCCTGCAAAACCCGACCACGGGCGATGCCTGGCTGGGTGCGCTGGCCTACACCGCGCAGTTGTACTTCGACTTCTCCGGCTACAGCGACATGGCCATCGGCCTGGGCTTGATGATGGGTTTCCGCTTCATGGAAAACTTCAAGCAGCCGTACATCAGCCAGTCGATCACCGAGTTCTGGCGCCGCTGGCACATCAGTCTGTCGACCTGGTTGCGTGACTATCTGTACATCACCCTCGGCGGTAACCGTAAAGGTACGCTGACCACCTATCGCAACCTGTTCCTGACCATGCTGCTCGGTGGTCTGTGGCACGGCGCGAACATCACCTACATCGTCTGGGGCGCCTGGCACGGCATGTGGCTGGCGATTGAAAAAGCCATCGGCCTGAATACCGCGCCACGCAGTTTCAACGTGCTGCGTTGGGCCTTCACCTTCCTGCTGGTGGTGATGGGCTGGGTGATCTTCCGCGCAGAAAACCTGCACGTCGCCGGGCGCATGTACGGCGCGATGTTCAGCTTCGGCGAATGGTCGCTGTCGGAACTCAACCAGGCCAGCCTCACCGGCCTGCAGATCGCAACGTTGGTGGTGGCCTACGTGACCCTGGCGTTCTTCGGCCTGCGCGACTTCTACAGCAACCAGCCACCAGCCAAGACCCAACCTGCGGTGAACGTCGACAGCGATGGCCCTGCTGCCAGTGAACCGGGCCTGATCAAAGCCGCGCCTGGGGATAACCCGACGAGCATCCATCAGCCCGGCTACACCGTTGGCGTCGACGCCCAGGTGCAACCGGCCTATTGGACTGCTGACTGGTCCCGTTACGCCATGCGTGCGCTGGTGCTGCTGCTGTTCATCGCCTCGATTCTCAAACTCTCGGCGCAAAGCTTCTCGCCGTTCCTTTACTTCCAGTTCTGAGGGATCTGACCATGACCCGCTCATTACGCATTTTCTACATCGCACTGTTCCTGGTGACGCTGCTCGGCCTCGGCCTGTGGTCGGTTCGCAGCTTCATGGGCTTCAGTACCAACGCCGATGCGACGGTGCTCAACGGCCGCTGGACCAAGGCTGTGGAAACTCACTACGACGAAGAGTTTCCGATCAAGCGCCTGGGCACCAACCTCTGGGCGGCGCTGGATTTCAAACTGTTCAACGAAGGTCGTCCGGGCGTTGTGCTCGGCCGCGACCAGTGGTTGTACAGCGATGAAGAATTCCACCCGACCGTCAACGAAGAGCTGAACCTGCAAGGCAACTACGCGCTGGTCGAAGGCGTGCGCCAGACCCTCAAAGAGAAAGGCGTGAAACTGGTCATGGCCGTGGTGCCCGCCAAGGTGCGTCTGTATCCGGAGCATCTGGGAGAAGTGAAACCGGCCAGCATCCACGCCAATCTCTACCAGGATTTCCACAAGCGTCTGGCGGCCGATCACATCCTCGCCCCTGACCTGCTCGGCCCGTTGGAACAGGCCAAGCAGAACGGTCAGCAGGTGTTCCTGCGCACCGACACCCACTGGACACCGCAAGGTGCCGAGATCGCAGCCAACCGTTTGGCCAAGACCATTGCCGACAAGTACCCGCTGAGCGGCGAGCCACAGCGCTTCGTCACCGAGCCTGCGCAAACTGTTACGCATAAGGGCGACCTGCGACTGTTCCTGCCACTGGACCCGCTGTTCGAAAACCTGATGCCCAAGCAAGAACCTTTGCAGAAGCGCAACACCGTCGCGGCTGAAGATCAGCCGGCCGGTGACGACGCCCTGTTCGCCAACACCGAAGTGCCGGTGGCCCTGATTGGCACCAGCTACAGCGCCAACCCCAACTGGAACTTCGTCGGTGCACTCAAGCAAGCGCTGAACAGCGACGTGGTCAATTACGCCGAAGACGGCCACGGCCCGATTCTGCCGATGCTCAGCTACCTCAAGAGCGACGCTTTCAAGAACAGCCCGCCACAAGTGCTGATCTGGGAGTTTCCTGAACGATATCTGCCTGTGAATAACGAAATCGGTGACGCCGACCCGCAGTGGGTCGCAGAGCTTAAACAAGCCGGCGCCCGCCAACAAAACGTAGCCGCAAACACTAAATCCGAGACGCCCGACCGGGCGCAAAACTGAAAGAGAGAGGTACTACCATGACTTTCAAGACAACTCCTCGCCGTCTCGCCAAGACTTTTGCTCTGGTTGCCGGCATGACCGCGCTTTCGATGCAAGCGTTCGCCGGTGGCGATGCCGCGCTGTACGGCCCGACCGCACCGAAAGGCTCGTCCTTCGTGCGTATCTACAACGCCAGCAACGCCGAAGTCAGCGCCACCGTCGGCAGCACCAGCCTGAGCGACGTCGCGCCACTGTCCAGCAGTGACTTCAGCTTCATGCCGGGCGGCGACTACAGCGCCAAGGTCGGCAGCCAGACGCTGCCGGTGAAACTGGCCGGCGATCACTATTACACCCTGGTCAACAACGCCAGCGGCGCGCCGCAACTGATCGAAGAGCCACCGTTCAAGAACAAGCAGAAATCCCTGGTGCGCGTGCAGAACCTCAGCGACAAGCCGCTGACCCTGAAAACCGCCGATGGCAAGACCGACGTGGTGCCGAACGTTGCGCCCAAAGGTCGTGGCGAACGTGAAATCAACCCGGTCAAAGTCAGCCTGGCGCTATACGATGGCACCACGAAAGTCGGCGACGTGAAACCGGTCGCCCTGGAACGCGGCGAAGCCGCGGTGCTGTACGTCACCGGCAACGGCAGCAGCCTGTCGCCAGTCTGGGTCAAACGCCCGGTCTCGACGCGCTAATTAATTTCCCGAACTGCCCCGGCTCTCTGTGGGAGCCGGCCTGCCGGCGATGCAGGCCACTCGGTTTTACGCTGTACCGAGGTGATGCCATCGCTAGCAGGCTAGCTCCCACAAAGGCCTAACCAAACGAATTTCAAGGAGTAACAATATGATTCCGGTGATCTTGTCAGGTGGTAGTGGCTCACGTCTTTGGCCGCTTTCCCGTAAGCAGTTCCCTAAACAGTTCCTGGCCCTGACCGGCGAACACACGCTGTTCCAGCAAACCCTGGAGCGCCTGGTGTTCGAAGGCATGGACGCGCCGATTGTGGTCTGCAACAAAGACCACCGTTTCATCGTCAACGAGCAACTGACCGCCCGCAATCTGGACACCCAGCGCATCCTGATGGAACCCTTCGGCCGCAACACCGCGCCGGCCGTGGCCCTGACCGCGATGATGCTGGTCAATGAAGGTCGTGACGAACTGATGCTGGTGCTGCCGGCCGACCACGTACTGGACGACCAGAAAGCCCTGCAACGCGCCCTGGCCCTGGCCACCGTGGCAGCGGAAAACGGCGAAATGGTGCTGTTCGGCGTACCGGCCACCAAACCGGAAACCGGCTACGGCTACATCAAGTCGACCAACGACTCGCTGCTGCCTGAAGGCGTCAGCCGTGTTTCGCACTTCGTCGAAAAACCCGACGTGAAACGCGCCACCGAGTTCGTCCAGTCCGGCGGTTATTTCTGGAACAGCGGCATGTTCCTGTTCCGCGCCAGCCGCTTCCTCGAAGAGCTGAAAAAGCACGATCCGGACATCTACGACACCTGCCTGCTGACCCTCGAGCGCAGTGCCCAGGACGCCGACAGCGTGACCTTCGACGAAGCGACCTTCGCCTGCTGCCCGGACAATTCCATCGACTACTCGGTGATGGAAAAAACCCAACGCGCCTGCGTCGTTCCGCTGACCGCCGGCTGGAGCGATGTCGGTTGCTGGTCGTCGCTGTGGGAAGTGAATGAAAAAGACGCCAACGGCAACGTCACTAAAGGCGATGTGGTCATCCAGGACAGCAAGAACTGCATGATCCACGGCAACGGCAAACTGGTGTCGGTGATCGGCCTGGAAAACATCGTCGTCGTCGAAACCAAGGACGCCATGATGATCGCCCACAAGGACAAGGTCCAAGGTGTGAAGCAGATGGTCAACACCCTCAACGAACTGGGCCGCACTGAAACCCAGAACCATTGCGAAGTCTATCGTCCGTGGGGCTCCTACGATTCGGTGGACATGGGCGGCCGTTTCCAGGTCAAGCACATCTCGGTCAAACCGGGCGCCTGCCTGTCGCTGCAGATGCACCACCACCGTGCCGAGCACTGGATCGTCGTCAGCGGCACCGCCGAAGTGACTTGCGATGAAAACGTGTTCCTGCTGACCGAAAACCAGTCGACCTACATTCCGATTGCCTCGGTCCACCGCCTGCGCAACCCGGGCAAGATTCCACTGGAGATCATCGAAGTGCAATCGGGCAGCTATCTGGGTGAAGACGACATCGAGCGTTTTGAAGATATCTACGGTCGCTCGACCCCGGTTGAGCGCGGCGTGTCGGTGAAAACCATCGCGCAATAAGCATCCGTTACCTTAAGCCCCCGATCAGCTCGCTGCGTTCCCTATCCGCAGCGGGTTGACCGGGGGCTTTTTTTGTCCGGATTTTGTGTTGCCTCGGCCGGCCTCATCGCGGGCAAGCCCGCTCGCACAAGGTTATCGGTTGTTCACAGGTTACGTATTCGACGCCAATCACTGTGGGAGCGGGCTTGCCCGCGATGAGGTCAGTACAGTCACCGCCAAATCTCGCCCATCGCAACCTCCCCTACGCTTAGGTAGGATGCTCTTCTCTGCTTGCGAGGATTTCGCGTCATGTTCATCGGCATCCTGCTGGTCATTACCTGGCTGATCCTGCTCCTGCGCTATCCAGCCAAAGCCCTGCCCGTGTCCATGGCCGCCGCCGTGGGGCTGGGCATTGTTGCCACCTGGGTCATCTGGATGGACCACCGCGAACTCAAGCAGCTGCAACGTCTGGAGTTGCGCATTAGCTACGCGCCGCAGCATTGCCCTGCCGATCGGCCGCTCCAATTGACCATGAACAACGGCAACGACGTCCCCTTGACCGAACTGCGCTGGCGCGTCGCCGCCTATGCACCGGGCGACACGGTCAACCTGGCAGACAATCAATACACCGCCCCGCGTTATCGCGGCCCCGGCGAATTGCAGGCCGGCGGCAACTGGGAAGACTGTTTGCCGCTGCCCCCCCTTCGCCCCGGCTACCGCCCGGAAACCCTGGAGTTTCGCGCCGAGCGATTGCAGGGTAGCTTCTCCGACTAATGCTTACCCACTGAGCTTTCCCACTGATTGCACAAGGACCGCGCCATGCCCGTTGCGTTGATTACCGGTTGTTCCAGCGGCATCGGCCGCGCCCTCGCCGATGCGTTCAAGGCGGCCGGCTATGAGGTCTGGGCCAGTGCGCGCAAGGCCGAAGATGTCGCCCAGCTCAGCGCTGCGGGTTTTGTCGCCGTGCAACTGGACGTCAACGACGGCGTTGCGCTTGAGCAGTTGAGCGCGCGGATCAACCAGGAACGCGGCGGCCTCGACGTGCTGATCAACAACGCCGGTTATGGTGCCATGGGCCCCCTGCTCGATGGTGGCGTACCGGCCATGCAGCGCCAGTTCGAAACCAATGTGTTCGCCATCGTTGGTGTCACGCGCGCAATGTTTCCCGTGCTACGCCGGACCAAAGGGCTGGTGGTGAACATCGGCAGTGTGTCCGGTGTTTTGGTCACGCCGTTCGCCGGTGCCTACTGCGCATCCAAGGCCGCCGTGCATGCCTTGAGCGATGCCCTGCGCATGGAGCTTGCGCCGTTCGGTGTGCGGGTGATGGAAGTCCAGCCGGGGGCCATCGCCTCCAGTTTCGCCAAGAATGCCGGCCACGAAGCCGAGCAACTGATCAGCGAACAATCGCCGTGGTTCCCGTTGCGCGAAGGCATTCGCGCCAGGGCCAAAGCCTCTCAGGACAACCCGACCCCAGCCAACGAGCTTGCCGCCGGATTGCTCAAGGCTGTGCAGCAAGGCAAGCCGCCGCGCCTGATTCGCCTGGGTAATGGCAGCCGGGCGTTGCCGTTGTTGGCGGGGTTGTTGCCCAAGGGCTTGCTCGAATCAGGACTGATGAAGCGGTTCGGGTTGCGTGGGCAACTCTGAGACCGAATCGCCCGCATCGCTGGCAAGCCAGCTCCCACAGGATGAGCGCTATTTCAGAGTTTGCGCACGACCTTGTGGGAGCGGGCTTGCCCGCGATGGCGTCAGAACAGACATTGCAACTCTTTAGGTGAATTACTGACATGACCGACTACACCGAATACTTCGACGAAGTGATCCAGGCCCACGTCGCCATCGAACAATGGCTGGCCGAAGAGCGCGACGCCGCCGAACTCGAACAACTGCTGACGCGTTTCTCCCCGCACTTTTCCATGGTCTCGCCGCTGGGGCGAGTGCTGGATTTTGCTGCGCTGAACGAATTGTTCACGCTGGCGGGCGGCAAGAAGCTCGGCTTCCGCATCGAACTCAGCGATCTGCAAGGCATTGCCTTGCACGAAGGCGGTGCAACCGTCAGTTATCGCGAGCAGCAAACCGATGCCACCGGCCTGCACTCCGATCGCCGCTCGACCGCGGTGTTCGAGAAACAGGCGAACGGCAAGGTGCTGTGGCGACATTTGCACGAGACATTTAGCCAAGTCTGACCTTGTCGCTGTCTGTGGCGAGGGAGCTTGCTCCCGCTGGGCTGCGCAGCGGCCCCAAAAGCCACTGCTACGCACTTCAGCGGGAGCAAGCTCCCTCGCCACAAGATCGTTCCTGTCTCGGCGTTAGTCACCCGCCGCTGGATTCACCACCACCGTACACGTAATCCCCGCCGCCAACAGTACCCCCTCCGGCACCTCATCGATGTGAACCCGCACCGGCACCCGCTGCGCCAGGCGCACCCAGTTGAAGGTCGGGTTCACATCGGCGATCAGTTCACGACTTTCCGGGTTATCGCGGTCGTAGATGCCGCGCGAGATGCTTTCCACGTGGCCCTTGAGCACTTCACCGCTCATCAGTTGCATGTCGGCTTTGTCACCCACGCGCACATGAGGCAGTTTGGTTTCTTCGAAGAAGCCGTAGACCCAGAACGAATTCATGTCGATCACGGCCATCTTCGCTTCGCCGATGCGTGCGTAGTCACCGCGATGCACGTTGAGGTTGGTCACGTAACCGTCCACCGCTGCCCGGACTTCGGTGCGTTTGAGGTTGAGTTCGGCGGCCTCCAGTTGCGCTTGGGCATGTTGGTAATCGGCGAGGGCCGAGTCGGCGAGATTGCTGGCGTCGTCGCGGTTCTCACGGGAGATCACCAGGTTGTCCATGTCGGCGCGACGATGGGCGTTGACCTTGCGCATCTCCCAGGTGGCTTTGCGGGACGCCACCAGCGATTGCGCCTGTTTGACCGCCAGCCGATAGTGTTCCGGGTCGATTTGCATCAACAGGTCGCCTTTCTTCACCAACTGATTGTCGCGCACCGGCACGTTCACCACCTCGCCGGTGACGTCGGCGGCGACGTTGATGATGTCGGCGCGCACCCGGCCGTCGCGGGTCCATGGGGTTTCCATGTAATGCACCCACAGGGTCCGGCCGATCCATATCGCAAGGGCCAGCACCAACAAGGTCGCGAGCAGGCTGAACAGCTTTTTCATCAGGGCAATCTCAGTGGTAGACCGTCAGCGCCAAGGCGCCGAACAGACAGGTAAACAAACTCAGGCGCAGCAATGCCGGATGCCAGAAGAAGCGGTACAGGTCGAATCCGGAGAGGAAGCGGTCCAGCGCCCAGGCCACCACCGCTGCAATCAAAAACATCAGGGTCATGGTCGGCATGTACACGCCGTGGAAGGCGATTTCACGAGGCATGTTCAAGTCCTTCAGGCTTGGCAATCGAGTGGGCAACGAGTGGCGATTGCGGGTCGAGCAGTGACGTGCGGATGAAGTGCAGGTAGCTCTTCACCCGGCGCAACGCCGAGGTGTCGAAGTGCGGGGCAAAGGGTTCGTCGGTAGCCTGCACACGGCTGATCGCGTGGTCGACGGCGATCAGTGCACGTTCAAGGTTGCTGTGACTTGGTTGCAGAAACAGTCGCACCAGTGAGCGCCCCATCACGCGGATCGCCTGCCGCCACGGCTGGGATTCGGCGTACGCCGGATGCACCGGCAGAATCGCCTGTTCCTTGCGCAACTCGATGATCGCGTGACCGACTTCCAGCACCACGAACATCCAGCGCAGCAGACTGCGCTGCACCTGCGGCTGCCCCGCCGCGAAACCGTAGGCCTGGTGCACGAGGTCGCGGGTGCGGCTTTCGAAACTCGAGGCCAGCCCTTTGAGTTTTCCGCTGATGGCGTACACCACCTGGCCACGCAGATCCTGCTCCAGTCGGCGCCACAGCCAGCGACTGTTGGGCGGCAGGATGATCGCCCCCGCCGCTGCACACACCAGCATGCCGAGTACCATGGCGATGTAGTCGTTGATGAAGGTGTAGGGGTTGTAGACGGTGAGGTTGTCCGGCACCGAGCCGGTGCTGAAAAAAATCAGCAAGCCCAGACCGACCCCGGCATATTGCGGTCGCGATGCCAGGAACGAACCGAGCACGATGACCGGCGCGAGCATCACGCACAACAATGGAAAGCCGTCGATCCACGGGAAGATGAAGAACATCTCGACGAAGCCGATCAGCGCCCCCAACAGCGTGCCGCAGGCCATCTGAAACGCCATGCGCTTGGGGTTCGGCGTGGCAGCGGACAGGCCCACGGTAGCGGCGGCGATCAGGGTCATGGTCGCCCCGCTCGGCCACGCCGTGGCCACCCAATAACTGCCCAACACCACCAGGATAAACGCAGCGCGAATGCCCGATGCCGCCGACACCAGCCAGTTGGTCTGCGGCGTAAACGGCTCGTCCCAGCGCTCCCGTTCATGACTGTGATCGGCCAGGGACGCGTGGGTCTGCGCATAACTGTGCAAGTCATCGACGAAGCGATAGAGCAGTTCGTATGCGGTATGGAAGTCCAGCAGTTCGTCGTCGCTCGGTTCGCTCTCCTGAAAAGTCGCCCGCAGGCTGCGCACCCGCGCCGGCAACCCCGCCTTGTAAGCGTTCAGCGCGGTGACCAGGCGTGCCGCGTCGGCGCTGGTCAGCGCGCGGCCACTGAAGCCGTCGAGTAATTCGGCGAGGTCTTGCAAGCCTGGTTTGATGGCCGCCACGGCGTGATCCGTATCGTGGCTGCGCAGGCGCTCGAGCAATTGGTGCAGGGCGTTGAAACGCGTGGTGATGCCCATGAATTCACTGTTCAGGCGGCTGAGTCGGCCATTGCGCCGACGCATGTGCGGGTCTTCGAACACGGTGACGCTGCGCAGTCCTTCCAGGCCGACAGCCTCGGCGATGAAACGCACGTTGCCAGCCTCGAACGCCTCGCGTTGACTGCGGCCACGCAAGCCATCGGTGACGAACAGGGCGAACACACCGAAGCGCTGATACAAGGCGTTGCGCATGGCGGCGCTGGCGGTTTGCGGCAGGATCGCCGCACTGATCAGGGTCGAGCAGAGAATCCCCAGGGAAATTTCCAGCACCCGCCAGACCGCCGCCATGAACGCACCCTCCGGGTGCGCCAATGCAGGCAGTCCGACCATCGCCGCGGTGTACCCGGCCAGCACAAAACCATAGGCGCGAAAGTTGCGGCAGCGCGCCGCACCGGCGGTGCAGATGCCGACCCAGATCGCCAGCGAGCCGAGAAACAGTTCGGTGTTCTGCGCAAACAAGGCAATCAGCGCCACCATCACCGCCGACCCGGCCAGGGTGCCGAGAAAACGATAAAAACTCTTGGCGAACACCTGGCCGCTTTGCGGCTGCATGACGATGAACACGGTGATCATCGCCGTGCGCGGTTGTGGCAACTCAAGGCGCATGGCCAGCCACAGCGTGAGAAACGCCGCGATCAGCACCTTGAAGATGTACACCCAGGTCACGCCATCGCTGCGTGCCCAATCAAAGAAACCCCGACGCCATTCCAGGGAATACAGCCAACGCAAAGGTGCGGGCAAGGGAGTCATTGAATCCTGCTCACTGCGGAAAATCTGGAAACAACCGAATCCCTGTGGCGAGCGAACTTACTCGCGCTGGGTTGCGAAGCGGCCCCAGAACTCTGATAGCCCAAAGACCTTGTGAGTGCTTCGCACTCAAGCGGGAGCCAGCTCCCTCGCCACAAAGGTGGCCTTGCCTGACGAATCACCTCAGCAATACCGGAGTTTTCGGGGCTTTGGTTTGTTCGGTGCCCGGCACATCGTTACCGGCCCCAAGCCCACCGCCCAACGCCGTCACCAGCCCGGCATGGGCACTCAGTCGCGCGGCCTGCACCTGCTGCTGCACTTGCTGCTGTTTGAACAACAAGGTCTGCGCGTTGAGCACGTTGAGGTAATCGGTGAGCCCGCGTTGATAGGCGATCATCGCGATGTCGTAGGTCTTCTGCGCGGTGGCGACCGACTCGGCGGCGAAAGCCTGCTGCTTGTCCATCGACTCGCGGCGGATCAACTGATCAGAGATGTTTTTCAGCGCATTGACCAGGGTCTGGTTGTAGTGCGCCACAGCGATGTCATACCCCGCCGAAGCTTCACCCAGCTGCGCGCGCAAACGCCCGCCATCGAAGATCGGCAAGGAAATCGCCGGGCCGACGTTGTAGTTGAGTTTCTTGCCGGTCAAAAACTCCAAAGCCCCACCGCCGGTGGCCATGTAGCCGAGGCTGCCGACCAGATCGACGTTGGGATAAAAACCGGCGTGGGCGACATCGATGCCCCGCGCCTGCGCCGCTACCTGCCAGCGACTGGCGACCACATCCGGACGTTGACCGAGCAACTGCGCCGGCAACGTCGAGGGCAGCTTAAGGGCCGCGCCCAATGACAGTGTTGGTCGCTGCAGCTGCGTGCCCTCGCCCGGGCCTTTACCGGCGAGCGCCGCCAGTTGATTGCGACTCAGGGCAATCTCTTCGTCCAGCGCATCGATCTGTCGGTGGGTTTCCGGCAACGGGGTTTCGGCCTGGCTGACTTCGAAATGGGTGCCGATGCCACCGTTCAAACGCTTTTGCGCCAGCTCAAGAATTTGCTGTTGCTGCTTCAAGGTCGCTTCGGCGATGTCCCGATTCGCGTAGTGCAACGACAGCTCGATGTAGACGCGCACGATGTTGTTCTGCAATTCGAGCTGGGCCTGGCGCGCTTCGGCAACCGTCATGTGGGCCATGTCCACGGCGCGCTCGGCGGCGTTGCTTTCGCGGCCCCAGAGGTCGAGGGCATAACTGAAACCCAGCGCCGCGTTGTTGTCCCAGGTGGTGCTGTTGGCCAGATCACCGGGGCCGTAGAACGGATCGGTGGGCCAGTTGTGGCGTTTGAGGCTCGACTCGCCGTTGATCTGCAGCGACTCGGCGGCTTCGGCGACACCGGCCATCGATTTGGCCTGACGCACCCGCGCGGCGGCCATGGCCAGGGTCGGGCTGCCTTGCACGGCGAGGTCGATCCAGTGGTTCAGTTGCGGATCGCCATAAGCCTGCCACCATTGTGCGGTGGGCCAATGCGCATCCTGTGCGGCGCTGTGGATAGCTTCGTCGGTGACCAGTGAATTGGCCTCCAGCGCCTTGCCCTGCGGGGCAATACCTCCAGTTCCGATGCAGCCGCTGATTGCCAGGGTTAAAGCCAAAACACTGAGCGGCTGAAGCGCTCTGCTGATGCGACGCGGCACTGCTGCGATTTCCTGAAAAGAGGGGAAAAACGAGATCTCGTAGGAGCCGGCTTGCTGGCGATGCAGGCATCTCGGTAACTCTGGGTGACCGCAGCGACGCTATCGCCAGCAAGCCGGCTCCTACAGTCCGCGCAATTCTATGGGGGGGCTTTGATGGCGATAAGCTGGGAATCCTGTGAATCTTTGTTACCGTTAACGAGATAATCCGTTTGTAGGGGTCTCAGCCCCTGAAACTTCGTGTCACAATTTGCCATCGAACCCGAGTGCACCCCATGGACACATTGCAAAACATGCGCGCCTTCAGTTGCGTGGCCGAGGCCGGCAGCTTCACCGCCGCTGCGGTACAACTGGACACCACCACGGCCAACGTCTCGCGCGCGGTCTCCAACCTGGAAGCCCACCTGCAAACCCGTCTGCTCAACCGAACGACCCGCCGCATCGCCCTGACTGAAGCCGGCAAGCGTTACTTGCTGCGTTGCGAGCAGATTCTGGCCTACGTCGAAGAAGCGGAAGCCGAAGCCAGCGACGCCCACGCGCGCCCGGCCGGGCAGTTGAAAGTCCACACGATGACCGGCATCGGCCAGCACTTCGTGATCGACGCCATCGCCCGCTATCGCAAGACCCACCCGGACGTCACCTTCGACCTGACCATGGCCAACCGCGTGCCGGACCTGCTCGACGAGGGCTACGACGTCTCCATCGTGCTCGCCAGCGAACTGCCGGACTCAGGCTTCGTCTCCCAGCGCCTGGGTATCACCTACAGCATCGTTTGCGCCTCGCCGGCCTACGTCAAAGCCAACGGCTGCGCCCAGAAACCCAGCGACCTGCTCAACCACGCCTGCCTGCGCCTGGTGAGCCCGGTCATTCCCTTGGAGAAATGGGCCTTCGACGGCCCGGATGGCCAGGAGATGGTCACCATCAACAGCTCGCCGTTCCTGGTGAACTCCGCCGACGCCATGAAAACCGCGATCACCAGCGGCATGGGCGTTGGCGTCCTGCCGCTGTACGCCGCCATCGACGGCTTGCGCGACGGCACGCTGGTGCGTGTGATGCCCACCTACCGGTCCCAGGAACTGAACCTGTACGCCATCTACCCGTCGCGGCAATATCTCGATGCGAAGATCAAGACCTGGGTGGAGTATTTGCGCGGGTCGCTGCCGGAGTTGTTGGCGGCGCATCAGGCGGAGTTGGCGGCGTATGAATTGAGCGGGAGTCTGGGTGGGGTTCGTGTGGCGAATTGACGCTCTCCTCTAGGAACGAGCCTGCTCGCGATGCGTTTTCACATTCAATATCCCGACAACAGACAGACAGCTTTCGCGAGCAAGCTCGCCCGCAGCGATTGGGGGCATCTGCCAGGAAACGGGTCAGCTGAAAGGCCGCCATCGCTGGCAAGCCAGCTCCCACAGGGGGTTGAGGTGCGCTCAGACTCTTCACCACCCCACAGGCCGGGGGTTGGGGTGCGCTCAGGCTCTTCACTACTCCACAGGCCGGGGGTTGAGGTGCGCTCAGGCTCTTCACCACTCCACAGGCCGGGGGTTGGGGTGCGCTCAGGCTCTTCACCACTCCACAGGCCGGGGGTTGGGGTGCGCTCAGGCTCTTCACCACCCCACAGGCCGGGGGTTGGGGTGCGCTTAGGCTCTTCACCACTCCACAGGCCGGGGGTTGAGGTGCGCTCAGGCTCTTCACCACTCCACAGGCCGGGGGTTGGGGTGCGCTCAGGCTCTTCACCACTCCACAGGCCGGGGGTTGGGGTGCGCTCAGGCTCTTCACCACTCCACAGGCCGGGGGTTGGGGTGCGCTCAGGCTCTTCACCACTCCACAGGCCGGGGGTTGAGGTGCGCTCAGGCTCTTCACCACTCCACAGGCCGAGCGTTAGCTCGCCTGCCGCTCTTGATCTTGATCTTGATCCACCCGCCCCCTCGGCAGGCTGAGTGGAGGTTCTGCGCAGTGGGCAACCCGGCATGGATGCCGGGTTAGCCGCCCCCGGCCATGGATGGCCGATGGCGGCGGGCCCACGGAGCAGGACCGGAGCGAGGGCATGCCGAGCCCAGGCGAGGCACCGAACGAAAGGGGCAAGAGCCCTTTGGTTACTTTGGGGCTTTTCCAAAGTGACCCGCTGTAAGAGCGGAACCCAAAGCAGCCGTTACCGCAGCAATGGATATGTACTCGATCCCCCTACAGCCTGGTCGGCCCAGAGGCCGCCAAGGCGAGCCAAACTGACAGCGCCGTCAGTTAGCCGTCAGCGTCCCGACTACCAAACAGGTTTATAAAGGAACATACCCACCTGTAACCCAGCCCCGGCGCCCCACTCGCATGCGAATCCAGCAAAAGCCCGCCCTGCTCGTCGCCCTCCTGATCATCCTGGCAGCGCTGGGCGTGTGGTACGCCACCAAACCCGCCAAAGCAAAACCGGCCACCCCCACCGCCATCCCCGTGCGGGTGGTCAGCGTGACCGAAAAAGACGTTCCGCGCTTCGTCAGCGGCATCGGCTCGGTGCTCTCACTGCACAGCGTCGTGGTCCGCCCGCAAATCGACGGCATCCTCACCCAAATCATGGTCAAGGAAGGCCAACGGGTGAAAAAAGGCGACCTGCTGGCCACCATCGACGATCGCTCGATCCGCGCCAGCCTCGACCAGGCCCGGGCGCAACTGGGCGAAAGCCAGGCGCAGCTGCAAGTGGCGCTGGTCAACCTCAAACGCTACAAACTGCTGAGCGTCGACGACGGCGTCTCCAAGCAGACCTACGACCAGCAACAAGCACTGGTTAATCAGCTCAAAGCCACCGCCCAGGGCAACCAGGCCTCCATCGATGCCGCTCAGGTGCAACTGTCCTACACACAGATTCGTTCTCCGGTGACCGGTCGCGTCGGTATTCGCACAGTGGATGAAGGCAACTTCCTGCGCATGACCGACGCTCAGGGCTTGTTCACCGTGACCCAGATCGACCCGATCGCCGTAGAGTTCTCCCTGCCGCAACAAATGCTGCCGACCCTGCAAGGACTGATCAACGACCCGCAGCACGCCCGGGTGAAGGCCTACATCGGTGCCGACACCGACGGCGAAACCGGCAACCTGTTGGGCGAAGGCCATCTGACGCTGATCGACAACCAAATCAACGCCAACACCGGCACCATTCGCGCCAAGGCCGAATTCAACAACCCGGGACAGAAACTCTGGCCGGGCCTGCTGGTGACGGTAAAAATTCAGACCGCACTGGATAAAGATGCGCTGGTCGTGCCGCCCAACGTCGTACAACGGGGCCTCGATCAGCATTTTGTCTATCGCCTCAATGGCGACAAGGTCGAAACCGTCCCGGTGCAAATGGTCTATCAGGATAGCGGCCAGAACATCATCAAAGGCGTACAGCCTGGGGATAAACTGGTCAGCGACGGTCAGTCCCGCCTCAAGCCCGGCTCGACGGTACAGGTGCTGACCGAACCGCCGCAGGTGGTGCAATCGGAGCCAACACCATGAAGGGCCACGGCTCGATCTCCGCCTGGTGCATCGACCATCCGGTGGCGACCATTCTGCTGACCTTTGCCCTGGTGCTGCTGGGCGCGATAGCCTTCCCGCGCCTGCCCATCGCCCCGCTGCCGGAGGCGGAATTCCCGACCATCCAGGTGGCCGCGCAACTGCCCGGCGCCAGCCCGGAAACCATGGCCTCGTCGGTGGCCACCCCTCTGGAAGTGCAATTCAGCGCCATTCCCGGCGTGACCCAGATGACTTCGAGCAGCGCCCTCGGCTCGACCAACCTGACCCTGCAATTCACCCTCGACAAGAGCATCGACACCGCCGCCCAGGAAGTGCAGGCCGCGATTAACACCGCCGCCGGCAAGCTGCCCAAGGACATGCCCAACCTGCCGACCTGGCGCAAGGTCAACCCGGCCGACAGCCCGGTGTTGATCCTCAGCGTCAACTCGTCGCTGATGCCCGGCCCGGAGCTCAGCGACCTGACGGAAACCCTGTTGTCCCGTCAGCTCAGTCAGGTCGACGGTGTAGGACAGGTCTCCATTACCGGTCAGCAACGTCCGGCGATTCGCGTTCAGGTGTCCGCCGATAAACTGGCGGCCATCGGCCTGACCCTGGCCGACATCCGTCTGGCCATCCAGCAAACCAGCCTCAACCTGGCCAAAGGTGCGCTTTACGGCGAGTCGAGCATCTCAACGCTGTCGACCAATGATCAACTGTTCCATCCCGACGAATACAGCCAGCTGATCGTTTCCTACAAGGATGGCGCACCGGTTCACCTCAAAGATGTCGCCAAAGTCGTCAACGGTTCGGAAAATGATTACGTTCAGGCCTGGGCCGGATCGCAGCCGGGCGTAAACCTGGTGATCTTCCGCCAGCCCGGCGCCAACATCGTCGAGACCGTGGATCGCATTCAGGCGGCACTGCCGGCGCTGGAAGCGATGTTGCCGGCCTCGGTGCAGGTCAAGGTGCTGATCGACCGCACCCAGACCATCCGCGCGTCGCTGCATGAGGTGGAAATCACCTTGCTGATCGCCGTGCTGCTGGTGGTGGCCGTGATGGCGCTGTTCCTGCGTCAGTTGTCGGCCACGCTGATTGTGTCGGCGGTGCTCGGTGTGTCGCTGATCGCCAGTTTTGCCCTGATGTATATCATGGGCTTCAGCCTGAACAACCTGACGCTGGTGGCGATCGTGGTGGCCGTGGGGTTTGTGGTCGACGATGCGATTGTGGTGGTGGAGAACATTCACCGCCATCTGGAGGCCGGCGACGGCATGCGCGAGGCGGCGATCAAGGGTGCCGGGGAAATCGGCTTCACCGTGGTCTCGATCAGTTTCTCGCTGGTGGCGGCGTTCATTCCGCTGCTGTTCATGGGTGGCGTGGTCGGGCGGCTGTTCAAGGAATTTGCCTTGACCGCCACCTCGACCATCATGATTTCGGTGGTGGTGTCCCTGACATTGGCGCCAACCCTGGCCGCGCTGTTCATGCGTGCGCCGGCGCATCATGCCCACGACAAACCGGGCTTTGGCGAGCGCTTGTTGGCGTGGTACGAAAAAGGCCTGCGCCGCGCCCTCGCCCATCAGAAAACCATGATCGGCGTGTTCGCGCTGTCGCTGGGGCTGGCCGTTGCCGGCTACATCTTCATTCCCAAGGGCTTCTTTCCGATTCAAGACACCGGTTTTGTCCTGGGTACCACTGAAGCCGCTGCCGATATTTCCTACGGCGACATGGTGAAAAAACACCTGGCGATGGCCGAAATTGTCGCCGCCGATCCAGCGGTCGAAACGTTCTCGCATTCGGTCGGGGTGTCGGGCAGCAACCAGACCATCGCCAACGGACGGTTCTGGATCACCCTGAAAAAACGCGGTGACCGTGACGTCTCGGCCAGCGAGTTCATTGACCGGATTCGCCCGCAACTGATGAAAGTGCCGGGCATCGTCCTGTACCTGCGTGCCGGGCAAGACATCAACCTCAGTTCCGGTCCGAGCCGCGCCCAATACCAATATGTGCTCAAGAGCAACGATGGCCCGACCCTGAGCACCTGGACCCAGCGCCTCACGGAAAAACTGCGCGCCAACCCGGCCTTCCGCGACATTTCCAACGACCTGCAACTGGGCGGCAGCATCACCCACATCAGCATCGACCGCAGCGCCGCGGCCCGTTTTGGCCTGACCGCCAGCGATGTCGACGAAGCGCTGTACGACGCGTTTGGCCAGCGGCAGATCAACGAATTCCAGACCCAGGTCAATCAGTACAACGTGATTCTGGAACTCGACACCCGGCAACGCGGCAAAGCCGAAAGCCTCAACTATTTCTACCTGCGCTCGCCGCTGAGCGGGGAAATGGTGCCGCTGTCGGCCCTGGCCAGATTCGATGCGCCGACCATCGGCCCGCTGTCCATCGCCCACGACGGCATGTTCCCGGCCGCCAACCTGTCGTTCAACCTGGCCCCTGGCGTGGCGTTGGGCGATGCGGTGATCATGCTCAATCAAGCCAAGGTCGACATCGGCATGCCGGCGGCCATCAGCGGTAATTTCCAGGGGGCGGCGCAGGCCTTCCAGAGTTCGCTGGCCAACCAGCCATGGCTGATTCTCGCGGCACTGCTGGCGGTGTACATCATTCTCGGCGTGCTCTACGAGAGCTTCGTGCATCCGCTGACGATCATCTCGACATTGCCCTCGGCCGGCCTCGGCGCGGTGATCATGTTGTGGATCTGCGGCCAGGATTTTTCGATCATGGCGCTGATCGGGCTGGTGTTGTTGATCGGCATCGTGAAGAAGAACGGCATCCTGATGATCGACTTCGCACTCGAAGCCCAGCGCAACGGTGGCCTGTCGCCGGAAGAGGCGATCTTCAAGGCTTGTATCACCCGTTTCCGGCCGATCATCATGACCACCCTCGCCGCGCTGCTCGGCGCCCTGCCGCTGATGCTCGGCTACGGCACCGGAGCCGAACTGCGCCAGCCGTTGGGGATCGCCGTAGTCGGCGGCTTGCTGGTGAGCCAGGCGCTGACGCTGTTCACCACGCCGGTCATATACTTATGGCTGGAGCGGTTATTTCACCGGCACACTCTCTCACCAGCGCCTCCGCCCGTACCGGCGGTGGCGACCACAGACTGAGGCGGGTCATGCGCGTTCTGATTATCGAAGACGAAGAAAAAACCGCGGACTATCTGCACCGCGGCCTGACGGAACAGGGTTACACCGTGGACCTGGCTCGCGATGGCGTGGAAGGTCTGCACATGGCGCTGGAAAGCGACTACGCGGTGATCGTCCTCGACGTGATGCTGCCGGGCCTCGACGGCTTTGGCGTCCTGCGTGCCTTGCGTGCGCGCAAGCAAACCCCGGTGATCATGCTCACTGCCCGCGAGCGGGTGGAAGACCGTATCAGAGGCCTGCGCGACGGGGCCGACGATTACCTCGGCAAACCATTTTCCTTCCTTGAACTGGTGGCGCGCCTGCAAGCGCTGACCCGCCGCAGTGGCGGCCATGAACCGGTGCAAGTGAGCATCGCCGACCTGTGGATAGATCTGATCAGCCGCAAGGCCTCACGCGCCGGCACGCGACTGGACCTGACCGCCAAGGAGTTCTCGCTGCTCAGCGTCCTGGCCCGGCGCCAAGGTGAAATCCTCTCGAAAACCGCCATCGCCGAAATGGTCTGGGACATCAATTTCGACAGCGACGCCAACGTCGTCGAAGTCGCGATCAAACGCCTGCGGGCCAAGCTCGACGGGCCTTTTGAAGAGAAACTGCTGCACACGATTCGTGGCATGGGTTATGTGCTGGAGAGCCGTGGTGTCCAGTAATTCCATTGCGCTGCGCCTGAGCGGGATGTTCACGCTGGTGGCGCTGTTGGTGTTTTTGTTGATCGGTTGGGCGCTCTACCAACAGGTCGACAAAGGCCTGGGATTGTTGCCCGAAGCCGAACTGGATGCGCGCTACAGCGTGCTTGAATCCACCGTCGGCCGCTACGGCACGCCCGAGCATTGGGTGAAGATCAACAACAAGCTCAAGCTGCTGGGCGAAGAAGACAAGCGCATCAGCTTCTGGATCGTCAGCGGCGATCCGCGCTACGAATACGGCAATCCAACGCCGCAGATCCGCGCTTTCGCCGAAGGATCGCTGGGCATGCGCGACATGCAACTGCCGGATCAGCCCTACCCGCTGAAAGTGCTGGTCAGCGAATTCCCGGCCAAGGATCAGCGCCCGCCACTGCGCTTCATGATCGCCATCGACACCGAGACGTTTCACCAGACCCAGCATCAACTGCTGATTGCCTTGATCGCCCTGGCGATCGTTGGCGTGCTGATGGCCTCGGCGCTGGGGTACTGGGTGGCGCGCATTGGCCTCAAACCGTTGATCAAACTGTCTCACGAGGCCCAGCGGCTGGCCCCGCCCCTGCGTTCCGGGCGCTTGCGCCTGTCGCCGTTACCGCCGGAGCTGGATCAGTTCGTCAACGCCTTCAACTCCACCCTGGAGCGGGTCGAACAGGCTTACTCGCGCCTGGAGTCGTTCAACGCCGATGTCGCCCATGAATTGCGCTCACCGCTGACCAATCTGATCGGCCAGACCCAGGTGGCACTGACTCGTGGACGCTCGGCGGAGCATTATTTCGAAGTGCTGCAATCGAACCTCGAAGAGCTTGAGCGGCTGCGCTCGATCATCAATGACATGCTGTTTCTCGCCAGTGCGGATCAGGGCAGCAAGGCGACCAAACTGACCTCGACTTCGCTGGCCGATGAAGTGGCGACCACCCTGGAGTACCTGGATTTCATCCTCGAGGACGCCCGGGTCGAAGTGCAGGTCAGCGGGGATGCCCGGGTGCGCATCGAGATCGCGCATTTGCGTCGGGCCTTGATCAACCTGTTGAGCAACGCGGTGCAGCACACCGAGCCCGGGCAAGTGATTGAAGTACGCATCGAAGCCGAGGAGCATCAGGTCAGCATCGGTGTGGCCAATCCCGGTTCGCCGATTGCCAGCGAACATCTGCCGCGCCTGTTCGAACGCTTCTACCGCGTTGACGCCTCGCGCAGCAACAGCGGCAACAACCATGGGTTGGGGCTGGCGATCGTCAAGGCGATTGCGTTGATGCATGGGGGGGATGTGTTTGTGCGCAGTGACCACGGGATGAACACGTTCGGCATTCACCTTCCTGTCTGAGACAGACAAAATCCCGTGGCGAGCGAGCTTGCTCGCGCTGGGCTGGGCTGGGCTGGCATCACCACTATTGCCGTAACCGCAACAGTCCTTTCATGAATCCGCGCTTTTTCCCAACGCCCGACATCCTTATCTTTGCCCGCACCAAACAGCACTTGCCAAGCAAGAAGGTTTTAAAGATGTCCAACAGTATGGGTATTGCCAGCGCTTTCGTTTTGTCCTCTTTGTTCCTGTCGCCGTTCGCCATGGCTGAAGAGTCGCAGGCCTTTGTTGCACAAAACAGCACTCGTGCCGCTGCGTACAAAGAGCACCAAAGCGAGATGACAGCCAAAGCTCAGGAAGCCACCCAAGCTCCGCAAGCATCGAGCATTCAGTCCCGAGTCGACAAAGACAGCTGATTTTCGCGCATCGCTCCACTTTCCCTCGACACTTTTCATCGGCTCTTCCCTTTGAAAAGTTGTCTTCAAAGCCGCTACTATCAGCGGCTTTTTTTCGTTGTGGCTTTGGAACTCCAGTAACCGATCAAACAACCAGCCCTGTCGCTGGCCTCCAGATCGACTGCTAGGGTTATGGGACTACGCTTACTCAGTCATTCAAGCAGACGTCCTCTCCATGACCGAACGCCGTACTTCACACCGTTCACCGGAACTCCTGGTGATTCTCGGCAGCAGCCTGACGGTCATCGCGATACTCAGCATCGTGGCGTTTCTGCTGATTCGCGAACACGCCAACGCCCAACAGGCCGCTACGCGCGGCGCGACCACCATCGCGCAATTGATCGACGCCGACGTATTGCGCACGGTGGAACTCTACGACCTGACGCTGCGGGGCCTGATCGCCGCCGCACAGCGCGACGACCTCAAGCAGGTTTCCGCGCAGATCCGCCATCTGGTGCTCTTCGACCGCTCCACCACGGCGCGCTTCAAGGGTGACATCCTGTTGCTGGACAAACACGGCGAGGTGGTGGCCGACTCGTCATTGATCACGCCTAAACCCGGTAACTTCGCCGACCGCGACTACTTCCTCGTCCACGCCTTCAATCGCGACACCGGCATGTTCATCAGCCGGCCGTTCAAGCCTCGCTGCGATTGCGCCTACAGCGATGAATGGCAAATCAGTTTCAGCCGACGCATTTCCTCGTCCACGGGTGAGTTTCTTGGCGTGGCGGTCGCTTCGATGCGCTTGGCGTATTTCGATCAGTTGTTCAACAGCCTGGACATCGGCACTGACAGCACGCTGACCATCATCAACGACGACGGCACCCTGCTGGCGCAAAAACCGTTTCTTGCCGACAACACAGTCGGCAAAAGCTTCGCCGGCCGGCCCAACGTCGTGCGCATGCTGCGCGAGGGCAGCGGCAGCTTTGACGGAGTCTCGAGCGTCGACCAGCGGCCGCGCCTTTACACCTTCAGCCGCGTCGGCAACCTGCCGTTGACGGTCATCGTTGCGCTTTCCAGTGATGAAGTATTTGCAACCTGGTACCGCACCGCACTGGTCATCAGCGGCGCCACCGGGTTTCTGTGCATCGCGCTGTTGTGGCTGAGCGGGTTGCTCTGCCGCGAATTGCGCCTGCGCCACAACGCCGAGCAGGAACTGGCGCAACTGGCGGCGACCGATGCCTTGACCGGGGTGGCCAACCGTCGAACCCTCGACCAGACCCTGCGCCATGAATGGTTTCGGGCGCAACGATCCGGCCAACCGATGTCAGTGTTGATGATCGATGCCGACCACTTCAAAACCTTCAACGATCGCCACGGCCATCAGGCCGGTGACCAGGCTCTGTGTGCGCTGGCCGACGTCATTCGGGCCAACGTTCATCGCCCGGCGGACCTGGTTGCACGTTACGGCGGCGAAGAGTTTTCGGTGATCCTGGCGGAAACCGACAGCGAAGGTGCGCGGCAGATTGCCGAACATATCCGGGAGCAGGTCGAACAATTGCCGCCGGTGGCGCCTGATCAACCGCCGATGACCGTCAGCATTGGCATCAGTACCTGGACCACAGCGAAAGACTTGAGCCTGGAGCAATTGCTGTTCCTGGCGGACAAGGCGCTGTATCAAGCCAAGGAGCAGGGGCGCAATCGTGTGGTAGTCAACTGAAATGATCGTTCCCACGCTCTGCGTGGGAACGATCAGGCATAAAAAAAGGCCACCCGAAGGTAGCCTTTAAAAAACTAGAGAGGTTTTTTACTTACACGGCCGCAACAGGACGCATGTAAGAGATCGGTGCAGTGCTGGCGTCTTCGAAAGTCACGACTTCCCAAGCATCTGTCTGCTCAATCAACTTGCGCAGCAGCTGGTTGTTCAATGCATGTCCGGACTTGAAGCCCTTGAACTCACCAATCAGGCTATTGCCCAGCAGGTAGAGGTCACCAATTGCATCGAGGATCTTGTGCTTCACGAATTCGTCTTCATAGCGAAGGCCGTCTTCGTTCAGTACACCATCCGCGTCGACCACAATAGCGTTTTCAACGCTGCCGCCGAGTGCGAGGTTGTGCTTTCGCAGGTACTCGATGTCACTCATGAAACCAAAGGTACGGGCGCGGCTGACTTCTTTTACGAACGAAGTGCTGGAAAAATCCACGCTTGCACTTTGTGTGCGGTCACGGAAAACCGGGTGATCGAAATCGATCTCGAAGCTCACCTTGAAACCTTCGAAAGGGACGAAAGTGGCGCGCTTGTCGCCGTCTTCCACTGTCACTTCACGCAGGATGCGGATGAACTTCTTGGCGGCGTCCTGTTCTTCCAGGCCAGCCGACTGAATCAGAAATACGAAGGGTCCAGCGCTACCATCCATGATCGGGACTTCGGACGCGGAGAGCTCGACGTAGGCGTTATCGATGCCCAGGCCAGCCATGGCCGAGAGCAAGTGCTCCACCGTATCCACTTTGGTGTCACCGTTGACCAACGTGGTCGACATCGTGGTTTCACCAACGTTTTCCGCGCGGGCCGGGATCTGCACCACAGGGTCCAGGTCGGCACGAACAAACACGATGCCGGTGTCGACAGGCGCAGGCTTGAGGGTCAGGTAGACCTTCTCCCCGGAGTGCAGACCTACACCTGTGGCACGGATAATATTTTTCAGTGTGCGTTGTTTAATCATGGCTTGGGCCGCTTCAGCGCAAATTGCGAACTGGTATCAACAAAGGCTGGCGATGATAGCAGACCATGCCTTTGCTGAACACCAATCACCTTCATAGCCCTGATACATTTCATCAATCGGCCTGACGACGCAGGAATGCCGGGATGTCCAGGTAGTCCAGATCATCTTGCGGATTCATCTTCGCGGCAGCCGCAGCACCGGCCTGAGCCTGGTTGCGCATGACGGTCGGACGGTCCAGGTCACGGTAGTTAACCGCTGGAGCTTCCTGACGAACAGGGGCTTGTTGTTGTGGCTGCGAAGCCATCGAAGTGTGAACGGTATTGTCGATGACCTTCACAGGCTTCTCGATTTTAGCGCCCAGACCGGTTGCAACGACAGTCACGTGCAGCTCGTCGCGCATGTCCGGATCGATAACGGTACCGACCTTGACCATCGCGTGCTCGGAAGCGAAGGCTTCGATGATGCTACCCACGTCGGAGTACTCACCCAGGGACAGGTCAGGACCGGCGGTGATGTTCACCAGGATGCCGCGTGCACCTTGCAGGTTCACGTCTTCGAGCAACGGGTTGCGAATCGCCGCTTCAGTGGCTTCACGTGCACGGTTCGGACCGCTGGCGCAGCCAGTGCCCATCATCGCCATGCCCATTTCGCTCATCACGGTACGCACGTCGGCGAAGTCGACGTTGATCATGCCCGGACGCTTGATGATGTCGGAGATACCGCGAACGGCACCGGCCAGTACATCGTCAGCCTTGGCGAAAGCCGACAGCAGGCTGGCGTCTTTTCCGAGGATGGTCAGCAGTTTCTCGTTGGGGATAGTGATCAACGAGTCGACGCTTTCAGACAGCAGGCGAATACCTTCGTCGGCCAGCTGCATGCGCTTGCGACCTTCGAACGGGAATGGACGGGTCACCACCGCAACGGTGAGGATCCCCATTTCCTTGGCCACTTCGGCAATGATCGGCGCAGCACCGGTACCGGTACCACCGCCCATGCCAGTGGTGATGAACACCATGTTGGTACCCTGCAGGACTTCGGCAATGCGCTCACGGTCTTCGAGAGCGGCCTGACGACCTACTTCAGGGTTGGCACCAGCGCCCAGACCTTTGGTCACGCCGGTACCCAGTTGCAGGATGGTCCGCGCGCTGATGCTTTTCAGCGCCTGGGCATCAGTGTTGGCGCAGATGAACTCAACGCCTTCAATGTTGCTCTTGACCATGTGATTCACAGCGTTGCCGCCGCCACCGCCAACACCGATAACTTTAATAACCGGGCTTGCGGGGATGTTGTCTACGAGTTCGAACATTTTCCCTCTCCTTTACGTTCTCTAGTTTTTTCGCCTACTGCGTGTATCTACAACGGTGCTGCGGTAAATCTTTAGAAGTTGCCCTGTACCCAGCTCTTGATGCGATCGAGCAAGGCGCCTTTGGGCTCTTCGTTGCTGTAGCTGTCGCGACTGCCGATGCCCGAGAACGAAATGCCGTCGGATTGCTTCTGCAGGCCGTACATCAACAGGCCAACGCCGGTGGAATAAATCGGGTTGCGGACCACGTCATCCAGGCCCCTCACGCCGTGCGGAACGCCCAGGCGTACTGGCATGTGGAAGATTTCCTCGGCCAGTTCGGTGGCGCCTTCCATCTTCGACGTACCGCCGGTCAGCACGATGCCGGCCGGGATCAGGTCTTCGTAGCCGCTGCGACGCAGCTCGGCCTGGATCAGCGTGAACAGCTCGTCGTAACGCGGCTCGACCACTTCGGCCAGGGCCTGGCGGGACAGTTCGCGCGGCGGACGGTCGCCAACACTCGGCACCTTGATGGTTTCACCGGCACCCGCCAGCTTGGCCAGGGCGCAGGCGTAGCGAATCTTGATTTCTTCGGCGTACTGGGTCGGGGTGCGCAACGCCATGGCGATGTCGTTGGTCACCTGATCGCCCGCAATCGGGATCACCGCGGTGTGGCGGATCGCGCCTTCGGTGAAGATCGCGATGTCGGTGGTGCCGCCGCCAATATCCACCAGGCACACGCCCAGCTCTTTCTCGTCGTCGGTCAGGACCGAATAGGCCGAAGCCAGTTGCTCGAGAATGATGTCGTCGATTTCCAGGCCACAGCGGCGCACGCATTTTTCAATGTTCTGTGCGGCGTTGACGGCGCAGGTGACCACGTGAACCTTGGCTTCCAGACGAACGCCGGACATGCCCAGTGGCTCGCGCACGCCTTCCTGGTTATCGATCACGTAATCCTGCGGCAGGGTGTGCAGCACACGCTGGTCGGCCGGGATCGCCACGGCCTGCGCGGCGTCGAGCACGCGCTCAAGGTCGGCGGAGCTGACTTCGCGATCACGAATCGCCACGATGCCGTGGGAGTTCAGGCTGCGGATGTGATTGCCGGCCACGCCGACAAATGCCGAGTGAATGCGGCAACCCGCCATCAGCTGCGCTTCTTCAATCGCGCGCTGGATCGATTGCACGGTGGACTCGATGTTCACCACCACGCCTTTTTTCAGGCCACGGGACGGGTGCGTACCGATCCCGACGATTTCCAGCGTGCCGTCGTCCGAAACCTCGCCCACCAGCGCCACCACCTTGGAGGTGCCGATATCGAGACCGACGATCATTTTGCCGCTTTGCACGTTTGCCATGGGTCCTGCCTCTTCTTAATTCTTCGCGACAGCGGGTTGGGCTGCCGTCGGCGCTACTGGTTCCCGCCAGCCAACAGCAAGGCCGTTGGCGTAGCGCAGATCGATGCGCGCAATGTTCGTAATCTGTTCTTTGAGCGTCTTGTCATAGATGGCAATGAAACGGCGCATCTTTTCCACCTGGTTGCCGCGCCCCAGCAGCAGTTCGATCCCGGGGCCCGCACTGCCTGGGCCGGTGGTCAGGAACCAGCTGCCTCGTTCACGCAGCTCCAGGCGCGCAATCGAGAAGCCCAGCGGTCTGAGCATCTGGCTCAGGACCTGGTATTGCTGCATCACCTGCTGTTGCGCCCGTTGTGGACCAAACAGCTGAGGCAAGTGTTCGTAGTTCGCCAACTCACGCGGGGTGAAAGCCTGGCCCTGGTTGTTCAACAGCGATTCGTCACCCCAACGGGCGACCGGCAGTTGCTCCTCCAGGCGGATCACCACCTGATCCGGCCACACCCTGCGCACTTCGGCGTGGGCAATCCATGGCATCTGTTCCAGCTCGGTGCGCATGCTCGCCAGGTCGATGGTGAAGAAACTCGACGCCACATACGGGGCGATTCGCTGCTGCACCGCTTGCTGGCTGATGTAACTCAAGTCGCCCTGCACATTGACCTTGGTGATCGGCCGGTCGGCGTACGGCAGCAAACGCTGCGCGCCTTCGTAGGTACCGAACCCCAATGCCACCAGCAGCACCGGCCAGAACAGGCTTTTCAGAAAGCCAAAATTGGCTTTCGGCAGGCGCGCAGACATCGGCTCTTTGGCAACCATTCGGCTGGCACCCCGCGGCACCGGCTTGCGGCCGGGAACGGGTGGCTGATGACGAAGCTGAGCGCCTTGCATGGTCTTAACCTCTTGCCTCAATACTTGCGGCCAGGATCGCCAGAACCAGTTGCTGGAAATCCAGACCGGCCGCACGGGCCGCCATCGGAACCAGACTGTGATCGGTCATGCCCGGTGCGGTATTCACTTCCAGAAACCAGAACTGCCCGTCGGCGTCCTGCATCACGTCTGCCCTGCCCCAACCGGCGATACCCAGCGCTTCACAGGCTTTCGCCGTGAGGTCCATGAGTTCCTTTTCCTTGGTGCTGTCCAGCCCGCATGGAATGCGGTACTGGGTATCGTTGGCGATGTACTTGGCGTCGTAGTCGTAGAAACTGTGCGTCGTGCCCAGGGCGATAGGAGGCAACACCTGGTCACGCAGGGTGGCGATGGTGAACTCCGGACCTTGAATCCATTGCTCGACCAACACTTGCGAATCGTAGGTACTGGCCGCTTTCCAGGCGTCGATCAATTCGGACGCGGAAGTCACTTTGGCCATACCGATACTTGAACCTTCATGGGCCGGTTTGACGATCAAAGGGAAGCCCAGTTCCGTCGCTGCCGAAATACAATCGGCCTCGCTGCGCAGTACTGCGTGACGCGGCGTCGGAATCCCGAGGCTGTGCCAGACCTGCTTGGTACGCAGCTTGTCCATGGCCAGTGCCGAGGCGAGGATGCCGCTGCCGGTGTACGGAATGCCCAGACATTCGAGCAGGCCCTGCATGCTGCCGTCCTCACCACCGCGACCGTGGAGGATGATGAAGGCGCGGTCGATTTTTTCACTCTGCAGACGCTGCAACAGGTCATCACCCACGTCGAGGCCGAACGCATCCACGCCCGCGCTTTGCAGCGCATCGAGAACGGCATTGCCCGACTTCAGGGACACTTCGCGCTCGGCACTCTTGCCGCCGAACAACACGGCGACGCGGCCGAAGTCCTTCGGCGCAAGGGTGGAGACGAGGTTGGCGTAAGCAGCAGTCATTTCAACTTCCCCTCGACCGGTGCTGCAACGGCACCGGCGAACAACGGACTATTCAACAGTTTTGGCGCGAGGCCACCGATATCACCGGCGCCCTGGCACAGCAGGATGTCGCCGGCACGCAGCAGCGGCTTGACCACTGGCGCGAGGTCGACACCGCGCTCGATGTAGATCGGGTCGAGCTGACCGCGCTGACGGATGCTGTTGCACAGCTTGCGGCTGTCGGCACCCGGGATCGGCTCTTCGCCGGCCGGATAGACTTCCATCAGCAGCAGTACGTTGGCGTCGGCCAGTACATTGACGAAGTCGTCGTACAGGTCGCGGGTACGGCTGTAACGGTGCGGCTGGTAAACCATCACCAGTCGGCGCTCCGGCCAGCCGCCGCGCACAGCCTTGATCACCGCTGCCACTTCGGTCGGGTGATGCCCGTAGTCGTCGACCAGCATCACGCTGCCGTCGTCCACCGGCAGTTCGCCGTAGACCTGGAAGCGTCGGCCGACACCCTGGAATCCGGACAGGCCCTGGACGATGGCTTCATCGCTGACGCCTTCGTCGGTGGCGATGCAAATGGTCGCCAGTGCATTCAATACGTTGTGGTTGCCCGGCATGTTCACCGAGACATCCAGCGGCTCGCGATCCGGACGCAGCACGGTGAAGAAGGTCTGCATGCCTTGCTGACGCACATTGATGGCGCGCACGTCGCAGTCGTCGCCGAAACCGTAAGTGACGGTCGGACGCTTCACCTGTGGCAGGATTTCACGCACCACCGGATCGTCCAGGCACACCACGGCCAGACCGTAGAACGGCAGGTTGTGGAGGAACTCGACGAAGGTTTTCTTCAGCTTGTTGAAGTCGCCGTCATAAGTCGCCATGTGATCGGCGTCGATGTTGGTGACCACGGCCACCAGCGGTTGCAGGTGCAGGAAGCTGGCATCGCTTTCGTCGGCTTCGGCGATCAGGTAACGGCTGGTGCCGAGTTGGGCATTGGTGCCCGCGGCATTCAAACGACCACCGATTACGAACGTCGGGTCCAGGCCACCGGCGGCGAACACCGAAGCGATCAGGCTGGTGGTGGTGGTTTTGCCATGAGTACCGGCGACGGCGATGCCGTGGCGATAGCGCATCAGCTCAGCCAGCATTTCGGCGCGCGGTACCACTGGGATGCGGCGTTCCAGTGCGGTCGCGACTTCCGGGTTGGACGTGTTCACGGCACTCGACACCACCAGCACGTCGGCGGCGGCAGCGTTCTCGGCACGGTGACCGATGAAAATCTTTGCGCCGAAGGTTTCCAGGCGCTCGGTGACCGGCGAAGCCTTCAGGTCGGAACCGGACACTTCATAGCCCAGGTTCAACAACACTTCGGCGATCCCGCACATGCCCACGCCGCCGATACCGACGAAGTGGATGCGGCGGATGCGGCGCATTTCCGGTTGCGGCATGGCTTTCTGATTCTCAACCATGGGCCACCTCCAGACAGGTATCGACCACGTTACGGGTAGCGTCGGGTTTGGCCAGACGGCGGGCCGCTTGGGCCATTTCTTCGAGTCGTTGCGGTTGCATCAGGACCTCTGTCAGGCGCGCGGCAAGATCCGCTGCACCAGTCGTTCTTTGTGGCATCAGGAAGGCAGCGCCTTCACGGGCCAAATAATCGGCGTTGCGGGTCTGGTGATCGTCGATCGCATGGGGCAAAGGCACCAGCAACGAAGGCAGACCGGCGGCGGCCAGTTCACTGATGGTCAGCGCGCCTGCGCGACATACCACCAGGTCGGCCCAGCCATAGGCTTGGGCCATGTCTTTGATGAAAGGCTGCACTTGCGCCTCGACGCCAGCCGCGCGATAGCGCTCTGCAGTCACTTCATCGTGGTTTTTGCCGGCCTGATGGAACACGTCCGGGCGCAGGTCAACAGCGACTTGCGACAGGGCTTCAGGCAGCAACTTGTTCAACGGTTCTGCGCCCAGGCTTCCGCCGAGGATCAGCAAACGTGCCTTGCGGCCAGCCAGGGCTGGTCGCGATGTTTCGAGGAACAGCTCGGTGCGCACCGGATTACCGGTGGTCCGACGGCTGCTCGACAGGGTAAAGGTGTCGGGGAACGCTTCACAGACTCGGGCGGCGAACGGCACCAGCAACCGATTGGCGGTGCCGGCCACGGCGTTCTGTTCGTGAACGATCACCGGCACACCGGCCAGTTTGGCCGCAACGCCACCAGGACCGGTCACATAACCACCAAAACCGACCACGCAGGCTGGCCGCAGCTGACGAATGATCGCCCGCGCCTGCCAGACCGATTTGAGCAACATGAACGGCGCCTTGAGCAGGGACAATTTGCCCTTGCCCCGCAGACCGCTGGCGTTGATCCGGTGCAATTCAATGCCGGCTGCCGGGACCAGATCGTTCTCAATGCCGCGCGGCGTACCGAGCCAGTGCACGGTGTAGCCACGGGCCTGGAATTCACGGGCACAGGCCAGTGCCGGGAACACGTGCCCCCCGGTGCCGCCTGCCATGATCAATACGTTAGCGCCCATGGTTCGGCTCCTCGGCGAAGTCGCTCTCATGGAACTCCATCTCTTCACTGCCCAGGTGGGTTCGGCTCTCCCACTCAATGCGCAACAACAACCCGAGACAGGCACAGCAGATCACCAGCGAGCTACCGCCATAACTGAGGAACGGCAAGGTCAGACCCTTGGTCGGCAGCAGGCCCACGTTCACGCCGATGTTGATCAGGAACTGGCCGATCCACAGGAACGACAACCCGTAGGCAACATAGGCGGCGAAGAACTGCTTGGCCTTCTCGGCCCACAAGCCGATGTACATGCCACGGATACACACGAAGCCGAACAACGCGACGGTGCACAGGGAGCCGACCGCACCCAGCTCTTCGGCGAGCACCGAGAACACGAAGTCGGTGTGAGCTTCCGGCAGGTAGAATTGTTTCTGCACGCTGTTGCCCAGGCCAACGCCCAGCCATTCACCACGGCCGAAGGCGATCAGGGCCTGGGACAGCTGATAACCGGCACCGAACTGGTCAGCCCACGGGTCGGCAAAGTTGGTCAGACGCGCCATTCGATAAGGCTGCATCTGAATCAACAGCACCACGGCCCCGACGGCCAGCACCACCATCAAGGAGAAACGGAACAAGCCGACCCCGCCAAGGAACAGCATCGCCGCCGCAGCCCCCATCATCACGACGGTGGCACCGAAGTCCGGCTCCATCAGCAACAGGCCCGCCATGGGCAGCAACACGATGAACGGCTTGAAGAAGCCCATCCAGCTTTCACGCACTTCTTTCTGGCGACGCACCAGATAGCCCGCGAGGTAGATCACCACGAATACCTTGGCGATCTCGGACGGCTGGACGTTGAAGAAACTGAAGCCGATCCAGCGCATCGAACCGTTCACTTCACGGCCGATGCCCGGGATGATCACCATCACCAGCAAGCCGAACGCACCGATCAGCATCAGCCAGCCCAGGCGTTGCCACGTAGCGATCGGGATCATCATGGTGACGATGCAGGCGCCCAGGCCCAGCACCACATATATAAGGTGGCGAATCATGTAATACAGGGCACTGCCCGATTGCACCGCCGCCACTTCGGTGGAGGCCGATGCGATCATGATCAGGCCGAGACCGAGCAGCGCCAGGCAACCGGCAAGCATCGGGAAATCGAGGTCGATGCCGCGCCCGGTAATGAGCGGCGAAGGATACGGCTTGATGATGTTAAGCAGACTCATGCCAGTTCCTCCACGGTTTGGACGAACTGGTGACCACGGTCTTCGTAGTTCTTGAACATGTCGAAACTGGCGCAGGCCGGCGACAGCAGCACCACGTCACCCGGTTGGGCAGCGGCACGGCATTGCGCCACGGCTTCGACCAGGGAGTTCGCACGAATCAGCGGCGCACCATCACCGATGGCCTCGCCGATCTTGTCGGCGTCACGGCCCATCAGGATCACGGCGCGGCAGTTGGCCGCCACCGGATCGCGCAGGTCCTTGAACTCGGCACCCTTGCCGTCGCCACCGGCGATCAGCACGATCTTACCGTCGATGTCCGCACCCAGACCTTCAATGGCCGCCAATGCAGCGCCGACGTTGGTGGCCTTGGAATCGTTGTAGTAACCCACACCATCCAGGTCGCGTACCCACTGGCAGCGATGCTCAAGCCCGGCGAACGTCCGCAGGGCTGACAGCATGGCATCGAACGGCAAGCCGACCGCATGGCCCAGGGCCAGGGCTGCCAACGCGTTGGACTGGTTGTGTGCGCCACGAATTTTCAACTCGCGCACCGGCATCAGGTTCTGGAACTCGAAGGCCAGGTACTTTTCGCCGTCTTCTTCGCGAATACCGAACGCCTTGAAATCGGGCTTGCTCAAACCGAAGGTCCAGCACGGCTGGCCCTCGCCCATCAGGGGACGGCTCAGGGCATCCTGACGGTTGACCACGAACTGCCTGGCGCCACGGAAGATCCGGTGCTTGGCCAGGTGATAGGCCGGCAGACCGCTGTAACGGTCCATGTGGTCTTCGCTGATGTTGAGCACGGTCGCCACTTCAGCGTTGAGCTGATCGGTGGTTTCCAGTTGAAAACTCGACAGCTCCATCACGTACAACTCGATGTCGTCGCTGAGCAAGTCCAGCGCCGGCGTACCGAGGTTGCCACCGACGGCGACACGCTTGCCGGCCGCAGCCGCCATCTCGCCGACCAGGGTGGTCACGGTGCTTTTCGCGTTGGAACCGCTGATGGCCACGATCGGCGCCTTCGCGTTACGCGCGAACAGTTCGATGTCGCCGGACAATTTCACGCCACGGGCGGCGGCAGCCTGCAGGGCCGGGGTCGCCAGGGCCAGGCCGGGGCTCACGTAGAGCTCGTCGGCACGGCACAGGAATTCGACGTCCAGCTCGCCACAACGCACTTCCACGTGCGGATAGTCACGCTTGAGCGTGGCCAGTTCCGGTGGATTTTCCCGCGTATCGGCCACGGCAAACGCCACGCCCCGGTTCGCCAGGAAGCGAACCAGGGACATGCCGCTCTTGCCGAGGCCGACAACGATGCGGAAGTGGTCAGAAGCGATCAGAGACACGAGTTTCTACCTCAGCTTCAGGGTGGCAAGGCCGACCAACACGAGAATCACGGTGATGATCCAGAAACGGACGATCACGCGCGGCTCGGGCCAGCCCTTGAGTTCAAAGTGGTGGTGAATCGGTGCCATGCGGAACACACGGCGACCGGTCAGCTTAAAGGAGGCAACCTGTATGACGACTGACAGGGTTTCCATCACGAACACGCCGCCCATGATGAACAGGACGATTTCCTGACGGACGATCACTGCAATGGTGCCCAGGGCCGCGCCCAGCGCCAGTGCGCCGACGTCCCCCATGAAGACTTGCGCCGGGTAGGTGTTGAACCACAGGAACCCCAGGCCCGCACCGATCAGTGCGCCGCAGAACACGATCAGCTCGCCCGCGCCGGGTACATAAGGAATCAGCAGGTATTCGGCGAATTTCACGTTACCCGACAGGTAGCAGAAAATGCCCAGGCCACCGCCAACCATCACGGTCGGCATGATCGCCAGGCCGTCGAGGCCGTCGGTCAGGTTGACCGCGTTGCTCGAACCGACGATCACGAAATAGGTCAGGACGATGAAACCGGCGCCCAGCGGAATGCTGTAGTCCTTGAGCATCGGCAGGATCAGCGTGGTTTCCACCGGCGTGGCAGCGGTCATATAAAGGAAGATCGCCGCACCCAGGCCGAACACCGACTGCCAGAAATACTTCCAGCGGCTCGGCAAGCCACGGGAGTTCTTCTCGATCACTTTACGGTAGTCATCGACCCAGCCGATGGCGCCGAACAGCAAGGTCACCAGCAATACGACCCAGACGTAGCGGTTGGTCAGGTCGGCCCACAGCAGGGTGCTGACGCCGATCGACGACAGAATCAGCGCGCCGCCCATGGTCGGGGTGCCCGACTTGGACAGGTGCGATTGCGGACCATCGTTACGAACGGACTGGCCGATCTGACGGTTCTGCAAAGTGCGGATCATCCACGGGCCATAGCACAGCGACAAAACCAGCGCGGTCAGTACACCGAGAATCCCGCGCAGGGTCAGGTACTGGAAGACCGCGAAGCCTTTGTAGAACTGTTGCAGATACTCCGCTAGCAGCAGCAGCATTAATGTTTCTCCAGACTGGTCCCGCACAAAGCGGCGACGATGTTTTCCATCGCAGCGCTGCGCGAGCCCTTGATCAAAATAGTGGTGTTTGTATCTTGCTCGGCGCCCAAGGCGTTGATCAGTTCAGCCTGCGTGCTGAAATGAAAGGCCTGTGGACCGAAAGCGTTGACGGCGTGAACCATCATGGGTCCGACGGCGTATAGCGCAGAAACCTTGCCACGGGCGTACTCGCCCACGTCGCGGTGCCCCTGCTCCGCCCAATCGCCCAACTCGCCGATATCCCCGAGCACCAGAACGGTGCGGCCGGAAAAGCCGGCGAGTATATCAACGGCGGCGCACATCGAGGTGGGGTTCGCGTTGTAAGTGTCATCAATGACGCGCATGCCATTAGTGGCCAGTTGCGCGACGGTACGGCCCTTGACCGGCTGCACGGCGCCAAGACCGGCGGCGATACCGAACAGCGACACGCCCAGGGCATGGGCAGCAGCGGCGGCAGCCATCGCGTTGGCCACGTTATGGGTGCCGAGCAGGTTCAATTGCACGCGCTCCACACCTTCAGGCGTGTGCAGATTGAACGCCGGGCAACCCCGGGCATCGGTGGTCAGGTCACTGGCATAGAAGTCGGCGCCGGTGTTGCTCAAGGCGAACGTCAGTACTTTGCGTTCGCCTGCACGCGCCTTCCAGATAGCGAATGCCTTGTCGTCAAGATTGAGAACGGCGACGCCATCGGCATCCAGCCCTTCGATAATCTCGCCCTTGGCTTCGACGATTTTTTCCGGCCCGCCGAACTCGCCAACGTGTGCGGTCCCGGCGTTATTGAGAATGGCCACGTGGGGTTTGGTCATGCCCACGGTGTAGGCAATTTCACCCAGACGCGAGGCGCCGAGCTCAATCACTGCAGCGGTGTGTTCCGGCGCCAGTTCGAGCAGGGTCAGCGGAGCGCCGAGGTCATTGTTCAGGTTGCCACGGGTCGCCAGCACCGGACCGCGGGTGCGCAGGATGCTCGCGAGCATTTCCTTGACCGTGGTCTTGCCGCTGGAACCGGTAATGGCGGCGACCGGTTGAGTGAAGGCCTGGCGGTTCAGGGCTCCCAACTGGCCGAGGGCCTTGCGGGTATCGCTGACCAGCAATTGCGGCAGCGTGCTATCGGCGACTTCGCGCTCGACCAATGCCGCCACGGCGCCTTTCGCCGCCACGTCATTCAGATAATCGTGACCATCGAAACGCGGACCGGTCAGGGCAATGAATAGCTGGCCCGGCCTGATCGCACGGCTGTCGATGCTGACACCGTCGAAGCTTGCATCGGCGCCAATCAGACGAGCATTCAGCGCGCCGGTCAGTTCGCTCAGTTTCAAGGCTTTAAGCATGGGCCACCTCCCACGCGGTCAACGCATGATCGGCTTCGACCAGATCGGAGAAGGCATGGCGCTCGCCGTTGATTTCCTGATAGTCCTCGTGACCTTTACCCGCCAGCACGATCACGTCGTCCGCAGACGCGGCGGCGATCAATTGGGCAATCGCCTGGCCACGGCCAGCCACGAAGGTAACTTTATCCACAGCCGTGAAACCGGCACGGATGTCATCGAAAATAATCGCCGGGTCTTCGGTGCGCGGGTTGTCGTCAGTCACCAGCACGCCATCGGCCAGGCGCTCGACCACTTCGGCCATCAGCGGACGCTTGCCGCGATCGCGGTCACCGCCACAGCCGAACAGGCACAGCAGCCGACCTTTGACGTGCGGACGCAATGCCGTCAGGACTTTTTCCAGGGCATCCGGGGTGTGGGCGTAATCGACCACCACCAACGGCTGAGTACCGCCACCGAGACGCTGCATGCGTCCGGCGGGGCCTTCAAGTTTCGGCAGCACCTTGAGAATTTCGTCCAGCGCGTAGTCGAGGCCGAGCAAGGCACCCACCGCCGCCAGAACATTGCTCAGGTTGAAACGACCGAGCAAGGTGCTGCGCAGATGGTGCTCGCCCTGAGGCGTGACCAGCGTGGCGCGCACGCCTTCGTCGTCGAACTGGGCTTCGCGGCAATACAGGTAGGCGCTGCTGTCGAGCAGGCTGTAGGTGATCAACCGCGACTCGCGTTTTTCAGCAGCCAGTTGCCGGCCGAAATCGTCGTCGAGGTTAACCACCCGGCACTTCAAATCGTTCCAGGCGAATAGCTTGGCCTTGGCTTCGCCGTAGGCCTGCATGGTGCCGTGGTAATCCAGATGATCGCGGGACAGGTTGGTCATCACCGCCACATCAAATGCCAAGGCAGTGACACGGCCCTGATCCAGGCCATGGGACGACACTTCCATGGCGACAGCTTTGGCACCGGCCTTTTTCAGGTCGCCCAGAGTCGCTTGCACAGCGATCGGATTCGGCGTGGTGTGCAGGCCGCTTTCCAGCGCGCCGTAGAAACCGGAACCCAGCGTGCCGACGATGCCGCAGTGCTGACCGAGCAGATCCAGCGCCTGGGCAACCAGCTGGGTCACGCTGGTCTTGCCGTTGGTGCCGGTCACGCCGACCAGATTCAGATGATGACTCGGCTCGCCATAAAAGCGTCCGGCGATGTCCGACAGCTGCGCAGCCAGGCCTTTGACCGGAATCAATGGCACGTCAGTGATCGGCAGCACGGTGGCGCCTTCTACTTCATACGCCACGGCTGCGGCACCGCGCTGCAGCGCATCGCCAATGTGTGCACGACCGTCGAATTTGCCGCCCGGCACAGCGAGGAACAAATCACCCGCGCGCACGTTGCGGCTGTCGAGCGCCAATTCACGGATCAATAGATCGTGGCCGGCGTGGGGGAAAATCTTGTTCAAACTTAGAGACATCAGCCGCGCCCTCCATTGGCTTTCAGTGGAACGACCGGCGTCGCGTTCGCTTGTTGAGTGGGTGGCAGGTTGTCCGGCGTGACGTTCATCAGGCGCAGAGTGCCGGACATCACGCGGCTGAACACCGGCGCCGATACCAGGCCACCGAAGTAACCGGCCTTGGTCGGCTCGTCGATGACTACCACGATGGCGTAACGCGGATCGCTCATCGGGCCGAAACCGGCGAACAGCGAGCGGTAGGAGTTTTCGGCGTAGCCCTTGGCACCCACCGAGGTTTTGCGTGCAGTACCCGACTTGCCGCCCACGTGATACGCCGGCACCTGCGCACGGAACACGCCGCGCGGTGCTTCGATCACTTGTTGCAACATGGTTTGCATGGTTTTTGCGACCGCTTCGGGCAGCACTTGCGTCGTTTGCGGCGCTTTGTCGGTTTTGATCAGTGTCAACGGCGCGAGGCGACCGTTGTTGGCCAGCGCCGAGAAGGCGTGAACCAACTGGATCGCGGTCACGGAAACGCCGTAGCCGTAGGATAGCGTCGCGGTCTCGGCCTTGCGCCATTCGCGATAGTTCGGCAGGTTACCGACGCGCTCGCCGGGGAAACCGAGGCCGGTGTCCTGGCCGAGGCCGACTTTCTGTGCCAGACGGAAAATCGTCTCGCCACCGATATCGAAGGCGATCTTACTCATGCCCACGTTACTGGAATTGATCAGAATGCCCGTCAGGTCGAGCACCGGACCTTCGGTCTTGGACACGTCCTTGATGGTGTACTTGCCGATCTGCAAGGAGCCCGGGTACACCTCGACAGTGTCGGTCGGTTTCCAGCGGCCGGTTTCGATCGCGGCGCTCATGGAAATCGCCTTCATGGTCGAACCCGGTTCGAACACGTCGATCATTGCGCGGTTACGCATCATCGCTGGCTGCAGGTTGCGGCGGTTGTTCGGGTTGTAGGTCGGCTGGTTGACCATGGCGAGAATCTCGCCGGTCTTCACGTCCATGATCACCAGGCTGCCGGCCTTGGCGCCGTTCTCGATGATCGCGTTGCGCAATTCGCGGTTGGCCAGGTATTGCAGACGCAGGTCAATGGACAACGCCAAGGGCTTTCCGGCCTTGGCGTTTTTAGTAACCTGGACATCTTTGATCAACCGGCCGCGCCGGTCCTTGATCACCTGACGCTTGCCCGGCACCCCGGCCAGCCATTCGTCGTAAGCCAGTTCGACACCTTCTCGACCGTGATCGTCGATGTCGGTAAAGCCGACCATATGCGCGGTGACTTCACCGGCCGGATAAAAACGGCGGAATTCTTCGATGCCATAGACGCCCGGCACTTTCAGATCGAGCACAGACTGACCCTGCTCAGGCGTCAGCCCGCGCACCAGGTAAATGAATTCTTTATTGGCTTGGGCCTCAAGACGCTCGGCCAGGGCTTTCGGGTCTTGCCCGAGCGCGGCGGCGAGTGCCGGCCACTTCTCTTTGGCCTGTTGCATTTCCTTGGCGTTGGCCCACAGGGTGGTCACCGGCGTACTGACGGCCAGCGGCTCGCCGTTACGGTCGGTAATCAGACCGCGGTGAGCCGGAATAGGAATATGTCGAACGCTGCGCGCGTCGCCCTGACCTTTAAGGAAGTCACGGTCAACCACTTGCAGGTCGATGATGCGCCAGCAAATCGCAGCCACCATGACGCCGAGCAAACCCAGCACCAGACGGAAACGCCACGGAAAGAGTGCGCCTTCGAGTTTCATCATGGCGCCACCATCTGCACGTCGGCGGCGCCGGGAATGCGCATTTTCAGTTGTTCGGTGGCCAGCACTTCGATACGGCTATGGGCGGTCCAGGTGCTCTGTTCCAGAATCAACCGGCCCCATTCAGCCTGCGCCTTGTCGCGCACGCTCAACTCGTTGTACAGCGAGTTCAACAATTGGCGATTCCAGTGCGCGCTGTAGGACACGCCGATGGCCGACACAAGCACGCCGACAAACAACAGCAGCATGAAAAAGCTTCCGCCGGGAAGTGGCTTGGCGAAAAGCTTGCTCACCGCAACTTCTCCGCCACACGCATGACAGCGCTACGGGAACGTGGGTTGGCTTTGAGTTCGGCGTCGGAGGCCGTCTGCGCTTTGCCATGGACTTTGATTTTCGGTTCGAAGGCGACGTGCCGAACCGGCAGGTTGCGCGGCAGGTTGTCGGCTTCGCCTTTCACCAGCTTGCGCATGAACAGTTTGACGATGCGGTCTTCCAGCGAATGGAAACTGATGACCACCAGCCGACCACCGACCTCCAGGCACTCCAGAGCAGCTTCGAGGCCGGTTTCCAGATCACCCAGTTCGTTGTTGACGTGAATACGCAGGCCCTGGAACGCGCGGGTTGCAGGGTTTTTACCTTTTTCCCAGGCAGGGTTGGCGACTTTCAAGACTTCGGCCAGATCGGCAGTGCGCTCGAACGGCTTGATATCACGACGCTCGGCCACGGCACGGGCCATGCGACCAGAGAAACGCTCTTCGCCGTATTCCTTGAATACGCGGGCAATTTCTTCCACCGGTGCGGTGTTGACGAACTCGGCAGCGCTGATCCCGCGGGACGGGTCCATGCGCATGTCCAAAGGTCCATCGTTGAGGAAACTGAAGCCGCGCTCCGGGTCGTCGAGCTGCGGCGAAGAGACGCCGAGGTCGAGCAAAATACCGCTGACTTTGCCGGTCATGCCGCGCTCGGCCACTTCGGAACCGAGCTCGGCAAAGCTGCGCTGCACAACGACAAAGCGGCCGTCTTCGGCCGCTAGCGTTTGCCCGGTGGCAATCGCTTGAGGATCTTTGTCAAATCCGAGCAACCGACCATCGGGACCGAGCTGGCTGAGGATCAACCGGCTGTGCCCGCCGCGCCCGAACGTGCCATCCAGATAGCAGCCATCAGGACGTACGGCGAGAGCCTCGACGGCTTCGTCAAGCAGTACGGTGATGTGGTTAAAGCCGCTATCAATAGTCACAGAATCAAATCACGCAGTTCATCAGGCATCGCGCCCGGTTGTTGAATAGCAGCCAGGTCAGCGGCAGAAACCGCATTCCAGGCATCCTCGTCCCACAATTGGAACTTGTTCAGTTGGCCTACCAACATCGCGCGCTTATCCAACTTGGCATATTCACGAAGACGCGGCGGAACCAGAAAACGACCACTGCCATCGAGCTCGAGGTCGACGGCATTACCAATCAGTAAACGTTGCAGGCGGCGGTTCTCTTCGCGAAGCGAAGGCAGTGCGCGCAGTTTGGTTTCAATAATTTCCCACTCATCGAGGGGGTAAACACACAAACACGGATCAACGGCATCAATGGTGACGATCAATTGCCCGGAACTACGCGAATCGAGCTCGTCACGGTACCGGCTCGGCATAGCGAGACGGCCCTTTGCATCGAGACTGATTGCGTTGGCTCCGCGAAACACGTCAGCGTTTCTCCAAATATTAGCGTTTTGCGTTCAAAAAACCCACTTCATGCCACTTTCCGCCACTTGCGCACACTATAGGAATGCGCCCACCACACCGTCAAGGCGCGCATTAAAGGAAAACCCTTACAGAACTGAGATTTAGGAGCATAAAAGGAGGGGTAACGAGAATCTGGCGGATGAAACCGACCAATAACTTGAATCAGCACGGAAGGCTGCGTTCGAAAGTTAAAGTAATTTATTAAGAGTAAGATTTTTTTGGTATTACGAAAGTGCTTCTGCCGACGATTCTTAAAGGAGGGAAACCTGTGCTGCGTGGAGTTATTGCGATCACTAAATGCGTGGGCTAATCGATATCACAAAAGCGCTTCTCCTGGCGACTCCGAGAGGAGGGAAATTGCTATCACCAGGACCCTGCTCAATGTTTAAGCAGAGGGAAGAAAAAGGTGGAGAGTCGATCTGTAAGCCGGGTTCTGTCTTGAACAGTCATTCGTCTACGATGGCCATCACTGGACATCTTTAGCAACCTACCCGGTCCCAGCGCGGGCCACGCCTTGGGACCCTATTTGGTCTTGCTCCAAGTGGGGTTTACCTAGCCACGAACTGTTGCCAGACGTGCGGTGCGCTCTTACCGCACCTTTTCACCCTTACCGGCGCCGAAGCGCTTAGGCGGTTATTTTCTGTGGCACTTTCCGTAGGCTCACGCCTCCCAGGCATTACCTGGCACTTCGCCCTATGGAGCCCGGACTTTCCTCCCCCCCCTAATTTTCATAGAGGGCAGCGACTGTCCGATCGACTCTCCGCCGCGCAGGTTAACGGCAGAGCGCCCGAAGAACAAGCGCTAAAAGCCTTCGAGGACGCCTGCGCGTCGGGTTTCACTCGCTTTTCTGTTTATCCAGTGCGACCTGATAAAGAACATTCTTACGCTCGCCGGTAATTTGCGCCGCCAATGCCGCCGCCCGCTTGAGCGGCATTTCTTCGAGCAACAGGTTGAGAACGCGCATGGCCTCGCTGCTGACCGCGTCTTCTGACTCGGGCGCCGTCCAGCCAGCGACCAGCACCACGCATTCGCCGCGCTGCTGATTGCTGTCCGACTCGACAAACTCGCGCAATTGAGCCAGCGGCAACCCTTTGAGCGTTTCAAAGGTTTTAGTCAATTCGCGAGCCAGCAATGCCGGACGCTCAGGTCCAAACACCAGTTCCATGTCCTGCAAACATTCCAGGATGCGGTGCGGCGCTTCGTAGAAAATCAGTGTGCGCGGCTCTTCCTTTACCAACTCAAGACGCGCACGCCGCCCCACAGCCTTGGCCGGCAGAAAGCCTTCAAAGATAAAACGGTCAGACGGCAACCCGGCTGCTGACAACGCCGCCACCAGAGCGCAGGCGCCCGGCACCGGCACCACGTTGATCCCGGCAGCGCGGGCCTGGCGCACCAGATGATAACCAGGGTCGGAAATCAGCGGCGTGCCGGCATCGGAGATCAGCGCCACATCGTCACCCGCGAGCAGACGGGTAATAAAGCGACTACCTTCATCGCGCTCGTTGTGCTCATGGCACGCCGCCAGCGGCGTCGGAATACCGAAGTGCTGCATCAAACGCTGGGAATGGCGAGTGTCCTCGGCGGCGATCAAGGCAACTTCGCGCAGGATCTTCAGCGCGCGCGCACTGATGTCGTCCAGGTTGCCGATGGGCGTCGCCACCACATAAAGCGAGCCAGCAGCGGAATTCAAAGCACCTGGAGCAGTCAAAGCGCACACCTCATGATCGATAAAGCGGCCATTGTAACCCGTAGCGACACTCGCGATGCGCGCGAGCAACACTCGCTTTTGCCGCCTTTTGTGCCGCACGGGAACATTTGCGCAAGCTAAATTGATCGATTCACGCCACTAACATCGCGCCCCGGCCAGTGCTTGGGTACAATTCCACGCTAATTTGATCGAGTATCAGGAACACTTACATGATCGCTTGCCTGCGGCTGTTTACTGCCCTCTGCCTCGCTGCCTTGCTGGCGGCTTGCGCCAGCTCGCCCTCCTCCAGCCTTGGCGAACTTCCACGGACCCCGGATGCCAGCATCGAGCAACTGCTCGAGAAGGCCGCTCAAAGCAAATCGCCGGAAGACGCTGCGCTGTTGCGCCTGAGCGCTGCTGACCTGACCTACCGCCAGGGCAATGCCGCCCAGTCCGCGCAAATCCTGCAGCAAGTACCCGTGGAACAACTCAAGCCCGGCCAGCAGGTATTCGCCAGCACACTGGCCGCCGAACTGGCGATGACTCGCAACCAGCCGAAAGCCGCGCTGACGGCCTTGAGCCATCCAAGCCTGCAACGCCTGGGCGAACTGCCGGAAGAGCAACAGATCCGCACCGGCACCGTTCGTGCCCGCGCCCTTGAAGCCGACGGCCAGACCCTGGCCGCCGCACGGGAGCGAATCTTCATCGCACCGATGCTCAAAGGTGAGGCTGCCAGCAAAAACCACGAAGCGATCTGGACACTGATCGCCTCGCTGCCGACCGATCAATTGCAGCCCAATAGCACCAACGACCTCGGCGGCTGGATGGGCCTGGCGCTGGCAGTGAAAACTGCCGGCACCCTGGAACAGCAACAGGCTGCCATCGACAACTGGCGCGAGCAGAATCCTAAACACCCGGCCGCCGTTCAGTTGCCGCTGCCATTGACCAAGCTCAAAGAGCTGGCCAGTCAGCCCCTGGGCAAAATCGCACTGTTGCTGCCGCAGGACGGCCCGTTGGCCTCCGTGGGCAAAGCACTGCGCGAAGGTTTCATGGCCGCTCACTATCAGGCGCAACAAGCCGGGCAGAAGCCGCCAGCCATCGAGTTCTATGACAGCTCGCGCCTGACCTCCCTCGACGAGTTCTACCGCAAAGCCCAGGCAGACGGCGTGCAACTGGTCGTCGGCCCGCTGGAGAAGCCGCTGGTCAAACAGCTGAGCACTCGCCCGCAACTGCCGCTCCCTACCCTGGCGCTGAACTACAGCGAAGGCGAACAAGGTCCGGCGCAGCTGTTCCAGTTCGGCCTTGCCGCTGAAGACGAAGCCCGCGAAGTGTCCCGCCGCGCTCGCGCCGACGGCCTGCATCGTGCTGCCATCATGGTGCCGAAAGGCGAATGGGGCGACCGCGTACTCAGGGCGTTCAGCCAGGACTGGCAAGCCAATGGCGGCAGCATCGTTGCCACCGAGCGTGTTGACCAACCCGTTCAACTGGCCCAGCAGATTGCCGACATGTTCCAGCTGCGCCAGAGCGAAGGCCGCGCCAAGAGCCTGCAAAGCACCGTAGGTTCTACGGTCGCTGCCCAGCCTTCGCGTCGTCAGGACATCGAGTTCATCTTCCTCGCCGCCACGCCGCAACAAGCGCAACAGATCAAGCCAACCCTGAACTTCCAGTACGCCGGTGACGTTCCGGTCTACGCCACTTCCCACGTGTTCAGCGCCAGCGGTGATGTGAACCAGTACAACGACATGAACGGCATTCGCTTCTGCGAAACCCCATGGCTTTTGGACGCGAATGATCCGCTGCGCCAACAAGTCACGGCGCAATGGCCACAAGCCGCCGGCAGCCTGGGTCGTTTGTATGCAATGGGTGTCGACGCCTATCGCCTGGCGCCACGCCTGGGCCAACTCAAGGCCCTGCCGGACAGCCGCATCGAAGGCCAGTCGGGCAGCCTGAGCATGACCCAGAACCAGCGCGTCGTGCGGCAGTTGCCGTGGGCCGAGTTCGTCAACGGTCAGGTTCAACGCCTGCCGAACACGCCACGCTGATGCCTGACAGGTCACGCCAGCAAAGCGGTAAAGATGCCGAGCGCCATGCGCTCGAGCATCTTCTACAACAAGGTCTGCGCCTGCTGGCGCAGAACTGGTTGTGTAAACGCGGCGAGCTTGATCTGGTCATGCTTGATGGCGATACAGTAGTATTCGTTGAAGTTCGCTACAGAAAAAACACTCAATGGGGTGGCGCGCTCGATAGCATTGATGAGCGCAAACGGCAGAAACTGATTTTTGCCGCGCAGTATTTTCTTCAGCGCGAGTCGCGCTGGGCCAATTCCCCTTGCCGTTTCGACGTGGTTGCCATCGACAGCAACCTCGATCAACTGAACTGGTTGCAGAATGCCTTCGACAGCTGATCGCCTGCGCCACGAAGCGGATACAATCCAACATTTTTGCTCTTTGTTTTGCGGGCTGCACTTTCACGTGCCGGACAGCCGCGCTCATTAAGGTCACACAGATGGACATGCAATCCAGAATTCGCCAGCTTTTTCAGGCCAGCATCGACACCAAGCAACAGGCGATGGACGTACTTGCACCGCACATCGAGCAAGCCAGCCAGGTCATGGTCAACGCACTGCTCAACGAAGGCAAAATGCTCTCCTGCGGCAATGGCGGTTCTGCCGGTGATGCCCAGCACTTCTCGTCGGAGCTGCTCAACCGCTTCGAACGCGAGCGCCCGAGCCTGCCGGCCATCGCACTGACCACCGACAGCTCGACGATCACCTCGATCGCCAACGATTACAGCTACAACGAAATCTTCTCCAAGCAGATCCGCGCCCTGGGCCAACCGGGCGACGTATTGCTGGCGATTTCCACCAGCGGCAACTCGGCAAACATAATTCAGGCGATCCAGGCCGCACATGATCGCGAAATGATTGTCGTAGCATTGACCGGTCGCGATGGCGGCGGCATGGCGTCGCTGCTGTTGCCCGAGGACGTGGAGATTCGCGTACCCGCCAACGTCACCGCACGCATTCAAGAAGTCCACCTGCTGGCGATCCACTGCCTTTGCGACTTGATCGACAGCCAACTGTTCGGGAGTGAAGAATGACCCCTAATCGCCTCGGCCTACTGGCCCTGACCCTGTGCCTCGGCATCAGCGGCTGCACCTCGGTGGTTAATGCCAGCCGAGAAGCCCCCATTGAAGACGACCGCGGTACCCGCACTTTCGGCAGCAAGATCGACGACTCGCTGATCGACACCAAGGTCGGCGTGAACATCGCCAAGGCCGACCCGGCCCTGGATAACGACTCGCACATCGTCGTGACCAGCTTCAACGGCGTAGTGCTGCTTGCCGGCCAAACCCCGCGTGCCGACCTCAAGGCCAAGGCCGAACAGGCCGCCGCGGCTGTTCAGCGCGTGAAGACGGTGCACAACGAACTGCAGGTTCTCCCACCCTCCGGCTTCCTGGCCCGCCAGAACGACACCTGGCTGACCTCCAAGATCAAGACGCAGATGCTCACCGATCCGAACATTCCGGGCTCGCGGATCAAGGTTGTCACCGAGAACGGCATCGTTTACCTGCTGGGCTTGCTGACCAAACAGGAAGCCGCCCAGGCGACCAATCTGGTGCAGGGCGTCTCTGGCGTGCAGAAGATTGTGAAACTGTTTGAGTACATCGACTGACCCTCTCGGCGATGGCGATGGCGATCTTGAAATCGCTATCGCCAGCAAGCCGGGTCCTGCAGTAATAAAAAAGGCGATCCATTCGGATCGCCTTTTTTATTACTTCACCACCTTCAAACTGGGTCGACCGCTGGGACGCGGCGGCTCGCTGTCGGGCGGCGGAATATCATCATCCGGCTCGATCTCTTCCTCGTCGTCCATAGGCGATTCCAGATCAAACACCATGCCCTGGCCATTCTCCCGGGCGTAGATACCCAGGATCGATGCGATAGGCACGTACAGCGTATGTGGCACACCACCAAAGCGGCCTTCGAAGCTTACCGCCTCGTTATCCATGTGCAGATGACGCACCGCTTGTGGCGATACGTTCAGGACAATCTGCCCGTCACTGGCAAAACCCTGCGGAACCTGCACCGAGGGATACTCGGAGTTCACCAGCATGTGCGGGGTGCAATCGTTATCAACAATCCACTCGTAGAGCGCGCGGACCAGATAAGGTCGACTGGAGTTCATAGCGGCTCCTTAAGCCTTTAGCGCATATCGCGTTCGACACCAGACAGACTCGCCTGGAAAGCCTCACGCGCAAACTGGCGCTCCATGTAATCAAGCAGCGGCTTGGCTGGCCGCGGCAGTTCTATACCCAGGATCGGCAATCGCCAGAGTATTGGTAATAGGCAGCAATCCACCAGACTTTGTTCCTCACTGAGGAAAAACGGCTTGTCGGCGAACAACGGCGAAACGCCCGTCAGGCTTTCACGCAGTTCTTTGCGCGCCACGACACGCGCCGCTTCTTTGGTCCGCGAATCCAGAATCAGATCCACCAGACCACACCAGTCCCGCTGAATGCGGTGCATCAGCAGACGGCTATTGGCACGCGCCACAGGATAAACCGGCAGTAGCGGCGGGTGCGGGTAACGCTCATCCAGATATTCCATCACCACCGTTGACTCCCACAACGCCAGGTCACGATCGACCAGGGTGGGCAAGCTGCCATAAGGGTTCACTTCGATCAGTTTAGGCGGCTGACGGCCAGCTTCAACGTAAATGATCTCGGCGCTGACACCCTTCTCTGCCAGTACGATTCGCACTCGGTGGGAATAGTGGTCGGCGGGGTCGGAGTAACAGGCCAACCGATTGGTCACGCCCATGGCGATCCTCCTCGCTTGTAGAAATTATCGGAAGCGGAAAAACGAGCGCGCCCAGAGGGCGCCTCCCGTAACGCCTGGAACACCAGGCTCGTTACATTTTCAGAGGCGCCCTTGGGCGCGCGCGATTAACAGCAATTGCTTAAAGCTTTATCAGTGCACATCTTTCCAGTATTCGCGCTTGAGCAAGTAGGCGAATACGAAGAAGAACGCGAGGTACAGCAATACATACGTACCGATGCGCTGATGTTGCAGCTTAACCGGGTTAGCCGAGTAAGCCAGGAAGGTTACCAGATTCTTGACCTTCTCATCGAACTGCTCTTCGGTCAAAGCACCACTTTTCGGCACAATGGTCAGCTGATCGCACGCTTCATGAGTCAGCGCGGTACCGGTCAGCGGATCATATTGCTTCTTGCCGTCTTCGACGATCTGAACCTGTTTGCAACCGACCACCTGACGACCTTGCAGCCCAACCAGAACGTTAGGCATACCGACGTTCGGGAAAACCTTGTTGTTCACACCCCAAGGACGCGACGGGTCTTCATAGAACGACTTCAGGTAACCGTAGAGCCAGTCGGTGCCGCGAACACGGGCAACCAGGGTCAGGTCGGGCGGAGCCGCACCGAACCAGGCCTTGGCGTCAGCCGGCTGCATGCCGATGTTCATGTGGTCGCCGATCTTGGCGCCGGTGAACACCAGCTTTTCGAGCATCAGTTCGTGAGGAATGCCCAGGTCATCGGCAACACGCTCATAACGCTGGAACTTGGCGCTGTGGCAGCCCATGCAGTAGTTGGCGAACGTGCGCGCACCATCCTGCATGGCAGCTTTGTCGGAGACGTCGATGTCGACTTTTTCCAGCTCCGGACCACCGCCCCCAGCAGCGAAAGCGAATACCGGCAGCGCCGCAAGCATCAATACAGCAAATAGTTTTTTCATCAGCCAGTCACCCTTTCCGGAACCGGTTTGGTCTTCTCGAGCCTGGTGTAGAACGGCATCAGAATGAAGTAGGCGAAGTACAGGAACGTGCAGACCTGCGACAGCAACGTACGACCTGGAGTCGGAGCCAGTACACCCAACACGCCCAGGATCACGAACGAGATGCAGAACACCACCAGCCAGATCTTGCTCAGCCAGCCTTTGTAACGCATCGACTTGACCGGACTGCGGTCCAGCCATGGCAGGACGAACAGCACCGCAATGGCCGCGCCCATGGCGATAACGCCCAGGAGCTTGTCCGGAACCGCCCGCAGAATCGCGTAGAACGGGGTGAAGTACCAGACCGGAGCAATATGTTCAGGCGTCTTGAACGGGTTTGCCTGCTCAAAGTTCGGTTTCTCGAGGAAGTACCCGCCCATTTCCGGGAAGAAGAACACGATCGAGCAGAAGATGAACAGGAACACCACCACGCCGACGATATCTTTAACGGTGTAGTACGGGTGGAAGGCAATGCCGTCCAGCGGTACGCCGTTTTCGTCTTTGTGTTTCTTGATGTCCACGCCGTCAGGGTTGTTCGAGCCCACTTCATGCAGCGCCAGAACGTGCAGCACCACCAGGCCTAGAATCACGATCGGCAAGGCAACCACGTGCAGGGCGAAGAAGCGGTTCAGGGTAATACCGGAAATCAGGTAGTCACCACGAATCCACTGGGTCAGGTCGTTACCGATGACCGGGATCGCACCGAACAGCGAGATGATCACCTGGGCCCCCCAGTACGACATCTGACCCCAAGGCAGCAGGTAACCCATGAAGGCTTCGGCCATCAGCGCCAGGTAGATCAGCATGCCGAAGACCCACACCAGCTCACGCGGCTTCTGGTACGAACCGTAGAGCAAGCCACGGAACATGTGCAGATAGACCACGATGAAGAACGCCGAAGCGCCAGTGGAGTGCAGCAGACGCAGGATCGAGCCGTACTCGACGTCGCGCATGATGTATTCGACGGAAGCAAATGCCTCTTCAGCCGACGGGGTGTAGCTCATGGTCAGCCAGACACCGGTGACGATCTGGTTGACCAGAACGAGCAGCGCCAGGGAACCAAAGAAATAGAAGAAGTTGAAGTTCTTCGGGGCGTAATACTTGCTGAGATGGTCTTCCCACATTTTGGTTGCGGGAAAGCGCGCATCAACCCAATCCATGAACTTGCTCATCACGCTTTCTCCGTATCGACGCCAATGACAATGACGTCATCGGTCTCATAGGAATGCGGGGGAACTGGCAGGTTCAAAGGCGCAGGTTGCGACTTGTAGACGCGGCCAGCCAAATCGTAGTGGGAGCCGTGGCAAGGGCAGAAATAACCACCGACCCAGTCCTTGCCCAGATCAGCAGGCGCCACTTCGGGACGGAATGTCGGCGAGCAACCCAGGTGGGTGCAGATACCGATCAGCAGCAGGATTTCAGGTTTGATCGACCGCATTTCCGGGTCGACATAGGTCGGTTGTGTCGAGTTCTTGGAGTCCGGGTCAGACAGCTGGCCCTCGATCTTCTTCAGATTCCCCAGGATTTCCTGTGTACGGCGGACGATAAATACCGGCTGACCGCGCCACTCAGCAATCATCTGCTGGCCTGGCTCGATTTTGCTGACATTCACTTTCACCGGTGCACCTGCGGCTTTCGCCTTGGCACTGGGAAACCATGACCCCACGAACGGGACCGCAGCCCCCACCGCTCCTGCAGCACCCACCACGGATGTGGCTGCTACCAAGAAGCGACGCCGGCCTGCATTCACGCCGTCATTGCTCATTCAGTCCTCTCCCATCAGCTTTGTGGCCTGTTAAATCAGGCATCTACTAAGTAAATCTATGCACTTATAAAAATTTTGCCGAATGGTAATGAAAAGCCCCAATTCTGACAAGGTAATTACCCTGAGGCACCACTGCCAAGCCTTGCAGTATAGGGGGTCTACGGATGTGGCAAGTTGTCACAGCGCAATTCTTTGATAAATCGCACACATAAAAAAACGCCCGGTTCCGTGAGGAATCCGGGCGTTCTTTTTTGAACGTGGAAGCGAATTAACGCTTCGAGTACTGCGGACGCTTACGCGCTTTACGCAGACCAACTTTCTTACGTTCAACTTCACGTGCATCGCGGGTTACGAAGCCGGCTTTACGCAGAGCGCTGCGCAGAGTCTCGTCGTAATCCATCAGAGCGCGAGTGATGCCGTGGCGGATTGCGCCAGCTTGACCACTTACACCACCACCGATCACGGTGACGTAGATGTCGAATTTCTCGACAGTCTCAGTCAGCTCCAGCGGCTGACGAACTACCATGCGGGCAGTTTCGCGGCCGAAGAAGTTATCCAGCGAACGGTTGTTGATGGAGATGTTACCAGTACCCGGACGCAGGAAAACGCGTGCGGTTGCGGTCTTGCGACGGCCAGTGCCGTAATTTTGAGTCGCCGACATAATGTACTATTCCGTTAAAACTTCAGTTCTTGGGGCTGCTGAGCAGTATGTGGGTGTGCAGCGCCCGCATAGACTTTCAGCTTACGGTACATGTCGCGACCCAGTGGGTTTTTAGGCAGCATGCCTTTAACCGCGGTCTCGATCACGCGCTCAGGGGCCTTGGCGATCAGCTTTTCAAAGTTGATCGACTTGATGCCGCCCGGGAAACCGGAGTGGGAGTAGTACATTTTGTCAGTGGTTTTAGCACCGGTAACACGGATCTGCTCAGCGTTGATTACGACGATGTAGTCGCCGGTGTCAACGTGAGGAGTGTACTCAGGCTTGTGCTTGCCACGCAGACGGCTCGCGATTTCGGTGGCCAGACGACCCAGGGTCTGACCAGCAGCGTCGACGACAAACCAGTCGCGCTTTACTGTTTCCGGTTTAGCAGTAAAAGTTTTCATTCTTTATAGCCTCAGGGGCCGCCCTGTAAATTAGACGGCGGATCTTACTGAATAGTGCGTACTTTGACAAGTCAAAGGCAGCCGGATACAGACGCTTTCGGGGGCTCGGGTCGGCGCGTCCGTTCAACGGCAAGATTCTTCGGCGGCGGCGCATCACTTCCACTGCAGAAAGAGGTGCGCAATTATGCAGATTGCGAAAAATAATTCAACCTGCTTTTATGATTGTTTTGCCCAAGGAGCACCCGATGGACTATCGCCAGCTAGGCCGGACCAATCTGAATGTGAGTGCCCTCTGCCTCGGAACCATGACCTGGGGCGAGCAAAACAGCGAGGCAGACGCCTTCGCCCAGATCGAGCGGGCCAAGAGCGCCGGGATCAACTTCATCGACACCGCCGAGATGTATCCGGTGCCGCCCAAGGCCGAAACCTACGCCACCACCGAACGCTACATCGGCAATTACTTCAAAAGCCGCGGTGATCGTGCCGACTGGATCCTGGCCAGCAAGATCGCCGGCCCCGGCAACACGATCGACTACATCCGCGACAAAAACCTGCGTCACAACCGACAGCACATCACCGAAGCCGTGGATGCCAGCCTCAAGCGCTTGCAGACTGACTACATCGACCTGTACCAGTTGCACTGGCCGGAACGCAGCACCAACTTCTTCGGTCAGCTGGGCTACAAACACAAGATCGAAGCCAACCTGACGCCACTGGAAGACACCCTCGAAGCGCTGGACGAACAGGTCAAGGCCGGCAAGATCCGCCATATTGGCCTGTCCAACGAAACACCGTGGGGCACCATGCGTTTCCTCGCCCTCGCCGAAGCCCGTGGCTGGCCGCGCGCGGTGTCGATCCAGAACCCGTACAACCTGCTCAACCGCAGCTTCGAAGTCGGCCTCGCGGAAATCGCCATCCGCGAACAATGCGGCCTGCTGGCCTATTCGCCGCTGGCGTTCGGTTTCCTGTCGGGCAAGTACGAAGGTGGCGCGCGTCCGCCAAAAGGTCGCCTGAGCCTCTACAGCCGCTTCAGCCGCTATTTCAACCCACAGTCGGAAGCCGCTTGCAGCCGTTATGTGGCTTTGGCCCGTGAGCACGGCCTGGACCCGGCGCAGATGGCGCTGGCGTTTGTGACCCAGCAACCGTTCGTGACCAGCAATATCATCGGCGCCACGACGCTCGAGCAACTGGACAGCAACATCGCCAGTTTTGATCTGATACTTTCGGATGAAGTGCTGGAAGGGATCGAGGCGATACACAAGGATCATCCGAATCCTGCGCCTTGATTGATTCATCGATCCAATCGCGGGCAAGCCCGCTCCCACAAGGATCAAGCTGTACCTGTGGGAGCGGGCTTGCCCGCGATGGCATCGGTCCTGCCGCCCCGATCAAAGCGACCGGGCAATGATCTCCTTCATGATCTCGTTGGTCCCCGCATAAATCCGCTGCACCCGCGCATCCGCCCACGCCCGTGCAATCGGGTATTCCCACATGTACCCGTAGCCGCCATGCAGCTGCACGCATTCGTCGAGTACTTTGCATTGCAGGTCAGTGCCCCAGTACTTGGCCATCGCCGCCGTCGGCACGTCGAGCTTGCCTTGCAGGTGCAGCTCCAGGCAGCGATCGACGAAGACCCGGCCGATCTGGATTTGCGTCGCCATTTCCGCCAGTTTGAATCGAGTGTTCTGGAAGTCGGCAATGGCCTTGCCGAATGCCTTGCGATCACGGGTGTAATCCAGCGTCCATTGCAGCGCCGCCTCGGCCGAAGCCAGACCGCCAATGGCCACATTGAGGCGTTCCTGCGGTAATTCCTGCATCAAGTAGGCGAAGCCCATCCCGGCCTGGCCCAGCAGGTTCTCCTTCGGTACGCGGACATCCTGGAAGAACAGCTCCGAGGTGTCCTGAGCCTTCATCCCGACTTTTTCCAGACGCTTGCCCTTTTCGAACCCCGGCGTGTTGGCTTCAACCAGGAACAGACTTGTGCCTTTTGCCCCCGCCTTCGGATCGGTCTTGGCCACGACAATGACCAGGTCCGCAAGAAAACCGTTGGTGATAAAGGTTTTGGAGCCGTTGATCACGTACTCATCACCCTCCAGCACCGCCGTGGTTTTCACCCCTTGCAGGTCAGAGCCCGCGCCCGGCTCGGTCATGGCGATGGCCGTGACCATTTCCCCGGAGACCAGTTTCGGCAGGTATTTGTGTTTCAGCACTTCACTGCCGTAATGCAGGATGTACGGTGCCACGATGTCCGAATGCAGCGAGAAACCGATACCGGTCAGCCCCAGGCGCCCCACCTCTTCGATGACGACGGCGCTGTAAAGAAAGTCTGCCCCCAGGCCTCCGTATTCTTCCGGCAGGTGCGAGCACAACATCCCCGCCTCCCCTGCCTTGTTCCAGAGCTTGCGATCGATGTAGCCCTGTTTTTCCCATTGACCATGGAATGGCACCGCCTCTTTTTCGAGGAAAGTCCGCACGCTGTCACGGAAAAGTTCGTGCTCGGAACTGAACAGGGTTCTCGGGATCATGCGGCACCTTTTCATTGTTTTTAGAAGGAGTTGACCTTCAGAGACTATGCCTCGCTTCCGATACAGGACACTGGACACATCCGACAAAAAATAAGACGATCCAGCCGTCTGGTGACCACTTCCCCCTATAAAAATAAAGTTGAATTATGTCTAACCAAGCCTCCACGCCATTACGGCGCGTCAGCATCCTGGCCATTGACCGGGTTTTCGCTTCCACCCTCCTGCAAGCCAAGGATTTCTTCCATCTCGCCAGCCTGCGCTACGGCAAACAACTGGGCCAGGGCCTGACACCGGCGTTCGAGACCCGTCTGGTCAGCCCCGACGGCAAACCGGTCAGTACCTTCAGCGACGTGTTGATCCCGGTAGATGGCGGACTGGAAAACGCTGACATCATCGTTCTTCCCGCGTTCTGGGACGATTTCGACAGCCTCTGTAAACGTTATCCGCAAGTCCTGCCCTGGTTGCGCCAGCAGCATGCGCGCGGCGCGGTACTGTGCGGCGAAGCGACCGGTGTGTTCTGGCTGGCCGAAGCGGGATTGCTCAATGGCAAGGAAGCGACCACTTACTGGCGCTTCTTCAATGCCTTCGCCGAACGCTTTCCGCAGGTTCAACTCAATCAGGACAAACACCTGACCGACGCCGACAACCTGTACTGCGCCGGCGGCACCACGTCGGCATGCGATCTGTACATTTACCTGATCGAGCGCTTTTGCGGCGCCAATGTGTCCCAGGCCGTGGCGCGGGACATTCTTTACGAAGTGCAACGCAGCTATTCGCCGGGGCGCATCGGCTTTGGCGGGCAGAAGTTGCACCAGGACGTGATCATCCTGCAGATCCAGCATTGGCTCGAAGAACACTTCGCCGACAAATTCCGCTTCGAAGACGTCGCCCGCGAGCACGGCATGAGCATCCGCAACTTCATGCGCCGCTTCCAGACCGCCACCGGCGACAAGCCGTTGCATTACCTGCAACGCCTGCGCATCGAAACCGCCAAGGGCCTGCTGTCCGGTAGCCGCAAGAGCATCAAGACCATCAGCTACGAAGTCGGCTATGACGATGCGAGCTTCTTTGCGCGGCTGTTCCGCCAACACACGGAACTGTCGCCGAACCAGTATCGGCAGCAATTCCAGCAAGCGGCTTAAACCCATAGCCCGCCACCTGCGGGAGCGAGCCTGCTCGCTCCCGCAGGGCACCTCGGTGTACTCACTTTCCTACGCAAAACCCGGAATACGGAGCGCCGACGAACCCGTTTTGGCTCATGTACGCCCACCCCCCAAATCCCCAACATACGTCCCTGCAAACATCATCAATGCTGACAAGGACGTTCAACAATGACTATCGGATCAAGCTACAACTACCCCGCATTCGTGGCCAAGGCTGCCACCCGTACAAAGCGCGCCACAGCCAACAAGTGGGCTGCTCGTTTTCCCAGTCCACCGGACTTGTGCTTCGACTATCGAGCACTGGTCGAACAGCAAGATGGCATCGCCAGGGCAACAGACCCCAGCCATAGAATCTGCATCATTGGCGCCGGTGTAACCGGCCTGACCGCCGCCAGGGAACTCTATCGCTGCGGCTTCACCCACATCACCCTCATCGAACAATCCACGCGCATTGGCGGCCGGCACCTGACCGTTCCCGGCAGCCGGCATTCATCGCAAAGCCACACACCGTTTGAGATGGGCGCCATGCGCATGCCCTTCTTCAATCGGGCGGACGAGCCGCCGACGGCAGGTCGTTCGTTGATGGCTTACTACGCCCAGGCTTTCGATTTGTCGTTTTCTGATTTTGCCAATCCGGGCAGCCAGTGGGTGGCCTCCACCGGGATTTATCTGCGTGAAGGCAGCATGGGCGACGACCCCGACCCGCAGATGCTGATCTGGAAAAACCTCGATGGCCTCACCCCGCCGCCCGGCGAAGACCTGCAACGGGTGTATGCCAAGTGGAAGGCTTTTGCCGATCGCATGACGCAACAGGTTGCCGAGATTTATGCCAGTCCTGAGTGGGAGTCGATGTGGGCGGCCATCGTCAAGACGTATCAAGGCGTTTCATTTCGAGATTTGGTCAGCATGCCGGTCTTGCGGACCTGGGACAGGCACGCGCCGGGTGATTTTGGCGGGATGGGCATGTCCCCCGAGGAGTCGGCGATTTTCTATGCCATCGGTATTGGCGACGGCAGTTGGGGGGCCTTTTACGACGTTTGTTGCCTCTATCCCCTGCGTACCGCCATTTTTGGTTTTAGCAGCCAGTTGCAACTGATCCACGGCCGAGTGGACTCAATGGGAAACCCGCTGGATGCACCGCACCTGAACAGCGAAGCCGTTTTTGATTCAACGGGACGGCGTTTCGACCGCCCCCGCTACATCGGCCTTGCCGCGCTGGACGAATGCCTGTTGTTCATGAAAATCGATGAAACCGGACAGTCCGTCTACGAACATAGCCGTGAACGAACCCATGGTTTGCTGACGGACTCATCCGTCACCAGACTCAAAAAACTGGCTAACCAGCAAACCCGCGTTTACTTCAACGGCAATCACAGCCAACCAAAAGAAACCCGGGAACACTTCGAAGACTTTGATTCAGTCATCGTGACCCTTCCGTCCTGGTTGATCGAAACCCGGATCAGGCTTGAAAACTTCACGGAAGAGATGCTGCCGTTCGAGACGATCAACGCCTGGAAAACCGCGCACTGGGAAACCAGCTGCAAAGTCTATGCACCGCTGAAAAAATCATTTCTTTCAAAAAACACCACCATCCCGCAAGCCATCGTCACCGACAGTTTTATCCACGACGTCTACACCTACCGCTACAACGAGAACTACAGCTATGACTGCATCCTCCTGAGTTACACATGGGAGGACGACGCCACCAAACTCGCCTCGTTCAGCGATAAAGAGTTGGTCACCAAGTGCGCTGAAGAGCTGGACCGCATCCTGATGAACGCCGCCAACATCCAGGAAAAAATCTCCCCTTACATCGGCATTGATCAAGCCGTGGTCCAGCGCTGGATCACCGATAAAAACTCACTGGGCTGCGCAAAGCTTTACCGGCCCGGCACCTATTACGATGCGGTCGGCCTGATGAAGTACAACAGGGACTACGCGCATGTGTCAGGCCTGTATTTTTCCGGTGAATCATTTTCGGTTGACGCCGGATGGACCGAGCCGTGCTTTCGCGGCGCCGTCGATGCGGTTATTCACATTTGCAACAAAACCGCTGCGACGTTCAACGGCGGGTTTGCCATGAGCGACTATCCGCACTACCAGCTCAAAGCCTGATTCCATCGCATCTCCAGAGCCTCTCCAGAGCCATGCACGACCTGCATTGGCTCTGCCTCCGATCCAATATCAAAAACCCCGCCCATGCATCTTCGGACATGGACTACACCCTTAACGGAAGCTGCTGACTTACGAGCACAGCCCGATTCAACTCTTATAAACACGCAGTTCAACAGCGTGAAAAAACAATAAAAAAGAGGTTATCGGGAATGAGCGAGCCAACGAGTCCTGTTCGTGTAGCAGTCGTGCAATTCGATCCACAAGTGGGCGTTGAGAAACGAGAAGGCAATCTGCGGCGCAGCCTGGAATTGGCGCTGGAAGCGGTAAACGGCGGCGCGAATCTCATCGTGCTGCCCGAGCTTTCCAGCACCGGGTATTTCTTCAGCAATCGGCAGGATGCCTTCGATCATTCGGAGGCCGTTCCCGAAGGGCCTGGCGTGCAGGCCTGGATGGACTTCGCCCGCGAGCACAAGGTTTACCTCGTGGCCGGCCTGACCGAGCGCGACGGCATGCAGCTGTTCAACACCGGTGTTCTGGTCGGCCCGGAGGGGTTTATCGGCAAGTATCGCAAAGCCCATTTGTGGAACCTGGAGAAGCTCTGGTTCACACCGGGCAACCTCGGTTTCCCGGTTTTCGACACGCCCATCGGCCGTATCGGTTTGTTGATCTGCTGGGACATCTGGTTCCCGGAAGTGCCACGAATCCTCAGCCAGCAAGGCGCGGACATCATTTGCAGCCTGAACAACTGGGTGTGGACGCCACCGCCGCTGTTCGATGATGCCGGCAAGTGCATGGCGTCGTACCTGACGATGACCGCGGCCCACGTCAACAACGTGTTTATTGCAGCGGCCAGCCGGATCGGCGAGGAGCGTGGCGCTCGCTATCTCGGTTGCTCGCTGATTGCCGGGACCAACGGCTGGCCGATTGGCCCGGTGGCATCGGCGGACCAGCAGGAAATCCTGTTTGCCGATATCGACCTGACCAGCTCCCGCAGCGCGCCGATCTGGAACAGCCTGAACGATCTGCATCGTGACCGTCGAGCCGATCTCTACGATCAGATGCTCGGTTACACCCAGCACCCATGTCTCCCACGCTGATACAGGAGACATAAAACATGGAGATCACCCCTGAGAAAAACCGGCTTGCACAGCGATCGCCGGTTGATACCGCGATCATTCTGCTGATGATTGGCACGGCGCTGCTGATCATCTGGCTGTCTTTCACCAACCGTACTTTCTGGTCGGCCCACTGGCCAGGCTACAGCGACATGGTGTCTGCGCTTCCGCAGCCGAGCGCCTGGTTACGCTGGGTACTTGGCGACATCAGCGAAGTCGCCTTCTATAAACACGAGTTCGCCTCAATCGGGTTGCTGGCGGGCGCCTATCTGGCCTACTGGGCGAACCGGACGGGAAAATCCTGGCAAGGTTTTGCCATCTGCTATGGGACCGGTTTGTGGCCATGGCTGATCACCAGTTCACTGCTGGGGCTGCTGCTGAGCAATCTGCTGTGGGGCTGGACGGTGACGGCCGACAGTTGGCAACCGACCTTTGTCGCGTTCGTTTCACTGCCGGCGGCGATGGTGTTGATGTTTGGCGGTGGCTGGAAGGTCACGATCAATGGCGCAATCATGGGGGCCGTACTCGTCACGCCGATCTGTCTGCTGATCGTCAATTACGTGTGCAACCCGCTGGGCTTGCCCGTGGTAATCGGCAATGTCTCGGGCATGGCGATCGCCAGTGTGATTGCCTTTCTGCTCTGTCGTTACCTGCCGAGCCTGGTGAAGTCCGCGGAATCGGACCTTGCCGAGAAGCCCAGCGAAGCGCCACCCGCCAACACCCGGACGCCGGATTACGGCGTCATCTGGACCCTGCGCCGGATCCTCGCCGACTTTTCCGAGGCACCATTCTTCGGCAATGAACTGGCCAGCATCGGGTTGATCCTGGGGGCATTACTGGCCTACAGCTTGAACCCCTCGAGCCCGGTCTACGGTTCGGGCTTGCTGCCGCAACTGATCGGCGCCCAGGCGTTGACCTCGGCCATCGGCATCATGATCTGGCGTCGACAGTGGATGTTGCGTGGCTGGTACCCCACCTACATTCCACTGGTGTCCGTGGTGCCGGCGGCACTGTTGACCCATGGCGGCAGTTGGCAGGTCATCGCCTCAAGTGCATTGTTGGGCGCGTTGATCGCCCCGCCCCTGGCCTGTGCGATCGCCAAGCGGTTGCCGGCCGATATGCACGCCTACATCGGTAATGTCCTGTCCATGGCCATCAGCACGTTGCTGATCATCCCGCTGATTGGGTGGCTGATCGCCAACTGACGCACTCTGCCATTCGGCTGTATCGCGGCCTCAACAGCGGATACAGCCCTTTCTCATCACAACCATGCGAGGTATCAAATGGACCTGCCCAAACTGGCCATCGCGGCGCTCGGCGGCACGGTGAGCATGCAAGCCAGGAATGCCGGTGAAGGCGTCATCCCGACCGTCAGCGGCGAAACCCTGCTGGCCTCCGTGCCGGAGTTGGCGACACTGGCCCGGGTCAGCGTCGAAACGCTCGGCCTGCTGCCCAGCGCCTCATTGAGCTTCGAGGTATTGATCAGCGTCCTGTCCTGGGCGAAATATCAGGTGGAGCAAGGCGCCTGTGGCGTCGTTATCACCCAGGGCACCGACACCCTTGAAGAAACCGCCGTGTTTTTTGATTACCTGTGGGATTGCGATGAGCCGCTGGTCCTGACCGGTGCCATGCGTTCGGCAAAACAGGCCGGCGCCGATGGGCCGGCCAATCTGCTGGATGCCTGCCGTGTTGCCCTGGCCGATAGCAGCTGAATGCGCGGCGTTCAGGTGGTGATGAACGGGCAGATTCATCAGGCTGACTGTGTACGCAAAACCGATTCGCTGGCCTTGCAGGCGTTCTCCTCCCCGGTCTTCGGCCCTGCCGGGCTGCTCGTGGAAGGCGTGGTTCGCTATTCCCGTCCGCCGGCCGAGCGCCGATGTTTACCCTTGCCGCAACACACCACGCAGAAGGTGGCCCTGCTGGAGGCGTCGCTTTCTGCCGATACGCTGTTATTGGAAAACATCCTGAAGCTCGGTTACGACGGGCTGGTGATCGCCGGTTTCGGCGCCGGGCACGTCTCGGCTAGCTGGGCCGAAGTGATCGAGCAGCTTGCCGAAAAAATCCCGGTGATCATTGCGACCCGCACCGGTTCCGGTTCCACGGCACAATCCACCTATGGTTTTGTCGGCAGTGAGATGGACTTGATTCGCAAGGGCGCACACATGGCGGGATTTCTCTGCCCGCGCAAAGCGAGAGTCCTGCTGTGGTTGCTGCTGGGCTGTGACCGGCAGCACGAGTTGGCGCGCTATCTGAAACATGAAAGCCGCATTCAAAATTGACGCATGACCCTGTGGGAGCGAGCTTGCTCGCGATAGCGCTGTGACTGACCCACCGCGTCGTCGAAATCGCCAGCAAGCCGGCTCCTACAGACCTTTTCGAGTCAGCAGCAAGGGTGAAAGCCATAAAAAAGGCCTGCAATCGCAGGCCTTTTTTTGTCATCCGAAATCCTACGGCTTGTGCGCCCGGGACAGGAATTCGTGGGACTGCATTTCCAGCAAGCGACTCAACGTACGCTGGAACTCGAAGTTCAAGCGGCCGCCGGTGTACAGATCCTTGAGCTCGACTTCAGCAGAAATGATCAGCTTCACGTTACGGTCGTAGAACTCGTCGACCATGTTGATGAAGCGTCGGGCGATGTCGTCGGTGGTGACGCTCATCTGCTCGACACCGCTAAGCAACACGGCGTGGAAAATCTTGCCCAGTTCGATGTAGTCGTTCTGGCTGCGCGGGCCGTCGCACAATTCGCGGAACTCAAACCACGCCACGTCATCGCAGGTGCGCAACGCACGGATTTCGCGGTTCTCGATCATCAGCACGTCGTTCTCGACCGCGGCGGTGCATTCCGGCGTCAGTGCGCGGAAGCTCTTGCGCAGGCTTTCGTGGGAAGCTTCGTCGAGCGGGAAGTGGAACAGTTCCGCTTGTTCGAGGTGACGCAGACGGTAGTCGACGCCGCTGTCGACGTTGACGATCTCGGTGTTCTGCTTGATCAACGCGATGGCCGGCAGGAAGCGCGCACGTTGCAGGCCGTCCTTGTACAAGCCGTCCGGCACGATGTTCGACGTTGCGACCAGGGTCACGCCGTTTTTGAACAGTTCTTCCATCAACGTGCCGAGGATCATGGCGTCGGTGATGTCGGAAACGAAGAATTCATCGAAGCAGATCACCCGGGATTCGGTGGCGAAGCGCTTGGCGATGATGGTCAGCGGGTTCTTCTCGCCGCCGAGGGTCTTCATCTCTTCGTGTACACGCTTCATGAAGCGGTGGAAGTGAGTGCGAGTCTTTTCCTTGAACGGCAGTGCTTCGAAGAAGGTGTCGACCAGGTAAGTCTTGCCGCGACCTACGCCGCCCCAGAAGTACAGGCCCTTGACCGGGGTCTGATCCTTTTTGCCAAACAGTTTGCCCAGCAGGCCCGGCTTGTTTTGCTCGGCTGCGACCAGATCGTCGTACAGGCGCTGCAAATGACGCACGGCAGTTTCCTGCGCGGCATCATGGAAGAATTCCGGGCGTTTCAGATCAGCTTGATATCGTTCTAGGGGCGTCATAATTCGTTAGCAAGGCAACAAAAACGGGCCGTCACTGTAGCGACGGCCCGCAGGAATGGCAATCGGCCCTTGGTATGGCCGTGCCGCTGTTTATTCCTGAACCGGGGTCAGGGCAATCCGCAAAGCTGCAATGGCCGCGTCACGAGCAGTGCTCTCGGCGAAGGCCGGGCTGTCGGCGACACACTCGTCTTCGAGCCAGACGCTAAAGCTCAGGTCTTCATTGCGCACGTCCAGAGGCTGGCCCGATTGCAGTTGCTTGGTCACCTGACCGGCGGTTTTGCCGTCGGCGAAATGGCGCGACAACAGCAGTTGTTCGCCATCGGCCGCCAGCAGACGGAAGCGGAAACTGCCGTCGTCTTCGCGGAAGCTGACAAAACGTGCCGCTTTCGCAGCTTTTTTCCTGGTGGTGGCTGCAACCTGAGTCTGAGCGACGAACGAACGCAGGCCCACGGCTTCACGCAATTGGTTGAGGAACGGCGTCGCCACCGCACGAGCTTTTTTCGCGCCGTGTTGCAGGATGTCTTCCAGGTCCGCCGGGCGCTCGATCAACTGGTGATAGCGCTCGCGGGACTCGCCCAGATCGCTGTCGAGCAACTGGAACAGACGATTTTTCGCCTCGCCCCAACCCAGGCCGCCCAGCAGTTCACTGCGGAACTCGTCGGCTTGTGCTGGAGTGGCGAACGCCTGGAACAGAGTGAACAGATGCGAGTTGTCCGGATCTTTCGCTTCGCCCGGCGCACGGGAGTCGGTGACGATCCGCGAAATCGCGTCCTTCATCTCTTTGGCGCTGCTGAACAACGGAATGGTGTTGTCGTAGCTCTTCGACATCTTCCGGCCATCAAGACCCGGCAGCGTGGCAACGCTTTCTTCGATCAACGCCTCAGGCATGGTGAAGAATTCTTTGCCCTGACCGAACAGATGGTTGAAACGCTGGCCGATATCACGGGCCATTTCCACGTGCTGGATCTGGTCGCGACCGACCGGCACTTTGTGCGCGTTGAACATCAGAATGTCGGCGGCCATCAGCACCGGGTAGCTGTACAGGCCCATGGTGATACCGGCATCCGGGTCTTCGCCGGTTTCGACGTTCTTGTCCACCGAAGCCTTGTAGGCGTGGGCGCGGTTGAGCAGGCCCTTGGCGGCGACGCAGGTCAGCAGCCAGGTCAGTTCGGGAATTTCCGGAATGTCGGACTGGCGATAGAAGGTCACGCGGTCCACATCCAGGCCACCGGCTAGCCAGGTCGCGGCGATTTCCAGACGCGAGCGCTGGATGCGCAGCGGGTCATCGCACTTGATCAGGGCGTGGTAGTCCGCCAGGAAGTAGAACGAGTCGGCATTGCTGTCACGGCTGGCCAGGATCGCCGGGCGAATGGCACCGGCGTAGTTGCCCAGGTGCGGCGTGCCGGTGGTGGTGATGCCGGTGAGGATACGGGTACGAGTCGTCATGGGTAATCGCTTGTCAGACTGCAATCAATTCGAGAGACGCGGCAGGATCAGATCCTTGAGATCGGTCAGCTTGCCATGAAAAAAGTGTCCGCATTCTGCCACTTTCAGCAGCTCATGGGGACGTTCAAGCGCGTCGGACCATTGGTAAACCAACTGCGGATCGATCACTTCGTCGGTTTCCGGCTGGATCAGGGTCAGTTCGCCGTGCTGTGGCAGTGGATCCTGCGCGCCCAGACGCATGACCGCCGGTGCGACCATGAACAGATGCTTGATCTGTTCGCCCTGCGCCTCCAGGCGTCCGCCGAGACTTGCTGCAACAAAACCGCCAAAGGAAAAGCCGAACAGGGTCAGCGGCAAATTCGGGTGTTGGCTGCGAAACCATTCAGCCACGGCCTGGGCATCGTCGACTTCACCGGTGCCCATGTCATGGCTGCCTTCGCTGGCGCCGACGCCACGGTAGTTGAAGCGCAAGGTAATCAAACCGGCATCGCGCGCGGTGCGTTGCAGGGTCGAGACCACTTTGTTGAGCATGGTGCCGCCCTGCACCGGGTTCGGATGGCAGATCAGCGCCAGGCCGCGCGGCTGCTCGTTGTCGAGGTAAAGGGCTTCCAGTTGGCCGACTGGGCCATCAATCACTACAGGGGTTTCACGCATAAGCAAGGAAGGAACTCCGTGACCTCGGATCGGGTCGACTCGTCTAGCAAATTGTCTGTGGCTGTCTATTGCGAGCGAATCGCGGTATACAGCGCAGGTTCGAGCCGTTAACGTAAAGCAAAGCCGTTTATAGAGGAAGGACTCGTGGAACACTCGCTCTTAGTTTGGTTGTTGCCGACTCTTGCCCTGGTTGTGGGTGTCGCCATTGGTTTCCTGATCGCTCGCCTGGCGCCGAATGCCGCGCCGAGCAGCACACAACGTCAGCTGGACGATATTCAGGAACGTTTCGACAGTTATCAGAACGAAGTGGTGACCCACTTCAACAGCACTGCGACACTGGTCAAGAAACTGACTCAGAGCTATCAGGAAGTTCAGGATCATCTCGCCGAGGGCGCCAACCGCCTGGCCCTGGACGAGCAGACCCGCCAGCGCCTGCTGGCCTCCCTGCACGCCGACGCGGCGCAGGCCCCACGGGAACGCCTGACGCCACCGCGCAATCAGGAACCACCGCGCGACTACGCGCCAAAAGCCCCGAACGCACCGGGCATGCTCGATGAGCATTACGGCCTGAAGAAGTAATCAGGTTTTGCGCGACACAAAAAGCCCCCGGACAAATGGTTGTCCGGGGGCTTTTTTGTTTTGATGCGGTTTCGCGAGGCCGGGATCAGCCAAGCACTTCACTGGCGACCTGATCAATCGCGCCTTGGGTGATCTCGACAATCAGGTCGGCCTCGGCCTCGGTCAGGATCAGCGGCGGGGCAAAACCCAGGATATCGCCATGGGGCATCGCCCGCGCAATCATTCCGCGTTCCAGGCAGGCCGCGGACACTTTCGGACCGACCTTCAAGGCCGCATCGAACGGCGTGCGCTGTTCACGATCGGCCATGAACTCGACCGCCGCCAGCATGCCATCACCGCGCACTTCACCCACCAGCGGATGGCCCTCGAGGGTTTCGCGCATCCGCCGGTTCAGATAAGCGCCAACCTTCTCGGCATTGGCCGTGAGGTTTTCCCGCTCCAGGATATCGAGGTTCGCCAGTGCCGCTGCCGCGCAGATCGGATGCCCGGAATACGTCCAGCCGTGGCCCATGGCACCCTGGGATTCGGAGGCTTTTTCGATCACATCCCAAACCTTTTCGCCGACGATCACCGCCGACAATGGTGCATAGGCGCTGGTCAGGCCTTTGGCAGTCGTGATCAGGTCCGGACGCATGCCATAACGCTGGCTGCCCATCTTCGAACCCAGGCGACCAAAGGCGCAGACCACTTCGTCGGCAATCAACAGCACGTCGTATTTGTTCAACACCGCCTGGATCGCCGCCCAGTAACCGGCGGGTGGAACGATGATGCCGCCAGTGCCCATCAGGGGTTCGCCGATGAAAGCCGCCACAGTGTCCGGGCCTTCGGCGAGGATCATTTTTTCCAGCTCGTCGGCGCAATAACGGACGAATGCGGCTTCATCCATGCCGGTCGGCGCCTTGCGATACCAGTGCGGGCACACGGTGTGCTTGATGCCTTCGGCCGGCAGATCGAAATGCTGATGGAAACTCGCCAGGCCCGTCAGGCTGCCGGTCATGATGCCCGAGCCGTGATAACCGCGATCGCGGGAGATGATTTTCTTCTTCTGCGGGCGACCGAGCACGTTGTTGTAATAACGCACCAGTTTGATCTGGGTTTCGTTGGCGTCGGAACCGGAGAGGCCGTAATAGACCTTCTTCATGCCTTCGGGCGCCCAGTCGATGATGCGGCTCGACAGCTCGATGATCGCTTCGGTCGAGTGCCCCATGTAGGTGTGGTAGTAGGCCAGTTCCTTGGCCTGCTTGTAGATCGCATCGGCCACTTCGGTGCGGCCGTAGCCAATGTTCACGCAGTACAGGCCGGCGAAGGCGTCGATCAGTTCACGGCCTTCGTGGTCGCGGATGCGGATACCCGAGGCCCCTTTGATGATGCGTCCCTTGAGTGCGCCGCTGGCGTGGTCATGGGCGTGAGTCGAAGGGTGCATGAAGTGCGCACGGTCTTGTTCGAACAGCGAGTCGAATTCTTGGTTCATGGCATGTCTCCTTAGAACTGGCCTTGATGGTGCAGGCAAAAGTATTTGGTTTCGACAAAGGCTTCGAAGCCCTCGGTGCCGCCTTCACGGCCCAACCCGGAGGCTTTCATGCCACCGAACGGAATCGGATGGCCGGTGAACTTGACGCCATTGACGGCGATCATGGCGTGGTCGAGTCGACGGATCAGCGGGTAAATCAGGTCCAGGCGATTGGAACAAAGGTAGGCCGCCAGACCGTATTCGGTGTCGTTGGCCATCTCGACGGCCTGATCAAGGGTGTCGAACGGCATCACCCCGGCAATCGGCGCGAAGTTTTCTTCGCGGTAGATGCGCATCTGCGGCGTGACGTCAGCCAGCACCGTCGGCTGGTAGAACAAGCCGCCAAGGGCATGAGCCTCCCCGCCCACCAGGCGTTGCGCACCGTGTTGCAGGGCATCGGCGACACGCTCGGCGGTGACATCGAAAGCGGCCTGATGCATCAACGGGCCGACATCGACCTGCTGCTCACGGTCGTCGACCATGGCCGGGCCGACCCGCAATTCACGCACCGCCGTGGCAAAACGGCTGAGAAACTCCGGGTACACAGCGCGATCGACCATGATGCGATTGGCCGCACAGCAATCCTGGCCGGAGGTCTGGAACTTGGCGGCCACCGCGACTTTCACCGCCAACTCAAGGTCGGCATCGGCGCAGACAATGAACGGCGCGTTGCCGCCCAACTCCAGCGCAACCTTTTTCACATCCTGGGCTGCGGCTTGCAGCACCAACTTCCCGACACGGGTCGAGCCGGTGAAACTCACCGAGCGCACGCGACTGTCCTGCACCAGGGTTTGCATGGCCATTTGCGGTTCACCCAGCACCACGTTGAACACGCCGGCAGGGAACCCCGCTTCCTCAGCGAGTTGCGCCAGGGCGAACGCCGAGTACGGTGTTTCATGGGCCGGCTTGATCACCACCGTGCAACCGGCGGCCAGGGCCGCAGCGGCTTTGCGGGTGATCATCGCTGAGGGGAAATTCCACGGTGTCAGCAAGGCGCAAACGCCAACCGGCTCCTTGACCGTGCCCAGATGCGCCCCCGGAATGTGGCTGGGGATGTTTTGCCCGTACAAGCGCCGGGCCTCTTCGGCAAACCACGGAATGAAACTGGCCGCATAGGCGATTTCGCCACGGGACTCGGCCAGGGACTTGCCCTGCTCCAGGCTGAGAATCCGCGCCAGGTCTTCCTGATGTTCAAGTATCAATGCCGCCCAGCGCCGCAGAATCACCCCGCGTGCCTCCAGGCTTTGTTCGCGCCAATCAGCGAACGCACGGTGCGCGGCATCGACGGCGGCGACGATTTGCGGCGGGTCGAGCATCGGCACATGGCCGATCAGTGTTTGATCAGCCGGGTTATGCACGGCGATGCTGTGGCCGCTGTCACTGTGCACCCAATGGCCATCGACGTAGCAAAGGGCCTTGAACAACAGTGGATGTTTGTAAGTCATGGCGTTCACTCCAATCCGTGTGCGTGGAACCATGCTAGGGCAGCTGAGCCATGGGGATTTGCGGTTTGAACGGGGTCAGGCAGGTGGTTTTTTCTGAATGGGCGGGGTCAATCGTGGATTTTTGTGGTTTGCGGTGATTTCAGGATTCTTGCGACAGCTCGGCCGGCAAGGCGCCGCCGGTCTTGATGGTTTTGGTGACGATGTAGGTGAAGTAGCGTTCGATCCCCAGATCATCCAGCAGCAGCTGGTCGATAAAACGCTGGTAATGATCGATGTCCGGTGCCTGGATCATAGCCATGTAGTCGACACCTCCGCCGGTGGCATAACAGAACGCGACTTCGGGCGCTTCACTCATGCGCAGCTCGAAACGCCGCATGTCCTGCGCGGTGTGTCGGGCCAGGGTGATTTCCACCAACACCTGCTGGCTCTTGAACACCGCCCCCCAGTCGATCTGCGCGCGGTAACCCTTGATCAGGCCGAGGGCTTCAAGTTTGCGCACCCGTTCCCAGGCCGGGGTCACCGACAGATTGATCGCATCAGCCAGGCTCGATTTGGTGATACGCCCGTCGTCAGCGAGGATTCGCAGGATTTTCAGGTCATAGCGATCGAGTTTGTGCATGGGCCGATGATCTCCTGATTGGATGGGAACCCCTGTGGGAGCGGGCTTGCCCGCGATGGCGGCGGTACATTCACCATTGATGTGACTGACCTACCGCTATCGCGGGCAAGCCCGCTCCTACCGTTGGGTGTTTACAACAACACATCGGCGATGACCGCAATGGTATCGCCACAGCCCACCAGCCCCGGGAAGTGCCGCGCCGCCAGTAAACCGCTGCGCGCCGCGCGGTATTCCACCGGGGCCGCGCCGCTGCGGGTGACGTCGTAGATGCGGGCGATCACTTCGCCCTGGTCCACGTTATCGCCCAGGTCACGGCACATTTCCAGCAGACCGTCGTGCTCGCTGGCGATGAAGCAATCGCCGTCGGGCATGTCGAGCATGATTGTCGGTGCGGCCTGCACTTCGCCCTGGAGAATCCCGGCATGCACCAACAGATTGCGCACCCCGCGTTCGGCTATTGCCACGCTGCGCGCTGTCGACGAACCACCGCCGCCCAACTCCGTGGTCACGAAAACTTTGCCTTGCGACTCGGCGGCGGTGTCGTACATCGCCCCGGCATCGAGTTCGAGCATGCGCATGCTGTACGGCGCATTGAACGCACGCATGCCGGCCTCACATTGCGCCTGTTGCTGCTTGTCCGGCAGCACATGACACGCGGCGAACGGCAGGAAATCCAGGGTGCGCCCGCCGGAATGAATGTCCAGCACGATGTCGGCCAAGGGCAGCAAGGTGCGAGTGAAATAGTCGGCGATTTTCTCGGTCACCGTACCGTCCGGCTTGCCGGGAAAGCTGCGGTTGAGGTTGCCCTTGTCGATCGGCGATGTGCGCCGCCCGGCGTGGAACGCCGGGGTGTTCATGAACGGAATGATGATCACCCGCCCGCTGACGTCGGCGGCCGTCAGGCGTTGTGCCAGTTTGCTCAGCGCCACCGGGCCTTCGTACTCATCACCGTGGTTACCGCCGGTGAGCAGCGCGGTCGGCCCACGACCGCGCTGGATCACCGTGACCGGGATCATCACCGCGCCCCAGGCGGAATCATCCCGGGAATAGGGCAACTTGAGAAAACCGTGCTGCACACCTTCGCGGCTGAAATCCACAGTGGCGCTGATCGGGTTGTCAGGCAGTTCACTCATGGCTCAATCCTTCACGAACAATTGGCGAGGCACGTTGCACAACGTCTCGACGCCGGTTTCGGTGATCAGAATGCTCTCGGTGATTTCCAGTCCCCAGTCATCCATCCACAGGCCCGGCATGAAGTGGAAAGTCATGCCCGGTTGCAACACGCTGGTGTCGCCGGGACGCAGGCTCATGGTGCGCTCGCCCCAATCCGGCGGATAACTGATACCGATCGGGTAGCCGCAGCGGCTGTCCTTGTGAATGCCGAATTTCTCCAGCACCTTGAAAAATGCCACAGCGATGTCGCCGGTGGTGTTGCCAGGCTTGGCCGCTTCCAGTCCGGCTGCGATGCCTTCGACCACGGCTTTTTCGCCGTCGAGGAAATGCTGCGGCGGCTTGCCCAGGTAGATCGTGCGCGACAACGGGCAGTGATAGCGTTTGTAGCAACCGGCGATTTCGAAGAAGGTGCCGGCGCCCTTTTCGAACGGAGAATCGTCCCAGGTCAGGTGCGGTGCGCTGGCGTCGGCACCGGTCGGCAACAGCGGAACGATGGCTGGGTAGTCGCCGCCATGCCCGTCGGCACCGAGGATGCCACTGCTGTAGATCTCGGCCACCAGTTCGTTTTTGCGCATGCCCGGTTCGATCCGTTCGAGGATCCGCCCGTGCATCTTTTCGACGATGCGCGCGGCGATGCGCATGTAGGTGATTTCCTGCGGCGACTTGACGGCCCGCTGCCAGTTCACCAGCCCGACCGCGTCGATCAATCTGGCCTTCGGCAGGTTGTTCTGCAGCGACAGGTAAGCGGCGGCGCTGAAGTAATAGTTGTCCATCTCCACGCCGATGGTCAGCGCATCCCAGCCCCGGGCGCTGATCACTTCCCGCGACAGGTAATCCATGGGATGACGTTCGCGCGATTGCACGTAGAAGTCCGGGTAGCCAACGATGTTTTCTTGCTGCATGAACACCGTGCGCCTGGCGCCGTTGGCGTCCTGGCCGCGACCGAACCACACCGGTTCGCCGTCGAGCGCCAGCAGCACGCACTGATGAACGTAGAACGACCAACCGTCATAGCCGGTCAGCCAGGCCATGTTCGACGGATCGGTGACAAGCAACAGCTCGATGCCCTGCGCCTGCATGGCCACTCGCACCTTGGCCAGACGCTGGGCGTATTCCTCCCGCTTGAACGGAAGATTGACGACTATCTGAGACATGCACATGCCCTCTGATAAATGACGCACGGATGAAAAAACGGTTTAACTGCCGAACTGAAAACCCTTGCCCGCCGAACGTGCACGCTCGAAGGCCAGGTTGGCCATGGCCGTATCCTGGGCGCCGGTGCCGGTGAGGTCGCACAGGGTGATTTGCTTTGAATCGGTACGACCGGGCCGTTGGCCGGCCAGCACCTGGCCCAGTTCTGCGAAGCCCGATTCGTCGCTGACCACGCCCGCAGCGAGGGCGTGATGCAGCTCGCCGAGGAGGCGTGTCTGGCTCAAGCGATCTGCCACGTAGCGGTCGACCTGCGCCAGCGCACGGGGGGAAATTTCGTTCTTGTGCTCGGCGTCCGAACCCATCGCGGTGATGTGCAGGCCGGGGTGCAAATGGCGCACATCGATCAGCGGCTCACGGCTCGGCGTGCAGGTGATTGCAATGTCGACCCCGGCCATCGCCTCGTCGATGCTGGCGCAGGGTTTGACCGCCAGACCGGTGTCACGGGCCAGTTCAACGCTGAGATCCCGGGCTTTGGCGGCATCCCGCGCCCAGACCCTTACGCTGTCGATCGGCCGCACCAGACGCAGGGCTTGCAGTTGCAACGCGGCCTGCTCACCGGCACCGATCAGCGCCACGCTGCGGCTGTCTTCCCGCGACAGCGCCCGCGCCGCCACGGCACCGGCCGCCGCTGTACGCACAGCGGTGAGGTAACCGTTATCCAGCAACAGGGCATCCAGCAGACCGGTGCGGGCGGACAGCAACATCATCATGCCGTTGAGGCTGGGCAAGCCGAGTTTCGGGTTGTCGAAAAAACCCGGGCTGACCTTGATCGCAAAGCGTTCCAGGCCCGGTAGGTAAGCGGTTTTTACGTCCACCTCGCCGTTATGTTCCGGAATGTCCAGACGCAGGATCGGCGGCATGGCCACGGCAGCGGTGGCCAGCAACACGAAGGCCTGCTCGATGGCTTCGACGCTGGGCAGGTCCAGTGACACGCAGGCGCGCAGGTTCGCTTCGTTCAGCAAGGTGATGTCACTCATCAACGCGGCACTCCATGGAGTCGTTATTGTTGGAATTCATGCGTCGGCACCGGCGAGCACGCGCAGGTGCTGATCGATATCGACGTTGCGTCCGCTGACCACCACCACGATCGGCCCGCGCGCCTCGATCACGCCTTCGAGCAACGCGGCAATCCCCACCGCCGCCGCGCCTTCCAGCACCAGACGCTCTTCGCGATAGGCATGGCGGATGGCGTTGGCGATGGCGGCTTCACTGAGCAGGTGCAGGTGATCGCAGGTGTCGCGGGTCATGGAGAAGGTGTAACGGTTGTCGAGGCCGATGCCGCCGCCGAGCGAGTCAGCCAGGGTCGGCAGCTCTTCGACCTCCACCGGTCGCCCGGCCGCGAGGCTGGCGTGCATGGCCGCACCGCGATGCATGCTGATGCCGTGGGTGACGATCTGCGCACTGGCACTTTTCAGCGCCAGCGCCACGCCGGCGAACAAACCGCCGCCAGACAATGGAATCAGTACTTGAGAGACGTCTGGCTGCTGTTCAAGGATCTCCAGCCCCAGCGTGCCTTGCCCGGCGATGATCGCCGGATGGTCGAACGGCGGCAGCAGCGTCGCGCCCTGCTCATGGGCAATGCGCTCGGCTTCACGCTGGGCGTCATCCTGGGACTGGCCGACGATGCGCACGTGTGCACCAAGATCGCGAATGGCCTGAACCTTGTTGCCCGGCACCAGGTGCGACAGGCAAATTGTTGCCTTCACGCCTTGTTGCGAGGCGGCGTACGCCAGCGCCCGCCCATGATTGCCGGTCGACGCGGCGACGACACCACGGGCCTTTTGCTCGGCCGTGAGTTGCGCCACGGCATTGCTCGCGCCGCGTAACTTGAAGCTGCCGGTGATTTGCTGCGACTCAAGTTTGAGATACACCGGCACGCCCAATCGTCGCGACAGGCTGGGTGAATGTTCCATCGGTGTATGCCGCACCAGCGCTTCGATGCGCTGGCGGGCGAGGTAAATATCGTTGAGCTGGAGCGCTGACATGACCGCATCCCGATGAGGTGTTGGGCGCAGTCTAAGAGGGCTGGATTGTCACGCTGAATGTACTAGGGCAATTTAGTCGACAAATTTTTCCACGTCTTTTCCAGCTCAAAAATCGTGGATTTGCGGGTACTGGCCAAAAATTTCGCGCATCCCCATCAACGCATCGCGCATTTCCTCGTTACTGCATTCAGCCCCCACGCACACCCGCACCGCCCGTGGCCGCGGCGTGCCGCGCACGGTGAACGGATCGGGCGAGGTCACCGCAATATGCTTGTGACGCAGGGCACGAACCAGGCTGTCGAGTTCCCAATGCGGCGGAATACCGATCCAGGCATTCAAGGCGTGGGGATGCTGACCGAGCAGGTATTCGCCGAGGTATTCGCTGACCATCGCCTGACGCCCGCTCAACAGCTTGCGCTGCAGTCCCACCAGCGTGTCGGCGCGCCCATCGCGAATCCAGCGCGCGGCGATCTCCGACACCATGGGCGTGGCCATCCAGCTGTTGACCCGCAAAATGCTTTCGGTGCGCAACGCCAGGCGCTTAGGCATCACCAGATAACCAATGCGCAAACCGGTGAGCACCGATTTGGTCATGCTGGTGCAGTAGAACGACAACTCCGGCAGGTAATGGCTGATCGGCGGCGCTCGGCGCTCATCCAGCAGCGGTCCGTAGACGTCGTCTTCGATGATGTGCACACCGAAGCGCCGGGCAATCTCGGCGATTTCCCGACGACGGTTGTCCGGCATCAGGCTGGTGGTCGGGTTGTTCAGGTTCGGCGTACAGACCAGCGCAGTGATGCGCTCATTGCTGCACATGTCCTCGAAATGTTCCGGGTCAATGCCGTAGCGATCCATTTCCAGGCCTTTGAGGGTGAAGCCCAGCACCTGGGAATTGCCGATCACGCCATGGTCGGTGATGCCTTCGCAGAGCACCACGTCATCGGGGCCGGCCAGGGAGGCCAGGGCGAGGAAAATCCCGTGGGCCGCGCCATTGGTGATCAGGATGTCATCGCGCTCGACGCGCAGGCCTTGTCGTCCGATCCAGTGCATCGCCGCTTCACGGTGCGACTCGAACCCGGCAATGGGACGAAAGGCGTGAATCCACGGCTGGTCTTCTTCAGTGCTGAGTTCGCGGCAGGTTTCGCGCCAGAACTGGTCGTGCTCGCGGGTGTGCATGATCCGCGTGATGGAGAAATCCACCAAAGCGCGTTCGGGACTGTCGAGAATATAAGTGGCAACCCGGTCGCTCATGCGCCGCGATACGAAGCTGCCGCGCCCCACTTCGCAACGCACCAGGCCCTGGCGCTCCAGTTCCTTATAGGCGTTGGTGACTGTCTGCACGCTGATGCCCACGGCATCGGCCACCTGTCGTTGCGGTGGCAGGCGCTGATCGTTGACTAGCACGCCCTGCTCGATGTCATCGGCAATCGCCTGCACCAGGATCTTGTATTTCGACTCGCCGCTGCGGGCGATTTCCAATGCTGCCTTCCACTTGTCCATCGGCGCCGAACCCACGTGTTTGCCAGTGCCGACAGCATCCCGCGAGAAACCATGCAAAGCAATTGTCCTAGTGCAATGCAATGTGGCACAGGGCTTTTGTATGCTCGGTCCAAGGTCGATGCACAGGCAGGCGAACCCGCCGCCAACAACAACCAATCGATCTGTACCGGAACTGTGCCACCGGGCTTCGGCTCAACTGGAAACGGCTCTCGTACGCTTTGCTCTTGTCACACTGCCTCCTACCACAGAGCCGTCACCGACGGGTCCACAAGAAACAGGAGATTTTATCGATGAGCAATTCCATTCCCCGCAGTTCCCATGTCTTGCGTCACCTGTTCGTGGCTTGCGCGATGTTCGGTCTGGCCGCCAGCGCCCATGCCGCCACGACGCTGGAAACCATTACGAAAAACAGCACCATTCGTATCGGCTATGCCAACGAAACCCCCTTCGCCTTTACCGAGACTGATGGCCGGGTCACCGGCGAATCGCCGGAAATCGCCAAGGTCATTTTCGCCAAAATGGGCATCAAGCAAGTCGATGGCGTACTGACCGAGTGGGGCTCGCTGATTCCGGGCCTGCGCGCGGGGCGTTTCGATGTGATTGCCGCCGGCATGTACATCACCCCCGAGCGCTGCAAACAGGTGATCTTCACCGATCCGCAATACCAATTGCCCGACGCCCTCCTGACCGCCAAAGGCAACCCGAAAAACCTGCACAGCTATGAAGACATCGCCAAGAACCCGGACGTGAAACTGGCAATCATGGCCGGCACGGTCAATCTGAAATACGCGCGGGACTCCGGCGTGAAGGACACGCAGATCCTTCAGGTGCCCGACACCACCGCCCAGTTGCAAGCCGTGCGTGCGGGCCGCGCCGATGCTGCCGTGGGCACCCAGCTGACCATGAAAGGCCTGGCTGCCAAGGGTGGAGAAAAGGTCGAGGCGGTCACCGAATTCAAGGATGACCCGTCGCATATCGGTTACGGCGCCCTCGCCTTCCGCCCGGAAGACAAGGACCTGCGAGATGCGGTCAATGCCGAACTGAAAAAGTGGCTGGGCTCTGAAGACCACCTCAAGACGGTGGCCCCGTTTGGCTTCGACAAATCCAACGTGACCAGCAAAACGGCTGCCGAGCTCTGCGCTCAATAGTCGAGACAGGCATGGCGCTATAAGCGCGATGCCTATCCTGCCGACTCCGGATGTTGAACCACGCAGGTGTAAACAATGGGTGAATTACTTCCGCTATTGATACAAGGCGCCTGGGTCACGCTCCAAGTGACCTTCTTCGGCTCGATCCTGGCCATCGTCGCGGCCATTCTGGCGGCGTTGGGGCGCATGTCACCATGGCGGGCGCTGAGCTGGTTCTCGGTCGCCTACATTGAAGTGTTTCGCGGCACGTCGTTGCTGGTGCAACTGTTCTGGCTGTTTTTCGTGTTGCCGCTGCCACCGTTCAATCTGGAACTGAGCCCCTACAGCGTCGCCATCGTCGGCCTCGGCCTGCACATCGGCGCTTATGGCGCCGAGGTGATGCGCGGTGCAATCAGTTCCGTGGCGAAAGGTCAGTACGAAGCGGCCACTGCGCTGAACTTCAGCAGCTACAAGCGTTTTCGCCGGATCATTCTGCCTCAAGCCTTGCTCGCCGCTATTCCACCGGGCACCAACCTGCTGATCGAACTGCTGAAAAACACCTCGCTGGTGTCGCTGATCACCTTGTCCGACCTGAGCTTCCGCGCCCGGCAACTGGATCAGGCAACGTTCCAGACCCTGGAAATCTTCAGCCTGGCGCTGCTGATGTATTTCATCCTGGCGCAAGCGATCAACCTCGGCATGCGCAGCATTGAGCGTCGCCTGGCGCGCGGCCGCATGCGTGGAGGTCTGTCATGACCCTGTTCGACTGGACCTATGCCTGGCAGATCCTCCCCGATTTGCTGCGCGCTTCGCTCAACACCGTGGGCATTACCCTGATCGGTTTCCTGATCGCCATCGTGCTGGGGCTGTTCCTCGCCATCGGCCGACGCAGTCGCCTGTATTGGCTGTCGTGGCCGATCGCCGGGATGATCGAATTCATCCGCAGCACGCCGCTGCTGATCCAGGTGTATTTCCTCTATTACGTGCTGCCCAACTACGGCGTCAGCCTGTCCGCCATGCAAGTGGGGATCATCGGCATCGGCGTGCACTACGCCTGCTACATCGCCGAGGTCTATCGCGGCGGGCTTGATGCCGTGCCACGTGCGCAATGGGAAGCAGTGACCGCGCTGAACATCGCGCCGTACAGCGCCTACCGCAACATCATCCTGCCCCAGGCCCTGCGGCCGATCCTGCCGCCGCTGGGCAACTACCTGGTGGCAATGCTCAAGGACACGCCGGTGCTGTCGGCCATAACCGTGGTTGAAATCATGCAGCAGGCCAAGAACATCGGCTCCGAAAACTTCCGCTACCTGGAGCCGATCACCATGGTCGGCCTGTTCTTCCTCGCCCTGAGCATCGCCCTGGCTTATCTGGTACGGCGCCTCGAACTGCGCCTGGAGCTACGCTAATGACTTCTCCACTCTCGACCTCCAACGACCTTTCCCGGCGCGGCAACCTGACGCCGCTGCATCCGCAAGAGGCCACGACCATGCATCAAACGAAAGCGGTCAAGCCGATTGTCAGCTTCCAGGACGTCACCAAAAGCTACGGCAATTTCACCGTGCTCGACCATTTGAACCTGGACGTCTCGCCCGGCGAGAAAGTCGCGATCATCGGCCCCAGCGGCTCGGGGAAGTCCACGCTGTTGCGGGTCTTGATGACCCTCGAAGGCATTGATGACGGACTGATCCGCATCGAAGACGACTTGCTGACACACATGCCCAATCGCAACGGCGTGCTGGTGCCGGCCAACGACCGGCACATCCGCCGCGTGCGCGGCAAGATCGGCATGGTGTTCCAGAGTTTCAACCTGTTCCCGCACATGACGGCGTTGCAGAACGTCATCGAAGCGCCGGTGCAGGTACTGGGCATGAAAGCCGCCGAAGCACGGGAACGCGCGGCGGATCTGCTGGAATTGGTGGGGCTGGGCAGCAAGCTGGGGCATTACCCTTCGCAGTTGTCCGGTGGGCAACAACAACGGGTGGCGATTGCCCGCGCCTTGGCCATGCGGCCCAAGGTCATGCTGTTTGACGAAGTGACCTCGGCGCTCGACCCGGAACTGTGTGGCGAGGTACTCAACGTGATCCGCAAGCTCGGCGCCGAACATAACCTGACCATGCTGATGGTCACCCACCAGATGGGTTTCGCCCGGGAATTCGCCGATCGCGTGTGCTTCTTTTACAAAGGCCAGATCCACGAGCAGGGCACCCCGGCGCAGATCTTCGAACATCCGCAGCAGGAACGGACGTGTGCGTTCCTCAGTGCGGTGAAAGAGGCCAACTAAAAAGCAACACATACAAATGTGGGAGCGAGCCTGCTCGCGATGGCGGTGTATCAGTCAGCATTAACGCTATCTGACACACCGCCATCGCGAGCAAGCTCGCTCCCACAGGTTTTTTCTTACGGGTGTTATGGGTACTGCTGAACAGTGCCCGGCTGTTGCTGACCACCGTACTGCTGACCCGGAATCGCCTTGAGGTTGACCTCTACACGACGGTTCTGCGCACGGCCATTGACGTCCGCGTTGCTGGCAACCGGGTTATCCGGGCCGGCGCCACGGGCGCTCAGGTTGGTCCCGCTGACGCCTTGCGAGGTCAGGTAAGTCGCCACGCTCTGGGCACGACGCTGGGACAGGTCCATGTTGTGCTGGCGGCTACCGGTGCTGTCGGTGTAGCCGACGATTTCGATCTGGTTCTGGTTGAACTCTTTCAGCGAGCCCGCCAGGTTGTTCAGCGGTTGGTAGAAGCTCGAAGCAATGTTCGCCGAATCGGTCGCGAAGGTGATGTTACCCGGCATGATCAATTTGATCTGATCGCCCTGGCGCTGCACTTCGACACCGGTGTTGGCCATGCTGGCCCGCAGTTTTTTCTCTTGCTGGTCGGCGTAGTAGCCGTAACCGGCGGCGGAAGCACCCACCACGGCGGCGCCGATCAGCGCGCCCTTGCCACGGTTGTTGTGGTCAATGGCGGCACCCGCCAAGGCGCCGGCCAGCGCACCGAGGCCACCATACTTCGCGGTTTTGCTCATGCCAGTGGAGCCGCTATCGGCCTGACCCTGGTTGTCGTAAGGGTTGGGCGATGCGCAACCGGACAACAGCGCCACGGCAGTAGCAACAATAATCAAACGACGGGTGGTGAACATGAAGAGCTCCTACTTTTTTGCATTCTGTGGTGCAACGGACTTAAGCATCGAACCTTTGCGGGCGTTGGATCGTTTGTGCCGATAAAAATTCCGCTGGTTACAAATCAGGCCCGAACAAACGGATTCTCACGCATTTCATCGCCGAGGCGGGTATCCGGACCGTGCCCGGCCACCACCGTTGCTTCTTCGTCGAGGGTATACAAGCGCTGCTTGATGGAACGCACGATAGTCGCCTGATCGCCACCCCACAAATCCGTACGCCCTACCCCACGCTTGAACAGCGTGTCACCGGCAATCAGCAGCTTGGCGTCGGCAAACCAGAAGCTCATCGACCCCGGTGTGTGACCCGGGGTGTGCAGCGCTACGCCACAGCCGCAAGCCAACTCTTCATCATCGGCCAACCAGCGATCCGGCGACGGCACTGGCGTGTAGGGAACGCCGAACATCTGGCATTGCATTTCCAGATTGTCCCAGAGGAATTGATCTTCCTTGTGCAGGTGCAAGGTCGCGCCGGTTTTCTCCTTCAACTGCCCGGAAGCGAGGAAATGATCGAGGTGGGCATGGGTGTGGATGATGCTGACCACTTTCAGGCCCAAGGCATCGAGGCGAGCCAGGATCAACTCATGATTGCCACCCGGATCGACGACGATAGCCTTTTTCGTTACGGGATCGCCGATGATCGTGCAGTTGCACTGCAGCGGGCCGACAGGGAAGGTTTCGCGGATGAGGGCGGGCTGTTGGGACATCGGGGTCTGCTCGGTAAACGGGGACGGGCAATGTTCGCACAAATCAGTATCCCGCCAATGTCAGCGATGTGTAACGTGAAAAATTTCTTAACCCAGAACGCCCAGTTCCTTGGCTCGTGCGACGGCTTGGGTACGCCGCTCAACCCCCAGTTTGCTGTTGATGTGGCTGGCGTGGGTCTTGACGGTGTGCAGGGAAATGAACAACTGGTCGCTGATTTCCTGATTGGAACAGCCTTGGGCAATCAGTCGCAGAACCGCCAGTTCTCGTGTGCTGAGTTGTTCGGCGGCAGAGGTAGCGTCCGGTACCAGTCGGGCAGGCGCAGCGGGAAGTTTCTCTGTCAGGCTTTGTGAAACGCTGGTCGACGCGCACAGTTGCAGTTGACCACGCAACCAGTCCGGATGCCCTGCCAACAACCCTTCGAACGCTTGCAGTACGCCCCCGGCCGCAGCATCCATTGCCTGGACCAGTGCCTTGCGGGCCTCAGGCTCGCGTCCGGTGTTGAGCAACAACGAAACTTTTTGCGTCAACGCCATCGCGCTGAGCATTTGCCGACCGGATTGCTGACCCTGTTCGAGCAATGCATTCAAACGCCCTTCGGCCAGCATCGGCTGGCCCTGGATCACCTCCAGCAAGGCTTGTTGCAGTTCGATGTGCAACGGCAGCTGCGGGTGGAATTCCGGTGGCGCTGCGGCGTGCTCACCGTTGTAGGTCTGGCCCAGTCGCGCCAGCCACGCTTCGGCAAGATCGATGCGTCCCTGAGCCAGCCAGAGTTCGCATTTGACCAGGGTGATCATCGCCAGATAGTAAATCGGCGGCACGTCCCAGATGTGCATCAGCCGTTCCGCTTCGGCAAGCTCGGCAAAGGCTTTGGCAAACTCGCCACTGCCACCGTCGAGCCGGGCGATAACGCAATGGCCGATCAACACACTGATGTCGCGGCAGGCGCGGGCCTCGTTCAACCCTGCCTGCAAGCGCCCTCTCGCCGCCTGTGGTTGCAGGCGCAGCGCCAGCAGAAATCCTTCGTACAACGTCAGTCGGGCGCGGACGGCGTAGAGCCGTTGCGGTGACAAGCCTTGCAAGCGTTGCAGGCCCTGGCGAACTTCAGCGAGCGCGCGGAGGATTTCCCCACGCGCTTGCAGCACACGGGCGCGGTCGTAGTGGGCCAACGCTTCGAACAATGGATTGCCGACCCGTTGCGCCAACTCCAGAGAGTCGCGGTTCAACCCGCGCGCACGCCACAGATCGCCATCGGCAATGGCCAGGTTGGACAACGTTGAGAGACACATCAGCCGCTGGCCGTAACGCTTGCACGGAAGGCTTTCGAGCGCTTCGGTGCAATAGAGCAGCGTGAGTTCACGGTTGCCACGCCCGCGAGCGATGATGCCGCTCAAGGCCAGCCATTGCGCCAGCATCGACTTTTGCGCCGTCGCCGACGGGGCCGGCAGGAAGCGGCTCAGATGACTGGCCAGCTCTTCGGCGGCGTCCAGTTGGCAGGCCAATCCCAGCGCCCAGCTGTAGAGCACGATCAAGCGCGGCGTGCTGATCAGCAGGCTGTCGGGCAAGTCCATTTTCCAGCGCAGCAACATGCCGACATTCTGTTCAGCGAGCAGTTGTTCTTCCGAGAGGTTTTGCACCAGGTTTGCCGCGACGTCCAGATGCCCGGCGCGCAATGCCTGCTCCACCGCTTCGTCGAGTAGCCCCTGGGCATTGAACCAGCGACAGGCGCGCAGATGCAGGGTGGCGGCCGGAACCATCGTCTGCGCGGTGGGACGGGTCCGCAACAAGTCGGAGAACAGGTGGTGATAACGAAACCAGTGGCCATGCTCGTCCAGCGGCACCAGGAACACCTGGTGCGCCGCCAGGAAACGCAGGATCTCAGCACTGTCATGGGCGTCGCGAACGGCGTCGCACAACTCACTGCAGAAACGTTCCTGAGGGGCGGTGTCGTAGAGAAAAGCCTGGACCTCGGGGGGCAGGCAATCGATGACTTCCTCAAGCAGATAATCGCGAATCAGCCCTTCCCCCCCGTGCAACGCCTGGGGCAATGCGCCGTCTGTGCCGGCCTCGGACGCCGCCAGCAGCCAGAATCGCAAGCCGGCGACCCAGCCTTCGCTGCGCTGGATGAGGTTTTCCATCGCCTCGCCGCGCAGTGAGCTGCTGTGCCGGTCGAGCAGGCTCAGGGCTTCATCGTGGGTTAGACGCAGATCCTGTTCGTGCAACTCAAGCAGTTGTCGCGACAGGCGAAGCCGCGCCAGATGCCAGTCCGGGCGCTGGCGGCTGGTGACCATCACCAGCAATCCATCGGGAAGATGATTGAGGAAAAACTGCAGGCATCGGTCCAGAACGGGCCCCTGCGCCAGATGATAATCATCCAGCACCAGCAGCAGTGGCGCCTCATTCGACAAGTGCTCGGCCAGCTCATCGAGCAAGCCGTCCAGCCATTCTTCGAAGGCGAACGGTTGATGGCGCTGGCGCATTTTCAGCAAGCCGAGGGATTGACCGCCCAACTGCGGAAAAAAATCTTGAAGACCTTCGAGCAGTCGCTCGAGGAATCGCCCTGGATCACTGTCGCGCGGGCTCAGGCCCAGCCAGAGACTTTGCCAATGAACCGGCAACGACTGACAGAACTCCACCGCCAAAGAACTTTTTCCGAACCCCGCTGGTGCGCTGACCAACAGCAACCTGCCACCGAGACCCGCACTCAGGCGCTCGCACAGTCGAGGTCGCAGCACATGGCCGTCGGGCAATGGCGGTCGGAAAAAACGCGCGTCCAGCGCAGCGACAGCGACGCTTGCAGGACCGGGTGATGGGGACAGATCAGTCATGGCCGGCTCTTGTTTGAATTGCGGGTGGCGGCGTTGCAGATGTCCGCAGACTAGCTGTAAACGAAGAGGTAATGAAGGTTATTGCTACAAATGGCTACAAAAAGTCTACGAACGAAAGATCGCAGCCTCGTCTCACTCGACAGCGCCTACAGGTTCTGTGTTGATGAAATTCTGTGGGAGCCGGCAAGCCGGCTCCTGCAGGTATTGCGTAAACGCAAAAAAAAACGCCCCGAACCAGTCGGGGCGTTTCTTGAGGATGCGGCCTCTTTTCAGTGCCGTTTAGCGAACACCATCCTGACGCAATGCAGCCGGGGTGAAGTCGCTGGTGGTGGCTGTGAAGCCGAAGTCATACGCGGACTTCTCTTCGTTCTTCATGCCCAGCGCCAGGTAACGGCCCGATTGCAAGTCATACAGGGTTTCGAGGGCATACCAAGGCACTTGCTTGTCGTAGTAGTTCTCGGCATGGGCCTCGGCAACGCGCCACAGTTGACCGCGACCGTCGTAGTGATCGATCACCGCCGCTTGCCAGGTGTCTTCGTCGATGTAGAAGTCACGCTTGGCGTAAATGTGGCGCTGACCTTCCTTCAGGGTTGCAACCACATGCCAGACGCGACGCAGCTCGTAACGAGCCAGGTCCTGGTTGATGTGACCGGCCTTGATGATGTCGGCGTACTTGAGCTTCGGATCGTCGAGCTTGTAGGCGTCGGAGGCGATGTACATCTCTTTCTTGCCTTCGAGCTTCCAGTCATAGCGGTCCGGAGCACCGTTGTACATGTCCAGGTTGTCGGAGGTACGCAGGCCGTCGGCAGCGGTACCCGGGCCGTCATAGGACACTTGTGGCGCACGACGCACGCGACGCTGACCGGCGTTGTAGACCCACGCCGAACGCGGCTCCTTCACCTGGTCGAGGGTTTCGTGCACCAGCAGCACACCACCGGCCAGACGTGCCGGGGCGGTCACTTTCTGCTTGAAGTAGAACAGGATGTTGCCCGGGTTCGCCGGATCATAGTCCTTCATCTTGTCGCGGAACACGAACTGGTCCTGGAAGTACACCAGGCTGAACGAGCCGTTCGGCTGTGGCGTGGCCTGGGTGACCAGACGGGTCACGCTACCACCGCGATAACGGGTGATGTGGTTCCAGATGACTTCAACACCGCTCTTCGGAATCGGGAACGGAATGGCGGTTTCGAAGTTTTCCAGGCCGTTGCCGCCGGACACCAGCTTGGTGTTGGTGGCGTTCTTCTTGATGGCGGCGAACACGTCATCCGGCACGGTAGCGCCGCGATGGGACGGGTATACCGGCATCTTGAAGGTTTCCGGGTAGCGCTTGAACATCGCGTACTGGCCCGGCGCGAGCTTTGCCTTGTACTGGTCGACGTTCTGCGCCGTGATGGTGAACAGCGGTTTTTCACCCGGATACGGATCGGACAGGAAGCCTTTGCTGTCGACAGTACCGGCGTTTTTCGGCAGTGGTTTCCAGGCCGGGATCGAACCGTCGGCATTACCGGCCATTTCGGCACCCATCGGGGTCAGGCTCTTGCCCAGCTTGTCCGCTTCGGCCGCAGGGACCGCCGCCATGACTCCGGTCGCCAACAGCGAAAGCCCCAGGACACCGACGTGGAACAGACTCTTGGTTATTTTCATATTTGTGTTCGTCCTGAAAATACAGTGCTTAGAAGTTCACGCCGAAGCTGAGCGCAACGAAGTCGCGGTCATCCACAGTGGTGTACTTGCCGTCGAAGAAGTTGGTGTACGCCAGGCTTGCGGTGTAGGTGTTCTGGTACTCGGCATCAACACCCAGGCTGACCGCTTTACGACCTTCCTCGAAGTTGCCGCCAGGACCAGGCGAGTAACCGTCGACGTCGTGGGACCAGGCCACGTTCGGCTTGAGGTTCACACCGGCGAACACGTCGTTGTATTCCCAGATGGCACGACCGCGATAACCCCAGGAAGTGGCAGTGGTGAAGCCATCGTCGTTGCAATTGCGGTTGAGGTTGTTGGTCGGCGTACCAGGACCGGCGCCGGCGATGGTGCTGGCGTTAAGTGCCTGGCAGGTATTCTGGCCACCGGTAGCCGGCAGTTCACCCGGACCGTAGACCGGATCGCGGCCATAACGAACGTCGGAGGTGCTTTCCAGGCCGCCAACGTGGGTTACGCCCACTTCGCCCACCAGGGTCAGACGGCTGGCGCCCATGACCTGATCGAAGAAGTGCGTCAGGGTGGTCTGGAACTGGGTGATTTCCTTGCGGCGATAACCGTGCAGGTCCGAACCCGGTGGCGCGGAGAGCAACGAAGCGTTGGTCAACGCGCCGCCCAACGGACGAACGCCAGCGAACAGGATGTCGGTGGAGTTGAGCTGCACCGGTGCGTTCGGACGGTAGCTGATTTCACCGCTCCACGCCGTACCGGTAGGCAAGGTGGTGGAGAAGCTCAGGCCATACAGGCGGATGTCTTCCGGATACTCGATAAAGTAGTTCGAGTTACCCGCGACAATCAGCGGCGCCAGAGCACGCAACTGCGCCGGCAAGGCTGCAACACCTGCGAAGGTCGACGCTGGAGCACCGGTGGCGCTGAAGATCGGCGCACGGCTGTGATAGTTCATGAAGTAGGCACCGAACTCGGTGTCCAGCGGGTCAAACATGTACTTGAGAGACGCGCCCCACTGGCCGCTGTCGCGCGCATCGCGATCCGGACCACGGCGTACCAGCACACCTTCGTTGTCCACGTCGACGCCCAGTCGGGTCAGTGTAGGCAATGCAGCGGCCGGAATGGTCGAACGCTTGTTCAGCACGCGCAGATTATTGTCGCAACCGTCGGCAACGATGTCCGGCTGGGAGAAGAAAGTGCCGCAGTTGTCGACGACGGTCTGGTCCCATTCGATCTGGTAAAAGGCTTCAGCCGACAGGTTGTCGGTGAGGCTCTGGGACACGTAGAACATGTTGACCGGGATCAGGCCTTCCTTGATTTCGGCGCCTGGACGACGGAACGCGGACACGTCGATCGGGTTGATCGAGTTGATGCCGCTGCCGATGAAAGTACTTTCACCCCAGCTCACTACTTGCTTGCCCAGACGAACCGAACCCGGCTGATCGGCAATCGAGTAGTTGTGGTAAACGAATGCATCGAGGATCTGGCCGCCAGCGGACTTGGCGCCTTCCTTGCGGTTGCTGTCGCTGATGTCCTTGAACGGACGGCTTTCGTCCTTGAGTTCAAAGTCGTACCAGTATTTGCCACGGACGAACACGCCGGTGTCGCCGTACTTCAACTCAAGGTCATGGATACCCTTGAAGATCTTCGAGAAGGTCTCACCGCTCTTGAAGTTCAGGTGACCGTCATCGGAGGTCTGGGACAGGCCACGGCCGCCGTTGTTGACGCCGATGAGGTTCTTGTTGGCGCTTTCAGTAGACCAGCTCGCACCGATCGACAGCGAAGAGTCGAACTGACCTTCGATTTCACCAACGTTGAAACTGACGCCGAATGCAGGCCCGGCGAGCGTAGAGGCAAGGCTGACGGCCAAAGGCAGTTTAGCCCGGCGCCAGAACTGGTTTACTGATGTCATCGACGCTACTCCATGTGCATTTTATTGTTATGGCAGTGAGCACTTTTAAAAACGCTTGGATAACAGGGAGCCATGGCATCCCAAAGTCACTCCAAAGTTGCATCGCCCCGGTTTGTGCGTTTGCCCCGTTCTTAAAAATCCTTGAGCGGACTATAGCCAGCAGGTAGTAGTGCTTGATCCCTCTAAAGTGTGATTTGCAGCTGCCAGCCACTCTGGAACAGTCCTTTGCCAAGCCGACACCTGTCGGCACGGCAAGGATGGCTGAAAATTCAGATTTGACAAGGCAAGCGCTTGCTTGGTGGGGTTGGCGTGCCTTTTCGGCACGCCAGAAGACACTTAAAGCGTCGAGAGGAAGGTGCTATTGGTGGCCTGCCATTCGGTGATGTCGACGCGAATTTTCTTCTTGTCGAGCTTGCCGACGCTGGTCTTGGGAATTTCAGTAACAAGGGCGATTTGACTCGGGATCGCCCACTTGCTCAGGTGCCCCAGTTCGACAAATGGCTTGAGGTGTTCCTTGAGTTCCCGGGCCCCAATCACATGGCCTTCACGGACCACCAGCAAGGCAAACGGACGCTCGCCCCACTGCGGGTCGGCAATCCCCACCACTGCTACTTCGCGTACCGCTACGTGGCGACTGATCAGGTCTTCCAGGTCCAGGGAGGAGATCCATTCGCCGCCAGTCTTGATCACGTCCTTGATCCGGTCACGAATATCGATCACGCCCATGCTGTCGAGCGTGGCCACGTCACCGGTATGCAGCCAGCCCCCGGCCCAGAGCTCGGCGCCCTTCTGCGGTTCGTTGAAATAGCCTTCGGTGAGCCATGGCGCGCGCAGTACCAACTCCCCTTGGGTTTCGCCATCGGCCGGCAGGAATTTGCCCTCGGCATCGACAATGGCGGCTTCCACCAATGGCCCGGGCACACCGGCCTTGATCCGGTAGGTGGTGCGTTCATCCTCGCTGCCGGCCATCAGCTCGTCGTTGAGGTGCGCACAGGACACCAGTGGCCCGGTTTCCGACATGCCATAGGCGGCGGTCAGCTGGATACCCCGGGCCTTGGCGGCTTCGTACAGCGAACGGTTCAGCGCGCTGCCACCAATGACGATTTTCCAGCCACCGAAGTCGGTGTTTTGCGCCGCCTTGGCGTTGAGGACCATTTGCAGAATGGTGGGTACACAGTGCGAGAAGGAGACCTTTTCCTTGCACCACAGCTCCACCAGGAATTCCGGGTCATAGCGGCCGGGGTAAACCTGTTTAAGCCCGAGCATGGTCGCCACATAGGGCAGTCCCCAGGCATGCACGTGGAACATCGGGGTGATCGGCATGTACACGTCGTTGGTGCCCAACAGACGCACGCTGTCGATGGCGCCCATGATCGTCGACACGCCCATGGTGTGCAGCACCAGTTGCCGATGGGTGAAGTACACGCCCTTGGGATTGCCCGTGGTGCCAGTGGTGTAGAACGTGGTCGCCACTGAGTTTTCGTCGAAGTCCTGGAAGTCGTATTGCGGGCTCGCGGCGGCCAGCAACTGCTCATACTCGCCGACGAGATTGGGCAGGTCTGCGGTTTTTTCCGGCAGGTCGGTCAACAGCAGGGTTTTCTCGACTGTGGTCAGGTGTCCGGCAATCGCGTTGTAGAGGCCCACGAACTCGCTGTTGACCAGCACAAAGCGGTCCACGGCGTGGTTCATGGTGTAGAGGATCTGTTCCGGCGAGAGACGCACGTTGATGGTGTGGATCACCGCTCCGATCATTGGAATGGCGAACATGCATTCCAGGTAACGATGGCTGTCCCAATCCATGACCGCCACGGTGTCCCCGGGCTTGACCCCGGCGGCCGTCAATACGTTGGCCAGCCGCGCGACCCGTTCGATCAGGGTCGGATAGCTGTAGCGCAACTGGTCGCGGTAAACGATCTCGCGGGTTTTCTCATAACGCGCGCCGGACATGAGCAACCGTTTGATCAGCAGCGGATACTGGTAAGCGCCTTCGGCTGGGGGGATAACGCGTGTCTGCAACATAAGAATCCCTTTTCTGACTGCACGGTCGTGGCTGTTAAGTACGCACTGTAGTGCGCCTGAACGCCCGCCAAATCAGCCAAAGGAATGATTTGCAGAGCCGCGCAAATGCTAGCGTTGCGCCAGCATTTGCGGGTAAATGAGGAGCTGCCGAAGCCTGCTCCTGCAAAGGATCAGTGCATCTCGGTAAACGCCAGCTTGACGCCGATTGCGACCAGCACCGCCCCCATCGTCCGGTCGAACCAGTGGCCCATGCGGGCGAAACCGGCGCGCACCCGTTGCTGGCTGAACAACATGGCCACCAGGCAGAACCAGATCGCCGTCGCCGCCGCCAGGTAAACACCATAACCGGCTTGCACCGCCAGCGGCGTATGCGGATTGATGACCACGGTGAACAGCGACAGGAAGAACAGCGTAGCTTTCGGGTTCAGACCATTGGTCACGAAACCCGAGGTGAAAGCGCCGCGGGCAGTGCGCTCGCCAGCTTCCTTGTGCAAATCGTCGGTCACCGCTTTGGCCGGCTGCGCTCGCAGCGCCTTGAAGCCGATGTACAACAGGTATGCAGCGGCGGCCCATTTCAAGGCGTTGAACAGCACGATTGATTGAGACACGATGAGGCCGATGCCCAGCAGCGAATACCCTACATGCAGGAAAATCGCCGAACCAACGCCCAGCGCTGTCCAGGTGCCGGCGCGACGACCGTGGGTCACGCTCTCACGCACCACCACGGCGAAGTCAGGCCCGGGGCTGGCCACGGCCAGCAGGTGGATGAGGGCAACGGTCAAGAACTCGGTCCAGTACATGGGGGCTCCTTCAGGCCAAGCGTAACTATTTATTTCATCTGGTAGGCTCGGCAGATTACGCCTTCAGTTCATTGCACAAAAGGTACAGTTGATGACGAACACTCGCCGCGCCGTTTTCCTCGACCATCCGTCCCTCGATCTGGGTGACCTCGATCTCAGCCCGCTACGCGATTGCTTCAGCGAGTTGCAACTGTATCCCCAGACACTGCCGGATCAAGTGATCGAGCATCTCAAGGGCGCTACCGTGGCAATCAGCAACAAAATCCTCATCGATGCCGCGGCCATGGCGGCGAGCCCCGAGCTGAAGCTGATCCTGATCACTGCCACCGGCACCAACAACGTCGATCTCGCGGCCGCGCGGGCCCACGGCATTACCGTGTGCAACTGTCAGGGCTACGGCACGCCGTCGGTGGCGCAACACACCCTCATGCTGCTGCTCAACCTGGCGACGCGCCTGGCCGACTATCAGAAAGCCGTGGGTGAAGGTCGCTGGCAGCAAGCCAGGCAGTTCTGCCTGCTGGACTACCCGATCGTCGAACTGGAAGGCAAAACCCTCGGTTTGCTCGGCCACGGCGAATTGGGCGGTGCGGTCGCACGGCTGGCTGAAGCCTTTGGCATGCGCGTGTTGCTGGGCCAGATCCCGGGGCGCCCTGCCCGCCCGGATCGTTTACCACTGGACGAACTGCTGCCGCAAATCGACGCGTTGACCCTGCACTGCCCGCTCAACGAGCACACCCGCCATTTCATTGGGGCCCGTGAACTGGCCTCGATGAAACCCGGCGCGTTCGTGGTCAACACCGCTCGCGGCGGCCTGATCGACGAACAGGCCCTGGCCGATGCATTGCGCAATGGCCACCTCGGCGGCGCCGCTACCGACGTGCTCAGTGTCGAGCCGCCGGTCAACGGCAATCCATTGCTGGCCAACGACATCCCACGCTTGATCGTCACCCCGCACAACGCCTGGGGCAGTCGCGAGGCGCGTCAACGCATCGTCGGCCAAGTGACTGAAAACGCCCTCGGGTACTTCAGCGGTAAGGCGCTGCGGGTCGTCAGTTGATAGACTGCGGCACTTTTTTTCACAGGAGCAGTTATGGATCCGCGCAGTGAAGTACTGCTTCGTCAGGCTGAATTATTCCAGGGCTCGGTGTTGTTGGCCGGTCTGCCCGCCGACGACTTGCTAGGCCGCCTGCCCGCCGCCCGCGGCTGGTGCTGGCATGCCGGTGATCAAGCCGCGCTGGACGCGCGTTTCGCCGAGCGCAGCCATTTTGGCGTGCACGTGCCGGAACACGAATTCGAAGCCGCCGTGGTGTTTTTACCCAAGTCCAAGGATTTGACCGATTACATCCTCAACGCCCTGGCCTCGCGGCTGGCCGGCCGCGAGCTGTACCTGGTTGGCGAGAAAAAAAGCGGCATCGAAGGCGCCGCCAAACAACTCAATCCATTCGGCAAGCCACGCAAGCTCGACAGTGCACGGCACTGCCAGCTGTGGCTGGTGACGGTGGCCAATGCGCCTGAAGCGAAACCGTTGGAAAGCCTCGCGCAGACCTACGAACTGCCACTGGCTGAAGGCCCGCTAAAAGTCATCAGCCTGCCGGGTGTTTTCAGCCACGGCCGACTGGATCGCGGCAGCGCGCTGCTGCTGGAACATCTGGACAAACTGCCCAGCGGCCACCTGCTGGATTTCGGTTGCGGTGCGGGTGTTTTGGGCGCTGCCGTCAAACGCCGCTACCCACACAACCAGGTGACGTTGCTCGACGTCGATGCGTTTGCCGCCGCCAGCAGCCGCCTGACGCTGGCTGCCAACGGTCTGGAAGCTGACGTGATTACCGGCGATGGAATCGATGCCGCGCCGATGGGATTGAGTGCGATCTTGAGCAACCCGCCCTTCCATGTCGGCGTCCACACCGATTATTTCGCTACCGAGAACCTGCTGCGAAAAGCGGCCAAACATCTGAAAAACGGCGGCGAACTGCGCCTGGTGGCGAACAGCTTCCTGAAGTATCAACCGCTGATCGAAGAGCATCTGGGCGTATGTGCGATCAAGGCCGAAGGTCAGGGTTTCAGAATCTACCGGGCTAAACGCGGATAGAAATTTGTACTTGCCGAAAGGATTTTGCCTAGGCAGAATCCGCTCCGTCCTAGGGGAGTAGTCTCCCACGAGCGCCATGCTCGTCCGGCATACGTCAACATACTTGGTCCTCAGACCATGGCGTATGCGACCCAAGCGTCCGCATCAGACGGATTGCAGGGTTTGACAAGACCTATGACACGAACACCTTACCCGGGGCGGGAAGGCTGTACGTGTCATAGCCGTGTCGACCCGCCCCTTAGGAAAACCCCTGATGCTGGATTCTTTACTCGTTCCGACCGCAATCGTTGCCTTGGCCGAAATCGGCGACAAGACGCAACTGCTCGCGCTCATTCTCGCTGCCCGCTTCCGCAAGCCCTGGCCGATCATCGCCGGCATCGTCGCCGCGACCTTGGCCAACCACGCGGCCGCTGGTGCGGTAGGCGCCTGGGTGGGCAGTTTCTTCTCGGATACGTTGCTGCACTGGATCCTGGCCGTGAGCTTCGCCGCCACCGCACTGTGGACCCTGGTGCCGGACAAGATGGACGACGACGAAGCCAGCACCGCCCGCAAGTTCGGGCCATTCGTGACCACGCTGATCGCATTCTTCCTCGCGGAAATCGGTGACAAGACCCAGATCGCGACCGTGATGCTGGCGGCGCAATATCCGGAATTGTGGCTGGTGATCATCGGCACCACGCTCGGCATGTTGATTGCCAACGTACCGGTGGTTCTGGCGGGTAACTTTGCCGCAGACAAACTGCCTTTGACGCTGATTCGTCGCCTGGCGGCGTCTGCGTTTTTCATTCTGGCGATTGTTGCGGTGTACAAGGCGATGCAGGCGAGCGGGTGGGTTTGACGGGGTAAGGCAGTCATTGTGGCGAGGGAGCTTGCTCCCTCGCCACACGTGTCATCGCGCGCAGATCAGGACTTCCTGGCCTGCTCGTAAAGCGGCATCACTTTCGGAATCGCTGCCTGCAACGCCGCAATTCTACTGGTGGAAGCCGGGTGAGTGCTCATGAACTCCGGCGGCGAACCTTCCGAAGCCTTGGTCATCTTGTTCCACAAGGTAATCGCCGCATTCGGGTTGTAGCCGGCGCGAGCCGCCAGTTCCAGGCCGATCAGGTCTGCCTCGTTTTCATTGGCGCGGCTGTTGGGCAAGGTCATGCCGTAGTTGGCCACGGTATCGGCCAGCGCCATGCTGCCTTGGCCCAGACCGAACAACGCACCCGCGCCCTGCTTGGCCATTTCGATGCCGTAAGCCTTGGACATTGCTTCACGACCATGCTCGCGCAGGGCATGGGCAATTTCATGGCCCATGATCGCGGCGATTTCATCGTCGGTCAGTTTCAGGGTGTCGATCAGCCCGGTGTAGAAAAAGATCTTGCCGCCCGGCCCGCAGTTGGCGTTGAGTTCGTCACTCTTGATCAGGTTGACCTCCCACTTCCACTGGGCCGCATCAGGACGGAAGGTCGGCGCCTGGGCAATCAGCCGGTCGGCAATTACCTGCACGCGCTTGGCATCGTTGCTGGTTTTGTCCAGCACACCTTTACTGGACGCTTCGCCCACGGTCTTCTGATAAGACTGGGCGTACATCTGGTCGACCTCTTGCGAGGACAACATGCTGAACATGTACTGCTTACGCTCAACGCCCACAGCGCCACCGCTGGTGGTGTTGACAGACTGGCAACCGGCGAGCAACAAACCTGCGCCCAGCGCACACGAAACCAATGTCTTGTTCATCAAAAAGCTCCCTGAAAACATGACCGTATCCTAGGCGCGGAAATGTATCGACGCCAGATACAACGGCACATATGACGCGCATTTCAGACAAAGCTCTCTTCGACGCAGGAAAAAATTCACAAACCCGGGCAATCCACCTCCCACGCTCTGCGAGAGAACAATCGGCAAACGATCTGTCTTCAACCGGGCGTCAGACATTCCGGCCCATTGAGCTTCGGATCATTGACCATGTTGGCCAGCACCCGCTCGCGCAACGCAGCGGGCTCGCTGGCCAGCAGGGCTTGCAGGGTGTGCAACGGCGTCTCGGGATTGAGCCATGCCGCCTGACCCGCTTCATCCAGAATCAACGGTCGCCGCTGGCTGGCCGCTGGCTGCGTGATCACTGCCGTACTCAACCACACCTGCTCCTGCACCGGGTACGCTTCCCAGATCGCCGCGAAAAACAGCGAAGAGCCCTCCCCCGGCGTCAACCAATAAGGCCTTTTGCGGGTGGTGCCGCGCCATTCGTAGAAACCGTTGGCCGGCAGCAGGCAGCGGCGCTCGCGCAGGGCCTGGCGAAACATTGGCTGCTCGGCCACGGTTTCGGCGCGGGCATGGGCCGGGGTTCGGGACAGATCGGTCAGCCACGGCGGGGTCAGGCCCCAGCGCGCGCGCGCCAGTTCACGCTGGCCGTCCGCGCCGGCACGCAGCATCAACACCGAATCATTGGGGGAAATGTTCCACTGCGCCTGTTGATCGGCGGGAAAACCTGGCAGGGTCGCGAAATCGCGATTCCAGCGAAACAGGGCATAACGTCCACACATGGGGCAGCACGACTCTTGATCAAACGAACGCCAGCCTAACAGACCAGCGTGCCGGGAAAACTCTCCGGTTCATCGCCGGACAGCGGCAGCGCGGCATTGTACGCGCTGATCAGCTCGCGGGCGTAGGCGGCCTGGTCGTCATCTACCGCCAACCCCAGCAGCCCGTAGATTGGCAATTCACCGGTGGCCCCGACCAGATCGCGGCCCACCAGGTGCGCCTCAATGCCTTCGCTGGCGAGCATGCCTTGCAGCAACTCGCCTTCCATTAGGTTTTCCGGCTCGTAGATTCGCTGCATATGCGCCCCTCATTCGTTTTCGCTGAAGACTTCCAGAAACCAATCCTCTTCGTGAACCTGCAACACGAACGTGATCGGCCGACAACACACCTGACAGTCCTCGATGTAGGTCTGATCGCCGCCGGACAAGTCGACAGTCGTTTCGACTGATTCACCACAATACGGGCATTCATACTGCGTAGTTTCCAGCATCGCGGTCTCCCAGGTGACTTGTGCGTATAATCGCCGGTCTATTTGCAGGGCTATTTTTGTCTGGCTACTTTTTCAGACCGTACCCCGCCGGTTTTCGATCAAAACCTTTACTTACCCTAGCCGTTTCTAACAAGAGAGCATGATGGGCGAATTCGATGCCATCCGACCTTACGACGACAGCGAAGTCCCAGCGGTGCTGGACCGGCTGCTCGGCGACAAGGCGTTTCTAGATATCCTCACCCACTTCCGCTTCCCGCGTTTTGCCGGTGCTTTGGGCTGGGCGCTCAAACCTCTTATAGCTCATCGACTGCGCCGTGAGTTTGCCGGCATCACGTCGGTGGCCACTTTGCAGGATAAAGTCGAGTATTACGTCGACCACACCATCGAGCGCGCCACCGACGGCGTCACCTACACCGGCGTCGAGCAGTTCAAGTCCGGCAGTGCCTACCTGTTCATCGCCAACCACCGCGATATCGTGATGGACCCGGCCTTCGTCAACTATGCCGTGTACCACGCCGGCCTGCCGACCCCACGCATCGCCATCGGTGACAACCTGCTGCAAAAGCCCTTCGTCAGCGACCTGATGCGTCTGAACAAGAGTTTTATCGTGCACCGCTCGATCACCGGTCGCCGCGAGAAGATGGCGGCGTATCAACTGTTGTCGGCGTACATCAACCATTCGATCCGCAACGATTGCGCCTCGATCTGGATCGCTCAGGCCGAAGGCCGCGCCAAGGACGGCGACGACCGTACCGAATCGGCGATCCTCAAGATGTTCCACATGAGCCGCAAGGACGAGCCCTTCGGCGAAGTCATCCGCTCGCTGAACCTCACGCCTGTGTCGATCAGCTACGAATATGACCCGTGCGACCAGGCCAAGGCCCGCGAGCTCTACATCCGAGCCACCACCGGCACCTACACCAAGGAACCGGGCGAAGATGACGTGAGCATCGCCAAGGGCATCACCGGCTACAAGGGCCGGGTGCACGTGAACTTTGCCGCGCCGATCACCGAGCTGTTCGAAGACACCAAACAATTGGCCGTCGAGATGGACAAGCAGATTCTGGGCGGTTACCGCTTGTTCCCGGTGCACTACCTGGCCTACGCGCAGTGGCAAGACGCCGACCCGCAGTTGCAGGTGCCGAGCGCCGCCGAGGTATTCGCGGCCGACGAATTGGCCAAGGCCCAGGAACAATGGCAGCAACGCCTGGACGCTTGCCCTGCCGAGCATCGTCCGTTTCTGGTGCTGCAATATGCGACGCCAGTGCGCAATCAGTACCGGGTGAAGGCTGGATTGCCGCTGTAAGCGGTTTCGACCGGATACAAAAACGGCGCCCAGGGCGCCGTTTTTATTGATTCGAAGACATTAAACCTGCGTGCTGATCCACGACACCAACAACGCCAGCCCCATGCAGGCGAAGCCGAAGCTGTAGAAAAACCGGTTCATGCGCAGGGTAGCCCAGTCCAGCGTGGGTTCTTCGCTGGGACGGCTCTCGCGCTGCGCTTGCAGACTGGCCTTCGCGCGCTGCTCACGACGACGGGTCGCGTGCAGCAACCAGCCGCCCGGAAAGGCGAAGAACAGCGCCAGCAGGTTGATCAATTTGGCGGGATGGGCAGTAAACAGCGTCATCAAATGCAGCGACATCACGAACCTCAGACAAAACCGGTGTGGCGAGCGCCGGACCGACGACCGCGGCGCGGATTTTACCGAAAGCCTCTGTGCCTGCACTCCCCTTTGCGATAAATAACCCGACAAATGACCAATGGCTGTCCTGCGTCACAGCTTCGTCATCTGCATCGGCCAACATGCGCGCCTCGAAACCGACACGGACTGCGTCATGCTTCACGCCGAAAACCAGGATCGCCTCTATCTCATCGCTCACAACGACGAACAACAAACCCTCGTCGGCAGCCTCGCCTTCAATGTTCAGGACCGCCACTGGCTGGTGTATTGCGCACTCGGCGGTCACCAACATGCGGATTTGCCGGAGGCGGACTTGCTGACGGGCGTGAGCGTGCTGGACTTTTACTCCCAAGCCGCCTGACACCCCTGTAGGTGCTTGCCGTGCAGAAGGCATGAAAAAGCCCGGGACCATTGCTGGCGCCGGGCTTTTTTGCATCGGGCGAACGCTTACTCGCCGAGTACCTGACCTACAGTCGGGTCCTTGAACAGACGGGTCAACGCGTCGCTCAACACGTCGCTGACCAGCTTGGTGTTGGTTTCCTGGTTCGGCGCCATGCCGAAACGCTGGTCCAGTGACGCACCGTAACGACCGCTATAGCGACGGTTGGCGTTCTGCACATCGGAGCGGAAGGTCGCGCCGATGGTCGCTTCGGTCACATACATGCCTTCTTTAGGCGACTGATACTTCAGCTCGGCCAGGGTCACGGTGATTTGCGGCGCGTTCGCTGCATTGGCGGTCGGGGTGAAACCCAACAGACGCACGGCGGCTTCAGCCTGAGCCTGCAGTTTTGGCAGGATCTGCGCGCCCTGCACGGTAATGGCGCTGGTTTCCGGGTACAGGCCGCCGCGGGTGCCCAGGGTTGGCGACGGACGACCGTCCACCACACGCACCACCACCGGCTGACCGCGGCCGACCGGTGCCAGTTGAGCCGTCAACTTGGGTTCCGGGTTCAGTTGTTGCGGGCTGTGGGCGCAGCCAACCAGCGTCAAACTGGTCACAGTGATCAAACCGAACAACAGGCGTTGCAACATGCTCTTCTCTCCAGAATCAGGCACAAACAGGCCGGCAGTATAGCGGTGGGCCACTGCGGCTAACTAGGGTCATGCAACGATTACTGAAATCTCTGACAAACCCGCTGGACCGCGGTTCCTGTCACAGATTTTTCACTCGCCCTTCACTTGCTCGTCACGAGTGGCTGCGAACGTAGTCGGTAATCACCCAAAAGGTATGTCGCCATGCGTTTTCTCGTTTCGCTGTTCGAAGCACGCCCACACCACCGCAGCTTCGCCCTGCTCGACCGCAACGGCCATTGCCAGGCTTTCAAGCAATGCAGCCTGCAGCCCATGGGCGATGGCTGGGTCGAAATCGAAGAAATCCGCCTCAACTGGCTGCACAAGCCCTTGCCTGCCAGCGCCCGCGTCATTGCACGCCAGCCACGCTCGCGGGCACAGCAACTGCTGACCACCTGACCGAACGCCTAATAAAAGTCATTAAACACGACCAATTCCCTACGTTTCTTCGCTACAATCTCCCCCCGATTATAAGGACGTCTCCTGATCGGGCCTCGCAGCATCGTCAATGCTTCGGTTTTGGCACCCCGCACCGCCCACAGAGAGCCGCCCACACAGATCGAGTGAAGCTGGCGCGCTTGCTGTTCATCAAGCAAAACCTCCACTTTTCGCGAATCTGCAGAGCTGTCATTACGCTCGGTCACTGCTGTTTGCCCGTTTTGCCTGCCATGAACTCCCTGGCGGCAAAGCATTCGGGCACGGTGCCAGGCTGGGACAGCCCTTTTTGAGGTTCACGTCTTCAAAAGAGCGTGAAAAAAACGGGTTTTCACAACTTCACAAGAGTGTGGCGAGCAAATGAATAGTTTTGCGTCTGAACATGCACCATTAGCGTCCAGTACAGCCCAACGACACAGGACCGAATACTCCTCGAACACCGGAGCCTGAAGCCTGTCCGCTACGGATTTGGTTGCACAAACGGATGTATCGACCATAAGTCGAATTGCCAGTCGCCCGTTGAAATGAGTTCATATGACTCTGATTAGACCCGGCCGGAAGCGTCCGTCGAAGTTGCGAAAAATTGCGAAGATTCGGACATGGCGATCCTGCCATGGGTACTTGGGGCAACACTGAGACGCCCCCGGAACGCCTGGCAGCCATGCCGTCAATTTGGTGCTGCAGATTTTGGAGACGCGTTAAATGGCGCATAACGAAGCAGTCGACGTAGTACTGGTTGGGGCCGGCATCATGAGTGCCACCCTTGCCGTACTGCTCAAAGAGCTCGACCCCGCGATCAAGCTGGAAGTCGTCGAGCTGATGGATTCCGGTGCCGCGGAGAGTTCCAACCCGTGGAACAACGCCGGTACCGGTCATGCCGGCCTGTGCGAGCTGAACTACACGCCGCAGGCTGCCGATGGCTCCGTCGACATCAAGAAAGCCGTGCACATCAACACCCAGTTCGAGGTGTCGAAGCAGTTCTGGTCGTACCTGACCAAGAAAGGCACGTTCGGCTCGTGCAAATCGTTTATCAGCCCGGTGCCACACCTGAGTTTCGTGCAGGGCGAGAGCGGCGTGTCTTTCCTCAAGGAACGCTTCAAGGTGCTGAGCAAGCACCACGCCTTCGCCGACATGGAATACACCGAAGACAAGGCCACAATGGCCGAGTGGATGCCGCTGATGATGCCTGGCCGCGATCCTGGCGAAACCCTCGCCGCGACCCGCGTGATCAACGGCACCGACGTCAACTTCGGCGCGCTGACCAACCAACTGCTCAAGCACCTGACCAGCGCACCCGATGCCCAGGTCAAGTACTGCAAGCGCGTGACCGGTCTGAAGCGTAATAACGGTGGCTGGACTGTCAGCATCAAGGACGTCAACAGCGGCAATAGCCGTGAAGTCGACGCCAGGTTCGTCTTCCTCGGCGCTGGCGGCGCGGCATTGCCGCTACTGCAAGCTTCGGGCATTGAAGAGAGCAAAGGCTTCGGCGGCTTCCCGATCAGCGGCCAGTGGCTGCGTTGCGACAATCCGGAAGTGGTCAAGCACCACCAGGCCAAGGTCTACAGCCAGGCGGCCGTGGGTTCGCCGCCAATGTCCGTGCCGCACCTGGACACCCGTGTCGTCGACGGCAAGAAGTCCCTGCTGTTCGGACCTTACGCCGGTTTCACCACCAAGTTCCTCAAGCACGGCTCCTTCATGGACCTGCCGCTGTCGGTTCGCGCCGGCAACATCGGCCCGATGCTGGCCGTGGCGAAAAACAACATGGACCTGACCAAGTACCTGGTCAGCGAAGTGATGCAGTCCATGGAGCAGCGCCTGGAATCCCTGCGCCGCTTCTACCCTGAAGCGAAAGCCGAAGACTGGCGCCTGGAAGTGGCTGGCCAACGGGTGCAGATCATCAAGAAAGACCCGAAAAAAGGCGGCATCCTGCAGTTCGGTACCGAACTGGTCGCGGCCAAGGACGGTTCCCTTGCCGCCCTGCTGGGCGCGTCGCCAGGGGCTTCGGTGACTGTTTCGATCATGCTGGAACTGATCGAAAAATGCTTCCCGAGCCAGGCCAAAGGCGAGTGGGCCGCCAAACTGGCGGAGATCTTCCCGGCCCGCGAGAAAGTCCTGGAAACCGACGCTGCGCTGTATAGCAAGATCAACGCGCAGAACAACGTTGCCCTGGAACTGGTTGAAGCCAGCAGCGAGACCGAAAGCTACGCTTGATTCGGCCCGCAAAAAAAACGCCCCGTCCTCATTGAGGGCGGGGCGTTTTTATTGTCGCTGAATATCTTCTGTGGCGAGGGAGCTTGCTCCCGCTGGGCTGCGCAGCGGCCCCAACATCTTGTGAGCGCTGCGCACTCAAGCGGGAGCAAGCTCCCTCGCCACAGGGAAAACGTGATTAGCCGCGAGCCTTTTCGATCAGCTCGATGTAGTCCGGCGCATTACGCTGATCCTTGATCAGGGCAATGAAGTCATTGCCGTGCTCGTCCTTGCCATCAACGTCAAAACCGGCCTCGACGAAGAACGTCAGGAAACGCTCGAAATCGTCGATGCGCAGGCCACGGTAGGCCTTGATCAGTTTGTGCAGGGACGGAGAAGTCGCGTCGACCGGTTCGAAATCGAGGAACAACTTGATCTGCTCATCGCCGATCTCGTCACCAATCACTTGTTTCTTATCTTTACGCATTGCCGACTCCAGCTCGCAGACATTTCACGGGGCGGGCAGTTTACCCCTGCGCAGGCGCCGGGCTCAACGCGGACGAACAGCCCCGGTGTGCAGATCGGCCCAAACGTGACCGTTGGCGTAACTCAGAAACTGGCAATACACCGTTTCATTGCGCAGCAGATCGATCACCACCCGGTATTGCGCCAGCGGGTAATAGAGGTTGAGGGTCTTGGTTTTGTCGTCGTAGACCGGTTTTTTCAGGCTTTTGCTTTCGCCATCGAAATTGACCAGCACCTGATTAATGGTGGCGCCCTTGTTCAAGGATTTGCCCTTGAGGCGAACCAACAGCGGCGAAGTGACCGGAATCGGCTGCTGATTGGACTGGCGCTGGCTGCCGACCACCACCGAGTACTCGGTGACTTGCAGCAATTGTTGCTGCTCAGGCTCGGCGTCACGCAGGGTCAGGTCATCCGGCGGCAGGAACTGCCCATGCATCGGCGCCGGCGCGGCGGCCAGCGGCAGGCTGAGGGTCAGCAACAGAGCGGCGCAGCTGCGAATCAAAAAGCTCATGACAGGCTCCGGAGGGCGGGTGTAGGAGCGAGCTTGCTCGCGATGGTCGTCAACGATAACGCCGGGAGCCTGATACCCCGCGGCGTTACTGCGTTCATCGCGAGCAGGCTCGCTCCTTCAGCGTAGGGATCAATCGAATTGCGCGCGCATCCAGGCCTGATAATCGGCAACACCGGGCTCGCCTTCGCGCGGCGCCCAATGCGCCAGCTCACCCTCACCGACCGGACGGTACGGACCGGCCTTGCATTCGAACATCAGGCTGTCGGCCTCCAGCACCACCAAACCGTGGAACACACCAGTTGGCAAGTCTACGCCAACACAGCCCCCACCAGCCTGCAGTACGGTCTTGCTCAACACCGCACCGACCTCGTCAAAGATCAACACACCCAGCCGCCCCTTGAGGACCAACAGGGTTTCGGCCTTGTTGTCACCCAAATGCCGGTGAGGCGGGATATACGTCGAAGGTTGCAACCCCACCGCCATGCGATGGCAAGCGTCTTCCATCTGATGGAAATTGTGGTGCTGGCGCCCACGAGGATTGGCCGCCGCTTTCCCGGCCAGCTCGGCGAACAAGGTCTGATCCAGAAAGCGAGGCGTATCCATTTCTTACATTCCTTTAACGGCAAAAATCCCGTTGGCATTGCGCCAGTAGCCTTTGTAGTCCATGCCGTAACCGAAGATGTAACGGTCGATGCACGGCAGGCCAACGAAATCGGCTTTCAGGTCCGGGCGGGCCTTGCGGTCGTGGTCTTTGTCGATCAGCACGGCAGTGTGCACTTTGCGCGCGCCGGCGTGTTTGCAGAAGTCGATGATCGCGCCCAGGGTGTGACCTTCATCGAGGATGTCGTCGATGATCAGCACGTCACGGTCGATGAACGACACTTCCGGCTTGGCTTTCCAGAACAGCTCGCCGCCGCTGGTTTCGTTGCGGTAACGGGTGGCGTGCAGGTAGGACGCTTCCAGCGGGAACTGCAGATGAGTCAGCAGCTTGCCGGCGAAAATCAGCCCGCCGTTCATCACACAGAACACCACCGGGTTGCTGTCCGCCAGTTCTTCGTTGATGTGCGCACCGACGCGGGCGATAGCCGCCTCGACTTCAGCTTCGGTGTACAGGCAGTCAGCCTCTCGCATGATTTGACGGATATGCTCGAGATCAGCGGACATGGTGCTCTCCAAGGGGGGTAGCGGACAGGAAAAGCGGGCAAAGGTACGCATCCCGCACGGCCAGATCAAGCGTTTGTGGACTAACGTACTGTATGTCTATAGGACAACACCCTCGGATAGATTAATCTAGGCCGGTTTTTTTGCCCGCCGCCGGAGCCTTTCCCATGCCCATCCTCGAGATCCGCCACCCGCTGATCCGTCATAAACTTGGCCTGATGCGCCGCGCAGACATCAGCACCAAGAATTTCCGTGAGCTCGCTCAGGAAGTCGGTGCCCTGCTGACCTATGAAGCCACCAAAGACCTGCCGCTGGAAACCTACGATATCGAAGGTTGGTGCGGCACTGTGTCGGTCGAGAAAATCGCCGGCAAGAAAATTACGGTAGTCCCGATCCTGCGCGCCGGCATCGGCATGCTCGAAGGCGTGCTGAGCCTGATCCCGGGCGCCAAAGTCAGCGCCGTGGGCGTGGCCCGCAACGAAGAAACCCTGCAAGCCCACACCTACCTGGAAAAACTAGTCCCGGAAATCAACGAACGCCTGGCGATGATCATCGACCCGATGCTCGCCACCGGCAGCTCCATGGTTGCCACCATCGATCTGCTGAAAAAGGCCGGCTGCCGCGACATCCGTGCCATGGTGCTGGTTGCTGCCCCCGAGGGTATCGCGGCGGTAGAGAAGGCTCACCCGGACGTGATCATCTACACCGCTTCCATTGATCAAAAACTGAACGAACACGGTTACATCATCCCTGGCCTGGGCGATGCTGGCGACAAGATCTTCGGCACCAAGCAGAAGGACGCGTGAGCATGCAGCAAGAGTTCAACGATCCGCTCTGGCGCACGGTGCTTTCCGGCGCGCAGATGCTGTTCGTAGCGTTCGGCGCCCTGGTGTTGATGCCGCTGATTACCGGCCTCGACCCGAACGTGGCGCTGTTTACCGCTGGCCTGGGGACGATCCTGTTCCAGATCGTCACCGGGCGTCAGGTGCCGGTGTTCCTGGCGTCGAGCTTTGCGTTTATCACCCCGATCATTCTCGCCAAGGGCCAATTCGGCCTCGCGGCGACCATGGGCGGCGTGATGGCGGCGGGCTTCGTCTATACCTTCCTCGGCCTGGCCGTGAAGATCAAAGGCACCGGTTTCATCGATCGCCTGCTGCCACCGGTGGTGATTGGCCCGGTAATCATCTCCATCGGCCTGGCCATGGCGCCGATTGCCGCCAACATGGCAATGGGCAAGGCTGGCGACGGTAGCGAGCTGATTCATTACCAGACCGCCATGCTGATCTCGATGCCGGCATTGCTGACCACCCTGATCGTCGCGGTGTTCGGCAAAGGCATTTTCCGCCTGGTACCGATCATTTCCGGCGTGCTGGTCGGTTTTGGCATGGCGTTCTACTTCGGCGTGGTCGACACGGCGAAGATTGCCGCTGCACCGTGGTTCGCCATCCCGAATTTCACCGCGCCGGAATTCAACTGGCAGGCGATTCTGTTCATTGTTCCGGTGGCCCTGGCCCCGGCCATTGAGCACATCGGCGGCGTGATTGCAGTGGGTAGCGTGACCGGTCGCGATTACCTGAAGAAACCCGGCCTGCACCGCACTCTGCTCGGTGACGGCATTGCCACCACCGCAGCCGGCCTGTTCGGCGGTCCACCCAACACCACGTACGCCGAAGTCACCGGCGCGGTGATGCTGACCAAGAACTACAACCCGAAAATCATGACCTGGGCGGCGATCTTCGCCATCAGCCTGGCGTTCATCGGCAAGTTCGGCGCATTGCTGCAAAGCATTCCGGTGCCGGTAATGGGCGGGATTCTGTGCCTGCTGTTCGGTTCGATTGCGGCGGTGGGCATGAACACGCTGATTCGCCACAAGATTGACTTGGGCGAAGCGCGCAATCTGGTGATTGTGTCGGTGACCCTGGTGTTCGGGATTGGCGGTGTGTTGGTGGGTACCGGCACTGGTCCGGATGACTTCGGCCTCAAAGGCATCGCGCTGTGCGCGGTGGTAGCGATTGCGCTGAACCTGATCCTGCCGGGCAATGACAGCTGGAAGCACAAGAAGGCGGATGAGCCGCTGCTGTAAAAGGTGATCCCCTGTGGCGAGGGAGCTTGCTCCCGCTGGGTCGCGAAGCGGCCCCAAAATTCTCGCAGTCAATGAAGATTTTGTGAGTGCTGCGCACTCAAGCGGGAGCGGGCTCCCTCGCCACGGGTTGTATGCCTACAGGGCCAGAGGCGCCCTTTCACACAATGTGTTCAACGCTTTCGCCCACTGCGGGTCATCATTGAGACACGGCACCAGCACCAACTCCTCCCCTCCTGCTTCGCGGAACTGCTCCTTGCCGCGATCACCAATCTCTTCCAGCGTCTCGATGCAATCGGCCACGAACGCCGGGCACATCACCAACAGCTTCTTCACACCCGACCTGGCCAACTCATCAAGACGCACTTCGGTGTAGGGTTCGATCCATTTGGCGCGCCCCAGGCGCGACTGGAACGACACCGACCACTTGCCGTCCGGCAGGCCCATGCGCTTGGCAAACTCGGATGCCGTGCGCAGGCATTGGGCCCGGTAGCAGGTCATCAATACTTCTGGCGAAGCGTTCTGGCAGCAATTCTCGCCTTTGAAGCAATGGTGTCCGGTAGGGTCGATCTTGGTCAGGTGCCGCTCCGGCAAACCATGGAAACTGAGCAACAAATGATCGTAATCCTGTTGCAGATAGGGTTTGGCCGTGGCCACCAGCGCGTCGAGATATTCCGGCTGATCGTAGAACGGCTGGAGCACTGACAGCTGCACATCAAGCTTTTTCTCGCGCACGACGCGCCGGGCTTCTTCGATCACTGTGGTGGTGGTGCTGTCGGCGAACTGTGGATAAAGCGGCGCGAGCGTGATCCGCTTTTGCCCTTGTGCCGCCAGACGCGTCAGCATCGACTCGATGGACGGCTGGCCGTAACGCATCGCCAGCTCGACCGGACCGTGGCGCCACTGGGACGTCATCGCCTGCTGCAAGCGGCGGCTGAGCACCACCAGCGGCGAGCCCTCTTCCCACCAGATCGAAGCGTAGGCATGGGCCGACTGCTCGGGGCGCTTGATCAGGATCAGTGACACCAGTAAACGCCGCACCGGCCATGGCAGGTCGATCACGTAAGGGTCCATCAGGAACTGATTGAGGTAACGGCGCACATCCGCCACCGAAGTGGAGGCCGGTGAGCCCAGATTGACCAGAAGCAACGCGTGATCGGTCATGCAACGTCCTATTTCAGAGGCGGCTGGAGAGATCTTCCAGGGCCGCGCGCAAATCAGTGAACTGGAATGTGAAACCCGCTTCGAGCAAACGCGCCGGTGTGGCCCGCTGGCCGCCCAGCAATATCAAAGACAACTCGCCCAGGCCGACCTTCAATGCAAAGGCCGGCATCGGCATGAACGCCGGGCGATGCAACACGCTGCCCAGGGTTTTGGCAAATTCGCGATTACGCACCGGCTTCGGTGCGCAGGCATTATATGGACCGTTGGCTTCATTGCGATGCAGAAGAAAATCAATCAAGGCGATTTGATCGTTGATATGAATCCATGGCATCCATTGCCGACCGTTGCCGATCGGCCCACCCAGCCCGAGTTTGAACGGCAGCAACAGGCGCGACAAAAAGCCGCCCTCGGCTGACAACACCAACCCGGTGCGAACGAGGATCACCCGAATCCCCAAGGCCTCTGCACGCTGCGCGGTTTCTTCCCAGGCGATGCACAGCTGACTGGCGAAGTCATCGATCACCGGCGGCGAGTCCTCGGTGAGCTCCCGCTCACCACCGTCGCCGTACCAACCGACCGCCGAGCCTGAAATCAGCACATCCGGCTTCTGCTCACGGCTTTCGAGCCAGCCCAGCAAAGTTTCCGTCAGGGTGATGCGGCTGCTCCATAACAAGGCTTTGCGTTTGTGGGTCCAGAGCCGATCGGCAATCGGCGCCCCGGCAAGATTGATAATTGCATCCACCGGTTCCTGCCCGATGTCCTCGAGTCGAGCGACACCACGAACCTGGGCACCGCATATTTTTGCGACTTTCGCAGGCGTCCGGCTCCAGACCGTCAGGCGATGGCCCTGACTCAACCAGTATCGACAAAGCTGACGTCCTATCAAACCAGTACCGCCGGTCAGCAATATGTGCATGACTTCTTCCTCGCGTGGCGTTTTACCGTGATGACTAGTCTATTTTTATAAGCAAGGGATCTTTGATATCGGGCAGGCTCTGTGTTTAACAATAGGCCAAGCTGTCAGAACGAGAACGCTAAAAGTTATACCAAAAAACAATATTGTACAGGTTTCAACCCCGGCGTAGTCTGTACAGAAAGGTAAACGAGGCCCTTATGACTGTACCTATCGCAATCATCGGCACCGGCATCGCCGGACTCTCAGCCGCCCAAGCCCTGACTGAGCTGGGCTATGTCGTGCAACTTTTTGATAAAAGCCGCGGCAGTGGTGGACGCATGTCGAGCAAGCGCAGTGATGCGGGTGCGCTGGACATGGGCGCGCAATATTTCACTGCCCGCGACCGCCGCTTCGTCACGGAAGTGCAGCGCTGGCAAGCCAATGGCTGGGTGGCCGAGTGGACGCCACAGCTGTACACCTTCCATGGCGGCCAGCTCAATCTGTCACCGGACGAGCAGACCCGCTGGGTCGGCACGCCCCGCATGAGCGCCATCACCCGGGCGTTGCTCGGCGACCTCGAAGTGCATTTCGCCTGCCGGATCACCGAGGTCTATCGCGGCGAAGAACACTGGCACTTGCAGGATGCCGAAGGTTTCACCCACGGCCCCTTCAGCCACGTAGTGATCGCCACGCCGGCACCGCAAGCGACGGCACTGCTGGCCTCCGCGCCGAAGCTCGCTGGTGCCGCCGCCGGGGTCAAAATGGACCCTACCTGGGCCATCGCCCTGGCGTTTGAAACACCGCTGGAAACGCCCATGGAAGGCTGTTTCGTACAGGACAGCCCGCTCGACTGGCTGGCCCGCAATCGCAGCAAACCCGGGCGCGACAACACGCTCGACACTTGGGTTTTACACGCCACCAGCACGTGGAGCCGTCAGCACATCGACTTGCCGAAAGAAGCAGTGATCGAGCAGTTGCACGGCGCGTTCGCTGAACTGCTGCACGACTCCATGCCCGCACCGACCTTCAGCCTGGCCCACCGCTGGCTCTACGCCCGCCCTGCCAGCAGCCACGAATGGGGCACGCTGGCCGATGCCGATCTGGGCTTGTATGCCTGTGGCGACTGGTGCCTGTCCGGACGCGTCGAAGGTGCCTGGCTCAGCGGCCAGGAAGCCGCCCGCCGCCTTCACGAGCACTTGCAATGAACCGCATCAACCCCAGCAAATTGCTGCTGTCGAAGTGGACAGCAGCCCACCCGCAAAATCGCGAAAAGCATTTTCTGGTGACCGAGCTGTTCCGAGACGATGAAGGAACGGTGCTGGAGATCGAGTTGCAAGCGGTGCTGACCCGACGCAGCGAGCGGTGCACGTGGCAGATTCTTTCCGATCAGGATCACTGGACGTTCGGCTGGCAATAGGCGCCAGAGGCTGCTTCTGCAGGGAACGCAAAAAACTTATACATAAAATTTGACTTGTACAGCTTCGAATCTATGATGAACCCATGTTGTACAGATAAAAATATCTGTACAGGTTTTTGATTCGAGGTATTCCGATGCCGCAGCCCTTCACCAAACCGAAAATCGCCATCAGTGCCTGCCTGATGGGTGCCGAGGTGCGCTTCAACGGCGGGCACAAGGAGTCGCGGCTGTGCAGCCGCACCCTCACTGATTACTTCGATTTCGTTGAGGTCTGCCCGGAAGTCGCGATCGGCATGGGCATTCCTCGCGAACCCATTCGGTTGGTGGGCGATCCGGTTCAGCCCCAGGCCGTCGGCTCGATCGACCGCGAGATCAACGTCACCCGGCCGCTGGCCGAGTACGGACGAAAAATGGCGGCGGAACTCGACGACATCTGCGGCTACATCTTCATGCAAAAATCCCCGTCCTGCGGCCTCGAGAGGGTAAAGGTCTATCACGCCAACGGTGCACCGGTCGACGGCGGTGGCCGGGGGATCTATGCCCAGTCTTTTTGCGCGCAGCATCCGGACTTGCCGGTGGAAGAAGACGGGCGACTCAACGATCCGGTTCTGCGCGAGAACTTCCTCACCCGCGTCTTCGCCTACAGCGCCTGGCAGCAACTGCTCAAAGAAGGCCTGAGTCGCCGTGGCTTGACGGAGTTTCACTCGCGCTACAAGTACCTGCTGATGGCCCACAACCCGGTGCAGTACAAAGCCTTGGGCAATCTGCTGGGCAACATGGGCCAGACCGATCCACAAGCACTCGGCCCGCAGTACTTCAGTGAATTGATGGCGGCGCTGAAGAAATGTGCGACCCGGCGCACCCACACCAACGTGCTGCAGCACCTCAGCGGCTACCTGAAGAAAACCCTCAGCGCCGATGACAAACAGGAAGTGCAGCATGTGATCGGCCAGTACCGGCACGGCATCGTGCCGCTGGTGGTGCCGCTGACACTGCTCAAGCATCACTTTCGCCAACACCCGGACCCGTACATCGCGCAACAGGTTTACCTGCAACCGCATCCGGAAAATCTCAGCCTGCGAAACGCAATCTAATGAAAGAATTACTCGACAGCAGCGCCAGCGAGGATTTGGGTGCCGACTTCAAAAAGGCCCTCGATGAAGGTTGGCTGCCGATTCGCGAAGTAGCCCGGCTGACCGGCGTCAACGCCGTGACATTACGCGCCTGGGAACGGCGCTATGGCCTGATCGTTCCGCAACGTACGCCCAAGGGGCATCGACTGTTTTCCAGCGATCACGTGCAGCGCATCCAGACGATCCTTACCTGGCTCAACCGCGGCGTAGCCGTCAGCCAGGTCAAGCAACTGCTCGATACCCCGCAGGCCTTCAGCCAACCGGTGGAAAATGACTGGCAGCGGCTGCGCCAGACCTTGCTGATCGCGGTCACCAAGCTGACCGAGCGCCCGCTGGACGACACTGTCAACCAGGCCATGGCGCTCTACCCGCCCCGAACCTTGTGCGAACAATTGTTGCTGCCGCTGCTGGCGGAACTGGAGCAACGCTGGCAAGGCCAGTTCGGCGCGCAGATGGAACGGGTATTTTTTTATTCGTGGTTGCGCAGCAAATTCGGTGCGCGCATCTACCATAACAATCGTCAGTTACACACCCCGCCCTTGCTGTTGATCAACCACTCGGACCGGCCACTGGAGCCTCACCTGTGGCTCACGGCCTGGCTGGTCAGCAGCGCCGATTGCCCGGTGGAGGTGTTCGACTGGCCGCTGCCTGTCGGTGAGCTCGCCGTCGCAGTGGATTACCTGCAACCCCGGGGCGTACTGCTGTATTCCAGCAAAGCCATAAACCTGTCGCAGTTGCCGAAACTTTTGAACAACGTCAATTGCCCAAAAATGATCGTCGGACCAACGGTGTGCATTCACCATGCCGAGTTGTCCGTAACCACTTCAGAAATTGCCGATTTGTACCTGGCCGAAGATCCATTGTTGGCACACCAGGCACTGGTTCAGTGCGGGCTCATTTAATGGCGCTTCTTTAATGATTTGTACGGACGACACCATGCAATTGATCTGGCTGCGCAGCGACTTGCGCCTACATGACAACACCGCCCTCTCTGCCGCCGCTGCGGTTGGCCCGTGCGTGGCGGTGTATCTGCTGAGCCCTGAGCAATGGCAGGAACACGACGATGCGCCGTGCAAAGTGGATTTCTGGTTACGTAATCTCAATGAGCTAAGCGTGGCGCTCGGTCAATTGAACATCCCCTTGCTGATCCGCACGGCTGCGCGCTGGGATGAAGCACCGCAGGTGCTGCTCGATCTTTGCCGGCAATTAAACATCCAGGCGGTGCACGTCAACGAGGAATACGGCATCCACGAAACCGACCGGGACACTGCCGTTGCCGAAGCACTGGCCGGTCAAGACATCGCATTCCACAGTTACCTGGATCAATTGCTGTTCAAACCGGGCAGTATCCTGACCAAAACCGGCACGTACTTTCAGGTGTTCAGTCAGTTCCGCAAGGTCTGCTACGAACGCCTGCACCGCGCCCTGCCGCGCCTGGTCAGCACGCCAATGGCACAGGCGCCGCTGGAAATCCCCAGCGATCCGATTCCCGCCAGCGTCAACGGGTTCGAGACACCGACCGCCAGCCTTCGGGCGCTGTGGCCCGCCGGCGAAACCGAGGCCCGGCGCCGGCTTGAGACCTTCGCCGACGCGCAGATCGACTATTACCAGAGCGAGCGCGATTTTCCGGCGAAACCCGGTACCAGCCAGCTCTCGGCTTATCTCGCTGCCGGCGTGATTTCACCGCGCCAATGTCTGCACACCGCACTGCAAAGCAATCAGGGCGAGTTCGAAAGCGGCAAGGTCGGGGCCGTCACCTGGATCAACGAGCTGCTGTGGCGCGAATTCTATAAACACATTCTGGTGGGCTACCCGAGGGTCTCCCGTCACCGTGCCTTCCGCCCGGAAACCGAAGCCCTGGCCTGGCGCCATGCGCCCGAAGAGCTCGCGGCCTGGCAGGAGGCCCGCACCGGAGTGCCAATCATTGATGCCGCCATGCGCCAACTGCTGGAAACCGGCTGGATGCACAACCGCCTGCGCATGGTGGTGGCGATGTTCCTGACCAAGAATCTGCTGATTGACTGGCGAGAGGGCGAGCGCTTTTTCATGCGTCACCTGATCGATGGCGACCTCGCCGCCAACAATGGCGGCTGGCAATGGAGTTCGTCCACGGGCACCGACTCCGCACCGTACTTCCGGATCTTCAACCCGCTGAGCCAGTCGGAAAAGTTCGACGCCGAAGGTGTGTTCATCAAGCACTGGCTGCCGGAACTGTCCGGGCTGAACAAAAAAGAGCTGCACAACCCGGCACACCTCGGTGGATTGTTCGGCGTGGCCAACTACCCGTCTCCGATTGTCGACCTGAACACGTCACGGGCACGCGCCCTGGCGGCGTTCAAGAACCTGCCGACACGGCAGAACGCCGGAGGCCTGCATGAGTAGTTTCCTGCAACAGTTCGCCCGGCAGTTTGCAGAGCTGGATAAAGACAACCTGTGTCGCCTCGATGACCTTTATACCCAGGACGTGCGATTTACCGATCCCTTGCACGAAGTCCAGGGCCTCGGGCAATTGCACAGTTACTTCGCCGAGCTTTATTCCAACGTCAGTGAGCTGCGTTTCGATTTTCATGGTTTCGACCAGATCGCCGAAGGTGAAGGTTATCTGCGCTGGGTCATGAGCTACCGCCATCCGCGCCTTGCCGGTGGCCAGATAATTCGCGTCGACGGCTGTTCACATTTGCGTTGGCGCGACAAAGTTTATTGCCACCGGGATTACTTCGATGCCGGCGCATTGCTTTATGAACATCTACCCGTGTTGGGTCGGGCCATTGCCTGGCTGAAAAGGAGAATGGGATGAGTCTTACAACGCCACGACGATACTGGCTGACCGGTGCCAGCAGCGGAATTGGTGCTGCGCTGGCCGAGGAGATTCTCAAGACCGGCGCGCACCTGGCTGTCAGCTCACGATCACTGGCGCCGCTGAAAGCCTTGTCCCAACGTTATCCGGGGCAAGTACTGGTAGTGGCAGGCGACCTGACCAACAGCCAGACCGTACGGGAAATCGGAGAACAGATTGCCGAGCAATGGGGTTCTCTGGATACGGTGATTCTCAACGCAGGCACCTGTGAGTACGTGGACTCCAAGCAGTTCGACGCCTCGATCGTCGAGCACGTGGTACGTACCAATCTGCTCGCCAGCAGCTATTGCATCGAAGCCGCCCTGCCACTGTTGCGCAAAGGCGTTGCCCCGCATCTGGTGGGTGTGGCCAGTTCGGTGACCTACCTGCCGCTGCCACGGGCGGAAGCCTACGGCGCTTCGAAAGCCGGTTTGCGGTACCTGTTCGAGTCCCTGCGCATCGACCTGTCGCCGGAAGGTATTGAAGTCACCGTGGTCAGCCCGGGGTTCGTCGATACGCCCTTGACGGCAAAAAACGACTTCCCCATGCCCCTGAGCTGGCCGGCGGACAAAGCCGCACGGCACATTTTCGCCAAGCTCAGGAATCGGCCGCTGGAGATCGCGTTTCCGGGGATGTTCATGGCGGCCATGTGGCCGATGTCGAAATTGCCCGCCCGCATGCAACTGGCGATCGGTAAACGTATGGTGCGCAGCAACCCGCCGATCAAGGATCAGCCGTGAAGATTGCCATTATCGGCGGCGGCATCTCAGGCCTGACCTGCGCCTATCTGCTCAATCGTAGACACGAAATCACCCTGTTCGAAGCCAGCGATCGTGTCGGCGGGCATACGCACACCGAAAACGTGACGGTCGATGGTCAGCGTTATGCGGTGGATACCGGTTTTATCGTTTTCAATGACTGGACCTACCCCAACTTCATTCGCCTGCTCGGCCAGCTGGGTGTGGGTTTCAAACCCACGGAAATGAGCTTTTCGGTCACCGACCCCGACAGCGGTCTCGAGTACAACGGCAACAACTTCAACAGCCTTTTCGCCCAGCGAAGCAATCTGCTGTCGCCGGGATTCTGGGGCATGCTGCGCGATATTCTGCGCTTCAACAAAGAAGCCCTGCGCGACCTCGAACAACAACGGATCAAACCCGACACCACCCTCAACGACTATCTACAGGCCGGCCGCTACGGCGAGCGTTTCATCCTGCATTACATCGTGCCCATGGGTTCCGCGATCTGGTCGATGCCGATGGCCGACATGCTGGCTTTCCCGTTGCAATTGTTTGTGCGGTTTTTCAAGAACCATGGCCTGCTGTCTGTCAGCAATCGCCCGCAATGGCAGGTGATCGAGGGTGGTTCAGAGGCCTACGTCGCGCCGATGACGGCTGGCTTTGGCAACAACATTCGCCTCGACTGCCCGGTAACGCGGGTCGAGCGCGACGCAGAGGGCGTCGTTATCCACAGCGCCGGCGTCAGCGAGCGTTTCGACAAGGTGGTGTTCGCCTGCCACAGCGACCAGGCCTTGAAACTGTTGGCCGCACCGAGCGCCGCCGAACAATCGATCCTCGGTGCCCTGCCCTACGCCGACAACGAAGTTGTGCTGCACACCGACACACGCCTGTTGCCTGAGCGAAAACTTGCATGGGCCAGCTGGAACTTCCGCCTGGCGGGCTCCGGCCATACACATGCCGCCGTGACCTACGACATGAACATCCTGCAAGGCATCCAGAGCGATACAACGTTCTGTGTCAGCCTCAACCAGAGCGCGGCCATCGATCCTGCCAAAGTGCTCGCCCGATTCACCTATGCCCACCCGCAATTCAGCTTGACGTCGGTGGCTGCCCAGGCGCGCTGGGAAGAGCTGAATGGTGCGCAACATACCTACTTCTGCGGCGCCTACTGGGCCAACGGGTTCCATGAGGACGGTGTTGTCAGCGCCTTGCGCGTGGCCGGCTCGTTTGGAGAAACCCTGTGAACAGCGCGCTTTATAGCGGCTGGATCGCCCATCGGCGTTTCAGTCCACGGGCTCACCAGTTCCGTTACCGCATCGGCCTGTTGTACCTGGACCTCGACGAACAGCAAGCGGTGTTCGGCCTGTCGCGCCTTTCAGGCTTGAACCGCTTCGCACCGTTTTCGTTTCGAGAAACCGATTACCTGAAGTCTTTCACCGGCCGAGGCATACGCCTGATCGACGCCGTGCGACAACAGGTAGGCGAGGCCATCGGGCATGTGCCGCAAGGCTCGATCTGCCTGCTGACCCAGCCCCGCAGCTGGGGCCTGTCGTTCAACCCGGTGAGTTTTTTCTATTGCCATGAGGCCGACGGCCAACTGGCGGCGATCGTCTGCGAAGTCAGCAACACCCCTTGGCGCGAGCGCTACCACTACGTGTTGCCCGCCAAGGCACCCGAAGATTTATCGGATTTCCATCAACACTTCTCTGTGCCCAAAGCCTTTCATGTCTCGCCGTTTTTACCGCGTGATATCCAGTACCGCATGAGCTTCAGCCCGGTCGCGAAACGGATCGGTGTGCACATGGCCGACTGGCAGGGCGAAGAAAAACTTTTCGATGCCACGCTCAGGCTCAAACGCGAACCCCTTGATCGCGCGAGCCTGCACCGGTACTTGCGGCGCTTCCCGTGGATGACCGCGAAAACCGCGCTGGCGATTTATTGGCAAGCCCTGCGCCTGTTACTCAAGCGCTTGCCGTTATTTTCTCATCAGGCTGCCGATGGCAGCTTTCAGACCGCCACCGTTGCCCCCAAGGACCGCCGCCATGAAATCCTCTAGCCTCACGCTCAAAGCCAGTCTGTTCGGCACCCATGGCTTGAGCGGATCGTTGCTGCGCCGAGGCGTGCTTCGGCAACTGGCGCAGCTCAAACACGGTCAATTGGTATTGATCGAAGACGGGGAACGGCATGCGTTCGGCAGCGCCGGCAGCCCGCTGGTGGGGGAAGTCCATATCCTCAACGCGGCCGTCTGGGGACTGGTGGCCAGCAAAGGTTCGATTGGCGCAGCCGAAGCGTTCATTCATGGGTACTGGAGCTCACCGGATTTGACCGCGGTGGTCCGGGTGTTCGTCAGCAACCTTGAAGTGCTCGATGCCCTTGAAGGTGGCCTGGCAAAACTGGGTCGGCCACTGATTCAGGGGCTGCACTGGCTGAATCGCAATACACGCAAGGGCTCACAGAAAAACATCGCCGCTCACTATGATCTGGGTAACGAGCTGTTCGAACAGTTTCTGGACCCGACCATGATGTATTCAGCCGCGCAATTCCTGCGTGCCGACGACAGCCTTGAGCAGGCTCAATTGAACAAACTGGAGCGCATTTGCCAGAAGCTCGCGCTTAAACCCACGGACCACCTGCTGGAAATCGGCACCGGCTGGGGCAGCATGGCCGTGTACGCCGCGCAGAAATACGGCTGCAAAGTCACCACCACCACGCTCTCCAAAGAGCAATACGCTTTCACCGCAAAACGCATTGAAACGCTGGGGCTGCAAGACCAGGTCACGTTGTTGCTCAAGGATTACCGCGATCTCACCGGTCAATACGACAAGCTGGTCTCGATCGAGATGATCGAAGCGGTCGGCCACCGCTTCCTGCCGACGTACTTCAAGCAGTGTGCGCACCTGCTCAAGAACAACGGCCTGATGCTGTTGCAGGCCATCACCATCCGCGAACAGCGCTACGAACAGGCCAAGGACAACGTCGACTTTATCCAGCGCTACATCTTCCCCGGCGGCGCTCTGCCCTGCGTACAGAAAATGCTCGAGATCGTCAGTCGCGACACCGATATGAACCTGCTGCACATGGAGGATTTCGGCTTGCACTACGCCCGGACCTTGCGCTTGTGGCACGAGAACTTTCGTAGTGCCCAGAGCCGCTTGAGAGAACTGGGCTACGACGATTACTTCCTGCGCCTGTGGGAATATTACCTGTGCTACTGCGAAGGTGGCTTCCTTGAGCGCACCATCGGTACCGCGCAATTGCTCCTGGCCAAGCCTTCAGCAATCACCGCGCCCCTGCTCGGCCGTTTCGATGCTTGAACGCCTGGCCAACGCATTGTTATTCCAGCTTGGCTGGTTTGCGTGCGTGATGGGTGGCAACAGCCTTTGGTTGCTGGTGGCGCTAGCGGCTCTGGTGATTCATCTGCTGTGGATAAGTAGTTGGGTGCGAGAAGGTCGACTGATACTCGGTGTGGTGGTGCTCGGCACCGCTGTGGACAGTTTTCTGCGCTGGCTGGGCGTGTTCGAATTCAAGGACCTTTCGCCCTTGATTCCATTGTGGCTGATGTTGCTCTGGGCATTGTTGGCAACCACGTTGCGCCACTGCCTGCGCTGGAGCGCCAGGCCGATGTGGCGGGCGAGCCTGCTGGGCGCGGTGGGTGGGCCGCTGTCGTATTACGCCGGCGGACAATTGGCAGGGGTGCAATTCCCCTTCGGCGTATTACCGACCCTGATCGGCCTCGGCCTGCTCTGGGCGCTGCTGTTTCCGCTGCTGCATGTGATGGCCGCCCGTCTCAAACCGGCTGTCGACGACTAGCGTCCGTCAGCACTTTCACACAGCACCGGGCCACTGCCTTACACTGCGCGCCATGAAAACCATCCCTCACACGCAAATCGCCACGCCCGCGGTGACCTGCTCGACCTGCGCCGCCTGCTGCTGCCAGCTCGAAGTCATGTTGATCACCGATACCGGCGTGCCCGAACGGTATATCGACACCGATGACTGGGGTGGGGAAGTCATGCTGCGCCTGGATGACGGCTGGTGCGCCGCGCTGGATCGCAACACGATGATGTGCACCATCTACGAAAATCGCCCGCTGATCTGCCGGGAGTTCGAGATGGGGGCACCGGAGTGCATTGAGGAACGCCAGGGAATTTCGACGGCGTATCGCTGAAGTTGAAGCCACCTTGTCCCCTGTGGGAGCGAGCAGCTCGCTCCCACAGGGGACAAGGTGGCAAAGGGTTGAAGCTGTGTTGCTTACAACGGCATTGTGTAATGCAAGGCGTAACTCTCTATACCATTGTTAGGACTGCTGATCCCGGCGTTGGAATAGTGCGTTGCCCGAACGCCGACTTCATGTCCACCGGCAAAGCGCAGGCCGACACCGAAACGGTCCTCGAACTGAAACGAACTACCGAGATCGTTGTTTTCGATTTCAGTGTCGGAGAACAACGCCACGCCAACCCCGAGTTCGACGTACGGCTTGACGTTCTCGCCGGCAAACTCGTAAACAAACACGGGAGAGAACGACAGGCTGTTATTGCTGGAGGTTTTGTCGCCTTCCCAATAGGTGTAGGCACCGCTCCAGTAACCGGTCAGTCGACCCACGTCGCTCTGCCACCAACTCTTGTCCCAGTCGAATTGCATGCCCAGGCGATAAGTCATGGTCGACTCGCCGGTCTGGCCGACCGCGAACTCCACGCCTGCAGCCTGTGCAGTGTAACTTTGCCCCATTAGTGCGGCCGCAATCGCGGCCAAGCAGAATAGTCGCTTCATAGAAACATCCTTTTCCGAACGATTTCGTTTGGTTTTTTTGTTGCTCGACGCACACAGCTATAGAAGTCGACGGTTAAACAGAAGTTCACCCCAATTGGAGGACTTACTCCAATTCCCGTTTACCCTTCAAAGCTTCGCACAACCCCAGCGGTATTCCACAGTATCGGCAGAATATTTGCGAAATGTTCTGTATTGGCGCTGGTCCAGAACTGTGCGGCGCGCGCTGGCCCGTCCGCCAGCAACTCACGTTCGGCCAGCAGACGCTGAAGTTGACGTGCGACGGCGGCACCGGTGTCGATCAGACTGATGTCATCCGGGATCATCTCCCTCAGCAGCGGCTTGAGAAACGGATAATGAGTGCATCCCAGAATGATGGTATCTGCGCCTTCGGCGAGCAGTGGCCGGACATAGCGTTCCAGCAGCAGGCGCAATGCGGGACTGTGGAGATCGCCGTTCTCGATCAACTCCACCAATCCCGGGCAAGGTTGGGTGATCACCCGAACATCGGTGGCGAAACGGTCGAGCAACGCGGCGAACTTGGCGCTCTGCAAGGTACCGGTCGTGGCCAGCACCCCGACCACGCCACTGCGGGTGGCGGCGGCAGCCGGCTTGACCGCCGGTTCCATGCCGACGATGGGCCACTGCGGATAATCGCGGCGCAGGTCGGCAACCCCGGCAACCGTTGCAGTGTTACAGGCCAGCACCAGGGCCTTGGCGCCCTGGCGTTGAAAGAACCCGGCCATGACGCTGCAGCGCTGGCGGATGAATTCCGGGGTCTTCTCACCGTAAGGGATATTCCCGCAATCGGCGACGTACAACAGCGTTTCGTCAGGCAGCAAACGCTGGATCTCGGCCAGCACCGAAAGCCCACCGACGCCGGAGTCGAACACGCCGATGGGCGCTTCACGCATGCTTTGGCCCACAAACGCTGCAGCCCGGATCGCGCTTGACCCGCAACTCACGGAAGCGTGAGCCCAAGGCATCAATCAACAACAGGCGCCCTACCAGCGGCTCACCGAAACCCGCCAGCAACTTCAGCGCTTCGAGGGCTTGCAGGCTGCCGACCAGGCCCACCAACGGGCCAACCACGCCGGCTTCGCTGCAGGTCAATTCGGCCTCGCTGCCGTGCCCGTATAAACAGTGGTAGCACGGACTTTCCGGGCGGCGCGGGTCGAACACCGACAACTGCCCTTCCAGTCGAATTGCCGCGCCGCTGACAAGGGGTTTGGCGCCAGCCACACAAGCGGCGTTGACCGCTTCACGGGTGGAGAAATTGTCGGAACAGTCCAGAACCAGATCCACACCGGCCACGGCTGCGGCCAGTGAGTCTTCGTCCAGCGCCGCGCGATGGGCGACCAGCTGAATCTCGGGGTTGATGGCCGTCAGGCGCTTGATCGCCGAATCGACCTTGCTCATGCCGACGCTGTCGGTGTCATGGATGATCTGGCGTTGCAGGTTGGTCAGGTCGACGGTGTCGAAGTCCGCCAGGTGCATTTCACCCACACCCGCTGCCGCCAGATACAGCGCCACCGGCGCACCGAGACCGCCTAGGCCGACGATCAATACGCGACTTTCCTTCAAGCGCAGCTGACCGTCGATATCGATGTGCTGCAACAGAATCTGCCGGCTGTAGCGCAGCAATTCCTGATCATTCAGCATGGCAGGCGTCCCAGACTGATGCGTTGATGACCGCCCAGGTCAGTGCGGCTATGGACTTCTTCAAAACCGCTGGTCAGCAGCAGATCACGCACCGCCTCGGCCTGATCGTAACCGTGTTCGAGCATCAGCCAGCCACCGGCCTCCAGATGATCTGGAGCCTGGGCGACGATCAAGCGCAAATCGTCGAGCCCATCGACGCCAGCGACCAGGGCACTGGCCGGCTCGAAACGTACATCGCCTTCCACCAGGTGCGGATCTGCGGCGGCGATGTAGGGCGGGTTACTGATGATCAACTGAAAACGATGGCCCGCCAGCGCACTGAACCAGTGGCTGCTGAGCACCGTAGCGTTGTTCAGGTGCAGGCGCTGGCGGTTGCGCTCGGCGAGGGCAACGGCTTCCAGCACGCGGTCCACGGCGGTGACATGCCACACCGGACGTTCGCTGGCCAGGGCCAGTGCGATCGCACCACTGCCGGTGCCCAAGTCGAGGACTTTGGCCGGTGTGGCGGGCAGCAGTTCAAGTGCGGCTTCCACCAGCAGCTCGGTATCCGGACGCGGAATCAACGTGTGCGGAGCGACTTCCAGATCAAGCTTCCAGAAACCTTGCTGCCCCAGAATGTAGGCCACCGGCTCACCACCACGACGGCGCTGCAAATACTCGGCGAAGGTCAGTGCCGCTTCGCTCGGCACGATGCGTTCCGGCCAGGTGTGCAAAAAACTGCGGGACTTGCCCAACGCCGCTGCCAGCAACAATTCGGCATCCAGACGCGCCGTTGGCGAGTCGGGCAAATCGGCGGCGCGCAACAAGCTGGCAATGATCGTCATTTACTCACCTATCGCCGCGAGTTGATCAGCCTGGTACTCGGCCAGCAACGGCTCGATCACCGCATCGACGCCACCGGCGAGGATTTCGTCGAGGGAATACAGCGTCAGGTTGACCCGATGGTCGGTGACCCGGCCCTGGGCAAAGTTGTAGGTGCGGATGCGTTCGGAGCGATCACCGGAACCGACCAGCAATTTGCGCTCGCTGGCGATGGCATTCGCGGCGGCGCTGGTCTGCTGGTCGTTGAGTTTGGCCGACAACCAGGACATCGCACGGGCACGGTTCTTGTGCTGCGAACGCTCTTCCTGGCACTCCACGACGATGCCGGACGGCAAGTGGGTAATGCGAATCGCCGAATCGGTTTTGTTGACGTGTTGACCACCGGCACCGGAGGAACGGTACGTGTCGATCCGCAAATCCGCCGGATTGATCTCGATCGCTTCCTGCTCGTCCGGCTCGGGCAACACCGCCACGGTACAGGCCGAAGTGTGGATGCGGCCCTGGGATTCGGTCGCCGGAACCCGTTGCACGCGGTGCGCGCCGGATTCGAACTTCAGCTTGCCGTAGACATTGTCGCCTTCAACCCGGGCGATGACTTCCTTATAGCCGCCGTGTTCACCCTCGTTTTCCGAGAGGATCTCCACCCGCCAGCCGCGACGCTCGGCGTAACGCGAATACATGCGGAACAGGTCGCCGGAGAAAATCGCCGCCTCGTCGCCGCCGGTGCCGGCACGGATTTCGAGAAACACGTTGCGCCCGTCGTTCGGGTCCTTGGGCAACAGCATGCGTTGCAGGCTGGCTTCCAGCTCGACCAAGCGCTCCTTGGCTTCGCGGACTTCTTCCACGGCCATTTCACGCATGTCCGGGTCGCTGTCCTTGAGCAGTGCCTGCGCACCTTCGAGGTCGCCTTGCACTTTGAGCAACTGTTTATAGGTTTCGACGATCGGCTCGACTTCCGCGTATTCCTTGGAATAGGTGCGGAATTTGTTCTGATCGGAAATGACCTCGCCGTCGCCAAGCAGGGCGGTCAATTCCTCGAAACGGTCCTGGAGGATGTCCAGCTTATTGAGCAGTGACGCTTTCATTGCGGTTTCTTATCCGAAAAGCTTTCCGATGAGCCCTCATTGAGGGCAAAGAGTTCCTGGGCCATCGCCAGCGCATCGAGGCGACCTTCGGCAGAGAGCTTTTTCAACTGCACGCTGGGTGCATGCAAGAGTTTGTTGGTCAGGCCACGTGCCAGTTGCACCAGCACTTCTTCGGCGCTGCCACCGTTGGCCAGCAGGCGCTGGGCTTTTTGCAATTCTTCGTCGCGCAGGCGTTCGCTCTGTTGACGATAGGCCTTGAGCACATCGACCGCCGCTAATTCGCGCAGGCGGACCATGAAATCTTCGGCACCGACCGAGACCATCTCTTCCGCGGCCTGGGCTGCACCCTGACGGCTCTTGAGGTTCTCGGCGACGACTTCGTGGAGATCATCGACGCTATAGAGGTACACGTCGTCCAACTCGCCGACTTCTGGCTCGATATCCCGCGGAACGGCGATGTCCACCATGAAAATCGGTTTGTGCTTGCGCAGCTTCAGGGCGCTTTCCACGGCGCCCTTGCCGAGAATCGGCAACTGGCTGGCAGTGGAACTGATGACGATGTCGCTGCGCACCAGCTCTGCCGGGATGTCCGACAGCAATACCGCGTGAGCGCCGAACTGCTCGGCCAGAATGCTCGCACGCTCGAGGGTGCGGTTGGCGACCACGATGCGCTTGACCCCCAGGTCATGCAAATGGCGGGCGACCAGGGTGATGGTCTCGCCGGCGCCGATCAACAGGGCCTGGCTGCGTTGCAAGTCGCTGAAAATCTGCTTCGCCAGGCTGACCGCGGCAAACGCCACGGACACCGGGTTTTCACCGATGGCAGTGTCGGTGCGCACTTGCTTGGCCGCATTGAACGTGGCCTGGAACAAGCGCCCGAGCAGCGGCCCGATGGTGCCGGCCTCGCGCGCCACGGCATAGGCCGATTTCATCTGCCCGAGAATCTGTGGTTCGCCCAACACCAGCGAGTCGAGCCCGGACGCCACGCGCATCATGTGACGAACTGCCGCATCATCTTCGTGCACATAACTGCTCGCACGCAGCTCATCGAGGCTCAAATGATGATAATCGGCCAACCAGCGCAGCACGATATCCGCCGACAGGTGATCCTGTTCTATATAGAGTTCACTGCGATTGCAGGTGGAGAGGATCGCAGCTTCGCGGCTGTCGGTGAGTCGGCAGAGCTGCTGCAAGGCCTCAACCAGCTGCTCAGGGGTAAAGGCCACGCGCTCGCGGACGTCTACTGAAGCAGTCTTGTGGTTAATACCGAGTGCAAGGAAGGCCATTCAAAGTCGCTGATGGTGACGTGAAGCCGGCAATTGTCCTACTTCGACAGATTGAGAACAACTACTCGATATCTATCATCGTGGTAGATGACGTCCGGACTTGCGAGCGTTTCTCGTTTACACAAGTATCGATCCGTACACCGCACTTGAAGGAGCCGGCTCGCTGGCGATGGTCGTGAACGATGACGTATTTATTCTGGAACGGACGCGGCGCCTGCAAGTCCATCGTCAGCAAGCCGGCTCCTACAGAGGGAAGGTGCGCATGCGAATATATCGGGCCGGTTATGTTTGGCCCAAGGCTTGTGTCATGATGATCCGACCGCAGGTTAGTCGTCCTTCTTCCTATATGAATAGATCTTCCGCGTTGCTCCTCGCTTTTGTCTTCCTTAGCGGCTGCCAGGCCTTGGCCCCCGTGTCGCCGGACCGTACGTCTGCGGTCGAAGAAAGCACTCCGGCACCTGAAAAGCCCAAGGTTTACAGCTCATTCAGCGAAGACACGGTCTTTAGCCTGCTGAGCGCCGAACTGGCCGGCCAGCGCAATCGCTTCGATATTGCGCTGGACAACTATGTGACCCAGGCCATCAACACTCAGGATCCGGGTATTTCCGAACGGGCATTTCGCATCGCCGAGTACCTGGGCGCCGATCAGGCCGCCCTGGATTCCGCGCTGATCTGGGCGAAAAACGCCCCGGACGACCTTGAAGCGCAACGCGCCGCGGCCGTACAACTGGCTCGCGCCGGGCGTTACGACGACTCCATGGTCTATATGGAGAAAGTCCTGCAGGGTAAGGGCGACACTCATTTCGACTTCCTCGCATTGTCAGCGGCCGATACCGACCAGGACACCCGCAACGGTCTGATGCAGAGTTTCGACCGTTTGCTGCAACGCCACCCGAACAACGGCCAGCTGATTTTCGGCAAGGCCCTGCTGATGCAACAGGACGGCGACTCCAAAGGCGCGCTGGCCCTGCTGGAAGACAACCCGCCGGACGACGGCGAAATTGCCCCGATTCTGCTGCGCGCGCGTCTGCTGCAAAGCCTCGACCGCGGCGATGAAGCATTGCCACTGCTGCAAAAAAGCATCAAGAAGTACCCGGACGACAAGCGCCTGCGCCTGACGTATGCACGCATGCTGGTTGAACAGGACCGCATGGACGATGCGAAGGCAGAGTTTTCGAGCCTGGTCCAGCAATACCCGGATGACGACGAACTGCGTTACTCGCTGGCACTGGTTTGTCTCGAAGCCAAGGCCTGGGACGAAGCGAAAGGCTACCTGGAAGACCTGATCGCACGGGACAGCCACGTCGACTCGGCGCATTTGAACCTGGGCCGCATCGCCGAAGAACGCAATGATCCGCAAGGCGCGCTGATCGAATACGGCAAGGTTGGGCCGGGCAACGACTACCTGCCGGCACAGTTACGCCAGACCGACATCCTGATCAACAACGGCAAGACCGCCGAAGCCCAGCGCAAGCTCGCCGCCGAACGCGATGAGCAACCGGACTACGCGATCCAGCTGTACCTGATCGAAGCCGAAACCCTGTCCGCCAACAACCAGCCCGACAAAGCCTGGGCCGCACTGCAACAAGCGCTGCAAAAATACCCGGACGACCTCAACCTGCTTTACACCCGGGCCATGCAGGCAGAAAAACGCAATGACCTGGCGCAGATGGAAAAAGACCTGCGCCTGATCATCAAGCGCGACCCGGACAACGCCATGGCGTTGAACGCCCTCGGTTATACCCTGTCCGATCGCACGACACGCTACGTCGAAGCCAAGGCCTTGATCGAGCAGGCACACCAGATCAACCCGGAAGACCCGGCGGTTCTCGACAGCCTTGGCTGGGTGAATTTCCGCATGGGCAACCTCGACGAAGCCGAGCGTTTGCTGCGTCAGGCCCTGGAACGCTTTCCGGACCAGGAAGTCGCCGCACATTTGGGCGAAGTCCTGTGGGCCAATGGCAAGCAACGCGAAGCCAGGCAGATCTGGAGCAAATTCCTCAAGGAACAACCCGACAGCCCTATCCTGCGCAGCACCATCAAGCGCCTGACCGGATCAGAGACTCTTTAAGATTATGTTTTTGCGCCACATCATTGTTTTCAGCTTCATCGCCCTGCTCGCCGGTTGCGCGGGTTTCGGCGCCCGCGAATCGGTTGAGGGTCACGGCAACCCCGCGCAATGGCGCGAGCACAAACAGCAGTTGTCCGCCCTCGACGGCTGGCAGATCGACGGCAAGATCGGCATTCGCGCACCCAAGGATTCGGGCAGCGGCACACTGTTCTGGTTGCAGCGCCAGGAGTACTACGACATCCGCCTTTCCGGCCCACTGGGTCGCGGCGCGGCTCGCCTGACCGGACGCCCGGGCAAGGTGTCCCTGGAAGTCGCCAATCAGGGACGCTACGAAGCCCCCTCTCCGGATGCATTGCTTGAAGAGCAACTGGGCTGGAAATTACCGGTCGCCAACCTCGCATGGTGGGTCCGCGGACTTCCGGCTCCGGACACTAAAAGCCGGCTGACGCTGGATGGCGACAGCCGCCTGGCCAATCTCGAACAGGACGGCTGGCAGGTGGAGTACACCGCCTATACCGAACAAAATGGCTACTGGCTGCCCGAGCGAATCAAACTTCATGGCACCGACCTGGATGTCACGCTGGTGATCAAGGCCTGGCAACCACGCAAGCTGGGGCAATGACATGCCGGCCAATCGCCTGACTTTGCCCTCGCCTGCCAAACTCAATTTGATGCTGCACATTCTCGGTCGCCGCGAAGACGGTTATCACGAATTGCAGACGATGTTCCAGTTCCTCGACTACGGCGACGAAATCACCTTCGCCGTTCGCGATGACGGTGTCATTTGCCTGCACACCGAGTTCGAGGGCGTTCCCCACGACAGTAACCTGATCGTCAAGGCCGCGAAAAAACTGCAAGAGCAATCCGGCTGCAAGCTGGGCATCGATATCTGGATCGACAAGATTTTGCCCATGGGCGGTGGAATTGGCGGCGGCAGTTCGAATGCCGCGACCACCCTGCTCGGTCTGAACCATCTCTGGCAACTGGGCTGGGATGAAGACCGCCTGGCCGCGCTGGGCCTGACGCTGGGGGCCGACGTCCCGGTTTTCGTGCGCGGGCACGCGGCTTTCGCCGAGGGTGTGGGGGAGAAACTGACCCCTGTCGACCCGGAAGAACCGTGGTATGTCGTGCTCGTTCCGCAAGTCTCTGTTAGTACGGCAGAAATTTTTTCCGATCCGTTGTTGACACGTAACACGCCGCCCATTAAAGTGCGCCCCGTTCCCAAGGGAAACAGTCGTAATGACTGCTTACCGGTGGTAACAAGGCGTTATCCAGAGGTACGTAACGCTTTGAATTTGTTAGGTAAATTTACCGAAGCAAAACTCACCGGAACTGGAAGTTGTGTGTTTGGGGGCTTCCCAAGCAAAGCTGAAGCTGATAAAGTCTCGGCCCTTCTTACAGAGACCCTTACAGGGTTTGTAGCAAAAGGAAGCAACGTTTCGATGTTGCATCGCAAGCTGCAAAGTCTGCTCTAAAGGAACCGAGTACTGGGTACTCGTTGCAACAGATACAGGGGCGTCGCCAAGCGGTAAGGCAGCAGGTTTTGATCCTGCCATGCGTTGGTTCGAATCCAGCCGCCCCTGCCATTTTCTATACTCATCCAGGTTACCCTCAGCCTCTAGGTACTGCGCGTGTCCAAGATGATGGTCTTTACGGGGAATGCTAACCCCGATCTGGCTCGGCGTGTCGTACGTCAGCTGCATATCCCTCTCGGTGACATCTCTGTCGGTAAATTCTCCGACGGCGAAATTACAGCCGAGATCAATGAAAACGTTCGCGGTAAAGACGTTTTCATTATTCAGCCGACTTGCGCTCCGACCAACGATAACCTGATGGAACTGGTAGTGATGGCTGATGCCTTCCGCCGCTCCTCGGCTACTCGTATCACTGCTGTTATTCCTTACTTTGGTTATGCTCGTCAGGATCGCCGTCCGCGTTCCGCACGTGTGGCTATCAGCGCGAAAGTCGTTGCTGACATGCTTACCGTAGTCGGCATCGACCGTGTTCTCACGGTTGATCTGCATGCTGACCAAATCCAGGGTTTCTTCGATATTCCGGTAGATAACATCTACGGCTCCCCGGTTCTGGTGGATGACATTGAAGATCAGCGCTTCGAAAACCTGATGATCGTGTCCCCGGACATTGGTGGCGTCGTGCGTGCACGTGCCGTTGCCAAATCCCTGGGCGTGGATCTCGGGATCATCGACAAACGCCGTGAGAAAGCCAATCACTCTGAAGTGATGCATATCATCGGTGATGTCGAAGGGCGTACCTGTATTCTGGTCGATGACATGGTCGATACCGCCGGCACCCTGTGCCACGCGGCCAAGGCCTTGAAAGAGCATGGCGCAGCCAAGGTTTTCGCCTACTGCACGCACCCTGTGCTGTCGGGTCGGGCAATCGAAAACATTGAAAATTCCGTGCTGGACGAGCTGGTGGTGACTAACACCATCCCGCTGTCCGCTGCAGCACAAGCCTGTGCGCGTATCCGTCAACTGGATATCGCACCGGTAGTTGCCGAGGCGGTCCGCCGCATCAGCAATGAAGAATCGATCAGCGCGATGTTCCGCTAAGGGCCCTGCCCTTCTCGAAATGTCTCGTTGACGAAAAGCGCCCCGCCCCGGCATTCCTGTCGGGGCGGGGCTTTTTTGCCCATATCGCCTTTAGCGCTGGTCGCAAACGCTGGGGCGAATGTGGTTATTTTGGAGATACAACATGAACGATTTTACTCTGAATGCTGAAGTGCGTTCCGACCTGGGGAAAGGTGCGAGCCGCCGCCTGCGTCGTCTCGCAAGCCTGGTTCCAGCTGTAGTTTACGGTGGCGACAAAGCCCCTGAATCCATCAGCATGCTGGCCAAAGAAGTTGCCAAACTGCTCGAAAACGAAGCGGCTTACAGCCACATCATCGAGCTGAACGTTGGTGGCACCAAGCAGAACGTCGTGATCAAAGCCCTGCAGCGTCACCCGGCCAAAGGCCACGTGATGCACGCTGACTTCGTACGCGTAGTAGCTGGCCAGAAACTGACCGCTATCGTTCCAGTGCACTTCATCAACGAAGAAGCACCGATCAAGAAAGGCGGCGAAATCTCGCACGTTACTTCGGAAATCGAAGTTTCCTGCCTGCCGAAAGACCTGCCTGAATTCATCGAAGTCGACCTGGCTAACGCCGAAATCGGTTCGATCATTCACCTGTCGGACCTCAAAGCCCCTAAAGGCGTTGAGTTCGTAGCTCTGGCACACGGCGATGACAAGGCTGTTGCCAACGTCCACGCTCCACGTGTTGCTCCAGAAGCTACCGAAGAAGGCGCAGCAGAGTAATTTCACTCTGTTCGCCGGAGTGACCGGAAACATCGCGGACTAGAACGTAGCGAGAAAGCGGGCGAGAACGCGGAGTTTACATCATGGTAAATGAGCAATTTTCGTCCACTTTCGCCGCTCTCCCTGATTGCGGCGATGTTATCCACCACTCCAAGGAAGGGCCCCTATCGTGACTGCCATCAAACTGATCGTTGGCCTGGGAAATCCAGGCGCTGAATACGAACAGACCCGGCATAACGCAGGGGCCCTTTTTGTTGAGCGCATCGCGAACGCACAAGGCGTAAACCTTGTGGCGGACCGCAAATATTTCGGCCTGACCGGGCGCTATTCGCATCAGGGTCAGGATGTTCGTCTGCTGATTCCCACCACGTACATGAACCGCAGCGGCCAGGCCGTCGCGGCCCTTGCCGGTTTCTTCCGCATCAAGCCTGAAGAAATCCTCGTGGCGCATGACGAACTCGACCTGCCTCCGGGCGTCGCCAAGCTCAAACAGGGTGGCGGCCATGGCGGTCATAACGGGTTGCGCGACATCATTGCGCAATTGGGCAATCAGAATACCTTTTACCGTTTGCGGCTTGGCATTGGCCACCCAGGCGTTGCCAGTATGGTTTCAAATTTCGTCCTGGGTCGTGCGCCACGCGCCGAACAGGAAAAACTCGATGCCAGCATCGACTTTGCCCTCGGCGTGCTGCCGGATATCCTCGCCGGTGAATGGAACCGCGCGATGAAAAACCTGCACAGCCAGAAGGCCTGACTCAACTCCTCGGGGAAAACACCATGGGATTCAATTGCGGCATCGTCGGCCTGCCTAACGTCGGCAAGTCCACCCTGTTCAACGCCCTGACCAAATCCGGTATCGCGGCCGAGAACTTCCCCTTCTGCACCATCGAGCCCAACAGCGGTATCGTGCCGATGCCGGACCCGCGCCTGGAAGCCTTGGCAGCCATCGTCAATCCCAAGCGCATCCTGCCGACCACCATGGAATTCGTCGACATCGCGGGCCTGGTTGCCGGCGCGTCGAAAGGTGAAGGCCTGGGTAACAAGTTCCTGGCCAACATCCGTGAAACCGATGCTATCGCTCACGTGGTGCGCTGCTTCGAAGACGAGAACGTGATTCACGTTTCCAACAGCGTCGACCCGAAACGCGACATCGAAATCATCGACCTGGAACTGATCTTCGCCGACCTCGACAGCTGCGAGAAGCAACTGCAGAAAGTCGCGCGTAACGCCAAGGGTGGTGACAAGGACGCCGTGGTCCAGAAAGGCCTGCTGGAGCAACTGATCGCTCACTTCACCGAAGGCAAGCCTGCGCGCAGCCTGATGAAGAACATGAGCACCGACGAGAAAGCGGTGATCAAGGGCTTCCACCTGCTGACCACCAAGCCGGTGATGTACATCGCCAACGTCGCTGAAGATGGTTTCGAGAACAACCCGCACCTGGACGTGGTCAAGGCCATTGCCGAAGAAGAAGGCGCCATGGTCGTTCCGGTCTGCAACAAGATCGAAGCGGAAATCGCCGAGCTCGACGACGGTGAAGAGAAAGACATGTTCCTCGAAGCCCTGGGCCTCGAAGAGCCTGGCCTGAACCGCGTGATCCGCGCCGGCTACGAAATGCTGCACCTGCAGACCTACTTCACTGCTGGCGTCGAAGAAGTCCGCGCCTGGACCGTCCGCGTCGGTGCCACCGCGCCGCAAGCCGCAGGCGTGATCCACACCGACTTCGAAAAAGGCTTCATCCGCGCCGAAGTGATCGCCTACAACGACTTCATCCAGTACAAGGGCGAAGCCGGCACCAAGGAAGCCGGGAAGTGGCGTCTGGAAGGCAAGGACTACATCGTTAAAGACGGCGACGTGATGCACTTCCGCTTCAACGTCTAAGCCTTACGCTCAACAAAAAGCCGCGTTTGATACGCGGCTTTTTTGTGCGCGATGTCCCGTCCTGAATAAGGTTTACACCTTCTGACTTCTTTTCAGGAAGGTGCAATGGATACGGGCACAAAGCGCAGTCAGCGTGATTACACACTGGCTTTTAAATTATCGGTTGTCGACCAGGTCGAAAAAGGCGAGTTGAGTTATAAAGAGGCTCAGCGGCGCTACGGGATTCAGGGTCGGTCGACGGTGTTGGTTTGGTTACGCAAACATGGTCGCCAGGACTGGAGCCAAGGCGCCTCCATTCGCTCCCAGAGGATCAGACCTATGGACGAGCCAACCTTGCCCCTGACTCCCGAGCAAAGAATCAAAGAACTCGAGGAACAACTGGCGCTGGCAACTCAGAAAGCCCAATTCTTTGAAGCCGTAGTCGATGTTCTGAAAAATGACTACGGCGTATCTGTCGTAAAAAAGCGACCCGGCAAGTCGTTGCGCAAACCCAAACCCTGAGTGTCAGCAGGGCTTGCCAATTTATGGGAATAAGCCGTCAGGCCTATTACAAACGCAACCGGGTCTACAGAGCTCGGGCCGACCAGGATCAGCAGCTCATAACGTTTGTAGAGAAGATCCGTGCTCGCCAACCGTGCATCGGCACTCGGAAGCTGCATTCGATGATGCATGAGCAGCGTGAGCAACAGGAGCTCCATGTTGGCCGGGATCGTTTGTTCGCGGTTTTGCGGGAAAGCCGCCAATTGGTCCGCAGAAAACGGGCGTACCACAAGACGACCGACAGCCATCATCGCTTCCGCCGACACCCCAATCTGCTCAAACCAAGCCCGGAACAAATAGTCGCTACCGGCCCAGAACAGGTCTGGGTTGCCGATATCACGTACCTGCCTACCCGTGATGGCGTTGCCTATTTGAGTTTAGTGACGGATGTCTTTTCGAGAAAAATAGTCGGTTATCACGTGCATGAAAGTCTGCACACCAACTCCGTGGTGCAAGCCTTTCGAATGGCTTTGAAGCGACGTCGAAGCGTTCAGAAACTCGTCCATCACTCGGATCGAGGCGCCCAGTACTGCTCGGCCCTTTATCAAGAAGTGCACGCAAAGCATGGCATCATTTGCTCGATGACCGACGGCTACGACTGCTACCAAAACGCCTTGGCAGAGCGGGTCAACGGTATCTTGAAAACAGAGTTCTTGATCCACCGACCTGCGGATTTTGCGCAGGCCACACAGATGGTGCGAGAGGCCGTCACGATCTACAACCAGGAGCGGCCGCACCTCTCTTTAAAATACAAAACGCCCGATGCGGTGCATCGGGCGTTAGGGTGAAACAGGTGTAAACCTATTTCAGGACTAGACACGATATTCCTGTAGGAGCCGGCTTGCTGGCGATCCAGACGACGCGGTGCATCAGGTGTACCGTGTTATCGTTCATCGCCAGCAAGCCGGCTCCTACAGGTGGGTCAGACTTTTTTCGTCCTGGGCAAGAAGATCGCCAACACACCCAGCAACGGCAAAAACGAACACAGGAAGTACACGTACTCGATCCCGTGAATATCCGCCAAATGCCCCAGCAACGCTGCGCCAATCCCGCCGAAACCGAACATCAAACCGAAGAACACCCCGGCGATCATCCCGACATTGCCTGGCACCAACTCCTGGGCATACACCACGATGGCCGAGAACGCCGAGGCCAGAATGAAGCCGATAACCACGCTGAGAACAGTGGTCCAGAACAGGTCGACATGCGGCAACAGCAGCGTGAACGGCGCCACGCCGAGGATCGAGAACCAGATCACAGCCTTACGCCCGATCTTGTCGCCAATCGGCCCACCAAAGAAGGTCCCCGCCGCCACCGCGCCGAGAAACAGGAACAGATGCAGCTGCGAACTGGCCACTGACAGGTCGAATTTCTCGATCAGGTAGAAGGTGAAGTAACTGGTGAGGCTGGACATGTAGAAGTACTTGGAGAACACCAGCAACCCAAGCACCACCAGCGCACTGATCACTCGCCCCTTGGACAGCCCGTGAGTCGCGGCCTGGCCTTGCTTGAGCTTGAACAGGTTCAGGTGATTGGCGTACCAGCGACTGATCCGGTACAGCACGAACAACGCAAACACTGCGAAAAGGCCGAACCAGGCCACGTTGCCTTGTCCGTAAGGAATGATGATCGCCGCCGCCAGCAACGGCCCGAACGCCGACCCCGCATTGCCGCCCACCTGAAAGGTCGATTGCGCCAGTCCGAAGCGCCCGCCCGAAGCCAGTCGCGCCACACGAGAAGCTTCAGGGTGGAAGGTCGAGGAGCCAATGCCGATCAGCCCCGCCGCCAATAGGATCATCGCGAAGCTGCTGACCACCGACATCATCACAATCCCGACCAGCGTGCAGACAGTGCCCGCTGGCAACAACCATGGTTTGGGATGGCGGTCGGTGTGATAACCGACCCACGGCTGCAACAGCGACGCCGTCAGCTGAAACGTCAGGGTGATCAAGCCGACCTGGGTAAACGTCAGGCCATAGTTAGCCTTGAGCATCGGGTAAATCGACGGCAGTACCGACTGAATCAGGTCGTTGATCAAATGCGCCAGCGCCACCGCGCCAATGATGCGCATGACCAGCGGGCTGCTTTGCGGAGGAGCGGATGCCGGCACGGAACCGGTCTGGGCATTGCTGATTGCCATGGGAGTTTCCAAACAACGAAGGAGGTGCACACGAGCCAGTGCGCCAATGTGCCATTTTTCGGTGCAAGAGCGCCATCCCCTTAGCCTGCTAACGACTTCGATTTTCATCGGTGAGAAGGTGATAGCGCTGTGCCATGGTCTGAATCTTGCCTTCATTCTCCGCTTCAACGCGGCCTCCTTACAAAGGGGGCCGAGAATGGGAAGTTTCGCCACAGAGTCGGCCTACAGAGCTGGCAATGGTGAACTTTCGAGGCCTTTTAAAAGGGCACCGGTCGTGGTCGCACAGACCTCGTCGCACACCAATGGTGCGGGGTGTCCAAAGGAGTCATGGGGCATGCAGGCTTTTTTATCACCGGGGATCGGACTGCTGGGGCGTTTCGGGTTCGCACGTAAATTCCAGCTGTTGTTTCTGCTGTTTATCCTGCCGCTGGCTGGCAGCCTGTGGATGATCGGTCAGGACTACCGCGACAAACTGAGTTTGATCTCTGGCGAACGTGCCGGGGTTCGTCAACTTCTCGCCCTTGATGCACTGGACAACCTGCTTTCCGCCCAGCGTGACCGTGCGGCCCGGTGGCGCGCAACGGAAACCAATCGCCAACCGACACCTGCAACGCTTGCCGCCATGGCTGCCTTCGATGCCGTCCAGCCCGCTGTTGCCCAAGCCGCTTCGGATCTGGGCAACGCGCTGCAAAAAGACGAAGCCAAGGACGAAACCCTGGCCCGCTATCAAGCCCTGCAAACCGCTTTGAACGGCCTCGACTCGAAAAGCTTGAGCAGCGTCGGCTGGTGGCCCGATGGTTACGATCGCTTCACCAACGCCTTGAGTGCCTTGCAAGCGTTGCGCGAGCAGATCGCCATGGACAACCGCCTGACACTGGCACCCTGGCTGGAAACGTACCTGCTGACGCAGATTTCCACCCAGCACGCGCCGGACCTGATCGAACGCGTCGGCCGCCTCGCAGCGGTAGGCCAGGCGTCCGTGGTGTCCGGGCAGTTCACCTTGCAAAGTCGTCTGCAATTGCGTGATCTGCGCAGCCGCATTGGTGATGCCAGGGAGCAGCTGGTAAAAACTGCAGGCCTGCTCGAAGCACGTTTACCCAGCGCCCTGCAAACCTGGGCGGGCCAATACCATGACAGCCTCAAACACCTCGACTCGAGTCTGAAAGTCCTGGATGACGGGGTGTTCGGCGGCAGCATTAACCTCAAGCCCGAAGACTTCGAGCGCAGCCTGGACGCGCTGCTGTCCAACCTCGCCGCGTTGCGCCAGCAATCGCTGGAGTCGCTGGATCAGCGCCTGAATTATTACCATGACTTGGCGATCCGTCAGCTCATCGTCGTGGCGAGCGTGTTCGGCTGCCTGCTGCTGGCGGCGTTGTACCTGTTTATTTGTTTGCAGGCGTCGATCCGTCGTAGCGCCAGTGGCATCACCCTGCTCGCCGAAGCCTTGCGCGATGGCAACCTGAGCCTGCAAGCGCCGGTTCAAGGCCGGGACGAATTGGCAGCCATCAGCACCGCGCTGAATGTGGCCGTGGTGCAATTACGCACCAGTTTGCTCGGCGTGGATCACGAAACCCTGCAATTGAGCAACGCAGTGCAAACCCTCAATCACCACTCCAGCGATGCGTTGGGAGAAGTCGAAGCCCAACAGCTGCAGATCAGTCAGATTGCCGCCGCGGCCACGCAGTTGGCGGCGACCTCTCAAGGGGTGGCCCAGAGCTGCGAGCAGGCCTCAGGCAGCGCTCAGCAGACTCAGCGCATTGCCGCCGACAGCAGTCGCGACAGCCAGCGCACGACGGCCAGTATTCAGCAGCTCAATCAGCGTCTGAATGACACCGCTGCAGCGCTCGGCCGGGTCAGTGAGCAAGGGCAACAGATCCAATTGGTGGTCGACACCATTCGCGGCGTCGCCGAGCAGACCAACCTGCTGGCGCTCAACGCCGCCATCGAGGCCGCCCGGGCCGGCGAGCAAGGTCGCGGTTTTGCGGTGGTGGCCGACGAAGTGCGCAGCCTGTCACAACGCACGCAATCCTCGACCGCGCAAATCGCCGGGACCGTCGACAGCCTGCGCAGCACTGTGAACGAAGCCGTCAGCCTGATGGAAGCCGCCTGTGGTCAGGCGCAATCCGATGCCCTGGCCGTCACCGGTCTGGGCGAGCGCCTGGGGGAAATTGCCAGCGCGGTACAAGGCGTCACCGACACCCTGGCGCAGATCGCGACGGCGGTTGAGGAACAGGCCAGTACCGCCGACGAGGTCAGCGGCAATATCCAGCAAGTCGATCAGGCCGCGGTCCGTTTACTCGAAGGCGCCCGTGCGGTGAACCAGGCTGCCGACACCTTGAGCCATGGCAGCAAGGCCTTGAGCGCCAATACCGGCAGATTTCAGCTCAATTGATGTCCTCCCCTGAGGCGTTTTTTCGGCCCAGGAGGATAAGCGGTTGAAAGCGTAGAGAAATATTTTAGATTTGTGCTTGACGCATCCCCGTTACCGGTGAATAATGCGCGCCACTTGGCTACATAGCTCAGTTGGTTAGAGCATAGCATTCATAATGCTGGGGTCCGGGGTTCAAGTCCCTGTGTAGCCACCAAGTACTAAAAACGGCTTACCGAAAGGTAAGCCGTTTTTTTATGCCTGCTGTAGAAGCGAGCTCGCTTCTACACTGTCGGCAATGCCGAGAGCGCCCGCTCCCAGATCTGCCACGTCCGTAACCAGACCATCGCTTGCCAATCGTTGTCGGCAGGATAGAACTGCTCCAGCAGGTTCTGCTTGATCTCGCGCCCTGCCGCATCACTTGGATTGCCGTGCAGGTGCAACCAATGGTCATCACGCAAATGGCGATGCACCTGCGGCCCCGGGTAAGTCCCGCACTCAATGACAAACGGCATTAGTCGCACGTGCGGCAGCGCATCGAGCAACGCCTGCGAGGTATAGCCGGTGGCCGTCGCCGCCACGCCGGTTTCGCTCACGGTGTCGGCGCCGGTTTGCAAACTGTAGAGCCACGGCCCGTAAATCGCCTGCGCTTGCGCCAGCGCCGGATAGGCAGACTCGGTGATGGTCAACAACATCGGATGCCCGTACTCGCCAGCGCCGGTGTGCAGATCGAAACACATGGCGACGTCGGCATGGCTCATATGGTTCTGCATGATCTGGTGCAGGGTGCGATTCGACCAGCTCGGCGCCAGCCCGCCATAAAACAGGCCATCGGGGTGAGCATGCTGGCCGCCTTCGACAATCGACATCACCGCTGGCCAGCCGTGTTGCTGGATCTGCTCATCGAGCAAGGCATCGACCCGCTCCCGCTCGGGACCTTGCAACTGCGTGCAGACATAGATTTCATGCAGCGCGTTGTAGGCTTGATTGTTCGGCAGCGCTTGCTGGTAGTTCAGGTGATTGCGGTTCAGATCGATGTTGTCTTCGTTGACTCGACGCAGCCACGCCATGCCCCAAGGGTTGATCCCATGGATCATTACCACGGCCACCTGCGCTGGCAATGAACGCTTGCCCAGCTCTTGCAGCCACTTGATCTGGCAACCCGAGCCGTAGAAGCCCTCCACGCCATGGGTGCCGCTCAGGGCCACCAACAAGCGCTTGGCGCCCGGATCACCCAGCACCGCCACGTCAGTCGCCAACGGCTCACCGAACGGCCCTCTGAGGGGATGAGCGTACTCGCTCAGCGTCGCGCCCGCTGCGGCGGCGGCCGCCAGGAACTGTTCGCGCTGGGAAACGTAGCTTGGCTGCGCTGGAAACTCGGTCTGCATGTCTACCTCTTATTAGTCTTCTGGCCTGCCTGCTGGCAACGACCCTACAGAAAATCCGCCCGCTGTTGAAGGGCAACACCGCCTTTGCCGTGGGACGCGGTTTGCGTCGCCGTCAGACGGCCGATACAGTCCCCGATACATTTATTTCACGGATGGAGTGCCCTGCGTGTTCTCAACCTTCCACTTGAGCCGCCGTCGCGTGTCAGCCATCGCGCTGATCGCCGCCGCGATAATCCTCGGCGCCTGCAACAACGCTTCGGTGCCGACACTGCCGCCCGCACCGGAAAGCGCTTCCGGTTTTCGCACCGATCTACAGACCCGCCACGCCACCCGACACATGGCCGCTGCCGCCAACCCGCTGGCCGCCGAGGCCGGCCGGGAGATGTTGCGACGTGGCGGCTCGGCCATCGACGCGGCGATTGCGATGCAAGCGGTGTTGACGCTGGTTGAACCGCAATCGTCAGGCATTGGCGGTGGAGCGCTGATTGTGCTGTGGGATGGTAAACAGGTACGCACTTACGATGGCCGCGAAACGGCACCGGCTGGCGCCACCGAGAAGCTTTTCCTGCAAGCCGATGGCCAACCGATGCCTTTCACTGAGGCCCAGATTGGCGGTCGCTCGGTCGGCACGCCAGGGGTGCTACGAGCGCTGGAACTGGCCCATCGCAAACATGGGCGCCTGCCATGGGCGCAACTGTTCGAACCGGCGATCAAACTGGCCGAGCAAGGCTTTGCCATTTCGCCACGGTTGCACGGGTTGATCGCCTGGGATTCGGCCATGGCTCGTTCACCGGAGATGAAGGCTTACTTTCTCAATCCCGATGGCAGCCCGAAAGCCAGTGGCACCCTGCTGAAAAATCCACCCCTGGCGGCGTTGTTCCAACGCATCGCCAAGGAAGGTCCGGACGCGTTGTACAAAGGCCCGGTCGCGCAGGAAATCGTGGCCAAGGTCCAAGGCCACGCCAACCCCGGGAGCCTGTCGCTCAACGACCTCGCCAACTACAGCGCCAAGGAACGCGCCCCCCTGTGCAGCGACTACAAACGCTGGCAGGTGTGCGGCATGCCGCCGCCATCATCGGGCGGGATCGCCGTGGCGCAGATCCTCGGTACGCTGCAAGCCCTGGAGACCCGCGACAAACGCTTTGCCCTCGCCCCGATGAAACCGGTGAAGACCAGCGCCCCTGCCGGCATCGAACCCAGCCCTAAAGCCGTGCACCTGATCTCCGAAGCCGAGCGCCTGGCCTACGCCGACCGCGCGCAATACGTGGCCGACACCGACTTTGTGCCGGTGCCCGTCAAAGGCCTGATTGACCCCGCGTACCTGGCCAGCCGCGCCGCCATGATCGGCGATCGCAGCATGGGTACTGCCAAACCTGGCACCCCGCCGGGCATTCAGGTCGCCTATGCGCCAGACCGTTCGCCCTTGCGCATCTCCACCTCACAAGTCGTTGCCGTCGATGATGAGGGCGGCGCCGTATCGATGACCACCACCATCGAATCAGCCTTTGGCTCGCATGTGATGGTTCAGGGCTTTCTGCTCAACAACGAGATGACCGACTTCTCGTTCATCCCCGAAGAGAATGGCCAGAAAATCGCCAACCGCGTCGAACCGGGTAAACGCCCGCGTTCCTCCATGGCCCCGACGCTGATCTTCGATCGCCAGAGCGGCGAATTCCTCGCCAGCATCGGCTCCCCCGGCGGCTCGCAGATCATCGAGTACGTCGCCAAATCCACCATCGGCTTGCTCGACTGGAACCTCGACCCGCAAACCGCCATCAACCTGCCCAACTTCGGCAGCCGCAACGGCCCGACCGAACTGGAACGCGGACAATTCAGCCCCATGCTGATCCAGGCGCTGAAGGACAAAGGTCACAGCGTGAACGAGATCGACATGACCAGCGGCACCCAGGCGATTGTTCGGGTCAAGGATGCGCAAGGCAACGCATCACTGGCAGGCGGTGCCGACCCTCGGCGGGAGGGGCAAGCGTTGGGGGATTGACGGGTACGACGTAGAAACGGAAAAGGGCTTACCTTCGGGTAAGCCCTTTTTTTCCGGACGCAAAGCCACTCGACGACCTCGCCTGATCATCCACATCGCACCCACTCAACGACTGATTTTCAGCGCCCGTCGAGCCTGGTGTTTTTCCATCGCCAGTTCGATCAGCCGCGTGACCAGTTCACGGTAGGTCATGCCTGCGGCCTGCCAGAGTTTCGGGTACATGCTGATACGGGTGAAACCGGGCAGCGAGTTGATTTCGTTGATCAGCACTTCGCCACTGTCGGTCAGGAACACGTCGACCCGCGCCAGCCCGGAACAGCCCAGCACATGAAAAGCCTCGACCGCCATGCCCCGAATGCGCTCGCTGGCCTCGACACTGATATCCGCCGGGACCACCACTTGCGCGGCCGTGTCGTCGATGTACTTGCTGTCGTAGGAATAAAAACCGCTGCGCACCACGATCTCGCCGCAACCACTGGCAATCGCCTGTTCGTTGCCGAGTACCGCGCATTCGATTTCGCGACCGCTGACCGCCGATTCGATCAGCACCTTCTCATCAAAGCCCAAGGCCAGCTCGACCGCCGCCACATACTCGGCTTCGCTGGTCACTTTGCTCACGCCTACGGAAGAACCCTGGTTCGCCGGTTTGACGAACAGCGGCAGACCGAGTTTTGCCGATACTTGCGCGAATCCGCTGCGTGCGGCGGTCGTACGCGTCAGGGTCACGAACGGCGTGACCGCCAGCCCGGCATCACGCAGCAGGCGCTTGCTGATGTCCTTGTCCATGCACACCGCCGAACCCAGCACATCGGAACCCACAAACGGCAAATCAGCCATGCGCAACAGACCTTGCAGGCAACCATCTTCACCGAGGGTGCCGTGGACGATCGGGAAGATCACATCGACATGCCCCAGCAGCTCCTGACTGGAAGTTTCCACCAGTTGCTGGCTGGCCTTGCCTGGCACAACCGCCAGTTCGCGATTGGACTGATTGAGCGCAATCAGCGCCGGATTCTCCTGGTTCAGCAGAAAATCCGACGGATCGTTGAGGTGCCAGTGCCCTTGCTTGTCGATGCCGATCAGCACCGGTTCGAAGCGCGAACGGTCCAGCGCATCGACGATGTTTTTCGCCGATTGCAGCGACACTTCATGTTCGGCCGAACGCCCGCCGAAAATAATCCCTACACGCAGCTTGCTCATTCCTATCACCTCAACGATTGGTCACCAGGTGCGCACCGAACAACAGATTGAAACGCCCCGCAAAACGGCCCAGCCTTTGCGGGAACGGAAAAAGTGCAGGGCATCGGTCCAGGTGTCACCTTACGGTTGCAAGGTCTTACCGTCCACCGGATCGCCGATGGTCAAAAAGTGCCCGCCGGCAACGTGGTGCAGCGTGCGCAACGCATCATGGGCTTCAAAGTGCCAACGTCCATCACTGAACACGCGCTCGTCAGCCTGGGCGGCAATCACTTCGGCCAGGAACAGGTCGTATTGTTGATGGTTGTCGGGCTCCGGCATCAAGCGGCACTCCAGCCAGGCGACACAGCCTTCGAGCATCGGCGCATCGATCAGCTCGGCAGCGAAGGTCGACAAGCCGTAGGTCTGGAACTTGTCACGCCCCTGCTCCCGGGTCAGCGCCAGGCCGGAGGTCGAGCCGACGGTTTGCACGATATCGGCCTGCGCCGCGCAAGGAACGTTGAGGACGAAGGTGCCCGAGGCTTCGAGCAGTTGGCGGGTCCAGGTGGACTTGTCGAGGACCACGGCAATTTTCGGCGGTTCGAAATCCAGTGGCATGGCCCAGGCCGCCGCCATGATGTTGCGCTGCCCGCCATGGGCGGCGCTGACCAGCACGGTCGGCCCGTGGTTGAGCAAACGATAAGCTTTGGGCAACGGGACCGGACGGCGGTGGGAGACGCTCATGGACATCTGCTCCTTGAGGGGAAAGAGCCGATTGTAGCGATATCCCGCGGGACGAGAATCTTTTAACGGCCAGGCATCACGTCGACAACTGATTGGCAAACTGCCCCACTGCGTTGACGACCTTCTGCGCACCGTCCTGGATCTCGACAATCACCGTGCCCGCTTCCGCCGCCAGTGCCAGGCCTTGCTCTGCCTGGAGCTTGCCGTCGGTCATCAGGGCCACGGCGTTGCGCGCCATGTCCTGGTTCTGACGCACCACCAGCACGATCTCATCGGTGGCCTGGCTGGTGCGTGAAGCCAATTGCCGTACCTCGTCTGCCACCACGGCAAAACCTCGGCCCTGCTCACCGGCACGGGCTGCTTCGATGGCGGCGTTGAGCGCCAGCAGGTTGGTCTGCTCGGCAATGCCGCTGATGGTCTTGACAATGGTGCCGATCACCAGTGACTGCTCGTTCAGGGCTTCGATGCCATCGCCGGCGGTTTGCATGTGCCTGGCGAGCTCGCGCATCACGTCCACCGCCTGCGTCACCACGGCCGTACCGCGCTGCGCGCTCTGGTCGGTTTGCTGCGACGTGCTGTAGGCAATGTTCGCCGCTTCGGCGACGGCTTGTTCCTGGTTGACCTGATCGGTAATTACCGTGGCGAACTTCACCACTTTGTAGAGCTTGTTGTTGGCATCAACCACCGGGTTGTAGGACGCCTCCAGCCAGACCGTACGACCCTGGCTGTCGACACGCCTGAAACGCTCGGCCACGTACTCGCCCGCATTCAGGCGACGCCAGAAGTTCTGGTATTCGGCGCTGTTGTACTCTTCCGGCTGGCAGAACATACGGTGATGTTTGCCCTTGATCTGCGCCAGGCTGTAACCCATCCCCGAGAGAAAACGATCGTTAGCGTTGAGCACGTTGCCATTGAGGTCGAATTCAATTACCGCCGTCGAGCGCACCAAGGCACCGATCAGGTTTTCATGTTCGCGGGAGGCCTCGATGGTGCGGGTCAGGTCGCTGGAGAAAATCGAGAAGTGCATGATCCGCCCGTCCGCCGAGCGAACCGGTTGCAGGATCGAACGCAACCACGCTTCCTGACCGGTCCCGCGCAACAAACGCACAGTGCCGGCAAAGTGTTCGCCGCGATTGAGGGCGTTACTGAAACGGCGCTGGAACTCGTCATTCTTCACATGATCCGGGGCGATATCGTCAATGTGCCGGCCGATCAGCTCGTTGCTCTTGTAGTGCATCTCGCTCAGAAAATTCTGGTTCACCGACTGAACCCGGCCATCCGTATCAAGGGTCAGCACCAGCATCTCGCTTTCCAGGCTTTCCTTCACTTGCCGAAGGCTGGAGAGTTCTTCACGAAGAGCCGACAGCTCCTGCTTCAAGCGTTTATTGAACATGGGATGCACCGATGGTCTGGGAGGAAAGCGATATGCAGCCTAACCATCGGCCATGCGGATTTTTTCTGAAGAGCCCCTCAGCTTCGTCCTACAAAAAAAACCCTGTAGGCGCCGTGGCGGCGACTTCTGTTCAGGCAACGCCGGCGGCCGAACAACCAGAATATTTCGGCATGCGTGTACCGAAGTACGCCGCGCTGCACACGCCCACGGCGCCCATCACCGCACAGAAAATCACGCAGATCCATGGGCTCCACGGCATCAGCCCGATCAACAACAGCGGTGTGATACTCGCCCAGGCGGCGTAGGCAATGTTGTAGGTGAAGGAAATGCCCGAGACACGAACCCGCGCCGGAAACAGGCTGACCATGACCGACGGCACCGCGCCGACCACCCCGCACCCAAGGCCGGCCACGGCGTAGGCCAGACCGATCCAGTCACCGCCGCTGATCAGGCAGCCGTACAGCACGCCGATGCCCAGCGGCAGCAGCAGGCTGTACAACATCACCGTACGCCAGGCCCCCATGCGGTCGACCAGCCACCCGGCGAGCACGCAGCCGATGTTCAGGAAGACGATGCCCAATGCACTCAAGGCGAAGGTATGACTGGCGGTCATGCCGAAGGTTTTCTGCATCATGGTCGGGGTGATAACCACGAACACCACCACTGCCGAGGTCAGCACGCAGGTGAGGATCATCGCCGGCAGCATCGCCAGCCGATGTTCGCGCAGGACAGCCCGCAGCGGCAGCTCGACGGTCTCTTCGCGCTGCGCCTGCATGGCCATGAACACCGGGGTTTCGCTAAGCCAGCGACGCAACCAGACACCGATCACGCCGAACACGCCCCCTAGCAGGAACGGGTAACGCCAGGCGTAATCGAGGATTTCTGCCGGGGTAAACGCCTGTGCCAAAAACGTCGCCGTCAAAGCGCCAAGCAGATAGCCAAAGGTCAGCCCCGCCTGCAAAAAGCCCAAGGCATAGCCGCGATGGCCGACCGGCGCGTGCTCTGCGACGAACACCCAGGCGCTCGGCACCTCGCCGCCCACCGCCGCGCCCTGGAGAACTCGCAAAGCCAACAGCAGCAGCGGTGCGAAGTAACCGATTTGCGCGTAGGTCGGCATGATCCCGATTAGCAGGCACGGCAGCGCCATCATCAGGATGCTCAGGCTGAAGACTTTTTTGCGCCCGAGCCGATCGGCGAAATGCGCCATCAGGATTCCGCCCAGAGGCCGCGCCAGGTAACCGGTGACGAAGATCCCGAAGCTTTGCAGCAGGCGCAGCCACTCGGGCATTTCCGGTGGGAAGAACAGCTGGCTCAAGGTCAGCGCGAAAAATACGAAAATGATGAAATCGTAGATTTCCAGCGCCCCGCCGAGGGCCGCGAGCCCCAGGGTCTTGTAGTCCGAGCGGCTGAACGGCGCCGGGCGTGAATCGGTGTTGGCAGTCATAAAGAACTCTGGCACAGGCAAAAACCAAGGCGCCCATGGTCTACGCAAACGCACCGGCGGACAACCCGTTAGACCAAAGTCCCATTGCCGCAAAACATCCCCGCAAAAAACCTTCGGTTGAATTAATGTTGGCGTCTGTCCAGACGGGCTCCTGTCGCCCCGAAGACCACAACAAACATAAAAATTCGAGGTATTCCCGTGGCCGCTGATATCGAAGATACCCGCTCCGCCCGCTTTGCCCTGCGCTGCTCAAGTTTTGCCGAACGCTGGTTCCCCGACTCCTGGGTGTTCGCCGCCCTGGCGGTAATTATTGTGGCCCTGGCCACTATGGCCATGGGCGCCAAGCCCACCGACGCCGCCATGGCCTTCGGTGACGGCTTCTGGAGCCTGATCCCGTTTACCATGCAGATGGCTTTCGTGGTGATCGGTGGTTACGTCGTCGCCAGCTCACCACCCGCCGTGAAGTTGATCGACCGCTTGGCGAAACTGCCTAAAAACGGCCGCTCCGCCGTGGCATGGGTTGCGCTAATCTCCATGGTCGCCTCGCTGCTCAACTGGGGTTTGTCGCTGGTTTTCGGCGGTTTGCTGGTGCGCGCCCTCGCCCGTCGTACCGATCTGAAAATGGACTATCGCGCTGCGGGTGCAGCCGCGTATCTGGGACTCGGCGCGGTTTGGGCGCTGGGTCTGTCGTCGTCGGCGGCACAATTGCAAGCCAACCCGGCCAGCCTGCCGCCGTCGATTCTGTCGATCACCGGGGTGATTCCGTTCACCCAGACGATCTTTCTCTGGCAGTCGGGTGTGATGTTGCTGGCCCTGATCGTCATTTCGCTGATCATTGCCTACGCCACCGCCCCCGGCCCGAACACCGCCCGCGATGCCAAGGCCTGCGGCGTTGACCCGAGTTTCAATCTGCCGCCCCTGCAGCCACGCACCCGTCCCGGCGAATGGCTGGAGCACAGCCCGCTGCTGACCATTCTGCTGGTGCTGCTGGCCGCCGGATGGCTGTTCCATGAGTTCTCGACCAAACCGGCGATCAGTGCGATTTCCGGACTGAACACCTACAACTTCCTGTTCATCATGCTCGGTGCCCTGCTGCACTGGCGGCCGCGCAGCTTCCTTGACGCCGTATCCCGTGCGGTGCCGACCACCACGGGCGTGCTGATCCAGTTCCCGCTGTACGGTTCGATTGCCGCGCTGATGACCACGGTCAAAGGTGCCGATGCGCAGACCCTGGCCCACCACATCTCGACGTTCTTCGTCAGCATCGCTTCCCACGACACCTATGCGCTGTTGATGGGTGTGTATTCGGCGATTCTCGGCTTCTTCATTCCATCCGGCGGCGGCAAGTGGATCATCGAAGCGCCGTACGTGATGCAAGTGGCCAACGACCTCAATTACCACCTGGGCTGGGCCGTGCAGATCTACAACGCCGCCGAAGCCCTGCCGAACCTGATCAACCCGTTCTATATGCTGCCGCTGCTGGGCGTGCTCGGGTTGAAGGCGCGAGACCTGATCGGTTTCTCGTTCGTGCAATTGCTGGTGCATACGCCACTGGTGCTGTTGCTGCTCTGGGCACTGGGAACGACGCTGGCGTATACACCGCCAGTGATGCCGTAACTGTAGGAGCCCGCTTGCTGGCGATCGATGCGCCGCGGTTAACCAGACCACCCGCGTCATCGTTAACGACCACCGCCCGCAAGCAGGCTCCCACAGAAGTACGTGATCCAGTCGAACAAAGCCGACAATCTCGAAGACCCCTTCTTACAAAACGCGTGGCGTTGTCCCACTCAATACGGGTGCAAGTCCTGACTCTTGCCGCCCGCCGTGTTGAATTAACCTGTCCCGGAGAATCAATCATCAAACCCCAAGGAAGATCCGATGACACCCATATCCAAAACACTGGAAGAGTTGATCAATGAAATTTACCAGGACGGCAACGTCTCGGTAGTCGAGTACCGGACACTGCGAGACGATGCCGACCGCCGCATGGACGCGGTGGTTCGCGAGTTTGGCCAGCACAACAATGTGACGGCCTTTCAGAAAGCGATGGATGTCGCCATGCAGCTTTTGCAAACCGCCGTGATCGATGCCAAAAAAGCCGGCCTGACCGACACCGGTGAGGCGATCGTCAAGGACGCGGTCACCGCACAAGTCGAATACCTGCGGGCCGGCAGCCAATTGGCGCTGCGTCTGCTGTGATTGACTGATCTTGAACCAGCCCGCAATTCACACGTTGCGGGCTGGATTGCATTTCTCCGAAAAAATGCCAGAGGCCTACTTTTCTGCTTCATTGTGTTGATCCAGTATGGCTGTATCCGTAACGGGACCCCGCTGAAAAGGATCTGAGCATGCTAAAACTTGCAGGACTTACCCTCGCGGCCCTCACTCTGAGTGCCACAGCCCATGCCGATATCAACCTGAAGCTGGGCAGCACCGAACGCGTTACCCGCCTTTTTGCCTACCCCAACAACTGCAACGTGATCTGCTTTCGCAACTGGACGCTTGAGCAAACCGTTGAGCATTACCTGACCCAAAGCGTGCAACGCGACGGCTATAGCGACGCGAAGGTGCTGGTCAAAACCGACAACCATCAGCTCTATGCCGAAATCACCGGCGTACCCAAACGTTATGAAAAGCCCTTGGCAGCGCTGCTCGACGCCGGGGACCTGGCCTACAACGGCGCCAGCAAACTGAACGCCGACGGCAAGTGGGCCTACAGCTGGTACTTGTTCCTGCCACTGGGCATGGCACTGGAAAATCGCAGAAGCGTCGAACTGCTGCACTTTCCGCCAGACTATTCGCTGACCCAGGCTCAGGATTACCTGCGGTCTGCCACCACCGATCGCTGGGCCACGCTGCTGACGGTCAACGGCGTCCCTGCCGAACAAACGCCGGGCTACCAGACCATCATCGATATTGCTCCGATTGCCGCACCGTCCAACGCCGGCAAGGACCTTGAGGGTGTCTATAGCTACTTCAAGGAGTACCAGACCACGATGGTCAAGCAGGTCAGCCTGAACGCCAGCGGCGATGCCCTGCCGATGGTTGCCTTCGGCACACCGGTGCGTAACTGGATCAAGGAGCAATACGGGCCGACGGTGAATGTGTTGAGCCTGGTCTACATCAGCCCGAACGAGGGGGTGAAAGTCCCCGTGCTGGGAGCCAACCATCCGAGCTACATTTGGTACGCCGCTGATCCGGCGAATTACACGGGCACCGATGCCAAGGCCAAGGCCGATACGGCGGGCCTGAAAGTCATGGGGCAGGATTTGAGTGCCGCGTGCTGGCAGGCCGCGATGGGGCGCGAATCCGACACCAATCCTGACGTTGAGCTGAAAAGCTGCACGCAAACCTGGCAAGTGGCGCAGAAGGATAAAACCTGTGAGCTTTTCTACACCTCGATCCGCAACCTGACGCCCGCACAAGCCGTGGGCAAATGCGCGTCGGCAACGATCCAGGCCCAGCTCAAACAGCTCAAGGCACCCGCGCCAGCGACGGCACTTCCCGCGCCAGCGCTATAAATCGATGCCAGCCCACGGCCAGCGCCGACGACCAGATGCTTGCAACACTGGCGTCGGCAATGGCCCCGCTGAAGGACTTACAGCGGTTCGAACGGACGCAGGCGATACTGCGGCGGCAACTGTTCGAATCCACTGATGGTGGTGTTCAGGCTTTTCCAGCGACCGTCCTTGATGCCATAGATGCAGCCGTGAATCGACAGGCTCTGCCCGCGATGCCAGGCATTTTGCACAATGCTGGTGTGCCCGACGTTGGCCACTTGCTGGATCACATTCAGTTCGCAGAGACGGTCGACCCGCTCTTCCTCAGTCGGCAACACAGCCAGTTCTTCGCGCTTTTCGTAATACAAATCACGAATCGAACGCAGCCAGCCGTCGATCAGGCCGAACTGACGATCCTGCATCGAGGCGCGCACGCCACCGCAGCCATAGTGGCCAGTGACCAGGATGTGTTTGACCTTGAGCACGTCCACCGCGTACTGAATCACCGACAGGCAGTTGAGGTCGGTGTGCAGCACCACGTTGGCCACGTTGCGGTGGACGAACAGATCACCCGGCAGCATGCCGACAATCTCGTTGGCCGGCACCCGTGCGTCGGAGCAGCCAATCCACAGGAACTCTGGAGTCTGTTGGCGCGCCAGCTTGGCGAAGAAGTCAGGATCTTCTTTGGTGATCGCGTCGGCCCAGCGCTCGTTGTTATCAATCAGATCTTGTAATTCGTTCATGCTTTGAAGCCTCAAGAATGGTGCGCAGCTTTGACTGACAACCGTCCGTCGGGGTCACGCGCGAAATGCCGTTGCTTTCCTCATACCTGGACGCAGGGCTCCATGCCGGTTGAATTCTCGGTAACCCAATGGGTCCACCCTAGTAAGGCCCACAGTATGAGGAATTGCCATGACTGAATCACGACGTCCTTACGATGCGGTGCAACCGGAACCCATCGATGACAACGAAGACCGCATGGGTTCGATGAATGAGCTGGATTTCGACGAGGACGAACCCAGCGCAAAAATCGGTGACGAGTTGCCCGACAACGAGCGCGAACAGCTGATGCCACGCCAGCGCGTCCGCGAAGCCGGCATGACCGGCGCCTCGACGGATGACCACGAACCCACCGACGACGACATGAGCCCGGAAACCCTGATCCGCGAAGACGGCGCTCGGGATGCTCGCGAAGCCGGCACAGGGGATCAGGCCGATTGGGACCTGAGCATTGTCGATGAAGACGACATTGGCGGCGGCAACGGGCCGGATGAGGCGGAAATGGCGCGGCGCGATCCTCTGGACCGCAAGCGCTGATTTTTTTGTGGTGAGGGAGCAAGCTCCCTCGCCACAATATGACTCAGTCCACCAACGTGCAGGCCATCACTACCGCGTCTTCGCGCCCACCTACCGCCGGGTAGTAATCCCGTCGACGGCCAATCTCATTGAAGCCATAGCGCTCGTACAGCTTGAACGCGGCAGTATTGCTGTCGCGAACCTCCAGGAAACATTCTCGAGCTTCAGCCTTGTAGGCAATCGACATCAGATGTTCCAGCAGCGTCAAACCCAGGCCACGGCCCTGGTTTTCCGGTTTGACCGTAATGTTCAGCAGATGCGCCTCGTCGAGGATGATCTGCACCACACCGTGGCCAACCTGTTGCTGCCCTTCAAACATCAGCCAGATCTGGTACTTGCCCAGGCCATCCAGAAAAATCCCGCGGGTCCAGGGATGGCTGTAGGCCGCGTATTCAATCTTCAGAACGGTTTCCAGGTCCGCCTCGGTCATCGGGCGGAACGATACAGCGTCACTCATTCGATTCTTTCCAACGCGCCATCAGCCGACGCATGGCTTGCCAGACATCAGCCTTACGCTGTGGCTCTTCCATTAATAATTCCAGGCCAGGCACCGCCCAGGCCGAGCCCAGGCCTTCGACCTGCAGTTCCCGATTGAAGGACTCGGCATCCGCCTCACCGGCAAAACGCACCGCAGGCAGGCCGATCAGCCACACGCAGACGCACGGCGCGTCTTCGAGCCTGGCCGAGAGGAAACCCTGAACGAAATCGCGGGCCGCTTCCGGGCCCTGGTCCATCGTGCCGCGCACCAGCAATGGCCAGCGCACCGGCTCACCGACGATCTGCGGGCTGTCCGGCAGACCGGCGGCGCGCAGCATGTCCTTGAGCAACAGATAAGCGGGATCGCGAGCCTGAAACGCCTCGCCTGTGGGTAACTCGACCAGCAGCAGGCAGCGCCCGGCCCGCAGCAACTGCAGGGCGAAACGCGGTGGCGGCACGATCGGTGCCTTGACCACGACCGGCGCCTCTACCGCCTCGTCCACCGGGATGGCTCCGGTGCGTGTGCTCGCCAGCGATGGCCGTGGCACCTCGATCTTTGTCCGTTCCGCCGGTTTGACTACCGGCGTCACGGGCGCCACAGGCGCTTCAGCCACGGCAGCCGGGGCCACAGGCGCGACGCCAAGCAGCTCGGGCATCTCCAGCAGCTCGGGCCGCGACGGAGCGGCGAAAGGCAATTCGGTGCGCGGCAGCCAGTTGACCACCTGCATGGCGTTCAAATAAGCGCGACGACGGGACTCAATAAGCAAAGGTCGGCCACTTGTGGATAACTAAAGTGCGCTGATTCTACCGCCGTTCGCTCAAGATCGCCTGCTGTTGATCGATTGACTTTACCCATAGAAAAAACGACAGCCTGTCCCGAGAGTGAATCGCATTGCCTCCGATGCAGTACAATCGCCGCTTTTAATCGCCAACCAGCCGGCCATTCCGATGATCGAACCCAAGCGCGTCTTGCGCGCCCTCGCTGAACACTGGGCACTTCTGGAGCCACTGTGCGAGCACTTCGACCAGGGCACACTGAGCCTCAACGAACTGCGTTCACAGTTGGCCACCCAGCAACTCGACAGTACGCCGCAGGACATCACCAGCCTGCTGGACGTGTGGATTCGCCTCGACATTCTGGTTCCCGTGGCGAAAAGCCCGAACCGTTTCGAGCTCAATGCGCAAATTCACGACTTCCTCGCCTATCTGCGCCGCGAACACCGTCTGGGCTTGTGCCTGGAGATCGAAGCCTATCTGCGCCACCTCGAGCGTCTGGCCGGTTATATCCAGGACGCGTTCGATATCCGCGACGGTCATGACCTGGCTCGTCAACTGCGTCTGCTCGACATGCGCGTGCGTGACGTGCTGAAAAAACTCGATAACGACGAACAGGCACTGGTGGCCGTCGCCGAACGGGCGAAAACCAGCGACCGGCAGATACCGCTGCGTCAGCGTTACGCGGAAGTGCTGGCGACCTGGGACGAATACGTCGAGCCGATGATTGATCTGGTGAACGCCGACGGCGCCTTCGAACAAGGCGTGCGCAAGGTCGAAACCGTGCTGCTGAAGATGCTCAGCGAACAGCAACGCCTCGGCCACCTGGTCGACGACGACATGCTGTTGCGTACCCACGCGCGCATCCTCGAAATGCAAACCAGCGCCCAGTTGACCCTGCGTCACGCCCGCGAACTGCTGCTGCCGCTACGTGAAGAAGCGCGCCGGCACAACGCGGTGACCCGTGGGGCGGCGTTGGCCCTTTCGATGATCCGACGCAAGGGCATCGACGCCGTGCCGCAAGCGGCCATGCCGATGTTCACCCGTCCGCAGAGCACCTTTCTCGGCAGCGCCAGTCAGGTCGAGGCCTACGTGTACGCCTTGGCCCGTTTCGAGCCAAAACCCGCGCGCTTCCCCAAGGCACACAAGACCCACAAGGGCGGCGATGCCCCACGCGCGCCACGCACGGTCCGGGAAATGCTCGACCGCTGCGAAGACGCCCTGCCGATGCCGGACCTGATGACCTGGCTGCTGGAGCAGGAACCGGACGGCGCCACGGACGAATTGCTGTACTGGTTCTCGCGCCTGTCCCGGGAAAAGCGCTTCAAGCGTGAGCGCCTGGAACGTCGCGACTACTTCACACACGAGCACCAGGTCAGCCTGCGCTCCTTCGCCCTGCTCTCGGCCGGCGACACCGCCGCCGAGGATTCTGCGAGCACTCCTTATGCATCTTGATCTATCCGAACTGTCCCATCTGGCGCCGATCTTTCGCGAGCTGTTCAAGGGTTACCACGTCAGCCGCCGCGATCCGGAGCTGTACGCGCAGTTGTCTAACTTTCAGGACCAGTACCGCACGCTGTTCAAGGCCTTGGGCTTTGAACTGGTCTGCGACACCCGTGGCTTCTACTACTTCGTGCCGGATCTCGCGGCGGCGGCGGTGAACAAGACAGCCCAGCGTCTGGCGCTGTTCACCTTCATCCTCGTCGAGCACCTGGCCGATCAGGGCCGCGACCCGATCGCCGTGCTCGATGGCGGCAGCCTCGGTCGCGATGAACTGCCGTCGCTGCTGGAAAAGTACCGCGACCTGTTCATCCAGGCCGAAGTGCAGACCCAGGACGAGCTCGAAGAAAAAATCATGCGTCGCATGACCCAACTCGGTTTCGCCAGCGAAGAAAACGGCGTCTACCGTTTCCTCCCGCCGATGCACCGATTCCTCGACGTCTGCCTGTCTGTTCAACAAGACCGCGATCTGGCCGCCAGCCTGCACAGCGTATTGCCACTGCCCGTGCCGGTGCTGATCGACGAAGACAGCGACGAAAAACTGCTGCAGACCGACGACCCACTGGACCTCAGTGAGTTCGAAGGCGAAAGCGAAGAAGACGCCCTGGCCCGCGCCATTGCCGAAGAACAGGAGCTCGACGCATGAGCAAGGAACGTTACGGCATCCGCCGCTTTGCCCTTTTGAACACCGCCGGCTACAGCCTCGGCCTGTTCCCGCTGGAAGAGCCGCTGTCGGTCTACGGCGCGAACAACCTCGGTAAATCCGCTTCGATCAACGCCTTGCAGTTCCCGATTCTGGCGCGCATGTCGGACATGAGTTTCGGCAAGTACAGCCTGGAGCAATCCCGGCGTTTCTACTTCGCCTCGGACACCAGCTACATCCTCGTAGAAGTCTCGCTGCCCCACGGCCCACACGTCATCGGCGTGGTCGGGCGCGGCCCGGGCGGTGGTTTCGGTCACCAGTTCTTTGCCTACGCCGGCAAGCTGGATCTGGCTCATTACCAGAAGAACGACACCTGCCTGCGCCAGAAAGAACTGTTCACCAACCTTGAGCGTGAAGGCCTGAAAGCCTATGAACTCAAGCCTGACGAACTGCGTCGCCTGCTGGTCGGCGGCCACACGTCGATTCCGCTGGACCTGACCCTGATCCCGCTGCGCTCCACCAGCGAACAGAGCCTGAAGACCTTCCGCGCACTGTTCATCAACCTGCTGCACATGCGTGAAATCACCGCGGCCAAGCTCAAGCAATTGTTCCTCGACGCCTTCGAACACAGCCTGCGTTCCGGTAGCGTCGATTACATTGCCGCGTGCGAAGAAGCCTTCCGCGATGTACGACGGATGGAACAGGATTACAACTCGCTGGTCGCCGCCGGTCCACTCGTCGAAGCCCTGGCCAATGGCGTGAAACAACGCGACATCCTGCGCGGCAAGCTGCACCGGATTTCGCCACTGCTCGATTCCCTGCTGGGCACCTGGTCGGACTACGCCAGTGCGCGCAAGGAAGAGCTGACCATCCAGGCCGAGCACTACCGCAACGAACAGGACGCCCTGCAAAACGATCAGCGCGGCGGCACTCAGGAACTGATGCGCCTGGAGCGGGAAATCACCGGCATCCAGCGCTGGCTCGGCGAACTGGCGGTGCTCAAGCATCGGTTTGCCCTGGTCGATGACGTCAAGGTGCTGGAGCAACAACTGCTCGCGGCCAAGGACGCTCACGATGAACTGGCCGGTGCGCTGGCACAGTCCCGTCAGTTCAGCGCCGAAGACCTGGAAGAACGCCTGCGGGATCTGGAAAAACGCCTGAAGTCGGTCAAGCAGCAACTCGATCACGCCGACAACAACAGCTATGCGCGCCTGCGCGAAGAGTTCTCGCAACAAGACGTCGAACGCCTGATGCGCCTGTTCAACAGCGCGCTGTTCAGCCTGCCGCTGGGCGAGCACGGCATCACCCTTGACGAGAACGGCGACTGGGTGAAATCCGTGGAGCTGATCCTCGACGGTTTCAAGGGCGAGCGTTTCGAAGTGCCGGGGCTGTCCATCGACATCTCGCACATCGAGCCGCCAGCTCTGCAAGCGCTGGCCGACCGTGCGGCGTTGCGCGATCAGAAAGAGCGTCTGGAAAAAGAACTCAAGCAACTGAAAACCCAGCAAGCCGTGGCCGCCGACCGCGCCGCGAGCAAGACCCAGACCGAAGCGCTGTACCAGCAAGTGCTAGACGCGCAAAAAGCCCTGGAAGATTTCCGTCGCGCGCAAACCCTGAGTGCCGAGGAAGGTGACAAGCTGGAACAACTGGCGCAGATGGAAGCCGCGCAGGACGAATTGAAGCGCTCCAGCGATGCGTTCACCGAGCGTGTCCAGCAACTGTCGGCCAAGCTGCAACTGGTCGGCCGCCAGATCGGCGACATGGAAGCCAAGCAACGCACCCTCGACGACGCCCTGCGCCGTCGCCAGTTGCTACCGGCGGACCTGCCATTCGGCACGCCGTTCATGGACCCGATCGACGACTCCATGGACAACCTGCTGCCGTTGCTCAACGACTATCAGGACAGCTGGCAGGGCCTGTTGCGCGCCGATGGACAGATCGAGGCGTTGTACGCGCAGGTACGCCTCAAGGGCGTGGCCAAGTTCGACAGCGAAGACGACATGGAGCGCCGCCTGTCACTGCTGATCAACGCTTACGCGCACCGCACCGACGAGGCGCTGACGCTGGGCAAGGCCCGTCGTGCCGCTGTGACCGACATCGCCCGGACCTTGCGCAACATTCGCAGCGACTATGACAGCCTCGAGCATCAACTCGCGCTGTTCAACCGCGAGATCAACAAGCGTCAGGTGTCCAACCTGCAGAGTTTCCGCATCGTGCTCGCGCCGAACAAGGAAGCGCTCAAACACATCGACCAGATCATCCACAGCGCGGGTCAGTACGAAGAAGGCGAAACCCTGTCGGTGTTCGACCTCAGCCAGAGTGCGGAACAGGACAACAAGAACGAAGAAGCCAAGGAGTACCTTGCTCGGTTGGTGGCAGCGAACCACAACCAGCTCGGTCTGAAAGACTTGTTCGAACTGGCGTTCGAGATCACCAAGGTCAATGGTCAACCGGTGATCCACACCGACATCGACGGCGCCGCCTCCAACGGCACCACCATGACCATCAAGGCGCTGACCAACATGTACTTGTTGCTGCACTTGATGGACCGCGACCTGGCCGGGCGTGTGCGCTTGCCGTACTACCTCGACGAGGCCGCGGACATCGACGAGAAAAACCAGGCTGCCTTGCTGGAAACCAGCCTGCAACTGGGCTTCGTGCCGATCCTGGCGAGTGTGAAGCCGCAGGTCTGCGCCAGTGTCGCCATCGACCTGGAAGGCGGCAGCGGCCCGGCCGGCATCTACATCGACGAGGCGGACTGGAAGTACATCCGTCGTCACGATCAGGTAAAGGCGACGCTCAACGAGCAGGCGGATGAACCGGAGATGGACGCGGTTTGATCCGGCTCTGTTGATGGCAATAAAAAGGCCGCGATCCAATGGATCGCGGCCTTTTTCTTTTCTGCTTAAGCTTACTTGCCGAGGGAAATCTTCGGTGCCCAGGTCAGCCATTCCTCTTCGAACTTGTCGAACAACGGGAACGTCTGCTCAGGTCGCGCCACACTGCCCATCCGCTCACCGTCCGGTGTGGCAAACGCGACGCCACCCTGAATCATGGTTTCCAGCGACTCGGTTCTCACCGTCGCGCCTTTGAAAAGGCCGACATCAAAATCAAACCCGCTGGTGTTCCAGAATCGCGTACCGCTACGCACTAACGGCGCGTATTTAGGTTCGATCAGGATGTGGATCAGCACGCGATCCGCCGTCTGCCCCAGCTCATACCCAGTCACCTTGCCGACCGTGATTTCGCGATACGTCACCGGCACACCCGCTTTCAGCGAACCTCGGCGGGCAGCACTCAGCACCAGGCTCAACCCGGCTTCGGCCTTGGCGGTTTCAGGCGGGGTGGGCAGGGCCACGAAGTTCTTCTGCGGGCCGAGGTTCTTCGCGGCCGGCTGCACTTCGATGTACTGCCCGGTGACCAATGTCTCAAGGTTCGATGTCTTGATCAGTCCCAACTCAGGCTTGACCACCCAGAACTCACTGCCAACCCGCGCAATGCGCTCGGGCACTTCTGTGATACGCGCCGTCAACAGTACCGATTGCAGATCGTCACTAAGATCAACATTCTCGATCTTGCCGACATCCAGCCCCTTGAAGCGAACAGGCGTACCTGCACGCAAACCATCAGCGCGATCAACCTTGATCGTGATCACCGCGCCTTTCTGATTGGCGTCCTCGTGACTGGCGAACAAGCGGAAACGCGGGATCCGCTTCTGCAGTGGCGCCTTCGCTTCCGGTGTTTCAAAGGCAATGCCGCCAGCCATCAGGCTTTGCAGCGACTCACTCTTGACCTGAATCCCGCCGGTCAAACCGCCAGTCAGCGTGATACCGCTGGCATTCCAGAACCGCGTCGAGGCATTGACCAGGTTTTCGTATTCCTTCTCGATGTGGACGCCGATCACCAACTGGTTTCTTTTGCGCGAGAACTGGTAGCTCTGCACCGACCCCACTTTCACCTGTTTGTAGAGAACCGGACTGCCGACTTCCAGCGAACCAAGGTTCTCGGTGAACAACACCAGGTGCAGGCCTGGCGAGCGCAGGTCCAGCGGCGGTGCCTTGGGCCGCGCGATGAATTCACGTTGTGGCGCAGCGCCCTTGTCACCGGGGCGCACAGCAATGTAGTTACCTTTGACCAATGCCTCCAGGCCCGTGATACCCGCCAGAGAAATGGACGGCTTGACCACCCAGAACTGCGTACCGTCGACCAGATAATCCTCGGCCAACGGGTCCAGGGTCAATTCGGCGCTCGCACCGGACAGATCCGGATCGACCTTCAACGCCTTGAGCGTGCCGACCTGGATTCCTTTGTACATGACCGGCGTGCGGCCAGCCTGCAGCCCTTCGAAGTCACTGAGCTTGACCTTGACCTTGATACCCGCCGCCGCCGCATCAAAGTCTTCATAGAGACGGAACGGCAAGCTCGGATCGGTGGGCGGACTGTCCTTGCGATTTTCCGGCGTGGCAAACGCAATCCCCCCGGCAACGATACTGGCCAGGGACTCACTGCGTACTTTCACGCCCGACAGATTGGCATCGATGCTGATGCCGCTGGCGTTCCAGAAACGCGTGTGTTTGCGCACCAGTTTGGCGTAAGTCGGCTCAATGAACACCTTGAGCTCAACGGTACTCTGGTCTTCGGAGAGCACGTAACTCTTGATCTGCCCCACTTTGATCTGTTTGTAGAACACCGGACTGCCGCGGTTCAAAGAACCCAGGCGATCAGCCTTGATCGTGAGGTGCAAGCCAGGCTGAGCATCGGAAAGCGGCGGCTCTTCGGCGAGCGCCTTGAACTTGCGAGTGGGTTCCCCTTCACCGGGGCTGATCGCAACATAGTTACCCGAAACCAGCGTTTCCAGGCCCGTGATACCGGCCAGAGTCACACTCGGTTTAACCAGCCAGAAACGTGTGCTCGTCCGAAGATATTGCTCGACGTCTTTGTTCATCTCGACGGTGGCGATCACGCCTTTTGAGTTGCCTTCATCATCGAGTTTGAGTGTCTTCACCTTACCAACCGGCATGCCTTTGTAGACGACTTCGGTCTTGTTGGCCTGGATGCCTTCACCGCTTTCGAAACGTACCTGAATCTCGAGGCCGGTTTCGTTGTAGGCACGCCAGCCCAGCCAGCCGCCGATGATCAAGGCGATCAGGGGCAACACCCAAATGGCAGACCAGTTCGAGGCCGGTCGGGTTTTCGCTACAGGCAAATCAGTCATGGTCGTCGTCCGACTCCGTGTTATCCCAAATCAGTCGGGGATCGAAAGTTACTGCGGCAATCATCGTCAGAATCACCACACTGGCAAAAGCGACGGCGCCAAGATTGGCTTCGATGCTGGCAAGCCGCCCGAAGTTCACAACCGCCACCAGGATTGCGATCACAAAGATATCGAGCATCGACCATCGCCCGATGAATTCAATAAAGCGGTACATCCAGATTCTCTGGCGGGCAGACAGTGGTTGGCGGCGCTGCACCGAAAACAGCAGCAGCCCGATCCCTACCAGCTTGAATGTGGGCACCAGGATACTGGCGATAAACACCACGGCTGCAATGGGGAACATTCCGTAGTGAACCAGTTCGATCACACCGGCCATGATCGTGCTGGGCGCGCCTTTACCCAGTGAGTTGACGGTCATGATCGGCAACATGTTGGCCGGAATGTAAAGAATGGCGGCCGTAATCAGCAAGGCCCAGGTCCGCACCAGGCTATTGGGCCGACGGGCATGCACCAACGCTCCGCAACGAGTACAGACTTGCTCATCGGTGTCAGCTTCCTGCCTGTTCAACTCATGACATTCCGCACAAACCAGAATGCCTGCATCAATCGCCCGCATGGGCATCCTCTCCTGATAACGCCTGCCAGATCTGGTGAGGCGACATGACCACTTCCAACCAGACCTGAACCAGTAACAAAGCAATAAAGCACGCCAAACCGAAACCTACGGTGATTGCTGCCATATCTGCCAGCTTAACAATCGCCACCAGTACGCCCATGAGGTAAACCTCAAGCATTCCCCAATCGCGCAAGTGGTGATAAATGCGATAGAGCAGCAAACCGTAACTGCGCCCGATATTGAAACGGATACTCAACAATACGAGCAGCTGGCACAGCAGTTTGAGCAACGGAATCGCCATGCTGCACAGGAACACAACAACTGAGACGCTTTGCATGCCTGAGTCAAAAAGCGCGACAACACCGCTCCAGACAGTGTCTTGCGACGATTGCCCGAGTAGATTGAGCTGCATGATGGGTAAAAAGTTCGCCGGGACAAACAACAGCAGGGCCGCTATGACCAAGGCAAGACTACGTTGCACGACATTGTGACGATGGGCATACAGTTCGTAGCCACATCGCGGACACAGGGCTTTCTCGCCATGAGCGAGCTTGGGCTTGCGCATCAGCAAGTCGCACTCATGACACGCAACCAGATTTTCTAGTGGCAATTCTGACAGCCCTTGGGCGTCAACCGGGTCTGGCATAAGCGCTCTGACTCTGAAAAAGGTGGACCTATTCTAGTGTCCTGGACGGAAAATAACTGTGCAAATTTGTGTTGTAGCTGATCGGCACTTTTTCTACGCCCAAAACAAAACCCCAACTGCTTTCGCAATTGGGGTTTCGGAATTTAATCTTGACGATGACCTACTCTCACATGGGGAAACCCCACACTACCATCGGCGATGCATCGTTTCACTGCTGAGTTCGGGATGGGATCAGGTGGTTCCAATGCTCTATGGTCGTCAAGAAATTCGGTGTGCCGACTCGTCTTTCGACGCTTCAGCAAATTGGGTATGCGATAGATTTTGCGGTTTTGTGAACGGTACGAACTTTCGGTTCATTGCGTCTTCACACACCGCAATCTGATGCTCTTTCGAGTAATCAAATTGCTTGGGTGTTATATGGTCAAGCCTCACGGGCAATTAGTATTGGTTAGCTCAACGCCTCACAGCGCTTACACACCCAACCTATCAACGTCGTAGTCTTCGACGGCCCTTCAGGGGACTCAAGGTCCCAGTGAGATCTCATCTTGAGGCTAGTTTCCCGCTTAGATGCTTTCAGCGGTTATCTATTCCGAACATAGCTACCCGGCAATGCCACTGGCGTGACAACCGGAACACCAGAGGTTCGTCCACTCCGGTCCTCTCGTACTAGGAGCAGCCCCTCTCAAATCTCAAACGTCCACGGCAGATAGGGACCGAACTGTCTCACGACGTTCTAAACCCAGCTCGCGTACCACTTTAAATGGCGAACAGCCATACCCTTGGGACCGGCTTCAGCCCCAGGATGTGATGAGCCGACATCGAGGTGCCAAACACCGCCGTCGATATGAACTCTTGGGCGGTATCAGCCTGTTATCCCCGGAGTACCTTTTATCCGTTGAGCGATGGCCCTTCCATACAGAACCACCGGATCACTAAGACCTACTTTCGTACCTGCTCGACGTGTCTGTCTCGCAGTCAAGCGCGCTTTTGCCTTTATACTCTACGACCGATTTCCGACCGGTCTGAGCGCACCTTCGTACTCCTCCGTTACTCTTTAGGAGGAGACCGCCCCAGTCAAACTACCCACCATACACTGTCCTCGATCCGGATAACGGACCTGAGTTAGAACCTCAAAGTTGCCAGGGTGGTATTTCAAGGATGGCTCCACGCGAACTGGCGTCCACGCTTCAAAGCCTCCCACCTATCCTACACAAGCAAATTCAAAGTCCAGTGCAAAGCTATAGTAAAGGTTCACGGGGTCTTTCCGTCTAGCCGCGGATACACTGCATCTTCACAGCGATTTCAATTTCACTGAGTCTCGGGTGGAGACAGCGCCGCCATCGTTACGCCATTCGTGCAGGTCGGAACTTACCCGACAAGGAATTTCGCTACCTTAGGACCGTTATAGTTACGGCCGCCGTTTACCGGGGCTTCGATCAAGAGCTTCGCGTTAGCTAACCCCATCAATTAACCTTCCGGCACCGGGCAGGCGTCACACCCTATACGTCCACTTTCGTGTTTGCAGAGTGCTGTGTTTTTAATAAACAGTCGCAGCGGCCTGGTATCTTCGACCGGCGTGGGCTTACGGAGCAAGTCCTTCACCCTCACCGGCGCACCTTCTCCCGAAGTTACGGTGCCATTTTGCCTAGTTCCTTCACCCGAGTTCTCTCAAGCGCCTTGGTATTCTCTACCCAACCACCTGTGTCGGTTTGGGGTACGGTTCCTGGTTACCTGAAGCTTAGAAGCTTTTCTTGGAAGCATGGCATCAACCACTTCGTGTTCTAAAAGAACACTCGTCATCAGCTCTCGGCCTTAGAATCCCGGATTTACCTAAGATTCCAGCCTACCACCTTAAACTTGGACAACCAACGCCAAGCTGGCCTAGCCTTCTCCGTCCCTCCATCGCAATAACCAGAAGTACAGGAATATTAACCTGTTTTCCATCGACTACGCTTTTCAGCCTCGCCTTAGGGACCGACTAACCCTGCGTCGATTAACGTTGCGCAGGAAACCTTGGTCTTTCGGCGTGGGTGTTTTTCACACCCATTGTCGTTACTCATGTCAGCATTCGCACTTCTGATACCTCCAGCAAGCTTCTCAACTCACCTTCACAGGCTTACAGAACGCTCCTCTACCGCATCACCTAAGTGATACCCGTAGCTTCGGTGTATGGTTTGAGCCCCGTTACATCTTCCGCGCAGGCCGACTCGACTAGTGAGCTATTACGCTTTCTTTAAAGGGTGGCTGCTTCTAAGCCAACCTCCTAGCTGTCTAAGCCTTCCCACATCGTTTCCCACTTAACCATAACTTTGGGACCTTAGCTGACGGTCTGGGTTGTTTCCCTTTTCACGACGGACGTTAGCACCCGCCGTGTGTCTCCCATGCTCGGCACTTGTAGGTATTCGGAGTTTGCATCGGTTTGGTAAGTCGGGATGACCCCCTAGCCGAAACAGTGCTCTACCCCCTACAGTGATACATGAGGCGCTACCTAAATAGCTTTCGAGGAGAACCAGCTATCTCCGAGCTTGATTAGCCTTTCACTCCGATCCACAGGTCATCCGCTAACTTTTCAA